>NZ_JBLQTN010000001.1:0-4838428 GCF_048685095.1 Enterobacter sp. BNK-8 | reverse complement strand
CCCGAACGACCGCAACCGAAAAGTTGCAAAAAAATGACTGACTGCTGCATTCCCCAGCAAAACCCCGCCTTATACCCTTTTATGCACATAGTTATCCACAATCATGCACGGATCCGGACGCGATCCCACGAATTGAGCGGGAAGATCAACTATACTAGCGGCAAATACTCTCCTCTGTGCAGGCCGCTTCATGACCACACAACGCCTCACCCGTGACTGGCGTCTCCCTACCGCTGGGTTGATGCTGCTGGCAATTCTCTTTGCCGGTTTTACCCTGCATACGCACTGGAACGCCTTTATCCAGTGGTGTCTTGCCACGCAAATTACCCTGCACCGTTATCTGGTGATGTACCTGCTGCAGCTGAATAACCACCAGTACAGCGGTGGGTTATGGCTGTTAACGGGGGCTTTCCTTTATGGTGTCCTTCACGCCATCGGACCCGGGCACGGAAAATTCATTGTGACGACCTATCTGACCACCAATAAGGAAAGCGAGCTGGCCGCCCGGGTCGTCCCCTTCCTGGGTAGCCTGATGCAGGGCGTCAGCGCCATTCTGTTTGTCTTTATTCTGGCGGTAGGGTTCAACCTCGCTTCAGGGGATATCAGTACCAGCCGCTGGTACGTGGAGAAGATCAGCGCAGTGCTTATTGGCGCATTCGGCGCATTTGTCATTTACCAGGCGCTGAGGAGTCTGCGCCCGCGCAGGATGTCTGTCTCTGCCATTAAGCCGCTTCATCAGCACGACGAACACTGTGGCTGCGGCCATCACGGCGTAGGCACAGACCTGACGCAGGGCGACTGGAAAACCCGTCTGGGCGTGATTCTGGCAATTGGGGCACGTCCGTGCAGCGGGGCGATCATGATTCTGATGTTCTCGAACGCGCTGGGTATTGTTACCTGGGGAGTGGCCGCAGTCATGACCATGTCTTTGGGAACCGCGCTCTCTATTGTGGGGCTTTCCCTGGCTGTACGGTACGCCCGCGAACGTACGGTGACCTGGTTCGGAGAAAGCGCCTCATTAAGCTGGCTGGTGCCGGCAGTCAAAATAGCCGGAGGGATAGTCCTGATCCTGTTCGCGACGGTGCTGTTCCTGACGGTGATCCCCATCAGTGCCAATGGCGACTACATCGCCGCCGGATGCTAATAAAAGAAAACCCGCCGTTGGCGGGTTTCTTTATTACTCGTTGATGCGTGGATGCTGATCCACCAGTCGGGAGCGTTTTTTCTGCAGCTCTTCAATCTCGGCGTCAATATCCTCAATCTTCTGCTCTACATTATCGTAGTGCTCACGCAGGATCTCTTTCGCCTCCTGAATATCCGATGCCGCAGGCGTGGCGCCTTTCAGAGGACGATTCGCCGTCTCCTTCATGGTAATACCGGTAATCAAACCAATCACCGCGATCACCATCAGGTAATAAGCCGGCATCATCAGGTTCTGCGTGCTCTCCACCAGCGAGGCGGCAAGCGTCGGGGTCAGACCGGCAATCAGTACCGAGATGTTAAAGGCCGCGGCCAGCGCGCTGTAGCGAATGTGGGTCGGGAACATCGCGGGCAGCGTTGAGGCCATCACCCCGATAAAGCAGTTAAGGATCACCGCCAGCATCAGCAGACCGGCAAAAATCAGCCCCAGCACATCGCTGTTAATCAGAATAAATGCCGGGATTGCCAGCGCAAACAGCGCAACGCTTCCCAGAATAATGAACGGTCGACGGCCAAAACGGTCACTCAACAGGCCCATAATCGGCTGCACAAACAGCATACCGACCATGATGGCGATAATAATCAGCACACCGTGATCTTCCGAGTAGTGCAGGTTATGCGACAGATAGCTCGGCATGTAGGTCAGCAGCATGTAGTAGGTCACGTTGGTCGAAATCACCAGACCAATACAGGTCAGCAGGCTGCGCCAGTGCTTAGTGGCAATCTCTTTGAACGATACCTTCGGACCATCCTGCAGCCCTTCACGGTCACCCTGTTCCAGCTTATCGACGTGCTGCTGGAACGCAGGCGTCTCTTCAAGCGCATGACGCAGGTAGAGACCAATGATCCCCAGCGGCAGTGCCAGGAAGAACGGGATACGCCAGCCCCAGTCGAGGAAGTTCGCTTCCCCCACTACGGTTGAAATCAGCACCACCACGCCCGCGCCCAGAACGAACCCGGCAATGGAGCCGAAGTCCAGCCAGCTTCCCATAAAGCCGCGCTTACGGTCGGGGGAATACTCGGCAACAAAGATCGAGGCGCCGGTATATTCACCGCCCACGGAGAAGCCCTGCGCCATCTTACAGATCAGCAGCAGAATCGGTGCCCAAATGCCGATGGTGGCGTAAGAAGGGATAAGACCGATACAGAATGTACTGATCGACATAATGACGATGGTGATAGCCAGGATCTTCTGACGACCATATTTATCACCGAGCATACCGAAGAACAGACCACCCAGCGGGCGAATCAGGAAGGGGACGGAGAACGTACCCAGTGCGGCAATCATCTGCAGGCTGGGATCGGCCCGGGGAAAAACACTTTACCTAACGCATAGGCCACAAAGCCGTAGACACCAAAATCGAACCATTCCATCGCATTACCGAGCGAGGCTGCGGTAATCGCTTTACGCAGTTTTGCGTCATCAATAATGGTGACGTCGCGAAGCGTGATGGGTTTAATCTTTTTCCTTCTCAGCATAGCTATCCTCGTTGACTCGGCCCTGTCTGTTTCACAGTCCAGTTTACGTTCTGTGAACCATGGGATCCGCTCCATGCGAATCGCCTTATTCAAGCGTAGCAGGTTTACTTACATTGACGTTTTACGTCGATACAACCGAACCTGTTGACGCCTGCCTGGGCAGTTAATGACCTTTGTACCCTACCAGCGTTTATATTTGTGATCAACTTCACACATATTTCAGCGTCAGGTCAACTCGTTCCCGGATTTGTCAATGAGTGCAAATAAGCACTTTCTCATCCCCGCCTTTAGAGCCCCTTCACACACATCATGAGTTCTTTCTCAACAAAAAAACAAACCACGTTTTCTCACATCCAATTTACATAAATTTTCATCATCAGGAAGCCATCGATGTTTTTACATTGAATATGTGACAAAGATAACTAAAACGATGTTTTATTTTCATTGAATCAATATTCCATTGATCGCATGATAAATCCGAATACAACGTTTCATGTGTTTTCCAATGAGGTCAATCGAGAGCACTCATTTATTTTCCTTGCAGGGTTATCGAGAAATGCCCCTCAAGCACAAACGCCAATCAATTGAATTTATTGACTAAATTTTAGCACCGATCGCCCGTCAGGCGGGGTCAGATGTGAGGATTGTCTATGAAGATTAAAGCCACGATAGAACGCATACCCGGCGGTATGATGCTGGTTCCGCTGGTACTGGGCGCCATCCTGAATACCCTTGCCCCTGATACTGGGGCTTATTTTGGCGGTTTCACAAAAGGCATGATAACGGGCACGGTTCCGATTCTTGCCGTCTGGTTTTTTTGTATCGGTGCATCCATTAATTTACGGGCGACGGGTACCGTATTACGGAAATCCGGTACGCTGGTAATAACCAAAATAGCGGTAGCCTGGGCAGTAGCGATGATATGCGCGATGTTCATCCCGGAGACTGGAATTCAGACCGGGTTCTTCGCGGGATTATCGGTCCTGGCGATTGTCTCAGCGATGGATATGACTAACGGCGGATTGTACGCCAGCCTGATGAATCAGTACGGGACAAAAGAAGAGTCCGGCGCATTTGTGTTGATGTCTCTGGAGTCTGGCCCGCTGATGACGATGCTGATCCTGGGGTCTGCTGGCCTGGCCTCTTTTGAACCCCACCACTTTGTCGGCGCGATCCTGCCCTTCCTGATCGGCTTTGCCCTTGGCAATCTCGATCACGATCTGCGTGATTTCTTCAGCAAAGCCACGCCGGTGCTGATCCCGTTCTTCGGCTTCGCGCTGGGGAACACCATCAATCTGAAGGTTATCCTTGATACCGGCCTGCTGGGTATTGTGCTGGGTGTCGCCGTAATTATCATTACCGGTATCCCGCTAATCATTGCCGACCGCGCGATCGGCGGAGGAAACGGCACAGCGGGCGTCGCCGCCTCTTCAGCCGCAGGCGCTGCCGTCGCCAACCCGGTGATTATTGCCCAGATTAACCCGGCCTTCGAACCGGTGGCCGCTTCCGCGACGGCGCTGGTTGCGGCCAGCGTGATTGTCACCGCGATTCTGGTGCCGATCGTCACGGCGCTGTATGCGAAACGCTACGGGAATATGCAAGAGACCCAGCCTGAACCGAAACCAATTGAAATGAATCATTAACGCGCCGCACCAAACCATTCCCTCTCCCCCCAGGGAGAGGATCAAGGTGAGGGGAAGAAGGGATTCACCCAAAAATCTCTTCCACCATCCCGTCCACCAGCCGTTTTGCCGAACAGAGCCTCGGCATTCCCAGCGCGACGGTCTGCCAGTTTTGCGTCACTGACCAGCTCACCGGATGCTTATCCGCCTGACACCAGTCCCCCAGCCAGCCCAGCATGTCTTTATGATCGATCAATCCCGGCGAAGCCGGCGTTGTCAGCCACTGGTGATAAAAATGGCGGGTCGTGGGGGAGGCATTGATGCCCTGCGCCAGATAGTTAGCCGCCATGCTGCGCAGGTTATCCTTAAGCATTGCCGCCACATCTTCGTTTGCGAGACGGCATGCGTCGCCAAATGCCCCCCAGCGCAGCTCCTCCAGGACGATAAAACAGCGCCCGGCCAGCGACCAGCCATCATAATGCCCGGCCCGCCAGCGGGTAAAAATTTGCTCGCTGTGCTCACCCGCCTGCACCGTCAGGCCGCGCTGGGTCAGCGCCTTTTCCTTATAGGCTGCGCGTTGGGTAAAATGAGACACGAGATCGGCGTACTGCTGTGTCAGTCCGGGGGACTGCAGGGTGCGCGGGTGAGTCTGCTGACGCAGCGCTATCAGCTTCTCTGCCATCAGCGTCAGCGCGAGATGACCCGGATCAAGCATGCTGGCCAGTTTTTCCGCCAGCCCCAGGCGCAGCCCCGCATTTTCATTGAGCATCCCCGCCATCGCCCAGGGGCGTAGCCGGGTATGCGTCATGATTTCCTGCGTCAAACGCTCACGAAACTGCAGCTGCTGTGGTCCCAGGCGAGGATGACGCGCTGCGTCTCCCCCCTGCACCAGATCGACCATAAATTTTGGATTAATACACTCCAGCGTTCGCCCGGGGCCGTCCAGTAGTGGTGTTGTCATGGTTGCTCTGCCGCGAATAGGGTTTGAATATCATCGCGTAACAGTCGGGTATCTTCCTGTATCCACGTCGCAGTAGTGATGCTTTGCTTCAACAACTGGCAGAGCGCTCGGGTTGAGTGCTCATTTTGCTGACGCACTGCGAGGCTATCACGCAAGCTTTCCTGTAACCCGGTCAGGCACAACGAAAATTCTGCAAAGAACGTCGCCATTCCTGCCGTAACAGAGACATCGACCTGCGCGGACAAAGCTTTACGTATTTGTTCACAAAACTGATCAATATGTTGCTTAAATTTGTCATGTAGCTGCGCAATGTCGATAACATACCGCGTGCGCGTTTCCACATACTCGTCCCAGCCCCAGCCCGGATTATTGAGCCAACGAGAGACCGTTTCACGCATGCTGCTCCCGCCGGAGGGAGGGACGGTCTGGCTGTCGTCCTGCGCAATCGCATCGTTGAACAGCGCCCGCGTATTGAAGTTAAGCTGGCTTGCCTGAAACGCCGGGAAGCTGATCCGCGCCCGAAAACCCGCATGGCTCAGATGCTCTTTAATACGCGTTTCGATGGGTCGCATGGCTTCGTTCAGGGAGCGTGCCAGCGTGGACTCCAGCTGATCGAAGCGTAACGCCAGCTCCCGGCCGATCTTCGTCTGGGCATCCAGCATCACCTGCTCGCAGGAGGCGCGTAATTTACTCAGCGCAATCTGCGCCTGCCCTTCATCGTCCAGAACCAGCTGCTTCAGCACCTCACCGCGAAGGTTCTGCCGGTCGGTGCCTGGCAAATCAAGAATCGGGTGCGTGCTGAACACCAGGTCAATCTCATGGTGTAGCGCGGTTTTTTGGGACCCGATAAAGTCCGCGGTAGCGCTCAGCGCTTCCTCAACCTCGTGTTTCACCTCATCGCTCACCACGCACTGACGCGTCTGCAAAAGCGCCATGTCCTCTTCCAGACGTGCGATATTCAACTCCAGCGCCTCAAAGGCCACCGTCAGCCCCTGATAGCGGAAATCGAGATACTCGCGGGCATTTTGCGCGTAGTTGAGCAGCTTATGCGAGGCTGAACGCAGCGCGTATAGCGAGGCATTGGCATAGGCTGCGTAAATCAGTTTGCGTATCGGTTGCTCGAAGAGCGAATCTTCCCAGAGCAAATCGGCAGAATGTCGGATATGGTCGATATCGTCCAGGTCCGCCGTACGCCAGCGACGTCCGAGTGCCGCTTCGGCAAAATCCTGCACCCAGGGTTGCTCCTGATGATCCGGCAGTTGCCCGTGCGTACTCAACTCGTAGCGCGCGCGGTTCGCCAGATACGCCCACATGGACGAAACGGGATAAATCTGCCCAGGCGAAATATTGCCTTTCATTAAGGTGCCGGAGATCATCGCCCGGATTTGTTCTTCATCGTCGCTATTGCGATCTTTCTGATCGAATTTATTCACCAGCGCATACAGCGGCACCGATTTTCCCGCCGCGGAAATGGCCTGGCGGACTTCTTCATCAGAGATGGATTTAAGCTGGGTATAATCCATCACGGCCAGCACCGCCGATGCGCGAGAGAGTTGCTCGCTGAGCATTTTTTGCAGATGCGGCTGTCCGGCCTCGTTCGGCCCGGGTGTGTCGAGCAGCGTCAACTGCCCGAGGTGGGCATCCAGGCCCGCAAGATGCACGAACTCCACTTCAATGACCGGGATATGTTCGATAGCCGCATATTCCGAGAACGGAAACGCCACGCCCAGCGCCTGGGAAAGTCTCACCAGGTCATTGAGGCTTTTCAGACAATGAAATATCGGCTGCGCCCCCAGATGATGCTTCTCAAACGCTTCCCCTTTTTCAATGCGCTCCAGCAGCGTATTCATGTCTTTATCAATTTCCAGACGCTGGGCCAGCTTCCCGCGATCGTAATCGCATAACTGTTTCTGAAGCAGTTGGATCAATTCATCAATCGGGGAGGCATGAGAGAAATGCAGCACCGGCTCCTTCTGACCCGGCGTGTGGCGGATCAGCGTCGGCAGCGCCGTCATCGGACGATTGCGGTTCGGCAGCACTTCGGTACCCACAATCGCATTAATGGTGGTCGATTTCCCCGCTTTCATGGTGCCCACAATGGCCAGGACCATTTCCAGCCGGGTTATTTTCCGTAATTCATTATTCAGCATCGCCTGCTGCGCGTCGACGCCGCGCGCGCTAAAATGCAAAGGTAAAACGTTGTTCGTTTCGCCAGTAATAGCAGCCGCAGTGCTCTCCAGCATTGCAGTCGGCATTGATTTCAACGTATCAAGATTTTGCAGGGCAAGCTGTAACAAACGCTCCGCTTCCTGGCTTAATTCAAAAATGGTCTGTGTGTGCATGATAAAAGCCTTTCCTTAACGCAAATTTATTACTTTTATTAAGCCACTTGTTTTAATTATGTCGTTCAGGCTTATATGATCACGTGTGGAAAACATGTTCGCCGAAATATAACTGATTGAAGATAATCAGAAATAATTCACTATCCTTGCATGGCGTGTATAGCTTCTCTCCTGGCCCGTTAGCCAAAAGAAAAAAGCGTAGCCCATTTTTAAGAAACTTCAGGATATATCATCATTATTTATCCACCTAAAAAGAGAGGTAATGCGCCACTGCCATAAGATATGTAGGGCAGTGAAGTCCGGCGATAAATAACAATGTGTCGCTTCACCTTATCCGAAATGGCAGAGCGTAGCAATTTGCTGCAATAAAATATTCGATATATTTATCGTCATTTCTTCCCACCGTGTTAATGGGCATAAGCATCGCTTAACTGACTGACAGAACGTGTCACTCCCGATACGCTTTTTGCCTTTTTTAATTCACAATATCACCGACAACGGTGTGGATTTGCGCTATACTTGCCGCCTTTTTCGGCACCCTGCCGTCATTTTGCTGGCACTTTCCAGCGCGTTTACACTTTTGAGGATACCGATATGTCACTTCCACACTGCCCAAAATGCAATTCTGAATACACCTATGAAGATAATGGCATGTTCATCTGCCCGGAATGCGCTCATGAATGGAATGATGCCGAGCCGGCTCAGGATGCTGATGCGCTCATCGTGAAAGATGCGAACGGCAATCTGCTGGCGGACGGTGACAGCGTTACCGTCGTTAAGGACCTGAAGGTGAAAGGCAGTTCTTCCATGCTGAAAATCGGCACCAAAGTGAAGAATATCCGTCTGGTTGAAGGCGATCATAATATCGACTGCAAAATTGACGGCTTCGGTCCGATGAAACTGAAATCTGAGTTCGTGAAAAAGAACTGATTTACCCGCCCGGTGGCGCTTCGCTTGCCGGGCTTTCGGGAACTACACTTAATGGGCTTTTCTTACGTGAGGTAAAGATTATGCCGTTAAGTCCCTACATCTCTTTCGCCGGCAACTGCGCTGAGGCCACCGCCTTCTACCAGCACGCCGTCGGCGCAGAGCTTCTCTATAAAATTACCTTCGGCGAAATGCCAAAAAGCGATAACAGCGATGAAGGCTGTCCGTCCGGTATGCAATTTCCGGATTCGGCTATCGCCCACTCCAACGTCCGCATTGCGGGCAGCGATATCATGATGAGCGACGGGATGCCGCCCGGCAGTAACACGCAGTACGCGGGCTTTACGCTGGTGCTCGACACCCAGGACGTCAATGAAGGCAAGCGCTGGTTCGACAACCTTGCCGATGGCGGGAATATCGAAATGGCCTGGCAGGAGACCTTCTGGGCGCACGGTTTCGGTAAAGTCACCGACAAATACGGCGTGCCGTGGATGATTAACGTCGTCAAGCAACAAACGTCGTAGGCAGGACACGCGCAGCGCATCCGCCCATAGCGCCGGTGGCGCTGCGCTGACCGGACCTACGGTGATTGTCATCAAACTCCGCTCAACTCTTCAAACTCCCGCAACCTGCACTTAACCCAAATGTCACATTGATGCGCCAGCATGAGGCCACATTTATCGTGAGGCCCAGCACATGCAAACTGTCATCCGCGTCGAGAAACTGAGCAAGACCTTCAATCACAACAAGGCTCTGCATGCCGTTGATCTGACCGTCCGGCAGGGCGACATGGTGGCGCTTCTCGGGCCTTCCGGCTCGGGTAAATCCACCCTTCTGCGCCATTTGAGCGGGCTTATCACCGGCGATAAAACGCCGGAAAGCCACGTCGAGCTGCTGGGTAATACCGTGCAGCGCGCGGGGCGTCTGGCGAGCGATATCCGCAAGAGCCGTGCCCAGACGGGCTACATCTTCCAGCAGTTCAACCTGGTAAACCGCCTGACGGTGCTGGAGAACGTGCTGATTGGCGCGCTCGGCAGCACCCCGTTCTGGCGCACCTGTTTGCGCTGGTTCACCCCTTCCCAGAAGCAAGAAGCCTTACAGGCGCTGACTCGCGTCGGCATGGCGCACTTCGCCCACCAGCGCGTCTCCACCCTGTCCGGTGGACAACAACAGCGCGTGGCGATTGCGCGCGCGCTGATGCAAAAAGCGCAAATCATTCTCGCTGACGAACCCATTGCCTCGCTGGACCCGGAGTCCGCCCGCATCGTGATGGAAACCCTGCGCGACATTAACCAGAACGACGGCATTACCGTGGTGGTCACGCTGCATCAGGTGGATTACGCCCTGCGCTATTGCGAACGCATCGTCGCCCTGCGTCAGGGACACGTGTTCTTTGATGGCGCGAGCCATCAGTTTGATAACGAACGTTTTGACCATCTCTACCGCAGCATTAACCGCGTCGAAGAGAACGCGCAGGCTGCTTAATTAAACCCGATCCGAGGAAAGTACATGAGCTACAAAGCCGTTGCCGCGCTGGCCTTTACCAGCATGTTCAGCCTCAGCACCCTGTTAAGCCCGGCGTATGCACAAGAGCAGGAAAAAGCGCTGAATTTCGGCATTATTTCGACGGAATCACAGCAAAACCTGAAACCTCAGTGGGAACCGTTCCTGAAAGATATGGAAACCAAACTGGGGATCAAAGTGAACGCCTTCTTCGCCCCGGACTATGCAGGCATCATCCAGGGGATGCGCTTTAACAAAGTGGACATCGCCTGGTACGGCAACTTCTCCGCCATGGAAGCGGTGGACCGCGCGAACGGCCAGGTCTTTGCCCAGACCGTCGCGGCAGATGGCTCCCCGGGCTACTGGAGCGTGCTGATCGTCAACAAAGACAGCCCGATCAACAACCTCAATGACATGCTCGCCAAACGCAAAGAGCTGACCTTCGGCAACGGCGATCCGAACTCTACCTCCGGCTACCTGGTCCCTGGCTACTACGTCTTCGCCAAAAACAACGCCTCTGCCAGCGACTTCAAACGCACGGTAAACGCCAGCCATGAAACCAACGCTCTGGCCGTGGCCAACAAGCAGGTGGATGTTGCCACCAACAACACCGAGAACCTCGACAAGCTGAAGACCTCCGCACCGGACAAGCTGAAAGAGATCAAGGTTATCTGGAAATCCCCGCTGATCCCCGGCGACCCGATCGTGTGGCGTAAAAACCTGTCCGAAAGCACCAAGGACAAGGTGTACGACTTCTTTATGACCTATGGCAAAACGCCGGAAGAGAAAGCGGTCCTCGAACGTCTGGGCTGGGCGCCGTTCCGCCCGTCAAGCGACCTGCAGCTGGTCCCGATTCGCCAGCTGGCGCTGTTTAAAGAGATGCAGGGCGTGAAGGACAACAAAGGCCTGAAGGACGAGGAGAAGACCAGCAAAGTGGCCGCGATTCAGGCCCAGCTTGAAGACCTCGACCGCCTGACCGCCGCGCTCGGCGCGATGACCAGCGTGAATAAAGCGGTGCAGTAACGCTTTTCGCCCGGTGGCGCTGCGCTTACCGGGCCTACATTTTGGATCGTAGGCCGGATAAGCGTAGCGCCATCCGGCACACAAAGCCCCACGGAGCCAAACATGCAAACCATCACCCTCCCACCGCCAAAGCGCAGCTGGTTCTCGCTCATAAGCTGGGCCATCCTGCTGGCGGTGCTGGTTATCTCCTGGAAGGGCGCGGAAATGGATCCGCTGCTGCTCTTCAAAGACGCGGGCAACATGGCGACCTTCGCCGCCGACTTCTTCCCGCCGGACTTCAGCCAGTGGCAGGACTACCTCAGCGAAATGGCGGTCACCCTGCAAATCGCCGTCTGGGGCACCGCGCTGGCCGTTATTCTCTCTGTTCCGTTTGGCCTGATGAGCGCCGAAAACATCGTGCCGTGGTGGGTATACCAGCCCATGCGCCGCCTGATGGACGCCTGTCGAGCAATCAACGAAATGGTCTTTGCGATGCTGTTCGTGGTCGCCGTCGGCCTGGGTCCGTTTGCGGGCGTCATGGCGCTGTTCATCCACACCACCGGCGTGCTCTCCAAGCTGCTCTCCGAGGCGGTCGAAGCCATTGAGCCCGGTCCGGTGGAAGGCATTCGCGCGACCGGCGCCAACAAAATCGAAGAGATCCTCTACGGCGTTCTGCCACAGGTGATGCCGCTGCTGATCTCCTACTCCCTGTACCGCTTTGAGTCCAACGTCCGCTCCGCGACCGTCGTCGGCATGGTCGGCGCAGGCGGGATTGGCGTCACCCTGTGGGAAGCGATTCGCGGTTTCCAGTTCCAGCAAACCTGCGCCCTGATGGTGCTCATCATCGTCACCGTCAGCCTGCTGGATTTCCTCTCTCAACGTTTGCGTAAGCACTTCATCTGAGAAGCGAGGCTTTGTTTTCTATGCACTTATCCAGACATCCGACCAGTTACCCTACCCGCTGGCAAGAGATTGCGGCGAAGCTCGAAGTGGAGCTGCGCACGCACTACCGCTGCGGAGACTACCTTCCTGCCGAGCAGCAGCTTGCCGACCGCTATGAAGTGAACAGACACACCCTGCGCCGCGCCATTGACCAGCTGGTCGAGCGCGGCTGGGTCCAGCGCCGCCAGGGCGTGGGCGTGCTGGTGCTGATGCGCCCGTTCGACTACCCGCTTAACGCCCAGGCGCGCTTTAGCCAGAACCTGCTGGATCAGGGCAGCCACCCGACCAGCGAAAAGCTGCTCTCTGTCTTACGCCCGGCCTCCAGCCACGTGGCGGACGCGCTGGGTATTCAGGAGGGCGACAACGTCATCCACCTTCGCACCCTGCGCCGGGTCAACGGCGTCGCGGTGTGCCAGATAGACCACTACTTCGCGGATCTCACCCTCTGGCCAGTGCTGCAGAATTTCTCCAGCGGTTCGCTACATGATTTTCTCCAGAATGCGACAGGCATTGCGCTGAAACGCACCCAGACGCGTATCAGCGCCCGCCGCGCGCAGGCGAAAGAGAGCAAAGTGCTCGAAATCCCCAATATGGCCCCGCTGCTCTGCGTGCGCACCCTCAACCACCGTGACGGCGAGATCGACGCGACGGAATATTCCGTCAGCCTGACCCGCGCCGACATGATCGAATTCACCATGGAGCACTGAATGCACTTCGACACCGCCACCCGACAGCGCTGGATGCGCGTGCTGGCCCACAGCCAGCCTGCTGCGCTGTCTGCCCGCATGAACGCCCTTAGCCTGGCTCCCGGGTACGAC
The DNA here is from genome assembly GCF_048685095.1 of Enterobacter sp. BNK-8. NCBI lineage: Bacteria > Pseudomonadati > Pseudomonadota > Gammaproteobacteria > Enterobacterales > Enterobacteriaceae > Enterobacter > Enterobacter sp. BNK-8. Next base: position 4,825,632 of record NZ_JBLQTN010000001.1, on the reverse strand, counting down.
ATCCTCCGCGCGCCGGAGATCGGCCTTGTGCAGATCCAGGCGCGCATGGGCGGCACCGGCGAGCGCTTTTTCGCCGGGGATGCCACCCTCACCCGCGCAGCGATCCGCCTGCACAGCGGCACGCTGGGCTACAGCTACGTGCTGGGGCGTGATAAAGCCCACGCCGAGCGCTGCGCGGTCATCGACGCGCTTTTACAGGAACCACCGCATTTCCAGACGCTGATGGAAACCCTTATTTCCCCGCTGGAGGCCGACCGCGCCGCACGTCTTGCCGCGCGTCAGGCCGAAGTGAATACCAGCCGGGTCGACTTCTTTACGCTCGTTCGCGGAGACAACGCATGACGCTTCAACCTGCTTTTACCCTGGCCGTCCAGGATGCCCAACACAGTTTTCGTCGCCTGCTGAAGGCCATGAGCGAGCCGGGAGTTATTGTCTCGCTGCACCAGCTCTCCCAGGGCTGGCTGCCGCTAAATCTGGCCACCACCAGCGTACTGCTGACCCTGGCCGACAACGATACCCCGGTATGGCTTTCGGGCGCCCTGTCGAACGATATCGCCAGCCAGAACCTGCGTTTTCACACCGGCGCTCCGCTGGTCGATCAGCCCCGGCAGGCGATCTTTGCCGTGGCCGACGAACAAATCAGCCATGAACAGCTGAATGCCCTGAGCGAAGGCACCGCCGTCGCCCCGGAAACCAGCGCCACGCTGATTTTGCAGGTCGCCAGCCTGAGCGGCGGCCGCATGCTGCGCCTGACCGGCGCAGGCATCGCCGAAGAACGCATGGTCGCGCCGCAGCTGCCGGAGTGCATCATTCACGAGCTGACCGAGCGCCCGCACCCGTTCCCGCTGGGCATTGACCTGATCCTGACCTGCGGCGAGCGCCTGCTGGCCATCCCGCGGACCACCCACGTGGAGGTGTGCTGATGTACGTTGCCGTCAAAGGGGGTGAGAAGGCCATCGCCGCCGCCCATGCGCTGCAGGCGCACAGACGACGGGGCGATGAACAGCTCCCCGAGCTGAGCGTCGCCCAGATTGAGCAGCAGCTTAATCTCGCCGTAGACCGGGTAATGACCGAAGGCGGCATCGCCGACCGCGAGCTGGCGGCGCTGGCCCTGAAGCAGGCCAGCGGTGATAACGTGGAAGCGATCTTCCTGCTGCGCGCCTACCGCACCACGCTGGCGAAACTGGCGGTCAGCGAGCCGGTGAACACGGCGGAGATGCGCCTGGAGCGCCGCATTTCTGCCGTTTATAAAGACATCCCCGGCGGCCAGCTGCTTGGCCCTACCTGTGACTACACCCATCGCCTGCTGGATTTTACCCTGCTGGCGAACGGCGAGGCGCCACGACTCAGTACCTCTGACGCCGAACAGGAACCGTCTCCGCACGTCTTCAGCCTGCTGGCGAAACAGGGTTTGGCGAAAACGGAAGCGGATTCCGGCGCGCAGCCGGATGACATCACCCGCACGCCGCCGGTTTACCCGTGCTCGCGTTCGTCCCGCCTGCAGCAGCTGATGCGCGGCGACGAAGGCTATCTGCTGGCGCTGGCCTACTCCACCCAGCGCGGCTACGGGCGTAACCATCCGTTTGCCGCCGAAATTCGCAGCGGCTACATCGACGTTGAAATCGTGCCGGAAGAGCTGGGGTTTGCGGTGAACGTCGGCGAACTGCTGATGACCGAATGCGAAATGGTGAACGGTTTTGTTGCCCCCGAAAATGAAGACCCGCACTTTACCCGCGGCTACGGGCTGGTGTTTGGCCTTGGCGAGCGCAAGGCGATGGCCATGGCGCTGGTCGACCGCGCCCTGCAGGCGCCGGACTACGGCGAACACATCGCGGGCCCGGCACAGGACGAAGAGTTCGTCCTGGCCCACGCGGATAACGTCGAGGCCGCGGGCTTCGTCTCGCACCTCAAGCTGCCGCACTACGTCGATTTCCAGGCCGAACTGGAACTGCTGAAACGCCTGCAACGGGAGCGCAAACATGGCTAACTTAAGCGGCTACAACTTTGCCTATCTGGATGAGCAAACCAAACGCATGATCCGGCGCGCCATCTTAAAAGCGGTGGCGATTCCTGGCTATCAGGTGCCGTTCGGCGGCCGCGAAATGCCGATGCCCTACGGCTGGGGTACCGGCGGTATCCAGCTCACCGCCAGCGTGATCGGCGAGGCGGACGTGCTGAAGGTCATCGACCAGGGCGCGGACGACACCACCAACGCCGTGTCGATCCGCAACTTCTTCCAGCGGGTAACGGGCGTCGCGACCACGGAAAAAACCGAAGACGCGACGCTGATCCAGACCCGCCACCGCATCCCCGAAACCCCGCTGACGGAAGATCAGATTTTGATTTTCCAGGTGCCGATCCCGGAGCCGCTGCGCTTTATCGAGCCGCGCGAAACCGAAACCCGCACCATGCACGCCCTGGAAGAGTACGGGGTCATGCAGGTGAAGCTGTATGAGGATATCGCCCGCTTCGGCCATATCGCCACTACCTACGCCTACCCGGTGAAGGTCAACGGGCGCTACGTCATGGACCCGTCGCCGATCCCGAAATTTGACAACCCGAAGATGGACATGATGCCCGCCCTGCAGCTGTTCGGTGCCGGACGTGAAAAACGCATCTACGCCGTCCCGCCCTACACGCGTGTCGAAAGCCTGGATTTCGACGATCACCCGTTTACGGTGCAGGAGTGGGACGAGCCGTGCGCCATCTGCGGATCCAAACACAGCTATCTGGATGAAGTGGTGCTGGATGACACGGGCAAACGAATGTTTGTCTGCTCCGACACCGATTTTTGCCGCCAACAGAGCGAGGCGAACGGCCAATGAAACCGCTGCTTTCGGTTAACAACCTGACCCACCTGTATGCGCCGGGCAAAGGCTTTAGCGACGTGTCGTTCGAGCTGTGGCCGGGCGAAGTGCTGGGGATTGTCGGCGAGTCCGGCTCAGGCAAAACCACCCTGCTGAAGTCCATCTCCGCGCGCCTGACGCCGCAGAACGGCGACATTTTGTATGAGGGCGCCTCGCTCTACGGCATGAGCGAGGCCGAGCGCCGCCGCCTGCTGCGCACCGAGTGGGGCGTGGTGCACCAGCACCCGATGGACGGCCTGCGCCGTCAGGTCTCGGCGGGGGGAAATATAGGCGAACGCCTGATGGCCACCGGCGCGCGCCACTACGGCAACATCCGCGCTACGGCGCAACACTGGCTGGAAGAAGTGGAAATCCCCGCGTCGCGCATCGACGACCTGCCCACCACCTTCTCCGGCGGTATGCAGCAGCGCCTGCAGATCGCCCGCAACCTGGTCACGCACCCGAAGCTGGTGTTTATGGATGAACCCACCGGCGGGCTGGACGTCTCGGTGCAGGCGCGCCTGCTCGACCTGCTGCGCGGCCTGGTGGTAGAGCTGAACCTGGCAGTGGTGATTGTCACCCACGATCTGGGCGTTGCGCGCCTGCTGGCGGACCGCCTGCTGGTGATGAAGCAGGGTCGGGTGGTGGAAAGTGGGTTAACCGACCGTGTGCTCGACGATCCCCACCATCCCTACACCCAGCTGCTGGTGTCGTCCGTGTTGCAGAACTGAGGGTGCTGCTGCCGGGTGGCGCTGCGCTTACCCGGCCTACGAATAGCGCACCTTGTAGGCCGGGTAAGGCGTAGCCGCCACCCGGCAACACGAACACCGCACCTTGTAGGCCGGGTAAGGCGAAGCCGCCACCCGGCAAAACAAATCACGAGGCCAACATGATCCACGTACAAAACGTAAGTAAAACCTTTGTGCTCCACCAGCAAAACGGCGTGCGTCTGCCGGTTCTGCAAAATGCCTCTCTGGAGGTTAATCGCGGCGAATGCGTGGTGCTGCACGGCCACTCCGGCAGCGGAAAATCGACCCTGCTGCGCTCCCTCTACGCCAACTATTTGCCCGACGAAGGCCATATTCATATTCGCCACGGCGATGAATGGGTCGACCTGGTACAGGCTCCCGCGCGGAAGGTGCTGGAGGTGCGCCGCACCACGATCGGCTGGGTGAGCCAGTTTCTGCGGGTGATCCCGCGGATCTCCGCCCTCGACGTGGTGATGCAGCCCCTGCTGGATCTCGGCGTGCCGCGCGAATCCTGCGCCGCCAAAGCCGCCAGCCTGCTGACGCGCCTCAATGTGCCCGAGCGCCTCTGGCACCTTGCCCCGTCGACCTTTTCCGGCGGCGAGCAGCAGCGCGTCAATATCGCCCGCGGCTTTATCGTCGACTACCCGATTTTACTTCTGGATGAACCCACCGCCTCGCTCGACAGCAAAAACAGCGCCGCCGTGGTGGAACTGATCGAACAGGCCAAAGCGCGCGGGGCGGCGATCGTCGGGATCTTCCACGACGAGAGCGTTCGCACCCGCGTCGCGGACAGGCTGCACCCAATGGGGACTCCCGCATGATTATCAATAACGTCAAGCTGGTACTGGACAATGAGGTGGTTGGCGGCTCGATTGAGATCCAGGACGGAACAATCCGCGCGTTTGCCGAAACCCAGAGCCGCTCACCCGAAGCGATGGACGGCGACGGCGGCTGGCTGCTGCCGGGGCTGATCGAACTGCATACCGATAATCTGGACAAGTTCTTCACGCCACGGCCGAAGGTGGACTGGCCCGCGCATTCAGCGATGAGCAGCCACGACGCGCTGATGGTCGCCAGCGGCATCACCACCGTACTGGACGCGGTGGCCATCGGTGACGTGCGCGACGGCGGCGACCGTCTGGAGAACCTGGAGAAGATGATCAACGCCGTGGAGGAGACGCAAAAACGCGGCCTCAACCGCGCCGAGCACCGCCTGCACCTGCGCTGCGAGCTGCCGCACCACACCACCCTGCCGCTGTTTGAAAAGCTGGTAGGCCGCGAGCCGGTCTCGCTGGTCTCCCTGATGGACCACTCGCCGGGGCAGCGTCAGTTCGCCAACATTGAAAAGTATCGCGAATACTATCAGGGCAAATATTCTCTCAGCGATGCGGAGATGGCCCGTTACGAAGAAGAGCAGTTGGCGCTTGCGGCACAGTGGTCGCAGCCTAACCGTCTCAGGATCGCGGCGATGTGCCGGGACCGGAATATCGCGCTGGCCAGCCATGACGACGCCACACACGATCACGTGGTCGAATCCCACCAGCTTGGCAGCGTGATCGCTGAATTTCCCACCACGTTCGAGGCGGCTGAAGCCTCTCGCAAGCACGGGATGAACGTGCTGATGGGCGCACCGAACATCGTGCGCGGCGGCTCACACTCCGGCAACGTCGCGGCAAGCAAGCTCGCTTCCCTCGGCCTGCTGGATATCCTCTCGTCCGACTATTACCCCGCCAGCCTGCTCGACGCGGCGTTCCGGGTGGCCGACGACGAGGGCAACCGCTTTACGCTACCACAGGCGATTCGCCTGGTGACGAAAAACCCGGCTTCGGCGCTTAACCTGCAGGATCGCGGCGAGATAGCCGAAGGCAAGCGGGCGGATATGGTGCTGGCCCACCGCAGGGGCGAGCACATCCATATCGACCACGTCTGGCGTCAGGGAAAGAGGGTGTTCTGATGGGAAGACTTATCTGGTTAATGGGGCCGTCCGGCTCCGGTAAGGACAGCCTGCTGTCCGCCTTACGGCAGCAGGAGCATCCGCAACTGCTGGTGGCGCACCGGTACATTACCCGGTCGGCGAATGCGGGGAGTGAAAACCATATCGCCCTGAGCGAGCAGGAGTTTTTCACCCGTGCCGGGCAAAATCTGCTGGCGCTGAGCTGGCACGCCAACGGTTATTACTACGGGATCGGCATCGAGACCGATCTGTGGCTGCATGCGGGGTTCGACGTGCTGGTCAACGGTTCACGGGCGCATCTTTCGCAAGCGCGCGCCCGCTATGGAGCGGCCCTGCTGCCGGTCTGCCTGCAGGTTTCACCGGACGTCCTGCGCAGCCGGTTGCAGAGCCGGGGTCGTGAATCTGCCCGTGAGATCGACCAGCGGCTGGAGCGTGCGGCCCGCTATACCCCGTCCGACTGCCACGTCCTCAATAACGACGGAAGTTTGCTACAGTCAGTCGAGACCTTTTTATCGCTTATCCGTCAGAAGGAGAAACAGCATGCCTGACTGCACGCTTCGTCCCGCCACCGCCGACGATGCGCAAATCGTTTACGCGTTAATCTGCGAGTTAAAGCAGGCCGAGTTCGATCGCCAGGCGTTTCACGCGGGCTATCTTGCCAATCTGCAGGATCGCAATATGCGCTATCAGCTTGCCGAACTGGACGGGCAGGTCATCGGCATGATCGGCCTGCACCTGCAGTTTCATCTCCATCACGCGCGCTGGATCGGCGAGATCCAGGAGCTGGTGGTGATGCCGCAGGCGCGCGGATTAAAGGTGGGCAGCCAGCTGCTGGCCTGGGCGGAAGGGGTAGCACGTGAGGCCGGCGCGGAGCTGACCGAACTCTCCACCAGCGTGAAGCGCGTGGACGCCCATCGTTTTTACGTTCGTGAAGGATATACGCAGAGCCATTTCCGATTCACCAAACCGCTTTAGAGGTACGTTATGAGTCTGACAATCACGTTAACAGGAACCGGAAGCGCGCAACTCGTGCCGGTCTTTGGCTGCGACTGCGCGGCGTGTCGCCGGGCGCGCCTGCAGGATAACTATCGCCGTCGTCCCTGTAGCGCGGTGGTCAAATTCAACGATGCGGTGACCCTGCTGGATGCCGGTATTCCGCACCTGATGGACGACTGGGCCGCAGGCAGCTTTCAGCAATTTTTGCTCACCCATTACCATATGGATCACGTCCAGGGACTCTTCCCTCTGCGTTGGGGCGTGGGCGCGACGATCCCCGTTTACGGTCCGCCGGACGAAGCAGGATGCGACGACCTGTTTAAACATCCGGGGATTCTGGATTTCAGCCACACGGTCGACCCCTTTGTCATGTTTGAGCTTCAGGGTATGCGGGTCACGCCGCTGCCGCTCAACCATTCGAAACTGACCTTCGGGTATTTGCTGGAATCGGCCCACAGCCGCGTGGCCTGGCTTTCCGACACCGCCGGGCTGCCGGAAAAAACGGTGAAGTTCCTGCTCAACAATCAACCGCAGGTGATGATTATCGACTGCAGCCATGCACCGCGCGACGAAACGCCGCAAAACCATTGCGACTTAAATACCGTGATGGCGCTAAACGAGGTGATTGGCTGTCTGCAGGTGATCCTGACGCACATCAGCCATCAGTTTGACGTGTGGATGATGGATAACCCACTGCCCGACGGCATTGAAGCGGGGTATGACGGGATGGTGTTGGTACTGGACTGAGTTTTGCCGGGTGGCGGCTGCGCCTTACCCGGCCTACGGTCCAGGTTTTTGCAGGCCTGCGTCAGCGAAGCGCCACCAGGCTTTAGCCTCGATCGTAATCGTCTTCTAACCTGCGCTCATCCTCTTCTAACCGACGCCTGTCGTCATCCAGCTGGCGCTGGCGCTCGTCTAAACGGCGGCGTCTGTCTTCGAGCTGCCGACGACGATCGTCGTACTGTCGACTGTCGATTTGACGGCTGCGGTCATAACGATCGTCGTCGTCATTGCTGCGGCTGCTGCTGGGGTTGTAGGCATCGTTGATCGCCTGCTGAATGTTGCCAATAGCATCATCAACAATGTCGGCATGAGCCAGTTGGCTGGTGAGAGACAGCAGACCAAATAACAGAGCAGTTGAGTAACGTTTCATAAGGCCAGACTCGCAGGTGAACTGGCCTTACGATAATGAACAGCAGGAAACGGGAGTAGCGGAGGAATCTCAAATTACCATGACCTTCCGCAGAGCCTGCGCCAGCTGCGCCCGCGTAAACGGCTTACGCAATAACGGAACGTCCGGCAGCTGAGGATTATGCGAGGGCCGTAAATCCTGGCCGCTGATCAGCAGCACCGGAAGCTGCGGATAGTGACTGCGCACATGGTTAATCACCTCGGCCCCGCTCAGGCTTCCGGGCAACATCAGGTCGCTGATAAACATGCCAATATCCGGCGACGCAGCCAGCATGCTCAGCGCCTGCTCGCCGTTGTCCGCTTCGAGCGTCAGATAGCCAAGCTGGTGCAACTGCTCGCACAGGGTCTGACGGACATCCGCTTCATCCTCCAGCACCAGCACCAGGCGCTCGCTCTCGACGGAGGCGGTGGCTGACAGCGCTTCATCATCTACAGCGGCGGGCTGCGTCGAGCGCGGGAGGTGAAGCCGCACGGTCGTTCCCTGTCCCGGCGCGCTTTCAATCTCCACGCGACCACCGGACTGGCGCACAAAGCCGTACACCATCGACAGGCCTAACCCGCTCCCGCTCCCGGTCTGTTTGGTGGTGAAGAACGGTTCAAAGACCCGGGATTTGACCTCCTGCGACATGCCGCTTCCGCGGTCAATGACTTCCAGCGCCACCATATCCTGCCTGCGTCCGTCGCTGCGGGTAACGCGCTGATTCCAGGTGCGAATTTTAATCACCCCGCTTTGCCCTTCCATCGCATCGCGCGCGTTCATCACCAGATTAATGATGGCGTTCTCCAGCTGGCTGACGTCGATCCATGCGGGCCATGCCGGGGATTGCGCTTCAATTTCCAGGGTCAGGGTGGCGGGCAAGGAGTGACGCAGCAGTTCCCGGAGGTTCTCCAGCAGCGGCTGCATCTCTACCGCATGCGGCGTCAGGGATTGCTTGCGGGAAAACGCCAGCAGGCGCTGGGTCAGTATGGCGCCACGCTCGGCCGCCTTCAGCGCCCGGGTAATGCGCGGCGCGTCGTTTGATTCGGGGTCGGTGAGCTCAAGACTGCCGATGATCACCGCCAGCAGGTTATTAAAATCATGCGCCAGCCCGCCCGTCAGTTGCCCAACGGCCTTCATTTTCTGGCTGTGCAGCAGCGCCTCTTCCAGCCCCTGACGCTCAATGCGGTCGATCTCCATCTGCGTGGTTTTTTCTTTCAGCAGGCGCGTGGTGTGCTCAAGCGAGGCGGTATTGCGGGCAAAAACGTTAAACGCGCGCGCCAGTTCACCCAGCTCATCGCGCCGTTGCAGCGCGGGGACGGACACATCCTGTTCACCGTGAGCAAGACGCGACATCGCCCGGGAAATGGCCGTCAGGTTGGAGGCCAGATTGCGGTAGATATACCAGCAGGCACACCCGGTGATGATCAGCGCCAGCACGGCGAAAATGGTGATAAATACGCTGATGGATTGCAGTTCGTGATGGCTCTGGGCGGTGCGAAGCCGGGAGGCCTGCGCCACCTGCTCAACGTACTGATTGATGTCGCTGTTGAGGATCGCCACCAGCGCCTTGATGTGGAACATATACCAGCTTATCGCCAGATCGCTCTCCTCCAGCTGCTTCGACAGCGGGGCGAGCTGACCTAGCTCGGCATTAAAATCAGGCAGAACCGTCTTTACGACCGGCTGTACGGCACGCCGGGGCAACGTTGCGGCCACCGCGTCCAGTTGCTGGATGGTCGCGCGCGGCGAAGGGGTATCAATGGCGGCGGCGATCAGCCGGTCCATCTCCATCAGCTGCTGCGCATCCGGTACGTTACTGTCATAACGGCGGTTGATGTCCTGCAGATGGCGCAGGTAGCTCTGGCTTTGATATAGCGAGCTCAGCAGCGCGTTACGCTCCAGATGGCGTCGCTGTCCGCGCTCCAGCATCTCCGTCACGCTCTGCTGTAGCTCATTGCTTCGTTGAATAATACGCGCCACCAGGGCTGGCTCCTGCTGCGCCAGCGGCGCCTCCGCAAGCTGCTCCAGCGAATGGCGCAGGGCCATTTGCGTCTGCTTGAGGCGCTCGGCTTCCCCTTTGTACTCGAGCGCCCCCACCACCTGCGAGAGCCGCACCGCCGCCGTCGCCACGTTGGCGGTATCGCGGGCCAGGTTCATGCTGCCGGTCATATCGTCCAGCGTTTGCTGCTGCACCTGCTCCTGGATTTGACTGGCGTGACGGAAGCCGAGTACCGCCACGCCGCTCACCATCAGCGTCACGGCGACCACCAGCAGATTGAAAATCAGCAGGCGACCGCGGGCGCTGGCGAAGAACGGGGGGCGGTGTGATGGCATGAAGTTGGGTTCCTGTGCGGTTTGATGTCCCCTCACCCTAACCCTCTCCCCAAAGGGGAGAGGGGATGATTTGCTCCCTCTCCCTTTCAGGGAGAGGGCTGGGGTGGGGTAAAAATATTCATAACTATGACAAATATGAACAGCTTCTGACATTTTGCATTTACGCACCTGTGATGAAGTGCAGAAATCGGCATTCACAGGAGATCCGCCATGAGCAGAACCCCGGTATTAGAGATGCGCAACATTGCCAAAACGTTTGGCAGTTTCCACGCGCTCAAGGGTGTGGATTTGACGGTTTTTCCCGGTGAGATCCACGCGCTGATGGGTGAAAACGGCGCGGGAAAAAGCACGCTGATGAAAATCCTCGCGGGGGCCTATACCGCCACTCACGGCGAGATCCTGATTGATGGTCAGCCGTTTCACATTAAAGGGCCGAAGGATGCGCTGGCTGCGGGCATCACCCTGATTTATCAGGAGATGCAGCTCGCGCCCAATCTGACCGTAGCCGAAAATATCTTCCTCGGCAGCGAGCTGTCGCGCGGCGGGATGGTGCAGCGCAAAGAGATGGCTGCCCAGGCGCAGGCGGTGATTGACCGCCTCGGCGCACAGTTCAGCGCCACCGATCTGGTGATGAAGCTCACCATCGCCGAACAGCAGCAGGTAGAAATTGCCCGCGCGCTGCACCGCAACAGCCGCATTCTGGTGATGGATGAACCCACCGCCGCCCTCTCCTCGCGGGAAACGCATCGCCTGTTTGAACTGATTTTGCGCCTGCGCGATGAAGGGATGGCGATCATCTATATCAGCCACCGCATGGCGGAAGTGTATGAACTCTCTGACCGCGTCAGCGTTCTGCGCGACGGGCAGTACGTCGGCAGCCTGACGCGCGACAAGCTCAACGCTTCCGAGCTGGTGCGCATGATGGTGGGACGACCGTTAAGCGACCTGTTCAACAAGGAGCGTGATATCCCCCTCGGCAGCCCGCGCCTCAACGTGCATCACCTCACCGACGGTAAAAAAGTACAACCCTGCAGCCTGCAGGTGCGTTCCGGCGAAATCGTCGGGCTGGCGGGGCTGGTCGGGGCCGGACGTTCCGAGCTGGCACAGCTTATCTTCGGCGTGCGCAAAGCCACGGGCGGCATGATTGAGGTCGACGGCGAGCCGGTGGTGATCCACTCCCCGCGTGCGGCCATCGAAAACGGCATCGGTTTTCTCACCGAGAACCGCAAGGAGCAGGGGCTGTTTCTGGAGCTGGCGGCGCAGGAGAATATCACCATGGCGACGCTGGAGCGCGACGCCACCTTCGGCATGTTAAACCGCAAAAAAGCGCAGGCCATCTCCGATGACGCCATCGCCCTGCTCAACATCCGCGTGCCCCATGCTCAGGTGCGCGCGGGCGGGCTGTCGGGCGGCAACCAGCAGAAGCTGCTCATCTCCCGCTGGGTCGCGATTGGCCCACGCATTCTGATTCTGGACGAACCCACGCGTGGCGTGGACGTCGGGGCGAAAAGCGAGATCTACCGCATCATGAACCAGATGGCGCGCAAAGGGGTGGCGATTTTAATGATCTCCAGCGAGCTGCCGGAAGTGGTGGGGATGAGCGACCGGGTGTACGTGATGCGCGAAGGCAGCATTGCGGGCGAGCTCCACGGGCGCGACATCTCTCAGGAAAACATTATGACGCTGGCAACCGGCGTGAACGACACTCATCATCAGGCGGTGTAACCATGACAACTCCAACCCATCCGCAGCAGGTGGCGAAATCCGCCTCCGCCAAAAAAATGCTGATGAGCGATCTGATGCAAACGGTCGGTATTTTGCCAATTCTTATCCTGATTGTGGCGGTATTTGGCTTTATTGCCCCGAACTTCTTTACCGAGAGCAACCTGCTCAACATTACTCGTCAGGCGTCGATCAACATCGTGCTGGCGGCGGGAATGACCTTCATTATCCTCACCGGCGGGATTGACCTCTCCGTGGGGTCGATTCTCGGCACCACGGCGGTGGCCGCGATGGTGGTATCGCTCATTCCCGAATTCGCCGGGCTGTCCATTCCCGCCGCGCTGATGCTCGGCATGGTGCTAGGCCTGTTTAACGGCGCGCTGGTGGCTTTTGCCGGGCTGCCGCCCTTTATCGTCACGCTCGGCACCTACACGGCGCTGCGCGGCGCGGCGTACCTGCTGGCCGACGGCACGACGGTCATTAACTCGAACATCAACTTCGAGTGGATCGGCAATAACTATCTCGGCCCAATTCCCTGGCTGGTGGTGATCGCCCTGGCGGTCATTGTGGTGTGCTGGTTCATCCTGCGCCGTACCACGCTTGGCGTTCATATCTACGCCGTGGGCGGCAACATGCAGGCGGCGCGCTTAACGGGGATTAAGGTCTGGCTGGTGCTGCTGTTTGTCTACGGCATGAGCGGCCTGCTCTCCGGCCTCGGCGGCGTCATGAGCGCCTCACGCCTGTACAGCGCTAACGGCAACCTCGGCACAGGCTACGAGTTGGATGCAATTGCGGCAGTGATCCTTGGCGGCACCAGCTTTGTCGGCGGGATCGGCACGATCACCGGCACGCTGGTCGGCGCATTGATCATCGCCACCCTCAACAACGGCATGACGCTGATGGGCGTCTCCTACTTCTGGCAGCTGGTGATCAAAGGGGCGGTGATCATCATTGCGGTGCTGATCGACAAATACCGTACCCGAAACCATCAAAGTGCATAACAACAATACCCTACGAGTGAGGAAGACAAGATGCGTTTGAAACCGTTAGTAACCGCGCTCTGTGCTGGCGCGCTGCTTGCCGCAACGCCGTTTGCGCAGGCGAAAGATCTGAAGTCCATTGGCGTGACGGTGGGTGACCTGGCTAACCCGTTCTTCGTGCAGATCACCAAAGGTGCCGAGCTGGAAGCGCGCAAACTGGCGGGGGATAACGTCAAGGTGACGCTGGTCTCCAGCGGGTACGATCTGGGCCAGCAGGTGGCGCAGATCGACAACTTCATCGCCGCGAAAGTGGACATGATCATCCTCAACGCCGCGGACTCCAAAGGGATCGGCCCGGCGGTGAAGCGCGCGAAGGACGCCGGGATCGTGGTCGTGGCGGTTGACGTCGCGGCGGAAGGGGCTGATGCGACCATCACCTCCGATAACACCCAGGCGGGTGAGATGGCCTGTAAGTACATTACCGACCGCCTGAAAGGGAAAGGCAACGTGGTGATCATCAACGGACCGCCGGTCTCAGCGGTGCAAAACCGCGTGGAAGGTTGCCAGACGGAGTTCAAAAAACATCCGGATATCAAGGTGCTCTCGGATAACCAGAACGCCAAAGGCAGTCGTGAAGGCGGTCTGGAAGTCATGACCTCCCTGCTGGCGGCCAATCCGAAGATCGACGGCGTGTTTGCGATTAACGATCCGACGGCGATCGGCGCCGATCTGGCCGCGAAACAGGCGCAGCGCAATGAGTTCTTTATCGTTGGCGTGGATGGTTCACCGGACGGTGAGGAAGCGCTGAAGCGTGAAAACTCGCTGTTTGTGGCGACCCCGGCGCAGGATCCGCAGGTCATGGCGGCAAAAGCGGTGGAGATCGGCTATGACATTCTCCAGGGCAAACCTGCGCCGAAAGCGCCCGTGCTGATCCCGGTGACGATGATCGATAAAAAGAACGTCGGCACGTATAAGGGGTGGACGGTTAAATGATCCTTTTCCCTCTTCCGCAGGGAGAGGGAACTGTTTTCAAGGAGTCCCCATGAAACGCTCCGACATTAACGAAATCCTCGGCCACACGCGGCAGTTTTTCTCCATGCACGACGTTCATCTCCCGCCTTTTGCCAGCTTTCCGCCAACGAAATGGCAGCAGCTTGACCAGGCCGCATGGCAGGAAGTGTTCGACCTCAGGCTCGGCTGGGACGTGACGGCATTCGGCGGCAATAACTTTGCCGCTGAGGGCCTGACGCTGTTTACCCTGCGCAACGGCTCGCCTAACGGCGTGCCGTATGAAAAAAACTATGCCGAAAAAATCATGCACGTGCGTGACGGCCAGGTCACGCCGATGCATTTTCACTGGCGGAAACGGGAAGACATCATCAACCGGGGCGGCGGGAATCTGATCGTGGAATTATGGAATGCCGGGGCGCATGAAGAGACGGAAAACACCGACGTGACGGTCACCGTCGACGGCTGCCGTCAAACCCACGCCCCCGGCAGCCAGCTGCGCCTCACGCCAGGGGAAAGCATCTGCCTGACGCCCGGTCTTTACCACAGTTTCTGGGGCGAACGCGGCTTCGGCGACGTGCTGGTCGGGGAAGTGTCCTCGGTCAATGACGATGAACACGACAACCACTTTTTGCAGCCCGTTGCCCGCTATAACAACATCGAAGAAGACGAGCCGGCGCTGCTGGTGCTGTGCAACGAGTACAACCTGTTTCGGATATAAGGGGTGAATGATGCCATTGATTTCTCTTGCCGACGGTCTTGCCCACGCCAGACAACACCGCTATGCGCTGGGCGCGTTTAACGTGCTCGATTCCCACTTCCTGCGCGCGCTGTTCGCCGCCGCAAAGCAGGAGCGCTCGCCGTTTATCATCAACATCGCCGAAGTGCACTTTAAGTACGTGTCGCTGGATTCCCTTGTCGAAGCGGTGAAGTTCGAAGCCGCCCGTCACGACATTCCCGTGGTGCTCAATCTCGACCACGGCCTGCATTTCGAGGCGGTGGTGCGCGCCCTGCGCTTAGGGTTCAGCTCGGTGATGTTCGACGGCTCTACGCTGAGCTATGAGGAAAACATCCGCCAGACGCGGGAAGTGGTGAAGATGTGCCATGCGGTGGGCGTCTCGGTGGAGGCGGAGCTGGGCGCGGTCGGGGGTGATGAAGGCGGCGCGCTTTACGGACATGCGGATGAAGCCTTCTTCACCGATCCACAGCTGGCGCGCGAATTTGTCGATTCAACCGGCATCGACGCGCTGGCCGTCGCCATCGGCAACGCACACGGCAAGTATAAAGGCGAGCCGAAGCTCGATTTCCCGCGTCTGGACGCCATTCGTCAACAGACGGGACTGCCGCTGGTTTTACACGGCGGCTCCGGGATTAGCGATGCCGACTTCCGCCGCGCCATCGAGCTGGGCATTCATAAAATCAATTTCTATACCGGGATGTCGCAGGCCGCGCTCGACGCCGTGGAGCAGCGTATGGCAAAACGCCAGCCGCTCTACGACGAGTTTGCCGAGCTGCTGCTGGGGATAGAAGAGGCGATTACGGATACGGTCGCCGAACAGATGCGCATTTTCGGCAGCGCGGGGCAGGCATGATGGAACGCAAAGGCATCATCGCCGCAGGCAATATGCTGGTGGACCACGTCCACCAGATCGTGCAGTGGCCGGAGCGCGGCTGGCTGGCGGAAATCACCCACAGCGAACGCTCAACCGGCGGCGCGCCGCTCAACGTCCTGCTGACGCTGGCGAAAATGCACGTTGGCCTGCCGCTGCAGGCGGTGGGGCTGATTGGCGAAGACAGCGACGGAGACTACATTCTGGCGATGCTCGACCAGTACCACGTCAACCGCCAGCGCGTACAGCGCACCACCTTTGCGCCAACCTCCATGTCGCAGGTGATGACCGATCCCAGCGGACAGCGCACCTTTTTCCACTCACCGGGGGCCAACCGCCTGCTGGATCTTCCCGCTTTCGATCGCTTAGACGGATCGATGAAGATCTTCCATCTCGGCTATCTCCTGCTGCTCGACAGCCTGGATATGCCCGATGACGAGTTCGGTACCCGCAGCGCGCGGCTGCTGGCACAAATGCGTGAACAGGGGTATGAAACCTCGCTCGACCTGGTTTCCCGCAAGGGTGACCCACGCTATCAGCCGCTGGTGCTCCCTGCCCTGCGCCATCTCGACTATCTGGTCATTAACGAGCTGGAGGCCGGTGAGTTTAGCGGCCTGACAATGCGTGACGAAAACGACGCCCCGCACATTGCCCATATCGCCGATGCCGCGGCGCAGCTGCTGGCGGCAGGCGTACGCCAGCGGGTGGTGATCCACTGTCCGGAAGGCGCATGGGGAGAAGCCCGCGGTGAAGAGGGTCGCTGGATCCCGTCATGGATGCTGGAGCAGGAAGAGATTATCGGCAGCGTCGGCGCGGGCGATGCCTTTTGCGCGGGCTTTTTATACGGCTGCCATGAATCGCTGCCGCTGACAGAGAGTATTTATCTGGCACACGCCTGCGCGCGGGCAAGCCTGCTGGCCGCCAATGCGATTGACGGTGCAAAAACGCTGGCCGAGCTGCAGGCGTTTATTCGCGAGAGCGTGTAATTTAACAATAATTGCGATATTTCATTACAGTTCTATGAATTTTACATCCCCGAACTACACTCTCTCCATCTGGCATATTCGGCGTGGGCAGTACACTGTCCGCACACTTTTCCGAAATGAGATAGAAAGAGGACAAGGGAAAAATGTTCGCAGCCATCATCATCGGTATTTTCATTATCAGCGTTATTTATGCGCATTCACGCGGCAAAGAAAAACAGACGCTTTCTCGTCAGCTCTTCGACCATTCGACGTTCATGGCACCCATCAATATGTTTATGACGGCGTTTTCCTCCCTGCCCGCCAGGCAGCCTTTCTTTGAAACAGAACGCTTCCCGGAATTAAATAAGCTGACGGAAAACTGGCTGGTTATTCGCGAAGAGGCGCTGCGTTTGCAGCATCATATTAAGGCAGCGGAAAATAATAACGACGCTGGCTTTAACACCTTTTTTAAACGCGGCTGGAAACGTTTTTATCTGAAGTGGTATGCCGATGCCCATCCCTCCGCGCAGTCTTTATGCCCGGTGACGACCCGGCTGGTAAGTGAAATCCCCTCAGTGAAGGCGGCCATGTTTGCCGAGCTGCCGGCGGGAGCGAAGCTTGGCAAGCACCGGGACCCTTACGCGGGCTCGGTTCGTTACCATCTGGGCTTATTCACACCGAATGACGAACGCTGCTTTATTGAAGTCGACAGGCAGCGCCACAGCTGGCGGGATGGTGAAGCCGTTATTTTTGATGAGACCTACGTCCACTGGGCAGAGAATAAAACGGATCAAACGCGCATTATTCTCTTCTGCGATATTGAGCGTCCGATGAAATGGCGCTGGGCGCAGGCGGTTAACCATTGGGTGGGAACCACGCTAATGTCTGCTGCCAGCTCACCGAATGACGAGAATGACAGCACTGGCGGCATTAACCGTATTTTTAAATACGTTCATGCAGGTCGCGAGCGGGGGCAGCGTCTGAAAAAAAGAAACCGTAAGGCCTATTACGCCCTCAAGTATCTGTGCATCGCTGCAATCTTTGCCGCCATCATTGTTCCGGCGATAACGTAAGCCTTATGCCGCCTGTTCGGGCCGGCTCACATCGGTGGCAAACACGTAACCCAGCCCGCGGATCGTTTTGATAAGCGCGGGCTGATGCGGGTTAGCCTCTATTTTCCGGCGCAGGCGCATGATCAGCACGTCAATCGTGCGATCGAACACGTCGGCGCTTTCGCTGTGGGTCAGCTCGAGCAGCCTGTCACGGCTCAGCACCCGACGGGCATTTTGCGTGAGCGCCAGCAGCAGGCCGTACTCGCCCTGGGTTAAGGGCACGGGATTACGCTGCGGATCGCTCAGCTCGCAGCGGGTGGTATCAAGCGTCCATCCGTTAAACGCAATACCCGCGACGGGCGCTGCGGGAGCTTCCGCCGCCAGCACGCCCGTACGGCGCAGCACCGCTTTCACGCGGGCAACCACCACGCGCGGGTTGAACGGTTTGCCAATATAATCGTCGGCCCCCATCTCCAGCCCCACCACCACGTCTGACTCGCTGCCCAGCCCGGTTAACATCACAACCGGTAGCGCCGGACGCTGCTTTTGCAACTGCAGCAGAACCTGCAGGCCGTTGATATCCGGCAGCATCATATCCAGCAGCACAAGCGCGATATTCGGCTCCTGCTGCACCTGGCGCAGCGCATCCTGGCCGTTATGGCAGACAAGCACGCTAAAGACGTGCTCGCTCAGCACGTCCTGAAGCAGTTCGCAGACTGCCGTATCGTCATCAACCACCAGAATCGCCGGTTTCATCGTATGCTTCCGTCAGGGGATTATGTTAAGTCTGAACTATTCTGCCGTCGGCTCCAGTCAAAAGGTTTTTTCAGTGACGGAAATTCAACCCATGTCACATCCGCCGCCCTGTCGACACGTCAATTTTGACGATTGGCTGCTTTTTGTCAGGGTTTTCACCCCGAATGGGCCGTAAAGTCAGGGGATACCCATACAAAAAACATGGCATAGAAGCTGCATAGTGGGTGCGAACGATTCGATTAACTGGAGCAGACTGATGAAAAAAGTCGTCACGGTTTGCCCTTATTGTGCCTCAGGTTGCAAGATCCACCTGGTGGTCGATAACGGCAAAATCGTCCGGGCGGAGGCCGCACAGGGGAAAACCAACCAGGGCACGCTGTGCCTGAAAGGTTACTACGGCTGGGATTTTATTAACGATACCCAAATCCTTACCCCGCGCCTGAAAACCCCTATGATCCGCCGCGAGCGCGGCGGCAAGCTGGAAGCCGTCTCCTGGAACGAGGCGCTGGATTACGTCGCCACGCGCCTGAGCGCCATCAAGGCCAAGTATGGCCCGGATGCCATCCAGACTACCGGCTCTTCCCGCGGGACGGGAAATGAAACCAACTATGTGATGCAAAAATTCGCGCGCGCCGTTATTGGTACCAATAACGTCGACTGCTGCGCTCGCGTCTGACACGGCCCATCGGTTGCAGGTCTGCACCAGTCGGTCGGTAACGGCGCAATGAGTAATGCCATCAACGAGATAGATAATACCGATCTCGTCTTCATCTTTGGTTATAACCCGGCGGATTCTCACCCTATCGTCGCGAACCACGTTATTCGCGCTAAACAGAATGGGGCGAAAATCATCGTCTGCGATCCGCGCAAAATTGAAACCGCGCGCATTGCGGATATGCACATTGCATTGAAAAACGGCTCGAACATCGCGCTGTTGAACGCAATGGGACACGTCATCATTGAGGAGAACCTGTACGACCAGGCGTTTGTCGCGACCCGTACGGAAGGCTTTGAAGAGTATAAGAAAATAGTCGAAGGCTACACGCCAGAGTCGGTTGAAGCGATAACCGGCGTCAGCGCGCAGGCGATCCGTCAGGCGGCCAGAATGTATGCCGGAGCGAAAACCGCCGCCATCCTCTGGGGCATGGGCGTGACCCAGTTCTACCAGGGCGTGGAGACCGTGCGCTCGCTGACCAGCCTCGCGATGCTGACCGGTAATCTGGGTAAAGCCCACGTTGGCGTGAACCCGGTGCGCGGTCAGAATAACGTGCAGGGCGCCTGCGATATGGGCGCGCTGCCGGATACTTATCCTGGCTACCAGTACGTGAAATTCCCGGAGAACCGCGCCAAATTCGCGAAGGCCTGGGGCGTGGAAAGCCTGCCGGAACACACCGGGTACCGCATCAGCGAGCTGCCGCACCGCGCGGCGCACGGCGAAGTGCGTGCGGCCTACATCATGGGTGAAGATCCGCTTCAGACCGACGCCGAGCTCTCTGCAGTGCGTAAAGGATTTGAGGATCTGGAACTGGTGATTGTCCAGGATATCTTCATGACCAAAACCGCGGCGGCGGCGGATGTCATTTTACCGTCGACCTCCTGGGGCGAGCATGAAGGCGTCTACACCGCGGCCGACCGCGGCTTCCAGCGCTTCTTCAAGGCGGTCGAGCCGAAGTGGGATCTGAAAACGGACTGGCAGATTATCAGCGAAATCGCCACCCGTATGGGCTACCCGATGCACTACAACAACACCCAGGAGATCTGGGACGAGTTGCGCAGCCTGTGTCCGGACTTCTACGGCGCCACCTATGAAAAAATGGGTGAGCTGGGATACATCCAGTGGCCGTGCCGGGATGAGTCGGAGGCCGATCAAGGCACGTCCTATCTCTTTAAGGAGAAATTCGACACCCCGAACGGGCTGGCGCAATTCTTCACCTGCGACTGGGTCGCGCCCATTGATAAACTCACCGATGAGTATCCAATGGTGCTCTCCACCGTACGTGAAGTGGGCCACTACTCCTGTCGTTCGATGACCGGCAACTGCGCCGCGCTGGCGGCACTGGCGGACGAACCGGGCTATGCGCAAATCAACACCGCCGATGCGGAACGCCTTGGTATTGAGGACGAGGCGCTGGTGTGGGTGAATTCGCGCAAAGGGCGGATCATCACCCGTGCGCAGGTCAGCGATCGTCCAAACAAAGGGGCGGTCTATATGACCTATCAGTGGTGGATTGGTGCCTGCAACGAGCTGGTGACGGAGAACTTAAGCCCGATAACCAAAACGCCGGAGTATAAATACTGCGCCGTCAACGTTGAGCCGATTGCGGATCAGCACGCGGCGGAACAGTACGTGATCGACGAATATAACAAGCTAAAAGCCCGACTGCGCGAAAGCGCAATGGGTTGAAGCCGTTAATTCATCGATGAATAAAGGGAGTGATATATTCACTCCCTTTTTATTTCCGATTAATTCATAAGAAATAGAAATTATTATTCTGGAAAGCGGCTCGCAGAAATAATGTAATTTTCGCGAAAAGAAATTACATCTTTGCATTTTAATTCAGAGAGATAAGATATGCGGCGGGTGCTTAAGACTTTCTGTCTTGAGCATTGTTGAGGGACAGAAAGTAGAAAGCCCCGGGAAATTTTCATTTACCCGAGGCTACTCCCTCAACTCCCAACAGGTTGAGAGTAGCCTCTTATTCTTTTTTTGACAAGGAGTAAAAGGCATGACGCCATTAAAAACTGCGTTAGGCATCGTCTTTATTGTTTGCCTGACGATAGTGATCTTTACCTTTATTACTCGCGGTAAGCTCTGCGAGTTTTCAATAAAGAGTGAACATCAGGAGGTGGCGGCTAAATTAGCCTGCAACCCAGGCTAACCTCTATGGGCGGAACAACGGTTCCGCCCGGCTTGTAGGATGCTGAGGTCTTAATGCACCCATTTTTTTCTTTTGCGCCCGCGATTATACTGCGCGGCGTGTACCCAGATGATAAGAATCCATGAAAGCCATTTTTCTGTTGTTAGTGTTTTTAACGTCCTTCGCCCGCGCGGATGAGATAGGCAGCCAGTATCGGAAACAGGCGGAAGCCGGTGATGCGCGTGCCCAGTATTATCTTGCCGATACGTACTTCAGCTCCGGCGACAGCAAGCAGGCCGCGCTGTGGGCCGAGAAAGCCGCGAAAGGCGGCGATGTCGACGCCATGGGGTTGCTCTCGCAAATCCTCTTTACGCAGGGAGATTACGCACAGGCCAAAGCCCTGGCCCAACAGGCAAACATTGCTGGCAGCAAACGCGGCGCGATCATGCTGGCGCGCATTCTGGTAAATACTCAGGCGGGGAAAACGGACTATCCGCAGGCTATCAGACTGCTGCAAACGGCAACCGAAGATATTGACAGTGACTCTGCGGTCGATGCACAGCTGCTGCTGGGGTTGATTTATGCCAACGGCGTCGAGGTGGCGCAGGATGATGTGCAGGCCGCCTCGTGGTTCAAGCGGAGTTCAGCCCTTTCGCGTACCGGCTACGCCGAGTACTGGGCAGGGATGTTGTTCAGGCAGGGTGAGAAAGGCTTTATCACGCCAAATAAGCAGAAAGCACTGTACTGGTTGAACCTGAGCTGTACTGAAGGGTTTGATACGGGATGTGAAGAGTTTGATGCGTTGAGTGGGGAGTAAAGTGCCGGGTGGCGGTTTCGCCTTACCCGGCCTACAAGACCCGTAGGCCCGGTAAGCGCAGCGCCACCGGGCTTAAGAGATTACCGATCGGCAGTCTTATCAAAACGACCCAGCACCTCGCGTTCATACGCCAGCGCCTTTTTACGATCGAATTTGTGTTCCCACTTGGCGATAACCAGCACCGCCAGTGCATTACCCACCACGTTCAGCGCCGTACGCGCCATGTCGAGGATACGGTCCACGCCCGCGATAAAGGCCAGGCCTTCCAGCGGAATACCGACGCTGCCCAGCGTCGCCAGCAGCACCACGAACGAAACGCCCGGTACGCCTGCGATACCTTTTGAGGTCACCATCAGCGTCAGCACCAGGACGATCTCCTGCCACAGCGACAGGTCAATGCCATACAGCTGCGCAATAAAGATAGCGGCGATACTCTGATACAGCGTGGAACCATCCAGGTTAAAGGAGTAACCGGTCGGCACCACGAAGCTGGTGATCGACGCTGGCGCGCCGTAGGCTTCCATCTTCTCAATAATACGCGGCAGCACGCTCTCAGAGCTTGCCGTGGAGTAGGCCAGAATCAGCTCATCTTTCAGGATACGGATCAGGATCCAGATGCTCAGCCCGCACAGACGCGCCACGATGCCCAGCACCACCAGCGCAAAGAACAGGATCGCGAAGTGCACCAGAATCACCAGCTTCGCCAGCGGCCAGAGGGAGGCAAAACCGAAGTTCGCCACGGTGACGGCGATAAGCGCAAACACCCCTACCGGCGCGTAACGCATCACCATGTGGGTCACTTTAAACATGGTCTCGGAGATAGAGCGGAACACGGTCACCAGCGGTTCGCGGTGCGTCGCGGGCAGAGAGGAGAGCCCCAGACCAAACAGGACCGAGAAGAAGATAATAGGCAACATCTCGCCCTTCGCCATCGAGGCCACGATGTTGGTCGGTACCAGAGAAAGGATAGTGCCCATCAGGCCGTGCGCATGGCTCTGCACGTCAGCGGTTGTACTTTGGTATTTCGAAATATCCACCGTAGCCAGCTGCGACATATCAATCCCGGAACCCGGCTGGAACACGTTCGCCAGGGTGATACCGAGAATGATCGCAACCGTAGTGATCACTTCGAAATAGATAATGGTTTTCGCACCAATACGACCTAACTGCTTCGCATCGCCGACGCCCGCAATACCCACCACCAGCGTCGAGATCACAATCGGTACCACAATCATCTTGATCAGATGAATAAAGATATCCCCTGCCGGTGAAAGCAGGTTCGCAATCAGCCAGTCGCGACTGTCGCTGTGATAGTGGAGGTAACTGCCCAGCAAGATGCCCAGCACAAGGGCAATTAAGATCTGCCAGGCCAGGCTGACTTTAACGTTTTTCATAGAAACTGACTTCCTCAATGAAGCGCCTTATTCACTCAAACTGCATGAATAGGGGGACATACTGATAGGGTATGAATTGTGTTGCGTCGATTTATGGGATTTTTTAACGCGGCGTATGAGTATCATTTGCGCGGCCTGTTGCGCAAGCCTTAAAGAACGACGCATTTCACTCGTAAAAGCGTCCGTGACGGGAGTTTCTCCTGTTTCTAATAAATAACCTTTTGTTATAAAAACGCTTTTTTAAACATAAATGTGAATAATCGTCAGCATAAATTATTTTCCTTCAAAGTTTCATTCGCTCATTTTTCAACCTGTTCAAACAATGCGTGATCTGTAGCCCAAATAATAAACAAAGCTTGTAAAGCCCCTACTATTAACGTTTTTGCGACATATTATTAACATCTTACAAGGAGAAAAAAAGCCATGAGCCAAATACACAAACATGACATTCCCGCAAACATTGCGGACCGTTGCCTGATCAACCCGGAGCAGTACCACGAGAAATATCAGCAATCTATCACCGCCCCGGACACCTTCTGGGGTGAGCAGGGCCATATCCTGGACTGGATCAAACCTTATCAGAAGGTGAAGAACACCTCCTTTGCGCCCGGTAACGTCTCCATTAAATGGTATGAAGATGGCACGCTGAACCTGGCGGCGAACTGCCTTGACCGTCACCTTGCCGCGCGCGGGAACGAGACGGCGATTATCTGGGAAGGCGATGATGCCTCGCAGAGCAAACACATTACTTATAAAGAATTGCACCGCGACGTGTGCCGCTTTGCCAACGTCCTGCTGGATAAAGGCATTAAAAAAGGCGACGTGGTCGCAATCTATATGCCGATGGTGCCGGAAGCGGCGGTGGCCATGCTGGCCTGCGCGCGTATCGGCGCCATTCACTCGGTTATCTTTGGCGGGTTCTCGCCAGAGGCGGTTGCGGGTCGTATTGTCGATTCAAGCTCAAAACTGGTGATCACCGCCGATGAAGGCGTGCGTGCAGGACGCGGTATCCCACTCAAGAAAAACGTCGACGAAGCGCTGAAAAACCCGAACGTCAAAACGGTCAGCAACGTCATCGTCCTTAAGCGTACCGGCGGCAAAATCGACTGGCACGAGGGGCGCGACCTGTGGTGGAGCGACCTGATTGAAAAAGCGAGCGACCAGCATCAGCCTGAAGAGATGAATGCGGAAGATCCGCTCTTCATTCTTTACACCTCTGGCTCAACCGGCAAACCGAAAGGCGTGCTGCACACCACTGGCGGGTATCTGGTCTACGCGGCCACCACTTTCAAATACGTCTTCGACTACCACCCGGGCGACATCTACTGGTGTACTGCCGACGTGGGCTGGGTCACCGGGCACAGCTATCTGCTGTATGGCCCGCTGGCCTGTGGCGCAACAACGCTGATGTTTGAAGGCGTACCGAACTGGCCGACCCCGGCGCGTATGTGCCAGGTCGTCGACAAGCATCAGGTCAATATTCTCTACACCGCGCCTACGGCGATCCGCGCATTAATGGCGGAAGGCGATAAAGCCATCGAAGGCACCGATCGCTCTTCATTGCGCATACTTGGTTCCGTGGGCGAGCCGATTAACCCGGAAGCCTGGGAGTGGTACTGGAAGAAAATCGGCAACGAGAAATGCCCGGTCATGGACACCTGGTGGCAGACCGAAACCGGCGGTTTCATGATCACCCCAATGCCGGGCGCCACGCAGCTGAAAGCAGGCTCGGCAACCCGTCCGTTCTTCGGCGTGCAGCCTGCGCTGGTGGATAACGAAGGCAACCCGCTGGAAGGCGCCACCGAAGGCAACCTGGTGATCACAGACTCGTGGCCGGGTCAGGCGCGTACCCTGTTCGGCGATCACGATCGCTTCGAGCAGACCTACTTCTCGACCTTTAAAAACATGTACTTCAGCGGCGACGGCGCGCGCCGTGATGAAGACGGTTATTACTGGATCACCGGACGCGTGGACGACGTGCTGAACGTCTCCGGCCACCGTCTGGGCACCGCGGAGATTGAATCGGCGCTGGTGTCGCATCCGAAGATTGCCGAAGCGGCCGTTGTCGGTATTCCGCACAACATCAAAGGCCAGGCGATTTACGCCTATGTCACTCTGAACCACGGGGAAGAGCCGTCGCCAGAGCTGTACACCGAAGTGCGCAACTGGGTGCGTAAAGAGATTGGCCCGCTGGCCACGCCGGACGTGCTGCACTGGACCGACTCGCTGCCGAAAACCCGCTCCGGCAAAATCATGCGCCGTATCTTGCGCAAAATCGCGGCAGGGGACACCAGCAACCTCGGTGATACCTCAACGCTCGCGGATCCTGGCGTGGTGGAAAAACTGCTCGAAGAGAAGCAGGCCATCGCAATGCCATCGTAATCTTTTCTCCCTCTCCCCGTGGGAGAGGGCCTGGGTGAGGGCATCAGACCGCACCTTCCTCCCCTCACCCTCTCCCCATAGGGGAGAGGGGATAAAAACAAACCAACCTTACCTTTGGAGACTCTGTGATGAATGACCATATTTGTCAGCAGATAGAGAATAGTGCGCACTACAGGGAGCTCGTCGATAAGCGGCAACGGTTTGCCTTCACCCTTTCCATCATCATGCTGATTATCTATGTCGGCTTTATTCTGCTGATCGCCTTTGCGCCGCACTGGCTGGGCACCCCGCTGCACGAGGGGACCAGCGTGACGCGCGGTATTCCCATTGGCATTGGCGTGATCGTGATTTCATTTGTGCTCACCGGCGTCTACGTCTGGCGCGCGAACGGTGAATTCGATCGTCTTAATAAAGCGGTACTGCAAGAGGTAAAAGCATCATGAAGCGAGTCCTGACGGCGCTAGCCGCCACACTTCCCTTTGCCGCCCACGCGGCGGATGCCATTACCGGCGAGGTACAGCGCCAGCCAACCAACTGGCAGGCGATTATCATGTTCCTGATTTTCGTGGTGCTGACGCTGTACATTACGTACTGGGCGTCGAAACGCGTGCGCTCCCGCAACGACTACTACACCGCAGGCGGCAACATTACCGGCTTCCAGAACGGCCTGGCGATTGCGGGTGACTTTATGTCCGCCGCCTCGTTCCTCGGGATCTCCGCGCTGGTCTACACCTCCGGCTATGACGGCCTGATTTACTCCCTCGGCTTCCTCGTCGGCTGGCCGATCATTCTGTTCCTGATTGCCGAGCGCCTGCGCAACCTGGGTCGCTATACCTTCGCCGACGTGGCCTCGTATCGCCTGAAGCAGGGGCCGATTCGCACCCTCTCCGCCTGCGGTTCGCTGGTGGTGGTGGCACTGTATCTGATCGCGCAGATGGTGGGCGCGGGTAAATTGATCGAGCTGCTGTTCGGCCTGAACTACCACATCGCGGTGGTACTGGTGGGCGTGCTGATGGTGATGTACGTCCTGTTCGGCGGCATGCTGGCCACCACCTGGGTGCAAATCATCAAAGCGGTATTGCTGCTGTTCGGCGCCAGCTTTATGGCCTTTATGGTGATGAAGCACGTCGGGTTCAGCTTCAATAACCTGTTTACCGAGGCCATGGCGGTCCATCCGAAAGGGGAAGCCATTATGAGCCCGGGCGGGCTGGTGAAAGACCCGATTTCTGCCCTGTCGCTCGGTCTGGGCCTGATGTTTGGTACCGCAGGTTTACCGCACATTCTGATGCGCTTCTTCACCGTGAGCGATGCGCGTGAAGCGCGCAAGAGCGTCTTCTACGCTACCGGCTTCATGGGCTACTTCTATATCCTGACCTTTATCATCGGCTTTGGCGCGATCATGCTGGTGGGGGCAAACCCGGCATTTAAAGATGCCGCGGGCGCGCTGATTGGCGGTAACAACATGGCGGCGGTGCATCTGGCCGACGCGGTGGGCGGCAACCTGTTCCTCGGCTTTATCTCTGCCGTGGCCTTCGCCACCATTCTTGCGGTAGTTGCGGGTCTGACACTGGCCGGGGCGTCTGCGGTTTCGCATGACCTCTACGCCAACGTCTTCCGCAAAGGCGCGAGCGAGCGCGATGAGCTGAAAGTCTCCAAAATCACCGTGCTGGTGCTGGGCGTTGTGGCGATCCTGCTGGGCATTCTGTTCGAGAAGCAAAACATCGCCTTTATGGTGGGGCTGGCCTTCTCCATCGCGGCAAGCTGTAACTTCCCGATTATCCTGCTCTCCATGTACTGGTCGAAACTGACCACCCGTGGCGCGATGATTGGCGGCTGGCTGGGGCTGCTGACGGCGGTGATTCTGATGATTCTGGGCCCGACAATCTGGGTGCAGATCCTCGGTCACGCCAGCGCCATCTTCCCGTATGAATACCCGGCGCTGTTCTCCATTGCCGTGGCGTTTATCGGTATCTGGGTCTTCTCGGCCACCGACAATTCGCCGGAGGGTAACCTGGAGCGCGAGAAATTCCGCGCCCAGTTTATTCGTTCACAAACCGGTCTTGGCGTTGAGCAGGGCCGCGCGCACTAAACCTTTCTCCCCGGCCATTCTGGTCGGGGAGCTTAAAACATCACCCACGCCACCAGCGGCGCAACCAGCACCATCACCACGCCCGACAGCATCATCACCAGGCTCGCGACAACGCCCTCCTGCTGGCCCAGCTCATAGGAACGTGCCGTGCCCGCGCCGTGCGACGCCGCGCCAAATCCCGCGCCTTTGGCCATTCCTTCCCGAATAGAAAGCCGCAGAAAGAGCATATCGCCCACTGCCATCCCGAAGACGCCCGTCACCACCACAAACAGCGCCACCAGATCCGGCTGTCCGCCGAGGGGTTTAGCCGCCGCCAGCGCAAACGGCGTGGTCACCGAGCGCACGGCCAGGCTGCGCTGAATTTCATCGGGCAGCGTAAACAGTCTCGCCAGCCAGACGGAGCTACAGACCGCGACCACCGTGGCGGTGATCACGCCTGCGCTGAGCGACATCCAGTGGCGCCTGATAATCGCCAGGTTGTCATAAACGGGCACGGCAAAGGCGATGGTCGCCGGGCCGAGCAGCCACAGCAGCCAGTGGGATTCACCAATGTAGTTCTGCCAGGAAATGTGGCCGAAGACCAGCATCAGCACCAGCAGGATCGGCGTGAAGACCAGCGGCATCAGCGGCAGCGCATGAAATCGGCGATACAGCCGCTTGTTGGCGAAGTAGATCCCGAGCGTCGCGATCAGGCACAAGACGCTGATCTGAAAGTTAGTCATGTTTGTGCCTGCTGATTTCAAACCGGTAGACTTTATCCACGACCCAGGCGGTCGCCCCCAGCACCATCAACGTACTCAGCGCGATCACCGCAAAGATTCGCCAGCCGTCCACCATCAGCAGTTGCGCATAGTTCACCACCGCCACCACGGCAGGAACAAAGAACAGCAGCATCTCCGCCAGCAGCCAGCGCGCCCCGGCGCGCACCCAGTTAAGGGGGATCACGCGACAGAGGATGAGCGTCAGCATCAACAGCATCCCCACCAGGTTGGCAGGCAACGGCAGGTGGAGCCAGCCGACAAGATATTCGGCGAAAACAAACAGTCCCGCGTAGAGCAGTACCTGAACCGGGACCTGGAGTCGTTGTACAACGGCAGGCGTAACACGGCTTAACGCCACGGCCATGGGGGTTTTCCTCAAAAATGAGACGAGGCGCCAGTATAGTGAGCGCACGGTGTGGACTGAAATGAATTAAAATCATCAAAGGTATAGTTTCGAGGAATAATCATGGACATAAGAACGCTGCGCTATTTTGTCGAAGTGGTTCGTCAGCAAAGTTTTACCCGCGCAGCGGAGAAGTTGTTTGTTACCCAGCCCACCATCAGCAAGATGCTGAAAAACCTCGAAGATGAACTGAACTGTACCCTGCTGATCCGCGACGGGCGCAAGCTGCTGCTGACCGACACCGGACGCGTGGTGTTCGAACGCGGACTGGCGATTCTGGCGGAGTTCCGCCAGCTGGAAGCAGAGCTGGACGATATTAATCATCTGACCAAAGGGGTGCTTCGCCTCGGCATTCCCCCGATGGTCGGCATGATGATGGCCGGACCGATTAGCCTGTTTCGCCAGCGTTATCCCGGCGTAGAGCTGAAGATTTCGGAGTTTGGTGGGTTAACCGTCCAACAAGCGGTCACTAACGGCGAGCTCGACGTGGCAATGACCGCCCTCCCCGTTGAGGAAGAGAGCGGCCTGGCGACGCTTCCGCTCTTTAGCCACCCGCTGTGCGTGCTGGTGCCCCGCTCCGGCGACTGGCTAAAGAGGGAGTCGGTGAAGCCTGAACTGCTCGGCGAGCACCCTCTGCTGATCTACAACGAAGACTTCGCCCTCAGCCGCCAGCTGATGACGCTGTTTAACCAGCATAACGTCAAGCCGCGCATTGCGGTACGCAGCGGACAATGGGATTTCCTGGCAGCGATGGTGCAGGCCGGCGTGGGGATTGCCATTCTGCCGCAGCCGATTTGCGAGCGTCTGGATAAAAACACGCTGCGCTGGATCCCACTGGAGAGCGATCTGCACTGGCAGTTAGGGATGATCTGGCGTGAAGGGGTCTATTTGTCGCAGAGCGCGCAGGCGTGGCTGCAGTGTTGTGAGGGGTTTTGGGTACGGTCTGAATAGTGCCCGGTGGCGCTGCGCTTACCGGCCTACGTTCGAACCGTAGGCCGGGTAAGGCGAAGCCGCCACCCGGCAAAACAGCGCTACTGATTCTCTATCAACAGCGCTTCCAGCAGGTCCAGATCGTGCAGCAGCTTTTGCAGCGTCTCGTTGCTGATCTGGCGCGTGGCGCGCAGGTGGTACAGTTCGGCACGCTCTGAGCGCAGCGCTGCCAGACGGAACCGGCGTTCCAGGTTCTCCTCCTGCAGCGAGCTTTCCACATCGTTACGCCCGTCCGCGCGGCGGCGAAGATTACCAATTACGCGGGAACTCACTTCCGTCAGCAGCTGATTATCGATGTTCTCTTCCGCATCCGCGGCCAGACGCTCTTCCATTTTCTGGATGGCGACAATCGCCACTTCGGCGGTCGCTGCACGCGCAATGCGCTCTTCCTTGTGCTGCTGGGTCGAATCACCGACATCAATATGCTGGAGTAAAATCGGCAGCATAATCACGCCGACAAACAGTGAGAACAGAATGACGCCCGCCGCCAGGAACACCAGCTCGTAACGCGCCGGGAAGACG
Source organism: Enterobacter sp. BNK-8 (assembly GCF_048685095.1). Taxonomy (NCBI): domain Bacteria; kingdom Pseudomonadati; phylum Pseudomonadota; class Gammaproteobacteria; order Enterobacterales; family Enterobacteriaceae; genus Enterobacter; species Enterobacter sp. BNK-8. Next base: position 4,795,273 of record NZ_JBLQTN010000001.1, on the reverse strand, counting down.
TCGCCCGTCGGCAGCAGCAGCGGAATGGAGAGGACACCGGCAAGGGTGATCGCCCCGCGTACGCCCGCAAAAGAGGCAATCAGCAGTTCACGCGTTGTCCACGAACCAAACTCCATCGGCTTTTTCTTCAGGAAGCGGACGCTGAAGTTTTTCATCGTCCACAGCCAGCCGAAACGCACCAGCATCAGCGCAAGGTAGATCAGCACGATGTCGGTAAACAGCATCCAGACTTCAACGTTCGGATCGGCTTCGGCCGCCACCAGCGAGGATTCCATAATGCCCGGCAGCTGCAGGCCCAACAGCAGGAACACCATGCCGTTAAAGACAAACTCCAGCATGGCCCAGGTGCTGTTTGCACGCAGACGCATGGCCAGCGGCGCGCGGCGCATCACGCCGGAGCGGGTGATGGTCATCCCTGCCGCCACTGCCGCCAGAATGCCCGACACGCCGATATGTTCGGCAATCAGATAAGAGGCGAACGGCAGCAGGAACAGCAGCACGATCTGCGTCGCGGGTTCATCGCCGCCCCAGCGGCTGAGGAAGCGCAATGAGCGGCCGTACAGCCAGCTCACCACGAAGCCCGCGAGAATACCGCCGATGGCTACCTTAAAGAACTCCAGCGTCGCGCCGCCGACGGTAAAGACCATCGTGCCCATCGCAACGGCCACGGCAAACTTCAGGGCAACCAGGCCGGAGGCGTCATTCATCAGCGCCTCACCCTGTAAAATCCCCATGATTTTCTTCGGAATGCGGCCTTCGCCCACAATACCGGACAGCGCCACGGCATCGGTTGGCGACAGTACGGCGGCCAGCGCAAAGGCAGGAATTAACGGAATGCCCGGTACCGTCCAGTAGATCAGAAAACCAATCCCGACGACGGTGACCACCACCAGCGCCAGCGCCAGGCCGAAGATCTCTCGCCCGTGCTCAAGGAATTCGCGCGTGGGCGTTTTCCAGCCATCCGCAAACAGCAGTGGCGGAATGAACAGCACGAGGAACAGTTCGGGGTCAAATTCCACGTGCAGGCCAAACGTCGGCCACGCCAGCAGCGCGCCGATGGCAATTTGCATTAATGGCAGGGGGACCTGAAAGGGCAGTACGCGTGTAACCACCCCGGATAGCGAGACCACAAGGGTCATGATGAGTATTGTGAAGAAGATTTCCATGCGTTCCCTGTTTGCTGTGTTGCTTATGTACTCCGGAAGGCGTCGTGCCTTTTATTCTATCTTCACCAGAGTAACGCAAAAGGCAACAGGATGAGTCCTGAAAATAAAAACGGGCGGCCTGAGCCACCCGTTTTCGCATCAAAGGCCAATTTAGATTGCCCAGCCGCCCGCGTAAAACGCCACCAGCGCAACGGCAATCACAACGGTGCCAACGTTCAGCTTGCGCCACTCCCCGGAGACCAGACGACCAATCACCAGCGACGCGAAACCGATCATAATGCCGGTCACGATGTTACAGGTCAGCACGATAAAGACCGCGGTAATCAGGCCAGACATCGCGTCCACGAAATCCGCAAAGTCGATTTTCGCCACATTGCTCAGCATCAGCAGGCCAACGTACATCAGCGCTGGCGCGGTCGCGTACGCCGGAACCAGGTAGGAGAGCGGAGAGAGGAACAGGATCAGCATGAACAGCACGCCAACGGTGATCGCCGTCAGGCCGGTTTTACCGCCTGCCGCCGTACCCGCTGCGGACTCGATGTACACCGCCGCAGGCGCTGCGCCCACCAGGCCTGAGAAGACGCTGCTCAGGGAGTCCGTCGTCAGCGCTTTGCCGCCGTCAATAATCTGACCGTCTTTATCCAGCAGGTTCGCCTGACCGGCCACCGCACGAATGGTACCGGTCGCGTCAAACACAGCGGTCATTACCAGCGCCAGCACGCTTGGCAGGATGACCGGGTTCAGCGCGCCAACGATATCCAGGCTGCCAATCAGAGAGTTGCCTTTGTCATCGCTCAGCGACGGCATGGCGAAAATGCCGGAGAAATGGACGTTCGGATCGAAAATCAGGCCGACAATGGAAACGCCGATAATAGTCAGCAGAATGCCGCCCGGGACTTTCAGTTTTTCCAGACCAATAATCACCGCCAGCCCGATCAGCGACATGATCACCGGGAAGCTGGCGAAATGGCCGAGCGCCACCGGCAGACCGTCCAGCGGGTTCTTGATGACCAGACCGACGCCGTTGGCGGCGATCAGCAGCAGGAACAGGCCGATGCCGATGCCGGTACCGTGCGCCACGCCCTGCGGCAGGTTGCGCAAGATCCAGCTACGGATGCCGGTCGCTGAAATAACGGTAAACAGCACACCCATCAGGAACACGGCGCCCAGAGCAACCGGTACGCTGATGTGCTGGCCCAGCACCAGGCTGAACGCGGTAAACGCGGTCAGGGAGATGGCGCAACCAATCGCCAGCGGCAGGTTCGCCCACAGGCCCATCACGATAGAGCCCACGCCGGCCACAAGGCAGGTCGCTACAAAGACAGCTGCTGGCGGGAAGCCCGCTTTGCCCAGCATGCCCGGCACAACGATGACGGAATACACCATCGCCAGAAACGTTGTCAAACCGGCAACGATTTCCTGGCGCACGGTGCTGCCGCGGGCCGAAATTTTAAACATGGCGTCAAGTGAACCGCCAGTACGCGCAGATGGCGTAGACATAGAAAACATCCCCTGAGAGTTTTTTAGGAAGTCCGTAAGCGAGGTGGAGACGCCACTGCCAGCTAAACGTCAAATCCTTGTGTTGCGTTTGCGACGAAAGGGCGTCACAGAAAAAGCAAACGTTTAGCTCCGCGCTTACAAACGGGTGGTCAAATTAAGGCAAACGATTATCTAGCCTAATCAACGCCCTTTTCAACTGAACTTTATCGTTTTTCGCTAAAATTCACTTATGACGCTGAAGAAATAAACAGAGGATGCGCAAACGTTATCGTCTATGCGCAATTTGTTTACATTTCAATCCTCCCCCGGGATGGATAACGGCCCCCCTTGTGCCAGGGTTCGTTGCCAGCCAGGGCTGTTTTCAACCTTCGTTTTCCATGCCTGACTATGCGGCAGGTTATTAATACCGCCGCGCGCCAGCAGGGCAAAGATCGGGAAACTCATCTGGATGTCGGCCATGCTGAGCGAATCCCCGGCAAACCAGCTGTTTTTAGCAAGGTGCGACTCAATAAAGCGTGCATGGGTTTCCAGCTGGCGGTTGAGGTACGCTTTCTGCACCCCCTGCCCCAGCGCTTTCCCCAGGGTTCGGATACCAAACGGCACGGGCGGCTTGCCGAGGCTGTTGAAGACCAGCTTCATTAACAGCAGCGGCATCAGCGACCCTTCCGCGTAGTGCAGCCAGAAGCGGTACTGCACCTTATGCGCCGGATCTAAAGGCTTAAGCCGCGACTCAGCATCGTATGTTTCCTGCAGATACTCCAGAATGGCGCCTGACTCTGCGAGGATCAGTCCGTTATCTTCGATGACCGGTGATTTGCCCAACGGATGCACCTTTTTGAGCGCCTCAGGTGCCAGCATGTTCTTTTCGCGCTGATAATGAACGATCTCATAAGGCAGACCGAGTTCTTCCAGCGCCCAGATTACGCGGTGCGAGCGCGACTGGTTTAGGTGGTGTACCGTGAGCATGGCTTTCTCCTGTTATTCATACTTTTTAACTATAGAAAATTGAACAACACCGCGAAAAAAATTCGGCTAAAAACCGGTCAGCGTCGCTGGCGAAAAAACGGGCCTTGCATAGAATTAAAGTGTCAGCACAATCCGGAACCTCCCCAACCAGCTCGACACGAGGGGTGCTGATGTCGGGGGAAACCCTCCCGTGAACCAGCGGGATAGAGAGAAAGACAAAGACCGGGAAAAACTAAAGCGCCCTTTGTGGCGCTTTAGTTCTTTATGTATGTGGGGTTTTGCCGACCTACGTTCTCGGTTTTGTAGGCCGGGTAAGGCGCAGCCGCCACCCGGCAAACTGGCCGCACAATCTCAATCCTCTTCCAGCAATCGCGCTCCCGTCCCCTGCTCGCCCAGTTTGTCCCCGGGGTTACGCAGCGGGCAGTCGCTGCGCGACAGGCAACCGCAGCCAATGCAGCCATCCAGTTCGTCACGCAGCGCGACCAGCGTATGAATACGCCTGTCCAGCTCTTCACGCCACTGGGACGACAGCTCTTTCCACTCTTTCGGGCTCAGCGTGTGCCCTTCCGGCAGCACGCCAAATGCCTCGCCGATCGTGGCCAGGGGAATTCCGATTCGTTGCGCAATTTTGATAATCGCCACGTATCGGAGCACGTCGCGGGTATAGCGACGCTGGTTGCCGCCGTTACGGATGCTTTTAATTAACCCTTTGCTTTCATAGAAGTGGAGCGCCGATACCGCAACGCCGCTTCGCTTTGCCACTTCGCCGGGGGTTAACAGCGCTTTAATGCGCGGCAATCTCTTTTCCATAAAACCTCTTTACCTCAAGTTAACTTGAGGAATTATACTCCCCCGCAGAGAAAACGACGAATTAACCGAGATAGTTGTATCTACAGAGGGGCAACCTTATGTCGCATCAGCAGATTATTCAGACGCTTATTGAATGGATTGATGACCATATCGACCAACCGTTGAACATTGATGTGGTCGCGAAAAAGTCGGGCTATTCGAAATGGTATTTACAGAGAATGTTCCGTACGGTCATGCATCAGACGCTGGGTGAGTACATTCGTCAGCGCAGACTGCTGCTGGCGGCGCAGGCGCTACGCTCAACGCAGCGGCCGATTTTTGATATCGCGATGGATCTTGGCTATGTGTCGCAACAAACCTTTTCCCGCGTGTTTCGCCGCGAGTTTGACCGCACGCCGAGCGACTATCGCCACCAGTTAAATTAATCACGCTCAGTGCAAAGGTTGCTGCTGCCAGGTCATAAATTCCTGGGGCGGCATCGCTTTCGCGAAGTGCCACCCCTGACAAAACTGGACGCCGCGCTTCAACAGCCAGCTCACCTGCTCTGCCGTCTCAACCCCTTCCGCAATGGTTTTCAGCCGCAGGCTTTGCGCCATCTCGATAATATGCTCGGCGATCAGGTGGCTGGTGCTGTTGGTCGTTAAGGTATCGATAAACGATTTGTCGATTTTCAGAATATCGACGTTCAGCGAGTAGAGGTTGTGCAGGTTCGAGTAACCGGTACCGAAATCATCGATGGCGACTTCATACCCCGCCTGACGAAAAGCCTGAATCACCGGCGTGGTTTTAGGCACATCGATAAAACCGCGTTCCGTCACTTCAATTTTGATTTGCTGCGCGCGGACGGCATAGTGGCGGGCCTTCTCAGAAATCATGGCGATCAGCCGCGAGGAGTGGAAATCCGTCGCCGACAGGTTAATCGAAATATAGAGATGCGGATGCTCGGCCAGGAAATGGCCTAAATCACTGAACACTTCCTCAACGACATAATCCGTAATCCGCTCGCTCATCCCCTCATTTTCAGCCAGCGGAATAAACTCAGCCGGGCTCATCACCTGCCCGTTAAAACCAGGCCAGCGTAATAACGCCTCCGCGCCGACACACCGGTTGTTCTTGATATCAATAATCGGCTGATAGTGCACGCAAAGCTGGCGTTTGTTCAGCGCCCTGTGCAGTAAACGCCCTGGCGAATTGAGCTCACGATGGGTGCGGGACCAGACCAGTAAAATAATAATGCTGCAAATCATTCCCAGCGGCAGCGTTAATGTCGCCTGATGATAAAGCGTTTCATAAAAGCGTTTATTCGATGTCGACACGATGGCCGCAATCGGTCTTTTGGGTGATGTGACGATCGTATAAAAACGGTTATCTTTTTGAAATACCGATTCCTTATCCCGAATCATCGAATTTAATAAAGAAACATTGGCTTTCTGACTGACGGAAAAGAAAGCATTGGTTACCGTGTCGTATACACCCCACGAGAGAGAATGATCCGCGGACATGACTTCGCTGTATGAAAGCGGATTAACGACCACCACATAATTTCCACGCTGCATATATGTCATTTTATAACCAGTATAAAATGGGGTATCGCGATAATAATAGATAGCGACGTCAGGTTTACGCGTGTAATTAGCGACGGGAATGGCGTAGGGACGATCCGGTGTAAAAACGGTCGAACAAAGAAAATTCTGACCTTCAGCATAAATTAAATCGGCAACAAACAGGCGGCCACGAACAACGTTCAACATATATTGACGGTGTCCCGGGGTGCAAAGCTCGCCCCGATATTTTTCCGCCTCGTCCCGGGCCAGATCAACCTGCTGTATAACCAGCTCTGTTTTGTCTAAAGCCAGTTCAGCAAATGTCCGTAGCTGGGCGCTTGTTTCAGACACGGCTCTTAGCTGGGCAAACCATAGCGCAAGCATCACCGGCAGCATAACTACCATGATGATCCCTACCACCCTGAGCATCTTGCGCTGCGCGCTACGATTCATTTCCCGCCCTATATCCCTGCATGTTGTACGCCTGTAGTAATGAAGGCCGGATGCTGTGTTAAACAGGTGATTACGTTGCATGAATCATGCGAAGTTAGCAACTGACTTTTCGTATTAAAAATCTTAAATTTCGTTATGACGATAATATTTTCCCGTAAGTGAAACTGTAAGTATTCGTTCCGTTTCAATTAAGGAAAATAATTATCCAGCCCGTAAGGGCGGTGGGAAGATAACACAACAGACGATTGTTGATTAAGCCAAACTTCTGGCAGCATGAAAAAAGCACACCGTCATCATGACGTTTTATGCTATTTGATCGGGTGTATTGTGTTCACTGATTTATAAATAATCAGCCGCCACCACCGTTTTTCCTCGCCCCAAATGCTTAGCCTCATATAACGCTTTATCAGCACGCCTTAGCAAGGCTGAAGTATCCCGCTGTCCCCCGCGGACTTCCACGACCCCTGCGCTAAACGACAGCGACAGCGTTCTCTCGCCCACAATCAGCGGATGAGTTTGCAGAACGGTGCGCAACCTGGCGGACAGTTGCGCAGCGCCATTACCGTCAGTTTGCGCCAGCAGGAGCAAAAATTCCTCCCCTCCCACGCGCCCTAATGCGGAGCCTGAAGGGGCCAACTCACGGATAGCATTACAGAAGTGAAGAAGCGCCGCATCGCCCACCGGGTGTCCCCACTCGTCGTTGATCTGTTTGAAAAAATCCAGGTCAAACATCAGGACGCAAAAATGGCTGTTAGCCTCCTGCCTGGCACTGGCGGCCAGCGCAAGCTCCAACTGCTGCAAAATCGCCGACCGGTTAAAGCACCCGGTGAGATCGTCAGTGGTGGCTTTAACCTCGAGCTGCTGTTCGGCTTTTTTCCGCTCAGTGATATCCAGCCCAATATTGAGGATAGAGTTGTCCGGCAACAGAATGTTTGACCACAGCACCGTCAGCGGGGTGCCGTCTTTGCGTAGCGGATGCCACTCATACATATCCTTCAGCGGCGAGACATTGACCGACTCTCTTACCCGTCGCCGCTCTTCAGGATCGGGATAAAACAGCGAAAGCGGATCGGCATGTTCCGCGATCTCCGCCATCGTCCAGCCGAATACTTTTTCACATTCGGCATTCCACAGCACGCAGCGGTTAAATTTGTCGAAAGAGTTCATTAAAACCGGGGCGCGTTCAAAGAGCGTCTTATATTGCGTCACGACGCGCTGCATTTCCTGCGCCGTTTTTTCTCGGGCAATAATTTCCGCAAAATAGTCTTTTAATTTTTCGACCAGCACCACGACGATATTTTTCAGAATCGGCAAAGAAGAAAGCCTTTCTTCGAACGCTAAAAAGAAATAGCCGCTGCAGTGCCAGTTTTGGGTTGAAAGCTTGCACAGCACACCGCTTTGCAGTTGCGCATAGCCCGGGTGCTGAGGAGGAAATAACGTGCGGCCAATATTCTCTTTCCAGTAGACCACCCGCCACGATCGATGATGCCGCTGAAGCAGCGTGTTCGCCAGGAAATCGGCCACGTCGAGGGGATGGCAGGTCATCTCCCCGGCGGACACCACGCGCTTCAGCCCGTCATCACCGTTAACGCTGACCCAGGCAAGGCTTGCGCCCAGCGCGCGACTGATGGTCGCCAGCATGTCGGCCAGAGAACATTGAGCATGAAGCTGGGGCATTAACTTAGCCAGCGCATGCAATGCCTGCATGCTGTCATTAACAATCTCACGTCGGTTTTCTTTCATTTTTTTCGCTGATTATCAGGCGATAAACCGGACGCAACTTTCTTCAGATTCGAAAAATCGACAAACCAACGCGCAGGCTGAATCTCAGCGTAGCGAATTAAAAACAACGTTGTGTGTAATTAAAAACGTACAAATAAATAAAAAAATAATGAAATTCAAAAACCTGAAAGGTTAGCTGCGAGTAAAATTAATTGTCCACTCAAGCATAAGCCATAGGGTTATTGCTGTAAACATTGTACAGAGTGCGTCCTTTTGCATCAGTTTTGCTATCTTAATGAATTCATTATAAAGAGTGCGGGAACTGGGGAACTTAGCCAGCAAAGATATATTTTCACTCAGGCACCCACTGATTCTCGGCAACTATGAATCGCTCGTTTTTCATCATCCCGGGACTGGCGAATAAAACAGCAAACGTGATATAGTTCACACAACTTATGTAACGAAAACATTCTGTTTCATTCAGTTCGTCTGTTTTATAGAGGATGGGTTTTATGGCAACCATTACTACCAGCATGGTACTCCTGCGCTGGCCTTTGTTGAGTGCGGTACTGATGTTTTTGGCCAGCACGCTGAACATTCAGTTTCGTAAATCTGACTACGCGGGTCTCGCTGTCATCAGCACGCTGTTGGGGCTGGGGGCTGCCTGCTGGTTTGCAACGGGTCTGCTTGGCATTACCCTGCTGGATATGGCCGCCGTCTGGGAAAATATCAAAGTGGTGATGGTTGAGGCGATGAGTCACACGCCACCAGACTGGCCGATGGTGATTACCTGATCCCTTATGGAATAAAAAAACCCAGACGATGTCTGGGTTTTTTGTTTGGGGAACGCGGAAATCAGAACGGAATGTCGTCGTCGAAATCCATTGGCGGTTCGTTAGACGGTGCAGGAGCAGACTGCTGCTGCGGGCGAGACTGCGCGCCGCCGCTGAACTGGTTGCCACCCTGCGGTTGCTGAGGCTGACCCCAACCGCCCTGCTGCTGGCCGCCACCTGCTGGTGCGCCGCCGCCCTGACGGCCACCCAGCATCTGCATGGTGCCGCCGACGTTAACCACCACTTCCGTCGTGTACTTCTCAGCACCGGACTGATCGGTCCATTTGCGGGTGCGCAGCTGGCCTTCGATATAGACCTGAGAACCTTTACGCAGATACTCACCGGCCACTTCGGCCAGTTTGCCAAACAGCACAACGCGGTGCCATTCGGTCTGCTCTTTCATCTCACCGGTCGCTTTATCACGCCAGGATTCGGAAGTAGCCAGCGTAATGTTGGCAACTGCGCCACCACTCGGCATGTAGCGTACTTCCGGGTCCTGGCCCAGATTACCGACGAGAATCACCTTGTTTACGCCTCTGCTGGCCATGTTCGTGTCTCCTGAATACGTTTCTTAATAGTGTAAACGCGCGAGTGTACCATTTCCATGCTGCACTTTGATAGTTGCGTAGCACGTTCCAGAGTTCTCCCGCAACTCGACATTGTTACACAGCGAATCAGAAAATGCATTCCAATACTGTATATTCAAACAGGTCAAATTGTGTCATAATTAGCCGTTTCTGACAGCCGTTTGTCCTTCAAACAAACCAGGCAATCCGTGTTCCAACCGGGAAAGGTGAATGGATAAGATCGAAGTTCGGGGCGCCCGCACCCACAATCTCAAGAATATCAACCTGATAATCCCTCGCGACAAGCTGATTGTCGTGACCGGGCTGTCGGGGTCTGGCAAATCCTCACTGGCTTTCGACACCCTGTATGCCGAAGGACAGCGTCGTTACGTTGAATCACTCTCTGCGTACGCGCGTCAGTTCCTGTCGCTGATGGAAAAACCGGATGTCGACCACATTGAAGGGTTGTCCCCTGCTATCTCTATTGAGCAGAAATCCACCTCGCATAACCCGCGTTCAACGGTCGGTACCATTACCGAAATCCATGACTACCTGCGTCTGCTATATGCCCGCGTGGGTGAGCCGCGCTGCCCGGACCACGACGTCCCGCTGGCGGCACAGACCGTGAGCCAGATGGTGGACAACGTCCTGTCGCAGCCGGAAGGCAAGCGCCTGATGCTGCTGGCGCCGATCATCAAAGAGCGTAAGGGTGAGCACACCAAAACGCTGGAAAACCTGGCAAGCCAGGGCTATATCCGCGCCCGTATTGACGGCGAAGTGTGTGACCTGTCCGATCCGCCCAAGCTGGAACTGCAGAAGAAGCACACCATCGAGGTGGTGATTGATCGCTTTAAGGTGCGTGACGATCTCGCCACGCGTCTCGCAGAATCGTTTGAAACGGCGCTGGAACTCTCCGGCGGCACGGCCGTGGTCTCCGACATGGACGACCCGAAAGCGGAAGAGCTGCTCTTCTCCGCCAACTTTGCCTGCCCGATTTGCGGCTACAGCATGCGCGAGCTGGAACCGCGCCTGTTCTCGTTCAACAACCCGGCGGGCGCCTGCCCGACGTGTGACGGCCTGGGCGTGCAGCAGTATTTCGATCCGGACCGCGTGATCCAAAATCCGGAGCTTTCGTTAGCGGGCGGCGCCATTCGCGGCTGGGACAAGCGTAACTTCTATTACTTCCAGATGCTGAAGTCGCTGGCGGAGCACTACAAGTTCGACGTGGAAGCGCCGTGGGCCAGCCTGAGCCCGAACGTACACAAAGTGATCCTGTTCGGCTCTGGCAAAGAGAACATCGAGTTCAAATACATGAACGATCGCGGTGATACCTCCGTGCGTCGCCACCCGTTCGAAGGGGTGCTGCACAATATGGAGCGCCGCTACAAAGAGACCGAATCCAGCGCGGTGCGCGAAGAGCTGGCGAAGTTCATCAGCAACCGCTCCTGCGCCACCTGCGAGGGCACGCGCCTGCGTCGCGAAGCGCGCCACGTGTTTGTGGAAAATACGGCGCTGCCGACCATCTCAGACATGAGCATCGGCCACGCGATGGACTTCTTCAATAACCTGAAGCTCTCTGGCCAGCGCGCGAAAATCGCCGAAAAAGTCCTGAAAGAGATTGGCGATCGCCTGAAGTTCCTGGTGAACGTCGGCCTGAACTACCTGACGCTTTCCCGCTCGGCAGAAACGCTCTCCGGGGGTGAAGCTCAACGTATTCGTCTGGCGAGCCAGATTGGTGCGGGCCTGGTGGGCGTGATGTACGTGCTGGACGAGCCGTCAATCGGCCTGCACCAGCGCGATAACGAACGTCTGCTCGGCACCCTGATCCACCTGCGCAATCTCGGCAACACGGTGATTGTGGTCGAGCACGACGAAGATGCCATTCGCGCCGCTGACCACGTGATCGACATCGGCCCGGGCGCTGGCGTGCACGGCGGTCAGGTGGTGGCGGAAGGCACGCTCAAGGACATTATGGCGGTGCCCGAGTCGCTGACTGGCCAGTACATGAGCGGCAAGCGCAAGATTGATGTACCCAAACAGCGCGTGGCAGCGGATCCGGAAAAAGTGCTGAAGCTGACCGGCGCGCGCGGCAATAACCTGAAAGACGTCACCCTGACCCTGCCCGTCGGGCTGTTTACCTGTGTCACCGGCGTGTCCGGCTCCGGTAAATCCACGCTGATCAACGATACGCTGTTCCCGATTGCACAGACCGCGCTAAACGGTGCGACGCTGGCAGAGCCGGCACCGTACCGCGACATTCAGGGGCTGGAGCATTTCGATAAAGTTATCGATATCGACCAGAGCCCGATTGGCCGTACGCCGCGCTCTAACCCGGCAACCTATACCGGTGTTTTCACGCCGGTGCGTGAACTGTTTGCCGGTGTGCCGGAGGCGCGTTCACGCGGGTATACGCCAGGGCGTTTCAGCTTTAACGTACGCGGCGGCCGCTGCGAAGCGTGCCAGGGCGATGGCGTGATCAAGGTTGAGATGCACTTCCTGCCGGATATCTACGTGCCGTGCGACCAGTGCAAAGGCAAACGCTATAACCGCGAAACGCTGGAGATTAAGTACAAGGGCAAGACCATCCACGAAGTGCTGGACATGACCATCGAAGAGGCGCGCGAGTTCTTTGACGCCGTTCCGGCGCTGGCGCGTAAGCTGCAGACGCTGATGGACGTCGGCCTGACCTACATTCGTCTGGGGCAGTCCGCCACGACGCTGTCCGGCGGTGAAGCGCAGCGCGTGAAGCTGGCGCGCGAGCTGTCAAAACGCGGTACTGGCCAGACGCTGTATATCCTGGATGAGCCGACCACCGGTCTGCACTTTGCCGACATCCAGCAACTGCTGGACGTGCTGCATCAACTGCGCGATCAGGGCAACACTATCGTGGTCATCGAACATAACCTGGACGTGATTAAAACCGCGGACTGGATTGTCGATCTCGGCCCGGAAGGCGGCAGCGGCGGCGGTGAAATCCTCGTCTCCGGTACGCCAGAGACCGTTGCAGAGTGCGAAGCCTCGCACACCGCGCGCTTCCTTAAACCGTTGCTGTAATTGTCACACGGAGAGCTGCTGTCGGGTCGTTTCCGGCAGCAGCTCAACCGCCTGCTGATAGGATGCGTCCACCAGGTAGTAAATTTGTGAGCCTGGAATCGATCCATCCAGATAGACGGTGCTCCAGTGCGCCTTATTGAGGTGCTGGCTCGGCCTCACGTCATCATGCTGCTGACGGAGTAAATCGGCCAGTTCAGGGCTGGTTTTCAGCGATGCCGCAGGACGGCCTTCCACCTCTTTCACCATCGCAAACAGCACATCCCCCACCTTAACCTGCGTGGCCTTCCAGTCGCTGTGGACGCTCTGCTCCGCGCCGGGCTTGCTCATGCAGTACTGAAGTATCTCCGAAATTGTCATCTTTATTCCCCTTGTAGCGTGGCGATAATTTTACGCGAACCACCGTGAATGCGATGCTCTCCCAGCCAGATCCCCTGCCACGTGCCCAACAGCAGCCGCCCGTTGTGGACCGGCAGCATCAACGATACGCCCAGCAAAGAGGACTTAATATGCGAAGGCATATCGTCTGCCCCCTCATAGTCATGCTCGTAAGGGGCGTTGTCCGAGACGCTCTTCAGAAAATGCCGCTCCATGTCAGACCGGACGGTGGGATCGCAATTTTCATTCAGCGTCAGAGAGGCAGACGTATGCTGAAGCAGCAGATGCAGCAAACCCGTTCTGACGCGCGACAGGTCGCGGAGTTGCCCGATGACTTCATCCGTCACCAGGTGAAATCCGCGTGGCTTCGCGCTTAAGGTCAGGGTCTGTTGGTACCACATAGGCTGCTCCGTGATGAAAGATGAATCTTTCTAAGTGTGCAGCAAGAAGACGAAAGGTAAAACCCGCAGCAGCGAGATTTGATTAAAAAAGAGTCAAACTCGCTGCCAGGGACTCAGTACTCCGAGTTGACGATCACCTCTTCGCCAAACTTTCCGGCCATCGGCAGCGGTCGATAGGTTGAGTTAGACGCGCGTAACACCCTGATCCCTCTGGCTCCTGCATCCTGCGCGGCGGTAATGTCGTTATCCGAATCGCCATAAAACACTTTGATGTTTTTCTTTTCCAGCCACTGGATTTTGGTGTTTTGCCCCTCTTTGTCACCGGCAAAAATGACCGGGTTCATGTTGGCTGCCGGGATCTGGAAATCGTCCTGCAGTGTTCTGGAGACGGTTTCCGTTTTGGTCTGGCTACGACCGGTGACGAAATAAATACTGTCGCCACGCTTAACATGCATAGCAATTACCGCCCGGGCGACCTCTTTCGGAATGCTGTACTCGTCCCAGCCGTTATTCATTTTTTCCCAGAACTCCGGGTTCTTCAGATACGCTTCGCTGTCGGGAGAATACATTTTTTTGCCGCGCCAGAATCCTGGGCTTGAGAACAACACGGTATCGTCAATATCGAAGCCCACGGCCATTGGTGGGCGCCCCATCAGGCTGTTTTCGATTTGGGCCACGGAAACCCAGTGAATGGGTGCCTGCTCGGCGAGAATGGCGGCGGTAGTGCCGGTGTAAAGCGGCGTCGGGGCGGAAGCTCGCGCGACGACGGCGCTGTTAAGTGAGAACAATAAGCAGGCGGCGCTGAGCGCCAGTGTGATCTTGCGCATATTTTCCCCTGAATATTCAGCTTGTTATCGTTTTATTTTGAGTGAATGGTCAAAAAACTATCCGACCATAACCCCAGCGGGAGGTGAAGGGAAGGAGTTTTTGCTTATGAAGCGGAATAAAAAGAAGACGATCACAAAGAGTGGATGAGTGATGTAGGCCCGGTAAGGCGCAGCCGCCACCGGGCAAGATTTTCTGCGGCCTGATGCCCTCACCCCAGCCCTCTCCCACAGGGAGAGGGAGATAATAAGTAGTGAGTACTTACATCACAGCTGCAAACGCCTGCGCCACGCGGTGAACGTTGCCGGCATTCAGGCCCGCCACGCACATACGGCCACTGGCGATCAGGTAGACGCCGAACTCTTCGCGCAGGCGATCGACCTGCGCCGCGCTCAGTCCGGTATAGCTGAACATCCCGCGCTGCTTGAGCAGATAATCAAAGTTATGCCCAGGCACAGCCTCTTTCAGGACATTAACCAGCTCCTGACGCATCGACAGGATGCGCTTACGCATCGCCTCCACTTCGCCAAGCCAGGACGCTTTCAGCGTTTCGTCACCGAGAACCGTCGCCACCACCTGCGCACCAAAGTTTGGCGGGCTGGAGTAGATACGGCGCACCGTCGCTTTCAGTTGGCCCAGCACGCGGCTGGCTGCTTCGGCGTCTTCACATACCACGGAAAGACCACCAACGCGTTCACCGTACAGGGAGAAGATTTTAGAGAAGGAGTTACTCACCAGAACAGGCAGTCCCGCGCTGGCAGCGGCGCGGATGGCATAGGCGTCTTCTTCCATACCTGCGCCAAAGCCCTGATAGGCGATATCGAGGAATGGGATCAGGTTACGGGCCTTCAGCACCTCAATCACCGCATCCCACTGGGCATTGGTGAGATCGGCACCGGTCGGGTTATGGCAGCACGGATGCAGCAGCACAATACTGCGCTCCGGCAGGGTGTTCAGTTTTTCCAGCAGCGCGTCAACGCGCACGCCGTTCGTTTCGCTGTCGAACCACGGATAGGTCGCCACCTTAAAGCCCGCGCCCTCGAAGATCGCAACGTGGTTTTCCCACGTCGGGTCGCTGACCCACACGCCTGAATCCGGGAAATATTTTTTCAGGAAGTCTGCGCCCACTTTCAGCGCACCCGAGCCGCCCAGCGTCTGGATGGTCGCCACGCGTTTTTGCGCGAGCACCGCGTGATCGGCGCCGAACAGCAGCGGTGCGATGGTGTTGCGATAAGCGTTTAGCCCTTCCATCGGCAGATACAGAGAAGCGCCGTGTGGAACAGCGTTCAGACGCGCTTCGGCTTCAGCTACGGCTTTTAATTGAGGAATAATGCCATCCTCGTTGTAATACAGACCGATGCTGAGGTTCACTTTGTCGCTGCGAGGATCTTCTTTGAAACGCTCCATTAAGGAGAGGATAGGGTCGCCGGCATAGGCGTCAACTTTCTGAAACACGCGATGGTTCTCCGGAATTCGATGAGGCAGGGATTTCAACAATAAACCGGAAGCAGGTGAAGGTCGAGTGCGATATCAGGCCAGACACTCGATATATCGGCAAATGCAATCGATTCGTTCAGGCAGTGAGCCCTGCACGCGCAGAAAAGGAATGTTTCGTTGTGATAGCTCTGCTTCATACCATACCTGCTGTCTGTGGCGAAACGCCTCCCCCTGCCGGGTGCCATCCTGCACAAACGGAAAATCATCTCCGCAAAGCACGACCAGTGCATAGTCTCGTTCAGCAAGCGCCATTAACGCCTGCGGCGCGCTGCCAAACTGATCGAGCGCGTAAAACAGGGTCGTTAAAGGTGACGTATCACAGACCAGATAAGGCGCCGTGCAGGCTGATTCTTCCCGACGCACCTGCTCGCGGGCAATATGCAGCAAATCCTCCAGATCAAGGATGCCGTTCTTCTTTTCCCAGTGTTCACGACCATACTCTGCAACGTACGGAACGTTTAGCGTTTGCGCCAGTGCCTTTGCAAGCGTGCTTTTGCCCGTCGATTCTCCACCTAATAAGCAGATACGAAAAACAAAGCTGCGATACACCTCAGGGGACATCATCTTGCGATAACGATGAACATCAGAGCGGATGAGCGTTCCCGATGGAGCTTCTGGTCCCTGTTGACGCTGGAGACGCACGTGCGCAACCGGTCGTCCGAAACGCTGGCTCAGGACAGTGGCAAACCCGTCTCCATAGTCTTCGGCAGTAAATACCGCCTCTGGCTGACAATGCAGAATGTCCTCACATAGCGTTGCAACGTAATGCCGGTGAAGATCGTCATCAGCGTCATTCGGTGGCGGTGGCGCAAGGCCATATGAAGCCAACACTTGCGGCGAAAGCACGAGGTGGCGACATTGTGGGAAGCGCGTTGTTAACCAGTTAAGCCGCTTTTCAGGTTCGTAACCGCGTATTTCCGGCGACGAATAGCTGATGATACAGACCGTCTCGCACTGCTCAAGTGCCGTATTGATAAGCGCTTCATGGCCCGCATGTAATGGTGCGAATTTGCCTACCACCAGGCCGTTGGCATACAGCGTCATTGCGCACGGATCTCCTTGCGCCACTGATACAGTCCGTGCCACGCATTAAACCAAAACACCAGATATAAACCGGCGGTAAGATACAGTTCTCTCGTCGCGTACAGCGGTACTGCCAGCGTGTTAACGGCAAGCCAGATGTACCAGTTTTCCAGACGCCGTCCCATCAACATAAACTGAGCAAGAATACTGAATGTCAAAATGATGGAGTCCAGCCAGGGGGCCCATGCATTGGTATAGAGATGCAATATCCACCCGTACGCCGCTGCTACGCTTACGGCGCAGGCTAAAAGCATAAAAAAATGTCCCGGTCTGGTACGACGAACAGGCAAGACCTCTCCATGATTGCCTTTAAGCCAATGCAGCCAGCCGGTTATGCTCGTTATGATGAAAAAGAACTGAAGGGTAACGTCAGCATAAAGCTGCACAGAATAGAAGACCCAGGCATAAAGCCCGCTACCAATGATACCTATCCACCACGTATGGATATTGTTTCTGGCGGCCAGCCAGACGGAGAGAGCATAGGCCAGACACGCAGCGATTTCTGAAGGGGACATTATCCTTCCCTGGAATAAAATGTTAGTCGACGTACTTCATCGCCACCCGAGACGTCAGGCGGGTAATAAGTTCGTAAGCACTTACTTTCGTGATTTCAGCAATACGTTCAACGGGTAAACCTTCCCCCCACATTACCACATCGTCGCCGGGTTTATCCTGGGCTTCAGGCCCCAGATCGACACAAATCATGTCCATCGCCACGCGGCCAACGATCTTCACTTCGCGACCGTTGACCAGCACCGGCGTACCCGTGGGTGCAGCGCGCGGATAGCCGTCGCCATAGCCCATCGCCACGACGCCGAGGCGGGTATCACGCTCGCTGATCCAGGTGCCGCCGTAGCCCACCGGCTCACCGGCTTTGTGTTCGCGCACGGCAATCAGAGTAGACACCAGAGACATGACTGGCTGAAAACCCATGTCCGGCCCCCAGGGTTTATTCTCCAGCGGCGACACGCCGTAAAGAATGATGCCCGGTCTCGCCCAGTCGAAATGCGACTGCGGCCACAGCAGGATCCCGCCGGATGCGGCGATCGAGCGCATCCCCGGCTTGCCTTCGCAGAAGGTATTAAAGATATCCAGCTGCCGCTCGGTCGCCCCGCACTCAGGCTCATCGGCACGGGCGAAGTGGCTGACAATATTCACCGGCTGGCGCACGTTTTTACACCGGCATAAACGCTGATAAAACGCTTCCGCGCTTTCCGGACGCACGCCCAAACGATGCATGCCCGTATCAAGCTTCATCCACACGGTCACCGGCTCGCTCAGCTCAGCGGTTTCCAGTGCGGCCAGCTGTTCTTCGTTGTGTACCGCCGTGTGCAGATGCTGATCCGCGATAGTTGGCAGATCGGCGGCTTCGAAAAAGCCTTCGAGGAGCAGAATCGGTTGGGTAATCCCCCCCGCGCGCAGGCGGAGAGCTTCTTCAAGACGGGCGACGCCAAAGGCGTCGGCATCGGGGAGCGTTCGCGCGGTCTCAAGAAGACCGTGTCCGTAAGCGTTCGCTTTCACGACTGCAACGAGCTTGCTGGCGGGGGCCAGTTCACGCAGACGTTGCAGGTTGTGTCGCAGAGCGCGGCGGTTAATCACAACAGTTGCCGCTTGCATTTGAATTCCTTAGAAATTACTCATCATCATATTGAGGACCGGCATAGTTGTCGAAACGCGACCACTGTCCGTTAAAGGTCAGACGTACCGTCCCGATTGGGCCGTTACGTTGTTTACCAATAATAATTTCGGCGATCCCTTTCAGGTCGCTGTTCTCGTGATAAACCTCATCACGGTAGATAAACATGATTAAGTCGGCATCCTGCTCGATGGAGCCGGATTCACGCAGGTCGGAGTTGACCGGGCGCTTGTCGGCACGTTGTTCCAGAGAGCGGTTAAGCTGCGACAGCGCCACCACCGGCACGTGCAGCTCTTTAGCTAACGCCTTGAGCGAGCGGGAAATTTCGGCGATCTCCAGCGTACGGTTGTCGGAGAGCGACGGGACGCGCATCAGCTGAAGGTAGTCGATCATGATAAGGCCGATACCGCCGTGTTCACGGGCGATACGACGCGCGCGGGAACGGACTTCCGTCGGCGTCAGGCCGGAAGAGTCATCAATATAGATGTTACGTTTTTCCAGCAGAATGCCCATGGTGCCGGAGATGCGCGCCCAGTCCTCATCGTCGAGCTGGCCGGTACGGATGCGGGTCTGGTCCACGCGCGACAGCGATGCCAGAGAACGCATCATGATCTGCTCAGAGGGCATCTCAAGACTGAAAATGAGTACCGGCTTATCCTGCAACATCGCCGCGTTTTCGACGAGGTTCATCGCAAAGGTCGTTTTACCCATCGACGGACGCGCCGCGACGATAATCAAATCCGACGGCTGCAGACCGGCGGTTTTCTTGTTGAGATCGTCATAACCGGTGTTCACCCCAGTCACACCGTCGTGCGGCTGCTGGAACAGCTGTTCGATACGGGCAACGGTGGCGTCGAGGACGTCGGCGATATTTTTGGGGCCTTCGTCTTTGTTGGCGCGGCTTTCAGCGATTTTGAAGACGCGGGACTCGGCAAGGTCGAGCAGGTCTTCACTGGTGCGACCCTGCGGATCAAAACCGGCTTCGGCGATCTCATTCGCCACCGAGATCATCTCGCGGACAACGGCACGTTCACGCACGATGTCGGCATAAGCGCTGATGTTTGCCGCACTTGGCGTGTTTTTTGACAGTTCTGCCAGATAGGCAAACCCGCCGACGCTGTCCAGCTGTCCCTGGCGCTCCAGCGATTCCGCGAGCGTGATCAGGTCAATTGGGCTACCCGACTCCTGCAGGCGCGCCATTTCGGTAAAGATATGACGGTGCGGACGGGTGTAGAAATCCTCAGACACCACGCGCTCGGCGACGTCGTCCCAGCGTTCGTTATCCAGCATTAAACCGCCCAACACCGACTGTTCCGCTTCAATCGAGTGCGGCGGGACTTTTAACCCTGCGACCTGGAAATCACGCTCGCGAGGTTCAGTCTGTTTGTTGAAGGGTTTGTTTCCTGCCATAGTGAATGGAGTTACCGAGATCGAATAATTAAATAAATATTTAATTATATATTAGGGACCACAAAGGTTACCACAACTCTGCCTCGGAGGAATCATGGCATTACGAATAGAATTTGCTAAGCACGGCGGTCCAGAAGTACTCAACGCGGTGGAGTTCACCCCCACCGCGCCTGGCGAAAACGAAGTGCAGGTTGAAAACAAAGCCATCGGCATAAACTACATCGACACCTATATTCGCGGCGGGCTCTACCCGCCTCCGTCGATGCCGAGCGGACTGGGCACCGAGGCAGCCGGTCTCGTCATCAAAGTGGGCAGCGCGGTTAAGCATCTTAAAGAGGGCGACCGCGTGGTGTATGCACAATCTGCGCTGGGCGCTTACAGCTCCGTCCACAACGTCCCGGCGGATAAAGCCGCCCTGCTGCCTAATGCCATCTCCTTTGAGCAGGCGGCAGCCTCCTTCCTGAAAGGGTTAACCGTTTACTACCTG
The DNA here is from genome assembly GCF_048685095.1 of Enterobacter sp. BNK-8. Lineage (NCBI taxonomy): Bacteria > Pseudomonadati > Pseudomonadota > Gammaproteobacteria > Enterobacterales > Enterobacteriaceae > Enterobacter > Enterobacter sp. BNK-8. The sequence goes on along the minus strand of NZ_JBLQTN010000001.1, from coordinate 4,774,945 downwards.
CTGCGTAAAACCTATGAAATTAAACCCGATGAGCAGTTCCTGTTTCATGCCGCGGCGGGTGGTGTCGGGCTCATCGCCTGTCAGTGGGCAAAAGCGCTGGGCGCAAAACTGATCGGCACCGTGGGCAATGCCCAAAAAGCGCAGCGCGCACTGCAGGCGGGCGCCTGGCAGGTGATCAACTACCGTGAAGAGAGCATTGTCGAACGGCTGAAGGAGATCACCAGCGGCAAAAAGGTGCGTGTCGTGTATGACTCGGTTGGGAAAGACACCTGGGAGGCATCGCTGGACTGCCTGCAGCGTCGTGGGCTGATGGTGAGCTTCGGAAACGCCTCAGGTGCTGTCACCGGCGTGAATCTCGGCATCCTGAACCAGAAAGGCTCGCTGTACGTCACGCGCCCTTCCCTGCAGGGTTACATCACCAACCGGGAAGAACTTGAGGAAGCCAGCAATGAGCTGTTCTCTCTGATCGCCAGCGGCGTCATTAAGGTGGATGTGGCAGAAGCGCAGAAATACCCGCTAGCCGATGCGCAGCGTGCGCATGAGGTGCTGGAGAGCCGGGCAACGCAGGGGTCGAGTTTGTTGATTCCCTGAGCCCCAAAAAGAAATTGGGCTTCCCGTGGGAAGCCCTTTCTTTTTTTAGTTCGGCTGTATGTAGGGTACAGCGCGATGAATTCTTTAACGGCAGTCATAGTGACAGATTCGATAAGTAAATCCTATTCTGTTCTAAGCCATGCTGCCGGAAAAGTTACAACTCTGTGACGAACCCCTCAATACCTTAGTAACGGAAGCGGTTATTGCTCTGATAACTGGGCACTTTTGGCGATTTAATCGCCCGTATCACCCACACCACCGCCACGGCCAGCAGTAGCCACGGCAGCAGTTTGATCGTCAGCGCAAACAATCCGCCAATAAACATGACGACCGTCGCCACCACGATAGCCGCCAGAATGCCGAGCAGCGAAATGCCCGTTGCTAACAGCATGACAAAAAAGCCAATCACAAAAAGTAGTTCCAGCATGGTGCTCTCCCACGAGTTCCCGAATGATGCTGCAAACATTACAAGAATCATGCCAGACATAACGTGTTGTTCTTAAAGCAAAACGCCCCGCGAGAATTCGCAGTTCGTGGTGAATTTGACGAACTTTTAGCGAAAGTTATCGCTTGTCTGCCACCAGTCGCAGCGCATATTCAAGCACCTCGATATCGGCACCGGCTTTATGTGCGTTTTCGCTCAGGTAGCGACGCCACTGACGCGCGCCCGGAATGCCCTGGAACAGCCCAAGCATATGGCGGGTGATATGACCGAGATACGTACCGTTGCTCAGCTCGCGTTCAATGTAAGGATACATCGCCCGCACGACGGCAACCGGATCGGTGTCTGCACCTTCGATGCCAAAGATTTCGCGATCGACCGTCGCCAGAATGCCCGGATTCTGATACGCCTCGCGCCCAACCATCACCCCATCCATATGTTCAAGGTGCGCTTTGGCCTCTTCCAGCGACTTGATGCCGCCGTTAATGGACATGGTCAGGTGCGGGAAGTCACGCTTCAGCTGATACACACGCGGGTAGTCCAGCGGCGGGATTTCACGGTTCTCTTTCGGGCTCAGGCCGGAGAGCCAGGCCTTTCGCGCATGGATGATGAACATCTCGCATTCACCCTTTCCGGAGACCGTATTGATGAAATCGCACAGGAATTCGTAGCTGTCCTGGTCGTCAATCCCGATACGGGTTTTGACCGTCACCGGAATGGAAACAACATCACGCATCGCCTTGATACAGTCCGCCACCAGTTGGGCATTCCCCATCAGGCAGGCACCGAACATACCGTTTTGCACACGGTCGGACGGACAGCCAACGTTCAGGTTGATCTCGTCGTAGCCGCGCGCTTCCGCCAGCTTCGCACACTGCGCCAGCGCGGCCGGATCGCTGCCGCCCAGCTGCAGGGCAACCGGATGCTCTTCTTCGCTATAGGCCAGATAGTCGCCCTTCCCGTGGATGATTGCGCCCGTGGTCACCATTTCGGTGTACAGCAACGTATGGCGGGAGAGCTGGCGCAGGAAATAGCGGCAGTGTCTGTCCGTCCAGTCGAGCATCGGCGCAATGGAAAAACGGTGTGCAGGGAAAGCGGTCTGTAATTCTGACGACATGGCGAAGTTTTAAGCATCTGGTGGAAAAGGGGCGCTACTATAGCACAAAGAAAAGCCGGAGGCGCAGCGCCTCCGGTTAACTTTAGAACGTCATGCTCAGCTGAGCCCCTGCGCCCCAGGTTTCGTCTTCACCGTACAGGCCCATCAGGTCAACATGCACGGTGCTAAACGGCGCGAAACCGACACCGCCGGTAAAGACATTGCTGTCGTTACCCTTCACGTCGGCACGATAACCCGCACGGACCGCCAGCCAGCTCAGCGGCGTCACCTCGGCACCGACACCCACGTACTGCGACGTATCTTCGCTCTTGAAGCCTTTGGTTTCGGTCAGATCGCCATCGGCGGTCAGCGTCACCAGATCGTTGTGCCAGGCGGCACCGGCGGTCACCAGCGGACGGATCTGGTAGGTGTCTTTATAACTCACCACTTCTCCCGTACGGCCATTGCGGATACGGATATCTTTGGTGTCGATATCACGCGACATCAGGTTTTGTCCGCTCACGCCGACGGTCCAGTTTTCGCCGAAATCGGCCGCAATACCGGCATCCACGTTGAAGCCCGTATCATCAGTACGGTAGCGGCTGTCGTTCCACTTGTTACTGTCGTAATCGTAGATTGACGTGGTGTAGTTATAGACCCAGGTTTTTTGCAGTTTTGGTGTTACGCCCACGGAAACCGGGACGCCGCCGAGATCAAACTGACGGGCAACGGCAACACCGTAGTCGGAGACAATCGCCGCCCGGCCGGACGCCGTGGAGTTGAGGTTCTTGGTGATCTGATCCGTACCGTTCAGCGCAGCATCCAGCGCAACACCGGCCGCCACCACATTACTTCGTTGAATACCACGCAGATAATCAATATCTTGCTGATCGATAGACGAGCTCACCCGGCCATGGGCATAGCCTTTCGCCATGAAGGCTACCGAAAGGACATCGTTAGGGATACTCACCGCAAGCCCTGCCCCTGCCGTTGCGCGTGCGGTTTTGCCTTTGAGATAGTCCAGCTCATCGGCCAGATCTTTGGCCGCGCCCTGGAATTGATTAATGGAACCTAATGGATTGGTGATAATTTCTCGTGGCGTGAGATTATCAACCACATCCTTGTAGTGATTAATTTTGTCGTTGATGTTATCAATCTCGTCCTGAAGATTGTCTTCATCCGTGATTTGCGCGCCAACCGAAGGCAATATGACCGTCACATCATCGTCCGGTTTTGCCTTTGCCAGCAGCGCGGGGTTGATTAACGCCCCACTACCATAGCTTCCCGAAGCCACGCCGGTGCCACCCATTGCGTCGCTGCGTGATTCTGTCCAGGTATTGGCTGCTCCCGCCTGATTTGCCATAAACAAGGAGACAGCAATGCTAACCACCGAAAATTTAAAATTTTTTTTCACAGTATGCCCGTTATAGTCTGTTATGAAATAACCCCTGTCTGTTATCACCCAAACAGGAACGAACTATTGCTGTGAATAAGTAGTAAAAGACCCGCTATTTCTTTCCCTAAGTAAAACTCCCTTACGGCCTGTTATATTTTGTGACGGCCCTCAATATTTATAGAAGAGGAAATTATTTTTTCCCAGGTTTTCCATCATGCGGCCCAAAAAACTGTGGGGGATGGTCTACCCAGCGATCTTCCCGCGTGGCGGCATACTCAGGGTTGAGCGGATAGTAGATGCGGTTGTGCTTCTTGTTGGCCTCGCCAACGACCAGTAACCGAACCTCGTCGTCCGTGTTGTTGATAAAGGTATGACAGATGCCGGTGCCGGCGGGAAAACCTACACTGTCGCCAGGTTCCAGCTTCCACAAGTAGCCGTTAATCCAGGCTTCAGGGTAACCTTCGAGCACGTAAATAAACTCTTCTTCGTCGCTCTCCGCATGCGGATAGGACGTTCTGCGCCCCGGCGGCAGGCGCTCATGATGGATGCCAATACGCCCGAGCCCAAGCCTGCGAGCCAGCGGTGCGCCGATAGAGAACAGCTCATCGCTGTCGGGGTAGGTCGAGTCATCCGCGCCTTCCACGTCGCGCCAGTGCCGAATACAGTCAGGTCTTTTCATTATGCATCTCCCGGTTTGCGATGGGTCAGGTATAGCACAGACTGGCGGATCTCGGTGTTTTTAGCAGAACATGATAAAGTGGGGGTTTTCCGTCCTATAACATCCGGGGTGCTACATGGATAAGTCCACAAAAGAGCTGTTAGCGCAGGCCGAAAAGCTGTGTGCGCAACGCAATGTGCGCCTGACTCCGCAGCGCCTTGAAGTCTTACGCCTGATGAGCCTGCAGCAGGGTGCCATCAGCGCCTACGATCTGCTGGATCTGCTGCGCGAAAGCGAGCCGCAGGCAAAGCCGCCAACGGTCTATCGCGCACTGGATTTCCTGCTTGAACAAGGTTTTGTGCACAAGGTGGAATCCACTAACAGCTATGTGCTGTGCCATCTGTTCGATCAGCCCACCCACACATCGGCGATGTTTATCTGTGACCGCTGCGGCGTGGTGAAAGAAGAGGCTGCGGAAGGCGTGGAAGATATTATGCATACGCTGGCAGCGAAAATGGGTTTTGCCCTGCGTCATAACGTGATTGAGGCGCACGGGCTCTGTTCCGCGTGCGTGGAGGTGGAAGCCTGTCGTCATCAGGACGCGTGTCAGCACGACCACTCTATTCTGGTGAAGAAAAAGCCGCGTTAACGGCAAAAGAAAAGGCGGCTTAGAGCCGCCCTGTGGGTTATTCAGCGTTACCAGCGGTAGTCGTTGCGTTTTTCCCAGTCGCCCACTTCTTTTTCCGCCTGGTCTTTTGCGTAGCCGTAACGTTCCTGAATTTTACCGACTAGCTGATCGCGTTTACCTTCGATGACGGTCATGTCGTCATCCGTCAGCTTACCCCACTGTTCTTTCGCTTTACCTTTGAACTGCTTCCAGTTGCCGCCGATTTCGTCTTTATTCATCATCGTGTCCTCTTCGTTAAGCGTCGGGTCGTAACGTCCGTTACGTTCTTTTCTGCTGGACGTGATAATTATTGTAGTTAAGGATTCCGTGGTTAATTTCATATTCGGAATCTTTAACCGTCACGATATATCGGAGCGTGGGGGAAACCAGGTATTGTTTTGCCAGTGTCGATGCCAGATAAACGCCAGCGACAACCCGCGCAGTGAGAGGAAGACGGCCAGGGCCAGCCACAAACCATGATTCCCCAGCCAGGGGAGCGTCAGCAGCGTCAGGCCAAACCCGGCCGCCGCGACGGCCATGCTGTTACGCATTTCGGCCCCGCGCGTCGCACCAATAAACATGCCGTCCAGCAGATAACACCAGACGCCAACCACCGGTAAAACGACTTGCCAGATGAGATAGTGGCTCGCCAGCTCGCGTAGCGCAGGGAGAGAGGTAAGCAATGCAACGATCTGCTCACCAAAGCAGGCGTAAACCAGGCCAAATGCCAGCGCCACCAGTCCCGACTGACGGCAGGCTGCCCGCCAGACATCCCGTAGCTGCCCGCTTTCGCGCGCCCCGTACGCCTGCCCGGAATGCGCTTCAACCGCATAGGCAAAACCGTCCAGCGCGTAGGCGGTAAATGTCAGCAACGTCATCAATACTGCGTTGACCGCGACGATGTCTGGCCCCAGTCGAGCCCCGAAAACCGTCAGTGCCCCGAAGCAAAGCTGGAGAAGAAGCGAGCGCAGCATGATGTCACGGTTGAGGGCCAGCAGCTTACGGATATTGCCGCGCCATGCGGTTTTGAGCAGCGCCAGGGAGATCCCGCGCATGGCCAGTACCCGCCAGACCATCCACAAGCCAATGATAAAGGTCCCGTATTCGGCAATCGCCGTCGCCAGCGCCGCACCCCGCACGTTCATATGCAGACCCATGACCAGCCAGACATCCAAAACGATATTGAGCAGGTTACCCACCACCAGCAAAATCACGGGCGCACGGGCGTACTGCACGCCCAGTAGCCACCCCAGCAGAACCAGGTTAGCCAGCGATGCGGGCGCGCTGAGCCAGCGGATTTCAAGGAAACGTCGCGCCTGCTCTAATACCGCCTCGCTGCCGCCAACAATATGAAGCGCAAGATCGATCAGGGGTGCCCGCAATAAAACGATGAACGCACCCGCGCCAAGCGCGAGGATCAGCGGCTGCACCAGCGCGCGCGCCAGACGCAGCGGATCTTTCGCGCCATAAGCCTGTGCGGTAAGACCGGTAGTGCTCATGCGCAAAAAGAGCAGCAGCATAAACAGGAAGCTGGTTGCCGTCGCGCCAATCGCCACGCCGCCAAGATAAACCGGTGAATCAAGATGGCCTATAACGGCAGTATCGACCAGTCCCAGCAAGGGCACGGTAATATTGGAGAAAATCATCGGCAGAGCAAGACGCCACAATGCCTTATCGGATGCCGTCAGCAGTGACATGAAAGATACCGGGAGTGGGGAATGAATCAGGCTACAGCGGTGCCATAGCCTGTGAGGAAGAGGTTACAGCCATTCACCGTTGCGAATCACCCCGACCGCCAGTCCTTCGATAGAGAAGTTCTGTTCGCGGAGATCGACCACAATGGGTGAAAACTCGCTGTTTTCAGGCAGCAACTGTACGCTGTTACCCTGTTTTTTCAGACGCTTAACGGTCACTTCGTCATCAATGCGCGCCACCACCACCTGGCCGTTTCGCACATCCTGTGTTTTATGCACCGCAAGCAGATCGCCATCAAGAATACCGATGTCTTTCATCGACATGCCGCTGACGCGCAGCAGGAAGTCAGCGCTCGGTTTGAACATGCCAGGATCGACCTGGTAGTGACCTTCAATATGCTGCTGAGCCAGTAAAGGCTCACCGGCAGCAACACGCCCTATCAGCGGAATGCCCGTCTCTTCTTCCACCAGCAGGCGGATACCCCGTGACGCGCCCGAGACAATCTCAATCACGCCCTTACGCGCCAGCGCTTTCAGGTGTTCTTCGGCAGCATTTGGAGAACGGAAACCCAGACGCTGCGCGATTTCCGCACGCGTGGGTGGCATACCCGTCTGGCCGATATGATCCCGGATGAGATCAAACACCTCTTGCTGCCTGGTCGTTAACGCTTTCATTCCGCCCCCTGGGTGTATATACAGTTATGCTGTGAGTATATACAGTCAAAGGCGATTTTGGAACCAAAAACTGCACAAAAAACCAGGGACTTAATTATTCCTCGAGGCTCATCGGAAATGTGACCAAAGCAGCGTGACCCAGGTGATAACGGCAGTGATAATCGCCAGCAACACGGCAGCAGAGCCCATGTCTTTTGCACGGCCAGAAAGCTCATGGAAATCGGAACCAATGCGATCCACAACGGCCTCAATAGCGCTATTAAGAATTTCCACTATCATCACCAGAAGAACGGAACCGATAAGCAGTACGCGGGTAATCGCATCAACATCAAGGAAACAGGCGACGATCACCGCGATGATAGCGGCGACGCCCTCCTGGCGAAAGGCGGCTTCGTTGACCCATGCGGCACGGAAACCTTTCCATGAATAGCCGGCGGCTTTGATGATACGTGTTAACCCAGTGGTATTATTGGCCATTAAAAGAACCTTTTTTAAAAAAGAGCGTCAGTAACAGGAGCCGTAGCGCGTTTCGCTACAGCCTGAAGTATGACGGGTAACAACAGAAATTTTGCGCGCTTTCTGTTATCCTTGCGCCGCAATTGCATTATTAACCAGAGGCTTTACATCGTTTATGTCCGGCTGGCCACGAATTTACTACAAATTACTTAATTTACCATTAAGCATCCTGGTAAAAAGCAAGTCTATCCCAGCAGAACCCGCGCTGGAATTGGGGCTCGATACGTCACGCCCCATTATGTACGTTTTGCCTTATAACTCGAAGGCTGACTTACTGACGCTTCGCGCCCAATGTCTGGCGCATGACTTACCTGACCCGCTTGAACCGCTGGAAGTTGACGGTACGCTGCTGCCGCGCTACGTGTTCATTCACGGTGGACCGCGCGTGTTTACCTATTACACGCCAAAAGAAGAGTCCATCAAGCTGTTCCATGACTATCTCGACCTGCACCGCAGCAATCCCGATCTGGATGTGCAGATGGTGCCGGTATCGGTGATGTTTGGTCGTCGTCCGGGCCGTGAAAAAGGCGAAGAGAATCCGCCGCTGCGCATGCTTAACGGCATCCAGAAGTTCTTCGCGGTCTCCTGGCTGGGACGCGACAGCTTTGTGCGTTTCTCCCCTTCCGTTTCGCTGCGTCGCATGGCGGACGAGCACGGCACCGACAAGATCATCGCGCAAAAACTGGCGCGCGTGGCGCGTATGCACTTCGCCCGTCAGCGCCTGGCTGCCGTAGGACCACGCCTCCCGGCTCGTCAGGATCTGTTCAACAAGCTGTTGGCCTCCAAAGCGATTGCCCGCGCCGTTGAAGATGAAGCGCGCAGCAAGAAAATTTCGCATGAGAAAGCCCAGCAGAACGCCATTGCGCTGATGGAAGAGATTGCAGCGAACTTCTCTTACGAGATGATTCGCCTTTCTGACCGTATTCTCGGCTTTACGTGGAACCGCCTCTATCAGGGCATTAACGTCCATAACGCCGAGCGCGTGCGTCAGCTGGCGCATGATGGCCATGAGATTGTCTATGTCCCCTGCCACCGCAGCCACATGGACTACCTGCTCCTTTCCTACGTGCTCTATCATCAGGGGCTGGTACCACCGCACATCGCAGCCGGTATCAACCTGAACTTCTGGCCAGCAGGTCCGATTTTCCGCCGCCTGGGCGCGTTCTTTATTCGTCGTACCTTCAAGGGCAACAAGCTCTACTCCACCGTGTTCCGCGAGTATCTTGGCGAGCTGTTCAGCCGCGGCTATTCCGTGGAGTACTTCGTGGAGGGCGGTCGTTCCCGTACCGGACGTCTGCTCGATCCGAAGACCGGCACGCTGTCGATGACCATCCAGGCGATGCTGCGCGGAGGTACCCGTCCGATCACGCTAGTGCCTATCTACATCGGCTACGAGCACGTGATGGAAGTGGGCACGTACGCGAAAGAGCTGCGTGGTGCGACCAAAGAGAAAGAGAGCCTGCCGCAGATGCTGCGCGGCTTGAGCAAGCTGCGCAATCTCGGTCAGGGCTACGTGAACTTCGGTGAGCCGATGCCGCTGATGACGTACCTGAACCACCACGTTCCGGAGTGGCGCGAGTCCATCGATCCTATCGAAGCGGTGCGTCCGGCCTGGCTGACGCCAACGGTTAACGGCATCGCATCCGAGCTGATGGTGCGCATTAACAACGCCGGTGCGGCTAACGCCATGAACCTGTGCTGTACGGCACTTCTGGCTTCACGCCAGCGCTCGCTGACCCGTGAACAGCTCACGGAGCAGCTGGATTGCTATCTGGATATGATGCGTAACGTGCCGTATTCGGTTGATTCGACCGTGCCTTCTGCAACCGCCAGTGAACTTATCGATCACGCGTTGCAGATGAACAAGTTTGAAGTCGAAAAGGACACGATCGGCGACATCATCATTCTGCCGCGCGAGCAGGCAGTGCTGATGACCTACTACCGCAACAACATCACGCATATGCTGATGCTGCCGTCGCTCATGGCCGCCATTATTACCCAGCATCGTCATATCTCCCGTCAGGAGCTATTGCGCCATCTTGAGACCATCTATCCGATGCTGAAAGCGGAGCTGTTCCTGCGCTGGAGTAAGGATGAGCTGGCGACAGAACTGGATAAGATGACGGAAGAGATGCGTCGCCAGGGGCTGATTACCCTGAACAACGACGAGCTGCACATCAATCCGTCACGCTCCCGCACCCTGCAGCTGCTGGCGGCCGGTGCGCGCGAAACGCTGCAGCGCTACGCCATTACGTTCTGGCTGCTGAGCGCGAATCCGTCTATCAACCGCGGTACGCTGGAGAAGGAGAGCCGGACGCTGGCCCAGCGCCTGTCCGTTCTGCACGGCATTAACGCCCCTGAATTCTTCGACAAAGCGGTCTTCAGTTCCCTGGTGCTGACGCTGCGTGATGAAGGCTTCATCAGCGATACGGGTGATGCTGAGCCGGAAGAGACGCTGAAGGTGTACCAGATGCTGGCAGAGCTGATTACCTCGGACGTGCGCTTGACGATTGAGAGCGCCACGCAGGGTGAGTAACACAATGCCGGGTTATGGCCCGGCCTGACGCCCTGGATAATAAAAAGGCCCGGTAAGCGCTGACGCTACCGGGCCTTATTTTTAGCCTTGTTAAATCACCGCATTTAGCTGAGCAGCGTAAAGGCAATCATCCCGACAATTGCACCCGTCGTGCCGAGAATGGTTTCCATCAGCGTCCAGGTTTTCAGGGTTTGCGCTTCGGTGGCGCCGGTAAACTTACCGAACAGCCAGAAGCCGGCGTCGTTAACGTGAGAGACCACAATCGAACCGCCCGCGATACAAATAGAAAGCGCGGCCATCTGGGCACCGGAGTAGTTCAGCTGTTCAATCACCGGCATCACCAGACCCACGGCCGTTAAACACGCCACGGTAGCAGAACCCTGGATGATACGTACCGCCGCAGCCAGCACAAAGCAGGTCACCGCAATCGGCAGGCCCATCCCGGTCAGCGCTTCACCCAGAGCCGGGCCCACGCCGGAATCCACCAGCACCTGCTTGAATACGCCGCCTGCACCGATCACCAGCAGGATAATCCCCGCAGGCTGCAGCGCCGCACCGCAAATCTCCATCACCCGGTCTTTTGGCATCCCCTGACGCATCGCCAGGCCGTAAATCGCCACCAGACACGCCACCAGAATTGCCGTGAACGGGTGACCGATGAACTCAAACCACTCGTAGGCAGTGGACCCCACCGGCACAAAGCGCGCAGCGATGGTTTTCAGACCCACCAGCACCAGCGGCAGCAGGATCAGCGACAGGCTGAAGCCGAAGGATGGCATTTTGCCCTCGCCCAGGTGCGGCTCGGTGATGTCATCCGGAATATGCAGCTCAACGTAACGGCTGATGAAATTGCCCCACAGCGGGCCGGCGATGATCATCCCCGGGATTGCCGCGCACAGGCCAATCAGAATCATCCAGCCAAAGTCGGCGTGCATCTGGGATGCCAGCAGCATCGGGGCGGGTCCCGGCAGCAGAAACGCCGCAGCCGCCGCCACGCCCGCAAACAGCGGAATGACCAGCTTCACGAGGTTAGTACCGGTATGGCGCGCCATGGAGAATGCGACGCTTATCAGCAGCACAACGGCCACTTCGAAGAACAGCGGCAGCGCGCAAATCAGACCGGCCAGACCAATCGCGTAGTGCGCACGGCTGTGGCCAAAGGATTTCAGCATCTTGACGGCAATCTGGTCGACCGCACCCGTCTCGTGCAAAATCTTGCCAAACATCGCGCCCAGCGCGACCACAATCGCCAGGAAGCCCAGCGTACCGCCCATCCCTTTTTCCATCGTCGCGGCGATCTTGTCGAGCGGCATACCGGAAAAGAGACCTGCACCAATAGAAACCACCATCAAAGCAACAAAGGCGTGCATACGCGCCTTCATCACTAAAAACAGCAGCAGCAATACCGAACCCACTGCTGTCAAAACTAGCGTTAATGTACTCAAAACTTACTGCCTTTTATTAATGACCTCGATGGTGCTGGCAACAACACCCTCCAGTGACTGATCGATATCAACCACTAAGACGTCTTTTTCGTCTTCACCCGGTTCCTGCAGCGCTTCGAACTGCGTTACCAGCATCTGGGTTTTGAAGAAGTGACCTTTACGCGCCTTCAGGCGGCTTTCAATCACCTCGAAATCCCCTTTCAGGTAGATGAAAGAGAGGTTTGGGTTGCCGTCGCGCAGCAGGTCGCGATAGGTTTTTTTCAGCGCGGAGCAGACGATCAGGGAGACTTTGTTGGTGCGCTGCATCGCGAATGCGGCGTCGTTCAGCGCCTGCAACCACGGTTTGCGGTCGTCGTCGTTCAGCGGCTCGCCGGAGGCCATTTTCATGATGTTGCTGCGCGGATGGAGGAAGTCGCCATCAAGAAACGCAGCCTGGAGTTGATGCGCCACTTCGCTGGCCACGGCTGATTTCCCGCTACCGGAAACGCCCATCAGGACGTAGACGTGGTGATCGTGATTAGTCGTGCTCAAAGGGTGTCCCTCAGTCAATTGTTACGGGTAACAGTTATCGGTAACATTGTCCTGCTGGGGCAAAAGAGAAGCAATATCCAAACGTGCGCGAAGTGAATAAGTGTGAGCTACTTCAAATTTGTCAGTTCAAATAGATCCACCCGGTGACAAGGTGAAACCTAAATCTAACATTTTCGGGGTCACCGTCTCGCCACGAATGCGCGCCAGCAGGCGTTCTGCGCCAATACGGCCCATACGTTCACGCGGCGTCAGGACGCTCGCCAGACGCGGCTCCATCACCTGGCCAATATCGTGGCCGTGGAAACCGGCGATCGCCATATCATCAGGGATCTTCAGCCCCAGACGCTGACACTCAAATGCTGCGCCGACCGCAAGGTCATCGTTGGTACAGAAAATACCGTCCAGTTGCGGATACTCGCGTCGTGCCTGACGCATCAGCTCAATACCCGACGTATAGGAAGAGGACTGCTCCACCATCACGCTGTACGGGGTTAAGTTCGCGTCGAGCATCGCCTGCTCGTATCCCTTCTGTTTGATGATAGTACGTTCATCAAGACGCGCACCCAGATAGGCGATATGACGATGCCCGCGGGCGATGATGGCCGCCGTCATCTGACGCGCCGCTTCGAAGTTATCAAACCCCACGGCGATGTCGAGGCACGGCGACTGGCTGTCCATCAGCTCCACGACTGGGATACCGGCCACTTCAATCATTTTGAGCGTCCGGGCAGTGTGGGTTCGTTCGGTTAAAATCAGGCCGTCAATGTTCCAGGAAAGCATCGATTCAAGACGTTCCTCTTCAAGTTCCGGCTTGTACCCGTAGTGGGCGAGCATGGTCTGGTAGCCAAACGCATCGGTAACGCTTTCGATTCCACGTAATACTTCGGCGAAAACCTGGTTGGTCAAAGAAGGAAGCAGAACGCCCACCGCGCGGCTGGTCGCATTGGAGAGAATATCGGGCGCGCGGTTGGGGATATAACCCAGTTCATCAAGGGCAGCGGCAATCTTGCCACGTAACGCCACGGAAACCTGTTCCGGGTTACGTAAAAAACGGCTGACCGTCATTTTGGTCACACCGACGCGATCGGCGACATCCTGAAGTACGGGGCGTTTCTTTTTCATCGTCCTGAGAAATCTTGAAGTGAGAGATTTGCTCAGTTTACCACGGACAAAGCCCATCCTTCCCCTGTCAAAGGGAAGGATGGGGATTTATTTATGTTTTATTACACCGGCGGCAGGTCAAACAGCAGAATTTCGCTTTCGCTGTCGGCATGCACGGAGATCGCCTGCTCGTCCCAGATGGCCAGACCATCGGCGGTTGTCGCTTTGGTCCCGTTGATGGACACGTCGCCTTTCACCACCTGGATCCAGACGCGGCGGTTAGCGGCAATCTGATGCACGGACTGTTCATCTTTCGCCAGCGCCCAGCGGTACAGCTCCATATCCTGATGCACTTTCAGGGAGCCTTCACGCGCATCCGGGGAGAGCACCAGCTGTTTACCCTGTTTCGCGTCGAAGCGGCGCTGCTCGTAGCGCGGCGTGATGCCGGTCTCTTCTGGAATGATCCAGATTTGATACAGGTGCAGTTTTTCCGTTTTGCTTGGGTTGTACTCAGAGTGACGCACCCCGGTACCCGCGCTCATAATCTGGAACTCGCCCGCCGGAACCTGCTCTTTGTTGCCCATGCTGTCCTGGTGCTCAACCGCGCCTTCCAGCACATAGGTCAGGATTTCCATGTCTTTGTGCGGGTGGGTACCGAAGCCCTGGCCCGCATCAATCACGTCATCGTTAATCACGCGCAGTGCGGAGAAGCCCATGAAGTTCGGGTCGTAGTAGTCGGCAAACGAGAATGAATGCCATGAGTCCAGCCAGCCATGATTCGCGTGACCACGTTCGTTTGCTTTGCGTAAGTAGATCATTGTTTTCACCCTCAGTTCGTTTCGATGGAGTAAGTGTGGACGCAAACGGCCTGGGATCATAGGGGGTGAAAATTGACTCCTCTGTTCAAAAATTGTGAACAAGTGCAGAGGAGCCGTTTTTGCTTATTTTGCGAGGGTTATCGTGGCAGGAGAAGCCTGTTCGAAGGCCCGTTCAAGGATTTCGAGGTTGGTCAGAACGTCAGATTCCTTGACGTAATTCGCCATGCCGTTTGTGAGGGTCTCAAACAGCGCATCATAGACGCGGCCATAGTCGCCGGTTTCCGGCTTCAGCGTTTCTTTGACCGTCACGCCCTCGTCGTTCACATACTCCAGCACGCCCACGGAATCGTCCGCGGCAAAGCCTGGTTCACCCGGCATGATATTGGCCTTCAGGCTGGTCTCCTGCTGGTCGATACCGTATTTGATAAACGAACCTTTAGTGCCGTGAACGATAAATTTCGGGTAGTCGATTTTCACCAGGTGACTGGTTTTGACGATGGCCTTCAGATCGCCGTAGAACAGCTGGGCTTCGAAGGTATCGTCCGGGTTGGCTTTGTTGCGCAGGCTGCGAATGTCATACGCCACGTGGTCCGGGCGGCCAAACAGGGAGATGATCTGGTCCATGGTGTGCACGCCCAGACCATAGAACGAACCATCCTGAGGCAGTCCGGGTTGCGTTTCCGCCACCGGACGGTAGTAATCGAAGTGGCTTTCGATTTCCACGATGTTGCCGAGCTTGCCGCTTTCAATCGCTTTTTTCGCCGTCAGGAAGCAGCTGTCAAAGCGACGGTTCTGATACGGCGTGACGGTCAGGCCTTTGCTTTTCGCCAGCGCGAACAGCTCTTTCGCTTCGGCAATAGTCGGGGTGAACGGCTTTTCTACCAGCACGTTTTTACCCGCATTGAGCGCGCGTTTGGCATAGTCAAAATGGCTGTCGGCGTGGGTGCAGACAACCACCAGCTTCACCTGTGGGTCGTTAAGCACCTCATCGAGATCGCTGGTGAAGTGGATGTGGGAATACTGCGGAGATTGCTCTTCCGGCTTCGCGCGGCGGCGGTAGATATGGGCCACATGCCAGCTGTCTTTGCGGTTAAGAACATACGGCAGGTGATAGCGGGTCGTACTTTTACCAAATCCAATAAATGCGCAATGTAGTGTCATAGCTCAGTCCTTTTGGAAGGTTACTGAGTCTAACCATAACAAAAAAAAGCCAGCTAAAAGCTGGCTAAAGTAATACTGGAAGCAATGTGAGCAATGTCGTGCTTTCAGGTTCCCGTAGGGGTCTTCCTGAATGCAGAGCAATAATAATCATTCTCATTCGCACTTGTCCAATACTTTTTGCAAAAAATAGCGGTTGACTCAAATTTTAAAGTCATTGATGTTGGAAGGGACGTTTAACTGACTGAGGAACAAGGAATGAGTGAGATAGTGATACGCCATGCGGAACCGAAAGATTATGACGCCATTCGTCAGATCCACGCCCAACCGGAGGTGTACCACAACACACTACAGGTTCCTCATCCATCTGAGCAAATGTGGCAAGAACGACTCACCGACCAGCCTGGCATTAAGCAACTGGTCGCCTGTATAGACGGTAATGTCGCCGGGCATCTGTGCATCGCCGTCGCGCAACGCCCACGCCGCAGCCATGTGGCTGATTTTGGGATTTGTGTCGGCGCGCAGTGGCAAAACCGGGGCGTTGCCAGCGCGCTGATGCGCACCATGATTGATATGTGCGATAACTGGCTGCGCGTTGACCGCATTGAGCTGACGGTGTTTGTCGATAACGAGCCGGCGATTGCGGTGTACAAAAAATACGGGTTCGAAATTGAAGGCACCGGCAAGCGCTATGCCCTGCGCAACGGCGAATATGTGGACGCGTATTATATGGCGAGAATGAAGTGACACACTCCCCTCACCCCGGCCCTCTCCCCATAGGGGCGAGGGAGAAAAGACCGCACCGTGCAATCCCCTCTCCCCTATGGGGAGAGGGTTAGGGTGAGGGGAATAATCAATACCCCGCCGTCAAATCATCCACCGAACGCGGATCTGATGCGCCAAACAGCGCTCCGTCCGGCCCCACCATAATGCTCTGGGTGCTGCCCATCGCCTCTTTCACCGCCACCTTCTGCCCACGCTGCTCAAGCAGTTTAATGGTGTCCGGGCTAAAGCCCTTCTCGACGCGCAGCTCGTCCGGCAGCCACTGATGGTGGAAACGTGGGGCGTTGGTGGCTTCGGCGACGTTCATCCCAAAGTCGATGCTGTTCACCACCATCTGCAATACGGTGGTGATAATCCGGCTGCCGCCCGGGCTACCGGTTACCAGCCAGGTTTTGCCCTCTTTCACTACGATGGTGGGCGACATGGACGACAGCGGGCGTTTCTTCGGCCCTACCGCGTTCGCATCGCCGCCGACCAGCCCGTAGACGTTCGGCACGCCCGGCTTGGCAGAGAAGTCATCCATCTCGTTATTCAGCAGAATGCCGCTGTTACCCGCCACAATCCCGGTGCCGAAGGTCGTGTTGAGCGTATAGGTCACCGCCACCGCGTTACCGTCTTTATCCACCACCGAGAAGTGGGTGGTCTGGTTGCTTTCATACGGCGCCAGCTTGCCGGGGCGGATCTCGCTCGACGGCTTAGCCTTGTTGATGTCGATCTGATCGGCAATAGATTTGGCATAGGCTTTATTAGTCAGCGCCTGCCACGGCACCTTCACGAAGTCCGGATCGCCGAGATATTCCGAGCGGTCGGCGTAGGCGCGTTTTTCCGCTTCCGCCATCACCTGCATGGCATCCGCGCTGCCGAAGCCGAACTTGTGCATATCGAAGTTTTCAAGAATGTTGAGGATCTGCACAATGTGAATGCCACCGGAAGACGGCGGCGGCATGGAGAAGACCTCATAGCCGCGGTAGGTGCCGCTAATCGGCTCGCGCTCCACCGGCTTGTAGTCCGCCAGATCCGCTTTGGTGATGAACCCGCCGTTCTTCTGCATCTCTTGCGCAATCTGGTCGGCAATCGCCCCTTTGTAGAAGGCATCAGGACCGTGCTCCGCAATCAACTCCAGGCTTTTAGCGAGGTTCTTCTGCACCAGCTTATCGCCCTTCTTCAGCGGTTCACCGTCTTTCCAGAAGATGGCCTTGCTGTTTTCGTGATTCGGAATCACTTCGCTGCCGTAGGTTTTGAGGTCGTCTGCCAGCGCGTCATTCACCACAAAGCCCTCCCGCGCCAGCTTGATAGCAGGCTGTACAACCTTATTCAGCGGCATCGTGCCGTATTTTTCCAGCGCCAGCGAGAAGCCCGCAACGGTACCCGGCGTGCCGGACGCGAGATGCGAGGTCAGGGATTTTTTACTGTCCGGGTTCCCCTGGTCATCAAGGAACATGTCCCGTGATGCCTGAGAAGGTGCCATTTCACGGAAGTCGATGGCGGTGGTTTTCCCGTCTTTGGTGCGCAGCATCATAAAGCCACCGCCGCCCAGGTTCCCCGCCTGCGGGTGCGTCACCGCCAGCGCATAGCCCACGGCGACCGCCGCATCCACCGCGTTACCGCCCTGCCTGAGAATATCGACGCCCACGCGGGTCGCCAGCGCATCCACGGATGCCACCATGCCGTGGGTTGCCCGCACGGGATGAAAAACATCTTCCTCCACGCCGTAAGAGACCGGAGGCGCCGCGGGCGGGTTGGCCGCCACGCTAAATGTACCGCCTGCCATCAGCGCGGCGAGGGCGACCCAGCGCAAAAACGTTGGTTTCATCATTATTGTTCTCCAGGTGAAGGGATCCATATTCCCCGCTTAAGCCTGGTTCACAACTCCTAAAAAATCATCGTCATGGTGAAATCAGGGTAAACTTAAGAGAGACCTCAAAAGGAGGAAATGACAATGAAACGCTTATTGATACTTACGGCGCTGATCCCCTTTGCGACGCTCGCACAGCCACTCAACACCATGAATAACCCGAACCAGCAGGGGTATGTCATCCCGAGCCAGCAGCGTATGCAGACCGAGATGATGAGCCAGCAACAGCAGCAAAAAGGGATGCTGAATCAGCAACTGAGAACGCAGACCCAGATGCAGCAACAAAGCCTGCAAAATCAGATGAACGCCAACACCCAGCGCGTGCAGCAGGGGCAGGTGCGCGAGCAGCCGTTGCCGAACAAAAACGGCGGAATGTTAGGTGGGATGACCTCGTCAGGTAGCGGACAGCAGCATATGCTGCCGCCGCAGTCGAATGGCAGTATGCTTAATCCGCAGAACTAAAGTCCGGGCCGATCAGGTCAATCGCATCGGTACAGATGCTGTCCACGCCCCAGCGCAGCAGTTCGGCCGCACGCTGGGGTTTATTGACGGTGTAAACCAGAATATGCAGGCCCGCGTCTTTCAGCATCTTCACCCGCGCCTCATCCAGCAGCTTGTGATTCAGATGAATAGAGACACACGCTAAGCGCGTCGTCAGCTCGCGCCAGTCCTCGCGCCACTCGTCCAGTAGCAGTCCGCGCGGCAGTTCCGGCGCTGCGGCCTGTGCGGCCTCCAGCGCATCGATTTCAAATGATGACAGCAGCGGTGCGGTCATCCCCTCCCACAGCTCGCGCGCGGCAAGGGCAATGACTTTGCCCGTCAGCGGCCCGGTGCCGGTGGTCGGTTTAATTTCGATATTGGCCATCATGCCGTGCTGGCGACAGCGATCGGCCACTTCCGCCAGCAGCGGCAGCGGTTCGCCTTTGAATTCGCCGCTGTACCAGCTTCCGGCGTCGACTTTCAGCAGATCGCGCCACGGCAGCTCGCCCGCGACGCCCCAGCCGTTGCTGGTGCGTTCGAGGTTATCGTCATGCAGCAGGAAAATCTCGCCGTCTTTCGACAGCTTGGCGTCGAACTCGATCATCGTGTGGCCGTAGCGCGCGCCAACGTCAATCGCCGCCAGGGTATTCTCCGGCGCCAGCTTACCGCCGCCCCGGTGGGCGACGACATGGGGATAAGGCCAGTTGCTCATACTCGTTGTCCTGTTTCACCGTCAAACAGGTGCAGATGATTTTCCGGCAGGTGCAGCCACAGCGTGCTGCCTGCTTTAGGGCGCTCCTGATGTGCCAGCCGCACCACCATTTTTTGCTCGCCCCAGCGCCCGTGCGCCAGGTTATCTGCACCCAACATCTCCAGCGTGTCCATCACCAGCGGCACGCCGCCTTCCGCCTGAGTGGTTAAACCGATATGTTCCGGGCGGATACCGAGCGTCATCTTACGCCCGGCGTAGCCACGATAGTACCAGTTGATCGGCAATGCCATCCCGCTTTCCAGCTCAAAGTGCGAGCCCGCACTGCTGATGCGCCCTTCCAGCAGGTTCATCGCCGGGCTGCCGATAAAGCTCGCCACGAAACGGGTGGCTGGTTTCTCGTAGACTTCCACCGGGGTACCAATCTGCTCGGCAACGCCTTTGTTCATCACCATCACGCGCTGGGCGAGGGTCATGGCTTCGACCTGATCGTGGGTAACGTACAGCGACGTGGTTTTCAGACGACGGTGCAATTGCTGCAGCTCAAGGCGCATCTGCACGCGCAGCTTGGCGTCGAGGTTAGAGAGCGGCTCGTCGAACAGAAATACCGCCGGGTCGCGCACGATGGCGCGCCCCATCGCTACGCGCTGGCGCTGGCCGCCGGAGAGCTCGCGCGGGCGGCGCTTGAGCAGGCCGTCCAGTTCCAGAATACGGGCGGCTTCTTTCACGCGCTCCTCGATATGGCCTTTGCCCATGCCGCGGATTTTCAGCCCCCAGGCCATGTTCTCTTCCACGCTCATGTGCGGATAGAGAGCGTAGTTCTGGAAGACCATCGCGATGCCTCTGTCTTTCGGCTCCATCTCGGTGACGCGCTGGCGGTCAATCCAGATATCCCCGGAGGTCACGCGCTCCAGCCCCGCCACCATGCGCAGCAGGGTGGATTTGCCACAGCCGGACGGGCCGACCATCACGATAAACTCCCCGTCCGCCACGTCGAGCGTGAGCGGCTGAATCACCTGGGTTTTGCCGTCCCAGCTTTTGGTTACTGCCTGAAGTTTTAAACCTGCCATCTTATTTCTCGCTATCGACCAGGCCGCGGACAAACGCGCGCTGCATGGCTAAAACAATGACTACGGGTGGGATAAGGGTAAGCAGCATCGCCGCCATCACCTGGTTCCAGAGGGTGGTGCCTTCGCCGGTGGCAATCATGCCTTTGATGCCCGCCACGGCGGTGCCGAGATTGACGTCCTGAATAATCAGCAGCGGCCACAGGTACTGGTTCCAGCCGTAGATAAAGGTGATCACAAACAGCGCCGCAAGGTTGGTTTTCGACAGCGGCAGCACGATGTCGCGGAAGAAACGCATCGGCGATGCGCCATCAATGCGCGCCGCTTCAATCAGCTCGTCCGGCAGGGTCATAAAGAACTGGCGAAACAGGAATGTGGCGGTCGCCGAGGCCATCAGCGGCAGGGTCAAGCCCGCGTAGCTGTCGAGCATCTTCAGGTTGGCGATCACTTCCACCGTAGGGAAGATACGCACCTCCACCGGCAACATCAGGGTGATAAAAATCATCCAGAAAAACAGGTTGCGCAGCGGAAAACGGAACCAGACGATGGCGAAGGCCGAGAGCATCGACACCGTAATTTTGCCGACCGTAATGCCGAACGCCATGATGAAGCTGTTGAGCATCATCAGCCAGAACGGCGCGCTGTTGGCGCCCACGCCCTGGGTCCAGATGGTCTTCATGTTCTCGAACAGATGTGTGCCTGGGATCAGCGTCATCGGCGTGTCGAACACCGCTTTGGTGTCCAGCGTGGCGGCGACAAAGGCCACGTACAGCGGGAAGAGGATGACGATAATCCCCAGAATCAGCATGGTGTGGCTGAAAATCGTCAGCCCGCGACGGTTCTCAATCATTGGTAGCGCACCTTACTTTCGACATAGCGGAACTGCACCACCGTGAGGATGATGACGAGGAACATCAACACCACCGACTGCGCGGCGGAGGCGGAGAGATCCAGCCCGGCGAAGCCTTCGCGGTAGATCTTGTAGATAAGCGTCGTGGTCGCCTGCACCGGGCCGCCTGCGGTGGCCGCATCGATCACCGGGAAGGTGTCGAAGAAGGCGTACACGAGGTTAACCACCAGCAGGAAGAAGCTCACTGGGGCGATCAGCGGCAGCGACAGCCTGAAGAAGCGACGAATCGGCCCTGCGCCGTCAATCGCGGCGGCTTCCACCAGCGAACGGGGAATGGACTGCAGCGCGGCAAAGAAGAACAGGAAGTTGTAACTGATCTGCTTCCACACCGAGGCGAACACCACCAGGAACATCGCCTGACCGCTGTTCTGGGCGTGGTTCCAGTCGTAGCCGAACTCTGCCAGGAAATGGGTGATCAGCCCGCGACCGGGGTTAAACAGGAAAATCCACAGTACGGCAGCGACGGCGGGTGCCACGGCGTACGGCAGCAGCATCAGGGTCTGATAAATACGACTGCCGCGCACCACGTAGTCCACCAGCGCGGCGAAAAACAGCGAGGCGACAAGGCCGCTGACGGTGACCAGCGCGCTGAACTTCATCGTCGTCCAGAAGGCGTCCAGGTAGTAGCTGTCATGGAACAGCGCGGTAAAGTTGTCCAGCCCGACAAACTGGCTGGAGAGCCCAAACGGATCGACGCTTTGTACCGAGTACCACAGTGCTTCGCCCGCAGGCCAGATAAAGAAGATAACGGTGATGACCAGCTGAGGCGCGACCAACAGGTACGGCAGCCAGCGGGAACGGAACACCGGACGGGATGATGACATTGAGATTGGGTTCCTGAGCAATGCCGGGTGGCGGCTGCGCCTTACCCGGCCTACAAATATTTCTCCCTCTCCCCGTGGGAGAGGGTTGGGGTGAGGGCATCAGCCCGCACGATCCCCGTAGGCCCGGATCGCTACGCGTCACCGGGCGAATCACGGATTACGATTTCGTCGACTGCTCAAAGCGGCGCAGCAGCTGATTCCCGCGCTCTACTGCGGAATCCAGCGCCTGCTGTGGCGTTTTCTTCCCGGTCCACACGCTTTCCAGCTCTTCATCCACGATGGTGCGGATCTGCGGCATGTTGCCCAGGCGCAGGCCTTTGGTGAACGGCAACGGCGGCTTGTTCAGCATCTGACGCGTCGCGATGTCCGCGCCCGGGTTCTTGCTGTAGAAGCCCTGCTCGCGGGTCAGGTCATACGCGGCTTTGGTGATCGGCAGGTAGCCGGTCTTCTGGTGCCATTCGGCAGCGTTTTCCGGCTTCGCCAGGAAGTCGAGGAATTCGGCCACGCCTTTATAGGTGCCCTTGTCTTTACCCTGCATCACCCACAGGCTCGCCCCGCCGATGATGGCGTTCTGCGGCGCGCCCTTCACGTCAGCGTCATACGGCATCATGCCCACGCCGTAATTGAATTTGGCGTAGTGACGGATATCCGCCAGCGAGCCGGACGAGGCGGTGGTAATGGCGCAGTCGCCGTTGTAGAACTTCTCGGTGGATTCGTCTTTACGCCCGAAGTAGCTGAAGTCGCCCTTCTTGTTGAGTTCTTCCAGCAGCGCAATGTGCTTCACCTGCTCCGGCTTGTTGAACTCCAGTACCGCATCGGTGCCGTCGAAGCCGTTGTTTTTGGTCGCCACCGGCAGGCCGTGCCAGGCGCTGAAGTTTTCAATCTGGATCCAGCCCTGCCAGCCGCTGGCGTAGCCGCACTTCATCCCCGCCGCTTTCAGCTTCGCAGTGTATTCGGCCAGGTCCTGCCAGGTTTTTGGCGGCTGCTCCGGGTCTAAACCGGCTTTCCTGAAGGCGTCTTTGTTGTAGTACAGCACCGGCGTGGAGCTGTTAAACGGCTGAGACAGCAGATGTCCGGTTTTGGAATCGGTGTAGTAACCCGCTACGGTCGGCACAAACTGGGATTCATCAAAGTTGATACCCGCCTCTTTGAACACTTCATACACCGGCTTGATAGCTTTGGAGGCCATCATGGTGGCGGTGCCCACTTCATAAACCTGTAACAGTGCAGGCGCGTTGCCGGTACGGAAGGCGGCGATGCCCGCGCTCAGGCTCTGCTCGTAGTTACCTTTGTACACCGGCACAATTTTGTAATCCGGATGGGTGTCGTTGAAACGCTGCGCCAGGGAGTCAACTTCTTTACCCAACTCCCCTTCCATGGAATGCCAGAACGGAATGGTCGTCACAGCCATTGCGTTCGTCGCAAAAGCCAGACCCAGTGCCAGACCCAAAGCTGTGTGTCGTAACGATGTCATTGTCATCTCTCTTATTGTGCCGGATGCGCGATATCACGCGTTTTATGCTCGCGAGGTAACATGACATGCTCGAATGACAGAAAAATAACTGTTTGTTTACAGATAAGTGACAGTAAAGGGTCAGGGGGATGATGGTTGTGTGAAGGGGTGTAGTGGTTAAAAAAGCCGGGTGGCGGCTACGCCTTACCCGGCCTACTCGATCCCTGTAGGCCCGGTAAGCGCAGCGCCACCGGGCGATACAGACGGCTCAGCCGCCCAGGTAAGCGCTCCGCACCGCTTCGTTCGCCAGCAGCGCATCGCCGGTGTCTTCCAGCACCACGCGGCCGTTCTCCAGCACGTAGCCACGGTCAGCGAGCTTCAGCGCCTGGTTGGCGTTCTGCTCGACGAGGAAGATGGTCATCCCCTCTTTACGCAGCTGCTCGATGGTGTCGAATATCTGCTGGATGATGATCGGCGCAAGACCGAGCGACGGCTCGTCCAGCAGCAGGAGACGCGGCTGGCTCATCAGCGCGCGGCCAATTGCCAGCATCTGCTGTTCACCGCCGGACATGGTGCCCGCACGCTGAATGCGACGCTCCCACAGGCGCGGGAAGAGTTCGTACACCCACTTGATGCGGGTCTGGTATTCATCGCGATGGGCGAAGAAACCGCCCATCGCCAGGTTCTCTTCCACCGTCATACGCGAGAAGACGCGACGCCCTTCCGGGACAATCGCCACCGCCTCACGCATGATTCTGGCCGTCTGCCAGTCGGTAATGTCTTTGCCATCAAACACAATCCGCCCGCTGGTGGCGCGCGGGTCGCCGCACAGGGTGCCGAGCAGCGTGGTTTTGCCCGCGCCGTTGGCGCCAATCAGGGTAACGATTTCACCCTGATTGATATGCAGGCTGACATCGTGCAGCGCCTGGATCTTGCCGTAGTGCGCGTTGACCTTGTCGAACGTTAACATCGCTTTTTCCATCTTATGCCTCGCCCAGGTATGCGCGGATCACGTCCGGGTTGTTGCGGATCTCTTCCGGCGTGCCGTTTGCCAGCGGCGTACCCTGGTTAACCACGTAGATACGGTCGGAAATGCCCATTACCAGCTTCATGTCGTGCTCAATCAGCAGAATGGTGGTGTCGTGGTGATCGCGCAGCTCGGCAATCAGCTCGTCCAGCTCTTTGGTCTCTTTCGGGTTGAGGCCCGCCGCCGGTTCGTCGAGCATCAGGATCTCCGGCTGGGTCACCATGCAGCGCACAATCTCCAGACGACGCTGGTCGCCGTAGGCCAGGTTACTCGCCTGACGGTTGGCGTGCTGCAGCAGGCCAATGCGGTCGAGCCAGGTGGCGGCGCGATCGAGCGCTTCATCCTGGGCGCGGCGGAAGGCCGGGGTTTTCAGCAGGCCGGAGAACAGCCCGGTTTTCAGCTGCTGATGCTGCGCGACCAGCAGGTTCTCAATCACCGTCATCTCGCGGAACAGACGCACGTGCTGGAAGGTACGCACCACGCCCATGCGGGCAATCTGCTGGCCCGGCAGCCCTTCAAGATGCTTGTCGCGCAGCATGATGGTGCCGCCCGTCGGCTTGTAAAAACCGGTCAGGCAGTTAAAGACGGTGGTTTTCCCCGCGCCGTTCGGGCCAATCAGGGAGACAATCTCTTTCTTGTGCAGATCCAGTGACACATTGTTGACCGCCAGCAGGCCGCCAAAACGCATCATCAGACCGTTAACGGATAATAATGGCTGACTCATGCCTGCTCTCCTTTCGCTTGCCCGTTCTTCAGCTTCAGCTGTGGACGGGTCATCGGCAGCAAGCCCTGCGGACGCCAGATCATCATCAGCACCATCAAACCACCCAGCATTAACATGCTGTATTCGTTAAAGTCGCGCATCAGCTCGCGCGAGACCACCAGCAGGATGGCCGCGAGGATAACGGCAAACTGCGAGCCCATCCCGCCGAGCACCACAATCGCCAGCACAAAAGCGGATTCGGCAAAGGTGAACGATTCCGGGCTGACGAAGCCCTGACGCGCGGCAAACAGCGTCCCGGCGAAACCGGCAAACGCGGCGCTGATGGTGAACGCGGTCAGCTTGATGCGGGTCGGGTTCAGGCCCAGGGAACGGCAGGCAATCTCATCTTCGCGCAGCGCTTCCCACGCACGGCCCAGCGGCATGCGCAGCAGACGGTTAATCACGAACAGGGTAATCACCACCAGCAGCAGCGCCACCAGATAGAGCCAGATGACGCGGTCGGACGGGTCATACTTCACGCCGAAGAAGTTACTGAAGGTGTCCCAGCCGCCTTCGCGGGCGGTACGGCTGAACTCCAGGCCAAAGAAGGTTGGTTTCGGGATCTGGCTGATGCCGTTCGGGCCGCCGGTCACTTCGGTGTTGTTCAGCAGCAGGATACGGACGATTTCGCCAAAGCCTAAGGTCACAATCGCCAGGTAGTCACCGCGCAGGCGCAGTACCGGGAAGCCGAGCAGGAAGCCTGCCGCGGCTGAGACCAGCCCCGCCAGCGGCAGGCAGGTCCAGAAGCCGAGGCCGTAATAGTGGTTCAGCAGCGCGAAGGTGTAGGCGCCGATGGCGTAGAAGCCGCCGTAGCCCAGCACCAGCAGGCCAGAGAGCCCCACCACCACGTTCAGACCGAGACCGAGGATCACGTAGATCATGGTCAGGGTAGCGATATCCACGGTGCCACGAGAGACCACAAACGGCCACGCCACGGCAGCCACCAGCAGCGCCACGAGGAACAGCTTCTGCTTAACGGTAGACCCGTCGATGGCCGGCAGAACGAATTTCGGCCCGGAGACGTTTTTCAGCGACTTCTGGAACAGCGGACGCAACAGCTGGAACAGGAACACCACGGCAGTGCCGATAAATACCCACTGCCAGCGGATGTCGGGTGCGGTATCCACCACCAGCTTCGTCCCATCCAGACCTAACTGGACGCCCATAAAGACGCCTGCCAGCACGAAGAACATGGCGGCAGAGAGCAGCGCCATTGCAAAATGCATCGGTTTCATACTTTCTCTACCTCCGGACGGCCCAGAATGCCGGTAGGCATGACCAGCAGAACCAGAATCAGCAGGGCAAACGACACCACATCTTTATATTCCGTGCTCAGATACGCCGAGGAGAGCGCTTCCGCCACGCCCAGGATCAGGCCGCCAATCATCGCGCCCGGAATACTGCCGATACCGCCCAGCACCGCCGCGGTGAAGGCTTTCATCCCGGCCATAAAGCCGATGTACGGGTTGATCACGCCATAGAACTGGCCGAGCAGGACACCCGCCACCGCCGCCATCGCGGCGCCAATCACGAAGGTCAGGGCAATCACGCGGTCGGTGTTGATGCCGAGCAGGCTCGCCATCTTCAGGTCTTCTGCGCAGGCGCGGCAGGCGCGTCCCATCCGCGAGTAGCGGATGAACAGCGTCAGGGCAAGCATCGCAATAAAGGTCACGACCCAGATAACCAGCTGCATGGTGGTGATAGAGGCCGCGAAGTTTTCACTGGCCCCCACAATCCACTGGCCGTTAAACAGGCTTGGCAGCGCCACGTCGCGCGAGCCTTCGGTCAGGCTGACGTAGTTTTGCAGGAAGATCGACATCCCGATGGCGGAAATCAGCGCAATCAGGCGTTTGGAGCTGCGCACCGGCCGGTAGGCCACGCGCTCGATGCTCCAGCCGTAGGCGCTGGCAATCACAATCGCGCCGACAAACCCGGCGGCGACCAGCAGCCAGCTGCTGTCGATGCCCATCATCATCAGGGCGGCGATAATCATAAAGGAGACATAGCTACCGATCATGTAGACCTCGCCGTGGGCGAAGTTAATCATGCCGATAATGCCGTAAACCATCGTATAGCCGATGGCGATCAGCGCGTAGGTGCTTCCCAGCGTGACGCCGTTAAACATCTGCTGCAGGAAATAGAGAAACTGCTCGGACATATGTAAACCTTTTTATACCCGCCCGTCAGTCCGGGCGGTGGGATAATTATTTGGCGGCCGAGGATGACCCGTCGGCGTGCCACTTAAAGACACCAAACTCAAATCCCTTCAGATCGCCTTTCTCATCCCAGTTCAGCGGCCCAATCACGGTGTTCGCCCCGTGTGCTTTTAAATCTTTCACCAGATCCAGCGGTTCTTTGCTGCCGGTACGATCCAGCGCGGTGGCCAGAGACTGCACGGCGGCGTAGGTGATCCAGACGTACGGACCACTCGGATCTTTCTTCTGCGCCTTGAGCGCATCCACGATAGCCTTGTTGGCCGGATCCTGGTCATAGCGTTTTGGCATCGTCACCAGCATGCCTTCGGCAGAATCCCCGGCGATGTTGGACAGGGAAGCATTGCCCACACCCTCTGGCCCCATAAACTGGGTCTTCAGACCGGTGGCGCGCGCCTGACGCAGCATCTGCCCCATCTCCGGGTAGTAGCCGCCGTAGTAAACAAAGTCGATATTCTCTTTTTGCAGACGAGCGATCAGCGCGGAGAAGTCTTTCTCACCGGCGGTAATCCCGTCGAAGAAGACGATGTTTGCGCCGCCTTTTTTCAGGCCGTCCTGAACGGAGCGCGCCAGGCCTTCACCGTACTGCTGCTTGTCATGAATAATGGCGATACGCTGCGGCTTGACGGTTTCAAGGATGTATTTGGCGGCGGTTGGCCCCTGAGAGGAGTCCAGCCCCGCGGTACGCATAATGTGTTGATAGCCGCGCTGGGTCAGTTCCGGGTTAGTCGCACCGGGGGTGATCATCAGAATGCCTTCGTCTTCGTAGATATCAGACGCGGGCTGGGTGGACGACGAGCACAGGTGGCCGATCACATACTGGATGCCATCGTTGACGATTTTGTTAGCGACCGCGACGGCCTGTTTCGGATCGCAGGCGTCGTCATATTCTACGCCCACCAGCTTGTCGCCTTTGATGCCGCCCTTAGCGTTGATGTCTTTGATGGCCTGGCGCGCACCGTTGAACTCCATGTCACCCCACTGGGCAACAGGGCCGGACATCGCACCCACTACCGCAACTTTAATGTCCTCCGCCATGGCGGCATGCGAGATCGACAGTGCGACCATCCCCGCGATTAACGTCTTCGCGTTCCTTTTCATCTCTGAATCCCCATTCGTGATGTCGTGTTTATATTTTGTTTTATTATGGTTAAAAAGCATTCTGTACTTTTAATGAACAACGCTATTTTTACCAGTGCCTTTAATGGTTTAGCGCAGGTTTTTGTCAAAAACCAGACTAAAATCTCTATTTTTCAGGCGATTAAGCAAAGATAATATTCTGAAATCAGGCAGAGATAAACAACTAAAAGTGCAGTTTGCAGCATAAAATAACGGTACAAAGCGCCGAATAAATCACTACCCATCAGGTTAAAATTCTGCGTATTTTTCGATCCATGTGTTTTCAAACTGCCCAACGCGTTGCCAAAAAACTAATCACCTGGCGAATGAGAATAAAAAGAGGAAGCCCCTGAGTGAATAAATTGAGTACACTGCCTCTACTCAATTTGATTTGGACAAGTAGCTAATGAAACTGACTATCGTGCGTCTGGTGACCTTTAGCGACCAGGATCATATCGACCTGGGCAAGATCTGGCCGGAATATTCCCCTTCGTCGCTACGCGTGGATGAGACCCACCGCATTTATGCCGCGCGTTTTAACGAGCGCCTGCTGGCAGCGGTTCGCGTCACCCTGAGCGGTACAGAAGGGGCGCTGGACTCGCTGCGCGTGCGTGACGTCACCCGTCGTCGCGGCGTGGGACAGTATTTAATTGAAGAAGTGATCCGCGAAAACCCGAGCGTGACCTCCTGGTGGATGGCCGACGTTGGCGTGGAAGACCGCGACGTGATGGCGGCGTTTATGCAGGCGTTAGGCTTTACGGCGCAGGAGAGCGGGTGGGAGAAGCGCTAAAAGAAAGCCGGGTGGCGGCTGCGCCTTACCCGGCCTACGAGGTGCTGTGCGGTCTGATGCCCTCACCCCGGCCCTCTCCCACGGGGAGAGGGTGCAAACACTAAAATGGCAACCTTACGGTTGCCATTTGCGTTTATTTTGCGTCGGTCGCCGTGCCGTTAGCATGCCAGTCAAACACGCCGAACTCGAAGCCCTTCAGGTCGCCCTTCGCGTCCCAGGAAAGAGGCCCCATGACGGTCTCAACCGTGTTCGCTTTCAGCCAGGTGGCAATCTCAGCCGGATCGGCTGACTGGTTCAGGCCCGCCTGCAGAGACTGCAGCGCCGCATAGGTGGTCCAGACGAACGCGCCGCTTGGATCCTGTTTCTTCGCCTTGATGGCATCTACGATAGGTTTGTTCGCAGGGACCTGGTCGTAGTTCTTCGGTTTGGTCACCAGCAGGCCTTCAGCGGATTCACCTGCGATGTTAGACAGAGAAACGTTCGCCACCCCTTCCGGGCCCATGAACTGGGTTTTCAGACCCGCTGCGCGCGCCTGGCGCAGGATCTGGCCCATTTCCGGGTGGTAGCCGCCGTAGTATACGAAGTCAATATTCTCTTTCTTCAGACGCGCCACCAGGGTGGAGAAGTCTTTCTCACCGGCGGTGATCCCGTCGAAGAACACCACATCGGCATTGGCTTTCTTGAGGTTGTCCTGCACTGAACGCGCCAGACCTTCACCGTACTGCTGCTTGTCATGAACGATGGCAATGCGCTTCGGCTTCACTTTTTCAACGATGTACTTCGCCGCGGTTGGGCCCTGGTCAGAGTCCAGCCCGGTGGTGCGCAGGGTCAGCTTGTAGCCGCGCGCGGTCAGCTCCGGTGCGGTCGCAGCCGGGGTGATCATCAGGATACCTTCGTCTTCGTAGATGTCAGACGCGGGCTGAGTAGAAGAAGAGCACAGGTGACCGATAACGTATTTGATCCCGTCGTTCACCACTTTGTTCGCGACCGCGACCGCTTGTTTCGGGTCACAGGCATCATCATATTTTACGATCTGCAGTTTTTCGCCCTTAATACCGCCTTTGGCATTAATGTCTGCAACCGCCTGTTCTGCGCCGGTAAACTCCTGGTCGCCGTACTGCGCTACCGGTCCGGACATGGCGCCAACCACAGCCACTTTAATGTCTGCCTGCGCCATGGTGCTGAATGCCAACGCGATACATCCTGCCAGTAACGCTTTACCCTTCATGTTCATCCTGAGATTCCCCATTATTATGGTTATTACGATTGTTGTGATGTTGTTGTGCAGCGCTTTATGTCAGTTATAGGTGTGCTGTTCGCGCTTTTTCAGCATACTCTGCTAAAACATACCCGATTTTTATGAT
This sequence comes from Enterobacter sp. BNK-8, assembly GCF_048685095.1. Lineage (NCBI taxonomy): Bacteria > Pseudomonadati > Pseudomonadota > Gammaproteobacteria > Enterobacterales > Enterobacteriaceae > Enterobacter > Enterobacter sp. BNK-8. Next base: position 4,744,264 of record NZ_JBLQTN010000001.1, on the reverse strand, counting down.
TTTGGAATAGCTAATTTGAAATGAATATATGATAGGCCCGGCAGAGGTTTTCGCCGGGCATATGGCTTTAACGTGTCAGCGAGGCGGAGATAATGTCCAGCGCTTTACGGAACTGCACTTCGGGAATCGTCAGCGGATACAGGAAACGAATGACGTTGCCGTAGACGCCGCAGCTCAGAAGAAGCAGCCCTTCCTGCAACGCCCGCTCCTGCACCTGGCGGGTAAATTCCGGCGAAGGCTGGCCCGTTTGCGGGTCGTTAAACTCAACCGCCACCATCGAGCCCTGGGCGCGAATATCCGCGATATACGGGCAGTGTTCCTTCGCTTTGTTCAGCACTTCCACCAGGTGATGGCCAAGATGCGCCGATCGCGTACAGAGATCTTCCTCATCAATCACGTCCAGTACGGCATGCGCCGCCGCAATCGCCAGCGGGTTACCTGCGTAGGTGCCACCCAGCCCGCCCGGCGCGGGCGCATCCATCACCTCAGCACGTCCCGACACCGCCGAGAGCGGCATCCCGCCCGCCAGGCTTTTCGCCATGGTGATCAGATCCGGTTTCACGCAGTGCTGTTCCATCGAGAACAGCTTGCCGGTGCGGGCGAAGCCGCTTTGGACCTCGTCGGCAATCAGCAAAATGCCGTGGGTATCGCACAGGGCGCGCAGCGCCTGCATAAAATCAGCAGGAGCGATGTTGAAGCCACCCTCCCCCTGAACCGGTTCGAGAATGATCGCCGCGACCTGGTCAGGAGCAATATCCGCTTTAAAGATACGTTCCAGGCTTTTCAACGCCTCAGCGGTGCTGACGCCGTGCAGTTCATTCGGATACTGCGCGTGATACACCGAGCCGGGGAAGGGCCCAAAGCCGAGCTTGTACGGCGCAACCTTGCCGGTCAGCGCCATGGTCATAAAGGTGCGGCCGTGGAACGCGCCGCCGAAGGTGATAAGGCCAGGACGTCTGGTAAAGGCGCGGGCAATTTTTACGGCGTTTTCCACAGCTTCTGCGCCCGTCGAGAAGAACGCCGTTTTGGCAGGGCCGTCAATCGGCACCCGTGCGTTGATGCGCTCGGCAAGCGCCACGTAGCCTTCGTACGGCACGATCTGGTACGCCGTGTGGGTAAAGGCGTGGAGTTGTTTTTCGATGGCGGAAATGACTTTGGGATGGCGATGGCCGGTATTCAGCACCGCGATACCGGCGGCGAAGTCGATGTACTCATTGCCCTCGACATCCCACACCGTGGCGTTTTCTGCTTTATCGGCATAGAAGTTACACATCACGCCGATGCCACGCGGCGTCGCCTGTAAACGCCGGTCGTTCAGTTCGTTGTTTTTCACCCTGTCCCCCTGAGAAAGTCGCCTGCTTAGCGCATCAGTAAGTGTTTGCCAGGGGGAGGGAATTCGCCAGAGCGGGCGCTAAAAAAACAAAACCCCCAGACTCTCATCCAGGGGTTCTCGGTGTACTTCGCGGAAATTACGCTTCGATAGCGGCGCGAAGTTTTTTCATGGCGTTCTTTTCAAGCTGACGGACACGTTCCGCAGAGACGCCGTAGCGGTCGGCCAGCTCCTGCAGCGTGGACTTGTTGTCTTCGTCCAGCCAGCGGGCGCGGATAATATCCTGGCTACGTTCGTCGAGGCCTTCCATCGCATAGCTCAGCTTGTTCGCGGCCTGATCTTCCCAGTTGTCCTCTTCGATGCCGTCAGCAAAGTTAGAGGTTTTATCCTGCAGATAAAGAACCGGTGCCATTGGCTGGCTGTCGGATGCGTCGTCGTCGGAGGACATATCAAAGGTCATGTCCTGCGCGGCCATACGGGATTCCATCTCACGCACGTCTTTGCTGGATACGCCCAGCTCGCGCGCCACCATTTCCACTTCATCCTGATTGAACCAGCCCAGACGCTGCTTGGTTTTACGCAGGTTGAAGAACAGTTTGCGTTGCGCTTTTGTCGTGGCGACTTTCACGATACGCCAGTTGCGCAGCACGTATTCATGAATTTCTGCTTTGATCCAGTGTACGGCGAAGGAGACGAGTCGCACACCCACTTCCGGGTTAAAGCGACGCACAGCCTTCATCAGGCCGATGTTACCTTCCTGAATCAAGTCCGCCTGCGGCAGGCCATAGCCCGCATAATTACGAGCAATGTGAACAACAAAGCGCAGGTGAGACAGGATCAGCTTTTTCGCTGCTTCCAGATCGCCCTGGTAATGCAGCTTTTCAGCAAGCTCCTTTTCTTCCTCGGCCGTTAACATCGGCCAGGTGTTCGCAGCCCGGATGTAAGATTCCAGGTTACCAACAGGGGCTAAAGCTAAAGTTTGCATTTCTTTGGTCATTCATTCCTCTCAGTGTTTCTTCTGGTCCAGGTTGTCCCCGTCAGGCAACAACCATGCCAAAGCGTTTGAGCAACGAGATTAGCATTCACTCTTTTATCAGACAGTGATTTTATCCACAAGTTCCAGGTGCAACGGTGAATAAATTACGCACAAAATGTGACATGGAGATGATAACAGGGGAAGAGACAACAGGGACGCTTTCCCTGCAGAGCGAACATCTCGGTGCAGGGAAAGATTATATCACGCTTTTATTAGTCGGGAGTAAAGTGACGTAAATGTTGAACGGTTGCCAGCCACGCTGCCACCCACCCAATCATCGAACACACCAGCAGCAACAACAGGCACTCATCGAACCCTAAGCCACTGATATCAAACTTCGTTCCGAAAACCTGCGCCACTTCAGTCACGGCAGAGGAAAGCCGCATCACCAAAATTTCTGACAATATCAGTGAAAGAAATGCGCCGGAAAAACCGAGCAGTGCGCCACCGTAAAGGAACGGTCGGAGGATGAAGCCATCTGTCGCACCAATCAGTTTCTGCACGTTGATGGTGTCGCGACGGGCGAAGATGCTCAGGCGAACGCTGTTGCCGATGACGAGGAAGACCGCCGCCACCATCAGCACGCCAATCATCGCCGCGACGCGGCCTACCAGCCCGGTCAGAGCAGAGAGACGCGCAAACCAGCTGTCATCCATGCGCACTTCATCAATCCCCTTAATGCGCGTGATGCGATCGCGCAGGGTGTTAAGCGAATCTGTCCCCTGGAAATCCAGCTTCGGGATCACCACCGCCACGGCGGGCAGCGGGTTCTCTTCGAGCATATCCAGCGCGCCGCCAAAGCCAGACCAGTTCCTGAACTCACCCAGCGCGTCTTCACGTGAGAGATAATTGACCTTCTCCACGCCCTGCTCGGCCTGAATTTGCCCAACCACCTGCGCCGCCGCGTTATCGTCGAGCGCTTTATCCAGATAGACCGTGATCTGCGGAGACGGATAATACTGCGACGCCGCCTGGTTGACGTTTTTATAGACCATATAGCAGACGCTTGGCAGCGTGAGGGAGATGGCGATCACCATCACCGTCAGGAACGTCGCCAGCGGTTTGCTTTTCAGGTCCTGCAGCGCGCCGTGGAACGCGTAGCGCACCTGCTCGTTAAACACGTTGGTTTTACGGGAGGCTGGCTTTGGCGCGGCCTTCTGGCGCTTCGGCGCATTACGATTGCCGTCACCCCCGCCCTGCGGCTTACGGAAACGGTCAAACCGGTTCCCGAACTGCCGAATCTGGTTTATTGCATCACGCTTATTCACCGTGGCCTCCGTGCAAATGACCGTCGCTCAGGGTCAGCATGCGGTACGAACGACGGGAAATCAGCCCGATGTCGTGCGTCGCCATCAATACGGTAACCCCCACGCGGTTAAACTCCTCAAACAGACGCAAAATCCCTTCTGACAGGGCATCGTCCAGGTTACCGGTCGGTTCATCCGCCAGCAGCACCGCAGGCTTGTTCACCACCGCACGGGCGATACCCACGCGCTGCTGTTCACCGCCGGAGAGCTGGATCGGGAAGTTCTTCGCTTTGTCCAGCAGCCCGACCTTATCCAGCGCCGCGGAAACGCGACGGCGGATATCATCATAGCTGGCGCCGGCAATAATCAGCGGAATGGCCACGTTATCGAAAACGGTGCGATCCATCAGCAGGTGGTGATCCTGGAAAATCATGCCGATCTGACGACGCAGGAACGGCACTTCGCGGTTTTTCAGGCGGCTGATCTCATGGCCGCCGAAAAAGATTTTCCCGGCGCTTGGCCGCTCGATCCCACAGATAAGCTTGAGCAGGGTACTTTTCCCCGCGCCGGAATGGCCGGTCAGGAATGCCATCTCGCCCGGCTGCAGGTGGAATGTGACCCCCTGCAGCGCTTGTCTCCCACCGAGATAGGCCTTGCTGACGTGTTCAAAGCGAATCATTGTTAGTCCTCTCGGGCAAATAATGCCTCAATAAAGTCGTCCGCCTTAAACGGACGTAAATCCTCAATACGCTCGCCCACACCGATGTAACGGATAGGAATGCCGAACTGGTCGGCCACGGAGAAGATCACCCCGCCTTTCGCGGTGCCGTCCAGTTTGGTCAGCGTGATCCCCGTCAGTCCTACCGCTTCATGGAACAGCTTCGCCTGGCTGATGGCGTTCTGTCCGGTGCTGGCATCAATGGTCAGCATAATTTCATGCGGTGCGTCTTCGTCCAGCTTCTTCATGACGCGAACGATTTTCTTCAGCTCTTCCATCAGGTGCGATTTATTCTGCAAACGCCCTGCGGTATCGGCAATTAGCACGTCCACGTTACGCGCCTTCGCCGCCTGGATGGCGTCAAAGATCACGGACGCGGAATCCGCGCCGGTATGCTGAGCAATCACCGGAATGTTGTTGCGCTGGCCCCAGACCTGCAGCTGCTCAACCGCCGCCGCACGGAAGGTGTCGCCCGCCGCCAGCATCACCGATTTACCCTGCTGCTCGAACTGACGCGCCAGCTTGCCGATGGTGGTGGTTTTACCCACGCCGTTCACGCCGACCATCAGAATAACAAATGGCGTTTTGCCTTCAATATTAAGCGGTTCGTCAACTTTTGCGAGAATTTCACCCATCTCGTCTTTCAGCAGGCCGTACAGCGCTTCGGCGTCACGCAGCTGTTTGCGGCTCGCCCCTTCGGTCAGATTAGTGATGATCTTACGGGTGGTTTCGACCCCCACGTCCGCAATCAGCAGTTGCTCTTCCAGCTCTTCAAACAGATCGTCGTCGATCTTCTTGCCGCGGAACAGACTGATAAATCCGGAACCTAAGTTTTCTTTGGTTTTAAGCAGGCTGCGTTTCAGACGCGCGAAGAAACCCTCTTTGGTCGGTTTTTCCTGCTCCTGAACGGTCTCTTCTTCCGGTTCTTCTTCTACCGGCACCACGATGACCGCTTCTTCAGCGGCCTCAGCCGCCAGCGCCTGAGCTTCCAGCTCTTCGTCGGTCAGATCTGGCTCAAGCGCCGCCTCTTCTTCCACCGCCTCAACGATTTCAACGGTTTCCGCTTCGGCCTGCCACTCTTCGGCAGACACCGCTTCGGCTTTCACCTCTTCCGGCAGCGGCAGCTCTTCGTGTTCGATAGCAGCCTGTGGTGCTTCGATAGCGGCTTCTACGACAACCGGCTCTGGCTTCTCGCTTTCCTGAACCTGTTCAGTGACCTCAACCACCTCTTCAGCAAAGGTTTCAACCTCTTCTTTGCTGTGCGCCGTTTCTTCCGCATCGACAACCGCGGCGGTTTCTACTGGCGTTTCAGGCTGCGACGGCTCTTCAACGGCATGTTGCTCTTCGGTTTTCTGTTCTGTTTCTTGCTCTTTTTCACCGAAGCCCAGCCAGGAAAAGAAGCCACGTTTTTTTTGTTTTGCCATCTGCGACTACACTCCTCGCGGCGCTATATACATGGAAGCTAAAAAAATGATGAAATAGTCTAACACTTTACTTAATTGACATCACCGCCCGCAATCGCAGGCCAATTGTTAACAGAGCTTTCCTGAGATGAAGAAACCCAACCGCGCCCCGGCCGGTCAAATTCGTATTATCGGCGGTCAGTGGCGAGGCCGGAAATTACCGGTGCCGGACAGCCCCGGTTTACGCCCTACTACCGATCGCGTGCGCGAGACGCTGTTTAACTGGCTGGCCCCGTCAATGGTAGACGCCCGCTGCCTGGACTGCTTCGCCGGAAGCGGTGCGCTCGGGCTGGAAGCGCTGTCGCGCTATGCTGCCAGCGCCACGCTGCTGGAGATGGAGCGCGGCGTGGCGCAGACGTTGCAGCAAAATCTGGCGACGCTGAAGGCGAGCAACGCGAAAGTGGTGAACACCAACACGCTGAGCTTCCTCGCACAAAAGGGCACGCCGCACACCGTGGTGTTTGTCGACCCGCCGTTCCGCAAGGGGTTGCTGGAAGAGACGTTATCCCTGCTGGAGCAAAACGGCTGGCTGGCGGATGACGCATTGATTTACGTGGAAAGCGAAGTGGAAAACGGTTTGCCGCCGGTTCCCGCCCACTGGGATCTGCACCGCGAAAAAGTGGCAGGTCAGGTTGCTTATCGTCTGTATCACCGTCAGGCACAAGGAGGATCCGATGCCGGTACTGATTAATCTGGGACGTTTGCTGATGCTGGGCGTCTGGGCGTTTTTGCTGCTCAACCTGGTGCACCCGTTCCCGCGTCCGATGAATATTTTCGTTAACGTGGCGCTGATTTTCACCTCGTTCATGCACGCCCTGCAGATGGTGATGCTGAAAAACGGTCTGCCGAAAGACGGCCCGCAGATGACGGGCTGGCAGCAGCTGCGCGTGTTTCTTTTCGGCGTGTTTGAGCTGCTGGTGTGGATGAAGAAGTTTAAGGCGCAGGTGAAGAAGTAAGGTGCGCGCTATCGCCCGGTGGCGCTTCGCTTACCGGGCCTACGAAACCCTGTAGGCCGGGCAAACGCAGTGCCGCCCGGCGTTACCGCTCCGGTGCAAACCCTTCGAATCGCGACCCTTTGTAGCTCAGCGTTCCTTTCTCTCCCACCGTCAGTTGGTGGTACTGCTGCGCCTCCAGACGGAAGGTCATCTCCAGGCCGCCCGTTTCTGGCTTAAAGCTCGCTTCATAGCGCATTGTTGTGCCCGCAGGCGTCACCTGCTGCTGGCGCGAGCGGCGGTCATTGAGCGGTTTTTCGCGTTTGTTCGTCACCACCACGCGCTTTTGCATCAGCGGTGCGGCATCGTTATCCGCCTTCTCGCGGCGCTGCTGCACGAAGCGGAACGAGGCGGCAATGACGATAATCGCCACCACGATAATGAAAAACAGCGGCATCTTGCTCATTCTACAATCCCATCAGATTATGCGGAATTCAGGATACCCTGCCTTCCCCGGCATTGCCAAACGCCCGCCCGCGTCACTACACTGGATCAGAAACTGATTATTCAGACTTAACAGATACAGGGAGTTAATATGCTTTGGTCATTTATCGCTGTCTGTTTTTCCGCATGGCTTTATGTCGATGCGTCGTACCGTGGTCCCACCTGGCAGCGCTGGCTGTTTAAACCGGTCACGCTGTTGCTCCTGTTGCTGCTGGCCTGGCAAGCGCCGATGTTCAACGCCGTCAGCTATCTGGTGCTCGCCGGGCTGTGCGCCTCTCTGATTGGCGACGCCCTGACCCTGCTGCCGCGCCAGCGCCTGCTGTATGCCGTAGGGGCATTTTTCCTGTCGCACCTGCTGTATACCATCTACTTCGCCAGCCAGATGACGCTCTCTTTCTTCTGGCCGCTGCCGCTGGTCCTGCTGGTGATTGGCGCCCTGCTGATCGCGGTGATCTGGTCGCGTCTGGAAGAGATGCGTTTGCCGGTCTGCACGTTTATCGCCATGACCCTGGTAATGGTATGGCTGGCAGGTGAACTGTGGTTCTTCCGTCCGACCGCTCCGGCAATGTCCGCATTCTTCGGCGCCGCGCTGCTGCTGATTGGGAATATCGTGTGGCTGGGCAGCCACTATCGCCGCCGTTTCCGGGCGGATAACGCGATTGCCGCCGCCTGTTACTTTGCCGGGCACTTCCTGATTGTGCGTTCGCTGTATATCTAAATAACGCTTGACTCTGGAGTCGACTCCAGAGTGTATGCTGCGGTTAATGAGAAAATTATCATTGCCGGAGACTGCCATGTCGACTCCAGAAACACCCAAAAAAGTTCCTCAATTCTCGGCGCTTAAGCTCAGTCCGGTTCCGCCGCAAGACGACTGCTGCTGCGAAGGCACGTGCGAAACGCAAACGGAAATGCTGCCCGAAAGCGGCAACCGCTACAGCTGGGTCGTTAACGGCATGGACTGCGCCGCCTGCGCCCGTAAAGTAGAAAATGCGGTGAAACAGGTGCCGGGCGTCAGCCACGTTCAGGTGCTGTTCGCCACCGAAAAGCTGCTGGTTAGCGCCGAAAACGACGTCAGCAAACAGGTTGAAGCCGCGGTAAGCAAGGCGGGTTACAGCCTGCGTAGCGAAGCCGCGCCCGCGGAAAAAACGTCATCCCTGCGGGAAAACCTGCCGCTCATCACCCTCATCATCATGATGGCCCTGAGCTGGGGGCTGGAACAGATTAACCATCCGTTCGGCAACCTGGCGTTTATCGCCACCACGCTGGTCGGTCTGTTCCCGATTGCCCGTCAGGCGCTGCGCCTGATGAAAAGCGGCAGCTGGTTTGCCATCGAAACGCTAATGAGCGTGGCGGCCATCGGCGCGCTGTTTATTGGCGCGACGGCAGAAGCGGCGATGGTGCTGCTGCTGTTCTTAATTGGTGAACGCCTTGAGGGCTGGGCAGCCAGCCGGGCGCGTAAAGGGGTCAGCGCGCTGATGGCGCTGAAGCCGGAAACCGCCACGCGCGTGGTAAACGGCACGCGTGAAACGGTCGCCATCACGACCCTTCGTCCGGGCGACGTGATTGAAGTCGCGGCAGGTGGACGCTTGCCTGCAGACGGTGCGCTGCTTACCGCCACCGCGAGCTTTGATGAAAGCGCCCTGACCGGCGAATCCATTCCGGTCGAACGTGAGGCGGGTGAAAAAGTGCCTGCAGGCGCCACCAGCGTCGACCGTCTGGTGCAGCTCACCGTGCTTTCCGAGCCGGGTGACAGCGCCATCGACCGCATCCTGAAGCTGATTGAAGAGGCCGAAGAGCGCCGCGCGCCAGTCGAACGCTTTATCGACCGCTTCAGCCGGATCTACACGCCCGCCATTATGCTGGTTGCCCTGCTGGTTACCGTCGTTCCGCCGCTGTTCTTTGGCGCGCCGTGGGAGGGGTGGATTTATAAAGGGCTGACGCTATTGCTGATCGGCTGTCCGTGCGCGCTGGTGATTTCCACCCCGGCGGCGATTACCTCCGGGCTGGCGGCTGCGGCACGTCGCGGGGCGCTGATTAAGGGCGGCGCGGCGCTGGAGCAGCTAAGCCAGGTCCAGCATATCGCTTTTGATAAAACCGGTACGCTGACCGTCGGCAAGCCGCAGGTGACCGGCGTGTATCCGCAGGACATCAGTGAAGATGAACTGCTGACCCTGGCCGCCGCCGTTGAGCAGGGGTCCACTCACCCGCTGGCGCAGGCGATTGTGCGAGAAGCGCAGTCGCGCGGACTGAACATCCCTCCGGCAACCGCCCAGCGGGCGCTGGTCGGGACAGGGATTGAGGCCACCGTTGACGGTAAAAAGGTACTGATTGTCGCGGCGGGCAAGTCTTCTACGCCAGAGGTGGAGGCGCTAGAACAGACCGGACAAACTGTCGTGACCGTCATGCAGGACGGCACCGCAAAAGGGAGGCTGGCGCTGCGCGACACCCTGCGCGATGACGCAAAAGAGGCCGTGTCGGCGCTGCATCAGTTGGGCGTCCAGGGCGTGATTCTCACCGGCGATAACCCTCGCGCGGCGGCAGCGATTGCCAGTGAGCTGGGGCTGGCGTTTAAAGCCGGATTGCTGCCGGCGGATAAGGTCAGCGCGGTGACGGAACTGAATGCTCAGGCGCCGCTGGCGATGGTCGGTGACGGGATTAACGATGCCCCGGCGATGAAAGCGTCCACCATCGGTATTGCGATGGGCAGCGGTACCGACGTCGCACTGGAAACGGCTGACGCGGCGCTGACCCACAACCGCCTGACCGGACTGGCGCAGATGATCGATCTTGCGCGCGCGACGCGGGCCAATATCCGTCAGAACATCGGCATCGCGCTGGGGCTGAAGGGGATTTTCCTGGTGACCACGCTGCTGGGCATGACCGGGCTGTGGCTGGCGGTGCTGGCGGATACCGGCGCGACGGTGCTGGTGACGGCGAACGCGCTCCGGCTGTTGCGTCGCCGGTAAAAAAACGCCCGGTGGCGCTGACGCTTACCGGGCCTACATATCCTGCTAAATCGTAGGCCGGGTAAGGCGAAGCCGCCACCCGGCTTTTTTTATATGAAGTAGCTCATCGCCAGCCCTAAAAACAGCACCAGACCGACGTAGTTATTGTTCATAAACGCCTTGAAGCAGGCGTCGCGTTCGCGCTTCGCAATCAGCTTTTGCTGGTAGGCAAACAGCAGCCCCGCCACCAGCACGGACCAGTAAAACTCCCAGTTCAGCCCGTTCAGGCGACCGATCGCCACCATCAGCGCCAGTACCGCGACCTGCAGGATACCAATAATCAGCTTGTCCTGACGGCCAAAGAGGATGGCGGTGGATTTGATGCCAATTTTCAGGTCGTCATCGCGGTCAACCATCGCGTACTGCGTGTCGTACGCCACCGCCCAAAGTATGTTCGCCAGGAACATCAACCAGCAGCTGAGCGGTAAGGACTCACTAACCGCCGCAAACGCCATCGGAATCGACCAGCCAAACGCCGCCCCGAGCACCACCTGAGGCAGGTGGGTATAGCGCTTCATAAACGGATAAACCCAGGCCAGGGCCAGCGCCGCAACGGAAAGCAGGATGGTCATGGTGTTGAGGGTTAACACCAGCAGGAAAGAGAGCAGCACCAGAATGATGAACAGCACGCGGGCTTCTTTCCCGGTGACCTGCCCGCTGGGTAACGGACGACCGGCAGTACGCTTTACATGGCCGTCGAATTTACGATCGGCATAATCATTGACCACGCAGCCCGCCGCGCGCATCAGCCAGACGCCAGCCATGAACACGCCAAGGATCCACAGCGGCGGCACGCCCGGCGTGGCAACCCACAGCGCCCATAGGGTCGGCCACAGCAGCAGCAACGCGCCAATCGGTTTATCGGTACGCATTAAGCGGTGATACGCCAACAGCTTATTCTGCGTCAGGCTCCACTCCATTTTTTCTTCCTCTTAGTACAACGGCGATGCCGGTAAAAAAAGCTCTGTCAGAATTAACGGCTTACCGCTCAGGCGAAGGCGGGAACGACGCCCCCACAGTTCGGCATCACGACCAATCTCAATAAAATCCCGGGTAAGCTCAGACGAGGTGAAAAGGTAACGCCCCAGCGGCGTTTTCCCCAGACGTTGCAGCGCCAGCTCGGGCCCGGAAAGGGTGGACTCGGGCACCACCGTCCGCCCGGCAAGCCACGGCTCGCCATCGGCACAAAGTAAAATTTCACGCAGCCAGTAACGTGGCTCGTGCGGCAGCAGCGGCAGCTCGTTGGCGATCTCATCGCCAGAGACAAACCCTTCCTGAATCAGGGTCACCGTGACCGTTTTTCCCTGCTGCTCAAAACGTTTCGTCATGGAATCTTCCAGCAGCAACCAGTCCAGTTGCTGGGGATCAAGCGCAGGTATTTGGTCGAAATAGCGCAGCGCACGCAGTTGCGTTAGCGCAGGGTGTGACATGCCAGACTCTCCGATACATAACGTAATGGCATTGTATCGCAGAAACACGGATTGAGGGGGGCCAAACGTTATTTAACGATCACGATCGCAACAAGAGTGCAACAGCCCGGCGGAGACGAAAAAAAGTGCGCCCACTCAGGCGCACCAAACGACTAACAAATCAGCACTGCGGGGAAACGGTTACCCCTTGCCTTTTACACTGCTGATAAAGGTGGAACGGGCAGTGGTTGAACCTAAACGTTCGGCTTCATCAAGCAGTTTCAGCGCTTTATCGACATCGCCGCGCTTCACCGCCTGCTTAATGGCGTTGTTGAAGTATTCTTCGGTGTCGTTCAGTACCGGCTCCGCTTTCTTCGCCGGGGCTGGCGCTGCGGTTGCTACCGGTGCGGCTGCCGTGGCAGCTGGCGCGGTATAGGCAGGTGCAGCGGTGTTGCCTACGGTGACAGGGCCGGTACCGGAGGAGCCAAACAGCGGGCCGACCAGGACGCTGGATGCACTGCTAGTCGATACTTTCAGCTTCACAAGGCCGTCAGTGGTATGGCGGGCAATCGGGTCCGGAATATCCGGCACGGCGTTACCTACGCCTTTGGCATAGGCCTTAGCGGGATCAAGCAGCGTAGTGGTTTGCTGCAAATCTTTTTCCGTGGTGAAGACGAGCACATAAATTTTCTGCTGACCCAGCGCAGGCGTCAGGCGCATTACCCCTTCCAGGCGGTCTGCGCTCATGACGCCGGGTTCCTGATAGGTAAAGTATTCGCTCGGGAAGAATGCAGAAGGCGTCATGTTCTGGTCAAGAATCAGCACGTTCGGTGCAAAGACGCTGGTCTGTTTATTGACTTCACTGGAGAGCGTTAACGTCAGTTCGCCAATGTTAGCGGGCACGCTGTATGCGACCACCGGGCCACTGATGCCAGGAACATTAAGCGGTTGTCCCCCCGTCGAGAGCTGGGTCGTTTGGGCTTTAGATTGATCGACAGGCGTCCAGACCAGCTGTTGCAACGCTGAGGCCGGTATGGCCGGCGCGGATGTTGTGTTTTGCGGAACGAAATTCACATTAGCGAGCGTTACAGCAGGCGCGCTCGCCAGCAGCCCTGCGGATAAACAAAGGGCAAGGAGAGTTTTGTTCATTTTCATTGTTATCACCTCAAAATGCACAGGTCAGCGGTAGCCAGGCAATAGCGCGCCGTCCCAAGGATTGAGGGGCTTGCGCCCCTCAGTTTGGTCATTACGTCAGGTTAAGACGGTATTACCACCAGATTTCCATCTGGGCGCCGAAGGACCACTCGTCGTTGTCACCGCGGCTGTAGGTTGTGGCTTTGGTATCGCTTTTTGCAATGCCGTTGTCATAACCCCATTTCTCATCCCACTTCGCGTAAGTTGCGAAGACACGGATCGCTGGACGGGACCAGATGCTGTCACCGGCCTGCCATTGCTGTGCAAGGGTAATTTTGTACTGGTTGTTGGTATCGTCAGTTTTCTGCGACTTAACGTTGTCGTAGCCCACTTCAAGCAAGGTGCTCATGATTGGCGTCCATTTATACATTGGGCGCACACCCACGGTGTACCAGGTCGTACCGTTGTTGTCGTCACGATCGATATCCTGATACATACCGACGTACATCAGATCCCAGCTGTCACCCAGAGAGATCGCACCGTGGTCGAGAATACGAACCAGAGAGCCATTGTTGTTGATCTTGTTGTCTACAACACCAATTTCAGCGTCTTTGTCATAGTTGTTGCCGGTGAAGGAACCCTGCGGAATACCTTTGCCCTGAGTGGTCATTGCATCGGTAGCGTACTGGACAACAAACTTGTTGTAGCCTTTCAGCATGCTCTGGGTATGTTCAGCGGTGAACATCCAGCCATCTTTAGATGCGCCGTCAGCGAAGCTGTAACCGTCAGTTTTGTTAGCTCGGCCATAGTCAACACCCAGCTCCAGCGTACCGCCCGGGTTGATTTCCATCTGCGCTAAACGCACATCGAAGACGTCGTTAGCGGTGTCTTTGAAGTTATGATAGATATCGTTGCTGGTGAAGATGTATGAACCACCCGCTTCCTGAGAACGGGTCGCGGCCAGAGACAGTTTACCGAAGCCCAGATCGACGTTTTCGATACCCGCACCAGGACCTGAAATATCCCAGTAGTAGAAGTCGATCATGTGGACGTCATGACGCTGATAGAAGCGCTTACCGGCCCAGATGGTGGAACCTGGCAGCCACTCAATCAGGTTTTTACCCTGCACGTTGGCTTCACGGAACGCCGGATCAGTGGCTTCCCAGTCGTTCTGTTGCGCCACGGAGTACGCTACGTTGGTGTCGAAGTAGAAGCTCTTGTCGCCTTCTTTCCATACTTCCTGGCCCAGCTTCAGTTCCGCATAGGTTTCACATTCGTTACCCAGACGGTATTTACTTTGAGCACCGGTTGCCTGGAAGCACTGTTGTTCGCCGCCACTCCCCGTCCAGCCGATACCGGAACGAGCATAACCATGGAAATCCACGGCCATTGCCTGAGCAGACATTACGCCCGCTGCGACGGCAACTGCCAGAGGAAGTTTGCGCAGAGTAATCATCATTCTATCTCCTGAGATCATTGCTTTTCTTTGAACACTTCACCTGTCGGTTTCGTGTCTTCTTTTGGGATTGCTTAAACGCCTGGCTCTTTGTGCAACCGACGACATGCAGTGCCATCCTCACGGAACAGATGGCAGCGCTCTGGCGGCAAGCCGATAGCGAATGTGGCACCCTCTTCTACCAACACCACGTCGTTCTGGCGGTAGACCAGGTTCTGACGGATGGCGGGGATCTGGATATGAATCTGTGTTTCGTGACCAAGCTGTTCGACGACCTGAACTTCACCTTCCAGCGTCACATCGGCGATGTGGCTCGGCAGTAAATGCTCAGGACGAATACCGAGGGACATGTTTGCCCCCACCTGTACGTTGGCGCTGTCGACCGGCAGCCAGACCTGCTGGCGGTTTGGCAGCTCCACCTGTACCTGTTCAATCGCGGTCGCGGTCACTTTGACGGGCAGGAAGTTCATCTTTGGCGAGCCAATGAAGCCCGCAACAAAGCGGTCTGCCGGGTAGTGATACAGCTCCAGCGGTTTGCCCACCTGCGCCACGCGGCCGGCATCCAGCACCACAATTTTGTCGGCGAGGGTCATCGCTTCGACCTGATCGTGGGTGACGTAAATCATCGTGCGGCCAAGACGCTTGTGCAGACGGGAGATTTCGATACGCATCTGGACGCGCAGGGCGGCATCCAGGTTGGAAAGCGGTTCGTCGAGCAGGAAGACGCGCGGCTCGGCGACCAGGGTACGGCCGATCGCCACACGCTGACGCTGACCGCCGGAAAGCGCTTTCGGCTTACGCTCCAGCAGGTGCGCCAGCTGTAACACTTCCGCCACCTGCGTCACGCGCTGGTTAATGACCTCTTTCTTCGCGCCGGCCAGCTTCAGACCAAAAGACATGTTCTCGGCGACGGAAAGATGGGGATAGAGAGCATAAGACTGGAACACCATGCCTACGCCACGTTCGGCAGGCGGGATGTCATTCATTCGGGTATCACCGATCAGCAGGTCGCCGCTGGTGATGGTTTCAAGACCGGCAATCATACGCAGCAGAGTTGATTTACCGCAGCCTGATGGGCCGACAAATACCACGAATTCACCTTCGTGGATGTCCAGATTGATGTCTTTCGACACCACAACGTCACCCCAGGCTTTCGTTACATTACGCAGCTGTACGCTCGCCATGCCCTTCTCCCTTCGTTACAACCTGTCACCGACAGAAACATTCAAGATAAGTTCACTATGGGGTATCCATTACTTTCCCGAATCCTCCACCCCCCGGCTTTTTTATGGGGGAGGAGGCGGGAGGATGAGAGAGCAGGCTCTGCGACCGGCACGGGCGGGCCAGGGCAAAATTCGTGAAGCCGCCTGCAAAATTCAGTGCGTTTTTATGTGCGCCAGCACTCATAACTTAAATTTATGCAACGGAGATCACACAAACGGGGGGTGGGGCGTAGGGGTTGGGAGGATGGAAAGAGGATGTCAAATAAGGAGACTGAGTCACGTTGAACCACTGAAGTCATACCACGAGACATCACCAAAAAGGATGGCAGATATGAATATCAAGACTGGCGCACGCGTTTTCGCATTGTCCGCCCTCGCAGCAATGATGATTTCCGCACCGGCGCTCGCCAAAATTGAAGAAGGCAAACTGGTTATCTGGATTAACGGCGACAAAGGCTATAACGGCCTGGCCGAAGTGGGCAAAAAATTCGAGAAAGACACCGGCATCAAAGTGACCGTAGAGCATCCGGACAAACTGGAAGAGAAATTCCCGCAGGTTGCGGCAACCGGCGACGGCCCGGACATCATCTTCTGGGCGCATGACCGTTTCGGCGGTTACGCGCAGTCTGGCCTGCTGGCTGAAGTCACCCCGGACAAAGCGTTCCAGGACAAACTGTTCCCGTTCACCTGGGATGCCGTTCGCTATAACGGCAAGCTGATCGCGTACCCTGTCGCGGTCGAAGCCCTGTCTCTGATTTACAACAAAGACCTGGTCCCTAACCCACCGAAAACCTGGGAAGAGATCCCGAAACTGGATAAAGAGCTGAAGGCGAAAGGTAAATCCGCCCTGATGTTCAACCTGCAAGAGCCGTACTTCACCTGGCCGCTGATTGCTGCCGACGGTGGTTACGCGTTCAAGTTTGAAAACGGCAAATACGACGTGAAAGACGTGGGCGTCGACAGCGCGGGTGCGAAAGCGGGTCTGACCTTCCTGGTTGACCTGATCAAGAACAAACACATGAACGCGGATACCGATTACTCCATCGCGGAAGCGGCGTTCAACAAAGGCGAAACCGCGATGACCATCAACGGTCCGTGGGCCTGGACCAACATCGATAAGAGCAAAATCAACTACGGCGTGACGCTGCTGCCAACCTTCAAAGGCAAGCCGTCTAAACCGTTCGTTGGCGTGCTGAGCGCAGGCATCAACGCTGCCAGTCCGAACAAAGAGCTGGCGAAAGAGTTCCTCGAAAACTACCTGCTGACCGATCAGGGTCTGGATGAAGTGAACAAGGACAAACCGCTGGGCGCCGTCGCGCTGAAATCTTTCCAGGATCAGCTGGCGAAAGACCCACGCATCGCGGCCACCATGGATAACGCCCAGAAAGGCGAAATCATGCCGAACATCCCACAGATGGCCGCATTCTGGTACGCCACCCGTACCGCGGTTATCAACGCTGCAAGCGGTCGCCAGACCGTTGATGCCGCGCTGAAAGATGCTCAGGGTCGTATTACTAAGTAAGCAGAAAAACGGCGGGTGGCGCGTGCGCTTACCCGCCCTACGACTACGGCACGATCCGTAGGTCAGGTAAGCGCAGCGCCACCTGACGATAAGATTCCACCGTTGTAGAGGAAGAACCCCATGGATGTCATTAAAAAGAAACGCTGGTGGCAAAGCGACGCGCTGAAATGGTCAGCGATCGGTCTGCTGTGCCTGCTGGTGGGTTACCTTGTTGTTTTAATGTACGTACAAGGGGAATATCTGTTCGCCATCATGACGCTGATTTTAAGCTCTGCTGGCCTGTATATTTTCGCCAACCGTAAAGCCTACGCCTGGCGCTATGTCTACCCTGGCGTGGCCGGGATGGGGCTGTTTGTCCTGTTCCCGTTGATTTGTACCGTCGCTATTGCGTTTACCAACTACAGCAGCACCAACCAGCTTGCGCAGGAACGCGCGCAGCAGGTCCTGCTGGACCGCTCATACCAGGCAGGCAAGACCTTTAACTTCGGCCTCTATCCTGCAGGCAATGAGTGGAAGTTAGCGCTCACTGACGAAGCAAGCGGGAAATACTATGTCTCTGACGCCTTCAAATTTGGCGGCGAGCAGAAGCTGGCCTTAAAAGAGGCGCAAGCCCTGCCGGAAGGTGAACGTGCCAACCTGCGCGTCATTACCCAGAACCGTCAGGCGCTGACCCAGCTCACCGCCGTGCTGCCGGACGAAAGCAAAGTGATCATGAGCTCGCTGCGCCAGTTCTCAGGCACCCAACCGCTCTATACCCTGGCGGATGACGGCACGCTGACCAACAACCAGAGCGGTGTGAAATATCGTCCGAATAACGACATTGGTTTCTATCAGTCCATTACTGCCGACGGCAAATGGGGTGATGACAAGCTCAGCCCGGGCTACACCGTCACCATCGGCTGGGACAACTTTACCCGCGTGTTTACCGACGAAGGCATTCAGAAACCGTTCTTCGCCATCTTCGTCTGGACGGTGGTCTTCTCCGTACTGACCGTGATCCTCACCGTGGCCGTGGGCATGGTGCTGGCCTGTCTTGTCCAGTGGGAATCCCTGAAGGGCAAAGCGATCTACCGCGTGCTGCTGATTCTGCCGTATGCCGTGCCGTCGTTTATCTCGATTCTGATTTTCAAAGGGCTGTTTAACCAGAGCTTCGGTGAAATCAACATGATGCTGAGCGCGCTGTTTGGCATCAAACCGGCCTGGTTCAGCGACCCAACCACCGCCCGCTCGATGATCATCATCGTCAATACCTGGCTGGGCTATCCGTACATGATGATCCTGTGCATGGGGCTGCTGAAGGCCATCCCGGATGACCTGTACGAAGCTTCGGCGATGGACGGTGCGGGCCCGTTCCAGAACTTCTTTAAGATTACGCTGCCGCTGCTCATCAAGCCACTCACCCCGCTGATGATTGCCAGCTTCGCCTTTAACTTTAACAACTTCGTGCTGATTCAGCTGTTGACCAACGGCGGCCCGGACCGCCTGGGCACCACCACGCCGGCAGGCTATACCGACCTGCTCGTGAGCTACACCTACCGTATCGCCTTCGAAGGCGGCGGCGGTCAGGACTTCGGTCTGGCGGCGGCGATTGCCACCCTGATCTTCCTGCTGGTAGGCGCACTGGCGATAGTGAACCTGAAAGCCACGCGTATGAAATTTGACTAAGGAGGGCACTGAACATGGCTATGGTACAACCCAAATCTCAGAAACTGCGCCTCCTGGCGACGCATTTAGGCCTGCTGATTTTTATCGCGGCGATCATGTTCCCGCTGCTGATGGTAATCGCCATCTCCCTGCGTTCGGGTAACTTTGCCACCGGGAGCCTGATCCCGGACGAAATCTCCTGGGAGCACTGGAAGCTCGCGCTGGGCTTCAGCGTGGAGCACGCGGATGGCCGCGTCACGCCGCCGCCGTTCCCGGTGCTGCTGTGGCTGTGGAACTCGGTGAAAATCGCAGGCATTACTGCGATCGGTATCGTAGCGCTGTCCACCACCTGCGCTTACGCCTTTGCCCGTATGCGTTTCCCGGGCAAAGCGACGCTGCTGAAAGGGATGCTGATTTTCCAGATGTTCCCGGCGGTGCTGTCGCTGGTGGCGCTGTACGCCCTGTTTGACCGCCTGGGCCAGTACATTCCGTTCATCGGCCTGAACACCCACGGCGGCGTGATCTTCGCCTACCTTGGCGGTATCGCACTGCATGTGTGGACCATTAAAGGCTATTTCGAAACCATCGACGGTTCGCTGGAAGAAGCGGCCGCGCTGGATGGGGCTACCCCGTGGCAGGCGTTCCGCCTGGTGCTGCTGCCGCTGTCGGTGCCGATTCTGGCGGTGGTGTTTATCCTGTCGTTTATCGCTGCGATCACCGAAGTACCGGTTGCCTCACTGTTACTGCGTGATGTGAACAGCTACACCCTGGCCGTGGGTATGCAGCAATACCTCAACCCGCAAAACTACCTGTGGGGCGACTTTGCCGCGGCGGCCGTACTCTCTGCCATCCCGATTACCGTGGTGTTCCTGCTGGCGCAGCGCTGGCTGGTCAACGGCCTGACGGCGGGCGGTGTGAAAGGTTAAGTTTCATTTTGTTATGCCACTGCAACCCTCAACTTTAGACGTATTGTATTGACCCAACTTGTGACTGTTGTTAGGCGGCCTCCGGGCCGCCATTTTTTTATTCGCGTTTCAGCCGCTTCGAGTTACACAGCCAGAGGGTGATCACCAGCAGCAGGATCGCCGCCGAGTAGATCAGCACGTCGAGCGGGGATTTATGATCGACGATGATCAGCCGCACAATCGCGGTGATCCCGATGTAGACAAAATAACGCAGCGGGAAGTGAAAGCCGGACTGAAAATACTTCACAATCAGGGCGATAAATTCAAAGTAGAGAAAGTAGACCACCAGTCCTTCCACCAGCGCATATTTGCTGGTTTGTTCAGGGGCAAACAGCACATCCGCCAGATGCACCGTCTCCTTACCCAAAAAGACGACCAGTATCAGGCCAAGGCTCAACAGACCGAGGTTTAGCACGGTCTGGAGGATAGTTGAGATAAACTCAACGCGCGGGCGAGTCAGGGATGTCATACAGCACCTCATTCTCCAGGGCGAGGTTTCTGTATAACGCAAAAATGTGACGGAGATCTATATTTTTTGTTTATGTTTAGCGCACCGGAGAGGATTCCCCTCACCCCGGCCCTCTCCCCAAAGGGACGAGGGGGAAAAGACAGCACCGAGCGATCCCCTCTCCCCTTTGGGGAGAGGGTTAGGGTGAGGGGCATCAGCGGAAGTTAATGTTCTTATCGCTCGTCATGTCGTACAGCTGGAACTTACGTCCAAGCTGCTGACCGCCGTCGCGCGTCAGCGGCGTCCAGCCGATGGCCGCGCGGCTGCGGGTTGGGCCTGACGAGAAGAGATCCAGCGGAATCGACACGTAAACCCCTTTGGTGAAGTCCCCTTCCCCGTACTCGTCCGGCGAGACGTTGGTGATGGTGGCATAGCCGCCCACCACGACGCCGCTGTCGAAGTGTTTGGAGATGTCCAGCGTGCCGCCCTTGTCGCCCGCCAGGTACTGGCCGACGCTGGCTTTCACCAGCACGTCAGGCGCGAACGACGGCGTCCAGTAGGCGGTCAGGTGGCCGGTTTTGACGCTGTAGTCGGTGAACTTCATCATGTCCTGGGCGCTGCGCCAGTCACGCTGTTTGACGTAGTTGGCATCAATCCCGAACGCCCAGTTGCTGTCGACAGGACGATAAAGCACTTCTGCCCCCGCACCGCCGTACATGGTTTCCAGATACCCGCCGTACACCTGGCCGTAGAAGCCGTTGCCGAAGTACTGGAAGTAGTTGGCCTGCAGGTTATTCACGTAGGCATCGTTCTGCACGTACTCACGCACGCGGGTACGCACGCGCGGCAGCGTCGAGTCTTTTGGCGGATTGGTGTAGTTGAACTTGTCGTAGTTGTTGGCGATGTTGCCGAACAGGCTGCCAGTGGTCACCAGGTGGTCGGTGAGCCACAGATCCGCCGTCGCCATGACGCCCAGCTGATACATGTAGAAGTTTTCCGGCCCGCCGACGGACTGGTTCAGCACCGGATCGATATGGAAATCGAAGCGCGACTTGTCGATATACCAGCCCTGCTCGGTGGTCTCCGGCACGATCGGCTCAACGCGTTTTTGCACCAGCTCGGTTTCATGCCCAAGCGGTTCGCCCTCCAGGTGGCGCTTAAGGCTGGCAACATCCGTTTCCGTCGTCACCTGCGGCAGGTTGAGACGATTCTCCGTCACGCGGATCGTGCGGATCCCGTCCGGGAGATCGTTCATGATGATCCGGTTGGCGCGTTCGATCCCTTCACGCGAGTCGCGGTATTTCACCTGCTCGCCGGTGACGTACAGCGTATCGCCTTTCACCTGAATTTTCGGATCCGCCAGACCGGCATTGTATTTCAGCAGCGTCAGCTGGTTTGCCACCACGGAGTGCTGCAGAATCGCATCCTGCGGCTCCGGCTGGTATGCAGGCCGCGCGTTATCATTGTAGTGCGGCCGCATGTCGTTAAAGTTGGTGCGCAGCGTGAAGCCAAACATTACCGTATTGCCGCGCTCGTAGCTGAGGTTAACGTCGGCCCAGTCGGTGACGCGATAAATGGCGCCGACGTTAAACTTGCTCTTCTGCTCAATCTTCCCGGCGAAGTCCTGCGAGTAGTCATTCCCCTCGTACTCCAGCTTCAGGCGTAACGGCTGCCAGGGCGTCTGATATTCAACGCCACCAAACAGTGACGCCGGACCGTGGAACATCTGGTCACCGTTGATGGAGCCCGCTTTCTGGTAGCTGTTATCGCGGTAGCAGTATTTATCGCTGTAGGAGCAAAACGGGTTTTTCACGTTGCCGCTGGTGCCAAGATAGCCCCATCCCAGACCGAGTGAGAAATCAAACGGTCCCCAGGCCTTGCTGGCCACGATGTATTCCGCATCAAACAGGCCGGTACCGCCGATATCTTTGGCGCCCACGGAGACCTGCGGCATCCAGTAGCTCTCTTCCCACAGGCGCAGCTTGACGTCGAAGGCTTTATCTTTGTAGGTCTGATCGCCTGAGAACGCCTCGACGCTGCTGTATTGTTTCGTCCGCACGTCGGTATAGCGCAGGGTGGTTTCAAGCCACGGGAACAGCTGCACCGACGCCGAGTAGTAGCGATACTGGTCGTTATCACGGTAGTTAAGGCTAATTTCCCCTTCACGCGCCATACGCGCGGTGGGCGTTTGCAGTAAACCGACGCCGCCGAAGTCTGACTGAGACGGGCCAATGGGTGCCGGATACGTTTCTGCATGGCAGGCGGCACTCACGCAGAGCGCCAGCATGCTGTAGAGATAGGTTCTTTTCATTATTCCGGTATCCGCTGAATCAGGGAGTGAAGGATATCGGCGTTAAGCCCGTCATACGCCTTCGTCCAGAAATGGTCGGCAAAACCGACAAAAATAATGCTGCCCGGCATGGGTTCGATATGACGCTTATTCCAGTAAGCGACAGGGGCTTTTTGCGTGTGGCCGTCAGGGTAAACCACCCAGGCATAGCTGTTATCCGCGCCGCTCAGCAGACTCTGCTCGTCGAGATAGCTCGCCACGTCACGACCGGGGGTAAAGGGCTTATTACCCGGGCTGCTGATAAGCCCCATCACGGTCACCGTCGTCGGCTTCGCCGGAAGCCAGAGCGTATAGTCCCCTTCCAGCGTGGGGTTGCCGTTTTCCGTGACGCGCACCTCATCCGGATCAAGATTGACGTTCTGTCGGCCCGTCACCTTCAGCGCCTGCAGCTGCTGACGGACGCTATTAATGGCCGCCGCGTCGTCGCCATCTTCCTGCTCCGCGAGTCCCGTTAGCCTGGCAAGAAGCGCCTTGTGCTGCTGTTCCGCTTCCACGGTCTTCTGCCGTTCAGCGATGACCGCGCCTGGCCACCAGCTGTTGGCGAGCCTTGGCTGTCCGACAAGATCGAGCAGATGCTCGGCGTGGGTTAAGGTTTTGGGTTTTTCACTGTCCGGCGTGTAGACCTTTACTGTCCCGGCGGACCATGCCAGCGGCGCGGCAAAACTGGCGATAAGCGCAACGTGAATGAGCGTTTTCATGATTTCGCCGCCTTGATCAGGGTGGTTTTGACCGGGAAGAAACCGGCACCGAGATACTGTAAGGACTGACGGATCTGCCCTTCCTCGTCGATCCAGAAGCGGTTGTGCCAGGTGGCCTGGTCGGTGGTGACCTCTTCATCCAGCACGCGAACCTGCGTTGCGTCGCTGCCGACTTTCACGCTGTCGGTGCCATCCCAGCGGAAGGTCGAGCGTGCCGTGGCGTAACGCACCTGCTTGTGTTCGGTCCAGCCCATCGTACGCGTCCAGCCTGCGCCGTCGGCGATCTGGTTCGGCTTGATCAGCGGGTCGTCGGCGATATTATTCACCTCCAGCAGGTTATCGCCGCCCAACAGGGTTTTCACGATACGGCCATGCTGCGTCACGATGGTGGCCTGATCCTGCGTCACCCATTTCTGCTGCCCGTTTTCATCGAAAGCGAGCACCACAAACAGTTGCGGGCCATCGTTAAGCTGCATGTACTGACTGGCATAGGGCATGTTCTGAAGTTCGTCATCGGTCAGATGCACGCCCGGTGTGCCGAACAGGCTTTCCCACAGTGAGTTTCCCAGCCCCTTAGTGGTGGCCGAGCACGCCTGCAGCAGCAGGCAAATCAGAATGATTGCAGGTCGCTTCACGACTCTTCTCCGAAGGGGCGAAATAACCACACCGAAGTGTGGTTATGATTAAAACACCCGCTATTACTGGGTGCTGGTTGTCGTGGTGGTCGTGGTTCCGGTGTTGGAGCCATCACCGCCACCGGTTGCCGCCAGCGCGACACCCACGGCTGAACTTACGGTGCTGGCGCTGGCTGCGGTAGAACTCCCCGCAGACGCAGACGTCGCAGCCGACCCTGCCGCTTCCCCGACCTGAACCGGAGCTGCATAGACAGATGTCGCCGCAAGCGCAGATATGGCAAAAATGCCATACAGTACTTTCTTCATAACAATTTCCCTTCAATGAATGAATGGAGATTTGCCCGAAAAGAATTTCAGGCGGAATCGAGTATACACAACTACTGCCGCGGGTTTGCCGTAAGGGGAAATAGGGAGAGGGTTTTCGGACTAATGGATAAAATCGAAATGAAAGGAAAAACAGGAAAATATATAACCAATAAAAATCAATAGGTTATAATATAGAGACATTAACTGACTTCTGCGTATTTTCTTAAAATAAACCGCAGCAATTAACGGGTTAAGCGTCTTTTTCGGATTAAACTCAGAACCAGAATTTGAGTTAACTAACAGACATCAGGAATTATCCGATAAAAAAATGCCGGCATTAAGCCGGCACGTTTTCATGACGTTTTAATTACGCACGCCATGCTTTATAACGGTTGATCAAACCATTGGTCGAGCTGTCATGGCTGGTAATCGCTTTATCATCACCCAGCTCTGGCAGAATACGGTTTGCCAGCTGTTTGCCCAGCTCAACGCCCCACTGGTCAAAGGTGAAGATGTTCAGGATCGCGCCCTGCGTGAAGATTTTGTGCTCGTACAGAGCAATCAGCGCACCCAGGCTGAACGGCGTGATTTCGCGCAGCAGGATGGAATTGGTTGGACGGTTGCCTTCGAATACTTTGAACGGCACCACGTGGTCCAGCGTTGCCGGATCTTTACCCTGGTCGCGGTATTCCTGCTCAACCACCTCGCGGGATTTACCGAACGCCAGCGCTTCGGTCTGGGCGAAGAAGTTGGACAGCAGCTTCGGATGGTGATCGGACAGCGGGTTATGGGTGATAGCCGGCGCGATGAAATCGCACGGTACCATTTTGGTGCCCTGGTGAATCAGCTGGTAGAAAGCATGCTGGCCGTTAGTACCCGGTTCGCCCCAGATGATTGGGCCCGTCTGGTAGTCCACCGCGTTGCCGTTACGGTCAACGTATTTACCGTTGGATTCCATGTTGCCCTGCTGGAAATACGCAGCAAAGCGGTGCATATACTGGTCGTACGGCAGGATCGCTTCGGTTTCAGCGCCGAAGAAGTTGTTGTACCAGATCCCGATCAGCGCCAGCAGCACCGGCAGGTTTTTCTCTGGTGCGGTGGTGGAGAAGTGTTTATCCATCGCGTGCGCGCCGGAGAGCAGCTCAACGAAGTTGTCGAAGCCTACGGACAGGATGATGGACAGGCCAATCGCAGACCACAGGGAGTAGCGGCCGCCAACCCAGTCCCAGAACTCGAACATGTTCGCGGTATCAATACCGAACTCGCTGACGGCTTTACCGTTGGTAGACAGCGCCGCGAAGTGTTTCGCCACGTGCTTGTTGTCGCCCGCGGTTTTCAGGAACCAGTCGCGCGCGCTGTGGGCGTTGGTCATGGTTTCCTGGGTGGTAAAGGTTTTAGACGCAACCAGGAACAGGGTGGTTTCCGGGTTCACGTTCTTCAGCACTTCGGCGATGTGGGTACCATCGACGTTAGACACAAAGTGCATATTGAGGTGGTTTTTGTACGGACGCAGCGCTTCGGTCACCATGAACGGGCCGAGGTCAGAACCGCCGATACCGATGTTTACCACGTCGGTGATCGCTTTGCCGGTGTAGCCTTTCCAGCTACCGGAGATGATCGCTTCGGAGAAGGTTTTCATCTTTTCCAGCACCGCGTTCACTTCCGGCATAACGTCTTTGCCGTCAACGATGATTGGCGTATTGCTAC
The DNA here is from genome assembly GCF_048685095.1 of Enterobacter sp. BNK-8. Taxonomy (NCBI): domain Bacteria; kingdom Pseudomonadati; phylum Pseudomonadota; class Gammaproteobacteria; order Enterobacterales; family Enterobacteriaceae; genus Enterobacter; species Enterobacter sp. BNK-8. The sequence continues at coordinate 4,718,532 of NZ_JBLQTN010000001.1, read as the reverse complement.
GGTTACGCAGAGCGACGTGCAGCACGGCACGGTCTTCGGTGCGGTTGATTTTCTCACCGGAGAACATGGATTTGATGGCGTCCGCCAGCTCGGTTTCTTTCGCCAGATCCTGCAGTTTTGCCAGCGTCTCTTCGGTAATGCGGTTTTTAGAGAAATCCACCAGCATCAGGTCGTCGAAAGTCGCGGAGAACTTGTTGAAACGATCGGCATCTTTCGCGAACAGATCCGCGATGGTGACGTCTTTCATTTCATCAAAATGTTTCTGGAGTGCCTGCCAGGCAGCGGTCTGCGTTGGGTTGATGTTTTTCATTAGCAATACTCTTCTGATTTGAGAATTGTGACTGCGGTCGATTGTAGCGCCTGCAAATAAAAATTGTGATGGTTTTTATGCCATTGCCCTGGCCTGCATCAAACACAGGTGAAAAGACCCGAAAAGTATAGCTGCTGAAGCGCCTTCCAGGAGCGGTGAAATGTCGGTCAAAATGCCCTAAAACGGAGCATAAAATCTGGCCCTGTTATAAGTCCTGTTTCTCAGGGGTACCCCCCCATAAAAAATCCGCATAATCCCAGCATTGACAGGACCTCCCCCGCATTTTATTTATAGGGCCGTATTTTGCGCCTGCACCTGTTTTCGTTTCACTCTTGTGCCAAGGTCGCTTATTCATTCCCTGACACGAGGTTGTTATGACGAGTTTTGTGGTCGCCAAATTTGGCGGCACCAGTGTGGCCGATTACGATGCCATGAACCGCAGCGCCGATGTGGTGCTGGCCGATCCGAATACCCGCCTGGTGGTGCTGTCTGCCTCTGCCGGCGTGACGAACCTGCTGGTTTCTCTGTCTGAAGGACTGGAAGCGACAGAACGTTTCGTGAAGCTGGATGCACTGCGCAAAATTCAGTTCGACATTCTTGAGCGTCTGCAGAACCCGAACGTCATCCGCGAGGAAGTGGAACGTCTGCTGGAAAACATCACCACCCTGGCAGAAGCCGCCTCGCTGGCCACCTCCACCGCCCTGACCGACGAGCTGGTCAGCCACGGTGAGCTGATGTCCACCCTGCTGTTTGTTGAAATCATGCGCGAGCGTAACATTCAGGCGCAGTGGTTTGACGTGCGTAAAGTGATGCGCACCAGCGACCGCTTTGGCCGCGCCGAGCCGGACGTTGAAGCACTGGCCGAGCTGACCAATCAGCAGCTGGCCCCGCGTCTGGCAGACGGCATCGTGATCACCCAGGGCTTTATCGGCAGCGAAGCGAAGGGCCGCACCACCACGCTTGGCCGTGGCGGCAGCGACTACACCGCCGCGCTGCTGGGCGAGGCTCTGCATGCCACGCGCGTCGATATCTGGACTGACGTTCCGGGTATTTACACCACCGACCCGCGCGTTGTTTCCGCGGCGAAACGTATTGATGTGATCGCGTTTGAAGAAGCGGCGGAAATGGCCACCTTCGGCGCGAAAGTGCTGCATCCGGCAACCCTTTTGCCAGCCGTACGCAGCGATATTCCGGTCTTCGTCGGCTCGAGTAAAGATCCGAAAGCGGGCGGGACGCTGGTCTGCAAGAAAACGGAAAACCCGCCGCTGTTCCGCGCCCTGGCCCTGCGCCGTCGCCAGACGCTGGTCACGCTGCATAGCCACAATATGCTGCACTCCCGCGGTTTCCTGGCGGAAGTGTTTGGCATTCTGGCGCGCCACAATATCTCCGTGGATCTGATCACCACCTCTGAAGTGAGCATTGCGCTGACGCTGGACACCACGGGCTCTACCTCAACCGGTGATACCCTGCTGACGCAGTCGCTGCTGATTGAGCTGTCTGAGCTGTGCCGCGTGGAAGTCGAAGAAGACCTGGCGCTGGTTGCCATCATCGGCAACAAGCTGTCGCGCGCCTGCGGCGTGGGCAAAGAGGTGTTTGGCGTGCTCGACCCGTTCAACATCCGCATGATTTGCTACGGTGCGTCCAGCTATAACCTCTGCTTCCTGGTGCCAGCCGATCAGGCCGAGCAGGTGGTGCAGAAGCTTCATCAGAATTTGTTTGAATAAGCGCAAGAATGGCCCGGGCATTTTCACTACCGGGCCAATCTTTAGCTTTTCATTACTGTTCTCATCAGCAACGAATCCAGATCTTTTAAATTTCCTTCTCTGCTGTCGGGTAGTACCGGCGGTACTTCTCCTCTCACCAGCTCATTTTGCAAAAAAGCGTGGAGTAATGGCCGTTTAGGACCATATTCCGCTTCATCTGCGCGCTGTTTTATTTCCAGCAATGCATCGATTTCCGCACGTAACGGCGCACACAGTTCGCTCCCGGCAAGCAGTTCGGTAAAACGCATCGGTGGAACGCCTTTCCCCGCTTCTACCCACCGCGCCGCCAGCAAAGGGCGCAGAACATAAAAGTACTTTTTCAGCCGAACCGTTTCCCCCTGTAAATATTCATGGAAGTTTTTTCGGGCCATCGAGTAGTAATGCCAGCGGGCGCGCAATGGTGAGAACCACGCGGGTATCAGCGCGCGCAACTCGGCCACTACCGTCTCATCCTCCTGATAAACAACAGGGGAATCCAGCCACTCGATAAGCGTCGGGTTTGCCCCCTTCAGCAGGCCCAGTGCCTTGCGCCATTCCCAGCCACATACGTCCAGTTCATCATCTATCGGCAGCTCGATCACATCCCGTTGGGCTTCGACGCGCAGATACCATTCTGGGCGGTGAACGTACAAAAACCGCACATCATAATCGCTATCCGGTGAGGCAAATCCCCATCCCCGGCTGCCCGATTCACAGGCGTAGAGCACGCGCACGTTATAGCGCTGCTCTATATCGCGAAGTTGCGCGCAGACACGTGCGCGCATCGCGCTATCAACATCGTTGTTGCTCATTTTTTTATCCTTTTACACACACTACCTGACGCAGGGTGTGAACGATCTCCACCAGCGACGATTGCGCGGCCATCACGGCATCAATGTCTTTATAGGCCATCGGCGTTTCATCGATCACCTCATTGTCTTTGCGACACTCTACGTGAGAGGTCGCCTGAATATGGTCGCTAAGGGTATAGCGTTTTTTTGCCGCCGTTCGGCTCATCACTCGCCCAGCGCCGTGGCTGCAGGAACAGAAGCTTTGCTCGTTGCCGAGGCCACGCACGATGAAGCTCTTTGCGCCCATTGAGCCCGGAATAATCCCCATTTGCCCTTTCTGCGCCGACACCGCACCTTTGCGCGTGATCAGTACCTCTTCCCCAAAGTGATGCTCTTTCTGCACATAGTTGTGATGGCAGTTAACCGCCTCCTGCTGCGTAATAAAGGGCTTAGTCACTTCGCGAGAGAGCGCCGCCAGCACGCGCGACATCATCACTTCCCGATTGTGGCGGGCAAAATCCTGCGCCCACTCCACCGCCTCGATGTAGTCCTCATAGTGACGACTCCCCTCCTGAAAATAGGCCAGATTTTTATCCGGCAGATGTCCCAGGTGATGCTGCATATCCTGCTGTGCCAGGGCGATAAACACATTACCGATGGCGTTTCCTACGCCGCGCGAGCCGCTGTGCAACATCACCCAGACGCGCTGCTGCTCATCGAGGCAAATTTCAATAAAGTGGTTTCCGGTACCCAGCGTGCCCAGATGCTGGTAGTTGTTGGTTTTCAGCAACTGCGGGTATTTATCCGTGAGTTGTTTAAAACGTGGGGCCAGCACCCACCAGCGATCGTCCACTTCTTTCGGTGGCGTTTCCCACGCGCCTTTATCCCGTCGAGAACGGGTATTGGTTCTCCCATGCGGCACAGCCTGTTCGATGGCGCTACGTAAACCGCTGAGATTATCCGGCAAATCACCGGCCACCAGCGACGTGCGAACGGCAATCATCCCGCAACCAATATCCACGCCAACCGCCGCAGGAATAATTGCCCCTTTGGTCGGGATCACGCTGCCGATGGTAGAACCTTTACCGAGATGAACGTCGGGCATCACCGCAAGGTGTTTGAAAATAAAAGGCATCTTTGCAGTATTCAGTAACTGCGCTTGTGCCTCTGGCTCCACGGGCACACCGTGAGTCCACATTTTGATCGGGGCGCCGTTTGGCGCTGTCAGTAATTCAAAATCATTTTGTTGCATTGCGTTATCCTTTCAGGTTAACAAGGCCGTGTAATACCTGGTCCAGGCCACCAAATACTGAAATTTTGTCGATACGCTCCGCGACCCTTTCCAGGGTTTCCAGCTCTTTTAAACGCAGCGCCACCGGGTTGTTCTCCATCACCTTTGCGGTGTTTAACAGCGATCGTGTCGCCGCCGTTTCTTCACGTCGGCGAATAACATTCGCCTGGGCCGCTTTTTCGGCCTCTACCAGACGGGATAAAATCGTTTTCATATCACCAGGTAAAACAATATCTTTTACCCCAAGCGACGCAATTTCCATTCCAAAGGATGACAGGCGGCCTTGCACCTGTTTGCTGACCACCTCGTCAATGATCTGCTTATCTTCCAGTAACTCATCGAGAGTGCGGGTGCCGACCGCTTCACGCAGTGCGAACTGGAGTTCGCGGTACAAATGTTCCAGCGGTTTCGTAAGCTGTCCGCAGGCCTGCAGCACGTCGCTGTAGCGCCAGTTAGCCGCCAGGTTCAGGCGCAGGTTAACTTTGTCCTTCGTCAGGATCTCCTGCCCGCTCACTTCCACCACCTGAAGGCGCGTATCCACTACCTCTGCCTCAACCAGATGGTTAATTTTCCAGTAAGCCGTCAGTCCCGGCGGTAACAGTGCCTGAATTTCTCCGTCGATTTTCACCACCCCGACGTGCCAGGCAGGTACCTGTACGACCAGCATCGCGTCACGCCCTTTTACCGCGCCATTGCGACGCGGCTGCAGAGCAGCATTCATCACGTCCTCCGGCACCCGCACATCACGGGTATCAATTCTTCGCAGGCTCAACGCCGCATCCTGCTGCCAGTACAGACGACGTGTACAAGGCGGCACAATCTCCTGCAATACGCCGTTGTTCGATAACACCCCGATTTCATCCGCAGTAAGATCAACCGCCAGGCAGTAACGTGCCACCCAGTCAGGCTGAAAGCGGCGCAGATAATCCGCCAGCGCACCCGGCACCTCGCTGCCGTCCTGGCTCACCACCAGCACGTCGTCAGTATTGAACCAACCCAGACGGTGTTCACCCGCCTCCAGTACCCGGTAATAATCGCCAGCTTTTGCTACCAGTCCTAACTGACCTTTTTTTATCGTGATTTTTTTAGCCATTTTATATTCCTTAAAGTCAGGCGCGGGTGCAGGCACGAAATCACAGGGGAATGCCTTTTCGCCTGCGATCCGGCACCATTACCGGCGACCTTCATTGGGATTGCTGACTGCGCAATCCCCGTTTTTACTTTGATGTTTACAACCAGTTTTCATTGGGAGAATGAATCGGGAATCGAACCCTTCTGTCTGTCATTGGTTGACGGAACGCCCCGGAAAACAGCCTTGCCGTTCCTGGTGCGCCGACGGGGCCTTAACCCCCAGTGTGCTCAACGTCGTGACGTTATCTGTATTGCCAGAAGCGTGCCAAAAACAAAAATTGTCGTTTTATTTTTTTATTTCATTGATAATTAATGCTTTTTATTTATCACACTTTTCATTCATTGCCGTTCGGCTCAACATTTTTTATCCTGTTATATCGACAATTATCTTTCTGGATAAACATGAAGAAGCGGAAGGTGGTAATCGGGGTGCTTGGCACCGTGATGGATAAACGGGGAAAGCGGGCTAATCGCTTTCGCAAATGGCGACCGACCGTCGGGCTGTGCCAACAGCCGGATTTCCCGGTCGACAGGCTGGAGCTGCTACATCAACCGCGAGATCTCGGCATGGCTCAGCAACTGGCGGAAGATATTGTGCTGGTTTCCCCCCACACCGAGGTGCGTCCCAGCACGGTAATCATTGAAGACCCGTGGGATTTCGAAGAGGTTTATGCCGCGTTTCTCGATTTCGCCACCCAGTATACTTTTGATACCGATCACGAAGAGTATTTCGTCCACATCACCACCGGCACGCATGTGGCGCAGATCTGCTGGTTCCTGCTGACGGAAGCCCGCTATCTTCCCGCCAGCCTTTTGCAGACTGGCCCTGCCAGAAAAGAAGCCTCTGCTGAGGAGACTGCAGCCGGAACTTACTCAATTATCGACCTGGATTTAAGCCGCTACACGACCCTTACCAACCGTTTTCAGCGCGAGCAGCAGCAGTCAATCTCATTTCTGAAAGCGGGCATTGATACGCGAAATGCCACCTTTAACACTCTTATCGACAAGATTGAACGCGTGGCGCTACGTTCAACAGCCCCGATTCTGCTGACCGGCCCCACCGGCGCGGGCAAGTCGTTCCTCGCGAACCGCATTTATCAGCTTAAGCAGTCACGCCATCAAGTTTCCGGCAAGCTGGTTTCCGTCAACTGCGCGACCCTGCGCGGTGATAACGCCATGTCCACGCTGTTCGGCCATGTGAAAGGAGCCTTTACCGGCGCACTGTCGGCGCGCAGCGGCCTGCTGCGTGAAGCCGATGGCGGCGTCCTTTTCCTCGACGAGATTGCCGAACTAGGCCTGGATGAACAGGCGATGCTGCTCAAAGCCATTGAAGAGAAAACTTTTTTCCCGTTTGGCTCCGATAAAGAAGTTCACAGCGATTTTCAACTTATCGCCGGAACCCACCGTGATATGCGCCAGTGGGTGGCAGAGGGACGTTTTCGTGAAGATCTCTATGCCCGTATTAATATGTGGAGCTTTGCCTTGCCCGGCCTTGCCCAACGGAAAGAGGACATCACGCCGAATGTCGACTACGAACTTCAACGTTTCTCTCGCGAAAGCCAGACGCAAATCCGCTTCGATAAAGAGGCGCGCGAAGGCTATCTGGCCTTTGCCTGTTCCAGCAGGGCGCTGTGGCGGGGCAACTTTCGCGAACTGAGCGCCAGCGTCGCACGCATGGCGACCCTGGCGGAACGAGGGCGTATTACTCAGGATCTGGTGCTGGAGGAGATCTCACGTCTTCAGACCGACTGGCAAACTGACGTGACGCAGCCTGCAACTGACATGGAGATTGACCTCTTTGACCAGCGGCAACTTGAAACGGTGCTGGAGGTATGTCGCCGCAGCGCATCGTTGTCTGAAGCCGGACGTGAGCTGTTTGCCGTTTCACGGCTCAAAAAAGCCAATCCTAACGACGCCGACCGACTGCGCAAATATCTGGCTCGCTTTAGTCTGAGCTGGGAAAGCATCCGGTCATAATTCATTTGAATATTACTTCCTTACGCGATAAACAATAACTATAGCCGGGCTCGATCCCGGCTTTTTATAACAAACACATACAACATTCATCGCAAGGAAATCATTATGTTATCCGCTATTACGCGGCTGTTCCCGTTATGGGCGCTGCTGCTCTCCGTACTCGCGTATTACACGCCCACCACGTTCACCGGTATTGGTCCGTGGGTCACCACGCTGCTGATGCTGATCATGTTCGGTATGGGCGTGCATCTGAAAGTCGACGACTTCAAACGCGTGCTGTCTCGCCCTGCGCCCGTCGCGGCAGGAATATTTCTGCACTACCTGGTGATGCCGCTCGCGGCGTGGCTGCTGGCGATGGCCTTTAAGATGCCGCCCGACCTTTCCGCCGGGATGGTGCTGGTGGGCAGCGTGGCCAGCGGCACGGCGTCCAACGTCATGATCTATCTGGCGAAAGGCGACGTGGCGCTCTCCGTCACTATCTCGTCCGTATCTACGCTGGTGGGCGTGATTGCCACGCCGCTGTTAACCCGCCTGTACGTGGATGCGCATATTCAGGTGGACGTGATGGGTATGCTGCTGAGCATTCTGCAAATCGTGGTGATCCCGATTGCGCTGGGGCTGGTCATTCACCATCTTTTCCCGCGCGTGGTGAAGGCCGTTGAGCCATACCTGCCCGCATTTTCGATGGTCTGTATTCTGGCCATCATCAGCGCCGTGGTGGCGGGCTCCGCCTCGCACATTGCTTCCGTAGGCTTTGTGGTGATCGTCGCGGTGGTGCTGCATAACACCATTGGCCTGCTGGGCGGCTACTGGGGCGGGAAACTGTTTGGCTTCGACGAATCGACCTGCCGCACGCTGGCAATCGAGGTAGGGATGCAGAACTCCGGCCTGGCGGCGGCGCTCGGTAAAATCTACTTCTCGCCGCTGGCGGCCCTGCCGGGTGCGCTGTTCTCCGTCTGGCACAACCTCTCCGGCTCGCTGCTGGCGGGGTACTGGTCCGGCAAACCGATTGAGGAACAAACGAAAAAAGATGCGGTGAAGCAGGGTTAATTGACTCAGCTTGCTTTACACTGAAGCCTCTCTCTCAGGAGGCTTCAGCAATGGCGACACCACGTTTGACCCAGAAAGACATGACGGAAGCCGAGCAGCGCGAACTGAAAACGCTTCTCGACCGCGCCCGCATCGCGCATGGCCGTACGCTGACCAACGCCGAAACCAATCAGGTGAAAAAAGAGTACATCGACAAACTGATGGCGCAGCGTGACGCCGAGGCGAAAAAAGCCCGCAAACTGAAAAAGCAGCAGGCTTACAAGCCGGATACCGAAACGACCTTTTCCTGGTCGGCCAATACCTCTACCCGTGGAAGGCGCTAGCTAGCGCCCTTTCTTTTTACGGCCAGGCTGGGTAAATCGCTTCCCGTTGCCCGGTTTGCCGCGTCCTTTCTCTTCCGCCTGCGGTGCCTTCACGACCGGACGCTTAATCGCCTGGGTTTTCGGTTTTGCTTTGGCTTTCGGCTTCGCTTCGGACGAGGAGTTCTCGATAAGCTTGAACAGCTCGATCAGTTCGTCGTCCGTTAAGTCGCGCCATTCGCCCAGCGGAATGCCGGACAGGCTGACGTTCATGATGCGCGTGCGCTCCAGCTTCGTCACTTCATAACCGAAGTACTCGCACATGCGGCGGATCTGGCGGTTTAAGCCCTGCACAAGGGTAATACGGAACGCGAACGGCGCTTCTTTCTTCACCTTACACTTTTTCGTAACGGTACCGAGGATCGGCACACCGGCGCCCATACCGCGAATAAAGTCGTCCGTGACCGGCTTATTCACCGTCACAATGTACTCTTTCTCGTGATCGTTACCGGCACGCAGGATCTTGTTGACCAGATCGCCGTGGTTAGTGAGGAAAATCAGCCCCTGAGAGTCTTTATCCAGACGGCCAATCGGGAAGATACGGCTGCTGTGGTTCACGAAATCAACGATGTTGTCCCGCTCGCCATCTTCCGTGGTGCTGACAATCCCAACCGGTTTGTTCAACGCGATAAACACCAGGTCTTCGGCATCACGCGGTTCGATGAGCTGACCATTCACTTTAACCACATCGCCAGGCATCACCTGGTCACCAATCGTGGCGCGTTTGCCGTTGAGGAACACATTACCTTGTTCAATGTAACGGTCCGCCTCGCGACGTGAGCAGATCCCGCTCTCGCTAATGTATTTGTTTAATCGGGTTGATTGAGTTGGCAGCATAGTTTCTCCTGTGAAGGGCGAAATATACCTTAGGTATGGACTGGAAAAAAAGATTAGCCGACGGTAACTGAGACGGGTTTTTTAGTTTGCGAGACGCTTTCAGGATTTTGCATCCTGTCATTTACCCATGTGTTCAAGCCTTTTAGTTTTACTCTCCATGGAGAAGTATTTGTAGTTTATAAATCACAGGGAGTAATATGAAGGAGATTGTTCAGACAGAATCCTTCCGACGCTGGGAGCAAAACTTAAAAGATCGACGAGCGAAGACCATTATCGCTTCCCGCCTCTTTCGGTTGGCAAATGGCTTAGCTGGCGACGTTAAACCCGTGGGAGAAGGTATAAGTGAGCTAAGGATCCACTTTGGTCCGGGCTACAGAATCTATTTTAAAGACCAGGGCAATTACATCATCGTGCTGTTATGTGGTGGTGACAAAAGCAGCCAGGCCAGAGACATACTGATGGCAAAAATGCTGAGCAATGTATCCCAATGGCAGGAGTGAATGAGCATGCATAAATTAACACCTTACGATCCCGCCAACGCGTTGGTGGATGACGAGGAAATCGCCGTGTTTATCGCTGATGCACTAGAAACAGGCGACTCGACATATATCGCTAAAGCCCTTGGTGTTGTCGCGCGAGCCAAAGGCATGTCGAACATTTCACAGCAAACCGGTTTATCACGTGAGCAGCTTTATCGGTCATTCAGTGATAAAGGAAACCCAACGCTCAAAACTACGCTCGCGGTCATGAAAGCATTGGGTTTTGGGTTAACACTCAAACACGCCGGGGATTAATACTCATCCCGCAGGTCATCTTCATCCGGCTGTTCCATCACGCTGTAGGCCACCGCACAGAACAACGAGTTAAGGCGCTTCATATCGCCCAGCAGTCCCAGGTGGAGTGAGCTGGTTTCGATACTCTGCACGTTTTGCTGATGCAGACGCTCAACGTGGGCGTGCGAGTAGCGGCGGTTAAGAATGCGGAATCGATGCTTGTTACGGCGCAGGCGGCGCGCGCTCGGGACGTCGCTGGAAAAGAAGACCAGCATCGCCAGCTTCAGGTTACTGACCAACTGCTCGTGCAGCGCTTCCAGCTCCTTCAGGCCTTCAACGGAGAACGCCCGGCGTGCGGCCAGCGACTTATCGGCGATCTCGCTGCCCATGCGCTCAACGATATCGGAGGCCTGCTCAAGGTTGAGCGACATCTCAATGATTTCCGCCCAGCGGCGGGACTCCTCCTCCGCCAGCTCGTCCTGCGGCATGCGCGCCAGGTAGAGCTTAATGGCGGTATAGAGCACGTTGATATCGTCCGCCAGTCTGCGCAGCTCTTTCTCCTCCCGCGGCTCGCCGTGCATTACCTTTTGCAGGCCTTCGAGCATGGTCTCCATCGCGTCGCCCATGCGCAGTGTCTCGCGTGCGGCATTCGCCAGCGCCAGCGCCGGGGTGTCCAGCGCGGAGGTATCCAGGTGCTTCGGCTTCAGGCGCGCATCCAGCTCCGGTTCGTCCTGAATGAGTCGTTCGCAGAAGCGGGCCATCGACCCGGCAAAAGGGATCATCGCCAGGCAGCGCACCAGGTTGTAGAACACGTGGAAATAGATCACCAGCTCCGCCTTCGGCAGCGGGAGGTTGTCCATCAGGTTCGCCAGCGGATGGATAAAGGGCAGGATAATCAGGCTGCCCACCAGCTTAAACAGCAAGCTACCGAGGGCCACGCGGCGGGCGGCAGCATTGGCCGCGCTATTGTTGAGCATCGCCAGCAGGCCCGAGCCGAGGTTAGCCCCGATCACCAGACACAGCGCCACCGGGAAGGAGATCGCCCCGGCGGCGGTAAGCGTGGCCGTCAGCAGAACCGCCGCCAGACTGGAGTAGCTGACGATGGCAAACACCGCGCCAATGAGCGCGTCGAGCATGATGTCCCCGGTCAGGGAAGCGAAGATGACCTGCACGCCGTTGGCCTCGGTAATCGGGGTGACCGCCTGCACAATCAGCTCCAGCGCCAGCAGGATTAGCCCCAGGCCAATGCCCACGCGTCCGAGCTGGCCCGCCCGCGTCTGTTTGCGGCCGAGGAAAAAGATGACGCCGACAAAAATCAGCAGCGGCGACAGCCAGGAGAGGTCAAACGTCAGGATACGCGCCATCAGCGCGGTACCCACATCAGCCCCCAGCACAATGACCAGCGCCGGGGCCAGCGCCACCAGATCCTGCGCCACAAAGGAGGTGACAAGCAGGGTTGTGGCGTTGCTGCTCTGAACCAGTGCCGTTACGCCAATGCCCGCGCAGAAGGCGAGCGGCTTCTTCTCAACGCTACTGCTGAGAACGGTACGTAAACGGGCGCCAAAAACGCGCATCACGCCGGTACGGACGATATGGGTGCCCCATACGAGCAGTGCAACTGCAGAGAGCAGATGTAACAGGGTCAGCACGGAAGGTCTTCCTCCTTATCATTATTCGTTTTCCATAGGTTTAGTATAAGGGGTTAAGCGTAAGAAAGAGACAAGGCACCCTTGAGGTGCCTTGTTTGTTGTAAGGAAAAGTGACGTTAGTCGGCGTCGTAGCCTAAGTTCGGGGCCAGCCAGCGCTCGACTTCTGACACGCTCATGCCTTTGCGCAGGGCGTAATCTTCAATCTGATCGCGCTGCAGCTGCGCCACGGCAAAGTACTTGCTGTCCGGATGACTGAAGTACCAGCCTGAAACTGACGCACCCGGCCACATGGCGAACGACTCGGTGAGCTTCATCCCGGTATGGGCTTCGACGTCCAGCAGTTGCCAGATCGTGCCCTTTTCGGTGTGCTCCGGGCAGGCCGGATAGCCCGGTGCCGGACGAATCCCCTGGTAGTTTTCGCGGATCAGCTCCTCGTTGCTGAGGTTTTCATTCGCCGCGTAGCCCCAGTGCACCTTACGCACGCGCTCGTGCAGGTACTCGGCGAAGGCTTCCGCCAGTCGGTCGGCGATCGCTTTCACCATGATTTTATTGTAATCGTCGTGCTGCGCTTCGAACGCGTCAGCCAGGGCATCTTCTTCCAGACCGCCGGTCACGGCAAAGGCGCCAATATAGTCGGCTTTACCGCTAAGCTTCGGCGCGACAAAATCGGCCAGGCAGTAGTTGGCAAAGCCCACTTTCTCGGTTTGCTGACGCAGATGGCGGCTGACCGCCAGTACGTGAGTGCGGGTTTCATCGCGGTAAATTTCGATGTCGTCACCCACGCGGTTGGCCGGGAACAGCCCCACGACGCCACGCGGGTTAAGGGTTTTCTCAGCACTCAGTCTGTCGAGCATGTCGTTGGCATCTTTAAACAGGCGTTTCGCCTCCTCACCTACCACCTCATCTTCCAGGATGCGCGGATATTTGCCCGCCAGCGACCAGGTCATAAAGAACGGCGTCCAGTCGATGTAGTTGCGCAGCGTTTCGATGCTGGCGCTGACCTCCTGAACGCCCAGGCGATGCGCGACCGGTGGCGTATAGCTCGACCAGTCAAACGCCAGATCGTTATCACGCGCCGCCTGGAGTGAAACTGGCGGGGTGCGCGGTTTCTTGCGCCCGTGCTGGATGCGAACGGTTTCGTACTCTTTGCGGGTGCGCTCGACAAACTCGTCGCGCTGGGTGTCAGAGAGCAGCGCGGAGACAACGCCCACCGTGCGCGAGGCGTTCTGCACGTACACCGTCGGCCCGCTGTAGTTCTGCTCGATTTTCACTGCCGTGTGCGCTTTAGAAGTGGTCGCGCCGCCAATCAGCAGCGGAATGGTGAAGCCCTGACGCTCCATCTCCTTCGCCACGTTAACCATCTCGTCCAGCGACGGGGTGATCAGCCCGGAGAGGCCAATCAAATCGGCATTCACTTCGCGCGCGGTCTTGAGGATTTTATCCGCCGGGACCATCACGCCGAGGTCGATAATCTCGTAGTTATTACACTGCAGCACCACGCCGACGATATTCTTGCCGATGTCGTGCACGTCACCCTTGACGGTGGCGATGACCATCTTGCCGTTGCTGGAGCCTTTCTCTTTGCTGGCCTCGATAAACGGCTCAAGGTACGCCACGGCCTGCTTCATCACGCGGGCGGATTTCACCACCTGTGGCAGGAACATTTTGCCTTCACCGAACAGATCGCCCACCACGTTCATGCCGTCCATCAGCGGCCCTTCGATCACTTCAATCGGGCGGGCTGACTGCTGACGCGCCTCTTCGGTGTCCTGCTCGATAAACTCGGTGATGCCTTTTACCAGCGAATATTCCAGACGCTTTTTCACGTCCCAGGCACGCCACTCGGCCTGCTGAACGTTGGCTGCGTCATCCGACTTGCTGCCGCGGTATTTCTCCGCCAGGTCCAGCAGCCGTTCGGTGGCGTCGTCGCGGCGGTTAAGGATCACGTCCTCTACGGCATCGCGCAGCTCGGCAGGCAGGTCGTCGTAAATCGCCAGCTGGCCGGCGTTAACGATCCCCATGTCCATCCCGTTGCGGATGGCGTAGTAGAGGAACACGGCGTGGATCGCTTCACGCACCGGGTCGTTACCGCGGAACGAGAACGAGACGTTCGACACGCCGCCGGAGATGAGGGCATGCGGCAGCTCGCGCTTAATGTCCTCGCACGCGCCGATAAAGTCCTGGGCGTAGTTATTGTGCTCTTCGATGCCGGTCGCCACGGCGAAGATGTTCGGGTCAAAGATGATGTCTTCCGGCGGGAAGCCCACCTCTTCGGTCAGTATTTTGTACGCGCGGCGGCAAATCTCAATTTTACGCGCGCGGGTATCGGCCTGGCCCACTTCGTCGAAGGCCATGACCACCACGGCGGCACCGTAGCGGCGGACCCTCTTCGCGTGGTGGATGAAGACATCAACGCCCTCTTTCATGGAGATGGAGTTGACGATGCCTTTACCCTGAATGCACTTCAGCCCCTTCTCGATCACGTCCCATTTGGAGGAGTCGATCATGATCGGCACGCGGGCGATGTCCGGCTCACCGGCAATCAGGTTGAGGAAACGCACCATCGCTGCTTCGGCGTCGAGCATCCCCTCATCCATGTTAATATCGATTATCTGCGCGCCGCTTTCCACCTGCTGGCGGGCAACGTCCAGCGCTTCGCTGTACTTCTCTTCTTTGATCAGGCGTTTAAACTTCGCGGAACCGGTGACGTTCGTACGCTCACCCACGTTCACAAACAGGCTGTCTTCACCAATGGTCAACGGCTCAAGGCCGGAGAGGCGACAGGCAACCGGCAGCTCGGGCAGCTTGCGCGGCGGCAGCCCGGCGACGGCGTTGCTCATGGCCGCGATGTGCTCCGGCGTGGTGCCGCAGCAGCCGCCGACGATGTTCAGAAAGCCAGACTCGGCCCACTCGCAGATTTGTGCCGCCATGGTGTCGGCATCCAGATCGTATTCACCGAAGGCGTTTGGCAGACCAGCGTTCGGGTGTGCGGTGACGTAGCATTCCGCGATGCGCGACAGCTCCTGCACGTACTGGCGCAGCTCGTCCGGGCCCAGCGCGCAGTTCAGGCCGAAGGAGAGTGCGTCGGCGTGGCGCAGGGAGTTATAAAACGCTTCCGTGGTCTGGCCGGACAGGGTACGGCCAGAGGCGTCGGTGATGGTGCCGGAAATCATGATCGGCAGGTCAACGCCCAGCGCCTCGAACTCCTCTTTCACCGCGTAAATCGCGGCCTTGGCGTTGAGGGTGTCGAAGACGGTTTCAATCAGGATCAAATCGGAACCGCCTTCCACCAGCGCTTTGGTCGATTCCCGGTAGGCCGCAACCAGCTGGTCAAAGGTGATATTACGAAACGCCGGGTCGTTGACGTCCGGTGAAATCGACGCGGTGCGGTTCGTCGGGCCAAGCACCCCGGCAACGTAGCGCGGCTTATCCGGCGTGCGGGCCGTCCACTCGTCGGCGCAGGCGCGCGCCAGCTTCGCGGCTTCAAAGTTGATTTCCGCCGACAGGGATTCCATCTGGTAATCCGCCATGGCGATGGTTGTCGAGTTAAAGGTGTTGGTTTCAACGATATCCGCACCCGCTTCGAAGTAGGCGTTGTGGATATCTTTAATCACGGACTGCTTGCTGAGCACCAGCAGGTCGTTGTTCCCTTTCAGGTCGCAGGGCCAGTCGGCAAAGCGTTCGCCGCGGAAATCATCTTCACTCAGGCGATAGCCCTGGATCATGGTGCCCATGCCGCCGTCCAGCACCAGAATTCGTTCATTTAACTGCGCACGCAGTTGCTCTACTTTGCTGCTCACACTTGCTCCCGACAACGCTCAACAAGGCCAAAAGGCTGCGTTCCATACTGGCACAATCTCGCACAGTGGAAAAGCCGCTCAGCGGTAACATGAGACATGTTCACCATCACTCCTCCGATCAGTCAGGATAACGGTTGCAAATTCACCAAATAAAACGAAAATGATTTCCACGATACAGAAAAAGGAGATCGTCATGGTCGCGACCGTTCCCGCTAAACGCGGCAGAAAACCTGCTGCCACCACCGCCGCCGCACAACAGGGCGGACAGGTTCAATCGCTCACGCGCGGTCTGAAGCTGCTGGAGTGGATAGCCGAGTCGCACAGCAGCGTGGCCCTGACGGAGCTGGCCCAGCAGGCTGGCCTGCCGAACTCCACAACACACCGCCTGCTGACCACCATGCAGCAGCTGGGTTTTGTCCGCCAGGTGGGCGAGCTGGGGCACTGGGCGGTGGGCGCGCATGCGTTTATCGTTGGCAGCAGCTTCCTGCAGAGCCGCAACCTGCTGGCGATTGTGCATCCGATTCTGCGCAAGCTGATGGAGGAGTCCGGAGAGACCGTAAACCTGGCCGTGCTCGACCAGAGCGATCACCAGGCGATTATCATCGACCAGGTACAGTGCACGCAGCTGATGCGCATGTCCGCGCCTATTGGCGGTAAGCTGCCGATGCACGCGTCCGGGGCGGGGAAAGCATTTCTCTCTCAGCTGAGCGAGGAGCAGGTGACGGGGCTGCTGCACCGTAAAGGGCTGCACGCCTATACCCACGCCACGCTGGTGTCACCCGTCCATCTGAAAGAAGATCTGGCCCTGACCCGCAAGCTCGGCTATTCGTTTGACGACGAGGAGCACGCCCTCGGCCTGCGCTGTATCGCAGCCTGTATTTTTGACGAGCACCGCGAGCCGTTTGCCGCCATCTCTATCTCCGGGCCGATTTCGCGTATGACCGACGATCGCGTAACCGAACTGGGTGCGCTGGTGATTAAGGCGGCGAAAGAGGTGACGCTGGCGTACGGTGGGATTCGTTAAGCATGCATTGCCGGGTGGCGGCTTCGCCTTACCCGGCCTACATGATGCCCTCTGAAAACCTGATGCAAAACCGCTGCTTGCGGCGGTATGCATACACATCTTCGACATGCCCATTTTTGATCCGCGTTTGCAGTCCGCGCCAGTAGCTGGCGCGAAACAGATCGGCATGCATCTCTTCGAATAGCGGCCCGATGCGCGGATCGGCGCACAGCCAGTGGCGAAACTCTTCGGGAAACACATCGCCCGGCGAAACGCTGTACCACGGCTCGCTGGAAAGCTCATCTTCCGGGTAGCGGGGCGGTGGAATATCGCGGAAGTTCACCTCGGTCATGTAGCAAATTTCGTCGTAATCGTAGAACACCACCCGACCGTGACGGGTGACGCCGAAGTTTTTAAACAGCATATCGCCCGGGAAGATGTTGGCGGCGGCAAGCTGACGAATCGCGTTGCCGTACTCTTCAATCGCATCTCTTAAAGCCTGACCGTCGGACTGCTCCAGCCAGATATTCAGCGGCACCATGCGTCGTTCAATATAGAGATGGCTGATGGCGATCTTGTCGCCAAGATCGGTGATTTTGGCAGGTGCTTCCTGCAATAAAAGCGCCATGAGTGCCGGATCGATCTGCTGCTTATCCAGCACAAAGTTTTCGAATTCCTGAGTATCCGCCATGCGCCCGACGCGGTCATGCTCCTTAACCAGCTGGTAGCATGCGCGGACGTGCGCGGCGGTCATCTCTTTCTGCGGCGCGAATCTGTCCTTAATTACCTTAAAGACCCGGTCAAAGCCCGGCAGCGTAAACACCAGCATCACCATGCCGCGAATGCCGGGCGCTTCGATGAACTGCTCATCAGCGGTAGTGACATAACGCAGGTATTCCCGGTAGCTTTCCGTTTTAGCGTGCTTCTGGCAGCCAATAGCCATATACAGCTCGGCGGTGGTTTTGCCCGGCAGGATCTCGCGCAGCCACTCCACCAGCGCGGCAGGTAACGGTGCATAGACCATAAAATAGGAGCGGGCGAAGCCAAACACGATGCTGGCCTCGGCGCTGGTGGTCAGGCAGGTATCGACAAACAGTTCCCCGCCGTCGGTGCGGTGAATGGGCAGCAGAAACGGCACAATGGCCGTCGGTGTAACCAGTTTGCCCACCAGCCAGGCCGCTTTATTGCGGTAGAAAAGCTCGTTGGCCACCTGCAAATGGCTGTGGCTGAGCACCTCCGCGCCGAAGGCTTCTTTGAGATGGGCGTGGATATACCCGATATCCCGGGTTTTATTCTCCCAGGGCAGGCGCAGCGGCAGATCTGTAAGCACGCGGTGCAGGAGCTTTTCCCATCCGCGATCGGGGAAGAAATCTTTCGCCAGCGGACGCGGAATGGTACGAAAGCGTCGCTCGGGCTGGGAGCTGAAGATAAATAACCGCTCAGGAGATAATGAGCGGTGATCAAATAACCGGCAATAGACGGAGTTGAAAAAGCTCTCCGCAATCTCGAAGCGCGGGTAGTCGGGTAACAAATGGGTGTAATGCTCTTTTACGCGCAGTAAAAATTCCGCGTCCGGACTTTTACCGTCGGTAATACAGCGCAACTGCTCCACCACCAGACCCACGTGGTGGTCATAAAGATGGATACGCTGCTTCATGGCCTGCTGAACCGCATGCCAGTCTGCGTGTTCGAAGCGCTGCTGCGCGCCGGAGGTCACTTCAAGAAAACGACCATACTGGGCATCGAAGCCCTGCAAAATAGTTTGGGCAATCAGTAATTCCAGGCCACGCGACATATATTCCCCCTCACCACCAACCCTCTCCCCAGGGGGGAGAGGGGAAAAGATTAGAACTGTGCTTCTTCCGTTGAACCCGTCAAGGCGGTGACGGAGGAGGTGCCGCCCTGAATAATCGTGGTCACATTATCAAAGTAGCCGGTGCCCACTTCCTGCTGGTGAGAGACGAAGGTATAACCATCTTTGCCCGCCGCAAATTCCGGCTGCTGCACCTTCTCAACGTAGTGCTTCATGCCCTCACCCTGCGCATAGGCGTGCGCCAGATCGAACATGTTGAACCACATGCTGTGGATGCCTGCCAGAGTAATGAACTGGTATTTGTAGCCCATGTCGGACAGCTGCTGCTGGAAGCTGGCGATCGTTTTGTCATCCAGCTTTTTCTGCCAGTTGAAGGACGGCGAGCAGTTGTAGGCCAGCAGTTTGCCCGGGTACTTCGCATGAATGGCATCAGCAAAGCGTTTTGCCAGCGCCAGATCCGGCGTAGACGTTTCACACCAGACCAGATCCGCGTACGGCGCGTACGCCAGACCGCGGCTGATCGCCTGCTCGATACCCGCGTGGGTACGATAGAAACCTTCACTGGTACGCTCGCCGGTGATGAACTCGCTGTCGTACGGATCGCAGTCAGAGGTGATCAGGTCAGCCGCGTCGGCATCGGTACGGGCAATGACCAGCGTCGGCACGCCGAGCACGTCAGCAGCCAGACGCGCGGCAACCAGCTTCTGAACCGCTTCCTGTGTGGGAACCAGCACCTTACCGCCCATATGTCCGCACTTCTTCACTGACGCCAGCTGATCTTCGAAGTGAACGGCCGCTGCACCGGCTTCAATCATCGATTTCATCAGTTCAAAGGCGTTCAGCACGCCGCCGAAGCCCGCTTCCGCATCTGCAACGATCGGCAGGAAATAGTCAATAAAGCGCGGATCGTTAGGCTCGATGCCCGCCGCCCACTGGATCTGATCCGCACGACGGAAAGTGTTGTTGATCCGATCCACGACCGACGGCACGGAGTTAGCCGGATAGAGCGACTGATCCGGGTACATGCTGGAGGCCAGGTTGGCGTCCGCCGCGACCTGCCAGCCGGAGAGGTAAATCGCCTCAATACCGGCCTTCGCCTGCTGCAGCGCCTGACCGCCGGTCAGCGCGCCGAGGCTGTTGATGTAGCCCTTTTTAGAGCCACCGTGCAGCAGCTTCCACATTTTAGCCGCGCCATTTTGCGCCAGCGTGCATTCCGGATTGACCGAGCCGCGTAATTTCACCACGTCCTCCGCGCTGTACGGACGGCGGATGCCTTCCCAGCGAGGTTGTGTCCACTCTTTCTTTAATTCTTCGATTTGTTGGGTACGGGTTTTCATGTGCAGATGCTCCATATTGTTATGTGGTGAGTTACGCCAGGAAGCGGTATCCCGGCAGGGTCAGGAAGTCGATTAAGTCATCTGATGTGGTGATTTGCTCCATCAGGCGCGCAGAGTCGTCAAAGCGTCCGCTGCTGAAGCGGTGTTCGCCCAGCTCGTCCTGGATCACCCGCATCTCTTCGGCCAGCATCTGGCGGAACAGGGATTTGGTCACCAGCTTGCCGTTGCTGAGCGTTTTTTGATGGTGGATCCACTGCCAGATAGAGGTACGTGAGATCTCCGCCGTCGCAGCATCTTCCATCAGGCCGTAGATCGGCACGCAGCCGTTGCCGGAGATCCACGCTTCGATGTACTGCACCGCAACGCGGATATTGGCCCGCATCCCCTCTTCCGTCCGTTCGCCCGCGCACGGGGCCAGCAGCTGTTCTTCAGCCGTTGGGGCATCGTCTTCACGCGTGACAAACAGCTGGTTTTTATTGTCGCCAAGCACGCGGTTAAAGACGTCCATCGCCGTATCGGCCAGACCCGGATGCGCGATCCACGTCCCGTCATGGCCGTTACGTGCTTCAAGCTCTTTGTCGGCTTTCACCTTGTTGAGCACCTGATTGTTGCGCTCGGCATCTTTGCTCGGGATAAAGGCCGCCATGCCGCCCATCGCGAAGGCACCGCGCTTGTGGCAGGTTTTGATCAGTAGACGCGAGTAGGCGCTCAGGAACGATTTATCCATGGTCACGACCTGGCGATCCGGCAGTACGCGATCGGGATAATTTTTCAGCGTTTTGATGTAGCTGAAAATATAGTCCCAGCGTCCGCAGTTCAGGCCGACAATGTGGTCACGCAGGGCGTGCAGAATTTCATTCATCTGGAACACGGCAGGCAGCGTTTCAATCAGCAAGGTGGCTTTGATGGTGCCGCGCGGCAGGTTGAAACGATCTTCCGCATAGCTGAAGACTTCGCTCCACCAGGCCGCTTCCTGCCAGGCCTGCGTTTTAGGCAGATAGAAATATGGGCCGCTGCCCTTCGCCAGCAGGGCTTTGTAGTTGTGGAAGAAATAGAGCGCAAAATCAAACAGGCTTCCCGGAATGGCTTCACCACGCCAGGTGACATGTTTTTCCGGCAGGTGCAGCCCACGCACGCGACAGATCAGTACCGCCGGGTTCGGTTTGAGCTGGTATATTTTGCCGGTTTCGTTGGTATAGCTGATGGTGCCGTTTACGGCGTCGCGCAGGTTGATCTGTCCGTCGATGACCTTACGCCAGTCCGGCGCCAGCGAGTCTTCAAAATCGGCCATAAAGACCTTAACGTTGGCGTTCATGGCGTTGATCACCATTTTGCGCTCTACCGGACCGGTGATCTCGACGCGGCGATCCTGTAAATCTTCAGGGATGCCGCGGATTTTCCACTCGCCACGGCGAATGGAAGCGGTTTCCGAAATAAAACCAGGCAACTTGCCGTTATCAATTTCCTGCTGCTGATGAATACGTGCCGCCAGCAGCTTATTGCGCTGCGGGGTAAAGCGGGTCACCAGTTCAGTCAGAAATTCTACCGCTTCTGCCGTCAAAACTTGCTGTTCTTGCTCGCCATACGGCTGGGTAAAGGCCAGTTCATCGACCGTCGTTGCCTGTTGAGTCATTACTCTGCTCCTCATCAAAGATCCAAAATCACGCTCCCGATGCGAACGAAAGATCGTTGGGTAGTTTTCGCTCAGCAGAATTAAGACTATCTCTATTTTTTCTAAAATCAAAAACAATTTCCATTTTAATTATAAATTGCAATTAATTGATTGATTTTATTGAAATTAAAGTTTTAAAGAATGATGAGTGACATTTCGGAAATAAAAAAGGCACCCGAAGGTGCCTGATTTGAATAGCTGAAACGCTTTAGGATCGTTTAGTGCAGACGATTACTCCAGCGTTGGATTCATGTGACGCAGATCGTATGGCGTTATCTGGTAGACGTAATAGTTGAGCCAGTTAGTAAAAAGCAAATTCCCGTGGCTTCGCCAGGTCGCTCTCGGTTTGTTTTGCGGATCGTCTTTCGGGAAATAGTTGTACGGGACATCCGGGTTCAGACCCGCTTCGACATCACGGAAATATTCTGACGCAAGGGTGTGCGGATCGTACTCAGGATGTCCGGTCACAAAGGCAATGCGCTTATCTTTACTGGCAAACAGGTAAGCGTCCCCATCTTCCGTTTCGGCCAGAATCTCCAGATCGGTGTAATCACGAATCAGCTGGGCCGGGAAGTCAGCGTAGCGAGAATGCGGAGCCAGGAAAGAATCATCAAACCCGCGCGTCAGCAACGCATGGGGATGGAGAATATGGTGTTCGTATACGCCGGAGAGCTTTTCAGTGCGGGTTTGCTTGGGGATGCCATAGAGAATATTCAGTGCGGCTTGTACCGCCCAACAGACAAACAGCGTGGACGTGACGTGATCTTTTGCCCACTCCAGAACCTGTTTGATCTGCGGCCAGTAAGCGACATCGTTAAATTCCACCAGGCCCAGCGGCGCGCCGGTCACAATCAGACCGTCGAAGTTTTCACCCTGAATGTCATCGAAGTTGCAGTAGAAGTTGTTCAGATGCTCAGAAGGCGTATTGCGTGACTCACGGGCGTCGATTCGCAGCAGTTGAATATCGACCTGCAGCGGGGAGTTCGACAGCAGACGCAGGAACTGGTTTTCTGTTTCGATCTTTTTGGGCATCAGATTGAGAATAAGCACCTTCAGCGGGCGAATTTCCTGACCTGTCGCACGTGAAGTCGTCATCACAAAGACATTTTCTTCACGCAAGAAATTGACGGCTGGTAGCTCGTCCTGCACCCGAATCGGCATAGCTTTGTATCCTCACAGCATACGTATAAACGTTTAGACATCCAGACAGCTAACGATACCCAGAAATGGCTTGAATGTCGAGTCTGCAAGCAGAAGGTGAGAAAGTTTCAAGGAGAGGATGGTGCAGTCTGACGCCCTCACCCCGTCCCTCTCCCACAGGGAGAGGGAGAAAACAAAAGCAAAAAACCCCGCACCTTACGGTACGGGGTTCTTCTTAATTGATGCCTGGCAGTTCCCTACTCTCACATGGGGAGACCCCACACTACCATCGGCGCTACGGCGTTTCACTTCTGAGTTCGGCATGGGGTCAGGTGGGACCACCGCGCTAAAGCCGCCAGGCAAATTCTGTTAATCTGTATCAAAGCTGAATTTTGATTGTTCGTCTCTTCGCCAAAACATCTTCGGCGTTGTAAGGTTAAGCCTCACGGTTCATTAGTATCGGTTAGCTCAACGCATCGCTGCGCTTACACACCCGACCTATCAACGTCGTCGTCTTCAACGTTCCTTCAGGAGACTTAAAGTCTCAGGGAGAACTCATCTCGGGGCAAGTTTCGTGCTTAGATGCTTTCAGCACTTATCTTTTCCGCATTTAGCTACCGGGCAGTGCCATTGGCATGACAACCCGAACACCAGTGATGCGTCCACTCCGGTCCTCTCGTACTAGGAGCAGCCCCCCTCAATTCTCCAGCGCCCACGGCA
This sequence comes from Enterobacter sp. BNK-8, assembly GCF_048685095.1. Classification (NCBI taxonomy): domain Bacteria; kingdom Pseudomonadati; phylum Pseudomonadota; class Gammaproteobacteria; order Enterobacterales; family Enterobacteriaceae; genus Enterobacter; species Enterobacter sp. BNK-8. Next base: position 4,695,137 of record NZ_JBLQTN010000001.1, on the reverse strand, counting down.
GATAGGGACCGAACTGTCTCACGACGTTCTAAACCCAGCTCGCGTACCACTTTAAATGGCGAACAGCCATACCCTTGGGACCTACTTCAGCCCCAGGATGTGATGAGCCGACATCGAGGTGCCAAACACCGCCGTCGATATGAACTCTTGGGCGGTATCAGCCTGTTATCCCCGGAGTACCTTTTATCCGTTGAGCGATGGCCCTTCCATTCAGAACCACCGGATCACTATGACCTGCTTTCGCACCTGCTCGAGCCGTCACTCTCGCAGTCAAGCTAGCTTATGCCATTGCACTAACCTCCTGATGTCCGACCAGGATTAGCTAACCTTCGTGCTCCTCCGTTACTCTTTGGGAGGAGACCGCCCCAGTCAAACTACCCACCAGACACTGTCCGCAACCCGGATCACGGGTCTACGTTAGAACACCAGCCATTAAAGGGTGGTATTTCAAGGACGGCTCCATGCAGACTGGCGTCCACACTTCAAAGCCTCCCACCTATCCTACACATCAAGGACCAGTGTTCAGTGTCAAGCTATAGTAAAGGTTCACGGGGTCTTTCCGTCTTGCCGCGGGTACACTGCATCTTCACAGCGAGTTCAATTTCACTGAGTCTCGGGTGGAGACAGCCTGGCCATCATTACGCCATTCGTGCAGGTCGGAACTTACCCGACAAGGAATTTCGCTACCTTAGGACCGTTATAGTTACGGCCGCCGTTTACCGGGGCTTCGATCAAGAGCTTCGCGTTGCCGCTAACCCCATCAATTAACCTTCCGGCACCGGGCAGGCGTCACACCGTATACGTCCACTTTCGTGTTTGCACAGTGCTGTGTTTTTAATAAACAGTTGCAGCCAGCTGGTATCTTCGACTGATTTCAGCTCCACCCGCAGGGGCTTCACCTACATATCAGCGTGCCTTCTCCCGAAGTTACGGCACCATTTTGCCTAGTTCCTTCACCCGAGTTCTCTCAAGCGCCTTGGTATTCTCTACCTGACCACCTGTGTCGGTTTGGGGTACGATTTAATGTTACCTGATGCTTAGAGGCTTTTCCTGGAAGCAGGGCATTTGTTACTTCAGCACCGTAGTGCCTCGTCATCACACCTCAGCGTTAAAAGGTACCGGATTTACCTGGAACCTCCGCCTACATGCTTAAACCGGGACAACCGTCGCCCGGCTAACATAGCCTTCTCCGTCCCCCCTTCGCAGTAACACCAAGTACAGGAATATTAACCTGTTTCCCATCGACTACGCCTTTCGGCCTCGCCTTAGGGGTCGACTCACCCTGCCCCGATTAACGTTGGACAGGAACCCTTGGTCTTCCGGCGAGCGGGCTTTTCACCCGCTTTATCGTTACTTATGTCAGCATTCGCACTTCTGATACCTCCAGCATGCCTCACAGCACACCTTCAACGGCTTACAGAACGCTCCCCTACCCAACAACACATAGTGTCGCTGCCGCAGCTTCGGTGCATGGTTTAGCCCCGTTACATCTTCCGCGCAGGCCGACTCGACCAGTGAGCTATTACGCTTTCTTTAAATGATGGCTGCTTCTAAGCCAACATCCTGGCTGTCTGTGCCTTCCCACATCGTTTCCCACTTAACCATGACTTTGGGACCTTAGCTGGCGGTCTGGGTTGTTTCCCTCTTCACGACGGACGTTAGCACCCGCCGTGTGTCTCCCGTGATAACATTCTTCGGTATTCGTAGTTTGCATCGGGTTGGTAAGCCGGGATGGCCCCCTAGCCGAAACAGTGCTCTACCCCCGAAGATGAGTTCACGAGGCGCTACCTAAATAGCTTTCGGGGAGAACCAGCTATCTCCCGGTTTGATTGGCCTTTCACCCCCAGCCACAAGTCATCCGCTAATTTTTCAACATTAGTCGGTTCGGTCCTCCAGTTAGTGTTACCCAACCTTCAACCTGCCCATGGCTAGATCACCGGGTTTCGGGTCTATACCCTGCAACTTAACGCCCAGTTAAGACTCGGTTTCCCTTCGGCTCCCCTATACGGTTAACCTTGCTACAGAATATAAGTCGCTGACCCATTATACAAAAGGTACGCAGTCACACCACGAAGGTGCTCCCACTGCTTGTACGTACACGGTTTCAGGTTCTTTTTCACTCCCCTCGCCGGGGTTCTTTTCGCCTTTCCCTCACGGTACTGGTTCACTATCGGTCAGTCAGGAGTATTTAGCCTTGGAGGATGGTCCCCCCATATTCAGACAGGATACCACGTGTCCCGCCCTACTCTTCGAGTTCACAACCTGTGTGTTTTCGTGTACGGGACTGTCACCCTGTACCGTGCGACTTTCCAGACGCTTCCACTAACACACAAGCTGATTCAGACTCTGGGCTGCTCCCCGTTCGCTCGCCGCTACTGGGGGAATCTCGGTTGATTTCTTTTCCTCGGGGTACTTAGATGTTTCAGTTCCCCCGGTTCGCCTCGTTAACCTATGTATTCAGTTAACGATAGTGTGACGAATCACACTGGGTTTCCCCATTCGGACATCGCCGGGTCAAAGGTTCATATCACCTCGCCGGCGCTTTTCGCAGATTAGCACGTCCTTCATCGCCTCTGACTGCCAGGGCATCCACCGTGTACGCTTAGTCGCTTAACCTCACAACCCGAAGATGTTTCACTTCTGATTGCGAAAATTTGAGAGACTCGAACACACCTTAAAGATGTGTCGTTTCAATTTTCAGCTTGATCCAGATTTTTAAAGAGCAAAACTTCTTAATGCACTCAAAAGTACATTCAGAAGTTCATCATTCATCAGACAATCTGTGTGAGCACTGCAAAGGCAGGTTCTTTAAGGTAAGGAGGTGATCCAACCGCAGGTTCCCCTACGGTTACCTTGTTACGACTTCACCCCAGTCATGAATCACAAAGTGGTAAGCGCCCTCCCGAAGGTTAAGCTACCTACTTCTTTTGCAACCCACTCCCATGGTGTGACGGGCGGTGTGTACAAGGCCCGGGAACGTATTCACCGTAGCATTCTGATCTACGATTACTAGCGATTCCGACTTCATGGAGTCGAGTTGCAGACTCCAATCCGGACTACGACGCACTTTATGAGGTCCGCTTGCTCTCGCGAGGTCGCTTCTCTTTGTATGCGCCATTGTAGCACGTGTGTAGCCCTACTCGTAAGGGCCATGATGACTTGACGTCATCCCCACCTTCCTCCAGTTTATCACTGGCAGTCTCCTTTGAGTTCCCGGCCTAACCGCTGGCAACAAAGGATAAGGGTTGCGCTCGTTGCGGGACTTAACCCAACATTTCACAACACGAGCTGACGACAGCCATGCAGCACCTGTCTCAGAGTTCCCGAAGGCACCAAAGCATCTCTGCTAAGTTCTCTGGATGTCAAGAGTAGGTAAGGTTCTTCGCGTTGCATCGAATTAAACCACATGCTCCACCGCTTGTGCGGGCCCCCGTCAATTCATTTGAGTTTTAACCTTGCGGCCGTACTCCCCAGGCGGTCGACTTAACGCGTTAGCTCCGGAAGCCACGCCTCAAGGGCACAACCTCCAAGTCGACATCGTTTACGGCGTGGACTACCAGGGTATCTAATCCTGTTTGCTCCCCACGCTTTCGCACCTGAGCGTCAGTCTTTGTCCAGGGGGCCGCCTTCGCCACCGGTATTCCTCCAGATCTCTACGCATTTCACCGCTACACCTGGAATTCTACCCCCCTCTACAAGACTCTAGCCTGCCAGTTTCGAATGCAGTTCCCAGGTTGAGCCCGGGGATTTCACATCCGACTTGACAGACCGCCTGCGTGCGCTTTACGCCCAGTAATTCCGATTAACGCTTGCACCCTCCGTATTACCGCGGCTGCTGGCACGGAGTTAGCCGGTGCTTCTTCTGCGGGTAACGTCAATCGCTGAGGTTATTAACCTCAACGCCTTCCTCCCCGCTGAAAGTACTTTACAACCCGAAGGCCTTCTTCATACACGCGGCATGGCTGCATCAGGCTTGCGCCCATTGTGCAATATTCCCCACTGCTGCCTCCCGTAGGAGTCTGGACCGTGTCTCAGTTCCAGTGTGGCTGGTCATCCTCTCAGACCAGCTAGGGATCGTCGCCTAGGTGAGCCATTACCCCACCTACTAGCTAATCCCATCTGGGCACATCTGATGGCAAGAGGCCCGAAGGTCCCCCTCTTTGGTCTTGCGACGTTATGCGGTATTAGCTACCGTTTCCAGTAGTTATCCCCCTCCATCAGGCAGTTTCCCAGACATTACTCACCCGTCCGCCGCTCGTCACCCAGGAGCAAGCTCCCTGTGTTACCGCTCGACTTGCATGTGTTAGGCCTGCCGCCAGCGTTCAATCTGAGCCATGATCAAACTCTTCAATTTAAGTTTGATGCTCGTGAATTAAACTTCGTAATGAATTACGCATGTTCACTCAGAGACTTGGTATTCATTTATTGTCCGAAGACATTAAGAATCCATGTCACTTTGAGTGCCCACACAGATTGTCTGATAAATTGTTAAAGAGCAGTGCAACGCGGCTTTCGCTCACCGTTGCGAGGTGGCGTATATTACGCTTTCCTCTTTCAGAGTCAACCCGTTATTTCAGGATTTTTTCTCTTCAACCGAACCGCTTGTTGTGTGAAGTGATTCACATCCGCCGTGTCGATGGAGGCGCATTATAGGGAGTTCTCCGCAGGCCGCAACCGCTAAATGACAGAAAAATGACTGACTGCTGCATTCCACAGCAAAACCCCGCCTTATACCTTTTTACGCACAGACTTATCCACAATGATACGAAAAAGTAAAAATGTGCGAGCGTTGCGCAAACGTTTTCGTTAAAATGCTCGCGCTTAACAAGGATGCCTCGTCAGGTGTGTTAGATGAGTTTTTCACAGGAAAATTCATCTAACGCTCTCTGTAATCGTGAAATCCAGGGGATTTACCATGCAACAACGTCGTCCAGTCCGCCGCGCTCTGCTCAGTGTTTCTGATAAAGCCGGTATCGTCGAATTCGCTCAGGCACTTTCTGCACGCGGTGTGGAGCTGCTTTCCACAGGTGGAACCGCTCGCCTGTTAGCAGATAAAGGTCTGCCGGTAACCGAAGTGTCCGATTACACCGGTTTCCCGGAAATGATGGATGGACGCGTCAAAACCCTGCATCCGAAAGTCCACGGCGGTATTCTTGGCCGTCGCGGTCAGGACGACGCCATTATGGAACAGCACGACATCGCGCCGATCGACATGGTTGTCGTTAACCTCTACCCGTTTGCCCAGACCGTTGCCCGCGAAGGCTGCTCTCTGGAAGATGCTGTAGAGAACATTGATATCGGCGGCCCGACCATGGTGCGCTCTGCGGCCAAGAACCATAAAGATGTCGCCATCGTGGTAAAGAGCAGCGATTACACCACCATTATTAATGAGATGGACGCCAACGAAGGGTCGCTGACCCTGGAAACGCGTTTCGACCTCGCCATCAAAGCCTTCGAACACACCGCGGCGTACGACAGCATGATCGCCAACTACTTCGGTAGCCTGGTACCGGCTTACCACGGTGAAAGCAAAGATCCTTCCGGCCGCTTCCCGCGCACCCTGAACCTGAACTTCATTAAGAAGCAGGATATGCGTTACGGTGAGAACAGCCACCAGCAGGCAGCCTTCTATATAGAAGAAGAGGTAAAAGAAGCCTCTGTTGCAACCGCTCAGCAGGTGCAGGGCAAAGCGCTCTCCTATAACAACATTGCCGACACCGACGCGGCGCTGGAATGCGTGAAAGAGTTCAGCGAGCCGGCCTGCGTTATCGTCAAGCACGCCAACCCATGCGGCGTGGCGGTAAGCACGTCGATTCTGGAAGCTTACGATCGCGCATACAAAACTGACCCAACCTCCGCGTTCGGTGGCATCATTGCCTTCAACCGTGAGCTGGATGCGGAAACGGCTCAGGCCATCATCTCCCGCCAGTTTGTCGAAGTGATCATCGCGCCATCGGCCTCCGAGGAAGCGCTGAAAATCACCGCGGCAAAACAGAACGTGCGCGTACTGGTTTGCGGCCAGTGGGCAGAACGCGTGCCGGGCCTGGACTTCAAACGCGTAAACGGCGGTCTGCTGGTTCAGGATCGCGATCTGGGTATGGTGACAGAAGCCGACCTGCGCGTGGTGACCAAACGTCAGCCGACCGAACAGGAACTGCGTGACGCGCTGTTCTGCTGGAAAGTGGCGAAGTTCGTGAAATCCAACGCCATCGTCTACGCGAAAGAGAACATGACCATCGGGATAGGCGCAGGCCAGATGAGCCGCGTTTACTCTGCGAAAATCGCGGGTATTAAAGCAGGTGACGAAGGTCTGGAAGTCAAAGGCTCCGCCATGGCCTCTGACGCCTTCTTCCCGTTCCGTGATGGTATCGACGCAGCAGCCGCTGTCGGCATCACCTGCGTGATCCAGCCAGGCGGTTCAATCCGCGACGACGAAGTGATTGCCGCTGCCGACGAACACGGCATCGCGATGATCTTCACCGACATGCGCCACTTCCGCCATTAATTCCCGGAGCTGAAAATGAAAGTATTAGTGATTGGTAACGGCGGACGCGAGCACGCGCTGGCGTGGAAAGCGGCGCAGTCTCCGCTGGTGAAAACGGTCTTCGTGGCACCGGGCAACGCCGGTACCGCACTGGAACCCGCGCTGCAGAACGTGGCTATCGGCGTGACCGACATTCCGGCGCTGCTCAGTTTTGCCCAGAGCGAGAAAATCGACCTGACCATCGTCGGCCCGGAAGCGCCGCTGGTGATTGGCGTGGTGGATGCGTTCCGCGCAGCGGGCCTGAAAATCTTCGGCCCAACGGAAGGCGCCGCGCAGCTGGAAGGCTCCAAAGCCTTCACCAAAGATTTCCTCGCGCGTCATAACATCCCGACGGCGGAATATCAGAATTTCACTGAAGTGGAGCCTGCTCTGGCCTACTTACGTGAGAAGGGCGCGCCGATTGTTATCAAGGCCGACGGACTGGCCGCCGGTAAAGGCGTGATCGTCGCGATGACGCTCGACGAAGCCGAAGCCGCGGTTCAGGACATGCTGGCAGGTAACGCCTTTGGCGATGCGGGCCACCGCATCGTGATTGAAGAGTTCCTCGACGGTGAAGAGGCGAGCTTTATCGTCATGGTCGACGGCGAGCACGTTCTGCCGATGGCCACCAGCCAGGATCACAAGCGTGTGGGTAATGGCGACACGGGTCCTAACACCGGCGGGATGGGCGCTTACTCCCCTGCTCCGGTCGTGACTGACGACGTCCACCAGCGCACCATGGATCGCATCATCTGGCCTACCGTGAAGGGAATGGCAGCAGAAGGGAATACCTACACCGGTTTCCTTTACGCAGGTCTGATGATCGACAAGCAGGGTAACCCTAAGGTCATCGAATTCAACTGCCGCTTTGGCGATCCGGAAACACAGCCCATCATGCTGCGCATGAAATCCGATCTGGTGGATCTGTGCCTGGCAGCCTGCGATGGCAAGCTGGACGAAAAAACCTCCGAGTGGGACGAGCGTGCGTCTCTCGGCGTGGTGATTGCTGCGGGTGGTTATCCGGGCAACTACAGCACCGGAGATGAAATCCACGGTCTGCCGCTGGAAGAGAGGGAAGGTGCGAAGGTGTTCCACGCCGGTACGAAGCTGGCTGAGGACGATCGCGTTCTGACCAACGGCGGCCGCGTGCTGTGTGCAACCGCGCTGGGCCATACCGTGGCAGAAGCGCAGAAGCGCGCCTATGCGCTGATGGCGGATATTCACTGGAACGGTAGCTTTAGCCGTCAGGATATCGGCTATCGCGCGATTGCGCGCGAGCAGGGGGAGTAATTCCTCCTCGCCCTCACCCTCTCCCACGGGGAGAGGGAATCGTTCGTAGGCCGGATAAGCGTCAGCGCCATCCGGCTTAATCCACAGAACTCAGAAACTCTTCTCTGTCGGCTGCCAGGTGCAGAAGTCTTCGTTCGCCACCAATAGCAATTGAGAACCTTCCGGCGCTTCCAGCCACGCCACACTCACTTCCATTGATGAATGACGCTGACGGCGTTGAATGTGTTCGGTCGCCCAGGACTCGAGCTCAGGCTTGACCGTTTGCCCTTCGCAGGTCGTCACCGTCCCGTCATTATGCCAGCGCCCCTGGCGCAGCACGACGCGTCCCAGACGAAGCGCATCGCTGGTCTGGCGGATTTGTTCGGCCCGGTAACGGTAGAGGGCGATTTGATCGCTGGAAAGCTGCTGTTTTTGACCGCTGACTTCGCGCTGCATAAAGCTCAGCTCGCCATGGTCGTCAAAACGCACTTTCACGTGTTCGGGGGTCTTGCTGTAGACGTTCAGCTCAATCAGCGACAGGTCATCTCCCTGCCAGCGATACTCCGCCGTCGATGTATTGCCGCTATGCCACGGGCTAAAGGCAGAAAGCAGATGCACTTCGCCGCCGGAATCTTTACGCCAGATCCTGACCGCGCCCTGGTTGTCCGCGTAGCCGCTGGCGGTAAACGGCGGCAAAGCGGTGTCGTGGCTACAGGCTGACAGCAGCAGCATGCCTGCCAGCGCGAGCGTTCCGCGCCAGAAAGACAAAAGGGGCGTTGCCGCCCCTTCGCTAAAACTGTTCACTGCCACGCGTCTTACTTAACTGCGTCTTTCAGTGCTTTACCAGAAACAAATGCCGGCACGTTCGCTGCGGCGATTTTGATTTCTTTACCGGTCTGCGGGTTGCGGCCAGTACGCTCAGCGCGGTGGTTCACTTTGAAGGTACCGAAACCAACCAGTTGTACAGCATCGCCTTCTTTCAGAGACTCAGTAATAGCAGCCAGGGTAGATTCCAGAGCAGCTTTAGCCTGCACTTTAGACAGATCAGCCTTGTCCGCAATTACATCAATCAGTTGAGTCTTGTTCATAAGTTATCCTTTCAATGTGTTTATCGCTTGCTAAGCATCGAGTGCGACGAAAATGCCAAAAAAGCACTCTCCTGCATACACGCACCGATAGCCACTTTTTTTCGCCCCCCAAATGTAGACCAGACAAGGGGCGAAAGGGAAGAGTCGAGGAGCGACAAAACGGGCGTTATCTCAAGTTTTCTTATCTCATTGGTTAAAAATTATACCAATATTACTCTCGCCGGCCTCACGTAAGTCCGCACGCAGCCCTTTTATCAGTTCAATATCGCGTTCTTCACACTCTGCCAGCAGGCGGAAAATTTCCCACTGGATATCCCATTCTTGCTCAACGGCCGGGTTTGCGCGCAGCTCTTCATCGGTCATTTCGCGACCTTCCTGGGTCATTTCCAGCATCGCTACGGTAGTGATAGAGGCCTTACTGACTTCGATAGCGTGCTCCAGCGTCTCACCGCTCAGGCGGGAGTGGAGCAATTCGCTTAACGCCACACAGGCATCAATTGCCGGGTAGACGCCGTACAGGTCAAAATCATCCGCCACCGGAATCGCCTCTTCCAGCTTTTCGAGCTGAGAGTCGAAATTCACCTTCGCGTCTTTCACCGTCAGCGTTTCCCAGATCAGATCCAGAATACGGCGGTAGATATGGCCATCACCAAAGCCCGTCTGCTTGCAGAACGCGGCATAGTTGGGATACATGCGCTCGCACAGGCAAGCCATAAAGGTGACGTGCTGCCAGCTTTCCAGCTTTTCAAGGCGCAGGTGAATCGGGTTTTGTAGCATGATGATCTCTCGAATCGAAAATTAGGCGCAGTTTACCTGAATCATCGCTGAATTTCCTGCCAACGAACAAAAGCCGGACGCGAAGAGGCCACCGCGTCAGCCCAGCGCGTCGGCTCCGGTAAACGGTAGCCCTTCATGCAGCGTTGTACCCACGCCAGAGCACTGTCCATGCTCACCCGATGGCCGGTGGCGATGAACAGCGGATTACAGCGCGCCTTGCTGCGCCAGACCCACGCCAGCTGCTCGCCCTTATGGATGAGCGGCGCCAGCGCACCCGGCTCGGCGGAGAGTGGCTCAAACGCCCCGCACAGGCGTTTCTTGGCAACGCCAATGGTCGGCACATCCACCAGCAGCCCAAAGTGGCTGGCAACGCCTAAGCGGCGCGGGTGTGAGATCCCGTGCCCATCGACAAACAGCAGGTCAGGTTTTTGCGAGAGCTGCTCCCACGCTGCCAGCAGCGCGGGATATTCGCGAAAGGAGAGAAAGCCGGGAATATAGGGCATGGTGGTGGCAATACGCGCGACCTTGTACTCCACCAGCTCGAGCGAAGGGTACTTCAGTACCACCATCGCCGCTCGCGTCACGTCCCCACCCTGCTCGAACCCGACGTCTGCTCCGCCAATGTACTGCGGAGGATCCTTATCCAGACGATCCTCGCGGATCACCGATGAGGCCAGTTCGATTTGTTGAGCGCGTAGCGACGCGAGATCCATAACGACTCCTTACTTGTGATACTGGGCAGAAAGCCGATGCACCGCCTCCACAAATACGCCTGCGTGCTCTGGCGGTACATCCTGATGAATACCGTGGCCGAGGTTAAAGACGTGGCCTTCCCCCTGGCCGTAACCAGACAGTATAGTCGACACTTCTTCTTCAATGCGGGCAGGCGGCGCATAGAGCATGGACGGGTCCATATTGCCCTGCAGCGCCACTTTGTCGCCCACGCGGCGGCGGGCATCGGCAATATCGGTGGTCCAGTCGAGACCCAGCGCGTCGCAGCCGGTGGCGGCCATCGCTTCCAGCCACTGGCCGCCACCTTTGGTGAACAGCGTCACCGGCACGCGGCGACCTTCGTTTTCACGCAGCAGGCCGTCGACGATTTTATTCATGTAGTACAGGGAGAACTGCTGATAATCGCGGCCGGTCAGCACGCCGCCCCAGGTGTCGAAAATCATCACCGACTGCGCACCCGCCTTAATCTGCGCGTTCAGATAGAGCGTGACGCTCTTCGCCAGCTTGTCGAGCAGCGCATGCAGGGCCAGCGGCTCGGCGTACATCATCTTTTTAATCAGGGTGAAGGCTTTACTGCTGCCCCCTTCCACCATATAGGTCGCCAGCGTCCACGGGCTGCCGGAGAAGCCAATCAGCGGCACTTCGCCTTTCAGCTCGCGGCGAATGGTGCGCACGGCGTTCATCACGTAGCCCAGTTCACCTTCCGGATCGGGGATCGGCAGCTTGTCCACGTCGGCTTTGCTTTTGATCGGAGAGGTGAAACGCGGGCCTTCACCCGTTTCAAAGTACAGGCCCAGGCCCATGGCATCCGGAATGGTCAGAATATCCGAGAAGAGGATCGCCGCATCCAGCGGGAAGCGGCGCAGCGGCTGGAGCGTCACTTCACAGGCCAGCTCGGCGTTTTTGCACAGCGACATAAAATCGCCCGCCTGCGCGCGCGTGGCTTTGTATTCTGGCAGATAGCGTCCCGCCTGGCGCATCATCCACACCGGGGTGACATCAACGGGCTGTCGCAGCAGCGCACGCAGATAACGATCGTTCTTCAGTTCGGTCATTTTTGCAGTTCCTTAAGCGTCATGGCCTCAGTGTAACACTACTCATACTCGGCCCGACACATCGCTACGGTATCTTCTATCAGCCGGCGCGCCACGGTGCCCGGCGGTGGTAACAGCGGTAAATCGTCGTAGCGATACCAGTTCGCGTCCAGCAGCTCTTTCTGATCGATAACGATCTCGCCGCTGTCGTATTCGGCCATAAAGGCCGTCATCAGCGACTGCGGGAACGGCCACGGCTGGGAGGTGACGTAGCGCAGGTTCTTCACTTTGATCCCGCTCTCCTCCATCACCTCGCGCGCCACCGCCTGCTCCAGCGTTTCGCCCACCTCGACGAAGCCGGCCAGCACGGTGTGAACGCCGTTGCGATGGCGGGTATGTTGCGCCAGCAGGATGGAATCCTCCCGGCGGATAGCGACGATAATGCACGGCGCAATCTGCGGATAGTAGCGTTCGCGGCAGTGGCTGCAGAGCATCGCCCATTCGGTTTTGCTCGGACGCATGGTATGACCGCAGTAGCCGCAGTATTTGTGCGAGCGATAAAACTCCGCCAGCTGCACGCCGCGCCCCGCCAACTGGAACAGGCCCACGTCCAGATCCAACACCTGGCGAACGGATCCCATATCCTGACGACGCGCTTGCTGGATCAACCACACGGGCTCACCCTGCCACTCGCCGATCTTTAGCGCTGGCTGGCCCACGAGATCGAACGTTTCCGCCGCACCGTAGGGCAGTTCTCCACCGGGCAACCATAATTTTTGTTCGTGGCTGACGATCCACCAACCCAGATCTGATTTTTCAATAATACGATCCATATCTATTGCACTACCTTCGCTTCACTGACATGTTGTTAGCATTGTGGTTACATTCTGGATAAGCAGATTCAATCCTACACTTTGCGGAGTCGACCATGTTAAACCAGCTAGAAAGCCTGACTGAGCGCGTTAGAGGAAGTAACAAACTGGTGGATCGCTGGCTTCATGTGCGCAAGCATCTACTCGTGGCTTATTACAATCTGGTCGGCATTAAGCCTGGCAAAGAATCGTTTATGCGGCTGAACGAAAAAGCGCTGGATGATTTTTGTCAGGGCCTGGTCGACTATCTGTCTGACGGCCATTTCAATATTTATGAACGCATTATCCGCGAAATGGAAGGGACAACGCCGTATTTAGCGGCCAGCAAACTCTATCCGCTGCTGGAGGCCAACACCCAGCAGATCATGGATTACTATGATTCCACGCTCGAGAATGCCATCGATCACGATAACTACCTTGAGTTTCAGCGGGCATTATCCGACCTCGGTGAAGCGCTGGAGGAGCGATTCACGCTGGAAGATAGACTGATTAGCCTCGTCCTGGATGCCAGTCCCGAAGATAACGTCGCGCGCCCGGCTTGAGTTCTTAATCGTTAACGAGTAATTTACAACCATTCGCCCCTCTCACGAGGGGGATTTTTCTTGTCGGAGTGCCCAGAGCGAAAGCCGGGCTGAGACCGTTAATTCGGGATCCGCGGAACCTGATCAGGTTAATACCTGCGAAGGGAACAAGAGTCACACTGCTGTTGTATCGCCCCCCCGGGCGATCCTCTCTTGCTTCATCCGTCGTCTGACAAGCCATGTCCTTCACTTTTGGAATGAGCTATGTCTACTGCAAAACTGACCCGCCGCGAACAGCGCGCACAGGCCCAGCACTTCATCGACACCCTGGAAGGCACCGCTTTCCCGAACTCGAAACGCATCTATATTTCCGGCTCGCAGGCCGATATCCGCGTCCCGATGCGCGAAATCCAGCTCAGCCCGACGCTTATCGGCGGCAGCAAAGAGAATCCGCAGTATGAAGACAACGAAGCCGTACCGGTGTATGACACCTCCGGCCCGTACGGCGATCCCTCTGTTACGATCAACGTTCAGCAGGGTCTGGCAAAGCTGCGCCAGCCGTGGATAGAGGCGCGTAACGACTGCGAAGAACTCAGCGTACGCAGTTCTGCGTACACCAAAGAACGCCTGGCCGACGACGGTCTGGACGCGCTGCGCTTTACCGGCCTGCTGACGCCAAAACGTGCCAAAGCGGGCAAATGCGTGACCCAGCTGCACTACGCCCGCCAGGGGATCGTCACGCCGGAGATGGAGTTCATCGCCATCCGCGAGAACATGGGCCGCGAGCGTATCCGCAGCGAAGTGCTGCGCTACCAGCATCCGGGAGAGGGCTTTGGCGCGCGCCTGCCGGAGAACATCACGCCGGAATTTGTGCGTGACGAAGTGGCCGCCGGCCGCGCGATTATCCCCGCCAACATTAACCACCCGGAATCCGAGCCTATGATTATTGGCCGCAACTTCCTGGTGAAGGTTAACGCTAACATCGGTAACTCGGCCGTCACCTCCTCCATCGAAGAAGAGGTGGAAAAGCTGGTCTGGTCAACGCGCTGGGGCGCGGACACGGTAATGGATCTCTCCACCGGCCGCTATATTCACGAAACCCGCGAGTGGATCCTGCGTAACAGCCCGGTTCCGATTGGCACCGTCCCGATTTATCAGGCGCTGGAGAAGGTCAACGGCATTGCCGAAGATCTGACCTGGGAAGCGTTCCGCGACACGTTGCTGGAGCAGGCCGAGCAGGGCGTCGACTACTTCACCATTCACGCGGGCGTGCTGCTGCGCTACGTGCCGATGACCGCGAAGCGTCTGACCGGTATCGTCTCGCGCGGCGGTTCGATCATGGCGAAGTGGTGCCTCTCCCATCACCAGGAGAACTTCCTCTACGAACACTTCCGCGAGATCTGCGAAATCTGCGCCGCTTATGACGTCTCGCTGTCGCTGGGCGACGGCCTGCGCCCGGGCTCCATCCGTGACGCCAACGACGAAGCGCAGTTTGCCGAGCTGCACACGCTGGGCGAACTGACCAAAATCGCCTGGGAGTATGACGTGCAGGTGATGATTGAAGGCCCGGGACACGTGCCGATGCAGATGATCCGCCGCAACATGACCGAGGAGCTGGAGCACTGCCACGAAGCGCCGTTCTATACCCTGGGGCCGTTGACCACCGATATTGCGCCGGGCTACGACCACTTCACGTCAGGCATTGGCGCGGCGATGATCGGCTGGTTCGGCTGCGCCATGCTCTGCTACGTGACGCCGAAAGAGCACCTCGGCCTGCCAAACAAAGAGGACGTGAAGCAGGGGCTGATTACCTACAAAATTGCCGCCCACGCGGCGGATCTGGCCAAAGGCCACCCGAGCGCGCAAATCCGCGATAACGCCATGTCGAAGGCGCGCTTTGAATTCCGCTGGGAAGATCAGTTCAACCTGGCGCTGGACCCGTTCACCGCCCGCGCCTACCACGACGAAACCCTGCCGCAGGAATCGGGCAAAGTCGCGCACTTCTGCTCCATGTGCGGACCAAAATTCTGCTCGATGAAAATCAGCCAGGAAGTGCGCGACTACGCCGCCACGCAAACCATTGAAGTGGGTATGGCGGACATGTCTGAAACCTTCCGCGCCAAAGGCGGCGAAATCTACCTCAAAAAAGAGGAGGCGTAATGTACCAGCCCGATTTCCCACCCGTCCCCTACCGTTTAGGGCTCTATCCGGTGGTGGACAGCGTGGCGTGGTTAGCGCGACTGCTGGAGGCAGGCGTTCGCACCCTCCAGCTGCGCATCAAGGATAAGCGCGATGACGAGGTGGAAGCCGATGTGGTTGCCGCCATTGCGCTGGGGCGTCGGTATAACGCCCGGCTGTTTATCAACGACTACTGGCGGCTGGCCGTTAAGCACCGGGCGTACGGCGTGCATCTGGGTCAGGAGGACCTGGAAACAACGGATCTGAGCGCAATCCGTGAAGCCGGGCTGCGTCTTGGCGTGTCAACGCACGATGACATGGAGATCGACGTGGCCCTGGCGGCCCGTCCCTCTTACATCGCACTCGGTCACGTCTTCCCGACGCAAACCAAGCAGATGCCCTCCGCACCGCAGGGTCTGATGCAGCTGGCGAGTCACGTTAAACGCCTTGCCGATTACCCCACCGTCGCCATCGGCGGAATCAGCCTTGAACGTGCCCCGGCGGTGCTGGAGACCGACGTCGGCAGCATCGCCGTCGTCAGCGCCATCACCCAGGCCGCAGACTGGCGGTCCGCCACCGAACAGCTTTTACAGCTGGCAGGAGCAGGCGATGAATGATCGCGACTTTATGCGCTACAGCCGTCAGATCCTGCTGGAGGATATCGCCATCGACGGCCAGCAAAAACTGCTCGCCAGCCGGGTGCTGATTGTTGGCCTGGGAGGATTAGGCGCACCCGCCGCGCTCTATCTGACAGGTGCGGGCATCGGCACGCTGGTGCTGGCCGACGACGATGAGGTCCACCTCAGCAATCTGCAGCGGCAAATCATCTTTACTACCGACGATATCAACCAGCCGAAAGCGAAAATCACCCGGCAGCGGCTGAACCAGCTTAACCCGGATATCGAGCTGATTGCCTTACAGGAGCGTCTTAGCGGTGAAAGCCTGCACCGTGAAGTCGCCCTTGCCGACGTGGTGCTGGACTGTACCGACAACATGGCGACGCGCCAGGCGATCAACGCCGCCTGCGTGGCAAATCATACGCCGCTTATCACCGCCAGCGCGGTGGGGTTCGGCGGGCAAATGATGGTTCTGACGCCACCGTGGACGCAGGGCTGCTATCGCTGCCTGTGGCCGGACGATGCCGAGCCGACGCGCAACTGCCGTACGGCGGGTATTCTGGGTCCGGTGGTCGGCGTGATGGGCACCATGCAGGCGCTGGAGGCTATCAAGCTGCTCAGCGGCATGGAGACGGAACGCAATACGCTGCGGCTGTTTGATGCCCGCTCCAGCGGCTGGCGCCAGCTGGCGTTACGCCGCGCCAGCCGCTGCCCGGTATGCGGAGGCCGCGATGCGCATTCTGTTTAACGATGAGCCGATGAGATGCGACGACGGGCTTACCGTTGCCGCACTGCTCGACAAGCTGCGTCAGCTCAAGCCGGGAACGGCGCTGGCGCTCAATCAACAGATCCTGCCGCGCGAGCAGTGGGAACATCAGCAGGTCAATGAAGGCGACCAGATCCTGCTGTTTCAGGTTATCGCAGGGGGCTGAGATGTTACGTATTGCCGATAAGGTTTTTGATTCGCATCTGTTTACCGGAACCGGAAAATTCGCCTCGCCGCAGCTGATGGTGGATGCCATTCGTGAAAGCGGCAGCCAGCTGGTGACGCTGGCGCTCAAGCGCGTGGATCTGCGCCATCACAGCGATGCCATTCTTGCTCCGTTGCTGGAAGCAGGCGTGACGCTGCTGCCCAACACCTCCGGAGCGAAAACCGCCGAAGAGGCAATTTTCGCCGCACAGCTGGCGCGTGAAGCGCTCGGCACCCGCTGGCTGAAGCTGGAAATCCATCCGGATGCCCGCTGGCTGCTGCCCGACCCGATTGAAACGCTGAAAGCGGCTGAAAAGCTGGTTCAGCAAGGGTTTACCGTCCTGCCTTACTGCGGGGCCGACCCGGTGCTGTGCAAACGTCTCGAAGAGGTCGGCTGCGCCGCCGTCATGCCGCTGGGGGCCCCCATTGGCTCCAACCAGGGGCTGGAGACCCGCGCGATGCTGGAAATCATTATTGAGCAGGCTACCGTGCCGGTGGTGGTTGATGCGGGCATTGGCGTGCCCAGCCATGCCGCGCAGGCGCTGGAAATGGGGGCTGACGCGGTGCTGGTCAATACGGCTATCGCGGTTGCCGACGATCCGGTCATGATGGCGCGGGCATTCCGCCTGGCCGTGGAGGCCGGCCTGCTGGCAAGGGGATCAGGTCCCGGCTCGCGCAGTTTCCAGGCGCAGGCCACCAGCCCGCTGACCGGTTTTCTGGAGGCGATCTCATGAGCACGTTTACCGAGCGCTGGCGACAGCTTAGCTGGGACGACATTGCCCTGCGCATCAACAGCAAAACGGCGGCTGACGTGGAGCGCGCGCTGCATGCCCGTCAGCTGACCCGCGAGGATCTGATGGCCCTGCTCTCCCCGGCGGCCAGCGCGTACCTCGAACCGATGGCTCAGCGAGCGCAGCGGCTCACCCGCCAGCGTTTTGGCAACACGGTGAGCTTCTACGTACCGCTCTATCTCTCCAACCTGTGCGCCAATGACTGCACCTACTGCGGCTTCTCCATGAGCAACCGCATCAGGCGAAAAACCCTTGATGAGGGTGAGATTGCCCGTGAGTGTGCAGCCATCCGTGAAATGGGCTTTGAACATCTTCTGCTGGTTACGGGCGAACATCAGGGGAAAGTGGGAATGGACTATTTCCGTCGGCATCTTCCTGCCATTCGTCGTCAGTTTGCGTCGTTGCAGATGGAAGTGCAGCCTCTGTCGCAGGAGGAGTACGCGGAGCTCAAAACGCTCGGGCTGGACGGCGTTATGGTCTATCAGGAAACCTACCACGAGGCGACGTACGCCCGGCACCACCTGAAAGGCAAGAAACAGGATTTCTTTTTCCGCCTGGAAACGCCGGACAGGCTGGGTCGCGCCGGCATCGACAAAATCGGTCTGGGTGCGCTGATCGGGCTCTCCGACAGCTGGCGGGTGGATTGTTACATGGTGGCGGAACATCTGCTGTGGCTTCAACAGCGCTACTGGCAGAGCCGTTATTCCATCTCCTTCCCGCGCCTGCGTCCCTGCGCGGGAGGAATTGAGCCGGCTTCTCTGATGGATGAACGCCAGCTGGTGCAGACCATCTGCGCGTTTCGCCTGCTCGCACCGGAAGTGGAATTATCGCTCTCAACGCGCGAGTCCCCGGCGTTTCGCGATCGCGTCATCCCGCTTGCGATTAACAACGTCAGCGCATTTTCCAAAACGCAGCCAGGCGGCTACGCCGACGATCGTCCCGAGCTGGAACAGTTTGTACCGCATGATAGCCGACGTCCTGAAGCGGTCGCTGCCGCCCTGACAGCGCAGGGTCTGCAGCCTGTCTGGAAAGACTGGGACAGCTGGCTGGGAAGAGCCTCGCAGTGACGTTGAAACGCACTGCAACACGTTAAAAAATTATCGAGGCACAACGAAAAGGCAAAACCGGAGGATTGTCAGCGATCGTCCGGTTTTTTATTGTCACACGGTCAGCAACGGATGCTGACCAGGGCGAAAAGCTTCTTCCTCGTTTCGCCCTGCCTCTGGTGCATTACACAAACGGTCCCTGCCAGTTTAATAAGTATTTTCTTAATGGTTCTTAAGATAAATCATCCCGTCAGAAATCGTGTGCCGTATAATTCACCGCTAACCGCAGGACAGCGACTATGCTGAGAGGATATCGGCAGACGAAAAGTATTCACCATCAGGAACGATGTACAGCTCATGGCACTTCACAGCAAAAAGCTCTCTTTTACCCGGCCCATTATGCTCAGCTTCGCGGGGATCCTCTGCAGTTTTGCGGTGATCGCGATCGCGGTGACGCTTTCGCAACGGAAGGATTTTCTTGAGGATTATCATAAGATCAATAGCAACTTCACGCATAACCTGGCGGTGAACTACACCGAATCTATCCTGCGTGAAAACGACTATATCCTGGGCCGTTCCGCGATGTACTTTGCGCGCGACGACAGGCTAAACGAGACGCTCAACGTCAATCCGACGCAGGGACTGCAGATGATGATGCATCTGCAGAACCTGATGCCGACCGTCTCCTCCATCTCGCTGGCGGACACGCAAGGGCATTATCTCCGCGCACCGGAAGTGCTCCCCACGGAGACGAGTAAAACCTTCGATCCCCGGACGCGACCGTGGTTTGTCGCTCAGGCGGAAGCCAGCATCTTCAGCCACTATACCCGTCCTTACATGGACTACTTCACCGGCCATCCGACGGTGACGCTTTATAAGCCTTTGATATCGCCTGAAGGGAGGCTGAAGGGAACGCTCGCTTTCCATCTCGATTTGACCTCAATGGGCTTCACCCTGCGTCAGATGGTGGCGCCCGTTCAGGGGGAATTCTTCGTCGTCGAACGCGATGGTGCCGTGGTGCTGCATCCGGATACCGGCGCGCTCTTCAAGCAGTATGTGAGCGAAGCGCTGATGGATAAAATGACCAGCGGCGAAGGTCATCTTTACGACAAGAAAAGCAACGCCTGGTATTACTACTATTCGTTTACCAACCCGGACTGGTTTGTCATCTACCGGGTATCCGGTGCGACGCTTACCGATATTACCCGCCACGAAACGACAATCGTTGGCTGGGGGTTTGCGCTGGCGGCCATCATCATCATCCTCTTCGGCTTATACCTCCGCCACGCCTCGCGTAGCGTGTTGATGCACATTATCAATGCCATCAAAACCGGCGATGTCAGCGAGGCGCCGCGCCTGGAAGCGATGCTGAGCCACACGATTCAGTCCAATAAAGAGCGCGAAATGGCGTATGTGCGCCAGGCCACCCACGATGCGCTGACGGGCTGTAAAAACCGCCGCGCGTTCGACAGCGATGTCGCAGAGCTGCTGAATACCCAGCAGCCTTTCGCGATGGCGCTGGTGGATATCGATAACTTCAAGTCAATTAACGACACGCTGGGTCACCTGACCGGTGATATCGTTCTGCGCAACGTGGCTCGGGAAGGGATCCAGATTATGCAGCCACATCATGTTTCGGTTTACCGTTATGGTGGAGAAGAGTTCGCGGTCATCTTCCAGGCGGAGCAGATGTCTTCCGCGCTCTCCTTGCTGGAAGCGTGGCGTACCGCCGTTGAAAATCGCGTCTGGCGGGAAGAAAACCTGCGCGTTACGTTCAGCGGTGGTCTTGGAGAGTGGCATTTTGAGCCGCTGGAACAATTCGTCGGAAGCGTTGATAACGCCCTCTACAGCGCCAAACAGCAGGGAAAAAACCGCATCATTCGCACATCCATCAGCTAATCCTCTCTCCTTCACCCTGCCCGTTTCGACGGGCCGGGTACCCGCCAGTGTAAAATTGTAACCGGTTTCAGAAAATCGCCTGTTTCTTTGTGATGCCTGACACACAATCGCGGTAAAGCGGTTGTTGAAGCGGTCTGCACGGGATAATTATCAATAAACACATGTAGATCGAGGCTGATTATGAAGAACATCGTTTTATGCTGTGCAGCGGGAATGTCAACCAGCATGCTGGTTCAACGTATGAAAGATGCCGCGCAGAAAAAAGGGGTTGAAGTCACCATTAAAGCCGTTCCGGTTGCGGAGTTTAAAGACAACATCGCGACGGCCGACATCGTATTACTGGGGCCACAGGTTAAATACGAGCAGGCTAAATTACAGGCACAGGCCGACCCGTTAGGTAAAAAGGTCGCGGTGATCGACATGATGGATTACGGCATGATGAAAGGTGATGCCGTACTGGATAAAGCGCTCAAACTTCTGGAGTCATAATGGAAGACTTAGAAACCACGATTATGGAACTGCTTGTTAACGCAGGTGCAGCGCGCAGTGCGGCCCTGACGGCGTTGCAGATGGCGCGTAAAGGTGAGTTTGACGAAGCTGAAAAAGCGATGGAAGAGTCGCGTGAATATGTGAAGCATGCGCACACCATACAGACGCAGCTTATTGGTCTTGATGAGGGGACCGGGAAACTTCCGGTTAACCTGATCACCGTCCACTCTCAGGATCACCTGATGAACGCCATGGTCATTCAGGACCTGGCAGGCGATATGATTGAGCTTTATCGCCGGATCCCGTTAGTGAATTGAAAACATGCAGATGTAAAAAAACCCGCCGAGGCGGGTTTTTTATTAGCGGCTCAACGATTACTCGTTGTCAGAACCACCCAGACCTGCGTTCAGCAGTTCTGCCAGGCTCGCGGATGCATCTTCAGCAGTCACCTGCGGTGCAGCTGGCAGTTCGCCCGCAGCACGACGACGCATACGATCCTGATGGTACGCATAACCGGTACCAGCCGGGATCAGACGACCCACGATAACGTTCTCTTTCAGACCGCGCAGTTCATCACGTTTACCTGCAACAGCAGCTTCGGTCAGGACACGAGTCGTTTCCTGGAACGATGCTGCAGAGATGAAGGACTCGGTTGCCAGAGACGCTTTGGTGATACCCAGCAGATCGCGCGAGAAGGTCGCACCGATTTTGCCGTTCGCTTCCAGTTCGCGGTTAGCGATCTTGACGCGTGAGTATTCAACCTGCTCGCCTTCCAGGAACTCGGAGCTGCCTGCGTTTTCGATGGTTGCTTTACGCAGCATCTGACGAACGATAACTTCAATGTGCTTATCGTTTATCTTAACGCCCTGCAGACGATAAACGTCCTGTACTTCGTTGGTGATGTAACGCGTTACCGCATGTACGCCACGAAGACGCAGAATGTCGTGCGGCGCTTCTGGACCATCGGAAACCACGTCACCACGTTCTACACGTTCACCTTCGAACACGTTGAGCTGACGCCACTTAGGAATCATCTCTTCGTACGGTTCGCTGCCATCTACTGGTGTGATAACCAGACGGCGTTTACCTTTGGTCTCTTTACCGAAGGAGATGATACCGCTGATTTCAGCCAGGATTGCAGGCTCTTTCGGACGACGCGCTTCGAACAGGTCCGCAACGCGTGGCAGACCACCGGTGATGTCCTTGGTACCGCCGGATTCCTGAGGAATACGCGCCAGGGTGTCACCAGAGCTGATCTGTACGCCATCTTCCAGCTGTACAATCGCTTTACCCGGCAGGAAGTACTGCGCAGGCATATCGGTACCTGGGATCAGAACGTCGTTACCCTGAGCATCAACGATTTTCAGTGCAGGACGCAGATCTTTACCACCGGTAGTACGTTCAGCAGAATCCAGAACCACCAGAGAAGACAGACCGGTCAGCTCGTCGGTCTGACGAGTAATGGTCTGGCCGTCAATCATGTCAGTGAAGCGGATGAAACCACTTACTTCGGTGATAACCGGCATGGTGTGTGGATCCCAGTTTGCAACGGTTTCACCGCCGGCAACCTGCTCGCCATCACCTTTCGCCATAACCGCACCGTAAGGCACTTTATAGCTCTCTTTGGTACGACCGAATTCGTCGATCAGCTTCAGCTCGGTGTTACGGGAAGTGATGACCAGTTTACCGCTGGAGTTCACAACCGACTTCGCGTTGCTGAGCTTGATGCTACCTTTGTTTTTCACCTGGATGCTGGATTCAGCAGCCGCACGAGATGCCGCACCACCGATGTGGAACGTACGCATCGTCAGCTGTGTACCCGGCTCACCGATGGACTGTGCCGCGATAACGCCGATGGCTTCACCTTTGTTGATGATGTGGCCACGCGCCAGGTCACGACCGTAGCAGTGTGCACATACACCAAAGTCGGTGTCACAGGATACAACGGAACGGACTTTCACGGAGTCAACAGAGTTCGCTTCCAGCAGGTCACACCAGTGCTCGTGCAGCAGCGTGTTGCGTGGAACCAGAATGTCTGCCGTACCCGGCTTCAGAATGTCTTCCGCGGTTACACGACCCAGAACGCGATCGCGCAGTGGCTCTTTAACATCACCACCCTCGATAACCGGGGTCATGGTGATACCTTCGAGGGTGCCACAATCGTCTTCGGTCACAACCAGGTCCTGCGCAACGTCAACCAGACGACGCGTCAGATAACCGGAGTTCGCTGTTTTCAGTGCGGTATCCGCCAGACCTTTACGCGCACCGTGCGTGGAGATGAAGTACTGGAGTACGTTCAGACCTTCACGGAAGTTCGCGGTGATTGGCGTTTCGATGATGGAGCCATCTGGCTTCGCCATCAGACCACGCATACCTGCCAGCTGACGAATCTGTGCTGCAGAACCACGCGCACCGGAGTCGGCCATCATGTAAATGCTGTTGAAGGAAACCTGCTGTTCTTCTACGCCGTCACGGTTAATCACGGTTTCGGTCTGCAGGTTATCCATCATCGCTTTGGATACACGATCGTTCGCCGCGGCCCAGATATCGATAACTTTGTTATAGCGTTCGCCCGCGGTAACCAGACCAGACTGGAACTGCTCCTGGATCTCAGCAACTTCGGCTTCCGCTTCAGAGATGATCTCGTGTTTCTTCTCTGGGATGACCATGTCATCGATACCAACAGATGCACCTGAACGCGCTGCATACGCAAAGCCGGTGTACATTGTCTGGTCAGCGAAGATAACGGTCGGCTTCAGACCCAGAATGCGGTAACAGGTGTTCAGCATTTTGGAGATCGCTTTCTTGCCCAGCGCCTGGTTGACGATGGAGAAAGGCAGACCTTTCGGTACGATCATCCACAGAATGGCACGGCCAACGGTCGTGTCTTTCAGGCTGGTTTTCGCAACGAATTCGCCGTTTGCATCTTTTTCGTATTCGGTGATACGCACTTTAACGCGCGCATGCAGAGAGGCCAGGCCAGCGCGATAAATACGCTCAGCTTCTTTCGGGCCAGTCAGCACCATGCCTTCGCCTTTGGCGTTAACACAGTCACGGGTCATGTAGTACAGACCCAGTACAACGTCCTGAGAAGGAACAATGATTGGCTCACCGTTCGCTGGAGACAGGATGTTGTTGGTAGACATCATCAGCGCACGCGCTTCGAGCTGGGCTTCCAGCGTCAGCGGTACGTGAACAGCCATCTGGTCACCATCGAAGTCGGCGTTATATGCCGCACAAACCAGCGGGTGCAGCTGAATAGCTTTACCTTCGATCAGGACCGGCTCAAATGCCTGGATACCCAGACGGTGCAGGGTTGGTGCACGGTTCAGCAGTACCGGGTGTTCGCGGATCACTTCGTCCAGGATATCCCAAACGACAGCTTCTTCACGCTCAACCATTTTCTTCGCGGCTTTGATGGTGGTGGCCAGGCCACGCAGTTCCAGCTTGCCGTAGATGAACGGTTTGAACAGCTCCAGTGCCATTTTCTTCGGCAGACCGCACTGATGCAGACGCAGGTATGGACCTACGGTGATTACAGAACGACCGGAGTAGTCAACACGCTTACCGAGCAGGTTCTGACGGAAACGACCCTGTTTACCTTTGATCATGTCGGCCAAAGATTTCAGAGGACGTTTGTTAGAACCGGTGATCGCACGACCACGACGACCGTTATCCAGCAGGGCATCTACCGCTTCCTGCAGCATACGTTTTTCGTTGCGTACGATGATGTCCGGGGCAGCCAGATCCAGCAGACGTTTCAGACGGTTGTTACGGTTGATCACGCGACGATACAGATCGTTCAGATCGGACGTTGCGAAACGACCACCATCCAGCGGAACCAGTGGACGCAGATCTGGCGGCAGAACCGGCAGAACGGTCAGGATCATCCACTCTGGCTTGTTACCAGACTGAACGAACGCTTCCAGCAGTTTGATACGCTTGGTCAGCTTTTTACGCTTGGTTTCGGAGTTGGTTTCGTTCAGCTCTTCACGCAGCTGCTCGCACTCTTGCTCCAGATCCATGCTCTTCAGCAGGGCCTGAATAGCTTCCGCACCCATCTTCGCGTCGAATTCGTCACCGAACTCTTCCAGCGCGTCCAGATACTGCTCTTCAGTCAGGATCTGATGACGTTCCAGGTTCGTCATCCCGCCTTCGATAACCACATAAGATTCGAAGTACAGAACACGTTCGATATCACGCAGCGGCATATCCAGCAGCAGACCGATACGGGACGGCAGGGATTTCAGGAACCAGATGTGAGCAGTCGGAGACGCCAGCTCGATGTGGCCCATACGCTCACGGCGTACTTTGGTCTGGGTCACTTCAACGCCGCACTTCTCACAGATCACACCACGGTGTTTCAGGCGCTTGTACTTACCGCACAGGCACTCGTAATCTTTTACTGGCCCGAAAATACGCGCACAGAAAAGGCCGTCACGCTCAGGTTTGAACGTACGGTAGTTGATGGTTTCCGGCTTTTTAACTTCACCGAAAGACCATGAACGGATCATGTCTGGCGAAGCCAGAGCAATTTTGATCGCATCAAACTCTTCGGTTTTAGTCTGCGCTTTCAGAAACTTTAATAAATCTTTCACGGATTTGCTCCCGTCGGAGTTAGCACAATCCGGTGCCGGGGATTAACCCGGCACCAGTGACCTGTTTGAGCGAGAATTACTCGTCTTCCAGTTCGATGTTGATACCCAGCGAACGAATCTCTTTCAACAGAACGTTGAAGGATTCTGGCATGCCCGGTTCCATCTGATGGTTGCCGTCCACGATGTTTTTATACATCTTGGTACGACCGTTCACGTCATCAGACTTAACGGTGAGCATTTCCTGCAGGGTGTATGCCGCGCCGTATGCTTCCAGCGCCCACACTTCCATCTCCCCGAAGCGCTGACCACCGAACTGTGCCTTACCACCCAGCGGCTGCTGAGTAACCAGGCTGTAAGAACCGGTAGAACGAGCGTGCATCTTGTCGTCGACCAGGTGGTTCAGTTTCAGCATGTACATGTAACCTACGGTTACCGGACGTTCGAACTGTTCACCGGTACGGCCGTCAAACAGCGTAATCTGACCAGACGTTGGCAGACCACCCAGTTGCAGCAGCTCTTTAATTTCAGCTTCTTTTGCACCGTCGAATACCGGCGTTGCAATTGGCATACCTTTGCGCAGGTTCTCTGCCAGACGCAGCACTTCTTCATCGCTGAAGGTGTTCAGGTCGACTTTCTGACGCACGTCGGTACCCAGATCGTAGGCACGCTGGATGAATTCGCGCAGTTTCGCGACTTCCTGCTGCTGTTTCAGCATGGCGTTAATCTTGTCGCCGATGCCTTTCGCAGCCATACCCAGGTGAGTTTCCAGGATCTGACCAATGTTCATACGAGACGGTACGCCCAGTGGGTTCAGTACGATATCTACCGGCGTACCGTTAGCATCGTGCGGCATATCTTCGATCGGGTTGATCTTAGAGATAACACCCTTGTTACCGTGACGACCTGCCATCTTATCACCAGGCTGGATCTGACGTTTAACAGCCAGATACACCTTAACAATCTTCAGCACGCCTGGTGCCAGATCGTCGCCCTGAGTGATTTTGCGGCGTTTCGCTTCGAGTTTTTTCTCGAACTCGTGTTTCAGTTCGTCATACTGCTCAGCCAGCTGTTCCAGCTGATTTTGTTTCTCTTCGTCGGTCAGGCCCAGTTCCAGCCAGCGATCGCGTGGCAGTTTGTCGAGCTTCTCAGCTTCAACGCCACCGGCAACCAGCACCGCATAGATACGGCTGAACAGACCCGCTTCGAGGATCTGCAGTTCTTCAGACAGGTCTTTCTTAGCCTGTTTGAGCTGCATCTCTTCGATTTCCAGCGCACGCTTATCTTTCTCAACGCCGTCACGAGTGAAGACCTGAACGTCGATAACCGTACCGGAAACACCGTTTGGTACGCGCAGAGAAGAGTCTTTAACGTCAGACGCTTTCTCACCGAAGATGGCACGCAGCAGTTTCTCTTCTGGCGTCAGCTGGGTTTCACCTTTAGGCGTAACCTTACCTACCAGAATGTCGCCGCCGGTCACTTCCGCACCGATGTAAACGATACCGGATTCATCCAGTTTGGAGAGCGCAGCTTCACCCACGTTAGGGATGTCAGCGGTGATCTCTTCTGGCCCCAGCTTGGTGTCACGGGACA
This sequence comes from Enterobacter sp. BNK-8, assembly GCF_048685095.1. NCBI lineage: Bacteria > Pseudomonadati > Pseudomonadota > Gammaproteobacteria > Enterobacterales > Enterobacteriaceae > Enterobacter > Enterobacter sp. BNK-8. Next base: position 4,668,143 of record NZ_JBLQTN010000001.1, on the reverse strand, counting down.
CACATGCCAGTTCCTGAATGTGGATGGTGGTGAAACGATCTTCCTGAACCACACGCTCGGAGACGAGGATGGAGTCTTCGAAGTTGTAACCGTTCCACGGCATGAACGCTACGCGCATGTTCTGACCGAGCGCCAGTTCACCGAGGTCGGTGGACGGACCGTCTGCCAGCACGTCGCCGCGCTCAACTGGCTCACCCAGAGATACGCAAGGCATCTGGTTGATACAGGTGTTCTGGTTAGAACGGGTGTATTTGGTCAGGTTATAAATGTCGATACCTGCTTCGCCCGGATACATCTCGTCTTCGTTAACTTTGATAACGATACGGGATGCGTCGACGTACTGAACGGTACCGCCACGCTTAGCAACTGCAGTAACACCGGAGTCAACGGCAACAGCACGTTCCATACCGGTACCAACCAGCGGCTTATCAGCGCGCAGAGTTGGAACGGCCTGACGTTGCATGTTCGCACCCATCAATGCACGGTTGGCGTCATCGTGTTCCAGGAACGGGATCAGGGACGCACCGACGGATACCACCTGCTGGGTGGATACGTCCATGTAGTCAACCTGGTCGCGGCTGAACAAGCTGGATTCGCCTTTGCTACGGCAGGTCACCAGATCTTCTACAAAGTGGCCTTCGTCATCCAGGTTGGAGTTCGCCTGAGCGATAACGTAGTTGCCTTCTTCGATAGCAGACAGGTAGTGAATTTCGTCGGTTACAACACCGTCAGTCACTTTACGGTACGGCGTCTCAAGGAAACCGTATTCGTTCGTCTGTGCGTACACGGACAGGGAGTTGATCAGACCGATGTTTGGACCTTCAGGCGTTTCGATTGGACATACGCGACCGTAGTGCGTCGGGTGTACGTCTCGAACTTCAAAGCCTGCACGTTCACGGGTCAGACCGCCTGGGCCGAGTGCAGAGATACGACGTTTGTGCGTAATCTCAGACAGCGGGTTGTTCTGGTCCATGAACTGAGACAGCTGGCTGGAACCAAAGAACTCTTTCACTGCTGCAGAAATCGGCTTGGCGTTGATCATATCCTGAGGCATCAGGGTATCCAGATCGCCCAGAGACAGACGCTCTTTCACCGCACGCTCTACACGCACCAGGCCAACGCGGAACTGGTTTTCCGCCATTTCGCCGACGGAACGGATACGACGGTTGCCGAGGTGGTCGATATCGTCCACTTCGCCTTTACCGTTACGGATATCGATGAGCTTCTTCATCACTTCGATGATGTCGTCTTTGCTCAGGATACCGGAACCTTCAATTTCGTCGCGCAGCAGAGAACGGTTGAACTTCATACGACCAACCGCAGACAGATCGTAGCGGTCTTCGGAGAAGAACAGATTCTCGAACAGGCTTTCCGCCGCTTCGCGAGTTGGTGGCTCACCAGGACGCATCATGCGGTAGATTTCAACCAGCGCACTCAGACGATCGGTCGTTGGGTCGACGCGTACCGTCTCAGAGATGTACGGACCGTGGTCCAGATCGTTGGTGAACAGCGTTTCGATACGTTTGTGGCCAGCCTGACTCAGCTTAGCCAGCAGATCCAGGCTCAGCTCCATGTTCGCCGGGCAGATCAGCTCGCCAGTTGATTCATCAACGTAATCTTTCGCGGCTACTTTTCCTGCAATGTATTCAACCGGAACTTCGATGTGTTTGATATCATCTTTTTCCAGCTGGCGGATGTGGCGCGCGGTGATACGGCGACCTTTTTCCACATACACTTTGCCGTCGGCTTCGATGTCGAACGACGCGGTCTCACCACGCAGACGTTCCGGCACCAGCTCCATCTGCAGCTTGTTGTCGCGGATTTCAAAGATCACTTTCTCAAAGAACAGGTCCAGGATCTGCTCAGTGGTATAGTTCAGTGCACGCAGAATGATGGTTGCAGGCAGTTTACGACGACGGTCGATACGGACAAACAGGTTGTCTTTTGGATCGAACTCGAAGTCCAGCCAGGAACCACGGTAAGGAATGATGCGTGCGTTATACAGTACTTTACCGGAAGAGTGTGTTTTACCTTTATCGCTGTCGAAGAAGACGCCCGGGCTACGATGCAGCTGGGAAACGATAACACGCTCAGTACCGTTGATAACGAAAGTACCGTTGTCTGTCATGAGTGGAATTTCACCCATGTAGACTTCTTGTTCTTTAATGTCTTTTACGGTGCCTTCCGGCGCTTCGCGCTCGTAGATCACCAGACGCAGTTTTACGCGCAGCGGTGCGGAATAGGTCACGCCACGGATCTGACATTCCTGAACGTCAAACACCGGTTCGCCAAGGCGGTAGCTGACGTACTGCAGCTCGGAGTTACCGCTGTAGCTCTGAATCGGGAACACGGAGCGGAAGGCTGCTTCCAGACCGTACTGCCCTTCAGGATCTTGCTCGATAAACTTCTGGAACGAGTCAAGCTGGATAGAAAGGAGATATGGAATGTCCAGAACTTGTGGACGTTTACCAAAATCCTTACGAATACGTTTTTTCTCGGTATAGGAGTAAACCATAGGGTTCCTCAGCTCGCTGACAAGTCGACCCATCTGTCCGACGAAGGGACAGTTTGTGCAACACCATTTTGTGGACCGGAAAATTGAATACTTTCCGCAATACCTGTTGCTATCACGCTTAAATCATTTCGTCGCGATTTACACAGAGCGAGCACCCTGTCGCAATATATTAAGTCGTCGATAGAAACATGCATTGTCAGGACAATCAGCAGTCAAACAGTGTGAAATGCTACTGATGCCTTACAGCGCAAAAAGGCTGGTGACTAAAAAGTCACCAGCCATCAGCCTAATGACTTAGGCTGCAACCAGAAAAGTTGGCTTATTTAACTTCAACTTCAGCGCCAGCTTCTTCCAGAGATTTTTTCAGTGCTTCTGCGTCGTCTTTGCTCACGCCTTCTTTCAGCGCAGCTGGAGCAGATTCTACCAGGTCTTTAGCTTCTTTCAGACCCAGGCCAGTTGCGCCACGTACTGCTTTGATAACAGCAACTTTGTTCGCGCCAGCAGCTTTCAGAATTACGTCGAATTCAGTTTTTTCTTCAGCAGCTTCAGCCGGGCCCGCAGCTACAGCTACAGCAGCAGCAGCAGAAACACCGAATTTTTCTTCCATTGCAGAAACCAGCTCTACAACGTCCATTACGGACATAGCTGCTACTGCTTCAATGATTTGATCTTTAGTGATAGACATTTAAATTGTTCCTGAAAATCAGAATAAGTTTATACGTAAGCAAATGCTTTATAAAGATAACTGCGATTAAGCAGCTTCTTTCGCATCGCGTACAGCAGCCAGAGTGCGAACCAGTTTGCCAGCCGCAGCTTCTTTCATGGTTGCCATCAGGCGTGCAATTGCTTCTTCGTAGGTCGGCAGGGTTGCCAGGCGATCGATTTGCGATGCCGGGATCAACTCACCTTCAAAGGCTGCAGCTTTGACCTCAAATTTTGCATTCGCTTTCGCGAACTCTTTGAACAGACGAGCAGCAGCGCCCGGGTGTTCCATAGAGTATGCAATCAGGGTCGGACCAACAAACGTGTCTTTCAGGCACTCGAACTGAGTACCTTCAACTACGCGGCGCAGCAGGGTGTTACGAACAACACGCATGTATACGCCAGCTTCACGACCTGCTTTACGCAGTTCAGTCATTTTGTCTACAGTAACGCCACGGGAATCCGCAACTACTGCAGACAGCGCGCCTTTGGCTACTTCGCTGACTTCAGCAACAATCGCTTGTTTGTCTTGAAGATTTAAAGCCATTAGCTTTGCTCCTGGATGTTTGCCGGAACTCATGTTCCGGAACTCACTTCACTCTTCCCAACGGAAAGAGCGTCTTAATACGGTGAGCAGAAACAAGCCAGAGTATCCAAAAATAATCTTAGCGTTCTGTCACCGTCTACGCAGGGGATTAAGTCTCTTGCGAAACACCTGCGGTCTTCGACGGAGGCCTGGATTAGGCCAGGCTCCAACGAACAAATCTTTTAGCCGCTAACTTTTGTTAGCAAACGTGGGGGTAAGATTGTAGACAAAATCACCGCCCACGTAAAGGCATTAGTTTGCAGCAGCGCTCAGGCCAGCCTGGTCAACTGCAACACCTGCACCCATGGTGGTGGAGATGCTAACTTTCTTGATGTACACGCCTTTCGCCTGAGTTGGTTTTGCTTTTTTCAGCGCAACCAGCAGAGCTTCCAGGTTTTCTTTCAGTTTGTCAGCGTCAAAGTCCACTTTACCGATGGTGGTGTGGATGATGCCGTTTTTGTCGTTACGATAACGAACCTGACCTGCTTTAGCGTTCTTAACCGCTTCAGCAACGTTAGGCGTTACAGTACCCACTTTCGGGTTTGGCATCAGGCCGCGTGGACCCAGAACCTGGCCCAGCTGGCCAACAACGCGCATTGCATCTGGAGAAGCAATAACAACGTCAAAGTTCATTTCGCCTTTCTTGATCTGATCAGCCAGATCTTCCATACCTACCAGTTCAGCGCCGGCAGCTTTAGCAGCTTCAGCGTTTGCACCCTGAGCAAATACAGCTACACGTACGGAACGGCCAGTACCGTGTGGCAGTACAGTTGCGCCACGAACGTTCTGATCAGATTTACGCGCGTCGATGCCCAGGTTAACGGCAACGTCAACGCTTTCAACGAACTTAGCAGTTGCCAGTTCTTTCAGCAGAGCGATAGCTTCGTTGATGTCGTACTGTTTGGTCGCATCAACTTTGTCACGGATCACGGACATGCGCTTGGTCAGTTTAGCCATTTCTTAGTCCTCCACTACCAGGCCCATGGAACGTGCAGTACCTTCGATTGAGCGAGTCATCGCTTCAATGTCGGCACCAGTCATGTCGGCAGCTTTGGTCTGCGCGATTTCCTGCAGCTGAGCGCGGGAAATTTTACCCACTTTGTCTTTGTTCGGTTTACCGGAACCAGACTTGATACCAGCCGCTTTCTTCAGCAGAACTGCTGCTGGAGGGGTTTTGGTAACGAAAGTGAAAGAACGGTCAGCGTAAACAGTGATTACGACTGGGATTGGCAGACCTTTTTCCAGGGATTCAGTTTTTGCGTTGAACGCTTTACAGAATTCCATGATGTTCACACCCTGCTGACCCAGAGCTGGACCAACTGGTGGACTTGGGTTCGCCATACCAGCTGCAACCTGCAGCTTGACGTAGGCTTGTACTTTCTTAGCCATTCTAAAATCCTCTGATTGGGTAATAGCGCCTCAGTGAGGCTCCCCGTGAATAAAATTCGTTTTACGGGCCGGGCCCATAAAAACAAAAGGCGCGAAATTGTATTCCAATCTCGCGCCCTGTGCAACGATTAAATCGTCGCTTTTTTGATCGCTGCTTAGGCTTTTTCGACCTGAGCAAAGTCCAGTTCTACCGGGGTCGCACGACCGAAGATAGATACAGAAACTTTCAGGCGGGACTTCTCGTAGTCCACTTCTTCAACGACGCCGTTAAAGTCAGCAAACGGACCGTCATTAACACGCACCATTTCACCCGGTTCAAACAGCGTTTTCGGACGCGGCTTATCACCAACCTGCTGCAGGCGGTTCATAATCGCATCCACTTCTTTGTCGCTGATTGGCGCCGGACGGTCAGACGTGCCGCCGATAAAGCCCATCACGCGCGGTACGCTGCGCACCAGGTGCCAGCTCGCGTCGTTCATCACCATCTGAACCAGCACGTAACCCGGGAAGAATTTGCGTTCGCTTTTGCGACGCTGGCCGCCACGGATCTCGACCACTTCTTCGGTCGGAACCATAACTTCGCCAAATAACTCTTCCATGTTGTGTAATTTGATATGCTCACGCAGCGACGTTGCTACGCGGCCTTCAAAACCGGAAAACGCCTGAACGACGTACCAGCGCTTTTTAGGGGCTTCAGACATCTCAGAACCTCAGGCCAGTGATAAAGGATACCAGGCGAACCAGAATACCATCCAGTCCCCACAGGATCAGTGACATTACAGCGGTAACCGCCGCTACGATCAGCGTGGTGTGCAATGTTTCCTGGCGAGTCGGCCAAATTACCTTACGGACTTCGGTACGCGCTTCGCGAGCAAAAGCGACAGTCGCTTTGCCTTTCGTCGTCAACAGCGCGACACCACCCGCTGCAGCAATCAGAATTACCACTGCAAGCGCGCGTAGCGGCAGCATCATGTCACGATAAAGGTAGTTGCCGACAATCGCTACGATCAGCAGAACGGCTACTACTACCCATTTCATCGCTTCCAGGCCGCGCCCGCTCCCTTGAGCTTCGGTATTCGCACTCATAAACCAACCTGTCAGAAGTATTCTACAAACATTTTCACCCCGCGATTGCGAGGCAAACCAAATCGAAATGCTAATTCGCTTTTCGAATTATACGCTCTCTGCAGAGCCTGTCTCAGCAATGATTATGACAAAAATAATCACTGATGAGCCAGGTTCTGACGTGAAAGCGTGCAAAAAGGGCATCAAATGATGCCCTTTTATTGCGCATTGCGTCAAATGTTATCAGCAATTAGCCGAGAACTTTAGCAACCACGCCCGCGCCAACGGTACGGCCACCTTCACGGATTGCGAAACGCAGACCGTCGTCCATCGCGATTGGGTGGATCAGCGTCACAACCATCTTGATGTTGTCGCCTGGCATTACCATCTCAACGCCTTCTGGCAGTTCGATGGTACCGGTCACGTCAGTAGTACGGAAGTAGAACTGTGGACGGTAGCCTTTGAAGAACGGAGTATGACGGCCGCCTTCGTCTTTGGACAGGATGTACACTTCAGATTCGAACTTGGTGTGCGGCTTGATTGAGCCTGGCTTAGCCAGAACCTGACCACGTTCGATTTCTTCACGTTTGATACCACGCAGCAGAACACCAACGTTCTCACCAGCACGGCCTTCGTCCAGCAGTTTGCGGAACATTTCAACGCCAGTACAGGTAGACTTCGCAGTCTCTTTGATACCAACGATTTCAACTTCTTCACCAACTTTGATGATACCGCGCTCTACACGACCGGTAACAACGGTACCACGACCGGAGATGGAGAATACGTCTTCGATTGGCAGCAGGAATGGCTTGTCAATCGCACGCTCTGGTTCTGGGATGTAAGAATCCAGGAAGCCAGCCAGTTCGATGATTTTCGCTTCCCACTCTGCGTCGCCTTCCAGCGCTTTCAGAGCAGAACCACGAACGATTGGGGTATCATCGCCTGGGAAATCGTACTGAGACAGCAGTTCACGAACTTCCATCTCTACCAGTTCCAGCAGCTCTTCGTCATCAACCATGTCGCACTTGTTCAGGAACACGATGATGTAAGGAACGCCTACCTGACGACCCAGCAGGATGTGCTCACGAGTCTGAGGCATTGGGCCGTCAGTCGCAGCAACAACCAGGATCGCGCCGTCCATCTGCGCAGCACCGGTGATCATGTTTTTAACATAGTCGGCGTGGCCTGGGCAGTCTACGTGTGCGTAGTGGCGAGTCGGGGTGTCGTACTCAACGTGAGAGGTGTTGATGGTGATACCACGAGCTTTTTCTTCTGGTGCGTTATCGATCTGGTCGAATGCACGAGCAGAACCACCGTAGGTTTTTGCCAGAACGGTAGTGATTGCAGCGGTCAGCGTTGTTTTACCATGGTCAACGTGGCCGATAGTACCGACGTTAACGTGCGGTTTTGTACGTTCAAACTTTTCTTTAGACATCGATTGTCCCTCTAAGACACGGATAAATCGGTGATATCACCACATCAACCAGGCGAAATGCCTGAATTGTTGAATACAGTAAAATTGAAACAGAGAGAAACGGGAAGGAGAAGTGAAGTGGTGCTGATACCCAGAGTCGAACTGGGGACCTCACCCTTACCAAGGGTGCGCTCTACCAACTGAGCCATATCAGCACGTATTGGAGCGGGCAGCGGGAATCGAACCCGCATCATCAGCTTGGAAGGCTGAGGTAATAGCCATTATACGATGCCCGCATCCTGAAACTCGGCTACCCAGTTCTTTCTGTAACAAAAAAAGAGATTTCTCTCTTTTTCAGTTTGAGCTGGCTAATTTTTCCAACCAGCTCCGGCGGCATTTACGCTGCCAGAAAGTGGTGGTGGGGGAAGGATTCGAACCTTCGAAGTCTGTGACGGCAGATTTACAGTCTGCTCCCTTTGGCCGCTCGGGAACCCCACCGGACTTGATGGTGCCGACTACCGGAATCGAACTGGTGACCTACTGATTACAAGTCAGTTGCTCTACCTACTGAGCTAAGTCGGCATCAAGTAGCGCGCATTCTATGGATACCTGCGCGGTCATGCAACTAAAAATTTGCATAAAACGTTCTTTCGCTCACATTTTATGCGAACGAAGCGCTAAGCGCTGTAAAAGTAGTCATTGCGGGTCAAATAATCAACATGCACGCGTGATTTACACTATATACACCATAGCGTGACGGCTTCCGCGTAACGCAGCGCTATCCATCTTTTTTCTTATTATTCCTGCCATCTGGTGTTAACCTCCTGCCCATTGTCCAAAATTAACTGTGTGATGAGCCACGATCCGGCAGTGTAGCGCTGGCTCACTGAAGCATGCTTATGAGCAAAAAAGAGCAAACGTTAATGACGCCTTATCTTCACTTTAACCGCAGCCAGTGGGCTGCCCTGCGTGATTCCGTCCCTATGACGCTGACGGAAGGTGAAATCGCACGGTTAAAAGGGATAAACGAAGATCTGTCCCTTGAAGAGGTGGCAGAAATTTATCTCCCCCTCTCTCGCTTGCTTAACTTCTATATCAGCTCGAACCTGCGTCGTCAGGCGGTGCTGGAGCAGTTTCTCGGGACGAACGGTCAACGAATTCCTTATATCATCAGTATCGCAGGCAGCGTGGCCGTGGGTAAAAGTACCACCGCACGCGTTCTGCAGGCGCTGTTGAGCCGCTGGCCGGAACACCGCAGCGTGGAGCTGATCACGACCGACGGCTTCCTGCATCCAAACGAAGTCTTAAAAGAACGCGGGCTGATGAAGAAGAAAGGCTTCCCGCTCTCTTATGATATGCACCGTCTGGTGAAATTTGTCTCCGACCTGAAATCCGGCGTGCCTCACGTAACAGCGCCGGTCTATTCGCACCTGATCTACGATCGCATCCCGGGTGGGGATAAAACGGTGGTCCAGCCGGATATTCTCATTCTGGAAGGTCTGAACGTGCTGCAAAGCGGCATGGACTATCCTCACGACCCGCATCACGTCTTTGTCTCGGATTTCGTCGATTTCTCTATTTATGTCGATGCGCCGGAAGACCTGCTGCAGAACTGGTACATCAACCGCTTCCTGAAGTTCCGCGAAGGGGCCTTCACCGATCCGGACTCCTATTTCCACCACTATGCTCAGCTGTCTGAAGAAGAAGCGATCAATGTGGCCACGGGACTGTGGAATGAGATCAACTACGTGAACCTCAAAGAGAACATCCTGCCGACGCGCGAGCGTGCGAGCCTGATCCTCACCAAGAGCGAGAAGCACGCCGTCGACCAGATTCGCCTGCGGAAATAATAAAGCAGGCATAAAAAAACCGGCTTAGCGCCGGTTTTTTTCGTTATGCATGCGGCTTCTCGCCATTTTCATCCTGATCGACCGCAAAGCAGGCCACCAGCTGGCCGCCATAATCCTTCAGTTGCGGCTGTAGCTGGGTGCAGGGGCCAAAGCGGCGGCTGCAGCGGGCATTGAATGCACATCCCGGCGGCGGATTCAGCGGGCTTGGCAGCTCTCCCGTCAGCTTAATACGCTCACGACGATCGTCCGGGTTCAGACGCGGCGTCGCGGACAGCAGCGCCTGGGTGTACGGGTGGCGAGGGTTATTAAAGATCTGGTCTTTGGTCCCCTTCTCCACGCAGCGCCCCAGATACATCACCATCACTTCATCGGCAATATGCTCTACCACCGACAGGTCGTGGGAGATGAACACGTAAGAGAGTCCCAGCTCCTGCTGCAGATCCATCATCAGGTTCAGCACCTGCGCACGCACGGAGACATCGAGCGCCGACACCGGCTCGTCGGCAATCACTACGTCCGGGTCAAGCATCAGACCGCGTGCGATGGCGATACGCTGACGCTGGCCGCCGGAGAACATATGCGGATAGCGGTCGTAATGCTCGGTTTTGAGGCCGACCTTCGCCATCATCGCCAGCGCTTTTTCACGGCGCTGCTCTTTGCTCAGATTGCTGTTAATCAGCAGCGGTTCTTCCAGAATCTGCCCCACTTTTTTACGCGGGTTCAAAGAACCATACGGGTTCTGGAACACAATCTGGATTTTCTGGCGACGCAGCTTCTGCGCCTGCGGATCGTGCTTGAGCAGATCCTGGCCCTGATAATAAAGTTCACCGCCGGTCGGCACTTCAATCATCGTCAGCAGACGGCCCAGCGTCGATTTCCCGCAGCCTGACTCTCCCACCACCGCCAGCGTTTTACCGCGTTCGAGGTTAAAGGAGACGCCGTCCAGCGCTTTCACCAGGCGTTCAGGGGCAAACAGTCCCTTCTTCACTGGGTAATATTTTTTCAGGTCGATGGCCTGCAACAGCGGCTGTTGCGTGGTGGCCTGTTGCGTACTCATAGTGTTGGCCTCCCGGCATCATCGAGTGGGTAGTGGCATTTCGACTGACGACCGTCAGCCAGCTGGTTCAGCTCTGGCTCTTCCGTCCGGCATTTGTCCGTCGCATACGGACAGCGCGGATTGAGCAGACAGCCCTGCGGACGGTCATATTTACCCGGCACCACACCCGGCAGCGATGCCAGACGCGCTTTATCCTGAGCAAACTCCGGCAGCGCGCGTAAAAGCGCCTGGGTATACGGGTGACGCGGCGCGCGGAAGATATCGTGTGAATTTCCGGTCTCGACCACCTGGCCGGCATACATCACGATGATTTTGTGCGCGGCTTCGGCCACCAGCGCCAGATCGTGCGTAATCAGCACCAGCGCCATGTTCTCTTTCTGCTGCAGCTCCAGCAGCAGCTCGATGATTTGTGCCTGAATGGTCACATCCAGCGCCGTCGTCGGTTCATCCGCAATCAGCAGCTTTGGCCGACAGGCAATTGCCATGGCGATCATCACGCGCTGGCTCATCCCGCCGGAAAGCTGGTGCGGGTAAACGTCCAGACGCGAAGCCGGGTCAGGAATACCCACCTGGTTCAGGAGATCGATCGCCCGCTGACGACGGGTTTTCTTATTCCCGCCCTGGTGCACCTTAATCGCTTCCATAATCTGGAAACCGACGGTGTAGCATGGGTTCAGGCTGGTCATCGGATCCTGGAAAATCATCGCCACTTCCGCGCCCACCAGCTGGCGGCGCTGTTTTTCAGAAATGCGCTTCAGGTCCTGACCGTTGAACTGCAGGTTTTCCGCCATCACGCGGCCCGGGTAATCAATCAGCCCCATGATCGCCAGCGAGCTGACGGACTTACCGGAACCGGACTCTCCAACGATACCCACCACTTCGCCCTGATTTACGCTGTAGCTGATGCGGTCCACGGCGCGAAACGGGGTGCCTTCATCGCCGAAGTGCACCGATAATTTATCTACATTTAATAACGCCATCTCGTGCCTCTTACTGCTTCAGTTTGGGATCAAGCGCATCACGCAGGCCATCACCCATCAGGTTAAATGCCAGCACCGTCAGCAGGATTGCCAGACCCGGGAAGGTGACAACCCACCAGGCGCTTTGTGCGAACTGCAACACGTCGGAGAGCATGGTGCCCCACTCCGGTGTTGGCGGCTGCGCACCCATGCCCAGGAAGCCAAGAGCGGCCATATCAAGAATGGCGTTAGAGAAACCGAGCGACGCCTGAACAATCAGCGGCGCAAGGCAGTTCGGGAAGATATTGACAAACATCTGGCGCATCGCACCGGCCCCCGCTACGCGAGACGCCGTGACGTAGTCGCGGTTCACTTCCACCAGCACCGCCGCGCGGGTTAAACGCACGTAGTGAGGAAGCGCCACGAACGTCAGCGCCAGGGCGGCGTTGCCGATCGACGGACCGAAGATCGCCACCAGCACCAGCGCCAGCAGCAGGCTTGGCAGCGCCAGCATGATGTCGACGATACGCATGATGATGTTATCAACAATGCCGCCGAAGTAACCGGCAACCAGACCCAGTACGATCCCCATAATCAGGGATAACACCACCACCAGACAGCCGACCAGCAGCGACAGGCGCGCACCGTACATCAGACGCGACAGCACATCGCGGCCCACATCATCGGTCCCCAGCAGGTGCGCCAGGCTACCGCCGTCCTGCCAGGCAGGAGGGGAGAGCAACGCATCGCGGAACTGGTCCGCCGGGTTGTACGGCGCAAGCACGTTCGCAAATACCGCAATCAGGATCATGATAGCGACATACACCAGCCCCACCACCGCGCCTTTGTTGCGCTTGAAGTAGTGCCAGAACTCCTGCATCGGCGTCATCGGAACCGGTGCAGCAACAACTTTGTTTTCAGAAACCTGTGACATGATGGCCCCTTACTTCTTATGACGAATACGCGGGTTCACCACGCCGTACAGCAAATCGACCAGCAGGTTGACGAGGATAATCATCGTCGCGACCAGCAATACACCGCCCTGCACAACCGGATAGTCACGGCGCTGCAGCGCGTCAATCAGCCAGCGGCCCAGGCCCGGCCAGGAGAAGATGGTTTCGGTCAGGATCGCCCCCGCCAGCAACGTCCCCACCTGGAGACCGATAACGGTCACTACCGGCAGCATGGCGTTACGCAGCGCATGGACGATGATGACGCGCATACGCGTCAGGCCCTTGGCGCGGGCGGTGCGGATGTAATCCTCACCCAGCACTTCCAGCATCGATGAACGAGTCATACGGACGATCACCGCCAGAGGAATGGTGCCCAGCACCATGGCAGGCAGGATCATATGCGCGACGGCATCCATGAAGTTGCCCTCTTCACCCCAGATAGCCGTATCAATCAGCATAAAGCCGGTGAGCGGGTTGGAGTCGTCCAGGAAGACCATATCGCTGACGCGCCCGGAAACTGGTGTCAGGTTAAGCTGCACCGAGACCAGCATGATCAGCATCATACCCCACCAGAAGATAGGCATGGAGTAGCCGGTCAGCGCGAGGCCCACGGCGGTATGGTCAAAAATAGAGCCACGCTTGACGGCAGCCAGTACCCCAACAGGGATACCCACCGCGGTGGCGAAAATCATGGCGCAGACGCCAAGCTCCAGTGTCGCTTTAAAACGCGGCACGAACTCGTCCCACACCGGAAGACGGCTTTTCAACGAAATCCCTAAATCACCGTGCAGCACGCCCCAGATATAGTGGAGATACTGCTGCCACATCGGCTTATCGAGACCGAGTTCAGCCAGCAGCTGTGCATGGCGCTCAGGGGAAATACCACGCTCGCCCGCCATAATCATTACCGGGTCGCCGGGGATCATATGGACGAAGGCAAAAGTGAGAAGGGTGATACCGATAAACGTGGGGATAACAAGTCCCAGACGTCGGAGGATGAACTGCAACATAACCCGGATTCTCTCTGATGACGCACGACCAGTGGCGTGACGTCTGTATTGCTCACAAATCTTATCCCCTCTCCTTTCAGAGAGAGAATTAAGCACTGCTGCCGGGTGGCGCTACGCTTACCCGACCTACAGACCGTAGGCCAGTGCAAGCGCAGCGCCGCCTGGCGTTGCTTTTAATTATTCAACCGATACGTTTTCGAAGTGGTGTTTGCCCAGTGGATCAACCACGTAGCCTTTCACTTCTTTACGCACTGGCTCGTACACGGTGGAGTGAGCAACAATCAGCGCCGGAGCCTGATCGTGCATAACAACCTGTGCCTGCTTGTACAGTTCAATACGTTTGTTGTGATCGTCGGTCGCACGCGCCGGCTGGATCAGGTCTTCAAACGGCTTGTAGCACCAGCGAGAGTAGTTAGAACCGTCTTTTGCCGCCGCGCAGCTGAACAGGGTGGCGAAGAAGTTGTCCGGATCCCCGTTATCACCGGTCCAGCCCATCATGACTGCCTGGTGCTCACCCGCTTTGGCGCGCTTCAGGTACTCGCCCCACTCGTAGGTCACAATCTTGGCCTGAACGCCAATCTTAGCCCAGTCAGCCTGAACCATTTCTGCCATACGGCGTGCGTTCGGGTTGTACGGACGCTGTACCGGCATCGCCCACAGCTCAACGGTGAAGCCTTTATCCTGGCCCGCTTCTTTCAGCAGCGCTTTCGCTTTCTCAGGATCGTAGGAGTAATCTTTAACGTCGTCGTTATAGCCCCACATGGTTGGTGGGATCAGGTTTTTGGCTGCAACGCCAGCGCCCTGGTAAACCGCCTTGATAATCGCTTCTTTGTTCACCGCGTAGGTCAGCGCCTGACGCACTTTCACGTCATCAAACGGTTTCTTCTCGGTGTTGAAGGAGAGATAGCCCACGTTCAGGCCAGCCTGCTCCAGCAGGTTGATGTTCTTGTCCTGCTTCATGCGGGCGATGTCTGCCGGGTTCGGGTATGGCATCACCTGGCATTCGTTTTTCTGCAGTTTTGCATAACGTACGGACGCATCAGGCGTGATGGAGAAGACCAGACGGTCAATCTTCGGCTTGGTGCCCCAGTAGCCTTCGAATGCTTTATACAGAATACGGGAGTCTTTCTGGTACTGCAGCAGCTGGAATGGACCGGTACCGATTGGGTTCAGGTCGACTTTCTCCGGCGTACCGGCTTTCAGCATGTTATCTGCGTACTCTTTGGACAGAATAGAGGCGAAGTCCATGGCCAGGTCAGCCAGGAACGGCGCTTCAGGACGCGTCAGCACGAACTGAACGGTATTATCGTCCACTTTTTTCACTTCAGAGATCAGATCCGGCAGGCCCATCCCTTCGAAGTATTCATAGCTGCCGCCAGAGACTTTGTGGTACGGGTTCTGGGCGTTTTTCTGACGGTCGAAGGAGAACACAACGTCGTCGGCATTAAAGTCGCGCGTTGGTTTGAAATCTTTGCTGTCCTGCCACTTCACGCCCTGGCGCAGGTGGAAGGTATAGGTTTTACCGTCTTCGCTGACGTCCCACTTCTCAGCCAGACCCGGAATCACTTCCGTGGTACCGGTTTTGAATTCAACCAGACGGTTATAGATCGGTACAGAGCTTGCGTCGTACGTCGTACCAGAGGTAAAGAGCTGTGGGTTAAAGCCTTCCGGCGAGCCTTCAGAACAGTAAACCAGGGTTTTTGCCTGTACGCTTGCTGCCACGGTCATAGCCACCAGGCTCAGACCAAGCTTCAGCATCCCTGACTTCTTCAAGGAAATACTCATTATTCTGCTCCAATGTGATGTTTTGCTTTGTTGTGTTACGCCGCCAGACCTTTATTTATTTTTTACCCGGTCCGGTCGGAGGTGCCCGAAGGCGTTAAAGGGATGGAGAATCCTTTCAGAAGAGCGTTTGAGTTGCAGCGCAGATCGTCCCTGAAATGCCCCTCATGCCCTACAATCTGTCAACAGAATGTGAAAACGTCAATACAGGTGACGGGGATTTACGCTGAGTGTGAGAAACCGCAAACAAAGATTAAAAAAACCATGAGCGCCAGTTTTCAGCAGGGAAATTTATGCTACTCGCCATGTTGCAGCACAACTCTCTCCCTATTTCGCCACAATCAGTGATTAACTTTTATTCAGAATGGGTAAATTTTCTTGCAGAATGGTGATTATCTGAGCACTAAATACCGCGAACGTTAAAACGCACAGCGAAAAATGCTGAGGTTATCCATAAGCAACGCGAAAAAAGATCAATCTATATATAAAAAAATACAATGGATTATGTCACAAAATCGTTAACAGACAGGGAGAAGCCGGTCTAACAGGCATTTTGGATACTCTGGTGGGGTAAGGTCATAATGCAAAAAGGGCTAACCTTGCGGTTAGCCCTTTTCAGAATGTGGTCGGCGAGAGAGGATTCGAACCTCCGACCCACTGGTCCCAAACCAGTTGCGCTACCAAGCTGCGCTACTCGCCGAATGCGGAGCGCATCTTACTGCTGAGGTGCGCCCCCGTCAATCCCTTATTTTCAAAAAGCCATTCAACTGGCGATATTCTCGCCAGAGCAGCTACTGCGCGGCTTTTGCGCTGTTATCGGGGAGTTTACACCAGTTGTTGTTTTCGTTAATTCCACCATCCGGTGAGGTATAGCCGAGACAACCCATGATGGTGTCATACAGCTCAACGTGACGACGCGGCACCTTCATCTCCGCCTCTTTCTTCAGCTGAGCAAACATCTTCGCTTTCTGCGGGTCTTCCAGATACTTGTCGGACATCCACACCATCATTGGCACGCGGAACTGCTCCGGCGGCGCCATCTTGCGTGGCGTACCGTGGAGATGCTCGTATTCATTGATGGATTCACCGTGGTCTGCCGCATAGAAGACGATCGCTTTCTTATCACGAACCTGGTCAATCACCGTATCAATAAAGTGATCCACATACATCACGGAGTTGTCGTAGGAGTTAATCAGCTGAGCCTTGGTGCAGTCTTTATCCACCCCGACACATTCCGGCGTCCATTTGGCAAAGCTACGCGGATAGCGTTGGGTGTAATTAAAGTGCGACCCTTTGGTATGCAGGATGATCATGTGCTTGCCATCAGGCTTACCGTTGAGGGAGAGTTTCATCTCATCTATCAGCAGCATGTCATCGACAGGTTTTCCACGGTTGCGCGCCTCTGCGCCAATCTGCTCGCGGTAGGAAATGTTTTGCGCCATGGTGTTGCTGTAGAACCACATCTCACTCTGCATCGCATAGAGGTCAGACGTAAATCCAAGCTGATGCAGCACCGAGAAGACGTTTTGCTCTTTTAGCGTACGCTGCGGGTTGTCACTCGCCCCGCCTTCGCGCACAAACATGCAGCGCAGGGAGAGCTTGGTGGCGGTATCACAGGAATAGCCACGATAGGCAATCAGGTTCTTTTCCTGCGCCAGTTTCGGCGTGGTATCTCGGTTATAGCCGAGAATGCCCATATGATCCCAGCGCGTGGTCTCTCCGATAATAAAGACGACGTAGGTATCGTCGATATCCTTTGGCGCAACATAGGTAAATTTCTTCGCCGGGTTTATCAGCGACTTATTATCCGAGGATTCATCCACCTGCGCCCACGCATACAGCCCCAGCGCGGAGATCCAGTTAGACGGCAAATACGAGTTGGCGACCACACCGCCATAGCTTGGCAGATCCACGCCGGAGGTACGTTCATCATTCTTCTGCTTCACTTCCAGCAGGCGAATCGGCCCCCAGACCATCAGGCCCGCCAGCAACACCACGGCGACGCTTCTGAATCGCTTTCCGGGCGTGCGGATCTGGTGAACCAGCGTGTAGCGGCAGCGGTTGCTCCAGATGAGCAGCAGCGGCAAGGCGCTGACGGCCACCAGCCAGAGAATAAAGTGGAGCCCTACAACCTCTTTAGAGAGGTCGATATCCGTGGTCATCACCGAGGCAATAATGCCGTAGCCAATCACCACGTTCATAAAGGTCATGTAATAGCTGGCACCCGCCGAGCACAGCACGATAAACGTTGCCAGCACTCGCCACACGCGACGGCCAAACAGGGTAAGAATACGGAATAAAAAGAAGGTGACCAGTACCGCAGCGACCAATTCGACAACCGCTGCAATTCCTTTCCAGACGGTAAAATCATGCGCATAACCGTCAAACCGACGAAAAAAAACTGCGCCATTCATAAACAGGCCGATGTACAACGCCAGCAAAAAGCAGAGCTTTTGTTGCGCCATCGATTTAATGTATTTCATGCAAGCTACCCGGAACAAGGGACAGTACCACCGCCCACGCTGATTATTACGTGGGCAGATTACATATACGCACAGGGGATCGTTCAGTGAAACGACGACAGGCGTGGTAAGTAGACCACAGAGGAAGGGAAAAGTGGCAGCAGAGTGTGTGATCGGTACAGTTATTTACAAAAAACACTTCAGGAATTTGACAACGCCAGCAAAGCCTCGGTTTTCACATAAGAAACAGGCCGGATAACCGGCCTTATTTAACGTCTCAGGCGTGCACCTCTTTGAAGACTTCACGCTGCGGCTGACGAATCGTCGTGGACAGCGCCAGCGAGATAATCAGCAAGGCAAAGATCACGCAGAAGGTCACGTAGAACCCGCCGAACAGGGAGGCAATCAGCGAGCCGCAGATACTGCCAATCCCGAAGCCCAGATAGATAACCCCATAGTTTTTCGCCAGATTGTTCAGGCCAAAGAACTCGCTCACCAGTGACGGGAAGACGGTAATGGTGCCGCCGAAGTTAAAGGCCACGCAGGCAATCGCCGCGAAGAAGGTGACTTCATTCAGCGGAGCGAACAGCAGCGCCGCCATACCGACCAGCGAAACCACCTGCCCAATCGTAATCACGCGGATGCGGGCAATTTTGTCAGACAGAATACCGAGGACCAGACGACCTGAGAGGTTAGCAATGGAAATCACGGTCACCGCGTTGGCCGCCGTGGCTGCATCCAGTTTCACCATCCCCTGCGCGATATCTTTCGCCACGCCGATGACATACAGACCGCTCATGCAGGCCGTCAGGAACATCACCGCCAGCATCCAGTACTGTGGCTTACGTATGGACTGCGCGAGGGTGAAGTCGTTCTCCACCACGCCGTTTACAGATTTCACTTCCTGCTGCGGCGCATCTTTCATCAGCGTGGCGCCGAACAGAATCATCACCAGCACGATAGCGCCCCAGATCATGAAGGTTTTTTCGAGACCGACGGACGCCAGCAGATGGGCGTCGATAAATTTGAACCCGAGGCTGCCCAAACCGTAAGAACCAATGGCAAACGCCGAGATTAAGCCTTTACGTTCCGGGAACCACTTCACGCAGTTTGACAGCGTCAGCAGATACCCCGCACCGTCCGCCAGCCCCACCAGCACGCCAGCGCTTAGCCACAACATCATCAGGTTGCTGGAATGCGCGGTCAGGAAAAAGCCCAGCCCCAGCAGGATGCCGGACGCCATTGTCACGCGCTTCACGCCAAAACGCTCCTGCAGCTTACCCGCGACGGAAGATGAAATCGCCAGACCCAGACTCAGCAAACCAAAGGAGAACGCGACCTGACTGACCGGAGCGCCGAGTTTGTCGGAAAGCGCGCTGTTAAACAGGCTCCAGGTATAGACCGACCCCAGCGCAAACTGAGTGACGATGGTACCAAAGAGCGTGAGCCAGCGCGTGCGGTTATAGGTTGATGTGTTCATGGCAGTTGTCCTGCAAGAGAAATTAAGGAAGTTCGCTGAGGTCAACGATAAACAAAACCTTAATATGCCTGGGGTAAAACGGCATGAAATGCAGGCGGAACGGAATGAAATGCCTGGAATCGGGAATGAATGACCTGGCACGGGAATAAAGCGATAGCGTGTTAGTACCTGCTATCGCTGTAAACCCTGTGGTTGTTGTATTCGAGATGTTATCGTAACGTTTAAAAAAGTAACAACTCTAGAAATTCGCGCTGACGCCGAGGGTGTATAAAAACTCCTCACCGGTAGTGGTATGCTCCCCCTGAGCCAACGACGCATAGGCCGCCATGTGGGTATTAAAGGGAATATCCGTTCCTACGGTGACATCCATCCAGCTACCGTTTTGAGCAGGGGCGGGCGTTTGTGGCATACCAAACTGCGATTTCCACTGGTTTTCACCAAACTGCTGGTTATAGCTGATCTGCGCCCAGGGTCGGAGGTCGCCGTACTGGGTATTCACGCGCCACCCCAGCGTGCTGATGCTGGCATGCCAGAGCGGGTCCGTGACTGACTGTGTCGACGCGCTATCCCCAAACTCGTTGATCATCATGGGAGCCGTGCCGTCATAACGCCACGCCACCACCGGGCCAGTGGTGATGCGCGCTGAAACGGGAAAATTCCAGCCCACGCTCATCGCCCCCTCTGCCGTACTGCCAGACGGTATATTCAGGGTAAGACCCGGGCGTTTTGCGAAGACTGAATACGCTCAGCGAGAATATCCTCATAGCGCGGTTGGTGATCCGCGTCCCATGTATAGCGTTCCGCCGTATTATTTTGGGCGTCTGAAACGATATATTCCTGTTGCCAGGCAGACGCTGTATTACAAAAAAACAGGCAGGCTGAAATTCCCACCAGGCCAGACACAGCATGGCGACCACTGATTTTTTTTATCATCATCAACGCGACCCCAGAGAGAGCCGAATTCGGCGATATTTGTCGTTATTCAGGAAGAGCTTATAGCCCTGTATTAACTATTGTCTTTATAGTAAACACGTCAAGCCGGTCAGAACGAATTTTTTGCAAAATCAGTATCAATAAGGGAGATGACGGATGGAACGTTGCGGTTGGGTAAGCCAGGATCAGCTTTATATCGACTATCACGATCGGGAATGGGGCGTGCCGGAAACGGATGGTAAAAAGCTCTTTGAGATGATCTGCCTTGAGGGCCAGCAGGCGGGGTTGTCATGGATTACGGTACTGAAGAAACGCGAAAATTACCGCAACGCCTTCCATCAGTTCGATCCCGTCGCCGTCGCCGCGATGACCGATGAGGACGTGGAACGACTGGTGCAGGATGCCGGCATCATCCGCCATCGCGGTAAGATCCAGGCCATCATCGGTAACGCACGGGCTTATCTGGCGATGGAGCAAAACGGCGAATCATTTTCAGATTTTGTCTGGACGTTTGTGAACAACACTCCGCAAGTCACGCACGCCGCCACGCTCGCGGACATCCCGGCCTCCACCCCAGCCTCGGATGCGCTCTCGAAGGCCCTGAAAAAACGCGGCTTTAAGTTTGTCGGCTCCACCATCTGCTACGCCTTTATGCAGGCCTGTGGCCTGGTCAACGACCACGTTACCGGCTGCTTCTGTCATCCGGGAGGCCATCATGATCCGCAAATGGCAAAGTGAAAATACCGCGCCGCTTCTGAGCCTGTGGCTTGAAAGCACCACAGAAGCGCATCCGTTTATCGCGCCGAATTACTGGAAAGAGAATGAGGCCATGGTGCGGGATGTTTACCTGCCGTCCGCTGAAACCTGGGTCTGGGAACAGGATGGCGAGCCATACGGATTTATCAGCGTGATGCAGTCTCAGTTTGTCGGCGCCCTGTTTGTGGCGCCGTCATGCATCGGGAAAGGGATCGGGCGCGCGCTGCTGAACCATGTTCAACAGCGCTTTCCGCACTTAACCCTGGAGGTGTATCAGAAAAATGTCCGGGCGGTGAACTTCTACCATGCGCAGGGCTTTCGCATTGAAGACAGCGCCTGGCAGGATGACACCCAGCACCCGACGTGGATCATGAGCTGGCAGGCGGATCAAACGCCGTTAAGGTAAGCTCGGGACCCGTATATTTCTCGACCCAGGCCAGCGCCGTGTTTCCTGCGCAGCCATTCCCCAGCTTCGAGCTGGGGAGATCTTTGGTCAGCACATTAACCGCCCCGTTTTTACAGATACCGCCTTCGGCGAGCTCAAGGTCAGGCCATGCGCCCTGATGAATGCAGATCACGCCCGGCTTAATCCCGTCGCTCACCACCGCCCCTGCCAGCACCTGCCCGCGTGAGTTCCAGACGCGCACCACGTCGCCGTCCGCAATCCCGCGCGCTTTCGCGTCGAGGGTATTCAGCGTGATCGGCTCTCGCCCGGCGACCGCATACTGCTCGCGCAGGGAGGTATAGTTAAGCTGACTGTGCAGACGGTGCGCAGGATGGGCAGACAACACCTGCAGCTGATCCGGCCGGGCGTTGCCGTGCCATTCGTCCGGCTCGAGCCACGTAGGATGCGGCGGGCAGTCAGCATAGCCAAAGCTGGCGATACGCTCGCTATAGATCACAATCTTTCCGCTCTCGGTTTTCAGCGGATGGTTCTCCGGATCGCGTCGAAAATCAGCGAAACGAACAAACTGCGCGTTCTGTTCGCTCTCCGGCATTTCAATAATCTGGTTCGCCTCCCAGAACTCAGCAAATGGCGGAAGCGTCACGCCCTGCGCCGCGCCGCGCTGCCCGGCAATCTGGTAGAAGGTCTCCAGCCATTGCAGATCGCTTTTCCCTTCAGTAAAACGCGCGCGACCGCCCGCTTCCCACAGTTCGCTCAGTTCAGCAAACACGTCAAAATCGTCACGCGCTTCATCACGCGGGGCCACCACGCGCTTCATCGGGACCATATGCTGATTGCTGTAGTCGCCGGTCATGGTGAGATCGTTACGCTCAAACGAGGTGGTCGCCGGGAGGACGATATCGGCGTGTTTCGCCGAAGCGGTCCAGAAGCACTCTGAAATGACCACCAGCTCCGGCTTCTGCCAGGCGCGGATCAGGCGATTGGTATCCTGATGGTGCGTGAAGTTTGACCCGCCCGCCCACCAGACAAATTTAATATCCGGGAAGTGGCGGTCCAGACCATTGTGCTGATAGAAACCGCCCGGATTTTCCAGGGCTTCAACAATACGCGCCACCGGGATTTTATCCACCGCATCCACGCCGCCCTGCACTGAGCCCTGCAAAGACGCCAGCACCGCCGCTTTACGCGTGGGGTTACCACCATTGGCAAAATGATAGGAGAGACCAAAACCGCCGCCCGGCGTACCGATCTGCCCAAGCATCGCGGCAAGGGTCACCAGCATCCAGTGTTTCTGCTCGCCATACTGCTGGCGCTGCATCCCCCAGCCGGACATTAACATCGTGGCATTTTTATGAAATAACGCCGCCAGTTCGCGGAGTTTATCCGCAGGAACACCGCAAATCTCTGCTGCCCACTCTGCCGTTTTCGCCACGCCATCGGACTGGCCCGTCAGGTAGTCGGCGAACTTATCGAAGCCGGTGGTACAGCGCGTCAGGAATTCGACATCGTGCCAGCCGTTTTCCACCAGCGTATGGGCGATACCCAGCATCATTGCCACGTCGGTGCCCATATGCGGGGCAATCCACTCGGCGCTGTCGCCGAAGAAATCCAGGGTTTCAGAGCGCATCGGGTCAATGCAGATGATGCGCTTGCCGCTTTTGCGCAGCGCGTCGAAATAGCCAATGCCCTGCTCGTCGCTGGCATTCCAGGCAATTTTCAACGTGTTAAGAGGGTTAGCGCTCCACAGCACCACCACATCGGTATGCGCCAGCACCAGCGGCCAGCTGGTCTGCTGCTGATACACTTCGTTCCCGCCCACGACGTACGGCATGATCGCCTGCGCCGCACCGGTGGAGTAATCCCCCAGATGACCGGTATAGCCTCCCGCCAGGCTCATATAGCGCTGCAGCAGCGTCGACGCCTTATGCAGCACCCCGTTAGAGCGCCAGCCGTAGGACCCGGCGAAAATCGACGACGGACCGTAACTGTCGCGAATGCGCTTGTGCTGGGTGTGGATCAGCGCCAGCGCGTCATCCCAGCTCACGCGAACAAACTCATCCTGCCCACGAATACCCTGCGGCTTGTCCGGCGAGGCCAGAAAACCTTTACGCACCATCGGCCAGCGCACGCGCGTTTTGCTATGCACCTGATCGCGAACGACGGTCTGTAAAGAGTTGGGATGTTGTGTTGGCAATGCTCCGCGAGACGACAGAACATTTTCGCCATCGGTTTCGACCAGCATCGGCCCCCAGTGGGCGGCGGTCAGAATGGTTTTCGTTGAGGTGCTCAAGCGTGCGCTCCTGGTTGCGTGCAGGTTTACGGCCTTCTTGTTGAGGCCGTTTATGGTTTGTCACAAATTTCAGAGTTATACCCGGAATTTTCTCCGTATCTGGACGTCATAATCAACTGCCACGCTCGCCGTGGCAAAGAATAAAAAGGATTAAGGAAAGAAGATGAAAAAACGCGTACTCGTTATTGCCGCTCTGGTGAGCGGTGCCCTGGCTGTTTCTGGCTGCACAACCAACCCTTACACCGGTGAACGCGAAGCGGGTAAATCCGGCATTGGCGCGGGTATCGGCTCGCTGGTCGGCGCAGGCGTTGGGGCGCTCTCCTCCTCCAAGAAAGACCGCGGCAAAGGCGCGCTGATTGGCGCAGCAGCGGGCGCAGCGCTGGGCGGCGGCGTTGGCTATTACATGGACGTGCAGGAAGCAAAACTGCGCGACAAAATGAAGGGAACCGGCGTGAGCGTGACGCGCAGCGGCGATAACATCATCCTGAACATGCCGAACAACGTGACCTTCGACAGCAGCAGCGCAACGCTGAAACCGGCTGGCGCGAATACCCTGACCGGCGTGGCGATGGTGCTGAAAGAGTACAATAAGACCGCGGTGAACGTGATGGGCTACACCGACAGCACCGGCAGCCAGGATCTGAACATGCGTCTGTCCCAGCAGCGCGCCGATGCCGTGGCCAGCTCACTCATCACCCAGGGCGTTGAAGCAAACCGCATCCGCACCAGCGGCATGGGCCCTGCCAACCCTATCGCCAGCAACAGCACGGCGGAAGGCAAAGCGCAGAACCGCCGCGTAGAGATTACGTTAAGCCCAATTCAGTAGGTAAAAGCAAAACGGCAACCCCGTTGCCGTTTTTAGTGTTTGCGCCCTCTCCCGTGGGAGAGGGTTGGGGTGAGGGCATCAGACCGCAACCTCCGGTAAGCGCAGCACCACCGGGCAAATTACTTGATTCGTCCGATTTTCCCGCTAAGGTATTCTCACTAAATTCAGGGAAATCAGTGATGAGCAAACCAGCCCGGGCCACCATCAGCGACGTGGCGAAAGCCGCCAAAACCGGTAAAACCAGCATTTCGCGCTATCTTAACGGCGAGAAACACCTGCTGTCCGATGCGTTGCTGGCGCGTATTGAACAGGCCATTGCCGATCTCGACTACCGTCCCAGCCTCATGGCGCGCGGGCTCAAACGCGGCCGCACCCGCCTTATCGGGCTGATCATCGCCGATATCACCAACCCCTACTCCGTGAACGTGCTCAGCGGTATCGAAGCCGCCTGTCGCGAGAAAGGCTTTACGCCGCTGGTCTGTAATACCAACAACGAAGTCGACCAGGAACTGCATTATCTCGACCTGCTGCGCAGCTATCAGGTGGAAGGGATTGTGGTCAACGCGGTAGGCATGCGTGAAGAAGGATTAAATCGCCTGCAGCAATCCTCCCTGCCCATGGTCCTCATCGACCGTAAAATCCCGGAATTTGCCTGCGACGTGGTCGGGCTGGACAACACCCAGGCCGCGACGACCGCCACCGAACATCTGATTGAACAGGGCTTCGAGGCCATTCTGTTTCTGAGTGAACCGCTGGGAATGGTCAACACCCGTCGTGAACGCCTGAGCGCATTTCGCGCCACGCTGGAGCGTTATCCCGGCGTGATCGCCGAAAATGCCGAAACGCCGCTACACGAAGCCGCGCAGCTCGACAACATCCTGCGTCAGTTCCACATGCGCCATCGTGGGATGCGAAAAGCCGTTATCTCCGCCAACGGGGCGTTGACCCTGCAGGTTGCCCGCTCGCTCAAGCGCATTGGCCTGCACTGGGGCAGCGACATTGGTCTGCTGGGATTCGATGAACTGGAGTGGGCGGAACTGGCTGGCGTAGGCATTACCACCCTCAAACAGCCCACCTGGCAGATTGGCTATGCTGCTGTTGAACAAGTGGTTCGTCGCATTGAAGGCACCAGCGATGCTGTTCGCGAGCAGGTCTTCTCCGGTGAACTGATCGTTCGTGGCTCTACCGCGCGTTAAATTTCCCTTGTGATAGCGATCATAAATTCAACATCCTGACCTTTTCTTTGGAACCGGTTCCATCTAGCGTAATAGTATTGATATGTTGCGATGGAGTCCGAAGATGGGCAGGAAAATTATGGTGGTCACCGCCGCGTACGGTGCGGAACAGGTGCGGCAGGCGGGCGGTCAACGGGCAATACTTCCCGTTATTGCTGGCGCGGGGGCAGACGGCGTGGAGATCCGCCGGGAACTGTTCAACAGCGAAGAGCTGCTGGCGCTGCCTGCGCTGGGCGAATCCATTGAGCTGCTGGGCCTGCTGGCGTGCTACTCCGCACCCGCCGCCCTGTTTATGCCCGACGGCACCCTCAACCCGGACCTGCCACACTATCTCTCTGAAGCCAACACCCTGAACGCCCTGTGGCTAAAGGTTTCCCTCGGCCATTTCAGCGACACGCAACCGCTCGACGCCCTGCGTACGCTGCTGATTACCAGCGGCATGGCGCTGGTCGTGGAGAACGATCAGACCGACTGCGGACAGCTCGCGCCCATGCAGCGCTTCCAGGCCACCTGTCGGGAAATGGCGCTCCCCGTCACGCTGACCTTCGACATGGGCAACTGGCTGTGGGTGGGCGACTCACCGGAAGAGGCCGCGCGTCATCTGGCCCCTGCGGTGAGCTATATCCACGTGAAAGCCGCCGTGCCGCATAAAGATAACTTCCGCGCCGTCGCACCGGACCGCGCCGATGCACGCTGGCTGGATCTGCTCGGCCAGCTGCCTGCCGATGCCCCGCGCGGTATCGAATTCCCGCTGGAAGGGTCGGATTTAACCGCCGTTACCCGCCATTACGTCAACCTGCTGCGCGAGGAGTAAACCATGCACAAGACGCTGGATGTCATCACGATTGGTGAAGCCATGGCCATGTTTGTCGCCACCGAAACGGGCGAGCTGAGTGCGGTGGAGCACTTTATCAAACGCGTCGCAGGCGCAGAGCTGAACGTCGCGACCGGCCTGGCGCGTCTCGGCCTGAACGTGGGCTGGGTCAGCCGCGTGGGGGATGACAGCTTTGGCCATTTCGTTCTCGATTCGCTGAAAAAAGAGGGGATTGATGCCGCTGGCGTCACCCTTGACGGACGCTTCCCTACCGGCTTTCAGCTTAAATCCAAGGTCGAAAATGGAACCGATCCCATCGTAGAGTATTTCCGTAAAGGCTCGGCCGCAAGCCACCTCTCTGTCGCGGATTACCACGCCGATTACTTTGCCTCCGCGCGCCATCTTCATCTGAGCGGCGTGGCAGCCGCGCTGTCTGCCAGCTCGTATGAACTGCTGGATCATGCGGCAGCTACCCTGAAAGCCCAGGGCAAAACGATCTCGTTCGATCCGAATTTGCGCCCGGTGCTGTGGAAAAGCGAAGCGGAAATGGTGGAGAAACTGAACCGTCTGGCGTTCAGGGCGGACTGGGTTCTGCCAGGCCTGAAAGAAGGGATGATCCTGACCGGCGAAAGCACGCCGGAAGGCATTGCTGACTTCTACCTGAATAAAGGGGTAAAAGCGGTGGTGCTGAAGACCGGTGCCGATGGCGCATGGTTTAAAACGGCCAACGGTGAACAGGGTGCGGTCGCGGCAGTGAAGGTCGAGAACGTGGTCGACACCGTCGGCGCGGGCGACGGCTTTGCCGTGGGCGTGATTAGCGCCCTGCTGGAAGGCAAAACGCTGCCGCAGGCCGTCGCGCGAGGCAACAAGATTGGCTCGCTGGCCATTCAGGTGCAGGGCGACAGCGAAGGATTACCAACGCGAGCACAGCTCGGCGTTTAAATTCCTTCTCCCTGTGGGAGAGGGCCAGGGTGAGGCAGCAAGCCGCACCAAATAATTAAGCCACCGTGTACCCTACAGACAACGGCGGTAACAACCTCAACAACAGAGGCAAGCCTATGAACAGTTCGACCAATGCAGTAAAACGCTGGTGGTACATCATGCCAATCGTGTTTATCACGTACAGCCTGGCGTACCTTGACCGTGCCAACTTCAGCTTCGCGTCCGCAGCAGGGATCACCGAGGACCTCGGGATCACCAAAGGTATCTCCTCCCTGCTGGGTGCCCTTTTCTTCCTGGGCTACTTCTTCTTCCAGATCCCCGGCGCGATTTATGCGGAACGCCGCAGCGTGCGTAAGCTGATCTTCATCTGTCTGATCCTGTGGGGCGCCTGCGCGTCACTGACCGGCATGGTGAACAATATTCCTGCCCTGGCCGCCATTCGCTTTATCCTCGGCGTCGTTGAGGCGGCGGTTATGCCCGCGATGCTGATCTACATCAGCAACTGGTTTACCAAATCTGAGCGCTCGCGCGCGAATACCTTCCTGATCCTCGGTAACCCGGTCACGGTACTGTGGATGTCGGTGGTGTCGGGCTACCTAATCCAGTCCTTCGGCTGGCGCGAGATGTTTATCATTGAAGGGGTGCCGGCGATTATCTGGGCCTTCTGCTGGTGGGTGCTGGTGAAAGATAAACCTGCCCAGGCGAAGTGGCTTTCCGAAGATGAAAAAGCAGCGCTGCAGGCGCAACTGGATAAAGAACAGCAAGGTCTGAAGGCGGTACGTAACTATGGTGAAGCCTTCCGCTCGCGTAACGTGATCCTGCTCTGCGCACAGTATTTTACCTGGAGCATTGGCGTGTACGGCTTTGTGCTGTGGCTGCCGTCCATTATCCGCAGCGGCGGTGAAAACCTCGGCATGGTCGAAGTAGGCTGGCTGTCATCCGTACCGTATCTGGCGGCAACCATCGCGATGATCATCGTCTCCTGGGCGTCGGACAAGCTGCAGAACCGCAAGCTGTTTGTCTGGCCGCTGCTGCTGATTGCTGCCTTCGCCTTTATTGGCTCCTGGGCCGTGGGCGCAAACCACTTCTGGGTCTCTTATACGCTGCTGGTGATTGCCGGTGCCGCCATGTACGCCCCGTACGGACCGTTCTTCGCCATCATCCCCGAGATGCTGCCACGTAACGTTGCGGGTGGCGCGATGGCGCTGATTAACAGTATGGGTGCACTGGGTTCGTTCTGCGGCTCCTGGTTCGTGGGTTACCTGAACGGTGCCACCGGCAGTCCGTCCGCATCGTACATCTTTATGGGGGTGGCGCTTTTCGCCTCGGTGTGGCTTACTCTGATTGTTAAGCCTGCTAATAATCAACAACACCCTGTCGGCGCTCGCCACGCCTGAATCCTTAAAAAAATCAACGGAGATTAGCATGAAGCCGTCCGTCATTTTGTATAAAGCCCTGCCGGAAGATCTGCAGAAACGTCTTGAAGAGCACTTCACCGTCACGCAGGTGAAGAACCTGCGCCCGGAAACCGTGGCACAGCACGCCGACGCGTTCGCCAGCGCCGAGGGCCTGCTGGGTTCAAGCGAAAAAGTGGATGTCGCCCTGCTGGAGAAAATGCCGAAGCTTCGTGCTACCTCAACCGTTTCCGTGGGTTACGACAACTTCGACGTGGATGCCCTAAACGCCCGCAAGATCCTGCTGATGCATACGCCGCATGCCCTGACGGAAACCGTGGCCGATACGCTGATGGCGCTCATGCTCACCACGGCCCGTCGCGTGGTGGAAGTGGCTGAGCGCGTCAAAGCGGGCGAATGGACAAAGAGCATTGGTCCGGACTGGTTCGGTGTGGATGTTCACGGCAAAACGCTGGGCATTGTCGGTATGGGGCGTATCGGGCTGGCGCTCGCGCAGCGCGCGCATTTTGGTTTTAACATGCCGATTCTGTATAACGCGCGTCGCCATCACAGTGAAGCCGAAGAACGCTTCAACGCCCGTTACTGCGAGCTGGATACCCTGCTGCAGGAAGCCGATTTTGTCTGCCTGGTTCTGCCGCTGACGAACGAAACCCGTCATCTGATCGGCAAAGAGGCGTTTGAAAAAATGAAGACGTCCGCCATTTTCATCAACGCGGGTCGTGGCCCGGTGGTGGATGAGAAGGCGCTGATTGAGGCCCTGCAAAACGGTGAGATCCATGCCGCAGGTCTGGACGTGTTTGAGCAGGAACCGCTGCCGGTAGATTCGCCACTGCTTTCGCTGCCTAACGTGGTTGCTCTGCCCCACATCGGCTCAGCCACCCATGAGACGCGCTACAATATGGCGGCCACCGCGGTTGATAATCTGATTGCCGCATTAGGTGGAAAGGTGGAGATAAACTGCGTGAACCCGCAGGTGCAACGGTAGAAACGAAAAAACCCGCCAGAAGGCGGGTTTTTAAATTCTTTGCTACTGGGTTGGAAGCTTACAGGCTTACAACGTTACCAGCTGCTGGGCCTTTAGCGCCGCTTTCGATGGTGAAGGACACTTTCTGACCTTCGTCCAGAGATTTGTAGCCATCGTTCTGGATAGCAGAGAAGTGTACGAACACGTCTTTAGAGCCATCGTCAGGAGTGATGAAGCCGAAACCTTTATCAGCGTTGAACCATTTTACCAGACCAGTCATTTTAGCAGACATAGAAATTACCTTATTAACAAATATATTGTGCCTTCCGGCTTGATGGATTGCGTTACAGATTTTTAAGCGATGAAGGAAGGGTCACTACGAAGGGTATCTATGGATAACAATCTGGACTGCTTTACTAAACTGCTTTAGGTCTGTGTAACAAACCGACGGGAACAGTTATACCGATGTGGTAGAGGAATGACAAGCGTTATTTTCTGTATGCATAAAAAAACCCCGCCAGAAGCGGGGTTTTTCGTCTTATTCTGTGGCAGTGACTGCCGCACTCCAGGCCTGGCTAAAGGCCTGATGCTGGGAGGCCAGCGGCCCAATCAGCGTATTGTACTGGCTTGCCTGCTGCGAGGTCGGGAACTGAATACCGTTGGCAACAAAGCTCACCTGCGTATTCTGCTGGGCGATAAAGTCACCCACCTGGACCAGCTGCTGCGTGAAGATTTGCGCGGCTGGAATCAACGGCTGCAGTGCTTCAGACGGTTTGGTCACCACTTTCTCATACACTTTGTCGAAGACCGGTTTGAGATCGTCGCCCTGCTTCAGCGCAGAACGTGACGCGTCAGCCTGCATTTTCGCATTTTGCAACTGCTGGCTCAGCACGCCAAGCGCACCGTTGGACTGGCGCAGCGGTTCACGCTGCGTCATGTAATCCTGTGGAACGCGGATGGCGTTCACGCTATCCACTACCGGGCGGATACCGGAATCCATCGCCTGGCTCACCTGCTGTGAATAACCATAAAGAATGGCGTAATCGGACACGAAGGGGCCAAACTGTTTTTTCTGATCCGCAGTCAGCGTCGGCAACCGCTCGCCGCTGCGCATCACTGTATTCTGCAGAAAATCGATAAACGCTTTGCGCTGATCGCCTTCTTTATCAAAACACCCACTCAGGCTAACAACCATCAACAACGCCGCAATAGGCGCAAACCAGCGAGAGCAGGACTTTCCTGTCGCCATTTTATTACTCCTTTCACCCAAAAAAGCGCACACCGGCACACGCGTGCCCGACGCTGACAAGGATAGTCCAGGTCAGCCTTGCAAGATACTCTTTTCATGCAAAACGGCTATTGCCGATTTATTTCTTATCATTTACAAAAAAATACCTGGCGAAGCCGACATATGACTAATCAGGGAATTAGCATAACTCTCCATATTGCTGAATCGGATACAGCGATCGTTACCGCACGATTAATCACACCCGTGACGATCCTGGGTTGGTATTAGGGACTATTCTTAATTGGCTCTCTGATGTTCTTGATCACGATGTGAGATTTAAGAGGAGTCCTCAATGGAATATAAAGATCCTGAGTTTGAACTGCTGAGCAGTCTGGAACAGATCATTTTTAAAGATGTACCGCAGACGATTACCCTGCAACAAAAATCCAATCCCTTTACAGAATATGAGCAATTGCGCAAAGGGACAGGACTGAAAACCGAAGAATTCGCCAGAGCGATGGGTGTCAGCGTGGCTATGGTGCAGGAGTGGGAGTCAAAACGTGAGAAACCCACCCCAACCGAGTTAAGGCTGATGCGCCTGATTCAGGCCAACCCTGCACTCAGCAAACAGATAGCGTAGTGAAGATTGAATGCCCCCGCCTTTGCGGGGGCTTGTGTTTTACAGGCTATCACAACGCCAACCCGCCTCTTCCCACACCAGCGCATGCGTTAACGTTAAGCCGCTTAAAAACGCCTCATCGTGTGATACCACCAGCAGTGCCCCAGGGAAACCGGCCAGCGCCGCTTCAATGGCCTGGACTGAAGCCAGATCCAGATGGTTGGTCGGTTCATCCAGCAGCAGAAGCTGCGTGGCCTCCGCGCGCCACAGCACGCAGGCCAGGGCAGCCTTAAGACGCTCACCGCCGCTGAGCGCCGCCAATGGGAGCATCACTTTGTCAGCTCCCAGTTGAAGCTGCGCCAGACGGGTTCGCAATACCCCCTCTTCCAGAGGGGTATGACTCAAATTGAGATGCGTCATGACCGACTGCGAGAGATCGAGCCGGGAGAGATGCTGGTCGAGATAAGCACAGCTAACGGAGACCTTACAGGTACCCGAACGGGGAGTCATCTCGCCGAGGATAGTTTTTAACAGCGTCGATTTTCCGCAGCCGTTCGGTCCCTTTAACGCCACGCGCATCGGTCCGTCCATACGCCAGGTAAGCGGTGGAACAGGCACATGCGGCAGCACCAGATCCTCCAGCACCAGTACCTGTTTGCCCTCCGGGACCTGACTCCCCGGCAGAGTGAACATCACCGGGTTATCGTCTTCAACCCGCTCACGCGCCTTGTTAACCGCAGCGTTCAGCGCTTCATTTTGCTCGCTGTGCTGTTTTTTCCAGGAGCCGATACGTTCCTTTGCCGCGCCTTTATATTTGACCCGCTCAAACGACGCGATATTCAGGGTATCGACGGTGCGTAACGTCTTTGCCGACCGCCGCTGGCTGTCATCATGCTCTTTTTGCATGCGTGCGCGGGTGCGTTTGCGCTCGGTTGCCGCATGTTCCAGCGCCGCACGGGCCGCCTGCTGTTCGGCATCGCGCTGGGTTTGATAATCCGCATAATTCCCGCCGTAGCTGCGCAGACCCGAGGCGCTCAGCTCAAGGATACGGGGTACCTGAGCCAGTAACTCACGGTCATGGGAGGCCACCAGTACGCCGCCCTGATACCGACTCAACTGGTCGTAGAACCACGCCCGGCCTTGTCGATCCAGATGGTTTGTAGGCTCGTCCAGCAGCATGAAATCCGCTTCAGCCGTAAACGCCCCGCACAGCAGGGCACGAATGCGCTCGCCGCCGCTGAGTTCACCGGCAGGTTTATCCGGATCAAACGGCGGAAGCTTCGCATTGATAAACGCTTCGCTCAGACGTTCGGCTATATCCCAGTAACCGTCGAGCAACGCCAGATCGTCGGGCTGGTAATCGCCGCTGTCGATGCGCTTACGCGCCGCAAAAATCGCGTCATATCCGAGAAGTTCAGCCAGCGTCGTCTGCGAAGAAATGACGTGCTGCTGCGCCACCCAGGCATGCGAGCCAAAGCGTTCGATATGACCGGTAGCCGGTTCGTCCAGCCCCGCCAGCAAGCGCAGCAGACGCGTTTTTCCGCTGCCGTTGCGGCCAACCAGCGCGCACAGGGAAGGTTCCAGCGTGAGATTCAGCGGACCAAAAAGGGTATCGCCCGTCGGAAACTGACAGGTGACCTGATGCAAAATAAAAGAAGGGGACTGCGCAAAATGAGCCATAAGCACTCCTGAATGAAATCAAAACATCCCCTGCCGACGCGGTGGCGTTTAGCAAGGATCGAAATTCATCAGTCGTGTTTGTTCATTTTTGGGGGGTGCTCCAGCGCGAGTAAGTTAACGCGATAAGGATAGCGGTAATGTGTTGACGGTTTCAAGGTTAAATTTTCAGCAACACACTATAAAAAAACCCGCCGAAGCGGGTTTTTAGCATTCGTCACAACGGGCACATTACTGCAGCAGCGAAATATCCGCCACGCGCAGGAACAGCTCACGCAGTTTCTCGAGCATAGAGAGACGGTTAATACGCAGCTCTTTATCTTCTACGTTCACCATCACTTTCTCGAAGAAGGCGTCGATAACGTCACGCAGCTCAGCCAGCTCCACCAGCGCTTCCTGGTAGCGACCTTCCGCGAAGACCGGCTCGAGCTTGTCGCGCAGCACCACAACCTGCATCGCCAGGGCGATCTCTTCCGGTTCTTTCAGCGTCGCGGCGTTCACACGCTCGTTCAGCGTCTCGTCGGATTTCGCCAGAATGTTGGAGACACGCTTGTTGGCCGCCGCCAGAGCAGAGGCCGCTTCCAGCGTACGGAAGTGGGAAACCGCCTTCATACGCGCATCGAAATCAGCCGGACGGGTCGGACGACGCGCCAGCACCGCCTGAATGGTGTCGACGGTGTAACCTTCATCCTGATACCAGGCGCGGAAACGACCGAGCATAAAGTCGATCACGTCATCCACCACGTTCGCGTTGGTCAGCTTGTCGCCGTACAGACGCACCGCTTCTTCGGTCAGGGTCTGCAGATCCAGGTTCAGGTTCTTCTCAACGATGATACGCAGCACGCCGAGCGCAGCACGACGCAGCGCAAACGGGTCTTTGTCGCCTTTCGGATGCTGACCGATACCGAAGATACCCGCCAGGGTGTCCATCTTATCGGCAATCGCCACCGCGCACGCAACCGGGTTAGACGGCAGTTCGTCACCCGCAAAGCGCGGCTGATACTGCTCGTTCAGGGCCACGGCCACGTCTTCCGCTTCGCCATCGTGACGCGCGTAATGCATACCCATCACGCCCTGGGTGTCGGTAAATTCGAACACCATGTTGGTCATCAGGTCGCATTTAGACAGCAGGCCAGCACGCGTTGCGTGATTAACGTCTGCACCGATTTCACGGGCAATCCAGCCGGACAGCTCCGCGATACGGTCGGTCTTGTCGCGCAGCGTACCCAGTTGCTGCTGGAACAACACGGTCTGCAGGCGTGGAAGATGATCTTCTAGACGCTTTTTACGGTCGGTATTGAAGAAGAACTCGGCATCCGCCAGACGCGGACGAACGACCTTCTCGTTACCAGAGATAATCTGGATCGGATCTTTCGATTCGATGTTCGCCACGAAGATGAAGTTTGGCAGCAGTTTGCCGTCGTTGGCATAGACCGGGAAGTACTTCTGGTCACCCTTCATGGTGTAAACCAGCGCTTCAGCCGGAACGGCCAGGAATTTCTCTTCAAACTTCGCGGTCAGCACAACTGGCCATTCCACCAGCGAGGTCACTTCTTCCAGCAGGCTGTCGCTCAGATCGGCTTTACCGCCAATCTTGCGCGCCGCGTCTTCCGCGTCCGCTTTGATTTTGGCTTTACGCTGTTCGTAGTCAGCAATGACCTTGCCGCGCTCCAGCAGGATCTGCGGATACTGGTCGGCATTGTCGATGGTGAACTCTGGCTCGCCCATAAAGCGGTGGCCGCGGATCACGCGATCGGACGCCACGCCCAGAATGGTGGCCGGAATAACGGTGTCGCCCAGCAGCAGGGTCACGGTGTGAACCGGACGCACAAAGTGCACGTCAGACGCGCCCCAGCGCATCAGCTTCGGAATAGGCAGCTTCGCCAGAGACGTGGCAATCATGTCCGGCAGCAGCGCTTCCGCGCTTTCGCCCTTCACGTGCGCACGGTACAGCAGCCACTCGCCTTTATCCGTGGTCAGACGCTCGGCCTGATCGACGGTGATGCCGCAGCCGCGCGCCCAGCCTTCCGCCGCTTTGCTCGGCTTGCCTTCCGCGTCAAAGGCCTGGGCAATCGCCGGACCACGTTTTTCGACTTCGCGATCTGGCTGGGACGCCGCCAGATTTGCCACTTTCAGCGCCAGACGGCGCGGCGCGGCAAACCACTCAATTTTACCGTGTGCCAGGCCAGCGTTATCCAGCTCGGCAGTCACGTTCGCAGCAAAAGATTCAGCCAGGCTGCGCAGGGCTTTTGGTGGCAGCTCTTCGGTGCCGATTTCCACCAGGAAAGTTTTCTCAGACATGGCCGCCTCTTATTTGTTTCGGTTGCACATCGGGAAGCCAAGGGCTTCACGGGACGCGTAGTAAGCTTCTGCAACGGCTTTGGTCAGGGTACGAATACGCAGAATGTAGCGCTGACGTTCAGTCACGGAGATGGCTTTGCGGGCGTCCAGCAGGTTGAAGCTGTGGGCGGCCTTCAGAATACGCTCGTAGGCAGGCAGCGGCAGCGGAGTCTCCAGCGCCAGCAGCTGCTGCGCTTCTTTCTCATACTGCTCGAAGCAGGTGAACAGGAAGTCCACGTCCGCGTATTCGAAGTTATAGGTGGATTGCTCCACTTCGTTCTGATGGAACACGTCGCCGTAGGTGGTTTTACCCAGCGGGCCGTCGCTCCAGACCAGGTCGTAAACGCTGTCTACGCCCTGAATGTACATGGCCAGACGTTCCAGACCGTAGGTGATCTCACCGGTGATCGGCTTACATTCCAGACCGCCCACCTGCTGGAAGTAGGTGAACTGGGTCACTTCCATGCCGTTCAGCCACACTTCCCAACCCAGCCCCCAGGCACCCAGCGTTGGGTTTTCCCAGTTATCTTCCACGAAACGGATGTCGTGGATGGTTGGATCCATACCCAGCTCTTTCAGCGACCCGAGGTACAGTTCCTGAATATTGTCGGGTGATGGCTTAATCACCACCTGGAACTGATAGTAATGCTGCAGACGGTTCGGGTTTTCACCGTAACGACCATCGGTCGGACGACGGGAAGGCTGCACATACGCGGTCGCCATTGGCTCTGGCCCCAACGCGCGCAGGCTGGTCATCGGGTGTGAAGTGCCGGCGCCGACTTCCATGTCCAAAGGTTGAACAATGGTACAGCCCTGACGAGCCCAGTAATCCTGTAAGGTCAGGATCAGGCCCTGGAAGGTCTTGGTATCAAACTTTTGCATAGTATTTCGTGCTGGATACGTGTGGTTTTAAATGGAAGGGACCAGTATACCCGCTGGCTGCAAGATATACAGTACGAAACGGGGTTGTTTAGGGAAAATTGGGAAATAAGCCTTCCGGCCAGAACGCTGACGGCGTCTGGCTGTTGATTATCCGAGCAGGCTAGCGCATGGAGAGGTGTAAAAACTGACCGTCCGCATCAAACGAGCAGACAAAGCCCTCTTTACGCGACGTATGGCCCCGCAGCTCATAGCTGCCCTGAAAACGTTCAAAACCGGTAACGTCAATTTTCTGCACGTCCGAGTTATAGCGGCGAGCGGCCCGATCTTTACAGAGCGCTTCCATATTCAGTGAACGTTCCGGGCTCATTTTACCCTGCTGCGCTTTTTGCACAGGTGCTTCCTGTGGCGCACTGCATCCCGCCAGTATGAACAGCAGAAAGAGTGACGCCACACGCTTCATCATCATTTTTATTACCGCCCTGGTCAGTGGCTGTTATTTTTAGTATCAACGCTTTTATAGATTATGGTCCGGCATTCTGCGAATCTCGTGGCCTCCCGACAAGCCTGCGGAATAAAACTCAGAATTTTCCAAACGAAGACATTTGGACAATGGGAGTCACACTCAATTTACAGGGAATACGAGGAACTGATGCAGTCAAAAATTAACTGGATTGATAACCTGCGAGGAATAGCCTGTCTGATGGTGGTCATGATCCACACGACGACCTGGTACGTCACGAATGCGCACAGCATCAGCCCCGTTAACTGGGATATCGCCAATATTCTCAACTCTGCGTCGCGCGTCAGCGTGCCGCTGTTCTTTATGATTTCCGGCTTTCTCTTTTTTGGCGAGCGCAGCGCGCAGCCAAGGCACTTCATCCGCATCGCAGCCTGCCTGGGGTTCTACAGCGCCGTTGCCTTGCTCTATATCACGCTGTTCACCTCAATAAACGCCGGACTATCGCTAAAATACGTGCTGCAAAAGCCGGTGTTCTACCACCTGTGGTTCTTCTTCGCGATTATCGTGATCTATCTGGTCTCCCCCCTCATTCAGGTGAAAAACGTCAGCGGAAAAATGCTTCTGGCCCTGATGGTGGTGATTGGCATTGTCGCCAACCCAAATACGGTCTCGCAGAAAATCGACGGATTTGAGTGGCTGCCAGTGAACCTCTATATCAACGGCGATACCTTCTATTACGTGCTTTACGGCATGCTGGGGCGCGCCATCGGGATGATGGACACGCAAAAACGTGGTCTGAACTGGCTCTGCGGGGCACTGTTTATCGCTGGCGTGGCGGTGATTTCACGCGGGACGCTGCATGAACTGCAGTGGCGCGGCAATTTTGCCGATACCTGGTACCTGTACTGCGGGCCGATGGTCTTTATCTGTGCCGTATCGCTGTTCATGCTCGTTAAAAATACCCTGAATACGCGTCCCCTTCCTGTACTGAGCGTCATTTCACGACACTCTCTCGGGATTTACGGTTTTCACGCGCTGGTGATCCACGCGCTTCGGACAAGAGGCGTTGAGCTTAAAAGCTGGCCGGTGCTGGATATCGTCTGGATTTTTGCCGCGACCCTGGCGATCAGCCTGCTGCTGTCGATGCTGCTGCAAAAAATCGACACTCGCCGCTTCGTCAGCTAATGCTTCGCTGCCGGGCGCGATGATACTGGCGCGGGGAGGAAAACCCTGCCGCCAGTGAAGCCTGCTCCACGCCGCGCCCCTGCAATAGCCACTGCTCCGCCACCGCCAGACGCAGCTGCTCCAGATAATCGCGAACGTTAATCCCTAAATGTGACTGAAAAAGCCGGGTGAGATGGCGCGGGCTGACGTGCGCCAGCGCGGCGATATCAGGCAAGCTCCACTTTTTTTGTGGCTCGGCGGTGAGCGCATCCTGCGCCCGATGAATCGCCGGATGAAGATGATTGCGGTAGCGCAGCCACGGAGAGAGCTGGGGATCGTCACCGGAACGGCGGAACCAGACCACCATCTCGCGCGCCACGGCCAGCGCCTTTTCGGGACCGCACAGGCGGTTAATCATATGCAGCGCCAGATCGATGCCAGACGTGATCCCCGCGCTGGTCCAGATGTTCTCATCCTGCACAAAGATGCGGTTTTCTTTAATCGTCGCTGTGGGGGCTGCGGTGCGTAAACGACTGATAACGTCATGGTGGGTTGTACACTGCCGGTTGTTCAGCAGGCCCGATTTCGCCGCCAGCAGCGCGCCAGAACAGACGCACATCACCGTGATATCCCGGCGCTGAATAATCGGCTGCAGGCGCATCAGCCAGTGCTGTATCCGTAACGCCTGTGGTGTCGAAAACTGAGCGCGGGAGTCGCTCACGCCGGGTAATACCAGCAGGCTCCCCTCAGGAAGCCTTTCCGGTAGCGGCTGGATGCCGCTCATTGTCAGGCCTATCGACGTCGGAACGTCCGGTTGCGGCCCAATGTAATGCAGACGAAACGCGTCGCCAGCCAGCACAAAGGTCTCTGCCGGGCCCGTCATATCTAATGACAGCACCCCGGGCAACATGACGAACCAGACGTCGATGGGCATTACAGTGACTCCAGCGTCTCCGCTACCGTTTTAATGTCGGCAAAACGCCCGGACAGTACCGTTTCGGTACGGTGGCGAATTTCCGCTGCACTCAGGGTAATGCCCCTGTACGTCATGGGGAACGTCAGCGTGGCCTCGCTAACAAAGGTCACAGCATAACCCAGATCGGATGCCACCCGGGCGGTGGTTTCGCAGCATTGCTCAGTGCGAATGCCGCAGATAATCAACTGGTTGATATCACGTTCACGCAGCCAGCGATCGAGCCCGGTATCCGTAAAGGCATTATGGACGTGTTTCTGGAAAACCACATCCGGCTGATGACGCAAAAAGGCCATCGGTTTGACATAGCCGCTTTCCAGCGTAAATGGGCCGTCTTCATCCACATGGAAAATATCAACGACCGGAATACCGCGCGCCTGGCAGCCTTCAATCAGCCCCAGCATCGCCTGCTGAAAGGCAGGAATGTCGTCCTCCTGCCAGTAATTGCGATGATGGAACGACTGCTGAGTATCAATATTGATGAGTGCAATGCGTGACATGGTGGATCTCCTCGCCAGTGGGTGTGACACCATACTGGCAAGGAAATTAAGGCACGCACAGACCAAAAAAGGACATCCTCGTGCCGCGGTCGGACAAGCGTGTTTACGACATCAGCGGCAGCAGCTGCTGATAGATTTTACGGAATACCGCGCGCCTTTCCGCGTACCGCGCATGGTTTGCCGCGTCAGGGAAATGCGCCTGCTCAAGGGTAAGCTGCGGCAGCAGTTGCGAAAGCGGTTGTTCCGGATGAATGGCTATCTGCGCCAGACGCGCGGCGCCGAGCGCGGGGCCAACATCCCCTCCCGTACGGAAATCCAGCTGCAACCCGCTGATATCCGACAGCATTTGTCGCCAGTAAGGGCTTCGCGCACCGCCGCCAATCAGGGTGACGCTTGCGGGTTTCAGGCCGCAGTCATGGACCACGTCCATCCCGTCGGCCAGCGCATACCCCACCCCTTCCAGAACCGCACGCGCCAGTTCTGCCGGGCCATGCTGATGGGTTAAGCCAAAGAATACCCCTTTCGCTTCCGGGTTGTTGTGCGGCGTACGTTCTCCAGAAAGATACGGTAAAAACCAGACGGCACCCGCAGCGTCATCTGCCTGCTGTGCTGCCGCAATGAGCGCAGGCACGTCGGTCATGCCGGTGAGTTTCGCCGCCCAGTCCAGGCAGGACGCCGCGCTCAGCATCACCGACATCAAATGCCATTTTCCCGGAAGTGCATGACAGAAACTGTGCACCGCGCTTTCGGGATTACTGCGATAGCCGTCGCTGACGGCAAAATAGACGCCAGACGTTCCCAGAGACAGCATCGCCTGCCCTGCCTCAACCATGCCGACGCCCACGGCACCCGCAGCGTTGTCACCGCCCCCGGCAACCGCCGGTACGGCAGGCATATTCCAGCGTTCCGCAACGTCCGGCAGCAATGTGCCTGTTACCTCGCTGCCTTCGAACAGCGCGGGCATATGTTCACGGGTCAGGTGGCAGGCATCCAGCATCGCCTCGCTCCAGTCACGTTTCGCCACGTCGAGCCACATCGTGCCGGCGGCATCGGACATGTCGGAAGCAAAATCGCCCGTCATACGAAAGCGCAGATAGTCTTTCGGTAGCAGGACTTTCGCCACCTGCCGGAAAATCTCCGGCTCGTGTCGCTGCACCCACAGCAGCTTGGGCGCGGTAAAGCCGGGCATCATCAGGTTGCCGGTAATCTCACGAGACGTGGGTACACGCGCCTCAAGAAGCGCGCACTCTTCCGCACAACGGCCGTCATTCCAGAGGATCGCAGGACGCAACACGCGATGTTCGCTGTCCAGCAAGGTTGCACCGTGCATTTGCCCGGCAATCCCCAGCGCTTTCACGTCACGCAGAGAATGCTGTTCACCTAACGCCTTGATTGCACGATCCGTTGCCTGCCACCACTGCTCCGGATCCTGTTCCGACCACAGCGGATGCGGACGTGAAACCTGCAGCTTTTCCGTCTGCGTTGCTAACACCTCGCCCTGTTCGCTTAACAGGATGGCTTTCACACCCGATGTGCCAAGATCGATCCCGATATACATTACGGTGACTCCTTTAACAGAAATGCCCGGTGGCGCTAACGCTTACCGGGCCTACGTGCTGTTATTTATCGAACAGGTAGTGATTGACCAGATTTTCCAGTAACTCCTGGTGCCCACTCTGGTGCTGCGGCGCCAGCTGATGTTGTTCAGCGTACTTCGCGATGTCCGCTAGTGATAACTGACCTTTCAAAATTTGCTGGCCCAGCTCACTGTTCCAGCCGCTGTAACGCTTCGCCACGCGTTTATCGAGCTCGCCGTCTTCAATCATACGTGCCGCCACTTTCAGCGCCAGCGCCATGGTGTCCATCGCACCAATGTGGCCGTAGAACAGATCGTATTTGTCGGTGCTCTGGCGACGCACTTTGGCGTCAAAGTTCAGGCCGCCGGTAGTGAAACCACCCGCTTTGATGATTTCGTACATCACCAGCGCATTCTCTTCCACGCTGTTCGGGAACTGGTCTGTGTCCCAGCCCAGTTGCGCGTCGCCGCGGTTAGCATCGACCGAGCCGAAGATGCCCAGCGCAATCGCAGACGCGATCTCGTGGTGGAAAGAGTGGCCCGCCAGCGTGGCGTGGTTGGCTTCAATGTTCACTTTAATCTCTTTTTCCAGACCGAACTGCTTCAGGAAGCCATACACCGTCGCCACGTCGTAGTCATACTGGTGCTTGGTCGGTTCCTGCGGTTTCGGCTCGATCAGCAGCGTGCCGCGGAAGCCGATTTTGTGCTTATGGTCGACAACCATCTGCATAAAGCGGCCAATCTGCTCGCGCTCCTGACGCAGATCGGTGTTGAGCAGGGTTTCATAGCCTTCACGCCCGCCCCAGAGGACATAGTTTTCGCCGCCCAGCTGATGCGTGGCATTCATTGCCGTCACCACCTGCGTGGCCGCCCAGCTAAACACTTCCGGATCCGGGTTGGTTGCCGCACCCGCGCCGTAGCGTGGGTTTGTGAAGCAGTTTGCCGTGCCCCACAGCAGTTTCACGCCGCTTTGCTGCTGCTTTGCCGCCAGTACATCCACCATCTGCGCAAAGTTGTTCAGATACTCTTTCAGCGATGCGCCTTCCGGCGACACGTCGACGTCATGGAAGCAGTAGTACGGCACGTTCAGCTTGTGGAAGAACTCAAACGCCACATCGGCTTTGCGCTTTGCCAGTTCGATGGCCTCACCCGGTTGCTGCCATGGGCGGTCAAAGGAGCCCACGCCGAACATATCGGCGCCGTTCCAGCAGAAGGTATGCCAGTAACAGGCGGCAAAGCGCAGATGATCTTCCATGCGCTTACCCAGCACCAGCTCATCCGGGTTGTAGTGACGAAATGCTAAAGGATTGGTCGTTTTCGGGCCTTCGTAACGAACACGATCGAGTTGGTCGAAATAAGCTTGCATATTGAGCTCCATAATCAGGGTATGCGGCGAGTCGTTGATACAGGAGTAATAGTGAATAGACATTTTGGGTTGCTCAATTACGTTATTTCACACTGCTATTGAGAGAATGCACAACTGTGCGCTGGCTCGCAAAATAATGCGCAGACAAACTATTTTTCGGCGCGGATTCCAGAATCAAATGTAATTAAGACGTTACGTATTTTAAAATCCGATCGCGGTCATAAATTCAGAAATAAACCAAATATCGTAATGAGAAGATAAAAATCTGTAATTGCCAGCCCGCCTTTCCGCGTTAAAAATTTGCTGCGTCTCAGCAGTGAATGTTTCTTTTATCTCAGCAACACATACCCCTACAAAAAGGCCTAATAATTATGAAGATAAAGAACCTGACCCTAACGCTCTGCACTACGCTCCTGCTTGCCAGTTTTGCCGGTCATGCCAAAGAGGTCAAAATTGGCATGGCGATTGACGACCTGCGTCTGGAGCGCTGGCAAAAAGATCGCGATATCTTTGTAAAAAAAGCGGAATCCCTCGGCGCAAACGTGTTTGTTCAGTCGGCTAACGGCAACGAAGAAACGCAAATGTCGCAGATCGAGAATATGATTAACCGCGGCGTCGATGTGCTGGTCATTATCCCCTATAACGGCCAGGTATTAAGTAACGTGGTAAAAGAAGCCAAACAAGAAGGCATAAAAGTGCTGGCTTATGACCGCATGATTAATAATGCGGACATTGATTATTATATTTCGTTCGATAATGAAAAAGTCGGCGAATTACAGGCACAAAGCCTGATCGACAAAGTGCCTCAGGGCAATTATTTCCTGATG
Source organism: Enterobacter sp. BNK-8 (assembly GCF_048685095.1). NCBI lineage: Bacteria > Pseudomonadati > Pseudomonadota > Gammaproteobacteria > Enterobacterales > Enterobacteriaceae > Enterobacter > Enterobacter sp. BNK-8. Next base: position 4,624,726 of record NZ_JBLQTN010000001.1, on the reverse strand, counting down.
GGCGGCTCTCCGGTGGATAACAACGCCAAGCTGTTCCGCGAAGGGCAAATGAAGGTCCTTAAACCGTACATCGACAACGGGAAAATTAAAGTGGTTGGCGATCAATGGGCCGACGGCTGGCTGCCAGAAAACGCGCTGAAGATTATGGAAAATGCGCTGACGGCCAACAACAACAAAATTGATGCGGTTGTGGCCTCCAACGATGCCACCGCAGGCGGTGCGATTCAGGCATTAAGCGCCCAGGGGCTGGCGGGTAAAGTCGCCATTTCTGGACAGGATGCCGATCTGGCTGGCGTAAAACGCATTATCGCAGGCACCCAAACCATGACGGTCTACAAACCGATTACCGAGCTTGCCAATACGGCGGCGGAAATCGCCGTGGAACTGGGCAATGGCAAGCAACCTAAAGCAGACGCAACGCTGAATAACGGGCTGAAAGACGTTCCGGCTCGCCTGCTCACCCCTATTGAAGTCAATAAAGAGAACATTGACGCCACCGTCATTAAAGACGGCTTCCATAAGAAGAGCGAACTGTAATCCGGCGCGGCCCCTGCTTTGCAGGGGCGCATCACGTTGTACTGTTCTTCCCTCGGTTTATGTGGAGCAGTTATGCCTTATTTACTTGAAATGAAAAGCATCACCAAGCGCTTCGGCACGGTGAAAGCCGTCGATAACGTCAGTCTCCGGTTGAATCCCGGCGAAGTCGTTTCGCTGTGTGGCGAGAACGGCTCAGGCAAGTCAACGTTGATGAAAGTGTTGTGCGGGATCTACCCGTATGGCAGTTACGAAGGCGAAATCGTTTTTGCTGGCGAAGTTATCCAGGCGACTCACATTCGTGATACCGAACGTAAAGGCATCGCCATCATCCACCAGGAACTGGCGCTGGTGAAGCATCTCACCGTGCTGGAGAACATTTTCCTTGGGGCCGAAATTTCCCGCCACGGCGTGCTGGATTACGACACCATGACGCTACGTTGTGAAAAGCTGCTCGCGCAGGTGAGTCTCAGCATTTCACCGGATACCCGCGTGGGCGACCTGGGACTGGGGCAACAGCAGCTGGTTGAAATCGCTAAAGCGCTCAATAAACAGGTCAGGCTGCTGATCCTTGATGAGCCCACGGCCTCGCTCACCGAACAGGAAACTGCGGTACTGCTCGATATCATTCGCGATCTGCAAAATCACGGCATCGCCTGCATCTACATTTCGCACAAACTGAACGAGGTTAAAGCCATTTCGGACACCATCTGCGTGATCCGCGACGGGCAGCACATCGGCACGCGTGAAGCCGCGGGCATGAGTGAGGATGACATCATCACCATGATGGTAGGACGCGAGCTGACGGCGCTCTACCCGAATGAGCCTCACACCAAAGGTGATGAAGTGTTGCGCGTGGAAAATCTGACCGCGTGGCACCCCGTTAACAGCCACATCAAGCGTGTGAATAACGTCTCGTTTTCTCTGCACAGCGGCGAAATCCTCGGTATCGCCGGGTTAGTCGGCGCCGGGCGCACGGAGGCCGTACAGTGTCTGTTTGGCGTGTGGCCAGGGCGCTGGGAGGGCACGATTTATATCGACGGCCAGCCGGTGAAAATCGACAACTGCCAGCAGGCGATCGCCCGCGGCATTGCCATGGTGCCGGAAGACCGCAAAAAAGACGGCATCGTGCCGGTTATGGCGGTGGGGAAAAACATTACGCTGGCGGCGCTCGATCGCTTCTCCGGCGCGCTGAGCAGCCTGGACGATGCCGCCGAGCAGCAGTGCATCCTTCAGTCACTCGCCCGATTGAAGGTCAAAACCTCCTCACCGGAACTGGCCATTGGCCGCCTGAGCGGCGGCAACCAGCAGAAGGCGATTCTGGCGCGCTGCCTGCTTCTCAATCCACGCATATTAATCCTTGATGAGCCGACGCGCGGAATTGATATCGGTGCCAAATATGAAATCTACAAACTGATTAATCAGCTTGTACAGCAAGGGATTGCCGTCATTGTCATTTCGTCTGAGTTACCCGAAGTGCTCGGCCTGAGCGACCGTGTGCTGGTCATGCACGAGGGAAAACTGAAAGCCAACCTGATTAACCAGAACCTGACGCAGGAGCAGGTGATGGAAGCCGCTTTAAGGAGCGAACGTCATGTCGAAAAGCAACCCGTCTGATATCAAAGTCGCCGTTCCGACGCCCGGTGCGTTCGCAGGGCTAAAAACGCTGAACCTGCAGGTTTTCGTGATGATCGCGGCGATTATCGTCATCATGCTCTTCTTTACCTGGATGACCGATGGTTCGTACCTCAGCGCGCGTAACGTCTCTAACCTGCTCCGCCAGACAGCTATCACCGGCATTCTGGCCGTCGGCATGGTGTTCGTGATTATCTCCGCGGAAATCGATCTGTCGGTCGGTTCAATGATGGGGCTCCTCGGCGGTGTGGCGGCGATTTTTGACGTCTGGCTCGGCTGGCCGCTGCCGCTGACCGTGGCGGTCACGCTGGTATTGGGGCTGGTACTGGGGGCCTGGAACGGCTGGTGGGTAGCCTACCGTAAAGTGCCGTCGTTCATTGTCACCCTGGCGGGGATGCTGGCCTTCCGTGGGATCTTAATCGGCATTACTAACGGCACCACCGTCTCCCCGACCAGTGCGGCCATGTCGCAGATTGGTCAGAGCTACCTCCCGGATGGCGTGGGCTTTACCATCGGCGTGGCGGGGCTGCTGGCATTTGTCGCGTGGCAGTGGCGTGGACGCATGCGTCGTCAGGCGCTGGGGCTGGCGTCGCCAGCATCCACGTCGGTGGTGGGACGTCAGACGCTCACTGCCGTCATTGTGCTTGGCGCCATCTGGCTTTTAAACGACTATCGCGGTGTTCCGACCCCCGTGCTGCTGCTGACGCTTTTGCTGCTGGGCGGCATGTTTATGGCCACGCGCACCGCGTTTGGCCGCCGTATTTATGCCATCGGCGGCAACCTTGAGGCTGCCCGCCTCTCGGGCATTAACGTTGAACGCACCAAACTCGCGGTCTTCGCCATTAACGGCCTGATGGTCGCCATCGCCGGGTTGATCCTCAGCTCGCGTCTGGGGGCGGGTTCACCCTCCGCCGGTAACATCGCCGAGCTGGATGCTATCGCCGCCTGCGTTATTGGCGGCACCAGCCTCGCAGGGGGTATCGGCAGCGTCGCGGGCGCGGTCATGGGGGCATTTATCATGGCGTCGTTGGATAACGGGATGAGTATGATGGACGTCCCGACGTTTTGGCAGTATATCGTCAAGGGGGCCATTCTTTTACTGGCAGTCTGGATGGACTCGGCCACCAAGCGACGGGCCTGATAACGGTATTGTGACTTAATTGGGAAGTGAGCCATGTTTGAAAAGCGTCACCGCATTACGTTGTTATTCAATGCCAACAAAGCCTACGACCGTCAGGTGGTAGAAGGCGTGGGTGAATATTTGCAGGCGTCGCAATCCGAGTGGGATATCTTTATTGAGGAAGATTTTCGCACCCGTCTGGAGAACATCAAAGACTGGCTGGGCGATGGCGTTATCGCCGACTATGACGACCCCGTCATTGAGCAACTGCTGACCGACGTCGACGTTCCAATCGTGGGCGTCGGCGGCTCCTACCATTCGCCCGAACACTATCCGCCGGTTCACTATATCGCCACCGACAACCATGCCCTGGTCGAGGCCGCGTTTCTCCATTTAAAAGAGAAAGGCGTCCATCGCTTCGCGTTTTATGGTTTACCCGCCACCAGTGGCAAGCGCTGGGCCGTAGAGCGTGAGCACGCGTTTTGCCAGTTGGTCGCACAGGAGAAGTATCGCGGCGTGGTCTATCAGGGGCTGGAAACCGCCCCGGAAAACTGGCAGCACGCGCAGAACCGTCTCGCTGACTGGCTGCAAACGCTGCCGCCGCAAACCGGCATTATTGCCGTGACGGACGCCCGCGCGCGGCACGTGCTGCAGGTCTGCGAACACTTACACATTCCGGTGCCCGAAAAACTGTGCGTGATTGGCATCGATAACGAAGAGCTTACCCGCTACCTGTCCCGCGTGGCGCTCTCTTCCGTGGCTCAGGGCACGCGTCAAATGGGCTATCAGGCGGCGAAGCTGCTGCACCGTCTGCTGGATAAAGAATCTCTGCCGCTTCAGCGCCTGCTGGTGCCTCCTGTTCGCGTCGTAGAACGTCGCTCAACCGATTATCGCTCCTTAAGCGACCCGGCCGTTATTCAGGCCATGCACTATATTCGCAACCACGCCTGCAAAGGGATTAAAGTCGATCAGGTACTGGATTCGGTGGGCATTTCGCGTTCGAATCTGGAGAAGCGTTTTAAAGAAGAGGTGGGCGAAACCATTCATGCCGTTATCCATGCTGAAAAGCTGGAGAAAGCACGCAGCCTGCTCATCTCCACGTCGCTGTCGATCAACGAAATCTCGCAGATGTGCGGTTACCCGTCGCTGCAATATTTTTATTCGGTGTTTCGCAAAGAGTATGACACCACGCCGAAAGAGTACCGGGATCGCCATAGCGAGGTGCTGATCTAGAAAAGAAAACGCCTTCCAGTGGAAGGCGTTTTTTTGAGATTACATATGAGCGGCGATTAAGCGCTGGTTATCCTGGTACATAGCGAACAGATAGTTGTTATAGCTCTGTCCCTTCGTCGAATACCCTTTCAGCTTGTGGATCATCGTACTGGCCGTCACTTCCTGGTCCGCTTTACGCAGCTGAGCGCGTGATTTACGGAACGATGAGTAGGCCGGGTGCGTGTTCAGATTCACCACATAGGCGTTCACGGAATCCTTCACGGATTCAAACTGCGAATAGCCTTTCACCTTGCCGGGCGCATTCGTACAACGGCCTTTCACGCATTTCATGCCGAAAAGGTTGTTGTTGTTACGCGCAAGCTTAGACGTTCCCCAACCGCTTTCGGCTGCAGCCATGGTCGCAACCATGCTGCCCGGAATGATATCCACACGCTCAAGAAGAGCATTCCACGGAACACGACGCGTGTTACCGTTCCAGCTCAGCTTGTAGCGCTTCGTGATATCTTTCAGACGCGCGCGCTCTGACGGCGACCAGCGGCTATCGTACTGTTTGGAAATCAGCCAGTTACGATCCGCGGTAATCGCGGCATTTTGACTCGTGATGTAAGGCATTACCGTCCGGAGAAACGCTTTTTTCCTTGGTGTTCCGGAAGGGTATTTTCGCAAATCAGGAAGTGAACTACTCTTTGCACTATTGCGAGAATACTCTTGTTTACTGCTAACCTTACTACTTGTCGTCTTTATTACGTGGGCTTTCTTACTCGTTGTATCCGTGTGCGTCTTCGCAAGCACCTCACCCGAAAATGCCGTGGTGAGTAACATGAGTATCGCAGCCCCATATCGTCGAATGGGAGTCGATATCATTAGGTCTCCTGGTCGGATGTAATCATCCTAACACCTTATTTTTTTCACAAATTTGAGAGCGGAATCTCAAATCATATCAAAAATAGACTTCAAGAGCACGTATAGAAATAGTCCAATTCCGAAACTATGTCACCTGAAACTTGCTCATAAAAACATCATTTCCGGAAAAATGTGTGCGTTATCGCAGATAACTGCCTAATTTTGCGCAAGATCACTCATCCTCTCGCATCCTCCTGGCAGAAAGCGACAGGGGATGAGTTTTTCCCGCCCGCCTGCTGGCACACTGGTCAAAAAATCCGCGACAGGAACCAGGAATGAAACGCACCGCAATAGCCTTTCTGATGTTACCCGCACTGGCACATGCCGACTGGTCATCGCCGGGGTTTGGCGCATTTCGCGCCGAGGGCACCGGGATTTTCACCAGCCAGGCAAAGCTTGCGAAGGGTACGCGTCCTCTTACGCTGAGTTTTGACAAGACGTGCTGGCAGCCCACAGGCGCGATAAAACTCAATGAGATGCTGTCGCTCAAGCCCTGTGACGGCGCTCCGCCGCAGTGGCGCCTTTTCCGCGACGGTGAATACCAGATGCGGATTGATACCCGATCCGGCACGCCCACCCTGCTGCTGGCGGTTCAGAGCGCGACAGAACAGCCGGTGGCCAACGTTATCCGCCAGTGTCCGAAGTGGGACGGTAAGCCGCTGACGCTGGACGTCAGCCATACCTTCCCGGAAGGCTCCGTCGTGCGCGACTACTACAGTAAACAGACGGCGACCGTACAAGATGGGAAAATCACCCTGCAGCCAGCCGCCAACAGTAACGGCCTGCTGCTGCTTGAGCGCGCCGAAACCGACAAGCCGGCACCGTTTAGCTGGCAAAACGCCACTGTCTATTTTGTACTGACCGACCGCTTTGTGAATGGCGACCCGAGCAACGACAACAGCTATGGCCGCCATAAAGACGGCATGCAGGAGATTGGCACGTTCCACGGTGGCGATCTGAAGGGGCTGACCAGCAAGCTCGATTACCTGCAGCAGCTGGGAGTGAATGCGCTCTGGATAAGCTCCCCGCTTGAGCAGATCCACGGCTGGGTAGGCGGCGGAACCAAAGGTGATTTCCCGCATTATGCCTACCACGGCTACTACACCCAGGACTGGACAACGCTCGATGCCAACGTGGGCACCGAGGATGACCTGCGTCAGCTTGTTGATGAGGCGCATAAGCGCGGCATTCGCATCCTGTTTGATATCGTCATGAACCACGTTGGCTATGCCACGCTGGCAGACATGCAGGAATTTCAGTTTGGTGCCCTGTACCTGCAGGGTGACGAGCTGAAAAAGACGCTGGGAGAACGCTGGACGGACTGGACGCCTGGCGCAGGCCAGACCTGGCATAGCTTCAACGACTACATCAACTTCAGCGACAAGGCCGCATGGGAAAAATGGTGGGGCAAGAAATGGATCCGTACCGACATCGGTGATTACGATAATCCCGGCTTCGACGATTTAACGATGTCGCTGGCGTTCCTGCCCGACCTGAAAACGGAATCCACCGTCCCTTCCGGATTACCCAATTTCTATCAACACAAGCCCGATACCCACGCGAAAGCGATTCCGGGCTATACCCCGCGCGACTACCTGACCCACTGGCTCAGCCAGTGGGTACGTGACTACGGCATCGACGGTTTCCGGGTGGATACCGCGAAACACGTTGAGCTTGCGGCCTGGCAACAGCTGAAAGACCAGGCAAGCCAGGCGCTGGCCGCCTGGAAAGGTGCTCACCCGGATAAAAAGCTCGACAACGCACCGTTCTGGATGACCGGGGAATCCTGGGGCCACGGCGTCATGCAGAGCGATTATTACCGCCACGGTTTTGACGCGATGATTAACTTTGATTATCAGGAGCAGGCGGCAAAAGCGGTGGATTGTCTGGCCGATATGGATCTCACCTGGCAGCAGATGGCGGAGAAACTGCAAAGCTTCAACGTGCTGAGCTACCTCTCATCCCATGATACGCGCCTGTTCCGCGAAGGGGGTCAGCGCGCGGCGGAGCTGCTTCTGCTGGCACCGGGCAGCGTGCAAATCTATTACGGGGATGAGTCCGAGCGTCCATTCGGGCCGACAGGCTCCGACCCGCTGCAGGGCACCCGCTCGGATATGAACTGGCAGGACGTCACGGGCAAGCAGGCCTTAACCGTCGCCCACTGGCAAACGCTGGGTCAGTTCCGCGCCCGTCACCCGGCGATTGGTGAAGGCAAACAAACCACGCTGTCGCTAAAAGAGGGGTATGGCTTCGTGCGCGAGCACAAGGGCGATAAGGTGATGGTGGTATGGGCGGGTAATCAATAGCCCCCTCACCCTAACCCTCTCCCCAGAGGGGAGAGGGGATTGCACGGTGCAGTCTTTCACCCTCGCCCCTTTGGGGAGAGGGCCGGGGTGAGGGGAATTCCACCAGAACTATTCACTACAAAAACACACTTCCACCCTATAAAACAACAAATCCGACCACACCACCCGATTTGCACCAACACGGTGCTAGCGTTATGGTTACCCACTTTCAAAATAAGCTCGACAGATCACCTGCTATGACGTTTTCACTTTTCGGCGACAAATTTACCCGCCATTCAGGCATTACTCGCCTGATGGAGGACCTCAACGACGGGCTGCGCACACCGGGCGCAATCATGCTCGGCGGCGGAAACCCGGCTCAAATCCCGGAGATGAATACCTATTTCCAGACCCTGCTCGCTCAGATGCTGGAAAGCGGCAAAGCAACCGATGCGCTTTGCAATTACGACGGCCCGCAGGGTAAAACCGCACTGCTGGCACTCCTCGCCGAAATGCTGCGTGACGAGCTGGGCTGGGATATCGAACCACAGAATATTGCACTGACAAACGGCAGCCAGAGCGCGTTTTTCTACTTGTTTAACCTGTTCGCAGGACGTCGCGCCGACGGCACCACCAAAAAAGTGCTGTTCCCGCTGGCACCGGAGTATATCGGCTACGCTGATTCCGGCCTGGAAGAGGATCTGTTCGTCTCCGCGCGCCCAAACATTGAGCTGCTGCCGGAAGGCCAGTTCAAATATCACGTCGATTTTGAACACCTGCATATTGGCGAAGAGACGGGCATGATCTGCGTATCGCGCCCGACTAACCCAACGGGCAACGTGATCACCGATGACGAACTGATGAAGCTGGATGCGCTGGCAAATCAGCACGGCATCCCGCTGGTGATCGATAACGCCTACGGCGTACCGTTCCCGGGCATTATCTTCAGCGAAGCACGTCCGCTGTGGAACCCGAACATTGTCCTGTGCATGAGCCTCTCTAAGCTGGGTCTGCCAGGCAGCCGCTGCGGCATCATCATCGCTAATGAGAAAATCATCACCGCCATCACCAATATGAACGGCATTATCAGCCTTTCTCCGGGCGGCATTGGCCCGGCGATGATGTGCGAAATGATCAAACGCAAGGACCTGCTGCGTCTGTCGAATGACGTGATCAAGCCTTTCTACTACCAGCGCGTTCAGGAGACGATCGCGACACTTCGTCGCTACTTGCCGGAAGAACGTTGTCTTATCCACAAACCGGAAGGGGCAATTTTCCTGTGGCTGTGGTTTAAGGATTTACCTATCACCACCGAACTGCTTTACCAGCGCCTGAAAAAGCGCGGCGTACTGATGGTGCCGGGCGATTATTTCTTCCCAGGTCTGGATAAGCCGTGGCCGCATACCCATCAGTGCATGCGCATGAACTACGTCCCCGATCCGGAAAAAATCGAAGCGGGTGTTAAAATTCTCGCCGAAGAGATCGAAAAAGCCTGGCGCGAAGGCAATTGTTAAATAATAAGGCTCTTCAAATGAAGAGCCTTATTTTTCCGTGATCTTAATCTTATATTAAGGATATATCCTGTAGCGTTTTATTTATCATCCCCCTTGAGTTTCCTTAGGAATATTCCTTTAATTTACGCTCACTAACTTTCCCCTCAATAATTAAGCATCGATTAAAGATCTTAACTTATTGTTATTTTGAAATAACCCTCCGCAACGCAGGGAAATACCTTCCAGAGTCACTTTCATGCATATTTAAAAATAGGGCATATACTCACTAATACGCCGCTCGGCGTTCTTTTGCGTGGAGTATTCATATGCTACCTAATAATGTTAGTCGCATCAGCGCTATCGCTGTTGCGGTACTGCTCGCGTTCTCTCTTTCTGCCTGCAGTGGAAGCGGTGGCGGCTCTCATCACTCAACGGCCAAAAATAACCCTGCGACGGGAAGCAGCAGCGGCTCAGGTGATGGAAGTGGCACGACCGCGAACAATGGCGGTTCGGGCAGCAACGGCTCGGGTACCGGGACGGGTTCAGGTACCGGGACAGGCGCTGGTGGCGGAACGGGTTCTGGTTCAGGATCGGGCTCAGGCTCAGGAGGCAATGGCAGCGGAGGAACCGGAACAGGCAATACGGGCGGTGGCGGAACCACTACCGCAGGCGTAAATACGATACTGGGTGATGCCGGTAAAACCGTAACCAGCGTCGGATCGACGGTGGATGGCCTTGGAAGCCAGCTTCCGACAAATAATCCCGTCACATCAACCGTTTCAACCACCGTCAGCGGTGTTGGCAGTGCCGTGTCCACCGTGGGGACAGGCGTCACGACTGGCGTTGGCGATCCAAACAACCCGAACGGTGTGGGTACCACAGTTAAAGGCGTGACCACGTCGGTCACCTCCCTTGGCAATACCGTTTCAACGGTAGGTACGGGCCTGGCGAGTTCCACTTCCGGAACACCGGTCAGCGGCGTAACCGGCCTGACGGGCAGCGTGGTCAACAGCACCGGGCAACTGGTCAGTAACACCGGCACGGGTCTCACCAACACGGTAAGCAGCCCAGCGGTCACTCAGGTAACAACCGATACCACGGCCCTGGCTAACAAGACGCTGGGCGGGGTACAAGGCGTGACGCAAAGCGTGGGCACCACAACGGGTCTCGGCACACCTGTCAACGGTCTGCTGACCCAGGTGGGTGGCACCGTCAGCGGCGTGGGGACCAACATTAGCAGCAGCAATAGCGGGCTTAGCGGTGTCGGTCAGGTCGTTCAAAATGTAGGCCAGACGGTCACGGATAGCGGTACGCTAGTGAAACCCACATCAACCACCGGAGGCAGCGGCACAGGATCTCTGACGGCCGATGCCAATGTGACAGCCACAAACAATAGCCTGAGCACTACGGTCAATACCACCCTCAATACGCTGACTGCGGGTGTAACGGCCAATGCAGGCACAACCCAAAACACTTCTACGACAAACCCGATTAACGGACTCAACACGTTAACCACCGGTCTGCTGACGCCAAAACAGTAACCTGCTTATTGTCATTCTGCGCCCCTGGTTCAGGGGCGCTTTATACAGCGACACTCCCCCTAACCGGGAATGATGAACAGGGATAGCGCGATGAAACACCACTTCCTTTTTTCGCTGACGGGGCTGGTTGTGCTGAGCATGGCCCGCGCCGATACACTGCCCTCTATTATTAACCCTGATAACCCGGCGCAAGTTTCTCGTAACGTTGCCCCCGAACAGACGGAGGCCGTCCCGCAGCCGAAAGTCAAAATAGAAAAACCTCAGTCAACGCTGACGCCTGAAACGCCCATTACCATTAATCACATTCAGTTTATTGGCGGCACGCGTTATCCCTTGCAGGAATTACTTCAGCCCTTCAGGCCTTACGCCGGAAAAACCGTGCCGCTAAAAACGCTCACCGGGTTGGTAAACGATATTACGGCGTGCTATAAGGCCGACGGTTTTCCGCTCTCCTATGCCTGGCTGCCCGATAATAATTTCCAGCAGGGAAATATTAAAATTGTTCTGGTTGAAGGCTATGTCGCTCACAGCGACATCACCAGTAATAACCCGCACATCGCCGAACGTCTTAAACGTTTGTCCGAAAAAATCATGGCGGAAAAACCGCTGTCTCAGGATACGTTCGATCGCTACAGCCAGCTGATGACGCGCACCCCGAACGTTCCGGTCACGGCTAACGCACAGTTGCCAACCAATATCTATGGCGCGGCGGCAATGCAAATAACCGGCAACCAGGAGCGGAGCTGGAATATCGCCTCGACGATCGATACCCGTAAAGGGCAAGATTTAATGATGCTGAACGGCACGCTCAGCAACATGACAAGTTATGGCGATCAGCTTGGCGTGGCCACGCTTGTGCCGTTAGATAGCAACACGCGAAAAAACTATGTTGGGCTCAACTGGCAGCAGTTTTTAAACGATGAAGGGCTGACGATGCAGCTCAAAGGCAGCTATTACCGCGAAGATCCGCGAGATTTTTCGCCCCTGCTCTCTTTGCCGAATAATATCAGCGTCGATTCGAAGCAAAAAACAACGCAATACAACGGTGGCGTGACGTTTGGCTATCCCCTGCTGCTGACGCAAAAATCACAAATTAATCTGACCGGCGGTTTTGATTACACCGACCGCCAGGATGATTATGCTCTTCAGGCCAGACTGCAGGGCAAAACCTATCGTCTGGACTCCGTCAACCAACACGCGCGTTATCCGGCGCTGGAAGTGGGCGTTAATGGTGCGCATCAGTTCACAACCGCCAGCATCAGCGGCCGTCTCAACGTACGTCAGGGTATGGATGCGATGGGTGCCGATATCGTCTCGGCCCCCAGACCCGATATGAATTTTACGCTCACGAAAAGCTATCTGGACGCAGCCTGGCTGTTTGCCGACAAGTGGCGGCTTTCAACATCCTGGGAGGGAGACTGGTCAAATAACACGTTGCCAGAACCCGAACGCGTTAGCTTCGGTGCCCAGCGGTTTGGCCGTGGATACCAGGACAGTGAAGCAAGCGGTGATTACGGCTATGGCGGGCAGGTAGAACTGCGCTATATCCAGATGCGAAAAGAGAGTACCTGGCTTGCCACAATCCAGCCCTACATCCTGGCCGATACCGCGCAAACCTGGTTTAACACCTCCGGCTTGCCTCATCAGCGGCTCGGGTCAGTGGCGGCCGGCGTGATGGTAGGCGATACCCGCCACTATAGCGTCACGGTTGAGGCGGCAAGACCCGTAGGGGATGTTCCGACAGACAGTCGCAACAGAGACTGGCGCTACAGTCTGACGTTTACGTGGAATTTCAATAAAATGCAGTAAGCCTTTCAGCCCGAATACTGACAGGATCAACGCAGTGCAGCGCGTGGGTTGGACAGGCCTCCACGCAGGCCGGTCCGCCTTCGCGATGACGGCACAAATCACATTTCAGCGCTTGTGCCCTGTTTCCCACCAGCCGTACCTGCATCGCCCCAAACGGACAGGCGACCATACAGCTCTTGCAGCCAACACAGCGCGTCTGCTCAACAAGCCAGGCGCCCGCCGTACGGCTGATGGCATGGGTTGGGCAGACGTTGGCACAGGGGGCGTCCTCGCACTGATGGCACCCCACCGCCGTTGTGCAGGCGTCCCCTTTCACCACCCGAAGGCGGGAGGTAAAAGCCTGCGCGGTGAAATCGTCCTGATGCGCGACCGCACAGGCCACTTCACAGGTGCGGCACCCGATGCATTTTTCCGCATCCGCCATGATAAATCGGTTCATCTGTTACGCCTCGCGTACGTTAAAACCCAGCTCTTTTGAGATAGCCTCTGCCGTTTCGCGCAGCGGTTTGAGCAGGTTCTTCTCGCCCACCTGCTTCATGCGCGACGTCGATAGCGAGATAGAGATCGCATACGGGACGCGGCCGTGAATATCAAACACCGGCACGGCAATACAGGAGACGCCCAGCTCGTTCTCTTCTTTGTCCATCGCCATGCTGCGATCGCGAATTTCCGCCAGTTCATCATACATGGCGCTCAGTTCAGTGATGGTGTTGCGCGTCAAAGGTTGGATCTGTTCCTGGTGGCTTTCCCAGTAGCTCGCCACGTAATCCTGATGGCCAAACGCCATGTAGATCTTGCCCATCGCGGAGCAGTAGAGCGGCATATGCTGGCCGATATAGGCGCGCGTGCGCAGCATACCGGTTGTCGGTTCGAGCTTATAAATCAGGATTGCGTGGTCATCTTCCCGGCTGGAGAAGTTCACCGTCTCGCCGGTCGCAATGTTCAGCGCTTCGAGGTGCGGAGCGGCCACGTGAATGATATTCAGCGACGACAGCGCCTTTTGCCCGACGGCGATAAATTTGGTGGTCAGGCGATAGCTTCCCGCGGCGGGTGCCGGGGTCACGTACCCGCACGACTGTAGCCCCTGCAGCAAGCGGTGCACGGTGCTCTTGTTCAGCCCCGCCAGTTCCGATAAATGCGCAAGCGGACACCCGTTCGGATAGTTGCTGAGGATCTCAATCAGCATCAGGCCACGAAACAAGCTCTGGCTGCCTGCTGGCCTCTCTTTTTCTTGCGTCATTTCGCTCTCTTTCATGCTCATTACATGGCTCCTTTTCATCGCGACCTGATGGTAGCGCAAAGTGTGGGTCAGTTCACGATCTCAACAGAAAAAACACAACCAGTTGATTTTAATCGATTTTGAAAAACATGAATGTCGTTGATCTGACAAAATTTGATCGCTATATTTGAAATCAGATTTCGCATAGTGGAATTTAGCGATAAAAAAGCACTCACACTTGCCCTTAAAAGAACAGGAGAACAGGGATGAAAGTGACCTTCGAAGAGTTGAAAGCGGCGTTCAATCGGGTTCTGCTCGATCGCGGCATAAAAGCGGAAACCGCAGACGCTTGCGCCGAGATGTTTGCCCGCACCACGGAATCCGGCGTCTATTCGCATGGTGTGAACCGCTTCCCGCGCTTTATTCAGCAGCTTGATGCAGGGGATATCATTCCTGACGCCCAGCCCAAACGGGTGATGACATTAGGCGCCATCGAACAGTGGGATGCGCAGCGCTCCATTGGCAACCTGACGGCGAAGAAGATGATGGATCGCGCCACCGAGCTGGCGTCCGATCACGGCATTGGTCTGGTGGCACTGCGTAACGCGAACCACTGGATGCGCGGCGGCAGCTACGGCTGGCAGGCGGCGGAGAAGGGCTATATCGGCATTTGCTGGACCAACTCGATTGCCGTGATGCCCGCGTGGGGATCAAAAGAATGCTGCATCGGCACGAACCCGCTGATCGTTGCCATTCCGTCGAACCCTATCACCATGGTCGACATGTCGATGTCGATGTTCTCCTACGGCATGCTGGAGGTGAACCGCCTGGCCGGGCGCGCGTTGCCGGTCGATGGCGGCTTTGACGACGAGGGCAATCTCACCCGAGAGCCGGGCGTGATCGAGAAAAACCGCCGTATTCTGCCCATGGGCTACTGGAAAGGATCCGGCTTATCCATCGTCCTCGATATGATCGCCACCCTGCTCTCAAACGGATCTTCCGTCGCGGAAGTGACCCAGGACAACAGCGACGAGTACGGCGTATCGCAGATCTTCATCGCCATTGAGGTGGATCGTCTGATCGATGGCCCAACCCGCGATGCCAAACTGCAGCGCATTATGGACTTCATCACCACCGCCGAACGCGCGGATGAGAATGTCGCCATCCGCCTGCCGGGGCATGAATTTACCCGTTTACTTGAAGAGAACCGCTGCAACGGCATCACGGTTGACGACAGCGTGTGGGCGAAAATCCAGTCTCTGTAAGGAGTGGGCCATGATATTCGGACATATTTCCCAGCCAAATCCGTGTCGCCTGCCGCGGGCAATTGAAAAAGCCCTTCATTTTCTGCGCACGACGGATTTCACTCTCCTGGCGCCAGGCGTAGTAGAAATTGAAGGTCGCAACATTTTTGCCCAAGTTCTGGATCTGACAACAAAGGATCTGCACGAGAATCGCCCGGAAGTGCATCGCCGCTATCTGGATATCCAGTTCCTGGCCTGGGGTGAAGAGAAAATCGGTATCGCGATTGATACTGGTAATAACGAAATAAGCGAATCATTGCTGGAACAGCGCGATATTATTTTTTATCACGACAGTGAAAATGAGTCGTTTATCGAAATGACACCCGGCAGCTATGCCATATTTTTTCCGCAGGATGTGCACCGTCCTGCTTGTATTAAAAACAAGGAAACCACAATTCGTAAAATTGTGGTGAAAGTGGCAATTAGCGAATTAGATTAATTTTCTGATATACCCTAAATAATTCGAGTTGCAGGAAGGCGGCAAGAGAGTGAATCTCCAGGAGCTTACATAAGTAAGTGACTGGGGTGAACGAGCGCAGCCAACGCACATGCAACTTGAAGTATGACGGGTATAAATACAGGAACGCGAAATGACCAACACCAGTTTTATTATTGGTGCGTACCCCTGCGCACCCTCGTTTCACCAGAAAGGGGAACAAGAAGAACAAACCTTCTGGCGGGAACTTTCCGACACGCCGAATATTCGCGGGCTGGAACAGCCTTGCCTTGAAAATCTTCATCCCCTTGGTGACGAATGGCTGTTCCGCCATACCCCGGGGGACTGGCAAATCGTGGTCACGGCAGTAATGGAAACCATGCGCCGCCGCGGCAGCAACGGCGCATTTGGCCTGGCCTCGGCTGACGACGCGCAGCGTAAAGCATGCGTGGACTTTTACCGACATCTGCACCAGAAAATTAACGCCGTGAATGCCCGTTATCCGGGCAAAGTGATTGCTCTGGAAATGCAGGCCGCCCCGCAGGCGGGCAATGCTTCCGTCGAACAGACTACAGAAGCGTTTTCCCGCTCGGTTCGGGAAATCGCGGGCTGGGACTGGGACTGCGATCTGGTGCTGGAACACTGCGATGCCATGAACGGCCCGGCACCGCGCAAGGGCTTCCTGCCACTGGAGCAGGTGCTGGAGGTGGTGAAAGACACGGATATCAGCGTCTGCATCAACTGGGCGCGGTCGGCCATCGAAGGCCGTAACACCACCCTTCCCCTTGACCACGTTCAGGCCGCGCTTAATGCCGGGAAACTGGGTGCGCTGATGTTTTCAGGCACCACCCCCGGTGGGGAATACGGTGAATGGCAGGATCTGCACGCGCCATTTTCCTCCTTCTGTGCCGACAGTCTGATGTCCACTGAACGTGCAAAAGCACTCTTTACTGCGGCGAGCGCCGCAACGTTGAAATTCTCCGGTATTAAATTACTGGAAATAAATGCTAATGCTGATGTCAGCCATCGCATCGCCATTTTGCGCGACGGTATCAGCGCAATGAATAAAGCAACGCAATAACAATAAGAAAAGTTTATTCCGGTTACCTACTGAGAGATTAACTATGAATATTTCTACTCATGCTCTACATGCGGACATTCCGCGCCAGCGCTGGCTAAGAATCATTCCTCCTATTCTTATCGCCTGTATTATTTCATATATGGACCGCGTGAATATCGCGTTTGCAATGCCGGGAGGGATGGACGAAGAATTAGGTATTACCGCCACCATGGCAGGCCTCGCGGGCGGCATATTCTTTATCGGCTATCTGTTCCTGCAGGTACCCGGCGGCAAGATTGCGGTGCACGGTAGCGGCAAGAAATTTATCGGCTGGTCACTGGTCGCCTGGGCAGTGATCTCGGTGCTCACGGGTCTCGTGACGAATCAGTACCAGCTGCTGGTGCTGCGCTTCTTACTCGGCGTGGCGGAAGGCGGGATGCTACCCGTTGTGCTCACCATGATTAGCAACTGGTTCCCGGATGCCGAACGCGGTCGCGCCAACGCAATTGTGATCATGTTCGTACCCATCGCCGGGATAATCACCGCCCCGCTGTCGGGCTGGATTATCACCGCGCTTGACTGGCGCTGGCTGTTCATCATTGAAGGTCTGATGTCCATTGTTGTGCTGGTGCTCTGGGCATTCACGGTCTACGACCGTCCGCAGGAAGCCCGCTGGATCTCAGCGGCCGAGAAAAACTATCTGGTACAAACGCTGGCGGCTGAACAGCAGGCCATCGCCGGAAAAGAGGTGAAAAATGCCTCGCTCAGCGCGGTGCTGTCTGACAAAACCATGTGGCAACTGATCGCCCTGAATTTCTTCTATCAGACCGGGATTTATGGTTACACCCTCTGGCTGCCGACCATTCTGAAGGAGCTGACGCACACCAGCATTGGTCAGGTGGGGATGCTCGCTATCCTGCCCTACATCGGCGCCATTGCGGGCATGTTCTTGTTCTCCTCGCTTTCTGACCGCACCGGCAAGCGCAAGCTGTTTGTCTCCCTGCCGTTGATTGGCTTCGCGCTCTGCATGTTCCTCTCCGTAGCCCTGAAAGCAAACATCTGGCTGGCCTATGCCGCACTGGTGGGCTGCGGTTTCTTCCTGCAATCCGCCGCCGGCGTGTTCTGGACGATCCCGGCAAGACTGTTTAGCGCAGAGATGGCGGGCGGCGCGCGCGGCGTGATCAACGCCCTGGGCAACCTCGGTGGCTTCTGTGGCCCGTATGCCGTTGGCGTGCTGATCACCCTGTACAGCAAAGATGCGGGCGTCTACTGCCTGGCCGTTTCACTCGCGCTGGCGTCGCTGCTGGCCCTGCTGTTGCCGGCGAAATGCGATGCCGGGGCAGAGCCCAATCCCACGGTAAATCCCCATAAACGTGCGGCCTGATGCCCTCACCCCAGCCCTCTCCCACTGGGAGAGGGAGAAAACCAAACCGTAGGCCGGGTAAGCGCAGCGCCACCCGGCAATTAAGCGAGATGAAGATGAGTGAAAAAGAGACCTTCTGGCTGGGTATCGATTGTGGCGGTACTTATCTGAAAGCCGGTTTATACAACAGCCAGGGCAAAGAAGTCAGTATCGAACGCCGCTCCGTTGCCACGCTCAGCCCGCGAGCGGGCTACGCCGAGCGGGATATGCATCAGCTGTGGCAGCACTGCCACGCAACCATCGCCGCGTTGCTCAAGAATGCAGGCGTAAACGGCAACCAGATCAATGGGGTCGGCATTTCTGCTCAAGGTAAAGGGCTGTTTCTGCTCGATAAACAGGACCAACCGTTGGGCAACGCCATCCTCTCCTCCGATCGCCGGGCACTGGAGATTGTGCAGCGCTGGCAGCAGGACGGCATTCCCGAAAAACTCTACCCGCATACGCGCCAGACGCTGTGGACCGGGCATCCGGCCTCGCTTCTGCGCTGGGTCAAAGAGAACGAGCCGCAGCGCTATCAGCAGATTGGCTGCGTGATGATGGCGCACGACTATCTGCGCTGGTGCCTGACCGGCGTGAAGGGCTGCGAAGAGAGCAACATCTCCGAGTCCAATCTCTACGACATGAATACCGGGCAGTATGACCCGCAGCTTACGCGCTGGCTCGGGATTAGCGAGATTGACGGCGCCCTGCCGCCGATTGTCGGTTCAGCAGAAATCTGCGGGGAAATCACCGCTCAGGCAGCCGCCCTTACCGGTCTCGCGGCGGGCACGCCCGTCGTGGGGGGACTGTTTGATGTGGTTTCCACCGCGCTCTGCGCCGGACTGCAGGACGAGCACACGCTGAACGCCGTGATGGGCACCTGGGCCGTCACCAGCGGGATCGCCAGTGCACTTCGCAGCAACGAACCCTTCCCCTACGTTTATGGCCGCTACGTGCATCCGCAGCAGTACATCGTTCACGAAGCCAGCCCGACCTCGTCCGGCAACCTTGAGTGGCTCACCGCGCAGTGGGGCGACATGTCGTTCAGCGAGATCAACCACGCCGTCGCCAGCCTGCCGAAAGCCGAAAGCGATGTGTACTTTCTGCCGTTCCTCTATGGCAGCAACGCCGGGCTGGAGATGACCAGCGGCTTCTACGGGATGCAGGCGCTACACACCCGCGCGCACCTGCTGCAGGCGGTTTATGAGGGCGTGGTGTTCTGCCACATGACCCACCTCAACCGCATGCTCGAACGCTTTACCCACGTTCATGCCCTGCGCGTGACGGGGGGTCCAACCCATTCGGACGTATGGATGCAAATGCTTGCGGACGTCAGCGGGCTGGCGATTGAACTGCCACAGGTAGAAGAGACCGGCTGTTCTGGCGCGGCGCTGGCCGCCCTGGTCGGCACCGGCGTGTATCCCGATTTCCATACGGCGCAATGCGCCCTCCGACACGACATTCGTGTCATTGAGCCTGACATGCGCGCCCATGCGGCCTATCAGCGCAAGTATCAGCGCTATCAGCTACTGATTTCAGCACTACAGGGCTATCACGCCCGAGTTAAGGAGAACAACCTATGAGCCGACCATTACTGCAGCTGGCGCTCGACCATACCTCTCTTCAGGCCGCGCAGCGTGATGTCGCGACGCTTGCCGATCACGTTGATATCGTCGAAGCGGGCACCATTTTGTGCCTGACCGAAGGGCTAAACGCCGTGCGCGCCCTGCGCGAGCAGTGCCCGGATAAAATCATCGTTGCAGACTGGAAAGTGGCCGATGCCGGAGAAACGCTGGCAGAGCAGGCATTTGGCGCGGGTGCAAACTGGATGACCATCATCTGCGCCGCCCCGCTGGCCACCGTTGAACGCGGTCACGAGGTAGCCCTGCGCCGCGGGGGAGAAATCCAGATGGAGCTCTTTGGCCACTGGACGCTGGACGATGCTCGCGCATGGCATCGCATCGGCGTGAAGCAGGCCATTTATCACCGCGGACGTGACGCACAGGCGAGCGGCCAGCAGTGGGGTGAGGCGGATCTCGCAAAAATGCAAGCGCTCTCCGATATCGGTTTGCAGCTTTCGGTTACCGGCGGTATCACCCCCGCCGACCTGCCGCTGTTTAAGCAAATCAACGTCAAAGCCTTTATTGCCGGACGCGCGCTGGCAGGTGCCGCCAATCCACCGCAGGTGGCACAGGCATTCCATTCGCATATTCGCGACATCTGGGGAGCGTAACCATGCGTCAGCATCCGTTAGGTATTTACGAAAAAGCGCTGCCAAAAGATCTTTCCTGGCCCGAGCGGCTGGTACTGGCGAAAAGCTGCGGATTCGATTTTGTCGAGATGTCTGTCGATGAAACCGACGAGCGATTATCACGCCTCGACTGGAGCACCACGCAGCGCGCCTCTCTGGTGGAAGCGATGCTGGAAACCGGCGTGGCGATCCCCTCTATGTGCTTGTCTGCCCACCGTCGCTTCCCGTTTGGCAGCCGCGATGAAACCGTGCGCGAACGCGCCCGTGAGATCATGAGCAAAGCCATCAGGCTGGCGCGTGATTTAGGCATTCGCACCATCCAGCTTGCCGGGTATGACGTCTATTACGAAGCGCATGACGAGGGGACGCAACAGCGCTTTGCCGACGGGCTGGCCTGGGCCGTAGAACAGGCCGCCGCCGCACAGGTGATGCTGGCGGTGGAGATCATGGACACCGCGTTTATGAATTCCATCAGCAAATGGAAAAAGTGGGACGACATGCTCGCCTCACCGTGGTTCAGCGTTTATCCGGACGTTGGCAACCTGAGCGCGTGGGGTAACGACGTCACCGCCGAGCTGACGCTGGGCATTGACCGCATTGCGGCTATTCACCTGAAAGATACCCAGCCCGTCACCGCACAAAGCCCCGGGCAGTTCCGCGACGTGCCGTTTGGCGAGGGTTGCGTCGATTTCGTTGGCGTGTTTAACACGCTGCATCAACTGAACTATCGCGGCGCATTTCTGATTGAAATGTGGACCGAAAAAGCAAAAGAGCCGGTGCTGGAGATTATCCAGGCGCGCCGCTGGATTGAAGCCCGTATGCAGGAAGGAGGCATGACATGCTAGACGAACTTAAAGCCGAGGTACTGGCAGCAAACCTGGCGCTGCCCGCCCACCAGCTGGTGACGTTTACCTGGGGGAACGTCAGCGCAGTGGACCGCAAAAGCGGCATGATGGTCATTAAACCGTCCGGTGTGGAATACGACGTGATGACGGCGGAGGATATGGTGGTGGTGAATATCGCCACGGGCCAGGTTATTGAGGGGAATAAAAAGCCCTCTTCAGACACGCCTACCCATCTTGCGCTGTATCGTCGTTACCCGGAGATTGGCGGCATCGTGCATACCCATTCGCGCCACGCCACTATCTGGTCCCAGGCGGGGCTGGATTTACCGGCCTGGGGTACCACGCACGCGGACTATTTCTACGGGACCATCCCCTGCACGCGCCTGATGACCACGGCAGAGATTGCAGGGGAATACGAATACCAGACGGGTGAAGTGATCATCAAAACCTTCGAGGAGCGCGATCTTAGCCCGATGCAGATCCCGGCGGTGCTGGTCCACTCCCACGGTCCGTTCGCCTGGGGTAATGACGCTGCCGATGCGGTTCACAATGCCGTGGTGCTGGAAGAGTGCGCCTATATGGGCCTGTTCTCACGCCAGCTCGCGCCACAGCTTCCGGTTATGCAGCAGGAACTGCTCGACAAGCATTATCTGCGCAAGCATGGAGCGAATGCCTATTACGGACAGTGATCATCCGGAATTAATGTGTTCCTTGCAGTACCGCCGTTTCCAGACGGCGGGAGTTAACCCGGTATGCTTCGAAAAGATCTGCCGAAAATAGCCCACGTCATTAAAACCACACCGCGTTGCCACTTCGGTGAGCGATGCAGAGTCATTCAGCAACAATTTTTCTGCCGCCCTGACGCGCTGGCGATGTATCGCCTCCGTCAGGGTTAAATGGAAGGTCCGGCGAAACACGCGCCCCAGATAATCCGCATTACAGTGCAATGCTTTTGCCAGTTGCGAGGTAGAAAGCGGTAAATGGAACTGCGTGCGAATAAGCTGCTTCGCCTTCCACGCCATTGCTGCACCGGCTTCATCTGCGTTGTCTTCATAGCCTGACGAAAGGGAAATTTGCTGCAAAATCAGTAATAAAATGATTTCCAGCGCCACGCTTCGCTGTAATTTCTCCTGCTCGCTCAGGAACTGGCGAAAAAGAGAAATCACATACTGGGCATCCCTCACGCGGCAGTGTTGTTCGATTGCCAGATTGGGTAATCGGGGCAGGTGATGCTCAACCTCAAAATGCAGCCAGTAAAATTTCAGATCGGCGGGAAAGTCGCCGACGCCTACATGTCGCCTGCCAGGCCAAAGCAGCAAACTCTCGCCCGCCTTCACGTCAAATACCGTATTTTCTTCCTGGATCGTTAATGTCCCTTTTTCGACAAAAATAATCTCCCACGATGTTAATTTACGCGCAGGATGGCGGCCCACACCCCGGGAAATAAACAACCCACCGTTTTGAACCTTAACCGGAAACGCTATGGATAATTCAAGCATTTATATTCACCATTTCGCTTTTAATCCCGCCATTATTAAATGCATCCATTGATTATTAATAAATAATGGCCCGACGGCCCGATCGGAATCACATTTTTATCATCAGGTCGGAATCGTCATCTTTTTATACTTTTCCCTTCCCTTGTTGGCCTCCCCATTCAGTGCAGAATAATCAGGTACCTTGCACAAATACGATAATAAATTCGATTACCGAGGAGTTACCCGATGACTTCCACACCGATTACAGAGTCTGACGTTACACAACAGGCGATAAATGACCGTTTGTCCGTGCGCGAAAAAATTGGCTACGGCCTGGGCGACGCGGGCGGTACGGTGATTACCTGCCTGATCATGAATTTTCTGACCTTTTTCTATACCGATATTTTTGGTCTGACGCCTGCGCTCGTGGGTACGCTCTTTATTGCCCTGCGCGTATTTGACGCTATTTCCGATCCGGTCATGGGCATTATTGCCGACCGCACGCAGAGCCGCTGGGGGCGCTTTCGCCCATGGCAGCTGTGGGTCGCCTTCCCGATCGGAGTTATCGGCGTGCTGACCTTCACCGTTCCCGAGGCCAGCATGGGCGTGAAAATCGCCTGGGCATTCGGGACCTATCTGCTGCTGTCCGTCGGCTATACCGCCATCAACGTTCCCTACTGCGCGCTGATTAATACCATGACCACCCGCCATAACGAGGTGATCTCCTGCCAGTCCTGGCGCTTCGTGCTGTGCGGCGTGGCGGGATTTTTGGTCTCCGTAGGCCTGCCCTGGCTGGTCGCTGAATTAGGCCAGGGAGATGCTGCCAAAGGTTATCAGCTTGGCGTCGGTGTCCTGTGCGCCATCGCCGTGGTGATGTTTCTGTGCTGCTTCTTCTGGGTACGCGAGCGTGTCCCGCTGGCGCTGATGGGCAAATTCACCCTACGGGAGCATCTGGCCGGACTGCGTAAAAACGATCAGTTGCTGCTGATGCTGGTGATGTCGTTCCTGCTGATCAACGTTTTCAACATTCGCGGCGGCGGATACATGTACTTTATCACCTACGTACTGCAGGGCAGCACCGCCTATACCTCGCTGTTTTTCACGATGGTGACCTTTGCGGCCATTCTGGGGGCGGTCATCGTCAACCCGCTGTCGCGCCGTATTGATACCGTCAAACTCTACTACTACACCAACCTGGTGCTCGCCGCACTTGCGCTGGGAATGTGGTTTCTGCCAGGAGGCCCGGCGCACCAGACGCTCTGGCTGATCGTCATTTTAAGCAACGGCGTGATCCTGGGCTTCACCCTGCCGCTGCACTTCTCGCTGATGGCCTTTGCCGACGACTACGGCGAATGGAAAACCGGGGTGCGCTCATCGGGCATGAACTTCGCCTTCAACCTGTTTTTCATCAAGCTCGCGTGGGCCTCCAGCGCCGGGATCATCAGCCTGGTGTTTATCGCCGTCGCCTACCAGCCGGGCACGGGCAATCAGACACAGGCTTCGCTGCAGGGCATCACCGCCATGGAGACCCTGCTCCCCGCCCTTTTCCATCTGCTACTGGCCGTTTCCATCCGCTGGTGCAAACTCAACAACCCAATGATGTCGCGCATTGCCACCGACCTGCGCCAGCGTCACGTATCGTCCTGAGGAGAACGCTATGTCCATAATGGAACCCGACCTGCACAAGCTGAAAATTAACGACCCGTTTCTCGGGCAGTATCAACGACTGGTCCGTGAAGTGGTGATCCCCTACCAGTGGGATGCGCTAAATGACCGCGTGACGGAAGCCGAACCCAGCCACGCCATTAGCAACTTCCGCATAGCTGCAGGTCTGGAGCAGGGTGAATTCTACGGTATGGTGTTTCAGGACAGCGACGTGGCGAAATGGCTGGAAGCCGTAGCGTGGTCGCTGTGCCAGAAGCCTGATGCTGAACTGGAGAAAACCGCCGACGAGGTGATTGAGCTGGTCGCGGCGGCGCAGTGTGAGGATGGCTATCTCAACACCTACTTTACGGTAAAAGCGCCTGAGGAGCGCTGGACCAATCTGGCCGAATGTCACGAGCTCTACTGCGCCGGACATATGATTGAAGCGGGCGTGGCGTATTTTCAGGGGACCGGAAAACGCCGCCTGCTGGACGTGGTCTGCAGGCTGGCGGACCATATCGACAGCGTGTTTGGCCCCGGTGAAAACCAGCTGCACGGTTATCCGGGCCATCCGGAAATCGAGCTGGCGCTGATGCGACTTTATGACGTTACGCAGGCGCCCCGGTACCTTAATCTGGCGAAATACTTTATCGAGGAGCGCGGCACCCAGCCTCACTTCTACGATATCGAATACGAGAAGCGCGGCAGAACGTCGTACTGGAATACCTATGGCCCGGCGTGGATGGTCAAGGACAAGGCCTACAGCCAGGCGCATCAACCCCTTGCCGAGCAACAAACCGCCACCGGCCACGCCGTACGTTTCGTCTATCTGATGGCGGGCATGGCGCATCTGGCACGCCTGAGCCATGACGAGGGTAAACGGCGGGACTGCCTGCGGCTGTGGAAAAATATGGCGCAGCGTCAGCTGTACATTACCGGCGGGATTGGGTCGCAAAGCAGCGGCGAGGCGTTCAGCAGCGATTACGATCTGCCCAACGATACGGTGTACGCCGAAAGCTGTGCCTCCATCGGCCTGATGATGTTTGCCCGCCGGATGCTGGAAATGGAGGCCGACGGCCACTACGCCGACGTAATGGAGCGCGCGCTATACAACACGGTGCTGGGCGGCATGGCGCTGGACGGTAAGCACTTCTTCTATGTGAACCCGCTGGAAGTCCATCCGAAAACCCTGGCGTTCAACCATATCTACGATCACGTGAAACCCGTCCGCCAGCGCTGGTTTGGCTGCGCCTGTTGCCCGCCGAATATCGCCCGCGTGCTGACGTCGCTGGGGCATTATATTTATACCGTTCGCCAGGATGCGCTTTTTATTAACCTCTACGTCGGCAACGATGTCGTCATTCCGGTTGGCGATGAAACCCTGGCGCTGCGGATCGGCGGTAATTATCCGTGGCAGGAAGCGGTGAAAATCGAGATCGTCTCACCTTCGCCGGTGAAACATACCCTGGCCCTGCGCCTGCCGGACTGGTGCGCGGCGCCTGAGGTATCGTTGAACGGTGAAGACGCTGCCGGTGAAATTTCACGGGGATACATCTACCTGACCCGAAACTGGCAAGAAGGGGATGTCGTCACGCTGACGCTACCGATGCCGGTTCGCCGGGTGTACGGAAACCCGCAGGTACGCCAGCAGGCGGGAAAAGTCGCGCTACAGCGCGGGCCGCTGGTTTACTGTCTGGAAGAAGCGGATAACGGCACCAATCTGCATAACCTTTCCTTGCCGCCTGACAGCACGTTCCGGGTCTTTGAAGGTAAAGGCATTTTCGCGCACAAGATGCTGATACAGGCAGAGGGGACGGGCTGTCATACGAAGGACACTGATGCGCTGTGGCACTATGACCGCCCGCCGGTACAACGTCATCCTCAGACGCTAACCTTTATTCCGTGGTTCAGTTGGGCGAACCGGGGAGAAGGGGAAATGCGGATCTGGGTGGATGAAGGTTGAATTTCTGCGGCCTGTTGCCCTCACCCCATCCCTCTCCCACGGGAGAGGGAGTAAACAGGCTTTACCACATCAGAAACGCCAGGTCAGGCCGGTCATCAGCGCGAAGCTGTCATCGCGGTCGATCATCGGGCTATTCTTCACGTCGTCAGGCAACACGGTGTAGACCGCGCTGGCATTGAGATACAGCTTCTGGGTTAACTGATATTTAGCCGCCAGACCAACGTATGGCGTCCAGCTGTCACCGGCAGTGTATTGATCCAGCCCGGAGCGGCGAGACTCGCTGCCGGATACGCCGTAGTAGTAGTCGTTATAGCTTTCGTCGCTGTAGAACACACCCACAGAAGGCGTCAGGGTCAGGCGATCCATTTTGATTGGACGGAAGTATGATACTTCGCCGATCACGCCGCTGCTTTCATCCGTGGCATCACCAGAGACCGCCACTTTCAGCGACCCCCAGCTTTCGTGGCGGTAGTACGCACCGCCGAGGAAGGCGGACGCTTTACGCTCATCCAGCTGCTTCATCTGATGGTCGTCATTATCGTCAGGGTCGAAATGCAGCGGCATCCACGTTGCGGTCAGGCTTAATTCATTTTTTGCATCTTTCCACAGGATCCATCCGCCCGTGGTCTGGCGAACGTAAAAGCGATCGCCTTCGTAGCTAATTAACGGTACCGCAGTCGTATTTTCGTTATAGCCTTTGTATGGAGACTCATTAAATACAGCCCCCGCTCCAAGTGAAAATTCACCGGCCATGGCAGACGTTGATGCAAATAACGTGGCAGCGATGAGTAAATTGTATTTAATAGTCATTCTATGTAATCCATTTAAATGCCAAACAAGCGAGGCGCATAATAATGGTTACAAAATTGCCAATGCAACGCTGCGGTTTATATAATATTATATATAAAATCATATAGATGGGTGTGCATGATGAGTACATTACAGCTAAAACCACGCGAATTAAAAATTATCTCCGTCATCGCCGCCACCCACAGCATTGGTGATGCCGCCGCCCTGCTGGGTATGGCGCAGGCCAACGTGAGTAAATATCTGTCTGATTTTGAAACGCGGGTTGGGCTCAAGGTTTTTGAGCGCACCACGCGACAGCTTGCCCTGACCCAGTTTGGTGAAGCGTTACTCCCCTACGTGAACGCCACGCTGGATAAGAACAGCCAGCTCGTTAATTTCATTGCCGATTATAAGCACGAAAAGCGCGGAAAAGTGACGATCTATGCCCCAACAGGTATCGTGACCTACCTCGCGCGACACGTGATCCATCAGATAGAAGACATCGGCGACATCCGCATCTCCCTGAAAACCTACAATCTGGACCGGAATGAATTTTCAGAAGGCGTTACCTTTCCGGATGACTGCGACATTTTAATTACCTATGCTCAGCCAAAAGACGAAAGTCTGGTTGCCAGCGTGCTGACAAAATATTCCGTTACGGCCTTCGCAACCGTAGAATATTTAAATAAACATCCCTTAACCGGACCTGAAGATTTAATTAATCACTCCTGTATTCTCATTGACTCCATGCTGGTCGATGATGCCAACATCTGGCGTTTCCGCGTGCACGGCAGCGATGACGTGCATGACTACCGGGTGACCGGTAATTATATTTGCGACAATACGCAGACGGCCCTGGAGCTGGCCAGAAATAATCTGGGGATTGTTTTTGCACCAAAAGAGAGTCTGAAAAAAGAATTAACGAAAGGCATGCTGGTCCCCTGCTTCCCGCATCAGGAGGAGTGGTGGCTCGATCTGACCGCCATCTTCCGCAAACGCGAATACCAGCCCTGGCGCGTGCAATACGTTCTGGATGGCGTCCTTAACTGCCTGCGCCAGCAAATTGCTCAGGCCGCCCACGGACGGCCTGAGCTGGGCGACTAGAACAGCCCCAGTGGTTTATCAGAATAGCTGACCAGCAGACATTTGGTCTGCTGGTAATGCTCCAGCATCATCTTGTGGGTTTCACGTCCGATGCCCGACTGCTTATAACCGCCAAAGGCCGCGTGCGCCGGATAGGCGTGGTAGCAGTTGGTCCAGACGCGCCCGGCCTGAATGCCGCGGCCCATTTTATAGGCCAGATTACCGTTGCGACTCCAGACACCTGCGCCCAGGCCATACGGCGTGTCGTTGGCAATCTCCAGCGCCTCCTCTATCGTTTTAAAGGTGGTCACGGCCAGCACCGGGCCGAAAATCTCCTCCTGGAAAACGCGCATGTTGTTCTGGCCGAAGAGGATCGTCGGCTCAAGGTAATAGCCGTCCTGCAGATCCCCTCCCAGCACCTTACGACGCCCGCCGGTGAGAATATCCGCCCCCTCTTTCTTGCCGATGTCGATGTAGTTGAGGATCGTTTCCAGCTGTCCGTGCGAGACCTGCGCCCCCATCTGTGTAACGTTATCGAGCGGGTTACCGCTGCGAATAGACTCAACGCGGCGAATGGCCCGCTCCATAAAGCGCTCGTAGATGGATTCCTGCACCAGCGCACGGCTTGGGCAGGTACAGACTTCGCCCTGGTTAAACGCAAACAGCGCAAACCCTTCCAGGGCTTTATCGAAGAAGGCATCCTCTTCCTCCATCACGTCCGCGAAGAAGATGTTCGGGGATTTCCCGCCCAGTTCCAGAGTCACCGGGATAATGTTCTGCGTGGCATACTGCATGATCTGCTGGCCCACCTCCGTCGAACCGGTAAACGCCACTTTGGCGATACGTTTTGAGGTTGCCAGATATTCGCCTATCTCCCCGCCCGCGCCGTTCACTACGTTAATCACGCCCGGCGGCAGGAGATCGCCAACGATTTCCATCAGCAGCAGGACCGAGAGCGGGGTCAGACGCGCCGGTTTGAGCACAATACAGTTTCCGGCCGCCAGCGCGGGCGCCATTTTCCAGCTCGCCATCAGCAGCGGGAAGTTCCACGGAATAATTTGCCCGACGACGCCCAGCGGTTCGTGGAAGTGATACGCCACGGTGTCGCTGTCAACTTCGCTGATCCCGCCCTCCTGAGCGCGAATACAGGAGGCAAAATAACGGAAGTGGTCAATAGCCAGCGGCACGTCAGCCGCCATCGTTTCCCGGATCGGCTTGCCGTTATCCCAGGTTTCCGCCGTCGCCAGCAGCTCCAGATTCTGCTCCATCCGGTCGGCGATTTTGAACAGGATCGCCGCCCGGTCCTGCACGGAGGTGTGAGCCCATTTCTCTTTCGCTTTGTGCGCCGCATCCAGCGCCAGGTCGATATCACCCTTACCGGAGCTGGCAATCTCGCACAGCGGCTGGCCGGTAACCGGGGTCAGGTTGGAATAGTATTCGCCGTCGACGGGAGCGACCCAGTCGCCGCCAATAAAGTTGTCATAACGGGGCTTCAGCTTGAGGGGAAAACCATACTCGCCGGGCTGGATACGCGATGAGGGAGGATTGTTTGTCATGTCCGTCTCCTTGCTGTTGGTGTACAACAAGGGTAGTTCCGGCTGGCGATTTTCTCGCCAGCCGGTAACGGTGTTTACGACGGAGGTCACGGAGTTTCAGGAAATAATAAAGAATCGCGCAACAGATGATCGTTACCGCGACGGCGGGTAAAGCCGATGCGGTTGAAGTATTCCAGGATCTGGATCGCCAGCTTGCGCCCCACGTTCAGCCGATCGCGGAAATCCGCTGCGCAGGTCGAGCCGCGCGCCTGATCCAGTTCGCGGATCAGGTTGGCAAACGCCACAATGCGATCGTTACGGTAGTAACGATCTTTCACGATCGCGACGATGAGCCCCTGCTGCGCCGCATGGCGCAATACCTGGCGCATCACCTGCTCGTCGGTGTTGGTTTCGCGAGCCAGATCGCGAACCCACCACGGCTCATCGCCAAACAGCGGGGCCGCTTTTTGCCATATGGCCTCTTGCTCGGCGGTGAATCCGGCCTTGTGATCCGGCAGGTGCAGCCAGCCGTGGTGGCTTTTAATCACTCCGCTTTCACGCATGTTTTCGATCAGCAGCAGCACCAGCGCATCGTCTTCCATCGGCAGCGCCATACGTCGCAGACGCTCGCGCCCCGGGCCAGGCTCGTCCTGATGCTGTTCATGGTAAGTCGCGAGCGTGTTCAGTATCTTACGCTGCCAGTGCGCAGCAACCGGGGCATTGAGCAGGCTGTTGCCGGCCTGAATAAAGCCCGGCTCCTGGGTCAGCTGGCGTAAGCCTTCCCCACTCAGCTGGCGTGCCCATGCAAAATCACGCAGATTCACCGCCCCGCGATCGAGGTGCACCCGCAGCGCGGCGTTATCATCGCTGGCCTGCGCCAGCGCGGCCAGCCACTGCAGATATTCCGGCTTACGCTTGCCGCGTCGGGGTGGGTTAAGCGCCACCACGCGCGCGCCCGCCAGCGTTTCCCTTGCAGAAATGTCACGCAGTACCAGACGATCGTTATCTGCCAGCCAGAGCGGCGAATCGAATACCAGCTCGGCAAGGTCGTTTTCCAGTAGCGACACGCGCCCGGTGATATGGCTTGCCGCGTGGTGAATATGCAGCGGCTGCCATTGGGTCAGCGGCATGTGTGTCTGCAGGGAGACAATCACGCGTTCAGACGGTTCCGGCGGGGCATCGGCCAGCAGCCAGTCTCCGCGATTAAGCTGCTCTTTTTCCGCATCCCCGGCAATGTTCAGCGCGATACGCTGCCCGGCGTGGGCACGGTCAGCGGGCTGGTTTTGTGCATGCAGCCCGCGCACGCGCATCGGTTTATTCACGCCCGTCAGCCAGAGCGTATCTCCCACGCTGACTTCACCACTCAGCGCGGTGCCGGTCACGACCAGCCCCGCACCTTTTACGGTAAACGCCCGATCGATCGCCAGACGGAAACGATGATGGCTGGCGTGGTCGCGTGATGAAAGGTGCTGCAAATGGTGGCGAAGTTCGTCGATACCATGCCCTTCTGTCGCCACGGTGACAAAAAGCGATACGTCGGCAAAACCATACTCCCGCAGAGTCGCCTGGACCGTTTCGCGCACCTCGCTGATGCGCGCATCATCCACGCGATCGGCTTTGGTCAGCGCCACGGTCAGCTGCGGGTTGCCGGTTAGCTGCAGGATCGCCAGGTGCTCGCGGGTTTGCGCCATCACGCCGTCATCGCAGGCCACCACCAGCAGGGCATGATCGATGCCGCCCACGCCCGCCAGCATGTTGGACAGAAACTTTTCATGCCCCGGCACATCAATAAAGCCCAGCACGCGACCATCAGGCTGGGGCCAGTAGGCATAGCCCAGATCGATGGTCATGCCGCGCTTTTTCTCTTCCGGCAGGCGATCGGCGTTTACGCCGGTAATGGCCTGCAGTAACGTGGTTTTTCCGTGGTCGACGTGACCGGCGGTGGCAATAATCATTTCAACAACATCTCCAGAAATCGCTCTTCATCTTCAAGGCAGCGCAGATCCAGCCACATTCGGCCGTCGTAAATCCGCCCGATAACCGGCGTCGAGAGACCGCGCCAGCGCGACGACAGCGCCTCAAGCTGGCTGCCGCGCCCGTCACGCGGCGTGAACGTCAGCGCCTCACTCGGCAGCCTGTCCACCGGCAGCGACCCGCTGCCAATCTGCGACTGGCAGGGCTCAATGCGAACGTCAAAATCGGGGTAATGCGCGGCGACGCGCGGCAGCAGTAACTCGGCCTGGGCGCGAATCGAGGCGGCATCGCGGCTTAACAGACGCAGCGTGGGCAGGCGGTCGACCAGTTTTTCCGGGTGGAGATAGAGCCGCAGCGTCGCTTCCAGCGCGGCAAGCGTCATTTTATCGGCGCGCAGGGCGCGCTTAAGCGGGTGCTGCTGCAGCTGCGCAATCAGCTCGCGCTTGCCGACGATAATCCCGGCCTGCGGCCCGCCCAGCAGTTTGTCGCCGGAAAAGCTGACCAGGCTCACGCCCGCCGCAATCATCTCTTGCGGCATCGGCTCTTTTGGCAGCCCGTACAGGCTCAGATCCACCAGCGAGCCGCTGCCGAGATCGGCAATCACCGGAATATTCAGTTCGCGCCCAATCGCCGCCAGCTCCGCCTCTTCAACCGTTTTGGTGAAGCCTTCAATATGGTAATTACTGGTGTGAACCTTCATCAACAGGGCGGTATTTTCATTCACCGCCGCGCGATAGTCTTTCGCATGGGTACGGTTTGTCGTGCCCACTTCATGTAGCGTGCAGCCTGCCTGGCGCATCACGTCCGGAATACGAAACGCTCCGCCAATCTCCACCAGCTCGCCGCGGGACACCACTACCTCTTTACCACTGGCGGTGGCCGCCAGCATCAGCAGCACCGCGGCGGCGTTGTTATTCACAATGCAGGCATCTTCCGCGCCGGTCAGCTGGCACAGCAGCTCCGCCAGCGCACGGTCGCGGTGCCCGCGCCCGGCACCGTCCAGATCGTACTCCAGCGTCACGGACGTTCGCATGGCCTGCACAACCGCGGCAACGGCCTCTTCCGCCTGCTGCGCGCGCCCCAGGTTGGTATGCAGCACGGTACCCGACAGGTTTATCACCGGGCGTAACGCGCTTTGCGCCTTCTCATCCAGCCGCTGTTCAACTTCCTGCTCCCACGCGCTACACCAGTCGGGCAAGGCGTTTTCTGCCTGAATCGCGCAGCGGGCTTCGTCCTGAAGCAGGCGTAACATTTCCACCGTCGCGGTATGGCCGAAACGCTCAACAACAGCATGAATGCGGGGTTCGCGAAGAAGACGGTCGGTAGCGGGGATCTGGCTGTACAGCGAATGATGAGTAGTCATGAAAGCGCCTGGCGAGTAAATATCTTCCCCCCTCCCGACGGGAGAGGGAGTTAACATGTGAGGGGATTGTACCGCCTCCGACGGCGAAGTGTTATAACCCGCGTCAAGCCTTTGGCGGTTCGGTACGGGCAAAGCTCTCGCGACTAAACAGCGTGTCTGCAAGCTTCACCAGCAGCGGACGGTCGACGCACCAGCCCGGGGAGACGCGGCGGAAGTTGAGATAACCAATCGCGCAGGCGATGGCGATGGTCCCCAGGTTCAGGCTGTCGGTGTCGATCTTACCCTCCCGGATTAGCTGTTCGCATCTGTCCAGGCTGCGGCTGATTTTTTCCCGCTGGCGTAACAGTTCCGTTTCCGACTGCTGGGCGGCGGGCCTTGCCTGTTCCCGTACGGAGGTTAACGCCGCATCCATAATGCCATCGGCCAGGGCTTCAACCTGCTTCACCGCCAGCGCCGCTTTTGGGTCTGCTGGAAGCATTGCCGGGGCAACGCCCAGCAGCTCGATATACTCCGCAATAATCGGGGAATCAAACCAGTATTCGCCCTCGTCCGTGACCAGCGCCGGGACTTTCCCCAGCGGGTTGTACTGCGCGACGCCGTTTTCCGCGTTGTAGGGCTGTTCATTCACGAATTCAAATTCAATCCCTTTCTCCAGCAGGAGAATCGAGATTTTTCGCACGAAGGGACTGGTATAGCTGCCGATGAGTTTCATTGCCTGATCCTTGATGCCGGAAAAAAGTCAGTATGGATCAAGCGATGAAAAAAGGGCAGGTCTGCATGTCGCATTCCTGCCCTGGAAGGATTAGTGATCGAGGTAGAGGTAGTGCATCCAGCTGGTCATACGCAGCAGTACTTTACGCATAACCGAGACGTGGGCGAAGTGGTCCGAATAGACCGCCACCTGGGCATAGATACCATCCGGCAGGGCATCGACTTCGGCGTTGGGTTCCAGCTCAATAAGTGCCTGAACGCCGTCCGTTCCCGGCACCACCGTCAGCGACTGCAGCGCGCCCTGCGCCTGATAGGTTCCCCCCGGCACCACCGGCAGAATACTGGTGAGCTTCCCGGAGAACACCTGGCCCGGCAGCGCGTTAAACACCACTTCCGCTTCATCGCCCGGTTTCAGACGCAGCAGCGAGTTCTGGCGGAACTGGGCCACAATCTGACGCTTCTGTTCAGGAATGAAGACCATCACCGGACGCAGAGGCAGCGCGGCGGCATAGGTCCCGGGACGGATCAGCACCTGGGTGATGTAACCATCGCTCGGCGCACGCACTACAGTCTGGTCCAGGTTATATTTGGCTTCGGCAAGCTGGGCACGTAACGAAGCAATCTGTGACTGCTCGCCGTTCACCATGCTGTCTAACTGGCTTTGAATCTGCACCTGCTCAGCCACGGAGCCTTTCACCATGGCATCCTGTGCCAGATAGTTTTGCCGCGCGTTGTCGATATCGCTTTCAGAGAAAGGATTCACCTTCGCCTGGCTGCCTTTCAGGTAGCGCTGATAATCTTTATAGAGGCGATCGCGCTCAGCGGAGACGCGTGTGGTATTGGCAACCGCTTCCGACAGCTGCGCTTTCAGGTTATCGATATTGTGCGTCGCGGTTACCAGGTCAGCCTGGAGTCTGTCGACGCGCGCCTGGTAGCGGCCAGGATCCAGTTTAAATAACACTTCGCCTTTTTTAATAAGCTGGTTATTTTTATCCGTGACTTCACTGACCACACCGGTCACCTGCGGCGTGATTGGAATAGAAATAACCGCTTTTTGCGCCGTAAAGGTATACGGATGGTTATAGTTCATTAACAGAATAAGACCGGCAACAATAAATACGCCGCCTAATGTTGCGGTGGCAAGCGTCCACTGGTTGACCGGAATTCGGAATATTTTAAAAATGGCCCAGGCAAATGCCACGTAGGTCAAAATAATCAACAGATCCATGATTAGCGCTCCAGCGTGTTCTTATCAGCAGTGGGCTGTACTGCAGCCAGCTTTTGTTCGAGTTCCGCCACGCGTTTGGCCAGCGCATCCATGCCCGGAACTTCATCAGGCTTTGTAATGTGGTTTTGCATGCCCCAGCCGCGATCTTCGCGGTACAGCGTGGCCCAAATCCACAGGAATGGCCAGATGGCATGGAGTGTAAACAGGCTAATCCAGCCTGCTGTATGAATGGCATCGGCATGCGGATGGTTACGCTTTTTGGCCATATTATAAGGAATATCATGGATGGCGATGATTCCGTAAAAGAGAACCAGAAATACAAAAATCAATACGCCCAGCGCAAAATAGTTGAGAAACATATTCTCCTCACTTAAACAACGTCAACTCATTAAATTAATAAAACGGTACGCAACCTAATTAATTTTTTATAAACACGGGGTTGTGCTTACTATTTCCGAGCCGGGGAGTATCGGTTTTTATAATATCTCCATGCAAGTTTATAAGCGTGTCAAAATATATCCTGAATAATAATAGACTTAACCTTACAATATGAGCGTAATCCACCTTTTAACTTTTCGCCATACCACACATCAAAAGTGGTTTTTTAGCTTATCGTGTCGTGCAATATCATCCTGGCGCTGAATCGCGAAGCAGAGTTTGCCGCCGATCACAGCCGGAGAAATCCGCATAAAAATATTTTGTGAAATCAGTCACAATCCAGAAACAAACCCATCAGAATAAAACGTGACAACAATCACATAAAAGGGTGGATTTTGCTTTTTTTGTCGCCATTGTATTTTTTTTGGTCGCAAATTTTGTGATTGAGATCACTCCATTGATATCCCTACCCCCTGACTTTACGTGACACACATCACACAAATTTTCCCTGTCTGGACAGTTGAACGATTCAGTGCCAGATTTCACAGCATCAGAACAGGGTCCGGCTACCTCTGCCGCCTCATTAACAATAAACCTCGGGCCGCAAGCCTAAGCGTAAACAGAAGAAGGGGTGTTTTATGTCATCCGATTTCAAGATCAAAGTTCAAAGCTTTGGTCGTTTCCTCAGCAACATGGTGATGCCAAATATCGGCGCGTTTATCGCGTGGGGTATCATCACCGCATTGTTCATTCCGACAGGGTGGTTGCCTAACGAAACGCTGGCGAAACTTGTTGGCCCAATGATTACCTATCTCCTGCCGCTGCTCATCGGTTTCACCGGGGGTCGTCTGGTGGGCGGTGACCGTGGTGGCGTCGTGGGTGCTATCACAACCATGGGTGTTATCGTCGGTGCAGATATGCCGATGTTCCTCGGTGCGATGATTGCCGGTCCTCTGGGCGGCTGGGCGATTAAGAAATTCGACGTCTGGGTTGATGGTAAGATCAAATCCGGCTTCGAAATGCTGGTGAACAACTTCTCTGCGGGCATCATCGGGATGATCCTCGCCATTCTGGCGTTCCTCGGCATTGGCCCTGCGGTTGAAGTGCTGTCCAAAATTCTGGCGGCAGGCGTTAACTTCATGGTGGCGCACGAGATGCTGCCGCTGGCGTCTATCTTCGTTGAACCGGCGAAAATCCTGTTCCTTAACAACGCCATCAACCACGGCATCTTCTCGCCGCTGGGTATCCAGCAGTCTCACGATCTCGGCAAGTCTATCTTCTTCCTGATTGAAGCCAACCCGGGTCCAGGTATGGGCGTTCTGCTGGCGTACATCTTCTTTGGCCGTGGCAGCGCTAAACAGTCTGCTGGCGGCGCGGCGATCATCCACTTCCTGGGCGGTATCCACGAAATTTACTTCCCTTACGTGCTGATGAACCCACGTCTGATCCTGGCCGTTATCCTCGGCGGTATGACCGGTGTGTTCACCCTGAGCGTGCTGGGCGGCGGTCTGGTTTCTCCGGCCTCTCCGGGTTCTATCCTGGCGGTACTGGCGATGACGCCAAAAGGCGCTTACTTCGCGAACCTCGCGGCTATCTTTGCGGCAATGGCCGTCTCCTTCGTGGTCTCTTCTATCCTGCTGAAAACCAGCAAAGTGAAAGAAGATGATGACATCGAAGCCGCAACCCGTCGTATGCACGACATGAAAGCCGAATCCAAAGGCGCGACGCCACTGGCAGCCGGTGATGTCTCTAACGACCTGAGCCACGTGCGTAAAATCATCGTAGCCTGCGACGCCGGTATGGGGTCCAGCGCAATGGGTGCAGGCGTGCTGCGTAA
The DNA here is from genome assembly GCF_048685095.1 of Enterobacter sp. BNK-8. Taxonomy (NCBI): domain Bacteria; kingdom Pseudomonadati; phylum Pseudomonadota; class Gammaproteobacteria; order Enterobacterales; family Enterobacteriaceae; genus Enterobacter; species Enterobacter sp. BNK-8. The sequence continues at coordinate 4,587,673 of NZ_JBLQTN010000001.1, read as the reverse complement.
GAAAGTGCAGGATGCGGGCCTGACCAACATCTCCGTGACCAACAGCGCCATTAACAGCCTGCCGCCGGATGTTGACCTGGTTATCACGCACCGCGATCTGACCGAACGCGCCATGCGTCAGGTACCACAGGCACAGCATATTTCGCTGACCAACTTCCTCGACAGCGGCCTGTACACCAGCCTGACCGAACGTCTGGTTGCCGCGCAGCGTCACGAAGACAACGAAGTGAAAGTGCGCTCCAGCCTGCAGGACAGCTTTGACGAGAGCAACGCCCACCTGTTTAAGCTGGGTGCGGAAAACATCTTCCTCGGTCGTACCGCGGCCACTAAAGAAGAAGCGATTCGCTTTGCCGGTGAGCAGCTGGTGAAAGGCGGCTACGTTCAGCCTGAATATGTCGACGCGATGCTGGAACGCGAAAAACTGACCCCGACCTATCTGGGCGAATCCATCGCGGTGCCGCACGGTACGGTTGAAGCGAAAGATCGCGTCCTGAAAACCGGCGTCGTATTCTGTCAGTACCCGCAGGGCGTTCGCTTCGGTGAAGAAGAAGACGACATCGCCCGTCTGGTGATTGGTATCGCCGCTCGCAACAACGAGCACATTCAGGTGATTACCAGCCTGACCAACGCGCTGGATGATGAGTCCGTCATTGAGCGTCTGGCCAACACCACCAGCGTTGAAGAAGTTCTGGCTCTGCTTAACAAATAACGGTACTCCTCCCTCTCCCCCGGGGAGAGGGCTAGGGTGAGGGGAAAACGTTCCTCACCCCAGCCCTCTCGGGTAAAAACATTGATGAAGGTTAACACTATGAAAGCATTACATTTTGGCGCAGGTAATATCGGTCGTGGTTTTATCGGTAAACTGTTGGCAGACGCGGGCATTACCCTGACATTCGCCGATGTGAATCAGGTTGTCCTGGATGCCCTGAATGCCCGTCATAGCTATCAGGTCCATGTGGTCGGTGAAAACGAGCAGGTTGAGACGGTATCTGGCGTCAACGCGGTCAGCAGTATCGGCGACGACGTTATTGACCTTATCGCCAGCGTCGATCTGGTCACCACCGCCGTGGGTCCGGTTGTGCTTGAGCGCATCGCCCCTGCGGTCGCGAAAGGCCTGGCAAAACGTAAAGCGCAGGGTATCGATACCCCGCTGAACATCATCGCCTGTGAAAACATGGTGCGCGGCACCACGCAGCTGAAAGGCCACGTGCTCAACGCTGTGGCAGACGAAGACAAAGCCTGGGTGGAAGCGCACGTGGGTTTTGTGGATTCCGCCGTGGATCGCATCGTTCCGCCTTCCGAATCCGCGACCAACGATCCGCTGGAAGTGACCGTAGAAACCTTCAGCGAGTGGATCGTCGATAAAACCCAGTTTAAAGGCGCGCTGCCGACCATTCCGGGAATGGAATTAACCGATAACCTGATGGCATTTGTCGAACGCAAACTCTTCACGCTGAACACCGGGCATGCTATAACCGCGTACCTCGGAAAATTGGCCGGTCATCAGACCATTCGTGACGCGATCCTCGATGAGAAGATCCGCGCGGTGGTAAAAGGGGCAATGGAAGAGAGCGGCGCGGTGTTGATTAAACGCTACGGTTTCGATGCGGATAAACACGCAGCATACATCCAGAAAATCCTCGGTCGCTTTGAAAACCCGTATCTGAAAGATGACGTTGAGCGCGTGGGCCGCCAGCCGCTGCGTAAGCTGAGCGCGGGCGACCGCCTGATTAAGCCGCTGCTGGGCACGCTGGAATACGGTCTGCCGCACGCCAACCTGGTGAAGGGGATTGCCGCCGCAATGCACTACCGCAGCGAGCAGGACCCACAGGCGCAGGAACTGGCTCAGCTGATTGATACCCAGGGCGCGCAGGCTGCGCTGGCGCAGATTTCCGGTCTGGACGCCAACAGCGACGTGGTTGTGGAGGCGGTTAACGCATACAACGCAACCAAATGATGCACAATGCGGCGCAGGTTAGCCTGCGCCCGGATAACAGATTGTCAGATATGCAGGCAATAATGGAACAAACCCAGGCCTTTGAAAATCGTGTGCTTGAGCGTCTGAATGCTGGCAAAACCGTACGAAGTTTCCTGATTGCCGCCGTCGAGCTGTTAACCGAGGCGGTGAATATCCTGGTGCTTCAGGTGTTTCGCAAAGACGACTACGCGGTAAAATATGCTGTAGAACCGTTACTGGACGGAGACGGACCGCTGGGCGATTTATCCGTGCGTCTGAAGCTGATTTATGGTCTTGGCGTGCTGAACCGACAAGAGTATGAAGATGCGGAGCTGCTAATGGCGCTGCGCGAAGAACTCAATCATGACGGTAATGAATACATCTTTACCGACGATGAAATCCTGGGGCCGTTCGGCGAGCTGCACTGCGTCACCGCGCTTCCTCCGGCACCGCAGTTTGATAACAGCGATCCTGAGCTCTATGCGATGCAAAAGCTGCGTTATCAACAGGTTGTCCGTTCCACGATGGTTCTCTCCCTGACTGAGCTGATTTCCCGAATCAGCTTAAAAAAAGCGTTTCAGAAGTAAGCCTGCTCACATTGGTGTATCCTTCCCTGTAAATTCCCCGTTTTCAGAGTTATTTGTCATGAAAGAAGTCGAAAAGAACGAAATTAAACGCCTGAGCGACCGCCTGGATCTCATCCGCCATCAGATGGCGGGCCTGTCGCTGGTCGATTCCGCCGAGAAGTACGCCGAGCTTGAAAAAGAGACCGCGAAGCTGGAAGCAGAGATCGAGCGCCTGCGCGAAGTCAAAGGCCAGAAGCTGAGCAAAGAAGCGCAGAAGCTGATGAACATGCCGCACCGTCGTGCGATCACCAAAAAAGAGCAGGCCGATATGGGCAAGCTGAAGAAAAGCGTCCGTGGTCTGGTGGTGGTTCACCCGATGACCGAGCTTGGCCGCGAAATGGGCCTGAAAGAGATGACGGGTTTTTGTAAGACGGCGTTCTGATTTCATGCCGGGTGGCGCTGCGCTTACCCGGCTTACTCTTTTTCCCCTTCGTGTGAATTGGTCCAACCAATAGCGCAACCAATCCTCCCCCGGTTCACAATTCCATTATTTCCGCTCACAAAACCATTGCTAGCTCATAACATCTGGTTAACCATTCATTGTCATTAACCCTACAACACAATATTGGCAGGACCACTTTTACACAGACTGTGACGCAGAGATGAGCGGAGACTCACCCGCAGCGCAGGCTGTCTGGTCCCCAGGAGACCTGCATGAGCCTCTGGCAACAAAACTACGACCCGGCCGGCAATATCTGGCTGTCGAGCCTGATCGCATCGCTTCCGATCCTGTTCTTCTTCTTTGCGCTGATTAAGCTCAAACTGAAGGGCTACCTTGCCGCGACGTACACCGTCGCCATCGCCCTGCTGGTGGCGCTGTTCTTCTACAAAATGCCGGTCGATCGCGCGCTGGCCTCCGTCGTCTACGGTTTCTTCTACGGCCTGTGGCCGATTGCGTGGATCATCATCGCCGCGGTCTTTGTCTATAAAATCTCGGTGAAAACCGGACAGTTCGACATTATCCGCTCGTCGATTCTCTCCATTACGCCGGACCAGCGCCTGCAGATGCTGATTGTCGGCTTCTCCTTTGGGGCGTTTCTGGAAGGCGCGGCAGGCTTTGGCGCACCGGTGGCGATCACCGCCGCGCTGCTGATGGGCCTGGGCTTTAACCCGCTGTATGCCGCGGGCCTGTGCCTGATTGTGAACACCGCACCGGTGGCGTTTGGTGCGATGGGTATTCCGATTCTGGTTGCGGGCCAGGTGACCGGCCTGGACAGCTTTGAGATTGGCCAGATGGTGGGGCGCCAACTGCCGTTCCTGACCATTATCGTCCTGTTCTGGATCATGGCGATTATGGACGGCTGGCGCGGCGTGAAGGAGACCTGGCCTGCGGTGATGGTGGCGGGCGGTTCGTTCGCGATTGCCCAGTACCTCAGCTCGAACTTCCTTGGCCCGGAACTGCCGGACATCATCTCTTCGCTGGTTTCCCTGGTCTGCCTGACGCTGTTCCTGAAACGCTGGCAGCCGGTCCGTATTTTCCGCTTCGCCGACATGGGCGCCTCGCAGGTCGATCAAACCCTGGCCCGCACCGGTTATACCGCAGGACAGGTGATTCGCGCCTGGTCGCCGTTCCTGTTCCTGACCGCCACGGTTACGCTGTGGAGCATCCCGCCGTTTAAAGCCCTGTTCGCCCCGGGCGGCGCGCTGTACGACATGGTGATTAACGTTTCGGTTCCGTTCCTCGACAAGATGGTCGCCCGTATGCCGCCGGTGGTGCACGCCGCCACGCCGTATGCCGCAGTCTATAAATTCGACTGGTTCTCCGCCACCGGGACCGCCATTCTGTTTGCCGCTATTCTTTCCGTGGTGTGGCTGCGCATGAAGCCTGCGGCCGCGGTGCAGACCTTTGCGTCGACGATTAAGGAGCTGATGCTGCCGATCTACTCCATCGGCATGGTGCTGGCGTTCGCGTTTATCTCGAACTACTCCGGTCTCTCATCAACGCTGGCACTGGCGCTGGCGCATACCAGCCACGCCTTCACCTTCTTCTCGCCGTTCCTTGGCTGGCTGGGGGTGTTCCTGACCGGTTCCGATACCTCGTCTAACGCCCTGTTTGCCGCGCTGCAGGCCACGGCGGCCCAGCAGATTGGCGTGTCGGATGTTCTGCTGGTGGCCGCAAATACCACCGGCGGCGTGACCGGGAAAATGATCTCCCCACAATCCATCGCCATTGCCTGTGCGGCGGTGGGACTGGTCGGTAAAGAGTCGGATCTGTTCCGCTTTACCGTGAAACACAGCCTGATATTCACCTGCATGGTCGGAGTGATCACCACCCTGCAGGCCTATGTCTTAACCTGGATGATCCCATGATAGTGATGCCCAGACGCCTGTCCGACGAGATTGCCTCTCGCGTGCGGGCGCTGATTGAAGAACAACAGCTGGAAGCGGGCATGAAGTTGCCCGCCGAACGCCAGCTCGCCGCCCAGCTTGGCGTGTCGCGCAACTCACTGCGCGAGGCGCTGGCGACGCTGGTCAGCGAAGGGGTGCTGGTAAGCCGTCGCGGCGGCGGCACCTTTGTACGCTGGCAGCATGACGACTGGTCCGAGCAAAACATCGTTCAGCCGCTGAAAACGCTGATGGAGAACGACCCGGACTACAGCTTCGACATCCTTGAAGCGCGTCACGCCATCGAAACCAGTACCGCCTGGCACGCGGCCATGCGGGCAACCGACGCCGACAAAGAGAAACTCATCGCCTGCTTTGAGGCCACGCAAAGCAGCGACCCGGACATCGCCTCCCAGGCGGACGTGCGTTTTCACCTGGCGATTGCCGAGGCGTCGCACAACGTCGTGCTGCTCCAGACCATGCGCGGGTTCTTCGACCTGCTGCAATCCTCCGTGAAGCAGAGCCGCCAGCGCATGTATCTGGTTCCGCCGGTGTTTGCCCAACTGACCGAACAACACGAGGCGGTGCTCAACGCCATTCTGGCCGGTGATGCCGAAGCCGCGCGCAAAGCGATGATGGCGCATCTCGGTTTCGTGCATACCACCATCAAACGATTCGATGAAGACCAGGCCCGACAGGCGCGTATTACCCGTCTGCCTGGCGACAGTGATATTTCCAGGGAGAACAAAGCATGATCATTTCAGCAGCCAGTGACTATCGCGCCGCGGCGCAGCGCATTTTGCCCCCGTTCCTGTTCCACTACATTGACGGCGGGGCGTATGCCGAATACACCCTGCGCCGCAACGTGGAAGATCTGTCGGAGGTGGCTCTGCGCCAGCGCGTGCTGAAGAATATGTCTGACCTGAGCCTTGAGACAAAACTGTTTAACGAAACGCTTTCCATGCCGGTCGCGCTCGCACCTGTCGGTTTATGCGGCATGTACGCCCGTCGCGGTGAAGTGCAGGCCGCCGCCGCCGCAGATGCTAAAGGCATTCCGTTTACCCTTTCCACCGTGTCCGTCTGCCCGATTGAGGAGGTTGCCCCAACCATCAAGCGGCCAATGTGGTTCCAGCTGTACGTCCTGCGCGATCGCGGCTTTATGCGTAACGCGCTGGAGCGCGCTAAAGCGGCGGGCTGCTCCACGCTGGTCTTTACCGTTGATATGCCGACCCCCGGCGCGCGCTACCGCGATGCGCACTCCGGCATGAGCGGCCCAAATGCGGCGCTCCGCCGCTACTGGCAGGCGGTAACGCATCCACAGTGGGCGTGGGACGTCGGCCTGAACGGTCGTCCACACGATCTGGGCAACATCTCGGCCTACCTTGGCAAACCGACCGGGCTGGAAGATTACATCGGCTGGCTGGCGAATAACTTCGATCCGTCCATCTCCTGGAAAGACCTGGAGTGGATCCGCGAATTCTGGGATGGCCCGATGGTGATCAAAGGGATCCTCGACCCGGAAGATGCCCGCGATGCGGTCCGCTTTGGCGCAGACGGGATTGTGGTCTCTAACCATGGCGGACGCCAGCTCGACGGGGTGCTCTCCTCCGCCCGCGCTCTGCCGGCCATTGCCGATGCGGTGAAAGGCGATATCGCCATCCTGGCCGACAGCGGGATCCGCAACGGGCTGGACGTGGTGCGTATGATTGCGCTGGGTGCCGACAGCGTGCTGCTGGGACGCGCGTATCTGTATGCCCTGGCGACGGCCGGTCAGGCAGGCGTGGCGAATCTGCTTAACCTGATCGAAAAAGAGATGAAGGTGGCGATGACGCTGACTGGTGCGAAAACCATTAGCGAAATCAGTAAGGATTCCCTGGTGCAGGAGTTAAGCAAATTACCGGCCGCGCTGGCTCCGCTTGCTCAGGGAAACGCGGCCTGAATTCTCACCCACTTTAAATTCTCTTTCTCACGCGTCCGATCTCCCCCTCGGACGCTTTTTTATGCCAAAAATAACATCCAGATAACATATTGGATAAGAAAATTTGACATCCTCCTGCCGTCCGCAATTGTATAGACAAGCAAAGACAAGAACACAAAAACAACATCACATCAGAGGGGAGCGTATGACCTATTCAGGTAAGGTGGATATTCAGCAGGTGATCGACGACAGTCGCTTTTCAGGGTTTCACTGGCTGCTCATTGTGCTGGGCTTTCTGGTTCTGGCGATCGATGGCTTTGATACGGCGGCAATGGGCTACATCGCGCCCACGCTGTCGGCAGAATGGGGGATCCATAAACAGGATCTGGGGCCGGTGCTGAGCGCGGCGCTGCTGGGGCTGTCGTTGGGCGCGCTGATCGCCGGTCCGGTATCGGACCGGATGGGCCGCAAGCGGGTGCTGGTCTTTTCGTGTCTGTTCTTCGGCCTCGCGAGCCTGGGCACGGCCTGGGCGCAAAGCCTCAATACCCTGACGCTGTGGCGCTTTCTGACGGGCCTGGGGCTCGGCGCCGCCATGCCGAATGCCATTACGCTGATCTCCGAGTTTGCCCCCCAGCGCTGCCGCGCCATGGCGATTAATACCATGTACTGCGGCTTCCCTCTAGGTGCGGCGGGCGGCGGGGCGATCTCGTCCTGGCTTATTCCCCACCACGGCTGGCGAAGCGTGCTGCTGACCGGCGCAATTGCGCCGCTGATTTTAACGCTGCTGCTGGCACTGCTGTTGCCGGAGTCGGTGAAGTTTCTGGTGCAGCGCGGGAAAGAGGTCATGCAGGTTCGCCGTATCGCCAGCCGGTTCGCCCATAGTACGCTGGAGGGCGTCACGGGCTTTTTCCTGGCGGAGGAGAAAACCGCGTCTAAAAAAGGGAGCGTGTCGCAGCTGTTTTCGATGCCCTGGCTGCCCGGCACCCTGATGCTATGGGTGACCTACTTTATGGGGCTGGTCATCTACTACGTCCTGCTGAGCTGGATGCCGACGCTGATGCAGGGTATGGGTTATGCGCTGGCGGAGTCCGCCTGGCTCACCTCGCTGTTCACCTTCGGCGGCACGGCCGGCATTCTGCTCGCCGGCTGGATGATGGACCGCTGGGAAGCGCACAAGGTTGTCGCGGGCGGGTTTATCCTGACGATGGGGCTGATCCTGCTACTCGGCATGGAGCATAACCATATCGCCCTGTTTGGCGGGTTGATTTTCCTGATGGGGATCGCGATGAACGGCGCGCAGTCGGGCATGCAGACCCTGGCCGCCACCTTTTATCCCACCGAGTGCCGCGCGACGGGCATCGCCTGGATGCAGGGGATTGGCCGCTTTGGCGGCGTGGCGGGCACCATGACCAGCGCCCAGCTTCTTTCGATGCAGTGGCAGGCAGACAGTATTTTAATGATCCTCAGCGTGCCCGCCCTGCTAGCCGCGGCGGCAACTGTCTACAAAATGCTGTACAGCCGCTCTCAGGAACCCGGCGTCGCGTAGTTCCTCTCTTTTCTGCTATCCTGCCCCCGCAATTAAGGGGGCAGCATGCTTAACATCGTTTTATTCGAACCAGAAATTCCGCCGAATACCGGCAATATTATCCGCCTGTGCGCCAACACCGGTTTTCGTCTGCACATCATTGAGCCAATGGGCTTTACGTGGGACGACAAACGCCTGCGCCGCGCGGGGCTGGATTATCATGAATTTACCGCCGTTATTCGCCACCACGATTACGCCGCGTTTCTGGAAGCTGAGCTGCCGCAGCGCATGTTCGCCCTGACCACCAAAGGTACGCCAGCGCACAGCGCCGTAAGCTATCAGGAGGGTGACTATCTGATGTTTGGCCCGGAAACCCGCGGCCTGCCTGCCACGATTCTGGATGCCCTGCCCGCTGAGCAGAAAATCCGTATTCCGATGATGCCGGACAGCCGCAGCATGAACCTGTCGAATGCGGTGTCGGTAGTGGTGTATGAAGCATGGCGCCAGTTGGGTTATCCTGGCGCTATTCTAAGGTAGGCCCGGTAAGCGCAGCGCCACCGGGCAAAATGTCAGATGCCGTCACCATACTCAAACGTATGGTGAATACCGTTGAAGTGCTGATCCATATCCATGGACGGCTTGTCGCTGTCTGGCTTACCGACGATGCGCGCCGGTACGCCAGCGGCGGTGGTGTGCGGCGGAACCGGCTGGAGCACCACGGAGCCTGCGCCGATTTTCGCGCCGCGTCCGACTTCGATATTGCCGAGGATTTTGGCACCCGCGCCTATCATCACCCCTTCGCGAATTTTCGGATGGCGATCGCCGCTGGTTTTCCCGGTACCGCCCAGGGTAACCGACTGCAGGATCGAGACGTCGTCTTCAATCACCGCCGTTTCACCGACAACAATCCCGGTGGCGTGGTCGAGCATGATCCCACGGCCAATCTTCGCCGCCGGGTGAATATCAACCTGAAACGTCACGGAAACCTGGTTTTGCAGGAAGATGGCCAGCGCGCGGCGGCCTTCATTCCACAGCCAGTGCCCAATGCGGTACGCCTGCAGGGCGTGGAAGCCTTTCAGGTACAACAGCGGGGTAGAATATTTATCGACCGCCGGGTCACGCGTGCGCACAGCCTGGATATCACAGGCGGCAGAGGCGATCATTTCCGGGTCAGCGGCGTAAGCCTCCTCCACCACCTCACGAATGGCAATCGCGGGCATGATCGAGGACGCCAGCTTGTTGGCGAGCATATAGCTGAGCGCGCTGCCGAGGTTTTCGTGCTTGAGTAGCGTTGCGTGGTAGAAACTGGCCAGCATAGGCTCACAGTCGGCCAGCGCCCGGGCTTCGGCTTTAATGTTGTTCCAGACGATATCCAGTTCTTCACACGGCATTGCTAACTCCAGACGATAGTATAATGACCAGCCAGTTCTGCGCTGGCTGGGTCATTCAGGTGACAACGGTTCCGACTAGTTACTGCTGCGCTCGTCCTTGCGCGCACGACCTAATAAGGTCAATGCTGCCTCGCGCGCATTTTTTCCGCAATACAATACCTGATAAATTTCCTCGGTTATTGGCATTTCGACACCGAAACGGTGCGCCAACTCGCGGACTTCTTTGGTATTGCGGTAGCCTTCAACCACCTGGCCAATCTTCTCCTGCGCGTCTTTCACATCGCTGCCCTGTCCGAGCATCATGCCAAAGCGGCGGTTACGAGACTGGTTGTCGGTACAGGTCAGCACCAGGTCGCCCAGGCCAGCCATCCCCATAAAGGTGGCCGGATCGGCACCCAGCGCTTCGCCCAGGCGGGACATCTCGGTCAGACCGCGGGTGATCAGCGCCGTACGGGCGTTGGCACCAAAACCTATGCCGTCGGACATCCCGGCACCAATCGCAATCACGTTCTTCACCGCCCCACCCAGCTGCACGCCGATAAAATCGGGGTTGCTGTAGACGCGGAAGCTCTTGCCGCAGTGCAGCAATTGCTGGAGATCGTCGGAGAAGGCCTGGTCGGTGGAGGCCAGCGAAATCGCCGTCGGCAGGCCAGCGGCCAGCTCTTTGGCAAAGGTCGGGCCGGAGATGACCGCCAGCGGGATCGCATCACCCAGGGCTTCGCGGGCAACGTCCTGCAGCAGGCGTCCGGTTTCGGCTTCCAGTCCTTTTGTCGCCCAGACAATGCGCGCATCCGGGCGCATCAGCGGCTTAATCTGACGCAGCACGTCGCCAAAGACATGGCTCGGAACCACAATCAGAATGTTGCGGCTGGCCGCCAGCGCGGTCGCAAGGTCGCTTTCAAGGTGCAGGGAGTCAGGGAACGGAACATCCGGGAGAAACGCGACGTTGCAACGATCGCGCTGCAGCGTGGCGATATGTTTTGGGTCGTGGCCCCACAGGACCACCTCGTGACCATTTCTTGCCAGAGTAATGGCAAGAGCGGTGCCGTATGAGCCGGCACCGATCACAGTCATTGACGCATTAACAGTGCTCATCAGGCATCCTGATGTTGTTCAGCACCTTCGCCAGCCTGCTGCTGCAGATAGTTCATGAACAGCGCATCAAAATTAACTGGCGCAAGGTTCAGTTGCGGGAATGTACCGCGAGAAACCAGGCTGGTGATGCATTCACGCGCATACGGGAACAGAATGTTCGGGCAGTACGCACCCAGGCAATGCGCCATCTGGTTGCCTTCGATGCCGCCGATAGAGAAGATACCGCCCTGCTGTACTTCACACAGGAATGCAGTTTCTTCGCCCAGAGAGGCGGTAACGGTCACACGCAGCACGACTTCATACACGTCATCTGCCAGCTGGGTAGATGCGGTATCCAGATCAAGTTTAACCTCTGGCTGCCAATCTTTCTGGAAAACGTGTGGCGCATTTGGCGCTTCGAAAGAGACATCTTTGGTGTAGATACGCTGGATCTGGAAAGTCATCTCGGTGTTGTTTTGTTCTGACATGGAAATACCCTTTTTAATTGTCCTAAAGTCTCTTAGCTCAGCAGCGGATCGAGTCCACCACGGGCGTCGAGCGCATACAAGTCATCACAGCCGCCAATGTGCTGCGCATCAATAAAAATCTGTGGAACCGTCGTACGACCACTACGTTGGATCATCTCTTCGCGTTTAATCGCGTCACCGTCGATCGGCAGTTCCTGGAACGTGACGCCTTTACTGTTCAGCAGCGCTTTCGCACGATGGCAGAACGGGCACGTCGCTTTGGTATAGATCTCAATATGGGCCATGACTGAACTCCTTATTTACCGCGCACCAAAGGAAGATTTTCCCCGCTCCAGCCGGAAATACCTTCTTTCAGCACCGTTACGTTTTCGAAGCCTGCTTTATGAAGCGCGCTGGCAGATTCCTGTGCCTGCATGCCGGTCGCATCCACAACGATAATCGGCTGGGCTTTGTGTTTTTCAAGCTCACCGACGTTGTTCGCTTTGATTTCAGCTGGCAACAGGTTGATTGCGCCCGCAATGTGACCTTTGCGGAAATCGTCACGCTGACGCAGATCGACAACGACGGCATCTTCTTTGTTAATCAGACGCGTCGCTTCACCACGGGTGATAACCTTAATCTTAGACGTCAGGCTCTTAAATGTGGTGAACAGCACAGCAGCCAGCAGGCCAATCCACGCGATGCTCAGAACCGGATGGCGGCTAACGAATTGCATAATTTCTTGCATGGAGGGTAACTACTCCCGACTAAGTGATAAAAAAAACCAGGACAGGAGTATACCTGTGCGTTCTGGCAAATACAGCCAGCGACCCTAACCTAATCCATTTTCTGCGGCATGCCACCTAAAAAAATGCCTCAAAATGGTCTGGTCAGCACCTTGCCCCTGCGCTTTCTTTGATCTTCTGCGGCTATTTGATCGATTCAGCTGTAGTAAAATTACGCAAATTTTGACTCTTGAGCATGAGGTTGTCGCAATGTCGGTTTCTAAAAAACCTATGGTACTGGTGATTCTGGATGGCTATGGCTACCGTGAAGACAGCCAGGATAACGCTATTTTCAACGCCAAAACCCCGGTCATGGATGCCCTGTGGGCAAAACGTCCGCATACGCTGATTGACGCGTCTGGCCTGGAAGTGGGCCTGCCGGACCGCCAGATGGGCAACTCCGAAGTCGGTCACGTTAACCTGGGCGCCGGGCGTATTGTGTACCAGGACCTGACGCGTCTGGACGTTGAAATCAAAGAACGCACCTTCTTCTCCAACCCAACGCTGTCGGGCGCGGTTGATAAAGCCGTTGCCGCTGGCAAGGCCGTTCACATCATGGGCCTGCTCTCTGCTGGCGGCGTTCACAGCCACGAAGATCACATCATGGCGATGGTTGAGCTGGCCGCTGAACGCGGTGCGGAAAAAATCTATCTGCACGCCTTCCTGGACGGTCGCGACACGCCACCACGCAGTGCAGAAGGCTCCCTGAAAGCCTTTGAAGACAAATTCGCCGCGCTGGGCAAAGGCCGGGTAGCGTCTATCATTGGCCGTTACTACGCCATGGACCGCGACAACCGCTGGGATCGCGTTGAACAGGCCTATGACCTGCTGACCCTGGCAAAAGGGGAATTCCAGTTCGCGACCGCCGTTGAAGCGCTGGAAGCCGCCTACGCACGTGATGAAAACGACGAATTTGTGAAAGCATCCGTGATCCGTGCTGAAGGCCAGGCCGATGCCGCGATGGAAGACGGCGATGCGCTGATCTTCATGAACTTCCGCGCTGACCGCGCGCGCGAAATCACTCGTGCGTTCGTCAACAGCGACTTCGACGGTTTTGCCCGTAAGAAAGTGGTTAACATCAACTTCATCCAGCTGACCGAATACGCGGCAGACATCAAAGCCCCATGCGCGTACCCACCCGCCTCGCTGGCCAATACCTTCGGTGAGTGGATGGCGAAGAACGACAAAACGCAGCTGCGTATTTCCGAAACGGAAAAATACGCACATGTGACCTTCTTCTTTAACGGCGGCGTTGAAGAGCCGTTCAAAGGCGAAGAACGCATTCTGATCAACTCCCCGAAAGTCGCCACTTACGATCTGCAGCCAGAGATGAGCTCTGCAGAATTGACTGAAAAACTGGTTGCGGCCATCGAGAGCGGTAAGTACGACACCATCATCTGTAACTATCCGAACGGCGACATGGTCGGTCATACCGGGGTGATGGAAGCGGCAGTGAAAGCGGTTGAAGCGCTGGACCACTGCGTTGAGCAGGTGGCGAAAGCGGTTGAGTCCGTTGGCGGCCAGCTGCTGATCACCGCGGATCACGGTAACGCTGAACAGATGCGCGACCCGGCGACCGGCCAGGCGCACACCGCCCACACCAACCTGCCGGTTCCGCTGATTTATGTGGGTGATAAATCAGTGAAAGCCGTAGAAGGCGGCAAGCTTTCTGACATCGCGCCAACCATGTTGTCGCTGATGGGGATGCCGCTCCCTGAAGAGATGACTGGTAAGCCGCTGTTCATCGTGGAATAATCGCTCCCCATGAGGGGAAAGGCGATTTTTTCAATCACATGGGTCGTGAAGCCGCTTAGGTTATCAGTCAGACCTCTGTTTTACGCCAGCGCACTCAGCGCTGGCGTATTGCTGTGCGCCGCATCCGCCCACGCGGATGACCGCGACCAGCTGAAATCCATTCAGGCCGATATCGCCGCCAAAGAGCGTGCGGTACGCCAGCAGCAGCAGCAGCGCGCCGCCCTGCTCGCCCAGCTTAAGCAGCAGGAAGAGGCCATCTCCGCTGCCACGCGTAAACTCCGTGAAACGCAAAACACCCTCGCCCAGCTGAATAAGCAGATCGACGAGATGAACGCGTCGATTGCCAAACTCGAGCGCCAGCGCGATGCGCAGGAGCGCAATCTTGCGGCACAGCTTGATGCCGCATTCCGCCAGGGTGAACATACCGGACTCCAGCTGATCCTCAGCGGCGAAGAGAGCCAGCGCGGCCAGCGCCTGCAGGCCTACTTTGGCTATCTGAACCAGGCGCGTCAGGAGACGATCGCGCAGCTGAAGCAGACGCGCGAAGAGGTCTCCACGCAAAAAGCCGAACTGGAAGAGAAGCAGAGCCAGCAGCAGACGCTGCTTTACGATCAGCAGGCCCAGCAGGCGAAGCTTGAGCAGGCGCGCAACGAGCGTAAGAAAACCCTGGCCGGTCTCGAGTCCTCGATTCAGGAAGGACAGAGCCAGCTGAGCGAAATGCGCGCCAACGAATCCAAACTGCGTAACAGCATCGCCCGTGCGGAAGCCGCAGCGAAAGCGCGCGCCGAAAAAGAGGCTCGCGAGGCGCAGGCCGTTCGCGACAAGCAGCAGGAAGCCTCCCGCAAAGGCACCACCTACAAGCCAAGCGAAAGTGAACGTTCCCTGATGTCGCGTACCGGCGGCCTGGGCTCACCTCGCGGTCAGGCTTTCTGGCCCGTTCGCGGTTCAATTCTGCATCGCTATGGCGAACAGCTGCAGGGTGAGCTACGTTGGAAAGGGATCGTTATCGGTGCGTCTGAAGGTAGCGAAGTGAAAGCGATTGCCGATGGTCGCGTGATTCTGGCCGACTGGCTGCAGGGTTACGGACTGGTGGTGGTGGTCGAACACGGTAAAGGTGATATGAGCCTTTACGGCTACAACCAGAGCGCGCTGGTCAGCGTCGGCACGCAGGTGCGCGCGGGCCAACCCATCGCCCTTGTGGGCAGCAGTGGCGGTCAGGGCCGCCCGTCACTCTATTTCGAAATTCGTCGTCAGGGTCAGGCGGTCAATCCACAGCCGTGGTTGGGAAGATAAGTTTTGCTTCAATTTCGTCGAATCGTTTTCTCCGTCGTCAGCACGCTGGCGCTGGCTGCACCGGTATACGCAGGTAAGCTCGCTATCGTGATTGATGACTTTGGTTATCGTCCGCACTATGAAAATCAGGTGCTGGCGATGCCGTCAGCCATCTCCGTCGCCGTCCTGCCGAATGCCCCCCACGCGCGTGAGATGGCGACCAAAGCCCACAGCAGCGGGCATCAGGTTCTCATCCACCTGCCCATGGCCCCGCTCAGCAAGCAGCCGCTGGAAAAAGACACTCTGCGCCCGGATATGAGCAGCGAGGAGATCGAGCGCATCATCCGCGACGCCTACAACAAGGTGCCGTATGCCGTAGGGTTGAACAACCATATGGGCAGCGCGATGACCTCCAGCCTGTACGGGATGTTAAAAGTGATGCAGGCGCTGGAGCGTTACAATCTCTACTTCCTCGACAGCATGACCATCGGCAACAGCCAGGCGATGCGCGCTGCTCAGGGAACGGGCGTAAAGGTGATTAAGCGCAAGGTGTTCCTGGATGACACCCAGAACGAAGCCGATATTCGTATGCAGTTCAATCGCGCGGTACAGCTGGCCCGCCGCAATGGTTCGGCCATTGCCATCGGTCACCCGCACCCGTCGACCGTCCGCGTCCTGCAGCAAATGCTGCCGACCTTACCTTCCGATATCACGCTGGTGCGCCCGAGCGATCTGCTTAACGAGCCGCAGGTGGATACCTCTACGCCGAATTCTGCGCAGCCCGTGCCGACTGCACCGCGTAATCCGTTCCGCGGCGTGAAACGCTGCGTACCGAAGCAGCCGCTTGAACCGGTCTACGCGACCCGCTTCTTCTCTGTCATCGGAGAAAGCATCAGTAACAGTACGCTGGTGAAATACGTCCAGCAGCAGTGGCAGGGATGGGGTAAGAAAGCCTGACCGCCTGACGCTTATTTCGCAATCTGAGAGTCCGTCTGCTCATTCGCAACGGGCTCTTTTTTCTCCTGATGCTGATACCAGGATTTGAAATACTTCAAAAAGCTGTAGGCTGTAGCATACAGACCCGTCACGACCCCAACCTTGCCCTGACGCCAGGCTCCGCTGAACAGATACCATTTGAAGAACGCCCCGATGGCGCTGATGATGCCGCGTCCGATCGAAGGGCGAGCCGGCTGGTACTTCACCAGCCGGGTGGTGTAGCTGTTGAGCTTGTTGAACACTTCATGAAGGTTATAAAACGTGTCGTGACGCACCCGCCCCGGCATTTTCATGGCGACAATCTTGCCTTCAACTTTGTCATCCACGGGTCGTTGGTTGAAGCGAGCCTGGGTACGATTGAACAGCCGCACCGGGAAATCAGGAGAGGAAACAGGGTAGATTGTACGCACCTCCTCACCCAGCACGTGCCAGTACCGGGCGATACGCCAGGCGCGATCGGCGGAAGGTTCATCCCCGGCTTTCAGGGTCAGAATAAAGTCGACAGTCTCCGCGTCCAGAATCTCGTCGCTATCCATGCAAAGCACCCAGTCATTGCTCGCCAGATCGATCGCATGGTTCATCTGCACGCCATGCATAGCATAGGGGTGATGATGAAGGGAGAGCCCGTACTCGCGGCAAATAGAAAGAGTGGCATCCGTACTGCCGGAATCCAGAACGACAATTTCATCTGCCACCGTCAGCAGCGGAGGAATCACCTCGCGCAGCAAACGCGCAGAATTACAGGTCAATAAACAAACGGTAAGCTTGAACATAGGCGCTGTAAACTTAAACGGATAATCAACAAACTTTATAAGTGTGCGGGTAAAAAAGCGAAGGAAAAATCGAAATAATCTGATTGCGGATGTAAGAAACGTGAAGAGGTCGTAAAAAAAGCGCCCGAAGGCGCTTTCTCTGTTACTCCCAGCTCAGGATCACTTTCCCTGACTGGCCGGAACGCATCGCGTCAAAGCCCTGCTGGAACTCATCGATGGAGAAACGGTGAGTAATAATCGGGGACAGATCCAGACCTGACTGGATCAGCGCCGCCATCTTGTACCAGGTCTCGAACATCTCGCGGCCGTAGATACCCTTGATGAACAGCCCTTTGAAGATCACTTTGTTCCAGTCGATGGACATATCCGACGGCGGGATACCCAGCATCGCGATACGGCCACCGTGGTTCATGGTGTCGAGCATGGTGCGGAACGCCGGCGGCGCGCCGGACATCTCCAGACCCACGTCGAAGCCCTCGGTCATGCCCAGCTCTTCCATCACGTCGGTCAGGCTCTCTTTCGAGACATCCACCGCGCGGGTGACGCCCATTTTGCGCGCCAGCGACAGACGGTATTCGTTCACGTCGGTGATCACAACGTTGCGTGCACCCACGTGCTTCGCCACGGCAGCGGCCATAATGCCGATTGGGCCCGCACCGGAGACCAGCACGTCTTCACCCACCAGATCGAAGGAGAGCGCCGTGTGTACCGCGTTGCCGAACGGGTCGAAGATGGAGGCCAGATCGTCAGAGATATTGTCCGGAATTTTGAACGCGTTAAAGGCCGGTATCACCAGGTATTCCGCGAAGCAGCCCGGACGGTTTACGCCCACGCCGATGGTATTGCGGCACAGGTGCGTACGCCCACCGCGGCAGTTACGGCAGTGGCCGCAGGTAATATGACCTTCACCGGAAACGCGGTCGCCGATTTTGAAGCCTTTCACTTCCTGGCCGATACCCACCACTTCACCGACATATTCGTGACCGACAACCATCGGTACAGGAATGGTTTTCTGCGACCACTGGTCCCAGTTGTAGATGTGAACGTCAGTACCGCAGATAGCTGTTTTACGAATTTTGATCAGCAGATCGTTATGACCGACTTCCGGTTCCGGCACGTCGGTCATCCAAATCCCTTCTTCCGCTTTCAGTTTGGATAACGCTTTCATCACACGTCCTCAGGCAATGACGCCCAGCTGTTTACCGATGCGGGTAAAGGCTTCCACCGCACGTTCAATTTGTTCAGGCGTATGCGCCGCAGACATCTGGGTGCGGATACGCGCCTGACCTTTTGGCACCACCGGGAAGAAGAACCCGGTGACATAAATCCCTTCTTTCTGCAGTTCGCGGGCAAATTGCTGCGCCACGACCGCATCGCCCAGCATCACCGGAATGATCGCATGATCGGCACCGGCCAGGGTGAACCCTGCTGCGCTCATTTTTTCACGGAACAGACGGGCGTTAGACCACAGACGGTCGCGCAGCCCGGCACCGGACTCCACCATCTCCAGCACTTTGATAGAAGCGGCAACAATCGCTGGCGCCAGGGAGTTGGAGAACAGATACGGACGGGAGCGCTGACGCAGCCACTCAACCACCTCTTTGCGCGCAGCGGTATAGCCGCCGGATGCGCCGCCGAGCGCTTTGCCCAGCGTACCGGTGATGATGTCCACGCGGCCCATGACGTCGCAGTATTCGTGGGAGCCCCGGCCGTTTTCGCCGACAAAGCCCACCGCGTGAGAGTCATCGACCATCACCAGCGCGTCATATTTATCTGCCAGGTCACATACGCCCTTCAGGTTGGCGATCACGCCGTCCATGGAGAACACGCCGTCGGTGGCGATCAGCACATGTCGAGCGCCCGCTTCACGGGCCTCTTTCAGGCGCGCTTCCAGCTCAACCATGTCGTTGTTGGCGTAGCGGAAACGCTTCGCTTTGCACAGGCGCACGCCGTCAATGATGGAAGCATGGTTCAGGGCGTCGGAGATAATGGCATCTTCTGCGCCGAGCAGGGTCTCAAACAGGCCGCCGTTGGCGTCAAAGCAGGAGGAGTACAGAATCGCATCTTCCATTCCGAGGAAGGTTGCCAGCTTTTGCTCAAGCTGCTTGTGGCTGTCCTGGGTTCCGCAGATAAAGCGTACGGAGGCCATGCCGAAGCCGTGGGTATCCATGCCGTTTTTGGCAGCGGCAATCAGCTCAGGGTGATTCGCAAGACCTAAGTAGTTGTTCGCACAAAAGTTGATCACATGGCTGCCGTCGGCAACGGTGATGTCCGCCTGCTGGGCAGACGTGATAATACGCTCTTCCTTGAACAACCCTTCCGCACGTGCGGTCTCGAGGTCGCTGTTTAACTGTTTGTAAAAATCACCACGCATTGCAATTCTCCAGACTCGGCAAATTTCGGGACATATTACCCAAACCTATAGTTCATGACGAGATGACACGTCATCTCTTGTCGTTTTTGCAGCATAAATCACGTGTACCCTTGCGCTATGTCGGTGAATGGCTGAAGGGCAGCCATACTAATGATATGATAGAAACATTAGCGTCCGGGATTGTCCCCGGGCTCCACACTTCAAAGGTTACAGTTATGATCATCGTTACCGGCGGCGCAGGCTTTATCGGCAGCAATATTGTTAAGGCTCTCAATGACAAAGGCATCACCGACATCCTGGTGGTTGACAACCTGAAAGACGGCACCAAGTTCGTTAACCTGGTGGATCTGAACATCGCTGACTACATGGATAAAGAAGACTTCCTTATCCAGATTATGGCAGGTGAAGAGTTCGGCGAGATCGAAGCCATCTTCCACGAAGGTGCCTGCTCGTCCACTACCGAGTGGGACGGCAAGTACATGATGGACAATAACTATCAGTACTCCAAAGAGATCCTGCATTACTGCCTGGAGCGTGAAATTCCGTTCCTGTATGCCTCTTCTGCTGCCACCTACGGCGGGCGCACCTCGGACTTCATCGAGTCCCGCGAATATGAGCAGCCGCTGAACGTCTACGGTTACTCCAAGTTCCTGTTCGACGAATACGTACGTCAGGTACTGCCAGAAGCGAACTCGCAGATCGTCGGTTTCCGCTACTTCAACGTCTACGGACCGCGCGAAGGCCACAAAGGCAGCATGGCGAGCGTAGCGTTCCACCTGAACACCCAACTGAATAACGGTGAAAGTCCAAAACTGTTCGAAGGCAGCGACGGCTTTAAGCGTGACTTCGTCTACGTGGGTGACGTGGCGGCCGTAAACCTGTGGTTCTGGGAAAACGGCGTTTCAGGCATCTTCAACCTCGGTACCGGCCGCGCAGAGTCCTTCCAGGCGGTGGCTGACGCCACGCTGGCGTACCATAAAAAAGGCAGCATCGAGTACATTCCGTTCCCTGATAAGCTGAAAGGCCGTTACCAGGCGTTCACGCAGGCCGATCTGACTAACCTGCGCGCCGCAGGTTATGACAAGCCGTTCAAGACCGTTGCCGAAGGCGTAACGGAATATATGGCCTGGCTGAACCGCGACGCGTAAGTATGAGAATTCTGGTGATCGGCCCGTCATGGGTGGGCGACATGATGATGTCGCAAAGTCTCTATCGCACGCTCAAGGCGCGTTATCCCCAGGCGATAATCGACGTGATGGCACCCGCGTGGTGCCGTCCGCTGTTATCGCGTATGCCGGAAGTGAATGAAGCGATCCCGATGCCGCTCGGCCACGGGGCGCTGGAGATTGGCGAGCGCCGCAAGCTCGGCCATAGCCTGCGCGAAAAGCGGTACGATCGTGCGTATGTCCTGCCCAACTCCTTTAAATCCGCGCTGGTGCCCTTCTTTGCGGGCATCCCGCATCGCACCGGCTGGCGCGGCGAAATGCGCTACGGTCTGCTGAACGATGCGCGGGTGCTGGATAAAGCGGCCTGGCCATTAATGGTGGAGCGCTACGTGGCGCTGGCCTATGACAAAGGCGTGATGCGCAGTGCGAAAGACCTGCCGCAGCCGCTGCTCTGGCCCCAGCTTCAGGTTAACGACGGTGAAAAATCCCAGACCTGCAGCGCGTTTGGCCTTTCGTCTGAACGTCCGATGATTGGCTTCTGCCCTGGCGCCGAGTTCGGTCCGGCAAAACGCTGGCCGCACTACCACTATGCGGAGCTGGCGAAACAGCTGATCGACGAAGGCTACCAGATTGTCCTGTTCGGTTCGGCAAAAGACCACGAGGCGGGCAACGAAATTCTCGCCACACTCAGTAATGAACAGCAGGCCTGGTGCCGCAACCTGGCGGGAGAAACGCAGCTTGAACAGGCCGTTATTCTGATTGCCGCCTGTCACGCCGTGGTCACCAACGATTCAGGCCTGATGCACGTCGCCGCTGCACTCAACCGCCCGCTGGTCGCGCTGTATGGCCCAAGCAGCCCGGACTTCACGCCTCCGCTTTCCCATAAAGCGCGCGTCATCCGCCTGATCACCGGCTACCACAAGGTGCGCAAAGGCGATGCTGCAGAAGGCTATCATCAGAGCCTGATCGACATTACGCCAGCGCGCGTTCTCGAAGAACTCAACGCACTGCTGTTGAGCGAAGAAGGATAACGAATGCAGGTATTGATCGTTAAAACCTCCTCGATGGGTGATGTTCTGCATACGCTGCCGTCGCTGACGGACGCCATGCGGGCCATCCCCAGCATTCGTTTTGACTGGGTGGTGGAAGAAGGCTTCGCGCAGATCCCCACCTGGCATGAAGCGGTTGACCGCGTGATCCCGGTGGCGATTCGCCGCTGGCGCAAAGCGTGGTTCTCCGCGCCGATTAAAGCCGAACGCAAAGCCTTCCGCGAGGCGGTGCGGTCACAGCATTACGACGCCATCATTGACGCGCAGGGGCTGGTCAAAAGCGCCGCGCTGGTAACGCGTCTGGCACACGGCGTAAAGCACGGCATGGACTGGAACACCGCCCGCGAACCGCTGGCGAGCCTGTTTTATAACCGCCGCCACCACATCGCAAAGCAACAGCACGCGGTGGAACGTACCCGCGAGCTGTTTGCCAAAAGCCTGGGCTATGCGAAACCGGAAACCCAGGGCGACTATGCGATTTCCCGGCATTTCCTGCACACCTCACCGCAGGAAAGCGATCCTTATCTGATTTTCCTTCACGCGACAACCCGCGATGACAAGCACTGGCCGGAAGCGCACTGGCGCGAACTGATCGGCCTGCTGGCAAGCGCGGGGCTGCGTATCAAACTCCCGTGGGGCGCACCGCACGAAGAGGCACGGGCCAAACGTCTGGCAGAAGGGTTTGATTACGTGGACGTTCTGCCGCGCATGAAACTTGACGGCGTCGCTCAGGCGCTGGCAGGCGCTACGGCTGTGGTTTCTGTGGATACGGGCCTCAGCCACCTGACGGCGGCGCTGGACCGTCCTAACATCACGCTTTACGGCCCAACGGACCCGGGCCTGATCGGCGGTTATGGAAAAAATCAGTATATCTGCCGCCCGGAACACTCATCGCAGTTGAGCGATCTCAGCGCCGCTGCGGTATTTGCGCAATTAGAGCCTTTGCTGGCAGCAGAGAGAGCCTATGTCTGATTTTTTCTCAGCGGAGCGCCCGCCAAAGCGCGTGCTGATTATTAAGCTGCGTCACCACGGTGACGTTCTGCTTACCTCGCCGGTGTTTACCGTGCTGAAAAAGAACTGGCCGAACGTGGAAGTCGATGCGCTGGTTTATGACGATACCCAGGCGATGCTGACCAGCCATCCGCATATCGACCAGGTGCATACTATTGGGCGCAACTGGCGCAAGAAGGGTTGGTTTGAACAATTCCGCCTCTACCGCGCCCTGCTGAATACCCTGAAAGGCCGTCAGTATGACGTGCTGATTAATCTGACCGAACACTGGCACGGCGCGCGTCTGGCGCGTCGCCTGAAACCGCGTGTCTCCGTCGGCTTTAAGCCGGATAAACGCGGGGGCCTGGCACGTCGTCGCTGGGTGAAATCGTTCACCACGCTCTACCCGGCCATTCAGGACAACAGCCGCCATATGGTGGAAGTCAATCTGGATGCCCTGCGCCGAATCGGTATTCATCCGCAGTCCGACGAAGACAAGCATACGCTTTTTGTGCCTGGTGACGCGGCAGAAGCCTCTGTGGCCGAAAAACTGGCCGGGTTTGGGCTCACGAGTAAATCCTACATTCTGGTTCACCCGACCTCGCGCTGGATGTTTAAGGCCTGGGATATCAAAAAACTGGCAGCGACCATTGATAACCTGGCGGCGCGCGGCCTGCCGATCGTCCTCTCCGCCGCACCGTCAAAAGAAGAGAAGGCCTACATGGATGAGCTGCGCGCAGCCCTCACCCAGCCGGTCTTTGATTTAAGCGGTCAGTTGAACCTGAAAGAGCTGGGTGCGCTGATGAAGCACGCCCGGGTGTACTTTGGTGTGGACTCCATGCCGATGCACCTTGCAAGCGCCGTCGGTACGCCGACCGTTGCTATCTTTGGCCCTACCGGCGCCATCAAATGGGCACCGTGGGGGGTAAATTATCGTGTGATTGTGGCCGGGTTTACCTGCCAGCCGTGCGGCAAAGCGGGCTGCGGAGACAGCGGTGTCTCAGACTGCATTACGGCCATTACCCCACAGCAGGTGCTGAGCGCCATTGATACGATGCTTCTGGAAACGGAAACCCCTGCATGAAGCTGGCCATTGTTCGACAGACCTACAACCCCAACGGTGGCGCAGAGCGTTTTGTCTCACGTGCGCTGAACGTGCTGGCGCAGGATACCTCCCTTGATGTCACGCTGATTGCTCGCCAGTGGGAGGATGCCGCAGGCTGGAAAACGTTGACGGTCAATCCGCCGTTTCGCAATCGCATCGCGCGTGAATCCGGTTTTGCCGTCGAAGCCGCCGCGCATTTTACGCAGTTTGATATTGTGCAAAGCCACGAACGCATACCGGGCGCCACCATCTTCCGGGCGGGCGACGGTGTTCACGCCACCTGGCTTGAGCAATATGGTCGTATTCTGTCGCCACTGGCGCGTTGGGCGCAGTCTCTGAGCCGTTATCACCGCTACATTCTGCAGGCCGAGGCGCAGATGTTTACCCATCCGCAGCTGCGCAAGGTGATCTGTAATTCGAAGATGGTTCGCGATGATATCGCCCGTCGTTTCGGACTGTCGGAAGACAAGCTGACGGTGATCTACAACGGCGTAGACACCGTTCAGTTTAGTCCTGAGGTCCGCGCCCTTTCGCAGCGTGATGCACTGGGTATTCCCCATAACGCACCGGTACTGGCGTATGTTGGGTCAGGCTTCAGCCGCAAAGGCGTCGCCACCGCGCTGCGCGCTATTGTGGCGCATCCTGACGTCTGGCTGCTGATTGCCGGCCGCGATAAACATGCGCGGAAGTTCGAAAAGCTGGCGCAGGCGCTGGGGATTTCCTCTCGAGTGAAGTTCCTGGGTCCCGTAGCCAACGTGCGTGAAGTGTATGGCACGGCTGATGCCCTTATCCTGCCGACGCTCTACGATCCCTTCCCGAACGTCTGCGTGGAAGCCCTGGCCTGTGGTTTGCCACTGCTCACCAGCCACGGTTGTGGCGCGGCGGAGTGGATAACCGAGGGTCAAAACGGCTGGGTACGCGATGCGCTGGACAGCGAAGGTTACCAGCAGGCCATCTCGCTGTGGCTAAAAGGCCGTGAACAGGGTGTCGATTACGCCGCTGCCGCGCGTGCGACTGCGGAGCCTTTCACCCTGGACAGAATGGCCCGAGAGCTACAAACGCTTTATCGCGATTTGCTGAGCTGAGCGGCATCGGAGAAGACCTTCTCCATCGCATCCAGCATACATTCGCGGGTAAAGTGCGTGCTCAGGTAGTCATACCCCTGTTGCGCGAGCGTCTCGCGAAGGGCTGAGTCGGCATAGAGTTTCATTATGGCATCGCGCAGTGCGTTTTCGTCGCGCTGGGCGACCAACAATCCCGTCTGCCCGTTAATCACCGCATCCCCCGTTCCACCGGCATCCGTCGCAATGGTGGCAATACGGGTGGCTAACGATTGCAGTACGCCCTGCGGCACACCTTCCATGTCATGCGAAGGACTCAGCGCAATATCAAAGGCCGGAAACCAGCGTTCCGGATCGGGTTGATGTCCCGCCATGACCACGCGCTGCTGTAATCCCAGCGCGGCGATTTCCTGTTCCAGCGTCGCCTTGTGCGGGCCCTCACCCACAATCGCCAGCTTGATGTGTGGAATGTCGATTTTCGCCAGGGCGCGCAGCAGTACGCTATGGCCTTTGTTCGGGCGCAAATGCGATACCACGCCCAGCCAGAAATCGTCCTGCGACAAACCACAATGAACCCGGGCCTGGTGCTTATCTCCCGGATGGAAACGCTGCGTATCGACACCGCTTGGCACCGACGTACTCTGAGACATCGGCACGCCAATATTTGCCACCTGATGGCGCAGCGCCTCCCCGGTAGTCACGATGTGCGCGCAGGCGGTGCGGAACAGCCAGCGTGTCGTCCAGTTGTTACGCGGAACGCCGGACGCATGACGGGTTCTCACCAGTGGTACGGGGTTGGAGAGCGTCAGATTCGCCAGCGCCACCAGCCAGGTATCGGCAGAGTTATGGCTATTGATGACGTCAATCGACTGACGGTTATCCTTCAGCCAGCGACGCAGCAGCTGCAGGTTTTTAAGGTTCTTACGCTTCAACGGCATCGTGACCACCGTCAGACCGGCACTGCGTGCCAGCGCGTGGAGCGGCGCAGTTTCCGGACAAAGGAGAGTCACCTGATGGCCACGCTGAATCATCCCAAGCGATTCGTTGATAATGCGCAGAGGCTGCCCGCCTTTGCCGCCGTCTGCTTCAGTGTGAACAATGTGCATATATTTCCTGTCGTTTAGCTGAAACCGCTGTCCAGGCCGCCGATTATATACGTGGGTATTACGATAATGCACAGGCGGATTAATCTTGCTTACAAACATTGTCCTTCTGTAGTTATGGCTTATGTGGTAATTTTCTCAGGCTTTTATTCCACTCAAAATCAGTGGAATCTGCGTATGGCATTGTTAACTAACCGGTATTAACGCCGAGATCCTTTACCAGTACCAAAATTATGACAAATACTCGTAACATCCTGACAGGTCTTTTAGTGCTGTCTGTACTGGCTTTATGTTTTATCTGGCCAATCCCAAACGATCAGCTACCTTTTCATCGTAATGGACTGATTTATCCTAATATTGTGGTGGCGCTCGGTCTTTTCTTTAGCTCCTCAGTGGCGAGAAAAGCGCTGGACTTAAACAAAATTAAGTTCGTGCTTATTGTGCTCTGGGCATTGACCTTCTTTATCCTGATTAACGGCTTTTTTGTCGCGCCAGATATTAAAGAAATGGTGTCGACCTGGGATGGTCAGTGGCTACGTCCGGTATTACTTTTCTGTGCGGGTCTGGTGTTATTACCGGTGATTCAGGAGCGCTTCCCCTCTTTATCGGCAGCCCGTTTCTTTACTCTCGTCGTCCTTTTTTTCTGGGGCGTCGTCTGTATCCACCTCCTTGATACCGTCTGGCTTTACTGGCGAGACGGCGTGATCCACTGGGGCGAAACGCGGATTGTTTATAACCGCACGCGCATGAGCTTCCAGGTCAATATGATCACCGGTTTCCTGCTCGCTGAACTGCTTGCACGCGGCCTGCTTCATCAGCGTTTCTTACGCCTGAAGACACCGTTCCTCGCCTTTATGCTGCTGTGTAACCTTGTCTGCACGGCATTAGTCGATACCCGCTGGGGAACGATCGGCCTGGTTGGCAGCCTGTTCTCCACCTTCATTCTGCTCAGCCTGCACAGCATGCGTCGCAGCCGGGTGTTGCTCACAGGCGGCATTCTTTTGGGCATTACTATCGCTTCTGCGCTTCTGGGCTATGCCTCCTGGAAAACCGATCCGCGCTGGCAAAGTCTGGAAGATGATGCCGTAACCGGCTGGAACGCGCCTTTCACCAGTTTTTGCTATAACAAAACCAACGGAACAGTACCGACTAACGATCTCGGTCGTCCAATGAACCACTCCAACGGCTGTCGCGCGAGTTTCTTCCATCAGGGCTGGAAACTGGTGGGTGAACATCCTGCAGGAATGGGACCTCGCAAAGAGGCCTTCCGTTATGTGCTGCGTCGCGACACGCAGGACAATCGCATTGATATTCCACACAGCCACTACGGCCTGATTGAGTTTGGTATCCAGAACGGGGTCGTGGGCATTGCAGGCTGGCTGATTCTGCTGGCAGGCTGCTGGTACATCGGCTGGCGCGAGTTCCGCCATGGCAATATGATGGCAGGCATGTTCCTGCTGCTGTTTACGGTTGGTTTCTTCTCCCGAACCATGGTTGACCATAATCTGAAAGATCACTACCTGGAACAATATATGCTGTTAACCGGGTTACTTGTGGGAATGTGCGCGTTACGACCCGCTAAACGGACAGAAACAACCTCCTGATCGCGTATATTGCGCCGATGATAACAGGCATCGGCGCAACGTTACCCATCAGAACTCTTTTGCCTGCCGGCTGTCGAAAAGCCATTGCACATTGCTGTATCGCTCGTTAGCCGCATCTCACCGCGTTAAATTACGGAGTAAGCATGTCTGGAACGCCTCAATTAAGCCTCGTTGTCGCCGTCTATAATGGCGAGAATTTCCTGAGCGCTTTTTTTGACAGCATAAAGAAACAGAATCTGCCCAGCCTGGAACTTGTTATCGTTAATGACGGCTCAACTGACGGCTCCGCAGATATCATCGCCCGCTACGCCAGTGAATTCAGTCATTTTAACGTCATCGACCAGCCTAATGGGGGTGTCTCTGCGGCCCGTAATACCGGTCTGGCCGTGGCTACGGGCGAGTACGTCGCGTTCCCGGATATTGATGACGTTATCTATCCGGGTATGTATCCGCGCCTGCTGGAGATTGCACTCGCCGGGCAGTTGGACGTCGCGACCTGCAACGGTACCTACATTTATGATGACGGACGCCCGTCGAAGAAGATTTTCCCTTCAGATAAACTTGCGTCAACCGGCGTGCTGGACGGCCCGACCTGGCTGCAGATGGCGCTCGAATCGCGCAAGTTCCTGCACGTAACATGGCTGAATATCTATCGACACGCCTTTATCAAAGAGCAGGGCTTCAGCTTTGAACATGGTCTGCGCCATCAGGACATCCCCTGGACTACGGAAGTGCTGCTCACCGCCAGACGCGTGCAGTATATTGATGAGGTCTATTACGATTACCTGATCCATTCCGCTTCCGTTTCCCATACGCCAGGCACGGACGACACGCGCATGCGCTCTTCGCGCCATTACATGAAGATTCTGGAGATGCTGGACGCCATCAACAAACGCTATCCGGAACAGGTGAAACGCGTACCCGCCTGCCGCTGGCAAATCGCCAAAGAGGGTCTGGGGATCCTGCATAGCATTAACAACATTGACGATATGGCCAAAAAACGCGAGATCACCCGTGAGCTTTTCGATCGCGGTATCTGGACGCTGATTTGGCAAAATGCGCGCGGCTTCCGCCAACGGTGGCGTCTGGGACGTCGCTACTTCCGTCTTAAAAAACTCGTCAAATGAGTGGAGTTATGAGCAAGCTTAAACTGCATGTTGTTTCCCGCCCTGAGTTTATCGCGACGAATTTTGCCGATTTTCAGGAACTGATTGATCACAAAATCAATCCGGATGATATTCCGCATCGTTTTTACTGTGGGGGAAGAGGCGTCTGGACATTTCAGACGATGCTCAGCCTTAACTATTACTATAACGGCCAGATTGAATGTTCATGGGGCACTGAATGCCGCCCGGATGCAATTAATCTGATGCACAACGATCACTATGGTTCCCGCGTAAAACCCTGGGTCGGCGTGACCGTTGTTGCTCGTGCCGATCGTCCGCCGGTTATCGGCGCGGATTACGTCGTCGAACAAAACCCTGAAGTTGCTAACATCCCAGGGCGTATCTTTATTCCTAACTGGCCACAGCCGGGCGTAAAACCGCGTGAGCGCACCGACGAGACAATCAAAACCGTCGCATTCTTCGGCCGTGTAGACAGTTTCCCGGACCAATACCGCGAAGGAAACTTTAAGCAACGCCTTGCCGAACAAGGTATCGAGCTACGCATCTCGTTCGATAACTGGACAAACTACCAGGACGTGGATGTGTGCATCAGCTTCCGCAAATCACACGATCATAAACTGGCGCGTAAGCCTGCCAGCAAGCTCATTAACAACTGGCTGGGGAAAACGGTGATGGTCTGCGATGACGAGCCGTCTTATCGCGCGATCCGCGAAAGCGAGCTGGACTACCTCATCGCCAAAAACCCTGATGAAGCCTTCGATGCCATCATGCGTCTTAAAAATTCCCCTGAACTGTATCGTCAGATGCGCGAACAGGGTGAAAAACGCCTACAGGTCTATTCCCGCGAAGCGGTCGCCGCACGCTGGTACGCCCTGTTTGAGGATATCTGGCGTAAAGGATTGCACAATCGTCCTACGGTAGTTCGCGCACTGCGCTTTGGTTTTGGTAAAGCCATTCGCCCGCTGACTAAAAAGTTCTGATCGGAATAGAGCCCTTCCATGTTCAAAACAACGACACACTTTTCGTTCACCCCACGCAGCAATCTGTTGCGCACCCTGGGGTTGACGCTGGCATTCTTGCTGCTGTTCTCGCTCTCAGAAATCATCATTCTGCTGAAAGATCATGTCTACCAGCCGAAATCCGGTGATATCTCGCTGTATCTGATCATCTCCCTGCTTGCCGCGGCCAGTGCGCGTTTCTTCCTGACTCGCCTGCTGCTGGCCGTGACGTTTATCGTTCAGATATCGGAAGCGGTGTACTACCAGTTCTACGGTCAGTTCTATGGCCCGAGTGAAGTCTGGCTGGCGTTCGTGGAAACGAAAGACATCGCCAGTGGGATCACCGACAGCCTAGGTTCACTGGGCATCTACTTCGCCATCATGATTGTGGCGGTCGTGTTTGCGCTGGTCTTTGCGCGTCGTCTTGCGCCGCTTTGGCACAAATGGATTGCGCTGCCTTGCCTGCTTGCCATCGTCGTGATGTTTGTCGGCCAGTTCTACAAAGCGGTCGACGGGCAGATGTACAAGTTCAACCCGGACCTGCGGCACTCCCTGCTGCGTAACGGCCTGTCAGCGATGAGCTTCAGCGCCATACGCCTGATCCCGGAAGCGATGTCAGGAGAAAACCAGAATCTGACCCATTACGATCCCTACCAGGTCAAACCTGTGAAGGATACGCGTGCGGGCAAATATTCGATTATTCTGGCGATAGGTGAAAGCCTTAACCCGCACCACGTCAGCGCCCTGGGCTACGAACGCGATACCACGCCCGAGCTGAAAGCGCTGCTCCAGCAGTATCAAGGTACGGGCCGTCTGATTGTCTCCAACGCCGTATCCACCCGCGTGGCCATCCCGATGCTGGTGAATAATCTGCGCGAGCCGGATAACTACGGGGCCTATAAATCGAAATCCACCAATATCTTCGCCAACGCGAAGAAACAGGGTTATCAGACCGCCTTTATCTCCGCCCAGGGGCTGGAAGGGCTGAGCAACTGGATTGGTATCCATGATATTGATCTATGGGAAGATACTCAGATCCGCCCGGCACCGGATGTCGGCGCGGACGTTGTTCTGACGCCATCCGTTGAGAAAGCAACGCTGGACTGGAACAAACCGTTCCTGATGGTGCTCAACAGCCGTGCTCCACATATCCCGTACGAGCGTAATATCCCGCAGGGCTTCGCGAAGTTCTCTACACCGCGTCTGAGTGATGATGTGGCGCAGAAGAAAAATGAGTATGACGATGCAGTCCGCCTGTATGACAAAGAACTCGCGTCCGCGATTCGCACCGCGCTGGCAAAATCCAAACTGCCGGTGCTGGTGTTTATCACCTCCGATCACGGGGAACGCGTGGGCGATAACGGTCTGTTTGGCCACTCGGTTGTAGAAATGCCAATTGCTCAGGTACCGTTCCTCTACTTCAGCAACGATCCAGCTTACGCCATGAAGGAGATCAGCCCGCAGATGCCGCTCAACCATTATCAGGTGGCAACGCTCATCAACAAGATGCTGGGCTACGACGTCAGTAATCCAAATCAAAAAGATGACAGCTTCTTTATCACTGGCGGTGACATTCGCGGCCTTTCGGAGCGCGTAACCTACCATCTGAACGCCCTCCCCGAAGCGGAGCGCTAAACGGTGAGACAAGAAACGGGCAAGAAATTGCCCGTTTTTTTTCAGGCGAATGAGCGTAACGCAGGCAAATGGGTGTCTTAAAACACCAAAGAGATAGCTTTAGACGGCTCAAATGCTTAGAATTTGCCCGCCGAAACTAAAAAAACGGATAATCGCTTGGAATTGTTGTATACCGCTCTGCTCTACATCATTCAGCCACTGGTGTGGCTGAGACTGTTGCTTCGTAGCCGTAAAGCGCCTGCGTATCGTAAACGCTGGGCTGAACGCTATGGCTTCTGCCGCAATAAAGTCGCGCCGGACGGTATTTTGCTGCATTCCGTTTCTGTCGGTGAAACGCTGGCGGCAATCCCGCTGGTTCGCGCCCTGCGTCACCGCTACCCGTCGCTGCCGATCACCGTCACGACGATGACGCCAACCGGCTCGGAGCGCGCGTTATCCGCTTTTGGCAAAGACGTTCATCACGTCTATCTCCCTTACGACCTGCCCTGCGCCATGAATCGTTTCCTGAATACCGTTCGCCCGAAGCTGGTGATTGTGATGGAAACCGAACTGTGGCCGAACATGATTTCCGCCCTGCATGCCCGTAAAATCCCGCTGGTGATTGCCAACGCGCGCCTGTCAGAGCGATCGGCGAAAGGTTACGGCAAGCTGGGTAAATTTATGCGCCGCTTGCTGAGCAAAATCACGCTGATCGCCGCGCAGAATGAAGAAGATGCGGCACGCTTTGTCTCTCTGGGCCTCAAACGCAACCAGCTTGCAGTGACGGGTAGCCTGAAATTTGATATTTCGGTTACCCCGGAACTCGCCGCCCGCGCGATCACGCTGCGTCGCCAGTGGGCGCCACGTCGTCAGGTCTGGATTGCAACCAGTACCCATGACGGTGAAGAAGAGATTATCCTGCAGGCGCACCGTAAGCTGCTGGAAAGCTTCCCTGATTTACTGCTGATCCTCGTGCCCCGCCATCCGGAACGTTTTAAAGATGCCCGTGAAATGGTGCAGAAAGGCGGTTTCAGCTTCACGCTGCGCAGCAGCGGGGAGATCCCGTCTGGCAGCACCCAGGTGGTGATTGGCGATACGATGGGCGAGCTGATGCTGCTGTACGGCATTGCTGACCTCGCGTTTGTCGGCGGCAGCCTGGTGGAGCGCGGCGGTCATAACCCGCTCGAGCCGGCCGCCCACGCGATTCCGGTGCTGATGGGGCCACATACGTTTAACTTCAAAGATATCTGCGCGAAATTACAGCAGGCCGATGGTTTAATTACCGTGACCGATGCGGATTCGGTAGTCAAAGAGGTATCGACCCTTCTGACTGATGAAGATTATCGCCTGTGGTACGGGCGTCATGCCGTTGAAGTGCTGCATCAGAACCAGGGCGCCCTGACCCGTCTGCTGCAACTTCTGCAACCTTACCTGCCCCAGCGGAGCCACTAATGTCAACGCGTCTGTCGGTCGTGATGATCGCCAAAAACGCCGCCGACCTGCTTCCGGACTGCCTGGCATCAGTTGCCTGGGCTGACGAGATAGTCATTCTTGACTCCGGAAGTACGGACAGCACGGTGGACGTTGCCCGGGCAGCGGGTGCAAAGGTGTTTACCGACGTTGACTGGCAAGGCTATGGCATCCAGCGCCAGCGCGCGCAGGGGTTTGCCACCGGTGATTATGTCCTGATGCTCGATACTGACGAACGTATTACGCCAGAACTTCAGCAGGCCATTCAGGCGGTGCTTTCCTCGCCTCAGCCTGGTGCTGTATACAGCATTGCCCGCCGCAACTATTTCCTTGGCCGATTTATGCGCCACAGCGGCTGGTATCCAGACCGCGTGACGCGCCTTTACGAGCGCGAGCGCTATCAGTACAACGACAATCTGGTGCATGAATCTCTGGCCTGCGACAACGCCCGGATCATCCCCCTGACGGGCGATTTGCTGCACCTGACCTGCCGTGATTTCGCAAGCTTTCAGCGTAAACAGCTCAACTATGCCACCGCATGGGCGCAGGAGCGTCACCAGCGCGGCAAGAAGGCCTCGCTGACGGGTATCTTCACCCACACGCTGGGCGCGTTCCTGAAAACGCTCCTGCTGCGTGGTGGCGTCCTGGACGGCAAGCAGGGCTGGTTACTCGCGGTAGTGAATGCCCAGTATACTTTCAACAAATACACCGAGCTGTGGGCGCTCTGCCGCGGCTACTCAGAGAAAACGTGAGCCATGAGCACAAAAGCGATTTATCCGGGTACCTTCGATCCAATCACCAACGGTCATCTTGATATCATCACCCGTGCGGCGTGCATGTTCGACAAGGTGATCCTGGCCATTGCCGCCAGCCCCAGCAAAAAGCCGATGTTTGATCTCAACGAGCGCGTACAGCTCGCCACCGATGCCATTTCGCACCTGCCGAATGTTGAGGTGGTCGGGTTTAGCGACCTGATGGCTAACTTCGCCCGCGCTCAGCAGGCGAACATTCTGATCCGCGGCTTACGCGCGGTGGCAGACTTCGAGTATGAGATGCAACTGGCGCACATGAACCGCCACCTGATGCCGGAGCTGGAGAGCGTGTTCCTGATGCCCTCCAAAGAGTGGTCGTTTATCTCGTCCACGCTGGTAAAAGAGGTGGCGCGTCATCACGGGGACGTTACCCATTTCCTGCCGGTTAACGTCCACCAGGCGTTGATGGAAAAGCTAAAGTAGCCCTATTTCTGGCACTGACGGCAGTAGAACGTGGCGCGCTGGGCGTGCTTCGTGGCAATAATGGGCGTACCGCAGACTCTGCACGGTTCGCCTTTACGGCCATACACCTGCAGCTCCTGGGCAAAATAGCCCGGCTTGCCGTCACTTTGCAGGAAGTCCTTCAGCGTTGTTCCCCCCTGTTCAATCGAGCGCAGCAATACGGCTTTAATCACGCGGACCAGCAGCTCACACTCCTGCGCCGACAGCGAAGAGGCCAGCCGATCGGGATGGATCCCGGCGGCAAACAGCGATTCGCTGGCATAGATATTCCCCACGCCGACCACCAGCTTGTTATCCATCAGCCACGGCTTAATCGGGCTTTTCTTTTTCGCGCACTTCGCTTTCAGGTATTCCGCGTTAAACGCGTCTGAGAGCGGCTCCGGGCCCAGATGCGCGAGCACGTTATGCCCTTCCAGCTCTTTCGTCCACAGCCACGCGCCAAAGCGCCGTGGGTCGGTATAACGGAGCACTTTGCCGTTACTCATCACCAGATCGACGTGGTCGTGCTTTTCCGCCGGCAGTTCTTCGGTAAGAACGCGCAGGCTCCCGGACATCCCCAGGTGGATAATGATCCAGCCGTCAGGCAGTTCCAGCAGCAGGTATTTCGCGCGACGCTGCACGCTAAGGACGGGTTGATCGCTCAGGGCGTGGATCTCATCGGACACCGGCCAGCGCAGACGACCGTTACGGACAACCGCGTGAAGAATCGTCGCGCCGACCAGATGGGGCTCAATGCCGCGACGGCTGGTTTCTACCTCAGGTAATTCAGGCATGGTTCCTCCGTTGAGATGCAGAATGCAAAAAACCCCGCAGTTGCGGGGTTTTTCGATACAAGGAGACTAAAATTATTTGATTTTAGCTTCTTTGTACAGTACGTGCTGGCGTACAACTGGATCGAATTTTTTCAGTTCCAGTTTTTCCGGCTTAGTACGTTTGTTCTTCGTGGTGGTGTAGAAGTGACCTGTACCAGCAGAAGAAACCAGCTTGATTTTCTCGCGAATACCTTTAGCCATGATTTATTTCCTCTTTAAGTACTTAGTACTTTTCGCCACGGGCACGCAGTTCGGACAGAACTGTATCGATGCCTTTCTTATCGATTACACGCATACCTTTAGCAGATACGCGCAGGGTGACAAAACGCTTCTCGCTCTCAACCCAGAAACGGTGAGAGTGCAGGTTCGGCAGGAAACGGCGTTTAGTCGCGTTCAGTGCGTGGGAACGGTTGTTACCGGTCACCGGACGCTTGCCAGTAACTTGGCAGACTCGGGACATGTCTATTCTCCAAAAATCAAATTAGCTCGAGCTTCGTATGGGGTATCGGCGCCTCGTCAGGCTTTACAGCCCGGTCATCGCATAGTTCTAAGTGAACTCTCGATTGCCAGGCCCAAATGCCAAACCCGAGATTCTCAAAGGTGGCGTAGTATACGCTGACTCGGCGGTGTGCTCAAGTCCCGAACAGACAAAGATCCCGATGGATCGCGAGAAATAGCCTAAATCCAGCCATGTTCTGCAAAAGAAATGTACTCTCCGCGGCCAATTATCAGATGGTCCAGCACACGAATGTCCATGAATTGACAGCATTTGATAATGCGCTCGGTGATTTCTTTGTCCGCTCTGCTCGGTTCTGCACAGCCAGAGGGGTGATTATGCGCGAGGATCACGCCCGCTGCATTCACTTTTATCGCTTCCCGCACAATTTCACGCGGATGCACCTCAACGTGGCTTAACGTACCGGCAAAGAGGCAGCTATGTTTCAGTACCCGGTTTCGGTTATCGACAAAGATCACCATAAAGATCTCGCGCTCGATATCGGTTAACTGGCTTTGCAGGTATTCACGCGTCATCGCTGGCGTCAGGATCGGATCGTCCTTCTCCATGCGGACATTGTAAAAACGGCGGGCAAGCTCAGCAATGGCTCTCAACTGGGCATATTTCGCCACGCCGATCCCCTCAACATGCTTAAACTGCGCCAGCTCAGCGGTCAGTAAACCGTACAGCGAACCGAAACGTGCTATCAGCTCTTTTGCCAGCGTAAATACCGTTTTGCCGGGTGTTCCGGTACGTAAAAAGAGCGCCAGCAGTTCATCATCTTTTAACAGGGTGACGTCGTAGCGCAGCAGTTTTTCACGCGGCAGCAGCTGCTCATCCTCTTCTTCCATGCTCTTTCTCCCTTTTTAACCGCATGCTGCCACAGGCCCATCCGGCGCTCGACGGCCACGTTGCGTTCTTGCGTAGCGTCTCGCAAAGTGGTCGAAGGACAAAATCACCCCGTTTTGGGGATTGTGATAAAATGCCCGCTCTCTGGTGAAACCCAACAGGAAAGAATCATGATGAGCCTGGCCGGTAAAAAAATCGTTCTTGGCGTGAGCGGCGGTATTGCTGCCTACAAAGCGCCGGAGCTGGTGCGTCGTCTGCGCGAGCGCGGGGCAGATGTGCGGGTCGCGATAACCGAAGGCGGTAAAGCCTTTATCACTCCTCTGAGCCTGCAGGCCGTTTCAGGATACCCGGTATCTGACAGCCTGCTCGATCCGGCTGCCGAAGCCGCGATGGGCCATATTGAGCTTGGGAAATGGGCAGATCTGGTTATCCTCGCCCCCGCCACTGCGGATTTAATCGCTCGGGTGGCGGCCGGTATGGCAAACGATCTGGTTTCCACCATTTGTCTGGCTACGCCTGCCCCTGTTGCCGTCGTTCCGGCCATGAACCAGCAGATGTACCGTAATGCCGCCACTCAGCACAATCTTGAGACGCTGGCCTCACGCGGCCTGCTTATCTGGGGTCCGGACAGCGGCAGCCAGGCCTGCGGCGATGTTGGCCCGGGCCGCATGCTCGATCCGCTAACGATTGTTGATATGGCCGCAGCCCACTTCTCGCCTGTCAACGATCTGCAACATCTCAACATCATGATTACCGCGGGCCCCACGCGCGAGCCGCTGGATCCGGTGCGCTACATCACCAACCATAGCTCCGGCAAAATGGGCTTTGCGATTGCCGCCGCCGCCGCGAAGCGTGGCGCGAACGTCACGCTGGTGAGCGGCCCGGTCTCTCTGCCTACCCCTGCGTTTGTGAAGCGAATTGACGTTACCACCGCGCTGGAGATGGAAGCCGCCGTGCAGGCACATGCGCAAAACCAGCAGATTTTTATCGGCTGTGCGGCCGTTGCAGACTATCGCGCCGAGACGATCGCCGAGGCTAAAATTAAAAAGCAAGGCGATGAATTAACAATAAAAATGGTGAAAAATCCGGACATTGTTGCCGGTGTCGCCGCACTAAAAAGCCACCGTCCATACGTTGTTGGGTTTGCCGCAGAAACGAATAATGTGGAAGAATATGCCCGGCAAAAACGTACCCGCAAAAACCTCGATTTGATTTGCGCGAACGACGTATCGCTGGCCACACAAGGATTTAACAGCGACAGCAACGCACTGCACCTTTTCTGGCAGGATGGAGATAAAGTCTTACCGCTTGAGCGCAAGGAACTCCTGGGCCAACATTTACTCGACGAGATCGTTACCCGTTATGATGAAAAAAATCGACGTTAAGATTCTGGACCCGCGTGTTGGCGAGCAATTTCCGCTGCCAACCTATGCCACCTCCGGCTCTGCCGGTCTTGACCTGCGCGCCTGTCTCGATGACGCCGTAGAACTGGCTCCGGGTGCCACGACCCTGGTTCCGACTGGCCTGGCGATTCACATCGCTGACCCGTCGCTGGCGGCGGTGATCTTGCCGCGTTCTGGCCTGGGTCATAAGCACGGCGTTGTGCTGGGTAACCTGGTGGGACTGATCGACTCCGACTACCAGGGCCAACTGATGGTCTCCGTCTGGAACCGTGGTCAGGACAGCTTCACCATTGAACCGGGCGAGCGTATCGCACAGATGGTCTTTGTACCGGTGGTGCAGGCAGAATTTAACCTGGTGGCAGATTTTGATGCCACCGACCGTGGCGAAGGCGGCTTCGGCCATTCCGGGCGCAAATAACTGCCCGACAGACACGTATCCCACAGCGTCATAATGCAATAACAAACCGCAAACGTCCGTTTGCGGTCGCTGTGTGGATGCCAGCCTGGCAAGTGCTTATTTTCAGGGGTATTTTGTAACATGGCAGAAAAACAAACCGCGAAAAGGAATCGTCGCGAAGAAATACTTCAATCTCTGGCTCTGATGCTTGAATCCAGCGATGGTAGTCAACGCATCACCACCGCTAAACTGGCCGCCTCCGTAGGCGTGTCTGAGGCGGCGCTGTACCGTCATTTTCCGAGCAAGACCCGGATGTTCGACAGCCTGATCGAGTTTATTGAAGACAGCCTGATCACACGCATCAACCTGATTCTGAAAGACGAAAAAGACACCACCGCGCGTCTGCGTCTGATTGTGCTGTTAATCCTGGGTTTTGGTGAACGCAATCCGGGCTTAACCCGTATCCTGACCGGCCACGCGCTGATGTTTGAACAAGACAGACTGCAGGGCCGCATTAACCAACTTTTCGAACGCATTGAAGCGCAGCTGCGCCAGGTGCTGCGCGAGAAGAAAATGCGTGAAGGTGAAGGATACAGCATTGATGAAACGCTGCTGGCGAGCCAGATTCTGGCGTTTTGTGAAGGGATGCTCTCCCGCTTTGTGCGTAGCGAGTTCAAATACCGCCCAACGGACGATTTTGACGCCCGCTGGCCGTTAGTCGCAGCACAATTACAGTAACGCCATCGCCGGATGGCGGCTTCGCCTTATCCGGCCTGCGAACGGGTAGGCCCGGTAAGCGTAGCGCCACCGGGCAATGCAATTAAACCCCAAACGCTTCGCGATACGCTTTTACCGCTGCCAGATGGTCCGCCATCTCAGGCTTCTCTTCCAGATACGCAATCAGGTCTTTCAGGGTGATAATCGACGTCACTTTGCAGTTGTAGTCGCGCTCCACTTCCTGAATGGCGGAGATTTCTCCACGACCACGCTCCTGACGATCCAGCGAAATCAACACGCCAGCCAGCGTTGCACCGTTGGCCTGGATAATCTCCATTGATTCGCGGATCGCCGTGCCTGCGGTGATCACGTCGTCGACCAGCATGACGCGGCCCTGCAGCGCGCTGCCGACCAGATTCCCGCCTTCACCGTGGGTTTTAGCCTCTTTGCGGTTAAAGCAGTACGGCACGTCGCGGTCATGGTGTTCCGCCAGCGCCACCGCGGTGGTGGTCGCAATCGGAATGCCTTTATAGGCCGGGCCAAACAGCAGGTCAAAATCAATCCCGGAATCTACCAGCGCTTCGGCATAGAAACGGCCTAACAATGCCAGATCGCGCCCGGTATTAAACAGCCCGGCGTTGAAGAAATAGGGACTTTTACGCCCGGATTTCAGCGTAAATTCGCCAAACTTAAGTACCTGCTTGTTAAGCGCAAACTCAATAAACTGGCGCTGATACGATTTCATGGATTTGCTCCTTTGGTTTTCTGTCTTACAGGCAAAAAAAAGGCGACTCATTGGTCGCCTTTAAAATCAATTTTCTAACGCCGCTTTCTGCGTCGTGACAATGGATTCGATTCCCCCTCGGGCCAATGCCAGCAGGGAGAGAAGTTCTTCGTGAGTGAACGGCTCGCCTTCTGCCGTGCCCTGCACCTCAATGATGCGACCGTCTTCGGTCATCACCACGTTCATGTCTGTCTCTGCCGCGGAATCTTCAACGTATTCCAGATCGCAAAGCGCTTCACCGTTAACGATGCCTACGGAGACCGCCGCAACCATGCCTTTCATTGGGTTGGTTTTCAGCTTACCGGCTGCAACCAGCTTGTTCAGGGCATCGGCCAGCGCTACACAGGCGCCGGTAATAGAGGCCGTACGCGTGCCACCATCGGCCTGAATTACATCGCAGTCCAGGGTAATCGTGAATTCGCCGAGGGTTTTCAGGTCAACGGCAGCGCGCAGCGCACGCGCGATCAGACGCTGAATTTCCATGGTACGACCGCCCTGCTTACCCTTTGCCGCTTCACGGGCATTACGGGTATGGGTCGCACGCGGCAGCATGCCGTATTCTGCGGTGATCCAGCCCTGACCCTGACCTTTCAGGAAGCGCGGAACGCCTTCTTCGATGGAGGCGGTGCACAGCACTTTAGTGTCACCAAACTCAACCAGCACGGAGCCTTCAGCGTGTTTTGTATAGTTACGGGTCAGGATGACGGGACGCACCTGATTGGCGCTACGACCTGATGGACGCATGATGGATTCTCCGGCTTGAAACGAATGTGGCTGCGCATTATACGGATAAAGGACGCTTATTCCTATCCTGAGAAGCCCCCGAAAGCTATAATCCCCCCATCTCTCCTTTAAAAACGGGAATGTCTATGATCCGCAGTATGACCGCCTACGCCCGGCGTGAAATCAAGGGTAGCTGGGGTAGCGCCACATGGGAAATGCGCTCGGTAAACCAGCGTTACCTGGAAACGTATTTCCGTATGCCGGAGCAGTTCCGCAGCCTTGAGCCTGTTGTACGCGAGCGTATCCGTACGCGCCTGACGCGCGGTAAAGTGGAATGTAACCTGCGCTTTGAGCCTGATGCCAGCGCACAGGGCGAGCTGATCCTCAACGAAAAACTGGCGAAACAGCTCGTCAATGCGGCGAACTGGGTCAAAATGCAGAGCGACGAAGGCGAAATCAACCCGGTTGATATTCTGCGCTGGCCTGGCGTCATGGCCGCCGGTGAGCAGGATCTGGACGCCATTGCCGCTGAAATTCTGGCCGCCCTCGACGGCACGCTGGATGACTTTATCGTTGCCCGCGAAACCGAAGGTCAGGCGCTGAAAGCAATGATCGAGCAGCGCCTTGAAGGCGTCAGCGCTGAAGTGGCTAAGGTTCGCACCCATATGCCGGAAGTGCTGCAGTGGCAGCGCGAGCGCCTTGTCGCCAAACTGGAAGAAGCAGAAGTTCAGCTGGAAAACACCCGTCTGGAACAAGAGCTGGTGCTGATGGCGCAACGTATCGATGTCGCTGAAGAGCTGGACCGTCTGGAAGCGCACGTTAAAGAGACCTACAACATTCTGAAGAAGAAGGAAGCGGTGGGCCGCCGTCTGGACTTTATGATGCAGGAGTTCAACCGTGAGTCGAACACCCTGGCGTCTAAGTCTATCAATGCAGAAGTCACCAACTCCGCGATTGAGTTGAAAGTGCTGATTGAGCAAATGCGCGAGCAGATCCAGAATATTGAGTAATGCCTTTCCGGGTGGTGTCGACGGCGCCACCCATTATTATTTCTAATCCATCCCAACACCTGATTTTGCTTTTCACCGCCGCTCATCAAGCTCATTCAACTTAACTTGATAAAAATATATAGGGCAAACCCCGTCGCCTTAGAAAAACTCAATCGTGATCTTGCGCACAAATCGCTAACCTCCCCGCATTCACACCGGAGGGTATATGCTGCTTCACATTCTTTATCTCATTGGCATCACCGCAGAAGCCATGACCGGCGCACTTGCCGCCGGACGTCGCCGTATGGACACCTTCGGCGTGATCATTATTGCTACAGCGACCGCGCTGGGCGGCGGTTCGGTACGAGATATCCTGCTGGGACATTATCCGCTCGGCTGGGTAAAAAACCCTGAATACATTGTTATTGTCGCGATTGCCGCCGTGTTGACCACCATCGTGGCGCCCGTTATGCCCCATCTTCGCCGTCTTTTTTTAGTCCTTGACGCTTTGGGTCTGGTGGTTTTCTCCATTATCGGGGCGCAAATCGCGCTGGATATGGGCGAAAGCCCGGTCATAGCCACTATCGCCGCGGTCGTAACAGGTGTATTTGGCGGCGTACTGCGCGATATGTTCTGTAAGCGCATTCCACTGGTTTTCCAGAAAGAGCTTTACGCTGGAATATCCTTTGCCTCTGCCGTTCTGTATATTGCTTTACAACATTATGTTTCGAGCCATGATGTTGTGGTCATTGCCACGTTATTATTTGGTTTTACGGCTCGCTTGCTGGCGCTGCGCTTAAAACTGGGATTGCCCGTTTTTCATTACACGCAGGACACCCATTGAATTCTCAACAAAACCACAACAAAGTAGTAAAAAGCACCTTTTGTTATCCCATATAACCGGGCCAAACGCGATAAAATGTCGCAACTTTGTCCCCATAAACTTGCGTTAAAACAATGTCCTTTGCCAAAACGTCAGCACTGATTATTAATAAAAAACTCAGCAGCCATTTTTTAATTTTGCTGCTCGTTTCCGTGCTGATTCAGTTATGGCCAGTATTTTTAACACAACCCGCGCGATTCGCAGTGCGCATTGCGATTTGTAATGCGCTCTTACTGGTATGCGCCGCAGCGATCTATCGCACGCTTCCCGGTAAGATCGTCGCATTTGTTTTAACCGCCCTGCTTACGTTAAATTTTGCGGTTGCTTACAGCACATGGAGTGTCTACCAGAGCGAATTTAACACCGTATTTGCGATGAGTATTCTCGGCACTCACGTAGCCGAAGCGAAAAGCATGTCAGGTTTATACCTGCACTGTTTACCAGCCGCGGTTGCTTACTTTGTTGTCACCTGGTACGCAATCAAATCGACGAGCGAGCATGTTTCTTCCCGTGTGAGAACTGTCGGCTTCGTTCTGCTTGCCGTTTATTTGGGCTGGTATTCAACGGCGAACTGGCTAAAAAAACGCCACGATCTTGAAGTTTATTATCCGCTCAGCTCGCGGATTTTAACCAATACGCCTTTTTACACCGGTGCAGAGTTCATTATTGCCCATCGCGATAACGCGCTGGCCGAGAAAATTAGCCAGCACAGCGTCAATTATCCTGCATTGCAATATCATGATACGGGCATCGAAAACTATGTTGTTATCGTGGGTGAATCCGCACGTCGCAGCAATATGAAGCTCT
Source organism: Enterobacter sp. BNK-8 (assembly GCF_048685095.1). Lineage (NCBI taxonomy): Bacteria > Pseudomonadati > Pseudomonadota > Gammaproteobacteria > Enterobacterales > Enterobacteriaceae > Enterobacter > Enterobacter sp. BNK-8. The sequence continues at coordinate 4,545,014 of NZ_JBLQTN010000001.1, read as the reverse complement.
ACGGTTTTCACCAGGATACCACGCCTGTGGAATCCAGGCTGGCGAAGGACGCCCTCATCTTTAGCAATGCTATTGCCCCCGCGTCAGCCACCGTGCTTTCCGTGCCGATGATTTTAAGCAAAGCTGATCCAGACCACTTCACCACCGATAAGCTTGCTGACAATATCGTTAGCGTCGCTAAAAAAACGGGCTATCACACCGAGTGGATTAGCGCCCAGGGTAACACAGGCAAGAGCAATAACTACATTGTGGCCATTGCCTCTATCAGCCATAAAGCCCAGTGGATTGATACCCGTTATGACACCGAGCTTTTACCTGCCCTGGATGAGGCGCTTAAAGCCCCCGGCAAGAAGTTAATTTTCCTGCATATCAACGGCAGCCATGAGATGGCCTGCGATCGGTATCCGGCATCAGCGAATATTCTGCATACCGGCAACAAATATGAAGATTGCTACAATAACGCGATTCTGTTTACCGACTACTTCATTGGCGAAGTGGCTAAACGTCTGCAGGGCAGCGCATCCTCTCTGCTCTATTTTTCAGACCATGGGCTGGAAAAAAACCCACAACTGAATTCCATCTATATGCATGGCTCACGCAACCCAAGCAAAGAGGCTTACCAGGTCCCCCAGTTTATCTGGTATAGCCAGCAAGCCCTGAATGCCCAAAAAAGAGCGGTGGGGTGGGTACATGAAGCGTGGCCCACAGCAAGCAATTATGAGTTGATGTTAACGTGGCTTGGAATCACAACGGGTGTTGATCAATGCGGCTCGGTGCTTGCACCGTGCTATCAGGCTCCTACACTTATCCCGGTAATTGATGGCGGCCGCCACATCTATGACTACGATCAGCTTCGCGAAACCTTCAGTTCGCCAGACAGACATACCCCCTGGCGCAAAGCTAAAGCAAGCTCGCTCTAAAATCCGGGCACACCCTGCTTGCCTAGCCAGGAAGCCAGGCCGGCAACGCCAGGGTCATGGATGAATGCAACAATTTGTCGCGCCTTCTTCTCTCCCGTTCCCGGCAGGCTCTGCCAGTCTTTTGCGTTACGTCCGCTCAACGTTTGCCACGTTACGTCCCCCATCGCCTTCAGCGAAGCCTGTGTCAGCGGAACACCCAGTGCCATGAGCCAGCGGATAAAAGGCTTCTCGCGCACCAGATTAAATCGATGCCAGAGCGCCAGCCCGCGCGCGGAGGAAAATCCAGGCGTAGCCTGCATTTGCGCCTGCGTTAATAACAGCCACGAAAAGAGATGTTCAAAATGATGCGCCTGCCAGAGGGTCCGCCAGCCTGACTCACCTAATCCTTCAATATCAAATACCTGCTTTGAGCTGAGCCATGCCAGTCGGGCAAAGAACTGCTCCATACATTCCGGCGAAGCATAGAAACAGCTAAGCGCATGATACCGTGAGGCGGGAGGCTCAGGTTTATGTCTGTCCGTCCCGCGCCAGACCACCTTATCAAACCGGGGAATACCCTGCCCGGCCAGGCTGACCTGGATCTGATCCCCCGGGGCAATATCCAGCCGCTGCCAGCGCTCAACTGAGCCCAGACTCACCCGCTGCACCTGTTTATCATCCAGTTGCACGGGTTCCAGCGCGGCTACAACGGACATTTTGCCCGTTCGCCCCACGGAAAAATGAATATCACTCACCTCGGCCACCTGGGCTGCTGGCATATATTTCCACGCAACCACCCAGTTGCCTTCGCCCGGCAACCAGCCTTCCCCCGCAGGCGCATCCTCCGACCGCACCACAATGCCATCCGTGGCAAAGGGTAATGCAGCTACGTGCCAGGCCGCGCGTTGTTTCTGGACGGCGTCAACAGATTCGGCGGGTAGCGTATACCGTGCCGACAGCGTAAAACCGGCCTGAGACAGTTCAGCTAAAGATGTCTGCATATTTTTCGGCCCATCCGGCCAGGCCCAGATGAATACGCCAAGCTTATTCAATAGCGCGTTATCCTTTTGGCGCATCATCGCACCTGCCACCTTTGCGCGAGCGTTCATCCCACCCATCTGCCGCTGAATGTGACTGTCGCTTAGCCAAAAAAGCTCGCCCTGTAAGACGCTGTTCGCCAGCTTGCCGGTGAGCTTTTGCGGAACAGACGGGATTAAACGTACCTTCCCGGTCCAGTCCTCCCCTTTCAGGCCATCACCGCGACTGATGGCCTGGATTAACTTTCCGTCACGGTAGACCAGCGTTACCGCCACACCGTCAACTTTGGGCTGCATCCACAGATGTTGCCGCGCACGCATCCATTGTTTCAGCTCCTCTTTGCTGGCCACCTTGTGTACGCCCGTATGGGCAACAGGATGTTTGACGCTCCCGGTCAGCGGAGGAAGTTTCTCTCCTGAGAATTCAGTGCCAAAACAGCGCTGCCACTGCGTTAACCGCCCGTTAAGCTGATCGTAAACCTCGTCGTTAACTTCGCTCACGCCCTGCTTCCAGTAAGCGTCATCCCAGCGTTTGATTTGCGCGCTTAATGACGCCATCTCTTTCTCTGCTTTTGCCTGCGACCAGACCGGACATACCGCCGCGCCATAGCCACACCACAACAGCATTAACCCGCTTATCCATCGCCACATCGCTACCCCTCCTTTGCGTTGCAGGAGGTATACCCCGATGTCTGAAACAACGCTAACGGCAACGGTTCACACTGCGAGACGCTATCCAGTATTTCCTGGGGTTGCTGAAAACCACGGATAAAACCTGAAAACGGCACGCAAAATTCAATAATCCAGGGGAAAAAGTGTGACAAAGGCTACGTCACACGGCAGTGACGTGTATAATAAGCCCGTATGTAGGACTTCTTCGTTAACACATACAAAAGACGCTCATGGCTCAAGGCACGCTTTATATTGTTTCTGCCCCTAGTGGCGCGGGTAAATCCAGCCTTATTCAGGCACTGTTAAAAACCCAACCGTTGTACGACACACAGGTTTCTGTTTCTCACACCACGCGAGCGCCGCGTCCGGGTGAAGTGCACGGTGAACACTATTTCTTTGTGGATCACGACGAGTTCAGAGCGATGATCGGCAGAGACGCGTTTCTTGAACACGCGGAAGTATTCGGTAATTACTACGGTACCTCGCGTGAAACCATTGAGCAGGTTCTGGCCACGGGCGTGAATGTGTTCCTGGATATCGACTGGCAGGGTGCACAGCAAATTCGCAAGAAAATGCCTGACTCGCGCAGTATCTTTATTTTACCGCCATCGAAAGATGAGCTGGATCGCCGCCTGCGTGGCCGCGGTCAGGACAGCGAAGAAGTCATCGCAAAGCGTATGGAACAGGCTGTTGCAGAAATGAGCCATTACGCGGAATATGATTACCTTATTGTGAATGATGATTTTGATGCCGCGCTGAGCGATCTCAAAACCATTCTTCGTGCAGAACGTCTGCGTATGAGCCGCCAGAAGCAGCGACATGACGCATTAATCACCAAACTGTTGGCAGACTGAACCCACTTTCAGTATCATGCCCAGTCATTTCTTCACCTGTGGAGCATTTTAAGTATGGCACGCGTAACTGTTCAGGACGCTGTAGAGAAAATTGGTAACCGTTTTGACCTGGTGCTGGTCGCCGCGCGTCGCGCTCGTCAGATGCAGGTAGGCGGTAAAGATCCGCTGGTACCGGAAGAAAACGATAAAACCACCGTTATTGCACTTCGCGAAATCGAAGAAGGTCTGATCAACAACCAGATCCTCGACGTGCGTGAGCGCCAGGAGCAGCAAGAGCAGGAAGCCGCAGAACTGCAGGCCGTAACCGCTATTGCTGAAGGTCGTCGTTAATTAAACCTGCGGGTCGCCCTTGTATCTGTTTGAAAGCCTGAATCAACTGATTCAAACCTACCTGCCTGAAGACCAGATTAAGCGTCTTCAGCAGGCGTATCTCGTTGCACGTGACGCTCACGAGGGCCAGACACGTTCAAGCGGTGAACCCTACATCACGCACCCGGTAGCGGTGGCCTGTATTCTGGCCGAGATGAAACTCGACTACGAAACGCTGATGGCCGCGCTGCTGCACGACGTGATTGAAGATACCCCTGCCACTTACCAGGACATGGAACAGCTGTTTGGCAAAAGCGTTGCCGAACTGGTGGAAGGGGTCTCTAAGCTTGATAAGCTGAATTTCCGCGACAAGAAAGAGGCGCAAGCCGAAAACTTCCGCAAGATGATTATGGCGATGGTGCAGGATATCCGCGTCATTCTCATCAAACTCGCTGACCGCACCCACAACATGCGCACGCTGGGCTCACTTCGCCCGGATAAACGTCGCCGCATTGCCCGTGAAACCCTCGAAATCTACAGTCCGCTGGCGCACCGTTTAGGTATTCACCACATTAAAACCGAGCTGGAAGAGCTGGGTTTTGAAGCGTTGTACCCGAACCGCTATCGCGTGATTAAAGAGGTGGTGAAAGCCGCACGCGGCAACCGTAAAGAGATGATTCAAAAGATCCTCTCTGAAATCGAAGGGCGTTTGCAGGAAGCGGGGATCCCGTGCCGCGTCAGCGGTCGCGAAAAACACCTGTACTCCATCTACTGCAAAATGGTGCTCAAAGAGCAACGTTTTCACTCGATCATGGATATCTACGCCTTCCGCGTGATTGTCCACGATTCAGATACCTGTTATCGCGTGCTGGGGCAGATGCACAGCCTCTATAAACCGCGTCCAGGGCGGATGAAAGATTACATCGCCATTCCAAAAGCGAACGGCTATCAATCTTTGCACACCTCGATGATCGGGCCGCACGGCGTGCCTGTTGAGGTGCAAATTCGTACCGAAGACATGGACCAGATGGCAGAGATGGGTGTGGCCGCGCACTGGGCCTATAAAGAGCACGGTGGCGAAAGCAGCACGACCGCACAAATCCGCGCCCAGCGCTGGATGCAGAGCCTGCTGGAACTTCAGCAGAGTGCGGGTAGCTCGTTTGAATTTATCGAGAGCGTGAAATCCGATCTCTTCCCGGATGAGATTTACGTTTTCACCCCAGAAGGCCGCATTGTCGAACTGCCTGCGGGCGCAACACCGGTCGACTTCGCTTACGCCGTGCATACCGATATCGGCCATGCCTGCGTGGGCGCGCGCGTCGACAGACAGCCTTACCCGCTGTCTCAGCCGCTCTCCAGCGGCCAGACGGTGGAAATCATTACCGCGCCGGGCGCACGTCCAAACGCGGCCTGGCTGAACTTTGTCGTGAGTTCTAAAGCACGCGCCAAAATTCGCCAGCTGCTGAAAAACCTCAAGCGTGATGATTCCGTCAGCCTTGGGCGTCGTCTTCTCAACCACGCGTTGGGCGGCAGTCGCAAGCTGGCTGAAATCCCGCAGGAGAACGTCCAGCGTGAACTGGAGCGCATGAAGCTCGCGTCGCTTGATGACCTGCTGGCAGAGATTGGCCTCGGCAACGCCATGAGCGTGGTGGTGGCGAAGAACCTGCAGCAAGGCGACACGACAGCCGTGCCTGCAGCTACGCCAGGCCACGGACATCTGCCGATTAAAGGCGCGGACGGGGTGCTGATCACCTTCGCAAAATGTTGCCGTCCAATTCCTGGCGACCCGATTATTGCGCACGTCAGCCCGGGTAAAGGGCTGGTTATCCACCATGAATCCTGTCGTAACATCCGTGGCTACCAGAAAGAGGCCGAGAAGTTTATGGCGGTCGAATGGGATAAAGAGACCGCGCAGGAATTTATCACCGAAATTAAGGTGGATATGTTCAACCATCAGGGTGCCCTGGCGAACCTGACGGCAGCGATCAACACGGCGTCTTCCAATATTCAAAGCCTGAATACGGAAGAAAAAGATGGCCGCGTGTACAGCGCCTTTATTCGTCTGACCGCCCGCGACCGCGTGCATCTGGCAAATATTATGCGCAAGATCCGCGTCATGCCGGACGTGATTAAAGTCACCCGTAACCGAAACTAGCGGCATGAATTCACAACGTTACGCGCGGATATGCGAAATGCTCGCCAGGCGTCAGCCTGACCTGACGGTCTGCATGGAGCAGGTCCATAAACCGCATAACGTCTCTGCTATCGTTCGTACCGCCGATGCCGTCGGTGTGCATGAAGTGCACGCCGTCTGGCCGGGTCACCGGATGCGAACCATGGTCTCTGCCGCGGCAGGCAGTAACAGCTGGGTTTCCGTCAAATCTCACCAGACAATTGGCGAAGCCGTATCGCACTTGAAAGGGCGCGGTATGCAGATCCTTGCCACTAACCTGTCCGCTAAGGCCGTGGATTTCCGCGAGATCGACTACACCCGCCCGACCTGCATTTTGATGGGCCAGGAGAAAACCGGGATCACCCAGGAAGCGCTGGATCTGGCGGATCGGGACATCATCATTCCGATGATTGGCATGGTCCAGTCACTCAACGTCTCCGTGGCCTCCGCGCTCATTCTGTATGAAGCGCAGCGCCAGCGTCAGAACGCCGGCATGTACGAGCGCAGCAACAGCATGCTGCCGGAAGAGGAACAGCAGCGCCTGCTGTTTGAAGGTGGCTATCCGGTGCTGGCTCGCGTTGCGAAGCAGAAAAAATTGCCTTACCCCCACGTCAACGCGCAGGGCGAAATTGAAGCCGATGCCGAGTGGTGGGCCACTATGCAGTACGCCGGGTAAGCGATGAAAGGCCGCCTGCTGGATGCCATCCCGCTCAACAGCCTGACGGGCGTGGGCGCGGCGCAAAGCAATAAGCTGGCTAAAATTGGCCTGCACACGGTGCAGGATCTCCTGCTTCACCTCCCCTTGCGTTACGAAGACCGCACCCAGCTTTACAAGATTGGCGATCTCCTTCCCGCCATTTACGCCACCGTTGAAGGCGAAGTCCTGAACTGCAACATCACCTTCGGCGGACGCCGGATGATGACCTGCCAGATCAGCGACGGCACCGGCATTCTCACCATGCGTTTCTTCAACTTCAGCGCGGCGATGAAAAACAGCCTGGCAACGGGCCGCAGGGTGCTGGCCTATGGCGAAGCCAAACGCGGGAAATATGGCGCAGAGATGATCCACCCCGAGTACCGCGTGCAGGGCGATCTCAGCACGCCAGAGATGCAGGAGACGCTCACCCCGGTTTACCCGACGACCGAAGGCATCAAGCAGGCAACGCTGCGTAAGCTCACCGATCAGGCGCTGGAGCTGCTGGATACCTGCGCCATTACCGAGCTGCTGCCGCCCGAGCTGGCACAGGGCATGATGAGCCTGCCCGAGGCGCTGCGTACCCTGCACCGCCCGCCGCCAACGCTGCAGCTCAGCGACTTAGAAAGCGGCAAACACCCCGCTCAACAGCGTCTTATCCTTGAGGAATTACTGGCCCATAACCTGAGCATGCTGGCGCTGCGCGCCGGCGCGCAGCGTTTCCATGCCCAGCCATTAAGCCCGCGTGATGAGCTCAAAGATAAGCTGCTGGCCTCCCTGCCGTTTAAACCCACCGGCGCACAGGCGCGCGTCACCGCCGAGATTGAACGTGATATGGCGCTCGACGTGCCGATGATGCGCCTGGTGCAAGGCGACGTGGGGTCCGGTAAAACGCTGGTTGCCGCGCTGGCCGCCCTGCGCGCGATTGCCCATGGCAAACAGGTCGCGCTGATGGCACCGACCGAACTGCTGGCGGAACAACACGCCAACAATTTCCGCGCATGGTTTGCACCGCTCGGGATTGAAGTCGGCTGGCTTGCCGGAAAGCAAAAAGGCAAAGCGCGCCTTGCGCAACAGGAGGCCATCGCCAGCGGGCAGGTGCAGATGATTGTCGGCACGCACGCTATCTTCCAGGAGCAGGTGCAGTTCAACGGCCTTGCGCTGGTGATTATCGATGAACAGCACCGCTTCGGCGTGCATCAACGTCTGGCGCTGTGGGAAAAGGGACTGCAGCAGGGCTTCCACCCGCATCAGCTGATCATGACCGCCACGCCGATCCCGCGCACCCTGGCGATGACGGCTTACGCCGATCTGGATACCTCCACCATCGACGAACTCCCCCCTGGCCGTACGCCGGTCACAACGGTTGCCATTCCTGACACGCGTCGCAGCGATATCATCGATCGCGTGCGCAACGCCTGCACCCACGAAGGGCGTCAGGCCTACTGGGTTTGTACGCTGATTGAAGAGTCGGAACTGCTGGAAGCGCAGGCTGCCGAAGCCACGTGGGAAGAGCTTAAGCTGGCGCTGCCGGAGCTGAACGTGGGCCTGGTTCACGGACGCATGAAGCCTGCCGAAAAGCAGGCGGTGATGCAGTCGTTTAAGCAGGGCGAGTTACATTTGCTGGTCGCCACGACGGTGATTGAAGTGGGCGTGGACGTCCCGAACTCCAGCCTGATGATTATCGAAAACCCGGAGCGCCTGGGCCTGGCCCAGCTCCACCAGCTGCGCGGACGCGTTGGCCGTGGCGCGGTAGCGTCCCACTGCGTCCTGCTCTACAAAGCCCCGCTCTCGAAAACCGCCCAGATGCGTTTGCAGGTGCTGCGCGACAGTAACGACGGTTTTGTGATTGCGCAAAAAGACCTTGAGATCCGCGGCCCCGGTGAACTGCTGGGCACGCGTCAGACGGGGAACGCGGAATTCAAAGTCGCGGATTTGCTGCGCGATCAGGCCATGATCCCCGAGGTTCAGCGCCTCGCCCGCCACATTCATGAACGCTACCCCGAACAGGCGGCAGCGTTAATTGAGCGCTGGATGCCGGAAACCGAACGCTATTCCAACGCCTGATTCAGGCAAACATCGGCAGCATCAGGTACAGCTTAATCACCAGCGCGTTGACGATATCAATAAAGAACGCCCCGACCATCGGGACCACCAGAAACGCCATGTGCGAAGGCCCGAAGCGTTCGGTGATCGCCTGCATGTTGGCGATAGCCGTTGGGGTGGCCCCCAGACCAAACCCGCAGTGACCCGCCGCCAGCACCGCCGCATCATAGTTTTTGCCCATCATCCGCCAGGTGACAAACATGGCGTACAGCGCCATAAACAGGGTTTGCACCGCCAGAATCGCCACCATTGGCAGCGCCAGCGAGGCCAGCTCCCACAGCTTGAGGCTCATTAGCGCCATCGCCAGGAACAGCGACAGGCAGACGTTGCCGAGCACTGACACCGCCCGTTCAAACACGCGGTAGAAGCCCATTAGCGCCAGACCGTTGCTCAGGATCACCCCGATAAACAGCACGCAGACAAACGTTGGCAGCTCAAACGCTGAGCCCGCCAGCCATTGCGCAACCACTTTGCCCACGGTCAGGCAGATGGCGATCATCGCGATGGTTTCAATCAGCACCAGCGAGGTAATACTGCGCCCGACGTCCGGCTTTTCGAATGCTGTCGGCACCAGCTCATCGTCCGGCCTGCCGTCCGGCGTGGTGGAGTGCTTCACCAGATAGCGAGCCACCGGGCCGCCAATCAGGCCACCCAGCACCAGACCAAAGGTCGCGCAGGCCATCGCCACTTCCGTCGCGTTTTCAAACCCGTAGCGCTCGATAAACAACTTGCTCCACGCGGCCCCGGTACCGTGGCCGCCTGACAGGGTAATCGACCCTGCCAGCAGCCCCATCAGCGGATCCAGTCCCAGCAGCGACGCCATCCCGATACCAATGGCGTTTTGCATCAGCAGCAGCCCCACCACCACAATCAAAAATACACCGAGCACCTTACCGCCCGCCCGCAGGCTCGCCAGGTTGGCGTTCAGGCCGATGGTGGCAAAGAAGGCCAGCATCAGCGGGTCTTTCAGGGACATATCAAAATCGATTTCCCAGCCCAGGCTTTTTTTCAGCACCAGCAGGGCCAGCGCCACCAGCAGACCACCGGCGACAGGCTCAGGAATAGTGTATTTCTTCAGAAGGGAAACGCTATGTACCAGTTTACGACCAAGCAGTAAGACCAGCGTTGCGGCAACAAGGGTCGACAACGTATCGAGATGAATCATAGAAGGCTCCTTTTTTGCGCGTGTTCCCTACACACGCGGCGTTATCCTGGGCCGGTTTGCGCTCTTCATGAGCCCCCGGCGCAAAAAGTGTAATTTTTTTTCCCGATGCGTTGTAGAAAACCTGCTCACAGCGGCAGATTTTCTTGCCTTTTTTTGCTGGCAATCGTTTGCTTTTACCAGGTGGTCAGATAAAATGCCCGCTTTTCCACCGTGGGATTGCCGCCGATGTCCGTTAACACCATAGAGTCGCCTGATGCGCAACCGATTGCGCAAAAGCAAAATAGCGAACTGATTTACCGCCTTGAAGATCGCCCGCCGCTGCCGCAGACGCTTTTCGCCGCCTGCCAGCATCTTCTGGCGATGTTTGTTGCGGTGATCACCCCGGCGCTGCTGATTTGCCAGGCGCTCGGCTTACCGGCGCAGGACACGCAGCACATTATCAGCATGTCTCTTTTCGCCTCCGGCGTGGCCTCGATTATTCAAATTAAAGCGTGGGGTCCGGTGGGGTCGGGATTATTGTCGATTCAGGGCACCAGCTTTAACTTCGTGGCGCCCCTGATCATGGGCGGTACGGCCCTGAAAACCGGCGGCGCGGATGTCCCGACCATGATGGCGGCGCTGTTCGGCACGCTGATGCTGGCCAGCTGTACGGAGATGGTGATCTCCCGCGTTCTGCATCTGGCTCGCCGCGTTATCACCCCGCTGGTTTCCGGCGTCGTCGTGATGATTATCGGCCTGTCGCTGATTCAGGTGGGCCTTACCTCCATCGGTGGCGGCTATGCCGCGATGAGCGACCACACCTTCGGCGCGCCGAAAAACCTGCTGCTGGCAGGCGTCGTGCTGGCCATCATTATTCTGCTTAACCGTCAGCGTAACCCTTACCTGCGCGTCGCCTCGCTGGTGATCGCCATGGCGGCGGGTTACCTGCTGGCCTGGGCGCTGGGTATGCTGCCGGAAAACACCGCGCCGACCAACAGCGCGCTGATCACCGTCCCCACGCCGCTGTACTACGGTCTGGGCATTGACTGGGGCCTGCTCCTGCCGCTGATGCTGGTCTTTATGATCACCTCTCTGGAGACCATCGGCGACATCACCGCCACCTCCGACGTCTCCGAGCAGCCCGTTTCCGGCCCGCTGTACATGAAGCGCCTGAAAGGCGGCGTGCTGGCGAACGGCCTCAACTCGTTTGTCTCTGCGGTCTTCAACACCTTCCCGAACTCTTGCTTCGGTCAGAACAACGGCGTGATCCAACTGACCGGCGTGGCCAGCCGCTACGTTGGCTTCGTGGTGGCGCTGATGCTGATCGTCCTCGGCCTGTTCCCGGCGGTGAGCGGCTTTGTACAGCACATTCCGGAGCCGGTGCTGGGCGGCGCAACGCTGGTGATGTTCGGGACGATCGCGGCCTCCGGCGTGCGTATCGTCTCCCGCGAGCCGCTGAACCGCCGCGCAATCATGATTATTGCGCTTTCGCTGGCCGTCGGTCTGGGCGTTTCTCAGCAGCCGCTGATCCTGCAGTTTGCCCCGGACTGGGTGAAAAACCTGCTCTCTTCCGGCATTGCCGCAGGCGGTATCACCGCTATCGTGCTGAACCTCGTTTTCCCGCCTGAGAAAAACTGATTTCTCTCACGGCAGGCAGTCAATGCCTGCCGTGACATCTAATTACACCATTCCCGCCTTGAGGATTGCGCATAAATCGTGCATAACTCCCTTATGTGCGTTTTGCGGGATGGAAGACCATGAAATTTATTGGAAAGCTACTCGTCTATCTTCTGGTAGCCCTGCTCATTGTGATGCTGGCGCTCTATATTCTGCTCCAGACCCGCTGGGGTGCGGCTCAGGTCAGCAGCTGGGTAACGGTGAATACCGACTACGAACTCAGTTTCGACAAGATGAATCACCGCTTTTCGTCGCCTTCCCACCTCATTCTGGAAAACGTTACCTTCGGTCGGGACGGAAAACCCGCCACCCTGGTAGCCAAAAAAGTGGATATCGGCCTGAGTAGCCGCCAGATAACCGATCCGCTGCACGTGGACACCATCACCCTGTTCGACGGCACGCTTAATCTCTCCCCGCAGACCGCGCCGCTGCCTTTCCAGGCCGATCGTCTGCAGTTGAACAACATGGCGTTCAACAGCCCGAATACCGAATGGGATCTGAGCGCGCAGAAGGTGACGGGCGGCGTCAGCCCATGGCAGCCGGAAGCGGGCAACGTGCTGGGTAATCACGCGCAGATCCAGATGAGCGCAGGCTCGCTGACTCTGAACGGCGTACCGGCCACCAACGTGCTGATCGAGGGCCAGCTTAACGGCAAGGAGGTGGTGCTGAACACGATTGGTGCCGATATGGCCCGCGGCTCACTCACCGGCTCCGCCCTGCGCAACGCCGACGGGAGCTGGATTATCGACACCATGCGCCTGAACGAAATCCGCCTGCAGAGCGATAAAACGCTGGCCGCTTTCTTCGCGCCGCTGGCCACTATCCCCTCTCTGCAGATTGGTCGTCTGGACGTGACCGACGCCCGGCTTCAGGGCCCGGACTGGGCGGTGACCGACCTCGATTTAAGCCTGCGCAACCTGACGCTAAGCAAAGGCGACTGGCAGAGCCAGGAGGGCCGTCTGTCGATGAACGCCAGCGAGTTTATCTACGGCTCCTTGCATCTGTTTGACCCGATCCTGAATGCGGAGTTTTCCCCGCAGGGCATGGCGCTGCGTCAGTTCACCTCCCGCTGGGAAGGCGGCATGGTGCGCACCTCCGGCAACTGGCTGCGCGACGGCAAAGCGCTGGTGCTGGACGATGTCGCCATCGCCGGGCTGGAGTACACCCTGCCGCAGAACTGGAAAACGCTGTGGATGGCGCCTCTACCGGAATGGCTGAACAGCGTCACGCTGCAAAAATTCGGCCTGAGCCGCAACCTGGTGATCGACATCGATCCTGCCTTCCCGTGGCAGATCACTTCTCTGGATGGCTATGGCGCAAACCTGCAGCTTGTGAAAGATCGTCAGTGGGGCGTCTGGGGCGGCAGCGCGACCCTGAACGGCGCGGCGGCGACCTTTAACCGCGTCGACGTACGTCGTCCGTCGCTGGCGCTGAATGCCAATGCCGCCACGGTGAATATTACCGACCTCAGCGCGTTTACCGAAAAAGGCATTCTGGAAGCGACGGCGACCGTTTCACAACTCCCGCAGCGGCAGACCGCGGTGAGCCTGAACGGGCGCGGCGTACCGCTCAATGTGCTGCAGCAGTGGGGCTGGCCTGCGCTGCCGATTGCAGGCGACGGCAATATTCAGCTCACCGCCAGCGGCAGCGTGCAGGCCAGTGCGCCGCTGAAGCCAACGGTGAATGGGAAGCTGAGCGCGGTGAATATGGATAAGCAGCAGGTAGAGCAGACGATGACGGGCGGCGAGGTTTCAACGCCTGTGCAATAAACAAGCCGGGTGGCGGCTACGCCTTACCCGGCCTACATGGGATTGTAGGCCCGGTAAGCGAAGCGCCACCGGGCATTTTCCACCTCAGAGCTGAACCACCACCTCATTCCCTTCGGCTTTCACCACCACGCCCCACTCGCTGCCCGCCTGTGAGCCGCCCTTCACGCCGCTCACCTTCTGCACGTTGCGCAAACACACCGACCAGTTTTGCGCGTCTCCCGTGCCGGTAAAGGTCACGATGTCGCCCTGACGCGATGCCTTCAGCGTAAACGCCACCGCGCCGTTCGCCGAAGGCACTTCGCTCACTGCCGTTGCGCCATCATCCAGGTTAAACAGCTGGAAGGCCGTCCCCTCGTGCCACGCGTAGTCGGGTTTCTGGTTATTATTGCCCTGCGCCAGCAGCGTGTTGTCGCGCACGTAGACCGGCAGGCTCATGAAATCGTGCTGCTGCTTATGCCAGCGGCTGCCCTGGATTTCGTCGTTGTGCCACAGGTGCGTCCAGCGCCCTTCCGGCAGGTAGAACTGCACGTCGCCCGCCTCGGAGAACACCGGCGCCACCATTAACGAATCCCCCAGCATGTACTGACGGTCGAGGTAATCGCACGCCGGATCGTCCGGGAACTCCAGCATCATCGCCCGCAGCATCGGCGTGCCGAACTCGCGCGCCAGCGTCGCCTGACGGTACAGATACGGCATCAGTTGGCACTTCAGCTGCGTGAAGTGGCGCACCACGTCGCAGGACTCGTCATCGTACGCCCACGGCACGCGGTAGGATTTGCTGCCGTGCAGGCGGCTGTGGCTGGAAAACAGCCCGAACGCGCACCAGCGCTTGTAGACGTGCGCCGGGGCGGTGTTTTCGAACCCGCCGATATCGTGGCTCCAGAATCCAAAACCGGACAGGCCAATCGACAGCCCGCCGCGCAGGCTTTCCGCCATTGATTCATAGTTGGCGTAGCAGTCGCCGCCCCAGTGCACCGGGAACTGCTGCGCACCCACTGACGCCGAGCGAGCAAACAGCACCGCCTCTTCTTCCCCCACCGTCTCTTTCAGCACGTTCCACACCAGCTCGTTATAGATGTAGGCGTAGTGGTTGTGCATTTTCTGCGGATCGGACCCGTCGAACCACTGCACGTCCGTCGGTATACGCTCGCCGAAGTCGGTTTTGAAGCAGTCGACGCCAATGTCCACAAGGCCTTTCAGCTTGTCGGCATACCACCGGCACGCGTCCGGGTTGGTGAAGTCGTAAATCGCCAGCCCCGGCTGCCATTTGTCCCACTGCCACAGGGAGCCGTCAGGGCGCTTGAGCAGGTAGCCCTTCGCTTTCAGCTCCTGGAAGATCGGCGACTTCTGGCCAATGTACGGGTTAATCCACACGCAGACCTTCAGCCCTTTCTCCTTCAGACGGCGGATCATTCCTTCAGGGTCCGGGAAGGTCACCGGATCCCACTCGAAGTCACACCACTGGAAGGCCTTCATCCAGAAGCAGTCGAAGTGGAAGACGTGCAGCGGCAGGTCGCGCTCGGCCATACCGTCGATAAAGCTGTTCACCGTCGCTTCGTCGTAGTTGGTGGTGAACGAGGTGGTGAGCCACAGGCCGAACGACCAGGCAGGCGGCAGCGCCGGACGCCCGGTGAACTGCGTATAGCGATTCAGCACCTCTTTTGGCGTCGGGCCGTCGATCACGAAGTACTCAAGATATTCCCCTTCCACACTGAACTGCACCTTAGAGACCTTCTCGGAGCCGACCTCAAACGAGACGTTTTCAGGATGATTCACCAGCACGCCGTAGCCGCGGTTGGTCAGGTAGAACGGGATATTTTTATAGGACTGCTCGGTGCTGGTGCCGCCGTCGCGGTTCCAGGTCTCGACCGTCTGGCCGTTGCGCACCAGCGCGGTGAAGCGCTCGCCCAGACCATAGACCGTTTCCCCCACGCCCAGATCCAGACGCTCAAAAACGTAATTGCGGTGGGTATTGCTGTCCTGCACGTAGCCGTTATTTTTCAGCTGGCTGCCGGTAATACGCTGGCCGTTGCGCAGGAAATCCAGCGCCCAGAATTCGCCTTTGGTGACGCGAACGCTGACGCTGCCACTTTTCAGCTCGGCAAATTCGGCGTTGTTTTCGATCTCAACCTTCACGTCTTTCAGGACGTTCAGCGGATAATGTGGACCGTTGTTCAGGGCGCCCTGGAAGTGCTCGATGCGCACCCCGACAATCCCTTCCTGCGGGGCAAACAGGCGCACCGTGAACATCAACGTGTCGAGTTGCCAGGTGCGTTCGCGCACGTCACGCGGCGCCACATACACCACCAGGTCATTCCCCTGCTGCTCCACGTCGAACACCTGAACCGGATAGGTCACATTCAGGCTCGGTTGAATAAGCCAGTTTCCATCACTGATTTTCATGCTTTCGTCCTCTTAGTTCTGCAATTCCTTACTGACCGGCAGGTTTTCAAATTCCTGCTGATTACGGCGCGCGCCCTGTGCCAGCTCGCCCAGGATTTTGGTCAGGAAGGGGGTTTTCAGCGTGTAGTAGCGTTTGGCGATGATGGCGCTCAGCACGTAGCAGACCGCCGGGGCCAGGGTAAACAGGCCGATAATGATGCTGATGGTCGTGCTGTTCTGGGTTTTGGCCGCCGCGTCGTAGCCGCCGCCTGCCAGCATCCAGCCGATCATCGCCCCACCCAGCGCCAGACCCAGCTTCAGCACGAACAGCGTGCCTGCAAAGCTGATGCCGGTCAGGCGCTTGCCGTTGGTCCATTCACCGTAGTCGACGGTATCGGACATCATGACCCACTGGATCGGCGTCACCAGCTGGTGCAGCACACCAATGACGAAGATAAAGGCGAACATCACCACGGTGGCATGCATCGGGACGAAGAACATCGCCACGCTGACCACCGCCAGCGCGGCGTTGGTCCACCAGAAGATGCTGACCTTGCACTTCCAGTCGGTGAGCGGTTTCGCCAGCGCGGAGCCAATCAGGTTGCCGACGCAGTAGGTGGTGAGGAACGCGACGAACACTTCCGGCGAGCCCATAATCCAGGTGCAGTAGTACATCATCGCGCCGCCGCGCACGCAGACGGCAAGGATGTTGAGGATGGTCAGCACGCCCACGATGCGCCACTGGTCGTTTTGCCAGATATCGCGCAGGTCTTCCCGCATGGAGGTGGTGCTCGGCGGCACCTGGATGCGCTCTTTGGTGGTGAAGAAGCAGAACGCCAGCATCAGGAACGCGACCACCGACAGCACGGCGATGCCGCCCTGGAAGCCGAACGCCTTATCGTCGCCGCCAATCAGCTTCACCAGCGGCATCATCAGCACCGTGGAAAGCATGCCGCCCGCGGTCGCCAGCACAAAGCGCCAGGACTGAAGGGAGATACGCTGCGTCGGGTCACTGGTGATCACGCCGCCCAGCGCGCAGTAAGGAATATTGACCACGGTATAGAGCAGGGTCAGCAGCGTGTAAGTCACGGCGGCATAAACCATTTTGCCGTTGAGGCTGAGGTCCGGCGTGGTGTAGGCCAGCACGCAGACGATGCCGAACGGGATCGCGCCAAACAAAATCCACGGTCGGAACTTGCCCCAGCGGCTGCGGGTGCGGTCGGCAATCAGCCCCATGCACGGGTCGGAGATCGCATCCAGCGCGCGCGCCAGCAGGAACATGGTGCCGACAAATCCGGCGGGAATGCCGAAAATATCGGTATAGAAAAACATCATGTACAACATGACGTTATCAAAAATGATGTGGCTGGCGGCGTCTCCCATGCCGTAGCCAATCTTCTCTTTTACTGACAATACTTCGCTCATCTTTTTTTATCCTTCACGCTATAGGGGGCGCTGAGACCGGTTACAGTTTTTTTAAACCATTGTTTCTTGAGCGGGTATTGCGTTTTCTGGTTAGCAGATTACGTTTCTTGTTTTTTGTGATCGCGGTAAATATTGGGGAGCACGAAGGTCTAACATGAGGATTTTCTTAGGAATTAACTGAAACAGGGGGGTACAGGTCAAAAGAGAGGTGAAAAAAGTGGTGTGGGGTATGTGGTAAATGCCTGAAAGTAGCTATAATGCGCCCCGCCTCCATGTAGCAATGCAGGCGCGGAAGATCGTCATCTCCGGTGAGGTGGCTGGACTTCAAATCCAGTTGGGGACGCCAGCGTTCCCGGGCAGGTTCGACTCCTGTGATCTTCCGCCAAAAATTCTTATAATTAAATTTTAAACTATCCATTCTTAAAGCATATAATATTTCTATAACTATCACTCGGGAAGTGTTATATGAACATATTATTTGGCATGGAATCAAAAGATATAATTATGACAGCAGCAGTTATAATAGGTCCTATTCTTGCTGTTCAAATACAAAAAACATTAGAGCAATTTAGAGAAAGAAAACAAAGCCGCTTATCTATTTTTAGAACGCTAATGTCCACCAGAGCTCAAAGATTGCATAGAGAACATGTACAAGCATTGAATATGATCGATATAGAATTTTATGGAAGAAAAATCCCAATAATAAAAATAAGATATCAAACCAAGGAAAGAACAAACTGTTACTCACGCCTGGAAAAGTTATAACAGCCATCTAAATAAAATACAAGACTACCCTGATATTAACATTTGGATATCTAAATCCGATGATCTCTTTACTGACTTACTCTACGCTCTTTCTCAAGCAATGAATTATGATTTTGATAAAGTACAATTACAAAGAGACTGTTATAGGCCAATTGCTCATGGCGATTTAGAAACAACACAAGCAAATATCTTAAAGGGTTTAGAAAAAGTTTTCTCTGGCGATACGGCCTTACCGATGTTTATTACTAATGCCCCCCTGAATAAGGCCAATCCGGATGATGAGGTCGTTTCTAAAAATACAAATGATTTCAATAAAGAATCACACTGATATGTTCATGCTTTTGGTGAAATACGTTTAGCTCGTAACGCCTCCCTCGCCAGTTCTTTCAACCAACTGGCGAGCCCCCCCTTCCTCAGCCGCCACAGCATCCAACTGCTCCTTCAATGCCGGATCAATGCGCATCTTAAACTGCGGAGACTGCCCGTCGCCTTTTGTTTTTTTCGCGCGATATAATTGACATAAGGTCACCTAAACCTCCTGTATTAGCAACGCCCCAATGTGCGGGAACACAACCGGAGCGTCAAACCTCAGCAACTATCAAGAAGTTGATTATGGCTGATTCACATTCTACCCCAGACACCGACCAATCCGGAACCGAGCGTTCGTTAATTGTGGGATACCGCCCGAATGTTTTCGACAAATCCACGCCGAAAATCATCCTGTGCGGCAAGTGGCTACGCGCTGCAGGTTTTGATACCGGACAGCAGGTCACGGTAAAGGTCATGAAAGGATGCATCGTTCTGGTGGCGTATAACGAGCAAGAGCAGCGGTTGCAGGACGATTATAAACGGACGAAGGCAAAGCTCATTGAGATAGAGGACGCGCTTGCGGCGATTCAAACTCCGCGTCCTGGAAAGCGGCTCGCAAACGTGAGTACAAACCACCGAGCTTAACGTTGAGAATATGGAGGCGGCATTACTGATAATGATGTCATCCATTATCCGGCAGGAGAAAATGATTAATATTCTACTATCCGGAAATCCCGGATAGTTCGCCTGAAGGGAAACATCAGGTTTCCAGAAAGATAGTTAACCATAACGGGTACCGCTCTCCTGAGGCGCCCAGTTCCACCAGGAACCCTCAAACGCCCCAGTAATACCAGATCAAAAAATTCGTCACGAACGAACGCCAGCCTCACTCTCCAGCATGAATGTAAAAACGCTGGAAAGCGCCTCGCAATTTCTTAATTGCACGATCCGTTTGAAATCCCCTCTTTGTCATACTCCTGCCACTAACAGCCTGGCTGTCGATGACTGCCATTGCATTTATTAACTACAGCTTATATTCTTTTTATAAGCTACAGCTTATCATGGACGAAAGCATGTGGACGGTTCGGTTCGGAAAGGTATTCGAGCAGTGGTTGTTTGAACAAGAAGAAGGATTACAGGATAAGGTACTGGCAGACCTGCTAAATCTGCAACACTATGGGCCACGTCTTCCTCGTCCCTATGCAGATACGGTTAAAGGCTCACGGTATAAGCATATGAAAGAATTACGTATTCAATATGCTGGTCGTCCTGTTCGTGCTTTCTTCGCATTTGATCCTGTACGTCAGGCCATTGTGCTTTGCGCGGGCGATAAGAGTAACGACAAAACCTTTTATGAAAAAATGATTCGCATCGCAGATGCCGAATTTTCCCTTCATCTGACAAGCCAAGAGGCAGCCAAGTGAAAACCTTAAATGAAGTGATTGCGTCACGTTCATCGGAAAGCCAACAACGTATTAAAGAGATGGCAGAGGAAATGATCCTCGAAACGGGTCTGCAACTTTTGCGCGAAGAGCTCAGGCTTTCGCAAAAAAAAGTTGCTGACCTGATGGGGGTTAGCCAGCCCGCAGTAACTCAGATAGAGCAACGTGGAAATGAACTAAAAATTGCCACGCTTAAGCGTTACATCGAGGCAATGGGTGGGAAACTTTGTATCGACGTTGAACTTCCCACAGGAAAACGCGTTGCATTTCATATCTAACAAGTGTGATTCCTGCGTTAAGTGAATATTCACTTAGCCAACCGCATATGCAGCAACGGAAACGGATTCCCCTGCCCGTCCTGTTCCGAGCGCCCGACCTGCTCAAACCCCATATGGCGATAAAATTCAACGCCCTGCGGGTTCTGCTCATTCACGTCCACTTCGTTCGCGCCGAACGCTGCGATGGCGTGTTGCAGCAGCAATTTCCCGACGCCCTTCCCCCGGCTCGCATCATCAACAAACAGCATTTCAATGCGGTTTTCATCCACGCCTAAAAAGCCGTGAATAACGCCTGCGTCATCCTGGGCCATCACGACGGTGAGGTTAGGCAAATACGCGTTAAGCAATAACGGGCGCAGCGCCGCGATATCGCTTTCCTGTAAAAAGTGGTGGGTGGCTCGGACGGAGGATTCCCAGATCGCGACCAGACGTTCGAAGTGTGTGGGGAGTGCGGTTTCAATTTTCATGGGGGGATCATGTGCGGTTTAGGACGTTAATTCAAGTCACTCCTTGCGCTCTGTTCCCCCTCACCCTAGCCCTCTCCCTCAGGGAGAGGGAACTGACCGTGCGGTTTTTCATCCCCTACCCTAATCTCCATCACCGCATACACCCCGTCCTTCGGCACCACCACGGTGACGTTTTCCACCGGCACGCCCGCCGCGAGGTGGATGTCCTGCAGCTGCTGCAGCGTCCTTGGGTGAATATCCTCCCAACCGATACCGCGCAGCACAAAGTCAATGTGTGGGCTGCTGGTCAGCATGTTCGACACAATCACCGCCCCGCCGGGCTTGACCAGCCGCAGCGCGCGCTGGAGGAAAATCACCGCATCGGTATCGCTGAAGTATTCGAAAATCCCCAGCGCGTCGACCAGTTCGGCCTGATGCTCGCCCAGCTCCAGCAGCAGGTCCTCGTTACGCACCAGCGTATGGAGCAGGTTGCGCCTGAGCAGCGTCAGCTGTTCGCCCACCACAATGCCTTCCTGCGCCGCCATGGTTTCCGCCCAGCTCAGCGCTACGGGGTCTTTGTCCACCAGCGTGAGATAGACCTGCTGGCCATCAAGCTTTGCTTCACGCAGCGCCTCCAGCACCGGGATGGCGGCGCCGCTCGCCAGGCTGACCCAGTTGTTCTCGCTCTCATTGTGAATGTACTTATCCACCAGCGCGGCCAGCACCCGGGCGCGGGAACGCACGCCGATGGCATCATTTGCGTGGATAAACCACTGGCGGCTGTCGCTGTCCATTTTTGTTCCGTCGGGCAGGCGGTCTTCCAGCGGGTTTTGCACCACAAACAGCGCCAGCGCGGAGGGGACCAGCCGGGTGCGCCACGCGGTGAGGGCCGGGCGGTTACGGAAGGCCTGTTCGGAATAGCGGTTCTGGGGGACAAGCACGGCCTGCCCGCCCTCGTCGTATTCCACCCGCGGCGGACGGAGCGCTGGCTCGGCTTTCAGGGCGCGGTCAAGGGAGGCGATCTCCCGGGCAGCATCGTCTTTCATCGGCCACTGGTCGCTGACGTCGGGAAATGACGCGCTGAAAATCGTCATATTTTCCGGCGCATCGCCGCGAAAAGGCTGCCAGTTCATGTCGTCTTCTCCCCGTTAGGCTTTTAACGGAAGTCTATCCAGGCGAGCCAGTAATGCCCCAGGAAGAAAGCACGATTTTTATTGCTTCACCCACACCAGCTGATCAACCCGGAAGCCCAGGCTGCGCGCAGTATTCAGGTAGTCCTGCTTCACCGCATCCGGGATGGTCGGCGTGCGCGACAGGATCCACAGGTAATCGCGGTTCGGGCCGCTGACCAGCGCATACTGGTACTTATCGTCCAGTCTGATCACGTTATAGCCGCCGTAGAACGGGCCGAAGAAGGAGACCTTCAGCGCGGCCGTGGTCGGTTCGCCGGTAAAGTACGCTTTCCCCTCGCTCTCGTTCCACTTATTCTTCACCGGATCGTAGCCCCGGTTAAGCACGCTGATACCGCCGTCGCTGCGCTTGCCGTAGGTCGCCGTCACCTGCTCCAGCCCGCGTTCGAAGCGGTTTTCCAGACGGGCGACTTCGTACCATTTGCCGAGATAGCGGCTGGCGTCAAAGTGGGTAATAGGCTGCACGCCTTTCGGCGGCGTGGGGGATTTACAGGCGACCAGCGTCAAAGCAATCGCAACACCGGTCACAACAGGCCATAGCTTCATGAGAATTCCTTTCATTTGCACGGTTGGATGTTAAGTGTAGTGCACCGTTTCGGCGCTTCATCCCGTTCGGGAAAATTCGTAGTATATTGAGAGTATTCCTCCACTCTGGACACGGACATGGCTTACTCCATCGGCGAATTCGCCAGACTCAGCGGCATCACCGCCACCACCCTGCGGGCGTGGCAGCGTCGCTATGGTTTACTCAAGCCACAGCGCACGGAAGGCGGCCATCGCCAGTACAGCGATGAGGACGTCCAGCAGGCGCTCAAAATCCTCGACTGGGTAAAAAAAGGCGTCCCGATCGGCCAGGTCAAACCGCTGCTGGAACGCCCGATGCCGGGCCGGACCAACAACTGGCAAACCCTGCAGCAGAACATGCTGCAACGCCTGCAGGACGGCAAAGTCGAGTCCCTGCGCCAGATGATTTACGACGCAGGACGCGAGTACCCAAGACCCGAGCTGGTCGCGAACGTGCTGCGCCCGCTGCGCAGTCAGGTTTCGGCCAACGTGGCCGCCGCTATGACCCTGCGCGCAATCCTCGACGGCATCATCATCGCCTACACCTCGTTTTGTCTCGAGGGTGATAAAAAAGCGCCGGGCGATAATATTCTGCTCAGCGGCTGGCACCTGAACGACGCCTGCGAGATCTGGCTCGAAGCCTTAACGCGCACAGGACAGGGACACCGAATCGACATTCTGCCCTCGCCTCCGGCCGCGCTGGCCCCGGAAATTTTCCCGGAGCGCAAATGGCTTCTGGTCACCAGCGGCAAGCTCACCGCGGCGCGGAAAAAGCAGGTGGAGCAGTGGCAGCAGCAGGTATCGCTTGAAGTGATTATCCTCTGATCATTTTCTCCTGCGGGAATCTTCACGAAAAGTTGAATATTTTCCCGCGCCGCAGATGCTAACGTTTTCCTGTGACGAATAACTCCACAGGAAAACACCATGAAGAAAACTACCCCTCTGCTGATGCTGGCCGCTATGGCCTTTACCCCTGCCGCCTTTAGCGCCGCTCCTGCTGGCACCCTGAGCGTACACATCCTCGACCAGCAAACCGGCACGCCTCCACCGGGCGTCACCGTCACGCTGGAAAAGCAGCAGCAGGACAAATGGACCCCGATCGCCAGCGGTAAAACTGACCAGGATGGACGCATCAAATCGCTCTATCCGCAGGACCAGGACATGCAGCCTGGCGTGTATAAAGTGACCTTCAAAACCGCAGAGTACTTCCACGGTAAAAAGCTCGACTCCTTCTTCCCGGAGATTCCGGTGCTGTTTACCGTGACCCGCACCAACGAGAAGCTGCACATCCCGCTTCTGCTGAGCCAGTACGGTTACTCGACCTATAAGGGCAGCTAAGACACATTGATTCTAAAGGAATAAAAAAATAGTTCCGCTAATACTTGGACAAATTAGTCATGTTGTGTAAGTTTTAATTATATGAACGGGAGGACGACACCATGACGACAAAACCAGTGCTGGGTATCAGCGGATGTTTGACCGGATCCGCCGTTCGCTTTGACGGCGGACACAAGCGTATGGGCTTCGTCATGGATGAGCTGGCCCAGTGGGTGAATTTCAGGCCCGTCTGTCCGGAAATGGCCATCGGCCTGCCGACCCCTCGCCCGGCGCTGCGTCTGATCGTGACGGAACACGGTGAAACGCAGATGCGTTTTAGCCATGCGCCTCACGAAGACGTTACGCAGAAAATGGCGGACTTTACGGCAGATTTTTTGCCGAAAATCGGCGATCTCGCTGGTTTTATCGTCTGCGCTAAATCCCCAAGCTGCGGCATGGAACGCGTGCGTCTGTATGATGAAAACGGCAACCGGGGCCGCAAGGAGGGGGTCGGGCTGTTCACCGCCGCCCTCCTTGAAACCTGGCCGTGGCTGCCCGTGGAAGAGGATGGACGTCTGCACGACCCGGTGCTGCGGGAAAACTTTGTCGAACGTGTTTTTGCCCTGCACGAACTGAACACGCTGCGTAAAAATGGCCTCACGCGCCGCGCGCTGCTGGACTTCCACAGCCGTTACAAACTCCAGCTGCTGGCGCACCATCAGGCGGGTTACCGTGAAATCGGCCCGTTCGTTGCCTCGCTGCACGAGTGGGAAGACCTGGACGCTTTCTTCGTGGCATACCGGGAAAAGCTGATGACCATCCTGAAAAAACCCGCTTCGCGTAAGAATCACACCAACGTGCTGATGCATATTCAGGGCTATTTTCGTAACCAGCTGAACACCCGCCAGCGCGGCGAGCTGCGCGACGTGATCCTGCATTATCGCAACGGACAGTTGCCTATCCTCGCCCCGATCACGCTGCTGAAGCACTACCTGGCCGAATACCCCGACCGGTATCTGATGACGCAAAACTACTTTGATCCCTATCCTGATGATTTGGGTCTGCGTCTGGCAGTCAAGTGATCATAAAAATGCGAAGGCCCCATTGACCCGTAGAGGCCCAAAGCAGTACCCCGTTTAGACGACATCCTCACTGTCGTCTCTTTTTTGCATTTCATCTCAAAGACTGTGATTATATACAGGCTTATTCTGCGAAAGGGGCCTGCCTGTGATCCACACCCTGCACATTCAAAACTATCGATCCATCCGCGAGATGTCGCTGGAGCTGGAGCAACTCAATATCGTCTTCGGGCCGAACGGGACCGGAAAATCGAATATCTACAAGGCGATACACCTGATGCACAGCGCCGCGCAGGGGCAGTTTTCCCAGGCGCTGGCGAACGAGGGCGGCATTCTGAAGGTGTTCTGGGCAGGTAAAACCCGTAGCGACCAGCTGCGGCGGATGAACCTCGCGGTAGAAACAGAGGCCTACGAATACGAGCTGCAGGTCGGGTTTGTGGAGAAGCTGCCCTACCCCTCGCAGTTTCAGCTCGACCCGGTGATCAAAGAAGAGTCCATCTGGCTGAGCGGCCAGCACCGTCGACCTTCGTCACAGCTGATGAAGCGTAAGAACCAGGCGGTGTTTCTGAACAACGTGCATCACGAGAAGGTAACCCACAGCGGCACGCTGTACGAGAACGAATCGGTATTCGGACAGCTCGGCGAACCACACCTTTACCCGGAAGTGTCGCAGATGCGCGAGTCCCTGCGTAACTGGCGCTTTTATCATGAGTTTTCTGTATCAATCGGCTCGGCGATGCGCGCCCCGCAGGTCGGTTTCCGCTCCCCGGTGCTGGCCAGCGACGGCGCTAATCTGGCGGCCGCGTTTCAGACCATTGTCGAGATTGGCGACGAGCTGCTGCTGATGCGCATCCTTGACCAGGCCTTCCCCGGCTGCGTGTTTTACAGCGACAACACCGGTGGACGTTTCCGGATGATGATGCAGCGCGAGGGGCTGAGCAGACCGCTGGAACCAGCAGAGTTCTCCGACGGTACCTTGCGCTTCCTGTGCCTGGCGGTAGCGCTGTTAAGCCCCCGCCCACCGGCGTTTATCGCGTTGAACGAACCGGAAAACAGCCTGCACCCGCAGATGCTGCCTGCCCTGGCGAGCTTAATCGCCGAGGCCAGCCGCTACTCGCAGATCTGGCTCACCAGCCACTCGCCGGAGCTGGCAAAGTTGATTGAGAAGCAGCGATCGTTTTCGCTGTATCAGCTGTCGATGGCGGAGGGGGAGACGCGGGTGGAGAGGCTGGGGTAGTCTCAATGGGTACGGAGGCTGTTTTTTCGCATCTCACTTCAGTGAAGCATGCCAATAAAGAACCCCAGATACCCGGCCCTGCTTAACCATATAAAGGGGCTGGTAAGGCCGGATCGCCGGATATTAATCAACTCTCTCATGGGGGCCAGGCCATCATTTTTGATAACGACATTTTTTGCACAATAGCGGCAATGCATAATCAGAAATAAAATTCCGGCGATCGCAAAACCAAAATAACTTTCGCGACTTCCCCAAAAATGAGTGCTTAACTTTAAATAAGTTAATCCCCAGATACTGACTAAGAAGACGATAAATGAAGATGCTGCAATGTTCATGTCTCGCTTACTACCCAGACCAAAAAAGAGCGCATCAAAGAAAAACATTGTGGTAAGAGGTGACTGAACGCTTCTTCCCGTCACTTTACTAAAACGGACAAACACGACAGTTCCGATGAAAAATGCGAACAGCGCAATTCCTAACAGCAGATAAATCATTTGATTAGTCCTTCATTGCTTTCTGACATGCAGCCCCACTCGGATTGTCGGAAAAAGACGCCATATCAACACCATGCTGGCGTATCCTCGCGGCCTGAACATCTTCGCTACCGCCGAGTAAATCATCATCAGCAATAATAAATTTTTTAAAAGAAAGATACAAACAACCTATACCAACAATAAGTCCACCAAATGAAGCACCCTTAATAATCCTCACTAACTCAAAAAATATTTATCTCAAAAGGAATATTACGAATGAAATAGAGACGGATTTTGAAAAAATAAGCAAACAAAGCAATAATTTCCATTGTTAAAATCAGCGCCAGCAAAATAAAAGATATTAACCACCTTTTTTGTTCATTTTACCGCTCAATTCTTGTTGTTAGCAGCGGCAATTTGCCGAGGCCCACGGGCTGTTTTTCGCATCTCGCTCATGCTATCTATCCTCGGCGACTCTTTTTCCAGCGATACTCATGCACTTT
This sequence comes from Enterobacter sp. BNK-8, assembly GCF_048685095.1. Lineage (NCBI taxonomy): Bacteria > Pseudomonadati > Pseudomonadota > Gammaproteobacteria > Enterobacterales > Enterobacteriaceae > Enterobacter > Enterobacter sp. BNK-8. Next base: position 4,518,270 of record NZ_JBLQTN010000001.1, on the reverse strand, counting down.
GTTTTTTAACCACACCCCTACACCTAATATTAATCCTGTAACACCCCCTTTTATTAATGAGATATGTAATGCCTTTTTCCATGAAAAAAAGAATTCACCATCGTTAAAATAGAAAATTATTGACACTCCGAACTGGCATGCAAAAAGAACAATAGCGACTAAAACAGTACAGTACATAACCAAGAAAAGAAGCCAAAAGATACCAACCTTACTGAAGATGCTCATTACTTCTTCTCCCGTTTGTCTCACTCATCTTTTACCACTTTTCCTGGAAATTCAAAAGCAGTAGAACCTGTTACTACACCAATAACATTCTTTGTCACTTGATCAGCTACTGGAGACAATGAACCAAAAACTTTTCCTCCTAAACTACCAGCCGCACTTCCAAATCCACGACTTATCAGAGTGTTATTCGGGTCTTTCCTTTTAATCGCACTGCCAAGCGCAGCCCCAATATTGATTGCCGCTGATACTTTCCAGCCTTTCCCCGTAGTTGCGGCAGATGCCACTCCCAGCATAATGGCATCAACGGGGAGCAGGTCAGTGAGAAGCAGGCTATCGTAAAATAGCCTGCCGGGATGAGTTCAGATATTTCCAAACAGTATTGCGTAACAAAAAAACGCCGCAGGAGCTGGGATCTTCTCAAGCCATCATATTGGCTAAAATTTGGCCTATATCATTAAGTAAGGCACAGACATCTTCTTTAGAAGCCCCAATCCTGGTTTCAAATTCAGGAACAGAGATACCATTACAGATTTCATTTAAAGCTGAATTCAGGATCAATAACTCATTTTCATCAATGGTTAATTGAGCTTGTTTCCCAGCAAGAGATATTACATTCATTCATGACCTCAAATTATCGAAGTACGCCCTACCGTTTACAGGCCTAAAAACGGTTCCACCATCTGATGTTTAGGATTGCGTAACCTGGTCGTTTTGGAGTACCGTCGCGGACGGCGGTACTCCAAAAACACATCTTGTCTGGAAGTGAAAAAGGTAGAGCAAAAAAATCCCGCGGACAGTTGGCTGGATTTGTACTCACACAGGTAGCCGAGCAAGTAAGCTATTTACCTTTTCCGTATCTTCCGGGTGAAGCAGCAAATACTTTTCACTTGCAAGTCGTACGTAGTGATAGCAGATTTCTTCACTAACGATAGTAGTATCTGCTTCAGAGGGAGGATAACCAACAGCAAATTCAACACCTTCAAAATGTTCACTTTCGTCATAACTTTCCATATCAGGAAAGAAGCAGTAAACCCCATCTCTTATAAATGAATGCTTTTTAATAATACTTTCAATAGACATCAAGAAAACACCATCATTATACATGAGGTCAAAGTAAGTTTTTATAACCACGTAAGGATCTGATTTTATATAAGGTAAATCAAATAAAAATTTCATTCATTTAATCCTATTTGGGATGAAAGTTTGTGACTCGACCTGTATTTTTTTCGAGATAAACTCTAAAATTCAACCCGCCAGCTGTAGCATCATATGCTGACTGACCATTGCGCATTGCATCTCTTTACCCTTTCATTGCAGCCTCTTGCCCAAGATCTAACATTACTTTGCCAGTATATATTTTCGGATCATAGATAGTTTTCTTTACTGGACTTGGTTTATATTCTCCAGTTAAATTCCCCGCGCGATCTTTGGTAGGAGCTAAGTATTCAACTTCAGAAATACCTTTAACATTTGTAGGTTTCTCACTTACGATTTTTACGCCATATTTTTTAACGGTATCATAAAACGCATCAGCATTATGCCCACCTGAGATCCCACTCTTTTGCGTAAACCCATCAACCGTTGCCAGATGTTTTGGTTGATCAATTCTGATACTCATCCCATCAGGATAAGTGATTGTCGTCATGCCCTTCTCTGTACTGGTTTTATATGGCAGCGAATTTCCGCCATACTGACCGCCAGGATACTCTACATCTTTAATATCCTTACCCGGTTTTACTGAATACTCGCCATCGCCTGCAGTCCATCTGATCGACGGATTTTCAGGAATAACTTTGTCTACTTTGGAAGTGACTTTTGCAACAATCTTCTCTGTCAGAGCCGTACCTGTTTTTGCAACACCAACACCACCGGCGACAGCAGTAATGAGATCGGACATGAGTTTACACGCCTCAAGACCTGCATTGTACGCACCTCCCGCACCTGCCCTCTGATACTCTGATTCCATCAGATTGATACGATCAATATAACTTTGTTTAACGGCATCCGACATCGTACTGGACATGTCGTCGCTCGTGATTAATTGCTTAATCGCATCATAAGTGGCGGCAGGATTTGTGACGGCTTTCGATAAACTCTCGACGGAATCACTAATCCCCTGAGGAACACCAACCAGCATACCAGCCCCGTAGGCGGCCTCAAAGGTTGGGTTCTTTTACTTAATCAGTAGACTTGATAATCTATCCTTATTAATTTCATCTGTAGTCACTAAGACAGCCTGAATACTTGAGTCAAGATTATCTTCATCTAGCCATGAAGCGTCTTTTCTTTTTAAATGGAATTTTATTGTTGGCAGTAATGTTTCATCATCCAACGATATAATAACATTTAGAACCCCAGAATGGCTTTCATTCCATTCCTTAATCATTGAATTACAAAAGACAATAGAATGTTGAAGGTAATTTTCACTTACGTAATCTTCTATATGGATAGAATTTACAAAACACTCCAAGGCTATTTCATCTTCAAAAGAATCAGGTTTAACCCCCCCACAATAACCGAAGAGTTTTTTTGATAAAAAACAACTAAATAACTCCACAAAACCCTGCTCAACAACTTCGTTTAGCTCGTAAGGAAGAGTAATTTTCCTCATATCCTCCCAACATATGGATTCTAGTTGAGGGAGCATTAAATAGTTAGCCAGCATATCATTTTTCCCCCAGATATTTAGTCATACCTTTATCTATAGCATTTTTGAAAGCCGAGTCTTTCAACTTATCATTCACACTTTTAGGTGCATCAGGGAAAGTTTGTGTGACAGGATCATAATAGTACTTGTTGTTACTATTATCTTGATAATGTATTTGACCCGCTCTCTTTCCTGGTGCTGGGTTCTCAACATCAATTCTCTCTTTGCCTTTTCCCATCCACAATGTCTTGCTTGGAACTGTTGGGCCATTTATACCAAGCATTACACCTTCTTTATTTAAGGTGTAATTAGGCTTGGTGACCTTACTAATTCCCCCAAACGCCGCTGCCGCCGCACCAGCTACAATATCAGCCTGAATCGCATCCAGACCATAATCTTTCTGAAGGGCTTCCGAGACTTTGTTGGTTGAAATAACTCCATCGGCCTGGATCTGATGCATCCATGTTGCAGTAAGATCATAAGCCATCTTTGCCGGAATGTCCTGACCCAGTGCTTTATCCAGCGCATGCTTCACCGCCATGCTATCAGCCAGCACATCACCATATTTCTGCTGACAGGTCGCCGGATTGGCCGCACAGTAACTGATAAGCTGCTGTTGCTGGGAGGTACTTAATTCCTCATACTTTCTGATAATGCCATCACAGTCACCGCCGCTGGCCTGACAGGACTTCATTTCAGCAGACCAGGCATCTATCTGTTTGCTGCTAAGATAATTATTCTCAACCGTCGTTTTGCCCGCCTGAGCCGCCGCTACCGCATTCGCGCTGCTGTCTCCGACAAGCCCGCCAGCCAGACCAGAAGCCAGTGTCGCCAGCGCAGATACCGCCTGTTTTTCTTCCTCGCTCAGTTCGCTGACCTGTTTGCCAAAACCGTCAACTGCAATCTTACCAGCCAGCTCACCCACCGCTGCACCGGCTGCGGCCGACGCCGCATCTCTGCCGGAAGCGGTTGCAAGTGCGGCGTTGACAACCGCATGGGCCAGCACGCGTCCCTTAAGATCCTTCTCCGGGATGGCATTCGCGATGGCATTGGCGATATACGGCGCGGCACCGCCCGCAATCGCAGCTTTAATATCGCCACCTGCCAGCGCCTGAATGGCCGCCGTTGCTGCCGTGATGGCGCGCTGGGTGCTCTGCCCCGTTCCCATGCCAGACTGGTTAAACGCTTCGTTATAGAAGGTCTGGTACATCTGGTCATGAATCGCCTGATCGGTAACCTCTTTACCGTCTTTTTTCAGCTGGCTAATGGCGGCGTTACGCGCATCGCTGCCCGCGGTTTTCATCTTCTCGTTGGCCGCTTCCGTGGCCGCAATCTTGCCGTTGGTGCGCGCAATATCCGCAACCTGATTGCCGATCTCGCCAATCATCTGCGCGGTTTGCAGGCGTTTCTGCTCTTTCTCTTTGTTAAAGATCGGGTCGATGCTGCCGTTGGCATGGTCTGTGTCACGGCTGAGCGTGCTGACGTCCTGCTTCTGGTTAGCCTGGTCGCGAACAATGATAGCACCGTCAGCTACCGCTGATTGCGTGGTCCCTTCAGCATGGCCGCTGCCGCCCATTCCTGCCAGCATTGTGCTGGCCATGTTGCTAACCAGATTACCCGCAACCCCGGCGCCGCTGCTGAAGCCGACACCCTGATGTTCAACCTTATACTCCGCCTTATTGTTGATGTCCGTAAAGCCCAGCGTACCGGTCTCAAGGCGGTTTTTGTCTGCATCAGCACGGCTGGCAATCACCGCACCGTCCAGCTGCGTATGGTTGCCAACGTTAATATCAAAGCCGCCTTTGCCAGCGAAGATCCCGGTCTGCTCCTGGACCGAGTCGTAGTTGCTCTTCATCTTGTCGCGGCTGATGCTAAAGCTGCCGCTACCGCTGCCCGCTCCCCAGGTGTAGCTTGCACCCGCATTCATACTCTGCTGTTTGCTGTTGTATTTGTCGCTATCCTGCAGGCTGCTGAGGGTCAGGTCGCGCCCGACATCCACCGTGACCTTATCGCCGTTGACCTGCGCGCCTTTAAGTACCGTATCGCGGCCGCTGGTCAGGTTGACGTTCTGTCCGGCATCCAGCGTCGTTTCGTTCCAGGAGGTTCCATTGCCTTTTTCGCTGCCTCTGGCGGCGTTTACGCTGGCAGAGACGGTGATGCCCGCACCATTCGGACCGGCGGTAATACCGATCCCGATTGAGCCACCCTTGCTGGAGTTACTGCCCGTCAGTTTGTTGGTGTCGGCTGCACTCGTCAGGTTGATATCCTGAGCCGCATTGAGCGTCAGATCCTTGCCAGCCTTCAGCTGGCTGCCCGCCACGGTAATATCACCACTGTTGGCAGCGTTGCCCTGACCTGTCGCCGTGATGGCGAGGTTACCCCCGGCATTCAGCGTGCTGCCGGTCGTTTTGTCCTGCTCCGAGTGTGAGGTGGATTTAGAGGACTGTCCGCCAATGGAGGCCATCACGCCGAACGCGCCATTGTTGGTGGGATCGCTGCCGTTAGCCGCTTCAGCGAGACGGTTGGCCTGCACGGCCTGAACACCCGACAATGCCGCTTTGGTCGCCTGCAGTGCGGCGAGACGGCCATCGCTCTGGTCTTTCACCGCCATTGCCGTGCTGGCCGCAGTGTTCACCGCGTCACCCACTGCGCCGGAGAGGGCAATCGTCAGGCCACTGCTTTTCTGCTTGAAGGTTTGATCGCTGGTGAGCCTGTCGTGGCCCGGCTCGATCGTCACGCTGTCTCCGGTGAGCGCCATATTTTTGCCAGCCACCAGATCCGCGCCGCCGACATGCAGTTGATTACCGGCGGCAATATCAACGCTCCCCCCGTCGAGCCCACCGTACTGAAACTCTGGCTCTGGGTGGTGCCCTTCTCACGGAGATCCTGGGTACTTTTGCTGCTGCCGATGGTGAAACCAATCCCGCCCGAGCCCATCAGGCCGGATTTTTTCTCTTCCTTAAAGCGCCAGGAGGTATCGCTGTTCGTCGCTGCCACGATATCGACGTTGTTGCCCGCCTTAAGCTTCACATCGCCATCGCCCGCCACGGCGGAGCCGTTCACCAGCAGGTTATTGCCCGCAACGACCTGCACGTTATCACCGCTCAGCAATGAGCCGGATTCACGCGTCGCGCTGTTCTCCTCGATGGTATGGGTGGTTTTCTTGCTCAGGAACCCTTTTTTGGTTTTGGTCTGCTCTTTGTAGTGATAATCGCTTTCGGTTGCGGTAGTGAGATTGACGTCGCGGCCCGCCGCCACGCCGATATCGCCCTTCGCCGTTACCTGCGCGGCTTCGGTGGTGACATCGCGCCCGGCGAGGATCTGGGTATTCGCCCCGCTGGCGATCTCGGTTCCCTGCTGGCGTACCGATTCGTTGATGACGGTTTTCTTGCCTGACTTATAGCTATCGCCCTGCGTGGTCTCTTCCGCCGCCAGATTCACGTCGCGACCCGCCTGCAGCCCGACGCTTTTCTCCGCTGCCAGCGCGGCGGCCTGAGCGTTGATATCCTGCCCGGCCTTCAGCACCAGGTTATCGCCTGCGGAAATCGTGGTGCGGTCGAGCCCGGTGCTGTGGGACTCGCTTTTCCCTTTACGGCTGCTTTCGCTGGTCTGTGCCGCGTTCAGATTGAGATCGTTGCCCGCGCTCAGCCCCGCGCTGCCGCCCGCCTTCAGGTCGCTGGCGGTCACGTCAAGGTTGTGCCCGGCGTTCACCAGCAGGTTGCCGCCCGCGGTGACGTTACTGCCCTGATACGTGACGGACGAACGGCTGGTTTTCGCCCGGCTGGAGCTGAATGCGTCGTTGATCTGATTCGCGTTGACGGCAATATCGCCCCACGCGTTCAGCAGCATATCGCCGCCGGAGGCCAGGTTCGCCCCGGTAACGGTGATGTTTTTCCCCGCCTCAAGCGACAGGCCATCCTGCGCGGTAATAGACGCCGTGTTGCCCAGCAGGGTATCTTTCAGGCCGATCTTGCCGTACTTCCCTCCGGCGTTGATATCAATCTGCTCAACCTGGGTCAGGTTGTTGATGCTGCCGTCCAGGCTCTCCAGCGCGACCGTTTTGCCGCTGATGGTGGAGCTGATGTTATTGATATCGCCGATGGCGCTCAGGTTCAGGTCGCCGCCCGCTTTCATCAGGCCGTTGTTGAGGTTGCTGATGCTGTTCTGGCTGTCGAGCGTCAGGCTGTTTTTCGCCAGCAGCGAGCTGCCGCTGTTGGTGATGTCGCCGCCCTTTAGGGTAACGTTGTTACCCGCGATTACGCTGCCGTTATTGACGGTGACGTCCTTCGGCGACAGGTAGAGTTTCGGTACCATCACGGTTTCGCCGTTGACGGTGGCTTTCTCCCACCACAGCAGGCTGTGGTCGAGTGCGGCAATCTGATCGGCGGTCAGCGAAACGCCAAACTGCAGGCCCAGCGACTGCTGCGCCGCCGCGGCGTTGTCCATCAGATAGCGCATTTGATCCAGATCGGAACCGATGCCGTTCAGGTAGCGGTTACCGGTCTGGTTGAGCACCACGTTGGAGACATAGCGGGTATCGAACGCCGCATCACCGAGGAAGCGGTAATCGTAATCCGGGTTCAGGTTGAGTCGGCCGAGCATGTAAGACGAGCCGAGGAACTGCTTCTCGTCGGTAAACGCCAGCCGCGTCTCCTGCGGCGCCGTGGACGACGGTTTGACCCCGAGCATCGCGTTCAGATCGGCAAACAGGGCGGGATCAAGCTGTCCGAGACCGTTCAGTTTCGGGTTGATGCTGATCAGGTACGGGCTTTTCGGGTTATCGGAGAAGACGAAATAGCCGTTGTTGCCCGACGGCAGCGGGTAAGCGCTGGTATCGACGCGCTGGCCCTGATAATGCCCGACGGCTCCGCCCTGAGCGGTTCTGAGATCGGCGGTGGTGACCCCGGCGTTCGCCAGTGCGCCCAGTTGTCCGAGGTTCGCGTTGCCTTTCTGCCTGGTGCCAATGTCGCTGAGAGGCGTGCCGGACGCGCCGCCGTTTTCCAGCGCGCCGCCGCCGTTAAGCTGCTGCAGCGCACCCTGGAGCTGATCGTTCCACTGCGGCGAGTTCACCGCCACGGTGCCAGTCGTGTTCAGCCCCTGTTTTTGTACGCCGCTGCCGACGCTCTGGTTGCTGAGGGTGTTCAGCGACGGCGTGGAGATAACGTTGCTAACGCCGCCCGCGTTCGCAGTGGTATTGGTGTTGCTGATGTTACTGGTGAAGTTTGCGGTGACGTTACCGCCCGCCTGGATGACGGCGCGGTATAACGAACCTGCTTCAAAAGAGGAATCATGTCCAGTTAGTGCAAAGGTTACCGAATCATTATTGAAGGTAATATTTTTTGCTGAAGACATCTCATTTGTGGCGTACTTAGGCTTAACATTTTTGTATTTAGAAGCATATTCATAAACCAGATACTCATTCTGAATACCTTCTTGCCAACTTTGGTTATTAAGCGTCCCGCCTGCAAGAACGATGTTTCCTTCTGCAAGGATGTTACTAGCCTGGTTATCCAGAGACGTTGCGTACAGATCTAAGTTTTTTCCTGAATTGATACGACCAGCAGGATTATTGCCTCCGATAACCGATGTTACAGTACTTGAAGTTACAAATTTTTGCGTCGAAGTGTTCTTAAAAGGTGCATAGTAATAAGCCATCGCCTTATGGTAATTACACCCACCATTTTGCCCGCCTGCACAAGTACCTGTTTGCCATCTTTCTAACTGGGAGTAATAACCATAACTTCCTTCTGCTAAGGCTGTGACAGGAACATTTATAATCGATTCACCCGTCATCCAGCTTTCTGTTGGTACTGCGTTACGCACAGTTGTTGCTTGCAGACCATCCCTTTGGTTCAGCAAATGCCCCGTCCTGATCGCAATATCCCCGCGCTGCGTCTCAATATTCCCCGACGTGTTCACCACCTGGCTGTTCGCATTCCCTGCCGCATCCCGCTGCATCCACAGGTTGTTTCCCGCCATGATGTCGCCGCGCTGGTTGGTGATGCTGTCGGCAAACAGCGCCAGGTTATTCGCCGCGTACAGCAGCGCGGTGTTGACGATGGCGCCCGGCGCGCTCAGGGTCAGCGAGCCGCGCGTGCCGGTGAAGCCGTCCACGGTAATATTGCTCCGGCTGGCCACGGTGATGTCACCTCCGCCCTGCACCGAGCCCGCGCCGTTCAGCGCCACGCTGCTGCCGGAGAGCGTGCTCGAGCCGCCGCCAGTGGTGATTTGTCCGTTGTTGCTGAGCTGCCCGCCCGCATTCAGGTTGACCGCCTGCCCCTGCAGCACGCTGCGGTTATCGATGTCGCCGCCGCTGTTGATGGTGAGGGTTCTGCCTGCCGCCACAGCGGTTCTGCTGGTAAACGCGTTCGTCAGCTGCAGCGTTAAGTCCCCCAGGGACACCAGCTGGCCGGTAAGGTCCAGCCCACGGCTTTGCAGCCACAGGTTGCCGCCGCTCAGCAGCTTGCCGCCCGCGCTCTGGGTTACCTGGTCCGCGCCAATATTCAGCTGCGTGTTGCCGAGCAGCGTGCCGCTGTTGTTCAGCTGGCTGTAGTTAACCGTCAGCTGTCCCGCCTGGGTGGTGCCCTGGCTGGAGAAATTGGTGCCGGTCAGGGTGGCGCGATCGGCCACCCACGTGCCGCCGTTGGTGGCGTTTGCCGCATTCAGGATCAGGTCGGTGGCCTGCAGCCAGCCGGTGCCGGTGAACTGCGGCGTGCCGAGCGTCAGGCGCGCGCCGGAGAGGAGTTTGCCGTCGTTACGCGCCTGCGAGGAGGCGGTCACGCGCGTCTCGCCGCCGCCCTGGATCAGGCCGTAGTTAAACAGCGCGGGCGTGGTCAGCGTCAGCGCATCGCGGCTGACGATTTCGCCTCCGCTGTTGTTGGTCAGCGTCCCGCTGAGGGCCAGCGTCGCGCCGTTATCGCCCTGCAGACGTCCGTTGTTGGTGAGCGCCCCGGTGGTGATGCCGAGCGTGCCCCCCTGCATTTTGCCGTCGCTGGTGACGGAGGCCGCCGTGATGTTCAGCGCCCCGCCGGACAGCAGGGTGCCGCCAGACTGCTGGCTGACCGCGCCGGTCTGGCTGAGTGTCAGGCCATTCACGCCGCTGATGGCGCCGCTGTTGCTGAGCGTGCCGCCTGTCAGCGTCAGGTTTTTCGCCGCCCACTGGCCCTGGTTCGCCAGCGTCGCGGCCTGCAGCGTCGCCGCACCCAGCGCGGTGATCCTGCTGCCTGCGGTTCCGGTGAGCGTATCGGCCAGCGTCATCTGCAGCGCGTCGGCGCTCTGCACCGCGCCGCTGTTATTGAGCGACCGGGCGTTAAGCAGAATATTCTGTGCCTGCCAGCTGCCGGCGTTGGTCACCGCGCCGGACGCAATCGTCAGAGTACCCTGGGTGAGAAGCTTACCGCCTGCGCCGTTGATCAGCTCCTGCTGAGGCGCGGCCATCGCCATGCGCGCCATCAGCCGCTGCTGTCCCTGAACGGTCAGGCTCTGCAGACCGGTTAAGGTGCCCTGGTTGTTAATGCTGTTCTGATGCAGCGCGAGGGTGTTCCCCTGCACGGTGCCGCTGTTTTTAAGCGTGCTGCCGCCGAGCGTCACATCGCCCTCGCTGAGGAGCTGCCCGCGGTTATCCAGCGTCTGTGCGGTGATATCCGTCCTACCCTGGCTCATCAGCGAGCCGGTTGAGGTCAGCGTGCCGCCGGTCGTGGCCGTCAGCGTTCCCTGGCTGAGCAGAGACCCGCCGTGCGCCCAGTCGCTGGCGCGGATGTCCGCGCCGTTCCCCTGCAGCGTGCCCTGCGTGGTCAGCTGGCCTGCATCCAGCGTCAACATGCCGCCGGAGAGGGTGCGCGAGGTCGCGCCCGTGGTCAACGTGGTCCCGGTGAGCGCCAGGCCATTCGTTCCCTGCATCAGCCCGCCGTTGTTCATATCGCGGGCAGTGAGGGACAGCGTACCGCCGGTGATGCGCCCCGGGTTCGCCAGGGTATCCGCGGTGAAGGCGGTCGTGCCGCCACTCTGCAGCAGCCCGGTATTCGTTAACGCCCCGCTGAGCGTGCCGCTGAGTCCCGTCTGCCCGTTCACCGTGCCGCTGTTGGTGAGGGTGGTGCCGGTCATGCCCAGTGTGGCGCCCTGCAGCGAACCGGCGTTGGTCAGCTGTCCGCCCGTCAGCGTGAAGCCGCCGCCGGAGAGCCATTTACCGTTCAGCTCGTTGATAAAGCGGTCGGCGGTGGCGTTAACCGCGTTGCTGCCCTGCATCAGGCCGCTGTTGCGCAGCTCAGTACCGCCTGCTGTCAGCGTTTTGCCCGCCACCGTGCCGCTGCTGGTCAGCGTCGTCGCGTTAAGCACGGCATCGTCGGTGGCAACGATGTTCCCCGTGTTGGTCAGGGCATTGCTCAGGCCCAAATCCAGGCTCTGCGCCTGAATATCGCCCCGGTTCGTCAGGTCGCTGCCCCGCAGGGTGAACCCGCCCTTCACCAGCAACAGGCCAGCGTTATCGAGCGTGTCGAGGGATAAGTTCAGAGGACTGCCGCTCACCAGCTGCCCGGTGGCGCCGTTGCTCAGCGCGCGGGTGGTCAGCGTCAGCGTGTCGTTGCCCTGAAGAATCCCGGTGTTGTTCAGCTGCGCAGCCTTCACCGCGAGGGCTTTCCCGGCCAGCTGGCCGTCGTTGAACAGCTGCGCCGCCGTCAGCGTGAACAGATTCTGGCTGAGCAGGGCACCCGTGTTATCCAGCCTGCCGGTTGCGGAAAGCGTCAGGGCGTCCAGCGTCTGAACGCTGCCCTGGTTATTCAGGCTCCCGGCGTCAAGCGTCGCACTGCGCCCCTGAAGGCTGCCCGCGTTGCTGAGGGTTTGTCCGCTCAGCGTCAGGGTCTCGCCGCCCGTCACCTGGCCCTGAGGCTGGTTCGTGAAGGTGTTCCCGGACCAGGCCAGCGTGCTGCTGCCCTGAAGCAGACCGCTGTTCTGCAGGTCGCCCTGCAGGGTCAGCACTTTCGCCAGCAGCTGGCCACGGTTATCGGTCCTGTCGGCCTGGACGTCCAGCGCCTGCTGGCTGAGCACCTTACCGCTGTTGGTCAGCGTGCCGGTTACCGCCGCCGTCACGCCCGCTTCCCCCAGCGCGTTACCGGTGTTCATCCACTCACCGGTGGCGAGGTTCAGGGTGTTACCCTGCAGCAGCCCGGCGTTGTTCAGGGTGGTGTGGTGCAGGGCGAGCGCGCCACCGGAGAGCAGCATGCCCGCCTGCTGGTTGCTGAGCTGTGCCCCGGTCGCCGTCAGGGAGTGTGTCCCCTGCAGCGTGCCGCCGTTGGTCACCGACGCGCTGTTAAACTGCGCGTCGGTACCGGCCATCAGCCCGCTGTTCGTCAGGCTGGCGGTAGTCAGCGTCAGGCCGTTCCGGGCAATCACCCGCCCGTCGGCATCGTTGCTGGCTTGTCGGGTCAGGTTCAGCAGCAGCGCGGTGGCGCTGAGCTCACCGCTGTTGACCAGCGTCTCACCGCCGAGCGTCAGCGTTCCGCTGCTGCGCAGCGCGCCACGGTTAGTGAGGTCTGCCACGCCGAGCGTCAGCGCCGAGTCCCCCTCGACGGTGCCCTGGTTTTGCAGGCTGTTCGCCGTGATGTGCAGGTCGCTGGCCGCAATATTGCCCGCGTTCGCAAACGCAGTGCCGTTCAGGGTGAGCCGGTCGTCCGCCAGCAGGCGTCCGGTATCGGTGTTGGTCAGGCTGAGGTAGTCGCTGCTCAGGCTGACGCCGTTGATTTCACCCTGGTTTGTCAGCGTGTCGCCCCGGAGGCGCAGCGTGCCGTCGGTAGTGATAAGCCCGCGGTTAGACAGCACCGGAACGTTCAGCGTTAAATCCTGCGTGCTGTAGACCGATCCGCCCGCGAGGTTTGTGAGTGACCCGGTCTTCAGGCCGAGCAGGGTGGTCCCCTGCAGCAGTCCGCTGTTCTCCACCGAGGCAGCGTCCAGCGCCAGCGTACCGGCAACCAGCGTACCACTGTTGGTGATGCGTTCAGGAGCCGTCAGGGTCATGCGTTCCGCTTTTGCGACGCCGGACTGGAGGATGTTCTGTCCGCTGAGCGCGATGGCGCTGGCGGTAAGCTCTCCGCCGCTGGTCAGGTCGCCGGTCGCGTTAAAACTCAGCGCGTTACCGGTGGATTTCCCGGCGTGCGTAATTGTGCCCGCCGTCACCGACAGCGCACCCTTCGCCGCCTGCGTGCCGTTCAGCGCGGCATTCTGCGCCTGCAGGGTAAGCCCCTGCCCGCTCTGCAGATGCGCATCCTGGCCGGTGGTCAGGTCGCCGGTACTGACGGTTAATGCCCCCGCCGCGTCCGTCTGCCCGTTCAGGCTGGCGCTGTGGGTCGCGGTAATCTGTACATTGCCCTGACTGGTGGTACGGGACGCCTGACCGCTGGTCAGGGTGCCGGTCTGCACCGTCAGCGCCGTCGCGCCGGACAGGGTGCCATTCTGTTCAAGCGTGTCTGCCGTCACGCTCATCGCCCCGTCAGCCAGCAGGCTGCCGCTGTTACGCAGGGTCTGCTGCGCCGTGACGTTTGCATTGCCTTTCGCGCTCAGCGTGCCCCGCTGCTCCAGGGTACCGGCGCTTAGCGCCAGGTTGCCGGCGCTCTGCAGGGTACCGCTGTTAGTGATCGTCTGCCCCTTCAGGGTGACGTCGTTACCCTGCACCGTGCCGCCGTTTGTCAGCTCACTTGCGTTCACGTCAAGGTGGCCTTTCGCCGCCAGCTGGCCGCTGTTGGACACCCTGTTACCGGAAAGGACAATGTCGCGCCCCGCATTCACCTGCCCCTGATTACTGACGGCGCTGCCCGTCAGGCGGACATCGCCCGTGGCATCGGCCCGGCTCTGGCCGTCCATCACCAGCTGTCCGCCGCTCAGGGCCAGATTCTCTCCTGCCGAGACCGCACTGGCCGTGGATGACAGCGTGCCGCCGCTGCTGAGGGTCGCGCGGGTATCGCTACCGCTGCGGGTATTCGTCAGCGTGATATCTTTCCCGGCCGCCACGCTGAGCGCGCCTTTGCTGGTGACGCTGCCGCCGCGCTGCGTCAGGCTGCCGTCGGTGGACAGCGTGGTGTCGGCCTGGCCTGTCAGCGTCGCATCCGCAAGCGCTGTACCCTGTTTGCTCGTGACGGTTAGCGCCCCGCCCTGTGCCGACACGCCGCCGCCGTTTACGGTCAGGGTATATTTACTGTCCAGCGTCGCCGCGCCGCGGGAGACCAGGGAGGTATTGCTGAGCGTCATCCCCTGCCCGCTGCTCACCGACAGCGCGCCCGCGCTGTTTGTCCCGCCGCCCATCGTCTGCACTTTCCCCGCAGCGGAAAGGCGCATATCGCCCTGGCTGGCGAGCGTGCTGTTATTGAGTTCCACATCCTGCGAGCTGGTCACATTCAGCGCGCCCCCGGCCTGATGGCTGCCGTTGAGGACCACTCCCGCGCCATTCGCGGTAATCGAGCCGCTGGCCAGGCTGTTCGTGACCGTCAGTTTCCCGCCCGCATCCAGCTGAATATCGCCCTGGCGCGCGGTGAGGTTGCCGAGGTTCACCCCCACGCCCGTCTCGCTGGAGACCAGGCGGATACGGTTGGCATACATCCCGCCGAGCGCGCCGGTATCCACGGCCACCACGGGCGCGGCGCCCTCACCGGCAATCGGTTTGACGCTGCCGTCTGCGCCCACGCGGTTCGCCCCTGCCGTTACCGTCAGGTCGTTCGCATGTATCGCGGCGTTCACTTCCGTCGCGCGCGCAATGATCGACAGCGCGTCGCTCTTGCTGGCATCCAGCCCCTGGCCTTCAACCGTGATGGCGCCTTTCGTCACCTCCAGCGCCTGCAGGTTACCGCTGGCGTCGAACTGCGGTTTCCCCGTGGTCAGGGTGACGTTCGGGGTGTTGATAAATCCGCACCCGTTACAGGTGATGCCGTACGGGTTGGCCACCATAACGTTTGCTGCTTTACCGGCGACTTCCGTGTAGCCCTGCAGCTGCGAGCGGCTGGCGCCCGTGACTTCGTTGATAATGCCTTTCGCTTCCCGCCCGGCCTGCAGGTTGGGGTTGTTCTGGATAAGCCCGCCCAGTTGGGTCTGGGTTAAACGGTCCGTGCCGTTATTGAGGATAAGCCCCTCTTTGCCGACGTTATACTCACCGAACTGGTTATGCGAGATACCCGCCCCGTTGGGCGTGGCGATGTTGACGACCGGCACCCCGTTCCCCGCCCGATCGACCGTGGTCTGCCCGGTCGGCGTCAGCGCCGCCGCGACGGCAGGTGCCATCGGCTGCCAGACCATTAAGCCGCAGACAATCCAGCTGATCAGACGCTGCGAGAAACGAACGGGTGGGTGACGGGTATCCATAGTCGTAGAGTCTCTTAAAGCATGAAGGCAATGCGCCAGTTAACGCTCACATGATCCGGGCCGAGCCAGTCGGGGTAGTGCAGGGGCGTGCCGACCGAAATCTGGCTGCTGTACCAGCGCCCTGCGCTGCTCAGCCCCACCGAGCCTCCCCATAACGTGCCGGAGGCAAAACGGTCCTGACGGTCTTTTTCCAGCCAGCCGCCGTCAACGGCAACCGTTGCGCTCACTGCGCCAATCACCGGAAGGGTGAAGAGGGAATACCCCAGCTCGTTACGCCAGTAGCCGCCGTTATCCCCGGACAGGTATTGCTCTTTAAAACCGCGCACGGAGCTTTCGCCGCCGAGCGTCAGGCGCTCGGAACCGTACAGCCGATCGGGCGACCACTGGCCGTAGGCGCTGGTCAGCCACCAGGCATTACGGGTAATCGGCCGCTGGAAGCTGGCGTTCAGACTCCATTTGCGGAATTCCGCACGCGGCACATCCCCGGACTTATCTTCGTCGGTTTCGGCATTGAACCACGGCATGCCGTGGCTCCAGGTCGGGTTGAAGGTCGCCACGCCGCCCAGCATTTTTTGCGTGTGCGTAATGCCCAGAATCAGGCTGGAGAGGTTGCGCGTGCTGCTCTGAAGCGGCGCGTCGTTGAGCCAGTTGCGGCTGGATCGCTGAACCACGCCAGCCGCAATGCCGGTTTTCACCTCCCCGTTGCGGAAGACCACCCAGGACGCGTTAAGGCGGTGGGTTTTGGTATCGCCCGTGGAGAGCCAGTTGAATCCCTGGTTATTGATGGTGGTCCGGTAGTTACTCCAGGCGTAGCTGTAGTCCAGTAATCCGTAGCCAAACGGCACGCTGACGCCCGCCTGGAAATTCTGCGCATCGTACGCGCTGGCAAAATCGCTGCTGCGCCCGCCGCTGACAAACCATTTATCCGCCAGCCCCAGCATATTATTGGCGGTGAGCACGCCACTCAGCTGATCTTCGCCGGTACTCTTCTGTCCGCTATTATCCAGGCTTACGGATACACTTAAGGGAAATTCCGGTTTTGCCGTGAGATTAACGATGGAATATCCGGCCTGCGTTCCCGGAAGAATTTCAATCTGAACCGGGTCGGTACGCAAACGGTTAATTTGCTCCATGCCCTGTTCGATGTCGCGTAAATTAAGGATGCCGCCCACCCGTCCCGGAAACGCCATTTTCAGCATACGCGGCGTTTCGCCTTCCAGACGGATCGCTTCCAGTCTGCCTTCCAGCACAACAATATTCAGCTGGCCGCCGGAGAGATCCTGCTCGGTAAGAAAAGCGCGGCTGGTGATATATCCCCGGCTGATATACCAGTCAGAAATATGGGCGAGAAGCTCCGTTATTTTCGCCATATCCAGACAGCGGCCCTGCCACGGCGCGACAAGGGTCTGCCGGTTTTTCGGGGAGATTAAGGTCGCACCGGAAAGGGTAATGGTATGAATGGTGAAACAGGGTCCGGAGCCGGTAACAGGCAGCGGTCTGGCGGGCGCAGGGCGAGGAATACTGCGCTCCAGCTCCTCACGCTGTTGCTGGTTCTGTAATAAAAGCTGCTGCTGTTGCTGTTGAATGGAATCGCGATCGGCTGGCGATAAAGGTGCAGCACTCACCCTCGCTGAAAAAAGCGAAAACAATAAGATAGCAACAGCATAATTTACTAATGAAATTATTCTAATTTTTATTTCGGCGTTATTCATCCATGCCACAAAAATGTCCGCAATGATTATTTTTGTAATATAAGAGTTTTCTTAAAGAGAGTATATCAAATTTGAATTAGGGCTCCTAAAATTAATAGTTATTTCAGAAGAGTGAGAAGGGTATTAAGAGAAAATAAGAAAGGATTTAACTAAGCCTTAAATCTTGAGTTAGCCCCAATACACTAGCTGTGAAGACGGAAAGTTTTTCGCCACTCTGCGGGACTCACCCCAAAACGCGCTTTAAACTGCTGTCGCCAGGTGACAGCGGAATTAAACCCCACCAACTCAGCCACGCGTTCAATCGGCATATTTCCGGCTTCCAGTAAGATCTGGCTGCGCCGCAGGCGTTCGGCGGTCAGCCAGTCGGTGACGCTCATCCCCGTCGCGTTAACAAAATGACGGGTCAGGGTGCGGCGGCTCATCGAGACCACCTCCGCCAGCGAGTCCAGACTATGCGGTTCGGTGATGTGCTGCTGCAGGTAGTCGATCAGACAGTTAATGCGTCCGTCGCGGGTATCTTTAGGCACCGGCTGGGCGATGAACTGCGCCTGCCCGCCCTCGCGGTGGGGCGGAACAATCATCCGACGGGCAATCTGGTTAGCAACCAGGCTGCCAAAGCGCTGGCGAATGATATACAGGCAGCAGTCGAGGGCTGCGGCAGTACCGGCGGAGGTGATGATATTGCCGTCATCCACATAAAGGGCATTAATATCCAGCTGAACGTTCGGAAAGAGCGACTGAAACTGACGTTCGAACTCCCAGTGGGTGGCCGCGCGTTTGCCGTCGAGGATCCCCGCCCAGGCCAGCACAAACGCCCCCAGACACAGCCCGACGATTTCCGCACCGTGGTCTCTCGCCTGCATCAGGCTGTCGAGCAGCGCCTGCGGCGGGCGTTCAAGAACGTGCTGCCAGTAAGGAACGACAACAATATCGGCCTGCCCAATGGCGGTAAAATCCTGCGTGGCGTTGAGAGCAAATCCGTCTTTTGAGGTGAGAAATCCTGGCGTTTCGGCGCAGATCGTCACGTTAAAGCGCTTTTCTCCGGAGACCGAGTCGCCAAACAGAATGCAGGGAACGGAGTAGTGGAACGGGCTGAACCCGTCTACCGCGACAATCGCGACGTTGATTAGCGACATCTGTCTCTCCTTTCCCTTTCAGACACTCAGAATATAACGGTTTCGCCATCCTGGGGAATGCTCACTGCGTCACTCACCTGGTTGGCTTCAACGTACTCCCGCAGCGCGCTGCGGGTTAACAGACAGTGGTTAATGGCTTCCATATGGATCGCCACAATTTTAGCCTGCGGCAGCAGGAAATGGACGTTGAGCACATCCTCCTGCCCCATAATAATGGGCCCAAAACCAATGACGTGGGCATAGCCGGCGTTCAGCACCACCACGTCCGGCTGGTGCTTTTGCAGATCGGCCGCCACCTCGTCACGCCAGACGGTATCCCCGGCAATATAGAGCGTCTTCTCATCAGGATGACGCAGCACCACGCCACAGGCCTCGCCCAGCCGCTCCGCCAGTTCGGGCACGGCGTATGCGCGATCGGTACCGTGCTGGCCGCCGTGGGTCTTCGCAATTCGAATCTCGCCAAAGGTGGTCTCGTCGGTCATGACCGTCAGGTTGCTAAACCCCTGGCTGCGCAGCAGCGCGGCGTCGCGGTCATTTTGTACGTAGATCGGTTTGTCTTTGGCGATCAGTTCCGCTGCGGCGCGATCCCAGTGATCGTCATGGGTATGGGTGACGATCACCGCGTCGGCGTCCAGCAGCGCGTTGACGTCAACGGGGAGTTCGACCGTCGGGTTGCGGCGTTCGGCATGGGCCGTGCCAGGGAAGCCCGGATAAGCGCCCTGTGGGGCCAGCATCGGGTCGACTAAAAGACGTTTTCCGGCATAGGTAATCAGTTGGGTGGCGTTGCGAATGTGGGTGATGTTCATGGGCTATCCTCCGGTTGGTGTGATAAGGAGGATAGCCAGCCGTCGCGCGGCACGCTGTGGGTTAAAGAGCGATTACCGATGAAATCGGGCCAATTTACGTCACCGTGCTTTATGCGGGTGCTTTTACCAGCCCGGCACCGCCCCGCCGTTAAAGATCGTCTCCGCTGCTTTCGCTACTTCAGGGGACTGATACGACTGGATAAATTCCTTCACGTTCTCCGCGTCTTTGTTGTCTTCGCGCGTCACCACGATGTTCACGTACGGCGAATTTTTGTCTTCGATAAAGACGCTGTCATGCACCGGCGACAGCCCGGTTTGCTGAATATAGGTGGTGCTGATGATGGCGACATCCACTTTCGGGTCGTCCAGCACGCGCGGCAGCTGCGCCCCTTCCAGCTCCATGATTTTCAGCTGCTTAGGGTTGGCGGTAATATCCAGCGCCGTCGGCAGCAACCCGGTATCTGGCTTCAGGGTGATGAGCTTCTCTTTTTGCAGCAGCAACAGCGCGCGGCCAAGGTTGGTCGGGTCGTTTGGAATGGCAATGGTTGCGCCGTCCTTCAGGCCAGACACGGATTTGATTTTGCGGGAATAGCCGGCCATCGGGAAGACAAAGGTGTTCGCCACGGCCACCAGCTTGTAGCCATGCGCCTTGTTATCCTCTGCAAGGAACGGGCGATGCTGGAAGACGTTGGCATCCAGTTCCCCCTGGTTGGTGGCATCGTTAGGCAACAGCGAGCCGCTGAAGCCCACCAGCTCCACGTTCAGGCCATATTTCTCTTTTGCCACCTTTTTGGCGACTTCCGCCACGTCCTGTTCGGCGCCGTTGATGACGCCGACTTTAATGTGTTTGGCATCGCTGCCACTTTGATCGCACCCTGCCAGCAGCAGGCCAGCCAGTACCAGAGCACCCAATCGACGTTTCACAAGACAGTTCCTTTTGCTGAATGTTGTAGTGACTATATCGACAACGAGGCGGGGAAATAAAAACCGAAAAAGAATCAATAAGAAGGATCGGTTATATGCGGGTATGGCCGGGTGACGCTGCTCCACCGGGCATCAGGGATCACAACGTTGTCGTCCAGTCCTCGACGGCAAGCTCCTGCACCATTCTGAATGCACGATCGTTAGTAACAATCGTTGTTCCCCGACTGATAGCATGTGCAGCGATCAGTTGATCGAGATCCCCCATCACTATCCCTTTCTTTTCCAGGGTTGCACGGAGTTCACCGTACGTTGCTGCGGCGTCGCTGTCCCAGTCGCAAATCGTGATGGTATTGAGAAACTCCCGGATTGTTTCTTTCAATCTACTGCTTTTCTTCTTGTCAGCACCATACAGCAATTCCGCTTCGGTAATGCTTGAGATAGAAACGTCACCCGGCGCCAGACATGTCATTCTGCTTACAACCTCCGGGTGTCGTTTAAACAAGTGACTCACAATATTCGTATCCAGCATATGTCTCATGAGCATGTTCCATCCAGAGGGTCTCTTGTCGTAACACTCTGATTGCGTTCCTCCTTGCTCAAAAACGTATCTGGTACGTCCGTTTCTGCCAGCATGCGGAGAAAATTATCCCAGCTCTTTATTAGAACAGGTTTTGCCGCCAAAACGACATTCCCCTTCTCATCCCGTCGGATGTAGACGCTCTCCGCATCAAACGCGAATTCAGCAGGCAGCATAACGACCTGATTTTGACCCTTTTTGAATAGTTTTGCTGTGCGTTCCATTGCTATCTCCATGGATGACTTGACCAGGCCAAAGCATGCGCCAGGGCCCGAAAAGAAGACAAGCAACACGTTTTAAATTAGGAAAGCGGCTCGCAATAAATAGCAGAATGCATAATGACAGAAACGGGCTTAAAGGGCTTTCGCCAGGTAATGTCGCTGCATGCCCGGGTACGGATAATCCTGCAAAGACATCTGCAGCTGATACCCCTGCTTTTCATAGAACGGACGCGCCTGGAAGCTGGCGGTATCGACCAGCGCGTGCTTGCAGCCTTTGCGCCTGGCTTCTTCTTCGGCCGTTCTGATGAGCTGGCTGCCCACGCCAGTTCCCCGTACGGTGTCGCTCACCCAGAGATAGTCGATATTCAGCCAGTCGCCTTTGCGCACCCCAATGAGCCCGCCGAGCATGGTGCCGTTTTCGTCCCGCACGTAAACGCCAACATCGCCGCTAAAATTTGTCAGATCGAGAAACTTTCCGTTAAAAGCCCTCAGCCCCGTCAGTAACTCCTCTTTCTCCTGCGTCGTAACATTATCAGTAATGCTCAGGTGCATATTTTTTCTCCTTGTTATCTGTGCCGTTTCACTATCTCACACACGCATCGTGGAGAAAATTCATACTTTCGGCTGGCGTCGCTACACTGAATGTAACGATATATTTCATGGGAAGCCTGTGACTTCTAATGGGGGTTGTTGATGAAAGCTGCGCATCTGGTCTGCCTGCTGGTTTGTCTGCTGTTCGCCGCGTTTGTCCATGCTCAGGAAAAGGAGGATCCGGCGAAAGAGGCACAGATTAAGCAGCAGGTCCTGAAAGATATTAAGAAAACCTGTACGCCACAGAAAAAGCAGAGCGATAAGGCCTGGCAGGCGATGATTTTGTCGTCAGAGGCCAATCAGCTGCTGATCAAAAATGCCGTTACCGCCGTGAAGCGCGACAACCTGGACGCCTACTGGGCGGCGGTTGGTCAGGTGGATTGTATGGAAGATTATTGAATGCTGCTTGCCGGGTGGAGGCTGCGCCTTACCCGGCCTACACAATATTTTTAACGCTTACGCACGTCTGGAATAATTAAATCCCCGCGCAGCACATACGAGCCCAGCATCTGCGTTTTCTCCGTCAGCCAGCTCACGATACGCGCCGCCATGGCATCCATTGAATATTCAATCGCCGGGATCACCGGAATACCCGGCAGGTGCAGCGATCCGGCCAGGCTAAAGACCATAATGTCGTCCGGCACGGTTTTATTAAACGCCTGCAGCTGCGGGATCACCCGCTGGGCTTCCTGCTCGTCCGCCACCAGCAGTGCGTTGAAGTTCAGCGTGCTGGCGTTATTCAGCAGCTCCTGTAGCGCAACGGACGAGGAGGTCGCGTCCATGAACACAAGGTTGCGATTAAAGGGCAGGAAATTTTTCTCCAGCGCGTGCTTGTAGCCGAGCAGAACCTGGTCGGCAAACCCGCTGCCGTGCGGGTGGATCAGGGCAATCTGCCGTCGACCCTGGCTGGTCAGGTAGTTACAGGCGGTTTCGGCGGCAAAGGCGTGATCGAACTGAATGCTGTTGGAATTATCAGACTCCATGCAGTCGACCAGGATGACGTTGTCCATATCGACGTCCAGCGGGAAACGCGCGCCAATCACCAGGATGTCATCGCAAAGCCCGCGAGAGAGTTCTTCAAGGGCGTGCATCACTTCCGCTTTACTGTGCGCGAAGCGCAGCAGCAGGTGTTTTTGATGCTGGCTGAGCTGTTTTTCCAGCGCGTAGAGATAACCGGTGGTCTGGTTAATATTTTCCTGCGCGCAAATGACCCCGATACAGCCCGTCGACTGGCTCAGCAGCGACTGGGCAATCACGTTAGGCCGGTAGTTCAGCTCATCCACCGCTTTCAGTACGGCCTGACGGCTGGCTTCCTTTACGCCACGCGACCCACTCAACACTCGCGATACCGTGGCTTTAGACACCCCGGCAAGACGTGATACATCATTGATTGTCGACATCTCTTTCCCCTGGCAGGCTTACCTCGCGCCTGCAAATTCCATGACCGCTTCGGCTCACATTATAGCCAGAACGGAGTATATCCGTTTCCGTTTTCCATGGAAACCGATTTTCCGTTTCCACTCAAAATGATGTCAAAACAGACAAATTATGTGACCTGCATCCGGTTAATTAGCCTCATAAGTATTGGATCTTGATGGTTGTCACAGTTCTGCCTTTTATGAATGGAAACCGGTTTCCGTATCATGTCCAATCATCCTCGCAATAACTTTTTACATTTAGAGGATGGTTGTCGATGTTCAAGATTATGCTGTGCTGCTCTGCCGGGATGTCCACCAGCCTGTTGGTCAGCAAAATGGTCGATGTCGCGAAAGAACGTGGTTTGCCGGTGAAGATTGATGCGTACGGTGTTTCCGAATTTGATACGCAGTTTCCGCAATACCAGGTGGTACTTCTCGGACCGCAAGTGAAATACATGTTACAGACACTCTCAGACAAGGCGGCGACGCATGGCATTCCGGTGCAGCCCATCGACATGATGGACTACGGTATGCAGCGTGGCGATAAAGTACTGGACTTTGCTCTGTCGCTCATCGAAGCGGCACACTAAAAGGTGTTCACATGAGTTCGTTATATCAATCCATGGTCGCGGTGATTGAGCAGTCAATTACCCCGCTGGCCGCGAAGCTCGGCCAGCAAAAGTACGTGATTGCCATCCGCGACGGCTTTACCGCCGCGCTGCCGTTTATGATCATCGGCTCGTTTATGCTGGTGTTCATCTTCCCGCCGTTCTCGGCGGATACCACCAACAGCTTCGCCCGCGGCTGGCTGGATTTCTCCCAGACCTACCGCGAACAGCTGATGCTGCCGTTTAACCTCAGCATGGGCGTGATGACCTTCTTCATCTCGGTGGGGATTGGGGCGAGCCTGGGGCGTCAGTTTAACCTCGACCCGGTGATGTCCGGCCTGCTGGCCTTTATGGCCTTCCTGCTGGTCGCCGCACCGTATGCCGACGGCAAAATCTCGACCCAGTATCTCTCCGGTCAGGGCATCTTCACCGCGCTGATCACCGCGATCTACGCCACCCGCGTCTATGCCTGGCTGAAGCAGAACAACGTCACCATCCGCCTGCCGAAGGAAGTGCCCACCGGCGTGGCACGTTCGTTTGAGATCCTGATCCCGGTGATGGTGGTGATCGGCACGCTGCATCCGCTGAACCTGTTCATTGAAGCGCAGACCGGGATGATTATCCCGCAGGCGATCATGCACCTGCTGGAGCCGCTGGTGTCCGCGTCTGACTCCCTGCCCGCCATTCTGCTCTCCGTGCTGCTGTGCCAGATCTTCTGGTTCGCGGGTATCCACGGCTCGCTGATTGTTACCGGCATCATGAACCCGTTCTGGATGGCCAACCTCTCGGCAAACCAGGCGGCACTGGCCGCAGGCGCGGCGCTGCCGCACGTTTACCTGCAGGGCTTCTGGGATCACTATCTGCTGATTGGCGGCGTCGGTTCCACCCTGCCGCTGGCGTTCCTGCTGCTACGCAGCCGCGTTACCCACCTGCGCACCATCGGCAAAATGGGCGTGGTGCCAAGCTTCTTTAACATCAACGAGCCGATTCTGTTCGGCGCGCCGATCATCATGAACCCGATGCTGTTTATCCCGTTCGTGTGCGTTCCGCTGATCAACGCCTGCCTGGCGTACGGCGCCACGAAGCTCGGCTGGCTGGCGCAGGTCGTCTCGTTAACTCCGTGGACTACCCCTGCACCGATTGGCGCCTCGTGGGCGGCGAACTGGGCGCTGAGCCCGGTGGTGATGTGCCTGGTCTGCATGGTGATGTCCGCGCTGATGTACCTGCCGTTCCTGCGCGCCTATGAGCGTACGTTGATTAAAAACGAAGAGCAGAAAGCCCAGGCTGCAACCGTGGGTGCCGCTGAAGCCACAAGCAATTAAGTCAAAGAGGAAGGGTCATGAAATACGCATTTCCCGATAACTTCTGGTGGGGCAGCGCAAGCTCCGCTCTCCAGACGGAAGGGGCAAGAGAGGGTGAAACCACGTGGGATTACTGGTTTGCCCGCGAGCCGAACCGTTTTCACAACGGGGTAGGGCCGCAGCAGACCTCCACGTTTTATCAGCACTGGAAAACGGACATTCAGCTGTTGAAACAGCTGAACCACAACAGCTTTCGCACCTCGATTAGCTGGGCGCGCCTGATCCCCGACGGTATCGGTGAAGTGAACCCGGACGCGGTCGATTTTTATCATCAGGTCATTGATGAACTGAATGAACAGGGCATCACGCCGTTCATCACCCTGTTCCATTTCGACATGCCGATGGCGATGCAGGAGATAGGCGGCTGGGAAAACCGTGACGTGGTGGACGCGTACGCCCGCTATGCGCAGATTTGCTTCGAGCTGTTCGGCGACCGCGTGCTGCACTGGTTTACCTTCAACGAGCCGATCGTGCCGGTGGAAGGCGGTTATCTGTACGACTTCCACTATCCGAACGTGGTGGATTTCCGCCGGGCGGCCACCGTGGCGTATCACACGGTGCTGGCGCATGCGAAGGCAGTTCAGGCCTACCGCGCCGGGCATTACGCGGGAGAGATCGGCATCGTGCTGAACCTGACGCCGTCGTATCCGCGCTCGCAAAACCCGGCGGACGTGAAGGCGGCGCACGTTGCGGATCTGATGTTTAACCGCAGCTTCCTCGACCCGGTCCTGCGCGGCGAATACCCGGCGGATCTGGTGGCGCTGCTGAAATCTTACGACCAGCTGCCCGCCTGCAAGCCGGAAGACGGTTTCCTGATTGCGGAAGGGAAAATCGACCTGCTCGGCATTAACTACTATCAGCCGCGTCGCGTGAAGTGCCGCGACAGCGCGGTGAACCCGCAGGCGCCGTTTATGCCGGAATGGTTCTTTGATAGCTACGAGATGCCGGGCCGCAAGATGAACCCCTACCGCGGCTGGGAAATCTACGCGCCAGGTATCTACGATATTCTGATTAACCTGCGCGACAATTACGGTAACCCCCGCTGCTTTATTTCTGAAAACGGGATGGGCGTCGAAAACGAGCAGCGCTTTATTGAAAATGGCCAGATTAACGATCAATACCGCATTGAGTTTATTTCTGAGCATTTAACCTGGCTGCATAAAGGCATTAGCGAAGGGTGTAATTGCCTTGGCTACCATATGTGGACATTTATCGATAACTGGTCGTGGTGCAATGCCTATAAAAATCGCTACGGATTTATCCAGCTCGATCTGGAGACGCAGCAGCGCACCATTAAGAAAAGCGGAGAGTGGTTTGCCACCACCGCCTTAAATAATAGTTTTGAATAAGAGTAATGATAATGATCGCATTAGAAGAAGCCGTTATGGAAATTATCGTCAATGCTGGCCAGTCCCGCAGCCTGTGCTTTGAGGCGCTGCACGCGGCGCGCCAGGGCAACATTGACGAAGCCAAAAGCCTGCTGCGCGAAGCCGACGGCTATGCGCGCCAGGCGCACAAGATGCAGACCAAACTGATCGAGCAGGACGCAGGCGAAGCCCGCCAGCCGATGACCTTAATTATGGTGCACGCGCAGGATCATTTAATGAATTCGTTATTAGCGCGTGAATTGTCTGAAGAAATTATTCATTTATATCAGAGATAGTCTATGGCGAAATAAATTAATGTAATACCTCTGTACCTAAAACTAGAAATCCACTTGTTCTGATGATAGCGACATATTCTGTCAGATCGGAGCGGGATGGTTATTGTCTGAATAAAATTAAACTATATTGAGATAACCATGAATACGATTAAAAAACTTCCATTAACCATGGCGGTTATCGCCGCGCTTTGCCCAATTTCCGTGCTTGCACAAGAATTCACCCAGGAGCAAATCGACGCCATTGTGGCGAAAGCGGTGGATAAAGCCCTGGCCGAGCGCCAGGCCAAAATGGATGCGGCGGTCGCGAAAAAAGCGGACGTGGTGACCGAGCCGCAAAGCGCGGCGCAATCCCCGGACATGGCGATTCCGTTCGGGATTAAATTTACCGGCTACGCCCGCTACGGCGCGCACTTCCAGGCCGCCGATCAGAAATACGTGGCTGTCGATGGCTCCTACAACGGCGCGTCCGCGATTGGTCGTCTGGGTAACGAAGGCAACGGCGGCGAGTTCCAGCTCTCTAAAGCCTTCAAGGGCGAAAACGGCGCCATCTGGGACATCAACGTGATGATCGACCACTGGGGCGACGAAGTTAACCTGAAAAAGGCCTACGCCGGGGTGACCAATATTATGGCCTCCAACCCGAACGCCTACTTCTGGGCCGGTCGTGACTTCCACCAGCGTCCGCAGCAGGGCATCAACGATTACTTCTGGATGAACCACGACGGCCAGGGCGCCGGGGTGAAGAACTTCGACATCGGCGGCGTGCAGTTCGACGTGGCCGCCGTGGCGGCGGTGGAATCCTGTAGCCCGGAAGTGATGGAAGACGAAGCGAACCCGTCGCGTATCACCTGTACCGGCGGGTCCGGCACGGGCGACAAAGGCAACTACGCCGCGACGTCTAAAATCCACGGCATGAAGCTCGGTCCGCTGGATCTGGAGCTGTACGCCAACTACGGCTTTGACTCGAAAGCGGTGGAGAGCGACGAGCGTCTGAACGCCTGGCAGGGCGGCGTGGTGCTGAGCCACACCAACGACAGCGGCGTGAACAAGGTGATTGCCCGCTACTCCGATAACGCGGACAACAGCGTGTTCAACAAAACCGAGGATCTGACCACGGTCTACGCCAGCTTCGAAGGGCTGTACAAATTCACCCAGGCCACGCAGGTGGAGTACATCCTCGCCTTCCACGACTATGACAACAGCCGCGATAAGACCGACAACCGTAAGAACTACAACGCCATCGTGCGCCCGATGCACTGGTGGAACGACGTTCACTCCACCTGGCTGGAAGCAGGCTGGCAGCACGTTGACTATGATAACGGCGGCGACAACAAGGGCTGGAAGCTGACCCTGTCGCAGAACATGTCTATCGCCATGGGGCCAGAGTTCCGTCCGATGCTGCGCTTCTACGTGACCGGCGGCAAAGTGGATAACGCACGCACCGCGCGTGTGAACAACACCAAAGACGAGACGCTCGACGACTTCAACGTCGGCGCAATGTGGGAGGCGTGGTTCTAGTAGAGCGTCGTTTGTTTCGCCCGGCGGCGCTGCGCTTGCACGGGCCTACAAGGTTTTGTAGGCCGGGTAAGCGCCGCGCCACCCGGCAAGATCCCATGTTATGCTAGAAAAAAATCAACATAGCAGGGGAGAAAATGGGTTCCACACGTAAAGGGATGCTGAACGTCCTGATCGCCGCCGTTTTATGGGGCAGTTCCGGCGTTTGCGCGCAGTACATCATGGAGAAAAGCCACATTTCTTCGCCTTACCTGACCATGGTTCGCCTGCTGTTTACCGGCGTGATCCTCCTGACGCTCTCCTTCGTTCACGGCGACAAGATTTTCTCGGTCATCAAGCATCGCAAAGACGCCCTCAGCCTGCTGTTTTTCTCGTTGGTCGGCGCGCTCACCGTGCAGCTCACCTTCCTGCTGACGATTGAAAAATCCAACGCCGCTACCGCCACCGTGCTGCAGTTTCTGTCGCCAACGATTATCGTGGCGTGGTTCGCGCTGGCGCGGAAAACGCGCCCCGGCGTGTTTGTTCTGTCCGCAATTGTGACCTCGCTTGTCGGGACGTTCCTGCTGGTGACCCACGGCGACCCAACCTCGCTCTCCATCTCGCCAGCCGCGCTGTTCTTCGGCATCGCCTCGGCGTTTGCCGCGGCGTTTTACACCACCTATCCGTCAACGCTGATTGCCCGCTACGGCACATTGCCGATTGTCGGCTGGAGTATGTTGATTGCCGGGTTAATGCTGACGCCGTTCTACGCCGGGCGCGGGACGACCTTCGTCATTGACGGCAGCCTGCTGCTGGCGTTTTTCTATCTGGTGGTGATCGGCACCGCGCTGACCTTCAGCCTGTATCTGAAAGGCGCGCAGATGATCGGCGGGCCAAAGGCGAGCATTCTGAGTTGCGCCGAGCCGCTGAGCAGCGCGTTGCTGTCGGTGATGTTGCTGGGCGTGGCGTTTACCCTGCCGGACTGGCTGGGGACGCTGCTAATCGTGTCGTCGGTGGTGCTGATTTCGATGGATTCAAGAAGACGGGTGAGGACATCGGCGTGATCTACGAATAATAGTGATAGCGGCACATTAAAATAGTAAGAGCGCTATCTGACACCCCATAAACCAGACGGTCAGTATCATTGATTCGACGGGACCAGTATCCGGAAAGGTTACCTTTAAGGGGTTCCGGCTTACCCAGGCCATCGAAGGGTTGACGCTTCGCATCTTCAATCAATTTATTGATTCTGCGAAGCGTTTTCTTGTCCTGCTCCTGCCACCACAGGTAATCATCCCAGCCGTTGTCAGTCCAAATCAGTAGCCTGGTCATCTATCAGATCCCTCTGCGTGGTTTTTCCGGTATTTGCCTGTGCGATTGACTCCATCAGTCGGCTGGCGTTAGCAGGCGAACTCATCAGATGGATGGTTTCCATCATCGAGTTGTAGTGCTGCAGAGACATAACCACCGCATCCCCCCCGTTTCGGCGGCTGATGATGGTTGTCTCCACGTTGTCATTCACGTCGTCCAACACATCTTTGAGTCGGCTTCGTGCTTCGGTAAACGTCACAACCTGCATATTCCCTCCTGTACAAGTTACGGTACAAGTATATCGATGAAGTGACTATTTATCAATCAACGTGCTTTAACCTTCCCCGCCACCAGCAGCGCGGTCAACAACATCAGCGTGCCGGAAATCACCAGCGGTGACGTCAGCCCCAGGTGGTCGAGCGCCACGCCGCCAATCGCCGCGCCGCAGGTGTTTGCCAGCTGGATCACCGCCACCTGAATCGACCCGGCTTTTTCCGCCTGATCGGCGAGCGAGCGGGTGATCCACGTCGACCAGCCCACCGGCACCAGCGCAAAGGCAAAGCCCCAGATAATCGCAATCGCAGACGCGACCCACTTATCGCTGCCCCACAGCACCAGCACCGTGGCGCTCACTGCCAGCACCAGCGGCGCCCCCGCCAGCGCCACCTTCAGGGAGCGCTTAAGGAACTGGGACGACAGAGAGGTGCCGACAAAGCTGGCAATACCGAAGCTCAGGAGCACCAGCGTCAGGCCGTCGACGTCAAAGCCCGCCATGGTCATATACACCGGGCGGATATAGGTAAAGAAGGCAAACTGCCCGGCAAAGGACATAAAGATCGCGGTCATCCCCGCCAGCACGCCGGGGCGCTTCAGCAGGCTGAACATGTTCTGCTTGTGGTGCGCCGCTTCGCCCGGCAGGGACGGCAGCGCCTTCCACACCCAGATAACGCAGAGCAGGCCCATCACTGCCGCCGCGTTGAAGACGTTACGCCAGCCGATAATCCCGCCGAGGAAGCTACCCAGCGGCGCGGCAATCACCAGTGCGATAGAGACCGCGCCGAAGATGACGGACAGCGCTTTCGGCACGGTGCGCGCAGGCACCAGGCGCATGGTCAGCGAGGCAGACATCGCCCAGAAGCCGCCGAGCCCCAGCCCCAGACAGGCGCGCCCCAGCAGCAGCAGGGTAAAGCTTTCCGCGAAGGAGACCAGCAGGCAGGAGAGCGTCAGCAGCACGCTGAACAGAATGACCACTTTGCGGCGGTCGATGGTGCCAATCACCTGGGTGATAAACAGACTGGCAAACATCGCCACAAAGGCGGTGACGGTAACGGACTGCCCCGCCACGCCTTCGGAAATGCCCAGATCCTGCGCCATCGGCGTCAGCAGGCTCACCGGCAGAAACTCAACGGTAATCAGGCAGGCGACGCAGAATGCCACGGCGAAAACGGCCGACCAGTTGGGGCGTGAAACCTCGCTGGTCTGCGGTCTGGTCGAGGGCTGAATATGTTCTGTCATGGCGTCACCTGAAGATGAAAACGTGCGGAAAAGTCGCGCAGTTTATCATCAAAAGTGTGACGAATTTAACGATTTGACAACTTTTGTGGTTTTTAGAGGGGATCAGTGCAGGTAATACACGCCCTCTTCCGGCAGGAAGAGCTGGTTATAGCGCAGCTGGAAGGCGTTCAGCTCCTGCGGATCGGGCTCCATCTCGCGCATAAAGCCGAGCGCCAGACGAATTTGCGCATCGGTGATCGGCGCGGCCAGGCGGGCTTTACGCAGCAGGCGGTGCCACGTGTGCAAGTTCTCTTCACTGCCGTCGACAATGCAGACCTGCCAGATCAGCAGCACCTGTGCGGCGTTTTGCAGATGCGCCTCATCGGGGCGCTCAAGATAGCGGATAAACTCATTGCCCGGCGTTTTACCGAACTGATCGATCATCGACTCGACCGGCATCGGGGTGATGCCCAGACGCTCGCTTAAACGTTTGATGGCGCGGCGGGAATCTGAGGTCAGGACGCGAAATCCCACCACAAACACCACGGCAAGCGTTGCCAGCATCATCCAGACCATGCGTTCTCCTTTGACTAGCCGCTCATCATAGCGGGAAACGCACCGCGTCGACAGCGGGCAGAACCAGAATAGTGCACTGAAAAGACGTTGCAGAACGGGGGATAAGGTATTAATGCCGTCGGCGGAAATAAAAAAGCCCGGCATCACACACCGGGCAAAGAAGTTACCTGCACACTCAGGCTGTTTTTAATTTCTGCGCACGATTCTCACGGCGAATTTTACGTTCTTCCAGCACGGCAACCATCGCCATCAGGACGATACAGCCGATCGCTGCCGCATCTAGCGCCGCGAAGGTGCCCGCCCAGCCGGTGAGGCCGAAAATTGGCGTGCCGTCGGCGATCATTCCCAGACCCAGCTTGGCGAAGCTGTCGCCGATCAGGTAGGCGAAGGTGCCCTTGATCCCGTCGGCGGCGCCGATCGCTTTTTTCGGGACGAAGCCCACTGCCGCCACGCCGATCAGCAGCTGCGGACCAAACACCAGGAAGCCGAGCGCAAACAGGGATGCGAGGTAAACGTACTGGTTGCTGGCGTGTTGGTAGACGCCGAGGGTAGCGATAATCAGCGCCAGCGCGATGCAGGCCACCAGCGCGCGACGGCCGTTGGCGAGGTCGGAGAGCCAGCCCCACAGCAGCGTGCCGACCAGCGCGCCCACTTCGAACAGGGTGAAGCCCTGAATCGCCACCTCTTTAGAGAGCTTAAGCTCCTGGAAGGCGTACACGGTAGACCACTGGTCGATGCCGATGCGCACCACGTAGAGGAAGATGTTTGAGAAGCAGAGCAGCCAGATCACTTTGTTTTTCAGCACGTACTCAACAAAGATCTGCCATTTGGTCATCTCGTTCTCTTCGGTCTCTTTGTCCTCTTCGCTGATCTCCTCGCCGAACAGCTCTTCAGCTTTGCCGAGGCCGTAGGATTCGGGGGAGTCGCTGCCGAAGCGCAGGCCGATAAAGCCGACAATCAGGGCGATAATCGACGGGAAGATAAACATACCAATGACGTGGCCGTCGAAAAGGTAGTTTGCGCCAAACAGCGCCACGCCTGCCGCACCCGCCCCGCCGAGGTTATGGGAGATATTCCACATGCCGAGGTACGACCCTCGCTTGCGGCGCGGCGTCCATTTGGTGATGGTGGAGTAGCTGCACGACCCGCCGGTACTCTGGAAGAAACCGCTCAGGGCGTAGAAGGCGATCATCAGGAACAGGCTAACGGACCCTGCGCCCATGCTGGCGCTGAAGCCGAGCATACAGATGGCGGAGAGGATCAGCATAAACGGCAGGAACTGCTTGGTGTTTTTGCCGTCCGCGTAGTAGGACACGACCGTTTTCCCCACGCCGTAGGTGATGGAGAAGCCCAGGCCAATCATCCCCAGCTGCGTCATGCTCAGCCCGTAGGTGGAGATCATGTCGTTCTGCGCGATATTAAAGTTCTTGCGGATCAGGTACATGGTCAGGTAGCCGATGAAGACCACCAGATAGGACTGCATGAACGGTTTGAACCACATTTTGCGCCGCACATCGAGCGGCAGATCCAGGGTCGGCTTGCGCACCTGGTTTAAGAAGGCCAGCATGGTTGGTTTACTCCTGAGCTGATTTTTGCAGCATTGTAAAAATCAGCCGGGAGA
This sequence comes from Enterobacter sp. BNK-8, assembly GCF_048685095.1. NCBI lineage: Bacteria > Pseudomonadati > Pseudomonadota > Gammaproteobacteria > Enterobacterales > Enterobacteriaceae > Enterobacter > Enterobacter sp. BNK-8. The sequence goes on along the minus strand of NZ_JBLQTN010000001.1, from coordinate 4,485,546 downwards.
GATGCCTGAGACAGCGTCCAGGTAAAACCGGGAAAATTTCTTAGTTTTGCGCCACTCGGGGTGAAAAGGTGAGGCGCATCACATCACACTGGCTTCACGCGGTGCCTGCGCATGTAAAAACGGCAGCAGCAGGAGGGCGGAAATTCCCGCCGCGATGGCAATCACTGCGAAGAAGCCGCTCCAGTGCCAGATGTCGATGACCCGCGCCAGCGGCCAGCCGGAGAGCGATGCGCCGAGGTAGGCAAACAACCCGACAAAGCCCGTCGCCGCGCCTGCCGCCTCTTTGTGGGAGCACTCTGCCGCCGCCATGCCGATGAGCATCTGCGGGCCAAAGACGAAGAAGCCGGTGGTGAAGAAGCACGCCGCCTGCATGACGTAGCTGGCGAACGGCATCAGCCACAGCGAGCCAACAGAGAGCAAAATCCCTGCGGCAAAAATCAGGTTCATCGGGCCGCGGTTGCCGTTGAACAGCTTATCCGAGCCCCAGCCCGCCACCAGCGCGCCGATAAACCCACCCAGTTCGAACATCGTGACCGCCGAGTTAGCAGTGACCAGGTCCACGCCGAGCGTCTCGGACATGTACAGATTGCCCCAGTCGTTGATGGCCGCGCGCACCACGTAGACCAGCACGTAGCAGAGCGAGAGGAGCCAGATGTAGGGGTTTTTCAGCACGTATTTGGTGAGGATCTCCTTGCGGGTCAATCCCGCGCCCTCCTGCTGCTGGGCAATCTCCATCTCGTCGTGCCGCCAGTCGCCCACCGCAGGCAGGCCCACGGTCTGCGGCCTGTCACGCAGGCGCCAGCAGAGGAACAGCCCGGCGACAATCGCCAGGCCACCCGCAATCATCATCCCCGCGCGCCAGCCGTAGTGCAGCGCCGCGGCACCCACCACCATCGGGATCAGCGCCCCGCCGACGTTGTGCGCGGTGTTCCAGACGGCCCACCAGCCGCCGCGCTCGTTGCGCGAGTACCACGCCGTGAGCAGGCGGGCGCAGACCGGCGCACCCCAGCCCTGGAAGAAAGCGTTCAGCGCCCACAGCAGGGCAAAGGCCCACAGCGAGGTAGAGAAACCAAACAGGATGTTCACCACGCCGGTGGCGATCAGCCCTACGCCCATGAAATAGCGCGCGTTGGAGCGATCGCTGACGATGCCGGAGAAGAACTTCGACAGGCCGTAGGTGATGTAAAACAGCGTCGCCAGCAGGCCGATGTCGGTGCGCGTCATCACGCCGCTGGCGAGAATTTCCGGCGCGGCGGCGTTGAAGCTTTTGCGGGTGAAGTAGAACAGCGCGTAGCCGAGCCAGATGGCGATCAGAATATGGCGACGCCAGTAGCGGTAGCGGGCGTCGATTTCCGCTTTGTCGCCAATCGGCGCGGCGCTGGCAGGGGTTTTAAACATGATAACTCCGTAGCGGCAGGCTGACGCTGACGCGCGTCCCGTGGGTGCAGGAGAGGTTTAGCGTGCCGCCCAGCGCCTTTACGCGCTCGCGCATGCCCGCCAGGCCAAAGCCCTGGTGGCCGGAGCCCGGCGGCAGGCCGCAGCCATCGTCTTCAATTATCAGCATCAGGCGTTCGTCCTGCTGCCAGCCCTGGATCGTGACCGCGCTGGCATTGGCGTGTTTAACAATATTGTTCAGTCCTTCCTGACAGACGCGGAAAAGGGTTACGCGCTGGCCTTCGCTCAGCACAGATTCGTTAATTCGCCAGTCGAGATGACTGACAATGCCGCGGCTTTCCAGCTCCATCTCGCGCATCAGGGAACGCACCGCCTGCTCCAGCGACAGGTCGTCGAGCTGGCGCGGACGCAGCCTGCCGAGCAGGCGTCGCACCGAGTCATACACGCCCAGTGAAAGCTGCTCGATATGCGCCCCACCCTGCTTTACGCCCGCGTTTTCCGCCGCCAGACGCTGGACAATGCCCGCCTGGGTGCGGATGGCGGTGATCGTCTGGCCGATGTCATCATGCAGCTCGCGGGCGACCTCCTGCCGCACGCTCTCTTCGGTCTCCAGCAGGCGTTCAGCCAGACGCCGGTTGCGCGCCAGCTCGGTTTGCAGGGACTGGTTCAGCTCACGCAGACGCTGAATGCCCGCCCCGAGCAGGAGCCCGGTCAGGCTCTGTGCCAGCAGCGAGAGCAGCAGATCCACCGGATGGTCGTGCCAGGTCTGGCTGGCGATCAGCGCGATGGCGTTCATCAGGGTCGCGATCAGCGCCCCCTGCCAGCCGTAGTGCCAGGCCAGGGCAATAATCGGCAGCGCCAGGCAAAACGGCGTAAAGCGTGAAAGCTCGGCAGGTAGACCCAGCTGAAGCCAGAGGCTCACCACGAACAGCAGCAGATACCAGATGAGATGCCGGGCGCGCCAGTTCACCGGTTGGGACACCAGCCCCGGACCAAGCGGTTGCCAGACGGTGCTGGAGAGATAGTGCCAGATAACGAGGCAGGTCGGCGCAAGCGTCAGGCCACCGGTTAGGGTGAGCAGCAGCGCGTTGAGCATCTCCTTGTCGCCAACCCACGGCAGGGACTGCAGCAGCGCGGCGGCAATCAGCGCCGCCCCCTGGCGCAGCAGCGTGCGCCAGTCGCGCTGGTGACGGTAGCGGGAAATGAGCGCAACCGGGAGAAGCGTAAGCAGGCTTCCGGTCATCAATGATGGCAGATGCGCCAGAGCGACTTCCTGCGCCAGCCAGACCAGTAGCAGCCACTCTGCGCCCAGCAAAACGGGCCAGTAGCCGCGCGGGCACTGGAGCATTAACCCCAGTCGCAGGCCGAAGGGAAACAGCAGCACCGCCAGCTCAGGACGTTCCACCAGATGCAGGCTGATGCTCCACAGGCAGAACCACGCGGCAGAGAAGATAAAAAAGCTGGCAACGACGGCGATCAGCCGCGAAAACACGGGACTCATTGCCAGCTGTCAAACATGCGGCGCGCCAGCTCGACGTCGTTGCTGACGTTGAGTTTTTCCATCAGGTTGGCGCGATGGACGTGCACGGTCTTCGGCGACAGATCCAGCTCGGCGGCAATCTCTTTTACCGACATCCCCTGCGCGAGCTTCTCAGCCACCTGACGCTCGCGTCTGGTGAGCGGATCCTGTCGTCCGGCCGCCAGCTTGATGGCGATATCCGGCGTCAGGTAGCAGCCGCCGGTGGAGACGGTGCGCACGGCGGCAATCAGCTCGTCCGGGCTACAGCGTTTGGAGAGGAACCCGCGCGCGCCCGCGTTGAGCGCCTGCTCGACCAGCGCCGGGCTGTCGTGGACCGAGAGCATAATGGTCGCCATTCCTTTCGGCAGCTGGCTTAACAGCTCCAGCCCGGAGAGATCTGGCATCGAAATGTCGCAGATACAGACCTGCACCCCGCGCCCCGGCAGGCCCGCCAGCGCTTCGCGACCGGAGCCAAACTCGGCCACGACCTGGAAATCCGGTTCGAGGTTGAGAAGCTGGGCAAAGCCAGAGCGGACGATAAGGTGGTCGTCGATAAGGGCGATGGTGGTCATGTGTGTTCCTGCGGTCTGAAATGCCGGATAGCGCTGCGCTTATCCGGCCTACAAGAGCGAAAGACGCCTACCTTAAGCGATCTATTCGAAGAACACCGCAATTTTGTTAAACATGGTGGGATCGGACTGGTTGCGCGCCACGTTGGTGACGTCCTCCAGCTTGTCGATCTGCGCCATCATCTGCTCCAGACGCTGGTCATCGTTGACCAGTAGCCAGATGCGGCTGTGCTCGCTGCCCTGAATCGGCAAACAGAGAATGCCTTCCACGTTAAACGCCCGGCGGGCAAACAGCCCGCAGACGTGAGTCATGACGCCAGGATGGTTGCGGACGGTGAGTTCCAGAATGACGTTATCATGTTGTTTCTGCATGGCTTATTCTCCCACCATCTCAGTATTTGCCGCACCCGGCGGCACCATCGGATACACTTTTTGTTCAGGGTCGATACGGACGTGGATAAGCGCCGGGCCCGGACGCGAGATCGCCGCCTGCAGCGCCGCGTGGGCATCCTCTTCCGCGTTCAGATCGCAGGTGTGCAGGCCAAAGCCGGCGGCAATCTGCATAAAGTTAATCATCCCCGGATAGGTCGCCGCAAACACGCCCTGCTTGTAGAACAGGCTCTGCTGCTGGTGCACCAGGCCCAGCGCCTCGTTGTTCATCAGGATGATTTTTACGTCTAACTGGTTTTCGGCTGCGGTCGCCATCTCCTGAATGTTCATCATCAGGCTGCCGTCGCCGGAGAAGCAGATGACCTTGCGGTCCGGATTCGCCAGCGCCGCACCCACAGCTGCGGGCAGACCAAAGCCCATGGTTCCCAGACCGCCGGAGGTCAGCCACTGGCGCGGACGGTTCAGCGGGTAGGCCTGCGCGGTCCACATCTGATGCTGGCCCACGTCGGTGGTGATAATCGCGCTGTCGTCCACGCAGGCGGCAACGGCGTTGATCAGGCCATAGTGGCTCAGCGGGTCGCCTTCAGTTGGGATCGCGCCCGGGAACTCGCGCTGCAGATCGGCCACCAGCTGGCGCCAGTCGGCGCGATCGGTCGCCTCGGTTTGCGGGATCAACTGCGCCAGCACTTCGGCTACGTCGCCCTGAATCGCCACGTGCGGCTGCTTGATTTTACCCAGCTCGGCGCGATCGATATCCACGTGAATGATTTTCGCATTCGGACAGAACTGCTCGGTTTTGCCAATCGCCCGGTCATCAAAACGCGCGCCCATAACAATCAGCAAATCCGCCTCTTGCAGGATGTAGTTGGTGCTGCGCGCGCCGTGCATGCCCAACATCCCCAGGGACAGCGGGTGCGCTTTTGGCAGCATGCCGAGCGCCATCAGGGTCATGGTGGTCGGCAGGTTGGCTTTTTCCGCAAACTGGCGGATTTCATCCGCGGCGTTGATCGCCCCGCCGCCCAGATAGAGCACCGGACGTTTGGCGGCGTTAATCATGGCGGCGGCGTCGCGCACGCTCTCCGCGCTAAATGCTGGCGCGGGGGCACGCTCGCCCGGTTCAGGCAGAACGTCGATCTCAATTTCTGCGGTCTGGACATCCTTAGGAATGTCTATCCACACCGGGCCCGGGCGGCCGGACTGCGCAATGCGGAACGCATCGCTGATAACCTGAGGAAGCTCGGCGATGTCGCGAACTAAATAGTTATGTTTGGTGATGGGGATAGAGATGCCGTAGGTATCAACTTCCTGGAACGCATCGGTACCGATCATCGAGGACGGCACCTGGCCGGTAATGCAGATCAGCGGAATGGAGTCGAGGCGCGCGTCGGCGATGGCGGTGACCAGGTTGGTTGCGCCCGGGCCGCTGCAGGCCATACAGACCGCCGGTTTACCCTGCGTGCGCGCCATGCCCTGAGCGATAAAGCCTGCCCCCTGCTCGTGACGCGCCAGCACGTGGCGGATCTGCGTGCTTTGGCTTAACGCATCGTACAGCGGCAGCACCGTGCCGCCGGGGATGCCCGCAACCGTGGTAATGCCCTGTCGCTCCAGCAGATGAACGATCAGCTGCGCGCCGGTAAAACGCGTCTTGGTGGATGTTGTGCCCGAACTTGCCATGCTCCAGTCCTTTTCTTCTGAGCCGACTTTCCGGGGAGGGTCCTAAACGAAAAACCCCGCCCGGTTTGCGCCGGCGGGGTTTTGGATTCGTGTGTTGATCCAGTCCCTACGGCGCATTGCCGACGACCACCACCACACGCACGACGACCACTGCGGCTGGTTGCGCAGTTTTTAGTAGGGTCGAAGTGAAGATGGATGAAGTCATTGGGGACCTGTGTTTGGAATCATTGATTGAATTTATACAAACACAGGTTTTCGGGCGTGACAATGGAAAATTTTTCATCTGCGCAAAAATGCGCCAGGGATCACGTTTCGTTTGTTGGGTTTGCTCTCCGTTTTCACCTCTCAAATTTGCCCGAAACGCTATTAGGTTCAGTCACATATTAATTTCTTATGAAAATCTGAAAATAGCGGCTCGAGGGTATTGCCGCAGGCTTTATGTGGTTATGATTTCTTCGAACCTAAGAACAACTACAAAAATACGAGAGCGTGCCGAGGGATACAGGCTGGTGTTAAGGAAGACAACATGAATAAGTTTTACACAATGCTTTTCGCGGCTTTGCTTTTACTGGCCGGATGCGACCAGCCCGTAAAAACAGAACCAGCACCGCCCGGCGGCGGGGGCGGAACCATTGAAGCCATTAACCACACCAGCTGGGCCATCAACCGCTTCAGTGTTAACGGGCAGTCCGGCCTCGATATTATCGGCCCGTATTCGGGTGGCGGTGGGGGCTGCTGCTTTGGCGTGAGCGGGCCGTGGACGCCCGGAATGACGGTACAGGTTGACTGGGAAACGGGCGTCGCGTTTGCCAGCGATGTGCCTGAAATCCCTGAACCTAAAAGGCCAAATTTAAGTAATTTAAGTGAAGAAGATGCGAATTTAAGAGCTGAGCGGTATGACGAGATGTACCACGAATGGTTCAGCAAAATTAAAGCCATCAGTAAAACACATTCCCGAACGGTTCCGGTCCCCGATTACACCGGCCAGAAAACATGCGGTATCACCGTTCACTTCCTGCCCTGTGAGCAGGTGAAGGTCACTACCAGCTGCGCCGACTATGGCAGCCCTGATTATCCCATCAAAGACCCCGTGCATATGGAGAAGCCGACAGTATGTCCCCAGTGATTGCAGCATGGCGCGCTCTCGTTTTGCTGGCTGCAGCCCTGCTGCTGGCCGGATGCGACCAGCCCGTAAAAACGGAACCAGCCCCGCCCGGCGGCGGGGGCGGAACCATTGAAGCCATTAACCACACCAGCTGGGCCATCAACCGCTTCAGCGTTAACGGGCAGTCCGGTCTCGATATTATCGGCCCGTATTCGGGTGGCGGTGGAGGCTGCTGCTTTGGCGTGAGCGGGCCGTGGGCGCCCGGAATGACGGTGCAGGTTGACTGGGAAACGGGCGTCGCGTTTGCCAGCGATGTGCCGGAGATCCCCGAGCCAGCGAGTCCAGATTTAACAGGTAAAAACAGTGAAGAAAGGTACAAATTAGCACAGGCATATTTCGATAAAAAACAGGAGTGGTATAAGAAATTAAAATCATTTAGTAAGAAGCACTCGCAAAACGCCCCCTTGCCCAATTATACCGGACAAAAAACCTGTGGTATTACCGTTCATTTCCTGCCCTGTGACCAGGTGAAGGTCACCACCAGCTGCGCCGACTATGGCAGCCCGGATTATCCCATCAAAGACCCCGTGCATATGGAGAAGCCGACAGTATGTCCTCAGTGAGTGCAGTATGGCGTACCCGCATTTTGCTGGCCGCAGCCCTGCTGCTGACCGGGTGCGACCAGCCCGTAAAAACGGAACCAGCCCCGCCCGGCGGGGGCGGAACCATTGAAGCCATTAACCACACCAGCTGGGCCATCAACCGCTTCAGCGTTAACGGGCAGTCCGGCATCGATATTATCGGCCCGTATTCGGGTGGCGGTGGGGGCTGCTGCTTTGGCGTGAGCGGGCCGTGGGCGCCCGGAATGACGGTGCAGGTTGACTGGGAAACGGGCGTCGCGTTTGCCAGCGATGTACCGGAGATCCCTGAGCCTGTAAGACCAGATCTTGCAGGCTTGAGCGATGCAGAAGGATACAGGGTAGCCCAAGCATATTTCGATGAAAAACAGAAATGGTATAAGAAAATAGAGTCTTTCAAGCAGCAGCATTCTCAATCGGTGCAAATACCCGATTACACCGGCCAGAAAACCTGCGGCATTACCGTTCACTTCCTGCCCTGTGACCAGGTGAAGGTCACTACCAGCTGCGCCGATTACGGCAGCAGGGATTATCCCGTCAAAGACCCCGTGCATATGGAGAAGCCGAAAGTATGTCCCCAGTGAGTGCAGTATGGCGTACCCGCATTTTGCTGGCCGCAGCCCTGCTGCTGGCCGGATGTGACCAGCCCGTAAAAACGGAACCAGCCCCGCCCGGCGTGGGCGGAACGATTGAAGCCATTAACCATACCAGCTGGGCCATCAACCGCTTCAGCGTGAACGGGCAGTCCGGCCTCGATATTATCGGCCCGTATTCGGGTGGCGGTGGGGGATGCTGCTTTGGCGTGAGCGGGCCGTGGACGCCCGGAATGACGGTGCAGGTTGACTGGGAAACGGGCGTCGCGTTTGCCAGCGATGTGCCTCAAATTCCTCCTCCTGAGCGGCCAAATACTAAAGGAATGGATGAACAGACCTATTACAAAGCATGGCAGGAGTACGCAGATAAACGCCGTGAATGGCGAGCAATAATCAAAAGGTTGAATAAAAAACATACTCAAACCGTTCCGGTCCCCGATTACACCGGCCAGAAAACCTGCGGCATTACCGTTCACTTCCTGCCCTGTGACCAGGTGAAGGTCACCACCAGCTGCGCCGACTACGGCAGCCCGGATTACCCCGTCAAAGACCCCGTGCATATGGAGAAGCCAATAGCATGCCCAAAATAACCCCTGATAAAGTCTGGTTTCCACCGATTTTTCCTGGTGAAGGAAGACTCCCAACCGAAAAATCACACTTTGTGCAAAACTGCAGGAAACAAGACAGTCTGGAAACGACATATCATAACCAGCTTTGCACGGCTGCAAACCGACGCGTCTTACCTCCCTGCTGTAAAACGCTGCATATCAGCCTTTTCTTTGACGGTACGGGCAACAACCTGAATCATGACCTCTATGAGTCGACCCCGCCTCATCCGACCAATATCGCTCGCCTGTTCCGTGCCACCATAGGACAAGGCTATGCAGGGGGCACCGGCGCGCATAACGCAGAGCTGGTCGATCAGGACGGCGTCGCGCACAACCAGTATTACAAATACTATATTCCCGGCGTCGGGACGCCTTTTCCGGAGGTGCTGGATCTCGACTTCAGTGATGCAGGCCTGAAATACGCAGCTTACGGCGAGGAGCGCATCATCTGGGGTCTGCTTCGGCTGGTAGACGCTCTGCGACGTACGCTTGGGCTTGGGAAACTAAGCGATGATGAAAACTGGCACTCCATTCAGGCGATGAACTCCAGCTATTCTCAATCCAACTCTCATGGAGAATACCTGCGCCACACAGAGCTTTTCCGGCTGCTGAACGGGTTGGGGAAAACGCTGGAAATCGCGCTAACGCAGCCAACGCCGGGCACCTCTAAGCTGCTGGGAATCAAACTCTATGTTTACGGTTTCTCTCGCGGAGCGGCCTCCGCCCGGGCCTTTGTTAACTGGCTTAACGCCCTCCTTTCTCCTTCCCGGGAAGGGGCCTTACAACCTTTTTGCCTGGCGACAAAGCAGGGTGAAATTCCGATTAGCATTGAATTTCTGGGCCTGCTGGATACGGTCGCTTCCGTAGGGATTGCCCATATTGCCCCGGTTGCGGAAGGTCATATGGGCTGGGCCGACGGAACGATGGAATTGCCGGACAATGCGCTGATTAAGCGCTGCGTGCATCTGGTTTCGGCTCACGATCAGCGGTTGTGCTTCCCACTCGATTCAATCTGTCGTGCTGACGGGCGGTATCCTGAATATGCCGTAGAGGTGGTTTATCCTGGGATGCACTCTGATATTGGGGGCGGGTATCCACCAGGCGATCAGGGGAAAGCAAATGCTAATGTCGATGATTTCTTATTATCACAGCTTTGTTTAAACGACATATACGCAGCAGCCTTTACTTCAGGTGCCCCATTAAAAGTCCAAAAAGAGTCGCTCCCTGAAGATTTACAAAAAGATTCATGGAGAATTATGCCAGAAGCCCTGGTTGACGAATTTAGTACTGACCCCTTACTAATCCAACGCTTCAACGCCTGGCGCCAGCTCACTCTTGATTTACCTCTTTCCGAAACTGGCATTCCCGACGAACAGGCAACCCACTACTCCCCCGTTCGCGCTCGAGTCAATATCATCGAAGCGCTTGAAAACCAAATCGGCTGGATAACCGCCTGGCGCATCAATCGCTACGCCCAGGAAACATTCCGGAGCCAGCGCTTTTATCACGACGCCGCAGCCAATAATCAAAATCAGGATAACGATCCTGGCAAAAGGGCGGAACGGGAAAGAGAACGCGAAAAATTACAAAAAGATGCAGAAAGAGAGCGAATTAAACAGCTCGGTAGCCACCCGCAGGGTCAGTTTGTGATGCTTAAGACAGGCCCAAAAGACTTTGATGCTTTGCTCGGGCAAACACAGCTTTTACAGGCCGCATTCGAGTTCAAAGAGGACTATCAGGGCGTTTCTCGTACTCAGGCAAAAAGCACAACCTACGCCGTACTCGATTACTTCAAAGGTTTTGTTTTTGCCTTTAACCAGGATGACATTCCCGTTGAGTTTAAAAAGATCAAAGAGGCGGGGAAACAACACCTGGAAACACTGTTTCCACCACAAGGGGAGCAGAGCAATGCCAATGAACCCTCAGGACTAACAAGAGCGCTTTTTGATGACCAAATCCATGATTCCCGCGCCTGGTTTATGCACAGCGCGTTGGGCTCGCGCGAACCCTGGGGCAGTTATTTTATCTACCGTATGATCTATTTCGGCGAAGCGACGAGTAAACAGGTTAAGCCACTCTCCATGCTGGGCTATGTTGCAGGACTGGGTTACCCCATCTCAACGCACGAGGTCCAGTTTCTTATTGAATTGCAAAATATCGGGCAGGGGCCATCTGCCGCCGTCGAACAACGCATTTCTGTCCTTGATGCCAGCACGGGATATCCGCTGGGGGTACTGCAGGATAAAACCCGGCAAATACCCTGCGTTCATTACCCTGCCGCAGCCCTGGCAGAGTGTCAAAAAGCGGAGGAAATGGCCTTTGAACAAAAGAGAGCCGCAATACGGTCTTACGTTGAAAATATGAATTATTCAGACTGACAGAAAACAAAAAACCCCGCCTAAGCGAGGTTTTTATCAGGGTTTTGCGGTTGGTCGCCGCAGAACACACTGTGTTACGTCAACGCAAAAAAGTATACGCGATCGAAGACGAACGCGCAATTCCGGCACGGATTTTGACGTTTTTGAGTATGGATCGCCTTTCGATTTTTGTCCAAAAAATACTGTTCATACATACAGTATTTATCTATACTGAGGGTGTTCGCAGTGAGCGAGGGGGCCGCAGTTCTACCGGCGCAACGAAGTCCTGGCTGAAACGGGTGGTGCCGTCAGTGCCTTAACCCCTGAAGTGAGCACACTGTGTTACGTCAATCCAGGTGCTGGCAACAGGCGGCGGAAAGGTACGCCAGCATCGTGCTCCTTTTAACCAAAAGGAGACGCGTATGAGCGTAGTGGATATGGTGATACTTATCCTCAAACTCATTGTTGCTGTACTGCAACTGCTTGATGCTGTCCTGAAATTCCTTCGGTAATTCAGGTTCAAGTCGCACCTGAGAGGGGCGGGCAACCGCCCCTCTTTAATAACGAGGGAATGCTATGTCGCGTCTGTTAATTGAGCCTCTTACGCCTGATGAGCCGGGGTATATCGCCCTGAAGGCGGAAAGTATTGCACTGAATTTTAACATGCTGCGCAGGCTTGAAGAGAGCTGGCAGCGGGGTGAGAACCGCTTTAACGCGCCGGGCGAAAAGCTGTTAGGTGCGTTTCTTAACGGCAAGCTGGTGGGCGTGTGCGGTCTGAATCGCGATCCGTTCAGCCAGCAGCCGCGCGCTGGACGTATTCGCCATCTCTACGTCAGCGAGAAGTGCCGCGGGCTGGGGATTGGCAAGCAGCTTTTAACCGTCGTGATGGCCGATGCCAGCATCTGGTTTGATTTCCTCAATACCCATGCGCCGGACGCTGCCTACGGGTTTTATCACCGGGCAGGTTTTACGCTGGTCTCGGACGAACCGCGGGTGACGCACCGCCTTTTTTGTGCGGTGTAACCGGCTGGCAGCTTCAGGGCGTGAATGTTACAGTTGAGTGACAATTCATCACCCGATACGCCATGACCATCACCGTATTCTGCATTTTGCTGTTCGCCGCCCTGCTGCATGCCAGCTGGAATGCCATTGTCAAAGCCGGAACGGACAAGCTCTATTCCGCGATTAGCGTCAGCGGCTCCGCCACGCTGATTGCCCTGGTGCTGCTCCCCTTCTCTCCACAGCCCTCTGCCGCAAGCTGGCCGTTTTTGTTAGTCTCCTGCGCCTTACAGGTGGTGTACACCGTGCTGGTGGCAAAGACCTATCAGGTCTCCGATATGAGCCAGACCTATCCGCTGATGCGCGGCACCGCACCGCTGCTGGTGGCGCTGATCAGCGTGCTGGCGCTTGGCGATCGTCTCTCCTGGCTCGCCTGGTCCGGCATTGGGGTAATTTGCCTGTCGATTCTGGCGATGGCGATGAACGGGCGCATGCAGTCGCGCAAGGGGATCTGGCTGGCGCTGCTGAATGCCTGTTTTATCGCCGGGTATACCCTGGTGGACGGCACCGGCGTGCGGCTGTCAGACACCGCGCTGGGCTATACGCTGTGGACCTTCTTTATGAACGGCTTTTGCCTGCTCGGCTGGGCGATGGTCGCGCGTCGACGCGAGGCATCCGGCTACCTGCGTCTGCACTGGAAAAAGGGGCTGCTCGGCGGCGTTGGCACCATGGGCTCGTACGGTCTGGCGCTGTGGGCAATGACGCAGGCACCGCTGGCGGTGGTTGCGGCGCTGCGGGAAACTTCCATACTCTTTGGCGCGCTGATCGCATTTTTGCTTTTAAAAGAAAAGGTTGCGGGCCTGCGCATCGCGGCGGCGCTGGGCATTGCTGGCGGCGCCATTCTGCTGCGCCTGGCGTAAAGCACTGGCAACATTAGTTGCCGTTCTTGTTTACAAATCCTGCCTTTACCGGTTTTTTCATTCACCACAACAATGCTTAAATTGTCATCTCTCTGTGGTAGATTCCTCGCGCATTTATGGGAATGCGCAGTCACTTATTCTTCATTTTTCTCTTTTGGCAAAAGTATTCAGCGACATGAAAAAGCAACGGAACGTTAACTTATTGTTGATGCTGGTGTTACTGGTGGCCGTCGGTCAGATGGCGCAAACCATCTACATTCCGGCGATTGCCGACATGGCAAAGGAATTAAACGTCCGCGAGGGCGCAGTACAGAGCGTAATGGCAGCTTACCTGCTGACCTATGGCGTTTCGCAGCTCTTCTACGGCCCGCTCTCCGACCGCGTAGGGCGTCGCCCGGTGATCCTGGTGGGCATGAGCATTTTCATGGTGGCGACCGTCATTGCGATGACCACCCATAACCTGACCGTATTGATTGCCGCCAGCGCCCTGCAGGGCGTCGGGACCGGCGTCGGCGGGGTGATGGCGCGAACCTTACCGCGCGATATGTATCAGGGTACCCAGCTGCGCCATGCCAACAGCCTGTTGAATATGGGCATTCTGGTCAGCCCGCTGCTGGCCCCGCTGATCGGCGGCCTGCTGGACACCATGTGGTCCTGGCGCGCCTGTTACGCCTTCCTGCTGGTGCTCTGCATGATTGTCACCTTCAGCATGGCGCGCTGGATGCCGGAAACGCGCCCGCAGGACGCGCCGCGCACGAAGCTTATCGCCAGCTATAAAATGCTGTTCGGCAACGGCGCGTTCACCTGCTACCTGCTGATGCTGATTGGCGGCCTGGCGGGTATCGCGGTGTTTGAAGCCTGCTCCGGCGTGCTGCTGGGCGCGGGGCTTGGCCTGAGCAGTATGGTGGTGAGCATTCTGTTTATTCTGCCGATCCCGGCGGCGTTCTTCGGCGCGTGGTTTGCCGGGCGACCAAACAAACGCTTCTCCACCCTGATGTGGCAGTCGGTGATCAGCTGTCTGCTGGCGGGTCTGATGATGTGGATCCCGGGGCTGTTTGGCGTGATGACCGTCTGGACGCTGCTCATCCCGGCGGCGCTATTCTTCTTCGGCGCGGGGATGCTGTTCCCGCTCGCCACCAGCGGCGCGATGGAGCCGTTCCCGTTCCTCGCAGGTACGGCGGGCGCGCTGGTGGGCGGTTTGCAAAACATCGGTTCCGGCGCGCTGGCCTGGCTCTCGGCGATGATGCCGCAGACCGGGCAGGCTAGTCTGGGGTTGCTGATGACGCTGATGGGGCTGCTGATTTTACTGTGCTGGCTGCCGCTGGCGTCGCGTGTCCCGCATCACGAGCAGCCGGTTTAACCGCATGATGGCCCGGCTTCTCGCCGGGCTTTTCACAGACAGGGGCGATCATCGCCTGCAACAACGGCTCTGGCGCAGGCCGCCAGGCGCCCTCTTCCCCGTCGTAAAACTGGAAATCCGCGTTAAGCGCATACGGGATTTTCGCCTTTTGCAGCTCGCAGGCCATAAAGGTAGCGAACGCTATTTGCGAGGCGGTTGGCGTAAAGCGGCTTGATTCTCCCACGCCCCAGCCCCCGACCCAGCTAACGTGCCCGGTTTTTTGCTGCCAGTGCAGCGCGGCATTGATGCGGTTACGGATTGCCGCTTTCTCCGCCGCCGTGCCGGACGTCCACGGGTATTTGCCGCCATTCTTCAGCGGCCCCCACGGGAAAATATGCCACTCCGCCAGCAGATAGTTTTGGCTGTGCGCGGGCAGCTTCAGGCTGGATAACTCCTCCGGCGCGGCACGCAGGCGTGGCGCGATGAAGATCATGCGCTGTGGGTCGATGTCGTGGATCGCTTTGATGGTTTTTTCATAGACGCGGTTTAACGACGCCAGATTGTGGTTAAGCTTGTCGGCGGGCTCATAAATGAGATCAAAACCCAGCAGCGGGTAGCTCTGACCGAAATAGTGCGCCACGGCAATCCACCAGTTGACCGTCTCTTTCTCGTTATCGGCTTTCGGGTCGTTTTTATATTCATCAGCCTGATACGCGACTATCGGGATCACGCCATACTGCTCGCAGGCTTCCACCAGCTTGCGCAGGTGGATCAGCCGCGCTTCCGTCGGCTCATCGGCGACACGGATGCGCACGTGGGTAATGCCTTTAGCCCGAAAATCGCGTACCACCAGCGGGTCGAATTCACGTATGCCGCGCTCGGTGCGCGCCCAGTCCACATCCATCCCGACGCCCAGCTGCTGCGCATAAAGGGCGGCCGTCAGCGGCGGCTCAGCGGCAATGGCCCAGCCGGAAGAGATCAGTAATGCACAGGCAATAAAAGGCTTTAACACGGTTTACCCTGGATAAATCGAAAGCATTACCTGTATTTAGCACGCTTTTTCACATTTGGTGTAGCGCGAAAGCGTAATAATTCTTCAACCTGCCAGTTCTCTCAGCCAGCCGATAAAGGCGTCAATTTTCGGCCACTGACGGCCCGAAAGCGTCGAAATATAGTAGTGCTGATGACATTTCAGGGTCTTGTCACCAAACGGAGCGATGAGTTCGCCCCGTTCAAGCCGTTTTTGCACCAGCCGCTTTCTGCCCATCGCGACGCCGACGTGGTTGATGGCCGCAATGATCGCCAAATCGGAACGATCGAAACCAATGCCCGATGATGGCGGCATATTCGCCGCAAAGTGCTGCGCCCAGCTCAGCCACTCATCCGTACCAGAATCATTGCTCCAGGCCTGACGGTCGTGCAGCAGCGTGCAGTGGCTAAGGTTATCGGGGTTTTTCAGCAGCTCATGCTCGCGGGCATACTGCGGCGAGCAGACGGGCAAAATCTCTTCGTCCATCAGGAAGTGGTGAGACAGATGGTTTGGCGGGGTATCGTCGAAGTAGAGCGCCAGATCGACACCTGTTCGCTGCATATTGACGTAATCATTACCGGTCAGGATGGTGAGCGAAATTGACGGATAGCGGCGGGTAAAGTCGCCCAGCATGGGTACCAGCCAGCACTGGGCGATCGACGGCCGGGAGTAGACCGTCAGCGTGCCGGACAGCGCCTGGTTTTTGATGTCCAGGATCTCCTGATTCAGGGTGTCGAGGGACGATTTTAGCGTCCAGTAAACGCGCTTTCCCTCCTGCGTCAGCTCAACTTTACGGTGCGAACGGACAAACAGCTGAATACCCAGCTCCTCTTCCAGCAGATTAATGCGGTGGCTCACCGCGCTGGGGCTAAGCGACAGTTCCTCCGCCGCCAGCGCGAAGGATTCATGCCGGGCCGCCACTTCAAAGGTGTACATTTTCGACAGTTGCCAGCCGTTGAGCAGCCGGTTTCTGGCTTCATTTGCATCGGTCATCACAATTCTCACGCGTGGTTTCTGCGCTCAGCATACCGTTTAAGGGTGAATTTATGTGAACCTAATGCGAGTTAAGTGCGTTTTTTAGAGCGCAGTCACTCAGTTGATTCAATCTGGCTCACCTGAACGCCAATTTATATCGTTTGTCAGCCCACGCCGCTTTTTCGTCCAATACCCCCAGATGACATAAGGGTGAGGTGAGATATGGGATCTCAGGTCTGGGTTGTGGCAACGCTGCTGGTCAGCATTGTGTTGATTGTTTTAACCATCGTAAAACTGAAGTTTCACCCGTTCCTCGCGCTGCTGCTGGCGAGCTTTTTCGTCGGCGCAATGATGGGAATGAGCCCGCTGGATATGGTAAACGCCATTGAGAGCGGGATTGGCGGCACGCTGGGCTTCCTGGCGGCCGTGATTGGTCTTGGGACCATTCTCGGCAAGATGATGGAGGTTTCCGGCGCGGCAGAGCGCATCGGGATCGCCCTGCAGCGCTGCCGCTGGCTGTCAGCAGACGTGATTATGGTACTGGTCGGCCTGATCTGCGGCATTACGCTGTTCGTGGAAGTGGGCGTGGTCCTGCTGATCCCGCTGGCGTTTTCCATCGCCAAAAAGACCCACACGTCGCTGCTCAAGCTGGCCATTCCGCTCTGTACCGCGCTGATGGCGGTGCACTGCGTGGTGCCGCCGCATCCGGCTGCGCTGTTTGTGACCAATAAATTAGGGGCGGACGTCGGGACGGTGATCGTCTACGGCCTGCTGGTGGGCCTGATGGCCTCTCTGGTCGGCGGCCCGCTGTTCCTGAAACTGCTCGGCAATCGTCTGCCGTTTAAACCGGTTCCGGCGGAATTTTCAGATCTGAAGGTGCGGGAGGAGCATACCCTGCCGTCGCTGGGCGCCACGCTGTTTACGGTGCTGCTGCCGATTGCCCTGATGCTGGTGAAGACCATCGCCGAACTGAATATGGCAAAAGAGGGCACGCTGTATACGCTGCTGGAGTTTATCGGCAACCCGATCACCGCGATGTTTATCGCCGTGTTTGTCGCCTATTACCTGCTGGGGATCCGCCAGCACATGGGCATGGGCGCGATGCTGACCCATACGGAGCACGGCTTTGGCTCTATCGCCAACATTTTGCTGATTATCGGCGCGGGCGGCGCGTTCAACGCCATCCTGAAAACCAGCGGACTGGCGGACTCGCTGGCGCATATTCTCTCGAACCTGCACATGCACCCTATTCTGCTCGCCTGGCTGGTGGCGCTGGTGCTGCATGCCGCCGTTGGCTCCGCGACGGTCGCGATGATGGGCGCCACGGCCATCGTCGCGCCGATGCTGCCGCTCTACCCGAACGTCAGTCCGGAGATCATCACCATTGCCATCGGTTCCGGCGCAATTGGCTGCACGATCGTGACCGATTCCCTCTTCTGGCTGGTGAAGCAGTACTGCGGCGCGACCCTGAATGAGACCTTCAAATACTATACGACGGCGACGTTTATCGCCTCGGTGCTTGCACTTGGCGGCACATTCCTGCTTTCTTTCATTATCTGAGCGCGAAGAGACGTATTATGGAAAACGCAACTATCACCACTTTAACCGCACAGTTTCCTCTTGTTGAGGATCTGATTGCCCTGAAAGAAACCACCTGGCTTAACCCGCGCACCACCACGCTAGCGGAAGGGCTGCCCTATGTCGGGCTGACCAAAGCCGACGTGGACGACGCCCATGCGCGACTCAACCGCTTCGCGCCGTATCTGGCGAAAGCCTTCCCGGAGACGGCGGCAACGGGTGGGATTATTGAATCCGAACTGGTCGCGATCCCGGCAATGCAGGCGCGGCTGGAGAAAGAATCTGCTAAGTCTATTCCCGGCACGCTGCTGCTGAAAAAAGACAGCCATCTGCCGATTTCCGGCTCGATTAAAGCGCGCGGCGGTATCTATGAGGTGCTGACCCACGCGGAAAAACTGGCTCTGGACGCCGGATTACTGAGCGTTGAGGATGACTACAGCATCCTGCTGGAGCCGCGCTTTAAGGACTTCTTCAGCCAGTACAGCATTGCGGTAGGCTCAACCGGCAACCTGGGGATGTCCATCGGTATCATGAGCGCCCGCATCGGCTTTAAGGTGACGGTGCATATGTCCGCCGACGCCCGCGAGTGGAAGAAAGCCAAACTGCGCAGCCACGGCGTCATCGTCGTGGAATATGAGCAGGATTACGGCGTGGCGGTGGAGCAGGGACGCAAAGCGGCAGAAAGCGATCCGAACTGTTTCTTCATTGACGATGAAAACTCCCGCACCCTGTTCCTGGGCTACGCGGTGGCAGGCGAGCGGCTAAAGGCGCAGTTTGCCGCACAGGGCCGCGTGGTGGATGCCGATCATCCGCTGTACGTCTATCTGCCGTGCGGCGTCGGCGGCGGCCCTGGCGGCGTGGCGTTTGGCCTGAAGCTGGCCTTTGGTGACAACGTCCACTGCTTCTTCGCGGAGCCCACGCACTCCCCGTGCATGCTGCTGGGCGTCTACACCGGCCTGCACGACGAGATTGCCGTACAGGACCTGGGCATTGATAACGTAACGGCAGCGGACGGGCTGGCGGTAGGACGCGCGTCTGGCTTCGTGGGCCGCGCCATGGAGCGCCTGCTTGACGGGTTCTATACGCTTTCCGATCAGAGCATGTACGACATGCTCGGCTGGCTGGCGCAGGAGGAAGGCATTCGGCTGGAACCGTCCGCGCTGGCGGGCATGGCCGGACCGCTGCGCGTGCCTTCAGATGCCAGCGTTACCCACCTGGTGTGGGCGACCGGCGGCGGCATGGTGCCGGAAGACGAGATGGCGAAGTATCTGGCGAAAGGGAAGTAATTATGCCGGGTGGCGGCTGCGCCTTACCCGGCCTACGGTTCGCGGCAGTTGTAGGCCCGGTAAGGCGTAGCCGCCACCGGGCTTTATAAGCTCACAATTTGCTGAATGTGAGTCACTGCGAAGAGTAAAGACAGAGACAGCACGGCCAGGGCGATCAGGAACTTATCCCGCACCGCCTTCGGCTGCACAACATCCTCTTTTGCCACGTCCATCAGATTACGACTGCGGGTATAGCGCCATAAAACGATCGCCACCAGCGCCAGCACAACAAGCGAGATCCAGAACGGCACCCCGGTGCGGTGCCAGTTGTGCTTAATCGCCAGGGCAATCAGCGCACCATACCCCAGCAGCGTGCGCAGCCAGGCGAGTGACGTCCGCTCCGGCTGCAGGCCGGGGTCCGCTTCGCGTCGCGCTTTGCGGCTATCCGCCATAGAACACCAGCACCATCACCACACCCGCCACCGCCAGCAAAATCGCGCTGATGATGAGTAACCCGCGCGTATAGGGCAGATCCTGCTTCAAACGCATCGCTTTTTCATTGCGCAGCCAGCGCAGGTAGCCGTAAATCGCCAGCACGCCCGCGAACAGGCACAGCAGCAGCGCCAGCACCTCGCGAATCAGCGGGGTGGCGAAATCAGGCGCGAGCTGGTCGAGCCCCACCCCGGCGGCAAGAAACCCCAGCGCGGTGCGGATCCACGCTAAAAACGTGCGTTCATTAGCCAGCGAGAAGCGGTAGTCCGGCGCTTCGCCGAGGCGGGAAATTTTCATAAAGGTTCCTTGTCGAGCTACGGGCAGGCTTCAGCATAGCGTAAATCGACAAGGACAAGGAGACCGGCATCGGATGATGCCGGTCAGGACGATCAGTGCAGCGCTGGCCAGAAATCCTTGTTGGCCTCGATCAGGTCATCCAGAATCGCTTTCGCGACGGACGCGCTCGGCACGGTTTTCGACAGGGTGATCGCCTGCCAGAGTTTCTGGTACGAGCGCTGCTCCCAGGCATCCACCACCAGTTTTTCCACCGCTACCTGCTGGCTCATCAGCCCTTTCTGGAAGTGCGGAATATCGCCCACCGTGAGCGGCTCCGGTCCGTTATGGCCTACCAGGCAAGGGATCTCCACCATCGCATCGGCATCAAAGTTATGGATGGCCCCGTTGTTTGGCACAATCAGCAGCATGCGTTCCTGGGTATTAAAGGCAATCGCGGTCGCCAGATCGACGATGTACGACGCGTGTTCATCGATTTCCAGATCGCCGGCGGAGGATTTTCCCGCCTCGATAATCGCCCGGCAGGAACTGAACACGTGCTTCTCACGGTGATCCATGACCTCATTGGCGCGGGTGCGTTCCGGGTTGGAATGTGCGACCACGTAGTCCGGGAACAGGTAATACTTCAGGTAGGTGTTCGGCATGGTATCCGGATCCAGCGCCTGCACGTCTTTTGCTTTAGCGAACGTATCTTTCCAGCTCGCCTCGGTGTGAGCATTGTCAGAAGGCGGAACATAGCCGTTTTTCGCCACGTATTCGCGCAGCTTCGGCATCAGATCGTTGCCGTTCAGGTCTTCAATTGACGTCCACCAGCCGAAATGGTTCAGGCCGTAGTAGCGCACGCGCATCTCTTTGCGGTCTTTCAGGCCAACAATCTGTGCCATGCGCCCTTCGATGCCGATCGGCATATCGCAGATATTGAGGATTTTGGCGTTCGGACGCAGGCGGCGCGTGGCTTCCGCGACAATCGCCGCCGGGTTGGAGTAGTTCAGCATCCACGCGTTCGGAGAGTACTGCTCCATGTAATCCACCAGCTCCAGCACGCCGCCGATAGAGCGCATGCCGTAGGCAATCCCGCCCGGGCCGCAGGTTTCCTGGCCCAGCACGCCGTGGCGCAGCGGGATTTTTTCATCTTTTTCGCGCATCGGGTATTTGCCCACGCGGATATGCGCCATCACGAAATCGACATCGCTAAAGGCCGCTTTCGGATCGGTGGTGTAGCTGAATTCAATCTCCGGCGCCTGCTCCTTAAGGATGATTTTGCACGCTTCGGCGATGGTCTCCTGACGCGCGCCGTCGTTGTCATAGAACTTCAGCGCGCGCAGCGGGAAACGGTCACGGTTGGCTAACAGCATCAGGACGATACCAGGCGTAAAGGTGCTGCCGCCGCCTGCAATGACAACTGAGAATTTTTTCATGATATAGCCTCTGTCAGGGTGGTTTGTTCATTCGTTAAGGGGGTTTTCATCAGCGATTCCAGCTGGTCGCGCACCTGAGGAACGTGCAGGCCGACAATCACCTGAATGCCGTTGCCGCGTCGCACCACGCCGTGGGCGCCGAGGGCTTTGAAGACGTCATCGCTTTGCGTTTTCGCCATATCGACCAGGGCGATGCGCAGGCGGGTGGCGCAGTTGTTGATGCTTTCGATGTTGGCCGCGCCGCCGAGCGCCTGCAGGAATCCGGCGGCCTGCCCGACCTGCTGGCTGGCCGCGGCCGGGGCGGTGGTTTGCCCGCGCGCCGCCTTATAGTCGGCCTTGCTGTAGAGCTTGATTTCGCTCTCCTCCCGGCCCGGGGTTTTCAGGTTCAGACGTGCAATCAGCGTTTTGAAAACCACGAAGTAAATTCCGGTGAAGCAGACGCCAATGCCGATCTGGGTAAAGACCGTCGCGGCGTGGTTATGGAACATCGGGATCCAGTTTTGCGGCAGGAACTGGTCCAGCAGGCCGCCGCCCATGTTCCCGACCACGCCGAAGGTGTACATCACCGTCGCCATGGTCGCCGCCAGCACGGCGTGAACGGCAAACAGCAGTGGCGAGATAAACAGGAAGGTGAATTCGAGCGGTTCGGTAATGCCCACCAGCACCGCGGTAAGCGTGGCCGGGACCAGCAGCCCCGCGACCTTGACGCGGTTTTCCGGCGACGCGGTGTACCAGATCGCCAGCGCAATCCCGACCGAGCCGAACACTTTTGAGTTACCGTGCAGGGCGAAGCCGCCTTCCGGGAAGAGGGTTTTCAGCGGCAGGGTGCTCTGGCTGAATTCCTGCAGATGCTGCGCCCAGTAGACCTGAATCCCCCCTTCCACCGCCGCCGGGCCGAAGATGAACGGACCGTAGACGAAGTGGTGCAATCCGGTTGGGATCAGAATGCGTTCCAGGAAGGTATAAACCCACACGCCCAGCGCCCCGGCAGAGCGCAGGAACGCCTGCAGAGACTCAATGCCCATCTGCACTTTCGGCCAGCCCAGCAGCGTCAGCCAGGCGCAGGGGATCATGACGAAGAACGCGAGGATAACGACAAACGAGCTGCCCTGGAAAATCCCCAGAAACACCGGCAGCGGCTTGTCAAAATAGCGGTTATGGATGGCGGTGACGATGCCTGAAATCACGATTGCACCGATGATGCTGGTATCGAGCGTTTTGATGCCGGCAATCATCGCCAGCCCGCTACCGGCCGTCGGTTCGGCGGAGAAGTCGACGCCAAAGAAGTGGCCCCAGGTCATCCCCATCGCGTTGATGAAGTAGTTCCAGGTCAGGAAGCTAATCAGCACCGCCAGACAGGCACGGCCCTGGGCCTGCTTCGCCAGGCCAATCGGCAGGCCGACGGCAAAAATCAGCGGCATATTGCGGAACACCGCCCAGCCGCCCTCTTCAATGATGTGAACAATCTGCGCGAAAAGATGATCGGGGGCCGTTAAGGCTTCGCCGACAAACAGCGGGTTGCGAAGCATGATGGCGATTCCCACCACGATCCCGGCGAACGGAAACAGCAACACCGGGGTAAACATGGCACCGCCAAAACGTTGTATTTGACTGAGCATTTTTAAATCCTCATGAAACAACCTGTAGGGGTAGAGGCCTTTATGGTTTTTTGCTGGCCTGAGGTGAGCATAAGAACTTACTGATGCGCGAACATGGCGTGCCGCTGCGATTCGTGATCGCATTCATGGTTTTATTTTGACCAATCAGGTCTACTTTTTGCGGTAAATATGGACATGTCAGGACGCCATCCACGCCCTGATAAGGGCAGAGAGGTCTACTGGTGATCTACAAATCCATTGCTGACAGATTGCGGCTGCGGCTGAATTCGTCGGACTACAATATCGGCAGTCCGCTGCCGGGCGAGAAAGCGCTGGCGCAGGAGTTCGGAGTGGCGCGAATGACCATCCGCAAGGCGCTGGATCTGCTGGTGAGCTGGGGGCTGGTTGAACGGCGGCACGGCAGCGGCACGTTTGTGTCACGCAAAGACGTTCACCACGAAACCACCAACCTGACCGGGCTGGTGGAAGTGCTGCGTCAGCAGGGAAAAGAGGTGCAGAGCAAGGTGCTGCAGTTCGAAGTGATGCCCGCCCCGCCCGCCATCGCCAGCCAGCTGCGAATTCAGGTGGATGAGCGGATCTACTTTTCCCGACGGGTGCGCTACGTGGACGGAAAGCCGCTGATGCTGGAGGACAGTTTTATGCCGGTGAAGCTGTTTCGCAATCTGTCGCTGGCGCATCTTGAAGGGTCAAAGTTTGATTACATCGAGAAGGAGTGCGGGATCACCATCAGCGGCAACTACGAGAGCCTGACGCCGGTGCTGGCCGATAAGCAGCTGGCGGGTTATATGAACCTGCCGGAACAGACGCCGCTGCTGCGTATCACCTCCCTTTCCTACAGCGACAGCGGCGAGTTCCTCAATTATTCCGTGATGTTCCGAAATACCAGTGATTACCAGGTGGACTACCATCTGCGGCGCATCCACCCGGACGACCTGCTAGCCCATCCCCCAGAACAGCACCGCCAGTAGCTGCGGCGTAATGATGCGCAGGAACATCACCAGCGGGTAGACGGTGGCATAGGAGAGTGCAGCCGCGCCGCTGGTAGTGTGCAGGTTGTTGGCAAAGGCCAGCGCGGGCGGATCGGTCATGGAGCCCGCCAGCATGCCGCACAGCGTCAGGTAGTTCATTTTGGCGAACATCCGCGCCAGTATGCCCACCGTCAGCAACGGAATCGCCGTGATAAAGATGCCGTAGCCGACCCAGCTCATCCCTTCGCCCTTGATCAGCGTATCGACGAAATCCCCGCCGGACTTCAGCCCGACCACCGCCAGGAACAGCACGATGCCCAGCTCGCGCAGCGCCAGGTTGGCGCTCGGCGGCATAAACCAGTAGAGCTTACCGATGCAGCCGATACGCCCGAGGATCAGCGCCATAATCAGCGGCCCGCCCGCCAGGCCAAGCTTGAGCGCCACCGGGAAGCCCGGCACGTACAGTGGGATGGAGCCGAGCAGCACGCCAAGCCCAATACCGATGAACACCGGCAACATCTGCACCTGCTGCAGCTTCTGCTGGGCGTTACCCACCATATCCGCCACGGCGTCGATGGACGACGGGCGACCCACCAGGTTGAGAATATCCCCGAACTGCAGGCTGGCCTCGGGGCTGGCGACCAGCTCGACACCCGCACGGTTGAGGCGGGAGATCACCACGTCATAGCGCTCTTTTACCTGCAGATCGCGTATTTTTTTACCCAGTACGTGCTCGTTAGTCACCACAACGCGTTCCACCCGCATATCGGTGCCGCGCGTGGAGAGCGAGGTATCCACTTCCTGACCAATCACCAGCCGCGCGTTGTTCAAATCCCCAGGCTGGCCAACCAGGTGCAGCAGATCGCCTTGCTGAATGATGGTGCCGGGCGCGGGCACCATCAGCATATCGTCGCGCTTAAGGCGGGAGCAGATAATATTGGCGCTGTTCAGGATCGGCACGTCCTGAATCGCCATATTGTTCAGGTTGGGGTTATCAACCCGAATGTTGATGGTTTTGATCGGCATATGGCCGTTGGTAAGCGTGGTTTCGTGGTCCTTTGCCTCTTTATCGACGTTAATGCGAAACAGGACGCGGACCAGCCACATGGAGAGCAGAATGCCGCAAATGCCAAACGGATAGGCCATGGCGTAGCTCATCCCCATCTGGTCGACGATGCCGGGTTCGATGCCCAAATCGCGCAGGATTTGCTGCCCGGCACCGAGCGCGGGCGTGTTGGTGACCGCCCCGGAGAAAATGCCCAGCACTACGGGCAGCGGGATAGCAAAGATTTTATGCAGAATGGCGGTGACCAGCCCGCCCATCACCACAATGCCGAGGGCAAATAGGTTGAGCCGTAAGCCGGAAACACGAAGAGAGGCGAAAAAACCCGGCCCCACCTGAATCCCGATGGTATAAACGAACAGGATCAGGCCGAACTCCTGAGTAAAGTGGAGCATTTCGGCGCTCAGCACCAGCCCGAGCTGGTCGGCAAAGTGGCCGACAAAAATGCCGCCAAACAGCACCCCGCCTATCCCAAACCCGACGCCGCGGATTTTGATATTCCCTATCCACAGGCCAACAACAGCGACCAGGGCCAACACGCTGACGGTTAACGCGATATCACTCATGATCCACTTCCTTGGCATAACCTTAGTTATGCTAAGGATTCTCTCAGAGCCGTGGGCGGTTGTATGGGCGATGGCGCACAAAAAAGCCCTGCCGGGGCAGGGCCTTGTGCGGTCTGTGAGCGGTGTCGGGTGGCGGCTGCGCCTTACCCGACCTACAGGTTCGGTGGGATTGTTAACTGTTTAACGCCGGCCGGTCGCTAATGGCGATACGCTGTGGCGCGATGGCTTCCGGTACGTTACGGGTCAGGTCAATATGCAGCAGCCCGTTGGTAAACGTTGCGCCGGAGACGTCCATATGGTCTGCCAGAGTAAAGCTCAGGCTAAACGGCTGATTAACCAGCCCCTGATGCAGCCATTTGGTCTCGGTCTCTTGTTTCTCCGGCGTACCTTTCACGGTCAGACGCGTGCCTTCGAGCTGGATATCCAGATCCTCCTGACGGAAGCCGGCCAGCGCCAGGGTGATGCGATAGTGGTTATCGTCGCTTTTTTCGATGTTGTACGGCGGAAACGTCTGTTGCTCAGCGGTGTTTTGCAGGGCATTAGCCAGTTTGTCAAAACCAATCCACTGACGAAGTAAGGGGGATAAATCATAGTTACGCATACTAAATCTCCTTCTGAGAAGCGAGTTCGGCAAAGTTTAATTTTGTGCGCAGTTGTTCCTGCAAATCCGGATGGATTCGCATATGCTCCCGTTACGGCAAGCAAGTCTGGGTGGGCCGCTCGCGCGACCCGCATAATTAGTTAATTTCGATACGACGCGGTTTTTTCTCTTCCGGAATCACACGTTCCAGTTCGATAAACAGCAGGCCGTTGACCAGGTTCGCGCCTTTCACGTGAATGTTCTCGGCTAACTGGAACTTGCGTTCAAAGTTGCGCTCAGCGATGCCCTGGTAAAGGTAGGTACGTTCTTTCTGCTCGGCCGTATGGGAACCTTTCACCACCAGCAGGTTGTCCTGCGCGGTGATCTCCAGTTCGTTTTCTGCAAAACCGGCGACGGCAATGGCGATGCGGTAGTGGTTTTCATCAACCAGCTCAACATTGTATGGAGGGTAGCCGTTGCTCTGGCTTTGGTTATTTTCTAGATGGTTAAACAGGCGGTCAAAACCAATTGCAGAACGGTATAGCGGAGAAAGATCGAAGTTACGCATAAATAAAACTCCTGAAATCAGCGAGAAAATTAAGCCTTCCACCATGGACAGGCCTTTGCGCCCCCCGAACACCCATCAGGCGAGTTCGTTATCGGGTCGTATTCTTAAAATGGGTCTGCAACCGGGCTTTTCAAGCGCGACGACTGCACTTTTTTTTGCACTTTCCTGCATCTCGCTTAGACTGGGACAACAGCACAAAGGGTTAAATTGCGATGGCTGCCACAGTGCGGGGTTATCGGGCTATCCATTTTGGTTAAGGCTCGTTATAACCCTGAGTTGCAGGTCTATGCAGTGCCATTAACGATGACTGAGTGATGATGAAAAATGTTCTGATAAAGCTGACGACGTTCAGCGGGGTTGTTTTACTTTGCGGGTGTTCGAGCGTGATGTCTCACACCGGCGGTAAAGAAGGAACATATCCGGGGACGCGCGCCAGCGCGGCGATGATCTCCGATGACGATACAAACTGGGGCACCAAATCCCTGGTTATCCTGGATATGCCGTTTACGGCTGTGGCGGATACGCTTTTGCTACCGTGGGATATGTTTCGTAAGGACAACTCCGTGCGCTCACGGGTAGAAAAAAGCGAGCAGGAGAATCTGGCGACAAACGCCGTTATCCCGCCCGCTGACATGCCTCCACGCTAGTTCTGCGCGGTTTCCGTTAACCAAAGTTGACGGAAACCTCCTGTCTCTTCCATCCACGCGATAAAGCGCCCGTCCGGAGAAAACACGACGGCATCAGCAGACGGCGGATTGCCGTGATCGGACGTCAAAAACGTCACCTCTCCAGTCTGCGCGTCACAGCAGGCGATCCGGTTTTCGAGCACAAACCCCAGTCGGTCACCCGCCGGATGCCAGTTAAACGCAGACTGAATACCGCTCGCGGTCTGCGTCAGCTGGCGCGGCTCGCCGCCCTCAGGCGAGATCAGCCACAGCTGCACAATGCCGTTATCGTCGCGCATCAGAAACGCGATCTGCGTTCCCTGCGGGTTGCTGCGAACCCAGTGACGTGGCACGTTCACCAGGCCCGGATAGGCCCTCTGATGCGTAAAGGTCAGACGACGCTGCTTCACCCCAGCAGGCGGAGCTGGCAGGGTCTCTTCGGTGCCCTGCAGCGGCGCATCGCCCGCGCGTTTCCAGCTCTGCTTCTCT
Organism: Enterobacter sp. BNK-8; assembly: GCF_048685095.1. Classification (NCBI taxonomy): domain Bacteria; kingdom Pseudomonadati; phylum Pseudomonadota; class Gammaproteobacteria; order Enterobacterales; family Enterobacteriaceae; genus Enterobacter; species Enterobacter sp. BNK-8. Next base: position 4,457,870 of record NZ_JBLQTN010000001.1, on the reverse strand, counting down.
TCCGGCAGGTCGACGATAAACAGTTCCGGGACTTTTTCGCCCTGCGCAGAAAGGGTATCGCCGATAAACGCCAGCCTGGTGTTGCCCACCCAGCCCTCTTCATAGGCGCGGTTAATCTCGTCGCTGCCCGGCTGCGGGTTGGGCGTCGTGCGGCTGACCAGCACGCTCCAGTAAGTCCCCGGGTATTCACGAGGATGGTTCCCCTGCGGGTTCACCGGGCCGTAAGGCGCCGCCACGCCGACGTTGCGTAAATCACGTTTAGGGTCGCGCACGTGCAGCACGTGATCGTTATAGGTAAAGCTGACGAGCTGGCCGTTCGGGCTGAAGACATGGACGTGGCTGCCGCCGCGCAGCGCGCCAGGGGTGTACGGCGAAGTGATATCCATCGCGTCCAGGTTGCTCACCTGACCGTGATGCGCAATCACTCCCTGACGATGATGAAAATCGTAGTGCCAGTCTGCATCCGGGTTTTTCGGACCGTGGATGAAGACGTATTTCTCTTGCGCAGGATGAACGGTCACCACGCCAACGTGCGCGCCGTCAGTGGCGCGGTAAACCACGTCTACCTCGCCCGTGCCGACGTTGACCCGCTCGATGGTTTCTCCGGTGAACGATGCACCTGACGGGCGCACGTCATAGACCAGCCACTGGCTGTCCGGCGTCCAGGTATTGATGTTGGTCAGCTGGTGGTTGCGGGAAGCGAAGGTGATTTGTTTCATGAGGATACCCTGATGCGCTGTTATCGCATCAGGGTATAGCAAGCGGGTGTTTAGTTCAGCACAAACTTCTCAATGGCGTAAGCCACGCCGTCTTCGAGGTTAGATTTGGTGACAAAATTAGCCACTTCTTTCACCGACGGAATGGCGTTATCCATCGCCACGCCCATGCCCGCGAATTCAATCATCGCGATGTCGTTTTCCTGGTCGCCCAGCGCCATGATTTCGTCCGGCTTGATGCCCAGCGCGTCGGCCAGCGATTTCACGCCGGTGCCTTTATTGACGCGTTTATCGAGGATTTCAAGGAAGTACGGCGCACTTTTCAGCACGGTGTATTTCTCTTTCACCTCGGCCGGAATGCGCGCAATCGCTTTATCCAGGATCTCCGGCTCGTCGATCATCATCACTTTCAGGAACTGGGTGGCCGGATCCATTTTCTCGGCTTCACAGAACACCAGCGGAATGGTCGCCACGTAGGATTCATGTACCGTGTAGTAGCTGATATCACGGTTGGCGGTGTAAAGCGTATTGCGATCGAGGGCGTGGAAGTGGGAGCCCACTTCACGGGACAGTTTTTCCAGGAACCGGTAGTCATCGTAGCTCAGCGCGGTTTGCGCAACCGTACTGCCATCCGCGGCTTTCTGTACCAGCGCGCCGTTATAGGTGATGCAGTAGTCGCCAGGCTGATTCATGTGCAGCTCTTTCAGGTAGCTGTGCACGCCCGCATACGGACGCCCCGTGGTGAGGACCACATTCACACCCTTGGCGCGTGCCGCGGCGATCGCGTTCTTAACGGCTGGAGAGATAGTGTGGTCTGGCAGCAACAGCGTGCCGTCCATATCGATTGCAATAAGTTTGATAGCCATGAGTTCCCCGGGATAAATGAGTGCTGCCTCATGCTAACGCGATTAAGCACACAAAAATAGAGCTATATTGCGCAACAAAAGCCCCCTTTTACGCTTCTCCCGGGGAATAAAGACCTACTCGCGAGTGAGAACGATTTTACCAAACGCACCGCGATCCAGATGCTCAAGTGCCTGTTCAAGCTCGTTAAAACGGTAGCGATGCTCAATCACGGGTTTCAGGCCGGTGACATCAACAGCGCGGACGAAATCTTCCAGCGCCCTGCGGTGTCCTACACCGATCCCCTGAATGACGGGAGATTTCAGCAACAGTTCGCCAGCAGAGAGCGAAATGTCAGTGCCGGCCAGCACGCCAATGACCGAGATACGACCATGAACGGCAACGGCGCGCAGGGAGTGCTTCAGGTTCTCCCCGCCCACGGTTTCAATAATATGGTCGATACCGCGATCCTGCGTCAGTGCCAGCGTATTTTCAGCCCAGTCGCCTTTCAGGCGGTTGATGCCCTGGCTGGCCCCCAGTTTTTTGGCCAACGCCAGCTTTTCATCGCTCCCCGAGGTGACAAATACCTCTGCGCCGTGCGCTTTGGCAATTTGCAGGGCGAAAATCGCCACGCCGCCCGTCCCCTGTACCAGCACCGACTGTCCGGCGCGCAGCTGGCCGCGTTCCACCAGCGCGAACCAGGCGGTAAGCCCTGCACAGGGTAAGGTGCTGGCCTCTGCGTCATCCAGGGTTTCCGGCGATGCCGCCAGCGCGTCTTCCTTCACAATCACATACTCGGCCAGCATTCCCTGGAAGTATCCACCGGACGTTTTATAGGGCAAATTGCGCGCGTCCGCCTGCGGTTTACCGTCGATCCACTCCGGGAAAAAGGTTGAGATAACGCGAGCGCCAGGCTGGAAACGCGTGACGCCTTCACCAACGCTGTCTACGACGCCCGCCATGTCAGACGCGGGGGTAAACGGGAAGGAGAGCGGAATCGGCATCGTGCCTTCAATCACCATTTTATCGCGATAGTTGAGCGCAACGGCATTCACCCGCACGCGTACTTGACCCGGGCCTGGCTGTGGAATGGGCTCCTGAGTGAGTGTGAGCCTCTCGCGCCCGAGGGCGTTCATCGTCCAGCGTTGCATTGTCTCTGTCATTTTTCTCTCCTGCGATAAAAATAAGCTTCAGTACCGACAGTCTAGCGTTGACTCTTCGTCACCAGTGGCGATAAGTTTTCTCTTTATTGATGCCTGAATGGATACAATCCATGACCGATACGCTGAAAGATATTCCTGTTTTTGTCGCTGCCGTGGAGGCAGGAAGCTTTGCACAGGCCGCAGTTCGCCTGCACCTGTCGCGCTCGGCGGTGGGAAAAAGCATTGCTCGCCTTGAGGAACGCCTCGGAGTACGGCTCTTTCAGCGCACCACACGCAGCCAGCGGCTCACCGATAACGGCGCCCTGTTCTACGAGCGCTGTCTGCGCGCGCTGGAGGAGATTCGGGGCGCAGAGTCGCTGCTTGAAACGGGGAAACAGCAGGTCAGCGGCCGCCTGCGCGTTGCCATGCCGGTGCTCTTTGGTCGCCAGTGTGTCGCGCCGCTGTTGATTGAACTGGCGCAGGAACATCCTGGGCTTGAGCTTGAAATGTCGTTCAGCGACCGCGTGGTGGATCTGGTAGAGGAAGGGTTTGATATGGCGGTGCGTAACGGCACGCTGCAGGACAGCAGCGTGCTGGTCGCCAGAAAGCTGGGGGAACACCGCATGGTGCTATGTGCCGCGCCGGATTATCTGCAGAAGAAAGGCCAGCCGCAAAGCGTGGCTGATTTACCCCATCATACGGCCATTAACTATCTGCGCGCAGGCAGAGTCCTCTCCTGGCAACTGATGGATAATGAGGGGACCTCGCACAGTTTTACTCCCCGTTCATCACTCAATATGGATGATTTGCAGGCCATCTGCGACGCGGCGCTGACCGGGCACGGCATTGCCTGGCTCCCCTGCTGGATGGCCATTAAAGAAATCCATCAGGGAAAACTCGTCCCGCTCCTGAAGCAGGCGCCGGATGTCCATTTTGACGTCCATGCGGTCTGGCAGCAGACGCCGCATCTGCCGCTGAGGGTAAGAATCGCCATAGACACGCTGGCGAGCCGTTTACCGTCCGTGATGTCGCTGGATATGCCTGCGCCCAAAAAAAAGCCGCGCTAAAAGCGCGGCCAGTTATCGTGCGGTATCACGTCGATTAAATATCGATATTTGCCGCTTTCAGGGCGTTCTCTTCGATGAAGGCACGACGTGGTTCAACCGCATCGCCCATCAGGGTGGTGAACAGCTGGTCTGCAGCAATCGCGTCCTTAACGGTCACGCGCAGCATACGGCGGCTTTCCGGATCCATGGTGGTTTCCCACAGCTGCTCCGGGTTCATTTCGCCCAGACCTTTATAGCGCTGGATGGCGAGGCCGCGACGGGACTCTTTCACCAGCCAGTCCAGCGCCTGCTCGAAGCTGGCTACCGGCTGACGACGTTCGCCACGTTCGATGAACGCATCGTCTTCGATCAGGCCGCGCAGCTTCTCGCCGAGTGTGCAGATACGACGGTATTCCGGACCGGTCACAAATTCGTGCTCCAGCGGGTAGTCGGTGTCGACGCCGTGGGTACGCACGCGAACGATCGGCTCGAACTGATGATCGGCGTTCTGCTGAACATCGCATTTCCACTGGCTGCCGTGCTGCTCTTTCTCGTTCAGATCGGTCACCAGGGCGTTCACCCAGCGGGTGACGGTCTGCTCGTCGCTCAGATCGGCTTCGGTCAGGGTTGGCTGATAAACCAGCTCCTTCAGCAGCGTTTTCGGATAACGACGTTCCATACGCGTAATCATTTTCTGCGTGGCGTTGAACTCGGACACCAGACGCTCCAGCGGCTCACCGGCCAGTGCAGGAGCGTGCGAGTTCGCGTGCAGGGTTGCGCCATCAAGTGCGATCGCGATTTGGTACTGATCCATCGCTTCGTCATCTTTGATGTACTGTTCCTGCTTGCCTTTCTTCACTTTGTACAGCGGCGGCTGGGCAATATAGACGTGGCCACGTTCAACGATTTCAGGCATCTGACGATAGAAGAAGGTCAACAGCAGCGTACGAATGTGCGAGCCGTCGACGTCCGCATCGGTCATGATGATGATGCTGTGGTAGCGCAGTTTGTCCGGGTTGTACTCGTCACGGCCGATGCCACAGCCCAGCGCGGTGATGAGCGTCGCCACTTCCTGAGAAGAGAGCATCTTGTCGAAGCGGGCTTTCTCAACGTTGAGGATTTTACCCTTCAGCGGCAGGATAGCCTGGTTCTTACGGTTACGGCCCTGCTTCGCAGAACCGCCCGCGGAGTCCCCTTCCACGAGGTACAGTTCGGACAGCGCCGGGTCGCGTTCCTGGCAGTCAGCCAGCTTGCCCGGCAGGCCGGCTAAGTCCAGCGCGCCTTTACGACGGGTCATTTCACGGGCTTTACGCGCCGCTTCACGGGCACGCGCCGCATCGATAATTTTGCCCACCACGATTTTCGCGTCGGACGGGTTTTCCAGCAGGTATTCGCTCAGCAGTTCGTTCATCTGCTGCTCAACCGCTGATTTCACCTCAGAAGAGACCAGCTTGTCTTTGGTCTGTGAGGAGAACTTCGGATCCGGCACCTTCACGGAGACAACGGCAATCAGGCCTTCACGGGCATCGTCACCGGTGGCGCTGACTTTCGCTTTCTTGCTGTAGCCTTCTTTGTCCATGTAGGCGTTCAGGGTACGGGTCATCGCCGCACGGAAGCCTGCAAGGTGAGTACCACCGTCACGCTGTGGAATGTTGTTGGTGAAGCAGTAGATGTTTTCCTGGAAACCGTCGTTCCACTGCAGCGCCACTTCTACGCCGATACCGTCTTTTTCGGTGGAGAAGTAGAAGATATTCGGGTGAATAGGCGTTTTGTTCTTGTTCAGATACTCAACGAACGCCTTGATACCGCCTTCGTAGTGGAAGTGGTCTTCTTTGTTGTCACGCTTGTCGCGCAGGCGAATCGAGACGCCGGAGTTCAGGAACGACAGTTCACGCAGGCGTTTCGCCAGGATGTCGTACTCAAACTCGGTGACGTTGGTGAAGGTTTCGAGGCTCGGCCAGAAACGCACCATGGTACCGGTTTTGTCGGTGTCGCCCGTAACGGCCAGCGGTGCCTGCGGCACGCCGTGCGTATAAAGCTGACGGTGGATTTTGCCTTCGCGCTGGATAACCAGCTCCAGCTTCTGCGACAGGGCGTTTACTACCGAAACACCCACGCCGTGCAGGCCGCCGGAAACTTTATAGGAGTTATCGTCGAACTTACCGCCTGCGTGCAGGACGGTCATGATCACTTCCGCCGCAGAGACGCCCTCTTCCGGGTGAATACCGGTTGGGATGCCACGACCGTCATCGGTGACGGAGACGGAGTTGTCCGCATGGATGGTGACCACGATGTCTTTACAGTGACCCGCGAGCGCTTCGTCGATAGCGTTATCTACCACCTCGAATACCATGTGGTGCAGACCGGTGCCGTCATCCGTGTCGCCGATATACATACCCGGGCGCTTACGCACCGCATCCAGCCCTTTCAGGACTTTGATACTGGAGGAGTCATAAGAATTCGACATCAACGTTTCTCGCTCATTTCAACTTGGGTTAATCCGTTATTTTACCCTTTTCCACGGTAAACATCTTCGAATTTTCGTCCGACATGTCTATAACGTGTTCAGCGCTTATTGCGCTGACGAAAACCTGCGACTGCGTGGCTTTTAAGCGGCTGGCAAGCAGCCCGCGCCGCGCGTCGTCAAGTTCCGAGGCAAAATCATCTATCAGGTACAGGCAGCGTCGCCCGCTCTCGCGGGTAAGAAACTCCCCCTGTGCCAGGCGTAGCGCACACATCAGGAGCTTGAGCTGCCCGCGCGACAGCGTGTCTTCCACCGGCGCACCGTCAGCACGAATGCGGAAATCCGCCTTGTGCGGGCCGTGCGCGGTGTAGGTCAACATGCGGTCGCGCTCGAAGCTTCTCTCTAACACCTCGGCATAGTCCGTCTCTTTCTCCCAGCCGCGCTGGAAGGAGAAGGTGAGAGAGAATTCAGGTAAAAACTGTTTGCAGGTGTCGGCCATGTCTTCGGCGATACCTGCGCTGTATTCGGCACGCCAGCGGCTGATCTGTTCCGCGAGAGGGATTAACTCCATGTCCCACGGACGCAGCTGGGCGTAGCGCGTCACCTGACGCAGTGCGGCGTTACGCTGCTTGAGCAGACGCTTCAGGTTGCTCCAGGCGTTAAAGAATCCGGCTTCGTTGTGAAAGCATCCCCAGTCGAGGAACGCTCTTCTGTATTTGGGGCCGCCGTTGAGTAAAGTAAACCCCTCGGGCGTGATCAGCTGCATCGGCATCAGCAGCGCCAGCTCGGCCACCTTGTGACCGTCGGTACCGTCGATGCGCACCTTGCTGTCGCCCTGCTTGTCTTTGGTCAGGCCGATGGCGGTCTCCCGCTCCTCGCCCTGTAAACGCCCGTGCAGAACAAAGGATTCCTGCTCGTGGCGAATGACGCGACCAATCTGCAAACTGCGAAACGCCCGGCCGTGGCCGAGCGTATAGATGGCTTCCAGCACGCTGGTTTTGCCGCTGCCGTTCGCGCCAACCAGGAAGTTAAAGCCAGGGGATAAAGCGAGATCCGCGCTCTCGATGTTGCGAAAGTCGCGGATCAACAGACGGGTGAGCGACATTACAGTCTCATTGGCATGACAACATAGGCAGCCGACTGTGATGCGGCATCTTCAATCTGTACGCTCGAAACGGAGTCGGTCAGCAGGATGCGCACGTTCTCGCATTTCAGCGCATTCAGCACATCCAGCACGTAGCTAACGTTGAAGCCGATTTCCATCTCAGCCCCGGCGTAGGTGACGTCCAGAATCTCTTCTGCCTCTTCCTGCTCCGGGTTGTTGGCGGTGATTTTGATCTGGTTTTCACTCACATACAGACGCACGCCGCGGAATTTCTCGTTAGAGAGAATGGCCGCACGTGCAAACGCCTGCTTGAGGCTATCGCAACCGGCTTCCAGCGTTTTGTCCGGGTTCTTCGGCAATACGCGGCGATAATCCGGGAAACGGCCGTCAACCAGCTTCGATGTGAAGACAAAGTCGCCCACGTGAGCGCGGATGTTATTGCTGCCGATCTGCACGCGCAGCGGCGTGTCGCCACCGTCGAGCATACGCATCAGCTCAATCACCCCTTTACGCGGCACGATCACCGAATGGTTTGGCAGTGAGTCGCCAATCGGCATGGAACAGACCGCCAGACGGTGGCCGTCGGTCGCCACGGTACGCAGCTCTTCACCTTCGGTTTCGAACAGCATGCCGTTTAAGTAGTAACGAACGTCCTGATGCGCCATGGAGAACTGCGTGGCTTCAATCAGACGCTTCATCGTCGCCTGCGGCAGGGTAAATTCCACTTCGCTCTGCCAGTCGTCCAGGTTCGGGAAGTCCGCAGCAGGTAGCGTGGAGAGCGAGAAACGGCTGCGGCCAGAGCGCACCAGCATACGGTCGCCTTCCAGCTGCACGGCGATTTCAGCGCCTTCCGGCAGCCCGCGGCAAATATCAAAGAATTTACGTGCCGGAACCGTGGTCGCGCCCGCGTCGTGCGGCTGCGTCAGCGTAACGCGCGCGATCATTTCCATTTCCAGATCTGTACCGGTCAGCGACAGCGTACCGTCCGCGACCTGAAGCAGCAGGTTTCCGAGAATAGGCAGCGTTGGGCGGCCGCCTAATGGGCCACTCACCTGTTGCAGCGGTTTTAATAAATGTTCACGTTCAACGGTAAATTTCATAGCGTCACGATGATAATGTTCTGATTAGATTGGAAAAATCTTCTTTTATGTCGTGGCTTTCTTCGCGTAACTGCTCAATCTTGCGACAAGCGTGCAGCACGGTCGTATGGTCACGGCCACCAAACGCATCCCCAATTTCCGGCAGACTGTGGTTGGTTAACTCCTTTGCCAGCGCCATCGCCATCTGACGCGGACGCGCCACCGAGCGGGAACGACGTTTAGACAGTAAATCTGCCACTTTGATCTTGTAGTACTCAGCCACCGTCTTTTGAATATTGTCGATGGTGACCAGTTTTTCCTGCAATGCCAGCAAATCGCGCAGCGCTTCACGCACAAAATCGATGGTGATCGCACGACCGGTGAAGTTGGCATTGGCGATAACGCGGTTCAGTGCCCCTTCCAGCTCACGCACGTTGGAGCGCAGACGCTTGGCAATGAAGAACGCCACTTCACCCGGCAGGCGAATGTCGTTTTCATCGGCTTTCTTCATCAGGATCGCGACGCGGGTTTCCAGCTCCGGTGGCTCGATCGCCACGGTCAGGCCCCAGCCGAAGCGGGATTTCAGACGATCTTCAACGCCGTTGATCTCTTTTGGATAACGATCCGAGGTCAAAATGATCTGCTGATTACCTTCCAGCAGGGCGTTGAAGGTGTGGAAAAATTCTTCCTGCGATCGTTCTTTGTTGGCAAAGAATTGAATGTCATCGATCAGCAGCGCGTCAACGGAACGATAGTAGCGTTTAAACTCTTCGATCGCATTGTTTTGCAGGGCTTTTACCATGTCCTGAACGAAGCGCTCGGAGTGCATATACACCACTTTGGCATTGGGCTTGCGCGCCATAATGCCGTTGCCCACCGCATGAAGAAGGTGCGTTTTACCCAGACCCGTGCCGCCATACAGAAACAGCGGGTTGTAGGCCCCACCGGGGTTATCAGCAACCTGGCGAGCCGCCGCGCGCGCCAGCTGGTTCGACTTACCTTCAACGAAGTTATCGAACGTGTGTTTCACGTTTACGTTAGAGCGGTAGGTTGGCTCAGCCGGTGCGGGAACATTATCCCAGCCCTGACGAGCGGGTGCGACGCGAGGGGCCGGAACAGGAGCGGCCTGAGCAGGCGCTGCGACGTTCACGGTTTCACGAACGGTTTGGGTGACCGGCTTTGTACCCACTTCAAAGCGCAGCTGTGGGGCATCTGACCCGCAGAAATCGTTCAGCAGTCCATTGATGTTATTAAGGTATTTGTCCCTTACCCAATCGAGCACAAAACGGTTTGGCGCATACAAAGCCAGCGTGTTATCGCTCAGTTCCGCCTGCAACGGGCGGATCCACATACTGAATTCTGTGGCTGGTAACTCATCCTGCAATCGGGCAAGACACTGCTGCCAAAGCGAAAGTGACACGGCGGACTCCACTCGAACAATAAAAGAAAACTATTGAATATTCATGATTGTTGGCGCACATCGGCATGACCCTGTGTAAAGGGGGACGTGCGAATTGCTATCTGCAATTTATCCTGACCAGGATCCTGGGATCCCGATCGGGACCGCGGATCATAGCCTAAACTGAGCCAGAGATCTTCTGTTTCTCACAGATTCTTCCCGATTTATCCACAGGAAGATCAGAAACCGGTTAAGTGTAAACGATCCTGGCGCGAGTGCCCCACGATTTAGCCCGCATATTGGAAAAATTAATGAGCACAGACAATTTATTGCTTAAATGATCTAACGAAGATCCGGGACGATCCTTGCGCTTTGTCGGTGAGCCCGTATAATCCTCGACCCGGCGCGTGATGCTCATCTTCCTGCGTCGTCCGTTGCTCATTTTCCACGCGAAAACGTGCGGAAATACGCGGGAAATAAGGAAAGAGAATTGACTCCGGAGTGTACAATTATTACAATCCGGCCTCTTTAATCACCCACGCTGAGGCGTTAGTCGTTCGAAACTCGTTCGGGTATACGCAAAAGTCAGTGAATTTATTCAAGTTTAGGTAGAAATCGCCATGAAACGCACTTTTCAACCGTCTGTACTGAAGCGCAACCGTTCTCACGGCTTCCGTGCTCGTATGGCTACTAAAAATGGTCGTCAGGTTCTGGCACGTCGTCGTGCTAAAGGCCGCGCTCGTCTGACCGTTTCCAAGTAATAAAGCTAACCCCTGAGTGGTTAAGCTAGCATTTCCCAGGGAGTTACGTTTGTTAACTCCCGCTCATTTCACTTTCGTCTTCCAGCAGCCACAACGGGCTGGCACGCCGCAAATCACCATCCTCGGCCGCCAAAATTCGCTGGGGCATCCCCGCATCGGTCTCACAGTCGCCAAGAAAAATGTTAAGCGTGCGCATGAACGCAATCGGATTAAACGTCTGACGCGTGAAAGCTTCCGTTTACGTCAGCACGAACTGCCTTCAATGGATTTCGTGGTGGTGGCGAAGAAAGGGGTTGCCGACCTCGATAACCGTGCTCTCTCGGAAGCGTTGGAAAAATTATGGCGCCGCCACTGTCGCCTGGCTCACGGGTCCTGATAGCCCTCATTCGGGTCTATCAACGCCTGATTAGTCCGCTACTCGGGCCGCACTGCCGTTTCACACCAACATGCTCAAGCTACGGAATTGAGGCATTGCGCAGGTTTGGAGTGATAAAAGGCAGTTGGTTGACGGTGAAACGCGTATTAAAATGCCACCCTTTACACCCAGGTGGAGACGACCCCGTCCCCCCAGGACCCTTTGATACCAGAGAACACTAACGATGGATTCGCAACGCAATCTTCTTATCATCGCTTTGTTGTTCGTGTCTTTCATGATCTGGCAGGCGTGGGAGCAGGATAAAAATCCTCAACCACAACAGCAGGTCACGCAGACAACGACCACCGCAGCGGGTAGCGCCGCCGACCAGGGCGTACCGGCCAGTGGCCAGGGGAAACAGATTACGGTTAAGACCGATGTGCTTGAGCTGACTATCAACACCCGTGGTGGTGATGTTGAGCAGGCGCTGCTGTTAACCTACCCGAAAGAGCTGAAGTCTAACGAACCGTTCCAGTTACTGGAAACCACGCCTGAGTTTATCTACCAGGCGCAGAGCGGCCTGACCGGTCGTGATGGCCCGGATAACCCGGCTAACGGTGCGCGTCCACTGTATAACGTCGAGAACGACACCTTTGTGCTGGCTGATGGTCAGAACGAACTCGTGATCCCGATGACGTACACCGACGCCGCAGGCAACACCTTCACCAAAACCTTCACCCTGAAGCGCGGTGAATATGCGGTGAACGTGGGCTACAGCGTACAGAACGCCAGTGCGAAACCGCTGGAGCTGTCGACCTTTGGCCAGCTGAAGCAGTCCATCAATCTGCCGTCACACCGTGACACCGGAAGCAGCAACTTTGCGCTGCATACCTTCCGTGGCGCGGCGTACTCCACGCCTGACGCGAAGTACGAGAAATACAAATTCGACACCATTGCCGATAACGAAAACCTGAACGTCAGCGCTAAAGGCGGTTGGGTGGCGATGCTGCAGCAGTATTTCGCAACGGCATGGGTGCCAAATAACGACGGTACCAACAACTTCTACACCGCGAACCTGGGTAACGGTCTTGCCGCCATCGGCTACAAATCTCAGCCGGTTCTGGTACAGCCGGGTCAAACCGGTAAGCTGGCAAGCACCCTGTGGGTCGGCCCGGAAATTCAGGACAAAATGGCCGCTGTTGCGCCGCACCTGGATCTGACCGTGGATTACGGTTGGTTGTGGTTCATCTCTCAGCCGCTGTTTAAGCTGCTGAAGTTCATCCACAGCTTCCTGGGTAACTGGGGCTTCTCCATCATCGTTATCACCTTCATCGTTCGTGGCATCATGTACCCGCTGACTAAAGCGCAGTACACCTCCATGGCGAAGATGCGTATGCTGCAGCCGAAGATTCAGGCAATGCGTGAGCGTCTGGGCGATGACAAACAGCGTCAGAGCCAGGAGATGATGGCCCTGTATAAAGCAGAGAAAGTGAACCCACTGGGTGGTTGCTTCCCGCTGCTGATTCAGATGCCAATCTTCCTTGCGCTGTACTACATGCTGATGGGTTCCGTTGAGCTGCGCCACGCGCCGTTCGCACTGTGGATCCATGACCTGTCCGCACAGGACCCGTACTACATCCTGCCGATCCTGATGGGCGTGACGATGTTCTTCATCCAGAAGATGTCGCCGACCACCGTGACCGACCCGATGCAGCAGAAGATCATGACCTTTATGCCGGTCATCTTCACCGTGTTCTTCCTGTGGTTCCCGTCAGGTCTGGTGCTGTACTATATCGTCAGCAACCTGGTGACCATTATCCAGCAGCAGCTGATTTACCGTGGTCTGGAAAAACGTGGCCTGCATAGCCGCGAAAAGAAAAAGTCCTGATCCGATAAGTTAACGCTAAAATAAGGGCGGTCGATTGACCGCCTTTTTTATTTGTATTGAACGAGAGCAACCATGAGCCATAACGACACTATCGTCGCCCAGGCAACCCCACCGGGACGCGGTGGTGTAGGCATTCTGCGTATCTCCGGCCTGAAGGCGCGCGAGGTGGCCGAAGCGGTACTGGGTAAGCTGCCAAAGCCGCGCTACGCTGATTACCTGCCGTTTAAAGATACCGACGGCACGCCGCTGGACCAGGGCATTGCGCTGTGGTTCCCCGGCCCGAACTCCTTTACCGGTGAAGACGTGCTGGAGCTGCAGGGCCACGGCGGCCCGGTTATCCTCGACCTGCTGTTAAAACGGATCCTGACCCTGCCGGGCCTGCGCATTGCGAAGCCGGGCGAGTTCTCCGAACGTGCCTTCCTCAACGACAAGCTCGACCTGGCGCAGGCGGAGGCGATTGCTGACCTGATCGACGCCAGCTCCGAGCAGGCGGCCCGCTCCGCCCTGAACTCGCTGCAGGGGGCATTCTCCGCGCGTGTAAATCACCTTGTGGAAGCACTTACTCACCTGCGCATCTACGTGGAAGCGGCTATCGACTTCCCGGATGAGGAGATCGATTTTCTCTCTGACGGTAAAATTGAAGCCCAGCTCAACCAGGTGATGGCCGATCTCGACGCCGTTCGCGCCGAAGCGCGCCAGGGCAGCCTGCTGCGCGAAGGGATGAAGGTGGTGATTGCCGGACGCCCTAACGCCGGGAAATCGAGCCTGCTGAACGCCCTGGCGGGCCGTGAAGCGGCAATCGTGACCGACATTGCCGGTACCACTCGCGACGTGCTGCGCGAGCACATCCACATCGACGGCATGCCGCTGCACATCATCGATACCGCCGGTCTGCGCGATGCCAGCGACGAGGTTGAGCGCATCGGTATCGAACGCGCCTGGCAGGAGATCGAGCAGGCCGACCGCGTGCTGTTTATGGTGGACGGCACCACGACCGACGCCGTTGACCCGGCGGAGATCTGGCCGGACTTTATCGCCCGTCTGCCGGCTAAACTGCCGATCACCGTGGTGCGTAACAAAGCGGACGTGACCGGCGAAACGCTCGGTATCAGCGATGTGAATGGTCACTCACTGATTCGCCTGTCGGCGCGGACCGGTGAAGGCGTGGACGACCTGCGTAACCATCTCAAGCAGAGCATGGGCTTTGACACCAGCATGGAAGGCGGCTTCCTCGCGCGTCGCCGTCACCTTCAGGCGCTGGAAGAGGCGGCGAACCATCTCGTTCAGGGTAAAGCGCAGCTGATCGGCGCGTGGGCGGGTGAACTGCTGGCGGAAGAGCTGCGTCTGGCGCAGCAGAATCTGAGCGAGATCACCGGGGAGTTTACGTCGGACGATCTGCTGGGACGGATCTTCTCGAGCTTCTGTATTGGTAAGTAATTCCCGTTAATCCATGGTGATTTCCTCCAGGGAAATCACCATTGTCCAAATGGCAACTCGCTTAATCCCTTTTCACCCCCTATCCTGCATGCCTGCATCTATGGGGGGTTTATGGCGCGTTTTCTGTTTTGTAGTTTCGCATTAGTTCTGCTTTATCCGTCCGGTATTGATATGTATCTGGTGGGATTACCGCATATCGCCCGCGATCTGGGCGCCAGCGAAGCGCAGCTGCATATTGCGTTTTCGGCCTACCTCGCGGGGATGGCATCGTCGATGGTCTTTGCCGGGAAGATCGCGGATAAAGCAGGCCGTCAGCCTGTCGCTATCGCCGGAGCCATCGTTTTTGCCCTGGCGTCCCTTCTTTGCTCACAGGCGCAAAACAGCACCGTGTTTCTGACCGGGCGCTTTATCCAGGGCATCGGGGCGGGCGGTTGCTACGTGGTGGCGTTTGCCATTTTGCGCGACACCTTAAGCGCCCAGCGTCGCGCCAAAGTGCTGTCGATGCTGAACGGCATTACCTGCATCATCCCGGTGCTGGCCCCGGTCGTGGGATATCTGATCATGCTGAAATTCCCGTGGCAGAGCCTGTTCTGGACCATGGCGGCGATGGGCGCGCTGGTGTTTATCCTGTCGATCGCCGTGCTGAAAGAGACCCACCCTGGCTCGCAGAATACCGGCCATACCGCAACCATTCACCCGGCAGAGAAGCTTCTCAACCGCTTTTTCCTTAGCCGTCTGGCCGTGACCACGTTAAGCGTGGCGGTGATCCTGACCTATGTAAACGTTTCCCCGGTGTTGCTGATGGAGACCATGGGCTTCGATCGCGGTGAGTATTCCACGGTGATGGCATTAACCGCTCTGGTCAGTATGGCTGTGTCGTTCTCCACCCCGTTTGCGCTGAATATCTTCCGCCAGCGCACGCTGATGCTGACCTCACAGGTTTTATTCCTCGCCGCAGGCGCGATCCTGGCGACTACCAGCTCACATGCGGTGATGCTGGTGGGCATTACGCTCATTTGCGCCGGGTTCTCGGTTGGCTTTGGCGTGGCGATGAGCCAGGCGCTTGGTCCCTTCTCGCTGCGGGCAGGCGTGGCCAGCTCGGTGCTGGGTATCGCACAGGTCTGCGGCTCGTCGCTGTGGATTTGGCTGGCGGCGGTCATCGGGCTTAACGCGCTGAATATGCTGATCGGGGTTCTGATTGGCTGTAGCATACTCTGCATTACCTTACTTATGGTCATCCAGCCCGCGGCGCACTATGAAGAAGCCCATCAGCAGTCTCGATCTTAACCTGTTGCTGTGCCTGCAGCTTTTGCTGCAGGAGCGCAGCGTTACCAAAGCGGCGAAGCGGATGAACGTGACGCCGTCAGCGGTGAGCAAATCGCTGGCCAAGCTGCGCGACTGGTTCGATGACCCGCTGTTTGTCAAAACGCCGCTAGGGCTGCTGCCGACGCCGCTGACGGTGAGCCTGGAGCAGGATCTGGCTGACTGGATGCAAATCGGCAACCAGATCCTCGATAAATTCCACCATGACTCTCCGGGCGGGCTGACGTTCGTGCTGGCCGCGGAAACGCCGCTGATGCTGATCCGCTTCAATACCCTGCTGGAGCAGGTGAACCAGCGCTATCCGCAGGCGACGGTGAAAATGCGCCAGTGGGATTACGACTCGCTGGACGCGATTACGCGTGGCGAGGTGGATTTGGGCTTCACCGGGCGTGAAACGCATCCGCGATCCCGCGAGCTGCTTAAGCTGATGCCGTGGTTTATCGACTACGAAATCCTGTTCAGCGACCGCCCCTGCGTCTATCTGCGCGAGGATCATCCGGCGCTTCAGCAAGAGTGGAATCTGGAGACCTTCCTGCGCTATCCCCATATCAGCATCTTCTGGGAACGCAGCGATACCTGGGCGCTGGATGAGGTGCTAAAGGAGATGGGACGCGAGCGCACGATCGCCATGAGCCTGCCGGGCTTCGAACAGGCGATGTTTATGGCGGCGCAGCCCGGCCATCACTATATCGCCACCGCCCCGCACTACTGTCACCACTACAATGAACTCCACCAGCGGAAGCTGATCGCCCTTCCCATTCCGATTGATGAGGAGCAGGCGGAAAAATTGACCGTGCCCTTCACGCTGATCTGGCATAAACGGAACAGCCACAATCCAAAAATCCTCTGGCTGCGGGAGACCATCAAGGCGCTGTACGGTGCGAGCGATCCAATTTTTGCCTAAGAAAATGTAAAGTTCGGTCCTAAGGCTTCTCTTACGCCCATTTACTGATTAAAACAGGAGGCAAGTTAAGCGATAATCATGTAACCGTTTAACCGATTACGACCATTATCAAGGAGCGAAAAATGGCTACGCACTTTGCAAGAGGGATACTGACAGAAGGACGTCTCGTATCGGCAAGAATTTCTTCAGCCTGTCACCGTGAAGCACTCACGCTTCCGGAGCACCGCAGGTCGCGGTTTTTAGCGTCCCGGGCGCTTCTCGCGGAACTGCTGTTTATGCTGTACGGCACCAGCGAGCTGCCGGATATCATAACCCAGCCAGAAGGCCGTCCGGTCTTTGCTGACCCGGATCTCCCTCGTTTTTCCATTGCCTACACGGGCAATATCATTGGCGTCGCGCTGACCACCGAGGGGGACTGTGGGCTCGATATGGAACTTCAGCGTGCGACGCGCAGCTTCCATGGCGCTAATGCGCATGAAGACTATCCGCTCTCCAGCAATGAGAGGCTGTGGGTACGCAACCAGAACGATCCTGTCGAAGCCAGAGCGCAACTCATTACCTTGCGCCAGAGCATTCGTAAGCTCTGCGGATGTGCCTCAGACGACGCCAGCCTGCTGCAGCTATTGCCAGGCTCCGGACGTCTGCGTGCCACCCAGGCCACGCTGGTAGAAGCGCTCTGCGACGCTGAGGATGTGCTCATTTGGTCCATCGCAGTAACCCCCGCTATCGAACGCATGAAAATCTGGGAATTTGACAGTCAACAGGGATGGCGTAGCCTTCCTGATGTGCCCGAGCGCGCCAACGAGCCCGCCGCACGTCTGATGCGATTAACCAGTTTACCGGCAGAAAAAGCATTTACCCTAAGCTGATCCAATCAGGGTCATCATGATGAAACAGGAGTAATCATGTCTGATACGTTGAAAGTCGTTACGTTACTGGGAAGCCTGCGCAAAGGTTCATTTAACGGGATGGTAGCCCGCACGCTGCCACAGCTGGCGCCTGCAGGTATGGAAATTAGCGCCCTGCCGTCTATTGGCGATATTCCGCTTTATGATGCTGACGTACAGCAGGAAGAAGGGTTCCCGCAGAGCGTTGAGGCGCTGGCCGAACAGATCCGCCAGGCTGACGGCGTGGTTATCGTCACGCCAGAGTACAACTACTCTATACCCGGTGGTCTGAAGAATGCCATCGACTGGCTGTCCCGTTTACCTGAGCAGCCGCTGTCAGGCAAACCGGTGCTGATCCAGACCAGCTCCATGGGCGCGATTGGCGGCGCGCGCTGCCAGTATCACCTGCGTCAGATCCTGGTCTTCCTCGATGCGATGGTGATGAACAAGCCAGAATTTATGGGCGGAGTGATTCAGAACAAGGTCGACCCGCAAACGGGTGAGGTGGTGGATCAGAGCACGCGCGACCATCTATCTGGCCAGCTGACGGCGTTCGGGGATTATATTAAGCGGGTTAAAGCCTGATAAAAAAGCCCGGTGGCGCTAGCGCTTACCGGGCCTACACTCGTCGGTAGGTCAGGTAAGCGAAGCGCCACCTGACACCACAAACCGCACCTTAGTGTGCGTCAATAAACACAATCTTCAGCACAAACAGCAGCGCCACAACGATGACGCACGGGCTGAGGTCGCGGAAGCGGCCGGTACCGATCTTCATTACGCAGTAAGAGATAAAGCCCAGCGCGATACCTTCGGTAATCGAGAAGCTGAACGGCATCATCACGGCGGTAATAAACGCCGGCACCGCTTCGGTTAAATCATCCCACTTCACGCGAGACAGGCTGGAGGTCATCAGCACCCCCACGTAGATCAGCGCACCCGCCGCCGCGTACGGAGGCACCATGCCCGCCAGTGGCGAGAGGAAGATCACCAGCAGGAACAGAATACCCACCACAACCGCCGTCAGGCCGGTACGGCCACCCACAGAAACCCCGGAAGAGGATTCAATGTAAGCGGTAACAGACGAGGTTCCGATAAATGAGCCGGTCACAGAGGAGATACTGTCCACAAACAGCGCCTGCTTCATGCGCGGGAATTTCCCTTTCTCATCTGCCAGACCCGCTTTGTCAGTCACGCCAATCAGCGTACCGGAGGAGTCAAACAGGTTCACCAGCATGAAGGAGAAAATCACGCCCGCCAGGCCCAGGTTCAGGGAACCCGCCAGATCAACATGACCAACAACGGTAGAGACGCTCGGTGGCGCGGAAACGATGCCGTTATAGTGAACGTCGCCCAGCATCCAGCCCAGCAGCGTGGTGACCACGATGGACACCAGCACCGCCGCATGAATATTGCGGGAAGCCAGGATCGCGATGATAAAGAAGCCCAGCACGCCCAGCAGCACGTTATGAGAGGTCAGGTGACCGATGCTCACCAGCGTATCCGGGTTCGCCACGATAACACCGGCGTTTTTCAGCCCCATCATCCCGATAAACAGACCGATACCACTGGTAATGCCCACGCGCAGGCTCACGGGGATGTTCGCAATCATCCAGTAACGCACGCGGAAAATGGTCAGCAGCAGCAGGCCAACCGCGCCCCAGAAGATGGCGCCCATACCCACCTGCCACGGCAGACCCATCGCCTGAACCACCACGAAGGCAAAGAACGCATTCAGACCCATCGCCGGGGCCAGCGCGACCGGCAGGTTAGCGAACACGCCCATCAGAATGCTGCCAAGGGCCGCGATCAGACAGGTTGTTACGAAGACGGCGCTGGTATCCATGCCAGCAACGCCCAGAATTTGAGGGTTAACAAAAACGATATAGACCATCGTCAGGAAGGTGGTGAAACCGGCGATCACTTCGGTGCGTGCCGTCGTGCCGTGCTCGCGCAGTTTAAACACGCGCTCAAGCAAACCCTGACCAGATGTCTGGGTAGTGTGTTGTTGACTCATCATCAATTTCCGAACAAGGAGGGAAAATTCGTCGCTATCCTATACCAAAATGCGACAATAGTGGCGGTTACGTGATACTTTTTTCATTGAATTTGCTTATACGGCAACGATTGCGTTCCGGTGAACTGCCGTACGTAAACGTTAAACTGGTTAAAAGGGAAAGGCATGTCCGGAATTGAAGCGGTATTTTTCGACTGCGACGGTACGCTGGTCGACAGTGAGGTCATTTGTTCCCGCGCGTATGTGGCCATGTTCCAGGAATTTGGCATTACGCTGGAACTCGAAGAGGTGTTTAAACGCTTTAAGGGCGTGAAGCTCTACGAGATCATCGACATCATTAACGAAGAACACGGCGTCGTTCTGGAGAAAGCGGCTCTGGAACCGGTGTACCGCGCCGAGGTTGCACGCCTGTTCGATTCGGAGCTGGAGGTGATTCCGGGCGCAAACGCGCTGCTGGATGCCATGACGGTGCCGATCTGCGTGGTCTCCAACGGTCCGGTCAGCAAAATGCAGCACTCGCTGGGCAAGCTTGAGATGTTGCACCACTTCCCGGAAAAACTGTTCAGCGGCTACGATATCCAGCGCTGGAAGCCGGACCCGGCACTGATGTTCCATGCGGCAAAGGCGATGAACGTTAACGTAGAGAACTGCATTCTGGTGGATGACTCGTCTGCGGGCGCGCAGTCGGGGATTGATGCGGGAATGGAGGTGTTTTACTTCTGCGCCGACCCGCACAACAAGCCGATCGACCATCCCAAAGTCACGACCTTCACCGATCTGGCGCAGCTACCCGCGCTGTGGAAGGCCCGCGGGTGGAATATTACGCGTTAAGCAGACCCTCCCGGCAGGGAGGGCGACAGGTTTATCTGAAGAGCTTTTGAACAAACTCAGCATAGGCCGGACGCCAGACATCCATTTCGTGATTCAGACCGGGGTACATTTTATAGTCGAATTTGATGCCCTGCTTTTCCAGCTCCGCTTTCAGACCGGCGATATCTTTGCCGGTCACCGAATCGCGCTCTCCCACGACGACGGTGAAGTTATGCAACTGCCGGTTAATGGCCTCCGGCTGCTTAAAGCGTGCGGCCACGCCGTCGTCAGGCACGGTTGTTGTGGTAACGCCGCTGAACGTTCCCAGCCAGCCGAAGCTGTCCAGATGGTTCATACCGGATACGAGCGCCTGATAGCCGCCCTGTGACAACCCCGCCAGCGCCCGGCCATCAGCATCTTTACGCACGTTGAAGCGTGTATCCACCAGCGGAATAATCTCGCTCATCAGTTCACGGTCTGCGGCTTTCGCATTAAGCGGATAGAAAGACTTTCGTCGTTCTGCCGGGGAAATTCTCGGGAATGGCCTCAGCGCTCTCCGTCTCGGTGTCGGGAACGACCACCAGCATCGGTTTGATTTTCCCCTCGGCCATCAGGTTATCCATCATTTGCGGCAGGCGGCCCTGATCGATTGCCGAGAGCCCGGTATCCCCAAAGCCATGGTAGAAGTAGAGCACCGGTAGAGGTTCCCCTTTGCCGTTGTAGCCAGGGGGAGTCCATACATAGACGCGGCGCTCTGACTTGAGTGACGGCGAGTGCCAGGTCAGGGTGGTGAGATCGCCATGCGGTACGGCACGATCGTCGAGAATGCTGCCCGGAACCAGAATCAGGCTGGTGTTCACCTGCCGCTGAGGTTTTTGATAGCGGCTTCCCGTGTCAACTGAACGGAAACCATCGATATCGAAATAATATTCGTAGAGATTCGGGGCCATCGGCTCACTTTTCCATGTCCAGACGCCATTTTTCTCTTTCGTCATATCATGGGAAACCTGGGTTTCAGGCATTGACCCTGTCACCACGGAGACTCGCGTTGCGCCGGGCGCAAACAGGCGAAACGTAATGCTTTTATCCGCATTGACCTGCGTCACATAGCGGCTGACCGGGGTAGCCGGGTCGGGTGTCGCTGGCAACGGTGCGGCAATCACGTTTGTTCCAGCACCGATCCCGATGCTGATAGCCATCGCCAGGCACGCTAATGAATTTTTCATATCCCATCCTTTGCTGTTTTTTTCGTCTCACGTTAGCGCGTTTCGAACGTCAGGCAACGGATGAAGGGGAGAGTTGTGATTACTATAGAAATAATAACGCCGGTAAGTACCGGCGTTATTATCAGATGACAGGATTACTCTTTCGGATCTTTACCCGCCAGCAGCTTGTCCAGCTCGTCGCCGCCCACGTGACGGAAGTCCTGACCCTTCACGAAGTAGAAAATGTATTCGCAAATGTTCTGGCAGCGGTCGCCAATACGCTCGATGGAGCGCGCGCAGAACAGGGCCGTCAGTACGCTTGGGATCGTACGGGAATCTTCCATCATGTAGGTCATCAGCTGACGCACGATGCCTTCATACTCCTGATCGACCTTCTTATCTTCACGGTAGATACGCACCGCTTCGTCCAGATCCATACGCGCAAAGGCATCCAGCACGTCGTGCAGCATCTGCACGGTGTGGCGGCCCAGCGACTCCAGGCTGACCAGCAGCGGCTGGTGCTGCTGAGAGAACTTCTCCAGCGCGGTACGGCAGATTTTATCGGCGACGTCACCGATACGTTCCAGCTCGGCGATGGTTTTGATGATCGCCATCACCAGACGCAGGTCGCTCGCCGTCGGCTGACGCTTCGCGATAATGCGCACGCAGGCCTCGTCGATAGCCACTTCCATCATGTTGACGTTTTTATCGCCTTCAATGACGCGCTTCGCCAGCTCGCTGTCCTGGTTATGCATCGCCGTAATCGCATCAGAAAGCTGCTGCTCGACCATGCCGCCCATGGTCATCACCTGGGTGCGAATGCTTTCCAGCTCTGCGTTGAACTGGCCGGAAATGTGTTTATTAAGATTGAGGTTGTCCATGGTTTCTCCACATGCACTAAGGCAAATCAACCGTAGCGGCCAGTAATATAATCTTCGGTTTGTTTCTTCGCGGGCTTAGTGAACAGATCGTCCGTATTACTGAACTCAATCAATTCACCCAGGTACATAAACGCCGTGTGATCGGAGCAACGTGCAGCCTGCTGCATGTTGTGGGTCACGATAACCACGGTGTAATCCTGCTTCAGCTCGGTGATCAGTTCTTCAATACGACCGGTTGAAATCGGGTCCAGCGCTGAACACGGCTCATCCAGCAGCAACACTTCCGGGCGAATCGCAATACCGCGCGCAATGCACAGACGCTGCTGCTGACCACCGGAGAGAGAGTAACCGCTCTGGTGCAACTTATCTTTGGTTTCGTTCCATAATGCGGCCTTGGTCAAAGCCCACTGCACGCGCTCATCCATATCGGCACGGGAGAGCTTTTCAAACAGACGCACACCAAACGCAATGTTGTCATAAATAGACATCGGGAACGGCGTGGGTTTCTGGAACACCATCCCCACTTTCGCACGCAGCAGGGCAATATCCTGAGCCTGGGTCAGAATGTTTTCACCATCGAGGATGATTTCCCCTTCAGCGCGCTGCTCCGGATAGAGCGAATACATTTTGTTAAAGGTACGCAGCAGCGTGGATTTCCCACAGCCGGACGGACCGATAAATGCCGTGACCTGGTTCTTTGCGATATCCAGGTTGATGTTCTTCAGGGCATGGAATTTGCCGTAGTAGAAGTTCAAATCACGAACCTGAATCTTACCCGGGGCAGTATCAACCATACTCATTG
Source organism: Enterobacter sp. BNK-8 (assembly GCF_048685095.1). Classification (NCBI taxonomy): domain Bacteria; kingdom Pseudomonadati; phylum Pseudomonadota; class Gammaproteobacteria; order Enterobacterales; family Enterobacteriaceae; genus Enterobacter; species Enterobacter sp. BNK-8. Next base: position 4,434,809 of record NZ_JBLQTN010000001.1, on the reverse strand, counting down.
ACTCATTTCCTCATTCGGCGCCGCGAGCTGCCGCGCCGTAAAAAATTAACCGTGTTTCTTCTTCGCGAAAATGACGCGCGCCAGAATGTTCAGCAACAGTACGCAAAGGGTAATGATCAGCACCCCGGCCCAGGCCAGCTGCTGCCATTCCGCGAAGGGGCTCATCGCAAATTTAAAGATCGTCACCGGCAGGTTGGCGATCGGCTGCATCATATCCGTGCTCCAGAACTGGTTGGAGAGGGACGTAAACAGCAGCGGTGCCGTTTCACCCGCGATACGCGCCACCGCCAGCAGGATACCGGTCATGATCCCGGAGACCGACGCCTTCAGTGTAATCGCAGAGATCATCTTCCATTTCGGCGTACCCAGCGCGTAAGCCGCTTCACGCAGGCTGTCCGGCACCAGTTTCAGCATGTTCTCGGTGGTTCGAATCACAATCGGCACCTGCAGCAGTGCCAGCGCAATGACGCCCGCCCAGCCGGAGAAGTGTTCCATCTGCGCCACCACCACGGTGTAAACGAACAGACCCACGACGATAGAAGGGGCTGACAGCAAAATGTCGTTAATGAAGCGAATCACTTCCGCCAGCCAGGATTTACGGCCGTATTCTGCCAGGTAGATGCCCGCCATGATGCCCAGCGGCGTGCCGAAGACCGTCGCCCAGAGGATCAGCAGTCCGCTGCCCGCCAGGGCATTCGCCAGGCCACCACCCGCCGTGTTCGGCGGCGGCGTCATTTCGGTGAACAGCGACAGTGACATTCCGTCAATCCCGCGAACGACCGTCGAGAAGAGGATCCAGACAAGCCAGAACAGGCCGAATGCCATCGTCGCCATAGAGAGCGTCAGGGCAATGCGGTTTTTCATGCGGCGTCTGGCCTGCATTTTGCGGCGGGATTCCGCCAGTTCAGCAGTTGCTTGCATTTCGAGAGTGGCCATTAGCGTGCTCCCTCATTTTTAGCGAGACGCATAATCATCAGCTTGGAAATCGCCAGAACAATGAAGGTAATAACGAACAGAATCAGACCCAGCTCCATCAGCGCCGCGACGTGCAGACCTGATTCCGCTTCCGCAAATTCATTCGCCAGCGCAGAGGTAATACTGTTACCCGGCATATAGAGCGACGCGCTGTCGAGCTGGTAGGTGTTACCGATGATAAAGGTGACCGCCATGGTTTCACCCAGCGCACGACCTAAGCCCAGCATCACGCCCCCGATCACCCCATTTTTGGTGAACGGAAGGACGATGCGCCAGATCACTTCCCAGGTGGTGCAGCCGATACCGTAGGCCGACTCTTTCATCATCACCGGCGTTTGTTCGAAGACATCGCGCATAACCGCCGCAATGTACGGAATAATCATGATGGCGAGGATCACGCCAGCCGCCAGAATGCCGATACCGAAAGCCGGGCCAGAGAACAGGGCCCCCACAAACGGAATGGCAGAGAGGACGTTACCCACCGGTTCCTGGAAGTACGTGGCGAACAGCGGCGCAAAGATGAACAGGCCCCACATGCCGTAGACGATACTCGGAATAGCTGCCAGCAGTTCAATGGCGATCCCCAGCGGACGACGCAGCCAGCCCGGCGCCAGCTCCGTCAGGAACAGGGCAATACCAAAGCTTACCGGAACCGCAATCAGCAGGGCGATGAACGAGGTCACCAGCGTGCCGTAAATTGGCACCAGGGCACCGTAGATGTCGTTCGGCGCGTCCCACTCTTTGGTCCACAGGAAGGAGAAACCGAATTTCTGGATGCTCGGCCAGGAGGAGAAAATCAGAGACACGATAATGCCGCCCAGCAGCAATAGCACAATCAGCGCAGCCAGTTTGACCAGCGCGCTGAAAATCATGTCACCTTTTTTACCCGGAGGGTTAAATGCAGGCTTGGTTGCAGCCATAAATTACTCTTCTGTTAAACGCGTTTACGAAATCGCCGGGTGGCGCTTGCGCTTACCCGGCCTACAGTCGGAACCGTAGGGCGGGTAAGCGCAAGCGCCACCCGCCATTTTCGTCAGAATGCTAAATTAATACAATGCTTTACCGCTGCTGTCTTTTACGTTGGTTTTCCATGCAGCGCGAATCTGCTCAACCACGTTGTCCGGCAGGGTGGCGTAATCCAGAGCGTTAGCCTGTTTGCCGCCGTTTTTGTATGCCCAGTCGAAGAACTTCAGCACTTCAGCGCCCTGCTCAGGTTTCTTCTGCTCTTTGTGCACCAGGATGAAGGTGGTAGAGGTGATTGGCCATGCACCTTCGCCCTTCTGGTTAGTCAGATCCTGCGCGAAGGATTTGCTCCAGTCAGCGCCTTTGGCGGCGTTAGCAAAGTTCTCTTCGGTCGGGCTAACCGGTTTGCCGTCGGCAGAAACCAGTTTGGTGTAGGACAGGTTGTTCTGCTTCGCGTACGCGTACTCTACGTAGCCGATGGAGCCAGGCAGACGCTGTACGAACGCGGCGATACCGTCGTTACCTTTACCGCCCAGACCGGTAGGCCAGTTAACGGTAGAGCCGGAGCCGACTTTAGATTTCCACTCTTCGTTCACTTTCGCCAGGTAGCTGGTGAACACGAAAGAGGTACCGGAACCATCCGCGCGGCGAACCACGGCGATGTTCTGAGAAGGCAGCTTCAGGCCTGGGTTGAGCTTAGCGATCGCTTCGTCATCCCATTTTTTGATGTTGCCCAGGTAGATGTCACCCAGCGTTTTGCCGTCCAGCACCAGCTCGCCCGACTTCACGCCCGGCAGGTTGATGGCCAGAACCACGCCACCGATCACGGTAGGGAACTGGAACAGGCCTTCCTGAGCCAGTTTGTCATCTGACAGCGGAGCGTCAGACGCGCCGAAATCAACCGTGTTCGCGGTAATTTGTTTCACGCCACCGGAGGAGCCGATACCCTGATAGTTAACCTTGTTACCGGTTTCTTTCTGGTAGGTATCCGCCCATTTGGCATACACCGGCGCAGGGAAGGTTGCACCAGCGCCAGTCAGGCTTGCTTCTGCAAATACAGAGAACGCGCTCAGAGATAAGGTCGCGGCGACAACAGTTGCGACAGTGGTACGCATAACTTTCATAATGTCTCCTGCAAGATTTTCGTAAATCGTTGTTTAGTGGCTACGATGAGCAAAATAGGACAAACAGGTGACAGATAAATGTACGAATTATGACAGTTTTATGACAATGAAAATTTAACTTAAAATTAAACAAAATAAAGCTTAATTTTCATCGCGTTAGCCACTTTTATGACAGGTTGTTTTCAGAAATATTTTCTTTATGTGACACTGAAAAAAGTAGCTGAAGATGACAAATTGTCATTATTAAAAATGAGAAAGGATTGATGAAAAACAAACCAGGCAGGATAAAAAAGCTCCACCCGAAGGTGGAGCCTGAAGGGTTTATTCTACAGTGACCGATTTCGCCAGGTTACGCGGCTGGTCGACGTCGGTGCCTTTGATTAGCGCCACGTGGTAAGCCAGCAGCTGCAGCGGAACGGTGTAGAAGATCGGTGCAATCACCTCTTCCACATGCGGCATCTCGATGATGTGCATGTTGTCGCTGCTGGCGAAACCGGCATCTTTGTCGGCGAAGACGTACAGGACACCACCGCGGGCGCGCACTTCTTCGATGTTAGATTTCAGTTTTTCCAGCAGTTCGTTGTTGGGTGCCACAACGATGACCGGCATATCGGCGTCAATCAGCGCCAGCGGGCCGTGTTTCAGTTCGCCTGCCGCATACGCTTCAGCGTGAATATAGGAGATCTCTTTCAGCTTCAGCGCGCCTTCCAGCGCAATCGGATACTGATCGCCACGACCCAGGAACAGGGCGTGATGCTTGTCAGAGAAATCTTCCGCCAGGGCTTCAATGCGTTTGTCCTGAGACAGCATCTGCTCAATACGGCTCGGCAGCGCCTGCAGACCATGAACGATGTCATGCTCAACGGAAGCATCTTCGCCTTTCAGGCGTGCCAGCTTCGCCACCAGCATCAGCAGAACGGTCAGCTGAGTGGTAAACGCTTTAGTGGAGGCCACGCCGATTTCGGTACCCGCTTTGGTCATCAGCGCCAGATCGGATTCACGCACCAGGGAAGAGCCCGGGACGTTACAGATGGCCAGAGAGCCCAGGTAACCCAGCTCTTTAGACAGTCGCAGCGCAGCCAGGGTATCCGCCGTTTCACCAGACTGGGAAAGGGTGATCATCAGGCTGTTACGACGCACCGCAGATTTGCGATAGCGGAATTCAGACGCAATTTCCACATCACACGGCACGCCCGCCAGGGATTCAAACCAGTAGCGAGAGACCATACCGGAGTTGTAGGAGGTGCCGCAGGCCACGATCTGAATGTGCTCAACCTTGCTGAGCAGTTCATTCGCATTTGCACCCAGCTCGCTCAAATCCACTTCACCGTGGCTGATGCGCCCGGTCAGGGTGTTTTTGATGGCGTTTGGCTGCTCGTAAATCTCTTTCTGCATGTAGTGACGGTAAGCGCCTTTGTCGCCCGCGTCGTACTGCAGGTTAGATTCGATCTCCTGGCGCTTCACCTGCTCGCCTTTGGTATCGAACACGGTCACGCTGCGGCGAGTCACTTCGGCGATATCCCCCTCTTCCAGGAAGATAAAGCGGCGGGTGACCGGCAGGAGCGCCAGCTGGTCAGAGGCGATAAAGTTTTCACCCATGCCCAGACCGATAACCATCGGGCTACCGGAACGCGCGGCCAGCAGCGTGGACGGATCGCGGGAATCCATGATCACCGTACCGTACGCACCGCGCAGCTGAGGGATAGCACGCAGCACCGCATCACGCAGTGTGCCGCCCTGCTCCAGCTCCCAGTGCACCAGGTGAGCAATCACTTCGGTGTCCGTTTCAGAGACGAAGGTGTAGCCGCGCGCTTTCAGTGCTTCGCGCAGCGGTTCGTGGTTTTCGATAATGCCGTTGTGCACAACCACGATGTGTTCAGACACATGCGGGTGCGCGTTGCCTTCAGACGGTTCGCCGTGCGTCGCCCAGCGGGTATGCGCAATACCGGTTCCCCCGTGCAGCGGATGTTCTTCCGCGGCCTGGGCCAGCATCTGCACTTTACCGAGACGACGCAGACGGGTCATATGACCTTCTGCATCGACGACAGCCAGACCGGCAGAGTCGTAACCACGGTATTCCAGACGACGTAAACCTTCGAGAAGGATTTCAGCAATATCACGCTGCGCAACTGCGCCAACAATTCCACACATAATTTATATTCCGAATTTAGGCATTATGCCTGCGTTGTCGCTGACCTGTATTTGCCCTTTCCGGGCGCCCCGAGCCTTGTAGAGAGTGGGGTTATTGTTATGGGTACTGCTTGTGGGGGGAGATATATATTTATCTCCTCTCCCGGGTTTGCCTGATGACGGCTACGCCTTATCAGGCCTACTCAATCGTAGGGCGGGTAAGCGTAGCGCCACCCGCCTTGTTGTTACTTTTTCTTCACCGGGCGTTTCCAGCCCTGCTTGCTGACCTGCGGAACGCGGCTTAATACCAGCTCGTTCTCGGCCACATCGCGCGTTACGGTTGTTCCAGCGGCAATAGTCACCCCGTTACCCACGGTAACAGGCGCCACCAACTGCGTATCGGAGCCAACGAACACGTCATCACCAATGATCGTTTTAAACTTATTGGCGCCGTCATAGTTACAGGTAATCGTCCCTGCACCAATATTCACGTTATTGCCAATTTCCGCGTCGCCCAGATAGGTCAGATGACCGGCTTTAGAGCCTTTACCCAGACGCGCTTTTTTCATCTCCACGAAGTTACCCACGTGAGCGCCTTCCAGCAGCTCAGCACCCGGGCGCAGGCGCGCAAACGGGCCGATAGTACAGGCCACGTCCAGACGGGCATCTTCCACCACGCTGTACGGGCTGATTTCGCAGTCGTCACCGATGATGCTGTTTTTGATCACGCAGCCGGCGCCAATTTTGACGCGGTTGCCCAACGTCACGTTACCCTCGAGGATAACGTTAGTATCAATCTCAACGTCACGCCCATGAGATAATGAGCCACGCAGATCGAAACGCGCCGGATCGCGCAGCATCACGCCTGCCAGCAGCAGTTTTTCAGCCTGTTCGGACTGATAAACACGCTCAAGGCGGGAAAGTTGAAGACGGTTATTCACCCCTTCGGTTTCGCTGATGCGTGCCGGATGGACCGCCGCAATCTCGCGCCCTTCGTGGTACGCCATCGCAATAATATCGGTGATATAGTATTCACCCTGCGCATTGTTGTTGTTGAGCTTCGACAGCCAGCGCTTCATATCCGCGCCATTGGCAATCAGGATACCGGTGTTGATCTCCTGAATCTGACGCTGCGCCTCACTGGCATCTTTATGCTCAACAATACCCGTAACGTTGCCGTTTTCACGGGTGATACGTCCATAACCGGTTGGATCGTCCAGCACGACGGTTAATAAACCGATGCCGCCCTGCGGTTTGGCTTCACGCAGGCGAGTCAGTGTTTCAACAGAGATCAGCGGGACATCGCCGTAGAGCATCAAAATGTCTTCGTCATCCGCAAAGAAGGGCGCTGCCTGCTGCATGGCATGGCCTGTACCCAACTGTTCAGCCTGAAGCACCCAGTTGAGCTTGTCGTCGCTCAGCGTCTTTTTAAGCAGATCGCCGCCGTGGCCGTAGACCAGGTGAACCTGATTAGCCCCCAGTTCATTCGCTGCATCAATGACATGCTGCACCATTGGCTTTCCTGCAAGCGTGTGAAGCACTTTAGGCAGGTCGGAATACATGCGGGTCCCTTTGCCTGCGGCAAGGATCACCACGCTCATCGCACTGTTTGACATACGCATCCTGACGGTAGTTTGAGTGAGAAGTAAAAACGTTTGATGCTTAAAATTCTACATCTTTTTCAGCATGAATTAAGGCCGAAAAAAAAGCCAGCCTGGTATCCAGACTGGCTTTTGTGCTTTTCAAGCCGGTGTTACATCGCTTTTTTGGTCAACTCGATAACGCGCAGTTTCGCGATCGCTTTGGCCAGCTCCGCAGACGCCTGAGCGTAATCCACGTCACCATGAGAGCTGTTAATGTGCTCTTCAGCCTTACGCTTCGACTCCAGGGCTCGCGCTTCGTCGAGATCCTGGCCACGAATAGCGGTATCGGCCAGAACGGTCACACTGCCAGGCTGCACTTCAAGAATGCCGCCGGACAGATAGATAAACTCTTCGTGACCGAACTGTTTAACGATGCGGATCATACCAGGCTTAATGGCGGTGAGCAGCGGTGCGTGACCCGGGAAAATACCCAGTTCACCTTCACTACCCGTTACCTGGATTTTTTCGACCAGACCAGAGAACATTTGTTGCTCTGCGCTGACGACGTCCAGGTGGTAAGTCATTGCCATATCACCCTCCGATTAAGGCGTTAAAGTTTTTTGGCTTTTTCCACAGCTTCTTCGATGGAACCAACCATGTAGAACGCCTGCTCTGGCAGGTGATCGTATTCGCCTTCCATGATGCCTTTAAAGCCACGGATGGTGTCTTTCAGGGAAACGTATTTACCCGGAGAACCGGTGAATACTTCCGCAACGAAGAACGGCTGGGACAGGAAGCGCTGGATCTTACGCGCACGTGCTACCACCAGTTTGTCTTCTTCAGACAGTTCATCCATACCCAGGATGGCGATGATGTCTTTCAGTTCCTGGTAACGCTGCAGCAGGGACTGTACGCCACGCGCGGTGTCGTAGTGTTCCTGACCAACAACCAGTGGATCCAGCTGACGGCTGGTGGAGTCCAGCGGGTCAACGGCCGGGTAGATACCCAGAGACGCGATCTGACGGCTCAGTACCACGGTTGCATCTAAGTGCGCAAAGGTGGTGGCTGGTGATGGGTCAGTCAAGTCATCCGCAGGTACGTATACCGCCTGAACGGAGGTGATAGAACCGGTTTTGGTAGAGGTGATACGTTCCTGAAGAACACCCATCTCTTCCGCCAGCGTAGGCTGATAACCTACCGCTGAAGGCATACGACCCAGCAGTGCAGATACTTCAGTACCGGCCAGGGTGTAACGATAGATGTTATCAACGAACAGCAGAACGTCACGGCCTTCGTCACGGAACTTCTCAGCCATCGTCAGGCCGGTCAGCGCAACGCGCAGACGGTTTCCAGGTGGCTCGTTCATCTGGCCGTAAACCAGGGATACTTTGTCCAGAACGTTGGAGTCGGTCATTTCGTGGTAGAAGTCGTTACCCTCACGAGTACGTTCGCCTACGCCCGCAAACACAGAGTAACCGGAGTGCTCGATCGCGATGTTACGGATCAGCTCCATCATGTTTACGGTTTTACCTACACCCGCACCACCGAACAGACCAACTTTACCGCCCTTCGCAAACGGACACATCAGGTCGATAACTTTGATACCGGTTTCCAGCAGTTCCTGAGAGCTGGACAGCTCTTCGTAGGAAGGTGCCGCGCGGTGGATAGCCCAACGCTCTTCTTCACCGATGTCGCCTTTCATGTCGATTGGCTGACCCAATACGTTCATGATACGACCCAGTGTTGCTTTACCTACCGGGACTTCGATCGGGTGCTCAAGGTCTTTTACTTCCAGACCACGACGCAGACCGTCGGAAGAACCCATCGCGATGGTACGCACGATACCGCCGCCGAGCTGCTGCTGAACTTCCAGCACCAGGCTCTCGTTACCATTCTGTACCTCAAGCGCGTCGTACACGCGTGGTACGGCGTCCTGAGGGAACTCGACGTCCACCACGGCGCCGATTACCTGGACAATCTTTCCAGTAGCCATCTTGAATCCTCTACGTAATTCGTAAACCTGGTTAAACCGCGGCGGCCCCCGAGACGATCTCGGTGAGTTCCTGAGTAATGCTGGCCTGACGAGCTTTGTTGTAAACCAACTGCAGCTCTTTAATCAGGCTGCCGCCATTATCGGTCGCGGCTTTCATCGCCACCATTCGTGCGGCCTGCTCGCTGGCCAGGTTTTCTACAACGCCCTGATAAACCTGAGATTCAACGTAACGACGCAGCAGGGTATCCAGCAGCGGTTTCGGATCGGGTTCATACAGGTAATCCCAGGTTTTTTGCTTCAGCTCGCCATCTTCTGATGCCGGTAACGGCAGCATCTGAGTGAGCGTTGGAACCTGAGACATGGTGTTAATGAATTTGTTGCTGACAACGTACAGTCTGTCCAGACGGCCTTCATCATAAGCCTGCAACATCACTTTAACCGGGCCGATCAGTTCGGACAGGGACGGGTTATCACCCATACCGGTCACCTGAGCGACAATGTTGCCACCAACGGAGTTAAAGAAAGAGACGCCTTTAGAGCCGATCATTGCGATATCGCACTGAACGCCTTTTTCAGACCATGCTTTCATATCCGCCAGCAGTTTTTTGAACAGGTTAATGTTCAAGCCGCCACACAGACCACGGTCGGTCGACACCACCAGGTAGCCCACGCGCTTAACGTCGCGTTCTTCCAGGTAAGGGTGCTTATATTCCAGATTACCGTTTGCAAGGTGACCAATCACTTTGCGCATGGTTTCTGCATAAGGACGGCTGGCCGCCATGCGATCCTGCGATTTACGCATTTTGGAAGCGGCGACCATCTCCATCGCTTTAGTGATCTTTTGCGTGTTCTGGACGCTTGCGATCTTACTACGTATCTCTTTTGCGCCGGCCATGAGCTTCTCCTCAATGCCAGGCGGCTTGTCCTGAGACAAGCCGCCGGACGATTACCAGGATTGGGTTGCTTTGAAGGAATCGAGGATAGCTTTCAGCTTGCCTTCGATTTCGTCGTTATAGCCACCGGTCTGGTTGATCTCTTGCATCAGCGGAGCGTGATCACGGTCGACGTAAGCCAGCAGAGCGGCTTCGAAGCTACCGATTTTCGCCAGTTCCACATCTTCGAGGTAACCGCGTTCAGCCGCGAACAGAACCAGGCCCTGCTGAGCAACAGACATTGGTGCGTACTGTTTCTGCTTCAGCAGCTCGGTCACTTTCTGACCGTGGCTCAGCTGTTTACGGGTTGCTTCGTCCAGATCGGATGCGAACTGAGAGAACGCAGCCAGTTCACGATACTGTGCCAGCGCGGTACGGATACCACCGGACAGTTTCTTGATGATCTTGGTCTGAGCAGCACCACCAACACGGGATACGGAGATACCCGGGTTAACTGCCGGACGAATACCGGAGTTAAACAGGTTGGTTTCCAGGAAGATCTGACCATCGGTAATGGAGATTACGTTGGTCGGAACGAACGCAGAAACGTCACCCGCCTGGGTTTCAATGATCGGCAGAGCGGTCAGAGAGCCCGTTTTACCCTTCACTTCACCTTTGGTGAAGTTCTCGACGTATTCCGCGTTTACGCGGGAAGCACGCTCCAGCAGACGAGAGTGGAGGTAGAATACGTCGCCAGGGAACGCTTCACGTCCAGGTGGACGACGGAGCAGCAGGGAAACCTGACGATAAGCAACAGCCTGTTTAGACAGGTCATCGTATACGATCAGCGCATCTTCACCGCGGTCACGGAAGTATTCGCCCATTGCGCAACCGGCGTATGGCGCCAGGTATTGCAGTGCAGCAGATTCAGACGCGGTCGCCACCACAACGATGGTGTTAGACAGTGCGCCGTGCTCTTCCAGTTTACGAACCACGTTGGAAATGGTGGACGCTTTCTGGCCGATGGCCACGTACACACATTTGATGCCGGAGTCACGCTGGTTGATGATGGCGTCGATAGCCATCGCGGTTTTACCGGTCTGACGGTCACCGATGATCAGTTCACGCTGACCACGACCGATTGGGATCATGGCATCAACGGACTTATAACCTGTCTGAACAGGCTGATCTACGGACTGACGGTCGATAACGCCCGGTGCGATAACTTCGATTGGGGAGAAGCCATCGTGCTCAACCGGACCTTTACCGTCGATTGGCGCACCCAGGGTGTTAACAACGCGACCCAGCAGGCCACGGCCAACCGGCACTTCCAGAATACGGCCAGTACACTTAACCTTCATGCCTTCGGCGAGGTCAGCGTATGGACCCATCACAACTGCACCAACGGAGTCGCGCTCCAGGTTCAGTGCGATAGCGTAACGGTTACCCGGCAGGGAAATCATCTCACCCTGCATACAATCGGCCAGGCCGTGGATGCGGATAACACCGTCACTTACAGAAACAATAGTACCTTCGTTGTGAGCTTCACTCACAACATTGAACTGAGCAATGCGCTGCTTGATCAGTTCGCTGATTTCGGTGGAATTCAGTTGCATGCTCCAGTCCCCTTAAGACTGCAAGACGTCTGCAAGGCGCTCAAGACGGCCGCGTACGCTGCCATCAATGACCATATCACCCGAGCGGATGATTACGCCTGCCATTACAGACTTATCGATTTTGCAATTCAGCTTAACTTTGCGTGACAGACGTTTTTCCATCGCGGCGGTAATTTTCGCAAGCTGTTCGTCACTCAGTTCAGTCGCAGAAGTCACTTCGACTTCAGCGGTAGCTTCACTAAGGGCACGTAAGTGCTCAAACTGCTCGAGAACATCCGGGAGCACACGGAGACGACCATTCTCTGCCATCACCTTAATCAGGTTCTGGCCGTTGGCATCCAGTTGCTCTCCGCACACGGCGATAAACGACGCGGCGAGGGTTTCAGGTGCTAACGCACCGGAAAGCAACTCGGCCATTTGTTCGTTTTTCGTCACCTCAGCGGCAAACGCCAGCATATTCTGCCAGCGATCGACATTTTGGTGTTCGATAGCAAAGTCAAAAGCTGCTTTGGCGTAGGGGCGAGCTACCGTAACAAATTCAGACATCAGCCCCTCCCTCCTTACAGTTCAGCGACAAGTTTGTCCACGATGTCGCTGTTAGCAGCTTCATCCACGGAACGTTCGATGATCTTCTCGGCGCCAGCAACAGCCAGAATCGCAACCTGCTTACGCAGTTCTTCACGAGCACGTTTACGCTCAGCTTCAATTTCAGCCTGAGCCTGTGTCACGATCTTAGTACGTTCCTGTTCTGCTTCAGCTTTGGCTTCGTCCAGGATCTGCGAACGGCGTTTGTTAGCCTGTTCGATGATAACCTGAGCTTCCGCTTTCGCTTTTTTCAGCTGGTCTGTCGCGTTGGCCTGTGCAAGGTCCAAATCTTTCTTAGCGCGTTCTGCAGAAGCCAGACCGTCAGCAATTTCTTTCTGACGTTTTTCGATGGCAGCCATTAAAGGCGGCCATACATACTTCATGCAGAACCAGACAAAGAGAATAAACGCGATGGCCTGGCCGAGGATTGTTGCGTTCATGTTCACAGCACAATACCTCTTTAATATCTGTGGCTTAGGGTTTTAAAACTACTACTACGCGACAGCAAACATCACGTACAGACCCAGACCTACAGCGATCATTGGGATAGCATCCACCAGACCCATAACGATAAAGAACTGAGTACGCAGCAAAGGAATCAGATCAGGTTGACGCGCAGCGCCTTCCAGGAATTTGCCCCCGAGGATGCCGATACCGATCGCAGCACCGATAGCCGCCAGACCCATCATCACAGCGGCAGCCATGTACAGCAGATCCATATTCAGGTTTTCCATGACAGTCTCCAGTTTGTTTCAATTAAAACGTAGTAGTGTTGGTAAAAAATCAGTGCTCTTCAGACGCCATCGACAGATAGACGATCGTCAGAACCATGAAGATAAAGGCTTGCAGCGTAATGATCAGGATGTGGAAAATGGCCCACGGCACATTCAGAACCCACTGTGACCACCACGGCAGAAGACCCGCGATCAGAATGAAAATCAGCTCACCCGCATACATGTTGCCGAACAGTCGCAGACCCAGTGAAACAGGTTTGGACAGCAGGCTAACGCCTTCCAGGATCAGGTTGACCGGAATAAACGCCCAGTGGTTGAACGGCTGCAAGGTAAGCTCTTTCACAAAGCCGCTTACGCCTTTCATTTTGATGCTGTAGAAAAGAATCAGGATAAACACGCCCAGCGCCATCGACAGGGTGATGTTCACGTCCGCAGACGGTACCACACGCAGTGCTGGCAGGCCGAAGATGTGCTCGCCGATGAACGGCAGCAGATCGATTGGCAGCAGGTCCATCAGGTTCATCAGGAAGACCCAAACGAACACGGTCAGGGCCAGCGGAGCAATCAGCTTGCTCTTGCCATGGTACATGTCTTTGACGCTGCCATGGACGAAGCCGATGATCATTTCGATGAAGGTCTGGAATTTCCCTGGTACACCGCTGGTCGCTCGTTTAGCAACACCGCGGAACATGGCCAGGAACAGAAGACCCAAAACCACCGAGAAGAACATGGAGTCGATGTTGATCGTCCAGAAGGTGGCCGGGGGGTTATGTGGATCCACCAGCGAGAATGTACGCAGGTCCAGCTGAAGGTTATTCAGATGGTGACCTATGTAATCCTGCGGCGTCATATTTTCTGAAGCCATGATGCCTTTTACCCTTTGTTATTGATTACAGCTGGAGCCAGAACTTGTACCACCAGCACCAAAACCCACGTTGCTATCAGCGGCATGAAGACCACTTTCAAAACCGCCAGCGCCATCACCAGTAGAGCAAAGGTCAGCAACACCTTACACACTTCGCCGAGGGCGAAGGACCAGGCCACGCGGCCTTTGGCAGGTGTATGCGCCTGATGACGCCAGGCAAAAATCATAAACAACACGTTTGGCAGCACAACCGCCAAACCCCCACACACGGCGGAGATGCCCCAGAAGGGGTCTTTGAGGCTAAACAGCAGTCCACTTGCTATCACAGCCAGAAACTGAATGAACAGAAGCTTACGAGCAACGTTTCTACTCAAGAGCGACACAGACATCACGTTTTTACTCCTGCTCCCTTCGAGGTATGCCGCGTGTCGTATAAAACGTCCTTTAAGGCTCAGAGTCAAGCATCAAAAAGCGGTCAAATTATACGGTGCGCACCCGTGATTTCAAACATTAAGTAGCGAAAAGGTGAATAAATGTTTAAATATTTTTCCCCACCGCTATTTTTTAACTTTCGCTGAAAGCGTCAACCTTCGACCAAAACTGCAAACAGCGCGAAAACGTTGACGATAAAGCGTGCACGAGATCACAAAACACACATTTGCAATAAGGTTGTATTTATCAAAGGCGCAAATCGCGGAAATTTATCTTTATGAAATTAAACGCAAAACGTCGTAACTATTTTCAAAACAGCCCAGTACACAATAAAAACCTTTTATTGACATTCTTAATAAATAATTAACATTGCGTTCTGGTTACTGCCTTCCACTTTTAGCAGACTTATACTTTCACAGATGACTATCTTCTCGGTGAATAATAGTTACTTCGTTAACCGGAAGAAAAACCTTAGTGAAACAGAGGTTAAAAGCTGCCCGATAAATCCCCGCTAGTTGTGCTGTTTTTTAACATGATAAGAACAGCACGAATTCCACATTTTTTATTAATTTTTTAAAAATTGTTTGGCTTAATTATCACCAGGTGACGTTCACCTTCGAGCTGAGGAATCTCTAATTTCTCAATAGACTCGACAGCAAAACCGTCCGGAAGCTGTTCAATCTCATCGCCTGGCAACTGCCCTTTCAGCGCATAAAAGCGGCCGTTCTCCGCAGGTAAGTGTTTGCACCAGCTCACCATATCGTTGAGCGACGCAAATGCGCGGCTGATAACCCCGTCAAACGGCGGCTCTGCCGGGAACTCCTCTACCCTGCTCTGCACGGGCGTGATGTTCTCAAGCTTCAGCTCATGCTGTACCTGACGTAAAAAGCGCACGCGTTTGCCGAGGCTGTCCAGCAGCGTGAAATGGCTCTCAGGGCGAACAATCGACAGCGGAATACCCGGCAGACCAGGGCCCGTCCCCACGTCGATAAAGCGTTCACCTTTCAGCCAGGGGGCAACCACGATGCTGTCGAGAATGTGGCGAACGAGCATCTCGTTGGGGTCGCGAACAGACGTCAGGTTGTACGCTTTGTTCCATTTGTTCAGCATATCGACATAGGCCACCAGCTGATTTTTCTGGTGATCGGTGAGCGAAATACCTGCCTGATCCAGCAGACGAGAGAGTTTGTTGAGCACGGTGAATACCTGTTGAGAGACTTAAGTGGCGGGTGGCGCTTCGCTTACCCGCCCTACGGAGTTCAGTAGGCCCGGTAAGCGCAGCGCCACCGGGCAATTTCAAGGCTTTACGCGCTACGGCGCAGCATGCCCTGCTTTTTCAGCCACACCAGCAGGATCGAAATCGCCGCTGGAGTCACGCCCGAGATGCGGGAAGCCTGGCCGATCGATACCGGTTTGTGATCGTTCAGCTTAGCGATCACTTCGTTGGAAAGGCCTGTCACCTGGCGGTAGTCCAGCATTTCCGGCAGCAGCGTGTTTTCGTTACGCTGCTGTTTTTCAATCTCATCCTGCTGACGCGCGATGTAACCTTCGTACTTCACCTGGATCTCAACCTGCTCCGCCGCTTCAGCATCTTCCAGGCCCGGCGCGAACGCGGTCAGTTTGACCAGGTTCTCGTAGGTGACTTCAGGACGGCGCAGCAAATCTTCACCGCTGGCCTCGCGCGACAGCGGCGCGGTTAAGTGAGCGTTTACTTCAGCAGCGGTTTCCGCCTGCGGATTCACCCAGGTGGTTTTCAGACGCTGACGTTCCTGTTCAATGCGCTCCAGCTTCTCGTTGAAGCGCGCCCAGCGTTCGTCATCGACCAGACCGAGCTCGCGGCCCATTTCGGTCAGACGAAGGTCGGCGTTATCTTCACGCAGCATCAGGCGATATTCTGCGCGAGAGGTAAACATACGGTACGGTTCTTTGGTACCCAGCGTGCAGAGATCGTCAACCAGCACGCCCAGGTACGCCTGAGAACGGCCGGGTGCCCAGCCTTCTTTCTCGGCAGAGAAGCGCGCAGCGTTCAGGCCGGCAAGCAGGCCCTGTGCAGCAGCTTCTTCGTAGCCGGTGGTGCCGTTAATCTGACCCGCGAAGAACAGACCGTGGATGAATTTGCTCTCCAGGGTCGGCTTCAGGTCACGCGGATCGAAGAAATCGTACTCAATAGCGTAGCCAGGGCGAACGATTTTTGCGTTCTCCATACCCTGCATTGAGCGAACAATTTGCATCTGCACGTCGAACGGCAGGCTGGTGGAGATGCCGTTCGGGTAAATTTCGTTTGAGGTCAGCCCTTCCGGCTCCAGGAAGATCTGGTGCTGGTTGCGATCGGCGAAGCGCATCACTTTGTCTTCGATCGACGGGCAGTAGCGCGGACCGATCCCTTCGATCACGCCAGCGTACATCGGGCTGCGATCGAGGTTATTGCGGATCACATCGTGGGTTTTCTCGTTGGTATGCGTGATATAGCACGGCACCTGCTGCGGATGCTGTGCCGCATTGCCCATGAACGAGAAGACCGGCATTGGGTTGTCACCGTGCTGTTGCGCCAGCACGCTGAAATCAATGGTACGCGCATCAATACGCGGCGGCGTACCGGTTTTCAGGCGGCTAACGCGCAGCGGCAGTTCGCGCAGACGGCGAGACAAGGGAATAGACGGCGGATCGCCAGCACGACCACCGCTGTAGTTATCCAGGCCGATATGAATTTTACCGTCCAGGAATGTCCCCACGGTCAACACCACGGCTTTGGCGCGGAATTTGAGGCCCATCTGGGTCACCGCGCCTACGACGCGATCGTTCTCAACGATAAGATCTTCGACCGCCTGCTGGAAGATCATCAGGTTCGGCTGGTTCTCCAGCGCGGTACGCACCGCCTGACGATAAAGTACGCGGTCTGCCTGTGCACGGGTCGCTCGAACAGCAGGCCCTTTGCTTGCGTTTAGTATCCTAAACTGGATGCCGGCATGATCGATCGCTTTCGCCATCAGGCCGCCAAGTGCATCCACTTCTTTTACCAGGTGTCCTTTCCCAATGCCGCCAATCGCCGGATTACAGGACATTTGTCCCAGCGTGTCGATATTGTGTGTCAAAAGCAGGGTCTGCTGACCCATTCGCGCTGCGGCCATTGCGGCCTCAGTGCCTGCGTGACCCCCGCCAATGATGATGACGTCAAAAGGATCCTGATAAAACATGGTGGTCTGCCTCGCGTAAAGCGGTATGAAAATGGATTGAAGCCCGGGCCGTGGATTCTACTCAACTTTAGTCTTTCGAGAAAGCATTGGGATCCTGGGCTATTAAAAAGAAGATCTTTTTATTTAGAGATCTGTTCTATTGTGATCTCTTATTAGGATCGCGAACCCGTGTGGATAAGTCCGATCTCACAAAGAAGATCATGCAGTTAGAAAGGATCGTTTGCTGTGAATGATCGGTGATCCTGGACCGTATAAGCTGGGATCAGATCGCGACTTTATACACAGGCCAAAAACGACGCTACGGTTGTTCTTTGGATAACTACGGGTTAATACGAGCTTTTACCCTGAGTTATCCACATCTGTTCGCGCGATCTTTAATCGGTTTTGAGTAAATTTTTCCATTCCGCGAGCCAGATCTCGGCTGGATCCTCCGGAATGTCATGATCGAGGATGTTGATCTTGAGAGTTTCACCCAGCTGTTTTGCTCCGCAGGAGGTCACAGCGGCTTCGACTTTCTCTATTGCCCCGCAAAAGGTGTCATATTCACGACTGCCGATCCCTACTGCGCCAAAACGGACGTTTGACAGATCGGGCTGCTGTTCCAGCAGTTCATCATATAAAGGTTGCAGGTTATCCGGCAGATCGCCCGCGCCGTGCGTGGAGGTGATCAGCAGCCAGACCCCGTCAGTCGGGAGATCTTCCAGCAACGGGCCGTGCAGGGTTTCCGTAGAAAAGCCCGCCTCTTCCAGCTTTTCAGCCAGATGTTCCGCTACGTATTCTGCACCACCCAGGGTGCTGCCGCTGATAAGGGTAATGTCCGCCATTGATCGCTCGCCCAGATAAAGAGACGGCCATTGTACGCTGTGAACGAGCTGGGATCTACCTGTGGAAAATGTGGGAATGGATTTGCCCGATCACGGGCGGATGGTACGCATGATCGGGTTTTGCAGGGAGATCAGGGTCTCGGTGGACTGAATTTCATCGATTGTTTGGATCTTGTTGATAAGTACCTGCTGGAGCGCGTCGATGGATCGGCACATGACTTTAATAAAGATGCTGTAGTGCCCGGTGGTGTAGTACGCCTCGGTGACTTCATCCAGCGCGTTCAGTTTCGCCAGGGCGGAAGGGTAGTCTTTGGCGCTTTTAAGAATGATGCCGATGAAGCAGCAGACGTCGTAACCCAGCTGCTTCGGGCTGACGTCAATGCGAGCACCGGTAATGATCCCTGCCTGCTTCATCTTCTCTACGCGAACGTGAATGGTTCCCGGGCTGACGCCAAACTGTTTCGCCAGTTCGGCGTAGGCGGTACGGGCATTGGCCATTAACGCCTCCAGAATGCCGCGGTCAAGATTGTCGATCTGATAATTTTCCATAGCTTTTTCTTATGAAGATTAATGAATCACTCTATTCTAGCGCCTTATTTTATCGAATCAAAAGTGAAGACGGCTTTTTGTTGATGGGTTATTGAATAAGGTGTCATTTCTGTTGCTTAATCAATATCAACAGGACGCAGGAGTATAAATAATGAAAACCGCTTACATCGCAAAACAACGCCAGATCAGTTTCGTAAAATCCCATTTTTCCCGCCAGCTGGAAGAGAAGCTTGGGCTGATTGAAGTCCAGGCGCCGATCCTCAGCCGCGTGGGTGACGGGACGCAGGATAACCTCTCTGGATGCGAAAAAGCGGTACAGGTGAAAGTGAAAACACTGCCAGATGCTCAGTTCGAAGTGGTTCATTCACTGGCGAAATGGAAGCGTCAGACCCTGGGACAACACGACTTCAGCGCGGGCGAAGGGCTCTACACGCACATGAAAGCCCTTCGCCCCGATGAAGACCGCCTTTCTCCGATTCATTCCGTTTATGTTGACCAGTGGGACTGGGAGCGCGTGATGGGTGATGGCGAGCGTCATGTCGGCACGCTGAAATCCACCGTTGAGGCGATCTACGCCGGGATCAAAGCAACCGAAGCGGCCGTAAGCAAAGCGTTTGGTCTGGCACCGTTCCTGCCGGATACGATCCACTTTGTGCACAGCCAGGAATTGCTGACCCGTTTCCCGGATCTGGATGCCAAAGGCCGCGAGCGCGCGATTGCTAAAGAGCTGGGTGCGGTGTTCCTGATTGGGATCGGCGGCAAGCTGTCTGACGGTAAGCGCCATGACGTTCGTGCGCCAGATTATGATGACTGGAGCACCACCGGTGAGGGTGAATTTGCCGGTCTGAACGGCGATATTCTGGTCTGGAACCCGGTACTGGAAGACGCATTCGAGCTTTCTTCTATGGGGATCCGCGTGGATGCTGACGCGCTGAAGCGCCAGCTGGCGGTGACCGGTGATGAAGATCGTCTCAAACTGGAGTGGCACCAGGCGCTGCTGCGTGGGGAGATGCCGCAGACGATTGGCGGCGGTATCGGCCAGTCCCGTCTGACCATGCTGCTACTTCAACTGCCCCATATTGGTCAGGTTCAGTGTGGCGTCTGGCCTCAGCAGGTTCGCGAAAGCGTCGGCTCTCTTCTGTAATTAACGCTGCCAGCGTCTGAGCAGGCGGCTACGCAACCCGGTATCAAAGCGCCAGATATGATCGAAGATGCGCATGATGCCGGGTTTTCCATGGGCGGACATCGCCACTGCATGAAAACGGTGCTGATGCACACGCTGTAATTCCTTCACTTTAGTTATCACGTCATCCGGCAGCCGCTGGGCGATAAAATCGGAAATCACCACCGCGTCAGCGTCGTACCAGTCGCCGCCCTGCATCCGCTCAACGATGCTGCGAAAACAGCTGGCCAGATCGGTGCCGCCGCGAAAACGCTGGCTCAGGAAGCGGATTGCATGCTCGATCCCCTGCTGGTTCGTCAGCTCATAGCCTACGACTTCGCTGGAGAACAGCATGATGAAGCAGCGACGACGATCGGCGAGCGCCACGCGCATCAGCGCCAGACAAAACGCTTTTGCACACTGCTCGTTAAACCCACCCATCGATCCGGATGTATCCACGCAAACGATGAAGGGTCCGCGCGGCTGTTCATCAAAATCCTGATGAACGACCGGACGCTGGCTGATTTTCTCGCGCCAGGCTTCACCGTGCAGCCGGTAGGTAAGGAGCTGTTTTTCCACCAGTCGACGGTAAAACTCATACTCCAGCTCGGTCATCCCCAGCGTGCTCAGCTCCGTGGGCAGCAGACGCAGAATATCATCGCTCTGCTGGAGCCCGTCGACCTGCTCCGGAACGGTGGCCGGTTCACGCACCAGGGTGCGGAAGGTTTCCATCGGGGCGTCTTTCTTTGGAACTGACTTCGCCTCCCTTGAGCGACCCAGCTGTTCTGCAAGCTTCATCAATTCGGGCTGCTGCGTCAGAAAATCGCCGTATTTGACGATCAACTGATAGTCCCCGCGCCGGAGCTGTCCGGCGCTCATATCCCAGAGACGTCCTGCCGCGTTCTCATTTTCCACCAGCACCTGCTCAAGCTGGCCGCTTAAGGTCATGCGTTCCTGAACTTCACTGAGCAGCTGTTCGCGCTCTTCATCCAGCAGCTGCTGGTTTAGCGTGGTGGCCTGCACCACCAGGCTGAGACGCCAGCGCTGTAAAAAGAGGGTGTGCAGTGCGGGAGTGAACGTGGCGTTGTCCGTGACCAGCCCCCGGGCCTGGCTGGCAAACGGGGAGTGGACCTTGTCG
This sequence comes from Enterobacter sp. BNK-8, assembly GCF_048685095.1. Taxonomy (NCBI): domain Bacteria; kingdom Pseudomonadati; phylum Pseudomonadota; class Gammaproteobacteria; order Enterobacterales; family Enterobacteriaceae; genus Enterobacter; species Enterobacter sp. BNK-8. Next base: position 4,414,070 of record NZ_JBLQTN010000001.1, on the reverse strand, counting down.
AGCAACGTCAGGGTTTGCGGAAGCTGGACGATAAACTGCGGCGTGGAGAGCCGCTGGCACTGCTGATAGCAGGCCACCTCTTCCGTTAACTCAGGCGGAACTTCGGTCTCCCTGAAGCGCTGACGCAAATTTTCGCGCCAGCGCGGAAGATCGTCCGTCATCGCCTTTTTGAGCTTCGGAAATTTTTCAAAGAAGGCTGCCAGCTGCGGCGAAGCCAGAAGGGTTATGACCACTTCTTCGATCAACCCTTCCTCGCTGACGGCCAGCATGACGTTAAGCGTATCCAGAGTTAGCATTGACGCGCCTGTTTAATCTGCGCGCTGACGTCCTGCAGGCTGGCTTCAATGCGACCTAACCAGTCGCTATGAATAAAGAGGCATTTTTGCTGCTCGCTAAAGCGGGTGTGCTGCTGGTGCCATTCGGTATCCAGCGCGTCCAGCTGCTGCTTAATCTCTTCGGGAACGCTGTCAGAGGCGGTTCCCGGAAGCGCGAGACGCGAGCCCTGCAGGCTGACGTCGCGGATCACCAGGTGCTGGCTGCTGTCCACTTCCATATTCAGCGGCTGCGCGAAACCGATGCCGTTGAGCTTTCCGCGGATCTCTCCGCCCTTATCCAGCCACTGCGCCAGCGCCTCGCGCTCAATCGTCACGTGCACCACCTGCATATCATGCAGCTTGAGCGGCTGCTGGAGCAGCAGGGTCAGCGTCGGGCTGGTGAGTTCGGCGGGTAATTCATAGTGCGGTTTGCGGGCGAACATCCCCCCCAGGCGATTCACTTTCAGCGCGGTTTTATCACTTTGCTGCTGCTGAAGCTGGATACGCCGCTGGGCAATCGCCCCCAGCTGGTTGAGCATCGCCTGCTGTCCCCACGCGTGTCCGGTCATCAAAACGTCAAGCTGCTGCTGCATCAGATTCATGCCTTCCGCGTCGTGCCAGAGGCAATCTTTCAGCAGGATCAGATCGATGGGGGCAACAGCATCGCGGCCGCTAAATAGGGCGCTGGCCTGCAGGAGGCGGATCGCTTTTTTCCAGCGGCGATCGGAGACATAGGGCGCAGAAGGAAGATGATCAAGCTGCTGACGCAGCAGATAGATCAGCTCGAATACCGCGTCCGGCAATGTGATTTTGCCAATATCCTGCTGCCACTGGTAATACTCTTCATCCGTCACCTGCAGCGAAGCGGATACCGGGTTTTCACTTTCATCCTGCTGGCTGATCAGCATGGAGCGGAAGTTAGACTTATCCTGTACTTTGTCCAGCCACAGGCGGATGAGCATACGGTCATACAGCGCTTCCAGGCTGCTGTCGGCTTCGGGCAGTTCGTTAGAGGCGGCCACCAGCAGGCGCATCGGGATTTTCTCTTCACTGGCGCCGTTACGGAACCGACGTTCGTTTATCGCCGTGAGCAGGGTGTTCAGAATGGCCGGTCCCGCTTTCCAGATCTCATCAAGAAAGACAATTTCTGCCTCAGGCAGATACCCCGCCGTCAAACGCTCGTAGCGCCCTTCATCTTTCAGCGCCTGAATGGAAAGGGGGCCAAACACCTCTTCCGGGGTAGAAAAGCGGGTCATCAGGTATTCAAACGCGCGGGCGTTCTGAAAAGCAAACTTAAGCCTGCGGGCAATCAGGCTTTTGGCGATGCCCGGTGGCCCAAGCAGAAACACGCTTTCACCGCTCAACGCCGCCAGTAAACAGAGGCGAATGGCGTGGCTACGCTCGAAAAGGCCTTTCTCCAGCGCGCTGCTGAGGCGGGAAATTCTTTCTGCTAATAAATGTGAGTGAGCCATAATAGTTTTGCATCCTTTCGCCGTCGTGGCGGCCAATTGAAGCGAGTATAGACGTTTCAGTCAGGGCTGGTAATAGACTGAAGTGCGGCGCAATTTTCTTTGCGCTACATTAATGCGGTTGCATTTAGGGGTACGATTTTGCATTGAATCGTGCATACTGTGCGCTTTTTGTGGGCCAAGGGACCAGGAACACATTTGTTATTCAAACGAAAAGACTAGTCTATGAGCACTGATAATAAGCAATCATTACCCGCAATAACGCTTGCGGCGATCGGGGTTGTCTACGGTGATATTGGCACCAGCCCGCTTTATACGCTTCGTGAATGTCTGTCCGGCCAGTTTGGCTTTGGTGTTGAGCGCGATGCCGTATTTGGCTTCCTGTCCCTCATCTTCTGGCTGCTGATCCTGGTGGTTTCTGTTAAATATCTTTCCTTCGTTATGCGCGCTGATAACGCGGGCGAAGGCGGTATCCTGACCCTGATGTCCCTTGCAGGGCGCAACACCTCCGCCAGAATGACCTCCGTGCTGGTGATTATCGGCCTGATTGGCGGCAGCTTCTTCTATGGAGAGGTGGTTATTACGCCCGCGATTTCGGTCCTCTCGGCGATAGAGGGGCTGGAGATTATCGCGCCGCAGCTTGATACGTGGGTGGTCCCGCTGGCGATAATCGTGCTGACGCTGCTGTTTGTGATCCAGAAGCACGGTACCGGGCTGGTGGGTAAACTGTTTGCACCAATTATGCTGGCCTGGTTCCTGATCCTGGCCGCGCTTGGCTTGCGCAGCATTATTGCTAACCCGGAAGTGCTGCATGCGCTGAACCCCTACTGGGCCGTGCATTTCTTCCTCGAATACAAAGTGGTTTCCTTCGTGGCGCTGGGGGCGGTCGTGCTCTCCATCACCGGCGTTGAAGCGCTGTATGCTGACATGGGTCACTTCGGGAAACTGCCTATCCGCGTGGCCTGGTTTATTGTGGTGCTGCCGTCGCTGGTGCTGAACTACTTTGGCCAGGGCGCGCTGTTGCTCAAAAATCCGGAAGCGATAAAGAACCCGTTCTTCCTGCTGGCGCCTGACTGGGCGCTGGTGCCGATGCTGATCCTGGCGACGCTGGCGACCGTCATTGCCTCTCAGGCGGTGATTTCCGGCGTGTTTTCTCTGACGCGCCAGGCCGTGCGTCTGGGGTATCTCTCGCCGATGCGCATCATCCATACTTCAGAGATGGAGTCGGGCCAGATCTACATCCCGTTCGTTAACTGGCTGCTCTATTTCGCGGTTGTGATTGTTATCGTCAGCTTCGAGCACTCCAGTAACCTGGCGGCGGCGTACGGTATTGCAGTAACCGGTACGATGGTGCTGACATCGCTTCTCTCCACTACGGTGGCGTACCGAAACTGGCACTGGAATAAATTCCTCGTGGCGATGATTCTGGTGGGCTTCCTGTGTATTGACGTGCCGCTGTTCTCCGCGAACCTCGACAAGATTGTCTCCGGCGGCTGGCTGCCACTGACGCTGGGTCTGGTGATGTTCATCGTCATGACCACCTGGAAAAGCGAGCGTTTCCGCCTGCTGCGGCGCATGCATGAGCACGGGAATTCTCTGGAGGCGATGATCGCTTCGCTGGAGAAATCTCCGCCGGTCCGCGTGCCGGGCACTGCGGTGTACATGTCTCGCGCCCTGAACGTCATCCCGTTCGCGCTGATGCATAACCTCAAGCACAACAAAGTGCTGCACGAGCGCGTGATCCTGCTGACGCTGCGCACCGAAGATGCGCCTTACGTTCATAACGTGCGTCGCGTGCAAATCGAGCAGCTCTCCCCGACATTCTGGCGCGTGGTGGCGAGCTACGGCTGGCGTGAAACGCCAAACGTGGAAGAGGTGTTCCACCGCTGCGGTCTGGAAGGGCTGAGCTGCCGGATGATGGAGACGTCGTTCTTTATGTCTCACGAGTCGCTGATCATCGGCAAGCGCCCGTGGTATTTGCGCCTGCGCGGCAAGCTGTACCTGATCCTGCAGCGTAACGCCCTGCGCGCGCCTGACCAGTTTGAGATCCCGCCTAACCGCGTGATAGAGCTGGGTACGCAGGTCGAGATTTAAGTCCTTTCGAAAATGCCGGGTGGCGCTGCGCTTACCCGGCCTACCAAACCCGTAGGCCCGTGCAAGCGAAGCGCCGGCGGGCAATTTCTCCCATCAATATTTCACTTAGCGAAACGTTTCGACGTCGATCACAAATCTGTTACGTCATGGTGGTTTTCTGAACATTTCTGAGGCTACACTTCTTTTAGCGAAACGTTTCGCTAGTGGAGCAAGAAAATGAAGAAAGGCACTGTACTCAACTCAGAAATCTCATCGGTTATTTCCCGTCTTGGGCATACCGATACGCTGGTGGTTTGCGATGCAGGCTTACCGGTTCCGCGCAGCACAACCCGTATCGATATGGCGTTAACGCAGGGCGTACCTTCGTTTATGCAGGTACTGGACGTGGTGACCGCGGAGATGCAGGTTGAGGCGGCCATTCTCGCGGCGGAAATCAAACAACATAATCCGCAACTCCACGAAACGTTGCTCAGCCATCTTGAGCAGCTGCAACAACACCAGGGAAACACCATCGAAATTCGTTACACAACGCACGAACAATTCAAACAACAAACCGCAGACAGTCAGGCGGTGATTCGCAGCGGGGAGTGTTCCCCGTATGCGAATATCATTCTCTGTGCTGGCGTCACCTTCTGAGGCCATCATGGACGCATTACTGCAACTCAAAGGGATCGATAAGTCGTTCCCGGGCGTAAAAGCCCTCTCCGGCGCGGCGCTGAACGTTTATCCCGGGCGCGTAATGGCGCTGGTGGGCGAAAACGGCGCCGGCAAATCCACCATGATGAAAGTGCTGACCGGTATCTATCAACGCGATGCCGGTTCACTCCTCTGGCTGGGTAAAGAAACCACCTTCACTGGCCCGAAATCTTCTCAGGAAGCGGGTATCGGCATTATTCACCAGGAGCTGAACCTGATCCCACAGCTCACCATTGCGGAGAACATCTTCCTCGGCCGTGAGTTCGTGAATCGCTTCGGTAAGATCGACTGGAAAACCATGTATGCCGAAGCCGACAAGCTGCTGGCGAAGCTGAACCTGCGCTTTAAGAGCGACCGGCTGGTCGGCGATCTCTCCATCGGCGATCAGCAGATGGTGGAAATCGCGAAGGTGCTGAGCTTTGAGTCGAAGGTCATCATTATGGATGAACCGACCGACGCCCTGACCGATACCGAAACCGAATCCCTGTTCCGCGTTATCCGCGAGCTGAAATCGCAGGGGCGCGGGATTGTCTATATTTCTCACCGCATGAAAGAGATCTTTGAAATCTGCGATGACGTCACCGTCTTCCGCGACGGGCAGTTTATTGCCGAGCGCGAAGTGGCCACGCTGACCGAAGATACGCTCATCGAAATGATGGTGGGACGTAAGCTGGAAGATCAGTATCCGCATCTGGATAAAGCGCCGGGTGAGATCCGCCTGAAGGTGGACAACCTCTGCGGTCCGGGTGTGAACGACGTCACCTTTACCCTGCGCCAGGGCGAGATCCTGGGCGTGGCGGGCCTGATGGGCGCGGGACGTACCGAGCTGATGAAAGTGTTGTACGGCGCACTGCCGCGCACCAGCGGTTATGTCACCCTCGACGGCCATGAAGTGGTCACCCGTTCCCCGCAGGATGGTCTGGCGAACGGCATCGTCTATATCTCCGAAGACCGCAAACGCGACGGCTTAGTGCTGGGCATGTCGGTAAAAGAGAACATGTCCCTCACCGCGCTGCGCTATTTCAGCCACAGCGGCGGCAGCCTGAAGCATAAAGACGAGCAGCAGGCGGTCAGCGATTTCATCCGTCTCTTTAACGTTAAAACCCCGTCGATGGAGCAGGCGATTGGCCTGTTGTCCGGCGGGAATCAGCAGAAAGTGGCGATTGCGCGCGGGCTGATGACGCGCCCGAAAGTGTTGATCCTCGACGAGCCAACCCGCGGCGTGGACGTGGGGGCGAAAAAAGAGATCTATCAGCTGATTAACCAGTTCAAGGCCGACGGTCTGAGCATCATTCTGGTCTCTTCCGAGATGCCAGAAGTATTAGGCATGAGCGATCGTATTATCGTCATGCATGAAGGGCATCTCGGCGGTGAATTCACTCGCGAGCAGGCCACCCAGGAAGTTCTGATGGCTGCCGCTGTGGGCAAGCTTAATCGCGTGAATCAGGAGTAAGAAGATGACAACCCAGGCTGTTTCTGGTCGCCGCTATTTCACAAAGGCGTGGCTGATGGAGCAAAAATCGCTGATTGCCCTGCTGGTGCTGATCGCGATTGTGTCGACCATGAGCCCGAATTTCTTCACCGTAAATAACCTGTTCAACATTCTGCAGCAGACGTCGGTGAACGCCATTATGGCGGTCGGCATGACGCTGGTGATTTTGACCTCAGGGATCGATCTGTCCGTCGGTTCCCTGCTGGCCCTCACCGGCGCGATCGCCGCTTCGCTTGTCGGGATTGAAGTTAACGCGCTGGTGGCCGTGGCCGCGGCCCTGGCGGCAGGCGCGGCGATTGGCGCCGTCACCGGCGTGATTGTGGCAAAAGGCCGCGTTCAGGCGTTCATCGCAACCCTGGTGATGATGCTGCTGCTGCGCGGGGTGACCATGGTTTATACCAACGGCAGCCCGGTCAATACTGGCTTCACCGATAACGCCGATCTGTTTGGCTGGTTCGGTATCGGTCGCCCGCTGGGCGTCCCGACCCCGGTCTGGATCATGGCTATCGTCTTCCTGGCGGCGTGGTACATGCTGCACCATACCCGTCTGGGTCGTTACATCTATGCGCTGGGCGGTAACGAAGCGGCAACGCGCCTGTCCGGGATTAGCGTTAATAAAGTCAAAGTCATCGTGTATTCCCTGTGCGGTCTGCTGGCGTCACTGGCGGGCATCATCGAAGTGGCGCGCCTCTCTTCCGCGCAGCCGACGGCGGGTACGGGGTATGAGCTGGATGCCATTGCAGCAGTGGTTCTGGGCGGTACGAGTCTGGCGGGCGGTAAAGGTCGCATTGTTGGGACATTGATCGGCGCACTGATTCTCGGTTTCCTGAATAATGGTTTGAATTTGTTAGGTGTTTCCTCCTATTACCAGATGATCGTTAAGGCAGTGGTGATTTTGCTGGCGGTACTGGTAGACAACAAAAAACAGTAACTGACGACACTACAGGACATCTTAGATATGAACATGAAAAAACTGGCTACCCTGGTTTCCGCTGTCGCGCTGAGCGCAACCGTAAGTGCTAACGCCATGGCGAAAGATACCATCGCGCTGGTTGTCTCTACGCTGAACAACCCGTTCTTCGTCTCCCTGAAGGACGGTGCGCAGAAAGAAGCGGATAAACTGGGCTATAACCTGGTGGTACTGGATTCACAGAACAACCCGGCGAAAGAGCTGGCTAACGTTCAGGACTTAACCGTTCGTGGCACCAAGATTCTGCTGATCAACCCAACCGATTCTGATGCCGTAGGCAACGCCGTGAAGATGGCAAACCAGGCAAAAATTCCGGTGATCACCCTGGACCGTCAGGCAACCAAAGGCGACGTGGTGAGCCATATCGCGTCTGACAACGTGCTGGGCGGCAAAATCGCGGGTGACTACATTGCGAAGAAAGCAGGCGAAGGCGCGAAAGTTATCGAACTGCAGGGGATTGCCGGTACGTCTGCCGCCCGCGAGCGTGGCGAAGGCTTCCAGCAGGCGGTTGCAGCGCATAAATTCAACGTACTGGCCAGTCAGCCTGCGGACTTCGACCGTACTAAAGGTCTGAACGTCATGCAGAACCTGCTGACCGCACATCCTGACGTACAGGCGGTCTTCGCGCAGAACGACGAAATGGCGCTGGGCGCGCTGCGTGCCCTGCAGACTGCAGGTAAATCTGATGTGATGGTTGTCGGATTTGACGGCACGCCGGATGGTGAAAAAGCAGTAAACGATGGCAAACTGGCTGCGACCATCGCTCAGCTGCCTGAGCAGATTGGCGCCACTGGCGTTGAAACTGCCGACAAAGTGCTGAAGGGCGAAAAAGTTCAGGCTAAATACCCTGTTGACCTGAAACTGGTTATCAAGCAGTAAAAGGCGAATCAGGTCGTCACTGGCGGCCTGAGGGACACCAATAAAGAAAAGTGTGGCATACGCCACCGGGTAACACCGGTGGCGCTCTCAGATGGACAACCCAACCATGAAAACCGCAGGCAACCTCGTCGTCCTTGGCAGTATCAATGCCGATCACATTCTTAACCTTGAATCGTTCCCTGCACCGGGCGAAACCGTCACGGGTAGCCAGTATCAGGTCGCTTTTGGCGGTAAAGGGGCAAACCAGGCCGTTGCCGCTGGCCGCAGCGGAGCGAATATTGCGTTTATTGCCTGCACGGGCGATGACGATACCGGTGAACGCGTACGCAAGCAGCTGGCAAGCGACAACATTGATATCGCACCGGTCAGCGTTGTTGCAGGGGAGTCTACCGGCGTGGCGCTGATTTTCGTCAACGCAGAAGGTGAGAATGTTATCGGTATTCATGCTGGCGCTAATGCAGCGTTGACGACGGAGCGCGTAGAAGCGCAACGTGCACTCATCGCCGGAGCGGAAGCCCTGCTCATGCAGCTGGAGTCACCGGTTGAAAGCGTGCTGGCCGCGGCCAACATCGCGCATGAAAATCATACCACTGTCGTACTTAATCCGGCCCCTGCCCGTGTATTATCTGACGAGCTGCTGGCGCTGGTGGACATCATCACGCCGAACGAAACCGAAGCTGAAAAGCTGACGGGCATTCGTGTTGAAAACGATGATGATGCCGCGCGAGCCGCGCGTGCGCTGCACGACAAAGGCATCGGAACGGTGATCATCACCCTGGGCAGCCGTGGGGTATGGGCAAGCGTAAACGGTGAAGGCCGTCGCGTGCCGGGCTTTAAGGTGAAGGCGATTGATACCATTGCAGCGGGAGATACCTTCAATGGTGCACTGGTGACCGCGCTGCTGGAAGGCAAGAGTATGGATGATGCGATCCGCTTCGCGCATGCGGCTGCCGCGATTGCGGTGACGCGCAAGGGCGCTCAGCCTTCCGTTCCGTGGCGTAAAGAGATCGATGAATTCTTAAGTCAGCAGGGGTAACGCTTGGCCACAATGAAAGATGTCGCTCGCCTGGCGGGCGTTTCTACCTCGACGGTGTCTCACGTCATTAATAACGATCGCTTCGTCAGCGAGGCGATTCGGGAAAAAGTCGAAGCGGCAGTAAAAGATCTCAACTATGCGCCGTCTGCGCTGGCGCGCAGCCTTAAGCTCAATCAGACGCGTACGATCGGTATGCTGATCACCGCCAGTACCAATCCCTTTTATTCTGAGCTGGTTCGTGGCGTGGAGCGCAGCTGCTTCGAGCGTGGCTACAGCCTGGTGCTGTGCAATACCGAAGGGGACGAGCAGCGCATGAACCGTAACCTGGAAACGCTGATGCAAAAACGCGTCGACGGGCTACTGCTGCTGTGTACCGAAACGCACCAGCCCTCGAAAGAGATTATCCAGCGCTACCCCTCCATTCCCACGGTGATGATGGACTGGGCGCCGTTCGACGGCACCAGCGATCTTATTCAGGATAACTCCCTGCTGGGGGGCGATATGGCCACCCAGTATCTCATCGATAAAGGCTATACCCGCATCGCCTGTATTACCGGTCCGCTGGACAAAACCCCGGCGCGTTTGCGACTGGAAGGGTATCTCGCCGCGATGGCGCGGGCGGGCCTTTCGGTGCCGGAAGGGTACCGTATTACCGGTGATTTTGAGTTTCACGGTGGTTTTGAAGCGATGCAGACGCTGCTGGCGCAGCCGCAGCGTCCGCAGGCGGTGTTTATCGGCAACGACGCCATGGCGTTTGGCGCCTATCAGGCGTTATATCAGGCCGGTTTGCGTGTTCCCGACGATATGGCGGTAATCGGCTACGATGATATTGAGCTGGCCAGCTATATGACGCCGCCGCTCACTACCATCCATCAGCCAAAAGATGAGCTGGGCGAGCTGGCCATCGATGTGTTGATCCACCGAATGGCTCAGCCCACGCTGCAGCAGCAACGCCTGCAGCTTACTCCTGTTCTGATGGAACGGGGTTCGGTTTAGCTTTCGCCTTATGGCGTTCTTTTATCAGGTTACGGCCATCTTTCGGTTTTAACAGCATAAAGACCAGCGCTGAAACGACGGTGAGTGCGCCCATGGTGATAAAGGTATAGTGGAACTGCTCGACGGTGTTCGCGCTGTCGAAACCTTCATAAAACCGCAGTACCGCCGCGCTCACGGCCACCCCTAAACTGATCGACAGCTGCTGGGTGACTGCCAGCACGCTGTTGCCGCTACTGGCGTTCTCGTCGGTCAGATCCGCAAGGGTGATGGTGTTCATTGATGTGAACTGCGTCGACATCGCCATGCCCAGCACAAACAGCGGCAGGATCAGCATCCAGACAGGAAGCGAGGCGGACTGCAGCGAGAACTGCGCAATCATCAGGCCAATAAAGACCGTCACGCCAACCAGCGTCTTGCGATAGCCAAACCAGCGTAGCACCTGCGTCACGGTCGATTTTGCCAGAATCGAGCCCATCGCCGTAGGGGCCATCATGCAGCCGGCAATCAGGGCCGGATAGCCGAAACCGACCTGCAGCATCAGTGGCATCAGGAACGGTACGCAGCCGGTTCCCAGACGCGAGGCAATGTTTCCCGCGATCCCGACGGAAAAGGTTCGGGTGTTGAAGAGCCCAAGAGAGATTAACGGCGTCGGGTGACGGCGCGCGTGACGTATATAAAAAAGGAACAGCAGAATCCCGGCGAGGATAACGGAGAGCGCCATCCATGTCGCGACGATCTTCTCGCCAAACAGCTCCATCCCGCTGGAGAAGAGCACCAGGCTCAGGCCAAACAGGAAAAAGCCCCCCATGTCGAAGCTGCGTCTTGGCGTGGTGAAGTTAGGCATATATTTGCGGGCATACAGCAGCCCCGCAACGCCAATCGGAATATTAATCAGGAAGATCCAGTGCCAGCTTGCCCAGGTGACAAACACGCCACCGAGTACCGGGCCAAGTATCGGGCCGACCAGTCCCGGCATGGTGACGAAGTTGAGCACGGGAAGCAGTTCGCTTCGAGGGTAGGCTCGTAATAAGGCAAGGCGCGCCACGGGCATCATCATCGCGCCGCCAATGCCCTGTAATACGCGGAAGATAACCAGTTCCGTTAAGGACGAGGAGAGCGCACAGGCCAGCGAACCGAGCGTAAAGAGTGTTACGGCCAGCATGAAAACTCTGCGGGTACCGAAGCGGTCGGCCAGCCAGCCGCTAACCGGAATTAACATTGCGACCGTCAGGGTGTAGCTGATGATGGCGGACTGCATCGCCAGCGGGGAGCGGTTAAGGCTTTGCGCAATAGCGGGAAGCGCGGTGTTGAGGATGGTGGCATCCAGTGCCTGCATAAAAAACGCCATGGCTGCAATCCACGGCAATCCGGCCATGCTGCGCGCTTTTTTCTTTGTCATCTATTTACCTGCTGGTGGGTTGGCGCAGCCAGTAATGCCTGGCACGCACTCAGGGCTCGCTGCCCGTCGCTTTCCTGAATGGCATCTACTATCGCCTGATGCAATTCCAGTTTTACCACGTCGTTTTGTGTAATAGAGGTAAAGTAAGTGTGGTACACCGAATGCAATAATGAGGCAAACGAGGTGAGGAACGGATTGGCGCTCATCATATAGATATGTTCATGCCAGGCCATATCGACTTCAACCCAGCGTTCGCGGTTGAAGTGTTTTTTCAGAAACACCATCTCTTCCATCAATGCGTTAAGCTGCGCTTTTTGCTCTGCCGTGCCAAGCGTGGCGGCAAGCAGACATGCCTGAGGTTCAAGACTGCTGCGCATCACCAGAAAGTGATCGACAACCTGATGAAAGTTATCTTCCGTCATCCACCAGGAGAGCAGCTCCTGATCGAGAAAATTCCAGTTACTCTGTGGCATCACGCGTGTGCCAATACGCGGGCGTGGAAGCACCATACCTTTTGCCGTCAGGGTTTTCACCGCCTCGCGAACCGCGGTACGGCTCACCCCAAACTGCTCACCCAGCTCCATTTCACCCGGCAGGATGCTACCCGGGGCATATTTACCCGCTAAAATTCGCTGAGCCAGCTTTTCTGCCAGCACATACGACAGGTTTTTTTGGGCGGCCAGCTGTTGCGCGCTTAATGGCATCGCTTTTATTCCTTAAAGATTCATGCTGATAATTATGCCACCGCGAATGTGATTGTGGTTGCAGATACATCAAATAGAACAATTTGTAGCTTGATTTCACCTCTATTGGTGAAAAAAAACGCGGATGGAAACTTTTTTTAAATTTCCTCTTGTCACATCAGAATAACTCCCTATAATGCGCCTCCACTGACACGGAACAACGGCACACACGCCGCCGGGTCAGCAGAGAATAGCGAAAATAAACGCTTGACTCTGAAGCGGGAAAGCGTAATATGCACACCCCGCGCCGCAGCGAAAACGAAGCGGCACTGCTCTTTAACAATTTATCAGACAATCTGTGTGGGCACTCAAAGTGACATGGATTCTTAATGTCTTCGGACAATAAATGAATACCAAGTCTCTGAGTGAACATGCGTAATTCATTACGAAGTTTAATTCACGAGCATCAAACTTAAATTGAAGAGTTTGATCATGGCTCAGATTGAACGCTGGCGGCAGGCCTAACACATGCAAGTCGAGCGGCAGCGGAAAGTAGCTTGCTACTTTGCCGGCGAGCGGCGGACGGGTGAGTAATGTCTGGGAAACTGCCTGATGGAGGGGGATAACTACTGGAAACGGTAGCTAATACCGCATAACGTCGCAAGACCAAAGAGGGGGACCTTCGGGCCTCTTGCCATCAGATGTGCCCAGATGGGATTAGCTAGTAGGTGGGGTAACGGCTCACCTAGGCGACGATCCCTAGCTGGTCTGAGAGGATGACCAGCCACACTGGAACTGAGACACGGTCCAGACTCCTACGGGAGGCAGCAGTGGGGAATATTGCACAATGGGCGCAAGCCTGATGCAGCCATGCCGCGTGTATGAAGAAGGCCTTCGGGTTGTAAAGTACTTTCAGCGGGGAGGAAGGCGGTGAGGTTAATAACCTCATCGATTGACGTTACCCGCAGAAGAAGCACCGGCTAACTCCGTGCCAGCAGCCGCGGTAATACGGAGGGTGCAAGCGTTAATCGGAATTACTGGGCGTAAAGCGCACGCAGGCGGTCTGTCAAGTCGGATGTGAAATCCCCGGGCTCAACCTGGGAACTGCATTCGAAACTGGCAGGCTAGAGTCTTGTAGAGGGGGGTAGAATTCCAGGTGTAGCGGTGAAATGCGTAGAGATCTGGAGGAATACCGGTGGCGAAGGCGGCCCCCTGGACAAAGACTGACGCTCAGGTGCGAAAGCGTGGGGAGCAAACAGGATTAGATACCCTGGTAGTCCACGCCGTAAACGATGTCGACTTGGAGGTTGTGCCCTTGAGGCGTGGCTTCCGGAGCTAACGCGTTAAGTCGACCGCCTGGGGAGTACGGCCGCAAGGTTAAAACTCAAATGAATTGACGGGGGCCCGCACAAGCGGTGGAGCATGTGGTTTAATTCGATGCAACGCGAAGAACCTTACCTACTCTTGACATCCAGAGAACTTTCCAGAGATGGATTGGTGCCTTCGGGAACTCTGAGACAGGTGCTGCATGGCTGTCGTCAGCTCGTGTTGTGAAATGTTGGGTTAAGTCCCGCAACGAGCGCAACCCTTATCCTTTGTTGCCAGCGGTTAGGCCGGGAACTCAAAGGAGACTGCCAGTGATAAACTGGAGGAAGGTGGGGATGACGTCAAGTCATCATGGCCCTTACGAGTAGGGCTACACACGTGCTACAATGGCGCATACAAAGAGAAGCGACCTCGCGAGAGCAAGCGGACCTCATAAAGTGCGTCGTAGTCCGGATTGGAGTCTGCAACTCGACTCCATGAAGTCGGAATCGCTAGTAATCGTAGATCAGAATGCTACGGTGAATACGTTCCCGGGCCTTGTACACACCGCCCGTCACACCATGGGAGTGGGTTGCAAAAGAAGTAGGTAGCTTAACCTTCGGGAGGGCGCTTACCACTTTGTGATTCATGACTGGGGTGAAGTCGTAACAAGGTAACCGTAGGGGAACCTGCGGTTGGATCACCTCCTTACCTTAAAGAACCTGCCTTTGCAGTGCTCACACAGATTGTCTGATGAAAAGTAAATAGCAAGGCGTCTTGCGATTGAGACTTCAGTGTCCCCTTCGTCTAGAGGCCCAGGACACCGCCCTTTCACGGCGGTAACAGGGGTTCGAATCCCCTAGGGGACGCCACTTGCTGGTTCGTGAGTGAAAGTCACCTGCCGTCATATCTCAAAACTGACTTGCGAGTCACGTTTGAGATATTTGCTCTTTAAAAATCTGGATCAAGCTGAAAATTGAAACGACACATCTTAAATGGTGTGTTCGAGTCTCTCAAATTTTCGCAATCAGAAGTGAAACATCTTCGGGTTGTGAGGTTAAGCGACTAAGCGTACACGGTGGATGCCCTGGCAGTCAGAGGCGATGAAGGACGTGCTAATCTGCGAAAAGCGCCGGCGAGGTGATATGAACCTTTGACCCGGCGATGTCCGAATGGGGAAACCCAGTGCAATTCGTTGCACTATCGTTAACTGAATACATAGGTTAACGAGGCGAACCGGGGGAACTGAAACATCTAAGTACCCCGAGGAAAAGAAATCAACCGAGATTCCCCCAGTAGCGGCGAGCGAACGGGGAGCAGCCCAGAGTCTGAATCAGCTTGTGTGTTAGTGGAAGCGTCTGGAAAGTCGCACGGTACAGGGTGACAGTCCCGTACACGAAAATGCACAGGTTGTGAACTCGAAGAGTAGGGCGGGACACGTGGTATCCTGTCTGAATATGGGGGGACCATCCTCCAAGGCTAAATACTCCTGACTGACCGATAGTGAACCAGTACCGTGAGGGAAAGGCGAAAAGAACCCCGGCGAGGGGAGTGAAATAGAACCTGAAACCGTGTACGTACAAGCAGTGGGAGCACCTTCGTGGTGTGACTGCGTACCTTTTGTATAATGGGTCAGCGACTTATATTCTGTAGCAAGGTTAACCGTATAGGGGAGCCGAAGGGAAACCGAGTCTTAACTGGGCGTTAAGTTGCAGGGTATAGACCCGAAACCCGGTGATCTAGCCATGGGCAGGTTGAAGGTTGGGTAACACTAACTGGAGGACCGAACCGACTAATGTTGAAAAATTAGCGGATGACTTGTGGCTGGGGGTGAAAGGCCAATCAAACCGGGAGATAGCTGGTTCTCCCCGAAAGCTATTTAGGTAGCGCCTCGTGAACTCATCTTCGGGGGTAGAGCACTGTTTCGGCTAGGGGGCCATCCCGGCTTACCAACCCGATGCAAACTACGAATACCGAAGAATGTTATCACGGGAGACACACGGCGGGTGCTAACGTCCGTCGTGAAGAGGGAAACAACCCAGACCGCCAGCTAAGGTCCCAAAGTCATGGTTAAGTGGGAAACGATGTGGGAAGGCACAGACAGCCAGGATGTTGGCTTAGAAGCAGCCATCATTTAAAGAAAGCGTAATAGCTCACTGGTCGAGTCGGCCTGCGCGGAAGATGTAACGGGGCTAAACCATGCACCGAAGCTGCGGCAGCGACACTATGTGTTGTTGGGTAGGGGAGCGTTCTGTAAGCCGTTGAAGGTGTGCTGTGAGGCATGCTGGAGGTATCAGAAGTGCGAATGCTGACATAAGTAACGATAAAGCGGGTGAAAAGCCCGCTCGCCGGAAGACCAAGGGTTCCTGTCCAACGTTAATCGGGGCAGGGTGAGTCGACCCCTAAGGCGAGGCCGAAAGGCGTAGTCGATGGGAAACAGGTTAATATTCCTGTACTTGGTGTTACTGCGAAGGGGGGACGGAGAAGGCTATGTTAGCCGGGCGACGGTTGTCCCGGTTTAAGCATGTAGGCGGAGGTTCCAGGTAAATCCGGTACCTTTTAACGCTGAGGTGTGATGACGAGGCACTACGGTGCTGAAGTAACAAATGCCCTGCTTCCAGGAAAAGCCTCTAAGCATCAGGTAACATTAAATCGTACCCCAAACCGACACAGGTGGTCAGGTAGAGAATACCAAGGCGCTTGAGAGAACTCGGGTGAAGGAACTAGGCAAAATGGTGCCGTAACTTCGGGAGAAGGCACGCTGATATGTAGGTGAAGCCCCTGCGGGTGGAGCTGAAATCAGTCGAAGATACCAGCTGGCTGCAACTGTTTATTAAAAACACAGCACTGTGCAAACACGAAAGTGGACGTATACGGTGTGACGCCTGCCCGGTGCCGGAAGGTTAATTGATGGGGTTAGCGGCAACGCGAAGCTCTTGATCGAAGCCCCGGTAAACGGCGGCCGTAACTATAACGGTCCTAAGGTAGCGAAATTCCTTGTCGGGTAAGTTCCGACCTGCACGAATGGCGTAATGATGGCCAGGCTGTCTCCACCCGAGACTCAGTGAAATTGAACTCGCTGTGAAGATGCAGTGTACCCGCGGCAAGACGGAAAGACCCCGTGAACCTTTACTATAGCTTGACACTGAACACTGGTCCTTGATGTGTAGGATAGGTGGGAGGCTTTGAAGTGTGGACGCCAGTCTGCATGGAGCCGTCCTTGAAATACCACCCTTTAATGGCTGGTGTTCTAACGTAGACCCGTGATCCGGGTTGCGGACAGTGTCTGGTGGGTAGTTTGACTGGGGCGGTCTCCTCCCAAAGAGTAACGGAGGAGCACGAAGGTTAGCTAATCCTGGTCGGACATCAGGAGGTTAGTGCAATGGCATAAGCTAGCTTGACTGCGAGAGTGACGGCTCGAGCAGGTGCGAAAGCAGGTCATAGTGATCCGGTGGTTCTGAATGGAAGGGCCATCGCTCAACGGATAAAAGGTACTCCGGGGATAACAGGCTGATACCGCCCAAGAGTTCATATCGACGGCGGTGTTTGGCACCTCGATGTCGGCTCATCACATCCTGGGGCTGAAGTAGGTCCCAAGGGTATGGCTGTTCGCCATTTAAAGTGGTACGCGAGCTGGGTTTAGAACGTCGTGAGACAGTTCGGTCCCTATCTGCCGTGGGCGCTGGAGAATTGAGGGGGGCTGCTCCTAGTACGAGAGGACCGGAGTGGACGCATCACTGGTGTTCGGGTTGTCATGCCAATGGCACTGCCCGGTAGCTAAATGCGGAAAAGATAAGTGCTGAAAGCATCTAAGCACGAAACTTGCCCCGAGATGAGTTCTCCCTGAGACTTTAAGTCTCCTGAAGGAACGTTGAAGACGACGACGTTGATAGGTCGGGTGTGTAAGCGCAGCGATGCGTTGAGCTAACCGATACTAATGAACCGTGAGGCTTAACCTTACAACGCCGAAGATGTTTTGGCGAAGAGACGAACAATCAAAATTCAGCCTTGATACAGATGAACAGAATTTGCCTGGCGGCTTTAGCGCGGTGGTCCCACCTGACCCCATGCCGAACTCAGAAGTGAAACGCCGTAGCGCCGATGGTAGTGTGGGGTCTCCCCATGTGAGAGTAGGGAACTGCCAGGCATCAATTAAGTGAAGAGGCCATCCGAAAGGATGGCCTTTTTGCGTTTATACCGCCAAAAAAACGGCAGGCCGGGTAAAGCAAAGCCGCCACCCGGCACGTCAGACCGTACTCCACGTCACAATAAAGCCCGCAATCCCATCTACATCATTTAAGTCCAGCACCGGAACCTCAAGCGGCAATACCACATCACTGGCTACCGCAATGACATGCTCATCCAGCGTTAACTCGCTGAAATGATGTCCGGCATCGCTTCTGAACAGCAGGATCTTAGGCACTGCCTCATGCTTAAATCCCTCAATCAGCACCAGATCCAGGGTGGAATGATCCATCCGACTGACCAGATAAGCGAGATCCAGCGGGGCCTCATCCGACGTTTCTGTCATTAACGCCCAGCGCAGAGGACTTGCTACCATCGTTTGTGCTGCTCCGGCCTTACGCAGCTCATAGCTGTCTTTTCCTGGCGTATCGATATCCATGTTGTGATGACTATGCTTAATCAATCCCGGACGAAGGCCTCTGGCACACAGCGCGGGTATCAGCTTTTTCAGCAGCGTGGTTTTCCCGGTCCCACTCCATGCGGAAATGGCTAAAAGAGGTATCATTTTTTCTCCTGCATCATCTGCAAATCTTCATGCGTATTCACGTTCACAAACGCTGATTTCACATCGCTAAAATCAACGGAATGGCCGCCAGACTCACGCATGAAGACCATCACCCTGCGCTCTCCCGCAGCCAGATAGCTCTGCAGAGCAGGCACTAGCGATCGATGCATCAACGCGATAGCAGGATGGTCACGCTCGCCGTCATGTACCCAAACCACAGGTGCTGTACCACGAAGCAGGAACAGACGCTCGACGAGTTCGGAGGGAATAAACGGGTTATCGCAGGGGCAGAAGATAAACCACTCTCCGTGCGACTGTTGCATGACCGAAAGCATACCGGCAAGCGGGCCCGGGTAATTCTCAAGGCTATCCTGATAAACGGCGTACCCGCTGCGCCGGTAAGTGTCGATATGCCTGTTCGCGCTGATGGCCATTGCCGTCACCTGGCCGGCGAGCGTATCGGCGACATGCTGCCATAAGGGTTTTCCATTAAGAAGCTGAAGCCCCTTATCTTTACCGCCCATTCGCGTTGCTCTGCCGCCTGCCAGAACGACCCCGATGATTTCCTGGCTAACATTCACGAATATCGCCTCTTTTATTGTGGGATTGACCCTGCTAACGTGTCACTCTAAATGAAAGGAGCACCACCATGAAATGTAAACGTCTGAATGAAGTTATTGAACTCCTCCAGCCCGCCTGGCAAAAAGAGCCAGAGCTAAATCTGATGCAATTTTTACAGAAACTGGCGAAAGAGTCAGGTTTTGACGGCGATCTGGCAGACCTTTCTGACGACATCCTGATCTACCACCTTAAAATGCGCGACTCTGCCAAAGATGCTGTTATTCCTGGTATTCAGAAAGATTATGAGGAAGATTTTAAGACCGCATTGCTGCGCGCCCGAGGCGTAATTAAAGAGTAAAAGCTTGTAAGCGGCGGCACCGAAATCGCCACAAGATGATATCCTGAATCATTCGTATAATTTCCGGATGATCGGATGAACGACCAGGCTTTTACTTTCCAGACATTACACCCGGACACCATTATGGATGCCCTGTTTGAACAGGGTATTCGGGTGGATTCCGGGCTAACACCATTAAACAGCTACGAAAACCGCGTCTATCAATTTCAGGACGAGGATCGTCAGCGCTACGTCGTAAAATTCTATCGTCCTGAACGCTGGTCCGCTGAACAAATTCAGGAAGAGCATCAGTTTGCTCACGATCTGCTGGATGACGATGTCCACGTTGCCGCGCCCCTGAAATTTAATAACCAAACGCTCCTCACGCACGAAGGGTATTACTACGCAGTATTCCCAAGCCTGGGTGGTCGTCAGTTTGAAGCGGATAATATTGATCAGATGGAGTGGGTTGCCCGCTATCTTGGGCGTATACACCAGACGGGACGCAAAAAAGCCTTTATTGCCCGCCCGACGATGGGGATTCAGGAATACCTTCTTGAACCGCGCGAACTATTCGAAACGTCTGCAATGATCCCCGCTGCGCTAAAGGATGATTTCCTCAACGCCACCGATAAGCTTATTGCTGCAGTGAAAACCTGCTGGCGCGATGATATTTCCGTCCTGCGCCTGCATGGCGATTGTCACGCCGGGAATATTCTCTGGCGTGATGGCCCGCTGTTTGTCGATCTCGATGATGCGCGTATGGGGCCAGCGGTTCAGGACCTGTGGATGCTGCTCAATGGCGACAAAGCCGAGCAACGCATGCAGCTTGAAACCATTATTGAAGCTTATGAAGAATTTAGCCCGTTTAATTCAGACGAAATTGCCCTGATTGAGCCTTTACGTGCGATGCGTTTTGTTTATTATCTCGCATGGTTAATCAGGCGTTGGGACGATCCGGCATTTCCTCGCAATTTCCCGTGGCTTACCGGAGAGGATTACTGGCGTAGCCAGATATCTACATTTACTGAGCAGGTTAAGGTTCTTCAGGAGCCCCCTCTGCAATTAACGCCGATGTATTAATTGGACACACCCAGGAGAGAGTTAATCATGAAAAAAATTTGGCTGGCGCTGGCAGGTATGATTCTGGCATTTAGCGCTTCTGCTGCGCAGTTTACCGACGGCAAACAGTTCATCACGCTGGACAAGCCGGTCGCTGGCGAGCCACAGGTTCTGGAGTTCTTCTCGTTCTATTGCCCACACTGCTATCAGTTCGAGCAGGTGCTGCATGTTTCTGACAACGTGAAGAAAAAGCTGCCGGAAGGCACCAAAATGACCAAGTACCACGTTGAGTTCCTGGGCCCATTGGGTAAAGACCTGACTCAGGCATGGGCGGTGGCGATGGCACTGGGCGTGGAAGATAAGATCACTTCGCCAATGTTTGAAGCCGTACAGAAAACCCAGACCGTTCAGACCACTGCGGATATCCGTAAAGTGTTCGTTGATGCGGGCGTGAAAGGTGAAGAGTACGATGCCGCATGGAACAGCTTCGTGGTGAAATCACTGGTTGCCCAGCAGGAAAAAGCGGCTGCTGATCTCCAGCTTCAGGGCGTTCCGGCGATGTTTGTTAACGGCAAATATCAGCTGAACATGCAGGGCATGGATACCAGCAGCATGGATATTTTCGTACAGCAGTATGCAGATACCGTGAAATACCTGGTCGAGAAGAAGTAATTTCGTTGATGTAAAAACGCCGGTCATTGACCGGCGTTTTTGTATGAAGATTTTATCTTGTCTATCTGTTCGTCTTTCTCTTTCCAGAGCGTATTAAGCCACTGCTGGAAACGACGTTTGAAGTTCTTATCGTTTACGTAATCACCGTGCAGTTCAGCGTCAATCGGAACCAGGTCGACGTGCACGACAATGCGCGTCAGTTTGCCGCTGAGCATATCGAAGAACGGCGTCCTGTCGTTTTCCGGATAGCAGAGCGTGACGTTAAGAAGTTTATCGAACTGTGCTCCCAGCACGTTAAGCGCCATCGCAATCCCTGCCGCTTTTGGCGGCAACAGGTGCTGATAAGGAGAGCGAGTTTGCTGGCGCTTCTCTTCCGTAAACCGGGAACCTTCAACAAAGTTCACGATGGTCGTAGGATGTGCGCGAAACTTTTCACAGGAACGGCGCGTGGTCTCCACATCCTTACCGCGACGTTCCGGATGACGAATCAAATAGCTGCGCGAATAGCGTTTCATAAACGGCATATCGAGCGCCCAGCAGGCCAGCCCGATAAAAGGCACCCAGGCGAGCTGCTGTTTCAGGAAGTATTTGTTCATCGGGATGTGTTTGCGAAAAAGCACGCATAACACCACGATGTCCGCCCAGCTGTGGTGATTGCAGATCAGCAGGTACCAGTTCTTTTTGTTGAGACTCTCGAGCCCTTTGACATCCCACTTCAGATGCGGGTTAAGGCACAACAGGCTCGCCAGCCCTTCGCACCAGCAATACATCATGAAGTTACAAAATGCGGACACGGCTCGCCACACCATGGGTACGGGCAGCAGCAGTTTAATGATCCCGGCGAGAATGATCGGCACGGAACAGGCGATCGTCACCAGGATAGTTAAAATGATGCTTAGCAGTAATGTTATTGCAGCGAGCAATCTCGACATGATGAGCTTTTTCAAATAGTTAGCTGTAAGTGAGCGACCGGCTAGTCGACGCTGGGCGCTGATTTTACCAGAAAACAAACGAATGAATGGCGCTTTCACATGATGATTTGGCGGCTTTTACCCTGGCGCAGCAGATTTCTCTGGGGTTCTGCGCGAATCAAGGCTTATATCCACATAGACTAAATTGCCATCAGTTGACCATATAGATAAGATCTAACAACATAACAGCATGATAATTAAGATCTAAATATTACCTCATATGTGTTTTTCGTGTCTGTTATTCATATGAAGTGAAAATATTCACAAACTTATCCACAGTTTTATTTTTGCGAGCGATCCTCACGATCGCAAAATCTTTTCCTGTATCTGGCGCTAATAACTGATGTTTTCATCCTTCTGTGGCATCCTTTACTCATAAATTGATTAAAGGCACGGACATTATGGTTCAGATCCCAGAAAACCCTCTTATTCTCGTCGATGGCTCTTCTTACCTGTATCGGGCATACCATGCGTTTCCTCCTCTGACCAATAGCGCAGGGGAACCTACCGGCGCAATGTACGGCGTGCTGAATATGCTGCGCAGCCTGATCCTGCAGTATCAGCCAACCCATGCGGCCGTCGTTTTTGATGCAAAAGGCAAAACGTTCCGCGACGAGTTGTTTGAACATTACAAATCCCACCGTCCGCCAATGCCTGACGATCTGCGTGCGCAGATAGAGCCGCTGCATGCCATGGTAAAAGCCATGGGGCTACCGCTGCTGGCCGTTTCTGGCGTTGAAGCCGATGACGTTATCGGTACGCTGGCGCGTGAAGCCGAAAAAATGGGTCGTCCCGTGCTGATCAGCACCGGTGATAAAGATATGGCACAGCTGGTGACGCCAGGTATTACCCTGATTAACACCATGACCAACACCATTCTGGGGCCTGAAGAGGTCGTCACTAAGTATGGCGTGCCGCCTGAGCTGATTATCGACTTCCTCGCGTTGATGGGCGACTCCTCGGATAACATCCCTGGTGTTCCTGGCGTCGGTGAGAAAACCGCGCAGGCGCTGCTTCAGGGGCTGGGCGGGCTGGATACGCTCTACGCCGAATCAGACAAAATCGCCGGGCTCTCCTTCCGTGGTGCAAAAACCATGGCCGGGAAGCTGGAAGAGAACAAAGAGGTGGCTTACCTCTCCTATAAGCTGGCAACCATCAAAACCGATGTCGAACTGGAGCTGGGCTGTGAGCAGCTGGAAGTGCAGCAGCCTTCTGCGGACGAGCTTCTGAGTCTGTTTAAGAAATACGAATTCAAGCGCTGGACCACTGACGTGGAAGCCGGCAAGTGGCTGCAGGCAAAAGGGGCGAAACCTGCTGCAAAGCCGAAGGAGACGATTGTCGTTGACGCAGAAGAGCAGGCGGAAGAAGAAGCCGTGGTGCTTACCTTCGACAACTACGAAACCCTTCTTGAAGAGTCGCAGCTCATTGCCTGGATCGAAAAACTGAAAAAAGCGCCGGTCTTCGCCTTTGACACCGAAACGGACAGTCTCGATAACATCTCTGCCAATATGGTAGGTCTGTCATTTGCGACAGAGCCTGGTCATGCGGCCTATGTTCCCGTGGCGCACGATTACCTGGACGCGCCGGAACAGATCCCCCGTGAGCGCGTGCTTGAGCTGCTGAAGCCGATCCTGGAAGACGAAAAGGCGCTTAAGGTTGGGCAAAACCTCAAGTACGACCGTGGCATTTTGCAAAACTACGGCATTGAACTGCGCGGGATTGCCTTCGACACCATGCTCGAATCCTACATCCTGGACAGCGTCGCGGGCCGCCATGATATGGATTCCTTATCTGACCGCTGGCTTAAGCACAAAACCATCACCTTTGAAGAGATTGCCGGTAAAGGGAAAAATCAGCTCACCTTTAACCAGATTGCTCTCGAAGAGGCAGGACGCTACGCGGCGGAAGACGCTGACGTCACGCTGCAGCTGCACCTGAAGATGTGGCCAAAGCTGCAGAAGCACGAAGGTCCGCTGAACGTGTTCCAGCATATTGAGATGCCGCTGGTGCCCGTGCTGTCCCGCATTGAACGCAACGGCGTGAAAATCGATCCAACGGTGCTGCATAACCACTCCGGGGAACTGGCGCAGCGTCTGACCGAGCTGGAGCAAAAAGCGCATGAGCTTGCAGGCGAGCCGTTTAACCTCTCTTCGCCGAAGCAGCTGCAAACCATTCTGTTTGAAAAGCAGGGCATCAAGCCGCTGAAGAAAACCCCTGGCGGTGCGCCTTCAACCTCTGAAGAGGTGCTGGAAGAGCTGGCGCTGGATTACCCGCTGCCAAAAGTGATTCTGGAGTACCGTGGTCTCGCGAAGCTGAAGTCTACCTACACTGATAAGCTCCCGCTGATGATCAACCCGAAAACGGGCCGCGTGCATACCTCATACCATCAGGCTGTCGCGGCGACCGGTCGTCTCTCGTCAACCGATCCCAACCTGCAGAACATCCCGGTACGTAACGAAGAGGGCCGCCGTATTCGCCAGGCTTTCATTGCACCAGAGGATTATCTGATTGTCTCGGCGGACTACTCGCAAATCGAACTGCGCATTATGGCGCACCTGTCCCGCGACAAAGGCCTGCTGAGCGCTTTTGCCGAAGGGAAGGATATCCACCGGGCGACTGCAGCCGAAGTCTTCGGTCTGCCGCTGGACAGCGTAACCAACGAACAGCGCCGCAGCGCTAAGGCGATCAACTTCGGGCTGATTTACGGCATGAGTGCATTCGGGCTTTCGCGCCAGCTCAACATTCCGCGTAAAGAGTCGCAGAAGTATATGGATCTCTACTTCGAGCGTTATCCGGGGGTGCTGGAATATATGGAACGTACCCGCGCGCAGGCGAAAGAGAAAGGCTACGTTGAAACCCTGGACGGCCGCCGTCTCTATTTACCGGACATCAAATCCAGCAACGCCGCGCGCCGCGCGGGTGCAGAGCGTGCAGCGATCAACGCCCCGATGCAGGGTACTGCGGCGGACATTATTAAGCGTGCAATGATCGCCGTTGATGCCTGGCTCGAGAAAGAGAAACCGCGCGTGAAAATGATCATGCAGGTACACGATGAACTGGTATTTGAAGTGCACAAGGACGACCTCGACGCCGTGTCGAAGAAGATCCACGAACTGATGGAAAGCAGCATGACGCTGGACGTGCCGTTGCTGGTGGAAGTGGGAAGTGGTGAAAACTGGGATCAGGCTCACTAACGGTTCTTCGCATAACGCGCTGTTTATGTAAGTTTGCAACATAAGAACGCGCGTTTTGTGACGATCATTAGAATTCCCTATGTAAAGAATGAAAAAAAACTACAAAAAGTGCTTTTTCTGCAGCACAAAAAGGGGTAGAGTTATCGGCGTAGGGTACAGAGGTAAGATGTTCTATCTTTCAGACCTTTTACTTCACGTAATCGGATTTGGCTGAATATTTTAGCCGCCCCAGTCAGTAATGACTGGGGCGTTTTTTATTGCGGCAAAGAAACTTTCGGGCAAAAAAAAGCGCGGCCATCGCCGCGCCCGGTATTACTCTTCTTCCGCTTCCGTCGCGGGTTCCAGCTCGTTAAACCAGGTGTCGAGCTTTTGACGCAGCTTGTCCACGCCCTGCTTTTTCAGCGAGGAGAACGGTTCAACCTGCACATCGCCGTTGAACGCCAGCACCGCTTCGCGAACCATATTCACCTGCGCTTTACGCGCGCCGCTTGCCAGCTTATCGGCTTTCGTCAGCAGCACCAGCACGGCGATATCGCTTGCCACCGCCCAGTCGATCATCTGCTGATCGAGATCTTTCAGGGGATGGCGAATATCCATCAGCACCACCAGACCTTTCAGGCACAGGCGTTTTTCCAGGTATTCACCCAGCGCACGCTGCCACTTGATTTTCATCTCTTCGGGTACCTGTGCGTAACCGTACCCCGGTAAGTCGACCAGGCGTTTGCCCTCTGCAACTTCAAACAGGTTGATCAGCTGGGTACGGCCAGGTGTTTTTGAGGTACGCGCCAGGTTCTTCTGATTGGTCAGCGTATTCAGGGCGCTGGATTTCCCCGCATTAGAGCGGCCAGCAAAGGCCACTTCAATACCGGTATCAGAGGGGAGGTGGCGAATATCGGGCGCACTGGTGACAAAATGCGTCTGTTGGTAGTTCCAGGTAGTCACGTGGTCGTCTCCAAAATCGTAATCTGAGGGGGATTATACCCGAATGCAGGCAAAAGGCTTTTCTGATTGCTATGCCCTGTAGGCGAATGCCCCCACCGGTGTGAGAGATCCGCCAGTGATGCTATGGGAGATTTCAGAGAATTCGCAGGCGTTAAAAAATGCAAACTGTTTTAAATCATAAGCTTATTTTCGGGTAATTGTCTGAAAATCTCTTTTTATACCGTTTCGTTGCTTGTTAGTTTAACGGAACAAGGTAAAGTGTGCGTCAGGGCGAGGAAGCCAACAGGAAATCGACTTAAGGATTAGGGTCAGGAGCGCCAGGAGGCGAAGACGCAGGATTGTCAGGACGACCAGCGCCTGGAGGCGTTTTAACAGGAAATGGAACCGTATCACGGACGGTATTAGCCAAGGGATAAACAGGGTTTGTTGTTGGCAAACATGGAATGTCTGACCCGCTAAGGGTTGTGAGTCAGGAAAAAAGGCGACAGATTGCTCTGTCGCCTTTTTTCTTTGCTTGCTTTCTGCTAGATTTCGCCGCAATTCTATACTGAAGAAAACGACTTAAAGATAAAACATCATGAAAAAACCAACCTCCGCTGTGGGCGCGAAACGCCCTGCAAAAGCACGCCGCAAAACGCGCGAAGAACTGAACCAGGAAGCGCGCGACCGCAAACGCGACAAAAAACATCGCGGTCATGCTGCGGGTAGCCGTGCCAACGGTGGTGGTGCAGCAGGCGCTTCTGCAAAAGGCAAACAGCAGAAAGATCCTCGTATCGGCAGTAAAACACCCATTCCACTAGGCGTGACAGACACCCCGGTCACTAAGCAGCACAAACCAAAGAGCGAGAAACCTATGCTTTCACCGCAGGCTGAGCTGGATTTGCTGGAGAACGATGAGCGCCTGGACGCGCTGCTGGAACGTCTTGAAGAGGGTGAAACCCTGACCGCTGAAGAGCAGTCATGGGTGGATGCCAAACTGGATCGCATCGACGAGCTGATGCAGAAGCTGGGTCTGTCTTACGATGATGAAGACGACGAAGAAGAAGACGAAAAGCAGGAAGATATGATGCGTCTTCTGAAGGGTGGAAACTAACATTTGCACCCGGCAGGCACGATAGTCCTGCTTATAACCCTTCCGGTTATATGTTATCTGGTGTGGTTATTCGTTAAACTACGGCGGTTGTCGCGGCGACAGAAGTGGCTGCGCACCCGAATGATGGCCCGCAATGGGGTCAGAACGGGCCGCCGTATACGAACGCGACACCAACGGAAGGAGTGAGCATGTCAGCACCAACTATCGACTGGGATTTGGCCCTAATCCAGAAATATAACTATTCCGGGCCGCGTTATACGTCATACCCCACCGCGCTGGAGTTCTCCGATGCCTTCGGCGAGGGGGATTTTCAGCAGGCTGTTGCGCGCTATCCTGAGCGTCCGCTGTCGCTCTACGTCCATATTCCGTTCTGCCACAAGCTTTGCTACTTCTGCGGCTGCAATAAAATCGTGACCCGCCAGCAGCATAAAGCCGACCAGTACCTTGACGCGCTCGAACAGGAAATTGTGCATCGCGCGCCGCTGTTCAAAGGCCGTCACGTCAGCCAGCTGCACTGGGGCGGCGGTACGCCAACC
The DNA here is from genome assembly GCF_048685095.1 of Enterobacter sp. BNK-8. Lineage (NCBI taxonomy): Bacteria > Pseudomonadati > Pseudomonadota > Gammaproteobacteria > Enterobacterales > Enterobacteriaceae > Enterobacter > Enterobacter sp. BNK-8. Next base: position 4,386,619 of record NZ_JBLQTN010000001.1, on the reverse strand, counting down.
TATCTGAATAAAGCGCAAATCAGCCGCCTGATGACGCTTCTGCGCGATAATTTCAGTTTTAACGACGACGCAGAAATCTCGATCGAAGTCGATCCGCGTGAAATTGAGCTGGATGTCCTCGATCACTTACGCGCCGAAGGCTTCAACCGCCTGAGCATGGGCGTGCAGGATTTCAATAAAGAGGTTCAGCGTCTGGTGAACCGCGAGCAGGACGAAGACTTTATCTTTGCCTTACTCAACCATGCGCGTGAAATTGGCTTCACCTCGACCAATATTGACCTGATTTATGGCCTGCCAAAGCAAACGCCGGAAAGCTTCGCCTTCACGCTGAAGCGCGTGGCCGAACTCAACCCGGACCGTCTGAGCGTCTTTAACTACGCGCATCTGCCGACGCTGTTTGCCGCCCAGCGTAAAATCAAAGATGCCGATCTGCCTTCTGCCCAGCAGAAGCTGGATATCCTGCAGGAAACCATCACCTCGCTGACCGACACCGGCTATCAGTTTATCGGCATGGATCACTTTGCCCGTCCGGACGACGAACTGGCGGTCGCTCAGCGCGAAGGGGTCCTGCACCGCAACTTCCAGGGCTACACGACCCAGGGCGATACCGATTTGCTGGGAATGGGCGTCTCCGCCATCAGCATGATCGGCGACTGCTACGCGCAAAACCAGAAAGAACTGAAGCTGTATTACCAGCAGGTTGATGAGACGGGCAACGCGCTGTGGCGCGGCATCGCATTAACGCACGACGACTGTATCCGTCGCGATGTGATTAAGGCGCTTATCTGCAACTTCCGTCTCGATTTCAGCGACGTGGAAGCGCAGTGGACGCTGAACTTCAGCGATTATTTCGCAGAAGACCTGAAGTTGCTGGCGCCGCTGGCGAAAGACGGGCTGGTGGATATGTCGGAGAGCGCGATTGAGGTCACGCCAAAAGGGCGTCTGTTGATCCGCAATATCTGCATGTGCTTCGACGCGTATCTGCGTCAGAAAGCGCGTATGCAGCAGTTCTCGCGGGTAATTTAAACTGCAATGCCGGGTGGCGGCTTCGCCTTACCCGGCCTACAAAAGTGCGAAATGTAGGCCGGGTAAGCGAAGCGCCACCCGGATTTCATCGCCAACTCGCTAGCTAAACAGCCCAACCAGCGCCGCGCACAGCACCGCCGCAACGGCGGTTTGTGGCGTGTGGCTTTCAGCGGCTCCGCTAGAGAGCATATTCACGAATGTTTCCAGCATGATGTTCACCCCCAATTTCCGGGCACGATCATACAAAACTCATCGGAACAGTAAAGCGCAAAATAACGGCAATTTGCGCTCAATTAATAACCTTTACACAAGCGCGGATATTACTCCATTCCCAGCTCTTTCAGCTTGCGCGTCAGGGTATTGCGTCCCCATCCCAACAGGCGAGCGGCTTCCTGCTTGTGGCCCTGCGTATGACGAAGCGCGGTAGTTAACAGCGTACGCTCCATCTCAGGCTGCGCTTCAGACAGCAGGTTTTGATGACCGGAACGCAGCGCGCGGTCGGCCCACTGCGCCAGCAGCGTTGCCCAGCTGTCCGGCAAAGCATGCCCGGTGCTGCTTTCAGGCGCGGTCGCTTCAAACAGCTCGGCCGGTAAATCCTGAATCAGCACTTCCTGCCCGGCGGCCATCACGGTTAACCAGCGGCAGGTGTTTTCCAGCTGACGCACGTTGCCCGGCCACGCCAGGCGCGTAAGGGCAGCATCGGTTTCCGGGTGAAGCTGCTTGGCCTCCACACCCAGCTCGCGGGCGGCTACCTGCAGGAAATGGCGCGCCAGGCGGGGAATATCTTCCCGGCGTTCACGCAGCGGCGGCAGATGAACGCGAATGACGTTCAGACGATGGAATAAATCCTCACGGAATTTGCCTTCCTGCACGCGCTGCTCCAGGTTCTGGTGGGTCGCGGCGATAATACGCACGTCCACCTTCACCGGCGCATAACCGCCCACGCGGTAAAACTGTCCGTCGGCCAGCACGCGCAGCAGACGGGTCTGGACATCCAGCGGCATATCGCCGATCTCATCCAGGAACAGCGTGCCGCCGTCTGCCTGTTCGAAGCGCCCCTGGCGAATGGTATTTGCGCCGGTAAACGCCCCTTTTTCGTGCCCGAACAGTTCGGATTCAATCAAGTCCTTCGGGATCGCCGCCATATTCAGGGCGATAAACGGCGCTTTTGCCCGCGGGCTGTGGCGATGCAGAGCATGCGCCACAAGCTCTTTACCGGTTCCCGATTCGCCGTTAATCAAGACGCTGATGGACGAGCGGGACAGACGGCCAATAATGCGAAAGACGTCCTGCATCGCCGGCGCTTCGCCGATGATGTCGGTGGTTGGCCCAAAATCGGGCGCGTGGCGCGGCTGCTGCTGCTCCTGATAGTGGCTAATCGCGCGCTCGACCAGCGCCACCGCCTCGTCGATATCAAACGGTTTGGGCAGATAATCGAATGCTCCTTGCTGGTAAGCGCTCACCGCGGCATCCAGATCGGAGTGTGCCGTCATTATGATGACCGGAAGCATAGGGTGGCGTTGTTTGATCTGCTTTAACAGCGCCAGCCCGTCCATGCCCGGCATGCGAATATCCGACAGCAGAACATCGGGCGTTTTGGTGGTGAGTGCGTCGAGCACTTCGCTGCCGCTCTCAAACGTCGTGCAGCTTAATCCCGCCCCTGTGAGCGCGCGTTCAAGCACCCAACGGATGGAGCTATCGTCATCGACTACCCAGACTATCCCTCGTTGCATAAACGTCACCTTTATTTTTTAATCGGCAGGAAAACCGAAAACTCGGTATGTCCCGGCCAACTGGTAAATTCAATTTTTCCAGAGTGTTGATCGATCAAACTGCGGGCAATGGATAAGCCCAGGCCGGTTCCGCCTTCGCGACCGCTGACCATCGGGTAGAACAGGGTGTCCTGCAGATGCGATGGAATGCCGGGCCCGTTATCCTCGACGTCGATTCGGGCCGCAAGCCGGTAGCGCACGCCGTGTAACGTGAGCTGGAAGGCGGTACGGGTGCGTAAAATAATCTCGCCCCCGTCAGGCCCCAGCGCCTGCAGGGCATTGCGCACAATGTTCAACAGGACCTGCTCAATCTGATCCGGGTCATGAGCCAGTTCCGGCAGGCTTGGGTCGTAATCACGTACCAGCGTGACGTTCTCCGGCAGCTCCATCGAGACGAGCTTGACCACCCGTTCAGCCACTTTATGGATGCTTTCTGTGACGTGCATTCCCGGCTGCTGTGGCCCGAGAAGGCGGTCAACCAGATTCCGCAGACGGTCCGCCTGCTCGATGATGACGTTGGTGTACTCCGCCAGCGCAGGGTCAGGCAGCGCCTTGGTCAGAAGCTGCGCCGCACCGCGTAATCCGCCCAGCGGGTTTTTGATTTCATGCGCCAGACCGCGCACCAGGTCTCGGGCGGCAATTTGCTGTGCATGCTGAAGCTGTTCCTGGCTCAGTCGGCGCTGATTATCCATCGGCGCCATTTCCAGCAGGATCAGGCCTTCGGGAAGACGTTGCGCGGTCAGCGACAGTATGTGCGAACGCCCGTCGATCACCAGCGTCACTTCGTTATCGGTGAAACCCTGGCCTGCCTGTAAACTTTCCTGCATCAGGCCAATATTCAGCGAAAAATAGCTCAGGAGTTCCGGAAGTGGGGTGCCGAACAGTTTACGTGCGCTTTGGGCGAGCAGCTGCTGTGCCGCCGGGTTGGCGTAATGAACGGCCAGCTCGTCATCGACCAGCAAAATGCTGTTAATCAAAGAATTGAGGATCTGCCCAGCATCGGGCAGCGTGCCAGTTGCCATTCAGCAGTCTCCTGGAGTCGTTTGCACTAATTTAGTGCAGTATAGCGTTTTCGGCGTCAAAAGCGCGTGAGATCAGATTGTTGGTGGAGAAAAAAGCCCATCCGGAGATGGGCTAAAAGTTTCCACGGCAACTACTCCCGGCGCTTACCACGCCGGGTAAAACAACTTATTAAACGCTGTAGTACAGTTCGAACTCAACCGGATGCGGAGTCATACGCACGCGGTCGTTCTCTTCAGTGCGCAGTGCGATGTAAGCATCGATAGCGTCGTCAGTGAATACGCCACCTGCAGTCAGGAACTCGCGGTCTGCGTCCAGCGCCTGCAGGGCTTCTTCCAGAGAGCCAGCAACCTGTGGGATCTCTTTCGCTTCTTCTGGCGGCAGGTCGTACAGGTTTTTGTCCATCGCTTCGCCCGGGTGGATCTTGTTCTTGATACCGTCCAGACCGGCCATCAGCAGTGCTGCGAAGCACAGGTATGGGTTAGCCGCTGGATCCGGGAAGCGCACTTCGATACGACGCGCTTTAGGAGACGCCACCACCGGGATACGGATAGAAGCAGAACGGTTACGCGCAGAGTAGGCCAGCATCACTGGCGCTTCGTAGCCCGGGACCAGACGCTTGTAGGAGTTGGTGGTTGGGTTCGCCAGGGCGTTGATCGCTTTAGCGTGTTTGATTACGCCGCCAATGTAATACAGCGCCTGCTCGGACAGACCGGCATATTTGTCGCCAGAGAACAGGTTGGTACCGTTCTTGGACAGAGACATGTGGCAGTGCATACCGGAACCGTTATCGCCAAACATTGGTTTTGGCATGAAGGTCGCGGTTTTACCGAAACGGTGCGCAACGTTGTGCACAACGTATTTGTAGATCTGAATTTCGTCCGCTTTTTTGGTCATGGTGTTGAAGCGGGTAGCCACTTCGTTCTGACCCGCCGTCGCCACTTCGTGGTGGTGAGCTTCAACAACCAGGCCCATCTCTTCCATCACCAGACACATGGTGGAACGAATGTCCTGTGCAGAGTCGACCGGAGGAACCGGGAAGTAACCGCCTTTCACGCCTGGACGGTGACCTTTGTTACCACCTTCGTATTTGGTGGAGGAGTTCCATGCGCCTTCGATGTCGTCGATAGCCACGTGGGAGCCAGAAATAGACGCACCGAAACGGATGTCATCGAACAGGAAGAACTCTGGCTCTGGCCCGAACAGAACGGTGTCTGCGATGCCGGTAGAACGCAGGTACTCTTCAGCGCGTTTCGCGATAGAACGTGGGTCGCGGTCGTAGCCCTGCAGCGTGCCTGGCTCGAGGATGTCGCAACGGATGATCAGGGTTGGTTCTTCGAAGAACGGATCAATGACCGCAGTGGTCGCATCTGGCATCAGAACCATGTCGGATTCGTTAATGCCTTTCCAGCCACCAATGGAGGAGCCGTCAAACATTTTGCCTTCTTCAAAGAATTCGGCGTTCACCTGATGAGCAGGGATTGTGACGTGCTGTTCTTTACCTTTGGTATCGGTGAAGCGCAGATCAACAAACTTCACTTCATGTTCGTTCAGCATCGTCAAAACGTGTTCAGCGGACATACTTAACTCTCCAGATTGGTCATTGTCGTCGTGGTAACGAGGTCTTCAATTTCTGTTTGTACTGGCTGGTGCCATGTATTTTTTATAAAGCGAAATCTGTGCCAACTTTTAAAACACCCCAAAAAGGCGTTATCATGCGCACCATAGTGCAAAAGGGCTGCACCACGATGGATTTGTTGCACCAGTATAGTGCTTCAATGTGAACATTGAGCACCATATTGGTGCAATTTACGTTAAAGTGCCCTTTTACCGCTCCGTGAAAGCGATCACAAAGCATCTCTGCAATACTTGTTTGCGGGGGATGTTTGTGATCCTGTTTTGTAGTGCGATTAATCCGTGTACAATAACGCGCTATTTCTAAATGCCTGAGGCAAAGTTGTGATCGAAAATTTGCGTAACATCGCCATCATCGCGCACGTTGACCATGGTAAAACTACCCTGGTCGATAAGCTGCTGCAGCAATCCGGTACGTTTGATGCGCGTGCCGAAACCCAAGAACGCGTGATGGACTCCAACGATTTGGAGAAAGAGCGTGGGATTACCATCCTCGCGAAAAACACCGCGATTAAATGGAATGACTACCGTATCAACATCGTTGATACCCCAGGGCACGCCGACTTCGGTGGTGAAGTTGAACGTGTAATGTCCATGGTAGACTCCGTTCTGCTGGTCGTTGACGCAATGGATGGCCCAATGCCACAGACGCGCTTCGTGACCAAAAAAGCATTTGCCCATGGTCTGAAGCCAATCGTTGTTATCAACAAAGTTGACCGCCCTGGCGCGCGTCCTGACTGGGTTGTTGACCAAGTATTCGACCTGTTCGTTAACCTCGACGCGACCGACGAGCAGCTGGACTTCCCTATCGTTTACGCCTCTGCGCTGAACGGTATCGCAGGTCTGGACCACGAAGACATGGCTGAAGACATGACCCCGCTGTATCAGGCGATTGTTGACCGTGTTCCTGCGCCAAACGTCGATCTCGACGGTACCCTGCAGATGCAGATCTCTCAGCTCGATTACAACAACTACGTTGGCGTTATCGGCATTGGTCGTATCAAGCGCGGTAAAGTGAAGCCGAACCAGCAGGTCACTATCATCGATAGCGAAGGCAAAACCCGTAACGGTAAAGTTGGTAAAGTACTGACTCACCTGGGCCTTGAGCGTATCGAGAGCGACATCGCTGAAGCGGGCGACATCATCGCTATCACCGGTCTGGGTGAACTGAACATCTCCGACACCATCTGCGATCCGCAGAACGTCGAAGCGCTGCCAGCCCTGTCCGTTGATGAACCAACCGTATCCATGTTCTTCAACGTCAACACCTCTCCGTTCTGTGGTAAAGAAGGTAAGTTCGTTACCTCTCGTCAGATCCTTGACCGCCTGAACAAAGAGCTGGTGCACAACGTTGCGCTGCGCGTTGAAGAAACCGAAGACGCTGATGCATTCCGCGTTTCGGGTCGTGGTGAGCTGCACCTGTCTGTTCTGATCGAAAACATGCGTCGTGAAGGTTTCGAAATGGCGGTTTCCCGTCCGAAAGTTATCTTCCGCGAAATCGATGGCCGTAAACAAGAGCCGTTCGAAAACGTGACGCTGGACGTTGAAGAGCAGCACCAGGGTTCTGTGATGCAGGCTCTTGGTGAGCGTAAAGGCGACCTGAAAAACATGAATCCAGATGGCAAAGGCCGCGTACGTCTCGACTACGTGATCCCAAGCCGTGGCCTGATCGGCTTCCGTTCTGAGTTCATGACCATGACTTCAGGTACCGGTCTGCTGTACTCCACCTTCAGCCACTACGACGACGTTCGTCCGGGTGAAGTGGGCCAGCGTAACAACGGCGTGCTGATCTCCAACGGTCAGGGTAAAGCGGTTGCGTTTGCGCTGTTCGGTCTGCAGGATCGCGGTAAGCTGTTCCTGGGTCACGGTGCTGAGGTTTATGAAGGCCAGATCATCGGTATTCACAGTCGTTCTAACGACCTGACCGTAAACTGCCTGACCGGTAAGAAACTGACCAACATGCGTGCGTCCGGTACTGACGAAGCAACGGTTCTGGTTCCACCGATCAAGATGACTCTGGAGCAGGCTCTGGAATTCATCGATGATGACGAACTGGTCGAAGTGACTCCACAGTCAATTCGTATCCGTAAACGTCACCTGACCGAGAACGATCGTAAACGTGCTATGCGCGGTGCGAAAGAAGACTAATACGGTTAATCCGTAGGCCGGGTAAGCGCATGCGCCACCCGGCAACGAAAAAGCCGCTGAGCGATCAGCGGCTTTTTTATTAGAACGAATACCGTAACCCTAAACGGATCCGGTACTGCTCCCGGTTGTAATCATTCCACCTGTCCAGCCACTGCAGTTCGAGGTACGGCAGCCAGTTTCTGTCGATTTTATAGCTGAACTTGTTGGTAATTTCCCAGTGATGGTCTTTGCCATTTTTGCTGTGGTAATCATTCACCCGCTGGAAAAAGTGCGGCTCAAAGGTGTAGAAAAACGCATCCGTCACTTTGAAATTCCAGTAGTTGGCAAATTCGTGCGTGTCATTCTTATCCATCTGCCCGTTATAGTCCGGCGTATCGTAGTTGTTATGGTTGTAGCGATAGCGGAACGTCAGATTAAACCAGTCTGTAAATTTGTAGTTGGTATCTAAATAAACCGCACCGCCGGACCCTGCGCTGCTGTCGTTAATCAACCCACCGGGCTGGAAAGTGAGTTTGTCGGTTGGTTTAAAGAGCGGATACCACCCCTCGATTTCGTTATAGCTGTGTTTCAGCTCATCCCATTTGCCCACGTTATAGGCGTTGGTGAACATCAGTCCCGCGCCCATATCGAAGTTATAGCCCGCACGCAGGATCACCTCGTGCAGCTCTGAGGCTGTATTGTAGGCTTCGCGGGTTTCGACATAGGCCCCGGCAAATACCGAGCAGGACACAGACGACACGATCAGTACAGTGATGATTCTTTTCATAATTTGTCCATGTATCAGGTACAGAAAGGCCTCCCTCCTGATAAACAGGAAGGACATAGTGGCCGGATTTATTGTTATAAAGTGACTGCTGACGCTTTATTGTTGGTGGTTATCTCAGGGGTATTCGCGGTTTGTTTCTTCCGTTTTCCAATCTCCTCGATAATAAAGGCGAAGCGCGCTTCGTTGAGTTTATAAAACAGCCCCATGGTCACGGCAGCAACAATCGCCAGGCCGCACGGCCAGAGGAAAATAAGCTGACGCAACCCAAGCAGCGTGCCCGCGCTCTGCACTGCATGGGGAACGTAGCCAATCTGGGTCAGCATAATGCCGGGCAGGAAACCGGCGAGCGCGGCGGAGATTTTGCGCGAGAAGGTATAGCCGGTATACACCGACCCTTCGGCGCGAATGCCGGTTTTCCACTCGCCGTAATCGACGGTATCCGGCACCAGTGCCCAGTTCAGGCTGTTCACAAACGCGGTGCCGAAGAAGGCCATGCAGGAAAACATCACGAACAGCAGGGAGCTGGTCCCCCAGAAGAAATTCAGCACGTCGCCCACTGCCCACAGCGCCAGGCCACCCAGATAGACCGGTTTCTTGCCAAAGCGCTTCACTGCGCCGGGCACCAGAAACACGCCAATCAGGATGCAGCCCATGCTGAAAAAGCCCATCCACGACAGCAGATGCAGATCGTTCAGCACGTACTGGGTGTAATAGACCTGAATCGCTAACTTGATGTTAAACGCAGCGAGGGTACACAGGTTAGCGATGCACAGCACCAGCAGCGGCGGATTGCGGAAAATCGCACAGAACGATTTCAGAATGCCGGGCTTGTGGTGATCGGGTGTGAGCTCCACGTAGCGTTCTTTAACTCCGCTATAGCACCACCACATGCAGAACAGACCGCCAGTGACGAACACCAGCGCGGCCACCAGATAGCCGAGGGAGGGCTGGTGGACGAACAGCGCCTGAATGGGCATAAAGCCGACGGTGCAGAGTAACAGCCCCACCGTTGCGCCGCCCTGACGCCAGGCCGCCAACTGCGCGCGCTCGTTCGGGTTTTTGGTGATGGCCGGGACCATCGCACCGTAGGCGCAGTTCATCAGGCTGTAGCAGAGGCCAAACATCATGAAGAGCACGGTGGCGAGCGCCGTTTTCACCGTCAGGCTAAAGTCGTTGGCCATAAACTGCGCCGTCGCGACCAGCGCCACCGGCACGGAGGCGTAAAGAATGAATGGCCGGAATTTTCCTCTTGCACCGATGTGACGCCGGGAATCGAGCAGTACGCCGGTTAGCATGTCGGTAAACGCGGTAAAAAACTTCGCTACCAGGAAAATAATGCCGCCATAGAACGCCGGCATGCCCAGTTCGTCTGTATAAAACTTCAGCAAATACAGCGTACCAATACACAGCATCAGGTTCGAGCCAAAATCGCCCATCCCGTAGGCGCACTTCTCTCGCAGGCTCAATTTCAGGGTTAACGGATCAGTGTTATGTGTCATGGTCGATCCTCAGAGCGCCCCGCAGGGCGCTCTATCACGTCATTTATGCCGTACGTTTGCGCAGTTCGATTTCTTCGACGATGCGCACATACATCTTCTCGTTGAGGTTATAGAAGCAGCCCATCGCCACGATGGTGATGACCGCCAGCAGGCTCGGGTAGATAAATATCAGCTGCCGCAGCCCTTCAACCGTGCCACTGGATTGCACCACGTTGGGCACATAGCCGATCTGCGTGAGCATGATCCCCGGGAAGAAACCTGCCAGCGCCTGGGATACTTTCCTGAAGAAGGTAAAGCCGGTGTAGACCGTCCCTTCGGAGCGCACGCCGGTGCGCCACTCGCCGTACTCCACGGTATCGGACACCAGCGCCCAGTTCAGGCTATTCACAAACGCGGAACCGAAGAACGCCAGGCAGGAGAACGCCACAAAGCTCACCGAGCCGCCGCCGAAGAAGTAGTTGAGCAGATCGCCCGCCACCCAAATCGTTAGCCCGCTGATGTAGACTTTTTTCTTGCCGAAGCGCCGCACCGCGCCGGGCATCATAAAGACGCCGATAAAAATGCAGCCCATGCTGAAGAAGCCCATGTACGACAGCAGGATTGGGTCGTTCAGCACGTACTGCGTGTAGTAGACCTGAATGGCGAGTTTGACGTTAAAGGCGCCCAGCGTGCACAGGTTCGCGATGCACAGGATAAACAGCGGACGGTTCCCGGCGATGGCGCGAAATGACTGCAGCAGCCCAGGTTTTTGCGCCGGGTTAGCGGGCTGCGCCTCGACGTAACGCTCGGTCACCCCCTTGTAGCACCACCACATAAAAAACAGCCCGAACAGCGAGAAGAGGGTGGCGGCAAAGATGTAGCCAAGCTGGTCATTGCCTACAATCAGGTTCATCACCGGAACAAAACCCACGGTACAAAGCAGCAGGCCCAGCGTAGCGCCGCCCTGACGCCAGGCGGCCAGCGAGGCGCGCTCGTCCGGGTTTTTAGTAATGGCCGGTACCATCGCGCCGTAGGAGCAGTTCATCATGCTGAAGAACAGGCCGTACAGCATGAACAGCACCGTCGCCATCACCGTTTTACCGGTGATTTCAAACGGCGTGCCGACGAAGTTGGCAATCGCCAGTAAGGTCACCGGGAACGCCGCATAGAGCACGAACGGGCGGAATTTTCCTTTCGGGCCGATCTTGCGCCGCGAGTCGAGCATGATCCCGGTGCCCATATCGGTGAAGGCGGTAAAGAACTTCGCAATCAGGAAGATGATTCCGCCGTAGGTACCCGGCAGCCCCAGAACATCAGTATAAAACTTCAGCAAATAGAGCGTGCCGATATCCAGCAGGATGTTTGAGCCGAGATCGCCCATCCCGTAGGCGAGTTTTTCTTTAAACGGCAGGCGTAGGGTTGCCGGATCGGAAGTATGTTGACTCATTATTGTTCTCCGTCTGCCCGCAGGTTTCCCTGCGGGCGAGCCTTATCAGATATCACGTAAGGTGCTAAACAGATCTGCCCATTCGCTGTGCTGGCGGTAGAAGACCGGCGGCTTGCCGAGCGGGGCATCAACAGTGACGTCGCCGCCCTGGCAGGTTTCCCCGGTCCACGCATTCACCCAGCTGTCCTGCGGCAGATAGAGCGACCAGTCGCGGCGCCCCTCTTCATAAACCGGTGCCACCAGCAGGTCGCGGCCAAACAGGTACTGGTATTTCAGCGTGTAGGCGCGCGCATCGTCCTCGTAGTGCAGGAACAGCGGACGCATCACCGGCAGGCCGCTTTTTGCGTTCTGCGCGACGGCGGCTTTGATATACGGCTTCAGGGTGGTGAAGACGGTGGTCATGCGCGCGAAGTGCGCGATGGTTTCCGCGTCGTCGTCGAACTGCCAGTTATCGCCGGGGCGGTTACCCTCATGGGTACGCATCATCGGCGTAAAGGCGCTGAAGTCGCACCAGCGCAGCAGCAGCTCTTTGCTGCGCTTCATCTCGAACAGGGTCGTATAGCCGCCGATGTCGCTGTGGTGCAGGCCGTGCCCGGTCATCGCCAGCGACAGCGCCGCAGGGATGACGGACGCCAGACCGTCGTCCAGGCTCCAGTCGACGTTCTGATCTCCCGCCCACATCATCACCGAGTGCTTCTGGCTGCCAGTGTAGCCCGCGCGCATGAAGAACAGGATCTCGCCGAGCTTGCCGGTCTCTTCCAGCGCCTCGTAGTTACATTTGGCCCACAGGGCAGGCCAGGCGTTATGCATGATCTCCGCGCTCACGCCGTTATGCAGGAAGGTGTCGGTCGGCAGGTACTCCCCGAAATCGGCCATCCAGCCGCCGCAGCCCAGTTCGATCAGATTCTTTTTGATGACTTCTTTGTACCAGTCGTAGGCTTCCGGGTTGGTCAGGTCGATAACGCCCGCGTAGAACTCGCCGAACTCAACGTGGTAGTCCTTGCCGTCGGCGTTTTTGGTCAGATAGCCGCGCTTCGACGCCTCTTCGCAGAGATCTTTATCGCTGGCGACGTACGGGTTGATATAGGAGAGGAACTGCACGCCTTCCTCTTTCCACTTCGCAATCCGCGCATCAAGCTGCGGATAGAGCGCGCTGTTCCACTTCCAGTTCCACATCACGCGCTTGCCGAAGGAGGTCATGCGAATGCCGGACCAGTCCTGCGCCCAGATGCCGTTGACCTTCACGCCGCCCTCGCGCATGGCGTCGAGCTTCTGCTGACACACCTCGGTGCCGCCCTGAATGCCCAGCGTCACGCCGTCGTACACCCAGTCCGGCAGCTCCGGCTGACGCCCCAGCAGGCCGGTCAGTTTTTCCAGCAGATCGACGTAGGTTTCTGCGCATTCGAAGCGCAGCGTGGCGTTATCTTCCCAGAACGCCAGCTCGTGGAAATCCGGCGCGCTGAAATCAAAGTTCATGTAGCAGCTGTTATCCACGTGGCAGTAGTACTTCTGGGTGCTCACGAAGGTAGGCTGCGGGAAGAAGGTCCAGTAGTAGTCGCCGCCCGCGTTCTCTTTGCAGTCGGCCTGCCAGGTGACGTAGGTCTGCTTATTGCGGCCCACGCCCTGCTCGCTGGTCCACAGCGGGAACGGCTTGCCGCGCAAATCGAAATACGAGAACTGCTCGCCGCAGCCGTAGATATGATCGTCTGGCTGAGCTGCCAGCCGCAGCCAGATGCGGTTATGGCTGGCGGCGTCATTTTTCAGCTTCAGCTCCAGACGGCCTTCCGCATCCACGCCCACCAGCAGCGTCGCGCTTACCGCATCGCCGCGGGTAAAGCGGATCGCCCAGCCCGCGCTTTGCTGAGTGACGGTCGCGTCCGTCAGGGCAATCTTTTCGTTGAGCTTGTCTTTGATGCTGAAGTTGCCGCGAAACATCTCGATATCCGCCTCGCCTGCGCCAATCCACAGGCAAGGGGCATCCGCGGTGTGGGATAAAATCAGACGGTCCTGCCAGAGCAGGGTGAAGCCACTTTCGTTATTTTTCAGGTCAATATTGTGTAGGGTACGCATAAACACTCCGTCTTAATTATTTGGCCTGGCTATCCAGTAATCCGGCGGCGACGGCAGGGGCTAAGCCCGGGGCCAGCGGCAGGCGGGGGATCACCAGGCAGTGCAGCAGGTGGTAAATATCCTGCTTGCCGTCCCAGACTTTGGTGGTCACTTCGTTGTTGGTGTCCAGCTCCTGCCACCAGGATCCGTTCTCGTAATCCATCAGGTATTTGATGCAGTAATCCCACCACTTCTGATACCAGGCTTCGTACTGCGCTTCGCCGGTGACGGTATAGAGGGCATAGGCCGTGCCCATCGCCTCGACGATTGGCCAGCGCACGCGTTCGCGGACGATTGGCTTGCCGTCCCAGCCCACGGAATAGACAAACCCGTCGGCGCCGTCGGGTGCCCAGGCGTCGCGGATGGTGGCGTGGAACAGGCCTTTCGCATCTTCCAGCAGCCATTCAGGCGGGGTCTCAAAGCGCGCTTCCAGGGCGGCGCGCAGGTGCAGCATCAGGCGGCCCCACTCGATCCAGTGTCCCGGCGTGCCGCCGTAGGCGCGGAAGCGGTGGGCGGGATTATCAATGTTGTAGTCGCGGATCGGGTTCCAGCTGGTATCGAAATGTTCGTTAACGCGGTACTCACCTTTGCGCGCTACGTCGTGAATAATCACCGACGCGATACGCAGGGCGCGGTCGAGCCATTTGCGGTCGTGGGTCACGTCATAAACGATGAGGAAGGCTTCTACGGCGTGCATGTTGGCGTTACCGCCGCGGTAATCTTCCGTTTTGCTGAAGGCTTCATCCCATGACTCCAGGCACATCTGCTCCTGTTCGCTCCAGAAGTAACGCTCAATCACCTCGATGGCATCGTCCAGCAGCCTGCGTGCCTGCGGATGGCCGGTGGTGACGGCGCTCGCCGCACCCAGCAGGACGAAGAAGTGCTGATAGCCCTGCTTGGACGCATCAATCACGCCTTCATAGTTAACGCAGGCGTACCAGCCGCCGTGCTGCTTGTCGCGCAGCGGGCCGTTCAGGGCGTTAATGCCGTGCTCAACCAGGGCATACGCACCGGGACGCCCCATGTTCGCCGCCACCGCGTAAACGTGCAGCATACGCGCGGTGATCCACAGATGCGTGCCCATATCGCTACGCACCTGGCCGTTATTGCCCAGCCAGCCAAAGCCGGTCGGTACGGCGGCGTTTTTACCGAAATCGAGAATGCGGTCGGTCTCTTGCTCGAGCCAGCGGTTATGGCTCAGGGTGTTAAACCATTTCATGTTCGGGTCCTTTCTTAACGGCGAGCCATCATTTCGTCGACGATCTCACCCAGACGCTGAAGTTTGGGTACGGAGATATCACGCAGCATCAGCTCGGTGTCCGGCAGGCCAATCACAGAGGACCAGACGGCACGACCGGCTAAAAAGCCTGAGGCCCCCGCCTGCATGGCGACGCTTACGGCGCGCGGGAATAACTTATCGTCCACGCCGGACGAGAGGATCACCCACGGCATGGCGATGTTCTCATTCAGCTTCTGCGAGGCTGCCAGCAGCGCCTGCTGCGTGCCCTTGCCAAACAGCGGCATCTCCACTTTGTAGAGGTCGGCACCGCTGTCGCCCAGCTCTTTAGCCGCGTCGATAATCGCCTGTTCGCGGTTAAACGCGGCACCGCGACGCGGCGGACGCACCACCGGCTCGATAATGCTCAGCAGACCGTTATCGTGGCACAGCGTGTTGAACGCCTTCACCATCTCAAGGCGCTGCTGCGGATCTTCATCGCTGCGCCACAGCACCAGCAGCTTCAGTGCTTTGCCGCCATCGCGTTTGACCGCCTGCGCGTCGACGTTCTTGTCGATCACTACGCTGTCGACCGGAAGACCATTCCCCGGGATAAACTCGTCGGCGGCCACAATCATTGCGCAGCTTTTAGCTACGGCCTGCTGCTCGACAATCTGGCGATAGCAGAACTGCTGGTCGACGAGAATGGCAGAGGCGTACGGTGACAGAATTTTTGCCGCGTTGAGCTTAAAATCCGTCAGGTGCTGGTCGGTTACCGGAACCGGCGCGCCTGCTGCAGCAAACATCAGGCGCATCGCTTCGCGCTGATCCACGGCCAGCATCGCAAAACCGCCGGAAGGTCGGGTGATATCTTTCAGGGTGTACATCGTCATTCCTCAGTCCTTTCGTATCAGAGTGTTTTTTTCAGCCCGGCAGATGCGCGAACCTGTTCAAGAATGGCTGTCCAGTCCTCGCGCCCGCGCCCGGCGGCGCGTGCCTGGTTGTAAACCTCGCGGGAGGCCGCGCCCAGCGGCATCGGAACATGGAGTTGGTTAGCCACGTCGAGGGCGATCCCCAGATCTTTATGCGCAAGGTCGATCATGAAGGCGGGTGAAAGATCCTCTTTCAACACCTTGTTCGGCCATGAGGTCGTGAAGTGGCCTTTACCCGCAGGCGTACCGCTCATGACCTTCAGCGCCACATCAAATGAGAGCCCCAGTGCTTCACACAGCACGGCCGCCTCCGCCGAGAGAGCGTTCAGGGCAATGCTCATGTAGTTATTGATAAGCTTCACGCGGATGCCCATGCCTGGCCCGCCGGCATTAATCAGCTCATTGCCCATCGCCATTAAGACCGGAGTGGCGCGCTCAATTTGCTGCGCCGTGCCGCCTGCCAGCAGGAGCAGCGTGCCGGCGATGGCATGATCTGAGGTGCGTCCGACAGGCACATCCATCAGGCTGAAGCCGCGTTCAGCCATGTCGCGGATCAGCGCGTCGGTTTGCAGTGGGTGTATGGTGGACATATCAATGACTAGCGCGTCGCGGGACAATCCTTCGCACACGCCGTTTTCGCCAAACAGCACGCTGCGTACCAGGTCGCCGTTTGGCAGCATGGTGATGACGAATTCGGCGTCCGTGGCGGCCTGCGCGGGTGTTGTCACCGCCCGTGCGCCGCTCTCTACCAGCGCCTGAACCGCCTGCGGGTTCACATCGAAGACGTTAAGCTGATGACCTTGTTTCAACAGATTCTTCGCCATTGGCGCGCCCATCTGTCCTAAACCGATAAATGCGATTGCTGACATGCCTCTCTCCTGTCACATCGTGTCAATTTTTGCGCGTTTATGTTGTCTGTTTTTGATCGTATTTGTAATTTATAGTCAAAAAATTGACACGAGTCACTTTTTAAACATTTGATGAAATTAAAATGAAAGCATCAGAAATCGCAGAAGGAATCACCATGGCTCGCATCGTTTGTGTCGGTATTACCGTGCTGGATCGCATCTGGTATCTCGATGACTTACCCAAGGAAGGTGGGAAATATGTCGCAAAGGACTATACGGAAGTGGGGGGCGGCCCGGCGGCAACTGCGGCTGTGGCGGCGGCGAAACTGGGCGCGGAAGTGGATTTTATTGGCCGGGTGGGGGACGACGATACCGGCAGACGGCTGCTCGCGGAGCTGGAATCCCTGGGGGTGAAGACCCGTTACACCCGCGTATTTAAGGGTGCCCGATCGTCACAATCGGCGGTGCTGGTGGACGCGGGCGGAGAACGCGTGATTGCTAACTACCCCAGCCCCGATCTCCCTGCGGCGGCAGACTGGCTGCATGAAATCGACTTCTCGCAGTGGGATATTGTTTTAGCAGACGTGCGCTGGCATGACGGGGCGAAACAGGCGTTTACCCTGGCCCGTAAGCAAGGTGTGCCGACGTTGCTGGATGCGGATGTTACCCCACAGGATATTGCGGAGCTGATTACCTTAAGCGACCACGCGGCCTTCTCCGCGCCGGGGCTGCGGCGTTTAACGCAGCTGGATAAAACCGAAGATGCACTGAAAAAAGCACAAACGCTCACAAATGGACATGTGTATGTCACTCAGGGGCGAGACGGCTGCTTCTGGCTGGAAAACGGCGCATTGCGTCATCAGCCCGGCTTTGAGGTGGACGTGGTGGATACCACCGGGGCGGGCGACGTTTTCCACGGCGCGCTGGCGTTCAGTCTGGGGCAACAATCGTCCACTACAGACGCCGTCCGCTTTGCCAGTGCCGTCGCAGCGCTGAAATGCACGAAGCCCGGTGGGCGTGCAGGTATACCCGACTGTGATCAAACCCGCTCTTTTTTGTCACTTTTTGTATAAAATGCGGGGCGAGATGGTTTTCAGAGGACAGCCCATGAGTCTTACCGAACTGACCGGCAACCCGCGTCACGATCAGCTGCTGACGCTGATTGCCGATCGCGGCTATATGAACATTGATGAACTGGCGCAACTGCTGGATGTCTCCACGCAAACGGTGCGCCGGGATATTCGCAAGCTGAGCGAGCAGGGACTGATCACGCGTCATCATGGCGGGGCGGGCAGGGCATCCAGCGTGGTGAACATGGCGTTCGAACAGCGCGAAGTCTCGCTTACCGAAGAGAAGCGAGCGATTGCCGAAGCCATTGCGGACTATATTCCCGATGGCTCCACCATCTTCATCACCATCGGCACGACCGTAGAGCACGTTGCCCGGGCGCTGCTGAACCATAATCATCTGCGCATTATCACCAACAGCCTGCGGGTGGCGCACATTCTGTATAAGAACCCGCGTTTTGAAGTGATGGTGCCGGGCGGCACGCTGCGCCCGCACAATGGCGGGATTATCGGGCCTGCGGCGACGGCGTTTGTGTCTGGTTTTCGGGCGGATTATCTCGTGACGAGCGTGGGAGCCATTGAGCACGACGGGGCGATGATGGAGTTTGACGTCAATGAAGCCAGCGTGGTGAAAAGCATGATCGCCCACTCCCGGCACATTCTTTTAGCGGCCGATCATACGAAATTTACCGCCTCCGCTGCGGTGGAAATTGGCAACGTGGCGCAGGCCACTGCACTCTTCACCGACGAGATGCCTGGCTCGGCTCTGCAAAATCATCTGAAATCCAGTAAAGTTGAAATCGTCCTGGCCAGCACCGGCGATGATATCGCCTGAAGCAAAAAAAGCCGCTGAGTAAACAGCGGCTTGAACATTGTTATTTAAAGCTGTATTTCACCCCCAGCATCCCCTGCGTATCGCTGTAGCCTTTGTCGCCTATCTGCTGAGCCACGTTGCCCCATACGCTAAGCTGCGGCGTAATCTGCCCCTCTACGCCTGTCTTGAGTTCACCGATATTGCGCGTACCACGCATCTCATTGCTAACGTCATCCATGCGGATACGCGTGGTCTGGGTGTTGTGGATCCAGTTCGCTTCGATAAACGGCTGGAAGGTCCGTGATTTACCGTCGTCAATCGCGTTATGTCCGCTGATGTAGGCCTTCACGCCGAGGCGCGTCATCAGGTTCCCCTGGGTTTCGTCTTTCACCCGCGTGCCGTTGCGCTCACGATGGTCGTCAGCCTGCACGTCCATCCAAACGGCCTGCGCTTTCGGCTGGAGCCAGTAGCTGTTGCGGCCGCTTTCGCCCACCTTAACGCTATAGCCTGCTTCTACAGAGGCGGTCACGCCGCTGGAGCGATAGTTTTCAGTGGCCTGATCCTGTCCCATCACCTTATTGTCGAACCAGTTATACAGCACCCAGCTATCAACATAAGTGCCACTTTTATCCGCGTCGTTTGCGTACCAGGTACCGTACAGACCGACGCTATAGCCATTCACTTCACCGCGTGAGTGGTAGCCGGTCAGGCTGGAAGCGCTCCGGCTCTGACTGTTGCCGTAGCCCGCCATCAGGCCAAGATGCCAACGGTCCAGACCGTCGGTGCTCCACTGAGCGACATCGCCACCCAGCTGCAGCACGTAGCGATTGGCGGTGGTTTTTAACTGGCCGCTGCCGTCTCTGAAACGCGTATGACCGCCGACGTTACGCATCCACAGGCTCGTCACTTTCTGCTCGCCAGTGAGCATGTCGGTGTACTGCGTTTCACCCAGACGATCGTGCAGGCGGGTCATAAACAGCGTATTTGCCGCATAGCTGTTTGCCAGATAGCTACCAAATTCCGGGCGATACTGATGCTCGCTTTTCGGTGGTGCAGGCGGTGGGACCGGCTCTTGCGGCGGAATCACCGGGTCAACGGGCGGATCTACCGGGTCGACAGGTGGGTCCACGGGGTCAACAGGCGGGTCTACGGGGTCGACCGGTGGGTCAACTGGATCAACGGGCTCGACCAGGCTGGTCAGAAACCAGTTTTTACCTTTTTGCACAACGTTATAGTCATAACCGCCCGCCACGATACGGCTGGCCTTCTCAAACGTCCCGTCAGAGTTGCCGCCAACGCTGACAATTTCAATCCCTTCTACGGTTTGCGCGCCAGTACCGCCAATGTTGTTCACTTCCACCCCGGTATGACCGGACGTGTTGCCTTCCACAATCAGTTTGTCCGTTTCCGAAGTGTCGTCAAACAGCACGGTATTGAAAACCAGCTTGCCGCCGTTGCCGATAAAATCATCCTTGATGGTCAGCGTTTGCCACGCCGCGTCCTCTGCATGCTGAAAATTAATCGTGCCGCCCGCATTCAGCGTCAGGCTGGTCAGCGTGGAGCTGTCGCGCAGATTCCAGACGGCATCATTCATCGTCAGTGCGATAGTACCGGTACCCGCGGCGTTGCTTTCAATGAAGGACGCCCCATTCCACAGGGAGTTGTCATCCATCGTCAGCGTAATGGTACTGTTTTGTGCCGGAAGCGTGCTGGTGGCCGCGACGCCGCCCGCGGAAAGGACATCGCCGTTGAGGATGAATTTGCCTCCAGCGGACGCGTCAATTACCCCGCCGTTACTGGCGTTCAGGGCGTAGCTACCGTTGTCGCGATGGCCTGCGGTGGTAATGGTTGCACCACCCGCGAGGGCTATCACGCCGCGTGACCAGGCATACATCCCGTGCGGCGCTTGCGCAGAGCTGCTGGTTTTCTCACTGCTGTTTACCGCAATGGTGACGTTATCTCCCAGATTCACCGCACCGGTGTAAGCATAGACGCCATGCGCGCTGGCACCGTTGGTCGTGATAGTGGCGCCTTCATCAAGGGTGATAGTTGACGAGCCGGTAGAATAAACCCCGGAAGCACTGGCCGCGTCGGTGGTAATCGTCGCGCTTTTGCCTAGCTCAATTTTTGACGCAGAGCCCGCATACAGGCCATAGGCCGATGTGCCGTACGTTTCGATGGTCGCCTCATCTCCCAGACGAACGTAAGAGCCGCTCTGGTTGGTGCGGATCCCTTCGGCGTAGGTACCGCGCGTCACAATATGGGCTCGATCGCCGACGATAACGTTATTTTTTGCCTTCGACGCATCATTCAGTGCATAGGCGCTAATCCCGCGTCCTGTGCTGCCCGTGGTTTCGATATAGAGATCGTCCCCCACATAAATATTGGCGGAGCCAAGCGATCCCTGGCTGAAGGAGCTGTAGCCGGCATTGATGCCGTCACCGCTTTGGCCATTAACGTAAATATGGGTGCGGTCGCCGGTAATGATAAATACCGGGTTGTCCGGCGTGTTCATACCGTGAGTACGAATACCGTCGACGTCTTTACCATTATTGGCAGCCACTTTTGACTGGGTGCGAATAGTCAGATCGTCACCAAATATCCCCCCGGACTGCCGGACGTGGAGTTCTGAATAACGGTAACGGAATGCTCAAAGGCTTCCGCCCCAGGCCCTTCGAGGGTGATCCCATCTCCGTAGATCGGGATATTACCGGCGCTGTACTGGTAGACATAGTTAGGATCGCCGGTATTTTTGCTAAAGTTCGTGTTTGCCGTTGCAGGTATCATCGCCTGTATTTCTGCAGGAAAATCCGTTACCGCTCCGGAAGCGGGTAAATTAGAAAAATCTATTACCGCTGCATGTGCGGTAAATAGCGCTGACGACAACG
The DNA here is from genome assembly GCF_048685095.1 of Enterobacter sp. BNK-8. NCBI lineage: Bacteria > Pseudomonadati > Pseudomonadota > Gammaproteobacteria > Enterobacterales > Enterobacteriaceae > Enterobacter > Enterobacter sp. BNK-8. The sequence goes on along the minus strand of NZ_JBLQTN010000001.1, from coordinate 4,365,453 downwards.
CCAGCGAAATCGCAGCGGCGACTGGTGAGTGTTTCATTAAATATGGCATGACTGCCCCCTTTCTTTCAGGCGTAGAACATCCTCCACACCATTAAATGTGGGTAGGTAAACAGGTTGAAATTACAAAATAGAAACGAGAATTTTATGAATGCTGGTACCTAACTTCCTCTCAAGTCGTATTTTATGGACGTAAATTTTTTTAACATCAATGCCGTCTGTTTTTATAATCTCCTGAAGGCACGCTCCTGACAAAAATCTGTTAAGTAACGTGAATTCAACAGCATTTAAGATACTGCCGCGTCTGCTATTCACTCGTCTCCCGGTGAATAGATGGCTAATTTTTTCTTTTAATATAATGTCACTGTCATTCGAATAAATAACTCCCTTTATTTCACTGCGGTGAGTGAGAAAATAATTGGCCAATGCTTCCAGCTTGCGGTCTGAGATAATCACAATGTTCATGTTAGTTCTCGCCAGACGTTCAATCCATTGCGGATCGGCAAGTGCGCGCAGGTTGTACATCGAAAAGTCTACAAATATAAATCCGCGTAATAAGTGATTCTTGTTTCCTCGCACTATTTTATTTTCTACTGCAATCTGCAGGAAATGGTTATCACCTGGCCAAACTGCGAACGAGGCGTTTCCACAATATTGTGAACGTACTGCGTTATCTGGATATAACTGACAGGACAATTCACAGCTTATACAGCGGACAACCTTATGCGACGATGGTATCATCCAGTCCACTCCTGTCTTATTTTCACCGTCAATATTTCACTGCCATGCAAATGTGTCAATCTTGAAACATATCCAGTGGCCCTCTCTTGTTTATGAAAAATAGTGATAAAGAATATAAATTCCTGGTGATGTCTATTCTGTCAAGCCATAGCCATCGCGAAAGGACATACGTTGGTCGACGTATTCCAGGAATATTCATCAGTCCCTTAAGATTATTCGACAAAAAAAATCCCAGGGGAAGATTCACGAAATAGCACTAAAAGCTAAAGATTCGTTTCTTTAATCTGCCGCAACGACCGTCTTTTCTCTTGTTGTGGCTCAATATAATTATTTGGTCTGGCGAAGTGTAATGAAATCTCATTATGTCGTTTTAGATGAGAAAAACCTAAGAAAAGCATCTCTTAACCCATTGAAAATAAATATGTTATTTTTAATCTTAGTTGGAATGGTATCGCGTCCTGATCCTTCTGACCTATACTCTTGTTAAATATACGTATGTCTTTTTGGTGTATATGGTTAAGTATTGTTATTGCTGAGGAAAGGAAAATTGTATCTCATTAACAAATTGGTCGAGTATGATCCAGAAAACAAAACCCTGGTAAATCATATTTCCGGGCGCTCGATACAATTGCAGCTTCCTGCCAACCTCTGTTTTCTCTATCTCGTCACCCATCCCGGAGAAATAATTTCGCAAAATCAGTTAATGATAGTGGGATGGGGTGAGCGCAATGACGTCACCACACCGAATACCTTTTATCAGGCTATTTTGACATTACGCAACGCCCTGGCTGAGGTGGGGTTACCGCGCGATACGGTAAAAACGATTTCGCGTCGTGGGCTTATGCTTTCCGAAGCCACCCTGGTTGAACGATTTATCCCAGGCGCTGAGCCGATAATAGCCAATAAAGACGCAGTCGTTGCCGATAGCACCGCGGTGAAGAGTCCGGCCTGGCTGATAATAACGACCGCAACGCTTTTGCTGATCGCGCTTATCAACGGGGGGATATTATACAAACAGCACCAGAACATGCCGTTTAGTCACTACATTCCACTTTCTACGGGCAGCAGTGCCTGCCAGCTTTTTTATGCGCCTAACGAACCTATGCAGGACCATTACTTGCGCTTGTTAAACAATAACCCTGGCCTGTGTGCCGAAAAGCGATATGTTTTTCTCATTGGCTACAGTAAAACGGAGCGAATCGCGGCGTTTGCCTGTAATAAGGATCCACGTCGCGACGCGGCCGCGTTTTGTACCACCCATTATTTTTGGGCACACGAGCAATGATGACTCTTCGAAACCGTATTATTTTGCTGGGGGCGATTCTGGTGGCGGTTATTACCAGCGGCTGGTTAGCGTACTGGAATTTGTCGAGTACGCCGATACGCTGCACGGGAAATGTGGAATGGACGATTGGTAAAAACCGATTTGTGGGTACGGTTTCCTGGCGAATGCAGCATCGGGAGGGCGCGACCATCATTAACGGTAAATTATTTGGTCAGACGGTGTCTGAAGTTAACCGCACCATCTATTTTCACTACAGTTACCATCAGAATGCGCGCGTGTTAAATAACGATCGTATTGTTAAAACCTTCGCCGATAATGCGGATGAGGCTGATATCAACGCAACATTACCGGGCTTTTACCGTACGCCGGGTCGGGACCTGAGCCTGATGATTGATGAGTACCGGGGGGCCTGGCTTTTTGCCGCGTCAAACGTCCCTTCACTTTACTGTCGTAAAAACGCGCCGTAAAAATCGATCGCACACCTTAGAGCGCACGCATAGTCAAATCTCTTTATTCCCGCTACAGTTACTTCTCCACGGCGAGCAGGAGATAAACATGCTTTATATCTTTGATTTAGGAAACGTCATCGTCGATATCGATTTTAATCGCGTGTTGGGTGCATGGAGCGACTTTAGCCGCGTGCCGCTGGCAACGTTAAAGCAAAATTTCGCGATGGGTGAGACCTTCCATCAGCATGAACGCGGCGAGATCAGCGACGAAGAATTCGCTGAACGTTTCTGTCAGGAGATGGATCTACCGTTAAGCTACGAGCAGTTTTCACACGGCTGGCAAGCCGTATTTGTCGCCATCCGGCCTGAGGTGATCGACATCATGCATAAGCTTCGCGAGCAGGGACATCGGGTCGTTGTGCTGTCAAACACCAACCGTCTGCACACTACGTTCTGGCCTGAGGAGTACCCTGAAGTTAAGGCGGCGGCGGATAAGATCTATCTCTCGCAGGAGATGAGGATGCGTAAGCCTGAAGCGCGAATTTATCAGGCTGTTCTGCAGGCAGAGGGATTCACCGCGGCCGATGCGGTCTTTTTCGATGACAACGCCGATAATATAGAGGGAGCTAACCAGTTGGGTATTACGTCAATTCTGGTGACCGGAAAAGAGACGATACCTGACTACTTTGCGAAGCAGCTATGCTAAAAACCGTTCATCAAAAAGCCACGCACCATACTCGCCCGCTGCGGGCCTGGCTGAAACTGCTCTGGCACCGGATTGATGAGGACAATATGACCACGCTGGCGGGTAACCTCGCCTACGTGTCGCTGCTCTCATTGGTGCCGCTGGTGGCGGTCATCTTTGCCCTGTTCTCCGCCTTTCCGATGTTTGCGGACGTCAGCGTGCAGCTTCGTCATTTTGTCTTTGCGAATTTCATTCCGGCAACCGGGGATGTCATCCAGAACTACATTGAGCAGTTTGTTGCTAACTCCAGCAAGATGACGGCAGTGGGGGCGTGCGGTCTTATCGTCACCGCGCTGCTGTTGATGTACGCCATCGATAACGCGCTAAACACGATCTGGCGGAGTAAAAAAGCGCGGCCAAAGGTCTATTCCTTTGCCGTGTACTGGATGATCCTCACGCTGGGACCGCTGCTGGCCGGGGCGAGCCTGGCAATCAGTTCTTATCTACTCTCCCTGCGCTGGGCGAGTGATTTAAACGGCGCTATTGATAATGTGCTTCGCATCTTTCCGTTGATCCTGTCGTGGCTCTCGTTCTGGCTGCTCTATAGCGTCGTGCCGACCACGCGCGTGCCTAACCGCGATGCGGTCGTGGGGGCGCTGGTGGCAGCATTGCTCTTTGAGCTCGGTAAGAAAGGGTTTGCCCTCTACATCACGATGTTTCCGTCCTATCAGCTGATTTACGGCGTGCTGGCGGTGATCCCCATTTTGTTTGTCTGGGTCTACTGGACCTGGTGTATCGTCTTGCTTGGTGCTGAAATAACTGTCACTCTCGGTGTATACCGCGAACTTAAAAAAGCAGCAGCAGCTGAAAAACAACAAGAAGCAGACCAACCATGATTGCATTGATACAGCGCGTAACCCGTGCCAGCGTCACCGTGGAGGGAGAGGTGACGGGTGAAATTGGCCCAGGACTTTTGGTGTTGTTAGGTGTCGAAAAGGATGATGACGAACAAAAAGCCAACCGCTTGTGTGAGCGCGTGCTGGGCTACCGTATTTTCAGCGATGCGGAAGGCAAAATGAACCTGAACGTCCAGCAGGCAGGCGGCAGCGTGCTGGTGGTTTCCCAGTTTACGCTGGCAGCGGATACCGAGCGCGGCATGCGCCCGAGTTTCTCCAAAGGGGCCGCGCCGGATCGTGCAGAAGCACTTTACGAGTACTTTGTTGAGCGTTGTCGCCAGCAGGAAATGAATACGCAAACCGGACGATTCGCTGCAGATATGCAGGTATCGCTGGTGAACGATGGCCCCGTCACATTCTGGCTCCAGGTATGAGCATACTTACGGCATGGCCGCGGGTAACAAGAGAGAGTACAGCTATGTATCACCTTCGAGTACCGCAAACGGAAGAAGAGTTAGACGCTTATTACCAGTTCCGCTGGGAAATGCTGCGCAAGCCACTGCATCAGCCAAAAGGCTCTGAACGCGACGCCTGGGACGCGATGGCCCACCATCAGATGGTGATGGACGAAGAGGGCAACCTCGTGGCCGTCGGGCGTTTGTATATCAACGCCGATAACGAAGCGTCTATTCGCTTTATGGCGGTTCATCCCTCCGTGCAGGACAAAGGTCTGGGGACGCTAATGGCGATGACCCTGGAATCCGTTGCCCGTCAGGAAGGCGTTAAGCGTGTCACCTGTAGCGCCCGCGAAGATGCCGTTGAGTTCTTCGCTAAACTCGGCTTTGTGAATCAGGGGGAGATCACGACACCGCAAACCACGCCGATTCGTCATTTTTTGATGATCAAACCCATCGCCACCCTGGACGATATTCTGCATCGCGCCGACTGGTGCGGGCAGCTCCAGCAGGCCTGGTATCAGCATATTCCGCTCAGTGAAAAAATGGGCGTGCGCATTCAGCAGTACACCGGACAAAAATTTATTACCACCATGCCGGAAACCGGCAATCAGAACCCGCACCACACGCTGTTTGCCGGCAGCCTGTTCTCACTGGCCACGCTTACCGGCTGGGGACTGATCTGGCTGATGCTGCGCGAGCGCCATCTGGGTGGCACCATCATTCTTGCCGATGCTCATATCCGCTATAGCGCACCAATCAGCGGCAAGCCGAGTGCGGTGGCCGATCTGGGGTCGCTGGGCGGCGATCTGGACCGTCTGGCTCGTGGCCGCAAGGCTCGCGTCCAAATGCAGGTTGAACTGTTTGGCGATAAAACACCGGGCGCGGTGTTTGAAGGCACCTATATCGTTCTTCCGGCGAAGCCTTTTGGCGCGTATGAAGAGGGTGGGAACGAGGAGGAGTAATCTCCTGTTCACGCTTCCCGGGCGTGCTGAATCCGCCCGGCGACATCCCGCATAACGTCTCGCGCTGACTGGCTAACGCCGCCAAGCTGAAAGAAGCCATGGATGACGCCCAGCCAGCGCTGAGCGGTACACTTCACACCCTGCTCCGTCAGATGCTGGAACAACATTTCGCCCTCATCGCAGAGCGGATCGTACTCTGCGGTAATAATGTGCACAGGCGGAAGACCGTAAAAATCATCGCGCCACAGCGGACTTGCTTCGGGGTGCTGGCGGTCGGTGTCAGCGAGGTACCTTTCATACCCACTGAGCAGGGTATCGCGGGTGATGATGTAATCCGTGCCATTGAGGGCATAGCTTTCAAAACTGGCCGTGGCGTCGAGCATGGGGTAGATGAGAATGAGCTGCGCAGGTTGCCACAGCCCTTTAACCTTAAGCCGCAGCGCCGTTACCAGCGCAAGATGTCCCCCTGCACTGTCTCCGCAAAGGGTGATCCGGTTTTTATCCACGCCCAGTTTGTCCGCATAGTGCCAGACCAGATCTGCACCTCTTTCCGCATCGTCATGTGCGGCGGGGAAAGTATGCTCCGGCGCCAGCCTGTACTGAATCGCAATCACCCGGCAGTTGCCGTAGCAGGCTAACTGACGGAGTTGGTTGTCATGGGTATCAAAGCCGCCGCTGATAAAGCATCCGCCGTGGTAGTAGATGGCAGCAGGCAATATTTCAGGTGCATTGAGAGGTGAAAATACCCGAATGGTAAGACCCTCAAGAACAAGCGTCTCCACCTGAACGCGCGTTTCGGTCTCCCCGGCAAGCCCCGTGCTGGCAATATAGCCTGCTCGTCGCACCTCAATGCTCTGGCGACGTGACGAGGGCCGACCTGCAGCGATAAACCCCTGAACCAGCTGTGCAATACCCTGTTCCAGCGCCATGAAAATTCCCTTTTACTGTATGGATGAACAGTTTTATAGCCTGGTTTGATTCAAAAGAAAACAAGAATAGTGTTGAGGGCAACAATCTGGAAAGCGGCTCGCAAATGGAAGGATAACTATTGCCAGGGACTTTAACCCTACTGAGAGAAAGCGTATGTTGCCTTGAAAATAGACAATGGTGATATACTGAGGTGATATATGAGTTTACTGGCGGAGCTTAGCATGGGCAGAATTCTGATCGATTTGTCGGATGACGTTATTCAACGTCTCGATAACCTCAAACAGCTGCGTAACCAACCTCGTGCCGAATTACTGCGTGAAGCAATTGAGCAGTATCTCGATCAGCAAAGCTCGTCCGTTATCCGTGATGCGCTTGGTCTTTGGGGGAACCAGCAAGAAGATGGTTTAGAGTATGAGCGCAAGCTGCGTGAGGAGTGGTAGTGATGGAACACATGGCGGTTTTTGATACCAATATCCTGATCGACCTTTTCAACAATCGCGTCGAGGCAGCAAATACGATCGAAAACACAGCATCGCACCGGTCAATCAGTCTAATCACATGGATGGAAGTCATGGTAGGGGCGCGCAAACATGGCCACGAAGCGAAAACCGCGGCGGTAATGGGCGCATTTGAGGTTATCGATGTAACCCGAGAGATCGCAGAAAGAAGCGTCGTGCTCCGTGAGAAGCATGGCATGAAACTGCCGGATGCCATTATTTTAGCGACTGCCCAAAGCAGAAATTGCCCGTTAATCACCCGGAATACCAAAGACTTTCAGGGGATTGCTGGGGTGGTTTTACCTTATCAATTGTAGGCCGGGCAAGCACGCGCCGCCCGGCACTGTCACAGGGAATTACTCCCCTTCACCCGGGAACAGGAACGGGTTGATCGAGCTACGGGCAAAGCCCTCCTGCTCCATCTTCGCGTCCAGAATCAGCGAGGCGAGATCGTCGGCCACCGCTTCGACTTTCGGGTCTTTTTCCTGATACAGAATCTTCAGGTAAGTGCCGCAGTCGCCGCAGCTTTCGGCTTTCACCGCCGCGTCTTCATTTTCCAGCGACCAGTAGTTCAGATCGCGGGTCTGTTCGCAGTTGCTGCACTTGATGCGCACCACGTGCCACTCGGTTTCACACAGGTTGCAGTGCAGGTAGCGCAGCCCCTGAGTGGTGCCGATTTGCACCATGCTGGAGACCGGCATAGAGCCGCAGACCGGGCAGAACTGGCGCGCCTCGCCGTATTCGGCGCGCGCTTTACCCGGGATCAGGCTCGCCATTTGCGCCCAGTAAAGCGACAGCGCAGCCCAGATAAACGGCGCTTTATCGCTACTGACCAGCGAGAAGTCAGAGGCAAACAGCGCGCTCGCCATCTCTTCCAGCTCTTGTTCGGACGCTTTTTCCAGATTTTCAATGACCGCCAGCGCGGTACCGCTCATCTCCGGCTTCAGCTCGGCAATGAGCGAATGCAGCAGCTTTTGCCAGTGCTTGTCGCGCGGCAGGACGTGAATGTCCAGCGGTGGCTTGCCCTGCGTGTTGGCTTCTTTGATGCGCGCGGTCAGATCCATTTGCAGCGGGTGATCGTACAGCACCACTTCCTGCGCGTGGGCGACCAGCGCGGCAAAACGCAGAAAATCGCCCAGCGGGTTGTTCTCTGCCAGCTCGCGCAGACGCTCTGCGCGGCGGTTATAGAGGTTCTTGAGTCTGGGGAATAACAACGGCGGAATATAATCCGCCGTGCGTTTCTCGCTCGACCCCAGCTCATCTTGCGGGATTATGCGAATACTCATTCAGATGACTTTTCCTGTTTCTGGCGGACTTCACGGTACCAGCGCGGGTGATGCTTCTTCGCCCACGTACTGGTTACCCATCCTTCCACCATCGCGGTAATGGTGCCTTTCACCCAAAGGGCGGCGTAGATATGCACCATGATAACCACAATTAACGCCACTGCGGCAAATGAATGCAGCATCAGCGCGAATCGGATCACCGGGATTGAGAAAGCAGGCGCAAAGTACGGACGCCAGATGATCACGCCGCTCACCAGCAACAGGACCAGGAAGATAATCGCCGCCCAGAATACGCATTTCTGGCCGAAGTTATAACGCCCGGTGTCACCCACTTCCTCGTTGACGACGATCTTACGAATATTCTTCGCCCAAAAGATATCATCCCGATTGATTAGGTTATGGTGCCAGTAGCGGAAAAACATAATGATGAACGACGCGAACATGATGACGCCCACAAACGGGTGCAGGATGCGCGCCAGCTGTGGTGTCCCCATGATCTGCATCAGCCAGTTGAAGGACGGGAAGAAGAACCCCAGCCCGCTTATCGCCGCCAGCATGAAGCAGAAGGCGGTGACCCAGTGGTTGATGCGTTCCGGCGCGGTGTAGCGCACGATGGTGTCACGTTTTCTCATTTGCGCACCTCGTCTTTCTCTTCATGCAGGTTGTCGTCTTCCTCTTCCGCGCGGTTCGGACCGACGCCGACGTAGTGGAAGATGCTCGCTGCGAAGGTGGCAGCAAAGCCCACCGCTGCCAGCGGTTTCCAGATGCCTTTCCAGAACTTCACGGTGGCGCTGATTTCCGGGTTCTCCGGCAGGCCGTGATACAGATTCGGCTTGTCGGCGTGGTGCAGCACGTACATCACGTGCGTACCGCCAACCCCGGCCGGATCGTACAGGCCCGCGTTGTCGTAACCACGGGTTTTCAGCTCGCCCACGCGTTCTGCCGCCAGCGTTTTCATATCCTCTTTGGAGCCAAAGTGAATTGCGCCGGTTGGGCAGGTCTTCACGCATGCAGGCTCCTGGCCGACGGTAACGCGGTCCACGCACAGGGTGCATTTGTAGACGCGGTTGTCTTCCGGGTTCAGGCGCGGTACGTCGAACGGACAGCCCGCGATGCAGTAGCCGCAGCCGATGCACTGTTCGGACTGGAAGTCGACGATGCCGTTGGCATACTGAATGATAGCCCCTTCTGACGGACATGCCTTCAGGCAGCCAGGATCCGCACAGTGCATACAGCCGTCTTTGCGGATAAGCCATTCCAGTTTGTCGTTCTGCTCCACTTCCGAGAAACGCATCACCGTCCAGGACTTGGCGGTCAGGTCTGCCGGGTTGTCGTACACCCCGACGTTGTGACCCACTTCGTCACGCAGGTCGTTCCACTCAGAGCAGGCCACCTGACAAGCTTTACAGCCGATACAGGTCGTCACGTCGATAAGCTTCGCCACTTCCTGCTGGTGGTCCCGCGCCTGAGGCGCGGGCGTGAAACCGTTAGTCGCGGAACGACGGATAATGTCTTGAGATTGATAAGCCATAAGTCGTCTCCGTTACACCTTTTCCACGTTCACGAGGAAGGCCTTAAACTCCGGCGTCTGCGTGTTCGCATCACCGACGAACGGCGTCAGGGTGTTCGCAATGAACCCTTTCTTCGCCACGCCCTCATAACCCCAGTGAATCGGAATACCGATGGTATCCACCTGCTGACCGTGAACGTTCAGCGTGCGAATACGCTTGGTCACCACCGCCTTGGCCTTAATGTAGCCGCGGTTAGAGGAGACCTTCACGGTATCGCCATGGGCAATGCCGAGCTTGTTCGCCAGCTTCTCGCCGATCTCCACAAACTGTTCCGGCTGCGCGATGGCGTTAAGCAGCGCGTGCTTGGTCCAGTAGTGGAAGTGCTCGGTCAGACGGTAGGTGGTACCCACGTACGGGAACTTGTCTTTTTTACCCAGCGCTTCAAAGTCGCCCTTGAAGATACGGGCAGCCGGGTTAGAGACCACGTTCGGGTGCAGCGGGTTGGTGCCCAGCGGCGTCTCAAACGGCTCGTAATGTTCCGGGAACGGACCTTCCGCCATCTTATCGATAGCGAACAGACGCCCCATCCCTTCAGGCTGCATGATAAACGGCCCAACGTCGCTGCCCGGTGCGGCAGTGCTGTAGTCCGGAATATCCACGCCGCCCCATTTCGCGCCGTCCCACTTCAGCAGCTGACGCTTCGGATCCCACGGGTTGCCCTGCGGGTCAGCGGACGCACGGTTATAGAGAATGCGGCGGTTGAGCGGCCACGCCCATGCCCAGCCCAGCGTATTGCCAAGGCCTGACGGGTCGGCGTTATCGCGGTTGGCCATCTGGTTGCCTTTCGGCGTCCAGCTACCGGCAAAGATCCAGCAGCCGCTGGAGGTGGTGCCGTCATCGCGCAGGTGGGCGAAGGTACTGAGCTGATCGCCTTTCTTCGCCAGCACGGTGCCGGTGGCCGGGTCGATAACGTCCGCCAGCGCCTTACCGTTGCTCTCCATCGCCACTTCTTCTGGCGCAGGGTTTTCCGGCGTCGAGTAGTTCCAGGTCATGTTCAGGACCGGTTCCGGGTTCGCGCCGCCTTCTGCCGCGTACATCTTACGCAGGCGCAAGAAGATACCGGCCAGGATCTCGCCGTCGTTCATGGCGATGCCCGGGGCGTCAGCGCCTTTCCAGTGCCACTGCAGCCAGCGTCCGGAGTTGACGATAGACCCGTTCTCTTCCGCAAAGCAGGTCGAAGGCAGACGGAACACTTCGGTCTGAATCTTCGACGGATCGACGTCGTTCGATTCGCCGTGGTTCTGCCAGAAGGTCGAGGTCTCGGTATTGAGCGGGTCAATTGTCACCAGGAACTTCAGTTTCGACAGCGACTCAACAACCTTGTTCTTGTTCGGGAACGAGGCAACCGGGTTAAAGCCCTGGCAAAGATAGCCGTTCACTTTGCCCTGGTGCATCATCTCGAAATACTGCAGAACGTCGTAACCTTTGTCCCACTTCGGCAGCCAGTCAAAGCCCCAGCTGTTTTCCGCCGTCGCTTTATCCCCGAAGAACGCTTTCATCATCGAGACGAAGAACTTCGGATAGTTGCCCCAGTAGTTCACCTGGCCTTCAAGCAGCGGTTTAGGCGTGCTGGCCGTCAGGTAGGTTTGCAGGTCGGTCTGTTTCTCGCTTGGCAGGTTCATATAGCCCGGCAGGCTCTGAGACAGCAGGCCGAGGTCGGTCAGACCCTGAATGTTGGAGTGACCGCGCAGGGCGTTCACGCCGCCGCCTGCCATTCCCATGTTGCCGAGCAGGAGCTGAACCATCGCCATGGTGCGGATGTTCTGCGCGCCGATGGAGTGTTGCGTCCAGCCGAGGGCATACAGGAACGACGCGGTTTTGTCTTTCGCGCTGGTTTCGGCGATCAGCTCGCACACCTTCAGGAAGTCCGCCTTCGGTGTACCACAGATGTTTTCGACAACGTCCGGCGTGTAGCGGGAGACGTGCTCTTTCAGCAGGTTCCACACGCAGCGCGGGTGTTGCAGAGTGGTGTCGCGCTTCGCAAAGCCTTTTTCATCCAGCTCGTAGTTCCAGCTGGTTTTGTCGTACTTGCGTTTTTCAGCGTCGTAACCGCTGAACAGACCATCTTCGAAGTGGTAATCCTCACGCACGATCAGGCTGGCGTTGGTATAGGCTTCGGTGTATTCGCGGTTGTATTTTTCGTTGGTCATCAGGTACAGCAGTACGCCTGACAGGAAAGTGATGTCAGTACCTGAACGAATAGGGGTGTAGAAATCCGCCACTGACGCAGTACGCGTAAAGCGGGGATCGATCACAATCAGTTTCGCACCGTTGTGGATTTTGGCTTCCATCGCCCAGCGGAACCCGACCGGGTGCGCTTCAGCGGCGTTACCGCCCATCACCACAATGAGGTTGGCGTTCTTGATGTCGACCCAGTGGTTGGTCATCGCACCGCGACCAAATGTTGGAGCAAGACTTGCTACCGTTGGTCCGTGTCAGACACGCGCCTGGTTGTCGACCGCGAGCATACCGAGTGCACGCGTAAATTTCTGGGTTAAATAACCGGTTTCGTTGCTGGAAGCAGAGGCACACAGCATCCCGGTGGAGAGCCAGCGGTTGACCGTGACGCCGTCGGCGTTCTTCTCAACAAAGTTGGCATCGCGGTCTTCTTTAATCAGTTTAGCGATGCGGTCAAACGCCTCTTCCCAGCTGATTTGCTGCCATTTGTCGGAACCCGGCGCGCGATATTCAGGGAATTTCAGGCGGCTTTCGGAGTGGATAAAGTCCACCAAACCGGCCCCTTTCGGGCACAATGCGCCGCGGTTAACCGGGTGATCCGGGTCGCCTTCGATATGGAAAATAGACGCTTTGGCGTTTTTAGCACCGTCGCCGAGGCTATACATCAACAGCCCGCAACCGACAGAGCAGTACGTACAGGTATTACGGGTTTCACGGGTGCGCAGCAGTTTATACTGCCGCGTTTCCGCCAGCGCTACGCCGGGCGCAAAGCCCAGTGCCGCTGCCGTGGTGCCTGCCATACCGCCAGCGCAGATCTTAAAGAACTGCCTTCTGCTGACCTGCATGGGTCACTCCTTGTTTCGACATTGCTTACATATGTAGTTTTGACTTCGCGGTTGAAGAATGACCGCAAAGGAGAAAAATTTGCGTTAATCCCTCAATTCCACGAGGGATATCATCAGAATACCACATTGTCGGTACCGCTGTTCTAATGGCGTTAATACAAAGTGAACGTATTATCACCATGTTGATTATAAAGTGTGATATCGATCACATTAACAGCTCTGCATGTTAAAGCGATGTAGCCGGTGGCAGGTTGCACCCCTGCTAAATGAGTAGGAGAATGGTTGTCGAAAAGTTGATCCATACTATGCGTACAGCCTGTGGTTTATGCTGCAATAGCACGCTCGCTTCCGTGGTTGTTCAGGAATACCGCTGTGTCTAAACAAAACCGTGATCCCCACTCGTCACCCCTGCCTGCCGGCATTGTGGAACTGTCGGTACACCGACCGCCCCGCATAACCCATGCCACGCCCGATTTTCTGGCGGAAGAAGTGCCCGTTGCGCTCGTTTACAACGGCATCTCGCATGTGGTGATGATGGCATCTCCGAAAGATCTTGAGCTGTTCGCCATCGGTTTTTCCCTCTCGGAAGGCATCATCGAGCATCCGCAAGAGATCTACGGCATGGACGTGGTCCAGGCCTGCAACGGTCTTGAAGTGCAAATCGAACTCTCCAGCCGCCGCTTTATGGGGCTTAAGGAGCGTCGTCGCGCGCTGGCCGGGCGTACCGGCTGCGGCGTGTGCGGCGTTGAGCAGCTTAATGATATTGGCAAGCCCGTTGCGCCACTGCCGTTTACTCAGACCTTTAATCTGGCGCACCTCGACCCCGCCCTTGAGCATCTCAACGACGTACAGCCCATCGGCCAGCTGAGCGGCTGCACGCACGCGGCGGCGTGGGTATTGCCGTCGGGAGAAATTGCCGGTGGGCATGAAGACGTGGGTCGCCACGTGGCGCTGGATAAGCTGCTCGGTCGTCGTGCGCGTGAAAGTCAGGTCTGGCAGCAGGGCGCGGCGCTCGTTTCCAGCCGGGCCAGCTACGAGATGGTGCAAAAGTCCGCCATGTGCGGTGTGGAAATTTTGTTTGCGGTGTCGGCGGCGACCACGCTGGCGGTAGAGGTAGCGGAGCGCTGTAACCTGACGCTGGTGGGCTTCTGCAAGCCGGGAAGGGCGACGATTTATACCCATCCTCAGCGATTAATAGTTGATCAGTAATTTTGAATGATATTAGCAAATCCTTCCGCTTTTAGTTGTTCGCGATGAGGTCTAGTATTTATCTCATCAAGGCACGGTGCCTTACCTAAACAACTTAATGAAAGGGTTTAAATCATGAAAAGCATCAAAACTTTTGTCGCTGTAATCGCTCTGGCTGCTTCTTTCGGTTCTTTCGCTGCGCAGACTGTGACCGCAACCGCCTCTACCATTGATGGTGCAGAAGCGAAAATCGCGGCTCAGGCTCAGGAAGCGGGCGCGTCATCGTACAAAATTACCCAGGCATTCTCCGGTAACCGCGTACACATGACTGCTGAACTGAATAAATAAGCGAGTCACACCGTCGAAAGAGCGCCCCCGGGGCGCTTTTTTAGTTTATGCCCGCCACGCGCAGCAATGCCGTCACCACCGCCGCGGCCACAATGACCACGATTAACGGCATTTTCCGCCAGGCCAAAAACACCGCAAACGCCACGCCCAGCACGCGCGCCATGCCTGCGAAGTGTTCTCCCTCATAAAAGGTGGTCGCCAGCGCGACGGAGAACAGCAATACCGTTGCCGCATCTGACAGCAGCGCCTGAGAACGCTCCGACAACGCCAGCCGGTTGCCGAGTTTGGCGCCGCCAAGGCGCATTAAATAGGTTCCGGCAGAAAGAATGGCGATGCCGAGAATAAAGACCGTCATGTTTTCCATTATTTTTTCCTCGCGGCAAGACCGAGTAAAGAGAGCAGTACCGGTAATCCCACCGGGGCAAACGGCACGGCGGCCAGCGATAACACGGCGCCGCTGCAGGCGCGGATCAGCGTGGTACGGTTTTTAAATGCGGGAACCACTAATGCCAGCAGAATGGCCGGAAATACCGCATCCAGCCCGATGGTTTCCGGGTCGGGCAACAGTTTGCCCACCATGGCACCCAGCAGCGCGCCCAGCGGCCAGATGATGGCAACGCCTAAGCCGCATAGCCAGTAGGCGGCTTTACGCTGTTCGGCGGTTTTTTGCGACAGGCCAAACACCACGCTTTCATCGTTCATGATGTGGCAGCCCAGCAGGCTCAGACCGCGCTTGCCCACCAGCTCACGCACCGTCACGCCAAACGGCACATGCCGCGCGTTGACCAGCAAACCTGCCGCCGCAGCTGCCAGCGGATTGCCGCCGCTCGCCACGATGCCGATAAACATAAATTCAGACGCGCCCGCCAGCACGGTAATAGAGAGCACAAACGGCACCCAGACCGGGAAACCGTAGGCCATCGCCAGCGAGCCGTAGGACATTCCGACCACGCCCACCGCGAGGCAGACCAGAATGATTGCTTTTATGGTGTCGCCTTTCAGACAAGAGAGATGATGCTTCATACAATTTTAGCCATATCGAACGTGTATCCATTATAATGAACGCAACGAAACTGATTTTCAAGACGAACGAATTGTTCGTTTTATAGAACGCGAGGCCGTTATATGACGCAGCCGATCAGCCTGATCGCCAAAAGTCTGGTGCGAGAACGCCTGCGAACCGGGCTTTCACTGGCGGAAATTGCTCGCCGTGCCGGGATCGCAAAATCCACGCTTTCCCAGCTGGAGTCCGGCAACGGTAACCCTAGCCTGGAAACGCTGTGGTCGCTCTGCGTGGCGCTGGATATTCCTTTCGCCCGTTTGCTTGAGCCACAGTTGCCGACCACGCAGGTGATCCGCCGTGGTGAAGGGACAAAAGTGGTGGCTGGACAGGCTAACTATGAAGCCATTTTACTGGCGGCATGCCCCCCAGGCGCGCGCCGCGATGTCTATCTTCTGATGACCCAACCGGGAGCAGACCGTATTTCACAGCCGCATCCACCTGGCTCGGTTGAACATATTATTGTGACGCAGGGGCGGGCGCTGGTCGGTCTGCTCGACGCGGCGGAAGAGCTCGGCGCAGGGGATTACATTTGTTATCCCGCCGACCAGCCGCATATCTTCAAGGCCCTGGAGCCAGACACTTACGCGCTGCTGGTGGCGGAACAAAACTAACAGAGATACGGAAACTCATGTCGCTTAAAGCCATTGCCAAAGAACTGGGGCTGTCAGTCACCACCGTCAGCCGCGCCCTCAACGGATATGACGACGTCTCCGCCGAGACGCGCGCACGCGTGGAAGCAGAGGCCCAGCGCCGTGGTTACCGACCGAACACCTTCGCTCGCCGCCTGAAGATGGGCAAAATTGACGCCGTTGGGCTGGTGTTCCCGGTCCATCCTGTTCCGCTCAATAACAGCGTATTTATGGACATGGTCGGCGAAATTAGCCACGAACTGGCGCGACATGAAATCGATTTGTTGCTGATTGCCGATGACGATCTGGCCGATAAACACAGCTACATGCGCATGGTGCAAAGCCGCCGCGTGGATGCGCTGATCGTGGCACACACGCTGGATCACGATCCCCGTCTTGAGCAGCTGCAGGCGGCCGGTTTTCCATTCCTGGCGCTCGGGCGCAGCCATCTCCCGCAGCCGTACGCGTGGTTTGATTTCGACAACTACGCCGGTACGCATCAGGCTACCCGCTGGCTGATCGAGAAAGGCCATCAGCGTATCGCGCTACTTGGCGAAAGCAACAATCAGGCGTTTATCACCCAGCGCCGTCAGGGCTATCTGGACGCGTTGCGGGAAGCCGGGCTTTCCAGCGAATGGCTGCGCGCTATGCCGCCTTCGCGCCGCGTTGGGTATGCCACCACGAAAGAACTGCTTGCCCTGCCGCAGCCGCCCACGGCCATCATCACCGACTGCAACACCCACGGCGACGGCGCGGCGATGGCGCTGGCGCAGATGGGGCGTTTATCCGGCGACAACGCCGTCTCACTGGTGGTCTATGACGGACTACCCCAGGACAGCATTGTCGATATTGACGTGGCGTCGGTGATCCAGTCTACCCGCCAGGGCGTCGGGAAACAGATTGCCGATATGGTGCGCCAGCTGATTAACGGCGACGATATTGAACAGCTTCAGGTGCTCTGGCAGCCAGAATTCTCTCCGGGCCAGACGGCTTAAATAGCGCAAAATTTTAAAGCCGATCACAGAACCGAAACGTTTTGGTTTGTATCCGAAACGTTTCGGATCAACACTCAGATCATCCCGATGACAGGAGATGTCTGATGCAAGATTCCGTTTTACGTCTCGAAACCACGACGGTAGACGTGGTGATTAAAACCCATCCGTTCGCCGAAATTCTCTACTGGGGGCCTCACCTTCGGCACTTTTCGCCGCAAG
Organism: Enterobacter sp. BNK-8; assembly: GCF_048685095.1. Classification (NCBI taxonomy): domain Bacteria; kingdom Pseudomonadati; phylum Pseudomonadota; class Gammaproteobacteria; order Enterobacterales; family Enterobacteriaceae; genus Enterobacter; species Enterobacter sp. BNK-8. The sequence continues at coordinate 4,348,231 of NZ_JBLQTN010000001.1, read as the reverse complement.
ATGTTGCTCTGCTCGCGCGTCCTGTTGCCAACGGCAGGCTTGACGTCGACTCCCCGGTCACGCTGATGGCCGAGCTGGGGCACGGCCTGTTTGGCTCGCCGGGCATTGAGGGGCATCGCCAGGGGCTGGACGGTTCCCCGGTGTTCAAAACCACCCAGGTGCAGCAGGGGGTAAATACCCTGACGATAACCGCCGAAGATGAGCATGCGGGACTGCGCCTGACCAGCGAGCTGGCGCTGGATGCCAGCGGCGTGCTGGTGGTTCGTCACGGTTTAACGAATCTGAAAGCGATCCCCTGGCAGGTGGACCGTTTCGCCGTCACGCTGCCGGTGGCCGAGCGCGCGCAGGAAGTGATGGCCTTCCACGGACGCTGGATCCGTGAATTCCAGCCGCACCGCGTAAAGCTTGAACACGACAGCTTCGTGATTGAAAACCGCCGGGGTAAAACCTCCCACGAGCACTTCCCGGCGCTGATTGCCGGTACGCCGTCGTTCAGCGAAATGCAGGGTGACGTCTGGGGCGTGCATCTGGGCTGGAGCGGTAATCACCGCCTGCGCGCGGAAGCGAAAACCGATGGTCGTCGCTACCTGCAGGCCGAAGCGCTCTACCTGCCGGGTGAAATGGCGGTTGAGGAGGGCGATACGCTCTGGACGCCGCGCCTGTATGCCAGCTACTCCACGCAGGGCCTGAACGGCATGAGCCAGCCGTTCCATCGCTACCTGCGCAACAACGTCATCCGCTTCCCGGAAAACAAACCGCGCCCGGTGCACCTCAATACCTGGGAAGGGATCTACTTCAACCACGATCCGGACTACATCATGCGCATGGCCGACGAGGCTGCCGCGCTGGGCGTGGAGCGCTTCATCATTGATGATGGCTGGTTCAAAGGCCGTAATGACGACCATGCCGCGCTGGGCGACTGGTATCTGGATGAGAAGAAATACCCGAACGGCCTGACGCCGGTGATCGACCACGTCAAGCGGCTCGGCATGGAGTTTGGCATCTGGGTAGAGCCGGAGATGATCAATCCGGATTCCGATTTGTACCGCGCGCATCCTGACTGGGTACTGGCGCTGCCGGGCTATCCCCAGGCGACCGGACGACACCAGCTGGTGCTCAATCTCAACATCCCGGAGGCCTTTGATTACCTGGTGGAGCGCATGAGCTGGCTGCTGGGCGAGCATGCGGTCGACTACGTGAAGTGGGACATGAACCGCGAACTGGTGCAGCCGGGACACAACGGTAAAGCCGCTGCCGACGCGCAGACCCGCCAGTTTTACCGCCTGCTGGACGTGCTGGGCGAGCGCTTCCCGCACATTGAGTTTGAATCGTGCTCCTCCGGCGGTGGGCGCATTGATTATGCGGTACTGACCCGCAGCCACCGCTTCTGGGCGTCTGACAACAACGACGCGCTGGAGCGCAGCACCATCCAGCGCGGCATGAGCTACTTCTTCCCGCCGGAGGTGATGGGCGCGCATATCGGTCATCATAAATGCCACGCCACCTTCCGCCAGCATAGCATCCAGTTTCGCGGCTTGACGGCCCTGTTTGGCCATATGGGGCTGGAGCTGGATCCGCTCACCGTGGACGCACAGGAGCGCGAAGGCTATCGCCATTACGCCGCGCTGCACAAGCAGTGGCGAGAGGTGATCCACCATGGTACCCAGTGGCGTATTGATATGCCGGATGCCACCACGCTGGCGCAGGGGATTGTGAGCGAAGATAAGGCGCAGGGGCTGTTTATGGTCAGCCAGCTCGCGATGCCGGATTACAGCCTGATGATGCCGCTGCGCATGGCGGGGCTGGAGGCTAGCGCGCGGTACCGCGTCATGCTGCTCGATCACCCGAATATTCAGATTACGGGCGAGGGAGGGCACACCATGCGCAAGCTGCCAGCGTGGATGGAAACGCCGCAAACGGTGAGCGGCGAGTGGCTGATGCAGGCGGGCATTGCGCTGCCGATTCTGGATCCGGAAACCGCCGTTCTGATTGGCGTTGAACGCGTGTAAAGGTGACGGGCCGGGCAGCCGGCCCTCCGTTGAGGATAAAAATAATGAACACAACAACCTGTACCCACAAAGACAACCCTAACTTCTGGATCTTCGGGCTGTTCTTCTTTCTCTACTTCTTCATCATGGCCACCTGCTTTCCGTTCCTGCCGATTTGGCTGTCGGACATCATCGGCCTGAATAAAACCCATACCGGGATTGTCTTCTCCTGCATCTCGCTGTCGGCCATCGCGTTCCAGCCGCTACTGGGCGTTATTTCGGACAAGCTGGGGCTGAAAAAACACCTTCTGTGGATCATCGCGGTGCTGCTGGTTCTGTTCGCACCGTTCTTCCTGTACGTCTTCGCGCCGCTGCTGAAAGCCAATATCTGGCTGGGCGCGCTGAGCGGCGGGCTGTATATCGGTTTTGTATTTTCGGCCGGATCGGGGGCGATTGAGGCCTACATCGAACGCGTGAGCCGCAACAGCTTCTTTGAATACGGCAAGGCGCGGATGTTTGGCTGTCTCGGCTGGGGCTTGTGCGCCTCCACGGGCGGCATCCTGTTCGGCATCGATCCATCGTATGTTTTCTGGATGGGATCGGGAGCGGCATTGCTGCTGATGCTGCTGCTGGTGGTCGCGAAGCCGAAGCCCAACCAGACGGCGCAGGTCATGAATGCCCTGGGCGCGAACCAGCCGCAAATCACCGCAAAAACCGTGTTCAACCTGTTCCGCCAGCGCAGAATGTGGATGTTTATCCTCTACGTGATTGGCGTGGCCTGCGTGTATGACGTTTTCGATCAGCAGTTTGCCACCTTCTTTAAAACCTTCTTCGCCACGCCGCAGGAGGGGACCCGCGCCTTTGGTTTCGCAACGACTGCCGGGGAGATTTGTAATGCCATCATTATGTTCTGTTCGCCGTGGATCATTAACCGCATCGGCGCGAAGAACACGCTGCTGATCGCCGGGGTGATTATGGCGACACGCATTATCGGCTCGTCGTTCGCCACCACTGCCGTGGAGGTGATTGCCCTCAAGATGCTGCACGCGCTGGAAGTCCCGTTCCTGCTGGTGGGCGCCTTCAAGTACATCACCGGGGTGTTTGATACCCGACTGTCGGCGACTATCTATCTGATCGGCTTCCAGTTTGCCAAACAGTCGGCGGCGATTATTCTCTCCGCTTTTGCCGGGAATATGTATGACCGGATCGGCTTCCAGGAGACGTATCTGATGCTGGGCTGTTTCGTGCTGGCGATTACGGTGGTGTCGGCGTTTACGCTGAGCAGCAGGCAGGAGATTGCCGCCGCCGCGGGGGCGGCAGCGCTAACACATCAGTCCAGGTAAAAGACCTCTTTAAGCTCCGCACTCACCGGGCTGTTATCCGGGTTCGACGGCATGACGTCGCCCATATGTTTCCACCAGCGCTGGCAGACGTCGGTATTCGCTACCGCGCTCCAGCGCTCCTCCGATTCAATCTCCACGGTCGCAAACAGCAGGTTACGTGCTTTGTCGAGATAAATGGCGTAGTGGTGAGCGCCGTGGTCTTTCAGCACCGCTTCAAGCTCGGGCCAAATTGGATTGTGGCGACGCGCGTACTCCTCGTGCGCGTCCGGGTTCACCTGCATCACAAACGCTTTGCGGATCATAATGCCTCCAGATAGAGCTCGCGGACTTCATCGCGGCTGGCGGTGCGCGGATTGCATGGCGCACACGGATCCGCGAGGGCTTTATCCAGCCAGCCTTCGATATCGGCTTTAGTGACGCCGAGCTGGCTGAAGCCCGCAGGAATGCCGACGCGAGCGCTGAGGTCGCGAATTGCCTGAATGGCGGACATGCTGGCGGCTTCATCACTCATGCCGCGGGTATCGACGCCCATCGCCTGCGCCACGCGGGCGAAGCGGGTGATTGCGTTCGGGCGGTTAAAGCTTTCGACGATCGGCAGCAGAATGGCGTTGCACACGCCGTGCGGCAGGTTATGCGTCGCGCCCGGCTGGTGCGCCAGGGCGTGTACCAGACCCAGACCCGCACTGTTAAACGCCATACCCGCCAGATACTGGCCAAACGCCATCTGCTCGCGCGCCTCAAGGTTATGACCGTTATCAACCGCTTCCGGCAGCCAGAGGCCGATCAGGCGAATCGCCTCCAGAGCGTTGGCATCGGTCAGCGGGTGCGCGCCAACGGACACATAGGCTTCAATGGCGTGGGTTAATGCGTCCATACCGGTTGCGGCGGTCACGGAGGCCGGAATATCCAGCATGACGCTGGCATCGTCCACGGCGATATCCGGGATGATGTTCGGGTCGATGATCACCTCTTTCACCTGACGCGCGGAGTCGATGATCACCGCATTACTGGTCATCTCCGCCGCCGTCCCTGCGGTGGTGTTGATCGCTACCAGCGGCACCCCCGCATTTTTCACCTTGCCGACGCCGGAATAATCGGTTGACGGGCCGGGGTTAGCGGTGAGGATTTTAATCGCCTTGGCGGTATCAATCGGGCTGCCGCCGCCAAAGGCAATGACGTAATCACACTCTGCGTCCCGGTAAGCCGAAAATCCTTTTTGCACCAGCGCTTCTGTTGGGTTCGGGAACACCTCATCGAACAGGTGATACGACATCTGATGGGCGTCCAGCGCGGTAAACAGGCTGTCGAGCAGACCCAGCTTCACCAGTTGGCCGTCGGTGACAATCAGCGCTTTTCCCCACTGCTTGTTCGCTACCAGATTGACCATATCGCCGATTGCGCCCGCGCCGTGAAGGCTGATTTTTGGAAGCGCCAACATAAAGCTCATGATAATTCTCCTTAACGATCAATGTTTGTCCTGCAAAGGCCTTATGCGTATAAATCCAGCGCGGATTGCAGCGGGCTCACGCCAAAGCGCTTGCCGAGGGCGATGAGCGCTTCCCGGGGAATGGTCTGCTTCATGCCGCCCATGGCGTACACCTTCACCAGCACTTCCGCTGATTTCTCGGCGGTGTCGATCAGGCCAAAGGTTTCATCCAGCGTTGGACCGCTGCCGAACACGCCGTGGAACGGCCATAGCACCAGAGAATGTTTTTGCATATCAACGGCGGTTGCCTGGCCGATTTCGTCGGTACCCGGTACCATCCACGGCAGAATGCCCACGCCATCCGGGAATACCACCAGACACTCGGTACTGCCTTCCCAGAGCTTGCGGGTGATGACATCGGCGCTGTTTTCCAGCACGTAGGTCAGGGCGATCAGGTTCGTGGCGTGGCAGTGCATGATCACGCGGTCCTTGCCATTGGTCGCTTTGATGCGCTCGCAGTGGGAGAGGAAGTGCGCCGGCAGTTCGGAGGTGGGCACCGCTTCATCCGTCAGCCCCCACAGAATGTGGTAACCCGCGCCGTCGCTGTCCACTTTCACCACGCCGAGGTTGGCCTCCGGGTCGAGCTGGACGTTACGGAAAAACTTGCCGGAACCGGTGACGATAAACGGCGTGTTGGCGAGCAGCGGCATCGGCTGGCTCAGCGCGATATAGCGCGGCTTCGCGTGGAAATCGGCCGCGAAAGGTTCGATATCCGCGTCGTCCAGGCGCAGCGTCAGGTTGCCGCCGTTGCGCTCGTCCCAGCCTTTCAGCCAGGCGTCGGAGGTGGCTTTGATCATGCCCTGGACGAACCAGGAGTGGGTGATAGTCTGCATACTGTGGTTCCTTTGAAAATGCCGGGTGGCGCTACGCTTACCCGGCCTGCTCTTACCCGTAGACCCGGCAGGCAACGTGCTGCCGGGCGATGTTTTTACTGACGAGCGGCGAGAACGTCTTTCTCATACGCCCGCACGTTGTTCAGCCACTGGCTGCCCGCCGGGGCATCGTTACGCTGGCAGTACATCTCCCACACTGCCTGCCACGGCAGGGATTTCTGCTCTTCCAGCAGCGCCAGACGTGCGGTGTAGTCACCGTTAGCCTCCAGCTGCTTCAGCGTGGCGACTGGCTCCAGCAACGCGCGCAGCAGGGCTTTCTTCATATTGCGGGTGCCGATAACCCACGCCGCGATGCGGTTGATGGAGGCATCGAAGAAGTCGAGGCCGATGTGTACGCGGTCAAAGAGGTCGTGGCGGATGATTTCGCTGGCAATCGCCTGGGTTTCGTCATCCAGCAGCACCACGTGGTCGCTGTCCCAGCGCACCGGACGGCTGACGTGCAGCAGCAGACGCGGCACGTAGAGCATGGCGGCGGAGATTTTGTCGGAGATCACCTCGGTCGGGTGGAAGTGGCCAGCATCCAGACACAGCGCGGTCTGGCGGCTGGTGGCGTAACCCATATAGAACTCGTTCGAGCCCACGGTATAGCTCTCGGCGCCTATACCGAACAGCTTGCTCTCGACGGCGTCGATGTGGTGCGCCGGGTCCAGCTTCTCGCTGAGAGCCTCATCCAGCGCGGCCAGCAGGCGCTGGCGCGGAGCCAGACGATCGACGGTGATATCCTTCATGCCGTCCGGGATCCAGATGTTCATCACCGACGGCGTGCCGAGCTGCTCGCCGAAATACGCCGAAACGCGGCGGCTGGCCTTCACGTGATCGATCCAGAACTGGCGGATGTCGTTGTCCGCGTGGGCGAGAGTAAAACCGTCCGCACTCAGCGGATGTGAGAAGCAGGACGGGTTAAAGTCCAGGCCCAGCCTGTTGGTTTTGGCCCACTCTACCCAGTTCTTAAAGTGTTCCGGTTTGATTTCGTTGCGCGCCACCGGCTCATCGGATTCGAGATAGATTGCATGCAGATTCAGGCGCTTTGGCCCCGGGATCAGGCTCAGCGCCAGTTCAAGGTCGGCGCGCAGTTCGGTCGCGTTGCGCGCTTTGCCTGGATAGTTACCCGTGGCCTGAATACCCCCTGTCAGGGAACCGCCTGGGTTCTCGAAGCCAGCGACGTCATCGCCCTGCCAGCAGTGCATGGAGACGGGCAGACGGTCGAGCTGGCGCAGCGCCTCTTCGACATCCACGCCGACGGCGGCGAAACGCTGTTTAGCCAGATCCCAGGCTTGTTCTAATTGAGTTGTCATGCACAAAGCTCCTTAGTCAGTCGGTTTTGCTGAAACTGCGCGCGAAAGCGAGCAATTTCATGGCAGGGATTGGGTGTGAAGGTGGTCAGACTGGCGTTCGCCGTCACCACCGAACGGAAGTCGTCAACGTTGGAAAGTTCGTCCAGAGTCATCAGCTGAATGCCGATATTGCCGAGCGTGGAGGCCTCCACGGGACCTGCCACCACGGTGACGTCGCAGGCATCGGCGCAGAGCTGGTTCAGCAGCTGGTTCTGGCAGCCGCCGCCCACGATATGCAGCTGGCTGAAGGGTTTTCCTCGAAGGCTCGCCAGCTCGCTGAGGATGTCGGCATACAGCAGGGCGAGGCTGTCAAAAATGCAGCGCGCCAGTTCGGGAGGGCTGGACGGCACAGGCTGCCCGACCTCGACGCAGGCGGCCTGAATTTCGGCGCTCATGTGCGCCGGATTGATAAAGCGCTCATCGTTCGGGTTGATCAGGAACGTGCAAGCCTTCAGCTTCTCGGTTTCGGCGATAAGCCCAGGCAGGTCGGTAATGTTCTGCTCTTTCAGTACCCGCTGGAGCAGCCACAGCCCCATGATGTTTTTCAGTACGCGGTAGCGGCCTTCGGCACCCCCTTCGTTGGTAATGTTTGCGGCCATGGCAGCATCGCTGGCGTACGGGGTTTTGCTCTCAAAGCCCATCAGCGACCAGGTACCGGAAGAGAGGTAAGCCGCGTCTTTGCTCGCAAGTGGGGAAGCAATCACCGCGCTGGCGGTATCGTGGCTGGCGACGGCAACGACAGGAATTGCGTTCCCCTGTGGGCAAATCCAGTGACCGATCACATTACCCGGGTGGGTTGGTGTACCGAACCAGGAAGGCGACGCTCCCGTCCAGGCCAGCAGATGTTCATCCCAGTTATCCGAGTTGATGTTGACCAACTGCGTGGTGGTGGCGTTGGTATATTCCCAGTTCATGTTGCCGGTCAGGCGATAGCTCAGGTAGTCCGGGATCAGCAGCGCATGGGCCACGTCCGCCACCAGCTCTGGCTGTTGCTCGACCAAAGCGCGCAGCTGATAAAGCGTGTTAAACGGCAGAAACTGAATGCCGCTGCGTCTGTAGATGTTGTCCTTGCCAAGCTGGGCGATAGCGTGCGCCATCAGGCCGTCGGTGCGGTTGTCGCGATAAGAAACTGGCAAGCCGACGCGTTCGCCATGGCTATCAAGCAGAACGTAGTCCACGCCCCAGGTATCAATGCCGATGCTGTCGATGCGAATACCATCGTTGCAGACGTTGTTCAGTCCGATACGGATCTCCGCCTCCAGGGCATCGATATCCCAGGCAACAAAACCGTCCTGCTTTTGCAGGCAGTTGGCGAAACGGTGCATTTCGCGAAGCGCAAGCGTGTGCTGCTCACGGTCCCAGCTCGCGAGCATTACGCGCCCGCTGGATGCGCCTAAATCGACAGCCACACAATGGCGAAAAGTCATAGTCGGGTCCTTTCTTAAGTCATTAGCGGTGAGTGTAAAAAAGGGAAGAAAAAGTCACCTTCTCACCACTGACAGGCCAAATCTCGCGCTGGCAAGAAAGCAAAGGTGAATGTGAGGGAGTTCACAGTTTCCAGTGGTGGCGGGATTTTCAGGCAGTGTGACGCTGACCGCATTTCCCGATCTTTCCCCCTGTTTCTTGAAAAATGGACAGCTTTTGCGAGGTTTACTGCCAAAAATTGAAGGTGAGTGCGGAAGGCCTTAATTACTATTTTGAGAACATTTTTCATTGGTGGAGGCCGTTATGACCGTACTGCACAGCGTGGATTTTTTTCCTTCAGGAGGGGCGCCTGTCGCGATTGAGCCACGGCTTCCTCAGGCCGCGTTCCCGGAGCATCACCATGATTTTCATGAAATTGTGATTGTTGAGCGCGGGACAGGTATTCATGTCTTCAATGGCCAGCCATATACCATCAGCGGCGGTACGGTGTGCTTCGTGCGCGACCACGATCGGCACCTGTATGAGCATACCGACAACCTGTATCTGACGAATGTGCTCTACCGTTCCCCGGATGCGTTCCAGTTTCTTTCGCGCCTGAATCAGCTGTTGCCCCAGGAGCAAGACGGACACTATCCGTCGCACTGGCGCGTGAATCAGTCCACCCTGCAGCAGGTGCGTCAGCTGGTGGGCCAAATGGAGCAGAGCGAGGACGGGCGGGAGACGCACGCCATTGCCACGCGCGAACTGCTGTTTATGCAGCTTCTGGTGCTGCTGCGCCGCAGCAGCCTGGTGGAAGGGCTGGAAGATAACAACGCGCGCCTGAACCATCTGATGGCCTGGCTGGAAGATCATTTCGCTGAGGATGTCTGCTGGGAAACGCTTGCGGATGATTTTTCACTGTCGCTGCGCACCCTGCATCGCCAGCTTAAGCAGCATACCGGTATGACGCCGCAGCGATATCTCAACCGTCTGCGCCTGATCAAAGCGCGTCATCTTTTACGTCATACCGACGAAAGCGTCACGGATATCGCCTACTGCTGCGGTTTTGGCGACAGCAATCACTTTTCAACGCTGTTTCGCCGGGAATTTAACTGGTCGCCGCGTGATATTCGTCAGGGGAAAGACGCGATGCTTCAGTAACGCGAGGGCAGTCACCGTTTTATTTCCGCAAAAAAGCTAATAGTGTCAGGTTATTCGGCGTAGAGGTCGTGGTGTGGCTGCTCAGTTAATCCTTCGCAAAGATGATTTTTATGCCTCCGCGAGCCAGGCCGTGACGGTGGCCGACCGCTACCCGCAAGACGTCTTTGCCGAACATACCCACGAGTTTTGCGAACTGGTGCTGGTATGGCGCGGTAACGGCCTGCACATCCTCAACGACCGTCCCTACCGCATCACGCGCGGAGATCTGTTCTATATTCGCGCGGAGGATAAACACTCCTACGCCTCGGTTAATGACCTGGTACTGCAGAACGTTATTTACTGTCCGGACAGGCTCAGGCTTAACGTAGACTGGGCCGCAAGCATTCCGGGTTTTCTTGATGCTAAGGGTTCTCCGCACTGGCGCTTAAGCAGTAACGGCATGGCTCAGGTACGGCAGGTTATTTCTCAACTGGAGCAGGAGAGCCAGAAGAACGACCCCGTTTCTAACCAGCTAGCGGAGTTGCTTTTCGCCCAGCTGGTGGTGACGTTAAAGCGTCATCGTTACGCCACTGATAACCCCTCCGCCACGACGCAGGAAGCGCTGCTGGATAAGCTCATCACCACGCTTGCGGGCAGCCTGAATAAAAACTTTATACTGGAGAAATTCTGCGAGCAGGAGCAGTGCAGCGAGCGCGCGTTGCGCCAGCAGTTCCGCACCCTGACCGGGATGACGGTGAACCACTATCTGCGCCAGCTGCGCATCTGCCATGCACAATATCTCCTGCAGCATACGGAGTGGATGGTCAGTGATGTGGCGATGTGCTGCGGCTTTGAAGACAGTAACTACTTTTCAGTGGTGTTTAATCGCGAGGTGGGGATGACGCCGGTACAGTGGCGTCATCGCAGTCGAAAGGGGTCGTGATCAGTTTGCCATGCCGAGCCCAACGATATTGGCAGCGATAATGATCACCACGCAGCCGAGGCTCAATACGCCAACCGGACGATGTCCGGCGTTTTTCCACTCTTTCAGCGCCAGACCGACCAGCCCGCCACACAGTACGTAGAAACTCATGTGCAGCATCCAGCTTACGTAGTCGTATTGCACCGGAATGCTGGCATGGCCCCAGGCGTAGAAGAAAAACTGTAAATACCACATCAGCCCGCCGAGCGCGGAGAGTAACACGTTGGTGATGATAAGCGATGTTGCCAGCGAGAAGTCGGTTTTTATCGACAGGTTTTTCACTTTTGCGAGACGAATGAAGCAGAAGCCCAGGTTAACCATCGCGCCGCCACCCATAATCACGACATAGCTTGGCAGCGCAACATACAGCGGATCGACGCCCAGCGCGGCGGCGGCTTCATGCATAGGCCTGGCAGCATTCATCGCGAACGACATACCGGCCGAGAAGATGCCGCACATCACCGCCAGCAGCAGACCTTTCTTCAGGTTAAAATCTTCAGCTTTAATGCCCATCTTGCGCTCTTTCAGCTGCCCCGCGCGAGTCACTATTCCTACGCCAACGACCGCCACCAGCACGCCCAGGAGCGTCATCCGCCCACCCTGAGTATTAATAAGCACCTCGATGTTGCCGTTGAGAACTGGCGTCATCAGAGTTCCGACGATCAGCGTAATGCCAATCGCGATACCAATGCCCATCGACATGCCGAGATAGCGCATGGTGAGGCCATAGTTGATGTTACCGACGCCCCACATCGCGCCGAACAGGAACACCGGCAGCAGAGTGGAGGCGCTGAAGGAGGAGAAGTAGCCCCAGAAATCGGGCAGCAGCATGGCGCTAATGGTCCAGGGTAAAATCAGCCAGGACACGACCCCGCCAACGGACCACATGGTTTCCCATGACCAGCCTCTCACCTTTTTAAACGGAGCATAGAAACAGGCTGCACTGGCAGCGCCTATCAAATGCCAGAAGATACCCATCGTAATCGCATGATTCATTTTTACACCCTCATCGTTTTTATCGTCAGTGGCTTCTCTTCGACTTGAGGAGTGTAAAAATTAGGCAGCCCGGGAACCTTCAGAAGGTTGCCGCACAGGTGTTCTGGATGGCAATCAGCACGTTAACCGCGTGAGCAGACTCACATTTCCGCTATTAATCGAAAACTGAATAACCTTATAAAAACTACGGCATTGATAATCATTTTCAATATCATTTAATTAACTATAATGAACCAACTGCTTACGCGGCATTAACAGCTGTGCCGCCCGACAATAATGGAGAGGATTATGAGTTATACACTGCCATCCCTGCCGTATGCCTACGACGCACTGGAACCGCATTTCGACAAGCAGACGATGGAAATCCATCACACTAAACACCACCAGACTTACGTGAACAACGCGAACGCCGCGCTGGAAAGCCTGCCAGAATTCGCTAACCTGCCTGTTGAAGAGCTGATCACCAAGCTGGACCAGCTGCCAGCGGACAAGAAAACCGTGCTGCGTAACAACGCGGGCGGCCACGCAAACCACAGCCTGTTCTGGAAAGGCCTGAAGACCGGTACCACCCTGCAGGGCGACCTGAAAGTGGCTATCGAGCGCGACTTCGGTTCTGTTGACAACTTCAAAGCGGAATTCGAAAAAGCCGCTGCAACCCGCTTCGGCTCCGGCTGGGCGTGGCTGGTTCTGAAAGGTGACAAACTGGCGGTGGTTTCTACCGCGAACCAGGACTCCCCGCTGATGGGTGAAGCGATCTCTGGCGCATCCGGCTTCCCAATCCTGGGTCTGGACGTGTGGGAACACGCTTACTACCTGAAATTCCAGAACCGTCGCCCGGACTACATCAAAGCCTTCTGGGACGTGGTGAACTGGGACGAAGCAGCAGCGCGTTTCGCCGCTAAAAAATAAGGTTGCATTGACGCCTGTGAGAAGCGAGTCTGATGGCTCGCTTTTTTTGTATCTGCGTAATGGAGGCAGCGATGCATTACCCGGTGAATGTATTTACAGGCAAGGTAAGGGAGTACGACGGTAGCCGCCCGAGCGCCATCGCCAAAATTCAGGTCGACGGTGAGCTGACGTTAACCGACCTTGGGCTTGCGGGCGACGAGCAGGCCGAAAAGAAGATCCACGGTGGGCCCGAGCGCGCGCTGTGCCACTACCCGCGCGAGCACTATCAGCACTGGAAAACCGAGTTCCCCGAGCAGGCGGACCTCTTCGTCGCCCCCGCGTTTGGCGAGAATCTCTCCACCGAAGGGCTCACCGAAAAGAACGTGTTTATAGGTGATATCTACCGCTGGGGCGATGCCCTGATTCAGGTGACGCAGCCGCGCTCGCCGTGCTTCAAGCTCAACTTCCATTTCGGTATTCATGACATGTCGGCTCAGATGCAAAGCGCGGGTAAAACCGGCTGGCTGTACCGTGTGGTGCTGGCTGGGCAGGTGTCAGCGGATGCGCCGCTTGAGCTGGCATCACGCCTGAGTGAAGTGTCTGTTTACGACGCCTGCGCCATTGCCTGGCATATGCCGTTTGATGACGAGCAGTATCATCGCCTGCTGTCGGCGGCGGGGTTATCGACCAGCTGGACAAGAACGATACAGAAGCGGCGTTTAAGCAGCAAGATCGAGGATAATTCGCGGAGGTTGTGGGGTAAATAGTCCTCCGTAAAGAGTAGGCCGGGTAAGGCGAAGCCGCCACCCGGCACTAACAGCTACGAACGCTTATACAACGGTAGCCACAGCGTTAACCGCAGCCCACCCAGCGGGCTGTCATCGGCTTTCACCCAGCCGCGGTGCTGCTGCATGGCGGTTTCCACAATCGCAAGCCCCAGCCCCGTACCGCCCGATTCCCGGTCGCGCGCTTCGTCGGTGCGGTAGAACGGACGGAAAATCTGCTCGCGGTCTTCCGGGCTGACGCCTGGACCGTCGTCGTCGACAATGACGGTGATCCCGTCTTTATCCACCGAGAACGCCACCTCAATCTTCGTGTGCGAGTAGCGCAGGGCGTTACGCACGATATTCTCCAGCGCGCTTTCCAGCGTGTTGGGGTTACCGTACAGCGGCCATGGACCCGGCGGGAAGTTGACGGTGAAGGATTTGCCCATCTGCTCCGCTTCGAACGCCGCGTTATCCAGCACTTCATGCCACAGATGATTGGCTTTCACCGTTTCGCTCACCAGCGCGTTTTTCTGCTGATTGCGCGACATGACCAGCAGATCGTTGATCATGCTGTCCAGACGATGCGCTTCGGTTTCGATACGCTCCAGCTCTTTGCTCTCCCCGCTGCGGCGGCGCAGCAGCGCGGTGCCAAGCTGTAAGCGCGTAAGCGGGGTGCGCAGTTCGTGCGAGATATCCGACAGCAGACGCTGTTGTGCCGTCATCATGCGATCGAGAGCGCTCACCATCTGGTTAAAACTGGTCCCGGCAGCAAGGAACTCCTGCGGTCCGGCTTCCAGTTCAGGGTGTTGTCGCAGGTTACCCTGCGCCACTTCGTCAGCCGCATTTTTCAGCTTACGCGCCGGTTTTGCCAGGCTCCACGCCAGCCATAACAGCAGCGGCGAGCTGACCAGCATAGTAACAATCAGCAGCAGGAGAGGGCGGTCAAACAGCAGGTTGATAAAGTCGGACTGGGAGCTGCTCGCGGGGCGAATCAGGTAGAGCTGATAGTTATCCTCGCCATCTCTGACGGAGAACGGCCCCACCATTTCTACGCGGCCATATTTTTTCTTCTGGGGGTGATCGGCGTTATCTGCCTGGCCAATGAAGTTGCGGATAATCTGCATTTCATTGCGATCGGCGCCAATCACGCGGCCTTCGCTGGTCACCAGCAGCAGGCGTTGTCCGGGCGGCGCCCACTTGTCGATAGCGCGAAACAGCCTGCGCCACCACATTAAATCGTTTGGCGGATCGTTTGCCAGCTCGGCTTCCACGTGCTGCTCGATCATCACGCCCTGACGTTGCTCGCTGTCGAGAAGCTCCGTCATCTGGCGTGAGTCGAGTTTTGGCAACATCAGTACGAGCATTAAAACCAGTGCCAGCGTCAGCCAGAAGATGGCGAAGATGCGGGCGGTTAAGCTTCCGATCATGAAGCGGAAACCATCAGATAACCGCGACCACGCAGGGTTTTAAACCATGGGTGACCGTCTTTACGCTCCGGCAGCTTACGGCGCAGGTTAGAGATGTGCATGTCGATGGCGCGGTCAAACGGGGTCAGACGTTTGCCCAGAACTTCCTGACTTAAATGTTCACGAGAAACCACTTGGCCGAGGTGCTGCGCCAGCAGATACAGCAGGGTGAACTCCGTGCCGGTCAGTTCCAGCGTCTGGCCATCAAAGCTCGCTTCCTGACGGCCCGGGTTCAGGCTCAGGGAGTCGACTTCAAGGGTAGGTGAGCTGTTGTCGGTATTCTGCTGCTGCTCGCTCCAGTGGGAACGACGCAGGATCGCGCGAATACGGGCGACCAGTTCGCGGTCGTTAAACGGCTTCGGTAAATAGTCATCCGCGCCCAGCTCAAGGCCGAGTACGCGATCGAGTTCGCTGCCGCGAGCGGTCAGCATGATAACGGGAGTCTGGTGTGTCTGGCGAAGCTCTTTCAACGTATCAATACCGTTTTTCTTCGGCATCATCACGTCGAGCAAAAGTAAATCGATGCTGTCGTCAAGGAGACTCAGCGCCTGCTCGCCATCATGGGCAACCAGGACGTTGAAACCTTCCATGTCGAGCAACTCCTTTAAAAGGGATGTGAGCTCTCGGTCATCATCAACTAACAGGATTTTATTCATTGTTTAAATACCTCCGAGGCAGAAATTACGACATCAAGGCTGTCTAATCCATGACTTTACGTTGTTTTACACCCCCTGACGCATGTTTGCAGCCTGAATCGTAGACTGTCTCTCGTTGAATCGCGACACGAAAGATTTTGGGAGCAAGTGATGCGCAAAGTTACCGCTGCCGTCATGGCCTCAACGCTGGCGTTCAGTGCGTTTAGCCAGGCTGCTGTAGCTATCATCAGCGATAACGGTTCCTCACAAGAGGACACAACGCAGCACAGTAGCCAAAGCCATATGTTTGACGGCATAAGTTTAACCGAACATCAGCGTCAACAGATGCGAGATCTGATGCAGAGGGCGAGACACGACCAGCCCCCTGTTAATGTTAGCGAAATGGAGACAATGCATCGCCTTGTCACCGCAGAAAATTTTGACGAAAGCGCTGTGCGCGCTCAGGCCGAAAAAATGGCACAGGAACAGGTTGCTCGCCAGGTTGAAATGGCGAAGGTCCGCAACCAGATGTTCCACCTGCTAACGCCCGAGCAGCAAGCGGTTTTGAACACCAGACATCAGCAGCGTATGGATCAGCTGCGTGAGGTTGCACGGATGCAGCGAAGCTCAGAAACGACGTTTTTCAGTAGCAATAGCAGTACCCGTAGTAACCAGTAAACCCTGTTTTCCTTGCCATAGACACCATCCCTGTCTTCCCCCACATGATGTGGGGGTTTTTTTTGCCCTGCATTCTGATTTGTTAACCGTTTATTCATCCTTCGACTCCACATGCTTCCGTTATACTAGCGGCATGACATGACAGGAGCGTTTATGAATCAATCCTATGGAAGACTGGTAAACCGGGCCGCCATGGCCGCGACGATCATGGCGTCGTGTTTGCTGGTCATTAAGGTTTTTGCGTGGTGGTATACCGGTTCGGTCAGTATTCTGGCGGCGCTGGTGGACTCGCTGGTCGATATTGCCGCCTCGCTGACCAACCTGCTGGTGGTGCGTTACTCGCTGCAGCCAGCGGATGAAGAGCACACGTTTGGGCACGGCAAAGCGGAGTCGCTGGCCGCGCTGGCGCAGAGCATGTTTATATCCGGTTCTGCGCTGTTCCTGTTTCTCACCGGCATTCAGCATCTCGTCTCGCCGACACCGATGAACGATCCCGGCGTCGGCGTCGTTGTGACGATTGTCGCGCTTATATGCACACTTGTTCTGGTAACGTTCCAGCGCTGGGTCGTTCGCAAAACGCAAAGTCAGGCTGTACGGGCGGATATGCTTCATTATCAATCTGATGTTATGATGAATGGGGCTATTCTTATTGCGCTCGGTCTGGCCTGGTATGGCTGGCATCGGGCCGATGCGTTGTTTGCGTTAGGGATTGGTATCTATATTTTATATAGCGCCCTGCGGATGGGGTATGAAGCGGTGCAATCACTGCTTGACCGCGCCCTCCCGGACTCAGAACGCAATGAAATTTTTTCTATCGTGACCGCCTGGCCCGGCGTCAGCGGTGCGCACGATCTTCGAACGCGGCAGTCAGGGCCGACCCGCTTTATTCAGATTCATATTGAAATGGAAGACAACCTGCCACTGGTTCAGGCTCACGTGATTGCTGAGCAGGTAGAGCAGGCGATTTTGCAGCGTTTTCCTGGTTCAGACGTCATCATTCACCAGGATCCCTGCTCGGTTGTACCCGGACATGTTGGGCTTTCGTAATTCGTTGTAAAAAAGTGAGCCAGGCCAGCATTTTGTGTATAAATTACCGCCATTTGGTCTGACCTGAATCAATTCAGCTGGAAGGGATTGATATACTATTTGCAGTATTCGTTGGTCGATAAGTTTCTTCCGGCAACAGATTTCAATTTTGCATTCCTAAGTTCAGAGGTAGTCATGATTAAGAAAATCGGTGTGTTGACAAGCGGCGGTGATGCGCCGGGCATGAACGCGGCAATTCGTGGGGTTGTTCGCGCGGCGCTGACGGAAGGTCTGGAAGTTTTTGGTATCTATGATGGTTACCTGGGTCTGTATGAAGACCGTATGGTTCAGCTCGACCGTTACAGCGTGTCTGACATGATCAACCGTGGCGGTACCTTCCTTGGGTCTGCACGCTTCCCGGAATTCCGTGATGAACACGTTCGTGAAGTGGCTATCGAGAACATGAAAAAACGTGGCCTGGACGCACTGGTGGTAATCGGTGGCGACGGCTCGTACATGGGTGCAAAACGTCTGACAGAAATGGGCTTCCCGTGCATCGGTCTGCCAGGCACTATCGACAACGATATCAAAGGCACCGACTACACCATCGGTTACTTCACCGCGCTGGGAACCGTTGTTGAAGCGATTGACCGCCTGCGTGACACCTCTTCTTCTCACCAGCGTATCTCTATCGTTGAAGTGATGGGGCGTTACTGCGGTGACCTGACCCTGGCTGCGGCGATTGCGGGTGGCTGTGAGTTTGTCGTGGTTCCGGAAGTGGAATTCAGCCGTGAAGATCTGGTAGCTGAAATCAAAGCGGGCATCGCGAAAGGCAAGAAACACGCGATCGTAGCTATCACCGAGCACATCTGTGACGTTGACGAGCTGGCCAAGTACATCGAAACCGAAACCAAGCGTGAAACCCGTGCCACCGTACTGGGGCACATCCAGCGTGGCGGTTCCCCTGGCCCGTACGACCGTATTCTGGCGTCCCGTATGGGCGCGTACGCAATCGAACTGCTGCTGCAGGGCCACGGCGGCCGCTGCGTCGGTATTCAGAACGAGAAACTGGTTCACCATGACATCATCGACGCGATTGAAAACATGAAGCGTCCGTTCAAAGGTGACTGGCTGGACTGCGCGAAAAAACTGTACTGATTGGCTCTGTTGCCCGGTGGCGCTGCGCTTACCGGGCCTACAAAAGCACGACTCGTAGGCCGGGTAAGGCGTAGCCGCCACCCGGCTTTTTTATGCGTGCACACTTTTTTATTCCACTACGTTATAGCCAATCTTTTTTTATTCTTTAATCCTCGATTCGCTTTCTGGCACGCTGCATTCATCAAAACACTACACAAGAGAGCTGGGCGATGAATAAATGGGGCGTGGGTTTAACATTATTGCTGGCATCGACCAGCGTTCTGGCTAAGGACATCCAGTTACTGAACGTGTCATACGACCCGACGCGTGAACTGTACGAGCAATACAACAAAGCGTTTGCGGCACACTGGAAACAGGAAACCGGCGACAATGTCGTGGTTCGCCAGTCTCACGGCGGTTCTGGCAAGCAGGCGACCTCCGTCATCAACGGTATTGAAGCCGACGTGGTGACCCTGGCGCTGGCCTACGATGTTGACGCGATCGCCGAGCGTGGCCGTATCGACAAAAACTGGATCAAACGCCTGCCGGATAACTCCGCGCCATACACCTCGACCATCGTTTTCCTGGTCCGTAAAGGCAACCCGAAACAGATCCATGACTGGAATGACCTGATTAAGCCAGGCGTGTCCGTCATCACCCCTAACCCGAAAAGCTCTGGCGGCGCTCGCTGGAACTACCTGGGCGCGTGGGGCTACGCGCTGCACCACAACAATGGCGACCAGGCCAAAGCGCAGGAATTCGTGAAAGCGCTGTATAAAAACGTTGAGGTGCTGGACTCCGGCGCGCGTGGTGCCACCAACACCTTCGTCGAGCGCGGGATCGGCGACGTGCTGATCGCATGGGAAAACGAAGCCCTGCTGGCCACTAACGAGCTGGGTAAAGACAAGTTCGAGATCGTGACCCCAAGCGAATCAATTCTGGCTGAGCCGACCGTCTCTGTTGTCGATAAAGTGGTTGAGAAGAAAGATACCAAAGCGGTGGCAGAAGCCTACCTGAAGTATCTCTACTCGCCAGAAGGCCAGGAAATTGCGGCGAAAAACTTCTATCGCCCACGCGATCCGGCGGTGGCGAAGAAATACGAAAGCGTCTTCCCTAAACTGAAACTCTTCACCATTGATGACGAGTTCGGTGGCTGGACGAAAGCGCAGAAAGAGCACTTCTCTAACGGCGGCACGTTCGACCAGATCAGCCAGCGCTAACCCATTAACCAATGACACGGTAACCCGGCGTGAGAAATCCGCCGGGTTTTTTATTTGGTCATCATTTTGCGTTACTCTTTTGCCTCTATTGAAAACAGGGAACGCGTTGTGAAAAAAATTATCTTATTGATCCTCATTGTCATCGCCCTTGCCGCTGGCGGCGTGTACTGGATGAAAGCGGGTAATCCGAATGCGTTGCGACATATCGTTCTCGACCAGTGTGTGCCGAATCAGATCCAGAATCGTAACCCGGCACCGTGTGCGCAGGTGAAAACGGATGCAGGCTATGTGGTCTTTAAAGACCGCAACGGGCCGCTGCAATATCTGCTGATGCCGACATATCGCATCAACGGCACCGAGAGCCCGCTATTGACCGAAGCGCACACGCCGAACTTTTTCTGGCTGGCCTGGCAGTCGCGCAGCTTTATGATCCTGAAGCGCGGATCCGAGGTGCCCGATAGCGCCATTTCGCTGACGATTAACTCGCCGACAGGGCGCACGCAGAACCATTTACATATTCATATCTCCTGTCTGCGCCCGGACGTGCGCGAGAAACTCAACGCCGCGCAGGGAGAAATCAGCACCCAGTGGTTGCCCCTTCCTGGCGGGCTGGAAGGGCATGAGTATCTTGCTCGTCGGGTGACGGAGAATGAACTGGTGCAGCGCAGCCCGTTCATAATGCTGGCTGAAGAGCTGCCGGAAGCGCGCGACCATATGGGGCGCTTTGCCCTGGCGATGGCGCAGCAGTCGGATGGTTCGTTTGTGTTGCTGGCAACCGAACGTAACATGCTGATGCTTAACCGCGCGTCCGCTGAGGAACTGCAGGATCATCAATGCGCTATTCTGAATTGACCCCACCATAAATAGCGTTTACTCGCCCTGCCTGTCGCCGTAGACTTGCTGAAAAATTCTACAGGAGACAGGTATGTCGCTCTGGTCAACGTATCCTCTGCTGGTACCCTCACTGATCGTTGGCGTCACTATCGTGCTATGGGCGACGTCGCTGTTGCCGGAATTCATCACCGCGCTGCTGTTCTTTACGGCGGCAATGACCGCGAAGATTGCCCCGCCGGAGGTGATTTTCGGCGGTTTTGCTTCGTCGGCCTTCTGGCTGGTCTTCAGCGGATTCGTGCTCGGCGTGGCGATCCGTAAAACCGGACTGGCGGACAGGGCCGCCCAGGCGCTGTCGGAAAAGCTCACCGACTCCTGGGTATTAATGGTAGCGAGCGTGGTGCTGCTGAGCTATGCGCTGGCGTTTGTGATGCCGTCGAATATGGGACGTATTGCGCTGCTGATGCCGATTGTCGCCGCAATGGCGAAACGCGCCGGTATCGCCGACGGCTCCCGCTCCTGGTTTGGTCTGGCGCTGGCGGTAGGGTTCGGGACGTTCCAGCTTTCGGCGACGATTCTGCCCGCTAACGTGCCTAACCTGGTGATGAGCGGTGCGGCGGAAGGCTCGTACGGCATCCATCTGAACTATGTCCCGTATCTGCTGCTGCACACGCCGGTGCTGGGCATTCTCAAAGGCCTGATTCTGATTGGCCTGATCTGCTGGCTTTTTCCCGGCAGCCCAAAACCGCCGAAGGAACAGGCGCCGTCTGAGCCTATGGGGCGGGACGAAAAGCGTCTTGCCTGGCTGCTGGCGGTGGTGCTGGGGATGTGGGTGACGGAGAGCTGGCACGGCGTTGGGCCCGCCTGGACCGGGCTGGCGGCGTCGGTCATCATTATGCTGCCGCGTATCGGTTTTATCACCGGGGAGGAGTTTTCTGCGGGGGTGAATATGCGTACCTGTATCTACGTTGCTGGTATTTTGGGGCTAGCGATCGTCGTGACGCAATCCGGCATCGGCACAGCGGTGGGCGAGGCGTTGCTCCGCATTATGCCGCTGGATGCAGATAGACCGTTCACCAGTTTCCTGGCGTTGACCGGGATCACCACCGCACTCAACTTCATTATGACCGCCAACGGCGTTCCTGCGCTGTATACCACCCTGGCGCAAAGCTTCTCGGATGCGACCGGCTTCCCGCTGCTGTCGGTGATCATGATTCAGGTGCTCGGCTATTCCACGCCGCTGCTGCCGTATCAGGCGTCGCCGATCGTGGTGGCGATGGGGCTAGGAAAGGTGCCTGCCAGGGCGGGGATGGTGCTCTGTCTGGCGCTGGCGATAGCGACGTATCTGGTGCTGCTGCCGCTGGATTACCTGTGGTTTAGCCTGCTGGGACGGCTGTAAAAAAGCCCGGTGGCGCTGACGCTTACCGGGCTTACATAACCGTAGGGCGGGTTAGCGAAGCGCCACCCGCCACAAAGGCAATTACGCCTGTTTAGCCGCTTCTGCCGCTTTAACGATCACCGCGAAAGCGTCCGCTTTCAGGGATGCACCGCCAACCAGCGCGCCATCGATGTCTGGCTGGGTGAACAGCTCAGCAGCGTTAGACGCGTTAACGGAACCGCCGTACTGGATGATCACTTGCTCAGCCACTTTGGCGTCAGCTTTCGCAATGTGGTCACGGATGAATTTGTGAACCGCCTGAGCCTGCGCAGGGGTTGCTGATTTGCCGGTACCGATCGCCCAGACTGGCTCGTAAGCGATTACCGCGCCTTCGAACGCTGCTGCGCCCTGCGTTTTCAGCACAGCGTCGATCTGA
The DNA here is from genome assembly GCF_048685095.1 of Enterobacter sp. BNK-8. Lineage (NCBI taxonomy): Bacteria > Pseudomonadati > Pseudomonadota > Gammaproteobacteria > Enterobacterales > Enterobacteriaceae > Enterobacter > Enterobacter sp. BNK-8. The sequence continues at coordinate 4,326,203 of NZ_JBLQTN010000001.1, read as the reverse complement.
CGTGCGCACACTTCTTCGGTTTTACCCGCTTCGTTTTCTGCTTCAGTTTCACCGATGCACAGAACCGGGATCAGACCCTGCTCTTTCAGCACGGCGAATTTCTTCGCGATGAACTCGTCGGATTCTTTGTGGTAGGTGCGACGCTCGGAGTGGCCGATGATGATGTATTTCGCGCCGATATCTTTCAGCATTTCAGCGGAGGTTTCACCGGTGAACGCGCCAGACAGGTTAACGTCAACGTTCTGCGCGCCCAGAATGATGTGGCTGCCGTCTGCGGCACGTTTAGCCAGATCCAGGTACATATCCGGCGGAGCGATAGCAACCGCGCAGCCGGTCACGCCAGCCAGCTCTTTACGCAGGTTCGCAACCAGTTCGTTTACCATGTGGCGGCTGCCGTTCAGTTTCCAGTTACCCATCACTAAAGGATGTCGCATTTCAATTCTCCACGCTCAATAAGCGAATTAAGGAATATGGCCACCCTGTCGGGCAGCATGGTCTGTGAATCAGTATAGAGATTTTCCCTCGAAAGGCTTTGCTTTTTGTCATTAATTCGCCCCGCCAAGGGTGTCTGATAGTGCCAGCTTAATCGGTTCAACAGCGAAGGTCAGTCCTTTTTCGCCGTTGTCCGCCACAACATAGCGGATCGCGCCTTCGGTATCGGCGTAGTAACGCTTGTTTTTACCGGCGGTGAGGAGTTTTTGCAGCTTTTGCTGGCTTTGCTTTTTCGTCAGCGCAGGGGTAAACGCCTGCAAGACCGCGCTCATGTACTCCAGGGCTTTTGCCTTCGCGGCTTTCTGCTCTGGCCCCTGTATTGGCAGCCAGGTGATTTGCATGCTTTTGATTTTTAACGTCCCGCGTTCCAGCGCCGTGGAAGCATACAAATTCTCGTTAATCTTGCTTGCCGCACGGGTCAGGGTAGGCGTGTCGCGGGGGCCATCAATGGCACGAAACTCATCCAGCGGCAGCGTGGGGTTGGCCTGATTGAAGGCTTCACGAAACTGGCTGATGGACTGATCGAACGACGGTGCGCCCGCCAGCAGATACGGTGCGGTGGTCGGGGCTGTGGTTTCGGCGGCGTGCAGGGTAAAGCCCGCGCTGAGCAGCGCTAAACACAGGAAAAGAGAATGTGTCGAACTTTTCATCAACATTGCCCCTGGCCGTAAGTGCTCATGATTAAAACGATATCTGGTCGGCTTGTCAAAAGGTCACAACTCCAGGGTAAAATGCGCGCGATATGATAATAAGGAACCTTACATGACCATACAGCAGTGGCTGTTTTCATTCAAAGGGCGTATTGGACGCCGTGATTTCTGGATCTGGATGGTGACGTGGGTTGTCGCCATGCTGCTTCTGTTTTTCGTTGCCTATAACGCATGGCTAAGCACGCAAACGGCGGCCTTCGCGCTGGTCTGCCTGCTCTGGCCAACGGCGGCTGTCGTCGTGAAACGCCTGCACGATCGAGGACGTTCCGGCGCGTGGGCATTTCTGATTATTCTGGCGTGGATGCTGGTGGCGGGAAACTGGGCGATGCTGCCGTCCATCCTGCCGTGGGTTGTGGGCAGGCTGTTGCCGTCGGTCATCTTCGTGATGATGATTGTCGATCTGGGCGCGTTTATTGGCACCCAGAGCGAAAACAAATACGGTAAAGACACCGTTGAGGTGAAATACCGCTGATCACCAGTAGTGTTCGGCGGTCATATGGCCTGGCCGGCGGCGAAGATGTTTCGTCATCTGCCGGGTATCCTTCAGAAGCTGCTGCGTGTCCCGTACCATCTGCGGGTTGCCACACAGCATGACATGGCTGGTTTCAGCGTTCAGCGGCAAACCCACCGCCTCTTCCAGGGCACCACTCTCAATAAGCGCCGGCACGCGGCCGGTCAGCGTTCCTGCTACGGTTTCGCGGCTGACCACCGTCTGAATCTTTAACTTTCCGCCGTACTGTTGTTCCAGCGCCTGCATCTGCGGCAGGTAGCTCAGATCTGCAGCGTAGCGCGCGGCGTGCACCAGCACGATGTTTTTAAAGCGCTCGAGGTCTTTGCCGTACTGCAAAATAGAGAGATAAGGACCGATGGCCGTGCCGGTTGCCAGCATCCAGAGCGTGTCACAATCCGGGATCTCTTCGAGCACAAAGAAGCCTGCTGCTTCACTCACGATCTGCACCTCGTCGCCGGGCTTAAGGGCGGCAAGGCGCGGGCTGAGTTTACCGTCAGGAACGGTGACCAGATAGAACTCGAGATCCGGGTTATCAGGCGAGTTAACGTAAGAGTAGGCGCGCTGCACGCGCTCGCCGTCGACATCCAGCCCCAGCTTCGCAAATTGCCCGGCTTTAAACGGGTGGACGGGAGCATGCACGGTGAGACTAAATAGCGCATCGGTCCAGAACTGTACCTTTGTGACTTTACCTGTTACCCAGTCCGCCATGATCTTCTCCTGTGCTGTTTCTCTGTTCTATCTTCCGTACTTAACGGGGAGATTTCCAGCCCATTTGGGCCGGAAAGCTCTATCGATCAAACGGTTTTACAGAATGTGCGTCTGTACGTCCGGGTCTTTGCGGTCGAGATAGTGGATAGACTGGATGCGGCGAATGGTGCGCGATTTGCCGCGGATCAGCAGCGTTTCGGTGGTCGCCATATTGCCCTTGCGGCTGATGCCGTCCAGCAGATCCCCTTTGGTGATACCGGTCGCCGAGAAGACCACGTTATCGCTACGGGCCATATCATGTAGCGCCAGCACTTTGTTGGCCTCGATACCCATCGCTTCGCAGCGTGCCAGCTCGTTTTCCCCGATACGGCGATTCTCTTCGCTGTCGCCTTTCACCTCGTGGCGGGGCAGCAGACGAGCCTGCATATCGCCGTCCAGCGCGCGGATCACTGCCGCAGAGACTACGCCTTCCGGCGCGCCGCCGATGCCGTACAGTACGTCCACTTCACTGTCCGGCATGCAGGTCAGGATCGAGGCGGCAACGTCACCATCCGGAATGGCAAACACGCGCACGCCGAGCTTTTGCATCTGCGCGATAGTGGCGTCGTGGCGCGGTTTTGCCAGAATGGTGACGGTGAGTTCGCTCAGCGGTTTGTTCAGCGCGCTGGCGACGTTACGCAGGTTCTCTTCCAGCGGCAGGCTGAGGTCGATTGCGCCTTTTGCGCCAGGACCGACAATCAGCTTTTCCATGTACATATCCGGCGCGTTAAGGAAGCAGCCCTTATCGCCTACGGCCAGCACCGCGAGGGCGTTGGCCTGACCCATTGCCGTCATGCGCGTACCTTCGATCGGGTCGACGGCGATATCCACAGCATCACCTTTGCCGGTACCGACTTTTTCACCGATATAGAGCATTGGCGCTTCGTCGATCTCGCCTTCGCCGATCACGATAGTGCCGTCGATGTTGACCTGGTTAAGCACAATGCGCATGGCATGGACGGCTGCGCCGTCGGCGGTATTTTTGTCACCACGACCCAGCCATTTATAGCCTGCAAGGGCGGCCGCTTCGGTGACGCGGGAAAACTCGATAGCAAGTTCACGTTTCATGAGGTACTCGTGCAGTCAAAAGGAATTGCACGAAGTTTATCACAGAGTGGGGAGGGGGGTTTTAAGTCCCCTCTCCCCAAAGGGGAGAGGGGTAAGTTTGTCTTACTCGTCGTGCTCTTCCCACGCCAGGGCGCGTTTCACCGCTTTCTTCCAGCCGCTGTAGCGGAAGTTACGCTCGGTGGTTTCGATGCCCGGGCGGAATTCGCGTTCGATCACCGCTTTTTCCTGCAGCTCGTCCAGGTTCTGCCAGAAGCCTACCGCCAGACCGGCAAGGTACGCCGCGCCCAGCGCCGTCACTTCACGCACTTCAGGACGCTCAACGCGGGTGCCCAGAATGTCGGACTGGAACTGCATCAGGAAGTTATTCGCGACCGCACCGCCGTCCACGCGCAGGGCGTGCAGACGAATACCGGAGTCCGCCTGCATCGCTTCCAGCACGTCGCGCGTCTGGTAGGCGATGGATTCCAGGGTGGCGCGAATGATATGGTTAGAATTCACGCCACGCGTCAGACCGAAAATCGCGCCGCGTGCATACGGGTCCCAGTACGGTGCGCCCAGACCGGTGAACGCAGGCACCACGTACACGCCGTTGGTGTCTTTCACTTTGGTCGCGAAGTACTCGGAGTCGAACGCATCGCTGATCAGCTTCATCTCGTCACGCAGCCACTGGATAGACGCGCCGGCCATGAACACCGCACCTTCCAGGGCATAGTTCACTTCGCCGCGCGGGCCGCAGGCGATGGTAGTCAGCAGACCGTTTTCTGATTTCACCGCTTTCTCGCCGGTGTTCATCAGCATAAAGCAGCCGGTGCCGTAGGTGTTCTTCGCCATCCCTTCCTTGACGCACAGCTGGCCGAACAGCGCCGCCTGCTGGTCACCGGCGATACCGGCGATAGGAATACGGGTGCCGCCTTTACCGCCGATGTTGGTCTGGCCATATACCTCAGAAGACTTGCGCACTTCAGGCAGCATCGCGCGTGGGATATCCAGCGCGTCCAGCATCTTGTCATCCCACTCCAGGGTGTTGATGTTGAACAGCATGGTACGCGAGGCGTTGGTGTAGTCGGTGACGTGAACGCGTCCCTGGGTCATCTTCCAGATAAGCCAGGTGTCAACGGTACCGAACAGCAGCTCGCCGCGCTTTGCACGCTCACGTGAACCTTCCACATGGTCGAGGATCCATTTCACTTTGGTGCCGGAGAAATACGGGTCAACCACCAGGCCGGTGGCGCTGCGCACGTACTCTTCCATGCCGTCGCGCTTCAGCTGTTCGCAAATCTCAGAGGTACGGCGGCACTGCCAGACGATGGCGTTGTAAATAGGCTTACCGGTTTCACGTTCCCAGACAATCGTTGTTTCACGCTGGTTAGTGATACCAATCGCGGCAATCTCGTCGGAACTGATATCGGCTTTCGCCAGCACTTCGACCAGCGTGGAGCTTTGTGACGCCCAGATCTCCATTGGGTCGTGTTCTACCCAGCCTGGACGAGGGTAAATTTGCTCAAATTCGCGCTGTGACACGCTGACGATGTTCGCGTCATGATCCATTACGACAGCGCGGGAGCTGGTAGTGCCCTGGTCGAGCGCAACGATATATTTTTTTTCGGTCATGGTATGTGTCCCGTAGTCAGATTACAGCGAAGCTTTTTGTTGTGCGGTAGAAGTCGTTTCCTTCTCCTCTTCCACACAGGTGTCGCACGGTAAATGGCGACCAATTAATTTGCGGTAGCTGAACGCACCCAGCGCAGCCCCGACAACTGGCGCAAACAGCGGTACCAGGAAGTAAGGAATGTCTTTGCCGCCGGTGAAGGCGACGTCGCCCCAGCCTGCGATAAAGGCGAACGCTTTAGGTCCGATATCACGTGCCGGGTTCATCGCGAAGCCGGTCAGCGGGCCCATGGAAGCGCCAATCACCGCAATCAGCAGGCCAATCAGCAGAGGGGCCAGCGGGCCGCGCGGAATGCCGTTTCCGTCGTCGGTCAGCGCCAGGATAACGCCCATCAGAATAGCGGTAATCACCATTTCAACTGCGAACGCCTGCACAAAATTGATATGCGGGTTTGGATAGGTTGAGAAGATGCCTGCCAGATCCAGACTTTCGACGCTGCCGCGCACCATATGATGCGTCTGTTCGAAGTCGATGAAAAGATTGTAATAAAGCCCGTAAACTAACGCCGCTGCGCAAAACGCGCCGGCAAACTGAGAAAGAATGAAAGGAACAACTTTGCGTCCGTCGAAGCACGCGAACAGCCACAGTGCGATAGTCACCGCCGGGTTAAGATGTGCACCAGAAACTCCTGCAGTCAGGTAGATGGCCATCGCCACGCCCAGACCCCAGATGATACTGATTTCCCACTGACCAAAACTGGCACCCGCCACTTTCAGTGCAGCGACACAGCCCACTCCGAAGAATATCAACAACCCGGTACCAAGGAACTCGGCAATGCACTGGCCTTTTAAGGTTGATGTCTGACTCATAATCGGAATCCTGAAGAAATTGATGTTTATTGTTAGCATGGCCGCCCGTGACAGCCACGATGCCCTGTAGACATAGTGTTAATTTATCGTTAACGAGCAAAAACGAGAAATATCGAAATCAAAATGTGTGGTCTGTGTCAATAAAATGAGCGTTTTCGCGCCATAAAGCACATTTTTACAGCAGTACAGGATCGGTACAGGAATGAGAGCTGAATCATTTCATTAACGAATGAGTTAACAATTTAGGGGGATATGACGCGAACGCACCAGGACCAGACCTAAAAGTGTTGCAAACCGCGATCTGCGCGGTGTGTCGCTGGACACAGAGCGCCGCGCTCCATACAATCGACGGTATATGTCGTGCGCGTTTATGTTAAAGCGTCGCCTTGCAATTCAGGAGAGGTAGCATCATGTCTTTAGAAGTGTTTGAGAAACTGGAATCGAAAGTACAGCAGGCGATTGACACCATCACCCTGCTGCAGATGGAAATTGAAGAGCTGAAAGAGAAGAACAACAGCCTGGCGCAGGAAGTACAGAACGCGCAGCACGGCCGCGAAGAACTGGAGCGCGAAAACAACCAGCTGCGCGAACAGCAGAACGGCTGGCAGGATCGCCTGCAGGCGCTGCTGGGACGTATGGAAGAAGTCTGATTCCCATTGGGATGAACTGAACAGGCCGGGTAAGGCGATGCCGCTACCTGGCTTTTTTTATGCCAGTTATAAAAAAGGCCGCCAGAGGCGGCCTTAACGCTACTTGTCCTGCGCTGTCATAGCAAAAGCAACGAACATATTCGGTTCATCACTCTTTACAACGAGTACGCTGGCGACAATGAACGCGATACATAAATAGCGTTTCATTATGCGGTCCCTGCAGCTAACCGCTCCACCGTTCACCACCGGTGATAAGTCGGTGGACACAAGCCTGGTTAAAGGTTGCTTAACGGTTGTGAATACACCTTTCCCTGGACCGATGCCCATGTGCGAGATGGCGGAAAGGGACGATGCATCATAATGAGCAGCAGCAGCGTAGTTAAGGTTTTAATAGTTAATTAGGAATTTATAAAGGGTCGATGGGGTTACCTGAGATTTGAACCAGGGTAAGATAAACATCCTGGTTAAAGGTTGCAAAACTTCCCAACGGACCGCGAATCCCGAGGGACAAAAAAACCGCCACATTGCTGTTGGCGGTTTTTTTATGGTCCACGCTTACGGTTTTATTACTCAATATCCAGCGGATCTTCGGAAAGGATAATGCCGGTATTATCGGCATAAAGATGGTCGCCGGAGAAGAAGGTCACGCCGCCGAAGTTAACGCGCACGTCGCTTTCGCCGATACCGTCACCCGCTGCCCCTACCGGTATGGCCGCGATGGCCTGAATCCCGATATCCAGGTCTTCCAGATCATCCACCTGACGCACGGAACCGTACACCACAAGGCCTTCCCACTCGTTTTGCACGGCAATACCGGCCAGCTCAGCATCAATCAATGCGCGCCGCACGGAACCGCCGCCATCGACCACCAGTACGCGGCCGCGGCCGTTCTGTTCGAGCAGATCGTACAACAACCCGTTATCCTCGAAACATTTCACCGTGACGATCTGTCCGCCAAACGACGACCGCCCACCAAAGTTGGAGAACAGCGGTTCAACGACGTTGACATCTTCCTGGTAGATGTCACAAAGCTCGGAGGTATCGTATTTCATAGGTTTAACGCTCAGTTGCTGCGAATGTGTTCAGTATATCGTGCGAAATGCGTTGTTGGCAAAATCATCAATTGTTAATTGATATTTGTCAGCTAACTGAGCGTCTGGCTTAAGACAATCCCGATGACGAACAACAGGTTAGTCAGCAGCGCGCCTTTTACCGTGCGCTCCAGCATCGGCGGCATGGCGGCCGGGCTAAGTTCACGCATCACAAAACGGGCCTGCTTAATCAGCAGCGGCGCGGCAAGCACAAACAGCCAGCCCCAAAGACTGTGCAGGGAAATCAGGTTAAACAACGCCAGGCAGACCAGGGCCCCCATCAGCAGGCAGGCATGGTAGCGACGCGCATTCACTGGCCCCAGACGGACCGCCAGGGTGTTTTTACCGTTCTCGCGATCGCTGTCGATGTCGCGCAGGTTGTTGATGTTGAGCACCGCTGTCGCCAGCAGGCCGCAGGCGGTCGCAGGCAGGAACAGGGCAGGAATCACCGTATGCGCCTGTAAGTACCAGCTTCCCATGACGCTCAGCCAGCCGAAGAACACCAGTACCGAGATATCACCGAGCCCAATATAACCGTAAGGTCGCGTGCCGACGGTATAGGTGATGGCCGCGATAATGGCCAATAAGCCCAGCACCAGAAAACCAATGAAATCGCTGGGAGTCTTAGACGCCACCGTCACCAGCGCCAGACCCGATAAACAGATCAGCACCACGGTGATAATCAACGCGCGCTTCATCTGCGCCTGGGTAATCACCCCTTTTTGCATTCCACGCAGCGGCCCGATACGGTCAGGTTTGTCGCTGCCTTTCACCGCGTCGCCGTAGTCGTTGGCGAGGTTGGAGAGAATTTGCAGCAGGCCGGCGGTAATCAATGCCAGCGCGGCGACCAGCGGATCGAAATAACCCTGCCACCAGGCAAGCGCCGTACCAACGATAATCGCGGCGAAGGCCAGAGGAAGTGTTTTAGGGCGCAGACTTTCGAGCCACGCCTGCGTACGGCTGATGTCAGTCATAAGTATTTAGCCAATAAAAATGGGGGCATTAGCCCCCATTAAACGTGATGAGAATCCAGTAACCGCGATTATAGGATAAAACGGCTCAGATCTTCATCTGCCACTAACGCATCCAGATGTTTACTCACATATTCTGCGTCAATGGTAACGGTTTGACCGTTCAGGTCGCTCGCGTCGTAAGAGATATCTTCCACCAGGCGTTCCAGCACGGTATGCAGACGACGCGCACCGATGTTTTCGGTGGTTTCGTTCACCTGCCATGCAGCCTGGGCAATACGTTTGATACCGTCTTCGGTGAACTCGAGGTTCACGCCTTCGGTCGCCATCAGCGCTTTGTACTGTACGGTGGCAGAGGCGTTTGGCTCGGTCAGGATACGTTCGAAATCTTCGGTGGTCAGCGCCTGCAGCTCAACGCGGATAGGCAGACGGCCCTGCAGTTCCGGGATCAGATCCGACGGGCTGGCAACCTGGAAGGCACCTGATGCGATAAACAGGATGTGGTCCGTTTTCACCATGCCGTGCTTGGTGGAGACGGTACAGCCTTCAACCAGCGGCAGCAGGTCGCGCTGAACGCCTTCGCGGGACACGTCCGGGCCGGAGCTGTTGCCGCCGCGCTTACAAATTTTGTCGATTTCGTCGATAAACACGATACCGTGCTGCTCAACCGCGTCGATAGCGTCCTGCTTCAGCTCTTCCGGGTTCACCAGCTTCGCCGCTTCTTCTTCAATCAGCAGCTTCATCGCGTCTTTGATTTTCAGCTTACGCGCTTTTTGCTTCTGACCGCCCAGGTTCTGGAACATGGACTGCAGCTGGCTGGTCATCTCTTCCATGCCCGGAGGCGCCATGATTTCCACACCCATTGGCGCGGCAGCGAGATCGATCTCAATCTCTTTGTCATCCAGCTGGCCTTCACGCAGTTTTTTGCGGAACGCCTGACGTGCAGCAGACGGTTCCGCCTGCTGTTCAGCCTGACCCCAATTGTTTTTTGCCGGCGGGATCAGCACGTCGAGAATGCGCTCTTCGGCCATCTCTTCCGCGCGATAGCGGTTTTTCTCAATCGCCTGGACGCGCACCATTTTGATCGCCGAGTCGGTCAGATCGCGGATGATGGAGTCCACTTCTTTACCCACATAGCCCACTTCGGTGAACTTGGTGGCTTCGACTTTGATGAACGGCGCGTTAGCCAGCTTCGCCAGACGACGGGCGATTTCGGTTTTACCGACGCCGGTCGGGCCGATCATCAGAATGTTTTTCGGCGTAACTTCGTGGCGCAGCTCTTCGTCAAGCTGCATACGACGCCAGCGGTTACGCAGGGCGATAGCCACGGAGCGCTTGGCGTTATCCTGGCCGATAATGTGTTTGTTCAGTTCGCTGACAATTTCGCGTGGGGTCATTTCAGACATGGGAGATCCTTACGCTTTGGAGGTCAATTCTTCGATGGTGTGGTTGTGGTTGGTATAGATGCAGATATCACCTGCAATATCCAACGCCTTCACCGCGATATCACGCGCGTTCATGTCGGTATTTTCCAACAGCGCGCGGGCAGCAGCCTGGGCATAAGGGCCGCCAGAGCCGATGGCAATCAGGTCATTTTCCGGCTGAATCACGTCACCGTTACCGGTGATGATAAGCGATGCGGTCTCATCGGCGACCGCCAGCAGCGCTTCGAGCTTGCGCAGCATGCGGTCGGTACGCCAGTCTTTCGCCAGCTCAACGGCGGCTTTCACCAGATGACCCTGGTGCATTTCCAGTTTACGTTCAAACAGTTCAAACAGCGTGAAGGCATCCGCCGTGCCGCCTGCAAAGCCGGCGATCACTTTGTCGTTGTAGAGACGACGCACTTTCTTCACATTGCCTTTCATGACGGTATTACCCAGCGTGGCCTGGCCATCACCGGCGATTACCACATGGCCGTTACGGCGTACACTTACTATTGTTGTCACGAGCAGACCCCCTGGTTACAGAATCGGGAAACAGAAGCCCTGAGCCTGTGCTCAGGGCTGAATTAAATGATAGATGGGGGGGAATTTGGGGGTTTCAACCCCCGGAGGCGAGTCGAATGCAGTTTGTGTGACCGGCGATTTTCAAACGAGAAAGGGTGCCATCGGCATTTTCTTTGCCTTTGACCGGACCAATCACCACGCGATTCCAGCCGTTATTGGTGGTAATACGCGAATCAAACCCTTCAAAGGCCAGCTGCGCGCGCACCGTTTCCGCCTGCTCCGCACCTTTGAACGAACCGCACTGTACCATCCAGCGACGTTCGTCTTTTTTCTCCGCCGTCTGCTTCGGCGCTTCGGTCTCTTTCGTTACCGGCGCGGCCTGCTGCGTTTTCGGCTGCTGGGCGGTGGTATGCGCTGGCGTCTGGAGCAGATCCTGATACGGCTGAGCCGCCTGCTTCTGCGGCTGCGTTTTAGGCTGCTGCTGGACAGGTTGAGACTGCACCGTACGCGTCGGCTGCTGATACGGCTGTTCCGTGACCCGCGGCTGTGCCTTAGGCTGCTGTACCGGCTGAGTTTGCGCCCACTGCTGTTGCTGCTGAATCTGCTGTTGTGCCTGGCGACGCTGCAGCGTTTGCTGACGCTGTTCCGGCGTCTGCTCATTCCACGGCACTTCGTTCAGCTGCGTAGGCTGCTGGCGCATATCGGCCTGCATTTGTGCCAGCAGCTGACGCTGTTCATCCGTCAGCTGATTCGCATTCTGCACTTCACCACCCGCAGAAGGTTCCGTTGGCGCACGCACCCCAGGCTGACGGCTCTCCAGCTCTTTGATATAGCGCCAGCGCTCTTCAGGCTTCGGAGGGAGGCCATTTCCGGCGACTTTACTGGCCTGAAGCGCCTCGGACTCTTCTTTTTTATGGTGCGTGATAAAGTACAGGCCACCAATAAAGGCGACGACTACAGCCGCAGCAATAGCGACCATTGCTGGCGAGACAGCAGGCAGGTTACGTTGCTTTTTTCTTGAGCTACTCTTTTTGCGTCGCGAAGGTGCCGGCTGGCCGCGACGTACATAATCTCGTTGTGCCACTATCGTTTCGCTGTATTTATTCGTTCGTCAGTCCGCCATGTTACTTAAGCGGCGGGGCTTTGACCAGATAAGGGTATCCGAAAGACGTTTACTTTAAGTCAATGCCTGGGTCGTGCCGCGGACGATCAGTTCGCAGTCCAGCAACCGTGAGCCGCTGCTAACTGTTTGACCGTGAAGCTGATCCAGCAGAAGCAGCATCGCTTCGCGGCCGATCTGGTAGCGCGGCTGAGCGACCGTTGAGAGCGGCGGATCGCAAAATTCCGAAAGCGAAATATTATCGAATCCGATGATGGATAAATCTTTCGGTATGCGAAGACCGCGGCGTTTGGCATACGATAATGCGCCCAGCGCCATCACGTCGCTGTGACAAAATACGGCGGTTGGCGGCTCAGGCAGGTCCAGAAGTTTCTCCAGCGCCTGTCCACCCGCAGCGAAGGTAAAATCACCGCGCGCAATGTAGTGCGGATCGACGGTGACGCCGGTCCGGCGCAGCGCCTGAACGTAGCCCTGCAAACGGTAGTGACACAGCGGCATCTCCTCCGGCCCGGCGATGCAGCCAATACGCTTATGCCCCAGCTCCTGGAGATAGTTTACGGCGTTGAACGCGGCGGTAAGGTTATCGATATGGACCGTCGGCAGCTCCAGCTCTGGCGCAAACTCGTTGGCCATGACCATCGGCGGTAAATTACGCTGCTCTTCGATGCTGGCATCAAACGGCAGGCGAGAGCCAAGCAGCAGCATGCCGTCGATCTGCTTGGTGATAATGAGGTCGATGAAGGTTTTTTCCTGCTGGTTCTGGTGGGCGCAGTCGCCAATCAGCACCAGATACCCCTGTTCCGCCGCGGTGACTTCAATACCGCGGATAATCTCGCTAAAGAAAGGGTCACAGATGTCCGGCACAATCACCAGGATGGTGCGCGACTCGTTGCGTTTGACGTTACGCCCCATTGCCTGCGGAAAATAGCCCACTTCAAGCGCAGCCTGCTCCACCCGGTTACGGGTCGCCTGGGATACTTTATCCGGGTTCATTAATGCGCGGGATACTGTTGCCGTAGAGACCTGTGCTTTCTGGGCAACGTCTTTCATGGTCGCAGTCGCAACCTCTTTCCTGGACTTCAACGTCTTCTCCTCGCCTGAACACCGAACTTCTGACATCACCATTTTTACAGATAGTTAATGGAATCGGTTACAGAATTTTCATAAAAAGTGTGAGGAGCGTTAAATTTTTCGATCCAGCTTCAGCCTTCGATAGGGTCGACGTCCAGGACCCACTTCACTTTTCGCGCTTCGGGCAGGGTGTTTATCAGTACCAGCGCGCCGCTGACGATATGCTGAAGACGAATACGCGAGGGGTGCTGGAGCAAGATCTGCCAGCGGAAACGGCCGCCGCGTTTTGGCGCGAGGGCAGGCACCGGGCCCAAAATCCACAGCTGGTTATCCACCAGCGGGCTGGCCTGCAGGAGGTTTCTCAGCTGCTGCAGGAAAAGTGGTGCCTGCTGGTTGTTATGATCTTCCGCGCGGATGATGACGTGGCTGGTCCACGGCGGTAGCTGCATGGTCTGGCGTTCGGCCAGCGCCTGCTCGGCAAAGGCGTCATAGCCTTTGTGCAGCAGGGTTTGCAGCAGCGGGTGCTCCGGGTGGTGTGTTTGCAGCACCACTTCGCCCTGTTTACCGGCGCGTCCTGCTCGTCCGGCTACCTGGGTGTAAAGCTGGGCGAAGCGCTCGGCGGAGCGGAAATCTGCCGAGAACAGCGCGCCGTCCACGTCCAGCAGGGCGACCAGCGTCACGTCGGGGAAGTGGTGGCCTTTGGCCAGCATCTGGGTGCCAATCAGGATGCGCGCGCCACCGCGATGCACTTCCGCCAGCTGCTGTTCCAGCGCGCCTTTGCGGCTGGTGGTGTCCCGGTCGATACGCGAAATCGGCACGTCCGGGAAGAAGGGCCCAAGCGCCTGTTCCAGCTGTTCCGTCCCCAGACCGACCGGCACAATATGCGTTGAACCACATGACGGGCACTGGCGCGGCACCGGACGCTGGCTGTCGCAGTGGTGGCAGCGCAAATGCCGCTGGGCCTGATGGAAGGTGTAGTAGTGATCACAGCGCGGGCACTCGGCAATCCAGCCGCAGTCGTGGCACAGCAGGGCGGGGGCAAATCCACGACGGTTGAGGAACAGAATGACCTGATTCCCCGCCTGCAAATGCTGGCGCATGCGGGTAATCAGCGCAGGCGCTAGCCCCGCCTGAACCTGCTGACCTTTCAGATCCAGCACGTGCTGAATGGCCGGACGGGCATTCCCCGCCCGGCGCGTCAGGCGCAGCATGTGGTATTTACGCTGGCGCACGTTGTGCAGCGTTTCCAGCGCAGGTGTGGCGGATCCCAAAACAATAGGAATTTGCTCGCTGTGCGCGCGGTAGACGGCCAGATCGCGGGCGTGATAGCGCCAGCCTTCCTGCTGTTTATAGGAGCTGTCGTGCTCTTCGTCGATCACGATTACGCCAAGATTTTTAAACGGCGTGAACAGCGACGAACGGGTGCCAATCACAATCGCCGCTTCGCCGTTTTTCGCTTTCAACCAGGCACTGAGGCGCTCGCTGTCGTTCAGGCCGGAGTGCAGAACCTCAACCGGCGCGTTAAAGCGCTCGCGGAATCGGGCGATAGTTTGCGGCGTCAGGCCAATTTCCGGCACCATCACCAGCGCCTGTTTGCCTTGCGCGAGCACGTTTTCCAGCACGCTCAGGTAAACTTCGGTCTTGCCGGAACCGGTGACGCCCGCCAGCAGCCAGGCAGAGAAATGATCGGAGGCGCTATGAATCGCGCCTACCGCGGTGGCCTGCTCGGTATTCAGACGCAGGCGATCCCCTGAAACGGAGAAATTTTCCCGCCAGTCGTAAAGGGCAGGCGCTTCGCTTGCCAGGTCGCTCAGCCCTTTCTTTCTTAATGCCTGTAGCGCCGTTTCGCTGACCTCAAGCTCGTCGACCTGATGCCGCCAGATTTTCCCCTGACGCAGCGCCGCCAGCGCCTGCTGCTGTTTCTGCGAACGCTTGAGGCTGTTGATGTCGACGGCCTGTCCTTCCTCTGTGGCAAACCAGTACCACATCGGCGCGTGGCTGGCGCTTTTGCCCTGACGCAGCATCATTGGCAGGGCGTGGAACAGGACGTCGCCAATCGGGTGATGATAATAATCTGCCGCCCACAGCAGCAGTCGCCAGGTGCTGGTGGAGTAAACAGGCTCGCTGTCCAGCACCTCAACGACCGATTTCAGTTCGTTAAGCGGCAGTTCGCTTTTATCGCTGACGGAGACAACGATCCCCACGCGCTGCTGTTTGCCAAATGGCACGCTCACGCGGCAGCCCGCTTTGGCGTTCATGCTGTCGGGCAGCAGATAGTCAAAGGTACGGGGAAGCGGAACGGGCAGGGCAACGTGAGCGACGGGCATCGAATCTTCCTGACTTGAAAAGTGGCGCGTTAGTATACACATTAGTAAAAGCGGCGTGCGGATCAGTTTGCATACGTTGGTCAAATTCTGTATGATTCGCCGCCTTTGGTGTACTTTACGCCAAAGAACTTACAATCAACATCGCGTGGTGTCTGGCGTTAGGGCTGGAAGAGCGACGCGGCCTTAACTGAGGTTCTCCCA
This sequence comes from Enterobacter sp. BNK-8, assembly GCF_048685095.1. Lineage (NCBI taxonomy): Bacteria > Pseudomonadati > Pseudomonadota > Gammaproteobacteria > Enterobacterales > Enterobacteriaceae > Enterobacter > Enterobacter sp. BNK-8. The sequence continues at coordinate 4,310,820 of NZ_JBLQTN010000001.1, read as the reverse complement.
TGAAAAAAGATATTCACCCGAAATACGAAATGATTACTGCAAACTGTTCTTGCGGTAACTCTATCCAGATCCGCTCTACTGTGGGTCACGATCTGAACCTGGACGTGTGCGGCAAATGCCACCCGTTCTACACTGGTAAGCAGCGTGATGTTGCAACCGGTGGCCGTGTTGACCGCTTCAACAAGCGTTTCAGCATCCCGGGCGCTAAATAAGCATCCAGAAAAAACCGCCTACGGGCGGTTTTTTTGTGCCTGTTATATCTCTTCTGAATAAATCACACCTGGATATTTCTATCTAAAATAATTAATTACGCATCATTGTATTAAAATATTTGTCTGATGTATTCTTTAACGGATAGTGAACTGCATCTCTCATTTCTTTAATTCTTTGCCACCTTTTAATGAGTGTGTCAAAAATTAAAAGGTTTCTCTCGTTTCGTAAAATTACACTTCGCCCGTCATACATTCTTATTCGCCATTACGACAAGGTGGCTTTCAGGGCGCATTTACTTCGAGGGAACTGTTATGAAATTGAAGCAAGTCTTATTTGTGCTTCCGTTAATATCGTGCGCGGCGCAGGCGGGATATGTGGATTACCGACACGAGTATTACGACGATGGGCGTAACTATGACCGTGTATACATGTCACACCGCTTTGGCACTGGCATTGGCGTAGCGGTTGAGGCGGTATCGCGCTCCGATAACAAGCAGTCTAACGACGCGCTTAATAATATGGAAAGTAACAGCAACGAATATACCGCAAGCTATCAATTTACCTGGCAAGGTTTTATATGGCAGCCGGGCGTCGCCGTTGAAATGGGTGATGACATGGCCATCTATAAGCCTTATCTGCGCGTACAGTATAATATTAATGACAGCTGGTGGACGGCGTTTCGTTATCGTACGGAGTACACTCGCCGTAATGCTGACGGTAAAGATGACCGTATGGTTTATCGTCCGGAAGTGTGGCTGGGTTATAATATTGATAGCTGGATGTTCGAGTTAAACGGCATTTATAAATTCGCCGATAACGAAGACCTGTATAACAATAAAAAAGAAGATTACGAATATAACTTCCGCGTGGCGTATAACATCGACTCGTGGATCCCATTTATCGAAGTGGGCAATGTCTCTTCCGGCTATAACACCGCCACCAGCGACGATCGCCAGACGCGTCTGCGCGTGGGTTTAGGCTACAACTTCTAAAAACTATCCCGCTGAGTCACCTCAGCGGGATCACACCGCAGTTAGTATTCCCACGTCTCCGGGTCAATACCCAGTTCACGCATGATTACTTTCGCCTCTTCCGGGATTTCGTCACTACGCTCTTTGCGCAGATCGTCATCGTTCGGCAACGGTTGACCGGTAAACGCATGCAGAAACGCTTCGCACAGCAGTTCGCTGTTGGTTGCGTGGCGCAGGTTATTCACCTGACGACGCGTACGTTCATCGGTGAGGATCTTCAACACCTTCAGAGGAATGGAAACCGTAATTTTCTTTACTTGCTCACTCTTCTTACCGTGCTCAGCGTATGGGCTGATATATTCGCCGCTCCATTCAGCCATGAGATACCTTTAATCCTCTCAGTCATTTATTTAAAGGTGCAAAACCGGTAACCACCCGTTTTGAACCGCAATCTTGCCTAGTTTACCGTAGAGACGATACCGTGGCACGGATATTGCCGCTGCAGCGTGCACTAAAGCATATAATTTTAACGGCTATTTGCGCATTGCTCAATCTATACGCAAAGAAGTTTAGATGTCCAGATGTATTGACGTCCATACTTTCAGTGTTTACTCTGGTGCCTGACTTTTCACCTCATTCGCCAGGAAGCCCTCACCATGACGCGTAAACAGGCCACTATCGCAGTGCGTAGCGGATTAAATGATGACGAGCAGTACGGCTGCGTTGTCCCGCCCATTCATCTTTCCAGTACTTACAACTTCACCGGATTTAATGAACCCCGCGCGCATGATTACTCGCGTCGTGGCAACCCTACGCGTGACGTGACCCAGCGCGCGCTGGCCGAACTGGAAGGTGGCGCAGGTGCTGTGTTAACCAACACGGGGATGTCCGCCATTCACCTGGTGACCACCGTGTTCCTGAAACCTGGTGACCTGCTGGTTGCGCCGCACGATTGCTACGGCGGCAGCTATCGCCTGTTCGATAGCCTGGCGAAACGCGGCTGCTATCGCGTATTGTTTGTCGATCAAAACGACGAACAGGCGTTGAAACAGGCGCTGGCAGAGAAACCGAAGCTGGTTCTGGTAGAAAGTCCAAGCAATCCATTGTTGCGCGTTGTCGATATTGCGAAAATTTGTCAGCTCGCAAGGGATGCGGGAGCGATAAGTGTAGTGGATAATACGTTCCTCAGTCCGGCCCTTCAGAGCCCACTCGCACTGGGTGCCGATCTGGTATTGCATTCATGCACTAAATATCTGAACGGCCATTCTGACGTGGTAGCAGGCGTGGTGATTGCCAAAGATCCGGATGTTGTCACCGAACTGGCATGGTGGGCCAATAATATTGGCGTCACCGCAGGCGCCTTCGACAGCTACCTGCTGTTGCGCGGTATCCGCACGCTGTCGCCGCGCATGGACGTGGCGCAGCGCAATGCTCAGGCGATTGTCGACTTCCTGAAAACCCAGCCGCTGGTGAAGAAGCTGTATCACCCGTCGCTGCCGGAAAATCAGGGGCACGAGATTGCCGCGCGCCAGCAGAAAGGGTTTGGCGCGATGTTAAGTTTTGAACTGGACGGTGACGAGCAAACGCTGCGTCGCTTCCTGAGCGGGCTGTCATTGTTTACGCTGGCGGAATCCTTAGGTGGGGTTGAAAGCTTGATCTCCCACGCCGCGACCATGACGCACGCAGGAATGGCACCCGAAGCACGTGCCGCCGCCGGTATTTCTGAGACGCTGCTGCGGATCTCAACCGGTATTGAAGATTCTGAAGATTTAATTGCCGATCTGGAAAATGGCTTCCGGATCGCAGCCAAGGGGTAATCATGAGTGTGATAGCGCAGGCAGGGGCGAAGGGTCGTCAACTGCACAAGTTTGGTGGTAGTAGTCTTGCTGATGTGAAATGTTACCTGCGTGTCGCAGGGATCATGACGGAATATTCACAGCCGGGTGACATGATGGTTGTCTCGGCGGCGGGCAGCACCACCAACCAGTTGATTAGCTGGCTGAAACTGAGCCAGACCGATCGCCTTTCTGCGCATCAGGTGCAACAGTCCTTACGTCGTTACCAGAGCGAGCTGATTGCTGGCTTGCTGCCTGCGGACGTAGCGGACGGGCTGATCAGCGCCTTCACGCATGACCTTGAGCGCCTGGCTGCCCTGCTGGATAGCGGCATTACCGATGCGGTGTATGCCGAAGTGGTGGGGCACGGTGAAGTGTGGTCCGCGCGCCTGATGGCTGCGGTTCTGCAACACCTGGGTGTGGACGCCGCCTGGCTCGACGCGCGTGATTTCCTGCGCGCCGAACGCGCCGCGCAGCCACAGGTGGATGAAGGCCTGTCCTACCCGCTGCTGCAACAGCTGCTGGTGCAGCATCCGGGCAAACGCATTGTGGTTACCGGCTTTATCAGCCGCAGCAACGCGGGTGAAACCGTGCTGCTGGGCCGTAACGGCTCCGACTACTCGGCAACGCAAATCGGTGCGCTGGCGGGCGTGTCCCGCGTCACCATCTGGAGCGACGTGGCCGGTGTTTACAGCGCGGACCCGCGCAAAGTAAAAGATGCCTGCCTGCTGCCGCTGCTGCGCCTGGATGAAGCCAGCGAACTGGCGCGTCTGGCCGCACCAGTGCTGCACGCGCGCACCCTGCAGCCGGTTTCCGGCAGTGATATCGACCTCCAGCTGCGCTGCAGCTACACCCCGGATCAAGGCTCCACGCGCATTGAGCGCGTGCTGGCGTCCGGTACCGGGGCGCGTATTGTCACCAGCCACGACGACATCTGCCTGATTGAATTCCAGGTTCCTGCGGGCCAGGACTTCAGGCTGGCGCATAAAGAGATCGACACGATCCTGAAACGCGCCCAGGTGCGTCCGCTGGCCGTGGGTGTTCACAATGACCGTCAGCTGCTGCAGTTCTGCTATACCGCAGAAGTGGCGGACAGCGCCCTGAAAATTCTGGATGAAGCCGGTCTGCCGGGCGAGCTTCGCCTGCGTCAGGGGCTGGCGCTGGTGGCGATGGTGGGCGCAGGCGTCACCCGTAACCCGCTGCACTGCCACCGCTTCTGGCAGCAGCTGAAAGGCCAGCCGGTGGAATTTACCTGGCAATCGGAAGAGGGCATTAGCCTGGTGGCCGTTCTGCGCAAAGGGCCAACCGAAAGCCTGATTCAGGGTCTGCATACCTCCCTGTTCCGCGCGGAAAAACGCATCGGCCTGGTGCTGTTTGGTAAAGGCAACATCGGTTCCCGCTGGCTGGAGCTGTTTGCCCGCGAACAGGTCACGCTTTCGGCGCGTACCGGGTTCGAATTCATTCTCGCAGGCGTAGTGGACAGCCGCCGCAGCCTGCTGAACTACGAAGGGCTGGATGCCAGCCGCGCGCTTGCCTTCTTTAATGATGAAGCCGTCGAGCAGGATGAAGAGTCGCTGTTCCTGTGGATGCGTGCGCACCCGTATGACGATCTGGTGGTGCTGGACGTTACCGCCAGCGAACAGCTTGCCGATCAGTATCTTGATTTCGCCAGCCACGGTTTCCACGTCATCAGCGCCAACAAGCTGGCGGGGGCAAGCAGCACCGACAAATACCGCCAGATCCACGACGCGTTTGAAAAAACCGGTCGTCACTGGCTGTATAACGCCACCGTGGGTGCGGGCCTGCCGGTAAACCACACCGTGCGCGATCTGATTGAAAGCGGCGACAGCATTCTGGCGCTGAGCGGTATCTTCTCCGGTACGCTCTCCTGGCTGTTCCTGCAGTTTGACGGCACCGTACCGTTCACCGACCTGGTGGATCAGGCGTGGCAGCAGGGCTTAACGGAACCCGATCCGCGCGTTGACCTCTCCGGTAAAGACGTGATGCGCAAGCTGGTGATCCTGGCGCGTGAAGCGGGTTATGACATCGAACCGGATTCCGTCCGCGTCGAGTCACTGGTGCCTGCCGGCTGTGAAGAAGGTTCTGTGGACCATTTCTTTGAAAATGGGGAAGAACTTAACGAGCAGATGGTGCAGCGTCTGGAAGCTGCAAACGAGATGGGGCTGGTGCTGCGCTACGTGGCGCGTTTCGAGGCCAACGGAAAAGCGCGAGTCGGTGTCGAGGCGGTGCGTCCTGAACATCCGCTGGCGGCGCTGCTGCCGTGCGATAACGTCTTCGCCATCGAAAGCCGCTGGTACCGCGATAACCCGCTGGTGATCCGCGGCCCGGGCGCCGGGCGTGACGTTACCGCCGGGGCCATCCAATCCGACATCAACCGTCTGGCTAAGCTGCTGTAAAAAATCAATTTCCCTCTCCCTATGGGAGAGGGTTAGGGTGAGGGCATCAGACTGCACTCACCCCCATCATGAATTTCCCTCATCTTCCCTGAGCAAACCTCACCGTTATTGTTGATTATTTCTATTGACGTCCCTCCGCTTTTCCGTCATTTTTACATCTGGACGTCTAAACGTATAGAAGTTCACAACACAACAGACAATGACACGCGATTGATAGGGGTAGGGTATGAGCTTTTTTCACGCCAACCAGCGGGAAGCACTGAACCAGAGCCTGGCCGAAGTAAACGGCCAGATTAACGTCTCTTTTGAATTTTTCCCGCCGCGCACCAGTGAAATGGAGCAAACCCTGTGGAGCTCTATCGATCGTCTCAGCAGCCTGAAACCGAAGTTTGTCTCCGTGACCTATGGTGCGAACTCCGGCGAGCGTGACCGTACCCACAGCATCATTAAAGGCATCAAAGATCGTACCGGTCTGGAAGCGGCGCCGCATCTCACCTGTATCGACGCCACCCGCGACGAGCTGCGTGCCATCGCCCAGGATTACTGGAATAACGGCATTCGGCATATTGTTGCGCTGCGCGGCGATCTGCCGCCGGGCAGCGGTAAGCCGGACATGTATGCCGCCGATCTGGTCGGGCTGTTGAAGGGCGTGGCTGACTTTGATATCTCCGTTGCCGCTTATCCTGAAGTTCATCCGGAAGCGAAAAGCGCCCAGGCGGATCTGCTTAACCTCAAGCGTAAGGTGGATGCTGGCGCGAACCGCGCCATTACCCAGTTCTTCTTTGATGTCGAAAGCTATCTACGCTTCCGTGACCGCTGCGTCTCCGCGGGCATCGACGTTGAAATTATCCCGGGTATTCTGCCGGTCTCTAACTTCAAACAGGCGAAGAAATTTGCTGATATGACCAATGTGCGTATTCCGCTCTGGATGTCTAAAATGTACGAGGGGCTGGACGATGACCCGGAAACACGCAAGCTGGTGGGCGCAAACATCGCGATGGACATGGTGAAGATCTTAAGTCGTGAAGGGGTGAAGGATTTCCACTTCTACACGCTGAACCGTGCTGAGATGAGTTACGCCATATGCCACACGCTCGGCGTTAGACCAGGCGTGTAACAAAAAAGAGCCCTCTTCGGAGGGTTTTTTGATTTATAAGGGTTTTATTTTCCTGCCATATCAGCAATGCTGCCTTTGACGTACAAAACTCATGTATTTTCCATGGGAAATTAAACGGATTTAACTATCGAATCTGTGGGTTATCTCAACTATACCTTATCAACAAGGGCGTATATCGTAACGGTAACACTGTAAAAGGGAGCATAGCGATGAGCACGTCAGACGAGACCAATAAAGCGGCATCAGTCGGCAAATGCCCGTTCCATCAGGGCGGCGTCGATCACAGCGCGGGCGCAGGTACAGGCAGCCGCGACTGGTGGCCAAAACAACTCCGCATCGATCTTCTTAACCAACATTCCAATCGTTCGAACCCGCTGGGTGAAGACTTCGACTACCGCAAAGAATTCAGCAAACTTGATTACTCTGCCCTTAAAGGCGACCTTAAAGCACTCTTAACCGACTCTCAGCCGTGGTGGCCAGCCGACTGGGGCAGCTACGCGGGCCTGTTTATCCGCATGGCGTGGCACGGTGCGGGTACCTATCGCTCCGTTGACGGGCGCGGCGGGGCAGGACGCGGTCAACAGCGCTTTGCGCCGCTGAACTCCTGGCCGGATAACGTGAGCCTGGATAAAGCGCGCCGTCTGCTGTGGCCCATCAAGAAAAAATACGGACAAAAAATTTCCTGGGCTGACCTGTTTATCCTCGCGGGTAACGTGGCGCTGGAGAATTCGGGCTTCCGCACCTTTGGTTTCGGTGCCGGGCGTGAAGACGTCTGGGAACCGGATCTGGACGTGAACTGGGGTGATGAAAAAGCCTGGCTGACCCACCGCGATCCGGAAGCGCTGGCGAAGCGTCCTCTGGCCGCCACCGAAATGGGTCTGATCTACGTGAACCCGGAAGGGCCAAACGCCAGCGGTGAACCACTGTCAGCGGCGGCAGCGATTCGCGCGACCTTCGGCAACATGGGCATGAACGATGAAGAGACCGTGGCGCTGATTGCAGGCGGCCACACCCTCGGCAAGACTCACGGCGCGGGTGAAGCCACCCACGTGGGTACCGACCCGGAAGCCTCACCAATTGAAGCGCAGGGCCTGGGCTGGGCGAGCACGCTCGGCACGGGCGTGGGCGCTGATGCCATTACTTCCGGCCTGGAAGTCATCTGGTCACAAACCCCGACGCAGTGGAGCAACTACTTCTTCGAGAACCTGTTCAAATACGAATGGGTGCAGACCCGCAGCCCGGCAGGGGCGATTCAGTTTGAAGCCGTTGATGCGCCGGAAATCATGCCCGACCCGTTCGACCCGTCGAAAAAACGCAAGCCGACCATGCTGGTCACCGACCTGACGCTGCGTTTTGACCCGGAATTCGAAAAGATTTCCCGCCGTTTCCTGAACGACCCGCAGGCCTTCAACGAAGCCTTCGCGCGCGCGTGGTTCAAACTGACCCACCGTGATATGGGGCCAAAATCGCGTTACCTTGGCCCGGAAGTGCCGAAAGAAGATCTGATTTGGCAGGACCCGCTGCCGCAGGCGGTATTCAATCCGACCAAAGAGGACATTGAAAGCCTGAAAGCGGAAATTGCGGCCTCGGGTCTCTCCGTGAGCGAACTGGTTTCTGTGGCCTGGGCGTCGGCATCGACTTTCCGCGGTGGCGATAAACGTGGCGGTGCCAACGGCGCGCGTCTGGCGCTGGCGCCTCAGCGTGACTGGGATGTGAACGCCGCGGCGGTTCGCGCGTTACCGGCGCTCGAAGCTATCCAGCGCACCACCAACAAAGCCTCTCTGGCCGATATCATCGTCCTGGCGGGCGTGGTAGGCGTTGAGCAGGCCGCAAAAGCGGCGGGCGTGTACGTCACCGTGCCGTTCACGCCGGGCCGCGTGGATGCGCGTCAGGATCAGACGGATATCGAGATGTTTAACCTGCTCGAACCGATTGCCGATGGCTTCCGCAACTACCGTGCGCAGGTGGATGTGTCCACCACGGAGTCGCTGCTGGTTGATAAAGCCCAGCAGCTGACGCTGACCGCGCCGGAGCTGACGGTGCTGATTGGTGGCCTGCGCGTGCTGGGTGCCAACTTTGATGGCAGCAAGAACGGCGTGTTCACCAACCGTGAGGGCGTGCTGAGCACTGATTTCTTCGTGAATCTGCTGGATATGAACACCCAGTGGAAGGCGACCGACGAATCCAATGAGCTGTTTGCCGGAAGCGATCGCGCCAGCGGTGAAGTGAAATATACCGCCACCCGCGCCGATCTGGTCTTCGGTTCTAACGCCGTCCTGCGCGCGCTGGCAGAGGTTTATGCCAGCGATGATGCGCATGAGAAGTTCGTTCGCGACTTCGTTGCCGCATGGGCGAAGGTAATGGATTTGGATCGGTTTGACGTGAAGTAACCCTTGTGCCGGGTGGCGACTACGCCTTACCCGGCCTGGAAATTAAAGTGCCATGTAGGCCGGGTAAGCGCAGCGCCACCCGGCTTTTTTTATTACTCCCACTCCTGCAGGAATCGCTGTCCATACTGGTCGGCCACCAGCAGTGCCGCATAGACCTGATCCGGCGTGACGCCGCCGGGCATGTTGTGGATGGTTTCTCCTTCCGCACAGGACGCTTCGGCAATCAGACGCATTTTGGCCGGAATATCCTCTTTGATGTTCAGCTGTGCCAGCGTGATTGGCAGCCCAACGCTGTGGCAAAGCGCCGCGACGGTTTCAATTTCTTCTACCGGCGCATTTTCCAGCACCAGCTGCGTCAGGGTACCAAACGCCACTTTCTCCCCATGATAGAAGTGATGCGCGTCCGGCACTGCCGTCATACCGTTATGAATAGCGTGTGCCGCCGCCAGCCCGCCGCTTTCAAAGCCGACGCCGCTGAGATAGGTGTTGGCTTCGATAATGCGTTCCAGCGCAGGCGTCACCACATGCTGCTCCGCCGCCAGCATCGCTTTTTCACCCTCTTCAACCAGCGTGTTGTAGCACAGCTCCGCGAGCGCCAGTGCTGCCTGGGTGCATTTACCCCCGGCCATGGTGGTCGCACCGCTGCGCGAGCAGGCGCGTGCTTCAAACCAGGTCGCCAGCGCGTCGCCAATCCCGGCGGCCAGCAGACGTGCAGGCGCACCTGCTACCACTTTCGTATCCACAATGACCATGTTCGGGTTGTGCGGCAGCATCAGGTAGCGATCGAACTCGCCGCTGTCGGTGTAAATAACGGAAAGGGCGCTGCACGGCGCGTCGGTGGAGGCAATAGTCGGCGCAATGGCGACCGGCACGTTCATAAAGTGGGCCAGCGCTTTGGCGGTATCCAGCGTTTTACCGCCCCCAATACCCAGCACCGCCAGGCAGTCGGCGCTGTCGGCCAGTCTTTTCAGCCGATCGATTTCATTTTGTGAACACTCGCCGCCAAACGGCGCGATTTCGGCATGCAGTTCAGCTTTTTTAAAACTTTGTTGCAGGGTCTCTTCGGCAAAACCCAGCACAAACTTATCGCCAACGACCAGCCAGCGGTTGGCCAGCGGTTTCAGATAGTCGCCGAGACGGGTCAGTACGTCAGCGCCCTGGATATATTTCCCCGGCGATTGAATGATACGGTCCATAACAGTTCTCCCTTAGAGGTTGAGGTTACCAAACGCGTTTTTCCAGTCCTGCTCGAACTTCTCTATGGCTGACTCTACCGCCGGTGTGCCGAGCATGTGTTGCGCTACGTCTAAGGGAAGCGTGATTGCTTCACATCCTGCCAACAGGCAGTCCAGCGCCTGACGCGGCGTTTTGAAGCTGGCGGCCAGCACCTTGCTTTCCGGCGCGTGCAGTTCCAGCAGGGACTGCAGTTCCTGAACCATGCGAATGCCGTCACCGCCCTGCGCGTCGACGCGGTTTACATACGGCGCGACATATTTCGCCCCTGCGAGTGCGGCGAGCAGGCCCTGCGCCGCGCTGTAAACGGCGGTGCCCAGTGTGGTTATCCCCTGTTTTTTCAACGCTTTAATTGCGATAAGCCCCTGAGCCGTCACCGGGATTTTCACCACAATGCCCGGAATGGCGTTACTCAGACGTTTGGCTTCCGCCACCATGCCTTCGGCATCGCGGCTCATGGTTTGAGCAAACAGCGTGCCTTCCGGCCCGATGGCTTGTTGCAGGCGCGGCAGCACGTCCCAGATGGATTCACGGCTGGCGGCAATGATGCTCGGGTTGGTGGTGACGCCCGCGATGGGAAAGATGCGCGCCAGGCGTTCTACTTCCGCCACGTTGGCGGTATCCAGGTACAGTTCCATTATTTTTCCTTAAGTCAGAAAGGTTGAATAAAGGATACGGCGCACCCAGGCGCGGCGAATACAGGTCAATTTTGCCAAATACTGGACAAATGTAATGTCCTTAGAGAAGTGAGAGAGCGATCACAATGCTACTTTTTGGCGATCAGCTGGCTGTGGTACTGGCGTCGATATTCGGAAGGGGAACGTTCGGTGTGCTTGCGAAAGAGACGGCAAAAGTAGTTGCTGTCCGTAAATCCGCAGCGTGTGGCGATATCTTTAATTTTGAGGTCGTAGCCTTTCAGCAGCTGACGCGCATGTTCCAGGCGCGTTTTTGTTAAATATTCATTGAATCCGACGCTGCCGACTTTCTGGAATAGATGGGAAAGGTAGTTTGGGGAGATGTAGAACGCCTGTGCCACGGATTCGCGAGTTAACAAAGAGGCATAATTTTCTTCGATATATCTCCGAACGGCTTCGAACAGCGCCCTGCTGCGGCTGTCGGTGTGAATTTCGCTTCCAAGCAGATCCCGGCAGTGGCTGAGCAGGCTTAAAACTACCAGCTTTGCTGTGTCTTGTTCCTCAGGCTGCATCTGTAATTCGGTGAGCGTTTGCAGAAGAAAAGCTCCCGTTCGCGGGCCACGTCGGGCAACCTGGAGTTGTTGTAAGAGCACATTGTCACGCTGTAGCTCGATTGTAAGCTGCTGCTTACCGAAATGTATGCTCAGGACGTGAGGCGCAGGATGCGTGATTTGTCCAAAAAAAGAAAAAAACGCCTCGCAGGGAGCGCCAAGGGTAATGCCGAGGCAGGGAGAGGTTCGGGGATGGTGTTCAGCCAGCGCTGAAAAACGAATCTGACCCAGCGGTAACGTGCGGTTCACCAGGTCAGTCAAAATCTGGGTGATATCGGAATGCATAAGGAGACTACCGAAATTTGCCGGGTGGCGCTAACGCTTACCCGGCCTACTTATCGTAGGCCCGTGCAAGCGTAGCGCCGCCGGGCGTAAAGCATTAGCCGGTGTTACGCATACCTGCCGCAACGCCCGCAATCGTCACCATCAGCGCCTGTTCAACGCGTGGATCCGGCTCTTTCCCTTCTTCTTCCGCCAGACGCGAACGGTGCAGCAGCTCTGCCTGCAGGACGTTCAGCGGGTCGGTGTAGATGTTACGCAGCTGGATAGACTCGGCAATCCACGGCAGGTCCGCCATCAGGTGTGAGTCGTTGGCGATATCCAGCACCACTTTGATGTCGCCTTCCAGCAGTTCGCGCAGTTCTTTACCCAGCGCCCACAGCTCTGGCTTCACCAGGCGCTGATCGTAGTATTCCGCCAGCCAGAGGTCAGCTTTCGAGAAGACCATCTCCAGCATTCCCAGACGGGTAGAGAAGAACGGCCAGTCGCGACACATGGTCTCCAGCTCGCTCTGTTTGCCGTCTTCCACCACTTTTTGCAGTGCGGCACCGGCACCCAGCCAGGCGGGCAGCATCAGACGGTTCTGCGTCCAGGCAAAGATCCACGGGATTGCACGCAGAGACTCTACGCCGCCGGTCGGGCGACGTTTTGCAGGACGTGAGCCCAGCGGCAGTTTACCCAGCTCCTGTTCAGGCGTGGCTGAACGGAAGTAAGGCACGAAATCTTTGTTTTCACGCACGTAGCCGCGGTACAGATCGCAGGAGATAGCCGACAGCTCGTCCATGATGTGGCACCAGGAGGCTTTCGGCTCCGGCGGTGGCAGCAGGTTGGCTTCCAGGATCGCGCTGGTATAAAGCGACAGGCTGCTGATGGTCACTTCCGGCAGGCCGTACTTGAAGCGGATCATCTCACCCTGCTCGGTCACGCGCAGGCCGCCTTTCAGGCTTCCCGGCGGCTGTGACAGCAGCGCCGCGTGTGCTGGCGCGCCACCACGGCCAATTGAGCCACCGCGTCCGTGGAACAGGGTCAGCTCGATACCGGCTTTTTCGCAGGTTTTGATCAGTGCATCCTGCGCCTGATACTGCGCCCAGGATGCCGCCATCACGCCCGCATCTTTCGCGGAGTCGGAATAGCCGATCATTACCATCTGTTTGCCCTGAATAAAGCCGCGATACCAGTCGATGTTCAGCAGCTGGCTCATCACGTCGTTGGCGTTGTTCAGGTCGTCGAGAGTTTCAAACAGCGGGGCGACCGGCAGGGCGTAGTCGATTCCCGCTTCTTTCAGCAGGAGGTGAACGCCCAGCACGTCGGATGGGGTTTTCGCCATGGAGATCACATAGGCGGCGACCGATCCTTTCGGTGCGTCCACGATCGCTTTACAGGTGTTGAGCACTTCACGGGTATCGTTGCTTGGCTCCCAGTTGCGCGGCAGCAAAGGGCGCTTGGAGTTCAGCTCGCGGATCAGGAACGCCTGCTTGTCGGCTTCGGACCAGCTTTCATAGTCACCGATGCCGAGATAGCGGGTCAGCTCGCCCAGCGCTTCGGTATGACGGGTACTTTCCTGACGCACGTCGATACGCACCAGCGGCACGCCAAAACACTTCACGCGACGCAGGGTGTCGAGCAGTTCGCCGTTGGCGATGATGCCCATCCCGCAGGCCTGCAGCGATTTATAACAGGCGTAAAGCGGCTCCCAGAGCTGTTCGTTCTGGCTGAGCAGGCCTTCTGGTTTTGGCAGGCGCTGGCCTTTCAGGCGCGCTTCCAGCCAGGCCTGAGTGGCCATCAGCTGACCACGCAGCTTTTTCATCAGGAAGCGGTACGGCTCGCTGGCGCCTTCTTCGCCGGCCAGCGCGCGCAGTTCCGGCGTCGCTTCAACCATCGACAGCTCGGAGATCAGCACCTGAATGTCTTTCAGGAACAGGTCGGTCGCTTTCCAGCGGCTCAGCAGCAGGACGTGGCGGGTGATTTCCGCGGTAACGTTCGGGTTACCGTCGCGGTCGCCGCCCATCCAGGAGGTGAAGCGAACCGGCACGAAATCAACCGGCAGACGGTAGCCCAGGTTCGCTTCCAGCTGTTCGTTCAGCTCGCGCAGGTAGTTTGGTACCCCTTCCCACAGGCTGTTTTCCACCACCGCAAAGCCCCATTTGGCTTCGTCGACCGGGCTTGGGCGATGCTTACGAATTTCATCGGTGTGCCAGGACTGGGCAATCAGCTGGCGCAGACGGCGCATCAGCTGGTTGCGTTCATAGTCGGCAATGTCTTTGTTATCCAGCTGCTTCAGGCAGTTGTTCACTTCCACCATTTTGTGGATCAGGGTGCGACGGGTGATCTCGGTTGGGTGAGCGGTCAGTACCAGCTCCAGCGAAAGCGACTCCACCGCTTTTTTGATGGTGGCTTCGTTGAGGTCGGGCTGGTCTTTCAGTTTACGAAGGGTGCGGGCAATGACTTCCGGGTTGCTGGCCGCTTCGCCGTTTGGCGAAATGCTGTGGTATTGCTCAGCGGTGTTGGCCAGGTTCAGGAACTGGCTGAAGGCGCGCGCAACGGGCAGCAGCTCATCGTTAGAGAGGTTCTGCAAGGTGGTGAGCAGCTCCTGACGACTGGCCTCGTTACCGGAACGGGAAGATTTAGACAGCTTGCGGATGGTTTCAACGCGGTCGAGGATGTTTTCCCCCAACGCATCTTTGATGGTATCTCCAAGCACTTTGCCGAGCATACTGACATTACTACGCAACGCGGAATATTGTTCGTTCATAAAAACCCAGTCACCCCATCATTTTTGTTTATGCCCATGTGAAAATCTTTTGGACATTATTTTGTCATCTCCCTTTATAAAGCCACGTAAAACCCCCGTCGTCAATTGCTGCGAAAACGGTTCAGCAAACGAATAAATGTGGGCAATTTACGAAATTTAATTCGCATTGCGTCAGATAAGAGATGCTTATGGAAATGTGACGGAGATCGCGGGATTTACTCCCCCTCACTCTGCCCTCTCCCTTTTGGGGAGAGGGTTAGGGTGAGGGGCAGTTTTTAATGCCAGCAGAAGTGATGCACAACCTGGGTAATCAGTTCGCGGGTGGGTTTGATAAAGCGGGTTTCCAGATATTCATCCGGCTGGTGCGCCTGGTTGATGGACCCAGGGCCTAGAACCAGCGTCGGGCAAAGCGTCTGAATAAACGGCGCTTCGGTGCAGTAGTTCACCACGTCGGTTTTCTGGCCGAGCAGCTTTTCTACAACGTCGACCAGTTGATGGTCCGGCGGGCATTCGTAACCCGGGATGGGCGGATGCAGTTCGGAGACCGTCAGGCGACCCGGCCAGCGTTCGCTCACCGGGGCCAGCGCCTCATTCAGCAGGCCGTCGAGATCGCTCAGGGTCATGCCCGGCAGCGGTCGAATATCCATGTGCAGTTCGCAGCAGGCGCAGATGCGGTTGGAGGCATCGCCGCCGTGCAGGCTGCCGAGGTTCAGCGTCGGGTACGGCACGGTGAACGCGTCGTAGTGATAGCGTGCTTTCAGATCGTCACGCAGGGCCATGATGCGGCCGATGGCATCATGCATCAGCTCAATGGCGTTCACGCCGCGCGCCGGATCGCTGGAGTGGCCGGACTGGCCGAGCACGCGCACGGCGGTAGAGATATGACCTTTATGCGCGCGAATCGGTTGCAGAGACGTCGGCTCGCCGATGATCGCGCAATCCGGGCGAATTGACGTGTTTTCAGAGAAGTAGCGCGCGCCCGCCATGCTGGTCTCTTCATCAGCGGTCGCCAGAATGTAGAGCGGTTTTTTCAGCTTCGTCACGTCCACGTCACGCAGCGCGTCGAGGATAAAGGCGAAGAAGCCTTTCATGTCGGCGGTGCCCAGACCGTAGAGCTTGTTGTCGTGCTCGGTCAGGGTGAACGGATCGCGCGTCCAGCGGCCATCGTCGAACGGCACGGTGTCGGTATGACCGGCCAGCAGCAGGCCGCCCGCACCGGTTCCGGTACTGGCGAGCAGGTTGAATTTGTGGCGAGTGCCGGGGACGGGCTGAACCTCAACGTTAAACCCAAGATCGCTAAACCAACCCGCCAGCAGATTGATTAAAGACTCATTGCTCTGATCCAGCGCTTCTTCCGTTGCGCTGATGGACGGTGTGGCAATCAGGGCGCGGTAGATCTCGATAAATGGCGGTAAGTTCATTTTCATTGTTGACACACCTTAGGTCGTGATAGTATCAATATTCATGCAATAAATGTGAATAAAAATACATTAACGTTGAGCATAAAGGAACCCGATGTTGAATACGCTGATTGTAGGCGCTAGCGGTTATGCGGGCGCAGAGCTTGTAAGCTACGTGAATCGCCATCCACATATGACCATAACCGCTTTGACCGTGTCAGCGCAAAGCAATGATGCAGGAAAGTTAATTTCCGATTTGCATCCGCAGCTTAAGGGCCTGGTCGATCTGCCGCTGCAGCCCATGTCTGACATCAGCGAGTTTACTGACGGCGTCGACGTGGTGTTTTTAGCCACCGCACACGAGGTCAGCCACGACCTGGCGCCGCAGTTCCTGGCGGCTGGCTGCGTGGTCTTCGACCTCTCCGGCGCGTTCCGCGTTAACGACGGCGCGTTCTACGAAAAATATTACGGTTTCACCCATCAGCATCCGGATCTGCTTGAAAAAGCGGTGTACGGCCTGGCGGAGTGGAGCGCAGATAAACTGAAAGAAGCGGATCTGATTGCCGTTCCTGGCTGCTACCCGACGGCGGCGCAGCTTGCCCTGAAGCCGCTGATCGACGCGGGTCTGCTGGATCTGAACCAGTGGCCGGTGATCAACGCCACCAGCGGCGTGAGCGGTGCAGGACGCAAGGCGGCGATCTCTAACAGCTTCTGCGAAGTGAGCCTTCAGCCGTATGGCGTGTTTAATCACCGTCATCACCCTGAAATCACGACGCATCTGGGCGCGGACGTCATTTTCACCCCGCACCTGGGCAGCTTCCCGCGTGGGATCCTCGAAACCATTACCTGCCGCCTGAAGCCTGGCGTGACCAAAGAGCAGGTGAGCGAGGTCTTCACGCAGGCGTATGCGGACAAACCGCTGGTACGTCTGTACGACAAAGGCGTGCCGGCGCTGAAAAACGTGGTCGGTCTGCCGTTCTGCGATATCGGCTTTGCCGTTCAGGGTGAGCATCTCATCGTGGTGGCCGCAGAAGATAACTTACTGAAAGGCGCTGCCGCACAGGCAATGCAGTGTGCAAATATTCGTTTCGGTTTCCCTGAAACGCAGGCTCTTATTTAAGGTGTGATGATGAACCCATTAATTATCAAACTCGGTGGTGTACTGCTGGACAGCGAAGAAGCGCTGGAGCGTCTGTTTACCGCGCTGGTGAACTATCGCGAATCACACCAACGTCCACTGGTGATTGTGCACGGCGGCGGCTGCGTGGTGGATGAGCTGATGAAAGGGCTCAACCTGCCGGTGATCAAGAAAAACGGCCTGCGCGTGACGCCTGCGGATCAGATTGACATTATCACCGGTGCGCTGGCGGGTACGGCGAACAAAACCCTGCTGTCCTGGGCGAAGAAACACCATATTGCCTCCGTTGGCCTCTATCTGGGCGATGGCGACAGCGTAAAAGTGACCCAGCTCGACGAAGCGCTCGGTCATGTTGGACTGGCGCAGCCGGGTTCGCCTAAGCTGATTAACACGCTGCTGGAAGGCGGTTTCCTGCCGGTGGTGAGCTCTATCGGCGTGACCGAAGAGGGTGAGCTGATGAACGTTAACGCTGACCAGGCGGCAACCGCACTGGCGGCAACGCTGGGTGCGGACCTGATCCTGCTCTCCGACGTGAGCGGCATTCTGGACGGAAAAGGCCAGCGCATCGCAGAAATGACGGCAGAGAAAGCCGAGCAGCTGATTGCGCAGGGCATCATCACCGACGGCATGATCGTCAAAGTGAACGCCGCGCTGGATGCGGCACGCACGCTGGGTCGCCCGGTAGATATCGCCTCCTGGCGTCACGCGGAGCAGCTCCCGGCGCTGTTTAACGGCACGCCGATTGGCACGCGTATTTTAGCGTAATCGATTTAATGTTTTGTAGGCCCGGTAAGCGCAGCGCCACCGGGCAATGAAATTCAAAGATATTAAGGAAGCATGTTATGGCACTTTGGGGTGGGCGTTTTACACAGGCAGCGGATCAGCGGTTCAAACAGTTCAACGACTCTTTGCGCTTCGACTACCGCCTGGCCGAACAGGATATTGTCGGCTCTGTGGCCTGGTCCAAAGCGCTGGTGACGGTGGGCGTGCTGACCCCAGAGGAACAGCTGCAGCTGGAAGAGGCGCTGAACAATCTGCTGGAAGAAGTGCGTCTGGATCCGCAGCAAATTCTGCAGAGCGATGCCGAAGATATTCACAGCTGGGTGGAAGGTAAACTGATCGACAAGGTCGGCCAACTGGGTAAAAAGCTGCATACCGGCCGGAGCCGTAACGACCAGGTCGCCACCGATCTGAAGCTGTGGTGTAAGGATACCGTTGGCGAACTGCTGGCGGCTAACCGTCAGCTGCAGACCGCGCTGGTGGAGACCGCACAGAATAATCAGGACGCGGTGATGCCGGGCTATACCCACCTGCAGCGCGCGCAGCCGGTGACCTTTGCGCACTGGTGTCTGGCCTATGTAGAGATGCTGGCGCGTGACGAAAGCCGTCTGCAGGATACCCTGAAGCGTCTGGACGTCAGCCCGCTGGGCAGCGGCGCGCTGGCGGGTACCGCATACGAAATCGACCGTGAACAGCTGGCAGGCTGGCTGGGCTTTGCCTCTGCTACCCGCAACAGCCTGGATAGTGTCTCCGATCGTGACCACGTGCTGGAACTGCTCTCTAACGCGTCTATCGGTATGGTGCACCTGTCGCGCTTTGCCGAAGACCTGATCTTCTTTAACTCTGGCGAAGCGGGCTTTGTTGAGCTGTCCGACCGCGTGACCTCAGGTTCATCCCTGATGCCGCAGAAGAAAAACCCGGACGCGCTGGAGCTGATCCGCGGGAAATGTGGCCGCGTGCAGGGCGCGCTGACCGGCATGATGATGACCCTGAAAGGGCTGCCGCTGGCGTACAACAAAGATATGCAGGAAGACAAAGAAGGTCTGTTCGACGCGCTCGACACCTGGCTGGACTGTCTGCATATGGGCGCGCTGGTGCTGGATGGCATTCAGGTGAAGCGTCCGCGCTGTCAGGAAGCGGCGCAGCAGGGCTATGCGAACGCGACCGAGCTGGCGGATTACCTGGTGGCGAAGGGCGTACCGTTCCGTGAAGCGCACCATATTGTCGGTGAAGCGGTGGTGGAAGCCATTCGTCAGGGTAAACCGCTGGAAGATCTGGCGCTGGCCGATCTACAGAAATTCAGCGCGGTTATCGGGGATGATGTGTATCCAATACTGGCGCTGCAGTCCTGCCTGGATAAGCGTGCGGCGAAAGGCGGCGTGTCGCCTAAGCAGGTGGCGCAGGCGATTGCGGATGCGAAAAACCGCCTGATTTGATGCCTGAAACGTCGGGTGGCGGCTTCGCCTTACCCGACCTACAAAACCCCAGCCCAACCCTGAGTTGGGCTTTTTTACGCAAAAAAAAAGCGGACCACGGGGTCCGCAAAAGTTCACGTTGGCTTTAGTTGTTCGAGTTTTGAGAGAAACTCGCTGACGGTGCGGGGACGTCAAGGGTCAAACACGTGCCGCCTCGTCTATGTGGTGTATTATTCAACAGAATGCTTGATAGGGATAATCGTTCGTTGCTATGCTATCTATCGCCATGAACTATCGTGGCGACGGAGGATGAATAATGAATATTCGTGATCTTGAATACCTGGTAGCGTTAGCCGAGCATCGTCACTTTCGCCGCGCGGCAGATTCCTGCCACGTCAGCCAGCCCACGCTGAGCGGCCAGATCCGCAAGCTGGAAGACGAGCTGGGTGTGATGCTGCTGGAGCGCACCAGTCGTAAGGTTCTGTTCACACAGGCAGGTCTTCTGCTGGTGGATCAGGCGCGCACCGTGCTGCGCGAGGTCAAAGTGCTCAAGGAAATGGCAAGCCAGCAGGGGGAGGCCATGTCCGGCCCGCTGCATATTGGCCTGATCCCAACCGTTGGCCCGTACCTGTTACCGCACATCATTCCGATGCTGCACCAGACGTTCCCGAAACTCGAAATGTACCTGCACGAAGCGCAAACCCATCAGCTGCTGGCACAGCTGGACAGCGGCAAGCTCGACTGCGCCATTCTGGCACTGGTAAAAGAGAGTGAAGCCTTTATTGAAGTGCCGCTGTTCGATGAGCCAATGATGCTGGCGATCTATGAAGATCACCCGTGGGCGAACCGCGATCGCGTGCCGATGGCCGATCTGGCGGGTGAAAAGCTGCTGATGCTGGAAGATGGCCACTGCCTGCGCGACCAGGCGATGGGCTTCTGCTTCGAAGCGGGTGCGGATGAGGATACCCATTTCCGCGCAACCAGCCTGGAAACGCTGCGTAATATGGTCGCGGCGGGAAGCGGTATTACGCTGCTGCCTGCGCTGGCGGTACCGCACGAGCGTAAACGTGATGGCGTGGTCTACTTGCCGTGCATTAAACCAGAGCCGCGTCGTACGATTGGCCTGGTCTATCGCCCTGGGTCACCGCTGCGCAGCCGCTATGAGCAGCTGGCAGAGGCCATCCGTGGTGCGATGGATGGCCATTTTGACAGCGCGTTAAAACAGGCGGTTCAGGCCGTTTAGTGCCGCGACCCGATAGGCTTCCGCCATGGTCGGGTAGTTAAAGGTGGTGTTAACGAAGTACTCAATGGTGTTACCACCACCTTTCTGCTCCATGATCGCCTGACCGATATGAATGATTTCCGCGGCGCGTTCACCAAAGCAGTGAATCCCGAGGATCTCTTTCGTCTCGCGATGGAACAGAATTTTCAGCGTACCCACGCTCATCCCCACGATTTGCGCCCGCGCCAGATGCTTAAACTGCGCACGACCCACCTCGTAAGGCACCTTCATTGACGTCAGCTGCTGCTCGGTTTTCCCTACGGAACTGATTTCCGGGATGGTGTAGATGCCCGTCGGGATATCTTCAATCAGATGCGCCGTCGCTTCGCCTTTCACCAGCGCCTGAGCCGCAATGCGTCCCTGGTCGTAAGCGGCTGAGGCCAGGCTTGGATAGCCAATGACGTCGCCGACCGCGTAAACGTGCGGCAGGGCGGTCTGATACATGCTGTTGACCTTCAACTGACCGCGGCTGTCGGTTTCAAGCCCGATATTTTCCAGCTGCAGGGAATCGGTGTTGCCGGTACGGCCGTTGGCGTACAGGAGGCAGTCCGCTTTCAGCTTCTTGCCGGACTTGAGGTGCATGATCACCCCGTCGTCGCAGCCTTCGATCTTCTCGTACTCTTCGTTGTGGCGAATGACCACGCCGCTGTTCCAGAAGTGGTAGGAGAGGGAGTCCGACATCTCCTGATCGAGGAAGGCCAGCAGGCGGTCGCGAGTGTTGATCAGGTCAACTTTGACGTCCATTCCGCGGAAGATCGACGCATATTCGCAACCAATGACCCCTGCGCCATAGATAATGACGTGGCGGGGTTCATGATGCAGGCTCAGAATCGAGTCGCTGTCGTAGACGCGCGGGTGCGAGAAGTCCACGTCGGCCGGATGGTATGGGCGTGAACCGCAGGCAATCACAAATTTTTCAGCGGTGATGGTTTCAACCGACCCGTCATGGCATTCGAGTGCCAGGGTGTGTTCATCCACAAAATGCGCGTTGCCCTGCAAAATTTCACAGTGGTTACGCTCATAAAACCCCTGACGCATGCGCGTCTGCTGGTTAATGACGGTATCCGCGTGGTTCAGGATGTCGGCAAAGGAGGAACGAAGAAGTCGGGAGTGGTCGCTGTAAAGAGGATTCTGGTTAAATTCGATAATGCGGCTAACGGCGTGGCGGAGGGCTTTCGAAGGGATGGTGCCCCAGTGGGTGCAACCGCCGCCGACATTATGATAGCGCTCAATGACCGCTACTCTGGCTCCCTGTTTCACCAGACCCATAGCAGCGCCTTCGCCGCCGGGGCCGGAACCAATAACTATTGCGTCGTAATCGTAGGAATGTGGCATGGCAAGGCTTACCTGTTCTTATACATAAAAGCAACAGAATCATAACATCATTGCCAGAGTAACCCAATTATCGTTGTGCTTTTTTCCGGCAGTGGAGCACAAACCGCACGTAAACAATCATTCACAAAGCCAGGCAAACAGATTAATTTTATTCTCTGGTATAGTGCCATCAGGCCTTTGGAAGGATTCAACTATCGTGATGGGCGTAAGAGCACAACAAAAAGAGAAAACCCGGCGTTCGCTGGTGGAAGCCGCATTCAGTCAACTGAGTGCTGAGCGAAGTTTTGCCAGTTTGAGCCTGCGCGAAGTCGCACGTGAGGCCGGGATTGCGCCAACGTCCTTCTATCGTCACTTCCGTGATGTGGATGAACTGGGCCTGACCATGGTCGACGAGAGCGGTTTGATGCTGCGCCAGCTGATGCGCCAGGCGCGTCAGCGTATCGCCAAAGGGGGCAGCGTGATCCGTACCTCCGTGTCGACCTTTATGGAATTTATCGGCAATAACCCCAACGCGTTTCGTCTGCTTCTGCGCGAGCGTTCGGGCACGTCGGCGGCGTTTCGTGCCGCCGTCGCGCGCGAAATTCAGCACTTCATCGCGGAACTTGCCGACTATCTTGAACTCGAAAACCATATGCCGCGTGCGTTTACCGAAGCACAGGCCGAGGCGATGGTGACGATTGTTTTCAGCGCAGGTGCCGAAGCGCTGGATGTCAGCATTGAACAACGCAAGCAGCTTGAAGAGCGACTGGTATTGCAGCTCAGGATGATCTCCAAAGGCGCGTACTACTGGTATCGCCGTGAACAAGAGAAACTGGCACATCAAACCGAAGAGTGAAGGTGAGTAATGAAACAGTCAGGTCAGGATAAAGGGACGCTGTTGCTGGCATTGATCGCTGGCTTATCCATTAATGGTACGTTCGCCGCTATTTTTAGCTCCATCGTGCCGTTTTCGATTTTCCCGCTGATTGCGCTGGTGCTGACGGTGTACTGCCTGCATCAACGCTACCTGAACCGCACCATGCCGGTGGGGTTACCGGGGCTGGCCGCCGCCTGCTTTATTCTGGGCGTATTGTTGTACAGCACGGTGGTGCGCGCGGAGTATCCGGATATCGGCTCTAACTTCTTCCCTGCGGTACTGTCTGTGGCGCTGGTGTTCTGGATTGGCTCGCGCATGCGTAGCCGTAAAAGCCAGTTACCGGAATAAAGGTTTTTGTCATTGTAGGCCGGATAAGCGAAGCGCCATCCGGCTTTTTGGCAGGTGGCGCTTCGCTTACCTGCCCTACAAGGCCACATTACTTCGCCGTGAGCAGTACACCGCACTCCATATGGTGCGTATACGGGAACTGATCGAACAGCGCCAGACGTTCAACCTTGTGCGTCTGGCCTAACGTTTCCAGGTTCTTGCACAGCGTCTCCGGATTACAGGAGATGTACAAAATACGCGGGTACGCCTGCACCATCTTCTCGGTTTCGCTGTCCAGGCCACTGCGCGGCGGGTCGACAAAAATTGTCTCACACTGGTAGCTCTTCAGATCGATGCCTTCCAGACGGTTAAACTGGCGAACGCCGTTCATCGCCTGCGTGAACTCTTCTGCGGCCATACGAATGATCTGCACGTTGTCGATATGGTTGGCGGCAATGTTGTACTGCGCGGCGGCAACCGACGGTTTGGCGATTTCCGTTGCCAGGACGCGATCGAAGTTACGCGCCAGCGCCAGCGAGAAGTTGCCGTTACCGCAGTAGAGCTCAAGCAGATCGCCCGTTGATCCTTCCGTCGCCTTCAGCGCCCACTCCAGCATCTGCACGTTCATTGCAGCGTTCGGCTGGGTGAAGCTGTTCTCGACCTGACGATACACCATCTCTTTACCCGCCACCGGCAGACGCTCGTCGATGTAGTCCTGATCCAGCATGATTTTGGTTTTTGTCGCGCGGCCAATCAGGTGAACGTTGATGTTCTGCGCACGCAGCGCATCGCGCAGCGCTTCCGCCTGCTCGCGCCACTCGTCGTTCAGGGCTTTGTGGTACAGCAGGGAGACAATCGCCTGATTGCTTTGCGTGGTCAGGTAGTCAATCTGGAAAAGCTTGTTACGCAGTACCGGGTTGTTACGCACGCCGTCCATTATCAGCGTCATTAATTGGTTAATGAGCTCACTCGCTGCCGGGAAGCTGTCCACGCGGATACGGGACTTCGTCTGCTGATCGAAAATGATGTGGTACAGGTCGTCACCGTCATGCCAGATGCGAAACTCGGCACGCATGCGGTAGTGGCTGACAGGAGAGCGGAACACCTCGGGAACGGGCGCGTTGAAAGGCGTCATCATACTTTGCAGGCGGACAACTTTCTCTGCCAGCTGCGCGTCGTACTGTTCTGTCGGGAGGTGTTCTGGGGTCATGATGCGTCCTGAGTGATAAAGAATTACGCGGCGATTGTAGGGATTGTTCAGGGGATGTCCAGATTTAATGGCCAATAGCTGTCTGGACATCCATACGTGTCTAATTGTAGCATTCTGTTTCCGGTCTCCTGAGAGTGAAAAGGGAATCCAGTGTAAATCTGGAGCTGACGCGCAGCGGTAAAGACTGGCGGGATGAGCGTTGTAGACACTGTGAAAATGGGAAGTCTTCATCCTTATATAGCCACCTAGCCCGAAGACCTGCCGGGATCACGTCGCATTTGGTTTCATCATCGCGTGCTATCGATGAGGCCTGCGGCATCCTTCTTATATTGTGGATGCTTTAATAATGATTAAAAAAGTATCGCTGTTGACGGCGTTGTCCGTCACGGCATTTTCGGGCTGGGCGCAGGATAGCGCAGACTCGTTGGTGGTGACGGCAAATCGTTTTGAACAACCTGAAAAAACTATTCTGGCTGCAAACACGGTTGTTACGCGTGCCGATATTGATCGTTGGCAGTCAACCTCGCTCCTGGATGTTATGCGTCGCCTGCCCGGCGTGGATACGGCGCAAAATGGCGGGATGGGGCAACTCTCTTCTCTCTTTATCCGTGGCACCAACTCCAGCCACGTCCTGATCCTTGTTGACGGGATCCGCCTGAACCAGGCGGGCGTCACGGGGTCGTCCGATCTCAGCCAGTTCCCAATCTCCCTGGTACAGCGAATCGAATATGTTCGTGGACCGCGTTCGGCGGTATACGGCTCGGACGCGATCGGCGGCGTCGTAAACATTATTACCACTCGCGCGACGGACGGTACCACGCTGAATGCTGGCGTAGGCTCGCACGGCTACCAGAATTATGGTGGCAGTACTCAGCAAACACTGGGCGACAGCACGCGCGTCACGCTTGCGGGTGATTACACCTATACCAAAGGGTTTGATGTGGTTGCGGATGGCAACAATGGTGGCCTTGCCCAGACCGATCGCGACGGCTTTATGAATAAAACGCTCTACGGCGCACTGGATCACGCATTCTCAGACCAGTGGAGCGGTTTTGTTCGCGGCTTTGGCTACAGCAACCGTACTGCCTACGACGGTTACTACAGCTCATTTACCCCTGACGTACTGGTCGATACCCGCCAGCTTTATAGTCAGACCTGGGATGCAGGATTGCGCTTCAATGATGACATCTTCCATTCACAGCTGCTCACCAGCTATAGCCACAGCAAGGACTATAACTACGACCCGAATTTAGGCCGCTACGATTCGACAGCCACGCTGGATGAAATCAAGCAGTACAATGTCCAGTGGCTCAACTCCGTTGATGTTGGCCAAGGGAACATTGGCGCGGGCGTTGACTGGCAGAAGCAGAGCACCGAGCCGGGTACAAACTACGTGACCAACGGCTACGACCTGCGTAACACCGGCGTCTACCTGACCGGGCTGCAGCAGTTTGGTGACTTCACCCTGGAAGGGGCGGTTCGCAGCGATGACAACTCTCAGTTCGGTCGTCATGGCACCTGGCAAAGCAGTGCGGCCTGGGAGTTCGTGGAGGGTTACCGCTTCGTTGCTTCTTATGGTACGGCCTATAAAGCACCGAATCTGGGTCAACTCTATGGTTTCTATGGCAATGACCATCTTGATCCAGAAGAGAGCAAACAGTGGGAAGGTGCGTTTGAAGGCCTGACGGCAGGCGTGAGCTGGCGCGTATCCGGCTACCGTAATGACGTTGATAATCTCATCGACTTCGATAATAATCTCCAGCAATATTACAACGTCGGTAAAGCGCGCATTAAAGGTGTGGAAGCGACAGCATCGTTTGACACGGGGCCATTGACGCACACCGTTGGCTACGACTACGTGGATGCCCGCAATGCTGCAACCAACGAACTTCTGGACCGTCGTGCTAAGCAGCAGGTGAAATATCAGCTCGACACGCAGATCTATGATTTCGACTGGAGCCTGACTTATCACTATCTCGGTACGCGTTACGACACTGACTTTGGTACTTACCCGTCTGAGAAAGTAAAAATGGGCGGTGTAAGCCTGTGGGATGTCGCAGTTTCGTATCCTGTCACCTCACACCTTACAGTTCGTGGTAAAATAGCCAACCTGTTCGATAAAGATTACGAGACAGTTTATGGCTACCAAACTGCAGGACGGGAATACACCTTGTCTGGCAGCTACACCTTCTAATCCGCGTCCCACCGTGCTGGTGTTTGATTCCGGCGTCGGTGGGCTTTCGGTCTATGATGAGATTCGGCATCTCCTGCCGGATCTCCATTACATCTACGCCTTCGATAACGTCGCTTTCCCGTACGGGGAAAAGAGCGAAGATTTTATTGTCGAGCGCGTGGTGGAAATCGTCACTGCGGTACAAAAGCGCTATCCCCTTGCGCTGGCTGTCATCGCGTGTAACACGGCGAGCACCGTTTCTCTTCCCGCCCTGCGTGAAAAATTCCAGTTCCCGGTTGTGGGCGTCGTTCCTGCAATAAAGCCTGCCGCGCGTCTGACAGCGAACGGCATTGTGGGCTTGCTGGCCACGCGAGGCACGGTAAAGCGTCCTTATACCCGCGAGCTGATCGACCGTTTCGCTAATGAATGCCAGATTGCGATGCTCGGTTCGGCTGAGCTGGTGGAGATGGCGGAAGCGAAGCTGCATGGCAAGTCGGTATCACTCGACGAGCTGCGTCGTATTCTTCGTCCGTGGCTGAGGATGCCCGAACCCCCGGATACCGTTGTGCTGGGCTGTACCCACTTCCCGCTACTCCAGGAAGAGCTATTAGAGGTACTGCCGGAGGGGACGCGCCTGGTGGATTCCGGAGCGGCTATTGCCCGTCGTACGGCATGGTTGCTGGAGCATGAAGCCCCGGATGCGAAATCTACCGATGCGAATATCGCGTTTTGTATGGCGTTAACAAAAGAAACTGAACAACTTTTACCCGTTTTACGCCGTTATGGCTTTGAAACGCTCGAAAAACTGGCGCTATAGCACGGTTTTGAGCAAAAAAGAGACGGTTGAAAGTTTTTTTTAAAAGAGGGGTTGTCAACGTCTGAGAACTCCCTATAATGCGCCTCCACTGACACGGAACAACGGCTTACAGGCCGCCGGGTTAGCGGGGTTCAGAGATGAACGCCAACAGAGAAAAGCGAAAATAATCACTTGACTCTGAATGAGGAAAACGTAATATACGGGACCTCGCAACGGTGAGCTTAACGCCGCGTTGCAACTGCTCTTTAACAATTTATCAGACAATCTGTGTGGGCACTCAAAGTGACATGGATTCTTAATGTCTTCGGACAATAAATGAATACCAAGTCTCTGAGTGAACATACGTAATTCATTACGAAGTTTAATTCACGAGCATCAAACTTAAATTGAAGAGTTTGATCATGGCTCAGATTGAACGCTGGCGGCAGGCCTAACACATGCAAGTCGAGCGGTAACACAGGGAGCTTGCTCCTGGGTGACGAGCGGCGGACGGGTGAGTAATGTCTGGGAAACTGCCTGATGGAGGGGGATAACTACTGGAAACGGTAGCTAATACCGCATAACGTCGCAAGACCAAAGAGGGGGACCTTCGGGCCTCTTGCCATCAGATGTGCCCAGATGGGATTAGCTAGTAGGTGGGGTAACGGCTCACCTAGGCGACGATCCCTAGCTGGTCTGAGAGGATGACCAGCCACACTGGAACTGAGACACGGTCCAGACTCCTACGGGAGGCAGCAGTGGGGAATATTGCACAATGGGCGCAAGCCTGATGCAGCCATGCCGCGTGTATGAAGAAGGCCTTCGGGTTGTAAAGTACTTTCAGCGGGGAGGAAGGCGGTGAGGTTAATAACCTCACCGATTGACGTTACCCGCAGAAGAAGCACCGGCTAACTCCGTGCCAGCAGCCGCGGTAATACGGAGGGTGCAAGCGTTAATCGGAATTACTGGGCGTAAAGCGCACGCAGGCGGTCTGTCAAGTCGGATGTGAAATCCCCGGGCTCAACCTGGGAACTGCATTCGAAACTGGCAGGCTAGAGTCTTGTAGAGGGGGGTAGAATTCCAGGTGTAGCGGTGAAATGCGTAGAGATCTGGAGGAATACCGGTGGCGAAGGCGGCCCCCTGGACAAAGACTGACGCTCAGGTGCGAAAGCGTGGGGAGCAAACAGGATTAGATACCCTGGTAGTCCACGCCGTAAACGATGTCGACTTGGAGGTTGTGCCCTTGAGGCGTGGCTTCCGGAGCTAACGCGTTAAGTCGACCGCCTGGGGAGTACGGCCGCAAGGTTAAAACTCAAATGAATTGACGGGGGCCCGCACAAGCGGTGGAGCATGTGGTTTAATTCGATGCAACGCGAAGAACCTTACCTACTCTTGACATCCAGAGAACTTTCCAGAGATGGATTGGTGCCTTCGGGAACTCTGAGACAGGTGCTGCATGGCTGTCGTCAGCTCGTGTTGTGAAATGTTGGGTTAAGTCCCGCAACGAGCGCAACCCTTATCCTTTGTTGCCAGCGGTTAGGCCGGGAACTCAAAGGAGACTGCCAGTGATAAACTGGAGGAAGGTGGGGATGACGTCAAGTCATCATGGCCCTTACGAGTAGGGCTACACACGTGCTACAATGGCGCATACAAAGAGAAGCGACCTCGCGAGAGCAAGCGGACCTCATAAAGTGCGTCGTAGTCCGGATTGGAGTCTGCAACTCGACTCCATGAAGTCGGAATCGCTAGTAATCGTAGATCAGAATGCTACGGTGAATACGTTCCCGGGCCTTGTACACACCGCCCGTCACACCATGGGAGTGGGTTGCAAAAGAAGTAGGTAGCTTAACCTTCGGGAGGGCGCTTACCACTTTGTGATTCATGACTGGGGTGAAGTCGTAACAAGGTAACCGTAGGGGAACCTGCGGTTGGATCACCTCCTTACCTTAAAGAACCTGCCTTTGCAGTGCTCACACAGATTGTCTGATGAAAAAACAGCAGTAAAAATCTCTGCAGGCTTGTAGCTCAGGTGGTTAGAGCGCACCCCTGATAAGGGTGAGGTCGGTGGTTCAAGTCCACTCAGGCCTACCAAACTCCTTTTAAAGGATGAGCGGTACAGAGATTGCAAAACGATGGGGCTATAGCTCAGCTGGGAGAGCGCCTGCTTTGCACGCAGGAGGTCTGCGGTTCGATCCCGCATAGCTCCACCATCTTTTACTGCGAACCCAAGAAAACTTCAGAGTGAACCTGAAAAGGTGCACTGCGAAGTTTTGCTCTTTAAAAATCTGGATCAAGCTGAAAATTGAAACGACACATCTTTAAGGTGTGTTCGAGTCTCTCAAATTTTCGCAATCAGAAGTGAAACATCTTCGGGTTGTGAGGTTAAGCGACTAAGCGTACACGGTGGATGCCCTGGCAGTCAGAGGCGATGAAGGACGTGCTAATCTGCGAAAAGCGCCGGCGAGGTGATATGAACCTTTGACCCGGCGATGTCCGAATGGGGAAACCCAGTGTGATTCGTCACACTATCGTTAACTGAATACATAGGTTAACGAGGCGAACCGGGGGAACTGAAACATCTAAGTACCCCGAGGAAAAGAAATCAACCGAGATTCCCCCAGTAGCGGCGAGCGAACGGGGAGCAGCCCAGAGTCTGAATCAGCTTGTGTGTTAGTGGAAGCGTCTGGAAAGTCGCACGGTACAGGGTGACAGTCCCGTACACGAAAGCACACAGGTTGTGAACTCGAAGAGTAGGGCGGGACACGTGGTATCCTGTCTGAATATGGGGGGACCATCCTCCAAGGCTAAATACTCCTGACTGACCGATAGTGAACCAGTACCGTGAGGGAAAGGCGAAAAGAACCCCGGCGAGGGGAGTGAAAAAGAACCTGAAACCGTGTACGTACAAGCAGTGGGAGCACCCTTGTGGTGTGACTGCGTACCTTTTGTATAATGGGTCAGCGACTTATATTCTGTAGCAAGGTTAACCGTATAGGGGAGCCGAAGGGAAACCGAGTCTTAACTGGGCGTTAAGTTGCAGGGTATAGACCCGAAACCCGGTGATCTAGCCATGGGCAGGTTGAAGGTTGGGTAACACTAACTGGAGGACCGAACCGACTAATGTTGAAAAATTAGCGGATGACTTGTGGCTGGGGGTGAAAGGCCAATCAAACCGGGAGATAGCTGGTTCTCCCCGAAAGCTATTTAGGTAGCGCCTCGTGAACTCATCTTCGGGGGTAGAGCACTGTTTCGGCTAGGGGGCCATCCCGGCTTACCAACCCGATGCAAACTACGAATACCGAAGAATGTTATCACGGGAGACACACGGCGGGTGCTAACGTCCGTCGTGAAGAGGGAAACAACCCAGACCGCCAGCTAAGGTCCCAAAGTCATGGTTAAGTGGGAAACGATGTGGGAAGGCACAGACAGCCAGGATGTTGGCTTAGAAGCAGCCATCATTTAAAGAAAGCGTAATAGCTCACTGGTCGAGTCGGCCTGCGCGGAAGATGTAACGGGGCTAAACCATGCACCGAAGCTGCGGCAGCGACGCTTATGCGTTGTTGGGTAGGGGAGCGTTCTGTAAGCCGTTGAAGGTGTGCTGTGAGGCATGCTGGAGGTATCAGAAGTGCGAATGCTGACATAAGTAACGATAAAGCGGGTGAAAAGCCCGCTCGCCGGAAGACCAAGGGTTCCTGTCCAACGTTAATCGGGGCAGGGTGAGTCGACCCCTAAGGCGAGGCCGAAAGGCGTAGTCGATGGGAAACAGGTTAATATTCCTGTACT
This sequence comes from Enterobacter sp. BNK-8, assembly GCF_048685095.1. Lineage (NCBI taxonomy): Bacteria > Pseudomonadati > Pseudomonadota > Gammaproteobacteria > Enterobacterales > Enterobacteriaceae > Enterobacter > Enterobacter sp. BNK-8. The sequence continues at coordinate 4,279,872 of NZ_JBLQTN010000001.1, read as the reverse complement.
TGGTGTTACTGCGAAGGGGGGACGGAGAAGGCTATGTTAGCCGGGCGACGGTTGTCCCGGTTTAAGCATGTAGGCGGAGGTTCCAGGTAAATCCGGTACCTTTTAACGCTGAGGTGTGATGACGAGGCACTACGGTGCTGAAGTAACAAATGCCCTGCTTCCAGGAAAAGCCTCTAAGCATCAGGTAACATCAAATCGTACCCCAAACCGACACAGGTGGTCAGGTAGAGAATACCAAGGCGCTTGAGAGAACTCGGGTGAAGGAACTAGGCAAAATGGTGCCGTAACTTCGGGAGAAGGCACGCTGATATGTAGGTGAAGCCCCTGCGGGTGGAGCTGAAATCAGTCGAAGATACCAGCTGGCTGCAACTGTTTATTAAAAACACAGCACTGTGCAAACACGAAAGTGGACGTATACGGTGTGACGCCTGCCCGGTGCCGGAAGGTTAATTGATGGGGTTAGCGGCAACGCGAAGCTCTTGATCGAAGCCCCGGTAAACGGCGGCCGTAACTATAACGGTCCTAAGGTAGCGAAATTCCTTGTCGGGTAAGTTCCGACCTGCACGAATGGCGTAATGATGGCCAGGCTGTCTCCACCCGAGACTCAGTGAAATTGAACTCGCTGTGAAGATGCAGTGTACCCGCGGCAAGACGGAAAGACCCCGTGAACCTTTACTATAGCTTGACACTGAACACTGGTCCTTGATGTGTAGGATAGGTGGGAGGCTTTGAAGCGTGGACGCCAGTCTGCGTGGAGCCGTCCTTGAAATACCACCCTTTAATGGCTGGTGTTCTAACGTAGACCCGTAATCCGGGTTGCGGACAGTGTCTGGTGGGTAGTTTGACTGGGGCGGTCTCCTCCCAAAGAGTAACGGAGGAGCACGAAGGTTAGCTAATCCTGGTCGGACATCAGGAGGTTAGTGCAATGGCATAAGCTAGCTTGACTGCGAGAGTGACGGCTCGAGCAGGTGCGAAAGCAGGTCATAGTGATCCGGTGGTTCTGAATGGAAGGGCCATCGCTCAACGGATAAAAGGTACTCCGGGGATAACAGGCTGATACCGCCCAAGAGTTCATATCGACGGCGGTGTTTGGCACCTCGATGTCGGCTCATCACATCCTGGGGCTGAAGTAGGTCCCAAGGGTATGGCTGTTCGCCATTTAAAGTGGTACGCGAGCTGGGTTTAGAACGTCGTGAGACAGTTCGGTCCCTATCTGCCGTGGGCGCTGGAGAATTGAGGGGGGCTGCTCCTAGTACGAGAGGACCGGAGTGGACGCATCACTGGTGTTCGGGTTGTCATGCCAATGGCACTGCCCGGTAGCTAAATGCGGAAAAGATAAGTGCTGAAAGCATCTAAGCACGAAACTTGCCCCGAGATGAGTTCTCCCTGAGACTTTAAGTCTCCTGAAGGAACGTTGAAGACGACGACGTTGATAGGTCGGGTGTGTAAGCGCAGCGATGCGTTGAGCTAACCGATACTAATGAACCGTGAGGCTTAACCTTACAACGCCGAAGATGTTTTGGCGACGAGACGAACAATCAAAATTCAGCCTTGATACAGATGAACAGAATTTGCCTGGCGGCTTTAGCGCGGTGGTCCCACCTGACCCCATGCCGAACTCAGAAGTGAAACGCCGTAGCGCCGATGGTAGTGTGGGGTCTCCCCATGTGAGAGTAGGGAACTGCCAGGCATCAAATTAAGTAGTAAGCCGGTGCATTAATCCGGTGGTTACAAGCAGTCTTCGGTGGAGCGGTAGTTCAGTCGGTTAGAATACCTGCCTGTCACGCAGGGGGTCGCGGGTTCGAGTCCCGTCCGTTCCGCCACTTATTAAGACATTAAGCCTGCCTTACTGGCAGGCTTAATGGCAAAAAACTTTAGGGGCGTAGCTCAGTTGGTAGAGCACCGGTCTCCAAAACCGGGTGTCGCGAGTTCGAGTCTCTCCGCCCCTGCCATATATAATCCTTTGCTTCGGCAAAGGATTTTTTTTTGCCCGTAATCCTGTAAAAACGCCTCTTCTTACTATTCAGCCAGCATTCCTGCTGGCTGATGTATCAATCCATTACATTGATTTTTAACAGATCTTTTATCTGTGACTGCTTATCACTGTTTTGCAGCCAAATCGCATACAGCGGTCTGGTAAGCGTGGTGGAATCCAACACCGTATGCAGCCCCGCTTTAGTGTCTGCCCAGCGAACAGGTAACCAGGTACAACCTCTCAGCAAGGGCAGTTGCTGACAGGCGATCTCCGCAGAGCTGGTCGTTAACTGTGGAACATCATCAGGTGCAATCAATCCCGTCTCATGCTGCTGAAAATCTGGCCCCCATTCGAGGCGCAAATAGGTCAGGTCTGCCTTCATCATCGACGGTTCAGAGGCATACAGCGCCAGGCCAAACTGACCGACGATCTGGCTGCTAAATTCGTCCATCTTGGGGGCTTCGGTTGTGATCAGAAGATCAAGCTGACGCTCATGAAGTTGCTTAACCAGCGACTGCCGTTGCGCAATCCTGGCTTCAAATTGCAGGTGGCTATGAGATTGATAAAGCCGGGTAAGCCACTGACTTAGCATACATTCCCACAGGGAAGCGCTGGCCCCTATCGAGAACTCATTATGCCTCGAAGTATGTGCAACCTCTTTGCGTGCCGCCTGCCAGGTATTCATCAGCGTTTCTGCGTACGGCAGCAGTTTTTCACCGGCGGGCGTGAGGCGAATATTGTTGCGATGGCGGGTAAAAAGATTCACACCCAGTTGATTTTCCAGCTGTCGAATACGAAAACTGACTGCTGACTGCGTCAGGTAAAGGGCTTCCGCTGCTCGCCCAAAGTGGCGTGTTCTGCTCACTTCAAGGAAAGTTTTAAGCAATTCCGTATCCACATCTTTCTCCGCAAAATTATTTGTCGTTATGATTTAAATGTTTTGTTTTACACTCTGTCAAGCGTAACTAATACTCCGCGCCATAAATAGCTCGGCCAAAGAATTAGGAGCGTGTAGGATGGCGGAAAGCTTTACGACGACTAATCGTTTTTTCGACAATAAACATTATCCGCGCGGGTTCTCTCGTCACGGCGATTTCACCATCAAAGAAGCTCAACTGCTTGAGCGCCATGGTTATGCCTTTAACGAGCTGGATCTGGGTAAGCGTGAACCTGCAACCGAAGACGAAAAACAGTTTGTTTCTGTTTGCCGTGGTGAGCGTGAGCCGCAGTCTGAAGCGGAACGTGTGTGGATCAAGTATATGGCACGCATTAAGCGTCCAAAGCGCTTCCATACGCTGTCTGGCGGTAAGCCGCAGATGGAAGGTGCAGAAGACTACACCGAGTCTGATGACTAAGATGATAAGAAGGGGCTACGGCCCCTTTTTTTATGCTAGCAACTTCTGCAGATGCAGCAGCAAACGATCGATAGCGCGATAGCTCAGCGCCTCCTGCAAGTGTTTCCTCTCAATGTCAGTACATCCCTCCACGTCAGCAATGGTTCTGGCCACTTTTAGCAAACGCTGCCACGCACGTATAGATAGCCCAAAGCGCGTCAACGTCTCCTCCAGCCATACCGCATCCTCACTGTTAAGGGCACAAAACTGCCGGATCCCGGCATTATCCAGCCGCGCGTTTAGCCTGTTCTGGCGAGTGTACTGTCGTGCCTGGGCGGCGATCACCCGCTCGCGTACCTTCGCAGAGCTTTCACCCGTGATGCCCGTCTGCCTGAGGAGGCCCGGAGGAGGAAGCGGGATTTCGAGAGATAAATCGAAACGGTCGAGGAACGGACCGGATAACTTTCCCAGATAGCGCAGCGTCTGCTCCGGCGTACAGCGGTTATGGTTGCCCTGGTAGTGGCCCGTCGGGCTGGGATTCATCGCAGCGACCAGTTGAAACTGCGCGGGATAGCTTATTTTGGCCCGAGTGCGCGAGATATGTATTTCGCCAGATTCAATAGGTTCTCTCAGCGCATCCAGCACGCGGCGCTCAAACTCGGGCAGCTCATCGAGAAACAGAATGCCATTGTGCGCCAGTGAGATCTCTCCCGGGCCGGGGATAGACCCGCCGCCGACCATCGCCGTCAGTGAAGCGCTATGATGCGGGGAACGAAAAGGACGACGGCGCCACTGTTTTTGCAACGATGCAGAACTGATGAGGCTATAGATGGCAGCGCTTTCCAGCGCTTCATGGTTATTGAGCGGTGGAAGTAACCCACTCAGCCTGCTCGCCAGCATCGTTTTCCCCGTACCTGGCGGGCCAATCAACAGAAGATTGTGTCCACCTGCGGCCGTAATCTCCAGCGCCCGCTTCCCTTGCTCCTGCCCCATAATCTCGCTGAGATCCTCCGGGACGTCGGCTATAACCTCGTCACACTCCTCCGGTTCGGACAGTTCATGCCGTCCTTCCAGCCAGGCACAAACTTCCTGTAAATGTCCCGCGATGAGGCATCCTTTTTCCGCGATAAGACTCACTTCTGATGCGTTTTCATTGGCCACAATGATTTGCCGGCCTGATCGTATGGCCTCCAGCGCTCCCGATATCGCGCCGGGAACGCCTCTCAGCGCGCCTGTGAGCGCGAGTTCACCCACGAACTCATACGAGCCTAGCCTTGTCGTATTAAGCTGCTCAGAAGCCGCGAGAAGGGCAATTGCGATAGGTAAATCGTATCGTCCCCCTTCTTTAGGCAGGTCGGCGGGAGCAAGGTTGATGGTGATCTTCTTCGCAGGGAAGGTATAACCGCTATTTATTATTGCGCTACGGACGCGATCCCTGGCTTCTTTAACCGTCGTTTCAGGTAACCCGACAAGCGTGAGTCCGGGCAGTCCATTACTCAAATGCACCTCTACGGAAACAAGCGGTGCCTTTACCCCGAGGGCCGCACGCGTATAAACAACTGACAGTGACATTTGCACTACCTCCTGGTGTGACTATGCCAGTGCTCGTTATGTTTGTTTACTGCAATTTCGTGAATTTACGCCGCATGTTCAGGTATTTTAATGGCGCATTGCAACAATTTCATAATCGTGGAAAGCTCCTCGCAGAACGAAAAAATCCTGTTTTGACGGTTAGCACCACAGTAAAAAAATGAAAAATATTCATTTTCTAATTTCCGTATATAAAACAACGCTTTTAAGAAATATGATTCGCGGGCTAACCAAATCCGTCATAAATAAATCTTGTGTTTAATTTGAAAACTGTGATAACTCTTTAGGTATTCCTTCGAACAAGATGCAAAAAGAACTGAAAATGACAGCCCTTCTACGAGTGATTAGCCTGGTCGTGATTAGCGTGGTGGTGATTATTATCCCACCGTGCGGGGCTGCACTTGGACGAGGAAAGGCTTAGAAATCAAGCCTTAACGAACTAAGACCCCCGCACCGAAAGGTCCGGGGTTTTTTTATGACTAAAAAACGCAGATGAGGAGCAGAGAATGACGACTAGCACAAAATTCTGTTTCTCCCGATTTATGACGGGGAACTAACTATGAATGGGGCACAGTGGGTAGTACATGCGTTGCGCGCGCAGGGAGTCGAGACAGTATTCGGTTATCCGGGTGGCGCAATTATGCCGATTTACGATGCACTGTATGACGGCGGCGTGGAACATCTCTTGTGCCGACACGAGCAGGGCGCAGTGATGGCGGCCATTGGCTACGCCCGCGCGACCGGTAAAACCGGCGTGTGTATGGCGACGTCAGGCCCTGGCGCAACTAACCTGATCACCGGCCTGGCTGACGCGCTGCTGGATTCTGTTCCCGTTGTCGCCATCACCGGGCAGGTGGCGTCTCCGTTCATCGGTACCGACGCTTTTCAGGAGGTCGATGTACTGGGTTTATCGCTGGCCTGCACCAAACACAGTTTCCTCGTTCAGTCACTGGAAGAGCTGCCACGCGTCATGGCTGAAGCATTCGAGGTAGCCAGCTCTGGCCGCCCTGGCCCGGTTCTGGTGGATATCCCGAAAGATATCCAGGTCGCACTCGGCGTACTGGAGCCGCACTTCTCCACCGTTGGAAGCGACGACGCGTTTCCGCATGCGGCAGTTGAAGAGGCGCGTCAGATGCTGGCGCAGGCAAAACAGCCGATGCTGTACGTGGGCGGTGGCGTAGGCATGGCGCAGGCCGTTCCCGCCCTGCGTGAATTTATTGCGGTAACGCAAATGCCTGCCACCTGCACGCTGAAAGGGTTGGGTGCGGTAGATGCAGACTACCCGTACTATCTGGGCATGCTCGGGATGCACGGCACTAAAGCGGCAAACCTGGCGGTGCAGGCGTGCGATCTGCTCATCGCCGTCGGTGCCCGTTTTGACGACCGCGTTACCGGCAAGCTGAATACCTTCGCGCCGAACGCCAAAGTGATCCATATGGACATCGACCCGGCGGAGATGAACAAGCTGCGTCAGGCGCACGTCGCGCTGCAGGGCGATCTCAACGCGCTGTTACCGGCATTGCAGCAGCCGCTGGATATCAACGCATGGCGTCAGCACACCGCCGATATGCGCGCTGAACACGCCTGGCGTTACGATCATCCGGGCGAGGCCATCTACGCGCCGCTGCTGTTGAAGCAGTTGTCCGACCGTAAACCGGCAAACAGCGTGGTGACGACCGATGTCGGCCAGCATCAGATGTGGTCAGCCCAGCATATGACCTACACCCGTCCGGAGAACTTCATCACGTCCAGCGGGTTAGGGACGATGGGCTTCGGTCTGCCAGCCGCCGTTGGCGCACAGGTTGCCCGCCCGAACGATACCGTAATCTGTATCTCCGGTGACGGCTCCTTCATGATGAACGTTCAGGAGCTCGGCACCGTTAAGCGCAAGCAGTTACCGCTGAAAATCGTCTTGCTCGACAACCAGCGTTTAGGGATGGTTCGCCAGTGGCAACAGCTGTTCTTCCAGGAGCGTTACAGCGAAACGACCCTTACCGATAACCCCGATTTCCTCACGCTGGCCAGCGCTTTTGGCATCCCTGGTCAGCACATCACCCGTAAAGATCAGGTTGAAGCGGCGCTCGACACCATGCTGAACAGCGAGGGGCCTTACCTGCTTCATGTCTCAATCGACGAACTCGAGAACGTCTGGCCGCTGGTACCGCCTGATGCCAGTAACTCACAAATGATGGAGAAATTATCATGATGCAGCATCAGGTCGCCGTACAGGCTCGCTTCAACCCGGAAACCTTAGAACGCGTTTTGCGTGTGGTGCGTCATCGTGGTTTTCAGATTTGCTCTATGAATATGGAGACGGCCACTGACGCCCAAAATATCAGTATCGAATTAACCGTTGCCAGCCCGCGGTCGGTCGACTTACTGTTTAGTCAGTTATCAAAGCTGGTAGACGTTGCCCATGTTGCCATCTGCCAGAGCACAACCACATCACAACAAATCCGCGCTTAAGCGTGACAGGACGAAAAAATGACGACAAAAAAAGCTGATTACATTTGGTTCAACGGTGAGATGGTTCGCTGGGAGGACGCGAAGGTCCACGTGATGTCCCACGCACTGCATTATGGTACCTCCGTGTTTGAAGGCATCCGCTGCTACGATTCTCACAAAGGGCCAGTGGTGTTCCGCCATCGCGAACACATGCAGCGTCTGCATGACTCAGCCAAAATTTATCGTTTCCCGGTATCTCAGAGCGTGGATGAGCTGATGGAAGCCTGTCGCGACGTGATCCGTAAGAACAACCTGACCAGCGCCTATATTCGTCCGCTGGTGTTTGTGGGCGACGTCGGTATGGGCGTGAACCCGCCCGCTGGCTATACCACGGATGTGATCATTGCCGCGTTCCCGTGGGGGGCTTATCTGGGTGCAGAAGCCCTGGAACAGGGGATCGACGCAATGGTCTCTTCCTGGAACCGCGTTGCACCAAACACCATCCCGACCGCCGCGAAAGCAGGCGGTAACTACCTTTCTTCCCTGCTGGTCGGCAGCGAAGCACGCCGTCACGGCTACCAGGAAGGTATCGCGCTCGATGTAAATGGCTACATCTCCGAAGGCGCAGGTGAAAACCTGTTTGAAGTGAAAGACGGCATTCTGTTTACGCCGCCGTTCACCTCGTCCGCGCTGCCGGGTATCACCCGTGACGCCATCATCAAGCTGGCGAAAGACCTCGGTATCGAAGTGCGCGAGCAGGTGCTGTCCCGCGAATCCCTCTACCTGGCCGATGAAGTATTTATGTCCGGTACCGCGGCTGAAATCACGCCGGTACGCAGCGTAGACGGTATCCAGGTGGGCGAAGGCCGCTGTGGCCCGGTCACCAAACGCATTCAGCAAGCGTTCTTTGGCCTCTTCACCGGCGAAACAGAAGATAAATACGGCTGGTTGGATCAGGTTAATCACTAAATATAAATTTGGGACGGCACGCACCGTCCCATTACATAGTCAGACGGGAGTAAATAAAGCATGCCTAAGTATCGTTCAGCCACCACCACCCACGGCCGTAACATGGCGGGTGCCCGCGCACTGTGGCGCGCCACCGGAATGACCGACGCCGATTTCGGCAAGCCAATTATCGCCGTGGTGAACTCCTTCACCCAGTTCGTACCGGGCCATGTGCACCTGCGCGATCTGGGTAAGCTGGTTGCCGAGCAAATCGAGGCCTCCGGCGGCGTGGCGAAAGAGTTCAACACCATTGCGGTGGATGACGGTATCGCGATGGGCCACGGGGGCATGCTCTATTCACTGCCGTCGCGCGAGCTGATCGCCGACTCGGTGGAGTACATGGTTAACGCCCACTGCGCCGATGCGATGGTCTGTATCTCCAACTGCGACAAAATCACCCCGGGGATGCTGATGGCCTCCCTGCGTCTGAACATTCCGGTGATCTTCGTCTCCGGTGGCCCAATGGAAGCGGGGAAAACCAAGCTCTCCGACAAAATCATCAAGCTCGACCTAGTCGATGCGATGATTCAGGGTGCGGATCCGAAGGTTTCTGACGAGCAGAGCGATCAGGTGGAACGCTCCGCGTGTCCGACCTGCGGCTCCTGTTCCGGTATGTTCACGGCTAACTCCATGAACTGTCTGACCGAAGCGCTGGGTCTGTCTCAGCCGGGCAACGGCTCGCTGCTGGCGACCCATGCCGATCGTAAGCAGCTGTTCCTCAATGCCGGTAAACGTATCGTTGAGCTGACCAAACGCTACTACGAGCAGGACGACGCCAGCGCGCTGCCGCGCAGCATCGCCAGTAAAGCGGCATTCGAGAACGCCATGACCCTGGATATCGCCATGGGCGGTTCCACCAACACCGTTCTGCACCTGCTGGCCGCCGCGCAGGAAGCCGAAATCGACTTCACCATGAGCGACATCGACAAGCTCTCCCGTAAAGTGCCGCAGCTGTGTAAGGTCGCGCCAAGTACGCAGAAGTACCACATGGAAGACGTGCACCGTGCCGGTGGCGTCATCGGTATCCTCGGCGAGCTGGATCGCGCCGGGCTGCTGAACCGTGACGTGAAAAACGTGCTCGGCCTGACGCTGCCGGAATCGCTGGACCAGTACGACGTGATGCTGACTAAAGACGACGCGGTGAAAAAAATGTTCCGCGCCGGTCCTGCCGGTATTCGTACCACGCAGGCATTCTCGCAGGATTGCCGCTGGGACACCCTGGACGATGACCGCGCCGAAGGCTGCATCCGCTCGCTGGAACATGCCTACAGCAAAGACGGTGGCCTGGCCGTGCTGTACGGTAACTTTGCGGAAAATGGCTGCATCGTGAAGACCGCTGGCGTGGACGACAGCATCCTGAAATTCACCGGTCCGGCGAAAGTGTACGAAAGCCAGGATGAAGCGGTAGACGCCATCCTGGGCGGTAAAGTGGTGGAAGGCGACGTGGTGGTCATCCGTTATGAAGGGCCAAAAGGCGGCCCGGGTATGCAGGAGATGCTCTACCCAACCACTTTCCTGAAATCGATGGGCCTCGGTAAAGCCTGCGCGCTGATCACCGACGGGCGTTTCTCCGGCGGGACCTCTGGTCTCTCCATCGGTCACGTTTCGCCGGAAGCGGCAAGCGGCGGCAACATCGCCATCATCGAAGATGGTGACCTGATCGAAATCGACATTCCGAATCGCGGCATTCAGCTCAAGCTGAGCGATCAGGAGATCGCGGCCCGTCGTGAAGCGCAGGAAGCGCGCGGCGACAAAGCCTGGACGCCGAAAGACCGTCAGCGTGAAGTCTCCTTCGCCCTGCGCGCCTACGCGAGCCTTGCCACCAGTGCAGATAAAGGCGCGGTGCGCGATAAATCGAAACTTGGGGGCTAACGATGGCCGAGTCGCAACCCTTATCCGCCGCCCCTGAGGGGGCGGAGTACCTGAGAGCGGTGCTGCGCGCGCCGGTCTATGAAGCCGTGCAGGTCACCCCCCTGCAGAAAATGGAAAAACTCTCTTCGCGCCTCGACAACGTTATCCTGGTGAAGCGCGAAGACCGCCAGCCGGTGCACAGCTTTAAGCTACGCGGCGCCTACGCGATGATGGCCGGGCTGACCGACGAGCAAAAAGCGCGCGGCGTGATTACCGCTTCGGCAGGTAACCATGCGCAAGGCGTGGCGTTCTCGTCTGCTCGCCTGGGTCTGAAAGCGCTGATTGTGATGCCGGTTGCTACCGCAGACATCAAGGTCGACGCGGTGCGCGGTTTCGGCGGCGAAGTCTTACTCCACGGGGCCAACTTTGACGAAGCCAAAGCCAAAGCGATTGAGCTGGCGCAGCAGCAGGGGTTCACCTGGGTGCCGCCGTTCGACCACCCGATGGTGATTGCCGGGCAGGGGACGCTGGCGCTTGAACTGCTGCAGCAGGATGCCCATCTCGACCGCGTCTTTGTCCCGGTGGGCGGCGGCGGTTTAGCCGCAGGCGTGGCGGTGCTGATCAAACAGCTGATGCCGCAGATCAAAGTCATTGCCGTGGAAGCGGAAGACTCCGCCTGCCTGAAAGCGGCGCTGGAGGCCGGGCATCCGGTCGACCTGCCGCGCGTCGGGCTGTTTGCCGAGGGCGTGGCGGTGAAGCGTATTGGCGACGAAACGTTCCGCCTGTGCCGGGAATATCTCGACGATATCGTCACGGTGGACAGCGATGCCATCTGCGCGGCGATGAAAGATCTGTTCGAAGACGTGCGTGCGGTGGCGGAACCGTCCGGCGCGCTGGCGCTGGCGGGCATGAAAAAATACATCGCACAGCACAATATTCGCGGCGAGCGTCTGGCGCACGTGCTTTCCGGTGCCAATGTGAACTTCCACGGTCTTCGCTACGTGTCCGAGCGCTGCGAGCTGGGCGAACAGCGTGAAGCGCTGCTGGCGGTGACCATTCCGGAAGAGAAGGGCAGCTTCCTGAAGTTCTGTCAGCTGCTGGGCGGTCGTTCGGTGACGGAATTTAACTACCGTTTTGCCGATGCCAAAGATGCCTGCATTTTTGTCGGCGTGCGTCTGAGCCGTGGCGTGGAGGAGCGCAAAGAGATCCTCAACCTGCTGCATGAGGGCGGCTATAGCGTGGTCGATCTCTCCGACGATGAGATGGCGAAGCTGCACGTGCGTTACATGGTCGGTGGCCGTCCTTCGAAGCCGCTCAAAGAACGCCTGTTCAGCTTTGAATTCCCGGAATCGCCGGGCGCGCTGCTCAAGTTCCTGCACACGCTGGGCACGCACTGGAACATCTCTCTGTTCCACTACCGCAGCCACGGCACCGACTACGGGCGCGTGCTGGCGGCGTTTGAACTGGGCGAGCACGAGCCGGATTTCGAAACGCGGCTGAACGAGCTGGGCTATGAGTGTCACGACGAAACCCATAACCCCGCGTTCCGCTTCTTCCTGGCAGGCTAGTGGTAGAGCTGCGCGTAGGCCGGGTAAGCGTAGCGCCACCCGGGTTCAGTGGTTCGGCAATATCGTCCAGAACGCATCAATAAGCGGCTCATGCAGCCGCTTTTTTTGTGCGCATACGCCAAGCTCAAACGGCGTCTTCTCGTCGCTGCGTTCCAGAATCATCACGCGATTGCGCACCGGTTCCGGGCTGTTTTCCAGCACCACTTCCGGCAGCAGCGCCACGCCGCAGCCGAGCGCCACCATCGACACCATCGCCTCATGACCGCTGACGGTGGCGTAAATCGACGGGTTGCTGATTTTCTGGCGGCGGAACCACAGCTCAATGCGACGTCGCACCGGCCCCTGATCGGCCATGATAAACGGCACCGTCGACCAGTCCGGTTTTTCCACCGACACCTGGTTACGCACCGGGCAGGGCAGCGCCGGGGCAATCAGCACCACCGCCAGATTCTCCAGCATCGAGAACGCTACCGCGCCCGGCAGGGTTTCCGGCTTCCCGGCAATGGCGAGATCCGCTTCGCCCGTCACCACTTTTTCCATTGCGTCGGCGGCGTCACCGGTAGTGAGCTTAATTTCAACTGACGGATGCGCCGCGCGGAAGCGGTCAAGGATAGGCGGCAGATGGCTATAGGCGGCGGTCACGGAGCAAAAAATATGCAGTTCACCGGAGAGTGACGGCCCCTGCTGATCGATAGAGTGCCGCAGTTGCTGGTACTGTAACAGCGTCTGCTGGGCAAAAATGCGCAGCTCTTCGCCCGCTTCCGTGAGGGTGACGGTGCGGTTATCGCGCACGAACATCGGCTGGCCAAGGTCTTCCTCAAGGCGCTGGATCTGGCGTGAAAGCGTGGAGGGGCTAACGTGCATCGCCCGCGCGCTGCGGCCAAAATGACGGCTTTCCGCCAGGTGAAGAAACATTTTCAGATCGCGTAAATCCACCGATTTCACTCCCTCTTTTTACATTGCAAAAATTGCAATGTGACGTTGTGAATATATCAATTTCCGCAATAAATTTCCTGTTGTAATGTGGGTACATTCTCGCTGAAACGCGAACCGAACAATAAGACACACAACATCACGAGGTATCACCCATGGCTAACTACTTTAATACACTGAACTTGCGCCAGCAGCTGGCGCAGCTGGGCAAATGCCGCTTCATGGCGCGCGACGAATTTGCCGATGGCGCAAGCTACCTTCAGGGTAAAAAAGTGGTCATCGTCGGCTGTGGCGCACAGGGTCTGAACCAGGGCCTGAACATGCGTGACTCCGGTCTGGATATCTCCTACGCACTGCGCAAAGAAGCGATTGCCGAGAAGCGCGCTTCATGGCGTAAAGCGACCGAAAACGGCTTCAAAGTGGGTACCTACGAAGAGCTGATCCCGCAGGCGGATCTGGTGGTTAACCTGACGCCGGACAAGCAGCACTCTGACGTAGTGCGTTCCGTACAGCCGCTGATGAAAGACGGTGCCGCGCTGGGTTACTCCCACGGCTTTAACATCGTTGAAGTAGGCGAGCAGATCCGTAAAGACATCACCGTGGTGATGGTGGCACCGAAGTGCCCGGGTACCGAAGTACGTGAAGAGTACAAGCGTGGTTTCGGCGTGCCGACCCTGATCGCGGTACACCCGGAAAACGATCCGAAAGGCGAAGGTATGGCGATTGCCAAAGCATGGGCAGCGGCGACCGGCGGCCACCGTGCGGGCGTGCTGGAATCTTCCTTCGTTGCCGAAGTGAAATCTGACCTGATGGGCGAGCAGACCATCCTGTGCGGCATGCTGCAGGCCGGTTCTCTGCTGTGCTTCGATAAGCTGGTGGAAGAGGGTACCGACCCGGCATACGCGGAAAAACTGATTCAGTTCGGCTGGGAAACCATCACCGAAGCGCTGAAGCAGGGCGGTATTACGCTGATGATGGACCGTCTGTCCAACCCGGCAAAACTGCGTGCTTACGCGCTGTCTGAACAGCTGAAAACCATTATGGCGCCGCTGTTCCAGAAACATATGGACGACATCATCTCCGGCGAGTTCTCTTCCGGCATGATGGCGGACTGGGCGAACGACGATAAGAAACTGCTGACCTGGCGTGAAGAGACCGGTAAAACCGCGTTCGAAACCGCGCCACAGTATGAAGGTAAAATCGGCGAGCAGGAGTACTTCGATAAAGGCGTCCTGATGATCGCGATGGTGAAAGCTGGCGTTGAGCTGGCGTTCGAAACCATGGTGGACTCCGGCATCATCGAAGAGTCTGCGTACTACGAATCACTGCACGAGCTGCCGCTGATTGCGAACACCATCGCTCGTAAGCGTCTGTACGAAATGAACGTGGTGATCTCTGATACCGCAGAATACGGTAACTACCTGTTCTCTTACGCCTGCGTACCGCTGCTGAAAGAGTTTATGACCACTCTGCAGCCGGGCGATCTGGGTAAAGCGATTGCAGAAGGTGCCGTGGACAACGCGCAGCTGCGCGATGTGAACGAAGCGATTCGCAGCCACCAGATCGAGAAAGTGGGCCACAAACTGCGTGGCTACATGACCGATATGAAGCGTATCGCGGTAGCGGGTTAACAACTTTGTCGGGTGGCGCTTCGCTTACCCGACCTACAAAACCGTAAGATGTAGGCCGGGTAAGGCGTAGCCGCCACCCGGCTTTTTTATTTGCGATACAGCACTTTAATCACGTGGTAGCCGAACTGCGTGTGCAGCGGGCCGGTTGGCTCCAGCACCGGGCAGGAGAAGACCACTTTATCGAACGCCGGTACCATCTGACCCTGGCGGAATTCACCCAGATCGCCGCCGCGTTTGCCTGACGGACAGATAGAGTGCTTCTTCGCCAGTTTGCCGAAGTCGGCGCCGTTTTTGATCTGCTCCAGAAGATCCAGAGCCAGTTTCTCTTCTTTAACAAGAATATGCAGTGCTGCTGCTGTTTTTGCCATGATCGTGCCTTGAGTGGTATGGATTAGGCTCGCTATACTACCACGCTGTTATTCTCCCCTCCTGACTTTCATTGAGTGATCATTTATGCGTTTAAACCCCGGACAACAACAAGCCGTCGAATTTGTCACCGGACCGTGTCTGGTGCTGGCGGGGGCTGGATCCGGTAAAACCCGCGTGATCACCAACAAGATTGCGCACCTTATCCGCGGCTGTGGCTATCAGGCCCGGCACATTGCGGCGGTGACGTTTACCAATAAAGCGGCGCGTGAGATGAAAGAGCGTGTCGGCCAGACGCTGGGGCGCAAAGAGGCCCGGGGCCTGATGATCTCTACCTTCCACACGCTGGGGCTGGATATCATCAAGCGCGAGTATGCGGCGCTGGGCATGAAGTCCAACTTCTCCCTCTTTGATGACACCGATCAGGTGGCGTTGCTCAAAGAGCTCACCGAGGGGCTGATCGAAGATGACAAGGTGCTGTTGCAGCAGCTGATCTCGACGATCTCGAACTGGAAAAACGATCTGATGACCCCGGCCCAGGCCGCGGCGATCGCCAAAGGCGAACGGGATCGCATCTTTGCCCACTGCTATGGTCTGTACGACGCGCACATGAAAGCGTGCAACGTGCTGGACTTCGACGACCTGATCCTGCTGCCGACGCTGCTGCTGCAGCGTAATGAAGAGGTTCGCGAGCGCTGGCAGAACAAAATCCGTTACCTGCTGGTGGATGAGTATCAGGACACCAACACCAGCCAGTACGAGCTGGTGAAGCTGCTGGTGGGGCAGCGCGCGCGTTTCACCGTGGTCGGCGATGATGACCAGTCAATTTACTCCTGGCGCGGCGCGCGTCCGCAAAACCTGGTGCTGCTGAGCAAAGATTTTCCGGCACTGCAGGTGATTAAGCTGGAGCAAAACTACCGCTCCTCCGGGCGTATCCTGAAGGCCGCAAACATCCTGATTGCCAATAACCCGCACGTGTTTGAGAAGCGTCTCTTCTCCGAGCTGGGCTACGGGACGGAGCTGAAAGTGCTCAGCGCCAACAACGAAGAGCATGAAGCGGAGCGCGTCACCGGTGAACTGATCGCCCATCACTTCGTCAATAAAACCGAATATAAGGATTACGCGATCCTCTATCGCGGGAATCACCAGTCGCGCGTCTTTGAAAAGATGCTGATGCAGAACCGCATTCCGTACAAAATCTCGGGCGGGACCTCGTTCTTCTCACGGCCAGAGATCAAAGACCTGCTGGCCTATCTGCGCGTGCTCACTAACCCGGATGACGACAGCGCGTTTCTGCGCATTGTGAATACGCCAAAACGCGAGATTGGCCCGGCAACGCTGCAAAAACTCGGCGAGTGGGCGATGACGCGTAACAAAAGCCTGTTTACCGCCAGCTTCGACATGGGGCTAAGCCAGACGTTAACCGGTCGCGGCTATGATTCGTTAACGCGATTCACCCACTGGCTCGGCGAAGTGCAGCGTCTCGCGGAGCGCGAGCCGGTGGCGGCGGTGCGCGATCTTATTCACGGCATCGACTATGAGTCCTGGCTGTACGAAACCTCGGCCAGCCCGAAAGCCGCTGAGATGCGCATGAAGAACGTTAACCAGCTCTTCAGCTGGATGACCGAAATGCTGGAGGGCTCTGAAATCGACGAGCCGATGACCCTGACGCAGGTCGTCACCCGCTTTACCCTGCGCGACATGATGGAGCGTGGCGAGAGCGAAGAAGAGGCCGATCAGGTACAGCTGATGACGCTGCACGCGTCAAAAGGTCTTGAGTTCCCGTATGTCTATCTGGTTGGTATGGAAGAGGGGTTGTTACCGCATCAGAGCAGCATTGATGAAGACAACGTCGACGAGGAGCGCCGCCTGGCCTACGTGGGGATCACCCGCGCGCAGAAAGAGCTGACGTTCACACTGTGTAAAGAGCGCCGTCAGTATGGCGAACTTGTCCGCCCGGAGCCGAGCCGTTTCCTGCTGGAACTGCCGCAGGATGACCTAATCTGGGAGCAGGAACGCAAAGTAATTACTGCGGAAGAGCGGATGCACAAGGGGCAGGCTAACGTGGCGAACATTCGCGCCATGCTGGCAAAAGCCAAAGAGAAAGGATAAGGATGAGTAGGCCGGGTAAGGCGAAGCCGCTACCCGGCAATGTTCAGCGTATTACTTCACTTCCAGCACCCAGTGCACATAGCTCTGCCACTGGCACTCCTGCTCGATCATCTCTGCCCCAAGTGGGTGACGTTCAATCCAGTTTTCCGGCAGCGTCAGCGACAGTTTTTCGTCATCGGCCACCAGGCCGATCGCTGGCAGCAAATCATCGCGACGTCGGCTGGCAAACAGAATCGCCAGACGCAGCAGGCGGCACAGATGTTCGGCCACACGCGGCGGTACGGCATTTTGCTGATGCAAAGACGAGAGATCAACGGCATTGGTCTGGTTCAGCAGCAGCGTTGCCAGCAATTTTTTCTGTGCGGGTGTATAGCCCGGTAAATCCAGGTTGCGCACCAGATACGCAGCATGAGCAGGAGCCTGCTTAAAATCAATACTCAGCCCCACTTCATGGAGCGCACAGGCGCTCAGCAGTAAATCGCGGCTCAGTGGTTCAAGATCCCAGACGTTAGCGACCTGATCGGCGAAGCGTGACGCCAGCTGCGATACGCGTCCTGCCTGATCGATATCAACCAGAAAACGACGCTGCACGTTGCGCAGGGTACGGCTGCGGATGTCCTGATCGACCGACAGATGCAGCATCCCGTAGACCAGACCTTCACGCAGCGCGCCGCCAGCCAGGGTCATACACTGGATGTTCAGTTCGGTAAAAATAGCGATCAGAATAGCCAGCCCGCTCGGGAAAACCAGCGCGCGTTCGAGCGTCAGGCCTTCAATTTCCAGCTCTTCAAGGCGTCCGCACTGAATGGCGCGCTGTTTTAGCTGCTGAAGCTTGGCAAGCGTAATCCGCTCGTCCATTCCCTGCGCCATCATGATTTCCTGCAGGGCCTGCACGGTACCCGACGCACCCACGCACACTTTCCAGCCGTGATAGCGCAGCTCGTCCATCACCGGACGTAACACCTCGCGCGCCGCATTTTCTGCCTCGTCGAAGTTCTCTTTACCCAGATTACGATCGGTAAAGTAGCGCTCAAGCCAGGTCACGCAGCCCATCGACAGGCTGAACAGCGAGGTTGCCTGCGCGCCGGTGCCGGTCACCAGCTCGGTACTGGCACCGCCGATATCCACCACCAGGCGGCGATCGTCACCCCCTGTGGTATGTGCAACCCCCTGATAAATCAGGCGAGCTTCTTCTTCACCGCTGATAACCTGAACCGGGCAACCGAGAATTTCCTGCGCTCTGGCAATAAAATCCACGGCGTTAACCGCCAGGCGGAGTGTCGCGGTGGCGACGACGGTGATTTGGGCATGCGGGATATCCTGCAGACGCTCGGCAAAGAGTCGCAGACACTGCCAGCCACGTTCCATGGCTTCAGGTGAGAGGTGATTGTCGCTGCTCAGGCCCGCCGCGAGGCGGACCTTGCGCTTAATGCGCGTCAGCGTTTGTATGCTTCCTGCCACCTCGCGCACAACCAGCATATGAAAACTATTCGAACCGAGATCGATTGCTGCATAAAGCGAGGTGGAGCTGAGCATATTTTCTTAACCTGAACGACGACGATTACGCGGTGCGCCGCCTGAACGACGCGGTCCATTGCCGGAGCGTGGGCGGGTTAGACGCTTAGGCGGCGGCAGTTCGCTTAACAGCGCTTCCGGATTGTATTTGCTCTGCGGAATAGAGTGACCGATGTAGGTCTCAATGGCCGGAAGATTCAGCGCATACTCTTCACACGCAAGGCTAATCGAATGACCGCTTGCGCCCGCACGACCGGTACGACCGATACGGTGTACGTAGTCTTCACAGTCGTCTGGCAGATCGTAGTTAAAGACGTGCGTTACGGCTGGAATGTGTAAACCACGTGCAGCCACGTCGGTGGCGACCAGAATATCGAGATCGCCACGGGTGAACTCTTCGAGAATTCGCAGGCGTTTTTTCTGCGCGACGTCACCGGTCAACAGGCCAACACGGTGGCCGTCTGCAGCCAGATGGCCCCAGATGTCTTCACAGCGGTGTTTGGTGTTCGCGAAGATAATGGCGCGATCTGGCCACTCTTCTTCAATCAGCGTTTGCAGCAGGCGCATCTTCTCTTCATTCGAAGGATAGAAGAGCTCTTCTTTAATGCGGTGACCCGTTTTCTGCTCCGGTTCCACTTCCACGTACTCGGCGTTGTTCATCTGTTCGAACGCCAGTTCGCGCACACGGTAGGAGAGGGTTGCAGAGAACAGCATATTCAGGCGCTGGTTAGCCGGAGGCATACGGCGGAACAGCCAGCGGATGTCTTTAATGAAGCCCAGATCGTACATGCGGTCAGCTTCATCGAGCACCACAACCTGGATGGCACCGAGGTTAATGTGGTTCTGTTTGGCGTAATCGATAAGACGGCCGGTGGTACCGATCAGGATATCCACACCGCTTTCCAGCACTTTCAGCTGTTTATCGTAGCCGTCGCCGCCATAGGCCAGGCCCAGCTTCAGGCCGGTAGCCTGCGCCAGGGGTTCAGCGTCTGCGTGGATCTGTACCGCCAGTTCTCGCGTCGGGGCCATAATTAGCGCGCGCGGCTGGTTAACTTTGCGGTCTGCAATCGCTGGGTGAGAAAGTAAATAATGAAACGTTGACGTTAAAAACGCCATCGTTTTGCCGGTACCGGTTTGCGCCTGCCCGGCAACATCGCGACCGGCCAGCGTCAGCGGCAGCGCGAGGGCCTGAATGGGCGTGCAGTTATGAAACCCTTTATTTTCAAGGGCTTCAATCACCTTCGGGTGCAGCGCGAAGTCGGAAAACTTCTGTTCTGTTAAATGTGTTTTGCTCATAGTGTGGTAGAATATCAGCTTACTATTGCTTTACGAAAGCGTATCCGGTGAAATAAAGTCAACCTTTAGTTGGTTAATGCGACATCAACACGTCGTTGGTGGAGACAAAACCAACGTACCAGGCTTATTCCTGTGGAGTTATATATGAGCGATAAAATTATTCACCTGACTGACGACAGTTTTGACACGGACGTACTTAAGGCTGACGGGCTGATCCTCGTCGATTTCTGGGCTGAATGGTGTGGTCCTTGCAAAATGATCGCCCCGATTCTGGATGAGATCGCCGACGAATATCAGGGCAAACTGACCGTTGCCAAGCTGAACATCGACCAGAACCCGGGCACCGCACCAAAATACGGTATCCGTGGCATTCCGACCCTGCTGCTGTTCAAAAACGGCGAAGTGGCGGCGACCAAAGTGGGCGCGCTGTCCAAAGGTCAACTGAAAGAGTTCCTGGACGCTAACCTGGCGTAAGGTTTCTCCGCTGCGCGTTCAGAGCTCCCGGCTAAATGATCTGGAACTCTGGACGCCCGGCTGAAGTCGTGCTAAGTTAGCTATGACTTCGTTTTAAACATATCTTGTTGTTTGAATCTTGTTTTACCCGATACTTCCCGCTGTTGACATATCCAGTGCGTGAAGTGGCTAAATTCCGGGCTTGTCACTCAATCCGTCTTGTCGTTTCAGTTCTGCGTTCTTTCCCTGTGACCAGACAGCGAACAGACATGAGTTGATGGCCGCTAAACAGGCATGGATGACCCTGCCATACCATTCACAACATTAAGTTCGAGAATCACCCCGAGTTTAAGAACCCACACCATTATGAATCTTACCGAATTAAAGAATACGCCGGTTTCTGAGCTGATCACTCTCGGCGAAAATATGGGGCTGGAAAACCAGGCTCGTATGCGCAAGCAGGACATCATTTTCGCCATCCTGAAGCAGCACGCTAAGAGTGGCGAAGATATCTTTGGCGACGGTGTGCTGGAGATATTGCAAGACGGATTTGGTTTCCTCCGCTCTGCAGACAGCTCCTACCTCGCCGGCCCTGACGACATCTACGTATCCCCCAGCCAAATCCGCCGTTTCAACCTCCGCACTGGTGACACCATTTCAGGTAAGATTCGTCCTCCTAAAGAGGGTGAACGCTACTTTGCGCTGTTGAAAGTCAATGAAGTTAACTTCGACAAACCTGAAAACTCGCGTAATAAGATCCTCTTTGAGAACTTAACGCCGCTGCACGCGAACTCTCGCCTGCGTATGGAACGTGGTAACGGTTCGACCGAAGACTTAACCGCGCGTGTTCTGGATCTGGCATCACCTATTGGTCGCGGCCAGCGTGGTCTGATTGTGGCGCCGCCAAAAGCGGGTAAAACCATGCTGCTGCAGAACATCGCGCAGAGCATCGCCTATAACCACCCAGACTGTGTGCTGATGGTGCTGCTGATTGACGAACGTCCGGAAGAAGTGACCGAGATGCAGCGTCTGGTTAAAGGTGAAGTGGTTGCTTCAACCTTCGATGAGCCAGCATCTCGCCACGTTCAGGTTGCGGAAATGGTTATCGAGAAGGCAAAACGCCTGGTTGAGCACAAGAAAGACGTGATCATCCTGCTCGACTCCATCACCCGTCTCGCGCGTGCCTACAACACCGTGGTGCCAGCGTCTGGTAAAGTGCTGACCGGTGGTGTGGATGCTAACGCCCTGCATCGTCCGAAACGCTTCTTCGGTGCTGCACGTAACGTGGAAGAGGGCGGCAGCCTGACCATCATCGCGACGGCGCTGATCGATACCGGTTCCAAAATGGACGAAGTGATTTACGAAGAGTTTAAAGGTACAGGCAACATGGAACTGCACCTCTCTCGTAAGATCGCTGAAAAACGCGTCTTCCCGGCTATCGACTACAACCGTTCCGGTACCCGTAAAGAAGAGCTGCTCACCACTCAGGAAGAGCTGCAGAAAATGTGGATCCTGCGCAAAATCATCCATCCAATGGGTGAAATCGACGCGATGGAGTTCCTCATTAACAAACTGGCGATGACCAAAACCAACGACGATTTCTTCGACATGATGAAACGCTCGTAACGCAAATAAAGCCAGCGAACGCCACGTTTTTACGTGGCGTTTTTCTTTTATGGACTATACGCTAGTACCACCTACTCCCAATTTTGACGTGTAGGTGTAACAATAAGACGATTCGTAGAGTAAAAACATTAATAGCTTGAATAATATACAAATGAGGTCACAAGAGGTTTACTTTTACCTTCGGGCTATGAGCCTTCATGGTTATACTTCCGAGACTAACATTTGTTGAGAATCCATTGTGAACCTATTCGATACGTTTACTGATCTAACCAGTATTTTTTTATTCACCACCTGTTTTCTGTTTATTGCGCGTAAGGTGGCGAAATACGTGGGGTTAGTGGATAAACCCAACTTCCGGAAACGTCATCAGGGTATGATCCCCCTGGTGGGTGGTATCTCAGTATTTGCGGGTATTTGCTATGCCTTCGCAATTGCTAACTACTATGTCCCACATGTCAAATTATACCTGATGTGTTCAACGGTACTGGTTATCGTCGGCGCGCTTGACGATCGTTATGACATCAGCGTTAAAATTCGCGCCTTTGTGCAGGCGGCAGTTGGCATTGCCATGATGGTCTCAGCAAAACTCTACTTGAGTAGCCTGGGCTATATTTTTGGCTCGTGGGAGATGGTGCTCGGCCCGTTCGGCTATTTTCTGACGCTTTTCGCCGTATGGGTGGCTATAAACGCATTCAACATGGTCGATGGTATTGATGGCTTGCTGGGGGGACTCTCCTGCGTCTCATTTGCCGCGATCGGTTTTATTTTGTGGTTTGACGGACAATATAGTCTTGCTATGTGGTGCTTCGCCATGATTGCCGCCATCCTGCCTTATATCCTGTTAAACCTCGGTGCGCTGGGGCGCCGCTATAAAGTCTTTATGGGTGATGCGGGCAGTACACTCATTGGGTTTACCGTCATCTGGATTTTACTGGAAACGACTCAGGGACAAGTCCATCCTATCAGCCCTGTTACCGCGTTGTGGATTATCGCTATCCCGTTAATGGATATGGTTGCGATAATGTATCGCCGCTTGCGCAAAGGGATGAGTCCCTTCTCAGCCGACCGACAGCATATTCATCATTTGATCATGCGAGCTGGATTCACCTCCAGACAGGCATTTGTTTTGATAACCGTAGCGGCTGCTATCCTTGCGGGAGTGGGTGTTGCCGCGGAGTATGCTCATTTTGTGCCAGAATGGGTCATGTTGGTATTATTCTTGCTAGCATTTTTCCTGTACGGCTACTGCATTAAGCGCGCATGGAAAGTGGCGCGGTTCATTAAACGTATTAAACGCAGGATGCGTCGTAACAGTGGCAAAAACACAACATTAACTAAGTAAAACCGGGACTATGATGACTCAACCGTTGGCGGGAGCGAAATCAGTGGTAACAGAGAATGAACTGGATATTCGGGGTTTGTTTCGCGTGTTATGGGCAGGCAAACTTTGGATTGCGGGGATCGCGCTGGGATTTGCACTGTTAGCGCTGGCCTATACGTTCTTTGCAAAACAGGAATGGAGCGCCACGGCAATCACGGACAAACCAACGGTTAACATGCTTGGGGGATACTATTCCCAGCAGCAATTCCTGCGAAACCTGGATATCAAAGCCAACCTTGCCACGCCAGATCAGGTTTCCGTTATGGATGAGGCCTACAAAGAGTTTGTGATGCAACTGGCTTCGTGGGATACGCGTCGCGACTTCTGGTCCCAGACGGATTACTACAAGCAGCGTCGGGTTGATAACACCAAAGCCGATGCCGCCCTGCTGGACGATCTGATTAACAATATTCAGTTTATGCCGGGCGACGCGCTGCGTAACGTGAATGACAGCGTCAAGCTGATTGCAGAAACCGCGCCGGATGCCAACAACCTGCTGCGTCAATACGTCGCGTTTGCCAGCCAGCGTGCCGCAAGCCATCTTAACGAAGAGCTTAAAGGCGCCTGGGCGGCCCGTACCATCCAGATGAAAGCCCAGGTGAAACGTCAGGAAGAGGTGGCTAAAGCGATTTTTACTCGCCGTGTACACAACATTGAGCAGGCGCTGAAAATTGCGGAACAGCACAATATTTCTCGTAGTGAGACGGACGTGCCGGCTGATGAACTGCCTGACTCTGAAATGTTCCTTCTTGGTCGCCCTATGCTGCAGGCACGCCTGGAAAATCTCCAGGCCGTCGGTCCTGATGTTGACCTCGATTACGATCAAAATCGCGCGATGCTCAATACGCTTAATGTCGGTCCCTCTCTGGACCCGCGTTTTCAGACCTATCGTTATTTGCGAACGCCTGAAGAACCTGTAAAACGCGACAGTCCGCGTCGTGCATTCCTGATGATCATGTGGGGGATTGTCGGTGCACTGGCGGGCGCTGGCGTGGCGTTAACGCGTCGTCGCACAAACTAAGAATGCCGTCTACGATGAAGGCTGCGGCCTTCATCGCCTAATCGAAGAGAATCGATGTGAAAGTACTAACCGTATTTGGCACCAGGCCGGAGGCCATTAAGATGGCACCTCTGGTTCATGCCCTGGCCAGCGATCCTGATATTGAAGCGAAAGTCTGCGTCACGGCCCAGCACCGTGAGATGCTTGACCAGGTCTTAACGCTCTTTTCCATCGTCCCGGATTACGACCTTAATATTATGAAACCGGGGCAAGGGTTGACGGAGATAACCTGTCGCATACTGCAAGATCTCAAGCCGATCCTGGAGTCATTCAAGCCTGACGTGGTGCTGGTACACGGAGATACCACCACGACCGTGGCGACCAGCCTGGCCGCGTTTTATCAACGTATTCCCGTGGGGCATGTCGAGGCGGGTCTGCGTACCGGCAATCTGTATTCGCCGTGGCCGGAGGAAGCCAACCGCACGCTAACGGGCCACCTGGCGATGTACCACTTTGCGCCAACGGAAAACTCGCGTCAGAACCTGCTGCGTGAAAATATCGCCGATAACAAAATCTTTGTGACCGGCAATACGGTCATCGATGCGTTAATTTGGGTACGTGACCGCGTCCTCGCAAACGACGATCTTAAGAAAGAACTCGCTGCCCGCTATCCCTTCCTGCACAACGGTAAAAAAACCATACTGGTGACGGGCCACCGACGCGAAAGCTTTGGCCGGGGCTTTGAGCAAATCTGTCACGCGCTGGCTGAAATCGCCGCGCAGAACGACGATGTGCAGATTGTCTATCCGGTCCATCTCAATCCTAACGTCAGCGAGCCGGTTAACCGCATCCTGGGTCATGTTGAAAATGTCCTTCTGATTGAACCTCAGGACTACCTGCCGTTTGTCTGGCTGATGAACCATGCCTGGCTGATCCTTACCGATTCCGGCGGCATTCAGGAAGAAGCGCCTTCTCTTGGCAAGCCGGTGCTGGTGATGCGTGAAACCACCGAACGTCCGGAAGCGGTGAAAGCCGGGACGGTGCGTCTGGTTGGCACCAACGCGCAGCTCATCGTCGAAGAGGTCACGCGCCTTCTGCATGACGATGAAACGTATCAGGCGATGAGCCGGGCCCATAATCCGTATGGAGACGGGCAGGCTTGTGGCCGTATTTTGCATGCACTTAAAAACAATCGGGTATCGCTATGAGTTTTACTACCATCTCTGTCATTGGTCTTGGCTACATTGGCTTGCCCACCGCGGCGGCGTTTGCCTCTCGTCAGAAACAGGTTGTCGGTGTGGATATCAACGCCCGCGCGGTGGAAACCATTAACCGTGGCGAAATTCATATTGTCGAGCCCGATCTGGATCGTGTAGTGAAAGAGGCGGTGGAGGGCGGCTTCCTGCGTGCCAGCACGACGCCCGTTGAAGCGGATGCCTACCTGATTGCCGTTCCAACGCCCTTTAAAGGCGACCATGAGCCCGACATGGTCTACGTCGAGGCGGCGGCGAAGTCCATTGCCCCGGTGCTGAAGAAAGGGGCGCTGGTGATTCTGGAATCGACCTCTCCCGTCGGCGCTACCGAGCAGATGGCGCAGTGGCTGGCCGACGCTCGCCCTGATTTAAGCTTCCCGCAACAGGCGGGGGAGCAGGCAGATATCAATATCGCCTACTGCCCGGAGCGCGTACTCCCGGGCCAGGTTATGGTCGAACTGATTAAAAACGACCGCGTCATTGGCGGTATGACGCCCGTCTGTTCCGAACGCGCCAGCGCGCTGTACAAGATTTTCCTGGAAGGCGAATGCGTGGTGACCAACTCCCGTACCGCCGAGATGTGTAAGCTGACGGAAAACAGCTTCCGCGACGTCAATATCGCCTTTGCGAACGAACTGTCGCTGATCTGCGCCGATCAGGGGATTAACGTCTGGGAGTTGATTAGCCTGGCGAACCGCCATCCGCGCGTCAACATTCTCCAGCCAGGCCCGGGCGTGGGTGGACACTGTATCGCCGTCGATCCGTGGTTTATTGTGGCGCAGAACCCAGCGCAGGCGCGCCTGATTCGCACCGCGCGTGAAGTCAATGACAGCAAACCTCACTGGGTGCTCAATCAGGTCAAAACCACGGTAGCGGATTGTCTGGCAGAGAGCGGCAAGCGCGCCAGCGAGCTGAAAATTGCCTGCTTTGGTCTGGCCTTCAAACCGAATATTGACGACCTGCGTGAAAGCCCGGCGATGGAAATTGCTCAGATGATTGCCGAATGGCACAAGGGTGAAACGCTGGTGGTTGAGCCGAATATTCATGAACTGCCAGCAAAACTGGCGGGGCACTGCACGCTGACAGCGCTGGATGAGGCGCTGGCGACGGCGGACGTACTGGTGCTGCTGGTGGATCATAAAGCGTTTAAAGCGACGCCTGGTGATGCGGTGCGTCAGCAATATGTGATTGATACCAAAGGCGTCTGGCGTTGAACAGCCTGAACGGGGTACTCGAGCCCCTGCAGTGGGAGAGTGCCTTTTTCGGCCTGCCGTCGGCCATTGTGCGCCTGCGCGATGATGCGCCGGTACTGGCTGAATCAGATTTGAACGCCTGGCAACGGATTCAGGCGAAGATCCCGGCGGACCGTACCGACCTGCTTGACGCGCTCCAGCAACGCGGCTTTCAGCTGGTTGAAGGTGAGGCAGACCTTTCCATAACCCTCACCCGGCACGATGCGCCCGGTGTGGAAATGGCAACCGAACAGGATATTCCCGTGCTGCGTCAGATGGCGGCTCAGGCGTTTGCGCAGAGTCGCTTTCGTACGCCCTGGTATGCTCCTGACGATAGCGGACGTTTCTATGCCCAGTGGATAGAGAATGCGGTTAAAGGCACCTTTGATCACGTCTGCCTGGTTTTCCGCGCAGGGGACGGTCAACTCCAGGGGTTCGTCTCGCTTCGCAAGCTCAACGCGTGCGAGGCGCGTATTGGCTTATTAGCCGGGCGCGGCATGGGTGAGAAGCTCATGCAGGCGGCGCTGCACTGGGCGCAGCAGCAGCAGGTTGAGACGCTGCGGGTGGCGACCCAGGTGGGCAACACCGCCGCGCTTAAACGTTATATTGCGAGTGGTGCCAACATCGACGCCACCGCCTACTGGTTATACAGGTGACAAGATGATTCCATTTAACGCACCACCCGTCGTCGGAACGGAACTCGACTATATGCAGTCTGCCATGGGCAGCGGCAAACTCTGCGGTGACGGCGGTTTTACCCGTCGCTGTCAGCAGTGGATGGAACAGCGTTTTCGCAGCGCCAAAGTGCTGCTGACCCCGTCCTGTACGGCATCGCTGGAAATGGCCGCGCTGCTGCTGGATATCCAGCCCGGCGATGAAGTGATCATGCCGAGCTACACCTTCGTTTCCACGGCGAACGCGTTTGTCCTGCGCGGGGCGAAAATCGTCTTTGTGGATATCCGCCCGGATACCATGAATATTGATGAGACGCTGATTGAAGCGGCGATCACCGACAAAACGCGCGCGATCGTGCCGGTTCACTACGCGGGCGTGGCCTGTGAAATGGACACCATCATGGCCATCGCCAAAAAACATAACCTGTTTGTGGTGGAAGATGCCGCCCAGGGCGTGATGTCGACCTACAAGGGACGCGCGCTGGGTACCATCGGCCATATCGGCTGCTTTAGCTTCCACGAAACCAAAAACTACACGGCTGGCGGAGAAGGTGGCGCGACGCTGATTAACGACCGGGCGCTCGTGGAGCGTGCGGAGGTGATCCGCGAAAAAGGCACCAACCGCAGTCAGTTCTTCCGCGGCCAGGTAGACAAATACACCTGGCGCGATATTGGCTCCAGCTATCTGATGGCGGATCTGCAGGCCGCGTACCTGTGGGCGCAGCTGGAAGCCGCGGATCGCATCAACCTGCAGCGCCTCTCCCTGTGGCAAACCTATTACGATGCGCTTGAGCCTCTGGCCAAAGCCGGGCGTATTGAGCTGCCGACTATCCCGGCAGATTGCGTCCACAACGCGCACATGTTCTACATCAAGCTGCGCGATAACGACGACCGGAGCGAGCTTATCGCCTGGCTGAAAGAAGCCGAAATTATGGCGGTGTTCCACTATATTCCGCTGCACTCCAGCCCGGCGGGCGAAGCGTTTGGAACCTTCGCGGGTGAAGACCGTTACACCACCAAAGAAAGTGAGCGGTTGCTTCGTCTGCCTCTGTTCTACAACCTCGCGCCAGTTAACCAGCGTACGGTGATTAATACCCTTCTGAGCTATTTCGGCTGATATGTCTCTGGCAAAAGCATCGGTGTGGACCGCCGCGTCCACGCTTGTAAAAATTGGCGCCGGGCTGCTGGTCGTCAAGCTGCTGGCTGTCTCATTTGGCCCCTCTGGCGTGGGGCTAGCGGGTAATTTCCGCCAGCTTGTCACCGTCCTTGGGGTGCTGGCCGGTGCCGGTATCTTCAACGGCGTGACCAAATACGTTGCGCAGTATCATGATGATGCGACCCAGCTTCGCAGGGTCGTGGGCACTTCCTCGGCGATGGTCACGGTTTTTTCGACCCTGATGGCGATTATCTTTCTGCTGGCGGCGGCGCCCATCAGCCAGGGATTATTCGGTCACACCCACTATCAGGGGCTGGTGCGTCTGGTCGCATTGGTTCAGATGGGGATTGCCTGGGCTAACCTGCTGCTGGCGCTGATGAAAGGGTTTCGTGATGCGGCCGGAAACGCGATTGCGTTAATCCTGGGCAGCGCTATCGGCGTGATTGCCTATTATTTCTGCTATCGCCTGGGGGGCTACGAAGGCGCACTGCTGGGGCTGGCGCTGGTTCCGGCGCTCGTGGTTGTGCCTGCGGCATTTATGCTGATGCGTCGGGGCGTCATCCCCCTGAGCTTCCTCAGGCCGCAATGGGACACGCTGCTTGCCAGCCAGCTGGGTAAATTTACCCTGATGGCGCTCATCACCTCCGTCACGCTGCCGGTGGCCTACGTGATGATGCGTAACCTGCTGGCGGCGCATTATAGCTGGGATGAAGTGGGGATCTGGCAGGGCGTAAGCAGTATTTCCGACGCTTATCTCCAGTTTATTACGGCTTCCTTTAGCGTTTATTTGCTGCCAACCTTATCGCGTTTGACCTCCAGACAGGATATTACGCGTGAGATTTTCCGGTCGCTGCGCTTTGTATTGCCGGCTGTTGCGGCTGCCAGCTTTACCGTCTGGCTATTGCGCGATGTCGCCATCTGGCTGCTGTTTTCGGCGAAGTTCATCGCCATGCGCGATCTCTTTGCCTGGCAGCTGGTAGGTGATGTACTGAAAGTGGGGGCTTACGTTTTCGGCTATCTGGTGATAGCAAAAGCCTCCCTGCGGCTGTATATCCTGGCGGAAATTAGCCAGTTTGCATTACTGACCTCGTTCTCGCACTGGCTGATACCCGCGCACGGCGCGCTGGGGGCGGCTCAGGCCTACATGGCAACCTATATCGTTCATTTCGCCGCCTGTTGCGGTGTATTTTTATTGTGGCGTAAACGCGCATGACTGCACTGATTCACATCCTGGGATCGGATATCCCACACCATAACCAGACCGTTTTGCGGTTCTTCAACGACGAGCTGGCATCGGGGGATCCTGATGCGCGTGAGTTTATGGTTGCAGGTCAGGATAAGGGCCTGAGCGAGGCATTTCCGGCGCTGACGATTCGCTTCTGGCCAGATAAGGCAACGCTGGCAAAGGCGGTCGTTGCCAGGGCGAAAGCCGACCGCGAGCAACGATTCTTCTTCCACGGGCAGTTTAACACCGGCCTGTGGCTGGCGCTTCTCAGCGGAGGGATTAAACCCTCCCAGTGCAGCTGGCATATCTGGGGAGCCGATCTTTATGAAGTCTCCCGCGGCTGGAAATTCCGTCTTTTCTATCCATTGCGCCGCATGGCGCAGGGGCGCGTGGGCTGCGTTTTTGCTACCCGCGGCGATCTCAACTATTTTGCTAAACAGCACCCCAACGTGCGCGGCGAGTTGCTTTATTTCCCCACCCGCATGGATCCGGCGCTGAACGCCATGGCCAATGACGCGGTGCGTGAAGGCAAGCTGACGATCCTGGTGGGGAATTCCGGCGATCGCAGTAACGAACATGTCGCGGCGCTCAGGGCGGTGCATCAGCAGTTTGGCGACACGGTGAACGTGGTGGTGCCGATGGGCTATCCCGCCAACAATAACGCCTACATTGACGAGGTTCGCCAGCAGGGACTGGCGCTGTTTAGCGCAGAAAATCTGCACATCCTCAGCGATAAGCTGGAATTTGAGGAATATCTCGCACTGCTGAGAAAATGCGATCTCGGCTATTTCATCTTTGCCCGACAGCAGGGAATTGGCACACTGTGTCTGCTGATTCAGGCGGGGGTACCGTGCGTGCTCAACAGCGACAACCCGTTCTGGCAGGACATGGCCGAGCAGCATATTCCGGTGCTGTTTACCTCAGACACGCTGAACGTCGAGGTGGTACGTGAAGCTCAACGTCAGCTCACGCTGGTGGATAAAAACAGCATCGATTTTTTCAGCCCGAATTATCTCACGCCGTGGCACCGCGCGCTGCGTATCGCTTCAGGAGACAAAGCATGAGTCAGTTGCAATTCAGCGGCTTACTGGTTGTCTGGCTTCTGAGCGCCCTGTTTATCGCCACGCTCACCTGGTTTGAATTCCGCCGGGTGCGCTTCAACTTTAACGTCTTCTTCTCGTTACTGTTCCTGCTGACGTTCTTTTTCGGCTTCCCGCTCACCAGCATTCTGGTCTTCCGTTTTGACGTGAGCGTCGCGCCGCCGGATATTCTGCTCCAGGCGCTTCTGGCGGCGACCTGCTTCTATGCGGTCTACTACGTCACCTATAAAACGCGTCTGCGTTCAGCGCAGACAGCTGCCCCGCGTCGGGCGCTCTTTAACATGAATAGGGTGGAAACCCACCTGACATGGGTGATGCTGATGACCATCGCCCTGGTCAGCGTCGGCATCTTCTTCATGCATAACGGCTTCCTGCTGTTTAAGCTTCACTCCTACAGCCAGATTTTTTCGGCCGAGGTTTCGGGCGTGGCGCTTAAGCGTTTCTTCTACTTCTTCATCCCGGCGATGCTGGTGATCTTCTTCCTGCGCCAGGACAGCAAAGCGTGGCTGTTCTTCCTGGTGAGTACCGTCGCGTTTGGCATCCTGACCTACATGATTGTGGGCGGCACGCGCGCGAACATTATCATCGCCTTCGCCATCTTCCTGTTTATCGGCATCATCCGCGGCTGGATCTCGCTGTGGATGCTGGTTGCGGCAGGCGTGTTTGGCATCGTGGGGATGTTCTGGCTGGCGCTGAAGCGGTACGGAATGAACGTGGCGGGTGATGAGGCGTTTTATACGTTCCTCTACCTCACGCGCGATACGTTCTCGCCGTGGGAAAACCTGGCATTGCTGCTGCAAAACTACGACAAGATTGATTTCCAGGGGCTGGCGCCGATTGTTCGCGACTTCTACGTCTTTATCCCTTCCTGGCTATGGCCGGACCGCCCTGGTGTGGTGCTCAATACCGCGAACTATTTTACCTGGGAAGTGCTGAACAACCATTCCGGTCTGGCAATTTCACCCACGCTGATCGGTTCCCTGGTGGTGATGGGCGGGGCGTGGTTCATTCTGCCCGGGGCGGTTGCCGTGGGGCTGATTATCAAGTGGTTCGACTGGCTTTACGTGCGTGGCAACGAAGAGACCAACCGCTATAAAGCGGCCATTTTGCACAGTTTCTGCTTTGGTGCCATTTTCAATATGATCGTTCTGGCGCGCGAAGGGCTGGACTCGTTCGTTTCGCGCGTAGTGTTCTTCATGGTTGTTTTCGGCATCTGCCTGTTACTGGCCAAACTGTTGTACTGGCTGTTTGACAGCGCCGGGCTTGTGCACAAGCGCGAGCGGCAGGGCAGCACAACGCTGTCGCAAGTCTGAGTAAGGATAGTAATGACTGATAGAATTTCTGCACCGCGCTATGCGCTACGTGGCCTGCAGCTTATTGGCTGGCGCGACATGCAGCACGCGCTGGACTTTCTGTTCGCCGACGGCCAGATGAAATCCGGTACGCTGGTGGCCATCAACGCGGAAAAAATGCTGGCGGTTGAGGATAACGCGGAAGTCAAAAGCCTGATTGAAGCGGCCGAATTTAAATACGCGGACGGGATCAGCGTGGTTCGCTCTATCCGTAAAAAGTATCCTGACGCTAATGTTTCCCGCGTCGCGGGGGCCGATCTCTGGGAGCAGCTTATGGCCCGCGCAGGCGCGCAGGGTACGCCCGTGTTCCTGATTGGCGGGAAGCAGGAGATACTGGCCCAGACGGAGGAGAAACTGCGTCGTCAATGGAATGTTAATATTGTCGGCAGCCAGGATGGTTACTTCAAACCGGAAGATCGGCAGACGCTGTTTGAGCGCGTTCGTGACAGCGGGGCAAAGATTGTCACCGTGGCGATGGGGTCCCCGCGCCAGGAGATTTTGATGCGTGACTGCCGCCTGGTCTGCCCGGATGCCCTCTACATGGGCGTCGGCGGCACGTACGACGTCTTTACCGGCCACGTTAAGCGTGCGCCAACGGTCTGGCAATATCTTGGGCTGGAGTGGTTGTATCGTCTGCTTTCGCAACCGACACGCATTAAACGACAGATCCGTCTGCTTCGCTATCTCGTCTGGCATTACACCGGAAAAATGTAATCAAAATGTAGCGCGATATGCTATTCGCGCTGCAACTCGCCTGCAAAACTGCTGATAATCTGTGCAATGCATTCATTTTTTTAATGCATCGTTTGCCATTTGGCAGATTTTAAGAAACCATTCGCTCCGTATTTTAGTCCCCCTAAAAAACAATACCCGGTCTTAAGCCGGGAAACAGCAAACACAATCGAGGATCTATGGCAGAGAAAAAACCGGAGCTGCAGCGTGGGCTGGAAGCTCGTCATATTGAACTGATAGCGCTGGGCGGCACTATCGGCGTGGGCCTGTTTATGGGCTCCGCAAGCACGCTCAAGTGGGCAGGCCCTTCCGTATTACTGGCGTACATTATCGCCGGGCTGTTTGTTTTCTTCATCATGCGTTCCATGGGCGAAATGCTCTTCCTGGAGCCGGTAACCGGCTCTTTCGCCGTTTACGCGCATCGTTATATGAGCCCGTTCTTCGGCTACCTGACGGCCTGGTCATACTGGTTTATGTGGATGGCGGTGGGCATCTCCGAGATCACCGCGATAGGGGTCTACGTCCAGTTCTGGTTCCCGGATATGGCTCAGTGGATACCCGCACTCATTGCCGTGGGGCTGGTGGCGCTGGCAAACCTGGCCGCCGTGCGTCTTTACGGTGAGATCGAGTTCTGGTTTGCGATGATCAAAGTCACCACCATCATCGTGATGATTGTCGTCGGCCTGGGCGTAATTTTCTTCGGCCTTGGCAACGGTGGACATGCTATCGGCTTTGGTAACCTGACCGAAAACGGCGGCTTCTTTGCCGGCGGCTGGAAGGGCTTCCTGACGGCGTTGTGTATCGTTGTAGCGTCGTACCAGGGCGTAGAGCTGATCGGTATTACCGCCGGTGAAGCGAAAAATCCACAGGTCACGCTGCGTAGCGCGGTGGGCAAAGTGCTGTGGCGCATCCTGATTTTCTATGTGGGCGCCATCTTCGTTATCGTGACCATCTTCCCGTGGAACGAAATAGGCTCGACGGGCAGCCCGTTTGTTTTAACCTTCGCCAAAATTGGTATCACGGCGGCGGCGGGTATCATCAACTTTGTGGTCCTGACGGCCGCGTTGTCAGGCTGTAACAGCGGGATGTACAGCTGTGGGCGTATGCTCTATGCGCTCTCGAAGAATAACCAGCTGCCTGCGGCAATGAGTAAAGTTTCACGTGCCGGGGTGCCGGTGGCGGGCGTGGCGGTCTCCATTGCAATCCTGCTGATTGGGTCTTGCCTGAATTACATCATTCCTAATCCGCAGCGGGTGTTCGTTTACGTCTACAGCGCCAGCGTCCTGCCGGGCATGGTGCCGTGGTTTGTTATTCTCATCAGCCAGCTGCGTTTCCGTCATGCGCATAAAAAGGCGATTGAAAGCCATCCGTTCCGTTCAATTCTGTTCCCCTATGCGAACTATTTGACGATGGCGTTCCTGATTTGCGTATTAATCGGAATGTACTTTAATGAAGATACCCGCATGTCGCTGTTTGTCGGGGTGATCTTCCTGGCCGCCGTGACGGCTGCCTATAAGCTTTTTGGCCTGGGTCGCCGTGCCACCACGCAGAAAGTGGAGGAATAAGCGGCAAAATGTGCAAACCATAACCAAACGCGCATTTTTTTCAAAAAAGCACTAGACAGCGGGGACGGAGGTACGTAATATCCAGCCCCGCAACGGCGCTAAGCGCCCGTAGCTCAGCTGGATAGAGCGCTGCCCTCCGGAGGCAGAGGTCTCAGGTTCGAATCCTGTCGGGCGCGCCATTTTAGTCCCGGCGCTAGAGCTGCGGTGGTCTGAGAAGTAGTCAGTACCGCGTGAAAGAATACAGTGGTGGCTATAGCTCAGTTGGTAGAGCCCTGGATTGTGATTCCAGTTGTCGTGGGTTCGAATCCCATTAGCCACCCCATTATTGAAAGAGTTGTGAATTGCGAAGGTGGCGGAATTGGTAGACGCGCTAGCTTCAGGTGTTAGTGTCCTTAGGATGTGGGGGTTCGAGTCCCCCCCTCGCACCACGACTTTTTAAATGAATTGAACTAAAAATTCAAAAAAGCAGTACATCGGCGAGTAGCGCAGCTTGGTAGCGCAACTGGTTTGGGACCAGTGGGTCGGAGGTTCGAATCCTCTCTCGCCGACCAATTTTGAACCCCGCTTCGGCGGGGTTTTTTGTTTTCTGCCATTCTTCATCCCTGTAGTGATTCCCCGACAGCGTCCGGTTTCATTGTCGCGATTCAGCGACATACAATCCATTGAAAATAAAAGAATTACTCATACTTCCATTTTGCTGTCTCCTCCTGGCGACAGAATTCTGTCCTTACCGATACATTGTGGGGCTTAAGACGGCGCTTAACAGCATAATTTCCTTTTATCTTAAAATGTTGCGTCATGTAAACGTTTTGGGTGCGAACCTGGCACGTTACGTGCAATAATATGCGTGTAGATGCTCATTCCATCTCTTATGTTCGCCTTCGTGCCTCATAAACTCCGGAATGACGCAGAGCCATTTACGGTGCTTATCGTCCACTGACAGATGTCGCTTCGGCCTCATCAGACACCATGGACATAACGTTGAGTGAAGCACCAAATATGTTGTCTTACAGACCTGTTTTAACGCCTGCTTTTATAGCAGGCGTTTTTTTATGCCTTATTCCCGATACCGGCGCACGATCAGGGCAACCATCACCAGGGCTGCTGACGAGACGGCATAGAGTGCCGTTACTGAGCCAAACCCGGCAGCCACTGCCGCAGCGATGCCGGTGAAAAGAGAGGCGCTGAGCGTTTGCCAGCGCCAGGCTTTCCCACTGGCTGAAGCGGTTTGCGTGAGATGAAAACTACTGAGTACCCCAAACGTCCCGGCTGCGAAGAGAATATTCGAGGCCAGATGTGCGATAAAAATCGCCCCCAGTGCACATGCCATCCATCCGGACAACAACGGTAGCGTTCCGTAAGCGGCCAGAAAGATGCCGAGACAAACGATGATGCGCGGCGTATGAGCGGCAAAACGCGTCAGGCTCTCTTTCTTTAGCAGCATGGGACCGCAAAGCTGGCCCATGCTTCTTGCGAAAAGCAGCGGCAGAGCAAGGCCCGCCGCATCCTGAGGATGGATTTGCTGTGCCAGCGCCGGAAGCAGCGCCATAGCCGGTGAGCCGACGGCCGCCAGCGACGGCAGCAGGAGCAGACTGCGTTTCTGCCGAACGGTCAACGTCCGCCAGCGTAATGCCGCAGAGGCTTCCTCTTCCCCGGAGGACGGGAGTGATGGCGCAGAAAACCGGCGTCCAGCCAGCCATAGCATGAGCAGTGACCCGAGAAAGCTGGCGGCATCAATGGCCAGCAGGGTAAACACGGACGTCTTCTGGAACAGCACCACGCCCAGGCCAGTCCCTAACAATACCTGCGAAGCAAAAATCACATTTTCCAGACAGGTCGCAGCAGGCAGCTCTGCTTCGCTAAGTCCGCGCTTAAAGAGCAACGTCAGCGCGGGCCAGCTCATCCCGCTGAGCAGCGCCTCGGTGGATTGTACGGCGAGTAATGCGGCAACGCTGTGATAACCCACACCAAGCAGGGGAAAGAGCAGGGCGAGCAGGCCCAGCCCTTCGGTCAGTATCAGCAGGGATATCGGAGACCAGCGTGAGCATAGCTTTTCGCCGATCGTACTGCCGATAAATCCCGGTACCGTCGCGAAAAGAAAAGCAAGGGTGAGCAGAGCGGGCGGAGCTGACCACGCTAACAGCAAGCCGAAGACCACAACCTGGGTTAAGCCATTCCCCAGCGAAGAAAAGATAAAAGCACAGGCAAGCAGGCGCAGCCAGCGGTGGCAGCGCAGCGCTTCAATAAGCGCATATAAAAGCGAGTTCATGACGATTTCCTTTCAAAAACGATTTAGTCCACGCCGCAGCAAGTGCGCGTGTGTGAAAAAAGTTAATGAAAAGACATCGTTACATTGGCGGGTTCGTTTGCAGATGCGGGTGTAAAGAATGTAGCAGGAGAAAAGCGATAAAAAAAGGAGGCCATCTGGCCTCCTGATGAATTACTGCTGCGTACCGTTATTTTGCAGCGTCAGTAATAGCCCATCACGGCGCATGGCGGCCGCCTCTTCCGGCTTATGCTGCTTGTCCAGCGTATCGGCAAGCCATGCGTAGTCGAAGGCATCCGGACGCTGCTTGAGCGCGGCGCGGAAGGCGAGGCTCGCCTCCTGCCATTCGCCGTGCTTCATCAACGACTGGCCGAGCGTGCTCCACAGCAGCGGGCGATCGCCAACGGTTTTAATCTGCTGACGCAGCACTTTTTCGATTTGCTCAGGATTGTTGGTTTTCAGGCGCGGAATCACCATCACCAGGCGATCGTCGTACTGGCGCTTCAGACCGTCGAGGAGGATCTCCTGAGCCGTGTCGTGATCGTCACACTCGATGAGATGTTCCGCCATCGCCACCTGCAGAGGAACCTGCTGGCGCGTTTTACGGCTCTGATTCTTCCACCAGGTTTTCAGACCGTCGCTGCCCAGGTCAGCGCGCGCCTGATCCATCAGGCCAATCCACGCCAGACGCTGAAGCTCGTCACGATGTTCATCGTCGCCCACCTCGGCCTTCGCCATCGATGGAATGATGTCCAGCAGTGAGCCCCAGGCGCCGGTACGAATATAGGCCTGCTCGGCAAGACGCAGCACTTCCGGATGACGCGGCGCGACTTCCAGCAGACGGTCGATACCGTGGCGAGCCGCGTGATTCTCATTACGTGCCAGCTGCAGACGAACGCGCGTGATTTCCACCGGAATCGGGTCGCCGTGAGCCAGCTCAGCCGCTCGCTCCAGGTGCTGATTAGCGCGGGCTTCGTCACCGCGCTGCTGCGCTGCTTCGGCCGCCAGCAGATAGTTCACCACCGGCTGTTCGGCGTGGTCGGCGTTTTTCGACATCAGCTTTTCAACCTGCTGATAGTCACCCTCTGCGAGCTTAAGCAGCGCCTGCTCGGTCTGTTTACGGGCGCGGCGGCGCTTACGGCCAACGAACCAGCCGCGGGTATGGGCGCCGGTACGGAAAATACGGCGCAGGATCCACTCGATCGCAAACAGCACCACCACGCCGAGGATCAGAATGATCGTCAGACCCGTTACGCTGGTTTCAATGTTGTAGTTATCGGTCTGGATCAGGACGTAACCCTGATGACCCGCAAGCATAGGCCCCAGGACGATCCCGGCGATCAGCAGGATGAAGAGTAAGAGGACTTTTAGCATCATTACTCTCCCTGCGGTGCGCTTTCAGGCGCAGGAGCCGGAGCAGGTGCTGCTCCGCTCGTCTGCTCTGCCGGTACGCCCGGCTGTGCCAGCAGGTTACGTACGCGCGTCTGCATCAGTTTCTCCAGAATCGGCTGGCTGGCCAGCTTATCCGGCACGTTCATGGTGATGTTCTGCTGGCTGAGCTTATCAATGTCTTCGAGGAAGGCGGTGGTCGTCGCATCATCGGTGTTGTAGTAGGCGCGTACCCACGTTGAGACGTTATCCAGCGCCTGTTTGTAGGTCTCTTCCTGATGACGCGGCACGGCCTGGGCAGCGACCAGCAGGCGGGAACGAATGTTCTCGCGCAGATAGATGTCCTGGTTCGGTGCGAGCAGCGGTACGGCAGTTTCGTCGCGACGGCGGACAGTAATAAAGCTGTCCATAAAGTTCTGCCAGCTTTTTTGCAGGTTAATGCGCCATTCGCTCAGGGAGCTCGAAAGCTCGGTACCGTCGGAATCCATCGGGGAGTCGTCGTCGTTATTATCCGCCAGCTGCAGGTTATCAATCTGATTCGACAGCTGATTCACTTTAAGGATAATGCCGTCGTAATCCACCTGCGAGACGGCGGAGAGGCTGGCGATGTCTTCGGTAATCGCGCGACGGGCGGTAATAAGGCTTGGGTCGTTCATGTCCGCCAGGCTTGCATCAGCGCTTTTCAACAGCGCGGCAGCGGTGGTGACGTCCTGATCGCTCCAGAGCTTACGTCCGGCGAGCTTCACCAGGAAGTCAGCCTGCGAGAGCAGCCAGGTTTTGGCATCGGTACCGGAAATGGTGGCGACTTTCTGCTGTACTTCACCCAGCTGTTTGGTCAGCTCTTCCTGTTTGCTGTTCGCTTCGGCGAGCGCCGCGGCCTGCTGCTTAATCACGGCTTCCAGCTCGGTTTTCTGCGTCTCCTGCTCTTTTTGCAGGGCAGTGAGCTGATTCACCAGCGCGTCGCTGGTAGACGTCTGGTTAGCGCTCTGTTGCTTCACCAGCCCGTACAGGCCAACCCCCGCTGCCAGCGCAATGGCGATGGCAATCGCGCTCAGCGTGAGGCTTGTTTTGTTGCTGCCGTTTTTCTTCTCAGCGGTTTTCTCAGTCGTCTCTGGCTGTGGCGTCGTCTCCACAGTCTCCCTGGTCTCTTCAACCACGGCGGAGGATTTGTCGTGTTCCGTCATTATGGCTTCCCATTTGAGAGTTATTGTAATGCGCGCAGCAGCGCATCGTTGTCGGCGTTATCAGCGATCCGAATATCCTGCCAGCCCAGTTCCCGGGCCTGGTTCGCCAGACGCTCACTGACGACCAGAAGCCGACAGCGGAGTAACCAGTTTTCGCGATACCAAAGCGGTATCAGCGTCCAAAGCTGTTGTAACATTTCACCGCTGGTGACCACCAGCGTATTGATGCCTCGCGCGTGCCAGCGCATCGCCTCTTCCGCACCGTCGTAGTGTTTTGCACAGCGCTGATAGCACTCAACGAACGTCACGTTCGCACCACGTTCACGCAGCGTTTCGCCCAGCAGCTCGCGGCCCCCATTGCCGCGCAAAATGAGCGCACGCTTGCCGGCAACAGTTTGTAATTCAGGTAATTGTAGCAATACTTCACTGATTTCCCGATCTAACGGGTAACGAACGTCCGCGCTGCTCACGGTATGCAGTGCCAGTGCCGTTGTACGGCCAATCGCGAAATAGCGGGGGGCGGTTGGCCAGGCCTGTCCCTGCTGCTGCAGCTGTGCGTGGGCAAATTCCACGGCATGCTGCGACAGCGCAAACAGCAGGTCACCGTCCTGAAGGGTATTCATCTGGTCGGCGAGCGCAGAGAGCTCGCGACCGGGGGAGAATTCAATGAGCGGAAAACTCCAGGCCACCTGCCCCAGTGTGCGCAGACGGCTCACTAACTGCTCTCCTGCGGGAGAAGGGCGGGTGACGAGAATACTCATGCAGGGGGTTCTCCATTGTAAACGTCAGCCAGAATCTCGCGGGCGCCGTTATCCAGCAATTCTTCCGCCAGCGACACGCCAAGCTGCTCGGCATCTTGCGCTTTTCCGCGACGTTCGCCGCGTACCATCTGCGAACCGTCCGGGGCGCCTACCAGCGCGCGCAGCCACAGTTCGCCATTCGTCAATTCAGCATAGCTGCCAATCGGAACCTGGCACCCGCCTTCGAGGCGGGTATTCATCGCCCGCTCCGCTTTTACGCGGGTAGCGGTTTCGTCATGATTCAGTGGAGCAAGCAGCGCGCGGGTACGTGCATCGTCCAGACGGCACTCGATGCCGACAGCACCCTGACCAACAGCCGGCAGCGACAGCTCTGGCGGCAGCGCCACGCGAATACGTTCCTCCAGCCCCAGACGCTTCAGGCCGGCAACGGCGAGAATAATGGCATCGTAATCGCCGTTATCCAGCTTGCCCAGACGCGTGCCGACGTTACCGCGCAGCGAGCGAATGATCAGATCGGGACGACGCTCCGCCAGCTGACACTGACGGCGTAAACTGGACGTGCCAACCACGCTACCCGCTGGCAGCGCGTCGAGCGAGTCATAGCGGTTAGAGACAAACGCATCGCGCGGATCTTCGCGCTCGCAGATGGTCACCAGCCCCAGCCCCTCCGGGAACTCGACGGGCACGTCTTTCATCGAATGTACGGCGATATCGGCGCGGTTCTCAAGCAATGCCAGTTCCAGTTCTTTGACGAACAGGCCTTTGCCGCCCACTTTCGCCAGCGGCGTATCGAGGATCACGTCACCGCGCGTGACCATCGGCACCAGCTCGACGCGCAATCCGCTGTGGCAGGCTTCCAGGCGCTGCTTCACATAATGTGCCTGCCAGAGCGCGAGAGGGCTTTGGCGTGTGGCAATTCTCAAAACATTGTCTAACATGCTTGTTACCGTCATTATCAATCGCTAACCATCCTAACATTGTTGACTCTGGGATGGCAGTTTTACGGTTGATGAAGCGTGAGAGGGACAAGGCGGCGTATTCGTCAGCCATAGCCGTATTCAGGAATTTACACGTACAGAACGGTGCTACACTTGTATGTAGCGCATCTTTCTTTACGGTCAATCGGCAAGGTGTTAAATTGATCACGTTTTAGACCATTTTTTCGTCGGTACCACCAAAAATGATAAGGGCGAAAAAGGGTAACGGTTATCTTTTTGAAATACTGCGGGTCCGCTGTTACTCGTGTTTTGAATAGCTGCGACACCCGGAAACATCAGGCGATACGTCTTGTACCTCTATATTGAGACTCTGAAACAGAGACTGGATGCCATAAATCAACTGCGTGTGGATCGCGCGCTTGCTGCTATGGGCCCTGCTTTCCAGCAGGTATACAGTCTGCTGCCGACATTATTGCACTATCACCACCCGCTGATGCCTGGCTAC
The DNA here is from genome assembly GCF_048685095.1 of Enterobacter sp. BNK-8. Lineage (NCBI taxonomy): Bacteria > Pseudomonadati > Pseudomonadota > Gammaproteobacteria > Enterobacterales > Enterobacteriaceae > Enterobacter > Enterobacter sp. BNK-8. The sequence goes on along the minus strand of NZ_JBLQTN010000001.1, from coordinate 4,238,456 downwards.
CTTGATGGTAACGTTCCCCAGGGCATTTGCCTTTTCACGCCTGATGAAACCCAACAGCATTATTTGAACGAGCTGGAACTCTACCGTGGCATGCCGCCGCAGGAGTCCCCAAAAGGTGAACTGCCGATTACCGGTGTTTACTCAATGGGGAGCACCTCATCGGTAGGGCAAAGCTGTTCTTCGGACCTGGACATCTGGGTCTGCCATCAGTCCTGGCTCGATAACGAAGAGCGTCAGCTGCTGCAGCGTAAATGCAGCCTGCTGGAGAGCTGGGCGGCATCGCTCGGTGTGGAAGTTAGCTTCTTCCTGATTGATGAAAACCGTTTCCGCCATAACGAAAGCGGCAGTCTGGGTGGTGAGGACTGCGGCTCGACCCAGCACATCCTGTTGCTGGATGAATTCTACCGTACTGCTGTGCGTCTGGCCGGGAAGCGTATTCTGTGGAATATGGTCCCGTGTGAAGAGGAAGAGCATTACGACGATTACGTCATGTCGCTTTACGCGCAGGGCGTACTGACGCCAAACGAATGGCTGGACCTCGGCGGTCTCAGCTCTCTGTCTGCGGAAGAGTACTTCGGCGCAAGCCTCTGGCAGCTCTATAAGAGTATCGACTCGCCGTACAAAGCGGTGCTCAAAACGCTGCTGCTTGAAGCCTATTCCTGGGAATACCCGACGCCGCGCCTGCTGGCGAAAGACATCAAGCAGCGACTGCACGACGGGGAAATCGTCTCCTTCGGGCTCGACGCCTACTGCATGATGCTGGAGCGCGTGACCGAATACCTGAAAGCCATTGATGACACTACGCGTCTTGACCTGGTGCGTCGATGTTTCTATCTCAAAGTCTGTGAGAAGTTGAGCCGCGAGCGCGCCTGCGTGGGCTGGCGTCGTGAAGTGGTCAGTCAGTTAGTCAAAGAGTGGGGATGGGACGAAGCGCGTCTGTCCATGCTCGACAACCGGGCCAACTGGAAAATCGATCAGGTGCGTGAAGCGCACAACGAACTGCTCGATGCAATGATGCAAAGCTACCGTAACCTGATCCGCTTTGCGCGCCGTAACAACCTCAGCGTTTCCGCCAGTCCGCAGGATATCGGGGTATTGACCCGTAAGCTGTACGCCGCGTTTGAAGCGCTGCCGGGTAAAGTCACGCTGGTTAACCCGCAGATTTCGCCTGACCTGTCAGAACCGAACCTGACCTTTATCTACGTGCCGCCGGGCCGCGCGAACCGCACCGGGTGGTATCTGTATAACCGTGCGCCAAGCATGGATTCCATCATCAGCCATCAGCCGCTGGAATATAACCGCTATCTGAACAAGCTGGTGGCCTGGGCCTGGTTTAACGGCCTGCTAACCTCGCGCACGCGCCTGTTTATCAAAGGCAACGAGGTGGTCGATCTCGCTAAGCTGCAGGAGATGGTCGCGGATGTGTCGCACCACTTCCCGCTGCGCTTGCCTGCGCCGACGCCAAAAGCGCTCTACAGCCCGTGCGAGATTCGCCATCTGGCGATCATCGTCAACCTGGAATATGACCCGACCGCGGCCTTCCGCAATCAGGTGGTCCATTTTGACTTCCGCAAGCTGGACGTCTTTAGCTTTGGCGAGCAGCAAAACTGCCTGGTCGGCAGCGTGGACCTGCTCTACCGCAACTCGTGGAACGAAGTGCGTACCCTGCACTTCAACGGCGAGCAGGCGATGATCGAGGCGCTGAAAACCATTCTCGGCAAGATGCACCAGGATGCCGCGCCGCCGGACAGCGTGGAAGTGTTCTGCTACAGCCAGCACCTGCGTGGATTGATTCGTACCCGCGTGCAGCAGCTGGTCTCGGAATGTATCGAACTGCGTCTCTCCAGTACCCGTCAGGAAACCGGGCGCTTTAAGGCGCTGCGCGTCTCCGGCCAGACCTGGGGCCTGTTCTTTGAACGCCTCAACGTGTCGGTACAGAAGCTGGAAAACGCCATCGAATTCTACGGCGCGATTTCGCATAACAAGCTGCATGGCCTGTCGGTGCAGGTGGAAACCAACCACGTTAAGCTTCCGCAGGTGGTGGACGGCTTTGCCAGTGAAGGGATTATTCAGTTCTTCTTTGAGGAGTCGGGTGATAACGCCGGGTTTAACATCTACATTCTGGATGAGACCAACCGCGCCGAGGTGTATCACCACTGTGAAGGCAGTAAAGAGGAGCTGGTGCGCGACGTCAGCCGCTTCTACTCCTCTTCGCATGACCGCTTTACCTACGGCTCAAGCTTTATCAACTTTAACCTGCCGCAGTTCTACCAGATTGTGAACGTCGACGGTCGTACGCAGGTGATTCCGTTCCGCACCCAGGCCGTCACGCCTGCCGCACCTGCGAATCAGGACACCGCGCCGCTGTTGCAGCAGTATTTCTCCTGAGCCTTTTCGCCGGGTGGCGCTTACGCTTACCCGGCCTACGGTTCGAGTCGCTGTTGCCGGGCGACAAAACTACCTGAAACTCACCGCCTCACCCGCCTGTGCAGTCGCGGCCTGTTCCAGCAGATCCCAGAACGGCACGCCGCTGCGGTCGCAAACCCATTCCCCGTCTTTCAGATCGAAATGATAGCCGCCCTGTTTAGCGGCCAGCCAGACCTGGTGAAGCGGCTCCTGGCGGTTAATAATAATTTTGCTGCCATTTTCGAAGCTCAGGGTCAGAATACCGCCGTTGATTTCACAATCGATATCGCTGTCGCCGTCCCAGTCGTCAATACGCTCTTCGATGGTCATCCACAGGTTGTCGGCAAGGCGATGGAATTCACTGTCGTTCATGGTTTTGTTCCTGTTTTTCGTGATGCCGGCAGTATAACCCTAAATAATTCCCGTTGCAGGAAAGCGGCAAACTCTTGCTTTTGTGTCTTCTCCTGCGATGATAGAAACAGATTTGAACTTACGGGCAACTTTATAATGAAAAACGCTTTCCGAACGCTTGCCGTTCTCATCACGCTGTTTAGCCTGACTGGCTGCGGACTGAAGGGACCACTGTACTTTCCGCCTGCGGATAAAACCGCACCGCCGCCGACGAAACCGGTTAACAGCGGCATTGAGTCTTCCACGCCAAACACTAACGACCGTGGCGACAACGGCGGCCCGACTCAGGTTAATCTCTGACGACAACGTTCTGTACCCGCGCAATGGAGCAAATGATGCAGTTCTCTAAAATGCATGGCCTTGGCAACGATTTTATGGTCGTCGACGCGGTAACGCAGAATGTGTTTTTCTCCCGGAACTGATCCGTCGTCTGGCGGATCGGCATCTGGGCGTGGGGTTCGATCAGCTGCTGGTGGTTGAGCCGCCGTACGATCCCGACCTCGATTTCCACTACCGTATTTTTAACGCAGACGGCAGCGAAGTTAACCAGTGCGGCAACGGCGCGCGCTGTTTCGCCCGCTTTGTCCGTCTGAAAGGGCTGACCAACAAACGTGATATTCGCGTCAGCACGGCCAATGGTCGCATGGTGCTCAGCGTCACCGATGATGAGCTGGTGCGCGTGAACATGGGCGAACCTAACTTCGAGCCCTCCGTCGTACCGTTTCGCGCAAACAAAGCGGAAAAGACCTATATTATGCGGGCGGCCGAGCAGACAGTATTGTGCGGCGTCGTCTCAATGGGTAACCCACACTGCGTGATTCAGGTTGATGATGTGGAAACCGCGGCGGTCGAAACGCTCGGCCCGGTGCTGGAAAGCCACGAACGTTTCCCGGAGCGCGCGAACATCGGTTTTATGCAGGTAGTGAAGCGCGAGCACATTCGTCTGCGGGTTTATGAGCGCGGCGCGGGCGAAACTCAGGCCTGCGGAAGCGGAGCCTGTGCGGCAGTGGCCGTGGGCATCTCCCAGGGGTTACTGGCAGAAGAGGTTCGCGTGGAATTACCGGGCGGTCGGCTTGATATCGCCTGGAAAGGACCGGGTCATCCACTGTATATGACTGGCCCGGCGGCACATGTCTATGACGGGTTTATCCATCTATGAAACAACCAGGGGAAGAACTGCAGGAAACAGTGACGGAACTGGACGACAGAGCTGTTGTTGATTATCTGCTGCGCAATCCTGAGTTTTTTATTCGCAATGCACGCGTCGTCGAAGAGATGCGCGTGCCGCATCCGGTTCGCGGGACCGTGTCGCTGGTGGAATGGCACATGGCGCGCGCGCGCAACCACATCAACCAGCTCGAAGAGAACATGACGCTGCTGATGGAGCAGGCCAGCACCAACGAAAGCCTGTTCTATCGTCTGCTGCATCTGCAGGCGCGTCTGGCGTCGGCGCACAGCCTTGACGAGTTCCTCAGCCGCTTCCACCGCTGGGCGCGCGAGCTGGGGCTGGCGGGCGCAACGATTCGTCTTTTCCCTGACCGCTGGCGTATCGGCGCGCCGTCGGGATTTACCCATCTGGCACTGAGCCGTCAGGCGTTTGAACCGCTGCGCATACAGCGTCTGGGCCATGAACACCACTATCTGGGGCCGCTTAACGGGCCTGAGCTGCTGGTGGTGTTGCCAGAGGCCAAAGCGATTGGATCGGTGGCGATGTCGCTGATGGGGCGCGATGGCGATCTGGGCGTCATCTTATTTACCAGCCGCGACGCGCATCACTATGAGCAGGGGCAAGCCACGCACCTGCTGCAGGAGATCGCCCTGATGCTGCCTGAGCTGCTGGAGCGCTGGATTGAGCGCGTATGACGGACGGACTGCTCGCCACTGACGTCTCGCGCTTTCTGCGCTATCTCGGCGTGGAGCGTCAGCTTAGCCCCATTACGCTGCTTAACTATCAGCGTCAGCTTGATGCCATCATGCAGATCGCCGACGAAATCGGCCTGAAAAGCTGGCAACAATGTGATGCTGCGACGGTACGCGGGTTTGTTGTGCGTAGCCGTAAAAAAAACCTCAGCCCGGCGAGCCTGGCGCTCAGGCTCTCAGCGCTGCGCAGCTTCTTCGACTGGCTGGTCAGCCAGGGAGGCTTAAAAGCCAACCCGGCAAAAGGGATCGCCACGCCGAAGGCGCCGCGCCATCTGCCTAAAAATATTGACGTTGACGACGTAAACCGCCTGCTGGATATCGATCTGAACGATCCGCTGGCCGTGCGCGACCGCGCGATGCTGGAGGTGATGTACGGTGCCGGGCTGCGTCTGTCTGAACTCGTCAACCTTGATCTCAAGCATCTCGATCTGGAATCGGGCGAAGTGTGGGTAATGGGTAAGGGCAGCAAAGAGCGCCGCCTGCCGATTGGCCGCAATGCGGTCTCCTGGATTGAGCACTGGCTTGACCTGCGCGGGCTGTTTGGCTCCGACGAAGATGCGCTGTTCCTGTCGAAACTCGGCAAGCGGATCTCGGCGCGTAACGTGCAGAAGCGCTTTGCGGAGTGGGGCATTAAGCAGGGTTTAAACAGCCACGTGCATCCGCACAAGCTGCGCCACTCCTTTGCAACACATATGCTTGAGTCGAGCGGCGATCTGCGCGGCGTGCAGGAACTGCTTGGCCATGCGAACCTGTCGACCACACAAATTTATACCCACTTAGACTTCCAACACCTTGCCTCGGTGTATGACGCGGCGCATCCACGCGCCAAACGGGGGAAATAATGCGTTTTTACCGCCCACTCGGTCAGATCTCAGCCCTGACGTTTGACCTTGATGACACTCTTTATGACAACCGCGAGGTGATCCTGCGTACCGAGCAGGAGTCTCTGGCGTTTGTGCAGAACTACCATCCCGCGCTGAAGGCGATACAGAACAAGGATTTCCAGAAGCTGCGCCAGTCCCTGCGGGAGACCGAGCCGGACATTTACCACGACGTGACCGAATGGCGTCGTCGCGCGGTTGAGCAGGCGATGCTGAATGTGGGCCTGAGTGCGCAGGATGCCGCCATTGGGGCAGAAGCGGCCATGGAAAACTTCGCCAAATGGCGCAGCCGTATCGACGTGCCGCAGGAAACCCACGACACGCTGGCGAAGCTTGCCGAAAAGTGGCCACTGGTGGCCATCACCAACGGCAATGCCCAGCCGGAGCTGTTTGGCCTGAGCGATTACTTTGAATTCGTGCTGCGTGCGGGTCCTCACGGGCGCGCGAAGCCGTTCAGTGACATGTACCATCTGGCGGCAGATAAGCTTAACCTGCCGCTGGGTGAGATCCTGCACGTGGGGGATGACCTGACCACAGACGTGGCGGGCGCTATCCGCTGCGGCATGCAGGCCTGCTGGATCAAGCCGGAAAACGCTGACTTGATGATCGCCTCCGATAGCCGTCTTCTGCCGCACGTGGAAATTTCGCGGTTGGCATCCCTCACGACGCTGATATAATCATCAATTGTTCTGTATAAATTAACAGGGTTTTGGCGAATGCGCTTCGCCTGCCCGACATGACGTGACGGTGCCAATGGACGTTTCTTACCTGCTCGACAGCCTTAATGACAAACAGCGTGACGCGGTTGCCGCCTCGCGCACCAACCTGCTGGTGCTGGCTGGAGCGGGCAGTGGTAAGACGCGCGTGCTGGTTCACCGTATCGCCTGGCTGCAGAGCGTGGAAAACTGCTCGCCGTACTCCATTATGGCGGTCACGTTCACCAACAAGGCGGCGGCGGAGATGCGCCACCGCATCGCGCAGCTGATGGGCACCAGCCAGGGCGGCATGTGGGTCGGTACCTTCCACGGTCTGGCGCACCGCCTGCTGCGTGCGCACCACATGGACGCCAACCTGCCGCAGGATTTCCAGATCCTCGACAGCGAAGACCAGCTCCGTCTGCTGAAGCGCCTGATCAAGGCGATGAACCTCGATGAGAAGCAGTGGCCGCCGCGTCAGGCGATGTGGTACATCAACGGCCAGAAAGACGAAGGGCTGCGCCCGCATCACATTCAGAGCTTCGGCAACCCGGTCGAGCAGACCTGGCAGAACGTCTACAAGGCCTATCAGGAAGCGTGCGATCGCGCCGGCCTGGTGGATTTTGCCGAGCTGCTGCTGCGCGCCCACGAGCTGTGGCTCAACAAGCCGCACATCCTGCAGCACTACCGTGAACGCTTCACCAATATCCTGGTGGACGAATTCCAGGATACCAACAACATCCAGTACGCGTGGATCCGCCTGCTGGCCGGTGATACCGGCAAGGTAATGATCGTGGGCGATGATGACCAGTCGATCTACGGCTGGCGCGGGGCGCAGGTGGAGAACATCCAGCGCTTCCTCAACGATTTCCCCGGCGCGGAAACTATCCGTCTGGAGCAGAACTACCGCTCAACCAGCAACATTCTGAGCGCGGCCAACGCCCTGATTGAGAACAACAACGGGCGTCTGGGTAAAAAGCTGTGGACCGACGGCGTCGACGGCGAACCGATTTCGATTTACTGCGCGTTTAACGAACTCGACGAAGCGCGCTTCGTGGTCAACCGCATCAAAACCTGGCAGGACAACGGCGGCGCGCTGGAGCAGTGCGCCATTCTCTATCGCAGCAACGCCCAGTCGCGCGTGCTGGAAGAGGCGCTGCTGCAGGTGGGCATGCCGTACCGCATTTACGGCGGCATGCGCTTCTTCGAACGCCAGGAAATCAAAGATGCGCTCTCGTATCTGCGTCTGATTGCCAACCGTAACGACGACGCGGCGTTTGAACGCGTGGTGAACACCCCAACCCGCGGGATTGGCGACCGTACGCTGGACGTGGTGCGTCAGGCCTCGCGCGACCGCCAGCTGACGCTGTGGCAGGCGTGCCGCGAGCTGCTGCAGGAAAAGGCCCTTGCCGGACGCGCAGCCAGCGCCCTGCAGCGCTTCCTTGAGCTGATTGACGCCCTGGCGCAGGAAACCGCCGACATGCCGCTGCACGTGCAGACCGACCGGGTGATTAAAGACTCGGGCCTGCGCACCATGTACGAGCAGGAAAAAGGCGAGAAGGGCCAGACCCGAATCGAGAACTTAGAGGAGCTGGTCACGGCAACGCGCCAGTTCAGCTACAACGAAGAAGACGAAGATCTGATGCCGCTGCAGGCGTTCCTCTCTCACGCCGCGCTGGAAGCGGGGGAAGGGCAGGCGGACACCTGGCAGGATGCGGTTCAGCTCATGACCCTGCACTCCGCCAAAGGTCTGGAGTTTCCGCAGGTGTTCATCGTTGGCATGGAAGAAGGGATGTTCCCGAGCCAGATGTCGCTGGATGAGGGCGGGCGTCTGGAAGAGGAGCGTCGTCTGGCCTACGTGGGTGTGACGCGTGCGATGCAAAAGCTAACGCTGACCTACGCCGAAACCCGCCGTCTGTACGGTAAAGAGGTCTATCACCGTCCGTCGCGCTTTATCGGTGAACTGCCGGAAGAGTGCGTGGAGGAGGTACGTCTGCGGGCGAGCATCAGCCGCCCGGTCAGCCATCAGCGCATGGGCTCGCCGATTGCGGAAACCGACACCGGCTACAAGCTGGGCCAGCGCGTGCGCCATTCGAAGTTTGGCGAAGGTACCATTGTGAATCTGGAAGGCAGCGGCGAGCACAGCCGCCTGCAGGTGGCGTTCCAGGGGCAGGGGATCAAATGGCTGGTGGCGGCCTACGCGAAGCTGGAAACAGTCTAACATTCAGAAAAATATCATTATTTTGCAATAATCTGCTAGCCTTATACAGTGAAGGTCAATTAATGCCCTTCAGCGTTCCGTTGCGTGTTGACGCCACAGTTATAGCTGGCGTAACATGCGCGCACGATTACGCTAAGAGGACATTCGCCTTGGACACACCCAGTAGATACTGGCTCAATTCCCTGTCATCCAGGAACAACTCCTAAGGCTATCTCCTCTTGCTGATGGCCTTAGTGGTTGTCAGCGACTGCTCTATTCCCGTCGCGCTGAGTCAGGCTGTTTAATGGTCTGAAACCCAATTTGTTTCTGTGTGCCCACCGAACTGTCCGATATTTTTTGCATTGGGAGTCCCGGTCATGTTGAGCGCATTTCAACTCGAAAATAACCGACTGACTCGGCTTGAAGCCGAAGAGTCACAGCCCCTCATTGATGCCGTATGGGTGGATCTGGTCGAGCCGGACGACGATGAGCGCCTTCGCGTACAATCTGAGCTAGGGCAAAGCCTGGCAACGCGCCCGGAACTGGAAGACATCGAAGCATCCGCGCGTTTTTTTGAAGACGAAGACGGTCTGCACATTCACTCCTTCTTCTTCTTTGAAGATGCCGAAGACCACGCGGGTAACTCCACCGTGGCGTTTACCATTCGCGACGGTCGTCTGTTTACCCTGCGCGAACGTGAGCTGCCGGCATTCCGTCTCTACCGCATGCGCGCCCGCAGCCAGGCGATGGTAGACGGCAACGCGTACGAACTGCTGCTCGATCTGTTCGAGACCAAAATTGAACAGCTGGCGGATGAAATTGAAAACATCTACAGCGATCTGGAAAAGCTGAGCCGGGTGATCATGGAAGGCCATCAGGGCGACGAATATGACGAAGCGTTGTCCACGCTGGCAGAGCTGGAAGATATCGGCTGGAAGGTGCGTTTGTGTCTGATGGATACCCAGCGCGCGCTGAACTTCCTGGTGCGCAAGGCGCGTCTGCCGGGCGGTCAGCTGGAGCAGGCGCGTGAGATCTTACGAGATATCGAGTCCCTGCTGCCGCACAACGAATCTCTGTTCCAGAAGGTCAACTTCCTGATGCAGGCGGCGATGGGCTTTATCAACATCGAGCAGAACCGCATCATCAAGATCTTCTCGGTGGTGTCCGTGGTGTTCCTGCCGCCGACGCTGGTGGCCTCCAGCTACGGGATGAACTTCGAGTTTATGCCGGAGCTGAAGTGGAGCTTTGGTTACCCGGGGGCGATTATCTTTATGATCCTCGCGGGCCTGGCGCCGTATCTGTACTTTAAGCGTCGTAACTGGCTTTAAGAATCCGCCCGGTGGCGCTACGCTTACCGGGCCTACAGATCCTGTAGGCCGGATAAGGCGCAGCCGCCATCCGGCAAAAAGGCACTACAGCCCTTTACGCACTCTGCGTTGGGTATAAATCGCATCCGCAACGAAAATCGCCAGCGCTACCCAGATAAAGGCGAACGTCACCATCTTATCTGCCCCCGGCACTTCGCCGTAGAACACCACTGCCAGCAGGAACATCAGCGTCGGGCCAATGTACTGGAAGAAGCCCAGAGTGGAGAGACGCAGGCGCGTCGCTGCACCGGTGAAGCACAGCAGTGGGATGGTAGTTACCACGCCCGCCGCCATCAGCATCAGGTTCAGCGACCACGGGTTGCTGCCCATATGGCTGGTTGGACTGTCGGCGATGCCGAAGAGATAAATCGCCGCCACCGGCAGCAGCCAGAGGGTTTCAAACAGCATCCCCGTCTGCGCTTCCACCGCAATCTTCTTGCGAACCAGGCCGTAGAAGGCAAAGCTGAACGCCAGACCGAGGGCGATAATCGGCAGCGAGCCGAATGTCCACAGCTGCACCAGCACGCCGCAGAAGGCCAGAATCACCGCTAACCACTGCATACGACGGAAGCGTTCGCCGAGGAAAATCATCCCCAGCACAATATTCACCAGCGGGTTAATAAAGTATCCCAGGCTCGCCTCGAGCATGTGATGGTTATTCACTGCCCAGATAAACAGCAGCCAGTTACCACCAATCAGCACGGCAGAGAGTGCCAGCAGGAAGATCTTCTTCGGGGTCTGCAGTAGCGTTTTGACGCCCGACCACTGACGGCTGAGGCTCATCAGCGCAATCATAAAGAAGAACGACCAGATGACGCGGTGAGTGAGGATCTCGTCAGCCGGAACGTAGGCGATAAGCTTGAAGTACGCCGGGGCGATACCCCAAATAAAATAAGCGGCAAGGGCGAGTAAAACGCCCTGCCGCGTCTGTTTAGCATCCATCGGGAAAATCCGTTACAAAAAAGTGAATCAATTTTACCCGATTTTCCCGCCTCAACCCACCATATAAGTGGCGGTTGCGCTGGCGATATAAACCTGTTCTTCGTTGTGTAACTCAACGCGCGCCACGGCGACTTTATTCCCTGCGCGCAGCAGGCTGCTGGTACAGGTAAAGCGATTTCCGCGCCCCGGACGAAGATAGTCGACGCGTAAATCAATGGTGCCCATGCGCGCCAGACGCTGGCGAAGCTCGTCTTCGTTAATGGTGTCATGGCGCGTCAGCGTACTGCCCACGCAGACCAGACCTGCCGCCACGTCCAGCGCGGAGGCAATCACCCCGCCGTGCAAAATACTTTGCGCCCAGTTCCCTACCATCATCGGCTGGTTGTTGAAGCTCAGTTGGGCAAAGTCCTTCTCGTAACGCTCCAGCTCCAGTCCCAGCGCGCGGTTAAACGGCATATGGTAAACAAAAATCTCGCCCACGAGTTTTAACACTTCTTCGGCGGTAAGCATGGCTGACATGAGGCATCACATCCTTATTGTTAACGAAATGTTGATTTTATGCCTCAGCAACGAGGAATGCCACTTTCAGAAACGAGGATGCAGCAGTTGTCGCAGAAGTCTGTAGAATGTTCGCCACATAACTATTCAATCAATTTTACTCTTTTGCAGGAGAACACCACCGATGCGGACGTATCTGGCCTGGTTACTGGCGGCGGTTTCGCTGCCCCTCACAGCCTATGCGCAGGAAGCGACAATCAAAGAGGTGCACGATAAGCCTGCCGTTCACGGTAGCATTATCGCGAACCTTCTTCAGGAGCATGACAATCCGTTCACGCTCTATCCGTATGACACCAACTACGTGATTTATACCCAGACCAGCGATCTCAACAAAGAGGCGATAAGCTCCTATAACTGGTCTGATAATGCGCGTAAAGATGAGGTGAAGTTCCAGCTCAGCCTCGCCTTCCCGTTCTGGCGCGGCATTCTGGGGCCGAACTCGGTGTTTGGTGCCTCTTATACGCAGAAGTCCTGGTGGCAGCTCTCTAACAGCGGGGAATCCTCACCGTTCCGCGAAACCAACTATGAGCCGCAGCTGTTCCTCGGCTTCGCAACGGATTATGAATTTGCCGGCTGGACGCTGCGCGACGTCGAAGTGGGCTTTAACCATGATTCTAACGGCCGTTCCGATCCGACATCCCGTAGCTGGAACCGCGCCTATACGCGCCTGATGGCGCAGAACGGTAACTGGATGGTGGAAGTGAAGCCGTGGTATGTGGTCGGCAGCACGGATGACAACCCGGACATCACCAAATACATGGGCTACTACCAGCTTAAAGTCGGTTACCAGCTAGGTGATGCCGTGCTGAGTGCGAAAGGCCAGTACAACTGGAACACCGGCTACGGCGGTGCGGAAGTGGGCTTAAGCTATCCGGTAAGCAAGCATGTTCGCCTTTATACGCAAGTCTACAGCGGCTACGGCGAGTCGCTTATCGATTACAACTTCAACCAGACCCGCGTCGGCGTGGGCGTGATGCTGAACGATATTCTCTAGGTTGCTCGAATGTTTTTGCGTTAAACGTTGAAGTTTCTCTCTCAGGCGCTGAAAATAGCGCCTGTTTCATTTCAGGCATATGGGGTTAATGTGGCGCAGGCGGAAGTATTGAATCAGGAGTCGCTGGCTAAACAGGTTTTGCATGAAACCTTTGGCTACCAGCAGTTCCGCCCTGGTCAGGAAACCATCATTGAAACGGTGCTGGAAGGCCGTGACTGCCTGGTGGTGATGCCGACCGGCGGCGGTAAATCCCTCTGTTATCAGGTGCCCGCGCTGGTGCTTAACGGCCTGACGGTCGTGGTATCCCCGCTTATTTCGCTAATGAAAGACCAGGTTGACCAACTGCTCGCCAACGGCGTGGCGGCGGCCTGCCTTAACTCGACCCAAACCCGGGAGCAGCAGCAAGAGGTGATGGCCGGGTGCCGCACCGGGCAGATCCGTTTGCTGTATATCGCGCCGGAACGCCTGATGCTGGATAACTTCCTCGACCATCTCGCGCACTGGAATCCGGTCCTGCTGGCGGTGGATGAAGCGCACTGTATTTCCCAGTGGGGACACGATTTCCGCCCGGAATACGCCGCCCTCGGCCAGCTGCGTCAGCGCTTCCCCGAGCTGCCATTTATGGCGCTTACCGCCACGGCAGATGACACCACCCGTCTGGATATCGTTCGTCTGCTGGGGCTAAACGACCCCTATATTCAGGTCAGCAGCTTCGACCGCCCCAACATCCGCTACATGCTGATGGAAAAATTCAAGCCGCTGGATCAGCTCCTGCGCTACGTCCAGGAGCAGCGCGGCAAGTCCGGCATCATCTACTGCAACAGTCGTGCGAAGGTGGAAGACACCGCCGCGCGGCTGCAAAACCGCGGCTTTAGCGCCGCCGCCTATCACGCCGGGTTAGAGAACCACATCCGCGCCGACGTGCAGGAGAAATTCCAGCGCGATGATCTGCAGATCGTGGTTGCGACGGTGGCGTTCGGGATGGGCATCAACAAGCCGAACGTGCGCTTTGTGGTGCACTTCGACATTCCGCGCAATATCGAATCCTACTATCAGGAAACTGGCCGCGCCGGGCGTGACGGCCTGCCTGCGGAAGCGATGCTGTTTTACGATCCGGCCGATATGGCGTGGCTGCGCCGCTGTCTGGAGGAAAAACCGCAGGGGCAGTTGCAGGATATCGAACGCCACAAGCTCAACGCGATGGGCGCGTTTGCCGAAGCGCAAACCTGCCGTCGTCTGGTGCTGCTCAACTACTTTGGCGAAGGGCGACAGGAGCCGTGCGGTAACTGCGATATCTGCCTGGATCCGCCGAAACAGTACGATGGTTTGATGGACGCACGTAAGGCACTCTCGACCATTTACCGCGTGAACCAGCGCTTCGGGATGGGCTACGTGGTGGAGGTGCTGCGCGGTGCCAACAACCAGCGTATCCGCGATATGGGCCACGACAAGCTGCCTGTCTACGGTATTGGCAAGGACCAGAGCCACGAGCACTGGGTCAGCATTATTCGTCAGCTGATCCACCTCGGCTTTGCCACACAGAACATTGCTCAGCACTCCGCGCTACAGCTGACCGAAGCGGCGCGTCCGGTCCTGCGCGGTGACGTTGAACTGAAGCTCGCCGTGCCGCGCGTGGTCGCCCTCAAGCCGCGGGTGATGCAAAAATCGTACGGCGGCAACTACGACCGCAAGCTGTTCGCCAAACTGCGCAAGCTGCGTAAAGCCATCGCCGATGAAGAGAATATCCCGCCTTACGTGGTGTTCAACGACGCGACCCTGATTGAGATGGCCGAGCAGATGCCGCTCAGCGCCAGCGAAATGCTCAGCGTCAACGGCGTCGGCACGCGCAAGCTGGAGCGCTTCGGTAAAGAGTTTATGGCGCTCATCCGTTCTCACGCCGACGGTGATGATGAGGAGTAGTCAGCCGGGCGAAAAAGTGCCAGGATGATGACTCACTGAATTATTTCCCCGCGAGTTAATTATGTTGATGCTATTTCTCACCGTGGCGTTAGTGCACATTGTTGCGCTGATGAGCCCGGGACCTGACTTTTTCTTCGTGTCACAAACGGCCGTCAGCCGCTCCCGCAAAGAGGCGATGATGGGCGTGCTCGGTATCACCATGGGCGTTATGGTCTGGGCGGCCGTTGCGCTGCTCGGTCTGAACCTGATCCTGGCGAAGATGGCCTGGCTGCATAACATCATTATGGTCGGCGGCGGGCTGTACCTGTGCTGGATGGGCTACCAGATGCTGCGCGGGGCGCTGAAGAAAGAAGAGAAAAAACCGGAAGAGCCAAAGGTAGAGCTGGCAACGGGCGGCCGCAGCTTTGTAAAAGGGCTGCTGACCAACCTGGCGAACCCGAAAGCGATTATCTATTTCGGCTCCGTGTTCTCGCTGTTTGTGGGTGATAGCGTCGGTGCGGGCGCACGCTGGGGTATCTTCCTGCTGATCGTTGTGGAAACCTTTGCCTGGTTTACCATCGTGGCCAGCCTGTTTGCCTTACCGGCGATGCGCCGTGGCTACCAGCGTATCGCGAAGTGGATTGACGGCTTCGCCGGCGCGCTGTTCGCCGGCTTCGGCATTCATCTTATTATTTCTCGCTAAGCATGACGCGCTGACGCAAGCAGCGCGCCAACCAGCATGAACAGCGAACCAAAGACTTTATTCAGGGCCTTCATCTGCTTAGGCCCTTTAATCCACGCCGCAATCCGCTGCGCCAGCGTCGCGTAACCAATCATTACGATGATATCGACAATAATGGTGGTCGCGCCCAGCACCACGTACTGCATCACCTGGGGCTGATGTGGCACGATAAACTGCGGGAACAGCGCGGCGAGGAACACAATGCTTTTCGGGTTGGTCAGGTTGACGAACACCGCGCGCTTAAACAGATGACCGCGGTTTTGCGTCTGCGCGAGCGTGTTCAGGTTGATGGAGCCTGCCGCGCGCCACTGCTGGATGCCGAGCCAAATCAGATACGCCGCCCCGGCCCATTTCAGCACTTCAAAGGCCAGCACGGAGCGGGAGAACAGGGTCCCCAGACCAATCCCGACCAGCACGATATGAATGCCCAGCCCGGTCTGCAAACCGGCAATGGATGCCGCCGCACCGCGATAGCCGTGGTTGATGGAGGTGGTCATGGTGTTAATGGCGCCCGAGCCCGGTGAAAGGCTAAGGATGATGGATGTCAGCAGGTAAGCGAACCACCACTCGAAGGTCATTTGAAACTCCCGAAACGTCTGTTTTTATGCCACAATACGCTATTGTTGAGTCATTTTGTGACCGGTTACGAAAAAACGATATTCCTTGGCTTAGGTGAGTAGAAACCCGATGTTTCAGCAGAAAAAGGACTGGGAAACACGAGAAAACGCATTTGCTGCTTTCTCCATGGGGCCGCTGACCGATTTCTGGCGCCAGCGTGAGGAAGATGCGTTTACGGGCGTCGGGGGCATCCCGGTGCGCTTCGTTCGTTTCCGTAATGAAAAAAATGATCGGGTCATCGTGGTCTGCCCGGGGCGTATTGAAAGCTACGTTAAATACGCCGAACTGGCCTACGACCTGGTCCATATGGGGTTCGATGTGCTGATCATCGACCACCGTGGACAGGGGCTGTCCGGGCGCATGCTTCCGGACACGCACCGTGGGCACGTCGATCGCTTCAGCGATTACGTCGACGATTTTGCCGCGTTCTGGCAGCAGGAAGTTCAGCCCGGTCCCTGGCGTAAGCGATACATTCTTGCGCACTCCATGGGGGGCGCGATATCGACGCTGTTTTTGCAGCGTTATGAACACCAGTGCGATGCGATTGCGCTGACCGCGCCGATGTACGGTATCGTCATACGTTTCCCGGACTGGATGGTGCGCCATCTTCTTGACTGGGCTGAGGGCCATCAGCGCATTCGTGAAGGCTATGCCATCGGAACCGGACGCTGGCGCGCGCTGCCGTTCGCCATCAACGTCTTAACCCACAGTCGGCAGCGTTATCGCCGTAACCTGCGCTTTTATGCCGATGAACCACGCTTACGC
This sequence comes from Enterobacter sp. BNK-8, assembly GCF_048685095.1. Classification (NCBI taxonomy): domain Bacteria; kingdom Pseudomonadati; phylum Pseudomonadota; class Gammaproteobacteria; order Enterobacterales; family Enterobacteriaceae; genus Enterobacter; species Enterobacter sp. BNK-8. Next base: position 4,222,058 of record NZ_JBLQTN010000001.1, on the reverse strand, counting down.
GTCGGCGGCCCGACCTGGCACTGGGTGCGGGAAGGTATTCTGGCCGGTGAGCAGGTGCTGGCAGGCGTGGGCGATGATGACACGCCAACGCTTCTGATCCAGGCGGAAGAAGAGCGTGTGGTGGATAACCGCATGCATGACCGCTATTGTGAACTGCGCGCCGCCGCCGGTCACCCCTGCGAAGGGGGAAAACCGCTGGTCATCAACGGCGCTTACCATGAGATCCTTTTCGAAAAGGACGCTATGCGCTCAGTCGCGCTCAACGCCATTGTTGAATTTTTCAACAGGCATAATTGATTATCGTTTTCCACCAGAGGTTGAAATCCCTATGTACCAGGTTGTTGCATCTGATTTAGATGGCACGCTGCTTTCCCCTGACCACACCCTGTCGCCTTACGCGAAAGAGACCCTAAAGCTGCTGACGGCACGGGGCGTGAACTTTGTGTTTGCCACCGGCCGCCACCATGTCGACGTGGGGCAGATCCGCGATAATCTTGAGATCAAATCGTACATGATCACCTCCAACGGTGCGCGCGTGCATGATACCGACGGCAACCTGATCTTCACCCACAACCTGGATCGCGATATTGCCGCCGATCTGTTTGGCGTGGTGCACAACAACCCGGCTATCGTCACCAACGTTTACCGTGACGACGACTGGTTCATGAACCGCCACCGTCCGGATGAAATGCGTTTCTTTAAAGAAGCGGTATTTAACTACTCCCTGTACGAGCCGGGCCTTCTTGAGCCAGAGGGGATCAGTAAGGTGTTCTTCACCTGCGACAGCCACGAAGAACTGCTCCCGCTGGAACAGGCGATCAATGCCCGCTGGGGCGATCGCGTTAACGTCAGCTTCTCAACGCTCACCTGTCTGGAAGTGATGGCGGGAGGTGTCTCCAAAGGCCACGCCCTGGAAGCGGTCGCGAAACGTCTGGGCTTCGAGCTGAAAGACTGTATCGCCTTTGGTGACGGCATGAACGATGCCGAAATGCTGTCGATGGCGGGCAAGGGCTGCATCATGCAGAACGCGCATCAGCGTCTGAAAGATCTGCACCCGGAGCTGGAGGTGATTGGTTCTAACGCTGACAACGCGGTACCGAAATACCTGCGCAAGCTGTTCCTTGAATAATCTTCATTTGATTGTTTATTGCTCAGATGTCAACTAAAGAGTTCGCTACAATGCCTGTCCTTCTTTCTGAGAGACAAGCATTGTGGCGCTACTCATTATCACCACTATCCTGTGGGCCTTCTCCTTTAGCCTGATTGGCGAATACCTTGCCGGTTCAGTCGACAGCTACTTCTCGGTGCTGATGCGCGTAGGGCTGGCGGCGCTGGTGTTCCTGCCGTTTCTGCGCACGCGCGGACAGTCGCTGAAAACGATTGTGCTGTACATGCTGGTGGGGGCGATGCAGCTCGGCATCATGTACCTGTTCAGCTTCCGGGCTTACGTCTATCTGTCTGTCTCGGAATTCCTGCTCTTTACCGTGCTGACGCCGCTCTACATCACGCTGATTTACGATCTGCTGAGTAAACGCCGTCTGCGCTGGGGATACCTGCTGAGCGCGGCGCTGGCGGTGATCGGCGCGGCGATTATTCGCTACGACAAAGTGAGCGATCACTTCTGGACCGGGCTGATGTTCGTCCAGCTCGCCAATATCAGTTTCGCCATTGGCATGGTGGGCTACAAACGCCTGATGGAAACCCGTCCGATGCCGCAGCATAACGCGTTCGCCTGGTTCTACATGGGGGCCGCGATGGTCGCGGTGGCGGCGTGGTTTATGCTCGGTAACCCACAAAAGCTGCCGACTACCCCTGTGCAGTGGGGCGTGCTGATCTGGCTGGGCGTCGTGGCTTCCGGGTTGGGGTACTTCATGTGGAATTACGGCGCGACGCAAGTCGACGCCGGTACGCTGGGGATCATGAACAACGTACATGTTCCGGCAGGGTTGTTGGTCAACCTTGCCATCTGGCAGCAACAGCCGCACTGGCCGAGCTTCCTTATTGGGGGAGCGGTGATCCTGGCTTCGCTGTGGGTCCATCGCCGCTGGGTCGCTCCGCGCTCCGCACAAACGGAAGATGGTCGCACGCGTGGTTCCGCGCTGAGCGAATAAACGCCTCCGTAATCGGCTGACGCTGCTCACCATCGCGTACGGCGGCGTACAGCCGGCTCCACAGTCCTTCACCCAGGGTTTTGGTCACCACCAGACCCTGGCGTTCAAAGCTCTCTACCACCCAGTGCGGCAGCGCCGCGATACCCATTCTGGCCGCCACCATCTGAATCAACAGCAGGGTGTTATCCACGCTTTTCAGCTGCGGACTGATGCCCGCGGGCTGCAGGAAGTGTCGCCAGATATCCAGACGACTGCGCTGAACCGGGTAAATCAGCAGCGTTTCCGTCGCCAGGTCCTCTGGCGTGATGCGCGTTTTGGCCGCCAGCGGATGATCCGGCGCCAGTACCAGGCGTACTTCATAATCAAACATCGGCGAATAGTGCAGGCCGCTGCGCGGCAGAATATCGGACGTCATCACCAGATCCAGCTCGCCCTGCTGCAGCGAGGGCTGCGGGTCGAACGTCACGCCGGATTTAAAGTCCATCTCCACCTGCGGCCATTTCTGGCGGAAGTTCTCAAGCGCGGGGGTCAGCCACTGAATACAGCTATGGCACTCAATGGCGATACGCAGCGTGGTCTGCTGCGGTTCGTTACACGCCTGGAGCGCGCTGGCGATCTGCGGCAGGACCTGATTCGCCAGCTGCAACAGGATCTCGCCCTGGGGCGTAAAGCGCAGCGGCTGGCTCTTGCGCACAAAAAGACGGAAGCCGAGGCGTTGTTCCAGATCGCTGAACTGGTGAGAAAGGGCGGACTGGGTCTGGTGCAGCGTGGCCGCCGCCGCCGCGAGCGAGCCGCAGTTCCGCAACGCTTGTAGCGTTTTCAGGTGTTTTATCTCGATCATGAAAGTCCTTCACTTCGCCATGAACATTTTGCGCTTGAGGAATATACAGTACCTGCCAATTATAGATGTGTAAACATCTGGACGTCTAAATAACGAATTTCATAAGGGGCACACCATGACAATCCGCAATCACACTCTCGGTTTCCCTCGCGTTGGCCTGCGTCGCGAGCTGAAAAAAGCGCAAGAAAGTTACTGGGCGGGTAACGCCACCCGTGAAGAACTGCTGGCGGTGGGACGCGAGCTGCGCGCCCGTCACTGGGATCAGCAAAAACAGGCGGGGATTGACCTGCTGCCGGTGGGCGATTTCGCCTGGTACGACCATGTTCTGACGACCAGCCTGCTGCTTGGCAACGTGCCGGCTCGTCATCAGAACAAAGATGGATCGGTAGATATCGATACTCTGTTCCGCATCGGCCGTGGCCGTGCGCCAACGGGTGAGCCAGCGGCAGCGGCGGAAATGACTAAATGGTTTAACACTAACTATCACTATATGGTGCCGGAGTTCGTAAAGGGTCAGCAGTTCAGGCTGACCTGGACGCAGCTTCTGGATGAAGTGGACGAAGCGCTGGCGCTGGGCCACCAGGTGAAACCCGTGCTGCTTGGGCCAGTCACGTACCTGTGGCTGGGTAAAGTAAAAGGCGAGCAATTTGACCGGCTCAGCCTGCTGAAGGATATTCTGCCGGTCTATAAACAGGTGCTGATTGAGTTGGGCAAGCGCGGCATTCAGTGGGTGCAAATCGACGAGCCGGCGCTGGTGCTCGAACTGCCCAAGGTTTGGCTTGATGCTTTCAAACCGGCATATGACGCGCTGGTGGGGCAGGTGAAGCTGCTGCTGACCACCTATTTTGAGGGCGTCACGCCGAACCTGAACACCATTACCGCGTTGCCGGTTCAGGGCCTGCACGTTGACCTGGTTCACGGCAAAGACGATGTAGCGGAACTGCACAAGCGACTGCCTGCAGACTGGCTGCTCTCCGCGGGTCTGGTTAACGGTCGTAACGTCTGGCGCGCCGATCTGACCGAGAAATACGCGCAGATTAAGGACATCGTCGGCAAACGTGAGCTGTGGGTGGCCTCGTCCTGCTCCCTGCTGCACAGCCCGATCGATCTGAGCGTGGAAACCCGTCTTGATGCTGAGGTGAAAAGCTGGTTTGCCTTCGCCCTGCAAAAATGTGAAGAGCTGGCGCTGCTGCGCGATGCGCTGAACAGCGGCGACACGGTGGCGATCAGCGCATGGAGCGCGCCGATCCAGGCACGTCGTCACTCGGCGCGCGTGCATAACCCGGCGGTGGAAAAACGCCTGGCGGCCATCACCGTCCAGGACAGCCAGCGTCAGAGCCCATATGAGGTGCGCGCCGAAGCGCAGCGTGCCCGCTTCAACCTGCCTGCGTGGCCGACCACCACCATCGGTTCCTTCCCACAAACCACCGAAATCCGTGGCCTGCGTCTGGACTTCAAAAAGGGCAACCTGGATGCGAATCACTACCGCACCGGTATCGCCGAACACATCAAGCAGGCGATTATCGAGCAGGAGCGGCTGGGGCTGGACGTACTGGTGCACGGTGAGGCCGAGCGTAACGACATGGTGGAGTACTTCGGTGAGCATCTCGACGGCTTTGTGTTTACCCAGAATGGCTGGGTGCAGAGCTACGGCTCCCGCTGCGTGAAGCCGCCGGTGGTGATCGGCGACGTCAGCCGTCCGGAAGCGATCACCGTGGAGTGGGCGAAATACGCGCAGTCTCTGACCGACAAGCCGGTGAAAGGTATGCTCACCGGTCCGGTGACCATTCTTTGCTGGTCCTTCCCGCGCGAAGACGTCACCCGTGAAACCATCGCGAAGCAAATCGCGCTGGCGCTGCGTGATGAAGTGGCAGATCTGGAAGCTGCAGGCATAGGCATCATCCAGATTGACGAACCGGCCCTGCGCGAAGGTCTGCCGCTGCGCCGCAGCGACTGGGGTGCCTACCTGAAGTGGGGCGTGGAGGCATTCCGCATCAACGCCGCGGTGGCGAAGGACGACACGCAGATCCACACCCACATGTGTTACTGCGAATTTAACGACATCATGGATTCGATTGCCGCGCTGGACGCTGACGTGATCACCATTGAGACGTCGCGCTCAGACATGGAGCTGCTGGAATCGTTCGAAGAGTTCGAGTACCCGAACGAAATCGGACCGGGCGTGTATGACATTCACTCCCCGAACGTGCCGAGCGTGGAGTGGATTGAAGCCTTGCTGAAAAAAGCGGCTCAGCGCATTCCGGCTGAGCGCCTGTGGGTGAACCCGGACTGCGGCCTGAAAACCCGCGGCTGGCCGGAAACCCGCGCCGCGCTGGCGAATATGGTGAAGGCAGCACAGAATTTGCGTCAGGCATAATTGTGACGCGCGATGGCCGGGCGTCTGCCCGGCCTGGAATGCGCATGCTTAGTTCAGATCTGCGCCGTTGCTGGCAATCACTTTTTGGTACCACCAGAAGGAGTCTTTTTTCAGCCGTTTCAACGTACCGTTGCCTTCATCGTCCTGATCGACATAGATAAAACCGTAGCGTTTGGACATCTGCGAGGTGCCCGCGCTGATGATGTCGATACAGCCCCACGTGGTGAACCCCATCACCTCGACGCCTTCATTAATCGCGGCCCGCGTTTGCGCGAAGTGTGCGCGGAAGTAGTCGATTCGATAGCTATCGTGGATCTTGCCGTTTTCGACCACATCCTTCGCGCCCAGACCGTTTTCAACGATAAACAGCGGCTTCCGGTAACGGTCATACAGCTCCAGCAGCGAGATTTTCAACCCAAGCGGATCAATCTGCCATCCCCATTCGGACGCAGGCAGATACGGGTTTTTCACACCGAGAACGGTATTCCCGGGAATGCGTTCGGCGTCAGGCTGAGTGGATTCGGTCATCGACATGTAATAGCTGAAGGAGACGAAATCGACGGTATGCGCCTTTAAAATACGCCGATCGTCAGGGTGCATTTCAATATGGATATTTCGTTGTTCCAGATCGCGCAGGATCAGCGGGGGATAGTCGCCAAATACCTGCACGTCGGCATAAAAATAGTTTTCCAGGTTTTTCTTCAGCGTGGCTTCAACGTCTTCCGGACGGCAGCTGTGCGGATAGGTCGTCAGTTTCGTCAGCATGCACCCGACCTGGCTGCCCGGAATTTTGGCGTGGCAGTCGCGCGTGACCAGTGCAGACGCGACAAACTGATGGTGCAGACCCTGATAGATATCCTGTTTCGCGTTGCCCGGCGCGCTTTTCTCTTCGCGAATGCCCGCGGTCGTAAAGGGATGGCGGTGAATACTGTCTATTTCATTGAAGGTTAGCCAGTAACGCACCAGCTCTTTGTAGCGGTCGAAACAAACATTGCTGAAGCGAACGAAAGCATCGACCACATTGCGGTGCACCCAGCCGTTATATTTTTCGCTCAGCGCCAGCGGCATTTCGTAGTGGGAAAGGGTGACCAGCGGCTCGATGTTATGACGACGCAGCTCGCGAAACAGTTCTTCATAAAACTGCAGCCCGGCCTCGTTTGGCTCGGCGTCCTCTCCGGTCGGGAAAATACGTGACCAGGCAATAGATACGCGCAGCACCTTAAAACCCATCTCAGCAAACAGCGCGATGTCGTCTTTATCGTGGTGATAAAAATCGATGCCGCGGCGTTTCGGGTACAGCGCATCATTTTTACCTTCAAACGCGTCGCGAATATTTTCGTCCGTCAGGGCCATGTGGCCGCTGTAATCTTTCACGGAGAGGTTGGGTTTCCAGGCGACAGCGTCGGCAACGGACGGCCCTTTGCCGTCCACGTTCCATGCGCCTTCGGCCTGGTTGGCGGCAATCGCGCCGCCCCATAAAAAACCGTGTGGAAACGCGAGGGAATTGTCCATAACACGCACTCCTTATGCGTCATGATGATGGGAAAGGCTTACCCTTTTTTACCACCGTACTGACGGAACCACGTAAGCATCCGCTGCCATCCATCTTTAGCCGATTCAGCGTGATAGCTCGGACGATAGTCGGCGTTAAACGCATGCCCGGCATCCGGGTATACCACGATCTCCGCCTTCGCATTTGCCGCGCGGAGCGCATGGCGCATGGTTTCTACCGAATCCAGCGAAATACCGGTGTCCTGACCGCCGTAAAGCCCTAACACGGGGGCATTTAAGTCTGTGGCGATATCAACCGGATGTTTCGGTGAATTCAGCGTTTTTTCACCCACCAGTTTGCCGTACCAGGCGACAGCGGCTTTGAGCTGCGGGTTATGCGCGGCATACAGCCAGCTAATGCGTCCGCCCCAGCAGAAGCCGGTGACCAGCAGACGATGGGGATCGCCCCCGTTGCGCGCCGCCCAACTGGCGACGTGGTCGAGGTCGGCCAGCACCTGCGCGTCCGGGACTTTGCTGACCAGGTTGCTGAGCAAGGTGGGAATATCGCTGTAGTCGTTCGGATCGCCCTGACGGAAGTAGAGCTCTGGCGCAACGGCCAGATAGCCTTCCAGCGCCAGCCGGCGGCAGAGGTCGCGAATGTGTTCGTGAACACCGAAAATTTCCTGAACCACGATCACGATGGGCAGCGGGCCGTCTGCCGATTTTGGTCGTGCGTGGTAAGCAGGCATGTTCTCTCCCTGCGTGGGAATAGAGGTCTCACCCGCGGTGATGGCATCTTCAGACGTTGAGACGATGGTTGAGGCATGTGGGGCCGCAGCAGGTGCAAAACCGGTTTTTTCAGTCATGGCATTCTCCGTACCAATCAGTTAGCGCAAAGGTAAATATAGACACCAGGTTAACAACTCACAGTGCCTTAAACGGTCTATCTTTTGTGCAGCACCTGACGATATAACTTGTTAATGTGATGTAAATCACTTTTTGATGGAAATTCGATGCAATCATTTTCATTCATGGTGAGATGTGTCACGAAATTATGCTTACTGCTTCTGTAAAGTACCGTTTTACTTCTTCTGACTAACCGACCCACAGAGGAGTCACCTATGTCTAAGTCTGATGTTTTTCATCTCGGCCTCACTAAAAACGATTTACAAGGGGCTACGCTCGCTATCGTCCCTGGCGATCCGGAGCGTGTGGAAAAGATCGCCGCGCTGATGGATAAGCCGGTTAAGCTGGCAGCCCATCGTGAATTCACCACCTGGCGCGCAGAGCTGGATGGTAAAGCCGTGATCGTGTGTTCTACCGGTATCGGTGGCCCGTCTACTTCGATTGCTGTTGAAGAGCTGGCACAGCTGGGCATTCGTACTTTCCTGCGTATCGGTACCACTGGCGCTATTCAGCCGCATATCAACGTCGGCGATGTGCTGGTGACGACCGCGTCTGTGCGTCTGGATGGCGCAAGCCTCCACTTTGCACCGATGGAGTTCCCGGCGGTGGCAGATTTCGAGTGCACCACCGCGCTGGTTGAAGCCGCGAAATCCGTGGGCGCCACCACCCACGTGGGCGTGACCGCTTCGTCCGATACCTTCTACCCGGGCCAGGAGCGTTACGACACCTTCTCTGGCCGCGTGGTAAGCCGCTTCAAAGGCTCCATGGAAGAGTGGCAGTCGATGGGCGTGATGAACTACGAAATGGAATCCGCCACGCTGCTGACCATGTGCGCAAGCCAGGGTCTGCGTGCCGGTATGGTGGCTGGCGTCATCGTCAACCGTACCCAGCAGGAGATCCCGAACGCCGAAACCATGAAGCAGACCGAAAGTCATGCAGTGAAAATCGTGGTGGAAGCGGCGCGTCGCCTGATCTAGTCCTCTTCCTTCGAAATTAAAGGCCGACACGTTCGGCCTTTATTTTTTGCGTAACGCCTCGCAGGAAAACCCTTTCAAACTGGACGTTTATACAGCACAATCTTAGATTGTGCGGGTAATACGTTGATGCAGGGGGCATTGTGGATATCTCAATCCTGATTTATGCGGTGATTGCGCTGGCGGGCGTGGCGATAGGCTGGCTGATGTCAAGCTATCAGCATGCGCAGCAGAAGGCCGATCAGCTGGCTGAACGCGAAGAGATCGTCGCCGATTTAAGCGCGGCCAGGCAGCAGCTTGCCCTGAGTGAACACTGGCGCGACGAGTGTGAACTGCTCAACAACGAGCTGCGCAATCTCCGTGATATCAACACCTCGCTGGAGGCCGATCTCCGTGAAGTGACCACCCGCCTGGAATCCACTCAGCTGCATGCGGAAGATAAAATCCGCCAGATGATCAACAGCGAGCAGCGCCTCAGCGAACAGTTTGAAAACCTCGCAAACCGCATTTTTGAGCACAGCAACCGCCGCGTTGACGAACAGAACCGCCAGAGCCTGAACAGCCTGCTGACGCCCCTGCGTGAACAGCTGGACGGCTTCCGCCGTCAGGTACAGGACAGCTTTGGTCAGGAAGCCCGCGAGCGGCACACGCTGGCGCATGAGATTCGCAATCTCCAGCAGCTGAATGCCCAGATGGCGCAGGAGGCGGTCAACCTGACCCGCGCGCTGAAAGGGGATAACAAAACCCAGGGCAACTGGGGAGAAGTGGTGCTGACCCGCGTCCTGGAAGCTTCAGGCCTTCGGGAAGGGTACGAATACGAAACGCAGGTGAGTATTGAAAATGATGCCCGCTCGCGAATGCAGCCGGATGTGATCGTGCGGCTGCCCCAGGGCAAAGATGTGGTGATTGACGCCAAGATGACCCTGGTGGCGTATGAGCGTTACTTCAATGCGGAGGACGACTACACTCGCGAATCGGCGCTGCAGGAGCACATTGCCTCCGTACGCAATCATATTCGCCTGCTCGGCAGAAAAGACTATCAGCAACTGCCTGGCCTGCGATCGCTAGACTATGTCCTGATGTTTATTCCGGTAGAGCCCGCGTTTCTGCTGGCACTCGACAGGCAGCCTGAACTCATCACCGAAGCGCTCAAAAATAACATTATGCTGGTCAGCCCCACCACGCTGCTGGTGGCCTTACGCACCATTGCGAACCTGTGGCGCTATGAGCACCAGAGCCGCAACGCGCAGCAGATTGCTGACCGCGCCAGCAAGCTGTACGACAAAATGCGCCTCTTCGTGGACGACATGTCCTCCGTCGGGCAGAGCCTGGACCGTGCGCAGGATAACTACCGTCAGGCGATGAAAAAACTCGCCTCGGGACGTGGCAATCTGCTGGCGCAGGCCGAATCATTCCGCAGCCTGGGGGTAGAGGTTAAACGCGAGATTAATCCGGAATTGGTGGAACAGGCCACCGCCCAGGACGACGAGTTTCGCCTGCGTGAAGGGGCGGACGAACAAAAGACAAACAGTGAAGACAACACGTTAGCGGTGGATTTATCACCAGACGAGACTCCGGCGCGTTTCTTTCGCGGTGGTTGAAACGTAGGGCAAACGCGCCCAATCTGTTACACTTCTCGAACATTTTACTGATAAGCAGGCTCTAAGATGGCTGACGATTCACAAGACACAACGCACTTTGGCTTTCAGACTGTCGCCAAAGCGCAGAAAGCTGACATGGTGGCCCACGTATTTCATTCCGTGGCGGCGAAGTACGATGTGATGAATGACCTGATGTCGTTCGGCATTCATCGCTTGTGGAAGCGCTTCACCATTGACTGTAGCGGCGTACGTCGCGGACAAACGGTGCTGGATTTAGCCGGTGGTACGGGCGATTTAACCGCGAAATTCTCTCGTCTGGTGGGCGAAACCGGGCGCGTTGTCCTCGCCGATATTAATGACTCCATGCTGAAAATGGGCCGCGAAAAGCTGCGTAACATCGGCGTGGTGGGGAATGTGGAATATGTGCAGGCAAATGCCGAAGCGCTGCCGTTCCCGGACAATACCTTTGACTGCATCACGATCTCCTTCGGTCTGCGTAACGTGACCGACAAAGAAAAAGCGCTGCGCTCCATGTATCGCGTGCTGAAGCCGGGTGGACGCCTGCTGGTGCTCGAATTTTCCAAACCGATTATTGAGCCGCTGAGCAAAGCTTACGACGCCTATTCCTTCCACGTTCTGCCACGCATCGGTGAGCTAGTGGCCAACGACGCGGAAAGCTACCGCTATCTGGCGGAATCTATCCGTATGCACCCGGATCAGGACACATTAAAAGCCATGATGCAGGATGCAGAATTTGAGAACGTTGAATATTTCAACCTGACGGCGGGTGTCGTCGCGCTGCATCGCGGTTACAAGTTCTGAGTGGAGGTGTCCCGTGCCCTTTAAACCCTTAGTCACCGCAGGTATCGAAAACGTACTGAATGCTTTTCTCTATCGTGCTCCGGCGCTTAAAGCAGCGCGTCAGCGGCTAAACGGGAAGGTATTACGTATTGTTTTAAAAGAGTTCTCGACGCCGCTTGTGCTGGTCTTCAGCGAACGCCAGCTTGACGTTCTGGGGGCGTGGGAAGGTGACGCCGACTGCTCGGTCATCACGCACATGAGCGTGCTGCCAAAACTGCGCGATCGCCAGCAATTAACGGCGCTTATCCGCAGCGGTGAGCTGGAAGTGGAAGGCGACATTCAGGTCGTGCAGAACTTCGTTGCGCTCACCGATCTGGCGGAGTTCGACCCGGCAGAACTGCTCGCGCCCTTTATCGGCGACATTGCCGCTGAAGGTATCGGGAAAGTCCTTCAGGGTGGCACCTCCTTTGCGCGTAAAAGCCTGCAACGTCAGCAACGCTATGCGGCGGAAGTGCTGACGGAGGAGTGGCGAATGGCGCCCGGTCCACTGGAAGTGGCATGGTTTGCGGAAGAGACCGCGGCTGTTGAACGTGCGGTTGATGCCTTAACCAAACGGCTGGAAAAACTGGAGGGCAAATGACGCCTGGTGAAATTCGGCGCCTCTATTTCATTATTCGCACCTTTTTGAGCTACGGGCTCGACGAGCTTATCCCCAAAATGCGTATCACGCTGCCGCTTCGCATCTGGCGGCGGATGCTCTTCTGGATGCCTAATCGCCATAAAGGTCAGCCGCTGGGTGAGCGCCTGCGCCTCGCATTGCAGGAGCTCGGTCCGGTATGGATTAAGTTCGGGCAGATGCTCTCGACCCGCCGCGATCTCTTCCCGCCGCTGATTGCTGATGAACTCGCGATGCTGCAGGACCGCGTCGCACCGTTTGACGGTGCGCGCGCGAAAAAGCAAATTGAAGAGGCGATGGGCAACATTCCCATTGAGACCTGGTTTGACGATTTCGATATTCAGCCACTGGCATCGGCCTCTATCGCTCAGGTACACACCGCGCGCCTGAAAGAAAATGGCAAGGAAGTGGTTATTAAGGTCATTCGTCCGGACATCCTGCCCATCATCAAAGCAGACATGAAGCTGATTTATCGTCTGGCGCGCTGGGTGCCGCGTCTGCTTCCGGACGGACGTCGTTTGCGTCCAATGGAAGTGGTGCGGGAATATGAAAAAACGCTGATTGATGAGCTTAACCTGCTGCGTGAATCGGCAAACGCCATTCAGCTGCGTCGCAACTTTGAAAACAGCCCGATGCTCTATGTTCCTGAAGTCTATTCTGACTACTGCAGCCAGAACATGATGGTGATGGAGCGTATCTACGGTATTCCGGTTTCGGATGTGGTGGCCCTGGAGAAGCAGGGAACGAACATGAAGCTGTTGGCCGAGCGTGGCGTTCAGGTCTTCTTCACCCAGGTGTTCCGCGACAGCTTTTTCCATGCGGACATGCACCCGGGCAATATCTTCGTGAGCTACGAGCACCCTGAGGATCCGAAGTATATCGGTATCGACTGTGGGATTGTGGGGTCGCTGAATAAAGAAGATAAACGCTATCTGGCCGAGAATTTCATCGCGTTCTTCAACCGCGACTACCGTAAGGTGGCCGAGCTCCACGTCGATTCCGGCTGGGTGCCGCCGGACACCAACGTCGAAGAGTTCGAGTTTGCGATCCGGACCGTTTGCGAACCGATTTTTGAAAAACCGCTGGCGGAAATCTCCTTCGGACATGTGCTGTTGAATCTGTTCAACACGGCTCGCCGCTTTAATATGGAAGTTCAGCCACAGCTAGTTTTACTTCAGAAAACATTACTTTACGTTGAGGGTGTAGGCCGACAGCTCTATCCTCAGTTAGACTTGTGGAAGACCGCGAAACCTTTCCTTGAATCCTGGATTAAGGATCAGGTGGGTATTCCGGCGCTGGTTCGCTCGCTGAAAGAGAAAGGCCCGTTCTGGATAGAAAAAATGCCTGAAATTCCTGAACTGGTTTATGACAGTTTGCGTCAGAGCAAGAACCTTCAGCACAGCATGGATAAAATCGCTCGCGAACTTCAGTCCAGCCGTGTTCGTCAGGGGCAGTCACGCTATCTCTTTGGGATTGGCGCAACGCTGCTGCTGAGCGGTACGCTGCTGCTAATCAACCGCCCGGAGTGGCAGATGATGCCCGCCTGGCTGATGGCCGCCGGGGTGGTTGTCTGGCTTGCCGGATGGCGAAAAACGCGCTGAGTTTGCGTCGCTATCGACGGGTCGCATACGTATAATGCGACCTGACTCATTAATCATCTATCCCTGAGGAACGTGTATGGGTGGTATCAGTATCTGGCAATTGTTGATCATTGCCGTCATCGTCGTGCTGTTGTTTGGCACCAAAAAGCTCGGTTCTATTGGTTCCGATCTGGGCGCGTCTATCAAAGGCTTCAAGAAAGCGATGAGCGATGATGAGAGCAAGCAGGATAAAACCAGCCAGGACGCTGACTTTACTGCTAAATCCATCTCCGACAAGCAAGAAGAAGCCAAAAAGGAAGACGCTAAACGCCACGATAAAGAGCAGGTGTAAGTCGTGTTCGACATTGGTTTTAGTGAGCTCCTGCTGGTCTTTGTGATTGGCCTGATCGTGCTGGGGCCTCAGCGTCTGCCGGTGGCGGTGAAAACCGTTGCGGGCTGGGTTCGTGCGCTGAGATCGCTGGCATCGACCGTTCAGAATGAACTGGCTCAGGAGCTTAAGCTGCAGGAATTTCAGGAAAGCCTGAAAAAGGTTGAGAAGGCGAGCATGGATAACCTGACGCCGGAACTGAAAGCATCAATGGATGAGCTGCGCGAAGCGGCGGAATCCATGAAGCGCTCCTACAGCATTAACGATCCTGAAAAAGCGAGCGATGAAGCGAACACCATCCATAACCCGGTGGTGAAGGGCAGCGAAGAGCAGCGTGAAGGCGTAACGCCTGCCAGCGCTGAACATCAGGCTGCTGCGCCTGAACAGACGCCGCAGGAAACCGAAGTGAAAAAGCAGGTGCAGCCGGAAAAGCCCGTGGTTAACGCTGCCGAGGCAAAACCCGCCGCGCCCGTTTCCGAATCATCCCCCTCGTCGAGTGATAAAGCGTAAACATGGCTGTAGATGATACTCAACCGCTGATTACGCACCTCATAGAGCTGCGTAAGCGCCTGTTAAACTGCATTATTGCGGTTCTCGTTATTTTTCTATGCCTGGTCTATTTCGCCAACGATATCTACCAGGTGGTTTCTGCGCCGCTGATCAAGCAGATGCCGCTGGGCGCAACGATGATTGCAACAGACGTTGCTTCTCCGTTCTTTACCCCCATCAAGCTGACCTTTTGGGTGTCGTTGATTGCCTCTGCGCCCGTGATTCTGTACCAGGTGTGGGCCTTTGTGGCGCCAGCACTGTATAAGCACGAACGTAAGCTGGTCATCCCGCTGCTGGTGTCCAGTTCGCTGCTGTTCTATATCGGCATGGCGTTTGCCTATTTCGTTGTCTTCCCGCTGGCCTTCGGCTTCCTGACGCATACCGCGCCGGAAGGCGTCCAGGTGTCGACGGATATCGCCAGCTACCTCAGCTTTGTGATGGCGCTGTTTATGGCGTTCGGCGTGGCCTTTGAAGTACCGGTGGCCATTGTGCTGCTCTGCTGGGTAGGGGTCACCACGCCGGATGACCTGCGTAAGAAGCGTCCGTATATCCTGGTCGGCGCATTTGTGGTCGGCATGCTGCTGACACCGCCGGATGTGTTCTCCCAGACGCTGCTGGCCATACCGATGTACTGCCTGTTTGAGGTCGGCGTCTTCTTCTCACGGTTCTACGTGGGTAAAGGGCGTCGGTCGGATGACGAAGACGCGACGTCCGACAAGACCACTGAAGAGTAAAACCAGCCGCCCGTCAGGGCGGTTGTTATATGGGGATTCGCATGTTTGATATCGGACTTAACCTGACCAGCTCGCAGTTTGCGAAAGATCGCGATGAGGTGGTTGCGCGCGCGTTTGCCGCCGGGGTGAAAGGACTGCTGCTGACGGGCACCAACCTGCATGAGAGCGAGCAGGCGCAGCAGCTGGCGCAACGCTACGAACGCTGTTGGTCTACCGCGGGCGTACACCCACATGACAGCAGCCAGTGGATCCCGGAAAGCAGTGAAATCCTGCGCAGGCTGGCGAAGACACCGGAAGTGGTGGCGATTGGCGAATGCGGCCTCGATTTCAACCGTAACTTTTCCACGCCAGAAGAGCAGGAAAAGGCGTTCACTGCCCAGCTTGCGCTGGCGGCAGAGCTTGAAATGCCCGTATTTATGCACTGCCGCGACGCGCATGAGCGTTTCCTGACTCTGCTGGATCCGTGGCTTGAGAAACTGCCGGGCGCAGTGCTGCACTGTTTTACCGGCTCACGGCAGGAGGCGCTGGAGTGCCTGGAGCGCGGGCTTTATCTGGGGATTACCGGCTGGGTTTGCGATGAGCGCCGCGGGCTTGAGCTTA
Organism: Enterobacter sp. BNK-8; assembly: GCF_048685095.1. Lineage (NCBI taxonomy): Bacteria > Pseudomonadati > Pseudomonadota > Gammaproteobacteria > Enterobacterales > Enterobacteriaceae > Enterobacter > Enterobacter sp. BNK-8. The sequence continues at coordinate 4,206,429 of NZ_JBLQTN010000001.1, read as the reverse complement.
GGGAACTGTTGCCAGCGATCCCGGCTGACCGGTTGCTCCTTGAAACGGATGCGCCTTATCTGCTGCCGCGCGATATGAAACCCAAACCGGCATCGCGACGCAATGAGCCCGCTTATCTGGGGCACATTGTTGAGCGCGTCGCGACGTGGCGCGGAGAGGATCCGCACTGGCTTTCCGTACAGACGGATGACAACGTGCGTAAGCTGTTCGGGATAAACGTTTAAAGTTTACGGAAGTCGGTGTTTTTAACGCTCTGCAACACCTGTTTGTTCAGCAGATTAAGCAACAGCATGGAGCGCGCTTCCCCGTCCGGCTCGGCAAAAATCGCCTGCAGGCCTTCGAAAGCCCCTTCAGTAATCACGACGCTATCGCCCGTGTAGGGCGTTTCCGGGTCGGTAAGGCCTTCGGGCTGCTGATAAATCGACAGCTGGTGGATCACCGATGAGGGAACCGTCGCGGGGTGAGCGCCAAAGCGAACAAAATGGCTGACGCCGCGCGTGGCGCTGATGGTGGTGGTGTGGATCACCTCAGGGTCGAACTCCACGAACAGGTAGTTCGGGAACAACGGCTCGCTCACGGTTGTGCGCTTCCCGCGCTGCATTTTCTCAAGCGTGATCACGGGCGTCAGGCAATTGACAGACTGACGTTCAAGATGTTCCTGCGCGCGCTGAAGTTGCCCGCGTTTGCAATACAGTAAATACCAGGCCTGCATAATCACTCTTTCCCTTAGTTCGGGGCGCAAGCATATCAAAACCCTGGCGGGATCGCTAAGTTGATTATAATGGGCGAAAATGGGGCAGAACGCATAACTTCACGCTAATTTAACAAAATTACAGCATCAAGCAGGCTTACGCCGTATAATGAAGCGCTTACAGAGAGGCCATGATTAACTGCATGAAATACCACGATCTCCGCGACTTCCTGACGCTGCTGGAAAAGCAGGGTGAACTCAAACGTATTACACTTCCTGTTGATCCTTATCTGGAGATGACAGAAATTGCTGACCGCACCCTGCGTGCCGGTGGCCCCGCGTTACTGTTTGCAAATCCGAAAGGGTACGCCATGCCGGTGCTGTGCAACCTGTTTGGTACCCCGCGTCGCGTCGCACTGGGGATGGGGCAGGAAGACGTCACGGCCCTGCGCGAAGTCGGTAAGCTGCTGGCCTTCCTGAAAGAGCCGGAGCCGCCGAAAGGCTTCCGCGATCTGTTCGACAAGCTGCCGCAGTTTAAGCAGGTGCTGAACATGCCCACTAAACGCCTGCGCGGCGCGCCGTGCCAGCAGAAGGTGCTGGAAGGCGATGCAGTTGATTTGACTAAAATCCCTATCATGCAGTGCTGGCCGGAAGATGCCGCGCCGCTGATCACCTGGGGACTCACCGTCACGCGCGGCCCGCACAAAGAGCGCCAGAATCTCGGTATTTACCGCCAGCAGTTGATTGGTAAGAATAAGCTCATTATGCGCTGGCTGTCGCATCGCGGCGGCGCGCTGGATTTCCAGGAGTGGTGTGCTGCGCATCCGGGTGAACGTTTCCCGGTGTCCGTTGCGCTGGGCGCCGATCCAGCCACCATTCTCGGGGCCGTCACGCCCGTACCGGATACGCTCTCGGAGTATGCCTTTGCTGGCCTGCTGCGCGGAACGAAAACCGAAGTCGTGAAGTGTATCTCTAACGATCTTGAAGTCCCGGCCAGTGCAGAAATTGTGCTGGAAGGTTACATTGAACCGGGTGAAATGGCGCCGGAAGGCCCTTACGGCGACCACACCGGCTATTACAACGAAGTGGATAACTTCCCGGTGTTTACCGTGACGCACATTACGCAGCGTGAAGATGCGATTTATCACTCCACGTATACCGGGCGTCCACCGGATGAACCGGCGGTACTGGGCGTGGCGCTGAACGAAGTGTTTGTGCCGATCCTGCAAAAGCAGTTCCCGGAAATTGTTGATTTTTATCTGCCGCCTGAAGGATGCTCGTATCGCATGGCGGTGGTCACGATGAAGAAGCAGTATCCAGGCCATGCTAAACGCGTGATGATGGGCGTGTGGTCTTTCCTGCGCCAGTTTATGTATACCAAATTTGTTATTGTCTGCGATGATGACGTTAACGCCCGCGACTGGAATGACGTAATCTGGGCCATTACCACGCGAATGGACCCGGCGCGCGATACGGTGTTAGTCGAAAACACGCCGATTGATTATCTGGATTTTGCCTCGCCGGTTTCCGGTCTTGGCTCAAAGATGGGACTGGATGCCACAAATAAATGGCCTGGCGAAACCGACCGTGAATGGGGTCGCCCGATCAAAAAAGATCCTGCTGTGACCGCGCGCATTGACGCGATCTGGGACGAGCTGGCCATAATGAATAACGGTAAACCCTGAGCTGACCGTTAAGCCCTATAGACTTCCCGACAGAGAGAGCGAATGACAACCTTAAGCTGTAAAGTGACCTCGGTAGATGCCATCACCGACACCGTATATCGCGTCCGTTTAGTGCCAGAAGCGCCATTCTCTTTCCGCGCGGGTCAGTATCTGATGGTCGTGATGGATGAGCGTGATAAGCGTCCTTTCTCCATGGCCTCCACGCCAGCGGAGCAGGAATTTATTGAGCTTCATATCGGTGCGTCAGAGCTTAACCTGTATGCGATGGCCGTCATGGACCGCATTCTGAAAGAGCGCGAGATCGTAGTGGATATTCCGCACGGTGATGCGTGGCTGCGCGATGACGAGGACCGTCCGCTGATCCTGATTGCTGGTGGTACAGGCTTCTCCTACGTGCGCTCCATTCTGTTGACCGCCCTGGCGCGTAACCCTGACCGTGATATCACGATCTACTGGGGTGGCCGTGAAGAGAAACACCTGTATGACCTGTCTGAACTGGAAGCGCTGAGCGTCACCCATCCTAACCTGCGCATTGAACCGGTGGTTGAGCAGCCGGAAGAGGGCTGGCGCGGGCGTAGCGGGACGGTGCTGACGGCAGTGCTGCAGGATCACGGTACGCTGGCGGGGCATGATATTTACATTGCAGGGCGTTTCGAGATGGCGAAAATCGCCCGCGATCTGTTCTGTAACGAACGTGATGCGCGTGAAGACCGCCTGTTTGGCGATGCGTTTGCCTTCATTTAAATAAAAAACCCGCCCCTGACAGGCGGGAAGAACGGCAACTAAACTATTTCTCTTCGCCAGTGACACGACTGGCGGCGAGGTACCTCTCGTAGGCCGGGAAAGCGCAGCGCCTCCCGGCAAAAGCCCGATGGCGCGATGCTTATCGGGCCTACGTTATAGCCTTACACTCTCTCAAATACCGTCGCGATACCCTGACCCAGCCCGATACACATCGTTGCCAGACCAAACTGGGCATCTTTGCGTTCCATCAGGTTGATCAGCGTCGTGCTGATACGCGCCCCGGAACAGCCCAGCGGGTGACCGAGGGCGATCGCGCCGCCGTTGAGGTTAATCTTCTCGTCGATCTGCTCCATCAGCCCCAGATCTTTAATGCACGGCAGGATCTGCGCGGCGAACGCTTCGTTCATCTCAAAGAGATCGATGTCGCTGGCGGTTAAGCCCGCTTTTTTCAGTGCCAGCTTTGAAGCCGGAACCGGGCCGTAGCCCATGATCGACGGATCGCAGCCCACGACCGCCATCGAGCGTACCCGAGCGCGAGGCGTTAATCCCAGCTCGCGGGCGCGGCTTTCGCTCATTACCAGCATCGCGGCGGCGCCGTCGGACAACGCCGACGAGGTCCCTGCCGTGACCGTACCGGTGACGGGGTCAAACGCCGGACGCAGCGTGGAAAGCGCTTCGACGGTGGTTTCCGGGCGGATGACTTCGTCGTAGCTGAACTGCTTCAGAACGCCGTCTGCATCGTGGCCGCCGGTAGGGATGATCTCGTTCTTAAAGGCACCAGACTGCGTGGCGGCCCATGCGCGAGCGTGAGAACGCGCGGCAAAGGCATCCTGCATTTCGCGGCTGATGCCGTGCAGGCGGGAGAGCATCTCGGCGGTCAGACCCATCATCCCCGCAGCTTTCGCCACGTTGCGGCTCATCCCCGGGTGGAAATCGACCCCGTGACTCATCGGGACGTGTCCCATATGCTCGACGCCACCGACCAGGCAAGCCTGAGCATCGCCGGTCATGATCATGCGGGCCGCGTCGTGCAGCGCCTGCATTGATGAACCGCACAGGCGGTTAACGGTGACGGCCGGAACCGAATGCGGGATCTCCGCCAGCAGCGACGCGTTGCGGGCGATGTTGAAGCCCTGCTCCAGGGTCTGCTGCACGCAGCCCCAGTAGATATCGTCGAGCGCAGCCGGATCCAGCGCCGGGTTACGCGCCAGCAGGCTACGCATCAGGTGCGCGGAGAGGTCTTCCGCACGCACGTTACGGAACGCGCCGCCTTTTGAACGGCCCATCGGGGTGCGAATCGCATCAACAATGACAACCTTTTCCATTGTGACTCCTTAAGCCGTTTTCAGCTCGCCAACCGGACGGGCTGGCTCAACTGCGGGATAGTAGGGTTCGTTATGGCGCGCTTTGTTACGCAGCCCTTCCGGCACTTCATACAGCGGGCCGAGGTGCTGATACTGCTGAGCCATATCGAGATAGCGGGCGCTGCCGAGTGTGTCCAGCCAGCGGAACGCGCCGCCGTGGAACGGAGGGAAGCCCAGGCCGTATACCAGCGCCATATCCGCTTCCGCCGGGCTGGCGATAATGCCTTCTTCGAGGCAACGCACCACTTCGTTGATCATCGGAATCATCATGCGGGCGATGATCTCATCGTCGGTGAAGTCGCGTTTCGGCTGACTGACATCGGCCAGCAGGCTATCCACCGCCGCGTCTTCTTCTTTCTTCGGTTTGCCCTTGCTGTCTTCTTTATAGCGCCAGAAGCCCAGACCGTTTTTCTGACCGAAGCGGTTAGCGTCGAACAGCGCGTCAATCGCGTCGCGATAGTCTTTCTGCATGCGCTGCGGGAAGCCTGCCGCCATTACTGCCTGGGCGTGGTGGGCGGTATCAATGCCCACAACGTCCAGCAGATACGCCGGTCCCATCGGCCAGCCGAACTGTTTTTCCATCACTTTGTCGATTTTGCGGAAGTCCGCGCCGTCGCGCAGCAGTTGGCTAAAACCGGCGAAATAAGGGAACAGCACGCGGTTGACGAAGAAGCCCGGACAATCGTTAACGACGATCGGCGTTTTGCCCATCTTGCTGGCCCAGGCCACCACTTTGGCGATGGTGTCGTCAGAGGTTTTTTCCCCACGGATCACTTCGACCAGCGGCATACGGTGTACCGGGTTGAAGAAGTGCATACCGCAGAAGTTTTCCGGACGCTTCAGCACGCTCGCCAGTTCGCTGATTGGAATGGTGGAGGTGTTAGAGGCCAGCACGGTATCCGGGCGAACCTTGTCTTCCGTTTCCGCCAGCACCGCTTTTTTAACCTTCGGGTTCTCGACGACGGCTTCGACCACCACGTCGACACGATCAAAACCGCTGTATTCCAGCACGGGCTGAATGGTGGAAATCACGCCTGCAAGCTTCAGACCGTCAATTTTGCCGCGCTCAAGCTGTTTATTCAGCAGCTTGGCCGCTTCGGTCATGCCCAGCGTCAGGGATTTCTCGTTGATGTCTTTCATCACCACCGGCACGCCTTTCCAGGCTGACTGGTAAGCGATGCCGCCACCCATAATGCCCGCGCCGAGTACCGCCGCATGTTTTGGCGTCTCAACGTTTTTGGTCAGCTGTTTGGCTTTGCCTTTCACAAACTGATCGTTCAGGAAGATACCGACCAGCGCACGAGCCTCATTGGTGTGCGCCAGCGGGACAAAGCTCTGATTTTCGAGCTTCAGCGCTTCATCGCGTCCGAGACGGGCAGCCGCTTCGATGGTTTTCACCGCCGTGATTGGCGCCGGGTAGTGTTTACCCGCCGTCTGCATCACCATGCCTTTGGCGATGGTGAAGCTCATGGTGGCTTCAATCTTGCTGAGTTTTAACGGCTCCAGCTTCGGCTGGCGTTTGGCCTTCCAGTCCAGATCGCCGTTAATGGCCTGACGCAGAATGGCGAGTGCGCCTTCAACAAGCTTCTCCGGTTTTACAACGCCGTCGACCAGACCAATTTTCTGCGCCTGTTCTGCGCCGACATCTTTACCCGCGGCAATGATCTCCAGCGCGCTGTCGGCACCGAGCATGCGCGGCATACGGACGGAGCCGCCAAAGCCCGGCATAATGCCCAGCTTGGTTTCCGGCAGGCCGATGCGCAGGTCCGGCGTCGCCAGGCGATAGTCGGTCGCCAGCACGCACTCGCAGCCACCGCCCAGCGCATAGCCGTTAACGGCGGAAATAGTCGGGACAGGCAGATCTTCCAGACGATTAAAGACGCTGTTGGCAAAGTGCAGCCACTGGCTCAGCTGTTCTTCCGGCACCAGGAACAGCGAAAGGAACTCGGTGATATCGGCACCGACGATAAAGGCCGCTTTGTTCGAACGCAGCAGCAGCCCTTTTAATTCAGGTTGTTTTTCAAGAACATCCAGCGCCTGGCCAAGACTGGCCACCGTCGCGGTATCAAGCTTGTTCACTGAGCCGGGGGCATCGAACACCAGTTCGGCAATGCCATCTTCCAGCCAGTTGAGGTACAGGGTGTCGCCTTTGTAGAGCATGTCAGTCTCCTGAATCCAGCAATTGGATCTGGTCATACCAGATGAATCGGAGTGTGGGATTTATGTTAATAAAATGCAAATTACTCATTAAGAAATTGCTGCATTGATCACGGTCGGTGGAAATCACGCAGGCGGAGTGAGGTGTGCTAAGATGCGATGACTTGAGGTCAAAAAACGAAAGGAATAATGATGGACTCACTGGCTTCGCTTTATAAAAATCATATCGTTACCCTACAGGAACGTACCCGCGATGTACTGGCCCGCTTTAAGCTGGATGCGCTGCTGATCCACTCCGGCGAGCTGATGAATACCTTTCTGGATGACCACGCTTATCCGTTCAAGGTGAACCCACAGTTTAAGGCGTGGGTGCCGGTGACGCAGGTGCCCAACTGCTGGCTGCTGGTGGATGGCGTGAACAAGCCGAAACTGTGGTTCTACCTGCCGGTCGATTACTGGCACAACGTTGAGCCGCTGCCGACCTCTTTCTGGACGGAAGAGATTGAGGTCATTGCGCTGCCAAAAGCGGACGGTATTGGCGGCCAGCTGCCTGCCGCACGTGGCAACATCGCCTATATTGGCCCTTTTCCGGAGCGTGCATTGGGCCTGGATATTGCGGCAGACAAACTCAACCCGAAAGGGGTGCTGGATTACCTCCACTATTACCGCGCGTATAAAACCGACTACGAACTTTACTGCATGCGTGAAGCGCAAAAGACCGCGGTGAACGGTCACCGTGCGGCGCATGAAGCCTTCCAGTCCGGCATGAGCGAGTTCGATATCAACCAGGCGTACCTGACCGCCACCGGTCATCGCGATACCGACGTGCCGTACAGCAACATTGTCGCGCTCAACGAGCACGCGTCCGTCCTGCACTACACCAAACTGGATCACCAGGTTCCGTCGGAAATGCGCAGCTTCCTGCTGGACGCAGGGGCAGAGTACAACGGCTACGCGGCCGACCTGACCCGCACCTGGGCGGCGAATGCGGACACCGAGTTCGCGCAGCTGATCAAAGACGTGAACGATGAACAGCTGGCGCTGATTGCCACCATGAAGGCGGGCACCAGCTATGTGGATTACCACATCCAGTTCCATCAGCGCATCGCCAAACTGCTGCGTAAGCACCAGATTGTGAAAGACATGAGCGAAGAGGCGATGGTCGAGAACGATCTGACCGGGCCCTTCATGCCGCACGGTATCGGTCACCCGCTGGGCCTGCAGGTGCACGACGTTGCGGGCTTTATGCAGGATGATACCGGTACGCACCTGGCGGCACCGTCTAAATATCCTTACCTGCGCTGCACCCGTATTCTGGAACCGCGCATGGTGCTGACGATTGAACCGGGGATCTACTTTATCGAATCCCTGCTGGCGCCGTGGCGTGAAGGCCAGTTCAGCAAGCACTTCAACTGGGAAAAAATTGACGCGCTGAAGCCGTTTGGCGGTATTCGTATCGAAGATAACGTGGTGATTCACGAAAACGGTATCGAGAATATGACGCGAGACCTGAAGCTGGCCTGATGGAAAGCTGGCTAATACCGGCTGAACCGGTCACCTTTGTTGAGGAAATCAAGAAAAGCCGCTTTATTACGCTGCTGGCGCATACCGACGGCGTAGAGGCGGCAAAAGCGTTTGTCGAGTCCGTCCGGGCTGAGCATCCTGACGCCCGTCACCACTGCGTGGCGTGGGTAGCAGGGCCGCCGGACGATTCGCAGCAGCTGGGGTTTTCCGATGACGGTGAACCGGCGGGCACGGCCGGTAAACCCATGCTCTCCCAGCTTATGGGCAGCGGCGTGGGCGAAATAACCGCCGTGGTGGTGCGTTACTACGGCGGCATTTTGTTAGGCACCGGTGGGCTGGTAAAAGCCTATGGCGGGGGCGTGCAGCAGGCGCTTAATATGCTGGTCACTACCCGCAAAACGCCGCTTACCGAATATACTTTATTATGCGATTACGCCCAGCTATCGGGTATTGAAGCGCTGCTGCGGCAGTTTAACGGTGTCATCGCACACAGTGAATATCAGGCAATGGTGCAATTACGCGTGGCGCTTCCTCAGGCGGAACTGGCTGCTTTTTCAGCAAAACTCGCTGATTTTAGTCGTGGTTCGTTGCAATTGCTGCCGATTGAAGAATAATCCCCACCTCACTTTTGAATACCAAAGGAAGCGGCAGAGATGCATTTTCGTGCCATAACCCGAATCGTTGGACTGCTGGTCATACTCTTTTCCGGGACGATGATTCTCCCTGGACTGGTGGCGCTTATCTACCGGGACGGCGCGGGGCGGGCATTTACCCAGACCTTCTTTGTCGCGCTGGCGATCGGCTCCCTGCTGTGGTGGCCGAACCGTCGTCAGAAAGGTGAACTGAAATCTCGCGAAGGCTTTCTGATTGTGGTCCTGTTCTGGACGGTGCTGGGGAGCGTCGGTTCGCTGCCCTTTATCTTCTCTGAACAGCCTAACCTGAGCATCACGGATGCCTTCTTTGAATCCTTCTCCGGCTTAACGACGACCGGGGCGACGACGCTGGTAGGACTGGATTCGCTGCCGCACGCGATTCTCTTTTATCGTCAGATGCTGCAGTGGTTCGGCGGTATGGGGATCATCGTCCTGGCGGTGGCCATCCTGCCTATACTGGGCGTCGGGGGGATGCAGCTTTATCGCGCCGAAATGCCCGGGCCGCTGAAAGACAATAAGATGCGGCCGCGTATTGCCGAGACGGCGAAAACCCTATGGCTGATTTATGTCTTGCTGACTGTCGCCTGTGCGCTGGCGCTATGGTTTGCCGGGATGCCCGCGTTTGATGCTATCGGACACAGTTTTGCGACGATTGCGATTGGCGGGTTCTCTACCCACGATGCTAGCGTGGGCTACTTCGACAGCCCAACGATTAACACTATCATTGCCATTTTCCTGCTGATCTCTGGCTGTAATTACGGTCTGCATTTCTCTTTACTGAGCGGGCGCAGCCTGAAGGTGTACTGGCGTGACCCTGAGTTCCGCATGTTTATTGGCGTCCAGCTGACGCTGGTGATCATCTGTACCCTGGTGCTCTGGTTCCATGATGTCTATAACTCCGCGTTGACCACGCTAAACCAGGCCTTCTTCCAGGTGGTGTCGATGGCGACAACCGCCGGGTTTACCACGGACAGCATCGCCCGTTGGCCGCTGTTCCTGCCGGTGCTTCTGCTCTGTTCCGCGTTTATCGGCGGCTGTGCGGGATCGACGGGCGGTGGTCTGAAGGTGATCCGTATTCTGCTGCTGTTTAAGCAGGGCAACCGTGAGCTGAAGCGTCTGGTCCACCCGAACGCGGTCTACAGCATCAAGCTGGGGAACCGCGCGCTGCCGGAACGTATCCTCGAAGCGGTGTGGGGATTCTTCTCGGCGTATGCGCTGGTCTTTATCGTCAGTATGCTGGCGATTATCGCGACGGGAGTGGATGATTTCTCCGCCTTTGCGTCCGTCGTCGCAACATTGAATAACCTCGGGCCTGGCCTGGGCGTGGTGGCGGATAACTTTGCCAGTATGAACCCTGTCGCGAAATGGATCCTCATCGCCAATATGCTGTTTGGTCGTCTTGAGGTCTTTACGCTGCTGGTGCTGTTCACCCCTACATTCTGGCGCGAGTAAGGAGCCGTTGATGAAAACACTGATTCTTTTCTCTACGCGAGACGGACAAACGCGTGAGATTGCCGCTTATCTGGCATCGGAATTAAAAGAGCTGGGGATATACTCGGACGTGGTGAACCTGAACCGTGCGGAACAGATTGCCTGGCAGGATTACGATCGCGTGGTGATTGGCGCATCAATTCGTTACGGGCATTTCCATCCGGCGCTGGATCGCTTTGTGAAAAAGCACACGGCAGTACTCAACAAAATGCCAGGCGCGTTTTACTCGGTCAATCTGGTTGCGCGTAAAGCGGAGAAGCGCACGCCACAGACCAACAGCTACACGCGCAAGTTTTTACTCAGCTCGCCGTGGCAGCCAGACCTGTGCGCCGTTTTTGCCGGCGCGCTGCGCTACCCTCGCTACCGTTGGTATGACCGCTTTATGATCCGTCTTATTATGAAGATGACGGGGGGCGAAACCGACACGCGTAAAGAAGTGGTTTATACCGACTGGTCGCAGGTAGCCAGTTTTGCGCGAGAAATCGCACATTTAACGGGCGATTCGCGACATAAATAAGCGTTAAGTTTGAAAAGTGAGCGAACGAAAAGTTTTTTGTATTTTGTGCTTGTCACTTCAGAATAACTCCCTATAATGCGCCTCCACTGACACGGAACAACGGCACACACGCCGCCGGGTCAGCAGAGAATAGCGAAAATAAACGCTTGACTCTGAAGCGGGAAAGCGTAATATGCACACCCCGCGCCGCAGCGAAAACGAAGCGGCACTGCTCTTTAACAATTTATCAGACAATCTGTGTGGGCACTCAAAGTGACATGGATTCTTAATGTCTTCGGACAATAAATGAATACCAAGTCTCTGAGTGAACATACGTAATTCATTACGAAGTTTAATTCACGAGCATCAAACTTAAATTGAAGAGTTTGATCATGGCTCAGATTGAACGCTGGCGGCAGGCCTAACACATGCAAGTCGAGCGGCAGCGGAAAGTAGCTTGCTACTTTGCCGGCGAGCGGCGGACGGGTGAGTAATGTCTGGGAAACTGCCTGATGGAGGGGGATAACTACTGGAAACGGTAGCTAATACCGCATAACGTCGCAAGACCAAAGAGGGGGACCTTCGGGCCTCTTGCCATCAGATGTGCCCAGATGGGATTAGCTAGTAGGTGGGGTAACGGCTCACCTAGGCGACGATCCCTAGCTGGTCTGAGAGGATGACCAGCCACACTGGAACTGAGACACGGTCCAGACTCCTACGGGAGGCAGCAGTGGGGAATATTGCACAATGGGCGCAAGCCTGATGCAGCCATGCCGCGTGTATGAAGAAGGCCTTCGGGTTGTAAAGTACTTTCAGCGGGGAGGAAGGCGGTGAGGTTAATAACCTCATCGATTGACGTTACCCGCAGAAGAAGCACCGGCTAACTCCGTGCCAGCAGCCGCGGTAATACGGAGGGTGCAAGCGTTAATCGGAATTACTGGGCGTAAAGCGCACGCAGGCGGTCTGTCAAGTCGGATGTGAAATCCCCGGGCTCAACCTGGGAACTGCATTCGAAACTGGCAGGCTAGAGTCTTGTAGAGGGGGGTAGAATTCCAGGTGTAGCGGTGAAATGCGTAGAGATCTGGAGGAATACCGGTGGCGAAGGCGGCCCCCTGGACAAAGACTGACGCTCAGGTGCGAAAGCGTGGGGAGCAAACAGGATTAGATACCCTGGTAGTCCACGCCGTAAACGATGTCGACTTGGAGGTTGTGCCCTTGAGGCGTGGCTTCCGGAGCTAACGCGTTAAGTCGACCGCCTGGGGAGTACGGCCGCAAGGTTAAAACTCAAATGAATTGACGGGGGCCCGCACAAGCGGTGGAGCATGTGGTTTAATTCGATGCAACGCGAAGAACCTTACCTACTCTTGACATCCAGAGAACTTTCCAGAGATGGATTGGTGCCTTCGGGAACTCTGAGACAGGTGCTGCATGGCTGTCGTCAGCTCGTGTTGTGAAATGTTGGGTTAAGTCCCGCAACGAGCGCAACCCTTATCCTTTGTTGCCAGCGGTTAGGCCGGGAACTCAAAGGAGACTGCCAGTGATAAACTGGAGGAAGGTGGGGATGACGTCAAGTCATCATGGCCCTTACGAGTAGGGCTACACACGTGCTACAATGGCGCATACAAAGAGAAGCGACCTCGCGAGAGCAAGCGGACCTCATAAAGTGCGTCGTAGTCCGGATTGGAGTCTGCAACTCGACTCCATGAAGTCGGAATCGCTAGTAATCGTAGATCAGAATGCTACGGTGAATACGTTCCCGGGCCTTGTACACACCGCCCGTCACACCATGGGAGTGGGTTGCAAAAGAAGTAGGTAGCTTAACCTTCGGGAGGGCGCTTACCACTTTGTGATTCATGACTGGGGTGAAGTCGTAACAAGGTAACCGTAGGGGAACCTGCGGTTGGATCACCTCCTTACCTTAAAGAACCTGCCTTTGCAGTGCTCACACAGATTGTCTGATGAAAAACAGCAGTAAAAATCTCTGCAGGCTTGTAGCTCAGGTGGTTAGAGCGCACCCCTGATAAGGGTGAGGTCGGTGGTTCAAGTCCACTCAGGCCTACCAAACTCCTTTTAAAGGATGAGCGGTACAGAGATTGCAAAACGATGGGGCTATAGCTCAGCTGGGAGAGCGCCTGCTTTGCACGCAGGAGGTCTGCGGTTCGATCCCGCATAGCTCCACCATCTTTTACTGCGAACCCAAGAAAACTTCAGAGTGAACCTGAAAAGGTGCACTGCGAAGTTTTGCTCTTTAAAAATCTGGATCAAGCTGAAAATTGAAACGACACATCTTTAAGGTGTGTTCGAGTCTCTCAAATTTTCGCAATCAGAAGTGAAACATCTTCGGGTTGTGAGGTTAAGCGACTAAGCGTACACGGTGGATGCCCTGGCAGTCAGAGGCGATGAAGGACGTGCTAATCTGCGAAAAGCGCCGGCGAGGTGATATGAACCTTTGACCCGGCGATGTCCGAATGGGGAAACCCAGTGTGATTCGTCACACTATCGTTAACTGAATACATAGGTTAACGAGGCGAACCGGGGGAACTGAAACATCTAAGTACCCCGAGGAAAAGAAATCAACCGAGATTCCCCCAGTAGCGGCGAGCGAACGGGGAGCAGCCCAGAGTCTGAATCAGCTTGTGTGTTAGTGGAAGCGTCTGGAAAGTCGCACGGTACAGGGTGACAGTCCCGTACACGAAAGCACACAGGTTGTGAACTCGAAGAGTAGGGCGGGACACGTGGTATCCTGTCTGAATATGGGGGGACCATCCTCCAAGGCTAAATACTCCTGACTGACCGATAGTGAACCAGTACCGTGAGGGAAAGGCGAAAAGAACCCCGGCGAGGGGAGTGAAAAAGAACCTGAAACCGTGTACGTACAAGCAGTGGGAGCACCCTTGTGGTGTGACTGCGTACCTTTTGTATAATGGGTCAGCGACTTATATTCTGTAGCAAGGTTAACCGTATAGGGGAGCCGAAGGGAAACCGAGTCTTAACTGGGCGTTAAGTTGCAGGGTATAGACCCGAAACCCGGTGATCTAGCCATGGGCAGGTTGAAGGTTGGGTAACACTAACTGGAGGACCGAACCGACTAATGTTGAAAAATTAGCGGATGACTTGTGGCTGGGGGTGAAAGGCCAATCAAACCGGGAGATAGCTGGTTCTCCCCGAAAGCTATTTAGGTAGCGCCTCGTGAATTCATCTTCGGGGGTAGAGCACTGTTTCGGCTAGGGGGCCATCCCGGCTTACCAACCCGATGCAAACTACGAATACCGAAGAATGTTATCACGGGAGACACACGGCGGGTGCTAACGTCCGTCGTGAAGAGGGAAACAACCCAGACCGCCAGCTAAGGTCCCAAAGTCATGGTTAAGTGGGAAACGATGTGGGAAGGCACAGACAGCCAGGATGTTGGCTTAGAAGCAGCCATCATTTAAAGAAAGCGTAATAGCTCACTGGTCGAGTCGGCCTGCGCGGAAGATGTAACGGGGCTAAACCATGCACCGAAGCTGCGGCAGCGACGCTTATGCGTTGTTGGGTAGGGGAGCGTTCTGTAAGCCGTTGAAGGTGTGCTGTGAGGCATGCTGGAGGTATCAGAAGTGCGAATGCTGACATAAGTAACGATAAAGCGGGTGAAAAGCCCGCTCGCCGGAAGACCAAGGGTTCCTGTCCAACGTTAATCGGGGCAGGGTGAGTCGACCCCTAAGGCGAGGCCGAAAGGCGTAGTCGATGGGAAACAGGTTAATATTCCTGTACTTGGTGTTACTGCGAAGGGGGGACGGAGAAGGCTATGTTAGCCGGGCGACGGTTGTCCCGGTTTAAGCATGTAGGCGGAGGTTCCAGGTAAATCCGGTACCTTTTAACGCTGAGGTGTGATGACGAGGCACTACGGTGCTGAAGTAACAAATGCCCTGCTTCCAGGAAAAGCCTCTAAGCATCAGGTAACATCAAATCGTACCCCAAACCGACACAGGTGGTCAGGTAGAGAATACCAAGGCGCTTGAGAGAACTCGGGTGAAGGAACTAGGCAAAATGGTGCCGTAACTTCGGGAGAAGGCACGCTGATATGTAGGTGAAGCCCCTGCGGGGGGAGCTGAAATCAGTCGAAGATACCAGCTGGCTGCAACTGTTTATTAAAAACACAGCACTGTGCAAACACGAAAGTGGACGTATACGGTGTGACGCCTGCCCGGTGCCGGAAGGTTAATTGATGGGGTTAGCGGCAACGCGAAGCTCTTGATCGAAGCCCCGGTAAACGGCGGCCGTAACTATAACGGTCCTAAGGTAGCGAAATTCCTTGTCGGGTAAGTTCCGACCTGCACGAATGGCGTAATGATGGCCAGGCTGTCTCCACCCGAGACTCAGTGAAATTGAACTCGCTGTGAAGATGCAGTGTACCCGCGGCAAGACGGAAAGACCCCGTGAACCTTTACTATAGCTTGACACTGAACACTGGTCCTTGATGTGTAGGATAGGTGGGAGGCTTTGAAGTGTGGACGCCAGTCTGCATGGAGCCGTCCTTGAAATACCACCCTTTAATGGCTGGTGTTCTAACGTAGACCCGTGATCCGGGTTGCGGACAGTGTCTGGTGGGTAGTTTGACTGGGGCGGTCTCCTCCCAAAGAGTAACGGAGGAGCACGAAGGTTAGCTAATCCTGGTCGGACATCAGGAGGTTAGTGCAATGGCATAAGCTAGCTTGACTGCGAGAGTGACGGCTCGAGCAGGTGCGAAAGCAGGTCATAGTGATCCGGTGGTTCTGAATGGAAGGGCCATCGCTCAACGGATAAAAGGTACTCCGGGGATAACAGGCTGATACCGCCCAAGAGTTCATATCGACGGCGGTGTTTGGCACCTCGATGTCGGCTCATCACATCCTGGGGCTGAAGTAGGTCCCAAGGGTATGGCTGTTCGCCATTTAAAGTGGTACGCGAGCTGGGTTTAGAACGTCGTGAGACAGTTCGGTCCCTATCTGCCGTGGGCGCTGGAGAATTGAGGGGGGCTGCTCCTAGTACGAGAGGACCGGAGTGGACGCATCACTGGTGTTCGGGTTGTCATGCCAATGGCACTGCCCGGTAGCTAAATGCGGAAAAGATAAGTGCTGAAAGCATCTAAGCACGAAACTTGCCCCGAGATGAGTTCTCCCTGACTCCCTGAGAGTCCTGAAGGAACGTTGAAGACGACGACGTTGATAGGTCGGGTGTGTAAGCGCAGCGATGCGTTGAGCTAACCGATACTAATGAACCGTGAGGCTTAACCTTACAACGCCGAAGATGTTTTGGCGACGAGACGAACAATCAAAATTCAGCTTTGATACAGATTAAACAGAATTTGCCTGGCGGCTTTAGCGCGGTGGTCCCACCTGACCCCATGCCGAACTCAGAAGTGAAACGCCGTAGCGCCGATGGTAGTGTGGGGTCTCCCCATGTGAGAGTAGGGAACTGCCAGGCATCAAACAAGTGAAGAGGCCATCCGAAAGGATGGCCTTTTTGCGTTTATACGCTGCACAAACTGATCCCCCATCACCCTGCTTATACGGTAAACTACCTGCGTTTTTGCATCAGGATAGCGTCTATGAACCACTCCCTTAAGCCCTGGAATACCTTTGGCATTCAACGCAATGCTAATCAAATTGTACGTGCCGATACTGCACAGCAGCTGCTGGATGCATGGCAAAGCGCAACAGAAAAAAACGAACCCGTACTGATTCTGGGCGAAGGAAGTAATGTCCTGTTTCTCGATGATTTTGCGGGAACGGTGATCGTTAACCGCATCATGGGAATTGATGTGGAAGAGCGTGCCAATAGCTGGCACTTGCACGTGGGGGCTGGTGAAAACTGGCACCACCTGGTGCAGTTTACCCTCGAAAAAGGGATGGCGGGTCTGGAAAACCTTGCGCTTATTCCAGGCTGCGCCGGATCGTCACCTATTCAGAACATCGGCGCCTACGGCATCGAGCTGAAACATGTCTGTGAATATGTCGACTGCATCGAGCTGGCGACCGGAACGGCGACGCGTTTAACCGCAGAACAGTGCCGTTTTGGCTATCGTGACAGTATCTTCAAACATGAATATCAGGATCGCTACGTGATTGTCGCCGTGGGTTTGCGTCTGTCGAAGAACTGGCAGCCCGTATTGACCTACGGGGATTTAACGCGTCTCGATCCGGCTACCGTTACCGCACGCGACGTTTTTGACTCTGTTTGCCATATGCGGATGACCAAGCTTCCCGATCCCAAAGTTAACGGAAATGCAGGGAGCTTCTTCAAAAACCCGGTGATCAGCGGCGAAAATGCCCGACGCTTTCTGGAGGAGTGGCCAACCGCGCCACATTACCCTCAGGCGGATGGCAGCGTGAAGCTGGCGGCTGGATGGCTTATCGATCAATGCCAGCTAAAAGGCACTTCAGTTGGCGGGGCAGCCGTTCACCGACAGCAGGCTCTGGTGCTGATTAACCAACACGATGCAACCAGCGACGATGTGGTACAGCTGGCTCACTATGTTCGCCAGCGTGTGGGCGAAAAATTTAACGTCTGGCTGGAGCCAGAAGTCCGCTTCATTGGTCGCACAGGTGAAGTCAACGCTGTGGAGACTATCGCATGAAGGACAATACGGTCCCGTTAACCCTGATTAGTATCCTGGCGGATGGTGAATTTCATTCCGGCGAGCAACTGGGTGAGCAGCTGGGCATGAGCCGCGCCGCCATTAACAAGCACATCCAGACGCTCCGTGACTGGGGTGTTGATGTGTTTACGGTTCCCGGAAAAGGCTACAGCCTGCCGGAGCCGATTCAGTTGCTGAATGAAGACGCGATCCGCAGCCAGATTGGACATGGCAACGTGGCGGTGCTGCCTGTGATTGACTCGACGAACCAGTATCTGCTGGATCGTCTGCCTGAGCTGAAATCCGGCGATGCCTGTGTAGCTGAATATCAACAGGCCGGTCGCGGCCGTCGTGGCCGCAAGTGGTTTTCACCCTTTGGCGCCAATCTCTATCTGTCCATGTACTGGCGACTCGATCAGGGCCCGGCCGCTGCCATTGGCCTGAGTCTGGTCATCGGTATCGTCATGGCAGAGGTGCTGCACGATCTGGGTGCGGATCAAGTGCGTGTTAAATGGCCTAACGATCTGTATCTCAACGATCGTAAACTTGCCGGGATTCTGGTCGAACTGACGGGCAAAACGGGCGATGCGGCGCAAATCGTCATTGGCGCGGGCCTCAATATGGTGATGCGCAATGTCCAGAATGACGTGGTTAATCAGGCCTGGACTAACCTCCAGGAGGCGGGGATCGTCATCGATCGTAACACCCTTGCCGTACGTATGATTAAAGAGCTGCGCAGCTCGCTCACGCTTTTTGAGCAGGAAGGGCTGGCACCGTTCCTGTCGCGTTGGGAAAAGCTGGATAACTTTATCAACCGCCCGGTGAAATTGCTGATTGGTGATAAAAAGATCTACGGCACTTCCCGCGGTATCGACGCTCAGGGCGCGCTGCTCCTGGAGCAGGATGGCGTGATCAAACCCTGGGTGGGCGGTGAGATTTCCCTGCGGAGTGCCGAATAACCGGATGGAGTGAATGATGCGAAAACCCGTCTGCGCGACGCTGGCCGTCATGATGAGCTTGTTGTTCTCATCCCTCTCTCAGGCTGGACAGGCCTGGGAGAGTTACAAGGCTCGCTTTTTCAAACCGGAAGGCCGCATTGTCGATACCGGCAATGGCGGCGTGTCGCATACGGAAGGTCAGGGCTTTGCCATGCTGATGGCAGTCGCCAACGACGATAAAGCCACGTTCGATAAGCTCTGGCAATGGACAAACCGTGAGCTGAAGAACAAAGAGAACGGTCTGTTTTACTGGCGCTATAACCCCGCAGACTCCAACCCGGTCGCTGACAAAAACAACGCCGCCGATGGCGATGTGCTGATTGCCTGGGCGTTGCTTAAAGCCGATGCCCGCTGGCATGACAAACACTACAGCGCCGCATCGGATGCCATTACAAAAGCGCTGGTTGCTCATAGCGTCATCCGCTATGCGGGTTACCGCGTGATGCTGCCCGGCGTCCAGGGATTTAAGCTTGACGGTGAAGTGGTCCTTAATCCTTCCTATTTTGTGTTTCCGGCCTGGCAGGCCTTCGCCGGACGCAGTCATTTGCCAGTCTGGCGCGATTTGATTAAGGATGGGAAGCGCCTGTTGGGGAAAATGGGCTCGGGTAAAGCGAATCTGCCCGCTGACTGGGTCTCGCTGGCATCAGATGGCAAGCTGGAACCGGCCAAAGGCTGGCCGCCGCGGATGAGCTATGACGCGATTCGTATTCCGCTGTATCTTGCCTGGTCTGATAAGCAAAGCCCGCTCCTGACGCCGTGGAAAGCGTGGTTTGGGCAATTCCCCCGGGAGCAAACGCCCGCCTGGGTTAACGTCACCACTAACGAATATGCGCCTTACATGATGGAAGGCGGCCTGTTGGCTGTACGCGATTTAACGATGGGGCAGCCTTCCGGAGAACCCGAAATCACCTCTAAAGACGACTACTATTCGGCAAGTCTGAAAATGCTGGTGTGGATTTCAGCGCAATAATCACGGACTGGCTATCCCCTCTCCCCGATGGGGAGAGGGTTAGGGTGAGAGGGTAATCAGTTACTGCGGATAAGGTACCCAATCCCCGCCGTTCAGGCGAACGTACGGTTTGTTTTGATACTGAATCACCACCGCGTTGGCGTTCTCGGAGACTTCTGCCGTTTGCGGCAGTTTGCTGGTGAGCTGATCCCAGTTCACGCTATCTTCCACAAACAGCTTCCCGTCAACGGCACGGGCAACCAGTTCTGAGATTGCCAGATAGCTGGTCGGCTGGGTGATTTCAATCGGTGCGCCCTGATGGGGTGCCTTCATCCCAAAGAACTTAATGCCCGCAGGCACGTTGGTAATCGACGGGCTTGGGATATCACGCAGGCCTGACACCTGCATTCTGTCGCCTTTCAGCGCGCCACCGTGCTCAGGTACCACAACCACCATCACTTTACGGCCTGATTTTTCCAGCTCCGTAAAGAACGCGTCCAGCTCGTCGAAGAGTTTCTGCGCACGCACTTTATAATCCGCCGTTTTGCTCACGCCCGGGAAGTGGTTACCGTCGTGGAGCGGCAGGGTGTTAAAGAACGTCGCGCTGCGTGGATTACTGTCTTTTTCGATGGTCTGCAGCCAGCGTTGCAGGACAGCGGAATCGTCATAGACGGGCGAGCCGTCGAAGCCCAGCAGAGAGACAGGAAGACCGGTTTGATCCATCAGCGGTGCCTGCATACCCCCCTGTTCGCGCACCTCTTTCAGGAAGTTGCCGAACTGGCCGTTATGCCCCAGCATCAGATGCTGCGTAAAGCCCAGTTTGGCGAGGTTATCGAACAGATAACACTGGTTGCCGGCGGGTTGATACAGATTCTTATGCGATGCCTGACCGCAGCTTGCACGCAGCAGGCGGATGGCCGCCGGGCCGCTGTACGAGGTGGCAGAGTTGAAATCTTTAAACTGAATGTCGAAATGAGACCACAGCGGATGAGACATCAAACCTGCAGCGTCCACGTCTGCCCAGGAGAGCGAGCAGATGTTGATCACCAGCAGTTCAAACGGCTGAGCATCCGCCGGCAGCGCATCCGGGAATTTCGTCTGTCGCTTGTCTTCCGCGGTATAGAAACTGGAGAGCCAGGCGTTCAGGTTTGTGGAGGTCGGCGGTGCGGTCTGGGTTGGGATATCGCCCACCACAGGCGTATCGCCTGCCGTGGTGACGGTGGCCGCCGCGCTTCCCCCGGTGGTGGTCACCGTGGTGGTCGGTTGACCGGCAGGCCACAGCGAAAAGTTTGGCCCAGCCAGCGTCAGCACGTTAAGCCAGATCATAATCGCGACGACAAACACCGTGACGCGGATCCACTGTGACAGGAACAGCCAGGCAACCAGCAGCACAAATACCGCGCCTATCATCTGCCAGTTAATAAACCGCTCGGTCAGATCGAGGATATAGCTGGCGCTAAAGCCTGCCACCTGTGAGCCCTGGCTCATAATGCTGTCCGGCCCCGGTAACCAGGTATCATGCCAGAACAGCGCAAAGCCGAGAGGGATGGCTATCCAGTGACGTAAGCGATGCAGCCTGATATTCGGCAGGGGCATCAGCAGGAAGGCCATAAATACCAGGTTAAGAAGGGGATGGAAATTCAGATAGCCTGCCCACAGCAGACCAAACTTCACCAGAAAGTAGAAGTTCCAGCCGGAAAGGCCGCGCCAGTATTGCCAGAGCGGCGAGGGTGACGAAGCGGTATAGGTAGAATTAGTCATGTTTTCGGTCTGCCTTGACGTGTGATGCCCGTGTCAGTGTTCCGGCTGGTTTTACATAGCGAGGTTTTATAAACAGCACTCTGGCCGTATCACGGATACGACGTATGGAATGGCGTGCATAGTAGCCAAGCGGGAAAAAGATCAGCGCACAGACTATAACCAGTTGAATGATATCGCTGATATTCATGATGGTGCGTTCTCCGCGTTGTCTGTTAATAAGCGAAGGGGCTCCGGAACCCGGCGCCAGACATGTCCATCATGTCTGGCATTAAGGATCGGTTTCGCATCGCTCTTAATAGCGAGCGGTTTAGCCCATTGTTCAGGCTGGAGCGCACGCATCTGCACCAGCTCTGCGCTGATCGTATTATCTTCGAACCAAATCATACGGTTCGAGAAAATATCCCCGGTAGGCAGCGGGAAGATATGGTTAAGCGCCGTATCGAGGTCGTTTACCCGGCAGAAGGACAAAAACAGCACCAGGCGATTGTCGCCAATGGTCATGATGTCACCCGTACGATTGGGGCGACACAAGGTAAGAGCCTGTTCAACGCGGATACCGGGTACAGGACGCAGGGCAACCATAACCCCTTTTCCGTCAGCAGGAAGAAGCGTATTGCTCATCATGTTGCCGACGGCGTCGCAGAAGGTATCCCATTTTTGGTATCCACGCAGCTTCATCGGCTGCGTCATGGAGAGCAGCGTAGAAATGTCTTCCGGTACATGGCGGCTAAACTGCTGGCCCTGAACGCTTTCGATCAGCGTCAGGCAGCGTGACAGCGGCGCGTTCCAGGGAATGACCATATTTGCACCACAGCCCAGAAGCAGACGCTCATCGGTGGCGCGCAGGCTGGTATTGTTTTCGCGCACGATGATTTTTAACGCGCTTCCGCGCTGGCGGCGCAAGGTGTGGATCTGCCTTGCCAGCGTCTCAATCTGGTTATTCTGCATCAATGAGAAGATAAGGGTTGCCGCCTGGGTTGTGCGGGCTTCGTGGAAAAGGTCTTCGTTAGATTCAAACAGCGACCAGTTTTCCGACAGGGCGGGCGCCCCCTCTAAAACCGCGATATGGCTCAGGATGCGTTTTTCATCACTGCGCGGCTGCACCACGGTTTCTTCCTGCTGTGCCAGGTGCCACTTACCCTCGATGTGTTTCAGCGTAAGTTGTTGCCTGGCGCTCACGCCTTTTTCATTACACCAGAAGGCAATATCGTAGAGATAGCTGCCCACCTGGTCACGAACGCTTGCCAGACCGAACAGGGAACGATATTCACCCATTAAAAGTGAGAACAGCTTGTCATTATTACTGCCGGGATTGACTATCAATAGCGTGCAATTTTGAAATTTTGCCCATTTATTGATTTTTTCCAGCCACGGCAGCAGTTTTTCAGCAGGGATATTTTGCAGGACGTTATTTGCACATTTAAGGATCACCAAATAGTGATCCGGATCAATAGTGCACTGAACGTCACGGGACAAAAAGTATAGACTATCGGCATCCGATGTCATGGAAAATAATCGCACCGTCTGAGGCCCGCGATCGTTTTCCAGCGTGATAATTTTCTTCGGATCTTCGCCCATGCTAATGACGGCCACGCGGGAATCCTTATCCTGGGCAGCAATTGTCTGGTTTACCAGACTGATAGCATCTTCATTCCGGTCCGTATTAATCCACCAGACTCCTCCGACTGGCATGTGGCTCAATTCGTCCCATAATGACTGGATGCCAATAGAAAATATGGAGTCCACGGTGTCCCTCTTTTCGTCTAATTTATCTGTATCTCAGTTTACTAGCGAAAGCGTAGAAATAAACCTAACATTGAAATTAAAGAACATCAGATTTAGCATGTAAATGAAATTTGTCAGGGCAGGAAGCCCCGCAACTTCTTTAGCGTGCGATTTTCCTTAAAGGGATGGAAAAAGAATGGATAATAATGAACCCGGTACCCCAGTCGACTCGACCCTGGGTTACACATTCCAAAACGATTTTCTGGCGCTGACGCAGGCCTTTTCTTTACCTGAAATAGATTACACCGATATTTCCCAGCGGGAACAGTTGGCCGCGGCTATTAAACGCTGGCCGTTATTAGCTGAATTCGCCCATCAACAATAAGGGAGCCATTGATGGCCATACTCGGATTACAGGGTGTCCGTGGGGGTGTGGGTACCACATCTGTTACCGCGGCGCTGGCGTGGTCATTACAGCTTTTAGGTGAATCGGTGCTGGTTATTGACGCCTGCGCCGATAATTTACTGCGTATGTCGTTTAACGTCGACTTTACTCGCGAAGAGGGCTGGGCCCGCGCGCTGCTTGACGATAAAGACTGGCAGGATGCAGGTTTGCGCTATACCTCTCTTCTTGACCTGCTGCCGTTTGGTCAACTGACCACCACGGAACGCGAAAATGAAGCCGCATACCAGCGCCTGTTTTCGCAATTTACGCTGGCGCTGCAGAGCCTGAAGGAAAAGGGACACTACAAGTGGATCCTGCTGGATCTGCCGCACGGTGCGGGCACGCTGACCCGACAGCTTATCGCGCAGTGCGATCATGTCCTCTCGATCGTTAACGTCGATGCGAACTGCCATATCCGCCTGCATCAGCAGGGGCTACCTCAGAATGGCCATATCCTGATTAACGATTTGCGCATAGGCAGCCAGATCCAGGACGATCTGTATCAGGTCTGGCTGCAGAGCCAGCGCCGCCTGCTTCCCATTGTCATTCATCGTGATGAGGGCATGGCGGAATGCCTTGCGTCGAAGCAGCCGCTCGGCGAATACCGCAGCGATTCACTGGCGGCAGAAGAGATCCTGACGCTGGCTAACTGGTGTCTGCTGAACTTCGCCAACCGGGCGGAGCATGCAGGGAGTGATGTATGAGTCGTCTCGCCAGCTGGTTACTCATCCCACCGGTCAGTTCGCGTTTGAGCGAACATTACCGGCATTTTCGCCGTCACGGCGCGTCGGCATTCAGCGCCGCGCTCGGCTGTTTCTGGATGATTCTGGCCTGGATGTTTATTCCACTCGAACACCCGCGCTGGCAGCGCATACGTGCCCGGCACAGTGAACTGTATCCGCACATTAATCCTGACCGGCCGCGTCCACTGGATCCGGCGCGTTATCTCATTCAGGCCATCTGGCTGGTGGCGACCTCATCCCGCGCGGAGATAAAAACGCCGCACTGGCGGAGCTTCTCCCGCGTGCAGCAGTTACGTGAACGCTACCATCAGTGGCTGGACAGGCTCCCCAACAGCGTCAGCGATAAGACCAGCCATCTGGATAACCACAAAGAGCTCGGGCATCTCCACCCGGGCTTGCGGCGTTTTATCCTCGGCGTGATCGTTGTGTTCTCGCTCATTCTGGCGCTGGTCTGTATTACGCAGCCTTTCAACCCTCTGGCGCAGTTCACTTTCCTGATCCTGCTGTGGGGCGTGGCGCTACTGGTGCGCCGAATTCCGGGCCGCTTCTCGGCGCTGATGCTGATCGTGTTGTCGCTGACCGTCTCCTGCCGCTACATCTGGTGGCGTTATACCTCGACGCTGAACTGGGACGACCCGGTGAGTCTGGTGTGCGGCCTGGTGCTGCTGTTTGCTGAAACCTATGCCTGGATTGTGCTGGTGCTGGGCTATTTCCAGGTGATTTGGCCGCTCAACCGCCAGCCGGTTCCGCTGCCAAAGGACACGACCCAGTGGCCAACCGTCGATCTCTTCGTGCCGACCTACAACGAAGACCTGAGCGTGGTGAAGAACACCATCTATGCCGCGCTGGGCATCGACTGGCCGAAAGATAAGCTTAAGGTCTGGATCCTGGATGACGGCAACCGTCCGGCGTTCCGCCAGTTCGCGGAGGAGGTCGGCGTCGAATACATCGCCCGTCCGACGCATGAACACGCTAAGGCGGGGAACATCAACAACGCGTTGAAGTATGCCACCGGGGAGTTTGTTTCGATCTTTGACTGCGACCACGTGCCGACGCGCTCGTTCCTGCAGATGACCATGGGCTGGTTCCTGAAGGAAAAAGAGCTGGCGATGATGCAGACGCCGCACCACTTCTTCTCGCCGGACCCGTTTGAACGTAACCTTGGCCGTTTCCGTAAGACCCCGAACGAAGGCACGCTGTTCTATGGCCTGGTTCAGGACGGAAACGACATGTGGGACGCCACCTTCTTCTGCGGCTCATGCGCGGTTATCCGCCGTAAACCGCTGGATGAAATTGGTGGTATCGCCGTCGAGACGGTCACCGAAGATGCGCACACCTCGCTGCGCCTGCACCGTCGTGGCTATACCTCAGCCTATATGCGCATTCCGCAGGCTGCTGGCCTCGCAACGGAGTCACTGTCGGCGCACATTGGCCAGCGTATTCGCTGGGCGCGCGGCATGGTGCAGATTTTCCGTCTCGATAACCCCCTGATCGGGAAAGGACTCAAGCTGGCGCAGCGTCTCTGCTACGTCAACGCCATGTTCCACTTCTTGTCCGGTATCCCGCGACTGATCTTCCTGACCGCGCCGCTGGCGTTCCTGCTCCTTCACGCTTATATCATCTACGCTCCCGCGCTGATGATTGCGCTGTTTGTTCTGCCGCACATGATCCACGCGAGCCTGACGAACTCGAAGATACAAGGTAAATACCGCCACTCCTTCTGGAGTGAAATCTACGAAACGGTGCTGGCCTGGTACATCGCGCCGCCGACGATGGTGGCGCTGATTAACCCGCACAAAGGTAAATTCAACGTCACCGCGAAGGGCGGGCTGGTGGAGGAGGAGTACGTCGACTGGGTGATCTCCCGGCCGTATATCTTCCTGGTGCTGCTGAATATCGTGGGCGTCATTGCGGGTATCTGGCGCTACTTCTACGGTCCGGAAAACGAAATCCTGACCGTCTTCGTCAGTATGGCCTGGGTCTTCTACAACCTGATTATCCTCGGCGGCGCGGTGGCGGTGTCGGTGGAGAGCAAACAGGTTCGTCGCGCACATCGCGTGGAAATCTGCATGCCTGCGGCGATTGCCCGTGAAGATGGCCATCTCTTCTCCTGTACCGTGCACGACTTCTCTGACGGCGGTCTGGGGATCAAAATCAACGGCCAGGCGAAGGTGCTGGAAGGGCAGAAAGTTAACCTGCTGCTTAAGCGCGGTCAGCAGGAGTATGTCTTCCCCACGCAGGTCGTTCGCGTGGTGGGCAATGAAGTCGGCCTGCAGCTGATGCCGTTGACCAAAAAGCAACATATCGATTTTGTGCAGTGTACGTTTGCCCGCGCGGATACGTGGGCTCTCTGGCAGGACAGCTTCCCGGAAGATAAACCTCTGGAAAGCCTGCTGGATATTCTGAAGCTGGGGTTCCGTGGCTATCGTCACCTTGCAGAATTTGCCCCGTCGTCGGTGAAATTAATTTTCCGGTCACTTACTTCGCTGGTTTCCTGGGTCGTGTCGTTCATTCCTCGTCGTCCTGAGCGGGATGAGGCGAAGCAGGCGGACCCGGTTATGGCTCAACAATGATGATAACGCGATGAAAACAAAACTTTCCTGGTTATGTGCAGTGGCAATGGGGATGAATGCGCTCCCCGCAACAATGGCTAACGCGGCCCCGGGTAACGCAGCGGCAACGCCTGCGCCAACCGTACCTGTCGTCGCGCAAGCAACCGATCCGGTTGTCACCGCGGCACCCGGTCAAACGGAAAACATCCTGCCGAACCAGCCAACGGAGGGGAATACCCTGCCGGCAGACGGCCAGGTCATCGGGCAGGTCATGCCGGGCGTTCGCGGGGCGAATGCGCCCGTCGTTGCGGACAATGCGCCGTCGCGTGACGTGAAACTGACCTTCGCGCAAATTGCGCCGCCTCCGGGCAGCATGGTGCTGCGCGGCATCAACCCTAACGGCGGCATTGAATTTGGCATGCGCAGCGATGAGGTTGTCTCTAATGCGGTGCTGAACCTTGAATACACGCCGTCACCGTCGCTGCTGCCGACCCAGTCTCAGCTGAAGGTCTATCTGAATGACGAGCTGATGGACGTTCTGCCGGTCACCAAAGAGCAGCTCGGCAAGAAAACGCAGGCTCAGGTGCCGATCAACCCGCTGTTCATCACCGACTTTAACCGTATTCGCCTGGAATTTGTCGGTCACTACCGCGATGTCTGCGAAAACCCGGCCAGCAACACGCTGTGGATGGACGTCGGGCGTAACTCCTCGCTGCAGATGACCTACCAGTCGCTGGCGCTGAAAAACGATCTCTCAGCCTTCCCGGTTCCGTTCTTCGATCCGCGTGATAACCGTCCGCTCACGCTGCCGATGGTGTTTGCCTCTTCCCCGGACGTGACCGAGCAGCTGGCGGCCACCATTGTGGCGTCCTGGTTTGGTTCACGCGCGGGCTGGCGCGGCCAGAGCTTCCCGGCGATGTATGACAAGCTGCCGGACAGAAATGCCATTGTGTTTGCCACCAACGCGAAACGCCCGGCCTTCCTGCGCGATCATCCGGACGTCAACGCGCCGACCGTTGAGATGATAAGCCACCCGGAAAACCCGTACGTGAAGCTGCTGGTGGTCTTTGGTCGTGATGATAAAGATCTGGTGCAGGCAGCAAAAGCGATTGCCCAGGGCAACGTCCTGTTCCGTGGCAACAGCGTGGTGATTGATGAGGTCAAGCCGCTGCTGGCGCGTAAACCTTACGATGCGCCAAACTGGGTGCGTACCGACCGTGCGGTCACCTTTGGCGAGCTGAAAACCTATGAAGAACAGCTGCAGGCGACGGGGCTTGAGCCAGCGCCGATTAGCCTGTCGCTGAATCTGCCGCCGGATCTGTACCTGCTGCGCACCAACGGCATTGATATCAATCTGAACTACCGGTATACCGCGCCAGCCACCAAAGACAGCTCGCGCATGGATATCAGCCTCAACAACCAGTTCCTGCAATCCTTCAGCCTGCAAAGCACGCAGGATACGAACCGCCTGATGCTTCGCCTGCCGGTGCTGCAGGGGCTGCTGGACGGTAAAACGGATGTTTCCATCCCGGCACTGAAGCTGGGCGCGATAAACCAGCTGCGCTTTGATTTCCAGTACATGAACCCAATGCCTGGCGGCTCGGCGGAAAACTGCATCACCTTCCAGCCGGTGCAGAACCACGTGGTGATTGGCGATGAGTCGACCATCGACTTCTCGAAGTACTATCACTTCCTGGCGATGCCGGACCTGCGCGCGTTTGCTAACGCGGGCTTCCCGTTCAGCCGCATGGCCGATCTCTCTGAGTCCATTGTGGTGATGCCGAAAGCGCCAAACGAAAGTCAGGTCACGACCCTGCTGGACGCCATGGCGACCGTTGGCGGACAAACAGGATTACCGGCAATTAACGTCACGTTGACGGACGATGGCAGCCAGATTCAGAACAAAGACGCTGACATCATGGTGATCGGAACCATTCCGGATAAGCTGAAGGATGACAAACGTATCGATCTGCTGGTGAAAGCGGCCCAGTCCTGGGTTAACACGCCGCTGCGCCAGACCGAATTCCCGAGCATTATGCCGGATGTGAATGACCGTCAGGCCAGCGCGCAGACGACGATAACGTCTCAGGGGGCAATGGCTGCGGTGGTGGGCTTCCAGTCACCTTACAACGAACAGCGTAGCGTGGTGGCTCTCCTCGCGGACAGCCCGCGCGGGTATGAACTGCTCAATACGGCCATGAACGACAGCGGTAAACGTGCCGCGATGTTTGGTTCCGTGTCGGTGATCCGTGAGTCCGGCGTCAACAGCCTGCGCGTGGGCGATGTGTACTACGTAGGCCATCTGCCGTGGTTTGAACGCCTGTGGTATGCGCTGGCTAACCATCCGGTTCTGCTCGCTATCCTGGCTGCGGTTAGCGTGGTCCTGCTGGCATGGGTGCTGTGGCGTCTGCTGCGAATCATCAGCCGTCGTCGTCTGAACCCGGATGAGTAAGATGTGATGAAAGCCTTTCGCTGGTGTGTATTAGCAGCGGTGATGCTGGCGGCGCTTCCTCTTCGCGCCGCCTGTACCTGGCCTGCCTGGGAGCAGTTTAAAAAGGACTACATCAGCGAGGGCGGGCGTGTCATTGACCCCAGTGACACGCGCAAAATTACGACCTCGGAAGGGCAAAGCTACGCCCTGTTCTTTGCCCTGGCGGCGAACGATCGCCAGGCCTTTGACCAGCTACTGACCTGGACGCGCGATAATCTTGCCAGCGGCGATCTCAACGGCCATCTGCCAGCCTGGTTATGGGGGCAGAAAGATAAAGAGACGTGGGCGGTGATTGATACCAACTCCGCCTCTGACGCCGATGTCTGGATCGCCTGGTCACTGCTCGAAGCGGGTCGGCTGTGGAAGCATCCGGACTATACCCGCACGGGTAAAGCGCTGCTGAAACGCATTGTCAGCGAGGAGGTGGTGAAAGTCCCGGGGCTTGGCGCAATGCTGCTTCCCGGCAAAGTCGGCTTTGCCGATGAACACGCCTGGCGCTTTAACCCCAGCTATCTTCCACCGCAGCTAGCGGCTTATTTCACGCGCTTTGGCTCCCCGTGGCCCCAGCTTCGTGAAACCAATCTGCGCCTGCTGCTGGAGAGTGCGCCGAAAGGCTTTTCGCCGGACTGGGTGCAGTATCAGAAAAACAGAGGCTGGCGGTTACAGCAGGAGAAAGCATTGGTGGGCGGCTACGACGCCATCCGCGTGTATCTCTGGGTGGGCATGATGAGTGATAACGATCCTCAGAAAGCCCGGTTGCTGACGCGCTTCCAGCCGATGGCGGCAAAGACCATGAAACGGGGTGTGCCGCCGGAGAAAGTGGATGTGGCGACGGGGAAACGCACCGGCGACGGCCCGGTCGGGTTCTCTGCCGCTATGCTGCCGTTTTTACAACAACGTGATGCCCAGGCGATTCAGCGCCAGCGCGTTGCGGACCATTTTCCCGATAACAATGCCTATTACAGCTACGTGCTGACTCTTTTTGGGCAAGGATGGGATCAGCATCGTTTTCGCTTCACCGCAAAAGGTGAATTAATACCGGATTGGGGCCAGGAATGCGCAAGTTCACAGTAAATCTACTCAGTTTATCGCTTGGCCTGGCGCTTATGCCGTGGGCCCAGGCCGCTAACTCTCCGCAGCAAAAACAGCTGCTGGAGCAGGTGAGGCTGGGCGAATCGACACAGCGTGAGGATTTGGTTCGTCAGTCGCTCTATCGCCTTGAGCTGATTGACCCGAACAACCCTGACGTGATTGCCGCACGCTTTCGCTACCTGCTGCGTCAGGGCGATAACGCCGGCGCGCAAAAAGAGCTGGATCGTCTGAAAGGGATTGCGCCGGATTCGAGTGCGTACCAGTCATCACGCAACACGATGCTGCTTTCTACTCCGGATGGCCGCCAGCAGCTCCAGCAGGCGCGACTGCTCGCCACTACGGGGCACACGCAGGAGGCGATTGCCGCCTATGACAAGCTGTTTGACGGCAACCCGCCGGGAGGCGACGTGGCGACGGAATACTGGAACGTCGTGGCAAAAGATCCTGCTCGCCGCGGCGCGGCCATTAACCAGCTCAAGAAAATAAACAGCAGCAGTCCCGGAAATACGCAGCTGCAGGCGACGCTGTCCCAGCTTCTGTTCCAGAGCGGACGTCGTGATGAAGCCTTTGCGGTATTGCAGGAGATGGCCAAATCCACCAATGGCCGTAGCCAGGCGTCTGATATGTGGTATGACCAAATCAAAGACCAGCCTGCCAGCAGCGCCAGCGTCAGCGCGCTGCAAAAATACCTGAGCGTATTCAGCGACGGGGATAGCGTCGCGGCGGCGCGTGCCCAGCTTGAAGCGCAGCAAAAACAGCTCGCCGATCCGGCGTTCCGCGCGAAAGCAGAAGGGCTGGCGGCGGTGGATGCCGGGCAGGGAAGTAAGGCAGTGGCGGAGCTGCAAAAAGCCGTCAGCGCCAACCATGCTGACAGCGAAGCGGTGGGCGCCCTTGGACAGGCGTATTCCCAGAAGGGCGACCGCGCCCGCGCGGTGGCACAGTTTGAAAAGGCGATTGCCCTCGATCCCCAGAGCGATAACCGGGGTAAATGGGACAGTCTTCTGAAGGTTAATCGCTACTGGCTGCTGATCCAGCAGGGCGATGCGGCGCTGAAGGCGAATAACCCGGCGCAGGCAGAGCGTTACTATCAGCAGGCACGCAATATCGACAATACCGACAGCTATGCCGTGCT
Organism: Enterobacter sp. BNK-8; assembly: GCF_048685095.1. Lineage (NCBI taxonomy): Bacteria > Pseudomonadati > Pseudomonadota > Gammaproteobacteria > Enterobacterales > Enterobacteriaceae > Enterobacter > Enterobacter sp. BNK-8. The sequence continues at coordinate 4,175,138 of NZ_JBLQTN010000001.1, read as the reverse complement.
GGGGCTGGGCGACGCCGCCGCGGCGCGTAAAGATAACGACGCGGCGGAGCGTTACTATCGCCAGGCGCTGCGGATGGACAGCGGCAACAGCAATGCGGTTCGCGGCCTGGCCAATATTTACCGCGCGCAGTCGCCGGAGAAGGCTTCGCAGTTTATCCAGTCTCTCTCCGCCAGCCAGCGCCGTAGCATAGACGACATTGAACGTAGCCTGACCAACGAACAGCTCTCCGCCCAGGCCGAACAGCTTGAGAACCAGGGGAAATACGCGCAGGCAGCAGACATTCAGCGTCGTCGTCTGGCGCTCTCTCCCGGCGACGTGTGGATAACCTATCGTCTTTCGCGCGATCTCTACAGCGCGGGTCAGCGCAGCCAGGCGGACACCCTGATGCGTCAGCTTGCCCACCAGAAACCGTCCGATCCGGATCAGGTTTATGCCAACGGGCTCTACCTTTCCGGAAACGATCAGGACCGGGCCGCGCTGGCGCATCTGGAGACGCTGCCGCGCAGCCAGTGGAACGGCAATATTCAGGAGCTTGCCGACCGCCTGCAAAGCAACCAGGTGCTGGAAACCGCCAACCGCCTGCGCGACAGCGGCAAAGAGCAGGACGCAGAGAATCTTCTTCGCCAGCAGCCGACCTCCACCCGTATCGACCTCACGCTGGCGGACTGGGCACAGCAGCGTGGCGATCTTGACTCGGCGAAAACGACGTACAACGCCGTCCTGCAGCGTGAGCCGCAGAATGAAGACGCGCTCCTCGGTCTGACCGAGATTTACAGCGCGCAGGGTAACAAAGATGCCGCGCGCGCGGAGCTGGCGAAGCTGCCCGCCGCGCAAAACGGCCAGCCGCTGTCGCTCAATATGCAGCGCCGCATCGCGATGGCGCAGGCGGGTCTGGGCGATGCCGCTGCCGCAGAGCAGACCTTTAATAAAATTATTCCGCAGGCAAAATCGCAGCCTGGCTCCATGGAAAACGCGCTGGTGCTGCGTGATGCCGCACGTTTCCAGGCGCAGAACGGCCAGCCTCAGCAGGCGCTGGAAACCTATAAAGATGCGATGGTATCGACGGGTATCACCACGACGCGTCCGGCTGACAACGACAGTTTCACCCGTCTGACGCGTAACGATGAAAAAGACGACTGGCTGAAGCGCGGCGTGCGCAGTGATGCCGGTGAGTTGTACCGTCAGCAGGATGTTAACGTCACGCTGCAGCACGATTACTGGGGCTCCAGCGGTACGGGCGGTTATTCCGATCTGAAAGCGCATACCACCATGCTGCAGGTGGATGCGCCGCTCTCTGATGGACGCATGTTCTTCAGAAGTGATCTGGTCAATATGGATGCCGGGTCATTTGATACCAGGAACGGGACTTATGATCCTAAATGGGGAACCTGCTACGAAACACCGTGTAGCGGCAACACCCATCAGTCAGACAATGGCGCGAGCGTTGCCGTCGGCTGGCAGAATAAAACCTGGGCGATGGATATTGGCACCACGCCAATGGGCTTTGACGTCGTCGACGTGGTGGGCGGCATCAGCTACAGCAGCGATTTGGGGCCCATCGGCTATACCGTTAACGCCCATCGTCGGCCAATCTCCAGCTCTCTGCTGGCCTTCGGCGGGCAAAAAGATACCAATACCGGCACCACCTGGGGCGGCGTACGCGCCACCGGTGGCGGCGTAAGTATGAGCTATGACAAAGGGGAAGCGAACGGCGTCTGGTCAAGCCTGAACGCGGAAACGCTGACGGGTAAAAATGTGGAGGATAACTGGCGCGTCCGCTGGATGACGGGTTACTACTACAAGCTCATTAATAAAAACAACGAGCGCCTGACGGTCGGCGTGTCCAACATGCTCTGGCACTACGACAAAGACCTGAGCGGTTATACCCTGGGCCAGGGCGGCTATTACAGCCCGCAGGAGTATGTCTCCTTCGCCTTGCCGGTGACATGGCGTAAGCGCACGGAAAACTGGTCCTGGGAGCTGGGGGGCTCGGTCTCCTGGTCCCACTCCAAAACCAAAGACGAGCTGCGCTACCCGATTCAGAATCTGATCCCGACCGATGAGCCAGACCGCTATACCGACCGGGGCGCGATGGAAACCGGCAGCAGTTCTTCCGGTACGGGTTATACCGCACGGGCAATAATCGAGCGGCGGGTCACGTCCAACTGGTTTGTGGGCATGGGCGTGGATATCCAGCAAGCGAAAGACTATACCCCAAGCCACGCGCTGATCTATGTGCGCTACTCTGCTGCAGGCTGGCAGGGCGATATGGACTTACCGCCGCAGCCGCTTATCCCTTACGCGGACTGGTAATCGGATTTTCCTTAATCCATTTGTAAGTCTCTCTTAATAGCGCGGCAATCGGGTATACTCAGGCGCGCCAGGTTTACACCCTGGCGCGCCCTGCGCTTCGAGTTTTGTGGAGAGTCATTTTGCGTGTCAGCCGTTCCTTAACAATCAAACAGATGGCGATGGTCTCTGCCGTCACCATGCTGTTTGTCCTGCTCTTCTGCGTCATTTTGCTGTTTCATTCCGTACAGCAGAATCGCTATAACACGGCTTCACAATTAGAAAGCATCGCCCGCTCGGTACGCGGCCCGCTGTCTGCCTCCATCCTGAAAGGGGATATCCCCGAGGCGGAAACCATACTGAAACGCATTCAGCCGGCTGGTGTTGTGAGCCGGGCGGACGTCGTGCTCCCGAATCAGTTTCAGGCGCTGCGGATGAGCTTTATCCCGGAACGTCCCGTCCCGATGATGGTGATGCGCCTGTTTGAACTGCCGGTGCAAATTTCGCTTCCCGTCTATTCGCTTGAACGCCCTGCGAATCCGCAGCCGCTGGCCTACCTGGTGTTACAGGCAGACTCCTACCGCATGTATAAATTCGTCATGAGTTGGGTGGTTACGTTAGTGACCACTTGCTTACTTATGACGCTTATTCTCAGCGTGGCGCTCACCTGGTGCATCAACCGGCTGATTGTCCATCCCCTGCGCCGTATCGCCCGCGAGCTGAACACGCTCGCCCCGCAGGATCAGATGGGACACCAGCTTGAGCTGCCGCGTCTGCATCATGACGATGAGATCGGCATGCTGGTGCGCAGCTATAACCTCAACCAGCAGCGCATCCAGCGTCAGCAGGATGAACTGAACAGTAGCGCCACCCGTTTTCCGGTATCGGAGCTCCCCAATAAAGCCTTCCTGATGGCGATGCTGGAGCAAACCGTTGAGCGCCAGCAAACCACCGCGCTGATGGTCATTGCCTGCGAAACCCTGCAGGACACGGCTGGCGTGCTTCAGGAGAGCCAGCGCGAAATGCTGCTGCTCACCCTGGTGGAAAAGATCAAATCTGTCCTTGCCCCGCGCATGGTGCTGACTCAGGTCAGCGGTTACGACCTGGTGGTGATTGCCAACGGCGTAAAAGAACCCTGGCATGCGATCACGTTAGGTCAGCAAGTACTCACTGTCATTAATGAGCGGCTACCGATTCAGGGTATCCAGCTTCGCCCGAGCGCCAGTATCGGGATTGCCATGTTCTATGGCGATCTGACCGCGGAACAGCTTTATCGCCGCGCCTTCTCGGCGGCCTTTACCGCCCGGCGCAAAGGCAAAAACCAGATCCAGTTCTTCGACCCGGCGCAGATGGAAAAGGCGCAGCAGCGCCTGACGGAAGAGAGCGACATCCTGACCGCGCTGGATAACCGCCAGTTTGCCCTCTGGCTGCAGCCGCAGGTGGACCTGCAGACGGGAGAGGTGAAAAGCGCCGAGGCCCTGCTGCGTCTGCAGCAGCCGGATGGCTCATGGGAGCTGCCGGAAGGGCTGATTGAGCGCATCGAGTCCTGTGGCCTGATGGTTACCGTCGGCTACTGGGTGCTGGAGGAGTGCTGCCGTCAGCTTGCCGCCTGGCAGGAGCGTGGCGTGACGCTGCCGCTGTCGGTCAACCTGTCTGCCCTGCAGCTTATGCACCCGACCATGGTTTCAGAGATGCTGGAGCTGATCCATCGTTACCGCATCAAGCCTGATACGTTAACCCTGGAAGTGACGGAGAGCCGACGCATCGACGATCCCAATGAGGCGGTCGCGATTCTCAAGCCGCTGCGTAATGCCGGTATTCGCATTGCCCTGGACGATTTTGGCATGGGGTACGCCGGGCTGCGTCAGCTTCAGCACATGAAGACCCTTCCGGTAGATGTGCTCAAAATTGACAAAGCGTTTGTCGACGGACTGCCGGGCGACAGCAGCATGGTGCAGGCGATTATCCAGATGGCGCGTAGCCTCAACCTGCACCTTATTGCCGAGGGGATTGAAACCGACGCGCAACGCGCCTGGCTGGCAGAGGCGGGCGTGGAGAGCGGGCAAGGCTTCCTGTTTGCCCCTGCAGTCCCTTCGGATGTCTTTGAAGAACGATACCTTTCTGGCACCGATCACCACGCAAAAGCGTAATTTTGTTGCTGGCTTGTGCGAGCCAGCTCAAAGTTTTTAACATTTGTGTTTCAAATTTGAACTGAGTTTATTTCTGTCCTGTTATGTGGGTGTTATTTTAAAGCCGCAGGTTAACCATAACCTTACAAAGCCTGTGGTTTTTCTTCCCAAGGACACCTTATGAAAACCTCACTCTTCAAAAGTCTTTATTTCCAGGTCCTGACAGCCATCGCCATCGGTATTCTGCTGGGTCACTATTACCCTGAACTGGGCGCGCAAATGAAACCGCTTGGCGACGCGTTCGTTAAGCTCATTAAAATGGTCATCGCGCCGGTGATCTTCTGTACGGTCGTCACGGGCATCGCTGGCATGGAAAGCATGAAGGCGGTCGGTCGTACCGGTGCAGTGGCGCTTCTCTATTTTGAAGTGGTCAGTACCCTTGCGCTGATTATCGGTCTGATCATCGTCAACGTGGTGCAGCCAGGCGCGGGGATGAACGTCGATCCGGCGACGCTGGATGCCAAAGCGGTTGCGGTCTATGCCGAGCAGGCGAAGGATCAGGGCGTGGTCGCCTTCCTGCTGGACGTCATTCCTGGCAGCGTCATAGGCGCGTTCGCCAGCGGAAACATCCTCCAGGTGCTGCTGTTCGCCGTGATGTTTGGCTTTGCCCTGCACCGTCTGGGCAGCAAAGGCCAGCTTATCTTTAACGTGATCGAAAGCTTCTCGCAGGTCATCTTCGGCATCATCAATATGATCATGCGCCTGGCGCCCATCGGTGCCTTCGGTGCGATGGCCTTCACCATCGGTAAGTATGGCGTCGGTACGCTGGTCCAGTTGGGTCAGCTGATTATCTGCTTCTATATCACCTGTATTCTTTTCGTGGTGGTGGTGCTGGGCTCCATCGCCCGTGCGACCGGTTTCAGCATCTTCAAATTTATCCGTTACATCCGCGAAGAGCTGCTGATTGTTCTGGGAACCTCCTCGTCAGAATCGGCGCTGCCGCGCATGCTCGATAAGATGGAGAAACTCGGGTGTCGTAAATCGGTGGTCGGGCTGGTGATCCCGACGGGCTACTCCTTCAACCTGGATGGCACCTCGATATACCTGACGATGGCGGCGGTGTTTATCGCACAGGCGACCAACAGCCATATGGATATTTTCCATCAGATTACCCTGCTGGTGGTGCTCCTGCTCTCCTCTAAAGGCGCGGCAGGCGTGACGGGCAGCGGCTTTATCGTGCTGGCCGCCACCATTTCTGCTGTGGGTCACCTGCCGGTGGCGGGTCTGGCGTTGATTCTGGGTATTGACCGCTTCATGTCTGAGGCCCGTGCGCTAACCAACCTGGTGGGTAACGGCGTGGCAACGGTGGTGGTGGCGAAATGGGTGAAAGAGCTGGATCACAAAAAGCTCGACGATACTCTGAATAATCGTTCAACTGACAGCAAAAATCCTGGCTTATCCTCTTAATCTTGTAACAAATGCCCGTATTCCCTTGTGGGGATGCGGGCTCCTGCGCATAATAACTGTTCATACCTGTCATAATTCGACAAGATTTTTTTTGGGTATATTTCACTTCGGACCGTGACGTTTTGCCGAACGCGCGGTCTAATCGACGTGTTTTCATCGTCATCTTTAAGAGTGAAGCGCGTCGCGAGGCACTCTTTTTTAACCAGGAATGTTGATCAGGGGTTCACATGCAGGGCACAAAAATTCGACTCTTAACCGGCGGTTTGCTGATGATGGCAGCAGCCAGTTATGTGCAGGCAGATGCGCTCCAGCCAGACCCGGCCTGGCAACAAGGGACATTAGCGAACGGTTTTCAGTGGCAGGTGTTAGCCACGCCGCAACGTCCCAGTGACCGTATTGAAATCCGTCTGTCTGTTAATACCGGTTCCCTCACGGAAAGCACCCAGCAAACCGGTTTCAGCCACTTTATTCCCCGGCTGGCGCTCACTCAGAGCGGCAGCCTGCAAGCGGTTCAGGTGCGTTCGCTCTGGCAACAGGCCATCGATCCAAAACGCCCACTCCCGCCGGCGGTGGTCTCGTATGACTACACCATGTTTAACCTGAGCCTGCCTAATAACCGCAACGATCTGCTTAAAGAAGCCCTGACGTATCTCTCCGATGCCTCTGGCAATCTGGCGATTACGCCGGATACCGTCAACTATGCGTTGAGCAACAGCGACATGGTGGCGACCTGGCCTGGAGATACCAAAGAGGGCTGGTGGCGTTACCGCCTGAAAGGCTCGACGTTACTGGGGCATGACCCGGCCGAACCGCTGAAACAGCCGGTGGATGCTGAGCAGGTGAAAACGTTCTATCAGAAATGGTACACCCCGGACGCAATGACGCTGATCGTGGTGGGTAACGTGGACAGCCGCGCGGTGGTAGAGCAGATCAACAAAGCGTTTGGCGATCTGAAAGGCAAGCGTGAATCGCCAGCTCCTGTTCCAACACTCTCCCCGCTGCGGGCAGAGCCTGTCAGCATTATGACGGACACCGTGCGTCAGGACCGACTCTCCGTGATGTGGGATAACGCCTGGCAGCCCATCCGTGAGTCCGCGGCGCTGTTGCGCTACTGGCGTGCCGATCTGGCACGTGAAGCGCTATTCTGGCACGTTCAGCAGACGCTCAGTAAGAACAACGTGAAGAATATCGGCCTTGGCTTTGACTGCCGCGTGCTGTTCCAGCGTGCGCAATGCGCCATTAACGTTGAATCTCCGGGCGATAAGCTGAATGCCAATCTGGGCGTCGTGGCGAAAGAGCTGGCAAAAGTGCGTAAAGAGGGGCTCTCTGAAGAGGAGTTCAACGCGCTTGTGGCGCAGAAAAAACTCGAGCTGCAGAAGCTGTTCGCGACCTACGCGCGCGCCGATACCGACATTCTGATCAGCCAGCGTATTCGCTCCCTGCAGAACCAGGTGGTGGACATTGCGCCGGAACAGTACCAGAAGCTTCGTCAGGACTTCCTGAGCGGTCTGACCGTCGATATGCTCAACCAGGAGCTCCGCCAGCAGCTGTCGCAGGAGATGGCGTTGATTCTCCTGCAACCGAAGGGCGAGCCGGAGTATGACATGAAGGAACTTCAGACGACCTGGGATTCCATTATGGCTACCGCGCCGCAGCCGACGCAGTCCGCGACGGCTGATGATTTACATCAGGACGCGACGGATATCCCGCAAGGGCAGTAATGGGTAGACATTCCCTCTCCCTGTGGGAGAGGGTAAAGGTGAGGGCTTAAACAGGCATCGCTTCGCGCGGAATAATCGCCCCGCGATACTGAATGACGGTGCTGGCCGTCAGGTGCCCACGCTGTGCCGCGGCTTCCGGTGTTCCACCCGTCAGGCGTACCGCCAGATAGCCCGCGCTGAATGAATCACCCGCCGCCGTGGTATCAATCACTTTCTCTTTGGCCAGCTTCACCGCCGGGACCTCAACCACTGCTTCACCCGCAATCGCGACCAGGCACGAATCCGCACCGCGCTTAATCACCACTTCACGCACGCCAGCCGCCTGCGTGCGTGCAATCACGTCTTCTACCGGTTTCTCACCCCACAGGGCGTCTTCATCGTCGAGCGTCAGGAAGGCGATGTCGGTGCATTGCAGCATCTGCTGATAGACCTGCTGCGTCTCTTCACGGCTGGACCACAGGCGCGGGCGGTAGTTGTTATCGAAAATAACCTTACCGCCGTTGGCACGACACGCGCGCAGCAGCGAGAGCAGCTTTTCACGGCTGGCCGGGCTGAGGATAGCCAGGCTGATCCCGCTCAGATAGAGATAGTCGAAGGTCGCCAGCTCCTGGCAGATGGCCGCGGCGGCCTCGCTCTCCAGCCAGAATTTGGCTGCGGCTTCGTTACGCCAGTAATAAAACGTGCGTTCGCCGGTGCTGTCGGTTTCGATGTAATAAAGCCCCGGGAGGCGGTTTTCCATACGCTGAATCAGCGATGTTTCAACCTGTTCACTCTGCCAGGCCTCCAGCATTTGCTGGCTGAAGCTGTCCGTGCCCAGAGCGGTAACATAGTTCACGGTGAGCGCCTCAGGCGCAACCTGACGGGCAATATAAACCGACGTGTTTAACGTATCGCCACCAAATCCGCGGCTCACTTCCGCGCCTTTTTGTGACAGCTCAATCATGCATTCGCCAATCACGGCAATTTTTTTAGACATAATCGTGAACCTGAACAGAAGAATTAACAGCAGTGTGCGCTGAGTGAATTAACCGGTCAACTATATTAAAACAACGTTCCATTATTTTATTTGAGCCAACGCGTGTTCCTGCGCATTTCTGTCATCTTAATTTCATTTTCCCGGTGAATTGAACATAAAGTTCTCAATTGTCGCGCCGATAATCCTGTGACGAGTCCAGAAAGGCCATCCCAACAACAGGACATCTGAAATGAAGTCAGAGCAGGTTATCCAGCGGCTGAGCACCACGCCTGAGGCAAGTATTGAGAACTTGCAGGAGCATCGCTACTGGCTGCAATGTGAGCGTGCGTACACTTATCAGCCGATATACCGAACAGACGGTCGACTGATGGCCATTGAAATTTTGACCGTCGTAACGCACCCCTCAAACCCTACCCAGCGCATCGCACCGGATCGCTATTTTGCCGAAGTTGCCGTTCGCCAGCGTCTGGACGTGCTGGAAGAGCAGCTCCATATGCTGGCAACGAAGCAGCCCTTTTTCGAACAGCACGATATCCTCGCCTCCGTGAATGTTGATGGTCCCACTCTGCTGGCGCTGCGTCAGAACGCGAAATTGCAGGAGCTGATTGCCACCCTGCCGTGGGTGCGTTTTGAGCTGGTGGAGCATGTCCGCCTGCCGCAGGACTCCTCGTTTGCCTCCATATGCGAATACGGCCCGCTGTGGCTGGATGACTTTGGCACCGGCATGGCGAACTTTTCGGCCCTGAGTGAAGTGCGTTACGACTACATTAAAGTGGCCCGCGATCTGTTCATTATGCTGCGTCAGACCCCGGAAGGGCGGAACCTGTTTACGCTGCTATTGCAGCTGATGAACCGCTATTGCCAGGGCGTGATTGTTGAAGGTGTGGAAACGCTGGAAGAGTGGCGTGATGTGCAAAGCTCGCCTGCCGCGGCGGCGCAAGGCTATTTCCTCTCCCGTCCGGTACCCATGGATCGCCTCGATAGCGTGATAACTACCCTCTGATAAGCCCGCTTCCCTTTGTCTGGACTATAGTTTTACAGGACAGGTCATCAGGAAAGGGGATAAAAATGACAAGAACAACCAGGGTAATCTCCTGGACAGCAGGGATTTTCTTGTTGTTGATCGTGGTCGTCGCCATCATTATCGCGACGTTTGACTGGAACCGTCTTAAGCCGACCATCAACCAGAAAGTCTCAACCGAACTGAACCGCCCCTTCGCCATACGCGGTGATTTAGGGGTCGTGTGGGAGCGTCAGAAAGAGGAGCCCGGCTGGCGAAGCTGGATCCCGTGGCCACACGTCCACGCCGACGACATCATTCTCGGTAACCCGCCGGATATCCCGGCGGTCACCATGATCCACCTGCCGCGCGTTGAGGCCACGCTGGCCCCGCTCGCGCTGTTCACCAAAACCGTCTATCTGCCGTGGATCAAACTTCAACAGCCCGACGCGCGCCTGATCCGCCTCTCAGAAAAAAATAACAACTGGACCTTTAACCTTGCCAGCGACGGCGAAAAGGATCCGAACGCCCAGCCTTCTTCCTGGTCATTCCGTCTCGACAATATTCTCTTCGATCGCGGGCGGATCGCCATCGACGACAAAGTCAGCAAGGCCGACGTGGAGATCCTGGTCGATCCGCTGGGCAAGCCGCTGCCGTTTAGCGAGGTCACGGGGACGAAAGCCAAAGGTGACACGGCAAGCGTGGGCGACTATGTCTTCGGCCTGACGGCAAAAGGACGCTACAACGATCAGCCGCTCAGCGGTAAAGGGAAAATAGGCGGCATGCTGGCGCTCCGGAGCGAAGGCACGCCGTTCCCGGTGCAGGCGGACTTCCGCTCCGGTAACACCCGCGTGGCGTTTGTGGGGACGGTCAACGACCCGATGAACATGGGCGGCGTCGATCTTCAGCTTAAATTTGCCGGTGATTCGCTGGGCGAGCTGTATGAGCTGACCGGCGTGCTGCTGCCGGATACGCCGCCGTTCGAAACGGACGGGCATCTGGTCGCCAAAATCGATACCGAAAAAGCGTCTGTTTTTGACTACCGTGATTTTAACGGCCGCATCGGCGACAGCGATATCCACGGCTCGCTGACCTACACCACCGGAAAACCGAGGCCGAAGCTGGAAGGGGACGTTGAGTCCCGTCAGCTGCGTCTGGCCGATCTCGGCCCGCTGATCGGCGTGGATTCCGGCAAAGGCACAAAATCAAAAGAGGTGAAAAAGGACATTCAGCCTGCGGGAAAAGTGCTGCCTTACGATCGCTTTGAAACCGATAAGTGGAACGTGATGGATGCGGACGTCCGCTTCAAAGGGCGTAAAATTGAGCATGGCAGCACGTTGCCGTTGAGCGATCTCTCGACGCATATCATCCTCAAAAACGCCGACCTGCGCCTGCAGCCGCTGAAGTTTGGCATGGCAGGCGGGACGATTTCCTCAAACATTCACCTGGAAGGCGATAAAAAGCCGATGCAGGGCCGGGCGGAGATTCAGGCGCGCAGGCTTAAGCTGAAAGCGCTGATGCCGAACGTCGAGCTGATGCAAAAAACCCTCGGCGAGATGAACGGCGATGCCGACATTCGCGGCGTGGGTAACTCCGTGGCGGCGCTGCTGGGCAGCGGTAATGGCAACCTGAAGCTGCTGATGAACGACGGGCTGGTGAGCCGCAACCTGATGGAGATCCTCGGGCTGAACGTCGGGAACTACATCATCGGGCAAATCTTCGGCGATGATGAGGTACGGGTGAACTGTGCGGCGGCCAATCTGGATCTGGTGAACGGCGTGGCGCGTCCGCAGATTTTTGCCTTCGACACGGAAAACGCGGTGATTAACGTGACCGGAACCGCCAGCATGGCCTCCGAGCAGCTTGATCTGACGATTGACCCGGAGAGTAAGGGGATCCGTATTATCACGCTGCGCTCGCCGCTGTACGTGCGCGGGACCTTCAAAAATCCGCAGGCGGGCGTGAAGCCCGGACCGCTGATTGCGCGTGGTGCGGTGGCTGCGGCGCTTGCGACGCTGGTTACCCCAGCCGCAGCGCTGCTGGCGTTGATATCGCCGTCAGAGGGCGAGGCGAATCAGTGCCGGACCATTTTGTCACAGATGAAGAAGTAAGGGGCGGCCTGTTTTTGCCGGGTGGCGCTGCGCTTACCCGGCCTACATTTGAATCGTAGGCCGGGTAAGGCGTAGCCGCCACCCGGCATTAGCTTACAGAGCCTGGTGCTTCGTCTCGTGCGTCAGCAGCAGCGCAATCAGCGTCAGCGCCGCCATGGCCGCCAGATAGACGCCCACATAGAACAGACCATAGTTTGCCTGCAGCCAGGTGGCGATATACGGTGCTACGGAGGCGCCCAGAATAGACGAGACGTTATAGGAGAACGACGCGCCGGTATAACGCACTTCCGTTGGGAACAGCTCTGGCAGCAGCGCGCCCATCGGGCCGAAGGTCAGCCCCATCAGGCTCAGGCCAATCAGCAGATAGGCCATCACCAGCGCCGGGCTGCCTGAACCCAGCAGCGGCGGGAAGACGAACAGAGCAAACAGAATGATCAGCGTGGTGATGGTAATCATGCTCGCGCGACGACCAAACTTATCCGCCAGCAGCCCCGCAATCGGAACCATCACGCCAAACCCGATCACCGCCATCATCAGCATCCACAGCACTTCGTTACGCGGCAGACCCAGCCCCACCGGCGCGGCGGCGGTACTGAAGGTCATGGAGTAAACGGTCATGATGTAGAACAGCGTGTAGGTGGCGAGCATGATAAACGTGCCCAGCACGGTCACGCGCACGTGTTTGGTCAGCAGCGTGCCCAGCGGCACTTTCACCTGCTTGTTCGCCGCGGCCACTTTCGCGAAAACCGGGGTCTCATGCAGAGAAACACGCACGTACAGGCCAATCAGCACCAGCACGGCTGAGAAGACAAACGGGATACGCCAGCCCCAGCTCATGAACTGTTCATCCGTCAGCAGCCAGGAGAGCAGCAGGAACGTCCCGTTGGCAAAGAAGAAGCCAATCGGTGCGCCAAGCTGCGGGAAAGAACCATACAGCGCGCGCTTGCGCGCCGGGGCGTTCTCGGTGGCCAGCAGCGCCGCGCCACCCCATTCACCACCCAGGCCCAGACCCTGACCAAAACGCGCCAGCGCCAGCAGGACCGGCGCCAGAATGCCGATGGTCTCATACGTCGGCAGCAGGCCGATGGCCACGGTGGAGATCCCCATCGTCAGCAGCGAGGCCACCAGCGTCACTTTACGTCCAATGCGATCGCCAAAGTGTCCAAACAGCGCGGAGCCAATCGGACGCGCAACAAACGCGATAGCAAAGGTCGCCAGGGACTGCAGCGTGGCCGCCGTCGGATCGCCCTGCGGGAAGAAAATGTGCGGGAAGACGATGACCGCCGCGGTGGCGTAAATATAAAAGTCGAAGAACTCGATGGCGGTGCCAATCAGCGAGGCGACGACAACTTTATTGCGCGAATTTACCGGAACGTTTTCCGTTTCTGAGTCGAGTGTGGTGGCGGTTGCTTGCATAATATTTTCTTATTTTTGTCGAACGAAAGGCCATATTACGCACAGCAAAAGCGACATTTCAATCTGTAACAAAGCCGCGACCTGGTGATAAAAGCAACAAAAAGCGGATAATTTTCAGGCCAGCCAAAACACGTCTATGAAATGCTTCACAGATTTTAAATATCAGTCAATAAAACTGGTTTTCGGTTAAATAAAAGTTACGGACTGGATTTATATGCTGAAATGATGAATTGGGCTGAAATTTCAGCCCGGGAGTGGCGTTACCGGTGTGTTTTACCCGGCATTCTCGGGTCGTCTTTGTACTCGGCAGTGGCAATCCATGCTGCGCAGAACAGGGTTAAACGTGCGAAGAAATAGAAGAACGCCATTAACCCCAGTACCGAGCCGAACGCCGCGCCGGAAGGGGATTTCACCAGTGACGGCAGGGTGTACGTCATCACGATTTTGATCACCTCAAAGCCAATCGCCGCGATCAACGTGCCGCGGATCAGCGCCTTCTTGCGCGGACGATGACGGGGCAAGCGCCAGAAGATCCAGAAGAACAGCAGGTAGTTGGCGAAGATAGAAATCGCCAGCCCAATGCTGCGCCAGGCGGGCTTCAGCCATTCGATGTAATCAAGATAGAGCGCGGAGATGATCATCTGCTGCGCCGAGCCCGCCACGGAGGTAATGGAAAGCGTCACGATGAGCGCGACGAGCAGGCCAATCAGCGAAACAAAATCACGGAGATACTTAACCCAGATTTTCTCCTGGTCCTGCGGCTTACGCTCCCAGACATCGCGCGACTGGGCGCGAATGGCCTCGCGCAGGTTGCCCATCCAGTTAACGCCGGAGTAAAGGGCAATCAGCAAGCCGACGATACCGACGGTAGTACGCTGCTGCACGGCGGTATTGATGGTGCTTTTGAGCGTGCTGGCAAGGGTTGGGTCACTGACGTTATTCAGGATCTTATTAAAGATATCCTGCAGCAGCGTCGGGTGCGAGGCGAGCACAAAACCGGCCGCCGCAAACGACACCATCAGGATCGGGATCATCGACAGGAAGGAAAAATAGGTGATGGCGGCACCAAACTGGTTTCCCATGCGGTCATTAAAGCGTTCGGTCGCGCGTATCAGATGCGCAATCATGGGAAACTGCTGAATTCTGGCGACAATGCCGGTGACGGTCCCCAGTGCTTTACTGGCGGTACCAGGGGACCTGGCCTCTTCAGGCCCGGTTTCCATCTTTTTGACGGGCTCATACTCTAAATGTTGGGTGGGTCGTTGCGGGTTGTTTTCCGGCGTCACGCGTCTTTTCCTTTTCGTTTGGCTGGATGTTATTGAATTATAGCTTGCGACTAGTCCACGTAAGCTTTTGTGAGTTCGGTCAGCCACTCCATGAACAGATGTACCCGGCGGGAGAGGTTGCGCCGGTGGGGATAAATCAGGGAAACAGGCATCGGTTCGGCCCGGTATTGCGGGAGGATCTCAACCAGCTTCTTCGCGCGCAGCAAATCTCGTACCCCAACCCGTGGAACCTGAATGATGCCCAGCCCGGCGAGGCAGGCCGCCTGGTAGGTTTCGGTGCTGTTAACGGTCAATACCCCGCCCGTTTTTATCCACTGCGTCGCACTGCCGTTATAAAACTCAAAGCCCTGCGGGCGAGTTCCCAGCATAGCGGTGTAGTGAATGACGGCGTGCGAGCCTAAATCGTCCAGCGTGTCCGGGTAGCCAAAACGCGCCAGATAGTCCGGACTGGCGCAGTTAATCACCGACAGCTTGCCCAACGGTCGGGCGATAAGCCCTGAATCCTTCAGCGTGCCGACGCGTACCACGCAATCAAACCCTTCGCGGATCACATCCACCAGACGATCGCTGCTGCTGAGTTCCAGCTCAATGCCCGGATAATGCTGCAGAAACGCAGGGAGTTTGGGGATGACTAAATTTCGAGCAACGGCGACGGGCATATCCACGCGAAGCCGTCCGCTGATGCTGGAGGGATCGTGCTGAAACATCCCGTCGAGCTCATCAAGGTTTGCCAACAGATCTTTTGCCCGTTCGTAATAGACCATGCCGTCCTGCGTCAGGCTGACGCGACGCGTGGTGCGGTGCAATAGCTGGGTGCCAAGCCGGTTTTCGAGGGCCTGAATCTGCCGTGACACGCTGCCTTTTGGCAGCGTTAAAGTTTCTGCCGCGCGGGAAAAACTCTCCAGTTCCGCGACGCGGACAAACAGCTGCATTGCGTGAATTTTATCCATAGATGAAGCTCATTGTTGTTTCCGATGAAACAGTGAAGCGTTTTAACCCACCTTTATTGATCTTCTATCACCTAATAAGCTCTTACTCAATCTCCATAACAGCCAAAACGAGGTTTATGATGACTGAACGTATCGCATTAGTGACGGGTGGTAGCCGTGGTTTGGGTAAAAACGCGGCCTTAAAGCTGGCGGCAGACGGCACGGGAATTGTGCTGACCTACAACCGTAGCCAGCAGGAAGCGCTGGCGGTTGTGCATGAAATTCAGCAAAAAGGCGTTAACGCGGCGGCAATACAGCTTAACGTCGGAGAAGTCACAAGTTTTGATCATTTTGCCCAACAGCTTCAGGAAACCCTCCGAACCGTCTGGCAGCGTGAAACCTTTGACTATTTATTGAACAATGCCGGAACGGGTTTATATGCGCCCTACACCGACACGACGGAAGCCCAGTTTGATGAGGCGCTGAACATTCATTTCAAAGGACCTTTCTTCCTGACCCAGCGCCTGCTGCCGTTGCTTAACGACGGCGGACGGATCCTTAACGTCTCCAGCGGACTGGCCCGTTTTACCCAGCCGGGCTCGGGAACCTACGCGGCGATGAAGGGGGCGATGGAAGTGCTGACGCGTTATCAGGCGAAAGAGCTGGGGGCGCGCGGTATTTCCGTCAATATCATTGCGCCTGGCGCGATCGAAACCGACTTTGGCGGCGGACGCGTGCGCGACAACGCAGAGCTGAACCAGATGCTGGCATCCCAGACGGCGCTGGGACGGGTGGGGCTGCCGGACGATATTGGCGATGCCATTGCGGCCCTGCTCAGCGACAAACTGGGCTGGATGACTGCGCAACGAATTGAAGTCTCAGGCGGCATGTTCCTGTGATATCTGCGCTTAAGGAAATCCTTAAGACGAATGTGTCCAGATACTGACAGATATAAAGAACACGGGGGATTTGTAACGGCTCCATTCGTTGAGTTTTTTCTTAAATAACGCCTCTGTAGAATCCCCCTTCGCTATTCTCAGAGGGGAAAAAACGATGCGAGTAATCATGTTTGACAGGCAGTCACTCTTTATTCACGGAGCGATACACAGTCTTCAGGCGCTAATCCCGGAAATAACTATAACAGGGACCTGTCAGGCACAAGATTTATGGGCTCAGGCTTCTGCTTCGCCGTCAGCTATCGTCATGATTGATGGGAATTTAATTCAGGACGAAGGGAGCGCTTTGCTGGAAGCGATCGTGCATCGCTTTCCGGCGATACGCGTGATTCTGGTTTTGGCGAAAAAAGAGGCCAGATGGGTGGAGCAACTGCGGCAGCGAAACGTCATGGCCATTATTCCCCGCAATGCCAGTCCCGAACGGTTTTCCGCCGTGCTGGATTCGGTAGCCCGAGGGATGGTCTGTTTTCCCGGAGAGTGGGTCCGAGAGCCGACGTCGCCTCAGGCGTTATTATCCTTAAGCGAGCGCCAGCGCGAAGTGTTGAAACTGCTGGCGGCGGGGGAGTCAAATAAAGAGATTGGCCGCAATCTCAACATCAGTGCGGCCACGGTAAAAGCGCACCTTGAGGCACTTTTCCGGCGGCTGGACGTGAAAAACAGAACGCAGGCAGCCATGTACTATACACGGGCTACGGCCTGAATAAGCGCGTCGGGGAGCGACGTTATCTCTCCGAAACTGAATATCATCATGACCAGCGCATCATGCTGCTGTTGGGTTAATGGACGTGTCAGATTTTCCCGCAGCAGCGTCTCACACAGCCGTATATCTTCATGCAGCAAATGGTCTGCCTCCAGCGGTGTGACAGGACCGTGAAAATGTTCCTGGTCACGGATAACGTGGCCATAGCCGATAACCCATAATCCGTTTTCGTCACGATATTTTTCCAGAGAAAGACCCTGATGTTTTTTTATTAACGCGATGGCGGCAGATGATATTTTCAGCCCATGCTCTTTCATATTCGTTTCCTCTTAATGGCGACACTGTAGAGGAAACGGCTTACGAGAAATATCCGCCAAATGGCTGTTGATCACGCCTTGTTATTCAGATATTCATGCCGCAATA
Organism: Enterobacter sp. BNK-8; assembly: GCF_048685095.1. Classification (NCBI taxonomy): domain Bacteria; kingdom Pseudomonadati; phylum Pseudomonadota; class Gammaproteobacteria; order Enterobacterales; family Enterobacteriaceae; genus Enterobacter; species Enterobacter sp. BNK-8. The sequence continues at coordinate 4,157,734 of NZ_JBLQTN010000001.1, read as the reverse complement.
AACCAAATAACCAGTCATTATGCCAATGCCCCGCAAGGAAATAACTCTCGCGTAATTCGCCCTCCAGGCGAAAGCGGACTTTTTCCAGCAGGCGTCGTGAGGCGATATTGCCCGCCGTGACGGTGGCGGTAAGTCGGCGTATACCGCCTTCTTCAAAGGCATAGCGGCAAAGCGCCTGCAGGGATTCGAAGCCGTAGCCTTTTCCCTGCGCCTCGGGGGCGAAAAGGAAACCCACTTCGGCACAATCCGCCTCCCGATGAATATACCCGGTGACGCCCAGCGGGGCCCGGGAGGCGGCGTCACGCACGACGAGGCACAGCCAGTGCGCGCTGCCTGGCGTCCAGGGCGTCAGACGGGCATCGAACGCCTCGCGAATAACTGCGACGGGGCGGTCTTCCGCCACAAAGCGCATGACGTCGGGATGTTGCTGTAGCGCCAGAAAAAAGGGCCAGTCTTCTTCCTGCAAAGGTGAGCAGTTCAGGCGAGGGGTAATTAAAACGGGCATTCAGATTCTCCTGACACTTTTTAAATGATTTTAGGGTTGTCACTTTATTTCAACAGAAAGTCAGGTATGGTTAACCGCGTATAAATAAAAAGAAAAAAGGCCGTCTCGTGCCCATTCCGGATGTCTTCGTTGTCGCTTAAGGAAAACAATGACTCTCAGCACATCACATCATATTCGCGAACAGTTCGAACACTGTCTGGCGGTCATTCGCCATGCGTCGGTGGAAATTTTGCTTCTTCTGAATGTACATGCATCTGAGGGCAAAGATCCACGCTGGTTTCTGGAACAGCTCGACAGCGCGCGATTAGCCCTGGGCGGCTGGGGAGCCGTGGCGAAAAAACTCAATCTGAATGATGCCGAGATGTCGGAATTTACGCTCCAGCTGCGCCTGCTGCAGCAGCGCGTGCCGCAGTATGAAAGCGGACAGGATGTGAGTGAAAACCAGCTGATTGCGGCGATGCGGTTTGTCACCGCGCTGGAGCACCTTCGCCTGCAGCAGCCGCTGTTGACCTACAGCACAGAGCTGGCACCGGGCAGCGAACTCCAGCAGCAGCAGGCGCACAAGCAGGTGCGGGCGATAGAGCTGATGATAAAAGGGCTCATCCAGCAGGCCTGGCCCGATCAGGTCAAGCTGAACAACCATCTTAAGACCCTGTTTAATGCCGATCGCGTACGGCGCTGGCTGAAGCTGGGCGAGATCAACGATGTGTTGAGCGGCATGATGTTCAGCGAGCTGGCACAGATGCTGGTGGATAAAAAGGAGTTCAGCCGCTATTACGCTTCGCTGTTCAGCGATCCGTCCATGCTGACGCTGCTGGTTGAACCGCGTAAAACGCTGCAAACCTTCCTCGATGACATCCGGCAAATTCGTAACAACATCACCGTTCAGAAAACGTTGAGCTCGGCGCAAATTCAGCTGCTGGATAACTACTACGCGCAGATCGCGCGGCCCGTTCAACGCGCGTTTGAAGAGGGGAGAACGCGCGTCAATCCGGCGGGATTCATGGCGGTAGATGCCAGCGAACTGCATACCTTCTGGGAAAAGGCGCAGAAAATGGATCGGGTCACCGGCGGGGATCTGTTTGAAGTCCGCGACACCATTGAAAAGCCGACCCAGCGCGCGCCGCGCACCCCCGAACAACGCGAGCAGCTCATTTCCGGTGCGTTATGGGGGGCAGTTGGCGTTATGGTGATTGCCATCGTGGCCGGGGGATTCTGGCTGGTGACCAGCAGTAAACCGCAGCCTGCGGCCGTCAGCGCGGCTGAAGCGGCACCACCACAGGAAATGCGTGAAACACCTTCCTCGCGTGAAACGCTCACGCGCATGGGAGTGACCTGGGACGAGAATAATTTCCGCTCGGCCATTAATCGCAACGACACCCGCGTGACCCAGCTCTTTTTGCAGGGCGGTATGGACTGGAAGCTCTCCTGGACCGAAGAGGCGATGTCGGCAGGCTATGACGACGTGCTGGAGCTGATGTTACGCTACCGGCAAAACATGGTGGAGGAAAAGCCGTGTCGGCGCTTCATCAATACGCTCAGCCACGCAATGTCGAACGGCGAGTCTCTGACCTCGGTACGTAAAGAGTACCTCAAAGCTTTCTGCACCGTGCCTGCGGTGGTGAAACGCCAGCAGCACGATCTCGACATGGCCACACGGCGTGCGAAGTCACAGCCGGATGCCACCACCAAAAAATGGCAGTCTATTCAGAGCGCCATTTATGAGGTAATTCGCTGATCTCTCCTCCCTCTCCCTGTGGGAGAGGGCCGGGGTGAGGGCATCAGACCGCACCCCACTTAAGGCTCCCCATACAACCCAATCAGCCGCCGCACCACGCCGTTTGTCCAGCCAAAACCGTCCTGCAGCGGATACTCACCCCCGCCACCTTCGCGCGGCGTGCTGCTGGCGATGTGGTACTTCTCGATTAGCTTATGGTGCGTCTGATAAAAATGGTTCACCGTATGCAGCCAGCTCCAGGCGATCTCATCCCCCAGCGAGTCGTTGCCATACTGCTTGAACCCCTGAATCGCCATCCACTGCAGCGGCGCCCAGCCGTTGGGTTTATCCCACTGCTCGCCGGTTTCATACTCGGTCGCCAGAATCCCGCCCGGCGTGAGCAGTCGCGCCTTGACCGCATCCGACAGGCGCTCAGCCTGCTCATGGGTCGCCATACCGACATACAGCGGCACGATGCTGGCGGCAGAAAACAGTGCCAGCTCTTCACGTCGCCAGTCGTAGTCGCGGTAACAGCCGCTCTCCTCGTCCCACAGATAGCGGTTCACCGCCTCGCGACGATCGCTGGCTTTCTGGCGGAACAGGTCGGCCGTCTCTTTGTCCCCTTTCGACGCCGAAATGTTGGCAATGGCGCTTTCCAGCTTGAACAGGAAGGCGTTCAGGTCGATGGGGATAAACTGCGTCGTGCGGATGCTGGCGAGCCGCGACGGATCGCGCAGCCAGCGGGACGAATAGTCCCAGCCGGACGCTGCCCCCGCCCGCAGGTCGCGATAGACCTCGTTTGGCGGTCGCCCTGAGTGGCGCGCGGTTTCCACGTCCTCAATCCACGATTCGTCGCGCGGGGTATCACGGTCATCCCAGTAGCGGTTGAGCAATGAACCGTCCGGCATGCGCACGGCGCTGCGGTAGGCCTGGTTAAGCAGCAGCGACTCCGCGCCGTCCATCCAGAAGGCGTACTCCATTTTGAGGTGATCCAGATAGCGTTTTGCACCGCGCACGCCGTCCTCCTCAAACAGCTCTACCATCAGCGCAAAGACCGGCGGCTGGGAGCGGCTGAGATAATAGGTACGGTTGCCGTTGGGGATATGCCCGTAGCGTTCAATCAGCCAGGCGAAGTTGTCCGCCATGCACTTCAGCAGGTCGTTACGACCGCTCTCCGCCAGCCCCAGCATGGAGAAATAGGAATCCCAGTAGTAGGTCTCGCTGAATCGTCCGCCGGGAACGATATAGGCCTGCGGCAGCGCCAGCAGGGAAGACCAGGGAATATGATCCTGCGGCTCGCGCGTCAGCACCGGCCACAGGTTATCAATGTGTTCCTTGAGGGAGAGGCCCGGGTCGGAGACATACTCGGTGCCGAACGTTTCCGGCATCCAGAAGTGGTTCTCCACAAACTGGCGCAGGTCGAAGTCCCGGTGGCGTCTGACCTTGCGGTAGCGGATCAGGATATCCAGCGGATCCATTTTCGGCGCGCAGTCGGGGAAGGTTTTGCTGTCCGCAAACAGCCGCGTCGACTGCACATGCTCGAACAGTTCAAGATAGCGGTCTGCGGGCGTCAACGCATCGGAGGCGGGTAGCCCCTCGATCATTTCGGGTTCCGGCTCCGCCTCAATCATTTCATCCAGTTTCAACTCGCAGGGATCGGTCTCGTAGCGCAGCTCTTCTGCAATCTCGAATTCGATGTTCTCGGTAGCCTGTAGTTTCTGGTTGAACATGGTGATAGGGACCTCCGGTTGTGTGTTCAAAAGACAGGTTTATCCGGGCGTCTTATAAGCGTAGACATTCGCTTCGGTAGAGGGGGAGGAATATGTGCGGTAGATCACTATTTTCGGAGCATTCGTTTTGCAACGATTTATGTATGTTAACAGTAGCCTCTCCAGGAGAGGCTACTGAACAAGAGGGGAGCCTGCCGGATCAAAGGCCTTGTTTTAGCCGCGTAGCAATCGGTTCAAATTCCTCGGTAGAATGGCGCTTGAGCGTATCAGGTGCGTTATCCTCAATGGCTTTCCAGTAGGCCCACGGCACCGGTTTTTTCCCCAGCTCATAGTCCATGGCGTCCCAGGCATCTTCACGAAACGCATAAAATGCCCAGTGTGCATGATGTTTGTCGAGGACGGTCAGGACATCATTAAGCCAATGCCTGCAGCCCTGCAGCGTGCGAACGCAGCCAAACTCTCCCGCGACAACCCGGTTGGCCGGTATACCGTGCTGTTTCGCCCAGTCAAAGGGCGCGTTCATCCATTTCTCTATGGCCGTAGCGTCCCATTTCACCTTTTTACCGCCGAACGTGACCATGCCGGGATAGTCGAACGGCACTTTGCGGCGTGCATTTGGCGCGCTGGTGAAATCATAGGGCTCGTACATGTGGAAGCTGTAGAGCACCCGCTTATCCTCAAGCGCGGACGGCCAGCCAGAAAAACCACGCGCGGAGGCGTACCAGCCTCCATCGACCATAATCGGTGTGGTGGCATCGACCTCGCGGATGGCGGCAATAATCTGATTGTAGAGAGCGGGAAGGTTACGCGCCGTGCTTTGCTGCTGCTGATACCAGGTTTTTAACGCCTCTGGCGACGCCTGCTCGCTAATGTTGCCTCTTTTTTCAGGCGCGGGTTCATTGACCAGGTTCCAGGCCGCAATGCCCGGTTCGTCCTTCAGGGCCTGGGCCAAATCACGCCAGAACTGAGCGGCTTCCTGCCAGTATTTTTTATCCTGCCAGATGCGGTCATCAAACTGGTTATTGTTATTTTGCGCCCAGCGCATGCCGGGTAAAGAGAGTGGGGCAATAACGACCTGTAGCCCGGCCGCGTGGGCTTTCCTGATGGAGGCTTTGAGCGTCGCGAGGTCTGCGGCCTCGAGCCCACGGTAACCGTCGGCGTTGCCGAGAAGAAAATCTCTCCCGGCAGGTTTCCATTTATCATAAGAGAGGCGAACCCACGTCGCGCCATAGCCACGCAGCGCATCATAGTATTCCTGCGTGGGTGGCAGGCGGTTAAAGCTGTTTCCGCCGTGCTGAGGGGTATCCCAGAAGGTGATTTGATCAGATGAGGAGGCAGCAAAGCAAAAAAGAAGCAGGGTCAACCCGATAAGCGCTTTCATCTCAATTCCTTTTTAGCGTGGTGATGATTTTATATTCACTGGGATGATGAAGCTTTGTCTTTAAATTATCGAGCCATATAAAAAAACTGGCCCGCAAAGGCCAGTTTTGATGACGTGCTTTCCTGCGAAAAGCCCTTAACGCATGGTCACAAACTCTTCCGCCGCCGTTGGGTGGATTGCCACGGTGTTATCGAAATCTTTCTTCGTTGCGCCCATCTTCAGCGCCACAGCAAAGCCCTGCAGGATCTCGTCCATGCCGAAGCCGATGCCGTGGATACCGACAATCTTCTCGTCCGGACCGACGCAGACCAGCTTCATGCGGCACGGCTGACGGTGCGAGGTGACGGCGGTATACATCGCGGTGAAGGCCGATTTATACACTTTCACGTGGTCGTCGCCATACTGCTCGCGCGCCTGCGGCTCGGTTAAGCCGACGGTGCCGATTGGCGGGTGGCTGAAGACCACGGTCGGGATGTTGCTGTAGTCGAGATGCTCGTCCGGCTTGTTGTTAAACAGGCGCTCGGAAAGACGACGACCCGCCGCAACGGCTACCGGGGTCAGCTCAACCGCACCAGTATTGTCGCCGACCGCGTAAATGCCCGGTACGCTGGTGTTCTGGAATTTATCGACGACGATATAGCCTTTTTCGTCGGTTTTCACGCCGGTCACGCCCAGGTTGAAGTTATCGTTCGCCGGTTCACGGCCAATCGCCCAGATCAGGCAATCGACGGTCTGGCTGCGGCCATCTTCCAGTTCCAGCGTCAGGCTGCCGTCTGCATTTTTTACGACCGCTTTTGGCACGGCGTTGGTATGCAGAGTTGGACCTTCGGTGTTCATCACTTCAACCAGCGTATCAACAATCAGCGGGTCAAAGCTGCGCAGCGGCGCGTGTTTACGCACGAACAGGTGCGCTTCAGCACCCAGCCCATTAATCACGCCAGCCAGCTCCACCGCGATGTAACCCGCGCCCACCACGGCAACGCGTTTTGGCAGGGCAGGCAGTTCGAAGAAACCGTCGGAGTCGATGCCGTATTCCACGCCCGGGATGTTCGGGTGGCTTGGACGACCACCGGTAGCGATCAGGATGTGATCGGCGGTGATCGTCTCACCGTTCACTTCGATCGTTTTCGCATCAACGAAGCGAGCGAAACCGTGGATAACGTCGACGTTATTTTTGCCCAGCACGTTGTCGTAGGAGGTATGAATACGGTCGATGTAGGCGGTACGGCTGGCGATCAGCTTGTCCCAGTCGAAGTGGTTGATGGTGGTGTCAAAGCCGTAGTCCGGGCCATACATGTGGATAGCTTCACGGATTTGCGCCGCATGCCACATGACCTTCTTCGGTACACAACCCACGTTCACACAGGTGCCGCCCAGCGCTTTGGCTTCAATCAGCGCGCACTTCTGGCCGTACATGGCCGCGCGGTTGATGGAGGCGATGCCGCCGCTGCCGCCGCCGATGGCGATGTAGTCATAATGCTTAGTCATAGCTTTTGTCCTTAATCGTGAATTGCCGCGATTGTATACCTGAAATCAATAGTTTCCACCGATGGCTGCGATTACTCCGGCACGATCCAACTGACGGAGGTATGGCCCGTACCGGCTGGCACCAGCGTTTTATGCAGCCACGGCAGCACGTTGTTCATCTGCGCTTCGAGCTTCCACGGCGGGTTAATGACGATCATGCCCGAGGCGGTCATGCCGCGCTGGTCGCTGTCCGGACGTACCGCCAGCTCGATCTGCAGAATTTTGCGGATGCCGGTGGCTTCCAGGTCTTTGATCATGCGCTTAATTTGCGCACGCAGCACCACCGGATACCACAGGGCGTATGTCCCGGTGGCGAAGCGTTTGTAGCCTTCGTGGATACCGGTCACCACCGCCTGATAGTCGGTTTTGATTTCGTACGGCGGGTCGATCAGCACCAGGCCACGACGGGAGACCGGCGGCAGCTTGGCTTTCAGCTGCTGGTAGCCGTCGGCTTTTTCCACGCGGGCGCGGCTGTCTTTCTGGAATTCAGAGCGCAGCAGCGGGAAGTCGCTCGGGTGCAGCTCGGTCAGCTGGATGCTGTCCTGCTCGCGCAGCAGCTGGCGGGCAATCAGCGGGGATCCCGGGTAGTAGCGCAGCTGGCCGTTGCGGTTGAAGTGATTCACCACGCCGATATACGGCTCCAGCTCGGCAGGCAGGTCGTCCTGCTGCCAGATGCGGGCGATCCCTTCCAGGTATTCACCGGTACGCTCGGCATGCTCACCGCTCAGCTGATAACGGCCCGCGCCCGCGTGGGTGTCCAGATAGAGAAACGGCTTCTCTTTCTCTTTGAGCGATTCGATGATCAGGCTCTGAACAGTGTGTTTAAGGACGTCGGCGTGGTTGCCTGCGTGGAAGCTGTGGCGATAACTGAGCATGGGTAATGATATTCCGCTGAATTGACGATTTGCCACAGTTTACAGCAGAACGGCGCAGATTACCCGTAGGCCCGGTAAGCGCAGCGCCACCGGGCTCTTTTCGACAACGTCTGGCATTGAAATCCTCTACACTTAACCCCATTCTAGATCGCATATGCACAGCGCCGGATGCGCGCTTCATTCATCTTATTCAACAGGACAGCGTTTATGACCAATCCATTACTGACGCCTTTTTCGTTGCCGCCGTTTTCTAAAATCCTCCCCGAGCATGTGGTTCCAGCCGTTACGCAATCGCTGGACAACTGCCGCGCGGCGGTAGAAAGCGTGGTAGCGCAGGGCGCGCCGTACACCTGGGAAAATCTGTGTCAGCCGCTGGCCGAAGTGGACGACGTGCTGGGGCGTATCTTCTCCCCGGTGAGCCACCTGAACTCGGTAAAAAACAGCCCGGAGCTGCGCGAAGCCTACGAGCAAACCTTGCCGCTGCTCTCTGAGTACAGCACCTGGGTCGGCCAGCACGAAGGGCTCTACAAAGCCTACCGCGACCTGCGCGACGGTGACCATTATGCCGAACTGAACACGGCGCAGAAAAAATCGGTCGATAACGCCCTGCGTGATTTTGAGCTGTCCGGGATTGGCCTGCCAAAAGAGAAGCAGACCCGCTACGGTGAAATCGCCGCGCGCCTGTCTGAGCTGGGCAACCAGTACAGCAACAACGTGCTCGACGCCACCATGGGCTGGACGAAGCTGATCACCGACGAAGCGGAGCTTTCCGGCATGCCGGAAAGCGCGCTGGCGGCGGCAAAAGCTCAGGCCGAGGCGAAAGAGCAGGACGGCTTCCTGCTAACTCTGGATATCCCGAGCTATCTGCCGGTGATGACCTACTGCGACAACCAGGCGCTTCGCGAAGAGATGTACCGCGCCTACAGCACCCGCGCCTCCGATCAGGGGCCGAATGCCGGTAAGTGGGACAACAGCCCGGTCATGGCGGAAATCCTCGCCCTGCGCCACGAGCTGGCCCAACTGCTGGGCTTCGAAAACTACGCCGATAAATCCCTCGCCACCAAAATGGCGGAAAATCCGCAGCAGGTGCTCGACTTCCTGACCGATCTGGCGAAACGCGCCCGTCCACAGGGTGAAAAAGAGCTGGCCCAACTGCGCGCCTTCGCGAAAGCGGAGTTCGGCGTGGACGAACTGCAGCCGTGGGACATTGCTTACTACAGCGAAAAACAGAAGCAGCACCTCTACAGCATCAGCGACGAGCAGCTGCGCCCGTATTTCCCGGAAAACAAAGCCGTTAACGGCCTGTTTGAAGTGGTGAAGCGCATCTATGGCATCACCGCCAAAGAGCGTACCGATATCGACGTCTGGCATCCGGACGTGCGCTTCTTCGAACTGTATGACGAGAAAAACGAACTGCGCGGCAGCTTCTACCTCGATCTCTACGCGCGTGAGAACAAGCGCGGCGGGGCGTGGATGGACGACTGCGTGGGCCAGATGCGTAAAGCAGACGGTTCTCTGCAGAAGCCGGTCGCCTACCTGACCTGTAACTTCAACCGTCCGGTAAACGGCAAACCTGCGCTCTTTACCCACGACGAAGTGATCACCCTGTTCCACGAGTTCGGACACGGTCTGCACCATATGCTGACCCGCATCGAAACCGCAGGCGTGGCAGGCATCAGCGGTGTGCCGTGGGATGCGGTCGAACTGCCGAGCCAGTTTATGGAAAACTGGTGCTGGGAGCCGGACGCGCTGGCGTTTATCTCCGGTCACTATGAGACCGGCGAACCGCTGCCGAAAGAATTGCTGGATAAAATGCTGGCAGCGAAGAACTACCAGGCGGCGATGTTTATCCTGCGTCAGCTGGAGTTCGGCCTGTTCGATTTCCGCCTGCACGCCGAGTTCAGCCCGGAGCAGGGCGCGAAAATTCTTGAAACCCTGGCCGAGATTAAAAAGCAGGTTGCCGTTATTCCTGGGCCAACCTGGGGCCGCTTCCCGCACGCGTTCAGCCATATCTTTGCAGGCGGTTACGCGGCGGGTTACTACAGCTACCTGTGGGCCGACGTGCTGGCGGCGGATGCCTTCTCTCGTTTCGAAGAAGAGGGGATCTTCAACCGTGAAACTGGCCAGTCGTTCCTCGACAATATCCTGACCCGCGGCGGTTCCGAAGAGCCAATGGTGCTGTTCAAACGCTTCCGCGGACGCGAGCCGCAGCTGGATGCGATGCTTGAGCATTACGGGATCAAAGGCTGATTGTGACGTGAAGATCTGCTTAGTGGATGAAACGGGCGCCGGAGACGGCGCCTTATCTGTTCTGGCCGCCCGCTGGGGGCTGGAGCACGATGATGAAAACCCGATGGCGCTGGTGATGACGACAGCGCATCTGGAGTTACGCAAGCGCGACGAACCGAAGCTCGGCGGGATTTTTGTCGATTTTGTCGGCGGGGCCATGGCGCACCGGCGCAAGTTCGGCGGCGGTCGCGGCGAAGCGGTGGCTAAAGCGGTTGGGATTAAAGGAAGCTATCTGCCGGACGTGGTCGATGCCACGGCGGGGCTGGGGCGCGATGCCTTTGTGCTGGCGTCTGTCGGCTGTCGGGTGCGGATGCTGGAACGTAATCCGGTGGTGGCGGCCCTGCTCGACGACGGTCTGAGCCGTGGCTACGCGGACCCGGAAATCGGCCCGTGGCTGCAGGAACGATTGCAGCTGATCCACGCCTCGAGCCTGACGGCGCTGACCGATATCACCCCGCGCCCGCAGGTGGTCTATCTCGACCCGATGTTCCCGCACAAGCAGAAAAGCGCGCTGGTGAAGAAAGAGATGCGGGTGTTTCAGTCTCTGGTGGGGCCTGATTTGGACGCGGATGGCCTGTTGGAACCGGCTCGTCAGCTGGCGACGAAGCGGGTGGTGGTGAAACGCCCTGACTATGCACCGCCGCTGGCGGACGTTGCCACGACCAATGCGGTGACCACCAAAGGGCACCGGTTTGATATCTACTCAGGCACGCCGGAATAAAAAAAGCCGGGTGGCGGCTTCGCCTTACCCGGCCTACAGTTAGTGCCGTTTGTAGGCCCGGTAAGCGTTAGCGCCACCGGGCTTTTTTGCACTTACTCGTCTTCTTCGTCACGCAGTGGAACAATCAGCATATCCACGTGAACGGTGTTAATCAGCTGGCGCGCGGAAGACATCAGCTTGCTCCAGAAGTCCTGATGGTGACCACACACCACCAGGTCCATGTCATATTTCTTGATCGCATCAACCAGTACCTGGCCCAGGTCGCCGCTGCCGCTCAGGGTTTCGGTAATCGGGTAGCCTGCGTTAGTGGACAGTTCGCTCAGGGCGTGGTGCGTCTCTTCGGAGATACGCTTCTGCATATCGCCCAGATTGACGTCGATCAGACCGGTGTAGAGGTCGGAGTAATTCACATCAACGTGAATCAGCGAAACTTTCGCGTTGTAGGGACGTGCCATGGATACCGCTTTATCAACCAGCACTTTGCTCTCCGGGGAGAGGTCTACCGCGATGAGAATGTGTTTGTAAGCCATAGTGTTACTCCTTCCTTAAGTTATCGATGACTAAATGGGAAAGCCGTCGTCTGATGCTTTCATTACGGCCCAGTTAAACATATTTTTCAAGCTTTGGTGTTGATAACGATTAACCTTGTGGCAAAAAAATTAACGGATCTCCTACACTATTAAATGAGCCGTTCGGATATTAAAACGCGAACCGGATCGACTTTTGGTCATTCTTTCACTGAACTGTCTGTCAGGGCATTGGGGTGCGGTAGCTCAGAAGCCTTGCTTCGTGGGCGGACGCCGGGGAGGATGTATGATTAGCACCGTCGCATTGTTTTGGGCGTTATGCGTGGTTTGCATAGTGAATATGGCGCGCTACTTCTCATCGTTACGTGCGCTGTTAGTGGTACTTCGTGGTTGCGATCCGTTGCTTTATCAGTATGTGGACGGTGGAGGGTTCTTCACCTCGCATGGACAGCCCAGCAAACAGATGCGTCTGGTGGGATATATCTACTACCAGCGCTACCGCGATCATCACGATGAAGAGTTTATCCGTCGCTGCGAGCGCCTGCGTCGTCAGTTCATTTTAACCAGCGCCCTGTGTGGCCTGGTCGTGGTCAGCATGATTGCATTGATGATTTGGCACTGAGCATAAAAAAAGCGGGTCAGTTTCCTGACCCGCTTTTTTGTCGCTTTCAACCGATTAAATCAGCTTCAGCGAAATCCAGTACAGCCCACCAGACAGCAGGATGGATGCCGGAAGGGTGAACACCCAGGCCATCAGAATGTTGGTCACGGTTTTGCGCTGCAGGCCGCCACCGTCAACAATCATGGTACCTGCCACGGACGAGGAGAGTACGTGGGTGGTGGATACCGGCATACCGGTGTAGCTCGCCAGACCGATAGATACTGCCGCCGTCATCTGCGCGGACATACCCTGCGCATAGGTCATGCCTTTCTTACCGATCTTCTCGCCGATGGTGGTCGCCACACGGCGCCAGCCAATCATCGTACCGATACCGAGTGCCAGTGCGACCGCCATGATGATCCAGATTGGCGCGTACTCAATGGTGTTGAGCATATCGCCTTTCAGTTTCTTCAGGAGACGCTGGTCGTCAGCATTCACGTCAGGCAGCTTCGCCACTTTATCCGTTACATCAGAGATGCACAGCATAATGCGACGCAGCTGACCACGCTGCTCAACGGTCAGTTTGTCATAACTTTCGATATTGCCCAGCATGCCTTTGGCACGTTCCAGCGCGTTAATCGCGTTTGCCGGATGGCAGTGGAATTCGCCAGGCGCGGTGGTAGCACCGGCTTCCGGAGACGGAATCAGCTGGTCAACGCCGGTCGCTTTTTTCAGCAGCTCAGGGTGCTGCTGGAAGTAGGTTTCAACGTTGTTGACCGCATCACGGGTCCGGGTGATTTCGTAGCCGGAGGCGTTCATGTTAACCACGAAGCCTGCCGGAGCAACGCCGATCAGTACCAGCATCACCAGACCAATGCCTTTCTGACCATCGTTCGCGCCGTGTGAGAAAGCGACACCGATTGCGGAAATGATCAGGGCGATACGCGTCCAGAATGGCGGCTTTTTCTTGCCGTCTTTCTTTTCACGCTCTGCTGGCGTCAGGTGAATACGGGAGCGTTTTTTGGTATTGCTCCAGTAACGACGCAGGATGAAGATCAGCCCGCCTGCCACCACCAGACCCACGATAGGGGAGACGATGAGAGAGGCAAAGATCCCCAGTACTTTCGGGATATTTAACGCATCAACAACCGATGTACCGGTCATGAGGGCGTTGGTTAACCCGATACCGATAATCGCGCCGATGAGAGTGTGAGAACTGGATGCAGGCAGGCCGAAATACCAGGTACCGAGGTTCCAGATAATTGCAGCAAGCAGCATTGAGAACACCATAGCGAGGCCATGGCCAGAACTTACGTTAAGCAGCAGATCTGTTGGCAGCATATGCACAATGGCATACGCAACGCTCAGTCCGCCCAGGAGGACACCAAAAAAGTTAAATACCGCCGCCATAACAACCGCAAGCTGCGATCGCATTGCGCGAGTGTAGATAACCGTCGCTACTGCGTTTGCAGTGTCGTGGAAGCCGTTGATCGCTTCGTAAAACAGTACAAAAACCAGAGCAAGCAAGAGTAAAAGCCCGGTATGTAAATCCAGGCCGGCAAACAAATGTAGCATAGGACGTTACGCCATTTTGAGGACATGAACGCGGCGCATTATCCAGGACAAATGCGCAACGGGCAAAGTGAAATATAGACTTTTTTTGACATACCACCTGAATTGAGAAAAGTGCTTGAAAGGATATTCTTTAAATTTCAATGGAATGGCTTTGTAATATCTTTTTACGCTGGTGTGACCACAGAGGAAACTTTACAATCCGCGGCAGTTAACAAAGAGGGTTTTGACGTGGAAAGGTTTGATGCCGTGGTAATTGGCGCCGGTGCGGCGGGTATGTTTTGTGCGGCAATGGCCGGACAGGCGGGTCGTCGCGTGCTGCTGCTGGATAACGGTAAAAAGCCAGGCCGTAAGATCCTGATGTCCGGCGGCGGGCGCTGCAACTTTACTAACCTGTATGTTGAACCCGCGGCCTATTTGAGCCAAAACCGTCATTTTTGTAAATCTGCGCTGGCGCGTTATACCCAGTGGGACTTTATCGACCTGGTAGGAAAGCACGGTATCGCATGGCATGAGAAGACGCTGGGCCAGCTGTTCTGCGACGACTCCGCGCAGCAGATTGTCGATATGCTGGTGGCCGAGTGCGAGAAGGGCGGCGTGGTCATGCGCCTGCGCACCGAGGTGCTGGAGGTTTCCCGTGACGACCAGGGCTACACGCTGCAGCTCAACGGCGAAACCGTCAGTGCCGATAATCTGGTGATCGCCAGCGGCGGCCTCTCTATGCCGGGGCTGGGCGCTTCCCCGTTCGGCTATAAGATTGCCGAACAGTTTGGCCTGAACGTTTTGCCTACGCGCGCCGGGCTGGTGCCGTTCACGCTGCATAAACCGCTTCTGGAACAGCTTCAGACGCTGTCTGGCGTGTCTGTTCCCTCAGTTATCACCGCCGAAGACGGCACGGTGTTTCGCGAAAACCTGCTTTTTACCCATCGCGGCCTCTCCGGCCCGGCGGTCCTGCAAATCTCCAGCTACTGGCAGCCGGGGGAGTTTGTCACGGTTAACCTGCTCCCGGACTGCGATCTGGATGCCTTCCTCAACGAGCAGCGTACCGCGCACCCGAATCAAAGCCTGAAAAACACGCTGGCAATGCAGCTGCCGAAGCGTCTGGTGGAGTGTTTGCAGGTGCTGGGGCAGATCCCCGATGTGTCGCTTAAGCAGCTTAACAGCCGCGAGCAGGAGACGCTGGTGGAGACCCTGACAAACTGGCGCGTGCAGCCAAACGGCACGGAAGGCTACCGCACCGCGGAAGTTACGCTGGGCGGGGTCGACACGAACGAGCTCTCTTCCCGCACCATGGAAGCGCGCAACGTGCCGGGGCTCTATTTTATTGGCGAAGTGATGGATGTGACCGGCTGGCTCGGCGGATACAACTTCCAGTGGGCATGGGCAAGTGCCTGGGCGTGTGCTCAGGCGCTGGCAGAAGACAAGTGACATCAGCGCGCTGCCACTCGTCACGCTTGGCTTTACGGGCTGACGGTGGTGGCGTCCGTCACGGCCAGAATATTGCTCGCGGCCACGGTCCCCATCTTGATGTATGACGCGGCGGTAACGCCGCCGATATGCGGTGAAATAACCACGTTTTCTACAGACTGCCAGAGGTGCGGCGCCGTCAGCGGCTCGTGGGTAAAGCTGTCCAGCGCTGCGCTGTGCAGCGTGCCATCCCGGAGCGCCGCCAGTAACGATTCACTGTGGATCAGTCCACCGCGTGCCGTATTGACCAGAATGGCGTTCCGCTTGCAGTGTGCGAGCGTCTCGCTATTGATCATTCCCCGATTCTCATCGGTTAGCGGACAGTGCAAAGAGATGACATCGGAACGGGAAAGAAGTCCGGTCAGCGTCTCTGCGCGTTCGCACAGGGCGGGCATGGACTTCGCATAAGGATCGTAAGCCAGCACCTTCATACCGAAGGCATGACCAATAGTTGCCACGCGCGAGCCGATAGCGCCCAATCCGATTAGCCCCAGGGTTAATCCCTCCAGCTCAATGGATTTATGCGTCGCCTTATCCCAGTGCCCGTCTCGTAACCGCTTGTCCAGAGGCACCACGGACTTTGCGCAGGCGAGGATCAGCGCCCAGGTATGTTCAGCCACTGCCGCCGCGTTTGCGCCTGGGGCCGCGCGGACGGCGATATTGCGCTCGGCCGCTGCCGTCTGGTCTATCACATCGATCCCGCTTCCGTGCTTGGAAATAACCTGCAGAGCCGGGGCGGCATCCATGACTTTCGCGGTGATCCGGCCATAACGAACCAGAATCGCCACGGGATTGTGTCGTTCACACAGCGCGATCAGGTCATCTTCTGTCGGCTGGCGGCCCGCAAACACCACCTCAAAGCCCTGCAGCATCACCATGGCCTGCTCCGCCAGGTCGCTTCCGGTAACCAGAATTACGTCTTTGCCCTCCATCACAGCGTCTCCCCGTCAGCTAACATACCTGCCTTACGAAGCGCGTCATCAAGCCAGTGTGGACGCAAATCGCCTTCACGGATGGCGGCAAGACGTCGGGTCTCCATATCCAGCTTTTCCTTTGCCAGCGCGATGACCTGCTGAACCTCATCACGCGGGATGACGACCACGCCGTCGATATCCGCCACAACCAGATCCCCGGCCTGAACCGTCGCCCCGGCGACTGAAATGGGATGATTAACCCGGCCAGAAATTAACTTTGTCGGGCCGCAGGGGTTCAGACCGGCAGAAAAGACAGGGTAGTGACCTTTGCTCAGGGAATCGGCGTCACGTACAGCACCGTCAATAATGATGCCCGCAATGCCGCTCGCCTGAGCCTGAGTGGCCATGATTTCGCCCAGCAGCGCGCAGCTCAGGTCGCCTTTGCCATCGACGACCAGGACATCGCCGGGTTGCGCAACCGCCATCGCGGCATGAATCGCCAGATTATCACCCGGACGGACTTCCACGGTGATGGCCGGACCCGCAACGGACATGTGAGGAGCCAGCGGTTTGATGCGGCCGTGAAGCGTACCGCGGCGACCGGCCACGTCGGCCAGAATGGCTGCCTGATACTCGGCAGCCCGACGAACGTCCTCGGCAGAAACGCGTTCGAACTGGCGATTAATCGCTTTTTTTTCAGAAACGGACATGAATGCCTCCATATTGTTTTACTTAGTACAACTCAGGTGTACAGAACAAAACAACTATAGCGGTGTTGCTTTCCTTTTAGCCAGACCCGAGGTGGCGTTTGTGATGTAAACACGAAGTGACTCACAAAATTTGAGGTACACTCACTGCCGGGCTAACAAGGAGATAATGATGGGGAATGAAGGCGTTGTAGCGGTTGAAAAAGCGCTGGCTTTACTGGATTGCTTCCGTCCTGGGGATGAGAGCCTGACGCTGACCGCGCTGGCACAGCTGTCGGGTTATCACAAAACCACGGTTTACCGCCTGATGAATTCTCTTGAACGGATGAATTACGTCGTCAGGCATGAAGACGGCAATTATGCGCTTGGCCCACGTCTGCTTTACCTCGGCAAGCTGTATGAACAATCTTTCCATCTTTCGCGGGTGGTTCAGCCAGAGCTTCAGGCGCTCTCCCTGGCGTCTCAGGAAAGTGCCAGCTGGTATGTGCTGGAGGGTGGGCAGCGCCTTTGCCTGTTTCGCGCGGAAGCGTCGCACGGCCTGCGACACAGCAATCTTCCCGGCAGCCAGTTCCCGCTCGATAATTCGGCCATCAGTAAGGTATTGCGCCATTGGGGGCTCAATGAGAGCCTGCCGGAGGGAGACGCTGAACTCCCTTTCTACACGTCAGGCGCACGCGATCCCCACACCGCGGCGTTTGCGATGCCTGTCTTCGGCGTTCACGACAAGCTGGTTGCGGCGTTAGCCCTGACCGGCCCCATCTCACGGCTGACGGAAGATCGTCGTGAGAAGGAGATAGGGCCTTTGATGAAGGTGGCGGCCAGCCGTCTGTCGCAAAAAATGGGAGCCAGTAAGCCCTTCTGTCTGCAGTTCTTTGGTGAAACGAGCGACGCGGCGGAAGAAAATCTTTAAACGCAGAAGCGGGACACGTGTCCCGCTTCTGTCATCACGAATGCGTGACCTGTTTTTCGTGTAACCGAGCGTTGCGGGCCTGCCGTCCCATAATGAGTACCGCGATACCCCCGGCCAGGCACAGCGCGGCCAGCGGAAGCATAGCCAGCGTATAGCTTCCCGTCTGCTCGCTGATTATGCCGTAGGCATTTACCATGACCACCCCGCCTATCAGGTTCGCGATGGCGCCAATCGCGGCCAGCCCTGCCGCCGCCGAGGAGCTGCTCATCCAGCCGGATGCCAGCGCCCAGAAAGGCCCTTTCGCAGAATACGCGCCTGTCAGGATAATGCTCAGGATCACGATAGTGGCAAAGAGCGAGACGTTTACAAAGGCAGCAAACACGCCGGCGGCAATCATGAACAGCGTCAGCGCGGTATGCCAGCGGCGTTCGTTGGTGCGATCGGAGTGTCGTCCCCAGACAATCATCAGAACCGATGCCAGACCGTAAGGGATAGCGTTAAACAGACCTGTCTCAAGATTATCGAGATGGAAGGATTTCAGCAGTTGAGGAGACCAGACGCTGATCGTGGTGCCCGCGGACGATGCGCCCGCGTAAATCAGCGCCATCAGCCAGATCTGACGATGCTTCAGCAACTGCCACGTCGTCTGATGTCCAATGTTCTTTTGCTGGCTCCGCTCGGCCTCAAGCGTGGTTTCCAGCCACTTTTTCTGTTCATCACCGAGCCATTTCGCCTGATGAGGGCGATCCCGGAGAATAAACCAGGCCGCAATACCCAGCAGTACCGCAGGTAAGCCTTCAATAATGAACAGCAGATGCCAGCCGCGAAGACCCAGCCAGCCATCCAGCGACAGTATCAACCCGGAAAGCGGGGAGCCGATGAAGTTAGCGAGCGGGATGGCGACCATAAAGGACGCAATAATGCGCGCGCGGTAGCGGGCAGGGATCCACCAGGTCAGATACAGCACGACGCCCGGGAAGAAGCCTGCTTCCGCTGCCCCGAGGAGAAAGCGGACGATATAGAGCGAGGTGGTATTTTGAACCAGCGCCATGCCCATGGAGACGATGCCCCAGCTGATCATAATGCGCGGTATCCACAGCCGGGCACCGACTTTCTGCATGGCCAGGTTACTGGGAACCTCAAACAAAAAATAGGCCACGAAGTAAAGGCTGCTGGCGAAGCCAAACGCCGCTTTGCTGAGGCCAAGGTCCTCATTCATCTGCAGCGAAGCCATGCCGATATTCCCGCGATCGATAATCGAGACCAGGTAACTGACAATCAGAAACGGGAGAATACGCCAGATCACCTTCCGCATCGTCTCTCTTTCTATGTCCTCGGTGGCGGTCGCGCCGTTACGTAAATGTTCTGTCATTGTATCCTCGCAGGGTGTGTTCTTTGTTTTATTAGGTACAACTTAGTTTTATTAAACAAAACCACTATAGCGACGGCGCGTTCTTTTTATCCAGTTAATGGAAGGTTTAAATGATGTAAATAAGAGGTGACTCACAGATAGTGCGCTGCGGATATCGCTCAAGGCTGCTGACCAGCCGCAAGCAGGACGTGCTGGCAGAGAAATAATCACGCAACGCAATTATTGCACCAACTTTTCCTCTCCCTTCGACTAAGCTTCGACCAGATGCCCCGCCGCGTTCGCGGGGCCATACTCCTTTTGGTCAGAGCACGTACCATGCAGCTACTCAGCATTATTATTTTGCTTACCCTAACCGTGGTGATTCATTCGCTGTGGATGTTTGGCGTTTTAAAATTCATTACGTTAGAGGTCGATTCTGCGGTACGCATTGTTTTACGCAATGTCGGCATCGTGATCTCTATGATTTTCGCCCATCTCCTGGAAGCCGGGCTGTTTGCTGCGTTTTATTTTGTCATCGACGCGTTTAATGACTGGAACACCAGCTTCTACTTTTCGCTGGTGAGCTATGCGACGGTAGGGTACGGCGACGTCACGTTACCCCAGCACTGGCGGCTCATCGGCGGGGTGGAAGGGCTGGTGGGCGCGTTGATGGTAGGCTGGTCTGTGGCGGTTCTGGTCGCGGTGCTGCAGCGTTTACGTGGCATGAGCGCCTAAACGGCAGATGCGCAATCCCCGCCTGGTAAGGTAAAGTACCCCTCCTTGCGTAGCCGATTGGGCTGCGGCTTTAAGGGTGAAGAGGCTGATTAACGGCCCGCCCTGTTTCGTTCCTGGTTTACGCCAGTTTGCATGGTTCTGTGTTTTGTCTGCCAAAAGGGTTTTGTATGTCTGCTGCTCATCTCGGTTTCCCGACGGAAACCGTTGTTGTCTTTGTGGTGATGGCCGTTGGGGCGATGTTTATCGACCTCTTTATGCACCGTCACGACAAACCGATCTCGCTGAAAAGCGCCGCCATGTGGTCCATCTTCTGGGTCATGATGGCGATGGCCTTCGCCGGGTTCTTGTACGTTCACCACGGCGCCGAGATGGCGAGCCTGTTCCTTACCGGCTATGCGCTGGAAGAGGTGCTCTCCGTCGATAACCTGTTCGTGATGATGGCGATCTTCGCCTGGTTCGGCGTGCCGGATAAGTACCGTCACCGCGTGCTCTACTGGGGCGTGCTGGGGGCGATTGTTTTCCGCGGTATTTTCGTGGCTATCGGCACCAGCCTGTTAAGCCTGGGGCCCTACGTCGAAGTGATTTTCGCGCTGGTCGTCGGCTGGACGGCGGTGATGATGCTCAGACGTAATGAAGAGAGTGACGAAGTGGAAGATTACTCGGGTCATCTCGCCTATCGCCTGGTAAAACGCTTCTATCCGGTCTGGCCGAAAATCAGCAGCAATGCCTTTATTCTGACGCAGAAAGAGGTGGATGCAGAGCTTGAAAAGCCGGAAAACCAGGACGTGATGGTCGGACGCGTGAAGAAGGCGAAGCGCTATGCGACGCCGCTATTGCTGTGCGTGGCCGTGGTCGAACTCTCTGACGTGATGTTCGCATTTGACTCCGTGCCGGCCATTATTGCCGTGAGCCGCGAGCCGCTGATTATCTACAGCGCCATGATGTTCGCTATTCTCGGTCTGCGTACGCTTTACTTCGTGCTGGAAGCGCTGAAGCAGTATCTGGTGCACCTCGAGAAAGCCGTGGTGCTGCTGCTGTTCTTCGTGGCGTTCAAGCTGGGGTTAAATGCCACCGATCACTTCTGGCATCACGGTTACAGCATTGGCGCGACGGCCAGCCTGTTTGTGGTATTGGGCGTGCTGGCGCTGGGAATTATTGCGAGCGTGATGTTCCCGGGGAAACGTGAGGCCTGATGTTCCGCCCGGTGGCGCTTCGCTTACCGGGCCTACAGTTTGGTTTTCTGCCTCTCCCTGTGGGAGAGGGCTGGGGTGAGGGCACCAGACCGCACCTAACCCTTAATCGGTG
The DNA here is from genome assembly GCF_048685095.1 of Enterobacter sp. BNK-8. NCBI lineage: Bacteria > Pseudomonadati > Pseudomonadota > Gammaproteobacteria > Enterobacterales > Enterobacteriaceae > Enterobacter > Enterobacter sp. BNK-8. Next base: position 4,136,900 of record NZ_JBLQTN010000001.1, on the reverse strand, counting down.
AATTCCGGCGCTTGCGCGGCGGGTGGAAGTGCCGCCAGTGCGGATCCTGCGCCGCCGCCAGCAGCTCGTGGTCGCCGCGGGTGTCTCCCCAGGCGCGCAGGTGATAGGCGTTCAGGTCGCCATACACTTTTTCCAGCCTGGCCACCTTCTGGGCGCAGCGGCAGTTGTGGCCCGTGATGCGCCCCGTCAGCTTGCCGTTTTTCACTTCCAGCTGCGTGCCAATCAGCTTAATGCCCAGTTTGTCAGCCCACGGCTGAAGCACCAGTGCCGGAGACGCGGAACAGATGGTCACCTCCGCACCGGAATTCACCTCGGCCGCCACGGCCAGAACCCCTTCGGGGCGCATCAGCTTGTTCCAGTATTTTTCGCAAAACGCTTCCGCCTGCTGGCGCAACCAGTGTTCATCCACGCCCGTCAGGAACGTTTTAATCAGCACTTCCTTTAGCTCGTCGCGCGTCAGCTTGCGACGCACGCAGTGGAGCGTGGGCAGCGCCATGCGCACCAGACGGCCCGCGAAGTAACGTTTCCCGAAGGCAAAGCGCAGGAAAGGGATAAAGCTGTCGTGGTGCGTTAACGTCCCATCAAAGTCAAAGACAGAGAGCACGCTGGATTTCGCCACCGTCTCGTCGGCAATCATATTGGTCATAAATACGTCTTAGCTGAAATACACATTCTGTGGATCAGTTTACCTGCTTTACCAGGACAGTCCTTACATCACCACCATTTTTTTCTCGATCTTGCGATCTCAAAGTGAGTCCAATTTTGGCCTCGATAAGAATTGGTGAAAAAACAATCTGTCTATATTATCGCCACATCGCACGATATTTAGGGGAACCCTTTGGCCCCCACAGGTAAGGAAAAACTCACTCACTACCTCTTTCTTGATATGACTCTAAGATCGTTTATTTCAATCCTTACGTTAAGTTTTGCGTCGTTTTCTGCATTCAGTTTTCAACTTCCCGCGTCGATGTTATCGATGAACCATGAACTGGCAGTCTCGCCAGCGAAATCTGCGCTGATGCAACAGGATACGGGCCCGCTGCGCGCGCGCATGCTCGATCAATACCAAAAGTGGAAGGGAACCCAGTATCAGTGGGGCGGTACCACGCGCCGCGGGGTGGATTGCTCCGCGCTCATGCAGCACCTGTTCAGCGATGCGGCGCATCTTAACTTACCGCGCACGACCGGCGAGCAGATCCACCGCGGGGTGCAGGTGACGCAATACCGCCTGAGGCCCGGAGATCTGGTGTTCTTCCAGACGGGTCCGAACCGCAGGCATGTCGGCGTTTATATTGGCAATAGCCAGTTCATTCATGCCTCAAGCAGCCAGGGCGTCACGGTCTCAACCCTGACGGATGCTTACTGGCAGGCGCACTACATTACTGCCCGTCGGGTTGCAGGCAGTGCAGCCTGACAGCCTCAGATGATGTCATCCACGACGCCGCCATCAACGCGCAGCGCCGCGCCCGAGGTGGCGGAAGCCTGGGGCGAACAGACATAAATCACCATATTGGCCACCTCTTCAACCGTGGCCGCGCGCTGGATCACCGAGCTGGGGCGGTTGGCCATCACAAACTCTTTCGCCAGTTGCTCCAGCGACTTACCGGTTTTTTCGATTTCATCCTTCATCATCTCTGCGAAACCGTCCGACATCGTTGGCCCCGGCAAGACGCTGTTGACCGTCACGCCGCTTCCCGCCACTAACTTCGCCAGCCCGCGCGCCAGCGAGAGCTGCGCCGTTTTGGTCACCCCGTAGTGGATCATATCCGCCGGGATATTGCAGGCCGACTCGGAGGAGATAAACACCACCCGCCCCCAGCCTTTTTGCACCATGCCTGGCAGCAGGGCGCGGGACAGACGCACGCCGGACATCACGTTGGTCTGCCAGTAACGCTCCCAGGTTTCATCGTCGGTGGAATAGAAATCCTGCGGGCCGTAAATCCCGGCGTTGTTAACCAGAATGTCGACGTTATTCGCCACCTTCAGCAGCGACTCGACCCCTTCCGCCGTGCTGAGATCGGCAATCGCGGCGCGCACCTGGACGCCCGGCACCACCTGCTGCAGCTGCTGAATGCCTTTGTTCACCGATTCCGTGCTGCGGCCATTGACGATCACCTCGGCACCGCTTTCTGCCAGCCCTCTGGCAATGGCGAACCCGATCCCGCCGGTTGAGGCGGTCACCAGCGCCACTTTCCCCGTAAAGTCGATTTTCATCATCCGCTCCTTATCGTTTTAACGTTCGGACCTTAAAGCGTAGCAGGTGAGGATGACGGCTCCTGGCTAAAAAGGCGCAGCAGCGTCTCCACCTGCTCGTCAAGCGGGGCGAGGGAGCGCTTAACAATCAGATGAAGCGGCGTCGCTCGGCATGCACCGTGGCTCAGCGGCAGGCGTTTCAGGATGCCTTGATCCAGCTGAGTCTGGATGCGTTCCTCCGGCAGCCAGCCGTAGCCGACCTGAGAGAGGACGGCCTCAATGGCGGCATCGATGGTGGAGAAGGTCCATGACTCACCGGCCGCGCGCGCGGCGGGCTGGCTGTCCGCAATCTGAATGAGCGGCCACGGGCGTAGCATGTCATCGTTAAGCGGCGCGTCGAGGTCAAAGAGGGGGTGCTGATGGTGGGCCACGGCAATAAAGTCGATATTCATCAGCCATTCGCCGAGCCCGGTCATGTCCTGGCGGCGGGTGAGGACCATCACATCGGCTTCGTCGTTAATGGCGTCGTCCCGGGTGTTTTCCAGCACCTCGGTGAGTCGTACCTGGGTTTGCGGATACTGTTGCTGGAACTGGCGCAGAATGGCAAACAGGCGGCGACGGGGGAAAATGGAATCCACCACCAGATCCAGCCGCGTGCGCATTCCGTTGCGAAGGGTCGCTGCGCGCGTCTCAACGTACGAAAAGGCTTTCAGCAGCGGTTTAACCTGGTTGAGCAGCAGTTCTCCTGCCGGCGTTAACACCGCCCGTCGTCCTTCCGGCACCAGGAGGGCCACGCCCAGCCGCTCCTGCAGCAGCGACAGGTTATAGCTCACCGAAGACTGGCTGCGGTGCGTTTCTTCCGCCGCTCGGGCAAAGCTGCCCGCCTCGACCACTTTCGCCAGTAAAGACCATTGTTCAAGCGTCGTCTTGTGCATAATTTATCTAAAATTTGGATGAATTTGATTAAAACATAGCGTTATTCATTCATTTTTTGAAGGGGTACGATCGTCTCATCAAAACAAAGGAGACATCTTATGAACACCTTCGACAAACACGACTTAAGCGGCTTCGTTGGCAAACACCTTGTTTATACCTACGACAACGGCTGGAACTACGAGATTTACGTCAAAAATGAGACGACCCTGGATTACCGTATTCACAGCGGTCTGGTGGCAAACCGTTGGGTGAAAGATCAGCAGGCTTACATCGTGCGGGTAGGGGAGAGCATCTATAAAATTTCCTGGACCGAGCCAACCGGTACCGACGTCAGCCTGATTGTGAACCTGGGCGACAAACTGTTCCACGGCACCATCTTCTTCCCGCGCTGGGTCATGAACAACCCGGAAAAAACCGTCTGCTTCCAGAACGATCATATTCCACTGATGAACAGCTACCGTGATGCGGGCCCGGCGTATCCAACGGAAGTGATTGATGAATTTGCCACTATCACCTTTGTACGTGACTGCGGCGCCAATAACGAAAGCGTGATCGCCTGTGCGGCCAGTGAATTGCCGAATGATTTTCCTGCTAATCTTAACTAATCGCGACAGTTGATTCCGCGACAATTCAAATTAATAAAAAGTTCCCGGAGGAGGTCGGAATTCCCGCCCAAACCTTCGGGATTTTTATTTTGGTTGAGTATTCATTTACTTTTCCTATAATTTTTAGTGTAAAACAAATGAAATATTATAGTTGCTGCTGTGAGTGGCCCCACAAAAAACAGAAAAAAAATGCCGTAAGCGCTATCTTACTGTTGTAAAACACTTTCCTGTGCTTTTTTATATGCTGTTCCTCTTCTGCTTCCCCTCTGTCTTAATTTTTTCCTAAGAAAACGACGCTACTTTTGCTTCAGTTGATGGTTTGTTGACATAACTGTTATAGCGACTTAATTTTATTTGGTCTTTATTTAATAACCATCTTGCATGATTCCATTGAGCTGCCCATAACGACAGCGCAGTAAAAGATGACGCCTTTAATACAGCAAGGAAATTAATAATGAGTGATTTTCTGCCTTTTTCGCGACCGTCGATGGGCGCTGAGGAAATTGCGGCGCTTCAGGACGTTTTGATGTCGGGCTGGATCACCACGGGGCCTAAGAATCAGGAACTTGAAGAGGCATTCTGTCAACTTACCGGGAATCAGCATGCGATTGCCGTCTGTTCCGCCACCGCGGGCATGCACGTTACGCTGATGGCGCTGGATATTGGCCCGGGCGATGAAGTCATTACCCCTTCCCAGACCTGGGTGTCCACGCTGAATATGATCGTATTGCTGGGCGCCACGCCAGTCATGATTGATGTGGATAAAGACACATTAATGGTGACGCCAGAAGCCGTTGAAGCCGCCATTACCCCGCGCACTAAAGCCATTATTCCCGTTCACTATGCCGGCGCGCCGTGTGAAATCGACGCTATCCATGCCATCGGTGAACGTCACGGTATTCCGGTGATTGAAGATGCGGCTCATGCCGCCGGAACGTACTACAAAAACCGTCACGTGGGCTGGAAAGGAACGGCAATTTTCTCCTTCCACGCCATTAAAAACATGACCTGCGCGGAAGGCGGCCTGGTGGTCACCGATAACGCGCAGCTGGCACAGCGGATCCGCAGTCTGAAATTCCATGGCCTGGGCGTAGACGCCTATGATCGCCAGACGCACGGCCGCGCGCCGCAGGCGGAAGTGATCGCGCCGGGCTATAAATACAACCTGGCGGACATCAACGCCGCGCTGGCGCTGGTGCAGTTAGGCAAACTGAAAGAGGCCAACAAACGCCGCCAGGAAATCGCTGAACGCTACCTGCGGGAGCTTGCCGATACGCCGTTCCAGCCGCTCACTATTCCGTCATGGCCGCACGTGCACGCCTGGCACCTGTTTATTATTCGCGTTGATGAAGCGCGCTGCGGGATCTCACGCGACAACCTGATGGCGGCGCTGAAAGAGAAAGGCATCGGTACCGGCCTCCATTTCCGCGCGGCCCACACGCAAAAATACTTCCGCGAGCGTTTTCCTGATGTATCGCTCCCGAATTCTGAATGGAATAGCGCGCGTATTTGTTCTCTCCCTCTTTTCCCGGACATGACTCATGACGACACAACCCGCGTCATTACCGCACTCCATCAGCTTGCAGGACATTGATATGTTCAGTGCACCGCCTGTACAAAAAGTATCCGTGGTAATCCCGGTTTATAACGAGCAGGAGAGCCTGCCCGAACTGATCCGCCGTACAACGGCCGCCTGCGACACGATGGGCAAGGCCTACGAAATTCTGCTGGTGGATGATGGCAGTAGCGATAATTCCGCGCTGATGCTGACCGAAGCCGCGCAGGTTGAAGGCAGCCACATCGTAGCCGTGCTGCTCAACCGTAACTACGGCCAGCACTCGGCGATTATGGCGGGGTTTAGCCACGTCACGGGCGATCTGATCATCACCCTGGACGCGGACCTGCAAAACCCGCCGGAAGAGATCCCGCGCCTGGTGGCCAAAGCCGACGAAGGCTATGACGTGGTCGGCACGGTCCGTCAGAACCGTCAGGACAGCCTGTTCCGTAAGCTGGCCTCGCGCACCATCAACCGTCTTATCCAGCGCACGACCGGTAAAGCGATGGGCGATTACGGCTGCATGCTGCGCGCCTACCGCCGTCATATTGTCGACGCCATGCTGCATTGCCATGAGCGCAGCACCTTCATTCCGATTCTGGCGAATACCTTTGCCCGTAAGGCAACGGAAATCCCGGTTCTGCACGCCGAGCGCGAGCACGGGGAATCGAAGTACAGCTTTATGCGTCTCATCAACCTGATGTATGACCTCATCACCTGCCTGACCACCACGCCGCTGCGTCTGCTGAGCGTGTTCGGCAGCATTATTGCGCTGGCGGGCTTTGCGATTTCTGTCCTGCTGGTGGTACTGCGCTTGGTCTTTGGCCCGCAGTGGGCGGCGGAAGGGGTCTTTATGCTCTTTGCCGTGCTGTTTATGTTCATCGGCGCCCAGTTTGTCGGGATGGGTCTCCTCGGTGAATACATTGGCCGTATCTATAACGATGTTCGCGCGCGTCCGCGCTACTTTATTCAACGTGTTGTCCGTCAGGAACACAAAGCATCTCAAGAGGAAATTCACCCATGAAAGCTGTTGTATTTGCCTATCACGATATGGGGTGCACGGGCACGCTGGCCCTGCTGGAAGCGGGCTATGACATTGCGGCAATCTTTACCCATCCGGACACGGCTGGAGAAAACAACTTTTTCGGCTCCGTAGCGCGTATCGCCGCCGAGCGCGGTATCCCGGTTTATGCGCCGGACGACGTCAACCACCCGCTGTGGGTGGATCGCATCCGCGCCCTCGCGCCTGACGTGATCTTCTCGTTCTACTATCGCAACCTGCTCTCTGACGAGATCTTAGGCCTGGCCGCGAAAGGTGCCTTTAATCTTCACGGTTCGCTGCTGCCTGCCTACCGTGGCCGCGCCCCGCTGAACTGGGTGCTGGTGAACGGTGAAACGGAAACGGGCGTGACGCTGCATCGCATGGTGCGCCGTGCGGATGCGGGCGCTATCGTGGCACAGCAGAAGGTCGCTATTGATGCGGACGACACCGCGCTGCAGCTGCATCAGAAGCTGAACGCGACGGCACAGACGCTGCTGCGTGATGCCCTTCCTGCCATCCTCAACGGCACCTACAGCGAGACCGCGCAGGACGAGAGCAAGGCAAGCAGCTTTGGTCGCCGCGCGCCGGAAGATGGCCGTCTGGACTGGAACAAACCGGCCCGCCAGTTGCACAACCTGGTGCGCGCCGTAACCGATCCGTGGCCGGGCGCCTACAGCTTTGCGGGCGTAAGCAAATTCATCGTCTGGAAATCCCGCGTGCGTGACGACATTCCGGCGGCAAAACCGGGCACCGTCGTCTCCGTCTCCCCGCTGATTGTGAGCTGCGGCGAGCAGGCGCTGGAGATCGTTACCGGACAAACCGACAACGGCCTGTACGTTCAGGGCACACAGCTGGCGCAGTCTCTGGGCCTGGTGGCCGGGGCGCTGATCACCAGCGCACCGGTTGTTGCCATCAAACGCCGCACCCGCGTGCTGATCCTCGGCGTGAACGGCTTTATCGGTAACCACCTGACCGAACGTCTGCTTAAGGACGATAACTACGAGATTTACGGTCTGGATATCGGCTCTGATGCCATCAGCCGCTTCCTCGACAACCCGCGCTTCCACTTCGTGGAAGGGGACATCAGCATCCATTCCGAGTGGATTGAATACCACATTAAAAAATGCGACGTGGTGCTGCCGCTGGTCGCTATTGCCACGCCAATCGAGTACACCCGTAACCCGCTGCGCGTGTTCGAGCTGGACTTCGAAGAGAACCTGAAGATCATCCGCGACTGCGTGAAATACGACAAGCGCATCATCTTCCCGTCCACCTCTGAAGTGTACGGCATGTGTACCGATAAGAACTTCGATGAAGACACCTCCAACCTGGTGGTCGGGCCGATCAACAAACAGCGCTGGATTTACTCCGTCTCCAAACAGCTGCTGGACCGCGTGATTTGGGCCTACGGTGAGAAAGAGGGCCTGCGCTTTACCCTGTTCCGTCCGTTCAACTGGATGGGGCCACGTCTGGACAACCTGAACGCGGCGCGTATCGGCAGCTCCCGTGCGATCACCCAGCTGATCCTGAACCTGGTAGAAGGCTCGCCAATTAAGCTTATCGAAGGCGGGAAACAAAAACGCTGCTTTACGGATATCAGCGACGGTATCGAAGCGCTGTTCCGCATCATCGAAAACAAAGATAACCGCTGCAACGGTGAAATCATCAACATCGGTAACCCGGACAACGAAGCGAGCATTCGCGAGCTGGCCGAGATGCTGCTGGCCAGCTTTGAGCGTCATCCGCTGCGCGATAAATTCCCGCCGTTTGCCGGTTTCCGCGAAGTGGAAAGCAGCAGCTACTACGGAAAAGGGTATCAGGACGTTGAGCACCGTAAGCCAAGCATTCGCAATGCGAAGCGCTGCCTGAACTGGACGCCGACCGTGAAGATGGAACAGACCATTGATGAAACGCTTGATTTCTTCCTGCGCACCGTGGAGCTGTCGGAACAGGTCTCATGAAAAAAGTCGGTTTACGCATTGATGTCGACACCTTCAGGGGAACGCGTGACGGCGTACCCAAACTGCTGGAACTGCTGAGCAAGCACGGTGTGCGCTCCAGCATTTTCTTCAGCGTGGGGCCTGACAACATGGGACGCCATTTATGGCGTCTGGTTAAACCGGCATTTCTGTACAAAATGCTGCGCTCGCGCGCAGCATCCCTCTACGGCTGGGATATTTTGCTGGCCGGCACCGCCTGGCCCGGCAGACGCATCGGCGCGGGTAATGAAGCGGTTATCCGCGAGGCGGCGCAGCATCATGAGGTGGGTCTGCACGCCTGGGATCACCATGCCTGGCAAGCCTGGGCGGGCGTCTGGGATATCCCGCGCCTGTCTCGTGAGGTCGAGCGTGGGATGCTGGAGCTGGAGGCCATTATCGGTCAGCCCGTGCGCTGCTCCGCCGTGGCGGGATGGCGTGCGGATCAGCGCGTCGTGAAGGCCAAAGAGGCCTTCGCGTTTCGCTACAACAGCGATTGCCGCGGAACCGGGCCCTTTTTGCCGCTGTTGGGCGAAAATCGCTACGGTACGGTGCAAATTCCGGTCACGCTTCCCACCTGGGATGAAGTGGTCGGACGCGAGGTAAAGGCGGATGAGTTCAATCGCTACATTCTGGACCGCATTCATCGTGACGCCGGTACGCCGGTGTATACCATCCATGCCGAAGTGGAAGGGATTGCGTATCAGCATGATTTCGACGAACTGCTGACGATGGCCGCTCAGGAGGGCATCGAATTCTGCCCGTTGAGCGAGCTGCTGCCAGACGACCTCAGCACCCTGCCCGTAGGCAAAGTTGTCCGTAATGAACTGGCTGGCCGGGAAGGCTGGCTTGGTTATCAACAAACCGTGAGTCCGGTCCCATGAAAACAGCCCGTTATGGCTTAGCGCTTCTCGCACTGTTTATCGTTTACTACCTCATTCCGGTCGATATCCGCCTGCTTTGGCAGCCTGATGAAACGCGCTATGCGGAAATCAGCCGCGAAATGCTGGCCTCCGGAGATTGGGTTGTCCCGCATTTTCTGGGGCTGCGTTACTTTGAAAAGCCAATTGCTGGCTACTGGATCAACAGCATCGGGCAGATGCTGTTCGGGCACACGAACCTCGCCGTGCGCGCCGGGTCCATCTTCTCCACCGGTTTAGCCGCGCTGCTGGTTATCTGGATGGCCTGGCGTCTCTGGCGGGATAAGCGGACAGCCATTTTCTCCGGCCTAATCTTCCTGACCCTGTTCCTGGTGTATGGCATCGGCACGTATGCGGTGCTGGATCCTATCATCACCCTGTGGCTGGTGGCGGCGATGTGCAGCTTCTGGCTGGCGTCACAGGCCCAAACCGTTGCCGGAAAAGCGGGCGGCTATGTGCTGCTTGGGCTGGCCTGCGGGATGGGGGTGATGACCAAAGGCTTCCTGGCACTGGCGGTACCGGTGATTGGCGTGCTGCCGTGGGTGATCGCCCAGAAGCGCTGGAAAGAGGTGCTGATTTTTGGCTGGCTCGCGATCCTGAGCTGCGTGCTGATTGTTCTGCCATGGGGGCTGGCCATTGCGCAGCGTGAGCCTGACTTCTGGCGTTACTTCTTCTGGGTGGAGCATATTCAGCGTTTCGCCCAGAGCGACGCGCAGCACAAAGCCCCGTTCTGGTACTACATACCGTTCCTGATTGCGGGTAGCCTGCCGTGGCTGGCACTGCTGCCCGGCGCGTTTCGTCTCGGCTGGAATGACCGACAAAACGCGGGCGGCGGGTTCTATCTGCTGGGATGGGTGGTGATGCCGCTGCTGTTCTTCAGCATCGCCAAAGGCAAGCTGCCGACCTACATCCTGCCGTGCTTTGCCCCACTGGCGATCCTGATGGCGCGCTATGCCTGCCTCGCGGCGGAGAAAGGCGCCAGAGCGTTGCGCATTAACGGCGGGATTAACCTGGCGTTTGGCGTTATCGGCGTGGTGGCGGCGCTGGTGGTCTCCCCGTGGGGACTGTCTAAGCATCCGGTCTGGACCTCGGTCGAACTGTATAAAGTGTTCTGCGCGGTGGTCGCGTTCCTCATCTGGGCCGCGGTAGGCTGGTTTACGTTCAGGCAGAGTCAGCAGCGCTGGTGGCTGGCGGCGTTCTGCCCTGCGGGCCTGGCGCTGCTGATTGGTTTCGCCATTCCTAACCTGGTGGTGGATTCCAAACAGCCGCAGTCGCTGGTCGACACCGTGCGCGAGCCGCTTCAGGACAGCCGTTACGTGCTGGCCAATAACGTGGGCGTGGCCGCTGGCCTGGCGTGGGAGCTGAAGCGCAATGACATCACGCTGTATGGTCAGAGTGGCGAACTGCGCTACGGGCTGGATTATCCTGATGTGAAAGATCGTTTTGTCGGTAAAGATGACTTCGCGCAGTGGCTGGCAGAGCACCGTCAGCAGGGACGCGTATCGCTGGTTATCCTGCTGTCAAAACGCGATGACCTTTCGCGGGCGAATCTGCCAGAACCGGACAGCCTGTATATCCAGGGCCGTCTGGCCTACCTGCAGTATCTGCCGAAGTGATGACCTGGATCTGGCTGATACTGGCAAGCCTGCTCAGCTGTGCAGGACAGCTGTGCCAGAAACAGGCTACCCGTCCGGCGAAAGCCGGGCGGCGTGGCGTGCATATCGCGCTGTGGCTTGGCCTGGCCCTGCTGGCGCTGGGCAGCGGGATGCTGGTCTGGCTGGTGGTGCTGCAGCGCCTGCCTGTCGGCATTGCCTACCCTATGCTGAGCCTCAATTTTGTCTGGGTGACGCTGGCGGCGAAGGTATTCTGGCGTGAAACCGTCGCGTCACATCACTGGCTGGGGGTAGGGTTGATCATCATTGGGATTGTTATCCTGGGAGGAAGCCTGTGAAAGGGGCGTTCTGGGCCTTATGCAGCGTGCTGTTAGTCAGCGCCGCGCAGCTGTTGCTGCGCAATGCGATGCAGGCATTGCCGCCGGTCAGCGATGTTCTGGCGCTTATTTCCGCGTTGTGGCACTTCTCATCCGGCACGGCGGCGCTGCTGCTGGGGTTGATGGGGTATGTGGCCTCGATGGGCTGCTGGTATCTGGCGCTGCATCGCATGGCGCTCAGCAAAGCGTATGCCTTGCTGAGTCTTAGCTATATCCTGGTGTGGGGCGCTGCGATCCTGCTGCCGGGCTGGGGAGAAAGCTTCTCCTGGCACGGGCTGGTCGGCGTCGTGTTTATTATGTTGGGTGTACTGGTGATTTTCCTGCCCCGACGTGGATAATCGACTCGGTGGTCAGGGTGTAAGGGGTCGACGTACAAACGGCCAGGCTGAGTGAGCCGATCTGCACCTGGCTGACTGAGTGCGACGGCGCCGTGCTGTCAATGCTGACAATCTGCCAGGCGCTACCGCCACGCTGTTTGATGATTGCCTCTTTTCGCGTCCAGATACGCCAGAAGGCGGCAAGCCGTTCCTCTGGCGCTTCGCGCTCAAGCTCATCATGCTCCGTCATGCTGAAGACGGCATTCGCCAACGCCTGCCAGTTCTTCCTGGGGCGAATCACTTCGATATCACAGCCGACTTCGCCTTCATCGCTCATCAGCAAGGCGATATCGTCACCGCTGTGGCTCAGGTTGAACCACAGCGGATGGCCCTCCGCAAAGGCCGGTTTCCCCTGCTCGCCGTAAATAATGTCGGGGAGCGGGTGAGGGGATAACGCTCTGGCGAGCAGCATCCTGCCAGCCAGCCATGAGGCGTTGCGAGCACCCTGAGGTGCGCTGTCTGCGAACGTTGACGCCAGCGGGTCCGCGCAAAGGGTGGATATTTTTCCCAGTACAAACTGGTACATAGTTACGCCCAGCGTTTAATGATAATCGAGGTGTTGATGCCGCCAAACGCGAAGTTATTGCTCTGCAGATACTCGCAATCGATCTGGCGGGCTTCTCCCATAATATAATCTAAAGCACCACATTGCTCATCCGGTTGCCTTAAATTGAGTGTCGGGGCAAACCAGCCTTCACGCATCATCTGTAAACTCATCCATGCTTCCAGCGCGCCGCAGGCTCCGAGCGTGTGGCCAAAATAGCTCTTCAGCGATGAAACCGGCACGTTGTCACCATAGATAGCGGCGGTGGCTAGGCTTTCAGCAATATCACCGCGATCGGTGGCAGTACCGTGTGCGGAGATATACCCCATATCCAGGGCGCTTAATCCCGCCATGGCCAGCGACTGCTCCATACAAATCTGCATGGTTTCACGCTGAGGCTGGGTGATATGGGCCGCATCACAGTTAGTGGCAAAGCCCACGATTTCGCCGTAGATAGTGGCTCCGCGCGCTTTGGCATGCTCCAGCTCTTCGAGTATCAGGGTGCCCGCGCCTTCCCCAATCACCAGACCATCGCGCTGCGTATCAAATGGCGAAGGGGTGGTTTTGGGTTCATCGTTACGCTGGCTGGTGGCAAACAGCGTGTCAAACACCGCCGCTTCAGACGGGCACAGCTCCTCAGCGCCCCCCGCAACCATAACGGTCTGATAGCCGTGGCGAATCGCCTCCCAGGCGTAGCCAATTGCCTGGCTGCCGGACGTACAGGCGCTTGAGGTCGGGATGACGCGGCCACGTAATCCGAAGAACAGTCCGGTATTCACCGCGGTGGTGTGCGGCATCATCTGCACGTAGGTTGTGCCGGTGATGTTATTGGTGTGCTTTTCGGTGAGCATAGTGGCGAATTCGCTGACGGGCCCGGTACTGCCTGTAGAAGAACCGTAGGCGATACCGGTTTGCCCGTTGGTGAGTACCGCTTCGCCAATCAATCCCGCCTGCTCCAGCGCCAGCTCGGTGGCGCGGGTCGACATTAACGACACCCGGCCCATGGCGCGGATCCGTTTGCGGGTATAATGTTCCGGCAGCGTGAAGTCATCAATCGGCGCGCCCAGCAGGGTGTGCAGGCCATCATAGACCTGCCACTCCGGCATTTTACGCACCGCGTTTTCATACGCCAGCAGCCTGCTGGACACGGATTGCCAGTTTTCGCCAAAGGCGGTCACGCCGCCCATGCCCGTTATCACCACGCGACGCGTCATAGCATTCCTCCGTTAATGGAAATGACCTGGCGGGTGACGTAGCCCGCAATATCTGACATCAGATAGCTTGCCAGCCCGGCGACCTCCTCAGCCTGGCCCATGCGTTTCATTGGAATGATGGACATCGCTTCTTTCAGCGCGGCCTCTTCCATTTCAATCATTCCGGTATCAATCAGCCCCGGCGCAATGCAGTTCACGGTGATTTTGCGTTTTGCCAGCTCAATCGCCAGCGCTTTGGTGGCACCGATAATGCCCGCTTTTGCCGCGCTGTAGTTCACCTGCCCGCGGTTACCCATCACGCCGGAAACGGACGATAGGGTGATAATGCGTCCCCCTTTACGGGTGCCAATCATCGGCATAATGCAGGGGTGAATGACGTTATAAAAACTGTCGAGATTGGTGTGGATCACGCTGTCCCAGTCGTCTTCACTCAATGCCGGAAAGGCGCCATCGCGGGTGATACCCGCGTTGCTGACCACGCCATACCATGCGCCATGGGCTTCAATGTCCTGTTCCAGCACCTCGCGGCACTGTTCGCGGTTGCCCACATCAAACGAGAGTAAACGGCCGTTGCCACCCGCCTGCGTGATGGCGTCCAGCGTCTCCTGCGCGCCTGCGGCATCACGATGGTAATGCACGCCTACGGTAAACCCGTCGGCGGCAAGCTGGCGGGCGATGGCGCGCCCTATGCCTTTGCTGGCCCCGGTGACCAGTACGGAACGACTCATGCGTTAGATCCCTGATTAAAAAGCGAGGTTAATTCTTCTGCGCTTGGCTGGAAGGTGTTGACCCGGCCCGTGGCCAGCGTCTCTTCGTTAGCGGAAATTGCGCATTCAAAACTGCCGAAGCGTTCGTCCTGCATCAGCAGCTTAACGGTGATGTCCAGCGTCAAGCCTGCGGCGAAACGCCCGCTGGCGCAGATCAGTTCACGCGCGCCGAGCACCATGCCCAGCGCAATATGCTCCTGCCCCTGCTGCTGGCGATGCCAGCCGGACCAGACGCCGACGGTCTGCGCCATCAGCTCGAGCGCGTACCAGCCCGGCAGGTCGCCATCGGCATTCAGAAATGGTGCCAGCACGCTTTGTCTGTCTATCGCGACGCGGCATACCGCCATGTCGTCCGTCACATTCTCAACGGACTCCAGCAACATCATGGGCGCATCGTGCGGCAAATAGGCTTCGGGTGATAAGTAGCTCATGACGCTCTCCCCAGCAGAATGCTGGCGTTGTTGCCGCCAAACGCGAACGAGTTAGACAGAATGACCGGCTTTGTCAGCGCGGTGCGCTGGTGCAGCAGACCGCACGGCGCCAGCGTGTCGTCCGGTGCGTAGCGGGTGAAGTCCTGCGGCGGTAAGGGCAGATCGCGCGTCAGAATCAGCCAGCTCAGGGCCGCTTCGGTGATACCGGCAGCGCCCAGCGTATGGCCGGTAAGGTGTTTGGTAGAACTACAGGGCACGCTTTCCCCAAAGAGATCGTGTACCACCTGCGATTCAATCTGATCGTTAAGCGGCGTGGCCGTGCCGTGCAGGTTGATGTAGCCGATATCCTCCGGCTGCATACCCGCTTCGTTGAGCGCCTGCGTGATGGCCCTGATCGCCCCTTCGCCCTGCGGATGCGGAGCGGAGATATGGTACGCATCGCTGGATTCCCCCGTACCGAGCAGCGCCACGTCCGCGGGCTCACGGCTAAGCACCATCAGCGCGGCGGCTTCACCGATGGTGATCCCCCGACGGTCGCGACCAAAAGGCTCGCAGAGCGTAGGGGAGAAGGATTCAAGGCTGTTAAACCCGTTGACGGGCATCCGGCTCAGGGTATCTGCTCCGCCAACAATGGCGATGTCCACCAGCCCGGCTTCAATCAGACGTTTGCCGCCGATCATCGCCCGCGCGCTGGAAGAGCAGGCTGTCGAGATCGTATAGGCCGGGCCTTCGAGCTGAAGCCAGTTGGCGAGGAAGCGGGACGGATCGCCGAGCTCCTGCTGCGGGTACTGCCAGTGCGTGCTCGCTTCGCCATGGGTCATGCGCTGCACGTGCTCATC
This sequence comes from Enterobacter sp. BNK-8, assembly GCF_048685095.1. Classification (NCBI taxonomy): domain Bacteria; kingdom Pseudomonadati; phylum Pseudomonadota; class Gammaproteobacteria; order Enterobacterales; family Enterobacteriaceae; genus Enterobacter; species Enterobacter sp. BNK-8. Next base: position 4,121,511 of record NZ_JBLQTN010000001.1, on the reverse strand, counting down.
GCCTTCATCCAGCCCAGAGGTGCTGGTCCCCAGCACCACGGCCACCCGATCGCGGCCGACGCGGGCGATAGCCTCGTCGACGGTCGACTGAATCTGCGCCAGCGCGGCCAGTAGAAGCTGGTTGTTGCGGGTGCGGTGTGCGGACAGCGTTTCCGGGATGGGCGGCAGTTCGCCTTCCACACCGCCCAGCACGGCATCGGGTGAATCCTGTAACCAGCCGGTTCGGGCATGCATACCCGGCGCTACGCCCGTCATCAGGTTAGCAGCGATTTCATCATGCGAGTTGCCCAGCGCGTTGACCATGCCAACAGCGGAAATATAAATCATCTCAGTCACCCAGATATTGAATGGTGATGTGGTATTTAAAAACGTGTTGCTCGATGCTGATCGGCTCGCGCTTGCCTTTACGCTGCAGATAGACAATCTCCGTCACCAGCTTGCCGCTGGCGTTATGCAGTTCGCGCCGATCGCCCGTGTCAGTCAGCGTCCAGCCCTTCGGCAACTGCGGCTGCCAGGCGCTAATCGGCCAGTGGCTGAGCATCACGTCGGCCAGCACCTGGCTGGCGGGCGGCAACTGCGGCACAACGATCGACTGCTCGGTATGAATACCGGTCTCATCGTACGTCGCCAGGAACAGACGAATGCCCACGGAAGAGAGCCCGGCCAGCGTCACTTTATGCGCATCCGCGTTGAGCATCACCAGCAGGGACTGCGTTTGCCCGTTAAAGCTGCCGGTCAGCAGCTGCTGAGAGCTTACCGCCGGGCTAATGCCGGGCGGCGGGAGCGTAACGCGGGTTCCCGGCTGGAGCCAGGCCTGGGGACGCGTCTCTTGGGTATCGGTCGAATGGCTGCAGCCTGCCAGCAGCAGCGCCGCAGCCAGCGCGGCGGCGCGGTAAAAAGCGTTCATTTACGTTTTCTCTCTTTCTTATCCGGCATCGCCAGCGGCGCCAGCAGGAAGGCGGTAAAAATACCGCTCACCAGCACGATACCAAAGCTGCTAATGGCCTGCGTGGCGCTGAAGACGAGCATGCCCAGCGTCATCAGCGTGGTCATCATCGCCAGCGTAATCGCCAGCATCGAGGTCAGCGGCGTGCCGCGCGGGTTGCTGAAAAACAGCGTGTAGTTAATGCCAATGCCGAGCACCAGCACCAGCGCCAGCAGTGAAAACAGGTTTACCGGGTGGCCCGTTGCGGCCAGTACCGCCAGCCCGCAGCTCAGCGACAGCACGGACGGCACCAGGCTTATCAGCCCCTTACGCCAGCCGAGGCGCAGCATCGCCCCGCAGGCAATCACCGCCAGCGCGGCAAACAGAAGCCCCGTCAGCAGCGTGCGGTAGAGGGCAAACAGGGTGTCAAAACTGGCTTTGCGATCGACCCAGACGACACCGTCATGGCGCGCGGCCAGCTCGCCGAGGGCCGCGCTGTTTTTTGCGCCGTCCACCGGTACGAGCACGCCGCTTTGACCGTCGGGCAGGGTCAGCCAGAGCAGACGCCAGCCTTCGCTGGCTGGGCTTTTAAGCCACGCGTCCACGCTGACCGGCATGGCGTCCAGATTCGGGGAGACGGCGTTGAGCCCTGCGCTTTTCAGCACGTTCGTTACCGCAGGCGCGGCGTTTTGCAGCAGCGTAAGATCGCTTTTCTGACGGGCCAGCGAGTTCAGCGGCAGGGTGCGCCAGCGGGTAATTTCTCCCGCTTTCTGCGCCTCTGCCAGCGCCGGGGTAAAGGCTTCCAGCCGCTCCAGCGTTTGCTGAGGCGAAGCGCCATGAACCACAAACCATTTCTGATCCACGCTCTGTCCGGTCAGGGCGGTAATGGCCTTCTCCTGCGCCAGAATATCTTTCGGCAGCGCCTGCAGCTGGGCGATGTCGTCGTCCACCTTCAGCGTGCTTATTCCCACGGCGGAGAGCAGCGCCAGCGCGACGGGAAGACCAATTGACAGTTTTTTACTGCGTCGCCAGGCGGCCAGCCAGCGCAGCATCAGGACCATAAAGGGAACCGGGCGCACTGGTAACCCGCGGCACAACCACGGATGCCAGAAAATCACCGTCAGGCAGGAGGCGCTGAGTCCCACGGCAGCGAACACCGCCATCTGGCGGATCCCGGGGAAGGGGGCCAGCATCATAATCAGGTAGGCGGCGACGGTCGTCAGCAGCGCCAGCAGCAGCGCATTGCGAACTTTGGCCAGGCTTTGCCAGGGAGTATGCTCCGCGCCGTGTACCATCCGTTCAGTCAGGTAGTAAAGCGTGTAGTCTGCCGAAATTCCGATGATGCTCATGCTCATCACCAGCGTCATCAGGTGCAGCTCGCCAAAGAGCAGCAGCGTCACCACCGTCCCCGCCAGCGCGCCGATGGCAATGGAGAGCACGCTCAGCAGCAGCGGGCGCAGAGAGCGGAACACCGCCACGATGAGCAGGAACACGCCAAGCAGGGTGGCGATACCCAGCGTCGAAACATCACGTTTGGCCTGCTGGCTGGCGTAATCGCTGTAGAACATGGTCCCGCGGGAAAGCAGCTGTGCCTGAGGGTAGCGGGCTTTCAGCGTCTCCTGCAGCGCGTTAAGCGTCGTCACGAGCCGGTGGGTCTGCTGCATATCAAATGATGAGCCCGCCAGCTCGCCGTGGAGCAGATACCAGTAGTTTCCCGCCTCATCTTTTGCGACCAGCCAGCCGTCCATCAGCCGCAGCTTCTGGCCGTTTTGCGCCAGAGCGAGCTGCGAGCCGCGCATCAGCATCAGGGGATCGTTTTGCAGCTCTTTACCGCTGACGCCGGAAAAGGCCGAATAGAGCTGAGATAAAATCCACTGCGCCTGCGCTTCTCCGCCGTTTTGCAGGCGGGCGCGGGTGGCGGGGTCAATCAGGCCATTTCGGTGCTGCCAGAAGAACTCTCCCCAGGCCTTTTGCCCGGCGGCGTCCATCGGGCCTTTGACCTCGCTGAGCGAATCAGTGCTTTGCAGCAGCGCCAGCCACTGCTGTGCCACGCGCGGATCCGGCTCTTTGCCGGGGCTGACCAGCCAGACCAGCTGGCGGTCGAGACGCTGCATAAACCCGTCGTTGAGCGCCGGCGGGATCGCCCCCAGCGTCTGCTTCGGCAGCATGGCCAGCACGCTGCTGTTCAGTCGCGCGCCGGGCAGCAGCGACAGCAACACGCCCAGCAGAATCAGGCATAGCGTGGCCCACAGCAGCGCCGGGCGCAGGGATTTACGGTGCGGCAAAGCGTTGGCGTTCGTCATCGGTCAGGCTGGCGGGCGTCAGTTGGTGGCGAGAAAGGGCGATATCGGTACGGTCGCCCTGTTTGTCGTTGAGGCGAATCGTTTCCAGATAGGTCGCGCCGCCCAGATCGAGGGTGGCGAAAATCTTGTCCAGTGGCGTCGTTTTTGGCGTAAGCACCAGCGACCAGCGGCCCGCTCCCAGGTCCTTAAAATCGATGCGGAAGTTCTCTTCCAGCACCTTACGGTCGGCCTGGAACAGGGCGCGCAGAAGATGGTTGAACTGGAACATTTGCGGATTATTGTCGGCAGTGATGGTTTGCGGCGGCTGGCCGTTAATCGCCTGCACCATCCGCTTGTCGTCCAGCAGGAGCGTCATCGGAAACGGCGCTTTTTGATCCCACAGCAGGCCGCTGTCGCGGGCGATCAGCATTTCGCCCTGCGAGCGCAGCGGCTGCGGCATATCTTTTATCGTGCGAACCTGTTCGAAATGCGCGCGCACCACGGGCTGCTCGGTGAAGCGCTGCTGCAGCTCATCCAGCGTCACGGCGCTGACCAGCGGGCTGACGATCAGCGCCAGTAAAGGCAACCATTTCATGGTGTTACTCCCAAACGTTCAAACAGTATTGCCGGGCTCACAAAGCACATTTCGCGGGTCGCTTCTTCCACCGCCACCTGAATGGTGTAACCGGTGGTCGTGCGTTTGCCGGTCTGCGCATCGAAAATTTGATAGGCAATGCGCAGGCGGTTTTCATACTCTTCAATGTGCGCGCGGACGCGAATACGCTGCTCAAAGGTCACCGCATCGCGGTATTTCACCCGGGTGTCGACGACGGGCCAGACGTAGCCGGAGGCCTTCATCTGGCGATAGCCATAATCAAACTGATTGAGCAGCGCCTCGCGGGCGATCTCAAAGTAGCGGAAATAGTTACCGTGCCAGACCACGCCCATCATATCGACGTCGTGGAACGGAACGGTGATCTCGACTTCAGTCGTAAAGCGGGGATCGGTCAGCACCCTTTACTCCTTCTCACTGGACTCTGGCAGATGCCAGAAATCGAAAAAATTAAACCAGTCGAGCGGCGACATGAGGGCGTAATGTTCCAGCCGCTGCGCATAGTGATCGACGGTATCTTGCAGTGCCTGCTGGCGTTCACCGCGCGGCAGGCGCAGCGGGTCGGCAAACGGCTCGCAGTGCAGGACGAGCTTACCATGCTGGCGCAGGGCGAAAATCAGCACCACCGGGCAGCGGAGGATGGAGGCCAGGATAAACGGCCCCTGTGGGAACGGTGCAGGCTGGCCCATGAATCGGCTCCAGATCACGCGCCATTCCCCGCCGCGCTGCGGATTCACCGCGATGCGATCCCCCACAATCGCGACCCATTCACCGCGCTCAAGCTTCTCTTTGATGGCAATGGCGGTATCCGGGCCGATGTCGGTGACCGACATCAAATTCACGCCAGCTTCGGGCGCCATTTCGCTCATGATTTGCTTAAAGCGCTGGGCGTTCTCGCTGAAAACCAGGGCGTTGATGATTTTACTGCCTTCCAGCTGAGCCAGGGCCCGGCAGGCCTCTACGTCGCCAAGGTGCGAGGCCAGCAGCAGTTTGCCCTGTGGAGCCGCGATGTTTAACGCTTCGCTCGCGCCGGGGGCAAAGACAATATCGCGATGAAGCTTCAGCTCGCCGCGCCAGCTGGCGACTTTATCCAGCATCGCGTTGCCGAAGCGCATGAAATGGAAAAAGCTGTTAAGCCGTGAGGGAACAGGCATGCTCCGCTGACGCAGTTCTTGCTTCACTCTCGCAATCCACTGCCGCGAGGCCTGCCGCGCCGGACGCGCGATGAGCCAGTACACGCCGATAACTGGCCACAACAGCACGGTAAAGGCCCGCCGACCCAGCCGTTCCCAGACGCGCAGCATCAGGCGCATCCCCCACAGACCCTTGACCTCGTCCTGCTGCGCCCAGTGCTGGCGGCGTCGACGGAAAAGCAGGCCGGGCATACGGGGCAGCATGCCGAAGAAGAGCCGGGTATGCATCAGGGAGATCCGCACGTTATCTTTTAGCGCGTCGAAGTGGGACAAACCGTCCTGAGGATAGGTCACGCGCGTGGGCAGAAAGACGCTGGTGTTGCCCTGCCAGTAGAGACGAACCATCACTTCGGTGTCAAAGTCCATCCGCTTGCCGAGCGGTTCGCGAGCTGCCAGCCGCAGCGTGGGTGAAACCGGATAGACCCGAAATCCGCACATGCTGTCTTTAAGCTGCAGCGATAAGGTTTCAATCCACACCCAAACGTGGGTGATCCAGCGCCCGTAAAGTCGGGAGCGCGGAATAGAGTCATCGTAAATGGGCTGGCCGGAAATCAGCGCGTCCGGGTGGCGCTCCGCCAGCGCCAGCAGTTTGGGGATATCCTCAATGGCGTGTTGGCCGTCCGCATCCACCTGCACGGCGTGGGTGTAGCCCGTCCGCGCGCACTCCTCCAGCCCTCTGATGACCGCGGCACCTTTTCCTGCGTTTTGCGCCAGACGAACCAGCGTCATCTGCGGCTGCTCCGCCGCCAGGCGCTCAAGCTCCCGACGGGTGACTGCGTCGCTGCCGTCATCCACTACCATGCACGGCAGGCCGAACGGCGCGAGACGTGACAGCACGCGGGCAATCATCGCGCCGTGGTTGTAGCACGGGATCAGCACGCAGGGACGAAAGATTACTGACATAGACGAATTTTCCCGCTGCTGGCGGTGTGGCGCTCAGCCCCGGCATGGCGTTGATAGCTGAAGGTCAGCATCTGACGTTCGGCATGCCACTCAAGCATCAGCGTCACCGTGGTTTCCGGCAGCAGTGGTGCCTGAAACTTCACGTTTTGAATGCTGTGAAAGCGATAGCCCGGTGCCAGTAACGTCGTGGCGTAGTGCATCACCCAGTCAAGCTGCGCAACGCCGGGCAGCAGTGGTTGTACGGCGAAATGGCCCTGAAACCAGAACAGCGTTGCGTCGAGATGCAAAACGATCTCCAGCTTCTCCGGCTGTGTCTGGTGGCGCTCAATTTCATGAATTTTCATGAAATAACTCCTCTAACTGCGCATAGACACGCTTGTTCATACTGTTTACCGGCATTTCATCAACTATGCGCCAGTAGCGCGGCACCGCGACAGGTTCAAGCCACGGCAGCAGGGCGCGACGCCAGGCGAACTCCTGCGCTTTTTTATCCTGCACATACCCGCGCTGACGGGCCGTTTCATCCAGAACCAGCAGGGCGCCAATCCCCTGACGACCCCCGCGCGTGACCGGCAGTGCGGCCGCTTCGCAAATACCGTCGAGCTCCAGCAGGCGGCGTTCGATCTCGTTAAGCGAGATGCGTTTTTCTTCAATTTTGACCACCCGCCCGCGGCGACCGGCGATGCTGAAAAGCCCCTCGCTGTCGAAGTGCAGGATATCGTCGAGCTGGAGCCCTTCTGGCTCATGGATCAGTGGCGACGTAACGCGACAGGCGTCATCTTCCTGATGGAAGATCACGCCGGGGAACGGTAGCCAAGGCACGTTATCCTCCTGACGATGGCGCCAGGCGAGGATCCCGGTTTCGGTACTGCCATAAATTTCATCTGGCCAAAGGTTAAGCCAGCCGGAGGTGGTCGAGACGTCACGCCAGGGCAGCATTCCACCTGCTGAAATCAGCATCCTGAGGGGCGGCGCGGCAAGCTCGGTATCCAGGCGCTTCAGGAACGCCGGGCTGCTGATGAACAGGTATTGCCTGTCAGGAGGCAGGGCGGCCAGTTGTTCTGCGTAATAGAGCATCGCGGCATGCAGCGGCAGGCCCAGCGCCATCGGCAAGACGATACGGAATGTCAGGCCATACAGATGTTGCGGTACGACCGAGGCCACAATGCTGCATCCGGCCAGACGCTCACCAAAGCGGTTAGCCAGCAGGCGGGCTTCGCGATCCAGACTGACGATGTGCTTAACCACCCGGCGCGGCGTGCCCGTGGAGCCTGAGGTGAACAGTTCAACGAAGCGGTTTTCGTCAATGGCCGGCAGAGGCACCCAGTGGCTGGCTGTCTGGTAGCTGGAGGCCACCACAGTCTGTTTCCCATGAAAACCAAGATTTCGATCGCTCAGAACGCCGCTAAACAAAGATTGCTGTTCTTCAAGCTGCGAGACGCGGCTATGGCCGGGAATGACCGGTGTTTTACCGGCGTGCAGCGAGGCCAGCAGCGCAACAATAAACAGGTAGCTGTTTTCAAAGCACAGCGCCCAGCGCTCGCCTTCCTGCTGACGCAGGGTCTCGACCAGTAAGGTTACATCGTGGCGCAACTGGCCCAGCGTCCAGGTACGATCGTCGAGCCAGGCAACAGGCGTGTCGTCAGGGCGCGGCGCATTTAACCACTGGCCCAGCGGAAGGGGGTTAGTCATTGTGCATCTCTTTTTTTATCACCCGCTGGCGCACCAGCCACTCTGCTGCCATCAGCATCCCCATCAGGATGTAAGCCACCATACCGTTCCATAGCGTCCACAGATGCATGTCGCCGTGGAGGACGGTAAACAGCGCCATCGTGCCGTTGCCGACGAAAAAACCGCACCAGACGAGGGTCACCTTACGGGTATAGCGCACGCCCTCCGGGGGCAAGTTTGGCTCGCGCAAGCGCGCCAGTCGTTCTACAAGCGGCATCGCTGTCCACAGCGAACCGCCAAACACGGCCAGCATGACAAGGTTGACGACCACCGGGTAGAGCAGCAGCCACTGGTGGGCTTTCAGCAGGTAGCTTGCCGTGCAGAGGGCGATCCCCGCCAGCGCCACGCACTGCACCACATACCGCATCGGGCTTGTGTTCCGCTGCGCCTGACGCAGCCGCAGCAGTAACACCATAGCCATCACGGGTAATAGCCACTGCAGGCTGTTATGCGCCAGCCCAAATCCAACCAGGAAGGGCCACGCCAGCAGCATCAACCCCGTCAGAAGTGGGATGATCGGGAATGTCCGTCCGCCGCGCACGACGTCTTACTCTTCGCGCAGAAGCTGTTCGACGGCGTCTACCACATCCTGAACGGTACGAACCGATTTGAAGGTTTCCGGCTTGATTTTCTTGCCCGTTTTCTTCTGCAGATGAACAATCATGTCCACCGCATCAATGCTGTCCAGCTCCAGGTCTTCGTAAAGACGGGCTTCAGGGGTAATATCCTGCGGGTCGATTTCAAACAGTCGGGTCAGAAGGCCACAGACTTCCTGATAAATGGTTTCTTGTTCGGTCATCGTGATCACATCTCAGGCGCGTTGAGCGTTGATAAAGGACGCCAGCGTGGCGACGGAAAAGAAGTGCTGGCGCATCTCTTCGCTTTCAGCAGAAAGCACCACGCCATACTGGTTTTTCACGGCCAGACCCAGTTCCAGCGCGTCGATAGAGTCGAGACCCAGCCCATCGCCAAACAGCGCGGCATCGGTATCAATATCCTCTGCGGTAAGCTCGTCCAGATTCAGCGTGGTGATAATGAGATTCTTAATTTCAAGATAAAGCGCTTGCATCATTAATTCCTGACAAAGATTGAAGGCCTGATGTTAATCGATGCTGTAGATGCCGGTTTAACTGCCTTGCCGCCAGCGCCGGTTCTTGTTCATTTGCATCGTAAAATTCGTCGATGTTCACGCGGTCGCGGACATCCACGGTGAAGACAGGTTTTTCTGGCGGCACATCATACCAGCGACTTTTTTTATCCAGCAGATGTTCGCTACAGTGGATCAGCACCACCCGCAGATCGCTGTTACAGCGCACGGCGATATTTGCTGCGCCGCGCTGGAGGGAAATAGCTTCACCAGACCGGGTACGTGTGCCTTCCGGGAAGATTAAAAGCGTGTCGCCCTGAGCCAGACGCTGCTGGCTTGCAGCCAGCAGAGGCTCGGCTTCGCTGTTAATCAGGTAATCCGCCGCGCGGATGACGCCGCTGACAAACGGATTGCGCAGCAGCGCGCTTTTCACCAGACAGTCGGTTTCTGGCATCACCGATGCCAGAATCACGTAGTCAATTAACGTGGGGTGGTTAGCCACCACCAGACAACCCCGATCGTTGCGCAGGGCGTCAAGATTGTGAATGCGATAGTCCAGTACCCCGAGGCCACGGGCAACGGTCAGGAAGAAGCGGAAGCTGGCCGCAATGCTGCGCCGCGCAAGGCGACGGCGGTTGGTGCGGTCGCGCTGGACGATCAGCAGCAGGTTGAACCATACCAGTGACAGCAGCAGCCCGCCCACGCCAAACAGCACGAAGCAGAATCCGGTCATCATCAGACGCCATAACCAGTTAATTCGGGCAGTCAGGCGGTTCATGCGCGCGTCCATTGCCACAGCAAACGTTCGCCGGGTACCACAAACTGGCGTGCCTCGCTGAGATAGCGTTGCAGGAACATCAGGCTTTGCGGAAGGGCGGGTTCATCCCCTGTGCTGCCGCTGCGGGTTTCACACAGCAATTCCTTGCCGGATTCAATCACCAGCGCCAGCGCGTAGGGCCAGGTGGGCATCTGGTGCGGTAACGCTGGGTGGTAAAATTCCGGCAGTGCGCCGTCAAAATCGACCAGCAAGACGCGGGAGTAGCCCGCCTGCAGCAGGCTCAGGACTTCACATAATGCCTGCTGGAAGGTGTCCAGCCCGGCAGAAATGGATGACGAGACGATAGCCTGGCGTGCGGTAATCGTGAGATTGCCCACCGCCGAGTTGTGCACGGACATGGCGAAGTCGGTAGGCGATACGGATTGCCCCGTCGCCAGAGCATGCAGAATACGGTAGTTGCGCTCCAGCTCGCCGTGGCGGCTGGAATAGACGACGGCATCAATGGCGTGGTGTTGTAGCATAGCGAGACCAATGTCCACCGCCAGCTTACTGCCTGAATTGAGGCGGCGCGCGGTCATCATGGGTAAAGCGGTCAGCCGGGGAAGCGGGGCCGCTGGATCGACGGGCAGCTGCAGGCGTGACCACGCCTGCCACTCTGTGGCATCGTTGAGTCCTGGGGCTCTCGCCTGCCAGTCGATAATGTTCAGTGAAAATTTCATCTACGCGCGTCCGCGAAAAAAAACCGTATTCAAAGGGCAGACTTGGCCACCCGGGCAGCTAAGCTGCTCTATTGTTCACGTTTGGTGCATATCAGCAGGGTATGACCGACCCCAAGGTTATCCAGACGCTGTTCAACGCTGAAACCTGCGCTCTCCAGGTAACGATAAAACGCCTCTATGCTGTAAAACCGGCTATTGCCATTCGCCATACAGGTGAAATAGAGCGAGGTGGCATTCAGGCTGAAAGAGGCCGCTTCAAACTTCTGGGCATCCCAGAAAAGCTCCATGATGCACAAACGTGCGCCTGGCTTCATGACCTGTGCGACGCGCGTCAGCATGGCGACAATCTGATCCGGAGAGAAACAATCCAGAAACTGGCTCATCCACCAGACGTCGGCCTCACCCGGCAAGGCTGCTGGGCTAAGCATATCGACAGCATGGAATCCAATACGATGAGAAAAACCTGCTTTTGCGATGTTTTCCTGCGCCAGCGCTATCTGCTGCGGCAGGTCGAGGATCGTCACGGCAACATTTTCGTCATAGCGGCAGCAGCGTAACGCCCATTTACCCGTATTTCCGCCCACATCGTACAATTTTGTCGGCGAGCTTGCGAATATATATGGCAAAGCGGCGTCAAACGCGGCGTCGGAATAGTAATGATCAAAGGCGAACCAGCTCTCTTTCGCCTGAGCCGGTAATTGGGATAATGCCGGATAGATGGTTGGCCAGTTGCCAAACACCGCTAATCCCGCAGGTTTTTCTTCCTTCAGGGCGTCCGCCAGGTGAAATAGCCCTTTGTAACAAACGTCCTGAGTGAAATCCATATTTACGCGGGTCATTTCATCGTGCAGTAAAAAGTGGCCCACTTTCGCCAGAAAATAACGTCCATGCTGTTGGGTAACGATCCGCCCGCTTAATCCCATATCCAGCAGTACGCTGACGCCATAGCTGCCGAGCGTGCTGTGTTCGGTTATTTCCTCGAGGCTGGCACCCTCTTTACCTTGTTTATCGAGCCAGGCGAGAATGCCTGAGTTACGCAGACAAAGCGCGGTCTGAAATAACATCGGAGCAAAAGCGATGCGTTGCGCTTCGGTAATGGCATCCAGTGCGCTGAGCGTATCCTTTTCGTACATTGCTGCGTAACCTTTCAGGGCAAGAAATAAGGGTTATCGGGCCAAATGCGGCCCGACTTTAGAAAAATATTACAGTGGGGCGCCCGCGGAGAGGTTCAGCTGAATATCGTGGTCGAGGTTATTCACCCAACGGTTATAATTTTTGTGAATTTTACCGTCAGCCGCTTTCAGGTTCATACTGCTTTCGTAGTTAATGGAATAGCTTGTTGCGGAATAAGGAATACGAACGTCGACCGAGTGGTCGCGCGCCTGTAGACGACCTTTGATAACGCCCGGACCGGCTTCCGTCATGATCCAGTCACGTTTTTGTCCTGCTTTCAAAATCGCTGTTTTTACCTGGTCGGCGGTATGACCCGCGCTCACAGTAGAGTGAACCTGAGCGATTGGGGCAGTACGCGCACAGCCTGCCAGTGCGCCAACGAATACGGCGGCAGCACACCATTTAACGATCTTTTTCATCAACAACTCCATATCAATAATAACAATTAAAGGTAGTGGTTTTTACAAATAATATTCATCCGGCGTTTCTTATGTGCCAGATGTTTTTTTAATCAATATTAAGGTTTGCATTACGTTGACGCGAAGGCGGGCATAATAACATGGAAAATAATTAACAATTTCATTTTTTTTAATTTGCGTTAAATCATGATATGCGTTTCAACGTAATGCGACCGACGTAAACAAAAACAGAATTAATATTTCCTTAACGCAAATAAAAATACCGCGACAGGTTATGAACGCGGTAATTTAAGGCGGATTATTGGCGGTTTAAACCTACCTATAAAGGTAGGTCAGCTACCCGGGCAACCGGCTTTTCGGCCTTCCCGGCCCGAGCAAAATGGCCAGCTTGCTGCCGCCTTTTGTGGTCTCCATCCAGATCTTACACACGCTGGTCAGGGGGACCGACAGCAGCATGCCGACCGGGCCCAGCAGCCATCCCCAAATCAGTAAGGATAAAAATACGACCAGCGTCGACATGCCCAGCCGGTGCCCCATCATGCGCGGCTCGAGAATATTGCCCAGCACCATATGCACCACGAGGAACAGCGCGCCAACCAGCATGCATTCGTAAAAACCGTTAAACAGAAACGCCTGAATCATCGGCGGCACGGCGGAAAGCACCGCGCCAATATTGGGCACGTAGTTGAGCAGAAAGGCCAGTACGCCCCACATCAGCGCGAACTGCACGTCCATCAGCATCAGCCCCAGCCAGACAATCACCCCGGTCCAGACGCTCAGCAGCGTTTTCAGCGCCAGATATTTTGAGACCCCCTTCAGCGCCCGGTGTAATCCGGCAATGTGAATTTGGGGATTATTCAACGCAAAGCGCAGCTTATAGGGGACGTGGCGGACTTCAAACAGCATAAACACCACCGTCATGACCAGCAGCAGAATGCTGGCCATTGCGCCGGAAAGCCCCGTCATCAGCGTGGTGGCGTAGGTCATGACCTTCTCGGAATCCATCCTGCGCAGCATCCGTTCAGGTGAGATATGCAAATTTAGGAAGGGCACCATCTCCTGCAGCGCCACAATCTTACGCGTCAGCTCTTTGTTGTACTGCGGCAGCATGGTGGAGAATTCGCTCAGCGATGCCGCCAGCACGCCGAAGAGCGCCGTCAGGGCAATCAGCATCACGATGACGACAATGGTGATGGCGACCGGACGGCTGACGCCCCGGCGAAGAAACCAGGTGACCAGAGGATTAAGCACAATGGCAAAAAAGAGCGCCAGCAGGAGCTGGACAATAATGTCAGCGGCAGCATGGATACCCGCAAGGATAACCACCAGACAGGCGAGCTTTAATAAGATGTGGAGTCCTGCTTTGTCGGACGGGTTAGCGATCATGCGTGTTCCTTAATATGATGACCCGATAAGTGTAGTGCCCGGGCTTCGCTTCGTCTGGCACCGTTAATCTGAAAGTCGGTGCTGATTTTCTTATTGGGGCGTGGTAATAGTGAAACACTGTTGTAAAAAATCCAGGTAGAACCCCATGCCCGAACCTGCCGCTGAAACGGCACTGAGCGGACTGCGCCTCAATCTGCGCATCGTTTCCGTTGTTATTTTCAACTTTGCCAGCTATCTCACCATCGGCCTGCCGCTGGCGGTCCTGCCGGGCTATGTCCATGACGTGATGGGCTTCAGTGCCTTCTGGGCGGGGCTGGTGATTAGCCTGCAGTATTTCGCGACACTCCTGAGCCGACCGCATGCCGGTCGCTACGCGGACACGTTCGGTCCAAAAAGCATTGTGGTGGTGGGATTGTGCGGCTGCTTCCTCAGTGGCCTGAGCTACCTGCTGGCTGCCACGACCAGCCACTGGCCGTTTGTCAGTCTGGCGCTCCTCTGCCTGGGCCGCGTCATCCTCGGCATCGGGCAAAGCCTGGCGGGAACCGGCTCGACGCTGTGGGGCGTGGGGGTTGTCGGTGCGCCGCACATTGGCCGGGTGATCTCCTGGAACGGGATTGTCACCTACGGTGCGATGGCGCTCGGTGCGCCGCTCGGCGTGGCCTGCTATGCGTTTGGCGGGCTGTATGGGCTGGCCGTCACCATCATGGCGGTCGCGCTGCTGGCGATTCTGTTTGCGCTGCCGCGCCCGAAAGTGAAGGCCAGCAAGGGCAAGCCGCTGCCGTTTCGGGCGGTGCTGGGGCGCGTCTGGCCGTACGGCATGGCGCTGGCGCTGGCGACCACCGGCTTCGGTGTGATCGCGACCTTCATTACCCTGTTCTATGACGCCAAAGGCTGGGACGGCGCGGCCTTTGCGTTAACCCTGTTCAGCTGTGCGTTTGTTGGCGCGCGCCTGCTTTTCCCTAACGGCATCAACCGTCTGGGTGGGCTGAACGTGGCGATGATCTGCTTTGCGATAGAAATTGTCGGGCTGCTGCTGACCGGAATAGCGATGGTGCCCTGGGTCGCGAAAGTGGGCGTCTTCCTCGCGGGAGCCGGTTTTTCACTGGTCTTCCCGGCGCTGGGCGTGGTGGCGGTTAAAGCCGTGCCGCCGCAGAATCAGGGCGCCGCGCTGGCGACCTATACGGTGTTTATGGATATGTCGTTAGGCATTACCGGCCCGCTGGCGGGGCTGGTGATGGCCTGGGCAGGCGTGCCGGTGATCTATCTTGCCGCAGCGGGTCTGGTGATCGTGGCCTTGCTGCTGACGTGGCGGCTAAAAAAATGGCCCCCGGTGCAGGCACCGGAGGCCACGTCATCATCGTGAAACGTTACTGGATCACGATGGTGTTAATAATGTTTTCAGCAGCCGTCTGCGCTTTCTGCTGATCTTCCGCTGGCAGGGTGATCTGCAGGGTCAGGAGTTTGTTATCGACCTTGCCCAGCACGACAGAGGAGTAAGCGGTCTGGCCTTTCGCAGAGATGATGCTGTCCAGCTGCTGCAGCTTATGGCCTTTCAGCTCGATGGATTTATTGGTCACGACCTGCAGCTGCGGGTCGCGGCCGCGCTGCTGATCTTCAAGACGTTTGGACAGGACGGCCAGATCTTCGCTGGTGTCGTCGCCCACAATCACAATGACCGCTTTCTGCCCGGTTGCGTCGGAGTAAACGTGCATGTTGTTCGCCTGAGTGCCCAGCTTGCCGCTCTGGTCAGTCATATCGGCTGGCAGAGAGAAGCTGAGTTTGCCATCCATCAGATTCACCGGCTGGCCGGTCGCATTGCTTTCTGCGGATGCGCCCTGAGCAGGCGTTTTCGTGTCGCTGTTATCACAGGCTGCAAGACCCACAACCAGCAGGCCAATCCCGACATATTTAACCAGATTGCGCATTGACTTCTTCCTTTCGATAAACGGCCATAACGGCTCATTCGTTCATCTTATCACAACTGATAAAGCGAACCCTTAACCTGCCTGCAATGCCGTGATTTCAGATTTATCTGCCAGTCTTTTCAGCAGCATATTCAGCAGCACGCCGTACATGGGCAGGAAGAAGACAATGCTGATGAGCACCTTAAAGCAGTAGTCCACCAGCGCGATTTCCATCCAGTGTTCGGCCATAAACGCATCCGGGCTACGCCAGAAGGCGATGAAGAAGAAGGCCAGCGTATCGCTCACGTTACCGAACAGCGTGGAGGCGGTGGGCGCCATCCACCAGCGATGATTCTGACGCAGGCGGTTAAACACGTGTACGTCCAGAATCTGCCCCAGCGCGTAGGCCATAAAGCTTGCCGCGGCGATACGGGCGACAAACAGGTTGAAGTGGGTTAACGCCTCAAAACCCTGCCAGCTTCCCATATAAAACAGAGACGAAACCCCGTACGAGATGAACAACGCCGGGAGCATGACCGCAAAAATAATGCGGCGAGCCAGCGGTGCGCCAAAGATACGCACGGTCAGATCGGTGGCGAGGAAAATAAACGGGAAACTGAACGCGCCCCAGGTGGTATGGAAACCAAAGATGGAGATCGGGAGCTGCACCAGATAGTTGCTGGAGGTGATCACCAGCAAATGGAAAAGCGAAAGCCAGAACAACGCCTTTACGCGCTGAGATTCAGAAAACTGCGTCATATTGTGACCTTTTTATACGTTGGGGTGAGGGAACCCAATAAAAACCGCAGCATGATACTGCTTTGGCAGGACATTGCAATGGTTAGTTTTTACGCAATCGTTAACCTGGTTTGCATTGATCGCAACCGGGCGTAAACTACAGCCGTTTTTACCTGACCGAGAAGATCATGACCGACCTGTTTTCCAGCCCAGACCACACCCTTGATGCCCAGGGCCTTCGCTGCCCGGAACCGGTAATGATGGTACGTAAAACCGTGCGCAACATGCAGACCGGTGAAACGCTGCTGATCATCGCCGACGACCCGGCCACGACCCGCGATATTCCCGGTTTTTGTACCTTTATGGAGCATGAGCTGGTGGCACAGCAGACTGAGGCGCTGCCGTACCGGTATTTGATTCGTAAGGGATAGGTAGGCGGCTTCTGCGGCCTGATGCCCTCACCCTGTGGGCCGAGGGTTCCCCACAAAATAATGCCTGCACGGACGACCCCCTCTCCCTTGAGGGAGAGGGCTGGGGTGAGGGGGAACATACGGCTGTGGAGGTCATTCCGTTCACTTTATGTTCCTTGCTACTCTGTAACGACATGACCGGTGAACGTGCCAGGGTGGCTCAGTCGCCACCACCCTGGCGACCCGGGCTCCCGGCGGTAAATCGCCGCTTCGCGGTCCCCTCAGCTTATTCCTTCAGGCTATCGGGTCGGGCATGAGCCTGCATCCCTGCAGGCCACGCCCTCTCGGCGCATCCTTGCGCCTCGCCCCGGCCTTACGGAAACGCTTCGGCGATTTACAGCCGGACCAGGGTGTCGCTGTAAGTCATTAATTTTTCCGAAGAAACGTTCATCGCTTCAGGTCAAAAAATGACTGGGGCTCCTTCAGCCCCCAGGGAGAGGGAGAACGTCATCCCTTCATCCACGCCCGGATCCCGTCCAGGAACATCTGCGTTGCCATCATGACCAGAATCAGCCCCATCAGGCGTTCCAGCGCGTTTACCCCTTTTTCGCCCAGCAGGCGCAGGAACAGGGACGACTGCAGCAGGATAATGAACGTTCCGCCCCAGGCAATCAGCAGGGCAATCACCAGATGGCTCATCTGATTCGGATACTGATGCGACAGCAGCATCAGCGTGGCCAGAATGGTCGGGCCCGCGACGAGGGGGATCGCCAGCGGCACAATAAATGGCTCTTCACCCGCAGGCAGGCCGCTGCTGCTACCTTCCGCGCTCGGGAAAATCATCTTAATGGCAATCAGGAACAGAATAATCCCGCCGGAAATCGACACGGTTTCGGCACGCAGGTTCAGGAATGCGAGAATTTTTTCACCCGCAAACAGGAAGATAAACATCACCAGCAGGGCGATGAGCAGCTCGCGGATCATGATCGCCCGGCGACGCTTCGGCTCGGTGTGTTTTAGTACCGACATGAAGATGGGCAGGTTGCCCAGGGGATCCATAATCAGGATCAATAAAACCGCGGCGGAAATGATTTCACTCATGTAAATTATCCCTGAAACTCTCTAAGGTTATTATGATAATTAGCTGTATTTCTGATTGCCGGGCAATCATCGATTAATTTCGCTTGCGACTTTGGCAGCATTTTGTAATGTGAAGCATATCCCAGTTCAATACTGGCTTGCACAATCAGCACACACCCTCAGCAGGAAAAAAATGCTATGAAAAACGTTGGTTTTATCGGCTGGCGCGGTATGGTCGGCTCTGTACTCATGCAACGCATGGTTGAAGAGCGCGATTTCGACGCTATCCGCCCGGTCTTCTTCTCCACTTCTCAGCTCGGCCAGGCTGCTCCGTCCTTTGGTGGTACCACAGGCACGTTGCAGGATGCTTACGATCTGGAAGCGCTGAAGGCGCTCGACATTATTGTGACCTGCCAGGGCGGCGATTATACCAACGAAATCTATCCAAAGCTGCGTGAAAGCGGCTGGCAGGGCTACTGGATTGACGCGGCCTCGTCGCTGCGCATGAAAGACGATGCCATCATCATTCTCGACCCGGTTAACCAGGGCGTGATCACCGATGGCCTGAACAACGGCGTGAAAACTTTTGTTGGCGGTAACTGCACCGTCAGCCTGATGCTGATGTCCCTCGGCGGCCTGTTCGCGCAGGATCTGGTGGAGTGGGTCTCCGTGGCGACCTACCAGGCGGCGTCCGGCGGCGGTGCGCGTCACATGCGCGAGCTGCTGACCCAGATGGGCCAACTGCATCAGAGCGTTGCGACCGAGCTGGCAAACCCGGCATCCGCTATTCTGGATATCGAGCGTAAAGTGACCCAACTGACCCGCAGCGGCGAACTGCCGGTGGATAACTTTGGCGTACCGCTGGCCGGTGGCCTGATCCCGTGGATCGACAAGCAGTTGGATAACGGCCAGACCCGCGAAGAGTGGAAAGGCCAGGCTGAGACCAACAAAATCCTCAATACCGCGAACACCATTCCGGTTGACGGTCTGTGCGTACGTATCGGCGCACTGCGCTGCCACAGCCAGGCCTTCACCATTAAACTGAAAAAAGATGTGTCTATTCCGACCGTGGAAGAGCTGCTGGCCGCGCACAACCCGTGGGCGAAAGTGGTACCAAACGATCGCGATATCACTATGCGCGAGCTGACCCCGGCAGCGGTAACCGGCACGTTGACCACGCCGGTTGGCCGTCTGCGTAAGCTGAACATGGGGCCGGAGTATCTCTCCGCGTTCACCGTCGGTGACCAGCTCCTGTGGGGCGCCGCCGAACCGCTGCGCCGCATGCTGCGCCAGCTGGCGTAATAATTTGTTAAATACCAGGGGTGATTTTCACCCCTTTTTTTTGCGTACTACATGGAGTAACACGCGTATGTCTTATTTTTTATCAGGAGTCATCTAGAGCGTTGGCTATGCTTTAAGGAAGAGTCATTTCTTACCTGAGGTTCGAGCGGAGCAGAATGGATGCACATTTTTGTGCTGTCCCGTTCAGGTCACATTAAAAGTCGTCCCGGAGCGCTTAAAAAGGACGACATAAAAAACAGGATGAATACCATGTCCGATCGTGTGGATAGAGACGTGATTAATGCGCTTATTGCGGGTCATTTCGCTGACCCCTTTTCTGTGCTTGGGATGCACCGTACTGAGGCCGGTCTGGAAGTTCGGGCACTGTTACCGGATGCCACAGAAGTCTGGGTGATTGAACCCAAAACCGGCCGCAAGGTCGGTAACCTTGAATGCCTCGATTCCCGTGGCTTCTTCTCGGGCGTGATGCCCCGTCGTAAAAATCCTTTTCGCTATCAGCTCGCCGTTCTCTGGCACGGTCAGCAAAACCTGATTGACGATCCCTACAGCTTTGGTCCTCTGCTTAAAGAGATGGATGCCTGGCTGCTCTCCGAAGGGACGCATCTTCGCCCTTATGAAACGCTGGGTGCCCATGCCGATACCATGGACGGCATTACCGGCACGCGGTTCTCCGTGTGGGCGCCCAATGCCCAGCGTGTCTCCGTTGTCGGACAGTTCAACTACTGGGATGGCCGCCGCCACCCGATGCGCCTGCGTCGGGAAACCGGCATCTGGGAGCTGTTTATTCCCGGGGCGCACCACGGGCAGCTTTATAAATTCGAGATGATTGACGCCCACGGCAAGCTGCGCATTAAAGCCGACCCGTATGCCTTCGAAGCGCAGATGCGTCCGGATACCGCATCGCTGATTTGCGGCCTGCCGGAGAAGGTCGTTCAGACGGAGGAGCGTAAACAGGCTAACCGCTTTGATGCGCCGATCTCCGTCTATGAAGTCCATCTCGGCTCCTGGCGTCGCCACACCGATAACAACTTCTGGCTCAGCTACCGGGAGCTTGCCGACCAGTTGGTCCCGTACGCCAAATGGATGGGCTTTACCCACCTGGAGCTGCTGCCGGTCAACGAGCACCCGTTCGACGGCAGCTGGGGCTATCAGCCCACCGGGCTGTATGCGCCGACCCGCCGCTTCGGCACCCGCGACGACTTCCGCTATTTCATTGATGCCGCGCACGCCGCCGGGCTGAATGTGATCCTCGACTGGGTGCCGGGTCATTTCCCGGCGGATGATTTCGCGCTGGCAGAGTTTGACGGCACGAAGCTGTACGAGCACAGCGATCCGCGCGAAGGCTATCACCAGGACTGGAACACGCTGATCTACAACTACGGTCGCCGTGAGGTCTCAAACTACCTGGTCGGGAATGCCCTGTACTGGATCGAGCGGTTTGGCATCGATGCCCTGCGCGTGGATGCGGTGGCGTCGATGATCTACCGCGACTACAGCCGCAAAGAGGGGGAGTGGATCCCGAACGAGTTTGGCGGCCGCGAAAACCTGGAAGCGATTGAATTCCTGCGTAATACCAACCGCATTATCGGCGAGCAGGTGGACGGTGCCGTGACCATGGCGGAAGAGTCCACCGACTTTGCGGGTGTCTCCCGTCCGCCATCATTGGGTGGCCTGGGGTTCTGGTATAAGTGGAACCTGGGCTGGATGCACGACACGCTCGATTACATGAAGCTGGATCCGGTTCACCGTAAGTATCATCACGATAAGCTGACGTTCGGGATGCTCTACAACTACACCGAAAACTTCATGCTGCCGCTGTCGCACGATGAGGTGGTACACGGTAAAAAATCGATTCTCGACCGCATGCCGGGCGACGCGTGGCAGAAGTTTGCCAACCTGCGCGCCTATTACGGCTGGATGTTTGCCTTCCCGGGCAAGAAACTGCTGTTCATGGGCAATGAGTTCGCCCAGGGGCGCGAGTGGAACCATGACGCCAGCCTCGACTGGCATCTGCTGGAAGGCGGCGACAACTGGCACCACGGGGTGCAGCGTCTGGTACGCGATCTGAACCTGACCTATCGCCACCACAAAGCGCTGCACGAGCTCGACTTCGATCCGTACGGCTTTGAATGGCTGGTGGTGGACGACCATGAGCGCTCGGTGTTTGTCTTTGTGCGTCGTGACAAGGCGGGTAACGAGATCATCGTCGCCAGCAACTTCACCCCGGTGCCGCGCGAACACTACCGCTTCGGCATTAACCAGCCGGGCAAATGGCGTGAAATTCTGAATACCGACTCAATGCACTACCACGGCAGCAACGCCGGTAACGGTGGGCTGGTACAGAGCGACGCCATTGAAAGCCACGGGCGACCCAACTCCCTGAGCCTGACGCTGCCGCCGCTTGGCACCATCTGGCTGATGCGGGAGGGCGAATGACGCAGCTTACGGCAGGTAAACCCGAACCGCTCGGGGCGCATTTTGACGGAAAGGGGGTCAATTTCACCCTCTTTTCCGCTCACGCCGAGCGGGTAGAACTGTGCGTGTTTGACGGGGAAGGTAACGAGCACCGTTACGATTTACCCGCGCGCACGGGGGATACCTGGCACGGCTACCTGTCCGGCGGGCGGCCCGGCATGCACTACGGCTTTCGCGTTCACGGTCCGTGGGATCCCGCGCAGGGGCACTGGTTTAACCCGGCGAAGCTGTTGATTGATCCGTGCGCGCACCGCGTGGACGGCGAATTTAAAGATGACCCGCTCTTCCACGTGGGCTACGGCGAGCCTGACCACCGCGACAGCGCGCCCGTCGCGCCAAAAAGCGTGGTGGTGAACGATCTTTATGACTGGGAAGACGATGCCCCGCCGCACACGCCGTGGGGCAATACGGTTATTTATGAAGCCCACGTCAAAGGGCTGACCTACCTGCATCCGTCGATCCCCAAAGAGATGCGCGGCACCTACAAGGCGCTCGGGCATCCCACCATGATCGCCTACCTGAAACACCTCGGCATCACCGCTCTGGAACTGCTCCCCGTCGCCCATTTTGCCAGCGAGCCGCGCCTGCAGCGGCTGGGGCTAAGCAACTACTGGGGCTACAACCCGCTGGCGATGTTCGCGCTAGAACCGCGCTATGCCGTCCATCCGGAAAAGGCGCGGGACGAGTTCCGCGATGCGGTGAAGGCGCTCCACGCGGCGGGCATTGAGGTCATTCTGGACGTGGTACTGAACCACAGCGCAGAAAGCGATCTCGACGGCCCGACGCTCTCCATGCGCGGAATTGATAACCGTAGCTATTATTGGATCAGGCAGGATGGCGATTACGAGAACTGGACCGGCTGCGGCAACACGCTCAATCTCAGCCATCCGGCGGTCACGCATTTTGCGTATGAATGCCTGAAATACTGGGTAGAGACGTACCACGTCGACGGTTTTCGTTTCGACCTGGCGCCGGTGATGGGGCGCACGCCGGCGTTCAGCCAGCAGGCGCCGCTGTTTGAGGCGATAAAAAACTGCCCGGTACTCTCGCAGGTGAAGCTCATTGCCGAGCCGTGGGACATCGGTGAAGGCGGTTATCAGGTCGGGAATTTCCCGCCGCTGTTTGCCGAGTGGAACGACCACTACCGCGACGCCGTGCGCCGCTTCTGGCTGGAGCGGAACCTGTCGCTGGGGGAATTTGCCGGGCGCTTTGCCGCGTCGAGCGATCTCTTTAAGCGCGACGGCAAACGCCCGTCGGCCACCGTCAATCTGTTGACGGCGCACGACGGCTTTACGCTCAGGGACTGCGTTTGTTTCAATCAGAAACACAATGAGGCGAACGGCGAAGAGAATCGCGATGGCACTAACAATAACCATAGCTTCAATCATGGTATAGAAGGGTTAGGCGGAAGTCTGGATGTGATAGAGCGGCGACGCGCCAGCGTTCATGCGCTGCTGACAACGCTTTTACTGTCGCAGGGCACGCCGATGCTGCTGGCAGGCGACGAGCATGGTCATAGCCAGCACGGTAACAACAACGCCTATTGCCAGGACAACACCTTAACCTGGCTCGACTGGGGTGAAGCCAACAGCGGGCTGATTCATTTTACCGCTGCGCTGATCCATCTTCGCCAGCAGATCCCCGCGCTGACTGCCAACAGCTGGTGGGAAGAGGGTGACGGCAACGTTCGCTGGCTGAATAAAGACGCGCAACCGTTAAGCGCGCAAGAGTGGCAACACGGCGTACCACGCCTGCAAATCCTGCTGTCGGATAAATGGCTGGTCACGCTGAACGCGACGGATGACGTCGCAGAGATTGTTTTACCTGAAGGGGAATGGCGCGCCGTTCCTCCCTTTGCCGGAGCGGATAATCCGGTAGTAATGGCTGTCTGGCACGGGCCTGCGCACGGAGTGTGCGTATTCCAAAGATGATAAAAAAGGAGTTAGTCATGGTTAGATTAGAGAAGAACGATCCCTTAATGTTGGCACGCCAGCTACCATTAAAAACGGTTGCCCTGATACTTGCGGGCGGGCGTGGTACCCGTCTGAAAGATTTGACCATCAAGCGCGCCAAACCGGCTGTTCACTTTGGTGGTAAGTTCCGTATCATCGACTTTGCGCTCTCCAACTGCCTGAACTCGGGCATTCGCCGCATCGGCGTCATTACGCAGTATCAGTCGCATACGCTGGTTCAGCATATCCAGCGCGGCTGGTCATTCTTCAGCGAAGAGATGAACGAGTTTGTCGATCTCCTTCCTGCGCAGCAACGCGTCCACGGCGAAAACTGGTATCGCGGGACAGCGGATGCGGTGACCCAGAACCTCGACATCATTCGTCGCTACAACGCGGAATACATTGTGATCCTCGCCGGGGACCACATCTACAAGCAAGATTACTCCCACATGCTGATCGACCACGTCGAAAAAGGGGCGCGCTGCACCGTGGCGTGTCTGCCTGTGCCCGTTGCTGAAGCGACGGCGTTTGGCGTCATGCACGTGGATGCCGACGACAAAATTATCGACTTCGTTGAAAAACCGGCGAACCCGCCAACCATGCCGGGCGATGACACCAAATCACTCGCCAGCATGGGGATCTATGTCTTTGACGCAGATTATCTTTATGAGCTGCTGGAAGAAGACGACAAAGACGAAAACTCCAGCCACGACTTCGGTAAAGACATCATTCCGAAAATCACGAAAGCTGGCATGGCGTATGCACATCCTTTCCCGCTGTCCTGCGTGCAGTCCGACCCGAATGCGGAACCCTACTGGCGCGATGTGGGCACGCTGGAAGCGTACTGGAAAGCGAACCTCGATCTGGCATCGGTTACGCCTGAACTGGATATGTATGACCAGAACTGGCCGATTCGTACCCATATGGAGTCGCTGCCGCCGGCCAAGTTCGTCCAGGACCGCTCCGGCAGCCACGGTATGACGCTGAACTCGCTGGTGTCCGGCGGGTGCATTATCTCCGGTTCGGTGGTGGTGCAGTCGGTGCTGTTCCCGCGTGTGCGGATAAATTCATTCTGTAATATCGATTCGGCAGTCTTGTTGCCGGATGTCTGGGTAGGGCGCTCGTGTCGTCTGCGTCGTTGCGTGATCGACCGTGCCTGCGTCATCCCTGAAGGGATGGTTATTGGGGAGAATGCGGAAGAAGACGCGCGTCGTTTCTACCGTTCGGAAGAGGGGATCGTGTTAGTCACACGGGAAATGTTGCGGAAGCTGCAGATCAAACAGGAGCGATGATGCAGGTTTTACACGTATGTTCTGAGATGTTCCCGTTATTAAAAACGGGCGGACTGGCAGATGTGCTTGGCGCATTACCGGCGGCGCAAATCGCCGGAGGCGTGGATACCCGAGTCCTGCTGCCCGCCTTTCCGGATATCCGGCGCGGTATACCTGATGCGAAAGTGGTGACCCGCCGTGAAACGTTTGCCGGACGCATTACCCTGCTGTTTGGACATTACAATGGCGTAGGGATTTACCTGATCGACGCGCCGCATTTATACGATCGCCCGGGCAGCCCGTATCATGATACGAACCTGTTCGCCTACACCGACAACGTGCTGCGCTTTGCGCTGCTCGGCTGGGTCGGTGCCGAAATGGCGACGGGGCTGGATCCGTTCTGGCGGCCGGATGTGGTGCACGCGCACGACTGGCACGCCGGGCTTGCCCCGGCGTATCTCGCCGCGCGCGGCCA
Organism: Enterobacter sp. BNK-8; assembly: GCF_048685095.1. Classification (NCBI taxonomy): domain Bacteria; kingdom Pseudomonadati; phylum Pseudomonadota; class Gammaproteobacteria; order Enterobacterales; family Enterobacteriaceae; genus Enterobacter; species Enterobacter sp. BNK-8. The sequence continues at coordinate 4,096,695 of NZ_JBLQTN010000001.1, read as the reverse complement.
CCCGGCGAAATCGGTCTTTACCGTGCATAACCTGGCGTATCAGGGGATGTACTACGCCCATCACATGAATGACATCGATCTGCCATGGTCGTTCTTTAACATGCACGGTCTGGAGTTTAACGGGCAGATCTCGTTCCTGAAGGCGGGGCTGTACTACGCCGATCACATCACGGCGGTGAGCCCAACCTACGCGCGTGAGATCACCCAGCCGGCGTTTGGCTACGGCATGGAAGGGTTGCTGCAGCAGCGCCATCGCGAAGGCCGCCTGTCGGGCATCCTGAACGGCGTGGATGAACAGATCTGGAGCCCGGAAACCGATCTCCTGCTGGCGGCGCGCTACGGTCGTGATTCCGTGGAAGACAAAGCGGAGAACAAACGCCAGCTGCAGATTGCGATGGGCCTGAAGGTGAACGACAAAGTGCCGCTGTTCGCCGTTGTGAGCCGCCTGACCAGCCAGAAAGGGCTGGATCTGGTGCTGGAGGCGCTGCCCGGTTTACTGGAGCAGGGGGGACAGCTGGCGCTGCTCGGCGCGGGCGACCCGGTGCTGCAGGAAGGTTTCCTTGCCGCCGCCGCGGAACATCCGGGGCAGGTAGGCGTGCAGATTGGCTACCACGAAGCGTTCTCGCACCGCATTATGGGCGGCGCGGACGTCATTCTGGTGCCAAGCCGTTTCGAACCCTGCGGCCTGACGCAGCTGTACGGCCTGAAATACGGCACCCTGCCGCTGGTACGCCGCACGGGCGGACTGGCGGATACCGTATCCGACAGCTCTCTGGAAAACCTGGCGGACGGTATCGCCAGCGGATTTGTCTTTGAGGACAGTAATGCCTGGTCGCTGCTTCGGGCGATTCGGCGTGCTTTCGTCTTGTGGTCCCGTCCATCGCTGTGGCGTTATGTACAACGTCAGGCGATGTCCATGGACTTTAGCTGGCATGTCGCGGCGCAGTCATACCGCGATCTCTATCAACGCTTGATGTAACGAGGCGAAGTTACTGATATGAACGCTCCATTTAGCTACTCTTCACCCACGCTCAGCGTTGAGGCGTTAAAGCACTCCATCGCCTACAAGCTGATGTTCACCATCGGGAAAGATCCGGTTATTGCCAACAAGCACGAGTGGCTGAACGCCACCTTGTTTGCCGTGCGTGACCGCTTAGTTGAACGCTGGCTGCGCTCAAACCGCGCCCAGCTCTCGCAGGAGACGCGTCAGGTTTACTACCTGTCGATGGAATTTTTGATTGGCCGCACGCTGTCCAATGCGCTGTTGTCGCTCGGTATTTATGACGACGTCAAAACCGCACTGGAAGAGATGGGGTTAGATTTAGAAGAACTGATCGACGAAGAGAACGACCCGGGCCTCGGTAACGGCGGTCTGGGACGTCTCGCCGCCTGCTTCCTCGACTCGCTGGCGACGCTGGCGCTGCCGGGCCGCGGCTACGGTATTCGCTACGATTACGGCATGTTCAAACAGAACATCGTCGACGGGCGTCAGAAAGAGTCCCCGGACTACTGGCTGGAGTACGGCAACCCGTGGGAGTTTAAGCGCCACAACACGCGCTATAAGGTGCGCTTTGGCGGACGTATTCAGCAGGAAGGGAAAAAATCCCGCTGGGTGGAAACGGAAGAGATCCTGGCCGTGGCCTACGACCAGATTATCCCCGGCTACGACACCGACGCCACCAACACGCTGCGCCTGTGGAGTGCCCAGGCCAGTAGCGAAATTAACCTCGGGAAATTTAACCAGGGTGACTACTTCGCGGCGGTGGAGGATAAAAACCACTCCGAGAACGTGTCCCGCGTGCTGTACCCGGATGACTCGACCTACTCGGGCCGCGAGCTGCGCCTGCGTCAGGAGTACTTCCTTGTTTCGGCGACCATTCAGGACATCCTTAGCCGCCACCATCAGCTGCACAAAACCTACGCCAACCTGGCGGAGAAAACCGCGATCCACCTTAATGACACCCACCCGGTGCTCTCTATTCCGGAGCTGATGCGTCTGCTGATCGACGAACATAAGTTCAGTTGGGATGACGCCTTTGAGGTGACCTGTCAGGTGTTCTCATACACCAACCACACGCTGATGAGCGAAGCGCTGGAGACGTGGCCGGTGGACATGCTCGGCAAAATCCTGCCGCGCCATCTGCAGATTATCTTTGAGATTAACGACTACTTCCTCAAGACGCTGCAGGAGCAGTATCCGAACGATACCGGCCTGCTGAGCCGCGCGTCCATCATTGATGAGTCGAACGGTCGCCGCGTGCGCATGGCCTGGCTGGCGGTTGTCATCAGCCACAAGGTCAACGGCGTGTCCGAGCTCCACTCGAACCTGATGGTGCAGTCGCTGTTTGCGGACTTCGCGAAGATCTTCCCGACGCGGTTCTGCAACGTGACCAACGGCGTCACCCCGCGCCGCTGGCTGGCGCTGGCCAACCAGCCGCTCTCTGAGGTACTGGACGAGAATATCGGCCGCACCTGGCGTACCGATTTGAGCCAGCTGAGCGAGCTGGAACAGCATATTGATTTTCCGACGGTGAACAAAGCCGTGCGCGAAGCCAAGCTGCTGAACAAAAAACGTCTGGCGGTCTGGCTGGCAATGCACCTCAACGTGGTGGCAAACCCGAAAGCGCTGTTCGACGTTCAGATCAAACGCATCCATGAATACAAGCGTCAACTGATGAACGTGCTGCACGTAATCACCCATTACAACCGCATCAAGGCCGATCCGACGGCCGAATGGGTTCCGCGCGTGAAGATCTTCGCCGGTAAGGCGGCGTCGGCCTATTACATGGCGAAGCACATTATTCATCTCATCAACGACGTGGCGAAGGTGGTTAACCAGGATCCGGATATTGGCGACAAGCTGAAGGTGGTATTCATTCCGAACTACAGCGTCAGCCTGGCGCAGCTGATCATCCCGGCGGCGGATCTCTCTGAACAGATTTCCACGGCGGGGACGGAGGCATCCGGCACCAGTAACATGAAGTTTGCCCTCAACGGCGCGCTGACCATCGGCACGCTGGACGGGGCGAACGTCGAGATGCTGGAGCACGTGGGCGAAGACAATATCTTTATCTTCGGTAATACGACGGAAGAGGTGGAGGCGCTGCGCAGGAAAGGCTACTCGCCGCGTCAATATTACGAAGAGGATGAAGAGTTGCGTCAGGTGCTGACGCAGATCGCGACCGGCGTGTTTAGCCCTGATGAACCGAGCCGCTACCGCGATCTGGTGGATTCGCTGATTAACTTTGGCGATCACTACCAGGTGCTGGCGGATTACCGCAGCTACGTGGACTGTCAGGACAAGGTGGACGAGCTGTATCGCCAGCCGGAGAAGTGGACCAGCGCCGCGATGTACAACATCGCCAATATGGGCTATTTCTCGTCAGACAGGACCATCAAGGAGTATGCCGAGACGATCTGGCATATTGATCCGGTGAGGTTGTAAAAACAAAGCCGGGTGGCGGCTTCGCCTTACCCGGCCTGGTTGATCCCGTAGGCCCGGTAAGCGTAGCGCCACCGGGCATTTTTTCACATCAGGACGCCAGCGACAGCTCACGCTTTCCCGCATGTTGCAGTAACCACTGCGCCACGCGAGACTGCTGTTCGGCGTTGAGCCACATCCCTTCTTTGGTACGGCGCCAGATAGCATCGTCCAGACGACGCACCCACTCGTGCTCAACCAGATAACGCAGCTCGGCTTCGTACAGCTCGTGGCCGAAATGCTCGCCCAGATCCGCAATGTCCTTCGCATCGCCCAGGAACAGCTCGGTATTGCTGCCGTAGGTGCGGGCATAGTGGCGCGCCATCCCTTCGGTGATGAACGGGAAGCGACGGCGCAGCTTCGCGGCGTAATCATCGCGGTTATCGCCGATATCACCGCCGGGCAGTACCGCGCCCTTGGTCCATGCCGGGCCAATGCCTTTGTAGTACGGCGCCAGTTTTTCCAGCGCGTGCTCGGCCAGCTTGCGGTAGGTGGTGAGCTTGCCGCCAAACACGGACAGCAGCGGCGCCTGACCGTCAACGTCGTGAATATCGAGCGTATAGTCGCGGGTGATGGCCTGCGGTGAATCAGATTCGTCATCGCACAGCGGACGCACGCCGGAGTAAGTCCAGACCACGTCGTCGCGCGACAGCTGTTTCTTAAAGTGCGCGTTATACACTTTAAGCAGGTAGTTCACTTCGCTCTCATCAATCTCAACGTTCTTCGGATCGCCTTTGTACTCCACGTCGGTGGTGCCGATGATCGAGAATTCGTCCATCCACGGGATCACAAACACGATGCGCTTGTCTTCGTTCTGTAGAATGTACGCCTGCTTCTGGGTATGCACGCGCGGCACCACAATGTGGCTGCCTTTGATCAGGCGGATGCCGTACGGGGAAGGCAGATGCATGCCCTCGTCAAAGAACTGTTTCACCCACGGGCCGGTGGCGTTCACCAGGCCGCGCGCTTTCCAGCTGAATTTCTCGCCGGTATCGATATCTTCCGCCTCGACAATCCACAGGCCGTTTTCACGGCGGGCAGAGGTCGCGCGGGTGCGGGTTTTCACCTCGCCGCCTTTCTTCTCAACCATCTGCGCGTTCGCCAGCACCAGACGGGCATCGTCCACCCAGCAGTCGGAATATTCGAATCCGCGCACGATTTCAGGCTTAAGGACCGATTCTGAGCCAAAACGCAAACCTTTCGAACCCGGGAGACTGGTGCGTTTACCCAGATGATCGTACATAAACAGACCAATTCGGATCATCCACGCCGGACGCAGATGCGGGCGATGGGGCAGGCGGAAGCGCATCGGAATCGCCAGATGTGGGGCCATTTTCAGCAGCACTTCACGTTCGGCCAGCGCTTCACTGACCAGGCGGAATTCGTAGTGTTCCAGGTAGCGCAGGCCACCGTGAATCAGTTTGGAGCTGGCGGACGACGTCGCGCAGGCGAGATCGTTAGCTTCCAGCATCAGTACGGATAAACCGCGTCCTGCGGCATCGACCGCAATACCGGCACCGTTGATGCCACCGCCTATCACAATCAGATCTTTGGTTTCCATAACACCCTCATGCACTTTCGTTAAAGCTCAGAAATGTTCGATATCGCTCATAATAGCAAAGGAACGCGCTTTTGGTAACATCAAAAAAACAATTTAGAGTGATATGGATAACATAATGGCGTTTACCCGCCGCCAGGACGTACACTACGGGGTAAAATCTTGTCGTTGACCACTGTAAAGAGAACACCATGGATCAGTTTGAATGTATTAACGTAGAAGAAGCCCACCAGAAGATGCACCAGGGAAAAGCGGTGCTGGTGGACATCCGCGATCCGCAGAGTTTTGCGATGGGCCATACGCCGGGCGCGTTCCATCTCACCAACGACACGCTGGGCGCGTTTATGCGCGATAACGACTTCGACACGCCGGTGATGGTCATGTGCTATCACGGCAACAGCAGCAAAGGCGCGGCGCAGTACCTGCTTCAGCAGGGTTACGACGCGGTTTACAGCGTCGACGGCGGTTTCGATGCCTGGCATCGTCATTTCCCGGCGGAAGTGGAATACGCTTTTGAGCGCTGATCCCGCTATACTGTCCCCTTTTGTGTGGAAATAAGCGACCGCTGCCCATGTTGATGATCACCTCTTTTACCAACCCGCGCGTCGCCCAGGCGTTTGTCGACTATATGGCGACGCAGGGCGTTATTCTGACTATTCAGCAACATACGCAGACCGACGTCTGGCTGGCCGATGAGAGCCAGGCCGGGCGGGTAAACGAGGAGCTGGCGCGTTTTCTTGAGAACCCTGGCGACCCGCGCTATCTCGCGGCCAGCTGGCAATCCGGCCAGACCGGCAGCGGATTGCACTACAGCCGCTTTCCCTTCCTCGCCACCATTCGCGAGCGCGCGGGCCCGTTTACGCTGCTGCTGATGGCGGCCTGCATCATTGTCTTCATTATCATGAACGTGGTCGGCGACCAGAGCGTAATGATTGCCCTGGCGTGGCCCTATGACCCGTCTCTTGAGTTTGACGTCTGGCGCTACTTTAGCCACGCGCTGATGCACTTCTCGGTGATGCATATCCTCTTTAACCTGCTCTGGTGGTGGTATCTCGGCGGTGCCGTTGAAAAGCGTCTGGGCAGTGGCAAGCTGATCGTTATCACCATCATCAGCGCCCTGTTAAGCGGCTACGTGCAGCACAAGTTCAGCGGGCCGTGGTTCGGCGGGCTGTCGGGTGTCGTGTATGCCCTGATGGGCTACGTCTGGCTTCGCGGGGAGCGCGACCCGGAAAGTGGCATCTATCTGCAACGCGGATTAATAACCTTTGCGTTAATATGGCTAATTGCCGGATGGTTTGATCTGTTTGGTATGTCTATCGCCAACGGTGCGCACGTCGCCGGGCTGGCCGTGGGGCTGGCGATGGCCTTTGCCGACACGCTCCATGCGCGAAAACGAACATAATTCTCAGGGATAATTGATGAAACAAACACAACGTCATGACGCCATTATCGAACTGGTAAAAAAACAGGGATACGTCAGCACCGAAGAGCTGGTGGAGCAGTTTGCCGTCAGCCCACAAACCATCCGTCGTGACCTGAACGACCTGGCCGATCAGAACCGTATTCTTCGCCACCACGGTGGCGCGGCGCTGCCATCCAGCTCGGTTAACACCTCCTGGCACGACCGTAAAGCCACGCAGACGGCGGAGAAAGAGCGTATTGCCCGCAAGGTCGCCAGCCAGATCCCAAACGGGGCGACGCTGTTTATTGATATCGGCACCACGCCGGAAGCGGTCGCCCATGCGCTGCTGGATCATGAGAACCTGCGCGTGGTCACCAACAACCTGAACGTGGCTAACACCCTGATGCAGAAAGACGACTTCCGCATCATCCTCGCGGGCGGGGAGCTGCGCAGCCGCGACGGTGGAATTATCGGCGAAGCCACACTCGATTTTATCTCCCAGTTCCGCCTCGACTTCGGCATTCTGGGGATCAGCGGCATCGACAGCGACGGCTCGCTGCTGGAGTTTGATTACCACGAGGTACGCACCAAGCGCGCGATCATTGAAAACTCACGCCACGTGATGCTGGTGGTGGATCATTCGAAGTTTGGCCGAAACGCGATGGTGAACATGGGCAGCATCAGCATGGTGGATGCGGTCTATACCGACGTGATGCCGCCGGCGGGCGTCATGCAGGTGATTAAAGATAATAATTTGCAGCTGGAATTGTGCTAACGGTTGTGTCGGGTGGCGCTGCGCTTACCCGACCTACAACACCCGTAGGCCCGTGCAAGCGTAGCGCCGCCGGGCAATGAATTACACTCCGTACCCCATCATCTTCAACAGCTGCTGTGCATGCTGTACCGCATCCTGACGATGCGCCACGCCCAGCTTCTGGTACAGGTTGCGGATATGCGTTTTGATGGTGGTCGCCGCCACCGCCAGCTCGCCGGCAATCTGCTCGTTGCTGTAGCCTGAATAGATCAGCCCCAGAACCTGCCATTCGCGCTGGGTGAGCGGGCTGGTGCGGATAAGCTCTGGCACTTCCGGGTGGTTCAGCAGACGTTCAACGAAGTTCTCATCGAAATGCGCGAACTTGTGCCGATGATGCTGGTTAATCTCGCGCAGAATGCGCTGGGCGCGATGCTGATCCAGCTCCGGCAGCGTGTTAAGCTGAATAAGCTGACGCAGCTGCTGGGCCATCACTTCACCCTCAATCACAAAGTGGCTGATAAACCCGGTGCGGTTTGCCAGCTGCAGCGCCTCCAGCAGCACGCGCTGGGCATCGTTTTTACGACCCGCCTGCCAGTAGAGCTGGTTCTGCAGCAGCAGGTTGCGGTTCAGATCGCTCATCAGGCGCAGGCTGCGCGCGTTCTCGTTCAGCTCTTCCAGTACAATCTCAGCGGGCTCTAATTCACCGAGCAGGATCTGCGCGCGGGCAATGTTGCGCCACTGGCTCTGCAGGAAGTGGTTGTTGGCAAATTCCGGTTTTGGCGTCTGACGCAGCCAGTTGGCGGCGGATTTTTTATCGCCGGTCATCTGCCAGTAAATCACCCGGACCTTATCGGCGTTTGACACCCAGTCGCTATGATACTGACCGTTGCCGAGCAGGTTTTCCAGGCGGTTAAGATGGTTGCGGGCGTTATCGAGATCGCCGCGCGCCAGCGAGCACTGCACCAGCAGCGCCAGACACTGCAGCTGCTGCTGAGGCTGGAAACTGGAAAGAACATCCACACCCTGGCGGGCGCAGCTTTCTGCTTCATCCAGACGCGACCATGCCCACAGCAGCTGAGCGCGAATACGCAACAGGAACTCGTGCATCGGCAGCTGTTCCAGGTGCTGTTCACGAATCAGCTGGAACGCTTTTTCCTGGTTTTCCCAGGCAGCCTGCAGGAACCCCTGCGCGAATAAAATCTCGCTCTGCTGGATCAGGCTCCACAGCGCGTAGTGCCAGACATCATGACGACGCGCCATCTGTTCGGTTTGCTGCATCAGTGAAAGCGAACGCGTGAGGTCACCTTTGCAGTGCAGCACTTCGCCGTGTACGGAGGTCGCCACGATGCGGCTGTAGAAGTTGGCCAGCGGCAGTTCATCCAGTGCGACCATCGCCAGCCGTTCCGCTTCGTCCGGGTCGCCATCGTTAATGGCCACCTGAGCGCGCAGCGCGTTGAACTCGCCGTGCAGGGTGGTATCCATCTCGCTTTCCATCTCCTGCTCGGCACGCGCCAGCAGGGTGTTCACTTCGCTGTAGCGATGCTGGCTCTGCATCAGCCAGGCCTGCAGCAGCACCAGACGCGGATTCTCCAGCAGGCTTTCCCACGGCAGGGCTTTGAGGGACTCTTCCAGCAGCGTCAGCTCGCTGTGGTTAAACAGGCCCCACGCATGATTGAGGAGGATATCGCGCAGCATGCTGGCATCCCCGGCAGCGAGCGCGTGGTGGATGGCCTCGCTCGGGAAGCCCTGTGCCATCCAGCTTTCGGCAGCGGCGCGGTGGATCTCCGGCAGTTCAACCGCCAGCTCCCACTGACAGCGCTGGCGCAGGAAGCTACCAAACAGCGGATGATAGCTAAACCACTCGCCGGGATCGTCCATGCGCGTCAGGAAAAGGCCCTGACGTTCAATTTCTTCGAGCTGCAGCTGACCGTTTTCACAGCCCGTCACCCGCACGATGAGGGCATCGTTCATGGAGCGCAGCAGCGAGCTTTTCAGCAGGAAATTACGCGTCGAGGGATCGACACTGTTCAGCACCTCGTCCACCAGGTAATCAGAGAGGTGGCTGGCGTTGATGCCGGCCAGACGCCGCGCTGACTGATGCGCTGGACTGTTGTTTTGCCGGGCAGAGAGGGCGATGAGCTGCAGCGCCGTGGCCCAGCCCGCGACGTCATCACACAGGCGGCTGCTTTCAGCGGCCTCAATGGGTGAGGTCAGGCGGCAGTCAAAGAACTGTTTTGCTTCCTGGTGGGTAAAGGCCAACTGCTGGCTACCCACTTCCAGAAGCTGATCGCGTACGCGCAGGTTGGCAATACCCAACTGCGGCAGGTTGCGTGACAGCACCACTAACGTTAGGTTTTCCGGCTGATGGCGCAGGAAGAAACGCATTGATTCATGAATCACCGGGTTAGTGATGAGATGGTAATCATCAATCACCACGTAAAGCGGGCGATGCCATTCAGCCAGTTCGATAAACAGCTGAGAGAAAAGGGAGGACAGGCTGGCGTACTGGCGCTTTTGCACCATCACCTCACTGGCAACGCAGTGTCCATGGGTGGCTTGCTGTATCGCGGCAATCAGATAGCTGGCAAAGCGCTCCTGCTGGTTATCGCCCTCATCAAGAGAGTACCAGCCAAGATCGCTCTTACCTGCGGCCCATTGCGAAATGAGCGTTGTTTTTCCATAACCTGCAGGGCTCGTAACCAGCGCCAGTCGGAAATTATGCGCGCCGGAAAGTTTAGCCAACAGACGCTCGCGGACCACTGTGTGGTCAAGACGAACCGGGCGACTTAATTTAGACGGAATCAACATAGGTTTCACTTCACTGTGGGGAACGAGAGATTTTATTTTTTTTGCGCTTCGTAATTAATGGTTATAAGGTCGGCCAATAAGTTAACTATTGCAAGTTATGTCTGGATTTGGTGGCTGTGAATTTGCACTCTGTCACAAAACATTCAGGCAGAGGAGGGAACTTTCTGAAAAGGTCTTTAATGCCCCGTCAATGCTGGCTTGTATGGCTGTGCTACGGCTGCGCTGAAACTGGTTTCAGAAAGGGATAGTGACGTCGAATTTAATATACTTCTGGTAAAGTTAAGGGAGATTAATAATCTCCTTAGCGATTTCCCGATTGCCGCAATATTATTCTACGTAAGTAATTATTTCGGCGGGGTTTAATTTCACCCGAAACCGCATTTCATTTCTTTGACATTCTCCTCGGTTACTTTTTTATCTTCCGAGCACACTCGAACTATGCTCTGAGAGTGGCCTTGATCACACTTTTCTGCTCATCCCCGCTACTCCTCCCTGTCTAATCCCCCTCGGGAGGAGGAAGAGGGGAAATGAGCCAGGCACACTAGCGCCAACTTGTGTTTTCTTTCTAAAGGATGCCGATCCCCTATGTCACAGCCTACCTTCAACAAAGCTCAATTCCAGGCTGCCCTGACGCGTCAGTGGCAGCGTTTTGGCCTTCATGCTGCAAACGAGATGACGCCTCACCAGTGGTGGCAGGCAGTGAGCGGTGCGCTCGCAGAGCAGCTGGATGCTCAACCCCTGGCAAAACCGGTAAAAGGCCAGCGCCATGTAAACTACATTTCAATGGAATTCCTGATTGGCCGTCTGACGGGCAACAACCTGTTGAACCTCGGCTGGTATCAGGAGGTCGGTGACGTCCTTAAAGAACACGACATTAACCTGACCGACCTGCTGGAAGAAGAGATTGATCCGGCGCTGGGCAACGGCGGTCTGGGACGCCTGGCGGCCTGCTTCCTTGACTCCATGGCGACCGTCGGCCAGTCGGCGATTGGCTACGGCCTGAACTACCAGTACGGCCTGTTCCGTCAGTCGTTTGCTGACGGCCACCAGATGGAAGCGCCGGACGACTGGCATCGCAATACCTATCCGTGGTTCCGCCATAACGCGCAGCTTGACGTGCAGGTTGGCATTGGCGGGAAAGTGACGAAACAAGGTCTCTGGGAACCGGCGTTCACCATCACCGGCGAAGCCTGGGATCTGCCGGTGCTTGGCTACCGTAACGGCGTGGCGCAGCCGCTGCGTCTGTGGCAGGCGAAACACGCTCACCCGTTTAACCTGACTAAATTCAACGACGGCGATTTCCTGCGGGCCGAGCAGCAGGGCATCGACGCCGAGAAGCTGACCAAAGTCCTCTATCCGAACGACAACCACCTGGCCGGTAAAAAGCTGCGCCTGATGCAGCAATACTTCCAGTGCGCCTGCTCCGTGGCGGACATTCTGCGTCGCCATCACCTGGCGGGCCGCAAGCTGGCGCAGCTGCCGGACTTCGAAGTCATTCAGCTCAACGACACGCACCCGACCATTGCCATCCCGGAACTGCTGCGCGTGCTGATCGACGAGCATCAGCTGAGCTGGGACGACGCCTGGGCCATTACCAGCCGTACCTTTGCCTACACCAACCACACGCTGATGCCAGAAGCGCTGGAGTGCTGGGATGAGAAGCTGGTGAAAACGCTGCTGCCGCGCCACATGCAGATCATCAACAAGATTAACGACCAGTTTAAAAAGCTCGTGGATAAAACCTGGCCGGGCAACAAGGCGGTCTGGGCGAAGCTGGCGGTGGTTCACGATAAGCAGGTACGCATGGCGAACATGTGCGTGGTGAGCGGCTTTGCGGTGAACGGCGTGGCGGCGCTGCACTCGGATCTGGTGGTCAAAGACCTCTTCCCGGAATACCACCAGCTGTGGCCAACCAAATTCCACAACGTGACCAACGGCATCACGCCGCGTCGCTGGATCAAGCAGTGCAACCCGCTGCTGGCGGGCCTGCTGGACAAGACCCTGAAGAAAGAGTGGGCCAACGATCTGGACCAGCTCATCAACCTGGAAAAATACGCTGACGACGCGAAATTCCGCGAGCAGTACCGGGCGATCAAGCTGGAGAACAAAGTTCGCCTGGCGGAGTTTGTGAAAATGCGTACCGGGATTGAGATCAACCCGAATGCGATTTTCGATATTCAGATCAAGCGTCTGCACGAGTACAAACGCCAGCACCTGAACCTGCTGCACATTCTGGCGCTGTACAAAGAGATCCGCGAGAACCCGCAGGCCGATCGCGTCCCGCGCGTGTTCCTGTTCGGTGCGAAAGCGGCCCCGGGCTACTACCTGGCGAAAAACATCATCCTCGCCATCAATAAAGTGGCGGCGGCGATCAACAGCGATCCGAAAGTGGGCGACAAGCTGAAGGTGGTGTTCCTGCCGGATTACTGCGTCTCGGCGGCTGAAATGCTGATCCCGGCAGCAGATATCTCCGAGCAGATCTCAACCGCAGGGAAAGAAGCCTCCGGTACCGGCAACATGAAGCTGGCGCTGAACGGCGCGCTGACCGTCGGCACGCTCGACGGGGCCAACGTTGAAATCGCCGAGAAGGTGGGCGAAGAGAATATCTTTATCTTCGGCCACACCGTGGAAGAGGTGAAAGCTATCAAGGCCAAAGGCTACGACCCGGTGAAGTGGCGTAAGAAAGACAAAGTGCTGGACGCGGTGCTGAAGGAGCTGGAGAGCGGCAAATACAGCGACGGTGACAAGCACGCGTTTGACCAGATGCTGCACAGCATGGACAAACACGGCGGTGACCCGTATCTGGTGATGGCGGACTTTACGGCCTACGTTGAAGCGCAAAAACAGGTCGACGTGCTGTATCGCGACCAGGAAGCGTGGACCCGCGCGTGCATCCTGAACACCGCGCGCTGCGGTATGTTCAGCTCTGACCGCTCAATCCGTGATTATCAGGCCCGTATCTGGCAGGCAAAACGCTAAGGAAGCGCGATGGAGAGTAAACGTCTGGACAGTGCCGCGCAGGCGGCGGGAATTAGCCTCAGTTACATTAATGCTCACGGCAAACCACAGTCTATTGGCGCCGACACCAAAAGACGTTTGCTGGACGCTATGCACAAAACCGACGCGAAAGCGTCGGCTGCGCCGGTGCCGAACGTGAAGGTATTCACTGCAGGCAAAAAGATGCCGCTCGCGGTGGAGGGGCGCGGCGAGTTTAGCTGGCTGCTCACGACCGAAGAGGGACATCAGCACAAAGGCCACGCCACCGGCGGCAAAACGCTAAACCTTCCGGCGAAGCTGCCGGAGGGCTATCACACCCTGACGCTCACCCAGGACGATCGGCGTTTCCACTGCCGGGTGATCGTCGCGCCTAAACGCTGCTACGAGCCGCAGGCGCTGCTTGAAGGCAAAAAGCTGTGGGGTGCCTGCGTGCAGCTCTATACGCTGCGTTCCAACAGCAACTGGGGCATCGGTGATTTTGGCGATCTGAAGAACATGCTGGCATCCGTGGGCGAGCGCGGCGGCGCGTTTATCGGCCTCAACCCGATCCACGCGCTCTATCCGGCCAACCCGGAGAGCGCCAGCCCGTACAGCCCGTCGTCCCGTCGCTGGCTGAACGTGATTTATATCGACGTTAACGCTTTAGATGACTTCAAAAACAGCCAGGAGGCGCAGGCCTGGTGGAAACTCAGCACCACGCAGCAGGCGCTGAAGCAGGCGCGCGAAGCCGACTGGGTGGATTACTCCACCGTCACGGCGCTGAAAATGGCCGCGCTGCGCCTGGCGTGGAAAGGCTTTTCGCAGCGCGATGACGAGCAGATGGCGGCGTTCCGCCAGTTTGTGACGCAGGAGGGCGAGAGCCTGTACTGGCAGGCGGCGTTTGATGCGCTGCACGCGTATCAGGTGAAAGAGGACGAAATGCGCTGGGGCTGGCCGGTCTGGCCTGAAGCGTATCAATCCGTCGACACGCCGGAAGTGAAAGCGTTCTGTAAAAAATATGCCGATGAAGTGGACTTCTACCTGTGGCTGCAGTGGCTGGCGTACAGCCAGTTTGCCGCCTGCTGGCAGGTGAGCCAGGGCTATAAAATGCCGATTGGCCTGTACCGTGACCTGGCCGTGGGCGTGGCGGAAGGCGGCGCGGAAACCTGGTGCGACCGTGAGCTGTACTGCCTGAAGGCCTCCGTGGGGGCACCACCGGATATCCTGGGCCCGCTCGGCCAGAACTGGGGATTACCGCCGATGGATCCGCACGTCATGGCGGCGCGCGCCTACGAGCCGTTCATCGACCTGCTGCGCGCGAACATGCAGAACTGCGGCGCGTTGCGTATCGACCACGTGATGTCCGTGCTGCGCCTGTGGTGGATCCCGTACGGTGAAACGGCGGATCATGGGGCGTACGTGCAGTATCCGGTTGACGATCTGCTGTCGATCCTGGCTCTGGAAAGCAAGCGTCATCAGTGCATGGTGATCGGTGAAGATCTCGGTACCGTGCCGGTGGAAATTGTCAGCAAGCTTCGCGACAGCGGCGTCTACTCCTATAAAGTGCTCTATTTTGAAAACGACCATGAGAAAACCTTCCGCGCGCCGCAAGCGTACCCTGAACAGTCAATGGCAGTCGCGACGACGCATGACCTTCCTACGCTTCGTGGCTATTGGGAAAGCGGCGATCTGACCCTTGGCAAAACGCTGGGCCTGTATCCTGATGAAGAGGTGTTACGCGGCCTGTATCAGGATCGCGAACTCTCCAAACAGGGGCTGCTGGATGCGCTTCACAAGCAGGGCTGTCTGCCAAAACGTGCCGGGCATAAGGCGTCGCTGATGTCCATGACCTCCACGCTCAACCGTGGTTTGCAGCGTTACATTGCCGACAGCAATAGCGCCCTGCTGGGCCTGCAGCCGGAAGACTGGATTGATATGGCGGAGCCGGTGAACATCCCGGGCACCAGCTATCAGTACAAGAACTGGCGTCGCAAGCTGTCCACCACGCTTGAGGCGATGTTTGCCGATGACGGGGTGAACAGGCTGATTAAGGATTTGGATAAGCGGCGAAAAGCTGCCGGGAAGAAGTAATAAAAAAACCCGCCAGTGGCGGGTTTTTTATTATCCGGTAGTGCTCATGTAGGTCGGGTAAGGCGTAGCCGCCACCCGACTTAGGGCATCAGACCACCATATTCAACAGCAGCACCCCGACCAGACCGCACACCGAAATAATGGTTTCCAGCGCGGACCAGGACTTGATGGTTTCACCGATCGTCAGGTTGAAGTACTCCTTGAACAGCCAGAAGCCCGGGTCGTTAACGTGAGAGAAAATCACGCTACCGGAACCGACGGCGATAACCATCAGCTCAGGACTCACGCCCGTGGTGGCAATCAACGGCGCAACGATGCCGCCGGCGGTGATCGCCGCAACGGTCGCAGAGCCCAGCGCAATACGCAGAACTGCGGCAATAGACCAGGCCATCAGAAGCGGCGACACGTTGGTTTCATGCATCATGGCAGCGATGTATTTGTCCACGCCGCTGTCGACCAGAACCTGTTTGAACGCACCGCCACCGCCGATGATCAGGAGCATCATGGCAATGATTTTGATGGAAGAGGTCAGCGTGTCGTTGATCTGATCCATGGAGCGGCCACGGTTCAGACCGAAGGTGAACATCGCGATCAGCACGGCAATCAGCGTTGCCATCACCGGGTCACCCAGGAATTCCGCCACGGACAGGAACGCATGACCTTTCGGCAGGATCATCTCTGCCACGGCGCGCATCGCCATCAGGATCACCGGTACCAGAGAGGTCCAGACGCTGACGCCAAAGCCAGGCATCTCTTCTTCGGTGAAGGTTTTGGCGCTGTACAGACCTTCCGGGATAGGCTTATCAATCCCTTTCAGGAAGCGGGCATAAACCGGACCTGCCAGAATCACCGTCGGGATCGCCAGAATCGTACCGAACAGCAGGGTTTTACCCATATCCGCGTGGAAGATAGTCGCGATAGCGGTTGGACCCGGGTGCGGCGGCAGGAAGCCGTGGGTCACGGACAGCGCCGCGGCCATAGGCACACCGACATACAGCAGCGGGATGCTCGCGGCAGCCGCAATGGTGAACACCAGCGGCAGCATCAATACGAAGCCTACTTCATAGAACAGCGCGAAACCGACGGTAAAACCGGTTAACACCACTGCCCACTGAATGTTCTTCTTACCAAATTTGTCGATAAGCGTGGTGGCAATACGCTGGGCACCGCCGCAGTCCGCCAGCATTTTACCGAGCATGGCGCCGAAGCCCATGATCAACGCCAGGCTGCCGAGCGTGCCGCCGACACCGGCTTTAATCGAGCTGATAACTTTCACCAGCGGCATCCCCTGCATCAGACCGACTGCAAGCGCCACCAGAACCAGAGCGATAAATCCGTTCATTTTGAAGCGGATCATCAAGAGCAGTAATAACACAACACCGATAGCAACGATGACTAATGGCATGATTTACCTGGCCTTTGAATTGTTATGGGTAACGTCATTGTTTCAACGACAAATTCCGATTGTCCCAACTGGGAACAGAGAAGTAACGGCACTAATACTGATGCCTTTTAAACGATTAAGTTTAGTCGGCTGTTATGAGTGTGTTTAGTGCCCATGAGAATGATACGGGTAACATGGCGTGATTGAGAATCACCCTGGAAGGCAAAATGTGAATTATGAGACGCAGGTCAACATATAGAGGGGAACGAAGAGGGGGAGCAGGGTTTTGTAGGCCCGGTAAGCGTCGCGCCACCGGGCAATACAGACGGGCACTGAATCAGTAGTAGGAGTGCTCGCCGCGCTGGTGTTCGGTCAGGTCACGCACACCTTTCAGTTCCGGGAACTCGTTCAGCAGCTGCTTCTCGATCCCTTCTTTCAGGGTGACATCGACCATTGAACAACCGTTACAACCGCCGCCAAACTGCAGAATGGCAAAACCTTCGTCGGTGATTTCCATCAGGGAAACACGGCCGCCGTGGCCAGCCAGCTGTGGGTTGATCTGGGATTGCAGCAGATACTCAACGCGCTCCATCAGCGGGGCATCGTCAGACACTTTACGCATTTTCGCGTTCGGCGCTTTCAGGGTCAGCTGAGAACCCAGCTGATCGGTGACGAAATCGATCTCCGCATCTTCAAGATACGGTGCGCTCAGCTCATCAACATAGGCGGTGAGCTGTTCAAATTTAAGGGCAGTGTCGGTGGCTTCCACAGCGTCCGGAGGACAATAAGAAACACCACATTCTGCATTCGGAGTGCCTGGATTAATCACAAACACGCGGATCTGCGTCCCTTCTTCCTGATTTGCCAGCAGTTTGGCAAAGTGCGCTTGTGCAGAATCGGAAATACGGATCATAGCTTTGGCCTAATAGTTGACTAAATTACCTGGGTATAATCATACGCCCATTGAAGAAGGGCTACAAGGTACGGCACAGACACCATACCTGAACCGACGCGGCGCCGCTTTGCAAAAGCAGTCGGGAAAGTTCAGCAACGGTACTGCCTGTGGTGACGACATCATCCACAATCGCGATATGGAGACCGTCGACCGGCAATTCAAGGCGAAAGGCATTTTTGAGGTTTCTTTTGCGAAGCCGGGCGCTGAGCTGATGCTGGATGGCGGTGGCATGAACACGTGTCAGCGCGCGGGCATCATACTGACAGCCAAGCCACCGGGCGAGGGGACGGCAGATCAGGTCACTCTGGTTATAGCCCCGCCGCCAGTGTCGACGTCGGTAGAGGGGGACATTCACCAACCTGTCGATTTTCGGCAATGCGCGGTAGCGCCGCGCCTGCAAAACCGCCAGCAGTAGCAGTCGGGCAAGGGGCTGAGCCAGCGCACTCTGGCCGGAAAACTTCAGCGCGTGAATCAGCCTGCTCAGCGGCGGAACATAATCATCCACTGCCACCAGCGCACTCCACGGCGGGGATTTTTTCAGGCAGCGGCCGCAGGGCAAAGAGGGATTGGTGGCCGGTAAACCGCATTGTGGACAGGTCCCGATACGCCATTGCAGCGATCGCGTGCAGACGGAGCAGATGCCCCATCCGCTGAGTGCCAGCGGCATTCTGCATAGCCAGCACAACCCAGGTACTGTTAGCATGTGCAACCTCCATGTGAAAAAAGAGAACAGTAACTGATGAAGACGCTGTGGTGGCAGACCGTAGGGACAGGAAATTGCCATCTTGTGCTGCTGCACGGATGGGGCCTGAATGCAGAGATATGGCATTGCATACGTGAGGAACTTGCCTCGCATTTCACGCTGCATCTGGTGGACTTACCCGGCTTTGGCCGCAGCCGCGGTTTTGGGGCCATGTCGCTTGATGAGATGGCACAGCAGGTTCTGGACGCTGCGCCACAAAACGCTGTCTGGCTGGGCTGGAGCCTGGGCGGGCTGGTGGCAAGCCAGATTGCGCTGTCGCGGCCTGACCGCGTAAAAGCGCTGGTGACGGTGGCATCGTCGCCCTGTTTTAGCGCGCAGGACGCGTGGCCGGGGATAAAACCCGAGGTACTGGCGGGCTTCCAGCAGCAGCTGAGCGAAGATTTCCAGCGGACCGTAGAGCGGTTCCTCGCCCTGCAGACGATGGGAACTGAAACCGCCCGTAAGGATGCCCGTACGCTGAAGCAAACCGTGCTGTCGCTGCCGATGCCGGAGGTGGAGGTGCTTAATGGCGGTCTTGAGCTGCTGAAAACGGTTGACCTGCGCGCGCCGCTGGCCTCCCTGACGATACCGCATCTTCGTATTTATGGTTACCTTGACGGAATTGTGTCGCGCAAAGTGGCTCCGCTGCTGGATGATCTGTGGCCGAAAAGCCAATCAATGGTGGTTGCTAAAGCGGCACACGCGCCGTTTATCTCACATCCTGACGAGTTTTGTTCGGCGCTGACCGTCTTTATTCGCGAAGTGACCACCACTCCGTGAGGCAGGCTTTTCCTTCCGGGCAATGTTTACAGCTGCCGGACAGACAACCGTCCGGCTCTTCCTGAATCCGCACCGCTTTCCCCATGGCTTCCAGTCTTTCCAGCATGGCATCGATCATCGGCTGCGGCGTATGCAGGCTGAGGCTCAGCTGTTTCGCCTCCATTCGCCCCTGCAGCGCCAGCAGATCACGAACCTGAATCAACGATGCCATGATGTGTGCTCCTTAGTGACAGTCGCCCGCCGGGCTGTTGCAGCAGGTTGCGGCGGTTTTACGGTTTGCCAGCAGGTCGATGTCGACGCGGCTGCGTGCCCGCCGCAGCAGACCGAGAACGACCACGTTGAACAGCACAACCGCAAGAATGCAGACCAGGCTGTAGCGTGGGTGCTGGCTGAAGTTAACGGTTTGATAGAACAGCGTCGCCAGCGAGTAGGCAATGTTTAACCCCCACAGGATGGAGAACCCCATCCAGCCGCGGCTGGACTCGCGGGCAATCGCCCCCATCACGGAGATGCACGGAATATAGAGCAGAACGAAGATGAGATAGCTGTAGGCCGCGGACGCGCTGCCAAATTTCTCGCCCATCACGCCCATGGCACCGGTCGCCATTTCGCCATCGCCTTTGCTGGCCTCAATCGGGTTCGCCAGCACGCTCAGGCTGAAGGTGTCTTTCAGGCTCTGCCAGGTTTCCTCTACGGCACCCAGCAGCTCATCACCGAGATGAAACTCAGCCGGGTTAAATTCCTGCTCCTGAATGTTCTCGGCGGTGTAGAGCGTATTCAGGGTACCGACAACCACCTCTTTTGCCATCGCGCCGGTAAACAGGCCGACGGTTGCCTGCCAGTTATCCTCATGCACGCCAATCGGTTTGAAGACCGGCGTGATGACGCGGCTGACGGAGGCGAGGGCAGAGTCGTTAATGTTATCCGCTGCCTGTCCACTCAGGGTGAAGCTGTTCAGGGCGCTCAGGAAAACGCTGACGATGACAATCACCTTACCGGCGCGCAGGACGAAGCCTTTCAGACGCTGCCAGGTCTGGATCGCCAGGCTTTTCAGATGGGGGACGTGGTACACCGGCAGCTCCATCACGAACGGTGACGCCTCACCGCGCATGATGGTGTGCTTGAGCATTAAACCGGTCAGGATCGCCATCACGATGCCCAGGACATACAGCGAGAAGACCGCCAGCGCGCCCTGCTGGCCAAAGAAGGCTGCCGCAAAGACAGCAAAGATTGCCAGGCGGGCACCGCAGGACATAAACGGCGCCATCATAATGGTCATCAGACGTTCACGCGGTGCATCCAGGGTACGTGCGCCCATCACCGACGGCACGTTACAGCCGAAGCCGACGATCAGCGGGACGAAGGATTTACCCGGCAGGCCCAGCGCCTGCATCAGACGATCCATCACGAACGCCGCGCGCGCCATGTAGCCGGAATCTTCCAGGAACGAGAGGAACAGGTACATCATGCCGATCTGCGGCACCAGCGGCAGAACGGTATTGATACCGCCGCCGATCCCCTGCGCGAGGAAGATGGTGAGCCATTCCGGGAAGTGCAGGGTGTAACCCACCCACTGGATCCCGTGGACGAAGACCGCGACGGAACCGGCGTCAAAAATCGGCTGCAGTGCACCACCGATGTTAATGGCAAGCAGGAACATCACGTACATCACCAGCAGGAAGATGGGCAAACCGAGGAAGCGGTTAAGCACAATCTTATCCACTGCCGCCGTAAAGCGGCTGGGTTCCGCCGTCAGCGCGTTACTGACCACGTCGCAAATCGAGGCGATGGCCTGGTAACGGGCATCGGCGATGTGCAGCGCCGGGTCGTCCAGCTCGTCGCTAAGACGGGCCACCGTTACGTCCAGCTTATCGGCCGCATGCCCGGCGTAAGCGCGGCTGTAGATATCCCCTTCCAGCATCTGCAGGCCAAGCCACAGACGCTGTTTCGCAGGCATAGCGTTATCCATCTCCTGCGCCAGCACGTTGGCTTCACGCAGGAGAGGCTGCGCGTAATGCACCAGCTCAACGTCGCGATTTCCCGCGTGACGGTCAATGGCCAGCTTCAGCGCATCAATACCGCGCGCGCGCGTCGAGACCAGCGGAACGACCGGGCACCCCAGGCGCGCGGAGAGGGCATCGACGTCGATGCGCAGCTTTTGTTTCTCTGCGATATCGAGCATGTTGAGCGCCACGATGCAGGGGATACCCAGCTCCAGCAGCTGCAGCGTCAGATAAAGGTTACGCTCGAGGTTTGAGGCGTCTACCACGTTGATCAGCAGATCCGCGTCGCCGCCAAGAATATAGTGACAGGCGATTTGCTCATCGAGCGAGGTTTGCGACGAAATGGTGGTTAAGGAGTAGGTGCCGGGAAGGTCAACCAGCGTCACCTGGTTGTCTGTCGTCGTGAACTGGCCCTCTTTACGTTCAACCGTCACGCCCGCCCAGTTGCCCACGCGCTGGCGAGCCCCGGTCAACTGGTTAAAAAGCGTGGTCTTGCCGGAATTAGGATTGCCAATTAAGCCAATAGTTAACTTTTTCATTTTTTTAGACTCACTGAAACCGCTGGCTTGTTATCGGGATAAGGCTTCGACTTCTATTAACGCGAGGTCTTTTTTACGCAGGACCAGATTCACGCGTCGGGTTTCGATATGAACCGGATCGCCTAACGGCGCCACGCGTACGACCTGGAATGACGAACCGGGCAGCATGCCCAGCGACAGCAGCTTCTGCCGATAGGCCGGGCTAATTTCGCGGGTAAAACCGGTAATCTTCCATGCACTGTCTGGAGTGAATTGCATAACGCCTGATTCCACGAAAGGTTAAATTATCTACTATGCGATGATAATGAGAATAGTTTTTATCAGCAATATTAAAACTGTGACGGAATGTTGTTTGCGATATTAATTTACGGCCTTTTTGACCTTGCTCAATATTTGCTGAAATGCCGGGAAAACGAAAAGCGGAGTATTTGTTAACGGGGTGATAATTCGCGGTTTAAATATGGCTACACACTATTTATTTTAATTTCCTGCGGCCTGCTTGCCGGGCGGCACTGCGTTTGCCCGGCCTACAAAACCGTAGGCCCGGTAAGCGCAGCGCCACCGGGCATTTATGACCTTAGCGTTTTTTACCCATCGCGGCCGCCAGCGCATCCATCATCGCGCTGTTGCCTGCAGGCTGGGCATCACGTCCACGCGGTTTTGCCGCTTTCGCGGCCGGACGCTGCTGCTCGCGGCCCCCACCGTTGCCGCCGCGGCGCGCGTTGGTGTCACCCGGCTGCTCGTCCAGACGCATGGTGAGCGCGATACGCTTGCGCTGCAGGTCCACTTCCAGCACTTTGACCTTCACGATGTCGCCCGCTTTGACCACGGTGTGCGGGTCTTCAACGAACTTGTCGGCAAGGGATGAGATATGGACCAGGCCATCCTGATGCACGCCGATATCCACGAACGCGCCAAAGTTGGTGACGTTAGTCACCGCACCTTCCAGCACCATGCCTGGCAGCAGGTCGTTCATGGTCTCGATACCGTCAGCAAAGGTCGCGGTTTTGAACTCAGGACGCGGATCGCGGCCCGGTTTTTCCAGCTCTTTGATAATGTCGGTAACGGTTGGCACACCAAATTTGTCGTCGGTGAAATCGACGGCTTTCAGGTTGCGCAGGGCGCTGCTGTCGCCCATGAGATCTTTCAGCGCCTGCTGGGTAGCGGCCAGGATGCGTTCCACCACCGGATACGCTTCCGGGTGAACGGTGGAGGCATCGAGCGGGTTATCGCCGTGGTTGATGCGCAGGAAGCCCGCGCACTGCTCAAACGCTTTTGGCCCCAGACGGCTTACCTTCAGCAGCTGCTGACGGTTCTGGAACTGGCCGTTCTCGTCGCGCCAGGCGACGATGTTCTGCGCCATCATGCGGGTTAAGCCCGCCACGCGGGTCAGCAGAGGAACGGAGGCGGTGTTCAGGTCAACGCCAACGGCGTTTACGCAGTCTTCCACGACCGCATCCAGCTTGCGCGCCAGCTGAGTCTGGCTCACGTCGTGCTGATACTGGCCCACGCCGATCGATTTCGGATCGATCTTCACCAGTTCCGCCAGCGGATCCTGCAGACGGCGAGCGATCGAGACCGCGCCGCGCAGGGAAACATCCAGGTCCGGGAACTCCTGTGCCGCCAGCTCGGACGCGGAGTAGACGGATGCCCCGGCCTCGCTGACGATCACTTTCTGTGCCGTCACTTTCGGGAACTGCTTCTGCACGTCGAGATAGAAACGCTCGGTTTCGCGGGACGCCGTACCGTTGCCGATGGCGACCAGCTCGACGTTGTATTTTTCGCACAGCGCCGCCACCACGACGGCCGCTTTCGCTGCCTGGCCGGTGTGCGGATAGATGGTGTCGGTGGCGACCAGCTTGCCGGTGCCGTCAACGACAGCGACTTTTACACCGGTACGCAGACCCGGATCGAGACCCATGGTCGCGCGCAGGCCAGCAGGGGCGGCCATCAGCAGGTCGTGCAGGTTGCGGGCGAAGACGTTAATCGCTTCATCTTCAGCACGTTCGCGCACGGTGCCCATCAGCTCGGTTTCGAGGTGCATCAGCACCTTGATGCGCCAGGTCCAGCTCACCACGCCTTTACGCCAGCTGTCAGCCGGGGCGTTGTTCAGGCGCAGACCGAGATGGTCGATGATGATCTGCTCGCAGTGGCTCTCTTTCGGCGGCTCGTCAAACTGCGGGTCGGCGTTCAGGGAGAGCTGCAGCACGCCTTCGTTGCGGCCGCGGAACATTGCCAGCGCGCGGTGGGAAGGGGTGGTGGAAATCGGTTCGTGGTGATCGAAGTAGTCGCGGAATTTCGCGCCTTCTTCCTCTTTACCCGCGACGACGGTAGAGACGATGTGGGCGTTCTTCCACAGGTAATCACGCACTTTGGCGAGCAGGGCAGCGTCTTCGGCGAAGCGCTCCATCAGAATATAGCGCGCGCCGTCAAGGGCGGCCTTGGTGTCCGCTACGCCTTTGTCGGCGTCGATGAATTTCGCCGCTTCGGTATCCGGATCGTGGGACGGTTCGTTCCACAGCAGGTCGGCCAGCGGCTCAAGACCCGCTTCAATCGCTATCTGTCCGCGCGTGCGGCGCTTCGGCTTGTACGGCAGATAGAGGTCTTCGAGTTCGGTTTTGCTCAGGGTGCCATTGATAGCGCTTTCCAGTTCGCTGGTCAGCTTGCCCTGTTCGCCGATGGATTTGAGGATCGCCTGACGACGTTCTTCCAGTTCGCGCAGATAACCGAGACGGGTTTCCAGGTTACGCAGCTGCGTGTCATCCAGACCGCCGGTGACTTCCTTACGATAGCGTGCAATAAACGGCACGGTGTTCCCTTCATCAAGCAGGCGAACGGCAGCTTCTACCTGTTCGGCTCTGGCCTGAAGTTCACCCGCAATAATGCGGCAGAGCGAATCTTTCATCATGGCTTTATCATCTGTTGAGTCGAAAAAATCAGGGGATAGTTATACGGGCTGACACGGCAAAATGCCAGCCGGGGAGGGCGCTCTCGGACTATTTTACGTAGACGATCTCATTAACGTACCAGCTGGCTTCACCGGCTGGGGTCTGCACGACGGCCAGATCGCCCACTTCCTTTTTCAGCAGCGCGCGGGCCATCGGCGAGTCGATGGAGATGTAATCCTTACGACCAAAAATTTCATCGTAGCCGACAATGCGAAAGCGCAGGGTGTCACCGTCGTCGTTTTCAATCTCCACCCACGCGCCGAAGAACACTTTGCCCTCCTGCTGCGGGGAGTAATCGACAATTTTTAGATTTTCGAGGCATTTCGTCAGATAGCGTACCCGGCGGTCAATTTCGCGCAGCCGCTTCTTGTTGTACTGGTAGTCAGCGTTTTCGCTGCGATCGCCCAGGCTCGCGGCCCAGGTCACCTTTTTGGTTACCTCAGGACGCTCTTCGCGCCAGAGGAAATCCATCTCTTTTTTAAGTTTCTCGTACCCTTCGCGGGTGATCAGGGGCGTTTTCATGGTGCTGCCTTTGCTGCCGGTTCTCTGTTTTGCGCACAATACGTACCACACAGTGTAACAGACAGGATTAATAATGATTTATGTGATGAAATGAACAGATAAGCTGCTGTTAAATATGCTTTGTAACAATTTCGACTAGAATTTATACCAGAATTAACTGGTCGAATACGTGCACTTTTTTAGAATACGCTGTTACAAAGACTATCCGAACCTTTGGGAGTACACACAATGCAAGAAAACTACAAAATTCTGGTCGTGGATGACGACATGCGCCTGCGTGCGCTGCTGGAACGTTATCTGACCGAGCAGGGCTTCCAGGTTCGTAGCGTCGCGAACGCTGAGCAGATGGACCGTCTGCTGACCCGTGAATCTTTCCATCTGATGGTTCTCGACCTGATGCTGCCTGGCGAAGATGGGCTTTCTATCTGCCGCCGTCTGCGCAGCCAGAGCAACCCGATGCCGATCATCATGGTGACGGCGAAGGGCGAAGAAGTTGACCGTATCGTGGGCCTCGAAATCGGCGCCGACGACTATATTCCAAAACCGTTTAACCCGCGTGAACTGCTGGCGCGCATTCGCGCCGTACTGCGTCGTCAGGCGAACGAACTGCCGGGCGCGCCGTCGCAGGAAGAAGCCGTTATTGCCTTCGGCAAGTTCAAGCTGAACCTCGGCACGCGCGAAATGTTCCGTGAAGACGAGCCGATGCCGCTCACCAGCGGCGAGTTTGCGGTCCTGAAAGCGCTGGTCAGCCACCCGCGTGAACCGCTTTCCCGTGACAAGCTCATGAACCTGGCGCGCGGTCGCGAATACTCCGCAATGGAACGCTCTATCGACGTGCAGATCTCCCGCCTGCGCCGCATGGTAGAAGAAGATCCGGCGCATCCTCGTTATATTCAGACCGTATGGGGTCTGGGCTACGTGTTCGTCCCGGACGGCTCTAAAGCATGAGGCGAATGCGCTTCTCGCCGCGAAGCTCGTTTGCCCGCACCCTGTTACTGATCGTCACCCTGCTGTTCGTCAGCCTGGTGACGACCTACCTGGTGGTGCTGAACTTTGCGATCCTGCCGAGCCTCCAGCAGTTTAATAAGGTCCTGGCCTACGAAGTGCGTATGCTGATGACCGATAAGCTGCAGCTGGAGGACGGCACGCAGCTCGTCGTTCCCCCGGCGTTTCGTCGTGAAATCTACCGTGAACTGGGCATCTCGCTCTACTCGAATGAAGCGGCGGAAGACGCGGGCCTGCGCTGGGCGCAGCACTATGAATTCCTCAGCCAGCAGATGGCGCAACAGCTGGGTGGCCCGACGGAAGTGCGCGTTGAGGTCAACAAAAGCTCGCCCGTCGTCTGGCTGAAAACCTGGCTGTCACCCAACATCTGGGTGCGCGTCCCGCTGACCGAAATCCATCAGGGCGATTTCTCGCCGCTGTTCCGCTATACCCTGGCGATCATGCTGCTGGCGATAGGTGGGGCCTGGCTGTTTATCCGTATACAGAACCGACCGCTGGTCGACCTGGAGCACGCTGCGCTGCAGGTCGGTAAAGGCATTATTCCTCCTCCGCTGCGCGAGTATGGCGCCTCGGAAGTCCGCTCGGTGACGCGTGCGTTTAACCATATGGCGGCAGGCGTGAAGCAGCTGGCGGATGACCGTACGCTGCTGATGGCGGGCGTGAGCCATGACCTGCGCACCCCCCTGACGCGTATCCGTCTGGCGACGGAGATGATGGGAGAAGAGGACGGTTATCTCGCCGAGTCCATCAACAAGGATATCGAAGAGTGCAACGCCATCATCGAGCAGTTCATCGACTACCTGCGCACCGGTCAGGAGATGCCGATGGAGATGGCGGATCTGAACGCGGTGCTGGGCGAAGTGGTGGCGGCGGAAAGCGGCTACGAGCGCGAGATTGATACCGACCTTCAGGCGGGCGAGATCCAGGTACGCATGCACCCGCTCTCCATTAAGCGCGCGGTGGCCAACATGGTGGTTAACGCGGCGCGCTACGGCAACGGCTGGATTAAGGTCAGCAGCGGCTCTGAACTCAACCGCGCCTGGTTCCAGGTGGAAGACGACGGTCCGGGCATCAAGCCCGAGCAGCGTAAGCATCTGTTCCAGCCGTTTGTACGCGGCGACAGCGCGCGCAGCACCAGCGGTACAGGCTTAGGCCTGGCGATTGTGCAGCGTATTGTGGATAACCATAACGGGTTGCTGGAGATTGGTACCAGCGAGCGGGGTGGGTTGAGCATTCGCGCCTGGTTGCCGGTTCCGGTGACGCGGGGGCAGGTGAAAGAGAGTTGAAAAAAGGGTGGCACGAGCCACCCTTTTTTACAGGTCGGGTAAGGCGAAGCCGCCACCCGACATGGACTACAGTTTTGGACCCGCACTCACCAGCGCAGCACCCGCCGGGGTATCGGTGTACTTCTCGAAGTTCTCGATAAACAGCTTCGCCAGCGATTCCGCTTTCTCACGCCACTGCTCCGGCGAACCGTACGTATTGCGCGGGTCGAGGATATGCGTATCCACACCCGGCAGCGACGTTGGGATCGCCAGATCAAACATCGGCAGCGTGAAGGTTTCGGCGTCGTCCAGAGAACCATCCAGAATGGCGTCGATAATGGCGCGGGTATCTTTGATGGAGATACGTTTGCCGGTGCCGTTCCAGCCGGTGTTCACCAGGTATGCCTGCGCGCCGGATGCCTGCATGCGTTTCACCAGCACTTCAGCGTACTGCGTCGGGTGCAGCGACAGGAAGGCTGCGCCGAAGCAGGCGGAGAAGGTTGGGGTTGGCTCCGTCACGCCGCGCTCGGTACCCGCCAGCTTGGCGGTGAAACCGGAAAGGAAGTGGTACTGCGTCTGGCTGGCCGTCAGGCGAGACACCGGAGGCAGCACGCCGAACGCATCCGCCGTCAGGAAAATAACCTTCGTGGCATGACCCGCTTTCGACACCGGCTTCACGATATTGTCGATGTGGTAAATCGGATAAGAGACGCGGGTGTTTTCTGTTTTCGACGCATCGTCGAAGTCGATGGAGCCGTCGGCACGCACGGTGACGTTTTCCAGCAGCGCATCGCGACGGATCGCGTGGAAGATATCCGGCTCGGCCTCTTCAGACAGGCGAATGGTCTTCGCGTAGCAGCCGCCTTCAAAGTTGAATACGCCGTCGTCATCCCAGCCGTGTTCGTCATCACCAATCAGACGACGTTTTGGATCGGTAGACAGGGTGGTTTTCCCGGTGCCGGAAAGGCCGAAGAAGACCGCCACGTCGCCTTTTTCACCGACGTTAGCCGAGCAGTGCATAGAGGCGATGCCCCGCAGCGGCAGCAGGTAGTTCATGACCGAGAACATCCCTTTCTTCATTTCGCCGCCGTACCAGGTACCGCCGATCAGCTGGATACGCTCGGTCAGGTTGAAGGCAATAAAGTTTTCGGAGTTCAGACCCTGCTCTTTCCACTGTGGGTTGGTGCATTTCGCGCCGTTCATCACGATGAAATCAGGGGTGAAGTTCTGCAGCTCTTCGTCGGTTGGACGGATAAACATGTTTTTCACGAAATGCGCCTGCCAGGCCACTTCGGTGATAAAACGTACGGAGAGACGGGTGTCGGCGTTAGCACCGCAGAAAGCGTCGACAATAAACAAACGCTTGCCGGAAAGTTGATGGGTGACGAGCCCTTTCAGGTGCTGCCAGGTTTCCGGAGAGAGCGGTTTGTTGTCGTTCTTCCCTTTGCCCTTGTCAGCCCACCACAGCGTATCGCGGGTGGTTTCGTCTCGGACGATATACTTATCTTTCGGCGAACGACCGGTAAAGATACCGGTATCGACGGCGATAGCACCAAGATTCGTCAACACACCGCGCTCGTATCCTTCCAGTGCTGGATTGAGCTCTTCCTGATACAGCGTATCGTAGTCGGGGTTGTAGACGACTTCCTGGACGTCGTGAATACCATAAGCCTTGAGATCTTGCGGGGTTAAACCAGTAACACGCATATCACTGCTCCTTAGCCAATATGTACTGCCTGAAATTGTAGGGTTTTTCTGAGGTTGTTTACCGCGACGGGGCTCATAGATTCACGCATCTGGACAAAACCCTTACTAACGGAAAACGCTGCGACTCCAGTCACAGCGCAGGCGGATTATCGCAGGAATCGCTTTTTGGTTGGGGAAAATGTTCCGAAAAGGTTAAAGGCTGGTGATTTTATCGGAGAGAATGTGAATGTAATCGCATACACGTAAGAAAATTACGTAAGAGTTACATTGGGAAAACGATTCAGCTTGGGGGGAGTTTTTTGCCCCTCAGCCCAGCCCTCTCCCCTTTGGGGAGAAGGTTAAGGTGAGGGGAAGAGAGGTTTAGTGAACCTGCGGATCCGCCGGGGAGGCGTTATTGCGGATCTCAGCGATATCCATCGAATTGAACACATAGTGCGTACCGCAGTAGTCACAGTGCATATCAATTTCGCCGTCTTCCGCCATGATGCTGTCGATCTCTTCATCCGGCAGGGTTTTCAGTGCGCCAGCGCAGCGCTCGCGGGAGCAGGTGCACTTAAACTCCACAGACTGCGGGTCGTAGACGGTCACTTCTTCTTCGTGGTACAGACGCCACAGCACGTCGGTCGCCGACAGATTGAACAGCTCTTCCGCTTTGATGGTTTCGGTCAGCGTCGCCAGGTGCTCAAAATCATTGGTCTGCGCGTCCTGCGCAGGCAGAACCTGCAGCAGCATCCCGCCAGCAGCAGGCTGGCCGTCTACTTCACCGGTGCGGATGAACAGGCGAGTCGGCAACTGTTCAGAACGCATGAAGTAATCTTCCAGGCAGGCTGCGAGGGTATCGCCTTCCAGACCCACCACGCCCTGATAGCGCTCACCTTCCTCTGGGGAGATGGTGATCACCAGGTAGCCATTACCCACCAGCGTTTTGAGGTCAGCATTCTCAGGCACGTCGCCCTGAACGCGCGCCACGCCGCGCATCTGCTGCTGGTTATTGCCGTTGATGACCGCCAGCGTCATCGGGCCGTCACCCTGCAGCTGCACGGTGATATCACCGGCAAATTTCAGCGTCGCCGTCAGCAGGCTGGTGGCAACCAGCAGTTCGCCCAACAGGGTCTTCACCGGCAGCGGGTAGTTGTGGTTTTCCAGAATCTGTTTCCAGGTTTCGGATACGGTGACCAGCTCGCCGCGCACGGCGAATTGTTCAAACAGATAGCGGTGTAATTGGTCGTGTTGGGCCATAATAGTCTCTCGTGCAGGTGAGGGTTACTCGGTCTCACCGTGTTTAAATTTCATCAGATCGCGGCGCTCTTTTTTGTCCGGTCGCCGGTCCGGGTGGGGCATGGTCAGCGCATTCATTTTGCGCGCCAGCGCGGTCTTCTCGCGCTTTTCTATGCTTTCCGCCGTTTCTTCATAAAGCAGTACGGCTTCGGCTGCCGGCCGTCGTTGTTCGGTAATGGCTTTAATCACTACCGTACGTTCATCGTTGCCCTGACGCAGCGTTAAGGTGGCATTCAGCTCAACCAGCTTGCTTGGTTTGCTGCGCTGGCCGTTGTAATGCACTTTTCCGCCGTCAATCATCTCGCGGGCAAGGGCGCGCGTCTTATAAAAACGCGCCGCCCACAGCCATTTATCCAGTCTTACCCCGTCAGAGGGTTTTTCTTTCATGGCCTCTCCTTCACGGTCAGTGAGGGGATCATCTGGCGATAGTCGTTCAGTCCCGGATGGCGCAGATAGCTTTTTTCAGCCAGGCCAGAGTCAGGATTGGTGACGCCCAGACAATAGCGAATGCCAAACTTAGCCGCGGAATCCAGAATGGGTTCGCTGTCATCAATGAACAGCGTGCGTTCCGGCTGCAAACCCGTCTCTTCCTTCACCGCATGCCACAACCGCTGATCCTCTTTCGGATAACCAAATGTGTGGGTGGAAAGTAATAAATCAAGGTGTGATGCCAGACCCGTATGCTCCAGCTTCACGGCCAGGTTATGGGGATGCGCGTTGGTCAGCAAAATGCGGCGCTTGCCGCTTGCTTTCAGCGCGTCCAGGAACGGAACCGTATCCTCGCGCAGCACGGCGCGTGGACCCTGGGCGGTGGTCATGGCACAAATATCCAGACCGAGGCGCTCGCTCCAGTAGTCAAGACAGTACCAGTTTAGCGTATGTTGCACGGCACTATATTGCGAACGAATGAATGCCTGCGCTTCTGCCGGGGAGATCCCCTGCTGCTCGCCATAGGTTTCTGGAACCAGCGTTTGCCAGAAATAGTTATCAAAGGCGAGATCGAGCAGCGTGCCGTCCATATCCAGCAGAACGGTATCAACCTCCTGCCAGGCGATATCAAGATGCATAAGGGGAACTCCAGCCAGAAGAAACGTGCGCGACAGGGTAGCACATCTTGCCGCGCAACGACGTTATCAGATCAGGCTCTCAGAGGAGGGGATCAGCTTAGGATTGAGGCAGTTTTCGTAATATTGCTGGATCTCGGCAAGCCGGGTGCGCGAGCGCTGGTAGCGGCGCAGGGCCATAAAGCCGTTCCAGAAAATGGCGACTAGCATTGCGGTCATCAGCAGAGAGGTGCCGATGTAACGCCACAGCCCTGCGCTATCCGGCATCCGGTGCAGGCCGATATGGCGAGTACCGTTGGCGTCGGTGTAGAGGCTTGTGACGATCCCTTCGGCACTGAACGGCGTTTGCATCAGCATCTGCGCCAGGCGCTGGAATTGACTCCACTGCTCCTGCGCCGGGTAGTCGTAAAGCGCAACCTGCGGGTAAGGCTGATCGACCAGGTCGCTGCCCTCATCGCTAACAATCACAAACCCGCCCGGTGCCGGGC
This sequence comes from Enterobacter sp. BNK-8, assembly GCF_048685095.1. Lineage (NCBI taxonomy): Bacteria > Pseudomonadati > Pseudomonadota > Gammaproteobacteria > Enterobacterales > Enterobacteriaceae > Enterobacter > Enterobacter sp. BNK-8. Next base: position 4,064,945 of record NZ_JBLQTN010000001.1, on the reverse strand, counting down.
TGTTCAGCGCCTGAGCCGCTCGGGTGGTCTCACGCATCATGAACGGCGACGTGGAGGTGGCGACCAGGTTATCCAGCGATTCAGCGCTCACCGGACGCAGCAGCACGTTGACGCCATCCAGCCGTCCAGCTTCGGCGCGTTTCACCAGCGAGTCCCAGTCTTTACTGTTCCCCAGGTTTACCAGGGCATTTTTAAGACGTATGCACTCATCCTGCGAAGAACAGAGATCCTGTGTTTTCAGAACGATGTCACCAAAATCATCCAGCAGAACCATGCCTGACTTTTGAATGGCCGAGCGCAGCGCGGGGCTGACGCGCGAATCATCGTCCGGTTTCGGATGCAGCTGGCGGTTAACCGTCTGGGTAAGGGCCGTGGCTTTATTCACCACTTCGGATTCCGGCAGCGGCAGCGGCGGTGCGTCGTTCCAGATAATTTGCGAGCAATCAAACGGCATGAACGGTGAGTTCTGGCGCGTGTTCCACGCCCCCGGCGTGTGAATATTACACATCCCGGTTCCCTTCAGGCGCAGCGTGTCCCCCACGCGGACACCGGCTTCATCCAGCTTGTTGACGCTGGTCGCTTCAATGGTTTGCGCCCCTTTGATCCACGACAGGGTAAATTTGATGGGCATATCCAGCGGCACAAAGAGCAGCAGCATGACTAAGACCAGCGCCGCGCCTCCGGCAATGACCGTGCTGCGAAGCCAGTGCTGAAGCGGGAAATTTTTCACTTCATCATGCAGGGATAAGAAGCGCCCCTGACGCACAACGTGGCGGTCAAGGTAGATATCAATATCGGTTTTCTGGCCCAGATCCTGCGCAATCCACGGTTGCCAGTGGCGCGGGTAGATCAGGTCAATAATTCCCAGCGAAATATTGTTGAGGTGTTCCTGATCGTTTTCACCGAACAGACCCCAGCGCTTTGGCGTACCACGCAGGCAGTGGATCTCGCGCAACGAGGTTTTGGCCGGTGGAGCAAAGAGCCCCCAAAGTCCGCCCGCCAGCAGCAGCACCGCCCCGCCCGCCAGCCAGGGGACAAACACATCCGGCGTCAGCAGGCAGATAAAAAAGAGCAGGAAAGCGGCGACGATCAGCAGAGCTTCACGAATACCGTCCGGTCGGCTCAGGGCGTACTCTTCATGGGTTTCCTGGCGAATGTTCAGCAGTTCAATCTGCTCTGTCTCTTCGCCACGAATGGAGGCCTGTGTTGAACTGGCGCGTTCCAGCGCAAAACGCGGGGCTTCCTGAAGATATTCATTCAGCGTGTGGCCGTTAAGCGAGATAACCAGAGGCAACGAATCGGTGTGAATCAGCTCAACGCTGTTTTCGTCATTAATGTATTGCTCCCATGACGGAGGCAGATGCACTTCGACGGAATCCAGGTAATAGCGCCATTTGTTGGGGTCATCAGTGGTAATGCCGTAGCGTGTGATGGAACGCGTCACGCAGAGCACGGTGTCACTTTGCGCATTAAGCTTTAGCGCGACGGGCGCAGTGGTGGCTCCCGTTGGCCCAGGCGTGAGCTGAGAACGGTTCAGGATTTCGAGATAGTTTTCAACTGCATCGCGCTCTTCTTGCGTGAGTTTACGCGTGGTCGCGCCCGCAAATGCATTTAAAAAGGGCAGACGATAACGTCGCTGTACGCGACGCCTGTACAACCACCCTGCAACCAATGCGCCGGCCAGCATAGCAGCGAGAACAATCAAAATGGTGCTCATGCTTTCCCCATCTTACTTATCTTCTTACAGGTGTAGTCAGTAGCACCTTTACATTGAATGAGTGTCTGTGGTTGGCTATCGGCAAGTATGGAGTCGAACTTGAGCATTCTGAAGCGCATCCCAGTGACCGGTGATGATAGCAAAGCCTGTTATGGCGCGATATCAGCAAATTCCTGGAAACATTTCAACCTCTTGACATTTGTTTTGAATTGAGGATTGATCCCAAATAAGTTGCATAAATGTAAATAAAGAACAATTGACATTGCCGAAACCGTGCGGCGTATCGCACAATAACCCCAGTTCTCACTGCTAAGACCCATCAAGATGAGCAAACCACTACAAAAACCCACCATTCTGAATGTTGAAACTGTCGCCAAATCGCGCCTGTTTAATGTCGAAAGTGTGGATCTGGAGTTCAGCAACGGTGTGCGTCGCGTTTATGAACGTATGCGCCCCTCGTCGCGCGAAGCGGTGATGATTGTGCCGATTGTCGACGATCATCTGATTTTGATCCGCGAATACGCGGTGGGAACGGAATCTTACGAGCTTGGGTTCTCGAAAGGGCTTATTGACCCGGGTGAAACCGTCTTTGAAGCGGCCAACCGCGAGCTGAAAGAAGAGGTGGGCTTCGGGGCGAATGAGCTTTCATTCCTGAAAAAACTGAGCATGGCGCCGTCCTATTTTTCCAGCAAAATGAATATCGTGGTGGCGGAAGATCTCTATCCTGAATCGCTGGAAGGGGATGAGCCGGAGCCGCTGCCGCAGGTTCGCTGGCCGCTGGCGCACCTGATGGATCTGCTGGAAGACCCTGACTTTAATGAGGCTCGCAACGTGAGCGCGCTGTTCCTGGTACGGGAGTGGTTGAAGGGGCAGGGGCGACTGTAGGCCATAAAAAAAGCCGGGTGGCGGCTTCGCCTTACCCGGCCTACGATGCTTTGCCCGGTTTTTACCGGGCATTTTTATTTTTAGAACAGCTCGTGCGTTTCGCCGTTATCGATGATCTCTGTACCCACCTCATGCACCGCCTGTGTGGTTGGCTGCGTGCCCTCAATGAAATACTCTTCGCGACTGTTACCACCGTTGGCGAGCTGGCCCGTGCTGCGGTCGATATTGACCGTCACCACGCCCGGCGGTGGCGTCAGCGGCTGCTCCGGCACGCCTTCAAGAACGGACTTCATGTAGGCGTCCCAGGCCGGTTGCGCGCTCTTCGCGCCGCCTTCGTAGCCGGAAATCTGATCTTTAATCGCGCCGGATGCCGTGGTACGTCCTAAATCGCGGCGGTGATCGTCGAAGCCGATCCAGACCGAGGTCACTACGCCGGGACCGTAACCGGAGAACCACGCGTCTTTCGAGCTGTTGGTTGTCCCCGTTTTACCGCCGATATCATGGCGCTGCAGATCGCGCCCTGCGCGCCAGCCGGTACCCTGCCAGCCTGGCTCACCGAAGATATTGGTGTTCAGCGCGCTCTTGATCAGGAACGACAGCGGCGTGTTGATCACATGCGGGGCGTACTCCTGCGCGCCGGTCTGCGCGACCAGCGCCTGGTTCGCCTGCTCGAGCTGCGGCTGCGGCACCACGCCGTTCTGCTGCTCCTGCGACACGGCAGGGTCTTCCATGTCCTTATTCTCAAGCACCTCGGATTTCGGCGTATTGCCATAAATGACCGGAATATCGCAGTCAGGACAGGCAATTTTCGGCTTCGCCTCGAACAGCACGCCGCCCTGATCGTTCTCGATCTTGCTGATGAAGTACGGGTCAATCAGGAAGCCGCCGTTGGCCATCACCGAGTATCCGCGCGCGACCTGAAGCGGCGTAAAGGAGGCTGAGCCTAACGCCAGCGACTCGGTGCGAACGATGTTCTGCGCCGGGAAACCGAAGCGCTGCAGATACTCTGCGGCATAGTCGACGCCCATCGCGCGCATGGCACGCACCATCACCACGTTTTTCGACTGTCCCAGACCCTGACGAAGGCGAATCGGGCCGGCATACTCCGCAGGGGAGTTCTTCGGCTGCCAGTCGGAACCCGCACCCGCATCCCAGCGGGAGATTGGCACGTCGTTGAGGATGCTGGCGAGGGTCAGCCCCTTATCCATCGCGGCCGTGTAGAGGAACGGTTTGATATTGGAACCGACCTGACGCAGCGCCTGGGTGGCGCGGTTAAATTTGCTCTGGTTGAAATCGAACCCGCCGACCAGGGCCAGTACAGCGCCGTTCTGCGGATTGATAGAAACCAGGGCCGAGTTGACGTCCGGCACCTGCGCCAGCCACCAGGATTCGCCGACCTTGCGCACCCAGATTTGCTGCCCGGTCTGTACCGCATCGGTCACTTTACGCGGCGTGGCGCCCTGCAGGGTATCCGAGCGGTACGGACGCGCCCAACGGATACCGTCCATGCGCAGGGAGACGGACGTACCGTCCGCGAGCGTTGCAACGGCTTCCTGAGGATCGGCCTGCGTCACCACCGCAGGAAGGAGCGGACCGTAGGTAGGCAGCGCTCTCAGCGTACTGGTGATTTTTTTGCTGTCCCACGCGCTTTCGCCCACCTTCCAGAGCACGTTTGACGGGCCGCGATAGCCGTGACGCATATCGTAGTCCATCACGTTGTTGCGTACCGCTTCCTGCGCCGCCTGCTGCACTTTACGGGTGACGGTGGTGTACACGCGATAGCCATCTTCATAGGCCTTGTCGCCATAGCGATTCACCATCTCCTGGCGAACCATTTCGGTCAGGTAAGGCGCTGAGAAGGCGATCTCCGGGGCGTGGTAGTTAGCGTCAATGACGTCATTGCGCGCCTGGTCATACTCGCTCTGGCTGATATAGCCTTCGCTCAGCATACGCGACAGAACGACGTTACGACGGGCAGTGGCGCGGTCGAGCGAGTAGAGCGGGTTAAACGTGGACGGCGCTTTTGGCAAACCGGCGATGGTGGCCATTTCGCTTAGGGTGAGCTGCTCAACAGGCTTACCGAAGTACACCTGCGCGGCCGCCCCCACGCCATAGGCACGGTAGCCCAGGTAGATTTTATTGAGGTACAGCTCAAGGATCTCGTCTTTGCTCAGCAGCTGCTCAATACGGATCGCAAGGAACACCTCTTTGATCTTACGGGTCAGCGTCTTTTCAGGGCTGAGGAAGAAGTTACGCGCCAGCTGCTGCGTAATGGTGCTCGCCCCCTGAGAGGCGTGACCTGAGAACAGCGCAATGCTCGCGGCACGGAAAATCCCCACCGGATCGACACCGTGGTGCTCGTAAAAACGGCTGTCCTCCGTGGCGATAAAGGCTTTCACCATCACCGGAGGGATTTGGTTTAAGGTCAACGGAATACGACGCTTCTCGCCATACTGCGCCATGAGCTCGCCATCGGCGCTATAGACCTGCATCGGGATCTGGAGACGCACATCGCGAAGCGTGGCGACATCAGGTAGCTGTGGCTCAATATATTTGTACAAACCGTAAATCGAGCCTGCTCCCAGCAGAATGCAACAGACTGCAAGGATGAATAAATACTTTACGAACTTCACCGGAGATTTCCCATTTGGTTTCACTTGGGCAGTTTCTAAACAATCGCGCGGTAGTATAAAGGCAAGCCTGATTCATTGATATAGCCGTCAGGGCGACGGGCGATAAGGAGATCGTGAAGCATGGCCTTCAAAACATGGCAAACGGGCGTTCATATTCAACAGGATAGGGTGCTGATCGTGGCGCTGGCCCGGGAGAAGACCGGCTGGCGCCTGCGGCGCTGGTGGGCAATCCCACTGGCCAAAGACATCATTCGTGACGGCAAAATTTGTCAGCCAGAACAGCTGGTTGATGCGTTACGCGACTGGCGAAAAACGCTGCCGCACGCCCATCGGGTGTTCCTCTCTTTTCCGGCAGCACGCACCCTGCAGCGCTCACTTCCCCGTCCAACCGTTGCGCTGCGCGACAGCGAGCAGCTTTCATGGCTTGGCGCCGCGCTCGCCCGCGAACTGGAGATGTCTGCCGATACCCTCTGTTTCGATTACGCGCAGGATACTTTCAGCAATACCTTTCAGGTGACGGCCGCACAAAACAACGAGGTCGACACCCTTCTGGCGCTGGCGAAAACGCTGCGTTTGCGGCTGGTGACCATTACCCCGGATGCCAGCGCGCTGACGAATCTTCTTCCTGCGCTGGCACCGGCGCAGTGCGTCGCCTGGCGGGACGATCGGCAGTGGCTCTGGGCGATGCGCCACCAGTGGGGACGCCGCTTAACTACCGAAGCAGAAAACGTGGCCGCGCTGGCGGCGCTGCTGGCTCTGGAGCCAAATGACATCGCGCTGTTTGATCGCCAACGTGATCCGTGGGAAATCCTGGCGCGCTGCCAGGCTCCGCTGCCGGAATGCGGCGCTGACTATACCGTTGCGCTGGCGTTGGCCATGAGCGAGGTGCCCGAATGAGCATCCTGAACTTTTTGCCCTGGCGACAGCAGCGGCGCACGCGATGCCTGCGTTTCTGGGGCGCAATGTGTGTCGGCACAGTGCTGTTGCTGTTCGTGGTCTTTTTCTGTTTGCGGATGAACCATCTCGTGAGGCTGCGGGCGCTGCAAACGGATCTGATGGGAATGCAGTCCGTGCAGCACGCGCTTGTCGCCCGACAAAGACTGACCGCACAGGCGCAAATGCCCGTGCAGACCCTGCAACGACGCGCATGGCAACCGGTGCTGGAATCCCTTTCCAGCGCCATTCCTTCACAGGTCTGGCTGACAGAGCTGCGCTATCAGCCGCCTGCGCTGATATTGACCGGTTATGCCCTCACCCTGCCGGCCCTCTCAGCCCTGCGCGATGGGCTGGGACAACTCGCGGGCTTTACGTCCGGGACGGCGGGCGAGCTTCGACAGGATAGCCGGGGGCACTGGCTGTTTACGCTTCATCTCAAAAGCGAGGAGTAACGCGTGAATACCCTGGTAGAACGCTGGTGCGAAAGCCGTCCCCGGCATCGGGTACTCTGCTGGTGCCTGGGGAGTCTCCTGGCAGGACTGGTCGTGTGGGGGGCGTTGCTCAGACCGGTAGACAAGCAGTGTGCTGAACAACAACGCCAGCTGATTGAAGATGTGAGCACGAACACGGCGTTATGGCCTGCCGTCAGAAAGGTGCCGTTTCGTCCGGACGCTGTAAAAGCACGGGCGCTGACGCCGTTCTCCCCCCTCGATTTTCAGGGCGATGAGACGACGCTGGTTCACTGGAAGCCGCTGCAAAATGGAGTGGAGCTGGCGCTGGATGCGGAGTGGCAGGCCATTCCGGAACTTTTTTCCCGGCTGGCACAGCAGGATGTGCAGATCGCGGCTTTCACGATTTCGCCACAAGGTTCGGCGTTACGCCTGCGGCTGGAGCTGGAACATGCGGAATAGCGCGCGATTTTTGCTGGTTTGCTCAGTGTTGCTATTAACCGGTATGCGCGATCCGTTCCGTCCCCCGGACGATCCTTGCGCCATTGGCGAGCTGGCGCAGTGGCACTTTCGCGGCATGGTGGAAGGGCAGGAGACTATCGGCATTTTACAGGATGGGCAAAAGCGCTGGTACCGGCTGAAAACGCATGAGCGCTTCCCGTCAGGCTGGAGGATAACAGCCATCAATGCAGCGGAGCTGGCAGTTGATGTGGGTGACACCTGTGACCCGGGAAAATGGACGTGGCAACGAGAAGGAACGGACAAAAATGAATTTACGGATAATGCTGTGGCTGCTGGCGTTCAGCCATCCCCTGTGGGCCGCCGAGCCAAAACCGGTCACGCTGGTGGTGGATGACGTTCCTGTGGTTCAGGTGTTACAGGCCCTGGTCGCACAGGAGAACCGTAATCTGGTGGTATCGCCTGATGTCAGCGGCACGCTTTCGCTAAACCTGACGCGCGTCCCCTGGCGGCAGGCGTTACGGACGGTTGTCACCAGTGCCGGACTCGTCTTGCGCGAGGAAGGCGGCATTTTTTATGTGCATACCGCGGCCTGGCAGCGTGAGCAGCGGGAGCGTTCAGAGCAGGAACAGGCGCGTCGACAGCTTGATGCCCCGCTGGTCACTCAGGGCATTCCCTTTTCCTATGCCGATGCCGGGGAGCTGCAAAAAGCCGCGGAAAAACTCCTGAGCCCAAAGGGGAGTTTGTCTGTCGACACGCGTACCAACCGTCTGCTGATCCGCGATAACCAGACGGTGGTGGAAACGCTGCAGCGCTGGGCCGCCCAGATGGATATTCCCATCGATCAGGTCGAGCTGGCGGCGCATATTGTGACCATTAACGAAAAAAGCCTGCGTGAGCTTGGGGTGAAGTGGAATCTCGCCGACGCGACCGACGCGGGCAAGGTTGGACGACTGACGACGCTGGGCAGCGATCTTTCCGTCGCCAGCGCTACCAGCCACGTGGGTTTTAATATCGGGAGGATCAATGGTCGGCTGCTGGATCTGGAGCTCTCAGCGCTGGAGCAAAAACAGCAGGTCGATATCATCGCCAGCCCGCGGCTGCTGGCCTCGCACGGGCAACCGGCCAGTATCAAGCAGGGCAGCGAAATTCCGTATCAGGTCTCAAGCGGGGAAAGCGGCGCCACCTCCGTTGAGTTTAAAGAGGCGGTACTCGGAATGGAGGTCACACCGGTGGTCTTACCGGGGGGACGCGTGCGCCTGAAACTACACATCAGCGAAAATATGCCGGGACAGGTTCTGCAGCAGGCCGATGGCGAAACGCTGGCTATCGACAAGCAGGAGATAGAAACCCAGGTGGAGGTAAAAAGTGGAGAAACGCTGGCGTTGGGCGGAATTTTTTCCCAGAAGAACAAAACCGGCAGTGACAGCGTACCCGGTCTGGGAAGCATCCCCTGGATTGGGTCGCTTTTTCGTCATGACGGGAAAGACAACGAACGGCGTGAATTAGTGGTGTTTATTACACCACGTCTGGTCGGTATTCGCTGACGGGTAACGATCCCCGCAATGATTTTGCATTCAGTTTGTTGCAGATGTTTGACGTGGGGCATGAATTAGCATACAAGGAGTACCGATTTGAGTTGGACTTACGTCTTATTACCTTATGCGCCCGGCGCGGTGATTTAATCAGTTGCCAAACAAGCCGGAGTATTGAGATAATTTTTAGTCTGACTCTCGCTCTATTGCATATGAGGTTTCAGTTCATGTCCTGCTACGCCGGGTGTCTGCGAAGCGGGGATTACCATTAACGAATAGTCTTAGTAGTACCGATAAAATGGCAGAGAAACGCAATATCTTTCTGGTTGGGCCTATGGGTGCCGGCAAAAGCACTATTGGGCGTCAGTTAGCTCAACAACTCAATATGGAATTTTACGATTCTGATCAAGAGATTGAGAAACGAACCGGAGCTGATGTGGGCTGGGTTTTCGACGTAGAAGGCGAAGAAGGTTTCCGTGACCGAGAAGAAAAAGTGATCAACGAACTCACGGAAAAACAGGGCATCGTTCTGGCAACAGGCGGCGGCTCTGTGAAATCTCGCGAAACCCGCAACCGTCTCTCCGCCCGTGGCGTAGTGGTCTATCTTGAGACGACCATTGAGAAACAGCTGGCACGTACGCAGCGCGATAAAAAGCGCCCGCTGCTGCAGGTTGAAACGCCACCACGCGAAGTTCTGGAAGCGTTGGCCGATGAACGCAATCCGCTGTATGAAGAGATTGCTGATGTGACCATTCGTACTGACGACCAGAGCGCTAAAGTGGTTGCAAACCAGATTATTCATATGCTGGAAAGCAACTGATTCTGGCTTTATATACACTCGCCTGCGGGTAAAAGCATTAAAGGTGGATGTCGCGTCATGGAGAGGATTACAGTTACTCTCGGGGAACGTAGTTACCCTATCACCATCGCGGCTGGTTTGTTTAACGACCCAGCTTCCTTTTTACCACTGAAAGCGGGTGATCAGGCGATGCTGGTCACCAATGAGACGCTGGCTCCGCTTTATCTCGACCGTGTGCGCCACCTGCTTGAGCAGGCGGGCGTAAAAGTCGACAGTGTGATTCTCCCCGATGGCGAGCAGTATAAAAGCCTGACGGTACTGGATACCGTCTTTACCGCATTGCTGCAAAAACCGCATGGTCGCGATACAACACTGCTTGCCCTGGGCGGCGGTGTTGTGGGCGATCTGACCGGCTTTGCGGCCGCAAGCTATCAGCGTGGCGTCCGTTTTATTCAAATTCCAACCACGTTGCTGTCCCAGGTCGACTCCTCTGTCGGTGGCAAAACGGCAGTGAACCATCCGCTCGGTAAAAACATGATTGGCGCGTTCTACCAGCCCGCGTCGGTGGTGGTGGATCTCGACTGTCTGAAAACGCTGCCGAAGCGCGAACTGGCTTCGGGTCTGGCGGAAGTGATCAAATACGGCATTATTCTGGACGGTGAGTTCTTTAGCTGGCTTGAAGAGAATATGGATGCGTTGCTGGGCCTCGATGAGGCTAAACTGGCATACTGCATTCGTCGTTGCTGTGAGCTGAAAGCAGAAGTTGTTGCCGCAGACGAGCGTGAAACGGGCTTACGTGCTTTACTGAATCTTGGGCATACGTTTGGTCACGCGATTGAAGCCGAAATGGGCTACGGCAACTGGCTGCACGGTGAAGCCGTCGCGGCCGGCATGGTGATGGCTGCCCGCACCTCTGAACGTCTCGGACAGTTTAAACCGGAAGAGACGGCACGTATCATTGCGCTGCTTGAGCGTGCTGGTTTGCCGGTGACCGGGCCGCAGGAGATGTCGGCGCAAGCGTATTTACCCCACATGATGCGCGATAAAAAAGTATTGGCAGGTGAGATGCGTCTTGTACTCCCGCTTGCAATAGGGAAGAGTGAAGTACGCGGCGGAGTGCCGCACGATGTCGTTCTTGGCGCTATCGCTGACTGTCAGCAGGCGTAACAACTAGAAAGGTCAGGCCACTGTCGCAGGTGGTCGTTTAGCTTCAGGTGAAATGCAAAGTCGTTGGCATAAGCCTTTGAGTGGGGTGTTAAATGGATGAATTCAAACCAGAAGACGAGCTGAAACCCGATCCCAGCGATCGTCGTACTGGTCGTTCTCGTCAATCTTCAGAACGTGATAACGAGCCGCAGATCAACTTTGACGATGTTGATCTGGATGCAGACGATCGTCGTCCTTCGCGCAGCCGCAACGCGCACGAAGAGCGAGCAGAAGAGGATTATGAGTCCGAAGAAGATTCAATGGACGAACCGCCTGTAGAGCGTCGCCCGCGTAAACGTAAAAAAGCCGCTGCGCCAAAACCGGCTTCCCGCCAGTATATTATGATGGGCCTTGGCGTTCTGGTGCTTGTGCTGCTGATTGTCGGCATTGGCTCCGCGCTTAAAGCACCGTCAACGAACACAACCGAGCAAACGGCTTCCGCTGAGAAGAGCATCAACCTTTCCGGTAACGATGCGTCCGACCAGGCGAATGGTGCACAGCCAGCGCCGGGTGCCACTTCTGCTGAGCAGACCGCAGGGAACACCACAGCGCCGCAGGATGTTTCTCTGCCGCCTGTTTCTTCAACCCCTGCTCAGGGTCAGGCACCTGCTGCGCCTGAAGGTCAGCAGCGTGTGGAAGTTCAGGGAGACCTGAACAATGCGCTGACGCAGCCGCAGAACCAGCAGCAGGTTGATAACGTCGTGGTTAACTCTACGCTGCCAACTGAACCTGCAACCGTTGCCCCGGTTCGCGGTGGTAACGCTCAGCCGCAAACGGCTGCGACGGAAACCAAGCCGCGCCAGACGCAGACTGCGACACGTCCTGAACGTAAGCAGGCGGTGATTGAGCCTAAGCGTGAAACCAAACCTCAGGTAGTGGTGAAGGCGCCTGAAGTGAAAGCTGTTCCGGCGCAGCCGAAACACACTGAAACGGCTGCGGTGAGCGAGCCTGCTAAAGCGCCCGTCACGCAGACTGCGCCGAAAGCCACGGCGACAACCACAGCACCGGCTGCCACAGCGGCGCCAGCAGCGACGGCAACAGCCTCCAGCAGCGCGGCAGGTAAAACGGCTGGCAACGTTGGATCGCTGAAATCTGCGCCATCCAGCAACTACACGCTGCAGCTGAGCAGTTCGTCTAACTATGACAACCTCAACAGTTGGGCGAAGAAATCAAATCTGAAAAACTACGTTGTTTATCAGACGACCCGTAACGGTCAGCCGTGGTATGTGCTGGTGAGCGGTGTTTATTCGTCCAAAGATGAAGCAAAACGTGCCGTAGCGGCGCTGCCAGCTGACGTTCAGGCGAAGAACCCATGGGCGAAGCCGATTCATCAGGTTCAGGCCGATCTGAAGTAATGTTTAAAGCGCAGGATGCTGTCGGAGCTTTCTCCACAGCCGGAGAAGGTGTAATCAGTTAGTCAGCATGAAAAAAAATCGCGCTTTTCTGAAATGGGCAGGGGGGAAATACCCCCTGCTCGATGATATTAAAAAGCACCTGCCTAAAGGCGAGTGCCTTATCGAACCTTTCGTGGGTGCGGGATCGGTGTTCCTCAACACCGATTTTTCTCGTTATATCCTGGCGGATATCAACAGCGACCTTATCAGCCTCTATAACATCGTTAAGCTGCGTACCGATGAGTATGTCGCCGAGGCGCGCAAACTGTTTACGCCCGAGAACAATAACCCGGACGTTTACTACCAGTTCCGCGCGGAGTTTAACCAAAGCCAGGATCCGTTCCGCAGAGCCCTGCTGTTCCTCTATCTCAACCGGCATGGTTACAATGGCCTGTGCCGGTATAATCTTCGTGGGGAATTTAACGTGCCTTTTGGCCGCTATAAGCGCCCGTATTTCCCACAGGACGAGCTGTATCACTTTGCCGAAAAAGCACAGAACGCGGAGTTCCATTGCCTCTCCTATGAAGAGTGTATGGAGCTGGCTGGCGTAAATTCAGTGGTTTACTGCGACCCGCCATACGCGCCGCTGTCTGCGACGGCGAACTTCACCGCCTATCACACTAACAGCTTCAGCCCTGCCGAGCAGGCGCGCCTGGCGGAGATGGCGGAAAAGCTGGTCAGCAAAAGAATTCCGGTGTTAATTTCGAATCACGACACGCCTGATACGCGCGAATGGTACAAAGCCGCGAAGCATTTTCAGGTTAAGGTGCGGCGTAGCATTAGCAGCAACGGCGGCACACGTAAAAAGGTGGACGAACTCCTGGCTCTTTATCGCCCCTGAGCCGTTTTGCCCGCCGGTAAACACATTTCAAGGAGAAGCGGATGAAACAGTTTTTGATTGCTCCCTCAATTCTGTCGGCCGATTTTGCCCGCCTGGGTGAAGACACTGCCAACGCACTGGCGGCTGGCGCGGATGTCGTCCATTTCGACGTGATGGATAACCACTACGTTCCAAACCTGACCATCGGTCCGATGGTGCTCAAGGCGCTGCGTAACTATGGCATTACCGCCCCGATCGACGTTCACCTGATGGTGAAACCGGTTGACCGCATCGTGCCTGACTTCGCCGCGGCGGGTGCCAGCATCATCACCTTCCATCCGGAAGCCTCTGAACATGTGGATCGCACGCTGCAGCTGATCAAAGAGAACGGCTGTAAAGCGGGTCTGGTGTTTAACCCGGCCACGCCGCTGAGCTATCTCGACTATGTCATGGACAAGCTGGACGTGATCCTGCTGATGTCCGTTAACCCGGGCTTTGGCGGCCAGTCATTCATCCCTCACACGCTGGATAAGCTGCGTGAAGTCCGCCGTCGTATTGACGAGTCAGGCTACGATATTCGCCTGGAAGTGGACGGCGGCGTGAAAGTGAATAACATTGGTGAAATTGCGGCGGCAGGCGCGGATATGTTCGTTGCCGGTTCAGCCATTTTTGACCAACCGGATTACAAAAAAGTCATCGATGAAATGCGCCGCGAGCTGGCGAAGGTAAGTCATGGATAAATTACAGGCTATTCGGGGTGTGGCATTCGACCTCGACGGCACGCTGGTTGACAGCGCGCCGGGCTTAACGAGCGCCGTTGACCAGGCGCTGTATGCACTTGAACTCCCCGTTGCGGGTGAAGAGCGTGTCGTTACGTGGATTGGCAACGGCGCCGATGTTCTGATGGAGCGCGCGTTGACGTGGGCGCGTCAGGAGCGTGCGTCACAGCGTTCCGCCCAGGGTAAACCGAGCGTCGATCACGCGGACATCCCGCAGGAAGAGCAGCTGCGTATTCTGCGCAAACTGTTCGATCGTTTCTATGAAGAGACCGTCGAGGAGGGCAGCTTCCTGTTCCCGGACGTTCAGGAAACGCTGAGTGCGCTGCACGCGAAGGGCATCCCGCTGGGTCTGGTGACCAACAAACCCACGCCGTTTGTCGCACCGCTGCTCGACGCGCTCGATATCGCGAAGTATTTCTCCGTCATTGTGGGCGGCGATGATGTGCAAAACAAAAAGCCTCATCCGGAACCGCTGCTGCTGGTGGCAGGAAAATTATCCTTAACGCCTGCGGAGCTGCTCTTTGTCGGCGATTCACGCAATGATATTCTGGCTGCCCGCGCGGCCGGGTGTCCTTCCGTGGGGTTAACCTATGGCTACAACTACGGTGAAGCCATCACGCTGAGTGAGCCGGACGTCGTTTTCGACCACTTCAAAGATTTGTTGCCCGCACTCGGGCTTTCGCACAGTGAACATCAGGAATTGAATAATGACTAAGCCCATCGTTTTTAGTGGCGCACAGCCTTCAGGTGAATTGACCATTGGTAACTACATGGGTGCGTTACGTCAGTGGGTCAGCATGCAGGATGACTACCATTGCATTTACTGCATCGTCGATCTCCATGCGATCACCGCGCGTCAGGATCCTGAGAAGCTGCGCAAAGCCACGCTGGACACCCTGGCGCTGTACCTGGCCTGCGGTATTGATCCAGAGAAGAGCACCATCTTCGTTCAGTCTCACGTGCCGGAGCACGCGCAGCTGGGCTGGGCGCTGAACTGCTACACCTATTTCGGCGAGCTGAGCCGCATGACCCAGTTCAAGGATAAATCCGCGCGCTACTCAGAAAACATCAACGCCGGTCTGTTTGACTATCCGGTGCTGATGGCGGCAGACATTCTGCTGTACCAGACTAACCAGGTCCCGGTGGGTGAAGACCAGAAGCAGCACCTGGAGCTGAGCCGCGATATCGCCCAGCGCTTTAATGCGATTTACGGCGATGTGTTTAAAGTGCCTGAGCCTTTCATTCCGAAGTCCGGCGCGCGCGTGATGTCGCTGCTGGAGCCGACCAAGAAGATGTCCAAGTCTGACGATAACCGCAACAACGTTATCGGCCTGCTGGAAGATCCGAAATCGGTGGTGAAAAAACTCAAGCGCGCGGTGACCGATTCCGACGAGCCGCCTGTAGTGCGCTACGATGTGCAGAACAAAGCGGGCGTCTCCAACCTGCTGGATATCCTCTCCGGCGTCACCGGCCAGAGCATCCCAGAGCTGGAAAAACACTTCGAAGGCAAGATGTACGGCCACCTGAAAGGCGAAGTGGCAGATGCCGTTTCCGGCATGCTGACCGAGCTGCAGGAGCGTTATCACCGCTACCGTAACGACGAAGCTTTCCTGCAGAAAGTGATGAAAGAGGGCGCGGAAAAAGCCAGCGCGCGCGCGTCCGAAACCCTGAAAGCGGTGTACAACGCGATTGGGTTTGTTGCGAAGCCTTGAGTCTGCTTGCCGGGTGGCGCTAACGCTTACCCGGCCTACAGGATCGTGTAGGTCGGGTAAGGCAAAGCCGCCACCCGACAAAAAACCGCTCTACGCCAACAAAAAAACCGGGACACCCCGGTTTTTTTTACGCCTGTAAAACGCTTACTGCTGTGCTGCCGGGCCGCAACCACCGATGATTTTCGAAATGGAGATCGCCGGGTGCAGCAGATAATCGTAGCTGCAATTATTTTTGGTGTTCTGTACGTGACCGGTGCAGGCCGTCAGCGTCGATAACAGGCCAACCAGAACGGCGGCTTTTGCCAGTTTGAACATATGCATTCCTTGTCTAAAAAATGGATGTAATACGAGGGAATAAATGGAAAAGTTCCACTATGCGGGCGGTATGTTATCGGTAGGCGTAAGAGGGGAGTAGTCCGCTTAAGGACTACTCCAGGAAGGGAGAATATGCGTTAGTGATTCGAGAACCAGTTTAGCCTGTCGCGCAGTTCAACCACGCGGCCCACCACAATCAGCGCCGGGCTTTCAACCTGCTGCGCCAGCTCGCCTAACTGCGTCAGCACGCCATCCACCACGCGCTGCGTAATGGCGGTGCCGTTTTCGACTAGCGCGACGGGCATATCCGCATTCATACCGTGCTCCAGCAGCTTCGCCTGAATCGTGGCGGCCTGATTGAGCCCCATGTAGAACACCAGCGTCTGCTTTTCAGCGGCCAGGTTATGCCAGTCCAGCTCGCTGCCGGTCTTCAGGTGGCCCGTCACCAGACGTACGCTCTGGGCGTAATCGCGATGGGTCAGCGGAATGCCAGAGTACGCTGAACAGCCGGATGCCGCCGTAATGCCGGGCACGACAGAGAACGGAATGCCCGCGTCGCACAGGGTTTCCAGCTCCTCGCCGCCGCGCCCAAAGATAAACGGATCGCCGCCCTTAAGGCGCACCACGCGCTTACCTTTCTGCGCCTCGCGTAACAGGATCTGGTTGATCTCCTCCTGCGGCACGCAGTGGTAGCCCGCCCGTTTGCCCACGAAGACGCGGTCGGCGTCGCGACGGACCAGATTCATAATGTCATCGGACACCAGACGGTCGTACACCACAATATCGGCCTGCTGGATCTGCTGTAGCCCTTTCAGCGTCAGCAAACCCGCATCACCGGGGCCTGCGCCCACCAGCACCACTTCGCCGCGATGGTCCAGCGGTTCGCTCAGCAGCTGTTCGGTCGTTTCTTCAACGGCTTTGGTGTCCTGATTCGCGAGCGACTGCGCCAGCCTGTCGTTCACAAAGAATTTTTCCCAGAAGCGACGGCGCTCGCCCACGGTCGCGAAGGTTTGCTTCACGCGTGAACGCAGCTGCCCGGCATAATGCGCAATCTGGCCAAGATGCTGGGGCAACAGGGCTTCCAGTTTTTCCCGCAGCAGACGCGCGAGAACCGGCGAACGTCCCCGGACGAGACCGCAATCATCAGCGGCGAGCGGTCGATAATCGACGGCATGATAAAGCTGGCCTCTTTCGGCGCATCCACCACGTTGCAGAAGATACGGCGCGCTTCGCAGGCGTCGCTCACGCGCTGGTTCACTTCATCGTCATCCGTCGCGGCAATAGTCAGCCAGCAGGTATCCAGCAGGGATTCATTAAACGCGCCCTGCTCCAGCGTGAGCATCCCTTCCTGGGCCCAAACCTCAAACTGGGGGGCGAAGGAAAGGGCATTCACGGTCAGGCGGGCGCCAGCCTCTAACAGCAGGCGCGCTTTGCGCTCGGCCACGTCGCCGCCGCCCACGAGCAGGCAGTCGCGGTTGCGTAATTGACAAAAAATCGGCAGGTGATCCACGACGTTACCTCACAGCATTCATGGCGGGGGAAGAATTGACGTCAGGATAACAGCAGGAATCGTACAGAACATACGGTTTTTCCTGCCGTTACCCATAAGGGGTCATAAGCCTTTCCTGTTGAAAAGGCGAGGGGTTACGCTTTCAGCTGCACCTCGCCGTCCTTCACGCGGACGTCGTAGTGTTTGACCGAGAAGCTTTCATCTTCCATGCAGAGTCCGTCGGTTAAGCGGAAACGCTGCTTTTTCAACGGGCTGGCGACCCACAGTTCACCCTGGTGCTCGGCAATCAGGCCGCGGGAGAGCACGCTGGCCTCAAAGAACGGGTCAATATTGCTGATGGCAAAAACCTGTTCATCGTGGCGAGGGCGGAAAATCGCCACCTGCTCGTTGCCCAGCAGCGCACAGACGCCGGTGGCGGGGAGAATGTCGTTAATATTGCAGATGTTTACCCACTGGCTCATGCGTTTTCCTCCACCAGCGTGACCGGAATACGTTCATACGGCGTCGCCGGACGATGCTGTTCGCGCTCCGGCACAACCTGTACGTTCGGGTCGCGCTGGGTGCTGTTGATAAAGTGTTTGAAGCGCGTCTGCGCCGCCGGGGTGTTGACGGTTTCCGTCCACTCGCAGATCACCGCCTCGCGCAGGCGTGCCATTTCCGCTTCCAGATGTTCGTTCAGGCCCAGCTTGTCGTCGATAACGACCGATTTCAGGTAGTCGATGCCGCCCTCGAGGTTATCGAGCCAGGAGGCGGTACGGGTCAGCTTATCGGCGGTACGGATGTAGAACATCATGAAGCGATCGAGATACTGAATCAGCGTGTCATGATCGAGATCCGCCGCCAGCAGGTCCGCATGGCGCGGTTTCATCCCGCCGTTGCCGCACACATACAGGTTCCAGCCTTTCTCGGTGGCAATAATACCCACGTCTTTACCCTGCGCTTCCGCACATTCGCGGGTGCAGCCGGAGACGCCGAACTTCATTTTGTGCGGGGTACGGATGCCTTTGTAGCGGTTTTCCAGCTCAACGCCGAAGCCCACGCTGTCGCCGACGCCGTAGCGACACCAGGTGCTGCCCACGCAGGTTTTCGCCATGCGCAGCGCTTTAGCGTACGCGTGGCCGGTTTCGAAGCCCGCTTCAATCAGCTGACGCCAGATTTCCGGCAGGTCGTCCTTCTGCGCGCCAAACAGGCCGATACGCTGGGAGCCGGTAATTTTGGTGTAGAGGTTAAATTCACGTGCGATACGGCCCACCGCGACCAGCCCTTCCGGAGTAATTTCACCACCCGCCGAGCGTGGAATCACGGAGTAGGTGCCGTCTTTCTGGATGTTGGCCAGGAAGTTGTCGTTGGTATCCTGCAGCGGCGTATGCTCGGGCTTGAGCACGTACTCGTTCCAGCAGGAGGCCAGCAGGGAGCCGACGGTCGGTTTACACACTTCACAGCCGTAGCCCTGGCCGTGCTTCGCCAGCAGTTCGTCGAAGGACTTAATGCCTTCCACGCGGATCAGGTGGTACAGCTCCTGGCGAGAATACGCGAAGTGCTCGCACAGGTTGTTGTTCACTTCGATGCCCTGTTTCGCCAGTTCGGCGTTCAGCACCTGAGTGACCAGCGGAATACAGCCGCCGCAGCCGGTACCGGCTTTGGTTTCCGCTTTCAGCGCCGCAACGGTGTGACACCCTTTGTTGATCGCGGAGATCAGCATGCCTTTGGTCACGTCGAAGCAGGAGCAAATCTGCGCGCTGTCCGGCAGTTTATCCACGCCGATGGACGGCTTGCCGCTGGAGGCGTGCGCCGGGAGGATCAGCGCGTCCGGGTTTTCCGGCAGCTCGATGGCGTTGAGCACCAGCTGGAGCAGGTTACCGAAGTCGCTGGTGTCGCCCACCAGCACCGCGCCGAGCAGGGTTTTGTTGTCCTGGCTGACGATGAGTCGTTTGTAGACCTCTTTGCTTTCGTCCAGATAGACGTAGCTGCGGGAATTCGGGGTGCGGCCGTGCGCATCGCCAATACCGCCTACATCCACGCCCAGCAGCTTCAGCTTGGCGCTCATGTCTGCGCCGGTGAAGGCGTTTTCGCTGCCGAGGATATGATCCACGGCGACCTGCGCCATTTTGTAGCCCGGCGCCACCAGGCCGTATACGCGGTTGTTCCAGCTGGCGCATTCGCCGATGGCGTAGATATCCGGATCGGAGGTCTGGCAGGTGTCGTTAATCATGATCCCGCCGCGCTGCGCGACGGCCAGACCGCACTGGGTCGCCAGCTTGTCGCGTGGACGAATACCGGTGGAGAAGACGATGAAGTCCACCTCCAGCTCGCTGCCGTCGGCAAAGCGCATGGTTTTGCGCGCTTCAGTCCCTTCCTGAACGATCTCTTTGGTGTTCTTGCTGGTGTGAACCTTCACGCCCATGCTTTCGATTTTACGACGCAGCTGGTCACCACCCATGTGGTCGAGCTGTTCGGCCATCAGCATCGGGGCAAATTCGATGACGTGGGTTTCCACGCCGAGGTTTTTCAGCGCGCCTGCGGCCTCCAGGCCCAGCAGGCCGCCGCCCACCACCGCGCCGCGTTTGCTTCGACGCGCACAGGATTCAATGGCGTTGAGATCTTCAATGGTACGGTAAACGAAGCAATCCTGCGTTTCCGAGCCTTTAATCGGCGGGATCCACGGGTACGAGCCTGTCGCCATGATCAGCTTGTCGTAAAAAACCGTACGGCCAGCACTGGAGTGGATCACTTTTTCCTGACGGTTGATGGTGATAGCGCGTTCGCCCACCAGCACTTTTACGCCATGCTTCTCGTAGAAACCTTCGCGCACCAGAGAGAGCTCTTCGGCGGTATGATGGGAGAAGTAGGAAGACAAGTGCACACGATCGTATGCCTTGCGGGGTTCTTCACAGAACACGGTAATATCGAACTGCTCAGCATCGGCCTTATCGAGAAGATCCTCAATAAAGCGGTGGCCGACCATACCGTTACCGATGATAGCGAGTCTGACTTTGCTCATTATTGCCTCGATTTCTTTTCTATTATTGCCTACCTTAACGATTCAGCAGGGGCGCTTATTGATGCAAATCAAATACGTCTTCGCCTACTCCTTAGGTGGTATATGACTGATTTGTCAGGATTTTTATAAGTGGCGGAAATCGCAGGCTTTTCGTGTTCGTTGAATTTGTGTACAACTCAGGGGCGGTTTTGCAAAAATCGATACGCCTGAATATCAGCTGCGTTTATGAGGGGAAAGGTATGTCTACATCACCGTTATGGCTTGTTCAGAATGTGCGTTTACCGGGTCGGGATGGGCTGTGGCAACTTGCCATCGAGAACGGGCGATTTGGTGACATCACCCCCATGGACGATACCCACGCCGAAAGTTATGAGGTACTGAACGCGCGCGGTGGTCTCGCTCTCCCACCGTTCATCGAGCCGCATATTCATCTTGATACCACCCAGACGGCGGGGGAGCCGAACTGGAACCAGTCCGGCACGCTGTTCGAAGGCATTGAACGCTGGGCGGAGCGCAAGGCGCTGCTCAGCCATGAGGATGTGAAAGCACGCGCCTGGAAAACGCTGAAGTGGCAAATCGCTAACGGCATCCAGTTTGTTCGTACCCATGTGGATGTCTCTGACCCGACGCTCACCGCCCTGAAGGCGATGCTGGAGGTGAAGCAGGAGGTGGCGCCGTGGGTAACGCTGCAAATCGTCGCGTTTCCGCAGGAAGGTATTCTCTCTTACCCGAACGGCGCGGCGCTGTTGGAAGAGGCGTTAAAACTGGGGGCCGACGTGGTCGGGGCGATCCCGCACTTCGAATTTACCCGGGAATATGGCGTCCAGTCGCTGCACATCGCTTTTGAACTGGCGAAGAAGTATGACCGTCCGCTGGATATCCACTGCGATGAAATCGACGACGAACAGTCGCGGTTTGTCGAGACGGTGGCCACGCTGGCGTATGAGGCTGGCATCGGCCCGCGCGTGACGGCCAGCCACACCACCGCCATGCACTCCTACAACGGCGCTTACACTTCGCGGCTCTTCCGTCTGCTGAAGATGTCGGGGATTAACTTCGTTGCTAACCCGCTGGTCAACATCCACCTGCAGGGGCGCTTTGATGACTATCCGAAGCGTCGCGGTATCACCCGCGTGAAAGAACTGCAGGAGGCGGGCATTAACGTCTGCTTTGGTCACGACGACGTCTTCGACCCGTGGTACCCGCTCGGCACCGGCAATATGCTGCAGGTGCTGCATATGGGGCTACACGTCTGCCAGATGATGGGCTATCCGCAAATCGACAGCGGCCTGAACCTGATCACCCATAACAGCGCCCGTACCTTCGGCCTGAGCGATTACGGTATTGAAACGGGAAACCCGGCAAATCTGATTATTTTGCCTGCGGAGAGCGGGTTTGAAGCGGTGCGCTGTCAGGTGCCGGTGCGCTGGTCGATTCGTCAGGGGCGGATTATCGCCACCACGCAGCTGGCGCAGACCTGGATCCAGATGGATACCGGAGGAGAAGAGGTCAGTTTCGCCAGAAACAGCCCCTCTGCGTAATGCAAAGGGGCGCAGGGTTTAGTGCGATGCCGCTACCGCGTTGTGCTGGCGGTGGCGGGTCACAAAGCCCAGGATGAAGCACATGATGAACACCACGGCGTACAGACCGTTCGCGGTGTGCAGCGCGGCCAGCGGGCCGCTGTGGGCAACGATCGGGCCCGTCACCACGAAGGTCAGCATGGTGCCGATGGTGCCGCAGGTCAGAACGAAGTTAACCAGCTTCGGCGAGGCCACTTTGGTCTGCAGAGAGCCCAGGGTGATGATCGAGGTGTAGATCGCGCTGGAGAAGAAGCCCAGGGTCAGAATGAACCACGGCATATGTTCCGGGGAACCGTTGATGAACAGATACATCAGCACGGTCGCCAGACCTGCCAGCACGGTCAGAATGCGCTGCAGGTCGAAGAAGCGCAGGATGAAGCTAAACGCCCACATGCCGAACATGTAAGACATCCAGAAATCGCTCACCAGTTTACCCGCATCGTTCAGGCTCATGCCCAGACCTTTGGCGTATTCCGGGACCCAGGAGATAAAGCCCAGCTGGCCCAGGATGTAGCACAAGGCGGCGATGGAGAGGAACAGCACGCCGATACCCCATTTCTCTTTCGCCACAGGCTCTGCCGTGGTTTGCGCTTTCTTGCCCAGTATCGGGAACTCGCAGCCGAAGGTCAGAATAAAGATCGCCACGTAGACGAGACCAATGCAGGCATAGACCCAGTACCATTCAATGCTGCGGGCCAGCAGAACGGCCGCGACCATCGGGAAGATCATGCCGGCCATGCTGAAGAAGGAGTCGGTAAACAGCAGGCGCGCGCCGCGCTGGCGGCCTTCATACATATGGGTAATCAGGAACGTACCGATCGACATGGTGATCCCGCTAACCAGGCCGAGCACGAACATGGCGGCAGAGAACAGGGCGATGCTGTGGCTCAGCATCAGCCCCGCCACGGCGGCGACCATCAGCACAAAGCCGAAGCGAAGCTGGGTTTTCAGCGGCACGATTTCCATCAGCCAGGCATTCAGGAAGATAGAGATCAGGATCCCCGCGTTGAGGAAGGTGAAGGTGTTACTCATGCTGGAAACGGGCAGCTGGAAGTAGTCTGCGATATTCCCCATCACCATCCCGGTGACGATCACCAACGCGCCGGTCAGGGCGTAGGAGAAGAAGCTGATCCATGTGAGCTTGATGCGATTGCTGTTAGTCATGTCTGGCCTGTTCAGAAAAAGAAAAGCGCCCATCGGGCGCTGAGAGCGGGCAGATTTTAGACATTAAAGTGATCTATTCATATCTTTTAAGAGAAATTAGAAGTTCATTGCAGGTTTTTATGTGATCTCGATCACATAAAAAGGCGATAAAACCAATCGTTTGCGTGGTTACAACTGTTTCAATTTCGTAAAATTAGGTAAAAGGCTGGTCTCCGTTCATACTGCTCTTTAGAATCAAGCCATTCGCTTTTTATACTGCGCTTTGTTAAGGAATTCTCATGCTCAAATCAACACTGGCGGCTGTCGCAGCTGTGTTTGCTCTTTCTGCCGTTTCCCCTGCTGCGCTGGCAGCAAAAGGGGACCCTCACGTTCTGCTGACCACCTCCGCCGGGAATATTGAGCTGGAACTGAATAGCCAGAAAGCTCCGGTTTCTGTGAAAAACTTCCTCGACTATGTGAACAGCGGCTTCTACAACAACACCACCTTCCACCGCGTGATCCCGGGCTTCATGATTCAGGGCGGCGGCTTCAACGAGCAGATGCAGCAGAAACAGCCGAACCCGCCAATCAAAAACGAAGCGGACAACGGCCTGCTGAACAAGCGCGGCACGATCTCTATGGCGCGTACCGCGGACAAAGACAGCGCGACCAGCCAGTTCTTCCTCAACGTGGCGGATAACGCCTTCCTCGACCACGGTCAGCGCGACTTCGGCTATGCCGTTTTCGGTAAAATTGTGAAAGGGATGGACGTCGCCGACAAGATTTCTCAGGTGCCTACTCACGACGTCGGTCCGTACCAGAATGTGCCGTCAAAACCTGTCGTGATCCTCTCCGCAAAAGTTCTGCCGTAATTCTTCTGAACGCGGGCTTCTCCTGCCCGCGTGATGTCGACCTCCCTGCGAAAGCGCGTTTTGCTGCTTATACTTGTGGCAAACGGACTATTCAGGGAGGCGTTAAGTGAAAAAACTCACCGACAAGCAAAAATCCCGTCTCTGGGAGCAGCAGCGTAGCGTCAACTTTCAGGCCAGTTGTCTCCTTGAGAAAGGTAATGGTCCATCGGATCCCGACATTGAGACCCTGGAGCTTGGGCCTTCCGCGCCCGGGTTACCCCATCTGTGCCTTATTCACCGCCATCTCTACCGCAGAGAGATGAAGCGGGCAGGGGAGTTCCGCACCGACGATATTTTCAAGGGGGATATTCCCTTCTGCCATTTCGAATACATCGAGAAGATGGGGAATGAACTGATGGCGGCGCTGGAAAGCGAAAAGTATCTTGTGGGTCTTGAGAAAGCGGCGTTTGTTGACCGGGTTAGCCACTATTACTGCGAAATCAACATGCTGCACCCGTTTATGCGCGGCAATGGCATTGCCCAACGGGTGTTCTTCGAGCAGCTGGCGCTTCACGCGGGTTACGCGCTGGACTGGCGCGATATCGATCCTGAGCAGTGGGTGACCGCTAACCGCAGCGGCGCAACGGGGGATCTAACCGCGCTAAACGCTATCTTTGCCAAAGTAGTGAGCGAAGCGCGGGAATCTGAGTAGAATAGGGCGGCATTTTTTTCGGGAGCCGCCATGATTCTGCTGATTGATAACTACGATTCCTTCACCTGGAACCTTTACCAGTATTTTTGCGAACTGGGTGCAGAGGTGGTTGTTCGTCGCAACGACGAGATCGAGCTCGCCGATATCGAGACGCTGGCTCCGCAGAAAATCGTGATTTCACCCGGCCCCTGCACGCCGTCGGAATCGGGTATTTCGCTGGAGGTTATCCAGCACTATGCCGGCAGGCTGCCGATCCTGGGCGTCTGCCTGGGTCATCAGGCGATTGCCCAGGCGTTTGGTGCTACCATCGTGCGGGCCGCCAAAGTGATGCACGGTAAAACCTCGCCGGTTACGCACGCGGGCACCGGGGTGTTCACGGGGCTCAATAATCCGTTAACCGTGACGCGCTACCACTCGCTGGTGATTGACCCGCCGACGCTGCCTGACGGCTTTGAGGTGACCGCCTGGAGCGATACGCAGGAGATCATGGGGATTCGCCACCGCGAATGGGATCTCGAAGGCGTGCAGTTCCATCCGGAAAGTATCCTCAGCGAGCAGGGGCACGCGCTGCTGGCAAATTTCCTCCATCGCTGAATATCTGTTGCCTTGCTGTGATTTTTTATGCATATTTTGTGATTATATTTTCACAATCAATGTGACATAAAATGGATGGGCATGACATGGCAACTGAACAACCAGCAATTACCCGCGCAACATTTGATGAAGTGATCCTGCCGATTTATGCACCGGCTGAGTTTATCCCTGTGAAGGGGAAAGGCAGCCGCGTCTGGGATCAGCAGGGTAAAGAGTATGTGGATTTCGCGGGTGGAATTGCGGTCACGGCGCTGGGTCATTGCCATCCCGCGCTGGTGGAGGCGCTGAAAACCCAGGGCGAAACCCTGTGGCACACCAGCAACGTCTTTACCAACGAACCGGCGCTGCGCCTGGGCCGCAAGATCATTGAGGCGACCTTTGCCGAGCGCGTGCTGTTTATGAACTCCGGCACCGAAGCTAACGAAACCGCCTTTAAGCTGGCGCGCTACTACGCGACTACGCGCCACAGCCCGTATAAAACCAAAATCATCGCCTTCCATAACGCTTTCCACGGGCGCTCCTTCTTTACCGTCTCCGTTGGCGGCCAGCCGAAGTATTCCGACGGGTTTGGCCCGAAACCGGCCGACATCGTCCACGTGCCGTTTAACGATCTGCACGCGGTAAAAGCGGTGATGGACGACCACATCTGCGCGGTGGTGGTGGAACCTATTCAGGGGGAAGGTGGCGTGACCGCGGCAACCCCGGAATTCCTGAAAGGGCTGCGCGCGCTGTGCGACGAACATCAGGCGCTGCTGGTCTTTGATGAAGTGCAGTGCGGAATGGGACGTACCGGGGACCTGTTTGCTTATATGCACTACGGCGTGACGCCGGATATTCTGACCAGCGCGAAAGCGCTCGGCGGTGGATTCCCGGTAAGTGCGGTCCTGACGACGCAGGAGATCGCCTCCGCGTTCCACGTCGGTTCTCACGGCTCAACCTACGGCGGTAACCCGCTGGCGAGCGCCGTGGCGGGTGCTGCGTTCGATATCATCAACACGCCAGAGGTGTTGAACGGCGTTAGCGCGAAGCGCGAGCTGTTTGTGAAACACCTGAAAAAGATTGACGAGCAGTTCGACGTGTTCAGCGAGATCCGTGGGATGGGGCTGCTGATTGGCGCTGAGCTGAAGCCGCAGTACAAGGGCCGCGCGCGTGATTTCCTGCACGCCGCCGCTCGCGAAGGGGTGATGGTGCTCAACGCCGGGCCGGACGTCATGCGCTTTGCGCCGTCGCTGGTGGTGGAAGATAAGGATATTGAAGACGGATTAACCCGCTTTGCCGCGGCGGTTGCGAAGATCGTCCAGCAGAATTAGTACGGCGTTCGTTTCAACACGCGCGTTAACCAAACCCCATGATGCGGACGCTGACGCCATGCCACCGACGAAATGGTGTGCATGGTGTTCAGATGCCCCAGCACGCGCTGTAAATGCTGTTCCAGGGTGCTCATTGGGCCGTGGGTCAGCGTTTCCGGCGCTTCCAGAATATTGGAATCCCCCGACTCACCCGGCGAGTCATACTCCAGACGCTGCTGACACCGCTGCAACGCAATTTCACACGACTGCAAATAGCGCTGCGCCAGATCCGGCGTGAGCATCGTGTGCTCGCGCGCCAGCGTGGTCATGGCGTTAATGTGCTCGACGATAAACTGGCTGTGCGTCACCCAGAGCTTCATATCGGCCAGATAGTGCGAGTTAAAGCCCGGCTCCTGCATCGCCTGATTGAGCGAGTTAAACAGGGCGTTGTGCGCCTGGTTGACCTTCATGCGCTGATACGCCAGCGGGGAGGGCTGCGGGTCGTCGCTCAGGATGAGGCGAATGGCCTGCTGATCGGCTTCCAGCGCGTCGTGGGCGTTCTGCCTGAGCAGTCCGCTTTGCCACTGCGGCCAGAGCCAGACCATACCGCCGAAGGCAATCAGGCAGCCGATCAGGGTATCGATCAGCCTGGCGACAATAAACTGTTCGCCATTGAGCGTGAGTAGCTGCAGGGTGTATACCGCCGTCACCGTGAAGCCCACCATCGCCCAGCCGTAGTTTTTGCGGATAATCAGGTAACTCACCAGCGTGATCGCCAGCATCCCTGCCAGGGTGTAGCCTTCCGGCACGTGGAAGTGCAGCGTCACGCCCGCAATGATCAGCCCGGCCATGGTGCCGCCCGCCCGATGCAGAATACGCACCCGCGTGGCGCCGTAGCCGTTCTGGGTGACAAACAGCACGGTCATTAAGATCCAGTAGGGTTTCGGCAGATGCAGCGCCATGCCCATCAGGCTGGCGGTACTGAGCATCACGCTAATCCGTGCGGCGTTGCGCAGGGCGGACGATTTAAGCGACAGATAGCTCCTGAGCGCGGGCAATAACGGCAGCCGTTTTTGCTTATCCGCCATCAGATCGCGCGGATAGAGCGGGCGCTGGGTGCGCAGCACGCGGGCGATGCGGCTGAAGTGCCAGGCGGCAAACTGGCCGACCGGGTTATCCGGATGCTGACGGGCGATTTTCTCCAGCGCGCCGAGCTGTTTTTCCATGTTAAAGCGCGTGGGGTAGCGGTGGTAAAGAATGTCGTCAGCAAGCACCCGTAGTCGTGCCGAGACGGTCTGCGCGTTCCAGCGGATCACCGCTTCGGCGTGGCTGCGCTCGACCAGCTTTTGCACCTCCTGCGGATGGTGCAGGCTCACGGAGATATGCTCCTGCAGATCCAGCCCGACCTGGAAGGTGCGCAGCAGCCGTTTGTACTCGTGGTTCTTGTTGGCGGCGAGCATATGCAACTGCTGATAGCACTGGCTTATCAGATCCACCACCTTCTGCTGGCGCGTCAGCAGCGGCGGTAAGGCTTTTTCCGGATCGGTATGCTGGGTCAGCAGGGTGTATTTGGCTTCGCAGTACTCCGCTAGCTGCACATAGAGCAGGCTCAGGGATTCGCGCAGCGGCTGTTCCCGCCACAGCCAGAACCAGAACCAGTTGAACAGCCCGTACCATAATGTCCCCAGGGCGTAGATCAGCAGCGGCTCCCACACCGGCATATTCCCGGCGAGGCTTAGCGTGAAGATGGCCGCAATCAGCGACGCGGGAAGCAGGCGAGCGTGCAGCGAACTGATTTCCGCCGTGACGCCGAGCGTCATCGCCAGCACGGTCAGGATCAGCGGCAGCGGGATATCACGAGCCAGTAACAGCTGTACGGCGAGGCTACAGCCAGCAAACAGGCAGCCACCAATAATCAGGCGTTTGAAAAAGCGCTTATGCGGCGTGTCCAGACCGGCGATGTTGCAGCAGGCGGGCACGAGGGAAAACAGCAGGCCTTGCTGAAGATGTCCGAGGATCAGGCCTATGGCCACGGGTAGACACAACACCAGCGTTTGTCGCAGTGCGTAGTTAACTTCCGGGTGATAGATCAGCCTGCGCCACATGGGGAGTAGAGACAAAAACGGCGTGACACCTTGCGATGGCACGCCGTTTGAGCGGAATTAACGCGTTCCGTAGACCACGATGGTTTTACCGTGGGCGGAAATCAGGTTTTGATCTTCCAGCATTTTCAGGATACGGCCCACTGTTTCACGGGAGCAACCAACGATCTGACCAATTTCCTGACGGGTAATTTTAATTTGCATGCCGTCCGGGTGGGTCATGGCGTCCGGCTGTTTCGCCAGGTTCAGCAGAGTTTGTGCGATGCGGCCCGTCACGTCCAGGAAGGCGAGGTTGCCCACTTTCTCTGAGGTGACCTGCAGGCGGCGCGCCATCTGGGAAGAGAGACGCATCAGGATGTCAGGGTTAACCTGAATCAGCTGACGGAACTTCTTGTAAGAAATTTCAGCCACTTCACATGCTGTCTTTGCACGAACCCAGGCGCTACGTTCCTGGCCCTCTTCAAACAGGCCCAGTTCACCGATGAAATCGCCCTGGTTCAGATAAGAAAGGATCATCTCTTTCCCTTCTTCATCTTTGATCAGCACTGCCACCGAGCCTTTAACGATGTAATACAACGTTTCCGCTTTTTCACCCTGGTGAATCAGCGTGCTCTTCGATGGGTACTTATGAATGTGGCAATGAGACAAGAACCATTCGAGAGTCGGGTCTGTTTGCGGTTTGCCAAGCACCATGCGCTGTTATCCTCTGTTATAAGCTGTCACCAGAGTCATCAGATGCATCCGGACTCTGGGGTTGCAATCGAATTCTTACCCATACCCTGGGAAGTCGGCTACCGTAACGTTTCGCAGCCAGTAAAGTTTGATGTCCTCTGCATACATGTGTAACGTCAATGTATTACTGTAGCATCCTGAGTGTTTTAGCATAGCTTTCGCCGCGTGTCTCCTGGTGTCTCGCTTCAGCATGATGCAGGTCGCCTTCCATTGCGAGAAATGTAACGCACGCGTAATCTGTCACCAAAAATGCAACGTTGGAGTTTAAGAATATGCAAGCGCGCGTGAAGTGGGTTGAAGGTTTAACGTTCCTGGGCGAATCCGCGTCAGGGCACCAGATTTTGATGGACGGTAACTCCGGCGATAAAGCGCCCAGCCCAATGGAAATGGTGCTGATGGCAGCAGGGGGATGCAGCGCCATTGACGTGGTGTCGATTCTACAAAAAGGCCGTCATGACGTGACGGATTGTGAGGTGAAACTGACGTCAGAACGTCGCGAAGAGGCGCCACGCCTGTTCACCCACATTAATCTGCACTTTGTGGTCACCGGTAAAGCGCTGAAAGACGCGGCGGTTTCACGTGCGGTGGACCTGTCTGCCGAGAAGTACTGCTCTGTGGCGTTAATGCTGGAGAAAGCGGTAAAAATCACCCATTCGTATGAAGTGATCGAGGCTTAAAAATAAAGCCCGGTGGCGCTGCGCTTACCGGGCCTACAACTGCACGAACGTAGGCCGGATAAGCGAAGCGCCATCCGGCAACAGACGTCACGCAATCTGCTTTCCTTCCATCAACCGCTCCACCAGCGGCGTCATGATGAGCTCCATCGCCAGCCCCATTTTTCCGCCCGGCACGACCAATGTATTCATGTGAGAAATAAACGAGCCCTGCAGCATCGCCAGCAGCCAGGGGTAATCAATGCCTTCGAGATTGCGGAAATGAATCACCACAAAGCTCTCATCCAGGGATGGGATACTTTTGGCCGCGAACGGGTTGGAGGTGTCCACCGTCGGCACGCGCTGGAAGTTGATATGGGTGCGGGAGAACTGCGGCGTCAGGAAGTTGATGTAATCTTCCATGGAGCGCACTACCGAGTCCATCACCGCCTCTCGCGAATGGCCGCGCTCGCTCATGTCACGCGTCAGCTTCTGGATCCACTCCAGGTTAACGATAGGCACCACGCCAACCAGCAGATCCACGTGGCGCGCCACGTCGTGTTGCGGTGTGACCACGCCGCCGTGTAATCCTTCGTAAAACAGCACGTCGGTGGGTTCCGGCAGGGGCTGCCAGGGGGTAAAGGTGCCCGGCACCTGATTCCAGGGAACGGCTTCATCATAGGTATGCAGATACTTGCGGGACTGCCCTTTGCCGCTCTGACCGTACTCAATAAAGGTTTGTTCCAGCAGGCCGAAGTCATTGGCTTCCGGACCGAAGTAGCTGATGTGTTTTCCCAGATCGCGCGCCTTACGGATGGCCATGTCCATCTCCGGACGCGTGTAGCGGTGAAAGCTGTCGCCTTCGACCTCCGCCGCACGGAGATTCAGCTGGGCGAAAATCTTGCGAAATGCGAGGCTGGTGGTGGTGGTTCCCGCACCACTCGACCCCGTAACGGCAATAACCGGATGTCTGGCAGACATAGCAACTCCCTGACTGAAAAGGGTGGAAGATCAGCCGTGAAACGCGTTGCGGGGCATGATATTGACCGTCTCATGCAGTTCTGACCACACCAGCACCACGTCGCCGCTTTTCAGCTGGCGCTTTACATCGTTGACCTTTTGCTCAAGCGAGCGTTCCTGTTCACCATAATCGGTGCCTTCGCGTAATACAAAGCTTTCAATCAGATTATCGAGCGTTTCGGGAGCCAGATCCTGCCAGGGAATAATCATGTTGCACCGTCCAGATAAGGGGTTAGCCAGTCAGGAATACGCGTCTCAAGCCACATTTTCGGGCGGCGCAGCGTGCCGCCGATAAACCCGACGTGGCCGCCGTGCTCGGTCAACTGATAGTGAACGTTGTCGGGCAGGAATTCCTGAGCGGGAATCGAGTGATGATCCATAAACGGATCATCTTTGGCATGAATGATCAGCGTCGGCTGCGTGATCTTGCTGAGCAGCGGCATGGCGCTGCACTGACGATAATAGTCAATCGCATCGGCGAAGCCGTGAATTTTCGCGGTGATCAGATCGTCGAATTCGCGAATGCGGCGCACTTTTTTCAACTGGCGCAGGCTGACCGGGAGGGTGTCCGGGTAGGCCTTCAGTTTACGCGCCGCGTTGGCCTTCAGCAGGTTGAGCAGGTAGCGCTGATAGACGCGGGAAAAGCCTTTATCCATGTGGTAGCTGCATTGCTCCAGCATGAACGGGGCGGAGACGATGACGGCGGCATCTAGCGGGACGCTTTCCCCCTCTTTAGCCAGCAGGCAGGCCAGCATATTGCCGCCCAGCGAGTAGCCCACCGCCGCGGTGGGTACGGTGCCGAAGTTGTCCCGCAGCCAGTGTAAAAACCACGTGCCGTCTTCGGTTTCACCCGAATGATAGATGCGTTTCTGACGATTCGGTTCACCGCTGCACCCGCGAAAATGCATCACCACGCCGAGCCAGCCGCGCGCTTTGGCCGCCTCAATTAACCCGTGCGCATACGGGCTGTGCAGGCTGCCTTCCAGACCGTGAAAAACCACCAGCCGCGGCTTATGGCGAGCCTGATCCGGCGCTTCGCTCCAGGCGAGATCCAGAAAGTCACCGTCTGGCAGGTCTAGCCGCTGCCAGTGTGGGGTGAATTGCACCTTGCGGCGGATCAGTCGCGGCAGCATGGTCTGCAAATGGCGATTGGCGACGCCGCGCATAGGCACGAACTCAGTGCTGTCTTCGGCTGCAATCTCGAAGCCTGATGGAATGATTTGGGTCATAAGCGCGATGCTGATTCTTGTCAGAAATTAACGATACTTTCCGAATTGTACCCCGTTTAGCCTGGTTTTCCGAAACATGAACTGATCCCGATCACAAATATTTACCTTGATTATTACTCTCAGGCTAATGATTCAGCTCTACGCTTAATTGATGCCTTTCTCACCAGAGCGCACACTTTACTCAACGTTAAGCAAATCAAAATGATTAGCTGAATCAGGAGGTTAATAATGTTATCTGGGCAAACACCCACCCGGCAATGGAACACGCGACGCAGCGAAAAAGCGCGTCGTCTGGCCTCCGTACCGGTGCAGGGCAAGGTACTGCCAACCGGCGATCTCGTCGCCATGCTGGAAAAACTGATCGCGCCAGGCGACAAGGTCGTGCTGGAAGGTAACAACCAGAAGCAGGCCGATTTCCTTTCCCGCTCGCTGGCCGAAGTGAACCCGCAGATCGTCCACGACCTGCATATGATCATGCCAAGCGTTGGCCGCAGCGAACATCTGGATATCTTTGAGAAAGGCATCGCCCGTAAGCTGGATTTCTCCTTCTCCGGGACGCAGAGCCTGCGCATCTCCCAGCTGCTGGAGGATGGTCAGCTCGAAATCGGCGCGATTCATACCTATATCGAACTCTATTCCCGTCTCTACGTCGACCTGTCGCCCAACGTGGCGCTGATTGCCGGCTTTAAAGCCGACCGCAAAGGCAACCTCTATACCGGGGCGAGCACCGAAGATACCCCGGCGCTGGTGGAAGCCGCCGCGTTCCATGACGGCATCGTCATCGCGCAGGTGAACGAGCTGGTGGATGACGAGTGTGAACTGCCGCGCGTGGATATTCCGGGCTCGTGGATTGACTTCGTGGTGGTTGCCGATAAGCCGTTCTTTATCGAACCGCTGTTTACTCGCGACCCGCGCCTGATTAAACAGGAACACATCCTGATGGCGATGATGGCCATCAAGGGTATTTATGCGGAACACCAGGTGCAGTCCCTGAACCACGGGATCGGCTTTAACACTGCGGCGATCGAGCTGCTGCTGCCTACCTACGGTGAACAGCTCGGGCTCAAAGGCAAAATCTGTAAACACTGGACGCTGAACCCGCATCCAACGCTGATCCCGGCCATCGAAAGCGGCTGGGTCGAGAGCGTGCACTGCTTCGGCGGCGAGCTGGGGATGGAAGAGTACATCCGCGCGCGTCCGGACGTCTTCTTTACCGGTGCCGACGGCTCCATGCGCTCCAACCGCGCGTTCTGCCAGCTGGCAGGTCAGTACGCGGTGGATATGTTCATCGGCTCTACGCTGCAGGTGGACGGCTACGCCAACTCCTCAACCGTGACCCGTGGTCGTCTGTCCGGCTTCGGCGGTGCGCCAAACATGGGTCATGACCCGCACGGTCGTCGCCACGCCACGCCAGCCTGGCTGAACATGATCACCGAACCTGACCCAATGCAGCGCGGCAAAAAACTGGTCGTGCAGATGGTGGAAACCTTCCAGGCGGGTGTGAAGCCGACCTTCGTGGAAAAACTCGATGCCGTTGACGTGGCGAAAGCCTCCGGTATGCCGCTGGCGCCGGTGATGATCTACGGCGATGACGTCACCCACGTGCTGACGGAAGAGGGGATTGCCTACCTCTATCGGGCGAAAGATCTGGAAGAGCGTCGTGCCATGGTCGCTGCCGTCGCGGGGATCACCGACATCGGTCTGGGCGTGGATGCCAAACGCGTGGCGGAACTGCGTCAGAGCGGCAAGGTGCTCTATCCGGAAGATATGGGGATTCGCCGCACTGATGCCACCCGCTCTTTGCTGGCGGCAGGCAGCGTGTCTGATCTCGTGGAATGGTCCGGCGGTCTCTACAACCCACCTGCGAAATTCCGGAGCTGGTAATGAAACTTCTCCCCCAGATTCAGGTTGAAGGCGGTGCCGAATGGCTGGCGCGAACCGCCACGCAGTGTCTGATTGACGAAGCACGTTTAAGCCCGAAACCCGGTCTGGTGGACAGTCGGGGGAACGGCGCGCACCACGATTTATCCCTTGCGCTGATGGAGCGCTCCGCGCACAGCCTGACCTCCACGTTTCAGGCGCTGGCGCTGCAAAGCTGGCAGCGCCCGGCAGATATCGCACTTCGGCAAACCGTCGGGCGACTCGGTCGCGAAGGCGAGCAGCAGATGATGGCTGCAACCGGTGGCGTAAACACCCATCGCGGCGCGATTTGGGCGCTGGGGCTGCTGGTCAGCGCGGTGGCGATGCTCGGCGGTGATGCCAGGGCGCAAGACGTCGCCCGCACCGCCGCACAGCTGGCGAGACTGCCGGACGACGCGGCGCCGAAGGTGTTCAGTAAAGGCCTGCGCGCCACGCACCGTTACCGCGTGCCGGGCGCGCGTGAAGAGGCGCAGCAGGCGTTCCCGCACGTTATGCAGCGCGCGCTGCCGCAGCTTCGTCTGAGCCGCCTCAACGGCAGCAGCGAAACGCACGCCAGGCTCGACGCGCTGATGGCCATCATGACCTCACTCACCGACACCTGCGTGCTGTCACGTGCCGGAATGGAAGGGCTTGATGCCATGCAGGACGGCGCCCGTGCGGTGCTGAATGCCGGCGGCAGCGCAACGCCTGCGGGCCAGCAGGCGCTGGCGAGGTTAGACCGTCAGATGCTGGCGCTCAACGCCTCACCGGGCGGCGCTGCCGACCTGCTTGCCGCCACGCTGTTTCTCGACCGCGTCGAAACGCCAAATTCAAAGCATTAAGAGGATGTTATGGAAAAAATCACATTGACCGTGCCAGCCAGCCGCACGTTAAGCGGCAGGGCGCTGGCAGGGGTAGTCGGTTCCGGGGATATGGAGGTGCTCTTCACCGCCGAACCGGGTCAGACGTTAACCATTGATATCACCACCTCCGTGGATAACAGCCGGGGGCGCTGGGAGGCGCTGTTCAACCGTCTGCAAACCGTCAGCAGCCTGCCCGCAGGGAAGCTGACCATCCACGACTTCGGCGCGACGCCGGGCGTGGCGCGCATTCGCATCGAACAGGTTTTTGAGGGGGTGAGCCATGCGTGATGACAACAGCTTTATCGAACTGAAAGCGCGCCAGCGCGCGCAGGCCCTGCTCGACGAGGGCAGCTACCGCGAACTGCTGGATCCGTTTGAAGGCATTATCTCTCCGTGGCTTGGGCCACAGGGCATTGTGCCGCAGGCGGACGACGGCATGGTGGTGGCGAAGGGCACCATCAACGGCAAGCCTGCCGTCGTAGTGGCGATAGAAGGTGCGTTCCAGGGCGGCAGCATGGGCGAAGTGTCCGGTGCCAAAATGGCGGCGGCGCTGGAGCTGGCGGCGGAAGATAACCGTAACGGCATTCCGACTCAGGCGGTGCTGTGCCTCGAAACCGGCGGCGTGCGTCTGCAGGAGGCGAACCTTGGCCTGGCGGCGATTGCCGATATTCACGCGGCGATTGTGGACCTGCGTCGCTACACGCCGGTTATTGGCATTGTGGCCGGAACCGTGGGCTGCTTCGGTGGGATGTCCATCGCGGCGGCGCTCTGCAGCTACCTGATCGTGACCCGCGAAGCGCGTCTTGGCCTCAACGGCCCGCAGGTTATCGAACAGGAGGCGGGCATTGAGGAGTACGACTCCCGCGATCGTCCGTTTATCTGGAGCATGACCGGCGGTGAAGTGCGCTATCAAAGCGGGCTGGTGGATGCGCTCGTCGGCGACGGTATCAACGCGGTGAAACAGGCGATGAACGACGCGATTGCTAAAGGCGTTCCCGCGAAACATCGCACCGATAACTACGACGATTACCTGAACCGTCTGACGAATTTCGACACCCGCAAACAGGCTGATGCCGAACAGATTAACGCGCTTTTTGCCCGGGAGGTGAAATGATGAGTAACGCAATAAGCCGTGGCGAACGCTGGCTGGACATCCTCGCCCCGAACGCCAAACGTATCGAGGGGCTATGCCCGTCCGTGCAGGCGGCAGACGGCGAGCTGAACGGCGAGGCGGTGCGCTTTGTTGCCGTGGTGCCGGATGCCAACAACCACTTCCCGCGTGCGGCGAAAGGAGAAGTGGGGCTGCTGGAAGGCTGGACCCTGGCGAAAGTGGTCAGTGAAACCGTCGCGGCTGATGCCGATAAAGCCGTGAAGCGCCCGATTGTGGCGGTGATCGACGTCCCAAGCCAGGCCTATGGCCGACGCGAAGAGGCGTTTGGTATTCATCAGGCGCTGGCCGGTGCGGCAGCAGCCTATGCGAATGCCCGCCTGGCCGGTCACCCGGTGATTGGGCTTATCGTCGGCAAGGCGATGTCCGGCGCGTTCCTGGCGCACGGCTACCAGGCTAACCGTCTGATCGCCTTTAACGACAAAGGCGTGCTGATCCACGCGATGGGCAAAGAGTCTGCGGCGCGCATCACGCTGCGTACCGTCGAGGCGCTGGAAAAACTGGCGGCGACCATTCCGCCAATGGCGTACGACATCAGCAACTACGCCACGCTGGGGCTGCTCTCTAACCTGCTGGATATCAGCAACCCGGATGCCCCCTCCGATAACGATCTGACGCTGGTGAAATCCACCCTGCAACAGGCCATCAGTGACGCTCGTCAGGACACCACGTTGAAAAACCGTCTGGGTGCTGACAATCGCCGCAGCTCGGCGCTCGTACGCGAACGTATGCGAGCCAACTGGTAAGTAAAAAGAGACCTGCCAGATGCATCAACCCGTGGGCGCGTGACAGCGCCCACGCGGGAACCTGCATCCTGAAAATAATAATCATCGCGCCAGTGCTAAAACTTTTTTACTACAGGTGATTTATGACTTACGTAATTGTTCATGCTCTTGCACCGATTTTCGTCATCATGCTGCTGGGATTCTGGGCCGGCAAGGCAAAGATGGTCGATAACAAAAATGTTTCCCTGCTTAATATCTTCGTAATGGATTTTGCACTCCCTGCCGCGCTGTTCAGTGCCACCGTGCAAACGCCGTGGACCGGCATCGTTGCCCAGTCGCCGCTGATTCTGGTGTTGACGCTGGCGATGTGGATCACCTATGCGGTCATCTACTTCCTCGCCACCGGCGTCTTTAAGAAATCGCCACAGGATGCGGCCGTGCTGACGCTCACCGTCGCGCTGCCCAACTATGCAGCGCTGGGTCTGCCGATTCTGGGCAGCGTGCTGGGCGAAGGCTCCTCTACGTCGCTCTCCGTCGCGGTCTCCATCGCCTGCGGTTCGGTGCTGATGACCCCGTTCTGCCTGCTCATTCTGGAGCGTGAAAAAGCGCGTGCTGAGGGCAATAGCTCCGGCTCAACGCTCTCAATGCTGCCGGTGCTGATGTGGCGTTCCATTAAAAAACCGATCGTGATGGGCCCGCTGCTGGGCGTGATTTTGTCCGCCATCGGCATCAAAATGCCGGAGCTGGTGCTGGCGGCGATCAAACCGCTGGGACTGTCCGCGACCGCTGCGGCGCTGTTCCTGACCGGGGTGATCCTCTCTGCCCGTAAGCTGCAGATTAATACCATGGTCATCACCTCCACGATCGCTAAGCTGCTGATTCAGCCAGCCATTGCCTGGGGTATCGTCTTACTCTTCGGTCTGCACGGCTCCGTGGCGATCACCGCTATCCTGATGATTGCGCTGTCTGCGGGCTTCTTCGGCGTTGTGTTCGGTAACCGCTTTGGCGTGCAGTCGCCGGATGCAGAAGCCGTGCTGCTGTTAAGCTCCGTCCTGTGTATCCTGTCGCTGCCGCTGTTTATCTCGCTAACTTCAGGAATGTAACCATGACCACCCCATTACGCCCGCACGACCTTATCTGGCTTACTTCCCGCGATGCGCTGGAAGGCATCACTGAATCCTGGGTGGAGGCCGCCTGGCATACCGGCCTGCCGGTGGTGGTGCGGCGTGATGTGGATAGCGAAGGCCGGATCCCCGTTGGTGTGCGCGGTTTACGTCGCGACCAGCGGGCAGCCGGATGGGTGAAGCCCGAAAACGTGCTACGCGTGGTTTCACCGGAAGACCTGAGCGTTGCGGCCGAACTGCTGCGCTCGCCCTTTGTAACTCAGCCACCCGTTCAGGTGGCGCTTCAGCTTTCTCAGCAGACGTGGCCGTGGACGTGGGGCATTACCGGCAGTACCGGCTACGCGCTGGCGACCGGTATCCCGGTGATCCATGCCGACAGCGATCTCGATCTGCTTATCCGCGCTCCGCTGCCGATCTCACCGGACGCCCTGACGACGTGGCAGTCCCGGCTAAGCCGTGCGCTGTGTCGTGCCGATACGCAGGTGGATACGCCCGAGGGCGGTTTCGCGCTGGCGGAGTGGCTGCGCGACGGCAAAACGCTGCTGAAAACCCGCCGTGGACCGCGCCTGGTGGCGGATCCGTGGCGCAGGGAGGAGTGATGAAAATAGTGTTTACCTTTCCGGGGCAGGGCACGCAGCACGAAGGCATGCTGCAAAACCTGCCGGGAACGGAACTGGCTCAGGCGCGTGAGGTGCTTGGCACCGAAGTGGATACGCTGGATAGCGC
This sequence comes from Enterobacter sp. BNK-8, assembly GCF_048685095.1. Lineage (NCBI taxonomy): Bacteria > Pseudomonadati > Pseudomonadota > Gammaproteobacteria > Enterobacterales > Enterobacteriaceae > Enterobacter > Enterobacter sp. BNK-8. The sequence goes on along the minus strand of NZ_JBLQTN010000001.1, from coordinate 4,026,385 downwards.
AGACGCGTTAAGCCATACCCGCGCGGTTCAGCTTTGCCTGCTAATTGCAGGCGTGGCCTGGGCGCGCGAGCTGGAACGGCGCGGCGTGGCGCCGGATATCGTCAGCGGGCTGTCCATCGGCGCTTATCCGGCGGCGGTCATCGCAGGCGCGCTGGACTTCACGGATGCGCTGAAGCTGGTGGCGCTGCGTGGCGATCTGATGGAGCAGGCGTATCCGCACGGCTACGGCCTGACGGCAATTATGGGGCTCACTCTGCCGCAGGTGGAAGACCTTATCCAGGGCACCGGGACCTACATTGCCAACCTGAATGCCGAAACGCAGATCGTGATTGCCGGAACCGATGAAGGGATGGCGGAGGCGGCGTCGCGCGCGCTGGCGAAAGGGGCGAGCAAGGCCAAACGGCTGGCGATCAGCGTGCCGTCGCATTGCGAACTGCTGACAGCACCCGCGCAAAAGCTGGCAACGGCGTTCGAATCGGTCACGCTTTCACGCCCACGCTGCGCCTACCTGAGTGGCAGCACCGGGCGCGTGCTGTGGCAGCCGGAAAAGATCGCCGACGATCTGGCGATGAACATGGCGCGCACGGTGCGCTGGCAGGAGGCGATGATTTCAGCGAATGAACGCGAAGCCCGGCTGGCGATCGAGATGCCCCCCGGCGGCGTACTGACCTGCCTGACGCGTCAGGCACCGTGGGAAGGAGAGACCATTTCGCTGGAGCGCAGCGGGGTGGACGTGGCAGTACATCTGGCTAAGCGACTCCGTGCGTGATGGTTTAGCCCGGTGGCGGCTGCGCCTTACCGGGCCTACAACTGCACGAACGTAGGCCGGGTAAGACGCGACGCGTCGTCACCCGGCACGACCTCAGGCTCCGTCCTGCAAACTGCGGGCATACATCCGCCCTTCGGCGGCCAGCGCCCGCAGGCTTGGATCCTGCTCGCGGTTGCGGGCAAAGACGATGGCGATCAGCTGTTGCATCTGGTATGGCTCGGCAAGCTTCAGGAGCTGCACGGAATTCTCATAGACCTTTTTCATCCTGCCCGGCATCAGCGTAAAGCCCACTCCCGCCTGCACCAGACTGAGCATGGAGAAAATGTCATTCACACGGGTAACAATCTCCGGCTCGAACCCGGCGATATGAAACGCCTCCTGGAAGCCTGCATAGGTGGCGAACCCTTCCGCAAGAGAGACAAATTTCCGATCTTTATAGTCGCGCAGATCGGCCGGGCCGCGGGTATTGAGCGTCGCGGAGGCCGGTGCGGCAAGGAAAATATCGTCGTGGAACAGGGGGAGCACTTCGAGGCTGTTACGGTCGATATCGCTCTCGGAAATGGAGATAAGAATGGCGTCCAGCGAGCCTTCATCCAGCATGTGCAGCAGGGTTTCGTTGGAGCCCATCGTCAGATCCATTTCCAGATCCGGACGGCGCAGCTTCATGCCCATAATCAGGCGCGGCACGGTTTCCAGGGTGAGCGAGTAGAGCGTGCCCACGCGCAGCCGCCCCTGGCCGATCCCGGCAATTTTGCGCGACGCTTCCAGCCCGCGCTCCATCACCTGCATCACTTCCTGACAATATTCCAGCAAGGTCCAGGCGGAAGGGAGAGCAATCAGGTTGCGCCCCTTGTGGGTAAAGAGCGGGCAGCGCACGTTCTCTTCCAGCGTGTGCAGCGCACGGTGAACGCTGACGCCGCTCAGGCCCAGAGTTTCGGCGGTACGCGCGATATTCCCCTTCTCCATAAACGTCATGAAGATGCTGAGTTTGCGGAATGTAATCTCGCTCGTGTTATCGAAACTCATAGCCCTCCCGGTGGATCAGTCAGCCTGCAGCATCGCTTCCAGCTGTTCCTGCGCGTCCAGCCACGCCATCTCGCACTCTTCGAGGCTGGATTTGGTCTTCGCCTGCGTTTGCAGGCAGTCCGTCAGTTCGGCTTTACGGCTCTGGTCATACAGACCGCTGTCACCGAGCTTCTCTTCAACAGCGGCAAGCGTGGCGTTGAGCTTTTCCATCTCTTTTTCGAGACGGGCAATCTCTTTACGCAGCGGCTGCGTCTGAGTGCGCAGCTCCGCTTCACGGCGCTTCTGGTCTTTACGTGCCTGCGCGCTGTTGGCGTTGTCTTTCGCCGACTCCTCCGGCTGGTTCTCCTGCTTCTGCACGTCCGTCAGCCACTGCTGGTAGTCTTCCAGATCGCCGTCGAACGGTTCGACTTTGCCATCGTGCACTAAGTAGAGATCGTCCGTGGTGGAACGGATCAGGTGACGGTCGTGCGAAACCACCACCAGTGCGCCTTCGAACTCAATCAGCGCTTCGGTCAGCGCCTGACGCATATCGAGATCCAGGTGGTTGGTCGGTTCATCGAGCAGCAGCAGGTTCGGGCGCTGCCAGACGATCAGCGCCAGCACCAGACGGGCTTTTTCACCGCCCGAGAAACGCTCGGTGTTTTCGGTGACCTTATCGCCCTGGAAGCCGAAGCCGCCGAGGTAGTCGCGCAGCTTCTGCTCCATCTCCTGCGGCGCCAGACGCGCGAGATGCTGAATCGGGGATTCATCCGCGCGTAAAAATTCCAGCTGATGCTGGGCGAAGTAACCCAGCTTGATGCCCTTCGCCAGGCCGATTTCACCCTTGACCGGGTTAAGCTCGCCCGCCAGCAGTTTGATCAGCGTCGATTTACCTGCACCGTTGCGTCCCAGCAGACCAATACGTGAACCCGGCACCAGGTTGAGCTTGATGGAGTCGAGAATAATGCGGTCGGCATAGCCCGCGCTGACTTTTTCCATTTTCAGCAGCGGATTTGGCAGGCTTTCCGGGGCGCGGAAGCTGAAGTGGAACGGGTTGTCGACGTGCGCCGGGGCGATCATCTCCATGCGCTCCAGCATCTTGATGCGGCTCTGGGCCTGCTTTGCTTTTGACGCTTTGGCCTTGAAGCGATCCACAAAGCTCTGCAGGTGCGCCACGCGCTGCTGCTGGCTTTCGTACATTGACTGCTGCTGGGCAAGACGCGTCGCGCGCTGGCGCTCGAAGGAGCTGTAGTTGCCGGTGTACTCGAACATCGTTTGCTGTTCGATATGAATGATTTTATCCACCACCGGGTCGAGGAAGTCTCGGTCGTGGGAGATCAGAATCAGAGTGCCCTGATAGCTCTTGAGCCACTTCTCCAGCCAAATAACCGCATCGAGATCGAGGTGGTTAGTCGGTTCATCGAGCAGCAGCAGGTCAGAGCGGCAGATCAGCGCCTGCGCCAGGTTGAGGCGCATGCGCCAGCCACCGGAGAAGTCGCTGACCGGGCGTTCCAGCTGTTCATTGCTGAAGCCCAGGCCGTGAAGCAGGCTGGAGGCGCGGGAGCGAATGGTCCACGCGTCAATGGCGTCCAGCTTGCCGTGAACGGTGGCGATGGCGTGACCGTCGTTGCGCTCGTTAGCGGCGTTAAGTTCCGCCTCGAGCTTACGGTATTCCCGGTCGCCGTCGATAACATAGTCGAGTGCCGGTTCGCTCAGGGCTGGCGTCTCCTGGTTCACCCAGGCGAGCTGCCAGTTCCCCGGGAAGGTGAAGTTACCGCCATCCGCGCTAATCTCGTTTTTCAGCAACGCCAGCAGCGTGGATTTACCACAGCCGTTTTTGCCGACCAGACCCACTTTTTGGCCTGGGTTGATGGTAGCAGTGGCGTTATCCAGCAGGACGCGCACGCCGCGACGAATTTGTAACGAGGAGAAAACAATCATAGAAGCGCCGTATGTTCCGACTATGTTAATTTGTCATTATGATAATGTAAGGTGTGGGCCATTTTCCGCACCGGGCCGCCATGGTAGCCCAAAACAACAACGATACACAAAAACAGAAACAAGACCGGGAGGGGAATGATGTCTCAGACAGCAAAAGTGCTGCTGCTGTATGCCCATCCGGAATCTCAGGACTCGGTGGCAAACCGGGTGCTGCTTAAGCCGGCCACACAGCTCAGTAACGTGACGGTGCACGATCTCTACGCGCACTATCCTGATTTCTTTATTGATATTCCTTACGAGCAGGAACTGCTGCGTCAGCATGACGTGATTGTGTTCCAGCATCCGCTTTATACCTACAGCTGTCCGGCGCTGCTCAAAGAGTGGCTGGACCGCGTGCTGAGCCGGGGCTTCTCCAGTGGGGTGGGGGGCAACCAGCTGGCGGGAAAGTACTGGCGTAGCGTGATTACGACCGGTGAACCCGAAAGCGCTTACCGCCACGACGGGCTGAACCGCTATCCGATGAGCGACATTCTGCGGCCTTTCGAACTGACGGCGGCAATGTGCCGTATGCACTGGATGAGCCCGATTATTGTCTACTGGGCCCGACGTCAGGATCCGAAAGAACTGGCCAGCCACGCCAGAGCCTATGGTGAATGGCTGGCGTCACCGATTCCGGCAGGAGGTCGTTAATGGAAGGATCGAATTTGCTCCTCGCCGGGGTGCTGTTTTTATTTGCGGCCGTCGTCGCGGTGCCGCTTGCTGCGCGTATTGGTATCGGTGCGGTACTGGGGTATCTGCTGGCGGGGATCGCGATTGGCCCCTGGGGACTGGGATTCATCAGCGATGTAGATGAAATTCTTCACTTCTCCGAACTGGGCGTGGTGTTCCTGATGTTCATCATCGGCCTTGAGCTCAACCCTTCTAAATTGTGGCAGCTTCGACGCTCCATCTTTGGCGTGGGTGCCGCGCAGGTGGTGTTCAGCGCCGCGATTCTGGGGGGCCTGTTAATGCTGACGAATTTCTCCTGGCAGGCGGCGGTGATAGGGGGGATAGGCCTTGCGATGTCGTCGACGGCGATGGCCCTGCAGCTGATGCGCGACAAGGGGATGAACCGCAACGAAGCCGGTCAGCTGGGTTTTTCGGTGCTGCTGTTCCAGGATTTGGCGGTCATCCCGGCGCTGGCGTTGGTGCCGCTGCTGGCGGGCTCCGGCGACGACCACTTCGACTGGGCGAAAATCGCGATGAAGGTGCTGGCCTTCGCGGGGATGCTGATTGGCGGACGTTTCCTGTTACGTCCGGTGTTCCGCTTTATTGCCGCGTCGGGCGTGCGCGAGGTGTTTACCGCCGCGACGCTGCTGCTGGTGCTGGGGTCGGCATTGTTTATGGATGCGCTGGGGCTGTCGATGGCGCTCGGGACCTTTATCGCCGGGGTGCTGCTGGCGGAAAGTGAATACCGGCACGAGCTGGAAATTGCCATCGATCCCTTTAAAGGGCTGCTGTTAGGCCTGTTCTTTATTTCGGTGGGGATGGCGCTCAACCTTGGCGTGCTCTATACCCATCTGCTGTGGGTTGTGGTGAGCGTGGCCATCCTGGTGGCGGTGAAAACGCTGGTGCTCTACGTCATGGCGCGCATTTACGGCTTGCGCAGTTCGGAACGCATGCAGTTTGCCAGCGTGTTAAGCCAGGGGGGCGAGTTCGCGTTTGTGCTGTTCTCTACCGCCTCCTCCCAGAAGCTGTTTAAAGACGATCAGATGGCGCTTTTGCTGGTGACGGTCACGCTGTCAATGATGACCACGCCGCTGTTGATGAAGCTGGTGGATAAACTGCTGTCGCGCCGCCTGAACCCGACAGACGATGAAGACGAAGCGCCGTGGGTGGAGGATGATAAGCCCCAGGTGATCGTGGTGGGCTTTGGCCGCTTTGGACAGGTGATCGGGCGTTTGCTGATGGCGAACAAAATGCGCATTACGGTGCTGGAGCGGGATATCAGCGCGGTCAACCTGATGCGCAAATACGGCTACAAGGTTTACTACGGCGATGCGACCCAGCTCGAGCTACTGCGCTCGGCGGGGGCAGAGGCGGCAGAGTCCATCGTCATTACCTGTAACGACCCGGAAGACACGATGAAGCTGGTGGATCTCTGCCAGCAGCATTTCCCGCATCTGCATATTCTGGCGCGTGCGCGGGGACGTGTTGAAGCTCACGAATTATTGCAGGCGGGTGTGAAACACTTCTCCCGTGAGACGTTCTCCAGTGCGCTGGAACTGGGGCGCAAGGCGCTGATCTCGCTTGGCATGCATCCGCATCAGGCGCAGCGTGCTCAGATGCACTTCCGCCGGCTGGATATGCGGATGCTGCGCGAGCTGATGCCGGTACATACCGATACGGCGCAGATCTCCCGCGTGCGGGAAGCGCGTCGCGAGCTGGAGGAGATCTTCCAGCGCGAGATGCAGCAGGAACGACGCCAGCTCGATGGCTGGGATGAATTTGAATAAAGGGTAACGAAAGATGGCTGTACGTAAACGCTTTATCGCGGGTGCAAAATGCCCGACCTGCCAGGCACAAGATACCCTGGCGATGTGGCGGGAAAATAATATTGATGTTGTTGAGTGTGTTAAGTGCGGTCACCAGATGCGTGAGGCCGACAAAGAGGCCCGCGATCACGTTCGCAAAGAAGAGCAAGTTATCGGGATTTTTCATCCGGACTAGCGATATGCCCTGAGTTTTTTTAAGCTAAAGGGTACACAGGTGCAGATTTCCGCTACAATCTGCGCCAGCAATTTTCCCACGCTCAGGAGATATCATGAAAGTAGCAAAAGACCTGGTGGTCAGCCTGGCCTATCAGGTACGTACAGAAGACGGTGTGTTGGTTGATGAGTCTCCGGTGAGTGCGCCGCTTGACTACCTGCATGGTCACGGTTCCCTGATTTCCGGCCTGGAAAACGCGCTGGAAGGTCATGAAGTTGGCGACAAATTTGACGTTGCTGTAGGCGCGAACGACGCTTACGGTCAGTATGACGACAACCTGGTTCAGCGCGTTCCTAAAGACGTGTTCATGGGCGTTGACGAACTGCAGGTTGGCATGCGCTTCCTGGCAGAAACCGACCAGGGCCCGGTTCCAGTTGAAATCACCGAAGTGGAAGACGACCACGTCGTGGTTGACGGCAACCACATGCTGGCTGGCCAGAACCTGAAGTTCAACGTAGAAGTTGTTGCGATCCGTGAAGCGACCGAAGAAGAGCTGGCTCATGGCCACGTTCACGGTGCACACGGTCACGACCATGACCACGATCACGGCCACGATGGCTGCTGCGGTGGTCACGGCCACGACCATGGTCATGACCACGGCCACGGTAAAGGTGGTTGCGGTAACGGCGGCTGCGGCTGCCACTAATTCCGTCATGCGGAAAATAAAAAAGCGGGATAATCCCGCTTTTTTTACGCCTCAATAATGAGGAGGTGGTGTCTCTTCCGACTGAGAGGCAATGTTCGACGGCTGCGTAGCCTTCAGCTTTTCCGTCAGCAGGCGCATATGATCCCGCAGTTTCGCCATTTCGAGTTCATGTGCGGTCACGGTCTGGTTTAGCTCTTCGATGGTGATGTCCTGAAAAGCCAGGCGGCTTTCCAGCTCAGCCATTCTCGCTTCTATCGTTGTATCCTTCATCATTCACCTCGTTTATTTCAGATTCGCCATAATGGCCCAGCGGCGGCGCAGTTTAACTGAGTTTATCCTTAAGTACAGTTCGCATCCCTCTGGCAAGAAACTTATTTAAACAAAAATAGTCTGAAAAGTGGCGAGAATTGGACGTGTCTGTCTGTAGATTTCTTCTGCAACGTTTTATAGTACGTCACTCATTTACGTTTAACGCTGGGGTGAGAGTCCCCAGGCCCTGGAGATATGGATGAAATCACTGTTTAAAGTAACGCTGCTGGCGACGACGATGGCTGTTGCGCTGAACGCGCCGCTGTCATTCGCTGCTGATACTGCTGCGAAGCCTGCTGCCACTGCAGACAGCAAAGCGGCGTTCAAAAATGACGACCAGAAATCCGCCTACGCACTGGGCGCATCTCTGGGTCGTTACATGGAAAACTCTCTGAAAGAACAAGAGAAACTGGGCATCAAACTGGATAAAGCTCAGCTGATCGCGGGCGTTCAGGACGCATTTGCCGATAAGAGCAAGCTGTCTGACCAGGAAATTGAACAGACTCTGCAGGCGTTCGAAGCGCGTGTGAAGGGCGCCGCGCAGACCAAGATGGACGCGGACGCTAAAGACAACGAAGCGAAAGGCAAAGCCTACCGCGATGCCTTTGCTAAAGAGAAGGGTGTGAAAACCTCTTCGACTGGCCTGGTGTACAAAGTTGAGAAAGAAGGCACCGGCGATGCGCCTAAAGACAGCGACACGGTTGTCGTGAACTACAAAGGTACGCTGATCGACGGTAAAGAGTTTGATAACTCTTACACCCGTGGTGAGCCACTCTCCTTCCGTCTGGATGGTGTGATCCCGGGCTGGACTGAAGGCCTGAAAAACATCAAGAAAGGCGGCAAGATCAAGATGGTTATTCCACCGGATCTGGCCTATGGCAAAACCGGCGTTCCGGGTATCCCTGCCAACTCTACCCTGGTCTTTGACGTAGAGCTGCTGGATATCAAACCGGCACCGAAAGCGGATGCCAAGGCAGACGCACCGGCTGACGATAAAGCCGCTGCCGCTAAGAAGTAATGCTGAAAAAAAACCGCCGCCTTTAAGGCGGCGGTTTTTTATTGTGGGGCAGGTATAATTAACACTGGAAAGCGTTAGGCACGCTGTATTAATTTAGTTGTCCGTGTAGATAATGAGCCTGCCCTGAAAACCTAACGACAGGCTCCTGAAAAGGAGTGTTTTTTTCATGTCCAGGTCGCTTTTAACCAACGAAACCAGTGAACTTGATTTACTGGATCAACGTCCTTTCGATCAGACCGACTTCGATATTCTGAAATCCTATGAAGCGGTAGTGGACGGGTTAGCGATGCTCATTGGCTCCCACTGCGAAATCGTATTGCACTCCTTGCAAGATCTGAAGTGTTCCGCCATCCGCATTGCGAATGGTGAGCATACTGGCCGTAAAATTGGTTCGCCAATTACCGACCTTGCATTGCGTATGTTGCATGACATGACCGGCGCGGACAGCAGCGTCTCCAAATGCTATTTCACCCGCGCCAAAAGCGGCGTGCTGATGAAGTCAGAAACCATCGCGATTCGAAACCGTGAGCATCGCGTGATTGGGCTGCTGTGCATCAACATGAACCTTGATGTGCCATTCTCGCAGATCATGAGCACCTTTGTTCCACCCGAAACGCCGGATGTTGGCTCTTCTGTTAACTTTGCCTCTTCCGTCGAAGATCTTGTGACGCAGACGCTGGAGTTCACTATTGAAGAGGTGAATGCCGACCGCAACGTCTCGAACAACGCCAAGAATCGTCAGATTGTGCTCAATCTCTATGAAAAAGGGATTTTTGATATTAAAGACGCCATCAACCAGGTGGCCGATCGTCTGAACATCTCCAAGCACACGGTCTATCTCTATATTCGCCAGTTCAAAAGCGGTGATTTCCTGGGACAAGACAAGTAATGCGTTTTGCGTTAATGGTGACAGGCCCGGCGTACGGGACTCAGCAGGCCAGCAGCGCGCTGCAGTTTGCGCATGCGCTGCTGGCAGCCGGACATGAGCTGGCGAGCGTCTTCTTCTATCGGGAAGGGGTGTATAACGCGAACCAGTTTACGTCACCGGCGAGCGATGAGTTTGACGTGGTGCGCGGCTGGCAGGCACTAAACGAAAAGCAGGGCGTAGAACTGCATATCTGCGTCGCGGCGGCACTGCGCCGCGGCGTGACAGATGCAACCGAAGCCGCGCGTCTTGGTTTATCGGGTTCTAACCTGCAGCCCGGTTTTTCGTTAAGTGGCCTGGGTGCGCTGGCACAGGCGGCGTTAACCTGCGACAGAGTGGTGCAATTCTGATGAAGCGCGTGGCATTTGTGTTTACGTCTGCGCCGCACGGCAGCGCTTCCGGCCGCGAAGGGCTGGATGCGTTACTTGCGACGTCCGCGCTGACCGAAGATATCGGCGTCTTCTTTTTGGGGGACGGGGTGTTTCAGCTTCTGGCGGATCAGCAGCCACAGGCCATTCTGGCGCGGGATTACATCGCGACCTTCAAAGTGCTGCCGCTGTACGACATTGAAACCCTGTATGTCTGCGCCGATTCGCTGGCCGCTCGCGGTTTGGATGAGAAGACGCCTTTCGTGCTGGATGTGACCGTCGTGTCTTCTGCGGCATTGCGCGAACACCTTTCCCACTACGACACCGTTCTGACTTTCTGAGGCTGCCATGCTCCATACTCTGAGCCATTCACCATGGCAATGTGACATCGACGCGTTACTGAGTATGCTGCGCGACGGTGATGATCTGCTGCTGATTCAGGACGGCGTGCTTGCCGCACTTGAAGGCAGTCGTTTCGTTGAAATTCTCACGAATGCCCCCATAACAGTCTCTGCGCTGAAAGACGATCTGGATGCGCGGGGTCTTTCTGGTCAAATTTCAGCCAAAATTGACGTGGTTGGCTATACTGATTTCGTCAATCTTACTGTGACGCACGCCAGTCAAATGAACTGGTGATTTGAGATCGCTGTATATTTCTTGACACCTTTTCGACGTAGCCCTAAAATTTCGCGTCCTCATATTGTATGAGGTCGTTTTATTACGTGTTTACGAAGCAAAAGCTAAAACCAGGAGCTATTTAATGGCAACAGTTAACCAGCTGGTACGCAAACCACGTGCACGCAAAGTTGCGAAAAGCAACGTGCCTGCGCTGGAAGCCTGCCCGCAGAAACGTGGTGTATGTACTCGTGTATATACCACCACTCCTAAAAAACCAAACTCCGCACTGCGTAAAGTATGCCGTGTGCGTTTGACTAACGGTTTCGAAGTGACTTCCTACATCGGTGGTGAAGGTCACAACCTGCAGGAGCACTCCGTGATCCTGATCCGTGGCGGTCGTGTTAAAGACCTTCCGGGTGTTCGTTACCACACCGTTCGTGGTGCGCTGGACTGCTCAGGTGTTAAAGACCGTAAGCAGGCTCGCTCCAAGTACGGCGTGAAGCGTCCTAAGGCTTAATGGTTCTCCGTTAAGTAAGGCCAAACTGATTTATCTTAATGTCACACTAAACTCTTTGAGTTTTGGACAATCCTGAATTAACAACGGAGTATTCCCATGCCACGTCGTCGCGTCATTGGTCAGCGTAAAATTCTTCCAGATCCGAAATTCGGATCAGAACTGCTGGCAAAATTTGTCAATATCCTGATGGTAGATGGTAAAAAATCTACTGCAGAAGCAATCGTATACAGCGCGCTTGAGACCCTGGCTCAGCGTTCTGGTAAAAATGAACTGGAAGCTTTCGAAGTCGCTCTCGACAACGTTCGCCCAACTGTAGAAGTTAAGTCCCGCCGCGTTGGTGGTTCTACTTATCAGGTTCCAGTTGAAGTTCGTCCGGTTCGTCGTAATGCCCTGGCAATGCGTTGGATCGTTGAAGCTGCTCGTAAACGCGGTGATAAATCCATGGCTCTGCGTCTGGCGAACGAACTTTCTGATGCTGCAGACAACAAAGGTACTGCAGTTAAGAAACGTGAAGACGTTCACCGTATGGCAGAAGCCAACAAGGCGTTCGCACACTACCGTTGGTAATCCCTTCGGAGTCTTAGTCACCAGGCGGGCGCTTCAGAGAAGCCGCCCGCTCTGGGTAACTTAACTGAACGCCTAAAGATATAAACGAGGAATCAAATGGCTCGTACAACACCCATCGCACGCTACCGTAACATCGGTATCAGTGCGCACATCGACGCCGGTAAAACCACTACTACCGAACGTATTCTGTTCTACACCGGTGTAAACCACAAAATCGGTGAAGTTCATGACGGCGCAGCCACCATGGACTGGATGGAACAGGAGCAGGAGCGTGGTATCACTATCACCTCCGCAGCGACTACTGCATTCTGGTCAGGTATGGCTAAGCAGTACGAACCGCATCGCGTAAACATCATCGACACCCCAGGGCACGTTGACTTCACCATCGAAGTAGAACGTTCCATGCGTGTTCTTGACGGCGCGGTAATGGTTTATTGCGCAGTTGGTGGTGTTCAGCCACAGTCTGAAACCGTATGGCGTCAGGCGAACAAATATAAAGTTCCACGCATCGCGTTCGTTAACAAAATGGACCGTATGGGTGCTAACTTCCTGAAAGTTGTTGGTCAGATCAAAACCCGTCTGGGCGCGAACCCTGTTCCGCTGCAGCTGGCAATTGGTGCTGAAGAAGGCTTCACCGGCGTTATCGACCTGGTGAAAATGAAAGCCATCAACTGGAACGATGCAGACCAGGGCGTTACCTTCGAATACGAAGATATCCCAGCTGCAATGCAGGACCTGGCTGACGAATGGCACCAGAACCTGATCGAATCCGCTGCTGAAGCTTCTGAAGAGCTGATGGAGAAATACCTGGGTGGTGAAGAACTGACTGAAGAAGAGATCAAAAAAGCTCTGCGTCAGCGCGTTCTGAACAACGAAATCATCCTGGTAACCTGTGGTTCTGCGTTCAAGAACAAAGGTGTTCAGGCGATGCTGGATGCGGTAGTTGACTACCTGCCATCCCCAGTTGACGTTCCTGCGATCAACGGCATCCTGGACGACGGTAAAGATACCCCGGCTGAGCGTCACGCAAGCGACGAAGAGCCATTCTCTGCACTGGCGTTCAAAATTGCTACCGACCCATTCGTGGGTAACCTGACCTTCTTCCGCGTTTACTCTGGTGTGGTTAACTCCGGTGACACCATCCTGAACTCCGTGAAAGCGGCGCGTGAGCGTTTTGGCCGTATCGTACAGATGCACGCTAACAAACGTGAAGAGATCAAAGAAGTTCGTGCGGGCGACATCGCTGCAGCTATCGGTCTGAAAGACGTGACCACTGGTGACACCCTGTGTGACCCGGATCACCCGATCATTCTGGAGCGTATGGAATTCCCAGAGCCGGTAATCTCCATCGCAGTTGAACCAAAAACCAAAGCTGACCAGGAAAAAATGGGTCTGGCTCTGGGCCGTCTGGCGAAAGAAGACCCATCATTCCGCGTATGGACTGATGAAGAATCTAACCAGACCATCATCGCTGGTATGGGTGAACTGCACCTGGACATCATCGTTGACCGTATGAAGCGTGAATTCAACGTTGAAGCGAACGTGGGTAAACCTCAGGTTGCTTACCGCGAAGCGATTCGCGCGAAAGTTACCGACATTGAAGGTAAACACGCTAAGCAGTCTGGTGGTCGCGGTCAGTACGGTCACGTTGTGATCGACATGTACCCACTGGAGCCGGGCTCTAACCCGAAAGGTTACGAGTTCATCAACGACATCAAAGGTGGTGTAATTCCTGGCGAATACATCCCAGCCGTTGATAAAGGCATCCAGGAACAGCTGAAAGCGGGCCCTCTGGCTGGCTATCCGGTTGTTGACATGGGTGTTCGTCTGCACTTCGGTTCTTACCACGACGTTGACTCCTCTGAACTGGCGTTTAAACTGGCTGCGTCTATTGCCTTTAAAGAAGGCTTTAAGAAAGCAAAACCAGTTCTGCTTGAGCCAATCATGAAGGTTGAAGTAGAAACTCCTGAAGAGAACACCGGTGACGTTATCGGTGACTTGAGCCGTCGTCGCGGTATGCTGCGTGGTCAGGAATCCGAAGTAACTGGCGTTAAGATCCACGCTGAAGTTCCGCTGTCTGAAATGTTCGGATATGCAACTCAGCTGCGTTCTCTGACCAAAGGTCGTGCATCATACACCATGGAATTCCTGAAGTATGATGATGCGCCTAACAACGTTGCTCAGGCCGTTATTGAAGCCCGTGGTAAGTAATCCACAGGATTAAAACCTAAGTCCCGTGCTCTCTCCACAGGGGAGAGCACTATAGTAAGGAATATAGCCGTGTCTAAAGAAAAATTTGAACGTACAAAACCGCACGTCAACGTTGGTACTATCGGCCACGTTGACCATGGTAAAACTACCCTGACTGCTGCAATCACTACCGTTCTGGCTAAAACCTACGGTGGTTCTGCTCGTGCATTCGACCAGATCGATAACGCACCAGAAGAAAAAGCTCGTGGTATCACCATCAACACTTCCCACGTTGAATATGACACCCCGACTCGCCACTACGCACACGTAGACTGCCCAGGCCACGCCGACTATGTTAAAAACATGATCACCGGTGCTGCGCAGATGGACGGCGCGATCCTGGTTGTTGCTGCGACTGACGGCCCAATGCCTCAGACTCGTGAGCACATCCTGCTGGGTCGTCAGGTAGGCGTTCCTTTCATCATCGTGTTCCTGAACAAATGCGACATGGTTGATGACGAAGAGCTGCTGGAACTGGTAGAGATGGAAGTTCGTGAACTGCTGTCTCAGTACGATTTCCCAGGCGACGATACCCCAATCGTTCGTGGTTCTGCTCTGAAAGCGCTGGAAGGCGAAGCTGAGTGGGAAGCGAAAATCATCGAACTGGCTGGCTTCCTGGATTCTTACATCCCAGAACCAGAGCGTGCGATTGACAAGCCATTCCTGCTGCCAATCGAAGACGTATTCTCCATCTCCGGTCGTGGTACCGTTGTTACCGGTCGTGTAGAGCGCGGTATCATCAAAGTTGGTGAAGAAGTTGAAATCGTTGGTATCAAAGAGACTGCGAAGTCTACCTGTACTGGCGTTGAAATGTTCCGCAAACTGCTGGACGAAGGCCGTGCTGGTGAGAACGTTGGTGTTCTGCTGCGTGGTATCAAACGTGAAGAAATCGAACGTGGTCAGGTTCTGGCTAAGCCAGGCTCAATCAAGCCACACACCAAGTTCGAATCTGAAGTGTACATCCTGTCCAAAGACGAAGGCGGCCGTCATACTCCGTTCTTCAAAGGCTACCGTCCACAGTTCTACTTCCGTACTACTGACGTGACCGGTACCATCGAACTGCCAGAAGGCGTTGAGATGGTAATGCCAGGCGACAACATCAAGATGGTTGTGACTCTGATCCACCCAATCGCGATGGACGACGGTCTGCGTTTCGCAATCCGTGAAGGCGGCCGTACCGTTGGCGCGGGCGTTGTTGCTAAAGTTCTGGGCTAATTAATTATCCCCGAATAAAAAAAGGACGCTTCGGCGTCCTTTTTTGTTTTCTGCCGCTCAGGCGTTGTCACAAAATTTCGCATTTTTTGCCTGCTCCCGCCCCGCATTCTGGCGTTTGTGCTATTGTAATCATAACCATTCTCACTTACACTTTGCGCATAATTTGAACGGGAGTTTCTATGTACGTTTGTTTATGTAATGGTGTAAGCGACAAAAAAATACGTCAGGCCGTTCGCCAGTTTCAGCCCCAGTCATTCCAGCAGCTTCGCAAATTTGTTCCGGTGGGAAATCAATGCGGTAAATGTGTACGTGCTGTGCGAGAGATCATGCAGGACGAACTGATGCAGATCCCGGAATACAAAGAGATCGCGTAAGCGCCCATCTTTTTTTTGACATCCCTGTAGCCCGATCTACGCTTCAATGAGTGGAAGCGGAGGGACTATATAATGAAAGGTGATGTTAAAATCATAAGTTATCTCAATAAATTATTGGGAAATGAGCTTGTCGCAATCAACCAGTATTTTCTTCACGCGAGAATGTTCAAAAACTGGGGACTCAAACGTTTAAACGACGTTGAGTACCATGAATCTATAGATGAGATGAAACACGCTGATAAATATATCGAGCGTATTTTATTCCTTGAAGGCATTCCAAACCTGCAGGATCTCGGCAAGCTGGGTATCGGAGAAGATGTCGAAGAGATGCTGCGTTCCGACCTCAGGCTGGAACTTGAAGGCGCTAAAGATCTCCGTGAAGCCATTGCCTATGCTGACAGCGTACATGACTACGTCAGCCGCGATATGATGATCCAGATCCTGGCCGATGAAGAAGGGCATATTGACTGGCTGGAAACAGAGCTGGATCTCATTGCTAAAATTGGCCTGCAAAACTATCTTCAGTCACAGATTAAAGTGGAAGAATAAGCAACGTCTTCCAGCCTACGCATAAACCCGCTGCTGCCAGAAATGGCCCAAAAGGCAGCGGGTTTTTTATTGCCTTCTTATCAGGGCGAATGAACGAAAAGACAAGAATGCAGAGAAGCGCCATCAGCGCCGCGAGTAACGCCAGCGTTGGCAGTACGCACCAGCCATGCCATGCACCAAGCGCCGCCAGGTATTTCACATCGCCATATCCCATACCTTCACGCCGGCAGATAAACCAGTAGCCCCAGTAAATAACGGCAAAGCCAATATATCCAGCCATCGCACCCGCCACCGCGCTCGGCAGAAAATCAGGTCGGATACAGAGCTGGAAGAGCAGCCCCGCCCATAGCAGCGGGCAGAGAAATTTATCGGGAAGCAGACCGTAGCGAATATCGGCATGTACCAGTAAGGCAGTCAGTGAAAGATAGATCAGCAGAAAGGGGAGGGTGGTTAGCATGTAAAAGGCCTCAAACGGGTTTGAGCGCATAGTCGTTATAATCGGCCTGTCCGGCAATGCACAAAAAACGGAGATGCGTAGCGGCTCGAAACAAAGCATCGCCGCAGAATACATTGCATATAACGTTGCGCGCTCTTACGCACCAGCGACATTGGCGCTTAATTTCTAAACGGCACTTGCGTCTTGCCCAGATTTACGTATAATGCGCGGGCTTGTCGTAATTGACGGCGGGTTCAATCAGAACCAGAGTAGCTCATTTTGTTACTCAACAATGCTCCCAATTGGGGAGCTACGTAAGAACGGTTACACTCTCCCATCAATCGTAATGGGTTTGAGGAGTAATCATTTTCGTTTATAAAATAATTGGAGCTCTGGTCTCATGCAGAACCAAAGAATCCGTATCCGCCTTAAAGCGTTTGATCATCGTCTGATCGATCAATCAACCGCGGAAATCGTCGAGACTGCTAAGCGCACTGGTGCGCAAGTCCGTGGTCCGATCCCGCTGCCGACCCGCAAAGAGCGCTTCACCGTTCTGATCTCTCCGCACGTTAACAAAGACGCGCGCGATCAGTACGAAATCCGCACTCACAAGCGTCTGGTTGACATCGTTGAGCCAACTGAGAAAACCGTTGATGCTCTGATGCGTCTGGATCTGGCTGCCGGTGTAGACGTGCAGATCAGCCTGGGTTAATCAGGTCATCGAGCGATTGAGAGGTTGAAACAATGATTGGTTTAGTCGGTAAAAAAGTGGGTATGACCCGCATCTTCACTGAAGATGGCGTTTCTATCCCAGTAACCGTAATCGAAGTTGAAGCAAACCGCGTTACTCAGGTTAAAGATCTGGCTAACGATGGCTACCGCGCTATTCAGGTTACCACTGGTGCTAAAAAAGCTAACCGTGTAACCAAACCAGAAGCGGGTCACTTCGCTAAAGCTGGCGTAGAAGCTGGCCGTGGTCTGTGGGAATTCCGTCTTGCTGAAGGCGAAGAGTTCACCGTAGGTCAGGACATTAGCGTTGAGCTGTTTGCTGACGTTAAAAAAGTTGACGTAACCGGTACCTCTAAAGGTAAAGGTTTTGCTGGTACCGTTAAGCGCTGGAACTTCCGTACCCAGGACGCTACCCACGGTAACTCCTTGTCTCACCGCGTTCCGGGTTCTATCGGTCAGAACCAGACTCCGGGCAAAGTGTTCAAAGGCAAGAAAATGGCAGGTCAGCTGGGCAACGAACGTGTAACCGTTCAGAGCCTGGACGTAGTACGTGTTGACGCTGAGCGCAACCTGCTGCTGGTTAAAGGTGCGGTCCCGGGTGCAACCGGTAGCGACCTGATCGTTAAACCAGCTGTGAAGGCGTAAGGGGATAGCAATGGAATTAGTATTGAAAGACGCGCAGAGCGCGCTGACTGTTTCCGAAACTACCTTCGGTCGTGATTTCAACGAAGCGCTGGTTCACCAGGTTGTTGTTGCTTATGCAGCTGGTGCTCGTCAGGGTACTCGTGCTCAGAAGACTCGTGCTGAAGTAACTGGTTCTGGCAAAAAGCCATGGCGCCAGAAAGGTACCGGCCGTGCGCGTTCAGGTTCTATCAAGAGCCCGATCTGGCGTTCAGGTGGCGTGACCTTCGCTGCACGTCCACAGGACCACAGTCAAAAAGTTAACAAAAAGATGTACCGCGGCGCGCTGAAAAGCATCCTGTCCGAACTGGTACGTCAGGATCGTCTGATCGTTGTCGAGAAGTTCTCTGTTGAAGCGCCTAAAACTAAGCTGCTGGCACAGAAACTGAAAGACATGGCTCTGGAAGATGTGCTGATCATCACCGGTGAGCTGGACGAGAACCTGTTCCTGGCCGCACGTAACCTGCACAAGGTTGACGTACGCGATGCGACTGGTATCGACCCGGTTAGCCTGATCGCCTTCGACAAAGTCGTAATGACTGCTGATGCTGTTAAGCAAGTTGAGGAGATGCTGGCATGATTCGTGAAGAACGTCTGCTGAAGGTGCTTCGCGCACCGCACGTTTCTGAAAAAGCGTCTACTGCGATGGAAAAAACAAACACCATCGTTCTCAAAGTTGCTAAAGACGCGACCAAAGCAGAGATCAAAGCTGCTGTGCAGAAACTGTTTGAAGTCGAAGTCGAAGTCGTTAACACCCTGGTAGTTAAAGGGAAAGTTAAACGTCACGGACAGCGTATCGGTCGTCGTAGCGACTGGAAAAAAGCTTACGTCACCCTGAAAGAAGGCCAGAATCTGGACTTCGTTGGCGGCGCTGAGTAAGTCGGAGGAGTAATACAATGGCAGTTGTTAAATGTAAACCGACATCTCCGGGTCGTCGCCACGTAGTTAAAGTGGTTAACCCTGAGCTGCACAAGGGCAAACCTTTTGCTCCGTTGCTGGAAAAAAACAGCAAATCCGGTGGTCGTAACAACAATGGCCGTATCACCACTCGTCACATCGGTGGTGGCCACAAGCAGGCTTATCGTATTGTTGACTTCAAACGCAACAAAGACGGTATCCCAGCAGTTGTTGAACGTCTTGAGTACGATCCGAACCGTTCCGCGAACATCGCGCTGGTTCTGTACAAAGATGGCGAACGCCGTTACATTCTGGCCCCTAAAGGCCTGAAAGCTGGCGACCAGATTCAGTCTGGCGTTGATGCTGCAATCAAAGCAGGCAACACCCTGCCGATGCGCAATATCCCGGTTGGTTCTACCGTTCATAACGTAGAAATGAAACCAGGTAAAGGCGGTCAGCTGGCGCGTTCCGCGGGTACTTACGTTCAGATCGTTGCGCGTGATGGTGCTTATGTCACCCTGCGTCTGCGTTCTGGTGAAATGCGTAAAGTCGAAGCAGACTGCCGCGCTACTCTGGGCGAAGTTGGCAATGCTGAGCATATGCTGCGCGTTCTGGGTAAAGCAGGTGCTGCACGCTGGCGTGGTGTTCGTCCTACCGTTCGCGGTACTGCGATGAACCCAGTCGACCACCCACATGGTGGTGGTGAAGGTCGTAACTTTGGTAAGCACCCGGTATCTCCGTGGGGCGTTCAGACCAAAGGTAAGAAGACCCGCAGCAACAAGCGTACTGATAAATTTATCGTACGTCGCCGTAGCAAATAATTTTAGAGGATAAGCCATGCCACGTTCTCTCAAGAAAGGTCCTTTTATTGACCTGCACTTGCTGAAGAAGGTAGAGAAAGCGGTGGAAAGCGGAGACAAGAAGCCCCTGCGCACTTGGTCCCGTCGTTCAACGATCTTTCCTAACATGATCGGTTTGACCATCGCTGTCCATAATGGTCGTCAGCACGTTCCAGTCTTTGTTACCGACGAAATGGTTGGTCACAAACTGGGTGAATTCGCACCGACTCGTACTTATCGCGGCCACGCTGCTGATAAAAAAGCGAAGAAGAAATAAGGTAGGAGGAAGAGATGGAAACTTTAGCTCAACATCGCCATGCTCGTTCTTCTGCACAGAAGGTTCGCCTTGTTGCTGACCTGATTCGCGGTAAGAAAGTGTCGCAGGCCCTGGACATCCTGACCTATACCAACAAGAAAGCTGCGGTATTGGTCAAGAAAGTACTGGAATCTGCCATTGCTAACGCTGAACACAACGATGGCGCTGACATCGACGATCTGAAAGTCGCGAAAATTTTCGTAGATGAAGGCCCAAGCATGAAGCGCATTATGCCGCGTGCGAAAGGTCGTGCAGATCGCATCCTGAAGCGCACCAGCCACATTACTGTGGTTGTGTCCGATCGCTGAGACTCTGGAGACTAGCAATGGGTCAGAAAGTACATCCTAATGGTATTCGCCTGGGTATTGTAAAACCATGGAACTCTACCTGGTTTGCGAACACCAAAGAATTCGCTGACAACCTGGACAGCGATTTTAAAGTACGTCAGTACCTGACTAAGGAACTGGCTAAAGCGTCTGTATCTCGTATCGTTATCGAGCGTCCAGCGAAGAGCATCCGTGTGACTATTCACACTGCTCGTCCTGGCATCGTTATCGGTAAGAAAGGCGAAGACGTAGAAAAACTGCGCAAGGTCGTAGCGGATATCGCTGGCGTTCCTGCACAGATCAATATCGCTGAAGTTCGTAAGCCTGAACTGGACGCTAAATTGGTTGCTGACAGCATCACTTCTCAGCTGGAACGTCGTGTTATGTTCCGTCGTGCTATGAAGCGTGCTGTACAGAACGCAATGCGTCTGGGCGCTAAAGGTATCAAAGTTGAAGTTAGCGGCCGTCTGGGCGGCGCGGAAATCGCACGTACCGAATGGTACCGTGAAGGTCGCGTACCGCTGCACACTCTGCGTGCTGACATCGACTACAACACCTCTGAAGCGCACACCACTTACGGTGTAATCGGCGTTAAGGTATGGATCTTCAAAGGTGAGATCCTGGGTGGTATGGCTGCTGTTGAACAACCGGAAAAACCGGCTGCTCAACCTAAAAAGCAGCAGCGTAAAGGCCGTAAATAAGGAGCGTCGCTGATGTTACAACCAAAGCGTACAAAATTCCGTAAAGTGCACAAAGGCCGCAACCGTGGTCTGGCGCAGGGTACGGATGTTAGCTTCGGCACTTTCGGTCTGAAAGCTGTTGGCCGTGGTCGTCTGACTGCACGTCAGATCGAAGCAGCACGTCGTGCAATGACCCGTGCAGTTAAGCGTCAAGGTAAGATCTGGATCCGTGTATTCCCGGACAAACCGATCACCGAGAAGCCGCTGGAAGTTCGTATGGGTAAAGGTAAAGGTAACGTGGAGTACTGGGTTGCCTTGATCCAACCGGGCAAAGTCCTTTATGAAATGGACGGTGTTCCGGAAGAGCTGGCCCGTGAAGCCTTCGGCCTGGCAGCAGCGAAACTGCCTATCAAAACCACCTTTGTAACTAAGACGGTGATGTAATGAAAGCAAAAGAGCTGCGTGAAAAAAGCGTTGAAGAGCTGAACGCTGAGCTGCTGAACCTGCTGCGTGAGCAGTTCAACCTGCGTATGCAGGCTGCAAGTGGCCAGCTGCAACAGACTCACCTGCTGAAGCAAGTGCGTCGCAATGTTGCACGCGTTAAGACTTTACTGACTCAGAAGGCGGGTGCGTAATGACCGATAAAATCCGTACTCTGCAAGGTCGTGTTGTTAGCGACAAAATGGAGAAATCCATTGTTGTAGCTATCGAACGTATTGTGAAACACCCGATCTACGGTAAATTCATCAAGCGTACGACCAAACTGCACGTACATGACGAGAACAACGAATGTGGTATCGGCGACAAGGTTGAAATCCGTGAATGCCGTCCACTGTCCAAGACTAAGTCCTGGACGCTGGTTCGCGTTGTAGAGAAAGCGGTTCTGTAATACAGTACGCCTTCTCAATACGAATAAACGGCTCAGCGATGAGCCGTTTATTTTTTCTACCCATATTGCAGAAGCGGTGTTATAATGCCGCGCCCTCGATATGGGGCTTTTTAACGGCTCTGATTTTAGAGTCTCAGGTAGTAGTTGACATTAGCGGAGCACTAAAATGATCCAAGAACAGACTATGCTGAACGTCGCCGACAACTCCGGTGCACGTCGCGTAATGTGTATCAAGGTTCTGGGTGGCTCGCACCGTCGCTACGCAGGCGTAGGCGACATCATCAAGATCACCATCAAGGAAGCAATTCCACGTGGTAAGGTCAAAAAAGGTGATGTGCTGAAGGCGGTAGTGGTGCGCACCAAGAAGGGTGTTCGTCGCCCTGACGGTTCTGTCATTCGCTTCGATGGTAATGCATGCGTTATTTTAAACAATAACAGCGAGCAGCCTATCGGCACGCGTATCTTTGGGCCGGTAACTCGTGAACTTCGTACTGAGAAGTTCATGAAAATTATCTCTCTGGCACCAGAAGTACTCTAAGGAGCGAATCATGGCAGCGAAAATCCGTCGTGATGACGAAGTTATCGTGTTAACCGGTAAAGATAAAGGTAAACGCGGTAAAGTAAAAAATGTTCTGTCTTCCGGCAAACTTGTCGTTGAAGGTATCAACCTGGTTAAGAAACATCAGAAGCCGGTTCCGGCCCTGAACCAACCAGGTGGCATCGTTGAAAAAGAAGCTGCTATTCAGGTTTCTAACGTTGCAATCTTCAATGCGGCTACCGGCAAGGCTGACCGTGTAGGCTTTAGATTCGAAGACGGCAAAAAAGTCCGTTTCTTCAAGTCTAACAGCGAAACTATCAAGTAATTTGGAGTAGTACGATGGCGAAACTGCATGATTACTACAAAGACGAAGTAGTTAAGAAACTCATGACCGAGTTTAACTACAATTCTGTCATGCAAGTCCCTCGGGTCGAGAAGATCACCCTGAACATGGGTGTTGGTGAAGCGATCGCTGACAAGAAACTGCTGGATAACGCAGCAGCTGACCTGACAGCAATCTCCGGTCAAAAACCGCTGATCACCAAAGCACGCAAATCTGTTGCAGGCTTCAAAATCCGTCAGGGCTATCCGATCGGCTGTAAAGTAACTCTGCGTGGCGAACGCATGTGGGAGTTCTTTGAGCGCCTGATCACTATTGCTGTTCCACGTATCCGTGACTTCCGTGGCTTGTCCGCTAAGTCTTTCGACGGTCGTGGTAACTACAGCATGGGTGTCCGTGAGCAGATCATCTTCCCAGAAATCGACTACGATAAAGTCGACCGCGTGCGTGGTTTGGATATTACCATTACCACTACTGCGAAATCTGACGAAGAAGGCCGTGCTCTGCTGGCTGCCTTTGACTTCCCGTTCCGCAAGTAAGGTAGGGTTACTGAATGGCTAAGCAATCAATGAAAGCACGCGAAGTAAAGCGCGTAGCTTTAGCTGATAAATTCTTCGCTAAACGCGCTGAACTGAAAGCGATCATTTCTGATGTGAACGCTTCCGACGAAGATCGTTGGAATGCGGTTCTCAAGCTGCAGTCTCTGCCGCGTGATTCCAGCCCGTCTCGTCAGCGTAACCGCTGTCGTCAAACAGGTCGTCCACATGGTTATGTGGGCAAGTTTGGGTTGAGCCGTATCAAACTGCGTGAAGCCGCTATGCGCGGTGAAGTGCCAGGCTTGAAAAAGGCTAGCTGGTAATTACCAATTGAATCACGGGAGTAAAGACAGATGAGCATGCAAGATCCGATCGCGGATATGCTGACCCGTATCCGTAACGGTCAGGCCGCGAACAAAGTTGCGGTCACCATGCCTTCCGCCAAGCTGAAAGTGGCAATTGCCAACGTGCTGAAGGAAGAAGGTTTTATCGAAGATTTTAAAGTTGAAGGCGACACCAAGCCGGAACTGGAACTTACTCTCAAGTATTTCCAGGGTAAAGCTGTTGTAGAAAGCATTCAGCGTGTCAGCCGCCCAGGCCTGCGCATCTATAAGAAAAAAGATGAGCTGCCAAAAGTTATGGCTGGTCTTGGTATCGCAGTTGTTTCTACCTCTAAAGGTGTTATGACTGATCGTGCAGCGCGCCAGGCTGGTCTTGGTGGCGAAATTATCTGCTACGTAGCCTAATCGGAGGAAAGAATGTCTCGTGTTGCTAAAGCACCGGTCGTTATTCCTGCCGGCGTTGATGTAAAAATCGACGGTCAGGTTATTACGATCAAAGGTAAAAACGGCGAGCTGACTCGTACCCTCAACAAAGCTGTTGAAGTTAAACATGCAGATAACGCTCTGACCTTCGGTCCACGTGATGGTTTCGTGGATGGATGGGCTCAGGCTGGTACCGCGCGTGCCCTGCTGAACTCAATGGTTGTTGGTGTTACCGAAGGCTTCACTAAAAAGCTTCAGCTGGTTGGTGTAGGTTATCGTGCAGCTATCAAAGGGAATGCAGTAGGCCTGTCTCTGGGCTTCTCACACCCTGTTGAGCATCCGCTGCCGGCCGGTATCACTGCAGAATGCCCGACTCAAACTGAAATCGTGCTGAAAGGCGCTGATAAACAGCTGATCGGTCAGGTTGCAGCAGATCTGCGCGCCTACCGTCGTCCTGAGCCTTACAAAGGCAAGGGTGTTCGTTACGCCGACGAAGTCGTGCGTACCAAAGAGGCTAAGAAGAAGTAAGGTAACACTATGGATAAGAAATCTGCTCGTATCCGTCGTGCGACCCGCGCACGCCGCAAGCTCAAAGAGCTGGGTGCAACTCGCCTGGTGGTACATCGTACCCCGCGTCATATTTACGCACAGGTAATTGCACCGAACGGTTCTGAAGTTCTGGTAGCTGCTTCTACTGTAGAAAAAGCTATCTCAGAACAATTGAAGTACACCGGTAACAAAGACGCCGCTGCAGCTGTAGGTAAAGCTGTTGCTGAACGCGCTCTGGAAAAAGGCATCAGCAATGTTTCCTTTGACCGTTCCGGGTTCCAATATCATGGTCGTGTCCAGGCACTGGCAGATGCTGCCCGTGAAGCTGGCCTTCAGTTCTAAGGTAGAGGTGTAAGATGGCTCACATCGAAAAACAGGCTGGCGAACTGCAGGAAAAGCTGATCGCGGTAAACCGCGTATCTAAAACCGTTAAAGGTGGTCGTATTTTCTCCTTCACAGCTCTGACTGTAGTAGGCGATGGTAACGGTCGCGTTGGTTTTGGTTACGGTAAAGCGCGTGAAGTTCCAGCAGCGATCCAGAAAGCGATGGAAAAAGCCCGTCGCAACATGATTAACGTCGCGCTGAACAACGGCACCCTGCAGCACCCAGTTAAAGGTGTTCACACGGGTTCTCGTGTATTCATGCAGCCAGCTTCAGAAGGTACCGGTATCATCGCCGGTGGTGCAATGCGCGCCGTTCTGGAAGTTGCTGGGGTTCATAACGTTCTGGCTAAAGCATATGGTTCCACCAACCCGATCAACGTGGTTCGTGCAACTATTGATGGCCTGGAAAATATGAATTCTCCAGAAATGGTCGCTGCCAAGCGTGGTAAATCCGTTGAAGAAATTCTGGGGTAATTGACCATGGCAAAGACTATTAAAATCACTCAAACCCGCAGTGCAATCGGTCGTCTGCCGAAACACAAGGCAACGCTGCTTGGCCTGGGTCTGCGTCGTATTGGTCATACCGTTGAGCGCGAGGATACTCCTGCTGTTCGTGGTATGGTCAACGCGGTTTACTTCATGGTTAAAGTTGAGGAGTAAGAGATGCGTTTAAATACTCTGTCTCCGGCCGAAGGCTCTAAAAAGGCGGGTAAACGCCTGGGTCGTGGTATCGGTTCTGGCCTCGGCAAAACCGGTGGTCGTGGTCACAAAGGTCAGAACTCTCGTTCTGGCGGTGGCGTACGTCGCGGTTTCGAGGGTGGCCAGATGCCACTGTACCGTCGTCTGCCGAAGTTCGGCTTCACCTCTCGCAAAGCAGCGATCACAGCGGAAATCCGTCTGTCTGACCTGGCGAAAGTTGAAGGCGGCGTTGTAGACCTGAACACGCTGAAAGCAGCAAACATTATCGGTATCCAGATCGAGTTCGCGAAAGTGATCCTGGCTGGTGAAGTTTCTACTCCGGTAACTGTTCGTGGCCTGCGTGTTACTAAAGGTGCTCGTGCTGCTATCGAAGCTGCTGGCGGTAAAATTGAGGAATAAGTAGCAGATGGCTAAGCAACCGGGATTAGATTTTCAAAGTGCCAAAGGTGGATTTGGCGAGCTGAAACGCAGACTGCTGTTTGTTATCGGCGCGCTGATTGTGTTCCGTATTGGCTCTTTTATTCCGATCCCTGGTATCGATGCCGCTGTACTTGCCAAACTGCTTGAGCAACAGCGAGGCACCATCATTGAAATGTTCAACATGTTCTCTGGTGGTGCTCTCAGCCGTGCTTCTATCTTCGCATTGGGTATTATGCCGTACATTTCGGCATCTATTATTATCCAGCTGCTGACGGTCGTTCATCCGGCCCTGGCAGAGTTGAAGAAAGAAGGGGAGTCTGGACGTCGTAAGATTAGTCAGTACACCCGTTACGGTACTCTGGTGCTGGCAATATTCCAGTCGATCGGTATTGCTACCGGTCTGCCGAATATGCCTGGTATGCAGGGCCTGGTGTTAAACCCGGGCTTTGCATTCTACTTCACCGCTGTTGTAAGTCTGGTCACAGGGACAATGTTCCTGATGTGGCTCGGCGAACAGATTACTGAGCGTGGTATCGGTAACGGTATCTCAATCATTATCTTCGCCGGTATTGTTGCGGGCCTCCCGCCAGCCATCGCCCACACTATCGAGCAAGCGCGTCAAGGCGACCTGCACTTCCTCCTGTTGCTGTTGGTTGCAGTATTAGTATTTGCAGTGACGTTCTTTGTTGTCTTCGTTGAACGTGGTCAACGCCGCATTGTGGTGAACTACGCTAAACGTCAGCAAGGTCGTCGTGTCTATGCTGCACAGAGCACACATTTACCGCTGAAAGTGAACATGGCGGGGGTTATCCCGGCTATCTTCGCTTCCAGTATTATTCTGTTCCCGGCGACCATCGCGTCATGGTTCGGGGGCGGTACTGGTTGGAACTGGCTGACAACAATTTCGCTGTATTTGCAGCCTGGGCAACCACTTTATGTGTTACTCTATGCGTCTGCGATCATCTTCTTCTGTTTCTTCTACACGGCGTTGGTCTTCAACCCGCGTGAAACAGCAGATAACCTGAAGAAGTCCGGTGCATTTGTACCAGGAATTCGTCCGGGAGAGCAAACGGCGAAGTATATCGATAAAGTAATGACCCGCCTGACTTTGGTTGGTGCGCTCTATATTACTTTTATCTGCCTGATCCCGGAGTTCATGCGTGATGCAATGAAAGTACCGTTCTACTTCGGTGGGACCTCACTGCTTATCGTTGTTGTCGTGATTATGGACTTTATGGCTCAAGTGCAAACTCTGATGATGTCCAGTCAGTATGAGTCTGCATTGAAGAAGGCGAACCTGAAAGGCTACGGCCGCTAATTGGTCGCCTGAGAAGTTACGGAGAGTAAAAATGAAAGTTCGTGCTTCCGTCAAGAAATTATGCCGTAACTGCAAAATCGTTAAGCGTGATGGTGTCATCCGTGTGATTTGCAGTGCCGAGCCGAAGCATAAACAGCGCCAAGGCTGATTATTTCGCATATTTTTCTTGCAAAGTTGGGTTGAGCTGGCTAGATTAGCCAGCCAATCTTTTGTATGTCTGTACGTTTCCATTTGAGTATCCTGAAAACGGGCTTTTCAGCATGGTGCGTACATATTAAATAGTAGGAGTGCATAGTGGCCCGTATAGCAGGCATTAACATTCCTGATCAGAAACATGCTGTGATCGCATTAACTTCGATCTACGGCGTCGGCAAGACCCGTTCTAAAGCCATTCTGGCTGCAGCGGGTATCGCTGAAGATGTTAAGATCAGTGAGCTGTCTGAAGAACAAATCGACACGCTGCGTGACGAAGTTGCCAAATTTGTCGTTGAAGGTGATCTGCGCCGTGAAATCAGCATGAGCATCAAGCGCCTGATGGATCTTGGTTGCTATCGCGGTTTGCGTCATCGTCGTGGTCTGCCAGTGCGCGGTCAGCGTACTAAGACCAACGCACGTACCCGTAAGGGTCCGCGCAAACCGATCAAGAAATAATCGGGGTGATTGAATAATGGCAAAGGCACCAGTTCGTGCACGTAAACGTGTAAGAAAACAAGTCTCTGACGGCGTGGCTCATATCCATGCTTCTTTCAACAACACCATCGTTACTATTACTGATCGTCAGGGTAACGCATTGGGTTGGGCAACAGCCGGTGGTTCCGGTTTCCGTGGTTCTCGCAAATCCACTCCGTTCGCAGCTCAGGTTGCAGCAGAGCGTTGCGCTGAAGCCGTAAAAGAATACGGCATCAAGAATCTGGAAGTTATGGTTAAAGGTCCGGGTCCGGGTCGTGAATCTACTGTTCGCGCTCTGAACGCCGCTGGTTTCCGCATCACGAATATTACTGATGTGACTCCGATCCCTCATAACGGTTGTCGTCCGCCGAAAAAACGTCGCGTATAACGCTCCGTTTTTTAGGTTAGTTGGAGATAGAAAATGGCAAGATATTTGGGTCCTAAGCTCAAGCTGAGCCGTCGTGAGGGCACCGACTTATTCCTTAAGTCTGGCGTTCGCGCGATCGATACCAAGTGTAAAATTGAACAAGCTCCTGGCCAGCACGGTGCGCGTAAACCGCGTCTGTCTGACTATGGTGTGCAGTTGCGTGAAAAGCAAAAAGTTCGCCGTATGTACGGTGTGCTGGAGCGTCAGTTCCGTAACTACTATAAAGAAGCAGCACGTCTGAAAGGCAACACAGGTGAAAACCTGCTGGCTCTGCTGGAAGGTCGTCTGGACAACGTTGTATACCGTATGGGCTTCGGCGCTACTCGTGCTGAATCACGTCAGCTGGTTAGCCACAAAGCAATCATGGTAAACGGTCGTGTTGTTAACATCGCTTCTTATCAGGTTAAAGCGAATGACGTTGTTAGCATTCGTGAGAAAGCGAAAAAGCAATCTCGCGTGAAGGCCGCTCTGGAGCTGGCTGAGCAGCGTGAAAAGCCAACCTGGCTGGAAGTTGATGCTGGCAAGATGGAAGGTACGTTCAAGCGTCAGCCAGAACGTTCTGATCTGTCTGCGGACATTAACGAACACCTGATCGTCGAGCTTTACTCCAAGTAAAGCTTAGTACCAAAGAGAGGACACAATGCAGGGTTCTGTGACAGAGTTTCTAAAACCGCGCCTGGTAGATATCGAGCAAGTGAGTTCGACGCACGCCAAGGTGACCCTTGAGCCTTTAGAGCGTGGCTTTGGCCATACTCTGGGTAACGCACTGCGCCGTATTCTGCTCTCATCGATGCCGGGTTGCGCGGTGACCGAGGTTGAGATTGATGGTGTACTTCATGAGTACAGCACCAAAGAAGGCGTTCAGGAAGATATCCTTGAAATCCTGCTCAACCTGAAAGGGCTGGCGGTGAGAGTTCAGGGTAAAGATGAAGTTATTCTTACTCTGAATAAATCTGGCATTGGCCCTGTGACTGCAGCCGACATCACCCACGACGGTGATGTTGAAATCGTCAAGCCGCAGCACGTGATCTGCCACCTGACCGATGAGAACGCAGCAATTAGCATGCGTATCAAAGTTCAGCGCGGTCGTGGTTATGTGCCGGCTTCTGCCCGAATTCATTCGGAAGAAGATGAGCGCCCAATCGGCCGTCTGCTGGTCGACGCATGCTACAGCCCTGTAGAGCGTATTGCCTACAATGTTGAAGCAGCGCGTGTAGAACAGCGTACCGACCTGGACAAGCTGGTCATCGAAATGGAAACCAACGGCACAATCGATCCTGAAGAGGCGATTCGTCGTGCGGCAACCATCCTGGCAGAACAACTGGAAGCTTTCGTTGACTTACGTGATGTACGTCAGCCGGAAGTGAAAGAAGAGAAACCAGAATTCGATCCGATCCTGCTGCGCCCTGTTGACGATCTCGAATTGACTGTCCGCTCTGCTAACTGCCTCAAGGCAGAAGCTATCCACTATATCGGTGATCTGGTACAGCGTACCGAGGTTGAGTTGCTGAAAACGCCGAACCTGGGTAAAAAATCTCTTACTGAGATTAAAGACGTGCTGGCTTCACGTGGTCTGTCTCTGGGCATGCGCCTGGAAAACTGGCCACCGGCAAGCATTGCTGACGAGTAACCGGATCACAGGTTAAGGTTTTACTGAGAAGGATAAGGTCATGCGCCATCGTAAGAGTGGTCGTCAACTGAACCGCAACAGCAGCCATCGCCAGGCTATGTTCCGCAACATGGCAGGTTCACTGGTTCGTCATGAGATCATCAAGACGACCCTGCCTAAAGCGAAAGAGCTGCGTCGCGTAGTTGAGCCGCTGATTACTCTTGCCAAGACTGACAGCGTTGCTAATCGTCGTCTGGCATTCGCCCGTACTCGTGATAACGAGATCGTGGCAAAACTGTTTAACGAACTGGGCCCGCGTTTCGCGAGCCGTGCCGGTGGTTACACTCGCATTCTGAAGTGTGGTTTCCGTGCAGGCGACAACGCGCCGATGGCTTACATCGAGCTGGTTGATCGTTCAGAGAAAGCAGAAGCTGCTGCAGAGTAATCTGCAGTAACGTAAAAAAACCCGCTCCGGCGGGTTTTTTTATATCCGCGATATCCCCACTTCTCTACAATGCCTGTATCAATTCTGTTCATCCTCTGGAGCTGGTAATGTGGTTGCTCGACCAGTGGGCAGAACGCCATATTCGCGATGCCCAAAAAAAAGGTGAATTCGACGATCTTCCGGGACGCGGCGAACCCCTTGTGCTTGACGATGACTCGCACATTGCGCCTGAACTACGGGCGGGCTACCGTTTACTGAAAAATGCAGGCTGTCTCCCTCCGGAACTTGAACAGCGCAGAGAGGCTGTTGAACTGGCCGATCTGCTGAAAGGGATCCGTCAGGACGATCCACGACATTCTGAACTGAGCCGCCGTCTGGCCCTGCTTGAACTTAAGCTGCGCCAGGCAGGAATGAACACTGACTTTCTGCACGGTCAATACGGTGAAAGCTTGTTGCGGAAAATTAACGAGGAGTAGTTATGTACCGTATCGGTGAACTTGCGAAGCTCGCTAACGTCACGCCGGATACCATCCGATATTACGAAAAGCAGCAGATGATCGACCATGAAGTCCGTACTGAAGGTGGCTTTCGACTTTATACCGATAACGATCTGCAGCGCCTACGGTTTATTCGTTATGCGCGCCAGCTCGGTTTCACATTAGACTCGATCCGCGAGCTATTATCGATCCGCATCGATCCGGCACATCATACCTGCCAGGAGTCTAAAAGCATTGTGCAGGCCCGGCTGGATGAAGTAGAAGCACGCATCCAGGAACTGCAAACCATGCAGCGCTCTCTGCAAAGGCTGAATGATGCTTGTTGCGGTACGGCCCACAGTAGTATTTATTGTTCCATACTGGAAGCCCTTGAACAGGGGGCCAGTGGAGAAACCGAGGACTGTTGATTTTTAGTCCATCCGGATCTAGACTCCCGTCGTCATAAACCATGCTCAGGAGAATTTATGAGCCGCTATCAGCACACGAAAGGACAGATAAAAGACAATGCCATTGAGGCACTACTTCACGACCCGCTATTCAGACAGCGTGTTGAGAAGAATAAAAAAGGGAAAGGGAGTTATCTACGTAAAGACAAGCATGCAAAACGGGGTAACTGGGAGGCCAGTGGCAAACAAGCGAATCGCTTATTTACCACTGGCCTTCCTGCTTTAAGCTTTCGATTAAACGCGGTTGTTCTGCTCTTTTAACAGATCGCGAATCTCACTCAGCAGCACTTCTTCTTTTGTAGGTGCAGGCGCCGCTGCCGGCTCTTCTTTTTTACGGTTCAGCTTGTTGATCAGCTTGATAGCCATAAAAATGGCAAACGCCACAATCACGAAATCAAATACGTTCTGAATAAATACGCCGTAGTGCATCACGACTGCCGGAACATCACCTTGTGCTTCACGCAGCGTGAAAGCGAATTGTTTGAAATCAATGCCCCCGATCAGCAACCCTAAAGGTGGCATGATAATGTCGGCCACTAATGATGAAACAATCTTGCCGAATGCCGCACCAATAATGACACCCACTGCCAAATCCACCACGTTTCCGCGCATCGCAAATTCGCGAAATTCTTTAATAAAACTCATTTTGTTCTCCTTGTGCCAGCTGACGACTATAAGTTTAACAAATGATTAGCTAATTGCCATTCGGGATAATTAAACGTTATGAAAAATAAAAGGCACAGAAATGAAAAGGATAAAGGTCGGGTGCACTTTTTCAGGCACCCGACACATTAAAGGAAGAATGGGCTGGGCTGGAATAAACGTTCGACGTCGGTAATAAACTTTTTATCGGTAAGGAACATAATAACGTGATCGCCTTGCTCAATACGTAAATTATCATTGGCAATCATGACATCATTTCCGCGCACAACGGCACCGATAATCGTTCCCGGTGGCAGCTTAATTTCGTCTATCGAACGGCCCACGACGCGTGACGTGGTTTCATCTCCGTGCGCCACGGCTTCAATGGCTTCCGCGACACCGCGGCGGAGCGATGACACCCCGACAATATCCGCTTTACGCACATGGCTCAGGAGCGCGGAAATGGTCGCCTGCTGAGGTGAAATGGCAATATCAATGACGCTGCCCTGCACCAGATCAACGTATGCCCGACGCTGGATAAGCACCATGACCTTTTTGGCCCCCATGCGTTTGGCGAGCATGGCGGACATTATATTCGCTTCATCGTCGTTGGTGACGGCAATAAAGAGATCAACTTGATCAATATGCTCTTCAGCCAGTAATTCCTGATCGGACGCATCGCCATAAAATACGATCGTATTTTGCAGTTTTTCCGCCAGTTCAGCAGCACGCTGCTGATCGCGCTCGATCAACTTCACGCTGTAATCTTTTTCCAGCCGGTGTGCCAGACCTGCACCGATATTGCCGCCGCCGACCAGCATAATGCGTTTATAGGGTTTTTCCAGACGCTGAAGTTCACTCATCACCGCACGAATATGCTGTGAAGCCGCAATAAAGAAGACTTCATCACCGGCTTCGACAATCGTGGAACCCTGCGGGCGGATTGGCCTGTCATGACGGAAGATGGCTGCGACGCGCGTATCAATATGCGGCATGTGCTCGCGCATGGTGGAAAGCGCATTGCCGATCAATGGCCCCCCGTAATAGGCCTTGACGACGGCCAGGCTCACTTTACCTTCGGCAAAGTTCACCACCTGCAGGGCGCCCGGATATTCGATCAGACGGTAGATGTTATCGATAACCAGCTGTTCTGGGGCGATGAGATGATCAATAGGGACCGCTTCCGAGTTAAACAGTTTCTCAGTATCGCGGACATAGTCCGGAGAACGGATGCGCGCGATTCGGTTTGGCGTGTTGAAAAGCGAGTAGGCCACCTGACAGGCCACCATATTGGTTTCGTCAGAACTGGTCACCGCAACCAGCATATCGGCATCGTCAGCGCCCGCCTCACGAAGAACGCGCGGGTGCGAACCATGGCCCTGCACAACGCGCAGGTCAAATTTGTCCTGCAAAACACGCAGGCGATCGCCGTTGGTATCCACGATGGTGATGTCGTTGTTTTCGCCAACCAGGTTTTCCGCCAGCGTTCCGCCAACCTGTCCTGCGCCCAGAATGATAATCTTCATATCTCGTGACCTGTTCTCAACATCACTCTTTGATTAGCTTAGCGTAAAAGAAGCCATCACCCTCTTCTGCACCCGGCAGATTCTGCTGACCCGGGCGTTCAGGCGTTCCCGTATCGCGCAGCGCCGCGTCCGGGGTACGTTTAAGGAAGGCCGCGATTTGCTGACTGTTTTCTTCAGGAAGTACCGAGCAGGTCGCATACACCAGCGTTCCGCCGGGCTTGAGATGCGGCCAGATGGCGTCGAGGATGTCGGATTGCAGCTGGGCAAGTTCGTTAATATCACGATCGCGACGCAGCCACTTGATATCCGGATGACGACGAATCACGCCGGTTGCAGAGCAGGGGGCATCCAGCAAAATGCGATCGAATTGTGTTTCACCACACCATTCTGCGGGTTTGCGTCCATCGCCTTGCTTAACCTGCGCCTTCATGCCCAGGCGCTTGAGGTTGTCATAGACGCGTGAAAGACGCTGCTCATCAACGTCCACCGCCATCACGCTGGCCTGCGGAGCCACTTCAAGAATATGCGTTGTTTTGCCCCCTGGTGCGGCGCAGAGATCGAGGATCTGCTCACCGTTTTGGGGTTCAAGCCAGGTCATGCAACCCTGAGCAGAAGCATCCTGTACCGTTACCCAACCCTCTTCAAAGCCGGGTAATGCATGTACCGGTGCAGGCGATGCTAAGCGCACGGCATCAGGGTATGCGTCATGGGTGAAACCGCTCATTCCCGCTTCTTCGAGTAATGCCAGCCATGCGTCACGGGTGCGGTGATTACGATTCACGCGTAACCACATTGGCGGACGCTGGTTGTTGGCATCGGCAATGTCCTGCCACTGCTGCGGATAAGCTTTTTTCAGGCGCTTCAACAGCCAGTCCGGATGCAGGAAGCGCGCTTCGTTTTGGGCAAATTCAGCCAGAAGCTCATCCTGCTGTCGCTGGAACTGACGCAATACGCCGTTGATCAGCCCTTTTAGCTGAGGACGTTTAATCGCAACGGCACCTTCCACCGTCTCTGCCAGCGCGGCGTGAGGTGGGATGCGGGTATGAAGAAGCTGATAAAAACCCACCATAATCAAATAATGTACGGTGCGCTGCTTGCCCGTCATTGGGCGGGACATGAGCTTATTAATCAGCCACTCAAGCTGAGAGAGTGTGCGCAGGACGCCAAAGCAGAGCTCCTGAAGCAGGGCTTTATCTTTATCAGAAACTTTTTGCTGCAGGGGAGGCAGGGCGTTACTCAATGACTGGCCCTGCTCGATAACCTGCTCGACGGCCTGGGCCGCCATACTGCGTAGATTTTGTTTTTTCATAACCGTAAAAATAAAAATGCCCGGAAACACCGGGCCTTAAGAATAAATTTGCTCAGGCAAGGCGATTGCCCGGGATAAACCATTCACGACGGGAATTTAACAGATCCTGAGCGCTCATGGCTTTCTTACCGGCCGGTTGGAGCGATTCAAGATTCAAAATCCCTTGCGCAGTCGCCACCTGGATGCCGTTCTTGCTGGCATCAATAATCGTACCGGGTTCCGCCGTCGTCGCACCGCTAATGACGGAGGCCTTCCAGACTTTTACTGGCTGCTCATCAATTTCCATCCAGCTCATTGGCCACGGATTAAAAGCGCGAATGCAGCGTTCAAGTTGAGCGGCGGACAGGGACCAGTCGATACGCGCTTCTTCTTTGCTCAGCTTTTCGGCGTAGGTTACCAGCGCGTCATCCTGAACTTCCGGTTTTGCCGTATTGTCAGCAAGCTGCTGAAGCGTCTCGATAAGACCTTGTGGGCCAAGGTCTGCCAGTTTGTCATACAGCGTGGCGCTGGTATCGTCTGGCGTAATGGGGCAGGCCAGTTTATACAGCATGTCGCCGGTGTCTAAACCTACGTCCATCTTCATGATGGTCACGCCCGTTTCGGCATCACCCGCCCACAGCGCGCGCTGGATAGGAGCTGCACCACGCCAGCGTGGGAGCAGAGACCCATGCACGTTGATACAACCCAGGCGCGGCATATCAAGCACGGCTTTTGGCAGAATTAAACCGTAAGCCACCACCACCATTACGTCGGCATTCAGGTCAGCAACCAGCTGCTGATTTTCCTGCGGGCGCAGCGATGCGGGCTGAAAAACGGGAAGCCCATGCTCTTCTGCCAGCACTTTGACCGGGCTCGGCATCAGTTTTTTGCCGCGACCAGCAGGACGGTCCGGCTGGGTAAAGACGCCAACAACCTGGTGACCAGACGATAACAGCGCGTCAAGATGACGCGCTGCAAAATCAGGGGTTCCCGCGAAGATAATACGTAGTGTTTTAGACACGATGATCCTTGTATCCGGGGGGACGTTATGCGCGAGAACGCAAACGATCCAGTTTCTCTACTTTCTGACGAATACGCTGCTGTTTCAGCGGCGAGAGATAATCGATAAACAGTTTACCGACCAGGTGATCCATCTCATGCTGAATACAAATTGCCAGCAGGTCGTCTGCCTCCAGTTCGAACGGATTACCGTCACGATCCAGGGCGCGAATTTTCACTTTTTCGGCACGCGGCACTAACGCACGCTGTTCAGGAATAGACAGACAGCCTTCCTCAATACCGGTTTCGCCACTCTTTTCGAGCAGCTCAGGGTTGATTAGCACCAGGCGGCCATCGCGATTTTCCGAAACATCAATCACGATAATACGCTTGTGAATGTCCACCTGCGTCGCCGCCAGGCCAATGCCTTCTTCGGCGTACATGGTATCGAACATATCATCAACGATACGCTGGATTTCTGCATTCACTTCTTTGACCGGTTCAGCGACGATGCGAAGGCGCTCGTCCGGAATATGTAACACTTGCAAAACTGCCATAAATTTCCAGAGTCGTGTTCAGGAGTTGATAAGAATACTCCCTCTATTCTAGACAAATCCCCCATCGATTGACAGCATCAGTGACCAATCGCAATGATTGCGG
Source organism: Enterobacter sp. BNK-8 (assembly GCF_048685095.1). Taxonomy (NCBI): domain Bacteria; kingdom Pseudomonadati; phylum Pseudomonadota; class Gammaproteobacteria; order Enterobacterales; family Enterobacteriaceae; genus Enterobacter; species Enterobacter sp. BNK-8. The sequence goes on along the minus strand of NZ_JBLQTN010000001.1, from coordinate 3,990,018 downwards.
AGAGCGCTTATGGCAGGGGAAAGGATGACGTCTACCGAGATTTGGCTACGGCTCATGCACACAGGTTCTCTGTGTGGTGATGTCATGGTGGAAGCGGCTGCACGATTGCAGAGGCAGGAAGGCATCGATACGCTTGTCTTAAGAAATGCTGGACTGACAGCAAAGCAGGCTGAACGGTTCGTTGCGTTCGATGAGAGTGAGCTGGAACGTAGCCTGATATGGCTTGAGCAGCCGGGACATCATTTATTAACGGCCAACCATCACCTTTATCCCCCTCTACTCCGCACAATCCCTGACTATCCCGGGGCTTTATTCATAAAAGGTAACCCTGAGATGCTTAATACCGTTCAGCTGGCGGTGGTAGGCAGTCGTGCGCCGTCATGGTACGGCGAGCGATGGGGGAAAATCCTGTGCGAACAACTTTCACATAGTGGTTTCACGATTACCAGCGGGCTGGCCTGTGGTATTGACGGCGTTGCCCACAGCGCGGCGCTGTCAGTAAAAGGACGAAGTGTCGCGGTGCTGGGGAACGGTCTTTTTAGCATTTACCCACGCCGGCATCAGGCATTGGCGATGCGGCTTATTGAGTCTGACGGTGCGATAGTGTCTGAGTTTCCGCTTTCCGCGCAGCCCCGACCGGCAAATTTTCCGCGTCGTAATCGCATCATCAGCGGCCTTAGCAAAGGCGTGCTGGTGGTTGAAGCCGCGCGGCGAAGCGGTTCGCTGGTCACGGCACGGTGCGCGCTCGAACAGGGGCGAGAAGTCTTCGCCTTGCCAGGCCCGATAGGTAATCCCGGATGCGAGGGACCGCACTGGCTGATTAAGCAGGGGGCAACACCGGTAACGGAAGTCGGGGACATTCTTGAAAATTTGCAATATGGGCTGCAATGGCTGCAGGAAGATCCCGAAAAGCGACAATATTCATCAGATCAGGGAAAGGTGGCATTGCCATTTCCCAAGCTCCTGGCTAACGTAGGAGATGAGGTAACACCTGTTGACGTTGTCGCTGAACGTGCCGGCCAACCTGTGCCAGTAACGGTAGCACAGCTACTCGAACTGGAGTTAGCAGGGTGGATCGCAGCTGTACCCGGCGGCTATGTCCGATTAAGGAGGGCATGCCATGTTCGACGTACTGATGTATTTGTTTGAGACTTATATCCATAACGAAGCAGAAATGCGAGTGGATCAGGACAAGTTGACACAGGATCTTACCGATGCGGGATTTGAGCGGGAAGATATCTACAATGCGTTGATGTGGCTGGAAAAACTGGCTGATTATCAGGAAGGCCTTGCCGAACCGATGCAGCTTGCTTCTGACCCATTGTCTGTACGCATTTATACCGCTGAAGAGTGTGAACGGCTGGATGCCAGCTGCCGGGGATTCATTTTATTCCTTGAGCAGATTCAGGTGCTAAACCTCGAAACGAGAGAAATGGTGATAGAGCGCGTCATGGCGCTGGATACGGCAGAATTTGAACTGGAAGATCTCAAGTGGGTGATCCTGATGGTTCTGTTTAATATCCCGGGCTGTGAAAATGCCTATCAGCAAATGGAAGAATTACTCTTTGAAGTGAATGAAGGTATGCTGCACTAATTCAATGTGCAGCACCAAGAGTTGTTATGGCCAAATCAGCACTGTTCACGGTGCACAAAAACGAGCCCTGCCCGCAGTGCGGGGCTGAACTTGTTATTCGGTCCGGGAAACACGGCCCGTTTCTCGGTTGTTCTCACTATCCGGAATGTGATTATGTTCGTCCTCTGAAAAGCCAGGCGGATGGGCATATCGTGAAAATTCTGGAGGGTCAGCTGTGCCCTCTCTGCGGTGGCGAACTCGCGCTACGCCAGGGGCGTTTCGGCATGTTTATTGGATGTAGCCGCTACCCGGAATGTGAACATACGGAACAAATTGATAAGCCTGATGAAACGGCAATTGCCTGCCCTCAGTGTCAGCGCGGTCAGCTGGTACAGCGCCGTTCCCGTTATGGTAAGACCTTCCATTCGTGCGATCGCTACCCTGACTGCCAGTTCGTTATCAATTTTAAGCCGGTAGCGGGAATCTGCCCTCATTGCAATTATCCGCTACTGATAGAGAAGAAAACCGCGCAAGGCATGAAACGCTTCTGCGCCAGTAAACAATGTGGAAAGCCGGTAACGGCGGATCAATATAGTGAATAATAACCTGCCATCAGGCTCCATTGCCCATGCAGTGGACGTACTGAAAAATGAAGAAGTCATCGCCTATCCAACTGAAGCTGTTTTTGGGGTCGGTTGCGATCCTGACAGCGAGACGGCTGTGAACCGTCTGCTTACCCTGAAACAAAGACCCGTCGAGAAAGGACTGATTTTGATCGCTGCGAATTACGAGCAGCTTAAGCCCTATATTGATGACTCGATGCTTACCCCAGCACAGCGCGAGACAATCTTCTCCGCGTGGCCTGGTCCGGTCACCTTTGTTTTCCCGGCGCAGCCGACAACCCCGCGCTGGTTAACCGGACGCTTTGATTCCCTTGCCGTTCGGGTCACTGACCATCCGCTGGTGGTGGAGCTGTGCCTGGCATTTGGTAAACCACTGGTCTCAACCAGCGCCAACCTGACCGGGCAGCCGCCATGTCGGACAACCGAAGAAGTGCTGGCGCAGTTCGGGAATGACTTCCCTGTCGCTGTCGGTGAAACGGGAGGGCGCCTGAATCCATCTGAAATTCGCGATGCTTTGACCGGCGAACGTTTTCGCCAGGGGTAATCTCATGGAAACCTATGCTGTTTTTGGTAATCCCATTGCACACAGCAAGTCACCGTTGATCCATCAGCAGTTCGCGGAGCAGCTGCAGATAGATCACCCCTATGGTCGCGTACTGGCGCCAGTGGATGCCTTTATCCCTACGCTTGAGGCCTTTTTCGCCGCGGGGGGCAAAGGCGCGAATGTGACGGTCCCGTTTAAAGAAGAAGCCTTCGAACGTGCGGATGAGCTGACCGAACGCGCTTCACTTGCTGGTGCAGTCAATACCCTAAAACGGCTTGAGGATGGACGCCTTCTGGGGGACAACACCGACGGGATTGGTTTACTCAGCGATCTGGAAAGACTCTCCTTTATCAAGCCCGGTTTCCGGATCCTGCTGATTGGCGCGGGTGGCGCATCGCGGGGCGTTTTGTTGCCTCTGCTTTCACTGGACTGTTCGGTGACCATCACGAACAGAACCTTTTCCCGGGCAGAAGCGCTGGCGGCGTTGTTTGCGCATACCGGCAGCGTGAGCGCGGTAGCGCTTGACGATCTTGCCGAACGTGAGTTCGATCTTGTCATTAATGCCACATCCAGCGGCATCAACGGTGAGATCCCGGCGATCCCCGCTTCGCTGGTCAGTGCGCATATGTACTTCTATGACATGTTCTATCAGAAAGGGAAGACGCCTTTCCTGAACTGGTGTGAACAACACGGCGCGAAACAGTTAGCCGATGGGCTGGGAATGCTGGTGGGGCAGGCTGCGCATGCGGTGCTGCTCTGGCACGGCGTGTTGCCTGCGGTCGAGCCGGTCATTGAAAAGCTAAAGCAGGAGCTTTCGGCGTGAATCAGGCTATTCATTTCCCGGACAGAGAGAGCTGGGATGAGCATAAACAAGCGGTCTGTTTTCCGGTGCTGGTGCAGGGCATGCAACTTACCTGCGCCATCCATGGAGAAACGCTGTTGCATCGTTTTGGCGGCACAGACCCGCTAGCGGTATTTTGCGAAAATCGCTGGGATCTGGAAGAGGAAGCCAGCGATTTAATCCGCGAACAGCAGGAAGACGATCAGGGCTGGGTTTGGTTATCCTGATCCAGATAGTCATTCTTCCATTTTACGTAGTTGTTCGCCGAGTATTTTAATCCTTCGATCTCTGCCTCCTTAAGGGGGCGGATCTGTTTTACCGGACTTCCCAGATAGAGATAACCGCTCTCCAGCCGTTTGTTCTGCGGGACCAGGCTACCGGCACCAATCATTACGTCATCTTCTACTATGACGCCATCCAGCAAAATCGACCCCATGCCAACAAGGACGCGATTTCCGATCGTGCAGCCGTGGAGCATCACTTTATGGCCGACGGTAACATCCTCTCCAATGATGAGGGGATTACCCTCGGGGTTATAGGAGGATTTGTGCGTGACATGCAGAACGCTACCGTCCTGAATGTTGGTACGTGCACCAATCGACACATAGTTAACATCTCCCCTGATGGCGACGAGCGGCCAGATGCTGACATCTTCGGCCATTCGCACATCACCAACGACCACGCTGCTGGCATCGATCATCACGCGATCGCCTTTTTGGGGGAACAGATCTTTATAAGGGCGTAATACTGCTGGCATATCTACCTCTAAGAATGAGCGCTATACAGAAGACTTTGATCGTATTAATGGATCGAGGCAAGGCAAAATACGTCAATATTTAAGCAGATCGGGCGGGATTTCAGCGAAAAGCGCGGAAAATCAGCAGTCGGAAAAAAAGATCTAAAAAATACTTGTGCTAAAAATTGGGATCCCTATAATGCGCCTCCATCGACACGGCGGATGTGAATCACTTCACAGACAACGCGGTCGGTTGAAGAGAAAAAATCCTGAAATAACGGGTTGACTCTGAAAGAGGAAAGCGTAATATACGCCACCTCGCAACGGTGAGCGAAAGCCGCGTTGCACTGCTCTTTAACAATTTATCAGACAATCTGTGTGGGCACTCAAAGTGACATGGATTCTTAATGTCTTCGGACAATAAATGAATACCAAGTCTCTGAGTGAACATGCGTAATTCATTACGAAGTTTAATTCACGAGCATCAAACTTAAATTGAAGAGTTTGATCATGGCTCAGATTGAACGCTGGCGGCAGGCCTAACACATGCAAGTCGAGCGGTAACACAGGGAGCTTGCTCCTGGGTGACGAGCGGCGGACGGGTGAGTAATGTCTGGGAAACTGCCTGATGGAGGGGGATAACTACTGGAAACGGTAGCTAATACCGCATAACGTCGCAAGACCAAAGAGGGGGACCTTCGGGCCTCTTGCCATCAGATGTGCCCAGATGGGATTAGCTAGTAGGTGGGGTAACGGCTCACCTAGGCGACGATCCCTAGCTGGTCTGAGAGGATGACCAGCCACACTGGAACTGAGACACGGTCCAGACTCCTACGGGAGGCAGCAGTGGGGAATATTGCACAATGGGCGCAAGCCTGATGCAGCCATGCCGCGTGTATGAAGAAGGCCTTCGGGTTGTAAAGTACTTTCAGCGGGGAGGAAGGTGCTGAGGTTAATAACCTCAGCAATTGACGTTACCCGCAGAAGAAGCACCGGCTAACTCCGTGCCAGCAGCCGCGGTAATACGGAGGGTGCAAGCGTTAATCGGAATTACTGGGCGTAAAGCGCACGCAGGCGGTCTGTCAAGTCGGATGTGAAATCCCCGGGCTCAACCTGGGAACTGCATTCGAAACTGGCAGGCTAGAGTCTTGTAGAGGGGGGTAGAATTCCAGGTGTAGCGGTGAAATGCGTAGAGATCTGGAGGAATACCGGTGGCGAAGGCGGCCCCCTGGACAAAGACTGACGCTCAGGTGCGAAAGCGTGGGGAGCAAACAGGATTAGATACCCTGGTAGTCCACGCCGTAAACGATGTCGACTTGGAGGTTGTGCCCTTGAGGCGTGGCTTCCGGAGCTAACGCGTTAAGTCGACCGCCTGGGGAGTACGGCCGCAAGGTTAAAACTCAAATGAATTGACGGGGGCCCGCACAAGCGGTGGAGCATGTGGTTTAATTCGATGCAACGCGAAGAACCTTACCTACTCTTGACATCCAGAGAACTTTCCAGAGATGGATTGGTGCCTTCGGGAACTCTGAGACAGGTGCTGCATGGCTGTCGTCAGCTCGTGTTGTGAAATGTTGGGTTAAGTCCCGCAACGAGCGCAACCCTTATCCTTTGTTGCCAGCGGTTAGGCCGGGAACTCAAAGGAGACTGCCAGTGATAAACTGGAGGAAGGTGGGGATGACGTCAAGTCATCATGGCCCTTACGAGTAGGGCTACACACGTGCTACAATGGCGCATACAAAGAGAAGCGACCTCGCGAGAGCAAGCGGACCTCATAAAGTGCGTCGTAGTCCGGATTGGAGTCTGCAACTCGACTCCATGAAGTCGGAATCGCTAGTAATCGTAGATCAGAATGCTACGGTGAATACGTTCCCGGGCCTTGTACACACCGCCCGTCACACCATGGGAGTGGGTTGCAAAAGAAGTAGGTAGCTTAACCTTCGGGAGGGCGCTTACCACTTTGTGATTCATGACTGGGGTGAAGTCGTAACAAGGTAACCGTAGGGGAACCTGCGGTTGGATCACCTCCTTACCTTAAAGAACCTGCCTTTGTAGTGCTCACACAGATTGTCTGATGAAAAGTAAATAGCAAGGCGTCTTGCGATTGAGACTTCAGTGTCCCCTTCGTCTAGAGGCCCAGGACACCGCCCTTTCACGGCGGTAACAGGGGTTCGAATCCCCTAGGGGACGCCACTTGCTGGTTCGTGAGTGAAAGTCACCTGCCGTCATATCTCAAAACTGACTTGCGAGTCACGTTTGAGATATTTGCTCTTTAAAAATCTGGATCAAGCTGAAAATTGAAACGACACATCTTTAAGGTGTGTTCGAGTCTCTCAAATTTTCGCAATCATGAAGTGAAACATCTTCGGGTTGTGAGGTTAAGCGACTAAGCGTACACGGTGGATGCCCTGGCAGTCAGAGGCGATGAAGGACGTGCTAATCTGCGAAAAGCGCCGGCGAGGTGATATGAACCTTTGACCCGGCGATGTCCGAATGGGGAAACCCAGTGTGATTCGTCACACTATCGTTAACTGAATACATAGGTTAACGAGGCGAACCGGGGGAACTGAAACATCTAAGTACCCCGAGGAAAAGAAATCAACCGAGATTCCCCCAGTAGCGGCGAGCGAACGGGGAGCAGCCCAGAGTCTGAATCAGCTTGTGTGTTAGTGGAAGCGTCTGGAAAGTCGCACGGTACAGGGTGACAGTCCCGTACACGAAAGCACACAGGTTGTGAACTCGAAGAGTAGGGCGGGACACGTGGTATCCTGTCTGAATATGGGGGGACCATCCTCCAAGGCTAAATACTCCTGACTGACCGATAGTGAACCAGTACCGTGAGGGAAAGGCGAAAAGAACCCCGGCGAGGGGAGTGAAAAAGAACCTGAAACCGTGTACGTACAAGCAGTGGGAGCACCCTTGTGGTGTGACTGCGTACCTTTTGTATAATGGGTCAGCGACTTATATTCTGTAGCAAGGTTAACCGTATAGGGGAGCCGAAGGGAAACCGAGTCTTAACTGGGCGTTAAGTTGCAGGGTATAGACCCGAAACCCGGTGATCTAGCCATGGGCAGGTTGAAGGTTGGGTAACACTAACTGGAGGACCGAACCGACTAATGTTGAAAAATTAGCGGATGACTTGTGGCTGGGGGTGAAAGGCCAATCAAACCGGGAGATAGCTGGTTCTCCCCGAAAGCTATTTAGGTAGCGCCTCGTGAATTCATCTTCGGGGGTAGAGCACTGTTTCGGCTAGGGGGCCATCCCGGCTTACCAACCCGATGCAAACTACGAATACCGAAGAATGTTATCACGGGAGACACACGGCGGGTGCTAACGTCCGTCGTGAAGAGGGAAACAACCCAGACCGCCAGCTAAGGTCCCAAAGTCATGGTTAAGTGGGAAACGATGTGGGAAGGCACAGACAGCCAGGATGTTGGCTTAGAAGCAGCCATCATTTAAAGAAAGCGTAATAGCTCACTGGTCGAGTCGGCCTGCGCGGAAGATGTAACGGGGCTAAACCATGCACCGAAGCTGCGGCAGCGACGCTTATGCGTTGTTGGGTAGGGGAGCGTTCTGTAAGCCGTTGAAGGTGTGCTGTGAGGCATGCTGGAGGTATCAGAAGTGCGAATGCTGACATAAGTAACGATAAAGCGGGTGAAAAGCCCGCTCGCCGGAAGACCAAGGGTTCCTGTCCAACGTTAATCGGGGCAGGGTGAGTCGACCCCTAAGGCGAGGCCGAAAGGCGTAGTCGATGGGAAACAGGTTAATATTCCTGTACTTGGTGTTACTGCGAAGGGGGGACGGAGAAGGCTATGTTAGCCGGGCGACGGTTGTCCCGGTTTAAGCATGTAGGCGGAGGTTCCAGGTAAATCCGGTACCTTTTAACGCTGAGGTGTGATGACGAGGCACTACGGTGCTGAAGTAACAAATGCCCTGCTTCCAGGAAAAGCCTCTAAGCATCAGGTAACATTAAATCGTACCCCAAACCGACACAGGTGGTCAGGTAGAGAATACCAAGGCGCTTGAGAGAACTCGGGTGAAGGAACTAGGCAAAATGGTGCCGTAACTTCGGGAGAAGGCACGCTGATATGTAGGTGAAGCCCCTGCGGGTGGAGCTGAAATCAGTCGAAGATACCAGCTGGCTGCAACTGTTTATTAAAAACACAGCACTGTGCAAACACGAAAGTGGACGTATACGGTGTGACGCCTGCCCGGTGCCGGAAGGTTAATTGATGGGGTTAGCGGCAACGCGAAGCTCTTGATCGAAGCCCCGGTAAACGGCGGCCGTAACTATAACGGTCCTAAGGTAGCGAAATTCCTTGTCGGGTAAGTTCCGACCTGCACGAATGGCGTAATGATGGCCAGGCTGTCTCCACCCGAGACTCAGTGAAATTGAACTCGCTGTGAAGATGCAGTGTACCCGCGGCAAGACGGAAAGACCCCGTGAACCTTTACTATAGCTTGACACTGAACACTGGTCCTTGATGTGTAGGATAGGTGGGAGGCTTTGAAGCGTGGACGCCAGTCTGCGTGGAGCCGTCCTTGAAATACCACCCTTTAATGGCTGGTGTTCTAACGTAGACCCGTAATCCGGGTTGCGGACAGTGTCTGGTGGGTAGTTTGACTGGGGCGGTCTCCTCCCAAAGAGTAACGGAGGAGCACGAAGGTTAGCTAATCCTGGTCGGACATCAGGAGGTTAGTGCAATGGCATAAGCTAGCTTGACTGCGAGAGTGACGGCTCGAGCAGGTGCGAAAGCAGGTCATAGTGATCCGGTGGTTCTGAATGGAAGGGCCATCGCTCAACGGATAAAAGGTACTCCGGGGATAACAGGCTGATACCGCCCAAGAGTTCATATCGACGGCGGTGTTTGGCACCTCGATGTCGGCTCATCACATCCTGGGGCTGAAGTAGGTCCCAAGGGTATGGCTGTTCGCCATTTAAAGTGGTACGCGAGCTGGGTTTAGAACGTCGTGAGACAGTTCGGTCCCTATCTGCCGTGGGCGCTGGAGAATTGAGGGGGGCTGCTCCTAGTACGAGAGGACCGGAGTGGACGCATCACTGGTGTTCGGGTTGTCATGCCAATGGCACTGCCCGGTAGCTAAATGCGGAAAAGATAAGTGCTGAAAGCATCTAAGCACGAAACTTGCCCCGAGATGAGTTCTCCCTGAGACTTTAAGTCTCCTGAAGGAACGTTGAAGACGACGACGTTGATAGGTCGGGTGTGTAAGCGCAGCGATGCGTTGAGCTAACCGATACTAATGAACCGTGAGGCTTAACCTTACAACGCCGAAGATGTTTTGGCGAAGAGACGAACAATCAAAATTCAGCCTTGATACAGATTAAACAGAATTTGCCTGGCGGCTTTAGCGCGGTGGTCCCACCTGACCCCATGCCGAACTCAGAAGTGAAACGCCGTAGCGCCGATGGTAGTGTGGGGTCTCCCCATGTGAGAGTAGGGAACTGCCAGGCATCAAATTTAGCGTGCTGATATGGCTCAGTTGGTAGAGCGCACCCTTGGTAAGGGTGAGGTCCCCAGTTCGACTCTGGGTATCAGCACCACTTTATACTTAGGTTAAAGTTCGGCAAGAAGTAAAAGAATTTGTCTGGCGGCTTTAGCGCGGTGGTCCCACCTGACCCCATGCCGAACTCAGAAGTGAAACGCCGTAGCGCCGATGGTAGTGTGGGGTCTCCCCATGTGAGAGTAGGGAACTGCCAGACATCAAACAAGTGAAGAGGCCATCCGAAAGGATGGCCTTTTTGCGTTATGATTCTCGTGAAAACGGTAGGCCCGGTAAGCGCAGCGCCACCGGGCAAAAACAGCAGATTAATGAATCACCTGCGACAGGAATGCTCGCGTACGTTCTGACTTGGGATGCGCAAAGAACTCATCCGGTGGCGCCTGCTCAACAATCTCCCCACGGTCCATAAAGATCACCCGGTCAGCCACGGTTCTCGCGAACCCCATCTCATGCGTGACGCACAGCATAGTCATGCCGGATTGTGCCAGCCCAATCATGGTATCCAGAACCTCCTTCACCATTTCCGGATCGAGAGCTGATGTCGGTTCATCAAACAGCATAATTTTCGGTTTCATACACAGTGAACGGGCGATAGCCACACGCTGCTGCTGGCCACCCGATATCTGGCCAGGGAACTTATTCGCATGCTCTGCGATACGTACGCGCTCCAGGTAGTGCATTGCCAGCGCCTCGGCTTCCTTTTTCGGCATCTTCCGTACCCAAATCGGTGCAAGCGTACAGTTCTGGAGAACGGTCAGGTGCGGAAACAGATTAAAGTGCTGAAAGACCATTCCCACTTCCTGACGCACGCGTTCGATATTGCGGATATCTTCATTCAACTCAATACCATCAACCACGATGCGTCCTTGCTGATGCTCTTCAAGATGGTTAATGCAGCGAATGGTTGTGGATTTCCCGGATCCGGAAGGGCCGCACAGGACAATGCGTTCGCCCTGCTTGACCTTGAGATTAATGTCCTTCAGGACATGAAACTGTCCGTACCATTTGTTCACGTTTTCCAGCGTAATCATCGCGTCGGCGGGTGTCATAGTTATTTGGCTCATATTTTCCTCAGTGCGGTGTACGCCCGGTGTTAAAGCGCTTTTCCAGATGCTGGCTGTAGCGCGACATGCTAAAACAAAAGATCCAGTAGATCAGGGCAGCAAAGACATATCCTTCGGTGGACATGCCCAGCCAGACAGGGTCAACGGTTGCCTGCTGCACGCTGCTAAAGAGATCGAACAATCCGATGATGATCACCAGGCTGGTATCCTTGAAGAGGGCAATGATCGTGTTGACCAGACCCGGGATGACCAGCTTGAGTGCCTGGGGAAGAATGACCAGCCCCTGCGTTTTCCAGTAGCCGAGCGCCAGTGATTCTGCCGCTTCGTACTGGCCTTTAGGCAACGCCTGCAGACCACCGCGCACAACTTCTGCAACATAGGCGGACTGGAAGAGAATTACCCCGACCAGGGCACGGATCAGTTTGTCGATCGTTGTCCCTTCAGCCATAAACAGCGGCAGCATGACCGACGACATAAACAGGACGGTGATAAGCGGTACGCCGCGCCAGAACTCAATGAAGATAACGGAGAGCACGCGGACGATCGGCATTTTTGAACGTCGCCCCAGGGCAAGTAAAATCCCCCACGGCAGAGCACCGGCTATCCCCACTGATGCGATAATCAACGTCAGCGTCAGCCCGCCCCACTGGCGTGTTTCAACGCGTTCCAGCCCCAGAAAACCGCCATAGAGCAGCACCCAGACAATAATCGGATAAACCACCGCCCAGACGGCAATATAGCGTCCACGGTGAGGCAGCTTTTTCCAGAACATGACTGCGACAGAGAGCAGGCCGATAACCAGCGCCAGATTAATCCGCCAGCGCTGTTCATGCGGATACAACCCATACATGAACTGACCGAAGCGTTCATGGATAAACACCCAGCAGGCACCCGCTTTTGTACAGTCTGCCCGGGTTGAACCGACCCAGTTGGCCTGTAAAAACGCCCAGTTCAGCAGGGGAGGAATCAACTCCCACATGAGCCACAGGCAGACAATCGTCAGCAGGCTGTTACTCCAGCTGGAGAACAGATTCTTGCGCGCCCAGAGAATGAAACGTCCACCTGTCGAGTTGGCAGGGCGCGAGGAGTGCGACAGTATCGCTTTTGTCATCATAAATCCTTAGCGCTCGACCAGTGCTATACGACGGTTATAGAGGTTCATCAGCAGTGAAATTACCAGGCTGATGATGAGATAGACAGACATGGTGATGGCGATGGTTTCAATGGCTTGTCCGGTCTGGTTAAGCACGGTTCCGGCGAAGAGTGACACCATATCGGGATAACCAATAGCGGCGGCCAGCGACGAGTTTTTGACAATGTTAAGATACTGGCTGGTCAGAGGGGGAATGATGACCCGTAAAGCCTGCGGGATGATGACCTGGCGAAGCGTTACCGTATGCGGTAATCCCAGTGAGCGTGCCGCCTCGTGCTGTCCGTAAGGTACGGCCTGGATCCCGGCACGGATAATCTCGGCAATAAACGCGGACGTATAAATCGACAGCGCCAATGTCAGAGCTGCCAGTTCGGGAATTAATACCATCCCGCCCTGAAAGTTGAAGCCCCGCAGATGGGGAATGTCCCAGTGCAGTGCGGCCCCAAACAGCCAGTGAGCCACCAGCGGCAGGCTAACGAACAGGACGACAGCCGTCGGCCAGGTTCTGCGAAGCTGGCCGGTTTTGATCTGATGCGTGCGGTTAAAACGGAATACCCCAACAGTGAGAGCAAGCGCGATCGCAATCGCGCCGATAAAAGCGTACAGCCCTTCGCCCGGCAGAGGAGAAGGAATGGATAGCCCACGGTTGCTCAGGAAGAAAAGCTCAAACGCGTCGACGGCCTGACGGGGGCCGGGTAGGTTACGCAATACGGCAAAATACCAGAAGAAGATCTGCAGGAGCGGGGGGATATTGCGGAACGTTTCAATATAAACAGTCGACAGTTTCCGCAGGAGCCAGTTTTCTGAAAGACGTGCCAGACCAATAAAGAAGCCCAGTATCGACGCGAAGACGATACAAAGCGCCGATACCAGCAGCGTATTCAGTAAACCGACCACGAACACGCGTCCATACGTGTCACCTTCCTGGTAATCAATAAGATGCTGAACAATGCCAAACCCCGCGCTGCGATCTAAAAACGCGAAACCGGAGGTAATGCCGCGATTATTCAGGTTGGTGATGGTGTTATGGATGAGATACACGGCGATGAGAACAACCGCAACAATAGCAATAATCTGGAATAGCCAGGCGCGGACCGCGGGATGAGAAAAGGATAGCGATCCTTTTACGGCTGAGCGGCGATGGGACATAAAGAAACCTCAGTAACCATGACTCTGGAGTGGGCACTGCCAGAGCAGTGCCCGTTACAGCTATGACTTAACGTACTGGTGGTGCGTACTGAATACCGCCGTTGTTCCAGAGATTGTTCTGGCCGCGTTTGATCTTCAGCGGGCTTTCCGATCCCACGTTGCGTTCAAAGATCTCAGAGTAGTTGCCCACCTGTTTGATGATGTTGTAGGCCCACTTGTTATCCAGCTTCAGATCCTTGCCGAAATCACCTTCTGTACCCAGCAGGTGTGCCATATCCGGGTTGGATGGTTTAGCCGCTTTCTCATCCACGTTTTTCGAGTTGATACCCATCTCTTCTGCGTTCAGCATGGCAAACAGCGTCCAGCGAACAATGGAGAACCAGTCTTCATCGCCACGACGTACCACTGGTCCGAGAGGTTCTTTGGAGATCACTTCAGGCAGAACAATCCATTCTGCAGGATTGCTCAGCTTAATGCGTAAGGCATACAGCTGTGACTGGTCAGAGGCCAGCGTGTCGCAACGGCCGGATTCCAGCGCTTTGGCCGACTCATCCGAGCGGTCGAATGTCACTGGCGTGTATTTCATGTTATTTGCTTTGAAATAATCGGCGACGTTCAGCTCGGTATCGGTGCCCGCCTGAATACAAACGGTGGCGCCATCCAGCTCTTTGGCGCTTTTCAGGCCCGCTTTATTGTGGGTCAGGAAGCCGATACCGTCATAATAGGTCACGCCCGTGAATGACATCCCCATCCCTGCGTCGCGGGAGGAAGTCCAGGTGGTATTACGGGAGAGCATGTCAACCTCACCGGACTGCAGCGCCGTAAAGCGTTCTTTCGCCGTCAGCGGGGTATATTTTACTTTGCTGTCATCACCAAAAACGGCGGCAGCAACGCCACGGCAGACGTCCACATCGATACCGGTAAATTTGCCGTTCGCATCGGCATAAGAGAAGCCAGGCAAACCGTCACTGATACCGCATTGAACAAAACCTTTCTTTTTAACGGCATCCAGTGTCGTTCCCGCATGGGCTTGACCGGCTACGGCAAACATCATGCCTGCAGCGGCCAGGCTGGCTATCATCGTCTTTTTCATAATGCATCCTGTGTGGCGAAATTTATCGTTATAGAGGCGTTTTTAAACGCTTTACCTGTCTGTGGCGTTGGCCAACGTTTATAAAGCAAACGTAATGCCAGTTTTGCGTTCGACAAAATAAGAGATGAGTGAACGCTTAATGCTGAGTGTAGACAGGCTTAAATAAAACGAGCGCCCTGAAACGGTGCGAAATTACAACCTGTGCCACAAATTGGAGCAAAAGTTTTGAGTCGCGTCAGGAAAAAGACAAGATAGTTTCCAGCGTGAATATTGGCAGGGTAGTCAATAATATTAATGTGTGAAAATCATCACAATAGAACCGGTAATTTAAATGAGTATACGAAAAAGATGTGACTGGTTTCAGGATGAAATGAACAGCGCGAATAAATACGGGGCTATTTTTTTACTTATTTGAAAATAGTGCACTGATTAAAAGCAAAAGCGCGGCCACAGCCGCGCTTTCTTAACAGCTGTTACTTCGTCAGGGCAACAATACCCAGCGTCAAACCTGCCACTGCGGCAGCACCGCCGGCGATAGCACCTGCAGTTTCCCAGTTATCCTGGGTGGTGCCTTTCATACAGGTATTGGTATGAACCAGTCGGCCCTGGTCGTCGTAAACCGGTACACATGGAGAGTCGTGCGCGCAACCAGCAAGCAGCGCAGCGAGTAGTGCAACGGAAATGAATCTTTTCATGATGTTACCTCAATATTATTTCTCATCCGCTATAAAGCCAGGAGGGCAATTAACGAACTGGAGGTTATTTTACCACCGGGGTAAGTCCGCGTTACACGAGGAATAATCTCAAATTATGTAGTTTGTAAAAATCGTGGAGAAAAGTCGGTTTCAGGACGAATTAATGGAGACATTATGAAGCTGCAAGAGAGTATTTTTACTTAATGCAAATCATCGTATTTTTAACATTAGTTTTGCTTAATGCCTAATTCATTGTTTATGTTAAAAATAAAAAAGGCACGCGAGGTGCCTTTTTAGGGAAATGTTAATCTTTATGGTGGGTAAAGCGTCGACGGACCACCACAAAGAAAACGGGTACGAAGAAAATCGCCAGCAGCGTTGCGGAAAGCATTCCCCCCATCACGCCCGTACCGACGGCGTTTTGCGCACCGCTCCCGGCCCCGGAGCTGATCACCAGCGGCATGACGCCCAATATAAAGGCCAGAGACGTCATCAGGATCGGTCGAAGGCGCATCCTTGACGCCTCCAGCGTGGCCTCAATGATGCCTTTACCCTCTTTCTCCATCAGGTCCTTAGCAAATTCGACGATCAAAATGGCGTTTTTCGCTGACAGACCAATCGTGGTCAGCAGGCCGACCTGGAAATAGACGTCATTGTTTAACCCGCGCAGCGATGCTGCGAGAAGCGCCCCGATGACCCCCAACGGCACAACCAGCATGACGGAGAACGGAATGGACCAGCTTTCATACAGCGCGGCCAGACACAGGAACACCACGATCAGTGAGATGGCGTACAGTGCAGGCGCCTGGTTACCCGAAAGTCGCTCCTGGTAAGACATTCCCGTCCAGTCATAACCGATGCCGGAAGGCAGTTTTGCCGCGAGGCTTTCCATCATAGCCATGGCTTCGCCGGTACTTTTACCCGGGGCTGATTCACCGAGGATCTCCATAGAGGGCATTCCGTTATAGCGCTCCAGACGAGGTGAACCGTAAACCCAGTGAGCGTTGCTAAAGGCTGAGAACGGCACCATTTCCCCGTTCGCACTGCGCACGTAAAGGTTGTTAATATCCCCTGGCAACATACGGAATTTTGCATCAGCCTGGACGTAGACCTTTTTCACGCGCCCATGATCGATAAAGTCATTCACATAGGTGCCGCCTAAGGCTGTCGAAATCGTCTGGTTGACGTCAGAAAGACTGATGCCCAGCGCCTGGGCTTTCTCCTGGTCGACGTCCAGCTTGAACTGTGGCGTATCCTCCAGACCGTTAGGACGCACGCGTACCAGCAGGTCGGGGTGCTCTTTCACCATGCCGAGCAGTTGATTACGCGCCTGCGTCAGCTGGGTATGTCCGAGGTTAGCCTGATCGATCAGTTCAAAGTCGAAGCCCGTTGCGGTACCTAACTCAATAATGGCAGGCAGGTTAAACGGGAAAACAAGGCCGTCTTTAATCTGGCTGAAGGCTTTTGTCGCGCGGCCCACAATCGCCTCGACCCCATTTTGTGCCCCAGGACGCTCCTCCCAAGGCTTCAGGCTGATGAAGGCAATGCCGGAGTTCTGGCCCTGGCCGCTAAAGCTAAACCCGTTTACGGTAAAGACGGATTCAACATTCGCCTTCTCTTTATTCAGGTAGTAGTCCTGAACCTGGTCGAGGACCTGCTGAGTACGCGTCTGGGTTGCCCCCGCAGGCAGCTGAACCATCGTCATAAACACCCCCTGATCCTCTTCGGGGAGGAAGGAGGTGGGTAAGCGCAGGAAGAGCACCGCCATCCCACCAACAATAATGACGTACACCACCAGATAGCGCCCGGTTTTGCGCAAAATACCGCTCACGCTATTACTGTAGTGCTCCACGCTCTTATCAAAAAGCGCATTAAACCAGCCGAAGAAGCCCCCTTTTTTCTCATGATGATCGGCGGATACGGGCTTAAGCAACGTTGCACAGAGTGCAGGCGTCAGGATTAGCGCAACCAGTACGGACAATGCCATCGCGGAAACGATAGTCAGCGAGAATTGGCGATAGATCGCCCCCGTCGAGCCGCCAAAAAAGGCCATCGGGATAAAGACCGCCGAGAGCACCATGGCGATCCCCACCAGCGCACCCTGAATCTGCCCCATCGACTTCTGCGTGGCCTCTTTCGGCGGCAGCTTGTCCTCGACCATGACGCGTTCAACGTTCTCGACGACGACAATAGCGTCATCAACCAGCAGGCCTATCGCCAGCACCATGCCGAACATTGTCAGGGTATTGATGGAGAAACCGAACGCCGCCAGAACCGCGAAGGTACCCAGCAGAACGACCGGAACCGCGATCGTCGGGATGAGCGTTGCCCGCAGGTTTTGCAGGAACAGGTACATGACCAGGAAGACGAGAACGATCGCCTCAAACAGGGTCTTCACCACTTCGTGGATAGAGATTTTCACAAACGGCGTGGTGTCATAGGGGTAGACGACTTTGAGCCCCTGCGGGAAGAACGGCTGCAGTTGTGCCAGCTTGCTCTTGATGGCTGCTGCCGTATCCAGCGCATTGGCCCCGGTTGCCAGCTTAATCCCCAGGCCGGTTGCCGCCTGCCCGTTGATTTTTGTCACCATGTTGTAGTTTTCGCCACCCAGCTCAATGCGAGCCACATCCTTCAGATGCACCATCGAGCCGTCCTGGTTCACCTTGAGCGTCACGCGACCGAACTCTTCCGGTGATTTCAGGCGGGTTTGCGCGATGATCGAGGCATTCAGCTGTTGTCCCGGGATGGACGGCGTCCCGCCCAACTGGCCTGCCGCTATCTGGTCGTTCTGCGTTTTCAACTGGTTGATGATATCCAGCGGCGTCAGCTGGTATTTGTTCATCGCATTGCTGTCGAGCCAGATACGCATCGCATACTGGGCGCCAAACAGCTGCACGTCACCGACGCCAGACGTTCGGCTGATGGCATCTTTGACGTTCGAGGCGACATAGTCGGAGATGTCATCCTGCGTCAGGTTTTTGTTGTCTGATACAAAACCGGCAACCAGCAGGAAGCTGCTGCTGGACTTCTCAACGCCAATCCCCTGCTGCTGCACCTCTTGAGGCAGCAGCGGCATGGCGAGCTGCAGCTTGTTCTGAACCTGCACCTGGGCGATGTCCGGATCGGTTCCGGACTCGAAGGTCAGGGTGATCGTGACGTTACCCGCTGAATCGCTGGTGGAGGACATATACATCAGGTTATCGATACCGTTCATGTTCTGTTCGATAACCTGGGTCACGGTATCCTGTACCGTCTGGGCATCTGCTCCCGGGTAGGTCGCGGATATCGCCACGGCGGGAGGTGCAATGGTCGGATACTGAGCGACGGGAAGTTTGAGAATGGCCAGTCCGCCTGCAATCATCAAAATGATGGCAAGTACCCAGGCGAAAACCGGTCTCTGAATAAAGAAATTAGCCATGTCGTCGTCCCTTAACTGGCCGGAGCGGTGGTGGTATCAGGCATAGCGACGACGGTTACGCCCGGTCTAACCTTCTGTAGTCCGCTGACAATCACGCGGTCACCGTTTTTCAGCCCTTCCGTTACCAGCCAGCGATCGCCAATCGCCTGTGGCGCAACGACGGTGCGAGACTCAACCTGATTTTTATCGTTCACCACCATCACGGTGGCATCGCCTCGCGGTGTGCGGGTCACGCCTTGCTGGGGAACCAGAATCGCATCCGGCTGCGTACCTTCATCAATGCGGGCGCGAACGAACATACCGGGTAACAGCAGATGTTGAGGATTCGGGAAAATGGCGCGCAGGGTAATCGAGCCGGTACTTTCATCCACCGTGACGTCGGAGAACTGCAATCTGCCTTTCAGCGGATAGGGCTGCCCGTTCTCCATCAGTAGCTCAACGCTGCTGGCGGTATCGCCTTTTTGCAGGCTCGTCTGCTTCAGACGCATAAAATCATTACTGGACTGGGTCACATCGACGTAAATCGGATCAAGCTGCTGGACCGTTGCCAGCGCCGCGGTTTGTCCGTTCGTCACGAGCGCGCCTTCCGTCACGCTGGATTTGCCGATGCGGCCATCGACGGGAGACGTCACTTTGGTATAGGCAAGATTGATGCGTGCACTTTCAACGCCCGCTTTGGCGGCGACGACGCTGGCATCTGCCTGCTGGGCCGTGGCGACGGCCTGGTCATACTCTTGCTTGCTGACATACTGTGTGCCGACCAGCGGGAGATAACGTTTCACCGTAAGGTGTGCAATATTGGCCGCCGCCTGGGCCTTCGCCAGCTCGCCTTTCGCGTTATCGTAAGCCGCCTGATAGGTTGCAGGATCAATCTGATAAAGCGAATCCCCGACTTTTACATCGCTGCCTTCCGTGAAGTTGCGGCGCAGGATAATACCGCTAACCTGCGGACGAACCTCTGCTACGCGGAACGCATCAGTTCTGCCCGGGAGTTCAGTGGTGACAGCCAGCGGTGCGCTTTTCACAATATGCACGCTGACCTGGGGAGCCTGCGGATGTTGCGGTTGGTTTTCCTGGCCATCGCATCCTGAGAGCAGTACAGCGCAGACAATGAAACCGGCTAAAGGTAAGCGTCTGAAATGATTCGTCATTACTGGTCCTTTAAATACCCGGAAACCGATGTTTGGCGTGAATCGGTAGCAGGGGCAGCGGGATAAAAAATAAAATGTAGCTGCGTATAATAATGAGGGTATTTAATGTTTTTTAATTTATAAGTGCGAATGACAAGGTCTGAGCGGAAAAATCAGAATCAGGCTCGGTTTATTTCTCCGTCATCTTCCGGCAAGCTAATCAGTTAAATAGCGCTTAACGTGATTTAATTATTCATGCTGTGAATTTAAACTTAAATATGTATTTAGCTAAGCTATAAATTAAGAAGATTGACTTTTTTTGTGCAAAATTAAAACGAAATTTGGTGAATACTTTCTTTCTCCTGACCCCTGTGTTACGTATAAATCTTGTGAGTGGCGAGTAGTTGTCTATGGCGCGTAAAAAGAAAGAAGAAGCTCAACAAACCCGGCAGCAGCTGATTGAGGCGGCTATCGGGCAGTTTGCGACGCGTGGCGTAGCCAACACGACGCTGACGGACATCGCGGATGCCGCAAAGGTTACGCGCGGTGCCATTTACTGGCACTTCACCAGTAAAGCCGAAATATTTAATGCCATCTGGGAGCAGCAATTACCGCTTCGCGACATTATTCGCGACCGGCTTTCCCTTTCCGAAGGTGATGATCCATTGTTAATACTTCGTGAGCAATTTATTACTGCGCTGCAGTATATTGCGCGTGAGCCCCGACAATGTGCCCTTTTACAAATTCTGTATCACAAATGTGAATTTAGCAGTGATATGATTTCTGAGAGTGAGATAAGAAAACGGATTGGATTCAATTATGACACGCTGCGTGCCACGCTGGAGGCCTGTATTTCACGTAACATCATTTCGCCAAAGGTAAATGTTGATCTGACCCTGATCGTATTCCACGGTTTTTTTAGCGGAATCATTAAAAACTGGTTAATGAATAACGACAGTTTCAATCTTTTTCAGCAGGCTCCCGCCCTGGTCGATAGCATTCTGGCGACACTGCCTGTCATTCGCGTATCGCCTCATGATGATGCTTACAGCTCAGCGCCAGGTAACATTTCCCCTCGCGCGCAAAGTGCCTCAATGGTTTGCGCGCTGACGGGTTTACCTAACAGATAACCCTGAAGGGTGTTGCAACCCAGCTCGGTTAAAAAAGCTTGCTGTGCTTCGGTTTCCACACCTTCCGCCACGACTTTCAGGTTGAGTGTTTTGGCGAGGGCCACAATCGCTGAGACAATGGTGGCATCCTCGCTTTCCCCGCTTAGCTCTTTCACGAACGCCCTGTCGATTTTCAGTTCACAGGCCGGTAAGCGCTTGAGGTACAGCAGGCTCGAATATCCTGTACCAAAATCATCAATGGAGGCCTTTACGCCCGCTTCCGTCAGCTCTGTCAGCACCCGTACACTTTCATCCGGGTTGCTCATTGCCGTGGTTTCCGTCACTTCCAGGATCAACATTTCTGGTGGCACATGATGAAGTGCCAGGCAGTTGAGAACCGTGTTGGCCAGCGAAGGCTGTTCAAACTGCAGCGTCGACAGGTTTACCGCCATTGACCAGTTTTGATGTCCCTGAAGATGCCATTCACGCAGCTGGCGACAGGCTTCATTAATTACCCAGTTGCCGATAGGGATAATCAGCCCCGTTTTCTCCGCCAGCGGCAGGAAAAGGTCCGGGGTCAGTAACCCCTGCTTAGGATGCTGCCAGCGCAATAACGCCTCAAATCCAAGGATTGGACCGGCGGGAGCGTGAAATTTTGGCTGGTACAGCAGGCGTAGCTCATTGCGATCGATCGCCATCCACAGATCGTTCATCAACTGAAGATGGGTCTGCGCCAGTGTATTCATCGAGGGCTGGAAAAAGTGGTAACCGTTCCGGCCCATGTGCTTGGTATGGTACATCGCCGCGTCGGCGTTAAACATGAGCTCACGTTCGGTTTTACCGTCGTGAGGATACAGCGCGATCCCAATGCTGAGGGTCACCACCAGTTCATAGTGGTCGAGGTTGAACGGGCTATCGATCGCGCGCACCAGCGAATTCGCCAGCGATGCCGCATCGTCCGGGCCTTCTCCCTCAGCCAGCAGAACAAACTCATCACCGCCGATACGAGCCAGGGTGAACTGGCCCTTCAGGAGATGCAGCAGACGCTCCGTAACGGCAATCAGCAGCTTGTCACCAACATCATGGCCGTAAGCGTCATTGATGGCTTTAAAACCGTCGAGATCCATGAACATCAGGGCGAAATGGGTCCCTTCACGATCGGCTTTGCTGATGGCCTGATCGAGTCGGTCTTCCAGCAGGATACGGTTGGGCAGACGCGTCAGGGTATCGTGCAGGGCCAGTTGTGCGAGTTCCCGGTTAGCTTCTGCAAGTGACGAGGCCAGAAGGGCGGTACGTGCCTGAAGGCGGGCATCCAGCATCGATACCAGCAGGGTAATCCCAAGAATAGAGAGCGCGACGACGCTAACCAGCACCGCCAGCCAGCTCCCGTTGATACCCTCATGGTGAACCATTGTGGACATCGGAAACTGTGCGGCTTTCATCCCGGCGTAATGCATCCCGGCAATGGCAATGCCCATGGTGATGGCGGCACCCGTGCGCATCAGCACGACCTGAGCGGCATCGTGACGCAGGCGGAAGGTCAGCCATAATGCAGCGAGTGAAGCGGCAAGCGCAATGGCGACCGAAATGGCCACCCAGACCTTGTCCCAGATAATCCCGGGCATCACCTCCAGCGCAGCCATGCCGGTGTAATGCATGGCAACAATACCGCTTCCCATCACCAGCGCACCGGGCAGCAGACGGCGCAAGCGTAACCGATCGCAGCTAACGAGCCAGAGCGCAAACAGTGACGACCCCACGGCGATGACCATCGATAACACCGTCAGGGTGGCGTTGTAGCTCATGCTCATGGAGAGGTCCATCGCCAGCATGCCGATAAAATGCATGGCCCACACGCCTATGCCCATTGCAATACCGCCACCAGCCAGCCAGACGCGGGCAGCGACGCCCTGACTCCCGGCGACACGTGCCGCCATATTCAGTGCGGTATATGCGGCAAGAATGGCGACAACAAAGGAGAGGACAACAAGGATATGGTTGTATTGGCTGACCAGCATGGACGGTTCTACTCGAGTGTGAGGTTACGCTAGAGCGGTTGAGAAGGGCGAGACATTATCACCGTCGGGTAATGGCTCAAAGGGATTTAAATCCCCGTTTTTAGTGGGTAATAACGGGGAGATTTGCGCAATCAGGCGATTAGTCGAGCTCTGAGCAGTTCACGAGTTTCAGGGGATTCACGGAGTTCATATTGCGACACTTATCGGTTTCGGTGCTCATCAGTTCAATCCACTGCATCAGGAGTGCATCGAAAATCAGAACGGAGATTGCAAAGACAACCAGCCACCAGTATTTACGAATCATTGTGTCATTCCGCGAGAAGAGCGCCAGTAGAGTGGGGGAAATATACACCAAAAGCGGCGGTTTTAAAGCGGGATAAGCGAAGGTTTACAAAGCGTTGACGGACTGAAGCAGGAAATAAAAAAGGCGCTTCCCCATGCCGAAGAGCGCCTTTTTAAACAAGCATTTAACTGATTAGTATCAGTTCATGCCGTATTTTTTCAGTTTCTTACGCAGAGTACCACGGTTGATACCCATCATCAGCGCAGCGCGGGTTTGGTTACCGCGGGTGTATTGCATCACCATGTCCAACAGTGGCTGTTCAACTTCAGCCAGTACCAGCTCATACAGGTCATTAACATCCTGACCGTTCAGTTGAGCAAAATAGTTCTTCAGTGCCTGTTTAACCGAGTCACGCAGGGGCTTTTGAGTTACCTGGTCCTGAGAGTTAACGGTAGAAACGGTCAGTACGTCAGAATTTACGCGTTGTTCGAACATAGTTCTGTCAGCTCTTTATTTCATTACGCAAGATTTTCGAAGTATGCCTCCAACGCCTCCAGCTGTTCGCTGGCATCCTCTATGGCGTTGAATGTGCGCCGAAACTGGTCATCTGGAGCGTGCTCCTGGAGATACCAGGAAACGTGTTTACGCGCAATTCGGTACCCTTTCGCCTGACCGTAGTGGTCATGCAGTTCCCGAACATGCGAACAAAGCAAGCGCTTAATCTCTGCCAGAGGCAGTGGAGCAAGCAGCTCTCCAGTGTCCAGATAATGCTGGATTTCCCGAAAGATCCAGGGTCTTCCCTGAGCGGCACGTCCTATCATCAGAGCATCAGCTCCCGTATAGTCGAGCACAGCTCTGGCTTTAAGCGGGTCAGTTATGTCGCCATTCGCGATAATCGGAATGGAAACTTTCTGCTTAACTGCCCGAATGCTGTCGTATTCAGCTTCACCGTTGAACAAACAGGCGCGCGTGCGTCCATGAATGGTCAGGGCCTGAATGCCACAGTCTTCGGCCAGTTGGGCAATCTCTACACAGTTACGGTGTTCCGGCGACCAACCCGTGCGAATCTTTAACGTAACAGGAACGTCCACTGCGCTGACAACCGCCGTCAGGATAGCTTTCACCTGGTCGGGGTATTGCAGAAGGGCTGAACCTGCAAGCTTGCGATTCACTTTTTTGGCCGGGCACCCCATATTGATATCAATAATCTGGGCACCACTTTCCACGTTGATACGCGCGGCATCTGCCATCTCTTCAGGCACGCTTCCGGCAATTTGCACGGTGCGAATACCCGGTTCATCAATGTGCACCATCCGAAGGCGGGATTTATCGCTTTCCCAAACCTGCGGGTTAGACGACATCATCTCGGATACGGTTAAACCGGCTCCCATCTCATAGCACAGCGTCCTGAACGGCCGGTCGGTAATACCTGCCATAGGGGCTGCGATCAGGCGATTTCTAAGCTGGTGGTGTCCGATGCGCATGAGTTAAGAAATGACCATACTGTGACTGCAAGGCGGCGTATATTACGCATTTTTTGCACGAGATGAAAGGCCAAACTTTGAACAATCCACTGTTGTAGATCAAGGAATCGCCGCTCAATCTTTCCGTTAAGAATTATTCACTATTTAAATCATTATGTTATGTGGGAATGGCTATTTTATGGGCGCTTACAATTTCCCGTAACTTCTCATCATTTCTGAATAAACGGCTTACCTCAGCGGGATAATCTGCTGTTTTTAGCAGCAGATTTTCCCTCTTCTTTGCGATCTGCGTCGCATTTTAGAACATGATCTCAAGCCTCTGGATGGGCGTTATTCGACCACAACACGCCCATGCAGAGACTGTACCGGACGGTTATTATCGTGATGCATGGTATGAGTAAATTTCTCAAGCTGTTCTGCTGAGACGGTTAACGGCTGTTTGAGCACGATCCAGGTGACCCCTTCAGAACACGGTGGCGTGGTCAACGAGCCACTAAAGCGCCAGTAGGTTTTCACCTTTGGCAGCAGTTTGTTCAGATTGAGATCCTTCTCAAGGGCTACGTTCTGTTCAGCCTGCTGCGGCATCACGCTCCACAGCTTTTCCAGCTCCGGATTCGCAGCACCTTTATCAAACATGACGGCCACCACGGCCAGCTCACCCGCGCTATTTTTATGAACCAGATGCATCTCCATCGCGTACTTTTTGCCGTGCACGGTGTTTTCGCTCGGCGCATGGAAGTGGAACTGCTGTAGCGTCCAGGTTTGCTTGTCCAGGGTGATCGTGTTGCGGGTATCTGCCTTTTCGCTGGCCTGGATGGTATGGCCATTGTTTGTCAGCCCCACTGGGCCATCAATGTAGTGCGTTTTAAGCGGGGAGAGATGGGCGTTAGCGGTTGAATCAATATTAATTGGAGACTGGTTCATTCCGCTTTGACAGGTCTTGTAAGCCTCGTCCAGTTCGCCCCAGTGTTCCGGTGAACCTTCCCCTTCGTAGCTCCAGTGTGACGCAAATGCTGAAGCCGAAACCATGCTCAGCGCCAGCAGCGCTGCCTTGCCTGTAATGTGTTTCATCATATTCTTCCGGTGAATTTTTATAATACAAATCAACATGATTTGTGTGGTTATTTTACCGAAGAATGGCAGAGGGAGAGAGGATTATCAGTGGGAGAAAGGCGTGGTCAGATGACCACGCCAAATGCTTATTTTTTACGACCGGTAATACGACACCACTCTTCTTTCTCCACCACCGGGTCGAGAGTGAAAAGATCGGCGTAGGCGTCGCACACGCTGTCCGCCTGGCTTGCCAGGATACCCGAAAGCCCCAGCAGACCGCCCTCAACGGGCAGCACGCTGATTAACGGGGCCAGCTCACGCAGTGGGCCTGCCAGAATGTTTGCGACCACCACGTCGGCTTTCATGGCTTCTGGCTGCGCATCCGGCAGATACAGCTCCAGACGATCGGAAACGCCGTTACGCTCGGCGTTGTCGCGGCTGGCCTGAATGGCCTGCGGATCGATATCGATCCCGATGGCTTTAGCCGCACCCAGTTTCAGGGCGGCAATCGCGAGGATCCCGGATCCACAGCCGAAGTCGATCACCGTCTTACCGTCCAGATCGAGACCATCCAGCCACTGCAGGCACAGGGACGTCGTGGGATGGGTGCCGGTACCAAACGCCAGACCCGGATCGAGCATGACGTTAACCGCGTTTTCATCAGGAACCTCGCGCCAGCTCGGGCAGATCCACAGGCGTTTGCCGAACTGCATCGGGTGGAAATTATCCATCCACTCGCGTTCCCAGTCTTTGTCTTCCAGCTGTTCGATTTTGTGCGCAAACCCAGCGCCCAGCAGAGGGTGGTTTTCCAGAATCGCGACGACCTCTTTCATGTCGGTTTCAGCATCAAACAGGCCGATAACGTCGGTATCGCCCCACAGGCGTGTTTCGCCCGGCAGAGGCTCAAAGACCGGCGTGTCATGCGTGTCCTGGAAGGTGATAGAGACCGAGCCGGCCTCCATCAGCGCATCGCTCAGTTCCTCGGCGTTAGCGCCGGTTGTGTTCAGTTTTAGTTGGATCCACGGCATGGCAAAACTCTTTATTTATCAGTAGAAATCATAGCGGGCTGTGGGACGGGCTGACCAAAACGGTTCCCCACCACAAACGCCAGTAAACTTAGCAGTAACGAAGGCACAATCGGATGGAAGCCCAGGTACTGAATCTTAAACGTTGCGAGGACGGCGTACAGCACACCGCCGACAATCATGCCGCTCAGCGCGCCCGCCGCGTTTGCACGCTCCCAGTAGAGCCCTAACACCAGCGGCCACAGGAATACCGCTTCAAGCCCACCAAACGCCAGCAGGTTCAGCCAGATGATCATCTCCGGCGGGCGCCATGCGGCTAACATCATCAGAATGCCGAGCACCAGCGTGGTCCAGGTCGAGATGCGTTTCAGCTTTTGCTCATTATGCATTTTAGCCGGACGCGCGCTGAGCCACAGATCTTTGATGATAGTGGCGGAAGCCTGCAGCAGGTGCGCGTTAACGTTAGACATGATGGCCGCCATTGGTGCGGCAAGGAACAAACCTGCGGCCCACGGGGGAAGAACCTGCACCATCAGCGTAGGGATCACCTGATCCGGCACGGTCAGGTGAGGTAATACGGCCCGTCCCAGCGCGCCCGCCAGATGCATACCCAGCATCAGCAGCGCGACAACGACGGTACCAATCACAATTCCCCGATGAACGGCTTTGCTGTCTTTATAGGAGATACAGCGCACGGCGGTATGCGGCAGACCGATAACCCCGAAGCAGACCAGCACCCAGAAGGAGGTCATAAACGCGGGCGTCAGGATATCATCAGCACCATGAGGGCTGACCAGTTTAGGATCGATCTGCTCCAGCGTTTGCACCGCATTGTGTAATCCACCGGCCGCGTAGATGACGCCGACCAGCAGCACAAGGGTGCCTATCAGCATCACCATGCCCTGCATGGTATCGTTCAGCACGCTGGCGCGGAAGCCGCCAAACGCGGTGTACAGCGCAATCGTGATCCCGAAGATGAGCAGCCCGGTCTCGTACTTAATACCCGCAGCCGTTTCCAGCAGGCGCGCGCCGCCAATAAACTGAACAGCAATGGCGCCGACGAAGGCGACAATGAGGCTGATACTGGCAATCCAGACCACCGCGCGGCTCTGATAACGCGCCTGCAGCATATCGTTTAGCGTAATGGCGTTATAGCGGCGAGCGAGTATGGCAAATTTTTTGCCCAGAATACCCAGTGACAGCCAGATCGTGGGCACCTGGATCATGGCCAGCAGTACCCAGCCCAGCCCGTATTTATACGCCGCGCCCGGCCCGCCAATGAACGAACTGGCGCTCACGTACGTGGCGGTCAACGTCATCGCCAGCACAAACCCGCCCATCGAACGGCTGCCGAGGAAATATTCGCTCAGGAACGATCCGGTACTGCGTTTGCGCATGGCATAGAAAGAGAGGCCAAAAACCACGATCAAATAGACAACCAGTACGGTGATGATTTCAGTTTGCATCACGATCCTCCAGCGGGAAATCGCGGAAGATAAAGCGCACCATCAGCCAGCTGAGCAAAATGAAAATCAACGGTACCAGCAGACACGCCATTTCAAACCAGTGCGGCAGGCCGGTGATACCGGAGGCTGAATTTGGTAAGTAAGCAGTTACTAACCATGCGGCGAGATAGAGAAGGGTCAGCCACAGCGCCCAGCGCGCTTCTTTATGGGCCTGAACAAAACGTTTGTCCATTTTTTGTCCCTTGTGGATGAAGAAAGCGGGGATTGTACATGATGAGGCTTTCCAGGCCCCAGAAATAAAAAAGGCCGGATAATCCGGCCTTTTCGTGCGCGCGCAGTCTTACTTCTCGTTAAGACCGAGTTTCTTCTCGAGATAGTGGATGTTGGTTCCACCATTCTGGAAGTGCTCGTCGCTCATGATACGCATCTGCAGATCAACGTTGGTTTTGATACCGTCGATGATCAGCTCCTGCAGGGCGTTCTTCATGCGGGCAATCGCCACGTCACGGTTTTCGCCGTAGCAGATGAGCTTGCCGATCATTGAGTCATAGTACGGCGGTACGGTGTAACCGGCGTAGATATGAGACTCCCAGCGCACACCAAAACCACCCGGCGCGTGGAAACGCGTGATTTTACCCGGGCTTGGCAGGAAGGTGTTCGGGTCTTCGGCGTTGATACGACACTCGATCGCATGGCCTTTCACCACAACTTCTTCCTGCTTGATGGAGAGCGGCTGGCCTGCAGCGATACGCAGCTGTTCTTTGATCAGGTCAACGCCGGTGATCATTTCGGTAACCGGGTGTTCAACCTGAATACGGGTGTTCATTTCGATGAAATAGAACTCGCCGTTTTCGAACAGGAACTCAAAGGTACCCGCCCCGCGATAGCCGATATCGACACACGCTTTGGCGCAACGCTCGCCGATGTAGCGACGCAGTTCCGGGGTAATACCCGGTGCTGGCGCTTCTTCGACCACTTTCTGGTGACGACGCTGCATGGAGCAGTCACGTTCTGCCAGATAGATCGCGTTACCCTGACCGTCAGCCAGCACCTGAATTTCGATGTGGCGTGGGTTTTCCAGGTATTTTTCCATGTATACCATGTCATTGCTGAAAGCGGCTTTCGCTTCAGCTTTGGTCATGGAGATGGACTGCGCCAGGTCGGCATCGCTACGCACAACGCGCATACCGCGACCGCCGCCGCCGCCAGACGCCTTGATGATAACCGGGTAGCCAATGCGTTTAGCATGAGCACGGTTAGCATCCATGTCGTCGGTCAGAGGGCCGTCAGAGCCTGGTACGGTTGGCACACCGGCTTTTTTCATCGCGGTGATTGCAGACACTTTGTCGCCCATCAGGCGGATGGTGTCGGCTTTCGGACCGATGAAGATGAAGCCAGAGCGTTCAACCTGCTCAGCAAAGTTGGCGTTCTCAGAGAGGAAGCCGTAACCCGGATGAATTGCCACCGCGCCGGTGATTTCAGCGGCGCTGATGATAGCCGGGATGTTCAGATAGCTTTTTACGGACGGAGCCGGGCCAATACAGACCGTCTCATCCGCCAGCAATACGTGTTTTAAATCGCGATCCGCGCTTGAGTGCACCGCGACGGTCTTGATGCCCAGTTCTTTACAGGCACGAAGAATACGCAGAGCAATCTCGCCGCGGTTGGCGATAACAATTTTATCCAGCATGTTCGCCTCGTTACTCGATGACGACCAGCGGCTCGTCAAATTCAACCGGCTGACCACTTTCGACCAGAATCGCTTTCACAGTACCTGATTTGTCTGCTTCGATCTGGTTCATCATTTTCATCGCTTCAACGATGCACAGGGTATCGCCTACGTTGACTTTCTGACCCACTTCGATGAACGCCTTCGCGTCCGGGCTCGGGGTGCGGTAGAAAGTACCAACCATTGGGGAACGTACGATGTGACCACTGATTTCTGCTGCAGCGGCAGGTGCGGCTTC
The DNA here is from genome assembly GCF_048685095.1 of Enterobacter sp. BNK-8. Lineage (NCBI taxonomy): Bacteria > Pseudomonadati > Pseudomonadota > Gammaproteobacteria > Enterobacterales > Enterobacteriaceae > Enterobacter > Enterobacter sp. BNK-8. The sequence goes on along the minus strand of NZ_JBLQTN010000001.1, from coordinate 3,960,074 downwards.
AGTTGCTGCTGGTGCAACGGCTGCGGAGAGCGCAGGCTGCTGCACTGGCGCAGCATAAGCCTGCTGCATTACCGGGAAGCTAGCGGCTGGGGCTGCACGGCTGATGCGTACAGACTCTTCGCCTTCAGAAATTTCCAGTTCGGAGATGCCTGATTCTTCAACCAGCTCGATCAGTTTTTTAATCTTACGAATATCCATGAGTGGGTTCCGTACTCTTGTTTAGTGTGATTGTGACAAGCGTTTTACCGCTGTCTGTAAAGCGTATGAATAGCCGTCTGCGCCCAGTCCGCAGATAACGCCAGCAGCGATATCTGACAGATACGAATGGTGGCGGAACGGCTCTCGGGCGTGCACGTTACTCAGGTGGATCTCGATAAACGGGATACTCACCGCGAGCAGTGCGTCGCGGATAGCAACACTGGTGTGCGTAAACGCGGCCGGATTGATCAGGATATAGTCCACATTGTCTTTAGCCTGATGAATACGGTCGATGATTGCGTACTCCGCATTCGACTGAAAATGATCCAAATCCACATTCAGTGACGCTGCTTCCGTTCCCAGACGGTTAACAATTTCACTCAATGTCAGCGTGCCGTACTTCTCTGGCTCACGGGTTCCGAGCATGTTCAGGTTCGGTCCGTTCAAAACTAAGATATGGAACTTATCAGTCATTATGCCGCTATCTCCTGCGATTTTCGGGTAAAAAACAAAATATACCTTCGAAACGCAAATGTCACCTTTTCAGAGGCTTAAAACCGCTGTCAGGCGAACCAAGGTCGCACATTATAACGATTTCGTAGCATTTAGCAGCTAAATACTGGTCTTATCAGGGAAGATTATCAACCGCTATCCGAAAAAGATTTGCGGTTGACGGGGAATATGCGGGAAAACGCACAGTTTCGCGCACTATCGCAACCACTGGCGGAACTTCTTGTAACGCCATGCTAAAAGCGCCACGGCGGCCAGTGCGTACAGGACCGGCTGCGGGGAGAGGATCTTCACCGACCACAGGTAATGAATAGGGGCGAGGATCGCGACAAGATAGACGAAGTTGTGCAGCAGCTGCCAGCGCCTGCCCAGTTTTCGCTGTGCATATTGCGTGGAGGTCAGCGCTAACGCCAGTAAAATCACCCAGCTCACAATACCCAGCGTCAGATAAGGGCGTGTCACCAGTTCGCGGCCAAGCAGTGCCAGATTGTTAATTCCCAACTCCAGCAGGGCATAGCTGGTGAGATGCAGCGTCGCCCAGGCAAAACACCATAGCCCTAACAGTCGACGGGTGCGTATCAATAGTGGCTGTTTAGCGTAGCGCGCCAGCGGCGAGACGAGCAAGGTGGCCAGCAAAAATTTCAGAGCCATCCGACCGGTAAAATGCTGGATATCCTTGGCCGGATCGGCGCTAAAGAGCCCCTGGCTGGCGGCCCAGAACAGCCATATAAAAGGAAGCAGCCCGGCCAGATGCAGAAGCACTTTCAGCCAGGTAATCTGTTTTGCCGTTAAACGCACTCAGAAGTTCTCCCGTAAATTGAGGCCACGGTACAGCGAGGCCACTTCATCCGCATAACCGTTAAACAGCAGCGTGGGCTGACGCTTCACGTCCAGCGCGCCGCCGGAACCGATAAACCGCTCGGTCGCCTGCGACCAGCGCGGGTGATCCACATGCGGGTTAACGTTGGCGAAGAAACCGTATTCGTCCGGGGCCGCCAGATTCCAGGTGGTTGGCGGGCGCTCGCGGGTGAGCTTAATGCTGACGATGGACTTAATTCCTTTGAAACCGTATTTCCACGGTACGGTTAAACGAATGGGGGCACCGTTCTGCGGCGGAAGCGCCTTGCCGTACACGCCGACGGTCAGCAGGGTAAGCGGGTGCATCGCCTCATCGAGGCGTAACCCTTCCACATACGGATACTCAAGCCCGCCGCCAATAAACCGGTCTTTTTGTCCAGGCATCTCGTCCGGCGCATAGCGCGTCTGGAAGGCGACATATTTTGCGTTGCTGGTGGGCTCAACCATCGCCAGTAATTTATGCAGCGGGAAGCCAATCCAGGGCACCACCATCGACCAGGCTTCCACACAGCGCATACGGTAGATACGCTCTTCGAGCGGGAAACGGGTGGTCAGATCGTGATGATCCAGCGTCAGAGGTTTCGCCACTTCGCCCTCAATCTTCAGCGTCCACGGATCGGTTTTGAGGCTACCGGCGTTGGCGGCAGGATCGGCCTTGTCGAGACCAAATTCGTAGAAGTTGTTGTAGCCGGTGACTTTATCTTCTGGCGTAAGCGCGAGTTTGTTCTGCCATTGGGCGGGTTTCGTAAAGGTGAGCGGGGCGCCGGAAGGGGCCTTCGGCCGATCGTTGCCTTTAAACCAGTCGAGCAGGTCGGCGTGTGCTGCCGGCGAGAGCGAGAGCGCGGTGGCGCTGATGCCAAGCATTTTCAGGATCTGGCGGCGCTGTAACATAAAGACAGACTCAGACGTTACGTCGGCTTCCGTCAGTTTTCGGTTTTTCATGGCATCCTCCGTCATGCGTTTTCCTAAGCATGACGGAGGAGAGGGATTCGCGCGAATATGTCACGAAAATTTGAAGATTAGGCGATTTTCACCAGTGCGCGACCGTGGAACTGGTTATCCATGATCTTACTGGCATAGTCCGGTGCCTGGCTGAGCGTAATCTCCGTGGCGCTACGGGTGTAGAAGGATTCCGGCAGATCGCGTACCAGACGTTCCCATGCCTGCGTACGGCGAGCCGCTGGGGTCATCACGGAATCCACACCCTGCAGGCGGACGTTACGCAAAATAAATGGCATCACGGTGGTGGGCAGGGCAAATCCGCCCGCCAGTCCGCAGGCAGCCACGCAGCCGCCGTAGTTCATCTGCGCCAGGACTTTTGCCAGCACCTTATCACCGACGGTATCTACCGCGCCTGCCCAGACCTGTTTTTCCAGCGGACGGGTTTCAGCGAATTCGTCACGGCTGAGAATGCGGTTTGCACCGAGCTGGCGCAGGTAATCGTGGGTGCTTTCACGACCGGAAACCGCCGCGACCTGATAGCCCAGTTTATGCAGTAGCGTCACTGCCGTGCTCCCCACGCCCCCGCTGGCACCGGTGACGACAATTTCGCCCGATTCAGGGCGGATGCCCGCCTCTTCCAGCGCCATCACGCACAGCATCGCGGTAAAGCCTGCCGTGCCGACGATCATCGCTTTGCGGCCATCCATGCCTTTCGGCATCGGCACCAGCCAGTCGCCCTTCACGCGCGCCTGCGTGGCCAGCCCGCCCCAGTGATTTTCACCTACGCCCCAGCCGGTGAGCAGCACCTGCTGGCCCGGGTGGAAGCGCGGATCCTCGCTGGTATGAACCCGGCCCGCAAAATCAATACCTGGCACCATAGGGAAATTTCGGATGATTTTACCCTTACCGGTAATCGCCAGCGCATCTTTATAATTTAAACTGGACCAGTCGATGTCGACGGTTACTTCGCCTTCCGGCAGGCGACTCTCTTCTACCGCCTGCACTGAGGCAAGTGTTTTGCCGTCCTGCTGTTCTAAGATCAAAGCCTGCATACGGGGTCCTCTCGACTCATATGATTGGAAAATAATTTCTGAAGACTATACTCGCTCAGGGAAACGCAGTGCCGATTTAACGCAATAAATTGCCAGATACACCCGATTTGGTAGTATGCCGCATTCGAAATGCAAGTTAGCGCTTACTCGCTACCCCATCAACCCACGGAGTAATCTCAAGGATGCGATTAACGACGAAGTTCTCAGCTTTTATCACCTTGCTGACGGGGCTTACCATTTTTGTCACCCTTCTGGGCTGCTCTTTGAGCTTTTACAACGCCATTCAGGACAAACTGGTCAACCGGGTGCAGTCCGTCGCGTCGGTGATTGATACGCGTCTACTGACGACGCCGCTACCGGCGCTCACCCGTGAACTCGATGAGTTGATGGTACCTGTTGATATTGTTCAAATCGACATTCAGCAGGGAAAGCATCGTGTGTTAAGCCATGAACGGCCGGGAGGTTATCGGCCTGCGGGCGTGGTGAGCCAGTACCGGGAAGTGACGGTGCATTCCCTGAAAAATCCGGGGATGACCATCCACATGGTCTACCTCGATCCGATGGCCAGCTATTTCCGTTCGATGATGACCACCGCGCCGCTCACCGTGGCGGTGGCGTTTATCGTCCTGCTGATCTTTCTCGCGGTCCGCTGGCTGCGCCGCCAGCTCTCCGGACAGGAGCTGCTGGAGATGCGCTCCGTGCGGATCCTTAACGGTGAGCGCGGCCCGCAGGTGCGTGGTTCCGTTCACGAATGGCCGTCACGCGCCAGCAGTGCGCTGGATACGCTGCTCTCGGAAATCCAGTTTGCCAGCGACCAGCGCAGCCGTATGGATTCGCTGATCCGCTCCTATGCCGCCCAGGATAATAAAACTGGCCTGAACAACCGCCTCTTCTTTGATAATCAACTCGCCACGCTGCTCGACGATTCGGAAAAAGTGGGGACGCACGGGGTGGTGATGATGATTCGCCTGCCTGACTTTGATCTCCTGCGCGATACCTGGGGACAGCGGGCCGCGGAAGAAAATCTCTTTACGCTGATCAACCTGCTCTCCACCTTTATTATGCGCTACCCCGGTGCGCTGCTGGCCCGCTATCACCGCAGCGACTTTGCCGTGTTGCTGCCGCACCGAACGCTGAAAGAGTCGGAAAGCATCGCCAGCCAGCTGCTGAAGGCGGTGGATGCGCTGCCGCAGAGCAAAATGCTCGACAGGGACGATATGGTCCACATGGGGATCTGCGCCTGGCGTGGCGGGCAATCGACAGAACAGGTGATGGAACATGCGGAAGCGGCCACCCGCAACGCCGTGTTGCAGGGCGCGAACGGATGGGCGGTGTATGATGACTCCCTGCCGGAAAAAGGGCGCGGCAACGTGCGCTGGCGAACGCTGATTGAGCAAATGCTGAGCCGCGGCGGACCGCGTATTTATCAAAAACCCGCGGTCATGAAAAACGGCAACGTTCATCACCGTGAACTGATGTGTCGTATTTTTGACGGTTCGGAAGAGGTTATCTCGGCGGAATATCTGCCAATGGTCCTGCAATTTGGTCTGTCCGAGGAGTATGACCGCCAGCAAATTACCCGGTTAATTCCGTTTTTATCTTTCTGGCCGGAAGAGAGCCTGGCGCTGCAGGTCACCGTAGAGTCGTTAATACGCCCACGTTTTCAGCGCTGGCTACGTGATACATTAATGCAATGCGAAAAATCGCAACGCAAACACATTATTTTTGAACTTGCTGAGGCCGATGTAGGTCAACACATCAGCCGGTTACGTCCGGTGGTACGTTTGATCAATGCGCTCGGTGCGCGTGTCGCGGTGACGCAGGCAGGTTTAACGCTGGTCAGTACCGACTGGATTAAGGCGCTGGATGTGGAGTTATTAAAGCTACATCCAGGGCTGGTAAGGAATATTGAGAAGCGTACGGAAAACCAGCTGCTGGTACAGAGTCTGGTAGAAGCATGCAAGGGAACGCGAACACAAGTATTTGCTACGGGCGTGCGCTCCAGAGGGGAATGGCAGATGTTAACAGAGCGCGGTGTCATGGGTGGTCAGGGGGATTTTTTTGCTGCCTCTCAACCGCTTGACACCAACGTGAAAAAATATTTGCAAAGATACTCTGTTTGACCTGCCGTTTACGCTGTTTTCACGTAGAATATCGCGCCTGTAGCTTTGAGTATGTCGAGCAAAAAGCCAGTGAACGACCTTAACGGGTTACAAACGTCAGTGGGGAACGCTACTGTTTACTCAGCCCTGAGGGAGTCAGGGGATGATTTTGTAACATCAGGAAACGTACTGCACAAATTTTCACCGTTGCAGATGATTTTTGCGCCTTGTCGCTGCTGCGTGTGGTTGGTAAAGTAAGCGGATTTTGTTTTCCGCCCCAGCTTTCAGGATTATCCCTTAGTATGTTGAAAAAATTTCGTGGCATGTTTTCCAATGACCTGTCCATTGACCTGGGTACTGCGAATACCCTTATTTATGTAAAAGGACAAGGCATCGTATTGAATGAGCCTTCCGTTGTGGCCATTCGTCAGGATCGTGCAGGCTCGCCGAAAAGCGTGGCCGCTGTGGGTCATGACGCGAAGCAGATGCTGGGTCGTACCCCTGGCAACATCGCCGCTATTCGCCCAATGAAAGACGGCGTTATCGCCGACTTCTTCGTGACTGAAAAAATGCTTCAGCACTTCATCAAGCAGGTTCACAGCAACAGCTTCATGCGTCCAAGCCCGCGTGTTCTGGTGTGTGTGCCGGTTGGCGCAACCCAGGTAGAGCGTCGCGCAATTCGTGAATCTGCCCAGGGTGCTGGTGCGCGTGAAGTGTTCCTGATTGAAGAGCCAATGGCGGCGGCAATCGGTGCAGGTCTGCCTGTGTCTGAAGCGACCGGTTCCATGGTGGTGGATATCGGTGGTGGTACCACTGAAGTGGCCGTTATCTCTCTGAACGGCGTGGTGTACTCCTCTTCCGTACGTATCGGTGGTGACCGCTTCGACGAAGCCATCATTAATTATGTACGCCGTAACTACGGCTCTCTGATCGGTGAAGCCACCGCAGAGCGTATCAAACACGAAATCGGCTCTGCGTATCCGGGCGATGAAGTGCGTGAGATCGAAGTGCGTGGCCGTAACCTGGCTGAAGGTGTGCCACGCGGTTTCACCCTGAACTCCAACGAAATTCTGGAAGCACTGCAGGAACCACTGACGGGTATCGTGAGCGCGGTAATGGTCGCGCTGGAACAGTGCCCACCAGAGCTGGCGTCCGATATCTCCGAGCGCGGTATGGTTCTGACCGGTGGTGGTGCGCTGCTGCGTAACCTCGACCGCCTGTTAATGGAAGAGACAGGTATTCCTGTCGTAGTTGCAGAAGATCCACTGACTTGCGTCGCCCGTGGTGGTGGCAAGGCGCTGGAAATGATCGACATGCACGGCGGCGATTTGTTCAGCGAAGAGTAGTCGAGTTTGAGAGGGTAGCAATTTGCTACCCTTTCTCTCTGACGCGAGAATACGCATAGCCTATGAAGCCAATTTTTAGCCGTGGCCCATCGCTACAGTTTCGCCTCATTCTGGCGGTTCTGGTTGCGCTTGGGGTCATTATTGCCGATAGCCGCCTCGGTACGTTCAGCCAGATCCGAACGTACATGGATACCGCCGTCAGTCCTTTCTACTTTATATCCAATGGTCCCCGTGAACTGCTCGACTCCGTTTCTCAAACGCTGTCTTCACGTGACCAACTCGAACTCGAAAACCGGGCATTACGTCAGGAACTGTTGCTGAAAAACAGCGAACTGCTGATGCTGGGGCAATACAAGCAGGAAAATGCGCGTCTGCGTGAACTGCTCGGCTCGCCGCTGCGTCAGGATGAGCAGAAAATGGTCACTCAGGTGATCTCCACCGTGAACGACCCTTACAGCGATCAGGTTGTGATCGACAAAGGGAGCGTGAACGGGGTGTATGAAGGTCAGCCTGTTATCAGTGATAAAGGCGTCGTGGGCCAGGTGGTTGCCGTGGCCAAACTGACCAGCCGCGTGCTGCTGATTTGTGATGCCACGCATGCGCTGCCGATCCAGGTGCTGCGCAACGACATCCGCGTGATTGCGGCCGGGAACGGCTGTACGGATGACCTGCAGCTGGAACACCTGCCGGCCAACACGGATATCCGCGTGGGCGACGTGCTGGTGACCTCCGGTCTGGGTGGCCGCTTCCCTGAAGGCTATCCGGTTGCGGTGGTCTCTTCGGTGAAGCTGGATACGCAGCGTGCCTATACCGTGATTCAGGCGCGTCCAACCGCCGGTTTGCAGCGTCTGCGCTATCTGCTGCTGCTGTGGGGCGCCGATCGTAACGGGGCTAACCCGATGACGCCTGAAGAGGTGCATCGTGTGGCAAATGAACGTCTGATGCAGATGATGCCGCAGGTTCTCCCGCCTGCGGATTCCATGGGGCCGCCTGCGCCAGTCCCGGCGCCGGCAACCGGGTTAACGCAGCCGCTGCCGGATGCGCCGCCACCGCCTAAACTCTCTTCGGGAGGGCAGTAGTGGCAAGCTATCGTAGCCAGGGACGCTGGGTCATCTGGCTCTCGTTTCTCATTGCACTGTTGCTGCAAGTGATGCCATGGCCGGATGACATTCTCGTTTTCCGGCCAAACTGGGTATTGCTCATTTTGCTCTACTGGATCCTTGCCCTGCCGCATCGCGTAAATGTCGGCACAGGTTTTGTGATGGGTGCCATACTGGATCTCATTAGCGGCTCAACGCTTGGTGTACGCGCCTTGTCCATGAGCATTATTGCGTACCTCGTCGCACTCAAATTCCAGCTCTTCCGTAACCTTGCGCTCTGGCAACAGGCCCTGGTTGTGATGTTGTTGTCGCTCGCTGCGGATATCGTTGTTTTCTGGGCAGAGTTTTTAGTGATCAACGTCTCTTTCCGACCGGAAGTGTTCTGGAGTAGTGTAGTAAACGGTGTGCTCTGGCCATGGCTGTTCCTGCTGATGCGTAAGGTTCGCCAGCAGTTTGCTGTGCAATAAAAGGTTTCTATGACGTCTTTGTATCTCGCTTCCGGCTCCCCGCGCCGTCAGGAACTCCTGACGCAGCTAGGGGTCTCTTTTGAACGCATCGTGACCGGCATTGAAGAACAACGTGCTGAGGGTGAAAGTGCTCAACAGTACGTGTCACGTCTGGCGCGGGAGAAAGCGCAGGCGGGCGTGGCCAGTGTGCCACGCGATCTCCCTGTGCTGGGGGCAGATACCATCGTTATCCTGAACGGTGAAGTGCTGGAGAAACCGCACGACGCCGATCATGCAGCGCGCATGCTGCGCAAGCTGTCCGGACAAACGCATCAGGTGATGACGGCCGTCGCGCTGGCCGATCGCCAGCACGTGCTGGACTGCCTGGTGGTGACGGAAGTGACCTTCAGAGTACTTACCGACGACGACATCGCCGCTTATATTGCCAGCGGTGAACCGATGGATAAAGCAGGTGCATACGGTATTCAGGGGCTGGGTGGCTGTTTTGTCAGGAAGATTCATGGCAGCTATCACGCCGTAGTCGGCTTACCGCTGGTGGAAACGTATGAGTTGCTGAGCAATTTTAACTCACTGCGTGAGGGAAGGGATAATTATGACGGCTGAATTGTTGGTAAACGTAACGCCATCGGAAACCCGTGTGGCCTATATTGATGGTGGCATTCTTCAGGAAATTCATATTGAGCGTGAAGCGCGGCGCGGAATAGTAGGCAATATCTACAAAGGTCGTGTCAGTCGTGTACTACCGGGTATGCAGGCGGCTTTTGTAGATATTGGACTCGATAAGGCGGCATTTTTACATGCTTCCGATATCATGCCGCACACCGAGTGCGTCGCGGGCGAAGAGCAAAAGCAGTTTGCCGTGCGCGATATTTCTGAACTGGTGCGTCAGGGACAGGATCTGATGGTGCAGGTGGTGAAAGATCCCCTCGGCACCAAAGGCGCCCGTCTGACCACCGATATCACCTTACCTTCCCGCTATCTGGTCTTTATGCCCGGCGCGTCGCACGTGGGCGTCTCACAGCGTATTGAGAGCGAAAGCGAGCGCGAGCGTCTGAAAAAAGTGGTCAGCGCCTACTGCGATGAACAGGGCGGATTTATCATCCGTACCGCCGCGGAGGGGATCAGCGAGGAGGACCTGGCGTCGGATGCGGCTTATCTGAAGCGCGTCTGGACAAAAGTGATGGAGCGTAAAAAACGCAACCAGACCCGCTATCAGCTCTATGGTGAGCTGGCGCTGGCGCAGCGCGTTCTGCGTGACTTTGCCGACGCGCAGCTCGACCGCATCCGCGTGGACTCTCGCCTGACGTATGAAGCGTTGCTGGAGTTTACCGCCGAATATATCCCGGAGATGCCAGGCCTGCTGGAGCACTACACCGGGCGTCAGCCGATCTTCGATCTCTATGATGTCGAAAACGAGATCCAGCGTGCTCTGGAGCGTAAGGTTGAGCTGAAGTCCGGCGGCTATCTGATCATCGATCAGACCGAAGCGATGACCACCGTCGATATCAACACCGGTGCGTTCGTCGGCCATCGCAACCTGGATGACACCATTTTCAACACCAACATCGAAGCCACGCAGGCGATTGCGCGCCAGCTTCGTCTGCGCAATCTGGGCGGCATTATCATCATCGACTTCATCGATATGAGTAATGAAGACCATCGTCGCCGCGTGCTGCACTCGCTTGAGCAGGCCCTGAGTAAAGATCGTGTGAAAACCAGCATCAACGGCTTCTCACAGCTGGGGCTGGTGGAAATGACGCGTAAGCGTACCCGCGAGAGCGTGGAGCATGTGCTGTGTAATGAATGCCCAACCTGCCATGGACGCGGAACGGTAAAGACGGTTGAGACCGTCTGTTACGAGATCATGCGTGAAATTGTGCGTGTGCATCATGCCTACGACTCCGACCGTTTTCTGGTCTATGCTTCCCCTGCGGTGGCTGAAGCGCTGAAAGGCGAAGAGTCACACGCGCTGGCGGAAGTGGAAATCTTTGTCGGCAAACAGGTAAAAGTACAAATTGAACCGCTCTATAACCAGGAGCAGTTTGACGTCGTGATGATGTAAGCGCAGTACGCTGCGTGACGAATGCTGACAAGGAGAGATGCGTGAGGCGATTGCCGGGGATTTTATTGCTTACAGGGGCAACGCTGGTCGTGATTGTCGCGTTGCTCGTGAGCGGGCTACGCCTCGTTTTACCGCATCTGGACAGCTGGCGTCCGCAGCTACTGGCGAAAATCGAATCCACTACCGGCGTGCCGGTGAACGTCAGCCAGGTCAGCGCTAACTGGCAGAATTTTGGCCCGACGCTCGATGTCCGGGATATCAACGCCAGCCTGAAAGATGGCGGCTACCTGAAAATCAAGCGCGTGACCCTGGCGCTGGACGTCTGGCAAAGCCTGCTGCATCTGCGCTGGCAGTTTCGCGATCTCACCTTTTATCAGCTCCAGTTCCTGACCAATACGCCGCTGTTTGGCGGCGATAGCGGTCAGGGTCTTGAAGCCAACCGCTTCAGCGATCTTTTCCTCCGCCAGTTCGATCATTTCGATCTGCGCGACAGCGAAGTGAGCTTTATTACCCTTTCCGGCCAGCGCGCCGAGCTGGCGATCCCACAGCTGACCTGGCTCAACGGTAAGGATCGGCACCGCGCCGAGGGGCAGGTCAATCTCTCAAGCCTGAACGGCCAGCACGGCGTGATGCAGGTACGTATGGATCTGCGCGACGATGACGGCCTGTTAAATAACGGCAAAGTCTGGCTGCAGGCCGACGATGTGGACGTCAAGCCGTGGCTGGGCGACTGGCTCCAGCAAAATATGCAGCTGGAAACGGCCCGCTTCAGTCTTGAAGGCTGGTTGACCCTGACGAAAGGCGAATTTGCCAGCGGCGATATCTGGCTCAAGCAGGGAGGCGCGAGCTGGAAAGGTGAAAACCAGCAGCATCAGCTTTCCGTCGATAACCTCACCGCGCACGTGACGCAGGAGAGAGAGGGCTGGCAGTTTGCCATTCCCGATACGCGCATCACGATGGACGGCAAGCCGTGGCCGCGCGGTGCGCTGACGCTGGCCTGGATGCCGGAGCAGGACGTTGGCGGCACGGCCAGTAAACGCAGCGACGAGCTGCGTATCCGTGCCAGTAACCTGGATTTGGCCGCTATTGAAGGGCTGCGCTCGATGGCGGCAAAGCTTTCTCCTGACCTGGGCGAGATCTGGCTGGCTACGCAGCCGAGCGGAAAGATTGATTCTCTGGCGCTGGATATTCCGCTTCAGGCGACGGAAAAAACCCGTTTCCAGGCGACATGGAAAGATCTTGCCTGGAAGCAGTGGAAGCTGTTGCCGGGTGCGGAGCACTTTAGCGGCAAGCTGGAAGGCAGCGTGGAGAACGGCAGGCTGACGGTTGATATGCACGACGCCAAAATGCCTTACGAGACGGTCTTCCGCGCGCCGCTGGAAATCGAACAGGGCAACGCAGTGCTTAACTGGCTCCGTAACGACAAGGGTTTCCAGCTCGATGGCCGGCATATCGACGTCAAAGCGAAAGCGGTGCATGCGCGCGGCGATTTCCGCTATTTGCAGCCTGAAGGGGATGAGCCGTGGCTGGGGATTCTGGCCGGGATCAGTACCGATGACGGCTCACAGGCCTGGCGCTATTTCCCGGAAAACCTGATGGGGAAAGCGCTGGTAGACTATCTGAGCGGTGCGATTCAGGGCGGTCAGGCGGATAATGCCACGCTGGTTTACGGCGGTAATCCGCATCTGTTCCCGTATAAACATAATGAAGGTCAGTTCCAGGTTCTGGTGCCGCTGCATGACGCCACTTTCGCGTTCCAGCCGGGCTGGCCCGCGCTGAAAAACCTGGATATCGAACTTAATTTCCTCAATGACGGCCTGTGGATGAAGTCCGACAGCGTGGCGCTGGGCGGCGTGACGGCCAGCAACCTGACGGCCAACATTCCGGACTACTCAAAAGAGAAGCTGCTGATTGATGCCGACATCAACGGTCCCGGCAAGGCGGTGGGACCGTACTTTGAGGAGACCCCTCTGAAAGAGTCACTGGCCGCGACGCTTCAGCAGCTCCAGCTTGATGGCGATGTGAATGCTCGCTTACATCTTGATATCCCGCTGGACGGTGAGATGACCACCGCGAAAGGCGACGTCCGTCTGAAGAACAACAGTCTGTACATCAAACCCCTTGAGAGCACCCTGAAAAATCTCAGCGGGCAGTTCAGCTTTGAGAACGGCAACCTGAAGAGCGAACCGCTTACCGCCAGCTGGTTTAATCAGCCCGTGAATATCGACTTCACGACCACAGAGGGTGAAAAGGCGTATCAGGTGGCCGTCAATCTCGACGGCAACTGGCAGCCAGCGCGAATGGACATCCTGCCGAAGCCGATTGAGGCGTCCGTGGAGGGCGCAGTCGCCTGGAAAGGTAAAGTGGCAATAGACCTGCCTTATCACGCGGGCGCGCAGTACAAGGTCGACATCACGGGCGATCTGAAAAACCTTCACAGCCAGCTGCCTGCGCCGCTGGATAAACAGGCCGGACAGCCGCTGCCGGTGAAGCTGAACGTGGATGGCAACCTGAACAGCTTCGCGCTGACCGGCAGCGCGGGCGGGACGAACCACTTCAACAGTCGCTGGTTGCTTAACCGCAAGCTCACCCTCGACAAAGCCATCTGGACGACGGATAGCCGCTCCACGCCACCGCTGCCGGAACAGGCGGGCATTGAGCTGAATCTTCCGCCGATGGACGGTGCAGAGTGGCTGGCGCTGTTCCAGAAAGGCGTTGGGCAAAACGTCGATGAAACCGCCCAGTTCCCGCAAGCCATTACCGTACGCACGCCGTCGCTAATGCTCGGCGGGCAGCAGTGGAACAACCTGAGCATTGTCTCACAGCCTGGCGCTAACGGTACGAAGGTGGAAGCCCAGGGCAGAGAGATCAACGGTACGCTGACCATGCGCAATCACGCGCCGTGGCAGGCGGCGATCCGCTACCTCTACTACAACCCGGCAAGCGCCGCGAGCGGGAAAGACAAACCGGCTGCGACGTCGCCGCTGAGTCAAATCTCCCGCGTCGATTTTAGCGGCTGGCCCGATCTCCAGCTGCGCTGTGCAGAGTGCTGGCTGTGGGGGCAGAAATATGGCCGCATCGACGGTGATTTTGCCATCCAGGGAAACACGCTTACGCTCTCGGGCGGCCTGGTTGATACCGGCTTTGGCCGCATGACGGCGGGCGGGGAATGGGTGAATAATCCGGGCGAGCAGCGGACGTCCCTCAAGGGCGACATTAAAGGCAACAAACTGGATGCAGCAGCCAATTTCTTTGGCATCAGCACGCCGCTGCGCGGTTCGTCATTTGACGTTAATTACGATCTTCACTGGCGCGACGCACCGTGGAAGCCGGATGAGGCCTCGCTTAATGGCATTTTGAAAACCCACTTCGGCAAAGGTGAGATCGCCGACGTGAGTACGGGGCGCGCCGGCCAGATCCTGCGCCTCCTCAGCTTTGATGCGCTGCTGCGCAAGCTGCGCTTCGATTTCAGCGATACCTTCAGCGAAGGGTTCTACTACGATTCCATCCGCAGTACGGCGTGGATCAAGGACGGCGTTCTGCATACGGACGATACGCTGGTGGATGGCCTGGAAGCGGACATTGCCATGAAAGGCTCCGTTAACCTCGTGCGCCGCGAGCTGGATATGGAAGCCGTGGTGGCACCGGAAATTTCCGCGAGCGTGGGCGTTGCGGCGGCCTTTGTGGTGAACCCGATTGTCGGCGCGGCGGTGTTTGCCGCCAGCAAAGTGCTGGGGCCGCTGTGGAGCAAGGTCTCCATTCTGCGCTACCGCATTACCGGTCCGATCGATAAACCGCAGATTAACGAGGTGCTGCGCCAGCCGCGCAAAGATGCACAGCAATGATTTGACGTGGGCAGGTAATTGCCTCACTCTCAATAAATACGATCTTTATACCGCCACGGGCGGCAACGAACGAGTAGCAATACGATGAGTCTGAACCTGGTAAGTGAACATTTGCTCGCAGCGAACGGCCTGAGCCATCAGGACCTGTTCTCCATTCTTGGTCAACTGACCGAACGCCGTCTCGACTACGGCGACCTTTATTTCCAGTCGAGCTATCACGAATCCTGGGTTTTAGAAGACAGCATCATCAAAGATGGCTCTTACAACATTGACCAGGGCGTCGGCGTCCGCGCCGTCAGCGGCGAGAAAACCGGTTTTGCCTATGCGGATCAGATTAGCCTCGCCGCACTTGAGCAGAGCGCGCAGGCGGCGCGCACCATTGTGCGTGATACCGGTGATGGACGTGTGAAAACGCTGGGAGAAGTGCAGCACTCTGCGCTCTATACCAGCATCGATCCGCTGCAGAGCATGAGCCGTGAAGAGAAGCTGGATATTCTGCGTCGCGTGGACAAAGTCGCCCGCGCGGCGGACAAACGCGTGCAGGAAGTCTCAGCCAGCCTGAGCGGTGTGTATGAACTGATTCTGGTGGCGGCAACCGACGGCACCCTGGCGGCTGATGTCCGTCCGCTGGTGCGTCTCTCCATCAGCGTGCAGGTCGATGAGGACGGCAAACGCGAGCGCGGCTCAAGCGGCGGCGGCGGTCGTTTTGGCTATGACTGGTTCCTGGGCGACGTTGACGGTGAAGCGCGCGCTGACGCGTGGGCAAAAGAAGCCGTGCGTATGGCGCTGGTGAATCTGAATGCCGTCGCGGCACCGGCGGGGTCATTCCCGGTGGTGCTGGGTGCCGGCTGGCCGGGTGTGCTATTACACGAGGCGGTGGGCCACGGTCTGGAAGGCGATTTTAACCGTCGCGGGACGTCCGTGTTCAGCGGTCAGATCGGGCAACTCGTCTCCTCTGAGCTGTGTACCGTGGTGGATGACGGCACCATGCTTGACCGTCGTGGCTCGGTGGCTATCGACGATGAAGGTACGCCAGGTCAGTACAATGTGCTGATTGAAAACGGCGTGCTGAAAGGCTACATGCAGGACAAACTCAACGCGCGCCTGATGGGCGTTGCGCCGACGGGCAACGGACGTCGCGAATCTTACGCGCACCTGCCGATGCCGCGCATGACCAATACGTATATGCTGCCGGGCAAATCCACGCCGCAGGAGATTATCGAATCCGTTGATTACGGTATCTTTGCGCCAAACTTTGGCGGTGGCCAGGTGGACATCACCTCCGGTAAGTTTGTCTTCTCTACCTCAGAAGCGTACCTGATTGAGAAGGGCAAAGTGACCAAAGCGGTGAAAGGTGCGACGCTGATTGGCTCCGGTATTGAAGCCATGCAGCAGATCTCGATGGTCGGTAACGATCTGAAGCTGGATAACGGCGTGGGCGTCTGCGGTAAAGAGGGCCAGAGCCTGCCGGTGGGCGTGGGCCAGCCAACGCTGAAAGTGGACAACCTGACGGTAGGCGGCACTGCCTGACCTGAATGGGCATAAAAAAATGGCGCTACTGATGTAGCGCCTTTTTTTTAACGTAAGTTACCCAGCGGTATCTCCGGATCCGGCTCGTGTGTGATGCGGTTACGCAAGTCACGACGAATAATTTCGATCGACCAGAACCAGACCAGATGGCCTACGATCTCTGAAACGTGTTCATACCACGGCAGCTCAAACAGCGGCGGCGTCAGCCCCATCAGCGGGAAGGAGATCATATGCACAAAGAGCTGAGCTAACGCACCCGCCAGCAAACCCTGCCAGAGTTTAATTTTCGGGAAGACTTCAGCCACGACACAATAGCCAACAGCGAAGACGATTGAGAAAATAATATGCGTCACGCCAACCCAGTTAAATATATGTCCGGCAAATGTATAAACTGCCGCGTTAGGATCAACAACGCCCAGCCAGTCGCGTAAAAATACATAGGGAGGGTTTAAAAAATTGCGGGAACAGTCAATCTCGCTTGCGGCTCTTATTAATTGCTCGGGTCCACATGCGCCGGTGAATAAGTCGGAGGGGCTGCGTGGCGGAAGCGGTACTTCGGCTCCCCATTTGACAAACGCGGAGACAATCCCTGCAATTAAACCGATGAACGCGGCGAGTCCATAGCGCCTGCGTGAAGGCGGTGTTTGTTCAAATAGATTCATTTCTTTTCCTTGTTTAACGTCATCCTGCGGAATACATTTTATTATTCATATCAGCAACAAATTAATAACAGTCTGACGAGCAGACTACATATAAAGTAATGGGCTGGTAGCGGCAGTGTCAATTCTCTATTCCTGATAGTGGCGAAGGAATATTCCTGAATCAACAAGAGATTCATCCTGGGAATATTCATTGCCTCTATGCGTTAAGAAATAAATTGATTATTCCTTTCTTCTTCCCCGCATCCCCTGAAACAGCTCCGCCACGTCCACAAAATACTCGGTCAGATAGTTAATACATACCTGGACTTTCAGCGGAAGCTTGTCTTTTTCGGTATACAGGGCGTACACCGGACGCGGATCGGACTGGTAGCGCGGGAAGAGGATCTCCAGTACGCCGCTGTTGATCTCGTTGATCACCCACATCAGCGGCACGTAGGCGATCCCGGCGCCGGCTACCAGCCAGCGCGAAATGGTCATCGGATCGTTGGTGACAAACCGTCCTTCCGGCAGCAGTCGGGTGGAGATCCCCTCCGGGGCAATCAGCTCAAATTCATTGTCGGGCCGCACGCTGTACTCCAGCCACGAGTGGTTGGTGAGGTCGGCGGGTTTCTCCGGCACACCGTACTGGGCCAGATAGCTCTTCGAAGCGCAGACGACCATCGGCATGCTGCCCAGCCGACGCGAGAACAGGCTGGAATCCTGCAGCGCGCCGACGCGGATCACCACGTCCAGACCGTCGGCTATCAGATCCGGCGCCGGGATACCCGTCACCAGATTAACGGTAAGCCCGGGATACTCTTTCAGCATATCCGCCGTCATGGCAGCGAGAACATTTTGTGCCATAGTTGAAGAACACCCGATGCGCAGCGTGCCGATGGGGGTGTTGTTGAAGGCGTAGAGCTGTTCGTGAACATCCTGCACTTCAAGCAGCATACGGCGACAGCCCTGATAGTAAATTTTGCCCGCTTCCGTCAGCCCAATGCTGCGGGTACTGCGGTTGAGCAGCTTGACCTGAAGCTCATCTTCCAGTTTAGACACCGTCTGGCTGATGGATGAGACGCTCATCTGAAGCTGGCGTGCAGCGGCGGTAAAGGAGCCCAGTTCAACCACTTTGGCGAAGACTGACATGCGTTTTAAACGTTCCATTGTTCACTCTGGCTTAAAAGTGATTTAGATCACATATTATAGATAACAGCATAACAGTTACGTTAATATATTATTTATTACATAACGGCTGCGCCATTCTCGCCCGGCGTTTCTTGCTCTCCTGCGATGGCGTGCGCTAAAAAATTCTGAAGCCTGCACTCTCTCTAATCAAGGTCAACATGAGTCTGTTTCCCGTTATCGTGGTGTTCGGTTTGTCCTTCCCACCGATATTTTTCGAGCTTCTTTTATCACTGGCGATCTTCTGGCTGGTGCGCAAGGTGCTGGTCCCTACCGGGATCTACGATTTCGTCTGGCACCCTGCATTGTTCAATACCGCGCTGTATTGCTGCCTGTTCTACCTTATATCGCGCATGTTTGTCTGAGGTTGATGTGAAAACGCTAACAAGAAAAATCTCCCGCACTGCCATCACCATGGCGCTGGTTATCCTCGCCTTCATCGCTATTTTCCGCGCCTGGGTCTATTACACCGAATCACCGTGGACGCGTGATGCACGCTTCAGCGCCGATGTGGTGGCGATCGCCCCTGACGTGGCCGGTCTCATCACGGCGGTCAACGTACACGATAACCAACTGGTGAAAAAAGATCAGGTTCTGTTCACCATCGACCAGCCTCGTTACCAGAAAGCACTGGAAGAGGCGGAAGCGGACGTGGCCTATTACCAGGCGCTGGCTGCGGAGAAACGCCGCGAAGCTGGCCGCCGTAACCAGCTTGGCGTTCAGGCAATGTCCCGTGAAGAGATTGATCAGTCCAACAACGTGCTGCAAACCGTGCTGCACCAGCTGGCGAAAGCACAAGCAACGCGCGATCTGGCGAAGCTCGATCTGGAGCGTACCGTGATCCGCGCGCCGTCTGATGGCTGGGTGACCAACCTTAATGTGTATGCCGGGGAATTTATTACCCGTGGCTCAACCGCCGTGGCGCTGGTGAAACAGAACTCCTTCTACGTACTCGCCTATATGGAAGAGACCAAGCTGGAAGGCGTACGTCCGGGCTACCGGGCAGAAATCACGCCGCTGGGCAGCAACCGCGTCTTTAAAGGTACCGTCGACAGCGTCGCCGCGGGGGTGACCAACTCCAGCAGTTCGAACGATGCAAAAGGAATGGCAACGGTGGATTCCAATCTCGAGTGGGTGCGTCTGGCCCAGCGCGTGCCGGTCCGTATCCATCTGGACGAACAGCAGGGCAACCTGTGGCCTGCGGGTACCACGGCGACGGTGGTGATTACCGGTGAAAAAGATCGGGATGCCAGCCAGGACTCGTTCTTCCGTAAAATCGCCCACCGTCTGCGCGAGTTTGGTTAATCGCTATGGGCATCTTTTCCATCGCCAGCCAGCACATTCGCTTCGCCGTGAAGCTGGCGTGTGCCATTGTGCTGGCGCTGTTTGTTGGCTTTCACTTCCAGCTTGAAACCCCTCGCTGGGCAGTGCTGACGGCTGCGATTGTCGCGGCGGGCCCGGCCTTTGCTGCGGGTGGGGAACCCTATTCAGGCGCGATCCGCTATCGCGGGATGCTGCGTATCATCGGGACGTTTATCGGCTGTTTCGCGGCGCTCACCATTATTATTCTGATGATCCGCACACCGTTGCTGATGCTGATGGTGTGCTGTATCTGGGCGGGCTTTTGCACCTGGATCTCGTCTCTGGTGAAAGTGGAGAACTCCTACGCCTGGGGGCTGGCGGGCTATACCGCGCTGATTATTATCATCACCATCCAGTCCGAGCCGCTGCTGGCTCCGCAGTTTGCGGTGGAGCGATGCAGCGAAATTGTCATTGGTATCGTGAGTGCGATTGTCGCGGACCTGCTGTTCTCCCCGCGCTCCATCAAGCAGGAAGTCGATCGAGAGCTTGACGCGCTGATTGTCGCTCAGTACCAGCTGATGCAGCTCTGCATCAAGCACGGCGACAGCGAAGAGGTGGATAAAGCCTGGAGCGGGCTGGTTCGCCGCACGCAGGCGCTGGAGGGGATGCGCAGCAATCTCAATATGGAGTCGTCACGCTGGGCCCGCGCTAACCGTCGTCTGAAAGCTCTTAATACGGTCTCGTTAACGCTGATTACCCAGGCATGTGAAACCTATCTGATACAGAACACGCGCCCGGAAGCGGTCACCGATACCTTCCGCGAACTGTTCGCCGAGCCGGTGGAAACGGTGCAGGACGTGCACAAGCAGCTGAAGCGTATGCGCAGGGTGATCGCCTGGACAGGGGAGCGCGACACGCCGGTAACCATCTACACCTGGGTCGGCGCCGCGACGCGCTACCTGCTGCTGAAACGCGGCGTGATCGGAAATACCAAAATCAGCGCGGCGGAAGAAGAGGTGCTGCAGGGCGAAGTGGTGATCAAGGCGGAATCCGCCGAGCGCCATCACGCGATGGTTAACTTCTGGCGTACGACGCTCGCCTGTATGCTCGGCACGCTGTTCTGGCTGTGGACGGGCTGGACGTCCGGCAGCGGCGCGATGGTGATGATTGCCGTCGTGACCGCACTGGCGATGCGTCTGCCTAATCCGCGTATGGTCGCCATCGATTTCCTGTACGGCACCATTGCCGCCCTGCCGATAGGCGCGCTCTACTTTCTGGTCATCATCCCGTCGACGCAGCAGAGCATGCTGCTGCTCTGTATTAGCCTGGCGGTAATGGCGTTCTTTATCGGCATTGAAGTGCAAAAGCGACGTCTGGGATCGCTGGGGGCGCTGGCGAGTACGATTAACATCATCGTGCTCGATAACCCGATGACCTTCCATTTCAGCCAGTTCCTCGACAGCGCGTTAGGTCAGCTGGTGGGCTGTTTCCTGGCAATGATGGTGATTCTGCTGGTCCGCGATAATTCGCAGGCAAGAACGGGCCGCGTGCTGTTGAACCAGTTTGTGTCGGCCGCCGTGTCGTCGATGACAACCAACACCGCGCGCCGTAAAGAGAACCATCTGCCCGCGCTCTACCAGCAGCTGTTTTTACTGCTGAACAAGTTTCCGGGCGATATCGGCAAGTTCCGGCTGGCGCTGACCATGATCATTGCACATCAGCGTCTGCGTAACGCACCGGTGCCGATCAACGACGATCTGTCGGCCTGGCACCGCCAGCTGCGTCGTACCGCTGACCACGTGCTTTCCGCCAGCAGTGATGACAAACGACGTCGCTACTTTACGCAACTGCTTGAAGAGCTGGATATCTACCAGGAGAAGCTTAAAACCTGGGAAGCGCCGCCACAGGTGACCGAGCCGGTAGGACGGCTGGTGTTGATGCTGCATCGCTACCAGAATGCCCTCACGGATAGCTGACCGAAGTAAAAAAACCGACGCCAAAAGCGTCGGTTTTTTTGTGGCTATACTTATTCCAGCACGTTCTTACATTTCAGGAAGGGAGGACACATGACGACCCAGGCGCTTCAGGATCACATCCTTTTTCAGACCGGTTATCTGGTCAACGGAATCTGGAAAACGCTGGACACGACCTTCGATGTGCTTAACCCCGCAACCGGGGAAGTCATCGCGAAAGTCGCCAAAGCGGGTAAAGCACAAACCGAAGATGCTATCGCAGCGGCCACCAAAGCCTTCCCGGCCTGGCGTGCCAAAACCGCGAAAGAGCGCTCGGCGATTCTTTATCGCTGGTACGAACTGATCATTGAGAATAAAAGCTGGCTCGGGCAGTTAATGACCACCGAGCAGGGTAAGCCGCTGAAAGAGGCCGAAGGCGAGGTGGAGTACGCTGCCAGCTTTATCCAGTGGTTTGCCGAAGAGGCCAAGCGCGCGAACGGTGAAATTATTCCGCCGATCAAACCCGGCTCGCGCATTCTGGCGACCCGTGAACCCATTGGTGTGGTCGCGGCGATAACGCCGTGGAACTTTCCGATGGCCATGCTCACCCGCAAGTTAGGCCCGGCGCTGGCTGCAGGGTGTACCGGAGTGATCAAACCGGCCAATAACACGCCGCTCAGTGCCTTTGCGCTGCTTACCCTGGCAAAACAGGCTGGCGTGCCCGACGGCGTGCTCAACGCCGTGGCCGGGAATACGCATGAAATCAGCGATGCGATCATGGCAAGCCGCGACGTGCGTAAAATCTCCTTTACCGGCTCGACCTCCGTCGGCAAAACGCTGGTGCGTAATGCTGCCGAAACCATGAAGAAAGTCTCGATGGAGCTGGGGGGAAATGCCCCGTATATCGTTTTTGAGGATGCAGACATCGACGCGGCGGTGAAGGGGGCGATTGCCAACAAGTTCCGCAATGCCGGGCAGGTCTGCGTCAGCGTGAACCGTTTTTATATTCAGGAAACCGTCTACGACAAGTTTGTGAATAAACTGGCCGATGCCGTGAAAGCGCTCAAGGTGGGGAATGGCCTTGACGAGGGCGTTGTCGTCGGGCCGCTGATTGAATCTGCTGCGGTCGACAAGGTGCGTGAGCATGTCGACGATGCCGTCTCTCGGGGGGCAACCGTACTGGCAGGGGGTAAGCCCCATCCGCTTGGCGGGAATTTCTGGATGCCAACCGTGCTGGGCGACTGCCATGAAGGCATGAAGCTGGCAGAAGAAGAGACGTTTGGCCCGGTTGCGGCATGTTTCCGTTTCACCTCGGAAGATGAAGTTATCCAGCGCGCCAACAATACGCCCTATGGGCTGGCGGCTTACTTCTACACCCAGAATCTCTCACGTGTTTTCCGCGTTTCCCAGGCGATCGAGAGTGGGATGATCGGCATTAACGAATGTGCCGTCTCCACGGAACTGGGGCCCTTTGGCGGCGTAAAAGAGTCAGGCCTGGGTCGTGAGGGCTCCGTGCTGGGCCTGGAAGAGTACCTGGAAGTGAAAACCCTTCACATCGGGGGATTATAATAGACAGGGCGGCATCTGCCGCTCGCCTGGACTGGGTGGCTGGCAATGAAAACCTATACTTTTGATTTTGACGAGATCGACAGTCAGGAAGACTTCTACCGTGAATTTATCCGGGTGTTTGATCTTGAACGGGAAAGCGTGACGAATCTGGATACGCTGTGGGACGTGGTGACCGGGAGTCTGCTGCCGCTACCGCTGGAAATTGAGTTCATTCATTTGCCCGATAAGCTGCGCAGACGCTTTGGCGCACTGATATTACTGTTCGATGAAGCGGAAGAAGAGCTGGAAGGGCAGCTGCGTTTTAACGCGCGGCACTGAATGAAAAAAGCCCCTGACTATGAGGCCAGGGGCAAGTCGTATGATGAGATACGACGAGGGTTTATTTATACAGTTCTGCAGTTGCATGCCAGTGGTCACCCTGATTCAGTTCGGTGACGCGATAGCTGCTGGCACCTGCTTTTTCAGCTTTGGCAGCCAGTTCGTGACGGATATCCATCGGAGAGCCGGTAACAGACGTCACGGAGATGCTGCCCATAGGCTGCAGATTTTGTGCCTGGTCGGCATTCACCTGCTGTACGGCTGCGCTTGCGCCGAAAGAGAGAACAGATGCCAGACCGAGGGTTGCGATGATCAATTTGGTTTTCATAGTCTTTACTCCTGAATAGGGTTTTTGCTCAACGGCGAGAAGGGTTGAACCGCTATTTTTATGCCTGGTGCCGTTGAGTGGAGATTTACGTTTTCAGTTATTGCTCAAACTTATTTGTACAGCTCAGCGGTGGCGTGCCAGTGGGCACCAGAACGCGCTTCGATGATGCGGTAGGATGACGCACCCTTTTCTTCCGCTTTTTTGTTCAGCATCTCACGCATGTCCATTGGCGATGTGCCGACCGCGCCGACAGAAACCGTACCGATGGTCTCGCGTGATTGCGCCTGATCAGCATTGATAGCGTCAGCCGCGAAAGCACCGAATGACAGGACAGACAGGACGCTCAGCGCCGCTACAGTTGATTTGATTTTCATGATTTTTACCTCGTCGAATTTTTTAGTGGGGTCTTGTTTCGTGACCCTCATCACAAAATCAAGTATACACTAATAACGGTAAAAATTAATACCAGACTAATGGTTTCTATTGTTATTACGTGTTAACCACTCAGTTTTTTATAACCAAATTGCATAATATTGGGCATTTTTTGCGCATTTATGTTGGTTATATCTAATAAAATCATATGGATATCAGCTTTTGATTTTTTGTGCGATTTTTTGATTTAGCATTCACCAGATGAATGTTAATGGGTGGTAAAAAGCACTATTTGTCAAAGTCAGGGGCAGTGGAAAAGAGGGGGAAACGGCGTGGGGGCAGAACGATCCCCGCAGCGGCGCTACGGGGAAAGGGGATTAGAGTTCCTGTTCGAACAGAACCAGAATCGCTTCGTGGAGATCTTTAACGGAGAAACCGCTAGCCGGCGTGGTAAAGATGGTGTCATCGCCGGCGATAGTCCCGAGGATGCCTTCTGTTTTACCCAACGAGTCCAGCATGCGGGCAATCAGCTGTGCGGCCCCAGGGCTTGTGTGGATCACCACAACGGCGTCGTTGTAGTCGATATCCAGAACCAGATTCTTCAGCGGGCTGGAGGTGGTCGGCACGCCAAGTTCCGCCGGCAGGCAATAGACCATCTCCATCTTGGCGTTACGGGTACGCACCGCGCCAAATTTCGTTAACATGCGGGAGACTTTCGACTGATTGATGTTATCGAAGCCTTGTTCCTGCAGCGCCTGAACAATTTCTCCCTGAGAACTGAATTTCTCTTCTTTAAGTAGCGCTTTAAACGCCTTGACTAATTCTTCTTGCTTAGACGAGCTTCGCATAAGTCACCCGGAATATGACGATAGAAACAACATTATTATGCATGTGGATGAATTTTTATGCAAATTATCTACTCAGCGCCAGGCTGAAATAATGTTATGAAAGGGAGTGATTTTATCAGAATTCGTTATCAGAAAACATGCCTGGGTCACGCCGCGCAAATAAGCTTAAAAGTAAATTAAATGTTATCAAAATGATGTTGTTTTGGTGGCGGGGCAGGGTGTATTGTAACCACCTCTTAATTCGTCGCCGTCTGTCGTCAGAGCGTCTTCTGAAGAGAGATAAAGTCGCGTGACCTCAAATTCTTTAGCTACGAAAATTGTAATTATTTACTTGCTGAATTATGGTCGCCGCAACGGATTTACAGATACTTAAGTTAACCATAATAAGGAGTTTAGGATGAAAGTCGCAGTCCTCGGCGCTGCTGGTGGTATCGGCCAGGCGCTTGCCCTACTACTGAAAACCCAACTGCCTTCAGGCTCAGAACTCTCCCTGTACGATATTGCTCCGGTAACCCCAGGTGTGGCGGTTGACCTGAGCCACATCCCAACTGCTGTAAAAATCAAAGGCTTCTCCGGTGAAGATGCGCGTCCTGCACTGCAGGGTGCCGACGTGGTGCTGATTTCTGCAGGCGTGGCGCGTAAGCCAGGCATGGATCGTTCAGACCTGTTCAACGTCAACGCGGGCATCGTGAAAAACCTGGTGCAGCAGATTGCAGAAATCTGCCCGAAAGCATGCATCGGTATCATCACTAACCCGGTGAACACCACCGTTGCTATCGCGGCAGAAGTGTTGAAGAAAGCGGGCGTTTACGACAAAAACAAACTGTTCGGCGTGACCACGCTGGATATCATCCGCTCCAATACCTTCGTTGCTGAGCTGAAGGGCAAACAGCCAACAGAAGTGGAAGTGCCGGTCATCGGCGGTCACTCTGGCGTTACCATTCTGCCTCTGCTGTCGCAGATCCCAGGCGTAAGCTTCACCGAGCAGGAAGTGGCTGACCTGACCAAACGCATCCAGAACGCGGGCACCGAAGTGGTGGAAGCGAAGGCGGGTGGCGGTTCTGCAACTCTGTCTATGGGCCAGGCGGCTGCACGTTTCGGTCTGTCACTGGTTCGCGCGCTGCAGGGCGAGAAAGGCGTTGTTGAATGCGCTTACGTTGAAGGCGATGGCGAACACGCTCGCTTCTTCTCTCAGCCGCTGCTGCTGGGTAAAAATGGTATCGAAGAGCGTAAATCCATTGGCAAGCTGAGCGCGTTTGAGCAACACGCGATGGAAGGCATGCTGGATACGCTGAAGAAAGATATCACCCTGGGTGAAGAGTTCGTTAACAAGTAATACGAACCGTCCCCCGGCAAAAAAACGGAGCTTATCGCTCCGTTTTTTTATGCCTGTCAGTTTGTTGCCGGGTATTCCTGAATGGTGACTTGCAGCGTCAGTTTCTTATCGTTGCGCATGACTTCAACTGGGATGATAGAGCCCGGGCGAATTTCTGCCACCTGGTCCATCGTCTCCAGCGCAGAAACCGCTGGCGTGCCGTTGACCGACACAATGACGTCATTGACCTGAATCCCCGCGTTGGCCGCCGGCCCCCCTGGCGCCACCTCGTTCACCACGATGCCCTGGATCTGATCGATACCGCCACCCTGGGTATGCATCGGCGCAATTTCGCGGCCACCGATACCGATATAGCCGCGGATCACGCGTCCGTCGCGGATCAGCTTATCCATAATTTTGGTCGCCAGCTGGAACGGAATGGCAAAGCCGATCCCTTCCGGCGTCTCACCGTCGTTACTCTTATCGAACGACAGGGTGTTGATGCCCATCAGTTCGCCCAGCGAGTTGACCAGCGCACCGCCGGAGTTACCGTGGTTGATGGAGGCATCGGTTTGCAGGAAGTTCTGCCGCCCGGAGGGGTTCAGACCAATACGGCCGGTCGCGCTGATGATCCCCTGAGTGATGGTCTGGCCCAGGTTGTAAGGGTTACCAATCGCCAGGACGACGTCGCCTATATGCGGGGTACGTTTACGGTTGATCGGGATGACCGGCAAACCGCCCGTGGCGTTAATCTTCAGGACGGCGAGGTCGGTCAGGCTGTCAGAGCCAACGAGTAATGCCTCAAAAACGCGGCCATCCTGCAGGGCGACGATGATCTGGTCGGCATCGTTTATCACGTGCTTGTTGGTAATAATGTAGCCGCGCTCGTCCATGATCACGCCGGAGCCGAGCGTGCGGATCTCCAGTTGGTTGTGGGCTGAGGTATTCAGGCCACGGTTATAGACGTTAACCACGGCAGGTGCGGCTCGGCGGACGGCCTGATTATAAGTGGCCGGTGTTTCATCCGTGCTATCGAACTGGGGAGCCGACAGTTTATTGAACTGACGTAAAGACGGCAGCGCCAGCAGCAGCAGGCCAGCGACAATCAAACCGATGACAATAGAACGTAAGAGCTTTAAAAGCATGATGCGCGTGTCGTTAAAAAAGGAACGATTTGCAGCATAACATGAGTTATCCGGACATCACACGCAGCGGTGATGTCCGGGTCGCAAATGCTTAGCGCAACAGAATATAGATAGACTCATTGCCGCGCATGACCTGCAGGGCAATAACCGCTGGTTTACTCTCCAGCACCTTGCGTAGTTCGGCAATGGACTGCACGCGATTGCGGTTTACACCAATGATCACATCTTCCTGATGCAACCCGGCCTGAGCGGCAGGGCTGCTCTTTTCAACGGTGTCGATGCGAATGCCTTTCGTACCGTCTTTCAACTGTCCATCGCTCAGCGTCGCACCCTGCAGCGCCGGGGCGATCAGCTCCGCACTGGCAGAGGAGGAGGTGCTCTTATCCAGCGTCACTTCAACGTTCAGCGGTTTACCGTCACGGATCAGACCCAGCTTCACTTTGGCGCCGGGTTCGGTGGTGGCTATCCGCGAGCGCAACTCGGCAAAGCTGCTCAGCGGCTTGTCGTTGAGGCTGACGATCACATCGCCCGATTTGATACCTGCTTTTGCCGAGCCGGAGTTTGGCAGCACTTCACTGACAAACGCCCCGCGCTGAACGTTGATGTTGAACGCTTTTGCGATATCCGCGCTCATCTCCATACCTTTAATACCCAGCAGCCCGCGTTTGATTTCACCGAACTGAATGAGCTGCTGTGCCAGCGTTTTGGCCATGTTGCTGGGAATCGCAAAACCGATCCCAATGCTGCCGCCGCCCGGGGCCAGAATCGCCGT
This sequence comes from Enterobacter sp. BNK-8, assembly GCF_048685095.1. Classification (NCBI taxonomy): domain Bacteria; kingdom Pseudomonadati; phylum Pseudomonadota; class Gammaproteobacteria; order Enterobacterales; family Enterobacteriaceae; genus Enterobacter; species Enterobacter sp. BNK-8. The sequence goes on along the minus strand of NZ_JBLQTN010000001.1, from coordinate 3,932,315 downwards.
GTTGATCCCAATCAGCTCACCGTTAAGGTTGAGCAATGCCCCGCCGGAGTTCCCGCGGTTGATTGAGGCATCGGTCTGGATAAAGTTTTCCAGCCCTTCCAGATTGAGGCCGCTACGTCCCAGCGCGGAGACGATCCCGGAGGTGGCGGTTTGCCCTAAGCCAAAGGGGTTGCCTACGGCGACGGCAAAGTCGCCGACGCGCAGTTTGTCGGAATCCGCGATGGCAATCTGGGTCAGGTTGCTCGGGTTTTGCACCTGCAGCAGCGCGATGTCGCTCTGGTCATCGCCGCCAATCAGTTTGGCATCAAATTCGCGGCCATCGTTTAGCTGGACGCTGATTTTATCGGCCTGGCTGATGACATGATTGTTAGTCAGAATATAGCCTTTTGCCGCATCGATAATGACGCCAGACCCCAGGCCTTCAAAAGGCTGGGCCTGCTGGTCGGGAGACTCATCACCAAAATACTTCTTCAGTTCTTCAGGGACGCGTTGGCTTTGTACCGCCGTGCCTTCAACCTGAACGCTGACGACCGCAGGCAACACTTTTTCCAGCATGGGTGCAAGGCTTGGAATGGCCGCCTGGCCAGGCACCTGGGAGGGAATGGCGGCAAATACAGGAACGGACGCCGAGAGAGATAACCCGACACTTAACGCGATAGCGCTCAACAGCTGGTTTTTTTTCTTCATCGATGTTGACTCTCGTAACCTGGAATAAAGGAAAAACGGCCCCAAAAACACGTTGATGTTATTGAATTTTAAACCGCTGAACAATGAGGTGTTTAACTAAATGATAGCTGGGGTCATGAAGAAAGGACGGGCGCAATCGCTGCGCCCGTAAAATAAATTCAGGTTGTGCGATTAATCGCGTTTTACACCGCCACGCAGCAGGCCGGACGCGCCGTCTGAATAGTCGCGAGGCATCTGAACGGGCGCCTGATCGTTACCGGCCTCAGAGTCTGCCAGACGGTTGCGGAACGGGTTGGTTTCCGCCGTCATTTCCGGCAGCAGGCTGCTGGAGCTTTTTGCCATATGCTGATACAGCTGACGATAGTCGGTCGCCATGTTGTCCAGCAGCTCGGCGCTACGGGCAAAATGGCTGACCAGCTCTTCACGATACTCTTCCAGCTCGGCTTTGTTCTTTTCCAGTTCGTACTGCAGTGACTGCTGCTGACGCAATTTGCGATTACCGAAACGCATGGCCACAGCACCGATGACGATGCCGACGACTAAACCGATTAGCGCATATTCCCAGGTCATGAACTTCTCCCGTTGTCTTGTTGTTCCGTAGGGTGTTGGCTCGGCTCCTGCCTGTGCCTGATAATGCCACTATAACCGCTATTTCCGTAGAAGTGGAATCCTGACGTATCATCGCGTAGTGTAGAACGGCCTTTTTTTCATCAGTCACGTCTGCTGGTGAGCGTTAATTGAAGGAATAACAATAAGATTATGCAAAACCTGTCCCCTGCATCGCGATATCAACTGGCCCTTAACGAGGGTACCCATCAGCCGGATGACGTTCAACGTGAGGCGGTAAGCCGTCTGGAGATGATTTATCAGGAACTCACGGCCAAACCCGCTGAAACCGAACAGAATGGCGGGCTAAAGGCGGCATTTGGGCGGTTGCTCGGAAAAAAAGCGCCACAGGCTCACGCGCCGGTGCGCGGTTTATATATGTGGGGCGGGGTCGGTCGCGGAAAAACCTGGCTGATGGACATGTTCTACCAGAGCCTGCCGGGGGAGCGTAAACAGCGTCTGCACTTCCACCGCTTTATGCTGCGGGTGCATGAAGAGCTGACTGCGCTGCAGGGTAAAAGCGATCCGCTGGAGATTGTGGCCGACCGCTTCAAGGCGGAAACGGACGTGCTCTGCTTCGATGAATTTTTTGTGTCTGACATCACCGATGCCATGCTGTTAGGCGGCCTGATGAAGGCGTTATTTGCCCGCGGGATTACGCTGGTGGCCACGTCGAATATCCCGCCGGACGAGCTGTACCGCAACGGCCTGCAGCGGGCACGCTTCCTGCCCGCCATCGACGCCATTAAGCAGCACTGCGACATTATGAACGTCGATGCCGGTGTCGATTATCGTCTGCGCACGTTAACCCAGGCGCACCTGTGGCTCTCGCCGTTAAATGCAGAGACCACCCGCGAGATGGATACACTCTGGCTGGCGCTGGCGGGGGCAAAACGCGAGCACGCCCCGGAACTTGAGATTAACCATCGTCCGTTGCCTACGCTCGGCGTTGAAAACCAAACGCTGGCGGTCTCCTTTACGACGCTCTGTGTCGATGCTCGTAGCCAGCACGACTACATTGCGCTTTCGCGTCTGTTCCACACCGTGATGGTGCTGGATGTACCGGTGATGACGCGGCTGATGGAGAGCGAGGCGCGGCGCTTCATCGCTCTGGTGGACGAGTTTTATGAGCGCCACGTCAAGCTGGTGGTCAGCGCCGAGGTTCCTTTATATGAGATCTACCAGGGCGAGCGGCTGAAGTTTGAGTTCCAGCGCTGCCTGTCTCGTCTGCAGGAGATGCAGAGCGAGGAATACCTGAAGCTGGAGCATATGCCGTAACAAATGCCACCCTCTCCCTGAGAAGGGAGCCTTGTAGGCCGGGTAAGGCGCAGCCGCCACCCGGCATTTTCAGCCCCCTCGAAAAACCCATTCCAAATCACATTTAAGGGTCGATCTTTGACCTCAACTTCTCTATAATCTTGCGACCCCACGTTACGAGAAGGTTTTTTTCCCGAAACTTTCTATGTGTCGGCATGAGCTATTCGAAGGGGTAGGTTTGCCGGACTTTGTCGTGTGAACCTCAACTGACTAAACGTTTGGGTGTTCACCAACGTGTAACTTATTATTTGGGTAAGCTTTTAATGAAAACTTTTACAGCTAAACCAGAAACCGTACAGCGCGACTGGTATGTTGTTGACGCGACCGGTAAAACTCTGGGCCGTCTGGCTACTGAACTGGCTCGTCGCCTGCGCGGTAAGCACAAAGCGGAATACACTCCGCACGTTGATACCGGTGATTACATCATCGTTCTGAACGCTGACAAAGTTGCTGTTACCGGCAACAAGCGTACTGACAAAATGTACTACCACCACACCGGCCACATCGGTGGTATCAAAGAAGCGACCTTTGAAGAGATGATTGCTCGCCGTCCTGAGCGTGTGATTGAAATCGCGGTTAAAGGCATGCTGCCAAAAGGCCCGCTGGGTCGTGCTATGTTCCGTAAACTGAAAGTTTACGCAGGCAACGAGCACAACCACGCGGCACAGCAACCGCAAGTTCTTGACATCTAATCGGGATTATAGGCAATGGCTGAAAATCAATACTACGGCACTGGTCGCCGCAAAAGTTCCGCAGCTCGCGTTTTCATCAAACCGGGCAGTGGTAAAATCGTAATCAACCAGCGTTCTCTGGAACAGTACTTCGGTCGCGAAACTGCCCGCATGGTAGTTCGCCAGCCGCTGGAACTGGTTGATATGGTAGAAAAACTGGATCTGTACATCACCGTTAAAGGTGGTGGTATCTCCGGTCAGGCAGGTGCGATCCGTCACGGTATCACCCGCGCTCTGATGGAGTACGACGAATCCCTGCGTTCTGAACTGCGTAAAGCTGGCTTCGTTACTCGTGACGCGCGTCAGGTTGAACGTAAGAAAGTGGGTCTGCGTAAAGCACGTCGTCGTCCACAGTTCTCCAAACGTTAATCCATTCTGCTTACGCAGAACGATTGGCGAAAAACCCGCTTCGGCGGGTTTTTTTATGGATAATGCGCAGGTTATCCACAATATCCATGCATATATCTTCTCTTTTTCCACATTTCCAGAATCCCCTCACCACAAAGCCATCAAAATCTGGTAAACTATCATCCAATTTTCTGCCCAAATATCGGTGAATACTCGATTTTTGTTCGATTCTTGAACAATGTGTCTTCTCTGGGATGGGCGATACAACATCTGGCTGGCCCCTGTTGGGCTGGTAGCAGTAAAAATTCTGAATATACCTGGAGGTTTTCATGGCTGTCGCTGCCAACAAACGTTCGGTAATGACGCTGTTTTCTGGTCCTACTGACATTTATAGCCATCAGGTTCGTATCGTGCTGGCCGAGAAGGGTGTCAGTTTTGAGATCGAGCATGTGGAAAAGGATAACCCGCCTCAGGATCTGATCGATCTCAACCCGAGCCAAAGCGTACCGACGCTGGTGGATCGCGAGCTGACCCTGTGGGAATCCCGTATCATTATGGAATATCTGGATGAACGTTTCCCACATCCGCCGCTGATGCCTGTTTACCCTGTTGCGCGTGGTGAAAGCCGCCTGTACATGCAGCGTATCGAGAAAGACTGGTATTCGCTGATGAACGTGATTACCAGCGGATCCGCTGCCGAAGCCGACGCTGCGCGTAAGCAACTGCGTGAAGAGCTGCTGGCAATCGCCCCGGTGTTTGGTCAGAAGCCGTTCTTCCTGAGCGATGAGTTCAGCCTGGTAGACTGCTACCTGGCACCGCTGCTGTGGCGTCTGCCAACCCTGGGCGTAGAGTTCAGCGGTCCTGGCGCGAAAGAGCTGAAAGGCTACATGACTCGCGTATTCGAACGCGACTCTTTCCTGGCATCTTTAACTGAACCGGAACGTGAAATGCGTCTCGGCCGAGGCTAATGACTGTGGAAATGTCACAACTTACCCCACGCCGTCCGTATCTGCTGCGCGCCTTCTATGAATGGCTGCTGGATAACCAGCTCACGCCGCACCTGGTTGTGGATGTGACGTTGCCGGGCGTGCTGGTTCCAATGGAATACGCACGTGACGGACAGATCGTACTGAACATCGCCCCGCGCGCGGTGGGTAACCTGGAACTGGCGAACGATGAAGTGCGCTTCAACGCGCGTTTCGGCGGCGTACCGCGTCAGGTTTCCGTGCCGCTGGCCGCTGTGCTGGCTATCTACGCCCGTGAAAACGGGGCGGGTACTATGTTTGAGCCGGAAGCGGCGTATGATGAAGAGGTTGCCAGCCTAAATGATGACAATGCATCTGATGAGCGCGAAAGCGACACGGTGATGTCACTTATCGATGGCGACAAACCCGATCATCACGACGACAATGACCCTGATGACGATCCGCCTCCGCGCGGTGGTCGCCCGGCGCTACGCGTCGTCAAATAAATCCCTTTGTCGTCCGTTTATAAAAGCCAGTGATTCACTGGCTTTTTTCTTTATATCCATCAACCGCTGCAACATTTTTAAATAAGCATTGTTTATATCTCTTATTTCTTTATTGTCTGGTTAATAATTAACTAGATTTATAAATGGTGTGAATCAATGAGGTGTAAAGTAATATCAAAGCGCTAAGAAAAGTAAAGTTAAATTCAGAGTAGTATTCTTTTTTTGATGTTAATCTCTTTTTTAAATGGGTAATTCCTTAATAAATTAAGGAAAAGATCAGTTTTTCGTTATCCTTAATAGAATCGTTAATTTTGCTAAATTGCATGTATTTATAAAAACAATACTATGTGCACATGCTGACAAGCATGACGACAATCAGTAACTGGTAAAGGTATTTATCATTACTGGATTAAATATTGCAATTACTCATATGTTAAGGATTAACAAGTGAAAAAAGTTTTACTCGCAACTGCGCTTTCTCTGTGTGTGACATCAGCATTTGCTGCAGACCCTTCAGCGGTACTGAAGGTTAAAGGTACGCTGACCAATGCAGCATGTACACCCGTTCTGAGCAACGGTGGTACTGTTGACTACGGTACAATTAACTTGGGCGATCTGAGTGCGACTGCAACCAACCAGTTGGGCCAGAAAAATATCGACCTGACCATTAACTGCACCGCGGCAACAAAAGTGTCCTGGAATATGGTAGACGACCGCGTGGATTCTAACGCGAACCTGACGGTAACAAACGGTCAGTTTGGTGGTGGCTCTCAAGGTAGCGGCACTGGCCAAACTTACGGTGTGGGCAAAACCGAAGGTGGCGTTAACATCGGTACTTACGCTATGTTTGTTAAAGCAGACAGCGTAACGGCTGATGGTGCTGCGGCAGATCCAATCTATCAGCAGAACGCAACGGGTAACTGGACCAAAACCACCAATGGTTCTACTCAGGGCAGCCATATTCGTGACTTCACCGTCGCGTCTACGGGTACTCTGGACCCGCTGGCTTTCCAGACTGCGACCTTCCCACTGGTGACCTCACTGGCTGTTCAGAACACCGCAACTCTGGCGATTACCGATGATACTCAGCTTGACGGTCAGTTGACCATCAGCCTGCGTTATCTGTAAGACTTTATTGAGTAAAAGTAATTTTAAAATAATCCAGAGAGTGAATGTTCTGCATTTACTCTCTTTTTAACAGCGCGATAAACATGGAATGTTCTGTTGGGCTATCAAGGAGATAATATTATGCAATGCGTAAAATCGAATATATTTAAAACACTTTTCACCCTCGCTTTATTTTCTACCCATTTTGCAGTACATGCAGAAGGTATGGTGCCGGAAACCAGCCTGCTGATTATTGATGAAGCCACGCACAGCGGTACCATCAACGTAAAAAATACGGATTCACACCCATCCCTTTTATATACGAACGTGGTTGACCTGCCGGATGATCAGGGGCTTAAGCTGATCGTCACGCAGCCTGTAGTTCGCCTTGAACCCGGTCAAACGCAGCAACTTCGTTTTATTTTGCAAAGCAAGCAACCGCTGGACGTTGAGCATTTCAAACGCGTAACGTTTGACGGCATTCCGCCAAAAAATGACGATAAAAAAATTAAAATTGGTATTAACATCCGCCAGGATATTCCAGTGCTAATACGCCCGGCTACGCTGGGGGTTGTGACGGACGCATGGAAATACCTCAAATGGTCAACCGTCGGGTCGTCTGTAAAAGTCACCAATCCAAGTAAGTACGTTGTCCGTCTGGCACAAAAAGTCGTATTACAGCCTTCAGGCGCAAACGCCACGCTTTCCAAAACTTACCTTCTGCCAGGTGAGACGATGACGGCTGCGTTGAATAAAACAACCAGTGGTGACAGCCACGTTAAATTTTTCCCGGCCAGCCGCTATGGCGTTGAAGTGCCGAGCTTTACCTCTGAATTAAATAAATAAAATAGGGATAAAACGGTGAATAAAAAAAGCCGTATTGCACTTTGTGTCCGCGCAGTTCTCTGCGGCACCTTGCCTCTGATGATGTTTGACTCCGCTTCCGTACTCGCAAGGGAAGTGACGTTTGATACGGGAGTAATGAAAACGCTGGGGTTAACGAGCGATTTGAACCATTACTTCGCTGAAGCACCGCGTTTTCTGCCCGGAACCCATTCCGTGAACGTCAAAGTGAATGGTGAAGATCGCGGCATGGCCGCCGTCCGTTTCGATAAGGACGGCGTGCTGTGTTTTGATAACGATCTGCTTGATTTCGCCGGTCTTATGCCGGTTCCGCTGAAGGCAGGCGAGGCGTGCCATGACATCCGTGACGATTACCCGAAAGCGGTAATCAACGCGTTGCCAAACCAGGAAGCCGTTGAGTTATACCTGCCGCCTGAAGCGGTAAACAGCCTGTCGTCGGATATCCGAAACTTCCAGCACGGCGGTGCCGCCGGGATGCTCAACTATTCGCTGTTCAGTACCCGTAATGAATATGGCGGTAGCGACAATTCCCGCTATTCGCAGGCCAATCTGGAAGCGGGTTTCAACGCTTTTGACTGGTCGCTTCGCAGTAATTACATCCTGACGGATGACAATGGCAAGAAAAATGCCGACAGCATTTACACCTATGCGGAGCATGTTTTTGTCCCGCAGAAGTTAACCATGCAGGTCGGTGAAATTAACGCCATGTCTAATGTGTTGAGCGGCATACCCATTACCGGCATCCAGCTTATGCCGACCAACGGGCTGACAAGAGACGGTAGCGGCGTCAGCGTGTCCGGCATTGCCCGTTCTTCCCAGGCTCGCGTGGAGATTCGCCAGAATAATCAGCTGATTTTCAGTACGCTCGTGCCCGCAGGGCCATTTACGCTGGATGACGTCCCGATTGCGCGTAACAACGTCGATTTGGACGTTTCCGTCGTGGAGTCTGACGGCTCAACGAATCACTTTATTGTTCCTGCAGCCGCCGTGAAGCAGCGCAACCTTTCACGTCCGCAGGGGCTTACCGTGTCAGCGGGTCAGGTGCGCAGCATCGACAGCGACTACAGCGATCCGCTGGTGATGAACGTGTCCGACGGCTGGCGCATTTTCCCGTGGATGAATCTTCTGGCCTCCGGTACTGCCGCTCAGGATTACCAGGCGGCTGGCGGTCGCACCGATTTTCTGATTAACGACCTCTGGTCTGTCTCCACGACGGTTGCGGCAAGCCAGGAATCGTTTGGTGACAGCAACAGTGGCCTTAAAACCGAGCTGGGAAGCGACCTTACGCTTTCCTCCCATGTCTCGCTTTCCACCAGCGCGACGCACTACAGCGGCGGCTATCGTGAGATGGCAGAAGCAATGGACGACGATTACCAGGGATACGATAACGCCTATTCCGGCAGCGTACATTTTTCATCCGATCTGGCAGGCGTTTTCTCAGCAGGCTTCAACTACAACCAGAGCAGCGGGGACTATGAAGATTCCCGCTATCTGCTTCTGTCGTGGGGTAAGACGTTCAAATATGCCAGCGTGACTGCCAACTGGCAAAGCGCTGTGGGCAACGTCGATGACGACCAGGATGATGAAATGCTGTACATCAACGTCAGCATTCCGTTGAGTCCAGGGCAATCTTTGAGCACCTACATGCGCAAGCAGGGCGACAATACCACTTACGGTGTCGCCAACAGCGGCTCGCTGGGCGACAACACGCACTACTATATCGCCGCGGATCGTGACCAGTCCTCCAGTGATAATAGCTTCAACGGTAACATTAACACCAACCTGCACTATACCCAGCTGAGCGTGGGTGGCGGCACCAGCGGTGATAATCAGCGTAACTATAACGCCACCCTGGCGGGCGGCATCGCTATGCACAAAAATGGCGTGACGTTCTCGCCGTATGCGATTCGCGATACCTTTGCCATTGCCAGACTGAGCGAGAAGAAAAGCGGGGTAGAAATCGCCACGCCACAGGGTACGGTCTGGACCGATGCCTGGGGACAGGCGGTCGTACCTTCGCTAAACGAGTGGCGCAATTCGCGTATTGAAGTGGATGCCAACAAGCTGCCGCAGAATATGACGCTGGCAAACGGCACCCGATATATCGCCGCAGGTCACGCTTCAGTCAGCGAGCTTGACTTCAGGGTGCTAAACAGCCGTCGTGTGATGCTGCGTATGAAGCAAGCCGATGGTCAGCCGCTGAAAAAAGGGCTGACGGTCGTGGATGAGAAGGGCAACTACATTGTTACGGTCGTTGATGATGGTCATGTCTTTATCAACGATGCGGATCAGCTATCGGCGCTCTACGCCATGGATGCCAACAACAATCGTCTGTGCAAACTCGATTTCGCTCTTCCAGAGAAACGCGATGAAGATGCCTTCTATGAAGAAGTAAACGGAGTATGCCGATGAATTATCAACAAACAGTTGGATTAACCGCGCTGGGGATACTTTTCTTCGCGGCGACTGCACATGCGGAAGATTGCCAAATAACGCTCTCGCAGCCGGTGGTGGATTACCACGAAATGCGTCGAGATAATATCGATAAAACCCAGCAGAACTGGCACAAAATGGCGGACCGTACCCTCAACGTTAACGTTTACTGTCCGCAGCCGCAGCAAATGGCGGTGTTGCTGCAGGGGACGGCAGGCGATAAAGGGCGCTTCACATTCGGCCAGTCTGGCGGGATGGCGGTGAAAATCGATGAGATGACCGTTGACGGTAAAAATTATACCGTCGGTAAAACGGTCGACCAGCTCAATTTTACTCCGCAAAGCGGCACGCCTTCGCCGTTTTATGTGCGTAATAATGAAGCGGTTATTGCGGTTGATAATAATCAGGTGCCTTCAGGCCAGCAGATGAATTTCCGGGTGACGCTATCACCCGTGCTGGATGACAATGCGTTTAGCCGCATCACCGATCAAACCGCACTGGAAAGTGATTTAACCTGGACCCTGCTGACGAAGTAGCGGTTCGGGTAATAAATAAAAATCATGAAGAGAAAATAAGCTTCATTATTTTTATCGTCGATGAAATGAATATTTTTATCCTTTCTGATAAGTGAATGCGTTGTGAGGAAAGATATATATTCATTTAACGGCATGAATGCCGTAATTGGTTTGTTATAAATAGATTAAACGTTAAGGATTAACGAATGAAAAAAGTATGGCTTGCAACTGTTCTGTCTCTTTGTGTCTCTTCTGCATTTGCAGCTGACCCGAGCGCCGTTTTGAAGTTAAAAGGTACGTTAACTAACTCGTCCTGTACCCCAACGCTGAGCGGCGGTGGCACCATTGACTACGGCACCGTCAATCTGGGCTCGCTGAGCGCCACCGCAGTTAACCAACTGGGACAAAAAGACTTCTCCCTGACGATTAACTGCCAGGCGCCTGTCAAAGTGGGCTTTAGCGTGAATGATGACCGTAGCGGCACGGCGGCGAATGTGGTCGTTAAAAACGGTACCGTAGCCGGTGTTGACGTCCTCCAGCCGGTAAACCTGTTTGGCGTGAGTACCACGGCAGGCAACGTGAAGATTGGTAACTACAGCATGTTTGTTAAAACCGACAGCATAACGGCGGATGGTAACGCAGTCGGGGCGACCTATAGCTCTGATAATGGAACGTCCTGGTCTAACGTGGGTTCGCTGATGCAGAATAACGCCAGTGAAATTGTGACTGTTGCAACCACCGGAGAAACGGCACCACTGGCCTTTACTCAGGCCGTTGTACCAATGGCTATTTCGCTTGCGATTCAGGACACCACGACGCTGGCAATTACCGATGATACCAGCATTGATGGGCAGGCAACTTTTACGCTGAAATATCTGTAATTTATATTTTAATTACGCTTTATTTAGCAAAGGGAATAAACCGGAAGGTTTATTCCCTTTTTTTCTTACACTTCCAGGTAATTTAGTATACCGTCAGCCGCCTTGCGGCCTTCGGCAATCGCCGTCACCACCAGGTCGGAACCGCGAACGATATCGCCACCGGCGAAGATTTTCGGGTTGCTGGTCTGGAATGCGTTATCGCTACCTTCTGGCGCAATAATACGGCCCTGTGAATCCAGCTCAACGCTGTGCTTCGCCAGCCATTCCATGCTGTGAGGGCGGAAACCGAACGCCATCACCACGGCGTCGGCCGGGATCACGTGTTCAGAACCGGCCACGATCTCGGCGCGACGACGGCCTTTCGCATCCGGTGCGCCCATCTCGGTACGCGCCATCTTCACGCCGCTCACTTTACCGTTGGCATTCACTTCAATACCCAGAGGCTGGATGTTGAACTGGAACTCCACGCCCTCTTCACGCGCGTTTTTCACTTCGCGCTTAGAGCCCGGCATGTTCTCTTCGTCACGACGGTAGGCGCAGATCACGTGTGCCGCATTCTGACGAATCGAGGTACGCACGCAGTCCATCGCGGTATCTCCGCCGCCCAGCACCACCACGCGTTTGCCTTCCATGCTGACGAAAGGCTCATCGGCGGTTTCGCCGTAGCCCATGATCTGCTTGGTGTTGGCAATCAGGAACGGCAGCGCGTCGTACACGCCCGGCGCGTCTTCGTTCTCCAGACCGCCGCGCATGGACTGATAGGTGCCCACGCCCAGGAACACGGCGTCGTAATCCTTCAGCAGGTCGTCGAGCTGCACGTCGCGGCCCACTTCCACGTTCAGTTTGAACTCAATGCCCATGCCGGTGAAGATTTCGCGGCGACGGGTCATGACCTCTTTTTCCAGCTTGAAGGCCGGGATACCGAAGGTCAGCAGGCCGCCGATCTCCGGATGACGGTCAAAGACCACCGCCTTCACGCCGTTGCGGGTCAGCACGTCCGCACAGGCCAGGCCCGCCGGGCCCGCGCCGATGATCGCCACGCGCTTGTCGGTTTGCTTCACGCCGGTCATGTCCGGACGCCAGCCCATCTCAAACGCTTTATCGTTGATATAGCGCTCGATGTTGCCGATGGTCACCGCGCCGAACTCGTCATTCAGCGTACAGGAACCTTCGCACAGACGGTCCTGAGGACACACGCGACCGCACACTTCCGGCAGGGTGTTGGTCTGGTGAGAGAGCTCGGCGGCTTCGAAAATACGTCCTTCGTTGGCCAGCTTCAGCCAGTTCGGGATGTAGTTGTGTACCGGACATTTCCATTCGCAGTAAGGGTTACCGCAGGACAGGCAGCGATCTGCCTGTGCTTTGGCCTGGCCTTCTGAAAACGGCTCGTAGATTTCAACAAATTCAATTTTACGGATCTTCAGCGGTTTCTTTGGCGGATCAACACGCTGCAGGTCGATAAACTGGTATACGTTCTGGCTCATCTGAATTCCTTACTGCGCCTGCACGCGCAGCTCTGCTGCGCTACGACTACGGTGACCCAACAGGGCTTTAACATCGCTGGACTTCGGCTTAACCAGCGCGAATTTCGCAGAGAACGCCGGCCAGTTCGCCAGGATCTCTTCGCCGCGCGAAGAACCGGTATGCTGCACGTGTTCGGTAATCAAACCGCGCAGGTGTTCTTCGTGGATAGCCAGCGTGTCAACGTCCAGCACTTCCACCAGCTCCGGGTTCACGCGTTTGCGGAACTCACCGTCTTCATCCAGGACGTAGGCAAAACCACCCGTCATGCCTGCGCCGAAGTTCACGCCGGTTTTACCCAGAACGCAAACAATCCCGCCCGTCATGTACTCACAACCGTTATCGCCAATGCCTTCCACCACGGTGATGGCACCGGAGTTACGCACCGCAAAACGCTCGCCCGCACGACCTGCTGCGAACAGACGACCGCCGGTCGCGCCGTACAGGCAGGTGTTACCGATAATGCTGGCTTCATGGCTGCGGAAGGCTGAGCCGACCGGAGGACGCACCGCCAGCAGACCACCCGCCATGCCTTTGCCGACGTAGTCGTTGGCATCGCCGGTCAGATACAGCTCAACGCCGCCTGCGTTCCACACACCGAAGCTCTGGCCCGCGGTACCGCTGAAGTGCGCGGTAATCGGATCGGCCGCCAGCCCCTGGTCACCGTGCGTTTGCGCGATGTAACCGGAGAGGGAGGCACCCACGGAACGGTCGGTGTTGCGGATATCAAACCAGAACGTTTTGCTCTGCTTGTCGTCCACATACGGCTTCGCCTGCTGCAACAGCTGCGCGTTCAGCACGCCGTTATCGAACGGCGGGTTGTTCTCGGTGCAGTAGACCGCTTTGCCAGGATGCGGCTGCGCGGTTTCCAGCAGCTTGCCCAACTCCAGCTTTTGCTGTTTGGCGGTGAAGCCTTCCAGCTCTTTCAACAGGTCGGTTCGGCCAATCAGGTCTACCAGACGCTTCACGCCCAGCTGCGCCATCAGCTCGCGGGTTTCGCGGGCGATGAACTCAAAGTAGTTGGTCACTTTGAACGGCAGGCCGTGATAGTGGTTCTTACGCAGCTTCTCGTCCTGGGTTGCAACGCCGGTTGCGCAGTTGTTCAGGTGGCAAATACGCAGGTATTTACAGCCCAGCGCGACCATTGGACCGGTACCGAAACCGAAGCTTTCCGCACCGAGGATCGCCGCCTTGATGATGTCGAGGCCGGTTTTCAGACCGCCATCCACCTGCAGACGGATCTTATGACGCAGACCGTTAGCCACCAGCGCCTGCTGGGTTTCCACCAGGCCAAGCTCCCACGGACAACCCGCATATTTCACGGAGGAGAGCGGGCTTGCACCGGTACCACCGTCATAACCGGCGATGGTGATAAGGTCCGCATAGGCCTTCGCCACGCCGGTCGCGATGGTGCCGACGCCCGGTTCGGAAACCAGCTTCACGGAGATCATCGCCTTCGGGTTGACCTGCTTCAGGTCGAAAATCAGCTGCGCCAGGTCCTCGATAGAGTAGATATCGTGGTGCGGCGGCGGGGAGATCAGCGTCACGCCCGGTACCGAGTAGCGCAGTTTGGCGATGTACGGCGTGACTTTATCACCCGGTAACTGACCGCCTTCGCCCGGTTTCGCACCCTGAGCGACCTTAATCTGAATCACGTCGGCGTTGACCAGGTACGCTGGCGTCACGCCAAAGCGGCCGGATGCCACCTGCTTGATACGAGACACCTTGTTGGTGCCGTAGCGCGCCGGATCTTCACCGCCTTCGCCGGAGTTAGAGTTGCCGCCGATGCTGTTCATGGCTTCCGCCAGCGCTTCGTGGGCTTCCGGGCTCAGGGCGCCGATGGACATCGCCGCGGTATCGAAGCGTTTAAACAGTTCGGATGCCGGCTCAACGTCGTCAATGCTGACCGCTTCATCACCTGGATTCAGGGCAATGAGGTCGCGCAGCGTTGCCGCCGGACGGTTGTTCACCAGCTCAGCGTACTGCTGATAATCACGGTATTCGCCGCTCTGAACCGCCTGCTGCAGCGTGCGCACCACGTCCGGGTTGTAGGCGTGGTATTCGCCGCCATGAACGTATTTCAGCAGACCGCCCTGATCCAGCGGCTTACGTGCCAGCCAGGCGCGTTTGGACAGGTTCACCAGATCCTGCTGGAAGTCAGCAAAACCGGCGCCGCCGATGCGGCTGACCACGCCCTGGAAGCAGAGGTTGGCGACCTCGTCATGCAGGCCGACCGCTTCAAACAGCTTCGAGCAGCGGTAGGAGGCAATGGTCGAGATGCCCATTTTGGACATGATCTTGTACAGACCTTTGTTGATGCCGTTACGGTAGTTCAGCATCACCGCGCGGTAATCTTTGTCGATCGCGCGGGTATCCACCAGACGGGCCAGCGTTTCGTAGGCCAGGTACGGATAGATCGCCGTCGCGCCAAAGCCCAGCAGCACGGCAAAGTGGTGCGGATCGCGCGCGCTTGCGGTTTCAACAATGATGTTGGCGTCGCAGCGCAGGCTCTTATCGACCAGACGCGTCTGGATAGCGCCCACTGCCATCGGGGCCGGTACCGGCAGACGGTTTTTCGCGATGTTGCGGTCGGACAATACCAGCAGCACGGTACCGTTACGCACCATCTGTTCGGCTTTGTCACACAGCGCATTCACCGTCTCTTCGAGGCTCGCCTCGTTCACGTCGAAGGTAATGTCGAGCGTGTCGGCGCGGTAATGCTCCTCTTTCATGGTGGTGAGCTGTTTGAAATCGGAGTACAGCAGGATCGGCGATTTAAAGGTCAGACGGTGCGCCTGGCCTTCGGCCTCGCAGAAGACGTTCATCTCGCGACCGATGCTGGTGGCCAGCGACATCACGTGTGCTTCACGCAGTGGATCGATTGGCGGGTTAGTCACCTGCGCGAACTGCTGACGGAAGTAGTCATAGATGATGCGCGGTTGGCTGGAGAGCACGGCAAACGGGGTATCGTCACCCATCGAGCCGACCGCTTCCTGGCCGTTTTCACCGAGCACGCGGATGACGGAGTCCAGCTCTTCCGCGCTGTAGTTAAATTGCTTCTGGTAGCTGGCGAGGGTGTCATCGTCCAGCTCGCGGCTGCCCACTTCTTCGTCCGACAGATCTTCAAACGGCACCAGACGACGCACGTTTTTCTCCATCCACTCTTTGTACGGGTGGCGGCTCTTCAGATCGTTGTCGGTTTCGGCGGAGTGCAGGATGCGCCCACCGCGGGTGTCGATCACCATCAGCTCGCCCGGACCGACGCGGCCTTTCTCGACCACTTCGTCTGGCTGGTAATCCCAGATGCCGACTTCAGAGGCACAGGTGATGAGCTTGTCTTTGGTGATGACGTAGCGCGCCGGACGCAGACCGTTACGGTCCAGGTTACAGGCGGCAAAACGACCGTCGGACATGACGATGCCCGCCGGACCATCCCACGGCTCCATGTGCATGGAGTTAAAGTCGAAGAACGCGCGCAGCTCAGGATCCATATCCGGGTTGTTCTGCCAGGCCGGCGGCACGAGCAGACGCATGGCACGCACGATATCCATCCCGCCCGCCAGCAGCAGTTCCAGCATGTTATCCATCGAGCTGGAGTCCGAGCCGGTTTCGTTCACGAACGGCGCGGCATCGTGCAGATCGGGGATCAGCGGCGTCTGGAATTTATAGGTACGGGCGCGGGCCCACTGGCGGTTACCGGTGATGGTGTTGATCTCGCCGTTGTGCGCCAGGTAGCGGAACGGCTGAGCCAGCGGCCAGCGTGGTACGGTGTTGGTGGAGAAGCGCTGGTGGAACAGGCAAATGGCCGATTCCAGACGCAGATCCGCCAGGTCCAGGTAGAAGCGCGGCAGGTCAGCCGGCATACACAGACCTTTATAGATGTTCACCAGGTTAGAGAGGCTACAGACGTAGAACTCTTTATCGTCCTGGAGACGTTTTTCAATGCGGCGGCGGGCAATAAACAGACGGCGTTCCATATCACGCGGACGCCAGCCCGCAGGCGCGTTGACGAAAATCTGTTCAATACGAGGCAGCGAGGAGAGGGCGATTTCACCGAGCACCCCTTCGTTGGTTGGCACATCGCGCCAGCCGACAATCGACAGGGTTTCACGCTGAAGTTCTTCTTCGACGATGCGGCGTGAGGCGGCAGCCTTTTCAGGATCCTGATTCAGGAACAGCATGCCGACAGCGTAGTTTTTGGCTAAACGCCAGCCGCGCTCTTCCGCCACGATACGGAAGAAACGATCCGGTTTTTGCAGCAGCAGGCCGCAACCGTCGCCGGTTTTACCATCGGCAAGGATGGCGCCACGGTGCTGCATACGGGCCAGTGCGTGAATAGCAGTACGCACTACCTTGTGGCTAGGTTCGCCTTCTATGTGGGCGATCAGGCCGAAACCACAGTTATCCTTCTCAAGGGATTTATCGTACAACATATCAGTGAACCTCCCCAGGCTCGTCGGGCTTCCCACTGAACTTTACCGTGGCGCACAGGCACAGAAAGAGCATGGCGACGGGGTTTGCGTTTCATACGCGGACCTCGCATTCGCCCTCTTTTTCATCCTTTCGCGCAGGTAAACAAGTTTGAGGACTTGCTTCAGAGGGAATCTCAATTACTGCATAAATATGATGAGCAGGCCGCTCATCCAGAAAGCTTCCAGCGGATTTCCAACTTATCGGGAATTGGTACACAGGTCAAATGGCAATCTTATTTATACAAAAATGTGCTAAAGAGATATTATCCAATTGTATTTAAAGGTTATTTAACTAGTTTTACATTGATTGAATGCCCTGAAAGAGCGCAACGGAGTGTGATCTGACTCACTATATGAAAGCGGTATTATCAATGTAGCGTGCTGAATAGCGGTTTTATAGCAGAATAATAATCTGGCATTATCTGCAAACCCGCATAAACACACTGTTTTTCAGTGCTGGCGCTATAAATGAAAAAAACAATCAGAACATAAGGAAAAGTAATCACGTACGGCGTGAATGAAATTGCAGTAATCCTGAGTATTTATTCATATAGATAAAGGCCGTCCAGGGCGATTGATCCAGGTCATCGCCGACAGAGGCTAAAAATGGCAGGCTTGTCCCCTTTCTCCGGGACGGTCTATCAGATTATGCAGTTACAGAAATTAGTCAATATGTTTGGTGGGGATCTTTTGCAGCGGTACGGGCAAAAGGTTCATAAGCTGACGCTGCACGGCGGGTTTAGCTGCCCGAATCGCGACGGCACCATCGGGCGCGGCGGCTGCACCTTCTGTAACGTCGCGTCGTTTGCCGATGAAGCGCAGCAGCACCATTCTATCGCTGAGCAGCTTGCCCACCAGGCCAGCCTGGTGAACCGCGCGAAGCAGTATCTGGCCTATTTTCAGGCTTATACCAGCACGTGGGCGGAGGTGCAGGTATTGCGTTCGATGTATCAGCAGGCCGTCAGCCAGGCCAGTATCGTTGGGCTGTGCGTGGGAACGCGCCCGGACTGCGTACCGGACGCGGTGCTGGACCTGCTCAGCGAGTACAAAGAACAAGGCTACGAGATCTGGCTGGAGCTGGGCTTGCAAACGGCACATGACAAAACGCTGCACCGCATTAACCGTGGGCATGATTTTGCCTGCTACCAACGCACCACGCGCCTGGCCCGCGAGCGCGGGCTGAAGGTCTGTTCGCACCTGATTGTTGGGTTACCCGGCGAAGGTCAACAGCATGGCCTTGAAACGCTGGAAAGGGTCGTTGAAACCGGGGTGGACGGCATCAAGCTGCATCCGCTGCATATCGTGAAGGGCAGCATTATGGCGAAAGCCTGGGAGGCCGGGCGGTTAAGCGGTATCGAGCTTGAGGACTATACGGTGACGGCGGGGGAGATGATTCGCCACACGCCGCAGGATATTGTCTACCACCGCATCTCGGCCAGCGCCCGCCGTCCAACGCTTCTGGCACCGCTGTGGTGTGAGAACCGCTGGACGGGGATGGTGGAAATCGACCGCTACCTGCAGGAGAATGGCGTTCAGGGTTCGGCGCTGGGCCGCCCGTGGGTTCCGCGTCTACCGGCGACGGCCGCCTAACAAACTCCCCAGCATGCCGCGCACGATCTGATTGGTGACCTGTCGGGCTGCGCTTTTCGCCATGGTCTGCACCACGCCATCGCGTTTGCCGCCGCGCGGCCCGGTGCTGCCGAACAGAATGTCTTTGAGTCCACCGAGAATGCCGTCATCCACGGCGACTGATTGCCCTTTAGCGGCAGGTGCATCCTGCGATTCCGTTGTCGCCTGGACCCCTTTTTGCAGCATCTCGAACGCGGACTCGCGATCCACCTCGTCTTCGTATTTCCCGTAAACCGGAGAGTGGTTAATCAGGCCGTTGCGCTCATCGTCGGTCACCGGCCCCATGCGCGAGCAAGGTGCAATGACCATGGCGCGTTCCACCACGGACGGGCTGCCCTTCGCATCGAGGAACGAGATCAGCGCTTCACCGGTGCCTAACGCCTGAATCGCCGCTTCGGTATCAAAGGCAGGGTTGGCGCGCATGGTTTGCGCGGCGGCTTTCACCGCTTTCTGATCTTTCGGCGTAAAGGCACGCAGGGCATGCTGCACGCGGTTGCCGAGCTGCCCGAGCACGTTGTCGGGGATATCCGACGGGTTTTGCGAGACAAACCAGACGCCGACGCCTTTGGAGCGGATCAGGCGGATAACCTGTTCGATCTTATCCAGCAGGACCTGAGGTGCATCGTTAAACAACAGATGCGCTTCGTCAAAGAAGAACACCAGCTTCGGTTTTTCCAGATCGCCTGCTTCGGGTAATTGTTCATAGAGTTCGGAGAGCATCCACAGCAGGCTGGCGGCGTAAAGTTTCGGCATCTGGTAGAGCTTCTCTGAGCTCAGGATGTTAATAATGCCTTTGCCACTACTGTCGGTGCGCATCCAGTCTTTGATATCCAGCATGGGTTCACCAAAGAAATGCTCAGCGCCCTGTTGCTCAAGCGTCAGTAGCCCGCGCTGAATAGCGCCCACCGAGGCGCTGCTGATGTTGCCGTACTGGTTCTGGAAGGATTTGGCGTTATCGCCGATGTACTGTGTAATGGCGCGCAGATCTTTGAAATCAAGCAGCAGTAGCCCCTGGTCATCGGCAATGCGGAAGATAATATTCAGCACGCCGGACTGCACGTCGTTGAGGTTAAGCAGACGGGCCAGCAGCAGCGGGCCAAGATCGGAGACGGTGGCGCGTACCGGGTGGCCTTTTTCACCGAAGATGTCCCACACCACCACCGGGTTACCGTGCGGCGTCCAGTCCGTGATGCCAATATTTTTCAGCCGTTCGAGCAGTTTTTCAGAGGCCGTCCCTTCCTGAGCCACACCGGTTAAATCGCCTTTTACGTCAGCCATAAAGACTGGTACGCCAATCTCCGAAAGCGACTCCGCCAGCTTTTGCAGGGTGACGGTTTTCCCCGTCCCGGTCGCGCCGGTGATCAGACCGTGGCGGTTCGCCATCGCGGGCAGTAAATAGAGCTCTTTTTCCAGCGTCCGGGCAATTAACAATGGTGTACTCATGATGCGCTTCCTCTCTTAGTCCTGGGTGGAGTATAGGCAACCTGATAGCAATTTGGTTGAGTAAATTCCTGACTTTGCGGCGCATTATCCAGCGCGGACTATGCTTTTGCATACGGTTCACAAAATAGTGGGAAACTATGTCCAGATTCTTCTTTAACGATCGCAAACAGCTGGTCAACGATGCCATTGAAGGCATACTGCTTTCTGCGCCACATGCCAATCTCGTCAAGCTTGATATCGATCCGGCCATCAGGATCGTCGCACGCGGCGACTGGGACAAAAGCCGCGTGGCGGTGATCTCCGGCGGCGGCTCAGGCCACGAACCCGCGCACGCCGGGTTTGTCGGCAAAGGGATGCTGACGGCGGCAGTGTGCGGCGATCTGTTTGCCTCGCCGAGCGTGGATGCGGTGCTGAATGCCATTGTGGCGGTCACGGGCGATCGCGGCTGTCTGCTGATCGTCAAAAACTACACCGGCGACCGCCTGAATTTTGGCCTGGCGGCCGAAAAGGCCAAGCGCTACGGCCTGAAGGTGGAGATGGTGATTGTGGCAGACGACATCGCGCTGCCGGATAACAAGCAGCCGCGCGGTATTGCCGGTACGGCACTGGTGCACAAGATTGCGGGCTATGCGGCGGAGCAGGGGAAATCGCTGAGCGAGGTGCGGGATATTGCGCAACAGGCCTGCGATAACCTCTGGAGCCTGGGCGTGGCGATGCAAACCTGTAACCTGCCGGGCAGCGACGATGAAGAGGGGCGCATTAAACAAGGCCATGTCGAGCTGGGCCTGGGCATTCACGGCGAACCCGGGGCTTCCGTGGTAGATACGCAAAACAGCAAAGCCATTATCGACACTCTGGTGACGCCGTTAAGCACGCAGGCGGGTAAGGGGCGTTTTGCGGTGCTGATTAACAATCTTGGCGGCGTATCGGCGCTGGAGATGGCGCTGCTGACCAAAGAGCTGGCGCATTCGGCGCTGAAAGAGAGTATCGCGTACCTGATCGGCCCTGCGCCGCTGGTCAGCGCGCTGGATATGAAAGGCTTTTCTCTGACGCTGCTGAAGCTCAACGATTTCTTCGAAAAGGCGATTCACGCCGACGTCGAGACGCTGGGCTGGCAGAAGCCCGTCGCGTTTGCGCCACTGCGTACCGTGGCGCATAGCGCCATTCATGACCGTGTGGAGTACACCCCGTCTGACAATCCCCAGGTGCGTGCGTTTGTCTCCTCCGTGTCGACAACGCTGATCCAGCTGGAAAACCGCCTGAACGCGCTGGATGCCAAAGTGGGGGATGGCGATACCGGCTCTACCTTTGCGCAAGGGGCGCGGGATATTGCGCAGCGCCTGGAGGAGAACACGCTCCCGCTTAATGACGTGTCTAAGCTGCTACTGCTGGTTGGCGAGCGGCTGGCTACGGTGATGGGCGGGTCGAGCGGGGTGCTGATGTCGATCTTCTTCACCGCGGCCGGGCAAAAGCTTCACGATGGTCAGACGCTCCCGGAGGCCTTGCTCAGTGGACTTGCGCAGATGAAGCAGTACGGCGGAGCGGATCTTGGCGATCGCACGCTGATCGATGCGCTGCAACCGGCGCTGGAAGCGTTACAGAAAGGCAATATTCAGGCGGCAGCGCAGGCCGCGCAGCAGGGCGCAGAAGCAACGTCGAAAATGGCAAAAGCCGGCGCGGGACGCTCGTCGTATGTCAATAAAGAGAACCTGGATGGGGTGATGGATCCGGGAGCGGTCGCGGTAGCGGAAGTATTTAACGTATTGGCGCAGCGGTGAAAGTAGGCCGGGTAAGGCGAAGCCATTACCCGGCACTGTCACATCAGAAATCTGCTTTCAACACCACGCGGTAACGAGCTTTGCCGTCGCGCACGTGCTGGATCGCTTCGTTGATTTTCGACATCGGATACAGTTCGGTGGTCGGCGCCACTTTGGTGCGTCCGGCGAATTTCATCAGTTTGCGCAGCTCGTACGGCGTACCGGTTGCAGAACCGGATATGCTGCGATCCCCGCCGATCAGGGTAAACGCCGGAACCGGCAGCGGCTTCATCACCGCACCCACGGTGTGGAAGTTACCGCCGTAGGACAGCGCTTCAAAGTACGGCTGCCAGTCGAGATCGACGTTAACGGTGTTGATGATCAGGTCAAACTGGCCCGCCAGCGCGTTCAGCGCTTGCGGATCGCGGCTGTTCACCACTTTATCCGCCCCCATCGCCAGCACTTCTTTCTCTTTCGCCGGGTTCGAGCTGAACGCCGTGACTTCACAGCCCATCGCGTGCAGCAGCTTAATGGCAATATGCCCCAGTCCGCCGATACCGATGACGCCGACGCGGCTGGTGGCGGTGATATGGTGCATCAGCAGCGGTTTGAAGACGGTGATACCACCACACAGCAGCGGGCCGGCGGATTCGATATCAATGCTTTCCGGCAGCGGGATAACCCATTGCCAGTCGGCGCGCAGTTTATCGGCAAAACCGCCTTTGTTCAGAATGGTGGGAACGGCGCCTTCGAGGCAGTTGATCTGATTGCCACTGATACAGGCATCGCAGTGACCACAGCTGCGCGCTGTCCAGCCAATGCCTACGCGCTGGCCCACTTTCAGCCCTTTGTCCTGCGCGGCGCTACCGAGCGCCACGACGCGGCCAATGACTTCGTGTCCGGCAACCAGCGGATAGCTGGAGAAGCCCCATTCGTTATCGATCATCGAGAGATCCGAGTGGCAGATCCCGCAGTAATCAACCTGTACTTCGACGTCTTCTGCTTTTAGTTCGCCCGCATCGTACTCGTACAGCTCAAGTTCTGCACCCGCCTGCGGTGCGGCGTAGCTTTTTATCTTCGACATCGTGTTTCCCCCGTTGTGGTGTGAACTGAGAGTGTAGAGCATTCAGTTTACAGCCGCTTAACAGAAGAGGGCAGGAACGAAAGTTACAGACTTTTCAGCATCCTGACTTCGCAATCAACGTGGCCGGTACAGCCCAGCGGCGCATCGATATGCTCAAAGCCCAGATGTTCATACAGGCCGATGGCCTCTTTTAGGAAGGCGGTCGTTTCCAGGTAGCAGCGGGTAAAGCCCTGCTTGCGCGCGTGGTCCAGCGCCATCAGCGCCAGCTTTTTGGCCAGTCCTTGTCCGCGTGCCGTTGGCAGGAAATACATTTTTTGCAGTTCGCAGATATCCGGCTCGCTGCAACTGAGGGGCGCCACGCCGCCGCCGCCGACTACCTGGCCGTTCTGCTCTATTACCCAGTAGGCATGCCCCGGCTGGCTGTAAAGCTGAAAAAGCGCGTCCAGATTCGGGTCGGCAACCGTGTAGCCTTTGTCAGCCGTCAGGCCATATTCGGCAGAAACGGTGCGAATAACGGCGGCGATAGCCGGATTATCCTGCTCAGTGATCCGACGCATCGTCGTCGCGACGGGGGTAATCACGCTCATAGCATTACTCATTACAAAAATTGACACATAACTGCTGTTAATAGCACCGCAGAAAGGGGAGTGCAAGCGAGGAGTTTTCAGGAAGGTTACCCCTTACGCCCTGAAGCGTAAGGGGTAAAAGCATTACAGGGCAGCGATAACCGCTTGCTGCTCAATCAGCTTGGTCTTCGCATCGGCGAAGGCAACCAGACGCTCACGCTCTTTCGCGATGACCGCTTCCGGCGCGCGGGCAACAAAGCCTTCGTTTGCCAGTTTGCTTTCGATTTTGCCAATTTCCACGTCGACTTTCGCCACTTCTTTCGCCAGACGAGCCAGCTCGGCGTCTTTGTCGATCAGACCTGCCATCGGGATCAGCAGCTCGGCACCGTCGATGATTTTGGTCACGGAAACCGGACCTTTATCATCCGCAGGCAGCACGGTGATGCTTTCCAGACGCGCCATGGTTTTCAGGAAGGTGTTGTTCTCGGTGACGCGACGAACGGCCGCTTCGCTGCAGCCGCGCAGCAGCAGCTCCAGCGGTTTGCCAGGCGCGATGTTCATTTCAGCACGAATGTTACGTACCGCCACGATCGCCTGCTTCAGCCACTCGGTATCCGCAGACGCCGCTTCATCGACTTTCGACGCATCGAATGCCGGGAACGGTTGCAGCATGATGGTGTCGGCGTTGATGCCTGCAATCACCTTCACGCGCTGCCAGATGGTCTCGGTGATGAATGGAATAACCGGGTGCGCCAGGCGCAGCAGGCCTTCCAGAACGGTAATCAGCGTGTTGCGCGTGCCGCGCAGCTCTGCCTCAGTGCCGCCGTTCATGACCGGCTTCGCCAGCTCCAGATACCAGTCACAGAACTGGTTCCAGGTGAATTCATACAGAATGCCCGCCGCGATGTCGAAGCGGTAGCTGTCCAGCGCCTCGCGGAACGCTTTCACTGTCTGGTTGAATTCCGCCAGGATCCAGCGGTCAGCCAGGGAGAGAGTCATCTCGCCGCCGTTGAAGCCGCAATCCTGATCTTCGGTGTTCATCAGCACGAAGCGGCTGGCGTTCCACAGCTTGTTACAGAAGTTACGGTAACCTTCCAGACGCTTCATGTCCCAGTTGATGTCACGACCGGTCGAGGCCAGCGCCGCCAGGGTGAAACGCAGGGCGTCGGTACCGTGAGCCTCAATCCCGTTCGGGAACTGCTTCTCGGTGCGCTTGCGGATTTTCTCCGCCAGCTGCGGCTGCATCATGTTGCCGGTGCGTTTTTCCAGCAGCTCTTCCAGAGAGATACCATCAACCATATCCAGCGGGTCGATGACGTTACCCTTGGATTTGGACATCTTCTGGCCTTCGTCGTCGCGGATCAGACCGGTCATATAGACGGTATGGAACGGAACCTGCGGCTTGCCGTCTTCGTCTTTGATGAAGTGCATGGTCATCATGATCATGCGGGCAATCCAGAAGAAGATAATGTCGAAGCCGGACACCATCACGCTGGTTGGGTGGAACTGACGCAGCGCGTCGGTGTTTTCTGGCCAGCCGAGGGTGGAGAAGGTCCACAGCGCGGAGGAGAACCAGGTATCCAGCACGTCTTCGTCCTGACGCAGGGCTACGTCTGCGCTCAGGTTGTTTTCCTGACGCACTTCATCTTCGCTGCGGCCAACGTAAACGTTGCCGTCGTTGTCGTACCATGCCGGGATACGGTGACCCCACCACAGCTGACGGGAGATACACCAGTCCTGAATATCGCGCATCCAGGAGAAGTACATGTTTTCATACTGCTTCGGTACGAACTGAATGCTGCCGTTTTCAACCGCTTCCACAGCCGGTTTCGCCAGCACGTCGGCACGCACGTACCACTGGTCGGTCAGCATTGGCTCGATAACCACGCCACCACGGTCGCCGTACGGCACGGTCAGGTCGTGAGGTTTGATCTCTTCCAGCAGGCCAAGTGCGTCAACGGCAGCCACAATCGCTTTACGCGCGGCAAAGCGTTCCAGCTTCTGGAACTCGGCCGGGATGTCGCTGGAATAAACGTCGGATTCGTTGCCTTTGGTGTCGTACACTTCTGCGCTTTCGCGGATATCGCCGTCGAAGGTCAGAATGTTGATCATCGGCAGGGCGTGACGACGACCCACTTCATAGTCGTTGAAGTCGTGCGCCGGGGTGATTTTCACGCAGCCGGTGCCTTTTTCCATATCGGCGTGTTCGTCGCCCACAATCGGAATACGGCGGTTTACCAGCGGCAGCACCACGAATTTGCCAATCAGATCTTTATAACGCGGATCTTCCGGGTTAACGGCCACGCCGGTATCGCCCAGCAGGGTTTCCGGACGGGTGGTCGCGACCACCAGGTAATCTTTACCGTCGGCGGTTTTTGCGCCGTCGGCCAGCGGATAGCGGATATGCCACATGGAGCCCTTGGACTCGCGGTTTTCCACTTCCAGGTCAGAAATTGCGGTGCGCAGTTTCGGATCCCAGTTGACCAGGCGTTTGCCACGGTAAATCAGGTCTTCTTTGTACAGACGGACGAAGACTTCTTTCACGGCGTTGGAGAGGCCTTCATCCATGGTGAAGCGCTCGCGCTCCCAGTCCACGGAGTTGCCGAGGCGGCGCATCTGACGGGTAATCGTGCCGCCGGATTCCGCTTTCCACTGCCAGATTTTGTCGATGAACGCGTCGCGACCGTAGTCGTGGCGGGTTTTCCTTTCTTCAGCGGCAATTTTACGCTCAACCACCATCTGGGTCGCGATACCCGCGTGGTCAGTCCCCGCCTGCCACAGGGTGTTTTTACCCTGCATGCGCTGGTAGCGGATCATGGTGTCCATGATGGTCTGCTGGAAAGCATGACCCATATGCAAACTGCCGGTGACGTTCGGCGGCGGGATCATGATGCAGAAGGACTCTTTGCTTTCGTCGCCGTTAGGCTTGAAATAGCCCTGCTGTTCCCAGTGCTCGTAAAGCGGCTGTTCGATATCGCGTGGGTTATATGTCTTTTCCATTATTTCCAGGTTGCCGTATTCAGGTTAAAACCAGCCAGGCGGTACGCTTTATAGCGTTCGCGCGCCAGTTGTTTCAAAGATTCTTCGTAAGGGACAAAGTCTACCACTTCTGTGAAAGCGGTGGCAAAATCTGCAAAATCTATCCGCAGGCTAATCAGAATGTCGCGCGCGCTGCTGTTGCGCTTTTGCGGCCAGGCAATTTCAACCGGTGCCCCGCCGCGTGGCCCTTCGCCTGACAGGTTATGCGGAACAAAACTCTCCGGCGGGCGAGCCCACAGCGCTTCATCGAGACGAATGGCCTGCTGCTCATCTTCACAGGCGATCAACACGCGTTTGCCTGCGCGCCAACGTTCTGCGGCAATTTCACACACCAGCTGTTCGACGGCGCTGAGGCCATCCTGATGGGTGTCGTTGTCCAGAAGGTAGAACGTTGCATTCTTCATATATGGGGCTTCTTAGTTTTGGATTCAAATGCAAAGCCGGGTGGCGCTACGCTTACCCGGCCTACGGTTGAATGACGTTGTAGGCCGGGTAAGGCGAAGCCGCCACCCGGCATTTTATATCATTCGTCGCCGTTAAAACCCGCACGATTGAGCAGGAACTGCGACAGCAGCGCTACCGGACGACCGGTTGCGCCTTTGGCCTTGCCGGAGCGCCATGCGGTACCCGCGATATCCAGGTGCGCCCAGTTGTACTTACGGGTGAAGCGCGCCAGGAAGCAGCCCGCAGTGATCGCCCCGCCAGGACGTCCGCCGATGTTCGCCATATCCGCGAAGTTAGACTCCAGCTGCTCCTGATATTCGTCGCCCAGCGGCAGACGCCATGCGCGGTCACCGGCCTGCTCCGAGGCACCAATCAGCTCGTGCGCCAGTGGATTGTGGTTCGACATCAGGCCGGTGATGTGGTGGCCCAGCGCAATCACACAGGCGCCGGTGAGCGTGGCGACGTCAATGACCGCTTCAGGTTCGAAGCGCTCAACGTAGGTCAGCACATCGCAGAGTACCAGACGGCCTTCGGCGTCGGTGTTCAGTACTTCAACGGTCTGGCCGGACATGGTGGTCAGGACGTCACCCGGACGATAAGCGCGACCGCCGGGCATGTTTTCGCAGCCCGCCAGGACGCCGATCACGTTGATGGGCAACTGAAGTTCCGCGACCATGCGCATGACGCCGTAAACCGCCGCCGCGCCGCACATGTCATACTTCATCTCGTCCATGCCTTCGGCAGGCTTGATGGAGATACCGCCGGAATCGAAGGTCAGGCCTTTACCGACCAGCACGACAGGGCGCGCGTCTTCGGCCGGGTTGCCCTTGTACTCGATGACGGACATCAGGGATTCGTTCTGCGAGCCGTTACCGACTGCCAGGTAAGAGTGCATTCCCAGCTCTTTCATCTGCTGTTCGCCGATGACGCGGGTAATGACGTTTTTGCTGTAGGCGTCGGCCAACTGACGTGCCTGAGAGGCCAGATACGCCGCGTTACAGATGTTGGGTGGCATATTGCCGAGATCTTTAGCCGCTTTAATGCCGGCAGCAATCGCCAGACCGTGCTGGATCGCGCGTTCGCCGCTGGTCAGTTCGCGGCGGGTTGGCACGTTGAATACCATTTTACGCAACGGACGACGTGGCTCGCTTTTATTGGTCTTCAGCTGATCGAAGCTGTACAGGCTCTCTTTTGCCGTTTCGACCGCCTGACGCACTTTCCAGTAGGTGTTACGCCCTTTAACGTGCAGCTCGGTCAGGAAGCAGACGGCTTCCATTGAACCGGTATCATTCAGCGTATTGATTGTTTTATGAATCACCTGCTTATACTGACGTTCATCCAGCTCGCGTTCTTTGCCGCAGCCAATCAGCAGAATGCGCTCTGAGAGTACGTTCGGAACATGGTGCAGTAACAGCGTCTGCCCAGGTTTGCCTTCCAGTTCGCCACGGCGCAGCAGGGCGCTAATATAGCCGTCACTGATTTTATCGAGTTGCTCGGCGATC
This sequence comes from Enterobacter sp. BNK-8, assembly GCF_048685095.1. Taxonomy (NCBI): domain Bacteria; kingdom Pseudomonadati; phylum Pseudomonadota; class Gammaproteobacteria; order Enterobacterales; family Enterobacteriaceae; genus Enterobacter; species Enterobacter sp. BNK-8. The sequence goes on along the minus strand of NZ_JBLQTN010000001.1, from coordinate 3,903,898 downwards.
GGGGAGAGTCGGCGTGGTTCAAAGACGCCCACAACGATGCAGGCACTCCGCTGTTTCTCCGGGCTACCGCTTTTTACACTGAACTCCATGCACTACGCTCCTGAATCTTAAAGACAACGGCGGCTGCTACGGATAGAATTGAAACCTTTCGTAACTCATGTCCGCTGTTGTGGTGACTTCGTGTTAATCTTACGTTACTACGGTTTCGACACGTCAGAAAAAGTCCTGAAGCGTGAATCCGCCGGATGTTTTAATCTTAGCGATGATTTCGACGACTCAAGAGAATAAATGACGTTTAAGCCATGAAACAAGCGATTTTCCAGCAAAGAGACGGGTTTTTACGGGCGTATTTAAAGTGATAATCATAAGATATCTGGTGCGGGAGACGCTCAAAAGCCAACTGGCGATCCTCTTCATCCTGCTGCTGATTTTTTTCTGTCAGAAGCTGGTTAAGATCCTCGGTGCGGCCGTTGACGGCGAAATTCCAACAAATCTGGTGCTTTCCCTGCTTGGTTTAGGGATCCCGGAAATGGCGCAGCTTATCCTGCCGCTAAGTCTTTTCCTTGGCCTGCTCATGACGCTTGGGAAACTCTATACCGAGAGTGAAATCACGGTGATGCATGCCTGTGGCCTGAGCAAAGCGGTCCTGGTGAAAGCCGCCATGATACTGGCGCTGTTCACGGGTATCGTTGCGGCGGTGAATGTGATGTGGGCGGGGCCCATGTCTTCCCGCCATCAGGATGAAGTGCTGGCCGAAGCGAAAGCCAACCCCGGCATGGCGGCGTTAGCCCAGGGGCAGTTCCAGCAGGCAACCGACGGAAACTCCGTGCTGTTTATTGAGAGCGTTGACGGCAGTAAATTCAACGATGTCTTCCTGGCGCAGCTGCGTCCTAAAGGTAACGCACGTCCTTCCGTGGTGGTGGCAGATTCCGGTCAGCTGGCTCAGCGCAAAGATGGTTCTCAGGTCGTGACGCTGAACAAAGGCACCCGTTTCGAAGGCACCGCGATGTTGCGTGACTTCCGCATTACGGATTTCCAGAACTATCAGGCCATTATCGGCCATCAGACGGTGTCGCTCGATCCAACGGATACCGAGCAAATGGACATGCGTACCCTCTGGAATACCGATACCAACCGCGCGCGCGCTGAGTTCCACTGGCGTATTACGCTTGTCTTCACCGTGTTTATGATGGCGCTGATTGTCGTTCCGCTGAGCGTGGTGAACCCGCGTCAGGGACGCGTGCTCTCTATGCTTCCGGCGATGCTGCTTTACCTGATCTATTTCCTGCTGCAAACCTCGATTCGCTCCAACGGCGCGAAGGGCAAGCTGGATCCCATGATCTGGACGTGGTTCGTCAACAGCCTGTACATCTTACTGGCGCTGGGGTTAAACCTGTGGGATACGGTGCCTGTGCGCCGCATACGTGCCCGATTCTCGCGTAAAGGAGCCATCTAATGCAGGCGTTTGGCGTTCTTGATCGCTATATCGGTAAAACCATTTTTACCACCATCATGATGACGTTGTTCATGCTGGTGTCGCTCTCCGGCATTATCAAATTTGTCGATCAGCTGAAAAAAGCCGGGCAGGGGAGCTATGACGCGCTGGGCGCGGGGATGTATACCCTACTCAGCGTGCCGAAAGATGTGCAGATCTTCTTCCCGATGGCGGCCCTGCTGGGGGCACTGCTGGGGCTGGGTATGCTGGCGCAGCGCAGCGAGCTGGTCGTTATGCAGGCCTCGGGTTTTACCCGCATGCAGGTCGCGCTGTCGGTAATGAAAACCGCCATCCCACTGGTGCTGTTGACCATGGCGATTGGCGAGTGGGTCGCGCCGCAGGGCGAACAGATGGCGCGTAACTATCGTGCTCAGGCGATGTACGGCGGCTCACTGCTCTCGACTCAGCAAGGTTTATGGGCCAAAGACGGAAAAAACTTCGTCTACATCGAACGGGTGAAGGGGAATGATGAACTGGGCGGAGTGAGCATCTACGCTTTCGATGACCAGCGCCGTCTGCAGTCCGTTCGCCACGCCTCTTCGGCGAAGTTTGACGCCGAACATAAGCAGTGGCGGTTGTCCCAGGTTGATGAATCTAAACTGACCGATCCGAAACAGATTACGGGTTCTCAGACGGTAACCGGTACGTGGAAAACCAACCTGACGCCCGATAAGCTCGGCGTCGTGGCGCTGGATCCTGACGCGCTCTCCATCAGTGGTTTGCACAACTATGTGAAATACCTGAAGTCGAGCGGACAGGATGCGGGACGCTATCAGCTCAACATGTGGAGCAAAATCTTCCAGCCGATGTCCGTGGCGGTAATGATGCTGATGGCGCTGTCGTTTATCTTCGGCCCGTTGCGCAGCGTGCCGATGGGGGTTCGCGTCGTGACCGGCATCAGCTTCGGCTTTGTGTTCTACGTGCTCGATCAGATCTTCGGTCCGCTGACGCTGGTTTATGGCATTCCGCCGATTATCGGTGCGCTGCTGCCAAGCGCCAGCTTCCTCCTGATCAGTCTCTGGCTGCTGTTGAAACGCTCCTGATTGACCTTACCTCGCTTCCGGTTGCCCGGGAGCGAGGCTAATCTCCTGTTTCACCCCGCACTTTTTCTCACAACCTTCAACGTCCCGCCGCGAATTTGAGTATTATTGAGCGATAACGTCGTGAAGGGATCCTCTATGAAGCAAATTCGAATGCTTGCCCAGTATTACGTCGACCTGATGATGAAGCTTGGGCTGGTGCGTTTTTCCATGCTGCTTGCGCTGGCGCTGGTCGTTCTGGCGATTGTCGTGCAAATGGCGGTTACCATGGTTCTGCATGGTCAGGTCGAGAGTATCGACGTCATCCGCTCCATCTTCTTTGGCTTGCTTATTACTCCCTGGGCGGTCTATTTCCTTTCCGTAGTGGTTGAACAGCTGGAAGAGTCCCGTCAGCGTTTATCTAAGCTGGTGGATAAACTGGAAGAGATGCGCGAGCGCGACCTGAAGCTCAACGTCCAGCTCAAAGACAACATTGCGCAGCTGAATCAGGAGATTTCAGATCGTGAGAAGGCGGAGGCCGAGCGTCAGGCCACCCTGGAGCAGCTGAAAATCGAAATGAAAGAGCGCGAGGTCACGCAGATCCAGCTTGAGCAGCAATCTTCTTTCCTGCGGTCGTTCCTGGATGCGTCGCCGGATCTGGTGTTCTACCGTAATGAAGATAAAGAATTTTCCGGCTGTAACCGGGCGATGGAGTTGCTTACCGGGAAAAGCGAGAAGCAGCTGATTCACCTGAAGCCGCAGGACGTTTACTCTGAAGAGGCGGCTGCCAAGGTCATGGAGACCGACGAAAAAGTCTTCCGTCATAACGTCTCGCTGACCTATGAACAGTGGCTGGACTACCCGGACGGACGCAAAGCCTGCTTTGAGATCCGTAAGGTGCCCTACTATGACCGCGTGGGCAAACGCCACGGCCTGATGGGCTTTGGCCGCGACATCACCGAGCGTAAGCGCTATCAGGATGCCCTGGAGCGCGCCAGCCGCGACAAGACCACCTTTATCTCCACCATCAGCCACGAGCTGCGTACGCCGCTTAACGGCATCGTCGGGTTGAGCCGTATTCTGCTGGATACCGACCTGACCGCAGAGCAGGAAAAATACCTCAAGACTATCCATGTCTCAGCGGTCACGCTGGGTAATATCTTCAATGATATTATTGATATGGATAAGATGGAGCGCCGTAAAGTTCAGCTTGATAACCAGCCGGTTGATTTCACCAGCTTCCTTGCCGATCTGGAAAACCTGTCCGGCCTGCAGGCGCAGCAGAAGGGCCTGAGCTTTGTTATGGAGCCCACCCTGCCGCTGCCGCATAAGGTGGTGACTGACGGCACGCGACTGCGCCAGATCCTGTGGAACCTGATCAGCAACGCGGTGAAATTCACCCAGAAGGGGCAGGTGGCGGTGCGTATCCGCTATGACGAAGGCGACATGCTGCACTTCGAGGTAGAGGACTCCGGAATTGGTATTCCGCAGGAAGAGCAGGACAAGATCTTTGCCATGTACTACCAGGTGAAAGACAGCAACGGCGGGAAACCGGCGACCGGAACAGGCATTGGCCTGGCGGTCTCTAAACGTCTGGCGAAGAGCATGGGCGGTGATATCACCGTAGCCAGCCAGCCGGGGAAAGGGTCAACCTTCACGCTGACGGTCCATGCGCCAGCGGTGGCGGAAGAGGTAGAAGATACCTTTGAAAATGACGATATGCCGCTACCTGCCCTGCACGTCCTGCTGGTGGAAGACATTGAGCTGAACGTGATCGTGGCGCGCTCGGTGCTGGAAAAACTGGGCAACAGCGTGGATGTCGCGATGACCGGCAAAGCCGCGCTGGAGATGTTTAAACCCGGCGAATACGATCTTGTTCTGCTGGATATTCAATTACCGGATATGACCGGGCTGGATATCTCGCGCGAGCTGACGCGTCAGTACGCGGCCGACGAACTGCCGCCGCTGGTTGCCCTGACAGCGAACGTGCTGAAAGATAAAAAAGAGTATCTCGATGCCGGTATGGACGATGTACTCAGCAAGCCGCTGGCGGTGCCTGCTCTGACCGCTATGATCAAAAAGTTCTGGGATACCCATGATGAAGAGGAGAGCACCATGACGTCTGTTGATAGCGCAAAAGCCCAAACGATACTCGATACCGCGATGCTGGAGCAGTATATCGATCTGGTGGGGCCGAAACTGATTACCGACGGTCTGGCCGTGTTCGAAAAAATGATGCCGGGCTATCTGAGCGTGCTGGAATCCAACCTGACGGCCCGTGACCAGAAGGGTATCGTGGAAGAAGGACATAAAATCAAAGGTGCAGCCGGCTCGGTTGGCTTACGCCACCTGCAGCAACTGGGACAACAGATTCAGTCGCCTGATTTACCTGCATGGGAAGATAACGTGGGTGATTGGGTTGAAGAGATGAAGCAAGAGTGGCAAAACGATGTTGCGGTGCTTAAAGCCTGGGTTGACGCCAGAAAAAAATGACCCCGGATTAACCGGGGTGCGCGAATACTGCGCCAACACCAGGGAAATCGTGGCTGCGCCTGTTTTTAAACGTTATTTTCGAAAGGGCGCTGCCTGAAAAATTTAGGCCGCACGCAGATAAGATAGCAAATCTTAAATGGTTTGTTACATGAATCAGTGAAATGTGTGAAGCATAGCGTTTTAATCAAAATTATTAATGTGCTTCAGCAAGTTGCAGAAAAGGATTGTCATGATGAAAAAGATTGGTGTCGTGCTCAGCGGATGTGGTGTTTACGATGGTTCTGAGATACACGAAGCCGTCATTACGCTGCTGGCCCTGGCTAAGCAGGGAGCAGAGGTGATTTGTTTTGCGCCAGACAAAAATCAGGCGGATGTGATTAACCATCTGACCGGTGAACCAATGGCGGAAACCCGTAACGTGCTGATTGAAGCCGCACGTATTGCGCGAGGTGACATCCATCCTCTTATTCAGGCAGACGCCGCAGAGCTTGATGCGCTCATTGTGCCGGGTGGATTTGGCGCGGCCAAAAATCTCAGTACCTTTGCCGCGCAGGGCGCGGAGTGTCAGATCGATCCTCATCTCAAAGCGCTGTCGCAGGCCATGCATGCGGCAGGGAAACCGCTGGGCTTTATCTGTATCGCACCGGCGATGTTGCCTAAGATTTTTGATTTCCCGCTGCGCCTGACCATCGGGACGGATATTGATACCGCGGAGATCGTCGAGGAAATGGGGGGCGAACACGTTCCGTGCCCGGTGGATGACATTGTGGTTGATGAAGATAATAAAATTGTTACCACGCCGGCCTATATGCTGGCGCAGAATATTGCAGAAGCGGCCACGGGAATCGAAAAGCTGGTCGCCCGCGTGCTGGTGCTGGCTGAATGAGTCGTCAATCCGGCGCAGGTGCGTGGGTAAAACGTACTTTATTGCGCATCGTTCTGGTGCTGGCGGTGTTTTGGGGCGGTGGACTCGCCCTGTTCAGCATTATGCCGGTTCCGTTCTCCGCCGTGATGGTTGAGCGTCAGCTCGGTGCGTGGCTCAGCGGTGATTTCGGCTATGTCGCCCATTCTGACTGGGTAAGCATGGACGAGATCTCGCCGTTCATGGGGCTGGCGGTCATCGCAGCGGAGGACCAGAAATTCCCGGAGCACTGGGGATTCGATGTGGCCGCGATTGAGAAGGCACTGGCGCATAACGAACGTCATGAAAACCGCGTGCGTGGCGCGTCAACGTTGTCGCAGCAGACGGCCAAAAATCTGTTTCTGTGGGACGGCCGCAGCTGGGTGCGAAAGGGGCTGGAAGCGGGATTAACCCTGGGCATGGAAACGGTCTGGAGCAAAAAGCGCATTCTGACCGTGTATCTCAACGTTGCCGAGTTTGGCGACGGGGTATTTGGTGTCGAAGCTGCATCACAACGCTATTTTAATAAACCCGCCAGCAAGCTGAGCATGTCGGAGGCGGCGCTGCTCGCGGCTGTTCTGCCTAATCCCATCCGTTTTAAAGCCAGTGCCCCATCAGGCTACGTGCGTAGCCGTCAGGCGTGGATTATGCGCCAGATGCGTCAGTTGGGAGGAGAAGGGTTTATGGAGAGCAACAAACTTATGTAGGGCGGGTAAGCGCAGCGCCACCCGCCTGAAGGGGAGAGACCTTAATCTTCGTCGAACCCCGCGTTAAACAGCGCAATCACCGCCGCCAGCGCTTCCTCTTCCTGAGGGCCGGTGGCTTCGACTTCAATCTGACGCCCTTTGGCGGAATCCAGCATCAGCAGCGCGATCACGCTGTTCGCTTCCGCTTCGGTACCTTCGTCATTCCGCAGCAGAACTTCTGCATCGAAACCCTGCATCAGCTCAAACAGCTTCATCGCCGGGCGCGCATGCATGCCCAGCTTATTGGTGATCTCAACGGTCTGTTTTACGGTCATGTTTTACGTTTTTCCAGCGTGCGATGACGGGACTGAACGTTCTTTCCGCGCGAGCGGAAATAGTCGGCCAGCTGTTCGGCGATATAAACCGAACGATGTTTACCGCCGGTACAGCCAATCGCTACCGTCAGGTAGCTACGATTGTTTGTCTCCAGCATAGGTAACCATAGCTCAAGGTAGCTTCGCGTCTGGTAGATAAAATTGTGAACTTCTGTGTGCCTGTCGAGGAAGGCCGCGACGGGTTTATCCAGACCGGTCATGGGCCGCAGTTTCGGATCCCAGTGCGGGTTCGGCAGGAAGCGCACGTCGAAAACATAATCCGCATCGATCGGGATACCGTGCTTGAAGCCAAAGGATTCGAACACCATCGTCAGTTCGCGCTCGCGTTTACCCAACAACCGGGTACGCAGCATTTCTGCCAGCTCGTGAACGGACATCTCAGAGGTATCGACAATCAGGTCGGCACGAGAGCGCAACGGCTCCAGCAGATCGCTCTCTTCATCGATAGCACTTTCCAGAGAGAGGTTCTTACTGGAAAGCGGGTGCAAACGACGGGTATCGCTGTAGCGGCGGATCAGGGTATTACGGTCTGCATCAAGGAACAGCAGCTGCGGCGAGAACGCATCGGGCAGGTTACTCATGGCCTGTTCGAAGATCTCTGGCGATTCAGGCATGTTACGAACGTCGATACTGACGGCGGCCGAGGTTTGTCTCTCCGCCAGCGTACGGGCCAGTTCGGGCAACAACACGACCGGCAGGTTATCGACGCAGTAAAAACCCATGTCTTCCAGCGCGCGCAGAGCAACGGATTTCCCCGACCCTGAACGGCCACTGACAATCATCAGCACCATGTTCCGTTTCTCCTCAGGACAACAGATGTGAAGGCCATCTCCTGGTTATGCATCATCCTGATTGCCTTCTGCTTCAGTGATAATTTGATAGAGCTCTTCATCACTTTGAGCCGAGCGCAGTCGACGGCAAATGGTTTTGTCAGCCAGACGCTTGGCGACCAGCGACAGCGTATGCAGATGGGTTTTCGTCTGGTCAGCAGGCACCAGCAGCGCGAAGAGGAGATCGACGGGCTGGTTATCAATGGCATCGAAGGCGATCGGTGTTTCAAGCTGCACAAACACACCGACGGCACGCAGGGTATCCTCTTCCAGTTTGCCATGCGGGATCGCGATGCCGTTGCCGATACCGGTACTGCCCATCTTTTCACGGGTCAGAATCGCTTCGAACACCACCTGCGGCGGCAGGCCCAGCTGTTTTGCGGCCAGTTCACTGATGATCTCCAGCGCACGTTTTTTGCTCTGGCAGTGAACCGCACTGCGGGTACATTCCTGGTTAAGGACATTGCTCAGTTGAAGAGCGGAATCGTTGTTCATCATAATTTCACCTAAGCGCTAACTGTACAAATGGCCTGTTGTGTTTCACAACAGGCCGTCCTGCACCCGTTAACTGCCCGGACAATTAGTGTTGTTTCAGTTTATCTTTATGTTTATTGAGCTGTCGCGCAAGCTTATCAATCAAGCCGTCGATAGCAGCGTACATGTCTTGCCCTTCCGCACTGGCATGCAGTTCACCCCCGTTAACATGCAGGGTGGCATCCGAGATATGAGTCACTTTCTCCACTTTCAACACAATATAGACCTGATTGATCCTTTCGAAATACTGCTCGAGTTTTGCAAACTTCGTGTTCACAAAGTCGCGTAAAGCCTCAGTAATTTCGACGTTTTGTCCAGTGATGTTGAGCTGCATAGTGTCTTCCTTATCGGTTGTGTCAGACCAGCTGTTTACGCTGGTTGGACGGCGGAATGGATAAAGACTCTCGATACTTCGCAACAGTACGACGTGCCACCATAATACCCTGATCGGACAGCATGGTGGTTAACTTACTGTCGCTTAGCGGCTTCGCGGGGTTCTCCGCGGCGATCAACTTCTTCACCAGGGCACGAATGGCCGTGGACGACGCTTCGCCGCCGCCCTCGGTATTCACATGGCTGGAGAAGAAATACTTAAGCTCAAAAATACCGCGTGGACTGTGCAGATACTTCTGCGTGGTGACACGGGAAATGGTTGATTCATGCATCTCGACGGCCTGGGCGATATCCGCCAGCACCATCGGTTTCATATACTCTTCACCCTGCTCAAAGAACGCCTGCTGCTGTTCCACAATGCAGCGGCTGACGCGTAGCAGCGTATCATTTCGGCTCTCCAGACTTTTGATCAGCCATCGCGCTTCCTGCAAATTGCTACGAATATATTGATTGTCGGAGTCGTTACGCACGCTGGTGCACATGGAGGCATACTGCTGGTTGATTTGCAGGCGAGGGATACTGTCAGAGTTCAGTTCAACGACCCAGCGGCCGTTATTTTTTCTGACCAGCACATCCGGGATCACGTACTCGGGTTCGCTGGTCTGGATCGACTGACCGGGGCGCGGATCGAGCGACTGGATCAGATTCACCGCTTCTTTCAGCACCTCTTCTTTCAGGCGCGTGACGCGCATCAGGGTGCGGAAATCGTGGTTCGCCAGCAGATCCAGGTGATCGCTGATGATTAGGCGCGCCTCGTCGAGCCATGGCGTCTCTTTGCTGAACTGAGAAAGCTGGATCAGCAGGCAGTCGCGCAGATCTTTTGCGGCTACGCCTACCGGATCGAAACGCTGGATGCGCTTCAGAACGGCTTCAACTTCCTCAAGCTCAATCTCGTCGTCGCCCATGCTTTCCAGAATATCGTCCAGCGTGACGGTCAAATAGCCGGTGTCGTCAACGGCATCGACAATTGACGTGGCAATCGCGCGGTCGGTATCGGAGAAGGGGGTGAGTTCCACCTGCCACATCAGGTAATCCTGCAGCGACTGGGTGGTTTCTCCCTGATAGACCGGTAGCTCATCGTCCTGGTAGTCTGCACGCGTACCGGAAGGGGTTCCGGCGGTGTAGATTTCATCCCAGCTGGCATCCAGCGGAAGCTCGTCGGGCATCTCTTTTTGTTCGAGTGCATCCGCGGTATCGAGCGCTTCTGTATCCTGCGATTGCTGGGTATCTACCTCGTCATGAAGATCGGTTTGTTCCAGCAGGGGGTTGCTGTCCAGCGCCTGCTGGAGCTCCTGCTGAAGTTCTAACGTGGACAGTTGCAACAGGCGAATTGCCTGCTGTAGCTGCGGCGTCATCGCCAGTTGTTGGCTGAGCCTTAATTGCAAACCTTGCTTCATGTTCAGAGCATTTTTCTCCGGTTCGGCGTTACGTTACCTCTACCCTATCAGAGTCTGAAGTCTTCCCCAAGATAGACGCGCTTAACATGATCGTCTTCGAGGATCTGCTGCGGCGTACCGTGGGCGATCAGATTGCCCTGGCTCACAATATAGGCGCGTTCACACACGGCCAGCGTTTCACGCACGTTGTGGTCGGTGATCAGTACGCCAAGCCCGCTGTCGCGCAGGTGTTCAATGATACGTTTGATGTCGATAACGGAGATCGGGTCAACGCCCGCAAACGGTTCATCCAGCAGGATAAATTTCGGGTTTGCGGCCAGCGCACGCGCAATCTCAACACGACGGCGTTCGCCCCCGGAGAGTGCCTGACCGAGGCTGTCGCGCAGATGCTCGATGTGGAACTCTTCCATCAGCTCGTTGGCACGATCCTGACGCTGTTCGTTGGTCAGATCGTTACGAATTTGCAGGACCGCCATCAGGTTGTCGTAAACGCTGAGACGACGGAAAATGGAGGCTTCCTGCGGCAGATAGCCGATCCCGCGACGCGCGCGCGCGTGCAGCGGCAGAAGGCTGATGTCTTCATCGTCAATGATAATGTTGCCGGCATCGCGCGGCACAATACCCACGACCATGTAGAAGGTTGTCGTTTTACCCGCACCGTTCGGGCCAAGCAGCCCCACGATTTCGCCGGAGTTAACGGTCAGACTGACATCTTCTACGACACGGCGGCCCTTATAGGCCTTCGCGAGATTTTTTGCAGTTAATGTTGCCATAACGAATTAGTTACTCTTCTTCTGTGCCGGGGCCTGGCCCTTGCCTTTATCCTGCAGCTGCGACGGAACCAGAACGGTGGTGACGCGTTTGCCTTTCTCGCTGGAGGCCTGCATTTTTTGCTCTTTAACCAGATAGGTAATCTGGTCGCCGGTAATGTTGCTGTCCAGCTGTTCCAGATAGGCATTGCCGGTCAGGATGACCAGGTCCTTCGCCAGCTCATAGTGCATGTGCGTGGCGCGGCCTTTCACCGGCTTGCCGTTGTCCTGCATCTGGTAGAAGGTCGCCGGATTACCATAGCCATCGATAATCTCTTTGCCCTGCTCGCCACCCGGACGGGTCACGACCACTTTGTCGGCGTTGATTTTGATGGTGCCCTGGGTCATGACGACGTTACCCGTGAAGGTGACGACGTTACCCTGCATATCGAGAGACTGGGTGTCGGACTCGATATGGATCGGCTGGTCGGTATCGCCCGTTACAGCAAGCGCGGGGAGACTGGTCGCCAGCATCGCGCTGGCGATAATTACTTTAAGGCTGAGTTTGTTTGTTTTGAATTTCATAGGAGGTTCTAACCTTTTCAATCAGCTCGGCGTTCTTGCTGCGTAAGTTCCCGCGCATTCTCAAACCGCTGGAATTAAATGTTGTGCCATACAGTGTGACCAGATCCTGCGACGTCACGTCCTGGGTTACCAGGTTGATCTGGGCATTATCCGTCGTAATTTTTCGCAGTTGCGAGTCGGCGGTCAGGGCGTTGACTTCAACGTGACCATACAGATAAAGCATACGGTCATTTGTCAGTTTTGCCCGATCTGACTTAATTGACCACGTCGGCACTTTGTCCTTATCAAAGGTGGTCATGACAGGCTGGGTAAACCACGAAATACCGTCATCTGAAAAATATTCAACATGCTGGGCAATCAGGCGATAGTTCAGCGCGCCTTCCGGGCTGTAGACCACGGTGTCGCTGTGATCGCTTTTATAGGTTGGATCGTTATTGTTGATCACTTCCGTTTGCGTATCGTCGCGATCGGCAAGGTTCACGCCAATCAATACCAGTGCGACAAGCGAAAGCAAAATGATAATCCAACGTCTGGTTTTACTCATATCGATTGCCCTTTGGCCTCATCAAGCTTGCCCTGCGCCAGCAGAAGCAGATCGCAGACTTCACGGACAGCGCCGCGGCCACCGTTGATGTGGGTAACGTAGTCGGCGCGCGGGATCAGCAGCGGATGCGCATCGGCAACGGCGATGCTCAGCCCAACTTCAGCCATCACGGGCCAGTCAATCAGGTCGTCCCCGACGTAGGCCACGTTTTCCGGCGCGATAGCCAGTTTACCCAGTAAATCATTGAACGCTGCCATCTTATCGGACTGGCCCTGATACAGATGGGTAATACCTAAGGTTTCACAGCGGTCTTCTACCAGTTTAGCGTTTCGCCCGGTGATGATCGCCACCTCAATCCCCGAGGTGAGCGCACAGCGGATACCGTAGCCATCGCGAACGTTAAACGCCTTCAGCTCTTCACCATTATTGCCCATGTAAATCAGGCCGTCGGAGAGGACCCCATCCACATCCAGGATCAGCAGACGAATGTTTTCCGCCTTTGCCATCATCTGTGTACTGACCGGCCCATAACAGGTTGCAAGGGATGCACCCGCATTACTCATTGTCTTATCCTTCATTACACTACGCCTGCGCGCAGCAGATCATGCATATGTACCACACCCAGCAACTGGTCGCCATCGGCAACCATAACGGAGGTGATATGGCGGGACTGCATCAGGTTCAGCACGTCCACGGCCAGCGTACCCGGACGGACGCGGATGCCGCCGGGCGTCATCACATCGGCAATACCGAGCGTGCGGACATCGACACCCATATCGAACACGCGACGCAGGTCGCCATCGGTGAAGATCCCCTGAATTTTCATCAGATCGTCGCACACGACCGTCATCCCCAGATTCTTGCGGGTGATTTCCAGCAGCGCATCACGCAGGGAGGCTTCTTTACTGACGTGAGGGATCTCATCCCCGGTGTGCATAATATCGTTTACCCGCAGCAGGAGCTTGCGCCCGAGCGCGCCGCCCGGGTGGGACAGCGCGAAATCTTCCGGCGTAAAGCCACGGGCTTCCAGCAGCGCAACGGCAAGGGCATCGCCCATAACCAGTGCCGCGGTGGTGCTGGAGGTCGGCGCCAGGCCGAGTGGACAGGCCTCCTTGGGAACCTTCACGCACAGGTGAATATCGGCGGCGCGCGCCATGCTGCTTTCCGGACGGCTGGTCATGCAAATCAGCGGCACCTGCAGTCGCTTCAGTACCGGGATCAGCGCCAGGATTTCATTGGACTCACCGGAGTTGGAGAGTGCGATGACGATATCCTGCGGCGTGACCATACCCAGGTCCCCGTGCGCGGCTTCCCCCGGGTGGACAAAGAAGGACGAGGTGCCGGTACTGGCAAAGGTTGCCGCCATTTTGCGTCCAATGTGGCCGGACTTGCCCATCCCCATCACCACGACTTTGCCGGCACAGTAGAATATCTTCTCACATGCCAGACTAAAATCCTGATTTATGTACTGATCTAACTGCGCCAGACCTTCACGTTCAATCTCCAGAACGTCTTTGCCTGCTTTCTGAAAGTCAAAACCCGGCTGCAATTCTATTTGCGACATAATGCGTTTCCGTTTACCCAGAGAGAAGAGGCGAGAGCCAGTACAGCATCGCCATCCATACGATAAATCCACCCGTCAGCAGCGCGCCTGCGCCTTTACCGATCTGTCGTTGCCGCCGCCAGCAGAGCAGGGCAAAAATCACGCTGACCAGCAACATCACGCCGTAATCACGTGAGAACGCCAGGGGATTAAAGGGCCCTGGCGAAATCAGGGCCGGCAGGCCCATCACAATGGCGATATTAAAAATGTTAGAGCCGATGATATTACCAATGGCAATGTCATCCTCACCTTTACGGGCCCCCGCAATGGCGGTGGCCAGCTCCGGCAGGCTGGTGCCGATGGCAATCACCGTCAGGCCAATGGTCAGCTCGCTGATGGCAAAATAGTTCGCCAGCACCGTCGCGTTATCCACGACCATGCGCGTTGCCATCGGCATGATGATCAGCGCGACGCCCAGCCAGAGCAGGGCAACAGGCAGCGTGCCTTCTCGTGGAAGCTCGGCGACCTGCTCACGCGTGAGGCTATCCTGACCCTGCTTTTCAGCCTGACGGGCGATTTTAACACTATACAGCAGCCAAATAACGGCCAGCGCCAGCAAGAAAATGCCGTCGCTGTAGCTCAGTACGCCATCGTAAAATACGCACCCTGCCAGCAGGCTTACGAGTAACATTAGCGGCAATTCACGGCGCAGAACATCAGAATGCACGCGAAATGGATGGAGCAGCGCGGCCAGGCCCAAAATCAATAAAATATTGACGATGTTAGAGCCAATCGCGGTGCCGACTGCCAGGTCTACCTGGCCATGCAGCGATGCCGAGACAGAGACGATGATTTCAGGAAGTGACGTTCCTACGCTGACCACGGTCATCCCGATGACGACAGGCGGTACGCCACTCAGGCGACACAGGATAGATGCAGCAAACACTAAACGGTCAGCACTGTAGACCACCAACAGTAAACCAATTATTAACAGTGCTGTTGCTAAAAGCATCAAAAGTCCTTTCTTCAGGTATACTCGTCGGTCCATTGCTCGGGAATGGCTGGACTGCATACAGTCTGAGGCGTAACGAATTCCTAATTTTGACTTTATGCGCCGGAAAAGTAAAACAAATGCCAGCTTTCGCTAACCTCTACGGTTATTATTCTGTAAAAATGCTGAGTTTAGGGCTGATTCAGGCTACATGCCTTAACGTGAGCAGGATAAGAAAGGAACCATAAATGAGCCAAACTATGGCGAATTTAGTCGATGTCCGCGGGGTGAGTTTTTCTCGCGCCAACAGATTGATATTTGATGATATTTCGTTGACCGTGCCGCGTGGCAAGATCACTGCCATCATGGGGCCGTCCGGGATCGGTAAAACGACCCTGCTTCGCCTTATTGGTGGGCAGATCCCACCGGATAGCGGTGAGATCCTCTTTGATGGCGAAAACATCCCGGAGATGTCACGCTCGCGCCTGTATACTGTTCGCAAACGCATGAGCATGCTCTTTCAGTCGGGGGCCTTGTTCACCGACATGAACGTCTTTGATAACGTGGCCTATCCGCTGCGCGAGCATACCAGCCTGCCGCCTGCGCTGCTGAAAAGCACGGTGATGATGAAGCTTGAAGCCGTCGGGCTGCGGGGCGCCGCGAAACTGATGCCTTCGGAGCTGTCCGGCGGGATGGCGCGTCGTGCCGCGCTCGCGCGCGCCATCGCACTAGAACCTGATTTAATCATGTTCGACGAACCGTTTGTCGGGCAGGATCCCATCACGATGGGCGTGCTGGTGAAGCTCATCTCTGAACTGAATAGCGCGCTTGGCGTCACCTGCATTGTGGTGTCTCACGATGTACCTGAAGTGCTGAGCATTGCCGATTACGCCTACATCGTAGCGGACAAAAAGATCGTCGCACACGGTAGCGCCCAGGCGCTGCAGGAAAATTGCGATCCACGCGTGCGGCAGTTCCTTGACGGTATTGCCGATGGCCCTGTGCCGTTCCGCTACCCGGCGGGCGACTATCGTGACGATTTACTGGGAATAGGGAGTTAAGCCACTCATGCTGTTAAATGCGTTGGCCGCTCTCGGACACCGTGGCATAAAAACCATCAGGACGTTCGGGCGTGCCGGATTGATGTTATTCAACGCGCTGGTCGGCAAACCGGAATTCCGTAAGCACGCGCCGCTATTGGTGCGGCAGCTTTATAATGTCGGCGTGCTGTCGATGCTCATCATCATTGTCTCCGGTCTGTTTATCGGGATGGTGCTGGGTCTGCAGGGCTACCTGGTGCTGACTACCTACAGTGCGGAAACCAGCCTCGGGATGCTGGTGGCGCTCTCGCTGCTGCGTGAACTGGGGCCCGTTGTGGCGGCGCTGTTGTTCGCCGGGCGCGCGGGGTCAGCCTTAACCGCTGAAATTGGCCTGATGCGCGCGACCGAGCAGCTCTCCAGCATGGAGATGATGGCGGTCGATCCGCTGCGTCGCGTGATCTCGCCGCGTTTCTGGGCGGGGGTCATCTCTTTACCGCTGCTGACGATTCTGTTTGTCGCCGTGGGTATCTGGGGCGGTTCGCTGGTTGGCGTGCACTGGAAAGGCATTGACGCCGGTTTCTTCTGGTCTGCCATGCAGGACGCCATTGACCTGCGAATGGATCTGGTTAACTGCCTGATTAAGAGCGTGGTATTTGCCATTACGGTTACCTGGATTGCATTGTTTAATGGTTACGATGCGATTCCGACGTCGGCGGGCATTAGCCGCGCTACTACACGTACAGTCGTTCATTCGTCGCTGGCCGTACTGGGTCTGGATTTTGTGCTCACCGCACTGATGTTTGGGAATTGAGTTCATGCAAACGAGAAAAAATGAAATTTGGGTCGGTGTATTCCTGCTGCTGGCGCTGCTGGCCGCGCTGTTTATCTGCCTGAGAGCGGCAGATATCACGTCTGTACGCACCGAGCCGACGTATCGCATCTATGCCACCTTCGATAACATCGGCGGGCTGAAGGCGCGTTCACCGGTCCGTATTGGCGGCGTGGTGATCGGCCGCGTATCTGACATTACGCTGGATGAGAAGACCTATCTGCCGCGCGTCGCGATGGATATCGAAGAGCGTTACAACCACATTCCGGACACCAGCTCCCTGTCTATCCGGACTTCCGGTCTGCTGGGCGAACAATATCTGGCGCTTAACGTCGGTTTTGAAGACCCCGAGCTGGGAACGACTATCCTTAAGGACGGGAGCGTGATCCAGGACACCAAGTCCGCCATGGTGCTGGAAGATATGATTGGTCAGTTCCTTTACAACAGTAAAGGGGATGATAAAAAGTCTGACAATGCCCCTGCGCAGAGTGAAGACCATACCAACGCTGCGCCGACCCCAGGTGCTGCGAATTAATATCAGGAGAAGTCATTCATGTTTAAACGACTGTTAATGGTTGCCATGCTGGTCATCGCCCCTCTCACCGCGGTGCACGCGGCGGATCAGAGTAACCCGTACAAACTGATGGACGAGGCCGCGAAGAAAACCTTCGATCGTCTTAAAAACGAGCAGCCTAAGATTCGTGCTAATCCTGATTACCTGCGTGATGTGGTTGACCAGGAGCTGCTGCCGTACGTGCAGATTAAATATGCGGGAGCGCTGGTGCTGGGCCGCTATTACAAAGACGCGACCCCGGCGCAGCGTGAGGCCTATTTTGCCGCTTTCCGTGAATACCTGAAGCAGGCTTATGGTCAGGCGCTGGCAATGTACCACGGTCAGACCTATCAGATCGCCCCGGAGCAGCCGCTGGGTGATGCGACCATCGTCCCTATTCGCGTAACGATCAACGATCCTAACGGCCGTCCGCCGGTGCGTCTGGATTTCCAGTGGCGTAAAAACAGCCAGACCGGCCACTGGCAGGCGTATGACATGATCGCCGAAGGCGTAAGCATGATCACCACCAAACAGAACGAGTGGAGTGACCTGCTGCGCACCAAGGGAATTGATGGCCTGACCGCGCAGCTGCAGTCCATTGCTCGTCAGAAAATCACGCTGGACGAGAAGAAGTAATGTCACAGCAACTCAGCTGGTCGCGTGAAGGCGAGACATTAAAGCTGTCCGGTGAGCTGGATCAGGATCTGCTGAACCCCTTATGGGATAAACGCCATGAGGCCATGCAGGGCGTGACGCTCATTGACTTAACTGACGTCACGCGGGTGGATACGGCAGGCGTTGCGCTGCTTGCCCATCTGGTTGCAGTAGGGAAAAAGCTGGGGGCGAGCGTCACGCTTCGCGGCGCGAGCGAGAATGTCGTGACCCTTGCGCAGCTCTACAATCTCCCTCAGGACGTATTGCCTCGTTAATATTTTCAGTGCGTTACTTCCGAAAGCCCTGACAGTTTCATCGTCGGGGCTTTTTGCTTGTTTAAGACGACGCCACTTTGCTCTAAGATGTTGGGCTTGTTTTCACTATCAGATGATTAAGAACCCATGGAAAATCATGAAATCCAGACAGTGCTGATGAATGCACTCTCCCTTCAGGAAGCCCACGTCACTGGCGATGGCAGTCACTTCCAGGTTATTGCTGTGGGTGAGATGTTCGACGGTATGAGCCGTGTGAAGAAACAGCAGGCTGTGTACGCGCCGCTGATGGAATATATTGCGGATAACCGCATCCACGCCCTGTCGATTAAAGCGTACACCCCGCAAGAGTGGGCACGCGATCGCAAACTAAACGGTTTTTGAGCTGAGGGCGACAGGCCCGCAGCACGGTTGAATTTATAAGAGAGCACACAATGGATAAATTTCGTGTACAGGGGCCAACGCGTCTCCAGGGCGAAGTCACAATTTCTGGCGCGAAAAACGCCGCGCTGCCCATCCTCTTTGCTGCGCTGCTCGCGGAAGAGCCGGTAGAGATTCAGAACGTACCGAAGCTGAAAGATATCGACACCACCATGAAGCTGCTCACCCAGTTGGGCACGAAAGTCGAGCGTAACGGTTCCGTCTGGATCGATGCCAGCAAGGTGAACAACTTCTCTGCGCCTTACGATCTGGTGAAAACCATGCGTGCTTCCATCTGGGCGCTTGGCCCACTGGTGGCGCGTTTCGGTCAGGGTCAGGTTTCGCTGCCAGGTGGCTGCGCCATCGGTGCGCGTCCGGTTGACCTGCACATCTTTGGTCTGGAAAAACTGGGCGCAGAGATCAAGCTGGAAGAAGGCTACGTTAAAGCGTCCGTCAATGGTCGTCTGAAAGGCGCGCACATTGTTATGGACAAAGTGAGCGTAGGCGCAACGGTAACCATTATGTCTGCGGCAACGCTGGCAGAAGGGACCACTATCATCGAAAACGCCGCGCGCGAACCGGAAATTGTGGATACCGCCAACTTCCTCGTGGCGCTGGGTGCGAAGATCTCCGGTCAGGGTACCGACCGTATCACCATCGAAGGCGTTGAACGTCTGGGCGGGGGGGTCTATCGCGTACTGCCGGACCGTATCGAAACCGGTACCTTCCTGGTCGCTGCCGCGATCTCTGGCGGGAAGATTGTTTGTCGCAACGCACAGCCTGATACGCTGGATGCGGTGCTGGCGAAACTGCGTGATGCCGGAGCGGATATCGAAATCGGTGAAGACTGGATCAGCCTCGATATGCATGGACAGCGTCCAAAAGCGGTCAATGTGCGTACGGCGCCACACCCGGCGTTCCCAACGGACATGCAGGCGCAGTTCACCTTGTTGAACCTGGTCGCCGAAGGGACTGGCTTCATCACTGAAACCATTTTCGAGAACCGCTTTATGCACGTACCGGAGCTGATCCGTATGGGTGCACGTGCTGAGATCGAAAGTAATACCGTGATTTGCCATGGCGTTGAGACACTGTCCGGCGCTCAGGTGATGGCAACCGATCTGCGTGCGTCTGCCAGCCTGGTGTTGGCGGGTTGTATCGCGGAAGGTACAACGATCGTGGATCGTATTTATCACATCGATCGTGGCTATGAGCGTATCGAAGATAAACTGCGCGCGCTGGGTGCCAATATCGAGCGTGTGAAGGGCGAGTAATCGTTCCGGCAGCCCCCTGCCAGACATGACCGGGGGGTTGCTGTTCCTGTCAAAAAACGCGTTATTCCTGCGGTTCTTTTTTTATTTTTCTCTGGCGAATCATGCGCGATCTGTCGATAAATTCATGGGTAACGGGATCGTGGTAGCGCGAAGGCCAAATCACCCACGGATGCGTATCCAGCGCCGTCGCGATAATTAATTCTCCTTTTGGCCAGGGGCGGGTGAGGGCGTTTGCCAGAGTTGAAGAACTCAGTCCATGGCGGCGGGACTCTGCTGCCAGTGAAGTGCCTCTTTTGCGCAGTGCGGCAATAATATCAGCCGTGTGCCAGTCGATAAATTTCGTATCCATAACGCCGTCCTTAAGTTCGGATTCACCTACGCCGTTTCTTCTGAAACGACGGGTTTACTATACCCATTTCGAACTCTTGTTCTAAAAAGTTCGCGTTACTTGAAGGAATATTCAGAATAAGACACGGCTTTATTCATGCGGTCTCTAAACCGATGAATTTACGTGAATGCGGAATTTACGGGTGTGTACTGGAATCTCCCCGCCAGGAACGCGGGGAGAGAAAGCAAGATTAACGGTCGCGGTGAACGGCGATGTGGGCAAGACCAATCAGTGCCTCGCGCCATGGGCTGTCGGGAATGACCTGGAGTGCTTCGATGGCTTTGTCGGCTTCTTCTTCCGCACGCTGACGCGTCCATTCCAGCGAGCCGCAGATCGCCATGGTTTCAAGCACAGGTTCCAGAAGATGGCGACCATTTCCCTGCTCAATCGCTTCACGGATCATTTTCGCCTGATCTGCCGTTCCGTTACGCATGGCGTGGAGCAGCGGCAGGGTCGGTTTGCCTTCGTTCAGGTCATCGCCAACGTTTTTGCCGAGCGTCTCGCCGTCCGCACTGTAGTCCAGCAGATCGTCAATCAGCTGGAAGGCTGTGCCCAGATAGCGGCCATAGTCCTGCAGGCCTTTTTCCTGTGCTTCGGTACAGCCAGCCAAAATGCCGGAACACTGGGCCGCCGCTTCAAACAGACGCGCGGTTTTGCTGTAGATGACGCGCATGTAGTTTTCTTCGGTGATGTCCGGGTCGTTGACGTTCATCAGCTGCAGCACTTCGCCTTCAGCGATGACGTTAACGGCTTCAGACATTACTTCCAGCACTTTCAGGGAACCCAGGCTGGTCATCATCTGGAAGGCGCGGGTATAGATAAAATCCCCCACCAGGACGCTGGCTGCGTTTCCGAACGCGGCGTTAGCCGTGGCTTTGCCACGACGCATATCCGATTCATCCACCACATCGTCGTGCAGAAGCGTCGCCGTGTGGATAAATTCGATGAGCGCTGCGATAGTGATGTGAGCATTTCCCTGATAACCAACGGCTCTGGCAGCCAGAATGGCAATCATCGGACGAATGCGTTTACCGCCGCCGCTGACAATGTAATAGCCCAACTGATTGATCAGCTGAACGTCAGAGTTGAGTTGCTCCAGGATTGCTGCATTCACACCCGCCATATCTTGCGCGGTTAACTCGTTGATTTTTTCTAAATTCATCGCAAAAGCCGGGCTTTTTATCCTGTTGATCCCATCTACAATGGGGTAACGAAGGGTTTCGGTTTATCAATAGTAGTGCTGATTGTACTGAAAAAACGGCTCAGATAAACGTTACCGTACGTGTTGTGTTTTTTTTCTTCATGTATTGACGGTAGCACTTGTCAAAGGCTCGCGTTTTGCGTAATATTCGCGCCCTATTGTGAATATTTATAGCGCACTCTGATTCATACGAGGACGTGCGCGGAAGCGGAGTTTATATGTACGCGGTTTTCCAAAGTGGTGGTAAACAACACCGAGTAAGCGAAGGTCAGACCGTTCGCCTGGAAAAGCTGGACATCGCAACTGGCGAATCTGTTGAGTTCGCGGAAGTTCTGATGATCGCAAACGGTGAAGAAGTCAAAATCGGCGTTCCTTTCGTTGATGGCGGCGTTATCAAAGCTGAAGTTGTTGCACACGGTCGTGGCGAGAAAGTTAAAATCGTTAAGTTTCGTCGTCGTAAGCACTACCGTAAGCAGCAGGGCCACCGTCAGTGGTTCACTGATGTGAAAATTACTGGCATCAGCGCCTAAGACCTGAGGAGAGATTTAAATGGCACATAAAAAGGCTGGCGGCTCCACACGTAACGGTCGCGATTCAGAAGCTAAACGCCTGGGCGTTAAGCGTTTCGGTGGCGAATCCGTTCTGGCGGGTAGCATCATCGTTCGTCAACGTGGTACCAAATTCCACGCTGGCAACAACGTAGGTTGCGGTCGTGACCACACTCTGTTTGCTAAAGCAGACGGTAAAGTGAAATTTGAAGTTAAAGGCCCGAACAACCGTAAATACATCAGCATCGTTGCTGAGTAAGGTTTTCTCGGTCCGGTAACGGATTAAAGCCCCGCAACCTGTTGCGGGGCTTTTTACATTGGAAACCCGGTAATTTTTTCTGTAGGGAAAACGGGCATGAAGCAGCAGGCCGGCATAGGAATTCTTTTGGCGCTCACAACCGCAATGTGCTGGGGTGCGCTGCCAATTGCAATGAAGCAGGTACTGGAAGTGATGGAACCCCCTACGGTGGTCTTTTATCGCTTTCTGATGGCAAGCATCGGCCTTGGGGCGATTCTGGCCATCAAAGGTAAGCTTCCACCCTTGCGGCTCTTCCGTAAACCGCGCTGGCTGGTGCTGCTGGCTATCGCGACGGGCGGTCTGTTCGGTAACTTCATCCTGTTCAGCTCTTCCCTGCAATATCTCAGCCCCACGGCGTCGCAGGTGATTGGTCAGCTTTCGCCGGTGGGCATGATGATCGCCAGCGTCTTTATCCTCAAGGAGAAGATGCGCGGTACGCAGATTATCGGGGCGAGCATGCTGTTGTGCGGTCTGGTGATGTTCTTCAACACCAGTCTGATCGAGATTTTTACCCGCCTGACGGATTACACATGGGGTGTCATTTTCGGTGTGGGGGCAGCAACGGTCTGGGTGAGCTATGGTGTCGCGCAAAAGGTGTTATTGCGTCGGCTTGCCTCACAGCAGATCCTCTTTTTGCTGTACACTTTGTGTACAATAGCATTGCTGCCATTAGCGAAGCCGGGCGTAATTTCCCAGCTTAGCGACTGGCAACTGGCGTGCCTCATTTTTTGTGGGCTGAACACGCTGGTCGGTTATGGCGCGCTGGCCGAAGCGATGGCGCGCTGGCAGGCAGCACAGGTGAGCGCGTTGATCACGCTTACCCCGCTGTTTACGCTGTTATTTTCAGATTTGTTATCAATGGCCTGGCCCGATGTCTTCGTCAGACCGATGCTCAACCTGTTGGGTTATCTCGGTGCGTTTGTCGTGGTTGCGGGCGCGATGTATTCCGCCATTGGTCATCGTCTCTGGGGACGTTGGCGCAAAAATGAAGCGGTTGTAGTAGTCCCCCGCTCAGGCGAATGAGTTACGGAGAGTAAAATGAAGTTTGTTGATGAAGCGACGATCCTGGTCGTGGCTGGTGATGGCGGCAACGGTTGCGTGAGCTTCCGCCGTGAAAAGTATATCCCTCGTGGCGGTCCTGATGGCGGCGACGGTGGGGATGGTGGTGACGTGTGGCTGGAGGCGGATGAGAACCTCAACACGCTGATCGACTACCGTTTCGAAAAATCCTTCCGCGCTGAACGTGGTCAGAACGGCCAGAGCCGTGACTGTACCGGGAAACGCGGTAAAGACGTCACCATTAAAGTGCCGGTCGGTACGCGTGTGATTGACCAGGGGACGGGTGAAACCATGGGTGATATGACCAAACACGGTCAGCGCCTGATGGTGGCGAAAGGCGGCTGGCACGGTCTGGGTAACAGCCGTTTCAAATCTTCCGTTAACCGTACGCCGCGTCAGAAAACGATGGGTACGCCGGGCGATAAGCGCGACCTGCAGCTGGAGCTGATGCTTCTGGCTGACGTGGGCATGCTGGGTATGCCAAACGCAGGCAAATCGACGTTTATTCGCGCCGTCTCTGCAGCCAAGCCAAAAGTGGCGGACTATCCGTTTACCACGCTGGTACCAAGCCTGGGCGTTGTCCGTATGGATAACGAGAAGAGCTTTGTGGTTGCCGATATTCCGGGTCTGATTGAAGGCGCCGCGGAAGGGGCGGGTCTGGGTATTCGCTTCCTGAAACACCTTGAGCGCTGCCGCGTGCTGCTGCACCTTATCGATATCGATCCTATCGACGGTTCCGATCCGGTTGAAAACGCCCGCATCATCGTTAGCGAGCTGGAGAAATACAGCGAAAAACTGGCGAATAAACCACGCTGGCTGGTCTTCAACAAGATCGACCTGATGGACAAAGCCGAAGCGGAAGCAAAAGCAAAAGCCATTGCTGAAGCGATGGGTTGGGAAGATAAATACTACCTGATCTCTGCGGCAAGCCAGGTCGGCGTGAAAGATCTGTGCTGGGATGTGATGACCTTCATCATTGAGAACCCAATTGTTCAGGCGGAAGAAGTCAAACAGCCTGAAAAAGTCGAATTCATGTGGGATGACTACCACCGCCAGCAGCTCGAAGAGCTGGAAGCGGAAGAAGACGATGAAGACTGGGACGATGACTGGGATGAAGACGACGAAGAAGGCGTCGAGTTCATCTACAAGCACTAATTGCTGTTCAAAGCCCCCGTTATGGGGGCTTTTTTATTCCAGCGTTGCGGGCAGCCAGCAGCTGGCGATTAAACCGCCTTCAGCGCCATTCTCAAGCATCAGCCTGCCGTGGTGGAGCTGGAGGATGCGCTGTACGATACTCAGGCCCAGGCCGCTGCCTCCGTAGCGCTGGTCAAGACGGCGGAATGGCTCGGTAATGGACTGCCGGTGCGCTTCATCAATCCCCGGCCCCTGATCGATAACGCTGATCTGCGTCCCGCCGTCGACCTCGGTTAATGTCACTGTAATCGTTGTCCCTGTCGGGCTGTAGCGCCCGGCATTCTCCAGCAGGTTGCGCAGCATCAGGCGCAGGAGAACGGCGTCTCCCTGAACCGTGAGCGCGCTTTTAGCGGGCCAAATCACCGTATGCTCTTTGGCTTCATGCCCAAGGGCGAGAGGTTCGATGATATTTTCCGTCCAGCTCACGGTTTCGTAGTGGCCGCTCGCCATTGCCTGTCCGGCACGGGCCAGCATCAGCAGCTGTTCGACGGTATGCATGAGCTGATCGATACGGCTAACCAGCGTGGCGGCCTGAGGCGCACCTGACTGCGACATCAGCTCCAGATGGAGCCGGATACCGGCCAGAGGCGTTCTCAGTTCGTGTGCGGCGTCTGCGGTGAAGAGACGCTCCTGCTGAATGGTGCTATCCAGCCGGGCCAGCAGCTGGTTCAGGGAGGTCGTCACCGCGCCAATTTCTTCCATGTCGGAATACATAGGAAGCGGGGTTAAGTTATCGGCTGAGCGGTTAGCGAGGCTGTCGCGGAGCTTATTCAGCGGCCGGGTTATCCAGGTGACGGCCCAGAAGGAGAAGAACAGGGTAAAACCGACCATCACCAGGGAAGGGACCAGCAGCGAGGCAATCGCTTCGCGGATCTCTTTCTCAACGTGATTATTGCGCGCTTTCGCTGACAGCGTTTCGTTGACCAGAAAACCAATCTGTTCACGGCTTTCATGCCACAGCCAGATGACGCTTATCAGCTGGAAAAATAACAGAATGACCGCCAGCAGCACCATCAAACGCCGACGCATGCTGTTCATTTCTGGCTCTCCAGACGGTAGCCGACGCCGCGAACGGTTTTGATCCTGTCTTTGCCGAGCTTACGCCGCAGGTTATGAATATGGACCTCAAGGGTATTTGACCCGGGATCGTCCTGCCAGGAGTAGATATCCTGCTGGAGCGTTTCTCGGTGTACCGTTTGCCCGCTGCGCATAATCAGACGCGTAAGCAAGGCGAACTCTTTTGGCGTCACCTCTACGGCCTGATCCTGACGCAGCACCTGCTGGGTTTGCAAATTCAGCGTAATATCGCCGTCGGTCAGTAAGTTATCACTATGGCCCTGATAGCGGCGAATCAACGCTCGTACCCGGGCCTGCAGCTCCGCGAGCGCAAAAGGCTTCACCAGGTAATCGTCTGCGCCTGCATCGAGGCCGGTGATACGGTCTTCAATGGCATCACGTGCCGTCAGGATCAATACCGGGTTGGCGATGCCGCGACGTCGCCACTGGCTGAGCAGCGTGGCGCCGTCTTTATCCGGCAAGCCCAAATCGAGGATCACCAGGCTGTATTCGCCGCTCTGGATCAGGGCATCCGCCTCTGCTGCGGTGCCTGCACAGTCGAGAGCATACCCTTCATTGGCCAGCCCCAGCGCCAGCCCTTCCTGCAATAACAGATCGTCTTCAACTATAAGTAGTTTCATCGCTAGTTATTCTGGTAGATGTCCTTATAAAGCCTGCTTTCGAAGCGAACCAGCGGAATACGACGATTGCGCTGGTCGGTCGGTTCGACGGCATAGCCGGAAAGATACTGCACGAATGCCATGCGCTGTCCGCTGGCAGTGGTGATGAAGCCTGCAAGGTTATAAACCCCCTGCAGTGAGCCTGTTTTCGCGGAGACTTTGCCATCCACGCCCGCGGCGTGAAGCCCTGCGCGGTACTGCAGTGAACCGTCATGCCCGGCCAGCGGCAGCATTGAAATAAAGTTTAGCTCAGTGTCATGTTGTGCAATGTACTGAAGCACCTGCATCATCGTGGCCGGAGAGATCAAATTATGGCGCGATAGTCCGGAGCCATCGACGGCGATGGTATTACCCAGATCGATCCCCGCCTGCTGGCGCAGGATCTGCCGAACCGCGTCTGAACCCGCGCGCCAGGTTCCCGGCACGCCGAAACGGGCGTGACCAATCATGCGAAACACCGTATCGGCAATCATGTTGTCCGACTTTTTCAGCATTATTCGCAGTAAATCGTGCAACGGTGCAGATTGTTTGCTGGCGATGACCGTGCCGGGCTGGTTGACCTGCGTCTGACGAAGCAGGGTGCCGGAATAGGTTATTCCCGCTTGTTTCAGCTCATCTTTCAGGATGGCGCCTGCATAGCTTGCGCCATCCTGTATCGCAAAAGCCAGCGGCAACGGATCGGCGCGCTGTGTCAGGCAGCCGGTCAGCGTGAAGCGGTTAAGATCGCCTGGCACCACATCCAGTTCGCAATACTGTGCATCAGGAGAGCCCTTGGCCAGCGTGCGGACCTGACTAAACATGGTGACCGGGTAGTAGGACGCTATGCGGATAAACGCTAAATCATCCGGCTTTGGCGCACTGTAAAGCGAAACCGAGAAGCAGTTGCGGTCAACAATCGCGGCGGCGGGCGGGGCGCTAAAGCACTGCGTCATGTCGTTCCACGGCCAGCCCGGGGCTTTATCGTGGCTGGCAAAGATGGAGGTATCGATCAGCACATTGCCGTCAATTTTCTGCACGCCGGTTTTTTTCAGCACCGCAACCATATTGCGGATATCCTGGCGTTTAAAGGTCGGATCGCCGCCAAAACGGGCGATAAGATCGCCTTTCAGTTCGCCACCCTCGACGTTACCTTTGGTTTCAAGGGTGGTCGTAAAACGGAAGTCAGGCCCGAGCTGGAGCAGGGCGGCGAGGGCGGTGATCACCTTTTGGGTACTGGCAGGCAGCGCCATCTGTTGACTGTGATAGTCAATCTCGGGAGCCTGTGCGCCAACCTTCTGCACCATCAGGGCGAGGTTCGCGCCTGCGGGAAGCTGATTAATGTACTCATCAACATTCGCGGCCTGAGCGGTGAACGTTATACTGGTAGTCAATCCGATGATAAAACTGGAAAATCGCATAATCTCGCGCTAACAACCCGAAAACAAACCGTCATACTACGGTGCATGGCACTGCAAAGTAAACGATGACCCATAGTGAACTTCGCGGTAAAATGCGTATCAAATTGAAAAATTGCTGCTGACCTGGGGCATCGCTCCCGGGTCGGTTTTCTTTTTGCTTCTTGCCCGCTTAAAGGGGGGCAGGAGCAGGGAACACTGCTCCCAACAGGAATGTTTAAGAGGTATAACAAATGCAAGCTATTCCGATGACCTTACGTGGTGCCGAAAAACTGCGCGAAGAGCTGGATTTCCTGAAATCCGTGCGTCGTCCTGAAATCATCGCCGCTATCGCGGATGCGCGCGAGCATGGCGACCTGAAAGAGAATGCTGAATACCACGCCGCGCGTGAGCAGCAGGGCTTCTGTGAAGGGCGTATTAAAGATATCGAAGCAAAGCTGTCCAATGCACAGGTTATCGATATCACTAAGATGCCGAATAATGGCCGTGTGATCTTTGGTTCTACCGTTACCGTGCTGAACCTGGACAACGACGAAGAGCAGACCTATCGCATCGTGGGTGATGATGAAGCTGATTTCAAACAGAACCTGATTTCGGTGAACTCGCCGATTGCTCGCGGCCTGATTGGCAAAGAGCAGGACGATGTTGTCACCATCCGCACCCCTGGCGGTGAAGTAGAATACGAAATTATTAAGGTTGAATACCTGTAATTCGCTTCTCTACTAAGATGTTGATACATTGTAAAGAAAAGAAAAAGGCCGCGTAGCGGCCTTTTATCAACTCAAGGAGCATGGCATTTTGCTCGCCTGCTGACAGAAATCCCTCGTTTCACACAGAAAATGTGTTTAATTCAGGATATCCTTAACGTGGCAGCGAGATTTTACGCTCTTTAGACGGGCGGTAGAGCACCAGCGTTTTACCGATGACCTGTACATTACAGGCGCCGGTTTCGCGCACGATGGCTTCCACGATCAGGTTTTTAGTGTCTCTGTCTTCAGAGGCGATTTTCACCTTGATCAGCTCGTGGTGTTCCAGCGCTTGTTCAATCTCGGCAAGCACCCCTTCGGTCAAACCATTGTTGCCAAGCATCACTACAGGCTTGAGCGGATGTGCCAGACCTTTAAGGTGCTGTTTTTGTTTAGTACTCAGATTCATCGTATATTTTTGCTTACGTTGGGATTGAAAACGGTTCATTCTACCGCCATCTCCCTTATATCGCCAAATAGCTGCGTAGAAATTTACGTCACAGGCAAGCAACGATGAACCAGGACGGAAATGTTAAATGACAGGTAAAAAGCGTTCTGCCAGCTCCAGCCGCTGGCTCCAGGAACACTTTAGCGATAAATATGTTCAACAGGCACAGAAAAAGGGGTTGCGTTCCCGTGCCTGGTTTAAACTTGATGAAATACAGCAAAGTGACAAACTTTTTAAGCCGGGGATGACGGTTGTTGACCTCGGTGCGGCACCTGGCGGATGGTCCCAGTATGCGGTAACGCAGATCGGCGGAACGGGCCGAATCATCGCGTGCGATCTTTTACCAATGGATCCCATCGTCGGTGTCGACTTCCTTCAGGGCGACTTTCGTGATGAATTAGTGCTGAAAGCGTTACTTGATCGTGTAGGTGACAGTAAGGTCCAGGTTGTCATGTCAGATATGGCACCAAATATGTGCGGAACACCGGCGGTGGATATCCCCCGCGCCATGTATCTGGTGGAGCTAGCGTTAGAAATGTGTCGTGATGTACTAGCGCCTGGTGGTAGTTTTGTTGTGAAGGTGTTTCAGGGCGAAGGTTTCGAGGAGTATCTTAAGGAAATTCGCTCCCTGTTTGCGAAGGTCAAAGTTCGTAAGCCGGACTCTTCCCGGGCCCGTTCCCGTGAAGTGTATATTGTAGCGACCGGGCGAAAATGATAACCGGGAGATTTCAGACGAAAGTTTGAATGAAACTGGATATAGAGTATCCTGACGCTGTTTTTAACACAGTTGTAATATGAGGTTAATCCCTTGAGTGACATGGCGAAAAACCTAATACTCTGGCTGGTCATTGCCGTTGTGCTGATGTCAGTATTCCAGAGCTTTGGGCCCAGCGAGTCGAATGGCCGCAAGGTGGATTATTCTACCTTCCTGCAGGAGGTCAATCAGGACCAGGTTCGCGAAGCGCGTATCAACGGACGTGAGATCAACGTTACCAAGAAAGATAGTAACCGTTACACGACTTACATCCCGGTGAACGATCCTAAGCTGCTTGATAACCTTCTGACTAAAAACGTCAAGGTGGTAGGTGAGCCGCCAGAAGAACCAAGCCTGCTGGCTTCTATCTTCATTTCCTGGTTCCCGATGCTGCTTCTTATCGGCGTCTGGATCTTCTTTATGCGCCAGATGCAGGGCGGCGGTGGCAAAGGTGCCATGTCGTTCGGTAAGAGCAAGGCGCGTATGTTGACGGAAGATCAGATCAAGACCACTTTTGCGGACGTTGCCGGGTGTGACGAAGCGAAAGAAGAGGTCGGTGAACTGGTTGAATACCTGCGTGAACCGAGCCGTTTCCAGAAACTGGGCGGTAAAATCCCGAAAGGCGTGCTGATGGTTGGCCCTCCGGGTACCGGTAAAACCCTGCTGGCGAAAGCCATCGCGGGTGAAGCGAAGGTGCCGTTCTTTACTATTTCAGGTTCTGACTTCGTCGAAATGTTCGTGGGTGTTGGTGCATCTCGTGTGCGTGACATGTTCGAGCAGGCCAAGAAGGCAGCACCGTGCATTATCTTCATCGATGAAATCGACGCCGTAGGCCGCCAGCGTGGCGCAGGCCTGGGTGGTGGTCAC
Source organism: Enterobacter sp. BNK-8 (assembly GCF_048685095.1). Taxonomy (NCBI): domain Bacteria; kingdom Pseudomonadati; phylum Pseudomonadota; class Gammaproteobacteria; order Enterobacterales; family Enterobacteriaceae; genus Enterobacter; species Enterobacter sp. BNK-8. Next base: position 3,873,668 of record NZ_JBLQTN010000001.1, on the reverse strand, counting down.
GATGAACGTGAACAGACGCTGAACCAGATGCTGGTTGAGATGGACGGCTTTGAAGGTAACGAAGGTATCATCGTTATCGCGGCGACTAACCGTCCGGACGTTCTTGACCCGGCGCTGCTGCGTCCAGGCCGTTTCGACCGTCAGGTTGTTGTCGGTCTGCCGGATGTTCGCGGTCGCGAACAGATTCTGAAAGTTCACATGCGTCGCGTACCGCTGGCACCCGACATCGACGCGGCAATCATTGCGCGCGGTACTCCGGGCTTCTCCGGTGCGGATCTCGCTAACCTGGTCAACGAAGCTGCACTGTTTGCCGCTCGCGGTAACAAGCGCGTCGTGTCGATGGTGGAGTTCGAGAAAGCGAAAGACAAGATCATGATGGGTGCGGAACGTCGCTCCATGGTGATGACGGAAGCGCAGAAAGAGTCCACGGCTTACCACGAAGCCGGTCACGCGATTATTGGTCGTCTGGTGCCGGAACACGATCCGGTGCATAAAGTGACGATTATTCCGCGCGGTCGTGCGCTGGGTGTGACCTTCTTCCTGCCTGAAGGCGACGCGATCAGCGCCAGCCGTCAGAAGCTGGAAAGCCAGATCTCAACCCTGTACGGCGGTCGTCTGGCCGAAGAGATTATCTACGGTCCGGAACATGTTTCTACCGGTGCGTCGAACGATATTAAAGTGGCGACAAACCTGGCGCGTAACATGGTGACGCAGTGGGGCTTCTCCGACAAACTCGGTCCACTGCTCTATGCAGAGGAAGAGGGCGAAGTGTTCCTGGGCCGCTCCGTGGCAAAAGCGAAACATATGTCCGATGAAACGGCTCGTATCATCGACCAGGAAGTGAAAGCGCTGATTGAACGTAACTACGGTCGCGCGCGTCAGATCCTGAATGACAACATGGACATTCTGCATTCCATGAAAGATGCGCTCATGAAATATGAGACCATCGATGCACCGCAGATTGACGACCTGATGGCGCGCCGTGAAGTGCGTCCGCCAGCAGGCTGGGAAGACCCAGGCGCTTCCAATAACTCTGACAACAATGGCACCCCGCGTGCGCCGCGTCCGGTTGATGAACCGCGTACGCCAAACCCGGGCAACACCATGTCAGAACAGTTGGGCGATAAGTAAGTCACTGCTGTTGAAGCGTTTGTCTGTAACTCAAACCCTGGAGCTTGCTCCGGGGTTTTTCATTTCTGTTTAACTATTTAGATATCAGGGATTTCGCCATGAAATTATTCGCTCAGGACTCGCATCTCGATCTTTCACATCCCCATGTGATGGGGATCCTGAATGTTACCCCTGACTCCTTCTCTGACGGTGGCACGCATAACACGCTTATCGAGGCGGTTAAGCACGCGAATTTAATGATCAATGCGGGTGCCACCATCATTGATGTTGGCGGCGAATCGACGCGTCCCGGTGCGGCGGACGTGTCTGTGGAAGAAGAGCTGGCGCGCGTGGTGCCGGTCGTTGAAGCTATCGCGCAGCGGTTTGAAGTGTGGATCTCCGTTGATACCTCCAAACCGGAAGTGATCCGTGAAGTGGCGAGAGTGGGCGCTCACATTATCAATGATATTCGTTCACTTACCGAACCGGGGGCGATTGAGGCGGCTGCGGAAACCGGGCTGCCGGTTTGCCTGATGCATATGCAGGGGCAGCCGAAAACCATGCAGGACGCGCCGAAGTATGACGATGTCTTTGCCGACGTAAACCGCTTCTTTATTGAGCATATCGAACGCTGCGAACGTGCAGGTATCCCAAAAGAGAAATTGCTGCTCGACCCGGGGTTCGGTTTCGGTAAAAATCTCTCCCACAACTATGCGCTGCTTGCGCGCTTATCGGAATTTCATCACTTTGGCCTGCCGCTGCTGGTGGGGATGTCGAGGAAATCGATGATTGGCCAGTTGCTGAATGTAGGCCCGAGCGAACGCCTGAGCGGCAGCCTGGCCTGCGCGGTGATTGCGGCGATGCAGGGTGCGCACATCATTCGTGTCCATGACGTCAAAGAAACAGTAGAAGCCATGCGTGTGGTGGAAGCCACACTGGCAGCGAAGGAAAACAAACGCTATGAGTAATCGTAAATATTTTGGTACCGACGGTATCCGCGGGCGCGTAGGCGATGCTCCCATCACCCCTGATTTTGTCCTGAAGCTCGGCTGGGCTGCTGGCAAGGTTCTGGCGCGTCATGGCTCACGTAAAATTATCATCGGTAAAGACACCCGTATTTCCGGCTATATGCTGGAATCCGCGCTGGAAGCGGGTCTGGCGGCGGCTGGACTGTCCGCCTCTTTTACAGGCCCAATGCCAACGCCTGCGGTCGCGTATCTGACGCGCACCTTCCGTGCGGAAGCGGGGATTGTTATCTCGGCCTCTCATAACCCGTTCTACGACAACGGCATTAAATTCTTCTCTATTGATGGCACCAAGCTGCCGGATGAGGTGGAAGAAGCCATTGAAGCTGAAATGGAAAAAGAGATCACCTGTGTTGATTCCGCAGAGCTGGGTAAAGCGAACCGTATCGTTGATGCGGCGGGTCGCTATATCGAATTCTGTAAAGGCACCTTCCCGAATGAGCTGAGCCTGGCGCACCTCAAAATTGTGGTGGACTGCGCAAATGGCGCGACCTATCACATCGCCCCGAATGTCTTCCGCGAGCTCGGTGCGAAAGTGATCGCCATTGGCTGTGAGCCGGATGGTCTGAACATCAACGAGCAGGTCGGTGCGACGGATGTTCGTGCCCTGCAGGCGCGCGTTCTGGCTGAAAAAGCCGATCTGGGCATTGCGCTGGACGGCGACGGTGACCGCGTGATCATGGTTGATCACGAAGGTAACAAGGTCGACGGCGACCAGATCCTCTACATTATTGCGCGTGAAGGTCTGCGTCAGGGTCAGCTGCGTGGCGGTGCGGTCGGGACGCTGATGAGTAACATGGGCCTGGAACTGGCGCTGAAACAGCTCGGTATTCCGTTCGTTCGCGCGAAAGTAGGTGACCGCTATGTGCTGGAAAAATTGCAGGAGAAGGGCTGGCGTATCGGCGCGGAGAACTCAGGCCACGTGATCCTGCTCGACAAAACCACCACCGGTGACGGAATTGTGGCCGCGCTGCAGGTGGTTGCCGCAATGGCGCGCAACCATATGAGCCTGCACGACCTGTGCAGCGGCATGAAAATGTTCCCACAGATTCTGGTCAACGTACGTTTTACTGCCGGCAAAGGCGACCCGCTGGAAAATGAGAACGTGAAAGCGGTGATGGCGGATGTTGAAGCGGCCCTCGGCAGCCGTGGACGCGTGCTGCTGCGTAAGTCTGGTACCGAACCGCTGATCCGCGTAATGGTGGAAGGCGAAGACGAAGCGCAGGTAACCGAATTTGCGCACCGTATTGCGGATGCCGTAAAAGCTGCATAATCTTGCACGCTAAATGTTTAAAAAGGCGGCGTTTGCCGCCTTTGTTTTAAGCAATTAATGGCTTTTTGCTGTTTTTTTCCGCAGTTGATACAATGCGTCGAAAATGCCCTTGCGAAGGTGATTCGCTTTGGTTAGTATTCACACCCGCTTCAGTGGGAAACAAAAATCCTGCTAATTGGTCGAAGCATTGGTATGCGGCAAATCCGCAAGGAACAGGTTGATTATGTACGAAGCTCTTTTAGTTGTTTTCCTTATTGTAGCCATCGCTCTCGTAGCGCTGATTATGCTGCAGCAAGGTAAAGGCGCTGATATGGGAGCCTCCTTCGGAGCAGGCGCTTCCGGTACGCTGTTTGGTTCAAGTGGTTCTGCGAACTTCATGACCCGCACTACGGCGATTCTGGCTACGCTGTTCTTCATCATCAGCCTGGTGCTTGGCAATATCAATAGCAACAAGACCAGCAAAGGAAGCGAGTGGGAAAACCTGAGCGCGCCAGCAAAAACTGAGCAGACTCAGCCAGCTGCACCGGCTAAGCCAACCAGCGATATCCCGCACTAAGTATTCTGTACCGAGGTGGTGGAATTGGTAGACACGCTACCTTGAGGTGGTAGTGCCCTAACGGGCTTGTGGGTTCGAGTCCCATCCTCGGTACCAATATTCCAGAAGAAAGACGTCGAAAGACGTCTTTTTTTTCGTCTGTAAATTATGTGTAGTTTTTCGTAGGCCCGGTAAGCGCAGCGCCACCGGGCAAAATGGCGGGTGGCGCTGCGCTTACCCGCCCTACGAAAGGCCAAATAAAAAAGGCGTCCCCAGGACGCCTTTTGCATGCTACATCAGCGATTATTTCTTATCGCTGTGCTCCAGGTTTTCAACCTGCGGCAGGCCGTTACCTGAACTGGCTGACAGCAAACCGTTCTCAACATAGTTGAACAGCTTCTCACGGGTATCGGTGATGTCCAGGTTACGCATGGTCAGCTGGCCAATACGATCGTCCGGTGAGAACACGGATTCACCTTTCTCCATGGTCAGACGCTCTGCTTTATAGGTCAGGTTGTCAGACACGGTGTTCAGGATGGAGTAGTCGTTACCGCGACGCAGTTCCAGGGTCACTTCACCGGTGATTGCACTCGCCACCCAACGTTGCAGCGCATCACGCAGCATCAGCGCCTGCGGATCGAACCAGCGGCCCTGATACAGCAGTTTGCCCAGCTGACGGCCATGAGAGTGATACTGCTCAATGGTGTCTTCGTTGTGAATGCCGGTCAGCAGACGCTCGTAAGCGATGTGCAGCAGCGCCATCCCCGGGGCTTCATAGATACCACGGCTTTTCGCTTCGATGATACGGTTTTCAATCTGATCGCTCATGCCCAGACCATGACGACCGCCGATGCGGTTTGCTTCCAGCATCAGCTCCACATCGTCAGAGAAGGTTTTGCCGTTCAGCGCAACCGGATGACCGCGTTCGAAACGTACGGTCACTTCTTCTGCCGGGATTTTCACGTTCTCGTCCCAGAACTTCACGCCCATGATCGGGTTAACGATCTTCACGCTGGAGTTCAGGAATTCCAGGTCTTTCGCTTCGTGCGTCGCACCCAGCATGTTGGAGTCGGTGGAATAAGCTTTCTCGACTGACATCTTATAGTCAAAACCGCAGGCGATCATAAACTCGGACATCTCATGACGACCACCCAGCTCGTCGATGAAGTCGGTATCCAGCCACGGTTTATAAATCTGCAGTTCGGCGTTGGTCAGCAGGCCATAACGATAGAAACGTTCGATATCGTTTCCTTTATAGGTGCTGCCGTCACCCCAGATGTTAACGCCGTCTTCTTTCATGGCGGCAACCAGCATGGTGCCGGTCACCGCACGGCCCAGCGGAGTGGTGTTGAAATAGGTCAGGCCGCCGGTGGTGTTATGGAATGCACCACACTGAATCGCCGCGATACCTTCCGCGACCAGTTGCTTACGGCAGTCAATCAGGCGCGCGTTCTCAGCACCATACTCTTTCGCGCGACGAGGAATAGCATCATAATCGTCCTCATCCGGCTGACCCAGGTTCGCAGTATAGGCATACGGAACCGCTCCCTTCTGGCGCATCCACAGCAGTGCAGCGCTGGTATCCAGGCCACCTGAGAAAGCGATGCCAATACGTTGTCCTACCGGAAGATGCTTGAGAATCGTCGTCATAGAATAAAACCCTGCTTGATTGACTGATTAGAGACCGCTTTCGCTCTCTTGTGCATTTTTATGCAAAATAAGTGAGTATTCATTTAATCATCTTTTGGCGAAGACCGGAAGAGACTCGTGCGTTTTTTGTAAAAATTTTGGTCTGATCGATCTGGCGGAAGTCGCCTTGACAGGTGGGGTCAACTATCAATATACTAAACGCCGATTTTACGTCCCGTCTTCGGTACCAAATCCCAGCATTATTTGCAAATTCTGTCCAAAACGCGTAGAATTTGCCACGTTTCAGGCGCGGGGTGGAGCAGCCTGGTAGCTCGTCGGGCTCATAACCCGAAGGTCGTCGGTTCAAATCCGGCCCCCGCAACCACTTTCCCATAAAGTTCTTTTTCAAATATACTGTGAAGACTTAGAGCCTTCGTAGCTGGATTTGAAAAAATTCTTTAGGAAAGTGCTCCAGGCCACAGTTGTGGCTATAGGGTTCAGTTATCTAAAGCCCCGATTTATCGGGGTTTTTTGTTATCTGACTACAGAATAACTGGGCTTTACGCCCTTTTTTTATGTCTTGGGGGTGGGCTTGTCCACATTAGAGCAAAAATTAACAGAGATGATTACTGCACCGGTCGAAGCACTGGGCTACGAACTGGTCGGCATCGAATTCGTTCGCGGCCGTACATCGACGCTGCGCATCTATATTGATAGTGAAGATGGCATCAATGTTGATGATTGTGCTGATGTCAGCCACCAGGTGAGTGCGGTTCTTGATGTTGAAGACCCAATTACCGTTGCGTACAACCTGGAAGTTTCCTCACCTGGCCTCGATCGCCCGATGTTCACGGCCGAGCACTATGTGCGCTTTACCGGTGAAGAAGTGGCTCTCGTTCTGCGTATGGCCGTACAGAACCGCCGTAAATGGCAGGGAATTATCAAAGCCGTTGATGGTGAAATGATCACGGTGACAGTCGAAGGCAAAGATGAAGTGTTCGCGCTGAGTAATATCCAGAAGGCGAACCTGGTTCCCCACTTTTAACAGTCTGGATTGAGGTGAAAAGCCCGCGATGAACAAAGAAATTTTGGCTGTTGTTGAAGCCGTCTCCAACGAGAAATCACTGCCGCGTGAGAAGATTTTTGAAGCGCTGGAAAGTGCACTGGCTACAGCAACCAAGAAAAAATACGAACAAGAGATCGATGTTCGCGTAGAAATCGATCGTAAAAGCGGTGACTTCGATACATTCCGTCGTTGGGTAATTGTTGAAGAAGTGACCCAGCCGACCAAAGAGATCACGCTGGAAGCCGCTCGTTTTGAAGACGAAAGTCTGAACGTGGGTGACTACGTTGAAGATCAGATTGAATCTGTGACCTTCGACCGTATCACCACCCAGACCGCTAAACAGGTTATCGTGCAGAAAGTGCGCGAAGCCGAGCGCGCGCTGGTTGTCGATCAGTTCCGCGATCAGGAAGGCGAAATCATCACCGGCGTGGTGAAGAAAGTGAACCGCGACAACATCTCCCTGGAGATCAAATCCGAAGGATTGCCGGGTAACGCTGAAGCCGTGATCCTGCGTGAAGATATGCTGCCGCGTGAAAACTTCCGCCCAGGCGACCGTATTCGCGGTGTTCTGTACGCCGTTCGCCCTGAAGCGCGTGGTGCACAGCTCTTCGTGACCCGTTCTAAACCAGAAATGCTGGTAGAACTGTTCCGTATCGAAGTACCGGAAATCGGTGAAGAAGTTATTGAGATTAAAGCGGCGGCTCGCGATCCGGGCTCCCGTGCGAAAATTGCGGTGAAAACCAACGACAAGCGTATCGACCCGGTCGGTGCTTGCGTCGGTATGCGCGGTGCGCGTGTCCAGGCAGTTTCTACTGAGCTGGGCGGCGAACGTATTGATATCGTTCTGTGGGATGACAACCCGGCGCAGTTCGTGATCAACGCAATGGCTCCGGCTGATGTGGCGTCTATCGTTGTTGACGAAGACAAACACACCATGGATATCGCTGTTGAAGCGGGCAACCTGGCGCAGGCAATCGGCCGTAACGGCCAGAACGTACGCCTGGCGTCACAGCTGAGCGGCTGGGAACTCAACGTTATGACCGTTGATGACCTGCAGGCTAAGCATCAGGCTGAAGCCCATGCGGCGATCGATACCTTCACGAAATACCTGGATATTGACGAAGACTTCGCCACTGTTCTGGTTGAAGAAGGTTTCTCTACGCTGGAAGAACTGGCCTATGTGCCAATGAAAGAGCTGCTGGAAATTGACGGTCTGGATGAACCAACCGTTGAAGCCCTGCGTGAACGCGCTAAAAACGCACTGACCACCCTGGCACTGGCTCAGGAAGAAAGCCTTGGCGATAAGAAGCCGGCTGATGACCTGCTGAATCTGGAAGGTCTTGATCGTGCGATTGCGTTCAAGCTGGCTGCCCGTGGTGTTTGTACGCTGGAAGATCTCGCTGAGCAAGGCGTTGATGACCTGGCTGATATCGAAGGTTTAACCGACGAGAAAGCCGGCGAGCTCATCATGGCCGCACGTAATATTTGCTGGTTCGGCGACGAAGCGTAATAAACTGTAGCAGGAAGGAACAGCATGACTGATGTAACTGTAAAATCGCTGGCTGCTGAGATTCAGACCTCCGTGGACCGCCTGGTACAGCAATTTGCTGATGCAGGGATCCCGAAGTCCGCTGATGACTCGGTGACCGCGCAAGAAAAACAAACCTTGTTAACGCACCTGAACCGTGAACACGGCTCTACGCCTGACAAGTTAACGCTGCAGCGCAAAACGCGTAGCACGTTAAACATCCCTGGTACCGGTGGCAAAAGCAAATCGGTACAAATTGAAGTCCGCAAGACGCGCACCTTTGTAAAACGTGATCCGCAAGAGGCAGAACGCCTTGCCGCGGAAGAGCAGGCACAGCGTGAAGCGGAAGAACAAGCTCAGCGTGAGGCGGAAGCAGCCGCCAAACGTGAAGCAGAATTAAAAGCTGAACGTGAGGCCGCAGAAAAAGCGAAACGCGACGCAAGTGATAAAGTGAAGCGTGACGCTGCGGAAAAAGACAAAGTGAGCAATCAACAGACAGACGAAATGACCAAAACCGCCCAGGCTGAAAAAGCCCGCCGTGAAAATGAAGCTGCCGAGCTGAAGCGTAAAGCGGAAGAAGAAGCCCGCCGTAAGCTGGAAGAAGAAGCTCGCCGCGTCGCCGAAGAAGCGCGTCGTATGGCTGAAGAAAATGAGAAGAACGGTGTTGATACCGCTGAGCAGTCTGAAGACACCAGCGACTATCACGTGACCACTTCTCAGCACGCACGTCAGGCTGAAGATGATAACGACCGTGAAGTAGAAGGCGGCCGTGGCCGTGGTCGTAATGCAAAAGCAGCGCGTCCGGCGAAAAAAGGTAACAAGCACGCTGAATCCAAAGCTGACCGTGAAGAAGCACGCGCGGCGGTTCGCGGTGGTAAAGGCGGCAAGCGTAAAGGTTCCGCTCTGCAGCAGGGCTTCCAGAAGCCGGCTCAGGCCGTTAACCGTGACGTTGTGATCGGCGAAACCATTACCGTTGGCGAACTGGCGAACAAGATGGCGGTTAAAGGCTCTCAGGTCATCAAAGCGATGATGAAGCTGGGCGCGATGGCAACCATCAACCAGGTGATCGATCAGGAAACTGCACAGCTGGTTGCGGAAGAGATGGGCCACAAAGTTATCCTGCGTCGTGAAAACGAGCTGGAAGAAGCAGTAATGAGCGACCGTGACACAGGTGCTGCGGCAGAACCGCGCGCACCGGTAGTGACCATCATGGGTCACGTTGACCACGGTAAAACCTCTCTGCTTGACTACATTCGTTCTACCAAGGTTGCCTCTGGCGAAGCGGGTGGTATTACCCAGCACATCGGTGCATACCACGTAGAAACTGACAACGGTATGATCACCTTCCTGGATACCCCGGGCCACGCCGCGTTTACCTCTATGCGTGCTCGTGGTGCTCAGGCGACGGATATCGTTGTTCTGGTTGTTGCGGCGGACGACGGCGTCATGCCGCAGACCATCGAAGCTATCCAGCACGCGAAAGCAGCCGGTGTGCCGGTTGTGGTTGCCGTGAACAAGATCGATAAGCCAGAAGCGGATCCCGATCGTGTTAAAAACGAACTCTCCCAGTACGGTATCCTGCCGGAAGAGTGGGGCGGCGAAAGCCAGTTCGTACACGTGTCTGCGAAAGCGGGTACCGGTATCGACGAACTGCTGGACGCGATCCTGCTGCAGGCCGAAGTTCTGGAGCTGAAAGCCATCCGTAACGGTATGGCGAGCGGTGCGGTTATCGAATCCTTCCTGGATAAAGGACGTGGCCCGGTTGCTACCGTTCTGGTTCGTGAAGGTACGCTGCATAAAGGCGATATCGTTCTGTGCGGTTTCGAATACGGTCGCGTTCGTGCGATGCGTAACGAACTGGGTCAGGAAGTACTGGAAGCGGGTCCGTCCATTCCTGTGGAAATCCTGGGTCTGTCCGGTGTTCCGGCTGCCGGTGACGAAGTGACCGTTGTGCGTGACGAGAAGAAAGCGCGTGAAGTGGCACTGTATCGTCAGGGCAAATTCCGTGAAGTTAAACTGGCTCGTCAGCAGAAATCTAAACTCGAGAACATGTTTGCCAACATGACCGAGGGCGAAGTTCACGAAGTGAACATCGTGCTGAAAGCCGACGTTCAGGGCTCTGTGGAAGCGATCTCCGACTCCTTGCTGAAACTGTCTACCGACGAAGTGAAAGTGAAGATCATCGGTTCTGGCGTAGGTGGTATCACCGAAACCGACGCAACCCTGGCTGCTGCGTCCAACGCTATCCTGGTTGGCTTCAACGTTCGTGCGGATGCGTCTGCGCGTAAAGTGATTGAATCCGAAAGTCTGGATCTGCGTTACTACTCCGTCATCTATAACCTGATCGACGAAGTGAAAGCAGCGATGAGCGGCATGCTGTCTCCTGAGCTGAAACAGCAGATCATCGGTCTGGCTGAAGTACGTGACGTGTTCAAATCACCGAAATTCGGTGCGATCGCGGGCTGTATGGTTACCGAAGGTAACATCAAGCGTCACAACCCAATCCGCGTACTGCGTGACAACGTGGTTATCTACGAAGGCGAGTTGGAATCCCTGCGCCGCTTCAAAGATGACGTTAACGAAGTCCGTAACGGCATGGAATGTGGTATCGGCGTGAAGAACTACAACGACGTTCGCGTTGGCGATATGATCGAAGTGTTCGAGATCATCGAAATTCAGCGTACCATCGCTTAATTACCGATTGTAAGCCGGGATCGCCTCGCGCCACCCGGCAATAATTTCAAAAAGGGGCTTTAGCCCCTTTTTTGTCTGGAGAATTTATTATGGCGAAAGAATTTGGTCGCCCTCAGCGCGTAGCGCAGGAAATGCAGAAAGAGATCGCACTCATTCTGCAACGTGAAATTAAAGACCCACGCGTCGGCATGATGACCACCGTTTCCGGTGTGGAAATGTCCCGTGACCTGGCCTATGCCAAAGTGTTCGTCACCTTCCTGAACGATCAGGACGAAGCCGCAGTGAAAAACGGCATCAAAGCGCTGCAGGAAGCGTCTGGTTTCATCCGCTCTCTGCTCGGCAAGGCGATGCGCCTGCGTATCGTGCCTGAACTGACCTTCTTCTACGATAACTCGCTGGTCGAAGGTATGCGTATGTCCAACCTGGTGACCAGCGTGGTTAAACATGACGATGAGCGTCGTGTTAACCCGGCGGACGACAGCAAGGAGGACTGATGAGTCGTCCTCGTCGTCGTGGTCGCGACGTGCATGGTGTGCTGCTGCTGGATAAACCCCAGGGCGCTTCCAGCAACGACGTGCTGCAGAAAGTTAAGCGTATTTATAACGCCAACCGTGCGGGCCACACCGGCGCGCTCGACCCGCTGGCAACCGGCATGCTGCCGGTCTGTCTGGGAGAGGCGACAAAATTTTCCCAGTACCTGCTCGACTCCGATAAGCGTTACCGCGTTATCGCTAAGCTGGGCCAGCGCACGGATACCTCCGACGCGGATGGTCAGGTCGTGGAGGAGCGTCCGGTGACGTTCAGCGCGGAGCAGCTTGATGCGGCGCTGGAGAGCTTCCGTGGGGATACGATGCAGGTACCGTCGATGTATTCGGCGCTGAAGTATCAGGGGAAAAAACTCTACGAATATGCGCGCCAGGGCATTGAGGTCCCGCGTGAAGCCCGTCCGATTACCGTGTATGAGCTGCTCTTTATTCGCCACGAAGGCGATGAGCTGGAGCTGGAAGTGCACTGTTCGAAAGGGACCTATATTCGCACCATCATCGACGACCTCGGTGAAAAGCTGGGCTGTGGCGCGCATGTGATTTACCTGCGTCGTCTGGCGGTGAGCAAGTATCCGGTGGAGCGGATGGTGACCCTGGAACATTTGCGCGAGCTGGTTGAACAGGCTGAAGCGCAGGGGATCGCGCCGGCAGATTTGCTGGATCCGCTGCTGATGCCGATGGACAGTCCGGCTGCGGACTTCCCGGTTGTTAATCTTCCTTTAACATCGTCCGTTTACTTTAAGAACGGCAACCCGGTTCGTACGGCGGATGCACCGCTTGAAGGCCTGGTGCGCGTGACCGAAGGTGACGAAGGGAAATTCATCGGGATGGGCGAAATGGATGGCGAAGGGCGCGTTGCGCCGCGTCGTCTGGTCGTCGAATATCCGGCCGAGGCATGACGGTGATAACGGCTCACCTTGCGATAAGCAGGGGAGACGAGTAGAATATCGCCGCTTAACGCCTGGTAAATTGTTTAACAATCTGCGGGGCGTACATGGGATTGCTGAATTAGAGATCGGCATCCTTACATTCTTTATACTTTGGAGTTTGAAAATGTCTCTAAGCGTTGAAGCTAAAGCTAAAATCGTTTCTGAGTTTGGTCGTGGTACTAACGACAGCGGTTCTACCGAAGTTCAGGTTGCACTGCTGACTGCACAGATTAACCACCTGCAGGGTCACTTTGCAGAGCACAAAAAAGATCACCACAGCCGTCGTGGTCTGCTGCGTATGGTTTCTCAGCGTCGTAAACTGCTCGACTACCTGAAACGTAAAGATGTTGCACGCTACACCGCGCTGATCGAGCGTCTGGGTCTGCGTCGCTAAGTCTTGCGAGTTTCAGAAAAGGGGGCCTGATGGCCCCTTTTTTCAAGCAGACGGCAGCAATTCACTGGAAACTATTGTATTGTTGCTATAAATGATCTTCATTGCAGAGGTTCGCGCGGCTAATGAGAGGCTTCACCCAGGGGGGTGTTGGTTGTCATTAGTCGCGAGGATGCGAAGAAGGTCGGGTCAAATCGACAGCACACCGGTGGTGTGCTGTCAAACATTTAAGAAAGGACAGAACTTTGCTGAATCCGATCGTTCGTAAATTCCAGTATGGTCAACATACCGTCACGCTGGAAACCGGCATGATGGCACGTCAGGCTACTGCTGCCGTTATGGTAAGCATGGATGACACCGCGGTATTCGTTACCGTTGTGGGCCAGAAAAAAGCTAAACCAGGTCAGGACTTCTTCCCGCTGACCGTTAACTACCAGGAGCGTACCTACGCTGCGGGTAAAATCCCGGGTGGCTTCTTCCGTCGTGAAGGCCGTCCAAGCGAAGGCGAAACCCTGATTGCGCGTCTGATTGACCGCCCGGTTCGTCCGCTGTTCCCGGAAGGCTTCGTTAACGAAGTACAGGTTATCGCGACCGTTGTTTCCGTTAACCCACAGGTTAACCCGGACATCGTGGCGATGATCGGTGCGTCCGCTGCCCTGTCACTGTCTGGTATTCCATTCAATGGCCCAATCGGTGCCGCGCGCGTCGGTTACATCAACGACCAGTACGTGCTGAACCCAACTCAGGAAGAGCTGAAAGAAAGTAAGCTGGACCTGGTGGTTGCGGGTACTGAAGCCGCTGTGCTGATGGTTGAATCCGAAGCTGAACTGCTGAGCGAAGACCAGATGCTGGGTGCTGTGGTCTTCGGCCATGACCAGCAGCAGGTTGTTATCCAGAACATCAACGATCTGGTGAAAGAAGCCGGTAAACCACGTTGGGACTGGCAGCCAGAAGCAGCTAACGACGCGCTGAATGCACGCGTTGCAGCTCTGGCAGAATCTCGTCTGAGCGATGCGTACCGCATCACTGACAAACAGGAGCGTTACGCTCAGGTTGACGTGATCAAGTCTGAAACTATCGCAACGCTGGTTGCTGAAGACGAAACGCTGGATGCTAACGAGCTGAGCGAAATTCTGCACGCTATCGAGAAAAACGTTGTTCGTAGCCGCGTTCTGGCAGGCGAGCCGCGTATCGATGGCCGTGAAAAAGACATGATCCGTGGTCTGGATGTGCGTACTGGTGTGCTGCCACGTACTCACGGTTCCGCGCTGTTCACCCGTGGCGAAACGCAGGCGCTGGTTACCGCGACCCTGGGTACGGCACGTGACGCACAGATCATCGACGAACTGATGGGCGAGCGCACTGACAGCTTCCTGTTCCACTACAACTTCCCTCCGTACTCCGTAGGCGAAACCGGTATGGTTGGCTCGCCAAAGCGTCGTGAAATTGGTCACGGTCGTCTGGCGAAGCGCGGCGTGCTGGCAGTCATGCCAGAAGCAGACAAATTCCCGTACACCGTACGTGTGGTGTCTGAAATCACCGAATCCAACGGTTCTTCTTCTATGGCTTCCGTGTGTGGTGCCTCTCTGGCGCTGATGGATGCAGGCGTGCCAATCAAAGCCGCCGTTGCGGGTATCGCAATGGGCCTGGTGAAAGAAGGCGACAACTATGTTGTTCTGTCTGACATTTTGGGCGACGAAGACCACCTGGGCGATATGGACTTCAAAGTGGCGGGTTCCCGCGACGGTATCTCTGCGCTGCAGATGGATATCAAAATTGAAGGTATCACCAAAGAGATCATGCAGGTTGCTCTGAACCAGGCTAAAGGTGCGCGTCTGCACATCCTGGGCGTGATGGAACAGGCTATCAACGCGCCACGCGGTGATATCTCTGAATTCGCACCACGTATCCACACCATCAAGATCAATCCAGACAAGATCAAAGATGTTATCGGTAAGGGCGGTTCCGTAATCCGTGCGCTGACCGAAGAGACTGGCACCACCATCGAAATCGAAGATGACGGTACTGTGAAGATCGCAGCAACCGACGGCGAGAAAGCGAAATTCGCGATCCGTCGCATCGAAGAAATCACTGCAGAAATCGAAGTGGGCCGCGTCTATGCAGGTAAAGTGACCCGTATCGTTGACTTTGGCGCGTTCGTTGCCATCGGTGGCGGTAAAGAAGGTCTGGTTCACATCTCTCAGATCGCTGACAAGCGCGTTGAGAAAGTGACCGATTACCTGCAGATGGGTCAGGAAGTACCGGTTAAAGTTCTGGAAGTTGATCGCCAGGGCCGTATCCGTCTGAGCATTAAAGAAGCAACCGAGCAGTCTCAGCCAGCTGCTGCGCCAGAAGCACAGGCCGCAGAACAGCAAGGCGAGTAAGTTGCCATTTGCCCTCCGCTTTGCGGAGGGCCTATTATCAGGCAGGACGCCTTGTTAAGCCGCCGGGGGACAGGACGTTCATCCAATAGTTGTCTTCGGGAGTGGGAAATGAAGCCTTTTTTGCGCTGGTGTTTCGTTGCGACAGCTTTAACGCTGGCAGGATGCAGCAACTCTGCCTGGCGTAAGAGCGAAGTCCTCGCAGTGCCATTGCAACCGACTTTGCAGCAGGAAGTGATCCTGGCACGCATGGAACAAATACTTGCCAGTCGGGCTTTAACCGATGACGAACGCGCACAGCTTTTATATGAGCGCGGAGTGTTGTATGATAGTCTCGGTCTGAGGGCATTGGCGCGAAATGATTTTTCACAAGCGCTGGCTATCCGACCTGATATGCCTGAAGTATTCAATTACTTAGGCATTTATTTAACGCAGGCAGGCAATTTTGATGCTGCCTATGAAGCGTTTGATTCTGTACTTGAGCTTGATCCAACTTACAACTACGCGCACTTGAATCGCGGTATCGCATTGTATTACGGCGGTCGTGACAAGTTAGCGCAAGATGATCTGCTGGCGTTTTATCAAGACGATCCTAATGATCCTTTCCGTAGCCTGTGGCTTTACATCGTTGAGCGGAAGCTTGATGAGAAGCAGGCAAAAGAGGCACTGAAACAGCGCTTCGATAAATCGGACAAGGAACAGTGGGGATGGAACATTGTCGAGTTCTACCTGGGCAACATTAGCGAAGCAACGCTGATGGAACGCCTCAAGGCGGACGCAACGGATAACACCTCGCTCGCTGAGCATCTCAGTGAAACCAACTTCTATTTAGGTAAGTACTACCTAAGTCTGGGGGATAAGGACAGCGCTACGGCACTGTTCAAATTAGCGGTTGCTAACAACGTACACAACTTCGTTGAGCACCGTTATGCATTGTTGGAATTATCGCTCTTGGGCCAGGAGCAAGACGACCTGGCAGAATCGGACCAGCAATAGCTGACGACATAAACATCAGCCCGTAATCTTTTGATTGCCATCACCTTAACTGGTGAGGGCGTTGTTGTTCGTCAATACACCTACTTTGAGCCGGTTCACACTTTTCAATGAAAATTGCTAATCATTTTCACGATGAGCTAAGTAGACTGGCCGCCATTGACATTGAGGCACTCGTACTACATGGCTGAATTCGAAACCACTTTTGCAGATCTGGGCCTGAAGGCTCCTATCCTTGAAGCCCTTAACGATCTGGGTTACGAAAAACCATCTCCGATCCAGGCTGAGTGTATCCCACACCTGCTTTCTGGTCGTGACGTGCTGGGCATGGCCCAGACTGGTAGCGGTAAAACTGCAGCGTTCTCGCTGCCGCTGCTGAACAACATTGATCCGGACCTGCGTGCACCGCAGATCCTCGTTCTGGCTCCAACCCGTGAACTGGCTGTTCAGGTTGCAGAAGCCATGACGGAATTCTCTAAACATATGCGCGGCGTAAACGTGGTTGCCCTGTACGGCGGCCAGCGTTATGACGTGCAGTTACGCGCCCTGCGCCAGGGCCCACAGATTGTTGTCGGTACGCCGGGCCGTCTGCTGGATCACCTGAAGCGCGGTACCCTGGACCTCTCTAAACTGAGCGGTCTGGTACTGGATGAAGCAGATGAAATGCTGCGTATGGGCTTCATCGAAGACGTTGAAACCATTATGGCGCAGATCCCGGACGGTCATCAGACCGCGCTGTTCTCTGCAACCATGCCGGAAGCTATCCGTCGCATTACCCGCCGCTTCATGAAAGAGCCGCAGGAAGTGCGTATTCAGTCCAGCGTAACCACTCGCCCGGACATCAGCCAGAGCTACTGGTCTGTGTACGGCATGCGTAAAAACGAAGCGCTGGTACGTTTCCTGGAAGCGGAAGATTTTGATGCGGCGATTATCTTCGTTCGTACCAAAAACGCGACCCTGGAAGTGGCTGAAGCCCTGGAGCGTAGCGGCTACAACAGCGCAGCGCTGAACGGTGACATGAACCAGGCCCTGCGTGAGCAGACTCTGGAGCGTCTGAAAGACGGTCGTCTGGATATCCTGATTGCAACCGACGTGGCAGCACGTGGTCTGGACGTTGAGCGTATCAGCCTGGTTGTTAACTACGACATCCCGATGGATTCCGAGTCTTACGTTCACCGTATCGGCCGTACCGGTCGTGCGGGTCGTGCTGGCCGTGCGCTGCTGTTCGTTGAGAACCGCGAGCGTCGTCTGCTGCGTAACATCGAACGCACCATGAAGCTGACCATTCCAGAAGCGGACCTGCCAAACGCAGAGCTGCTGGGCAAACGCCGTCTGGAAAAATTCGCCGCCAAAGTACAGCAGCAGCTGGAAAGCAGCGATTTGGATCAGTACCGCGCGCTGCTGTCACAGATTCAGCCTGTTGCTGAAGGCGAAGAGCTGGACATGGAAACCCTGGCTGCAGCACTGCTGAAAATGGCTCAGGGCGAACGTAGCCTGATCGTGCCACCAGATGCGCCGATGCGTCCTAAGCGTGAATTCCGTGACCGTGACGATCGCTTCGAACGTCGTGGCGACCGTAACGATCGTGGCCCACGTGGTGACCGTCCAGAGCGTGGTGGTGAAGACCGTCCACGTCGTGAACGTCGCGACGCAGGTGACATGGAACTGTACCGCATTGAAGTGGGTCGTGATGATGGCGTTGAAGTTCGTCACATCGTTGGCGCGATCGCTAACGAAGGCGACATCAGCAGCCGTTACATCGGTAACATCAAGCTGTTCGCCTCCCACTCTACCATCGAGCTGCCGAAAGGCATGCCGGGTGAAGTACTGCAGCACTTTACGCGTACCCGCATCCTGAACAAGCCGATGAACATGCAGCTGCTGGGCGATGCACAGCCACGTCCTGACCGTGGCGGCGAACGTCGTGGCGGTGGTCGCGGTTTCGGCGGCGAGCGTCGTGAAGGCGGCCGCAGCGAAGGTCGCGGTGGTGAAGGCCGTCGTTTCTCCGGCGAGCGCCGCGAAAGCCGTGGTCCACGTCGTGAAGAAGGCACCAGCCGTCGTCGTTTCGGTGACGCGTAAGCCTTACTCTTCTGACGTAAAGTAAAATATACAGCCCCGATACATGCTATCGGGGCTTTTTTTATTCCCTTTGTACTCTTGTACTGGTACAGTGCGTCACATTAAAATGCAGAACCGCATGATTGACTGGAGAAAAGGCTGTATGGCGACACTAACCACCACCCAAACGTCACCTTCGCTGCTTGGCGGCGTGGTGATCATCGGCGGAACCATTATAGGTGCCGGGATGTTCTCCCTGCCCGTGGTCATGTCCGGTGCGTGGTTCTTCTGGTCGCTGGCCGCGCTGGTCTTTACCTGGTTCTGTATGCTTCATTCCGGGCTGATGATCCTCGAAGCCAACCTGAACTACCGCATTGGCGCGAGCTTCGACACCATCACCAAAGACCTGCTGGGCAAAGGCTGGAACCTGGTGAACGGTCTGTCCATTGCCTTTGTGCTCTATATCCTGACCTACGCATATATTTCGGCGAGCGGTTCGATTCTGCATCACACCTTCTCTGAGATGTCGCTCAACGTTCCGGCGCGTCTGGCCGGGCTGGGTTTTGCACTGGGCGTGGCGTTTATCGTCTGGATGAGTACCAAAGCGGTAAGCCGGATGACGGCAATCGTACTGGGCGCGAAGGTCATCACCTTCTTCCTGACCTTCGGCAGCCTGCTGGGGCACGTGACGCCCGCCACGCTGTTTAACGTTGCCGAAGTGAATACCTCCTACACGCCGTACCTGCTGATGACGCTGCCGTTCTGTCTGGCGTCGTTCGGCTACCACGGCAACGTGCCGAGCCTGATGAAGTACTACGGCAAAGATCCGCGCACCATTGTGAAGTGTCTGGTCTACGGCACGCTGCTGGCGCTGGCGCTGTACATCATCTGGCTGCTCGGAACGATGGGCAACATCCCGCGCCCGGAATTTATCGGTATTGCGCAGAAGGGCGGTAACATTGACGTGCTGGTGCAGGCGCTGAGCGGCGTGCTGAACAGCCGCAGCCTGGATCTGCTGCTGGTTATCTTCTCTAACTTCGCGGTGGCGAGCTCTTTCCTCGGCGTGACGCTGGGCCTGTTTGACTACCTGGCGGATCTGTTCGGCTTTGATGATTCTGCGATGGGGCGCTTCAAAACCGCGCTGCTGACCTTCCTGCCGCCGATTGTGGGCGGCCTGCTGTGGCCGAATGGCTTCCTGTACGCTATCGGCTATGCCGGACTGGCGGCAACCATCTGGGCGGCAATAGTGCCCGCGCTGCTGGCGCGTAAATCACGTAAACGCTTCGGCAGCCCGAAATTCCGCGTCTGGGGCGGTAAGCCGATGATTGCGCTGATCCTGGTGTTCGGCGCTGGCAATGCCCTGGTACACGTGCTGTCGAGTTTTAATCTGCTGCCTGTCTATCAGTAAACGCAAAGCCCGGTGGCGCTACGCTTACCGGGCCTACAGGGATCGCGTAGGCCGGATAAGGCGAAGCCGCCATCCGGCAAAAACCTACCC
The DNA here is from genome assembly GCF_048685095.1 of Enterobacter sp. BNK-8. Taxonomy (NCBI): domain Bacteria; kingdom Pseudomonadati; phylum Pseudomonadota; class Gammaproteobacteria; order Enterobacterales; family Enterobacteriaceae; genus Enterobacter; species Enterobacter sp. BNK-8. The sequence goes on along the minus strand of NZ_JBLQTN010000001.1, from coordinate 3,854,013 downwards.
CACCAACTCCTCTTTCACCTGCATGGCCAGCTCAAACGAGTGCAAACGCGCCTGGTGATCGAAAATCTGGCCGTTAACCATAATTTCATCCGCCTGCGTTTCACGCAGCACCGCCTCCAGCCCGTGACGCACTTTCGCTTTATCGCCTACCAGCGACATGCTCAGCGCCTGCTGAACGCCATACTGCTCTGAAGCTGACCACAGCTGATGCATATTCTCCACCGGCGGCGGAAGCTGGCCCGTCTCTCCGCGACGCAGCTTCACAAACGCCTGTTGCATGGAGGTGAACAGGAATTCCGCGTCGCGATTGCTGTCGGCAGCAATGATGTTGATACACACCATCGCGTACGGTTTCTCCAGACGCTCGGACGGTTTGAAGTGCGTACGGTAAAGATGCAGCGCCTGATGCAGCATATCCGGCGCGAAATGGGAGGCAAACGCAAACGGCAGCCCCAGCTGTGCGGCGAGCTGCGCGCTGTAGAGGCTTGAGCCCAGCAGCCATACCGGGATCTTCTCGCCGTAACCCGGTACCGGGCGCACGTGCGGGTTCGGGTCACGCGCGTCGAACCAGTCCACCAGTTCGGCCACGTCGCGTGGGAAGTTATCAATATCGCCGCTCATATGGCGACGCAGGGCGCGCATGGTCGGCTGATCGCTGCCCGGCGCACGGCCAAGCCCTAAATCGATACGGCCCGGATAGAGGGTATTCAGCGTGCCGAACTGCTCGGCGATCACCAGCGGGGCGTGGTTCGGCAGCATCACGCCGCCGGAGCCCAGGTGCAGCGTGGTGGTATTTGCCGCCAGATAACCAATCAGTACCGAGGTGGCGGCGCTGGCAATGCCCACCATGTTGTGGTGTTCGGCCAGCCAGTAGCGGTGATAGCCACGCTTTTCGGCCAGCTGAGCCAGATCCAGAGAGTGCGAAAAGGCTTCTCTCGCCGAGGAGCCTTGTGGGATCGGCGCCAGATCCAGCACCGAAAACGGAAGGGTTTTGTCAGTCATAACAGCTCACTTTGTCGACGGTGAATCTTTAATACTGCATTAAAAAATGATAACCGTTGTTAACAAAGTGAGCCTTTTTTAGGCCTGAAGTTCCAGCCCGGCCAGACGCTTCCAGTAGCCGTTACAGTCGCTGTTCGCCGTCAGCGGCAGCGGAGCGGCACCGTTTTCGTTAGCGCGGAAGGCGTCCAGCATCGCGAACACGCCGTTATCGAGCGGCGACAGGCGCACCATATCTACCAGCCCGTCCATCGACGCCAGTTCGTTGCCGAGGTTATAGACATAGCCGCTCATGGTCTGAATACCGTTGAGAACAAACACTTGCTGGTTCTCCTGCGACAGCATGCTGCGCCCGTTCGGGTACTTAATGCAGCAGGTTTCGCACTCGTCTTTCGGACGGTCTTCCGAGCGCGCGGTAAAGCAGCGGGCGGAATAGGCCAGCGGCAGATGCCCGTAGCTCAGCACTTCCACTTCAAACTTGTTGCGAATGCCCAGCTCTTCGCACTGCGTGAGCAGGTTTGCCAGCCAGTCGCGGGAGAGTTCCACCGGCATGCACCAGCGCGTCATGCCTTGTTTGAGCAGCAGGCGAAGGGTCACGGCGTTGTAGCAGTTCAGGGCATGGCCCGCGACAAACGGCAGCTTGCGTTCAGCGCACATGTTCACCACGCCGAGATCGCTCGCTTCCAGCAGGAACTCGCCGTTCTCTACGTAGCGTTTCAGCTCGCCCAGTTCGGAAGAGGCCTGTACCAGCGCGAGCGTGGAGAGCACCACCTGCTTGCCGCTGCCGGCCAGGCTTTTCGCCATCTCCAGCCAGTCGACCACTTTGGTGGCGCGGCGCTTGCTGCACACCGCCTCGCCGAGGTAAATCACATCGGCGCTGCTGGTGGCGGCCTGTTGGTAAAAATCTTCCAGCGTCTCTTTTGGCCAGTAGTAGAGCACTGGCCCCAATGAATATTTCATGATTTTCTCACTGCCATTTACGGTGATACGCGCCCAGCGTGGTTTGCGTGCCTTCGGACATCGATCCGAGCGTCTCCATCCAGGCCTGATGCGGAGCGTAGTTCTGCGGGTCCGCCATGCAGCGGTCGATGGCCTGACGCCACACTTTCGCCACCTGGCTCACGTAGGCCGGGCTACGCTGGCGACCTTCGATTTTCACCGAGGCAATATTGGCCGCCAGCAGTTCCGGCAGCAGCTCCAGCGTGTTGAGGCTGGTGGGCTCTTCCAGGGCGTGGTAACGCTCGCCGTCGACCAGATAGCGGCCTTTACACAGGGTGGGATAACCGGCGTTTTCACCGTCCTGATAGCGGTCGATCAGCACCTCATTCAGGCGAGATTCCAGCCCCTGCGGCGTTTGCTGCCAGCGGACAAAGCGGGCAGGGGAGCAGGCCCCGACGGTATTTGGCGACTCGCCGGTCAGATACGAGGAAAGATAGCAACGGCCTTCGGCCATAATGCACAGGCTGCCAAAGGCAAAAACTTCCAGCGGCACTGGCGTGACGCGTGCGAGTTGCTTAACCTGATGAATAGAGAGCACGCGCGGCAGCACCACGCGGGCCACGTCAAAGTTTCGGTGATAAAAACGCACGGCCTCTTCGTTGGTGGCAGATGCCTGAACAGAGACGTGGCGCTCAATATGGGGATAGCGTTCTGCCGCATACTCAAGCATGGCGAGGTCGGCCAGAATCAGCGCATCGGCACCCAGTTGTGCCGCCATATCCACCGCGCGCTGCCAGCGGGCGTACCCGTCAGGATGAGCAAAGGTATTGATGGCGATATGCAGCTTGCGGCGGTGCTGGTGAACGAAGTTAACGGCTTCCTGAAGCTTTTTCTCCGTAAAGTTGAGGCCAGCAAAATGGCGGGCATTGGTGTCATCTTTTAGCCCGATATAGACCGCATCGGCCCCATTTTCGATGGCCGCCTTAAGCGCCGGAAGGTTTCCGGCAGGGCAGAGCAGCTCCATAATTTATCCTGATGTTGTCGATCGCAAAAATGTTAACGAGCTGGGATTTTAATTAACCCATACGCGACAATTTTTGATTTAAGGCAGCTAATGGCGTATTGATGGCACCAATAATGAGGTTGTCCGGACGACGGTTTGTTGATTTACGCCGCTATGTTGTGCGTCGGATATGGCAAAATAGCAGGACTATAGATATCAGGGAGTAAAGCTTGTGCTGGATAAACTGCGTTCACGTCTCGTACAATTTGGCCCATCAATGCTGAGCGTGCCGGTCAAGCTGGCGCCGTTCGCGCTTAAACGTCAGGTGCTGGAGCAGGTCCTGAGCTGGCAGTTCCGCCAGGCGCTGCAGGATGGCGAGCTGGAATTCCTGGAAGGCCGCTGGTTAAGCATTGAAGTGCGTGACATCGGGCTGCGCTGGTTTACCTCCGTTGAGAATGACCAGCTGATCGTCCGCGAAACCGCCGAGGCGGACGTGAGCTTTAGCGCCAACGCCAGCGATCTGCTGATGATCGCCGCGCGTAAACAGGATCCGGATACGCTCTTCTTCCAGCGCCGTCTGGTGATTGAAGGCGACACGGAGCTGGGCCTGTACGTGAAGAATTTAATGGATGCCATTGAGCTGGAGCAGATGCCGAAAGCGCTGCGCGTGATGTTGATGCAAATGGCAGATTTCGTTGAGGCCGGGCTGAAAGCCCCGCCGGACAGTAAACACACTTCAGTAGGTGAGCCATGCTGATTCGAGTCGAAATAGGGATTGATGCGCCGGGGATCGATGCGCTGCTGCGCCGTGCTTTCGCGAGCGATGCCGAAGCCCAGCTGGTCCACGATCTCCGCGAAGACGGTCTGATTACGCTGGGGCTGGTCGCCACCGATGACGAAGGTCAGGTGGTGGGCTATGTTGCCTTCAGTCCGGTCACCGTTCAGGGCGAAGAGCTGCAGTGGGTCGGTATGGCACCGCTGGCGGTGGATGAAAACTATCGCGGGCAGGGGCTGGCGCGTCAGCTGGTCTATGAAGGACTGGATTCGCTCAATGAGTTCGGTTATGCGGCCGTTGTTGCGCTGGGCGATCCGGCTTTCTATGGCCGTTTAGGCTTCGAGCAGGCCGCGCATTACGATCTGCGCTGCCGCTGGCCGGGTACGGAATCCGCGTTCCAGGTGCACCGTCTGGCGGACGACGCGCTCAACGGCGTCAATGGCCTGGTCGAGTACCACGACCATTTCAATCGCTTTTAATCAGGCTCTCGCGTAGCGCCTCAAAGGAGCCGTCTCCGGTCACGAGGCGCTCTTTCTGGCGCTTCGTCAGCTGTTTGATGCGGTATTCCAGCCTGAGCGCCAGCGATCGGTCACCGACGGGCGCCGAAAAGGCGAGCTGTAATTCCCCTTTCCCTCGCAGCGCTTTTGCCCCTTTCCCCGTTTGATGTTGTAAAAAACGCCGCGCCACATCGGTGGTTATTCCGGTGTAGAGTGCGTTATCAGCGGTTCGGACGAGATAGAGAAACCAGCACACGGTAAACAGATTCAGTATGTTAAGGTGAACGCACCATAGCATGAGAGAGAACGAAAATGGAAACACTGGCAGCCATCAACCGCTGGCTGGCGAAGCAGCACGTCGTCACCTGGTGCGTCTACAGCGAGGGTGAGATGTGGTGCGCAAACGCGTTTTACTACTACGATCCGGAGCGCGTCGCGTTTTATGTCATGAGTGAAGACAAAACGCGTCATGCGCAGATGACCGGCCAGCAGGCGAAGGTCGCGGGCACGGTGAATGGCCAGCCGAAAACGGTCGCGCTGATCCGTGGAGTACAGTTTAAAGGGGAAATCCGTCGTCTGGACGGAGAAGAGAGCGACGCGCGTCGTAAGCACTACACGCGCCGCTTTCCGGTTGCCGCTGCGCTAAAAGCCCCGGTGTGGGAAATCCGCCTCGATGAGCTGAAATTTACCGACAACACCCTGGGCTTTGGCAAGAAGCTGCACTGGCTACGCGCCGAGCAGGCGTAGCGCTTCGCGGTTAAACGCCGGAAGATCGTCCGGGGTCCGGCTGGTGATCAGCTGGTCTTTGTCGTTGACCACCTCCTGATCGTAAAACTCGGCCCCCGCGTTTTTCAGATCGATAACGATCGGTTTCACCGCCGTGAGCTTACGCCCGCGGACAACCTCCGCGCTGATGAGCAACTGCGGGCCGTGACAGATGGCAAAGACCGGTTTGCCGGTAGAGACAAAGTCCCGGGTGAAGGTCACGAACCGCTCGTCTCCGCGCAGGGAATCCGGTGAATGGCCGCCGGGTAACAGCAGGGCGTCAAAATCGGAGGGGCTAACGTTATCGATGGTCTCATCAATGGTTACGGTCGCCTCGCCCTTATGACCTGTCACCGTTTTGCCCGCTTCTTTCTCGATGGTGATGACCTCATGTCCCGCCTTGCGGAACGCCTCTGCAGGAGAGGTGAATTCTGAATCTTCAAACTCGTCGGTAATCAAGACTGCGATTTTCTTGCCCATGCTTCCTCCGTTGTTTTGGCTTCAGACTGATTTTTCTCCGCTTGTGGTAAATACTTACCTGTAACAGACTTCTAAGTGTGGTCGACGACGCTGAGTTCGCAAACGGACAATTCTGTAAAGGGGATACGATGAGTCAGGTACTGATTACCGGGGCTACCGGGCTAGTGGGCGATCATCTGCTGCGGCTGCTGATTCAGGATCGCCGCGTGAACTACATCGCCGCCCCGACGCGTCGACCGCTGGCGGACATCTCTGGCGTCTTTAACCCGCACGATCCTCAGCTGACGGATGCGCTGGCGCAGGTGCAGGATCCCATTGATATCGCGTTTTGCTGTCTGGGCACTACACGGCGGGAGGCGGGGAGTAAAGAGGCATTTATCCACGCCGACTATACGCTGGTGGTGGACACCGCGCTTACGGCGAAAAAGCTGGGGGCCAGACATTTTCTGGTGGTCAGCGCGCTGGGCGCCAGTGCCGGATCGCCTTTCTTCTACAACAAGGTGAAGGGCAAGATGGAGGATGCACTGATTGCGCAGAAATGGGAGCAGCTGACGATTGTGCGCCCCTCGATGCTGATCGGCCACCGCGACGAGCGTCGCTTTAACGAGTCGATCCTGGCCCCGCTGTTTCGGATCCTTCCCGGCAACTGGAAAGCCATCGAGGCGCGGGACGTCGCGCGGGCGATGTTAAAAGAGGGACTGGCCCCGTCAAAAGCGGGCGTAAACATTATCCCTTCGGCAAAACTGCGTGAAATCGCGCAGGGCGAGGCGTAAACTCCCCCGGCTAATTACTCATACTCTCCGGGGAATGCTATGACTGGTCAGTCTTCATCTCAGGCGGCAACACCTGTTCAATGGTGGAAGCCCGCACTCTTCTTTCTCGTGGTCATTATTGGCCTCTGGTACGTGAAATGGCAGCCGTACTACGGCAAAGCCTTCACCGCCGCCGAAACGCACAGCATCGGTAAATCTATTCTCGCTCAGGCGGATGCCAGCCCGCTTCAGGCGGCGTGGGACTATGCCATGGTCTACTTCCTTGCCGTCTGGAAGGCTGCCGTCCTGGGCGTGATCCTGGGCTCTCTGATTCAGGTGCTGATCCCGCGCAACTGGCTGGTGAAAACCCTCGGGCAGCCGCGCTTTCAGGGGACGTTGCTGGGAACGATCTTCTCCCTGCCGGGCATGATGTGCTCCTGCTGTGCTGCACCCGTAGCGGCAGGGATGCGCCGCCAGCGCGTATCAATGGGTGGCGCACTGGCATTCTGGATGGGCAACCCGCTGCTCAACCCGGCAACGCTGGTGTTTATGGGCTTTGTCCTGGGCTGGCATTTCGCGTTCATTCGTCTGGTGGCCGGACTGCTGACCGTGCTGGTGGTGGCGACGCTGGTGCAAAATCTGGTGAAGGATAAGATGCCAGAGTCCGCGTCTGTTGAGCTGGACGTCAGCGAGCCGGAGGGCGGGTTCTTTGCCCGCTGGGGCAGGGCGCTATGGCAGCTTTTCTGGAGCACCATCCCGGTCTATATCCTGGCCGTGCTGGTTCTCGGGGCGGCGCGCGTCTGGCTCTTCCCGCATGCGGATGGCGCTATCGACAACACGCTGTTGTGGGTCATTGCGATGGCCGTTGCAGGCTGCCTGTTTGTGATCCCTACCGCCGCAGAAATTCCCATTGTTCAGACCATGATGTTGGCCGGCATGGGCACCGCACCGGCGCTGGCGTTGCTCATCACGCTGCCTGCCATCAGCCTGCCGTCGCTGATTATGCTGCGTAAGTCATTCCCGGCGAAAGCGCTGTGGCTCACCGCAGGGCTGGTGGCGTTGAGTGGGGTGATGGTGGGGAGTATTGCGCTTCTGTGAAAAACGCCCGGTGGCGCTACGCTTACCGGGCCTACAAAAAAATCCCCTCACTTGAGGGGATTTTTTTATTTAATGTAAGTAAACGCGGTGGTGACGTGCTTCACGCCGCTCACCCGGCTGGCGATATCGGCCGCCGCTTTCCCTTCACGGTCGGTCACCAGACCCAGCAGGAACACTTCACCGTTTTCCGTCGTCACCTTCACGTTGGAGGATTTCACCTGGTCCGAACCCAGCAGCTGGGAACGCACTTTGGTGGTGATCCAGGTATCGGAAGAGGCATCACCCAGGCCAATTGGCTTGCCCTGACGCACTTCGTTAAACACCTCTGTGGTCCCTTCAACGCCCATCGCAATCTGTTTCGCACGCGAGGCGAGTTCCATATTCGGCGCCTGGCCTGCCAGCAGCACTTTGCCCTGGTAAGCCGTCACGTTGATACGCGCCTCTTTCTTGATCTGTTCGTCTTTCGACAGCGCACTGTTGACGCGCAGCTCCAGCGTACCGTCATCCACCTGTGTCCCCACAGAGCGCGGATCGGTTGCCGCTTTGGTGCCTACTGCGGCGGTACCCACAACGGCCGCAGCGATACATCCCTGAAGCAGTAATGCAGACATAAGGACTGCGAGGGTCGATAAAGCCTTCATAAGAACTCCTTAATCATCCTGGTGAGGGAAAAGCGTGTTATCGATCAAGTCACATAAGCAGTTCACCGTGAGCATATGCATTTCCTGAATACGCGCGCTCCGGTGAGACGGAATGCGGATTTCCACATCCTGCGGCCCAAGCAGACCCGCCAGCTCACCCCCGTCATAGCCGGTTAAGGCCACGATGGTCATATCGCGGGTGACGGCGGCTTCAACGGCTTTGACAATATCCCGGCTATTGCCGCGCGTGGAGATGGCCAGCAGCACATCTCCGGCATGACCCAGAGCTCGCACCTGCTTTGCGTAAATTTCGTCATGCAGACGATCGTTAGCAATCGCCGTTAAGACCACATTATCGGTATTAAGTGCAATGGCAGGTAAACTCGGGCGTTCTGTTTCAAAACGATTGATCATGCTGGCAGCAAAATGCTGTGCGTTGGCGGCTGACGTGCCGTTGCCACAACAGAGGATTTTGTTGCCGTTTAGCAGGGATTGCACCAGCGTCATTGCGGCACGCGAGATAGCATCCGGAAGGGCTTCCGCCGCGGCAATCTGAGTCTGGATGCTTTCTGTGAAGCACACTTTAATTCTTTCGAGCACGTTATCCCTTTTAAATCTTAATTATGCGTCTTCGCCAAAAGCGTTTTTAAGCCATTCGATCTCATTTCCGGTGAAGGCTATCACATCGAACCGGCAATCCACAGTATCAAAACTCCCATTATGGCGGGCAAGCCACAAGTGGGCAGTCTGTAATAATTTATGTTGTTTGGCGAGCGTCACGCTGGCGGCAGCACCGCCAAAACGGGAGGACTGTCGAAAGCGCACTTCTACAAACACGATGACCTGACCGTCTTTCATGATCAGGTCGATTTCGCCGCCACGACCGCGGACGTTGGCGGCGATGAAATGCAGTCCTTTGCCTTCAAGCCAGCGACGCGCCTTTAACTCCCACGCATCGCCGGTCTGTTTACGGCTTAACTGGCCGGGACGATCTGCCCCTGCTGGTATTTGAGCCATGATAACTTCCTGTTAATCACACAATCCTGAGTGGCGGTCAGATCGCCGGTGTTGCCGTTAAGCTCGAAGCCCGGCACCTGACGCATCTGGGTAAAGTGGTTCGCCAGCGCCCACGCATCAACCCCCATCGCATACAGACGCGCCAGAGAGTAATCGTTACGCACCGCGCTCAGCGCCTGCTGCATCAGGGATGGATTGCTGCCGGCCAGCATCGGGATTTCGCTGTACTGCAGACCGTCCATTTCCAGACGGAAATCCGGGCCTGCGGTGCCCTGTGCGCTGCGGGAGCTGGCGTAGAGCGTTGCGCCGCTCTGGCTGCCATTACGCATCGCAATCATCGGTTTGATAAAGGCGATCTCCTGCGGTGTGGCAACGATATAGGCCGCATCCACTTTACCGCCACCGCTAATCTGCGCGTCGGTTGGCGGTGCAGGGATCGTCAGGCCGCCAATCGTCACGCCCTGCTGCTGTGGCAGGCTCGCGGTGACCGGGCTACCGTTAAGCGCGATACCCGCCCCGCCGTTGACGCCCGCGCGCAGTTCAGAGACGGAACCGAATTTCTGCTGCAGTACCACGCCGCCGCCCAGCTTCTGCCACTCATCGGCAAAGGCATTGGCCACGCGATCACCCAGTGCGCTGCGTGGGATGAGCAACAGCGGCGCCTGCTTACCCTGCTCGTGAATATGACGCGCCGCATCGCGGGCTTCATCTTCCGGAGAGAGCGCGAAGTAGCAGATATTGGCCCGGTTCTGAACCTGCTCTGGCTGGTTGAGCGCCAGCACGTTCAGCGTGGTATTGCTCTTCATCAGCTCTTCCACGTTGTTTTTCAGCAGCGGTCCGACAACGATGCTCGCGCCATCCTGTTGAACCTGCGCCAGAACCTGGTCCAGCGGCTGCGAACTGGTATCGTAGATTTTCAATTCAGCGCCCGGGTTGGCGCTGGTGGTTGCCACGGACTGCGGCTGCGCGGCAGGTTGAGCAGTCGGCTGTGCAGGCTGCTGTTGAGGCTGTTCTGCTGTTGTGGCAGGCGCTGGAGCAGATGCTGGCGTCGCTTGCGTCTCGGCCGGAGCCTGGGTCACAGGTGCTGTAGTAGACGGAGCTGCTGTCGCTGGCGTCGTCGTCGGGGCCGTCACCGGGTTTTGCATCGTGCCCTGCGCTGGCGCTTGCGCCGTGGTCAGGTCGCTGGTCTCTGCGGCGGATGGGCTGACAACATCATTCACGTTAGCCGCCTGGGCCGCCTGTGCGGGAACGGCGCTGCCAGTGACCGCCGTCGTGCCGTTTTTCGCCGCTTCAAAGCCCTGCTGAATGGTGCGTCCAAACACCGCCGCCTGGCCGTTGAGTGGCAGAAGGAGGGCGATTTTGCTGGTCGAGGCAGGCTTAAAGTTCTGCACGTTTACCAGCTGGGTTGGCAGCATTTTCGAGCCCGGGTTTTGCGGGTAGCGCGTCTGCCAGTCCGTAATGCCGGCTTTCAACATCTTAGGGTCGCTGCGGTTGTTAAACCACATCTGCTGCAGATCCAGCCAGCCCTGCAGGACGTTTTCATCCGCGTTGATGACCAGCGCTTGCGCCTGTTCCTGCGTCATCGACGCCAGCGCTTGCCAGGTGGCATCAATATTTTTCTGCTTATCAGCACCGCCAAGCAGCGGTTCTTGGGCGACGAGCGCACGGAGCAAGGTCAGGGAAGGGCGTCCCTGCTCAGCGGTAATGCCCGCCTGCCAGAAGCGCGCCTGCTGGTTTTTATCCAGCGCGCTCACGTCGATATCACCGAGGATCTTCTTCGCGGCGGCGTAATCTTTCAGCGCAACTTTCAGCTCGGCAGAGAGCAAGCTCTGCTCACGACGCTGGGCGTCGTTAAGATCTTTTGGCAACTGGTTAAACAGTTCGGCTGCCCGCTGGGTTTTACCCTCTTTCAGCAGTGCACGAATGGCGAGTAATTGCCAGTTGGTCTTGGTATCATTTGAACTCTGCGACATTTTTTGCAGATAAAAGCCAGAATCAGCCTGAGCAGAACCCTGGAGATGGGCGGTGCTCTGGTCAGGTGCCTGGGTGCCACAGCCTGCAAAGATCAGGGCTGCCAGCAGAAGCGGCACGCTGCGCGTGGCTTTTTTTCGAAGAAACGTTAACGGTACCATACTGTATCCAGTGATTTTTTTTACGCAATGCTCAATATTAAATCGGCAATACGGACGAAACAATGAAACAACACGAAACGGCAGATAATTCTCAAGGCCAGCTTTATATTGTACCTACTCCTATCGGGAATTTGTCTGATATTACCCAACGTGCGCTGACCGTACTGCAAGCTGTTGATTTAATTGCTGCTGAAGACACCCGCCATACCGGCTTACTGCTGCAACATTTCGCGATTAACGCCCGTTTGTTTGCCCTGCACGATCACAATGAGCAACAAAAAGCCGAAACGCTGGTGGCCAAACTGAAAGAGGGGCAAAACATTGCCCTGGTCTCCGATGCCGGTACGCCGCTGATCAACGATCCGGGCTATCACCTGGTGCGTACCTGTCGCGAAGCCGGTATTCGCGTGGTACCCCTGCCGGGACCGTGCGCCGCGATTGCTGCGTTAAGCGCCGCAGGTCTGCCGTCTGACCGTTTCTGCTATGAAGGTTTCCTGCCTGCCAAATCCAAAGGCCGCCGCGACGTCTTAAAAGACCTGGAAGCGGAACCGCGTACCCTGATTTTCTACGAATCCACGCACCGTCTGCTGGAGAGCCTGGAAGATATGGTGACCGTCTGGGGGGAAGGCCGCTACGTGGTGCTGGCGCGCGAGCTGACCAAAACCTGGGAAACCATCCACGGAGCGCCGGTAGGTGAACTGCTCGCGTGGGTGAAGGAAGACGAAAATCGCCGCAAGGGTGAAATGGTGCTGATTGTCGAAGGGCACAAGGCGGAAGAAGACGCGCTTCCAGCCGATGCGCTGCGTACGCTGGCGCTGCTGCAGGCGGAACTGCCGCTGAAGAAAGCCGCTGCGCTGGCGGCAGAAATTCACGGCGTGAAGAAAAATGCGCTGTATAAGTATGCGCTGGAGCAGCAGGGGGAGTAAGGCATCTCCTGCCCGTTTTTGCCGGGTGGCGGCTACGCCTTACCCGGCCTACAGATCTTTAAGCGTCTTTTAGCTAGCAGGTATTGCCTCAAACACCAGCGTTTCCAGCGGTTGCAGCGTAATCACCACGGCGTTTTTGTACGCCTCCGGTACGGTTGAATTACGGCCATACACCGCCTTCAGACTAAACTGCGCCGCGTTTCCTGTCGGGACTTCGAAATCTCTCGTCAAATCCAGGTAGTAGCTTTGCGGCTTATCCGACGGGTTACGCAAGCCGAGAATCGCTTTGTCCTTGCTCCATGATGCCCAGCCGTAAACCTGCAGCGCCGTTGGGTCGCCGCCTATCCAGTGGGTGTCCACCAGCACGCTGGCGTTTTCCCGGACCATTTCGCGGCCTGCGCCAGGGTGTCCCACTTCGCCTTATTCAGCATTGACGGGGTGATATACAGCTCCTGCAGCTGCGTACCGGTCGCGAAGTAGCTCCAGACCTGGTCGGCAAAATCGCTGTCCGTTTGTACCTTCTCCAGACCGTAGTAGGCATTCTCCGCGCTGACGATCCCGTGGTACATCAAGGAGTTCAGCGGGAACAGCGGGCCCTTGCGCACAATCGAGCGGTACGTTTCCGCATCGCGGTAGGTCATCCACTGCTGCACCGGCGTGCCGGGGCCGTACAGGTTGATGTCGTCCCCCTGGCGCCAGATCGAATCAGCGTAGAACAGCCAGGACGGGCTGGCGTTGGTCCCGGTGGTCAGGTTGATAAACAGGTTTGGGTTAGCGCTGCGCATGTTATGCAGCAGGACGATAGAGGCGTCAAAATCCGAGGCGAACGGACTGCCCTTAATATGCGAATTGGCGTTTCCCATCCCATCAAGTTTGAACGAAGTAATGTGTTCGTTTTTGATCAGCTTAACGATCTGCTCATTGAAGTTCTTAAAGTAGTTCGGCCCTGACAGCGCCAGCTTCCCGTCGACGGTTTCGAATCCATACTCTTTTGCATGCGAGACGCGAATGTCGCGGGGCTTGTTGTAGCCTCCCCACGGTGAGAGCCACAGCCCGACCGAGCTGTGCAGGCTGTCGGCTTTTTCCCGTACCTTGCCAAAACCGTTGCTAAATGCCGGACCAAACAGCCAGCGCCCGGTAAGGTCGTCCCAGCCGTCGTCCAGCAGGAACGCGTCCAGCGCCACGCCGCGTCCGGTAATAAATTCCTTATTCCACTCGTCCATCCGCCCCAGCACATCCTGCTCGGAGTAAGGTGTAAAGAAGCCGATATCCATCCAGCTGTTGTAGTGCAGGTAAGGCTTATACGGACGGGGGCGCACGGCATCGATAAACTGGTTCACGCTGCGGCGCAGTTGGCTGGTTTCCGGGAAGGTGCCGAAATACATCGTGTAGCTGACCGGCGTTTCAGGCTGAATGGGGGTTTTCAGCTCGACGTTGAGGTTGGTCGTCGCTTCATAGGCGTAAGTATTTACGATCGGTTTATCCGGCAGAATAAAGAACGAATCAGCCACGATCGGCGAACTGTTAATGGCCCCGTCAACATACGGTGCCTGTGACTGCTTTTTCGTCGGGAAGAAGGTGATTTTCGCCACGTCTCGCGGCTGACCAACAGCCGCGAGGGTGTAATCGATACTGGCATACTTATCCTTCACCAGATTCAGCTTCACCGTTACGTTAAAATCCGGGCGCGTAAAGTCGATGACAATCGCGTTGTCCCGCTTTTCGACATGCTTGATGGAGAAATCAGCGGCGTGGATTTTTGTCTCATCCGGCAGCGTCAGAAAGAACAGCTCCTGGGGCGTGAGCGGATGGTTAGCCTTGCTGTCCTTCACTACTACCGTTGCGTTTGCATCATCAAACGAAAGGGCAATATTGTCGTTATTGAGCGCGTAGTTGGCGGCCGCCGCGCCATGAGAAACAGAGAGAGCCAGCAGCGAAAGAGTGAGCACTTTTTTCATCGGGTTTAGATCCTTATCAGTAATGCTTCAGCATTCGGGTGATGGACTGCTCCAGCCAGTAGCGCTGGGTGCCGAAGTTAATCCGCAGGTAGTTTTCGCCGTTTTGCACGTAGTGGCTGCCGTCTTCAATGACCACGCCCGCCTGCCGGGCAAAATGTTGGGTTAACTGGGTGGCGCTGCGCTCGTCGGCGCTCACGTCTATCCAGGCCAGATACGACGATTCCGGGTTCATCATCTTCCACGCCGGGAAGTGGGTCTGAATCGCGTCCGCAAGGTAGCGCGCGTTGCCTTGCAGATACCCGTTCAGCGCGTCGAGCCACGGCAGACCGTGCTGGTAGGCGAGGATAATCCCCCATACGCCGAACATATTGGGGGAAGTAATCGAGTTCTTCTCAAGCTGCTGGCGGAAGCGCTGGCGCAGCGAATCGTCCGGGATCATCGAATAAGACGTTTTCAGCCCGCCCAGGTTGAAGGCTTTATTGGGCGATGTCAGCACGATCAGGTTATCCTGCGCGGCACAGCCCGAAGTCAGACAGCTGACGAATGTACCGTCCAGAATGTGCTCGGCGTGAACCTCATCGACCACCAGAATCGTGCCGTAGCGTTTACAGAGATCGGACACCTGCCGTATCTCATCTGCGCGCCAGATTCGGCCCGAGGGGTTATGCGGCGAGCAAAAGAACCACAGTTTTGGACGGTGGGTTTTGAGCTGATCTTCAATCAGATGAAAATCCAGCTGATAGCGGTTTTCCTTAACGCGAAGCGGGTTAGCGAGGACCTTAACGCCCTGGCGCTGTGCCGCCATTGCAAACGGGTCGTAGACCGGGGTGTTCATCATCACGCTGTCGCCAGCCCTGCAGAACGCCTGAACCGTGTAGTGCAGTGTGGACACGGTGCCGTAGGTTAGCGTGATCCACGACCTGTCTACCTCAACCTGATGACGCGTGCGCTGAAAGGCGATCGTCGCATCGTAGAATTCGTCGAAACACCACGTATAGCCAAAGGTGCCGTGCTCCACGATGCGCTGGAAGCCTTCAATAACGGCGGGCGGTGAGGTGAAATCCATATCTGCGATCCACAGCGGAATAAACCCCTCCGGAACATCACCAAAGCGTGAGCAGACAAACGCATGGTCCCATTTACGGCACTTATCGCTTTTACGCTCGATGATTTTGTCGAAATCAAACACAACGACCCCCTGTTAAATTAAGGCTTCAATGCCGGTTTTGACGCTTTGCACCTGCGGGCCGATGATCACCTGTACGCTGTGAGCATCCAGCACCACCACCGACAGGGCGCCCGCTGCTTTCAGCGCCTGCTGATCGATAAGGCCTATCTCTTTCACCACCAGACGCAAGCGGGTGATGCAGTTGTCGAGCGACTCGATGTTCTCTTTGCCTCCGAGCGCCTGCAGGATAAGCCCATGATCGTATTTCGATTTTCCACGCGCGCGGGTGTTGGCTTCGACGGCCTGCTGTGCAGCCTGTACATCCACTTCACGTCCCGGCGTCTTGATATCGTGTTTGAGGATGTACCAGCGGAAGACGACGAAGTAGATAGCAAACCAGGCGATACCGACCGGGAACAGCAGATACCATTTGGTCGACATCCCCTGCATCACGCCAAAGATCAGCAGATCCAGAATCCCACCGTCGGTGTTGCCGATGGTCACCCCAAGCAGAGCCATCACCATCAGCGCCAGGCCCGACATCACGATATGGAAGGCGTAAAGCGCAGGGGCGATAAACAGGAACAGGAACTCAATCGGCTCTGAAATACCGGTAACGACGGACACCAGCACGCCGGAAAGCAGCAGTCCCTTAATCACCGGGCGGTTTTCCGGACGCGCGGTGCGGTAGATGGCATAGGCCACGGCAGGTAAGCCAAAGATAAAGGTCGGCATAAACCCTTGTGACAGAAACGCGGTAACGTGCGGGCTAAACGGCAGTCCGGCTTTCAGCTCGGCGTAGAAGATATTCAGCGCGCCGGCCACCTCATGGCCGTTGACCATCTCAATCCCGCCTGCTGGCGTGAAGCGCACCATCGCCAGCAGAATGTGGTGCAGGCCGAAGGGTTTAAGCAGCAGCACGCCCACGCCGTAAAGGAAGGGGCCGAAAACGCTGGTGCTCTGGATAATATGGCCAATCCCGGCAATCCCCAGCGCCACGTATTCCCACAGCAGGGGAATGAACAGCCCGACCAGCGAAAGGATAAGGGCGGTGATAATCGGTACAAAACGGATGCCGCTAAAGAAGGCAAAGGCGTCGTGGAGGACCGTGTCCTGAAAACGCTCGTGCAGGAAATAGGTAATCACCCCCACCACGATGCCGCCCAGCACGCCCATCTCCAGGGTCTGGATCCCCAGCACGATCGATTGTCCCACCTGTCTCATGGTCGCGGCATCGGCAAGCTGGTGGGTGGCGGTCAGGTAGTAGTTGATGCTCATGTTCATCAGCATGTAGCCAACGAACCCGGCAAAAGCGCCCACGGCCTTGTTGCGTTTCGCGAGGCCCATCGGGATCGCCATGGCGAACATCAGCGGTAGATAGGTAAAGGCGAAGCCGCCCACCATGGCGATAAAGCCAAAGGTTAGCTGCGTTAACTCGCCGCCCAGAAAGGGAAAACTTTTTATGGTGGAAGGGCTGGTGACGGAGCTACCGATCCCCAGCAGCAACCCCATAAAGGCCAGCAGGGAGACCGGGAACATAAAGGTCTTTCCCAGGCTTTGGAAAAATTCCCACGCTTTCGATTTAAACGACTTTTCCTGTGTCATGTAGGGACTCCTCGGATTTTTAGGATAATGGAAGGCGCTGTCCGGCTTAAGGACGCGCCTTCATATTTGCGAGGCTTATAGTTATTTTTAGGTACTGACGTAATGCGCGATGGGATCAGGCTTCCGCTGGAAGCAGCAGCCGGTTTGCGGAGCCGCAAACGGTGATTTTGCTTCTGACCACCTCTTTCATGGCATCCATGCCGACCCGCATATAGAAGCGCGGATCGTTGCCCTGCGGGTTGTCGGCAAACCAGGCTTTCACCGCGTCAGAGAAGGCGATTTTCAGCTCGGTTGCCACGTTAACTTTGCACACGCCCAGTTCGATGGTGCGACGCACATCCTCATCCGGCACATCGCTCGCGCCGTGCAGCACCAGCGGCACGGTGACCACTTCACGGATCTCGGCCAGCCGCTGGAAGTCTATTTTTGGGCGCTTGGTATACAGGCCGTGAGCGGTGCCGATGGCGACGGCAAGGCTGTCGACGCCGGTCAGTTCGACAAAGCGTTTCGCTTCCTGTGGATCGGTGAGAAACGCGCTTTCCGCATCAACACTCATGTCATCTTCCACACCGCCCAGGCGGCCCAGTTCGGCTTCGACGCTGCAGTCGTTGAGGTGGCAGAAATCGACCACCGACTTCACCAGCTTCACGTTCTGTTCAAACGGATAGTGGCTGCCGTCGATCATCGCGCTGCGCACGCCCGCGTTGACCTTGCGGCGAATATCGTCCAGCGATTCGTGGTGATCGAGGTGCAGCGCCAGCGGCATGTCGTAGGTGAGGGAGTAGGCGCTGCACAGGGCGTAAATCTCTTCCAGCGCAATATGCTTAAAGGTGCCCGGCGTGCCCGCGAGGATCACTGGCGATCGCATTTCGCTGCACACTTCGAGGATCGCCTGGATCGTCTCCGCGTTGTGGATGTTGAACGCCGGAACGGCATAGCCTTTTGTCTGCGCGTCCTGGAGAAGATATTTCGTCGAAATAATACTCATAATCAGATCCTCTTAAGCCTGCCACGGATGAATAACAACGCCCTGCACCACGCGGTTGACCGTCCCGCTGGCGGATGGCGTATCGGGCGTATTGCCTACGCTGAGCGACTGGGTAAGGGCAAAGACCTGCGCATACATCAGGAAGCAGAACGCCTGTTCCATATCGTTAAACGGACGGGAAAGCGGGAGGAGAATATGCGGCCCCGCTTCAATGGCCGGATCGTTTTCAGCGGCGATGGCGACGACGCGCAGGGCCTGGCGATCGCGGCGCAGCTCGGCCAGCAGATCCAGATCGTACTGGCGCGTATACGGATGGCTGGAGATGAACACCACCACCAGCGTTTCGTTATCCACCAGCGACTTCGGCCCGTGACGGAAACCGGTGGGGGAATCGTAGAATGCCGCCAGCTTGCCCGCCGTCAGCTCCAGCACCTTCAGCGCCGATTCGCGCGCCGCGCCCTGCAGACCGCCGCTTCCCAGATACACGATCCGTTTCCACGGTTCGCAGCCAAAGACGCCATGGCTGAAATCGCCGAGCGAGGTGAGGATCGCCTGACAGCGATCGGCCACGTCGCGGAAGGTGTGACTGTTGATCGTTTCCGGGGCGAATACGGCCAGACAGCTCGCCATCATGGTGGTGATGCTGCTGGTCATCGCGAACCCGCGATCGTGCGTTTCGGCAGGCATCAGCAGGGCATACGCGTTATCGCTGTCGACGGCGGTCTGGTACAGGTTCCCTGCCTCGTTGCAGGTGATCGACAGGTGGTAGCACTCCGGTACGAACTGATTGGCCAGCTCAACGGCTGCGACGCTTTCCGGACTGTTGCCGGATCGGGCAAACGAAACCAGCAGCAGCGGATGCGCAGGGCTGAAGTAATCCATCGGGTTTGTGACCAGGTCAGTGGTCGGGACGGCGGAGATAGTTTTCCCGGTGTGGCTCGCAAGCCATGGCGCAATGATATCGCCGATAAACGCGGACGTGCCCGCGCCGGTCAGGACGATCCGCAGATCGTGCTTGCGCAGCAGCGGCGTCAGGAAGCTGTCGATCGAAGAACGCAGGCTATCGATATTGTTGAGCGAGCGGATCCAGCTGGCAGGCTGCTGGCGGATCTCTTCCTCGGTCCAGGTGCCGGTTGCGGCGGTGGTAGTTTGTGGCATAACTCAATCCTTAGTCGTGTGAATTCCACATCAGACGCTGGCAATCGTGTCGCTATCTTTCGTTTCGTTTCACTTGTTCACTTTAGCAGTTAAATAAAATCTATAGAAAAGAAATCGAAACTTCAATGAAAGAAAAGAAATAAAACGAAAAGTGTGATCATGAAAGGAAGAGGCAGATTAAAGGAAAGGAAAAGAAAGGCCTTACGGTTTCAGGCCGTAAAGCCAAAAGGAGACACAATGAAAGGGCTAAAGGGGGAGAGCCTGGCCCTGAATCCAGATCTGCTGGAGGTGTAAACCCCCGTTCAGCGCGTTGAGATTCGCGCGTTTACCCGGCGCTAACGAACCGAGTTGACTATCCATGCCCAGCAGGCGGGCGGGATGCAGCGAGGCCATATGAATGGCGTCTTCGGCAGTGATACCTGTATGTTCCACCATATTGCGTACAGCGGCATCCAGCGAGAGCGTGCTCCCGGCCAGCCCGCCGGAGCCGGTTCGAACCACGCCGTTTTGCATCGTGACCGCTTCACCACAGAGCGTATACCGACCGTCCGGCATACCGGCTGCCTGCATGGCATCGGTGATCAGCACCAGGCGTTCTTTTGCACAGCAACGGCATAACCGCATGGCTCCCGGATGGACATGGTGGCCGTCGGCAATCAGCTCCAGCCACGCCCGTTTGTCCGTCAGCCCTGCGCCGACCATGCCGGGTTCCCTGTGGTGCAGTCCCGTCATGCCGTTATAGCAGTGCACCAGCCCATCGGCACCCGCGTCAAACGCGGCGAGGGTTTGATCGAACGTAGCGGCGCTGTGGCCCAGCATCACGCGTATTCCGCGCTGTTTGAGATGGCGAATCGCCAGCAACGCGCCAGGTTTTTCCGGCGCCAGCGCCACCACCCGTAACGTGCTCAGTGAAACGTCAATCAGGCCGTCCAGCTCGGCGACATCCAGTTCCCGGAACAGGTCAGGCGGATGCGCCCCTTTGTTCTGCGGCGTAAAGTACGGTCCTTCCAGGTAGCTGCCCAGGATCTGCGCGCCGGGGCCGCCCGACTGACAGCGACGGGCGATTCGCGCGAGCGCGCCGTGGATAGCCTCCAGCGGCGCGGTAACGGTGGTGGGTAAAAAGGCGCCCACGCCTTCGCACGCTTTATGCATCGCGAGAATATCCAGCACGTCAGGCGGATCATCCATCACGTCCACGCCCGCGCCGCCATGGACGTGCGTATCGATATACGCCGGGCAGAGCAGTTCCGCATCGCGCGACGTCACGCCCGCCGGGACAGGCTCAATAGCCGTAATCACGCCGTTTTCAATGCGTAGCTGGTGGTCATCCAGCCAGCCCTGTTCGGTAAGCACCCGCCTCGCGCGCAGCAGCTGCCTCATATCCCTTCCTCGGCAGGGGCTTCCTCGCGACAGCGTCCCATTTCGTCTACGAGGCTCGTCAGGCCGCGGTGCCCGCACTCCAGCGCCTGCAGACGAAACGCTTCGCTGCTTAATCCGTCGCGCTCCAGCACCATCTCCAGCAGCAGCTGCAGGTTGGTCCCGGTGATCACTTCGCTGCCCGGCCGTTGCATGGCGAGCGTCGATGCCACGCGAAACGGCGTGCCGCCGAGCAAATCGGTGAGAAACACAATATCGTGCTCTGCATCGAGTTCACTCACTGCCTGCTCAAGCTGAGCGGTCAGCCGCGCGGTGGTGGACGTTTCAGGAAAATCGATGGCGATAAACTGCGGCTGTTCGCCGAGGATCTGCTTCATCGCCTGCTCAAGCCCGCTGGCAAAACCGCCGTGACCCGTCAAAATAATGCCTAACATCGCAACCTCTTTGCTTTTACAGGAAGTGACAGAACTTACCGACTACGCCCAGCAGCACGGTGATACCAATCAGCCGCAGCGGGCTCCAGCCGCGGCGCACCAGCCAGAACATGGTCAGGGTGTAGACCAGCGGCAGGAACGCGGGCATCAGCTTGTCGATAACGTCGGCCTGCAGTTTGACGACGGCATCACCCGCCTTGATTTCAAGCGTCGTATTGAGTCGGACATAGGTTGCCACCAGCGCGCCAATCACCGTCATCCCGACGATAGACGCCGCGTGACCGACCTTTTTGGTGTTGGCTTTGATCAGCGGAATGGCCGCCACGCCCATCCGGTATGCGTAGTGCGCCAGACCAAAACGCAGGCCGAGGTGCACCACGTTAAAGAGCACGATAAAGACCACGGCTCCCAGAATCGACCCTTGCAGCGCCAGGCTGGCGCCGATACCGCCGCAGATGGGCAGCAGGGTTAGCCAGAACATGGCGTCGCCGATACCGCCGAGCGGAGCGCCGACGGCAATTTTGGTGCTCTGGATGCTGTTCACATCCTGCTTGGAGCGCTCCATCGCCAGAATGATGCCGATAACAAAGGTCACCAGGAACGGGTGGGTGTTAAAGAAGCCCATATGGCCTTTCATCGCCCGCGCCAGGTCTCGCTTGTTGGTGTGGATCTTTTTCAGCGCGGGCAGCAGCCCGTACAGCCAACCGGAGGCCTGCATACGTTCATAGTTAAACGAGGCCTGCAGCAGCATTGAACGCCAGGCCACGCGGTTAATATCTTTTTTCGTCAGTTCGGCACCGATGCTCTGGTCTTCGTAGACGTTTTCGTTGACGCCGGTCAGCAGCGTCTCTTCGGATTCAGACACGCCCGGTAACGTTGTTTGATTAGATGCCATCTTCGAATTCCTCTTTCTGGGCCGCAGGAGCCGTCGGTTCAGGTGATTTACGCATCAGGTCGATCAGCGCCATGGCCAGCGCGGCGGCCGCAATCGCCAGCACCGGAAGCTTGAGCCAGGCGGCGGCGACAAAACCGATAATGAAGTAAGGGATGTAGACGTTTTTCATCATGATCTTCAGCAGCACGGCGAAGCCGATGGCAGGCATGATGCCGCCCGCGACGCCGAGGCCGTCAATCAACCGTGCCGGCAGAACATCAATGGCGGTTTTCGCATGTTCCGCACCGAAGTAGATCGGCAGGAAGGCGCACAGAAAATAGAAGATGCCGAGCGCCAGCAGCGCAAGATAGTTCACCCGTTCAATACCGTGAGTATCTGCATTGGCCGCCATGCGATCGCAGCGTGACATCACGCCGGACATCACCGAGAAGAGGAACGTAATTCCCATCTGTACCGCGACGGCAAACGGCACGGCGACGCCAACGGCAACTTCTGGCTTCACCCCGGTGCTGATGGCAAATGCGGTACCCACAATGGTGCCGATAATGACGTTCGGCGGCTGGGCACCGGCGAGCGGCGCCAGCCCCATCCAGACCAGCTCTAACGTGCCGCCGGTCAAAATACCGGTATGCAGGTCGCCCAGAATCAGGCCGACCAGCGGCCCGAGCACCACCGGGCGGTGCATGTGCGTTAACCCGTTAAACATATCCAGACCGGCGATAAAGGCGAGTATGCCCAACCCCAGCGCCTGCAACAGACTGATTTCCATTATGAATCCCTCAGAGCAGTTTAAAGAGATCCAAAGCAGTTTCTGTTGGAACGCCCTGAACGAAGCATTCCACCCCGGCCGCTTTCAGGCCGTTGAACGCGGCGATGTCGTTCGCGTCGACAGAGACCGTTTTGGCAATTTGTTGTTTGCCACTGGCGTAGTGCATGTTTCCTACGTTGATACGGGTGATGGGCACGCCGCCCTCAACCAGCTTCAGAAAATCAGCGGGTGATTTGCAGACCAGCAGGATTTTCTGGCGGTCAGCGGCGCGGTGAATGTTGTCGATCACTTTTTGCAGTGACCAGAAGCGCACGGCGATCCCTTCCGCGAGCACCATCTCCATCAGGTTCTGTTGAACTGGATCGTCAGCCACCTCATCGTTGGCGACGAGTACCAGGTTTGCCCCCGCAAACCCCACCCACTGCACGCCCACCTGACCGTGGATCAGGCGTTCATCAATGCGGCATAAGACAATGTTTGGCATAGCGCTTTCCTCTTTTTATTATACGTTTTGCGTTGTTACACCTTCGCAGGCGGCGTGGTACTGCTGAAGTATGTCCTGAATGTGGTCGATGATGAGTTCCCGCGGCGTTGACTTGAGAGCGCCCTCGCGAACTTTGCCGTACTGCAGCGGCAGGTACTGGCTGATCAGCGGCAGCGGAATGGGCTCGTCTGCCAGGTTGCGCACCAGCCGTTCAAAAGCGTCGTCAATCAGGCTGTCCGGCCAGTAATAGCGCACGCGGTCAGAGTAGCTGTAGCCGCGGGCCAGGCGACGCGCGTTGCCGTCACCGTGGTAATGGCTTTGCCAGTATTCCGGGCGATCGAGCATGACGTTTTCCAGCACGTGACGCAGGCCAGAAACGGCTTTCGCTGGCAGCAGTTCCTCTTCGATGGCGGCCAGCGCGAAGAGCGCTTCGCGCAGGGCGAAGGTCAGGGCAGGGCCAACCTTCAGAATCGCAAAGTGATCGTTGACCAGCTTTCGCAGCGCCTGCGGCGTCTGGTAGTCGGTGGAGTGGGCTTCAAACACCAGCGTGTCGTAGGCTTCAACCATTTTGCTCAGGGCGACGGCTTTCTGCGGCTGATAGTCGCAGACGTGCGCATGGTCGAACTCCACGCCGGGCTGGACGACCAGACCAATAATGCGCGGCCAGATGTCGGTTAAGCCTTCCTTTTCGAATGCATGACGGTGCGCTTCAAGCGTGGCGCGGGCTGCGTCCGGCGTGGTGACTTCAAGTTCGGTGAGCGTCTCGTGCGCGCCACCGGGAACCGGTACTTCCGTGCCGATAACGTAGACCAGATCGGCTACACCAAACTGCTCGCGACAGGTCGCTTCGGCAATCTTCGCCAGGCGTGCGGCGCGTCCGGCGACGATCGCATCGGTCAGGGGAACCGGATCGTCCTCACAGGACATGCTGCAGTCGAGGTGGATCTTTTTGAATCCGGCAGAAACATAGCTTTTGATCAGATGGTCTGCGTTGGCCATCGCCTGTTCCGCAGGGAGATTTTGCCAGCGGTTGGGGCCTAAATGATCGCCGCCGAGGATCAGCTGTGACGTCGGGAAACCGAGCGACTCGGCAAGCTTGCAGACAAACCCGTGAAAATCAGCGGGCGTCATGCCGGTATAGCCGCCAAATTGATCCACCTGGTTGGAGGTGGCCTCGATCAGCAACGGGGATCGATGCGAATGCGCATAACGAATGGCCGCTTCCAGTACCAGCGGATGCGCGGAGCAGACGGCGTAAATCCCGTTAGAATTCCCCCGTTTATGGTGTTCCACCATTTCTGTCAGATGTTTCACTTTCCTCTCCATTTCGGATGGTAATGATATTTATCTTTCGTTTTGTTTCATTTAATCCTGCATCATGGTGATATAAAAATAAAACGAAAGATAATAGTTTTCCGATCTGTTTCACAAAAGAAACATAATGAAAGGTTTCAGCGCGATGCCAGCTTGCGTATCGTCACCATGCAGGGCTTGCATTCCCTTAAAGGAAAGGCCTTAATAGGCAAAACGAAATGAAACGAAAGAATATTGATTAAGGAGCTCGTATGAGCAGCACCGATTCATCCGCAGAAAAGCGCATCACCGGCACCAGTGAAAGGCGAGAACAGATCATTCAGCGGTTGCGGGCGCAGGGAAGCGTGCAGGTTAACGATCTGTCTCATCTGTACGGCGTTTCGACGGTGACGATCCGCAATGACCTCGCCTTTCTTGAGAAGCAGGGCATTGCCGTTCGCGCCTACGGCGGGGCACTGATTTGCGAAGGTAATGTGCCGGGCGCTGAGCCTTCCGTGGAAGATAAAAGCTCGCTGAATACGGCGGTTAAGCGCAGCATTGCTCAGGCCGCTGCCGCGCTGGTCAAACCCGGGCACCGCATCATTCTGGATTCGGGTACCACGACGTTTGAAATCGCCCGCATGCTGCGCCAGCACACGGACGTGATTGCGATGACTAACGGCATGAACGTGGCGAACGCGCTGCTGGAAGCTGATGGGGTGGAGTTGCTGATGACCGGCGGACATTTGCGTCGTCAGTCGCAATCCTTCTACGGTGACCAGGCCGAGCAGTCGCTACAGAATTACCATTTTGACCTGCTGTTCCTGGGCGTCGATGCCATTGATCTCGATCGGGGCGTGAGTACGCATAACGAAGACGAAGCCCGTCTGAACCGCAAAATGTGCGAGGTGGCGGAGCGTATTATCGTTGTCACTGACTCCAGCAAATTTAACCGCTCAAGCCTGCATAAAATCATTGATACGCAACGGATTGATATGATTATTGTCGATGAAGGTATTCCGGCGGAGAGTCTGGAAGGATTACGGAAAAGCGGGATTGAGGTGGTGTTGGTTTAAGGTTTTTTACCCTCCCCCCTGGGGGGAGGGCAGAGTGAGGGGAAATCACGTCACCGGTGCCGGATTAAACACCGCCAGCTGATTATGCAATCCCCATTGGTCCGAAAAGGTTTTCTTCCGCCCGCTGGCGACATCGAGAATGAAGTGGAACAGCTTCCAGCCCACGTCCTCAATGCTCTCTTCTCCGGTGGCGATGGTTCCCGCGTTGATATCCATTAAGTCATACCAGCGGTTCGCCAGCGCGGTTCGGGTCGCCATTTTAATCACCGGCACCGCCATCAGGCCGTACGGCGTGCCGCGCCCGGTGGTAAAGACCTGCACCGTAATGCCGGATGCGACCTGCTGCGTGCCGCACACAAAATCGCTGGCCGGCGTTGCCGCGTAGATCAGGCCGCGTTTCGTCGGGCGCTGTCCCGGAGAGAGCACTTCTGCAATGGCGCTCTGCCCGGATTTGGCAATTGAGCCGAGGGCTTTTTCCACCACGTTTGCCAGGCCGCCTTTCTTGTTCCCGGGGGAGGGATTGGCGCTGCGGTCGGTTTTGCCCATATCGAGATAGTTATCGTACCAGGCCATCTCCTCAAGCAGGCGCTTGCCGACCTCTTCATTAACCGCGCGCGGCGTCAGCAGATGGATGGCGTCTCGCACTTCGGTCACCTCGGAGAACATCACCGTGGCGCCGCAGCGAACAAGCAGATCGGATGCAAAGCCCACCGCCGGGTTGGCCGTCACGCCGGAGAAGGCATCGCTGCCGCCGCACTGGGTGCCCACAACCAGCTCCGACGCCGGGCACGTTTCGCGCTGGCGGCGGTTGAGCTTGTCCAGATGGCGTTCTGCCACCTGCAAAATATCGTCGACCATTGAGCGGAAACCGACGTGGCGTTCGTCCTGCAGGCGCACGATGCTGGCCTCGTCTGCCGGGATGGCTTTGACATCCTCGGTCCCCTGCAGCAAACGTTCTGGCTGCAATTTTTCACAGCCGAGGCCAATGACCATCACCTCGCCGCCAAAGTTCGGGTTCAGGGCGATATTGTGGATGGTCCGGATAGGCACCACGGCAGCGGGCGCATTAATCGCCACGCCGCAGCCGTAGAGGTGGTTCAGGCCCACCACGCCGTCGACGTTCGGGTATTTTGGCAGCAGATCGCGTTCGATGATTTTCACCACGTAATCCACTACGCCCGCCACGCAGTGCACGCTGGTGGTAATGCCGAGCAGATTTTTGGTGCCGACGTTGCCGTCCGCATTGCGATAGCCTTCAAAGGTATAGCCTTCCAGCGGGGGAAGCGGTTCCGGCACGCGGGTTGCCAGCGGAAGCGTATTCAGCGGCGGCGCTTCTGGCAGCGCCACCAGCGACTCCTCCACCCAGCTTCCCTGCGGTATCGAACGAACGGCATAGCCGATGACTTCACCGTAACGCACGATTTCGCTGTTAACAGGGATATCCACCAGGGCGACTTTATGTCCCTGCGGAACATGCTCAATCAGTTCCAGCCCGTCCGGAAAGCGGGTTCCCGCTTTTAAGCCATTGTCGTTGACGATAATTGCCACGTTATCGGCGTCGTGCACTTTTATATAAAACGCCGTCGGCGGAGCCTGTCGAATTTCAATGTCGGCCATTGTTCAGTATTCTCCAGCAAAAAGTCTGATAATAAATTCAGCCATTTTTCTAATGGTATAAATAAATACGCGGCTTTCAGAAATAAAGCATGTCAGCAGAATGAATAGCAAAATGTGATCCCGATCGCTTCAGAACCCGTAATCCTTGATTCTGTGCATTAGCGCCCAGTGCTTTGTGCATATGCAAAAATTTTTATCAAAATATACCGTAATACCTGAGCATTAAAACAATGTGCGGTCGCGGATAGCGTCTTATACTGAATGACGTTTTTATCACGCCAGAATACGGCAGAATAATAAATATCATGCTGGCGCGGTGTCTGAATAAATAAAATGATGCTGAAAAAGGCTGCTGAATAAAAAAGGTAAATACGATGAATAACGCGATCTTCCCGAATAAATTTAAAGCGGCTCTCGCGGCGCACCAGATTCAGATTGGCTGCTGGTCCGCGCTGGCAAATCCCATCAGCACCGAAGTGCTGGGCCTGGCCGGTTTCGACTGGCTGGTGCTGGACGGCGAGCATGCGCCGAACGATATCAGCACTTTTATTCCGCAGTTGATGGCGCTTAAAGGCAGCCGCAGTGCTCCGGTGGTGCGTGTCCCCACCAACGAACCGGTGATTATCAAGCGTCTGCTGGATATCGGCTTCTACAACTTCCTGATCCCGTTTGTGGAGACGGAAGAGCAAGCGGCGCTCGCCGTTGCATCAACGCGCTATCCCCCGGAAGGGATCCGCGGCGTCTCCGTTTCACACCGCGCCAATATGTTTGGCACCGTCCCGGACTATTTCGCGCAGTCCAACAGCAACATCACCATTCTGGTTCAGATCGAGAGCCAGCAGGGCGTTGATAACGTCGACGCGATTGCCGCCACAAACGGCGTGGACGGGATCTTCGTCGGTCCAAGCGATCTGGCTGCCGCCTTTGGCCATCTGGGCAACGCCAGCCACCCTGACGTGCAGCGCGCGATCCAGCACATCTTTGCCCGCGCCAAAGCACACGGTAAACCGTGCGGCATTCTGGCGCCGGTTGAGGCTGACGCACGCCGCTATCTGGAGTGGGGAGCCACGTTTGTTGCCGTCGGCAGCGACCTCGGCGTTTTCCGCTCGGCTACGCAGAAATTAGCGGACGCTTTTAAAAAATAACCATCATTGAGGAAACAGATTATGACGCTGAAAGTGGGCTTTATTGGCCTGGGGATCATGGGTAAACCAATGAGTAAGAACCTCATCAAAGCGGGTTACTCACTGGTGGTATCCGATCATAATCCACAGGCCGTGGCTGAGGTGATGGCGGCGGGAGCAGAAACGGCCACCACCGCGAAAGCCATTGCCGAGCAGTGCGATGTCATCATCACCATGCTGCCAAACTCCCCGCATGTTAAAGAGGTTGCGCTGGGTGAAAACGGCATTATCGACGGCGCGAAGCCAGGCCTGGTGCTGATCGATATGAGCTCTATCGCACCGCTTGCAAGCCGTGAAATCAGCGAGGCGCTAAAAGCAAAGGGCGTCGATATGCTGGATGCGCCGGTCAGCGGCGGTGAGCCGAAAGCGATCGATGGCACGCTGTCGGTGATGGTCGGCGGTGATAAAGCTATTTTCGATAAATTTTACGACCTGATGAAAGCCATGGCGGGCTCCGTGGTGCACACCGGGGAGATCGGGGCGGGTAACGTGACCAAGCTGGCAAACCAGGTGATTGTGGCGCTCAATATTGCCGCCATGTCTGAAGCGCTGACGCTGGCAACCAAAGCGGGCGTCAATCCGGACCTGGTCTATCAGGCCATTCGCGGTGGTCTGGCGGGCAGTACCGTACTGGATGCCAAAGCGCCCATGGTCATGGATCGCAATTTCAAACCCGGTTTCCGCATCGACCTGCATATCAAAGATCTGGCCAACGCGCTGGATACCTCCCACGGCGTGGGCGCACAGCTGCCGCTGACCGCAGCGGTCATGGAGATGATGCAGGCGCTGCGTGCCGATGGCCTGGGCACGGCCGATCACAGCGCAATTGCATGCTACTACGAAAAACTGGCGAAGGTGGAAGTGGCGCGTTAATCACGCCTTGCCCATACCTGAGGGTGACAGCGGCGCGCAAACCCTCTATACTGCGCGCCGAAGCTGACCAGACAGTCGCCGCTTCGTCGTCGTCCCTTTCGGGGGAGACGGGCGGAGGGGAGGAAAGTCCGGGCTCCATAGGGCAGGGTGCCAGGTAACGCCTGGGGGGGAAACCCACGACCAGTGCAACAGAGAGCAAACCGCCGATGGCCCGCGCAAGCGGGATCAGGTAAGGGTGAAAGGGTGCGGTAAGAGCGCACCGCGCGGCTGGTAACAGTCCGTGGCACGGTAAACTCCACCCGGAGCAAGGCCAAATAGGGGTTCACATGGTACGGCCCGTACTGAACCCGGGTAGGCTGCTTGAGCCAGTGAGCGATTGCTGGCCTAGATGAATGACTGTCCACGACAGAACCCGGCTTATCGGTCAGCTTCAACTTCTTCTAAAACAATTCGTTGGTGTGTCTCAGGCTTTCTAAGGCAAAACTGTGACACAGACTGTGATACAAACGAGGCACACCAACGGCTGTTCCATCCCGACTATCCAGAAACCTGGCAACCGCGACAGCCTTCATTTCTGACTACCTTCAGGTGGTTTTTTCGTATGTCTCTGGATTGCGATTCATGTTTATTCCCTGTCAATATTTGATCTTCAGACCACCCTGGCTCACTAAAATGTATGAGAAAAATAAATGAATCGTTAATAAATACAGTTTACCCCTAATTAATTTCTGAAAATGAAGAGGGGCTATTGCTACAGGATGATAAGAGCGCTTAACTCAACGCCTCATTTACCCATCGGTATTCAGTTGAGCATGAACAAAAAAAACAAACTAAAAAAACTGATTAAATATCATAGAAATATACTGAAAGATCACCGATACCAGCCTGATTTGGCAGGTGCAGACCTGCGGTTTATGGATCTCAGGGGGCTCTATTTACGCAATATTGATTTATCGGGATGCGATATTTCGTTTTGTGATCTTCGTGGAGCCGATTTCTCCTGTGCTAATCTTGCAGGCGCTAATCTTAGCTACTGTAAAACGGAAGGTACTATTTTTAGTCATGCTGATTGTACTTGCGTGGATTTTACTGGAAGCGATATCCATAATGCCTGCTTCAACGATCGCACCGGGCCATTGACGGAACATGAGAAAATTGAAAGTGACATGCCACTATCCCGACCTCTCATCTCCATCTATATGCCAACCTGGAACCGCCAGACATTGGCGATCAGAGCCATACAATCGGTGCTGAATCAAGACTATGTGCACTGGGAACTCATTATCATTGATGATTTTTCATCGTCATTTGACCAGCTCTTGACGTATATCACTGAACTGAATGACCCGCGCATTACCTATATTCGCAATGAATTTAACTCTGGCGCTTGTGCAGTTCGAAATCAGGCTATACGGATGGCCCGGGTGATCTTATTACGGGTCTGGACGATGATGATGAATGGCTGCCGACACGCCTGTCCTCTTTTCTTACCTGTCAACATCAACTTCAGTTGCACAGTTTTTTATACGCAAATGATTATCTCTGTGACGGTACCGGATATCATCACCCTCATGAGTTGCAGGTATATCCGAAACCGGCTTATAAAAAAAGCCTGTTTGATAAACGCAATATTATAGGCAACCAAATGCTGACCTTAACCAGTAGAATGCAACAGATCCTGTTCGACGATGCCTTGCCTGCGGCTCAGGATTATGATGCGTTTTATCGGCTTGCAGAAACCTTCGGTGAACCTTTCAAACTGGATGACATCACCCAGGTGCTTTATGTCAATCACGGCGACGTCCGCATTACCTGCTCAGGACGAAAATTTTCAGGTTATCTACGTTTTTACCGGAAACACAAAGCCAAATTAGACGTACCGAGTAAAAAATATCAGCTCTTCACTCTTTACTACATTCGCAACAAAAAAATGCGCCCGCAAACCCTGATGAAATTGATGACGCTACGCAATCTGAAACGCTATCTGATGATGTATACCCGCTTCCGGAACAAAAAGTTCTAAGGCGTACAAACGCCAAGAGTCGTGGTGGTGTTCAGAATGAGTAGATTGATACGGAAATCTTAGCGACGAGGGGCTGGATAAGTCGCCGGGAATCACCCCGGCAGACAACCACGACGAACGGGTAAGCGCTGCGCCACCCGACAACCACACAAACGACATCAATTCTCATATTTGCGACATTAAGCACATTTCACTGTTTTTCCCTTATCAATTCCAACCCGGCATCTGCATACGATCGACATCACAAAATTTAAATCCAAAAAACCGACGATATGTAGTATTGATAATTTGTTATGATTGTTAGCTTAATGATCGCAAATCTTTTCTCGTTTGATATGCACATATTGAAATCAAATACATTTCTCCCATGAATGTGTGACGTATTCCACTCTTTTCCTGAAGTCTGAAAATTCACGCCGTAAAAAATTGATAAATTGAAAGAATGTTTCAAACAAATAACGGTTATTTATTGGTCTTTAATTGCCTGAAATATCGTCTTTATTGATTTTTTAAGAGCGATGAAATTTATCCGGGTTATCGCCATAAAATAAATTTATTACCGCTATTTTTGTTGATCAATATCAGCGTTGTAGCGTATTTTTACGTTTCTATTTTGTTGATTTGTAAGGTTTTTAATGGGTTTATGAGAGGTGGGTTAAAAGGGCTGAAAAGCAAATTGTGAGTAACAGCACATACCCCTTTAAACATTATTGAGTAGAATTCACCCCGTCATAGGGAAATAAGCGCAGAATATTATGAACACTATTATTCTACCGAAAACACAGCACCTCGTGGTATTTCAGGAAGTCATTAAAAGTGGCTCCATAGGTTCTGCAGCAAGGCAGCTGGGCCTGACGCAACCCGCCGTCAGCAAAATTATCAGCGATATTGAGTCCTACTTCGGCGTGGAAGTGATGGTGCGCAAAAACACCGGCGTGAAACTGACCGCCGCGGGCCAGGTTCTGCTCTCGTACTCAGAGTCGATCACCCGCGAAATGAAAAACATGGTGAGCGAAATCAACAGCCTGAGCTTCAGCACCGTTATGGATGTCTCCTTTGGCTACCCGTCACTGATCGGCTTTACCTTCCTGTCCGGGATGATCAAAAAATTTAAGGAAGTGTTCCCGAAAGCACGCGTCTCAATGTATGAAGCCCAGCTCTCCTCTTTCCTCCCGGCCATTCGCGACGGCCGTCTGGATTTTGCCATCGGCACGCTGAGCGACGAAATGCTGCTGCAGGATCTCCACGTCGAACCGCTGTTTGAGTCCGAGTTTGTGCTGGTTGCCAGCAAAACGCGAACGTGCACGGGCCCGACGACACTGGCATCGCTCACGCACGAGCAGTGGGTGATGCCGCAAACCGATATGGGCTACTACAAAGAACTCCTGACTACTCTGCAAGACAACCACATCAGCATCGAAAACATTGTCCAGACCGATTCGGTCGTCACCATTTATAACCTTGTCCTGAATGCCGATTATCTGACGGTGATTCCCCGCGACATGATCGCCCCATTCGGTTCGGATCAATTTATTGTGCTGCCTGTGGAAGATGAATTACCCGTGGCGCGTTATGCCGCCGTGTGGTCTAAAAATTACAGAATTAAAAAATCGGCGTCCGTATTAGTTGAGCTGGCAAAACAATATTCGTCGATGAATGCCGAAAGACGACGATAAATAATAAGTTTCTATTCTAAAAATACCCAGAGCGTAACGCATTAATGCTCTGATACCCTGACTTTGCCTGAAAAGAATGAATTATTATAACGAGGATATTATGCATATTACTTACGATCTCCCGGTAACCATTGAAGATATTCAGGATGCCAGAAAACGCCTGGCAGGCAAGATATATAAAACCGGTATGCCACGCTCGAATTATCTCAGCGAACGTTGTAAGGGCGAAATATTCCTGAAGTTTGAGAACATGCAGCGTACCGGTTCGTTCAAAATTCGCGGCGCGTTTAATAAATTAAGCTCGCTGACCGATGCTGAAAAACGCAAAGGCGTGGTCGCCTGCTCAGCGGGAAACCACGCGCAGGGGGTTTCCCTTTCCTGCGCCATGCTCGGCATCGATGGTAAAGTGGTGATGCCAATGGGCGCACCAAAATCCAAGGTGGCCGCGACGCGCGACTACTCGGCGGAAGTGGTGCTGCACGGTGAGAACTTTAACGACACCATCGCCAAAGTCAGCGAAATCGTCGAGATGGAAGGGCGTATTTTTATTCCGCCTTACGATGACGCCAAAGTGATTGCCGGTCAGGGCACCATCGGCCTGGAAATTCTCGAAGATCTATACGACGTGGATAACGTCATTGTCCCCATCGGCGGCGGCGGTTTAATTGCCGGGATTGCAACGGCGATTAAATCCATCAACCCGACCATTAATATTATCGGCGTACAGTCTGAAAACGTGCACGGAATGGCAGCCTCCTGGCAGGCAGGAGAAATAACCAACCATCGCGTCACCGGCACGTTAGCCGACGGCTGCGACGTCTCTCGCCCGGGCAAATTAACCTTCGAAATCGTTCGTGAACTGGTCGATGACATTGTGCTGGTGAGCGAAGACGATATTCGCAACAGCATGATTGCCCTTATTCAGCGAAATAAAGTGGTGACGGAAGGCGCTGGCGCACTGGCCTGCGCGGCGTTATTAAGCGGCAAACTGGATCACTATATTCAGGGCCGCAAAACCGTCTGCATTATTTCCGGCGGCAATATCGATCTCTCCCGTGTTTCCCAAATTACCGGCTTCGTTGACGCTTAAAGGTGACCTATGAGCAACACAGAAAGCATTATCGTTGGCCAGACAAAAACGTCCTCCTGGCGTAAGTCTGATACCACCTGGACGCTTGGCCTGTTTGGTACCGCCATTGGCGCAGGCGTGCTGTTCTTCCCCATTCGCGCAGGCTTTGGCGGATTAATCCCTATCCTGCTGATGCTGGTTCTCGCGTTCCCGATTGCGTTTTACTGCCACCGCGCGCTGGCGCGCCTCTGCCTGTCCGGCAGCAACGTCTCCGGCAACATTACCGAAACGGTGGAAGAGCATTTCGGTAAAACCGGCGGGGTGGTGATCACGTTCCTCTACTTCTTTGCCATTTGCCCGCTGCTGTGGATTTACGGCGTCACCATTACTAACACCTTCATGACCTTCTGGGAAAACCAGCTCCAGCTGCCTGCGCTGAACCGCGGCGTGGTGGCGCTGTTCCTGCTGCTGCTGATGGCTTTTGTCATCTGGTTCGGTAAGGACCTGATGGTGAAGGTGATGAGCTTCCTGGTATTCCCGTTTATTGCCAGTCTGGTGCTGATTTCGCTGTCGCTGATCCCTTACTGGAACTCCGCGGTGATCGACCAGGTCAACCTGAGCGATATCGCCTTCACCGGCCATGACGGCATCCTGGTCACGGTGTGGCTGGGGATCTCCATCATGGTCTTCTCCTTTAACTTCTCGCCTATCGTCTCCTCGTTTGTGGTTTCCAAGCGCGAAGAGTACGAGCCGGAGTTCGGTAAAGAATTCACCGAGCAGAAATGTTCCAAAATCATCGGTCGCGCCAGCCTGCTGATGGTCGCCGTAGTGATGTTCTTCGCGTTTAGCTGCCTGTTTACGCTCTCTCCGCAGAACATGGCGGATGCCAAAGCGCAGAACATCCCGGTGCTCTCTTACCTGGCGAACCACTTTGCCTCGATGTCCGGTACCAAATCGACGTTTGCGACGGTACTGGAATACGGCGCTTCCATTATTGCCCTGGTCGCTATCTTCAAATCCTTCTTTGGCCACTATCTGGGCACGCTGGAAGGGCTGAATGGCCTGATCCTCAAGTTCGGCTACAAAGGCGATAAGAAGAAGGTCTCTGTCGGCAAACTGAACACCATCAGCATGGTCTTCATCATGGGCTCCACCTGGATTGTGGCGTACGCCAACCCGAATATTCTCGACCTTATCGAAGCCATGGGCGCGCCAATTATCGCCTCTCTGCTGTGCCTGCTGCCGATGTACGCCATCCGCAAAGCGCCAGCCATGGCGAAATATAAGGGCAAACCCGAGAACATCTTCGTCACGGTTGTGGGCCTGCTGACCATTCTGAATATCGTTTACAAACTGTTCTAAACCATTGCTCAGGAAGAGCGGAGTCACATGATGATTGAGTTTCCGGTTGTACTGGTAATTAACTGCGGTTCGTCCTCTGTTAAGTTTTCGGTGCTCGACGCCAGCGGTTGCGACGCCCTGATGACGGGCATTGCTGACGGCATCAACACTGAAAAGGCCTTTATTTCCGTGAACGGGGGTGAGCCAGCCAGACTGGCTCACCAGGACTACGAAGGGGCGCTGGCTGCCATCGCCCTGGAGCTGGAGAAGCGTGACCTGATGAGCAGCGTGGCCTTAATTGGCCACCGCATTGCGCACGGCGGCGACCTCTTCAGCGAGTCGACCCTGATTACGGAAGAGGTGATTGAGCAGATCCGCCAGGTCTCTCCGCTGGCGCCGTTGCATAACTACGCCAACCTGAGCGGCGTGGAAGCCGCAGAGCGTCTGTTCCCGGGCGTGCAGCAGGTCGCGGTATTTGATACCAGCTTCCACCAGACGCTGCCGCCGCAGGCGTATCTGTACGGTTTGCCGTACCGCTATTTTGAAGCGCTGGGCGTGCGCCGCTACGGCTTCCACGGCACCTCTCACCGCTATGTGACCGCGCAGGCTCATTCGCTTCTCGGGCTGTCCCCCGATGACAGCGGCCTGGTGATCGCCCATCTCGGCAACGGGGCATCCATCTGCGCGGTGCGCAACGGCCAAAGCGTGGATACTTCCATGGGGATGACCCCCCTGGAAGGACTGATGATGGGTACGCGCTGCGGCGACGTGGATTTTGGCGCGATGGCGTGGATTGCTCAGCAGACCGGTCAGTCGTTTGAGGATCTGGAGCGCGTGGTCAACAAAGAGTCCGGGTTGCTGGGGATCTCCGGCATCTCTTCAGACCTGCGGGCGCTGGAGAAAGCCTGGCATGAAGGCAACGAGCGGGCTGTGCTTGCGATCCAGACCTTCGTTCACCGCATTGCGCGACACATTGCCGGGCACGCGGCGTCGCTGCACCGCCTGGATGCGGTGGTCTTTACCGGCGGCATCGGCGAAAACTCAACGCTGATTCGCGCCCTGGTGGCTGAACGCCTGAAGGTGTTTGGCGTCATCCTCGACGACGCCAAAAATGCCCTGCCGGGCAGCGCGGGTGAGCGCGTCATCAGCACCGATTCGTCCCGCGTGGCCTGCGCGGTGATCCCTACCAACGAAGAAAAAATGATCGCGCTGGACGCCCTCCGTCTTGGGAAGGTTACCCCGGCTGCGGCTTACGCCTGATAAAGCGAGAAACACATGAACGTAACAATCGATACGGGCGTCGCCCCCTACAGCGACGCATGGGCCGGGTTTCGCGGTGAAGAATGGAAAAACGCCGTCAACGTGCGCGATTTTATTCAGCATAACTACACCCCTTACGACGGCGATGAAGCTTTCCTCGCGCAGGCGACGCCAGCAACGACGGCGCTGTGGCAGAAGGTGATGGTCGGCATTCGTCAGGAGAATGCCACCCACGCCCCGGTGGATTTTGACACCAACATTGCCACCACCATTACGGCCCACGGGCCGGGCTACATCGATCAGGATCTGGAGACTATCGTCGGCCTGCAAACCGACAAGCCGCTCAAGCGCGCCCTGCATCCGTACGGCGGGATCAACATGATCCGCAGCTCGTTTGAGGCCTACGGGCGGGAGATGGATCCGCAGTTTGAATATCTCTTTACCGAGCTGCGCAAAACCCACAACCAGGGGGTGTTTGACGTCTATTCGCCGGAGATGATGCGCTGCCGTAAATCCGGCGTGCTAACCGGTTTGCCGGACGGCTACGGGCGCGGGCGCATCATCGGCGATTACCGCCGCGTGGCGCTGTACGGCATCCGCTATCTGGTACGCGAGCGTGAACTTCAGTTCGCCGATCTGCAGGGCAGGCTGGAGCGCGGCGAAGATCTGGAGGCGACGATCCGCCTGCGCGAAGAGCTTGCAGAGCACAAGCGCGCGCTGCTGCAGATCCAGCAGATGGCGGCGAACTATGGCTTTGATATCTCACGCCCGGCGATGAACGCCCAGGAAGCGGTGCAGTGGCTCTATTTTGCCTACCTGGCGGCGGTGAAATCCCAGAACGGCGGAGCCATGTCGCTGGGGCGCACGGCCTCGTTCCTCGATATCTACATCGAACGCGACATGCAGTCGGGACGCCTGAATGAGGTGCAGGCGCAGGAGCTGATCGACCACTTCATCATGAAGATCCGCATGGTGCGCTTCCTGCGCACGCCGGAATTCGACACGCTCTTCTCCGGCGATCCGATCTGGGCCACGGAAGTGATCGGCGGCATGGGGCTGGACGGCCGCACGCTGGTGACCAAAAACAGCTTCCGCTATCTGCACACGTTGCACACCATGGGACCCGCGCCGGAGCCGAACCTGACGATCCTCTGGTCAGAACAGCTGCCGATCGCGTTCAAGAAATACGCCGCGCAGGTGTCGATTGTCACTTCGTCGCTGCAGTATGAAAACGACGACCTGATGCGTGCCGACTTCAACAGCGACGACTACGCGATTGCCTGCTGCGTCAGCCCGATGGTGATCGGTAAGCAGATGCAGTTCTTTGGCGCGCGCGCTAACCTCGCCAAAACGCTGCTGTACGCGATCAACGGTGGGGTGGACGAGAAGCTGAAGATCCAGGTCGGCCCGAAAACCGAGCCGCTGCTGGACGACGTGCTGGATTACGACACCGTGATGGCGAGCCTCGATCACTTTATGGACTGGCTGGCGGTGCAGTACATCAGCGCGCTGAATCTCATTCACTACATGCATGATAAGTACAGCTACGAAGCCTCGTTAATGGCGCTTCACGATCGGGATGTCTACCGTACCATGGCCTGCGGCATTGCCGGGTTGTCGGTAGCGGCGGACTCCCTGTCCGCCATTAAATACGCCACGGTGAAGCCGGTGCGCGACCATACCGGTCTGGCGGTCGATTTCGTAATAGAAGGGGACTATCCGCAGTACGGCAACAACGACGATCGCGTGGACAGCATCGCCTGCGATCTGGTGGAGCGCTTTATGAAGAAAATTCAGGCGCTGCCAACCTACCGCAACGCGGTACCGACCCAGTCGATCCTGACCATCACCTCCAACGTGGTTTACGGGCAGAAAACCGGGAACACGCCTGACGGACGCCGCGGCGGCACGCCGTTTGCCCCAGGCGCGAACCCAATGCACGGCCGCGACAGAAAAGGGGCGGTGGCCTCGTTAACGTCGGTCGCCAAGCTGCCGTTCACCTATGCTAAAGACGGGATCTCTTACACCTTCTCCATCGTGCCGCAGGCGCTGGGTAAGGACGAGCTGGTGCGCAAAACCAACCTGGTAGGGCTGCTGGACGGGTACTTCCATCACGAAGCGTCTATTGAGGGCGGGCAGCACCTGAACGTTAACGTGATGAACCGGGAGATGCTCCTCGATGCCATTGCGCATCCCGAGAACTACCCGAACCTGACCATCCGCGTCTCGGGCTATGCGGTGCGGTTTAATGCCCTGACGCGCGAGCAGCAGCAGGATGTGATTTCGCGAACGTTTACCCAATCTATCTAAATGTGAGTTCTCATGCCCCCTCAACGCAGGGGGCATTTTTTTGCCCGCTAAACATACAAAATTGTTTATATAATTACTCACACATATTCATCCGCTCTTGAAAAACAATGCTCCTGCTTTTTCCTATAACAGAATGTAAGGACAGTAAGATGATGAAAATGACCCGTATTGCGTTGGCAGCCGCCGCGCTGGCCGTGTGCAGTTTTACGGCGCAGGCCGCTAACGTTGAGGCTGCTCCGTCTCCATCGCAGGACCCGCTGGTTCAGCACCTGAAGCTCAGCAATGAGCAGGTTAAGAAGATTGAAGATCTGCATAAGCAGCTGGAACAAAATGTCAGCAAGATCCCAATGACGGGCGTGAAGGACGGTGCGCTGATCGACATGTTCCAGGCGGGTAAATGGGACGAAAGCACGGTGAAAAGCCAGCTTAGTGCATTCAGCAAAATTGAAGAGCAGACCCGCTATTACCGCGTGAAATATTACTTCGACGTCAGCCAGGTGTTAACGCCGGAACAGCGCAAACAGATTAGAACGGATATGGCTAACGCGCTGGCTGAGTGATTTCGTCGTCGTGTACGGCGCCGGATGATTCTGCCGTGGCTCGATCGGTTCCCTCTCCTATTGGGAGAGGGTTAGGACATTCTCTAAACCGGCAAATCAATCAGCAGCGCGCGCAGTGGCGTATCCGCCACCAGGGTGATATTCGCTTCATCACGAATAAACGCCCCGTCGCCGCAGGTGAGGGCTTCTTTCTCTTCCGTGTGCGTCACCGCATGCACCGTACCGTGAATGGACTGCAGATAGGCGCGCGGACCATGAAGCTGGAAGCTTGCCTGTTCATCTTTTTTCAGCTCGATATGATGCAGCCACACCTGCTGACGCAGCTGCAGGCTCCCTTTGCTGCCATCCGGCGATGCAATCAACTGCTGCTTATCGCCCGTTAAATCTAACTTCTGTACCAGCGGATTTTCACGCTCAGGGCAGGCGTCGAGCCACAGCTGCATGCGCGTCAGCGTTTTGTCTTTGCTGAGGTTATGCTCGCTGTAGCTGATGCCCGGCTGCGTGGAAATTAACAACGCTTCGCCAGCCTTTGCCTGGACATGATTGCCCTCGCTATCGCGGTATTCTGCCTCGCCTTCCAGGATCAGGTTCAGGATATCGACTTTCGGGTACGTACGCGGCTGGAAGGAGGCACCCGGGGCGAGCACTTCCTGGTTCAACACGCGCAGTGAAGCGTAACCGAGGAGTTTAGGGTCAAAGTAGTGTCCAAAGGAAAAGGTGTAGCGGGCCTGCAGCCAACCGAAATCGGCTTGTCCGCACTGTTTAGCTGTTCTTGTCGTAATCATAAACTTGACCTCTCTTTACACTAAAACAATGGTAAAGGTATGGACGCTTCATTGTTAGCCAGATATTCTGCCTGGTATGTTCAAATTTCCTGAATGAGAACGAGATGGCTAAAGAGAGAGCATTGACGCTTGAGGCGCTTCGCGTCATGGACGCGATTGACCGGCGCGGCAGTTTTGCGGCGGCGGCCGATGAACTGGGGCGCGTTCCGTCTGCGCTGAGCTACACCATGCAGAAGCTGGAAGAAGAGCTGGACGTGGTGCTTTTTGACCGCTCCGGTCATCGAACAAAATTCACCAACGTGGGCCGAATGCTGCTGGAGCGCGGCCGCGTGCTGCTGGAAGCGGCGGATAAGCTGACGACAGACGCCGAAGCGCTCGCGCGCGGCTGGGAAACGCATCTGACGTTAGTTACCGAAGCGCTGGTCCCGACCGAAGCGCTGTTCCCGCTGGTGGATCGCCTGGCGGCGAAGGCCAATACGCAGTTGTCCATCATCACCGAGGTGCTGGCAGGGGCGTGGGAACGTCTGGAGACGGGCAGGGCAGATATCGTTATTGCGCCGGACATGCACTTCCGCTCATCGTCAGAAATCAACTCGCGCAAGCTCTACAGCGTCATGAACGTCTACGTTGCCGCCCCCAACCACCCGATTCACCAGGAGCCGGAGCCGCTCTCTGAAGTCACACGCGTGAAGTATCGCGGCGTGGCGGTCGCGGATACCGCGCGCGAGCGTCCGGTGCTGACGGTGCAGCTGCTGGATAAACAGCCTCGTCTGACGGTGACCTCACTGGAAGACAAACGGCAGGCGCTGCTGGCCGGTCTGGGCGTGGCGACGATGCCGTACCCGTTTGTGGAAAAAGATATTGCGGAAGGGCGACTGCGGGTCGTGAGTCCGGAGTACACCAGCGAAGTGGATATCATTATGGCATGGCGTCGCGACAGCATGGGCGAAGCCAAATCGTGGTGCCTGCGTGAAATTCCAAAGCTGTTTGCGCACCACAACAAATAAGCATGTAGGCCCGGTAAGCGAAGCGCCACCGGGCTTTTTTTTATGCGCCGATCTTAGGATCCGGACCAAAGCGGTTTTCGCCCGGCGTCCCACTCTGACAGTTGAAGATCAAAATCACGATCCAGCCCACGATCGGAATCAGCAGCAGCAGTAACCACCACGCCGAACGATCGGTATCGTGCAGCCGACGGAACAGTACCGCCCATGATGGCAGCAGGACTAACAGGCCATAGATGGTGGTCAGTACGCCTTCACCGCCAGCCCGCTCCCAGCCGAGAATTTTATCCACGATGCCCAGCACCATAATCAGGACGAAGTTCACCAGAACGAACATCCAGTACTCTTTGCGGCGGGCGCGGCCACCAAATCCAATGTAGTTGCGCAGTACTTTTAAATACCAGTCCATTTTCCTTGCCTCATTAGTCAGTCAATCACTTGTTTTCTAAGCGATCGAGGTAAGGATAGATGGAGATTGTGAATTA
This sequence comes from Enterobacter sp. BNK-8, assembly GCF_048685095.1. Taxonomy (NCBI): domain Bacteria; kingdom Pseudomonadati; phylum Pseudomonadota; class Gammaproteobacteria; order Enterobacterales; family Enterobacteriaceae; genus Enterobacter; species Enterobacter sp. BNK-8. The sequence goes on along the minus strand of NZ_JBLQTN010000001.1, from coordinate 3,812,597 downwards.
AAAAAGGGCATCTGGTGATGCCCTTACTATTTATCCAAAACGGACGTCGCGCCCGTGCGGTTCATCCAGGTCCTGCCAAGGGCCGATGGAGATAATACCCGTTGGGTTGATGGTCTTGTGGCTGCGGAAATAGTGGGTGCGAATATGGTCGAAGTCGACCGTCTCCGCGATACCCGGCATCTGGTAGATGTCGCGCAGGAAACCATACAGGTTCAGGTAGTCGCTGATGCGGCGTTTATCGCACTTAAAGTGGGTGACATAGACCGGATCAAAGCGAACCAGCGTGGTCCACAGGCGAATGTCCGCCTCCGTCAGGCGATCGCCCGTCAGGTAGCGATGCTGGCCCAGAATCTGTTCCAGGCGTTCCAGTGATTCAAACACCTTCCCGACCGCTTCGTCATACGCTTCCTGGCTGGTGGCAAAACCGGCCTTATAGACACCGTTGTTGACGTTGTCGTAAATCCAGCTGTTCAGCTCATCAATCTTATCGCGCAGTTCAACCGGGTAGTAATCCCCGGCACGGGCGCCGTGGGCATCAAATGCGGTATTGAACATGCGGATGATTTCCGCAGACTCATTGCTGACAATCGTCTGGTTTTTCTTGTCCCACAGCACCGGCACGGTCACGCGACCGGTGTAATGCGGATCGGCGCGCAGATAGAGCTGGTACAGGAAATCGTGGTGATAGAGTTCGTCGCCGGTTGCCGCAGGGAAATCACTGTCAAACGTCCAGCCGTTTTCCAGCATCAGCGGGTTAACGACGGAAACCGGAATGAAGGATTCGAGACCTTTCAGCTTGCGCAAGATCAGCGTGCGGTGGGCCCACGGGCAGGCGAGGGAAACATAAAGATGATAACGATCTTTCTCAGCCGCGAAGCCGCCTTCGCCGCTTGGGCCCGGCGCACCGTCGGCGGTCAGCCAGTTACGGAAGGCCGAAACAGAGCGCTTAAAGCGACCTCCGGTGGATTTGGTGTCATACCAGACATCCTGCCAGACGCCGTCTACGAGTTGTCCCATTTTTTCTCCTCCGTCAGATAGCAAAAGCGAGGAGATGTCTCCTCGCTTTGTGTTTATTCAGTATAGCGTGCTTACCATTTCTTATTCAGAAGACGGTCGATGCTGTATGCGCCCGGGCCAGTAACGGCCAGCAGCAGGAAGCCACCCGCGATGGTCAGGTTTTTCATGAACATCAGAGAGTTCACGCCTTCCGCAAAGTTGCTGTGGAAGATGAACGCTGTCAGCACGGTGAAGCCTGCAGTAAACAGCGCGGTGGTGCGGGTCAGGAAGCCGAACAGGACTGCAAGGCCGCCGCCGAACTCAAGAAGAATGGTCAGTGGCAACAGGAACCCCGGAACGCCCATGGCTTCCATATATTGCTGGGTGCCTGCATAACCGGTGATTTTTCCCCAACCTGCCACGATGAACAGAATTGGCATCAGAATACGCGCTACCAGTACACCAACATCTTCTAATTTTTTCATTTTACTCTCCAGGAAACCACATCAGCGGCTGAACGTTATTTGTCTGCAATTCCGGGTAGATACCGCGTCGTTGCTGTCGATGGAGAGCATCATAAACGTGACGGTGGGCGATTGTTAGCAAGGAAAACTGTCAATCTTCTTCAAAGATATTGAGTAAGGGAGGGGAGAGGATTTTGCCGGGAGGCGCTGCGCTTACCCGGCCTACGCGTGCAAGTAGGCCGGGTAAGGCGTAGCCGCCACCCGGCGAGAAGGCTACCGCAACTGCTGCTGACGAATCGTGGCTTTCACCAGACGCCAGGCGCTCCAGGCACCAAATCCACGGCGCGCCCAGCGGATCAGCATATTTGGATGACGAACCGTCCAGATAGCCATCACGCTGCTGCCGACCAGCGCCCATGAACGCAGGCTCAGGAAGGTGTTCCAGCCTCGGTCAAACCGTCGCGTCGCGTCAATCCAGTCGCGGCGGCTCGCCGACAGATCCAGCCGTTGCTGCTGGATCTGGCTTAGCAGGTACGCTTTTCGCTTTTGACGTTCGGCTTTACCGCTCACGGCTTGTCATCCTCCAGCAGGGCGCGATCGTTAGCCAGCTCCTGACGCGTATGGCGCAGGAACGTGGATTTACGAGCTTTACGCAGCGTCCAGATACCGCCAATCAACGCGGCGACCAGTAGAACGACGGTGGTGGCAATCATCGCGTTAAGACGATACTGCGGGTCAATGGCCCAGATGATTAACACCATCAGGCTCATCAGACCAAACGCGGCGAAGAGCATGGTGAGTCCGAGCATCAGCAGCATCTGGAAGAGGTTGGCTTTCTCCTCTTCCAGCTCGACCACTGCCAGCCGGACGCGCGTTTCGGCAATCCCGACCAGCGTCGTTAAAATACGCTGGCCGATGCCGAGGACGTTGTTAGCAGGCCCTTGTGCGTGACGAGGATCTTCCATATCAACGACGCGTCAGCAGGACACCCAGTACCACACCGACTGCGGCACCAATCCCTACGCCTGTCCATGGATTATCACGCACGTATTCGTCCGCACGCGCGGCCGCTTCGCGGGTCTGTTTTGCCAGTGCATCACCGGTTTCACCCAGGCGATAGCGGCTCTCTTTCAGCGCCTGCTCCGCCTTGCTGCGTAGCTTGCTGACCTCTTCTTTTGACTTGTCAGCAGAGGAGTTCAGCACCTCTTCAAGGGTATCGGCCAGGGATTTCAGTTCAGCGCGCAGATGTTCAGACGTCGTATCTTTTGACATGATTCTCTCCTGTTGAGATTTCCGTTAACTCAATAATCGCGAGCTTCCAGCGCTTTCAGGTCGTCCTGCGCTTCTTTCAATTTCTTCTCGCGCTTAGCAATTTTTTCCGCATCCCCTTTCTCTTTCGCTTCCTGCAGGTCGCGACGGCGCTCGGCTATCTCGTCCTTCTGTTCAGCGATTTTCTTCTGGTGGTCGGCACGAAGCTTGCTGTCTGAACAGTTCGCTTTCACTTCGCTCAGCGCTTTTTTGAGACCATCAACACGGTGCTGATTGTTATGCTTTTCGGCATAACCGATCTCACGCTGTATATCCTGTTCTTTCTCCTGACAGAGAGAATTGGCGAAGGATGCTGTGCTTAAAGAAAAAAGGGCCAGAGCCAGAGTCATGCGGAATTTCATTATCGAAACCTTCCATTGTGTTGCGGCGTAAGCCGCTATCCAAAGTTATGCGGAGTACAGTCGAGGGGTGCTCCGCGTACTTAAGCATAGTAAGTAAACGGGGGATTCACCAAAGTGAGTGAAAAGATTCGGAATCCTGGTAATTATCCAAATCGATGCGACGTATCGCGAATCAGCGACAGCCAGGCTGCTGGCTGGCTGTCATCTTCCTGCTGAGCAATGATATACCCCTGCGGCAGCGTACGGTCGAGAACCACTTTTGCGGCGGCACTTTGCGCACGGGAATCAAACTTGATCAGTAAAACATCGTCCTGCGGGGTGATGCTCTTAAAACGTATCCCGTTCGCGTCCAGATGATGCCAGACAGAAAAACCGTCAGGCACGCTGGCACCCTGGTTGACCGGGCGAATGGCCAGCGTGGATTCCTGGTGCGAAAGCGCGCTCCATACCAGCAGCATGGCGCTGAGCACCACCAACGTCATCACGGCACAGGCAAAACGGCGCAGGGCGAGCGGTGAGATAGCCATCGTTAGCCTCTGGCTCCGTATTTCTTTTTCCACAGCACGACCAGAGAGCCGATCAGGCCGAAGACCAGCAGCACAACGGGCAGCAGCATCAGGCAGGACATCAGCTGGTCTTCATATTTCATAAAGACCGGCGTTTTACCCAGGGCATAGCCGAGCGTTGTCAGAATAAGCACCCATAACAGACCGCTCATCCAGTTAAAGAACTGGAAGCGCGCGCTACTCAGCCCCGACAGACCGGCAATGGTCGGCAACAGGGTACGTACAAACGCGATAAAGCGGCCAATCAGCAGGGCGGAAAGCCCGTGCTTATGGAAAAGGTGGTGCGCCCGCTGATGATAATGTGCAGGCAGGTGCGAGAGCCAGTTCTGGACGATCCGGGTATTGCCCAGCCATCTTCCCTGGATGTAACTCACCCAGCAGCCGAGGCTGGCCGCGACGGTCAGTAATAAAATGGTGTGCGGAAACGCCATCGCCCCTTTGGCACACAGCACGCCGACGAGCACCAGCAAACTGTCACCGGGCAGGAAGGCTGCAGGCAGCAAACCGTTCTCAAGGAACAGGATCATAAACAAGACGAAATAGAGCATGCCAATCATGGAAGGGTTGGCCAGCGTTTCAAAGTCCTGCGCCCAGAGGGCATGCAGTAGTTGGGTCAAAAGTTCCATTCAGTGTTCCTGGAAATCGGTTAACGTCACGCCTGTTATCCGGGGCAAACAGCACGGCGACATTGTTGTGATTTCATTATGGTCGCTCGCGGACACATTGCGGTGTGGCCAACACGGTTCCCTGTTAATTGGCTGGTTAGCAAGCACTAACTTACAAAATAACGAAGTGAATCCAATTGTAACAAAGCCCAACGTTCTGCGTCACAGAATTTGCAGGCGTGAGTTGATTTTGGCGTAAGCCCAGGAAGTGAGCGAGGGGATTTACAAAGGCTGACACTATATATGTTTTGCTTACCCATTGAAGCCAGAAGGCGCAGCGAGGCGCCTGCCAGCGGGAAGGTCATCTATTTTGCGGCACTGGGGGCCGTATCGAGATGAACAACGGGATTATCGGCGAAAAGATAGCGGTCAGCGTTAAATTCGAAGTCGTCACTGGTTTCATTGAACAGCATCTGCTTGGTGTTCTCCAGGTGCTGCCACATCGCCAGCTTAGCGGCATGCGGATCTTTACGAATCAGCGCCTTAAGGATTTGGTCGTGATCGTCACACCAGTTGTCGACGGTTCGGGAATCGATATGGTCGTGCAGTTTTTTCCAGTACGGGTTGTGAACGCGCTGAGTCCACATTTTCTCAACGATTGCCGCCAGCGCCGTATTCTGGGTTGCCAGGGCGACCTGGACGTGGAACTGCAGATCCCACTCTGAATCGCGGAAACATTTTTCCTTCCGGGCATTCTCCTGGATTTCCATCAGCTTCATGATGTCCTGCTTGGTCACCTGCGTCGCCGCAAATTCGGCAATGTTGCTTTCAATCAGCTGGCGAGCCTGGAGCAGCTCAAACGGACCATAGCTGGCAAATTCCAGACTTTCGTCCGCGACGGGCGAGTGTTTCGGCAGATTGGAAATGACGTGAATGCCGGAGCCTTTGCGTACCTCAACGTAGCCTTCCACTTCCAGCATGATGATCGCTTCGCGCACCACGGTGCGGCTGACGCTTTTTTCATCCGCGATGAAGCGCTCGGCGGGCAGTTTATCACCGACAAGATAGACCCCTTGCTCGATGCGATCTTTCAGCTCCGCAGCAAGTTGTTGATATAAACGACGTGGTTCGGTGATTTCCATATGCGCTCCAGGCAGGGTACGGCAGATGATTTGTTATACCACTTTTGCGTGCCACTCTCCAGATTTGCCATTAAAAAAGCCGCTACTGAGCGGCCTTTAAATGCCCGGCGGCGCTTCGCTTGCACGGGCCTACGGGTTTTGTAGGCCGGGTAAGCGTAGCGCCACCCGGCGGAAAAATGGTTGCTAACTCTGCGTCGCCGGTTTCCCGAGCGACTCTTTCGCCAGCTCCTCTGCCGATTTGCTCTTCAGCACCGTCCAGATCACCACCGCGCCCAGCAGGTCGAAGATAGCCAGCACGGCGAACAGCGGGCTGAAGCCGATGGTATCTGCCAGCGCGCCGACGACCAGCGCAAACATCGTACTCGCGGTCCAGGCGGCCATCCCGGTCAGGCCGTTGGCGGTGGCCACTTCGTTACGACCAAAGACGTCAGACGAGAGCGTAATCAGCGCGCCGGACAGGGACTGGTGCGCAAAGCCACCGATGCACAGCAGGGCAATCGCGACGTACGGGCTGGTGAACAGGCCGATCATGCCCGGGCCAATCATCAGCAGGGCGCCCATGGTGACTACCATCTTACGGGAAACAATCAGGTTCACCCCAAACCAGCGCTGGAACAGCGGTGGCAGGTAGCCGCCCACGATACAGCCCAGGTCAGCGAACAGCATGGGCATCCAGGCGAACATCGCGATCTCTTTCAGGTTAAAGCCGTAGACTTTAAACATGAACAGCGGGATCCACGCGTTAAAGGTCCCCCAGGCCGGTTCTGCCAGGAAGCGCGGCAGGGCGATACCCCAGAACTGCCGGGTGCCCAGGATCTGCCAGACGGTCATTTTCTTGCCGTTGTTGGTCTGATGCTGTGCTTCCTGACCACCAATGATGTACTCGCGTTCTTCTTCGGAGAGTTTTTTCTGATCGCGCGGGTGCTTATAGAAAACCAGCCACGCGATTGCCCAGGCGAAGCTCAGCACGCCGGAGATGATGAAGGCCATCTGCCAGCTGTGCATCACGATAGCCCACACCACCAGCGGTGGCGCAATCATTGCCCCGATGGACGAGCCCACGTTGAAGTAGCCAACAGCGATAGAGCGCTCTTTTGCCGGGAACCACTCGGAGCTGGCTTTCAGGCCCGCCGGGATCATCGCAGCTTCTGCCGCACCGACCGCACCGCGCGCCAGCGCCAGGCCGCCCCAGCTTCCCGCCAGCGCGGTGGCTCCGCAGAACACCGCCCAGGCGATGGCGAAGAAGGCATAACCGATTTTGGTACCGAGGATATCCAGCACATAGCCTGCAACTGGCTGCATGATGGTATACGCCGCGGAATAGGCGGCAATAATGTAGGAGTATTGCTGTGTGGAGATATGCAGCTCTTCCATTAACGTCGGCGCTGCGGCTGCCACGGTGTTACGTGTCAGGTAGCCCAGCACGGTGCCTAACGTCACCAGTGCGATCATATACCAACGTAACCCTTTAATTTTACGCATCTAAAACCTCATCGTTATGTTATGTCCGCGCCAGAGCACGGCAACTTCTCAACCGTTTCCGGGAGCAGTTGTGTAACGGGAGGGGCGTAGCCGGAAGCATGTCCCGGAACGGCCCGAACCTTGCCATAAGTAAGCGTGCATAAGTCGGTATCCGTACCGTTAAACCCGATGCCTCTCACACCGGTAATGCATTCCGTCGGCTTAGCGTTTGCGACGGCGAAAAGATAACTTGTCATACAACTTTAAAAGGTGAGTGACATCACAAATGTATGATTCTTTGTAGGGACATTAATCGCTGCGCGCAAAGCCAGTAATGGCGCGGTCTGTAGAAGGGTTTACGCCTTAGAGGGTAATTTATTTGTTAGCGTTTATTGATCTCACTCACGAAAAAAGCTTCGGTGGCTGGAAATTGGTGTGATAACTTTGCAGCATATGAACATACGCTTTCTGACGCTCCCGTAATGAGGAAGACGATAATGACGCCGTTTATGACCGACGATTTTCTGTTAGATACCGAATTTGCTCGCCGCCTGTACCACGACTACGCAAAAGACCAGCCAATTTTCGACTACCACTGCCATCTGCCGCCGCAGCAGGTTGCCGAAAATTATCGTTTCAAAAACCTGTATGATATCTGGCTGAAGGGTGACCACTACAAATGGCGCGCCATGCGCACCAACGGCGTGGCGGAACGCCTGTGTACCGGTGACGCTACCGACCGCGAGAAGTTTGATGCCTGGGCGGCGACCGTCCCGCACACCATCGGTAACCCGCTCTACCACTGGACGCACCTTGAGCTGCGTCGCCCGTTTGGCATCACCGGCAAACTGCTCTCCCCAACGACCGCTGATGAAATCTGGGAGCGGTGCAATGCGCTGCTGGCGCAGGATAACTTCTCCGCGCGCGGCATCATGAAGCAGATGAACGTGAAGATGGTGGGCACCACCGACGATCCAATCGACTCCCTGGAGCATCATGCCGTTGTCGCCAAAGACACTTCTTTTGATATCAAAGTGCTGCCAAGCTGGCGCCCGGACAAAGCCTTCAACATTGAGCAGGCCACGTTTAACGACTACATGGCGAAGCTGGCGGAAGTGTCCGATACCGACATCCGTCGTTTCACCGATCTGCAAACCGCGCTGACCAAACGTCTGGATCACTTCGCGGCGCATGGCTGTAAAGTCTCTGACCACGCGCTGGACGTCGTGCTGTTCGCGGAATCAAACGAGGCCGAGCTGGACAGCATTCTGGCGCGTCGCCTGTCCGGTGAATCGCTTAGCGAGCACGAAGTGGCGCAGTTCAAAACGGCGGTACTGGTGTTCCTCGGCGCGGAATACGCGCGTCGCGGCTGGGTACAGCAGTACCACATCGGTGCGCTGCGCAATAACAATCAGCGCCAGTTCAAACTGATTGGTGCGGACGTGGGCTTTGACTCCATCAACGACCGTCCGCTGGCGGAAGAGCTGTCAAAACTGCTGAGCAAACAGAATGAGCAAAACCTGCTGCCGAAAACCATTCTCTACTGCCTGAACCCGCGCGATAACGAAGTGCTGGGCACCATGGTGGGCAACTTCCAGGGCGAAGGGATGCCGGGCAAGATGCAGTTCGGTTCCGGCTGGTGGTTCAACGATCAGAAAGACGGCATGGAGCGTCAGATGACGCAGCTGGCGCAGCTTGGTCTGTTGAGCCGCTTTGTCGGCATGCTGACCGACAGCCGCAGCTTCCTGTCCTATACCCGTCATGAATATTTCCGCCGCATTCTGTGCCAGATGATTGGCCGCTGGGTGCACGCAGGCGAAGCGCCGGCGGATATCCAGCTGCTGGGCGACATGGTGAGAAACATCTGCTTTAACAATGCGCGTGACTACTTCGGCATTGAACTGAACTAAGGCCGTTTGAGGTTGATATGCAATACATCAAAATCCATTCGCTGGATAACGTGGCCGTCGCGCTGACGGATCTCGCTGAAGGCGACGTGGTGACCGTTGATAACCAGAGCGTCACCCTGCGTCAGGCGATTGCACGCGGACACAAGTTTGCCGTGAAGCCTCTCGCGAAAGGGGACAACGTCATTAAGTACGGTCTTCCGATTGGGCATGCGCTGGCGGATATCGTGCCGGGTGAACATCTTCATTCCCATAATACCCGCACCAATCTGAGCGATCTGGACGAGTACAGCTATCAACCTGATTTACCTGGGGAACACGAGCAGGCGGCGGATCGTGACGTGCAGATCTACCGCCGCGCCAGCGGCGACGTGGGGATCCGCAACGAGCTGTGGATCCTCCCGACCGTCGGCTGCGTGAACGGGATTGCGCGTCAGATCCAGACGCGCTTCCTGAAAGAGACCCACGATGCCGAAGGTACCGACGGCGTGCATCTGTTCAGCCACACCTACGGCTGCTCCCAGTTGGGGGATGACCACATTAACACCCGCACCATGCTGCAAAACATGGTGCGTCACCCGAACGCGGGCGCGGTGCTGGTGATTGGCCTGGGCTGCGAGAACAACCAGGTTGATGCCTTCCGTGACACGCTGGGCGAGTTTGACCCTGAACGCGTGCATTTTATGGTGTGTCAGCACCAGGATGACGAAGTGGAGGTGGGCGTTGAGCAGCTTCACCAGTTGTATAACGTGATGCGCCATGACAAGCGCGAGCCGGGCAAACTGAGCGAGCTGAAGTTTGGGCTGGAGTGCGGCGGGTCTGACGGCCTGTCCGGTATCACCGCCAACCCGATGCTGGGTCGCTTCTCGGACTATGTGATCGCTAACGGCGGCACGACGGTGTTGACCGAGGTGCCGGAGATGTTCGGCGCGGAACGTATTCTGATGAGCCACTGCCGCGACGAGGAGACGTTTGAAAAAACCGTCACCATGGTGAACGACTTCAAACAGTACTTCATTGCCCACAATCAGCCCATTTATGAGAACCCGTCTCCGGGTAATAAAGCGGGTGGGATCACCACGCTGGAAGAGAAATCTCTCGGCTGCACCCAGAAAGCGGGTGCGAGCCAGGTGGTTGACGTTCTGCGTTACGGCGAGCGCCTGAAAACGCACGGTCTGAACCTGCTGAGCGCGCCGGGTAACGATGCTGTCGCCACCAGCGCGCTGGCGGGAGCTGGCTGCCATATGGTGCTGTTCAGCACCGGTCGCGGCACGCCGTACGGCGGTTTTGTGCCGACGGTGAAAATCGCCACCAACAGCGAGCTGGCGGCGAAGAAAAAGCACTGGATCGACTTCGATGCCGGGCAGCTTATCCACGGCAAGGCGATGCCGCAGCTGCTGACGGAATTCGTGGACGCGATTGTGGAATTTGCCAACGGCAGGCAGACCTGCAACGAGAAGAACGATTTCCGCGAGCTGGCGATCTTTAAGAGTGGTGTGACGCTTTAAGTACTTTGTCGGGTGGCGCTAGCGCTTACCCGATCTACTAAACCCTGTAGGCCCGGTAAGGCGTAGCCGCCACCGGGCTTTTCTTTTTAACTGCGCAGGGCGTTCTTCGCTAAACGCGCGTCTTCCGCCTGGCACACGGCGGCGGTAAACATCACGTCGGTGGAGGAGTTGATCGCGGTTTCGCAGGAATCCTGCAGCACGCCGATGATAAAGCCTACCGCAACCACCTGCATGGCGATCTCGTTCGGGATGCCGAACATATTACATGCCAGCGGGATCAGCAGCAGGGAACCGCCCGCCACGCCGGATGCGCCGCAGGCACACAGCGAGGCTACCACGCTCAGCAGCAGCGCGGTTGGCAGATCCACCGGAATACCCAGCGTATGCACCGCGGCCAGCGTCAGCACCGTGATGGTGATGGCCGCTCCCGCCATATTGACGGTCGCACCCAGCGGAATGGATACGGAGTAGGTATCGCGGTCCAGATTCAGCTTCTCACACAGGGACATGTTGACCGGAATGTTTGCCGCCGAGCTGCGGGTGAAGAAGGCGGTCACGCCGCTTTCGCGCAGGCACATCAGCACCAGGGGGTACGGGTTACGACGTGTCTGCAGAAACACCAGCAGCGGATTAATCACCAGTGCCACGACAGCCATACAGCCAATCAGCACCAGCAGCAGCTGCGCATAGCCCCAGAGTGCGCCGAAACCGGTGGTTGCCAGCGTGGATGCCACGAGGCCAAAAATACCAATCGGCGCAAAGCGGATGACCACCGTCACGATAAAGGTTACGGCGTGAGAAAGATCGTTAACCAGGTTTTTGGTCGTGTCGTTGCTGTGGCGCAGAGCGAAGCCCAGACCGACGGCCCATACCAGAATCCCGATGTAGTTCGCGTTAATCAGCGCATGGATCGGGTTGGCGACAATGCTCATCAGCAGGCCGTGCATCACCTCAACAATACCCGCGGGCGGCGTAATGTCGGTCGCGCCGGTGGTCAGTTGCAGCGTGGACGGGAAGATAAAGCTCACGACAACCGCCGTCAGCGCAGCCGAGAACGTCCCCAGCAGATACATCCACAGAATCGGGCGAATATTGGTTTTCTGCCCCTGCTGGTGGTTGGCGATTGAGGCCATCACCAGCGTCAAAACCAGAACCGGCGCGACCGCTTTTAGTGCGCCGACGAACAGTGTGCCGAGCAGGCCAGTGGCCTCGGCGGCAGGTTTTGAGATCAGTGCCAGCGCGACGCCTAGCACCAGTCCAACCAGTATTTGCTTAACAAGGCTGCCGCGCGACAGGCGCGCAAGCAGGCCCGATGAGGTTGTCGTCATGAGTGTTCCTTAAGTGAAATTGCGTTCCATCCCGGATGTGCTCTTAGTCACATTTATGTCCGGATGTAAGTAAATGTTTGCCTGGTCGAGTATAGGGAAAGCGTCTGCGGAGGGAAGCGTAAAATGCTGGATTTTACGTGTTGCGTCATGTTTTTTAACTATTGATTAACGAAAATGCCGGGTGGCGCTGCGCTTACCCGGCCCACGAGGTGTCGTTGTAGGCCCGGTAAGCACAGCGCCACCGGGCAAAACGCACTAAGCCTGTTGCTTCTTATCGTGCTGGCGGTTAACCCAGGTATTGATAATCAGCGTCACGATCAGAATGCCAAACACCACGCCGAGCGAAATGGCGATCGGGATATGGTAGAAATCGACGATCAGCATTTTGATACCGATAAACACCAGGATCACCGACAGGCCGTACTTCAACATTGAGAAGCGCTCCGCCGCGCCTGCCAGCAGGAAGTACATGGCGCGCAGGCCGAGGATGGCGAACAGGTTAGAGGTCAGGACGATGAACGGGTCGGTGGTCACCGCAAAAATGGCCGGAATGCTGTCCACGGCGAAAATCACGTCGCTCAGCTCAACCAGGATCAGCACCAGCAGCAGCGGGGTGGCAAACAGCAGGCCGTTCTTGCGTACGAAGAAGTGCTCGCTCTCGATCTTGTCGGTCATGCGCAGATGGCCGCGGATCCACTTCACCAGCGGGCGATCGCCTATCGCAGAGCCGTCCTCTTTCGCCAGCGCCATTTTGACCCCGGTGAACAGCAGGAACGCGCCGAAGACGTACAGCAGCCATTCGAACTGAGTAATCAGCCAGCTGCCGGCGAAAATCATGATGGTACGCAGGATAATCGCGCCCAGCACGCCGTAGACCAGCACGCGGCGCTGCAGGGCCGCAGGTACGGCGAAGTAGCTGAACAGCATCAGCCAGACGAAGACGTTATCGACCGCCAGGGCTTTTTCAATCAGATAGCCAGTGAGGAAGGCGAGGGCCTGAGGATCGGCCACCGCACGGCCTTCGGTCGAGGCCAGATACCACCAGAAGGCGGCACAGAAGAGCAGGGAGAGGGTGACCCACACCAGCGACCAGGCCGCAGCCTGTTTCATGGTCATGCCGTGCGCGCCGCGACGCCCCTGTAAAAAGAGGTCGATCGCCAGCATGATGAGCACGACAACCGCGAATCCGCCCCACAACATGGGAGTGCCGACAGAATGCATACTATTTTCCTTACACATAAAAAACAAAAACGGCCATGGTCAGAAGACGATAGCCGTTAGCTTTTTATGCATAGACCTCGCCTTCCGGCAAGGTCTCACTTACAACCACGAGGGTTGCCCGGCGACCGGATGCGGTATTGCACGCATCGTAATGACGATCCACCGACGAAGAAGTTACTCCCCTTTGCAGGTAACAAAATATGTCAGACCATTGGTTTCGTCAATGGTCTGCGCCGTTTCATTACACAGCTTTACGCGATAACTTCCGCGCTCACGCCGTCTGCCGGGAATACCACGCCGGTCTGACGGCGGATCTCCGTTTGCAGCTTCGCCGTGGTGCGGCTCACCGCAAGGCCTGGGTGATTCACTTCGTTGTCTTCCACCAGACGGGCGAAGACCTCTGCCTCATAGAGCATAGTGTTAATATGCTGAGGCTGCGTCAGCTCCTGAGCTTTGCCGCCGCGCGGCACAAAGCTCACCTTCTGGCACTCGGAGATCTTCTCGATGACCAGCGAGCCCGCTTCGCCCTGAATTTCGCTCGGCAGGACAGAGTCGCTCACCTTGGAGTGCTGCAGCGTCACGCTGAAATCACCGTAATCCAGCACCGCGACACCGTGCGCATCCACGCCACTCTCCAGCAGGCTGGCGGTGGCCGTGACGCCGTGCGGCTCGCCCCACAGGGCCACGGCAGAGGCCAGGCAATAGAAACCGATATCCATAATCGAGCCGTTAGAGAAGGCCGGATTAAAGGTGTTCGGGTTCTCGCCGTCGAGATAGCGCTGGTAGCGCGACGAGTACTGGCAGTAGTTGATAAACGCTTTGCGCACTTTGCCCACCTTCGGCAGGGACTGCTGCAGCAGCAGGAAGTTCGGCAGGCTGGCGGTTTTGAAGGCTTCGAACAGCACCACCTGGTTTTCGCGGGCAAGCGCAATGGCGGCTTCGACTTCATCGATGTTCGACGCCAGCGGCTTCTCGCAAATCACATGCTTTTTATGGCTGAGGAATAGCTTCGTTTGCGGGAAGTGCAGGGAGTTCGGGCTGGCGATATAGACCGCGTCAATGGCGTCGCTTTGCGCCATCTCATCAAGCGAGGTGAAGAGATGCTCGACGAGGTAATCGTTGGCAAAACTCTGCGCCTGCTCAAGGCTGCGGGAATAGACTGCGGTAAGTTTCAGTTTGCCGGTTTCGTGGGCGGCGTCGACGAACTGGCGCGTGATCCAGTTCGTTCCAATGACTGCGAAACGTATCATAAACGTTTACGTACTCCGTAGCGGGGAACCTTTAGCCACTGTAGCACGTCATCATGACAATTCGCGTGCGCTATTCCGCATTACCTTTTAACGATAAATGCGTAAGCCACAGACGGGTATCAAACTCCAGCTGGTGGTACTGCGGCTCCATGTGGCAGCACAGGGAATAGAACGCTTTGTCGTGCTCTTTCTCTTTCAGGTGTGCCAGCTCATGGACGACGATCATCCGCAGAAAGGCTTCCGGCGCGTTGCGGAAAACCGTCGCGACGCGGATTTCGGCCTTCGCCTTCAGCTTACCGCCCTGCACGCGAGAGACGGCGGTGTGCAGGCCGAGCGCGTTTTTCAGCACGTGGATCTTATTGTCGTACATCACCTTGTTGATCGGCGGGGCGCTCTTCAGATACCGGTTTTTCAGATCCTGCGTATACTGCCAGAGGGCCTTATCGGTCGCGAAATCGTGGGTGCCGGGGTAGCGTTTTTCCAGCACCGCGCCCAGCTTCTGCTCGGCAATCAGGCTGCGAACCTGAGTCAGTAAATGCTCCGGGTAGCCCTGGAGATAAGTAAGTTGGTTCATCAACGCCCCAAATCGACAATAAAACGGGTATACTCACGCACCCTTTTCAGGGATACGCCAAATTTTACCATTCAGGAGGGCCGATGAGCCACTTAGACAACGGTTTCCGTTCACTCAACCTTAAACGTTTCCCGGAGACGGACGACGTTAACCCGCTTCAGGCGTGGGAAGCGGCGGATGAATATCTGCTGCAGCAGTTGGATGACACTGAAATCCGCGGCCCGGTTTTGATCCTGAATGACGCGTTTGGCGCCCTGGGCTGTGCGCTGGCGGAACACACGCCGTACAGTATCGGCGACTCCTACCTGAGCGAGCTGGCGACGCGTGAAAACCTTCGCCATAACGACATCGAAGAGTCCAGCGTGAAGTTCCTCGACAGCACCGCAGACTACCCGCAGGCGCCGGGCGTGGTGCTGATCAAAGTGCCAAAAACCATGGCGCTGCTGGAGCAGCAGCTGCGCGCGTTGCGTAAGGTCGTCACGCCAGAAACCCGCATCATCGCGGGTGCCAAAGCGCGCGATATTCATACTTCGACGCTGGAGCTGTTCGAGAAAGTCCTTGGCCCGACCACCACCACGCTGGCCTGGAAAAAAGCGCGCCTGATCAACTGCACGTTCGCCGCCCCTGAGCTGGCCGACGCGCCAGAAACGCTGAGCTGGACGCTGGAAGGGACCGACTGGACCATCCATAACCACGCGAACGTCTTCTCCCGCACCGGTCTGGATATCGGCGCGCGCTTCTTTATGGAACATTTGCCGGAAAATCTGGAAGGTGAGATTGTCGATCTTGGCTGCGGCAACGGCGTGATTGGCCTGACGCTGCTGGCGAAGAACCCGGAAGCAAGCGTGGTGTTCAGTGACGAGTCGTCGATGGCGGTGGCCTCCAGCCGTCTGAACGTAGAAACCAACCTGCCGGACGCGCTGGACCGCTGCGAGTTTATGATCAACAACGCGCTGTCGGGGGTAGAGCCGTTCCGCTTCAACGCCGTGTTCTGCAACCCGCCGTTCCACCAGAAGCACGCCCTGACGGATAACGTTGCGTGGGAGATGTTCCACCACGCGCGCCGCTGCCTGAAAATCAACGGCGAGCTGTACATCGTGGCGAACCGCCACCTGGACTACTTCCACAAGTTGAAGAAGATTTTCGGGAACTGCGTCACCATTGCGACGAACAATAAGTTTGTGGTGCTGAAGTCGGTGAAGCTGGGACGTCGTCGTTAAGATTGTTTTGCCCGGTGGCGCTTCGCTTACCGGGCCTACAATGGCCTCGAACCCGTAGGCCGGGCAAGCGCAGCGCCGCCCGGCAATGTTCTAGATCATCAGAGCTAATTTCGTCCCCTGCGCAATCGCGCGCCGCGCATCCAGCTCCATCGCCACGTCACACCCGCCAATCAGATGCACCGTTTTACCGGCCTCGCGCAGCGGATCCGCCAGATCGCGCTTTGGCTCCTGCCCGGCACATAAAATGACATGATCCACGCGCAGCAGCTGCGGCTCGCCGCCGATCGTGACGTGCAGACCCTCGTCGTCGATCTTCTGATAGCTGACCGCTGGGATCATCTTCACCCCGCGTGAGAGCAGGGTTGCGCGGTGGATCCAGCCGGTGGTTTTGCCCAGCCCTTCGCCCGGCTTGCTGGCTTTACGCTGCAGCATCACGATCTGGCGCGGGCTTTTTGGCAGCTGCGGCCCTTCGGGGCGCAGGCCGCCGGACTGGCTGAGGCTGGTATCAATGCCCCATTCGACGCAAAACTCAGCAATGTTCTGGCTGGTCGCCTCGCCCGGCTGGCTCAAATACATAGCGGTATCAAAGCCGATCCCACCGCAGCCGATAATCGCCACCTTCTCGCCAACCGGTACTTTGTCACGCAGCACGTCGAGATAGCTCAGCACTTTTGGATGATCGATACCCTCGATCGCAGGCGTGCGCGGTACGATCCCGCTCGCCAGGATCACCTCATCGAAATCAGTCAGATCCGCCGCGTGGACAAACTGGTTAAGCCGCAGCTCGACGCCCGTCAGCTCGATCATCCGGCGGTAGTAGCGCAGCGTTTCGTAGAACTCCTCTTTGCCGGGGATCTGTTTGGCGATATTAAACTGCCCGCCAATCTCCCCCAGCGCATCAAACAGCGTCACGCTGTGGCCGCGCGAGGCGGCATTGACCGCAAACGCCAGGCCCGCAGGCCCTGCGCCGACAACCGCCAGGCGTTTTTTCGCTGTCGCCGGGATCACCGGCATTTTGGTTTCGTGGCAGGCGCGCGGGTTGACGAGGCAGGAGGTCACTTTCCCGACGAAGATCTGATCCAGGCACGCCTGATTACAGCCGATGCAGGTGTTGATCTCATCCGCACGGCCGCTTTGCGCTTTGGACAGCAGCTCGGCATCGGCCAGGAACGGGCGCGCCATCGAGACCATGTCGGCATCGCCGCGTGAAATCACATCGTCCGCCACCTGCGGATCGTTAATGCGGTTGGTGGTGACCAGCGGAACAGACACTTTCCCTTTCAGCCTGCGCGTCACCCAGCTGAACGCCGCGCGCGGCACCGGCGTGGCGATGGTCGGAATGCGCGCCTCGTGCCAGCCGATGCCGGTGTTGATAATGGTGGCCCCCGCGGCTTCTATCTCCTGCGCCAGCTGCACGGTTTCGTCAAACGTGCCGCCGCCCTCCACCAGGTCGAGCATCGACAGGCGGAAGATGATAATAAAATCCGCGCCCGCACGTTCGCGCACGGCGCGCACGACTTCTACAGCAAAGCGCATCCGGCGGGCATAGTCGCCGCCCCATTCGTCGTCGCGCTGGTTGGTGCGGGCGGCCAGAAACTCGTTAATCAGATAGCCTTCAGACCCCATCACCTCAACGCCGTCGTAGCCCGCTTCACGCGCCAGCGCGGCGCAGCGGGCGAAGTCGTCAATCAGCGCCAGGATCTCGTCGTGGCTCAGGGCATGCGGAGTGAAGCGGTTAATTGGCGCCTGAATGGCTGATGGCGCGACCAGATTCGGCTGATAGCTGTAGCGTCCGGTGTGCAGAATTTGCAGGGCGATTTTACCGCCCTCGTTGTGTACCGCGTCGGTCACAATGCGGTGGTGCGGCAGCTGTGACGCATCGTTCAGCACCGCGCCGCCCTCCATGCCGACGCCGGAAGGGGCAGGGGCCACGCCGCCGGTGACGACCAGCGCTACCCCATGGCGGGCGCGTTCGGCATAGAAGGCTGCCAGACGCTCGGCCCCGTCCGGATGCTCCTCCAGCCCGGTGTGCATCGAGCCCATCAACACGCGGTTTTTGAGTGTGGTGAACCCCAGATCGAGGGGGGCGAATAACGACGGGTAGCGGCTCATAGTCTCTTCCAGTGTAAAATTATTGTTATGTGGTCGGATGAGTTACTAATTTAGCCAGCGGCAGCGGAAAGGTAAAAGCGGGA
The DNA here is from genome assembly GCF_048685095.1 of Enterobacter sp. BNK-8. NCBI lineage: Bacteria > Pseudomonadati > Pseudomonadota > Gammaproteobacteria > Enterobacterales > Enterobacteriaceae > Enterobacter > Enterobacter sp. BNK-8. Next base: position 3,794,490 of record NZ_JBLQTN010000001.1, on the reverse strand, counting down.
TCGAATGATTGTGATAGATCTCAAAGAACTTCCCCTCACCCTAACCCTCTCCCCGGCGGGGAGAGGGGACTGGCCGGTGCGGCCTTAAAGAATCAGCTCGATCTGGTTTTTTCCCTCTCCCCTATGGAGAGAGGGGGATGGGTTTTTACTAACCCCGGCGCCTGCCACATCGACGTCGTCAGCCCGCTGTCCACCAGCCCGAGCTGGTCTGCATATACCGCCTGCCATTTCTGCATCATGCCGTCGTACAGTTCGCGATGTACCGGGTTTGGCGTGAATTCGCGGCTCCATTTCACCAGCCGCTCGCCCGTCGAGGCCATATCTGCAAACAGCCCCGCGCCAACGCCTGCCGCAATGGCGCAGCCCAGTGCCGTAGCCTCTTTGACCTCCGGCACGCGCACCGGCAGGCCGGTGACGTCGCTTAAAATCTGACTCCACAGCGCACCTTTCGAGCCCCCGCCCGCAAAGACCAGGCTTTCAAACGTCACGCCGGAGAAGTGGGAAATCTGCGCCAGGTTACAGGCCGAGACGATCGCCGCGTTCTCCTCCAGGGCGCGGAACAGCGTCGCTTTATTGCATTTTTCCGGGTCGATGGAGAGGTTAATAAACGACGGCGCGGCGTGGTACCACTGCTTAAAATGCATGGCGTCGGAGAAGATTGGCATCACCCCGTGGGAGCCCGCCGGCACCCGGCTGGCCATCTCTTCCAGCAGAGAATAGGTGTCCATCCCCATCCGCTCGGCAATAAGCTTTTCCTCGGCGCAGAATGCGTCGCGGAACCAGCGCATGGTCAGCCCGGTAAAGAAGCTGATCGACTCTGCCTGCGCCATGCCGGGAATCACGTGCGGATTCACCCGAATGTTCATGCCAGGGTCGGTGCGCACCTGCGGCAGGTTCACCACCTGCTGCCAGAAGGTCCCGCCCAGCACCGCCGTTTGTCCGGCGCGGACTACCCCCAGACCCAGACAGCCCAGCTGCACGTCGCCGCCGCCCATGACGACCGGCGTGCCTTCGCGCAGGCCGCTTTGCTGTGCGGCCTCTCGGGTGATAGCGCCCAGCACGGTGCCGGTCTCTTTTACCGGGGAGAGAATATCGGCGCGCAGCCCGGCCATGTCCAGCAGCGCCGGACGCCAGTCGCGGGAGAAGAGATCCAGCATGCCGGTGGTGCCCGCGTTAGACGGGTCGACCGCCAGCTCGCCGGAAAGCTTCGCTGCCAGCCAGTCGCTGATCATGGTGATGGTGGCGGCGCTGCGGTAAATATCCGGACGATGGTGTGCCAGCCACAGCAGGCGCGGCATCGCGCTCAGCGCCAGCGTCTGGCCGGAGACGTCATACACTTCGGATTCAAAATGGTTGTCGTGGATCTCTTTGAGTTCGGCCACCTCGCGGCTGGCGCGGGCGTCAACGTTGGCGCAGGCCCAGATGGCCTCGCCGTTGCGGTCGTAAAGCACTATCCCTTCGCGCATGGAGCAGCAGGCGACGGACTGAATATCCGCCGCGCCCAGATTCGCGCGCGTCAGCGCCTGATGAATGCACTGGCAGGCCAGCCGCCAGTTGGTGTCGAGGTCGAACTCCATCGAGCCCGGCACGTTCTCCACGCTCAGGTGCTTCCACTCGGCCTGGCCGACGGCAATCTGGTTGCCCTGCAAATCGAAAATCACGGCGCGAACGCTGCCGGTCCCTGCATCTAACGCTAAAAGGTAACTCATGAGCTTGCCTCGCTGTTAGCGCAGGGCGGGCTCTCACTTGGCCAGAGCCAGCACCGCGCGGGCTGTCGTCTCCTCCGTCACCAGGCCATTGATACGGCGACCCTTCAGTGCGGCATAAATCGCATCGGCTTTCTCTTCCCCTCCGGCCACGCCAACGATGGTGGGCAGCTGCGCCAGCTCATCGAGCGAGACGCCGAGTAATTCTTTATGGATCTCCAGCTCCTCGACGCACTCCCCTTCGGCATTGAGGAAATAACCGAGAATATCGCCGACCGCGCCTTTGCGGGCGTACATCAGCTGTTCACCTTCGCTGATGTAGCCGGAGCGCAGGATCGTGGCATCGCGGCGCTGGTTGACTGAACCAATACCCACCACCGCGACGTCGGCGGCGGTGGCCGCGAGGATCACGTCCCGCACGCTGGTTTCGCGTTTTAAGATCCCGGCCACCTCTGCGGATGACACGCGAAGCGGGGCGGGGATCATGCTGACGCTGCAGGCCGCGTCCAACTGGCCGATACCGGTCATGTATGGCCCGACGCCGCCGGACAGCGTCACGAGGCGGATCTGCTGTGAGCTGATAAATCCGCTCAGGTGCTGCAGGCTGCTCATGGTGGTTTCACCGAACCCCACCGCCAGCAGCTGGCCGGGTTCCAGCACGCCCATCAGCGACTGCGCTGCGCCAATGCCCAGCCGCACGTTCATCGGCGGCGTATTTAAGGCAGGCATCACGCGCACCAGCTTCAGGCCAAAGCGCTGCTGCAGCTCGGTTTCCAGCGCCAGACAGCCCTCGTAGCGGGAGTTGATCTGCACGCGGATCACCCCGGACTGACGGCCTTTCTCCAGCAGACGGGAGATTTTTAATCGCGGCAGCCCGAGGCGTTCGCCGATATCGTTCTGGGTCAGCCCGTCGTGGTAGTAACACCAGGCCACGCGCGCCACCAGCTCCTCTTCCGCCAGCGCCAGCCCGGCAAACCGTCCTTCTTCCGCAGTGCGTTTATCGCTCATAGTTGAACTCTTATAAAAATTTAGATCATATGTTCGTAATGGCGCGAAGGGAAAGTGTGAGCCACGCGACAAAACGGATCATTTCGATCGTTTCTGGTTTATCTGAATCTCAATCGATAAAACTGTGATCCCTGCACGGTTGTAAATATAGTTCACCGTCTACGCTTTTGAACATTATTAAATCTAAAAATCATTTGTTCAATAGCGGAGCGATGATGACCTCACTTCTCGACGCGCGGAATATCAGCAAGCAGTTCTCAGGCGTGCCGGTTCTAAAAGGCATTGATTTCACGCTGCTTGCGGGCCAGGTGCACGCGCTGATGGGCGGAAACGGCGCAGGAAAATCGACGCTGATGAAGATCATCGCCGGGGTCGAGACGCCGGATGATGGTGAACTTTCCGTCGAGGGGCAGTCATATGCGCGGCTGACGCCCGTGCAGGCGCACAGGCTCGGCATTTACCTCGTGCCGCAGGAGCCGCTGCTGTTCCCCAACCTGACAGTGCGGGAAAATATCCTGTTCCGCCTGCCGCGCGAGCGCGATCGGGAAAAGCGGCTGGCGGAAAAACTTGAGCAGTTGCAGTGCCAGCTCAACCTCGACGCCGCCGCCAGCACCCTGGAAGTGGCGGATCAGCAGATGGTGGAGATCCTGCGCGGATTAATGCGCAACGCCCGGATCCTGATCCTCGACGAACCTACGGCCTCCCTCACGCCGGGCGAAACCGAACGGCTGTTCCGCCAGATCCGCGCCCTGCAGGCACTCGGCGTCGGGATTGTTTTTATCTCCCATAAGCTGCCGGAAATTCGCGTGCTGTCGAGCCACGTCTCGGTGATGCGCGACGGCGCGGTGGTGTTGAGCGGGGAAACCGCGCAGTTCGACGATAACGCCCTGATTGCCGCAATGACGCCGGTGAGCCGGGAGAAATCCCTCAGCGATACGCAAAAGCTGTGGCTGGCGCTGCCGGGCAACCGTCGCACCCAGCCGCAGGACTTTCCGGTGCTGCGGGTGGAGGATCTCACCGGGGAAGGGTTTATCGATCTGAGCCTTGAAATCTACGCCGGGGAGATCGTCGGCCTTGCGGGGCTGGTGGGATCCGGACGTACCGAGTTTGCCGAAACCCTCTACGGCCTGCGGCCGGTACGCGGGGGGCGCATCTGGCTGGAGAACCAGGAGATCGCCAACGATCCGGTGCGCTCGCGGCTAAACAGAGGCCTGGTCTACCTGCCGGAAGACAGGCAGGTGTCCGGCCTGTTCCTCGACGCGCCGATCCGCTGGAACACCGTGGCGCTGAACGAGCCGTCGCTCTGGCAGCAGCGCAAGCGGGAGTCTGCGGTCGTGGAGCGCTATCACCGGGCGCTGGGGATCAAGCTCAACCATGCGGATCAAACCGTGCGCACGCTCTCCGGTGGCAACCAGCAGAAGGTGCTGCTGGCGCGCTGTCTGGAGGCCAATCCTTTACTGCTGATCGTCGATGAACCGACGCGCGGCGTGGACGTCTCGGCGCGCGCCGATATCTACCAGCTCATCAAAAGCGTGGCGGCGCAAAACGTGGCGGTGCTGATGATCTCAAGCGATCTCGATGAGTTTCCGGGCCTCGCGGACCGCGTGTTGGTGATGCACCAGGGCGTGCTCAGCGGCGAGCTGCCGCGCCATGCCGTCAGCCTCGATCGCATGATGGCGCTGGCGTTCGGAGGGCAAGCATGAAGATCTTACTGAAAAACCGCGAGCTAAGCGCGTTTCTCGCCATTCTGGCGCTGTTCGCCGTGCTGGTGGCGCTTAATCCCTCTTACTTCAGCCTGCAGACGCTGGGGATGATTTTCGCCAGCTCGCAGATCCTGATCCTGCTGGCCATCGGCGCGGCGCTGGTGATGCTGACCCGCAATATCGATGTCTCCGTCGGCTCCACGGTCGGGCTCTCCGCCATTGCCGTCGGCGTAGCGCTCAACAGCGGCTACAGCCTGCCGGTTTCCATTCTCTTCACGCTCATGGTTGGCGCGCTGGCCGGGGCGTTCAACGGGTTGCTGGTGGTGGGGCTGCGCATCCCGGCGATCGTCGCCACCCTCGGCACGCTGGGGCTGTACCGTGGAGCGATGCTGCTCTGGACCGGCGGGAAGTGGATTGAGGGGCTGCCGCCGGGGTTGAAATCCCTCTCTGAGCCTGCGGCCATCGGCGTGTCGCCCCTTGGCATGGTGGTGTTGATGATCGTGGTCACCGGTGCGTGGACGCTGTCGCGCACCGCGTTCGGGCGTGATTTCTACGCGGTGGGCGATAACCTCGCCGCCGCGCGGCAGCTGGGCGTAGCGGTGAACCGCACCCGCATGATCGCCTTTACCCTCAACGGCATGCTGGCGGCCTGCGCCGGGATTGTCTTTGCTGCACAGATTGGCTTCGTGCCCAACCAGACCGGCAGCGGGCTGGAGATGAAGGCCATCGCCGCCTGCGTACTGGGTGGCATTTCGCTGTTGGGCGGCACGGGCACGCTGATCGGCGCGTTGCTCGGCGCGTTCTTCCTCACCCAAATCGACACCGTGCTGGTGCTGTTCAGGCTTCCTGCCTGGTGGAATGATTTTATCGCCGGGCTGGTGCTGCTGGGCGTGCTGGTGCTCGACGGGCGTCTGCGCCAGGCGCTGGCGCGGCATCAGCGGGCGCTGAAGTACGGTCGCTTCCAGCCGGGCAACAAAGGGGGAAAGCATGTCACCCCCTTTCCCAAACGCAAAAAAGAGGTGGCGTAAATGAGGCTTAACTGGGAAAGCGCGCTGCTCATTTTGCTGGTGCTGGAGATCCTGCTCTTCGGCGCCATCAACCCGCGCATGCTCGACATCAATATGCTGTTATTCAGCACCAGCGATTTTATCTGCATTGGCATCGTGGCGCTGCCGCTGACGCTGGTGATTATCAGCGGCGGGATCGACATCTCCCTCGGCTCGACCATCGGCCTGTGCGCGATTGCGCTGGGTGTGATGATGCAGGCCGGGTGGCCGATGGCGGTCGCCGTTCCGCTGACGCTGCTGCTGGGACTGCTGTGCGGGCTGGTAAACGCGGCGCTGATCCACTACACCGGCATCAGCCCGCTGGTGATCACCCTCGGCACGCTCTACCTCTACGGCGGCGGGGCGCTGCTGCTCTCCGGCATGGCGGGGGCCACGGGCTACGAGGGCATCGGCGGCTTCCCGGACAGCTTTACCGCCTTCGCTAACCTCACGGTATTTGGCCTGCCGATCCCATTGGTCTTGTTCGCGGCTATCACCGTCTTCTTCTGGCTCATTACCCACCGCGGGCGCTTTGGGCGCCATCTGTTCCTGATTGGGCAGAACCCGCGCGCGGCGCGCTATGCGGCGCTGTCGGTGAACGGCATGCCCTACGCGCTGTACGGCCTGGTGGGCGTAGCCTCCGCGATTGCCGCGCTGGTAATGGTCTCCTATTTCGGCTCCGCGCGTTCGGATCTGGGGCGCGATTTACTGATGCCCGCGCTCACCGCCGCCGTGCTCGGCGGGGCCAATATCTACGGCGGGTCAGGTTCGGTTCTCGGTACGGCGTTGGCGGCGCTGCTAGTGGGGTACCTGCAACAGGGTTTACAGATGGTCGGCATCCCCAACCAGGTGTCGAGCGCGCTGTCAGGGGCGCTGCTGGTTGTGGTGGTGATGGGACGTTCGCTGAGTCTGCACCGCGAATGGGTGCGATCTCTCTTTAGAAAACTATCCGGAGCGTAAGATGAAAACAAAACTGTTCGTCCTGGCAATGGCCCTCAGCTTCGCCTCGGCGCAGGCGGCGGACCGCATTGCCTTTATCCCGAAGCTGGTGGGTGTCGGCTTCTTCACCAGCGGCGGCAACGGCGCGAAAGAGGCGGGGAAAGATCTTGGCGTGGACGTCACCTACGACGGTCCGACCGAGCCGAGCGTTTCCGGCCAGGTGCAGCTCATCAATAACTTCGTCAACCAGGGCTATAACGCCATTATCGTCTCCGCCGTGTCGCCGGACGGATTGTGTCCGGCGCTGAAGCGTGCGATGCAGCGCGGCGTTAAGGTTCTGACCTGGGACTCCGACACCAAACCGGAGTGCCGCAGTATCTACATCAACCAGGGGACGCCGGAACAGCTGGGCGGCCTGCTGGTGGACATGGCGGGCAAGCAGGTCACTAAACCGAATGCCAAAGTGGCGTTCTTCTACTCCAGCCCGACCGTCACTGACCAGAACCAGTGGGTGAAAGAGGCGAAGGCCAAAATCGAGAAAGATCATCCGCAGTGGCAGGTCGTCACCACCCAGTTTGGCTATAACGACGCCACCAAATCGTTGCAAACCGCCGAGGGGATCTTAAAAGCGTATCCGGATCTGGATGCGATCATCGCCCCGGACGCCAACGCCCTTCCTGCCGCGGCGCAGGCGGCGGAAAACCTGAAGCGGGAAGGGGTGGCGATTGTCGGCTTCAGCACGCCAAACGTGATGCGCCCGTACGTTGAGCGCGGCACGGTGAAGGCCTTTGGCCTCTGGGACGTGGTGCAACAGGGCAAAATTGCGGTCAATGTCGCCGATCGTTTGCTGAAAAAAGGCGATCTTAACGTCGGCGACAGCGTGGACGTAAAAAACATCGGGGCGCTGAAGGTCGAGCCGAACAGCGTGCAGGGCTACCAGTATGAGGCGAAGGGCAACGGCATCGTGCTGCTGCCGGAGCGGGTGGTGTTCACCAAAGAGAACATCAGCAAATACGATTTCTGACGGGGGAGCAAATGGCTGATTTAGACGATATCAAAGACGGTAAGGATTTTGGCATCGGCACGCCGCAGCAGAATGTGCCGTTCACGCTGAAGGGCTGCGGCTCGCTGGACTGGGGCATGCAGTCCCGCCTGGCACGCATCTTCAACCCGCAGAGCAACCGTACGGTGATGCTGGCCTTTGACCATGGCTACTTTCAGGGGCCGACCACCGGCCTTGAGCGTATCGATCTCTCCATTGCGCCGCTGTTTGGTGAAACCGACGTGCTGATGTGTACCCGCGGCATCCTCAGGAGCCAGGTGCCTGCTGCGACCAATAAACCGGTCGTGCTGCGCGCCTCCGGCGGTAACTCAATCCTGGGGGAACTGTCCAACGAGTGCGTGGCGGTGGCGATGGAAGATGCCCTGCGCCTGAACGTCTGCGCGGTGGCGGCGCAGGTCTATATCGGCAGCGAGTTTGAGCATCAGTCGATTAATAACATCATCAAGCTGGTGGACGCGGGGGCGCGCTACGGCATGCCGACGCTGGCGGTGACGGGCGTGGGGAAAGAGATGGCGCGGGACGCGCGCTATTTCTCGCTGGCCAGCCGCATCGCCGCCGAAATGGGGGCGCAGTTCGTCAAAACCTACTACGTGGATGAAGGCTTTGAAAAAGTGACCGCCAGCTGTCCGGTGCCGATTGTCATCGCCGGGGGCAAAAAGCTGCCGGAGCACGAGGCGCTGGAGATGTGCTGGCGGGCGATTGACCAGGGCGCGTCGGGCGTGGACATGGGGCGCAACATCTTCCAGTCCAGCGCGCCGCTCGCCATGCTGAAGGCGGTGAAGAAAGTGGTTCACGAGAACTGGAATGCCCGCGATGCGTTCCAGTTCTGGCAGGAAGAGAAACAGGGAGAAGCAAAATGAATGTGACGCTGGTGGAGATCAACATTAAGCCCGAGCGGGTAGACGAGTTTCTGGAGGTGTTTCGCGCCAACCATGAGGGAGCGATCAAGGAGCCGGGGAACCTGCGCTTTGACGTGCTGCAGGACCCACGCGTGAAAACCCGGTTCTTTATCTACGAGGCCTACAAAGACGAAGAGGCGGTGCTGGCGCATAAGCAAACGCCACACTATCTGGCGTGCGTGGATAAACTTGAGGAGCTGATGTCGGAGCCGCGCAAAAAGCGCAGCTTCGTCGGGCTGTTGCCGGAGTAACCTCGTGTCCGATGACGTGCTTTTGCGCGTCATCGGAAAGAAAAGCGTTCGGGCTATCCTTTGGCTTTCTGAATCGCCATGATTAATGCATCAGCAGAAACGTTGCCGGACATAACGCTAATGCGCTGAATGACAGGATCTTTTTCCTGAGGCAAAACGACAAACGCTGGCATGTTGGTAAAACCGATCTGCTTCACTAGCGTCACGTTTTCCTGTAATGCTTTGTTTGCCGACCCGGCTGAAGGCAATTTTTTAAAGATAAAACGCACATCCGGATTGGCATGGATAAGCTCTTGTGTGATGTTGCAGTTCACACAGTTTTCTTCCACGAAAGCCACCACGGCGGCTTTTGCGTCAACGGGGCCGACGACGGGATCGCCGGCGGCAAGTAACCGATCGCGATGGATCACGGCATTTTGCACCATGGCTTGCTGCTGGGCTATCTGTTGACGCTGGCGAAGGCTTTCGCCCGCCGCAACCAAAAACTCAGGATGCTCGGCAAGATAGGTCGAGACAATTTCCCCTAATTTTTCAGGGTGTGCAGCGAAATAGGCTTCTGCCGCTTTTCCTGTTTGCTCGATCTGCTGGGGCGTGGCGGGCTCTGCCTGCGTTGCGGTGGAGAAAACAAGTGCCGCAGCAAGGGGGACTGAGAGGCGACAAAGGACGGTAGGGACTTTCATACTATTATTCCGTAAAAAGAGTAAGAACTGGACTACGACAAAAGTGTTTGCATTCGAACAGGCATAATGCGGCCATAGTCATTAATCGTTTGCCAGCGTACCTGGCACAGCGCGGCGTCTATACAACCTTCGAGCTCGCGCTTGCTAAAAGGGGCGACAACGCCGCCGTCGGGTATGTTCTTCCCCCCGAGGCTGAGCTGATAAAGCGTGATGTAATAAGGCGTCGGGTTATACACGACGACCTTACTTTTGCTTCGCGACCAGCGTAGAGCCTGATAAGCATCATCAGGATTACCGGTGAGCCCGACGGGGCGATAAAAAAGTTTAAAGCGTGAACGCACTGCAGTCTGAACGCCTGCGGAGTGCTTGTTCGCAGAAGGAATGGCCGAAACGCTTAACGTGAACAGCGTTTCGCGATCTTCAGGTATGACGCCTCCCGTAAATATCAGGCGAACCGTGTTTTCACGTTCAGGATGCAATGAAAACAGCTGTGGCGTGGCGACAAATGCCGATTGCAACCCGGGCGGGGTTTCAGAGCCTGCCCAGAGGCCGCCTGGCTCGACTTTGGTGTAGATCAGGTAAGAAGCGTCAGAAGGGTTACGGACAGAAAAACTGATTGATTTCTCTCGTTCCGGATAGACAAAACGTGTTCCACCGATCGTGACCCCTGCCCTTGCCTGGGGCACGGTCATCGAGAATAAAAAGAGAAGCAGCATCGTCGCCGGGAATAAACGTTCACGCATAATTAAGAATAAATGTCGTCGTCGCATTTGCCGTCCCCGTGGTGACGGTACTGGCAGTGGCAATGTAGCGGGCGTAAAAATGCAGAATGGCGTCGCTTTGATGAGGGATAATCAAGACGTCCTGGCTTTTACTTCCGATGGAAATCAGCGATTTGTCCTGATTGTAAATACCTACACCGATGCCCGTCGCATAGCCTTCACCGCCGATGAGCGTTAGCAAATCGGGGTTTGCCGTGTCGGGTGTGCCATCAAAGGTAATACTGACGGAGCCTTCTGTTCCGGCACAGTTTTCCACATTAATGGCAAACGGGTGATAATCGGCCCCCATACCCGGTTGGGTGAAGTAGAGGCTTTGAACGCTGTCCATTGGGACCGTCAGCGTCTGTGAGTCAGGCGCGATAGTGCACGTCTTTTTATGGATAACGCCAGTGATATAAATTGTACCGTCGTGCGCCAGTGTACATTCAGAAAACAATGCCACCAGAAAAAGCGCGGTGAATATCATTGTTAATTTTTTTTTCATTTCCGCATCCTACTGATAGAGCAAATCAAAATACATAATGGCCGTTGCATTCCCAGGCGTAACCGCTGGCAGAGTAGATTTATACCGTAAATTAAACGTCAGGCTATTATCGCCTTGCTTTAACGGATAGATTGCTGATTCCACATTATTTATCTTGATTGGATTCAGTTCGGCATTGAGAAGCTCCACGCCAACGCCGGTCGCCATTTCGGTGGCCGTGCCTTTACCCGTGTCGCTCAGGGCTAACAGATCGGGATTATTACTATCAGGCGTACCGCTGAACCAGACTTTTGTTCCCTGGATGGCACGTGAACAATTATTCAGGTCGATGGTAAACGCTTTTTCTGGCGACGTTGTTCCCGGTACTGGAAATTCCGATGCGTCAAAGTCGCCCAGTTCAACCGTTTGTTCTTTACTGTTCACATCAACATCACAAGACTCACCAATAATGGTGCCGAATATCTGGAGGTTAATTGACGCGCCATCATCCGCATAGGTGACCGGCATCCCGATAAACAGCATCGCCAGCGGGAAAAAATAAACGATTTTCATTATTCACCCCTTACGCAAAATCGATACGTAAACATGCCAGAGCTGTGAAAACACCTTCTGCTGGAGCATTGCCTGTGGTACTGATAGGGTAGGTTTTTAACGTTACGTCGGCATGGCCCGTATCATCAGTAATAAAATCAGCGACACTGGACGTGTCGTTAGGGATCATGACGGTGCCATTTTCGTTGGTTACCACGACGCCAACATCTTTATTATCGGTTGCAAGCGCCTGGCTAACGTGCGTGTCTGCCGTTGCCACCAGTCGAAGCGTGAGATGCGCGGGTGATATCACGTCCGCATTACATTCGACAGGAACGTTAAAGGTTTTTACCGGCGCGTTATACGGCTTCTCACCGACGGTCGTGAATGAAGAACTGTTTAGTTTTCCCAGGTCAACAGTGATCACCTGTCCCGCATTAATGACGCAGTTTTGCGGCACGGTTACGGCGCCGTTGTACGTAATTTGATAAACAATAGTATTCAGCGGGTCAGTGTTCGTTGTTGTAACATAAACATTGAACATCACTTTATTGGGGATAATCACCGTGCCAATAAACGGTTTGACAATTTTTATTCTGAACACCAGATTGGAATCATATACTGAAAAGGGTTCGTTAAGATCTTCTCTATCGACCCTCCAGTCTTTCCCCATATGGATGTAATCCGCAGGGGGATAATAATCACCAATATCAGAGTCGGTAATGCGCATCGCGCCCGCGATATAGGTTGGATCGAGGCTCATATATTTCCACTGATCTTCTGTGAAGATAACCGGAAAGGGGCTTCGGTATGAACGATAGGTTCGAGAATCCCCGTCAGGGTGTTGCGCGCATATGGCTTCGACGCCCACATCCTGTGACTTAATCAGTTCAACAGCCTTTCCCAGCTGGTTTTCTTCTTTGGTCAACGTCGTTGACAGATCGTAATTTACAATCGTAATGCTATTTGAAAAATTATGGCAGATCACCGCCAGGCTTTTCGCTGACGTGACAAGACTCAGTAATAAAATAAAAATACGTAATTTCACCTATCGGCACTCCGCTTTTAAACGCACGAGGGACTGCTTTGTTTCAGTTAGCTTATAGATCGCAATACATTTTTTATCGCGGGTGTCGCCCCATTGCGCCGTCAGGGTGCCTGTTGAGCCCAGCCCTGACAGATAAGCTTCGCCGTTCTCGCCTACAATCGTGTCTCCCCCTTCATCACCGCGCGTGACAATGGCACCAAAGGGCACCGGTTGACCGTTATGAATTAATGAGATCATGGCACGATTGCCGGAGCGGGCTTTGAAGGTCGCGCGTACAAGGGCACCCTGGGTGGGAACAACCTGGGTAACGGCCTCGTCAATGTCCAGGTCGTCGCTCAGGGAGTTGGTATTCAGCGCCATACGGTTACGGTGGTATGCGCTGGCGTACGGCACAACGGCATAGCCTCGCCAGTCAGTGTGGATCCCGGGTCCGTCTTCAACCTTAACGTTGCTTGCGCCTGGCGCTGCGATCAGGACATTGGTATCGCCCAACGGCTGGCTCAAGGTAATGCCATTGCGGTGGGCGACAATACCGCCGCTGAGGCCATAGTTTATCTGTTGGTAGTCGCCGTTATTACTGTAGTTGTACCCCAGGTTTGCATTACCGTAGGCGCTATCATATTCCGTACTGACGCTACCGCTGGCACCGGCATGCTGATTTTGATAACCCTGCTGAACGCTGTAGCTCAGGTTATTATCCTCAAGCAGCGTTCCGTTAATGCCCGCTGTGTTGGTAACCCTACCATTATCATCGGCGCTCATGCCGTAAGTGGTATAAATGCTGTTTAAACGTTTGGTCACGTCTCCACCCGGGTGGAGCCAGAGATTAAGCGGGAATGAGAGCGTTAACGAATAAATGCGATCGCTGTTGCTCATGCCTGGCGCTTTATTGTAGTTATACGTCAGGTTATAGCTCACGCCTGCTGCCGTTCCGCTATAGCCTAGCTGCAGAAGCGTGTTTTTTTCATCAGTATGCCAGTATGTTTGCTGACTGCCGTTGAGGAAAATCGACCCGGCCTGACCCAATTGCTGGGAAATATTGGCCTGTAACTTACCGCGTTTGGTGTAGTAGAGATTGTAATAATCAGTCCACACGGGCTCATGGTCTTCGGTGCCGTTATTCGGATCGTCCTGGCCGATATACCCTTTCATCTGCTTATAGGTGGTTTCATCCAGCGTATAAAAACCGGATGTTGAGTAGCGATAACCTAACAGCTGAAAGTTGGTTCCAACGTTGTTCAGCGATTTTGCATATAAAAAACGTATTGATTGCCCGCTGTGTGAGCTACCGTCGCTCAGTTCGCTTTGGGCATGGGTGAAATCGGCCGAGACAGCACCAAAGTTACCCAGGTTTACGCCGGAACCGGCGGCAAAGGCGGCGTATTTTTCCGTCAGCTGAGAACCGCCATAAACCGTAAACCCTTTGGGTAAACCCCAGATGAGCGTTCCCTGGACAAAGTTCACGTCCTCTTGCTGATCGCTGCTACTGCGATAACGGGCAGCGGTAGCGGAATATTTTACGCTACCTTCACGCTGTAAAACCGGAACCGCAGAATAGGGTACGGAGTAACTGTTGATCGTACCGTCAGATTCTTTTACCTCGACATTCAAATCGCCGCTGGATGAGGTGGGGTAAAGATCGGTAATCGCAAATGCGCCTGGCGGGACATAGCTTTGATAGATGGTGTAACCGTTTTGTTTAACCGTCACCTGCGCATTGGATTTCGCGATCCCGCGAATGGTGGGGGCAAAACCCTTCATGCTATCCGGCAGCATGTTTTCATCCGAATTGATCTGCACTCCCCGAAACGGCAGGCTATCGAAAATATCCGACGTTGTGTAATTTTCACCTATTGTGAGCTTGCTCTTCAGTGGGATAACGGCACGTTCGACGTAGGTTTTAATGTGCTGCCAGTCTGTGTAAGTCTCTGAACCGCTGCTGCTGTAGTTCCATGTGGAAAAATCCCGCAGTCGCCAGGGACCCAGGTTAAACCCGCTGTTCATTCCCAAAAAGTAGTTGTCGGTTGTCGAACCATGATCGCCGCTATTACGGCTGTGTGAACCCGTAAAGTCGTAATTCAGCAACAGGGCATTGATCCCTTCATCCCATTGTTCTGGAGGAATATAACCACGTGCGTTATTACGCAGCGCAGCTTGCGGGATGCTGATATCCAGGCGTTGCCGTTCAAAATCAAAAAGGGTGCTGGCCGCAGGGATGGCAGAAGGTAAGTCCGCACACTGGCTCTCTTTTTCGTCTTTCAAGCCTGGAAATGCATCGACATTAACGCCCATTGCATCCAGTGATTTGAGTGATAAACAGGGCGCGAGCCCCGTATCATCATCTGTGGGTTTTGACACCTTACGAATATTAAAGGTGATGTCGCGCGTGGCGATAAAATTGTCATTCAGCCAGACGTCTACGCGGTAAACCCCGGGCGCCTGACCTGAAGTACTAAAACGGGATAAATCCGCAACCGCAGCAGGATCGCTTGAGAGGAAGGCAGGGTTGAAATAATAGTTTGCATCCGCGCTAACGGATGATAAGGCACCGAGCATGGCCAGTGTGAGAGGGGCCAAACGATGAATGACAATCCTTGTCTGATACTTACGACACTTCATTTTTCCTGCCTGCTTCAACGCGCTATGTTCGTGTTTTTTCGGGAACGTTATGCTCCAGGGCATGACTGAACAGGTGTGGTAGCACCAAAATCATTAACCGTCTGGAAACTCACCTGGCTCCCGCTTCCTGCCGGGAGATCAATGACCAGACTGTTCATGGGCGAAACCATTGTGTTTGTTAATTTCGCGCTTCCGACTTTGAGTTGAACCAGAGAAACGTAATAAGGCGATGGGTTTTTGATGATCAGTCTGCCGTTAGCCAGCGCGCAACGCAGCGTCTTTGGCGCATCAATGGACGGCGTCGGTAACTTTTTAGGACGAATAAAAAGCTTAATAACGCTTTGGGTGGCTATCTGCAGCGTATTTCCCTGCAACTTGCTTTTATCGACCGCCGGGATGGCTTTGCTGTTGAAAAAAAAGACGCTTTCTCTGTCCGTAGGCAGATCCGGTCCAGCGTACATTATTCGCACAGTGTTTTCTTTTTTTGGATGCATCACAAAAAGTGGGGGAGTAACAATAAAATCCTGAGATTTAGACTGGTCAGCATTTGCTACCCAGGATTGCACTAAAAAGGCATTGTTCTCGGAAGTATTCGTAACAGGCAATGAAATCTGCTTATCACCCTGCGGATAAATGATTCGCGTTGCGCCAAGGCTGATACCACCAGCGTGAGCCATAGTCAGCATTGAAGCGGCTAATAAGAAACAATGAGTAATCAGCTGGCTGATAAAAGTTGCTGGAGTAATTCGTGTCATTTATATTTCACTTTCTTAAATATATAACTGAATACACAGGACACCGTATTTCGTTTAATCCTCTGTATTCAATACATATAAAAATGCGTGTTTACATTGAAAAAACCTCCTTCACACCGGGGCGTGAAGGAGGTTCAACAACCTTCCGTCCAGATCAGGAATAAACCATCTGGAAGGTTGCCGTAGACGCTACGTTACCCGGTGTTGCCGCGCCAGTCGCGATATAGTCAACGCTCAGTGGAATGATATTTTCACCGTTAATCAGACCGATCGCTGAAGACGTGGTTCCCAGGTCAAGTTTTTTACCGTCAGGGCCAAACAGTTGCAGAGCAACGTTCAGCGCAGACCCTGCACCCGCTGTATTCGCCATCGCACCCGGCTGAGTGGCATCCTGCTGGGCGTTAAAAATGACGGCTGCATTTTGGCTCACGGACGTGTCGCAGTCTTCCAGCTTGATGTGGAAATCTTCTTTCTGATTGGCCAGCATTCCGCTTTCAGTCAGTTTTACGGTACGAACCTGGCTAAGAATTACGGTCTGGTCGACGGAGTCTGCAGCGACTGAACACGCTGCATTCACAACCTGACCTACGAAGTTAACGGTACCACCACTTACCGTTACCGTTGTGCTTTCCGCTTGTGCATTCATGGTTACAGCGCTTGCCATTGTGGCCGCAACAACCATTGCTAAGACATGCTTTTTCATACAAATCCTTTTAAATAAACAGTTCTCTGTCAAGTTGAAACAAAATTGTAAATACCTGAATCAAATAATGCTGGTTTAAAAAGCCTTGATATACAGCATTATACAATAAATATGTTTCGCACATTCTCATGATGTTCCGGGGAATTATTTTATGCGCTGATAAATATTATATCAATCTGTTGATTTCTCATTTTAAATTAGAAATTCTAAATGTATTTTTAACTTTATCTTTATTAATTTTTAGTATGAATTAGTACAGTAAACACTCGCCGCGGTGAAATTTTGCGGGTTTGTATCGCTGAGATTGATAATTGGAGTGTATTATTAAGTGTTGTCTTACAGTAAAGATTAAATATTTAATTTCGGGCTGAAATTACACGTCAAGGGAAGAGGCTATTCATTTTCATTATGGAATACTTGATTACAAATTGAAATGATTCGCGTCGGCGCTAACGTCACCTCTTCTTGCGAAAGCTGTACGGTCCGGGAATGAAGTCAATATCTGTCAACTCTGTTCCCGGACCGTACAAAAGAAAAGAGGAATAATTATATTTCTTCCACTTTTACCCGCAGCGCCACCAGCGCTTTACGCGCCGCTTTCAGCACCTGCTCACACTGCTCAATCGTCAACGTCAGCGGGGGTTCCACGCGGATGGTTTTTGAGTTGTTGAGCGTGCCGGCCACCAGCACCCGCTGGCGGAACATCTCGCTCGCGAAGCTGTAGCCGATTTCGTTGTCAACAAACTCAATGGCCATCAGCAACCCTTTGCCGCGCGCATCCTGGATCAAATCCGGGAATTCACGGCCCAGCTGGCGGAAGCCGTCCAGCAGCATGTCGCCTTTTTGCTCCGCCTGCGCAGGCAGGTTTTGCTCCAGCAGCACGTTGATGGTCGCCAGCGCCGCCGCACAGGCCAGCGGGTTACCGCCAAAGGTGGTGGTATGCAGGAACGGATTGTCGAACAGCACCGAGAACACCTCTTCGGTAGCCACCGTTGCGCCAATCGGCATGACGCCGCCGCCCAACGCTTTCGCCAGGCACAGAATGTCCGGTTGAACGTTCTCGTGCTCGCAGGCAAACATCTTGCCGGTGCGCCCCATTCCGGTCTGCACTTCGTCGAGGATCAGCAGCGCGCCAAACTCATCGCACAGTTGACGCACGGCAGGCAAATAGCCCTGCGGAGGGAGGATGACGCCGCCTTCACCCTGAATCGGCTCCAGGATCACCGCCGCCACGTCATCGCCGGTTTTACGGCATTCGCTCAGCACAGTGCGCATGGCGTTAATGTCACCGAACGGCACGTGGCGGAAGCCCGGCAGCAGTGGCATAAACGGTTTGCGGAACGTGGATTTCGCGGTCGCCGACAGTGCGCCCAGGGATTTACCGTGGAACGCGCCGCTGGTGGCGATAAAGGTGAATTTCCCGCGCGGCGACTGGTACGCTTTGGCGAGCTTAATCGCCGCTTCGACCGATTCCGTGCCGCTGTTGCTAAAGAAGCTGTATTTCAGTTTGCCGGGCGTTAAGGCCGCCAGCGTTTTCGCGAGCATGGCGCGAAGCGGGTCGAGCAGTTCCTGGCTATGGAGAGGTTGTTTCGCAAGTTGATTCTGTACGGCGGAAACCACAACTGGATTACGGTGCCCCACGTTGAAAATTCCAAAACCTCCCAGGCAATCGATAAACTCCTGTCCCTGGGTGTCGACAAGCGTGTTCAGACTTCCCGCTTGCCACTCTACGGCTCCGTAATCCCCGCCGGCGGTAACAGATTTGCGATACTCCAGAAACCCTGGGTTGACGTGCTCTTTAAAGTAATCGATGACCTCTCGGTTAAGTTGTTTCATCTCCTCATGATCAAGCGTTCGCTTCTCAATGAGATTCAGTGCGTGCGCGGTACAGGCAAGAGCCGAGGCGCTGGAAGGTAACCTGTTCAAAATGTGCTCCCGGGGATCGCGTATCACATGATACTGGTTTAAGTATTGCAGGGATTACGCCACTTCAGATGCCTTAACGAAAATCGGGATAAACGCCAGGTTAAAATAATGTTGCACAATATTTAATCATGCCGATAGAAGCCAAACGGGATTTAGCGGTACGGGGCAGAGAATATAAAGAAGGGGGTAAAAGCGCCGCTGCACTAAAGAAGTGCATACGCTGCGACTTAAGCGGGCATTAACGAGTCATGCTTTGTGGGTAATTTCTCTGCGAAAGTATTTGAAATCAATGGATTAAAAAATCGTACAAAAAGTATGGTTTAAGTCAAATCTGCGATCTCCATCAAGTTTAACAACTAAAGATAAATTGTTTACCGCCGAAAAAACAATGACCCACAAAATTAACATTCAAATAACCTGCAAGGGATGCACGCCATGTCCTCTCCAACCTATGTCACCCAGAATGAATATCCTCTGGACGATGACACCACCTTAATGTCTACCACAGACATCCACAGCTACATTACCCACGCCAACGACACCTTTGTGCAGGTGAGCGGTTACCAGCTCGATGAGCTGACGGGCCAGCCGCACAATATGGTGCGCCATCCCGATATGCCAAAAGCCGCGTTTGCCGATATGTGGTACACGCTGCAGCAGGGCGAGCCGTGGAGCGGGATTGTCAAAAACCGGCGCAAAAACGGTGACCACTACTGGGTGCGTGCTAACGCGGTGCCGATGGTGCGCCGCGGGCAGGTGACGGGCTATATGTCGATTCGCACCAGAGCCACAGCGGAAGAGATCGCCGCCGTGGAGCCGCTCTACCGGGCGCTGAACGACGGGCGCTGTAAAAAACGTATTCACAAAGGGCTGGTGGTGGGAAAGGGCTGGCTGGGTAAACTGCCGGCCATGCCGCTGCGCTGGCGCGTGCGCAGCGTGATGGCGGTGCTCTTTGCCGTACTCGCCGCCACGCTGGCCGCGACCTCCGCAGGCTGGACGCCGCTCGCCGCGGCCGCGGTGGTGATGCTGCTGGGAACGCTGCTGTTTGAGCAACAGATTGTCCGCCCGATCGAGAATGTGGCGCGACAGGCGCTGAAGGTCGCCACCGGCGAGCGCAATAGCGTGCAGCACCTGAACCGCAGCGACGAGCTGGGCCTGACGCTGCGCGCGGTAGGGCAGCTTGGCCTGATGTGCCGCTGGTTGATCAATGACGTGTCGAGCCAGGTGGTGAGCGTCCGTGACGGCAGCGACAGGCTGGCGCAGGGAAATGAAGATCTGAACGATCGTACGCGTCAGACCGTCGCGAACGTGCAGCAGACCGTCGCGACAATGAACCAGATGGCCGCGTCCGTTCAGAGTAACTCCGAAACCGCCGCCGAGGTGGACAAACTCTCCGTGGCCGCGAGCAGCGCGGCAACGAAAGGGGGAAATGCGATGCAGACCGTCGTTAAAACGATGGATGACATTGCCGACAGCACGCAGCGAATTGGCTCGATTACCTCTCTGATTAACGATATCGCTTTCCAGACCAATATTCTGGCGCTGAACGCGGCGGTTGAAGCGGCAAGGGCAGGCGAGCAGGGCAAAGGTTTTGCCGTGGTCGCGGGCGAAGTCCGTCATCTCGCCAGCCGCAGCGCCAGTGCGGCTAATGATATTCGTAAACTCATTGATGCCAGCGCCAGCAAGGTGCAGTCCGGCTCTGAGCAGGTACACGCTGCGGGCCGTACGATGGATGATATCGTTGTGCAGGTGAAAAACGTGACGCAGCTTATCGCCCAGATCAGCCACGCGACCTCCGAGCAGGCAACCGGGTTATCAGAGTTAACCCGTGCGGTGGCTGAACTTGACAGCATCACGCAGAAAAACGCCGACCTGGTGGAGGAGAGCGCGCACATTTCTGCCATGGTGAAGCATCGCGCCGGACGTCTTAAGGATGCGGTGACCGTGCTCCATTGAGTCAGCCATGTTCCAAAAAAGCCGTTTATACCATAAGGAATAAACGGCTTTTTATTTTTCCCATTGTGACTATTAATGTGGTTTATTGTTAATTTAATATTAAATAACTAAAGAAAGTGCCTCAGTTATTTATTCCTGCCTAAGTCAGTTCTTCAGAATCCTGTTTCAAAAATACCCCGTTTGACGGTCTGGTAACGATCGATGAAGCAATATTAATAGCCTACACCTATGCATTGTGAGGGTTATGAAATAAAAAAACGATCAAAGTCATAAAGTTAGCCAATCCGTTACCGATAACAGCGATCGTCTGAGAAATAATCACATCGATGGAGTAAATATGTTCTTACATGACGTAAAGATCGGCACGAAATTATTTCTGGCGTTTGGGTTCTTTATTGTCCTGATGGCGATCAGCGCAAGTGTGTCTTTGCTGAGCCTGAACCGGGCAAATAATGGGATGCAATCCATTATTACCCATGACTATCCGACCACGGTAAAAGCGAACCAGTTAATCGATAACTTCCAGGAATTTATTAGCACTCAACAGCTGATGCTGCTGGACGAGCAGGGTACTTACACGGGGCAATCTCAGCAGCGCCTGAAAGAGATCAGCGAGCATATTACGGTGATTCTGGGCGAGCTGAACAACGCCTTGCAGGATCAAAAGTCTCAGCAGGTGCTGGCGGATATCCGCAGCGTGCGCCAGCAGTATCTGGATTCGCGCTACCGTATTTTGCAGGCAGTGCAAAACAACAACCGTGCGGGCGCCATTCAGGAGATGATGACCACCACCCTTGCCGTGCAGCAGGCTTATAAAGCGAAGGTGAAGGAGCTGATTGCCATTCAGAACAGCGAGATGCAGCGTGCGGGTACGCAGGTGGAAGGGGATTTCAGGTCTAACCGTCTGCTGCTGATCCTGCTCACGCTCTTTAGCGTTGCGGCAGGCAGCCTGATTGGCTGGTTTATCGTGCGCGCTATCACCCGCCCGCTCGGTGAGGCGGTGAATTTCGCAAAAGCGATTTCAGAGGGCGATCTGACGGGCAGCATCACGCCACACGGCAAAGACGAAACGGGCTTGTTGCTGCATGCGCTGATGGAGATGAAGACGCGTCTGCTGGATATTGTGCAGCAGGTGCAGACCGGCTCGGAGAATATCTCCAGCGCAGCCGCGCAGATTGTCGCCGGTAACCAGGATCTGGCCGCACGCACGGAAGAGCAGGCCAGCTCCGTTGAACAGACCGCCGCCTCGATGGAGCAGATCACCGCGACGGTGAAAAATACCGCCTCGCATACCGGTGAAGCGACCAATCTTTCTGCCGATGCCGCCACGGTGGTCAAAAACAACGGTGAGATGATGAAGCAGGTGACCAGCAAAATGCGCCTGATTAACGAGACCTCCAACCGGATGTCCGACATTATCGACCTGATCGACGCCATTGCATTCCAGACCAACATTCTGGCGCTGAACGCGGCGGTGGAAGCGGCGCGCGCCGGTGAGCATGGCCGCGGCTTTGCGGTGGTCGCCGGAGAGGTACGCCAGCTTGCCCAGAAGAGCGCGTCGTCTGCCAGCGAAATCCGGGAGCTGATTGAGAGTTCCACCAGCCAGACCCAGGACGGGATGAACCTGGTCGAAAAAGCGAGTGGTCTGATTAACGGCATGGTCGGCAACGTGGAGGAGATGGATGCGATCCTGCGTGAGATCCGTCAGGCCAGCCATGAGCAGACGGAGGGGATCTCGCAGATCAACAGCGCGATTGGCCTGATTGACGCCACCACCCAGCAAAACTCCGCGCTGGTGGAGGAGTCCGTCGCGGCGGCGGCATCGCTTAATGAACAGGCGATGCACCTGAAAGAGCTGGTACGCGTCTTCCGCGTGAGCGAGCACGCACCGGCTTAATCCAGCTGGGAGATCTCCAGCGCCGCGCGGTCAATCACGCCGATGATCTGCTTAAGCTGCGCGTCGCTGAGTTCTCCCTGATTTACCTTCAGGTCCAGTACCGCCTTGAAGTTATCCAGCGCCCGCTTCATCTGCGGGTTTTTGCGTAGCTGAAAGCCGACGCTGCGCGCTTTGATACGCACCTGGATCTGTTCCAGCTGTTCCTGGTTTTCATCCAGCCAGCGTTGTCCTTCAGCGGTAATCGCAATGCGCTTACGCCCGTTTTCTTCTTCCGTAATGGTGATAAATGTCTGATCCTGCAGATAATCCAGGGTTGGATAGATGACGCCCGGGCTCGGGGTGTAGTTTCCCTGCGTCAGGTTCTCGATCTCTTTGATCAACTCGTAGCCGTGGCTTGCGCTACGGGTCAGGATATCCAGAATCACCAGCCGCAGATCGCCGTGGCCAAAAAAGCGCGGTCGACGTCCGCCGCCATCGTGTTCGTGTCGCATAATATGCCCTTCATTTTGATATATCTAAACTATATCTAAGATATATTCAGATGCAATCTAAAAGATCTTGCATTTTTCCTTATTAGTAATCATTATCATTTGAAAATTAATTTAGATATATCGTATTCACCAGAAAAGGGTCTAAAAATGGCATCTACCCGTTATCCACAGCGTGTTCGTAATGACCTGCGTTTTCGCGAACTGACGGTGCTCCGCGTTGAGCGCGTCAGCGCGGGTTTCCAGCGCATTGTGCTCGGCGGCGAGGCGCTGGAGGGCTTTAGCTCCCGCGGTTTCGACGACCATACCAAAGTCTTTTTCCCGGCACCCGGGACGACGTTTACGCCGCCGGTGGTCACCGATGAAGGCATCGACTGGGGTGACGGTGTGCGTCCGCAGGCGCGCGACTATACGCCGCTCTACGATGAGGCCCGTCATGAACTGGCGTTGGATTTCTTCATTCATGACGGCGGCATAGCCAGCGGATGGGCGCTACAGGCGAAGGTAGGCGATAAGCTGACCATCGGCGGCCCGCGCGGTTCGCTGGTGGTGCCGGAGGATTACGCCTGGCAGCTGTACGTGTGCGACGAGTCCGGCATGCCCGCGCTGCGTCGACGCTTAGAGAGTATTGCGCAACTGCCAGTTCGCCCGGATGTGCAGGCGGTCGTGACGGTTGGGGATGAATCGTATAAGGACTATCTGGCGCACCTGAGCGCGTTCAACATCACCTGGGTGGTGGGCCACAGCGAGCAGGCAGTCGCGGACCATCTGGCGACGCTGACCGTTCCGGGGGACGATTACTTTATCTGGCTGACCGGGGAAGGGAAGGTGGTGAAAAGCCTGAGCCGTCAGTTTGAAGCCGACGCCATTGACCCGCAGCTGGTGCGTGCCAGCGCATACTGGCACGCCAAATAATCAGGCTGCCGAATCCAGCTGCGCTTCGCTCACCTGATGTTCGAGCGAGGTGCGGACCTCGTGCAGCGCTTTCTCCTGCTGAGCAAAGTACGCTTCCATATTGCTCAGCGAGGAGACCAGCAGCCAGGACTCCTCTTTCTCCAGCTCCGCCAGCTCGTTCACTAAGGTGTCGATCTGCTCGCGGACCTGCGCCATTTTTTTGCGGATACGTTCCAGATCGTTCAGCCTGTCGCTGGCCATCAATGGCTCGAAGCCCTGCTGCAGGCGGGCCACCAGCGAGCGAATGGCTTTCACATCGCCGCGCTGCTTCGCCTGGTTAAGCTGCACCATCATGTTGTTGGCTTCTTCTTTCAGATCGTCCGCCACCAGATCCGGGTGGCAGAGCTTGCTCGCCTGCCGCCAGAGACGCTTGAGTTCGTTCTGATCCTCTTGCGAAAGATGCTTACCTTTGCGCAGCCGCACTTCGGCATCGTGATGCTGTTCGCGATACTTCTCGTACTCTTCGTTGGCCTCGTCGCGAGCCTGACGCGCAGGCTCCTCTTCGCGCGTTAAGCCGCTCTCCAGCTCCTGCGCTTCGGCCAACAGGTTGGCAATCAGATTGCTTTGCTGCTCCAGATGCTTACGCGCCTCGGCGGCCTGGACGGAGTCCGCCGGGAGATCGCGCCAGCGCTGGGTGAGCGTCGCCAGCACTTCTACCGCCTGCGCCATATAGTGCTGGCAGCGACGGTAATCCTCCTCGCGACGACGCGCTTCCGCCTGCTGACGACGCAGGTTCAGCTCCGCCAGCGTTTTTCGCAGGGCGAGGATCTGCTGCATCAGCGGCCCGAGGCGTGAGAAATAGAGATCGTTGAACTCATCAAGCTGCTGCACCCGCGCGTTGCGGCGGTCAATCAGATCGCGCAGACGCTCTTCCAGCGCCTTCAGCTCCAGCTTGCTGGCCGCCACCTGCGGATCGCGCCACGGGGTCACGGCGCGCTGGCCCTGCAGCCAGGCGGTAATTGCCGCCATGGCCGCGGTGTAGTTCTTCTCCTCGAGCGCCACGACGATTGCCTGTAGCTCATCGTCAAACGCTTCATTTTTCAGGCGTGTCAGCTGGCTCTGGATGATGTCGTCATCTTCCAGTTCAATGGCATTTTTAATGATTTCTAGCCGTTTGATCGGTGTGCTCATGATGCCTTTCGCTTTGGCGCTTAAGTATTTGAGTTAAGGTTAGTTGTTGTAAAAGCTACAGGAAATAATACACACGGATGATGATCGGCGCGATGGGGGATTTCTTTAGTTTTGCAGTTTGTGAGTAAAGGAACTGGAGGGGTTGAGTTTACGGTTCCCGCTCTGCCAGTGTTGCCACGCTTGAAGAGTGAGCCAACATTGGCGATTCGTTGTTCAAAGAGTATTAATAAACTCCTCAAAATCCAACGGCACGCGCATTTTTATTACACTAAACCTAAATTTATTTTTTTTAGTTGACCTTTATATCTATGAGTGATTTGTTAATAGCATTCAGGGATGTTAATGCCTCGGGGTGTCTCTCTGAAAAATAAGCAAGGATATATATAAAGGTAACTGTATGCGATTTTTAAAATATATAATTATTCCAGCAATAGTGAGTCTTTCTGGCTGCAGTACTTTCTTTCCTGAGCCGAAAATGTACACGCCACCGCCGAGTAGCGAGGATGTCGCTAAGCTTCGTCTCATTGGCCCACCGATGAGTTATGGCATCTATCAGTATGATAAATCTGGTAAAGAAACAGGTGGGTGGGTACTTAAGCACAATCGTTATTTGAACCCTTTCCTTGGGTCGACGAAAGATATTGGTCTCCCTAAAGTCACGGGGAAGAAATACGATAAAGACTATTTCGAAACGTTGATTGTGCCAGATGAAAAAACCACTATCCAGCACGCTTTATATCAGGGATGTAATGTATCGCTGACTTTCACGCCAGAAAAGAAAAAGATCTACGAAGGGCATATTAGCTATAGCGATAAAACGGGATATTGCGTGCTTTATATGAAAGAAGTCGCGCTTGATACCGTCAATGGCATTTATGTTGAAAAGGATTTTGTACAGTGAAAGCCATTAACTTTTTAGGTGTGGCGTTAGCCTGTCTCCTGAGCGTCTCATGTGCATCGAACTACGACGGAACCAAGGCGACAAGCCTGGCTCAGTATTCGGAAAAAGAGATAAAGCAGAAGCTGATCCCAGAGGTCACGACCCGCAAAGATGTGCTGATTGCTTTTGGCGTACCAGCAAATACGGCTGACTACAATAATACGCGCCACTGGGAGTATACGTCGCAGATCATCGATCGTCGTATCTATCTCATCATTCCTCTTAATCTGGATCGCAAGCAGCACCTGTCCGTCGATTTTTCTGACAAAGGAATTCTGACTTCTTACAACTACATCGAAAAATAGCGTTTAAAATCAACCAAAAGGCTGGCGAATCTCGTCAGCCTTGAATTTAGTATCTTCAGCTAACCTCGCTATAGATCCCCACCACGCGTCCCACCGTTTTTATCTCGTCGATACCGCATTCAAAGGGAACCTTGCCGCCCGCCACGTGAAGTTTTTTCCCCGGCAGCAGCGTCAGATCGCGGATGCTGGCGGTGCCTTCAATCTCAACCAGCCACAGGCCGTCGGTTAACGACGCCTCTTTTTCGATAAAGTGCAGTTTCCCCTCCGCGCGGACGGCGATGCCGCGCGTCAGCGGTTTGCTAAAGAAAGCAGCGTCGATACTCAAAATGGAATTTTCTTCCAGCCTTCCGTCACTGAGTGTGAATGTCGCAACCGAAACGGGATCGCCCGGGGCGGGGTTTCCTGCAAACTGCGCACCCTGGCCGGTCATCAGCCAGCGGAGGTTGGCGCCAGTGTCCAGCGCACACTGAACCGCAAAGTCGTAAGAGATGGTACCGCGCGCGTAGCGGTTCTGAAGCGAGCTGGCGGCGATATTAAAGTGTCGGGCCAGCTGAATTTTCTGCGTGAAACCATATACCTGACAGATTCTATCGAGCAATTCTTCATTATTCACTTGAGAATCTAGTATCAAAATATATTCCTTTGGGTGTTTACTAATACTCATTTGGGTATTAGTATCATTACAAATTCGGGCAATCAGCGGCAGACGTTGGCAAACTGAGGCTAATGATTGCAGGCATTATCAAAATGGGAATCATGCAGCATGGCTTCCGAAATCGCAATCCTCAAACGGCGGAAAAAGCCGTGCTCTGCCCGTTTTGAAAGCATTAGCGTGCATACATTTACGCGAGGGGAGATATGGCGATAGAAGCTGCCCGTGCAAGGGTTCCACTAAGCGTGGGGGCGCGTCTTAGCGGGCTTAACCACATCGCTGAACTGCGCGCCCGCTACGGGAGCGATAGCGGGAAAGAGCTGGCGAGGTTTATGGCTGACATGCGCGATAAGCGCGATCCCTTTTTTGAGGAGAACAGCAGGGCGCTGGCCGCTCTCTTTTTCCTGGCGAGATTACCCGTCGCCCGTCATGAGTGCGATATCAGCGAGCTGACCACAGAGGAGAAAAGAGCGCTAATTACCGCGATGAATCATTTTCGTGCTGTTGTGAGTTTATTTCCTGAACGGCTGACCATGCCGTTGTAACCCAACCCAAAAACGAATGGCGTAAACCCGCCGGGCACCCTGTTGCCTGAATTTAAGGAGAACTCGTAATGCGACACAGTGAAAACCGCCCTTATCCGATCGCAAGTGAAGAACTGCAACGCCTGCTGATGGAGGCAAAAACAGAGGAACGATGCGCGCGCGCCCTTGCGGTCTCCCTGCGTCTGGAGGCGCTGGCAAGCCAGATCTACAAAACCGGCATGAGCGGAGAAGACGTTGCCGAACTGCTGTGCCACGAGGCGGCTCGCTACGAGCGTGAATCCCAGGAGCTGCACTGATGGCCGATTTTATCGATCTTGCCCAGGCGCGCGAGCAGGAAGACAGGGAGCGCCACATTAATAGCGCCCGCAGACGACCCGCATCGCCTTCACGTTTCTTCTGCGAGGAGTGCGAGGCTCCAATACCGCAGGCGCGCCGTATGGCGGTGCCCG
Source organism: Enterobacter sp. BNK-8 (assembly GCF_048685095.1). Taxonomy (NCBI): domain Bacteria; kingdom Pseudomonadati; phylum Pseudomonadota; class Gammaproteobacteria; order Enterobacterales; family Enterobacteriaceae; genus Enterobacter; species Enterobacter sp. BNK-8. The sequence goes on along the minus strand of NZ_JBLQTN010000001.1, from coordinate 3,767,030 downwards.
GCGTGGCCCTGTGCGTCACCTGTCAGGAGATCGCGGAGATGAAAAATAAACACGTCCGGGGAGGGTGAGTTGGCTATGTCATTCGCTTATCCGTGGAATGTGCCGCGGTCAGCTATTGCCAGCCCTTATCTTACCCATGCCCAGCAGCAGCGTCGCGATCGCTTCTTCGCGGCGCTGCAGCAGGCAAGAATGGCCCTCTCACAGCAGCCTGACTGCGTGCGTTTTGAGGTCTGGCGCGCCGTTGACGCCCTCGAACAGCATCGGGGCAATCCGCAGGCTAACGCCTTTTTGATCCGCTTCTGCAACAGGATATTGCCCCGCCTGCGGCGGGTCTCTGAACGCTATGCCTGCGCAGGTTTGCATGACGCAGTCTCCCGAGCCGTGTTTAAAGGCCATTTCGATACCCAGCTTCTGCAGTACCTTGCCTCGCGAATGGTTGAACTGGTTGCCCGCTATAACCGTCTGCCGGATATGTCCCGCGCGGATATCGACCTGCTGGCCGGCGATATTGCCAGCTTTATTCGCGGTGAGCTGGCAAATATTAACGATGCTGATATGGGCGAATACCAGACGCTCTTCATCTGGTATCAGCGCGCCGGACTGATTGCCCGGCAGTTCAACGTGTCGCCTCCGCACTGGGAGCGGGTGTCGAAGACATTTTTCAACAAAGACGATGTTGCCGCCGCGGTGATGCGGATGTTTTCCGAGGCGTGGTGGCGCGGGCGTTTACGTCGGATCGCGGCTGCCTGGCGCGAGCATTTGCAGATTGCCCTCGGCAACGTCAGCAAAAAGAGAATGGCGTACGCGAGCAAACGCTGCGTGACCGAGTGGCGCGAGCAGAAGCGCCGCACCCGTGAATTTCTCAAGGGCATGGAGCTGGAAGATGAAGAGGGCAACCGCATTAGCCTGATTGAAAAATACGATAGCTCGGTGGCCAACCCGGCGATACGTCGCTGTGAGCTCATGACCCGCATTCGCGGGTTTGAAAATATCTGCCAGGCGCTGGGCTATGTGGGCGAATTCTATACCTTCACCGCCCCCGCGCAGTATCACGCCACCGTGAAATCGGGCTACCCCAACGCGAAGTGGAACGGGGCCAGCCCGGCGGAGACGCAAGGCTACCTCACCCGGATGTGGGCGCGCATCCGCGCAAAGCTGCACCGGGAGGGCCGCCGTATCTTTGGTATCCGCGTCGCGGAACCCCATCACGACGGTACGCCCCACTGGCACATGCTAGTGTTTATGCGGCCGGAAGACGTCGAATGCGTTCGCCGGATTATAGGGGACTACGCCCGGGAGGAGGATGCCGCTGAGCTGCAGAGCGAAAGCGCCAGACAGGCTCGCTTTCACGCGGACGCGATCGATCCGCAGAAAGGCAGCGCTACCGGCTATATCGCCAAATACATCTCAAAGAATATCGACGGCTATGCGCTCGATGGCGAGACCGATAACGAAAGCGGCGGCCTGCTGAAGGAGACGGCGTCCGCCGTATCGGCCTGGGCAGGGCGCTGGCACATTCGCCAGTTTCAGTTCATCGGCGGCGCGCCGGTAACGGTCTACCGCGAGCTGCGCCGACTGGCTGACGCAGAGACCGCGCGTGGTCTGAGCGTCGAGTTTGCTGCCGTCCATGAAGCTGCCGACGCCGGTGACTGGGCGGGTTACGTCACTGCACAGGGCGGCCCGTTTGTGCGTCGCGATGATTTACAGGTGCGCACGCTGTATGAGCCGGGTACCGGGTTTAACCAGTACGGCGAAGAAACGGTCCGCATCCGCGGCGTGTACGATTCCGCCGTCGGCGCGGGCAGCCCGGTTTTAACCCGGCTCACGCAGTGGAAAATTGTGCCGAAGCGGGCCCAGGAGCCTGAGGATGTATCTGCGCCTTCTCGGAGTTCTGTCAATAACTGTACGCTGAGCGATCTCTCTCAACCCCTCAACCGGCGTGCGAGACGGGCATTAACCGAGCGTATTAAGCGCATCCGGCCCGGCGCAGCGGCGCCCTTTGTCTACGAGCGGGATCCGCAGAACGGGGTCCCGGAGAAGGTGATTGATGAGGTTCGGCTCGCCACCGGAATCGCCATCAGCCGCGCAGAGGCCCTGCATCTTATGGCGGGCGGCGTAAGCCGTTTTAACGACAAATGGTGCAGAGGCGCAGTTGACGGAACGCTCTTTCCGGCAGCGCGTTCTTATCAGCATAAGGCGCGGAAAATCCTTGAACGTATAGGGCATTTATCGGATCTGTTCGCTCTGAGAGCACGCTAATCTCCATCGATATCATGCACATACCGTGAAGAGTTCTGATTTTTCGCTTCACTCTTTTTATGAATACGTGCTACTGTATGTTTATACAGTATCTCGTGGTGGAGGTTGTGTGGACAGAGAGTTGAACGAGCAGGTCATGATTGAACGCGTCGAGATGATTGCTCGACTGACGACAGAAGGAACATGTCAGGAAAGAGATCGTGAGATTGCCCTGAATTTGATTGCTGAAATTGCACGGGGAAATTTAATCAAAAACAATGCGTTTACCGTTGTTTTCTCAGCATCGCCTGTTCCGGAACGCATCAAAAAAGAAGGTAACGTTCGGGTGAACATTACGCTCGATAAAGACCAGCAGATTGGCCATGGCGTCGTCGAGGCCTTCCAGAACGAACTGACCCGCCGAATAAGGTCCCTGTTCCCGTCATCGCGGGTGACCGTGAAAATAGGATCGATGACGGGAGTAGAGCTCCAGGGGCTCGAAGGAGAAGCCGATCGCGAGATGCTGGATAATATTCTCCGGGAAGTCTGGGAAGACGAGAGCTGGCGCTAGCCCAGCGTCATTACCCGAACGCACGCCCTCATTCAGATTTTGCGCTTTCGTTGACCCACGCTTCGCTGCTTGTGGACGGTCTGTTGTGTCCGCGATTGTCCATCCTTCAGCGATAGCGAAAAGGCCGCCAGCCCGGGAAACTCTACAGTACCTGGTAACCGGATGTTGGGAGCGTCTGATGAAGATCTATGCAATGCAGGGGGACACGCTTGATGCCGTTTGCGCCCGCTATTATGGGCGCACGGCTGGCGTCGTAGAAGCCGTTCTGAAGGCCAATCCTGGCCTCGCGGAGTCAGGCGTTATCTTGCCTCACGGCACGCCGGTAGAGATGCCGGAGGTAAATAGCGCCCCCACCAAAGAATCCGTAAATCTATGGGACTGAGCCTGGAGAAAATCACCACGTTTATCGCCTACTGGCTGGCCGTGGCGCTGGCCTGGTTCGGGGCGATGTCGCCTGAAAAGGTCGCGCTGTACGTGGGGAGTGTTTGCGCCATTTTTACCGCGTTGACGAACTACTGGTTTAAGCGAAAAACCTGGCGCTATCTTCAGTCGCTGGGCCTCGATAAGAAGAGCATTCGTGAACTCAATCATTAAGCGTTGCAGCGTCGCCGGCGTGCTGGCCCTGGCTGTGCTGATGCCCGATTTTCGATTACTGAAAACGTCCCCTGAGGGGCTGGCGCTGATTGCCGATCTCGAAGGTTGTCGCCTCTCGCCCTATCGGTGCAGCGCTGGGGTATGGACGTCAGGCATTGGCCACACGGCAAACGTTGTGCCGACGCGGGACATTACCGAGCGTGAGGCCGCGGTAAATCTGGTTGCTGATGTGCTCAACGTTGAGCGACGGCTGACGGCGTGCGCGCCGGTGGAGATGCCGCCGCGTGTCTACGACGCGCTGGTGAGTTTTACCTTTAATGTTGGCGCAGGCGCCGCCTGCCGTTCGACTCTGGTGTCTTTTATTAAGCGTAAACAGTGGTCGCAGGCATGCGGCGAGCTTACCCGCTGGGTGTACGTCAACGGCGTCAAAAATACCGGTCTGGAAAACCGCCGTGTCCGCGAGAAGGCCTGGTGCATGAAGGGGCTGCCATGAGAGTCGTCATGCTGCTGCTGGCCGGGCTGCTGGCGATCGCACTGTGGCTTCGTCATGACAACCAGACCCTGTCCCGTTCCTTAGCCACGGTCAACCGGGTCGCCAGCGAACAAAAAAATGCCCTCGCCACGCTCAACCATCAGCTGTCCCAGTCGCAACGGATGGCCAGAGCAAACGAAAACGCCCAGGTCAGGCTCCGTGAAGAGCTTGTCGCTGCGGGCGAGGAGAGGGCAAGACGGGAAGCGACTATTGGGAGATTACTCAATGAAAATGAAGCGTTACGCCGCTGGTATACCGCTCAGCTGCCTGATGCTGTCCGCAGGTTGCACACCCGCACCGCCTGCGCCTCCGCAGCCCATTGTTTACAACGCCTGCCCGAAGGTGAGCCGCTGCCCGATGCCGGGAAGCGAACCCGCCACTAACGGCGATCTCAGCGCCGATATTCGCAGGCTTGAGTACGCCCTTATCGCCTGCGCGCTGCAGGTTGAAACCATTAAAGACTGTCAGGATAAACTCGATGCACAAACTCAAGAGCCTGCGTCAGGCATTAATTGACGCGATCCCCCAACTGAATGCCAACCCGGAGCGCCTGCAGATGTCGGTCGGCAGCGGCAATATAGACGCCCGCCTGGCCTCCTCGCTCTCCTTTGAAAAACGGTATGTGCTAAACGCGAAGGTTAGCGGTTTCACGGGCGACAGCGAGGGATTTTTTGTTCCGGTACTGGCCTGGCTGCGGGAAAACCAGCCGGACATTTTTACCCTCGATGACGGACGCAAAAACGGATACACCTTCGCGATCGTCTTAAACGATGACGCTACGATGGATATCAGCATCAGCATGCAATTAACCGAGCGCATTCTTGTTTCCGAGGAACAGGGCGTTCTGCACACGACCTATTCCCCGGAGCCGCCGCTGCCGGAGCCCGTCACGCGTCCGAAGGCGTTGTACATCAACGGTGAGCTGGTCAGCCAGTGGGAGGACTAAGCTCCCCCCGCTGAAGGCCGCCAGCCGCCTGCAGTCTGGACCGCTTGTTGTATCATCCCGCAGAAAACCCCGTCTCGTTGCTGCCGTTCCTCCTGAACGGCATTCTCTTCTCATGAATACATTAACTTCCATGCACGGTATCGCTCGCGCGATCCGCAATCTGATTCGTATCGGTGTTGTGACCGACGTTGACCTCAACAGAGGGCTTTGTCGTGTCCAGACCGGCGGGATGAAAACCACCTGGCTGAACTGGCTAACCTGCCGTGCGGGACGTTCGCGCGTGTGGTGGGCCCCTTCCGAGGGAGAGCAGGTGCTGCTGCTGGCCATCGGCGGTGAGCTGGATACCGCCTTTGTGCTGCCCGGCATTTTCTCTGATGACCATCCGGCGCCGTCCGGGTCGCCTGACGCGTTCCACGTCGCGTTCCCTGACGGCGCGGTGATCGAGTACGAACCCGGACGCGGGGCGCTGACGGTTTCAGGTATTAAAACGGCCGACATTTCCGCTTCTGAATCGCTGACCGCCACCGTGCCGGAAGTGCGGGTGATCTCAACGTCCCGCATCACGCTGGATACGCCTGAAGTGGTGTGTACCAACAAGTTAATTACCGCCTCGCTGGAAGTGCAGAAGGGCGGGGTGATGACCGGAAATATTGAGCACTCCGGCGGTAAATTGACCTCCAACGGGGTGCAGGTGGACAACCACGCGCACGGCAGTGTGCAAAGCGGCGGAAGCTGGACTAAGGGGACACAATGACGGTGCGTCACAGGGGAATGAACAGGCAGACCGGGCTAAGCCTTTCAGAGGCTGACCACATCCGGCAGAGCGTGCGCGACATTCTGGTTACGCCGATTGGCTCGCGGGTCATGCGCCGGGATTACGGCTCACTGCTGGCGGCGATGATAGACAGGCCGCAGAGCCCGGCGCTGCGCCTGCAGATCATGGCCGCCTGTTATTCCGCCATCCAGAAATGGGAGCCGCGGATAAGCCTGACGGCCATCACTTTCGAACGTTCGGAGAACGACGGGACGTTGTATGTCGATATCACCGGCACGCGCCCGACCTCCGGACAATCCTTTTCTATCACCATTTCACTGAGTTAAACGCTATGGCTATTGTTGATCTGAGCCAGCTCGCCGCGCCTGATGTCGTGGAGGAGGTGGATTATGAAACGCTGTTGGCAGAACGAAAGGCCACCTTTGTCTCCCTCTATCCGGAAGAGGAGCGAGAGGCGATTGCACGGACGCTGACGCTGGAATCAGAGCCGATTGTGAAGCTGCTGCAGGAGAACGCCTACCGGGAAGTCATCTGGCGCCAGCGCGTAAACGAGGCTGCACGGGCGGTCATGTTGGCCTATGCGGCAGGCCGCGACCTGGACCAGATCGGGGCAAACGCGAACCTTGCGCGTCTGACGATTACCCCTGCCGACGACACCACGTTACCGCCCACTCCGGCTGTGATGGAGTCCGATACCGACTTTCGTCTGCGCATCCAGCAGGCACCGGAAGGGCTGAGCGTGGCCGGTTCGACGGGCGCGTATCAGTTCCATGGCCGTAGTGCAGATGGTCGGGTGGCTGACATTTCCGTCATTAGCCCACAGCCCGCAAACGTCACGGTTTCTGTGCTCTCCCGGGAGAATAACGGCGTAGCGTCTGAGGAACTGCTCGCCGTTGTTCGCAATGCGCTGAACGATGAGGACGTCAGGCCCGTCGCCGACCGCGTGACCGTCCAGTCGGCCAACATTGTCGACTACAGCATTGAAGCATCGCTTTTCCTTTTTCCCGGCCCCGAAAGTGAACCAGTACTCAATGCGGCAAGAGCCCGATTACAGACCTACATCACGGCTCAGCATCGGCTGGGACGCGATATCCGCAAGTCAGCCATTTACGCTGCCCTTCACGTGGAAGGGGTGCAGCGGGTGGAACTGACCGCACCCGCGGCTGACATCGTGCTTGATGAAACTCAGGCCTCCTGGTGCAGCCACTACAGCGTAACCGTGGGGGGAAACGATGAGTAATGCCCGCCTTTTACCGGTCGGCTCATCGGCGCTTGAGGTCGCCGCGGCGCGCGCCTGTGCGGACATCGAAAATACGCCGGTTCCGCTGCGCCATCTCTGGAATGCGGACACCTGTCCGGCGAATTTGCTGCCCTGGCTGGCGTGGGCGTTTTCGGTTGACCGCTGGGATGAGAACTGGCCGGAGGCCACCAAACGGGAGGTGATCCGCGCCGCGTGGTTTATTCATGCCCACAAGGGAACGATAGGCGCTGTACGTCGCGTGGTGGAGCCGCTTGGCTATCTGATTAATGTTACCGAGTGGTGGCAAACCAACGATCCGCCCGGCACCTTCCGCCTTGATATCGGCGTACTGGACACGGGCATCACCGAGGAAATGTATTACGAAATGGAGAGGCTTATTGCTGATGCAAAGCCTGCCAGCCGCCACCTTATTGGCCTGAATATCATCCAGGACATACCGGGTTATCTCTATACCGGCGCCCTGAGCTATGACGGCGACATCATCACGGTTTATCCCGGATAAGTGAGAGCACAATGACAGTAAAATATAAAACGGTTATCACCAAAGCCGGTGCCGAAAAACTGGCTGCCGCGACCGTCCCGAACGGCAAGAAAGTCAATTTTACGGCGATGGCCGTGGGTGACGGTGGCGGCACATTGCCGGTTCCTGATGCCGGGCAGACGAAGCTGGTTAATGAAGTCTGGCGCCATGGGCTGAATAAAATTAGCCAGGACAATAAAAAGCTTAACTATGTAATCGCGGAGCTTCTCATTCCTCCCGAAGCGGGGGGGTTCTGGATGCGTGAGATGGGGCTTTACGATGACACCGGTACGCTGATTGCCGTCGGCAACATGGCGGAAAGTTACAAACCATTGCTGGAGGAGGGATCGGGCCGTGCACAGACCGTGAGAATGGTGATCATGGTCAGTGATATCGCCTCGGTCGAGCTCTCGATAGATACGTCTACGGTAATGGCGACCCAAGAGTATGTTGATGAGAAGCTTGAGGAGCATGAGCAGTCTCGCCGTCATCCCGATGCCACGCTAACGGCTAAAGGATTTACGCAGCTCAGTAGTGCGACTGATAGTGTGTCTGAAACGCTGGCCGCAACGCCGAAAGCGGTTAAGGCTGCCTACGATCTTGCCCGTGGTAAGTATACGGCTCAGGATGCGACTACCGGACAAAAGGGGATTGTTCAGCTTAGCAGTGCGACCGATAGTGCTTCAGAGACGCTTGCGGCCACACCAAAGTCTGTGAAGACTGTCAGTGATGATCTCATTAAGCTGAAAAACAGTCTGGGTACTGCTGCTGGTAAAAATGCCCAGGAAAGTCGTGACGACATCACGCCCGGGCGCGTGGTGGTTAACGGTGGTGCGCTTGCTATACGGTCTGTTGCTGCTGAAGCGAGCAGAGAGATTAAAGACGCAAGCGGTCTTCCTGCTAATTCCGTAAGTTTCTGTTATGCCAGTGCGGCCTATTCACCTGGCTATGAGGCGACAATTCTTGATGTGGGAGGACTGGGTGGTAACTATCGGGTGCAATATGCTGCGTCTTATAGTGATGGTGGTAAACAACTAAAATTCCGTACCTTAAATGGAGATAACGGATACTGGGGGAGCTGGACGAAAGTTCTCACAAACTACGGGGGAAGCGTTGATTATCTCGATGGTGCAAAGTATTACGCCACTAAGCCGGAATACTGGCAGGGAGGTGGGGCATTTGCACATCAATATACGAATGGCTCAGCACCGTTTTTTGTTGGTGGATACACTACCGCTAAAGATAATTCGGTATACCTTCCGATCGTGAAAGGAACGTCTGTAACGAGTGGTCATGGATATGGCGCTTCTGTTAGTTTTGGCATATTACGATCGGGTAAAAATGATTTTGGTTCCGCAGTCGTTCATATCATTGGGGATTCTGGCAGTGGTGCCCTGTATTCTTTTGATGCAAACGGAACATTCAATGCACCCCAACGGCTTTATAGCGGTGACTCAATTTTTGCTGCTGGGCAAATTAACAGCGGAGGCAATATCGTTGCGGGTCAAGGGGTGTTTGAATCCGGCGGGCAGGTAAGGGTTTATTCTTCGAACAACCCACCACCGAACCAGTCAGGGTCGACCACCACCGGAAACAGCTCCGCCTATTACCGTCACGGCAACGGTCAGGTGTTCATGCAGTGTATTGGCGGGGTTGCTTCCAACTCCAATTCCAACCCGGATGTCACTGTTTATCTTCCGGCTGCTTTTCCTAACGGAATCCTCGCAATAGGTGGCTCTTTCAGCGGAGCAGGGGGAAATGACAAAGATTCTTACTGGACAGCTAACCCTTTAAGTGCAAGTGCTTTCTCTCTTCACTCGCGAAATATGAGCGGCTATTTCTCTTTTGTGGTAACAGGATATTAGTTATGCATAGTCAGTTATTCAGCAATAAAACGCGCGGCTTTTATCCGATTAAAAGTTTGCGCTATTACAAGTCTGTTAACGCTCTGCCGGATGACCTTGTCCGGGTCAGTGATTCAGAGCATGAAAAATTTGTCGGCGCCGCTCCCGTTAACTGCGCCCCCAGTTACAACGTCGAGAGCAAACAGATGGAGTGGGTCACTGTAGCCGCACCGGTCAGGACACCAGAAGAAATCCTCGCGGCTAATCGCAGAGAGCTATTGAGCAGGCAACGCGAGGCGGCGGTAAGCGCTTTTCCGCTGCAGTCTGCAGTTGATTTGGGGATGGCTACCGAGGAAGAAAAAACACAACTGGAAGAACTGAAAAAATACGTTGTTGAACTGACGGGGGTTGACCTCAGTGTACCAGACTGGCCTAAAACTCCTGAGTGGATATCTGTTTAAACTGTCTTATTATAAAGAAAAGGCCCGCATCACGCGGGCTATTTCTTATTTATAGGGGCATCACTCATATTTTTCTGTTTTATTACCGATAAAAAATTTGAGCCAGTAATAACCAAAAATTCATCATGCAGTCAGACCGCCAGCTAACCAGAGTAAAATCGTTATTACCTCGTTAATGGCGCAACGATATCGATAATATTCACTCATTAATAATGGTAATCGACGATCAATTACTTATGATTGATCGCTCAAAACGCTCAGTCACCTTTCCCGCGCGGGTCAACCACTCACTCTATGTTGTGCTGCCCTACCTCCAACGGCATTACGTTTCATACCTCCTTCGCCCAAGAGAAAATAGCCTCACCACTAAACGAAGGAGTTAACCGGATGGGCGACTATCACCACGGCGTGGAAGTTATCGAAATCAACGATGGCACCCGCACCATTTCCACCGTCTCGACGGCAATCATCGGTATGGTCTGTACGGCCAGCGATGCTGACGACAAGACATTTCCTTTAAACGAGCCCGTGCTCATTACCAACGTGCAAACTGCGATTGCGAAAGCCGGCAAGGCGGGGACGCTGTCCGCTTCTCTGCAGGCGATTGCTGACCAGTGTAAACCGGTTGTCGTTGTTGTTCGCGTGGCTGAAGGCACCGCTGAAACCCCTGAGGAGGCGCGCAAACAGACCGTTTCCAACATCATCGGTACTACTGATGAAAACGGTAAATATACCGGCCTGAAGGCGCTTCTCACGGCGAAAACGGTAACCGGCGTTAAGCCACGTATTCTCGGCGTGCCGGGGCTGGATTCTCAGGAAGTGGCAACCGCGCTGGCCGCGATGTGCCAGAGCCTGCGCGCGTTCGGCTATGTCAGCGCATGGGGATGTAAAACCATTTCTGAGGCGATCGACTACCGCAAAAACTTCAGCCAGCGCGAGCTGATGGTTATCCATCCTGATTTTCTGGCATGGGATACCACCACGAACGCAACGACGACGGCCTGGGCAACCGCTCGCGCGCTTGGCCTGCGCGCCAAAATCGACCAGACCATCGGCTGGCATAAAACCCTGTCAAACGTTGGCGTCAACGGCGTCACGGGCGTAAGCGCTTCTGTCTCCTGGGATCTGCAGGAACAGGCTACCGATGCGAACCTGCTTAACCAGGCAGGCGTCACCACGCTGATTCGCAACGACGGCTTCAAATTCTGGGGTAACCGTACCTGCTCTGACGACCCGTTATTCGTCTTTGAAAACTACACCCGTACCGCGCAGGTGCTGGCCGATACCATGGCGGAAGCGCACGCGTGGGCGATGGATAAACCCATCACGCCAACGCTTATCCGCGACATCGTTTCCGGTATTAATGCCAAGTTCCGCGAGCTGAAAACCAACGGCTATATCGTCGACGGCTCCTGCTGGTATGACCCTGAGTCGAACGACGCAACCACCCTGAAAGCGGGGAAACTGTATATCGATTACGACTACACCCCTGTCCCGCCGCTGGAAAATCTTACCCTGCGCCAGCGCATCACCGATACCTATCTGGCAGACCTGTCAGATTCGGTTAATAGCTAAGGAGCTGAAGCATGGCGTTACCACGCAAACTTAAATACCTGAATATGTTCAACGATGGCCTGAGCTATATGGGCGTTGTTGAGTCTGTGACCCTACCGAAGCTTACCCGCAAGCTGGAGAAGTATCGCGGCGGCGGTATGCCGGGCTCGGTCTCTGTCGATCTCGGTCTGGACGATGATGCCCTGGCGCTGGAGTGGACCGTTGGCGGTCTGCCGGACGCCGCGCTGTGGGCGCAGTACGCCTCTCCGGGCGCGGACAGCGTGCCGCTGCGCTTTACCGGCTCTTTCCAGCGTGATGATACCGGCGAAATCTCCGCCGTCGAAATCGTCATGCGCGGCCGTCATAAAGAGTTTGATGGCGGCGAGAACAAGCAGGGCGAAAGCGGCACCACCAAGATGTCCACCGAGTGCGCGTACTACCAGTTGACCATTGATGGCAAAGAGATCATCGAAATCGACATCATCAACATGGTGCTGAAAGTCGACGGCGTCGATCGTCTGGCTGAACACCGTAAGGCCATCGGCCTGTAACCCTTTAACCGGCCGGGATAGCCGGCCGGTAAGCTAACTTTCAGAAGAGTAATGAAATGGAAAATAGCAACGAGAACGCCATGAACAACAGCTCATACATCGTCACGCTTGATAGCCCCGTTCAGCGCGGTGAGCAAAAAATTGAACAGGTGACGGTCTCCAAACCGAATGCCGGGACTCTGCGTGGGATCTCGCTGGCCTCGCTGGCGCAATCCGACGTTGATGCCCTGATCAAGGTGCTGCCGCGAATGACCTCGCCGGCTCTGACCGAGCATGAAGTTGCGCGTCTGGATGCCTGCGATCTGCTCTCTTTTGCCGGTAAGGTGATCGGTTTTTTGTCACCGGCTTCGGCTCGCTGAGATTTCCCGAAAACCTGTCGGTCGACGATCTGATGGCGGATATCGCGGTGATTTTTCACTGGCCGCCGTCAGAACTGTACTCCCTTAGCGTGACCGAACTCCTCTTATGGCGCGAAAAAGCGCTGCAGCGAAGCGGAAACCACCATGAGTAATAATGTCAGTCTTCAGGAGCTGCTTAAGGCAGTTGATCGTGCAAGCCGACCGCTTAACGCTCTCCAGAACGCCAGCCTGACTCTCGCGAGCGATATCCATGATTCGCAGACGGCGCTGGGGGCGCTCGACGAGCAGGCGGGGCGTATTAACGGCTTCAGAAAAGCAAATGCCCAGCTCGCCACGACGGAGCAGTCGCTTGCTCAGGCGAAACAGCAGGCGGCGGCGCTGGCGTTGCAGTTTAAAAACACACAAAACCCTACTCAGGCACAGGCTGATGCGCTGTCCGCAGCCCGAAAATCGGCAGCCAACCTCAAGCTTGAGTACAACAGCTTACGTTACTCGGTACAGCGTCAGCGGACTGAACTCGCTCAGGCGGGAATCAACACGCGAACGCTTTCGTCGGATGAGCGTCGTTTAAAAAGTCAGATCGGCGAAAAAACGCAGCAGCTTAACCGACAGCGGGATGCGCTGGCCCGCGTCAATCAGCAGCAAGCGCAGCTGAGTACCGTTCAGAATCGCTACGAGTCAGGCAAACGCGTTGCCGCGCGGGTGCATCAGCTGGCTAATGCGGGCGTGGGCATGGCCAAAGCGGGCTTTGATCAGACGTCTCGGTTTATGGCGCCTGGCATCAGTTTTGAAAAACAGATGTCGACTATTCAGGCAAGCCTTGGTCTGGAGAAGGGCGACGCCCGGCTTGAGGCCATTCGCCAGCAGGCCCGAGAGGTCAGTGCCAGGACCGGAGTCCCCGCAGATACGGTCGTCCGTGCACAAACCGAACTGGCTCGTTCAGGCTACGACGCCGATGGGGTTATTGCTGCCACTGTACCCACGGTTAACCTCAGCCTGGCGGGGAATGTCGACGCGGCTAAAGCGGCCGATATGATCGCCAGCACGCAGGCCGCCTATAACCTGGCCGATACGGATGCGGGACGCATCGCAGATTTACTTACCCGCGGGTTTACCTCTTCGAACACCAGTCTCGTTGAGATGGCGGCGGCCATCACCGCCGCTGCGCCCGCTGCGGATGCGACAGGTATGGGTCTTGAAGAGACAATCGCGCAGCTTGGCGTTCTGACGGAAAAGGGAATGAACGGTGCCGCCGCCGGGGACGCGCTCAGCGCGATGCTGCGACAGCTCCAGGCTCCGGATGCACTGCGTTCAGCCGCGGGTAACGGCGCGCTTGATAAAAAACGCCAGCAGTTGCAGGGGGCAACGGGCAGTGCCGCGATCGTGGCTTCCGTGCAGACCGACAATCTTGACGGCGATATCAGCAAATTCCAGGCCGCGTGGAGCGGGCTGAAGATTGACGTATTTGATAAAGCAGATGGCGCTTTGCGCAACCTGATAACAACCGCAACCGGCTGGCTTGGCACGGCCTCCCTGTGGGTGAATGCCAACCCTGAGCTGACGCAGACCCTCGCCAGCATTGTTGTCGGCGCGCAGGCATTTGCTGGGGTACTGGGTGGCGTAGGCACGGTTATTGGTCCGGTTCTGACGGGCATCAATATGGTTATTACCGCGGCCGGGATGTTAGGAACGGTATTCAGCGTGGTGGGCGGCGCCGTCATGACGGTGCTGGGCGCCCTTAGCTGGCCGGTGATAGCCCTTGGCGCGGCGATTGCCGCCGGTGCTTTGCTGATTTTCAAATACTGGGAGCCCATCAGCGCCTTCTTTGGCGGGGTGATTGAGGGATTGTCTGCGGTCTTCGCACCGCTGGGCGAGCTGTTCTCTCCGCTCTTACAGGCGTTTGGTTTCATTTCAGAAAAACTGGGCGGGATATGGCAGTGGTTCACCGATTTGATTGCGCCGATTAAGGCGACGCAGGAAACGCTGGATAGCTGTAAAAACGCTGGCGTGATTTTTGGTCAGGCGCTGGGGGATGCGCTAATGGCACCGCTTAATCTCTTTAACAGCCTGAGCGGCAAGGCCAGCTGGCTGCTGGAGAAACTCGGTCTTATCAAAAACGAGTCGGGTAATCTCGATGCCGCGGCGGCAAAAGCAGACGCGACATCCTCTCCTGCGGGCAGTGCGTCCATTCCGGTGGCGGGGATCTCTGGCGTCGGCCAGGGGTATCAGCCAACCCTCGTGCCGGGAGGACGCTCTTACGTCGATCAGAGTAAAAGCGAATATCACATCACGCTGCAGGGGGGCACGGCCTCCGCAACGGATCTGACGCGTCAAATCCGGGAGACAATAGATAGCATTGAACAGGATAAAGCGAGACGGCAGCAATCCAGCTTAATGTATGGTTGAGGAGAGATAAAATGTTAATGGTGCTGGGTCTGTTTGTCTTTGAACGACGAACTTTACCCTATCAGACAATGCAGTTTACAAAGGACTACCGCTGGGCGTCCAACGACCGGATCGGGAAACCTAAAGCCTGGCAGTACCTTGGCGAAGGCGAGACATCTTTTACCCTCTCCGGACTGCTTTACCCGGAGCTCACGGGAGGGCGGCTTTCCCTTAAGGCGGTCGAGCTGATGGCGAATGAGGGGAGGGCATGGCCGTTGATAGACGGAACCGGCATCATTCACGGCATGTTTATCATTGAGAAAGTCACGCATACGCATTCGGATTTTTACAGTGACGGTACCGCCCGAAAAATTAATTTTACGCTGGAACTGAAACGCGTGGACGAATCGCTGATGACGATGTTTGGCGATCTGAGAACCCAGGCCGATGAGCTGGTGACGAGCGCACGTAATAGCATTGGAGGGCTGGTGGGATGATTACGGAAATGAATATCCGGGCGGGTGGGAAAATCGCCCCTGATTTTATGCTTAAGCTTGACGATCGCGATATCACACAAAATTTCAGCCATCGTCTTATCAGTCTGAGCATGATCGACAAACGTGGACTGGAAGCCGATCAGCTGGATATTCAACTGGATGATTCCGACGGGCTGTTAGACTTGCCGGCCCGGGGGCAAAGCTCTCCTTATGGCTGGGATGGGAGGGAACTCCGCTCCAGCCGAAAGGGAACTTTACGATCGATACAATTGAATTTCGGGGCGCGCCGGACACGCTGACCATTCGGGGATGCAGCGCTGATTTTCGTGGAAAGCTAAACGTGCGGCGCGAACAGTCGTGGCATGACACGACGATCGGCGCGATAGTCAATACTATCGCTCAGCGTAACCAGTTAACTGCCAGCGTTGCGGCGGGGCTTGCATCCATCGCCATTTCTCATATCGATCAGTCTCAGGAGACCGACGCTGCATTTCTCACCCGACTGGCCGAACGTAATGGTGCCTTTGTTTCAATCAAAGCCGGCAAGGTTATTTTTATGAAAGCGGGGCACGCCGTGACGGCCAGCGGCACGCCGATCCCCTTAATGATGATTGAGCGTGGGGACGGCGATAAGCACCTTTTTTCCGTCGCAGACCGTGAAAACTATTCCGGCGTGACGGCCAAATGGCTGCAAACGCGCGACCCAAAACAGCAAAAACCTCAATTGAGTATTTTGCGTCAGTCAGGGGGCAGCCGATAGAAGCACTTCAGCACCCGGATGCCGCCGCACCGGTAGCGGGAGCTGAAGGCAAGGAGCAGAAACCGCAAGAGAGGCTGGTGGGATCGGCGGAAAACGTATTTGAGCTCACCACGGTGTATGCCTCTGAAGAGCAGGCTCTCAGGGCCGCAGAGGCGAAGTGGCGCGCGCTGCAGCGGGGTACCGTGAATTTTTCTATCCAGCTGGCGCTGGGGCGAGCCGATCTGTACCCCGAAACGCCGGTATTAGTAAACGGTTTTAAACGCGTCATTGACGAGCAGGCGTGGATCATCGGCGAGGTGGTGCATACCCTCAACGATAGCGGATTTACCACGCAGCTTAAGCTTGAACTGAATGCCACTGACGAAAAATTTATTGTTGATAGTGAGTAATACAGTTGCTATTGGTTTTATTTTGGGTATTATTGGTTCACAAAATGTGAATCAAATGGAGGGATACATGTTTCATTGTCCTAAGTGCAAGCACTCTGCGCATGCGCGTACCAGTCGCTATTTAAGTGAAAATACCAAAGAGCGCTATCACCAGTGCACCAATGTGGACTGCAGCTGTACGTTCGTGACGATGGAGTCCGTGGAGCGCCTGATTGCGACTCCCGGTGCGTCTGAACGTGTCCAGACGGCTTCGCTGAACCAGGGTTAGCGGCTGCGTCACCGGCTCAAAAAAGCCAATAAAAAAAGCCACTCAATCGAGTGGCTTAATTATATGATTATACTGCTAAAATTTGGTGGCCCCTGCTGGACTTGAACCAGCAACCAAGCGATTATGAGTCCCAACTCGAAGTTAGTGAAATCAGTAAATTACTGATTTTTATGTTTTCTTTAAGCCGAATAGTGATGAAAAGTGGCACATAGCGTTGTGTTCTGCTGCCATTTTGCTGCCAATCTTAGATAGTTTATGTAAACTGATGTCATCAGCATTTAACTCATCAACTTGAGTTAAAATTTCAATAAAAACCAATCAAAGTAAATGAGGATTAAAATGTCAAAACTCAGTGACATGGAAGAGTTAATTGAAACTATAGTTGATATTAATATGAAAAGTTATATGAGAGAAGCATTAACTTGTTACATGACGGATGCCTACAGAGCCTGTGTAATTCTTTGCTTTATTGCTATTTTCGAAGATATATTGAAAAAATTGGATGGTTTAGCAAAAACCAACTCCGTAGCCAGAAAACTTTTACTAGAAGTTAATAAAAAAAGAGATGCCCAAAAAGTATTTGAAGATGAATTACTAAACAAGCTTAAGTCAGAAAAAATAATAGCAGAAATTGATGCGAGTTTTTTGGAGGTGTTAAAGACTTTAAGGAATAAAGCTGCTCACCCTTCAGGTCATAAGCCGTCAGCTGAGGAAGCGCGGTTTGTTTACTCAGAAACTATTAAAAGATTTCTTTCAAGGCCTATATTAACTACCACGCAGACTGCTGATGAGATTTTACATTCCTTGGGGGGATCGTATCTTTTTCCTACAACTGACGTCGAAGATTACAGTGTTATAGTTAACAGCAATGTTAAGAATTTACATCGAGATGGTTATTCTTATCTTATAAAAAAGTTAGTATTATCAATAACTGAAAATCAAGGAATAATACACAACAATGCTCATAACTACATACTAGGTCTTTGTTATTCACCACTAAATTCAGAAGTTATCGAAGAAGTAAAAAAACAAGTCATTGTTGCTGGTGCTGCAGATGAGTCTAATGAGCAGCTACTTTTAGAGTGCATGGCTACGAATAATGAAATAATTAAGGGGCTTAGTGAAATCGACTATCTTAGAATTAAAAGGATGGTTGAATCCACAATTAACAAGACTAAAAAGACTGATCAGCATAACTTACTCGTGCATCCTGTTCAATTCATGGGAGGGGTTTTTGCTTTGGGAGCCTTAAGCGCTAAAAAATATTTTAATGAGGAAATTAATAAAGTACTGGATGTGTATCTATTTAGTACTACTATTAGTGAGTATGCATCAAAACATGAGTGGCTTAGGGAAATAATTTTAGGGAAAATTTATAATAGATCTGTTTCGGATAAATATAGCTCGGCAGCTACTCGCGCCGATGGGTGCGAAGCAAATGATGCTCATATTTCAAACTTACTTACTGGTGTTGAATGTTTTGAACTTATAATTAGGATGTTATGGGCTGCAGAAGATGGAGGAAAATACGCAGTGTCTGCAAGAGACTCTAATTTTGATGGGTTGATGCAAATAAAACAGAAGGCTAATTCTGCAACGATTCATGAAAAAGAAAAATGCACTAGTATTGTTGATCGTATTTATCCAGGGTTAGGCGAGCTATCTGAAATACGTGATAGTTATTTATCCTGATATCTAAGGGGGGCGGAGCCCCCCCTTAGATATACTCGATTTTTTTTTCAGGATTAAGATAAGGGATTAAGATATTTTGCTTCAGATAAATGTTCTGGCGCAAAGTGGGCATATCGCATTGTGATCTTAATATCGGTATGGCCTAATATTCTCTGAAGCACAAGTATATTGCCTCCATTCATCATGAAATGTGAAGCGAAAGTATGACGGAGCACATGTGTTAGCTGTCCCGCTGGTGTTTCGATTCCGGCACGTTGCATAGCTTTTCTAAAGGCTGAATAGCATGGTTTAAAGAGCGAGTGCGCTTTCCTGCTCATTGGCAGTTCAGCCTGTAATTTTTCAGTTATCGGCACCGCCCGGTTTTTCTTGCCTTTAGTTTTTACATAGATGATCTGACCGGCGCGGATTTGGTTTCCCTTCACCCCTTCCGCTTCACTCCATCGTGCACCAGTTGCTAGACAGATTTTAACAACGGCCGTTAAGTCCTTGAGTGCATCATGACTCGTAAACTTTCAATGCGCCCTTCAATCAATCTCGTGATTTCAGAACCGTACATTACCGTAGAGGAGTTCTGTCGCCGCACGGGTTACAAGAAAGGCACTGTTCGCCAGATGTACCGCGAAAACCGCTTACCTATCAGGAACAAGGATGGGGTTAACGGCCTCATCGAAATCAATATGCTTGCCCTAATTATCGAAGCAGCAGCCGGTTATGAAATCACAATGCAGGCTTGATGCATCCATATTGAGATAACGTGAGGCATTATTCATGTTTGATTTTCAGGTTTCCAAACATCCCCACTATGACGAAGCGTGCCGGGCTTTTGCGCAGCGTCATAACATGGCGAAGCTTGCCGAGCGTGCGTGTATGAATGTTCAAACGTTACGTAACAAGCTGAACCCGGAACAGCCTCACCAGTTCACGCCTCCTGAGCTATGGATGCTGACTGATCTAACCGAAGACTCAACCCTCGTTGATGGTTTTCTGGCGCAGATTCATTGCCTGCCTTGTGTGCCGGTGAATGAGTTGGCAAAAGACAAATTACAGACATACGTCATGCGCGCCATGAGTGAATTAGGCGAGCTGGCAACAGGCGCTGTATCGACTGAGCGTATGACCTCCGACCGCAAATACAGCATGGTCGAGAGTGTGAATTCTGGTACTGGGTTTTTGCTATGAAGAGCTTCGTTTTTTGTCAGGAAATCCCATAATTTTGGGAAAAAGTGTCAACCAGCGATGCTTAGAAATGCCAGGTTTTTTGCGCAAAGTATTGTGCAGTTCCTAAGAAATCCTAAGGTTTTTTGGGGTAAAAATGGAAAATGTAAACCACCCTGAGAACGGCATGGATACTGGCCAGGAGACAAATGTATAAAGTGACGATGTTAAGAAATGTTAAGGTTCGCGCGGGAAGAAAAGCAAAAAGTGTAAAGTGACCAGTTTGACCTACGCTGGCAGCCCATAATGCCCATAATGCCCATAATGCCCATAATGCCCATAATGCCCATAATGCCCATAATGCCCATAAGTCATGGCTGGTCTGATGTTCCTTCTTCCCTTACAACATATGGAAGAGTGGCAGGAACGGAGCAGGGTAGGATAGTTGCAGTTGCTTCACTCTGTAGCGTGTATCTGGCTGTACATTATTCAAAATAGTTCGTGTTGTAAGTTAGCCATAAGGGCGCTGGTCTAATAATACTTTTTTAGAACAGCGCCTAATTATGAGTTTTGTTAAGTAATTTATTCGATTTTAAGATTATTAGTTAAGTGTGCGATGGTATATTTGAAAACGTACTCGCTTTATTACATTTTCATATCCGGGGATCATCGAAGCAATTTCTTCAAAGCCCTTAAATTCAGAACGACTTGCTTCTTTGGAGTATATATCTGCTGCAATATGCAATGCCCTCATTGTGCCTTTTTCGCACACCCATGTGAGTAATTCAGACAAAAGCTGTTCACGCTCCCCTCCACTACGAATTTGGTTATTTAACCACAGCTCAATAAATGCAAGCTCACCTCTGTGGGCTTTATCCAGTTCGGAAAAATCAAAAGGAGGCTTTATGCGCAAGCGAATATTATGAGTTGATTCCGATTCCAAAAGTATTGGTTCTAAATGTTCGCGACAAAATTTTTTCCAATTCTTGGATCTACATTCTTCCCATAATCTATACAAGTCAATTTCCGAAAGTAATTTAAGATGTGGTTGCAAGGATTCAAGTTGGCTTTCACGAGTCAAGCCCACCCCCCCTGTGAACCCCAAGCCTACAGTAATGGAAAAATGCTTAAAAATTTTGGTTTTATCATCTGCTGTGGCTATAGCGTTATTAGCAAGTTTAACCAATTCAGGTGTACCCAAAAATAGAGCGATTTGTACAAATCGTGGAAGGTTTTTAATTTCACTCCAATGCTTGACAAGTATTTCTTGTGTAACATTTATATCTAGCTTGAGCAGGAGTTCTGGAAATATCCATTCGCCATGCTGTTCATGTTGTTCTTTAGGTAATTCACCTAACACCTTTATTGAATCATCAAGTAAGGCTGTGAATTCGCTAGTCCAAATATACCGCCCAGCTTGCCACCAATAACTAGCGTTACCTGTTTTAATTTTATTGACTATATATGGAATAGTCGATAAGTCATGCCGTCGTACTCGGGCCCATAACGCAATATCGTATAATATTTCTCCTGGTTGAATTGTCTGGGCTATGCAAATGTCCTTAGGCGAAACGCTTGCTTCCCATAACATGAATGCTTGCTTACGTAAGTGACTGTCATTACTAGTATTGAACGCTATGGAAAGTAATGTTTCTTTGCTCTCAACACTCATCGTTCGTCCTTGCTCTTTAGACAGACGATGCCACTCATCCTTAACAAAATGGTCGATAAATCCGCCATTATGTTCATTTTCCCTACTGCATTTAGCAAGATATTCAGAAAGATATTTTACTACGATAGGATCATCAATTCCCCGTAGCATATATGTAATAGGCCACTGTAGATCATCTTTCTCTGCTCGTAATATAAAATATTTTAAGGCAGATCTTGGCGGATAGTCTCTAAAATGCCAAGATAAACCATGCGCTGCTAAAGATGACCTTGACAATGTTACTATTGAATGATTATCCGGTTCTGGTAAAGCAGCCCAAGCATCGCAAATAGGACCAAGAGTAATAGCAGCTTCATCTCCGCAAACATGAGCGCCAGCCCATAGAAACACTACTAAATTTCGTTCCTCTGGTTTGGTATTACTCCATGCAACTCTCACCGCACCCGCTAACGTCGAATCGGCTAGATATCCTGCTAAATAAAGTGCACCTAAAATTTCTTTAAGTGAAGAGTTAGATGTTACAAGTATTTTCTCAACATTACATATTAACTCCTCCCTATACCTCTCAAGTACATAACTCACCAATTCGTGTTGGCCAGGGATACTGATATCCATTGAATATAATGTTAATAAATTGAGCCCAGCACTAAAATCACCATTCCTAAAACGAGCTTCGTAGAAAGTATGAAGTCGATCAGAATACGGGAATTTATCAGTCAAATCTAAAATGATAGGTGAATCTATTTCTGTAAGAATACTCAGGCCGAGAATTCTGCGAGTTGCAAAATGGGATGACTGCGTTTCAGCTAAAGAAAGCCACTTTTCTATGACATCATACAGCACTTTTGCATAGCTACTATTGTTTAAAACCGCGATTTTGAGAGCAAAGAAGGCAATAAGTGGGCTTTCGTCAATAAGTTGCAGTAGACAAGAAGCTTCCATTTCTACAAGAACTATTGCCGTACCAACTTGTTCAGCAAAATAAGGATCTAGAAGAAATGAATCCGTTACACCTGCATTTAATCTTGTGGCTATACAGCTTGCAAGTATAGAATGAAGTACACGGTCATGTCGGGCTTCAATCGACTCTTTCCCATTGCTTTGCACAAGCCTTAATAAGTTGCTTTTATTTACTAGCTCACGTAATACCTTTCTATCATCTTCTCTGTCAAGCCAGCACATCGCATCGCTCCAAGTTATCTGAAGGCATTTATGTTGCAACATTTGAAAACCAAGCCTTCCAATGGCACTTTCAATATCACTGACCGTATATCCTGAAGATAGGGCAACTTTTGCAAACTCACGTCTCATATACTCTGCAATGACATCTTGCGCATGCCCTGAACCAGTAAATTCGTGTAATCCAATTAGCAAGGGGTCTCGCCCCAAATCTTGTACGATTGCATTTGCAGAAATATCATTTTGTCGTTTGCCCAACGCTTCCCCGCGTAGTTTCACTGCCTCTAATGCTTCCTGCTCTGAGTACAATCCTAGAAAATGGATAATTCCTGCTTTTTGGGCATCCTTGAACTTGTCGAGAGTTGGGAGGAACCTCGGCCAAATAGGACAAAGCAAACGCCAATTACGCCAAGGATGTGGTGCTGCTTGCGAGATGCTGCTCAATGCCCAATCTACAACTTTCCTCAATAAAAAATCAGGATTCTGTGACCGACATATGTCTTCTATAACAACAATGAAAGGTTCAAATTCATTACACATCTCTAGTACTTTTCTACCAACTATAGGCTCAAGATATGGTAGGTACCGTCGCATTTCAGCATCAATAGCTTCTTCAAGAGATACTGCATCTTGAATTGTATGTTCACTAAGTATTATTCCCGCATTTCCGTTTTCTAGAGCGTTTTTTAGCAGCTCAAGGCATAGGGTCGTTTTACCCATACCTGAAGCTCCTGAAAGGATCACATGACCTGTACCGCTGAGTTTACCTGTGCGACCGACCAGTAGGTCGGTACTGGTAGGCTGTGTTCTTGCAGCCAAACACATTTTCCCTGCACGAATTAACTCGGCTTTAGAAAGTAGTGTTGCTGGTGTCCCAAGGTACTCATGACGAATCGCCTGACCGTCTGCAGTTGTATCAAGGAATTGTGCTATACGTGAAACAGACCATATGTCAAGGGTTACATCTGCTGCCGATGCAAGTGTTTCTGCTTTGATGCGAACTTCTGTAGGTTCTTCACGATTACAGGTTAGTGCTAGAGTGGCTTGTAACTCAGGATATGTCTTTCTAAGCTGGTTTATTTCGTGAATTGCTTTGACTAAATCGCCTTGGGGCTGAGTAGGTTTACCACCAATTTTACGTGGTGTTACAGTAGTTGGATCATGAAGCCACTTTCCAGCGAGGTCGTCGCGACTAGATGTAGTATGCGCGGCTGCTACGAGCCTATTTTTCCTATTGCCACCACTAATCCATCCTACGTTATCCAATGGCGCTTTAACTGTTTTACCATCTGTATTAACGCCCTGGTGAGATAGATTTGCGTACAAAGTACTATCTGCTGCCCGAAGAACTGAAGTTGCAATTCGCTCAAACAGTGCTGCATCCGTTATAGCTGCAAGTTGTCTAATAGTGTCCGTTGACATAATTATCAATTAATCATGAAGTGACTGCCTTTAAATTCAGCAATCTTTTGGTGGAAAGGGCCAGCAACTGGTTAGTGTGCTATTCATACTCTAATCATATCTTATTCATTTGAGTATGAGTTACTGGGGGAAGCGACAGCCCGCTACTAGTTAAGTTTTATCACTATGAATCTCGAAGTCTTCTTGTTCAAGCGGGCCAAACCAGTACCAGGATCGCACAATTATTAGCTGTTTTTTTGGGGCAACGATGATGTAAACATACCATCCATAGCCATTTCTTTATGTGATGAATGTTGAACATTACTTTATAGTCCAAGTTTTATAAAACCTTCAAAATCTTATCTTGATTTGCATTTCGCATTTGTTTGCAGCTGACGATTGGTGTCATCTGTAAGTTAAATCTTATGCATACGAGCGTACTCGACATTCTGGTAGATGAAGTGACCCGAACTCGGCGGGGGAGTAAACTAATAGAAATTTATACTTAACGGCAGAGTAAAAGCTATGGCTGGTTTATTCAGCGTTGGTGATCCCGAGGCTATGTTTGAGCACCTGAAAAATAAGTGGGTGAATTTCTATAAGAGCCCGACGGAAGAGGGGTTGATTGATACACTGTTTCCGATGTACCACCTCAGGGAGTGGATCTATCAGGGTAGGCAGAGTGATTATGAAGGCAAGAACGGCGAATTAAGCCGCGAAGAAGCGCTGGACCAAACGCTATGGTCGCTGTCGGGGTACTTGGTGATTAAGTCGCTGTGCAACCACACCAAACATTATGTATGTGATCCGAAAAAGAACCCAGAGCATGAGACGGTGGAGATTATCGGCTCCCCGGCTGGGCTGATGAAGTGCGGAGACTCATTGAACAACTCGTACTTCCTCGTTGATGGTCGGGACATTCGCAATATTTTCATGGAAGTGTACAAAGTGTACAAAGTGTACTATGAGTACTTTGGTTGACCACCAAACAATGGTTGGTATTTAACCATAAAACACCATGAATCCTTTGTTAAAGTATCCCCAAGAAAAGCAAAAGGGCTGGAGATTTCTCTCCAGCCCTTGCTGTATCTGGTGGCCCCTGCTGGACTTGAACCAGCGACCAAGCGATTATGAGTCCGAAGCTAAAGTGATTAAAATCAATACTTTACTTTATTATCAATGAGTTGCGAGGTCGAATAGTAAAGAATATGCCATTATAGTGGGTAGGTCTGCTGCCACTTTGCTGCCAAATAAGCATACCTGCAAGATGTTACTTTTGATGGAGCGCTATTCTTAACCTTGCAAGTCATATGCATTTAAGGGTTCTGTTACATCAACTAGTTTAAATTTACCGTCATCGCTGGTTGTACCTGACGTAAAATCGTCGAGTGTATAGCAGTAAAAGTTGTTAATACTACATCCACCAATTGGCATTATGAATAGAAAACCGACTTTTCTACCATTACTTGAAAGGTTGCTAACAAGCTCTTCGTACTCTAGCAGATCTTTGATTTCTATCCGGAATTTACCTTCTTTAGGAACATGAAACTTTGCATCGATTAAAATTGTTTCATCTGGATCAGTTGTGAATGCAACAAAATCGGGTCTTTTCCCTTTTTTTAACCAAAGGGGTTTATTTCCATAATTTTGCTCAATATGAAAGTATTTAGCACCCCACAAATCTAAATAGCCCATTGTGATAAGCTCTCCAGTTAATCCTGTGAGTTTCTTATATTGTTCCTGATATTCATCCGTTGAATCATAATCAGGTGAAAGTAATCGTAACATTAAAGATATTTTATCAAGCATATATTAGCTTCCATAACAGAGTATTTAATTATTTCAAATATGATAAATTAATTTATATCATATTTATTTAGCTTGTGTGGAGTTAATTTATCATCAAAGTAGGTTCAAAGGATTTAAATCAACTGCTTCGGTCAAATGGTCGGGGGCAAAGTGAGCATAGCGCATCGTAACCTTAATATCGGTGTGTCCAAGGATGCGTTGTAAGACCAGAATATTGCCCCCGCCCATCATGAAATGGCTGGCAAAAGTATGTCGTAAGACATGCGAAAGCTGACCATCCGGCAACTCTATTCCCGCGCGCTTGATTGCGCTTCTGAATGCTGAATAACATCCGGTAAAGAGTGGCTTAGAGGTTCGGTTTTTGGGAAGCATCTCGTAAATCTCATCACTGATTGGTACTGCTCGGTTTTTCTTACCTTTCGTTTTGATGAAAGTGATTTTACCGGGGCTTAATTGTTTGCCAGTTAAACCTTCTGCCTCCCCCCATCTTGCTCCGGTCGCAAGGCAGATTTTAACAATCGTGGTTAAATCCTCGGCTTTGCTGTTCTCGCACTCTTCCAGTAAGCGTGTCACTTCCTGAACTGTAAGCCAAGCCAGCTCAGCTTCTGCGATCTTAAACTCTCTGACGTTTTCGAGAGGGTTTGGTGCTGTCCAGTCATCAAGTCTTTTCAGCTCATTGAACATAGCCCGAAAGTAAGCCAGTTCCAGGTTTACCGTGCGAGGAGTTACGGACTTAACGCGATCCGAGCGGGTTATTTTCCCGCTTAAACGCTGCTCTCTATACGTTGAGAATAATTTTGCGTTGAATTCAGTTGCGAGGGGATCGCCCATAGCGAGACAGGCAAACTCCATTGCGCCTCTACGCTTCTTGCCATCAGCGAGTGTTACACCATGTGCGTTATACCAGGCTGTAACCAAATCACGAACGCGGCGTTTGTCTGTTTTCTCACCCAGCCACGGCTTATCTTGGGCTTGTTCCTTTACATGGCGCTCGAATGCCATAGCCTCCCCTTTGGTGGCGAATTGGCGGCGAATACGCCGCCCATCCCTACCGTTGGGGAAAACCTGAGCCTGCCACTTACCATTGCTTAATTTGCTTACTGCCATTCTATAGGCCTATTGAGTTATGGAATTACCACCACGCATCAGAGCTTGCCAGTGTTCCTCGCTGAGGATTTTGAGTGGAACTCCTTTATTGTCACGATAATCAATAGCCTGTTCTATCTTTCTTCCGAAGCTTTGAAATTTCCAATCCTTCGAGCTAAGGGCGCCAATAATTAAATAGTCTAAATCCTGAGTAACACGATCAACAATTTGGCAACCAAGCTTTATAAGGTCACTTTCACATTGTCTACGGGAGCCGCATAGAAACTTACCAGTGAGGCAAACTTTACTATCTGTAGGATTAAACTCATCAATTAGGTCAACGGGTGAAGTTGTGGAATACCCATCCACAATACCCTCAGAAATATTTGAGCCTGTAAAAGCAGTTATTTCTTGTAATAATTTGGTGCGCTCTTCGTCTGTTATCACTCCATCACTCAGGATTGATTGAACCAGTTCGTAAAGATGTTTACCGGGGTAGTTGCTTTTTAAAGCTGCATTTGTAGATAAGAACCAGTTTAAATAGCTGATTTCTTCATTGCTCAAATTATAGTCAGAAGCAAGCCCCTTACATAGCCCCTCAAGCAAATGCTTGTCAGAGTCTGCAGAGTATAGGTCAATGTTTGGAGTATCCATCAAGCCGCGTTGCATTTCATGGAGCAGTACTTTCAATTCGTCTAATTCAGCTTTTTCAACTACACCATCCGAAAGGATTTCGCTTATTTTATCTCTGATGCAGTTTACGAAATAATTTTGGGAAAGAACGTCTGATTCCATCAGCCATGTATCAAGGAAAATCATTTCTTTTTCACTTAATTTTCCATCACAGGTCATCCCTTCAATTAGGTTGATTAAGTTAGCGATGGCTTTATCTCTATTGTGTGTATAGTTGAAAGCGCTAAATTGAGTCATACCAATATTCCTTATTCAGTAAATGTTATTTTGCTGATCACTCTGCCATTGGCTTTAATATCCGATGGTGTGCATTCAAAGGATGCGGGGCCATTCTCTACGCGCAAACGCCCACCAGGAAGACGGTAAACCTGTCTGATACTCATAAAACCATCTAATTCAATCAACCAGATTCCATCGTTGATCTCTCCCCTGAACTCGTCCACGAGATAGAGCGAATTTTCAAACTTCACAATGAATGGGGCCGTTGTGTCTTGAGGTAAAAGGCGAGCGTCGTAGCGAACTTGCTCAGAAGATGAGATAACCCCATTTGAGATTTCTTTTAATTGCAAAGGCAATCCATTGTTGCCATCTGCTTTTGTTGTGGATGAGCCTTGCCCTGTAGTTAACCAAAGCATCGATGCGCCCGTGTCAAGATGGCATGCAATGAGCCAATCGTGCGGGAAAGTATCGCGCATCCAACGGTTTGCCATAGTGCTTTGTGATACCCCTAGATGGTCGCATAAAGCCTGTCTGGTACTGAATCCGTATGCCTGGAGGATACGCGTTATCGCTTCCTTCCCACCACTTTGAGATGGGAAGTTGTATTTTGAGATCGCTGAAGGGGTCTCTTTTGTGTTTGACATATTTAAAATGCGATCCTATCATCGGTTTTGTGGTGTTCGGAATGGTTGCGAATAGTTCCGAATAGTGAAGTTTTTAAACACAAACTGAGGAATAGTGCATCATGAAAAGCAATTTTTCAATGCGCCCCAGCATCAACCTTGTGGTATCTGAGCCATTCATCACGCTGGATGAGTTCTGCCGTCGTACTGGTTACAAGCCTACTTATGTCCGTCAAATGATCCGGGAAAACCGCCTGCCTATAAGGAAAAAAGCCGGAGTTAACAGCCTTATCGAAATCAACATGTTCGCGTTGACGATGGAAGCGGCCCAGGGCTGCGAAATCGCAATGCAAGCCTGATAGTTCCATTTTGGGATAGAAAAGGACTTACAACATGTTTGATTATCGAGTTTCCAAACATCCTCACTTTGATGAAGCGTGCCGCACTTTTGCACTGCGTCACAATATGGCGAAGCTGGCAGAGCGCGCGGGAATGAATGTCCAGACGCTGCGCAACAAGCTTAACCCTGAGCAGCCCCATCAGTTCACACCGCCGGAAATCTGGTTGCTGACGGATATCACTGAGGACTCCACGCTGGTTGATGGTTTTCTGGCTCAAATTCATTGCCTGCCGTGCGTACCTACGAACGAAGTGGCAAAAGAAAAACTTCCGCATTACGTCATGAGCGCGACAGCTGAAATTGGTCGTGTGGCTGCAGGAGCTGTGACCGGTGAAGTAGGGACTACAGCTGGCCGCCGTGATGTGATTAGCAGCATCAACTCTGTCACCCGCCTTATGGCGTTGGCGGCAATCTCCATGCAGGCGCGTCTGCAGGCTAACCCAGCCATGGCTAGCACTATTGATACGGTTACAGGTATCAGTGCGACTTTCGGGTTTATGTGAGGTGGTCATGCTGAAAAACGAACCCTCTTTAGCCTCTCTCCTGGTAAAGCAAAACCCGGCAATGCACTACGGCCACGGCTGGATTGCAGGAGATAATGGCAAGCGCTGGCACCCATGCCGCGATCAGTCCGAATTATTAAACGGGCTGAAATCTAAATCAGGTAAGCCGTCAGCTTTTTTAATTATTCGCATTGTTCGCTTGATTGTTAAAGGAGTGAAACATGTCTCGCAATGAGTTGAGAATTATTTTGGGCGTGATTATCCCAAATATGGCAGAGGGTTTTGAAATTAAAACCCGTGACGGTGCTGTTTTGCGTGTCGATCCTGAATGGGAATGCTGCAAAGAATTTAAAGAAGGTTTGCAGGCTGAAATTATCAACCAAATTAAAAGTAAGCCCGTCCCTGTTTCTGGTTATATCTAAGTAATTAACCCGTTTTTTATGGCGTAAACCCGCCGGGCATTTTTTTGCCCGAATTCTGAGGAAATGAATATGAAAAATACTAAATCCCACTCAATGAAAACAGGTCCAGACGATGCTGGTCTGTTCGCTTTGTTAAATGAAACACGCCTGGATGAGCGCCGTTGCCGCGCTGATGCAATGGCGGCTCGTCTGGATAGTCTGGCCGTGCGCATCGTTTCCCGTCAGTTAAGCCACATCGAGGCGGCTGAACTGCTTCGCGTTGAAGCGGTTCGCATTCTGAACGAAGCGCAGGAGCTGCATTAATGGCTGATTCAATGGACCTCGCCCAGCAGCGCGAACAGGAAGATCGTGAGCGCCATATCAACAATGCCCGCGCCAAAGCGCCGGGCGTTTCCCGTGTTCTCTGTGCGGAGTGTGATGCTCCCATCCCGCCAGCTCGCCGCCGCGCTATTCCCGGCGTGCAGTGCTGTGTGACCTGTCAGGAAATCGCAGAGCTTAAAGGCAAGCACTACAACGGAGGCGTTGTATGAGCACTATCCTGAAATGGGCGGGAAACAAAACCGCCATCATGTCCGAACTTAAAAAGCACCTCCCCGCTGGCCCGCGTCTGGTTGAACCTTTCGCGGGTTCCTGCGCAGTGATGATGGCAACAGACTATCCTCATTATCTTGTCGCAGATATCAATCCAGATTTAATTAATCTGTATCGTTCTATTGCTGAAGATACAGAAAAATTTATTAATCTTGCTAAGGCGGTTTTTGAAAGTTTTATTTTCGCTGAAAATTATTATCGTGTGCGTGAAGCGTTTAACCACGATCCGCAATTAGACCGACTGCACCGTGCTGTATATTTTATTTATCTAAACCGCCATTGTTATCGTGGGTTATGCCGCTACAACCTAAGCGGTGTATTCAACGTCCCTTTCGGTAATTATAAAAAGCCGTATTTTCCTGAGAGTGAAATCCGCGCATTTGCTGAGAAAGCGAAGCGAGCCACCTTTGTTTGCGCTAACTACGAAGAAACGTTGTCTTTGTTGCAGACGGGCGATGTGATTTATTGCGACCCTCCTTATGACGGGACTTTTAGTAATTACCACACTGCCGGTTTTACAGAGGACGATCAGTATCGCCTGGCGTCTATTCTTGAGTGCCGCGCGTCAGAAGGCCATCCGGTCATAGTTTCAAACAGTGACACCTCACTTACTCGCTCCCTTTATCGGAATTTCACCCATCACCGCCTTACCGCAAACCGAAGTATGGGCGTTGCGGCTGGTGACGGTAAGTCTGCCGTGGAAATCATTGCTACCTCAAAATCGTGTCACTGGCTTGGATTTGATCCTGCAACCGGACCTGACTGCAGCGTGAAGTATGAGGTGCAGGCGTGAGGGCAACGGCGTTTATTCGTGCTTACATTATGGGGTGTCAGAATGTCTGACACCGTTTACCCCTACGCATGGAATGCCCCGCGCCCTGCAATCGGTGGTTTTAAGCAAGCCGATGCGGCGCCGGGGATCATGTATCTGACGCCGGACGGCAATCGCAAGCGTTTGTCGATTGCCGAACTGGCAGAAACGGATGAAGCACCAGACCGGGGCCGGGCGGTTCGTCGCCGCCTGGCTTCGCTGCCTCATTTTGTCCGTCGTATGTATGCTCAAAAACTTGAACAGGTAGACCGTAAAGGCAAACAAGCGGCTGATGCCTGGCTTATCAATACCTTTGAACGATTCGTTCTGAGTCGCATAGATCAGGTCAATGAGCAATATCTGCCGCAGGGGGTGATGCCTGCGGCTTTGTTGCCTCTGCGTGAACAATTCTGGCGCCTGCTTTGGGCTGGAAAAAAAGAGCTGAAACGGCTGGCGCATAACCTTGCTGATCTGTTGGGTAGCGAGTTTAACCGCGAGTTTGATTTCCAGATGGCCCGCACGTCTGATCCCCATTTCGCCACTCTGTCAGGTTATGGCCGCATGGGGTTTCTTGCCAATCACCTCAAAACACCGGTCCCGTGCTGGACGGCCTACTGCAAAGAAGAACTGGAGGCGGAAGACGCACTGAAAGCAGTGGCCCGCCTGCAATCTCCACAGTGGTGGCTTAATCGTCTGCGTCGTATGCACGCTCTCTGGCGTGAACATCTGATGGTTGCGGCTGGATACGTACACAAGAAATCTGCACCGTACTGCAGTGATCCATGCTTGCAGGAGTGGACGGCTCAAAAGAAAGCCAACCGCGAATTTCTGAAAGCGATGGAGCTGGAAGATGAGGACACCGGAGAACGTGTATCGTTGATTGATAAAGTGGCCGGCAGCGTTGCCAACCCAGCTAACCGTCGTCGTGAGCTGATGGCGCGCATGCGTGGTTTCGAAGATTTAGCGAATGAGGCCGGGCTGGCCGGGGCGTTCTTCACGCTTACCGCTCCATCCAAATATCACTCAATGCAGTACGACGGGCGCCGGAACAACAAATACAGCGGCGCGTCACCGCGTGAAACGCAGAAATATCTTTGCAAAGTATGGGCGTGCACGCGTGCGGCCTGGCTGCGCAATGGTATTCGCGTGTTTGGCTTTCGCGTTGTTGAGCCTCACCACGACGAAACCCCGCACTGGCACCTCCTGCT
Organism: Enterobacter sp. BNK-8; assembly: GCF_048685095.1. Lineage (NCBI taxonomy): Bacteria > Pseudomonadati > Pseudomonadota > Gammaproteobacteria > Enterobacterales > Enterobacteriaceae > Enterobacter > Enterobacter sp. BNK-8. The sequence continues at coordinate 3,735,061 of NZ_JBLQTN010000001.1, read as the reverse complement.
TTTCATGCGCCTGGAGCATATCGAACCGGCAACGGCAATCTTTCGTAAGCACGCCATGCGTGAGGATGGGAATGAGCCCGGCGCCGCTGAAAACCGCTTCGAAATGAAACCCATCGAGAAAGAGAAGGGCAGCGCAACGGGCTATATCGCCAAATACATTTCAAAAAATATTGATGGCTATCAGCTTGATGACGATCTGGATGATGAAACCGGCAAGCCTCTGAAAGAAATGGCCCGCCGCGTAAGTGCCTGGGCGTCTCGCTGGGCGATCCGCCAGTTCCAGCAAATAGGCGGCGCACCGGTAACTGTTTGGCGTGAATTACGTCGCCTCGGTGATCGTGAGCTGGTCCTGCACCCCGAAATTGAGCCAGTGCGTCAGGCTGCCGACAGCAGCGCGTGGGATTTGTACGTGAGTGCTCAGGGTGGCCCGCTGGTTCCCCGTGATCTCCTGCGCGTGCGCCTCAGCTATGAAGTCACCGAAAACGGCAACCTCTACGGGGATGACGTCTCCAAAATTTCCGGCGTTTATTCCCCGATCCGTGGGCCGGAATCACTGATTCATACGCGCACTACCAAATACAAAATCGTGCCGAAACGTCAGGCCGACGGCGTTTCAGGTTTTGACCTTGATTTTTTAGGCGGCCCCGCCGCCCCTCGGAGTTCTGTCAATAACTGTACGCGGGAGCCGCGGGAGGTTGGAAAACGCGCCGATCCTGGCGGCACGGTCATGAATGACTGTGCCTGCTGGGCGGATATGGGCTCTTTATCCCGGAAAGAAAAACGGGTGATAGCGCAGCGGCTGAGCGAAGCGGCAAAGGCATCCAACAAGCGCGTAAAAGTGAGGCCAAAAGCCAGCCCTATGACGGAGAAGGAAAAGCAAACTAGTGAGCTGCTGGCTCTGCGTGGCGTGGATGCCAGTGCCGGAATGGTCCGTTCGTTGATTTCTGGCGCGGTGGTTGCCTTTGGCGATCAGGTGTTAACGGTTGATGAAGGGTGCCTTACTGTCCGAAATCGTGCTGCGGCAGGTGTTCAGTGTCTGCCGTCCCAGATTGTGGAGATTAAACAGCAGGCGGATGACCTTTTGAACCGAATGAAGCGTGCATTTTCAGCGCGGGAATAGCCCGTGATCAACATGGTCAGGTCTGACGGTGAGTGAAGTTAATGATTAAACTCAGCAAACAGACTCATCTGATTGATTGATAAAAAATATTTTACAACCTCAAAATCCTTCTATACTGTATACATAAACAGTGGATATATATACAGTTGTTGGTATCTCTTCCTGGGGATGCTGGCTGGTTTATCCCGTAGTGAGGATAGGAGGGAAAATGCAGGACTATCTTTTGGAGTCGTTGAAACTCCAGCGTATTGATTTCTTTATTAAGCTTGTAGCGGCTAGTGAGTGTAGCGAAGAAGAGAAACGCCTTGCTATCCAGTGGGTGTCCGAACTGACCGACGAGTTGATGGCGAAAATCCGTAGCCATGATTACTGCCGGTCGATGGACGTAACCAGTTAAAGGGAATCTGTATGCGCATTGAAATAATGATCGATAAAGAGCAGAAGATTAACCAGCCTACACTGGACGCCCTTGAATTCGAGCTTTACCGTAATTTGCGCCCTCTGTATCCCAAAACAGCAATTCGTATTCGCAAAGGCAGTGCCAACTGCGTTGAACTGAGCGGGTTAAAACTGGATGAAGACAAAAAGCGAGTGATGGAAATTATGCAGCAGGTCTGGGAGGATGACAGCTGGTTACACTGAAACTTTGTCCCCGAAAGCATTAGTTCTGATGGGGACAAGGTTGAACAACGAGTGAAACTAGGCGTTATGTGTGGCGGTCATTTTGATAAGTGATCGCGCACTTGCGTCAATTTCAGTCATTAAGATACTTAGTATTTCCGTCACAAAATCCGCAGCCAACCAGCCCACTCATTTCACTGACTGATGTACAGCTTCCTCCACAGTAGTCACAAGTACTGATTGAATCATGAAAAACAAGACAGTTTGTGCACAAATATCCCCCTCCGAACTCACATACGGTTTCATAGCCCCCGCAATCGGAACAACTTGCTGGAAGACCCGAATAACTAAAATCTTCCGGTTTGCCATCCCACTCATCCAGTAAGTCGTATCGGGATGATGAATAATTACAGTTAATGCAATTGAAATTCGTTTCAAAGTTAGCATCCAGATCCTGCCTTGCCCCGCAACCAGGGCATGTAACTTCGACATAAGGTTCAGCCATGCAACCGCAGACTAAGCAATTTTTCTCGTGAAGAGTATTCCCGCTCTCCTCATTGATAGGCATGTCAACGGCAGATTCTTTGGAGCAAGCACGGCAGGTTGAGATCGTGCATCCCTGTTTACTGAGATTATCCAGAATGGGCTGGAGATAACGAAATTTCGCATCAGCATAAAACAATGAACTCCTGAGCATACGGTCTTCATCTGATGCCAACTTTGAGCTCAGAGGTTCACCAAAAAGGTAGAACCATTGATCCCGCATAAAACGGTTTAGCGCAAACCAAGCGTCAGCCTGTTCATCAAGGATTGTTTTCACTTGAGTGTCGGTGAAGTCGGAATGATAAAAATGAACCACCCGGTTGCGGTGGTCTTTTACTTTTTTGAATACGGCGATGGTTTCTTTCGGCAGTGGATTTTGAAGCACATCACCTAATCGCTGACAGGTTTCATCGTAAGTGATCGACTGGAAATCACCGGCAAGATATTTTGCTTTCTCAATTTTTCTCCCGGAGCACACTAGGCTCCAGTGTTCATGTACAAGCGGCACTTTCAACATGATCTCTACAGCTGTCCAGAAACTTACAATCGAAAATTTTGGCTTGGAGGCCTCCAGTTCTTCGCGTGCCTTATCCAGAAATTCCAGACCGTTGTTGATCAGCGCTTGAACTTCTTTGGATACAAATGATTCATCATGGTGTTCAAACATGTATTTCTTATTTTTCATGTCCATATAACCTATGTTGTCTCGCAGGCTCGCATAAGTAAGTATCCTACTTAGCCGGAGCACTCACTTTTAGAAATCTTCCACCGGTCCGATTATATCTTTGACCATATCCGATTTGGCTAATAACCCTATGTGTTCGTTAAGATCTTACCAACGGTTAGAGCGTTTATGAACCTCAGCTTTGTTTCTCATGCAGTCATTCGGATAAGGCTTTCATTTTCCACGTTAGTGCGCATGTCTATGCTGCATGAGATCGCATGATCGCTCGAGGATCGTTTTAATACAGGCTCGCCAGTTCTGGCGCGCTTTCGCTTATGTCATGCACCTGCATGAAAACCATTACATAAAGCGGGCAGGCGTGGCGGGGCTACGAGCGCGCAGTTCGGGGTTAAATCCCTAAAGTCAGGCGCATCCTCCGGCCCGCTGGCGGCTTCAATCCTAAAGGGGGGGTGGTAGAGGCAAAAAATATCAGCGCCCCTCAGAAGGCTGCTGGCGCGTTGGTAGGGCATAAGCAACAGATGGCTTTTTGTGCGGATAAAAACAAGTGAGCCAAAAAAGATGTTGAATAGGATGCAAGGTTGCCTGTAGATTTTGTGTTCTATCACAAGTTGCAGTGATAGGTGGCAGACCTTGAAAAGATTCTGCTAAAGTCCCATTAAAGATTTATAGTCTTTGTCCGAAAATGACATTAAAGTAGTCGCCTTTAGTGCTGTTAGTGTAAGGGACAAGGAATTGAACTTAGAGCAGATTGCTAGTCTAAGCATCAGTAATCTTCAGATGCTTCTAGACAACATGAAGATGCCGATAGCTGTCGGTCCTATCAATGACGAAGACTATGTAATCTTGACTTCAGGTTTTGCTCAGCTTGAATGGGATCATGGTTTTTCACGTTATGGGAACCGGGACGATAAGTTTGAGTTTTGTCTGAAATTGTTGTCTGGTCCGCTAAGGCATATTCCATCTGGCGCAGCTTTGTGTACCTTTGATGAGGACACTGGTGTTATTGAGATTCATTTTGTTGAATCCTTCGTGAAGGACGATGACGTAGGTCATCCTCTTTACGGCAACATGTTTATGATCACGCTTTGGGGTGTGTATCTGTTTGGGGCTGCTGTCGGGTGTACAGAGATTCGAATCCCGGAAGCTCTGAATCATAGAGTGGCTGCCCACTACAAAAAATTTGGCTTCGAAGGCGATATCAACTTGCTTTCGGCACCATTTGCTACAATCAGTGATGTAGTAAGACGCTATATTACTTCTAACAAACAGTAGATAAATTTTTGCGCAGTGGTACAATGCTGCGCCAACCATCCACCACCGGATGATGAGGCTAGGCCTCTAAGAGGAAATCATGACTATGACGCATAGTGACAAGAAAACTCAGAAGCATTACTCAGTATCTGACGTTTTCACCCGTATGGGCGTCGCAATGGAAGAACTACTTCAGGCGGCCCCACACATGATGCAGGAAGGCAAGTTTGAAGGGAATGAGCTGCATGGCAGACTCAAAGAGAAGCAGAAAGCTGCTTAATTCCATATTGCGTTTTGCATGAAGCCCGGACAAACCGGGCTTTTTTATGCCTGTTATTCAGCTTCCAGAGCGTAAGGACTGAAGCTGATCACTTCATCACCCAACCATTCGTTTATCTCTTCGAAGCGCTTTTGAAGTGGGATGAGTTCATTGCGAACAAAGACACGACTTGCCTTTTCAACATCACCAAATCCGCCGGTATTCGTTGGAATAATCCCCATCAGCTGCGGCGGCACGCGATGAGCTGCCAGCATGTCATCACGGCTCACATTCTTGATGTTCAGAAACTCATCTTTCGCTGCGACTTCTGACAGAGGGATGATCTGAATGCCGTCTTTCTTGCCGTTCGGGCTGTACATAAACAGGTTGCGGAAGTTGCCTGGCCCTTTCGATTTTTTCAGCGCTTCGCGTATGTTGTCCACGTCTTTCTGATCGGCTGCGGGATCGCTCATGTACATGATGAAACCAGCATGGCTCCCGTTAAGGTAATATTTCCGGCGAAACAGCGTGGCCGATTCATTCAGCAGGGCGGAGGGAATGGCGGAGAGGTATTCCGGCATCCCGTAAAGCTCCTGGTTAACGTCGGGTTCCATCAGGTGAAACACGCTTCCCTCATCGAACTGATAGGGCTGTGAGTTGTAGCCATACTGTGCAAACCAGTAGGTGTCCGGGTCAATGCCACGACGGGTATATTTGGCAAGCGAGGCGCGCAGCTCCATGATCTGCCCTAACCGGTTCATGCGTTTTTCAAGGTAGGCATTACCGAATACCAGAAAGTCCTGGGCGAACCGGGAAAAGGCTTGTTTAGACAGCCAGCGGTGAGGGATGAAGGTACTGGTAAGAATATTGCGTTTTACCTGAATAGCGCTGGAGTGATGCACGGCGGCGCGGTAAGTTCGCGCCAGGCCATCCATGCTGATCGGTGGTTCGTACCAGCGGTCTACCTGCACGCACTCCAGGTAATCAAATAACTCCCGTCGGTCCATTACGGGGATCGGATCGCCAAACGCAAACGCTTCGGCATTTGCATTGCTCACCATGTTGGCTGTATCGGATGCGGTCTTGCCGCGCGGTGCCTTGCTGCGGTTTTTGCGGTTAGCCATTAAAAAATCTCCACGATGTTGCTGGTACTGGCGGAAGCTCCTGCCAGTGGTTCGTTATAAAGTGCGTGCATGGTTGCCCAGGCTAAATCCGCATGGCTGGCTTCCTCTGTGCGGGCTGCTTCGTAGGTTGGCCGGTTGCCGCTGGCGGTGGTTGAACGGCGAATGGACATAAAGGACTGCGCGATATCCAGCATCCCCGCATCAAACTCCAGACGGCGGCCGCTGATGATGTCGTAGGCTTTAAGCACCAGGGCATTTTTTACGGTCGGGTTGTAGACAAACTCACGCGCGGCAGGGAAGAACTGCTTAACCGTTTTGTAAACGCCATCGCCAACGCCGGTCGAGTCAATGCCGATGTAGGTCACGTTGTAGCGTCTGGTGATTTCCTCAATCGCTGAGGCCTGGGCGCGGAAGTCCATCCCGCGCCACTGGTGACGCTCAAGGATACGGAATTTACCGCCGGGGACGACGGGAGGCGCAATGACCACGCAACCGGCGCTGTCACCGTTCTGCGTTCCTTTTGCCGGGTCATAGCCGATCCAGACAGGGTGGTATGCAAACGGACGCAGTAAAAGCGGTTCGAAATCGTCCCACACATCCCAGCTGTCAACCATGCAGGACTGCAGCAACGCCAGCGGGAACACGGACGCCAGGTCGTCAACAAACTGACACATCAGCAGGTTGTTGTATTCGTCCGGGCTGTACTCCAGGCGCAGCTGGTCCAGGTCGAAAAGGCTACACCCGCCGTTTACGGCATCTTCAATGGTGACTATCTGGCGGTACTGGCCGTCAGGGCACAAAACGCCGTGCGCCAGGCTACTGTGAGAAAGGTCAAATTCTACCCTGTCGGCTTTCGGGCGCCCTTTATTGAACAGGGCGCCAGACCAGAACGGGTAGGCGCTGTGCGTCAGGCTGGAAGGTGTAGAAAAATAGGTCTGGCGCCATTTTTTGTGCAGCGCCATACCGGAGGCCACCTTACGCAGCTCCTGGAATTTAGGTATCCAGAAATACTCATCAAGATACAGATTGCCGTGATAGCTCTGCGCGGTACGGGCATTTGTACCGAGGAAGTAAAGACAGGCGCCGTTAGGCAGCACCATCGGATCGCCTTTCAGCTCAACATCCACCTCTTTTGCGAAGTCGATGATGTACTGTTTAAAAACGTGTGCCTGAGCTTTACTCGCTGACAGAAAGATTTGATTTCGCCCCGTGGTCAGCGCGTCTATCAACGCTTCACGGGCGAAATAGTAGGTTGCACCGATCTGGCGTGACTTTAAGAGGTTGCGGATACGGTGTTTGATACCAGCGTCCCACCAGTGGCGCTGGTACTCGAACATACCGCCGCGGAAAATCTCTTCCAGCTTTTCGATCTGTTCGTCGGTAAACAGGTTTTTTTCCGGCGGTTTGCGCGGGCCTTTATTGCGGTTGGCGACGTTGGGGTTCAGGTCTGCTTCATTCCCGCCATTGTTAAATTTACCGATCCTGGCCTGTCGTTCGGACTGACGCGCCAGCAGGTCAATTTCTTTAAAATCCTTTCCTTCCTTCTGCTCCTTCATGACGAGCTGGCAGTAACGTGCGGCGGTGGTGAGCTGCATCTGATCCAGTGGGCCATATTCGCCCCACTTATCGCGTTTTTTCCAGCTGTGAACGGTTGCAACTTTCTCGCCCAGCATTTCAGCAATGCGGGCTACGCGGTATCCCTGAAAGTACATCAGCATTGCCTGACGACGGGGATCGAAGTCTGCGGGGGTCAGTGTTGTCATGGCACAAACATACGGCCTCAAATCAGCACTTTCCCCGGCTTCGCATTGTGTGGGAGTTCGCACAAGCCCAACGCGTTGTTTACACGCGCCTATCACCGCAAACATAAGGCTCTGAACGTGTTACGAACTAACTAACCGGAGCCGGACCGATGGCAAAAAAATCTAAGCGTTTTCGTATTGGGGTCGAAGGGGCCACCACTGACGGGCGCGTTATTGAACGTGACTGGATCACCCAGATGGCGGCGAGCTATAACCCGCAGGTATACACCGCACTGATCAATATGGAACACATCAAGGGTTTTACCCCTGATGGGCCTTTCCGTCGTTTTGGCATGGTGGAAAAGCTGGAAGCGGAAGAAATCACCGAAGGGGCTTTGTCCGGGAAGATGGCGCTGTATGGCTGGATTGCCCCGACGGACGATCTGATCACCATGACCGGTAACTGGCAGAAGCTTTTCACCTCAATGGAAGTTAACACCAGCTTTGCCGATACCGGCTCCGCTTATCTGGTTGGTCTGGCGGTTACTGACGATCCGGCAAGCCTCGGCACTGAAATGCTGCAGTTCAGCGCCAGCGCAGAACATAACCCCCTGGCGCGCCGCAAGCTGGACAAAGACAACCTGTTTACCGCAGCTCTTGAAACGCTGATCGAGTTTGAGGACGTGCCGGAAAAAACCAGCCTGTTTACCCGCGTGAAAGAGCTGCTGTCCCGCAAAGGCGCCGATGATAACGCCCGCTTTGCTGATGTGAATCAGGCTGTTGAAACCATCGCGCGTGAGCATCAGACGCTGGCGGAGCAGGTCAGCACCCATCAGATCGATTTCAGCAACAAGCTGAGCGATATGCAAAAGGTTGTTGATGAGACAACCAGCGCACTCTCCACCCTGCGTGAGCTGCTTTCCACCCAGGACAGCCGCAGCGAACGCCGCCCTAATGCGACCGGCAATAACGGCGCAGAACAAACCACCGATTGCTGACGGAGCAAAAGCACAATGAAAAAAGAGACACGTTTTAAATTCAACGGCTATCTGACGCAGCTCGCCAAACTCAACGGCGTATCTGTGAGCGATATCGCCTCGAAATATACTGCTGAGCCGTCAGTCGCGCAGACGCTGGAAACGAAAATCCAGGAGTCTTCCTCGTTCCTGCAGCAAATCAACATTATCCCGGTTGATGAACAGTCCGGCGAGCGTCTGGGACTGGGTATTGGTTCCAGTATTGCCGGAAATACTGATACCACTCAAAAAGACCGTGAACCCGTTGATCCGACTTACATCGACGGTGAAGGGTACAAGTGTACCCAGACTAACTCTGATACGGCGCTGCCTTATGCGAAGCTGGATTTATGGGCCAAATTCCAGGACTTCCAGACGCGCATCCGTGACGTCATCATTACCCGCCAGGCGCTTGACCGCATCATGATCGGCTTCAACGGTGTGAAGCGTGAGAAAACGTCAGACCGCGCGACCTATCCACTACTGCAGGATGTGAATATCGGCTGGCTGGAGAAAATCCGCCAGGAGAAACCCGTTCAGGTAATGGATAAGATCGTGTCCGAAGGCGAGGTGATTTCTCAGACTATCCGTGTCGGTAAAGGCGGTGATTTCCTGAATCTGGATGCGCTGGTTATGGGCGCCGTGAATGAGAAAATCGCGCCGTGGTATCAGGAAGATACGGAGCTTGTGGTTATCGTCGGGCGCCAGTTACTGGCGGATAAATATTTCCCGATCGTCAACCGTGACCAGCCAAACAGCGAAGCGATGGCGGCCGATCTCATCATCAGCCAGAAGCGTATCGGCAACCTCCCGGCCGTTCGTGCGCCGTTCTTCCCGGCTAATGCCATGCTGATCACCCGCCTGGATAACCTGTCTATTTACTGGCAATCAGGCTCCCGCCGCCGTTCGGTCATCGACAATCCGAAGCGTGACCGCGTGGAGAACTTCGAGTCCGTTAACGAGGCGTATGTTGTCGAAGATTACGATGGCGTTTGCCTTGTTGAGAACATCGAACTGTTGCCCGTGCAGGCAGGTGGCAATGCCAGCCCAGCGCTGACAACTGAAACCATCCAGGAAATCGTCACGGCAGCGGTGAAAGGCGCGCTTGATGCGCAGGCAGCTGGCGGTGCTGGCGACGGAGCGTGATAAATGAATCCGTTCCGAGCTCACACTCAGTATGTACAGGCTCAGGATGCCGCCCGTCAGGGCGGCAGTAATACCAGCCTGACGGGCTACAACCAGATGCTGTTACAGCTGACAGAACACCGCAGGCACCTTAAAACCGTCCAGTCAAATGAGCGCAAGGCTCAGCTCAAACGTGAGTTTCTTCCCGCTTATGCCTCATGGATTGCCGGTTTACTGGATGCTGACGCGTCAGGCCAGGACGACGTGGCGATGTACGTCATGATCTGGCGCATTGATGCCGGAGACTATACCGGCGCGCTGGACATTGCCCGTCATGCCATTAAACACGGCTGGGTCCTGCCGCAGCGCTTCAACAGGACCTGCGGGACCGCTGTTGCGGAAGAGTTTGCCGACGCGGCAATGCGTGCTTTTTCTGCCGGTGAATCATTCAGTGCCGCCATTCTTACCCAGGTGCTCGATATCGTTGAAGGTCAGGATATGCCGGATCAGTCCCGCGCCCGACTTCATAAAGCGATGGGCTACGCGCTGCGGGATAACGATCAGGCAGTGGCGGCACTTAACCATCTGAAGCGTGCCCTGCAGCTGGATAACAGTTCTGGCGTCAAAACCGAAATCAACAAGCTTGAAAGCCGATTGCGACAGGCAATGTCGGCTTAACGAATCGTGCCAACGCGCGGGGCGGCACGGGATGGCGACAGGCTTTATGCCGCGTCAAAACCCCGTCCACCGCCCAACTATTTGGGAGTGCCAGAAATATGCAATTCGTTTCGCCGGAACAGGCCGGGGAAAGTACCCAGGACGTTATTAAAAACACCAGTTTCTGGCCTGATGTCAGGGTTTCAGAGTTCCGCCGTGATATGCGCATGGATGGGAGTGTTACCGATCCACGCCTGCGTCTGGCGTTGCTGACAGCAATTGCTGAAGTTAACGCCGATCTTTATGAGTTCCGCGAGAAACAACGGGCGCAGGGGTATGCGAGCCTGGCCGACGTCCCTGCTGATGTGATCGCCGGTGAAAGCCAGCGGCTCATGCTGTATCGCCGTGCGGTGTTTTGCTGGGCAAAAGCAAACCTGGTTGAGCGGTATCGCGATTTTGACGCAACCGGCGACGGAAGCAAGAAAGCCGAAGATATCGAAACAACCTTAGGTGAGCTGTGGCGCGATGTGCGCTGGGCGGAGTCCCGCCTGCGCGATATGCCACATATGACGGTGGAGCTGATTTGATGAAAGTGCGTGCGCATCAGTATGACACGGTGGACGCACTCTGCTGGCGCCATTACGGGCGCACGCAGGGAGTCACTGAGCAGGTGCTGCAGGCGAATCCGGGGCTGGCTGAGTATGGCCCCTTTTTACCGCACGGGCTGCAGGTGGAGCTGCCGGACATTACGTCGTCAACCACTGCGCAGACTGTCCAGTTATGGGACTGAACTATGACGCTTGAGCGAATCAGCGCCTTTATCACTTACTGCGTTGCCCTGCTTCTGGCATGGCTCGGCGATTTGTCTCTTAAAGATGTATCGACCATTACCGGTCTTGCGCTGGGGATTATTACTGCAGCGGTGACCTGTTATTTACGCTGGAAAGCCTACCAGCTGCTGCGGGACGGCAGAATATCCAGGGGGGAATATGAGTCCTTCAATCGTTAAGCGTTGCCTGGTCGGCGCGGTGCTGGCGATTGCTGCCACGCTGCCGGGCTTTCAGTCGCTTCATACCTCCGTCGAGGGGCTGAAACTGATTGCTGACTTCGAAGGGTGCCGCCTGCAGCCATACCAGTGCAGCGCCGGGGTCTGGACTGACGGGATCGGCAATACGTCCGGGGTAGTGCCGGGCAAAACCATAACGGAGCGACAGGCCGCGCAGGGGCTGATTAATAACGTGTTGCTGACGGAAAAAAGGATTGAAGCCTGCCTGCAGGTTAAGCCACCTCAGCATGTTTACGATGCCCTGATCAGTATCGGCTTTAATGTCGGAACGGGGGCAATTTGCCGGTCAACAATGGTTTCTTACATCAATCGCCAGCAATGGTGGCAGGCGTGCAACCAGCTCCCCCGCTGGATTTATGTAAATGGTCAAAGGAGTAAAGGGCTGGAAAACAGGCGCGCCCGTGAGCTTGCCTGGTGTCTTAAAGGGGCAGGGACATGACGCGCGCGCTGGCGGTGATCCTGGCTCTGGTGCTGGCGTTGCTGGGTTGGCAGTCATGGCGGCTTAACAATGCCGGTCACACCATCGGGACGCAGGCTGAGGCGCTTAAAAATAACAAGCATGAGCTGGCGAAGAAAAACAGCCAGCTCATCAGCCTGTCCATTCTTACCGAAACCAACAGCCGGGCGCAGATGCAACTTTATGCTGCAGCGGAGGAGGCTTCCGCGCTGTTGCGGAGTCGCCAGCGCCGGATCGAGGAGCTAAAACGTGAAAACGAGGATTTACGCCGCTGGGCTGACACTCCTTTGCCTGCTGACATTATCCGGCTGCGGGACCGCCCGGCCCTCGCCGGAGGTGCAGCTTACCGTGAGTGGTTGTCCAAAAGTGACGCAATGCCGTCTGGACAGGTCAGCGCCGCGCAGTAATGGGGATTTGAACCAGGTGCTGGATGAGACTGAGGCCGCCTGGGCGGTATGTGCCGACAAAGTGGACACGATCATAGCGTGTCAGGAGCGAGACAGTGAACAAGCCGCAGTCCTTACGCAACGCCCTGAATAAATCGGTGGCGTATGTCCGTGACAACCCGGACAAACTGCACCTTTTTGTTGATAACGGTTCGCTGGTCGCAACCGGCACCCGTTCAATGTCATGGGAATATCGCTACACCCTGAACGTGGTGATTGAAGACTTTAGCGGCAACCAGAATTTAGTGATGGCGCCCGTGCTGCTCTGGTTAATGACCAATCAACCTGACGCTATCAACAATCCGGAGCTGCGCGAAAAACTTTTTACCTTTGACGTCGATATCCTGAGCAACGATCTGTGTGATCTCAGCCTCAATCTGCAGCTCACAGAGCGCGTGATTGTAAACACTGACGGCACCGTATCGAGCGTTGAAGCGGTGCCGGAACCCGACGTACCCGAAGAAATGTGGACGGTGAAACGTGGATGACCTGCAGAGGGTGGATGACTGGCTGGCCGCCCTGCTGGCGAATCTGGAACCGGCAGCCCGCAATCGTATGATGCGACAACTGGCGCAGAAGTTGCGCCGGTCGCAACAGCAAAACATCAGGCTGCAGCGCAATCCAGACGGCACCGCCTTTGAGGCGCGCCGGGTGACGGCCAGAAGTAAAAAGGGGCGCATCAAGCGCCAGATGTTCGCCAAATTGCGCACCACTAAATACCTGAAAACCGCAGCCACTGCGGACTCTGCAAGTGTGCAGTTTGAAAGGAACGTCCAGCGCATCGCCCGTGTTCATCATTATGGTCTGCGTGATCGAGTCAGACGCAACGGCCCGGAGGCCCGGTACCCGGCACGCCGTCTTTTGGGCGTGAATGATGTGGTAGAAACCATCACCCGTGACACGCTGTTGCAATGGTTAACAAGATGACAAAAGGTTATATTGGTTTTATCTCTCTGAGTCTTTCATTCTTTATTATGTAAGTGCCTTTTTCAGAAGTTAATTCTCCACCGCATTCGCATGGAGATGAATGTGTAATATGACCATTAACAGTTAAGTCTTTTACCCCATCAAAGGTTGGGATGATTTTTTGATCCTTGCCACATTGAACACATTTAACGGATAGTTCGGGTAAATCGTACGAAGGGTATATTGTAGAAGTTATATCTTCAGGTGCGACATAATATCCAAGCAAAGGATACCCTCTGCTATCTGATACTTCTCTATAGGTGTTAGTGATCCCCGCAATGAGCGCTAACACTTCGTCAAATGCATCTTCGTTCCGCATGGAAATCCATTGGTCTTCATTTTCATAAGAATACTCGCGTCCGGCGACGCATATAGCACTAAGGTAATGCTCTTCTTTACCATATACTTTTTTATACCGTTCTGCTTCGGATATTCCATTGGGTTTTAAGTCAGTATTCAATGCGAAAATCACTGCGCGAGGTTTGCTAATTGAATGATGAATTCTATTCCCTTCGGTGTTTAACTTTCCGGGCAGATACTTAAATGTTGTATTTATTGTTTTTGCGCTGCGTTCTGCGATTGAAAGTTCTCGTGAATTTAAGGTTGTTTTGACCTCGATAGTATATAAAACAGATTCTATTGGGAATATTCCAATACTATCAAAAACTACAGGGGGAAGTATTTCTTTGTTATAGATAATAATGTCAATTTGTGGGGAAGACGGGGTTCCAAAAGCATCGATTATTTGCCCAGTCCCGACACCTATATCTGCGGGTAAAAGCGGTCGAAAAAGCTGACTAAGTAAGATTTCAAGAACGCTCCCTTTTACCCCCTGATGTGTCATACAGGCTGCGGCTCTGGCTTGGGCGATAGCTGAAGTTACCTTTCCACGTAGTAAAGCTTGGTATGGGTTTTTATTTTTCATTTTGAAATAACCAATCATTCATGATGTTGGAGACTATTTTAATCCGTAATTGTGCCAGGAACTATACAAAGTGGTCATTAGCCATCCCACACACGATTAATGGCAATCTAATACCATGAACGCACATCTGACAGAAATCATGCGCCTAATCACCAACCTGATCCGCACCGGCACCGTAACCGAAGTGGACCGGGAAAACTGGCTGTGCCGGGTGAAAGTGGGCGAGCTTGAAACCAACTGGATTAACTGGCTGACACTGCGCGCAGGCGGTGCCCGTACATGGTGGTGCCCGTCGCCGGATGAGCAGGTGGTGGTGCTGAGTATGGGCGGCAATCTTGAAACCGCTTTTGCCTTACCTGCGATCTATTCCAACCAGTTCGCGCCGCCGTCGGACTCCGTGGACGGCTGCGTAACGGAATACCCGGACGGTGGCTGGTTTGAATATGAACCCGCGACCGGCCGCTGGCATGTGCGGGGCATCAAATCCATGGTGATCGAGGCGGCAGATAACATAACCCTGAAAACGGGGGAGTTTGTGGTTGAAGCAAGTAACACGCGCATAAACAGCGAGGTGGTGATCAATGGTGGCGTCACCCAGGGCGGCGGCGCCATGAGTTCTAACGGGATCGTAGTCGATAAACACGGTCATACCGGCGTTAAGTCCGGCGGCGATACATCGGGAGGTCCTGTATGACGCTGTATATCGGTATGAATCAGGACAATGGCAAAGCCATTTCTGATGCGGACCATTTGCGTCAGTCGGTCAGGGATATTCTGCTGACTCCCCAGGGAAGCCGTATAGCCCGCCGGGAGTATGGTTCCCTGCTGTCAGCATTGATTGACCAGCCCCAGAACCCGGCGCTGCGCCTGCAGATTATGGCGGCTGTTTACGTATCGCTGAGTCGCTGGGAGCCTCGGCTTACGCTGGATTCCATCACCATCAACAGCAGCTTTGATGGCTCCATGGTGGTTGAGCTAACCGGGAAGCGCAATAACGGCGCGCCTGTTTCTCTTTCGGTATCAACAGGAGCAGACAATGGCAGTCATTGACCTTTCCCAGCTCCCCGCGCCGCAAATCGTTGACGTGCCGGACTTTGAATCCCTGCTGGCTGAGCGTAAGGCCGCCTTTATGGCCCTGTATCCTATAGATCAACAGGACGCGGTGCGGCGCACGCTTGAGCTGGAATCTGAACCCATCACCAAACAACTGCAGGAAAACACGTACCGGGAAATCCTGCTGCGCCAGCGTATCAACGAGGCGGCGCAGGCGGTCATGGTGGCTTATGCCATGGGCGGCGATCTCGATCAGATGGCGGCCAACTACAACGTGAAGCGGCTGACGGTTACACCTGCAGATAACGACGCGGTGCCGCCGGTCGCAGCGATAATGGAAAGTGACGAGGCGTTGCGCCTGCGTGTTCCTGCTGCATTTGAGGGGCTGTCCGTTGCGGGACCAACGGCGGCTTATGAGTTTCACGCTAAAAGCACGGACGGGCGAGTCGCTGACGCCAGCGCAACCAGCCCGGCACCGGCGGAGGTGGTGCTTACCGTACTGAGCCGTGAGGGCGACGGAACGGCAGTGGCGGACCTGCTGGCGGTGGTTGAACAGGCGCTTAACAGTGAGAACGTGCGGCCGGTTGCTGACCGTCTGACGGTGCGCAGCGCTGAAATTATTCCGTACAGCGTAGATGCAACGCTCTTTCTTTACCCGGGGCCAGAAGCTGAGCCGGTGATGGAGGCGGCAAAGGTCAGCCTGCAGAAATATATCGCCAGCCAGACGAGGCTGGGGCGCGATATTCGCCGCAGTGCTATTTATGCCGCGCTGCATGTGGAAGGTGTGCAACGTGTTGAACTGGCCTCGCCGCTCGCTGATGTGGTGCTGGATAAGACACAAGCAGCTTCATGTACGGAATGGAGCGTAACCAACGGGGGGACGGATGAATAGTCTGCTTCCTCCTGGTTCATCGCCGCTTGAGCGCCGCCTGGCGCAGACCTGCAGCGGAATTTCCGATCTGCAGGTGCCGCTGCGCGATTTATGGAACCCGGCAACATGCCCGGTCAAGTTTCTGCCGTATCTGGCGTGGGCCTTTTCGGTTGATCGCTGGGACGAAGGATGGGCGGAGAGCGTGAAGCGCCGCGTGGTGCAGGATGCGTTTTATATCCATCAACACAAGGGCACAACCAGCGCTGTGCGGCGTGTGGTGGAGCCGTTCGGTTTTCTGATCCGCATCATTGAATGGTGGCAGACCGGTGAGGCGCCGGGCACGTTTCGCCTGGATATTGGGGTGCAGGACCAGGGCATAACAGAGGAAACCTATCTGGAGCTGGAGCGCCTCATCGGTGACGCCAAACCCTGCAGTCGGCATCTGATAGGCATGTCCATAAATCTGCAGACGAGCGGGCCATGTTTTGTGGGGGCTGCCACCTATAGCGGCGAAGAAATCACGATTTACCCGTATATCAACGAAACCATCCTTTCCGGTGGCTCTGCCTATGAGGGCGGCGCCGTCCATGTTATTGACACAATGAGAGTGAACCCATGAGCGCAAAATTTTATACCCTGCTGACGGATATCGGCGCGGCGAAACTGGCAAATGCCGCCGCGCTCGGTGTTCCGCTGAAAATTACACAGATGGCGGTGGGTGATGGCGGCGGCGTGCTGCCAACGCCAAACGCACAACAGACAAAGCTGGTCGGTGAAAAACGCCGTGCAGCTCTGAATATGCTTTATATCGATCCGCAAAACAGCAGCCAGGTGATCGCTGAGCAGGTGATACCCGAAACGGAGGGCGGTTGGTGGATTCGTGAGGTTGGTCTGTTTGATGAAACCGGCGCGCTGATTGCTGTCGGTAACTGCCCGGAGAGCTACAAGCCGCAGCTGGCAGAGGGCAGCGGCCGCACGCAGACAGTGCGCATGGTGTTAATTACCAACAGCACCGATAACATTACGCTGAAAATTGATCCTTCCATCGTACTTGCTACCCGTAAATACGTGGATGATAAGGTACTGGAGCTTAAGGTGTATGTGGATGAGCTGATGGCGGCGCATCTTGCGGCCGCTGATCCGCATTCACAATATGCACCAAAAGCCAGCCCGACGTTTACCGGCACACCAAAAGCCCCGACGGCGGCCGCTGGTAACAATTCCACTCAGCTTGCCAATACGGCGTTTGTGCAGTCGGCTCTGGCTGCTCTTGGAGGTGGCTCTACTTTGCCAGTCGGTACCCCGATTCCATGGCCCACTGCAGTACCTCCAAATGGATGGCTGAAGTGCAACGGGGCGACATTTTCTGCTACGCAATATCCTAAACTTGCGCAGGCCTACCCTGGGCTGGTTTTGCCAGATTTAAGGGCAGAATTTATTCGAGGTTGGGATGATGGTCGCGGGGTCGATTCTTCACGTACCCTTCTGTCTGGTCAGAAGGGGAGCGTTATTCCTGGTGATGATGGGTTATCAACTCCAAACGTAGTAGGTATTAATAATCTTTTGAATAACAATTCAGTGTGGGGAATGGATCAGGCCATTACTGCTGAAATGACAGGTTGCTACATAGCTGTAGTTGCATCAACTAATAGTAGTAACACCGTTCAGACAAACATCGCTGGAATTGTACGCCCACGTAATATTGCCTTTAACTACATTGTGAGAGCCGAGTAATGGAACTGGCAGAATTAAATACCAATCATATTGCCACAAAGGCTGGATATATTACGGTTTATAACTACGATAGCGAGACATATGAATATATAGGCAGTGTTTTGGAATATCTACAAGTTGGAGTTGGTATTCCCGCATATTCATGTATTGACATGCCTATGGAAACCAAACTCGGTTTTACTATTTGTCGAGCAAAAGAGTTAAGCAGTTGGCAATATGTAAGAGATCACCGAGGTGAAAGTGTATATTGCACTGAAACTGGTGTTAAAGTCGTAATTAATGTTCCCGGTGATTATCCGAAAGGTACAACTACACAGGCTCCAGTCACTGAGTATGATACGTGGAATGGTAGTGCGTGGGTCACTGATCCCAAGAAAATAGAGGCTGCTGCTGAGAAAAGTAAAGTAGCACTTCGTCTTGCTGCTGATGCTGAAATTTCTTGGCGGCAGGATGCCGTTGATATTGGGGTTGCGTCTTTGAAGGAAACAGTAGAACTTGATGAATGGAAAAAATACCGTGTATTGTTGATGCGTGTGGATACTTCAAAAGTATCCGAGATCAATTGGCCTGAAAGACCAAGTTGATGATAAAAGTTTAGATTAAAATACTATGAGAGTATTGTGATGATCATTTAAGCCCCCAATTAATTTAAATGCTGGGGGCTTGGAAATGGTTATTTTTGTTTTTTTCGATATAAATTAATGAAAGGTTGCTCAATGTATCTATAGCTTAAGTTTGAGCAAAACCCTGCAATTAGGCAGAAAATCAAAATATATACCACGGATGAATTTAATAATAATCTATTTTCAAAAATATAATCTAGTGTAACTCTAGTGATAATCATTGCTGGAATATGGCATAAATATATACTATATGATCTGTCGCCGATCCATTCCAGAACTTTAGAATGGAATGGAGGGGTTTTTAAAGCTAACAAAATGAATATTATGGAACCTAAAGCCCCTATATAAAACAGTTTATATTGGGGTGGTATGATAGAAGTAAAAAAAACAAGGAAGAATAGACATGTTGCGCACATCAAAACACTTAGATATTTATTAATCTTCAGTTTAGATATCCTGTTTTTTGATAGATATATCAATGAACCGAAAATGAAGGCTTGAGGCCGTATCCACCACCCGATGGTTTCTTGATGATTTACATTGTTAGGTAAAAGCGTTGAGCTGGCAATAATAATTGCTATTAAGCTAATATATAATTTTTTTGTTGTTAGTGATATGGCTAGCGCTGATAATAAAAAATATAATTGCCATTCAAGGCTTAAAGACCAAGTCACTGAAAGTAATGGGTCATAAGAAATGCCAGAGATTGTCTTTTGAAAATAAAAAAGATTTGAAATTCCTAATAATGAGTAAATTAGTGTGTCAAATGATTTCCCAAGGTTTATACCATTATATGGTTGAAGTATATAAGCTATCAAAACGCATATGGCTGCCCAGGTAACAAGAGCTGGTGTCAGTCTAAAGATCCTCTTTTTAAAAAAAGAAGAAAAAGCATTTACGGTATGACCATGATGAGCAATCTCCGTTTCAAGGCTTTTGCACATTAAAAATCCAGAGATTGCTAAAAATATATCAACTCCACTCCAATAGGAAGCAGAGCTATAAGTAATCATTAACCATTCGGGTATCGGTAGACGATGCAAATGTTGAATAATTACAAGCAGTATGGCTATTGCCCGTAATGCCTGAATATTGTGATTTGTATTTCTGTTTTCCATTATAACCTTAACTGGATTTTATCAGGAAACGATGTGTAATTTGTTAAATTAGCATCGTAACATAAAACAACATTTGGAAAAATTCGAATGCACTATTTACTGTCCTCTGCGGCAGTGTCATTTGTGTCATTCCTCTCACAAAGCCCAGTGCGTGCGTCATCAGCATATCAGCCAGAACATAAGGTATCCATGTTAAGCGGAGATAATGCCTTATGGCCCAGGATTACCACCATGGTGTGCGCGTCGTTGAAATCAACGACGGCACACGCCCCATTTCAACAGTAAGCACGGCAATTGTCGGTATGGTCTGTACCGGCGATGATGCAGATGCGTCCGTGTTCCCCCTCAATAAACCGGTTCTGCTTACCGACGTGCTGACCGCCAGCGGTAAAGCAGGCGAGTCCGGAACGCTGGCCCGCTCGCTGGATGCAATTGCCGACCAGGCTAAACCCGTGACCGTCGTTGTGCGCGTTGCACAGGGTGAAACCGAAGCGGAAACAACCTCCAACCTTATCGGCGGCGTGACAGCAGACGGTAAAAAAACGGGCATGAAAGCGCTGTTATCTGCGCAGTCCCAGCTCGGCGTTAAGCCGCGCATTCTTGGCGTGCCGGGGCACGATACGCAGGCGGTTGCCACTGAGCTGCTGAGCGTGGCGCAGAGTCTGCGCGGTTTCGCCTATCTGTCAGCCTACGGCTGTAAAACGGTAGCTGAGGCGATAGCCTATCGTGAGAATTTTAGCCAGCGCGAGGGGATGCTGATCTGGCCTGATTTCATCAGTTTTGACACTGTGCTGAATGCTGACGCAGCGGCTTACGCCTCAGCCCGTGCGCTTGGCCTGCGTGCCAAAATTGACGAACAGACAGGCTGGCACAAATCCCTGTCCAACGTGGGCGTGAACGGCGTCACCGGCATTTCTGCTGATGTGTTCTGGGATTTGCAGGACCCGGCAACCGATGCGGGGCTGCTGAACCAGAACGATGTCACCACGCTGATCCGCAAGGACGGTTTCCGCTTCTGGGGTTCCCGCTGCCTCAGTGACGATCCTCTGTTTGCCTTTGAAAACTACACCCGCACCGCGCAGGTACTGGCTGACACCATCGCAGAAGCACACATGTGGGCCGTAGACAAACCGCTTAACCCGTCGCTGGCACGCGACATTATCGAAGGTATCCGGGCCAAAATGCGCAGCCTGGTGAGTCAGGGGTACCTCATCGGCGCAGATTGCTGGCTGGATGAGTCCGTCAACGATAAAGACTCCCTGAAAGCCGGGAAGCTCACCATTGACTACGACTATACGCCGGTACCGCCTCTGGAAAACCTGATGCTGCGTCAGCGCATTACCGACAAATACCTAATGGATTTTGCCAGCAAGGTCAGCGCATAAGGGGGCAATATGGCATTACCACGCAAGTTAAAACACCTGAACCTGTTTAACGACGGGAACAACTATCAGGGGATCGTTGAATCTCTGACCCTGCCTAAATTCGGCCGCAAGTTTGAAAAGTATCGCGGCGGCGGTATGCCCGGTTCGGCTGATGTTGATCTGGGGCTGGATGATGGCGCGCTGGACACGGAATTTTCAATCGGTGGCACCGAACTGCTGTTATTCAAGCAGATGGGTAAAGCCACGGTTGACGGCATCCAGCTGCGTTTCACCGGCTCCATTCAGCGTGACGATACCGGCGAAGTGCAGGCCGTTGAGCTGGTTGTGCGCGGGCGACATAAAGAAGTCGATTCCGGCGAATGGAAAACCGGCGAGAGCAACACCACAAAAGTCAGCAGCACCAACAGTTACGCGAAGCTGACAATCAACGGCGAGGTGCTCTATGAGGTTGATGTGATCAACATGATTGAAATCGTTGATGGCGTGGACCTGATGGAAGAGCACCGCAACGCCCTGGGCCTCTGATCTACTTTAAAGGCGCGGGCCGCCGCGCCAGTACCTTAATAACAGGATATGACGATGAGTGAACAACTGACTGAAAAAACCGTACAGCTGGATACCCCAATCAAGCGCGGTAAAACCGAAATTACCGAAATTGTGCTGCGTAAGCCGCAGTCCGGCGCGCTGCGTGGCACCCGTCTGCAGGCGATCATGGATATGGACGTCGGCGCGATGATGACGATTATTCCCCGCATTTCCACCCCGGCACTGACCGCACAGGAAATGGCAGAGCTGGACCCTGCCGATCTCACCGCGCTTTCGGTTGAGGTGGTCACTTTTTTGTTGAAGAAATCGGTGCTTGCCGGTTTGCCGACAGCCTGACGGTAGAAGACCTGGTGGCTGATATCGCCACCATTTTTCACTGGCCGCCGTCCGTCACTGACGTTATGCCGCTGACCGAAGTGCTGGAGTGGCGGCATAAAGCGATTCAGAGAAGCGGGGCCAGCGATGAGTGACACTAACCTGCGTTTGCAGGTAATTCTAAATGCGGTTGATAAGCTCACCCGCCCATTCCGATCCGCGCAGGCCAGTTCTAAAGAACTGGCTACCGCCATTCAGCAAAGCCGCGCAAGATTAAAAGAACTGGACGCCCAGGCGGGCCGCATTGACGGTTTCCGCAAGGCAAGCGCGCAGCTGGCCGTCACCGGCAACAGTCTTAAAGCCGCACGCGAAGAAGCGGCGAAGCTTGCCACGCAGTTCTCGGCCACTAACCGCCCGACGGCGGCGCAGGCACGTCTGCTTGAGCAGGCAAAAAACCGCGTTAACGAGCTGCAGAGCAAATACAACGGTCTGCGTCAGTCTGTGCAGCGTCAGCGTCTTGCGCTCAATGAGGCCGGGCTGGACACCAAAAAGCTGAGTAGTGCGCAGCGGGAGCTGCGGCAGAACGCCGACGAAACCCGGCAGGCTCTGGACCGTCAGCAAAAATCTCTTAAACGTCTTGGCGCGCAACAGGCGCGAATGCATGCTGTCCGCGATCAGTATTCCCGCCGCCTTGAGGTGAGGGATCGTATTGCGGGAGCGGGAGCAACTACCTCTGCCGCCGGGCTGGCGATGGGGGCGCCGGTCATGGCCGCCGTGAAAAGCTATGCCAGCATGGAAGATGCCATGAAAGGGGTGGCAAAGCAGGTGAACGGTCTGCGGGACGACAACGGCAACCGGACAAAACAGTATTACGATATGCAGGATGCCATCAAGGCCGCCAGTGAGCAGCTGCCGATGGAGAATGGTGCTATTGACTATGCCGCGCTGGTTGAAGGTGGCGCGCGTATGGGTGTGACAAATCAGAATGATCCTTACGAAGACCAGAAGCGTGACCTGCTGACCTTTGCATCCACGGCAGCAAAAGCCGCAACCGCCTTTGAACTGCCCGCTGATGAGCTGGCGGAAGGTCTGGGTAAAATCGCACAGCTGTATAAAGTGCCGACCCGAAATATTGAACAGCTTGGCGATGCCCTGAACTACCTGGACGATAACGCCATGTCAAAAGGTGGCGATATTATCAACGTGCTGCAGCGTATGGGGGGCGTGGCTGACAGGCTTGATTTCCGCAAGGCGGCCGCGCTGGGTTCAACTTTCCTGACTCTTGGTGCTGCGCCAGAAATTGCTGCCAGTGCATCGAATGCCATGGTGCGCGAACTGTCGATTGCGACCATGCAGAGCAAGCGGTTTATGGAAGGTATGGATCTGCTGAAACTCAATCCAGAAGAGATTGAAAAGCAGATGACAAAGGACGCAATGGGGACCATTCAGCGCGTGCTGGAGAAGGTCAACAAGCTGCCGCAGGATAAACGCCTGTCCGCCATGACTATGATATTCGGCAAGGAGTTTGGCGATGATGCGGCGAAGCTTGCGAACAACCTACCGGAGCTGCAGCGACAGCTGAAACTCACCTCAGGCACTGCGGCAAACGGCTCCATGCAGAAAGAATCCGATATTAATAAGGACTCACTTTCCGCGCAGTGGTTGCTGGTAAAGACGGGCGCGCAGAACGCGTTCAGTAGCCTGGGTGAAACCCTGCGCCAGCCGCTGATGGATATCATGAGTTACGTGAAAAATGTAACGGGGGCGCTGCGTCGCTGGGTGGAGGAAAACCCGAAACTGGCTGGCTCATTGCTGAAAGTCATGGCAGCACTGGCGTCGATTACAGGAGTTCTGGGTACGGTCATGCTGGCAGTATCAGCTGTGCTTGGCCCACTGGCGCTGATGCGCCTGCAGTTTTCTATTCTGGGTATCAAAGGTGGTGGTGCATTTGGGCTTATCACTAAAGCCCTCACGGGGGTAGGTAGCGGGATATTGTGGCTGGGGCGCCTGATGTTTGCTAACCCCATTCTGGCCGTTATTGGTCTGATAGCTGCGGGTGCGCTTTATATCTGGCAAAACTGGGACACGCTTGGGCCAAAGTTCAAAGCCGTTTGGGATGCGGTTTGCGCGGCCACCACGGCGGCATGGGAATGGATTAAACAGGCCGTCAGTAATGCCTGGGAAGCTATTAAATCTCTGTTTTTCAATTACACCTTACCGGGCCTTATAGCCAAAAATTGGGAAGCTATTAAGGCCGGTGTGTCTGAGGCGTGGGCCAGTGTCAGGCAGACGATCAGTGACAAGTGGAACGCCATTCTTTCAGATGTCGGTGCGCTACCAGCTAAATTCCAGGATATGGGCAGCGCCATCATTGACAACATTCTCAATGGTATCAATGCGAAGTGGGAAACGCTCAAGAGCAAGCTGTCATCCGTTACTAATTATCTGCCTGACTGGATGACAGGGAAAAATAAAGCGCCGGGTAATACTCAGGTTCAGGTGGTTGGTGGTGCCGCAGCTGCTTCTGTTCCGTTTGCAGGGCTGTATGACAGCGGTGGTGTTATTCCGCGCGGTCAGTTTGGCATAGTCGGGGAGAATGGCCCGGAGATTGTGAACGGTCCGGCTAATGTAACCAGCAGGCGCCGGACTGCTGCGCTGGCTTCCGTTGTTGCGGGCGTCATGGGTGTGGCAGCGGCTCCTGCTGAAGCCTCGCTGATGCATCCATATAGCCTGCCAGCTAAAGAGTACAAACAAAGCCAGTCAGCAAAATCCGCCAGTGCGCCGCAGGCAATTCGTTATGAAATTAACGCGCCTATTCATATCACCGCTCAGCCGGGGCAGAGCGCACAGGATATTGCCCGCGAAGTGGCGAGGCAGCTTGATGAGCGTGAGTGCAGGGCCAGGGCAAAAGCGCGAAGTAATTTCAGTGATCGAGGGGGGTATGAATCATGATGATGGTGCTGGGGTTGTACGTATTCATGCTGCGCACCGTGCCGTATCAGGAGCTGCAGTATCAGCGCAGCTGGCGACATGCCACTAACAGCCGGGTAAACCGGCGCCCGTCTACACAGTTTCTTGGGCCGGATAACGATTCGTTGACGCTGTCCGGCGTCCTGCTACCGGAAATCACCGGCGGCAGGCTGTCATTGCTGGCCCTTGAGCAGATGGCGGAGCTGGGTAAATCGTGGCCTTTGATTGAGGGGAGCGGGACGATTTACGGCATGTTTGTGATCGAGAGCCTGAGTCAGACCAAAACTGAATTTTTTGAAAGCGGGATGCCGCGGCGTATTGAATTCACGCTGACGCTGAAAAGGGTGGATGAGTCGCTGTCTGATATGTTCGGCAGCCTCAGCGATCAGCTCAGCAATTTGCAGGACACCGCCACCTCTGCGATAGGGAATATTAAAAATACGGTGGGAGGGTTACTGCAGTGAATTTCACCTCTGATCTCACGAACCTGAACAGTAAAACGCCGGGTTTCAGCATCATTATTGAAGGCAAGGATGTCACAACCGTACTGGATTCGCGCCTGATGAGTCTGACGCTTACGGATAACCGGGGGTTTGAAGCGGACCAGCTTGATCTGGAGCTGGACGATTCGGACGGGAAAATCGTTCTGCCGCGTCGGGGGGCTGTTATTCAGTTTGCGCTGGGGTGGAAAGGCCAGCCGCTTTTTCCGAAAGGGGGATTTACTGTCGATGAGATTGAGCACAGCGGCGCACCTGACCGTCTCACAATTCGCGCACGTAGCGCAGATTTCCGTGAAACCCTGAATGCGCGGCGTGAAAAGTCCTGGCACCAGACAACGGTGGGCGAAATTGTGAAGGAAATCGCGGGCAGGCATAAATTAAAGATGGCGCTGGGAAAGGACCTGTTGGACAAGCCTGTCGATCATCTTGACCAGACTAATGAAAGCGACGCCAGCTTTTTGATGAAGCTGGCGCGGCAGTATGGGGCGATAGCCTCAGTTAAGGACGGCAATCTGTTGTTTATACGCCAGGGGCAGGGCAGAACGGCAAGCGGTAAGCCTCTGCCGGTTATCACCATAACCCGCCAGGCCGGTGACGGTCATCGTTTTACCTTGGCCGATCGCGATGCCTATACGGGGGTAATTGCCAGCTGGCTCCATACCCGTGAGCCAAAGAAAAAAGAGGCAGCAAAGGTTAAGCGCCGTCGAAAGAATACCGCCACGGCAAAGGAGCCGGAAGCAAAACAGGGAGATTACCTGGTTGGGACGGATGAAAACGTGCTGGTACTCAACAGGACTTATGCAAACCGCAGCAATGCAGAACGAGCGGCTAAGATGCAGTGGGAGCGTCTGCAGCGCGGGGTTGCAAGCTTCTCCCTGCAGCTCGCAGAGGGTAGGGCTGATCTGTATACCGAAATGCCGGTTAAGGTCAGCGGCTTTAAGCAGCCGATTGATGAGGCCGAATGGACCATTACCACGCTGACACACAGTGTCAGTGCAGATAGCGGTTTCACGACCACTCTAGAGCTTGAGGTGAGAATTGATGATTTAGAAATGGAATGATTACTTCACAAAATGGAATTATGTTGTATCATTATTGCGATTACAGCAAAAGTGGGGAAAAGACTAAAATGATGAATTGTCCGTTGTGTGGTCAGGCCGCACATACACGCAGCAGCTTTGAAGTTTCCCGCCAAACCAAAGAGCGTTATAACCAGTGCACAAATATTGAATGCGGGCACACTTTTGTTACTCATGAAACGTTCGTCAGGTCTGTTTGTCGCCCTCAAAAAATCAGTTCTGCACCTCCGCATCCGAAGGGTTTGCAGCAACAACTTTCGTACTAACCCGCCGCTGGCGGGTTTTTTAATGAAACACCTGCTGCCATTTTGCTGCCAATGGGGTTTGAATAAACAAAAAAGCCACTCAATTGAGTGGCTTAATTATATGATTCTAAAGCTAAAATTTGGTGGCCCCTGCTGGACTTGAACCAGCGACCAAGCGATTATGAGTCGCCTGCTCTAACCACTGAGCTAAGGGGCCGTGGCGGTGAATTATAAAGTAACTCTCCGCAGCAATCCAGCCATTCACACCTGCCTGCTGTTTTTATAAACAACGCATAATCAATCCTTTATACTTCCCTGACGATGTATCGAGCGGGAGTAAAGATGATCAACGATATTCTGGCCCCGGGCCTGCGGGTGGTGTTCTGCGGAATCAACCCGGGCAAGTCCTCGGCGCACACCGGTTTTCATTTCGCCCATCCGGGGAATCGCTTCTGGAAGGTGATCTACCAGGCCGGGTTTACCGACAGGTTACTCAAGCCTGAAGAGGAGCAGCATCTGCTGGACACGCGCTGCGGGATCACCATGCTGGTCGAGCGGCCTACGGTGCAGGCGAGTGAGGTCAACCTGCATGAGCTGCGCAGCGGCGGGCGGGAGCTGATCAAGAAGATAGAGGATTATCAGCCGGCCGCGCTGGCGATCCTCGGCAAGCAGGCCTACGAGCAGGCGTTCAGCCAGCGCGGGGCTAAGTGGGGTAAGCAGAGCATCATGATTGGCGTGACGCAGGTATGGGTGCTTCCGAACCCGAGCGGGCTCAACAGGGCGACGCTGGATAAGCTGGTAGAGGCGTATCGGGAGCTGGATGAGGCGCTGATGGTGCGGGGGCTTTAATCCTCTGCGGCCTGATGCCCTCACCCTGGTCCTCTCCCACAGGGAGAAGGAATAAACAAAAAAAAGCTCCCCGAAGGGAGCTTTTTCATGGTCAGGACCGGTTAGTCGTCCAGGAAGCTACGCAGTACTTCAGAGCGGCTTGGATGACGCAGCTTACGCAGCGCCTTCGCTTCGATCTGACGGATACGTTCGCGGGTAACGTCGAACTGTTTACCCACTTCTTCCAGCGTGTGGTCGGTGTTCATATCGATACCGAAACGCATACGCAGCACTTTTGCTTCACGGGCGGTCAGGCCAGCCAGGACGTCGTGCGTTGCGGCACGCAGGCTCTCGGTGGTGGCAGAGTCCAGCGGCAGCTCGAGGGTGGTATCCTCGATGAAATCACCCAGATGCGAATCTTCATCATCACCGATTGGTGTTTCCATGGAGATTGGCTCTTTGGCGATCTTCAGCACTTTACGGATTTTGTCTTCCGGCATCAGCATGCGCTCGGCCAGCTCTTCTGGCGTCGGCTCGCGGCCCATCTCCTGCAGCATCTGGCGGGAGATACGGTTGAGCTTGTTGATGGTCTCAATCATATGCACCGGAATACGGATGGTGCGCGCCTGATCCGCGATAGAGCGGGTGATAGCCTGACGGATCCACCAGGTTGCGTAGGTGGAGAACTTGTAACCACGACGGTATTCAAACTTATCTACCGCTTTCATCAGACCGATGTTGCCTTCCTGAATCAGATCCAGGAACTGCAGACCACGGTTGGTGTATTTCTTGGCGATAGAGATAACCAGACGCAAGTTCGCTTCAACCATCTCTTTCTTCGCACGGCGGGCTTTCGCTTCACCGATGGACATGCGACGGTTGATGTCTTTGACCTGCTCGATGGTCAGGCCGGTCTCTTCTTCAATCTGCTGCAGCTTCTGCAGACCGCGATAGACATCGTCCTTCACGTCGTGCAGTTTTTCAGACCATGGCTTGTTCATCGCGATAGCCGCGTTGAACCAGGTTTCGCTGGTTTCGTTGCCGGTGAAGAGGGTGATGAAGTTCTTCTTCGGCATTTTGCACTGCTCAACGCACAGCTTCATGATGATACGTTCCTGGGTGCGTACGCGATCCATCATCACGCGCATGCTGTTCACCAGGTAGTCGAACTGTTTTGGCACCAGGCGGAACTGTTTGAACACTTCAGACAGCTTCAGGATCTCTTCCTGAGCGGCAGCGTGGCTGCGGCCTTTCGCTTTGATGGTGTCACGCGTCACTTCGTACTGGGTACGCAGCTCGGCAAATTTCTCACGCGCCAGTTCCGGGTCGATGCTGTTGTCATCGTCCGCGGTGTCGTCGTCGCTCTCTTCCTCATCTTCGTCTTCGTCGTCATCCATCTCTTCCTGAGACAGCTCAGAACCGACGTGAGTGGCGGTAGGCGCCATATCTTCTTCAGCGTTCGGGTCGACAAAACCGGTGATCAGGTCAGACAGGCGCGCTTCTTCCGCTTCAACGCGATCGTACTGCTCCAGCAGATAGGTGATCGCTTCCGGGTACTCGGCAACAGAGCACTGAACCTGGTTGATCCCGTCTTCGATGCGTTTTGCGATGTCAATTTCGCCTTCGCGGGTCAACAGTTCAACGGTACCCATTTCGCGCATGTACATGCGGACCGGGTCAGTGGTACGCCCGATTTCAGATTCCACGCTGGACAGTACCTGTGCAGCAGCTTCTTCCGCATCTTCGTCAGTGTTGTTGGAGGTTTCAGCCAGCAACAGATCATCGGCATCCGGTGCTTCTTCCATCACCTGAATGCCCATGTCATTGATCATTTGGATGATGTCTTCGATTTGATCTGAATCGACGATATCTTCCGGCAGATGGTCATTGACCTCGGCATAGGTCAGATAGCCTTGCTCCTTACCACGTTGGACAAGAAGTTTCAGCTGTGACTGCGGGTTTTGCTCCATAAGACGGTATCCACACTTAATTCGTTTGATTGGTGTCGGCGATGGGGCTGCCAACCTTTAAAGCGAGGGCGTACTTATATTTTTGCCGCTGCC
This sequence comes from Enterobacter sp. BNK-8, assembly GCF_048685095.1. Lineage (NCBI taxonomy): Bacteria > Pseudomonadati > Pseudomonadota > Gammaproteobacteria > Enterobacterales > Enterobacteriaceae > Enterobacter > Enterobacter sp. BNK-8. Next base: position 3,705,728 of record NZ_JBLQTN010000001.1, on the reverse strand, counting down.
TCTCAGTGCGGCTGCCGGGGGCTTCCCGATCGATATTCGGCACTTAAGCCGTTAAATACTTTTGTCTTTGACTTATTTCTTCGCCAGTTCCTGGTTAATCATCCAGAGCTCCCGGCGTTCTTCGCTGCTTAAACCGTGTGTGCGCTCGCGAGCTATCAACTCTTCCTGGCGCAGCTCAAGCATCGAATCAAACATATGGTTGAGTGAGTCGGTGAACGTTTTTTCTGCAATGTCCTTATCTGCTATATCGTCCCACATCGACAATTTTTCAAGGGTAGCGGCCTCTTTTGTGCCGCGATAATGCTCTAAAAGTTGTCCGGTGGTCAGACCTGGCTGAGACAAACACGTGTTGACCAGTTCTGAAAATAAGCCAAGTCCGGGCAATTTTTCGTGGTTCAAACCCGCCAGCGACGGCACCTGTGGCGCCAGCTCGGGGTTTTGGACCAGTAACCCTATCAGTATACGCATGGTTGTGCGTTTTAGCTGAGGCGCGGGGCGAACCGTGCCGTTTTCAGCCTGTTTAGGCATTAAACGTTCAAGCTGGCTGTCATCCAGAATGCCGAGCTTGTTGCCTAGCTCCTGACGCAGGTAGATGCGCAGCGTTTCGCCGGGCACCTGACTGATTAACGGCAGCGCCAGCGTGCTGAGCTGCGCGCGCCCGTCAGGGGTACTCAAATCGACCTGCGGCATCAGGCTGTTAAACAAAAACGTGGAGAGCGGCTGAGCCTGCTCCATCCGCGCTTCAAACGCCGCTTTACCCTCTTTACGCACCAGCGTATCCGGGTCTTCACCGTCGGGCAGGAACATAAAGCGCAGCTGACGCCCGTCGGTCATATAGGGTAGCGCGGTTTCCAGTGCGCGCCAGGCGGCGTCGCGTCCGGCGCGGTCTCCGTCGTAACAACAAATCACGTTGTTGGTCACGCGGAACAGCAACTGGATGTGATCCGCTGTCGTGGACGTTCCTAACGACGCCACCGCGTAGTTGATGTCGTACTGCGCCAGCGCAACGACGTCCATATAGCCTTCGACGACCAGAAGACGCGGAGGTTCCGCGTTATCCTGCTGCGCCTCATAAAGACCGTAAAGCTGGCGGCCCTTATGGAAAATATCGGTTTCCGGGGAGTTGAGGTACTTCGGCAGGGCATCACCCAGCACGCGACCACCAAAACCAATTACCCGGCCTCGCTTGTCGCGGATTGGGAACATCACCCGTTCGCGGAAGCGGTCGTAGCTTCGTCCCTGGTCGTTGGTGACCAGCATGCCTGCATCGATGAGAGATTTACGATCTTCGCTATTGCCGCCAAAACGCTTTAACACGTTGTCCCAGCCGGGCGGGGCGTAGCCAATAGCGAAACGCGCAATGACATCGTCGCTCAGTCCGCGCTTGTTCAGATACTGACGCGCAGGCTCAGCCGCAGAGTGCTTAAGAGACTGTTGGTAAAACGAATTCAGGCCATCCATCAGTTGATACAGCGTTTGCCGTTGATGGCGCTCGATCTGACTTGGCCCACTGCCTGCTTCATACGGCACTTCAAGGTTATGCATTGCCGCCAGCTCTTCGACGGTTTCAACGAACTCGAGCTTGTCGTAGTTCATTAAAAAATCAACGGCATTACCGTGAGCACCACAGCCGAAGCAATGGTAAAACTGCTTTTCACCGTTTACGGTGAAGGAGGGGGTTTTTTCGTTATGGAACGGACAGCACGCATGATAATTCTTGCCCTGCTTTTTCAGCTTTACCCGCGCGTCGATGAGATCAACGATGTCGGTTCTGGCGAGCAGGTCATTGATGAAAACGCGTGGGATTCTTCCGGCCATATGCCCCAAAATTTAAGCGACTTATAAACGAAAACAAGCCGCGCATTCCTTCCGGAAGCACGGCCTTACGACTATTACTCTGTCTGTCAATTGAGGGCTGAGGCCCTCAACCAATTAGTACAGACGAGTACGGCGTGCGTTTTCGCGAGCCAGTTTCTTCGCGTGACGTTTCACAGCGGAAGCTTTAGCGCGCTTACGTTCGGTCGTTGGTTTTTCATAAAACTCACGACGACGAACTTCAGCCAGAACACCTGCTTTCTCGCATGAACGTTTGAAGCGACGCAGTGCTACGTCGAACGGCTCGTTTTCACGTACTTTAATTACCGGCATGTAACTCTCACCTTTAATAAATTCGGTTTGCCGCTGGCATCAACGCCAGCTTATTTCAAAATGGTGCGGAATTTTACTGCAAATGCTGCTGCTTTGTAAAGCACCGATGCGATTTTGAAAGGGACTTTAATAAGGGTGAGGAGTATACACGAGCCTTCTTCCTGGGGCGAACAAAGTTTTACATCAACCCGCCCAGGCTCTACACTGCGCGGTATTGAAACGAGGTAAAACAAGTCATGCGTGTACTGGGTATTGAAACATCCTGCGATGAAACCGGCATCGCCATTTACGACGACGAAAAAGGGCTTCTGGCCAACCAACTGTATAGTCAGGTGAAATTGCACGCTGACTACGGCGGTGTCGTGCCTGAACTGGCCTCTCGTGACCACGTGCGTAAAACGGTTCCCCTGATCCAGGCGGCGCTGAAAGAGGCCGGGTTGAGCTCAACCGATATTGATGCCGTGGCCTATACCGCCGGTCCGGGCCTGGTCGGCGCGCTGCTGGTCGGTGCGACCGTTGGCCGTTCGCTGGCCTTCGCGTGGGACGTGCCGGCCATCCCGGTTCACCATATGGAAGGGCACCTTCTGGCACCGATGCTGGAAGAGAATCCGCCTGAATTCCCGTTTGTGGCGCTGCTGGTCTCCGGCGGCCATACGCAGTTGATTAGCGTCACGGGCATTGGCAAGTACGAGCTGCTGGGCGAGTCGATCGACGACGCCGCCGGTGAAGCGTTCGACAAAACCGCCAAGCTGCTGGGACTCGATTACCCAGGCGGCCCGATGCTGTCCAAAATGGCGTCGCAGGGAACGGAAGGGCGCTTTGTCTTCCCGCGTCCGATGACCGACCGTCCGGGGCTGGACTTCAGCTTCTCCGGGTTGAAAACCTTCGCAGCCAACACGATCCGCAATAACGACGACAGCGATCAGACCCGCGCCGATATCGCCCGCGCGTTTGAAGATGCAGTGGTGGATACGCTGATGATCAAGTGCAAGCGCGCGCTGGATCAGACCGGCTTCAAGCGTCTGGTGATGGCGGGCGGCGTCAGCGCCAACCGCACGCTGCGCGCGAAGCTCGCCGAGATGATGCAAAAGCGTCGCGGAGAAGTGTTCTACGCGCGTCCGGAATTCTGCACCGATAACGGGGCGATGATCGCCTACGCCGGGATGGTGCGCCTGAACGCTGGCGCAACGTCTGACCTGAGCGTGTCCGTGCGTCCGCGCTGGCCGCTGGCGGAACTGCCTGAGGCGTGAGTTTTTTTGCCGGGCGGCACTTCGTTTGTCCGGCCTACGGTTTTGTAGGCCCGGTAAGCGCAGCGCCACCGGGCAACAAACCGCACTACACCCGCAGCATCCCTTTCTCTTCCAGAAACGCAATAATCGTCCCCAGGCCGTCCCCCGCCTTCAGGTTGGTAAACGTCCACGGACGATCGCCGCGCATGCGGTTGGTATCGCGTTCCATCACCTCCAGCGAGGCGCCGACGTACGGCGCGAGATCGGTTTTGTTGATCACCAGAAAATCGGATTTGGTGATCCCCGGTCCGCCCTTGCGCGGAATTTTTTCCCCTTCGGCCACGTCGATCACGTAGATGGTCAGATCCGCCAGCTCCGGGCTGAACGTCGCGCTCAGGTTGTCTCCGCCGCTTTCCACGAAGATCAGGTCCAGATTACCGAATTTCTCGCTGAGCGCTTCCACCGCCGCCAGGTTCATTGAGGCATCTTCGCGGATGGCGGTATGCGGGCAGCCGCCGGTCTCCACGCCCACAATGCGCTCCGGCGCCAGCGCGCCCGCTTCGGTCAGGATGCGTTGATCCTCTTTGGTGTAGATATCGTTGGTTACCACCGCCAGGTGATACGTGTCGCGCATCGCCTTGCAGAGCGCTTCCAGCAGCGCGGTTTTACCCGACCCTACCGGGCCACCCACGCCCACGCGCAGGGGATGTTTGTAATCAGCCATGTTGACTCCTCAGGAACGGAATAGTCGTGAATATTGGGTTTCGTGGCGCGCGGAGGCGATGGCGGACAGCGGCATTGCTGCGCCCAGCGCGTCGTCGCGACGTAAAAAGGCCTGTTCAAGCCCGGCGGCAAAATGGTCGCTCAGTTCGATAATCAACTGCTGCGCGGCCTGCTGCCCAAACGGTACCAGCTTGACGCCCGCCATGACCGCACTCTCAATCCAGCTGTATCCCAGGCTCAGCGCGAGCTCGCGCACGTCAATGCCCCATCGCACGCCGAGCCACGCCATGCCGCACAGCTGGCTTTGCCTGCACAGCGCCAGCCATTCTGCCGGGCAGTCCGGCTCCCAGCTTTTAATCAGGCGCGTAAAGGCCGCCCCGCGGTTGCGTTCTTCTTCACGCAGCTCGCGCGTTTCCCGGCAGGCGAGCAGGTATGCCGTCCAGCGTTTGGCCGTTGCCAGATCGTGCCGTTCACAGGCCTGACAGAGACGGTGAAACAGCGGCAGATCGACGCAGAAAAAACTCTGCTCCATCTGCTGGATCTGCCAGCGTTTAAAGGCGTCGGCGTCCGTGACCCAGCCCGCCTCAACGGCCCACTCCAGCCCCTGCGACCAGGTAAACGACCCGACCGGCAGGCTGCTGCTGGAGAGCTGCATCAGGCGCAGCCTCTGGCGGGCGTGCTCCATCAGCTCATCAGCGCCAGCAGGGCGGAAACTATCAGCCCGCCGCCAAAGGTTTTACGCAGCCCGTCGTGACGGCGCAGCAGCACTCCTGCGGCGAAACTGGCGCACAGCACCGTGGCGCTGGCGAACATAAACCCGCTGGTGAAGAGCCAGAAGTTATGGCCGGACATCTCCACGCCGTGCGCCCAGCCGTGGAACATCGCCAGGGCAGGCACCGCCAGCAGCAGGCGATTTTCGGTTTTAAACATCATCACGCCGCTGACCGCCAGCGAGGCGATAATCAGCATCTCCATGCCGCTAAAGCCGCCGAGCAGACTGCCCGCAACGGCACCGACAAGCATCATCCCGAGGGTGGCAAACGGCAGCAGGAGCTTGCGGCCGCTCAGCGCTGAAAGCACGCCTGCACCGGTCAGCATCAGGAGATGATCGAGCCCGGTCAGCGGGTGGAAAAAACCGGCCTGAAAGCTGTCGGCGCCGTGGCCGGGATGCGCGAGCGCGGGAACGGAAAAGGCCAGCAGTAACAGGGGGAGTAACTTGCGCATGATGGATCCTTAATGTGAATGGGTATGAGCGTGGCTATGGCTGTGGGCATCGCTGGCGTACGCGCCCGCTTCCGGTTCAAACGGCAGGCTGGCGTAGGTTACCTCCAGCCCAAACTGGCGCAGCATGTCGTCGAGAACGTGATCGTGGTGATAGCGCAGCTCGCCGGGCATGACCTGCAGCGGCACGTGGCGGTTGCCCAGGTGGTAGCAGGCGCGGGCGAGCAGGAACGGATCGGCGCAGCGCACCACGGAGACCGACTCCGGGGCGGCGATCACTTCGATCACTTCGCTGCCGTCGTCGGTGGTCAGCAGGTCGCCCCCGCGCAGCAGCAGGCCGCGCGGCAGCATCAGCCCGGCTTCGCGGCCGTCGTTAAGCGCCACGCGGGCGCGGCTTTTCACCCGCACGTCAATCGGCAGCGTGACGCTGGCGGTAGTTTGATGCGCATGGTCCAGGCGTTGGGTCAGATAAATCATCATCACTCCTCAAAACAGGAAATAGCGTTGCGCCATCGGCAGAACGTCAGCCGGTTCGCTGGTAATCAGTTCGCCGTCGACGCGCACCTCGTAGGTTTGCGAATCAACGGTGATGTTCGGCTGCAGAGCGTTGTGGATCATGTCGGCCTTTTTCACCGTCCGGCAGCCTTTCACCACCGCCGTGGCGCTCTGCAGGTTGAGCTGCTGGGGGATGCCGTTCGCGTGAGCCGCCTGCGAGACAAACGTCAGTCTTGTGGCGTGGCGCGCGGCGCCCAGCGCGCCAAACATCGGGCGGTAATGGACCGGCTGCGGCGTGGGGATTGAAGCGTTGATGTCACCCATCGGCGCGCAGGCGATCATCCCGCCTTTGACGATGGTGGCGGGTTTTACGCCGAAGAACGCCGGGGACCAGACCACCAGATCTGCCAGCTTGCCCGCCTCAATCGAGCCCACTTCATGGGCGATACCGTGGGTCAGCGCCGGGTTAATGGTGTATTTGGCGACGTAGCGCTTCACGCGGAAATTGTCGTTCTCGCCGGTCTCTTCCGGCAGCGCGCCGCGCTGGACCTTCATGCGGTGCGCCACCTGCCAGGTACGGATAATCACTTCCCCGACGCGGCCCATAGCCTGCGAGTCTGACGACGTGAGCGAGAACGCGCCGATGTCATGCAGCACGTCTTCGGCGGCGATGGTCTCCCGACGAATGCGGGATTCGGCAAACGCCACGTCCTCGGCGATATCCGGGTCGAGGTGATGACAAACCATCAGCATGTCGAGATGCTCGTCGATGGTATTGACCGTGTAGGGCAGCGTCGGGTTGGTGGAGGAGGGCAGAATATTCGGGTGTGCGCAGGCGGTGATGATATCCGGCGCGTGGCCACCGCCCGCCCCTTCGGTGTGGAAGGTGTGGATGGTGCGCCCGCCAATGGCGGCAAGCGTATCTTCGACAAACCCGGACTCGTTCAGCGTGTCGCTGTGCAGCGCCACCTGAATGTCCATCTCTTCGGCCACCTCCAGCGAGCAGTTGATCGCCGCAGGCGTCGCGCCCCAGTCTTCGTGGATTTTAAGCCCGATGGCGCCCGCAGCAATCTGCTCGCGCAGGGCGTCCGGATTGGATCCGTTACCTTTGCCGAGCAGGCCGATGTTCACCGGCAGCGTATCGGCGGCCTGCAGCATGCGGGCGATATACCATGGCCCTGGCGTGCAGGTGGTGGCGTTGGTGCCCGCTGCGGGTCCGGTGCCGCCGCCGATCATGGTGGTGACGCCGGAGACCAGCGCCTCCTCCGCCTGCTGCGGGCAGATCCAGTGGATGTGGGTGTCGATCCCGCCTGCGGTGACGATCTTCCCTTCGGCGGCGATGACTTCGGTTGCGGCACCAATCGGGATCGTCACGCCGGGCTGAATGTCGGGGTTGCCGGCTTTGCCGACGGCAAAAATCCGCCCGTTCTTGACGCCGATATCGGCTTTCACGATCCCCCAGTGATCGACGATCAGCGCGTTGGTCAGCACCAGATCCACGCAGTCGTCTGCGGTCATCTGCCCCTGGCCCATGCCGTCGCGGATCACCTTCCCGCCGCCGAACTTGACCTCTTCGCCGTAGATCGTGAGATCGTCTTCCACTTCAATCCACAGCTCACTGTCGGCCAGCCGCACTTTATCGCCGGTGGTGGGGCCAAACATATCGGCATAGGCCTGGCGCGAAATCTCAGCCATGTTTCACCTCGCCCATTACCTCGCCGCGAAAGCCGACAATGCGCTGCGCACCCGTGACCTGAACCAGCGTCACTTCGCGCTTCTGGCCGGGCTCAAAGCGCACGGCGGTACCTGCCGGGATGTTCAGCCGGTAGCCCCGGGTCACCTCACGGTCAAACTTCAGCGCCGGGTTGACCTCGTAAAAGTGATAGTGCGATCCGACCTGGATCGGCCTGTCGCCGTGATTTTCGACAATCACGGTTTGGGTTTCGCGCCCGACGTTGATCGCAATCGCGCCGGGCTGGATCTGGTATTCGCCTGGGATCATCACGCGCTCCTTAGACGATCGGGTTGTGGACAGTGACGAGCTTGGACCCGTCCGGGAAGGTGGCTTCCACCTGAATGTCCGGGATCATCTCCGGTACGCCCTCCATCACCTGGTCGCGGGTCAGGACGTGGCGGCCTGCCTCCATCAGCGAGGCGACGGTTTCACCATCGCGCGCGCCTTCCATGATGAAGGCGCTGATCAGCGCGACCGATTCCGGGTAATTGAGCTTTACCCCGCGCGCAAGGCGGCGTTCGGCAACCAGCGCGGCGGTGAACAGCAACAGCTTGTCTTTTTCTCTGGGGGTCAGTTCCATAACGTTTCTCTTATGTCTGCCAGATACGCGGCGAACAGGCGGTTTTGGTGGTGAGAAGCGGGCGAAGCGACTGCCAGACGTCGCGCATCACCCGCTGACAAATCAGGTTATCGTGGGAGAGAAAGCGCACCGACATGAGATCGTCCGCGAGCGTGGCGCCCGCAAACGTATCCAGCGGGGCGAGCAGTGCACGCGCCGCGTCGAGATGTTCTTCTCTGGCCGGGTAGAACAGCAGCGTGCCAATCCACGAATGCCCGGCGACGGGCGTGAGATCGCCGTCGGCAAGGTGCTGACGTTCAATCAGGCGTGGCTCGTCCTCAACCCAGACTTCAAGGCGGCTTTCCAGCGTGCCGTGGCTGAAGGCCTCATTGATTACCGGTTGTCCCAGGCAGTACAGCTCCCACGCCAGCAGCGTGCTGGAGGCCTTCAGGTGGAAGACGGAGCGCAGTGCGGCATTCGCACCGGGGAAGATAATGGTGTCCTGCGGCAGCCACTCCAGCGTGGATCCCTCATCGAGATAAAAGTGCTGATGCAGGCGAGCCTGCGGGCCGCTGCTGCGATAGAACTTGCTGGCGCCGGGCATGGTGATAAGCGCATGGCTTTTGGCGTCCAGACGCACGGTAATATCCAGCGTATCCCCGCCCACAACCCCGCCCGGCGGGTGCAGAAGATAGAGGTGGCAGGTCTCGCCTTCGGGATAAAATGGACGCTGAACGGTAAGCGGCCCGACGTGATGAGCGGAGTGCAGGAGGGTTTTCTCAGGGGTGTGACAAAACTGCAGGGCAAGCGACGCCTGCCAGCCTTTGTATGAATTATCAGTGACCTGAGCTGCTAACATGCTGCATCCATCTGCTCATCATCGGGTCGTTTCAGTATGCCCTGGCAGAAATGAAGGCTGTCATATGAGTCGCTTATGGATAGCGGTTAAGACGAAACAAAAAAGCACGCCCGGAGGGCGTGCTGTCTGACAAACATCGCGATGCCGTTATTTCAGGTGCTCATGCAGCGCTGCGCCAGCCTGCTCCAGGGCAACCTTGACCGTAGGCTCTTCGCTCAGTGGATTGAGCAGGCCGTAATCGTGGATCATGCCGTTATAGCGCGTGACGGTCACCGGGACGCCAGCCGCATCCAGCTTACGCCCGAATGCTTCACCTTCATCCCGCAGAACGTCCAGCTCAGCTGTCTGAATCAGCGTCTCCGGGAAGCCTTTCAACTGCGCGGCGCTGGCGCGAAGCGGAGAGGCAAGGATATTGTTGCGATCGGCCGCGTTGGTGGTGTAGTTATCCCAGAACCATTTCATCATGTTTTTCGACAGGAAATAGCCGTTCTCGAACTGGTTATACGAGGCAGTATCAAAATTCGCATCGGTCACAGGCCAGAGCATGACGTTGTAGCGAATTTTTGGCCCATTAAATTGTTTTGCCTGCAGCGCCACGGAAGCCACCATATTGCCGCCCACGCTGTTACCGACCAGACCCAGACGGCTACCGTCCACGCCAATTTCCTGACCGTGCTCGGCTACCCATTTTGTCGCTTCAAAGGCCTGATGAATGGCCACCGGGAAATGGGCCTCAGGTGACGGCGTGTAATCAACGTAAACCGCTGCGGCACCTGACGCGCGAACCAGATCTCGGATTAAGCGTTCGTGAGTTGGGAAATCACCCAGCACCCAGCCGCCGCCGTGGAAGAACATAAATGCCGGGAGCGTGCCGGTCGCGTTTTCAGGTTTCACTATTTTCAGTTTGATCGCCTGACCATTTACCTGGATCGTTTTTTCTGAAACCTGAGCGGGCGGCAGTTTTGCGCCTTGCTGCGCGCCGATCAGTACCTGACGGGCCTCCTGCGGGGTCATCTGTTCCATTGGCTTACCCTTGCCCGAATTCAGAACATTAAGAAATGCCTGTACGCCTGCGGTCGGGGTAGGGGTATTGGTGGTGTGAGCGGACGCTGCAGCAGACGCGAACACGGAAGAAACCAGGATGGCGGCTAATGTTTTCATGGTAGTACCTCTTTAAGCGAGTGTTAGACAGTAACGTTATTTAAGTAGTGCGCTATTAAGTTGTTGCTGTAATACTTGCGTGCAAGATACTTTTAGTCAAACTTTATTTATAATTTTTTTATAAAACTGACTAAGGGTTGAAAGAGAAATGAGAGAAAACAAGACGTTAGATGATTTACTTTGCTTCTCACTGTACTCGGTCACCAACGCGTTCGTTCGGCAATATCGTCCCTTATTGCAGGAAATGGATCTTACCTATCCGCAATTTGTTGTTTTGATGGCGCTTTATGAGAAAGACAACATTCCACTTCGCGATCTCAGCGATAAGACGTTTTTTGATTCGGGCACATTGACCCCGCTGGTGCAAAAGCTTGAGGCAAAAGGGTTTCTCAACCGTATCGCGGTTGTGGGTGACGAAAGAATGAAAAATGTCGTTCTGACGGAGAAGGCTAACGCACTGAAAAAGCAGGTGATGGCGCTGCCGGACCAGATACGTTGCAGCATGCGGATGAATGATGAAGAGCTTGAGATGCTGAAAAAACTTTCCCGAACGCTGCTGGATGATTTGTAAGAATCCTTCGGTGGGGTTAACCCACCGAAGCGAGGTCATTAGCGGTAATCCTCCGCATCCACATCATACCCCGATGGCTCCCAGCGGATCGCCAGCAGCGAGGCCAGGCCGATAAACGGCGCCAGTGCAATTACCCAGAACACGGCGGTATCTAGCGAGGCGACCAGCAGCGGGAACAGGAACAGCGACAGCGTCGAGCTGCTGCGCATCAGCGTCTGGTTAAGGCCCACGCCAACGCCGCGCAGCGAGGTCGGGTAGCTCAGCGAGGCAAACGTCATAGTATGCGCGCCCGGGCCGAAGCCCTGGCCGAACAGGAAGAGCGCCAGCATCGCCACGGCAAGCACGCCTTCGGTGGCGCCTTCCGGACGACCAATCAACCCCAGGCCCAGCAGCGCGACCAGCTGGCAGGCGTAACCCGCCAGCGACATTCGCCAGGCGCCGAAGCGCGGCACGTAGCGTACCGCCAGCAGTCCGCCAACGAAGGCAAACAGCAGGTTAAGCGCCAGAGAAATCAGGATGGTAGTCAGCATCGACTGGACAAAGAAGCTTGAGATGATCACCGGCAGACCAAACGCCACCGCGTTATAGGCGAACGAGGAGACGACGGACAGCAGCGTGGCGAGCGTGGTGCGCCGCAAGTAGATGCCGCGGAACAGGTTCAGGTAGTTGGACCATTTCGCTTTATTCACGACGGGGGCTGGCTGGCTCAGCGCATCCTGCGGCACGTGGGCATTGATGTTGTATGAGTGGCGTAAAATGGACGCTGCCTCCTTCAGGTTGCCCTGATTCGCCGCCCAGACCGGCGATTCGCTCATATAGCGGCTGCGGATGGCAATAATCACCAGCGCCGGCACGGCGCCAAAGCCGAGAATCAAACGCCACAGCCAGTCGCTGTGGCTTTCCGGCAGCACGGCGTAGAAGAAAAGCACCAGCAGGTAGGAGATACTGATGGCGGCATACCAGGTGGGGCACCACATGGCGACGCTGGAGGCCTTATTGCCGGGGCCTTTCAGCCTGGCGAACTCGCTTAAAAACGCCATCGCCACGGGAAGGTCGATCCCGACGCCAAGCCCCATGACAAAGCGGGCACCCGCCAGCACATATTCGTTCGGAGCCAGCGCACAGGCAATAGCCGCTACGACGAAGAACACCATATCAGCCATAAAGACGCGATAGCGCCCGATTTTATCCGTGAGATAACCGCCGAGCAGCGCCCCGACAATGGCGCCAAAGGTAATGGCCGAGGCCACCATGCCGGTACCGGCGGGCGTCAGGTTAAATTCGCGGGTGATGTCTTTAATACCGAAGGCCAGCGCGCCCAGATCGTAGGCATCGAGGAAAATCCCGCCCAGCGCGATACCGACCACGATACGGGCGTTGGCCCGACCCTGAGAACCGTCATTAACGAGGCGTGAGACATCCGAGGCGCTGCGCACCCACTGGATGTCGCCATCGGGGTGTTTTCCTGCCGTTGAAAGGGGTGTGGTTTCTGTGATTTCTGCCATTTTCTTCTGATGTGGTTGTGTTGTGTCATTAACAGTTACCACAGGCAGAAGGTGACCAAAATCACATTTGGCTATAAGGCATAACTAACCTTGCGGGGCGTCTTTTTTCTTCCTCTTGAGCTTCGTCCAGATTTTTGTCTCCTGACGACGCCACAGGCGCTGAATATTATCGTGATGACGCAGCAGGATAAGGCAGGAGAGCATCGACACCGGGAAGGTAAACTGGGGCTTGAACCACCAGACGTAGAACGGCGCGATCAGCGCGCTGACGATGGCGCCCAACGACGAATAGCCGCTCAGCAGAATGGTCAGTAGCCAGGTCCCGGCCATCACGCCGGTCAGGTCCCAGCCGATAGGCGCAATGGCACCAAAGGCGGTCGCCACACCTTTGCCGCCTTTAAAACCGAAGAATACGGGCCAGATGTGGCCGACACAGGCAGCAATCGCAATGAGCCCCAGCCAGAACGGCGTGACGCCCAGCGCATACGCGCCCCAGACGGGCAACATCCCTTTCAGAACATCAAAAATCAAAACCGCTACGGCTGCTCCCTTGCCGCCAATTCGTAGTACGTTGGTCGCTCCCGGATTCCCGGAACCACTTTCACGCGGGTCAGGTAACCCGGCGATGCGGCAGACCAGAATGGCGCTGGAGATTGAGCCGCAAAGATAGGCGAGGAGGATCATTCCAGGCGCGATTGCACTCATAACGCTGTTCCGTTTTGAAAATGTATCTGTATTCTCAGCATCTGTGGATAATACGCATAATTCGCCGGAAGTGGTATCCGGTTTAGCCAAAAAGCAGGCAGGTCGTGATGGATATTGTATTTATAGAGCAACTTTCGGTAATCACCACTATTGGTGTTTACGACTGGGAACAGACCATCGAGCAGAAGCTGGTGTTCGATATCGAAATGGGCTGGGATAACCGCAAGTCGGCAAAAAGTGATGACGTGAATGACTGTCTGAGCTACGCCGATATCAGTGAAACGGTCATCGCCCACGTTGAAGGGCAACGTTTTGCGCTGGTCGAACGGGTGGCGGAAGAAGTTGCAGAACTGCTGCTGAAAAAATTCAACTCACCGTGGGTGCGCATCAAGCTGAGCAAACCGGGCGCGGTGGCGCGCGCCGCCAACGTTGGCGTCATCATCGAGCGTGGCACAAATCTGAAAGGCAAGATTTAACGTCATAATAGCTAAACCCTTTTAGGTTATATCTGTCTTATAGCTGTATCTTTCACGGTAGCCGTTGGGGCGACCGTTTTTTTTATATTTTTTTAGGGGTTTATAGATGAGCGATATGCACTCGCTGCTGGTGGCGGCAATACTGGGTGTGGTCGAAGGATTGACGGAGTTTTTACCGGTTTCCAGTACCGGCCATATGATTATCGTTGGCCATCTGCTGGGTTTTGAAGGCGATACCGCCAAAACGTTCGAAGTGGTTATCCAGCTGGGTTCGATTCTGGCGGTGGTGGTGATGTTCTGGCGCCGTCTGTTTGGCCTGATCGGTATCCATTTTGGCCGTCCGCCGCAGCACGAAGGGATGAGTAAAGGCCGCCTGTCGCTGATCCATATTCTGCTCGGGATGGTCCCGGCAGTGGTGCTGGGTCTGGTTTTCCACGACGCCATCAAATCGCTGTTTAACCCGATTAACGTGATGTACGCGCTGGTGGTGGGCGGCTTCCTGCTGATCGCCGCGGAAGTGCTGAAGCCAAAAACGCCGCGCGCGGAAGGGCTGGACGATATGACGTATCGTCAGGCGTTTATCATTGGCTGCTTCCAGTGTCTGGCGCTGTGGCCGGGCTTCTCACGTTCAGGCGCAACCATCTCCGGCGGGATGCTGATGGGCGTAAGCCGTTACGCCGCGTCAGAGTTCTCGTTCCTGCTGGCGGTGCCGATGATGATGGGTGCCACCGCGCTTGACCTCTATAAAAGCATCGGTTTCCTCACCACGGGCGACATTCCCATGTTCGCCGTTGGCTTCATCACCGCGTTTATCGTGGCGCTGATTGCCATCAAAACCTTCCTGCAGCTGATTAAGCGTATCTCGTTCATTCCGTTCGCGATCTATCGCTTCATCGTTGCCGCTGCGGTATACGTGGTCTTCTTCTGACCGATGGCCCTCAGTCTTTTGGCTGAGGGCAATGCTTTTCCTTCCAGTCAGAGACCGCCTGAATTCGCCGTTTCGTGAGTTCTTCGCGAATTTCCGGTCCTTTGAATCCCGCCTCGACGACGTCCTTCGTCGGCACCGCTTTCGCTACCTCCCAGGCTTTACGCAGTAAACGTCCCTGCGGGTAGTCGCACGCTTCAAACCCGGTACGCCCGCGCACGTCAGCTTCGCTGGTCAGCGCGATTTGCTCCACGCGCTGGGGTTTGCGCCAGGCGTCGATGTTATCGAAAAGCTTAACGATGGTGGCCGGTTTCAGGATGGGGAAGGTGTGGATCAGATCATGGAATTCGGCCACCAGTTTCGCCAGATCGCGGATCTCGTTCGGCACGCGCAGACGCTGGCACAGCCCCTCGACCAGCTTCACCCCGGCTGGACCGTGACCGTGGTGCCGTGGCCAGAGCTCTTTTGGCGTTAAGCCTTTGCCCAGATCGTGGCACAGGGTGGAAAAACGCACGTCCACGTCAGGGCTGAGCATGGCCGCCATGCTCAGGGTCATCAGCGTGTGCACGCCGGTATCAATTTCCGGGTGCCATTTCGCCGGAGCCGGGACGCCAAACAGCGCGTCTATTTCCGGGAACAGCACCTTCAGCGCGCCACAGTCGCGCAGGACCTGGAAAAAGACCTGCGGGTTACGCGTGGTGAGGGCATTCTCCGTCTCTTTCCAGACGCGCTCTGGCGTCAGGTGTTCAAGCTCGCCCGCCTCGGTCATGGCGGTCATCAGCGCCATTGTCTCATCGGCAATACGGAAGCTGAGATGGGCGTAACGCGCGGCAAAACGCGCCACGCGCAGCACGCGGAGCGGATCTTCAGAAAACGCCGGGGAGACGTGGCGTAAAAGACGGTTGCGCAGATCGTCCTGGCCGCCATAAGCGTCAACAATCTGGCCGTGCTCGTCCTGCGCCAGTGCGTTAATGGTCAGATCGCGACGCAGGAGATCTTCCTCCAGCGTGACGTCAGGCGCGGCATAGCAGGTGAAGCCCGTATAGCCCGAACCTGATTTCCGCTCGGTACGCGCCAGGGCATACTCTTCGCGGCTTTTCGGGTGCAGGAACACGGGAAAATCGCGGCCTACCTGCTGGTAGCCCGCGTCGAGCATCTCTTCCGGGGTGGCGCCCACCACCACCCAGTCTTTATCTTTGACCGGCAGACCTAACAACGCATCACGAACCGCACCACCGACCAGATAACTCTTCACGCCTGACACTCCCGTTTTCTCTTTTCCAGAATGATACGTAAGTCTGGCAGAGAAGACGAATTAGTTCATCCAGCGATCTTTACGCTTACGGCTTGGGATCAGGTGCGGCAGAACCAGACCCAGCACCAGACCGACGCCCAGCACGCCGCCGCCATACATAAACCACTGCATGATGATGGTGCGCTGTTTGTCATCGAGCTGCAGGTTGGCGGCATTCACTTTCTTCTGCGCGACAATCAGCTCGTTTTTCAGCTTCTGGTTCTCTTCTTTCAGCCCGTTAATCACACCGTCGCTCTGCGCCACTTTCTGCTGCATTTCGGCGGTACGCTGGTTCCAGGTTCCGTCGATGTTGTTCAGCTTGTCGGTCAGGGTTTTCACCTGATTTTCCAGATCCGGCACGCGGGTGCGCAGGCTTGGCACGGTGCTCAGCTCTTTCAGCGGGATCCAGGACGTACGGCCAGAACTGTCGCGAACCTGACCGTAGTTGGTGTCCGCGTTGGTCTGTAACAGGGTAACTTCCTCGCCGGCATTGACCGTGCCCACGAGGCGATAATTATCTCCGGGGCCACTGCGTACCCAGGTGTTCAGTTCGTCAGAAACGTAACGCTTCTCTTCAGCGTGCACGGCTGTTGCGGCGCTAAAAGCGAGTAAAGTAAGTCCAATCAGGCGTAATTTAAGCATCATTAGTCGTTATTTTCATAAATAGTGGAACGATAGTAGTGGCAACAGTGTCTCTACGCAAAGCATTCGTCAGCAATCAGAATCATCTGTGTCACGACTCTGGACATTTACGCCCGACAAATTGCTCATTGCATGGCAATTTGGCGCAAAATACTATGTACTGACAAACAAATGGCGAGGAAGTTCGCCCTCATTGACGCGTCTGTGACGCCCGCAAAAGTACAAGGCTATGGCTCAGGAAATCGAATTAAAATTTATCGTCGAAAAAGACAGCGTTGACGCACTCCGCCAGCATCTGCATACGCTCTCCGGCGAACACCATGCACCGGTACAACTGCTTAATATCTATTACGAAACGCCGGACAACTGGCTGCGCCGCCACGATATGGGGCTGCGCATCCGTGGCGCGAGCGGGCGCTACGAGATGACGATGAAAATTGCCGGCCGCGTGGTCGGCGGGTTACATCAGCGTCCGGAATACAATATCGACATCAGTCAGCCAGAACTTGAGCTCGAACGCTTCCCGACGGACGTCTGGCCGGAAGGCGAGCTGCCTGCCACGCTGGCAGAGCAGGTGCAGCCGCTGTTCAGCACCGATTTCTGGCGCGAGAAATGGCTGGTGACGGAAGGTAAAAGCCGCATCGAAATCGCTCTCGATCTCGGTGAGGTGAAGGCGGGGGAGTTCCAGGAACCCATTTGTGAACTGGAGCTTGAACTGCTGGAAGGGGACGCGAATGACGTGCTGAAGCTGGCGCGCAGGCTGGTGAGTCAGTCCGGACTGCGTCAGGGAAGCCTGAGTAAAGCCGCGCGGGGTTACCATCTGGCGGCCGGAAATGCGCCGCGCGTTCTGAAAGAGACGATCATTTTGCGCGTTGCGCCGAAAGCCAGCGTTGAGCAGGGGCTGGAAGCCGCGCTGGAGCTGGCGCTTTCGCAGTGGCAGTACCACGAAGAGCTGTGGGTGCGAAATGTGAAAAACGCCAAATCCCACGTGCTCGCGGCGATAGCCCTGGTGCGCCATACCCTGGCGCTGTTCGGCGGGATCGTTCCTCGCAAAGCGAGCGCTCACTTACGTGATCTGCTGACGCAAACTGAGACGCTGATGCTCTCGGACGTCTCGGCGCAAACGGCGATTTACAGCCCGCAAGCCGCTTCGGCAAAACTGGCGCTGACCGAGTTTCTGGTCACGCGTGGCTGGCGCGCCTTCCTGGATGCGAAAGCCGAGGCCAAAATCGCGGAAAACTTTAAGCGTTTCGCGGACATTCATCTTTCCCGTCATGCCGCTGAACTGAAGAGCACCTTTGCGTATCCGCTCGGCGATAAATATGGTGATCAGCTTCCCCGTCTTTCGCGCAACATCGACAGCATGCTGCTCCTTTCCGGTGCCTACGACGGGCCACAGGCGCAGGCGTGGCTGGAAAACTGGCAGGGGCTGAAGCATGCCATCGAAACCCGTCAGCATATTGAAATTGAGCATTTCCGTAATGAGGCCATTTCGCAGGAGCCGTACTGGCTGCACAGCGGAAAACGTTAACTCTGGCAAGGAACCCCTAGAATGCCGCTTTCTTCACCGTTACAGCAGCAGTGGCAGACCGTTTGCGAACGTCTGCCTGAGTCATTACCGGCGTCATCGTTAAGCGAGCAGGCGAAAAGCGTGCTCGTCTTCAGTGATTTTGTGCAGGAAAGCATCGCCGTCTACCCGGACTGGCTGGCGGAGCTTGAGAACGCACCGCCGCAGGCGGACGAGTGGCGGCATTATGCCGGCTGGCTGCAGGCCGCGCTTGAAGACGTCGCGGATGAGGCGACGCTGATGCGCGTCCTGCGTCAGTTCCGCCGTCGTGTGATGGTGCGCATTGCCTGGGCGCAGGCGCTAGAGCTGGTGAGTGAAGAGAGTACGCTGCAGCAGTTAAGCGAGCTGGCGCAGACGTTGATTGTCGCCGCGCGCGACTGGCTCTACGCCGCCTGCTGTAAAGAGTGGGGCACGCCGTGCAGCGAGGAAGGGGTTCCTCAGCCGCTGTTGATTCTGGGGATGGGCAAGCTGGGCGGTTGCGAGCTGAACTTTTCCTCCGATATCGACCTGATTTTCGCCTGGCCTGAGAACGGCTCCACGCGCGGCGGCCGTCGCGAGCTGGACAACGCCCAGTTCTTTACCCGTCTCGGTCAGCGTCTGATTAAGGCGCTGGATCAGCCGACGCAGGATGGTTTTGTCTACCGCGTGGACATGCGCCTGCGTCCGTTCGGCGATAGCGGGCCGCTGGTGCTGAGCTTTGCCGCGCTGGAGGATTACTACCAGGAGCAGGGGCGCGACTGGGAGCGTTATGCGATGGTCAAAGCGCGGATCATGGGCGACAGCGATGACGCCTACGCCAACGAACTGCGTGCCATGCTGCGCCCGTTCGTGTTCCGTCGCTATATCGACTTCAGCGTCATCCAGTCCCTGCGCAATATGAAAGGGATGATTGCCCGTGAGGTTCGCCGTCGTGGGCTGAAGGACAACATCAAGCTTGGCGCGGGTGGTATTCGCGAAATCGAATTTATCGTCCAGGTCTTCCAGCTGATTCGCGGCGGGCGCGAGCCGTCGCTACAATCCCGCTCGCTGCTCCCGACGCTGAGCGCCATCGAGCAGCTTCACCTGCTGCCGGACGGCGACGCGCAAACCCTGCGCGAGGCCTATCTGTTCCTGCGTCGTCTGGAAAACCTGCTGCAAAGCATCAACGACGAACAGACCCAGACCCTGCCGGGGGATGACCTTAACCGGGCGCGTCTGGCCTGGGGCATGCGCGTGGATGACTGGTCAACGCTAACCGAACGGCTCGATGCCCACATGGCAGGCGTGCGTCGCATCTTTAACGAACTGATAGGTGATGATGAAAGTGAATCGCAGGACGATGCGCTTTCCGAGCACTGGCGCGAGCTGTGGCAGGACGCGCTCCAGGAAGATGACACCACGCCGGTGCTGACGCATTTAACCGACGACGCGCGCCATCGCGTGGTGGCGCTGATTGCCGATTTCCGTCTTGAGCTGAACAAGCGCGCCATCGGCCCGCGCGGTCGACAGGTGCTGGATCACCTGATGCCGCACCTGCTGAGCGAGGTCTGCTCGCGGGCGGATGCGCCGGTGCCGCTGTCGCGCATGATGCCGCTGCTGAGCGGGATCATCACGCGCACCACGTATCTGGAGCTTTTGAGCGAGTTTCCGGGGGCACTCAAGCACCTGATTACGCTCTGCGCCGCCTCCCCGATGGTGGCCAACAAGCTGGCGCGCTATCCGCTGCTGCTGGATGAACTGCTCGACCCGAATACCCTGTATCAACCCACGGCGACGGATGCCTACCGTGACGAGCTGCGTCAGTATCTGCTGCGCGTGCCGGAAGAGGACGAAGAGCAGCAGCTGGAGGCGCTGCGTCAGTTTAAGCAGGCCCAGATGCTGCGCGTGGCGGCGGCGGACATCGCCGGAACGCTGCCGGTGATGAAAGTGAGCGATCACTTAACCTGGCTCGCGGAGGCGATCATCGACGCGGTCGTGCAGCAGGCGTGGGTGCAGATGGTGGCCCGCTACGGCCAGCCGAAGCACCTTGCTGACCGTGAGGGGCGAGGGTTTGCCGTGGTGGGTTACGGCAAGCTCGGCGGCTGGGAGCTGGGATACAGCTCCGATCTGGATTTAATCTTCCTGCACGACTGCCCGGTTGACGTGATGACCGACGGCGAGCGCGAGATTGACGGGCGTCAGTTCTATCTGCGCCTGGCTCAGCGCATTATGCACCTGTTCAGCACCCGCACCTCGTCGGGCATTTTGTATGAAGTCGATGCGCGCCTGCGTCCGTCCGGCGCGGCGGGCATGCTGGTCACCTCAACGGAATCCTTCGCCGATTACCAGAAGAATGAAGCCTGGACGTGGGAGCATCAGGCGCTGGTGCGCGCCCGCGTAGTGTATGGCGATCCGCAGCTCAAAACGCAGTTCGATGCCATTCGTAAGGACGTCATGACCACCCCGCGCGAGGGTAGTACGCTGCAGACCGAAGTGCGCGAGATGCGCGAGAAAATGCGCGCGCACCTGGGTAATAAACACCGCGATCGCTTTGATATCAAAGCCGACGAGGGCGGGATTACCGATATTGAGTTTATTACCCAGTATCTGGTGCTGCTCCACGCGCACGACAAGCCGAAGCTGACCCGCTGGTCCGATAACGTGCGCATTCTGGAACTGCTGGCGCAAAACGACATCATGGACGAGCAGGAGGCGCAGGCCTTAACCCGCGCCTACACGACGCTGCGCGACGAACTTCACCACCTGGC
The DNA here is from genome assembly GCF_048685095.1 of Enterobacter sp. BNK-8. Taxonomy (NCBI): domain Bacteria; kingdom Pseudomonadati; phylum Pseudomonadota; class Gammaproteobacteria; order Enterobacterales; family Enterobacteriaceae; genus Enterobacter; species Enterobacter sp. BNK-8. The sequence goes on along the minus strand of NZ_JBLQTN010000001.1, from coordinate 3,685,187 downwards.
GCTGCAGGAGCAGCCGGGCCACGTGGCGCTGGACTGTTTTGTCGCAGAACGCGCTCAGGTAACGGCCAGCTGGCAGAAGTGGCTGGTGGAACCGTGCGTAACAAATCAAGTGTGATATTATCGCGCGCAAATTGTGAATCTTTCTGGAGTCAGGAATGAAAGTAACACTGCCAGAGTTTGAACGTGCTGGAGTAATGGTTGTTGGGGATGTGATGCTGGATCGCTACTGGTATGGACCGACCAGCCGCATCTCTCCGGAAGCACCGGTACCGGTGGTTAAGGTAGACACCATTGAAGAGCGTCCCGGCGGCGCGGCAAACGTGGCGATGAACATAGCCTCTCTGGGCGCGCACTCGCGTCTGGTTGGCCTGACCGGTATCGACGATGCGGCGCGCGCGCTGAGCAAGTCGCTGGCGGACGTGAACGTGAAGTGCGATTTCGTTTCTGTTCCGACCCACCCAACCATCACCAAGCTGCGCGTGCTGTCACGCAACCAGCAGCTGATCCGCCTCGACTTTGAAGAAGGGTTCGAAGGCGTTGATCCCAAGCCGCTGCACGAGCGCATTAACCAGGCGTTGGGCAATATCGGCGCGCTGGTGCTGTCCGACTACGCGAAAGGCGCGCTGGCCAGCGTGCAGACGATGATCCAGCTGGCGCGTAAGGCCAGCGTACCGGTGCTGATCGACCCGAAAGGCACCGACTTTGAGCGCTATCGCGGCGCAACCTTGCTGACGCCAAACCTCTCCGAGTTTGAAGCGGTGGCGGGCAAATGCAAAACCGAGGAAGAGCTGGTTGAGCGCGGCATGAAGATCATTGCTGACTTCGAGCTCTCTGCGCTGCTGGTGACCCGCTCCGAGCAGGGGATGACGCTGCTGCAGCCGGGCAAGGCGCCGCTGCATATGCCAACCCAGGCGCAGGAAGTGTACGACGTGACCGGTGCCGGTGATACGGTGATCGGCGTGCTGGCGGCGACGCTGGCCGCGGGTAACTCCCTGGAAGAGGCGTGCTACTTCGCTAACGCCGCGGCGGGTGTGGTCGTCGGTAAACTCGGTACCTCAACCGTGTCCCCAATCGAGCTGGAAAACGCGGTGCGCGGCCGTGCGGACACCGGTTTCGGTGTGATGACCGAAGACGAGCTTAAAGTGGCTGTCGCCGCCGCGCGCAAGCGCGGTGAGAAAGTGGTAATGACCAACGGTGTGTTCGACATTCTGCACGCGGGCCATGTCTCCTATCTGGCGAATGCGCGCAAGCTGGGCGATCGTCTGATTGTGGCAGTGAACAGCGATGCGTCGACCAAACGTCTGAAGGGGGAAACCCGTCCGGTGAACCCGCTGGAGCAGCGTATGATCGTGCTCGGCGCGCTGGAAGCCGTGGACTGGGTGGTGTCGTTTGAAGAAGACACGCCGCAGCGCCTGATTGCCGGTATTCTGCCGGACCTGCTGGTGAAAGGCGGGGATTACAAGCCGGAGCAAATCGCAGGCAGCGAAGAAGTCTGGGCCAACGGCGGCGAGGTGATGGTGCTCAACTTTGAGGACGGGTGTTCCACCACCAACATCATCAAGAAGATCCAGAAAGACAGTCAGTAAAAAACGGGCCTGTTGGCCCGTTTTTTTATGTCGGGTGGCGGCTGCGCCTTACCCGACCTACGCGTTCATGTAGGCCCGGTAAGGCGTAGCCGCCACCGGGCACAACAGGCCGCACTTACTCCTGGTCGTCCACCGGTGGAATAGCCGGTGCCGGCTTCACTTCTTCCGGTGCATTGCGGTTTTCCAGCTCGGTCAGACGCTGTTCCAGCAGTGCCAGCTTCTCGCGGGTGCGCAGCAGAACCTGGGTCTGCACGTCAAACTCTTCGCGGCTGACTAGATCAAGGCGAACCAACTGCGCCTGCAGCGTCTGGCGGATTTTCTTCTCAACGTCATCACCAAATTCACGAATGCCTTTCGGCATGGATTCATGAACCTGACGCGCAATTTGCTCAATTTTCTTCGGGTCAATCATTGTCGTTTCCCTTGATGGAAAGGTGTCAGTGTCCATTGTAGCGCGTCATGCCCGGGGTAAACAAAATTGTTTGATGCTTATGCATTGCCCAGGATAATCAATAGCGTTATAGTTATCTCGCTTATTCTCAGGGCGGGGCGAAATTCCCCACCGGCGGTAAATCAGCTTAACGCTGAAAGCCCGCGAGCGCTTTGGGTGAATTCTCAAAGGTCAGCAGATCCGGTGTAATTCCGGGGCCGACGGTTAGAGTCCGGATGGGAGAGAGTAACGATCCAGTCGGGCATGGGCCCGCTCACGTTATCTTTTTGCCGCTTATACGGCGCTCCTAAGACTGCCCTGATTCTGGTAACCATAATGTTAATGAGGTTTTTTTACCATGAATCAGACGCTACTTTCCTCTTTTGGCACTTCAACTCAACGTGTTGAACATGCACTGGATGCACTGCGCGAAGGCCGCGGTGTGATGGTGCTTGACGATGAAAACCGTGAAAACGAAGGCGACATGATTTTCGCCGCCGAAAACATGACCGTTGAACAGATGGCGCTGACCATTCGTCACGGCAGCGGCATCGTATGCCTGTGTATTACTGAAGATCGTCGTAAGCAGCTTGAGCTGCCAATGATGGTCGAAAACAACACCAGCGCCTTTGGGACCGGATTTACCGTGACCATTGAAGCGGCGCATGGCGTGACCACCGGTGTGTCTGCGGCTGACCGTCTGACCACCGTACGTGCCGCCATTGCTGATGATGCGAAGCCCTCCGATCTGCATCGTCCAGGCCACGTCTTCCCACTGCGCGCGCAGGCGGGCGGCGTCCTGACCCGCGGCGGCCACACCGAAGCGACCATCGATCTGGTGACGCTGGCGGGCTTCAAACCTGCGGGCGTGCTGTGTGAACTGACTAACGATGACGGCACCATGGCGCGCGCGCCGGAGTGCATCACCTTTGCGCGTCTGCACAACATGCCGGTGGTCACGATTGAAGATCTGGTCGAGTACCGCCAGGCGCACGAGCGCAAAGCCAGCTGAAACTGCTGATGTGAAAAAGCCGGGGAAACCCGGCTTTTTTACGTTTAGTGGTAGTTAATTTTGAACAGCACCACGGTTTCAAACGGTCCGGACTGGATCGCCTTTCCCGGCACCGGCGTCAGCTCAGCGGTATAGGTCTGTTCGTACTGCAACGTACTGCCGGTAAAATCGGCATACTCTTCGTATCGGTTAAAGGTGTAGGGCTGCGTTCCGTTAAGGATGCGTAATTTCAGGCCGTTACCGATGAGCAGGGCGGTATCTTCTTCGCTCAGCGTCTCGTTCGTATAGAACGACGAATCCATTTTAAACCCATCGGAACACTCGGCGTCCTGTATCTTGGTCGTTCTGACCGAGAACGTGCGCGTTCGCTTTCCCTGATTCATTATGTCGCGAGCGCTGAACGTACCAAAATCAATCTCCTGATTTTCCGGATAGATGCTGAAGGTCGCCCCGCAGTCCAGCACGGTGATATTGTTCAGGCCATTAATATGATACTTCAGGTTTTTCGCGTCGGACATCTGGTTGACGCCACCCTTGCCGTCGAACTGCACCACGATATAGTCCCCGAGCGTGCTGACGTAGCCGTGCGGCGGCATGACCTTGATTCTGACGTACAGACGAAAGCGCACGATGAACGTGCGTGAGGTGTGAATGTCGTTCGCATTGCCGGAACAGATGCGGTTCTCCCAGCCCATTTGCTGGATTTGGGCGGGGGTATAGATAGTGATCTGTTTGTTATCAAGGCACTGGGAGGTATCAACCCCGTTGGGTTGCCCCGTCGCATCGTAGTCAATCCCTTCATAGGTTACGCCGAGCTCGTAGTAGGGATCGGACGCCGACGGGTAGGGGTTAACCCAGGCGTAGATGTCCTCTTTTTCAAAATTACTGGTGGTGTTGTGGTCTCAGGTCACAGGGACTTTGATATCGTCAGATTCCCATATCTTTTCCCCCACCTGCGCGTTGCTGGGAATGGCAAAAGGGGAGATCGTTTTTGTCTCCTCGACGGGCCCGCCGGAAACGCCGAGATAGCAGTCAAGCGCCAGCGCCTCTCTGACGGGCAGAAGGGCGAACAGCAGCAAAAACAGACAATTAACGAGCTTGCGCATTGTTTTGACCCTTCCGCTCGCTGAGCTGACATGGCGCCTTACCCGCACAGGTAACGTCCACTTTTTTCAGCGCGCCGTAATCATCAATGTAACCCACGCTGTAGTAGCTGCCGTGGTAGTCGCTGGTAGAGGTGGACGCCGTGGCAAACGGAGCAATCATCAGGCTGTCGAAGCCCGGCAGCTGGGTTTTCGCATTTTTACTCAGCCACGCGAGGGTGATGTAATAGGGCGTGGGGTTATGCACGCTGAGCCCCGTTGCGGTGGCGGTAATTTCCATGCGCATTTCGCTTTGATCACCCGGCTTTTTGGTGATGGCTTTTGGCCGCCAGAACAGCTTAATGCGGCTCTGCATGGCCACCTGCATAACGCTGCGCGCCTCGCTGGCGCCGCTTTTGGGCGGAACTTCGCGCAGGTTGAAGTAAAACAGCGACTCTCTGTCCTTCGGCAACTGCCCAACCGCCGCCTGCTTCACAATCCTGACCTGCGATGACGCGCCCGCTTCAATACGCTGAATGGGCGGCAGCGCCATGAAGTGGCTGTCCTCTTTGCGCCCGTTTTCGTCTTCAATCCAGGAAAGCGCCAGGTAGGGTAAGGTTTTGCTCTGGTTATCGACTTTCAGGCTGCTTGCCTTGTCCCCTTCGGGAAAAACGATCCGCGTGCGGTCCAGGTTAATGGCGGCATGCGCGTTCAATGCGGTGCCGAGCAACATCAGGCTCAGGGCCTTGAGTGGGGTGAGTTTCATCATGGTTTCTTACTGGCAAGGCAGCATGAGCTGCATACTGTTTTCAAGGTGAGAAGGTAACGAGAAGCGACACTGATGGTTGTCTCCCCACGTGACCAGGAACTGTTGCTCAGGCTGGACGGCGCCCAGCCAGACGCGGCCCTCCTCGGCGACCATGCCGACCTGCAGGCCGTTATCCTGCAGGCGGACCAGGGCGCCGAGCGGCGGTGTCCCGGAAGGCGTTCGCAAAATGCCGGCAATATCGTTACCGGCTCGGGTCGCGATTTGTCGATAGCCGATGGCGCCTTCTGTCCAGGTGGAAGTGACCACCCGCGTATCGACGTCAACGCCGTCAGGCAAATTGTTCATGTTGACCCGCACGCTGGCCGGGGTATAGCTGGAAAACGACGGCAGAACGCCGATACCCGACGCGTTGGTTTCGTCATGCGATACGTTCAGCGGGATATGGCCCACGCCGTCAGTGCTGACCATGACGCGTGGCTCATTGCCGTAGCTGCGACGGTGCAGGGCAAACCCTTTCGCCGTCCCGGTAAACGATCCGTTCCAGCTGGCGCTCATTGAGTTGTACTCATTCGCCTTATAGCTGCCCGAGACGTTGAGATCCCCCAGCGAAGATTAGTGCTGATAGTTTCCGCTGAACTGTGCGCCCGCATCGGCTTTTTCGCTCTCGGTGCCAGCAGAGACGCCCCAGGTATTGTTCCGGTCAGAGGTATCGTACCAGGAGACGCTCTGGCTCAGGCTGTCGCCGTTGCGCAGGTCGTAGTTCAGGCGATGGTCAGGATCGAGCGGCACGCTCAGCGAGAGATAAAACTGGTTATCGTCCTCTTCATCATCTTCGTAATGGGTTCTGCTCAGCGACAGGGTCAGGCCAAGGTTTTTCCAGCGGCCAAGGTCGAAGTTATAGCCTGCGGTGACGCTGCCGGTCGTGGAAGGCGAGTCGTCCCACCAGGTTTGGCGCAGCATGCTCAGATAAAGGTTTAGCGAGAGGGCCGATATGTACTGACTGGCGGTGACGCTGAGGGTCTGTTTTTCCGTCTGGCTGTCGCTGTTGTCGTTATCCAGATAGCGCGCATAGCTCAGGAACTGACGGTCCGAGTAGCGGTAGCTCGCCAGCGTAAGCTGGCTACCGGTGGTGTCGAACCGTTTACTGTAGTTAAAACGGTAGCTGTAGCCCGCCTGCGGATCCGCGCCCGGCAGCTGGCTGGTGGCCCGGGTGATATCAAACGAGAGCGCGCCCAGATACGCCATGTTTTGTCCCAGCCCGGCGGCCAGGGCTCGGTAGTGGTCACCATCGGCCAGCGTTCCGCCATAGAGCGAGGTTTGCGACAGCATACCCCAGGAAAACTCGCCGCTCATGAAGGTGCTGTCCTCAACGTCATGCGATGCGTCCTTTCGCGGCTTGCCTGCCGCCAGCTTGTAGCGAACCTGGCCCTGACGCGTCAGGAAGGGGACGGATTCGGCGGAGACCTGGAACGTACTCACCCGGCCATCTTCTTCCGTCACCTTCACGTCGAGCGTGCCCTGCACCGACTGGTTGAGATCCTGAATGATGAACGGGCCCGGCGGGACTTTTGTTAGATAGATGACCCTGTCGGCGAGGCTTACGGTGACCGTCGCGTTGGTTTGGGCAATACCGGAGATTTGTGGCGCATAGCCGCGCAGTGACCACGGCAGCATGCGCTCATCGCTGATAAGCGACGCGCCGGTGTAGGTGAAGGCGTCGAAAATCGACGACTGGAAATCCGTCTCGCCGAGCGTCAGCTTTGCGCCCATGGTGGGGAGGGGGCGGAACATATAAACGCGCGAGAAGCGCCCGTTATGCTCTGAACCGCCGTCCGCGTGCGTCTGGTTGTATTGATAATCGCTGCGCAGCCGCCAGGCGCCGACGTTCGCGCCCGCCGTGCCGTAAGTGTTGGCATTGTCTGAACTGCTGCCGCTGTTGGGCTGGTAGTGGCTGGCAAAAAGATTGTAGTCCAGCAGGACGCCCGCCACGCCGTTATCCCAGGTTGACGGGGGCATCCAGTCGGCAGAACGGTACTGCAGCCACGCCTGGGGAATGGACACGTTTAGCGTCTGGCTTGCTTGTTCAAAGGTAAAATGAATGTCCGGCAGCGGGGCGAAGTCTATACAGCCCTCTTTTTCAGTGAGCGATTCCCGTATTTTATCCTGCAGGCCGAACGTGTCGGCCAGTTCGGCGGGAATACAGACCTGAACTGCATCATTCACTTTTTTCCACGTTAACTGCCAGCCGTTTGCTAAGGGGGTGTCATTAATTGAAACCGTAACAAAATAACGACCGGGGACGACGGAAGCGCGATCTTTAAATTGAGTTAAATCGACACTGTTGCGCTGATCTTTATCGATGGCATTAATATTAAATTCGGTACCAGAGGCGACTTTCGTCATTAACAGGGCGGTAATGATGATTATGCATGTTGATTTATGTTTCATCATCCTGTTGCTCAAGGTAAATATAAAATGCCGACTGGCATAACGAGCCAGTCGGTAGATAACGAGGTAAATTCGAATTATTTATATGCCAGCACATAGTTTGCGGTGGCTTCAACCTGACCCGGCGTTGCCGTTTTGCCGCTCAGCACTTCCATCTGCGCCTTAAAGTGCAGCGTCTGGGTGGCGGAGCCTGCCAGCAGGGTAACTTCACTGGCGCTACCCAGGGTGATGTTCGCTTCCGCATTATCCAGCAGACGGACGCCCACGTTCTGCGCGCCGCTGGCATACGTGTTGGTCATCAGGCTGGTATCCGTTGTATCTGTGGCGGAGCTGGTGAACGTGACGTCAACTTTGGTGATTGGGGTATCGGTTTCATCGCCTGGATCGTCCAGCTGGCAGTTTTCCAGGTTGATATCTACCGCAACGGGAGACGATTTTTTATTGGCATTAATAACGGCAGTCGTAATTTCACCCAGATCGACTTCTTTATCAACGCTATCAGGAGCAATGCTGCACGGCGCATCAATCACCACCCCTTTGAATTTGATCTTGCCTGAGCCTTGTTCTGCAGCCAATGCCGAGCCAGAAATAAGCGTGGCCATTGCCACGGCTAAAAGCGCTTTTTTTCCTGTAAACATGAAAATATCCTTTTTCAGTTGAATTCATATCCTGAATATTAATCAGAATATTGCCAGGAAAGTATACCGATCTCCGGATGGGCAATGCGATTAACCACGCTTAAAAATCATTGTAGATATAATTAAAATATAAATACGGGTTATTGTAACTGGATGAATTTCAAGCAGTGTAAATTATAATGCCGGATGCATTGTTTAGTGTTATTACGCACAGTAATGTTCAATAAAAAACTTGATTTTTTTATAAGGAAGTAGGCGGGGCGTATATTCCGTAAAAAGTTATTCCTTTAACAAATAATAGGCGCCTCCGTTTCAGGAGGCGCCCGTCACGTCAGCCAATGCCTGCGGCCTGAAGTAAGACCAGACTTAGCCCCATCACCGACATCCCGCACAGGACGCCATAGCTTGGGTTGTTGTTTGGATCGATCTCTTTCGCCAGCGGCATCAGCTCGTCTACCGACAGCGCAACCATAATCCCCGCAACCGCGGCCATAATGGCAGCCATGACGACCGGCGAAACCAGGCTACCGAGGATGAGCCAGGCCAGCACGCCGCCGAGAATTTCCGCCATGCCGGAGATTCCGGCCCAGAAGATTGCCGTGCGCTTTGAGCCCGTAGCGGCATAGACCGGACCGGCCACCGCGAGTCCTTCAGGAATATTGTGCAACGCCACCGCCAGGGCGATGCCGAGGCCCATTTCCAGGTTGCTGCTGGCGGTGACATACGTCGCCACGCCTTCCGGGAAGTTGTGCAGGCTTATGCCCAGCGTCAGCAAAATGGCGGTGCGCTTAATGTTGCGCGGCGCGGGCGCTACGTTTTTTTGCATTAAGTCCTGAGGGTGCGCGTGGGGCAACATGCGGTCGAGCGCGAAGTATCCCAGCAGGCCAACGACAAACATGCCGTAGCCCAGCAGCGGAGACATGCCTTCCGTGCCCAGCGCCGCAGGGAGCATCTCCATCAGGGAGATGAGCAGCATGATCCCGGCAGCAAAGCCCAGCGAGAAGGCCAGCACGCGGTTTGATGGCTTTTGACCAAGCACGCCGAGGATCGCGCCGATGAACGTCGCGGCGCCCGCCAGTATGGTCAGGATCAGAGGGACTGACATGCATTGCTCCTTATGATAATGATTCTCATTAATATAAATGATTCATTTCTGGCAAAGCGAGGGGCGAACCCCGGCTTTACACATTCCTTACATTCAAATTTCCTGATGATGATCTTCACGCTTATCTGCGTTCATCTTTGCCGGATTGCGCGTAATGTAGCACCATTAAATTGACACCTTCTGTAAGGATATCATCATGACTTCTTCCCGTATGCCAGCCCTGTTTTTAGGCCACGGCAGCCCAATGAACGTTCTGGAAGACAACGTCTATACCCGCGCATGGCGTAGCCTGGGCGAGACGCTGCCGCGTCCAAAAGCGATTGTGGTGGTATCCGCGCACTGGTTCACCCGCGGCACAGGCGTGACCGCCATGGAAGCGCCAAAGACCATTCATGATTTTGGCGGCTTCCCGCAGGCGCTGTATGACACCCACTATCCGGCCCCCGGCTCGCCTGAGCTGGCACAAAGGCTGGTGGAACTGCTGGCGCCTGTTCCGGTTGCGCTGGATAAAGAAGCCTGGGGTTTTGACCACGGCTCGTGGGGCGTGTTGATTAAAATGTATCCTGATGCGGATATCCCGATGGTGCAGCTGAGCATCGACAGCACCAAACCGGCCGCCTGGCATCTGGAGATGGGCCGTAAGCTGGCAGCGCTTCGTGATGAAGGCATCATGCTGGTGGCAAGCGGCAACGTGGTGCACAACCTGCGCACGGCACGCTGGCACGGTGAGAATACGCCTTACCCGTGGGCGACCGCTTTTAATGACTACGTTAAAGCGAACCTGACCTGGCAGGGTCCGGCTGAGGCACATCCGCTGGTGAACTATCTGGATCATGAGGGCGGTTCGCTCTCTAACCCGACGCCGGAGCATTTCCTGCCGCTGCTGTACGTGCTTGGCGCGTGGGATGGCCAGGAGCCGGTGACGATCCCGGTCGACGGGATTGAGATGGGAAGCCTGAGTATGCTGTCGGTGCAGGTAGGGTGAAAACATGCCCGGTGGCGCTACGCTTACCGGGCCTACAAAACCGTAGGCCGGGTCAGGCGAAGCCGCCACCCGGCAGATCTTACTCCACAAAAATATGCGGATAGAACCGTGACAGGTCCTGCGTGATCAGCGCGCGATCTTCGCGAATGCCAATTCCAGCAGGTTGATCGTTAATGAGCCAGCTGCCAATTAGCGTATAGCTGTCGCCAAACTTCGGCAGTGGATAGAACTCCTGGACGATCATCCCTTCTTCACCGTACGGCCCTTCAACCGCTTCCAGCGTTTTACCGTTTTCGATAATCGACACGTTCGCGCCTTCGCGGGAGAAGATCGGCTTAACGACGTATTTCTCCATCTGCGGGTAATTATCTTCCGCGAAGTACGCTGGCAGCAGGTTCGGGTGATTCGGGAACATTTCCCACAGCATCGGCAGCAGGGCCTTGTTGGAGATAATGCTTTTCCAGGCCGGTTCCAGCCAGCGTACGCCCGCGTCTTCCAGCTTGGTGGAGAACATCTCGCGCAGCATGTATTCCCACGGGTAGAGCTTGAACAGGTTGCTGATCACCTGATCCTGCATGTCCGTGAACTGACCTTTTTCACCCAGGCCGATATCCTCGATATAGAGGAACTCGGTCGCCACCTCCGCTTCGGCGGCGCAATCCTGCAGATACTGAACCGTGCCACGGTCTTCTTCCGTGTCGCGGCAGCAGGCGAGATGCAGCAGGTTAAAGCCAAACTGCTCGCGTAGCTCGGCGAAGCGCTCGATCAGCTTCTCCTGCAGGCTGTTGAACTGGTCGCTGCCTTCCGGCAGGTTGCCGGCATTGGCCTGGTCTTCCAGCCAGATCCACTGAAAGAACGCCGCTTCGTACAGGGACGTTGGGGTATCGGCGTTGTTTTCCAGCAGCTTAGGCTCGCCTTTGCCGTCCCACGCCAGATCCAGGCGAGAGTAAAGCGAAGGTTGATTCGTTTTCCACGACTGGCGGACAAAGCTCCAGGTGTGCTTTGGAATGCGGAACTTGGCCATCAGCTCGTCGCTGTCGATGACTTTTTCCACCACCTTGAGGCACATCTGGTGCAGCTCGGCCGTTACCTCTTCCAGCTTCTCAACCTGGGCCAGCGTGAGCTTGTAGTAAGCGTCTTCACACCAGTACGGCTCGCCGTACATGGTGTGGAAGTTAAAGCCGTACTCGGTGGCTTTTTCGCGCCAGTCCGGACGCTCGGTAATACTGACTCGTTCCATGATCAGCCGCCCATTGAGCGAGTAGAAGAGGTGCCTGTCGCGCTGCGCTGCATGCTGGTCTGTTTCGCCACAGACTCACCGAACCCGCCGCGGGTGATGGTGCTGGTGGTCGCAGGCTTCGGCGCCATCGCCGTTTTCGGTACCGTCACGGTGCGGCCAGGGGTGGCTGCGCCGTAGCCTTTGCCGCTGGCATCGGTATATTGACCATAAGCCGGGCTGGCTGGGTTTTTCGAGCTAAACAGCGGCTGCTGCTGGTAGCCTGCACCGCCGCCCATCAGACGGCCCATCATGTAACCGGCCATCAGCGGCATCCAGAAGCTGCCGCTGGACTGCGCCTGCGCCTGATTTTCTGGCGCAGTGCTGGCCTGAGCCGGTGCCTGCTGGCATTGACCTTCGCCAAACTCCGCTACGCAGTCTTCGCGTGAGGCATATTTCGGCGCGGTGCGTTCCGCTTCTTTCAGCGCGCTGGTGTAGGCCGTTTTACATTCGGCCGCTTTACCGGTGGCGGCAGAGCAGTCGTCCGCGTTTTGATACAGCGAAACCGTTTCATCGTTTTTCTCACAGCCTGCCAGCATAAAGACAGCGGTAACCGCCAGCGCAACAGGGGTGAGGTGACGTGCGTTCCAGCTCTTGCGGAACGACGCGTGATTGATCGTTTTTGTCCGTTTCATATTTGTCTTCCAGGACCCAGTGGTAATAACGCTCAGGATAGAGGATGAGTGGTTGAAAATGAAGCGAAGAGGGGCGGAATCAGGGGGATCTTTACGTTGGCTTACGTTCGGATGTGATTTTGCGCCGGGTGGCGCTGCGCTTACCCGGCCTACGATTCAGTAGGCCCGATAAGCGAAGCGCCATCGGGCAATGCTTAGTTACGGAACGGATTATTGCTCTTGCTGGCAGGCGCGGTAGTGCGCGCGGCAGCAGGCTGTGCAGCAGGGGTCGTGCCGTTAGCGTTGAAGTTATCAACCGCGGCAACCTGCTCCGGGTTCTCCGGCGCAACGCTGTCAGGAGAGGTAGAGACCGGTTTGCCCAGTGCGCTGTTCAGCATCTGCAGGTCTTGCTCGTTCAGCGTACCCAGAGCCTGCTTAATATTCAGCTGGTTAATCAGGTACTGATAACGCGCGCTGGAGAGTTGCTGTTTCGCGTTGTACAGCGTGGTGGTCGCGTCGAGCACGTCAACGATAGTACGGGTACCGACGGAGTAGCCGGCTTCCATCGCGTCCAGGGAGCTCTGTGCCGACACAACGGCCTGTTTGTAGGCGTTGATGCTGCTGATTGAGGCGTTCACGTTGTTGAAGGATGAACGTACGGTCTGCACCACGTTGCGGTGGGCGCTTTCCAGCTGCTCGCTCGCGCCAACAAAGTTGTACTGCGCCTGTTTCACCTGGGAGTTGACCTGACCGCCCTGATACAGCGGCAGGGAGAAGCTCAGACCCACCTTGTTCTGGCCCATATTGCTGTCGTCATACTGGGCAGAGTTGGTCTTAGAGCCGCTGTAAGTGGTGTCAGAGATGCCGGTAGAGGCGCTCAGGCTCAGGGTTGGCAGATGGCCATCCTGCGCCTGACGAATTTGCTCGCGGGCCAGGTCCTGGCTCAGACGCGCCTGCAGCAACGTCAGGTTGCGGTTTTCCGCCTCTTTCAGCAGGGCGTTAACGGCCTGCGGCTTATCCGTTTTGAAGCTGTCGACGTTCAGGGAGGCCAGCTCAGGATAGTAATTCCCGGTAACCTGACGCAGGGATTCCAGCGCGTTGTCGAGGTTGTTACGCGCGGTCACTTCGTTGGCCAGCACGGTATCGTACTGTGAACGGGCGTTCTGCACGTCGGTGATCGCCACCAGACCCACGTTGAAGCGCTGGGTGGTTTGATCTAACTGACGGTAAATGGCCTGTTTCTGCGCTTCGGTGTAGGAGAGCGCGTCAATGGCGCTCAGCACGTTGAAGTACGCCGTGGCCGTGTTCAGGATAAGCGTCTGCTGGTCGGTCTGATAGGTCACATCCTGGATGCCTGCGCTTTTTTCCTGCAGGGTCAGGGCACGCCATTTGGACATATCAAACAGCGTCTGTGTTAATTGCAGTGAGGCGCTGGTAGCATTGGAGTTTACGCCGTTAGCGTCGCGGAAACCGTTGCTGTAGGTATAATCTGCACCTAACCCTAACTGTGGCAGCAAGGGGCTACGCGCTTCGTTAATCTTTTCAAACGCAGCATCACGATCGGCCGCTGATTTACGTAAATCAGGGTTGCCCAGACGTGCCTGCTGGTAGACCTGTAACAGGTTTTCCGCCTGGCTCATTGCACTGAAGCCCGTCAGGCTCAGGCCGATAAGGATGGGGAGCAATTTCTTCATTTGCATTCCTTGTTGTGAAGCAGTATTAGCGCTGATCTAATTAAAAAATAATTGCCGATTCTAACAGAATCATCCACACCAAAAGGTTGGCGTTACGTGCCATCTGGCGGTAATTTGCACCAATCTACCATATAGCCTTACAAACGGCAGCCAAACAGCCTTGAAATTCACAATTTCATCACCATTGCTACCAGGACTCGACTCATGCAAAAACCAGATAAGTTGCCCGTGACTTTCGCCAAAAACGATGTAGAAATTATTGCACGAGAAACGCTTTATAGCGGTTTTTTTTCAATGGATCTTTACCGTTTCAGGCATCGCCTGTTTAACGGGGAAATGAGCGGCGAAATCAGACGCGAAATTTTTGAGCGCGGGCATGCGGCAGTCTTGCTACCCTTTGACCCAGTGCGCGACGAAGTTGTGCTGGTGGAGCAGATCCGCATCGCCGCTTATGACGTCAGTGAGAGCCCGTGGCTGCTGGAGATGGTGGCCGGGATGATCGAAGAAGGCGAGTCGGTTGAGGACGTCGCCCGGCGCGAGGCGCTGGAAGAGGCGGGGCTGGTGGTCGGCCGTACCAAACCGGTGCTGAGCTATCTGGCAAGCCCGGGAGGCACCAGCGAACGCTTATCCATAATGGTGGGCGAAGTGGACGCCACGACCGCAGAAGGCATTCACGGTCTGGCTGATGAAAACGAAGATATTCGGGTTCATGTGGTAAGCCGGGAACAGGCTTACCAGTGGGTAGAAGAGGGGAAAATCGACAACGCAGCGTCTGTCATCGCCCTGCAATGGCTGCAGCTGCATTATCAGACATTACGAAACGAGTGGAAAAAATGAAGCGCTATACGCCTGACTTCCCAGAAATGATGCGCCTGTGCGAAACCAATTTCGCACAATTGCGCCGCCTGCTGCCGAGAAACGACGCACCCGGCGAAACGGTAAGCTATCAGGTGAGCAACGCGCAGTATCGATTAACGATAACAGAATCAACGCGCTACACTACGCTGGTGGAGATTGAGCAAACGGCTCCCAGCATTAGCTACTGGAGCCTGCCGTCGATGACGGTACGCCTCTATCACGACGCGATGGTCGCTGAAGTGTGTTCAAGCCAGCAGATCTTTCGCTTCAAGGCGCGGTATGATTACCCGAATAAAAAGTTGCATCAACGCGACGAAAAGCATCAAATTAACCAGTTTTTAGCCGACTGGCTAAGATATTGTTTAGCACATGGAGCAATGGCGATTCCGGTTTGTTAGCGTCATAAACCTACCTAAGGACACCATTTGGAAAGCCTGTTGAACCTGACTGTTGCTGGTGGGGCGCCAGTCAGGATATTACAAATCACCGATACCCACCTTTTTGCCGAAAAGCATGAAACGCTGCTGGGGGTGAACACCTGGGAGAGTTATCAGGCGGTACTGAGCGCCATTCACGCTGAAAACCGTGCATGCGATCTGATTGTCGCAACGGGCGATCTGGCGCAGGATCAATCTTCCGCGGCCTACCAGCATTTTGCTGAAGGCATCGCGAGCTTTAGCGTGCCCTGCGTCTGGCTGCCAGGCAACCACGATTTCCAGCCCGCCATGTACAGTTCTCTCCAGGATGCGGGGATTTCTCCGGCGAAATGTGTTTTTGCGGGTGACCAGTGGCAGATCCTGCTGCTGGATAGCCAGGTGTTTGGCGTCCCGCACGGTGAGTTAAGCGAGTTTCAGCTCGATTGGCTGGAGACCAAACTGGCTGCTGAACCTGAACGTCACACGCTGCTGTTGCTTCATCATCATCCTCTGCCGGCGGGCTGCAGCTGGCTCGATCAGCACAGTCTGCGCAACTCCGCGGCGCTGGATCGCGTGCTGGCGAAGTTCCCGCGGGTGAAAAATCTGCTGTGTGGGCATATTCACCAGGAGCAGGATCTCGACTGGAACGGGCGCCGCATGCTGGCGACACCGTCGACCTGCGTTCAGTTTAAGCCGCACTGCGCCAACTTTACGCTGGATACGATTGCGCCAGGCTGGCGCTGGCTGGAACTGCATGCCGACGGCACGCTGACCACGGAAGTCTGCCGTTTGACCGGCGCACAATTCCGCCCGGACACCGCTTCAGAAGGCTATTGATGTCTACGCTCCTTTATCTGCACGGATTCAACAGCTCGCCGCGCTCCGCAAAAGCGACACAGTTTCGCCAGTGGCTGAGCGAGCATCACCCCGACGTTGAGATGATTATCCCTCAGCTGCCGCCTTACCCGGCAGAAGCCGCGGAGATGCTGGAATCCATTGTGCTTGCGCACGGCGGCGAAACCTTCGGTGTGGTCGGTTCATCGCTGGGCGGGTATTACGCCACCTGGCTCTCGCAATGCTTTATGCTGCCCGCCGTGGTGGTTAATCCGGCGGTACGGCCATTTGAGCTGCTGCGGGACTTTCTTGGCGAAAACGAGAACCCCTACACCGGCCAGCAATATGTGCTAGAGTCACGCCATATTTACGATCTCAAAGTTATGCAGGTCGACCCGCTCGAGGCGCCGGATCTCATCTGGCTGCTGCAGCAGACGGGAGATGAAGTGCTGGATTACCGCCAGGCAGTGGCGTATTACGCCTCCTGCCGCCAGACTATAGAAGAGGGCGGAAACCATGCTTTCACGGGCTTTGAGAATCATTTCACCCAGATTGTCGATTTTCTTGGACTGCACAGCCACTGACAATCAATGCGAATTGCTAGTTTAAATCATGACGCAAACCTATAACGCTGATGCCATTGAGGTCCTCACCGGGCTTGAGCCGGTTCGCCGCCGCCCGGGGATGTACACCGATACGACGCGCCCAAACCATCTGGGCCAGGAAGTTATTGATAACAGTGTGGACGAAGCGCTGGCGGGCCATGCCAAACGCGTTGACGTCATCCTGCACGCCGATCAGTCGCTGGAAGTCATTGACGACGGGCGCGGCATGCCGGTGGATATCCACCCGGAAGAAGGCGTCCCGGCCGTTGAGCTGATCCTCTGTCGTCTGCATGCGGGCGGTAAGTTCTCCAACAAAAACTACCAGTTCTCCGGTGGCCTCCACGGCGTGGGGATTTCCGTCGTCAACGCCCTGTCCAAACGCGTGGAAGTGAACGTCCGTCGCGACGGTCAGGTGTACAACATCGCGTTTGAAAACGGCGAGAAGGTGCAGGATCTGCAGGTTGTCGGGACGTGCGGCAAACGCAACACCGGCACCAGCGTTCATTTCTGGCCTGACGAGAGTTTCTTCGACAGCCCGCGCTTTTCCGTTTCCCGCCTGACGCACCTGCTGAAAGCCAAAGCGGTGCTGTGTCCGGGCGTGGAAATTACCTTTAAGGATAACGTCAACAACACCGAGCAGACCTGGCGCTACGAAGATGGCCTTAATGACTATCTGTGCGAAGCGGTAAACGGCCTGCCGACGCTGCCGGAAAAACCGTTCGTCGGCAATTTCACCGGCGACACCGAAGCGGTGGACTGGGCGCTGCTGTGGCTGCCGGAAGGCGGCGAGCTGCTGACCGAAAGCTACGTTAACCTGATCCCCACCATGCTCGGCGGTACCCACGTCAACGGCCTGCGTCAGGGACTGCTGGATGCGATGCGCGAATTCTGCGAATACCGCAATATCCTGCCGCGCGGCGTGAAGCTGTCGGCGGAAGATATCTGGGACCGCTGCGCTTATGTGCTCTCCGTGAAGATGCAGGATCCGCAGTTTGCCGGTCAGACCAAAGAGCGCCTGTCGTCACGCCAGTGCGCGGCGTTCGTTTCCGGCGTGGTGAAAGATGCGTTTACCCTGTGGCTTAACCAGAACGTTCAGGCGGCAGAAATGCTGGCTGAAATGGCGATTTCCAGCGCCCAGCGTCGTCTGCGTGCCGCGAAGAAAGTGGTGCGTAAAAAGCTGACCAGCGGCCCTGCGCTGCCGGGCAAGCTGGCAGACTGTACCGCGCAGGATCTCAACCGTACCGAACTGTTCCTCGTGGAAGGGGACTCGGCGGGCGGGTCGGCCAAGCAGGCGCGCGATCGTGAATATCAGGCGATCATGCCGCTCAAGGGTAAGATCCTGAACACCTGGGAAGTCTCGTCTGATGAAGTGCTGGCCTCGCAGGAAGTCCACGATATCTCGGTCGCGATTGGCATCGATCCGGACAGCGACGATCTGAGCCAGCTGCGCTACGGCAAGATCTGTATCCTCGCGGATGCGGACTCCGATGGTCTGCACATCGCCACGCTGCTGTGCGCGCTGTTTGTGAAGCACTTCCGCACGCTGGTGAAAAACGGTCACGTCTACGTGGCGCTGCCGCCGCTGTACCGTATCGACCTCGGCAAAGAGGTTTACTACGCACTGACGGAAGAAGAGAAAGCGGGCGTGCTGGAACAGCTGAAGCGTAAGAAGGGCAAGCCAAACGTGCAGCGCTTTAAAGGGCTGGGCGAGATGAACCCGATGCAGCTGCGCGAAACGACGCTGGATCCGAACACGCGCCGTCTGGTGCAGCTGACGATCAGCGACGAAGACGAACAGCAGACCAACGCTATGATGGATATGCTCCTTGCCAAGAAACGTTCGGAAGACCGTCGTAACTGGCTGCAGGAGAAAGGCGATATGGCGGATATTGAGGCCTGATGCTGAAAAAGCCCTGCGATGCAGGGCTTTTTTTTGCCCGGTCGCGCTGCGCTTACCGGGCCTACGATCGATCCCCTCGCCCCTTTGGGGAGAGGGTTAGGGTGAGGGGAACACCCCGCACTGACATCAAAACTCCATTTTCACCGTAAACTGCACTTCGCGCGGGTCGCCAATCTGGTTACCCAGATTGTTGGTGGCGATAGATGAGGTGTAGTACGTCTTATCAAACAGGTTCTTCACGTTCACCTGCAGCGTCACCGGATACTGCAGCTTCATCTTATACGCCGCAAATGCATCCGCCACAAAATAGCCCGGCAGATAGTAATCCGCACCGTTGGTTGCGGAACGACGGCTCACGCCGTGCCCGCCGCCGCCCAGCGTCAGGGTATTCCCGGCAAACGCATTATGAATGTCGTAGGTCAGGAACAGGGAGCCGGTATGGCGCGGCACGTTCGGCAACGGTTTGCCCGCGTAGTCCGGGTCTTCCAGCACCTTCGCGTCGGTATACCCGTAGCTGGCGATAATATTGGTGTTCTCGGTCAGTGACCCGGCAAGATCCACCTCCACGCCCTGGGAGCGCACGCGGCCCGCGGTTTTGGCGATGGTTTCACCCCCCACGCTTTCGTTGTACAGCACGTTGCGTTTGTGAATATCAAACAGCGCGATATTGGCGGTAACCCCGTCGAACAGGTCGAACTTTGCGCCTAATTCGTAAGCATTTGACGTTTCCGGCGGCAGGTCGCCGATGTAGCTCGCAATGGACGATTGCGGCATAAACGTTTGCGAGTAGTTGGCAAACAGCGAGACCGCTGGCGTGAGCTTATAGACCAGCCCCAGCTTCGGCGTCCACTGTTCGTCGCGGCTGTCGGTGTTGACGTTGAACGGGCGGCCTTTGCCCGCGTACTGGGTGTAATACTGATAGCGCATCCCGGCGACGGCGATCCACTTATCGGTCAGGTACAGGGCATCCTGCGCGTACGCAGAGTAGCTTTCCTGCTTGAGCGTCTGGTCGCTGTCGGACGCCGACACGGTGGTGCATTTGCCGAGATGGCCATACGTCGGGTGATAGATATTGAAATCCTTGACGTTTTTACAGCGCATCATGTCCGTGCGCAACAGATCGTAATTCTCATACGACACGCCGGTCAGGATCTCATTGTAAAAGCCCGCAATATCCACATTCCCCTGCAGATCCGCGCGGGTGCTGTGCATGCGCTGGGTCGAGCCCTGGGTCGCATCCACGCGGCGGGTCAGGTTGCCGGTTTTTGCATCGTAGGCCATGACGCGGGCCTGGTTATCGCTGTATTTGTCCTGGCTGTAGCTGTAGTCGAACTTCGCGGTCCACTGGCTGTTAAGACGGTATTCCGCGTTGAGCTGAGCGAGGTCGGACTGCCCGTCGGTGATGTTAAACGGCTCGTCAAAGCGGGTTTTGCGATCGACATCAACGGCCTTTTTGGTATTGAGATCGAAGATCGTACCGCGATCGAACGGCGTCTTATAATCGCGATGTGAATAGAGCACGGTCACGGTGGCATCATCGCCGAACCAGGTGAGGGATGGGGCGATAAAGGTGCTGCGTTCGTTGCCAAAATTACGCCAGTAATCTTCGTCCTGATACTCACCCGTGAGGCGATACGCCAGACGCGTGCCGTCGATCGGGCCGGTCACATCGACCTGTCCGGCGCCGCCGCCAAAGCTGGAAGAGGTGGCAGAAATTGAACCACCGAAGGTCTTCTCCGGGCGTTTGGTGACGACGTTAATCAGGCCGCCCGGATCGAGAATGCCGTACAGCGTGGAGGCCGGGCCTTTCAGCACCTCCACGCGCTCGGTGGCGGCGTTAAAGCTGCGCGGCAGGACGGTGCGCAGGCCGTTGGTCATGATTGACCCGTCGCGGTTCGCGCCAAACCCGCGGCGCACAAAGGCATCCTGCGTACCGCCCAGGGTATTGGTCTGCACCACGTTGCTGACGTTATAGAGCGCTTCATCCAGCGTGGTGGCGTGCTGATCCTCCAGCACGTTATCGCTGACGGTATTGACCACCTGCGGGATATCCAGCATCGGCATGTTGGTCAGCGTTGCGGTGGAGGTGTTCAGCGGCTGGTAGCCGTTGGTGGCTTCCGCCGAAGTATTTGGATCGGCGATGACGGTAAGCGTTTCGCCGTCTTTAGCCGCGGTGGAGTCTGTTGCCTGCGCCAGCGGCGCCATAAACAGCAGTGAAAAGAGCGCGCGCCCTTTTATCCCTGAGAGTGAAGGTGTGAACGTAGCCATTACATCTGTTATCCCGAAATATCCCGCGAATGCGTTCGCGGCAAACTGTGTGAGTCATTGCCCTTTATGGTCTGTCCGTTAGCCGGAAGTGGCATCGGACATGTAATTGAGAATCATTCAACCATGAGGGAATGTAGTAGTAAATGGAAAAAAGAAAAAATAGACTACAGCAGTTAACCGCGTGCGTAAGCGCAGCGGGTTGATATTTAACTCTTTGAAATAAATGTTTTTATCAGCCTTGCTGGATTCATTTTTTCTCAGGTTTGACCCTGGTTTTTTCAGGGTGTTTCTTCGCTTGACTACTACATGGTGCGGCGTCAAACTCTCAAAAGAGAATGAGTTTTATTTTTATTTGTTGGTTTTTCATTACGTTGGCGTTCACGTGGCTCACAACACACACAAACCGGGTCTGGTTCTGGAGAACCTCTCTGCGGGCTATCAGAAAAAAATCATCGTTGATGATATCTCCTTTGCGATCCCTCAGCAGAAAATGACGGTGCTGGTCGGGGCGAACGGCTGTGGAAAATCCACGCTGTTGAGCACTATCGCGCGGCTGCTGCAGCCGATTGGGGGAACGGCGCTGCTGGACGGTAAAGCCATTCATGAGCAGCCTACCAAAGCGGTCGCCCGTCAGCTTGGCATTCTCCCGCAGTCGCCGCTGCTGCCGGAAGGGTTAACCGTTTTTGAGCTGGTCTCGCGCGGGCGCTTTCCCTGGCAAAACGTTATGCGCCAGTGGAGCGACGAGGACGAGCGGGCGGTGGAAGAGGCCCTGCGGCTGACCGGCACGGCAGAGTTTGCCCATATGCCGGTGGAAAGCTTATCCGGCGGCCAGCGTCAGCGCTGCTGGATCGCCATGGCGCTGGCGCAGCAAACGCCGTATATCCTGCTTGACGAGCCGACGACGTACCTCGATCTTCGCTATCAGGTGGAGATCCTCGAGCTTCTGCATACGCTGACGCGTGAGCACGGGCGTACCGTCGTGGTGGTGCTGCACGATCTCAACTTTGCCGTGAACTACGGTGATTCACTGGTCTTTTTACGCCAGGGGAAAGTCGAGGGGGTGTTACATGAAGGCGACGCCTGCACGCCGGAGCTGATCAAAGCGGTGTTTGATGTGGACGTGCATATGTCCATCAACCCCTTGACCGGCAAACCGTTCTTTATGCCGTTTCGCCAGAGCCTTGAACACCCATGATGCGCGCTTCTCTCGTCTTCCTGATTTTTACATTGCTGCTGGCGCTGGGCGCGATTGTGCATCTTGGCATCGGGGCGCGGTTTATCCCTCCCCGAACGGTAGTCGAGGCATTCTTTCACTTCGATCCGCGCAATTTCGACCATAACATCATCATCAGACTACGGCTGCTGCGCCTCTGCGCCGCAATGGTGACAGGCGCCGCGCTCGGCGTGGCGGGCGTGCTGCTGCAGTCCGTGATCCGCAACCCGCTCGGCGAGCCACATATTCTGGGGCTCAACGCCGGGGCAGCGCTGGCGGTGGTGATCGCCAGCGCGCTTGGGCTTTCGCTGCCGTTTGGTCGCCCGCTGATTGCCGCCGTCGGTGCCGCCGCGCTGTTTCTGCTGGTGCTGATGTTCTCCTCGACCGGCCGCACCGGGCTCACGCCGATGAAGGTCACCCTGTGCGGCGTGGCGATGTCGGCGTTTGCCTCGTCGATTACCGCCGCGGTGTTAATCCTGGATGAACAGACGCTACTCTCTCTGCGCACCTGGCTGGCAGGTGATATCGCCGGGGTCAACGCGCAGATGCTCCAGAGTGCCCTGTGGGCTGCAGCAGCCGGTTTTATTCTTGCTATCGGGCTGTCGCCCTCGCTCAACATGCTGACGCTGGGCGACAGAATGGCGCAGGGGCTTGGCGTGTCGCTGCTGAAAACCCGCCTTCTTGCCCTGCTGGCCATCGCGCTGCTCTGCGGCGCGGCCGTCTCCCTCGCCGGACCGATTGGCTTTATCGGCCTTGTGGTGCCGCAGCTCATCCGCCGTCTGGTGTCGGTCGATTTGCGCGTGATGGTGCCGCTGTCGGCCCTGTGCGGCGCGCTGGTGTTGCTGCTGGCGGATATCGCTGCCCGCACGCTGTTTACCCCCTGGGAGCTGGCAACCGGCATCATGACGGCCCTGGTCGGCGCGCCCGTGTTCATCTTTATGGCGTCGAGGACGTTCAAATGAACCGGGCCGGACTCCGTGCGATCCGCGTTGGCCACCTGTCGGCGCTGATTCGCCCGAAAGCGCTGGCGTACCTGTCGCTTTTCGCGCTGGCGGCGCTAAGCCTGCTGGGCTTTGGCCTGACGCACGGTTCTCTGCCCATTCCAACCTCCGCCATCGGGCGCGCGCTGTTTTCGCCTGAAAGTCTGACGACGGAGACGCGCTACGTCGTGATGGATATCCGCCTGCCGCGCCTGCTGATGGCGGTGCTGTGCGGCGCGATGCTCGGCATGGCGGGGGCGGCGATGCAGTCCATCACCCGCAACGGTCTGGCTGACCCGGGGCTTATCGGCGTGAAGGAGGGCTGTAGCGCGGCGGTACTGCTGCTGATTTTTCAGTTCCCGGCGCTGAGCCTGGCCTGGCGTCCGCTGGTCGGCATGGCCGGTGGGCTGCTCACCGCGCTGCTGGTGATCGTCCTGGCGCGCGATATCTCGCGCCCGCGGTTCATCCTGATCGGCATCGGCGTGTCGTGGGCGTTTGCCGCGGCGATGGGCGTCTTTATGACCACCGCCGACGTGCGTGACGTGCAGACGGCGATGCTGTGGCTGGCGGGAAGCCTGCATGCGGCAAACTGGACGCTGGTGGGCCTGGCCGCACTCTGGGCCGCCCCCGCGTTTGCGCTGCTGCTGTTTACCGCCCGGGCCGCGGACGTGGCGTTGCTCGGCAATCAGGCCGCTACGGGCCTTGGCGTGCGCACAACCCGGCTGGCGCTGCTGCGGGTTCTCGCTCCGGTGGTGCTGACTGCGGCCTGCGTCTCCTGCGTGGGCAGTATTGGCTTCGTGGGGCTGATTGCCCCGCACATGGCGCGCCTGCTGCTGCGCGGTGGGCAAACCGCGCTCCTGACGGGAAGCGCCGTGCTGGGGGCGCTGCTGGTGCTGCTGGCGGATAACGTCGGACGTCTGGCATTCCTCCCGCTGCAGCTGCCGGCGGGAATTGTGATTTCATTGATTGGCGGACCGTTTTTCCTGCTGCTGCTCTGGCAGCGTCGGGACAGATTTTAGGGGACTATGATGCGCGTACTGTTTTCGATGCTGTTGCTGGTGGGGTTCGCGGTGAGCGCGGCGGAGCCGACGCAGGTATTTACCGACGATCTGGGACGCAAGGTCGTTGTGCCGGTTCATCCGAAGCGGATTGTTTCCTTACACGATCTGGATATCACCATTCCGCTGATTGAGCTTGGCGTGCCGCCGGTGGCGAGCCATGGCCGCACGCGCCCGGACGGTAGCCACTTTCTGCGCTCCAGCGGCATGTTAACCGGCGTCGACTTCGATAATTCCGATATCAAATTTATCGGCACGGCCGATATCGACATCGAAGCCATCGCCGCCGCAAAACCTGACCTGATCGTTACCGAGCCGACCCGCAACACCCCGGTGGAACAGCTGGCGAAAATTGCCCCGACGGTGAGCATCGATCATCTCGACGGCGGCGCGCCGGAAATCTACCGCAAGCTGGCGCAGCTCACGGGCACGCAGGCAAGGCTAAACATTCTGGAACGCCGCTATCAGGAGCAAATCAAGGCGCTGAAGGCGACCATCGACACGCGCAAAATCACCGTGTCGGTGATTCAGGCCAATCAGGGGAAAATCAACGCCATGCACAGCTACCACTCGCTGGGCCGCGTGCTGCGCGACGCCGGATTCAAATTCCCGCCACTGATTGAGTCCATCCCGGACGGAGGGCGCATCGACGTCAGCGCCGAGCGCCTGCCGGAGCTGGATGCCGATTTCGTCTTCGCGACCTGGCGCGGGGATACGGGTGGTAAACCGCAGGACGAGCTGGCGGCAATGGAGGCGGTAATGCCGGGCTGGTGTCAGTTCCTGACTGCCTGCCGAACCGGGCACTACGTGCTGATCTCGCGTGAAGAGGCGATCTCGAATTCGTTCGCGTCATTAGGGCTGATGGCCGCGCAGGTGCAGTCGCAGATTGCCGGGCGTCCGCTGCCGGAGGCGTCACGGTGATCCGCAAAGAGAAAGGGCGCGTGGATGTCTATGGCGACCGCTTTCGCGCGCGGGCGCATCAGCTGACGCCGCGTCTGCTGCAGGTTGCACGCTATATCCATGACAACCGC
Organism: Enterobacter sp. BNK-8; assembly: GCF_048685095.1. NCBI lineage: Bacteria > Pseudomonadati > Pseudomonadota > Gammaproteobacteria > Enterobacterales > Enterobacteriaceae > Enterobacter > Enterobacter sp. BNK-8. Next base: position 3,660,385 of record NZ_JBLQTN010000001.1, on the reverse strand, counting down.
GAGGCGGTGATGGAGCAGACCGCCATGGAGATTGCTGCCGTAGTGAAAACCTCGGATGCCACGGTGGTCCGCGCCATACAGGCGCTGGGTTTCGCCGGGCTGCGCGATCTCAAGCAGACGCTGGAGCAGTGGTTTGGACCGGTGGTCACCTCCAGCGAAAAGATGTCCACCACGGTGAACACGCTCGCCAGCGACGTCAACGCGAGCATTGATTTCGTGCTGGAGGGACATCAGCACACCTGCGAGGTGTTATCCGAGCCCCACAACCGCTACGCGATGGCGCAGGCGGTCTCACTGCTGGCACAGGCAAGGCAGGTCGCCATATTTGGCATTGGCGCCTCCGGCATTCTGGCGGAGTACACCGCCAGGCTGTTCAGCCGTATGGGGTTACCCGCTACGCCGCTCAACCGTACCGGGATCGGGCTTGCTGAACAGCTGATTGCGCTTCAGCGCGGCGACGTGCTGGTGATGATGGCGCAGAAATCTGCGCACCGGGAGGGGCAAACCACCCTGCGTGAAGCAAAGCGTCTGGGCATTCCCACCATCCTGCTGACTAACGCCCTTGATTCGCGTTTCAGTAAGGAGGCCAGCGTGGTGATCCACGTTCCGCGCGGTGGCGAAAAGGGCAAAATCCCGCTCCACGGCACGGTGCTGCTCTGTCTGGAGATGATCATTTTGTCCGTCGCCTCCACCGAGCCGCAGCGCACCATTAAGTCCATGAAGCGCATCAACGAGCTCCATCGCGGGTTAAAACCGGGGAAGAAAAGCAGCTAAAAACAACAAAGCCCGGTGGCGCTAGCGCTTACCGGGCCTACGGTTCAGGTTTTGTAGTCCGGGTAAACGCAGTGCCACCCGGCAAATTCCACGAACTTAAACCCCTTGCTCCAGGATGCGGATGTGGGTTTCCAGCACGTCGCCCTTCACCGCGTCGCTCCACGCTTTCATGTGCGCGGTCTGCAGATGCGCTTCAAGATGCGCGACGGTTTCCCACTGCTCAACCATGATGATTGAGTCTGGCGCGGTTGCCTGGAAGCTGGCGTCAGTGGCGGCATCCACCATCGGCGCGTAGCCGTGGCAGCCTTCTTCTTTCAGTACGGTCGGGATAATTTTCGCGAACTGATCCAGCACCGCCTGGCGGTGATGTTGACCTGGACGAGTACGGATTTCTGCGATAACGGTAAGCATGTTTACTACTCCTTTAATTCCAGGCTACCAGTTAAGCAAAAATTTTCGCGAGATGCTTGCGATATTCTGCGATATAGCTCGGGACATCAGGCATTTTAATCACGTCGTTGACGATAAAGGTCGGCAGCGGATCCATACCCAGGAACTGATTCGCCTTGTGGAACGGCAGGTACGCGCCGTCCACGCCCACGCCTTCGAAGAACTGATCTTTCTCGGTGAAGGCTTCCAGCGGGGCGTTCCAGGTCAGTGACAGCATATATTTTTTGCCCTGAATCAGGCCGCCTGAACCGTATTTTTTGGACGCGTCAGAGCGGGTGCGGCCATCGCTGGCATACAGAGAGCCATGACCTTCCGTGAACACGTCGTCCATGTATTTTTTCACGGTCCACGGCGCGCCCATCCACCAGCCTGGCATCTGCCAGATCACCACGTCAGCCCACAGGAAGTTCTGCACTTCGGCTTTCACGTCGTAGTTGCTGTCTGCACGCACGACCTTAACATCATGCCCGGCGTCGCGCAGGAAACCATCCGCGACCTCGGTCAGGGTGTCATTCAGCTGGCCTTTAGAGTGCGCAAATTCTTTTGCACCGTTAATAATCAGAATGTTGCTCATTTTTTGTCCTCGACGATGAGAGTATGCCGGGTATTCTACGCGCGAGGACGGAGCGGAAAAATGAGCAAAATGTGCAAAGTCTTTTGCTGGAGATGCAATAATCCGTTACCAGCTGACCTTCACCTCAAAGCCGCCTTCCGCCGCATTGCTCAGCGAGACGCGCATTCCGTGCAGCGCGGCAATGCGCCTGACGATAGAGAGTCCCAGCCCGCTGCCCGTGGCGTTCTGGCCCGGTGGACGATAAAAACGCTCGCCGATGCGTGCCAGCACCTCGGGGTCAACGCCGGGACCGTTGTCGCGCACGCTAAAGCTACGCGCGTCCAGCGTAACGTCCACCACGCTGCCGCGCGGACTGTAGCGGATGGCATTGTCCAGCAGGTTGCGCACCAGCAGGCTGAGCAGCAGGGGCTGTCCCTGACGCTTGACCTGCGGGGCATGGTTGTTGAGGCGAATATCAATCCCTGCCTGCTGCGCCGGATGCCAGATATCCAGCACCGCCGACTGCAGTAAATCGGCAAGCGTTATCGGTTCGACATCGTCCAGGTTGTCCAGCGAGTCCAGACGCGACAGCGTGAGGAGTTGGTCCACCAGCCGGGAAGCGCGGTCGATTCCCGCATGCAGCTGCGCCAGCGCTCTTTCCCGCGCCTGCGGATCGTCCTGCGAGAGCTGCGCCACGTCAGTTTGCACCTTCAGGGCCGCCAGTGGGCTACGCAGCTCGTGGGCCGCGTCGGACGTAAAGCGGCGCTCGCGCGTCATCATCTCCTGGGTACGCGCGAAGAGGTGATTCAGCGAGTCGAGCAAAGGGCGCACTTCCGTGGGGACGCCCTGAAGTACAAGCGCCTCGGTCGCATCCGGCGAGCGGGAGCGCAGGGTCTGCGCCAGCTTTTTCAGCGGCCTCAGCTCCCGGCTCAGGAGGAGAATCAGCAAGAGCAGCATCACGGGCAGCGCTACCAGCCAGGGCGTGAGCTGCGAGCTGACCACGTCCAGCGCCATATCCTGGCGGTACTCCCACTCCTGACCGACCACCACGCGGTACTTCCCGTCGGGTGAGGTCAGCCACAGGAAACGCCATTCGTCGTTGTCGTCCTGGAGCTGCCCGTTAGCAAACCCGTCGCGGCGATAGTGATACGGAATATCGCGCCCGTTCTCGCCGTCGTTCAGCAGCATTTTGCCGTCGACGGCGTAAATGGCGAAAGCCAGCGCGTCGTCATCGAGACGGCCATGCTTCACTTTTTTCGGGATCTCGCGCATCCGTTCGGGGGCGCGGATCTCGTCAAGATCCATCGTCAGCAGCCGTTTGGCAAACAGCATCTGCTGCGTGTCGAAGAGCTTATCCAGCTTGTGGGTGGTCTGCTGCCAGGCCACCAGGCTGGCGGCAAACCATGCCGTCAGGGAGAGCGCTAAAAAGAGGAGCGTCAGGCGCAGCTTCAGGCTCAGGCGTTGCGTCAGCTTCATGCGTCACCCAGGGTATAGCCGATGCCGTGCACGGTGCGGATAAACTCGCTGCCAAGCTTGCGGCGCAGGTGATGAACGTGGACTTCTACCGCGTTGCTGGAGACGTCGTCATCCCAGGTATACAGTTTTTCCTCAATCGTCTTGCGAGGGAGCACGCGGCCTGCGTTGCGCATCAGCAGTTCCAGCAGCGCGAACTCTTTCGGCTTCAACGTCAGCGGTTCACCGTCCAGCGTGGCGACGAGTCGGGTCGGATCGAGCGTGACCTTGCCGTGGCGTAGCTCGCTATGCGTCTGGCCGTGGCTGCGGCGGACCAGCGCCTCAAGGCGGGCGCCCACTTCAATCAGCGCGAACGGCTTGCAGAGATAATCATCCGCGCCAAGACGCAGCCCCTCCACGCGCTGGTTAAGCGCATCCCGCGCGGTCAGGATCAATACCGGCTCGCTGCGCCCGCTTTCGCGCCACGCGCGCAGGATGTCCAGACCGTCGATTTCCGGCAGCGTCAGATCCAGCACCACGGCATCATAGGGCGCAGACGCGAGCGCGGCCTGACCGGTTTTACCGTCGGTAAACCAGTCCACGCTAAAGCCCATTTTGCTTAAACCCGCCCTGATACCGTCGCCGATTAACGTGTCGTCTTCTACCAGTAAAATGCGCATATTCCCTCCTTGATGCCGTCAGTAAACCCTCTGTAAGTGCCTGCTGTACAGCAATAATAAATAAATTTTTCCCTTAAGAAGTTGTTAAGGATTACCCTGTTTAATGGACTGCGAAACCAGATTAAAGGGAGAGTTAATATGAAAAAATTCGCTGCTATTGCCGCCATCATGATGATGACCACTGCCCCCGTTTTTGCCGCGCAGGGCGGATTTAACGGCCCGTCTGCCGCACAGACCCAGACCCAAACGCAGGCAGGCGGTTTTGTCGATAACGACGCCAACCTCACCACCGCGGTGAAGGTAAAAGAGATGAAGGACGACAGCTGGGTGAAGCTGCGCGGGAACATCACCCAGCGCCTGTCCGATGACCGCTATACCTTCCGCGATGAGACCGGCACGGTGAACGTGGAAATTGACCACAAGCGCTGGAACGGCGTGACCGTCACCCCTCAGGATAAAGTGGAAATCCAGGGCAAGGTCGATAAAGAGTGGAACGATTTTGAAATCGACGTGAAGCAGGTCATTAAGCTGAACAAATAACCCGGAAAGGGCCGCATAAGCGGCCCTTTTTCTTTGTGACTCAACTCGTCAGATAGGGTAGTATCTGCGGCAATATTGCCTGAAACCCTTCGGTTTCTGAGTTGAGGAATCACACGTAATGAGCGATATGGCAGAGCGCCTCGCGCTACATGAATTCACGGAAAACGCCTACCTGAACTACTCCATGTACGTCATCATGGACAGGGCGTTGCCGTTTATCGGGGATGGCCTGAAGCCCGTTCAGCGCCGCATCGTGTATGCGATGTCCGAACTGGGGCTGAACGCCACCGCCAAGTTCAAGAAATCCGCCCGTACCGTCGGTGACGTGCTGGGTAAATACCATCCGCACGGCGACAGCGCCTGTTATGAAGCGATGGTGCTGATGGCCCAGCCGTTCTCTTACCGCTACCCGCTGGTGGATGGTCAGGGGAACTGGGGTGCGCCGGACGATCCGAAATCCTTCGCGGCGATGCGTTATACCGAATCCCGCCTCTCTAAGTATGCCGAAGTGCTGCTGGGCGAGCTGGGGCAGGGGACCGTTGACTGGGTACCGAACTTCGACGGTACGCTGCAGGAGCCGAAGATGCTGCCTGCGCGTCTGCCGAACATCCTGCTGAATGGCACCACCGGGATTGCGGTCGGTATGGCGACGGACATTCCGCCGCACAACCTGCGTGAAGTGGCGAAAGCCGCCATCACCCTGATTGAGCAGCCGAAAGCCTCCCTCGACGATCTGCTGGATATCGTGCAGGGTCCGGATTTCCCGACCGAAGCCGAAATCATCACCTCGCGCGCGGAAATCCGCAAAATCTACCAGAACGGTCGCGGCTCCGTACGCATGCGTGCGGTGTGGAATAAAGAAGACGGCGCCGTGGTCATCACCGCGCTGCCGCATCAGGTTTCCGGTGCCAAAGTGCTGGAGCAGATCGCCTCCCAGATGCGCAATAAAAAGCTGCCGATGGTGGATGACCTGCGCGACGAATCTGACCACGAGAACCCGACCCGTCTGGTGATTGTGCCGCGCTCCAACCGCGTGGACATGGAGCAGGTGATGAACCACCTGTTTGCCACCACCGATCTGGAAAAAAGCTACCGCATCAACCTGAACATGATCGGCCTCGACGGACGCCCGGCGGTGAAAAACCTGCTGGAGATCCTCACCGAATGGCTGACGTTCCGCCGCGATACGGTACGCCGTCGTCTGAACCATCGTCTCGAGAAAGTGCTTAAGCGCCTGCATATCCTTGAAGGTTTGCTGGTGGCGTTCCTCAATATCGACGAGGTGATTGAGATCATCCGTACCGAGGACGAGCCGAAGCCCGCCCTGATGTCGCGCTTTGGCATCAGCGAAACCCAGGCCGAAGCGATCCTTGAACTGAAGCTGCGCCATCTCGCCAAACTGGAAGAGATGAAGATCCGCGGCGAGCAGAACGAGCTGGAAAAAGAGCGCGATCAGCTGCAGGCGATCCTCGCGTCCGAACGCAAGATGAACACCCTGCTGAAGAAAGAGCTGCAGGCCGATGCCGACGCGTTTGGCGACGACCGTCGTTCTCCGCTGCACGAGCGCGAAGAAGCGAAGGCGATGAACGAGCACGACATGCAGCCGTCCGAGCCGGTGACCATTGTCCTGTCGCAGAGCGGCTGGGTGCGCAGCGCGAAAGGCCACGATATCGACGCGCCGGGGCTCAGCTACAAAGCGGGCGACAGCTTCAAAGCGGCGGTGAAAGGCAAGAGCAACCAGCCGGTGGCGTTTATCGACTCCACCGGGCGCAGTTACGCCATTGACCCGATCACGCTGCCTTCCGCGCGTGGGCAGGGCGAGCCGCTTACAGGCAAGCTGACGCTGCCGCCGGGCGCGACGGTTGACCATATGCTGATGGAAGCCGATGACCAGAAGTTGCTGCTGGCGTCTGATGCGGGCTACGGCTTTATCTGTACCTTCAACGATCTGGTTTCCCGCAACCGTGCCGGTAAGGCGCTGATTAGCCTGCCGGACAACGCTCACGTGATGGCACCGCTGGTGATCGAGAACGAAAGCGACATGCTGCTGGCGATCACCACCGCCGGACGCATGCTTATGTTCCCGGTCAGCGATCTGCCTGAGCTGTCAAAAGGCAAGGGCAACAAGATCATCAACATCCCGTCGGCGGAGGCCGCGAAAGGCGAAGATGGCCTGGCGCACCTCTTCCTGCTGCCGCCGCAGAGCACCCTGACCATTCACGTCGGCAAGCGCAAAATCAAGCTTCGTCCGGAAGAGCTGCAGAAGGTGGTGGGTGAGCGCGGTCGCCGCGGCTCGCTGATGCGCGGTCTGCAGCGTATCGATCGCGTGGAGATAGACTCTCCTGCACGCAGCGCTGCGGGTGACAGCGAAGAGTAATGTCGTGATATCCCCCTCTGTCCGGAGGGGGAATTTCAATAAAATTTCCCGTAAAATCGTTGTTAATTCGTGCGTTGCGATTAACAATACGCGCTCGTAATAAAGTCCTTACCTGGCCACAGGTGAAGTATAATTGTCAGCTGTTAGGGCTTCAGAGGTCGCTATGCTATATATTGTTCGTCTTATTCTTACCGTTATCTACTGCATTCTGGTCTGTATTTTCGGCTCTATTTATTGCCTGTTCAGCCCGCGTAATCCGAAGCATGTCGCCACCTTTGGCCATATGTTCGGGCGCCTTGCGCCGCTGTTTGGTCTGAAAGTTGAAAAACGTCTGCCGGAAGGGGCGGAGAATTTCGGTAACGCCATCTATATCGCCAACCATCAGAACAACTACGATATGGTGACGGCCTCTAATATCGTGCTTCCACCGACCGTGACGGTGGGCAAAAAAAGCCTGCTATGGATCCCGTTTTTTGGTCAGCTGTACTGGCTTACTGGTAACCTGCTGATTGACCGTAATAACCGTGCAAAAGCGCACAGCACCATTGCAGAAGTGGTGAATCATTTTAAAAAGCGCAAAATTTCAATCTGGATGTTCCCGGAAGGGACGCGCAGCCGTGGCCGCGGCCTGCTGCCGTTTAAAACCGGTGCGTTTCATGCCGCAATTGCGGCAGGTGTTCCAATTATTCCTGTGTGCGTTTCCAATACTTCGAATAAGATTAATCTTAACCGCCTGAATAACGGGCTGGTGATTGTCGAAATGCTGCCACCCGTCGATACCAGCAAATACGGTAAAGATCAGGTGCGCGAGTTGGCCGCGCACTGCCGTGATCTGATGGCTGAGCATATTGCGCTGCTCGACAAAGAAGTCGCAGAGAGAGAAGCCGCCGGTAAGATTTAATCCGGCGTTGAAGGGAAAACGAATTCCCGCGTTGTTAGTCGTTTCAGATGGAGCTTATATGTCACTAAGTCGGCGTCAGTTTATTCAGGCTTCGGGGATCGCCCTTTGTGCGGGTGCGATGCCGCTGACAGCCAGCGCCGCCGGGCAGCAACAGCCGCTGCCTATTCCGCCACTCATTGAATCCCGTCGCGGTCAGCCGCTTTTCCTGACGCTGCAGCGCAGCCACTGGTCCTTTACCCAGGGGACGCGTGCGCCGGTCTGGGGCATTAACGGACGTTACCTTGGGCCGACCATACGCGTGTGGAATGGCGATGACGTTAAGCTCATCTACAGTAATCGTACCCCTGAAAATGTCGCCATGACCATCAGCGGCCTGCAGGTGCCTGGCCCGCTGATTGGCGGCGCGGCGCGCATGATGTCACCCAGCGCCGACTGGGCGCCCGTTCTGCCGATTCGCCAGAGTGCGGCAACCCTGTGGTATCACGCCAACACGCCTAACCGCACGGCGCAGCAGGTCTATAACGGCCTGGCCGGCATGTGGCTGGTGGAAGATGAAGTCAGCAAATCCCTGCCGATCCCGAACCACTACGGCGTGGATGACTTCCCGATTATCATCCAGGACAAACGTCTGGATAATTTCGGCACGCCGGAATACAGCGAGCCGGGCAGCGGTGGCTTCGTCGGCGATACGCTGCTGGTTAACGGCGCGCAGAGCCCGTATGTCGAAGTGTCCCGTGGCTGGGTGCGCCTGCGCCTGCTCAACGCGTCTAACTCGCGCCGCTATCAGCTGCAGATGAGCGATGGCCGTCCGCTGCACGTGATCTCCGGCGATCAGGGCTTTTTACCGGCGCCGGTGTCCGTCAAACAGCTGGCGCTCGCGCCGGGTGAGCGTCGCGAAATTCTCATTGATATGACCAACGGGGATGAAGTGTCTGTCACCTGCGGTGAAGCGGCCAGCATTGTCGACCGTATTCGCGGGTTCTTTGAACCGTCGAGCATACTTGTCTCCACCCTGGTGTTGACCCTGCGTCCAACCGGCCTGCTGCCGCTGGTGACCGATAGCCTGCCCATGCGTCTGCTGCCGCAGGAGATCATGAGCGGCTCGCCGGTGCGCAGCCGTGATATCAGCCTGGGCGACGACCCGGGCATCAACGGCGCGCTGTGGGACGTCAACCGCATTGATATCACCGCGCAGCAGGGCACCTGGGAGCGCTGGACGGTGCGTTCAGATATGCCGCAGTCGTTCCATATTGAAGGGGTGTCGTTCCTGATCCGCAACGTCAACGGCGCGATGCCGTTCCCGGAAGATCGCGGCTGGAAAGATACCGTCTGGGTGGACGGCCAGGTTGAGCTGCTCGTCTACTACGGCCAGCCTTCGTGGCCGCACTTCCCGTTCCTGTTCCACAGCCAGACGCTGGAGATGATGGACAGGGGGTCGGTGGGTCAAATGCTGGTCAACCCGGCGCCGTAAATTGCTTTTCTCCCTCTCCCTGTGGGAGAGGGTTGGGGTGAGGGCAACAGCCCGCATAATACCCCTTCATTTCCCACAATGATCCAGCGTATAATCCCCGCCCTTTTGTCTATTTTTTCTTCGGAAGCATTATGAGCGCAATTTCCCTGATCCAGCCGGATCGTGACCTCTTCTCCTGGCCCCAGTACTGGGCGGCCTGCTTTGGACCGGCGCCGTTCCTGCCGATGTCCCGGGAAGAGATGGACCAACTGGGCTGGGACAGCTGCGACATCATTCTGGTCACGGGCGATGCCTACGTTGACCACCCGAGCTTCGGCATGGCCATCTGTGGCCGTATGCTTGAAGCGCAGGGCTTCCGTGTGGGGATCATCTCCCAGCCTGACTGGAACAGCAAAGACGACTTTATGCGTCTGGGTAAACCCAACCTGTTCTTCGGCGTGACCGCAGGTAACATGGACTCGATGATCAACCGCTATACCGCCGACCGTAAGCTTCGTCATGACGACGCCTACACGCCGGATAACGTGGCGGGCAAACGTCCGGACCGCGCGACCCTCGTCTATACCCAGCGCTGCAAAGAAGCCTGGAAAGACGTGCCGGTGATCCTGGGTGGTATTGAGGCGAGCCTGCGCCGTACCGCGCACTACGATTACTGGTCTGATACCGTGCGCCGCTCGGTGCTGGTGGATTCCAAAGCCGACATGCTGATTTACGGAAACGGCGAGCGTCCGCTGGTGGAAGTGGCGCACCGTCTGTCACAGGGCGAGCCGGTGAGCAGCATCCGCGACGTGCGCAATACCGCGATCATGGTAAAAGAGGCGCTGCCGGGCTGGCGCGGCGTGGATTCCCGCATCATCGATATGCCGGGCAAAATCGACCCGATCCCACACCCGTATGGCGACGATCTGCCGTGTGCGGATAACAAACCGGTAGAGCCAAAGAAAGCGGAAGCGAAGGCTATCGTCGTGCAGCCGCCGCGCCCGAAGCCATGGGAAAAGACCTACGTGCTGCTGCCGTCCTATGAGAAGGTGAAAGCCGACAAGGTGCTCTACGCCCATGCGTCCCGTATTCTGCACCATGAAACCAACCCGGGCTGCGCCCGCGCGCTGATGCAGAAGCACGGCGAGCGCTTTATCTGGATCAACCCGCCGGCCATCCCGCTCTCCACCGAAGAGATGGACAGCGTCTTTGCGCTGCCGTACAAGCGCGTGCCGCACCCGGCGTACGGCAACGCCCGTATCCCGGCGTATGAGATGATCCGCTTCTCGATCAACATCATGCGCGGCTGCTTCGGCGGGTGCTCCTTCTGCTCCATTACCGAGCACGAGGGGCGCATCATTCAGAGCCGTTCGGAAGAGTCGATCATCAACGAGATCGAAGCCATTCGCGACACGGTGCCGGGCTTTACCGGTGTGATTTCCGATCTTGGCGGTCCAACCGCGAACATGTATATGCTGCGCTGCAAGTCGCCGCGCGCGGAGCAAACCTGCCGCCGTCTCTCCTGCGTCTATCCGAGCATTTGCGAGCACATGGATACCAACCACGAGCCAACGATTAACCTCTACCGACGCGCGCGCGATCTGAAAGGCATCAAGAAGATCCTCATCGCGTCCGGGGTACGTTATGACATTGCCGTGGAAGATCCGCGCTACATCAAAGAGCTGGCGACGCACCACGTCGGCGGCTATCTGAAGATTGCGCCGGAGCATACCGAAGAAGGCCCGCTGTCGAAGATGATGAAGCCGGGCATGGGCAGCTACGACCGCTTTAAAGAACTGTTCGACACCTACTCGAAGCAGGCGGGCAAAGAGCAGTATCTGATCCCGTACTTCATCTCAGCGCACCCCGGCACGCGTGATGAGGACATGGTCAATCTGGCGCTGTGGCTGAAGCAGCGCCGCTTCCGCCTGGATCAGGTGCAGAACTTCTATCCGTCACCGCTCGCCAACTCGACGACCATGTATTACACCGGCAAGAACCCGCTGAGTAAGATTGGCTACAAGAGTGAAGAGGTGGTGGTGCCGAAAGGGGATAAACAGCGTCGTCTGCACAAGGCGCTGCTGCGTTACCACGATCCGAAAAACTGGCCGCTGATCCGCCAGGCGCTGGAAGAGATGGGTAAAAAACACCTGATCGGCTCGCGCCGCGACTGTCTGGTACCGGCCCCGACGCTGGAGGAGATGCGCGAAGCGCGTCGCCAGAACCGCAATACGCGCCCGGCGCTGACCAAGCACACGCCGATTGTGCATCAGCGTTCGAACGGTGGAGCGGGAATGAAGAAGAACGTAAAACGTAAGATCGGTTAAACCTGTAACAAAGCCCGGTGGCGCTGGCGCTTACCGGGCCTACAGGTCAGCGCGTAGGCCGGGTAAGGCGCAGCCGCCACCCGGCTTTTTTCTGCATAAGGGTAGGAGGCCCAAAATGAAAATTAGGAAGTTAACAGGAGCGATGCTGATTGGCCTTACGTTATGCGGTTGTGTAATGCACCGCCAGACACAGCCAGAAGTGGAAGGACGTCTAATCGACAGCGCAGGTAAGCCAGTCCCGGGCGCTAAAATAACATTAGAGAGGGAGCAAACGCTTTCTGACGACAACGGTCGTTTTGCTTTTCAGAGCCAGCATGAGTGGATCTTTTTTCTGCCAATAGGTCCGATGGACTGGATTTATCACACCCCGCTCCAGATAAGCGTCAACGGAAAGGAATATCGTGCAGAAGTAGGCGGCGGTCTCGGTGGGCCACATAAACTGGAAGGGAAAGCGTACAACGTTATTTGCACATTACCTGATCTTCCCGGAGAAGCGAGATGTCAGTCCGGTTTATAAATTAAAACGAGCCCGGCGGAAGACCGGGCTCGTTTTAAGTATTATCCGCCAAACTGATCCGGGTCCGGCCCTAAACGCTTGCCCTTATCCAGCTTCGCAATCTCGCCCAGCTCATCTTTGTCCAGCCGGAAATCCCAGACGTCGAAGTTCTCGGCGATGCGCGATGGCGTGACCGATTTCGGGATCACCACCAGGCCGTTGTCCAGATGCCAGCGAATGACGATTTGCGCCGGGCTTTTGCCGTATTTATCCGCCAGTTCACGGATAATTTTTTGATCGAACACGCCCTGGCCACCCTGCGCCAGCGGACTCCAGGACTCGGTCTGGATTTTATGCGTGGCGTTCCAGGCATGAAGCTGCCGCTGCTGCAGCAGCGGGTGCAGCTCGATCTGGTTAATGACAGGCGCGACGCCCGTCTCGTCAATCAGCCGCTGCAGGTGATGAACCTGGAAGTTACAGACGCCGATACTTTTCACCAGCCCCTCTTTCTGCAGTTCAATCATCCCTTTCCAGGCATCAACGTAATGGTCGATGGCCGGAACCGGCCAGTGCATCAGATACAGGTCGACGAAATCGAGCTGGAGTTTCTCCAGGCTCTCCTGCAGGGCTTCGCGGGGACGCTTTTGATCGTCATTCCACAGTTTCGTGGTGATGAACAACTCATCGCGAGGGACACCGGCGCTGGCCAGTGCGGTACCTACGCCGTCCTCGTTTTTGTACGCGGCGGCGGTGTCAATCGACCGGTAGCCGACTTCCAGGGCTTTATGAATGGCGGAGACGACCTCGTCGTTACCGGCTTTCCATACACCTAGCCCCAACTGGGGCATCACGTTGCCGTCCTGCAGCTTGATTACGGTTTGGTTTGCCATTTTTCCTCCTTCAGGTGCGCATCGCCGGAGGGAGACTCCGGCGATGGGGTGTGCATTAAGTCTGGACGAAATGTCAAAAAACGAAAGTCGGGGGGACAAAAACGCTTAGCGTGCCGCCTCGTAAATACGACGGCTGACGTCCAGCGTGATGTCGCCGTGCTCGCCCAGATGGGTCATGCCGTGCTCTTCGAGTTTCGCCAGCAGGGCAGGGATGGAGCTACCGTCCAGGCCGTAGCCAGACAAACGCGTTGGAACGCCCAGACCTTCAAAGAAGCTGCGGGTCGCTTCGATGGCAGCATCAATGCGCGCGTCGTCAGAACCCTCGGTAATGTTCCACACGCGCTCGGCGTACTGCAGCAGCTTGGCGCGTTTGGTGTCGCGTTTTTCGTTCCACAGTGCAGGCAGCACAATGGCCAGCGTCTGCGCATGATCCAGACCGTGCATCGCCGTCAGCTCGTGGCCCAGCATATGGGTTGCCCAGTCCTGCGGCACGCCAGCGCCGATCAGGCCATTCAGCGCCTGTGTAGCCGCCCACATCACGTTGGCGCGAACGTCGTAGTTTTCCGGCTCTTTCAGCGCTTTCGGACCCTCTTCGACGAGCGTCAGCAGAATGCCTTCCGCGAAGCGATCCTGAATTTTGGCATTCACCGGATACGTGACGTACTGCTCAACGGTATGTACAAAGGCATCGACCACGCCGTTCGCCACCTGACGCGCTGGTAGGGTGTAGGTGTAAACCGGATCCAGAATGGCGAACACAGGCTGAACGTGTTCGTTCATGAAGGCCTGCTTGTCACCGGTGGTTTTACGGGAGATCACCGCGCCCTTGTTGGATTCAGAACCCGTCGCTGGCAGGGTCAGCACGGATCCCATCGGGATGGCGCTTTTGATGTCGCTGCCGCGGGTTTCCAGAATGTGCCACGGATCGATGCCGTCAGCGTAGTGCGCCGCAGCGGCGATGAATTTGGTACCGTCCAGCACGGAGCCGCCGCCGACCGCCAGCAGGAAGGTGATGTTTTCTTCGCGGGCGATTTTTACCGCATTCATCAGCGTTTCGTAGGACGGGTTTGGCTCAATGCCGCCAAACTCACGCACGTCCAGACCGTCCAGCGCGCTGTAAACCTGATCCAGCACGCCGGTTTTTTTCACGCTGCCGCCACCGTAGGTGATCAGCACGCGGGCGTCAGCAGGGATCTGTGCGCGCAGGTCAGCGATAGCGTCTTTACCAAACAGAATGCGGGTTGGGGTGTGGAGATTAAAGTTGTTCATTGCTCGTTCCCTTTAGTGGGTGAAAAACCGTGGTGCGCAGAGGGCGACCTGATGCTGCTCATTGTGGCGATCCGGGGCTACGCCCTCAATGCACATTCCTGCCGATGTCTTGCCCATTTCTACAGAGCGCTGGAGAAAGCGCGGAAAACAACGCACACTGTCAACGTCGAAAACCGCACCCGGAGTAACGCAAGATGAACCGTGAGGCTATCTGCCAGCAGCTCACTGTGCAGATTAAGAGATTGATAGATAATGAAAATCGTGCCAGCGAGCTGCTGCCGGACATTCGCCTGCTCTATGGCACGCAGCCGGGGACGCGCACGCCGGTCATGTACCAGCCGGGCATCGTTTTTCTCTTCTCAGGCCATAAAATTGGCTATATCAACGAGCGCGTGTTCCGCTACGACACCAATGAATATCTGCTTCTGACGGTACCTTTACCCTTTGAATGTGAAACCTTCGCGACAGAGGCGGTTCCGCTGGCGGGTATTCGTGTCAATGTCGACATCCTTCAACTGCAGGAGCTGCTGATGGAGATTGGCGAAGATGAACTCTTCCAGCCTTCGATGGCCTCAAGCGGGATTAACTCGGCGACGCTGTCGGAAGAGATCCTCTGCGCCATTGAGCGTCTGCTGGATGTGATGGAGAGGCCGCTGGACGCGCGCATTCTGGGCAAGCAGATCGTCCGCGAGATCCTCTACCACGTGCTGCTGGGCCCGGGCGGCGGCGCGTTACTCGCTCTGGTGAGCCGACAAACCCACTTCAGCCTGATAAGCCGCGTGCTCAAGCGTATCGAAAGCCAGTACACGGAAAACCTCAGCGTCGACCAGCTGGCGGCGGAAGCGAACATGAGCGTCTCGGCGTTTCACCATAACTTTAAATCGGTGACCAGCACTTCGCCGCTGCAGTACCTCAAAACCTACCGGCTGCATAAGGCGCGGATGCTGATGATCCACGATGGCATGAAGGCCAGCGCGGCGGCGATGCGGGTGGGCTATGAAAGTGCCTCGCAGTTCAGTCGGGAGTTTAAGCGCTATTTCGGCGTCACGCCGGGAGAGGATGCGTCACGTATAAGAACGATGCAGGGAGTCTGACGAAAAACGTAGGCCGGGTAAGCGATAGCGCCACCCGGCTTAGTTGAATTATGCGCTGCAGTACTTCTTCTTAATCACCACCGCGATGGTTCCCACCAGACCCGCCACCAGCAGGAACATCGGAAGCACCATCAGGAAGGTCATCACCTGATCTTCGTGGTGTTTCACGAAGGGGATCATATTCAGCGCGTAGCCGAGCGTTGTGACCACGCCAACCCACAGCAGGGCGCTCAGCCAGTTGAAGAACTGGAAGCGGCGGTTCGACAGACCGGAAATGCCCGCCATCGTCGGCAGAAGGGTGCGAACGAACGCGAGGAAACGTCCGGCCAGCAGCGCCAGGAGGCCGTGCCGGTCAAACATGCAGGTCGCACGCTGATGATATTTATGCGGCAGCTGCGCCAGCCAGCTTTTGACGACGCGCGTGTTCCCCAGCCAGCGGCCCTGCAGATAGCTCAGCCAGCAGCCCAGGCTGGCAGCGGAGGTCAGGATAACCATCGTTGGCGTGAAGTCCATGACGCCTTTACCGATTAACGCCCCGGCAAGTAAAAGCAGGCTGTCACCGGGTAAAAACGAGGCTGGCAGTAATCCATTTTCCAGAAACAGAGTTGCGAACATCACGAAATAGACGATACCGACGACGTGAGGATCCGCCAGCGCGGCAAAATCGTGGTGCCAGAGCGCCGCGATAATATCTTGAATAACAGCCATGGACTTTCCTGTGGAACAGCAGATATAGCGCTATTGTACTCCCTTATTCGCCCGTCGGGTTTGATCCCGGGCGCAACTCATGCAGACTTTTCCGCTTGCGGTGTCCACAAAAGCGTCCAGGGAGTACATTTTCAGCCAGCACTCTACACGATACGCTCGAACCCTGCTGCTAAATCCGCAATCAGATCGTCAACATTTTCTAAACCAATATGCAGTCGAATCAGGGTACCGCTGAAGTCCACGTCGCCACCGGGGCGCAGGGCCGCAATCTGTTCCGGCTGGTTAGCCAGGATCAGGGATTCAAAACCGCCCCACGAGTAGGCCATGCTGAAGAGGGTAAAATTATCCAGATAGCTGGCCAGCTCGTCATTATTCAGCCGTTTTTTCAGCACGAACGAGAACAACCCGCTGCTGCCTGTAAAGTCACGCTGCCAGAACTCATGGCCTTTACTGCCAGGTAGCGCGGGGTGATTCACGCGCTCAACCTGCGGATGCTGCGCCAGCCATTCGGCCACCGTCAGACTGCTTTCATGGTGCTGACGCAGGCGAACGCCCAGCGTGCGAAGTCCGCGGCTGGTCATGTAGGCCGTGTCGGCATCCACCATCTGGCCCATCAGGTAGGCATTTTCACGCAGCTGATCCCAGCAGCGCGCGTTGGAGACCGCGGTGCCAATCATCCCGTCAGAGTGGCCAATCAGGTACTTCGTCGCCGCCTGAATCGAAATATCAATGTCGAAGTCCAGCGCTTTGAACAGCACGCCTGCCGCCCAGGTGTTGTCGATCATAACGATCGCCTCTGGCGCTTTACTGCGCACGGCCTTCACGATAGCCGGCACGTCGTGGACCTCCATGGTGAGCGACCCCGGTGATTCCAGGAACACAATGCGCGTGTTTGGCTGAATAAGTTCGGCAATACCTTCACCAATCAGCGGGTCGAACCAGCCGGTCGTCACGCCGAGCTTGCTGAGGATTTTGGTACAGAAGTCCTGGCTGGGCTCGTAGGCGGTGTTGGTCATCAGGATGTGATCGCCCTGTTCCACAAACGCCAGAATGGTATTGGCGACCGCTGCCGCCCCGCACGGGAACAGCGCGCAGCCTGCGCCGCCTTCCAGCTCGCACATCGCTTCCTGCAGAGAAAAATGGGTTAGCGTGCCGCGACGGCCATAAAACAGCCCGCCTTTTGCGCGGTTGCGCGTGGCGATTTTTTTCTCCTCAACGGTGTCAAATACCAGCGAGGAGGCGCGTTGAATCACGCTGTTAACCGATCCCTGGGTATATTTTTTGCTGCGTCCTGCCTGTACCAGCGTGGTATCAAGATGCTTCGTTGTCATGTTCGCTAACCCTGTTTTTATACGTCTGGACGTCCAGACTACCACGATTGGAAAAAACTGCACCCGCAGGCTTATCGAATAAGCAGAAAATATTAGCAAAAAACCGCATAAGAAATTTTTACTGCGTAAGCGCAAGGAAAGTGAACGAAAATTGCGGCACTATGCAAATACTAATGAGAACTACTATCAATTCGACGACGTTTTGATATTATTACGTTCAGATTTTGTGATTTGCGTCCTGGAGATACAGAGTGGGTAATAATTTGATGCAGGCGGATCTCTCCGTTTGGGGCATGTATCAGCATGCTGACATCGTGGTTAAGATTGTGATGATCGGCCTGATTCTGGCGTCCGTTGTCACCTGGGCTATCTTCTTCAGCAAGAGCGCCGAGCTGCTTTCGCAGAAGCGTCGCCTCAAGCGGGAACAGCAACAGCTGGCAGAAGCCCGCTCTCTGGATCAGGCTTCAGATATGACCTCATCCTTCCACGCGAAAAGCCTGACTACCCTGCTGGTGAATGAAGCACAGAACGAGCTGGAACTCTCCGCGGGCAGTGAAGATAACGAAGGCATCAAAGAACGTACCGGTTTCCGTCTGGAGCGTCGCGTGGCGGCCGTTGGCCGACACATGGGGCGCGGTAATGGTTATCTGGCGACGATCGGCGCGATCTCACCGTTTATCGGTCTGTTCGGTACGGTCTGGGGCATCATGAACAGCTTTATCGGTATCGCGCAGACTCAAACCACCAACCTGGCGGTTGTGGCACCGGGTATCGCAGAAGCGCTGCTGGCGACGGCGATTGGTCTGGTCGCGGCGATTCCGGCGGTGGTTATCTACAACATCTTCGCGCGTATGATTGGCAGCTACAAAGCGACGCTCGGTGACGTTGCCGCGCAGGTACTGCTGCTGCAGAGTCGCGATCTCGACCTGAATGCCAGCGCCGTTAAGCCGGTGCACGCGGCGTCCAAACTGCGCGTGGGTTGATATTATGGCGATGCGTCTAAACGAAAATCTGGACGATAACGGCGAAATGCATGAGATCAACGTGACGCCGTTTATCGACGTCATGCTGGTTCTGCTGATTATCTTCATGGTGGCCGCGCCGCTGGCCACGGTCGACGTGAAGGTGAATCTGCCGGCCTCGTCCAGCCAGCCGCAGCCGCGTCCGGAAAAGCCTGTCTATCTGTCCGTGAAGGCCGATAAATCCATGTTCCTTGGCAATGACCCGGTCACGGCCGACTCTGTCATCCCGGCGCTGGATCAGCTTACTGGCGGTAAGAAAGACACTACGGTCTTCTTCCGTGCGGATAAAACCGTGGATTATGAAACCATGATGAAGGTAATGGACACGCTGCATCAGGCGGGTTACCTGAAGATTGGGCTGGTCGGCGAAGAGAAAGCGGCCAAAAAATAGAACGAAAGCTGGCGAAAGCCAGCTTTTTTGTTTTCTGCCACGCAACATCGTTATTATTTACTGCTGTATATCCCTATTCTTCATATTTCTTTATCAATAAAGCCAACGTTAATAATGTATTGATAGTTAAGTAAATATCAGTATTCGCCTGCGCCATTAAAATATATCTTTTGCTGAAATGGCGTCGTGGAATATCCCCACTACGCTTAAAAAAAGATAATAAAAACAGTCCTTCTTCGAAGGATCTTTTCACCTGCACAGCAAGAGACTCCCTATGGCTACGATGACATGGCTGTATCCGCACGCGCCTCAAAACGATCTGTTTTCGCTTTCTGCCATTCGACGACGCGCCGACAGGCTAATACTGGTGCTCATCTGGTCGCTGTGGGCCATCTCGCTGGGCGTGGGCTATATCAACGAAAACATCATGCAGGGGGCGATTGTCGGCACCTCTCTGGCCTGTTTATCGACGCTGCTGACGATGGTGTTCCCCGGCGCGCTGTTGCTCCGCCTGAGCTCTGCGTGTGTGCTAATGGCATTTTCCGCGCTGCTGATTCATCTGGGCGAAGGTGAAACCGAATACCATTTCTCGGTTTTCGTCCTGCTTTCCGCGCTCCTTGCCTGGCGAGACTGGCGCCCGCTGGTGATGGGGGCGGCGGTCATCGCATTACATCACCTGGTGTTCAACTATCTGCAGGAAAACGACCTGTACGGCGTCGTGGTGTTCATGCACACCGGCTTTCATATGGTGGTTTTCCACGGGCTGTTTGTGGTGGTCCAGACCGCGATCCTGGTTCTGTTGGCGATTCGTATGGAGCAGGACGCCCGCTCGGCGAGCGAGGTGGCAAGGCTGGCGGGGGTGATCAATCGCGAACCGGGGTATCTCACGCTGGCCGTCGATGCGGCACCCGCAGAGTCTCCCTTTGCCCGCACGTTCAGCCTGACGCTGGGCACCATGCGCGCCACGCTTGAGCAGGTCAGCACCAATATTGGGCAACTGCTGGAGGCATCTCGCGCGTTAGGGCAACGCAACAGCGCGCTGTCGGAACGTACCGATCACCAGGCAAGTTCGCTGGCGACGGCGGCCAGTGCGATGGAACAACTGAGGGCTGTCGCCACCCTGACCAGTGAAAAAGCCCGCCAGGTTCGGGAGGTGGCATTCAGTACCAGTAACGTGGCGGAGCAGGGAGGCCATAACGTACGGCAGGCGATTGCGGCGATGGAGCACATTCGCGAGGAGTCGCAGCGCATTTACGCCATTCTGGAGCTGATCGACGGGATTGCGTTCCAGACCAATATCCTGTCGCTCAACGCCTCGGTCGAGGCTGCCAGAGCGGGGGAACATGGCAAAGGCTTCGCGGTAGTTGCCTCGGAAGTGCGCGTGCTGGCCCAGCGCAGCGAGGGAGCTGCAAAAGACATTCGCCAGCTGCTGACCGCATCGCAGGCAACCACGCTGCAGGGCGTCGAGCAGGTTGAGCAGGCCGGTATGACAATGAAGTCGATCATTGAGAGCATTGAAGGGCTCCGCTCGCTTCTGGAGGAGCTGTCGCAGATGAGCGAGCAGCAGCGGGCGAGCATTGCGCAGATGAACGACAGTATTGCCAGCATCGATGCCAGCGTGCAGGAGAACGTGCGTCACGTAGCGCAAACGCTGCAGGTGGCTGAAGCGCAGCGGCAGCAGACGGGGCAGTTAAAAGAGGCGATTGCCGTATTCAGATTTAATTAGCGTTGCGGTTCGGAAGGGGCGCTGGCGCCAGACGCCAGCGCGTCCTCATCAAGCGCAACGCAGGTGACGTTTGAGGTACGGTACTCACCGTCTGACAGTTTGCGCGTCAGGCGCAGAGTGGCGATTTCTCTGGCAAGCAGATACTGGTAATTGGCCTCGAGGCGACCCAGAAGCTTCTCTTTCAGCTCTGGCCGCTGTTCCATGATGGCGTTCATCACGGCACCGTAAATTTCTTCTTTGACCTGTAGCGGATAAATTTCACGGCGATTCTGCCATTTCAGCCGCACCAGCGTTGCCGGGATCGATACCAGGTCCTGGGTAATACGCGTCATCTCGTCATTTTTTGTGTTTCGCAGCGCATCGAGATTTTGCTTTAAGATAAATTCATCACTTTTCTTATCATCTAAAGTCAAATAAACGTCGTTGTTTTTAACTTCCTTCACGTTAATCCTCCCCCAGGCTATAAAAAATTGGGTTGTTTTTTTCGCGCGTAATTAAGTTAAGCCAAATTTCATTGCCCGCTTCGTTAATTTCTTTGGTTTTTTCGGCCAATATTTGACTTAGTTTCTGGGCATCTATTTCTCCTTCGGCCTGCAGATCGTTCAGCAGGTGGACGAAGGCTTCAATTTTTATGGCGCGAAATAAGCGGTCTTTAATATGGCGATCGTGCTCTTCCAGCAACATATTACGGGATTTGCCGGTGCGGGAAACACCAATTAATATATCAGGCTCGAAATCAGAGAGCTTTCTTTTCCCCTGAGTGAAACTGACCTCTTTTTCTGCTTCCGTCGGTTGCTGTTCCACAGGCGTAATGTGGTACTTAGCCGGGACGAGATAGTCGGGCAGCATTTTTAATTTCCTTTAATTTCAACAGGGTGGGGTTGGTAAAGGCGTGAGATTCGTTGACAATATCATGAGGCAAATTTAAAATCAAAAAAAATGGAGCCTACCCATGAACAGCATCTTTTTTACGGTCATCACATTACTATTACTGACCGCTGGTGTGCTTTTATTGATGCAGGAGTTCAATAAAACGAAAGTGTCGAAAGACGCCAGTGAACCGCCGCAACCGGAACTCATGACAAAAGAGGAAGGAGAAGACCATTTCTCTGTATTGATGAACTCCGTTACGCCTGTCTGGTACTGGCGGGTGAACCATGAATATATCGACTTTTTACACGCGACAATTAAACGCATGAAAATGTCGGAAATTAATGACACGCCAGGACTGTTTGAGGCACAGCGTCGCTGTAGCGACCTGAATTCAGCCGTGTATAAATATTATGACAATATCAAAAAACGCTGCCTTAACGGCGAGAAGGTCTCTTATTCCGATCTGGACGTATTAAATTTGCGTCAGTGTTTTCGTGAGTTTAGCCTGGAAGCCTACCCGGAGCTGGTGGTGCTGGTCTGGCCAGAGTATGCCCGTCCGGAAGTTAACCCCGACAACGTCTGAGTCACCAGACTGGTGAGTTATTGCAAACAGTCAGCGCCATTGGGATATACTGGGCGCTGGTTTCTTTTGCAAACAGGACTTTATGGAACGCTTTTTTGAAAACGCCATGTACGCCTCTCGCTGGATACTGGCCCCCGTCTATTTTGGCCTTTCGCTGGCGCTTATCGCGCTGACGATTAAGTTCTTTCAGGAAATCCTGCACGTTCTGCCGAACATTTTTTCTATTGCCGAGGCGGATTTGATTCTGGTTCTGCTGTCGCTGGTGGATATGACCCTGGTGGGCGGACTGCTGGTGATGGTGATGTTTTCCGGCTACGAGAATTTTGTCTCCCAACTGGATATCGACGAGCGTAAAGAGAAGCTCAGCTGGTTGGGCAAAATGGATGCCTCGTCGCTGAAGAATAAAGTGGCCGCGTCGATTGTGGCGATCTCTTCTATCCACCTGTTACGCGTGTTTATGGACGCGAAGAACGTGCCGGATAACAAACTGATGTGGTATGTCATTATCCATCTGACGTTTGTGCTGTCTGCGTTTGTGATGGGGTATCTGGATAAGATCAGTAAGAAGTAAAATACACCCTAACCCTCTCCCCAAAAGGGAGAGGGGACTGCTCTGTGCGGCCTTATTTATCCGACGACGCCTGCCATAGATTCAACTCTCCATCCGCGACATGCTGGTCAATCCGCTTGAGTTCATCCTCAGTAAAGTGCAGGTTATCCAGCGCCCGAACGTTCTCCTCAATCTGTTCCGGGCGGCTTGCGCCAATCAGCACTGACGTCACGCGCGCGTCTTTCAGCAACCAGCTCAACGCCATCTGCGCCATGGTCTGACCCCGCGCCTGCGCCATCTCACTCAGCAAACGCAGGCTGTTCAGGTTAGCTTCGGTCAGCATTTTTTCGTTCAGACCGCGGACTTTCTTGCCTTCACGCTGCATGCGTGAATCTTCAGGAATACCGTTCAGGTATTTTCCGGTCAGCAGCCCCTGCGCCAGCGGGGTAAAGGCGATACACCCGGTCCCGTTTGCTGCCAGCGCATCCAGCAAACCGGTCTTATCGACCCAGCGATTGAGCAGGTTATAGGACGGCTGGTGGATCAGCAGGGGGATCTTCCACTCGCGCAGCAGCTCGGCCATTTTTTGCGTGCGCCCGGTTGAGTAGGAGGAAATGCCCACATACAGCGCTTTCCCACTCTGCACCGCCTGCGCCAGCGCAGAGGCTGTCTCTTCCATCGGCGTGTTTTCATCCACGCGGTGGGAATAGAAAATATCCACGTATTCGACGCCCAGGCGCTTCAGGCTTTGATCGAGGCTGGCGAGCAGATATTTGCGTGACCCGCCCGAACCATATGGCCCCGGCCACATGTCGTAACCGGCCTTGGTGGAGATAACCAGCTCGTCGCGGTACGCGGCAAAGTCCTCCCGCAGCAGGCGGCCGAAATTCTCTTCCGCGCTACCCGCCGGAGGTCCGTAGTTATTGGCCAGATCGAAATGGGTGATGCCGAGGTCGAAGGCTTTGCGCAGCAGCGCCCGCTGGGCTTCAAGAGGCTGGACATGGCCGAAGCTGTGCCACAGTCCCAGCGACAGCGCGGGCAGGCGCAGGCCACTCTTGCCACAGTGGCGGTACTGCATATTCTCGTAGCGGTCAGGGGCAGGGTACCAGGACATGATGTCTCCTTTTCTTATCGATAATTTTTTGAAACGTCGTTTTCATTCTGTCCTTATCAAAACACAAATCCCGGGGAGAAGCGATGGCAGAACTCCCTGCCAGCAATTTTCCCCGGGATGCGTCAGACATTGAGCCCTGCACTGCCCGGTACACGCAGGTCACCGGGCAATCAGACGACTATCAGAAGCTATAGCTCATCCCCGCCTGTACGCTGGCATCGTTATCCACATCGCCAGTACCGACATAGACGCCAGTGGTCAGGGTGAAGTTATGGGCGATGGTGGCGTTGATGCCTGCCCCAAAGATGCCCATGGTGTTGTTGTGACCGGCGGTATTGTGATAATCCGCCGCCTGAATGTCGGTGTTATCGCTGAACTCTTTCTGGAAGCGCGCGTCGATCCACGGCATCACCTTCACGTTTTTGTTCAGATCGCGAAGGGTGGTGGTGAGCCTCACGCCCGCGCCGCCGTTCCAGGAAGAGACCTGGCTGTCGGCAAAGGTGACTTCGCTGTCAGAGAAGCCGTTCGCTTTGGTTTGATCCCAGCCAAGAGTGGCGTAGGGTTGCAGCAGCGTTTCGCCTGGCAGCAACACGTTCACCCCGGTGCAGGCCTGCGCCAGATACAGACTGCCATCGGTGGAGCCGTGCAGCGCTTCCGTCATGCCGCTGGTATCGCCCGTCACGTTGTTGGCAGACAACGAGTAACGCATATCGCCGTAGCTGAAGCTGCCGTCAGCAAACAGACCCCAGGTTCGGCCGTTCAGCGCCTGCTGCCAGCCGCCATACAGGCTGTAGTAGTTACCGTAAACGCTGTCTTTGAAGCTATCCGCACCGTCGCTGGTGTCCTGCACGCGGCTGCGCGTCCATGCCAGCGCGATACCGCCGGTGACGCTGTCGCCGTTGTCCAGATGCGCCGTCCAGTCTACGCCGCCCTGTGCACCCTGAGTGATGCTTTTATAGTCGACGTCGTTGCTGAAATTACCGTTCTGATAAAGGAAATCGCCCCAGACCTGCGCACCGTCCTGCTGTTCTCCCAGCAGGTTTGCCAGATGCACCTGGTTCATGTGGTTGCTGATGTCATCCGCTACCTGATGCCCGGCCTGTTCCGCTGCATCCAGGCCGGCTACCAGCCCCTGAACGTCGCTCGCAAGGTTGCCCTTCTGGCTATTAAATTCAATATTCCAGCTCTGGCTATTATCTGCAGTCAGCTGAGCCTGAGGCACGCTGTCGGCTGCAACAATATTCAGACTGTTGTTGTAGTTATACGCGCCGCTACGGTTCTCCACGGTCTGGTCGCCGTTGGTAAATGTGGCTGCTGCATAATTCTGCGGCGCACTGCTGCCCGACGTGGTGAAGGTCCCCAGGACTATCCCCTGCTGATTTTGCGCTGACGGCGTAATGCTGTTCACCACCACGGCGTTATTTGCGCCGGTAATATTACCGAAATTCACGTAGCTGTCGGTGCTCATGGTAACCAGCGCATTGCTGCCGGTGGTGTTGGCAATCAGGGTTGAACCGTTTTGCAAACTCCAGTTGGTTGCATCGTTAATTTTATCAATGGCAATGCTGTTATCGCTGGTGGTATTTACCGTTTCAAACTGGCTTATTTGTCCGGATATGGAGCTGCCCGCATCCATTGACAGAGTATCGCTGCCGTCACCACCGTTAACATTGCCATTGACATGTGAATCATTGGTCAGCACGACCGTATCATCACCTGCACCCGTTGTAATATCACCGTTGACGGTTGCGTTGTTCTGCAGCGTAATTGTGCTATTGCCCGTATTCTGGCTGGTATTTATCTCGCCATTCACGGTGCTGTTATCCACCAGAACGGAATTTGCGGAGTTACCATCGACGGTCACATTGCCATTTACCACGCTGTTATTGGTCAGTGAAATCAGCGTGGTGCCGTTTTCGTTAAAGGCCCCAATGTCGCCGGTGACCGTGCTGTTATTCAGCGCCAGCGAATCAGCCTTCGTTCCGTACATCGCGATGGCGACATCGCCAAAAGCATCCAGGTTGATGTCGCTGAAGGGCTTGTATTCGCTCAGTTTTACCGCCAGCGTGTCGATGTTCTGCGCGATTTCGCTCTGCGAGGCATCCACGGAAGCGTTAGTCAGCGTAATATTGGTATCAGATTTATCGCTACCCGCGTAAATACCGCCTTTATCCATCGTGCTGTTGCTGATGGCAATATTTTGTGCACCGGCTCCAGCACTGAGAATACTGCCGTGCAGCATGCTGCCGTCCTCAACGTTGACGGTGTGGTAACCTTTATCCATGGGGTCGAGGTAAATGGCGGAACCCATCATATAGGCTTTCTTGCCCTCGTAGCTTCCGGCGTCATTTTCGCCATTCAGCGTGGCGTCATCGATGGTTACCGTCGTATTGGTGGTCGCACCGGTATTGCCCACTTCGATCATATCGACGGTGGCGCCGTTATTCACCGTAATATTAGCCGTCCCCCCGTTGCTGCCCTGAATATAATGGCCGGACATGTCGGTACCAGAAACGGTTAATGATTGGGTATCCCCTGATTCACGGCTTCCATCCATAAAGATATTATTTGCGTTGGCGTCGGCCATAATGGCATTAGTCACGCCGGGATCTTCATAGAAACTATTATCTTTATATTTCGATAAGCCGCAGGTCTGCGACGTCACGCCAGGCTGGCAGGGCGTAGCGGGAGTGACGGCAGCCTGGGCACCAAATGACGTTAAAGCCACTAAGACACATTGCGAAAGCAACGTACGATTCATTAATTTGCGCATTTTAAGTTCTCTGGATGAGTCGAAAATTGTCCGGCTCTTTTTAATTGAATTTATTTAAAATAAGAACTTTCTTAGCGGCTAAGGATGTAATGAAATCTGAAGATATATATCGAGCAATAATTGACGTTTAAATAATTAAATCTAATTAATAAATTTGAATTAATTCATGTGCTAAATATTTTTGAATGATTTGCATACAAATTAAAGGGTTTCTTGACCGGTCGTGCGGTTCTTTGACCTTCTTATTCACCGGGATATTAACCCTTTCGGATCATGAGGTTAATTAACTGTTTGCCTGTTTTACATTTTGACGGCTGCTGAAATATGAAAACACGTATTGTGCAGTTAGATTTACCCCGCGGCGATTATCCTTTTCCGGCGAACGGCAGGGTAGTGAAGATTTTTATAAAATTACGCGCGAAATAGTATAACTTCGCCAGTTTCTGCCGATAACGAGGGTAAGACTCGCCTCTGGGCGAATTCACCCTCACGGCAAGGAAGACTTATGAATATGCTCCGTAATTTCACGATCCGTTTCGTCATGCTGACGATTCTCGGGATCTTTTGTGTAATGTGGGCGGGTGTTGGCTTGTACAGCACCTGGTCCCTGTCTCGCGTTTCAGATGGCAACGAGGTGGACCGCCAGCTGGTCAAGCAGATGACGGTGCTCAGCCAGGGCAACGATCAGTATTTCCGCTTTGTGACCCGTCTGAGCCGCGCAATGGAAGTCAAAGCCGCAGGCGGCACGCCGGATCTGGCCTCTGCCCAGCAGGCGCTGGATAACATGGGCAAGAAGCTGGCTGAGATGAAAGCCATTTCTCCAGGCCCAATGGATGAGCAGGTCTCTTCACGGGTGATCGGTGCCTGGCAGGCGCTGCTCGAACAGGGCGTGACGCCGCAAATGCAGCAGGCGAAACTGGGCGCGCTGGACGGCTATCGTCAGCAGGCCAACAACGTCACCCCACCGCTGAGCCGCGCGTTCGGTGCGGCGGCTGAAGAGTTTAACAATGCTGCCGCGAAGTCGCTCGACAGTACCCGCGTGGTGGTGGACGGCCTGACCAGCATGACCCGCACGGTGATTATCATCGCCACGATCGTCGGCCTGCTGATCCTGCTCTTCACCGACCGTTATCTGGTGGCGATGCTGGTTAAACCGCTGGATCGCATTCGCCAGCAGTTCCGCCAGATTGCCCAGGGCGATCTCAGCCAGCCCATCGAGCCGTTCGGCCGCAACTGCGTGGGCCAACTGGTGCCGCTGCTGAGCGCCATGCAGGACAGCCTACGCGAAGCGGTCAGCACGATCCGCTCCGGCAGTGAAAATATCTGGCGCGGCGCGACGGAGATTTCCAGCGGTAACAACGATCTCTCCTCCCGTACCGAAGAGCAGGCGGCGGCGCTGGAAGAGACGGCTGCCAGCATGGAGCAGCTGACCGCCACGGTGAAGCTGAACGCGGAGAGTGCGCGCCAGGCAAGCCAGCTGGCCGATGTAGCCTCAACCACCGCCAGCCGCGGCGGCTCGCTGGTGGAAGAGGTGGTGACCACCATGAGCGGTATTTCGGAAAGCTCGAAGAAAATTGCTGAAATCACCAACGTCATTAACAGCATTGCCTTCCAGACCAATATTCTGGCACTCAACGCGGCGGTTGAAGCCGCACGCGCGGGTGAACAGGGCCGAGGCTTTGCCGTCGTCGCAGGCGAAGTTCGCAACCTGGCAAGCCGCAGCGCCAACGCGGCAAAAGAGATTGAAGGGCTGATTACCGACTCCGTGTCCCGCGTCGAGCAGGGGGCGAAGCTGGTGGGCGATACCGGCACCACCATGGATGCGATTTTGCGGGACGTGACGGAAGTGACGACCATTATGAAGCAAATTGCCTCGGCCTCTGAGGAGCAGAGTAAGGGTATTTCGCAGGTCGGAATTGCCATTACCCAGATGGACGGTGTTACCCAGCAAAACGCCTCGCTGGTGGAGGAGGTTTCCGCGGCGGCGGCGGCGCTGGAGCGTCAGACCGAAGATCTTCAGCGCTCGGTGCAGAAGTTCCGCCTGACGGCATAACGCAACGTGATAAGGCCGCCTTGTGCGGCCTTATATTATTAACGCCTTCCTCATTCAGCGGCGCTGAAACTGCTATTCTTTTGCTAACCCCTGACGTTCTGGGCTCTCTTCTACGAGGTGTTGCTATGAACAGATCGTTATCTTTTATCCCTGTCCTTTCTCTCATTTTTCTGACGCTTTTCTCGGTTTCCGCCAGTGCGACCCAGCAGGCGCAAGAACGGCGCGTAGCGCGTGATGTCAGGCAGGAAACCCGCGATGCGTCACGGCAGGTGAAGCAGACCTGCGTGGCGAACAATAACCAGAGTAATCACGACTGCCGCCAGGACAAGCGTCAGATGAAACAGGCCGGACGGCAAAAAGCGCGGGATATTAAGTATTAACATAACAGGTGAGGCGGCATGCAAGCGTATTTCTTGCCGCCTTTTTAAAAAAACGTAAGTCAATATTTTTTAAATATTAAATTATTTGCTTGTAACAATATATTTGGCATTTTCTGCACATTCCAGAACATGAAAATTAATATTGTCTTAAGATTCAGTCGACATAATGAATTATCTTCTTGATACCGGAAATAATTCAATTTATGAAAAACCGTATTATTTTATTTGCTGCCCTGGCAGGTTTTGCCGTGGTCAATACAGCGATGGCCCAGAGCGTCACGGTCGATGTTCCTACCGGGTATAAGGTCGTGATTGTTCCGCAGTCAGCCACGGTTCCTGAGGCGGTAAGCGTTGCGCCTGCACCTGCACAAACAACGTATGCCGCCCCTGCACCGGTCTATCATCCGCGTGCACGCCATGTGGCGAGCGTGGCGGAAGGGATGGTGATTGAGCATCAGTATGACGATCACCATTGATGTATTGCCCGGGTCGCACATCCGGGCCTATTTTGGAGTGGCTCTCACGCTGTTGTGTTTAATCCTGCTGTTGCAATTCGGGATATTGGGTATCCCGTTGCAGATGCCACTTCGGCGATACGCTTAAATGAAGGATTACCTTTTGGTGACAGTGATTTGTAGAGTGATTCGCGAGAAATGCCTGCGCGTTTTGCAATGACAGTCATCCCGCCGGAGGCTTCTATAACATGCCGTAAAGCCAGCATGAATGCCTCATAGCCTCCGGGCTCGTCAATTTCAATGAAAGCCTGATGAAGATATACGGGCGCGAAATCCGGAGAATCTTTCAGGAGCTGTACCATTGCGTCATCATGGAGTACTGATTTAGCCATTGCGATTTCCTTTTATATCCTGCGCTTGTAGTCGTTGAGGTACTCAACGGCTCTTTCAATATCTGCACTTTGCTTTTTTTTCGTTCCAGTCAGTAGCACCAGACTCACTGCGCCATCTGCCGGATCGGAGACTTCGCTGAAATAGACACGGTAACCCGGCCCCTGGTTAATTCTGAGCTCTGAAACGCTCTCTCTGCATGGTTTACAATCACCATAGTTACCCGTTGACATTCTGGCGACACGCGTGGCAATCATGGCTTTTGCTATGGGATCTTTCACACTTCTTAGATAGGCATCAAAAGGGTCATACCCGTCAGCTGTGATGTAGTGTTTAACCTTAGCCATTATTGTAGCCTGTAGTTTACGATAAGCAAATGCATTGTAATCTTCAGGCTACGACTGGCAATTGTTAACATCGCTGCGACAGAGGGGAAATGCTATTTCGGAAAGCGGCTCGCAAAAATGCGAGACTGGGTGCGGGGTTATTACTGAACAGCCATGAGGCCGGGCACGCGCTGCGACGCCCGGCGAAGTTTATCAGTGCGTCGCTTCACCAATCAGCGCGCCCGTGCCTGCGCCAACGGCTGCACCTTTCAGCACGCTCTTGCCGGTAACCGCCGCGGCACCTGCGCCCACGGCAGCCCCTACGGCGCCGCCTTTACGCGCGGCTTTACCTTTGTCGCCGTTTTTGAACATGGCCCCCGTGCCTGCGCCAACAACGGCACCGCCAACGGTGGATTTCAGATCTTTGCCCGTGGCCGCGCCAATGGCAGCGCCTGCTACCGCGCCAGCGGCGGTTTTATCGATGGCCATTCCCGAGGTGGAAAAAATGAGGGCGCTGATAACCAGCGTTGTTTTAATCAGTTTCATAACAGATCCTTTGTGACTGCTGTCGGTTGATACGTTGCTTCTCACTCTGAGGTGAGAAAAACGCACAGATAGTGCCAGCAATACCGGCTCAACCTTTAGGCCAATCATGCCCTGAGCAAGGATCTCTGTTGCCGGGCGGCGGACCGCCCGGCCAGTCGTCACGCCTGACGTTTGTCTTCCGTATTGGTCTCGAAGTCGCTCGCCGCGTGGCGTTCGTGGAGCTGCTCGTTCAGCTCGCCGCTGGTGCGGTTAACGATACGTCCGCGCTTAACGGCATGGCGATTCGCCACGTCTTTCGCCCAGCGCTGCACGTTGGTGTACTTCTCTGCATCCAGGAACTCGGCGGCGTTGTACACGCTGCCCAGCGCCACGCAGCCGAACCATGGCCAGATGGCGATATCCGCGATGGTGTACTCCTCACCCGCCACGTAGCGACCGCGTGCCAGCTGTTTATCCAGCACGTCGAACAGGCGTTTGGCTTCCATGGTGAAGCGGTCAATCGCGTACTCGATTTTCACCGGGGCATAGTTGTAGAAGTGACCAAAACCGCCGCCGAGGAACGGCGCCGCGCCCTGCAGCCAGAACAGCCAATTCAGCGTCTCGGTGCGTCCCGCGGGATCTTTCGGCAGGAAGTGGCCGAATTTCTCTGCCAGGTAGAGCAGGATATTGCCGGATTCAAAGACGCGCGTTGGCGGGGTCGTGGAGTGGTCACGCAGCGCCGGGATTTTCGAGTTCGGGTTCACCTCAACGAAGCCGCTGGAGAACTGATCGCCCTCGCCGATGCGGATCAACCACGCGTCGTACTCCGCGCCCGTTACGCCCAGCGCCAGCAGCTCTTCGAGCATGATCGTCACTTTCTGGCCGTTCGGTGTGCCCAGCGAGTAGAGCTGCAGCGGGTGCGAACCGACAGGAAGATCTTTCTCATGGGTCGCGCCGGAAATGGGGCGGTTGATGTTGGCGAACGCGCCGCCGTTGTTCTTTTTCCATTCCCACACTTTGGGTGGCTGATAGGTGTTGTCTGACATGTTGGCCTGCCTTTTTTGTGATGTGTTGAGGCAGTGTAGCAGGAGATTTGTGAACAGTTTAACGTTGTGAGCGCAAGCAATTAACCGCTATTCCTTCTGCTGCTTATATATATCAAATCCGGCATAAGCTTAATCGAAAATTGCATTTTCATAACTAATGCGTTAATGGATAAAGCTGCATATGATGCTTCAACATAAATAAAAGATGCAGTCATAAACACTTTATAAGGCAAGGAGTTAGTGAGATGCGCAAGCTTCTGTTATCGGCAGTGGTCGTTTCGATCGCGTTAGGCCTGGCGGGCTGTGATGATGCGAAAAATAAAGAGACCAATACGCCCCCTGCGGCAAAAAGCGACGCGCCAAAAGCGGGCGGTTCGCTGATTATCGGGATTACCTCCGGCGATCCGTTAGCCGTGAATCCGCTCTATGCCAGCGACCGTACCACGTTAACCATCATGCAGGCGCTCTATGCCCCGCTCTATAGCTTCAATAACGGTAAGATCGAGTGGGGCCTGGCGGAAAGCCTGACGCCCTCCGCTGACAACCTGAGCTACACCCTGACGTTAAAACCCAACCTGAAATGGCAGGACGGACAGCCGCTGACGGCGGACGACGTGGTCTTTACGTTCAATAAGCTGCTGGATGCCAAACAGCACAGCTTCTTCCGCAGCATGTTCACCTACGGCGATAAGCCGGTACAGGTAAGCAAGGTTGACGACCGCACCGTTAAGTTCACCTTACCGCAGGTCAGCGCGGCCTTTACCGGCACACTGGTACAGATCTACCCGATCCCGCAGCACGTGTTCGCCGCTGAAGGCGACCTGGAAAAGAGCAGCAAAAACGATGCACCGGTCGGCTCCGGGCCGTTCAAATTTAAAGAGTACCGCGCCGGACAATATTACGCCCTGACCCGTTTTGACGATTACTGGAACGGCAAAGCGAAGCTTGATTCGGTCACCTACCGTTTCGCTAAGGACAGTAACGCCGCCAACCTGGCGCTGCAAAACGGTGAAATCAACCTCAAGATGGTTGATCCGCAGGATGTGAACCGTCTGAAAAACACCGGTAAGTTTGACTTCGTGGTCTATCCGGAAGGCCGCCTGGCCTATATGACGTTCAACCAGAACGTGCCGGTGATGAAGAGCAAAGAGCTGCGTCAGGCCATTGCTTACGCCATCAACAAAGACGAGCTGACCCAGACCGCTTTTACCTCGCTGGACTACGCCAAACCGGCGACCTCGTTCCTGACGCCCGATACGCTTTACAAGACGGATGACGTTGAACAGTACACATTCGATCTGCAAAAGGCCAAAGAGCAGCTTAAAGCATCCGGCGCGCCGGATAACCTCAAGCTGCGCCTGGCGTATGTGAACACCAACAAAACCCAGGAGAGCATGGCGCTCTATATTCAGCAGGCGCTGAAGGGCATTGGGGTGAGCGTGGAGCTGATGCCGCTGGATTCCAACGCCATGTCCCAGCGCAGCCTCGATATGAACAACACCGCGTGGGAGCTGAACCTGGGCGGCTACATCATGGGCTCCGAGCCGGACGGCTACAAATCGCTGTTCATGAGCAACGAAGCCTATAACTACGCGCATTACAAAAATCCGCAGTTTGATGCCCTGTGGGATAAAGGCGCCGTGGAAACTGACGCCGCGAAACGGGCTGATATCTACAAGCAAATTCAGCAGACCGTGGCAAACGACATGACGTACTACCCGATCGCCTATACCAATGCGACCGTCGCGGTGGACAAGCGTTTTGGCGGTACCGAGGAAGCGGAGCCGAAACCGGTCTATCTGTTCCAGGATCTGTCAAAAATCTATCAGAAATAAGCGATTGCCCCGACCGTCGGGTCGGGGCCTTGGTAAGGGCATGTCGTGAACACACTTCTCACGCGTCGGCTGCTGCAGCTGCTGCCGATGCTGTTCTTTATTTCACTGGTGGCGTTTTTGCTGGTCAAGCTCGCGCCTGGCGATCCGGTGGCGGCGTACATTACGCCGCGTATGGCTCCGGAAGATATCGAACGTATTCGCCAGAGCCTGGGGCTGGATAAGCCCCTGGTCACGCAGTACGTCCTGTGGCTGAAAAACGTCCTGCAGGGCGATCTCGGCTATTCGCTGATCTACCACCGCCCGGTGCTGGAGATGATCGGCGAGCGCATTCCGGCCACGCTGGGGCTGATGGGCGCGTCGCTGCTGCTGGCGATCGTGCTGGCCATCCCGCTCGGCCTGCTGGCGGGGGCATTTAAGCACCGCTGGCTGGATCACGTGCTTAACCTGTTTGCCTATATCGGCATCTCGGTGCCGATTTTCTGGTTCGGCATCTTGCTCATTACGGTCTTTGCCGTGCAGCTTAACTGGTTCCCCAGCATGGGGATGCGCACCATCGGCATGGAAGATAATGCGCTGGACGTGCTGCGTCACGGCGTGCTGCCGTGTATTGCCCTCACGTTCTACAACCTCTCCAGCTATGTGCGCTACATCCGCTCCAACACCATCTCGCAGCTCTCGGCCGACTACGTGCAGACCCAGCTGGCTTACGGCGCCACGCGTTCCAGCATTCTGTTCCGCCACGTGCTGAAAAACGTGCTGCTACCGGTGATCACCCTGTTCGGCCTGTCTTTTGGTGAGCTGATTGTGGGGGCCTATGTGACGGAAAGCGTCTTCTCGTGGCCGGGGATGGGGCTGCTTGGGATCCAGTCGATCGCCTCGCTGGACTACCCGCTGATCATGGCGATCATCATGCTCTCATCGATGATGCTGATCGTCGGTAACCTGATCGCCGATCTGCTTTATCGCTTCGCCGATCCCCGCATTCGTACGCTGAGGTAACCCGGATGAGCAGACGCTGGCTGCAGGTTCGTCACCAGCTGCGCCGCAATCGTCCGGCGCAGTTCTCCCTGTTTGTGCTTTTTATTTTCGTTGTCGCCGCGCTCTGTGCGGGGTTAAGTCCGTACGATCCGGATCGGATGGCGCTCGGCGCACGCACGCTACCGCCGGATGCCGCACACTGGTTCGGCACCGACGAGTATGGACGCGACTACTTCACCCGCGCGCTGTATGGCGGCCAGATCTCCCTGATGGTCGGTTTTCTCGCCATGCTCTTTTCCACGCTTATCGGCACGGTGGTGGGAACGGTGAGCGGCTATTTTGGCGGCTGGCTGGATAACCTGATGATGCGCGCCGTGGATATCCTGATGGCCATTCCGGCATTCTTCCTGCTGCTGGTGGTGAATGCGTACCTCAAGCCGGGCGTGGATAACATCATTCTGATCATCAGCCTGCTGACGTGGATGAACATGTCGCGGCTGGTGCGCGCAGAAACCTTATCGGTGAAAGAGCGCGAGTATGTGCTTTATGCCCGCGCGTCGGGGGAAAACCCGCTGCGCATCATCGTGCGCCACATTATTCCCGGCGTGCTGCCGACCATTATCGTGGCCGCCACGCTCAATATCGCCTCGGCCATTCTGATGGAGTCGACGCTCAGCTTCCTTGGGCTCGGCGTGCAGGCACCGGCGGCGTCGTGGGGAAGCATGCTCAACAACGCCCAGTCGTATATTGGCGAAGCGTCGTGGCTGGCGATGTTCCCCGGTATTCTGATCCTGCTGACGGTGTTCAGCTTTAATGTGCTGGGCGATGTGTTCCGCACCGCCTTTGAGCCAGGAGCGAATCGCGATGAGTAACCTGTTAGCGCTTGAGAACCTGCAAACCACCTTCCGCACCCGCGAGGGCGAGGTTCACGCGGTGCGCGGCGTGAGCTTTCAGGTGCAGCCGGGAGAACTTGTCGGCATCGTCGGCGAGTCGGGCTGCGGGAAAAGCGTCACCTGTAAGTCGATCATTCAGCTTCTGGGGAACAATGGACGGATAACCGGCGGCAGCATCCGCTTCCAGAATGACGATCTGGCGCAGAAAACCCCTGCGCAGATGCGCGCCATTCGCGGCAACGAGATCGCGATGATTTTTCAGGATCCGATGACCGCCCTGAACCCGGTGCTGACCATCGGCAAACAGATGGCGGAGATCCTGATGCGCAATAAAGGACTGACCAAAAAAGCGGCCAAAGCGGCGGCGATCGCCATGCTGGAACAGGTGGGGATTGCTGAGGCGGAACGCCGATACGACCAGTATCCCCACGAGTTTAGCGGCGGGATGCGCCAGCGGGTGATGATCGCCATTGCGCTCTCCTGCAACCCTAAGCTGCTTATTGCCGATGAGCCGACCACGGCGCTGGACGTCACCATTCAGGCGCAGATCCTGCGTCTGCTGAAAAGCCTGCAACAGCAGACCCAAACCGCGATTCTGCTGATCACCCACGATCTCGGCGTGGTGGCGCAGGTCTGCAGCCGCGTGGTGGTGATGTACGGCGGGCTGGTAATGGAAGAGGGGAGCGTGGAAGACATTTTTTATCGCCCTGCGCATCCTTACACCCAGGGGCTGCTGGCCTCGCTGCCGCGCCCGGATGAGGTCAACCAACGTTTATCGCCCATTGAGGGCGCGCCGCCTGGTCTGCTTAACCCGCCGCCGGGCTGTCCCTTCGCCGAACGCTGCCCGAAACGCATGCCCCAGTGTGAACGGCAGCCCGCTTTTTACGCCATGGGAGAGGGCCATCGCGCCGCCTGCTGGCTATGGGCCGATAAGGAGATTCAGGCATGAGTGAACAACAGGTGCCATTAGTGAGCGTGCGCGATCTGCGCAAACACTATCCGCTTAACGGCGGTTTGCTGCGTAAAGGCACGGCCGTGAAGGCGGTTGATGGCGTGAGCTTTGATATTCAACCCGGCGAGACGTTTGGCCTGGTGGGAGAGTCCGGCTGTGGAAAATCTACCCTCGGGCGCGCCATCCTGCGCCTCTTCGATATCACTGCGGGCGAAATCCACTTTGCCGGACAGGCGATTGCCCATGCCCGTGAAAAAGAGCTCAAGCCGCTGCGTAAGCGGATGCAGGCGATTTTTCAGGACCCTTACTCCTCGCTTAACCCCGGCATGACGGTGCGGCAACTGGTGGCCGAGCCGATGCAGATCCACGGCTACAGCCGTGAAGAACAGCGCGAACGGACGGAAACGCTGCTCTACAAAGTCGGGCTGAAGCAGGAGCACCTTGAGCGGTTCCCGCATGAGTTCAGCGGCGGGCAGCGCCAGCGCATCAGTATTGCCCGCGCGTTGTCCGTGCGTCCTGAATTTGTGCTGTGCGATGAGCCGCTCTCGGCGCTGGACGTCTCGGTGCAGGCGCAGGTGGTGAATATTCTGCAGGATCTGCAGCAGGAGCTGGGGCTGACCTATCTGTTCATTGCCCACGATCTCTCGATGGTGCGTCATATCTCCAGCCGCATTGGGGTGATGTATCTCGGTAAGCTGGTGGAGGTGGCCCCGGCGAATGAACTGTATCAGCGTCCGGCGCACCCTTATACCCGCGCGCTGCTGGCGGCGGTTCCCCAGCCCGACCCGCGCATTCGCAACCTCGAAGACGCAACCCTGCGCGGCGAAATGCCCGGCCCTACGTCCGCGCTGCCGGGCTGTAAGTTCTGCAGCCGCTGCCCGCATAGCATGCCGGTTTGCCAGACACAGGAGCCAGCGATGCAGGAGATCGCGCCAGGACATTTTGCGGCATGCTGGTTGTTTAAGATGTGAGCCTTAAACGTGTCGGGTGGCGCTTCGCTTACCCGACCTACAGGGTTTATGTTTTGTCGGCCGGGTAAGGCGAATTATTTACCACGCAGGTGTATGATAAACGCTCCTCTGTCAGGTTAATTACAACGTGCAGACGACGACAACCTATAAAAATTGCCGCCTGCCTGTTTTAGGTTGGATACATGCGTAAAGGAATGTTAAGCAGTGATGCGCCCTTCGGGACATTGTTAGGCTATGCGCCCGGTGGCGTGGCGATTTACTCTTCAAATTACAGCAGTCTGGACCCGCGAAACTATCCGGAAGACGCGGATTTTCGCAGCTACATTGGCAATGAATACATGGGCCACAAGTGGCAGTGCGTTGAGTTTGCCCGCCGTTTCCTGTTCCTCAACTATGGTTTCGTGTTTACCGACGTCGGCATGGCGTGGGAAATCTTCTCCCTGCGCTTTTTGCGTCAGGTGGTTAACGATAACATTCTGCCCCTTCAGGCTTTTGCCAACGGCTCAAAACGTGCGCCGTGCGCCGGAGCGCTGCTGATCTGGCAAAAGGGCGGCGAGTTTCATGAGACCGGCCACGTGGCGGTGATCACCCAGCTTCTGGACGATAAGGTGCGTATCGCCGAGCAGAACGTCATTCACTCCCCGCTGCCGCTCGGGCAGCAGTGGACGCGCGAATTGCGCCTGAGCGTGGAAAACGGGTGTTATACAATCCACGACACCTTCAACGACACGGAAATTCTCGGCTGGATGATCCAGACCGAGGATACGGAACACAGCATTCCCCAGCCGGAAATCGACGGCGAACTGCTGAAAATCAGCGGCGCGCGGCTGAAAAACAAACGTCAGTTCGACGGCAAGTGGCTCAACGAAAATGACGCGCTGCAGCAGGCGTATGTTCGCGCCAACGGTCACGTGATCAACAAAGATCCCTGTCAGTACTTCACCATTACCGAAAGCGCGGAACAGGAGCTGATCAAAGCCACCAACGAGCTGCACCTGATGTATCTGCACGCCACGGACAAGGTGCTGAGAGACGACAGCCTGCTGGCGCTTTTCGACATCCCGAAAATCCTCTGGCCGCGCCTGCGCCTCTCCTGGCAGTGGCGTCGTCACCATATGATCACCGGTCGTATGGATTTCTGCATGGATGAGCGCGGCATCAAGGTCTACGAGTACAACGCCGACTCCGCCTCCTGCCATACCGAGGGCGGGCTTATCCTTGAGGAGTGGGTGAAAAATGGCTATCGCGGCAACGGGCATAACCCGGCAGAAGGCCTGCTGGAAGAACTGACCGGCGCCTGGAAGCACAGCCACGCCCGGCCATTCGTCCACATCATGCAGGACAACGATGTCGAAGAGGACTATCACGCGCTCTTTATTCAGCGTTCGCTGATGCAGGCCGGGTTCGAGACCAAAATCCTCCACGGGCTGGGGGCGCTGAGCTGGGATGCCGCCGGACAGCTGATTGACGACGAAGGTCGCCACGTCAACTGCGTGTGGAAAACCTGGGCGTGGGAAACGGCGATTGAGCAGATCCGTGAGGTCAGCGAAACCGAATACGCCGCCGTGCCGATCCGCACCGGACATCCTGAAGGCGAGGTGCGCCTGATTGACGTCCTGCTGCGCCCGGAGGTGCTGGTCTTTGAACCGCTGTGGACCGTCATTCCCGGCAACAAAGCGATTCTTCCGGTGCTGTGGCAACTGTTCCCGAATCACCGTTACCTGCTCGACACCGATTTTGAGGTCAACGATCTGCTGAAGCAGACCGGATACGCCGTCAAGCCGATTGCCGGACGCTGCGGCAGCAATATCGACCTGATTAGCGCCCAGGACGAACTGCTGGATAAATCCAGCGGCAAGTTTGTCGACCGTAAAAACATCTACCAGCAGCTGTGGTGCCTGCCAAACGTCGAC
Organism: Enterobacter sp. BNK-8; assembly: GCF_048685095.1. Classification (NCBI taxonomy): domain Bacteria; kingdom Pseudomonadati; phylum Pseudomonadota; class Gammaproteobacteria; order Enterobacterales; family Enterobacteriaceae; genus Enterobacter; species Enterobacter sp. BNK-8. The sequence goes on along the minus strand of NZ_JBLQTN010000001.1, from coordinate 3,621,344 downwards.
GGTAAGTACATTCAGGTCTGTACCTTTACCGTGGGCGGGAACTACGGCGGGACCTGTCTGCGCGGCGATGACTCGCTGGTGGTGAAGAAAGAGAGCGATATTGAGCCGCTGATCGTGGTTAAAGATAAGTAGCTCTTACCCGCAATAAAAAAGCCCCCGCAGGGCATCCTGCGGGGGCTTTTTGCTACTGTTCTTCCTCTTCCTGCCCGTTGATCTTCAGATCGATGATGCGGCCAATCTGGTCATGATAGACCGTCAGCAGGTTGTACTGGCTCATCTCGGAGATGATCTGCGGTGAAACATTAAAGCTGCGGGCCAGCTCCTCCTGGTGAAAATAGCCCGGCTGACGCCGCCTCACGTGGGCCCGACGGCGATTGTACTGATACCACAAAATCAGCAGCCAGCCGTTGAGCGCAGCAAACAGCAGGTAGAGCAACACCGTATTAAAAGACGCAATAATGACGCCCCAGCGGTAGTCGCTCTCCTCGGTGAGCTGCATCCAGAGCCGGGCATACAGGAAAAACAGAAAGCCTCCCCACGCCACCAGCGTTAACGCGGTATCGAAAAGACGTGGCAGCAGCCGATGTTCGGTCAGAATTAAGGTATTTTCGTTCATTAAATGCGTCCTTTTCCCCGGTCCGGACTGATCCAGCGCGCGCGGGCACGCTGGCGTTTAAGCATGACTTTTGGAAATGCGACAAGGGTGGTGAACAGGCCGATCATCCAGTACACCATCGGGAACCAGATCACCCAGAAAAGCGAGCTGGCCACCTTCCGTTCATAGCGCCGCTCGATGTACAAACTGACGAGGAACTGCAGGAGGCACATCACGCCCAGCAGTAGCCCGGTAAACTCTGGTGGAAAAAGGCTCTCCACGGTCAGCCTGGCAGGAACAGGAGCGATATGGCTGAGAATAAATAACAGCACCGTCATCGCGTAGGCGAAGGCCCACAGCGTTGACAGGGCATACTCAAGAAACAGGGGCCACATGCGGTGATGCTCCCAGCGCACAATCCTGCGAAGGTTGACCAGAAACACCTCCGCGCCGCCCTGGGCCCAGCGCAGACGCTGTTTCCACAGGCCCTTGAGCGTCTCCGGCATCAGGATCCAGCACAGCGCCCGCGGCTCGAAAAAAATATCCCAGTGGCGCAACTGCAGCTTCCAGCTGATGTCGATGTCTTCGGTGATCATGTCCGGGCTCCAGTACCCGACGTCCGCCAGCGCCTGTCGGCGAAAGGCGGCGATGACGCCCGAGACGGTAAAGACCCGGCCATAGATCCGCTGCGTCCGCTTGATGAGCCCGATAATCGAAGAGAACTCGCCCACCTGAATGCGGCCGATCAGCGTGGAGCGCGTGCGAATACGCGGATTCCCGGTGACCGCCCCGACGTGGGGATACTGAATCAGCGGCGCCACCAGATACGCTGCCGTATCGCGATCGAGAAGGGCATCACCGTCAATGCAGACCAGCAGATCGCCCGGGCCGCCGCTGCCCCGGCTTTGAGCGCCAGCGCTTTCCCCTGGTTTTCCGCGAGATTAATCACCCGCAGGCGCGGCTGCTCCTGCGCCAGCGCCTGCAGCACCTGCGCGGTGTTGTCAGACGAGCCGTCGTTGATGGCGATAACCTCGATGTTTTCATACCGCTGATCCAGCGCGGCGCTAATCGTCTCCCGGGCATTTCGTTCCTCGTTGAAGCAAGGGATCAGAATGGAGATGAGCGGCTCACCGGCGAGCGTCGGGGCGGGCGTCTCTTTATCCCACGACCAGTGGCGTTCAAGCTGAAACCAGAAATAGAGCCCGCCGGTTATCCAGAGCACGGACATGAACAGCGGCCAGAAGAACACAAAGTCCAGAATCAGCTCGCCGGTAAAGAGGGCGGCCACGCCTAACGGCAACCCGAATACCAGACATAAAATGGAAAAGGCGATAATGCGATCAGTCATTGTCAGGGTACCAGTACGAAGAAAATACAGGCCTGATGCGTGAGATATCAGGTTGGTTGTTGATGAAATCATCGGGGTAGTAACCGTAGTTTTTGACGCCGTTCAGCTGGAGCACGCGCATCCACTGTGCCAGCTGGCTGTCGGAAACGGCGCGCTGCGGTTTCCGCTCCCAGTCCCTGGCCTGCAGTTCAAAAATGGTTTTATCGAGCGCGCCGGGACGCGTGGCGACCGCTTTCACCAGACGCGCCAGCCAGGCATCACTTTCGTCTGCCGGGACGGACTCCATCAGCGGCATGGCCATCGGCACCGTCCAGTCATACTCCGCCAGAAAATCGTCAAGATTCTGCGCGAACCACGCTTCGCTTTCGGGCTGCAGAATGGGTAAGGCGAACATATTGCGGGCGGTTTTTATCTGCGGGCCGCGGATGTGCTTCACCGCCAGGCTCAGGGCGTGGGTAAACCCAATCAGCAGCTGGCTTTTCTGACGCGTGGTGTTCTGAGCGGCGTCCTGCCCGCCATCGTCCACGTCGGTCAGCACCGCATCGTCATGGAACAAGATCCCGTTGAAGCTGGCGTAGCGGGCCAGATCTTCATAGATGTCCGTCACCTGCTTGCGCACCTGCGGGTTCCTCGGAGAAAGCCGGATATAGGGATCGGTGGCATCGCTTAACCGGCCGGTCTGACGATCCCGACGCTGCACGCGCGGCAGGGCAGGATCGAGATCGAACGAGAGCACCGGCATCCACGCGAAGACTTTCACGCCCGCGCGAGTTTGCAACTGCCAGGAGACAAAATTAAACAGATCGGCCCGGACCGGCAGCTGGCGGTTGGGAAAATAGAGCGCCTTGATCCTGCCGTCGCCCTGCGGGTCGGCAAACGCCTGCAGGAAAACATGGCTGATTTTCATGTCGTAGACCCGCTGGATCAGCCTGTTGATGTTTTGCGTCTGTTGGGCCGGATCGGGATCGTAAACGTAGTCGAGATCGACGTGCATGACGCGCACGGGTTCGCGCTCCTGAACCTGGCTGACCGTACTGGCAAATGCCTTGAGCGAGGGATTGCCGGCGATCAGCAGACGGGGGATATTGCCCAGCTCCTGCACGTTCCCCAGCCCGTCCTCAAGGGTAAAGGCCAGCTGATAACCCTGCTGTCTGGCGATGGCAAGCGACGTGCCGTTGGCCGCACCATAGGGCCAGACCCAGGCGCGCGGCGCCTTGCCCGTTACCTGCGTAATTTTGTCTGTCACTTTGCGAACGTCATCGCCGATCCGCTGGTTGAACTGCCGATCGGTTTCATAGCGGCCCGTCGCTTTATCATAAAAGCGGTTGGCGATGGCCGGTTCGCGGCTGCCCTGCGGGTTAGCCGGAATGCCGTAATGCGAGGCCCAGGTGTGCGATCCGATCTCAATCAGCGGAGACCGGCTGAGCTCGCGCACCATGTCCCACGTCGCGAAACGATCGCGGGGCGTCATCAGGCCGCCGAAGTTAACTTTTTGATTTTCCGGCGTATCCACCCAGCTGCCCACCGGCGCCCACAGCGCAGGAACGTTCCACGCCTGAAGCAGTGGCCAGACGCGGGTGTAAAAGCTGCTGTAGCCATCGTCAAAGCTGAGCAGAACGGCTTTGTGCGGCAGCGTTTTTTTTCCGTCATGGGCATCGAGAATGTCCTGCACGCTGATGACGTGATACCCGTTATGCAGCAGCCAGCTTATCTGCTCGTTTAGCGCACTGGTGCGCACGGAGAGGTAGCGCTGATCGGCGGCATCGTCTTCGACGTCGTGGTAGGCCAGCACCAGAAACTGGTTCTGCGGCCAGGGTTTGCTCGCCTCCAGCTGCGGCCGATCTTTGGGCGCAATAAACGAAAATGCCTGCGCGCAGACGCTCGCGCTGAGGCAGAGCCAGCCGAGGAGTATCAGGCTCGCGGAAAAACGTGTGTTCATCATCATCATCCTTAAAAGCGTAAAGTCGCATCAAACGTGACGGAGAGGTTGCTCTCGCGTTTGCCGTCGTAAGGGCGCTTGTCCCAGTTCAGCATCACGCCGGTATCCATGACGTTGTTCCACTGAACGCGTTGTCCGTAACCCAGCAGAGCGATGGCACCAGCGGACTGATTTTTCTGCCAGTAGCGGCCGCCTCCCGCCACGAACTGCTGGCTCCAGAGGGTGTCGTAATGGCGGAGCATCTCATGGTCAACGGCCAGGGCGGCCGTCACGGAGAGATCCCGCGCCGGGTTGTAATAGAGGGTGTCCCGCAGGCTGTTTTTGCTGGCAGCGATCCCCGGTTCGAGATCCAGCGTCAGGGACGGTGTCTGCCAGAGACGCTCCTTACCCGTGAGGGTGTATTCCTGTCGGCGGTTATGGTCCGAGAAGCGGCTGAGGGCGGCGTTGAACTGGTACTCACGACGCTCGTTTTGATACCAGCGCACGCCACCTTCTCCCCGGTTGGCGCTGATCCCGTTGCGTAACGCCCGCAGGGGCGTGGTGCGCGACAGGCGCTCAAGGCTGCCGCTGACCTGCCAGTTATCGGTGACAAAGTACGTTGTTGAGAGGCGAGCGCCCGGCTTGTTCGCCCCGTGATAGCGGTTGCTGGAGAGCTCGGCTTCGAGCTGGAGATCGCGTGGCCGCCATTCGATACCGCCCAACAGGTGACGGCTGGTGCCTTTGCCTTCATCGAAATTACCCTCGGCATAGCGGGTGCCGGCAAACAGCCGCCAGTTATCCGCTACGGGCGGGCCATAGAGCGTGGCGTCCCAGTTGAGGTCGTGCGTCCCGCTGACGGGGTTATCGGAGTGCAAACCCTTGCTCGCGTTGAGGCGCAGCTCGGACATATGGTGGACGGTGCGGAGCCTGTCCAGACGCCTGGCGCTGCGATCGCGCGGCGCGCGGGCAACGACGTCGTCGGCCAGTAAATCCATCTGCCGCCACTCCTGCAGATCCATGGCGACGTAAGCCTGCTGCTGCTCAAGCTCCAGATTCGAGGGCTCCAGCGCCTCCGCCATTTTCAGCGTTTGCTCCGCCGCGCGCGGCAGACCCCGCGCCTGAAGCAGCGTGGCGTAGTCAATCTGCAATCCCTGATTGCCCGGCGCGGTTGTTGCCAGACGTCGCGCCAGCTTTTCGGCTTCTGGCAGGGCATTCGTCGCCAGCAAATAGTTAAAACGGAGCGACTGGCCGGCAAGCCATCGATCGTTCGGCTGAGGGGTAGGGGAGCCGAAATCGTAACGGGTCCAGGGAACGTTGCGGGTCTGGCGCTCTGCATACCTGCGGGCAGACGGATACTCTCCCGTATCCAGCCAGGCGTAGAAAAGCGCGTGCTCTTCGTCCTGCGGGTTAGATGCGTATTGCGGATAGCGTTGCAGAAGCGCGAAGGCGGCGGCAGCGTTTTTCTCCTGCAGATATGCGGAGATCACCCAGCCGATTGCCCAGCCCGGCAACGGATGCCGGGCTGCCGTCAGATCCTGATATTCGCTGATGACCTGTGGGTATTCGGCATGAGCGTAGAGCGCGCCGAGCCGGTCGATACGCGCAAGGACGATGTCTTCCGCCGCCTGTGGCTCGCTTCGCCAGCGAGAAAGCAGCGCGTCGTAACGATTCAGCGCAGATTGCGCAAGCTGCAGGCGCTCTTTTTCTGTTCTGCCTGGCACATCTGCAAGGCGCACGCTTTCGGCGGCGGCATTCAGCTCAAGACGACGACGCTCCGCGGGAGACAGCGCCACCTTTTGTGAAAGCAGGAGCGCGGGAGTATTGACCCGGTTATCCGTTAGCGCGTCGATCAGCTCGCGAAGAAGCGCGTGATTTTCTGGCGCGATATCCAGCGCGCGCGTGTCGGCTAAAAGCCGATCCCAGCTTTTTCCCTGGCGTTGCCAGACGTACGCCAGTGTCTGGAGATGCGCCTGCGATGGATCCTCCGCCACCAGCTGTCGGGCTTCCTGCAGGGCAAGCGTATCTTTACGGGCATCGGCCAGGGTTTTGATATAGCCGATACGATAATCGTCGTTATCCGACTCAAGGCTGCGCGCTTCTTTCCAGAGCGCCAGAGCGGGCTGCCACGCTTTTTGATTTCGCCTGGCCTGTGCGACAGCCGCAATGCCGCGGGCGGGCAGCGGCATATAAATGCTGTAGCGCTGCCAGACCTGAATAACCTCGTCATCATGGCCTGCCCAGGCCGCCACCTGTAACCAGTCCGCAACGTGTTCAGGCGTCAGGGCATGCTGCTGCTGATAACGCTGAAGATAATCGAGAAACGACGTGTAATTACCGTTACGCGCCTGTTGAATCTGTTGCTCATAAACGGATTCCGTAGCCTGAACCAGAACAGGAAAGAGTAATAACAGAAACAATAATGTTAGGGTGCGATAAAAGAATAATGTACTGAAGCTAAGTGATCTTTCCATATCTATTTGCCATTTGTTTTTCATGAATCCATTGCATAACACGGCCGCCTTTAAGCTCAGCGTAAAAGGCCATAAATGAGAACATTAAATCTGAATGCAGTGATGTTACGGGGTACTTACTTAAAGGTAATTATGGAACCTCATCTCAGTAGACTGGATGGGAGGTAATGTACACCTGATATGTTGCCGGATAAATATGCTGAAAAGCGGCTGCGTAGTTTTGAGATAATTCTGTAATGAGCAGCTTTTTGTGTTTATTTTGAATTGAATGCTTAATTGTAATGCATTGAAATATAATGGTTTTATTTTTATTGTGACAGTTTTGTATATATTTTTAATGACGCATATCTGCCTCAATTAAAGTACTTTCTGGTGCATGTTTGGGAAGTTTCATGACAAAAATTCTTAATGTTTAGAGAAGTGACTTTTCTGCGATTGTTTTTTATTTATAATTAATGGCAGCCATTGAATGATAGTCTACAGGAAGTCTTACTCATCAATGTGTGTATTGAGGGATGTCTAAAGCCAGAATACATTTATCGTTAATATAACAGCGCTATAAAACGAAGGCGGTCTTCTTTTCGCAGGATCGTTCTTGCTTTAATCTAAAAGGGATGGTTAGTGGCAACTTCAATAGTGTTAGTGACTCAGGATCGCTACCTTGTCAGGGGCATGCGGATATTTTTTCCGGATATTATCCTGCTCGATTCGATTGACAGAAACATATTTGATAACGGTGCAGATGAATATTCTGTATTGATTGATAGTCGTTGTCCGCTCCGTTTATATGATTACCTGATACGCCATCCGGCCAGAACGAGAAAAACGATCTGCTGCGTTATGCTTGATATGCGCCACCGCGAGGAGAATCTGCTCAGTATGAAGCTGTTTATGAACACGTCGTTGACGGCGCCAGACATGGCCTCGCTGTTTAACCTGGTGCTCAATATGAAGGGCCGACGCCTGACCACGAAGTGGCTGCTGAATTTACGGCTGAGTACGCATGAAACGATCATGTTGCGGTTGCTGAGGGCAGGGATGTCAATGGAGGAGATTGCAGGCGAGCTGAATACGTCGGTGAAAAGTCTCTATCGCAAACGGACGGCGCTCTCAGAACGGCTGGGGGCGGAGAACTTCAACGAGGCGTGTTTGTTTATCTTCAAAAACAAACTGCTGGGCACAGGTGGGAACGATCCCTAGGTTGGGGAGAGAACAAAAGCATAATTGCGGGCGGTATTCTGAGGTTTGAGAACGCTGGATGAGGACAACTTCCTGGCCTTGGGTTTGGATTTACTCTGGCTCAAAACGACATAAGGACGTTGTCATGGACACGATTGAAGAGTCTGGTCACCGCCACTGTAAGATATCTTCAACTATTTGATATAAATATAAATTTGACAAATATCGTCAGGTAGCGATTTATCCGTCAAATTCAGTTAAACTTCGTCACATGTTTCAGTGAGTTATGGGACGGTTAGTAGAATGACCAGCGAAGAAGCACTTTTAAAATCAGGTTTTAGTAAACGAGATCTTCAAAAGCTTAAAAACAATATCGAGAATTACGGTGGTTCGTTTGATAGCGTAACTCATGATCTGGCCAATCGTTTTAAGGCAATGAAGTGGATAACTATTATTGCCTTTATCATACTGGCTTTAACTCTTTTACTTGCATCCAGGGATACAAGTCTGACACTTGCGCTCACGTTATTGATTGTACTACCTTTTATCTGGTATATAACGCCAGCAAAACTTGGCTACAAATCCTGGCGTTACCGTAAAATGCTGACTAATTCTGAGACGGGTCGCTGACGGACAACAGATCAAAAATAATCTTAGCTTTCACGCCGTAACCCGCTATTTTCATTGTAAGCTGCGGGCGGCTCAATGTGCTCACCTTTCGGTAATAGTCTGTGGGTAGATAACGAAACAGTCGCCAGGTACCAGGTCGCCGTAACAAGCCAAAAATGGTATACGCATTAGCGGCCAGTGAGATTGATTTGTAGACACCTAAACCATTCTCACGACTAAAGCCCATAAACTCAGCTGTAGACATCGCGGCATTCGCGACCAGCCCTTCACTGGTAGTGTTGTTCGTTGCGTAGCGAGCCACTTCTTTACTGATGCTGTTTGCCCCGTCAGTAACCAGAATCGCACCAGCAAGAACTCCGAGAGGGGTCATCGTGCCAATCAGTGTAAATCCTGCGGCTATTTCAGCACCGGCCAGGACAACGCTAACTGCCGAGATAACATACCCAACAATTTTGTTATTCTCTCGGATGAACTCGACTTTCGCGTAAAGCTTCGCTGCCTTCGTTCGTAATAAACGAGCTTGTTCCAGGAGGTTATAGTTTTCTTCTCGAAGTATTTTAACGCAGTCCATGCATTCTTTATCTGATTTAGCCTGACGAGCTAGCGTAAACTGTTGTTCTATGAGGTCCCGAATTTCCTGAATGAACTTCATTCGAGTCAGACCATCGCTGAGATGAAAAGCCGACAGAGTGTTGGCTGTATTTACCAGTTTCCTGGCTTCCATATTCACCATCGTTTCCGCCCAGGCTTTATTTCTTCCACCTGATTGCATCATGTTAAGCAATGCTGCATCCATTGTAATTCCTCTCAATTGCTTTACCGGCGTCTGTTTAGACTGATAAACGGCTCCCTCTGACTGCCATGCGTGCCAACGCATGCACAATATAGTAGCAATGCGGTTACGGGGTCTGAAGCAGAAGTCGCTTTTTGCAGCTACACACCTCGGCCTACTAGACGGCTTTCACCGGGCATCACCGGATGTATCAGGCCAGATTTTTGCTCAATGGCATCAATGAGAAGCCCGTTCTGGCTTGAGTGGCCGCTGTAGTAGGGAAAGGGCAACACCAGCAGAAAGCCAGCCGTTTTTGTCGGGAATTTCACCATCAATCAGGCCGGATGTGCAGCACGACTGGACGTTTTCGGAGGCCCTGAGCAATCCGGTATGTGTCCACTGTATAGTAGGTGCCGTTTCGGTCTTTGGTAGGCTTTATCATAATGCCCATTTTGTACCACCGGGAAGCGGGGCCGGAGGAAAGATAAGGGGGGTAACTACTGATAAACCAACAAGTTGTTGACTCAGAAAGCAAAAACCCGCCACGAGGGCGGGTTCTTTAAATAGTGGTGCCCGGACTCGGAATCGAACCAAGGACACGGGGATTTTCAATCCCCTGCTCTACCGACTGAGCTATCCGGGCAACGGGGCGCATTAAACCCGATCTGCCCGGTGGCGTCAACGAAAAATGTTGTTTTCGTTACGGACTGCGCAATCTCTCACCATTTCGCCGCATCCTTAAGCGAAAAAGTGCGTCCAGAGCGCGGAGAGCGGCATGGCGAGCAGCAGTGCGGGCAGCATGTTCACCACGGCAAACATCTTGATCCCACAGATGCGCAGCCCGGTAGCCAGCAGCAGCAGGCCGCCGACGGCGGTAAAGTCTGCCATCATCGCCGGCGTAGTGAGCGGGAGAATTAACGTGGCGCAGGTAGCCAGTGCCAGCTGGATAAGCAGCATCGGGACGCAAATCGCCGCCACGGCAATGCCGAGCGTGGTGGCAAAAATGGTGGCGGTGAAGAAATCAAGAAACGCTTTTGCAATCAAAATGCTCGGGTCGCCCGTCATCCCTTCCTGCATCGAACCGAAAATCCCGGTGCCGCTGGCGCAAAACAGAATAATGATGGCGACATAGTTCTGAATAAACGTCTCGTGCGTGCCGTGTTTCGCCTTGCCCGGTCGGGCTATCAGGTTTTTGGCTTTGCTCACCGCGCTGTTAATGCCTTTTTCCAGATAGCAAAATTCGCCAATCAGCGCGCCGAGCAGGGTGGCCAACACCATCACCGGCAGGTTGGCGCATTTGACCACCAACAGAATACCGATCCCTAACGATGCAAGGCCGAATATTGAGGGCATGGAGGTGCGAATACGCTCCGGCAGCCGCTGGCTTAGCACTGCGCCGAGTACGCCGCCCAGCAATACGGCTCCTGCGTTGATAAATGGCCCGATAACCAAAATTAACTCCTGTTATTTAATCATTGATATTGCATTATTATGGCACGTCAGCACTGCGCGGGCCTTAGCTTTGGGTGGTTTCGTGCATACTGATTCCTTCTTGCACCTCAAAATAAAAGGTGACATTATTGCGCGAATTTTCTCCTCCCTGTCTCACCGTTCGGTGAGGGTAATTGCGCTTATGAAAACCATGAAAATCGCCGTTAGCCGCGAGCTGCTCTCAACTGTGTCTACGCACCGCGAAAAGGTGACGCTGGACAGCACGGATTTCACCGATGTGGCAGCCGTCGTCATGACGACGACAGAGAGTCGCAGCGGCATCCTTGCATTGCTGAAACGCACGGGCTTTCAGCTACCGGTGTTTATTTTCTCTCAGGAACCAACGGAGGTGCCTGACGGCGCCACCGCGGTCATCTCGGGTAAAGATCAGGAGTTTCTGGAGCTGGAAACTGCTGCCAGCCGTTACGAAGAGAACCTGCTGCCGCCGTTTTTTGACACCCTGTGTCAGTATGTGGAGATGGGCAACAGCACTTTCGCCTGTCCAGGACACCAGCACGGCGCCTTTTTCAAAAAACACCCGGCAGGGCGGCAGTTCTATGATTTCTTCGGTGAGAACGTATTTCGCGCCGACATGTGCAATGCCGACGTGAAGCTGGGCGATCTGCTGATCCACGAAGGGTCCGCCAAGCATGCGCAAAAATTCGCGGCGAAAGTGTTCAACGCGGATAAAACCTACTTCGTGCTGAACGGGACGTCGGCGGCCAACAAGGTGGTGACCAACGCGCTGCTTACCCGCGGCGATCTGGTGCTGTTCGACCGCAACAACCATAAATCTAACCACCACGGGGCGCTGATCCAGGCGGGTGCCACGCCGGTTTACCTTGAGGCCGCACGTAACCCGTTTGGCTTTATTGGCGGGATTGACGACCACTGCTTTGATGACGCGTATCTGCGGGATCTGATACGCGAGGCGGCGCCGGAGAAGGCCGACGAGGCGCGTCCGTTCCGCCTGGCGATCATTCAGCTAGGCACCTACGACGGGACGATCTACAACGCCCGTCAGGTGATCGACAAGATCGGCCATCTGTGCGACTACATCCTCTTTGACTCCGCCTGGGTGGGCTACGAGCAATTTATTCCGATGATGGCGGAAACATCCCCGCTGTTGCTGGAGCTGAACGAGAACGATCCGGGGATTTTCGTGACCCAGTCGGTGCACAAACAGCAGGCCGGATTCTCGCAAACCTCGCAGATCCATAAAAAGGATAACCACATTCGTGGTCAGGCGCGTTTCTGCCCGCACAAGCGGCTGAACAACGCCTTTATGCTGCATGCCTCCACCAGCCCGTTTTACCCGCTGTTTGCGGCACTGGATGTCAACGCGAAAATACATGAAGGGGAGAGCGGACGCAGGCTGTGGGCGGAGTGCGTCGAGCTGGGCATTGAGGCGCGCAAGGCGATCATTGCCAACTGCCATATGATCAAACCGTTTATCCCACCGGTGGTGGCGGGGCGGCCGTGGCAGGATCATCCGACGCACGCCATTGCCAGCGAGCTGCGCTTCTTCAGCTTCGAGCCGGGGGCCAACTGGCACGGGTTTGAGGGCTATGCAAGCGAGCAGTACTTTGTCGACCCGTGCAAGCTGCTGCTGACCACGCCGGGCATCGATGCCGAGACGGGGGAGTACACCGATTTCGGGATCCCGGCGACGATTCTGGCGCACTACCTGCGTGAAAACGGCATCGTGCCGGAGAAATGCGACCTTAACTCGATTCTGTTCCTGCTGACGCCTGCTGAAAGCAGCGAGAAGCTGGCGCAACTGGTGGCGATGCTGGGCCAGTTTGAACAGCATATTGAAGACGATACGCCGCTGTCGGACGTGCTGCCGACGATCTTCCAGAAATACCCGGTGCGCTACCGGGATTATACCCTCCGCCAGCTGTGCCAGGAGATGCACGATCTCTACGTCAGCTTTGACGTGAAGGATTTGCAGAAGGCGATGTTCCGCAAGGAGAGCCTGCCTGAGGTGGTGATGAATCCGCAGGATGCCAATCAGGCGTATATTCGCGGAGACGTGGAGCTGGTTCGCATCCGGGATGCCGAAGGGCGAATTGCGGCCGAAGGCGCGCTGCCCTATCCGCCGGGCGTACTGTGCGTGGTCCCGGGTGAAGTCTGGGGCGGGGCGGTACAGCGTTACTTCCTGGCACTGGAGGAGGGCATCAACCTGCTGCCGGGCTTCTCGCCGGAGCTGCAGGGCGTTTACAGCGAGAAGGATGCCGACGGGATTAAGCGGCTGTATGGATATGTGTTGAAGTAGACTCTTGCCCGAACGTAGGCCGGGTAAGCGTCAGCGCCACCCGGCGATTTGTCCGGTGGCGCAAGCTTACCGGGCCTACAATACAGCTTCAGGCTTCTGCGCGGCGGTACATCCTCCTAGGATGCCCAATCTTGCCGTACAGCATCTCCACGCTGAGAAACCCCGTCTCCACGCAGTGCTCCAGATAGCGGCGGGTGGTGGTTTTACTCAATCCCGTCTCGCTCACCACCTCATCCACGGTAAAGCAGTGCATTGCCTTGTCGTTAAACAGCGACTGCACCCGCGCCAGCGTATTTTCCTCAATGCCCTTGCTGCCGTTGTCCTGGCGGTAGTTTTTCGCCTGAAGCTGATACAGCGAATCCACGTTCTGCTGGTCGACAATCTTCCAGACCCTCTGCTGTTCGGCAAATTGCACAAACCGCTCCAGCGACTGACTGAGCCGCTTCCAGGAGACGGGCTTGAGGATGTAGTCGAACGCGCCGTTGCGGATCGCCTGGCTGCAGGTGTCCATATCGCTGGCGGCAGTAATAAAAATCACCGAGCAGTTGGCGCGGGCCAGCATGGGGTTATTGATCAGCGAGATCCCTTTGCCGTCCGGCAGATAGTTATCCAGCAGCACCAGCTGCGGCTGTTTGTTTGCAAGCTCTACCTGGGCCGCAGCCAGCGACGAGGCAATGCCCACCAGCCTCAGACGCGGATGTTTGCCTATCAGCTCCGCGTGCAGTTGCGCCAGTTCGTTCTCGTCTTCAACAATCAGTACGTCGATAAGTTCATGTTGCATAGTCGGTGTCTTCCAGTTGCCGGGCGGTTCCCGTGGCCGGGATAAACAGGGAGAAAATGGCGCCGCGCGGCGTATTATCGGCAACTTCTATCGCGCCGCCAGCCTGTGTGACATAGCTTTCGATCAGATACAGACCAATCCCATGATCGCCGCGTGTTTTGGTGGTGATGCCGCGCTCAAAGATCCGGTCACGGATCTCCGGCTTGATGCCCACGCCCTGGTCGGCCACTTCAATGATCAGCTCCTGTTCGCTGAGCTTTATCAGCACCTCCACCGGCGCGTGGGGAAGCGGCGACCGCTGTGTCGCTTCGATGGCGTTATCCAGCAGGTTGCCAATAATCGAAATCAGCTCTTGCTCCCCCAGCGGCAGGAACGGTCTGTCCAGCCGACATGCCGGGTCGAAACTCAGTTCGACGCCTTTCTCCCGCGCGCGGGCGGCTTTGCCCAGCAGCAGGCCGCACAGGGTCGGGGAGCTAAAGCGCGAAGAGATAAAGTCCAGCAGTTCCTGGGCGTGTTCAGACTGCGCCTGAATGTAGCCAATCGCCTCCTCATAGCGGCCCATGTGCAGCAGGCCGGAGAGGGTGGTCATCCGGTTTAGCTGCTCATGACGCATTATGCGGAGGTTATCGACATAGCGTTTGACCTGGCTAAGCTGGGCGCTAAGCGAGTCGATCTCGTTGCGATCGCGGAAGGTGATCACCCAGCCCTGCAGCGACCCCTCAAGCATGATGTGGACCCGGCTGGCAATCACCGTCAGATCGTTAAAACGGCAAATCTCGTCATGGGTATCTTTCGCCAGCATCGTCTGCGTGTCGAAGAACGGGACCGGATCGATCACCTGGCTTATCAGCTGCCCGCGCAGCTCGCGGGCCGGCTGGCTCAGCCCCAGCAGCTTGCGCGCCGCCTGGTTGATCACCTCAATCCGCCTTTGATCGTCAATGGCAATCACCCCTTCATAAATAGACTCCATCAGCGCCTTCTGCTGGCGCACCAGCAGGCCGATCTCGCGCGGCTCAAGGGAGAAGATCTGCTTCTTAATACTGCGGGTAAAGAACCAGGAGAAGATAAAGAGAGCAATCAGCAGCAGCACGGCGGCAATCAGGATATTGACCACTTTACTGACGGTAATGGTGTCCAGGTAGCTGGTGAGATAGCCGACCGAAACAATGCCGACCACCTGTCCGGCAGCGTTGAAAATGGGGGCTTTACTGCGCAGCGAAATGCCCAACCCGCCTTTACGGATGGTGGTGGTGCTTTTACCCTGCAATACGGCGTCGTTGTCACCGCCTACCAGCGTGGTGCCCACTCTGTCGGCGAAGACGGAGTGAAAAAGATGCTGGCCCTTATTATCGCCAATCACAATAAAGCTGGCGTCACTGTGCGCAGACATCTTCTGCATAAAGTCATGGATGGCGGAGATATTCTTTTGTTCAACTTCATGTCGCAATGTTGGAATAAGCGCAATCTCTTCAGCCTGTATTTTGGCGCGCGTGCTCATTTCCTGATAAAGCTGTTTCCCGACATCGGCATAATAATATCCGCCCAGTAACGCAAAAAGCACTGAGAAAAAGGCAACCAGCGAAATAAACAGCTTTATCTGGAAAGAGACTTTCATAACTCTCACGCAAGGTAGCGACAAAGATCGCCAATATATCATCTTTTTTCACGCGGGCGCCCGCTTTGCCGAAAACTTGTGATCCCTTGCACAGCGGGCGCTGTAAAAGCGTTATCCCAAAGACGGGTGGCATCTGGCTGCACGAATAAATGTTATTTGTTTGTTCAATTCAGAAAAGAAACCATAAAAACCACGACCATAAATAAGGCATAAATCACATTAAATAAAAGAAACCATTAAAACCATAGCTGCCATTAAAACTTCGCTTTTAATATGCCATTCCTCACATAAAGTAAGCCTTTGTGACTCTAAGCTGAACGCACAAAATAACCAAGGGGCTTATTATGAGCACAACTGACGATTCTTTCTCTGTTACCCACGACCCGATTGAAATTCAGCGACCTTCGCTTAAAGAGCGCTGGTGGCATATTATGGATACCTGGAAAATCGGGATTATTCCTCTGCCGCTGTTCGTTCTGGCGGGGGCACTGATCGCGATTGATTGCCTGGGCGGAAAACTGCCGAGCGATATCGTGGTGATGGTGGCGACGCTGGCCTTCTTCGGCTTTGCCTGCGGCGAGTTTGGCAAACGCCTGCCGATTGTCGGCAAGCTCGGCGCGGCGGCGATTTGCGCCACCTTTATCCCTTCCGCGCTGGTCTATTATGGCCTGCTGCCGGACGTGGTGGTCGAGTCCACCACCAAGTTCTACAAATCCACCAACATCCTCTACCTCTATATCTGCTGCATTATTGTCGGCAGCATCATGAGCATGAACCGCACGGTGCTGATTCAGGGCTTCCTGCGCATCTTCTTCCCGATGCTGTGCGGCGAAATCGTCGGCATGCTGGTGGGGATGGGCGTCGGCCTGGCGCTGGGTCTTGAGCCATTCCAGATCTTCTTCTTTATCATCCTGCCAATCATGGCGGGCGGCGTTGGGGAAGGGGCGATCCCGCTTTCCATCGGCTATGCCACCCTGCTGCATATGGACCAGGGCGTGGCGCTCGGTCGCGTGCTGCCGATGGTCATGCTCGGCGGTCTGACGGCGATCATCATCTCCGGCTGCCTGAACCAGCTTGGTAAACGCTACCCGCATCTGACCGGTGAAGGCCAACTGATGCCTAACCGCGCCAATGCCGATGCCACCGTCTCTCAGCCTGCATTCTCCGGCAAAGCGGACGTGACCACGATCGCCTCCGGCGCGCTGCTGGCGGTGCTGCTCTACATGCTGGGCATGCTCGGCCACAAGCTGATTGGCCTGCCTGCGCCGGTCGGCATGCTGTTTATGGCGGTGCTGGTGAAGCTCTGCAATGGCGCCTCTCCGCGCCTGCTGGAGGGCTCTCAGGTGGTGTACAAATTCTTCCAGACCTCTGTGACCTACCCGATTCTCTTTGCCGTTGGCGTGGCCATCACCCCATGGCATGAACTGGTGGCCGCCTTCACGCTGACCAACCTGCTGGTGATTATCAGCACCGTCTCCGCGCTGGTGGCGACCGGGTTCTTCGTTGGCAAAAAGATTGGCATGCACCCGATTGATGTCGCCATCGTCTCCTGCTGCCAGAGCGGCCAGGGCGGTACCGGCGACGTGGCGATCCTGACCGCAGGCAACCGCATGAGCCTGATGCCGTTCGCCCAGATTGCTACCCGTATCGGCGGGGCGATTAACGTCTCCATTTCTCTGCTGATTCTGGGCAACTTCCTCGTTTAAGTTTTCAGGAAAGAACAATGAAACTCGCAAGCTTTTTATACCAGGGAAAACGCAGCTACGGCATCGTGCAGGCCGACGGCGTGATTGATTTAGGCCGCCGTCTGGGCGACCGCTACAGCGACCTCAAGGCGCTGCTGCAGGGCAACGGGCTGGCGCAGGCCACCCGCTACCTGAACGATGCCGTGGACGTGCCGATGAGCGCCATCACCTTCTTACCGGTGATTGAGCAGCCGGAAAAAATCCTCTGCGTGGGCATGAACTACGCCGACAAGCGCAAGGAGTTTGACCAGCACAACCCGGCCCCGACGCTGTTTGTCCGCTTCCCGGATTCACAGACCGGCCACAACGAGCCGGTGCTGAAGCCGCGCCACTCCAGCGAATTCGACTACGAAGGCGAACTGGCGGTGATCATCGGTAAAGGCGGGGAGAACATCAGCCGCGACGACGCCCTGCGCCACGTCGCTGGCTACAGCTGCTACATGGACGGCTCCGCCCGCGACTGGCAGCACACCTGGTTCACCGCCGGTAAAAACTGGCGTCAGACCGGCGCGTTTGGTCCGTGGATGGCGACGGCGGATGAGATCCCCGATCCGCACCAACTGGCGATTCGCACCTGGCTGAACGGCCGCATGGTGCAGGAAGACAACACCAGCAGCATGATCCACAAGGTTGCGGAGCTGATCGAGTACATCAGCACCTTCACCCGCTTAAGTCCTGGCGATGTGATCATCACCGGATCCCCTGGTGGGGTGGGTAAAAAGCGTAACCCGCCGCTGTTTATGAAAGAGGGCGATCGCATTGAGGTGGAGATCGAGCATATCGGTCATCTGAGCAACGTGATTGTGGAAGCGCCAGCCGTCGGGCTTGCGGCAGCACATTAAGTAAGGCGGCAGCATGCACTCGCAACCCATCGATTTTCGCCACACGCTGGTGGCGAAACATCCGGAACGCTTAAGTCAGATCCGTTATCTGCTGGCAGACAGCGGCCTTGGTCTGGACAACGACATCACGCTGTTCGTCGAAGCCTGGTCCGGCTCGCAGTTGGTGGGTTGCGCAGGACTTGCCGCCAACGTCGTCAAGTGCGTGGCGGTTAACGAGCAGCTTCGCGGCGAGAACCTCAGCGCGCGACTGCTGGCAGAGGTGGAACATGCGGCGCTGGAGCGCGGCCATTTTCACCTCTTCCTCTGCACCCGTCCGTGCAACCGGGAGCGCTTTGCCCGCAGCGGCTTCTGGCCGATTGCCCAGAGCGGGAACAACGCCGTGCTGATGGAGAACACCCCGCAGGGGATCGCGCGCTACTGCCGTTCTCTGCGCGCGAACCGCAAGTGCGGGGAGAAGATTGGCGCCATCGTGATGAACGCCAATCCGTTCACCCTCGGCCACCGCCATCTGGTGGAGCAGTCGGCAGCGCAGTGTGACGCCCTGCACCTGTTCGTGGTGCGTGAAGACGCCTCGTTCTTCCCGTTCAGCGCGCGGCTCGAGATGGTGCGCGCGGGCGTGGCGCATCTGCCCAACGTGGTGGTGCATGAAGGCTCGCAGTACATCATCTCTCGCGCCACGTTTCCGGCCTACTTCCTGAAGGAGACCGGCAAAGTGCAGCAGGCGTGGAGCGAGATCGACGTGCTGATCTTCCGGGACTTTATCGCCCCGGCGCTCGGCATTACGCACCGCTTCATCGGCTCGGAGCCGTTCTGCGATATCACCCGCCAGTACAACCAGACGCTGCACGACCTGCTGGCCTCGCATATCGAGGTGGTGGAAATGCCGCGCATCAAGGCCACCGGCAACGCCATATCGGCGTCCGAAGTGCGCCGATTACTGAAGACACAGCAGTTTTCCCGGATCCGGGAGATTGTCCCGGACTCCACCTTCGCGCATCTCGAAACGCATTACCGTGCGAGTGCGGAAGTCGCTTAACTACCAGGAAATTATCATGAAAATTGTAAGGGAGGCGCTGGCCGGAACGCAGGAGTCCAGCGACCTGATGGTGAAAATCGCTCCTGCTCACGGCGAGCTGGAGATCGTCATCCACAGCGAAGTGATTAAGCAGTTTGGCGAGCACATTCGCCAGGTGGTCAACGACACATTGCGCGCCATGAACGTGCACCAGGGATTAATCATTATTGAAGACAAAGGGGCGCTGGACTGTGTGATTCGCGCCCGTCTGCAAAGCGCGCTGATGCGTGCCGCCGATGAACAGGCCATCAACTGGGGGGCGCTGAAATGAGCAAACTCCGCCGCAGCATGCTGTTCCTGCCTGGCGCCAATGCCGCCATGCTCTCCACCGCCTTTATCTACCGTCCCGACTCCATCATGTTTGACCTTGAGGACGCCGTTGCCCTGCGCGAGAAGGATACCGCGCGCATGCTGGTGTTTCACGCGCTGCAGCACCCGATGTATCAGGATATCGAAACCGTGGTGCGCATTAACCCGCTGAGCACGCCGTTTGGCCTGCTGGATCTGGAAGCCGCCGTGCGGGCAGGCGTGGATGTGATTCGTCTGCCGAAAACCGATACCCCGGACGATATCTACGAGCTGGAGGGCCACCTCGAGCGCATCGAGCAGGCGTGCGGCCGCGAGATCGGCTCCACCCGCGTGATGGCGGCGATTGAATCGGCCATTGGCGTCATCAACGCCGTGGCGATTGCCCGCAGCTCTCCGCGCCTCATCGGCATTGCGCTGGCCGCCTTTGACTATGTGATGGACATGCAGACCGAGCGCGGCGACGGCACCGAGCTGTTCTACGCCCGCTGCGCCGTGCTGCACGCCGCCCGCGCGGCGGGTATCGACGCCTTCGACGTGGTGTGGTCAGACGTTAACGACGAGGCCGGGTTCCTGCGCGAGGTCGATCTGATCCGCAAGATGGGCTTCAACGGCAAATCGCTGATTAACCCGCGCCAGATTGACCTGCTGCACAACGCCTACGCCCCGACGCAGGAAGAGGTGGATCACGCCAGAAGGGTGATTGAGGCGGCAGAAGAGGGCGAGCGTAACGGCCTGGGCGTGGTGTCGCTTAACGGCAAAATGGTGGATGCACCGATTATTAACCACGCGCAGGTGGTGCTGGAGCGCGCGGCGGCTTCCGGCGTGCGTCGGTAAGGATAAGACAATGAATCAGACTGAACTTCTTCATGTGAATTTTCCCCATCTGCGGGACTTAAAACCCTTTGATACCGCCCACAGCACCACGCCGTGGCTGGCGGACAGCGATGCGAAGCACAGCCGCAAGCTCTGCGCCTCTGTTGAAGAGGCGGTTAAGCGCTGCGGCCTGCAGGACGGGATGACCATCTCCTTCCACCATGCGTTTCGCGAAGGCGACCGGGTGATCAACACCGTCGTGGCGCTGCTGGCGCGGATGGGCTTCAAAAACCTGACGCTGGCCTCCAGCTCGCTGATGACCTGCAACGACGCGCTGATCGAGCATATCGAAAGCGGCGTCATCACCCGGATTTACACCTCGGGCATGCGCGGCAGGCTGGCGGACGCCATCTCCCACGGGCTGATGGACGAGCCGGTGCAAATTCACTCCCACGGCGGGCGCGTGAAGCTGCTCCAGGACGGCGAGCTGAATATCGACGTGGCATTTCTCGGTGTGCCGTGCAGCGATGAGTTTGGCAACGCCAACGGGACGCACGGCAAATCGTGCTGCGGCTCCCTGGGCTACGCCATGGTGGACGCGCACTTTGCCCACAAGGTGGTGCTGCTGACTGAAGAACTAGTGCCGTTCCCGAATATGCCCGCGAGCCTGGTGCAGGACCAGGTGGACTACATCGTGCAGGTTGAGAGCGTGGGCGATCCGGCGAAAATCAGCGTCGGCGCGGCGCGCGTCACCAGCAACCCGCGCGAGCTGATGATCGCCCGCTATGCGGCGGACGTGATCGAGCATTCCGGCTACTTCAAGCCGGGTTTCTCGATGCAGACCGGCTCCGGCGCGGCGGCCACGGCCTGCACCCGCTTTATGGAAGAGAAGATGGAGCGCAGCGGCGTGAAGGCGCGCTTTGCGCTCGGCGGCATCACCGGCAGCCTGGTGGATCTGCACGAGAAGGGGCTCATCGAAAAGCTGCTCGATACCCAGTGCTTTGACGGTCAGGCGGCGGCCTCGCTGGCGCTCAACCCGAACCATGTCGAGATCTCCACCAACGTTTACGCCAACCCCGGCAGCAAGGCGGCAAGCTGCGATCAGCTCGACGTGGTGATCCTCAGCGCCCTGGAAATCGACGTCGAGTTCAACGTCAACGTCATCACCGGATCCGACGGCGTGATGCGCGGCGCGTCCGGCGGGCACTGCGACGTGGCCGCCGCGGCGAACCTGACCATCGTCGTTGCCCCTCTGCTGCGCAGCCGCATTCCGACGGTCGTGAAGCGGGTTACCACGCGCCTCACGCCGGGGGAGAGCATCGACGTGCTGGTCACCGATCACGGCATCGCGGTCAACCCGGCGCGCCCGGAGATCCGCGAACGACTCATGGAAGCCGGGCTGAAGGTTGTGGATATCAACGCGCTGTACGAGCGGGCGATCTCCCTGACCGGCGTCCCGAAACCGATTGAGTTTACCGACAAAATCGTCGGGGTGATCCGCTACCGCGACGGCAGCGTGATCGACACCGTGCGACAGGTGAAGGAGGAAGTATGACTTTAGCGACACCCGTGCGGGCGGGTGTCAGCCTTGACGAACTGCTGGCGGCGAAAGAGCGCCGCGCAGCGCGCCAGGCTGACATGCTTGAGCACTATCAACAACCGGTGATTTCCCTCACTCTGGTCACGCCAGGGGAGATCAAGGACAGCCTGCGCTACCGCAATACCATGGGCGTGGCGCTGCAGATGTGCGACCAGCTGCTGTGGGAAAACCGCTGGCAGGTGCTGGACCGTCAGGTGCTGTGGCTCCCGACCGGACCTGAAGCCCTCTGGTGCGTGGCCCATCCGGCGGTGGAAATCAAAGCGCACTGTGCGGATCTGGAGCAGACGCACCCGCTCGGCAGGCTGTGGGATCTGGACGTGATTTGCCCTCAGCACGGCCACGTCGGGCGTCAGTCGCTGGGGGCGAATCTCAGGCGCTGCCTGATCTGCGACGCGCCCGCCCACGCCTGTTCCCGTTCGCGCAACCACCCCGTTGAGCAGGTGGTTTCCCGCGTGGAGAAGACGATCGATGACTGGTTTGCTCGCGACTAAACCGCACCCGGTTGACGTGCCCGCGCTTGCTGAAGCGGCGCTGTGGCAGGAGCTGGAGCTGACGCCCAAGCCGGGGCTGGTGGACACGCTCAACAACGGTTCCCATCGCGATATGGACCACGCGCTGTTTGTTCGCAGCATCGTGGCAATTACGCCGTGGTTTTCGCGCTTTGCCGAGCTGGGCAGCGCGCATGCGGATAAACCCGCTGGCGAACAGCTACGCCTTCTCCGCCCTATAGGGCTGGCCTGCGAGCAGGCGATGTATGCCGCGACGAACGGAGCGAACACCCACAAAGGCGGGATTTTTGCCCTGGGTTTACTGTGCTTCGCCGCCGGGCGTGTGAAAAATATCTCCGCAGAGAGCCTCTGTTGTGAGGTGAGTAACATCTGCCGCGGGCTGGTGTCGCGGGAGCTGGCCGCACGCAGCGGACAGGCGACGGCGGGCGAGCGACAGTTCCATCAGTACGGCTTAACCGGCGCGCGCGGTGAGGCGGAGAGCGGCTTTGCGACGGTGCGTAAGGCGCTGGCGCAGTGGAATGGACATTCACTTCACGGCCTGCTGTTACGCCTGATGGCCGTCAATCAGGACAGCAATCTGGTATCTCGCGGCGGCATGGAAGGGCTGCGCTACGTTCAGGGCTACGCGCGGGAACTGCTGGCTAACGGCTGGGACCGCGAGGCGTTGATCAGAATGGATAACGCACTGATTGAACGGAACCTGAGCCCGGGCGGCAGCGCGGATTTACTGTCGGTGGGGTGGGTGCTGTCTGGAATAAAATAGCCGGGTGGCGGCTTCGCCTTACCCGGCCTACGGTCTGGTTTTGTAGGCCCGGTAAGCGCTAGCGCCACCGGGCACAACAATCAATGCGCGATCGGCTGCGCACCGTGCGGTTCACGTACGTGCTTGTACTTGAACAGCGCGATGAACGCGAAGAACAGCACCAGCGAGTACGCCGCGAAGATCAGCCACACCGGCTGCCAGTTGGTGATGCCGTTGGTGGTGTACATCTCAACCACTTTACCGCTCACCACGCCGCCCAGAATACAGCCGAAGCCGTTGGTCATCATCAGGAACATACCCTGCGCGCTGGCGCGGATTTCAGGCTTCACTTCTTTTTCCACAAACACCGAACCGGAGATGTTGAAGAAGTCGAAGGCGCAGCCGTAAACAATCATCGACAGCACCAGCAGCACGGTGCCGAACGGGCTTGGGTCGCCATAGGCGAACAGACCGAAGCGCAACATCCACGCCGCGATACTGATCAGCATGACGTTCTTGATGCCGTAGCGGCTCAGGAAGAACGGGATGGTAAGGATGAACAGCGTCTCAGAGATCTGAGAGATGGACATCATCACCGACGCATGTTCAACGATAAAGCTGCCGGAGAACAGCGGATTGTTATCGAAGCTGTGCAGGAAGGTGTTGCCGAACATGTTGGTGATCTGCAGCTCCGCGCCCAGCAGCATGGAGAAGATAAAGAAGATCGCCATGCGTTTGTTTTTGAACAGCGCGAAGGCATCCAGGCCGAGCATGGTGCTCCAGCTCTGGTTTTTCTGCTGGTTAGACACCGGAATGGTTGGCAGCGTCAGGGTGAAGATCGCCAGCAGCACGGAGAGCGCCGCACCGATATAGAGCTGCATATGGCTCAGTTCGAAGCCCGCGAAGCTTACGCCCCACATCGCCATGATAAAGCCGATGGTGCCCCAGATACGGATTGGCGGGAAATCGGTCACGATATCCATATCCGCGGATTTCAGACGGTAGTAGGAGATGGTGTTGATCAGCCCAAGCGTTGGCATATAGGCCAGCGAGTTAAGCAGGATCACCATGAACATTGCCCCCGGCGTGGTCACCTGAGCCGCCATAAACAGCGTCCCCGCGCCCACCAGATGGCAAAGCATGTACAGCCATTTGGCGCTTAACCATTTATCCGCCACGATCCCCAGCAGCGTCGGCATGAAGACCGCCGCAATACCGAGCGAGCTGTATACGGCACCGATTGACGCACCATCGAACTTGAGCGTCACAAACATATAGGAGCCGAGTGTAGTCAGCCAGCTACCCCACAGGCAGAACTGCAGAAACGACAATATTTTAAGCTGCAGCTTAAGGTTCATGTTACTTTCCTCACAAGTGAGCGGGAGATATGTTGTTATAGGAACATTCAGGGTTGTTATTTGATGCAATTCTATCAGTTGGCAACGATATGTTTTGTTATCTCCCGCAAAAAAATGCAATCCACATTAATTTGCAGTTTGGATTGTGATGCAAATAACATTTTCGTATGGGTGGGGGGAAGCAGAACACCTTCTCCTTGCAGGAGAAGGTGTGTTGATTATCGACGACGATAGTTTTTCTGCGCCGTATTCACCTTATACAGGTACCGGCGGGATTCCGCAGACGGGTGGCGGGTGGTGAGGGTGGAGTAGACATCCCCCGGCGCCATGCTGTTGATGATGTTCGCGGCCTGCACTTTGTCATTCGAGAAGACGCGCAGCACGCTGCCCGCGCCGCCGTTATAGGCGGTGATCACCGCATAGCGACGCGACGTTGGGTTATCGATACCGCCGAGGTACACATTGTTCAGCATCGCCAGATAGGCGGTGCCGGTATCAATGTTGCTCTGCGGGTCGAACAGATAGCTGCGGCTCGGCGTGCCGGATTTCCCCTGCGCACGGAAGACGTCTTTCCCGGCGCTGTGCTGCACCACCTGCATCAGCCCCAGGGCGTCGGAACGGCTTACCGCATACGGGTTAAACGAGGATTCGGTCTGCATAATCGCCAGGATCAGCGACTCATCCACGCCGTACTTACGCGAGGCCTGACGCACCATGCCCAGATATTTATGCGCACGCTTGTCGAGGTGGTTCGGGACGAGGTTGATGGTGACGCTGTAGATAATCTTCAGGCCGTTAGAGCGGCTCTTCAGGCGCGTCTGCAGCAGGTAGTCGGCAAATTTCGTGGCGCGACCTTCCCAGCGGATCGGCTGACCGGTCTGATCGACAACCTGACCGTACAGGAACGGCTCTTTCGAGATGGTGATATCGTCGGCATCGGAGTAGAGATCGATAGAGCCCGGATCGTCACCCATCAGCAGGGTTTTGATAATCGCCTGACGGAGTCGTGCCTCAGGGTCCGTGCCTGCGATGGTCTCAATCGTGATCGTCCCCTCATCAAAGTTGATGTGGCTACGGGTCAGATAGGCGTCGGTGTACTTAACGTAGTCCTTAGGTCCGGCAATAAGAACTTCGTTAAATCCCCATATATTCTCGATGTTATGGGCAAACTGCCCCATCAAAATGTCAAAACCGTTGGTGTCCTTGATCCAGGCCTCGTTGTAATCATCGCCTTTTTTTGACGAACACGAGACCAGCAACGGCGCAACAAGGGCTAGCGCTAAAAGTTTTTTCATCATTCCGGGAGTGCGTGTTGTGTTTGCCTGGTCGTTGCTGTTGCCCGGCGGCGCTATGCTTGCCCGGGCCTACGGTTTTGTAGGCCGGGTAAGCGTAGCGCCACCCGGCAACAGCCGCTCGATATTATTTTTCCGGTGGCGTATAGCCTTCGATGTGCACGTCTTTACCTTCGAACAGGAAGCTCACCATCTCCTGCTCCAGCAGCTTGCGGTGTTCCGGGTTCATCATGCTGAGTTTCTTCTCGTTGATCAGCATGGTCTGCTTTTTCTGCCACTGTCCCCAGGCTTCTTTGGAGATTTCATTGTAGATGCGTTTACCCAGCTCGCCCGGATAAAGCTGGAAATCCTGGCCTTCAGCGTCACGCTGCAGGAAAGTACAAAAAATCGTTCTGGCCATACTCATTCCTCTTTTTTGACCGATGCTAAACCATTGCACCGGCACGTAATTGCTGTAACAGGCGCTCCACGGGAGCCGCCAGCCCGACTGATGGCGGTTGCGCTAAGTTATACCAGAGAGCGGTGCCTTCATCCATGCACGAGGCGAAGGAGGACACGGGAAGCCACATCGGCACAATATCCAGATGGAAATGGCTGAAGGTGTGGCGAAACGCGGTCAGCTGCGTCAGGTTATCGGCAGCAATCCCACGCTGTTTAAGCCATTCACGCAGCAAGTCTTCATCTTCAAACTGTGGGAAGCAGTATAGACCACCCCACAGACCGCTCGGCGGACGCTGGGCCAGGAAGACTTCGTCACCGTGCTGCATCAGCAGCATGTAGCCGGTGCGCTCCGGCAGCGTCTGTTTGGGTTTCTTACCCGGATACTGCGCCCAGGAATGGTTGGCATACGCCACGCAGAGGTTACTCACCGGGCAGAGTTCGCATTTGGGCTTTGAGCGCGTGCAGACCATCGCGCCAAGATCCATCATTGCCTGGTTGAAGCGCTCGACGCCGTTGGCAGGAGTGACCGCTTCACTGATTTCCCACAGGCGTTTTTCAACGTCCTTCTTCCCCGGCCAGCCGTCAACGGCATAGCAGCGTGCCAGCACGCGCTTTACGTTGCCGTCGAGGATCGGGAAATGCTTGCCTAAAGACAGAGAGAGAATAGCGCCTGCGGTTGAGCGTCCGACGCCGGGGAGACCGGCCACCTCGTCGAAGGTTTCCGGGAATTTCCCGTTGTGGCGCGTCGCAACCTGCTGAGCGGCCTTGTGAAGGTTACGCGCGCGGGCGTAATAGCCAAGACCGGTCCACAGGTGCAGCACCTCGTCCAGCGGGGCGTTGGCCAGATCGGTCACCGTCGGGAAGCGCGCCATAAAACGCTCGAAGTAAGGGATTACCGTGGCGACCTGCGTTTGTTGCAACATCACCTCGGAGAGCCATACTTTGTAAGGCGTTTTTTCAATTTGCCAGGGCAGGGTTTTACGCCCGTATTTGTCGTACCAGTCCAGCACCTGGGCTGAAAATTGAGAGGCTTGCATGGTCATCGATTCGCATAATCAGGGACGCAGATTGCAGCACAGCGTCAATCTGCTGTAAACCGGATCTTTCCCATGCTTGCATAGAAGCCTTAACTTTGGATAATGCCCGTTTCCCGAACATTCTCACAAGCAGACAACTCTTTTATGAAAAACGACGTCATTTCACCGGAATTTGATGAAAACGGTCGCCCGCTGCGCCGTATTCGCAGCTTTGTCCGTCGTCAGGGCCGCCTGACAAAAGGTCAGCAACACGCGCTGGACAACTACTGGCCGGTGATGGGCGTTGAGTTCAGCGAGCAGCCTCTGGATTTCAGCGAGCTGTTTGGTCGCGACGCGCCGGTCACGCTGGAAATTGGCTTCGGTATGGGCGCCTCACTGGTGACCATGGCGAAAGCGCGCCCGGAGCAGAACTTCCTCGGTATCGAAGTCCACTCCCCGGGCGTTGGTGCGTGTCTGGCAACGGCCCATGAAGAGGGCGTTGAGAACCTGCGCGTGATGTGTCACGACGCGGTGGAAGTGCTGCACAAAATGATTCCTGACAATTCTTTAACCATGGTTCAGCTCTTTTTCCCTGACCCGTGGCACAAAGCGCGTCATAATAAACGCCGTATCGTTCAGGCGCCGTTTGCCGAGCTGGTTAAAAGCAAGCTGAAGCTGGGCGGTGTCTTCCATATGGCGACCGACTGGGAACCGTATGCGGAACATATGCTGGAAGTGATGTCGTCGCTGGACGGTTACAAAAACCAGTCTGCGAGCAACGACTATGTACCGCGTCCGGAATCGCGTCCGGTAACGAAATTTGAACAGCGTGGCCATCGTCTTGGTCACGGTGTATGGGACTTAATGTTCGAGAGGGTGAAATAATGGCAAAGAATCGTAGCCGTCGTCTGCGTAAAAAGATGCACATCGAAGAATTCCAGGAAGTGGGCTTCTCCGTTGCGTGGCGTTTCCCGGAAGGCACCAGCGTTGAGCAGATCGATCAGGACGTGGATGCGTTCATCAACGAGGTGATCGAGCCAAACAAACTGGCCTTCGACGGTAGCGGCTATCTGGCCTGGGAAGGTCTGATCTGCACCCAGGAAGTGGGTAAATGCACCGAAGAACATCAGGCTCTGGTCCGTAAATGGCTTGAAGACCACAAGCTCGAAGATGTCCGCGTCAGCGAACTTTTCGACGTTTGGTGGGACTAATTAAGCAGTAAGGGGCCAGCATTAGCTGGCCCGTTTTGTCTGAGGGAGTGTTTAAGATGCGCAAAACGTTGCTGGCTGTTGCTTTAATGGCAACCGGATTCACCGCCCATGCGGATTATCAATGTAGCGTCACCCCGCGTGATGACGTGGTGTTAAGCCCGCAAACCGTGCAGGTCAAAGGCGAGAACGGCAATCTGGTGATTACGCCAGAAGGGAACGTCACCTATAACGGCAAGCAGTACAACCTGACTGCCGCACAGCGCGAGCAGGCGAAAGACTACCAGTCCGAATTGCGTACCGCGCTGCCGTGGATTAATGAAGGTGCCCTGACGCGCGTCGAAAAGAGCCGCGTGGCGCTGGATAAGATTATCACCAAAGAGGTGGGGGAGAGCAGCAACATGCGTACCCGCCTGACGAAGCTGGACAAGCAGCTTAAAGAACAGATGAACCGGATTATTGAGACGCGCTCCGACGGCCTGACGTTCCACTACAAGGCGATTGATCAGGTCCGTGCCGACGGGCAGCAGCTAGTGAACCAGGCGATGGGCGGCATCCTGCAGGACAGCATCAACGAGATGGGTGCCAAAGCGGTGCTGAAAGGCGGCGGTAACCCGCTGCAGGGCGTGCTGGGCAGTCTGGGCGGCCTGCAAACCTCCATTCAGAACGAGTGGAAAAACCAGGAAGATGATTTCCAGCAGTTCGGCAAAGACGTGTGTAAACGCGTGGTGTCGCTGGAAGACAGCCGGAAGGCGCTGGTGGGGACGCTGAAGTAAGTTCCCCTCACCCTAACCCTCTCCCCAAAGGGGCGAGGGGATGATTTGCGCCCTCTCCCTTTCAGGGAGAGGGCCGGGGTGAGGGTTGCAGCATTTGCAGTGTCTCAAGGATCTTTTCCAACACAGCCTCTTCATTATTCCAAAGTTCGTTGTTCCAGAATCGAATAACGTGCCAGCCCTTTTGGTTTAACCACAACGTCCTTTGACGATCGTATTCCTGATTTTCATCATGCTGTCCGCCATCCATCTCAACTGCCAGACGTGCTTCGCAGCAGGCGAAATCCAGTATGTAGTTTCCTACCGGATGCTGTCGGCGAAATTTATAATTTTCGAAACGGCGGCTGCGCAGTAGATACCAAAGCCGCCTTTCTTCCGTTGTCAGCTCGCGTCTGAGCTGTTTTGCATATGAACGCGTAATTTCCATCCCCACACTCTGCCAGCCTTTCCCTCAGCCGGCAGAATGGGATGCAAAATCCTGAATCAGCCTTCAGGAATCTTCGGCGAGGAACAGCTCAAGAAGGGAATTGAGGAACAGTTTGCCGTGCTCGGTGATCTGCCAGTAATCATCACATTCCTTAAGATATCCCTGGGCCAGCGCCTCGTCGATCTGCGGGCGAATCACCGATTCCGGCAGCCCGGTGTACAGCGCAAACTCCGCGCGCGGCGCGGCTTCCAGCAGGCGGAAGCGGTTCATAAAGAATTCAAACGGTTTATCCGCCGCCTCGACGTCGTGCTGACGCTCCAGGTAGCGGCCTTCCATATACCCGCGCGGGTGACGGGTTTTGGCGGTGCGCAGAATGCGCCCGTCCGGGAAAGTCACCTTACCGTGCGCGCCGCAGCCAATTCCGAGATAGTCGCCAAAGCGCCAGTAGTTCAGGTTGTGCTGACACTGGTAGCCCGGCTTCGCATACGCCGACGTTTCGTACTGCTGATAGCCCGCAGCGGTTAAAAGCCTGTGACCCTGCTCGAAGATATCCCACAGCGCGTCGTCATCCGGCAGCACCGGCGGGCGCGAGCCAAACAGGGTGTTGGGCTCGATGGTGAGCTGATACCACGACAGGTGCGGCGGGTTCAGTTCGATTGCCTGACGCAGGTCGTCCAGCGCCTCTTCCAGCGACTGATCCGGCAGGCCGTGCATCAAATCGAGATTAAAGCTGCGAAGATTAAGCCCAGTCGCCAGGTTTGCCGCGCGCTTCGCCTCTTCCGGGCCGTGAATACGCCCCAGGCGCTTCAGTTTCGGCTCGCTAAAGCTCTGCACGCCGATGGAGATGCGGTTCACGCCCGCGCGCTGATAGTCGACAAAACGGTCGGCCTCAACGGTGCCGGGGTTGGCTTCCATCGTAATTTCAGCATCCGCTGCCAGGTTCAGGCGCGCACGCACGCCGTCCAGCAGCGTTTGCATCGCCGGGCCTGACAGCAGGCTCGGCGTACCGCCACCAATGAAAATGGTCTTAACTTCACGTCCCTGTGCGTAAGGTACATCCGCGTCCAGGTCGGCCAGCAGATGCGCAACGTAGTCATCGTGCGGCACTTCGCCCTTCAGCGCGTGCGAGTTGAAATCGCAGTACGGGCATTTCTGCACGCACCACGGGATGTGAATATAAAGACTCAGAGGTGGCAAATTAGCCATTACGCAGTGCTTCCAGTAACAGTTTCAGCGCGCGTCCACGGTGGGATATCGCGCTTTTCTCTTCGCGGGTCAGTTCCGCAGCGGTTTTGCCCTCGGAAGGGACAAAGAAAATCGGGTCATAACCAAAGCCGCCGTTGCCAGCCGCTTCACGGGTAATCACGCCTGGCCAGCTGCCGTGGCAGACGATGGGCGTCGGGTCCTCCGCGTGACGCAGATAGACCAGCACGCAGTGGAACTGCGCGGTGCGCTGCTCGTCCGGGACGTCTTTCAGGGCGACAAGCAGCTTTTCCAGATTCTGTTGGTCGGTAGCGTCAACGCCGGAATAGCGCGCGGAGTAGATCCCCGGCGCGCCGCCAAGGGCGTCTACGGCCAGGCCGGAGTCGTCGGCAATCGCGGGCAGGCCCGTAATCTGCGCGGCATGGCGGGCTTTGAGGATCGCGTTTTCGATAAACGTCAGCCCCGTCTCTTCGGCGGAATCCACGCCAAGATCGGTCTGGGCGACCACGTCCAGACCAAAATCATTTAATAGCGAGGCCAGCTCGCGCACTTTACCGGCGTTGCCGGTCGCGAGAACAACTTTCTGCATGGTTTAGTCCTGTTCTGTCAGAGCCGCGACTTCCGTCGGGATAGATTGCGGATTAAGGATTTTTACCTGTTTATGTCGCCCCAGTTCGCCTTTTTCAATGATGACCTGGCTTTTGGCGACGCGAAACTGTTTTGCCAGATATTTGGTCAGATGCGCGTTCGCCTGGCCGTCAACCGGTGGGGCGGTGATGGCGACTTTTAACTCGTCGCCATGCAGTCCAACAATATTGTCACGGCTGGCTTTCGGCTGAATATACAGCCGTAAAACCAGCCCGTCAGCGCAGGTGCTTACTGCACTCATAGCGCCATCCACAGCCCCGGCAGCAGCATATCGCCCGTGGACTGCAGCAGTTCAGCGATCCCCATGTTGATCACATAGAGCAGCAGAACCAGGATCATCGGCGAAAAATCGATGCCGCCCATAGACGGAAGCAGGTTACGTATTGGACGCAGCAGCGGCTCGGCCAGCTGAATCAAGGCATACTCTACCGGGCTACGGCCCTGGCTCACCCAGCTCATGATCGCCATGACCAGCAGCACCCAGAAAATCAGCAGGCCGACGGTTTTGATCAGAATCAGAACGGCGGCAATCCAGATAATCGGCTGGAAGGTGATGACCATAAACAGCACGATCGCTTTGATAACGCTCAGAATAAACGCCACCAGCAGAGACGAGCTGTCGATGGGACCCATGGCCGGGATAATACGGCGCAGCGGTCCGACAACAGGTTGCGTGATTTTCACGACAAACTGCGAGAACGGATTGTAAAAATCACAGCGGGCCCACTGCATCCAGACGCGCAGCAAAAGCGCCATCGTGTACAGCTCAATGACCGTTGAGAGCAGGAAAGTCAACGTCTTCATGGCGTTCCTCAGGTTTCCTTATTATTTTGAGTAGTCGCGCGCACCGAAAATTGCCGTGCCGATGCGCACCATCGTGCTGCCTGCCGCAATGGCAGCTTCCATATCATCCGACATGCCCAGAGAAAGCGTGTCTACCGTGTGATAGCGCGCTTTAAGCGCCTCAAATGCTACAGCCATTTGCTGTGCCACGGCAAACTGCCTTTCATAACTTGACTCAGGCGCTGGGATTGCCATCAAACCACGCAGGGTTAAGCGCGGCAGTTCGGCCACTTCGGCTGCCAGCGCATCCAGCTCGCTCAGCGCAATGCCGGACTTGCTGTTTTCGTCACTGATGTTGACCTGAATCAGCACGTTAAGCGCTGGCATCTCTGCCGGACGCTGGTCGTTCAGACGCGTCGCAATACGCAGGCGATCAATGGTGTGACACCAGTCGAAGTGCTCTGCCACCAGACGGCTTTTGTTCGACTGCAGTGGGCCAATAAAGTGCCACTGCAGATCCGTCTTCCCCTGTTCCTGGAAGTAGCGAATTTTATCCACGCCTTCCTGCACGTAGTTTTCACCAAACGCCCGCTGGCCTGCGTCAATGGCTTCTGCGATGGCGCTCGCAGGCTTGGTTTTGCTGACTGCAAGCAGCGTAATTTCTTCTGAAGCCCGGCCGCAACGCGCTGCGGCGGCTGAGATTTTGTCCCGGACCTGTGCCAGGTTATGCGCAATGTCGTTCATTTTCCGAGGAGTAGTCTATGGATGTGGAAGAAATTGTGGCCCTTAGTGTAAAGCATAACGTCTCCGATCTACACCTGTGCAGTGATTCGCCACCCCGCTGGCGCAGAACGGGCCGCCTTGAACCGGCACCGTTTCCTCCTCCCGACGTCGGGGCGTTGTTAAAAGCGTGGCTCAATGATGAGCAGCAGGGGATATGGTGGGCCAGCGGGCAGGTGGATTTTGCCGCGACGGTGGCGGGAGGTCAGCGCCTGCGCGGCAGTGCCTTTAAGCAGATGCGCGGTGTCTCTGTGACCCTGCGGCTATTGCCGCGTACCTGTCCGCAGCTCGCTTCACTGGGTGCGCCGAGGGCCATCCCGGAACTGTTAACCAATGAGTCCGGGTTGATTCTGGTGACGGGGGCGACCGGCAGCGGTAAATCCACGACGCTGGCGGCGATGGTCGATTTTCTCAACCACCACACTGACGGCCATATCCTCACGCTCGAAGATCCGGTGGAATTTATCTACCAGAGCGAGCGTTGCCTGATCCAGCAGCGGGAGATTGGTCAGCACAGCCCGTCATTTGCCGACGCGCTGCGCAGCGCCTTACGCCAGGATCCTGACGTGATTCTGCTCGGGGAGCTGCGCGACAGCGAAACGATCCGCCTGGCGCTGACGGCAGCAGAGACCGGGCATCTGGTGCTGGCGACGCTGCATACGCGCGGGGCATCGCAGGCGATTGAGCGGCTGGTCGATACGTTCCCGGCGCAGGAGAAAGATCCGGTGCGTAACCAGCTGGCTGGCAGCCTGCGGGCGGTGCTGGCGCAGAAACTGCTTCCCGATCTTCAGGGCGGGCGCGTCGCGCTGTATGAACTGCTGGTGAATACCGCCGCGGCGGCGAATCTCATTCGTGAAGGGAAAACGTGGCAACTTCCCGGCATCATTCAAACCGGTCAGCAGGCAGGCATGCAGAACTTTGACCAGAGCCTGGCGGAGAGACGGGCGCAGGGGCGGCTGTAGGCCCCTGTGCTTAAAAGCCCTGCTCGAAATAGCTTTCGAGGATGATGACGGCAGAAGCGGAGTCCACGCTGCCTTTGTTCAGCGCCCGGAAGCCGCCGTGCTCAAACAGACCCGCGCGCGCTTCGACGGTGCTCAGACGCTCGTCGTGCAGCTTCACGGAGACGCCAAAGCGGCCATGGATTTTGTTGGCGAACTTACGCGCCCGGGCGGTTAGCGGCTGTTCGGTACCGTCCATGTTCAGTGGCAGCCCTACAATCACGTCATCCGGCTGCCACTCCTTGAGCAGGCGCTCAATGAGGTTCCAGTCCGGCGTACCGTCGTTGGCCTTCAGGGCCGTAAGCGGGCGCGCGGTACCGGTGATGCGCTGCCCCACGGCGACGCCGATGCTTTTGGTACCAAAATCGAAGGCCAGAAGCGTTCCGCTCATCAGGCGTGCCCCGCTACGCCAGGCATGGTCAGAATATCAATACCAATCAGTTTCGCCGCGTCGCGCCAGCGATCGGCTATCGGCGTTTTAAACAGGATATTCATGTCCGCAGGCGCGGTGAGCCAGGCGTTATCGAGGATCTCCTGCTCAAGCTGGCCTTTCTCCCACGAGGAATAGCCCAGCGCCACCAGCACTTCAGAAGGCTGCTCTGCGGTGCCCAGCGTTTCGAGCACGTCACGCGAGGTCGTGATAACGGTGTTGTCGGAGATGCGAATGCTGGAAGAGAATACTGGCGGCGTATGCAGGATAAAACCGCGATCTTCTGCGAGAGGTCCACCCAGCATCACGGGCTTATCAAGCCGGATTTCCGGCAGTCGCGCTTCAGCCGGGATTTTCAGCTTGTCCAGAATCCCTTCAACCTGAAGATTTTCCAGCGGTTTATTAATGATAATGCCCATCGCGCCGTCTTCATTGTATTCACAAATATAAACCACGGCGCGGCGAAAAATCGGGTCCTGGAGAGCAGGCATGGCAATAAGAAAGTGATGCTGTAAATTCATTGTCAGAGGTACTGTTTCCTGGTTTAAAAAGCGACAGCGCCCAGTATGGGGACAAACTCAGGCGCTGTCACTAATAGTATTGTTAGGTTATTTTTGTAAACGTTTTTCGATAGCGTCCATCAGCATGCCGGTGATTGAGACAGGGAATTCCGCCTCAATTTCACGAATGCAGGTCGGGCTGGTGACGTTCACTTCGGTCAGACGATCGCCGATGATATCCAGACCGACGAAGATCAGGCCTTTGGCTTTCAGCGTAGGGCCAACGCGGCGGGCAATTTCCCAGTCGCTTTCGGTCAACGGACGCGGCTCACCACGGCCACCGGCCGCCAGGTTACCACGGGTTTCGCCACCCTGCGGGATACGCGCCAGGCAGTAAGGGACCGGTTCGCCATCCACCACCAGAACGCGTTTGTCGCCGTCTTTGATCGCCGGAATATAGTTCTGCGCCATGCAGTAACGCGTTCCCAGTTCGGTCAGCGTTTCGGCAATCACGCCAATGTTCGGATCGCTCTCTTTCACGCGGAAAATCGACGCGCCGCCCATGCCGTCCAGCGGCTTCATGATGATGTCGCCGTGCTTCTGCCAGAATGCTTTTAGCTGGGCTTTGCTGCGGGTCACCAGGGTTTCCGGCGTCAGGTCAGAGAACCAGGCGGTATAGAGCTTCTCGTTACAGTCGCGCAGGCTCTGCGGCTTGTTGACGATCAGCGTTCCCTTCTCTTCGGCACGTTCGAGAATATAGGTGCAGTAGATGTACTCGGTGTCGAACGGCGGATCTTTACGCATCAGAATGACGTTGAGATCGGCCAGCGCAATGTCCTGCTCGGTGCCGAACTCATACCATTTGTCGTAGTTCTGCTCGACGTTAACGATGCGGGTGCGGGCGCGGGCTTCACCGTTGATCAGGTAAAGATCGTTCATCTCCATATAGTGGAGTTCATAGCCGCGACGCTGCGCTTCCAGCAGCATGGCGAAGCTGGAATCTTTCTTGATGTTGATGTTTGCGATGGGGTCCATCACGATGCCGAGCTTGATCATCTTTCTCTCCAATAATGCGTCAACCCAGATCGCCAAACCGTACCTGTAGCGCGGTAATGGCCGTGAGTGCCGTTGTCTCAGTGCGCAGAACGCGTGGTCCCAACAGAATATCAGTAAACTGGTAACGTGCCGTCATCGCAATTTCGTCCGCCGACAGGCCGCCTTCGGGGCCAATCAGCAGGCGAACGCGCTCAACGGGCAGGGGCAGCGTATTGATGCTGGCGCTGGCGCGCGGATGAAGATTGAGCTTCAGCCCACTGTCCTCTTCAGCACACCACTCCTCCAGGTCCATCGCCGGGCGGATCTCTGGAATCCGGTTGCGGCCACTCTGTTCACAAGCCGCGATGGCAATTTTCTGCCACTGCTGGATCTTTTTGTTCAGACGTTCCGCATCCAGTTTAACGCCACAGCGCTCAGAAAAAAGTGGCGTAATGAGGCTTACACCCAGTTCAATGGATTTCTGGATCGTGAACTCCATTTTCTCGCCGCGCGACATCACCTGGCCCAGATGGATGTGCAGCGGTGATTCCCGGTCATCCACTTCACCGCGCAGGACGTTCACGTGTACGCTTTTTTTATCTGCCCGCGTAATTTCGGCGTCGAAAACCTGGTTCGAGCCGTCGAACAGCTGTATTGCCTGACCGGCGCCCATGCGCAGCACGCGGCCAACGTGGTTGGCGGCGTCATCAGACAGGGCGATTTCGCGGCCTGCGGTAATCAGTTCAGGATGGTAAATGCGGGGAATGCGCATAGTCAGAAATTCCGTGTCTCATACGATGTAAGCGAATTGCCGCTAGTGTAGGTTAGCTCTTTTGCGCCTGGCAAGCCCGCTGGACATAAGGGTTGTGATTCCCCTGGACTCTGGCGATACGTTCGTCGCGCTGGCATTCCCACTCCGTCACCGGGTACTGCTTGTCCCAGGCGTTGAACAGCTGCGTCTGCTGGCGGGACAGGTTGAGATCGTAACGGTCGCGCATATAGAAGTAGGTGCGGGCAATGCTGCCGCGCGCGCGGGCAGGGGGCTCGGCGACTTTCTCTTTAAAATCAATCTTCATACCGCACTGGCCGTACTGGCCTTCGCCACCGTTCCACTGGCTGTACATGAAGTTACCCCGGTCGCCGTTCACTTCGCCCACCGCAGGCTGCAGGTTATGCATATCGCTTTCCATCTGGCGGTAAACCGGGTCTTTGGCACAGTTTTTTCGTCCGCCATCCTGCCAGCACTGGCGCTGGTGGCCAAACTGCCAGGCCGGAACGACATGTTCCCATTCAATACGGCTGGCGCGGTTTTCGTTTTTACGCACCTTGTAGCCGCAGGATTCAAGGTCAACGACCCCTTTTTTACCCTGCCAGTTAATTTTACAGCCGCAGTAGAAATCGCCCGGCACGTCGGCGTTGACCTTAACACCGGCCGCTTTGGCCTGAGAGAAACTGTTGATACCGTCGGCCAGGGCGTGGCCTGAGAGCGCTGTCGTCAAAAAGGCGACCGCAAGAGAAAAATTACGGGACATCTTAC
Source organism: Enterobacter sp. BNK-8 (assembly GCF_048685095.1). Taxonomy (NCBI): domain Bacteria; kingdom Pseudomonadati; phylum Pseudomonadota; class Gammaproteobacteria; order Enterobacterales; family Enterobacteriaceae; genus Enterobacter; species Enterobacter sp. BNK-8. Next base: position 3,584,202 of record NZ_JBLQTN010000001.1, on the reverse strand, counting down.
ACTCCGTGTCAAAACGAGCCCGCAACGTAGCGAATGTTGTTCCTGTATGCAATCAGTCAGATCAGGAAAGTTCCTGAAAGTTCAGATAATTATTCCGCCACCAGCGGCTCGCCACATTTGACGCAGCGGTAGGTCGCCTCGCCGCGCACCACGCGATTATGGCGGCGGACGGTAAGCTGGTGCTGCTGGCACTGACAGCGGTAGGGGAAGGTATTGCGGCGTACCGATTCCAGCTCGAACTGATGCGTGCGGCGGGCCGGAACGCCGAGCACCGCCTCCATCATCCACTTCCACTCTTTTCCATGCGGCGCGACGCGGCCAAAGTGTTTCCACACCAGCAGATGCGCCAGCTCGTGCGGCACCACTTCATCGATAAACGCCTGCTGGTTTTCCATCATCAGCACCGGGTTAAGGCGGATCTCATACGACTCAAGCCAGGCAGTACCGGCCGAGGTGCCACGCTGCTGGTAGACGAGTTTGGGTTCAGGGTAGTTGCGACCGAGCTTCAGGTTCGCCTGGGCGAGTTTTTCCCGCAGGCTGCGCATAACGGCCTGCTGAATGGCGATGGGGAGACGGGGTGCTTTCATAGGGGCAGAGCATAAAGCGCGAAGCGGGGAGGCGCAAGAGGCGCCTCCCGTAAGAGGATCAGTCGTGGGCGCCGATTTCGCGCAGAGGACGACCTTTCATCAGGTTACGTTCAATATGTTCCAGAGACACGTGTTTGGTTTCTGGAACCAGCCAGATGGTCAGCACAATAAAGAAGATGTTCAGACCGGCGTAGACCCAGAAGGTGTTGGCATTGCCCAGGGTATTGAGCATGGTCAGGAACGTTGCGCCGACGATCATGTTCGCAACCCAGTTGGTTGCGGTAGAGCAGGTGATACCAAAATCACGCCCTTTCAGCGGCTGGATCTCAGAGCACAGCACCCAGATCAGCGGACCGGCGCTCATCGCAAACCCGACGATAAACATCAGCAGCATGCCTACCGCAAAGTACTGGGCGGTTGGGGAGTGAATGCCCACATGCATCATGGTACCGAGGACGCCCATACCGGCCGCCATCACCAGGAAGCCCAGCGTCAGGGTTGGCTTACGTCCCCAGCGGTCCACCAGACCGATGGCGATAAAGGTCGCCAGCACGTTGGTCAGACCCACGATGACGGTCCCCCACATCTGCTCGGTGGTGTTGGTATAACCCGCCAGCTCAAAGATTTTTGGCGCGTAGTACATGATGACGTTCATCCCCGTGAACTGCTGCATCACCTGCAGCAGTACGCCGAGGAAAACGGCGCGACGGAAGTTGCTGTTCTCTTTAAACAGCGCCCAGCCGGACTGTTTGACCTTCAGGCTTTCGCGGATCTCTTCCAGCTCGTTTTTCGCTTCTGCGCTGGTATCGCGCAGGCGCATCAGCACGCGTTCGGCATCGTGGAAGCGACGTTTTGCAGCAAACCAGCGCGGGCTGTCCGGCAGGAAGAAGACGCCAATCAGCAGCAGAACTGCAGGGATGATGATCACGCCGAGCATCCAGCGCCATGCGCCGCTGTAGCTAAACGCCGTATCGGAAAGGTACGCGCCCAGGATACCGATGGTGATCATCAGCTGGTACATCGAAATCATACTGCCGCGGATTTTCTCCGGCGCAATTTCAGACAGGTAAAGCGGGGCGGTATAGGACGCCACGCCCACGGCCAGACCGAGCAGTACGCGGGAAACCAGCAGGACCTCAACGTTAGGCGCTGCGGCAGAGAAGAGTGAGCCGGCAACGAACAGGATCGCGCCGATCATCAGGCTCTTTTTACGTCCGAGCTTGAAGGAGAGCCAGCCGCTGCCGACGGCCCCGACGGCCGCGCCAAACATCATGGAGCTCACCACCCACTCCTGAGTGTGAGCGCTGATCTGGAACTCGTCAGTGATGAAAGGTAATGCACCGGCAATCACGCCGATATCCAGGCCAAAAAGTAATCCTGCCAGGGCGGCGAGGAAACAGACGAAGAATGTCATCGCCTTGTTGGACGTACGCCCCTGTTTTTTATTGTCAGGCATTATGCCCTCCAGTTGGGTTATCAGTTTTATTGATGTTAAGGGTAGGTGAGCGACCCGTAAAAATATGTGAGATTAATCACATTGGTGTAATCGGTTACACTCGTGTGTAACCGTAAATAAAATTAAGGCTTTGAAAATATAGAGGTAAATGAGGTGATGCGCATCGCGAAAGGACACATTTCAGACTTAACTGAAAGGGAATGTAACAGCAGAAGAAAGGCGATCACGCAAAGAGAATATTCTGAAAGCGGAAGACATCCGCTGCGGTGTAATCGGTTCCAAACGGTGCGCCTTTCAGCCGGGTGGCGGCTGCGCCTTACCCGGCCTACAGAAGCTCCGTACCCCGTAGGTCGGGTAAGGCGTAGCCGCCACCCGACAAAAAAAAGGCCAGCCCGAAGGCTGGCCTTTTAAAAGCGATGTCAGTCGATTACTTCAGACCGGCAGCTTCACGCAGCAGCGCGGCTTTGTCGGTTTTTTCCCATGGGAAATGTTCGCGACCAAAGTGACCGTATGCAGCGGTTTCTTTGTAGATTGGGTGCAGCAGATCCAGCATCTGAATCAGGCCGTATGGACGCAGGTCGAAGAACTCGCGCACCAGCAGGGTCAGCTGTTCTGCAGGCACTTTCTCAGTACCGAAGGTTTCAACCATGATGGAGGTGGGTTCAGCCACGCCGATAGCATAGGAAACCTGAATCTCACAGCGGTCAGCCAGGCCGGCAGCCACGATGTTTTTCGCTACATAACGTGCTGCGTACGCTGCAGAACGGTCCACTTTTGATGGATCTTTACCGGAGAATGCACCGCCACCGTGACGCGCCATGCCGCCGTAGGTATCAACGATAATTTTACGACCGGTCAGGCCGCAGTCACCCATTGGGCCGCCGATCACAAAGCGTCCGGTTGGGTTGATGAAGAATTTAGTGGCGCTGCTCAGCCATTCGGTTGGCAGAACCGGCTTGATGATCTCTTCCATCACTGCTTCCTGCAGGGATTTCTGATCGATCTCTTCGGAATGCTGGGTGGACAGAACGACCGCATCAATACCGACAATTTTACCGTCGTCGTACTGGAAGGTGACCTGGCTTTTTGCATCCGGACGCAACCACGGCAGGGTGCCGTTCTTACGCACTTCAGCCTGACGCTGCACCAGACGGTGTGCGTAGGTGACCGGTGCTGGCATCAGCACGTCGGTTTCGTTGGTTGCATAGCCGAACATCAGGCCCTGGTCGCCCGCGCCCTGTTCCAGCGGATCGGCACGGTCAACGCCCTGGTTGATGTCTGGAGACTGTTTGCCAATCGCGCTCAGTACCGCGCAGGAGTTGGCATCAAAGCCCATATCAGAATGCACATAACCGATCTCACGCACCGTGTTACGGGTGATCTCTTCGATATCAACCCATGCGCTGGTGGTGATCTCACCGCCAACCAGAACCATGCCGGTTTTGACATAGGTTTCACACGCGACGCGCGCTTTTGGATCCTGCGCGAGGATCGCATCCAGCACCGCATCGGAAATTTGGTCAGCAATTTTATCAGGATGTCCTTCTGATACGGACTCGGACGTAAACAGGTGTTTTGCCATGTTTTATTTCACCTAAGAGGAATTTGGTTAGCTCAAGCTGCTGTGTGGAATAGCCAAAGGAGATAATTCTACCAAGGCCTGCAGGTTTTTGACACTGGCAGTATGAGTGTTAATCAGTATAGATGGATTAACATCTGGATGGCTATTTTAGGTCACTTCTTCACCCGATTTCCAGTTTTTTTTGACTCATCTCTCACTCAGTTGAAATTGCTGCTGGCAAAAATTCCTGACGGTGCTGGCAACACGCGCATTTTTGTTTTGCTTTTTAGCCCCCTTCTCGGTATAAAACGCGGCGCGCGGCTCATATAAAATAAGCGCTCGATGAACTCATCGTGTCGCCACTTCCAGCCGGGTAAAGCAGTGAACTTTTAGCTTTGGCTTGGGGTCCGTTTCAGCAGAGGCGGCCGTGGAGGTGATACGAGATAATGAACCATCGTTTTCCGCTAATTCAGCGCAGCCGTTCTGGCGCGCATTTGATTCCCGCAACCCGCATTTCTAGTCTGCAAACCTGCCGATGTTATACCCATCTCGGCGCTTCTCAGGATTCCAGGGCCGGTCACGCTTTGTGAAAACTGAACAAGGGCGCTCTTGTTAATACAAGAGTTTTCTCGTGGTTTCGCCGAACCTTGTCATACAGAGTTCGGATACGTGTTTTACAATGATATGAATAAGAAACCGGTCGCACGGTCTGGATTTCAGCATACTCTGCTGGGAAACGGAGCCGTTTATGGGTTGTTATCGCCGTATAACGCTGCGATAGTAGTCAACTGTTTTACACTTAATACAAAGAGTTGAGGTTCGCTATGTCTGACGACATGTCTTCTTTTTCGCCTTCGTCAGCGGGCGAACAGGGTGTACTACGTTCTATGCAGGAGGTTGCGATGAGCTCCGAGGAAGCCAGCAAGATGCTGCGCACTTACAATATTGCCTGGTGGGGCAATAACTACTACGACGTCAACGAACTGGGCCACATCAGCGTTTGCCCGGATCCGGACGTCCCTGAAGCGCGCGTGGATCTCGCCAAACTGGTGAAAGCCCGTGAAGCTCAGGGCCAGCGTTTGCCTGCACTGTTCTGCTTCCCGCAGATCCTGCAACATCGCCTGCGTTCTATTAACGCCGCGTTCAAGCGCGCGCGTGAATCCTACGGCTATAAAGGCGACTACTTCCTGGTTTACCCCATCAAGGTTAACCAGCACCGCCGCGTGATCGAATCTCTGATCCACTCCGGCGAGCCGCTGGGTCTGGAAGCCGGCTCCAAAGCGGAGCTGATGGCGGTTCTGGCCCATGCGGGCATGACCCGTTCAGTGATCGTCTGTAACGGCTATAAAGACCGTGAATACATTCGTCTGGCGCTGATTGGCGAGAAGATGGGCCACAAGGTCTATCTGGTTATCGAGAAGATGACTGAAATCGCCATCGTGCTGGAAGAGGCCGAGCGTCTGAACGTGGTGCCACGCCTTGGCGTGCGTGCGCGTCTGGCGTCACAGGGTTCCGGCAAATGGCAGTCCTCCGGCGGCGAAAAATCCAAGTTCGGCCTGGCGGCGAACCAGGTGCTGCAGCTGGTAGAAATTCTGCGCGAGCGTGGTCGTCTGGACAGCATTCAGCTGCTGCACTTCCACCTCGGCTCGCAGATGGCCAACATTCGCGACATCGCGACCGGCGTGCGTGAGTCAGCGCGTTTCTACGTTGAGCTGCACAAGCTTGGCGTGAATATTCAGTGCTTCGACGTGGGCGGCGGCCTGGGCGTGGACTACGAAGGGACCCGCTCGCAGTCTGACTGCTCCGTGAACTACGGCCTGAACGAATACGCGAACAACATTATCTGGGCGATCGGCGATGCCTGTGAAGAGAACGGCCTGCCGCACCCGACGGTGATCACCGAATCCGGTCGCGCGGTCACCGCGCACCATACGGTGCTGGTCTCGAACATCATCGGCGTTGAGCGCAGCGAAACCACCGAAGCGACGCCGCCGGCAGACGATGCGCCGCGTTCCCTGCAGAGCATGTGGGAAACCTGGCAGGAAATGCACGAGCCGGGCACGCGTCGTTCCCTGCGCGAATGGCTGCACGACAGCCAGATGGACCTGCACGACATCCACGTGGGGTATTCCTCAGGCACCTTCAGCCTGCAGGAGCGCGCGTGGGCGGAGCAGCTCTATCTGAACATGTGCCATGAAGTGCAGAAACAGCTCGACCCGAGCAACCGTGCGCATCGTCCGATTATCGACGAGCTGCAGGAGCGAATGGCGGATAAGATCTACGTCAACTTTTCGTTGTTCCAGTCGATGCCGGATGCCTGGGGTATCGATCAGCTGTTCCCGGTTCTGCCGCTGGAAGGGTTGAACCACGCCCCGGAACGTCGCGCGGTGCTGCTGGACATCACCTGTGACTCTGACGGCGCAATCGACCACTACGTTGATGGCGACGGTATCGCAACGACGATGCCAATGCCGGAGTACGATCCGGAGAACCCGCCGATGCTGGGCTTCTTTATGGTCGGCGCGTATCAGGAGATCCTCGGCAACATGCACAACCTGTTCGGTGATACCGAGGCGGTTGACGTGTTTGTCTTCCCTGACGGCAGCGTGGAAGTTGAGCTGTCTGACGAAGGGGATACCGTGGCGGACATGCTGGAATACGTTCAGCTCGATCCGAAAACCCTGCTGACGCAGTTCCGCGACCAGGTGAAAAACACCGGGCTGGACGATGCGCTGCAGCAGCAGTTCCTGGAAGAGTTTGAAGCGGGTCTGTACGGTTATACGTACCTGGAAGACGAATAACGCACGAATGGGGCGTTAAAAAAAGGGTCTGACGAAAGTCAGACCCTTTTGTTTTAGCTGTACTGCTGGTCGGTGAAGGTGATGGTCACCGGGGCATAGATATTAATCGGTCGATCGATTTGCAACGCCTTCCACTGGGGACGCACGTTCATCGCACCTTTGCTCATGTCACCGTTCCACTGCTTGTGTTCCGGCGTTTTCGGCATATCCATCCCGGTTTGACCGGTGGACGATCCCGGAGAGAGCTTAACGTCATCGCCTTTGGTGTTGCTGGACGGCGCAACGCCATTGGTCATGTCGCCATTCCACTGCTTGTGCTCCGGCGTTTTCGGCATATCCATCCCGGTTTGACCGGTGGACGACCCCGGAGAGAGCTTGACGTCATCGCCTTTGGTGTTGCTGGACGGCGCAACGCCGTTGGTCATGTCGCCATTCCACTTCCTGTGGTCCGGTGTTTTCGGCATGTCTTTACCGGTTTTAGCCGTCGCGGAGCCCGGAGAAAGCACCGGATAGTGAGTTTCCGGTACGGCCCATTTCTTCACTGGCGTAACCGTTGCGGCCTCTGGTTTTGCTTTTGGCGTCAACGGCTGAGACGCTGACGGCACGACTTTCGGCACGGCTTCACTGTGTGCTGTTTCAGACGCGACGGCCTCTTTATGCACCACCGAAGAGGCGGACGTGGAGGTCGTTGACGCCGTCGTTTTCTCAACCGTCATGTGCTGAGAATCGGACGTGGTGCGCGTCGTCGTTGTCGTGGTCTGCTGCGCTGAGCCCGGCTTAGTCGGCGTACACTTGTGTGGACAACCGCCACCGCCCGTATGGCCGTCATCCGGCACCGCTGGCGTATCGCTGTCTGCGTCAGCGCCGTTTTTCTTCTTCTTGCGGATGCCCGGATCGGCGAGCGTGTAGGAGATGTTATTTCCTGCTTCTTTCTCATCACGCGTCACGGTCGACATTGCCTCTTTATCGGCGTTGAGCTCACCGTTTACCGCCGCGCTGGTCGTGTCACCCACTGCGATGGTGGATTTCTGCGTTTCGTTGTAGTGAATTTCATCCACGGTATCGACGTAGATGTTCGCAGACGGCACGACGGCCTTTTTGTCCTTCACGCTCAGGCCGATACCGCCGCCGCCGTACAAACCATCCTGCTCAACGTGGTCTTCCAGCGTTTTCGCATTGATATCGCCTGCAACGTTCACCGAGCCCGTACCGTCCTGAGACACCAGGTTGGCCCCGGTCATGTTCAGGTCGCCGCCGGTTTTGACATTCAGTTCGCCCGTGGTATTGATACCGGACTGCTTCGCTGTTTTAGCCGAATCGTAACTCTCGGAGCCTCCGCCCCCGTTTACGGATACGTTAGGGATAACGCCTGTCGACGTGCCCGATATGCCCACCGAGGCGCCCCAGTTACCGCGGCTGCTTTCGGTGTGCTCGGTATTCTGCACGGAGGTGACAGTCATGTCGCCCGCGACATTCACATCGGCCTTCGCAGCATCAATGTTAGCGCCCTTCATGTGCATATCACCGCCCGCGTTCACCGTCACATTTTCGCCGGTGAGGGTACTGTTCTGGTACGACGTCGAGCTGCCGGAACCGTGCTCCGTACTGCCGTTGTAATCGACCGAAACGCCGCCGCTTATGCCGGTAATATCCACGCCTACGCCTGCGGTAATACCGCCTTTGTGTTTGTCGGTTTCACTGGTGTAAGAGGTTGTTGATTTCGCCGCGTTGATGTCCACATCGCCACCCGCATTGATCTCCGTCTTCTGCGAGTTCACGTTCACGCCGTTGAGCGTGGTATCGTTAGTCGAATTAATGCTGACGTTTTTAGCATTGATATTGGTGATGTTCTCCGCCGTTGCGGTGCTCGTTTCTTTCGTTTTCGTCGTGTTACCGCCGAAAGTGACGGAGGCGCCAGCAAGATCGTTCAACAGGATGTTGGACACATCGCCCAGCACTTCCGCCGTCGTGGTTCCGCCGTTAATTGACTGACCTTTCTGCGATTTATCAATCAGATTACCGGTTTTGTCGATCGCGTCAGCTACGGCACTGTGGGCCTCACCTGAAATACCGACAAAGCGGTCTTTGTGGGTGGTGGCGGTTTTGGTTTCATCCTCGTATTTGGTGCTGGCGACATCCTGCGCGTTAATGCTGAGCTTATCGCCGGCTGAAAGGTCAGCGCCGCCAATATCCGCCGTTTTTCCTGCATTCACGGAACCGGAATCGGCAAAATTAATGGACGCATTGGTGTTCTGCTTGCTCTGGGTCGACACGGTATCGGTCGTGTCTTCCATACCCACCCTGAAACCTGCCGTATCGGTGATCGGCGCGCGGCCCGGTTTGTCGCCAACCGCGGAGGTTTCAGAGCTACCGCCCGCGCTGGAGTAGTCGCCAGAGGTGGTATTTTTTGTGGTGCCCTCGTTTTTGCCGTAGGACACTGAGGCGGATTTACCGCCGCCGCTGATTGAGGCATCAGCAATAAACTGACGAGACTGCGTGGTTTGTTCCTGAACGGACACGTTTTCAGAGGTTTTTATCTCAACGTTTTCTGCCGCATTGATGGCGCCGCCGTTGGCGTTAATGCTCCCGCCTTCCATGACCACATTCTTGCCGGCATCAATCTGAACGTTACCGCCAGCCTTAACGGTTGAGCCGATAGCTTCCCCGCTGACCGTTTTGGTGTCGGTGGTGGTATAGCTGGACAGACCGGTGATCTCGGTATCGATGGTACGGGTAGAATCAATCTGATGCAGGTCGTTGAAGGTGACGTCACCTTCGCTTGCCTTCATGGTCACGTCCTGACCTGCCGTAATATCCGCCGCGTTGGAGGTGATAGTTTTCGCCTGCATATTGATACTGCCGCCAGCGGTGACGCCGTCATCGTGCGCATGAATCATCTGCTTGCCGTCTTCGCCGTGGCCGACAGACGCGGTCAGCGTGATGTCGCCTTGTTCAGCCTTCATGTCAATGTCGCCACCGGCGTTCACTGCCGCACCGTTAGAGGCAATGCTGCCCTTTTCCGACGTCATTGAGACGTTATTACCCGCAGAGATGCCGGCATTCGTCGCGTTGCTGATATTTTTGATATCACCCTCGGCCACCAGCGTAACGTCACCCCGGGAGGAGAGGGTACCGTTCACGTTGTTGATGGCGGTGGCATCAACAGACAGGCTATTCCCGGCAGCGATGGACGCTGTGCCATTGCTGATATCACCGGAAGCCAGCTGGCGAAGGGTTTCAGGGCAAAGGTAGACTACCGGTACCAGCACTTCCGTCCCTTTGATGTTCTGACTCACGAACCAGACGATATCCTGGGTCAGCCCATTGCGCTGCTCTTCGCTCAGGGGTTGGCCCACCACCAGATTCAGATCGCTGTTTTTCGCCGCAATCCCGGCGTTATCCATCAGATTCTGCACCAGCGCATCGCCTTCGAGACCGTCTCGTATCGCAAACATGCTGCCCACGGAGCGGCTGATCTCTCGACGAATCAATTCGGAGATGAAGTAGTTATCCCCAATGACGTTAACGGTCTCGGTGGTGGTGTAATCCACCTTGTCGAAATAGTAGTCAGAGCCGCTGTACTTGCTCTGGTCGATCATTTCCGGGCGCGTTTCGAAAATTGGAATGATGTGGTTGGCCGGGCCGCTGTATTCGGTACCGTTTTTCGCCGCCGCGGAGGCTTTTTTGAATTCGTCTGTGACTTCAAACATCCCCGGCAGGGAGACCAAATCCTTTATGGTCGGCAGCGGGCTAATCCCCATGGCCAGCTCTTCCAGCGTTTTGGTATTGACGGCAACATCATAGCCCGCAATGACCGTATCTACGCTGTAGTCACCCACGTCGATATTCTGAACAGTGGCGTTCTCTCTGATCGTACCCGCGTTCGCCAGGCCGTTATCCAGGGTGCCGCCATTATGCGTGAAGTTACGACCCGCCGTGATTTCGCCTTTTTCAGACGGCACAAAGTAGATCATATTTTTCTTCAGTGAGTTAGTGCTGGCATCACCGTCGTTGAGACTGTGCCATGCTGCGCTCAGGGTACCGTACTCCTGCGCGTTCCACGTTTCGCCAAACACTTTGCTCATGACATAGCTGAGCTGGGTTGAGGTATTTGCGGCGTCGATCAGGGATTTATAGCTACGATCTCTGTTCGGATCCTCGCTGCCGCTTTTGGTCTCGGGCTCGCCGTCGCCAAAGACGAAATCGAGGTATTGATACAGCGAGCTGAAGGTCAGCGTCGTGTAGTGCTCCGATGCCACCTTCCAGAAGTCGGTCAGCACGATCGGTTCATTGAGCGTGAGGTGCAGATAATCATACATCGATTCCGACGTATATTTTGGCGAGTTCAGAAGATTACCGGTAATGGTGATATCACGTCCCGCCTGGATCAGGCCGCCGGTATTTTTGATCTCTTTGTCCGCGAAGATATCGCGCTGGTTGATATTGATATCTTTGCCCGCGCTGATTTCGCCAAGTTTGTCCATGGCGATATCGGAGCTCAATACCGGAATGTGCAGCACCGTGGTGATGCTGACCTGCGTCATCACGTTATCTACACCGGACCACTGGCCCACTGCGTCCTGCGTTTGGGTTTGCGAAATCGTGCCGCCCGTATAGGTGCTTTGGTTTTCCAGATAGGCTGCATCAATATTAATATTTTGCTCGGAACGAATGATCCCGGCGTAGTTAATCAGGCTTTTCGCGATGAGCGACATGTCGCCCATGCTCAGAATGTTGCCCGTAAAATCGTTAACAAAGGTGCCATTGCGGACATCGATATCCATCTGCCCCAGCGACCAAAGCAGGCTGTTACTGTTGTTCGTCATCCCACCGGCATGGATGTGCATATCCCCGCCCGTCACGACAGACTTGCTGTTGACAAATTTACCGTCTGCCTGCAGCGTCAGGTTGCCAATCACTTCCATCATGGTGTTATTGAACAGGGAGCCTTCGGTGCTCAGCGTCATATCATGACCCGCGCGGATATTACGGGTCATGTCATCCAGGGTGAGGGAATCTTTCACCCTGAGCATTAAATCATGACCCGCTTCGAGGATGCCGCTGGTGTTATTTAGCGTGTCAAGGTTGAGATTCATGTCGTTTCTGGCGACCGTTACGCCAGATTCATGATTATTCAGTTTCGACGCGTTGATCGTGACGTTATTACCGGCGATCAGACCATTTCTTTCGTTGGTGATCGTTCCTCCGGCCACATTAAGGGTGGTGTTATTTGCCCCAGAGATCACTGCCGCGTCAGAGTTGATCACATTGTGAGCGACGTTAAGAGACACGTCGCTTTGCGTCGACACAATCACCGCCTGTTCGGTGTTGGCCAGGTTTTGCGCGTTAATCGTGATGTCGCCGCCCGCCACGATAGTGGACACTGACTGCTGTCCATCATCAGCGGTGATGCTGCCGAGATTGCTCAGCGTGTCGGCAACAATCTCCAGCGGTCCATTAACGGCCTGGATGATGCCCGCCGTGCGGTTTGTCACAACGCCAATGGCGTTCAGGACCGTTTTCATATTGGCGGAGATCACCGCGCTGTCGCTGTTGACGAGGGACTCAACGTCTTCAATCGTCAGATTACGTAGCGCAACCAACACATGATCTTCGCCTTTGTTGGTCAGGTTTTTAACGTTGCGAATGATCAGATCCAGGCCCGCCTGAACCACACCTTCGTTATTCAGGTCGTCAACGTCGTCGATCGCAATGGTCCCGTTGCCGATCATCACGGCGCGGTTGTTCAACGTCTTCACGCCGCTGATATTCAGATCGCCAGCAGAGGCAATCACCGCATCGCTGCTGTTGTTAAGCGTGGTTGCTCCCGCGATGGAGAGAGCGGCATCCGATTTAATCATCGAGGCGCCGCTGTTATTCAGGGTACCTACGTTTCTCAGCGTGGTGTTTTCTGCGCCGAACAGGGTTGCACCTTCAGTGTTATTGAGGGTGTTCACATCGGACAATGACAGCGTGCCGTCAGAAATCACAAAGCTGCCGGTGTTATTGAGCGTGTTGAGATGGGTCAGTTGCAGCGTCTTGCTGGCATACAGCGTGGCGGCGTTCAGGTTATCGATGGCGCTAACGCGATCGAGCGTCAGGCTACCGGCCTGAATCGTTGAGGCGTCGTTAAGCAACGATGCTGCTGAAACGGAGAGGTTTTCTCTTGCCGCGATCAGTGCGTCATGCGTGTTTGCGAGGGTGGAAATTCCGCTGGCATGGACATTTTCGCCCTGGATCAGCCCATCGTTATTGTTTACAGCCAGTGCGCCGTCGCCATTTAGGGTCAGATTCTTTCCGGCAACAATGCTGCCTTTTTGACTATTCAGCAGCGCTTTTTTGACATCAAGCTGCATGTCTGTGCCCGCACTCAGCGTGCCGCCCTGGTTTTTCAGATTCTCGGTGGCGATGGTCAACTTCTCGCTCGCGCTGACGTTGCCGCGGTTACTGACGGTTGCACCGGCCTTACGGGTACTGGCGGAGACATTACGACCTGCAATACGTCCGGTATTGCTGAGGGTGTCACCGCCGGATGTCAGCGTCACATCATGCTTGTTGCTGGCAATGGTGCCGTCGTTGACGATATTACCGTCGGCATCAATAAAGATCAGCGCATCGTTACCGCTCAGGGTACCGCTGTTTGACACATCACCGTTGACGTTAATGCGCACCTCACCGCTATCCGCACCGATATGACCACTGTTGTTAAGGGCGCTGGCGGTCATGACCAGATTGTTATCCGCATAAAGGCGGCCTGCATTGTCAAGATGACCGACAGACAGCGTCTGGGCGTTGCTGGCATAGAGAATGCCATTGTTCTTCATCGAACCTGATGCAATCCGGATATCCCCTGTGGCGCTGACGGAACCCTTGTTTTCAAACGCGCCGGTGAGGTTGAACTGAAGCGTTCCTTTCTTCGCGAGAATAACGCCTTCATTGTTGGTCATGCTGCCCGCAGTGATGTTGATATCACCACTGTTGCTCACGACCTCCGCGTCGGAGACGAGAGTGCTGAATGGCACCTGCTGGCCATTCTGAATGACGACAAAATCGCCATTTTTTAACGTAACGACGCCACCGGAAATGACGGCTCCGTTAGCATCCAGCGCCTTGAGTTTGCCGGAAAGGGTGTACTGCCCGGCAACATTAATCTGAATCGCGGGAACCGCTGTCGTCGCATTGTTTTGCGCGAGGATCGCCGCCGTGTTTTGCAGCAGGGTAGACGCATCAATGCGGATGGTACCGGTACGGGAGATCAGGTCGTTATTCACCGTCAGGCCGGAGAGGGCATGCAGAATAATATTATTCTGCGCTTCGGTGCTCCCGGCGCCGCTGCTGTTTTTATTGAGGGCAATATTGTTGCCGCTGACGGTGACGTTTTTGTCGCTGCGTATGCCCGTCAGCGTCACGTCGCCGTTAGCGCTGATCTCAATATCATCCGTGGCTATGATACTGCCCTGGTGACGGACGCCCGCGCCGGACTCGGTACTGATAAGCTGAATTTTACCGCCGTACATCGACCCCATTGCCCGACCATCAATCGCGACATCCGGTGCGTGTCCGTCACCCGCATTGCGAACGCTATGCACGCGGCTGGAGAGGTCGTAATCGTTCTGGCCCGCAACAACCTTGATATCGGCCTGACCCGCAATTTCACCTTCCAGTTGAGCGCTGCGGCTAACGATGTCGAAGTAAGTCAGCCCTTCGGTAGAAATACCTTGTCCCGTGACAGAAACGTTACCTTTCTCAACCGCAAGTTTATAGTTGCCGTCCTCTTTCATCTGTACCTTACCGGTACTCAGCGTCAGGCTGTTGGCATTAATGGTGGTGGCGCCGTTAACGCTAATGCCGTTTTCGTTGGCAACGATCACGTCCGCTTTTCTGCCAAAGACTTCCATCGTTCCGTTAATATAGGAGGCCTGGGCACCCGTCACTTCACTGATAATGGCTTTTGCTTCATGCTCAAGCTGGGCGTTTTTAACCGTATAGCCCCCGATCTTAGACACGCCATCCTGCATGCTGTTGTTAAAGATCAGACCATTTTTATCAACGTTAAACTGGTCAAATTTATTCAGTGAAACACCTTTCGCATTCGGATCGGTGATATTCACGACTGGCGTGCCGTTAGCCGCCTGGCCCATGGTTGGCCCTTTGCTCTGGCTGGCATCCGGCACCGTCGCGGCTTCGGCATTAGCGGCGAGGATACCCGCTATCGAAATAAAAAGGGGACAAAGGTGTTTATGTAAATTCCCAGCGGTTAGCTTCGTTTTTGAAGTTTTATTATTGCTCATAAAAATTCCTTAAATTAGAAAGTTACTTCCATCTTGTAATAAACGACCGTGTTATCGACGGTATTCTCTTCCAGTGAATCTGGTTTTTTTATAGGCCAGCCCGCGAGGACATATGTTGAGAAATGGCTACCGGTAGCTTTAATTCCGACCGAGCCACCCATCATGAATTGGCTGTCACATACGTTGACACCTTTAGGGCAATTATCTTTGGCAAACCCCAGGTCATAACCTAAATAGGGAATAAGCTGATAAATACCGCCGATGCCAATATCAAAAGGAAACTGCAGCGTATTGGCGATCCAGCCGCCGCTATCAACCAGCAGGCTATCGTCCTTAAATCCGCGCACGGTGAATTCATCGCCCAGCGTTAATTTTGCATCGCTGACCAGGACGTGCGGGGTGTACTGGAACCCGGCGTTGAGTTCATAGACGCCACCCAGACGGCCAGCCTGAAAAAGCGGACGCGTCCAGCTGGCAATGCCGTTGTACTTGACGTAATCAAGGTCAAAACCTTTGAGATCGGCATCGTTTTTCCAGGCAGAACCGAACCAGGGAACCGCCGCCGTCACGCCCACATCGCCATAGAACCAGCCGTTCATCAGGGCACCGACCCACGTTGCGCCTGACGAAATCGCGGTATAGGTTTTAGAGCTGACGTCTATACGGTGGTTTTCAATGCTGTTGTCGCTGTTACGTCTTTCGACTTTTGCCCACCAGCTGGTTTTACCCGTGGCGTTACGGCCCAGCATGCGGCTGATACGCAGTGAAGCGCGGTCTGAATCTCCGTCAGACGCGTAACTGGCGTTATTGCCGGCAAGGGTTTTATCGTAGCTGGATTTGTAATAAAGCGCGTCGAATGACCAGTAACCCAGCGGGATGCTGTAACTCGTTGACCACGCATCCTGATTATCCTGGTTATTTTTCAGGTTATTCCATGAATAATATACGTTGAAAATATCATTGATACCGGCAATGTTTTTAGCGGTTACGCTGCCATAATACTGCTGCCAGCCGTCAGCCTTAATGCCAGAGTTGTTAAGGCCCGCGGCAACGGAAAGGGGGAACTCAGGCTTGTGCAGCAGATTAAGATCGGAATAGCTGTTTACAATCGACGGCTGAATATCAATATTGTCTTTGGGATAAACGCGCAGCAGGTTTTCGACCATCTGATCGATATCCTGCATGTTCAGAATCTTGTCTTTCGCAAAGGGGTAGGCAGTGAACAGGCGCGTGCGTTCACGGAGAGACGGTTCATGCCCGTTAACCTTAAGATTGTTTATTTTCCCCCACAGCACCCGTAGAGAGAGCGTACCCGTTTTGATATTCCCTGGCTCAATACCAATAAGCGTTGTGGCATAACCGCGGGAAATATAAAAATCGGTCAGCTCTTTAACCAGTTCAAATATTTCTGTTCTGCCGAGCATTTTGCCTTCATAGCGATCGATAATCGCCTGACGCAGTGGCGAACCGTCAAACAGGACATCATCAAGAATAACGATATGATTGATCTGAAAGCGCCAGCTCGAGTCGCTGCTGGTCAGGGTTTCTTCTCCGGCTTCACGCAATTTTTTTTGTTGCTGGATTAACCGTTCGTTCCGCTTGGCTTCTTCTATTAATGCCTGGCTGGTTTGTCTTTCGAGACGATCCAGTTCCTGTTTATTTTGCTGGCCGGGAAGTGCCGCCGTAGCGTGAGCCGCAGGAATGAGCGGCACTAATAAAAGCGCATATTTTGAAAAACGCTGAAGCACGAATCTCTCCTTGAAAATTATTGTATAGCCATGGTGTATTGAATTGCGCCGACCACCCTGCCAGCACTTAATGAATTTGCGCGATTAACTTCTGTAGGAACGTAAATCTGAGCCTGATAGTTTTTCGTTACTCGGGATGAAACCGGGAAAACAATGAGTTTCTCAAGAATAAGGGGCGTTGAAACATACGTGCTCGATTTTTCGTAAACCATAATCGCGAAGTTTTGGGCGTAGCCTTCGCCGGTCTCCACCCCCAGAATACCGCTCGATTCTGCGAATTTTGTCCTGAGCATAGAAGAGATAGTTAAGCCAACTTGTTCCGCTTCCGGGCACGTGATGGTAATAGAAAAGTCTTTTTTATCGCCCTGGTAATTTGGTGTGTTCTGGAATGAGGCAATACTGTAGGTCCCTAAATTGACGTTTGTCGACGAGGGATAAATGGAGCATGAACGCGTATTCACTTTAATCGGTACTGATAAATTGATAGTAAGAATACGAAGCTCATCCTCTGGCGTGAGCAAAGGTTTGACTTTTACGTTAACCATTTCACCGGCAGGGATCTCGGTTTCACCCTGATTAATGGTGCCGGTCTGAACAAACTCCAGTAGCACCGTGCTGTTATCGATTGAACAGCTCGGACTACAGGTCACAGGAGAGCCGGAGTTACCCGGCACCCAGGCGTTTCCGGTATTGGCTGGCCATTTCATCCGAATACCAATGCCCGGAATTTCGGTTGCATAGACTTTATCTATCGATGAAGAGAGATAATTTCGGCTGTATGCAGTGTGCCACTGCGTTTGCGTTGATTCATCACAGCTATATTTGATGTTAGGTGCGGTATAGGTTTTAGACCATAATACCGTTCCTGCGGAGCCTTTATCCGCAGGGTTCAGCGTAATGTTGTCTGTGATATTTAACACCTTTTCCACACCGTCGATTCTGCACGCTGAGGCTTTTACTTCAAGGCTAAATATCCATAACAGTGATAATATAAGGAGATAAAGCAGAGTCGTAATGTATTTATTCATTTTCTCTTAAAGGCCTTTGCAGATAATATCTATTGCATCAAAGGAGGTGGCTTTACTCATATTGCGGTTTTTTCTGTTATCAGAAAGGTGATTGACCTCTGCTGAGCACGTATTCATCACCTTATTGCTATTCCATTTAATAACGATCGGCTTGCCAGATTCAGGCAAGGTCAACATTGCCAGGCCACCCTGGCCGACCATACCGAGCGTGGCGTCGCTACCGTCGGTAATGGATGCACCGAAGGGGATCTTCTGCCCGGAGGCATGTGTGAAGCGCACAAAGGTCTGTTGCTTCTGCTGCGTTTCCATTTTGATATGCACGGCGGCACCCGCGGTGGGCACAATGCTCTTACGCGTATCCTCGACGTCGACGCTCATTGATGTACCTTTTGGATCAATGAAGACATCGTTGTATCGGTAAGGCGTCAGATAGCCGACAATGCCATAGCCGTTATCTTTAATGACCGCATTTGAATCAGGGTAAACTCTTGCCCCTTCAGCGCCTTTGGCCTCGATTACGCCAATGGTGTCGCCTAACGTTGGGGTCAAATTGATGCCGCCACGGTGCACAACCACGCCACCGTTCATATTCAGACCGCCCATGAAGCTGTGGAGGGACTGGCTGAACGCGACGCCGCCGGAAGCGCTATCGCCCACGTAAGAAAGGTTGGTACCGAAGTTGGTTTCCGGCCTGCTGGACTCGCTGAAGTAGCCGCTGAAGCCATACTGTGAGCGCTCGCCAGCCGAGCCGCTGAGCGAGGTGCGGATGGTGGCCTCATCGCTGTTGTAGCTAAAGTTCGCCCCCAGGCGGGCTTGTTTTTCATAACGATGGCCAAGCGGCATGGATACGCTCAGGTAGATCGTATCGTCATGACCACCGTCTTCATTATTGGTTCGGCCAAGTGAAATACCCCAGGTCGACGTGCCAAACCGGTTGTTGTATCCCAGCGCGTAGTTGGATTTTTCCGTGCGGCCCAGTTCATCGTTCCAGACGTTGCCGATGAAACCACTGACGTAAAAACTTCCCCAGCCCGCAGGCAGCATCTGGTTGATGTTTGCTTCCAGGCGTTCACGGTAGCGCTCGGGTAAATATCGGTCGTTACCGTGCTCCAGCGCCTGCTTCACGCTGACGGCATCCGCCAGCGAGTAGTAATCTTTACTGGAGTAGCGGTAACCTACCAGGCTGAAGTTTGTACCGGTTTCTGAAAGGTTTTTAGCAAGACTGATTCGCAGGGACATGTCACACAGTGAACCGCAGTCATCGCTCCCCATACCTGTGTTAAAGTTCGTATAAGAGCGGGTAACGTCCAGACCTAATGCCCCGAGCGGGGTATTGATGGCCACACCACCCAGCAGGGCGTTGTAATCGCCATCAAACGCGGTTTGCGCACCTACGTACCCCGTCAGATTATTCAGCAGACCGTACTGAAGCGTGCCCTCGGTCATCCATGGCGCATCGGCAAGATACGTATTACGCATTTCCCCCGACGAGAGCGAATAGCGGAAGTAACCTTCGCGCAGCAGCTGCGGAACGCTGGAGTAGGGGACCGTAAAGGTGTTGATGGTGCCATCCGTCTCTTTGACGGTGACCTCCAGATCGCCGTTGTAGCCTGTTGCATAGAGATCGCTGATGGCAAACTCACCCGGCGGCACCACTTTTTCGTAGAGGGTGCTGCCGGACTGCTTGATGGTGACTGTGGCGTTGCTGTTGGCAAAACCCCGTACAACAGGCGCGTAGTAGCGCACGGAGTCCGGCAGCATGCGATCGTCGGTGGCAAGCCTTGCGCCGCGAATGGCCGTTGTATCAAACATCTCCCCGCTGGTGTTGAGATCGCCCAGCACCACTTCAGACTGCAATGCTGCAATCCCCCGGCTGGCAAATGCCTGCAGATGATCGACCCCCTCATCGTCAATATCATTGCCGAGGTTCAGAGTGTCATAGGTCACAAAACGCCACGCCCCGAGGGTCATCGCCGTTTGCAGGTTACCAAAGAGATAGTTGCTGGTTTCGCCCAACTCACGGTTGCGCGTGCTTGAACCACTCAGCGCATAGGAGGCCATGAGGGTAGGTTCACCGTCGTCCCATAGCTCAGGGCTGATGTATCCCTCCGGCGTATTAAGCAGCATCGCCTGCGGGACGGTGACGTCCAGACGCTCATCATCCTGGTTGTAGGTCACGGTTGCGCCGGGCACAAGCGTTTCAAGGATCAGGCAGCCGCCCGTCTTCCAGTTTTCCGGCAGTTTGCGGGTGTCGACGTCAAAGCGGATAATCATTTCCGGCGTCATGCAGGCATTTACGCCCTGCTTATTTTTTGCCGGAATAAATGAAATGGGCCAGGTGCCTAATTTCCGCAGGTTACTAAATACTTCCAGTTTGTAATCTCTGGGCTGGATTTTATCTACCCCGTCGAACTGGCTAAGGTCTAACCCACTGTTATAGAAATTCATAAAGCCGCGAGAAAAGTTTACCGCTTTTTTCTCTGCTTCGGCGTTAGCCTGGCCTGAAACGCACAATGCCAGAATAATGATCTGGCCAAGGGTACTTTTCGCTTTTTTGAGAAGCCTGTATTTATTATGGCGTGCTGACATTTAACCTTCCCAAAGGTAGAACGTATAAAATATTAAAAGTTATAAGTGCGCTTAATATATGCGCCTAAATCAGTGATATAGTTGTATTTAAATATGCCGCGTCCGCTCACTGCGCTGACCTGCGGAAAGTGATAAACCAGCGTTCCATAAGGGACAATCATGTCACCCGGGATCTCGATGTCTTTATTGTCGGCATTCGTCAGCCAGACGCTGGTCATGCTCACGTGGAAAGGTGAGTTATTGGTTCCCACCACGTCGTAGCCTTTTGCCGCTTTACGCAATTCCCACTTCAGATCGTCGCCCGCCTGCATGGGATTGCCCTTCAGGCCCGCTGGGCGATAGAAAAATTTGATCATTGTGCGGAACGCCATTTTTATCTGGTTCTGATCCGCCTCTTCAGGCAGTTCTGGTGGAATATCCAGCACGTTTAGCCAGAGCAGCGTTTCGCGATCTTTCGGGTATTTTCCTGCGGCTTCCGCTGTCTGGAAGATACGGAAAACTTTCCCTTTTTGACCGTTAACGCGCGCAGCGGGAGGGTTGATAAAGAACGGAAGGTTTTCCTTCTCTGTTCCATCGGTTTTATCGGTGCTGGAAAGCCATACCTGCACCAGCTCCGGGTTTTTGCTGAGGTTATTCACGCGAACGGTTTGTTCACTCTCGTTTGCATTGAATGCCACGCGAGTCGTTAAAATTTGTATAGTGGCGTTGGCGCAGGGGAACCACGTCAATGTCACCATTAACATCACTTTGAAAATATTACTGACCATCAGGCTCAACGTTCCTAAATGTGGCAGGGAAAGCAGTGGGATAAATCCCACTGCTTAGAGGTATTACTGGTACTTAATGGAATAAACGACGTCAGTAGTGACTTTACCGGCCGTCGCCGCACCGCCGGTGGCAACGTATTGCGCCCAGTAGTCGAAGCGAGCGGTATTACCTGTAATGGTCGCTGTTTTCGGGCTGTTGTTTGCGGTGTTCAGGTTCATAACCGCTTTGCTGGAATCTAACAGACCGATTTCAACTTTATCGGCACCGCCCGTCGTGACGGTGTTTCTCAGGTTACCGGTGGTGGCGTTGATATTGGTGCTCTGTGCCAGTTCGAAGAAGACGCTGGCGACTTTGTTGTTGGTGCAATTTGCACCGCTCAGTTTAATGAAGAATGGCGTGTCACCCGCGCGTTGACCAGCTGTTGCCAGCGCGGTGGTGCTGACGCTTGGCAGATGCACGGTGAAATCAGGAGAGGTAGATTCACCCTGTGCATCACCGCCTGTAATAGCACAGGTTGCGTCACTGATAGTACCGTCAAAGGTAATCGTGCCATCTTCTGCCGCTGCTGCAGAACCCGCTCCCGCCAGAATGGTAAAAAGACCAATTTTTAAATATTTGTTCATAAGTAATTACATTTAGAAATAAATTTTAATAAAGCGGCGGGATTGTAGGGAGTAAAAAAAGAGAAAACTACACGCTATAACTAAATAAAATCCGAATTCGGACTATCTCATGCTGTTTATGTATGTATGAATGTGTTATGGAAAGGCTTTACTCTTGAATTATAAAGGGTGAGCCCGTAATGGGAGCATTTAAATATTCATTGGGGAAATATTAAGAATGTAAAGATTATAATATTTTTATGGCTATTGTTTTATTCGATGAATGGTAAGGGTTGGCTATATAATTTGTATTTATGAGTCGCTTGAATTTAATGGAGTCAGGCGCTATTCTTAGCGCCATACAGCATTACGATATGAAAAGATCCCTTCCTCGTCGGGCTTAACGACGCGGAAGGGATTTTTTTTCACCTTTAGCAACGATCGTCTATCTATGATACGAGGACAGGACATGAGCACTTTAGGTCATCAGTACGATAACTCTCTGGTATCTAACGCGTTTGGTTTTTTACGCCTTCCGATGAACTTCCAGCCGTACGACAGTGACGCGGACTGGGTGATCACTGGCGTGCCGTTCGACATGGCAACGTCAGGCCGTGCGGGTGGGCGTCATGGCCCGGCAGCGATCCGTCAGGTTTCCACTAACCTGGCCTGGGAGCACAACCGTTTCCCGTGGAACTTCGACATGCGCGAGCGCCTGAACGTGGTGGACTGCGGTGACCTGGTGTATGCCTTTGGTGATGCGCGTGAGATGAGCGAAAAGCTGCAGGCCCACGCCGAGAAGTTGCTGGCTGCCGGTAAGCGCATGCTCTCCTTCGGCGGCGACCACTTCGTGACCCTGCCGCTGCTGCGCGCCCACGCGAAGCACTTCGGTAAAATGGCGCTGGTACACTTTGATGCGCATACCGACACCTACGCCAACGGCTGTGAGTTTGACCACGGCACCATGTTCTTTACCGCGCCGAACGAAGGTCTGATCGACCCGAACCACTCCGTGCAGATCGGTATTCGCACTGAGTTCGACAAAGATAACGGCTTCACCGTGCTGGATGCGGGTCAGGTTAACGACCGCGGCGTGGATGACATCCTCGCGCAGGTGAAGCAGATCGTGGGTGATATGCCCGTGTATCTGACCTTCGACATCGACTGCCTCGATCCGGCATTTGCACCGGGTACCGGTACCCCGGTAATCGGCGGCCTGACCTCAGACCGCGCCATCAAGCTGGTGCGCGGCCTGAAGGATCTCAACATTGTCGGGATGGACGTGGTGGAAGTGGCGCCTGCGTATGACCAGTCCGAGATCACTGCGCTGGCCGCAGCGACCCTGGCACTGGAAATGCTCTACATCCAGGCAGCCAAAAAAGGCGAATAAGCCTCTTCTGGCGTAAAAAACCTCTCCCTGGAGAGGTTTTTTATTGCCTTTAGAACACGTTAAACGGGTATTCCACGTAAGCGCGGATCTCGTCCCCGCCCACGTTATAGTCGCTGGCGTTGCTGGAGACGCGCAGCACGGAATAGCGCAGTTTCAGTTTCAGATCCTTCGCCGGGCCATCCTGCACCTGGTACTGGATCTGGTTAAACCACTCGTGCTCTTTGCCGTTGCTGGTTTCCGCGGTTTTGATGTTGTCCCCGCGCACGTAGGCGGTGGTCCAGCTCAGACCCGGCAGGCCAAGGCCGCCAAAGTCCAGACCGTAGGATGCCTGCCAGGAACGTTCATCTTCGCCGTTAAAATCAGACCAGTAGGAGTTTGCCAGCCAGATGGTGTTACCGCCATCACCTACGCCGCCCTGGTCGCGGTAGCCGCCGTAGTTGTAGCCGGTGCTGCCGCTGCTCTGCTGGTACGCCACTTTGAACGTGTGAATATCCCAGATGTAGCTCGCCGCCAGGCTCCAGATAGCGTTGCTGCGGCCCGTATCGAGGCTGTCCGCGTAACTCTGATCGAGACGGGAGTTATAGCCGTTGAAGTCGAGCACCAGCTGCTGCCCGGTGCTGAACGGCTGTTTGAAGTTCAGGCCCAGATACTGCTTGTTCATCACCTCTTCATTGTGAGAGGCGTAAAACGCGCCGCTGAACTGATCGTTGAACTGGTAGCTCGCGCCGCCGAAGGAGAGGCTCTTCAGCCCGCTGTCGTGGCGGTCGTCACTTTTACGCTGCTCGTCGGTGAAATAACCGGCGTTGATTTCCAGACCGTCGATCTCTTTTGAGGTCAGCATGGTGCCGGTGTAGCTTTCAAAGAGCAGGCGAGAGCTGTCGGCATTGACGATGGGCAGCTCAGGACGCTGATTCCCGTAGCTCAGTACGGTATTCGAGATGCGCATTTTGGCGGTTGCGCCAAACTTTGCCAGATCGGATTTTGCCCGGCCGTCGTCTTCCTGCTTAAAGAAGTCGATGCCGCCTGCGCCGCTCTTGCCGCGACCGCCGTCCAGGCGCACGCCGTATTGAGCAATACCGTCCACACCAAAGCCCACCAGCCCTTCGGTATAGCCGGATGCAAACGTGGCGATGATCCCCTGACCCCATTCGGCTTTATCCTGCTGGCCCTGATGATAATCACGGCTGATATACGCATTGCGTAAAAACAGGTCCAGATGGCTGTCGTCAATAAAACCCTGGCTGTCGGATTGCTGGCTTGCAGCGGCAGGTAATGCGGAAAATAAACTTAAAGCAATTAATGATAATTCTTTTTTCACGGAGGGAACGTCTCTGTCTGGATATATTAATTGAATAACTGCAGGGGGGATAATTACCGGAAAAAGTGACCTTTGCAATAATTATGTGACCAGACGTTTCAATGTAACAGGGTAGATTTGGCGGGGCTTTCAGGGGTGTTATCGATACGTGCTGTTAAGTTAACAATTCATGCGAAATAAAAAGGAGGCAAAACTGCCTCCTTCTGAAATTATTTAATTCCGTCTGCGGCCATACGGTCGCGAATATGCTGTGCGCGCTCTTCTGAGGCAGGGTGATCGTCAAACATAGAGCTTTGACGTCCTGCTTCCAGTTTGGCCAGTTTTTCAAAGCTGGTGGCTAAACCGGATGGATTAATGCCGCGTTTGCGCAACAGATCGTAGGAGTAGTCATCCGCTTCGGACTCCTGACGCTGGGAGAACTGGGAGTTCACCAGTTTTTCACCCACGTCGCCAAGCTGTGACTGGGACAGGCTGCCAACGATACCGCCTGCTGAGGCCGCCGCTGCGCGGATGGCATTGGTGCCTAAGGCAACCTGCATCCCTTTCTTCACGTGGCCCAGCGCAACGTGGCCCATTTCATGGCCGATGACCGCTTCCACTTCGTTGTCGGTCATCATATCCATCAGGCCGCTGTAAACGCGGATACAGCCGTTCGCCATCGCGAAGGCGTTGACGTCTTTCGCCATGTAAACCTTGTAGTTCACCGGCTGGCCGTTGATGTTATCGCCCAGCGCGGAAGCAATCTTATTCAGACGCTGCGTGTAGGTACTGTTAGCCGGCGCAAGCGTGGCTTTTCCGTCCATATCTTTACAGGCCTGGTCGCTCAGCGCTTTTACCTGCGCATCGCTCAGGGAATAGGCCTGAAAGGCCTCTGCGCCTGAGGTCATCAGGCCGTTAGAATCCATATTCTGACAGCCGCTCAGCAGGAGCGTTGTACCCAGGGCCAGCACTATTGCACGCATTTTCATGAGGTTGCTTCCGTACTCGTTAATCTGAATAAAATCCGAAAAGTGCACCGTCAGCGAAGCCGGTGTCGCGCTAAGTATAAGGAATATCTACAGGGCCGGGCGAGTAGATTGCGCAACATGCGAGCATGATCCAGAGATTTCTTAAGCTGCAAAAGAATGGTCCATGTACATGGCATGCCGCTTGGGTTACATTGTTGGCACTTTTTTCCGGCGTAGCCCAAAACGCGCTGTCGTCAAGGGCATGGCCTTTAACAGTCCGATCTGGAGTTAAAATGTCCTCACGTAAAGAGCTTGCTAATGCTATTCGTGCGCTGAGCATGGACGCAGTACAGAAAGCCAAATCCGGCCACCCTGGGGCCCCTATGGGTATGGCTGATATCGCCGAAGTCCTGTGGCGCGATTTCCTGAACCACAACCCGCAGAACCCGTCATGGGCTGACCGCGACCGTTTCGTACTGTCTAACGGCCACGGCTCTATGCTGATCTATAGCCTGCTGCACCTCACCGGCTACGATCTGCCTATCGAAGAGCTGAAAAACTTCCGTCAGCTGCACTCCAAAACTCCAGGTCACCCGGAAGTGGGCTACACCGCTGGCGTAGAAACCACCACCGGCCCGCTGGGTCAGGGTATTGCTAACGCTGTGGGTATGGCGATCGCTGAGAAGACCCTGGCGGCGCAGTTCAACCGTCCTGGCCACGACATCGTTGACCACTTCACCTACGCGTTCATGGGCGATGGCTGCATGATGGAAGGCATTTCTCACGAAGTGTGCTCCCTGGCAGGTACCCTGAAGCTGGGTAAACTGGTTGCGTTCTATGACGACAACGGTATCTCCATCGACGGTCACGTTGAAGGCTGGTTCACTGACGACACCGCTAAACGTTTCGAAGCTTACGGCTGGCACGTTGTGCGTGGCGTTGATGGCCACGATGCTGACTCGATTAAACGTGCAGTAGAAGAAGCGCGCGCTGTGACGGACAAACCGTCCCTGCTGATGTGCAAAACCATCATCGGCTTCGGTTCTCCGAACAAAGCGGGTACGCACGACTCCCACGGCGCGCCGCTGGGCGACGCGGAAATCGCACTGACCCGCGAAGCGCTGGGCTGGAAATACCCTGCATTCGAAATCCCATCTGAGATCTATGCTCAGTGGGATGCAAAAGAAGTAGGCCAGGCGAAAGAAGCGGCGTGGAACGAGAAGTTCGCGGCTTACGCGAAAGCCTTCCCACAGGAAGCGGCTGAATTCACCCGTCGTATGAAAGGTGAAATGCCGTCTGACTTCGACGCGAAAGCGAACGAGTTCATCGCTAAGCTGCAGGCGAACCCGTCTAAAATCGCGAGCCGTAAAGCGTCTCAGAATGCCATTGAAGCGTTCGGTCCTCTGCTGCCTGAATTCCTCGGCGGCTCCGCTGATCTGGCGCCATCTAACCTGACCCTGTGGTCCGGTTCTAAGCCAATCAACGAAGACACTGCCGGTAACTACATCCATTACGGTGTACGTGAATTCGGTATGACTGCGATTGCCAACGGTATCTCCCTGCACGGTGGTTTCCTGCCGTACACCTCTACCTTCCTGATGTTCGTTGAATATGCGCGTAACGCCGTGCGTATGGCGGCGCTGATGAAACAGCGTCAGGTGATGGTTTACACCCACGACTCCATCGGTCTGGGCGAAGACGGTCCAACTCACCAGCCGGTAGAGCAGGTGGCTTCTCTGCGCGTGACCCCGAACATGAGCACATGGCGTCCATGTGACCAGGTTGAATCCGCGGTAGCGTGGAAATACGGCGTTGAGCGTCAGGACGGTCCTACCGCGCTGATCCTCTCCCGTCAGAACCTGGCACAGCAGGAGCGTACGCCAGAGCAGCTGGCGAACATCGCTCGCGGTGGTTACGTGCTGAAAGATTGCGCGGGCCAGCCAGAGCTGATCTTCATCGCTACCGGTTCTGAAGTCGAACTGGCTGTTGCCGCATGGGAAAAACTGACTGCCGAAGGCGTGAAGGCGCGCGTGGTCTCCATGCCGTCTACCGACGCGTTCGATAAGCAGGATGCCGCTTACCGTGAATCCGTACTGCCTAAAGCGGTTTCCGCTCGCGTGGCAGTGGAAGCGGGTATCGCTGACTACTGGTTCAAATACGTGGGCCTGAACGGCGCTATCGTCGGCATGACCACCTTCGGTGAGTCTGCTCCGGCAGAGCAGCTGTTCGAAGAGTTCGGCTTCACCGTTGAGAACGTTATCGCGAAAGCGAAAGAACTGCTGTAATCGCCGTTTTGCCCGGTGGCGCTACGCTTACCGGGTCTACAAATGGCTCGAAAGTAGGCCGGGTAAGCGCTAGCGCGCCACCCGGCTTTTTTTGCGTCATTATTCCACCGAAAATGTGACGCAAGTCATATAGCTCGCTTATTCATCTGGACAGACATTCCTTTTATTCCCCGATTCGCTTATTCTTGCTGAAGCGTTTCAGTCGATTAAATGTTCGACAATTGACCAATCAATCGCAGTTTGTGACAGCAAGGATTCCCCTTCGGGCGTAGCTGGATTACTCTTTCAGCCACCTCACACTCAGGGATTGCTTTGCAGGAGATCTATGACCGTACGCGTAGCGATTAATGGCTTCGGTCGCATCGGGCGTAATGTGGTTCGTGCTTTGTATGAATCCGGACGTCGGGCGGAAATAACCGTGGTGGCAATCAATGAACTGGCGGATGCTGCGGGCATGGCGCATTTATTGAAGTATGACACCAGCCACGGACGCTTTGCCTGGGATGTGCGCCAGGAAAGAGATCAGCTTTTTGTGGGTGATGACGCGATTCGTGTGCTGCATGAGAACAGCATCTCCGGGCTACCCTGGCGTGAACTGGGTGTGGATGTCGTACTTGACTGTACCGGTGTGTATGGCAATCGCGAACATGGCGAAGCGCATCTGACAGCCGGCGCGAAAAAAGTTCTGTTTTCTCATCCCGGCAGTAACGACCTCGACGCGACGGTCGTGTTTGGCGTCAACCAGCATGAGCTGCAGGCCGAACACCGCATTGTTTCCAACGCCTCCTGTACCACCAACTGCATTATTCCGGTCATCAAATTGTTAGACGATGCGTATGGCATTGAGTCCGGCACCGTGACCACGATTCACTCCGCCATGCACGATCAGCAGGTCATTGACGCTTACCACCCGGATTTACGGCGCACGCGTGCAGCGAGCCAGTCAATCATTCCGGTGGATACGAAACTGGCGGCAGGGATCACCCGAATTTTTCCGCAGTTCAATGACCGTTTTGAAGCGATTGCCGTGCGCGTCCCAACAATCAACGTCACCGCAATCGACCTTAGCGTAACGGTGAAAAAACCGGTAAAAGCCTGTGAAGTCAACCTGTTGCTGCAAAAAGCGGCACAGGGGGCATTTCATGGTATAGTTGACTATACGGAATTACCGTTGGTCTCAGTAGATTTTAACCACGACCCGCACAGCGCCATCGTCGATGGCACGCAAACGAGGGTTAGTGGCGCACACCTTATCAAGACGCTGGTCTGGTGTGATAACGAATGGGGCTTTGCTAACCGAATGCTCGACACCACGTTAGCAATGGCTGCTCAAGGTTTCAGGTAAGACGCATCGTGCGTCTGCAAAACTTTAAGAATCAACGAGAGGATTCACCATGTCTGTAATTAAGATGACCGATCTGGATCTGGCTGGTAAACGCGTTTTCATCCGTGCCGATCTGAACGTACCGGTTAAAGATGGCAAAGTGACCAGCGACGCGCGTATCCGTGCATCTCTGCCAACCATCGAGCTGGCTCTGAAGCAGGGCGCTAAAGTGATGGTCACCTCCCACCTGGGTCGTCCAACTGAAGGCGAGTACAACGAAGAGTTCTCTCTGCTGCCAGTGGTTAATTACCTGAAAGACAAACTGTCCAACCCGGTTCGCCTGGTGAAAGATTACCTGGACGGCGTTGACGTTGCAGCCGGTGAACTGGTTGTTCTGGAAAACGTTCGCTTCAACAAAGGCGAGAAGAAAGACGACGAAACCCTTTCCAAAAAATACGCTGCACTGTGCGACGTGTTCGTGATGGATGCCTTCGGTACGGCGCACCGTGCTCAGGCGTCTACCCACGGTATCGGTAAATTCGCAGACGTTGCGTGTGCCGGTCCTCTGCTGGCTGACGAACTGGAAGCGCTGGGTAAAGCGCTGAAAGAACCTGCTCGTCCGATGGTCGCTATCGTTGGTGGTTCTAAAGTTTCTACCAAACTGACCGTTCTGGATTCCCTGTCTAAAATCGCTGACCAGCTGATCGTTGGTGGTGGTATCGCGAACACCTTCGTTGCCGCTCAGGGCCACAACGTGGGTAAATCCCTGTACGAAGCAGACCTGGTTGACGAAGCCAAACGCCTGCTGGGTACCTGTGATATCCCGGTTCCAACTGACGTTCGCGTCGCGACCGAGTTCTCCGAAACCGCAACCGCGACTCTGAAGTCTGTAAACGACATCAAAGACGAAGAGCAGATTCTGGATCTGGGCGACGTTTCTGCACAGAAACTGGCTGAAATCCTCAAAAACGCAAAAACTATCCTGTGGAACGGTCCGGTTGGCGTGTTCGAATTCCCGAACTTCCGCAAAGGGACTGAAATCGTTGCTAACGCTATCGCAGACAGCGAAGCGTTCTCTATCGCAGGCGGTGGTGACACCCTGGCAGCAATCGACCTGTTCGGTATCGCTGACAAGATCTCCTACATCTCCACTGGTGGCGGCGCATTCCTCGAATTCGTGGAAGGCAAAGTACTGCCAGCAGTAGCAATGCTCGAAGAGCGCGCTAAGAAGTAAGCCATTCAAGGGCAGGGAAACCTGCCCAATTTTCAGCGCGCTTTTAAGAGCTCGCACCTTTTCTAACGGCCGAAGATACAGGACTAAGCAACATGTCTAAAATTTTTGATTTCGTAAAACCTGGCGTTATCACTGGTGATGACGTACAGAAAGTGTTCCAGGTAGCTAAAGAAAACAACTTCGCTCTGCCAGCAGTTAACTGCGTGGGTACCGACTCCATCAACGCCGTACTGGAAACCGCTGCAAAAGTTAAAGCACCGGTTATCGTTCAGTTCTCTAACGGCGGCGCTGCGTTCATCGCAGGTAAAGGCGTGAAAACTGACATTCCTCAGGGTGCTGCAATCCTGGGCGCTATCTCTGGTGCGCACCACGTTCACCAGATGGCTGAGCACTACGGTGTTCCAGTTATCCTGCACACTGACCACTGCGCGAAGAAACTGCTGCCGTGGATCGACGGTCTGCTGGACGCGGGTGAAAAACACTTCGCGGCAACCGGTAAGCCACTGTTCTCTTCTCACATGATCGACCTGTCTGAAGAGTCACTGCACGAAAACATCGAAATCTGCTCTAAGTACCTGGCGCGCATGGCCAAAATGGACATGACCCTGGAAATCGAACTGGGTTGCACCGGCGGTGAAGAAGACGGCGTGGACAACAGCCACATGGACGCTTCTGCACTGTACACCCAGCCAGAAGACGTTGATTACGCTTACACCGAGCTGAGCAAAATCAGCCCACGCTTCACCATCGCAGCGTCCTTCGGTAACGTACACGGCGTTTACAAACCAGGTAACGTGGTTCTGACCCCAACCATCCTGCGTGATTCTCAGGAATACGTTTCCAAGAAACACAACCTGCCGCACAACAGCCTGAACTTCGTCTTCCACGGCGGTTCCGGTTCTTCTGCTCAGGAAATCAAAGACTCCGTAAGCTACGGCGTTGTGAAAATGAACATCGATACCGACACCCAGTGGGCAACCTGGGACGGTATCCTGCAGTACTACAAAGCGAACGAAGCTTACCTGCAGGGCCAGCTGGGCAACCCGAAAGGCGAAGACCAGCCAAACAAGAAATACTACGATCCACGCGTATGGCTGCGCGCAGCGCAGACGTCCATGGTGACCCGTCTGGAGCAGGCTTTCAAAGAACTGAACGCGATCGACGTTCTGTAATTTGAGCTGCTAACAGCATCAGAAGGCCCGCAAATGCGGGCCTTTTTTTATGCTTTTTCAATACCCTGCCAGACCTGCTTTTGTGATCTGTTTGGCAAAACCAGTGCTTTTTGTTTACCCTTTACAGACCTGCCTGTCTCCATGGGGGATGGATTTTGTGTTTTGGTTTAACAAAAGGAAGAATAAATGGAACAACTCGATGTTGTAGACAGCATCAATAACGCCGGTAACTGGCTGGTGCGCAACCAGGCCCTGCTGCTGAGCTATGCCGTGAACATCGTCGCGGCGATTGCCATCATCATCGTCGGGATGATCGTGGCGCGTATTGTCTCGAATACGGTTAACCGCGTGATGCTGGCCCGTCACATTGACGCCACGGTGGCTGACTTCCTCTCCGCACTGGTGCGTTACGGCATTATCGCCTTTACGCTGATTGCGGCGCTGGGCCGTGTTGGGGTGCAAACCGCCTCTGTCATCGCCGTTCTCGGTGCCGCCGGTCTGGCTATTGGTCTGGCGCTGCAGGGCTCGCTTTCAAACCTGGCGGCAGGCGTTCTGCTGGTGACCTTCCGTCCGTTCCGCTCCGGCGAGTACGTTGACCTTGGCGGCATTGCCGGAACCGTGCTGCAGGTACAAATTTTCTCAACGACCATGCGCACCGTCGATGGCCGCATCGTGGTCGTGCCGAACGGGAAAATTATCGCGGGCAACATCATCAACTTCTCCCGTGAGCCGGTGCGTCGTAACGAACTGATTATTAGCGTGGCATACGACTCCGATATCGATCAGGTGAAGTCGCTGATTACCAACATCATTGCTTCAGACGACCGTATCCTGAAAGACAAAGAGCAGACGGTTCGCCTGAATGAACTCGGCGCTTCCTCCATTAACTTTGTGGTGCGTATCTGGAGCAAAAGCAGCGATCTGCAAAACGTGTACTGGGACGTGCTGGAGCGCATTAAGCGCGACTTCGACGCCAACGGCATCAGCTTCCCGTACCCGCAGATGGACGTAAACGTCAAAAAAGTCAAAGAAGCAGAATAACGTCACCCGTAGGCCCGGTAAGCGCTAGCGCCACCGGGCTTTATTTTTATAAGCTCCGCTAATACCCAATTAATATTATCCATTTCCTCTTATGTAATTCGCGCAGTATAGTCGGCTTCCAGAACAACACTGCGAGAAAATCGTCATGCTATCTTATTATTTTCAAGGGCTTGCCTTAGGTGCAGCCATGATCCTTCCCCTCGGCCCGCAAAATGCGTTCGTGATGAATCAGGGCATCCGCCGCCAGTACCATCTGATGATTGCCCTGCTGTGCGCGGTAAGCGATTTACTGCTGATCTGCGCCGGGATTTTTGGCGGCAGCGCGCTGCTGATGCAGTCTCCGTGGCTGCTGGCGCTGGTCACCTGGGGCGGCGTGGCGTTTCTGCTCTGGTACGGATTCGGCGCCCTAAAAACGGCGATGAGCAGCAACCTCGAGCTGGCGAGCGCGGAGGTCATGAAGCAGGGCCGCTGGAAGATTATCGTCACCATGCTGGCAGTGACCTGGCTAAACCCTCATGTCTATCTCGACACCTTCGTCGTGCTGGGCAGCCTGGGCGGTCAACTGGACGTTGAACCGAAACGCTGGTTTGCGCTCGGCACGGTCAGCGCCTCTTTCCTGTGGTTCTTCGGTCTCGCCATTCTGGCGGCATGGCTGGCGCCCCGCCTGCGTACGGCCAAAGCCCAGCGCATCATTAATACCCTGGTCGGCCTGGTGATGTGGTTTATCGCTTTCCAGCTGGCGAAAGAGGGGATTCATCATGTCCAGGAATTGTTCAACTAATCCTTGTCTTATGGACAACTGAACAAGACCCGCTAAGCTTGCTGGCATGCGCCCTGTTAATGGGCACTCTTCGCAACATGGAGGAATGACAGTGAAGTTTAAAGTGATGGCCCTGGCGGCATTAGTAAGTTTCGGTGCGGTGTCGGTGCAGGCAAGCGAATTGCCGGATGGCCCGCACATCGTCACGTCAGGCACCGCAAGCGTGGACGCGGTACCCGATGTTGCAACCCTGGCAATTGAGGTGAATGTGGCGGCGAAAGATGCGGCGACGGCCAAGAAGCAGGCTGACGATCGCGTTGCGCAATACCTCTCTTTCCTCGAGCAGAACGGTGTCGGTAAAAAAGATATCAACTCTGCGAACCTGCGTACTCAACCCGATTACGACTACCAGAATGGCAAAAGCATCCTGAAAGGCTACCGTGCCGTGCGTACCGTTGAAGTGACCGTGCGTCAGCTGGATAAGCTTAACTCGCTGCTGGACGGTGCGCTGAAGGCGGGCCTGAACGAGATCCGTTCCGTGTCGCTGGGCGTTGCGCAACCGGAGAAATACAAAGACGAAGCGCGTAAAGCGGCGATTGATGATGCCATTCACCAGGCGGAACAGCTGGCTTCTGGCTTTAAGAGCAAGCTCGGTCCGGTTTACAGCGTGCGTTACCACGTCTCTAACTACCAGCCAAGCCCGATGGTTCGTATGATGAAGGCTGATGCCGCCCCGGTGTCCGCTCAGGAAACTTACGAGCAGCCAACCATTCAGTTCGACGATCAGGTGGATGTGGTCTTCCAGCTGGAACCCGTTGCAGCACAGCCGAAACCGGCTCAGTAATCTGTAGGCCGGGTAAGGCGTAGCCGCCACCCGGCTTTTCTTTTTAATCCTGTCTCAATACTTTATGCCCGTACGCCAGCAGCGCGTCGGTGACGTTGCGCATCATCCGGCTTTCCGGCGCAAAACGGTGCCAGTAGAGCATCCGGCGCTGATACAGCCCTGGCGTCAGGTCAATCAGCTCACCGCTTTTCAACTCTTTCTCAATCTGCAGGTGCGGGATCATGCAGCAGGTCGTGCCCTGGCGCGCAAGCTGCACGAAGGCTTCAGACGAGTTAACGATATGACACGGCACGCTGCCCGGCGGCAGGTCGAAGTTTTGCTGCAGGAACGCCTGATGCATATCGTCCAGATGGTCGAACGCCACGGCAGGGGCTTTCAGCAGCGCCGCGCGGGTGACGCCGTTGGGGAAGTAGCGTTCCGCAAAGGCTTTTGAACCCACAAACAGGTAATCCAGGGCGCCTAACTGATCGACAAGACAGCTTGGCAGCGCCTGAGGCTGGATACTGACCGCCCCAACTACCTCACCGCGACGCAGGCGCTCCTGGGTGCGGGTTTCGTCTTCAACCTGCAAATTCAGGCGGATAGGGGAGTCCGCGAGGACCGGCGCCAGGGCCGGCAGCAGCCAGGTTGCCAGACTGTCGGCGTTGACCGCCAGAGAGAGCAGCAGCGGCGTAGAGCCCGTTTGCTCGTCACCCAGCCACTCGTCTTCCAGCAGTTCAACCTGGCGCAGCAGGGCGAGGAGCTTTTGTCCTTGCTCGGTTGGACGTGGCGGCACGGTACGCACCAGCAGCGGCTGGCCGAACATATTTTCAAGCTGTTTGATACGCTGAGAGACGGCGGACTGCGTGATGCAAAGCTTTTGCGCCGCGCGCTCAAAACCTCGTTCACGAATAACTGCATCAAGTGCCTGTAGTGTTCTGTAGTCCGGACGTTTCATTGCTCTGGCTGGCTCCTTAATTTTGCTTATTCTGCACTATGACACAATTTTCCCTTTGTGGCAGACGAATTCCATTCGACGTGTTCTATAATGCGCCCTGAGTTTTCACACCACAGGCAAAACGATCATGACGCAGGATGAACTGAAAAAAGCAGTAGGATGGGCCGCTCTCCAGTACGTACAGCCGGGTACCATTGTCGGTGTCGGTACGGGATCAACCGCGGCACACTTTATCGATGCGCTGGGCACGATGAAGGGGCAGATCGAGGGCGCGGTTTCCAGCTCTGATGCTTCCACGGAAAAGCTGAAAAGCCTCGGCATTACCGTTTTCGATCTCAACGAAGTGGATCGTCTGGGGATTTACGTTGATGGTGCGGATGAAATCAACGGCCACATGCAGATGATCAAAGGCGGCGGCGCGGCGCTGACGCGTGAAAAAATCATCGCCTCCGTTGCGGACAAGTTTATCTGCATCGCCGACGCCTCCAAGCAGGTAGACATTCTGGGGAATTTCCCGCTGCCGGTTGAAGTGATCCCGATGGCCCGCAGCGCGGTTGCCCGTCAGCTGGTGAAGCTGGGCGGTCGCCCGGAATATCGTCAGGGCGTAGTGACCGACAACGGTAACGTGATCCTCGACGTTCACGGTCTGGAAATTCTCGACGCGATTGCGCTGGAAAATGCCATCAACGCCATTCCTGGCGTCGTGACCGTAGGGCTATTCGCCAACCGTGGCGCGGATGTGGCGCTGATCGGCACCGCTGACGGTGTGAAAACCATCGTAAAATGATCTGACGGGGGGAGTCCTCCCCCCGCTAAAAAATTTTTGATACGCTAAATTCGGTGACTTGTGTCACGTTTTTATGCCTCTTTTGCCGATCCTTCCGCGTTTGTAAATTTCCATAGCATTTTCCTCTGCCATTTTGCGCTGTATGACTTTCCTTCAGCGTGCCGACGCAAACGTTCATATTGCTGCAATAGTTTTTTTTGATATGTTGGCTACAGCGGATTTATATCCAGCACAACATCAGTTCAGACAAAAACAGGGTCGGGTAAATGGCAAAGGTATCACTGGAGAAAGACAAGATTAAATTCCTGCTGGTCGAGGGCGTGCATCAAAAAGCAATCGATAGCCTTCGTGCGGCAGGTTACACCAACATCGAATTTCACAAAGGCGCGC
The DNA here is from genome assembly GCF_048685095.1 of Enterobacter sp. BNK-8. Lineage (NCBI taxonomy): Bacteria > Pseudomonadati > Pseudomonadota > Gammaproteobacteria > Enterobacterales > Enterobacteriaceae > Enterobacter > Enterobacter sp. BNK-8. The sequence continues at coordinate 3,548,342 of NZ_JBLQTN010000001.1, read as the reverse complement.
TCGATACCGAAGAGCTGAAAGCGTCCATCCGTGATGCCCACTTCATTGGCCTGCGATCCCGTACTCACCTGACTGAAGATGTGATTGCCGCGGCGGAAAAGCTGGTGGCTATCGGCTGCTTCTGCATCGGTACCAACCAGGTTGACCTGAATGCTGCCGCGAAACGCGGTATTCCTGTCTTCAACGCCCCGTTCTCCAACACCCGTTCCGTGGCGGAGCTGGTCATTGGCGAACTGCTGCTGCTTCTGCGCGGCATTCCGGAGGCTAACGCCAAAGCACACCGCGGCGTCTGGAACAAACTGGCTGCGGGTTCCTACGAAGCCCGTGGAAAAAAACTGGGTATCATCGGCTATGGTCACATCGGTACCCAGCTGGGGATTCTGGCGGAATCTCTCGGTATGCATGTCTATTTTTACGATATCGAAAGCAAGCTGCCGCTGGGCAATGCCACCCAGGTTCAACACCTGTCTGACCTGCTGAACATGAGTGACGTGGTGAGCCTGCACGTGCCGGAAAATGCGTCCACCAAAAACATGATGGGTGCGGAAGAGCTGGCGTTGATGAAGCCGGGCTCACTGCTGATTAACGCCGCGCGTGGCACGGTTGTCGATATCCCTGCGCTGTGCGATGCGCTGAAGCGTAAGCACCTGGCGGGCGCCGCCATCGACGTCTTCCCGACGGAGCCTGCGACCAACAGCGATCCGTTTACCTCTCCGCTGTGCGAGTTCGACAACGTGATCCTGACGCCACACATCGGCGGTTCTACCCAGGAAGCGCAGGAGAATATCGGTCTTGAAGTGGCGGGTAAGCTGAGTAAATACTCCGACAACGGTTCTACGCTCTCTGCGGTGAACTTCCCGGAAGTGTCTCTGCCGCTGCACGGTGGCCGTCGTCTGCTGCACATCCACGAAAACCGTCCAGGCGTGCTGACCGCGATTAACCAGATCTTTGCCGAGCAGGGCGTAAACATTGCCGCGCAGTATCTGCAGACCAACTCGCAGATGGGCTATGTGGTTATTGATATCGAAGCGGATGACGATGTGGCCGAGAAAGCGCTGCTGAGCATGAAGGCCATTCCGGGGACGATTCGCGCGCGTCTGCTGTACTGATGGTGCGGTCTGTGGTGTCGGGTGGCGCTTACGCTTACCCGACCTACAATGTTCGAGGATTTATGTAGGCCGGGTAAGGCGTAGCCGCCACCCGGCTTTATTCTACCAAAGCCACGTTTTACTGGGCGTCACCACCGCCGGTAACGGCACATCCCATTTTTCTACCGGCAACGCCTCCACGCCCTGGCAATCATGCGCGTAGCCCACCGGCTGCAATCCATACTGCTGCCAGTTTTGCAGTGTCCGGTCGTAAAAACCACCGCCCATTCCCAGGCGCTGTCCCTGCTCATCAAACGCGACCAACGGCGTAATCAGCACATCCAGCTGTGACAGAGGCAGCACGTCGCGCACGTCGAGTTTCGGTTCGGTGATTTTCAGACGATTCACCACCAGCTCGCTGTGCGGGTGATAGTGCAAAAACAGCAGATTGCCTTCACTGAACGGGTGTAGCACCGGCAGGTATACCTTCTTCCCGGCGCGCCAGAGTTGCTCTATCAGCGGTTGGGTATCCAGTTCTCCATCAAATGACAGAAACAGGGCAACCGTGCGCGCCATCACGACAGGGGGATACGCCATCATACGGGCGGCGGCCTGCTGGGCAAAATGCGCTTGCTGAACGGGGGTTAACGCACGACGGCGTTGACGAATGAGCTGACGAATGTCCTGGCGTGAAGCCGAAACTTCAGGGAATTGAGTCATGGTAGTCGGTAGAAGAAAAGAGAGGGAATCTCCGAGATGCCGCCGCAGGCTGTAACCCTTGAACCCTTGGTTCAAGGTGAATGTGTCGTCATAGTTTTAAGGCTTCTCGGACGGACCGAGCATGCTCACCAACCATGGAGCGCCACATTCTTGTGGTATGAAATATCGGCTCAGGGGACTGGCCCGCTTGCGAACATCTCAGAGAAATTTTGTCTTCACAGTTACTCTACCATAGTCAACTGAGAAGTGTTATTCAAACTTGGGTCCCGGTCTTTCGGGATTGCGACCTTGATCAAGCAATGCCTGTTCTATGGTCTGCTGGAGCATTTTAATGCGCTGCTCCATGCTTGCCGCGTAGTCGCGGGTCTTCGCTTTTTCCTGAGTCAGTTCATAGCTGATGTTCAACGCGGCGATGAAAACCAGCTGCTCAGTATTTGTGACTCTAGTGCGTTCTTTTAGATCTTGCAACCGCTGATTCAAATCGTCCGCAGCCTGATTCAAAGCATCCCTTTGTTCAGGCGGACAATTCACTCGCAGTGAACGGCCAAAAATCTGGAGATCGACGGGTTGTGCAGACATGCCACCTTCCTGCTGATTGACTGCGCTGCCTTCGCCTGATGCCCCGGGGGCTGCGAAGGGGCGACACTATAGCTACCCTGATGTGAAGATACAAGCCCTTTTCTGGTATCACCAGGGTCCAAAGTGGTAGCATATCATGAAACTTCCCCCCAATGATGACGAATGCGCATGTCTATACAGAACGAAATGCCTGGTTACAAGGATTTAAACCAGTTACTGAACCAGCAGGGAGTCGGTTTAACCCCTGCCGAAATGCACGGTCTGATCAGTGGCATGCTGTGCGGCGGAAACAGCGACAGCTCATGGCAGCCGCTGATCCACGACCTCACGAATGAAGGGCTGGCGTTTGGTCACGAGCTGGCGGAAGCGCTGCGTAAAATGCATGCCGCCATCAGTGATTCGCTGGAAGACGATGGCTTCCTTTTTCAGCTTTATCTGCCTGAAGGCGACGACGTCAGCGTGTTCGATCGCGCCGATGCGCTGGCGGGGTGGGTAAATCACTATCTGCTGGGTCTGGGCGTCACGCAGCCTAAACTGGATAAAGTCACCGGCGAAGCGGGTGAAGCGATCGACGATCTGCGCAACATCGCCCAGCTTGGCTACGATGAAGACGAAGACCAGGAAGAGCTGGAAATGTCTCTCGAAGAGATCATCGAGTACGTGCGCGTGGCGGCACTGCTGTGCCACGACAACTTTACGCGCTCACAGCCGACTGCGCCGGAAGTCCGCAAGCCAACCTTACATTAAGAAAAATAACGCACAGGAGGGTGTCATGGTTATCTCGAGTCAAGAGTATTCGCGCCGCCGTCAGGCGCTGCTGGCAAAAATGCAGCCGGGCAGCGCCGCGCTGATTTTTGCCGCGCCTGAAGTGACGCGCAGCGCCGACAGCGAATATCCCTATCGCCAGAGCAGCGACTTCTGGTACTTCACCGGCTTTAACGAGCCGGAAGCGGTACTGGTGTTGATTAAGAGCGATGACACCCACAACCACAGCGTGATTTTCAACCGCGTGCGCGATCTGACGGCCGAAATCTGGTTTGGTCGCCTCTTAGGGCAAGAGGCCGCACCGGAAAAGCTGGGCGTCGACCGTGCGCTGGCGTTTAGCGAAATCAACCAGCAGCTCTACCAGCTGCTTAACGGCCTCGACGTGCTCTATCACGCGCAGGGCGAATATGCTTACGCCGATGAGATTGTCTTCACCGCGCTGGATAAGCTGCGCAAAGGCTCGCGGCAGAACCTGTCCGCACCGGCCACGCTGACGGACTGGCGTCCGGTGGTGCATGAGATGCGCCTGTTCAAGTCTGAAGAAGAGCTGAACGTGATGCGCCGCGCGGGCGAAATCAGCGCGCTGGCGCATACCCGCGCGATGGAGAAATGCCGTCCCGGGATGTTCGAATACCAGCTGGAAGGCGAAATTCACCACGAATTTAACCGCCACGGCGCGCGCTATCCCTCCTACAACACCATTGTTGGCGGCGGGGAAAACGGCTGCATTCTGCACTACACCGAAAACGAAAGCGCGCTGCGCGACGGCGATCTGGTGCTGATTGACGCCGGTTGCGAATATCAGGGCTATGCGGGGGACATCACCCGGACCTTCCCGGTGAACGGTAAATTCTCGCCGGCACAGCGCGCGATTTACGACATTGTTCTCGAATCCCTTGAGACGGCGCTCAGGCTGTATCGTCCGGGTACCTCCATCCAGGAAGTGACCGGTGAAGTGGTGCGCATCATGATTACCGGTCTGGTCAGGCTCGGTATCCTGAAAGGGGACGTAGATACCCTGATTGCTGAAAATGCGCATCGACCGTACTTTATGCACGGCCTGAGCCACTGGCTGGGGCTGGACGTGCATGACGTTGGCGCCTACGGCACCGACCGTTCCCGCGTGCTGGAGCCGGGCATGGTGTTAACCGTGGAGCCGGGTCTCTATATCGCGCCGGATGCCGACGTGCCTGAAGCGTACCGCGGGATTGGTATTCGTATTGAAGATGACATCGTGATTACCGAGACCGGTAACGAAAACCTGACCGCCAGCGTCGTGAAAAACGCTGACGATATCGAGGCGCTGATGGCAGCGGCGCGCGCATGAGCGTGATTATCGTTGGCGGCGGCATGACCGGGGCCACGCTGGCGCTGGCCATTTCGCATTTGACGCAGGGGCAGCTTCCGGTGCACCTGGTGGAAGCCGTTGCGCCAGAGGCGTCCAACCACCCCGGGTTTGATGCCCGCGCCATCGCGCTGGCGCAGGGCACCTGCCAGCAGCTTTCGCGCATTGGTATCTGGCAGGCAATTGCCGACCGAGCTGCGGCGATCGAGACCGTTCACGTCAGCGATCGCGGCCATGCGGGCTTTGTCACACTGGATGCGCAGGATTACCGGATTGATGCCCTGGGTCAGGTTGTTGAGCTACACGACGTCGGATTGCGTCTGTTCCGCCTGCTCCAGGACGCGCCGGGCGTCACGCTGCATTGCCCCGCGCGCGTGGCCAGCGTGAGCCGAAGTGAAGCGTCGGTCAGCGTGACGCTGGAAAACGGCACCGCCCTTGAAGGCCAGCTTCTGGTCGCTGCGGACGGTTCGCGCTCCTCGCTCGGCACCCAGTGCGGCGTGGAGTGGCGCCAGCAGCCTTACGGCCAGGTGGCGGTCATTGCGAACGTCGCTACCGCAGCTGACCACAACGGCAGGGCATTTGAGCGCTTTACGCAGCATGGCCCACTGGCGATGCTGCCGATGTCGGACGGGCGCTGTTCCCTGGTCTGGTGTCATCCGCAGGATAAGGCTGAAGAGGTGAAGGCCTGGTCCGACGAACGTTTTTGCACCGAGCTGCAGAAAGCCTTTGGCTGGCGGCTGGGGCGTATTACCCATGCCGGCAAGCGGACGGTCTATCCGCTTTCGCTGACTACGGCATCTCAGTCCATCTCCCATCGTCTGGCGCTTGTCGGTAACGCCGCGCAGACGCTGCATCCCATCGCGGGGCAAGGCTTTAACCTTGGCTTACGCGACGTCATGAGCCTTGCCGAATCACTGGCGCAGGCATGGGGCGAGCAAAAAGACTGCGGGGCGTATTCGGTGCTGAGTCATTACCAGAAGCGCCGTCAGGCGGATAAAGAGGCCACCATCGGTGTGACCGATGGCCTGGTCCATCTTTTTGCCAATCGCTGGGCACCGCTGGTTGCGGGTCGCAATCTCGGGCTGATGGCGATGGAACTATTCATTCCGGCACGTGACGTGCTGGCGCAGCGGACCCTGGGTTGGGTTGCGCGTTAAGGAGTTATCACCGTGCAAAATGTTGATGTCGCCATCGTTGGCGGCGGAATGGTCGGACTGGCATTGGCCTGTGGATTACAGGGCAGCGGCCTGCGCGTGGCGGTACTGGAGCAAAAACAGCCCCAGCCCGTTGCCCCGGATGCGCCGCCGGAACTCCGCGTCTCGGCCATTAATGCGGCCAGCGAAAAGCTTCTGACGCACCTTGGCGTCTGGTCAGATATTGTGGCGAACCGCGCCAGCTGCTATCACGGCATGGAGGTGTGGGATAAGGACAGCTTTGGTCATATTGCTTTTGATGATGAAAGCATGGGCTATAGCCATCTGGGCCACATCGTTGAAAACGCGGTGATCCACCACGCGCTGTGGCAAAAAGCACAGCAGTGCAGCGACGTGACGCTGATTGCGCCTGCGCAGATCCAGCAGGTGGCGTGGGGCGAAAACGAGGCGTTTATCACCCTGCAGAGCGGCGACATGCTGACCGCGCGCCTGGTGGTCGGTGCTGACGGTGCCAACTCCTGGCTGCGTAATAAAGCCGATATCCCGCTGACCTTCTGGGACTATCGTCATCACGCTCTGGTCGCGACGATCCGCACCGAAGAGCCGCACGGCGGCGTGGCGCGCCAGATTTTCCACAACGACGGCATACTGGCGTTCCTGCCGCTTGCCGATCCGCACCTGTGCTCGATCGTCTGGTCCCTGGTGCCGGACAAAGCCCGGCAGATGCATGAGGCGACGCCGGAGGCCTTTAACCAGGCGCTGTGCGTGGCCTTTGATAACCGCCTTGGCCTGTGCTCTCTTGAAAGCGAACGTCAGGTGTTCCCGCTAACCGGCCGCTACGCGCGTCAGTTTGCGGCGCACCGTCTGGCGCTGGTGGGGGATGCGGCGCATACCATTCATCCGCTGGCCGGGCAGGGCGTTAACCTTGGCTTTATGGACGCGGCGGAGCTGGTCGAGGAGCTGCGTCGCCTGCATCGCGAAGGAAAAGACATCGGCCAGCATCTCTATCTGCGTCGCTACGAGCGCAGCCGCAAGCACAGTGCGGCGATGATGCTGGCGGGCATGCAGGGCTTCCGCGAGCTGTTTGCCGGGGCAAATCCGGCGAAAAAACTGCTGCGCGATATCGGTCTTAAACTGGCCGATACGCTTCCTGGCGTCAAACCTCAACTTCTCCGTCAGGCGATGGGTCTTAACGATCTCCCTGACTGGCTGCGCTAACTTAGATCCCCGTCACACTTTATTTTCCCGGCCTCTGCGCCGGGAAATTCCCTCGTTTGAAATATTCTAATTTCACGTCATTTTTCGCATTAGATAATCTAATGTCGCATTTTTCTCGTTACGGAAATTCGGCCCGATTTTCCGCACGAAATATCACCATGTGCTAAATCCTGTTAGATCATTGTTAATTTTGTGCGGGGTTAATCGCATTTTTCCAGTGAATAACTCTGTAGGCTTTTTAGCGATTTTTTGTCATAAGCTAATGTGATGACCCATTTTGCCTTATGGTTAACCGCCGGTTTCGGTGGTAAGTTCAGGTAAAAGAGAACGTTTGCGTCGGTGCCCGAACGCGGGGCCGATACCGGGTTTCACGGTGAATTTTTCAACGAGGACAAGATGGCTCAACAGACTCCTTTGTACGAACAACACGTGTTATGCGGCGCCCGCATGGTGGACTTCCATGGCTGGATGATGCCGCTGCACTACGGCTCGCAGATTGATGAGCACCACGCGGTGCGCACCGATGCCGGTATGTTCGACGTGTCCCACATGACAATTGTCGATCTGCGCGGTAGCCGCACCCGGGAGTTTTTGCGTTATCTGCTGGCAAACGACGTCGCCAAACTGAAGACGCCGGGTAAAGCGCTCTATACCGGCATGCTGAATGCCTCGGGCGGCGTGATTGATGACCTTATCGTCTATTACTTCACTGAAGATTTCTTCCGCCTCGTTGTAAACTCCGCCACCCGCGAAAAAGACCTCTCCTGGATCACCCAACACGCCGAACCTTATGCCATCGACATCACCGTCCGTGACGATCTGTCGCTGATCGCCGTGCAGGGACCAAACGCGCAGGCGAAAGCCGCCTCTCTGTTTAACGACGAGCAGCGCAACGCCACCGCTGGCATGAAGCCGTTCTTTGGCGTGCAGGCGGGCGATCTGTTTATCGCCACCACCGGCTACACCGGTGAAGCGGGCTACGAAATTGCGATGCCAAACGAGAAGGCCGCTGATTTCTGGCGTGCGCTGGTGGAAGCGGGCGTGAAGCCTGCGGGTCTGGGCGCGCGCGATACGCTTCGTCTGGAAGCGGGCATGAACCTCTACGGTCAGGAGATGGATGAAGGTGTCTCTCCGCTGGCCGCCAATATGGGCTGGACCATCGCGTGGGAACCGGCTGACCGTGACTTTATCGGCCGTGAAGCGCTGGAGATGCAGCGCGAGAAGGGCACTGAACAACTGGTGGGCCTGGTAATGACCGAGAAGGGCGTGCTGCGCGGCGAACTGCCGGTGCGCTTTACCGATGCTGACGGCAATCCTCGCGAAGGCGTGATCACCAGCGGAACCTTCTCTCCGACGCTGGGCTACAGTATTGCACTGGCACGCGTGCCGGCGGGGATTGGCGAAACGGCGGTGGTGCAAATCCGCAACCGCGAAATGCCGGTCAACGTGACCAAACCGATTTTTGTTCGCGCCGGTAAGCCGGTCGCCTAATCATTTTTATCAGGAGAACTTCAATGAGCAATGTGCCAGCAGAACTGAAATACAGCAAAGAACACGAGTGGCTGCGCAAAGAGGCGGACGGCACTTACACCGTAGGGATCACCGAGCACGCGCAAGAGCTGCTGGGCGACATGGTGTTTGTTGACCTGCCTGACGTGGGCACGACCGTGAGCGCGGGCGACGACTGCGCCGTGGCGGAGTCCGTAAAAGCAGCATCCGATATCTACGCGCCGGTAAGCGGTGAAATTGTTGCCGTCAACGACGCGCTGAGCGATTCGCCAGAGCTGGTCAACAGCGAGCCTTATGAAGGCGGCTGGATCTTCAAGATCAAAGCCAGCGACGAATCCCAGGTTGCCGCGCTGCTGGATGCGACCGCATACGAAGCACTACTGGAAGACGAATAACGTTGTGCCGGATGGCGCTGCGCTTATCCGGCCTGGAGATCAACGTAGGCCCGGTAAGCGTTAGCGCCACCGGGCAACAGCGTTACAGATAACTACGATTCACTGCACGTTTCAGGAACCATCGCTCATGACACAGACTTTAAGCCAGCTTGAAAACCGTGGCGCCTTCATCGAACGTCACATTGGGCCGGATGCTCAGCAACAGCAGGAGATGCTAAAGACAGTTGGCGCGGATTCATTAAACGCACTGATCGGCCAGATTGTGCCAAAAGACATCCAGCTTGCCACGCCGCCTCAGGTGGGGGAAGCCACTACGGAATTCGCCGCGCTGGCGGAGCTGAAGGCCATCGCCGGCCTGAACAAGCGCTATAAGTCTTACATTGGCATGGGCTACACCAACGTGCAGTTACCGCCGGTGATCCTGCGCAACATGCTGGAAAACCCGGGCTGGTACACCGCCTATACGCCGTATCAGCCAGAAGTCTCCCAGGGCCGTCTGGAAGCGCTGCTGAACTTCCAGCAGGTGACGCTGGACCTGACCGGCATGGATATCGCCTCCGCTTCTCTGCTGGATGAAGCGACAGCTGCCGCCGAAGCGATGGCGATGGCTAAGCGCGTGAGCAAGCTGAAAAACGCTAACCGCTTCTTCGTGGCGGCGGACGTGCATCCTCAGACGCTGGACGTCGTGCGCACCCGTGCGGAAACCTTCGGCTTTGACGTGATTGTCGACGACGCTGACAAAGTGCTGGATCATCAGGATGTCTTTGGCGTGCTGCTGCAGCAGGTGGGCACCACCGGTGAAGTTCACGACTACGGCGCGCTGATTGCCGAGCTGAAATCCCGCAAGGTGGTTGTGAGCGTTGCCGCCGATTTTATGGCGCTGATGCTGCTGACGGCGCCGGGCAAACAGGGCGCGGATATCGTATTCGGCTCAGCACAGCGCTTCGGCGTACCGATGGGCTACGGCGGCCCGCACGCGGCGTTCTTCGGCGCGAAAGATGAATTCAAACGTTCCATGCCTGGCCGTATTATCGGCGTCTCCAAAGATGCTGCCGGTAATACCGCGCTGCGCATGGCGATGCAGACCCGCGAGCAGCATATCCGCCGCGAGAAAGCGAACTCCAACATCTGTACCTCACAGGTGCTGCTGGCTAACATCGCCAGCCTGTACGCCGTGTTCCACGGCCCGGCTGGCCTGAAACGCATTGCCAGCCGCATTCACCGCCTGGCCGATATCCTGGCCTGCGGCCTGCAGCAAAAAGGTCTTAAGCTGCGCCATGCCCACTACTTCGACACCCTGTGCGTGGACGTGGCGGACAAGGCCGCCGTGCTGGCCCGCGCGGACGCGGCAAAGATCAACCTGCGCAGCGACATCCACAACGCCGTCGGCATTACGCTGGATGAAAGCACCACCCGCGACGATATCCTGAACCTGTTCAGCGTGCTGCTGGGTGACGCGCACGGTCTGGACATTGATGCGCTCGACAAAGAAGTTGCGCTCGACAGCCGCTCCATTCAGGACAGCATGCTGCGTAACGACGCCATCCTGACGCACCCGGTCTTTAATCGCTACCACAGCGAAACCGAGATGATGCGTTACATGCACTCTCTGGAGCGCAAGGATCTGGCGCTGAACCAGGCGATGATCCCGTTGGGATCCTGCACCATGAAGCTGAACGCCGCGGCAGAGATGATCCCAATCACCTGGCCTGAATTCTCCGAGCTGCACCCGTTCTGCCCGCCAGAGCAGGCGGAAGGTTATCACGTGATGATCAACCAGCTTTCCGACTGGCTGGTGAAGCTGACCGGTTACGACGCGCTCTGCATGCAGCCGAACTCCGGCGCGCAGGGTGAATATGCGGGCCTGCTGGCAATCCGTCACTATCACGAAAGCCGCAACGAAGGCCATCGCGATATCTGCCTGATCCCAAGCTCCGCCCACGGCACCAACCCGGCCTCTGCCCAGATGGCGGGCATGGAAGTGGTGGTTGTGGCGTGCGATAAAAACGGCAACATCGACCTGGCTGACCTGCGCGCGAAAGCCGAGCAGGCGGGCGACCGACTCTCCTGCATCATGGTGACCTATCCGTCCACCCACGGCGTGTATGAAGAGACCATCCGTGAAGTGTGCGACGTGGTGCACCAGTTCGGCGGTCAGGTATACCTCGACGGCGCAAACATGAACGCGCAGGTGGGCATTACCTCGCCGGGCTTTATCGGTGCGGACGTATCGCACCTCAACCTGCACAAAACCTTCTGTATTCCGCACGGCGGTGGCGGCCCGGGCATGGGGCCAATCGGCGTGAAAGCGCACCTGGCGCCGTTTGTGCCGGGCCACAGCGTGGTTCAGATTGAAGGCATGCTGACCCGTCAGGGCGCGGTCTCTGCGGCACCGTTCGGTAGCGCCTCTATCCTGCCAATCAGCTGGATGTATATCCGCATGATGGGCGCGGAAGGGCTGAAGCAGGCGAGCCAGGTGGCCATTCTGAACGCCAACTATATTGCGACGCGCCTGAAGTCTGCCTTCCCGGTGCTCTATACCGGCCGCGACGGTCGCGTGGCGCATGAGTGCATCCTCGATATTCGTCCGCTGAAAGAGCAGACTGGCATTAGCGAGCTGGACATCGCCAAGCGTCTGATCGACTACGGCTTCCACGCGCCTACCATGTCGTTCCCGGTTGCGGGCACGCTGATGGTGGAGCCAACGGAGTCCGAAAGCAAAGCCGAGCTGGACCGCTTTATCGACGCGATGCTGGCCATCCGCATGGAGATCGATCGCGTGCAGGACGGTGAGTGGACGCTGGAAGATAACCCGTTGGTTAACGCCCCGCACACCCAGCACGAGATGGTGGCGGAGTGGAACCACGGTTATTCCCGCGAGCTGGCGGTCTTCCCGGCAGGTGTGGCGAACAAATACTGGCCGACCGTGAAGCGTCTCGATGACGTCTACGGCGACCGTAACCTGTTCTGCTCCTGCGTGCCGATGAGCGAATACCAGTAACATTGCTGATGTAGTAACGTAGGCCGGGTAAGGCGAAGCCGCCACCCGGCTTTTTTATTGGGAGAAGATAATGGCAATTGCACTGGTCACCGGCGCCAGCCGCGGCATCGGGAAAGCCACCGCGCTGCAGCTGGCTCGCGAAGGCTACACCGTGGCGGTGAACTATCATCACAACATTAACGCCGCGCAGGACGTCATCAGGCAGATTGTGGATGCGGGTGGTCAAGCCTTTGCTGTACGTGCAGACATCAGCGATGAAGCTCAGGTGCTGGCGATGTTTAACAGCCTCGATCGCGAAGGCGAGCCGTTGACCGCGCTGGTCAATAATGCGGGGATCCTGTTTGAGCAGTCCACCATCGAGAATCTCTCCGCCGAGCGCATTAACCGTGTCCTGGCGACCAACGTCACGGGCTATTTCCTCTGCTGTCGGGAAGCGGTAAAACGCATGTCCTTCAAACATGGCGGCAAGGGCGGGGCGATAGTGAATGTCTCTTCCGCAGCGTCCCGTCTGGGCGCGCCGGGTGAATATGTGGATTACGCCGCGTCCAAGGGGGCGGTGGATTCGCTGACAACGGGTTTATCGCTGGAGGTCGCGGCGCAGGGCATTCGCGTTAACTGCGTCCGTCCCGGTCTGATCTATACCGATATCCATGCTTCCGGCGGAGAGCCGAGGCGAGTGGATCGCGTAAAATCGTTACTGCCGATGCAGCGCGGCGGCCAGCCGGAAGAGGTCGCCCAGGCGATTGTCTGGCTGCTGAGCGAAAAGGCGTCGTATGTGACGGGGAGTTTTATAGAGCTGGCGGGCGGGAAATAAAAGCCGGGTGGCGGCTTCGCCTTACCCGGCCTACTGTTCGTGTAGGCCCGGTAAGCGCAGCGCCACCGGGCAAAAAATCACAGCGCCTCGCCGTTGCTGGCAATCACGCCCTTATACCACTCGAAGCTCTTCTTACGGGAACGCGACATGTCGCCCGTGCCGTCGTCGTGCTTGTTCACGTAGATAAAGCCGTAGCGCTTGCTGTACTGGCCGGTGGTAAACGACACGCAGTCGATACAGCCCCATGGCGTATAGCCCATCAGATCCACGCCATCGTGGGTAACGGCTTTGATCATCTCTTCCACGTGGGCACGCAGGTAGTCGATGCGATAGTCATCGTTGATGCTGCCGTCTTCTTCTACCTTGTCGTAGGCGCCGAAGCCGTTTTCCACGATAAACAGCGGTTTCTGGTAACGCTCGTACAGTTCGCACAGGGAATAGCGCAGGCCTACCGGGTCAATCTGCCAGCCCCAGTCGGAGGCCTTCACGTGCGGGTTCGGTACGCTGCCTTCGAAACCGGAAATGGCATCGCCGGTACCGCCTTCCGCCTTCACTGCGTTGGTCATGTAGTAGCTGAAGCCTAAGTAGTCGCAGGTGCCTTCACGCAGGATCTGCTCGTCGCCCGCTTCCATTTTGATGGAGAAGCCACGGCGTTCCCACTCATTCAGGACGTAAGATGGGTAGTAACCCCGCAGCTGGACGTCGGTAAAGACGTAGCGCTCGCGCATTGATTCCTGGGCGAACATCACGTCTTCCGGTTTGCAGGAGAACGGATAGAGCGCCACCATCGCCAGCATGCATCCGACTTTCATCTCCGGGTTGATGCGGCGCGCGGCCTTCACCGCCAGGGCACTGGCCACAAACTGGTGGTGCAGGACCTGATACATGGTCTCTTCCGGATTTTCATGTTCGGTATAGACCACGCCCGAGCAGCAGTAGCCGAAGAGCGGCGCGCGCCAGTTACGCTGGTTGTTGATTTCGTTGAAGGTCATCCAGTATTTGACCTTGTTTTTGTAGCGCTCGAAGACCACTTCCGCGAAGCGCACAAAGAAATCGACCACTTTACGGTTGGTCCAGCTACCGTACTCCTTCACCAGGTGCAGCGGCATTTCGAAGTGGGAGAGGGTGATCACCGGTTCGATGTTGTATTTCAGCAACTCATCGAACATGTCGTCGTAAAACTTCAGCCCTTCTTCGTTTGGCTGCGTTTCGTCACCGTTCGGGAAGATACGCGTCCAGGCAATCGAGGTGCGGAAACACTTGAAGCCCATCTCGGCAAAAAGCTTAATGTCTTCTTTGTAATGGCCGTGGAAATCAATCGCCTCATGATTGGGATAATATTTCCCCGGCACCACGTCCTGCGTGATTTCGCGCGGTACGCCGTGTGCGCCGCCGGTTAATACGTCGCAAATGCTTGGCCCTTTGCCGCCTTTGTTCCAGCCGCCTTCAACCTGGTGAGCGGCAACCGCGCCACCCCATAAAAAATCTTTTGGTAAGGTCAATTTTTTCATCGCTGCTATTCTCAATAAATGGCTTATTGGCATCGAGTCTAGCAAAGCGAAATTAAATGTCACGATATAACAAATTGGGCATAATGTGATTTGTTACATCAAAAAAACAGGATGTTTTATTCTGCAAGTTTCTTCGCCAGCTTACGGCCGAGAGATTCCAGAATATAGATGACGGGAATTTGCGTGGTGATATCGTAGACGCCCGCAATACGCGTCTGGGGAACGTGCCAGGAGAGATTAAAGTCCGCCAGTTTTGCGAGACGCGAGTGCTCGTGGCTGGTAATGGAGAGCACCTTGCAATGATGCAGGCTAAACTGGCTGGCGAAGCGCAGGATCTCCTCGGTCTCACCCGAGACGGAGAGCACAATCGCCAGCGCATTTTTCGCCATGTCATTGGTGACCGGGAAATAAGGGTCATCAATATGGTTACTGAATTTTCCGATATTAGAAAAGAAACGTGCGCCATATTTTGCCAGCGAGCCTGACGTTCCTGCGCCGACAAATATAATGCGTTCCGACGATAAAATAATATCGACCGCACTATCTAATAACGCGTCGAACTCTTCATTATTTACGCTTTTAAAGAAGCTGATAATTTCGCTGGCGCCGAAATTCGCCTGCTGGGGCTCGTTTTGTTCAAGATAAAGCTTAAAGCGTACGCGAAACTCCGAGTAGCCTTCGCAGTTAAGCTTGCGGCAAAAGCGCAGGATAGTGGTCGTCGAGACACCCGCCGCATCCGCCAGCTCGCGGATGGTCATGTACATGACTTTGTCACGGTTTTTAATGACATAATTGTAGACCATCATCTCCAGGTTATTGAGACTGGCAATGGCGGAGTGGGTAAAGATACTCACAATGGCATAACTCTTATTCAGACCTCATGTATCCATCATAACATGCGGCCAGACGGCAGGATCCATTTTTATGCTCTTGATTCTTAATGGTTAAATTTTAATGTGAACAAATGTTAGGTGAAAAATTCATTTATGCCTATGATTTTAAGGTATAAATCCTGAAGTGAAATTATTTTAGCTAACAGGTGTTCACTGGAATCATTCTCAGTTAGCATAGTGATGCGATGAATAATCATCTTTTGTTTTCCCGGAGTTTTGTATGGTGAGTAGACCATTAATCGCACAGGGATATTCGCTGGCTGAGGAAATAGCCAACAGCATCAGCCACGGCATTGGCCTGGTGTTTGGGATTGTCGGTTTAGTGTTATTGCTGGTGCAGGCGGTCGATGCCAATGCCAGCGCAATGGCTATTACCAGCTACAGCCTGTATGGCGGAAGCATGATCCTGCTATTTCTGGCCTCGACGCTGTATCACGCGATCCCGCATCAGCGGGCCAAGATGTGGCTCAAGAAGTTTGACCACTGCGCTATCTACCTTCTTATTGCAGGCACCTACACGCCGTTTCTGCTGGTGGGGCTCAACTCACCGCTGTCGCGCGGCCTGATGATTGTTATCTGGAGCCTGGCGCTGCTCGGGATCCTGTTTAAGCTCACCATTGCGCACCGGTTTAAAGTGCTGTCGCTGGTCACCTATCTGACCATGGGCTGGCTGTCGCTGATCGTGGTGTACCAGCTGGCAATCAAACTGTCGATAGGGGGCGTCACGCTTCTGGCCTTAGGCGGCGTGGTGTATTCGCTCGGCGTCATTTTCTACGTCTGCAAGCGTATTCCGTACAACCATGCCATCTGGCACGGCTTTGTGCTGGGCGGCAGCGTGTGCCACTTTTTGGCGATTTATTTGTATGTGGGGCAGGCGTAGTTTTTTGTCGGGTGGCGGCTTCGCCTTACCCGACCTACGGGATTTGTAGGCCCGGTAAGCGCAGGGCCACCGGGCGATACAGCATCACTCTTCCAGTGAATAGGGCAGAGGCTCGATGCTCAGTGTGTTCACATCGTCACGCACGCGGAACACGCTGTCCGCTTCCATGTCGTTGTTCATAACGGCCTGCACCAGAAGACGTCCATCATCCAGCTGTACGGCGGCTAATACGGTGCCGGTACGGCGCCAGTTTTCACCCATCTTCAGCTCTAAATCTTCCCCTGCTTCAGGTACGCGGCTGGCATGGCCCGCGAGTGTCCATAACGCGCGTTTGTTTGCCCCGCGGAATTTTGCTCGTGCGACCATCTCCTGGCCGGTATAGCAGCCTTTTTTAAAGCTGATGCCGCCCAGCGCCTGCAGGTTCGTTGCCTGAGGAATAAACTGCGCGCTGTTTGCGGCGTCAATGATCGGCAGACCCGCTTCGATATTCAGCGCCAGCCACTGCTGACTGTTGTTAAGCTGCGCTTCGCCGCGCAGCGCCTCGGTGACGCGCTCGGCGGTTTCAGCATCGGTGACTAACAGAAAACGCTCTGCCGGGTGTTCAAACCACAGGATGGAGGTCGCGCCTTCGCTGACGAGCTGCTTTTCCGCATCCGGCAGTTCGCTGAAGAGATTTTTCAGCGCCGCACGCGCCTGGAAGCCGGCCACACCCAGCAGGACATGTTCGTCGTCCGGGGCGATAGTGACTTTGGAGAAGACCGCGTATTTTTTCAGCTCTTTGAGCTGGGCGTCACGCAGGCTGCGGCGCTCAATAAAGGCAAAACCGTCCTGACGGCGGAACAGACGCAGGTTGCTCCACATTTTACCTTTTGGGTCGCAATGGGCGGCCAGCAGGTGCTGGTGTTCGGTCATCTGACTGACGTCGGCGGTCACCTGGCCCTGCAGATATTTTTCGGCGTCGGCACCGGTGAGCGTCGCCAGCGCCCAGTCATCAAGAGAAATAAGCGTCAGCGGCAGACGCGCAGAGGCGGCGGGCTGGCGAGGAGAAAATGGTGTAAAGGCCATAACGATATCCTGAATTGCTTAACGCTTTGATAATGCCTAATGGTAAAAGAGCCTGCAGGCAATGCAAGCGCTTTCAACAGGCCATTTGTGCCATAAACCGGTTGTGCGTAACACCACGCAAAATAATGTAATCCGCTGTCTTTGTAGGGATTATTCTGGAAGCCTGCTCGTCGATCGCAATATTCCAGTAATGAAACGCTCAAAAACACGTTACACTAGCTGGTGTCCCCGTAGAGAAATAAAGAACACTGAATGGGGTACCGACTGTGCCAAACGTAATGCAGGAAACTGAACATGGATATTAACAACAAGGCCCGTATTCACTGGGCGTGCCGTCGCGGCATGCGTGAACTTGATATTTCCATCATGCCTTTCTTCGAATATGAGTATGACACCTTAAGCGACGATGATAAGCGTCTGTTTGTTCGCCTGCTTGAGTCTGACGATCCGGATTTATTCAACTGGCTGATGAACCACGGCAAACCCGCCGACACCGAGTTGCAACGGATGGTGCAATTAATTCAAACACGGAATCGGGAACGTGGTCCTGTGGCAATCTGATCTTCGCGTCTCGTGGCGCTCGCAGTGGATGTCTTTGTTGCTCCACGGCCTGGTTGCGGCCTTTGTGTTACTGATGCCGTGGCCGCTGAGCTATACGCCGCTGTGGCTGCTGTTACTCTCGTTTGTCGTGTTTGACAGCGTACGCAGCCAGCGTCGCATTAATGCCCGTCAGGGAGAGATCAAGCTACTGATGGATTCCCGCCTGCGCTGGCAGGGAAAAGAGTGGGATATTCTCGGTATGCCCTGGATGCTCAACTGCGGCATGATGTTACGGTTACGCAAGGTGGACGGCGGGCGTTGCCAGCATCTTTGGCTGGCGGCTGACAGTATGGATGCTGCCGAGTGGCGAGACCTGCGCCGGATGCTGTTGCAACAGACGACGCAGGGGTAATAGGCGTTAGCTAAACTTTTCTGCCATTTCGCCCAGAATCTGCTCGCACCAGTTTTGCAGGCGTTCATCGCTAAGATCGTACTGGTTGGTTTCATCCAGCGCGAGCCCAACAAACAGCTCGCCGTCGGCAATAATCGGCTTTTTACTGGTGAACTCGTAACCTTCGGTTGGCCAGTAGCCGATGAACGACACCCCTTTCGGCGCCAGCTTGTCGTGCAGCATGCCGAGCGCGTCCAGGAACCACTCCCCGTAACCCAGCTGATCTCCCATCCCGTACATGGCAACAATCTTGCCGTCGAGATTGACTGAATCGAGTTGCTCCCAGATGGCTTCCCAGTCTTCCTGTATCTCACCAAAGTCCCAAGTTGGGATGCCGAGGATCAGCACATCGTACTGTTCCATCAGCGCGACCGCGTCATCTTTCAGGTTATGCAACGTCACCAGTTCCGGGCCAATGATGTCGCGAATTTTCTCTGCCGCCATTTCGGTGTAGCAGGTGCTGGAACCATAGAACAGACCAATATTCATCGCGTAACAATCTCAATTCTTGCGTTGACTTTGCGCGTAGTGTACCAGAAACCGGTCACAATCAGGCATAATGACCTGACTGCAGAATCAAAGGGGCTGATGTGGAAAAGGATCTCGCACTCGTTGAACAGTTTCTCGACGCGCTGTGGCTGGAAAAAAATCTGGCCGAGAATACGCTCAGCGCCTATCGGCGCGATCTTACCATGCTGGTGGAGTGGCTGGCCCGTCGGCAGCTCTCGCTGGCGAGCGCGCAAAGCGACGACCTGCAGGCACTGCTCGGTGAACGTGTCGAAGGGGGCTACAAAGCGACCAGTTCTGCGCGCTTGCTCAGCGCCATGCGTCGGCTGTTCCAGCATCTCTACCGTGAGAAGATCCGCGAGGACGATCCCAGCGCGCTGCTGGCATCCCCAAAACTTCCGCAGCGGCTGCCGAAAGATCTGAGCGAAGCACAAGTTGAGAGATTATTACAGTCACCGGCAGTTGACCTGCCGCTGGAGTTACGCGATAAAGCCATGCTTGAGCTATTGTATGCTACCGGCCTGCGCGTTTCGGAACTGGTTGGCCTGACGATGAGCGACATCAGCCTGCGTCAGGGCGTGGTGCGCGTCATCGGTAAAGGAAACAAGGAAAGGCTGGTTCCGCTGGGCGAAGAGGCGGTTTACTGGCTGGAAACGTATCTGGAGCACGGTCGCCCGTGGCTGCTCAACGGCGCATCTATCGACGTTCTGTTTCCGAGCCAGCGCGCACAGCAGATGACGCGGCAAACGTTCTGGCATCGCATCAAGCATTACGCCACACTGGCCGGTATCGACAGTGAAAAGCTTTCGCCGCACGTATTGCGTCATGCCTTCGCGACGCATCTGCTCAACCACGGCGCGGATTTACGCGTGGTGCAGATGCTGCTGGGACATAGCGATCTTTCCACGACGCAAATTTACACCCATGTCGCGACGGAACGCCTGCGGCAGCTACACCAACAGCACCACCCTCGTGCGTGAGTGCCGACGAATTGTAACAGGATCAACTATGAAAAAGAGTTTCGCGCTGTTCACCCTGCTGGCAGCCTCCTTTACCGGTTTCGCCCATGCTGACGACGCCGCTATCAAACAGTCGCTCGCTAAGCTTGGCGTCACCGGCAGCGATATTCAGCCAGCACCGGTCGCCGGAATGAAAACGGTACTGACCAACAGCGGCGTGCTGTACGTCACCGAAGACGGAAAACACATTATTCAGGGGCCAATGTACGACGTGAGCGGCGCGCAGCCGGTCAACGTGACCAACCAGCTGCTAATGAAAAACCTGAACGCGCTCGAAAAAGAGATGATCGTCTATAAGGCGGCGCAGGAAAAACACGTCATTACCGTCTTCACCGACATCACCTGCGGCTACTGCCACAAGCTGCATGAAGAGATGAAAGATTACAACGCGCTGGGTATTACCGTGCGCTATCTGGCCTTCCCGCGCGCGGGCGTACAGAGCCAGCCAGAGCAGGACATGAAGGCCATCTGGTGTGCGAAAGACCGCAACAAAGCCTTTGATGATGCGATGAGCGGAAAAGAGGTTAAGCCAGCCTCCTGCGATATCGACATTGCTAACCACTACGCGCTGGGCGTGCAGTTTGGCGTGAGCGGTACGCCAGCGATTGTCCTGAGCAACGGGTATGTCGTTCCGGGCTATCAGGGACCAAAAGAGATGAAAGAGTTCCTCGACGCGCACCAGAAACAGGTTAGTGGTAAATAATCCGCGTGAAAGCCCCGATAAAATTGCGCCGCCGCGAGGCGGTTGAACCGGTTGATTTACCGGACGATCTCCCGCCGCTGCTGAAGCGCCTCTACGCCAGCCGCGGCGTGCGTCGCGCTGAAGATCTTGAACGCAGCGTGAAAGGGATGCTGCCCTGGCAGCAGCTGAACGGCATCGAAAAAGCCACTGAAATGCTCTACCACGCCCTGCGTGAGGGCACGCGCATCGTGGTGGTAGGGGATTTCGACGCCGACGGCGCCACCAGCACCGCGCTGAGCGTGCTCAGCCTGCGCGCGCTGGGCTGCGATAACGTCACGTATCTGGTGCCGAACCGTTTTGAAGACGGCTACGGACTCAGCCCGGAAGTGGTCGATCAGGCCCACGCCCGCGGTGCTCAGATGATCATGACCGTCGATAACGGGATCTCTTCCCATGCGGGGGTTGATCATGCCCACGCGCTGGGGATCCCGGTGCTGGTTACCGATCACCATCTCCCCGGTGAAACGCTGCCTGCCGCCGAGGCGATTATTAACCCCAACCTGCGCGACTGTGATTTTCCGTCGAAATCCCTTGCGGGCGTAGGCGTGGCGTTTTATCTGATGCTGGCGTTGCGTACCCTGTTACGCGACAAGGGCTGGTTCGAATCCCGCGGTATTGCCGTACCAAACCTGGCCGAATATCTCGATCTGGTGGCGCTGGGTACCGTCGCTGACGTGGTCCCGCTCGATACCAATAACCGTATTTTGACCTGGCAGGGCTTGAGCCGTATCCGGGCAGGCAAGTGCCGCCCGGGGATCAAGGCGCTGCTGGAAATCGCCAACCGCGACCCGCTCAAGCTGGCGGCAAGCGATTTGGGCTTTGCCCTCGGGCCGCGCCTGAACGCGGCCGGAAGACTGGACGATATGTCCGTTGGCGTCGCGCTGCTGCTGTGCGACAACATCGGTGAAGCGCGCGTGCTGGCCAACGAGCTGGACGCCCTGAACCAGACACGTAAAGAGATTGAGCAGGGGATGCAGGCCGAAGCGCTGACCCTGTGCGAAAAGCTTGAACGCAGCGGTGATACGCTGCCGGGCGGCCTGGCGATGTACCATCCCGAGTGGCATCAGGGCGTGGTCGGCATTCTGGCGTCGCGCATCAAAGAGCGCTTCCACCGCCCGGTGATCGCCTTCGCTCCCGCAGGCGACGGCACGCTGAAAGGCTCTGGCCGCTCGATTCAGGGGCTGCACATGCGCGACGCGCTGGAGCGTCTCGATACGCTGTATCCGGGCTTGATGATCAAGTTCGGCGGCCATGCGATGGCGGCAGGCCTGTCGCTGGAAGAGGCGAAATTCGACGAGTTCCAGCGCCTCTTCGGCGAGCTGGTCACCGACTGGATTGACCCGGCCCTGCTGCAGGGTGAAGTGGTGTCCGATGGCGAGCTTTCACCGCTTGAGATGACGATGGACGTGGCGCAAATGCTCCGCGATGCCGGTCCATGGGGGCAGATGTTCCCGGAGCCGCTGTTCGACGGCCGTTTCCGCCTGCTGCAGCAACGCATCGTCGGCGAACGTCATCTGAAGGTGATGGTTGAACCGGTCGGCGGCGGCCCGCTGCTGGACGGTATTGCCTTTAACGTTGACACAGCGGTATGGCCGGACAACGGCGTACGTGAGGTCGAGCTGGCGTACAAACTGGACATCAACGAGTTTCGCGGTAACCGCACCCTTCAGATCATCATCGACAATATCTGGCCAATTTAGCGGCAGTAATCTCTATAAAAAAGGGCGTGGATTCGGTACAATCCCGCTCTTATCACCGCATTTTGACAAGTCCATAAAAGAAAACAGACCATGTTTGAAATTAATCCGGTAAAAAACCGTATTCAGGACCTCACGGAGCGCTCTGACGTTCTTAGGGGGTATCTTTGACTACGATGCCAAGAAAGAGCGTCTTGAAGAAGTAAACGCCGAGCTGGAACAGCCGGACGTCTGGAACGAACCTGAACGCGCACAGGCGCTGGGTAAAGAGCGTTCCTCTCTCGAAGCTATCGTAGATACGCTGGATCAAATGGCCCAGGGGCTGGAAGATGTTTCCGGTTTGCTGGAGCTGGCCGTCGAAGCTGACGACGAAGAAACCTTTAACGAAGCCGTAGCAGAACTCGACGTGCTGGAAGAGAAGCTGGCGCAGCTTGAATTCCGTCGCATGTTCTCCGGCGAATACGACAGCGCTGACTGTTATCTCGATATTCAGGCAGGTTCCGGTGGTACCGAAGCGCAGGACTGGGCCAGCATGCTGATGCGTATGTATCTGCGCTGGGCCGAAGCGCGCGGCTTCAAAACCGAAATTATCGAAGAGTCTGAAGGTGAAGTGGCCGGTATTAAATCCGTCACCATCAAGGTCATCGGTGATTACGCCTATGGCTGGCTGCGCACTGAAACCGGCGTTCACCGCCTGGTGCGTAAGAGCCCGTTCGACTCCGGCGGCCGTCGTCATACCTCCTTCAGCTCCGCGTTTGTTTACCCGGAAGTTGATGAAGATATCGATATCGAAATTAACCCGGCGGACCTGCGTATCGACGTTTATCGCGCATCCGGCGCGGGCGGCCAGCACGTTAACCGTACGGAATCGGCGGTGCGTATTACCCACATTCCAACCGGGCTGGTAACGCAATGCCAGAACGACCGTTCCCAGCATAAGAACAAAGACCAGGCCATGAAGCAGATGAAAGCGAAGCTTTATGAGCTGGAGATGCAGAAGAAAAATGCTGAGAAACAGGCGATGGAAGACAATAAATCTGACATCGGCTGGGGCAGCCAGATCCGTTCTTACGTCCTTGATGACTCCCGCATCAAAGACCTGCGTACCGGGGTTGAAACCCGCAACACGCAGGCGGTGCTGGACGGCAGCCTGGACCAATTTATCGAAGCAAGTTTGAAAGCAGGGTTATGAGGAACCAACATGTCTGAACAACAAGCACAGGGCGCTGACGCGGTAGTCGATCTTAACAACGAACTGAAAACCCGCCGCGAGAAGCTGGCAGCGCTGCGCGAGCAGGGCGTGCCGTTCCCGAACGATTTTCGTCGTGACCACACCTCAGACCAACTGCACGCTGACTTCGACGCGAAAGAGAACGAAGAGCTGGAAGCGCTGAACGTTGAAGTGGCCGTTGCGGGCCGCATGATGACCCGTCGTATCATGGGTAAAGCCTCCTTCGTGACCCTGCAGGACGTTGGCGGCCGTATCCAGCTGTACGTTTCCCGTGACGATCTGCCGGAAGGCATCTACAACGAGCAGTTCAAGAAGTGGGACCTGGGCGATATCCTGGGCGCGAAAGGTAAACTGTTCAAAACCAAAACCGGTGAACTGTCTATCCATTGCACCGAGCTGCGTTTGCTGACCAAAGCCCTGCGCCCGCTGCCGGACAAATTCCACGGCCTGCAGGATCAGGAAGCGCGCTATCGTCAGCGCTACCTGGATCTCATCTCTAACGATGAATCCCGCAAGACCTTCAAAATTCGCTCCCAGATTATGGCCGGTATCCGCCAGTTCATGGTGAACCGCGACTTTATGGAAGTGGAAACCCCGATGATGCAGGTGATCCCTGGCGGCGCGTCTGCGCGTCCGTTCATCACCCATCACAACGCCCTGGACCTGGACATGTACCTGCGTATCGCGCCGGAACTGTACCTGAAGCGTCTGGTGGTTGGTGGTTTTGACCGCGTGTTCGAGATCAACCGTAACTTCCGTAACGAAGGGATCTCCGTTCGTCATAACCCAGAGTTCACCATGATGGAACTCTATATGGCGTATGCGGATTACAAAGATCTGATCGAGCTGACCGAATCCCTGTTCCGTACGCTGGCGCAGGATATTCTGGGCACCACGCAGGTTCCTTACGGTGAAGAAGTCTTCGACTTCGGCAAGCCGTTCGAAAAACTGACCATGCGCGAAGCGATCAAGAAGTACCGTCCGGAAACTAACATGGCCGATCTGGATAACTTCGATTCTGCGAAAGCGATCGCCGAAAGCATCGGTATCAAGGTAGAGAAGAGCTGGGGTCTGGGCCGTATCGTGACCGAGATCTTCGAAGAAGTGGCCGAAGCGCACCTGATTCAGCCGACCTTCATTACCGAGTACCCGGCTGAAGTCTCTCCGCTGGCGCGTCGTAATGACCAGAACCCTGAAATCACTGACCGCTTCGAATTCTTCATCGGCGGCCGTGAAATCGGCAACGGCTTTAGCGAGCTGAACGATGCGGAAGACCAGGCTCAGCGCTTCCAGGATCAGGTTGACGCGAAGGCGGCAGGCGACGACGAAGCGATGTTCTTCGACGAAGACTACGTGACCGCGCTGGAGCACGGCCTGCCACCAACGGCAGGTCTGGGGATTGGTATCGACCGTATGGTGATGCTGTTCACCAACAGCCACACCATCCGTGACGTGATCCTGTTCCCGGCGATGCGCCCGGTGAAATAAGGCGTTAAGATGTAAAAAAAGCCCCGAAAGGGGCTTTTTTATTGCGCCGCGAAGGCTTTAAGTTTTTCGCGGGCGGTTGTCGCTTCCATGACCATCCACGGGCTAAAGGCCCAGGGCGTCGCGTCCAGCGCGCGGAATAGCGCGTCCAGCTCAACCCACTGATAGTCCATCACTTCATCTTCGTTTATCGTCACGTCATTGGTGATGCGGGCGGCGAACACCGGGCAAATTTCGTTTTCCACGATCCCGGACGGGTCGGTTTCCCGATAGCGAAATTCAGGGGCGACGGCGGTGATATCGGTCAGTTCTGCGCCCACTTCAAAGCGGCAGCGGCGGATTATCGCCTGGACTGTCTCTTCACCCGACTGCGGGTGGCCGCACACGGAGTTGGTCCAGACGCCGGGCCAGGCTTTTTTGCTTAAGGCGCGTCGGGTGATCAGACATTCGCCTTTTGCGTTAAAAAGCCAGGAAGAGAACGCCAGATGCAGCGGGGTATGTAACGTGTGCGCGGCATATTTTTCCTGAGTGCCAATCACCATTCCCTGGTCGTTTACCAAAATAACGTGTTCTTGAATACTCATTGATGCTCCAGTGCCAAATTGCCGAGTGGTTCAGCACCATCAGCCGAAGCATTATACTGCATTCTTATACGAACGGTTTGGCTCGTAGAGCGGAAAAGGGCATGACCCCTGTTCGTTTTGGCTGTTATCATAGTGCGCCATTCACGCTGACCGAGGATCTGTTTTGTTTGCAGGAAGCCTGACGAGAAAACCCCTTACCGCTATTTTTTGCCTGACGCTGACGCTATTACTGGCGGGCTGTTCAGGGAGCAAATCTTCGGATACGGGAAGCTATTCCGGTTCGGTCTACACCGTCAAACGCGGGGACACCCTGTACAGGATTTCACGCGCAACGGGGACAAGCGTGAAGGATCTGGCGCGGCTGAATAATCTCTCTCCGCCCTACACCATCGAGGTGGGGCAGCAGCTAAAGGTTAGCGGCGGATCGTCCGCGGGTAAAAAGTCCTCTTCGAAAGGCAAAACCGCCAAAGTGACGCCGTCCTATCAGGTGCCGCAATCGTCATGGCCGCCGGTTGGACAGCGCTGCTGGATTTGGCCTGCCAGCGGTAAAGTGGTCGCCCCTTACTCACTCTCTGAAGGTGGCAACAAGGGTATTGATATCGCCGCTGCGCGCGGTACCCCGGTTTATGCCTCCGGGGCCGGGAAGGTGGTTTACGTCGGTAACCAGCTGCGTGGCTACGGTAACCTGATCATGATTAAGCATGGCGAAGACTACATCACGGCCTATGCGCACAACGACACGATGCTGGTCAACAACGGGCAGAACGTCAAAGCCGGGCAGAAGATTGCCACCATGGGCAGCACCGGTACGGATTCAGTGAAGCTGCACTTCCAGATCCGCTATAAGGCGACGGCCATCGATCCGCAGCGCTATCTTCCTGCGCCCGGCAGCAAACCGAAGTGCTAAGTGATTATTTAATCGCCAGTTAGTTGTGAAGAGGCTTGTATGAAGGTGCGTAAGGTCTATAATGCCTTACGCACCTCAAAGCGGGCGTAGTTCAATGGTAGAACGAGAGCTTCCCAAGCTCTATACGAGGGTTCGATTCCCTTCGCCCGCTCCAATCTCCTGACAAAACAACAAGTTATTATTTATCAGTTAGTTACGTTGCCCCGCTTTAGCAGGTACAACTTAAACTACCCATTGTTCTACGCCCGCACCTGTCGCGTGATTGGTCCGTGGTACAAGGGAGCATATCATCACGCTGGCGGTGGTTCCAGGTTCTTACCGCGACAGCAAAACAACGAACAAAAAGCATAACTCCCGAACAGATTGATCATACGCATTTAAGCCCGATGTGCAGCCTTGTGGCTGCGTAAACAGGTGTATAGTGGTAAACGTACCTGCACACGATATGCAGGCCTTTCCAGCGTTTCGCTCACGCTCCGAAAGGTACACGAGCACCCTCATAAGGTGTGATCCCTCTGACAATCTGATTAGGTCACTGGTGACTTTCGCAAAGCGAAACCAACCAGGTTGGCCTGATGCAGTCGCTATGCTCCGCTTGTTGCTTGTACCACTAACGGGGCTTTATGGCTTCTATTGTCTGAAATCTAATACATTGCACAAACATCAAGTGGATTACTGTAAAGTTCATCTCTATGATTATGTGTGCCATTGCCAGTTAAGAAATGCGGAGAGGACAATATGGATGTTACTGATGAGGCTTTGTTGAGTTCTGGCTTTACACCATCGGATTTGAAGAAGATAAAGAACAACGTTGAAAGCTATGGTGGAACGTTGGGGAATGCAATCAGGGACCTGGCCAGGCGATTTATTCTTGCCGTGTGGGTTGTATCCGGTTGCCTTGCTGTATTCATTTTTCTTGTGATGTTCGCATCTGAGCAGAGTGTTTTCTCTGGTGCTATTGGCCTTTCTTGTGGCGCAGCGGTTGCAATTTTTATACAACCGCCTGTACTTGCTTATAAATCTTGGCGATTCTGTAGAGCGAACAAATCTTAATTAGTACTGTTATCAGTAGCCAGAAGATCAAAAATGACTTTCGCTTTGACACCATATCCAGCGATTTTCATCGTTAGCTTAGGCTTGCTCATTGTGTCAACTTTTCGGTAGTAATCACGCGGCAGCCAACGGAATAATCGCCAAGCTCCGGGTTTCCTTGCTAAGCCGAAGATACTATAGACACTCGTCCCTAGAGTCACCGTATTATAAAGAGCTAATCCACTTTTTGGGCTAAACCCCATAAATTGTGCGGTCTCCATTGCGCCATCAGCAAAAATTCCTTCCGATTTGGATTGTTCACCATAGCGAAGATGGCTTGCTTCTTTTGTTATACCGTTAATACCATCAACAAATAAAACTGCTCCTGCAAGAACTCCAACAGGGGTCATAGTGGACATCATAACCATCCCACCAAATAATGCTGCTCCAGATACCACTATATGAATTGCCGAAATCACGTATCCGACGATTTTATTGTTTTCCCTGACAAACTCGACCTTTGCATAAAGTTGGGCGGCTCTGGTTCTTAACAAGCGTTCTTGTTCTTGCAGATTATCTGTTTCGGCACGCAGATTTTTGATGCATGCAATGCATTCTTCATCGGTTTTGGCCCGTCGTGCAGTTTCAAATTCTTTCTCTACGACCTGCCTTATCTCTTCGACAAACTTGATACGTGTTATCCCATCTTGCAAATAGAATGCTGATAGCCGATTTGCAGTTTCGACGAGTTTCCGGGCTTCCAGATTTACCATGGTATCTGACCATGTTCTGTTCCACCCCCTGTTGAGCAGCGCAATATCCATTAAAGACTCCATCCCAAAATGTGTCTGGTCATTTTAAGTGCAATAAGGTCGAAGACAACAGGAAATACTTTCACAACCCGCCCCGTGGGGGGCCGTCTCTTTATTCTCCCAGTTTACATCTTCCTGCTTAAAATATCCTGGTGTTGCCACTGCGTCACACCAGCGTGAAAGCTGGCTATGCTCTTAGAAGGGTATGGCTGTGAGGTAGACAGGTACTAAGTAGATTGAATCATGCACTCTATAAGCCGCCTGGTTGTGAAAGGTGTAGATGGTTCCCTTCACTGACAGATAGATCGCATCATTTTCGACTTTCCTCAATGCGTTTTTGTCCGTAGTGATCATGAAAGGCTCGTCATCGTCCTTCAGACTCTTAATAAATGATTTATCGTCTTTGTTAGCATCATACAAATAGAAACGGTAGGAAAAGCCTGTGGTGGCGCCTGCACTCGCTTCCGTGATGAATAGATTAGCCTGGTTGTTTACTTTCACCTTCTTGATAATCTCTTGCTCAAGTGGTGAGAAGTGCAGCATGTTGTAAACCCCAAAGGCGATAACAATCAACGGTATCAGAAGAAGATACCGTCTCTTAAAAACCTGTGCGTTTTGCATAGTCGATACCCGCTCTTATCCAATATTGGTCATTAGGATCATCGCCGTAAGGCGTTGAGCCATACCAATTACCAAAAGCCGCATCAGTTGTTCCTGCGCGACTTTGCGCCCATCCTGCGCCCCTAAGTAATACTTCGTCAGGAATCCCCGCAGCGTGACCAACAGCCCCGTAATGGAAGTTTCCAAAACTCTCGAACTGTCTATCGCGCTGTTTGTAATCCCATGGTCCATGCCCTCTTACCTGCTGATAAAACCATGCATAGGTGAGGGCTGACGGGCCACGATGAAAGCGAGCCATCATCATATTACTGACGATATTCACGCCTGGCGGGGCGAAAGAGGACACATCAAACGGCGGGTGAGGTGATGCCGCTAATGTTGGGTATCTCACGCTTGCGCTCTCTCATTCCATGCATCGGTGAACTGCACGTTACCATCGCAGTATTTCCATGTGATTTTTTCATAACGAAGTTCTACGCACTCAAGGTGGGTATGCTTCTCTTTGGTCGGATCTTTGGTGTCGTGCATCACTGGCGAAACGCCGACAACTTTTACGCCTTCAAGCAGGAAGTTGAAGTATTCCGCTTCCTGTCCTGCGTCGTTGATCTTGTACCATTTGAACTCAGCAGATTTTAGCGTCTGACCAGTGGCTACGGCTTTATAGAGGTAGGGGGATGAACTATCAAACTCTTTTTGAATTAGCACAGCTGAGTGCTTGCGGGTTCCTGTGATCTTTCCCGTCATTCCGTCCGTTGGAATGCTGAGATTATGGGAAAATCCGGTGATCTCAATGCTGCCCTCACGATCTTGAACGTCTACAGAGCCTTTAATGTCTGCGCCGCCGTCATCTTTAAGCCATAGGTAAGCTG
This sequence comes from Enterobacter sp. BNK-8, assembly GCF_048685095.1. NCBI lineage: Bacteria > Pseudomonadati > Pseudomonadota > Gammaproteobacteria > Enterobacterales > Enterobacteriaceae > Enterobacter > Enterobacter sp. BNK-8. Next base: position 3,518,908 of record NZ_JBLQTN010000001.1, on the reverse strand, counting down.
GAATAGCCATTTTTCTTTTCCTCATGTTGTTATACAAATTCATAAGGAAATTGTACCGACAGGGAAAGTGGGTGGTAAATAAGCGTATCAAATTCAAAGCGTTATATTTTATTGAGTTTGAGTTAAGTTAAACTAAATACATTTCTAATGTAAAAAGGCCGCATCCCGCAGCCTTTTCCTCTCACACTCACCCTCACCCTTTCGGGAACACCCAAACATGCTTCTCCGGCAGCGAAAGATGGCAGTGCTGTGGATCCCGCACCTCATGCCCATACGCACGGATCACAAAATCATCTCCCACCGTGCGGAACAGGTATTCCCAGCGGTCGCCGAGATACATGCTGGTGAGCAGCGGCAGCTCAAGCTGATTTTCCCCTGGCCCCTCAACCACCGCGACGCGCTCGACGCGGATCACCGCCGTGGCGTCATTACCGCTCTGTACCCCTTCGCCCGCCTGGCCCCACAGCACCCAGCCTTTGCCTTCGATACGCGCTCTGCCGTCGCGCACTTCGGTGACCTTGCCGTGCAGGCGGTTGTTGCTGCCCATAAACTCGGCGGTAAATAGCGTCTTCGGCGAGCCGTACATCTCCTGCGGCGTGCCCTGTTGCTCAATTTTGCCGTTGTTGAGCAGCAGGATACGGTCGGAAATGGACATCGCTTCGTTCTGGTCGTGCGTCACCATCAACGCGGACAGCCCGAGCTTGATAATCAGCTCGCGCAGGAACACGCGGGCCTCTTCGCGCAGCTTGGCGTCGAGGTTGGAAAGCGGCTCGTCCAGCAAAATCACCGGCGGGTTGTACACCAGCGCGCGGCCAATCGCCACGCGCTGCTGCTGCCCACCGGAGAGCTGGTGCGGGTGACGTTTGCCAAGATGGCCCAGACCCAGCTGGTCCAGCACGTCCTGCACGCGCTGCTGGATCTCTTTGGCCGGGACTTTGCGCAGCTTGAGCGGATAGGCCACGTTCTCAAACACGGTTTTGTGCGGCCACAGGGCGTAGGACTGGAATACCAGCCCCAGGTTACGCTCTTCCGCCGGGACCTCACTGCGCGGCGTGCCGTCGTAAACTTTATTGTTGCCAATCACAATCGAGCCCTGGGTCGGTTTTTCCAGACCCGCGACGGCGCGGAGCAGGGTGGTTTTGCCGCTGCCGGAGGGGCCTAACAAGGAGACCACTTCGCCGCGCTTCAGGTTCATGGAGACACCTTTTAAAACAGGATTGTCGCCGTAGGTTAAGTGCAGATCGTCAACCGCTAATTCAATCATGTATTTTCACTCCGAAACGAAGGGCAATGCCCAGACCTACCACGACAAGCAGGATGTTAATGAAAGAGAGCGCCGCCACGATATCAATGGCACCCGCGGCCCAGAGGGAAACCAGCATCGAGCCGATGGTCTCCGTGCCGGGTGAAAGCAGGTACACACCCGTTGAGTATTCGCGTTCAAAGATCAGGAACATCAGCAGCCACGAACCGATCAGACCGTAGCGGGAGAGCGGAATAGTGACGTGGCGGGTGATCTGCCCGCGCGTTGCCCCGGTGCTGCGCGCGGCTTCTTCAAGCTCCGGCCCTACCTGCAGCAGCGTGGAAGAGATAAGCCTCAGCCCGTAAGCCATCCACACCACGGTATAGGCCAGCCAGACGCTGAAAATGGTGCTGCGCAGCGAACGCAGCCAGACGATGACGTTTTCGCGCATCCAGTCGGTCCAGGCAAACCCGGAAAGCCAGCCTGATTTTAGCGAGTTATCCAGCCACATCGGCAGGAACAGGAACACCCACAGGAAGGCCAGACCCGCCAGCAGGCCAGGCACGGCGCGCGGCACCAGCACGCTGTAGTCCAGGAAACGCGTGGTGTTGTCCGGCTTACGGTGCATGGCAATGCCGACAAACAGGTAGCACACCACGGCCAGCGCGCCGCCAATGACGCCAATCGCCATGGAGTTGACGATGGCGCGCAGCAGGTTGGGCTGCGCCCAGATGGTGCGGAAGGTGTTCAGAGAAAGCTCGTCCCACAGCGAAACGCCCACGCCCCAGTTGGAGATAAACGCGCGCAGCACCACGCCGAGCAGCGGAACTCCGATGGTGACGGTGAGCCAGAAGGCAATCACCGCGCCAGCCACCCAGCGCCATTTACCCAGCGGTAGCGCGCGGGCCTGCGAGGCCTTGCCCTTCATGGTGACGAAGCGGTTGGCGGTGCGCATCAGGCGACGCTGGAGCATCACCAGCGGGATGGTGATGCAGATCAGCACCACGGCAACCGCCGCCATCAGGTTATAGGATGGGGTACCCATCTTGTTCGTCAGCTTATAGAGATAGGTCGCCAGCACCATGTTGCCTTCCGGGTCGCCGAGGACCAGCATCAGGCCGAACACCTCCAGCCCCAGGAAGAACAGCAGCACGGTGGCGTACAGAATGGACGGGCGCACCATCGGCAGGCTGACGGAGGTCATCACCTGCCAGGGCGACGCGCCCGCGGTGCGCGCGGCTTCTTCCACGTCGGAGCCCACGCTACGCAGCGCTGACGAGATATACAGATAGGCGTGCGGGACGTGCGTCAGGCCGGCAATGACCACAATGCTCGACATGTCGTAGATGTTCCACGGCACAAAGCCAATCAGCGCCTCAGCCCACTGGGAGAGAAAGCCCACCGGACCGGCGGCCACCACGTAGCCGAAGCCCAGCACCATCGGTGAAACGAAAATCGGGACCAGGATCAGCGGCTCAATCAGCCGGCGACCGGGCAGGTCGGTACGCACCATCAGAAACGCCAGCACGCCACCCAGCGGGATAGAGATAAAGACCAGCCCGAAGGCCAGAATAAAGCCGCTTTTCAGGGCTTTATAAAAATCGGGGTCGGTGAAAATAAAATCAAATGATTCAAAGCTCCACTCTTTTGACGGCGAAAAGAACGGCGCGGACAGGAAGCTCTGTATCACGATAAACGACAGCGGCGTGTAGATAACCAGGGCGGTTATCAGCACGACGATGCCTCGCGGCAGGCTTTGCCACTTTCTGCGTAATGTATTCATGGGGTATCCCTGGTATTGCAGCCCAGAAAAACGAACTCAGTCGATAAGGGAGCGCGGCGGCCAGCGCCGCACTCAGACGCTTATTTACCGGCGGCGGTACGCCACTCTTTGATGTACTCGAGGCGTTTTTTCGGCTGCAGGTATTCCAGTAGCGTTTCATCAACCGGGATCGGCTTCAGCGCGTTGCCGAGGATTTTGGTCAGGCCGTCGATATCATTCTTGCCTTCGATATCGTTACGAATGGAGGGGATGTCCGCCTGATTGGCCAGAATGTTTTGCCCTTGTTCAGAGAGCACGTAGTCCAGCCACAGCTTCGCGGCATTGCTGTTTTGCGATTGCTGGCTGATGAACGACACGCGTGACAGCACCAGGGTGTAATCCTTCGGATAGGAGATGCCGAGTGACGGATCGTTCTTCGCACGCGCTTCCGCATAAGAACCGAGGATGTTGAAGCCGATCAGGTTTTCACCAGAGGAGACGCGCTCCATCATGGTGCCGGTAGACGACTGCACCGACAGGCCCCCTTTGGCGACGTCGGCCAGGGTCTTAAAGTAGTTCGGATCGGCGTTGTGATCCTGCACCGAGAGCATAAAGCCCAGACCCGATTTTTCGATATCGTAGGTGGTGACTTTGTTCTTGAATTTGTCCGTCTGGCTGGCAATCAGCTTCGCCAGCGCGGCGTGAGAATCCGGCACGTCGCCAGCCGGGATCAGACGCTTGTTGTAGATAAAGACCACTGGCTCATAGGTGGTGCCGTAGGCCTTATCTTTCCAGACCGCCCATTTCGGCAGCTGGCTTTGCTCCGGAGATTTGTACTCCATGGCGTAGTCGGTGGCGAGCTTCAGGCCGGTGTCCATCGAGGAGCTCCAGACCACGTCGCCGCTCACGCCGCCGGAAGCCTGTTCGCTGATGAAACGGTTGTACAACTCGGTGCTGTTCATGTCGTTGTATTCGACTTTAATGCCTGGGTAGGTTTTTTCGAAGCCCTGGATCAGCGGCCCGGCAGCTTTGATGTCGGTGGTGGAATAGATGACAACCTTGCCCTCTTTCGTGGCGGCATCAACCACTTTTTGATACTCAGCAGGATAACCCTGCGGCAGGGCAGACAGTGCAGAAGCAGAGAACAGTACGGTAGCGGTAAGCAGAGAAATTCGGAACGTGTTCGACATTATAGTTAACCTTTTAGTTACATTTGAGGAACTAATTGTCAACATAGCGTAAAGCGCGCCTCCGACAATAGGGAGGCGAGGGCAATGATTCCGAAGTGTGATTGTCGCCGTCGTTTCAGCAATTAACACCATAAAATCCGCGAACGTTAGCCAACGAACGGTTGCGGATTACGGTTTATCGGGGGCTTTGCGGTATAACCGGCGAGGATGGCCAATATTGCCGTACAGCATTTCAACGCTGATTAACCCGCTCTCCACGCAGTATTCAAGATAACGGCGACCCGTGGTTTTGCTGATCCCCACGTTTTCCACCACCTCCTCAACCGACATCGCGCTCTCGGGATGCTCGGCGAACAGGCGTTTAATGCGTTCCAGCGTCTGGGGCTCAATGCCCTTTGTGGACGGCGTAACGGAGGCTTCCGCGGCAGGCAGATGAAACAGGCGATCCAGCGCATGCTGGTCGACTACCTTCACCTGCTGCACGGTGTGGATGAAGCGCATAAACCGCTCCAGCGAAGCGTGCAGGCGCTGGAAAAAGACGGGCTTGATGAGGTAATCAAACGCGCCGCTGCGCATGGCGTGGCTGCAGGTCTGCATATCGCTGGCGGCGGTGATGAAGATCACTGAACACTCATAGCTTTTCAGCAGCGGGTTATCGATGAGCTCCACGCCTTTACCGTCCGGAAGATAGTTGTCCAGCAGGATTAGCCGCGGCTGGTGCTGACGAATCAGGCGACATGCCTGCTCAATCGACGCGGCGATACCCACCACGCGTAAATGAAAATTCTGCTCGATATACTCGCGATGCAGCTCCGCCAGGTGCGGCTCATCTTCAACGATCACAACATCAAGTGCTCGGGTCATGCTTTAGCCCATTCGGAATAAACACAGAAAAAATAGTCCCTTGTGGCGTGTTGTCGGCAATCTCAATGCTGCCGCCAGCCTTATCGATATATCCTGCCACCAGATACAGGCCAATACCGTGCTCGGTGCCCACAATGTCGTTTTCACGTTCCGGTTTGCTGCTGAATCCCTGGCGGAAAATATGCGGCTTCATCGCATCCTCCACCCCGCAGCCCCGGTCGGCCACCTCGATCAGCAGCTCCTGGTTACGGTCAGAAATGTAGAGTTCCACCGGCGAGGGGACCGGTGCCTTAAGGGTCGCGTCCACCGCGTTATCCAGCAGGTTACCAATAATGGACATCAGCTCCGTTTCGTTGAGCGTGGCGGGCATTCGGGTGAGCTGGCAGGCGGGATCAAACAGCAATTCGATGCCTTTTTCGCGCGCGCTGACGTATTTTCCAAGCAGCAGACCACACAGCGCGGGAGAGGAAAAACGGGCGGAGACGAAGTCCAGCACCCGCTGCGCCCCTTCGGACTGCACCTGGATGTAACGAATCGCCTCGTCATAGTGTTTCATCTGCAGTAAGCCCACCAGCGTGGCGGTCCAGTTCAGCTGCTCGTGGCGCATAATGCGCAGGTTATCGGCATAGCGCTTGATCTGACTGAGCTGGCTGCTGAGGGTGTTGATGTCATTTTTGTCGCGAAAGCTGTAGACCCAGCCGCTTTCAACGCCGGGTTCGACCTCAATCGCGACACGGTTGACGATTACCTCCCGCTGGTTCAGCACGGCAATCTGGTCGTGGCGGCCACTGCTCACCGAGGCGTAGCGCTGGGATAAAAAGCCTGGCGACGTCTGCAGAACGTCTTCCAGCGGTTTGCCGATAAGCGCTTTCTCACTTTGCCGAATATCCAGCATTTCTCGTGCGGCGCGGTTAATTAAAATCAGCTGCTTCTCTTCATTGACGGCAAATACCCCCTCATACATAGCTTCTAATAGCGCGCGCTGCTGCAAAACCAGCTGAGCGATATCTTTCGGCTCCAGTCGGAACATCTGTTTTTTGAGATTGCGGGTAAACAGCCAGGAGAACATAAACAGCAGCAGCAGAAGAGCCGCGCCGTACAGCCCGGACTGCCAGAGAATGCGGGCATTAATATTGGCAATATAGGAGGTCAGATAGCCGACCGAGACAATACCAATCACCTGGTGCTGCGCGTTAAAGATCGGCGCTTTGCTGCGCAGTGAAACCCCAATCCCGCCCTGGCGCACGGAAATAATGGTTTTGCCCTTTAATACCTCCGCATTATCTCCGCCGATCATCGGTAAATTAATCCGCTCCGGGGATTCCGAATGATAGAGGTGCTGTTCCTCGGTATCGCCAATCACAATGTAGCTGGCATCGCTTTCGGCGCGAAGCGGCTGGATTAACCGGGCGATGCCGGGGATATCTCTGGCCGCAACCATTGCCGCCAGACCCGGCATCAGCGCGATCTGGCTGGCCTGAACCCGGGCACGCTGGCCGAGATCGTGATGGAGCTGCCGGTCAATAAAATGAAACAGGATCGTTCCCAGCAGAACTAACAGCAGGCAGGAGAAGCACACCAGCGCTAAAAACAGCTTTACCTGAAAAGAGAGTCTGCGTTTCATTCAACCTGCGGATGTTATGTAAAAGTGACATTTGCCGAGCCTGACATGGGCAAATAGCGGACGCAATCTGGCAAGAAAAGAGTTGTGACCTGGCTTTTCGTTTTCGGCGTTATAGCCATCAGGATCCCGTCAGGCTATTCTTCATTCAGCACGATAATAATTACAGAGGCAATGTCATGGATAAAGAGCTACTGGATGCGGGTTACCGGGCCTATACCGGCGAGAAAATTGACGTTTACTTCAACACCGGGATCTGCAAACACTCCGGTAACTGCGTGCGTGGCAGTGCAAAGCTGTTTAATCTGAAACGTAAACCGTGGATTATTCCCGATGAAGTGGACGTTGAAACGGTTGTCCGCGTGATTGATACCTGCCCGAGCGGTGCGCTGAAGTATCGCCAAAAATAAGCGAGGAACCATGGATATTCTGGAAGGCCATAACAAGTTTTACGTGAATGATGCGAACGGCAACCAGGTCGCGGAGATTGTCTTCGTGCCGACCGGCGAGCACCTGAGCATTATCGAGCACACCGATGTGGATGAGAGCCTGAAAGGGCAGGGCGTCGGTAAACAGCTGGTAGCGAAAGTGGTGGAGAAGATGCGCGGTGAGAACCGCAAAATTATTCCGCTGTGCCCGTTCGCGAAACATGAGTTTGATAAAACGCGGGAATATGACGATATTCGGGCGTAAATAACACCGGCGATGGCCGGTGTTTTTTTATCTTACCTGCTCAAGCAGCAATACCATCGCGATCAGCACCATTATCCCTCCAGATGCCATGCTCACCCGACGCGCCGCCTGTGGCCGGGTCGCCAGCACCGCTTTTGAACCATACCCCACCAGCAGATAGACCAGCGTACAGGTGATAAGGTGCATCATCCCAAGCGTGGACATTTGCATTGCTAACGACCAGCTCCCGGTCGGGTCTGTAAACTGCGGGAGCAGGGCCAGGAACAGCAAAAACACTTTCGGGTTTAGGCCGCTAATACAGAGCCCTTTCACCGCCCACTGTCGCCAGTTTCCCGCGTGGTGGCTCGCTTTTTCCGGGGCGGCAGGGTGACGCAACAGTCCGATGCCGAGCCACAGGAGATACGCGGCCCCCGCGAGGGTCAGCCCGGTTAACGCCAGCGGATGTTGAGCAATCACGACCCCCACGCCAGCCACGACAATGAGCGTGGCTAACAGATGCCCTGACATCAGCCCCAGCACCGCCGGTACCACGCGTCGCCCGTTAATCCCGGCGCTAATGGCGTAGGCCCAGTCGGCGCCTGGCGTCATGATGAGCAGAAACGAAACCACCCAAAAGCCGGCCACAATACTCATTTCCATCGTTCTGAAAACTCCCGCAGTGCGTTAAACGTTGCGAAAAAGAATATCGTTAACCCTGCGAAATAGGCTTTCAATGTTATGCTCATAACACGGTGAAATTGAGAAAATCTTCCAAATGGACAGCATTGATCGAAAAATTCTTGCGGCGCTCCAGTCTGATGGACGCCTGTCGCTTACCGAGCTGGCTGAGCGGGTCAATCTAAGCCTCTCGCCCTGCCATCGTCGCGTGCGGGCGCTGGAGCAAAGCGGGGCCATAACGGGATACCGTGCCAGCCTGGATCCCGCCAAAATGGGGTTTAACTTCCTGGCAATCGTCTTTGCGACGCTGAAAGAAGGGGACCGAAAGGCGGTTAGCGCGTTTGAGGAGGCGGTGGAGGAGATCCCGCAGATCGTGCTGGCGCAGCGTCTGTTTGGCGATCCCGATTATCTGATGCACGTTGTGACCCGCGACCTCTCCGCTTTCCAGAAGCTCTATGACGAGAAGCTTTCCGCCATGCCTGGCGTGCAGCATCTTCGCTCAACGCTTGTCATGAAAACGGTGGTGCAGGACAGACCTTTTCCGCTGGACGTTACGGGACGAGACTGAATGACATGCCCGGCAGAGCGCCGGGCATCAAAGAGGGGTTAGCCGACGAACATTACCGACACGCACAGCACCCCAACGATCAGCGTCAGCAGGTTGCCAATGGAACGGTACGGTTTCAGGGAGGGGATCAGATACGTCGACAGCGTCGGCATGATAAACAGGATCATGGCGATAAGCGGGCCGCTGATGGCGTAAATCATCGAAATGGCGTTCGGGTTAATGCAGCAGACGGCAAAGGTGATTAACGACACCCCCATAATGGAAATCGCGCGGTTAAAGGCGCGGCTCTTTTTCACGCCCACCTGATTCAGCGACGACTTCACGATCTCCGTCGCCCCTTCAATCACCCCAAAATAGGTGCCGAGGAACGATTTCGACATCGCAATTATCGCCACGACAATCCCGGAAATTCCCAGCCACGCCGGTGAAGAAGGCATCATCGACAACGCGGACAGGATAGTCACCCCTTCCTCTTTGGCGGCCACAATGTACGACGGCGGAATAGAGAGCAGGCAGCTGAAGACAAAGAACAGCACGCTCAGGCAGATAATCAGGTACGCCACCTTCATGATTTTCTTGCATTTATCCATGGCGCCGTCGCCAAATTTCTCGCGACGGTCAACTGCAAACGTCGAGATAATCGGCGTGTGGCTGAACGCAAATACCATCACCGGAATTGAAATCCAGACCTGGTGCAGCGTGTGGCGATCGACGGCCATCTGGCTGGTCAGCAGCGAGGGCTGCCAGCTGCCGATCAGATAGAGCGAGACAAACAGGAAATAGGCAATCAGCGGAAACACCAGGAAGCCCATCACTTTTATCGTGATATGCCGTCCCATCAGGAAGATCAGATTCAGGACCAGCACCACGCCCAGGCTGACCAGCACGCGAACGGCGGTATCCACCGTCAGGTGTTTTCCCAGTTGCTCGGTTAACGAGTTGGTGATGGCCACCGCATAAATCTGCACCACCACAAAGAAGGCGATGAAATAGAGTGTGGTGATCAGGTTGCCGATCTTCCGGCCGTAATAGTGCGAAACGGCGCCGGTGATCCCTTCGTTGCCTTTCGTTTTTGACGAGAGGATAAATTGCGCCAGCGCTCTGTGCGGCCAGTAGGTTAAGGGATAGGCCACGAGGGCGGTAATAAACAGGACGATTGCGCCTGCGGAGCCCAGCTGAATGGGCAGGAAGAGCGTTCCTGCGCCCACGGCCGTGCCGTAGAGAGCGAAACTCCAGAGAGTCTCATCTTTTGACCAAATTTTCGACATTAGAGCAACGTATCAACTATCAAACCATCGGAATGGAGTGCAATTTACCATAGTTATGCACGGAGAGCGCAGTTGCTTCGAAGGCGTTTGGCCGGAACGGGCGTCCGGCCAGAAGGCATTTAGCCTGCCAGGGCGCGTCGTTGCTGGCGGCGCTTAAGAAATTTCTCGCGGAGGCAATCGTACGCCCAGTTATAGAACATGGTGTACGGCAGGAAGAACAGGAAGAAACCTATTTCCAGTGTGAATGCCTGCAGCAGGGTGACGCCCAGTACGGCGGCGACAATCGACACGCCAATCACAATAAACCCGCATTCGAACCCCAGCGCATGCAACGCACGCACTTTTGCCGTACGTTTGACGCGCTGAACGGGCCAGAAACGGTCGAAGCCGAAGTTATAAATAATGTTCCACAGCATGGCGGTGGTCGCCAGAATAATGGTCAACCCACCCATTTCCACCACGGAACGCTGCATGAGCCACGCCGCCGTAGGGGCGAGGATCGCCGTCGCAATTCCTTCAAAACAGACTGCATGAAAGATCCGCTCCGGCAGTTTACGGTGGAGTGCATCCTGATGTTGCATAGCGATAGACCTCGTTAATTCGCCGGTATGGGCGTTGATGTGGCCTATTTTCATCGCTAAAGCTGATATATTAAAGATAGTATCCATCGCTAAAGTAGATAGGTTATGCGCTATTCACCCGAAGCCCTTACCGCGTTTGTCGAGACCGTTGCGGCAGGCTCTTTCTCTGCGGCCGCACGCCGGCTGCGTAAAAGCCAGTCGACGGTCAGCACGTCCATTGCCAATCTTGAAGCCGACCTGGGCTTCGAGCTGTTTGACCGCTCGGCACGCCAGCCGGTGTTAACGGCCCAGGGGGAACAGGTGCTGGGCTATGTGCAGGCTATTCTCGCCGCCAGCACGCGGCTGGATGAGCTGGCGGTGTCGCTATCGGCGCAAACGGAGGCGCGTCTGACGTTTGTCCTTTCTGATACCCTCAACCCGGACGTGCTGGAAGAGATGATGAAACAGTTTGACGCGCGCTTTCCCCATACGGAATTCGAATGTCTGATTGGCGAGGAGGAGGACGTGATCGATCTCCTGCAAAAGGAGCGCGCGCAGATTGGCCTCACCGAGGCGCGAGACGGTTATCCTACGGATATCGGCGCTATCCGGCTGCCGATGCAGACCCGCATGGCGATCTATGTCGCGACCACGCATCCGCTCGCCGGACAACATGACGTTCAGCGTGACGAGCTGCACGGCTGGCGAGAGCTACGGCTGAGCACCTATCTTGAGCGCGAGGCGGAGATCGCGCGCGGGCCCGTCTGGTCAGCCCCGAATTACCTGTTACTCTTGAGTATGGCGGTACAGGGATTTGGCTGGTGCGTCTTGCCGTGCGCGCTGGTGGATGAGTTTGCCGCCGCGAAATCCCTGGTACAGCTCAATGTTCCCGGCTGGCCGCGGGCGATCGGCATCGATCTGCTGTGGAATAAACGATCCCCTCCCGGTGTTGCCGGAAGCTGGCTGCGACAGTATCTGCAGGATGCACGCTGATCCTTGTGATTAAACTCACTATTTTTAAACAATTAAGATAATTGCCAGTAACAATCCTCTACTATCGTCATGTCATTTAACACAGAGGTCGTGATGAAAGATGTCGTAATAGTGGGTGCGTTGCGTACAGCTATCGGCTGTTTTCAGGGAGCGCTTGCGCGTCACTCGGCGGTTGACTTGGGGAGCGTGGTGGTGAAAGCGCTGGTGGAACGTAGCGGGATCGCAGCACATGAAGTTGACGAGGTGATTCTGGGACAGGTCCTCACGGCCGGTGCCGGGCAAAACCCTGCGCGTCAGGCGGCGCTGAAGGGCGGGCTGCCCAATACGGTCTCCGCCATCACCATCAACGACGTCTGTGGTTCAGGATTAAAAGCGCTGCATCTCGCGACGCAGGCCATTCAGTGTGGTGAGGCGGACGTAATCATTGCGGGCGGGCAGGAGAATATGAGCCGCGCGCCGCACGTGTTGACCGACAGCCGCACCGGCGCACAGCTGGGCAACAGTCAGCTGCTCGACAGCCTGGTGCATGACGGCCTGTGGGATGCCTTCAATGACTACCATATGGGCGTGACGGCGGAAAATCTGGCGCGCGAGTACGGTATCAGCCGTGAGGTGCAGGATGCCTATGCGCTGAGCTCGCAGCAAAAAGCGCGTGCGGCGATTGATTCCGGTCGTTTTCGCGACGAAATTGTCCCGGTCAGCGCGCTGCGTCAGAACGGCGAGGTGATGGTTGTAGATACCGATGAACAGCCGCGCACCGACGCCAGCGCTGAAGGGCTGGCCAGGCTGAATCCTGCTTTTGAAATGCAGGGCTCGGTGACGGCGGGAAACGCCTCTTCCATTAACGACGGCGCTGCCGCCGTCATGATGATGAGCGAAAGCAAAGCCCTCGAACTCGATCTTCCCGTGCTGGCCCGCATTAAGGCATTCGCCAGCGTGGGGGTTGATCCTGCGCTAATGGGGATCGCGCCGGTCTACGCCACCCGTCGCTGTCTGGAGCGTGCGGGGTGGCAGCTTTCTGATGTGGATCTGATCGAAGTGAACGAAGCCTATGCCGCACAGGCGATCTCCGTCGGAAAAATGCTGGAGTGGGATCCGCTGCGGGTTAACGTGAACGGTGGGGCGATCGCGCTGGGGCACCCGATCGGGGCGTCCGGCTGCCGCATCCTGGTTTCGCTGGTCCACGAAATGAAAAAGCGCAATGCCCGCAAAGGGATTGCCACGCTCTGTATCGGCGGCGGGCAAGGGGTGGCGCTGGCCATCGAACGCTAACCTTTCCTCATTGAAAAGACCTCCTCCGGGAGGTTTTTTTGTGCCCTTTTTCTCCCGTCGGTTTAAGTGTGATCCGAACATCATTTCCGTTATAAACAAAAATAAAAAATGAAACGTTGTTTTAAATGTAATTGAAAAGCTCACTTTATGCCGATAGTATGTGCTTATTATGAAAAACGGAACGCTGTTTCGTTTTACTTCCCGCCTTCGGGCATGACCACATCTGGAGGTTACCGTGGACGTCAGAGAAAGCATCCACAGCGCGCACGCCAAAACGCTGGATACTCAGGGGCTGCGCAAGGCATTTTTAGTCGAGCAGATATTCGAGGCCGACAGGTACACCATGGTTTACAGCCATATCGACCGCATTATTGTGGGTGGCATTATGCCCGTAACGAAAACCGTCTCCGTGGGCGGCGAGGTCGGTAAACAGCTGGGCGTGAATTATTTCCTCGAGCGTCGCGAGCTGGGGGTGATTAACATTGGCGGACCGGGCACCATCACCGTAGACGGACAGTGCTATGAGATTGGCCATCGCGAGGCACTGTACGTAGGTAAAGGGGCGAAAGACGTGGTCTTTGCCAGCATCGATGCCAGCAAGCCTGCGAAGTTTTACTACAACTGCGCGCCGGCTCACACCACCTGTCCAACCAAAAAAGTGACCACGGCAGACGTCGCGCCCGTGACGCTGGGCGACAACCTCACCAGCAACCGCCGCACCATCAATAAATATTTCGTGCCGGACGTGCTGGAGACCTGTCAGCTCAGCATGGGGTTGACCGAGCTTGCGCCAGGGAATCTGTGGAACACCATGCCGTGCCATACCCACGAGCGCCGGATGGAAGTCTACTTCTACTTCAACATGGATGAGGACGCCTGCGTGTTCCACATGATGGGACAGCCGCAGGAAACGCGCCATATCGTGATGCACAACGAGCAGGCGGTGATTTCGCCGAGCTGGTCTATTCACTCCGGCGTTGGGACAAAAGCCTACACCTTTATCTGGGGAATGGTGGGCGAAAACCAGGTCTTTGATGATATGGACCATGTTGCGGTCAGCGATCTGCGCTAGTCGCGGGCGGTGAAGCGTAAACCTGCCTGTGAGTGACAGGCTCTGAAAGAGTAAGGAATAAACATGATTCTGGATGCATTCTCTCTGCAGGGGAAAGTGGCGGTGGTTTCCGGATGTGACACCGGGCTGGGTCAGGGGATGGCGTTAGGCCTGGCGGAAGCGGGCTGCGATATCGTCGGGATTAATATCGTTGAACCGACGGAAACCATCGAACGCGTGACGGCGCTGGGTCGCCGTTTCCTGAGCCTGACCGCCGACCTGCGTAAAATCGATGCCATTCCTGAACTGCTGGATCGCGCGGTGGCGGAATTCGGCCATATCGACATTTTGGTCAACAACGCCGGGCTGATTCGCCGTGAAGATGCGATCAACTTCAGTGAACGCGACTGGGATGACGTGATGGATTTGAACATCAAGAGCGTATTTTTCATGTCCCAGGCGGCGGCAAAGCACTTTATCGCGCAGGGGAACGGCGGCAAGATCGTGAATATTGCCTCCATGCTCTCGTTCCAGGGCGGTATCCGCGTGCCGTCTTACACCGCGTCTAAAAGCGCCGTGATGGGCGTGACCCGCCTGCTGGCGAACGAATGGGCGAAGCATAATATTAATGTGAATGCCATTGCGCCGGGTTACATGGCGACCAACAACACCCAGCAGCTGCGTTCAGACGAGCAGCGCAGCGCGGAAATCCTCGACCGCATTCCGGCGGGGCGCTGGGGGCTTCCGCGCGATCTGATGGGGCCGGTGGTCTTTCTGGCCTCGTCGGCATCGGACTATATCAACGGCTACACCGTGGCGGTTGATGGCGGCTGGCTGGCACGTTAATTCCACCTGCATGACGAACCTCTGCCCTCGGGTGGAGGTTTTTTTTTGGCTAAAAATTGCCATTATCCATATGACATAAGATGAAAAATCCATACTGAAAATTCATAAATGACGCGTATCACAGTTTTATTGCTTAAATATTAGGTAATTAATAAAAAACGGTGTGATTTCAGCATTAGTTGAAATTGTAATGTCCATCACAGATCGTGATGCCATAGCGAAATAATCCATATCTTCACGAATTCCCGCCTGACACTTTTCTTCACTATCTCGTAATTTCATTTAACGAATTTTGCTGTTGAGGCAGGAAAAATATGACATCTATAAATGACTCTACCCTAATGCCCGCTGCGCTGCGCGATACCCGGCGCATGAATCAGTTTGTCTCCATTGCCGCTGCCGTGGCGGGCCTGTTATTTGGACTGGATATTGGCGTCATTGCCGGTGCATTACCGTTTATTACCGATCACTTTACCCTGAGCAGCCGCCTGCAGGAGTGGGTGGTGAGCAGCATGATGCTGGGCGCGGCCATCGGCGCGCTGTTCAACGGCTGGCTCTCGTTTCGTCTGGGGCGCAAATACAGCCTGATGGCCGGGGCGATTCTGTTTGTCGCCGGCTCCATTGGCTCCGCGTTTGCCGCAAACGTTGAGGTTCTGCTGCTTTCCCGCGTACTGCTGGGCGTGGCGGTGGGGATTGCCTCCTATACGGCACCGCTTTATCTCTCCGAAATGGCGAGTGAGAACGTGCGCGGGAAGATGATCAGCATGTATCAGCTGATGGTCACGCTGGGTATTGTGCTGGCGTTCCTGTCTGACACGTACTTCAGCTACAGCGGCAACTGGCGCGCAATGCTTGGCGTGCTGGCGCTGCCAGCGGTGGTGCTGATTGTCTTAGTGATTTTCCTGCCGAACAGCCCGCGCTGGCTGGCGCAAAAAGGGCGCCACGTGGAGGCAGAAGAGGTGCTGCGCATGCTGCGCGATACCTCCGAAAAAGCCCGCGAAGAGCTGAACGAGATCCGCGAAAGCCTGAAGCTCAAGCAGGGGGGCTGGGCGCTGTTTAAAATCAACCGCAACGTGCGCCGGGCGGTCTTCCTCGGCATGCTGCTGCAGGCGATGCAGCAGTTCACCGGCATGAACATCATCATGTACTACGCGCCGCGCATATTCAAAATGGCTGGGTTCACCACCACGGAACAGCAGATGATCGCCACCCTGGTGGTCGGGCTGACCTTCATGTTCGCCACCTTTATTGCCGTATTCACCGTGGACAAGGCGGGCCGCAAACCGGCGCTCAAAATTGGCTTCAGCGTGATGGCGCTCGGCACGCTGATCCTCGGCTACTGCCTGATGCAGTTTGATAACGGCACGGCCTCCAGCGGACTTTCCTGGCTTTCTGTCGGGATGACCATGATGTGTATCGCAGGCTACGCGATGAGCGCCGCGCCCGTAGTGTGGATCCTGTGCTCCGAAATCCAGCCGCTTAAATGCCGTGACTTTGGCATCACCTGCTCCACGACCACCAACTGGGTATCGAACATGATCATCGGTGCGACTTTCCTGACGCTGCTGGACGCGATTGGCGCAGCGGGAACGTTCTGGCTCTATACGGTGCTGAACGTGGCGTTTATTGGCATCACGTTCTGGCTGATCCCGGAGACTAAAGGCGTGACGCTGGAACACATCGAGCGCAAGCTGATGGCCGGGGAGAAGCTGCGGAACATCGGCGTGTGATCGTATTGCCTGTCTACGTATTCCAGCGTATGCAGGCGATAACCGATATTGGTTTAACAAGGCGCTGAACAGAGCGCCTTTTTTTATTGGCATCGGTTATGTTAAAAGAAGAAATCAACGAAAAGGAGGGATGATGAAAACGATCGGCCTGTTAGGTGGAATGAGCTGGGAATCGACAATCCCTTATTATCGCCTGATTAACGAAGGGGTGAAGCAGCGTCTGGGTGGTCTGCACTCCGCAAGCCTGCTCCTGCACAGCGTGGATTTCCATGAAATCGAAGCCTGCCAGTCGAGCGGCGAGTGGGATAAAGCCGGGGAGATCCTGGCCCAGGCGGCGCTCGGGCTTGAGCGGGCCGGCGCCGAGGGGGTAGTGCTGTGTACCAATACCATGCACAAGGTGGCGTCGCATATTGAGAACCGCTGCTCGCTGCCGTTCCTGCATATCGCTGACGCGACCGGGCGTGCAATTGCGGCATCCGGGATGCGCCGCGTAGCGCTGCTGGGCACACGCTACACCATGGAGCAGGATTTCTACCGCGGGCGCTTACACAGCGAGTTTGGGATCGAAAGTCTGATCCCGGAAGAAGAAGACCGGGCGCGCATCAATCAGATTATCTTTGACGAGCTCTGCCTTGGAACCTTCAGTGAAACCTCCCGCGCCTTCTATGTCAGCGTCATCGAGAAACTCGCGCAGCAGGGGGCCGAAGGGGTGATCTTTGGCTGCACGGAGATCGGTTTACTGGTACCCGTTGAGCGAAGCCCTCTCCCGGTATTTGATACCACCGCTATCCATGCTGCGGATGCCGTGGCGTTTATGTTGTCCTGAGCGTCCGGTTCTGGTTACGTGTTGGCGGCGTCATAAGCGGATTGTGCCGCCACAATAGCATCAATATTATTTTCCACCCAGTGCGCCAGCACCGTCACCGTTTCAGTTAACGTCTGGCCAAGCGGTGTCAGGCTGTACTCGACTGTGACAGGTACCGTGGCGAATATCTTTCGCGACACCAGCCCATCTCGTTCCAGCTTGCGTAAAGACTGGGTCAGCACCTTTTTGGTGATTCGCTGAATATCGCGTTGAAGATGATTAAAGCGCATCGGTCCATTCTCAAGGCGCGCAAGGATTAACAGTGCCCACTTATCGGCGATACGCGTCAGCACGCCGCGTGTCGGGCAGCGCTCATCGAACACGTTGTAAGGAGGCATCTCCTTTTTCAATACTGCTGTAGGGGTCATGGTGGTTCCCTCGAGGTAACCAGGTGAGATAAAAGTGCCTTCTTACGCCCGTGAATATTTGCGTGTATAAAACGACGTAAGGTTTCTATTTGATACCAGGGAACCGAAAATGGCAACGGGCTCGCAGAGCAATTTTAAAATCGTCTTAATCGTTTGACTCACAAGGCAATATTGCATCAGGAGATAAATCATGAGCGTTGTAGTTATCTATTATTCTGGCTACGGTCATACTAAACGCGTTGCAGAAACAGTCGCCGAGGGCGCGCAGGCGAGCTGATCGCCATTGACAGCAATGGCGATATTCAGGAAAGCGACTGGCAAAAACTCAACGATGCTAAAGCGATTATTTTTGGCGCGCCAACCTACATGGGAAGCGTACCGTGGCAGTTTAAGAAATTCGCTGATGCGACCTCTAAAGCCTGGTTCGTGCGTAGCTGGCAGGACAAAGTGTTCGCGGGCTTCAGCAACAGCGCCAGCCTGAACGGTGATAAGCAGGTGTCGTTACAATACCTGCAAACGCTGGCCTCTCAACACGGTGGGATTTGGGTGAGCCTGGGGCTACCGCCGTCAAATACGCTTGCCGCTACCCGTCAGGACATTAATAATCTGGGCGGTTCTGTTGGTTTACTGGTGCAGTCTCCTTCAGATGCTGATGCTGGCGCCATTGCCAGCGGCGATCTGCAAACCGCGGTGAAATTCGGCGAGCGTGTAGCGGCTATTGCGAAACGTTTTAACTGAGTGTTCAGGCGCCCGCTGTTTAGTGGGGCGTCTGATTCAACATCTTATTCAGCCGGTCGGTCAACATACTTAGCCCTCCTTGCAGATGCTCACTGAACGCCTCCACCAGCGCCGACGCCGGGCGATGCAATGGGCGGATTAGGCTCACGGTAAAAGGAACCGAGACGCTAAACCGACGCACAACAATTCCACTTTCCGCATAGTCCAGCGCCGTAAGCGGATTAACCACCGCGACGCCGACGCCTGCGCGCACCATCGCACAAATCGAGGCCGCGCTGTGCGTTTCTACCACCATTCGCCGTTTTACCTGATGCTCGGCAAACAGGGTATCCAGCAGCTGTCGATAACTGTCGGTCTGCGACAGGCTAATGTAGTTTTCCCCATGGAAATCTTCCGGCGTGAGCACCGCCTTACCGGCAAGCCGATGTCCGGCGGGCAGAACGCACACTTCATCTAAGGAGAGCAATTCCGTGCGCGTCGTGCCCGCTGGGGAGGAGAGGGTCTCGGTTATCCCTAAATCATGGCGCTGAGCCGAAAGCCACTCTTCAAGCAGGGGAGACTCCTGCGGCACGATGGTGAGGCTGACCTCCGGATAGCGGGCCAGAAAGGGCTGGAGCAGCATCGGCAAAAAGGATTGCGAGAAGACGGGCAGGCAGACAATCGACAGCTCGCCCTGGCGAAACTCGCGCAGGCTTTCCGCGGCACTCACTATTCTGTCCAGCCCGTACCAGGAGCGCTGGACTTCCTCAAACAGACGTAACCCCTGTACCGTCGGGTGAAGCCTGCCCCGCGTGCGTTCGAACAGCTTCAGCCCCAGCACTTTCTCGAAGCGGGCCAGCTCGCGGCTTACCGTCGGCTGCGAGGTATGCAGCATCTGTGCGGCTTCGGTGAGATTACCGGTGGTCATCACGGCGTGGAAAATCTCGATATGGCGTAAATTGACGGCGGGCATAGGGCACCTGAAAGCAGAGAACTGTCCATATCATTTTTGCATAGACTCGCGATAAAACGATATTTTTTATTCTCTTTGCGCTGTGGCGTAATCATCAAAACGCATTTATCCGGAGAAGACCATGCCACGCCCGCTGAACCAGACTGATACCGATTTGAACGCCGACAACCTGCTGCGCCTGCCTGCCGAGTTTGGCTGCCCGGTGTGGGTCTACGACGCGCAGATCGTCCGCGAGAAGATCGCCGCCCTGCATCAGTTCGACGTGGTGCGTTTTGCCCAGAAGGCCTGCTCCAATATTCATATTCTGCGCCTGATGCGCGAGCAGGGCGTGAAGGTGGACTCCGTTTCACTCGGCGAAATCGAGCGCGCGCTGGCGGCCGGATACGATCCGAAAGCCGACAGCGACGCGATCGTCTTTACCGCCGATGTGATCGACGATGCGACGCTGGCGCGCGTTCACGAGCTGCAGATCCCGGTGAATGCCGGTTCTGTGGATATGCTGGAGCAGTTGGGTCAGGTTTCTCCCGGCCATCGCGTCTGGCTGCGCGTGAACCCGGGCTTTGGTCATGGTCACAGCCAAAAAACCAATACCGGCGGCGAAAACAGCAAGCACGGGATCTGGTATGCCGATATGCCTGCCGCGCTGGAGGTATTACAACGCTACAGCCTGAAGCTGGTGGGCATTCATATGCACATTGGCTCAGGGGTGGATTACGGCCACCTGGAGCAGGTGTGCGGCGCGATGGTGCGTCAGGTTGTCGACTTCGGTCAGGATCTGGAGGCGATCTCTGCGGGCGGTGGTCTCTCCATTCCTTATCGCGAAGGGGAAGAGGCGATCGATACCGATCACTATTACGGTCTGTGGAGCGCCGCGCGCGATCAAATCGCCGCGCATCTTGGCCACGCGGTAAAACTGGAAATTGAGCCGGGCCGTTTCCTGGTGGCAGAAGCCGGTGTGCTGGTTTCGCAGGTGCGCAGCGTGAAGGAGATGGGGTCTCGCCACTTCGTACTGATTGACGCGGGCTTTAACGACCTGATGCGTCCGTCCATGTACGGTAGCTATCACCACATTACCGCCCTGGCTGCCGACGGCCGCGATTTAACGCAGGCGCCGCGCGTTGAGACGGTCGTTGCGGGGCCACTGTGCGAATCGGGTGACGTGTTTACCCAGCAGGAAGGCGGCAAAGTGGAGACCCGCTCGCTGCCAGAGGTCAAGCCGGGGGATTACCTTGTGCTGCACGACACCGGCGCGTACGGGGCGTCTATGTCATCTAACTACAATAGCCGCCCGCTGCTGCCGGAAGTGCTGTTTGATAACGGCAAGGCGCGGCTGATCCGCCGTCGCCAGACCATTCAGGAACTGCTGGCTTTAGAACTCATCTGAGTAAAGTAGGGCCCGGTGGTGACCGAATCGCGTAAGACCAGCGTGCCGGTAAACGGCGGGATGGCATCGACCGGCTGGTTTCTTGCCAGCCGGATCGCCTGATCGATGGCGGTGACAATCATATTGTCGATGGGCAGATAAACCGATGAGAGCGCAGGCTCCAGCCATTTCGCGCTAGGGGCATCGTCAAAGCCGAACAGTGAAATATCCTGCGGGATTTTAAGCCCCGCCTGGTGCAACGCTTTGGACGCGCCCAGCGCCATGTCGTCGTTACAGGCAAACAGGGCGCTAAACGATACACCGTCGGCAATCAATTCCTTGCAAAGCTCATATCCCCCGGTCATTCCCGCATCGCCGTACTTTATCCGACGCTCGTCCAGACGGATGCCGTGCTTTTCCAGCGCCTTGCGATAGCCCATCAGCCTCGCTTTCCCGGTTGGGGTATGGATCGGGACGGTGATACAGGCGATCTCCCGATGCCCCTGTTCGATCAGATAATCCACAGCCTTAAATGCGGCATCCTGCTGTTCGAAGAACACGCAGCGATCCGGCGCCTGGCTCACTTCACGGTTAATGACCACCAGCGGTGTTTTTACGGTGTTCATCAGTTTGATGATCGCTTTTTCGCTCATATAGCGCGTATAAAGCACGATGGCATCGCACTGGCGATCGGCCAGCATCTGCACCGCCTGTTCTTCCTGTTCCGGCGCGTCGTGACCGTCGGTGACGATCAGCTGTTTCCCGTGGGTTTCAGTCTGCCGCGACGCCTGCTGGAGAAGGCGGCCAAAGTAAAAGCCGTCGAAGGTCGAGACGACCAGACCAATGCTGTTGCTGGTCTGGTTAGCCAGCGAGCGTGCGAGAAAGTTCGGCCGATAGCCCAGCTCTTCCATCGCAGCAAACACCTGCTGACGCGTACTCTCTTTAACCTGACCCGTGCCGTTCAGCACGCGCGATACCGTGGCCTTCGACACGCCCGCGCGCAGTGAGACATCCAGCATTGTTGCCATTCTACATTCCTGCTTCCACGTAATGATCTGCAGTTTAACACAGAGCTTACGCCGTATAAGCGATGCGGGAAGCGCAAAAATTCCGCCACGATCACGCTTTTTGGTAACGATTCGTCAGGCCTGCCTGAAGTCAAACTAAATAGTCTGACTCTGGTAAAATAATCGCCAATCGAGCTGGAGACGTCAGGCCAGCCCATTAATGAGAATACGCAGGTGAAACGTGAAAAAGACAGTTATCCTCCCGCTTTACGATGCACCGCAGTATGCTGAGCAGGTTACCGACTGGATCTGGCAGGCCTTTGGTGAAGGGCTTCCCGGGAATTTTTCCACAGTATTGTTGAGCACAGCCAGACGCCGGGGGCATTACCGCTGACGTTTATTGCCGTTGAGGACGAAAAGCTTCTTGGTACGGTGGGGCTCTGGCGCTGCGATTTGATCACCCGACAGGATCTCTGTCCGTGGCTGGCGGCGCTGTACGTTGACGACGCGGCGCGAGGCAAGGGGCTGGCGGGAGAACTTCAGCGGCATGTTATCGCTTACGCCGCGCAGTCCGGGTATGAGGAACTCCATCTCTGGTCTGCCTGCCGCGACTTCTACGAACGTTACGGCTGGCAGTATATCGGTGATGGGCTGGAATACCCCAACACGCGGGTTCACCTCTACCGTTATTCGCTCTGCGCTTCTGCAGGCGACGCAACGGAGTGACGACGGACCAGCGTCGGGCTAAACAGATGCGTTATTTCCGGCGGCTGACGCTGTTCAGCCAGCGCGAGTGCCAGCTCGGCGGCCTGCGTTGCCATGGTGATGATTGGGTAGCGCACGGTGGTCAGCCGCGGGCGAACGTAGCGGGAGACCAGCACGTCGTCGAAGCCAATCAGCGAAATTTCCGCCGGTACCTCAATCCCGTTGTCATTCAACACCCCCATCGCCCCTGCGGCCATGGAGTCGTTATAGCTGGCAACCGCCGTGAAATTCCGTCCGCGACCCAGCAGCTCGGTCATGGCCTGTTCACCGCCGCTCTCATCCGGTTCGCCGTAGGCCACCAGACGGTCATTACACGGCAGCCCGTTTTCACGCAGGGCGTCGTAGTAGCCCTGCAGGCGATCCTCCGCATCGGAAATGGGGTGATTGGAACAGAGATAGCCAATTCGGGTATGGCCCTGCTGAATCAGGTGCCGCGTGGCAAGCCATGCGCCGTAGCGGTCGTCGAGCGCCACGCAGCGTTTCTCAAAACCGGGAATGATACGGTTGATAATCACCATGCCCGGCATCTGCTTCATCAGATGAATCAGTTCGGCATCCGGGATCATTTTGGCGTGAACCACCAGCGCCGCACAGCGGTGGCGGATCAGCTGTTCAATGGCCTGGCGTTCCTTTTGTTCGTTATGATAGCCATTGCCGATCAGCAAAAAATTGCCTGTCTGATAAGACACCTGTTCAACCGCTTTCACCATGGCGCCGAAAAAGGGATCGGAAACATCCCCCACCACCAGCCCGATGGTTTCTGTAGACTGCTGGGCGAGCGCGCGGGCATTGGCATTGGGATGATAATTCAGGGATTCCATGGCGCTTTGTACCGCCTGACGTGATGCGTCACTGGCTTTTGGTGAATCATTAATTACGCGCGAGACGGTTGCCACCGACACGCCTGCCAGACGGGCCACATCCTTTATTGTCGCCATTCATTACCTTCTTATTGGGGGTAAGCGTTTACACACCAAATAGTGTTGCGGAAAAGCGGCGTGCATTCAAGGGGAGCGGATTTTCGCGCTCCACAAACGTGACGCAGCACACCCCTGGCGGTGTAATCGTTACACGCCCAGTCATGTCTGAAGAATGTGAATCTGAACCTTTAGTTACACTTTGCCTCAGGCTGTTGCGATTGTCCGATAGCAAGGGTGTAAAAGAGGTTGATACAGTTGAGATCCCAGAGGTATTGATTGGTGAGAATTCTTAGTACGGTTTCGTACTCATCTCTTGCACCAACCTGCGCGGATGCGCAGGTTTTTTTTCGCCTCCACTTTTGCTGTCGCTCCCTTACCACTTCTCGTGTAATCTGCCACCATTTACTATCGACCCTCCACACTGGCTGGCAAAGGGAGTTGAGATGCTATTTGGGTTCTTCCGTACGCTTTTCCGTATTCTGTTTCGCATCCGCATCACCGGCGATGCCCGGGCGCTTCGCGGCGAACGCGTTCTCATCACACCAAACCATGTTTCCTTTATAGACGGCATTCTGCTGGCGCTGTTTTTGCCCGTGCGCCCGGTGTTTGCGGTGTATACCTCCATCAGCCAGCAGTGGTACATGCGCTGGCTCACGCCGTTGATTGATTTTGTCCCGCTCGACCCGACAAAACCGATGATGATTAAACATCTGGTACGCCTGGTCGAGCAGGGGCGCCCGGTGGTCATTTTCCCGGAAGGGCGTATCTCCGTGACCGGTTCGTTGATGAAAATCTACGACGGCGCGGGGTTTGTCGCGGCGAAGTCAAAAGCAACCGTGGTGCCGCTGCGTATTGAAGGCGCGGAGCTGACCCATTTCAGCCGTCTCAAGGGGCTGGTGAAGCAGCGTCTGTTCCCCAAAATCACGTTGCATATCCTGCCGCCAACGTCGTTACCGATGCCCGACGCGCCGCGTGCCCGCGATCGCCGTAAAATCGCCGGGGAAATGCTGCATCAGATTATGATGGAAGCGCGTATGGCCGTGCGCCCGCGCGAAACGCTCTACGAATCCCTGCTTTCCGCGCAGTACCGCTATGGCGCGAAGAAAAACTGCATCGAAGACATCAACTTTACCCCGGATACCTATCGCAAACTGCTGACCAAGACCCTGTTTGTGGGCCGTATTCTGGAGAAGTACAGCAAAAAGGGCGAAAAGATTGGCCTGATGCTGCCTAACGCGGGCATCAGCGCGGCGGTGATTTTCGGCGCGGTTTCCCGGGGCCGGATCCCGGCGATGATGAACTACACGGCGGGCGTGAAGGGGCTGACTAGCGCCATTACTGCCGCTCAGATTAATACCGTCTTTACCTCCCGTCAGTTTCTGGACAAAGGCAAGCTCTGGCATCTTCCCGAGCAGCTCACCCAGGTGCGCTGGGTCTTCCTGGAGGATCTGAAAGCGGACGTGACCACCGGCGACAAGCTGTGGATTTTTGCGCATCTGCTGGTGCCGCGTCTGGCGCAGGTCAAACAGCAGCCGGAAGATGACGCCATTATCCTCTTCACGTCAGGCTCAGAGGGCAACCCGAAAGGCGTCGTCCACAGCCACAAGAGCATTCTGGCGAACGTTGAGCAGATTAAAAGTATCGCCGACTTTACCGCGAACGACCGCTTTATGTCGGCGCTGCCGCTGTTCCACTCCTTTGGCCTGACGGTGGGGCTGTTCACGCCGCTCCTGACCGGCGCAGAAGTGTTCCTCTACCCGAGCCCGCTGCATTACCGCATTGTGCCGGAGCTGGTGTATGACCGTAACTGTACCGTTCTGTTCGGGACCTCAACCTTCCTGGGGAACTATGCGCGTTTCGCCAATCCGTATGATTTTTATCGCGTGCGGTATGTGGTGGCTGGTGCGGAAAAACTGCAGGAGAGCACGCGCCAGATCTGGCAGGACAAGTTTGGCCTGCGCATTCTCGAAGGCTATGGCGTTACCGAGTGTGCGCCCGTGGTCTCGATTAACGTGCCGATGGCGGCGAAACCGGGTACGGTTGGCCGAATTCTGCCGGGGATGGACGCGCGTCTGCTGGCGGTGCCGGGCATTGAGGACGGTGGCCGCCTGCAGCTCAAAGGGCCAAACGTGATGAACGGGTATCTGCGCGTGGAAAACCCGGGCGTGCTGGAAGCGCCGACGGCGGAAAACGTCAACGGCGAGGTTGAAACCGGCTGGTACGACACCGGGGATATCGTCCGTTTCGATGAACAGGGCTTTGTACAGATTCAGGGACGCGCGAAACGCTTCGCCAAAATTGCCGGCGAAATGGTCTCTCTGGAAATGGTGGAGCAACTGGCGACGGCAGTGTCCGCCGAGAAGATGCACGCCACGGTGGTGAAGAGCGATGCCAGCAAAGGCGAGGCGCTGGTGCTGTTTACGACCGACGGTGAGCTTAAGCGCGACAGGTTACTGAGCTATGCGCGTGAACACGGTATTCCTGAACTGGCCGTGCCGCGCGATATTCGCTACCTGAAACAGCTCCCGGTACTGGGCAGCGGGAAGCCAGATTTCGTGACCCTGAAAGGCATGGTTGAAGAGGCGGAACAGCAAAATGCGTGAGTCAGTACACACTAACACATCCCTCAGGTCGAAAGGCATGATGGCCGTCATTGCCGCGCAGTTTCTCTCTGCGTTCGGCGATAACGCGCTGCTGTTTGCCACGCTGGCGCTGCTGAAAGCCGAGTTTTACCCCGACTGGAGTCAGCCGATCCTGCAGATGGTGTTTGTGGGCGCTTACATTATTTTTGCTCCATTTGTGGGGCAGGTGGCGGACAGTTTCCCGAAAGGCCGGGTGATGATGTTTGCCAACGGTCTCAAGCTGCTGGGGGCGGCCAGCATTTGCTTTGGCTTCAATCCGTTTATTGGCTACACGCTGGTGGGCATTGGAGCCGCCGCCTACTCCCCGGCGAAGTACGGCATTCTCGGCGAGTTGACCACCGGGGATAAGCTGGTGAAAGCCAATGGTCTGATGGAGTCATCTACTATTGCCGCTATCCTGATTGGCTCCGTTGCGGGCGGCGTGCTGGCCGACTGGCATGTTCTGGCGGCACTGGGCGTGTGTGCGGTGGTGTATGGCGGGGCGGTCGTGGCGAACCTGTTTATTCCGAAGCTGCCTGCGGCTCGCCCGGGTCAATCCTGGCGATTTAAACCGATGACCGGCAGTTTCTTTACCGCCTGCCGCGTGCTGTGGCGTAACGGTGAAACGCGTTTCTCCCTGATGGGGACCAGCATGTTCTGGGGCGCGGGCGTCACCCTGCGCTTCCTGCTGGTTCTGTGGGTGCCGGTGGCGCTGGGCATTACGGACAACGCGACGCCAACCTATCTTAATGCGATGGTGGCTATCGGGATTGTGGTTGGGGCGGGCGCGGCGGCGAAGTTGGTCACGCTGGAGACGGTCGCACGCTGCATGCCCGCCGGGATCCTGATTGGCGTCGTGGTGCTTATCTTCTCGCTGCAGCATGCGTTATTGCCCGCGTATGCCCTCCTCATCCTGATTGGTATTCTGGGGGGCTTCTTCGTAGTGCCGCTGAATGCGTTACTGCAGGAGCGGGGCAAGCAGACCGTCGGGGCAGGCAATGCCATTGCGGTACAAAACCTGGGTGAAAACCTGGCAATGCTGTTCATGCTGGGGCTCTACTCGCTGGCGGTAAAAGTGGGTGTGCCGGTGGTGGGGATTGGCGTCGGGTTTGGCGGGCTGTTTGCGATTGCGATTGCGGGTTTGTGGATGTGGCAACGTCGCCGTTGATATCTGGCCGGGTGGCGGCTTCGCCTTACCCGGCCTGGGTTTGAGCACCTGTAGGCCCGGTAAGCGTAGCGCCAGCGGGCAAAAGCGTCAGGCTATGGTGCAGGATAAGTATAAACCTGATGCACTGCTTCAATCTCCGCTAACACCTCTTCACTCAGGTTCAGGTGGAAACTCTCAATATTGGTTTTCAGCTGTTCCATCGTGGTTGCGCCCAGCAGGGTACTGGCAACAAACGGCTGACGACGCACGAAGGCCAGCGCCATCTGCGCAGGGTCAAGGCCGTGACGCTTCGCGATATCCACATAAGCGGCAACGGCTTTCTGCGTCTGCTCGCCGCTGTAGCGGGTGAAGCGGCTAAAGAGGGTGTTACGCGCCCCGGCCGGTTTCGCGCCGTTCAGGTATTTCCCCGTCAGGGTGCCGAAGCCGAGACAGGAGTAAGCAAGCAGTTCCACTTCTTCATACTGCGTCACTTCGGCCAGACCCACTTCATAGCTGCGGTTAAGCAGGCTGTACGGGTTCTGAATAGTCACAATACGCGGCAGATCGTGCTTATCCGCCAGGTGCAGATAGCGCATGACCCCAAAGGCCGTTTCGTTAGACACGCCAATGTAGCGGATTTTTCCCGCACGCTGGCATTCGGTCAGCGCTTCCAGCGTTTCCAGCAGCGTCACCGCGGGGGCGCTCTCATTCCAGCTGTACCCGAGCTTGCCAAAGCAGTTGGTTGGCCGCTGCGGCCAGTGTACCTGGTACAGGTCGAGATAGTCGGTTTGCAGGCGCTTGAGGCTGGCGTCCAGCGCGGCGCGGATATTTTTGCGATCGAGGATCTGGTTCGGGCGGATCCCGGTATCGTTGTTGCGCGCGGGGCCGCTGACTTTGGAGGCAATCACCAGCTTTTCACGGTTGCCGCGTTTTGCCAGCCAGTTACCGACGTAGGTTTCGGTCAGTCCCTGCGTCTCAGGACGTGGCGGAACAGGGTACATCTCTGCGACATCAATCAGGTTAATGCCCTGGCTGACGGCATAATCGAGTTGTGCATGGGCATCGGCTTCGCTGTTTTGTTCACCAAATGTCATCGTGCCCAACCCCAGTTGGCTAATTTCCAGAGCGCTGTGGGGGATACGGTGATAATGCATAGCCGGCTTCCTCAGTAGACATATAAACCGCGTCAGGGCGTACCCGACAAAGGAATATAAACATGGCAGAGGGGAAGCAAAAGGGGAAGAAAAAAATCAAAAAGGCCAGCAAGCGACTGACCTCTCTCTGATTATCGCTCGATAATTTGCGATACTTCGTCGCGATTGATCTGCATTTTATTGCCTTCCTGGTCGCGGTAGCTGACCAGACCAGTATCATCGTCGACTTCGGGTTTACCGTCGGTCAGGATCATTCGACCATCTTTTGTCGCCATGACGTAATCGCTACTACAGCCCGATACGGCAAACGCTAAACCGACTGCTGACACTAATACTGCCCATTTTTTCATCGTTATCGTCCTCATCTGGCTTGTATCAAATCATAATCTAGTATTAACCCGATATGGCGAGTTGAGGAAGCGGTAAAATCTTAAAAAGCAGTCGATTATGTTTGAGAGCTCTCAAAATAAGTAAAAAACTATGTTTTCAACAGGAAATGACGTGCGAGTAGTGCGCCGGTGAAATTCTTTTTGAGATAAAAACCGCGCGGCAACGTCAGTATCGGCTCACCCTGCGCGCCGATTGCCTCGGTAAGGGCTTTACTGTTGGCTGCTTTTGGGCGCAGCTGTAATACCTCTCCGTGTCGGGCGGTGATGCGCTCAACCTGCCCAAGAACAATCATGTCCATCAGCTCTTCCCAGTCCAGACGCAGCTGATGCTCCTCATCCTCGTCCGGGCTCCAGAGCAGCGGCGCGCCAACGCGACGGTCGGCCAGGGGAATCTGACGTTCACCCTCAACCGGTACCCACAATACGCGCTTCAGCTTGTGACGAACGTGGCTGGTTTCCCACGTTACGCCGGTATTGCCGGTTAATGGCGCAACGCAGACAAAGGTGGTCTCAAGCGGCTTGCCCTGGCGGTCTACAGGAATGGTTTTTAGCTCCACGCCAAGGGCTGCAAAATCTTGCTCAGGTTTGCTCCCTGCGCTGGCACCCAGCCACAGCTCCAGCAGCATGCCGATCCAGCCTTTATCCCGTTTCAGATCCTTCGGGATCGGCAGCCCGGCCATTGCTGCCAGCTCGCCAAGCGAAAAACCGGCCAGACGCTGTGCCTGCAGTAGCAACTGGCTCTCACTGGACGGTGGTGAGCCCAAGGGTGTAAGCGGATGCATGACGGTAACCTTTTGATTAAAAAATAAACGAAGAAATTGTCCCCTGTGGATAGAGTTTAACTTTTTCTGTACCAATATGACATCTCTATGATTTATAGGTTTTTTTATCGGTCTGAAATCGTTTCGCCTGGGTGGAAAAAGCGGTTGTTCAAATCTGGTCACTGACAATGAACAGGATCTTACACCATGTTATCCACAGAAAAATGGGATAACTGGGCATAACCCTGACTACTGTTTCCATTTACAGCCTTGACGTGCGATGAAAATCGAATTTTCACACAAATTGTGACTAACTTATTGGCACAATCTGTGGATAAAACCGACGCTGTTCGATCTTTCATCAGCACGACGAACCCTGGTGTGACGATCGTCACGCTATTCAGTTTTTTGTTTACGTAAATGCATCTAACTCTATGAATATAATCATGTTAATGAATGCGAGCAAAAGAGGGTGTGCGGCGGTCGTTGAGGTTGTTCATCGGTAATCAGACACTTCTTCACAACTATATCCACAGAAAAGGTGAATAAAATTCCCTTCACTGTCGCTCATCTGTTTATAACTCAGCACTTATTTGTGAGTTATTCAATTGTTATTAGGTTGCAGGCCTGTAAGAGAGTGGTTTACCGCCTCCCTGTAGTGTGAAACAATCATTCATATATAAGGTTTAGTTTGGGGTAGTCCGGTGATTGATGACGATGGCTACCGCCCGAACGTAGGAATAGTAATTTGTAATCGTCAGGGCCAGGTGATGTGGGCCCGTCGATATGGTCAACACTCCTGGCAGTTCCCGCAAGGCGGGATCAATCCGGGAGAGTCCCCAGAACAAGCGATGTACCGGGAGCTTTTTGAAGAGGTCGGTTTGAGCCGAAAAGATGTTCGCATCCTGGCTTCGACCCGCAACTGGTTGCGTTACAAGTTACCGAAACGTTTGGTGCGTTGGGACACAAAGCCGGTTTGTATCGGCCAGAAACAGAAGTGGTTTCTGTTGCAGTTGGTGGGCAACGATTCAGACATCAATATGCAAACCAGCAGTACGCCGGAGTTTGATGGCTGGCGCTGGGTGAGCTATTGGTATCCTGTTCGTCAGGTCGTGTCATTTAAGCGCGATGTTTACCGTAGGGTGATGAAAGAGTTTGCAAGTGTGGTGATGCAGCTTCAGGAGATCCCGCCTAAGCCGCAGAGCGCACCTGCCTGGCGACGTAAAAGAGGTTAAGCTACGCAAATCATGCTCACCCGCTTGCGAGAAATAGTCGAGAAGGTGGCCAGCGCGCCGCGTCTGAACGAGGCGTTGAATATTCTGGTCACCGACATCTGTCTTGCGATGGAGACCGAGGTCTGTTCGGTGTATCTGGCCGACCACGATCGGCGCTGCTATTACCTGATGGCGACCCGTGGTTTGAAAAAACCACGTGGACGCACCGTTACGCTCGCATTTGATGAAGGTATCGTGGGTCTGGTTGGGCGACTGGCTGAACCCATTAACCTTGCTGACGCGCAAAAACACCCCAGCTTTAAATACATCCCCTCCGTAAAAGAAGAGCGCTTCCGCGCTTTCCTTGGCGTGCCGATTATCCAGCGTCGCCAGTTGCTCGGCGTGCTGGTTGTCCAGCAGCGTGAGCTACGTCAGTACGACGAAAGCGAGGAGTCTTTCCTCGTCACGCTGGCCACGCAGATGGCGGCGATCCTCTCTCAGTCTCAGCTTGCCGCGCTCTTTGGTCAGTATCGCCATACGCGCATTCGTGCCCTTCCGGCATCGCCAGGTGTAGCGATTGCTGAAGGCTGGATGGACGCCACGCTGCCGTTAATGGAGCAGGTTTACGAAGCCTCAACGCTTGATGAAGCGCTTGAGCGCGAGCGTCTCACCGCCGCGCTGGAAGAGGCAGCGAATGAATTTCGTCGTTACAGCAAGCGTTTTGCCGCAGGCGCGCAAAAAGAGACGGCGGCCATCTTCGACCTCTATTCGCACCTGCTCTCCGATGCGCGCCTGCGCCGTGAGCTTTTTGCGGAAGTGGATAAAGGCTCGGTCGCAGAGTGGGCGGTTAAGAAGGTCATCGAAAAATTTGCCGACCAGTTTGCGGCACTGACCGACGGTTACCTGAAAGAGCGGGCAGGGGATCTGCGCGCTCTGGGGCAGCGCCTGCTGTTCCATCTTGATGACACCATTCAGGGCCCGAATGCCTGGCCAAAACGGTTTGTTCTGGTCGCCGACGAACTCTCGGCAACGACGCTGGCTGAACTGCCGCAGGACAGGCTGGCCGGTGTGGTGGTGCGCGATGGTGCCGCCAACTCACACGCCGCTATTATGGTGCGCGCGCTGGGCATCCCTACCGTTATGGGGGCGGACATTCAGCCGTCGGTGCTGCACCGACGTACGCTGGTGGTCGACGGCTATCGCGGTGAGCTGCTGGTCGATCCTGAGCCGGTTCTGCTCCAGGAATACCAGCGTCTTATCAGCGAAGAGAATGAATTAAGCAAGCTGGCGGAAGATGACGTTAACCTGCCCGCCCAGCTTAAGAGCGGTGAGCGGATCAAAGTCATGCTCAATGCCGGTTTAAGCCCCGAGCACGAAGAGAAGTTGGGCAGCCGCATCGACGGCATTGGCCTGTACCGAACAGAAATCCCGTTCATGCTGCAGAGCGGTTTCCCCTCTGAAGAGGAGCAGGTGGCGCAGTATCAGGGTATGCTGCAGATGTTTAACGACAAACCTGTCACCCTGCGAACCCTGGACGTCGGGGCGGATAAACAGCTCCCCTATATGCCGATCAGCGAAGAAAACCCGTGCCTGGGCTGGCGTGGGATCCGCATTACGCTCGATCAGCCGGAGATCTTCCTGATCCAGGTGCGCGCGATGCTGCGCGCCAACGCGGCGACGGGCAATCTCAGCATCTTACTGCCGATGGTCACCAGCATTGATGAGATCGACGAGTCCCGGCGGCTGATCGAACGTGCTGGCCGTGAAGTGGAAGAGATGATCGGCTATGCGATCCCGAAACCGCGGATTGGGGTCATGCTTGAAGTGCCCTCCATGGTCTTTATGCTGCCGCAGCTGGCAAACCGCGTTGATTTTATCTCTGTCGGCACCAATGACCTGACGCAATATATTCTGGCCGTCGACCGTAACAATACCCGCGTCGCCAGTATCTACGATAGCCTGCATCCGGCGATTATTCGCGCCTTAGCGATGATTGCCCGAGAAGCGGAGCAGTACGGCATTGATTTACGCCTGTGCGGTGAAATGGCCGGGGATTCCATGTGCGTTGCGATCCTGATTGGTCTGGGATACCGCCATCTGTCGATGAACGGTCGCGCTGTTGCTCGCGTGAAATACCTGTTGCGGCATATCGACATCGATGATGCCCGCGAGCTGGCAGAACGCAGCCTTGAGGCGCAGCTGGCAGCGGAGGTCCGTCATCAGGTCGCGGCGTTTATGGAACGACGCGGTATGGGCGGTCTGATCCGCGGCGGCCGCTAAAGCCTTTCTCCCTCTCCCACAGGGAGAGGGGCGAGGTGAGGGCACCAGCGTACATAAAACCCTATACACATCTTTTACATCTCTGGCGCATCCTCCGCGCCCGCCTTGTGCTATGATTCGCAACTTTGGAGCCTCTGCTTACGGCAGAATCGCATTTCTACCGCTGTCCACTTTCAGCGGAATAACAACATCTTGTGGTGACAGATGAACAGTGGTTATCTGCATTTTCCGGAGTTTGATCCGGTCATTTTCTCAGTAGGACCTGTTTCGCTTCACTGGTACGGTCTGATGTACCTGGTGGGCTTCATTTTTGCCATGTGGCTCGCGGGTCGTCGCGCCAGCCGTCCTGGCAGCGGCTGGACTAAAAACGAAGTTGAAAACCTGCTGTATGCGGGCTTCCTCGGCGTGTTCCTCGGTGGCCGTATTGGGTACGTATTGTTCTATAACTTCCCGGTATTCCTGAACGATCCGCTCTATCTGTTCCGCGTCTGGGACGGCGGCATGTCCTTCCACGGCGGCCTGATTGGGGTGATCCTGGTGATGGTGATTTTTGCCAAACGCACCAAACGCAACTTCTTCCAGGTGTCCGATTTTATCGCGCCGCTGATCCCGTTTGGTCTCGGGGCGGGCCGTCTGGGCAACTTCATCAACGGTGAGCTGTGGGGCCGCGTCGACCCGAGCGTTTCCTTTACCATGCTGTTCCCGGGCTCGCGCGCGGAAGACATGGCGCTGCTGCCGTCGCATCCTGAGTGGCAGTCCATTTTCGATACCTACGGCGTGCTGCCGCGCCATATGTCTCAGCTGTACGAGCTGGCGCTGGAAGGCGTGGTGCTGTTTATCATCCTCAACCTGTTTATCCGCAAACCGCGCCCGATGGGGGCTGTCTCCGGCCTGTTCCTGATTGGCTACGGTGCATTCCGCATCATCGTCGAATTCTTCCGCCAGCCGGACGCACAGTTTACCGGCGAGTGGGTACAGTACATCAGCATGGGGCAGATCCTCTCCATTCCGATGATTGTCGCGGGTGCCATTATGATGATTTGGGCGTATCGTCGTCGTCCACAGCAACAGATTTCCTGAGGAACCATGAAACAGTATCTTGAACTGATGAAAAAAGTGCTCGATGAGGGCACGCCGAAAAACGACCGCACCGGCACCGGTACGCTCTCCATTTTTGGCCACCAGATGCGCTTCAATCTGCAGGAAGGCTTCCCGCTGGTGACGACAAAGCGCTGCCATCTGCGCTCGATCATTCATGAACTGCTCTGGTTCCTGCAAGGCGATACCAACGTTGCGTATCTGCACGAAAATAACGTCTCGATCTGGGACGAATGGGCAGATGAAAACGGCAATCTGGGCCCGGTATACGGCAAGCAGTGGCGCGCATGGCCCACGCCTGATGGCCGCCATATTGACCAGATCACCACCGTGATGAACCAGCTGAAAAACGATCCGGACTCGCGCCGCATCATCGTTTCCGCCTGGAACGTCGGCGAGCTGGATAAAATGGCGCTGGCACCGTGCCACGCGTTCTTCCAGTTCTATGTGGCGGATGGAAAGCTCTCCTGCCAGCTCTATCAGCGCTCCTGTGACGTGTTCCTCGGCCTGCCGTTTAACATTGCCAGCTATGCGCTGTTAGTTCACATGATGGCGCAGCAGTGCGACCTGGAAGTGGGCGATTTCGTCTGGACCGGTGGGGATACCCATCTCTACAGCAACCATATGGAACAGACGCATCTCCAGCTGACCCGCGAACCGCGTGCGCTGCCGAAGCTAATTATCAAACGCAAACCGGCATCAATCTTCGACTATCGCTTTGATGATTTCGAGATTGAGGGCTACGACCCGCACCCGGGCATCAAAGCGCCCGTCGCGATCTGATGCGATAAAGCCTGACACAACCGGTGCTGTTTAGCGCCGGTTTTTTTTCGCCTTTCTCCCGTTTCCCGAAGCGCTATCCAGAAAGCGTGCAACGCGCTGCAACTCTCCCACTTCTCCGGATGACGTCTCGTAAAACGAGGATCCGATGCTCGTCATGTCCACGGCGCTTCGCCACACTCCCGGTATGAAAAAAGAGAACGGTTTTACGCTTATCGAAACGCTGGTCGCCGTTTCGCTTGTCGTCATCCTTAGCGCCTCCGGTCTGTACGGCTGGGACAGCTGGCAACGGCAGCAGCGGCTGTGGCAAACCGCCAGCCAGGTGCGAGATTACCTGCTGTTTCTGCGCAACCATGCCAACCGCCACAACCGCGACCATCAAATTACCCGTCAGCGGATGGGGGACCGGGACTGTCTGGCGAGCTCTGCCGTGCAAGGCTGTGAAAAGGACAGTCCCTTTGTGCTGATTCCACTCTGGCCTGAGGTCACGATCGGTGAGGTCACGCCGTCCCTCGGGTTCTACGGATTACGGGATACGGCATGGGCGGGGCGGATAAGCGTTCAAAGCCGTGCTGGAGAATGGTTGATTATTGTCTCAAATGGAGGACGCATCAGGATGTGTCAGGTCTCTGAGGGAGGTTCATGTTGATGAGGCAGTGCGGTTTCTCACTGACAGAAGTGTTGATTGCCACGGCGATGAGCAGCCTTTTGCTGATAAGCGCATCGCGTTTTTTACCCGGGCTACAGCGGGCCGTATTACTGCAATCTGGCCAGCGAGAGCTGGAAGAAGAGGTCTGGCAAGACCTGTTCGCCCTCGGCAAGCAGCTTCAGCGTGCGGGATACTGCGCGGGAAATTGCCAGGGACAGGCGCTGGCGATCGGCAGGCAGGGGAGCTGCATCATTGTGCGATGGGATGCCAACAGTAACGGTCGCTGGGATAGCAGCGCATCAGAAAATGACAGCACCGGTTTTCGTCTGGAATCGGGGGCGCTGGAAACCCTGCGTGGCGCGACGTCGTGTGAAGGAAAAGGGTGGGAAAAGCTCACGGACCCGGACAGGCTTGCGATCGCACATTTTGTCGTGAGGAAAGTGGAACATGCCGGTTTTGCGCCAGAGGTAAATATCGAACTGGCCGCGAGACGTAAAGGCGATAAAGGAGAACCCTGGCAGGCGTTGTATACGGTCACGGGGTATAACCTGTGAGCCGTCAACGCGGGATGTCTTCGCTGGCGCTGGTTCTGCTTTTACTGGTGCTCGGTCCCCTGATCCTGACGGGGCTAAACCAGCAGGTCACAACGTTCAGTGCGCTCGTTGGCGGTGAGAGCCGCTCGCTTCAGCAGCAGGCGACGGCGCAGTCCGCGCTTGAGTGGGGACGTGTTCAGCGCTGGGCGCCAGAGCTACAAATCCAGTGCAAAACGACATCGACATGGCGAGTGTGTTTGCGTCAACTGAGTGAGGCGCGTGTACTACTGATAGCCAGCGGCAACGACCTGCTGCTCTGGCGTGCAGGAGAGATCGTCGACGGGAATGTGCGCTTTTCGCCTCACGGCTGGAGCGATTTTTGTCCTCTTAAGGAGAGCGCGTTATGTCAGCTGCCGTGAGCAGAGAAAAAGGGTTTAGCATGGTTGAGGTCCTGCTGGCGATGATGCTGCTGGTGGTGGTCGTGACCGCACTGTCGGGGTATCACCGGGCGCTGGCGGCGCGGTTCACCGCATTTAACCAGTATCGCCAGCTCTGGCACCATGCCTGGAACCAGTCTCAGCTCTCAACAAATGTTCTTCCTGCAGGCTGGCAGGCCCGTCGGGGGCAGACAACGCTCGCAGGATGTGTCAGCATCACGGTTACACTTATTTCTCCTCTGGGGCGGCGTGGTGAGTTAACGCGTCTGCATTGCCCGGTTAGCCAGTAGTCGGGAGCGTCTATGTTAAGGGTCTACCACTCAAATCGTCTGGATGTGCTGGAAGCACTGATGGAGTTTATCGTTGAGCGCGAGCGGCTTGACGATCCTTTTGAGCCTGAAATGGTGCTGGTGCAGAGCACCGGTATGGCACAGTGGCTGCAAATGTCGCTTTCCCGCAAGTTTGGTATTGCCGCGAATATTGATTTTCCGCTGCCGGCGAGCTTCATCTGGGAGATGTTTGTCCGCGTGTTGCCGGATATCCCGGAGCAGAGCGCGTTCAACAAGCAGGCCATGAGCTGGAAGCTGATGGCGCTGCTGCCGGAAATGCTGCAGCACGATGAATTTGCCATGCTGCGTCACTACCTCAATGACGATACCGACAAGCGCAAGCTGTTCCAGCTGGCGTCGCGCACCGCCGATCTCTACGACCAATACCTTGTTTATCGCTCTGACTGGTTAATTCGTTGGGAAGCGGGCGAGTTGGTTGAAGGCCTGCCGGAGGCGCAAATATGGCAGGCCCCGCTGTGGAAAGCCCTGGTAGAGCATACGGAGAAACTGGGCCAGCCTAAGTGGCACCGTGCCAATCTCTACGATCGGTTTATCTCGATACTTGAAAATGCGTCGGAGCGCCCGGCCCGACTGCCGTCACGCGTATTTATCTGCGGAATATCCGCATTACCCCCTGTCTATCTGAAAGCGTTGAATGCGCTGGGTAAACATATTGATATCCATATTTTGTTTACCAACCCTTGCCGACAGTACTGGGGGGATATCCTCGACGAACGCTGGCTGGCACGGCTGGTGACCCGCCAACGAAAACGCCTTTTTGAAGAACGATCCATCCCGCTGTTTAAAGACGGCTCGACGGCCGGGCAGCTTTTCGATGAAGACGGTATTCAGAACCTGCCCAATCCGCTGCTTGCCTCATGGGGAAAGCTGGGGCGTGACTACATTCACATGCTTTCAGACATCACTTCCTCAGGGGAAGGTGACGTGGATGCCTTTGTTGAGATCGCCCCGGACAGCCTGCTGCATAATATCCAGTTAGATATTCTGGATCTGGAAAACCGTGCCGTCATGGGTGTGACGGCGAACGAGTTCGAACGCAGCGACAATAAGCGAAAACTGGATCCTGACGATCGCAGCATCACGATCCACGTTTGCCACAGCCCGCAGCGTGAGGTCGAAGTGCTTCACGACCAGCTGCTGGCGATGCTGCAGGAAGATCCCGACCTGACGCCACGCGATATCGTAGTGATGGTGGCGGATATCGACAGCTACAGTCCCTTTATTCAGGCCGTCTTTGGCAGCGCGACGGGCGAGCGATACCTGCCTTACGCGATATCTGACCGTCGTGCCCGCCAGTCGCATCCGGTATTGCAGGCGTTTATCACTCTCCTGTCACTGCCGGATAGCCGGTTTATCTCCGAAGATGTCCTGGCGTTGCTGGATGTTCCCGTGCTGGCCGCACGCTTCAACATCAATGAAGAGGGGCTGCGTTACCTTCGTCAGTGGGTTAACGAGTCTGGCGTACGCTGGGGGATCGATGACGATAACGTTCAGGAATTCGAGCTTCCCCCTACCGGGCAGCACACCTGGCGATTTGGCCTGACGCGTATGCTGTTGGGCTATGCCATGGAAAGCAGCCAGGGCGAGTGGAATGAGGTGCTGCCTTACGATGAGTCCAGCGGGTTAATTGCTGAACTGGTGGGGCATTTAGCATCGCTATTAATGCAGCTTAACCGCTGGCGATATGCGCTGTTGCAGCCGCGTCCACTTGAAGAATGGCTCCCTGTCTGCAGGGCGCTACTCAATGATTTCTTCCTGCCGGACAATGACACCGAAGCGGCGATGGCGCTCATTGAAACCCAGTGGCAGGCTATCATCGACGAAGGCGTGAATTCCTACTACCACGAGGCCATCCCGCTGTCGCTATTGCGGGATGAGCTGACGCAGCGGCTTGACCAGGAGCGAATCAGCCAGCGTTTCCTGGCGGGTCCTGTCAATATCTGTACTCTGATGCCCATGCGTTCTATCCCGTTCAGGGTGGTCTGCCTGCTTGGCA
The DNA here is from genome assembly GCF_048685095.1 of Enterobacter sp. BNK-8. NCBI lineage: Bacteria > Pseudomonadati > Pseudomonadota > Gammaproteobacteria > Enterobacterales > Enterobacteriaceae > Enterobacter > Enterobacter sp. BNK-8. Next base: position 3,480,203 of record NZ_JBLQTN010000001.1, on the reverse strand, counting down.
TGAACGACGGTGTGTATCCGCGCGCGCTGCCGCCGCTGGGGTTCGATTTGATGAGCGCAAACCCAAAACGGGGCGATCGTAGCCGCCGTGATGATGACCGCTATCTCTTCCTGGAAGCGCTCATTTCCGCGCAGAGTAAGCTCTATATCAGCTATATCGGTCGTTCCATTCAGGACAACAGCGAGCGTTTCCCCTCCGTACTGGTGCAGGAGCTGGTGGACTATATCGGCCAGAGCCACTACCTGCCGGGAGATGAGGAGCGCAACTGTGATGAGAGCGAGCAGAGGGTGAAAGCCCATATCACCTGTTTCCACAGCCGCATGCCGTTTGACCCGGTGAACTATATTGCCAGCGAGCGCCAGAGCTACGCCCTTGAGTGGTTGCCGGCGGCGAAAAAGGAAGGGAATGCGCATACCGATTTCATTCAGGAACTTGCCCCGCGCCCTATCGACACTCTGACCTTCGAGCAGCTTCAGCGGTTTTGGGCGCATCCGGTGCGCGCCTTTTTCCAGCAACGACTGCAGGTCAACTTCCGCTCTGAAGAGAGCGAAATTCCTGAGGCAGAGCCGTTTACGCTGGAAGGTCTGGAGCGCTATCAGTTAAATCTGCAGCTGCTGAACGCGCTGGTTGAAGAGGAAGATGCCGACAAACTTTACCGCCGCTACCGTGCTGCAGGTCAGCTGCCCTACGGAGCGTTTGGGGAGATCGTCTGGGAGGCGCAGTGTCAGGAGATGACCGCCCTGGCAGAGCGCGTACGAGCGTGCCGACAGCCAGGGAAAAGTATTGAAATCGATCTCAACTGCAACGGGGTACAGCTCACGGGCTGGTTAACCCAGGTTCAGCCGGATGGGCTGCTGCGCTGGCGACCCTCTATGCTCAGCGTTTCCCAGGGTTTGCAACTCTGGCTCGAACATCTTGTCTACAGTGCGGGTGGGTATAAAGGCGAAAGCCGGATTTTCGTGCGCAAAGAGGGCGAGTGGCGCTTCCCGCCGATGGAAGCCGAGCAGGCGTTAGGGTATCTCTCTTTGTACATTGAGGGCTACCGACAGGGAATGAACAAACCGCTCCTGTTACTGCCGGAAAGTGGCGGCGCCTGGATAAAAGCCTGTTATGACGCGCAGAATGATGCGATGTTAACGGATGAGGCTTCGCTGCAGAAAGCACGCAGCAAATTTATGCAGGCCTACGAAGGAAACATGATGGTGCGGGGCGAAGGGGATGATGTCTGGTATCAGCGTTTGTGGCGAACGCTCGAGCCAGAATACCTGGAGGCTATCACGGAAGAGGCGCAGCGCTACCTGCTGCCGTTGTTTAAATTTAATCAGTCCTGAGCGCTGTATAAAAATTGCGCAGATAAGGGTGTTCATTTATGATGCATTTCTTATCACGGACTGATGTACCCAAAGAAAGAGATGTTGGCGTGTCCAGCACGCAGTTTGTTAATGATGTAGCCGTGATAAAGAGGTCGTAATGCCAGGCAGCACCTTGTTTAAAGCGTTTGTTTTGTTTATTGCCCTTTGGGCGCCCGTCACTCACGCAGACTCCGGTTGGCAACCCGTTCAGGAAACTATCCGTAAGAGCGAAAAAGATACCCGTCAATATCAGGCTATTCGCCTTGATAACGGGATGACCGTGCTGCTGGTTTCCGACCCGCAGGCGGTGAAATCCCTGTCGGCATTAGTGGTGCCGGTTGGGTCGCTGGAAGATCCTGACGCTCATCCTGGTCTTGCGCACTATCTGGAACATATGACGCTGATGGGGTCAAAAAAATACCCGCAGCCAGATAGCCTGTCCGAATTTCTGAAGATGCATGGCGGCAGCCACAATGCCAGTACGGCACCGTACCGCACCGCCTTTTATCTCGAAGTTGAAAATGATGCGCTGGAAGGGGCGGTCGATCGCCTCGCTGATTCCATCGCCGCGCCGTTGCTGGATAAAAAATACGCCGAGCGTGAACGCAACGCGGTGAATGCCGAGTTGACCATGGCCCGCACCCGAGACGGTATGCGCATGGCGCAGGTCAGTGCCGAAACCATCAACCCTGCGCACCCGGGCTCGCGCTTCTCCGGCGGTAACCTGGAAACCTTGAGCGACAAACCGAACAGCCCGGTGCTGGATGCCCTGCACGCGTTTCGCGATAAATACTACTCCGCCAACCTGATGAAGGCGGTCATCTACAGCAATAAACCGTTGCCAGAGCTGGCAGCCATGGCGGCCAAAACCTTTGGCCGGGTGCCGAATAAAAATATCGACCTGCCGCAAATCACCGTTCCGGTGGTCACGGATGCGCAAAAAGGTATCGTGATCCACTACGTTCCTGCTATGCCGCGTAAAGTGCTGCGCGTGGAATTCCGCATTGATAACAATACGGCGCAGTTTCGCAGTAAAACCGATGAGCTGGTCACCTACCTGATTGGTAACCGTAGCCCGGGTACGCTGTCTGACTGGCTGCAAAAGCAGGGGCTGGCGGAAGGCATTCGCGCCGACTCCGATCCGGTTGTGAACGGCAATAGCGGCGTGCTGGCGATCTCCGCGACCCTGACCGACAAAGGACAGGCCAACCGCGATGAAGTCGTGGCTGCTATCTTTAGCTACCTCGCTTTACTGCGCGAAAAAGGCGTCGATAAGCGCTATTTTGATGAACTCGCGCACGTGCTGGATCTTGATTTCCGCTACCCGTCCATCACCCGCGACATGGACTATGTGGAGTGGCTGGCGGATACCATGATCCGCGTGCCGGTGGAACATACTCTCGACGCGGTGAATATTGCCGACCGGTACGATGCCGGGGCGGTAAAAGCTCGCCTGGCGATGATGACGCCGGAGAATGCCCGCATCTGGTACATCAGTCCGAACGAACCGCATAACAAGACGGCGTATTTTGTCGATGCCCCTTATCAGGTGGATAAAATCAGCGCTCAGACCTTCGCCGACTGGCAGAAAAAGGCCGGGGAGATTGCGTTGAAGCTGCCGGAGCTGAACCCCTATATTCCGGATGACTTCTCGCTGATCAAAACAACGAAAGATTACCCGCACCCGGAACTCATCATTGATGAGCCAACGCTGCGCGTCGTGTATACCCCAAGCCGCTATTTCGCCAGTGAGCCTAAAGCCGATGTCAGCGTGGTGCTGCGTAACCCGAAAGCCATGAACAGCGCCAAAAATCAGGTGATGTTCGCGCTCAATGACTATCTCGCCGGTATCGCGCTCGATCAGCTCAGCAACCAGGCCGCCGTGGGCGGGATCAGCTTCTCCACCAACGCCAATAACGGTTTGATGCTTAATGCAAACGGCTATACCCAGCGCTTGCCTCAGCTGTTCCAGGCCCTGCTGGAGGGCTACTTCAGCTACACGCCGACGGAAGAGCAGCTTGAGCAGGCTAAATCCTGGTATGCCCAGATGATGGATTCTGCCGAGAAGGGCAAGGCTTACGATCTGGCGCTTATGCCGGCGCAAATGCTGTCACAGGTTCCTTATTTCCAGCGTGAGGATCGCCGCGCGCTGCTGCCTTCCATCTCCTTAAAAGACGTGCTCGCGTACCGCGATGCGCTGAAAAGCAACACGCGTCCGGAGTTCCTGATCGTCGGCAACATGAGTGAGGAGCAGGCCAAAACCCTGGCGGAGAATGTTCGCACTCAGCTCGGCTCTAAAGGCGACGAGTGGTGCCGCAACCAGGACGTGCTGGTTGAGAAAAAACAGAATGTGATTTTTGAAAAGGCGGGCAACAGCACGGATTCCGCGCTGGCCGCGGTCTTTGTGCCAACGGGCTATGATGAATTCGCCAGTTCAGCGCAGAGCGCCGTGCTGGGACAGATTATTCAGCCTTGGTTCTATAACCAGTTACGCACAGAGGAGCAGCTTGGCTACGCGGTGTTTGCCTTCTCCATGAACGTCGGTCGTCAGTGGGGGCTGGGTTTCCTGCTGCAAAGCAGCGATAAACAACCGGCGTATCTCTGGCAGCGTTACCAGGCCTTCTTCCCGCAGGTGGAAGCAAAACTGCGCGCCATGAAGCCGGAAGAGTTTGCCCAGATCCAGCAGGCCGTTATCGCGCAGGTGATGCAGCCGCCGCAGACGCTGGGTGAAGAAGCCTCGCAGCTGAGCAAAGATTTCGATCGCGGTAATCTGAAATTTGATTCGCGTGATAAAGTAGTGGCCGAGATAAAACAGCTGACGCCGCAGAAGGTTGCCGACTTCTTCCATCAGGCGGTCATTAAGCCGCAGGGTATCACCATCCTGTCTCAGGTTTCCGGTAGCCAGTACGGGAAAACGGAGTACGTAAACCCGAAAGGCTGGAAAGTCTGGAAGAGCGTCAGCGCGCTGCAGCAATCTATGCCCTGGAGTAAGAAAGAATGACCGATACCGCTGAGTCCCTTGATCCCTTACGTTTACCTCTGCAGGGTGAACGATTGATTGAAGCCTCAGCGGGAACGGGAAAAACCTTCACCATTGCCGCCCTCTATCTGCGCCTGCTGTTAGGTCTTGGCGGCAACGCTGCTTTTCCACGTCCTTTGAGCGTGGAAGAGCTGCTGGTGGTCACCTTCACCGAGGCCGCTACCGCGGAGCTGCGGGGCCGTATTCGTACCAATATCCACGAGCTGCGCATTGCCTGTCTGCGTCAGAGCACGGATAACCCCCTCTACGCCAGCCTTCTGGAAGAGATTGCCGATAAGCAACAGGCCGCCCAGTGGCTGCTGCTCGCTGAACGGCAGATGGATGAAGCGTCCGTCTTTACCATTCACGGTTTTTGCCAGCGCATGCTGAGCCTGAATGCGTTCGAGTCCGGTATGCTGTTCGAACAGCAGCTCATTGAAGATGAGTCCGTGCTTCGCTATCAGGCCTGCGCGGATTTCTGGCGTCGCCACTGCTACCCCTTACAGCGTGATATTGCCGAAGCGGTACATGCACTCTGGAAAGGCCCGGAAGCGCTGCTGCGCGCGATCGATCGTTATCTGCAGGGGGAAGCGCCGGTCATCAAATCCCCACCGCCGGCAGATGAAACCCTGGCCTCGCGGCATGAAAAAATCATCGCGAAAATTGCGGATATCAAGCAAAAATGGATGGAGTCAGTCGGCGAGATTGACGCCATTATCGAAAATTCCGGGATTGACCGTCGCAAGTTCAACCGCGGCAATCAGGGAAAATGGATCGATAAGATCAGCGCCTGGGCGCAGGAAGAGACGCGGAGCTATCAGCTCCCGGACGCGCTGGAGAAATTCTCCCAACGTTTCCTGGCTGAGCGGACCAAAGCCGACGGCATTGTGCCTGAGCATCCCCTGTTTGTGGCGATCGAAACCCTGCTGGCGGAGCCCCTCACGCTCAACGATCTGATGATCACCCGCGCCATGACCGAAATTCGTGAAGCCGTGGCGCGCGAGAAACGCCGCCGGGGTGAACTGGGTTTCGACGATATGCTGAGCCGCCTGGATGCGGCGCTGTGCAGTGAGAATGGCGAAGCGCTTGCCGCCGCGATTCGCACCCGCTTCCCGGTCGCGATGATTGATGAATTTCAGGACACCGACCCTCAGCAGTACCGCATTTTCCGCCGTATCTGGCGCCAGCAGCCCGACACCGCGCTGCTGTTAATCGGCGATCCGAAACAGGCCATCTACGCCTTCCGCGGCGCGGATATTTTCACCTATATGAAAGCTCGCAGCGAGGTTGACGCGCATTACACGCTCGATACTAACTGGCGCTCCTCTCCCGGCATGGTGGAAAGCGTCAACGCGCTGTTTAGCCGTATGGATACGGCGTTTATGTTCCGGGAGATCCCGTTTCAGCCGGTAAAATTTGCCCCGAAAAATGCCTCGTTGCGCTTCGAGTTTAACGGCGTGACGCAGCCTGCCATGAACTTCTGGCTGCTGGAGGGGGAAGGCTGCGGCGTTGCCGACTATCAAAATGCCATGGCCCAGCACTGTGCCGCGCAAATCCGTGACTGGCTCAGTGCCGGGGCGCGGGGCGAGGCGCTGCTGTGGAAGGGGGATAACCCCACCCCGGTAAAGGCATCGGATATTACGGTTCTGGTGCGCAGCCGTCAGGAGGCCGCATTCATCCGCGACGCCCTGACGTTACTGAATATCCCCTCCGTCTACCTCTCGAACCGTGACAGCGTCTTTGAAACGCTTGAGGCGCAGGAGATGTTATGGCTGCTGCAGGCCGTGCTGGCCCCGGAGCGAGAAAGCACGCTGCGCAGCGCATTAGCCAGCGCGATGCTCGGACTGAACGCGCGCGATATTGATACCCTCAACAATGACGAAGCCGCGTGGGATGCTGTGGTGGAGGAATTTGTCCACTACCGGGAAAGATGGCAGAAGCGCGGCGTGATGGCGATGGTGCGCGAGCTCATGGCTCAGCGCCACATTGCGGAGAATATGCTGGCTACCGCAGGTGGCGAGCGGCGTTTGACCGATATTTTACACATCAGCGAACTCTTGCAGGAAGCGGGTACGCAGCTGGAGAGCGAGCACGCCCTGGTGCGCTGGCTGGCGCAGCAGATTGCCGATCCGAACAGCAATTCCTCCAGCCAGCAGATGCGCCTCGAGAGTGATAAACATCTGGTGCAGATCGTCACCATCCACAAGTCGAAAGGCCTGGAATATCCGCTGGTCTGGCTGCCGTTTATCGCCAATTACCGTGTGCAGGATCAGGCTTTTTACCACGATCGCGAGTCTTTTGAGGCGGTGCTCGATCTCAGCAACGCGGAGTCCAGCGTTGAGCTGGCAGAGGCCGAACGTCTGGCGGAAGATTTACGCCTGCTCTACGTGGCGCTAACCCGCTCGGTCTGGCACTGCAGCCTGGGCGTTGCGCCGCTGTTCCGGCGTCGGGGCGAAAAGAGCGGGGAGAGCGATTTTCATCTGAGCGCGCTGGGGCGGCTTATTCAGCAGGGTGAACCCAAAGACGCGGCGGGCCTGCGCCAGTGCATCGAATCCCTTTGTTCTGAGCATGTTGCCCTGCATATTCCTTCGCTGCCCGACAACAGCCGCTGGCACATGCCGGAGCCGCACGAGTCAGATCTCCATGCCCGTCGGGTGGTACGCACGATTGCCGACGACTGGCGCGTGACCAGCTACTCCGGCTTACAACAGCACGGGCAGAGTATTGCGCAGGATCTGATGCCAAAACTGGACGTGGATGCCGCAGGCGCCGGTAGCGTACCCGTTGAGCCGGTGCTGACGCCGCACCAGTTCCCGCGCGGCGCCTCGCCGGGCACGTTTTTGCACAGCCTGTTTGAAGAACTGGATTTTACCCAGCCGGTTTCCGAAGAGTGGGTGCTAAAGATGTTACAGAGCGGTGGTTACGACGCGCAATGGCAGCCGGTTCTCACCGACTGGATCCGCGCGGTTCTGCATGCTCCGCTCACCGCGCAGGGGATCTCGCTTAGACAGTTGACCGCCAAAGATAAGCAGGTGGAGATGGAGTTTTACCTCCCCATCGCCAGCCCGCTCAGGGCCGAGGCGCTTGATGCGTTGATCCGCGAGTACGATCCGTTATCCGCCGGATGCCCGCCGCTGAACTTCCGCCAGGTGCAGGGGATGCTAAAAGGCTTTATCGACCTCGTTTTCCGCCACGACGGGCGCTACTACCTGCTGGATTACAAATCGAACTGGCTGGGCGAAGACAGCACAGCCTATACCCAACAGGCGATGGCGTCGGCTATGCAAATGCATCGCTACGATCTGCAGTACCAGCTTTATACCCTGGCGCTGCACCGTTACCTGCGCCATCGTATTGCCGATTACCGTTACGACGCGCATTTTGGCGGCGTGATTTACCTGTTCTTGCGCGGCGTGGATGCCAACGACCCGCGTTCCGGCGTCTTTAGCACGCGTCCGGCTGTGGAACTGATTGAAAAAATGGATAACCTGTTTGCTGCAGGCACGGAGGAGGTGGCATGACGATGCAGGCGCTACTGCTGGACGCGGTTGAACAACGATTACTGCGCCACCTGGACGTGCAGTTTGCCATGATGGTGGCAGGCGAGGAGCCTGCCGTCATGCTTGCCGCCGCCATTCTGAGCAAAGACGCGGGGGAGGGGCACGTATGTCTGCCGCTGTCGCGTCTGGCGGTGGATGAGAAAATGCCTCCGGCTTTACAGGCGTGTTTCGCGCTGCTGGGTGACGCCGTGGACTGGCAGGCGATATTACGCCGTTCGCCTGCCGTGAGCGGAGCCGATACCGGGACGCCAATGATTCTGGTCGGCGAGCGTTTGTATCTTAACCGGCTGTGGCGTAACGAACTGACGGTGGCGCGCTTCTTCAGCGAGACCAACGCGCCGCTTCCCTGCGATGAAACGCGGCTCCGGCAAACGCTGGATGCGCTGTTTACCTCTGACGACGCGACAGACTGGCAAAAAGTGGCGGCTGCAGTGGCCTTAACGCGTCGGATCTCGGTGATTTCTGGCGGTCCGGGCACCGGGAAAACGACCACCGTGGCAAAACTGCTTGCCGCGCTGATTCAGTTATCGGGCGAGCAAAAGTGCCGTATTCGCCTGGCGGCCCCCACCGGTAAAGCGGCGGCGCGTCTGACGGAGTCGTTAGGCGGCGCGCTGCAAAAGCTGCCGCTTACCCGGGAGCAGCTTGCGCTTTTCCCCAACGAAGCCAGCACGCTACACCGTTTGCTTGGCGCTCAGCCGGGTAGCCAGCGTCTGCGCTATCATGCCGGTAATCCGCTGCACCTTGACGTGCTGGTGGTGGATGAAGCGTCGATGATTGACCTGACGATGATGTCGCGTTTGATTGATGCGCTACCGCCGCACGCGCGCGTCATTTTTCTCGGCGATCGTGACCAGCTTGCCTCCGTGGAGGCGGGGGCCGTACTGGGCGATATCTGCAACTATGCCAGCCTGGGGTATACCGCTGAACGCGCCCAGGAGCTCGCCCGTCTCACCGGATGTACGCTCACCTCTGAAAGCCACTCGCTTGCGGGCGCGCTGCGCGACAGCCTGTGTCTGCTGCAGAAAAGCTACCGTTTCGGCAGCGATTCCGGTATCGGCCAGCTTGCGGCGGCCGTAAACCGGGGAGACAGGCACGCCACCTCCGCGGTGTTTGCCGGAACCTTTACGGATATTGAGAAAAAATCGCTGGAAAGCGGGGAGGCGTATCAGGCGATGCTGTATGATGCCCTGCAGGGGTATCAGCACTTTCTGACGGGGGTACAACAGCAGCGTCCGCCGGAGCAGGTCATTGCCGCATTTGGTGAATATCAGCTGCTCTGTGCACTGAGGGAAGGTCCCTTTGGTGTCCGGGGTCTTAACGACAGGCTGGAACAGTTGCTGGCGCAAAAACGCAAAATTAACCGTACCCCGCACTCGCGCTGGTATGAAGGGCGACCGGTGATGATCTCCCGTAACGACAGCGCGCTGGGGTTGTTTAACGGGGATATCGGGATTGCGCTCGACTGCGGCCAGGGCCTGCGCGTCTGGTTCCAGATGCCGGACGGCAGCGTGAAGTCTTTCCAGCCCAGCCGTTTGCCCGAGCATGAAACCGCCTGGGCGATGACGGTGCATAAATCCCAGGGCTCCGAGTTTAACCACGCGGCGCTGGTCCTGCCCACGCAGCTTTCCCCCGTCATTACCCGCGAGCTGATCTATACCGCCATTACGCGCGCGCGTCAGCGCCTGTCGCTGTATACCGATGAACGCGTGCTGGTGCAGGCGATTGCCACCCGCACGGAACGCCGAAGCGGGCTGGGCGCGATATTTGAGTCCCTCTGAACGAACGCCCTCGCCGGACGGTGAGGGCGTCGTATCATCCCAGGTCCGCCATCAGCACTTTTGAACGGCGCTGATAGTTGTACATCTCTTTCTTCGTTTCCGGCAGGGAGTCAATATCCACTGGCGTGAACCCGCGCTCCTGGAACCAGTGAATACTGCGCGTCGTCAGGACGAACAGCTTGCTCAGCCCCATCTGGCGCGCCTGTGCCGCCACGCGTTCAAGCAGCATTTCACCACGTGAAGAGCTGCGGTAATCAGGATGCACCGCCACGCAGGCCATTTCACCGATCTTCTCTTCCGGGAACGGATAGAGCGCGGCGCAGGCGATGGTCAGGTTATCGCGCTGAATAATGGTGAATTTGTCGATCTCCATCTCCAGCTGCTCGCGTGAACGACGCACCAGAATACCCTGCTGTTCCAGCGGGCGGATCAGTTCCAGAATACCGCCGATATCGTTGATGGTGGCGCGGCGTATCTGCTCCGCGCTCTCCATGACAATCTGCGTACCAATACCGTCGCGGGAGAACAACTCCTGCAGCAGGGCGCCATCTTCCTGATAGCTGATCAGGTGGCTACGGCGCACGCCGCTGCGGCAGGCCTTCACGGCACCACGCAGGAAGCGGACGGTGCCGGAGTAGTAATCGCCTTCGGCTTCCAGCGCCTCCACGCGGGCCTGGGCTTCATTCGGGAAGAGTTCCGGCACGATCGTTCCTTCATCGTTCACGACGCCCTGGGAGGAGCAGAACCCAATCATTTTTTCCGCCTTCAGCTTGATCGCCAGCTGCGTGGCGATCTCTTCTGAGGTGAGGTTAAAGCTTTCGCCGGTCACAGAAACGGCGACCGGGCCCATCAGGACGATGGCTCCGCTGTCCAGCTGGCGGTGTATGGCTTCTTCATCAATACGACGAATGCGGCCGCTGTGGCAGTAATCCACGCCATCGTCCACGCCGAGCGGCTGGGCAATGATGAAGTTGCCGCTCACGACATTGATATGCGCGCCCTGCAGCGGCGTGTTGTTCAGGCTCATGGACAGGCGAGCGGTAATATCCAGCTGCAGCAGGCCTGCCGCCTGCTTCACCAGCTCAAGTGTTTTGGCATCCGTGACGCGGGTATGCTTGTGGTAAATCGGCTCGTGGTGGTGAGCGGCCAGGTTGGCGTCGATCTGCGGGCGCGCGCCATAGACCACCACCAGGCGGATCCCCAGGCTGTGCAGCAGGCCAATGTCATTGACGATGCTGGAAAAATTTTCATGCTCAATGGCTTCGCCGCCAAGCATGATGACAAACGTTTTTCCCCGATGGGCGTTGATATAGGGAACAGAATGGCGGAATCCCTGGACCAGTTCGGTTCTACGTTCCTTCACCATGGCACAACCCTTAATGAATGTTTATTCGTAATTTCTGTATTTTTATTCGATTGTGGCCGCGTGTGCAAGCGCAAATTTTCCGCGACCCACAGAAAATGATAAGTAATCCGTGCGTTAGCGTATGATTGTTTACCCTTTTATAGATGACAGTTTATGCGTCATTCGTTAAAGTTTTCGGTCAATCTGGACATTTTGTATATCAGTCAGTGTTCTTGCTCGGGAGAAGCATGTCGGGATCCAATTCAGCAATAAGCCGCCGCCGTTTGTTAAAAGGGGCCGGGGCAATGTGGTTGCTTAGCGTCAGTCAGGTCGGTCTTGCCGCCACCAGTCAGGTCGTGGCGGTGCGCGTCTGGCCATCGTCGACCTATACGCGCGTGACGGTCGAATCCAATCGCGTGCTGAAATATAAGCAATTTGCCCTAAGCAACCCGGAACGTGTGGTGGTGGATCTCGAAGGCGTTAACCTCAACTCCGTGCTGAAAGGGATGGCGGCGCAGATCCGCGGCGACGATCCGTTTATTAAATCGGCGCGCGTCGGGCAGTTCGATCCGCAAACCGTGCGCATGGTGTTTGAATTGAAGCAGAACGTGAAGCCGCAGCTGTTTGCCCTGGCGCCTGTCGCGACGTTCAAAGAGCGCCTCGTCATGGATCTCTACCCGGCCAATGCGACGGATATTCAGGATCCGCTTCTCGCTCTGCTGGAGGACTACAACAAGGGCGATCTGCAGCGTCAGGTTCCGCCGGCGCAAAGCGGTCCGCAGCCGGGGAAAGCAGGGCGCGATCGTCCGATTGTGATCATGCTCGATCCAGGCCACGGCGGCGAAGACTCCGGTGCGGTGGGGAAATACCGCACGCGTGAAAAAGACGTGGTTCTGCAAATTGCCCGTCGTCTGAAGGCGCTGATTGATAAAGAAGGCAATATGCGCGCCTATATGACGCGTAATGAAGACGTCTTTATTCCGCTGAAGGTCCGGGTGGCGAAAGCGCAGAAGCAGCGCGCAGATTTGTTCGTCTCAATCCATGCGGATGCGTTTACCAGCCGTCAGCCAAGCGGCTCGTCGGTGTTTGCGCTCTCAACCAAAGGCGCAACCAGTACCGCCGCGCGATACCTGGCGGACACTCAGAACGCCTCGGACCTGATCGGTGGCGTGAGCAAAAGCGGCGATCGCTACGTCGACCACACCATGTTCGATATGGTGCAGTCGTTGACCATTAACGACAGCCTGAAGTTTGGTAAAGCGGTGCTGGGCAAGCTGGGCAACATCAATAAGCTGCATAAGAACAGCGTTGAACAGGCCGGATTTGCGGTACTCAAGGCGCCGGACATCCCGTCCATCCTCGTTGAAACCGCGTTTATCAGTAACGTGGAAGAGGAGCGTAAGCTCAAGACGGCAAAATTCCAGCAGGAAGTGGCGGAGTCGATTCTGGCAGGGATTCGTGCGTATTTCTCTGACGGGGCGACGCTGGCGCGGCGCGGGTAGATCTTTTGGCCGGGTTTACGCCCGGCAAATTCACAAACGACAGATACAAAAAAACACCCTTAAGGGTGTTTATTGTTTTAGAAGTGTTGGTTGCGGGGGCCGGATTTGAACCGACGACCTTCGGGTTATGAGCCCGACGAGCTACCAGGCTGCTCCACCCCGCGTCCGTCTTTCTACTCTTGTAGAAGCTTACTTCTTCAAATTTGATTGGTTGCGGGGGCCGGATTTGAACCGACGACCTTCGGGTTATGAGCCCGACGAGCTACCAGGCTGCTCCACCCCGCGTCCGTCTTTCTACTGTCGTAGAAGATACTTCATCAAATTTTAATTGGTTGCGGGGGCCGGATTTGAACCGACGACCTTCGGGTTATGAGCCCGACGAGCTACCAGGCTGCTCCACCCCGCGTCCGTGGATGCGCACTATACTCGGATAGGTTTGTGATGCAACCCCTTTTTCACATTTATCATGATTTTGTATGCAAATTGAACGACATGGCGCTGTTTGGACTATTTTTTGCGCAAAATTTGCCAAAGGGCATGCGATCGCATTTCATTAGCCCTGGCGGTTTGTTATCTTCATCACGCGGAAATGGGCAACTTAAAGACGAGACAGAATGAAAGGACGTTGGGCGAAGTATCTGATGGCGGGCGCAATGGTAGCGATTCTTGCGGCCTGTTCTTCCAAACCGACCGATCGCGGTCAACAGTATAAAGACGGGAAGTTATCCCAGCCTTTCTCTTTAGTTAATCAGCCTGATGCTGTCGGCGCACCGATTAATGCCGGTGATTTCTCCGAGCAGGTCTACCAGATCCGCAACGCGTCACCGCGTTTATATAGCGCACAGAATAACGTTTATAGCGCGGTACAGGACTGGCTGCGGGCGGGCGGCGATACGCGCAACATGCGCCAGTTTGGTATCGACGCCTGGCAGATGGAAGGGGCCGATAATTACGGCAACGTTCAGTTTACCGGCTACTACACCCCGGTTATCCAGGCGCGACACACGCGTCAGGGTGAATTCCAGTACCCTATCTACCGTATGCCGCCAAAACGCGGTCGTCTGCCGTCGCGCGCCGAAATCTACGCCGGTGCGCTGAGTGAAAATTACGTTCTGGCCTACAGCAACTCCCTGATGGATAACTTCATCATGGACGTTCAGGGCAGCGGCTACATTGATTTTGGCGACGGTTCACCGCTTAACTTCTTCAGCTATTCCGGTAAAAACGGCCACGCCTATCGCAGTATTGGCAAAGTGCTGATCGACCGCGGCGAAGTGAAGAAAGAAGACATGTCGATGCAGGCGATCCGCGAGTGGGGCGAAAAGCACAGCGAGGCTGAGGTGCGTGAGCTGCTGGAGCAGAACCCGTCGTTTGTCTTCTTTAAACCGCAAAACTTCGCGCCGGTGAAAGGGGCGAGTGCGGTACCGCTGATTGGCCGTGCGTCGGTGGCATCGGATCGTTCGATTATTCCTGCGGGCACCACGTTGCTGGCTGAGGTCCCGCTGCTGGACAACAACGGCAAGTTCAACGGCCAGTATGAGCTGCGTCTGATGGTGGCGCTGGACGTCGGCGGCGCGATCAAAGGTCAGCACTTCGATATCTATCAGGGCATTGGCCCGGATGCAGGCCACCGTGCAGGCTGGTATAACCACTACGGACGCGTGTGGGTACTGAAGGCCGCACCGGGTGCCGGAAACGTATTCAGCGGCTGATTGTGGTATTCTGAGCGCAATACGGATTACTGTTCAGGGTGAGGAGAACCTCACCCTTTTTACATCTGAGGTGTTATGTCTGTGGTAATCAGCGATGCCTGGCGCCAGCGTTTTGGCGGCACGGCACGTCTCTATGGTGAAAAAGCCCTGCAGCTGTTTGCGGATGCGCATGTCTGCGTCGTGGGCATTGGTGGTGTGGGGTCGTGGGCCGCAGAAGCGCTGGCGAGAACCGGTATTGGCGCAATCACGCTGATTGATATGGATGACGTGTGCGTCACCAACACCAACCGTCAAATCCACGCCCTGCGTGATAACGTCGGCCTGGCAAAATCTGAGGTCATGGCGGAGCGCATCCGTTTGATCAACCCGGAGTGCCGCGTGACGGTGATCGACGACTTTGTGACGGCAGATAACGTCGCGGAGTACATGAGCAAAGGCTACAGCTATGTGATTGACGCCATCGACAGCGTGCGTCCAAAAGCCGCGCTGATCGCCTACTGTCGTCGTTACAAGGTCCCACTGGTGACGACCGGCGGCGCGGGCGGGCAAATCGATCCGACGCAGATCCAGGTGGCCGATCTGGCGAAAACCATTCAGGATCCTCTTGCCGCCAAGTTGCGTGAACGCCTGAAAAGCGACTTTAATGTTGTGAAAAACAGCAAAGGCAAGCTGGGCGTTGACTGCGTGTTCTCGACCGAAGCGCTGGTCTACCCGCAGGCGGATGGCTCCGTGTGTGCGATGAAAAGCACGGCGGAAGGGCCAAAAAGAATGGATTGTGCCTCAGGCTTTGGCGCGGCCACCATGGTGACCGCTTCCTTCGGCTTTGTGGCGGTGTCTCACGCCCTGAAGAAGATGATGGCGAAGGCGGAACGTCAGGCCTGAGCCTGACGGGCGGCGTCCAGTACCGCGTCGCTGAGCGCGATCAACCCCTGACCGCGCGAGGCGCTGAGCTGCGCGCGCAGCCCCAGCTCATCAAATAACGCCAGCGGCGAATGCGCCAGCAGTTCCGCCGCACTTTTCCCTTCCACTGCCGTCAACAATACGGCCAGCAGGCCCCGGACGATGCGGCCTTCGCTGTCGCCGAAGAAGTGCAGCTTCTCACCGGACACGCTCACTCCCAGCCAGACGCGATTTTCACAGCCTGCAATCTCTTTCGCCTGCGCCTTGAGATCGTCAGAGAGGGTTGGTAACTGCTTACCGAGAAGAATCAGCTGGCGATATTTATCTTCCCACTGTGAAAGCGGGGCAAAGGTCTGTTTTAACGTCTCTTCAGTGATGACGGTGCCAAACGGATGTCCGGCTAAAGCAGCGTGAATCATTAATCCACCAGTATTTCAAGCGCGCGGTCAACGGCAGCGACCAGCGCGTCAACATCGCTTTGTGTGTTATAGGGCGCGAACGAGGCACGCAGCGTACCGCTCACGCCGAGCGCCGCCAGCAGCGGCTGCGCGCAGTGCTGCCCGGCGCGCAGGGCGATGCCATACCCGGCCAGCAGCGTCACCATGTCGCTGTGATGCACGCCCGTAAAATCAAAGGCGAGCAGGCTTGAGTCCTGAACGCGGAACGAGCGGAAACCCGGGCGCTTTTTGAGCTCTTCCTCTGCCAGCGTCGCCAGTCCCCGGCTCCAGCTTTCAGCCTGAACAACGTCTGTTTCTGCCAGCCACTCCAGCGCCGCGCTTAGGCCAATGACACCCGCCACGTTCGGCGTACCGGCTTCCAGGCGGTAAGGCACATCCTGCGTTTTGAAACCGTCAAAAGTCACTTCGGTGATCATCTTGCCGCCCCCGAGCCACGGCGTCATTTTTGCCAGCAGTTCCGGCTTGCCGTACAACGCCCCTATACCGGTTGGTCCGTAGAGCTTGTGCCCTGAGAAAGCATAGAAGTCGATATCCAGCGCCTGCACGTCGGCGGGGAAGTGCACCACGCCCTGCGCGCCGTCGACCATCACCAGCATCCCGCTGGCATGGGCTATCCGAATAGCCTGAGCCAGGTCCGGGCAACCACCGGTAACGTTGGACATCTGTCCGAGCGCCAGAATGCGGCTGCGGGGGGTAATTAACTCGGGGAGACGGGCCACATCGGGCAGAAGGTCTGCGCCAAGCGGAAGCTTCACCACACGTGCACCCGTTTGTTCGGCCACCATCAGCCACGGCACCAGGTTGGCGTGATGTTCCGCCTCGCTGACGACGATCTCATCGCCCGGTTGAAGTAGCGGGCGCGCGTAGCACTGGGCCACCATATTGATGGCCTCGGTGGTGCCGCGCGTCCAGACGATGCTCTTCCCGCTTTCGGCATTGATCAGGTGCGCAACCCGATCGCGCGCCGCTTCATAGCGCGCGGTTAATCGCTGCGCTTCGGCAAACTGGCTGCGATGCACGTTCCCGGCGCTCAGGCTGTAGAACTGCTGCGTGGCGTCAATGACCGCCTGTGGCTTGAGGGCGGTGGCGGCACTGTCCAGATAAATACCGGCATCGGCCAGCGCCGGAAACTGTGCGCGGAACTGCGCAGGACTGAAAGCGTTCATGGGATTCCTCATTTCAATATCACGATCGTCGCGCAATTTCAGCGGCAGGGCAAGGAGGTTGATATCTATCGGAATTGTCTGCTTATCCTGATGACCCCAAAAAAGCAGGTTATGCTAAATAGTGTTAGGCGGATGTTTTAGCCTGTTATAAATCGAGGTTTGAATAGCATTAATTGCTAAAGGAGAATAATCATGAATAAGACAGCTGCAATCATCTCTGCCTGTGCGTTTACTTTTGCCCTGAGCGCCTGTTCCGGTAACAACTACGTGATGCACACCAACGATGGTCGTTCCATCGTTTCGGAAGGGAAACCGACAACCGATAACGATACCGGGATGATTTCGTACAAAGATGCTAACGGGAACAAGCAGCAGATCAACCGCACGGACGTGAAAGAGATGAAAGAGATCGAGCATTAACCGATCGCAGGCGAAAAAAAAGCACCGCAAATTGGCGGTGCTACATTAATCACTATGGACAGACAGGGTAAATGTACAGGAAGTGAAAAATTGGTAGCGTTGCTACCGTGGTCTGAATCGCAGACCAATTGCAAACACAACAACACAACATCACAACCGTAAGCCAAAAGCCCTTCAGAACACGCATTCCGAAAAAAGCTCTTCGTTCCGGCTCAGGAAGTGCCGCCACTATAGGTATTTGCTGGTAGTTCCTCAACGGACAAATTATAATGGCTCAGATAAAAAAAACTAATAGGTTAAACGTTGTTTCCTATTTGTTAAATTCCGTTAACATCTAAGCCAGATAACCATGTCAAAGCGATTGCCCCCCCTCAACGCATTACGTGTTTTTGATGCAGCAGCACGTCACCTGAGCTTCACCCGCGCAGCCGATGAGCTTTTTGTGACACAGGCCGCAGTAAGTCACCAAATCAAGTCTCTGGAGGATTTTCTGGGCCTTAAGCTGTTTCGTCGACGCAACCGCTCGTTGCTGTTGACCGAAGAGGGGCAGAGCTATTTTCAGGATATTAAAGAGATTTTTTCGCAGCTCACTGAAGCCACGCGTAAGCTACAGGCCCGCAGTGCAAAAGGTGCCCTGACTGTCAGTTTATTGCCCAGTTTTGCCATTCAGTGGCTGGTGCCAAGACTCTCAAGCTTTAACTCAGCTTATCCGGGGATAGACGTTCGAATCCAGGCCGTGGATCGTCAGGAAGACAAGCTGGCCGATGACGTGGATGTCGCGATTTTTTATGGTCGCGGTAACTGGCCGGGCTTGCGTGTTGAGAAATTATACGCAGAATATCTCCTGCCGGTCTGTTCTCCCCTGCTGTTAACGGGTGACAAGGCGCTGAAGTCCCCCGCTGACCTGGCGCAGCATACGCTTTTACATGATGCCTCTCGACGCGACTGGCAAACTTATACCCGTCAATTAGGTCTTACTCATATAAACGTGCAGCAGGGACCCATCTTTAGCCACAGCGCGATGGTGTTACAGGCTGCCATTCACGGGCAGGGCGTGGCGTTGGCGAATAACGTCATGGCGCAGTCCGAAATTGAGGCAGGTCGCCTGGTCTGCCCTTTTAATGATGTACTGGTCAGCAAGAATGCGTTTTATCTGGTTTGTCATGACAGTCAGGCAGAACTGGGTAAAATAGCCGCCTTCCGGCAGTGGATACTGGCGAAAGCGGCAAGCGAGCAAGAAAAATTCCGCTTCAGGTATGAACAATAACGTTTGTGTGCCGGGCACGCATTAATTCAGGACTTAAACATGACCAGCCGATTCATGCTGATTTTTGCCGCGGTGAGTGGCTTTATTTTTGTTGCACTGGGCGCCTTCGGCGCACATGTCTTAAGCAAGTCGTTGGGCGCTGTAGAGATGGGCTGGATCCAGACCGGCCTTGAATATCAGGCGTTCCATACGCTGGCGATCTTTGGGCTGGCGGTGGCGATGCAGCGCCGTATCAGCATCTGGTTTTACTGGAGCAGCGTCTTCCTGGCGCTGGGCACGGTGCTTTTTAGCGGCAGCCTCTACTGTCTGGCACTTTCGCATTTACGCCTGTGGGCGTTTGTTACACCTGTCGGCGGCGTCAGCTTCCTGGCGGGTTGGGTATTAATGTTTATCGGAGCTATCCGTCTGAAACGCAAGGGCGTTGTTCATGAATAAGGTTGTTTTATATTGTCGCCCGGGGTTTGAGAAAGAGTGCGCCGCGGAAATTACCGATAAAGCGGCGAAGCGCGAAATCTTCGGCTTTGCTCGCGTAAAAGAAAACGCGGGTTACGTGGTTTTTGAATGCTATCAGCCTGAAGATGCGGATAAGCTGGCACGCGAGCTGCCGTTCAGCTCGCTGATCTTTGCGCGCCAGATGTTTGTCGCGGGTGAGTTGCTGAAGGATCTTCCCCGGAAGACCGCATCACCCCCATTGTCGGCATGCTGCAGGGCGTGGTGGAGAAGGGCGGCGATCTGCGCGTTGAAGTGGCGGATACCAACGAAAGTAAAGAGTTGATGAAATTCTGCCGTAAGTTCACCGTTCCGCTGCGTGCGGCGTTGCGTGATGCGGGCGTGCTGACGAACTACGAAACGCCGAAGCGTCCGGTGGTGCATATCTTCTTTATCGCACCGGGCTGCTGCTATACGGGCTATTCGTACACCACCAACAACTCTCCTTTCTTTATGGGCATCCCGCGTCTGCGCTTCCCGGCCGATGCGCCAAGCCGTTCCACGCTCAAGCTGGAAGAGGCGTTCCACGTCTTTATCCCGGCGGATGAGTGGGATGAGCGTCTGGCAAACGGCATGTACGCCGTCGATCTCGGCGCGTGCCCGGGCGGCTGGACCTATCAGCTGGTGAAACGCAACATGTGGGTATCGTCCGTTGATAACGGCCCAATGGCGCAAAGCCTGATGGATACCGGGCAGGTCACCTGGCTGCGTGAAGACGGCTTCCGCTATCGCCCGAACCGTAACAACATCTCATGGATGGTGTGCGACATGGTTGAGAAACCGGCGAAAGTGGCCGCGCTGATGGCCTCCTGGCTGGTAAACGGCTGGTGCCGCGAGACCATTTTCAACCTTAAGCTGCCGATGAAAAAGCGCTATGAGGAGGTGTCGCAGAACCTGGCCTACATTCAGGAGCAGATGGACGAGCATGGGATTAACGTGGAGATCCAGGCGCGTCAGCTGTATCACGACCGCGAAGAGGTGACGGTGCATATTCGTCGCTGGTGGGCAGCCGTAGGCGGGCGTCGCGACGAGCGCTAATACGTGCTTTGTTTTGCCCGGTAGCGCTGCGCTTACCGGGCCTTCAAAACCGTGTCGTCGTTTTAACGTTCTAACCTTAACTGCTGTAAATTCCCGTCCAGCTGTAAATCCGTCTGTAGCGTTGCGATTTCCCGGCAGATAAACGCCATCTCTTTATGCGCCTCCAGCTTCTTGCGCCATTTTTCTGGCACCTCGTCCAGACGGGCGTAAATGCCTTCCAGACTCTGAAAATCGGTCAGCAACTGCGCGGCGCTCTTCGGCCCAATCCCGGCCACTCCCGGTACTTTAGAACTGCTGATCCCTGCCAGGCCCCAGTAATCCGGCAGTTGCTCTGGCGATACGCCAAATTCGCTGGCAATGAACGGCGCATCCAGCCAGCGTTTTTGAAAATAGTCGCGAATGCGGATAGTGGGGGAGAGCAGCTGGCAGTAGCCTTTGTCCGTTGAAACGATCGTGGCCTGATGCCCGGCACTCGCCACCTTTACGGCCAGGGTGGCCGCGAGATCGTCGGCTTCATTTCCCTGTGCGCCCCAGCAGGGGACGCCCCGCTGTTCAAATGCGGCGCGCAGCATGGGTAATTCGGCGTGAAGATCGTCCGGCATCGGTGCGCGTCCGGCTTTGTAGTCGGGCAGACGCTGGTGCCGCCAGCCCGTATTGCGGGCTTCGTCATCAAATACCGCGACCGCATGGGTGGGTTCACTGTGGCGGATAAGCTGTTCCAGCGCGTGCAGGCAGGTGTCTTTACAAGGCGTCCCCTGTACCGCATGGATACGGCGAATCAGGTTAAGTGCATCGACGATAAGTAAATGAACGGCCACAGATAATCTCCCTTCTATCTAATGCATGAAGGGTAACACTGTCAGCAGCATGAAACTATGAATGGTGGGGAAAACAGGAAGAAGCCTCGCAAAACGAGGCTTCCTGAGAGGCTTAATCGCAGGTTACGATCTTCATCGCCAGGCCGCCGCGAGAGGTTTCGCGGTATTTGGCGTTCATATCTTTACCGGTTTCGTACATGGTCTCGATAACCTTATCGAGACAGACGCGCGGTTCGCTGGTGCGGCGCAGCGCCATACGCGCCGCGTTCACCGCCTTCACGGAGGCAATCGCGTTACGCTCGATACACGGAACCTGTACCTGGCCGGCAACCGGGTCACAGGTCAGCCCCAGGTTGTGTTCCATGCCGATTTCCGCAGCAATGCACACCTGCGCCGGGCTTGCGCCCAAGAGCTCCGCCAGACCGGCTGCCGCCATGGAGCACGCCACGCCGACTTCACCCTGACAGCCCACTTCCGCACCGGAAATGGAGGCGTTCATCTTATACAGAGAACCAATCGCACTGGCCACCAGCAGGTAGCGCGCCAGCGAGTTCGCATTCACTTCACGGATAAACTTGTCGTAGTACGCCAGTACCGCCGGAACGATGCCGCAGGCACCATTAGTCGGCGCGGTGACCACACGGCCCCCTGCGGCGTTTTCTTCGTTTACCGCCAGGGCAAACATGTTGATCCAGTCCACCACGGCCATCGGGTCCGTTGTCGTTTTGTCGGTGCTCACCAGCATACGGCGCAGCGCTGCCGCACGACGCGGTACGCGAAGCTTGCCCGGCAGAACGCCTTCGGTGGTGATCCCGCGCTCAATACCGCCGCGCATCACATCCCAGACGTTAGCGAAGTGCTGTTCCAGCTCCTCTTTGCTGTGCAGCGCCAGCTCGTTTTTCATCATCAGACCGGAGAGGGAAAGGCCCGTCTCCTGGCAGTGACGCTGGAGGTCTGCCGCCGTTTTGTACGGATACGGCACCTCGACAGAGGAAGTACTGGTTTGACCAAAGTGGTCTTCGTCGACGATAAAACCGCCGCCGATAGAGTAATAAGTCTGGCTGTATAACGCTTTGTCGCCTGCCAGCGCGGTAATGCGCATACCGTTTTCGTGCAGCGACAGGTTGTCCGCATGGAAATTCATGCAATGGTCAACCGGGAATTCAACCTCGTGCTCGCCGTTCGCCAGCAGCAGGCGCCCGTGGGTGTTCACGTCCTGGATAAAGCCAGGGATCGCATCAATATCAACGGTATCCGGCAGGTTTCCCGCCAGGCCCATGATAATGGCGATATCGGTGTGGTGGCCTTTCCCGGTCAGGGAAAGCGAGCCGTATACATCGACAACCACGCGGGTGATGTCGTGCAAGATGCCGCGTGCAATCAAGTCATCCGTGAACTGCTTACCGGCTTTCATCGGTCCGACGGTGTGAGAGCTGGAAGGACCAATACCGATTTTGAAAATATCGAATACGCTAATCATGATGCGTCCATTGCTTTCAGTCAGAGAGGAGGGAGTGCGCCGTCCGGGGACGGCGCGGGTGAGAATCAGAACATGGTGTACAGGGAGTAGAAGATCGCAGAGATAGCGATAAGCCCCATGATAACCACAAAGACGTTGCTGACATGACCGCTGTACTTACGCATAGCTGGGACTTTCTGAATCGCGTACATCGGCATCAGGAACAGAATCATCGCGATGACCGGGCCGCCCAGGGTTTCAATCATGCCCAGGATGCTTGGGTTCAGCGTCGCTACCGCCCAGGTGGTGAGCAGCATGAACAGTGCAGTGATTTTGTTCAGCTTGTTGATTTCAATGCTCTTGCCTTTACCGCGCAGAGATTTAATCACCATACCGTTGAAGCCTTCACGTGCGCCGAGGTAGTGGCCCAGGAAGGATTTGGTGATGGCGATCATCGCGATGATCGGTGCCATCCACGCAATCAGCGGTGCGTTAAAGTGGTTCGCCAGGTAAGACAGAATTGAGATGTTCTGCTCTTTCGCTGCCGCCAGGTCCGCCGGGGAGAGGCTCAGTACGCAGCTGAAGACGAAGAACATAACGGTCAGCACCATCATGATGTGAGCGCGTGCCAGAATGCTGGAGCACTTCTTCTCTGCGCCATCACCGTACTCTTCACGTTTCGCCACGGCGAAAGAGGAGATGATAGGAGAGTGGTTGAAGGAGAAGACCATTACCGGGATCGCCAGCCACAGGGTCATCAGCAGGCCGTTACCGGTCGCAGACGCGCTGCTCAGGGACAGGGTTTCCAGCGCTGCACCGTTCCACTGTGGGATCAGGTAGCAGGCCAGCAGCATCAGTGCGGCCACAAACGGGAACACCAGTACGCTCATCGCTTTCACAATCATCTGCTCGCCGAAGCGCACGATGGTCATCATGCCGACAATCAGGATCAGAGACAGGATGGCACGCGGTGGTGGCGTCATGTGCAGCTGGTGCAGCATGAAGCTTTCAACGGTGTTGGTGATCGCCACGCTGTAAACCAGCAGGATAGGGTAAATTGCGAAGAAGTAGAGCAGGGTAATCAGTTTACCTGCGCCCACGCCGAAATGCTCTTCAACCACTTCAGTGATGTCTTCACCCGGGTTTTTACCGGACAGCACGAAGCGGGTCAGACCGCGGTGTGCAAAGAAGGTCATCGGGAAAGCAAT
The DNA here is from genome assembly GCF_048685095.1 of Enterobacter sp. BNK-8. Lineage (NCBI taxonomy): Bacteria > Pseudomonadati > Pseudomonadota > Gammaproteobacteria > Enterobacterales > Enterobacteriaceae > Enterobacter > Enterobacter sp. BNK-8. The sequence continues at coordinate 3,456,712 of NZ_JBLQTN010000001.1, read as the reverse complement.
GATAGCCATAATGATCAGCGGGATCAGACCGCCGACGCCTGCGTTGATAGGAAGGAACAGTACACCAGCGCCGATTGCCGTGCCGTAAAGGCCAAGCATCCACATGGTATCCGTTTTGCGCCAACCACTTCGGGATTCAATCGAAGCAACGGTGCTGGTTTGAGTGGTTTCCATCTGTATCTCCTGGAGGAAGCGAATTGTCAGGTTTTTAGTCAAATCCGATGAAAAAGTGCCTGACGGTAATATGAAATTCGTTCAGTGACGGTTTTTTAATAATTTTTGCCCGTAACTATTGGCGGGCGGAAAGATACATTCTAGTTATGAATCTATCAGTGATCGTGATCCCAAATGCAATAATCCACTTATGATGTGGGCATCTTTAGACCATTTATCTGTTAAAAAAACATCAAAGAGAATTTACGGGCGCGAAGGCTACCACCAACGACATGTGCGCTGAAAGACCGCCCCGTGATATAGGTGTCTTTCGCTGTAAAGAAATGGGTTTTTAGTATTTTCTTGCAGGTAATTTGGATTAAGGCTGATAATTTACGGTTGCAAAATGCAGGTAATCGTTTGCGTATGTGACAACTTTGTAAAAGATATAAGTGATGCCTATGAATTACATCAGGAATAAAAAAAGCCGGGACGCGCAACAGGGCGACCCGGCTTTGATGAGATATCGCTAAGCGTCAGGTGCAGATTTCGTAGCAAGGAATATAGGCAGAGCCCGGCAGCTTCATGCGGTGCTGGGCGACAAAGCCCTGAAGCATGTCATCCATACGGCGCATCATCTCCGGATCGCCGTGGATCTTGTACGGACCGTACTGCTCAATGGCGCGGATACCGACCTCTTTGACGTTGCCCGCCACAATCCCGGAGAAGGCGCGACGCAGATCGGCGGCCAGGACTTCCACCGGCTGATCCGGGTAGAGTTTCAGGTTCGCCATATTCTCGTGTGAAGGCTCGAACGGGATCTGCAGATCCGGTGCAATGCGGATTGACCAGTTAAAGCTGTAGGCATCCCCGGTATCGCGACGGTTCTCTTTCACCAGCGGCATCGCTTTTTTCATCTGACGCGCCACTTCCGCAGCATCGTCGATGATGATGCGATAGTGACGACGCGCGGCTTCACCCAGCGTGTGCACGATAAACTCGTCCAGCACGCGGAAGTAGTCGGCGCTCTCTTTTGGTCCGGTCAGGATCAGCGGCAGAACCTGATCTTTGTTGGCCGGGTTCATCAGAATACCCAGCAGATAGAGCAGCTCTTCCGCTGTCCCCACGCCGCCCGGGAAGATGATGATGCCGTGGGCGATACGGACAAACGCTTCAAGACGTTTCTCGATATCCGGCATGATAATCAGTTCGTTAACCAGCGGGTTAGGTGGCTCTGCGGCGATGATGGACGGCTCGGTCATGCCGATAAACCGTCCCTCTTTGTAGCGCTGCTGCGCGTGACCCACTGCGGCACCTTTCATTGGCGCTTCCATCGCACCCGGACCACAGCCGGTACAGATATTCAGCTCGCGCAGGCCAAGCTGGGTACCCACCCGACGCGCATAAAGGTATTCGGTTTCGTTAATGGAGTGACCGCCCCAGCAGACAACCATGTTCGGCGCTTCACCCACGTGCAGGGCACGGGCGTTGCGCAAAATGGAGAACACCAGGTTGGTGATATGGACCGAGCTTTCCAGATCGAGATGCTGAAAACGGCCTGCGTTGTGGATCTGCCCGTTAACAAACAGGATGTCACGCAGCACGGCAAACAGGTTAGCCTGAAGTGAACGGATGATGCGTCCGTCGACAAACGCCTCTTCCGGCGGGTTGATGACTTCAAGCTTCACGCCACGCTCGCGGCGCAGCACGTTGATATCAAAGCTTTCGAAGCGGGACAGCAGTTCTTTACTGTTATCTGTCAGGCTTCCGGAGTTCAGAACGGCAAGTGAACAGTTACGAAACAGTTGATAAAGATCGCTGCTGGCCGTGCGTTTAAGCATGTCCACTTCCAGCTGCGACAACATATCCATTGAGCCAAGCGGGCTAATATGTGTAATCAAGTGAGCTCCTTACGGGACGATTATCGTCTTTCCCTGTTGATTACAATAGCCCTGGCGCGTGACGTTTCACAACCTAAAGCGCGGAAGATACCGCGCATATTGTGAAAATATTTATATTACTGACGCACCAGCCGGCCCGTCGCCGGCACAAAATCGGTATTGGTGCGCCACGGGTTAATGTCCAGACCGCCGCGGCGGGTGTAGCGCGCGTAAACGCTCAATTTTTCTGGCTGGCAGAAGCGCTGAATATCGCTAAAGATGCGCTCCACGCACTGCTCGTGGAATTCATTGTGATGGCGGAACGACACCAGGTAGCGCAGCAGCTTTTCCCGGTCAATTTTCGGGCCGCGGTACTGGATCTGCACCGAGCCCCAGTCCGGCTGATGCGTGATCAGGCAGTTGGATTTCAGCAGATGGCTGACCAGCGTCTCTTCGACCACCTTGCCGCTCGCCGCGTTTTCGAGGTAGTCCGCGCTGAATTCATAATTTTCCACCTCGATATCCTGATCGTCGATGCAGGTTCCGTTGAAGTGGGCGACCGGCTGGCCTTCCAGCTCGTGCAGGCGATAGAGTGAGACGCTCACCTTTCCCTGCGCGCAGGCGCTTAAATCACGTTCCAGGGTGTGCTGAACGTCGTCCCAGCTGTTGAATTTGGTCTGGTTAAAGCTGTTGAGATAGAGCTTAAAGCTTTTCGACTCGACGAGATTCACGCTGGCGTAGTCCAGCTCAACGTGACCCACCGCCACCTGCGGCAGGCCGCGCGCGTTGAGCCACGAGAGTTCGTACAGCGTCCAGATATCGCCACCCACGAACGGCAGCGCGTCCGCGTGCAGTCCCAGAGGATCGCGGTTCAGGCTACGCGGCACGCCCTGCAGCAGGCTTGCATCGTAGGTATCGCGGTAATCGGTCGATTTACCCAGCGTTAAGCCGGTTAACGCCTGATGATTTTCGTAAGACATGTTTCATAGCCACTTTACAGGTACACTTATGGCCTGAGTTTATCCTGTCTGACAAGAAGAGAGAAATCGGTGGACATCGAAACTGCAAATGCCCTCACTACCTTTACGACCCGCTACTGCGACGCATGGCATGAAAAGCAGGGCACGTGGCCGCAAAGTGCTGATTTATATGGCGTCCCTTCGCCATGCATTATCTCTTCGCTTGATGATTACGTGATCTGGCAGCCGAAGCCGAATTCCGGCGAGCAGAATGTAAATGCGGTTGAACGGGCAATGGACATTGTGGTACAACCAGCGGTTCATGCATTTTATGCCACGCAGTTTGCAGGGGATATGCCTGCGCGCTTTGCGGACATGACGCTGACGCTGTTGCAGACCTGGAGCGAAGACGATCTGCAGCGTGTTCAGGAAAACCTGATCGGTCATCTGGTCACGCAAAAGCGCCTTAAGCTTTCTCCGACGCTCTTTATTGCCACGCTGGACAGCGAGCTGGACGTTATCTCCGTCTGTAACCTGTCAGGTGAAGTGATTAAAGAGACTATCGGTACCCGCAATCGCGAGACTCTCGCCCCCTCTCTTGCGGATTTCCTCACCCGACTTGAGCCCCTTCTGTAATCCATGCTGCTACAGCGCGTGTGAGAGATCTCTTACAAGGTTTGTGAGAGATCGCTGGAACATTCAGTATTACCTCATTAAATTCAGATTAATATCACTCTATTTTTCAATGAATTAGTTGTTCATCCTATTATTTTTAGGGAGTCCCGGCGTCTTACAACTCTGGCTGAGTGGGTTGTAAGACGAAGCGGAATAGCGGATTCTATCTCCGTCGACAGGAAGCCGACACGAGAAACGAACATCAGGATGATGGCGTTTCTCACACAGGACTCGTCAGGATGGCGCTGCAGGAAGGCTTCAGGATGAAGCAAAGTGGATAACGCAGGATGCGTAAGGGACACCTCCAGGAAGGAGAACGAGAGCCGGTCAGGATGATCGGTGGGTCAGGAAGGCCAGGACGTTTCAGGATGAAACAAACGCGTCAGGAAGATGTGTGCAGGATGCGAAAGGTAGACGGATGACCAGGCCTTCGGGCTTCAGGAAAAGTTGTCACGGATGAGCAGGGAGCACGAATTGTAGCTGGAATGCTGCGGAACGAACCGGGAGCACTGTTTTTACAGTGCTCCCTTTTTTTATTTCTGCCTTTCGCAATGCTATGCTGCGCGCCGTTCACATTTTCAGTTGAGGTTACTATGACGCAACACGATAGCGTTCGTGCTCAGTTGCACGCCATCGAAGCCCTTTTGCGCCAACATCAGCTGTGGCAGGAGACCGCGCCGCAGCCAGAAGCGTTCGCCAGCACCCAGCCCTTTTGCCTGGATACGCTGGCCCCGTTTGAGTGGCTGCAGTGGGTGTTAATTCCGCGCATGCACGCCCTGCTTGAGGGGGGGCACCCCTTGCCGCAGGCGTTTGCTGTCTCTCCCTATTATGAAATGGCGCTCGAAGCGACGCACCCTGCGCGCGACGTCATGCTGGTCGAACTGGAAAAACTGGATGCCCTGTTTGCCGGTGAAGATGCATGACGCTTGAGATCCTCTATCAGGACGAGTGGCTGGTGGCGGTGAATAAACCGTCAGGCTGGCTGGTGCACCGCAGCTGGCTGGATCGCGACGAGAAAGTGGTGGTGATGCAGACCGTTCGCGACCAGATTGGTCAGCATGTATTTACCGCCCATCGCCTCGACCGGCCGACCTCCGGCGTGCTGCTGATGGGGCTTTCCAGCGAAGCTGGCCGTCTGCTGGCGCAGCAGTTCGAACAGCACCAGATCCAGAAGCGCTATCACGCGGTCGTGCGTGGCTGGCTGACCGAGTCCGCCACCCTGGACTATCCGCTGGTGGAGGAACTGGACAAAATCGCCGATAAATTTTCCCGCGATGACAAAGGTCCGCAGCCGGCCGTGACGGATTATCGCGGCATGGCGACGACGGAAATGCCGGTAGCCACCAGCAAATTTCCGACCACACGCTACAGCCTGGTTGAGCTTCTGCCCAAAACCGGGCGTAAGCACCAGCTGCGACGCCATCTTGCGCATCTGCGCCACCCGATTATTGGCGACAGCAAACACGGTGATTTGCGCCAGAACCGCAGCGCGGCCGAGCATTTTGGCTGCCATCGTCTGATGTTACACGCAAGCGAGCTCAGCCTGACGCACCCGTTTACCGGCGAGCCGCTGACTATCCGCGCGGGGCTTGACGACGTCTGGATGCAGGCGCTGTCACAGTTTGGCTGGCTCGGACAACTCCCCGAAAATGAAAGGGTTGAGTTTGTATCGGGCAACGTTCAGGATGAAGAGTAAGCGCATTCAATATGGGAAAATAGCATGGCTGAAGTAGGCATTTTTGTCGGCACAATGTACGGCAACTCGCTGCTGGTCGCGGAAGAGGCGGAGGCGATTCTGGCAAGCCAGGGTCATAAAGCCACGGTCTATGAAGATCCAGATCTGGCGGACTGGGAAAAGTATAAAGATAAATACATTCTGGTGGTGACCTCCACCACCGGGCAGGGCGATCTGCCGGACAGCATCGTGCCGCTGTTCCAGGGCATTAAAGACCAGCTTGGCTATCAGCCAGATGTTCACTACGGCATCATCGCCCTCGGCGACAGCTCTTACGCTAACTTCTGCGGCGGCGGCAAGCAGTTCGATGCGCTCCTGCAGGAGCAGAGCGCCCAGCGCGTTGGCGAGATGCTGCTGATTGATGCGGGTGAACACCCGGAGCCAGAAAGCGAATCAAACCCGTGGGTGGAGAACTGGGCCTCACTTCTCAAATAACACGCTGCCCGGCGGCGCTTCGCTTGCGCGGGCCTACGAGTTTTCCAGGCCGGGTCAGGCGTAGCCGCCACCCGGCATTACCCCCCGCCCCAAACGCCATTTCCGTGAACCACCTTCCACTCCTCTGGGCTTATGCCCTAAACAACCTCCCTCACACCCTTTAATACTGTGTTTTTGCACGGTGAGGTGAAGAGGCACTCCTTCATATACTTTTCCGGTCACGATAAAACGGCTTCAGGCCGTACCAAAACGACAAAATCAATCTCATTCTGCTTACCCTACCGGTGCTGTACAGAATGAACCAGGCGAAAGCTATGTTTCAGGAGTGCAACAATGAGTTCATTAAGCCACGCAGCGAGCAGCGCTGAAAAGCGCACCAATGCTCGCTACTGGATAGTGGTGATGCTGTTTATCGTCACGTCCTTTAACTATGGTGACCGCGCCACGCTGTCGATTGCCGGCTCGGAAATGGCAAAAGATATCGGCCTCGATCCCGTGGGTATGGGTTACGTTTTCTCCGCCTTCTCGTGGGCCTACGTCATCGGGCAAATTCCTGGCGGCTGGCTGCTGGACCGCTTTGGCTCGAAACGGGTCTACTTCTGGTCCATCTTCATCTGGTCTGCCTTTACCCTGCTGCAGGGCTTCGTCGATATCTTCAGCGGCTTCGGCATTATCGTGGCGCTCTTCACGCTGCGCTTCCTGGTGGGGTTAGCGGAAGCGCCTTCCTTCCCGGGCAACAGCCGCATTGTGGCGGCCTGGTTCCCGGCGCAGGAGAGGGGAACGGCGGTGGCGATTTTTAACTCCGCACAGTACTTCGCGACGGTGATCTTTGCGCCCATTATGGGCTGGCTGACCCATGAGGTGGGCTGGTCGCACGTGTTCTTCTTTATGGGGGGACTCGGGATCGTCATCAGCTTTATCTGGCTGAAAGTGATCCACGAACCCAACCAGCACCCTGGCGTAAACAAAAAAGAGCTGGAGTACATTGCAGAAGGTGGTGCGCTGATCAACATGGACCAGAAATCCTCGACGGCGAAAGTCCCGTTCAGCCAGAAATGGGCGCAGATCAGGCAGCTCGTCGGATCGCGCATGATGATCGGGATCTATCTGGGCCAGTACTGTATCAATGCCTTGACCTACTTTTTCATCACCTGGTTCCCGGTTTACCTGGTGCAGGCACGCGGCATGTCGATTCTGAAAGCGGGGTTTGTCGCCTCGGTTCCGGCCATCTGCGGCTTCGTGGGAGGCGTGCTCGGCGGGGTCATTTCCGACTGGCTGATGCGCCGCACCGGTTCCCTGAACATCGCGCGTAAAACGCCTATCGTGCTCGGTATGCTGCTCTCCATGACCATGGTGTTCTGTAACTACGTCAATGCCGAGTGGATGATTATCGGCTTTATGGCGATGGCCTTCTTCGGCAAAGGCATTGGCGCGCTGGGCTGGGCGGTGATGGCGGATACGGCCCCGAAAGAGATCAGCGGCCTGAGCGGTGGTTTGTTCAACATGTTCGGTAACATCTCCGGGATTGTTACGCCCATCGCTATCGGCTACATCGTCGGCACCACCGGATCGTTCAACGGTGCGCTAATCTACGTGGGTGTGCACGCGCTGGTGGCGGTCCTGAGTTACCTGGTGCTGGTGGGGGATATCAAACGCGTCGAACTTAAACCTGTTGCGGAGCGTGGCTGATGACAACGCAATCGAGCCCAACCGTCACGGAGATGAAGGTCATCCCGGTGGCCGGGCAGGACAGCATGTTGCTCAATATTGGCGGTGCGCATAACGCCTGGTTTACCCGTAATATCGTCGTGCTGAAAGACAGCGCAGGAAATACCGGCGTGGGCGAGGCGCCAGGCGGAGAGGTGATTTACCAGACGCTGGTCGATGCCATTCCGCAGGTCGTGGGGCAGGAGATTGCCCGCCTGAACAAGGTGGTTCAGCGGGTGCATAAGGGCAATCAGTCGGCAGACTTTGAGACGTTCGGAAAAGGTGCCTGGACGTTTGAACTGCGCGTCAACGCGGTTGCCGCCCTGGAAGCGGCTCTGCTTGATTTACTGGGGAAGGCGCTCAATGTCCCGGTCTGCGAACTGCTGGGGCCCGGCAAACAGCGCGATGCAGTCACCGTGCTGGGCTATCTGTTCTACGTTGGCGATCGCAATAAAACCGATCTCCCCTATCTGGCCCGAACCGCGGGCGACCACGACTGGTATCAGTTACGCCACCAGGAGGCGCTCTCCAGCGACGCGGTGGTGCGGCTGGCCGAGGCGGCGCAGGATCGCTACGGCTTCAAGGATTTCAAGCTGAAGGGCGGCGTACTGCCCGGCGAGCAGGAGATTGAAACGGCCCGGGCGCTGAAACGGCGCTTCCCGGATGCACGGATCACCGTCGATCCCAACGGCGCATGGCTGCTGGATGAAGCCATTAGCCTGTGCAAAGGGCTGGGGGATGTTCTGACCTATGCGGAAGACCCCTGCGGCGCGGAGCAGGGCTTCTCGGGCCGTGAAGTGATGGCCGAGTTCCGACGCGCCACCGGGCTGCCGGTGGCGACCAATATGATCGCCACGAACTGGCGCGAAATGGGGCACGCGGTGATGCTGAACGCCGTCGACATACCGCTGGCGGACCCGCACTTCTGGACGCTCTCCGGCGCAGTGCGCGTGGCCCAGCTGTGCGATGACTGGGGGCTCACCTGGGGCTGCCACTCGAACAATCACTTTGATATTTCGCTGGCGATGTTTACCCACGTTGGCGCCGCAGCGCCGGGTAACCCGACCGCCATCGACACCCACTGGATTTGGCAGGAAGGGGAAGCCCGCCTGACGAAAAATCCGCTGGAAATCACAGAGGGCAAAATTGCCGTACCGGATGCGCCGGGCCTGGGCGTGGAGCTGGACTGGGATCGGATCCAGAAAGCCCATGAGGCGTATAAAAAATTACCGGGCGGCGCACGTAACGACGCGGGCCCGATGCAGTACCTTATTCCCGGCTGGACATTTGACCGTAAGCGCCCTGTTTTCGGACGTCACTGATAAAAGGATTGAATGATGAGTACTTTTTCTACCCCTGTCGTCACCGCCATGCAGATCGTTCCGGTTGCGGGCCATGACAGCATGTTGATGAACCTGAGCGGCGCGCACGCGCCGTTCTTTACCCGCAACATTGTCATTATCAAAGACAATGCTGGCCATACCGGCGTGGGCGAAATTCCGGGCGGGGAGAAGATCCGCAAAACCCTGGAAGAGGCCATTCCGCTGGTGGTGGGCAAAACGCTGGGCGAATACAAAAATGTCCTCAACACCGTGCGCAATACTTTTGCCGATCGCGATGCCGGGGGCCGGGGCCTGCAGACCTTCGATCTGCGCACCACTATCCACGTGGTGACCGGAATTGAAGCCGCGATGCTGGATCTGCTGGGCCAGCATCTGGGCGTTAACGTTGCGTCGCTGCTGGGCGAGGGGCAGCAGCGCAGCGAAGTGGAAATGCTGGGCTATCTGTTCTTTGTCGGCGACCGCAAGCTGACGGCACTGCCGTACCAGAGCCAGCCCGAAGAACAATGCGACTGGTACCGGCTTCGTCACGACGAGGCAATGACCCCGGATGCGGTGGTGCGCCTGGCGGAAGCCGCTTACGAGAAATATGGCTTCAACGATTTTAAACTGAAGGGCGGCGTGCTGGCCGGTGAAGAAGAGGCGGAAGCCATCACTGCGCTGGCAAAACGCTTCCCGCAGGCGCGCGTGACGCTGGATCCGAACGGCGCCTGGTCGCTTGATGAAGCGATCGCGATCGGCAAGCTGCTGAAAGGCGTGCTGGCGTATGCGGAAGATCCATGCGGTGCTGAACAAGGCTTCTCTGGCCGTGAAGTGATGGCGGAATTCCGTCGCGCTACAGGGCTGCCAACCGCGACCAATATGATTGCTACCGACTGGCGTCAGATGGGGCATACCTTATCCCTCCAGTCAGTCGACATTCCGCTGGCTGACCCGCACTTCTGGACGATGCAGGGCTCGGTGCGCGTGGCGCAGATGTGCCATGAGTTTGGCCTGACCTGGGGTTCGCACTCCAACAACCACTTTGATATCTCTCTGGCGATGTTCACGCACGTCGCCGCCGCCGCGCCGGGCACCATCACGGCTATCGACACCCACTGGATCTGGCAGGAAGGTAATCAGCGTCTGACTAAGCAGCCGTTTGAGATCAAAGGTGGCATGGTGCAGGTGCCTTCCACGCCGGGGCTGGGGGTTGAGCTGGATATGGATCAGGTCATGAAGGCCCATGAGCTGTATCAGAAGCACGGTCTGGGCGCGCGCGACGATGCGATGGCGATGCAGTATTTGATCCCCGACTGGACATTCGACAATAAACGTCCGTGCATGGTACGATAAACGCATTGGGACCGCTCCCACGAACGGTCTTTTACGTGGTGTATGCTTAACGTAACGACTATGCGTAAGGATGGCTTATGAAAATTGTTATCGCACCGGACTCGTATAAGGAAAGTTTGAGTGCGCTTGAGGTTGCGACAGCGATAGAACGTGGTTTTCGCGAGATCTTTCCCGAGGCGGTTTATGTGACACTGCCGGTCGCGGACGGTGGCGAAGGGACGGTTGAGGCGATGATCGCAGCAACGCAGGGAAGCATTGTGCATGTTCCGGTGACCGGCCCGCTGGGCGAGCGCGTGGAGGGGTTCTATGGCTTGTCCGGAGATAAGCAGAGCGCCTTTATTGAAATGGCGGCGGCAAGCGGCCTGGAGTTGGTTGCACCTTCGCTGCGTAATCCGCTGAAAACCACCTCCTGGGGCACGGGCGAACTGATTCGTCACGCGCTGGATGCGGGCGTTAAGCATATCATTATTGGCATTGGCGGCAGCGCCACCAATGACGGCGGCGCAGGCATGGTGCAGGCGCTGGGGGCGAAGCTGCTGGACGACAATGAACAGCCTCTTGGGCTGGGCGGGGGCGAGCTGGGAAAACTCGCGCGTATCGACCTGAGCGGGCTGGACAAGCGCCTGGCGGAGTGCCGGATTGAGGTGGCCTGCGATGTCACCAATCCGCTTACCGGGAAGGACGGCGCGTCAGCGGTATTCGGCCCGCAGAAGGGGGCCACATCCGAGATGATCGTCACCCTGGACAACGCGCTTGCGCACTGTGCGAGCGTGATTGCCCGGGACCTGGATATTGATGTGCTAAACCTTGCTGGCGGCGGCGCAGCGGGGGGCATGGGCGCGGCGCTCTACGCCTTTTGCGGCGCGCAGCTGCGCCAGGGCATTGAGATCGTGACCGATGCGCTACACCTGGCCGACCAGGTGGCCGATGCGGATTTGGTGATCACCGGTGAAGGCCGCATTGACAGCCAGACGATCCACGGCAAAGTCCCGGTGGGGGTGGCGAAGGTGGCGAAACGTTTTAACAAACCCGTTATCGGCATTGCAGGAAGCCTGACGGCGGACGTTGGCGTGGTACACGATCACGGCATTGATGCGGTGTTTAGCGTGATCTACACCATCTGCTCGCTGGAAGACGCGCTGGAAAATGCCGGCGAGAACGTCAGGATGGCCGCAAGAAATATCGCGGCGGTGCTGAAAGTGGGGCAGGCATTTTAGCTGTGATTGCCGGGTGGCGGCTTCGCCTTACCCGGCCTACGTTAGTGCACCTGTAGGCCCGGTAAGCGTAGCGCCACCGGGCTTTTATCTCAGCTCCCCAGCACCTTCATCGCTTCGCGCGTCACGTTATCCATTTCATCCAGCAGCTCCAGGAACTCCGGTTCAAGCTCCGATTCCGGCGTACCCGCACGCAGCTGCTGCTCCAGCAGCTGGCAGAGGTTTTTCAGCCGCGGTACGCCGCTGTACCCGCAGCTGCCGTGCAGCTTGTGGATTGCGTCCAGCAGATCTTCCGGGTTTTCACCCACCAGCTGCTCTTCCACCTTATTGCGAATTTCCGGCAGAAACGCGACCAGCATTTGCAGCATGTCGCGGGCGAGATCGGGTTTACCTGCCGCCTGGCGCAGCGCAAGCTGCCAGTCAAAGGTGGCGTTCTGATTAACGCTTATCTCAGCCTGCTCGCTGGAAACCGTGTACGTTCCGCCAATATGACCCGGCTTGTAGCGCAACAGCAGGCTATGAAGTTTCTCTTCATCGATGGGCTTTGCCAGATAGTCATTCATCCCGGCGCTCAGCAGCTTCTCCTTCTGGCCCGCCATCGCGTGCGCGGTGACAGCAATAACCGGCGTTTGCTGCTGATGCGGCAGCTGGTGGATCAGCTCGCAGGCCCGAATGCCGTCCATGCCCGGCATCTGAATATCCATCAGGATTAAATCGAACTGCATCTGCTTAGCCTGTTCAACCGCCTGCGCGCCGCTGGTGCACAGCTCCACATGCTGAACCTGGTCTTCAAGCAATGCGCCAATGAGCTTCAGGTTGGCCGGATTATCATCCACCGCCATCACGCTCATCGGCAATTTTTGCTCATCGTTAATCAGCGGAAGGGCATGCTGGCTAAGACGGCAATATTCCGTGAGCGCGGGCAGCAGGCGGGTCGCAGTGAGCGGTTTAAGCAAGCAGGCGGCGGCTCCGTCATTTTTCAACTCTTCTGCATTCAGCTGCGCGTGGCAAGGCAGCGCCAGCAGCAGGTAGTCGGTCATCGACGCGGCTTTCGCCAGCCGCTCCTGCTGCATGGTCAGCTCGCCGGTGAAGGTGACCGGGATCCCCATCAGCAGGATGTCATAATGCTCAACGGCCAGAGCGGAGAAGGTTGGGCTGTAGACCACCTCCAGCGGCGTGGTGCTTAAGATGTCGAGCGCACACTGCGCCGCCGCAGCGTTAGGTTCAACGTAGGCCAGACGCTTGCCTTTCAGGCAGTCCGTTACCGGGCCATCGGTCAGCACGTTCGGATTGAGGTCCAGATTAATATGGAACCAGAAGGTTGAACCGCGATTTGGCTGGCTGTGGAAAGAGATATCGCCGCCCATCTCGTTCACCAGACGCTGGGTGATCACCAGCCCCAGACCGGTGCCGCCATGACGGCGGGAGATACTGGCATCCGCCTGACGGAACGCCTGGAACAGACGCGACTGGTCGCGCTCCGGAATGCCGATGCCGGTATCGCGGATCTGAACTTCAATCTGGACCTTATTGCTGCTGATCGAGCGTTTCTCTACCAGGACGTCGATATTACCGCTTTCGGTGAATTTAATGGCGTTCCCGACAAGGTTGGTAATGACCTGCTGCAGGCGCAGCGGATCGCCAATGACGTTATCCGGCACGTCGTTTTTAATATTAAGCGTCAGCTCAAGGCCTTTGTCGTGCGACGAGTGCGCGAGCAGCGTCACCACTTCATCGAGCGTGCTGCGCAGCGGGAAGGGGATACTTTCGAGGATCAGCTTGCCCGCTTCCAGCTTGGAGAAGTCCAGCACGTCGTTGATGATCGCCAGCAGGTTGTTGGCCGAGCGTTCAATGGTGTGCAGGTGATCGCGCTGAGTAGGATTCAGCTCGCTTTTCAGGGTCAGACGGGTAAAGCCGATCACGCCATTGAGCGGCGTGCGCAGCTCGTGCGACATATTGGCAAGGAATTCCGATTTGATACGCGCCGCTTCCTGAGCGCGCTTTTTCGCCAAATCCAGCTCAACGTTCTGGATCTCCATCTGCTCCAGCGTTTCGCGCAGGTCGGACGTCGCCTGGTCAACGTTGTGCTGCATCTCTTCGTGATAGGCCGCCAGCGACATCGCCATCGAGTTGATGCCGTTTTTCAGCATATCCAGCTCGCCCAGCATAAACCCTTCCACACGGCTGTCGAGCTGTCCCCGGCGAATGCGGTCAACCGTGTTAACCATGTTGCGGATGGGACCCGTCACGTCGCGCATCAGGCGCCAGCCGAAGATCAGCGCAATGCCGATGCAGAACAGCATCATCACGCCGGAGATGAAAATCTCTTTGTACTGCTGTAGCCGGACCGACTTGAGATCCAGCTCCAGCGCCACATATCCCAGCATATTATTGCTGGATTTGGCGTCGGACTGCGCAGACTCATCGGGGGAATAACTCTCCGACACGATCGGCGTGCGCAGGATCATGATATCGCCGCGCCGCAGTACGGTGAGGTGACGCGGGAACGGCGTACCGTCCGGGATCTTTAAGGCCGCCGGATCGAGATGAAAATTCGAGGTGACAAACAGGCGGTTATGTTCGTCGTAAACGGAAATGGCGCGTACGATGTCCGAGTGGCGGCGGTGGAGTACGCTGATTAACTGCCCAATGGATTCGCGGTTTTGCAGGTTCATGCCGTACTCGCTGGAGACGGCAAGCGGTTCGATAATGCTGGCGCCTGCATCCTCCAGCTGTCGCTGCAAATCGTTATAGCGGTGCACCACAAAGAAGATACTCAACAGCAAACCGATGAGAACGGTGGGGGCGAGGATCAAAATCATCATGCGCGCGCGCAGGCTGTAGTTGGTCATGGCGTTCCGTTATGGGACAATTAAGATAATTATGTTTATGTGAGAAAAATCTCGGCGATGGCGCAATTCTACTCTGCAAAGCGACGCGTGACGACGCGTCAAATCATCACTGTTGAGGCCACGGACCTTGATCCGTTTGGTCAGGGAGTGGCACGCCACAATGGTAAGGCTCTGTTTATAACAGGTTTACTGCCAGCAGAACGAGCAGAAATTACGCTGACGGAAGATAAACGCCAGTTTGCGCGCGGGCAGGTTAAGCGTCGACTCAACGACAGCCCGGAGCGTGTGGCGCCCCGCTGTCCTCATTTTGGCGTGTGCGGCGGCTGCCAGCAACAGCACGCGAGCACAGAATTACAGCAAAAAAGCAAAAGCCGCGCGCTGGCGCGTCTGCTTAAACATGACGTTAACGAAATTCTTGCCGATGAGCCCTGGGGCTATCGTCGTCGCGCACGCCTGAGCCTCAGCTATCAGCCAAAAACGGAGCGGCTGGAGATGGGGTTTCGCAAGGCCGGCTCCAGCGACATCGTTGACGTGAAGCAGTGCCCCATTTTGGTGCCCCATCTTGAGGCATTGCTTCCGGAAGTGCGCATCTGCCTCTCCGGGCTGGACGGCGTTCGCCATCTTGGGCATGTCGAACTGGTCATGGCAAACAATGGCCCGCTGATGGTGCTGCGCCATACCGCGCCGTTGTCGAAAAAAGATCGCGAAAAACTGGAACGCTTTTCGCATTCCCACGACCTGGCGCTTTTCCTTGCACCACAAAGCGAGATACTTGAACAGGTTACCGGTGAGGCGCCCTGGTATGCGTCAAACGGGCTACGCTTAACGTTCAGCCCGCGGGATTTCATTCAGGTGAATGATGGCGTTAACCAGCAGATGGTGGCGAAAGCGCTGGCGTGGCTGGATGTTCAGAAAAGCGACCGGGTGCTCGATCTGTTCTGCGGAATGGGCAACTTCACGCTGCCGCTGGCGCGAGAAGCGGCCAGCGTCGTCGGCGTGGAAGGCGTTGAGGCGCTGGTGGCGAAAGGGCAGGAAAACGCGCGGCAGAACGGCTTGCAAAATGTGACATTCTTTCATCAAAATCTTGAGGAAGATGTCACCCAACAGCCGTGGGCAAAGCAGGGCTTCGATAAAATTTTGCTCGACCCGGCACGTGCCGGTGCCCCGGGCGTGATGGCACATATTATTAAACTCGCGCCGAAGCGTGTGGTCTATGTTTCCTGTAACCCGGCAACCCTTGCCCGGGACAGCGAGGCATTACTCAGCGCGGGTTACCAGATTCAGCGTCTGGCAATGCTGGACATGTTCCCGCACACTGGGCATCTGGAATCGATGGTGTTGTTCGAGCACATCTAATTTGTTTGGCTTGTCGACTTCGACAGGCCCTGGTCCCTAAAGGAGAGGACAATGGTTGCGGTAAGAAGTGCACATCTCAATAAAGCTGGGGAGTTTGACCCACAAAAATGGATCGCAAGTCTGGGAATTTCCAGCCAGCAGTCGTGTGAACGCTTAACCGAAACCTGGGCCTATTGTCTGCGCACCACGCAGGGGCATCCCGACGCCGATCTTCTCCTGTGGCGCGGCGTGGAGATGGTTGAAATCCTGTCCATGCTGAACATGGACATCGAAACGCTGCAGGCCGCGCTGCTCTTCCCCCTTGCGGATGCGGACGTGGTCAGCGAAGACGTGCTGCGCGACAGCGTCGGGAAATCCGTCGTCGCGCTGATCCACGGCGTACGCGATATGGCGGCTATCCGCCAGCTTAAAGCCGCGCACACCGATTCCGTCTCCTCAGAGCAGGTCGATAACGTTCGCCGGATGCTGCTGGCCATGGTGGATGATTTCCGCTGCGTGGTCATCAAGCTGGCCGAGCGTATTGCCCACCTGCGAGAGGTGAAGGATGCGCCGGAAGACGAGCGCGTGCTGGCCGCCAAAGAGTGTACAAACATCTATGCGCCGCTGGCGAACCGCTTAGGGATTGGTCAGCTGAAATGGGAGCTGGAAGATTACTGCTTCCGCTATCTGCACCCGGCGGAATATAAACGGATTGCCAAACTCCTGCACGAGCGCCGTATCGATCGCGAGCACTACATCGAGGAGTTTGTCGGTGGCCTGCGTCAGGCGATGAAAGAAGAGAACGTGCGCGCCGAAGTCTACGGTCGACCAAAACACATCTACAGCATCTGGCGCAAAATGCAGAAGAAACACCTCGCCTTTGACGAGCTGTTTGACGTGCGCGCCGTGCGTATCGTGGCGGAGCGTTTGCAGGACTGCTACGCCGCGCTGGGGATAGTGCACACGCACTTCCGTCATCTGCCCGATGAGTTCGATGACTATGTCGCCAACCCCAAACCGAACGGCTATCAGTCTATTCATACCGTGGTGCTTGGCCCGGGCGGTAAAACGGTCGAGATTCAGATCCGCACCAAACAGATGCATGAAGATGCCGAACTGGGCGTTGCCGCGCACTGGAAATACAAAGAAGGCACGTCCGGCGGGGCGCGTTCAGGCCACGAAGACCGCATTGCCTGGCTGCGTAAGCTGATTGCGTGGCAGGAAGAGATGGCCGATTCCGGCGAGATGCTCGACGAAGTGCGCAGCCAGGTCTTTGACGATCGGGTGTATGTCTTTACGCCGAAAGGGGACGTTGTTGACCTGCCGGCCGGCTCTACGCCGCTCGATTTTGCCTACCACATCCATAGCGATGTGGGGCACCGCTGCATCGGGGCGAAAATTGGCGGGCGTATCGTTCCGTTCACCTATCAGCTGCAGATGGGTGACCAGATTGAAATCATTACCCAGAAGCAGCCGAACCCGAGCCGGGACTGGCTTAACCCGAACCTGGGGTATGTCACCACCAGCCGCGGACGCTCGAAAATTCACGCCTGGTTCCGTAAACAGGATCGTGACAAGAATATCCTTGCCGGTCGTCAGATCCTCGACGACGAGCTGGAGCATATCGGAATCAGCCTGAAAGAGGCGGAGAAATTCCTGCTGCCGCGCTACAACTTCAACGAGCTTGATGAGCTGTTAGCGGCCATTGGCGGCGGTGATATTCGTCTGAATCAGATGGTGAACTTCCTGCAGGCGCAGTTCAATAAGCCAAGCGCGGAAGAGCAGGACGCGGCGGCGCTGAAGCAGTTGCAGCAGAAAACCTACGCGCCGCAGCAGCGCAGCAAGGACAACGGCCGTGTGGTGGTCGAAGGTGTCGGTAACCTGATGCACCACATTGCTCGCTGCTGCCAGCCAATCCCAGGGGATGATATCGTCGGCTTTATCACCCAGGGGCGCGGAATTTCGATTCACCGTTCCGACTGCGACCAGCTTGCCGAGCTTCAGTCCCATGCGCCGGAGCGCATCGTGGAAGCGGTCTGGGGGGAAAGCTATTCTGCTGGCTACTCGCTGGTGGTGCGCGTTACCGCCAACGACCGCAGCGGCCTGCTGCGCGACATTACGACCATTCTCGCCAACGAGAAGGTCAACGTGCTGGGCGTCGCCAGCCGCAGCGATACCCGCGAGCAGCTTGCCACCATCGATATGACCATCGAAATCTACAACCTGCAGGTGCTGGGCCGCGTGCTTGGCAAGCTGAACCAGGTGCCGGATGTGATTGACGCGCGTCGTCTGCACGGCGGCTAAACATCCTCTTCCGTAGGCCGGGTAAGGCAACGCCGCCCCCCGGCATTTTTTCATCAGGACAGAACTATGACTCAAATCGACCGCCTGCTCGGCATCATGAAGCGCCTGCGCGACCCGGAAAACGGCTGCCCGTGGGACAAAGAGCAGACTTTCGCCACCATCGCCCCGTACACCCTTGAAGAGACCTACGAGGTGCTGGACGCCATTTCCCGTGAAGATTTTGACGACCTGCGCGGCGAGCTGGGCGATCTGCTGTTCCAGGTGGTGTTCTACGCGCAGATGGCGCAGGAAGAAGGGCGCTTTAACTTTGACGATATTTGCGCTGCCATCAGCGACAAGCTTGAGCGCCGTCATCCCCATATTTTTGGTGACGCCACCGCAGAAAACAGCACCGAAGTGCTGGCCCGCTGGGAGCAGATCAAAAGTGCAGAGCGGGCAGAAAAATCCCAGCACTCCGCGCTGGATGATATCCCGCTGAGCCTGCCCGCGCTGATGCGCGCGCACAAAATACAGAAACGCTGCTCCGCGGTGGGGTTTGACTGGACCTCCCTCGGCCCGGTGTTGGATAAAGTGCACGAAGAGATTGACGAAGTCATGCACGAAGCGCAGCAGGCGGTGGTGGATGAAGCAAAGCTTGAGGAAGAGATGGGCGATCTGCTGTTTGCGACCGTCAACCTTTCTCGCCACCTGGGGGTAAAAGCGGAAACGGCACTGCAAAAAGCCAACCTGAAATTCGAACGCCGCTTTCGCGAAGTAGAGCGGATTGTCGCCTCGCGAGGCCTGGAAATGACCGGTATTGACCTCGACGCGATGGAAGAAGTCTGGCAGGAAGTAAAGCGCCAGGAATCTGATCTCTAACGAAATTTTGCGATCAAGCGCAATTTGTGTGATTTTTTAAATGACAAGCGCTTGATTTGCGTCAAAAACATTTACCCAAAAGGGGCTATTTTCTCACTCCTTATGTTTGTCATGGCCTGGAATGGAGACGGAGAATGAAAGTTTGTGGCGCTCGCCGTGTTCGGGTATACTACTTTCCCGTCCTGGTTATTCCATCGTTTCACCCTAACTTCTCAGGTTCAGCATGACAACGAACTATATTTTTGTGACCGGCGGGGTCGTATCCTCTCTGGGTAAAGGCATTGCCGCAGCCTCCCTCGCAGCCATTCTTGAAGCCCGTGGCCTCAATGTGACCATGATGAAACTGGATCCGTACATCAACGTCGATCCGGGCACCATGAGCCCAATCCAACACGGGGAAGTGTTCGTTACTGAAGACGGCGCTGAAACCGATCTGGATCTTGGCCACTACGAGCGTTTCATCCGCACCAAAATGACCCGTCGTAACAACTTCACGACCGGCCGCATTTACTCCGACGTTCTGCGTAAAGAGCGCCGTGGTGATTATCTGGGTGCCACCGTTCAGGTTATCCCGCACATCACTAACGCCATCAAAGAACGCATTGTTGCGGGTGGCGAAGGCCACGACGTGGTGCTGGTTGAAATCGGCGGTACCGTGGGTGATATCGAATCCCTGCCATTCCTGGAAGCGATTCGTCAGCTGGCGGTAGACATTGGCCGTGAACACGCGCTGTTCATGCACCTGACGCTGGTGCCATACATGGCCGCTGCAGGTGAAGTGAAAACCAAACCGACTCAGCACTCTGTTAAAGAGCTGCTCTCCATTGGTATTCAGCCAGACATCCTGGTTTGCCGTTCCGATCGTGCGGTGCCGGCGAACGAACGTGCGAAAATTGCATTGTTCTGTAACGTGCCTGAAAAAGCCGTTATTTCAATGAAAGATGTCGATTCCATTTATAAAATCCCGGGCCTGTTGAAATCTCAGGGCCTGGACGATTATATTTGTAAACGATTCAGCTTGAACTGTCCGGAAGCTAACCTGTCTGAATGGGAACAGGTTATTTACGAAGAAGCCAATCCGGCAGGCGAAGTGACTATCGGTATGGTCGGCAAGTACATTGAGCTGCCGGATGCCTACAAGTCCGTGATCGAAGCGCTGAAACACGGTGGTCTGAAGAACCGTGTCTCCGTGAACATCAAGCTGATTGATTCGCAGGATGTTGAAACGCGTGGCGTTGAAATCCTGAAAGATCTGGATGCTATTCTTATCCCTGGCGGTTTCGGCTACCGTGGTGTAGAAGGCAAGATCGCCACCGCGCGCTATGCGCGTGAAAACAATATTCCATACCTCGGCATCTGTCTGGGTATGCAGGTTGCGCTGATCGAATTTGCGCGCAACGTAGCGGGAATGGAAAACGCGAACTCTACGGAATTTGTGCCAGACTGTAAGTACCCTGTTGTGGCGCTTATCACCGAATGGCGTGACGAAGAAGGTAACGTCGAAGTCCGTACCGAGAAGAGCGATCTGGGTGGCACCATGCGTCTTGGCGCACAGGCCTGCCAGCTGACTGACGATAGCGTGGTTCGCAAGCTGTATGGCGAGCCGGTCATCACCGAGCGCCATCGTCACCGCTATGAAGTCAACAACATGTTGTTGAAACCTATTGAAGCCGCGGGCCTGCGTGTTGCGGGACGCTCCGGGGATGATCAGTTAGTCGAGATCATTGAAGTGCCAAACCATCCGTGGTTTGTCGCCTGCCAGTTCCACCCGGAATTTACTTCAACGCCACGTGACGGGCATCCGCTGTTTGCAGGCTTTGTGAAGGCCGCCAGCGACTACCAGAAGCGTCAGGCGAAGTAAAAAAAGTTAGAACGGCAACGCGTACCTTTGGTACGCGTTGTTTGTCTGGAGTTTTAGTTTAACTTGTACTGAGGAAAATCTAATGTCCAAAATCGTTAAAGTCATCGGTCGTGAAATCATCGACTCCCGTGGTAACCCGACCGTTGAAGCCGAAGTTCACCTGGAAGGTGGTTTCGTTGGTATGGCTGCTGCTCCATCAGGTGCTTCTACCGGTTCCCGCGAAGCGCTGGAACTGCGCGATGGCGACAAATCTCGCTTCCTGGGTAAAGGCGTACTGAAAGCGGTTGGCGCTGTAAACGGTCCTATTGCTCAGGCAATCATTGGCAAAGACGCCAAAGACCAGGCTGGCATCGACAAGATCATGATCGATCTGGACGGTACTGAAAACAAATCTAACTTCGGTGCGAACGCAATCCTGGCTGTTTCTCTGGCAAACGCCAAAGCGGCTGCGGCTGCGAAAGGTATGCCACTGTTCGAGCACATCGCTGAACTGAACGGCACCCCAGGCAAATACTCCATGCCTGTACCAATGATGAACATCATCAACGGTGGTGAGCACGCAGACAACAACGTTGATATTCAGGAATTCATGATTCAGCCAGTTGGCGCGAAATCCCTGAAAGAAGCGGTACGTATGGGTTCTGAAGTGTTCCACAACCTGGCTAAAGTTCTGAAAGCTAAAGGCATGAACACGGCTGTTGGTGACGAAGGTGGCTATGCGCCAAACCTGGGTTCTAACGCAGAAGCACTGGCTGTTATCGCAGAAGCAGTAAAAGCTGCAGGCTACGAGCTGGGCAAAGACATCACCCTGGCGATGGACTGTGCAGCATCTGAATTCTACAAAGACGGTAAATACGTTCTGGCTGGCGAAGGCAACAAAGCGTTCACCTCCGAAGAGTTCACTCACTTCCTGGAAGACCTGACCAAACAGTACCCAATCGTGTCTATCGAAGACGGTCTGGACGAGTCTGACTGGGCTGGCTTCGCATACCAGACTAAAGTACTGGGCGACAAAATCCAGCTGGTGGGTGACGACCTGTTCGTAACCAACACCAAGATCCTGAAAGAAGGCATCGAGAAAGGCATCGTTAACTCCATCCTGATCAAATTCAACCAGATCGGTTCTCTGACCGAAACGCTGGCTGCGATCAAAATGGCGAAAGACGCTGGCTACACCGCGGTTATCTCTCACCGTTCTGGCGAAACTGAAGACGCTACCATTGCCGACCTGGCTGTGGGTACCGCTGCAGGCCAGATCAAAACTGGTTCTATGAGCCGTTCTGACCGTGTTGCTAAATACAACCAGCTGATTCGTATCGAAGAAGCGCTGGGCGAAAAAGCACCATACAACGGTCGTAAAGAGATCAAAGGTCAGGCATAATTGCCTACGCCTTAAAATGAAAATGCCAGTCGAATGACTGGCATTTTTTTTGGGCTATTTAAAATCGACCGCCATTTGCTCCGGGATCGTCAGCCCCTGGGTGGTTTGCACGCAGCGGGCGATATAATCCGTAAACCGGGGTGGCTTCGGCATCCCCATGCTCAGCAGCTTATCGTTGCTGAAGCGCACGTTAAGCGTGGCAAACGCACCGTATAACCGCATGGCTTTTAGCATCAGACGTTCGTTGCACGGGCCAAAAATCGTTTTCAACTCGCGGCGCATTCTGACCAGCGTTTCGTAGCTAACCTGCGCATATTTATCCCCGACGGGGGCTTTCTCCAGCGCCTGCGCCATCGCCTGATCGATATCCGCAAAGCGAACGCTATTCTCTTCACCGGCAGAAATGTGTACCACTTCCCCCGGACGCGCGTTGCTGTTCAGCAGCATTAACAGCGCGTCGGCGCAATAATCCACCGGAACAACGTCGATCCTGTCTTCCATGGAGCACATAAACTTCTGCAGCATCAGGCCCATGCTAAAGACCCAGAAAATGCTGCTCGACGGCGTGCAGCCGTGGCGGGTATGGCCGACAACGATGGACGGACGGGCGATGAGCAGCGGCAGGTTCGGACACTTCTGGCGCATCAGCTGTTCGATGGTTGACTTCGAATAAGTGTATTCCACCAGGTGTTCAGCATTCTCTCTGAATTCGGCGCTTTCGGCGACCAGGGAATCCTGCTCCGGCGTGCATGACATTGCCGTACCCACGTGGAGGAAACGCTGCAGTCCTGAGACTTGCTCCATACGGCGCGCCAGCGCCAGCGTCCCTTCAACGTTGACCTTCCAGATGAGCGGGTTGTTACCAAATGAGGCGACAGCCGCACAGTTCACGACATGCGTGACCCGATCCAGACGGGGATCGTTCAGGAAGTCTTCAGGCTGGCTGAGGTCGCCAATCAGGATATTATCCACATTCAGAGAGGCCAGTTTGTCCTCAGGAACGTTGAACTTGCGCATGTTCTCCAGCACGCGCTCCAGCCCGCTCTGCGGATCGCTGGCACGCGCGAGCAAAAGCAGTTTTACGGGTTGATCGCTGGTGAGTATTTTTTCCAGTACTGCACCGCCCAGAAATCCGGTCACGCCTGTAATCAATAACATCTTCATTAATACCGTCTCATTATGATTGATGAGGCGGATTGTAGGCGGGCAAAAGTAAACGGCATTTAAATAATAAAACGCCGAAATCAATGGCGTCTTAAGCTTATTTTAAGGAAAGAAAATCAGGTGGAGATATTGGACATTACAGGTTGGGTAAAAATTCAATTTATTAAAATTAATATTTTAATCTGTTGATTTTAGTGTTTTTTATGACTTGGCCACCAGGTGGTTAGCTTAATTCAAAATGTAATAAATATAATACTTTGTTACACCAAACATTTACCGGATAAATGATTTAACCCCCCCTTAACGTAAATCAGACGACACAAGACGCAGGCTGTTTTATTTAGCCTGCGAATGATTTTCAGAGCAAAAGGGGAAGCGTGGCGCTGGCTGTTTGCTGGCTAACGTCGCCGTAATGACCATCCAGCGCAATCAGGGACGTAGTCAGCAGCTCGACCAGCAGCATGACCCCAACCTTAGCATTGAGCGCGCCCGCGCTAAGCGGCCCCTCTGGCTTGGCGGCCACCAGCTGCATGTCGCTCAGGGACGCCAGCGGGCTGCGGGGCGTATTGCTGAGAGCCAGTACCTTAACGCCACGTTTGCGGGCAAGCTTCACCACGTGGAGTAAATCCCGCGTTGAACCCGAGCTGGAGATAGCCACCACCAGGGTCTCTTTTGAAAGCGTTGTCGCATTCATGGCCGCGCGGTGCATATCGCTAAACAGCTGTGCGGGTTTCCCCAGACGCAACAGCTTGTAATGGAGATACTCCCCGAGGATCGCGCTGGCCGCAACGCCATAAATCTGCACCGACTGCGCCTGATGCAGCGCCAGCGCGGCTTTTTCAAGCAGCGCGCGGTCAAGAAGCCTGGCGGTATCCTGCAATGCCTGCACCGACTCATCCACCACGTTATCAATCTCATCCCCCGCCTGACGCGCGGGCTGACCCTGCTGAATATCCAGCGCAAGCGCCATTTTAAATTCGTTATAGCCCTTGCAGCCCAGCGTCCGGCAAAGACGCGTGACGCTGGCCTCGCTGGTGTGGCTCTCGCGCGCCAGCTCGGTGATCGTCAGGTAGAGCACCCGGGCTGGATCGCTGAGGACAAACTCACCGAGTTTTTGTTGTGTTGGGCTGTACCCGGAAGCCTCCTGGCGTAGCTTCAGCAGCAGGTTTTCATGGTCTGACATGCTCGATCCTTAATGCGTTTCTCTGCGACTAGTGTGGCGGAAAGCGGGGGAAAGATGCCAGTCATTTTGAAAAAGTATGATCGTCGTCCTGGTTTTTGGTGATAATTTTCACTATTAAATATTTATATGGTAAAAATTTTCATCGCTTAATAAGGGGATGAAAAAATGATGCAAATATTCAGTGGGGCTTCTTCAGGAGGATGGTTTGAAAAAGCGCAGCGCTTTGGCAAATCCTTTATGTTGCCGATTGCCGTGTTGCCTGCGGCGGGTCTGCTGCTGGGGATAGGCGGCGCGCTATCGAATCCCAACACGCTGGCAGCCTATCCGTTTTTAGACGTGAGCTGGCTGCAGGCCATTTTCACCATCATGAGCAGCGCAGGCTCCATCGTGTTTGCGAACCTCTCGGTGTTGTTTGCCGTTGGGGTGGCCGTCGGGCTGGCAAAAAGCGATAAGGGCACGGCGGGTCTGGCGGCGTTACTCGCGTTTCTGGTGATGAATGCCACCATCAACGCGCTGCTGATCCTCACCGGCAAACTGGCGCATGAGAACCCGGGGGCCGTGGGGCAGGGCATGACGCTGGGTATTCAGACGCTGGAAACCGGCGTGTTTGGCGGCGTGGTGATTGGGCTGGTGACCTGCGCGCTCCATCATCGGTTTAATAAAATTGCGCTTCCGCAGTTCCTGGGCTTTTTTGGCGGCTCGCGCTTTGTTCCTATTATCAGTTCGCTGGCGGCGATACTCGTCGGTGCGCTCATGACCGTGGTCTGGCCGCATTTCCAGAAGCTGATTTTTGGTCTGGGCGGGCTGGTGGATGCGACCGGCTATCTGGGCACCCTGCTGTACGGCTTTATTCTCCGCATGCTGGGCCCGTTCGGTCTGCACCACATCTTCTATCTGCCTTTCTGGACCACCGCGCTTGGCGGGAGTGAAATCGTCAACGGACACCTCGTGGAAGGCACGCAGCGGATCTTCTTCGCTCAACTGGCTGACCCGAACACGCAACATTTCTATGAGGGCACGTCACGCTTCATGTCCGGGCGTTTTATCACGATGATGTTTGGCCTGCTCGGGGCGTGCCTGGCGATGTACCACACGGCAAAACCCGAGAACAAAAAACGCGTTGCCGGACTGCTGCTTTCTGCGGCGTTAACCTCGTTCCTGACGGGGATCACCGAGCCTATCGAATTCTCGTTCCTGTTTATTGCGCCGGTACTCTACGTCATCCATGCGCTGTTTGACGGGCTGGCATTCATGCTCGCGCACATGCTGCATATCACCATCGGGCAAACCTTCTCCGGCGGTTTCATCGACTTCGTGCTGTTCGGCATTTTGCAGGGAGAGGCCAAAACCAACTGGATGTTCGTTCCGCTGGTCGGCGTACCGTGGTTCTTCCTTTACTACTTTACCTTCCGCTATCTGATTAACCGCTTTGATTTCGCGACGCCGGGTCGGGAAAAGGAGGCGATGGCTGACGAAGTCAGTCTGCCGCAAAACGAACGCGCTGCTGCGGTGATCGCCGGATTAGGCGGAAAAGACAATCTGGACGAGGTGGACTGCTGCGCCACGCGTCTTCGCGTCACGGTTAAAGACGGCAGCAAAGTGAATGACGCGGCGCTGAAAGCCACCGGGGCGCGCGGCGTTATCGTGCGCGGCAACGGCGTTCAGGTCATCTATGG
This sequence comes from Enterobacter sp. BNK-8, assembly GCF_048685095.1. Classification (NCBI taxonomy): domain Bacteria; kingdom Pseudomonadati; phylum Pseudomonadota; class Gammaproteobacteria; order Enterobacterales; family Enterobacteriaceae; genus Enterobacter; species Enterobacter sp. BNK-8. The sequence goes on along the minus strand of NZ_JBLQTN010000001.1, from coordinate 3,430,665 downwards.
CCCGCACGTCACGATTATCAAAAACGAAGTGGAAGAGATCTTATCGTAATGAAAACTGTACTGGATACCCTGAAGGGAAAACTGGTCGTCTCCTGTCAGGCGCTGGAAAATGAACCGCTGCACAGCCCGTTTATTATGTCGAGAATGGCGCTGGCGGCGGCACAGGGCGGGGCCGCGGCTATTCGCGCCAACAGCGTGGCGGATATTGAGGCCATAAAGCAGCAGGTGTCTTTGCCGGTCATCGGCATCATCAAACGGGATTATCCTGAAAGTGAGGTGTTTATCACCGCGACAATGAAAGAGGTGGATGAGCTCATGAGCGTCTCGCCGGACATCATTGCGCTTGATGCGACGGCGCGGGAACGTCCCGGCGGAGAATCCCTGGAAACGCTGGTCTCGCGCATCCGCTCACGCTATCCCGCGGTGCTGCTGATGGCGGATATCTCCTCCGTGGAGGAAGCCGTGACGGCGCAGGCGCTGGGCTTCGACTGCGTCGGCACCACGCTTTACGGCTACACGGCGGAAACCGCGGGCCATGTATTGCCTGACAACGACTGCGCGTTCCTGAAAGCGGTGCTGGCGGCCGTGACGGTGCCCGTGGTTGCCGAAGGCAACGTGGATACGCCTGAACGTGCGGCCAGGTGTCTGGCGCTGGGCGCGCATACGGTGGTGGTCGGCGGCGCGATCACCCGTCCACAGCAAATCACGGAACGGTTTATGGCGGCGATTGGCGCGTAAAGCACCGATGGAGCATGACCATCCGGCGGGGATCTGCGATACTTATCGTTTATCCCCTTTACTGAGATGACTATGCAGTACCCGATTAACGAGATGTTCCAGACCCTGCAAGGCGAGGGTTACTTTACCGGCGTTCCCGCTATTTTCATTCGTTTACAGGGATGCCCGGTTGGCTGTGCCTGGTGTGACACCAAACATACGTGGGATAAGCTCGCAGATCGGGAAGTGTCGCTGTTTAGCATTCTGGCGAAAACCAAAGAGAGCGATAAGTGGGGCGCGGGCAGTGCCGAAGATCTGCTGGCCATTATTGGCCGTCAGGGCTGGACGGCCCGTCACGTCGTGATCACCGGCGGTGAACCCTGCATCCACGATCTGACCCCGCTGACCGAGCTGCTCGAAAAGAACGGCTACAGCTGCCAGATCGAAACCAGCGGCACCCATGAAGTGCGTTGCTCGCACACCACCTGGGTGACGGTATCGCCAAAAGTGAATATGCGCGGCGGGTACGACGTGCTGTCTCAGGCGCTGGAGCGCGCGGATGAGATTAAGCACCCGGTAGGGCGCGTGCGTGATATCGAAGCGCTGGATGAACTGCTGGCCACCCTGACGGATGAAAAGCAGCGGGTGATTGCCCTGCAGCCTATCAGCCAGAAAGACGATGCAACGCGCCTGTGCATTGAAACCTGTATTGCGCGCAACTGGCGCCTGTCGATGCAGACGCACAAATATCTGAATATTGCCTGACCCTTTCGTGGCCCCGCCTATCGTGGGGCCCGACCTGAAGGGAGTAACGCCCAGGTCACTCCCACCGAAGCGAGACACATCGCGCTGTTAAAAAGAAGCGCATACTGTGCGGCGCTGGCCATGCCCAGCGGCAGCAGCAGCGCATAGAGCGACGCGGTAACCGCGATCCCCATCGCTCCCCCCAGCGAACTGCCCATTTTGTACACCCCAGAGGCTACCCCGACTTTGTTTTCTGGCGCGTTCATCACCGCCGTATCCGTTGACGGCGTAGCGTAACATCCCAGCCCCAGCCCAAATAAAATGTTACTGAGAAAGACGGTGATGATGTAGATCTCCTTGCTTAAAAACGTGCAGGAGATAAGCGTGATGCCCGTTGCGGTCATCAGCGGCCCGGTCATCATCGGCAGGCGCGCGCCGTAGCGCTGAAGCAGCTTTTCCCCCACCCGGATCATCGCCAGCACGGTAATCAGATACCCCAACGTCATCATGCCGGTTTGCAGTGGTGACAGACGGTGGCCTTGTTGCAGCCAGATGCTGGCAATCATCATGGTACCAATGCAGCCGTTGAGCAAAAAGTTAGAGAATACCGAGGCGCTGTAGGCTCGGTTTTTAAACAGGGCAAAATCAATCAGCGCCGCATCACCCTTGCGTCGCCCGTTGAGCACAAAGCAGGCCGCTGCCAGCGCGGCGCTACCCAGCACCAGCAATGACAGGCCGCTGCTCCAGCCCCAACCGTGTCCTTTGCTGATAAACAGATTCAGCAGCACCAGCATAAGGACAAAACTCACCAGGCCGCTAGTATCCAGCTTATGGCGACGTGCGCTGTCGCTTCGGCTTTCCGGGGTACCGCGAATCAGCAGGAGTGCTACCGCCGCCACTAGCATGGAAAAAATAAAGATCCAGCGCCAGCCGAGCGTGGTGGCGATGGCACCGCCGACAAATGAGCTCAGGCCGCTGCCGCCCCATGAGCCGATGACCCAAAAGCTGATTGCCCGCTGGCGAGCGTTGCCTTGATACCAGGTTTTAATCAGCGCCAGCGTGGCGGGCATGATGCAGGCCGCTGACAGACCTTGTATCGCTCTCCCCAGCAAAAACAGAACGGGCTCCCACGATACGAAGAGTAAGGCACTGCCGATGATGCTCAGCATCAGGCCAATGTACGTCATGCGCACGCGGCCAAACTTATCGGCAAATCCCCCGCAGGCAACGACAAAACAGCCGCTGAATAGCGCACTGAGGCTGACCGCCAGCGTAAGGGTTTCAAGAGAGATTGCGAGGCTGTTTTTCATTGCCGGCACAACGTTAATCACAGACTGCGCAAATAACCAGAATGTCAGGACGCTCATCACAATACCGGCCAGCAGCCGATCGTTACCTGCGTAGGACGTTGTGTCTGTCAGTGGAACGGTACTCATCGTGCAGCCCTCAGATTGGCGCGAATCAGCGCAGATAGTGTTCGGTTAACGCAGTCCAGAGCGCCGCCCCGGTCAGCAGGAGCTTGTCGTTAAAGTCGTAGCCTGGGTTATGCACCATACAGCGGTCCGGCTCATCTCCCGCACCGAGGGTGAAGTAACAGCCGTTGGGGTTTTTCTCGAGCATGAATGCAAAATCTTCGCTTCCCATAAAGGCATTCACCGACGTGACGGCATCCTTACCGAACAGGTCTGTCGCGACCGTGCGCACCATGTCATTGGCCTGCGGGCTATTGCGCAGCACCGGGCTGCCATTCACGTGACGAATCGTGGCCGTGGCGTTGAAGCTCTCAGCCTGCGCCACGGCAATGTCGTGGATCCGCTGCAGGACGGTTTGACGCACCGCTTCATCCAGCGTGCGCACGGTCAGCTTCATTAATACCTTATCGTTGATAATATTCGGGGCATGTCCCGCCTGGATGCTGCCCACGGTCACGACGACCGGCTGGAATGGGGTGATATTCCTCGACACAATCGACTGCAGGGCGAGGGTGATGTGACAGGCAACCAGCGTAGCATCAACGGTGTGTTCCGGAACGGCGCCGTGTCCCCCTACGCCGTTCACTTCAATATGTATGGTGTCAGAGGAGGCCATCATGGCGCCATCGCGCAGGCCAATTTTCCCAAGCGGCTGGGAGGGCATATTATGCAGGCCAAAAATATGGTCGCAGGGGAATTGTTCAAACAGGCCGTCTTCAACCATGACGCGCCCGCCATACAGCAGCTCTTCGGCTGGCTGAAAAATCAGATGCAGCGTGCCGCTAAAGTTGCGGGTACGGGCCAGATACTCTGCGGCATAAAGCAGGGTAGTGGTGTGCCCATCGTGTCCGCAGCCGTGAAATTTACCTTCAACCGTGCTGCTCCACGCTTTGCCGCTATTTTCCTGCATCGGCAGTGCGTCCATGTCGGCGCGCAGGCCCAGACGTTTGCTGCCGTTGCCCACCTTCAGGGTGCCGACCACGCCGGTTTTGGCCATTCCCCGATGGACCTCATAGCCCCATTGCTTCAGGAGTGCCGCGACGCGGTCGCTGGTTTTATGCTCCTCGAAGCCGATTTCGGGATGCTGGTGAAACTCGCGTCGTAATTCAGTGAACTGAGCCTCGGAGCCTCGCAGCGCGTCAACAATTGGATGTGTCATTTTTGTTATCCTTTTCCTGCCAAATGGTGTTAGTTTCGAGTTTATGTCGATCGCATTGCCGGAAAACGCCCTTTTTTGTTGTGAATCGACGCCTTTTTTCTGATTGTTTTTCATACGATTCAGTTATGACAAAAAAGAGGATGTCATTATTTGTCCTGGCAGGAGCAGCAAATGAAGCAGCGTAAAAGTGAGTTTGCGGTAACCGTTGAGGACATCCGACGCTATGCGCAGGATGAAGGTGATTCGCTGACGATACTCTGGGTGCTGGAGGGTGAGGGGGAGTTGCACGCCGACGCTGGGCCAGAAACGATGCAGACAAACGGTCTTGCGATAATAAACCGCCATCAGCGCTGGCGGTTCAGCAGCCGGAGCGCTAACGTCACCCTGCGTGTCACCCTCTCCGGGGGCTGGGTCATCCAGCTGTACGAAGACTTTTTTGCCCATGACTATGCGATTCCGGCGGAGCCCGGCGCGAGCTTGCCGCAGTGCGACGCGCTTCGGCACCTGCTGCGCCAGCTTCTGGTGGTGACGCTGGTGAACGATCCGCGCCGCTATCGGCTGGAGGCGAATCGCTGGCTGAGCGAGATCCTGTTGCTGCTAACCGGTCGATTTCAGCAGCCCACCCGCCAGAAACCCCGGCACCAGCACGCGAACGTAAGCAAGCGCATCGCCCGTGTCCTGGAGCGGATCGACGCAAGCTACACCCGCCGCATTACGCTGGCCGAAATCGCAGAGAGTGAGTTCGTCTCAGAAGCGTGGCTCTCCCGTCTCTTTCGAAAAGAGACGGGAGTCAGTTTTATGCAGTACATCACCGCCCTGCGGCTGGAAAAAGCGGCTGACGCCCTGCGTCTCACCAGCCGTCCTCTGCATCAGATTGCGCTGGAGCACGGGTTTGCCAGCACGCGCATAATGACCGATCGCTTCCGGCGGTATCACAACATGTCTCCGGGCGAGTTTCGCAAGGCTGGGCGCCATCGCCCAGAGGCGTCCCGCCTGCGGGCGAGCGCGGACGAGCAGCGCTTTCCCGTTGCGGTGGATACGCTTTTCGGCCTGCTTAACGGCGCTGAGGCGCACGGCTGGGAACCCCCTCCGCTCGCCCACGCGCCGCGTCAGGAGCGGATCCTGAATCTGGCGCAGCTTCACCCGATCTCGGCTTCGCTGCGCCGCACGCGGCTTGTCGTGACCCTGCGTGAGCTCGACGATTTGCTGCGGGAGGATGTTCGCCAGCATCTGGAGGCGCTTCATGAAGCGATCCCCATTGAGGGTATTGATATCGCGGAACCTTTTCTCAGCAGCCGTCTGTTCGCCACGGGGTGGGACGATCCCGAGATGGCCGGCTACGCCTGCTGGTACAATCTGCAGCAGATGTTCAGCTGGGTGGCCAAAAAGGGCTGGACAGTGCTGCTGCACACGGGCGTCACCACCCGATGCGATCTGCTGACGCGTTTTTTGCAGCTATCGATTAACCGTTTTTCGCCCGACGTCACCGCAGGCTGGCACGCGGTGATGCACTGGTCTTCTCAGGCCAACGCGGAAACGCAGGAGCACGCCTGGCACACGCAGCGAGCGGTGCTCAAGTCGTACCTTCCGCAGGCGAAGTTTGGCGTATGGCATCGTTTCTTACCCACGGGAACCGGGCCTGGCGGTGACGCGCTGTTCCAGTCAGCTATCCTGAACCAGGCTGATTTCCTCGCGTGCCCGGCCGATGCCAATGAGCTGCTCGATCTGGCGCAGCTGGATCCCGCGCATCTTTCCTCGTCTGAAAATTACCCTGTGCTAAAGGTCCGCCAGATCCTCGCCGCCCTTCGCCAGCGGCAGCGGACGCTGCCGGTATGGTTACTCTCATGGAATACCCTTACCGGCAACACGCGGGCGACCAACGGCTGGTTTTTCCGCGGCGCGCTGCTGATGCAAAACCTGCTCGGGCTTTCAGAACAGGTTTGGCTGGCGGGCTTCTGGCTAAATTCTGGTTTACAGGGGGAAGCGAGGGCGAACAACACCCTCGATACATCGAGCCTTGCGCTTCAATATAATCACGGCCTTCCACGGCCCATCTATTGGGTACTCTGGCTGTGGCAGCGTCTGCGGGGAGAGGTGCTCGTTAACGACAAGAGCGTGCTACTGCTGCGTCATGAAGGTGGCTACCAACTGCTGCTGCGCAACGTGGTGGTATTCAATCCGCTGTTGTCGAGTGAAGAGGCCTTTATCCAGCGTTTTCAGCACAACCACCACCTGCAGCTGCAGGGGGAGCGCGGCAGATGGCGCATCAAGCGCCATCTGTTCGATCGCCATAACGGCGCGCTTTACCCGCTGCTGGAAGGCGTTCGAAGCGAAAGCGGGCCTGACGAAGAGATGTGGAACTGGATTGCACATAAAGCGCGTCCAACGCTTTCCGTACACGATGAACGGCTTTATGACGGCTGGCAAATCACGGAGTCGCTGGAAAGTAACGCGCTCGTTCTTTATGAACTCACGCCGTTAAACGCCTGCGAGGATGAGGACGATCACTCCCCGTGATAGATGCAGCCCGCGGTGCAGGTCTCTTTGATCATCACCGCGCTCAGCAGCGGTACCCGCGGTTTCATCTGATCCCAAATCCATTTTGCCAGCACTTCGCTGGTCGGGTTTTCAAGGCCCGGGATCTCATTCAGGTAGTAGTGATCCAGACGATCGTAGGTCGGCTTAAACGCCGCCTTCAGCTCGGCAAAATCCATGATCCAACCGGTATGCGGATCAACTTCACCGGTGATCTCAAGACGCACCATGAACGAATGCCCGTGCAGACGGCCACATTTATGCCCTTCAGGGACATGCGGAAGGTGGTGGGCGGCTTCGAAGGTGAAATCTTTAAACAGTGTGGTGGACATGATCGCTCTCAGTAATGCGGAAAAAACCGCCGCATAGTACCGGAAAGCACAATTTTTAGCATTAACTAAAACGGCTCTGAGCGGCAACCGCCTCGTATTCAGGGTGTTTATTGCTATTTGTTCTTTTATTTCATAAGGTTATTTAATCGGTTTTATCGCTAAGCATGACAACCAAAACAGGTTAGTCCATTTGGTTATTTGTTATTTCCATCCCTTCTTTAATTGTTATTATCCTCGCCGTTAACCTTATCTTCAGTTTGGATTTATTCGCTTAAAGTCCGCTTGGCTACTGGAACATAACGACGCATGACAACACAGGCCCCACCTTCAAATTTGCTTCCCCTGAACCCGGAGCAACTGGCGCGCCTTCAGGCTGCCACCTCTGATTTTTCTCCCACTCAGCTTGCCTGGGTCTCCGGTTATTTCTGGGGAATGCTCAATCAGCAGCCTGGCGCTGTGGCGGGAGCACCGGCCACAGCCGTTGAAATTCCGGCCATTACCCTGATTTCCGCCTCGCAGACGGGCAATGCCCGCCGCGTGGCCGAAGCACTGCGCGACGACCTGCTGGCCGCGAAACTGAACGTGAACCTGGTCAACGCCGGGGATTACAAATTTAAGCAAATCGCGTCAGAAAAACTGCTGGTGGTGGTTGCCTCTACGCAGGGTGAAGGTGAACCCGCTGAAGAAGCGGTGGCGCTGCATAAGTTCCTGTTCTCGAAAAAAGCGCCGAAGCTGGATGGCACGGCGTTTGCCGTCTTTGGCCTGGGCGATACTTCCTATGAATTCTTCTGCCAGTCCGGCAAAGACTTCGACAGCAAGCTGGCGGAGCTGGGCGCGGAGCGCCTGCTGGACCGCGTTGACGCGGATGTTGAATACCAGGCCGCCGCCGCCGAATGGCGCGCCCGCATCGTTGAGGTGCTAAAAGCGCGCGTGCCGAAAGAGACGTCGGCGCAGGCCGCGTTCACCGCGACGGGTGCTGTTAACGACATCCACACCAGCCCGTACACCAAAGAGGCGCCGCTGACGGCGAGCCTGTCGGTGAACCAGAAAATTACCGGCCGCGATTCAGAAAAAGATGTGCGCCATATCGAAATCGATCTGGGCGACTCGGGCCTGCGCTATCAGCCTGGCGATGCGCTGGGCGTCTGGTATCAGAACGATCCGGCGCTGGTGAAAGAGCTGGTTGAGCTGCTGTGGCTGAAAGGCGACGAGCCTGTCACCGTTGACGGCAAAACGCAGCCGCTTTCTGAAGCGTTGCAGTGGCATTTTGAGCTGACGGTGAACACCCCGAATATCGTCGAAAATTATGCCACGTTGACGCGCAGCGAATCCCTGCTGCCGCTGGTAGGCGACAAGGCGAAGCTGCAGCATTACGCCGCGACGACGCCGATTGTCGATATGGTGCGCTTCTCTCCGGCTCAACTGGATGCCGATGCGCTGATCGGTCTGCTGCGTCCGCTCACTCCGCGCCTGTACTCCATCGCCTCTTCCCAGGCCGAGGTAGAGAGTGAAGTGCATATTACCGTCGGCGTGGTGCGTTACGATATCGAAGGCCGCGCCCGCACGGGTGGGGCATCAGGCTTCCTGGCGGATCGTGTGGAAGAAGAGGGCGAAGTGCGCGTCTTTATTGAGCACAACGATAACTTCCGCCTGCCGGTCAAGCCGGAAACGCCGGTCATCATGATTGGCCCGGGCACCGGCATTGCGCCGTTCCGCGCCTTCATGCAGCAGCGCGCGGCAGACGGCGCGCCGGGTAAAAACTGGCTGTTCTTTGGCAATCCGCACTTTACCGAAGATTTCCTCTACCAGGTCGAGTGGCAGCGCTATGTGAAAGAAGGCGTACTGACCCGCATCGATCTGGCCTGGTCCCGCGACCAGAAAGAAAAAGTATACGTACAAGACAAACTGCGCGAACAGGGCGCAGAGCTGTGGCGCTGGATCAATGACGGTGCCCACATTTATGTCTGCGGCGACGCCAATCGCATGGCGAAAGACGTTGAGCAGACTTTGCTGGAAGTGATTGCCGAATTCGGCTGTATGGATGCCGAAGCGGCGGACGAATTTTTAAGTGAGCTGCGCGTTGAGCGCCGTTATCAGCGAGATGTCTACTAATGAGCGAAAAACATCCAGGGCCACTGGTGGTCGAAGGTAAACTGACAGACGCCGAGCGCATGAAGCTGGAAAGCAACTATCTGCGTGGCACCATTGCTGAAGATCTGAATGACGGTCTCACCGGCGGTTTCAAAGGCGACAACTTCCTGCTGATCCGTTTCCACGGCATGTACCAGCAGGACGACCGCGACATCCGCGCCGAGCGTGCAGAGCAGAAGCTGGAGCCGCGTCACGCGATGCTGCTGCGCTGCCGTCTGCCGGGCGGGGTGATTACCACCAAACAGTGGCAGGCGATCGACAAGTTTGCCGGTGAAAACACGATCTACGGCAGCATCCGTCTGACCAACCGTCAGACCTTCCAGTTCCACGGCATTCTGAAGAAGAACGTCAAGCCGGTGCACCAGATGCTGCACTCCGTTGGGCTGGACGCGCTGGCGACCGCCAACGACATGAACCGTAACGTGCTCTGCACCTCGAATCCGTATGAGTCCGAGCTGCACGCCGAAGCGTACGAGTGGGCGAAGAAGATCTCCGAGCACCTGCTGCCGCGCACGCGCGCCTATGCAGAGATCTGGCTCGATCAGGAAAAAGTCGCCACCACCGACGAAGAGCCGATCCTCGGTCAGACCTACCTGCCGCGTAAGTTTAAAACTACGGTGGTGATCCCGCCGCAGAACGATATCGACCTGCACGCCAACGACATGAACTTCGTGGCGATTGCCGAAAACGGCAAGCTGGTGGGCTTTAACCTGCTGGTGGGCGGCGGCCTGTCCATCGAACACGGTAACAAGAAAACCTACGCCCGTACCGCCAGCGAGTTCGGCTTCCTGCCGCTGGAGCATACGCTGGCCGTGGCGGAAGCGGTGGTGACGACCCAGCGCGACTGGGGTAACCGTACCGACCGTAAAAACGCGAAAACCAAATACACCCTGGAGCGCGTGGGCGTGGAGACGTTCAAAGCGGAAGTGGAGCGTCGCGCGGGCATCAAGTTTGAGCCGATCCGCCCTTATGAATTCACCGGTCGCGGCGATCGCATTGGCTGGGTGAAGGGTATCGACAATAAATGGCACCTGACGCTGTTTATCGAAAACGGCCGTATTCTGGATTATCCGGGGCGTCCGCTGAAAACCGGTCTGCTGGAAATTGCGAAGATCCACAAGGGCGAGTTCCGCATTACGGCTAACCAGAACCTGATCATTGCTGGCGTGCCGGAAAGCCAGAAGGCGAAGATCGAGAAGCTGGCGCGCGAACATGGGTTGATGGATGCGGTGAAGCCGCAGCGCGAAAACTCAATGGCCTGCGTGTCGTTCCCGACCTGCCCGCTGGCGATGGCCGAAGCGGAACGTTTCCTGCCGTCGTTTACCGACAAAGTGGAAGCGATTCTGGAAAAACACGGCATTCCGGACGAGCATATTGTTATGCGCGTCACCGGGTGTCCGAACGGCTGTGGTCGTGCGATGCTGGCCGAGCTCGGACTGGTGGGGAAAGCGCCGGGTCGTTACAACCTGCACCTGGGCGGTAACCGTATCGGTACGCGCATTCCGCGTATGTTCCGCGAGAACATCACCGAGCCGGAAATTCTTGATTCCATCGACGAGCTTGTCGGGCGCTGGGCGAAAGAGCGCGAAGCGGGTGAAGGCTTCGGCGACTTTACGGTGCGTGCGGGCATCATTCGCCCGGTGCTCGATCCCGCCAGGGATTTCTGGGAGTAAACACGAGAGGTAATTATGTCCGTACTCGATCTAAACGCCCTTAATGACCTGCCAAAAGTCGAACGCATTCTGGCGCTGGCAGAAACCAATGCCCATCTTGAAAAGCTGGACGCCGAAGGGCGCGTGGCGTGGGCGCTGGAAAACCTGCCGGGAGAGTATGTGCTCTCGTCGAGCTTTGGTATTCAGGCGGCGGTCAGCCTGCATCTGGTGAATCAGATCCGTCCGGACATTCCGGTGATCCTCACCGATACCGGCTATCTGTTCCCGGAGACCTACCAGTTTATTGACGAGCTGACGGACAAGCTCAGGCTGAACCTCAAAGTTTACCGCGCGACGGAAAGCGCGGCCTGGCAGGAGGCGCGCTACGGCAAGCTGTGGGAGCAGGGCGTTGAGGGCATTGAGAAGTACAATGAGATTAACAAAGTTGAGCCGATGAACCGGGCGCTGAAAGAGCTTAATGCGCAGACGTGGTTTGCGGGTCTGCGCCGCGAGCAGTCCGGTAGCCGGGCAACCTTACCGGTACTGGCGGTCCAGCGCGGGGTCTTTAAAGTGCTGCCGATTATCGACTGGGATAACCGGACGGTGTATCAGTACCTGCAAAAGCACGGGCTGAAATACCATCCGCTGTGGGACCAGGGCTATCTGTCGGTGGGCGATACACACACCACGCGTAAGTGGGAACCGGGAATGGCGGAAGAAGAGACGCGATTCTTCGGGCTGAAGCGCGAGTGCGGGTTGCACGAAGGGTGATAACCTTTTTGCCCGGTGGCGCTGCGCTTACCGGGCCTACTAAGGCTCGTTCCCTATGTAGGCCCGGTAAGGCGTAGCCGCCACCGGGCTTAACGGCCTCAGGCTTTCCCCGCTTTCGCCAGCTCCTTCACCAGCGGCAGCATCACCTTCACCACATCACGACTGCGGTGCTCAATCCGCTGCGGCAGCGCGCGATCGATGTGCTGCTGATTGTCCAGCATCACGTTGTGCCAGCTCGTCCCGTCCGGGAAGGCCTTCGATTTAGCCCGCTGCTGGTAGCCATCTTTTTTGCCCAGCGCCCAGTTTGTCGCTTCCACGTACAGCACCGGAATGCCCGCCTTATCGAACACTTCCCCGTCGTTGCAGCAGCCTGTGCCTCGCGGATAATCCGGGTTACCGCCAGGGTTGCTGGTGGCATAAACACCATGGCTGCGGGCTATCGCCAGGGCCCGGTCGCGCGTCAGTTTCCGCACGGTACCCGGCGTACTCTGCCCACTGTTGAAATAGAGCTTGTCGCCGACGATCAGGTTGTCGAGGTTAATCACCAGCAGCGTATTTTTCTTCTCCTCAGCGCTCATGCGCTTAAGGAGATTCTCAGCGCCGAGTTTGCCCTCTTCTTCGCCGCTGGTGGCAACAAAACGAATGCCATATTGGGTGGGAATATCTTTCATCCGCTCGGCCAGTTCGAGCATCACGCCCAAGCCTGCGGCATTGTCGTCCATGCCCTGCAGCGTCAGCCCGCCAAGATTATTATCCGTATCGGCGTCACTCATCGGGGCGTAGGTATCAAGGTGCGCCATAATAATAATTTGCTCTTTTGCGGTGCCTTCGTGGGCCGCAATCACCGTACTGCCGGTCACGTTATGCCAGTTTTTCGTTTTATTTCGTGAGGTATAGACGTAGCGGCTGTGAAACGACCGGATATCGCTCTGATAACCCATGTCGGCAAACTGCTGGCGAAGATAGTCTGCAGAGAGCATTTCCGCAGGCGATCCGGTCATGCGACCGGGGAAAACGGTGGCAATATGCCGCGCCTGCATATTGGCGATTTCACCATAAGGTTGGTTTTTTGCCTGAGCGGGAAGAATAAAGCAAACGCCGAGCGCCAGGGCAGCAATACGGTGGCGCGTTGCGGAAAACATAGTGAGTCCTTAAAAACAGAGCAAAATAGTCACCCGCCTAGTATGAAACTGTGATCGTCCATACACAATTTGAATTGCTCTTAAATGCCCGAAATATCGTGTGTTAAGCACTTTTTGGTATTAGCATTTTCATCGCGTTATTCCATTGAGTAACTACTCATTCCAATTCGTAATTTCATTCGGTCTAAGCCGCCCCCTATAGTCCCTCTATTCCTCGTTGTTAGTGAGTTGTTGCCTGTGGACTATCTGCCCTTATTTGCTGCGATTAAAGAGAAACCGGTGCTGGTTGTTGGCACGGGTGAAATCGCCGATCGCAAAATTGCGTTTCTGCAGCGTGCAGGGGCGCAGGTGCAGATCGTTGCAGAGGCAGATTTTCACGAGTCACAAATCGACAGCGTCGTGCTGGTGATTGCGGCGACCGAAGATCGTGACCTCAACCGGCGGATCTCCGACGCCGCTCAGGCCCGTTACCGCCTGGTGAACGTGGTGGACGACCAGCCTTTATGCTCGTTTATTTTCCCGTCGATCGTTGACCGCTCGCCGCTGCTGGTGGCGATCTCCTCCGGCGGGACCGCACCGGTGCTGGCACGCGTGCTGCGGGAAAAAATCGAAGCGCTGCTACCGACCAGCCTCGGGCGGATGGCTGAGAAAGCCAGTTACTGGCGCAACCATCTGAAAACGCGCCTGACCAGCGTGACGGAACGCCGTCGCTTCTGGGAGCGCGTGTTTCGCGGCCGCTTTGCCAGCCTGATGCATGCCGGTAATGAGACAGCGGCGCAGAAAATTCTTGAAGACGAACTGGATAACCCCGGCAGCACCGGCGGGGAGATCATTCTGGTGGGCGCGGGGCCGGGCGATGCCGGGCTTCTGACGCTGCGCGGCCTGCAGGTGCTGCAGGACGCGGACGTGGTGTTCTACGACCATCTGGTCACCGACGGCGTGCGCGAGTTGATCCGTCGCGACGCGGAGCAAATCTGCGTGGGCAAACGGGCAGGCGAGCACTCTGTGCCGCAGCACGACACCAACCAGATGCTGGTTGACGCCGCCAAAGCGGGCAAAACCGTGGTGCGCCTGAAGGGGGGCGATCCGTTTATCTTCGGTCGCGGCGGCGAAGAGCTGCAGGCGGCGGCCGAAGCGGGCATACCGTTCCAGGTGGTGCCCGGCATCACGGCGGCCTCTGCGGTGACGGCTTACGCCGGTATCCCGTTGACCCACCGCGATTACGCCCAGAGCGTCACCTTTGTGACCGGCCACTATAAGGCGGACAGCACGCCGTTTGACTGGTCGCATCTCGCCCAGAGCCGCCAGACGCTGGCGATATACATGGGCACGATGAAGGCGGCGGACATCAGTGAACAGCTTATTCAGCACGGTCGCGAGGCGACGACGCCCGTTGCCGTCATTTCTCGCGGTACGCGCGTCGATCAGCACGTTGCGACGGGCACCCTGGAACATCTTGCAACCCTGGCGAAAGACGCCCCTATGCCCGCCCTGATCGTGGTGGGAGAAGTGGTGCAGCTGCACAGCACGCTCGCCTGGTTTCAGCACACAACCGATACAGAAGGCTTTGGTTCTTCTGTTGTAAATTTGGCTTAAGGAACGGTTATGGACCAAAAACGTCTTACACACCTGCGGCAGCTCGAAGCGGAAAGTATCCATATTATCCGCGAAGTGGCCGCCGAGTTTTCTAACCCGGTGATGATGTACTCCATCGGTAAAGATTCCAGCGTCATGCTGCATCTGGCGCGTAAAGCGTTTTATCCAGGTACGCTGCCGTTCCCGCTGCTGCACGTGGATACCGGCTGGAAATTCCGCGAGATGTACGAGTTCCGCGATCGTACCGCGAAAGCCTACGGCTGCGAGCTGCTGGTGCATAAAAACCCGGAAGGGGTGGCGATGGGTATTAACCCGTTCGTGCACGGCAGCGCCAAACACACCGATATCATGAAGACCGAAGGGCTGAAGCAGGCGCTGAACAAATACGGTTTTGATGCGGCCTTCGGCGGCGCGCGTCGTGACGAAGAGAAATCCCGCGCCAAAGAGCGTATCTACTCCTTCCGCGACCGCTTCCACCGCTGGGACCCCAAAAACCAGCGTCCGGAGCTGTGGCACAACTACAACGGTCAGATCAACAAAGGCGAAAGCATCCGCGTCTTCCCGCTCTCCAACTGGACCGAGCTGGATATCTGGCAGTACATCTATCTGGAAAACATCGAGATCGTTCCGCTGTACCTGGCCGCCGAGCGCCCGGTGCTGGAGCGCGACGGCATGCTGATGATGATCGATGACGATCGCATCGACCTGCAGCCGGGCGAAGTGATCAAAAAACAGATGGTCCGTTTCCGCACCCTCGGCTGCTGGCCGCTGACCGGCGCGGTGGAATCCAACGCCCAGACGCTGCCGGAGATCATCGAAGAGATGCTGGTGTCGACCACCAGCGAGCGACAGGGGCGCGTGATTGACCGCGACCAGGCAGGCTCCATGGAGCTGAAGAAACGTCAGGGTTATTTCTAAGGAGCCGCCATGAATACCACTATTGCTCAACAAATTGCCAACGAAGGCGGCGTGGAAGCGTATCTGCATGCGCAACAACACAAAAGCCTGCTGCGTTTTCTGACCTGCGGCAGCGTGGATGACGGGAAAAGTACCCTGATTGGCCGCCTGCTGCACGATACGCGCCAGATTTATGAAGATCAGCTCTCCTCCCTGCATAACGACAGTAAGCGTCACGGTACCCAGGGCGAAAAGCTGGATCTGGCACTGCTGGTGGATGGCCTGCAGGCGGAGCGCGAGCAGGGCATCACGATTGACGTGGCCTACCGCTATTTCTCTACCGAGAAGCGCAAATTTATTATCGCCGACACCCCGGGGCACGAACAGTACACCCGCAATATGGCGACCGGCGCGTCGACCTGCGACCTGGCGATCCTGCTGATCGACGCCCGTAAAGGCGTGCTGGATCAGACCCGTCGCCACAGCTTTATCTCCACGCTGCTGGGGATCAAACACCTGGTGGTGGCGGTCAACAAGATGGATCTGGTGAACTTCAGCGAAGAGAAGTTCGAGGAGATCCGCCAGAGCTACCTGACCTTTGCCGAACAGCTGCCGGGCAACCTGGATATCCGCTTTGTGCCGCTCTCGGCGCTGGTAGGGGATAACGTCGCCTCCCAGAGCGCGAACATGCCGTGGTACAGCGGCCCGACGCTGCTGGAAGTGCTGGAAACGGTTGAAATCCAGCGCGTGGTCGACACCCAGCCGATGCGCTTCCCGGTGCAGTACGTGAACCGTCCAAACCTCGACTTCCGCGGTTTCTCCGGTACCCTTGCGTCAGGCTCTGTGAAGGTCGGTCAGCGCGTCAAGGTGCTGCCATCCGGCGTGGAATCGACCATCGCCCGCATCGTCACCTTCGACGGTGACCTGCAGGACGCGGGTGCCGGTGAAGCGGTTACGCTGGTGCTGAAAGACGAGATTGATATCAGCCGGGGCGATCTGCTGGTGGATGCCCAGGAAACCCTGGCCGCCGTGCAGGGGGCTTCCGTGGATGTGGTGTGGATGGCGGAGCAACCGCTGACGCCGGGCCAGAGCTACGACATCAAAATTGCTGGCAAGAAGACCCGCGCCCGCGTGGACGGTATTCAGTTCCAGGTGGACATCAACAATCTGACCCAGCGCGAAGTTACCGAGCTGCCGCTGAACGGTATTGGTCTGGTCGATCTGACCTTCGACGAACCGCTGGTGCTGGATCCGTATCAGCAGAACCCGGTGACGGGCGGGCTTATCTTTATCGACAGGCTGACCAACGTTACCGTCGGTGCCGGTATGGTACGCGAACCGATTAAACAGGCTGCTGTGGCCTCTGAATTCAGCGCCTTTGAGCTGGAACTAAATGCGCTGGTGCGTAAACACTTCCCGCACTGGGGCGCGCGCGATCTGCTGGGAGGCAAGTAATGGCCGCGCATGATGAGAACGTCGTCTGGCATCCTCATCCGGTCACCGTCGCCCAGCGCGAACAGCTCCACGGTCACCGTGGGGTTGTGCTGTGGTTTACCGGGCTGTCTGGCTCGGGTAAATCGACGGTGGCGGGCGCGCTGGAAGAGGCATTGCATCAGCAGAGCGTAAGCACGTACCTGCTGGATGGCGACAACGTGCGCCATGGCCTGTGCAGCGATTTAGGGTTCAGCGACGACGACCGCAAAGAGAACATCCGCCGGGTCGGGGAAGTCGCCAGCCTGATGGCCGATGCCGGGCTGGTGGTGCTGACCGCGTTTATCTCTCCGCACCGCGCCGAGCGCCAGATGGTGCGCGAACGCGTCGGTCAGGATCGCTTTATTGAAGTGTTTGTGGATACGCCGCTGGAGGTTTGCGAAGCGCGCGACCCGAAAGGGCTGTACAAAAAAGCGCGTGCCGGAGAACTGCGCAACTTCACCGGAATTGACGCGGTCTACGAAGCGCCTGAATCGCCTGAAATTCACCTGGAGGGTCAACAATTGGTAACAAATTTAGTAAGCCAATTATTAGACCTGCTCAGACGGGACGATATTATCAGATCCTGAGACGGTATCGTTCGGGAGCTGTCTTCCCGAACGATGAGTCACGGTCACAGGACTAGCTATGCGCAACAGTGAACATTACATTACCACCACCGGGTCGGAGCCGCTTGCGACCGACGACGAAACGACCTGGTCATTTCCTGGGGCCATCATTGGCTTCGTCTCATGGTTGCTGGCGCTGGGTATCCCGTTTCTTATCTACGGCGGCAACACGCTGTTCTTCTTTCTCTACACCTGGCCTTTCTTTCTGGCGCTGATGCCCGTGGCGGTTGTCGTCGGCATTGCGCTGCACTCGCTGCTCAATGGCAAGCTGCTCTACAGTACCGTGGTCACGATTGTGACGGTGGTTCTGATGTTTGGTCTGTTATTTTTGTGGCTCATGGGCTAACTTCAGCCATAATTCAAACCGTAACCAACTGTGTAACGATATTGAGCAGGACGATTCTGCGGAAAAAATGTGGTACATTTGCCCGCGATGTTGCGGCATCTCTGTTACCCCGGCGTAGTGCTCTGGGGAAGTCTTGGGATGATGATGCCGTTTTTCAGGGGGCAGGATGGGTAAACTAACGCTGCTGTTGCTGGCTTTGCTAATCTGGCTGCAATATTCGCTGTGGTTCGGTAAGAACGGACTGCACGACTATAGCCGGGTGAGCGATGACGTCGCGGCTCAGCAGGCAACAAACGCCAAACTTAAGGCGCGAAACGATCAACTCTTCGCTGAAATTGATGACCTCAATGGCGGGCAAGAGGCGATTGAGGAACGCGCACGCAATGAACTCAGTATGACTAAGCCGGGCGAAACCTTTTATCGTCTGGTTCCGGATGCGTCTAAACGCAATCAGGGCTCAGCACAAAACAATCGATAATCAGGCCCAGGATTACGACATGGCAGTAACTTTTTCGGACGTATGCGCCGTGGTGCCGGCCGCAGGTTTTGGCCGGCGCATGCAGACAGAATGTCCCAAGCAATACCTCTCTATTGGCGATAAAACGATCCTTGAGCACGCCGTGGCGGCGCTGCTGGCGCACCCGCGGGTGACGCGGGTGATCATCGCTATCAGCCCGGGCGATGCGCGCTTCGCGCAGCTACCGCTGGCAAATCATCCACAGATTACCGTTGTCGATGGCGGTGCCGAGCGCGCCGATTCCGTGCTGGCAGGCATTCAGGCTGCCGGTAACGCGCCGTGGGTGCTGGTGCATGACGCGGCGCGTCCGTGTCTGCATCAGGACGATCTCGCTCGCCTGCTGGCGTTGAGCGAAACCAGCAAAGTGGGTGGCATTCTGGCCGCCCCCGTGCGCGACACCATGAAGCGTGCCGAGCCGGGCAAACGGGCTATCGCCCACACCGTCGATCGCGTCGATCTATGGCACGCGCTGACGCCGCAATTTTTCCCCCGCGAATTACTCCACGACTGCTTAACGCGCGCGCTTAACGAAGGGGCGACCATTACGGACGAAGCCTCTGCGCTGGAGTACTGCGGTTTCCACCCAACGCTTGTTGAAGGACGTGCTGATAATATTAAAGTGACGCGTCCGGAAGATTTACAGCTCGCGGAATTTTATCTTACCCGTTTGACCCATCAGGAGAAGGCATAATGCGAATTGGACACGGTTTTGATGTACACGCCTTTGGCGGCGAAGGCCCAATTATCATTGGCGGCGTGCGCATTCCTTATGAAAAAGGGCTGCTGGCGCATTCTGATGGCGACGTGGCGCTGCATGCGCTGACCGACGCGCTGTTGGGCGCGGCCGCACTGGGTGATATCGGCAAGCTGTTCCCGGACACCGACCCGGCGTTTAAAGGGGCAGACAGCCGTGAACTGCTGCGCGAAGCGTGGCGCCGCATCCAGGCGAAAGGCTACACCCTTGGCAACGTCGACGTGACGATTATCGCCCAGGCCCCGAAAATGCTGCCGCACATTCCGCAGATGCGCGTGTTTATCGCAGAAGATCTGGGTTGCCATATGGACGACGTGAACGTCAAAGCGACGACCACCGAGAAGCTGGGCTTCACCGGTCGTGGCGAAGGGATTGCCTGTGAAGCCGTGGCGCTGCTGGTGAAGGCGAGCAAATGACAGACTTCGACAACCTGACATATCTGCACGGCAAACCGCAGGGGAACGGGGTACTGAAAGCCAGCCCCGAAGATTTCCTCGTGGTCGAGGATCTGGGCTTTGAGCCGGATGGCGAAGGCGAACATATCCTGGTGCGTATTCTGAAAAATGGCTGCAATACCCGCTTTGTGGCCGACGCGCTGGCAAAATTTCTCAAAATTCATGCCCGCGAGGTGAGCTTTGCCGGGCAGAAAGATAAACACGCCGTCACCGAACAGTGGCTCTGCGCGCGCGTTCCCGGCAATACGATGCCTGATTTAAGCAAATTTGAGCTTGAGGGCTGTAAGGTACTGGAATATGCCCGCCACAAGCGCAAACTGCGTCTGGGGGCGTTGAAAGGCAACGCGTTTACGCTGGTGCTGCGCGAAGTGACTGATCGTGAAGACGTTGAAAAACGTCTGAACGCCATCAGTGACCGCGGCGTACCGAACTACTTTGGCGCGCAACGTTTCGGCATTGGCGGCAGCAACCTGCAGGGCGCACTGCGCTGGGCGCAAAGCGACGCGCCGGTGCGGGACAGGAATAAACGCAGTTTTTGGTTGTCGGCGGCCCGCAGTGCGTTGTTTAATCAGATTGTGAGCGAAAGGCTGAAAAAACCGGACGCGAATCAAGTTGTTGTTGGCGATGCGCTACAATTAGCGGGACGCGGAAGCTGGTTTGTAGCAACGGCCGAAGAGATGGCCGATGTCCAGTCGCGCGTGGACGCAAAAGGGCTGCTGATCACCGCCGCGTTGCCTGGCACGGGCGACTGGGGAACACAGGGCGACGCCCTGGCTGCCGAGCAGTCAGCCGTGGCGGATGCGCCAGAATTGCAGTCCTTGCTGGTGCGGGAAAAAGTCGACGCGGCACGCCGCGCGATGCTGCTCTATCCGCAGCAGTTAAGCTGGAACTGGTGGGATGACGTGACCGTCGAGTTACGCTTCTGGCTGCCGGCAGGCAGCTTTGCCACCAGTGTTGTCAGGGAACTAATCAACACCTCGGGTGATTATGCGAATATTGCTGAGTAACGATGACGGGATCCACGCGCCAGGCATTCAGACCCTGGCGAAACACCTCCGCGAGTTTGCGGATGTGCAGGTTGTGGCACCCGATCGTAACCGCAGTGGAGCGTCTAACTCGCTGACGCTGGAGTCGTCGCTTCGCACCTTTACCTTTGAAAATGGCGATATTGCCGTACAGATGGGCACGCCAACCGACTGTGTTTTTCTGGGCGTAAACGCGCTGATGCGGCCGCGTCCGGATATCGTCGTCTCCGGCATTAACGCCGGGCCTAACCTCGGCGATGACGTGATTTACTCCGGCACCGTGGCGGCCGCAATGGAAGGACGTCACCTGGGGTTCCCGGCGCTGGCGGTCTCGTTGAACGGCTACACGCACTACGATACCGCCGCCGCGGTGACCTGTTCGATCCTGCGGGCGCTCGGCCGCGAGCCGTTGCGTACCGGACGCATCCTCAACATCAACGTGCCGGATCTTCCTCTTGATGAAATTAAAGGCATCCGCGTCACCCGTTGCGGGAGTCGACATCCTGCCGATCAGGTGATCCCGCAGCAGGATCCGCGCGGCAACACGCTTTACTGGATCGGCCCTCCCGGCGATAAGTGCGATGCGGGTCCGGATACCGACTTTGCCGCCGTGGAGGAAGGCTATGTTTCGGTTACCCCGCTGCACGTAGATTTAACCGCGTATAGCGCGCATGATGTGGTGTCGGGCTGGCTGGATCGCGCAGGAGTGAACGCGCAATGGTAAACAAACGTGTACAAACTCTTCTGGAACAACTACGCGCGCAGGGGATCCGCGACGAGCACGTGCTTGAAGCGCTCGCCCTGGTTCCGCGTGAGAAATTTGTAGACGAGGCGTTTGAACACAAAGCGTGGGAAAACGTGGCGCTGCCCATCGGGCAGGGCCAGACGATTTCGCAGCCTTACATGGTGGCTCGCATGACGGAGCTGCTGGAGCTGACGCCCGACTCCCGCGTGCTGGAGATTGGCACCGGTTCGGGGTATCAGACCGCGATCCTGGCGCATCTGGTGCATCATGTTTGCTCCGTTGAGCGGATTAAAGGTTTACAGTGGCAGGCGCGTCGTCGCCTGAAACAACTTGATTTACATAATGTTTCGACACGACACGGTGATGGATGGCAGGGTTGGAAGGCTCGTGCCCCGTTTGACGCGATCATCGTGACGGCGGCCCCGCCTGAAATTCCAGCAGCCCTGTTGTCGCAGCTGGACGAGGGGGGCATTCTGGTTCTGCCTGTCGGGGACGAGCAGCAGCTGTTGAAGCGCGTTCGTCGGCGCGGCGGCGAGTTTATTATCGACACCGTGGAAGCCGTGCGCTTTGTGCCTCTGGTGAAGGGGGAGTTGGCCTGAGACTCGGAATTATCCAGGGTTATTAAGGCAAATTCAGCGTATGGTGTGGCGCGAAAGATTCGTGCCATCACGGTAAATTTTAAGTCACTGGTAGTTAACACATTCCTGGGGGATAAATGAGCGCGGGAAGCCCTAAATTCACCATCAGCCGTGTTGCGGCATTATCACTGGTTTCGCTCTGGCTGGCAGGCTGTACAAGTTCTAACAACGCGCCTGCGCCCGTCAGTTCCGTCGGCGGAAACAGCGGCTCCGGTAACACGTCCAGCGGAATGTTAATCACGCCGCCACCTAAAATGGGAACTGCTGCGCCGCAGCAAACACCACAAATTCAGCCTGTGCAACATCCTGTTACACAGCCAATGCAGGTTCAGCCAGTTGAACAGCCTGTTCAGACCCAAAATGGCCGCATAGTCTATAACCGCCAGTATGGGAACATTCCGAAAGGTAGCTACACCGGTGGCAGCACCTATACCGTGAAACGCGGTGATACGCTGTTCTACATTGCGTGGATCACCGGGAACGATTTCCGTGACCTCGCGCAGCGCAACAACGTCCAGGCCCCATACGGTCTGGAAGTCGGGCAAACGCTCCAGGTGGGCAACGCGACGGGCACGCCGCTTACGCCTGGCAACACGGTTTCAGCGGCTGATGTGACGGCTCAAAATAACAGCGTTAAGCCTGCACAAAAATCCACCACGGTGGTTGCTTCACAACCTGTAATTACGTATTCTGAGGATTCAGGTGATCAGACTGCTAACAAAATGTTGCCGAATAATAAAGGGACTGCGACTGCTGTCACAGCACCGGTTACGGCACCTGTGGTTAGCTCTACTGAACCGACTGCCAGCAGTATGACCTCCAGTTCGCCGATTTCTGCATGGCGCTGGCCGACTGACGGCAAGGTTATCGAAAACTTCTCTTCCTCCGAAGGGGGAAATAAAGGGATCGATATCGCAGGGAGTAAAGGACAGGCTATCATCGCGACCGCAGATGGACGCGTTGTGTATGCCGGTAACGCTCTGCGCGGTTACGGTAATCTTATTATCATCAAACATAACGATGATTACCTGAGTGCCTACGCCCATAACGACACAATGCTGGTCCGGGAACAACAAGAAGTTAAGGCGGGGCAAAAAATCGCTACCATGGGTAGCACCGGAACCAGTTCTACACGCTTGCATTTTGAAATTCGTTACAAGGGGAAATCCGTAAACCCGCTGCAGTATTTGCCGCAGCGATAATTTGACGGGGCATGCCAGCCAGGGTGTCTCGTTCAGGGATCACGGGTAGGAGCCACCTTATGAGTCAGAATACGCTGAAAGTTCATGATTTAAATGAAGACGCGGAATTTGATGAGAACGGAGTAGAGGCTTTTGACGAAAAAGCCTTAGTAGAAGAGGAACCCAGTGATAACGATTTGGCTGAAGAAGAGCTGTTATCGCAGGGTGCCACACAGCGTGTACTGGACGCGACTCAGCTTTACCTTGGGGAGATTGGTTACTCCCCACTGCTAACGGCCGAAGAAGAAGTCTATTTCGCACGTCGTGCTTTGCGTGGTGATGTCGCCTCGCGTCGTCGCATGATCGAAAGTAACCTGCGACTGGTCGTGAAAATTGCCCGCCGTTACGGCAATCGTGGTCTGGCTCTGCTGGATCTGATTGAAGAGGGCAACTTAGGTCTCATCCGCGCAGTTGAGAAGTTTGACCCGGAACGCGGGTTCCGTTTCTCAACCTACGCGACCTGGTGGATTCGTCAGACCATCGAACGGGCTATTATGAACCAGACCCGTACGATCCGCCTGCCGATCCATATCGTCAAAGAGTTGAACGTCTATCTGCGCACCGCACGCGAGTTGTCCCATAAACTGGACCACGAGCCAAGCGCAGAAGAAATTGCCGAACAACTCGATAAACCGGTTGATGACGTAAGCCGTATGCTGCGTCTCAACGAGCGCATTACCTCCGTTGACACCCCGCTGGGTGGCGACTCCGAAAAAGCGCTGCTGGACATCCTGGCCGATGAAAAAGATAACGGTCCGGAAGACACCACGCAGGACGATGACATGAAACAGAGCATCGTCAAATGGCTGTTCGAACTGAACGCCAAACAGCGTGAAGTGCTGGCACGTCGTTTCGGTTTACTGGGGTATGAAGCTGCGACACTGGAAGACGTCGGCCGTGAAATTGGCCTGACCCGTGAACGTGTTCGTCAGATTCAGGTTGAAGGTCTGCGCCGCCTGCGTGAAATCCTGCAGGGGCAAGGTCTGAATATCGAAGCGCTGTTCCGCGAATAAGCAACCTTTCGTCAAAAAAGGCCCGTCGTGAGACGGGCCTTTTTCTTTTGTGTTACGGCTGTGCCGCCGTCTCGTGCAGCAGACGCCACGTTATGTTGTCGCCTTCCTGACTGAGCACCGCGGTCGACCAGCGCACGTTGACGGGCAGGTCTGGACGGATTTGCGTCTCCCGGTAGTGAAGCACTGCACCCCGTTCGCCGCTTTGGATCGTGGTTAATTCGTCAATGACAATTTTCAGCCCGGGACGGCTTCCGCGCTGTTTTTCCAGAAAACTGGCCAGGCCGCGATAGTCGATCTGCACACCGCCCGGCGGGATCATCAGAAAATCGGGACGGAAACGGGCGAGCAGGGCGTCGGGATCGCCTTCACCTTTGCCTAACCAGTCTTCAAGCGCAATGTGGAGGTCGATAATGTCGTGTTCAAAAGGCGTCATGAATTCTCCTGTCGCAGTTGGTTTAGCACCTGCGTATTGTTAAGACGAAAAACGTACACTACAGGCAGCAAGGTCATGCCTGCAGCAAAAATAAACATCCCGTGCCAGGCGGCGTGAGGTGTCAGCCACGCCTGCGCCAGGTTCAGCACCTGCGCAAGCAGCAGGGCACCGGCAAAAAAGCTCAGCTGACGATTGAGATTCCACAGCGCGCTGGCATCCGGCATCTCGTCCCGGCGCATTGTCAGAAACGCGCTGCTCTGAGCCGTACTGCTGCACAGGCTTCCTCCCGCGCCCATCAGGGTAAACGCGACGGCAGGCAACAGTGTTGACGAGCTGACGTCAATCAAAAGCAGAATACCCGCCGCCTGCAACAGGCAGCCGATGACGATCAGCGGCCGGGGGCCGATACGGTTAAAATAACGTCCCGTCGCCGTGATGGCGAGAAACGATGCCACAGACCACGGCAGCATGAGCATTCCCGTTACGGCAGGGCTCATGTTCGCCTCGTGCTGAAGATAAAACATGCCCGTGACGTTCACCCCAATAAATATGCCGGGGACGCATAAATAGACAAGCATGGAAAATCGCAAAAGCGGGTCCGCGAGCAAGGTCAGGTTTAGCAGTTTGGCCGCGTTCATCGTGGGTTTTTCGTGCTTAAGCCACAGACAGGCCAGAACAAAGGTCACAATAGCCACCGGGAGCGTGGCGAAAAAGATCCATCGCCAGCCCAGCGTCTGCACCAGCACGCCGCCGACAGCCGGGGAGCAGGCCGGGGCAAGCAACGCAACCAGCATCACCGCTGAGGAGAGTCGGGCCCGCTCGTGCGGCCTGAACTGTTGCCAGGTCAGCGCCTGTCCGACCGGGATCAGTAAGCCTCCTCCCACGCCCTGAAGCACTCGCCAGGCGATCAGACTCTCAAGCGTTGCCGACGTGCCTGCCGCAGCAGAGGCGGCACTGAACAGAAAAAGCGAAAACAGGATGACGCGCTTTGGCCCGATGCGGCGCGTGAGCACGCTGCTGAACGGGATCACCAGCGTCAGACCGGCAATATACCCGTTACTGACCCAGGCAAGCGCAGAAGGCGTGGCAGTAAAGGCGTGAGCCATTGCCGGAAAGGCGACGCTGGCAATAAACATGTTGATCAAATCAAGAAAAAAGCCCAGCAGATAGACAACGGCAATTTTGCTGCGATACGTCATGGTGGATCCTCCGGTGAGGGGGCGTATCGTATCGGCTCGGGAATCACGGATAAACCTGACAAAGCGCGATATACTGTCAAAAATATTTTGACAGTATCGGGCGTGATGATGATTAACCTACAGCGGACGCAGATGTTTGTCGCAGTGGCCGACACCGGCAGTTTTACGGCGGCCGCCGAGGCGATGGGGCTGACAAAAGCGGTCGTCAGCTTCAATATTCGCCAGCTTGAAGATGAGCTGGGCGTTACGCTGCTGCTGCGCTCCACCCGCCGCCTGACGTTAACCGAGGCGGGCGTGCTGTTTCATCAACGCAGCGTGGCGCTTCTGAAGGACGCCGAACGGCTGCAGGATGATGTCCGCGCGAACCATGCGGGGCTCACCGGCGAACTGCGGATCACGACCACGCCTGAGTTTGGCTCCCGGGTCGTGGTGCCGTTGCTGGCCAGATTTAGCCACCAACACCCGGATCTTCGCGTACGACATGCTTCGTCGTCACTGCCTGCTGATCTTATCTCGGAGCGTTTTGACGTGGCCATCCGGTTGGGCACGCTTGTCGATTCGCGCAACCACGCCGCACTGATTTCTCACTTTTCTATTCTCCCCGTCGCAACGCCCGAGTGGCTTGCGCGAAACCCGATCGACTCGCTTGCGCAGCTGGCGCAAGCCGAGTGGATCATCCACGAGCGATTAGCATCGCCGCTGCGCTGGCAGGTGAAAGATGCCCGCGGTGTGCCTGACATGCTGGAGATAAAAAAAGCGCCGCGTTTGTTTGCCGACAGCGCTCAGTCGCTAATGGCTTTTGCGCTCGCAGGCGGTGGCGTGGCGTTACTGCCGGAATGGCTGGTGCGCGATGCGCTTGATGCGGGAACGCTGGTGACGGTTTTACCGGAGTATACCTTTGCGCGGCAGGGCATCTATGCGGTCTATCCTGATGCCCGGCATGTGTCAGCGAAAGTGCGCACCTTTATCGATTTTATGCGCACCAGCGTGAATTAATCGTGCATCATCTTTTTGATGAGAGCCGAGAACTGCTCCCGCTCGGCCTTGTTTAGACGGCCTAAAAAGGCCTCATCAACCTCATTGCCTACCGGCTTACAGTCTGCAAGCAGGGCCTCACCTTCTGGCGTGAGGAAGACAAAGCGACGGCGCTTATCCGCAGGGTCGTGCTCGCGTTTGACCAGCCCGCGTGCCTCCATGCGGCTGAGCATTTCCGCCAGGGTCGCTTTCGTGCTGACCGCGACTTCAGTTAATGCCACCTGTTCGATGCCTGGATGCTCGGCAATGGAGCGCATCACCGCATACTGCGGCTTGGTCAGCTCCGGTAATGCATGTTGCCACTGGGCAGTATGCTGTTGAAAAAGCTGACGTAACAGGTGGAACGCCTCTTGTCTTAGTTCCATGAACACTCCGACGGAAAAAATCTCCCTCTATGATAGCCGCTCTTGCTCGGGATTTTAACGCGGCATTTTTTAGCAATTCGTGTGATCGTATGCGAACAATCTTGTCAGGAAATCGATCCGGGAGTAGTTTACTCATAATGTTCGTGTACGAACAAATTGATTGAGGTGCTGAATGAGATTAATCGTGGGAATGACGGGAGCAACGGGTGCTCCGCTGGGCGTGGCGCTGCTGCAGGCGCTGCGGGAAATGCCGGAAGTAGAGACGCATCTGGTGATGTCGAAGTGGGCAAAAACCACCATTGAACTGGAAACCCCTTACACCGCGCAGGACGTTGCTGCGCTGGCTGACGTCGTCCACAGCCCGGCTGACCAGGCCGCCACTATCTCCTCCGGTTCGTTTCGTACCGACGGCATGATCGTCATTCCCTGCAGTATGAAAACGCTGGCCGGGATCCGCGCGGGCTATGCCGAAGGGCTGGTGGGCCGTGCGGCGGATGTGGTGCTGAAAGAGGGGCGCAAGCTGGTGTTGGTGCCCCGTGAAACGCCGCTCAGCACCATTCATCTGGAGAATATGCTTGCGCTCTCCCGCATGGGTGTGGCGATGGTGCCGCCTATGCCTGCGTATTACAACCACCCGCAAACCGCCGATGACATTACCCAGCATATTGTGACCCGCGTGCTTGACCAGTTTGGTCTGGAGCATAAAAAGGCGCGCCGCTGGAACGGGTTGCGGGAGGCGAAACATTTTTCACAGGAGAATAAAGATGGCATTTGATGATTTGAGAAGCTTCCTGCAGGCGCTCGATGAGCAAGGGCAACTGCTGAAAATTGAGGAAGAGGTAAACGCCGAGCCCGATCTGGCGGCGGCAGCCAACGCGACCGGCCGCATCGGTGACGGCGCGCCCGCGCTGTGGTTCGACAACATTCGCGGGTTTACCGATGCCCGCGTGGTGATGAACACTATCGGCTCCTGGCAGAACCATGCCATCTCGATGGGGCTGCCTGCGAACATGCCGGTGAAAAAGCAGATCGACGAGTTTATTCGCCGCTGGGATAAATTCCCGATTGCGCCAGAGCGCCGCGCCAATCCGGCCTGGGCGCAGAATACGGTGGACGGTGAAGACATTAACCTGTTCGATATTCTGCCGCTGTTCCGTCTGAACGATGGCGACGGGGGGTTCTATCTCGATAAAGCGTGCGTCGTCTCACGCGATCCGCTTGACCCGGATAACTTCGGCAAGCAGAACGTCGGCATCTATCGCATGGAAGTGAAGGGCAAGCGCAAGCTCGGCCTGCAGCCGGTACCGATGCACGATATCGCTCTGCATCTGCACAAAGCCGAAGAGCGCGGCGAAGACCTGCCGATTGCCATTACCCTCGGCAACGATCCGATCATTACCCTGATGGGCGCGACGCCGCTGAAATACGACCAGTCAGAGTATGAAATGGCCGGCGCGCTGCGTGAAAGCCCATATCCGATTGCTACCGCGCCGCTGACCGGCTTCGACGTGCCGTGGGGTTCTGAAGTGATCCTGGAAGGGGTGATTGAAGGCCGTAAGCGCGAAATTGAAGGTCCGTTTGGCGAGTTTACCGGGCACTACTCCGGTGGCCGTAACATGACGGTTGTGCGTATCGACAAAGTTTCTTACCGCACCAAACCGATTTTCGAATCCCTTTATCTCGGTATGCCGTGGACCGAGATTGATTATCTGATGGGGCCAGCCACCTGCGTGCCGCTCTACCAGCAGCTGAAAGCGGAGTTCCCGGAAGTGCAGGCGGTGAACGCGATGTACACTCACGGCCTGCTGGCGATTATCTCCACCAAAAAGCGTTACGGCGGTTTTGCCCGCGCGGTCGGCTTGCGCGCCATGACCACGCCGCACGGCCTGGGCTACGTGAAGATGGTGATCATGGTGGATGAGGATGTCGACCCGTTCAACCTCCCGCAGGTGATGTGGGCGCTGTCATCGAAGGTCAACCCGGCAGGCGATCTGGTGCAGTTGCCGAACATGTCGGTGCTGGAACTGGATCCTGGATCCAGCCCGGCGGGCATTACCGACAAACTGATTATCGATGCCACCACGCCTGTCGCACCGGACACCCGGGGCCACTATAGCCAGCCGGTACAGGATCTCCCTGAAACCAAAGCCTGGGCTGAAAAACTGACCGCGATGCTGGCTGCACGCCAATAAGGAGGAAAAGATGATTTGTCCACGTTGTGCCGATGAGCATATTGAAGTGATGGCGACGTCACCGGTGAAAGGGGTCTGGACCGTTTATCAGTGCCAGCATTGTCTGTATACCTGGCGCGATACCGAACCGTTGCGTCGTACCAGCCGCGAACATTACCCGGAAGCGTTCCGCATGACGCAGAAGGATATCGATGAGGCGCCGCAGGTGCCGACAATCCCGCCGCTGCTGTAAAAAAGCCCGGTGGCGTTGCGCTTACCGGGCGATAACATCGTGCGGTCTGTTTTGCCGGGTGGCGGCTTCGCCTTACCCGGCCTACAAAAACCGTAGGCCCGGTAAGCGCAGCGCCACCGGGCAAAGATCGCAGAAAACTAAACCAGACTCTTCAAGCGATAAATCCACTCCAGCGCCTGACGCGGCGTCAGTGAATCCGGATCGAGGTTTTCCAGCGCTTCCACGGCAGGCGATGTCTCTTCCGCCGGTACCAGCAGCGACATCTGCGTACCGTCAATCTGCGTCGCTGCCGCATTCGGTGACAGGCTTTCCAGTTCACGCAGTTTCTGACGCGCGCGCTTGATCACCTCTTTCGGTACACCAGCCAGCGCCGCAACGGCCAGACCATAGCTCTTGCTTGCCGCGCCATCCTGCACCGTGTGCATGAAGGCGATGGTGTCGCCGTGCTCCAGCGCATCAAGGTGGACGTTAGCCACCCCTTCCATTTTCTCCGGCAGTTGCGTCAGTTCGAAGTAGTGGGTGGCGAACAGCGTCATGGCCTTGATTTTATTAGCGAGGCTTTCCGCACAGGCCCATGCCAGCGACAAACCGTCATAGGTTGATGTTCCGCGTCCGACTTCGTCCATCAGCACCAGGCTGTGCTCCGTCGCGTTATGCAGAATGTTAGCCGTTTCAGTCATTTCGACCATGAAGGTTGAGCGACCGCTCGCCAGATCGTCCGCAGCTCCAACACGGGTAAAGATACGGTCGATGGGGCCAATCTCCACGTTTTGCGCCGGAACGTAGCTGCCGATATAGGCAAGCAGGGCAATCAGCGCCGTCTGACGCATATAGGTACTCTTACCGCCCATGTTCGGACCGGTAATGATCAGCATTCTTCGCTGCGGCGACAGGCTCAGCGGGTTGGCGATGAACGGTTCGTTCAGTACCTGCTCGACCACCGGATGACGGCCTTCGGTAATACGAATGCCTGGCTTGTCGGTAAAGGTCGGGCAGGTGTAGTTCAGCGTTTCCGCGCGCTCTGCCAGGTTCACCAGCACGTCCAGTTCCGCCAGCGCGCTGGCGCTCAGTTGCAGGTCGGCCAGGTGCGGCATCAGCATGTCGAACAGCTCTTCATAGAGCTGTTTTTCCAGCGCCAGCGCCTTCCCTTTCGAGGTAAGGACTTTGTCTTCGTACTCTTTCAGCTCCGGAATGATATAGCGTTCAGCGTTTTTCAACGTCTGGCGGCGCACGTAGTGAATCGGCGCCAGGTGGCTCTGCCCGCGGCTGATTTGAATGTAGTAACCGTGAACCGCGTTATAACCCACTTTCAGGGTGTCGAGCCCAAGACGCTCGCGCTCGCGGATCTCCAGCTTATCAAGGTAGTCTGTCGCACCGTCGGCCAGCGCGCGCCATTCGTCCAGCTCCTCGTTGTAGCCCGGAGCAATCACGCCGCCATCACGCACGAGAACCGGAGGCGCATCAATAATGGCGCGTTCAAGCAGCTCGCGGAGTTCGGTAAATTCACCCATGGTTTCGCGGAGTTTCTGTACCGGCGCGCTGTCAACGTCGCTCAGCTGCGCACGCAGATCCGGTAACTGCTGGAAAGCATGACGCATCCGCGCGAGGTCGCGCGGTCGCGCCGTGCGCAGCGCCAGACGGGCCAGGATACGTTCCAGATCCCCCACCTGGCGCAGGACAGGCTGCAGCTCGGTATACCGATCCTGCAGGGCGGCAATCGTCTGCTGACGGCAAACCAGCGTTGCGGTATCGCGAATCGGCATATGCAGCCAGCGTTTCAGCATACGGCTGCCCATTGGCGTGACCGTACTGTCCAGGACCGACGCAAGCGTATTTTCTACACCTCCCGCCAGGTTCTGCGTGATCTCCAGGTTACGGCGCGTGGCGGCATCCATGATGATGCTGTCCTGCTGGCGCTCCATGGTGATAGAGCGAATGTGCGGCAGGGCAGTGCGCTGGGTATCTTTCACGTACTGCAGGAGGCAACCTGCCGCGCACAGACCGCGCGGGGCATTTTCAACGCCAAAGCCAATCAGATCGCGGGTGCCAAACTGCAGATTCAGCTGCTGGCGCGCGGTATCAATTTCGAATTCCCACAGCGGACGGCGGCGCAACCCGCGACGACCTTCAATCAGCGCCATTTCGGCGAAATCTTCGGCGTAGAGCAATTCTGCCGGGTTGGTGCGCTGCAGTTCGGCTGCCATCGTTTCACGATCGGCCGGTTCACTCAGACGAAAACGCCCGGAGCTGATGTCCAGCGTCGCGTAGCCAAACCCTTTGCCGTCCTGCCAGAGCGCGGCCAGCAGGTTATCCTGGCGCTCCTGAAGCAGGGCTTCATCACTGATGGTGCCTGGCGTGACGATGCGCACGACTTTGCGTTCCACCGGACCTTTTGAGGTCGCGGGGTCGCCGATCTGTTCGCAGATGGCGACAGATTCACCCTGATTCACCAGTTTCGCCAGGTAGTTTTCTACCGCGTGGTGCGGAATGCCTGCCATCGGGATGGGCTCACCTGCCGATGCGCCACGTTTGGTCAGCGAGATGTCGAGCAGCTGCGATGCACGCTTAGCATCGTCATAAAACAGCTCGTAAAAATCGCCCATACGGTAAAACAGCAGGATTTCCGGATGCTGTGCCTTCAGCTTCAGATACTGCTGCATCATCGGCGTATGTGCGTCGAAATTGTCGAGTGTGCTCATGGAGTTATGATGTCCATTTCTTTGAATATAAACCGTTTTGAGCGGCTCAGTGGCCGTTTGTTCCTTCTATTGTCGCATGAAAAAAAGGTACGGCGCAGAAAAATGTCGTCGCTTTACGAGGCATCTTCCGACATTAACTCAATGACTATTTTTCCATGCTCAACGCCCACGCGAACCCGGGAGTGGGTGGTAAACCCTGCCTGTTCAAGCCAGTCTCCTTTTAAGCTCAGCGCCGCATGCACGCTGTAGCGCTTCGGTATCTTGGTATTGCGGTCTTCATGGCGCTTTCTGAAATATCCCACGGTTAAATGGCGATAGGGTTTGTTGATAGCAAGTTCTTGCATAGGGTCTCCCGACAACACGGATAAAAGTCATTACTGATGCCTGTATAAAATACCAGTGATTGTCGGGCGGTGCAGGGCTAAAACTGGAATCAGGCTTCAGAAAACCGCATGCAAAAACTGAAATTCTGCATTGAAAGGTGTATTATTTTTGCACTTTATTGTTCGGTAAGTCGCTATGTCCGGTAAACGAATTTCACGCGAAAAAGAGACCATCGCGAAAATGATCGCGCTGTATCAGAAGCAGTGTCCTCAGGCCTCTGCGGAAGAGGGGCACTATCAGGCGCTAAATGCCTATGCCGATAAGCGCCTGGATAAATGCGTTTTCGGGGAGGAAAAGCCTGCCTGTAAACAGTGTCCGGTCCACTGCTACCAGCCTGCCAAACGCGAAGAGATGAAGCAAATTATGCGCTGGGCAGGCCCGCGAATGCTCTGGCGTCACCCCATTCTGACCGTCCGTCATCTGATGGATGATCGTCGTCCCGTACCGGAACTGCCGGAAAAGTATCGTCCGAAAAAGTGACCGGTTCAGCTTCTGAGCGGGCGGCAAATCACGTTCATGGCCAGCGCGCTGCAGAGCGGGAAGAGGGCCAGCAGCAGCCAGGGGAGCATCGCCTGCGTGGAGGGCACCAGGGCGCGATCCAACAGACTGCCAAACAGCAAATTCCCCGTCAGGACCGCGACTCCGCCAGCGGTGGCGAGTGCGCCATAGTGCGCCCCCAGCGTGGACTCTTCGGCAAACCTTGGGATCAGATCCTTTGCCGAGGGTACCAGCAGCATCTGCCCCAGCGTCAACAGCGTCACGAAACAGACCGACGGCAGCAGGCGCAGCCAGCCCTCTGGCGGTGCCGTCGACGCAAACATTGCCACGCTTGCAAAGGCGGCGGAGAGCAGCAAAAAGCCCACCGGCAGGATCCTCACCGCGCCCACGCGCCGGGCGAAACGTGCCAGCGGCAGTTGTAAAGTGATGATCAGAATGGAGGCCAGCATAAAAAGCGGGCCGAGATCTTTCTCGTTACCGCCGGAACGCTGGATCTCTACCGGCAGCGCCAGATAGAGCTGGTTATAGCTCAAAAGCCACGAGCTATAGGCAATGATAAAGGCGACAAAGCGGGGCTGGCGGAACGTCGTCCACCAGGGAACGAGCTTCAGCGTCCGCGAGGCGTGGCGTGACGCGGGCAGGCAAAAGTAGAGCACCACCAGCGCAACGATAAAGACCCCTGCGCCCGCCAGCGCCACCTGGCGAAAGCCCAGGCCGGTGAGCAGGGCGCCGGCAACCGGGCCCAGTACCGCACCGAGTTCCCCGCAGACCGCAAAGAGCGCGAACCACTCCGCCCGGCTTCGTTTACCTTTCGCCTCGCTGTGCGTGCCCGCTTTCGCCAGCAATGCTTCAATCGACGGAGAAAACAGCGCGCCGCCCACGCCTGTCAAACATGCGCCCAGAATAATCGGCCACAGCGATCCTCCGAATGCCAGCAGAAGATACCCCGCAACGCGAACAATACAGCCGCTCAGGATAACAACTTTCGCGCCAAACCTGTCCGAGAGCGCACCGCCGACGATAAACATCCCCTGCTGAGAGAAGGTGCGCAGGCCGAGGATCAGCCCGATCAGCCCGCCGGAGAGCAGCATGTCGTCGCGCAGGAATATCGCCAGGAAGGGAACAACGGCGTAAAAGCCAATGTTAAAAACAAACTGGCTACCCAGTAAGACGGGCGGCCAGAGCGTGGTGGCAGGGCGAAGGGGCATCGTTATTCACTCGCCCCTAAACGATAAAGTGAATGTGCTTTTTGCCATGGAACGGTGAGATCTCAATTTTGGTTTTGACCCGGAAGACGTCCCAGAGCAGCGACTCGGACAGGATGTCCTGCGGTGTTCCCGTCCCCACAATGTGCCCTTTCTGCATCACAATCAGCGAGTCGCAGAACATCGAGGCGTGGTTGAGATCGTGGATGGCGACAATGCTGGTGACCGGTAATTCGCTGATCAACTGCATCAGCTGCATCTGATGATGAATGTCCAGGTGGTTGGTCGGTTCATCCAGCAGGATTTCCGTCGGGGTCTGGGCCAGCGCGCGGGCAATGTGGACGCGCTGACGCTCGCCGCCGGAGAGGCTCAGCCAGCCCTGGTCGCTTTTATCCAGCATATCCACGCGCTGCAGAGCGGCGGTGACGGTTTCGTCATCGTGCGTGCTCCAGTTGGAAAAGGCGGAGTGGTGCGGAATACGTCCAAGTTTCACCACGTCGCGCACGCGCATATTAGCGTCAGTCATGCCGTGCTGTTCCACGAAGGCGACCCGGCGGGCAAGCTGTTTTTTGGCGATGCGGGTAATGTCCTGTCCGTCCAGGGTGACGCAGCCAGCATCCGGGCGACGCAGCCCCGCGAGGATACGTAAAAGAGAGGATTTACCGCAGCCGTTAGGGCCAAGCAGTCCTACCGTTTCGCCCTGTGACACCTTCAGCGAGACGTCATTAACGATGACTTTTTTGCCGACCTTCCAGGTAATATTTTCCGCGCAGATGCTCATCACTTATTCCTTGAACGGTAGATAATCACGGCAAAGAAGGGGACGCCAACCAGCGCGGTGACCACGCCGACGGGCAGGCTTTGCGGTGCAATCAGCATGCGTGAGGCAATGTCTGCCAGCACCATCAGGATCGCGCCTGCCAGCGCGCTGGCAATCAGCAGCGTGCGGTGCAGCGGCCCGAACAGGAAACGCATCACGTGCGGCACCACCAGCCCGACAAAGCCGATTGACCCCGCCATGCTGACGATGGTTGCGGTAATCAGCGCGGTGGTGGTAAAGAGCGCCAGGCGCACCCAGGGAACGGCAATGCCCAGCGACGCGGCGGCGTCGTCACCGAACGTAAAGGCATCCAGCGCCCGGGAATAGTAGAGGCAAATGGCTAACCCAATCAGCACCACGACCAGTGCCAGCTGGAATTCAGGCCAGCGTACGCCGCTGAAGCTGCCCAGCAGCCAGAACATCACGTCGCGCGCCTGCTGGGCGCTGGCGGAGGTGCTGATGGTGTAGGCGGTAATGGCGTTAAAAAGCTGCGAGGCGGCGACGCCTGCCAGAATAGTACGTTCATTCCCGCCGCGCGCGCCGTTCGTCAGAAACGCGACAAACGCAAACGCGGCGAATGCCCCGGCGAAGGCACCGGCAGAAAGGGAGACCGCACCGGTGCCGATCCCCAATACGACAACAGAAACCGCCCCGGTCGACGCGCCCGCGGACACGCCGAGCACGTAGGGTTCCGCCAGCGCATTCTTCAGCAAGCTCTGCAATACGGCACCGCAGATGGCCAGCCCCGCGCCGCAGCAGGCCGCCACCAGCGCGCGGCTCAGGCGAAAGTCCCAGATGACGCTTTCATAGATGCGAGTGAGCGGAACCTCGGTGAGCCCCATTTTATTGCTGATGGCGTAAAACACGTTATCCAGCGGGATGGACAGCTCGCCGACGCTGACGCTCAGGGCGATCACCAGAAATAGCAGTACCAGGGTGAGCAAAGCCGAGGTCGTCAGAACCAGGCTCTGCCGGGCCTGAAGAACGGCGATTGTCATCAGTTCAGCCCCAGCTTTCTGAGCTGTTCGCCGACCTGCTCAGCCCCGTAAATCGTGCGAATCGTCGGGTTCATGGCCTGACCGTCCATCACCACGATGTGGCCTTTTTTCACGGCGTCCAGCTGGCTGACGGCCGGATCGCTCTTCAGGAATTTGATTTTTTCTTCCGCGTTATCCAGCGCCCAGCGGTTGCGGTCCAGGCTGGAGACCACAATCACATCCGGATTGGCGGCAATAATGCTCTCCCAGCCCACGGTTGGCCATTCGGTCTCGGAGGTGATGGCGTTATGCCCGCCCATCAGGCTCGCAATAAACCCGGAGGGGCTATTTTTACCGCCTACGTAGGCGTCCGCAGAGGGGGATGAGCTGGAGAACCAGAAGACAAACGAGAGGTCTTTTTTGTTCTTGCCGAATTCCTTACGCAGGTCGGCCTCACGTTTTTTGAAATCGGCAATCACGGCCTGACCGCGGTCTTCAACGTTAAAGATTTTGGCGAAATCCTCAATCTCCTGATAGAGATACGTCATATCCCACAGTTTCTGGCGGCTGCCGTACATATCGCCCGTGGCTTTTTTGGTCGCGCACATGCCCGGTGACACGTAGCTGTTCACGCCCAGGGTCATCAGATCGTCGCGTTTTGCAACCTTGCTTTCCGGCCCCAGCAACAGCGGCGTTTGGGCGGGGACAAAGTCGGGATTCTGCGCAAGCACGGATTCAAGGGTAGGGATTTCAACCGTCAGTGTTTTGATTTTTGCGTTCTGTTCCGCGAGCTGCGGCAACACTTTCGTCGGCCAGAAGGCGCTGGCCTTCACCTTATCTTCCAGCCCCAGCAGGAGCAAGATTTCGACGGTATTCTGACCCAGGGCCACGACGCGTTCCGGCGCTTTGGTGAATGTCTCTTTATAGCCACAGTTTTCAATGGTCAGAGGATATGTGGTTGCCAGAGCAGAACTGACCGACGCAACCGCCAGGCCTAACGCGCAGATGACCTTCTTCATGAAACGCTACCCTTGATTAATATTATTATTGATGCAAATGAAACTCATTATTAAGGCGGAATTTTATACAGAGGAAACGATTTTGTGTCAATGAGGGACAATTGCGCAGGGTAACGAAAGGCGGTGTCAGAGCAACACCGCCGGATTGGGGGGCTTAAACCAGGCTCTCTTTATCGATCCCGAGACGTTTCATGCGCGACAGCAGGGTAGTACGTTTTAACCCTAAACGCTGGGCGGCACCTTTCGGCCCGGCGACCACGCCGTTGGTCTCTTTGAGTACGCGCATAATGAGCTGATATTCATCTTCTCCCTCTTTCGCTGTCTCGGCGGCGGGCACGCTCACGTCAGGCAGCGTCACTTCAGGCAGGGAGAGCTGCAGGACATTCCCGCGCGTCAGCAGTACCGCACGCTCGATGACGTTTTCCAGTTCGCGCACGTTGCCGGGCCACTCCATCGATGAAAGGGTACGTAACGTCTCGGCAGGAATGCTGTCGATATTTCGACCCATCCGACGCGCGATCTTGGCGGTGAACGCTTTGACCAGCAGGGGAATATCTTCCGGGCGCTCGCGCAGCGGCGGCAGGAAGATCGGGAAGACGTTCAGGCGATAGTAGAGATCGCTGCGGAACTCGCGGTCGGCGACCATCTTTTTCAGGTCGCGGTTGGTCGCGGCAATCAGCCGCACGTCAGTCTGGATAAGCTTGTTGCTGCCAAGACGTTCAAACTCCTGCTCCTGCAGGACGCGCAGCAGTTTCGGCTGTAGCTCCAGCGGCATATCGCCCACTTCGTCGAGGAACAGCGAGCTTTTGTCCGCCAGCTCAAACCGGCCCAGCCGCTGGCTGCTTGCCCCGGTAAAGGCGCCCCGTTCGTGGCCGAACAGGTCGCTTTCCAGCAGCCCTGCGGGCATCGCCGCGCAGTTCATCTTCACCATCCGACGGCTGTTGCGGTTGCTCAGGTTGTGGATGGCGCGGGCAATCAGCTCTTTACCCGTACCGGTTTCGCCCAGAATCAGTACCGTGCTGTCGCTTTGCGCCACCATCTCAACCTGCTTGAGCACGTTGTACATGGCGTCGCTACGTCCGATGATTTCACCAAACTCGCTGTCCACGTTGTTGAGCTGTTCGGTCAGGGCCAGGTTCTCATCCACCAGCCGCTCCTTCAGACGATGAATTTCCTGATAGGCGAGGGCGTTATCCAGGGCGATGGAAATACGCTCGGCGATCTGACGCAGCAGCTTCAGGTTGGCGGTAGTAAAGACGCCTTCCTCGCACTGCGCCAGCTTAAGCACGCCCAGCATGGTGTTGCCGGACATCAGCGGCAACAGGCACAGGGTCTGAATTTTGTTACCCCAGGTGTTAAACAGCATCCGCTCGTACGGTGCCACCGGATCCTGTTCGTTGAGGTTGATCAGGAGGATCTCTTTGCTTTTGAAGACCCGCTCCGAAAGGGTCCCCGCTTCATCCACTTCGCTCTGCTCGTGTGCCGGGTTGGCTTCATCGAGATAATGCGTCGAGTAGATGTTCAGCTTGCCCTTGCGATGGCCGCGAAGCGCGATGCTGATGGCATCGATTTTGAAATAGTGATGGATCTCTTTCGACACTTCGCTGACCAGCTCGTCCATATCGAGCCGTGACAGTACGGCGTTGGTGATGGCGACCAGAATGCGGAAGTTGTCGCGTTCGCGGCTCAGCAGGTCGTAATCCACATTATTGGTCACGCGGCTTTGGATCTGCTCCGCAACGACGGCCACAATCTGGGTAAAGGTGTGCAGGCGTTCGTATTCCGCCTCGCTCCAGGGCTGGTCGGTCGTGCGGATAAACTCGCAGCCGCCAAAAATCTGACCCTCTGCTGCCAGCGGCAGCATGCAGTAATGCCCGAACGGCTGATAAAGGTTACTCTCCGCGAGCCGCGGCCACGCCTGCCGGAACTCCTCAAAGTTACAGTGCAGCACTTCAGGTCGGGAGAGAATGCGGCGCACCGGGCCATGCGCGAGATACGTTTCGTCTTCGTATTCAAACGTTTTGCCATTGTCACGCGTTGAGTAGTAGCTCGCGCGGTGCGTTCCGCTATGCCACAGTACAATCGCGGCGCTGTCGGCCAGCGCCGACTGCCTGACCAGCCGCGTCAGGGCATCGCTCAGCGCACCGAGATCGGGCTGCTGTAAAAGTGTGCGCGTAATGTCAAACAGGCCCTGCTGTCCAAGATCGCTCATCGGTGTATACGGCATAGTGCTTTCCAGTAGAAACGAGCAAAAAATCCATGCTGGCCGCTTGTGGCGCGGCCTAGCAAATACGGGGTAAGGGTTCGGCGTGCGGCAGATCCAGCGTGCGCTTCACGCCATAAAGTCCGGTCAGGCGCACCCCTTTGCGCTCAACCACTTCACCAATTATCGCCGCCTCTTTTCCTGACGGATGAGCCTGCAGCTGTTCAAGAACGGCTTGTGCTGCGGCCCGTTCAACGCCAATCACCAGCTTGCCTTCATTTGCAAAGTTGAGCGGGTCCAGCCCCAGCAGTTCGCAAAGCCCACGAACGGCGGGCTTAACGGGCAGGCTGCGCTCGGTGAGTTCAATCCCGCATCCGCAGCTTGCCGCAAACTCATGGACCACGGCGTTGACACCGCCTCGCGTGGCATCCCGCAGGGCCTTCACGCCGGGAATACCGCGCAGCGTCTGAATCAGCGGGGTGAGTACCGCGCAGTCGCTGCGCAGTTCGCCGTCCAGCCCCAGGGCTTCGCGCAGGTTCAGGATGGTCGCCCCGTGGCAGCCCAGCGTGCCGGTCACGATCAGCACGTCGCCCGCGTTGAGGCGCTGCGCCCCCCAGTGAATATCGGCGGGGATCGCCCCCATGCCGGCGGTGTTGATAAACAGCTTGTCGGCCGCGCCGCGCTGCACCACTTTGGTGTCGCCAGTGACGATCGCTATCCCCGCTTCGCGCGCGGTCTGCGCCATGCTGTTGACCACGGCCGTGAGCGTCTCCATCGGTAATCCCTCTTCAAGGATAAACCCGCAGGAGAGGTAGCGCGGGATGGCGCCGCTGACGGCGACGTCGTTCGCCGTGCCGCAGACGGCGAGCTTGCCGATATCGCCGCCCGGGAAGAACAGTGGGTCAATGACGTAGCTGTCGGTGGAGAAGGCCAGCCTGTCGCCCTGGGCGGTGAGGGTGGCGAGGTCAATGCGCGCCTGGTCTTCCTGTTCGGCGAGCCAGGGGTTGTTAAAGGCCTCCATAAACAGCCGGTTAATCAGCTGCTGCATCGCCTGTCCGCCGCTGCCGTGCGCCATTTCAACCGTATTCATGCTTCACTCTCCTGGTTGCGATACTGATACCACGCGGCACACGCCCCTTCGGAGGAGACCATCAGCGCCCCAAACGCCGTTTGCGGATTACAGGTATTGCCAAATAACGGACACTGATGCGGTTTGCATTTGCCGGTGAGCACCTCGCCACAGCGTGCCCGGGGATCGTCGCAAACCTGCTGCGGCTGCGGGCGGAAATGCGCTTCGGCGTCGAACGCGCGATAGGCTGGCGCCAGGCGCACGCCGGATTCAGCAATCAGCCCCAGGCCTCGCCATTCGCTGTCGCCCTCAACGCTAAACACGTCGGCTATCGCCTGCTGCGCTCGTTCATTTCCCGCATCCGGCACCACGCGGCGGTACTGATTTTCCACGGTACTCAGGGCCGCTATTTTCTGCTCAACCAGCATGGTGACACCTTGCAGTAGATCAAGTGGTTCGAAACCAGCCACCACTAACGGACGATTGTACTGTTCAGCGATAAAACCGTAGGCGTCTGTGCCAATCACCATGCTGACGTGGCCCGGTGCCAGAAAGGCGTCAATGCCGTTGCCTGGCTCTTCCAGCAGGCTGCGCAGGGTGGGGATGAGCGTAATGTGCTGGCAGAAGAAGAAAAAGTTATCGACGCCGCGCGCTTTCGCCTGCTGCAGCGTGATGGCGGTGGCGGGCATGGTGGTTTCAAACCCCAGGCCAAAAAACACCACCTTGCGCGCGGGGTTATCCGCTGCCAGCGTCAGGGCATCCATCGGCGAATAGACGATCCGGATGTCTGCGCCGCGCGCTTTCGCCTGCAGCAGCGAACCATTTTTCCCGGCACGCGCATCGCGTCGCCAAAGGTGCAGAAAATGACGTCGGGCTGGCTGGCAATTTCAATACAGCTGTCGATGCGCCCCATCGGCAGCACGCAGACCGGGCAGCCGGGGCCGTGGATAAACTCAATGTTCTCCGGCAGCAGCTGGTCGAGGCCAAATTTGAAGATCGCGTGCGTGTGCCCGCCGCACACCTCCATGATCCGCAGCGGCCTTTCTTTCGTGTAGTCCAGCCGCGCTGCGCGCGTTTTCAGGAGGCCGATAAGCTGCAGCACCTGCTCCGGCGCGCGGTATTCATCAACGTAACGCATGATTACCGCTCCTCGCCGTACAGCAGCGCGCCCACGTCAGGCTCCACGTCGAACATATTTTGCAGGGCGTCGAGCGTGTCGCGGGCTTCCGCTTCGTTAATCACGCTCATGGCGAACCCCACGTGGACCAGCACCCACTGGCCGAGACGCGAGGCGCCCGTTTCATCGGTGCTGCCCACCAGCGTCAGGTCGACGTCGCGCAGGATGCCGCAAACCTCGACTTTGGCCTGATTACCGTCGATGGCGTGAATTTGTCCCGGTACGCCTATGCACATCGTTCGCTCTCCAGCCAGTGTAGCCAGCCGTCCATGCCGTCGCCGCGCGTGGCGGAAACCAGCAGGATCTCAATCTCCGGGTTCACCTCGCGGGCATACGCCAGGCACTTATCCACGTCGAAATTCAGGTACGGCAGCAGGTCGACTTTGTTCAGCAGCATGACGGACGCGGCGGCAAACATGTGCGGGTACTTCAGCGGCTTGTCTTCGCCTTCGGTCACTGAAAGCACCGCCACCTTGTGTCGTTCGCCGAGGTCGAAGCTCGCCGGGCAGACGAGGTTGCCGACGTTTTCAATAAACAGGATGCCGTTATCTGCCAGCGGCAGGCGCGGGGCCGCGTCGGCAATCATCTGTGCATCCAGGTGGCAGCCTTTGCCGGTGTTGACCTGAATCGCCGGGGTGCCGGTTTCGCGAATGCGCGCCGCGTCGTTAACGGTTTGCTGGTCGCCTTCGATCACCGCACAGGAGACGCGCCCGTTCAGGCGCTTGAGCGTTTCGGTCAGCAGCGTGGTTTTACCGGAACCGGGGCTGGAGACCAGGTTCAGCGCCAGCTGTTTGCGGGTGGCAAAGCGGGCGCGGTTGCGGGCGGCGAGCTGGTTATTTTTGTCCAGCACGTTGATTTCCACCTCCAGCATCTGGCGCTGGCTCATGCCCGGCGCGTGGGTGCCTGCTTCGCCGTGGCCGTAATGCAGGTCGCCCGCATCGGAGCGTTGCGGCGCAAAGGTAATGCCGGTCAGGGCTGCCGCAGGGCGTGGGGCGGGTGAAAAGGGCGCGGAGCGAAACGCGGAGTGGGGGCGGTGTTCATCCCCTTCTATATACAGGTTGCCTTCGGCGCAACCGCAGGTACTACACATACTTTACTCCTTCTCGATTTCGAGGCGTTGGATCTGCATGCCGTCATCCGCCACGATGCGCAGACCGCCGCTCTGACACTGCGGGCAGCGCTGTACCTTCGATGACAGCAGGGTGACGTACTGCTGACACTGCTCGCACCAGCACTCCGCCTGCTGTTCTTCAATATGCAGTTCGCAGCCTTCCGCCAGCGTGCCGCGGCAGACCAGCTCAAAACAGAAGGTCAGGGCGCTGGTCTCGACGCAGGAAAACGCTCCGACCTTCAGCCAGACGCCGGTGACGCGCTTCGCGTGGTTTTGCACTGCCTGCTGTTCGATAAGTTCCAGAGCCCGCTGGCAGAGGGTGATTTCGTGCATGACGCCTCCTCAATGAATTGCCCCGGTAATGCAATAACAGTGCCAGCTTGGTTTTTGTTAAGGCGTGACGATGTCAACGCTGTCGAAATGACACGTCGACACCGCGGTGATGACAGCGGTTTTTCATTTTAATCCCTTTAAAATCAGCAAAATAAAAACTGGCATGGAATCTGCTTAACAGCCGCTATCTCCATTAAACGGATACCTTCTATGACTATTTGGGAAATCAGCGAAAAAGCGGATTACATCGCGCAGCGTCATCAACAGTTACAGGACCAGTGGCACCTTTACTGCAACTCGCTGGTTCAGGGCATTACCTTGTCGAAAGCGCGTCTTCACCACGCGATGAGCTGCGCGGCGCAGGGGGATATGCGCTTTGTCCTCTTCGGCCATTTCACCATCAACGTGACCCTGGCGGATAACTTCAACAGCCACACCATTGAGTACTACCTCGAGACAAAAGACGGCGAAAAACAGTGTATTGCGAAGGCGCAGCTGATGGCCGACGGCATGGTGGACGGCCACGTCAGCAACCGCGATCGCCAGCAGGTGCTGGAGCACTATCTGGAAAAAATCGCGCCGGTTTATAACGGCCTGTACGCCGCCGTTGAGCACGATCTTCCGGTCAACCTGAAGCAGCTGATGGACGGAAATGCCTCAGCGAACGTGGCCTGACCCATGCGTGTCGAGAAGTGTCGACAAGACAGCTTTTCGACAAAAATGACTATCACCAGAGGATAACCCGGTGAACCGTTTTGTAATTGCTGACTCGACGGTCTGCATTGGCTGTCGAACCTGTGAGGCGGCGTGTTCGGAAACGCATCGCCTGCATGGGCTGCAGTCCATGCCGCGCCTGCACGTCATGCGTAATGAAAAAGAGTCTGCCCCGCAGCTCTGCCATCACTGTGAAGACGCCCCGTGCGCGGGTGTCTGTCCTGTAAATGCCATCACCCGCGTGGATGGCGCAGTCCAGTTGAACGAAAGCCTGTGCGTAAGCTGCAAGCTGTGCGGCATTGCCTGCCCGTTCGGCGCGATTGAATTTTCCGGCAGCCGCCCGCTGCATATTCCGGCC
The DNA here is from genome assembly GCF_048685095.1 of Enterobacter sp. BNK-8. Classification (NCBI taxonomy): domain Bacteria; kingdom Pseudomonadati; phylum Pseudomonadota; class Gammaproteobacteria; order Enterobacterales; family Enterobacteriaceae; genus Enterobacter; species Enterobacter sp. BNK-8. The sequence continues at coordinate 3,386,641 of NZ_JBLQTN010000001.1, read as the reverse complement.
AATGCCAACTCGCCTAAAGCCCCGCCCGCGCCGCCAGCGCCTGCACGCGTCAGCACGCTGCTGGACTGGGTGCCCGGCATCCGTGCCGTGGCGGTGAAGTGCGACCTGTGCAGCTTCGATGAACAGGGCCCGGCCTGCGTACGGACCTGTCCGACGAAAGCGCTGATTCTGGTTAACATTCGCGACATCGCCCGTACCAGCAAGCGCAAGCGCGAGCTGACCATCAACAGTGATTTTGGCGACCTTTCTCTGCTACAGGCGCTTAACGAGGGGGCGAAATGAACGCGGCCATAATGATTACCGGCGCGGTAGCCTGTTTTATTGCCGCAGCTATTCTGGCGCCGATCTTCTCCTTCCATAAAACCCTGAGCGGCGGAGTTGCCGGGATCGGCGGGGCGGCAGGTAGCCTGTTGACGCTGGCGGCAGGCGGCGTTGTTTTGCTCGGCGGACAATCCGTTGACACCCTCATACCGCTGGTTCGCCACACCGTTGAGATTACGCCGCTGAACGCCCTCTGGCTGGTGACGTTTGGCCTGTGCGGGCTGTTTATCAGCCTGTTCAATATCGAGTGGCATCGCCACCCGCACGCTAAAGCCAACGGCCTGCTGGTGAACCTGCTGATGGCGACGGCGGTCTGTACCGTTACCGCCAGCAACCTCGGCGCGCTGGTGGTGATGGCGGAGATCATGGCGCTCTGCGGCGTGTTCCTGACGGGCTGTAGCGCCTCCGGGAAATTGTGGTTTGCACTGGGACGCCTCGGGACGCTGCTGCTGGCGCTGGCCTGCTGGCTGGTGTGGCAGCGCTTCGGCACGCTGGACTTCGCTGCGCTTAACGGGCATCCGCTGGGGAATGACGTCTGGCTGTTGGGCGTGCTCGGCTTTGGCCTGCTCGCCGGAATCATCCCGCTGCACGGCTGGGTGCCGCAGGCGCATGCGAATGCTTCCGCGCCCGCCGCCGCGCTGTTTTCGGTGGTGGTGATGAAGGTCGGTCTGTTTGGGATCCTGGCGATTACGCTGACCGGCGGACAACCGCCGCTGTGGTGGGGCGTGGTGCTGCTGATTGCGGGCATGATCACCGCCTTCGTCGGCGGCCTGTACGCGCTGATGGAGCACAATATCCAGCGTATTCTGGCGTACCACACGCTGGAGAATATCGGCATCATTCTGCTCGGCATTGGCGCGGGCGTGACCGGGCTGGCGCTGAATCAACCGGCGCTGATTGCGGCCGGTTTTATCGGCGGTCTTTATCACCTGATCAACCACAGCCTGTTTAAAAGCACCCTGTTCCTCGGGGCGGGCAGCGTCTGGTTCCGCACCGGCCATCGGGATATCGAAAAGCTCGGTGGGATTGGCAAAAAGATGCCGGTGATTTCACTGGCGATGCTGGTCGGGCTGATGGCGATGGCCGCGCTGCCGCCGCTGAACGGCTTTGCCGGGGAGTGGGTGATCTATCAGTCCTTCTTCGCCCTCGGTCAGAGCGAGGCGTTTATCGCCCGTCTGCTGGGGCCGCTGCTGGCGGTCGGTCTGGCGATTACCGGGGCGCTGGCGGTGATGTGCATGGCGAAAGTTTATGGCGTGACCTTCCTCGGCGCACCGCGTACGCGTGAGGCTGAGAACGCCTGCTGCGCACCGCTACTGATGGGCGTAAGCGTGGTCGCGCTGGCGCTGTGCTGCATCGCGGGCGGCGTCGCCGCACCGTGGCTGCTGCCGCTGCTGGGCAATGCCATTCCGCTGCCGCTGACCACGGCGAACACCACCGTTTCCCAGCCCATGATCGCGCTGCTGCTGATAGGCGCACCGCTGCTGCCGCTGGTGCTGATGCTGTTCTTCAAACGCGACCGGCTCACCTCCCGCTCGCGCGGTGCAGCATGGGCCTGCGGCTACGAACACGAACAGTCGATGGTCATCACCGCCCACGGTTTCGCTATGCCGGTGAAAGAGAACTTTGCCGCCGTGCTGAAGCTGCGCCACTGGCTGAACCCGGTGCGCTGGGTACCCGGCTGGCAGAGCGCTGCCGTACCCGCGCTGTTCCGCCGTCTGGCGGTTATCGAGCTGGCGGTGCTGGTGATCGTTGTGATTTCACGAGGAGCCTGACATGAGTCTGTTACTGGCAATTCTTCAGGCGCTGGTGCTGTTTGCCGCCGCGCCGCTGCTGTCGGGCATCACGCGCGTGGCGCGCGCCCGGATGCACAACCGTCGCGGTCCTGGCGTGCTCCAGGAGTATCGCGATCTCTTCAAGCTGCTTTCTCGCCAGAGCGTGGCGCCGGATGCCGCAGGCTGGGTCTTCCGCCTGGCGCCGTTCGTGATGGTGGGCGTGATGCTCACCATCGCCACCGCGCTGCCGGTGGTGACGGTGGCTTCGCCGCTGCCGGCGCTCGGGGATCTGATTACGCTGATCTACCTGTTTGCCATCGCCCGCTTCTTCTTTGCGATTGCGGGTCTCGACACCGGGAGCCCGTTTACCGGCATCGGTGCCAGTCGCGAGGCGATGCTCGGCGTGCTGGTTGAGCCGATCCTGCTGCTGGGGCTGTGGGTTGCCGCGCAGGTTGCGGGTTCCACGCACATCAGCTTTATCACCCACACCGTGTACTACTGGCCGGTTGCCCGCTCCCTTCCGCTGGTGCTGGCGCTGTGCGCCTGCGCATTCGCCACCTTTATCGAGATGGGCAAGCTGCCGTTCGATCTGGCCGAAGCCGAGCAGGAACTGCAGGAAGGACCGCTCACCGAGTACAGCGGCTACGGCTTTGCGGTGCTGAAGTGGGGCATCAGCCTCAAACAGCTGGTGGTGCTGCAGATGTTTGTCGGCGTCTTCTTCCCGTGGGGGCAGATGACGCACTTCTCCGCGGGCGGTCTGCTGCTGGCCGTCGTGGTTGCCGTCCTCAAGCTGCTGGTCGGCGTGCTGGTCATTGCCCTGTTCGAAAACAGCATGGCGCGTCTGCGTTTTGTGGAAACGTCACGCATTACCTGGGCCGGTTTTGGTTTTGCATTTTTAGCGTTCGTCTCCTTGCTGGTGGCGTGATTAAAGAGAGTGTTTATGTCTGAAGAAAAGAAAGGTCAGCAGTATCTCGCCGCATTGCATCAGGCTTTCCCCGGCGTGGTGCTGGAGGAGTCCTGGCAAACCAAAGACCAGATCACCGTCACCGTAAAGGTGAACTATCTGCCGGAAGTGGTGGAGTTTCTCTACTACCGGCAGGGCGGCTGGCTGTCGGTGCTGTTCGGTAACGACGAGCGCCAGCTGTGCGGCAATTACGCGGTGTACTACGTGATGTCGATGGAGCAGGGCGAGAAGTGCTGGATCACCGTGCGCGTCGAGGTCGACCCGAATAAACCGGAATACCCGTCCGTCACGCCGCGCGTGCCCGCTGCCGTCTGGGGCGAGCGTGAAGTGCGCGACATGTATGGCCTGGTGCCGGTTGGCCTGCCGGATGAACGCCGTCTGGTGCTGCCGGACGACTGGCCGGACGAACTCTATCCGCTGCGCAAAGACAGCATGGACTACCGCCAGCGTCCGGCCCCGACCACCGACAGTGAAACCTACGAATTCATCAACGAGCTGGGCAGCAAGAAGAATAACGTGGTGCCGATCGGCCCGCTGCACGTCACTTCCGACGAGCCGGGCCACTTCCGCCTGTTCGTCGACGGCGAAAACATTATCGACGCCGACTACCGCCTGTTCTACGTCCACCGCGGCATGGAAAAGCTGGCGGAAACCCGCATGGGCTACAACGAAGTCACGTTCCTCTCTGACCGCGTGTGCGGCATCTGCGGCTTCGCCCACAGCACCGCCTACACCACCTCGGTAGAGAACGGCATGGGGATCGTGGTGCCGGAACGCGCGCAGATGATCCGCGCCATTCTGCTGGAGGTGGAGCGCCTGCACTCGCACCTGCTGAACCTCGGCCTGGCCTGCCACTTCGTCGGCTTTGACTCCGGGTTTATGCAGTTCTTCCGCGTGCGCGAAGCGTCGATGAAGATGGCGGAGATCCTCACCGGGGCGCGCAAAACCTACGGTCTGAATCTGATCGGCGGGATCCGCCGCGACCTGCTGAAAGATGACATGATCCAGACCCGCCAGCTGGCGCAGCAGATGCGCCGCGACGTGCAGGAACTGGTGGACATGCTGCTCAGCACGCCCAATATCGAGCAGCGCACCGTCGGCATTGGCCGCCTCGATCCTGAGATCGCTCGCGACTTCAGTAACGTCGGCCCGATGGTGCGCGCCAGCGGGCACGCCCGCGACACGCGTGCCGATCACCCGTTCGTCGGTTACGGCCTGCTGCCGATGACCGTGCACAGCGAGCAGGGCTGCGACGTCATCTCCCGCCTGAAGGTGCGCATCAACGAGGTGTTCACCGCGCTGAACATGATCGACTTTGGTCTGGACAACCTGCCGGGCGGCCCGCTGATGGTGGAGGGCTTCACCTACATTCCAAACCGCTTTGCCCTCGGCTTTGCCGAAGCGCCGCGCGGGGACGATATTCACTGGAGCATGACCGGCGACAACCAGAAGCTCTACCGCTGGCGCTGCCGTGCGGCGACCTACGCCAACTGGCCAACCCTGCGTTACATGCTGCGCGGTAACACCGTGTCTGATGCGCCGCTGATCATCGGCAGCCTCGACCCGTGCTACTCCTGCACCGACCGCATGACCGTCGTGGACGTGCGCAAGAAGAAAAGCCAGGTGGTGCCGTATAAAGAGCTTGAGCGCTACAGCATCGAGCGTAAGAACTCGCCGCTGAAATAAGGATTCGTCATGTTTACCTTTATCAAAAAAGTGATCAAAACCGGCACGCAGACCAGCCGCTATCCGCTGGAGCCGATGCCGGTCGACAAAAACTTTCGCGGCAAGCCGGAGCACAACCCACAGCAGTGCATCGGCTGCGCGGCCTGCGTCAACGCCTGTCCGTCGAACGCCTTAACGGTGGAAACGGATCTCAAAACCGGCGAGCTGGCCTGGCAGTTTAACCTCGGGCGCTGCATCTTCTGCGGCCGCTGCGAAGAGGTCTGCCCGACGGTCGCCATTCGCCTGTCGCAGGAGTACGAGCTGGCGGTGTGGAAGAAAGAGGATTTCCTGCAGCAGTCGCGCTTTGACCTGTGCCACTGCCGCGTCTGCCAGCGCCCGTTCGCCGTGCAAAAAGAGATCGACTACGCCATCGCGCTGCTGCAGCACAACGGCGACGCCCGCGCGGAGCATCACCGTGAAAGCTTTGAAACCTGTCCGGCGTGCAAGCGACAGAAGTGCCTGCTGCCGTCCGACCGCATTGATATCACCCGCCACATGAGAGAGGCCAGCTGATGGACAATTTACTTGGCCCACGCGACGCTAACGGCATTCCGGTGCCGATGACGGTGGACGAATCCATCGCCAGCATGAAGGCGTCGCTGCTGAAAAAAATCAAACGCTCGGCCTACGTCTACCGCGTGGATTGCGGCGGCTGCAACGGCTGCGAGATTGAGATCTTCGCTACGCTGTCGCCGCTGTTTGACGCCGAGCGCTTCGGCATCAAAGTGGTGCCGTCCCCGCGTCATGCGGACATCCTGCTGTTCACCGGGGCCGTCACCCGCGCTATGCGCTCGCCCGCGCTGCGCGCCTGGCAGTCCGCGCCGGACCCGAAAATCTGCATCTCGTACGGCGCCTGCGGCAACAGCGGCGGCATCTTCCATGACCTCTACTGCGTCTGGGGCGGCACCGACAAAATCGTGCCGGTGGACGTCTACATTCCGGGCTGTCCGCCGACGCCCGCCGCCACGCTGTACGGCTTCGCGATGGCGCTCGGCCTGCTGGAGCAGAAAATCCACGCCCGCGAGCCAGGCGAACTCGACAACCAGCCGGCCGCCATTCTGCACCCGGACATGGTGCAGCCGCTGCGGGTGAAGGTCGATCGCACGGCGCGCAGGCTGGCGGGCTATCGCTACGGCCGTCAGATTGCCGACGACTATCTGCGCCTGCTGAGCCAGGGCGAGCATCAGGTCGCACGCTGGCTGGAGGCGGAAAACGATCCGCGCCTCAATGAGATTGTGGCGAACCTGAACAGCATCGTCGATGAGGCGCGTATCCGATGAGTGAAACGGTGGTGTTCAGCCAGCTGAGCCGTAAGTTTATTGATGAGAACGATGCCACGCCGGATGCGGCGCAGCAGGTGGTCTATTACAGCCTGGCGATTGGGCATCACCTCGGGGTGATTGACTGCCTGGAGGCCGCACTGAGCTGTCCGTGGCCGGAATACCTGGCGTGGATTGCCACGCTGGAGGAGGGCAGTACGGCGCGGCGCAAAATGGAAGGCGTGCCGAAGTACGGTGAGATCGTGATCGATGCGAACCACATTGTCATGCTCGCCAACGCCTTTGACGCGGCGCTCGGCAGACAAACCCCGGAGCAGCAGGCGTGGAGTAAAACGCTGCTCGGTATGCTGCATGATATTCATCAGGAGAGTGCCATCTACCTGATGGTGAGGAGATTACGTGACTGACGTTTTACTGTGTGTCGGCAACAGCATGATGGGCGACGACGGCGCGGGTCCGCTGCTGGCGGAGATGTGCGCCGCGAACCCGCAGGGCAGCTGGGTGGTGATTGACGGCGGCAGCGCGCCGGAAAACGACGTGGTGGCCATCCGCGAGCTGCGTCCGGACAGGCTGTTAATCGTCGATGCCACCGATATGGGACTCAACCCCGGCGAGATCCGCCTGATTGACCCGGACGACATCGCCGAGATGTTTATGATGACTACCCACAATATGCCGCTGAACTACCTGGTGGATCAGATCAAAGGTGACGTGGGCGAGGTGCTGTTTTTGGGCATTCAGCCGGACATTGTCGGGTTTTATTACCCGATGACGCCGCCGGTGAAGGAGGCGGTGGAGGTGGTGTATTCACGACTAGCCGGGTGGGTTGGGGATGGAGGTTTTTCTCAGCTCTGAGCAGTGCCGGGTGGCGGCTTCGCCTTACCCGGCCTACCAAACCCATCTCCCTTTCCCTGTGGGAGAGGGCTGGGGTGAGGGCAACAGGCTACTCGAGATCCCCCCCGTTACTCGCAATCACCTTCTGATACCATCCGAACGATTTCTTGCGTTTCCGCTCCAGCGTGCCGTTCCCGGCGTCGTCGCGGTCAACGTACACAAACCCGTAGCGCTTGCTCATCTCACCGGTTGAGGCCGAGACCAGGTCAATGCAGCCCCAGGTGGTGTAACCCATCAGCGGCACGCCGTCCTCAATCGCATCGCCCATCGCGCGGATATGCTCGCGCAGATAGCTGATGCGGTAGTCGTCGTTAATCTCGCCGTTTTCATCAACGACATCTTTCGCCCCCAGGCCGTTTTCCACCAGGAACAGCGGCTTCTGGTAGCGGTCGTACATCATGTTCATGGTGATGCGCAGGCCGAGCGGGTCGATGCCCCATCCCCATTCGCTCACCTGAATGTGCGGGTTGCGCAGAGATTTAACGATGTTCGCCGCATTGGTGTTGTTCGCGTTCATATCCGCCGAGGCGCAGCGCGAGGCGTAATAGCTGAACGAGACAAAATCGACGGTATTTTTCAGCAGTTCGTCATCGCCCGGGTCTTTAACAATCACGACGCCTTTCTCGCGGAACACGCGGGCAGAATAGGCCGGATAGCTGCCGCGCGCCTGCACGTCGATAAAGAACAGGTTCTCGCGGTCTTTCTCCAGCGCCATCCACACGTCTTCCGGCTTGCAGGAGTAGGGGTAGAAGTTACCGCCCGCCAGCATGCAGCCGACCTGGTTTTCCGGGTTCACCTCGTGAGCGATTTTGGTCGCCAGCGCGCTCGCCACCAGTTCGTGGTGCGCGGCCTGGTATTTCACCTGGTCTTCGTTTTCGCCTTCCTCAAACACCAGCCCCGCGCCGGAGAACGGGCTGTGCAGCATGATGTTGATTTCGTTGAAGGTCAGCCAGTATTTCACCAGCCCGTTAAATTCCTCGAAGCAGGTGCGGGCGTAGCGGGCAAAGAAATCCACCATTTTGCGGTTGCGCCAGGAGCCGTACTCCGTCACCAGGTGCATTGGCACGTCGAAGTGGCAGAGGGTCACCAGCGGCTCGATGTTGTATTTTTTGCACTCCTCGAACACCGCGCGGTAAAAGGCAATACCCTCTTTGTTCGGCAGCGGTTCGTCGCCGTTCGGATAGAGGCGGCTCCAGGCGATCGAGGTGCGGAACACCGTAAAGCCCATCTCCGCCATCAGAGCGATGTCCTCTTTATAGCGATGGTAAAAATCAATCGCCTCGTGGCTCGGGTAGAATTCGTCGTCACGCAGCGAAAAACGCTTTTCCTTACCGAGCTTCACCGCCAGGCGGTTCGCGCCGTGGGGGATCATATCGACCGTCGTCAGCCCTTTGCCGCCCTCACGGTAAGCGCCTTCACTCTGGTTGGCGGCAAGCGCGCCGCCCCATAAAAATCCTTGTGGAAAAACAGACATTCTTACCTCGCTTTCAATTTATGCTTTTGCTGCGTTATTCTGTACCGGTGCGGTCTGCAGGGCGCGCGCTTTTTCGGCGTCGTCTTCGACCGGAATATCCTCAAAGCCCAGTATCAGGGTCAGAACAAACGACAGCACCACTGCCAGACCCATCACGCCAAACACCCAGACGATGGTCATCGGGTTCGCCGGGTCGAAGAACTGTACGCTGGTAAACAGCCCCGGTGCCGCCATCGAGTGGCTGGCAAGACCCGCGATACCGGCAACCGCGCCGCAGATAAAGCCGCTGATCAGGCTTGCAATCAGCGGGCGTTTCAGACGTATTGCGACACCGTACAGGGCCGGTTCAGAGATCCCCGCCATGATGGCGGAGGCCGCCGCTGCCAGCGCCGTCTGGCGCAGCTCCGGGTTTTTGGTTTTCCACGCCACCGCCAGCGACGAACCGCCGAGCGACAGGTTGGCGCCAATTTCCGACGGCATCACCATCCCTTCCTTGCCCGTCTCGGCAATGGTCTGAATGATGGTTGGCGTAAACACGCGGTGCATGCCGGTCATGACCAGCAGCGGCCACAGCGCGCCCATGATGGCCACGGAGAGCCAGCCCAGATAGCCGTGAATGGTGTAGACCAGCGCGGAGATCGCGCTACCGATCCAGATGCCCAGCGGCCCAATCAGCACGATGGCGAGCGGGGCGGCAATCAGCACGATCAGCATCGGCTTGAGGAAGTTTTTCGTCACCGCCGGGGTAATGCGATCCACCCAGCGCTCGATGTACGACAGGCACCAGGTCATCACCAGCGCGGGGATGACGGTGTAGGTGTATTTCACCGCCGTCACCGGGATAAAGGCGAACTCAACGTGCTCGCCCTGCGCGGCTTTCGCCATCAGCTCGATAAAGCTCGGGTGCACCAGCACGCCCGCAATGGCTATCGCCAGCGACATGTTGGTTTTGAATTTCACCGCCGCCGAGGCCGCCACCATCAGCGGCAGGAAGAAGAACGCGCCGTCGCCGATGACGGTCAAAATGGTGAGCGTCGGCGCGCCTTTGGGCAGCACGCCGGTCATCTCAAGGATCATCGCCAGAAGCTTGACCATCGAGCCGCCGATGATCGCCGGGATCAGCGGGGACATGGTGCCGATCAGCGCGTCGAGGATCCCGGCGCCAATGCGGCGCAGCGTCAGCTTTTGCGGGCCTTCCGGCACCGCGGGCTGCAGGTCAGCGGGCAGCAGGCTTACCACCTCGCGGTACGCCTGGGAGACGGTATTGCCAATAATCACCTGGCACTGGTTGTCGTTGCGCACCACGCCGAGCACGCCGCTGATGCTTTTCAGGCGCGCGGCGTCGGTGAGGGTTTCGTCTTTCAGAACGAAACGCAGTCGCGTCATGCAGTGGGTGACGGCGACGATGTTCTCTTTGCCGCCCAGCGCGCTGATAACGTCGTTCGCCAGCGCAGCGTAATTTTTGGCCATCGGATGTGATCCTGTTATCGTTGTGTGAAATGTAGGAAACCGGTTCCACATAATCATCATGAGTTTTTATGAATGAAACAAGATCGCTTTTTGACCATTTTTTTATTTCGTGACGCCGATCACCAGTAGGAACCCAAAGCGTGATGTCGCCGCTGCGACAATTTTTCTGCAGTGCAGTACACTGCGCTCCATCAGATTCAGACGGAATAACAACATGACCACGATGCTTGAAGTGGCGAAGCGGGCAGGCGTTTCGAAAGCGACGGTATCCCGGGTGCTGTCGGGCAATGGCTATGTCAGCCAGGAGACCAAAGACAGGGTGTTTCAGGCCATTGAAGAGAGCGGCTATCGCCCAAATTTGCTGGCGCGCAACCTGGCGACCAAACGTACCCAGACGCTGGGCCTGGTGGTGACGAACACCTTGTATCACGGCGTCTACTTTAGCGAGCTGCTGTTTCACGCCGCGCGCATGACGGAGGAGAAAGGGCGGCAGCTGATCCTCGCGGACGGCAAGCACAGCGCCGATGAAGAGCGCGAGGCGATCCAGTATCTGCTCGATATGCGCTGCGACGCGGTGATCATCTATCCGCGTTTTCTGAGCGTGGAAGAGATGGATGAGATCGTCGAGAAGTGCGAGCAGCCCATTATGGTGCTCAACCGCCGCCTGCGGAAAAACAGCAGCCACAGCGTGTGGTCCGATCATAAAGCCTCCAGCCAGGACGCGGTGTCACAGCTGATTGCGAAAGGGCATCGTGAGATCGCCTTTATCACCGGCTCGCTGGATTCTCCCACCGGGGTTGAGCGTCTCTCCGGCTATAAGGACGCGCTGGCGCAGCACGGTATTCCGCTGCGCGAGGGGCTGATTGCGCAGGGGAAGTGGAACCCCGCCAGCGGCGCGGCGGCGGTGTCCGAGCTGCTTGCTCGGGGTGAGCGCTTTACGGCGCTGGTGGCGAGCAATGACGATATGGCCATCGGTGCCATGAAGCAGCTGCACGACAGCGGCGTGGCCACGCCGGACGCGGTGTCGGTGATCGGTTTCGACGATGTGGCCATCGCGCCTTACATTGTGCCGTCGCTCTCCAGCGTCCGCATCCCGGTAACGGAGATGATCAAAGAGACCATCAGCCGCCTGATCTTTATGCTCGACGGCGGTGAGTTTAAATATCAGCAAATTTTCTCCGGCGAGCTTGTCCTGCGCGACTCGGTTATTGACGGCCCGCACCGCTGATGTCGACAGCTGTCATCGTCATAAGTGACGATGACGGCACCGTTTTAATTTTTAAAATGAAATAAAATCAATAAGTTAATTATTGGCACGGTTTATGAATATCTCCGCGCATAACTGTAATGCTGGAGAAGCAGATGAACCGTTTTATTATGGCCGATGCCAGTAAGTGTATTGGTTGCCGTACCTGTGAAGTGGCGTGCGTGGTTTCCCATCAGGCGGAGCAGGACTGCGCGTCGCTTACCCCTGACACCTTCCTGCCGCGCATCCACGTCATCAAAGGCGTGAATATTTCCACCGCCGCCATCTGTCGCCAGTGCGAAGACGCACCGTGCGCGAACGTCTGCCCGAACGGGGCGATTAAACGCGAGAAAGGCTTTGTGCACGTGATGCAGGAGCGCTGCATTGGCTGCAAAACCTGCGTGGTCGCCTGCCCGTATGGCGCGATGGAGGTGGTGGTCCGTCCGGTAGTGCGCAACAGCGGTATGGGGCTGAGTGTGCGCGCGGACAAAGCCGAAGCCAACAAATGTGACCTGTGCTACCACCGTGAGGCCGGCCCGGCCTGTATGGAAGCCTGCCCGACGCACGCGCTGGTCTGCGTGGATCGCGACAAGCTTGAGCAGATGAGCGCCGAAAAGCGCCGTCGCGCGGCGTTCGACACCTCGTCATCACTGCTGTTCTGAACCGTATGAGCAGCAACGGCGTTCAGCTGCGGGTGCGCGGCAAAGTGCAGGGCGTCGGGTTTCGTCCCTTCGTCTGGCAGCTGGCGCAGGCGCTTCAGTTGACCGGTGACGTCTGCAATGACGGAGAGGGCGTGCTGGTGCGCCTCGCGGGTAATGGGGGGGCCTTTACCGCGAGGCTGCATCAGGACTGCCCGCCGCTGGCACGCATTGACCGCGTGGAAGCGCAGCCGTTTACCTGGGCGCGCGTGCCGGAGGACTTTACCATCCGCCACAGCGCGGCCGGGACGATGGACACCCAGATTGTCCCCGATGCGGCGACCTGCCCGGCGTGTCTGGCTGAGATGGGCGACCCACGCGAACGCCGTTATCGCTATCCGTTTATCAACTGCACCCACTGCGGGCCGCGGTTTACCATTATCCGCGCCATGCCCTACGACCGCCCGGCCACGGCAATGGCGCCGTTCCCGCTCTGTGGGCCGTGTGAAGCCGAATACCGCAATCCTGCCGACCGCCGTTTTCACGCCCAGCCGGTCGCCTGCCCGGACTGCGGGCCCGCGCTTATGTGGCGTGCGGGCGACATGACCGCTGAGCGCGAGGCTGCGCTGCGCGCGGCGGTCGCGATGCTGAAAAGCGGCGGTATTGTCGCCGTCAAAGGGCTGGGGGGCTTTCACCTCGTCTGTGACGCGCGTAACCCGCAGGCGGTCGCGACGCTTCGGTCACGCAAGCAGCGGCCCGCGAAGCCGCTGGCGGTGATGATCCCGCATGCGGATGACCTGCCGGAGACGGTTCAGACGCTGCTACGCTCACCCGCCGCACCCATTGTGCTCACGCCAAAAGTCTGGCTGCCCGCGTTCCCGGAAGGTATCGCACCCGGTCTGGATACCGTCGGCATCATGCTTCCTGCGAACCCGCTGCAGCACCTTCTGATGATGGACTGCCAGCGCCCGCTGGTGATGACCTCCGGCAACCTCAGCGGCAGACCACCTGCCATCACCAACCGGCAGGCGCTGGATGAGCTCAGCGGCATCGCGGACGGTTTCCTGTTGCATAACCGCGATATTCTGCAGCGGATGGACGATTCGGTGATGGATCGGGACGGTGCGATGCTGCGCCGCGCGCGCGGTTTTGTGCCCGATGCCATCACGCTGCCTGCCGGGTTCGACAATATCCCCGCCATGCTGTGCACCGGGGCGGAGATGAAAAACACCTTCTGCCTGGTGCGTGGGAATCAGGCGGTGCTGAGCCAGCATTTTGGCGATCTCCGTGACGAGGGGGTGGAAGCGCAGTGGCGTTCCGCGCTGTCGGTGATGCAGGACATTTACGCCTTCCAGCCGGCGCGCGTGGTGTGCGATGCCCATCCGGGGTACCGCGCTCGTCAGTGGGCACAGGCGCAGGCGTTGCCCCTTGAAGAGGTACACCACCATCACGCCCACGCCGCGGCGTGCCTGGCCGAAAACGGCTGGCCGCGCGATGGAGGAGACGTTATCGCCCTGACGCTGGACGGGATCGGCATGGGGGAAAACGGCGCGTTGTGGGGCGGAGAGTGCCTGCGGGTCAGCTATCTCGACTATGCGCATTTGGGTGGTCTGCCTGCCGTTGCGCTGCCGGGCGGCGATCTGGCGGCCATGCAGCCGTGGCGTAATCTGCTCGCCCAGTGTCTGGCGTTTGTACCCGACTGGCAGCAGTACCCGGAAACCCATGCGGTTCAGCGCCAGAACTGGCCGTTGCTGGCGACGGCGATCCAGCGTGGCATCAACGCGCCGCGAGCTTCTTCCTGTGGTCGCCTGTTTGACGCGGTTGCCTGTGCGCTCGGCATCGACACGCAGCGTTACGAAGGGGAAGCGGCCTGCCGGCTGGAAGCCCTGGCATCGCAGTGCGCGGGTGTCGACCATCCGGTGACGCTGGAAGTGGATAACCTCGCGCTTTTCTGGCAGCAGTGGCTGAGCTGGCAGGCGGAACCCTGCGTGCGCGCCTGGGCGTTTCACGATGCGCTGGCAAAAGGGCTGGCGGAGCTCGCCGCGTTTCATGCCCGGCGCCAGTCGCTGTCGACAATCTGTCTCAGCGGCGGGGTATTACACAACCGTCTGCTGCGCGCGCGTCTGCGTCATTATCTTTCTGACTTTACGCTTCTTTTTCCTTCGCGCCTGCCCGCAGGTGACGGAGCGATCTCCTTCGGGCAGGCGGTGGTCGCCGCTGCCCGGTCATGTTTACAAAGGACTAAAAATGTTACGACTGTTACGCAATGAACCTCGCGCCGCGCTTCTGCTGCTGGCTCTGGTAATGGCAAACCTGCTGGCCTGGGGATGGGCATGGCACACCTTTAGCGGCAGCACGGCGCTGATGGCGGCAAGCCTGCTGGCGTGGTGCTACGGACTGCGTCATGCGGTGGACGCTGACCACATTGCAGCCATAGATACCGTGACGCGTAAGATGATGCAGCAGGGCAAACGCCCGTCCGGCGTGGGAGCGTGGTTCTCGCTGGGCCACTCCACCATCGTGGTGCTGGCCTCCATTGCCATCGCCGCTACCGCCACGGCGTTTCAGAAGAACATGGCGTGGTTCCACGAAACCGGCAGCCTGATTGGTACCGCCGTTTCCGCGACCTTCCTGCTGGCGATGGCGCTGGTGAATATGGTGATCCTGCGCGGCGTCTGGCGCAGTTTTCAGGCGCTGAAACACGGCAGGCCGGTGCAGGATGACATCACGCTACCTGCTCAGGGCGGGGTAATGAACTGGCTGTTTGGCAAGACCTTCCGCCTCGTCAATAAAAGCTGGCAGATGTACCTGGTCGGTTTCCTGTTTGGTCTCGGCTTTGATACGGCCACCGAGATCGGCGTGTTGGGGATCTCTGCCGCCAGCGCGTCCAGCGGGATGTCGGTGTGGTCAATCATGATCTTCCCGGCACTCTTCGCCAGCGGCATGGCGCTGGTGGATACCCTCGACAACCTGCTGATGGTCGGCGCCTACGGCTGGGCGTTTAACAAGCCGCAGCGCAAGCTCTACTACAACATGACCATCACCGGCACCTCCGTGGTGGTGGCGCTGTTTATCGGCGGGCTGGAAGCGTTGGGTCTGCTGATGGATAAATTTGCCCTCAGCGGCGGCCTCTGGGATCTGATTGGCACGGTGAACGACAATCTGGGCAACGCCGGGTTTGTCGTCGTGGGTCTGTTTATCGCCTGCTGGCTGATTTCCATGGCGAATTACCGCTGGCGCGGCTACGACGCGCTGGTGGTACGTTCCTGAACGACCCAGCCCGGTGGCGCTACGCTTGCACGGGTCTGCATGTAGGCCGGGTAAGCGCAGCGCCACCCGGCAATACGAGGGTTAAGCAGGGAGCGATTTCAGCAGGGCGAAGGCCTCTTTCATCCTGTCTTCACTGACGACAAAGGCGCGCATCTGACCGTCAGCATCGATGCCGCGCGCCACCATGCCCTGCGGCGAAAGGGCAATCTGCCAGTCCAGATCCTGACGCTGCGTTTCGCCTGCGAGATGCAGCGGTAATTCCGGCGTTTTCACTTTGACCAGCATGGCGGGTAATTTCACCGGCGTAGTGCCGCCGAGCAGGTTTTTCGCCAGAGACAGCGCGCTTAATTGAATCGGCTGTAAAAAGGGCAGCACCTGACCGTTAATTTCCGCGCAGTCGCCCAGGGCATAAATGTCCGGCTGAGTGGTTTGCAGGTAGCAGTCTACCTTCACGCCGCGGTTAATTTCGGCGCCTGCGCGGTGCGCCAGCGCCGTTTCCGGGCGCAACCCTGTCGCCGCAATCACCACATCCACTTCCACGCTGCGGTTGCGGTCGAGCGTTGCACGTATGCCGGTGCCGGTTTTGCTCAGGCTCTGCAGCTGCGATTTCAGCAGCAGATGGACGCCCATGTCGGTCAGATGATGCTGTAAGCGGCTGCTCACTTCAGCGGGCATCAGCGCTGACAGAATGCTCGCCGCGTGGTCGACCAGAGTGACGGATTTACCCGCACGGCAGAAATCCATCGCCAGTTCGGTGCCGATCAGCCCGCCGCCGACAATCATCACCCGCGTGGCGTCGTGAAGCTCCGTTTCGCTGGCCTGATACGCCTGCTGGCTGTTGAGCGTGACCATCAGCTCGCGCCCCTCAACCGGCGGCACAAACGCAGAGGCACCCGTGGCCAGCACCAGCTTGTCGTACTGCCAGGTTTTATCTTTCGCTTTCACCAGACGGGCGTCGGCGTCGATATCGGTGACCCAGGTGTACGGAAACAGACGCAGGTTAAACTGTTCTGCGAACGCCCCCGCCGTCTGGCGGGTGAGATCGTCGGCACGCTGATTCTGGCTAATGACGTGGCTTAAATCAGGCTTGTTGTACTCGTCCATGCTGTCGGCGGCGATCAGCGTCAACGGCACGTTAGCGTCCTGTTTGCGGATATTTTTTACCAGCTGGCGGGCGGCAAAACCCGAGCCGATAATGACGATGCCGTGGTTCATTTTGCCTCCGTTGCCAGTTCATCAAAGACGTCTTTCCCGAGGGAACATTCCGGGCAGAGGAAGTTGTCCGGCACCTCACTCCACGGCGTGCCTGGGGCGACATCCTGCAGCGGCTCGCCCCGTTCCGGGTCGTAAATCCACTGGCATACGCTGCACTGCATGCAAGGACCGAGGTCGGCAGCGGCAGCTTTTGCTTCGGCTTTCGGCGCAACCGCCGCGGCGGGGGTGGTTTCCGGCAGCGGTGCGAGTGCCCACTGACGGGCGATGTCACGGCCGTGCTGGCGACAGATTTCCAGGGCGTCGATATCCGGCCGCCATTTCGCTTTCAGGCTCATCGACATCTCAAACCCTGCATCCTGTAAACGGGTAGAGAGACGGTCTACCGCGCCGCCGCTCCAGCCGTGGGAGCCAAAGGCGCTGGCGCGCTTGTTGCGAAAACGCAGGCCGGTCATCTCTTCGACCAGACCGGCAATCTTCGGCATCATCACGTTGTTCATGGTGGACGTGCCCACCAGCACGCCCTTAGAGCGGAAAACGTTGGTTAATACCTCGTTCTTATCGCTGCGCGCCACGTTGAAGATTTTCACCGCCACGTTCGGATCTACTTCGTTGATGCCCTGGGCAATGGCGTCCGCCATCATGCGGGTGTTGTTGGACATGGTGTCGTAGAAGATCGTGATGCGGTCTTCCTGATAATCCGCCGCCCATTTCAGGTACAGCTCGACGATCTGGGTGGGGTTTTCACGCCACACCACACCGTGAGAGGTGGCAATCATCTCCACCGGCAGGTTAAAGCCGAGGATCTCGGTGATTTTTGGCGTGACCAGACGGCTGAACGGGGTCAGGATGTTGGCGTAGTAACGCTGGCACTGTTCGAACAGCTCGGTCTGATCCACTTCGTCATTAAACAGGCGTTCGTCGCAGTAGTGCTGGCCGAAGGCGTCGTTGCTGAACAGCACCGCGTCGCCGGTCATGTAGGTCATCATGCTGTCCGGCCAGTGCAGCATGGGCGTTTCCACGAAGATCAGCTGCTTGCCGTTGCCGATATCCAGCGCGTCGCCCGTTTTCACGGTGTGGAAGTTCCACTCCGGATGGTGGTGGTGACCGTTGATCGAGTCGATGGCGTTGGTGGTGCAGTAGATCGGAGTGTCCGGAATATACGACATCAGCTCGGTCAGGGCACCGGCATGATCCTCCTCCGCATGGTTGATGATGATGTAGTCGATGGCATTCAGGTCGATTTCACCGCGCAGGTTCTGCACGAACTCGCGGCTGAACTTGTGATCGACGGTATCGATCAGCACGTTTTTTCCTTCGCGGATGAGATAGCTGTTGTAGCTGCTGCCGCGCAGCGTTTTGTATTCCGTCCCGTGGAAATCGCGCACTTCCCAGTCACGTTGACCCACCCAATGAATGTTATTTTTAACCAGAATAGACATAGCAAACCTCAGCGTAATATCGCGTTTTTCAAATAGGATGGTTTGCTTATATCAAGCTGCGTGCCAACTTTTAACTTGTTGATTTTTATAAACTAATATTTATATGATCCGTAATGGGTAGTCATTATGACTATCCAAAACAGTGTCATTATGACAATATTCATTGTCAAAATGACAGCGAGGCAGACATGAGCTTTTCCGTAGATGTGCTGGCGAAGATCGCCATTGAGCTGCAAACCGGTATCGGCCATCAGGACCGCTTTCAGCGGCTGATCTCCACGCTGCGCCACGTGCTGGCGTGCGACGCTTCGGCGCTGCTGCGCTACGAAGGGCGGCAGTTTATTCCCCTGGCGATCGACGGCCTGGCGAAGGACGTGCTCGGGCGGCGCTTTACCCTTGAAGGCCATCCACGTCTGGAGACCATTGCCCGCGCGGGTGACGTGGTGCGTTTCCCGGCGGACAGCGATCTGCCCGACCCGTATGACGGGCTGATTCCAGGCCAGGAGAGCCTGAAGGTGCACGCCTGTATTGGCCTGCCGCTGTTTGCCGGGCAAAACCTGATTGGGGCGCTGACCCTCGACGGCATGTCGCCGGACCAGTTCGACACCTTCAGCGACGAGGAGCTGCGCCTGATTGCCGCGCTGGCCGCCGGGGCGCTTAACAACGCGCTGCTGATTGAACAGCTGGAGAGCCAGAATATCCTTCCCGGCAGCCCGGCGGCGTTTGAGCAGGTGGCGCACACGGAGATGATTGGCCTCTCGCCGGGCATGGCGCAGCTCAAAAAAGAGATTGAGATTGTTGCCGCGTCCGATTTGAACGTGCTGATCTTCGGGGAGACCGGCACCGGCAAGGAGCTGGTGGCGAAGTCGATTCATGAAGCGTCGCCGCGCGCGGTCAATCCGCTGGTGTACCTCAACTGCGCCGCGCTGCCGGAAAGCGTGGCGGAAAGCGAATTGTTTGGTCACGTCAAAGGGGCATTTACCGGCGCCATCAGCAACCGCAGCGGCAAGTTCGAAATGGCCGATAACGGTACGCTGTTTCTGGATGAAATAGGCGAGCTTTCTCTGTCGCTACAGGCCAAACTTCTGCGCGTATTACAGTACGGCGATATCCAGCGCGTGGGGGATGACCGCAGCTTAAGAGTGGATGTGCGCGTGCTGGCGGCGACCAACCGCGACCTGCGTGAGGCGGTGCTGGCCGGGCAGTTCCGCGCCGACCTGTTCCACCGCCTGAGCGTGTTCCCGCTTACCGTGCCGCCGCTGCGCGAGCGCGGGGACGACGTGCTGCTGCTGGCGGGCTATTTCTGCGAACAGTGCCGTCTCAGGATGGGGCTTTCCCGCGTGGTGTTAAGCTCGGGGGCGAGGGCGCATCTGCTGAGCTACGGCTGGCCGGGCAACGTGCGCGAGCTGGAACACGCGATTCACCGTGCGGTGGTGCTGGCGCGAGCAACGCGTTCGGGTGATGAAGTGGTTATACATGCCCGGCATTTTGCGCAGCATGATGAAACCGCACCCACGATTGCCCATGCAGCTCCGGAGATAACGAGCGAAAACCTGCGTGACGCGACAGAGGCATTTCAGCGTCAGATGATTATCCGCGCGCTGGATCAGAACAACCGCAACTGGGCGGCGTGCGCCCGGGCGCTGGAGATGGACGTCGCCAACCTGCACCGGCTGGCGAAGCGTCTCGGGCTGAAGGGTTAGATAATCCCGGCCTGATAGAAATCCTGCAGGTTGATGGCGCCGCACAGCCTGCCGGTGTCATCCACCACCGGTGCGGCGGTGATTTTGCGCTTCATTAGCACCTCTTTGGCTTCAATGGCGCGGCTCTCGGCGTTCAGCGTCAGCCCGCCCTGGGTCATGGCGTCCGACACTTTGGTTTCCAGCTTGCCACCGCCCACCAGCCAGCGGCGCAGGTCGCCGTCAGTGAATACGCCTTTGACGTACCCGTCGTCATCGCACACCGCAACCAGCCCCAGACCGGTGCGGCTGAGCTCCAGCATCGCGTCCATGACGCTGGTATCGAGTTTGACCTGCGGAATCGCATCGTCAGTGCGCATCAGGTGGTGAACCTTGTTGAGCAGGCGTGCCCCGAGCGCCCCCGCCGGATGCGAGCGGGCGAAATCTTCTTCGTTAAACCCGCGCGCCTGCATTACCGCCATCGCCAGCGCGTCGCCCATCATCAGGGTATTCACGGTGCTGGAGGTCGGGGCGAGGTGCATCGGACAGGCTTCACGCTCAACGGAAATATCCAGCGTCGCTTTGGCGGCCAGCGCCAGGGGCGAGCGGGATTTCCCGGTCATCGCCAGCAGGGCGACCGATTTTTCCTGCAGACGTGGAATGATGAGATCCAGCTCTTTCGCCGAACCGGAGTAGGAGATAAACAGCATCACGTCGCGGCTCTCAATCATTCCCAGATCGCCGTGCAGCGCTTCTGCAGGATGCACGAAGAAGGCCGGGGTGCCGGTGCTGGCCAGCGTCGCGGCAATCTTTTTGCCGATGTGGCCGGATTTACCGATGCCCGCCACGATCACTTTGCCTTCGCAGTGGATAATGGTGTTGGCGGCGCGGACAAAATCCTCGCCCAGACGTTCCGGCAGGCGGCTGGCTTCCTGCAGCTCCAGCATCAGCGTCTGGCGGCCCGTTTCTAACAGAAAATCACTCATCTCTCTCTCCGGTTACAATCACGTCGATGCCTTTCTCTTCCAGCGCTTTCCTGAACGCCGGATCGATACCCGCGTCGGTAATCAGCTTGTCGACGCTTTCCAGGCTACAGACAATGTTGGGGCTTTTACGGCCAAACTTCGACGAGTCTGCCATCAAAATCACTTCCCGCGCGGCGTTGCACATGGCTTTACTGACGCTGAACACTTCGTTGAACGTCGTGACGCCCGCGTTCAGATCGATGCCGTCGGTGCCCATGAACAGTTTATCAAAGCTGAAGTGGTCGAAGGCGTTCTCCGCCAGCTGTCCGTGAAATGAGGCGGATTTTTTGCGGAAGGTCCCGCCGGGCATCAGGATGGTCTGCTCGCTGTCGAACTCCGACAGGGCGTTGACGATGTGCAGGCTGTTGGTCATCACCGTGATGTTGTTAAAGCGGCTGAGCAGCGGGATCATCTGCAGGACGGTACTGCCGGCATCCAGAATGATGGAGTCGCCATCGTGGATAAATTTTACGGCGGCTTCGGCAATCAGCGCTTTCTGGTGGGTGTTGATCAGCGTTTTGTGGTCAATAGGCGGGTCCGCTTCGTCTTTATTGAGCACCACGCCGCCGTAGGTTCGAATGACGGCGCCAGAGTTTTCGAGCAATACGAGGTCCTTGCGTATCGTTGTGCCGGTGGTGTCAAAGTAGTGGGCCAGATCCTCTACCGAGCATTTTCCCTGCTTTTGCAGATGCTCAAGAATGGCCGCCTGGCGCTGACGAGGTTTCATAGGCGCTTCGTTCCTTAGGTTGCGAAATGATAATTTCGCAAGTCTATATCTTTCACAACGAAATTATCCATGTTTCAGATTAAGCGCTAATGATAGTGCATTCTGACAGAGTGGATCATGGGGAAAGATCACATCAGGCTGTAATTCCTGCAGCGAAATGCCGTTGATTGCCTGGATTTTCACCGGACGGGCAAAGACGGTCATGCCGCGCATGATGAGGGAATCGCAGACGTTATTGTTTTCATCCAGCGCAATAGCCACGACGACGCGTGGTTTAAAGCGTCCGCCGGAACGCCCGACGCCCACGCGGCCTTTCTGGCACAGGGCGTCAAACGCGCGGTTAAACTGGTGGATTTGCCAGCCGCCGAACGCCATCTGGCAGAGCCAGGCGAGGGCGGCGACGGTAATGAGTGCGGTAACCATATCTGCTCCTTTAATGGCCGGGTGGCGGCTGCGCCTTACCCGGCCTGCGGGGATGGTAGCCCCGGTAAGCGCAGCGCCACCGGGGAATGAACTCAGAACATCACCTGCCCGCCGGTGACGTTAATCGACTGTCCGGTGCAGTACGAGGCTTTCGGGCTGGCGTAAAACAGCAGCATGTTCAGCACGTCCTGGTAATCACACCCGCGCTTGAGCGGCACTTTATCGATGTAGTACTGCTCCACTTCTTCCGCTTTGATGCCGAGCTTGGTGGCGTACTGCGGCAGCAGGGACTGGAACATCGGCGATTTCAGCAGGTTGCCGAGCATCAGCGAGTGAACGGTAATGCCGTATTCGGCCAGATCCAGCGCCAGAGACTGCGTCAGCCCCACGCCGCCAAACTTCGCCGCGCTGTAGCCGGAGTTATGCTTGCTGCCCACTTTCCCCGATTTAGAGTTGATCTGAATGATGCGCCCCTGAATGCCGTCGCGGATCATCAGACGGGAAAACTCGCGGGCACAGAGGAAATAGCCCACCAGATTGACCTGCAGCGAGCGGTCAAAATCCCCCAGCTCGAAATCGCTAATAAAGGCCGCTTTCGCAATTCCCGCGCTGTAGACCAGCAGGTCGGTACGGCCAAAAATCTCGTCCACGCCGCGGGCCAGCGCCATCACGCTCTGCTCGCTGGTGGCGTCGGCGCCAAACCCGTACGCCATTCCTTCACCAAACTCGGTGTTGATGGTGTCCGCCACACGGGCGGCTTTTTCACTCTGGATGTCCACTACCGCCACGCGGTAACCCTCTGCGGCAAGCCCACGGCAGAGGAACTCGCCTAAGGTTTGTCCCCCACCAATGACAACGGCAACCTGACTCATGTCTATCTCCTTAATTACGCAACAAATTTTAACGTGCAGCCTGGGGTGACAGCCTGCGGAACCGGACCCTCAACGTGAACCGTGCCGGGATACTCCGCCTGCGGCTGGCCGTCGAAACGCAGGGTGATGTGGCCCAGCTCGCGCAGGTTTTGTTCAGCGACGTCGCCGACGGCGGTCACGGCATAGCGCGCCTCGCCCAGCTCCAGCTGGCTCCCGGCCTTCAGCTCACCGTTCAGCTCGCCGTGGCAGTGGATGAAGCAAAACTCTTCGATATCAGCAGGCGCCCCTTCGCGAAAGGTGATCAGCATCTGGTCGCTCAGCGCGTCGGCGGCGCTCTGGCCGATGCGGGTAATAGTGGTCTGGTAAATCACGGTCATAGCAGGCACCTCTTATTGATAAATAAAGCCGGAAACAAACCAGGCAATCAGCACCGTCGGCGCGCCCGTCAGGAAGCGGCTGACCAGCACGGACGGCACGCCCACGCGCACGGTGTCCTGGCGTGCTTCCGCCAGCGACAGCCCCACCGGGATAAAATCGCACGCTGCCTGGGCGTTAATGGCAAACAGGGCGGGCAGGGCGAGGTGCGGGGGAATGTTCCCCAGACCAATCTGCACGCCAATCAGCACGCCGATGACCTGAGCAATCACCGCGCCCGGGCCGAGGAACGGCGACAGCAGCGGGAAGGAGCAGATCAGCGCCAGCGTCACCAGCCCAAGCGGGTGGCTGGCAAGCGGGGCGAGGCCGTGGGCAATCCAGTCGCCCAGGCCGGAGGCCATGATGATGCCGATCAGCGCCGAGACGAACGCCATAAACGGCAGAATGGTCTTCAGCACCGTGTCGATGGTGTCGCGCCCGGACTGGAACAGCACCGCCACGGCGGAACCCATGCCCATCCCGACTTTCGCCAGCAGGCCATCGCTCTGCTCGGTAATTTTTTTACTGGTGTCGTACTCGCGCGGAGCCGCTTTTTGCGGTGCAGACGTCCCCTTCACCAGGGTGATGTTGTCTTCCTTGACGCCCGAGACATAAATGTCCTCGAGGATGTACTGCGCCAGCGGGCCGGATTTTCCGGTGGAGTGAATATTTACCGTCGGAATGCGGCGCTTCGGATAGATGCCGCAGCGCAGCGTGCCGCCGCAGTCGATCACCGCCACGCCGATTTCCGTCTCCGGCGGTTCGCCTTCCTTGAAGCCGTCGACCGCTTCCCAGCCCGTCAGCTCGCGCAGCCTGTCGACGATTGCCGGGCGGGTACCCGCGGTGATGTAAACAATCTTTTTGCCTTCGGTGGCGTCGAACTCCAGCGGGCCGCCCCAGCCGCCCGTGCCTTTCTCAATGCGGATCCGGTTCATGCTGTGGCTCCTGAAAGATGGACCTTCTGTTCAAGCTGGATGCCCATTTTTTTCTCGAAAATAGCGGTGGTGAGGTCGGTCACCCAGCCGCGGAAGAAGTTGGTGACCAGACCGACCAGCAGGTAGCTCACCGCCAGCGGGCCGAGCGGCAGGCCAAGCGTGGTAAGGCCGCTGGCGATCCCGAGATAAACAAACAGCTCGCCGGGGTTGATGTGCGGGAACAGGCCGTTCATCGAATGGCAGCTGTAGGAGGCGGCGGCGTAATAGCTCGGCTTGTACTTCTCTGGCATAAAGCGGCCGAGGCTTAAGGTCATCGGGTTGCAGAACACGAAGGTGCCGATAAAGGGCAGTATCAGGTAGCGGGACAGCGGGTTTCCGGCGCAGCGCTGGGCGAAGCGTTCAATACGCTGCTGCCCGATAAAGTTAATCAGCGCGTTCATGATAACCAGCAGGCTGATCAGCAGGGGCAGGATCCCGGTCACCATGCCGGTGAACACTTCTCCGCCTTTCTGAAACAGCCCGATGAACCACTCGGCGCCATGGGTGATGGTTTCTATCATTCTTCTCTCCTGTAGGGCGTTTGTTTTTGTCTATCTGCGGCTAATAATAATCACTTTGAAAGGTTTTAAAGTGTTAGTTAGATCTCACAATGAAAGAAAAATGTATTATTTTGAAAGTTAATTGACGTGGTGAATGATTTTCGGGGGAAAAAAGCACGGATTTGCGTTGGGGAGGTGCGTACCGCTTCCTTGAGGTGTTGCGGATGCTTTACCATACTGGGTTCTTATCGAACCCGTTAAATGGATGTCTCATGTTCAAGCGTCGTTATGCAGCGCTGTTGCCTGCGCTTATTCTGCTGTCTGCCTGTAGTAGCAAACCTAAGACCGAAGCCGTTCAGCAAACGGCGGGCGCGCCTTCCGGAGGATTCCTGCTGGAGCCGCAGCACAATATGATGCAGATGGGCGGCGACTTCGCGAATAACCCGGAGGCCGAGCAGTTCATCGATAAAATGGTGAGCAAACACGGCTTTGACAGACAGCAGCTGCACGAAATTTTGTCTCAGGCCAAGCGTCTGGACTACGTGCTGCGCCTGATGGACAGACAGGCGCCGACGGCCCAGGTGCCGAGCGGGCCAAACGGGGCGTGGCTGCGCTATCGCAAACAGTTCATTACCCCGGACAACGTGCAAAACGGCGTGGCGTTCTGGAATCAGTATGAAGAGGCGCTCAACCGCGCGTGGCAGGTGTACGGCGTACCGCCTGAAATCATCGTCGGGATTATCGGCGTGGAAACCCGCTGGGGCCGCGTGATGGGCAAAACCCGCATCCTTGACGCGCTGGCGACCCTCTCCTTTAACTATCCGCGCCGCGCGGAGTATTTCTCTTCCGAGCTGGAAACCTTCCTGCTGATGGCGCGTAACGAACAGGACGATCCGCTCGATCTGAAAGGGTCGTTTGCCGGCGCGATGGGTTACGGCCAGTTTATGCCGTCGTCCTATAAACAGTATGCCGTCGACTTTAACGGAGATGGCCATATCAACCTGTGGGATCCGGTGGATGCCATCGGCAGCGTGGCGAACTACTTCAAAGCGCACGGCTGGGTGCCGGGCGGCCAGGTGGCGGTGCAGGCGAACGGTCAGGCGCCGGGGCTGGAAAACGGCTTCAAAACTAACTACAGCATTTCGCAGCTGACCGCGGCAGGCTTAACGCCAACGCAGCCGCTGGGCAATGCACAGCAGGCGAGCCTGCTGCGTCTGGATGTCGGAACGGGCTATCAGTACTGGTACGGACTGCCGAACTTCTACACTATCACCCGCTATAACCACAGCACCCACTATGCGATGGCCGTATGGCAGCTGGGGCTGGCGGTATCGCAGGCCCGCGTGCCGGCGGCGTCACCGTTTAGTCAGTAAGTTATCCCGGCGGGTAGGCCGGGTAAGGCAACGCCGCCACCCGGCATGGCTGCGCACACGGTGCGGCCTGATGCCCTCTCCCATGGGAGAGGGCGTTTTGCAGAAACATTTCGCCACACTCCCTTTTCAAACCTGCCATTTACATCTTAACCACCTTTCATTATTGTTATGTTATAACATTTAAGATGGTGTCGAGATGTCAACGTTCCTTTTTTCTCTGTCTGCTCCGGTTCGGCTTTTGCTGGCGCTGGTGCTTATTGTCTTTCTCGGGCTGGCCGTGCGCTGGGCGGTGGCGTTGCCATGATTGTGATGAATGAACTGGTCGCGGGTTATGAACGCCAGCCCGTTACGCGGCCCCTCTCGGGCACGATTGCGCGTGGAAGTATGACTGCGATTGTCGGCGCTAACGGCTGCGGGAAATCTACCTTACTGAAAACGCTCGCCGGGTTTATCCCGCCCGTAAGCGGCAGTTTTCGCTGGCAGGGAAAGCGTCCGGTAATCGGCTGGCTGGCACAGCGCCACGCGCTGGAGGCGCAGTTTCCGCTAACCGTTCGGGACGTGGTAAGCATGGGCTGCTGGCCGGGCATTTCGCTGTTTTCCGGGTTTCGCCGCGAAACGCGGCTGCGCATTGCCAGCGCGCTTGAGCGCGTCGGGCTGGAATCCATGGCGTTATCCACCATCGATGAGCTCTCCGGCGGCCAGTTCCAGCGCATGCTGTTCGCCCGCGTCCTGGTGCAGCAGGCGCCGCTGGTGATGCTGGATGAGCCCTTTACCGGGGTCGATGAGGCCACCTGCAACGTGCTGATGGATGTGATGTTGGAGATGTATATGCAGGGGCAAACGCTGCTCGCGGTACTGCACGACAGTGAGCGGGTGTCGCGCCACTTCCCGCAGACGTTACGGCTGGATGCTGACGTTCCTCAATGGAAAACCGGGCGGGTGAGGGTGGCATGATCTGGCATCTCTTTTTTCAGCCGTTTATCGAGTACGGCTTTATGCGTCGCGCGCTGGTGGTTTGCCTGGCGCTCTCGGTCAGCACCACCGCGCTTGGCGTGTTTCTTCAGCTGCGCAGAATGAGCCTGATGGGCGATGCCCTTTCTCACGCCATTTTACCGGGCGTCGCCGTGGGATACTTGCTCAGCGGCATGTCGCTGCTGGCGATGAGTATCGGCGGTTTTATCGCGGGCATTACCGTGGCGCTGCTGGCCGGTCTGGTCAGCCGACGCACGCCGCTTAAGGAAGATGCCAGCTTTGCCGGGTTTTATCTTGGCTCACTGGCGTTGGGGGTTACGCTGGTGTCGCTTCGTGGGTCGAATGTCGATCTGCTGCATTTGCTGTTTGGCTCCATCCTCGCCGTGGACAACGACGCCGCGCTGTTTGTCACGGGCGTGTGCATGTTCACCCTTATTGTGCTGGCGATGTTCTATCGCGGGCTGGTTACCGAAGCGTTTGACACCGGCTGGCTACAGGTGAACGCCCGCTGGCTGCCCGGCCTGCTGCACGGACTGTTTCTGGCGCTGCTGGTCCTTAACCTGGTGGCCGGTTTTCAGGTGCTCGGCACGCTGATGGCCGTTGGTCTGATGATGCTGCCGGCTGTGGCAGCTCGCTGCTGGGTACGCACGCTACCGGCGTTACTTCTGATGACGGGCATCAGCGGTATTTTCTGCGCATGGCTGGGGTTGAGCCTCTCCTGGGCGATGAGTCTTCCGGCCGGGCCATCCATCGTGCTCACCGCCAGCGCGCTGTTCTTTATTTCCATTTTATTGGGTACGCGAAGCAGGCTCGCTGGCAGTCTGCGGGCGTATTTTTAACGCAAGGGGAAACGATGAAACGTACAGGATTAGCAGTGGCGCTCGCGCTGGGGATGATGTCGCACGGCGTGATGGCGAAAACGCTGAATGTGGTCACCAGCTTTTCGATACTGGGGGATATCACCCAGGAGGTGGGCGGTGACCATGTGAAGGTGACGACGCTGGTGGGGCCGGACGGCGATCCGCATACCTTCGAGCCGTCGCCGAAAGACAGCGCGGCGCTGAGCAAGGCCGATGTGGTGGTGGTGAACGGCCTGGGGCTGGAGGGCTGGCTTGACCGTCTGGTGAAAGCCTCCGGGTTCAAAGGACAACTGGTCGTTGCCTCAACCGGGGTGAAAACCCACACGCTTGAGGAAGATGGAAAGACCGTGACCGATCCGCACGCCTGGAACAGCGCGGCGAACGGGGCGCTGTATGCACAAAATATTCTGAACGGGCTGGTGAAAGCCGATCCGCAGGACAAAGCCGCGCTGGAAGCCTCCGGTAAACCCTATATCACGCAGCTTAACCAGCTGGATAGCTGGGCCAAAACGCGCTTTAGCCAGATCCCGCAGGCGAAGCGTAACGTGTTGACCAGCCATGACGCGTTCGGCTATTTCAGCCGTGCCTACGGCGTGAGGTTTATGGCGCCGCAGGGACTGTCCTCCGAGAGCGAGGCCAGCGCGGCGCAGGTTGCTGAGATTATCAATCAGATCAAAGCCGACGGCGTAAAAACCTGGTTTATGGAAAATCAGCTCGATCCGCGTCTGGTGAAGCAAATTGCATCAGCGACGGGCGCGCAGCCGGGGGGCGAGCTTTACCCCGAAGCGCTGTCGGCCAAAGGCGGGGTGGCAGACACCTACGTTAAGGCGTTTCGCCACAATGTGAATACGCTCGCCAACAGCATGAAATAACTTTTCCACGGCCGGTGCGCCCGCACCGGCTTTTTTCTGAAGCACCCTCGTAAAACCCGAAGCGCATCCCCACATCTGACGAGAAAGTGCTATCTTGTGCAGCACGTTTTTCTGATGCCTGGAGCGAGAATGACTGACCATGAATTGATGCAGCTTAGCGAGATAGTTGGCCTTGCGCTTAAGCAACGTGGGGCGACCCTTACCACCGCTGAGTCCTGCACCGGCGGCTGGGTGGCGAAAGCGATTACCGATATTGCCGGCAGTTCCGCCTGGTTTGAACGCGGATTTGTGACCTACAGTAACGAAGCTAAAGCACAGATGATTGGCGTGCGCGAATCCACGCTGGAACAGCACGGCGCGGTCAGCGAACCGGTGGTCATCGAGATGGCGATTGGCGCGCTCAAAGCGGCGCGTGCTGATTTCGCCATTTCCATTAGCGGCATCGCGGGGCCGGACGGCGGCAGCGACGTGAAGCCTGTCGGCACCGTCTGGTTTGGTTTTGCCACCGCGAAAGGTGAAGGGATCACCCGCCGGGAGTGCTTTAGCGGCGATCGCGAAAGCGTGCGTCGTCAGGCAACCGTTTATGCGTTAAAAACGCTCTGGCAACAATTTCTACAAAACACTTGATACTGTATGACCATACAGTATAATTGCACCAACAGAACAGAAATCCACGGTGAAGCACAGTCGCTTCTCCCGGCATGACAGGAGTAATAATGGCTATCGACGAAAACAAACAGAAAGCGTTGGCGGCAGCACTGGGCCAGATCGAAAAGCAATTCGGTAAAGGCTCCATCATGCGCCTGGGTGAAGACCGTTCCATGGATGTGGAAACCATCTCCACCGGTTCGCTTTCTCTGGATATCGCGCTGGGCGCTGGCGGTCTGCCTATGGGCCGTATCGTAGAGATCTACGGGCCAGAGTCCTCCGGTAAAACCACCCTGACGCTGCAGGTCATTGCCGCAGCACAGCGCGAAGGTAAAACCTGTGCGTTTATCGATGCCGAGCACGCGCTGGACCCTGTGTATGCCCGTAAGCTGGGCGTCGATATCGACAACCTGCTGTGTTCTCAGCCGGACACCGGTGAGCAGGCGCTGGAAATTTGTGACGCGCTGGCGCGTTCTGGTGCTGTTGACGTTATCGTGGTCGACTCCGTTGCTGCACTGACGCCAAAAGCGGAAATCGAAGGTGAAATCGGCGACTCTCACATGGGCCTCGCGGCACGTATGATGAGCCAGGCGATGCGTAAGCTGGCGGGTAACCTGAAGCAGTCCAACACGCTGCTGATCTTCATCAACCAGATCCGTATGAAAATCGGCGTGATGTTCGGTAACCCGGAAACCACGACCGGGGGTAACGCCCTGAAATTCTACGCTTCTGTCCGTCTGGATATCCGCCGTATTGGCGCGGTGAAAGAGGGTGAGAACGTCGTCGGTAGCGAAACCCGCGTCAAGGTTGTGAAGAACAAAATCGCTGCGCCGTTCAAGCAGGCTGAGTTCCAAATCCTCTACGGCGAAGGTATTAACTTCTTCGGTGAGCTGGTTGACCTGGGCGTGAAAGAGAAGCTGATTGAAAAAGCGGGCGCCTGGTATAGCTACAACGGTGACAAGATTGGTCAGGGTAAAGCGAATGCCATCTCCTGGCTGAAAGAGAACCCGGCTGCGGCGAAAGAGATCGAGAAGAAAGTGCGTGAGCTGCTGCTGAACAACCAGGACTCCACGCCAGATTTCGCGGTTGATAGCGCGGATGCTGAAGAAACTAACGAAGACTTTTAATTCTTTCGTTTAACAATGAAGGGCTGCTGATGCGGCCCTTTTTGCATTTCTGAATCAGCAGGTTTTTTTATGAGTGAACCGACAACACGTCGACCCGCGTATGCACGCCTACTGGATCGCGCGGTGCGCATCCTGGCCGTTCGTGACCACAGTGAACAGGAGCTGCGGCGAAAACTGTCGGCACCGGTGATGAGTAAAAACGGCCCGGAAGAGATTGATGCCACCGCGGAAGATTATGACCGCGTCATCGCATGGTGCTATGAGCATCGCTATCTTGATGACGAGCGTTTTGCCTCGCGATTTCTCGCCAGCCGTGGCCGCAAGGGGTACGGGCCCGCGCGCATCCGGCAGGAGCTAAACCAGAAAGGGGTGGCCCGGGAGTCCATCGAAAAAGCGATGCGCGAATGCGACATTGACTGGTGCGAGCTGGCAAAAGAGCAGGCTATTCGTAAGTACGGCGAACCGCTGCCGCGTGAATTTTCAGAAAAAGTCAAAATCCAGCGCTTTTTGCTCTACCGCGGCTTTCTGATGGAAGATATTCAGGATATCTGGCGTAATTTTGCCGATTGAACGCATGCGGGATTTTACTTCCCACCAAAGAAAACTTATCTTATTCCCACTTTTTCCAGTAGCTGGTCTGTCCAACGGTTTACCGATACAGGCTGGCTACGACATTTCGTTAGCTTGATTTCAGGATAATTATGAGCAAGAGCACCGCTGAGATCCGTCAGGCGTTTCTCGATTTTTTCCATAGTAAGGGACACCAGGTTGTTGCCAGCAGCTCCCTGGTACCGAACAACGATCCGACTCTGCTGTTTACCAACGCCGGGATGAACCAGTTCAAGGATGTGTTCCTTGGTCTCGACAAGCGTAATTATTCCCGCGCCACAACCTCACAGCGTTGCGTGCGTGCGGGCGGTAAACACAACGACCTGGAAAACGTCGGTTACACCGCGCGTCACCACACCTTCTTCGAAATGCTGGGTAACTTCAGCTTCGGCGACTACTTTAAACACGATGCTATTCAATATGCGTGGGAACTGCTGACCGGTGAAAACTGGTTCAACCTGCCGAAAGAGCGTCTGTGGGTTACCGTCTATGAAACCGATGACGAAGCCTACGAAATCTGGGAAAAAGAAGTCGGGATCCCGCGCGAGCGTATTATTCGCATCGGCGATAACAAAGGCGCGCCTTACGCGTCCGATAACTTCTGGCAGATGGGTGACACCGGCCCTTGCGGTCCGTGCACCGAGATCTTCTACGATCACGGCGACCACATCTGGGGCGGCCCTCCAGGCAGCCCGGAAGAAGACGGCGATCGCTACATTGAGATCTGGAACATCGTCTTCATGCAGTTTAACCGTCAGGCCGACGGTACGATGGAGCCGCTGCCGAAGCCGTCCGTTGATACCGGTATGGGTCTGGAGCGTATTGCCGCGGTACTGCAGCACGTTAACTCCAACTATGAGATTGACCTGTTCAGCACCCTGATCAAAGCCGTTGCGGAAGTGACCGGCGCGACCGATCTGAACAACAAATCGCTGCGCGTTATCGCGGACCACATTCGTTCCTGCGCGTTCCTGATTGCCGACGGCGTTATCCCGTCGAATGAAAACCGTGGCTACGTGCTGCGTCGTATCATTCGTCGTGCCATCCGTCACGGCAACATGCTGGGCGCTAAGGACACCTTCTTCTATAAACTCGTTGGGCCACTGATTGGCGTGATGGGGTCAGCCGGTGACGAGCTGAAACGCCAGCAGGCGCAGGTAGAGCAGGTTCTGAAAACCGAAGAAGAGCAGTTTGCACGTACGCTGGAGCGCGGTCTGGCGCTGCTGGACGAAGAGCTGGCGAAACTTAAGGGCGACACGCTGGATGGCGAAACCGCTTTCCGCCTGTACGACACCTACGGCTTCCCGGTTGACCTGACGGCGGACGTTTGCCGCGAGCGTAACATCAAAGTTGACGAAGCGGGCTTCGAAGCCGCGATGGAAGAGCAGCGCCGTCGTGCGCGCGAGTCCAGCGGCTTCGGTGCAGACTACAACGCGATGATCCGCGTTGACAGCGCGTCTGAATTCAAAGGCTATGAGGCGCTGGAACTGACCGGTAAAGTGACCGCTCTGTTTGTTGACGGTAAAGCCGTAGACAGCATCAGCGCGGGTCAGGAAGCCGTAGTTATTCTGGACAAAACGCCGTTCTACGCCGAATCAGGCGGCCAGGTTGGCGATAAAGGCGAACTGAAAGGCAATGGCTTTAGCTTCAGCGTGACCGACACCCAAAAATACGGTCAGGCGATTGGTCACCAGGGCAAACTGGTTTCCGGTTCTCTGAAAGTGGGCGAGGGCGTCCAGGCTAACGTTGATGAAGCTCGCCGCGCGCGCATTCGTCTGAACCACTCGGCAACCCACCTGATGCACGCTGCCTTGCGCGACGTACTCGGTACCCATGTTGCACAGAAAGGTTCTCTGGTTAACGACAAAGTGCTGCGCTTCGACTTCTCGCATTTTGAAGCGATGAAGCCGTCTGAAATCCGTGCGGTGGAAGATCTGGTGAACGCGCAGATCCGTCGTAACCTGCCAATCGAGACCCATATCATGGATCTCGAGGACGCGAAGAAAAAAGGTGCGATGGCGCTGTTTGGCGAGAAATACGACGAGCGCGTTCGCGTGCTGAGCATGGGCGACTTCTCTACCGAGCTGTGCGGCGGTACGCACGCCTCGCGCACCGGTGATATCGGCCTGTTCCGCATTGTTTCCGAGTCGGGAACGGCGGCAGGTGTGCGTCGTATTGAAGCAGTGACCGGTGAAGGTGCGATTGCCAGCCTGCATGCGCAGAGCGATCAGCTGCACGACATCGCGCAGCTGCTGAAAGGCGATAGCCAGAACCTGGGCGAGAAAGTGCGCGTTGCGCTGGATCGCACGCGTCAGCTGGAAAAAGAGCTGCAGCAGCTGAAAGAGCAGGCTGCGGCGCAGGAGAGTGCAAACCTCTCCAGCAAGGCTGTAGACATTAAGGGCGTCAAACTGCTGGTCAGCGATCTGGCGGGCGTTGAGCCTAAGATGCTGCGTACTATGGTCGACGATCTCAAGAACCAGCTTGGTTCGACCGTTATCGTGCTGGCGACAGTGGCAGAAGGTAAGGTTTCTCTGATTGCGGGCGTCTCTAAGGATGTGACTGACCGCGTAAAAGCAGGGGAACTGATTGGTATGGTCGCTCAGCAGGTGGGCGGCAAGGGTGGCGGTCGTCCGGACATGGCGCAAGCCGGTGGTACGGATGCGGCGGCACTTCCTGCGGCATTAGCCAGCGTTGAAAGCTGGGTAAGCGCGAAACTGTAATAACTACAAAGCACAAGCAGACGCCATAGCGGTAACGTTATGGCGTCTTGTTCACTGTGCTATCGATAACGATAAAGTCAGGTTGAGTTTGTGTATATCGGCTAAACTTACGTTTAACAGAATGTGATGCCGTGACTGCTTACACTTTACGTGTTTGTCATCGCTTACTTTTTGGCGTTATATGATGGATAATGCCGGGATACAAGAGACCCGACTCTTTTAATCTTTCAAGGAGCAAAGAATGCTGATTCTGACTCGTCGAGTTGGTGAGACCCTCATGATTGGGGATGAGGTCACCGTGACAGTTTTAGGGGTAAAGGGTAACCAGGTACGTATTGGTGTTAACGCTCCTAAAGAAGTATCTGTCCACCGTGAAGAGATCTACCAGCGTATCCAGGCTGAAAAATCCCAGCAGTCCAGTTACTGATATTGTCGCGTCTCGCTGTCGGGCGAGACGCAACCCTCCCGCTATTTTTCCTGCTCAAAGTTACCGTTTAATTTCAATCGCTCTCTTTTTAACCACTCCGTTACCCTTATCTCGTCCCAACACCGTCCTTTCTGCATCAGTTTTCTGTGAAGATGCCTGCAAAATCCGCTTATAAAACACCCTCTTTGCGGCTTTTACATGCGAATTGCGTGTGATTTGTGCAAACGATAAAAGCTTTTGGAAAATTGTTTGACTTATAAGTCCCAGAAAGTAATATATGCGCCACGCAGCGACGAGAAGCTCTTAACGAGTTGCTCGAAGCACTCGAAAGAGGCGTTGTGTGGTGAGGTGGCCGAGAGGCTGAAGGCGCTCCCCTGCTAAGGGAGTATGCGGTCAAAAGCTGCATCCGGGGTTCGAATCCCCGCCTCACCGCCATTTTGCATCCGTAGCTCAGCTGGATAGAGTACTCGGCTACGAACCGAGCGGTCGGAGGTTCGAATCCTCCCGGATGCACCATCTATTACTTCATATTGCTTTAGAAGTGATATGAATATCGAGCAGTACAGTAGTAAATCCCGATGCATCCGTAGCTCAGCTGGATAGAGTACTCGGCTACGAACCGAGCGGTCGGAGGTTCGAATCCTCCCGGATGCACCATTTACTATTTCTGAAAGCAGTACCCTGATGCATCCGTAGCTCAGCTGGATAGAGTACTCGGCTACGAACCGAGCGGTCGGAGGTTCGAATCCTCCCGGATGCACCATTACTGTTTCTAAAAGCATTTCCCGATGCATCCGTAGCTCAGCTGGATAGAGTACTCGGCTACGAACCGAGCGGTCGGAGGTTCGAATCCTCCCGGATGCACCATATTCTCCTGGATAACAGCGATGCTGTTGTTTTAAGGTCAGCGAGTTAATCGCAAGCACCAGGGAGGATAACGTTGCTTTAGCAACGGCCCGCAGGGCGAGGCGTAAGCCGAGTAATCCTCCCGGATGCACCATCTTCTCCTTCTTTGTTTATTCCTTCGACGTTCCGTCAGCAATCACACTCTCTGTCAGCGACAAAAACCACCATTTACGATAAAGTAATGCTTTGTTAATCGGTTAGCGAGAGCACGATGTACGCACAGTATGACGGTTTGATCTTCGATATGGATGGTACCCTTCTGGATACCGAACCCACGCATCGTCAAGCCTGGACCGACGTCCTGGGCCGCTACGGTATGCGTTTCGACCTTCAGGCGATGATCGCCCTCAACGGCTCCCCAACCTGGCGTATTGCACAGGCCGTGATTGAACTGAATCAGGCCGATCTCGACCCGCACCTGCTCGCACGCGAAAAAACCGATGCGGTAAAAGCCATGCTTTTAGATACCGTACGTCCTTTGCCGCTGATTGATGTGGTAAAAGAGTGGCACGGGCGTCGCCCGATGTCGGTGGGGACGGGCAGCGAAAGCGCGATTGCAGAGGCATTACTCAATCATCTTGGCCTGCGCCACTATTTCTCTGCCGTGGTTGCCGCCGATCATGTTAAACATCACAAGCCTGCACCGGACACCTTCCTGCTCTGCGCAGAATTAATGGGCGTCCCGGCGGCAAAATGCGTCGTGTTTGAAGACGCCGATTTCGGCATCCAGGCCGCGCGTGATGCCGGAATGGATGCGGTGGATGTGCGCTTACTGTGAGTGACGCGCTGTCACTTGCCTCATTATTCGCCAGCAGTTTTCTCAGCGCCACGCTGTTACCGGGCAATTCGGAAGTGGTGCTGGTGGCGATGCTGTTGTCTGGCGTGAGTCAGCCCTGGCTGCTTGTAGTAATAGCAACAATGGGTAATAGCCTTGGAGGGCTGACTAACGTTATTCTTGGGCGTTTCTTTCCGCTGCGTGAAAAATCGCGCTGGCAGGAAAAGGCAGTCGGCTGGCTAAAACGCTATGGCGCTGCCACGCTGTTATTAAGCTGGATGCCTGTAATAGGCGATTTACTGTGTCTGCTGGCGGGATGGATGCGCATCTCCTGGGGACCGGTGCTCTTTTTTTTGTGCCTTGGCAAGGCGTTGCGTTATGTCCTCGTGGCATGGGCAACGCTGCAGGGTATGACGTGGTGGCACTAATTGGTGGAATGAATACGCGACCTTCAATCGTCAACCATTACAATTATGCTGAGTAACATTACTTTGACAGGCGGGAGGTCAATTTGATCCCGGACGTATCTCAGGCGCTGGCCTGGCTGGAAAACCACCCTCAGGCATTGAAGGGTATTCAGCGTGGTCTCGAGCGTGAAACGCTGCGCGTTAACGCGGACGGCAGTTTAGCGACAACGGGTCACCCGAAGGCGTTAGGCTCGGCGCTGACACATAAATGGATCACAACCGATTTCGCTGAAGCGCTGCTTGAGTTCATCACCCCAGTAGAGGGTGATATTGATCATATGCTGACGATCATGCGCGATATCCATCGCTACACCGCGCGCAACCTGGGCGACGAGCGCATGTGGCCCCTCAGCATGCCGTGCTATATCGAGCAGGGCCAGGAGATTGAGCTGGCACAGTACGGCACGTCAAATATCGGCCGGCTGAAAACGCTTTACCGTGAGGGGCTGAAAAACCGCTACGGCGCGTTGATGCAGACCATCTCTGGCGTGCACTACAACTTCTCGTTGCCAATGGCATTCTGGGAAGCGAAATGCGGTGAAACGGATAAAGATGCCATCTCAGCAGGCTACTTCCGCCTGATCCGAAACTATTACCGTTTCGGCTGGGTGATCCCGTATCTGTTCGGCGCATCGCCTGCTATTTGCTCATCTTTCCTGCAGGGAAAACCGACGACGCTGCCGTTCGAGAAGACTGATTGCGGAATGTACTATCTTCCGTACGCCACCTCTCTGCGCCTGAGCGATCTCGGCTATACCAATAAATCGCAAAGCAATCTCGGTATTACGTTTAACGAATTGCACGAATATGTGGCAGGATTGAAGCGGGCGATCAAAACCCCGTCGGAAGAGTACGAGAAAATCGGCCTCGAAAAAGACGGCAAGCGTCTGCAGATCAACAGCAATGTCCTGCAGATTGAAAACGAGTTGTATGCGCCTATTCGTCCTAAGCGCGTGACGCGCAGCGGCGAAACCCCGTCGGATGCGCTGCAGCGCGGCGGGATCGAATACATTGAAGTGCGCTCGCTGGATATCAACCCGTTTTCACCGATTGGCGTTGATGAACAGCAGATTCGCTTCCTGGATCTGTTTATGGTCTGGTGCGTGCTGGCGGATGCGCCGGAAATGAGTTCAGACGAACTGCTCTGTACCCGTACAAACTGGAACCGCGTGATTCTGGAAGGGCGTAAGCCAGGTCTGACGCTGGGTATCGGCTGCGAAACGGCACAGTTCCCGCTGACGAAAGTCGGCAAAGATCTGTTCCGCGATCTGAAGCGTGTTGCCCGGACGATGGACAGCATCGACGGCGGGGATGCGTATCAACAGATTTGCGACCAGCTGGTGGAATGCTTTGATAACCCGGAACTGACGTTCTCAGCACGCATTCTGCGTTCTATGATTGATCAGGGCATTGGTGGTACGGGGCGTTCACTCTCGGCGGAGTACCGTGAGATGCTGATCCAGGAGCCGTTAGAAATCCTGAGCGAAGCAGATTTTGTCGCGGAACACGAAGCGTCCGTTGTGCGTCAGAAAGAGGTTGAAGCGGCGGATACCGAGTCGTTTGAGGCGTTTCTGGCGAAGCAGGCTTAAGCAGAAAAGAAAAAGGCCACATCGCTGTGGCCAAAATATACATCTCTGAATTCAGGGATGATGATAACAAATGCGCGTCTTTCATATACTCAGACGCGCATTCTGTAGAAGAGTTCAGTTTATTTTAAAAAAAATCACTATCGGAGGTGACGTATGCCGTTATTAGATAGCTTTACTGTCGACCATACCCGTATGGAAGCACCTGCAGTCCGCGTGGCGAAGACCATGCACACCCCGCACGGCGACACGATCACCGTCTTCGATCTGCGTTTCTGCGTGCCAAACAAAGAAGTGATGCCGGAGAAAGGCATTCATACGCTGGAACACCTGTTCGCTGGCTTCATGCGTGACCACCTGAACGGCAACGGCGTTGAGATCATCGATATCTCTCCGATGGGCTGCCGTACCGGTTTCTACATGAGCCTGATTGGTCAGCCTGAAGAGAAACGTGTGGCAGATGCCTGGAAAGCGGCCATGCAGGACGTGCTGAAGGTGAAAGAGCAGAACCAGATCCCTGAGCTTAACGTTTACCAGTGCGGCACCTACCAGATGCACTCTCTGGAAGAAGCGCAGGAAATCGCGCGTCATATCATCGAGCGTGATGTGCGCGTGAACAGCAACGAAGAGCTGGCCCTGCCGAAAGAAAAACTGCAGGAACTGCACATCTAGTATTGTGCCTGTGGATGCCCGGTGGCGCTTCGCTTACCGGGCCTACATTGTGTTGGTGCCTCCTTTGACCACAACCTTAACCTTCTCCTTTACCCACCGTCCCCTCGTTCCGTTTGCCCATGATTACGTTCATGGTGACAGCGAACCCTGGCACAAGCACGACTGCGCGCAGCTGCTGCACACCCTGAGCGGCGTGGTACGGGTGGATACCGCATCAGGCTGTTGGGTTGTTCCTCCCGGTCGCGGCGTCTGGCTGCCTGCGGGCACGCAGCATTCCTTGCGCATTACCGGCAACGTGGCGGCGCGAACGTTGTTTATCGATCCGCTGGCGCGGGCCGATCTCCCGGCCACCTGCCAGATCGTGCAGATCACGCCGCTGCTGCGCGAGCTGATCCTCGTCTGCCTTGCTTTACCTGAATCGTACTCACCCGGAAGCCGGGATGAGCGCGTCTATGAGCTCATTCTCGATGAAATCCGCACTATGCCGGTGCTGCCGTTTCACCTGCCGGAGCCGGAAAGTGAGGCGCTACGTCGCCTGTGTCTGCAAATCCGGCAACACCCGGGTGAAAGCTGGAGCAGCGCGCAGGCTTCGAGCATGATGAACATGAGCGAGCGCACGCTGAACCGCCATTTTCAGCAGCAGACGGGATTAAGCTGCGGAGAGTGGGTGAGAAGGGCGCGCCTGCTGGAAGCCTTAGTCCGGCTGGCGCAGGGCCAGCCGGTATTACGCGTGGCGCTGGATCTGGGGTACGGCAGTCACAGCGCCTTTACGGCCATGTTCCGTCGGGTGATGGGCGTCTCTCCCAGCGATTACTTTAAGAACGACTGACGGCGTTAAAGAGCGCCTGAAGCGACGCGCGCGCCACGTCGCTATCAATGCCCACGCCCCAGCGACTGCTGCCGTCCTGGAACAGACAGCGGATGTAGGCCACCGAGCGGCTGTCGCTGCGTTCGCCTAACGTATGCTCGTGATAATCCTTAATCACGAACGGGGCGTTGACCCAGCGGCTCAGGCCGTGAGCGGCAGCGGAGAGCAGACCGTTTCCCTGACCTTCCAGCTGGCGCGTTCCTCCCTGTGTGACGACGCTGGCCGTCAAACGCAGCTGGCCGTCCTGCTGGCTATCGCTGCGGTAGGATTGCAGCGCATAGTGCGGCGTTGCCACCAGGCCGTAGCGGGTGCGGAACAGCTGCCACAGCGCATTTTGCGTCATCTCTTTTCCGTGACGATCGGTTTCCTGCTGCACGTGCTGGCTGAAATCCTGCTGCAGGGCGCGAGGCAGTTTCAGCCCATGGTTTTGCTCAATCAGCCACGCGCTGCCGCTTTTTCCTGACTGGCTGTTTACGCGGATCACCGCTTCGTAGGTACAGCCAATATCCTGGGGATCGACGGGCAGGTAAGGCATCTCCCAGCGATCGCCTGGCCTGCGGGCATCAAAGCCTTTTTTAATCGCGTCCTGGTGCGAGCCGGAGAAGGCGGTATAGGCCAGCCGTCCTGCCCACGGATGGCGCGGGTGGACCGGCAGCTGATTGCAGGTTTCCACCACTTCCACCACCCGATTCATATCGCTAAAGTCCAGATTCGGGCTAACCCCCTGGCTGTAGAGGTTCATCGCCAGCGTTACCAGGCAGACGTTACCCGTACGTTCCCCGTTACCGAAAAGACAGCCCTCCACGCGGTCAGCTCCCGCCATTACGGCCAGCTCCGCGCAGGCAACGCCGGTACCGCGGTCGTTATGCGGATGCACGCTGATGCAGACATCGCGGCGGCGGCTGAAGTGGCGGCAGAAATACTCGATCTGGTCGGCATAGACGTTCGGCGTGCTCACTTCGACGGTGGCAGGTAAGTTGATCACCATAGGCCGCTCGTCGCACGGCTGCCAGATTTCCGCCACGGCTTCACAAATCTCCAGCGCAAACTCCGGCTCGGTAAAGCAGAAGGTTTCCGGGGAGTATTCATATTGCCAGCGGGTGTCGGGATTTTCCTCACACAGCTGGCGAATAAGCCGCGTCGAGCGCGTCGCCAGCTCAACGATTTGCGCTTTCTCCATGCCGAAGACCAGGCGGCGGAACAGCGGAGCGGTGGCGTTATACAGATGCACGGTAGCCTGCTTCGCGCCGCGCAGGGATTCAAAAGTACGATGGATGAGATCTTCCCGTGCCTGAGTGAGCACCTGAATCGTCACGTCATCCGGGATGCGGTTCTCTTCAATCAGCTGGCGAACGAAGTTGAAATCCGTCTGTGAGGCGGAAGGAAAGGCAACCTCGATCTCTTTGAATCCGCAGCCCAGCAGCAGTGCCCAGAACTGCAGCTTGCGGGCGCTGTCCATCGGCTCGGCAAGGGCCTGGTTGCCGTCGCGCAGGTCGGTCGAGAGCCAGCGCGGCGCGCGGGTAATGCGTTGCTCCGGCCAGCGACGGTCGGGCAGGGAAAGGGTGGGATAGGGTTGGTACTTGTCGGCGGGTGTGTTCAGCATGATGCGCTCCTGTTGTCTTTTCACTATCGTGAATCGATTTCAGGCGCGCTGCTTTATCGGAACTGACAATGGCTGTCGCGTTCTGGACACAGTGCGGTTTTTTGCCGGATGGCGGCTACGCCTTATCCGGCCTACGTTCGTAGGCCCGGTAAGCGTAGCGCCACCGGGCAACCGTCGCACAGAACGAGCAACCCGCGCACAAGACTAGTGCGCGCCGCCACCGCCGCCACCGGCACCAAACGGCGGTCTGGCAAACCACACCAGCCCCAGCAGGACGATAAAGATCCCTGCCGATATCCAGAAAATCTCGTTGGCCGAGATAATCAGCCCCTGGTTGGTGATCTGCTGGGCAATCCAGCCGGACGCCTGCTGCTCCGTCATTCCCATCCCCTGAAGCTGGCTATACATCTGCTGAGCATTCGGGTTGTACGGGTTCACCGCTTCGGTCAGCTGCGCGTGGTGCATCGATTCGCGGTTCGTCCACAGGGTGGTGGTGATCGACGTACCGATGGAGCCCGCCAGCGTACGGGTGAAGTTCGACAGGCTCGACGCGGCTGCCAGACGCTCGGGCGGTAAGCCAGAGAGCGTGATGGTGGTCAGCGGCATAAAGAAGCACGCCACCGCGAAGCCCTGAATGAACTGCGGCCACGCCGAGGCGCCAAAGTCCATTCCCGGCTCAAAGGTATACGCACGCCAGTAGAAGCACACCGCATACATGATGAAGCTGAACGTCACCAGCCGACGCATGTCGAGCTTATGGGCGAAGCGGCCAATTATCGGCGACAGCAGGACCGGGATCACCCCAACGGGCGCCGACGCCAGACCCGCCCAGGTGGCGGTATAGCCATACACCTCCTGCAACAGCTGCGGCAGCAGCACAATCGCGCCGAAGTAGAGCATATAGGCGAGGCTGATACACAGGCAGCCGATGGTGAAGTTTCGCGACTTAAACAGCGAGAGATCGACTATCGGGTTGTCGTCCGTCAGCTCCCAGACGATCAGGAAGCTGATCGACACCACCGCGACAATGGTCAGGATGATAATTTCCTGCGAGTTGAACCAGTCGAGCTCTTTACCGCGGTCGAGCATAATCTGCAGACTGCCGATACCCAGGATCAGCAGCGCCAGCCCGATGCTGTCGATACGCCGTTGTTCGGTGCGCGTCTCTCGTCCCCGCAGCGACTGCAGCGTCATCAATACCACGACGGCGCCAATCGGTACGTTGATGAAGAAGATCCAGCCCCAGTGGTAGTTATCGCTGATGTACCCGCCCAGAATCGGTCCGCAGATAGGCGCGACGATAACGGTCATCGACCAGAGCGCCAGCGCGACGGAACGTTTTGCGGGAGGGTAGTTGCTCAGCAGCAAACTCTGGGAAAGCGGGATCAGCGGCCCTGCGACAATCCCCTGAATGACGCGGAAGAAAATCAGCATCGTCAGGCTGCTGGACATGCCGCACGCCCACGAGGCCAGTACAAACGCCACCGTGGACCAGAGGAACAGCTTCACCTCACCGACGCGCTTTGCCAGCCAGCCGGTGATCGGAATGGAGATGGCGTTTGCCACCCCAAACGAGGTAATGACCCAGGTCCCTTGGCTCAGCGACGAGCCAAGGTTACCGGCGATGGTTGGGATCGCCACGTTTGCGATGGTGGAGTCCAGCACCTGCATGAAT
Source organism: Enterobacter sp. BNK-8 (assembly GCF_048685095.1). Classification (NCBI taxonomy): domain Bacteria; kingdom Pseudomonadati; phylum Pseudomonadota; class Gammaproteobacteria; order Enterobacterales; family Enterobacteriaceae; genus Enterobacter; species Enterobacter sp. BNK-8. The sequence goes on along the minus strand of NZ_JBLQTN010000001.1, from coordinate 3,344,159 downwards.
GTCGCCAGCGACAGCGCAATGGTCATAATGACCAGTTGCGCGCCTTCCAGCGGTTTTTGCGGCTTTTGCTGTTGCATAACGCTCACCTTCGGATTAACCGGCGTTTGCCTTCACGATGTCATCGATCAGCTTGTTGACCGGATCGAGGCTAATTTCACGGGCGTTACTTTCATAAGCCGGGCTGCTACGCACCTGGCTTGCCAGGATCTGACCGTCGCGGTTGGCGGTGTCAACCGTCACCAGCGTTGACAGGCCGATACGCAGCGGGTGATCCGCCAGCTGCTTAGCATCCAGTTCGATACGCACGGGCAGACGCTGTACGACTTTGATCCAGTTACCGGTGGCGTTCTGCGCAGGCAGCAGGGAGAAGGCGCTGCCGGTCCCCATATCCAGACCCACCACTTTCCCGGTGTACTTCACGTCATCGCCATAGATGTCGCTGACAACCGTCGCGGTCTGGCCGATACGCATATGGGCAAGCTGCGTCTCTTTAAAGTTGGCGTCGACCCACAGGTTGTCTGCCGGTACGACCGCCATCAGCGGCGTGGTCGGGCTAATCTGCGCCCCAGGCTGAACGGAACGACGGGAGACATAGCCGGTCATTGGGCTGACGATTTTAGTACGCTGCAGGGCAAGCCACGCGTTGCGGACTTCGGTCGCTGCCTGCTGAACGGCAGGCTGGTTTTCCAGGCTGGTGCCCAGCACCATCGCCTGGTTGGCGTTGTACTGTTGAATGGCCACATCCAGCTGTGCCTGAGCGCTGGCGACGGCGTCGCGGGCGTGCTGCAGCTCTTCACGGCCAATCAGGTTGGCGGTGCCGAGCGGCACGCGGCGGTTCAGGTCGCTCTGCGCCTGTGCGAGTGCGGTTTTCTGCACGTCGATGTTGGCCTGCAGCTGCTTGCTGTTGATCATCAGCTGGCGGGTCTGACGGACGCTGGAGGCCAGCGCGGTCTGTGCTTTTTCAAACGCCTGCTGGGCGTCGGTTGGATCGAGGGTCACCAACACATCGCCTTTTTGCACAAAGTCGGTATTGTCAGCCCAGACTTTCGTCACGCTGCCCGACACCTGCGCCATAATTTGTACCTGGTTCCCTGCCACGTACGCGTCGTCAGTCTCTTCAGCATGACGCAGTACTAAAAACCAATAGATCCCATATGCCACGGCAATAATGATAAAGAGCAAGGTCAACAGAAGAAGGGCGCTCTTACGTTTGCCTTTCTTGTTGGCCGGTTGCTGCGGGGTAGTGCTCTCCGCATTTGCGCTCATTGTAGTTCTCCACGATCTTCTTATTTTCACATCGGCTGAGCCGACCTGTTGTCAGAAAGGCCAGCAGTGTGACGTGCTGGCCTGTCGGTTTTCTTATGAATCTGGAATGGTGAGCGTGTCGTCGCGTTAGCGCAGCGCCTCAAGAACGGCGCCGTCTTCATCCATCTGGTCCAGACGGGTGAGCAGCTTGCGAGTGATGTGCTCAAGCTGGTCACGCTCGGCGGTGCTGAGGGCGGACCAGAGTTTGTGCAGGCAATTGTGCTGAGGTGGCAGCACCTCGCGCAGGAACTGGTGACCTTTATCGGTCAGTTGCAGATGCAGGCAGCGGCGATCGTTGTCGCTTTCACGGCGCTCAATCCAGCCACGCTTTTCGAGCTCATCGGCAATTCGGGTCGCATTGGTACGGGAGGAGCCCAGCGCGCAGCTCAGCTCGGAAGGCTGAATGCTGTGGTTTTCCTGAGACTCCAGCGTGATCAACGCCATAAACAATGTCTCGTTAATCCCTTGAGCTTTCAGCATTTTATTACGGTTTTCCAGTAGCTTACCCTGCATGTGCATGCACAGGCGAGTCAGCAGGATTTCCTGGTACGGGAAGTCCTCATGGCGACTGGCGCGGAATTTAAGCATTTGTTCAATGGGCGTAAACGAACTATCCATTTGGGCATAACCTCATTAATTACAGCCGATATAGTAACGATAGTGACAAATAATGTAAATGAATTATTTGTGCGGTTATATCCGCCAAATTAATGTCACCATCAGAAAGCGCCGGGTAAGTCCGTGACCCGGTGAGCACAGAAAGCGTAGGGTGTGAACCCGCTGAAGAGAGGATGTGAGGACGGGGGTCTGAACTATTCATGCCAATTGTAAATATGTCACCCACATTAAAATTTCTGGGATAAATGATTACGTTTACATTAACAGAGTGAAGGGCCTCTTAACACCCTAAGAGGCCAACGCAATGTAAAACTTAATGAATTGCATCCTGACGATGGTAGCCGCGCCACCATACTAGCAGGTTAAGCGTGGCGACGATGGCGCCAATCGCACATACCCCTGACCAGCCGGCATGCTGCCACGCCGAGGCGGAAATGAGCGAGCCCGCCGCGCCGCCAATGAAGTAGCTGGTCATGTACCCGGCCGTCAGGCGGTTACGCGCCTCTGGCTTCACGCGATAGATGACGGTCTGATTGGTGATGTGAACGCCCTGCACGGTGAGATCGAGCACCAGGATACCGACGATCAGCGCCAGCACCGAGACGTGCCCATACCAGATTGCCGCCCAGGAGAGCAGGAGTAATATCAGCCCCGTGGAGGTGGTCAGATGGGATTTGCCCTTGTCGGCCAGCCCGCCTGCAGGACGCGCGCCCAGTGCGCCTGCGGCACCGGCCAGACCGAACAGGCCAATCACCCCTTCGGAATAATTGAACGGCGGCGCGGCCAGCAGAAACGCCATCGACGTCCACAGAATGCTGAAGTTGGCGAAGGTGAAGCAGCCCAGCAGGGCGCGGGTGCGCAGAAGTTTATCCTGGGTGAACAGGCTGAAAACGGAGGCCAGCAGCTGCGGGTAGTTCAGGTGATTTTCCTGCTTCACTTTTGGCAGCCCGCGCCACAGTGCCAGCGCCATGACGACCATCAGCACGCTCGCCACCCAGTATACGGTGCGCCAGCCGCCGAGGCTTGCCAGCAGCCCGGCAACGGTACGCGCCAGCAAAATCCCCAGCAGCAGGCCGCTCATGATGGTGCCCACCACCTTGCCGCGTTTTTCCGGGGAGGCGAGGGTCGCCGCGAGCGGAACCAGGATTTGCGCGACCACGGAGAACAACCCCGTCAGCGCGGTACCGATAATCATCATCGTCAGCGACTGGCTGCTGGCGGTGATCAGCATCCCACCGGCGGCCAGCAGGGTCATGGAGACGATCAGCATTCGGCGTTCAAACATATCGCCGAGCGGCACCAGGAACAGCAGCCCGGCGGCATAACCGAGCTGGGCTGCGGTGACAATAAAGCCTGCTGAACTGGCGGAAAGGTCAAACGCGCGGGCGATGGTGTCGAGAAGAGGTTGCGCGTAATAGTTGCTGGCGACGGCCAGACCCGTGGCCACGGACATTAAAAGAATGAGTGCGGGGCTAAGCCCTTGAGCTGTTTTTGTCATTGGTTTCAGGAATCGTTAGTTAAGTGATTATTTTTCCGGAAACCATAATAGCGAATGATTGTGAATGTTGGGGGATTGTTATGTGTGTGTTTGTGCGGTTAGCCCCTCACCCCAGTCCTCTCCCCTTTGGGGAGCGGGTTAGGGTGAGGGGCAGGGTTTTGTTTTTTACTTCTGCGCCTCAAGCGCCTCTTTTACCCAGCCGTCAAACTGCTGCTGGTGGGCTTTGATCCAGCCATCGACGTGGCCTTTGACATCTGCCTCAGACGATTTACCCGCGTGCATCATCGCGTTCTGGGCGTTGATGTCCGCCAGCGGCAGCTTCATCACCGAGAACAGCTTCGCCGCGGCCGGGTTTTTCTCGGCCCAGGCTTTGTTCGCCACGATATGCATGGTGTTCACCGGGAAGCCGTAGTTCATGCCGTTCGGCAGTTTGGTGTCGATATCTTTCTGCTCGCCCGGCAGGGAGGAGAACGGCACCTGCAGCCACACCACGTCTTTCCCCGGCTTCAGCACGTCGCTCACCCAGTATGGCGTCCAGGTGTAGTAAATCACCGGTTTACCCTCTTTGAAGCGGGCAATGGTGTCGGCCATCATCGCTGAATAGTTGCCGTGGCTCACGTCGACCGTTTTCGCCAGATCAAAGGCCTTGTTCTGGTGGTTAATCACCGCTTCGCAGCCCCAGCCCGGCGAGCAGCCCATCATGTCGGCCTTGCCGTCACCGTTGGTGTCGAACAGTTTGGCGATCTTCGGATCCTTCAGCTGTTCGATATTGGTGATGTGGTACTGGTCGGCGGTTTTCTTGTCGATCAGATATCCCTGCGCCGCGCCGGTGACAAATGTGCCTTCACGGTAGAATTTCTTGTCGCCACCGGCGGCGGCATACATGTCGTCGTGCAACGGCTGCCAGTTCACGGCGGTGAAGGTGGCGTCACCGGAGGCAATCGAGGTATAGCCCACGTTGTAATCCACTTCGCTCGGCGTGTTAACCGTGTAGCCGAGTTTTTCCAGCGCGCGGCTGACGATCAGGGTCTGGAAGCTCTCTTCCGAAATGGTGCTCTGCACCGGCTGCACGGTAATGCCTTTGCCCGGCAGATCAGCCGCGAACGTGCTGGTGGAGACAAGGGTGGCAAACGCTGTGGCAAAAAGGACGTTATGTCGCATCGTTGTTCCTTATTTTCTAAAGGGGCGGGTGAGTAACCCGACAGGGCCGGTGGAATACCAGCGACGGTTGCCGCGACTGCGTGAATCGCGACCGACGGCCTGGGTCAGGCGGTCAAGAATAATGGCGAGGATCACGATCCCGACGCCGCCGACGGTGGCCAGCCCCATGTCGAGACGGCCAATGCCGCGCAGCACCATCTGGCCGAGACCGCCAACGGCGATCATCGAGGCAATCACCACCATCGACAGGGCCAGCATCAGCGTCTGGTTAACGCCCGCCATGATGGTTGGCATGGCCAGCGGGAGCTGAACCTTAAACAGCATCTGGCGCGGGCTGGCACCGAACGAGCGTGACGCTTCGATCAGGTCCGCAGGCACCTGGTTGATCCCGAGAATGGTCAGACGAATAATCGGCGGCAGGGCAAAGATAATGGTGACCACCACGCCCGGCACGTTGCCGATGCCGAACAGCATCACAATCGGCACCAGATAGACGAACGCCGGGGTGGTCTGCATTGCATCCAGCAGCGGACGGATAATCTTCGCTGCCCGCGGGCTGCGCGCCAGCCAGATCCCCATCGGCAGGCCGATGACAATGCAAAAGAGCAGGGCGGTCAGCACCAGCGCCAGGGTGATCATCGCCTGCGACCAGGCCCCAATCGCGCCGATGGCAATCAGCGAAATCAGCGTGGCGACACCCATGCCGGCGCTGCCAAACTGCCAGGCGATCAGGGAGAACAGGATAATCGCCACCGGTGCCGGCATGCCCAGCATCAGCTGCTGGAAGCCGTTCAGGATGTAATCCACCGGGATGCGGATCCCCTGGAACACCGGGCGGAAGTGCGTCACCACCCAGTCGATCCCCTCCGTGACCCAGCTGTCCAGCGGGATCAGCGTTTTATGGAACGGGTCCATGATGTTGAAGTGTTCTGGCGCAGGCGCGGGGGCGCTGTTCAGCCAGTCTGCCGCGCCGCCGCCGTCGGCGGGGGCTGGCGTGGAACCCCACGCGTCGGCGGATTGTGCAGCGTTATCCGCCGCTTCAGTGGTACCCCACGGGTTAGTTTGGTCAGCCATTGTTTGCCCCCTCGCGATCTAAAGCCTGCAGCAGCATCCGTTTTGAGATGATGCCGACGTACTGTTGTTCCTCACCCACGACCGGCACGGCGCACGGCGCCTGCCCTACGTGAGAGAGCAACTCGCTGAGCGGCGTTTCGGCGTCCACGGCAAGCGGAGCGTCAATCAACGCCGCATCGATGCCCTGGTTTTCGCTGAGCGCGGTTTTCAGAGAGTCGATGGAGACAACGCCGACAAATTTATTGCCGCGTTCAACCAGATAACCGTATTCACGGTCTTCGTCCTGCAGCAGCTTAAGCGCCGAGCGCGGGCCGAAGCCTGGGGTTTTACGAATAATGCCGTTTGGCGTTCGACGGGCAATATCTTTGGCGCTAAAGACCTGGCTAATATCCACGCCGCGGAAGAAGGTGCGGACATAATCATTCGCCGGATTATTGAGTATTTCATCCGGCGTGCCGACCTGCACCACTTCACCGTTTTGCATAATGGCTATACGGTCGCCAATACGCATGGCTTCATCCAAATCGTGGGAAATAAAGACAATGGTTCGCTGATGTTTAGCCTGTAATTTTACCAGCTCATCCTGCATCTCGGTGCGAATTAACGGATCGAGGGCGGAGAAAGCTTCGTCCATTAATAAAATGTCTGGATTAATGGCTAATGCGCGGGCTAATCCCACGCGCTGACGCATACCGCCGGAAAGTTCATCCGGGTACGCATGCGCATAATTTTCCAGCCCAACCTGACGCAGGGCATCAAGGGCTTTTTCCTGACGTTCCTGCGCAGGCGTTCCGGCTAATTCCATGCCGAAGGCGGTATTATCCAGTACCGTCATGTGCGGCATCAGCGCGAATGACTGGAATACCATCGCAATCTTCTTTCTGCGCACCTCGCGAAGCTCGGCGTCTGATATTCTGGCGATATCCACGCCGTCAATCAGTACCTGTCCGCGGGTGGGTTCAATCAGGCGATTGAGAAGGCGAACCATAGTGGATTTACCCGAACCGGATAATCCCATGATGACAAAAATCTCGCCTTCTTCAATGGCCAGACTGGCGTCTTTAACGCCAAGCGATAGCCCGGTTTTTTCCAGAATTTGCTCTTTCGAAAGGCCTTTCTCAATATATTTGAATGCGCGCTGCGGATGCTCGCCAAATACTTTATAAAGATTTTTCACTTCTAATTTAATTGCCATGCAATAGAGAGTGTCCTGTTATTTGTTTATGTCGATATGATTACCATGGTAAATTGTTAACGGGCATAACCCTAACATACTGAGAATCTGAGACAACCCTGGTTTTACTTATGACGTGAATTTTCAGGGAAGCGAAACGGCTGAATTTCCCATGAGTAAAGGGCTGAGCGTGATCTGAATTTTTCTCAATTTTTTGCTGTGGCGCAGGAGAATTTCGCCTGAATCGGGTGATTCAGGCGAATATGACGCAGAAATGACAGTGTAGTTGCTTTGTAAATATTAGAGAGGAAATTGTTGGGTTTATATTAAATTAATGAACGTTAACGTTCATTAAAAATCCCAGTCTTCATCCTCGGTTTCCACCGCTTTGCCCATCACGTACGATGAACCCGACCCGGAGAAGAAATCGTGGTTTTCGTCGGCGTTGGGCGACAGCGCGGACAGAATCGCCGGGTTCACCTCCGCCATCTCCGGTGGGAAAAGCGCCTCGTAACCCAGGTTCATCAGCGCCTTGTTGGCGTTGTAGCAGAGGAAGGCCTTCACGTCTTCCTCCCAGCCGGTACCAGCGTAGAGTTCTTCGGTATAGCTCAGCTCGTTGTCGTACAGATCCATCAGCAAATCAAGCGCAAACCCTTTGAGCTCCTCTCGCTCCGCGTCGCTGACCTTTTCCAGCCCTTTCTGATACTTATAGCCGATGTAATACCCGTGCACCGCTTCATCACGAATGATGAGACGAATCAAATCGGCGGTATTGGTGAGCTTGCCCCGGCTCGACCAGTACATGGGCAGCCAGAAGCCAGAATAGAAGAGGAAGGATTCCAGAAACACGCTGGCGCTCTTCTTCTTCAGCGGCTCGTCGTCCCGATAATACGTCAGCACCAGCTCCGCCTTTCTCTGTAGTGACTCGCTCGCTTCACTCCATGCGTAGGCTGCGTCCACGTCTTTGGTCTGGCACAGCGTGGAGAAAATCGAACTGTAGGAGCGGGCGTGCACCGCCTCCATAAAGCTGATGTTCGACATCACCGCCTCTTCGTGCGGCGTCAGCGCGTCACTCATCAGAGCCGGTGCGCCGACGGTATTTTGAATGGTGTCGAGCAGTGTCAGGCCGGTAAAGACGCGGATCGTCAGCTGCTGCTCGGCGTGACTCAGGGTTTGCCAGGCCGGAATATCGTTGGAGAGCGGAACCTTTTCCGGCAGCCAGAAGTTGCTGGTCAGGCGGTTCCATACCTCCAGGTCTTTATCGTCCTGGATTTTGTTCCAGTTAACGGCACTCACGCGTGACAGTTTCATCCTTTCTCCTTACAGCGCGCAGGACACGCAGCCTTCAATTTCGGTGCCTTCCAGCGCAAGCTGGCGCAGGCGAATGTAGTAGAGCGTTTTGATGCCTTTCTTCCAGGCGTAGATCTGGGCTTTGTTGATGTCCCGCGTGGTGGCGGTATCCGGGAAGAACAGCGTAAGCGAGAGTCCCTGATCCACGTGTTTCGTCGCCTCGGCGTAGGTATCGATGATTTTTTCCGGGCCAATCTCGTATGCGTCCTGATACAGAGCCAGGTTCTCGTTGGTCATAAACGGGGCAGGGTAGTAAACGCGTCCGGTTTTGCCTTCTTTGCGAATTTCGATTTTCGACACGATCGGGTGAATGCTCGACGTGGCGTGATTGATGTAGGAGATCGAGCCGGTTGGCGGTACGGCCTGCAGGTTCTGGTTGTAGATGCCGTAGCGCATCACGTCATCACGCAACTGCTGCCACATCGCGCGCGTCGGCAACACAATTCCGGCGCGAGCAAACAGTTCGCGTACTTTTTCGGTTTTCGGCTGCCAGTCGCCTTCAAGATACGGACTAAAATACGCCCCGCTGGCGTAGCGGGACTGCTCAAAGCCCGCAAAATGCTGGTTGCGCTCGCGCGCCAGCATCATCGAGGTATGCAGCGCGTGCCAGGTGACGGTGTAAAAATAGAGGTTGGTGAAGTCTAGCCCTTCCGGACTGCCGTAGGCGATGCCCTCCCGCGCCAGATAGCCGTGGAGGTTCATCTGCCCCAGCCCGATAGCGTGCGACGCAGCGTTGCCCGCTTCGATGGACGGCACGCTGCGGATGTGGCTCATGTCCGACACCGCCGTCAGCCCGCGAATGGCGGTTTCTATCGTGCGGCCAAAGTCGGGGGAATCCATGGTGTGGGCGATATTCAGCGACCCGAGGTTGCAGGAGATGTCTTTGCCGATCTCCGCATAGTCCAGATTCTCGTCATAGCCGGACGCGCTGTTGACCTGCAAAATCTCCGAGCACAGGTTGCTCATGTTGATGCGCCCGGCAATCGGGTTCGCGCGGTTTACCGTATCTTCGTACATGATGTACGGATAGCCGGACTCAAACTGAATTTCGGCAAGCGTCTGGAAGAAATCGCGGGCGTTGATATATTTTTTGCGAATGCGCTCGTCGGCTACCAGCACGTCATAAAGTTCGCTGATGGCCACGTCGCCAAAGGCTTTGCCATAGATTCGCTCAACGTCATACGGCGAGAAGAGCGCCATCTCGGCATTCTCTTTGGCCAGTTTAAAGGTGATATCCGGGATCACCACGCCAAGCGACAGGGTTTTGATACGGATTTTTTCGTCGGCGTTTTCGCGCTTGGTATCGAGAAAACGCAGAATGTCCGGATGGTGCGCGTGCAGGTAAACCGCTCCCGCGCCCTGGCGCGCGCCAAGCTGGTTAGCATAGGAGAACGCATCCTCCAGCATCTTCATCACCGGGATCACGCCGGAGGACTGGTTTTCGATGCGCTTGATCGGCGCGCCCGCTTCGCGCAGGTTAGAGAGCAAAAACGCCACGCCGCCGCCGCGTTTGGAAAGCTGCAGCGCCGAGTTCACCGCGCGGCCAATCGACTCCATATTATCTTCGATACGCAGCAGGAAGCAGGAGACCAGTTCACCGCGCTGGGCTTTGCCGCAGTTGAGAAAGGTGGGTGTGGCGGGCTGGAAGCGGCCGGAGAGGATCTCGTCGGTGAGCTGTTGCGCCAGCGCTTCATCGCCCTGCGCCAGGGTCAGCGCGACCATCACCACGCGATCTTCAAAGCTTTCTAAGTAGCGCTTACCGTCAAAGGTCTTCAGGGTGTAGCTGGTGTAGAACTTCCACGCGCCAAGGAACGTCTGGAAACGAAAGCCGCTGGCGTGGGCGCGTTCAAACAGCTTCACGACGAAGGCGCGTTCGTAGCGGGTGAGGACGCGCGCATCGTAGTACCCCTCATTAACCAGGTGGTCGAGACGTTCATCCTGGCTCGTAAAGGTCACGCTGTTGGGCCGCACGTGGGCGGCAAAAAAGGCGTCCACCGCCTCACGGTCTTTATCAAACTGAATGCGTCCCTCCCGGTCGTAGAGGTTAAGCATCGCGTTTAATGCGTGGTAATCCGGCGTCGCCTGTATTACCCGTTCTGCGGTTGTCGTTGCCAAAATTCGTTCACTCCTTTACGCACGTTTTCGACGTCCTGCTGCGTCCCCATCAGCTCAAAGCGATAGAGATACGGCACGCCGCATTTTTGAGAGATGACATCTCCGGCGCGGCCAAAGGCGTCGCCGAAATTGCGATTCCCCGCCGCAATGACGCCGCGGATCAGCTCCCGGTTATGAGGATCGTTCAGAAAGCGGATCACCTGGCGAGGCACTGCGCCCGCCGTGCCGCCTCCGCCATAGCTGGGCACCACCAGAATGTAAGGTTCCTCTACCCGGATCCGCTCCCGCTCGTTAAGCGGAATGCGCACCGCAGGCAGCCCGACGCGCTCAATAAAACGGAGCGTGTTTTCCGAGCTGCTGGAGAAGAACACCAGTCTGCTCATGCCCGTGCGGCCTGCGCGGCGATGCGGTTGATCATGTCCGGACGGAAGCCAGACCAGCTGGTCTCCCCGGCCACCACCACCGGAAGCTGACGGAAACCCTGCGCGCGAAGGGTATCGGCGGCCTCGGGCTGCTGGTCAATATTCACCATCTCAAACGCCACGCCGCGGCTTTCCATCGCCCGTTTGGTCGCGTGGCACTGAACACAATCGTTACGAGTGTAAATAGTAATGCTCATGATTCGTATTTCCATTTAAAATGAGAGAACGGCGCGAATCATCGCGTCAGGTTGTGTGTGTCTTGCTAAAATGAATACTAGATGTAGTTATCTTAAGTTTCAACCATACAAGATATGGGAAATTCAGATTGATGTTGTCACGATGATGAGCTCAGCGGGGCAGGGCAGGCTATACGGGTTTTACAGGCGAGAAGGCAAAGAAAAGCCCCGGCAGCCACTGACCACCGGGGCAGATAACGGTGCGTGAGCGGGTTATTTACGCAGGCTAAGCAGAGCGCCCACAAAGATACCGACTGCCGCTACCGTGCCGAGCGTACAGAGCGGCTTCTCGCGCACGAAGGTCGTTGCGCAACTGACCGCATCGCAGGCAGCCTGTGTCGTACGCGTGCGGCCGTTTAAGCGCGCGCGGGTTTCACGGAGCAGAGACTGAGCCTTACGTTTTGCGGCATCCGCTTCGTCCTTCGCGTCACTTCCCCAGGATTTCAGCACCTCTTCCAGCGTGTCCGCTAATTGGCTGACATCATTACGAATATCCTGCGCATCGTCATTAATATCGTTTCGGTTCGGTCTGTTAAACATACGATCCTCCGTAATTTTGCGTTCCCGTTCAGTTTAGTTCAGAAATTTAATATCTGAAGCGCATCACGCGTTATCTGGCAGTTTATGGACTATTCTGAAAGCCCTGCTAATGCTGAATACTGTAAGGTTGCCGGGCAGGAAAAGATAACGAGGAAAAGATATGTATTTACGACCTGATGAGGTGGCGCGCGTTCTTGAAAAAGAGGGATTCACCATGGATGAGGTGACGCCAAAAGCGTATGGATATCGCCGTGGCGAGAATTATGTTTACGTTAATCGTGAAGCAAGAATGGGACGTACCGCTCTCATTATTCACCCGACGCTGAAAGACAGAAGCCTGTCATTTGCTGAGCCTGCCTCGGATATTAAAACCTGCGATCACTATCAGCAATTTCCGCTCTATTTAGGCGGAGAGACGCATGAGCATTATGGTATTCCGCATGGTTTCAGCTCGCGTATGGCGCTGGAACGGTTTTTGAAGGGACTGTTTGGCGACGTACAGTAAATTTGCGACTGGCGTGCGCCAGTCGCTTCACATCACGCTTTTGCCTGGCTGTACTGGCTGACCTTAAACAGGCGGCGACAGTAGTCGAGGAAATAGCCATATACCGCCCCCATCAGCATTGAAATCACAATATTCGAACTGACCGCCGCAGCGATCTGGTGCCAGTCCGCGCCCACCGTCAGCAGAATAGCCACATAAACCGGCGACTGGAACGTCACATAGGCCAGAACGTCCGCCAGGTTTTTCACCCAGCCTGCGGGGCTGATACGACGTGCGAAACGCATGACGGCATCGCGGTATAAGCCGTAAGGCCATGCAATAATAATATTGACCGGGATCGCCACCAGACGAGAAGAAAGTGACTGCTCGAAGGTCATTCCGGAGAGGAATATTTCGATCAGCATGTTCACAACGGAACAGTAGACAACCATCGCGAAAGTATCCGCCACGGCATGGCGAAGGCGTGATTGCGGTGAGAACATGTCTGAACTCCTTGAGAAGAACACAAAAGAAACGATTTTCCCTAAGCGATTAGTGCTTTAGGTTGGTTTGTTTGACGTGTATAGCGTATATCTCTATGTTTGAACTAACAACTAGTGATTAATTTTTATTTAAACGCGTTTTGTCCACAAAATTCTCTAAAATTGATGGTTTTTTGTTCGCTTCGTTATAATGTGTCTCGTTTGATGATTTTTTAATGTAAATCAGAGAGTTGTATCTCTTCACACTGACGAGGGCGTCAACCCGCTTTTGGGCAGCGCAGGATGCTGAAATTTTGATTAAGGATGACCATTTATATTGATGGGGTGATTGAATCCATGCGTATCCCACAGGCGTTATAAGATAATATTAAGGGTGGCAGTAAAACATATTTACGCTATTGGCAGGGACGCCCCGCGGGTAGATATTTCAGCGGAAATGAATTATTCTGTCGGTGATTTATCTATTTACCCTAAAGAGAAGGTTTTCAAATAATATGTCTTTGACGTTACAGAATCTTAATAATATCCGAACTCTGCGCGCCATGGCACGCGAATTATCCCTGGACGTTCTTGAGGAAATGCTGGAAAAGGTCAGGGTCGTTGCTGAAGAGAAACGTAGTGAGCTGGCGGAATTAGAGCAGCAGCGGGCTGAGCAGCAGGAGAAAATTAATGCCCTGCTGGAACGAATGAAAGCCGATGGTATTTCACCGACCGATCTGCTGGGCTCTGAACTGGGGCAGGCGGGTAAGCCAGTGAAAAAGCGCAAGCCGCGTGATGCCAAATATCGCTTTATTGACCAGAACGGTGAAGAGAAAACGTGGACCGGCCAGGGCCGCACGCCGAAGCCTATTGCCAGCGCGCTGGCAAACGGCAAATCACTGGAAGATTTTCTGATCTAAACAGGTAAACCGGGCGGAACACGCCGCCCGGCATTTTTTTCAGCAGACGCCGAAATCACCGTCTTCGGTATACGGCGCCAGATCGGCCGCTTTCAGGGTATATTTCTCGCCTTGCTCATTGCTGGCCTGTACCGCCACAACGCTGTCACCATTCACTTCAAGCACTTTCAGCTTCGGGCCGCCTTTACGCGGTTGAACATAATCACCGACAGAAAACATATTACCTCCTCATCGTTTTAGCGATCTTCACATTAGCCCACGTATGACGGCGGGTACAGCGTATTTCAGCGATTACTGCTTATGAGGTACGACGGTTCCAGGGCATCACCTTGAGCAGCCTCGCCATGCCGCAAAAACCGGTCACACCGGCGAACAGCAGCCCGGCCCCTACGAAGCCGCTGAGCAGGAAAAAGCCGCCGGAGACGCTATAGCCCAGCACCACGCCGCAGAGAATGAGCAGCCCGGCGGCAATTTGCACCTGACGCATCAGCGGCAGCGGCTGGGTTTTGTCTTCGTCAGTCTGCAGACCCGCCTGCTTCCAGCCCTGAATGCCCCCTTCGACCACCAGTGCCTGAGCGGGGGCGGCAGCCTGCGCAAGGCGATCGGCATTGCCTGAGGTGCGGGCGCCAGACTGGCAGTGAAAAATCACCGTTTCGCCCGCGTGCGTTTTAAGTCCACCGGGTAAGGTATCCAGCGGCATGGACTGCGCGGCGGGAATATGCTCGCGGGCGTACTCGTCGGCATCACGAATATCAATCAGCTTTGCACCTTCAGCGATGCGGGCGCTGGCCTCGCGCGGCGAAATAAGGGGAAGTGACATGGCGGCTCCTTACGGGCAATAAAGGGTTTTCAGGGTGCTGATGAGCTGATGCACCGCGTCGTTTTTAATGAAATAGTGAATGCGCTGTGCCTCGCGGGTACTGTCAATCAGACCTTCCTCACGCATGCGCGCCAGATGCTGCGACGTGGCGGAAGGGCTCAGCCCCGTCGCGCGGGCCAGTTCCCCCGCGCTGGTGCCGGGGGCGCCGCACAGCGTGCAGAGGATCAGCAGGCGACGCGGATTGCTCATCTCTTTTAAAAGGTTTGCGGCCTGCTCTGCGCTGGCCTGAAGCTGTTCGAGTTCGGTCATGATAGTTTAGTATTTGCTTAATTAAGTTAATGCTAAAGTAATTGTGCGCATTACGCCAGCGTCAAAAGCGTAAAAGAGGGTAAACGCGGGGGAGAGAACTGGCGCAGACAGGTAAACTGGCTATGCTTAGAGATAGTTCTCTTTATTATTTTCAATGGATTAGCTTGCACGGAGTTTTGATATGGGTTTTTGGCGTATTGTTTTTACCATCCTGTTGCCGCCGCTGGGCGTGCTGTTGGGCAAAGGTTTCGGCTGGGCGTTTATTATCAACATTATTCTGACGCTGCTGGGCTACATCCCGGGTCTTATCCACGCTTTCTGGGTTCAGAGTAAGAGCTAAGCACGCCAGAGTAAGTCGCTGTAGATCCCGGTCAGCACGCCCTGGGGGCCAAACTGCTGTTTGATCCAGCGCGTGACCTGGCCGGTCGCGGCATGCTGCGTGGCGAGCAGCATGCGCGAATCCTGACGCGGGTTATTGATACGCCGCGTCACCAGCAGCCCGTCTTCCACCGCTTCCCGCGCCATATGTTCCGGTAAAAAACCTATCCCTTCGCCCAGAATCTGACACTGGCATTTGGTATTAAAGTCCGGCACCAGAATCGCCTCCTGCCCGTGTAGCAGCCAGCCCACCTTCTTGTTAATGGTGTGCGCGGTATCTTCCACCATGATGTTGGGGTACAGGCGCAGCTGGCTTTCCGCTATCGGTTCCGGAACGAACGCCAGCGGGTGCGCCGGCGCGATGGCAAACACCCAGCGAATGGCGCCGATTTCGGTGTAGTCAATTCCGCCGCCGTCGAGCAGCGTGTCCGGTGCGCCAATGGCGAT
This sequence comes from Enterobacter sp. BNK-8, assembly GCF_048685095.1. NCBI lineage: Bacteria > Pseudomonadati > Pseudomonadota > Gammaproteobacteria > Enterobacterales > Enterobacteriaceae > Enterobacter > Enterobacter sp. BNK-8. The sequence continues at coordinate 3,328,826 of NZ_JBLQTN010000001.1, read as the reverse complement.
ATTGGCCTGGTTGTTGATAATGGAGTCCCATACGCCGTTATAGACTTCGGTGGTGACGGTGATCTGGCAGGTGGGAAACTGCTTTTTCAGCACCTGCAGCAGCCGCGCGGTATGGCGCGGCGTATACAACAGCTGGTTGATACAGATGCGCACCCGCGCCTCGATGCCCTGTGAGATGGTATCAATCCCGCGCTTGATGGCGTAAAAGTCGTTAAGCAGGTCGGTGGCTTTGCGGTAAAAGTAAAAGCCGGACTCGGTCAGTTCAATGCTGCGCGTGTTACGCACGAACAGCACCACGTCCAGCCCGGTCTCCATGCGCTTAATGGTGTAGCTGATGGCGGAGGTGGTGACGCCCAGTTCGGCGGCGGCTTTGCTGAAGCTGCCAAAGCGGGCGGCGGTGGTGAAGGCCAGCAGGTTCTCTTCGGTAAAGATGGAATTCATATCACGGCTCCGTCAGACATCAGTTTTGAACATATTTTAACAACGCTGTTACAACGCATTTGAAGCCGATCACAGTTCTGACGCTTTGCCGAAAGCCCTGGTGCATAAGGCTTTATCAGACATAAGCATAATGCGTTTTGACGCGCTAAAAAGCGGCTAAACATAAGAAAAAGGTTGCACAGACGCACGTTTTGACCGAACTGTTGAATTTAACTCAACAATGAATTGACTGTCGATGAATCATTTTTAAGCGGATTCTTTTATGACCAGGCTGTTGCTATTCTCAGGTCAACAGAAAGAAAAACATCGGGAGTCTGAATATGTCTGCAACTGAACTGGTTACGGAATTTCTGCTGGCGGCAGAAGAGGGCAATAGCGATGCGCTAAAAGCCTGTCTGGAGAAAGGCGTGGATATTAACGCCACTAACCGCCAGAAAAGAACCGCCGTTACGATTGCCAGCCTGAAAAAACACTATTCCTGCGTAGAATTTTTAATTGCCGCCGGGGCAGATATTGATAAACAGGATCAGACCTGCTTTAACCCTTTCCTCATTAGCTGCCTGACCAATGATTTAACCCTCCTGCGGCTGGTATTACCCGCGAATCCGGATCTCGACCGCCTGACGCGTTTTGGCGGCGTGGGCATTACGCCTGCCAGTGAAAAAGGGCACGTGGAGATCGTGCGCGAGCTGCTGGAAAAAACCGATATCAACGTTAACCACACCAACTTTGTCGGCTGGACGCCGCTGCTGGAAGCCATTGTGTTAAACGACGGCGGTGCGAAACAGCAAGAGATTGTGAAGCTGTTACTGGATCACGGCGCGAACCCGCATATGACCGACAAATACGGCAAAACCCCGCTCGAACTGGCGCGGGAGAAAGGCTTCACTGAGATTGCCGACCTGCTGCTGGCGGCGGGCGCGTAAAACAATCGGTCAGCCCGTCCCGGCTGGCCGCTAATTAAATAAAGCATTTTTTACCGACGTGCATTGTGCACGACGGCGGCCCCCTTTTATCCGCTTTCAGGAGAAAATAATGCCAACGAAAATTGTCATAAAAAAGAACACCTATTTTGACTCCGTGTCATTAATGTCCGTTTCCACTAAAGCCAATAAATTGCCGGGCGTTGAACAGGCCTTTGTCGCCATGGCAACGGAAATGAATAAGGGCGTATTAAAAAACCTCGGGCTGTTAACGCCGGAATTAAATGAGGCGAAAAACGGCGACCTGATGATCGTCATTAAAGGTGACGCGGCGAATGATGAAACGCTGGCCGCTATTGAAGCGCTGTTCACGCGTAAAGAGAGCGCGGGCTCTCATGAAGCGCGCTACGCGACGATTGCCAGCGCTAAAACCCATCGCCCGGAGAGCAACCTTGCGGTGATCTCCGTCAATGGCACCTTCGCCGCCCGCGAGGCGCGTCAGGCGCTGAAAAACGATCTCAACGTAATGCTCTTCTCCGATAACGTCTCGCTCGACGACGAGCTGGCGCTGAAGCAGCTGGCGCACCAGAAAGGACTGCTGATGATGGGGCCGGACTGCGGCACCGCCATCATCAACGGCGCGGGACTGTGCTTCGCCAACGCGGTGCGCCGCGGCTCGATTGGCATTGTCGGCGCATCCGGCACCGGCAGCCAGGAGCTGAGCGTGCGCATTCACGAGTTTGGCGGCGGCGTGTCGCAGCTGATTGGCACCGGCGGGCGCGATCTTAGCGAGAAGATCGGCGGCCTGATGATGCTGGACGCCATCGACATGCTGGAAGCCGACGAGGGCACCCAGGTTATCGCGCTGATCTCCAAACCAGCGGCTCCTGCCGTGGCAGAAAAGGTGCTGGCCCGCGCCAGAGCCTGCCGCAAGCCGGTGGTGGTTTGCTTCCTCGGCCGCAATGAACCGCCCGCCGATGAGGACGGACTGCAGTTCGCGCGCGGCACCAAAGAGGCGGCGCTGAAGGCCGTTCTGCTTACCGGCATCAAAAAAGAGTCCCTTGATCTGCACCCGCTCAACTGGCCATTGATTGAAGAGGTGCGCGCCCGCCTCACCCCGCAGCAGAAGTACATTCGCGGCCTGTTCTGCGGCGGCACCCTGTGCGACGAGGCGATGTTTGCCGCGCTGGAGAAGTTCGACGACGTGTACAGCAATATCCAGCCGGATCCCGCTAAACGCCTGCCGGACGTCAGCGTCAGTAAAGCCCACACCTTCCTCGACTTTGGCGACGACGATTTCACCAACGGCAAGCCGCACCCGATGATCGACCCGACCAACCGCATCAGCCGCCTGCTGCAGGAAGCCCGCGACCCGGAAGTGGGCGTCATCGTGATGGACTTTGTGCTGGGCTTCGGCGCGCACGAGGATCCGGTGGGGGTGATGATCGACGCGATCAAAGAGGCGCAGGCCATCGCGAAGGCCGATAACCGTCCGCTTGAGATCCTCGGATACGTGCTCGGCACCGATCAGGATCCGCAGTCGCTGGCACAGCAGTGCCAGATGCTGACCGACGCAGGCGTCATCTGGGCCAGCAGCAGCACCAATACCGGATTACTGGCACGCGAATTTGTCTGCAAAGGAGAGAACGCATAATGACCACCTTATTTAACCAGCCGCTGAACGTCATTAACGTGGGTATCGCGATGTTCAGCGACGATCTTAAAAAGCAGCACGTACCCGTCACCCAGCTCGACTGGACGCCGCCGGGGCAGGGCAATATGCAGGTGGTTGAAGCGCTGGATCAGCTGGCGGAAAAACCGCTGGCGGAGAAGATCGCCGCCGCCAACCAAATCGCCCTTGAGCGCATTATTCAGTCCCATCCGGTGCTGGTGGGCTATGACCAGGCGATTAACGTCGTGCCGGGGATGACCCGCACCACCATTCTGCACGCTGGTCCGCCTGTCTCCTGGGAAAACATGTGTGGCGCGATGAAAGGCGCGGTCACCGGTGCGCTGGTGTTTGAAGGGCTGGCGAAAGATCTGGACGACGCGGCACGGCTTGCCGCCTCAGGGGAGATCACCTTCTCGCCGTGCCACGAGCATGACTGCGTGGGCTCCATGGCGGGCGTTACCTCTGCGTCGATGTTTATGCACATTGTTGAGAACAAAACCTACGGCAACCGCGCCTTCACCAACCTCAGCGAGCAGATGGCGAAGATCCTGCGCATGGGGGCCAACGACCAGAGCGTCATCGACCGCCTGCACTGGATGCGGGACGTGCTCGGCCCGATGCTGCGCGACGCGATGAAGATTATCGGCGAAATCGACCTGCGCCTGATGCTGGCCCAGGCGCTGCACATGGGCGACGAGTGCCACAACCGCAACAACGCGGGCACCACGCTGCTGATCCAGGCGCTGACCCCGGGGCTGATCCAGGCGGGCTATCCGGTTGAGCAGCAGCGCGAGGTGTTCGAGTTTGTCGCCAGCAGCGACTACTTTTCCGGCCCGACGTGGATGGCGATGTGTAAAGCCGCCCTGGATGCCGCTCACGGCATTGAATACAGCACCGTGGTTACCACCATGGCGCGCAACGGCTACGAGTTCGGCCTGCGCGTTTCCGGCCTTCCGGGGCAGTGGTTCACCGGCCCGGCGCAGCAGGTGATCGGCCCGATGTTCGCGGGCTATAAGCCGGAAGACTCCGGGCTGGATATCGGCGACAGCGCCATCACCGAAACCTACGGCATCGGCGGCTTTGCGATGGCGACGGCCCCGGCGATCGTTGCGCTGGTGGGCGGCACGGTGGAGGAAGCTATCGACTTCTCCCGTCAGATGCGCGAAATCACCCTCGGCGAAAACCCGAACGTCACTATTCCGTTGCTCTCGTTTATGGGGATCCCGACCGCCATCGACATCACCAGAGTCGCCGGCAGCGGCATTCTGCCGGTAATTAACACCGCTATTGCGCATAAAGATGCGGGCATCGGCATGATTGGGGCGGGCATCGTTCACCCGCCGTTTAGCTGTTTTGAAAAGGCGCTGTTGACCTTCCGCGATCGCTACTTTTTATAAGGCATGCATCCATGAAAAACATGAAACTGGAGTGGAAAAGAGGTGACTGGGCGGCGTATTTCGGGTTGATGACCAACAACCTGACCAATTTGCTGACCATGATGGGGTTGCTCATTTTTGTCGTCGGCATCCCGAAGGAGATTGTTTATGGACGCATTGCGCCAGCCTTCGGGCTGGCGGTGCTGACCGCGAGTATTTGCTACGCCTGGTTTGGCATGCAGATGGCGCGCGCCACCGGACGCACGGACGTCACCGCGCTGCCGTCCGGCCCGAGCGCGCCGTCGATTTTTACCGTGACCTTCCTGGTGCTGATGCCGGTCTATCAGCAGACCGGTGATGCGGAGTTCGCCATCCAGATTGGCCTGGTGTGGTGCTTTGTTGAGGCGATGATCCTGGCGGGCGGCTCTTTTTTAGGGGAAACCATCCGCAAGATGATCCCGCGCACCGTGCTGCTGTCGTGCCTGTCCGGTTTGGGTCTGCTGCTGCTGGCGATGAACCCGATGCTGCAGGCGTTCGAGGCGCCGACCGTGTCGTTTATCGTGCTGCTGCTGATTTTCATCAACTGGTTCGGTAAAAAGCCGATCTTTGCCCGCATCCCAACCGGATTGCTGTTGCTGATTGCCGGCACGGCCCTGGCGTGGATCTCCGGCCTGCAGAGCCCGGAGGCGATCAAAGCCTCCATGTCATCCTTCGGCTTTAACCCGCCGCAGGTGCACGTGGAAGGTTTCCTGCAGGGGCTGCCGCACGCGCTACCGTATCTTGCCTCTGCCGTACCGCTGGGTCTGGCGAACTACATCTTTGACCTGGAGAACATCGAAAGCGCCCACGCGGCGGGGGATGAATACCCGACGCGTAAAGTCATGCTGGCTAACGGTCTGGCCTCCATGCTCGGCTGTCTGATGGGGAACCCGTTCCCGGTGACGGTCTACGTCGGCCATCCCGGCTGGAAAGCGATGGGTGCGAGCATCGGCTACACGCTGGCCTCCGGCGTGACCATGTTCATCGTGCCGCTGTTCGGGCTGGGGGCGTTTATGCTCGCCATCATTCCGATGACCGCCATCGTGCCGATTCTGGTGTTTATCGGCGTGGTCACCGCCAATCAGGTGGTAAGGGAAACGCCGAAGGTGGAAGTGCCCGTGATCTTCATCTGCCTGTTCCCGTGGATCGCCAACTGGGCGCTGACCATGATGAACAGCGTGATGGGCGCGGCGGGTACGAATGCCGCCAAAATCGGCACCGACGTGCTGCACAGCAAAGGGATCTACTACGAAGGATTAGTCCATCTGGGGAACGGGGCACCGCTCGCCAGCATGCTGTGGGGCTGTATCGCCATTTTCGCCATCATTAACAAACCGCTGCGCGGTGCCGTGGCTGCGGCGGGTGGGGCGTTGCTGGCGCTGTTCGGGGTGATCCACGCTCCGGTCGTGGGCTTTGCCGAAGGCAGTTCGCTGATGTTCGTCACCGCGTATCTGATGATGGGCGGCATGTTTGTGGTGAAGCATGTGCTGGATAGCCGTGAAGCGGCGAGCGCTGAGCCGGGTACTGTTGCGAAGGAGCACGTATGAAAGAGCTTATGGTCGTCGCCATTGGCGGCAACAGCATTATCAAAGACAACGCCAGCCAGTCGGTTGAACATCAGGCGCAGGCGGTTAAAGCGGTGGCAGAGTCCGTGCTCGAAATGTTGGCCTCCGACTATGACATCGTGCTTACCCACGGCAACGGCCCTCAGGTGGGGCTGGATCTGCGCCGGGCTGAAATTGCCCACGAGCGGGAGGGGCTTCCCCTCACGCCGCTGGCAAACTGCGTGGCGGACACCCAGGGCGGCATTGGCTACCTGATCCAGCAGGCGCTGAACAACCGCCTGGCCGCGCGCGGGGAGCAAAAAGCGGTTACGGTCGTCACGCAGGTGGAAGTGGATAAAAACGATCCCGGTTTTACGCACCCGACGAAACCGATCGGCGCGTTCTTCAGCGAGGCGCAGCGCGACGAACTGCAGCGCGCGCACCCGGACTGGCACTTTGTTGAGGATTCGGGCCGGGGATATCGTCGCGTGGTGGCCTCGCCGCAGCCGTTGCGCATTGTCGAGGCCGATGCGATCAAGACCCTGACGCAAAAAGGCTTTGTGGTGATCGGCGCGGGCGGCGGCGGTATTCCGGTGGTGCGCACTGAGCAGGGCGATTACCAGAGCGTTGACGCGGTGATTGATAAAGATCTCTCCACCGCGCTGCTGGCACGCGAGATCCGCGCCGACGTGCTGGTGATTACCACCGGCGTGGAAAAGGTGTGCGTCAACTTCGGCAAGCCAAACCAGCAGGCGCTGGACACCGTCAACGTAGCGGAGATGACGCGCTACAGGGAAGAAGGTCATTTCCCGGCGGGCAGCATGCTGCCCAAAATCGTCGCCTCGCTGGAATTTTTACACCACGGCGGCAAGCGGGTGATCATCACCTCGCCAGACTGCCTGCCCGCCGCGCTGCGCGGGGAAACCGGTACCCATATTGTGAATGAAGGAAGATGAGATGAGTGAACACAAAAGCCGCCGTCAATTTATCAGCCAGAGCGGCAAAATGGTGACCGCCTGCGCGCTGTTTGGCGCGACCGGATCCGTCGCGTATGCTGCTGACTCCGCAAAGCCACTCTGCGAGACCGGTAAGCCTATGAATATCACCGCGAAACATTACTATTTGGACAACGTGCTGCTCGAAGCCGGGTTTAACTTCGACGGCGGCGTGGCGACGAGCACCCGTACCGAGCTGAAAACGCTGGAGATCAAGGACGGGAAGATCGTCGCCCTGCACGACAACAAGCGCCACGCCGACGCCACGCTGCCGCACTACGATGCGGGCAACAAGCTGATGCTCCCGGCAATGCGCGACATGCACATCCACCTGGATAAAACCTTCTACGGCGGCCCGTGGCGATCGCTCAACCGCCCGGCGGGCACCACGATTCAGGATATGATCCGCCTGGAACAGAAGCTGTTGCCTGAGCTGCAGCCCTACACCCAGGAGCGTGCGGAAAAGCTGATCGACCTGATCCAGTCGAAAGGCTCCACCATCGCCCGCAGCCACTGCAACATTGAGCCGGTTTCCGGTCTGAAAAACCTGGAAAATTTGCAGGCGGTCCTGGCGCGCCGCAAACCTGGTTTTGACTGCGAAATCGTCGCCTTCCCGCAGCACGGGCTGCTGCTGTCGAATTCTGAAAAGCTGATGCGCGAGGCGATGCAGGCCGGGGCGCACTACGTGGGCGGGCTGGATCCAACCAACGTTGACGGCGCGATGGAGAAATCTCTCGATCTGATGTTCCAGATTGCGCTGGACTACGACAAAGGGGTGGACATTCACCTGCACGAAACCAGCCCGGCGGGCGTGGCGGCGGTGAACTACATGGTCGAAACCGTGGAGAAAACGCCGGCGCTGAAGGGGAAACTCACCATCAGCCACGCCTTCGCGCTGGCGACGCTCAACGAACAGCAGGTGGATGAGATCGCCACCCGCATGGCGGCGCAGCAGGTGACCATCGCTTCGACCGTGCCGATTGGCACCCTGCATATGCCGCTGAAGCAGTTGCGGGACAAGGGCGTGTTTGTGATGACCGGCACCGACAGCGTGATCGACCACTGGTCGCCGTACGGTCTGGGGGACATGCTGGAGAAAGCCAATCTTTACGCCCAGCTCTACATCCGCCCGAACGAGCAGACGCTCTCCCGCGCGCTGGGGATTGCGACCGGCGACGTGCTGCCGCTGAATGACAAAGGGGAGCGCTTGTGGCCGAAAGCGCAGGATGACGCCAGCTTTGTGCTGGTGGACGCCTCCTGTTCCGCCGAAGCCGTGGCGCGCATTTCCCCGCGTACCGCAACGTTCCATAAAGGAAATCTGGTCTGGGGTACGGTGGGCTAATGGGGTGCCGGGTGGCGCTGCGCTTACCCGGCCTACGGTTCGGAGATTTTGTAGGTCGGGTAAGGCGAAGCCGCCACCCGACAATGCAGTATACTGCTGTGCACATTCTTAAAGAGGGATCTGCCATGGCACAAAACATCTACGACAACCCGGCGTTTTTTGAAGGCTACGCCCAGCTTCCGCGCTCGGTGCAGGGGCTGGACGGCGCGCCGGAGTGGCCCGCGCTGAAAAGCCTGCTGCCCGATTTAACCGGTAAATCGGTTGTCGATCTCGGCTGCGGCTACGGCTGGTTCTGCCGCGCCGCGCGCGAGCTGGGTGCTGCTCACGTCACGGGGATCGATATCTCAGAAAAGATGCTCGCCCGCGCAGCGGAGCTTACCGCGGACCCACTGATTCACTATCAGCGTAGCGATCTGGACTCTCTCAGCCTCGACGAAAACAGCGTCGATCTGGTCTACAGCTCGCTGGCGCTGCACTATCTGCCGGAACTGGACACGGTATTTGCCGAGGTTCAGCGCGCGCTTAAGCCCGGCGGCTGCCTGGTCTTTTCGATGGAGCACCCCATTTACACCTGCGCCTCGCGTCAGGGCTGGCTCACCGACGATAACGGCGAGCGGTTCTGGGGCGTGAATCATTATCAGGACGAAGGCCAGCGCGTCAGCAACTGGCTGGCGGACGGGGTGATCAAATACCACCGCACGCTGGGCACCACGCTTAACGCGCTCATCAGGGCCGGATTAACGATAAGCAACGTCAACGAGTGGGGACCAACGCAGGCGCAGGTTGACGTCTGGCCCGCGCTGGCCGAAGAGGCGGAGCGCCCGATGCTGGTGCTGATCGCCGCCCGCAAGGATCAGTAGCCGACCTTGTATACGCGCCCGGTCTGCACGCCTTCCACGCTGCGACGATAGGCTTGCGCCACCGTGGCGGCAGGCACGCTTTCGAAGCCCGAGAAGAAGCCATCGTACGTGTCGACCGATTCGGTGAGCACCGTCGGGCTGATCAGGTTGATGCGGATCCCGCTCGGCAGTTCGCAGGCTGCGGCGCGAACAAACCCTTCCAGCGCGGCATTCACCGTGGTGGCGTTTACGCCCTGCGCAATCGGTTCGTGTGCCACGATCCCGCTTATCAACGTAATCGAGCCGCCTTCATTCAGGTAGTGCTGGCCGGTCAGCGCCAGGCGCACCTGCCCCAGCAGTTTATCCTGCAGCCCCTGGTTAAAGTCGCTGTCTTTCATGGTCGCGAGCGGGCCAAAGTAGAGGCCACCACTGGCGGACACAATCGCATCCACCTGGCCGATTTTCTCGAAGAGCGCCTGAACGCTTGACTGCGAGGTGATATCCACCTGCTCGTCGCCCTGCGTGCGACCGACGCGGATGACCTCGTGGCGACGACTCAGCTCTTCCGTTACCGCACGACCGACCGTACCGCTGGCACCAATAATGACGATTTTCATAGCCGACTCCTTATGTTGTGAGCCTTCATTCTTTAATAAATTAAAATGCGGATAAACTCGGCTAAAGTTAGAAGATTGCTAACCAGAGGTTTGGAATATGGATAAGCTCCGCAGCATGGAGACGTTTATTGCCGTGGTGGAAAGTGGCAGCTTCACCGGTGCGGCGGCGCGGCTGGAGATGTCGGCGGTAATGGTGGGGAAATACGTTGCGCTGCTGGAATCCCAGCTTGGCACCCGCCTGCTGGAGCGTAACACGCGCCGCCAGAGCCTGACGGATGCCGGACGCGTCTACTTCGACGAGGCGAAGCGGGTGCTGGAGCAGGTCGTGATTGCCGAAAGCGCGGTTGAACGGCTGCGCGCCGCGCCGTCTGGCACCCTGCGCGTCACGGCGCCCACGTCGTTTGGCGGCTGCGTGATCGCCCCGCTGACGGCAACCTTTTTACAGCGCTACCCGGAGGTACGCATCGAGCTGGATCTCACCAACCGAATGGTCGATCTGGTGGAGGAGGGCGTCGATCTGGCCATTCGCATTGGCGACGTTCGCAACGACGATCTGGTGGCGAAATACCTGTGCCCCTACAACATGGTGATCTGCGCCGCGCCGGACTATTTAGCGCGACACGGCACGCCGCAAACGCCAGACGATCTGGTGGATCATCTCTGTCTTTCGCACACGGTGTGGACGGCACGCAACGAGTGGCGGCTGCCGGGCGTGGAAGGGGAGGTGCGCTGGAAACGGGATGCCGTATTACGGTGTAACGACGGCTACGGCTTACGCATGGCGGCGCGAGCCGGGGCGGGGCTGTTGCTGCAACCGGAAGTGCTGGTGGCGGAAGAACTGGCAAGCGGCAGACTGGTGCGGGTAATGGAACCGTTCACGCCCGCGCCAAGGCCTGTGCATCTACTGTGGCGCCAGGATTTGCGGCCACTGCCTAAGCTGACGGAATTTATCGCCCATATTCTGCTAAGATTGAGCACACTATAAAAACAGAAGGTAAGCAAAGAATGTCCGTGAGTAAACTCGCCAGCAGCGCGCAGGGCCTGAAATCATCTGCCATCCGTGAATTATTAAAACACAGCAAAATGGCCGGCGTCATTTCGCTGGGCGGGGGTATTCCTAATCCCGATCTGTTCGATCGCGAAGGGCTGAAAATCGCAGCTGATGCCGTATTATCTCAGCATTTTGGCGAGGCGTTTCAGTATGGCCTGACCGAAGGCGTACCGGGACTGCGGGAAGAGATTCAGCGCATTTGCGAGGGGCGAGGCATTCGCTGTAAGGCGGATGACGTGGTCGTAACCTCCGGTTCACAGCAGTCCCTCGACGTGCTGGCGCGCGCGTTAATTAACCCGGGCGATATTGTTGTCGTCGAGCGTCCAACCTATCTCGCCGCCCTGCAGGTATTCGGCCTGGCGCAGGCGAATTTTGAATCCGTTGGCACCGACGGCGACGGCATGAAGGTGGATGAGCTCGAAGCGCTGGTGGCCAAAAAAGCCATCAAAGCGGTCTATATCGTTCCAACATTTGGTAACCCCGGCGGCGTCACGCTTTCCGAAGCGCGCCGTAAGCAACTGGTGGAACTCTCGAAGCGCTATGACTTCGTGATCATTGAAGACGATCCGTACAGCGAAATTAATTATACCGATGAAGTCTTCCGCCCGTTAATTGCCCATGCCAAAGATATCGGCAACGAAGAAAACGTGGTGTATACCTCCACCTTCTCTAAAATCCTCGCGCCGGGCACGCGCGTAGGCTGGGTGGTGGTGCCGGAATGGCTGAAGCGCGCGGTGGTGAACCTGAAGCAAACCACCGATCTGCACACCAGCACGCTGTCGCAGCTGATGACGTATGAGTACCTGAAGACCGGCCGTCTGGCCGATCAGATTAAAACGATCCGCGAAGCCTATCGCCAGAAATACCAGACGTTCGCCACGGAACTGGAAGCCGAGTTGGGCGACGTGATGTCGTTCCACAAGCCGAAGGGCGGCATGTTCCTGTGGGCGAAAATGAACAACGGCATGAACACCACCCGCTGGCTGAAAAAAACGTTAAGTAACGGCGTGGTATTTGTGCCGGGCGAATTTTTCTACTGCAATGAGCCAGACCCAGCGACGCTGCGCATGTCGTTTGTCACGCCAACGGATGAAGAGCTGAAAGAAGCCGTTCGACGCCTGAAAGCCTCTTTATGACAGAATGGCGGGGTATGATTCTGGACGTTATTTAAGCGGTGAAGCTGAAAATGCAGATCAGGAACTTCACGTTAACTTGCGCAGGATCATACCCGGGCCATGTTTTTGGATTGTATTCGAAAAGTAATACCAAAATTAACATTAACTAACTCATTAATTATTAATGCTTTTTTTCTAAGAAAAGCATTTTTTGTATTATCCTTTTTCGGATTGCTCTTACACTTGTTGCCCATATTCTTATTTGCATCTCATTCATTTTGATCTGAATAATGTCTCATGGAATAAGCGCAGTCGTTGGATGATTTTTTAGCGTTCGCTCAGGGTTAAATCACTTCACAGGCTCTATTCCCGGAATGTTATACATGGATCAGTATAAGGTTACGGATGATGATTATTTGTGTATCTGATAATGTCTGGTTCAGAATTGGGTTGAGTGAAATCATACAAAATTGCCAGAGAGATAAGCAGGAACTGAAGTTTTTAGCATTTGAAAAAGCCAGCGTAACGCTGAGCACGATGGTAATGAGATCACCGGTCACGATAATCATTGACTATTATATTGCTGACCACGGTTTACTGTTGTTACTGTTAAAGATGAAGCGCCAGAATGTTTTTGACAATATACTTATTATTACGACTAATGCGCGAATTGTGGAAGTGACTGAAAATATTTTGCTGGACTCGGTTGCGGATATCTTAATTGATAACAGCGAATCATTTGATAAACTCAGCACTTTTATGGTCAAAGATAAGGCTGGCCAGATTATTTCAAAATCCGTGACCAATAAAACCTGGGCGATGATTAAGAAAAATTCAAATCTCACCCACCGGGAATTAGACCTGATGCCATTTTTTATTACAGGGAAAGGTAATAAAGAGATCTCCCGGCAGGTCGATATTAGTGAGAAAATGGTCAGTATTCACCGGCGTAACATTTATTCCAAACTCCAGGTTGAGAGTCTTACCGGGCTTTATCATTATCTGACAACGGATATAAAGGTTACATAACGTCCGCCGGGAAATGAAGCGTTTTATGCGGGTGTAGTATTCAGGTAGAAACGATGCACTGTTATTCATAATATGTTGTATAAACAGAAGGAGCTGTATATGAAATTGAAATCTCTTTGCGCGGCGATGGTTGCCCTGGGGCTTTTTACCTCTTTTGCCCATGCGGCAGACGGTAAGTTAAAATTTGTAGGGCAAATTGGCTCATCATCCTGCAAGCTCTCCGGGGAAAGCACTGCCGAAATTACGGTTCCGATGGGAACTATTCCGATGGAAACCTTAAAACAAGATGCCAACGGTCCGGAGGTGGGCTTTGCCATTAACCTGACGGGCTGTCAGCCGGGCACCTATTATCTGGTTCTTGACGGCGTCAGCCCGTCCGGTCAGCCGAACGTGCTGGACCTGGATAACGCGACCGCCAGCACCACGGCAAAAGGGGTGGGGATTCAGATTAAAGATATCTCCGACCAGAACATTACCTTATCCAAAACCCTTGATAAATCCGATGCCAGCATCACCATTGCTGAAGGCGACACCTCGGGCAGCGGGACGTTCTTCCTGAAAGCAAACTATTACGCCTATAACAAAGATGCGGTCACCACCGGGGAAGCAAACGCAACGGCCACCTTCACCATTGTTCAACAATAACAGGAGCAGGCCTTCGGGCCTGCTTTTAAGGTGGTATGATGAAGTCACTTATTATTGCGCTATTTGCGCTGTACTCCGCATCGACTATTTCAGCTATTCAGATTGAAAGTTCACGGGTGATTTATTCCGGTGAGAATAAATCGGCCTCGTTAACGCTGCATAACGCGTCGCAAAAAAATTATATTATCCAGACCTGGCTGGACGAAGATTCAGACAAGCCCGGAAAAGAGATGGTGGTGACGCCGCCTATTATGAAGGTGAAACCCGATCAATCCGCCGTGTTACGTTTTATCTATTCCGGTAAAGGATTACCGACCGACAGAGAAAGCGTTTACTGGATTAACGTTCAGGAAATACCGCCCCGGGCCAGCGAGCCTAATGTGATGCAGCTGGCGATTCGAACGCGCCTTAAGCTTTTTTATCGCCCGGTTGGGATGAAGGCAAAACTGGACGAGCAGATAGGTCAGTTAACGCTGACGAAAAGCAGTGAGGCACTGGTCGTCAGCAATCCGAGGCCTCTGCATATTAGCCTGAGCCAGTTAATTATTAAAACCCCGCAGGGAAAAGAACAAAAAATAACGGCCCCGATGATCGCTCCCTTTGGCAGCGAAACGATTCCTTTTCCCAAAGGCTCGCGGGTGGTTGGCTTAACGTACATTAACGATTACGGCGGCGTTGCCGACGTGAAAATGCACTAAGCCCACCGTTGCAGATTATTAAATAATGTCATGGATGAATCATTATGCAACGAACATGGATCCCCCTGTGCGCGCTTACCTCTTTACTGGTTTCCGGCAGCGAATGTCTGGCGCAAAGTGAATATAACACCGCATTTTTTCATGGAACGGGCGAGCAATCGTTCATTAATTTGATCGACCCTGATTCCGGCATTATTCCCGGAACCTATTCCCTCGATGTTTACGTTAACCGAAAGCTCGTTGAACAGCGTGACGTTGAGATCGTCCGCGATAAGCCCGACAGCGCGCTGCACCCGTGCATTAGCGCCGATCGGCTGCGCGCGTGGTCCGTCGCTCTTCCCGCTGACGATGACGAGTCGTGCTATCCCCTCGAGCGCCGGATTGCGGGGGCGTCCATGAACGTTACGATGACCGAGCACCGGCTGGATATTCAGGTTCCCCAGCTCAATATGCTGACGCAACCGCGCGGAACGGTACCCTCCACGCGTTACGACGAGGGCATCAATGCCGCTTTTGTGAACTACAACCTGGCGGCGAACACCATCAGAAGCGACGGGCAAAACAGCCAGTACGCCTACCTTTACCTGAATAACGGCATCAATATAGGGGCGTGGCGCTTGCGCCAGATGGCGAACCTGACAAAGCGGGATGGGGAAACGGGCCACTGGAAAAATGTCTCGTCGTGGGCTGAAAGGGCGCTTCCGTCAATCAGGAGTCGTCTGCTGCTGGGACAAGGGAGTACCGGAACAACCCTCTACGACAGTATTCCGTTTCGCGGGGTGCAGCTGGCCTCGGAGCCCATGATGCGTGCAGACAGCCAGTCGCGCTATGCCCCTGTCGTCAGAGGCGTGGCGGAAAGCAATGCCCGCGTGGAGGTTCGACAGAATAAGTATCTGATCTACTCTACCAACGTGCCGCCGGGACCGTTCGCGTTTGATGACATTGTACCGGTCAGTCAGAGCGGGGATCTGTTTGTCACCATCATTGAAACCGACGGACGGAAAACCAATCTGGTGATCCCCTATACCGTGCTCCCGGGACTGGTTCGCAAGGGGCAGTGGAACTATGAAATCACGGCCGCAAAATATCATGACGGTGCCGACGGCTATGCCCCTGCGTTTGTTGAAAGCCAGCTCGCCAGAGGGATGAGCGATACGGTGACCCTGTCTGGCGGCCTGCTTTCGGCGGAACACTACCGCAGCGCGGCGATGGGCGTGGGCAAAAACATGGGGCATTTTGGCGCGGTGTCCGTCGATCTGGCGTTATCCGACACGCGGCTGGCGCGTGGCGACGATGAGCAAGGGGGGAGCGCTCGCTTCCTGTACGCGAAATCCTTTCTCGATTCCCGCACCGATTTCCAGGTGGCGGGCTATCGTTACTCCTCGTCCGGTTATTACGATTTCCAGGAGTCGGTTCAGGAACGTCGCCGCTGGGATAATGGCCGATATAAAACCTATTACTGGGATGACGCCGATCAGGATAACCCTGACTGGGTCGCGTCAAAGCCTGAAATCCATTACGACAGCCGCTACGCAACCAAAAAAGCGCGGCTGGATATCTCAATGAGCCAGCAGATAGGTGAGATCAGCCAGCTTTATCTCACCTTCAGCAAGCAAAGCTACTGGCAGGATGCCGGTTCTGATACCACGGTTCAGTCTGGCTTTACCTCACGGCTGGGCAATGTGACCTGGAGTCTGTACTACCAGAATACGCGCAACCACTACATTGCACATGACAGCAGCATTAACCTGCGCCTGTCCCTGCCGCTCAGCTTTGGCAGCCACCCGGCGACGGCGACGACAGACCTTCACGCCGATCGTGCCGGAAACGTGTCCTCCTCCGCGGGGCTGAGTGGCTCCCTGCTTGAGGATAACCGCCTTAGCTATGCCATGCAGATGCAGCAAAACGATGCCGAGGGGACGGCGGGCGATCTGAGCATGGGCTACAAGGGGGGCGCCGGAAATCTGTGGCTGGGCTATTCCAGAGCGGAAGATGTGCAGCAAAGCAGCATGAACCTCAGCGGCGGCATCCTTGCTCACGCTGGCGGCGTGACGCTGTCCCAGCCACCGGGCAGTACCTTTACCCTGATTGAGGCTCAGGATGCGCAGGGGGTGAGGGTAGAGAATCAGGCCGGAGTGCGGATCGACGCTGCGGGCTATGCCGTTGCCCCGTATGCGATTCCTTATCGCAACAATACCTGGTCGTTAAACACCCAGGACTTCCCGGAGGGGCTGGACGTGCCTGTTGCCACCCAGAATAACGTCCCTACCCGCGGCGCGATTACGCGCGTGACGTTTGAAACATATCGGGGCGACAGCGTGCTGATTCACAGCAAACGACCCGACAACAGCGTGCCGCCGGTTGGCGCGCAGGCCTACAGCCGGGGCGAGCGTAACAACGGCATTGTCGGGCCTGACGGGGATATTTTTGTTTCAGGCGTGCTGCCGGGCGAAGCGATCGCCATTCGCTGGGGGGAGGGGGATGACGAACAGTGTCGCATCCAGCTTCCGGATGAGGAACGGCGAGAACAGGATACCGCGGGCTATCGCGAGATCAGCGCAATTTGTCGATAAAGGAGAGGACAATGCAATTTCAGGGACGACATATGCTGTACGCCGCGGTGATTTTTTGCTTCGGCCTGTTTTCTTCCACCGTTATGGCGCTGACCTGTAAAGCCCAGGGCTCGGTGAGCCAGTACGTTGCCATTAACAGCATCATCAAAGCGTCGATCGGTGACTTCGGCACCAACACCAAAATATGGGTATCGTCACCAATCACGGCGACGTTTACCTGCTCTGACACGGACGCCTATCCAAACGGCGAGAGCGCCTATTTATGGCTCGATCCGAAGGATGCGGTGAAAAACGTGCACAACTCTCTGGAAATTGGCATCACCTTCAGGAACGTCGATTACAAGCTGAAGAAAGGCGATAAAATAGAGATTGGTCCAGGTACCGTGTGCCGCCCTAACGGCAACAAAGGCTGTCTCTCCCCGGCGGCCCCGCAGACGTTCACGCTCACCTATCAGGTTTACATCAAAACCACCGGCCTTCCGGCGGCCACCAATGGCAAAGTGATGGGGGATGTCAGCCTGTCGCTCTTCCAGGTAGATGGCGTCGGCGGTCTGCGAGGCGGCACGGTGACTCAGGACGGTAACTTTAACCTGACCATTACCGGGCTGGATAAAATCACCTTTCTGGCCTGCACGCCAAAAGTGCTGCTGGTACCCGATACCCTCGACTTTGGCGTCATCAACGGCAGCTGGGCGACGCCCGGTAAGATTGAAAAAACAAAACCCTTTACGCTACAGGTCGATTTGACGCGTGAAGCCAGCGGTAAAACCTGCACGGGAGAGACGTTGCTGATGACGTTAAGCTCGACGAATACGGTCAAAGACGGGGCAATCATCATGCCCGCGGCAGACAGCGGCTTTGGCTTTATCATTTCCGCCAGCAGCCTGATGGAGCCGCGCATTACGCTGAACACGCCGCAGGAGATAGGAACGATCGGTGGAGACCGGCTCACGCATGATTATCACGCAGGGTTTATATGGACGACCACGACGCCGAAGCTTGGGGATTACAGTGCGACAGCCACCTTTACCGTGACGTTCAAGTAACAAAAGTGGGGATTGCGCGCGGGCTATTTTGCGCAATACTTATCCCGCGCGATAACGGCCGCGTGACGCCCACGGTAAACAGCTATGTTCGAACAACTGACTGGTATTCTGACGCACACCCCCATCTGGGTCTGGGTGCTGTTTGTGTTTCTGGTTTCTCGTGGGCTCCGGGCCCGCCGGCCCGCCACGGTCACGCTGGAAAAACTGGCGATAATCCCGGCCATTTTTCTGCTATGGGATATTTACGATCTGGTGATGTACCGCTCTCTCAGCGTCGCGACGCTGTCGATGTGGCTTGCGGGCATTCTGGCTGGCGCTGCGCTGGGTTACGCATTGATTCGCCCGACGGCGGTAACTCGCGCCGCCGCGCCGCGCACCCTTTGCCGCCAGGCTGACTACACCGCGCTGCCGTTTATGATGCTGGCGTTCGCGGTGAAATACGTGCTGGGGGTAATGAGCGCCATCGCGCCGCAGACGCTGCAGCAGCCCGCCATCAGCGCCCTTGCGATTGTCTCCGGCGGGCTGTTTGCCGGGGTGTTTATCGGCAAATTTACGCGGTATGTTGAGGTGTTTAGCCGTACCGCGCCGCGCCCGGCGGAGTGACGTTATTCTGTCGCGTGTGCCAGGGTGCGATCTGAAGCATCGCCGCTGAGGGCTCGCGTGACTTCATGGATCCGCCAGATTTTCCCTTCACGCAGTGCGGCAAACAGGTAAACCTCTATCTCTGCCTGACGACCATCAGGATACGTGACCGTCACGATATGCCGGTCAGCCAGCAGTTCGTCATGACAGGCTATCTCCGCCACGGTAAAGGCGAGCGCGCGGATCTGCGAGCGAACGTGGTTCAGGTGCTGAATAAAACTCCGGTAGTCAAGGGCGTGACCGTCCGTAAACTGCTGGTAATCGGGCGTAAATACCTCTGCCGGATCGATATCGCCGTTGAATAAGCGGGTTAGCAGGCACGCCATTTTTTCGCGCTGCGCGGCGTTATCAGGCTGGGCTACCAGGGACGTGATAATGCTCATATGGGCTCCTTATGTGGTTGAGTCCCCATTATCCTTGACAGCCGAAGACGTAGTTTCTGTAATAGGTCGATGAATAACGATTTTCGGTCAAAATGAGATGGTCAGTTTTGAAACGCTCCGTCATCCCGGCGGGTATCGAACACCGTGGCACAGTCATCGCACCGGCCAGCTGTGGCGTATTGCAACGGGTCTGCTGGTCATTGAGACGCAGCAGGCGCGCTCGGTCGTACCGGCAAAACACATCGGCTGGATCCCGCCAGGTCAGCAGCATGCCGCCTTTTCTGAAAGCGCAATAGAAGGCTGCGCCATCTATCTTGACCCCGCCTGCTGTGCAGGGCTTGCCGATGCACCCGCGCTGTTCGAGCCCGACGATCTCACTCATGCACTGTTTTCCCGTTTATGTGGTGCAGAGAACGAGTACGATCCGCGAAAGCTGACTTTGCTGCTGGATGAGCTTGCCCTGACGCGCCTGATTCACTTTTCTCTGCCCGTGCCGACGGATCCGCGTCTGAAGAACGTGGTCAGCCATTTGCTGCAGTTTGTCGATGATAACCAGACGGTCGAGAGTCATGCTATTCATGCTGGGATGAGCGTACGTACGTTCAATCGTCGGTTTAGTGCCCAGACCGGAATGAACTTTGTTAACTGGCGGCAGCTGGCGCGCGTCATGCAGGCAATGGAGTGGCTGGCGGCGGGGAAGCCGGTAGGGTGGATTGCGCTGTCCTGCGGCTACAGCAGCGTCAGCGCATTTATTGAGGTTTTCAGAGCATGGACCGGTAAAACACCGGGGCAGTGGGCGATGTTGCGGTCTGATGCCCTCCCCACGTCCCGCTGAGCTTTACAATGTAG
This sequence comes from Enterobacter sp. BNK-8, assembly GCF_048685095.1. NCBI lineage: Bacteria > Pseudomonadati > Pseudomonadota > Gammaproteobacteria > Enterobacterales > Enterobacteriaceae > Enterobacter > Enterobacter sp. BNK-8. The sequence continues at coordinate 3,309,007 of NZ_JBLQTN010000001.1, read as the reverse complement.
GCCGGGTAAGGCGAAGCCGCCATCCGGCGATTGACTACCGCTCCCTCAGCGCCTCTTTCGCCCGGTTAAACGGCTTGATCAGATAATCCAGCACCGTTTTCTCGCCGGTCTTAATGTCCACCGTAGCAATCATCCCCGGCACAATCGAGAAATGCCTGCCCGCCTTATTGACCAGGTAATCCTGGCTGGTGCGGATAAATACCCGGTAGTAAAACACCTCCGGCTTGGCCTCGTCCTGAATAGTGTCTGGCGAAATCGTCTCGACCACCCCGTGCAGCCCGCCGTAAATGGCGTAATCGTAGGCGGTGATCTTCACCAGCGCCTCCTGATTCGGGTGGATAAAGGCGATATCACGCGGCGACAGGCGGGTTTCAATCAGCAGATGATCGTCCACCGGCACAATCTCCATCAGCTCGCCGTTGGGCGGGATCACGCCGCCGATGGTGGTGACCTTGATGTTTTTGACGATCCCGCGCACCGGGGATTTTACCGTCAGACGGGTGACGGAATCCTGACGGCCCTTGAGGATCGCCGAAACCATATCCACCTCCGCGTTGGCCTTGGAGAGCGCCTCGCGGGCCTGGACGTAATACTGCGAACGCACGTCGGTGAGCTTCAGTTCCAGATCGCTTTTCTGCCGCTGCAGGCGCAGCACCTCCACGTGGCTGGCGGCCCCGGTCTTCACCAGCCGCTGAGTAATGGCCAGCTCTTTATTCGCCAGATCTAACGCGGCGCGAAGCTCCCGCTGGGTATCCTCCAGCTGCGCGCGGCGCGAGTTGTACAGCCGCGTTTCGTCGGCAATCAGATCCGGCCATTTCGCCAGCGAAGGAGGGAACTTCAGCGGCAGATCGTTCACCTCGGCATACAGGCGGGCGCTGGAGGCCAGAGAGGCGCGGTAGCGCGCCGCGCTTTCGCCGACGTTTGACTCGGAACGGGTAGGGTCAAGCCGCGCCAGCACCTGTCCGGCCTGCACCTGATCGCCCTCGTGGACGTTCAGCTCGGTGAGGATCCCCCCGTCCAGCGACTGTAAAACCTGCTCGCGCGAGCTGGGGATCACTTTCCCCGATCCGGTTGACACCTCATCCAGCACGCCAAACCACGCCCAGACGCCCAGCACCACAAACATCAGCAGCGAGAAGATCACGATCCGACGCGCGCCGGTGTAGCCGCTTTCCGAGTCGAGGGCGTTATCCAGATCGTCCATTGCCGCCACGTCACGCTGACTGATTTTCATTTTTCCACTCCCGTCCGGTTGCTGCCTGCTGCTGTTGCTGCTGCATACGGCTGTTGCTCAGCGCCTGGGCTTTTGGCGCGTCCATCACCAGCATCCCATCTTTCAACACGACCACGCGCTCCACCAGCTCCAGCACCGGTACGCGATGGGTGGCGACGATCAGGGTGCGGTGCCCGAGCCAGTCGCCCAGCCGCTGGATAAATTCCCGCTCGGTGTGCTCGTCCAGCGAGGCGGTGGGTTCATCCATCAGCACGATATTCGGATCGCGCAGCAGCATCCGCGCCAGCAGAATCGACTGACGCTGCCCGCCGGAGAGCCCCACGCCGTTTTCCATGATCGGGTAGTCCAGCCCCTTGGGCAGCTTCTGCACGAAACTTGCCGCGCCGGTCAGTTCCAGCGCCTCAAAGATCTCTTCGTCGGTGGCGCGCGGCATGCCGAGGGTGATGTTCTCGCGCAGGGTGCCGTAAAACAGCCGTGCGTGTTGGGTCATAAAGCCGACGTTGCGCCGCACGTCCGCCACGTCGAGATGCGGCAGGCTGAAGCCGTCGAGCCGCAGCTCGCCCGCCGCCAGATCCATCCCGCCCGCCATCGCCTGCAGCAGGGTCGATTTGCCCGCGCCGTTGCGCCCGAGGATCGCCACTTTCTCCCCCGGCCCGATCTCGAGGCGATTAATGCGCAGCGCCATGCGCGGATCGTCCGGCTGATAGCGGAACTGCGCCTGCTCAAAGAGATAGTGACCGCGCAGCACGTCCTGGCGGATCGGCGTCTCCTCGCGCTGGTTTTCGGTGGGGAGCTGCATGATGCTGTCCAGCCCCTCTTTTGCCGCTTTGACCTGCTGCCAGCGGGCCAGCACGCCGCACAGCGTCGCCATCGGGGCGATCATGCGGGAGGCCAGCATCGAGGCGGCGACCACCGAGCCGGTGGTCAGGGTGCCGTCGATCACCATCGGCGCGCCGACCACAATCACGGCGGCGTAAACCAGGCTCTGGATGGTCATCCCCCAGCTGATCAGGTTCTGCGTCAGCTCGCGGGTGCGCAGGCCGGATTCGGCGGTGATCTGGATATAGCTGTTCCACTGCTGCAAAAAGCGGTTTTCCGCCTGCATCAGCTTGATGTCCTCCAGCCCCTGAACGCTCTCCACCAGCACCGCATTGCGCAGGGTTGATTCATGGGCCGACTGCTTTGCCAGCTCCGCCAGCTTTTTCTGCAGCAGCAGGCCGGGCAGAACCATAATCACCGCCGCGACCGGGGCGATCCAGGCCAGCTGTGGGGCGATGATCGCCAGCACCACCACGAACAGTAAAAAGAAGGGCAGGTCGACAATCGTCGAGATGGTGGACGAGGTGACCATCTCGCGGATCTGCTCCAGCTCGCGCAGCTGTGAGATAAAGCTGCCGGTGGAGCGGGGAATCGCACTGTTGCGCAGCCGCAGCGCGTGGCCGAAGACGCGATCCGAGACGCGCATATCCGAGCGCTTGCCCAGCAGATCCATAATGTGCCCGCGCGCCACGCGCAGCACGAAGCCAAACAGGGTGGCGATCAGCACCCCAATGGTCAGGACGTACAGCGTCGGGTAGGACTGGGCGGGGATCACCCGGTCATACACCTGCATGGAAAAGACGATCCCGGAAAGCGACAGCACGTTGATAAACAGCGCGGCGAGCATTACCCAGCTGTAGGGTCGGAGATCGCGCATCACCAGCCGGTAGAGCCAGTCCGGGCGATATTTTGAGATATAGGCATCCACGCGGCTGTCCTTCAGCGCGGCGAGTGGCCGCAGGGCAATGACGTGGCGGATGGCGGGCAGCATGGCCGTCATCGACAGCCGGTTAGTGTAGGTCTGCTCGTCGAAGAAGCTGACTTCCAGCGTGTCTTCGCCGTCGAAGTGTTCGATCGCGCCGACCCGGCCGTCATTCAGCGCCACCACCACCGGCAGACGCCAGCTGTTGATCGACTGCTGGTCGGCGGTGAGCAGTTGAAACGACAGCCCCGCCTCACGCGCCAGTTGGGTGAGGGCGGGCACCATCGGTTTGCCTTTCAGCCACGGTGCGCCTGCGATCAGCGCGCCGGGCGAGCAGGCGACGCGGTAGCGCGTGGCGATAAAGCCAAAGGCCTGCGCCCACTGCGCCAGCGCCTCATCCGTCATGTTTTCACCTTGCGGGATATCACGCTGCTTCATGGCTGGATCTCCACGGTCTGGATGGTGCGGTTATCAAGGTCGAACGCATGACGCAATTGCCCGGTGTTATACAGGCAGTTGAGCTGCAACTGGTGCAGCTGACCGAGGGTCTGCTGCTGGGTGAAGCGCGCCTGATAAACCTCCTGTTCGGCGTTGAGCACGTCGAGCAGCGGGCGCGAGCCGAGGTCAAGATACTGCTGCTGGTACAGTTCGCGGGTGCGGGCGCTGAGCGCCTCCTGACGGCCCTGAATTTGCAGCGTGCTTTGCAGGCTCATCACCTGACTGCGGGCTTCCAGCAGTTTCTGGCGGACATCCAGGCGCGTGCGCTGAATGGTGGACTGTGCCGCTTCCACCGCGTGTCCGGCGGCGTTACGCCGGGCGGTGAGGCCGCCGCCCTGATAGAGCGGCATCTGCACTTTCACCCATGCGGAATACTGGGTGCGATCCCGCGTGTCGCTGCCCGCGTAGCGATCGTTCATGTAGTGGCGCACCTCCGGCTCCAGCGAGACGGTTGGTGTCATCTGCGCGTCGGCGTAGTCGAGGTTAGCCTGGGCGACGTTAGCCTGCGCCCAGGCGGCGAGCACCGCAGGAACCAGGCGGTCGTCCGGCTCGGCGACATCGCAGCTGCGGGCCAGCTTTTGCGGAAAGTCGTTGCTGATCGCGTTCAGGCTGTTCCAGCCGAGAAAGCTCATCAGCGTCGCGCGGGCGCTCTCCAGGCTGGCCTGGTACTGCATCAGCTGGGCGCGCGCGCCTTCGATACGGGCATCGGTCTGCACCACGTCAGAGAGCGACGTGGCGCCCTCGTCGTTACGCTGGCGGGTTAGCGTGCCGATGGAGGAAAGAGCCTCAAGCTGCTCTTTGGCGGTGTCGACCATCTGCTGCCAGGTCTGCACCTGTACCATGGCGACGGCGGTATCGTGGGCGATGGTGTCGATACTCACCAGCACGTTGGCCTGCTGCTGGGCAACGCCAGCGCTCTCGGCGCGCACCTGGCTGGCCACTTTGCCGAAGTCATAGAGCATTTGAGAGAGAGAAAGCACCAGCGACGGCGTAAAGCCATTCTGGTCGCCGTCGTGGGAATACCCGTTGTCCACGCCGGCATTAATCTGCGGATAGTATTTTGACTTCGCGACGTCCACCTCTTCGCTCTGCTGGTAGAGTTTGCCCACGGCTTCGCTGATGGCCGGGTGCCACGTGACGGCACGGTTAACGGCTTCGCCAAGCTGTAATGAACCGGGAGCGGCGTTGCCAGCCACCGGGGCCACGCGGCCGTTGAGTGAGGGGAGTTCCTGCGTTTCGCGAAGCTGTCCGGTATTGATGGTTGCCGCCGGATTTGCGCAGAAAGCGGGCACAGATATCAGGCAGCACGAGAGCCACCAGTAAGGCATCTTCATTCCCATGTCATGTCCCTAATAAAAAAGTACAGCTTTATTATTAATGCCCGGGCGCTGTGCGCCCGGGTCATCTCTTGCAGGTGCTATCAGGTAATGATGTGTTGCTGGTTAACGAGCTCGTCGTACGTGGTCTGAACGTTATCAAGCGTAACGAGTGCAGTATTAGTGTAGGTGGACCCTGCACCATCACGGTCGATGGAGATCACAGTGTTGCTACCGCTTTGTGTGACATGGATATAATTCCCCAACGAGGCGGTATTACCGTCCCAGCCCACCAGCAGATCGCCGATGTCGATCTTGTCCCCCTGCGCCAGCGAGAACCCGGTCCAGTGATCGCCTCCGGCGCTGCTGGTGTTACCCGCCGTGGCATTTCCCACCGTACTGTTCAGCACCTGGTAAATCAGCGTATCGCCGTAGGCCGTACCGGTGATGGCGTCGTTATGCTCCGAGCTGATGAACTGCGGCGCCATATTGATGGTCAGCGTGGCGCTGTCCGTTCTTCCGGCAGAGTCGGTCAGGGTGTAGTTGAAGGTCTCCTTCGAGGTCATGGTTGAGAGCGATACCCCGCTGTTGAGGGTATAGGTGTAATGGCCGTCAGCGCCGATCGCCAGCGTGCCGTAGTGGCCGACAATGTTCACCGTTGCGCTGCCGGTATACGGATCCAGCGTGGTGGTCACGCCGTTGTAGCCGGTTACGCTCAGACGGGTATCCACCGAGTGGAGCTGATCCAGCACGCCGCCAGAGTCGGTGCCGTCAAAGATATTGCCGTTGACGGTGTGGCTGCCGGTGACGTCGAAATTACTCAGCGAGTAGGTGGTGCCGTTTACGCTTGGCGTGATGGTGATGGTCCCGACGCTGAGCCCCGGTACGCTACCGGTAAAGCTCAGCGTATAGGTCCCGGCGTTCAGATCCAGCCCGGTCAGCGGGACGTCGATACTGCCGCCCAGCAGCGAGGCGCCGCTGAAGGAGCCGCTGCGGATCGCGCCGTTGGCATCGCTAATCGTCCAGTTCACCGTCAGCCCGCCCAGCGCCAGCAGCGAGGCCACGCTAAAGTGCAGCGACGCGTTGTGCAGCGCGGTGTTCGGGTCGACAACGAAGGTTCCGCTGCCGCTGCCCTGGGTTGATGAGAACAGGGCCGTCGTCCAGCTGGCGACGCCCACGGTGGTATCCGAGTAGACCGACGTGTGGTGCACCGAGGTGAGGTCCATCGTGGCGCTGACATCGTTGACCGCATTCATTGCCTGCGCGGTTGGTGTGATGTTGAGCGATGCCGTATCCTTCGAGCCGTCAGGTGCGGTAACGGTATAGACGAACGTATCCGGCGTGCTGATATGGTCCGCGCCCACGCCGCTCCTCAGGGTATAGGTGTACTGACCGGACGCATTGATGGTCAGCGTGCCGTATTCCCCCTGAATGGTGGTGGTGCCGCTGCTGTTGACCGCCACGCCGTTCACTTCGGTGACCAGCGTGCCCGCCGGAACCGGATCATTCGCCAGCACGTCGCCCGTGGTCGTTTCGCTGATGCTTGCCACGCTGTAGACATGATCCTGCAGGACGCTCAGCGTGTAACCCGTCAGTACAGCGATCCCGGACGCGGTATTCAGCAGGAACAGGTACTCCCCGGCAGGCAGGTTCAGCGTCAGCTGTGGTGACGTTCCCCCAGCAGCGGCGCGCGCAGCCAGCCCGACTCGACGCGGACCTGCTCGAAGGTCTGGGTCGCGTTGTTGAACTTATAGACGTACAGATCGAACACCGACGCCAGCGCCACGCCGCCTACGGAGGCCTGGATAGTCATGGTACGGGTCGTGCCTTCCTCCACGTTGTAGATGATCGGGTTGGTCATGTCGTCCAGCAGGTTAAGCCCCAGCGTGCTGCCGAGATTAATGCCCACCACGGTAAAGCCACCCTGAGACGAGGCGCCGTTATTAATCTCACTTACGGTGGTGTCAAAGGTCAGCGAGGCCGTATCGTCCACCGCCACAATGCCGTTGAGTACCGTACCGGCACCCAGAGACAGCACCAGGTTCGCCGACGCGCTGACGCCGTTATGGGTGATGGTGTAGGTGAAGCTCTCTGTCCGGCCAATGACCGCGGCGCTGGTGTCGGTCAGGTTGTAGGTGTAGCTGCCGTCGCGGTTGATGGTCAGCGTACCGTATTTGCCCTGGATCACCGTGCCGTCGGCGTTCACGCTGGTGGTCACGCCCTGCGCGTTAGTGACCGTGGAAATGGTGGTTCCGGCCGGGGCATTGTCGCTGCCGGCGGTCGGGTCCGTATCGAGGATCACGTTGCCGTTGAGGCTGGTATCGCCCGTGACCGTACCCGGACCGGTCTCTTTCACCGCCACGTCGAGGCTGGTGTAGGAGCCGGTCGCCAGCAGGTTGGTGTTATAGCTGAGTACGCGGTAGTTGCCGTCGGCCAGCCCGGTCAGGTTCAGCGAGACGCCGGTAGCCCCGAGGGTCAGGAGATCGGCAAACTGCGGCTGGCCGGTATCCACCACGGTTGTCCAGACACCGTTGACGTAGTGCTGCACCACCAGCTCAAGGGTATTGAGCAGAGAGAGCACCGCCCCTGTGGCGTTGGCATTGACCACAATATCCGCGCTGCCGCCGTTGCCCACCGTGAAGTTCACCTGCGCGGTGTCATTACCGATCAGCGTCAGGACGTTGCCCACGGCGCCGACCAGCAGGAAGCCGTAGTCGCTGTACTGGCTGTTGGTCACGGTGGCGGTGGTACTGAGATCCAGCTCTTCGACGTTATTGCTGGCGGAGAGCGGCACCACCGGCGCGAGGGCTGAACCCGGTTGCGAGGTGTTGCCCGCGACGTCGGTAGCGGTGATCTGCAGCGTCTGGCCTTCGATCTGCTTGTTCGTGAAGGTGTAGCTGTAGGTGCCGTTGCTGCCCGCAATGGCGGTCACCGTTGAGCCGTCCGCAAGGCGGATTGTGACGGTGCTGCCCGCCTCCGCGCTCCCGGTCAGGACGCTACCGTCGGCGTTGAAGGTACCGGTCGGTGCCGTTGGCGCGGTCGTATCGACGATAATCGTCGTCACGGCTGACGCCACGCTGGTGTTGCCCGCCGCATCGGTAGCCGTGGCGGTGAAGTTATGCGTGCCCTGCGTCAGCGTGGTGGTGGTTTGTGGCAGGGTCCAGTTGCCGCTGCCATCGGCGGTGACCGTACCCACCAGCGTGATGCCGTCGTAGATCCGAACCGTGGCATTCGCTTCGGCGGTCCCGCTCAGCGTTGGGCGGGTGTCGTTAGTCGGGTTCGTACCGGTCACGGGGCCGGTGACGCTGCCGACATCATCAATGACTGAACTGATGACCGGCGCGGCTGGCGGGAGGGTATCGACGTTAATCACATACCCGGCGGTGGGCGCGCTGGCGTTGCCCACCGCATCGGTGGCGGTAAAGGTCAACGTGTGCGCGCCGTTGCTCAGCGCCGGAGATGGCGTAAAGCTCCACGCCCCACCGGTCGCTGTCACGCTGCCGATCTGGACCCCGTTATCAAAGATTTTCACCGTGGACCCCGCTTCTGCCGTGCCGCTGAGCGTCGGCTGCGCGTCGTTGGTAAACCCACCGTTGGCAACCGGCGTCGCCGCGTTGCCCACGTCATCCAGAATACTGGTCAGCACCGGCAGCGCAGGCGGCGTGGTGTCGACGGTGAGGCTGAAGCTGGCCGACGACACGCTGGTGTTGCCTGCCGCATCCGTGGCCTGCGCGGTGAAGTTGTGCGGGCCACTCGCCAGCGTGGTGGTGAGCAAGATACTCCAGCTCCCGCTGCCGTCCGCGGTGCCCGTTCCGACCAGGGTGGTTCCCTCATAGATCTTCACGGTGGCAAACGGTTCGCTGGTTCCAACAAGCCGCGGTACGGTGTCGTCGGTCGTCTGCCCGGACGTGAGCGGTCCGGTGAGGCTGCCTACGTCGTCTATCGCCTGGCTGATAACCGGCGCGTTCGGTGCCGTGGTATCGACAATCAGGGTAAAGTTTGGCGACGCCGGGCTGACGTTGCCCGCTGCATCGGTGACCGTGGCGGTCCAGGTGTGGCTGCCGCTGGACAGCGGCGTTGACGGCGTAAAGCTCCAGTTGCCGCTGCCGTCCGCCAGCACGGTGCCGACCGGCTGTCCGTTTTCATATACGGTGACCGTGGCGTTGGCGCTGGCGGTGCCGTTCAGTGTCGGCGTGGTGTCGTCGGTGCTCTGCCCGGAGGAGAGCGGGGTTTGAATACTGCCCACGTTGTCACCCGCGGTCGAGATGACCGGAGCCGACGGCACGCCCGTATCCACCGTCAGGTTAAACGGTGCCGTTGTGGTGCCGGTGTTGCCTGCCGCATCGGTAGCGTTGAAGGTGATCGTATGGGACCCGTCGCCCAGATCGGTGCCCGGGGTGAAGGTCCAGTTGCCCTGGGCATTCACCACCGCCGTACCTATTTCGCTCCCGTCGACAATCACGTGCACTGTGGCACCGACGTCGCCCGTGCCGTTGAAGGTCGGACGCGCGTCGTTAGTGCTATTGCCCGACGTGAGCGTCCCGGTGACCGGACCGACATCGTCAACCACGCTGGTGACTACCGGTACGCCAGGGGCTGCGGTATCCACGGTAAAGGCGAAGACCGATGAGTTAGCCGAGGCATTGCCTGCCGCATCCGTTGCATAGACGCGAAGGGCGTAGCTGCCGTCGCCCAGCGGCGTGATTGGGGTAAAGGACCAGTTCCCGCTTCCGTCAACGGTTGCAGTACCAATCTGCGTCCCGTTGTTCATGATGTGAACAGTGCTGCCTGCCTGTCCGGTGCCGCTAATTGTAGGGGTGTTGTCGTTGGTCACCTGCCCGCTGGTGAGGTTGCCCTGGACGCCGCCTGGGACGTTGTCATTTACCGTATCCAGCGTTGGAACCGTCGGTGCCGTCAGGTCAATCACCACGCTCCAGGGCGCGGAGACCGCGCTGAGGTTGCCCTGCGGGTCGGTCGCCTGGACGGTGAAGCTGTGCGAGCCTTCGCCGAGGGCGGTATCAGGGGTAAACGTCCATGCGCCGGTACTGTCAGCTGTCACTACGGCAATCTGCGTGCCGCCGTCGGAAAGGGTCACCACGCTGTTTGCGTCCGCTGTCCCCGAAAGGGTTGGCGTGGCGTCGTTGGTGAGACCACCGCTGACCACCGTGGTGGTGGCATTGCCCACATTATCCGTGACGTTGGTGATGACCGGCGTGGCGGAAACGGAATCCACCACGACGGTGAAGCCCGCCGAAGGACCGCTCTGGTTCCCCGCCGGATCGGTCTCGCGGATGGTCAGGACGTGATTGCCCTCTGCCAGGACAGGCGTGGTATAGCTCCAGGTGCCGGTGATGCCGACCTCTGCGGTCCCCAGCAGCACGCCGTTGTTGTAGATGGAGATAGTATCACCCACCGCACCGGTGCCGGTGAGGGTCGGCTGGTTGTCGTTGGTGGTCTGGCCGCTGGTCAGCGGGCCGGTACCCGGACCAACATCGTCAATTACGGCGCCGATGGTCGGCGTACCCGGCGCGGTAAGGTCAACGGTGACGCTGGCCGCCGGAGAGCGACCGCTGGTCTGACCGTTGAGGGTCGCGGTCACCTCAAAGGTGTGCAGCCCTTCGCCAAGCGCGGCTGGCGTATAGCTCCAGTTGCCGCTGCCGTCAGCGGTGACCGTCGTCAATGGCGTCGCGCTACCGTCCTGATAGATGGTAATCAGGCTGCCCGCTTCGGCCGTACCGGTAAGCGTTGGGGTGGTGTCATTGGTGGTTTTGCCTTTCACATCGCCAGTGAGCGGGTCCACGTCATCGACGATTGCCGTGATGACAGGCACCTGCGGCAGCTCAAGCGACGAGTCGGTGACGACAAAAGGCACGCCCGCGCTGGCATTCCCTGCGGCGTCCGTAGCGTTCACGGTCAGCGTGGTCGGATCCAGCTGCGCCGGACTCAGCGCAATGGAGAAACTGCCGTCGCTGCCGACAACGCCGGTACCAATGACGGTACCACCGCTGTCTTTCACGGTAATGGTACTTCCTGCCTCGGCGTTACCGGTCAGCGGTGTTCCTTCCTGAGCCAGGGCCATGTTGATCGGGTCGGCAGGCGCGGCGGTATCCACCGTCACGCTCAGCGGTGCTGAATTCCCTGACGTGTTACCGGCAGGATCGATAGACGAGACGGTGAAGGTATGAGGACCATCCGGCAGTGTTGTACCGGCAGTCCAGCTCCAGCTGCCGTCCGACTGTATCGTCACCGGCACGCCAGACGGGTTACCGTCGACGGAGACGATAACGGTAGTGCCGGGTTCGCTGGTCCCGGTGAGTGTCGGCGTGCCGTCTTTCGTGTAGAGCTCGTTATTGGACAGCTGGCTGTCAGCTACGGCGCTAATGACGGGGATCTCTGGCGCTACGGTATCGAGGGTGACGGAAACGACCGGGCTCAGCGCGCTGACGTTACCCGCGGCATCCACTGCTGCAACGGTGATGTTCAGCAGGCCGTCCGTTTGTTGTGGCAGGACAAGGCTCCATTCTCCGTTAACGACATCTACACGTCCTACCTCGACGCCGTTGTTGTAAACGATGACCGTCTCACCGTTAATGCCGGTTCCTCCGACGGTTGGCGTCGCGTCGGTGATAAAGCCACCATTCGGCTGCCCCCCGACGGCGTCAAATATCGGCGTAGCCGGCGCCACGGTATCCACTGTGATCGCGATCGCCGGGGAAGCGTCAGAGACGTTGCCCGCTTCATCGGTGGCGGTGGCGGTATAGACGTGGCTGCCCTCCGCAATATTACTGTCAGGGCGCCAGCTCCAGTTGCCGTTGCTGTCTACCGTGACGGTACCAACGATAGTTGGCGTGCCGCCGTTGACCGTGTCAGTGATGTTGATAACGTCGTTCGGCGTACCGGTGCCGCTCAGCACCGGGCGCGGATCGTTGGTGGTGCCGCCATCGGGAACGGGGCCGGTGATCTGGGTGACGCTGTCAGTAATGATCGGTGCCGCAGGCGTAGCCGGCGCCTCGGTATCAATGGTGATGGTGACCGGCTGCGACGGGGCGCTTTCGTTGCCCGTGCCGTCCACGTTAGTGACGGTCAGGGTGATGTCATAGGTGCCGCCAGCCAGAGGGGATGGCGGTGTCCAGGTCCAGTTGCCGGTATTGTCCACGACAGCGTCGCCGATTTTGACGCCGTTGTTGTAGATCGTCACGGTATCACCCGGATTGCCGGTACCGCTCAGGGTCGGCGTGGTGTCGCGGGTGATTTCGCCCGGGTTCAGCGGCGTTGCTGTGCCGTCAGGATTGACGGTAATGGCCGGGATATCCGGCGTGGCAGGCGCAACGGTATCCACCGTCAGTTCAAATGGCGTTGAGATGGTGGTATTGCCCGCGGCATCCGTGGCGTGCACCGTCAGGGAATGTGGACCGTCGGTGAGCGGGGTCACGGGCGTGAAGCTCCAGCCGCCGCTGCCGTTGAGGATGGCGGTGCCAAGCAGAGTCGTGCCGTCATAGACGGTGATCACCGTGTCTGCAGGGGCAGTGCCCTGCAGCAGGGGGCGAGTGTCATCCGTGGTATCGCCGCTGTTGAGCGAACCCTGTACGCCGCCGACATCGTCGATCACGGTGGCGATGGTGGCCGCCGCTGGCGCAGTGATATCGACGTTCAGGGTGAAGTCGTCTGAGGGCTGGCTGGTGTTACCCGCCGCGTCGGTGGCGACGACGCTAAAGGTATGAGGACCTTCGCCAAGCGGCGTGGTAAGGGTATAGGTCCAGGTGCCGCTGCCGTCGATCAGAATCGTAGTGAGATCGCCGCCATCCAGGCGAATAGTGACTGTTGAACCCGGTTCAGCCGTACCGTTAAGCGTTGGCGTGGTGTCGTTGGTGCTGTCGTTGGGATTGAGCGCGCCGAGGCGCTCCGGCACATCATCGAGCACCTGGGTAATGACCGGCGCCGCAGGCGCGACGCTGTCAACCGTCAGGGGCCAGGTGTTGGAGACGGGGCTGGGGTTGCCTGCCGCATCGGTTGCGACGGCGGTCAGGGTGTGGGGGCCTTCACCGATTGAGGAGGAAGGGGTAAAGCTCCATACGCCGAGGCCATTGGCAACGGTTGTACCAATTTCAACACCGTCCACGCGCAGGCTGATCGTCGCGTTTGCTTCAGCGGTACCGCTGAGCGTCGGGGTGGCGTCGTTGGTGGTCCCGTTCAAGTCGATCGCGCCGGTCTGCCCAGGGATATCGTTTGCAACCTGTAAAATCACCGGGGCGGTTGGCGCCGTCCCGTCAACGTTAATTGTCCACGCATTTGATATCCCGCTCGGGTTACCGGCGGGATCCGTCGCCTTCGCGGTCAGCACCCAGGTGCCGTCGGTCAGCGGTGTGGGCGGCGTAAAGCTCCACTGGCCGGAGGAGGGAACAACCACCGTACCGAGGGCATCGCTGCCGTTATAAATCGTGATGGTCGAGCCTGCCTCGCCCGTGCCGTTCAGGGTCGGTGCCCGGTCGTTGGTCAGCCCATTCTGGGCCACGGGGCCGGTGGTGGCCTGCACGTCATCAATCACCGACAGGATGACCGGGGTCTGCGGCGGGGTAATGTCCGGTGCCGCTGCGGAGGTGGTTGGACTGGTGTTGCCCGCCGTGTCGGTGGCGTCAGCGGTCAGGATTTCGCCGTTGATCCTCGGCGGGCTCAGCGTCAGGCTGAAGTTCCCCTGGCTATCAACAACCACTGTGCCAAGGGTGAAATCGCCTTCACGGATGGTCACCGTGCTGCCTGCTTCTCCGATACCGCTGATGGTACCGCCATCATTTGACACCACGAGGTTTCCTGGGGCAGACGGCGGCGTGGTGTCCACGGTAAAGGTGATGGGTTCAGATGCCGTACTCTGGTTTCCGGCGGCATCGGTTTCAGTGACGGTGATCGAATGCGTACCGTCCGGAAGCGGGCCCCCTGGGGTAACGCTCCAGGTACCGTTAGGTAGCACCGTCGTTGTGCCAATCGCCACGCCGTTATCGTAAATAGTGATGGTTCCACCGGGTTCGCCCGTTCCCGCCAGAATCGGCTGCGAGGCATCGGTAGGCACGCCCGACGTGATTGTTCCTCGGATAATGCCCGTATCGTCGAGCAGCACAATCGCGGTGGGTGCTGTCGGAGGGGTGAGATCGACGGTGAGGGTGAATACCGGTGAGGCTGGTCCGGTGTTGCCGGCGGCGTCGGTTGCCCGTACGGTAATCTGGTGGGTGCTTTCATTCAGGTCGACGGACGGGGTGAATGTCCATGTGCCATTGCTGGCGACGACCGCGGTGCCAATGGCTATTCCGCCGTCATAAATCGTCACGGTGGAGCCCGCTTCGGCGGTGCCGGAGAGCTGCGGCCGCTGATCGTTGGTGCTGCCGCCGTTGGTCACCGTCCCCGTCTGAGGGGCGATATCGTCGATTACGCTGCCAATCGTTGGTGCATCGGGTGCGGTGAGATCCGGTGCGGTGACGCTTGAACCCTGGCTGGTATTCCCGGCGCTATCCGTTGCGGTGGCAGTTACCTGCTCGCCGTTGGTCAACGGTGTTCCGAGGGAGACGCTAAAGTTGCCGTCGCTGCCCGTTTTTCCTGTACCAATGACGTTGCCGTTCGCGTCTTTCAGCGTGATGGTGCTGCCGGGTTCGGCGGAACCGGTGACGGTTTTACCGTCTGAGGAGAAACGAAGGCTGGATGGCGCATTCGGCGGTGTCGTATCCGGATCGGCGGGGTCGACAGGGGTGTTGGGGTTGGTGCTGTTGTTATTACCGTCATCGCCACCACCACCTCCTCCGCCAGTACTTGCCGCGGCCGCGATGCCGCCCGCAGCCGCAATACCGCCCAGAGCCCACGGCCAGATGGCGGCGCCACCGGCATCACTTCCTGATGCCGCAAGCAGCACGTCCGTGGACGCGATAGATTCGTACGTGGCGGCACCAGCCGGATCTTCAATCCACCATAACGCGCCGTTGCTGTCCTGCAGAACCAGCTGGCTCACGCCCTGCGCATCCGCGACGTAGAAATTTTTAAGGGTGATCACTTCGCCGGAGTGCAGTGTCACCAGCAGGTCGTTACCGCTTCGCGCGAAGTGGGAGACGCTCGCTCGCTCGACGTGAAGCTCAACGACAGAGGAATGGTTCAGCGTAACCTGTGTACCTTCCAGGGTCGTTTCTACGCCAGTAAGTTTTGAAATAACAGAGATTTGGCTCATTTTGTTATTACTCCAGCAGAAGTGTCATGAACGGCGAGCAAGACGAGCCATCTCTGCTGAAGGTAAAGGGCGCCCCGGCGCAGTTGCTGTTATAAAGCAGCTCTCACCGTAAAATTCAGCGCGCACGATGCCCGCCATGCGTCAGAGTGGCAACATCAGAGCGAATCTAATGACTTATGAAAAAACGTTTTAATGGGTGTTTTGTATTTTATAAAACCCTGTAATTAATAGAGGAATTGGTTTCTGGAATATAAAAATGATATAGACAGAAAATGCGTGTTGTGCAAATTAAGCTTTCGTAAATAAAGGTGGAAACAATGAAGGGGGCATTAATCTATTGATGTGTTTTATAATTCATATTTGTTATCTTTTTGTTTTTACATGCTTTTTATTTATTGTGATGGCGCTGTTATTTAACGTTTACGACCCAGTATGATAATTGGTAGGGAGCATTTTAAATAACATGTTAAGCGTTATTGTTTAAGCGGGCTTAACGTGTGTTTAAGTTAGGGTAACGTTTTTGATGTAAGATATATTATGTCATTGAGGTAATGAAATATATTCTTGTACAGGGTTAAAACTCTGCTATCACGCGTAAGCAATAATAACGGGTAAGCAAAGAGAAAATAAGCTGATTTATTTTCTTTCCGACTGAGGCGCGGGCAGGACTTCAGGACAGAAAAAAAATTCACCGAAGAATGAATAAAAATCGTCAGCCGGACGTTTACTGACGTCACTCCCCATTTACCCTGGAGTTTTGTATGAACACGACCTCGTTTCGTTTGATCCCGGTGCTGATTTTTTCCCTGCTGTCTCCACTGGCGCTGGCCATGGGCAATAATAGTACCGAGAGCAAAACGCCTGATTGTCCTTCCGGACAGGTGTATGACAGCGCCACGCAGAAATGCGTGCCGGACAAGAGCAGCAGCCTCAGCGACCAGGACAAAACCAACTACGCGTACCATCTCGCGAAGAAAGGGGAGTACCAGGCGGCGCTGAATCTGCTTGATTCGCTGAAAAATGGCAATACGGCTGAAGCGTGGAACTATCGCGGGTTCGCCACGCGCAAATTGGGCCGCACGGACGAAGGGATTGGTTACTACCAGCGCGCGCTGGCTATCGCGCCGGATTATGCCAAAGCCCGGGAGTATCTCGGTGAAGCATGGATGGTGAAAGGACGCCCGGACCTCGCGAAAGAACAGCTGAAGGTGATTGCCGGTATCTGTGGCCAGTCCTGCGAGGAGTACCGTGACCTGCAGGCCGCCATCAATGGACACCCGGAATCCTGATTATCTCGTGGAGGGAAAACCCATCGCAACCCGTGAGGTTCGTCAACAGCTCGCCGCACTCCTGCCGCGTCTCTGGCGCTATGGGCTGGTGCTGTCGCGAAACAGGGATATCGCCGAAGAGCTGGTTCAGTCCACCTGCGTGCGTGCGCTTGAAAGAAGCAGCCAGTATACGCCGGGCACGCGCATCGACAGGTGGCTGTTCGCGATCCTGCACTCCATCTGGATCTCTGAGCTTCGGGCACGACACGTTCGACAGGGGCAGGGATTTTTTCCCAGCGACGAGCTGCTGGCGCCGGACACCCACGGACAGAATGAGACGCGCCTGCATTACCTTCAGGTAATGCAGCGCGTTAACGCGCTGCCTGAAGCCCAGCGCAACGCGGTATTTTTGGTTTATGTCGAAGGCTTTACCTACCAGGAGGCGGCGGAGACCCTGGCGGTGCCGATCGGTACCGTGATGAGCCGGCTGGCGACGGCGAGGGCTCGGCTTGCCAGATCCGCTGACGCACTCCCTCCGGTAAAGGAGAACCGCTCTTGAACGCGCACCGTTTTACACCGCCCTATAACGACGACGCCATCGTGGCCTGGATAGATGGCGAGATGTGTCGCGCCGACGCGCAGCAGTTTGAAGAACAGTTAAAGTGTGACGAACGCCTCGCCGGACGAACCGATGAACTGATGAAAAGCAGCCAGGATTACGCCGGGGCGTTTGCTTCCCTGCTGGATGACGCGCCTCTTGAGACGATGCAGGCGCGTCTTGCGGCACTTCCCGACCCGCAGTCCGCCACGCCGACTGGCGTCAGCCGACGGGCGCTGATCGCCGCCTCGGTCAGTTTCTTGCTGGTCGGCTCCGGGCTGGGCTACCTGCTGCGGCCTGCTGCTGGCCCAGAGGATGAGAACGCCCATATCCGCGACCTCGAAGCGCAATATATGTCCCTGTACAGCGTCGAGACGCTGCTGGATATGGACAGCGCAACGCCGGTTCTGCAGCGCGGGCTGGAACGGGCCGGGCAGGACATCGGCATGACGCTAAACCTGTCGCAGCTTACCCTGCAGGGGGCAGAGCTTAAAATGGTGCGCATGCTGCGCTATGAAACGACGTCTATCGCGCAGATTGCCTGGATCAACCCCGACTACGGCCCGATGGCCCTCTGTATTTCGCCTGTTGATGAGAAGGCGACGGCCTCGCTCCGACAGGAGCAGCGGCACAGCATGAACCTGGCGTGGTGGCTGGAAGCGGGCTACCAGTTTGTCCTGATTGGCCGCAACCCGCCGTCCTATCTGCGGGAACACGCGGAGCAGCTACAGCGCCTGATCTCAGGGTGACGGCACCTTGTTCGTCTGAATCGCAATGGCGATGGCAATACGATCGTCAACGACCAGCGCAAACTTATCCATCCCATAGGACGCGCGCGAGATCGCCGTGGTGGCGTCCAGCGTGGGGGCCTGCGCATGCGGGTCTTTCACCACGGCCTCCAGGATCACCGGCCGGGCAATGTTTCGTACGGTCAGCGTGCCGAACACCCTGAACCGTCCGGCGCCCTGGACGACCACGCGAGAGCTGATGAACTCGATGGTCGGGTAGTGCTCCGCATCAAAAAACATGTCGCTTTTTAATTGCCAGGTGAGCAGCTTGTTTGAGGCCACCAGGGTGGCCACAGGAATGGTGACGTGGATGTGGTCGTCAACGTCGTTATCCGGATTGAGCGCCACGGCACCCGTTACGCCGCTGAACGTTGCCCAGGAGAGGATGCCGCCGAAGGCATGCCACGAGAGCCGAATGGCGGTGTTATCAGAGTCGATAAGGTAGCTTTTCGGGGCAGCATGCAGGGAAGGGCATAACAGCAGAACGGTCAGAAAGGCCAAAAGGCGATACATAGTGGTTTCTCCGATAAGTGCGCACTGCGTAAACGCCTGAGGTGCTAATTATATTCGAAGAAATAAAAAAGGCCGCAAGCGCGACCTTTTCGTGAGTATAACGACTTACTCAGTGACTTTCTTTTCCAGCTCGCTGGCACCTTCTTTGGTTTTGTTCCAGCCTTTCTCAGCGCCTTCTTTGGTGGCATCCCACCCTTTCTCGGTGCCTTCTTTGGTTTTATGCCAGGCTTTCTGGGAATCTTCGCTGACCTTGCTGCGCAGGCTCTCGCTCTTGCCTTCCGCAGCATGCTTCTGTTTCAGCTTCAGCTCTTCACCTTTGTTCTGCTCTTCGTGCAGTTTTTGCTTCGCCTCGTTGGCGTTTGCGTTCGCCGCCGCGACGGTATCGTCAGTTGCATGTGTGGTCGCAGCAAATACTGGGGAAGCCAGCAGAACGGCAGATAATGCGATAATTGTTTTTTTCATAATATCCTCATTTAACGTTATCGGTTATGAGCGTGATTCAGCATGGCACAGGCGAAACGGGATGGCTTTAGGAAAAAACTGTAATGAGATCAACATGCCCTGATGAGAGATATTTCGCCTGAGGATTATCCAAAGGATAAAACGCCTATTTCCGCGAGGGCGGCGAGCGTCAGGAGAATGAATATGATGACGGTTATGGGTCTGTACATGGTGGCGTTCCTTCCGGGTTAAGCGGCTATTCCGTAGCGCGGGGTGGTGTGGGTAATTTTGCACAGGAGGGAGGAAGAAGGTGTTGATATTTGTCAATGTCATGGGGTTAACAATATCAACTACTGGCCCGTAGGTCGGTTTTTTTTTGCAAAGATCACGGTATACTTGCTCTGATTAGAAGGAGAGGAATGTCATGGCGATAACAGAAGAAGCGTTGCTTAGGTCGGGTTTCACAAAAGAAGAGCTGCAAAAGCTTAAACGTTATGTGGATACTCAGCATTCGACGCTGGATATTTTGCTTCCTGCGCTTTCAAATCGGTTTAAAGGGACAATCATTCTTTCCGTCGTACTTACGGTTCTGTTCATCCTGGCGGTATGCTTTGCTTCCCGAGAAAATATCATCTCATCAGGCATTGCTGTAGTGTTTATCTTTGGTATCTTCTGTTGGATGACTCCCCTCAAATTAACGTATAAAGCCTGGCGTTTTAAGCAGGATTATTATCAATAGACAGCAAGTCAAAAACAATTTTTGCGTTTATGCCATATCCGATGATTTTCATGGTGAGTTTTGGCCGACTCATAGAGTCCATTTTTCTGTAAAAATCTGAGCGCATAAAATAAAAAAGACGCCAGGAACCCGGTTTGCGAAGTAAGCCGAATACGCTGTACGCATTTGCAGCAAGGCTTACCGTTTTATACGCAGCCAGACCAGTCTCACCGCGAAATCCCATAAACTCTGCAACCGACATTGCTGTGTCAGCAACAAATCCCTGCGAATCAGGTTTGTTCAGTAATTGATTATTCACTTCTCTGGATACGGTATTAGCCGCATCAATCACCAGTGTGGCACCTAACAACACACCGACAGGCGTCATCGAGCTCGCAAGGAGTAATCCACCTGCGGCTTGTAACCCAGCAAAAACAACCTGTACAGCGGAAATGACATAGCCAACAATTTTATTGTTTTCCTTAATGAACTCAACCCTTGCATAAAGCTGCGCTGCTTTCGTTCTGAGCAGGCGATCTTGTTCAAGAAGATTTTCGTTCTCTGCCCTGAGATTTTTTATATAGGAAATCCCTTCTTCGTCGGATGTCGCTCTGCGGGCAAGAGAAAATTGCTCAGTGATAAAAGACTTAATGTCTTCCATAAACTGAATTCTGGTGAGCCCATCTTTGAGATGGTCAGCAGCTACCCTATTTGCGGTATTAATGAGTTTACGTGCTTCCAGATTAATCATGGTCGCTGACCATGCGTTTGTCTGTTGTCCTGTAAGCAGTGAAATGTCCATATATATCCTCATGAACGCGTTATGCCAGCACCGGCCAAAAGCATATAACAATGTTTACTCGTTTGCATATGTTCTTGCAGAGCAAGGGCTACGCAGAGGGCCGTGTCATAATCTCATAAGGACTGCTTTGTTACCTTTACTGGTACGACTATGCTAGTCAGATATCCGAGTAATCGACGATGGTAAGAAATTTCTCCGAGTTTACAGGGCAATATAACGCATCGGGAGAACCCTCTCAGGACATTATTGTTCCTGCAAAAAATATCTGGCCTGCCTATAAACAGCGCGATACTCTGTAATGCTTTGTCTTTTTTGTGAATAGGAAAAAGTATGCTTAGTACGTTACCCGATTTACACAGAAGTTTTGCAGAGCAACTCAAGCTTAAATTTCAGGCTGATTCGCGGATTCACTCCCTTCTCGCTGGCGGCTCGCTTGTTCATGGCGGGTTCGATAAATACTCCGATCTCGATTTTGTCGTTGTGGTAGACCCTCTCTATTATGACGAAATCATGGCTCAGCGTATTGTGTTCGCCGGAACATTGGGTCACCTGCTCCATGCTTTCACCGGGGAACATGTGGGAGAGCCTCGTCTGCTTATCTGCCTGTATGGCCCCGAACTTCTTCATGTCGATCTGAAATTTGTCACCCTCGAAATGCTCACTCAACGCGTTGAGGAGCCAGCGGTGTTATTTACCCGTGATAACCTGGCTCTGGAGCGCCAGCTGGCAAAATTTAGCGCTCACTGGCCCAACATGACGCCGGAGTGGTTTGAGTCCCGAGCCTGGATCTGGCTTCATTACGCGGTCGTGAAGCTGGAAAGGGGAGAACTCTTTGAAGCGATAGGCATGCTGGCATTCTTCCGGGAGCAAGTGCTGGGGCCGATGCTATACCGTCGAGCAAATCTACCGCAACGTGGGGTTCGCCGCATCGAATTCCTCAGCATTGATCCTGATGCCCTGCTGACTTCGACGCTGGCAACGCACGAACGTGATTCCGTTAGCATGGCCATCAGAAAGGCTGTTGATGCTTATATCACTCTGCGGGCTGATGCGCTGCCGGAAAATATCGCAGACGATGCGGCACGTTGGGCGGTTATTGCCATGCTCGAAGCCAGAACCTGACCTTAAAAGGTTTGGTCTGTTCCGCACCCATGTTCAGACGACGTTTGCTAAAAAATGGTCGTCTGAATTTCGGTTGTGAGGTTCTTCCTGAGTGCTTAGATTCATTTTCAATCTATCGAGAGGATATGAATATGAACTTTGCAGAACGCCACTATCAGCATGAGCCTCTTCTTATCGCCAACGTCTGGGATGCCGCCAGTGCTGTCGCAGCGCAAAAAGCAGGCTACCAGGTTCTGGGAACGTCCAGTGCAGCTATAGCGTCCACACTGGGATATGACGACGGGCAGGGAGTGCCGTTTGATGAGTTATTTTATATGGTCACCCGGATCCGGGCTGCCAGCAGTCTGCCATTGAGCGTTGACATGGAAGCAGGGTATGGTGATTCAGCCGAAGAGATAGCAGACAATCTGCGGCGCCTTGCTCAGACAGGCGTCGCAGGCGTTAACCTCGAAGACAGCCGAGTCATAAACGGGGTTCGTCAGCTTGACGATGCCTCTGATTTTTCCCGTAACCTGAGAACAGTATGCGATACGCTGAGAAGCGAAAATTACAGCCTGTTTCTGAACATCCGGACTGACACGTACCTGCTCGGACATGAAGACGCGTTGCAGGAGACGATATTACGGGGTCAACGCTATAAAGCTGCAGGTGCTGACGGCTTTTTTGTTCCCTGCCTGACGTCAGAGAAAGACATCAGCCTCATTGCAGAGGCAACGGGGTTACCTTTGAATGTCATGTGTATGCCCGATCTTCCGTCATTCGACAGGCTGAAACGGGCAGGGGTAAGCCGCATTTCAATGGGCAATTTTGTTCATTCAGCGATGCAGTCAACGCTGACTGATGTCATGCATGCGATCCGATCTCGTCAGACGTTTGAAGGACTTTTTGGCGATGAAAATAACCGATAAAAATCTGTGTGATATCTGGTATCAGGCATTACTTGAACGTGCTTCAGACTACACTGGCGTGTTTTTTGTTGGCGTCAAAACCACTGGCGTATTCTGCATTTCGGTATGCCGGGCGCGAAAGCCCAAGCGCGAAAATGTCGAATTTTATAAAGATGCCAAATCTGCCCTGGCGGAGGGCTTTCGTCCCTGTAAGGTCTGCAGACCTGCGGAAAATGCGCACAGCGCGCCATTATTCGTTGAGCAGGCGCTTGCGCTTGTCAGGCGCGATATCAAATCCCGTGTAGCAGACGCGGAGCTTCGTCAGCATGGCATCAGCCCGGAGCGGGTAAGGCGCTGGTTCCTGCAACATCACGGCATCACTTTTCAGGCTTTCCAGCGAATGCAGCGGGTGAACGTTGCCCTGCAGGAGCTAAAAAGTGGACGAACGGCGACTGATGTTGCGCTGGACAATGGCTATGAATCGCTGAGCGGCTTTGGTTATACCTACAAGCGGCTTACTGGCGCAGCGCCGACTCAGGCAACCCAGGTGATAGTCATTCACCGGTTTACCACGACGCTTGGACCGATGTTTGTCTGCGCGACAGAGCGGGGAGTCTGTCTGCTGGAGTTTACCGATCGCCGGATGTTAGAAACAGAATTCCGCGATATTCAGCGTTTATTTAACGCCAGAATCGTCACCGGCGAAAACAGCCATACCCGGCAGACAGTAAAAGAGATCGGCGAGTATTTTGCCGGAACGCGCCGACAGTTTGATCTGGCTTTAGATGCTCCGGGCAGTGATTTTCAACAATCCGTCTGGCATGTGTTGCGTGCTGTTCCCTATGGACAGACCTCACACTATCAGGCCATTTCACTACGGCTTAATAAGCCAAATGCGGTGCGCGCCGTCGCTGCCGCTAACGGTGCCAACCGGATTGCGATTGTCATCCCCTGTCACAGGATAATTGGAAAAGATGGGGCGATGACAGGTTATGGAGGGGGGATTTCACGCAAAGAATGGCTTATTGAGCATGAGAAAAACAATGTTTAATGGCGTTATGTTTCTGTGTCGCCGGGAAATTTTACGGACTTCGCGGGACATGTTGAGGGTACAAAAAAGCCCGCAGGGCTTGCGCCGTGCGGGCTTTCAGGACTTCATCAGTCGACTCTGGTGATCGCCGATGGAGAATTTTGGTGGAGCTGGCGGGAGTTGAACCCGCGTCCGAAATTTCTACATCCTCGGTACTACATGCTTAGTTTGTCTTTACATTCGCACGCCAGCTGCGGACAGACACGCCACTAACGAACTAGCCTGATTAGTTTTAACGCTTCAACCCCAGGCAGGGCTTCCACGCGATCTCTTTTGGGTTTGACCTCTCTTTGATCCCCGTCTTAAGAGCGGAAGCTAGGGAGAGAGGGCTCAGAGCAGGTTATTAAGCTGCTAAAGCGTAGTTTTCGTCGTTTGCGACTATTTTTTTGCGGCTTTTAACGAGGCAAACCGCCCCTCGGCATGCACCTTGGGTTTCGCAAATCCCGTCGAATCCAGAATCAGCCCCAATAGTGTTGAACTGAGTATACCAGATTTCACTTCCTGGATACCAGCCCGGAACGCTAACTTATTGAATAGTACAATAAGTGTGCAGAATCAACGTCCTGCGTTTTTCATAATGCGCGCTTTGTCCAGCTGCCATTCGCGCTCTTTCAGGTCAGTACGTTTGTCGTGCTGTTTTTTACCCTTCGCGACGCCAATTTTCACTTTGCACCAGGCGTTTTTCCAGTACAGCGACAGGGCGACCACGGTGAAACCTTCGCGGTTGATGCGTCCGTAGAGGGATTCCAGCTCACGCTTGTTCAGCAGCAATTTGCGCGTGCGCGTTGGGTCACACACGTAGTGTGAAGAGGCGACGGTCAGCGGCGTAAAGTTCGCGCCGAACAGGAAGGCTTCGCCATCTTTCAGGATCACGTAGCTATCGCCAATGTTGGCTTTCCCGGCGCGTAGCGATTTTACTTCCCAGCCCTGCAACGCAAGGCCAGCTTCGAATTCTTCTTCAATGAAATACTCGTGGCGAGCACGCTTGTTGAGCGCAATGGTCGCCGAGCCTGGTTTATGTGCTTTTTTCTTCGTCATAGGTGTCGTAAAGCCGTCGGTAATCTGATTTCAAAAAGTCACCTCATTGCGTCCTGTGAGGTCTAACGCGCTATCTTAGCACGAGATGAGGCTTAGCGTTTTTTTAACAGGTGATAAATGTTATTATTTGTCCGTTGTGTGACCATGGGAAATGCTATGCCTCAGATTAGCCGTACTGCGCTTGTGCCTTACAGCGCGGAACAAATGTATCAGTTAGTGAACGATGTTCAGTCTTATCCAGAGTTTATTCCGGGATGCACCGGGAGCCGCGTTCTGGAGTCCGGCCCGACGCAGATGACCGCGGCGGTGGATGTCTCTAAAGCGGGGATCAGCAAGACGTTCACCACCCGTAATACGCTGACGAGCAATCAGAGTATTTTGATGCATCTGGTGGATGGTCCCTTTAAGACCCTGATGGGGGGCTGGAAGTTTACGCCGCTGAGCGCTGACGCCTGCCGCATTGAGTTCCATCTGGACTTCGAGTTCACCAGTAAGCTGATTGAGCTGGCGTTTGGCCGCATCTTTAAAGAGCTGGCATCGAATATGGTCCAGGCGTTCACCACCCGCGCCAAAGAGGTTTACAGTGTCGTATAAGATTGCTGTAGAAGTGGTGTACGCGCTGCCGGAGAAGCAGTATCTGCAGCGCGTGACGCTGGAAGAGGGGGCGACCGTTGAGGCGGCCATCCGTGCTTCCGGCATCCTCGAGCTTCGCAGCGATATCGACCTGGCGAAGAATAAGGTCGGGATTTATAGCCGTCCGGTGAAGCTCGGCGATGTGCTGAAAGAGGGCGACCGGGTGGAGATTTATCGTCCGCTGATTGCCGACCCGAAAGAGTTGCGTCGTCAGCGCGCGGAGAAGGCCAGTAAGTAGCGCTTTCTTCCCCTCACCCTGACCCTCTCCCCAAAGGGGCGAGGGGATCAACACAAAACAAAAAAGGTGCTCAATGAGCACCTTTTTGCATTTCTGACACCGGATTATTTGGTCAGGGCAGGCTTGTTGTCGATGTTGGTCAACACACCGGCGCTGCTGAAGGTCAGCGTCAGGGTCTGCTGGGTCGCATCTTCATGGCCCGGCTTCTGACGGAATACATAGAACCAGGTGTTAGTGCCGAACGGATCGGACATCATCGGGGTTCCCAGTGCATAAGCGACCTGCTGTTGTGTCATCCCCACGCGGATTTTGGACACATCGTTAGGGGTAAGGTAGTTCCCCTGGTTGATGTCAGGACGGTAAACCACTTTCTCCAGAGTGGAACAGCCTGCGGTCAACATCAGAAGAACCGCTGCGGCAGCGGTCAGCATTTTACAACGCATAGTGATTTGATTCCTTTTCGGGCCCGAGCAGAACGCGGCTCATATGTAATATGCCGATGATAATAGACCTTGCCCCACTTTGAAACCGGTCTGGCGGCGTTTTTGTTGTTCTGTATGACCCTGAGATCCCGAAAAAGTTTATGCCGCCAGCAGTTCTTTCGCGTTCGCGAGCGTGTTACGCGTGACTTCGCTGCCGCCGAGCAGGCGTGCCAGCTCCTGCAGACGCGCACGTTTATCCAGCGGCTTCATGTGCGTTTCGGTCATTTCACCGTCGGTTTCTTTGCTGACGATAAAATGATGATGGCCACAGCCCGCGACCTGTGGCAGGTGGGTGACACACATCACCTGCGTGGATTCGCCGAGCTGGCGCAGCAGTTTACCCACCACCGCCGCCGTCGGGCCGCTGATGCCGACATCCACTTCATCGAAAATCAGCGCCGGGGTGTCCATTTTACGCGCGGTGATCACCTGAATCGCCAGCGCAATACGCGACAGTTCACCGCCGGAGGCCACTTTGGAGATCGCCTGCAGCGGCTGCCCCGGGTTGGTGGTGACGCGGAATTCGATGCGATCCGCACCTTCCGCCGTCAGGTGATTCTCTTCAAAGCGAACGTCAATGGTGAAGACGCCATGCGGCATCGCCAGCGTGTGCATGCTGTCGGTAATGTGCTGGCTTAACTCCTGAGCATAGTGCTGACGAATTTCATGCAGCTTTTGCGCCGTCGCCAGCGCCTGTTCATGATGCAGGCTCACCGCCAGAGAGAGGGTTTCCAGCGAGTCAGCCTGATCATCAAGCTGCTGCTGCTCGTCCAGCAGAGACTGATAGTAGCCCGGCAGCTCTTCCGGCGTAACGTGGTGCTTGCGCGCCAGCGAGATCTGACGGGAGATACGCTGTTCCAGCTCAAACAGACGGTTCGGGTCGAGATCCAGACGCTCACAATAGTGACGCAGTTCGTCACCGGCTTCAGAGATCTGAATGGCCGCCTCTTCCAGCATATCCAGCACGCCAGACAGTTTGCTGTCCATGCCGACCAGTTCGGTAAGCAGCTGACGGACGTTATACAGCTGGCTCTGCAGGTTCACGTCTTCGCCATCCGCCAGCAGGTTGAGCGCATTCTGACTGGTTGAGAGCAGGTGGCCGCTGTTCGCCAGGCGTTTGTACTCTTCGTCGATTTGCTCAAACTCACCCGCCTGCGGGTTAAATTCGTTCAGCTCTTTGAGCTGGTATTCCAGCAGCTCCGCACGGGCGGCGCGCTCCTGGCTTTGCTGCTGGTGCTGAGCGAGCTCGCGGCAACTCTGATGCCACTGGCGATAGTGCTCCGCCATAAGCTGAGTAAGCGCGTACTCACCCGCATAGCCATCCAGCAGCGCTTTCTGCTGTTCGGGTTTAACGAGTTGCTGATGCGCGTGCTGGCCGTGGATCTGGATAAGCAGCTGGCCGAGTTCACGAAGCTGGGAGAGCGGGACCGCCGTGCCGTTGATAAAGCCGCGTGAGCGACCGTCGCTGCTGATCACACGGCGAAGTAAACACTCACGTCCATCTTCAAGCTGGTTCTGCTCCAGCCAGCGCTGAGCTGCAGGGGTGTCTTTCAGGGAGAAGCGGGCGCACAGGTCGGCACGGTTTGCGCCCATGCGCACCATGTCGCCCTCGGCGCGGCCGCCAAGGCACAAGCCGAGGGCATCAATGGCAATGGATTTACCCGCACCGGTTTCCCCGGTGATCGCCGTCATGCCGCTGTGGAAATCGATCTCAAGCTCACGAACAATGGCAAAGTTGCTGATGGTCAGTTGTGCCAGCATAATTGTTTTCCTGTATGAAAAACCATAACTGTGTTTTCATACAGTATAAACTGGTTTTATATACAGTAAAGTCCTGGATGCTAAATCAGAACAATTTTTTTGACCAGCCAAGCTTCGAGCTTAATGTATTGAAATAGCTGTAATCTTTCGGATGAATCAAATTCAGGTGGTAATCACACCGGCGAATAAGCACATCTTCACCTTCCTGGATCGGCAGCGCAATCTGGCTGTCGCAGCTGATCTCCAGGTCGTTACGGCGGTGCGAGAAGCGCAGACGGATCGTGCTGTCGCCGTTGATCACCAGCGGGCGGGCGGAGAGCGTGTGCGGGAACATCGGCACCAGGGTAATGGCGTCCAGAGAGGGGGTCAGGATTGGGCCGCCGGCAGACAGCGAGTAGGCGGTTGAGCCGGTCGGTGTCGAGATAATCAGCCCATCAGAACGCTGGGAGAAGGCAAAGATTTCGTCGATATAGACTTCGAACTCAATCATGTGCGCCACTTTTCCGGGGTGAAGAACTACCTCGTTAATCGCGGTGCTGATGCGCTTCTGGCAGTCCTGCTGGCACACCTGCGCTTCCAGTAAAAAACGTTTTTCGCTGATATAATGGCCTTCCAGCACGTCTGCCAGCTGCTGCTGCGCATTGTCCGGGTCGAGGTCGGTTAAAAAACCGAGATTGCCACGGTTGATACCGATGACCTTGATGTCATAACGCGCCAGCGTGCGGGCCGCGCCGAGCATGTTGCCGTCACCGCCCACCACCACGGCGAGATCGGCCTGTTGGCCAATTTCCGCCAGCGTGCCGGTTTTGACGCTCTTCAGCTGCAGCTCCTGGGCAATCTGCTGCTCGACCATCACTTCATAGCCTTTGCTACACAACCAGCGATACAACATTTCATGTGTCGTTAGTGCGGTAGGGTGACGCGGATGCCCGACGATCCCAATACACCTGAAATGATTATTCATTTTCTGGAGGTCCTTGTGCCTGATGAATGATGACAATCTGTCTTGTTCCCTTGAATCCCGGAAACTGATCCCCATAATAAGCGAAGTTAGCGAGATGAATGCAGAAAAACGCGGAGAAATTCATGAGTAGTAAAGAACAGAAAACGCCTGAGGGGCAAGCCCCTGAAGAAATTATCACGGAACAGCACGATGAAGTTGAGGCTGTAGAGCCAGACGCATCTGCTGAGCAGGTGGACCCGCGCGATGAAAAAATTGCGAATCTGGAAGCCCAACTGGTAGAAGCACAGAATCGCGAACGCGATGGTGTTCTGCGCATCAAGGCGGAAATGGAAAACCTGCGTCGCCGTACCGAGCAGGACGTTGAGAAGGCGCATAAATTTGCGCTGGAGAAATTCGTCAACGAACTGCTGCCGGTGATCGATAGCCTCGATCGTGCGCTGGAAGTGGCTGACAAAGCGAATCCGGACAACGCCGCAATGATCGAAGGTATCGAACTGACGCTGAAATCCATGCTCGACGTGGTGCGTAAGTTTGGCGTGGAAGTGATTGCCGATACCGACGTTCCGCTGGATCCAAACGTTCACCAGGCGATTGCAATGGTTGAATCTGAAGAGATTGAAGCCGGTAAAGTGCTGGGCGTAATGCAGAAAGGTTACACCCTGAACGGCCGTACCATTCGCGCGGCGATGGTGACCGTGGCGAAAGCGAAAGCGTAATTCGCTATCCGTAGTGCCGGGTAGCAGCGTTCGCCTTACCCGGCCTACAACCTTACTCCGCGATACTTTCGCGCAGGGGTTTAATGGGCAGGACTTTCACCTGCTTGATCATATTGTCCTGCACGTCCAGGATATCGATATCGTACTGCTCAATGCGCACCCGCGTGCCCGCCGCCGGGATCTCTTCCAGCGCTTCCAGAATCATCCCGTTAATGGTGCGAGCCTCATCTTCCGGCAAATGCCAGTTAAAGGCTTTGTTGAGTTCACGAATGTTTGCGCTTCCGTCAATCAGCACCGAGCCATCGTTTTGCGGGGTGACCTCTTCCGCGAGGGAAGGAGACATTGAGGTGGTAAAGTCCCCGACAATCTCTTCCAGAATATCTTCGACCGTCACCAGCCCCTGGATATCGCCGTACTCGTTGACCACCAGGCCGACCTTCTTCTTGTTGCGCTGGAATTTCACCAGCTGCGTGCTGAGCGGCGTTCCTTCCGGCACGTAGTAAATCTCGTCGGCGGCGCGCAGCATCACCTCTTTGGTGAACTCTTTTTTCTCGGTCATCAGACGGTAGGCTTCGCGCACGCGCAGCATGCTGATGGCGTCATCCAGCGAGTCGCGGTACAGCACAATGCGCCCGTGCGGAGAGTGCGTCAGCTGGCGAACGATGGCTTTCCAGTCGTCATTAATGTCGATACCGACGATTTCGTTACGCGGCACCATGATGTCGTTCACGCTCACTTTTTCCAGATCCAGCACCGACAGGAGCATGTCCTGATTGCGCCGGGAAATCTGTGAGCGGGATTCATTCACGATAGTGCGCAATTCCTCTTTGCTGAGTGCGCTGCTGATAGTGACGTCGGCTTTGATTCCCACCATCCGCATCAGGACGCGCGTCACCATGTTCAGCAGCCAGACCAGCGGCATCATCAGGATCTGCAGCGGTGCCAGCAGGAAGCTGCTCGGGTAGGCAACTTTCTCAGGGTAAAGCGCGGCGATGGTTTTCGGCAGCACTTCGGCAAACACCAGCACCACGAACGTCAGCACGCCGGTGGCAATCGCCACCCCGGCGTTACCGTACAGGCGCATCCCGACAATGGTGCCGAGGGCGGAGGCCAGAATGTTGACGAGGTTGTTGCCGATGAGCACCAGGCTTATCAGGCGATCCGGCTTGCGGAGCAGCTTTTCAACGCGACGGGCGGCACGGTTACCCTGTTTAGCACGATGACGTAACCGGTAGCGGTTTAAGGTCATCATGCCGGTTTCCGAGCCGGAGAAATAGGCGGAGATGACCACCATGACGATCAGCGTAACGATCAGCGTGGTGGTAGAGATGTGTTCCAGGGGGAACTCCTTTGTTTCTTAGCCAGCAAATTGCTGTATGAAGCGGCTGCCAAAATAGGCAAGGGTGAGAATGCCCGCACCCGCGACGTTGAACCAGACCACGCGACGACCGCGCCAGCCTTCATGATAATGGCCCCATAACAGGACAATATAGACAAACCACGCGATGATGGAGAGCACCGCTTTATCGATATTCTCCACGCTGAACAGGTTCTTCATGTAAAACAGGCCCGTGCAGAGCGTGAGCGTCAGCAGCACCACCCCCACCTGGGTGATATGGAACATCTTACGCTCAATGACCATCAGCGGCGGCATTTCATGGTTAAAGGCCAGCTTTTTGTTTTTCAGATGGTAGTCAATCCAGGCGAGCTGCATGGCGTAAAGCGCGGCGATAATCAGCGTCGCGTAGGCAAAGAGCGACAGGCCGATGTGTACCAGCATCCCCGGCGTCGCCTCCAGATGCGTAATGAACTCATTAGGCATAAAGGTGGCGAGGGCCAAATTGATCAGCGCGAAGGTGTAGACAATCGGCAGCAGCAGCCAGCCGCGATTTTTAGACGCGACGATGGTCATTACCGTACAGATCATCAGGCTGACCAGCGAGCCGACGTTGAGGACGCTCAAGTTTTGCACGCTGCCGTCGCCGGGGATGATGCGTGATTCCAGCGCAAAGGCGTGGCTAATCAGTGCGATGACCGCAGAAAGAATAGCCATGCGCCGCCAGCCGCTGTTTTTTTGCAGCAGTCCGGGAACGATCAGCGCGAGGCTGACAGAGTAGGCAACAAGGGCGATCAGTGCGAAAACAGGCATATAGGCATCGACAGTTGTCTTAATAAGAAAGAGAAGCAGTATAACGTTACGTGACGCCTGCTCCAACCGTTGCATAACAACAAAGGCGCCTTCATGTTATACTCCGGCAAAATTCTGTGTATGTGTCGCTCATGGCGGCCCAACGTTTCTACTCAGGCGAGAGACAATGTTTGATAATTTAACCGATCGTTTGTCGCGCACGCTGCGCAACATCAGCGGCCGCGGACGCCTTACTGAAGAGAACATCAAGGAAACGCTGCGCGAAGTGCGCATGGCGCTGCTGGAAGCAGACGTCGCGTTGCCGGTTGTTCGTGATTTTATCAACCGCGTAAAAGAGAAGGCGGTTGGTCATGAAGTTAACAAGAGCCTGACCCCGGGTCAGGAGTTCGTCAAAATCGTTCGTAATGAACTGGTTTCGGCGATGGGCGAAGAGAACCAGGTGCTTAACCTGGCCGCTCAGCCACCGGCCGTGGTGCTGATGGCGGGCCTGCAGGGTGCGGGTAAAACCACCAGCGTCGGTAAGCTGGGTAAATTCCTGCGCGAAAAGCACAAAAAGAAAGTGCTGGTGGTCTCTGCTGACGTCTATCGCCCGGCGGCGATCAAGCAGCTGGAAACCCTGGCAGAGCAGGTTGGCGTGGATTTCTTCCCGTCCGACGTGGCGCAGAAGCCTGTCGACATCGTTAACGCCGCGCTGAAAGAGGCGAAGCTGAAATTCTACGACGTGCTGCTGGTGGATACCGCCGGTCGTCTGCACGTTGATGAAGCGATGATGGACGAAATCAAGCAGGTGCATGCCTCTATCAACCCGGTAGAGACCCTGTTTGTTGTCGACGCCATGACCGGTCAGGATGCCGCGAATACCGCGAAAGCGTTTAACGAAGCGCTGCCGTTAACCGGCGTGGTGCTGACCAAGGTGGACGGTGACGCCCGCGGCGGTGCGGCCCTTTCGATTCGCCACATTACCGGCAAGCCGATCAAGTTCCTTGGCGTGGGCGAAAAAACCGAAGCGCTGGAGCCGTTCCACCCGGATCGTATTGCCTCTCGTATTCTTGGCATGGGCGACGTGCTGTCGCTGATCGAAGATATCGAGAGCAAGGTTGACCGCGCGCAGGCCGAGAAGCTGGCCAGCAAGCTGAAAAAAGGCGACGGTTTCGATCTCACCGACTTCCTTGAGCAACTGCGTCAGATGAAAAACATGGGCGGCATGGCCAGCCTGATGGGCAAACTGCCGGGCATGGGCCAGATCCCTGACAACGTGAAAGCGCAGATGGATGACAAGGTGCTGGTGCGTATGGAGGCGATCATCAACTCGATGACGCTGAAAGAACGCGCTAACCCGGACATCATCAAAGGTTCCCGTAAACGCCGTATCGCAGCCGGTTGCGGCATGCAGGTGCAGGACGTTAACCGCCTTCTGAAACAGTTCGACGACATGCAGCGCATGATGAAGAAAATGAAAAAAGGCGGCATGGCGAAGATGATGCGCGGCATGAAAGGGATGATGCCTCCCGGTTTTCCAGGGCGTTAATCGCTTTTGAGATTGCTTTTTGCCCGAAAATGAGTAAAATTTTCGGGCTTTTAATATGACACCCGGGCTCCGTTCCTCGATGGGGCCCGGTTGTTTTATTCACACAAGAGGATGTTATGGTAACTATTCGTTTAGCACGTCACGGCGCTAAAAAGCGTCCGTTCTACCAGGTTGTTGTGACTGACAGCCGTAATGCACGCAACGGTCGCTTCATCGAGCGCGTTGGTTTCTTCAACCCACTGGCCGCTGGCGCAGAAGAAGAAACTCGTCTGGATCTGGATCGTATCGCTCACTGGGTTGGCCAGGGCGCTACTGTTTCCGATCGCGTTGCTACGCTGATCAAAGCAGCAAACAAAGCAGCTTAATCTGTCACGGTGGTCATGATGAGCAATAAAGCACCTGTTGAACCGATCGTATTGGGAAAAATGGGTTCTTGCTACGGTATCCGTGGTTGGCTCAGAGTGTTTTCCTCCACTGAAGACGCTGATAGCATTTTTGATTACCAGCCCTGGTTTATCCAGAAAGGCGGTAAGTGGGAAGAGGTCGAGCTGGAAAGCTGGCGTCACCACAATCAGGACATCATCATCAAGCTGAAAGGCGTTGACGATCGTGATGCCGCGAATGCGCTGACTAATTGTGAAATTGTCGTGGATTCGTCGCAGTTGCCACAGCTGGAAGAGGGCGACTACTACTGGAAAGACCTTATGGGTTGCCAGGTAGTCACTACCGAAGGCTACAGCCTGGGGAAAGTCATCGATATGATGGAAACCGGGTCGAATGACGTTCTCGTCATTAAGGCAAACCTGAAAGATGCATTTGGCATCAAGGAGCGGTTGGTCCCGTTCCTCGATGGACAGGTTATCAAGAAAGTCGATCTCACTACTCAAACCATTGAAGTAGATTGGGATCCTGGTTTTTAAATTCTCCGGATAAACGGTAAAAGACGGCGCTATGTGGATTGGCATAATTAGCCTGTTTCCTGAAATGTTCCGCGCGATTACCGATTACGGGGTAACTGGCCGGGCAGTAAAGAATGGCCTGCTGAGCATCCAGAGCTGGAGTCCTCGTGACTTTACTCATGACCGGCACCGTACCGTGGACGATCGTCCTTACGGCGGCGGACCGGGGATGTTAATGATGGTGCAACCCTTACGGGACGCCATTCACACAGCAAAAGCCGCGGCAGGTGAAGGCGCAAAGGTGATTTATCTGTCACCTCAGGGACGCAAGCTTGATCAAGCGGGCGTGAGCGAACTGGCGACGAATCAAAAGCTGATTCTGGTCTGTGGTCGCTACGAAGGGATAGATGAGCGCGTAATTCAAACCGAGATTGACGAAGAATGGTCTATCGGCGATTACGTTCTCAGCGGTGGTGAGTTACCCGCAATGACGCTGATTGACTCTGTCGCCCGGTTCATTCCGGGTGTTCTGGGCCATGAAGCTTCGGCAACGGAAGATTCCTTTGCCGATGGATTGCTGGACTGTCCACACTATACTCGTCCTGAAGTGTTAGAAGGGATGGAAGTACCGGCAGTGTTACTGTCCGGAAACCATGCCGAGATACGTCGCTGGCGTTTGAAGCAGTCGCTGGGCCGAACCTGGCTTAGAAGACCTGAACTTCTGGAAAACCTGGCTCTGACTGAAGAGCAAGCAAAGTTGCTGGCCGAGTTCAAAACTGAACACGCGCAACAGCAGCATGAACATGATGGGAATGCGTAATACGCACCCGAATATCAGTTTACCCAGGATAAGAGATTAAATTATGAGCAACATTATTAAGCAACTTGAACAAGAGCAGATGAAGCAGGACGTACCTTCCTTCCGTCCAGGTGACACCGTGGAAGTGAAAGTATGGGTTGTTGAAGGTTCCAAAAAACGTCTGCAGGCATTCGAGGGCGTGGTTATCGCTATTCGTAACCGCGGTCTGCACTCTGCATTCACTGTTCGTAAAATTTCCAACGGCGAAGGCGTTGAGCGTGTCTTCCAGACTCACTCTCCGGTAGTTGACAGCATTGCTGTTAAACGTCGTGGTGCTGTACGTAAAGCTAAACTGTACTACCTGCGTGAGCGTACTGGTAAGTCTGCTCGTATTAAAGAGCGTCTGAACTAAGATTCGCTTAAGCGACATCCTGTTAGAAAGGGCTGGCCGAAAGGCTGGCCCTTTTTTTATCCCATCGCACCTCTCGCGTTAACCATTTCGTCATAAATCATTTACAATGCTTGCCTCTTGAGGGGAGGGGAAGTGGATAACGTACTGCATCAGCAAAACCGGAAACGCGCAGCGGCCTTGATCGCGCTGTTTGCGATCCTGCTGATCGTGGTGGCGCCGCTGATCTCCGTCTCGTTGCAAAAAGATCCCATGAGCGCCATGCCGGGTATGCATCATGACATGAGCATGATGTCGATGGATGAGCACCACGGCGATATGTCCCATACGGTACCTGTTGACCATGCTGAAGCGTGCGGCTACTGCGTGCTGTTAGCACATGTACCGGGCATGATGCTGGCGCTGATCGTCCTGCTCAGCGTGATGCTGCAGAGGCTTCGCGTGAAACCGCCGCGTCAGGCGGTCAGCCACTGGCACTTTTTCCCCTGGCTTTACCCTGATACCCGCGCGCCACCGCGGCAGTCTGCTTTTTCCATTTAAAAAAATATTGATAACTTTTTGCCTTAAAAAGGAAAAGTATGACGACCTGCACTTCGCGCGCGGCATGGGGAAACCTGCTGCGTCGCCTCCATTTCTATGTTGGGCTGTTTGTCGGCCCGTTTATCTTCTTCGCCGCGCTGACCGGTACGCTGTATGTGGCAACCCCGCAGCTGGAGAATGCGCTCTACCGGCATGCGCTCCACACGGATTCCGTGGGCGAGCCGCAGCCTCTGGCGGAACAAATCGCCGTGGCGGAAAAAACCGTTGGATCAGATTTACGTTTGCACGCCGTTCGTCCGGGGCTGGTTAAAGGTGAAACCACCCGCGTGATGTTTGCTGACCCGAAACTTGGGCCATCGGAGAACCGGGCTATCTTTATCGATCCGGTGAGCCTGGCGGTGCTGGGAGATCTGACGGTATACGGCACCAGCGGGATTTTACCCCTGCGTCAGACTATTGATTACCTGCATACGTCCCTGATGCTGGGCGACATTGGGCGCCTCTACAGCGAGCTGGCGGCCTCCTGGATGTGGGTGGCCGCGCTGGGTGGTATTGCCCTGTGGTTTTATACCCGACCCAAACGACGGATCAACAATCGCTTCCAGAACCGGCGTCGCGTGCACGTGACGCTGGGCTGGGCTTTGCTGGGCGGAATGCTCTTATTCTCTGCAACCGGCCTGACCTGGTCCCAGTGGGCTGGCGGGAACGTTGATAAGCTGCGGGCAGAGATGAACTGGCTCACCCCTCAGGTGAACACCACGCTCTCCGGTGTGCCGGAGAGCGTGGATGAACATGCCGAACACCATAGCCATCACGGCGGAATGATGATGCCGGAGATGGCGATGGATCTGACGCAGTTTGATGGGGTCTTAAGCGCGGCGCGTAAAGCGGGGATTGATGCCAGCAAGCTGGAGATCCGCCCGGCGCAAACGGCAGATCGCGCCTGGACGGTGACGGAAATCGATCGCAGCTGGCCAACCCAGGTGGACGCCGTTGCGGTTGATCCGCATACGATGCAGGTGCTGGACCGAACCCGATTTGAGGATTTCCCGCTAATGGCAAAACTGACCCGCTGGGGCGTGGATTTTCATATGGGGATCTTATTCGGCCAGGCAAATCAGCTGCTGCTCGTGGCGTTCGGCCTCGCCCTGTGCGTGCTCATTATCTGGGGATACCGGATGTGGTGGATGCGTCGTCCTGCGCAATCGGCAGTGAGCCCGGTACAGACGCTGTGCCAGAGCTGGCTGGCGCTGTCAGGATGGGGAAGAGGCGTTACGGCGATGGTTAGCCTGCTGCTGGGGCTGTGCTTGCCCGTTATGGGCGTGAGTCTGGCGCTGTTTGTTTTGGTGGACTGGCTGCGCTGGCGAGCGGCAACCCGAGTGACGCTCGCCGAATCATCCGCTAAATAACCCTATGGCGTGCTGATCACCACTGCGACGCGGCGGTTTTCAGCGCGCCCTTGCGGGGTACTGTTGCTCGCAACCGGGTATTTTTGACCTAATCCCCGCGTGGTGAGATTGCTGCGCGGGATATTGGCCCCCTTCGCCCAGGCGTCGGCCACGGCGTTGGCGCGTTTTAACGACAGCGCTTCGTTGTAGCTTTCTTCCCCGTAGTTATCCGTGTGACCGTCCATTCGCGCGTGGTTCAGGCCGGTTTCGGCCAGGCGAGAGGCCATGGACTGGATCTGCGTTTCACTTTCCGGGCGCAGTCGGGCGTCATTTTTATCAAACAGGATGGTGTCCGACATGCCAAGCGACCAGTCACCGTTCAGTTCGTTAAAACCGTAAGACTTCATCGCCGCAATTTGCTCAGGAGTGAATTTGCCTTCCGGCGGCGACTGACAGCCTGCCAGAACCAGTGAGGCCAGTACTAACGGCGCGAAGTAACGTTTTAACATAGTGTATCCTTTCTAACTTATTGTTTTCGTACGCTGGTTTTTAACCTGGTACATATTGCGGTCAGCCCTCTCCAGTAATGCTTCCACGGAAGCATTTTCCCACGCCAGAGCAAAGCCAATGCTGAGTGACATCGATGCTTTTTGTCCGTTATGAAGATCAAACGGACGGATAAACTGCTGCGAAAGCGCAGCACAAATGTGTTGAACCTCAAGCTCAGAGTGAACGCCGTACAGCACCATGGCAAATTCGTCTCCGCCAAGACGGTAAGACTGATGACGTTTGTCGCCAAACTCCATCATCCTGCTGGCGACTTCGATGAGCACACAGTCTCCTGCCGCGTGTCCCCAGGTGTCGTTAATAAACTTAAAATTATCACCGTCGAGGAAGAGCAGAGCCGAGTTTGTTCTGGCTGAAGGGTCGTTCATTAATGCCGCAATGCTGTTACGAAACGCCGCGCGGTTGGCAAGACCGGTAAGCGGGTCGTGCATGGCGGTCCGCAACAGCTGAGCGTTCTTCGCCTGAAGCTTCAGTTGCCACTCTTCCATTTCATCCAGAAGACTGTTGAAGTCCTCGCCAAACTGGTGAAATTCTTCGATACGGCCGTCTTTCACCCGGCGGGAGAAGTTGCGGTTCGTGCGTACGTCATGCACGACGTCGGTAATGTTCTGCAGGGCCGTGACCATTCCACGATGCAAAGACTGGGTTATGATGAGCGCGACGACGGCGGCAAAGAGAATGCAGCCGGTCAGTACGGCAAACGACGTCCAGATGAAATGGCTGATCAAACTGTCGCGTGCGGTAAGGCGGATTTCGCCGATCGTTAAGCCGTTATGCATGATGGGCTGCGCAACCGGTACGGGGAAAAGCCAGCGACTGACCAGCGCGCCCAGCGTGTCGTTGTTATCCTCCGGGTTCCAGGACCAGTAGGCGAACCGCTTTTTATGCGCGTTAATCACCTCCGCCGCGGCAAACTGCCCCTGTTTGCCCAGGGCGGCAAGCGTTTCGTTGGCCGCCAGCGAGTCGTTGAAAACCAGCGATGCTTCCAGGCTGTGGCTCATTGTGGCGCCGGTTAATTCGAGATTCTTTTGCGCGTATTGTTTTAACGTCACGACGGAAGCAAAACAGAGCAACAGCCATATTAACGTCATGGTAATAATGACGCTTATCATGCTGTTTCGCCTCAACGTTCTTTTAAACGTCGGACGTGGCGTTGATGTGAAATCTTTATCCATGCTGCTTATTCCGTGCCAGCATTAATACATCCGGATTGACTCTTACGCCACTGCGCGTCAATGCATCCAGGTTGACGGAAAACCGTACCTGGCCGCGATCGATCATCAGGCAAAAGGCACTGCCAATTACACATTCCGGATTTTGCTCTGAGATTAATAGCAACGCTCTGCCCTGATATTGACTTATTAATTCAAGTTGTTTTGCCGGTGATTCAGACCCGAAATATATCGCATCGCACGTCGCGGCCAGGGCTTCCCGATCGTTACGTACAATAACGGGAGTGTAGGGTAACTCGTTGTGCCCTTCGTCGCCGCTGAGCGCGTGTGTATAGTGAGAAGTGGCATAGACGCAAAGTCTGGGCTGCCCGGATAGTGACGGCCATCGCGTATAGCTCACAATGCCTGAGACAATCGAACGTACCGATTTATCCGTTTCCGTAAGCGTGCCTGCCGTCGCTGGGCCCACCATAAGGAACAGCATTAACACCAGAGTGAGTCGGAAAAAAGAGATCAAGAATAAATTTCTCACCAGAATCCGCCACATCGCTCCGGAAATAGATGTCCTTAAGAGTTGCGGGCAGAATACCATTGTTTATCAGAGCCGTCATTATGTCAGAAATAGCATCAGGCCAACCTAAGCTAAATCCTACTGTTGTTTATTTTCCGGTGGTTAAAAGCAGACTTAATTGAGTCTGCTGGAACGCATACCTTCATCCATTCCTTTTTGCCATGACGCACGCAGTTTTGTCGCGTTTTCGACAGTATCGCAACTGGCAGGGAAAGATTTGCCCGCTAATCCCCAGGCGTGAATAAACCCTTCTTCGCAGACTCTCTTCTGACCATCGGTATAGCCGCGAAGATATTCACTACGATCAACGTGGGTGTCGTTAAAACTATCGGCCAGGGTCTGGTTATCTTTAACCGGCAGGCCATTCATGGCGTCTTCTTTACCGGCATCAAACCAGGATGGACTGGTCCAGTCGGGCTGGAAGGTGTAAGGATTGATCTGGCAGCCCGTTAAAAACAGCGACAACAGCGTGAGAGCAATTGAACGCATAGCCATTCTCCTTTTTTCTTCAGCATAGCCTGGCTTAAGAAAATATGTCTGTAATTTAAACTTTACGTTTTTGTCGGCTGATTTTTGCAATAAATTGGCTTCTGTAAACTAATGTGTACGTATTTTGGATTGAAATGTTTACTTTTTATGGTATCGTGGTCTCACCTCATCGAGGAAAACAACTATCGCAAACGAGCTTTACAGGATCGCCATCATGCAAAAAGACGCGCTGAACAACGTACATATCACTGACGAACAGGTTTTAATTACTCCGGATCAACTGAAAGCGGAATTTCCGCTGAGCGTCGCGCAGGAGGCTCAGATTGAGCACTCGCGTCAGACCATTTCAAATATCATCGCCGGCCGCGATCCGCGCCTGCTGGTGGTGTGTGGTCCTTGCTCCATTCACGATCCTGAAACCGCCATTGAGTACGCTCGTCGATTTAAAGCATTAGCGGAGGAGGTCAGCGATAGCCTCTATCTGGTGATGCGCGTCTATTTTGAGAAGCCACGTACCACTGTCGGCTGGAAAGGGTTGATTAACGATCCGCACATGGATGGCTCGTTTGATGTGGAAGCAGGTCTGAAGATTGCGCGTCGCCTGCTGGTGGAGCTGGTCAGCATGGGGCTGCCTCTGGCAACCGAAGCGCTGGATCCGAACAGCCCGCAATACCTTGGCGATCTGTTCAGCTGGTCCGCGATTGGCGCGCGTACCACGGAATCGCAAACCCACCGCGAGATGGCGTCTGGTCTGTCGATGCCGGTTGGTTTTAAAAACGGTACCGATGGCAGTCTGGCGACGGCGATCAACGCCATGCGCGCTGCCGCCATGCCGCACCGTTTCGTCGGTATCAACCAGGCGGGCCAGGTTTGCCTCCTGCAAACGCAGGGCAACCCGGACGGTCACGTGATCCTGCGCGGCGGGAAAGCCCCGAACTACAGCCCGGCGGACGTGGCGCAGTGTGAAAAAGAGATGGAGCAGGCGGGACTGCGCCCGGCACTGATGGTAGATTGCAGTCATGGTAATTCGAATAAAGATTACCGTCGCCAGCCTGCGGTTGCGGAATCCGTGGTCGCACAGATTAAAGATGGCAATCGTTCGATTATCGGTCTGATGATTGAGAGCAATATTCATGAAGGCAATCAATCATCTGAACAACCGCGCAGCGCCATGAAGCACGGCGTCTCCGTGACGGATGCCTGCATCAGCTGGGAGACCACCGATGCGCTGCTGCGTGAGATCCATAAAGATTTAAACGGCCATCTGGCGACGCGTCTGGCTTAAGAGGGTAGTTATGGTTGCTGAATTGACCGCACTGCGCGATCAAATTGATGAAGTGGATAAGGCGCTGCTGGATCTGCTGGCGCGCCGCATGGCCCTGGTTGCCGAAGTCGGTGAGGTGAAAAGTAAATACGGCCTGCCGATCTACGTCCCGGAGCGCGAGGCCTCCATGCTGGCCTCCCGTCGCAAAGAGGCGCAGGCGCTGGGCGTTTCGCCGGATTTGATTGAGGATGTTCTGCGTCGCGTGATGCGGGAGTCCTATTCCAGTGAAAACGACAAGGGCTTCAAAACCCTCTGTCCGACCCTGCGTCCGGTGGTGATTGTCGGCGGTGCAGGACAGATGGGGCGCCTGTTTGAAAAAATGCTGACCCTTTCTGGCTATCAGGTGCGCATTCTGGAGAAAGAGGACTGGGCCCAGGCGCCGGAACTCATGAAAGATGCCGGAATGGTTATCGTCAGCGTGCCGATCCACGTGACGGAGCAGATCATCGGGAAGCTGCCTCCTTTACCGAAAGATTGCATCCTGGTGGATCTGGCCTCCGTCAAAAATGGTCCGCTGCAGGCTATGCTGGCGGCGCATACGGGGCCGGTGCTGGGTCTGCACCCAATGTTTGGCCCGGACAGCGGCAGCCTGGCTAAGCAGGTGGTGGTTTACTGCGACGGTCGTCAGCCGGAAGCCTATCAGTGGTTCCTGGAACAGATTCAGGTATGGGGCGCACGGCTGCACCGCATCAGCGCGGTTGAGCACGACCAGAACATGGCGTTCATTCAGGCGCTGCGCCACTTTGCGACGTTTGCCTACGGCCTGCATCTGGCGGAAGAGAACGTGCAGCTTGAACAGTTGCTGGCGCTCTCTTCACCTATCTATCGTCTGGAGCTGGCGATGGTCGGGCGTCTGTTCGCGCAGGATCCGCAACTGTACGCGGATATTATTATGTCCTCGGAAAATAACCTGGCGCTGATCAAGCGCTACTATCAGCGCTTTGGTGAAGCCATTACGCTGCTGGAGCACGGAGACAAGCAGGCGTTTATCGACAGCTTCCGCAAGGTCGAGCACTGGTTTGGCGATTACGCGCAGCGTTTCCAGAATGAGAGCCGGACGT
Source organism: Enterobacter sp. BNK-8 (assembly GCF_048685095.1). Lineage (NCBI taxonomy): Bacteria > Pseudomonadati > Pseudomonadota > Gammaproteobacteria > Enterobacterales > Enterobacteriaceae > Enterobacter > Enterobacter sp. BNK-8. The sequence goes on along the minus strand of NZ_JBLQTN010000001.1, from coordinate 3,267,059 downwards.
TGTTGCGCCAGGCAAATGACAGTCGCCAGTAATGCGATGATGTATATACTGAAAGCCAGCATTGCTGGCTTTTTTCATTTTGGGGAACTGTCATGGCCGAACCGCAGCTGCTGTTGAATTACACCGGGCATTTGCCTGAATGCCCGACATGGAGCGCCGACGAGCACGCGCTCTACTGGGCCGATATTCTGGAAGGAGAGATCCACCGCTACCATCTGCCGACGGCGGAACACACCGTGCTTTCTTTCCACGAGGAGGTGGGCTGTTTCGCGCTGCGCGAGCGCGGCGGGTTTATTGTCGCCATGCGCAATGGCATCTGGCTTGCCGATAAGCATGGCCTTCTGCAGCGCAAGGTGTGCGACAACCCCTCTAACCCGCAGCTGGCGCGTTTTAACGATGGGGGGACCGACCATCAGGGCCGGTTCTATGCGGGCACGTTCTGGGGGCCGGGAGATTACAACGGCGCCCTGCTGATGCGCATCGACAACGATCTGACGCCGAAGGTGATCCAGTGCGATATTCACGGGCACAACGGCTTAGCGTTTAGCCCGGATAAGCAGTGGATGTTTACCTCAGACACGCCAAACGGTGTGATTTACCGTACCCCGCTTGATGAGCAGGGCGAACCGGGTAAGCGAGAGGTGTTTCGTCAGTTTAAAGAGGGCGAGGGGATACCGGACGGCGCGGCGATGGATGTGGATGGCTGCTACTGGAGCGCGCTGTTTGACGGCTGGCGCATCGCGCGTTTTTCACCGCAAGGGGAGCAGCTGGAAGAGTATCGCATGCCGGTACGTTGCCCGACGATGGTTTGCTTTGGCGGCGATGATATGAAAACGCTCTTTATCACCACCACGCGGGAAAATATGGATGCGGAGGAGGTGGCGAAATATCCGCTCTCCGGCGCCATCTTCACCCTGCCGGTGAGCGTGGCAGGGATGAAGAAAAGCCGTTTTATCGAACGTTAGATCGGATCGACCGGGACGACGTTTTCGCTCGGGTAGCAGCCCAGCACCTTCATGGAACGCGTGATCTCGCCCAGCTCGCGCAGGGCTTTCTGCATGGAAGCAGACTCCAGGTTGGCCTGGATATCGAGGTAGAACATCTCTTCCCATGGATTACCGTGGATTGGGCGCGATTCCAGCCGGGTCATGATCAGGTTGTGATTACGCAGTACCAGCAGGGCTTCAACCAGCGCACCGGCCTGTTGGCCGGTGGCCATCAGCAGCGTGGTTTTGGCCGGTACCTGGTCAGAGACATTGATTGCCTTGCGGGCCAGCACCACGAAGCGGGTAATGTTTTGCGTCTGGTTTGCCAGGTTGCGTTCCAGCACCTGTAAACCATACAGCGCGCCACCCGCTTCGCTGCCGAGCGCCGCGACGGTGGGAGAGTTCGCCTGGGCGACTTTTTCCATCGCCGCCGAGGTGCTTTCGGTGTACTCAATTTTCCAGTTCGGATAGCGGTTCAGGAACTGGCTGCACTGCTGGAACGGCTGCGGGTGGCTGTAGACGGTTTCGATCGTGTTCAGGTCCGTTGAACCGGAGACCAGCACGCAGTGATCGATAGGGATCGTCAGCTCGCCGACCAGCGACAGGCTGGTGTGCTGCAGCAAGTCGTAGACGTCGTTGATGGCGCCGGAGCTGGTGTTTTCAATCGGCACCACGGCGTAATCCGCCTGGCCGGTCTCGACCTGGTTAAAAATGTCGGCAAACTTCGCGCAGCCGCTTTCAATAAATTCTTCGAAATGACGAGCGGCATACTGACGTGCGGCCAGGTGAGAATAGGAGCCCTTTGGCCCGAGGAAAGCGATACGCGCAGAGTGCGGATTGGTTTTATTGAGATGCTGCTGCAGTAGCGCTTGCTGGGTCAGAACGGAATCTTCGATGATGAGCTGGAACAACCGGGTGATGTAGTGGGCATCGAGGTGATGCGCTTTGCCGAGCTGAATGAGCCGTTCCAGCAGATCCCGCTCGCGGTCGATATCACGGACCGGACGATGGGAGTCCAGCTTGGCTTTACCCACTTCAACGGCAAGGGCGCGGCGTTCGGCCAGCAGCGCCAGCAGTTTCTCATCCAGCGCGCTGATTTTTACTCGCAGATCCAGTAACGGGTTTTCCGGTGTCATAGTGTTGCCTGTCTCATCTTATCGTTATCAATAAAAAAGGCCCCCCGGTGTGGGAGGCCTTGTTGTTCGTCTTCGCATTCTTTATCACACGACGAAACGCCTCCCGTTCAGGGGAAGGTAAAAAAGAATGCGAAGAAGAACGGCGTAAGTTTCATAAAGTCATCCTGTGAGTGATACCGTTAAAGTACCCGTACTGTTTTCACCCTGTCAATAAAAAACAAAAAACGCGCCCGAAGGCGCGTTGGCGGTACACTCAATTTAAAGGATTACTCTTCTTCAACTTCTTCCGCGAAGCTGGCGTCTTTCACCGACGTTGTGGCGCGACGGGCTTCACCTTTGTGTTGCACTTTATTGAGCTGCCGTTCCAGCTTGTTGATCAAATCGTTAATAGCGGTGTACATATCCTCATGTTTTGCGCTGGCGACCAGATGGCCGTTTGGAGTATTGATAGTTGCGTCAGCGATGAAACCCTGCGGTTCCTTGGACAGGATGATATGTGGATTAATCAAATGTGTTTGCCATTTATCCAGTTTGGCGAGACGGTCTGCGACGTGCTGGCGAATTGCCGGAGTAATTTCCATTTGTTTACTGGTAATGTTCATTGTCATAAATTTTACCTCTTGTCTTTCCGTCTTGGTGATTCCAGCATACCCGACCTAATGTCAAAATGTGTGATTTAGATCACGTTATTTTGTCGGTTTTTGTCAGGGAATCTTTTTTGTGAGGCAGGGCAGGAAGAGGTGAGATTTACCTTGTAGAAGGCATAAATTGGGGCCATAGTTGACAGGATGTGTTGAGGCTAACGCGCTTCAGCGACGCTCAGAAACGAATAAAAAAACGGCAGCCTTCGGGCTGCCGTTTTGCATTGAGGCAAAATCAGGTGTTGCTGCTGTTCGCGGCGATGATTTTCGCCACTTTTTCAGCCTGACCGGTCATCTGCATCTGACGGTAAGCATTTTCCATCAGCTTCAGGCCGTCGCGCGTTGCCTGAGTATCCGGGTAATCACGCAGCATACCTTCTACGCGGTTAACCACGGCAACCCATGCGCCACGGCGGGTATAATATTCCGCCACGGAGTATTCATATTTCGCCAGACGATCTTTCAGGAACACCAGACGTTTGGTGGCGTCGGTCACGTACTGGCTGTTCGGATAGCCGCGCACCAGCTTGGAGAAGTCATTGAAGGCATCACGCGCATGCTGCGGGTCACGGTCGGAACGATCCACGCCGAAGAAGCCCTGCAGCGCACTGTCGTCCAGCGCCATGTTGGTGAGGCCGCGCATGTACATCACGTAGTCGATGTTAGGATGAGTCGGGTTCAGACGCATGAAACGATCGATGGTTGCCTGAGCCAGCGGCAGATCGGCATTTTTATAGTATGCGTAGATGAGATCTAACTGTACCTGCTGCGAATACGGACCAAATGGATAGCGATTATCCAACGCTTCCAGTTGCGTTATCGCCTGTTTCCAGTTACCGTCCTGCAACTTTTGTTGTGCAGTCGCATAGATTTCATTCGGCGGATTGTCAGGGACCTGTTCATTTGAACCGGAGCAGCCCACCAAAGCCAGGCTCAACGTGGCCGCTGCCACCAGATATTTCATGCGCGTCATGACGTTTTGACTTTCCTCAAATGTTTGTCCGGGAGAAACTCTGTTCCTGCTCCCGATTAAGACCAGCTACAATAGCACACTATATTAAACGGCAAAGCCGTAAAACCCAACGTTAAACGAAGAAGCAGTTTATGGCACAACGAGTAGAACTCACCGCAACAGTCTCCGAAAATCAGCTCGGTCAACGCTTAGATCAGGCTTTGGCCGAATTGTTCCCTGATTATTCGCGTTCACGCATAAAAGAATGGATCCTTGACCAGCGCGTGATGGTAAACGGCAAGATCTGGGACAAACCAAAAGAGAAAGTGTTAGGTGGGGAAGCTGTCGCCATCAATGCTGAAATCGAAGAGGAAATCCGCTTCGAGCCGCAGGATATCCCACTGGACATCGTCTATGAAGATGATGACATTCTGGTGATCAACAAGCCGCGCGATCTGGTTGTTCACCCGGGTGCGGGAAACCCTGACGGTACGGTACTTAACGCACTTCTCCATTATTATCCGCCGATCGCGGATGTTCCGCGCGCGGGCATCGTGCACCGTCTGGATAAAGACACTACCGGTCTGATGGTGGTGGCGAAGACCGTTCCTGCTCAGACCCGTCTGGTGGAGTCGCTGCAGCTGCGCGAAATCACCCGTGAGTATGAGGCGGTAGCCATTGGGCATATGACCTCTGGCGGGACGGTAGAAGAGCCTATTAGCCGTCACCCAACCAAGCGTACCCATATGTCGGTGCATCCGATGGGTAAACCGGCGGTGACGCACTATCGCATTATGGAGCATTTCCGTATCCATACGCGTCTGCGTCTGCGTCTGGAGACCGGACGTACCCACCAGATCCGCGTGCATATGGCCCACATTACCCATCCGCTGGTGGGGGATCAGGTCTACGGTGGTCGTCCTCGTCCGCCTAAAGGCGCATCGGATGAGTTCATCAGCGTATTGCGTAAATTCGACCGTCAGGCGCTGCACGCGACCATGCTGCGTCTTTACCATCCTATCACCGGCATTCAGATGGAGTGGCATGCGCCTATCCCGCAGGATATGGTGGACCTTATTGACGCCATGCGTGCCGATTTCGAAGAACATAAGGATCAAGTGGACTGGTTATGACCAAACTGATTGTCCCGGAGTGGCCATTGCCTGCCGGCGTGGCTGCCTGCAGTTCAACCCGTATTGGCGGTGTTAGCCAGGGCGCGTGGGCGTCGTTGAACCTCGGCGCACACTGTGGCGATAACCTGGAACACGTGGAAGAGAACCGCAGGCGTCTGTTTGCTGCGGGGAACCTGCCTTCAAATCCGGTCTGGCTGGAACAGGTTCATGGCAAGGCGGTGCTGAAGTTGACGGGAGAACCCTATGCTTCTAAACGCGCTGATGCCTCTTACAGCAATACTCCGGGAACCGTTTGTGCCGTAATGACCGCCGATTGTCTGCCGGTGCTGTTCTGCAACCGTGCAGGCACCGAGGTGGCTGCAGCGCACGCGGGCTGGCGTGGACTGTGTGAAGGCGTGCTGGAAGAAACCGTCGCCTGCTTTAAGGATGAGCCCGCCAATATTATGGCCTGGCTTGGCCCGGCCATTGGTCCTCGCGCTTTTGAAGTGGGGCCGGAGGTTCGCGAAGCCTTTATGGATAAAGATCCGCAAGCGGTGGACGCCTTCCTGCCTTCTGGAGATAAATATCTCGCCGATATTTACCAGCTTGCTCGTCAGCGCCTGAACAGCGTCGGCATAACGCAGATCTTCGGCGGCGATCGCTGTACATTCACCGAAAAGGGTGATTTTTTCTCTTATCGCCGCGACAAGACGACGGGGCGTATGGCAAGTTTCATTTGGCTGATATAACCTAAAGAATCAAGACGATCCGGCACGTGCCGTTTTCTTTTCACATAATTCAGGTCATTAACCTTGAATAATTGAGGGATGACCTCATTTAATCTCCAGTAGCAAATTTGACCTGTTATGGGAGGAGTTATGCGTCTGGATCGTCTTACTAATAAATTCCAGCTTGCTCTCGCCGATGCCCAGTCCCTCGCACTGGGGCACGACAACCAATTTATCGAACCTCTTCATTTAATGAGCGCCTTGCTGAATCAGGAAGGGGGATCGGTACGTCCTTTATTAACGTCCGCTGGCATTAATGCTGGCCAGTTACGCACCGCTATCGATCAGGCGCTGAGCCGTTTACCGCAGGTCGAAGGGACCGGCGGCGACGTTCAGCCGTCGCAGGATCTGGTGCGCGTCCTGAACCTTTGCGACAAGCTGGCGCAAAAACGTGGGGACAATTTTATTTCGTCAGAGCTGTTTGTTCTGGCGGCGCTTGAATCACGGGGTACCTTGACCGACCTGCTGAAATCTGCCGGTGCGACCACCGCCAATGTGACTCAGGCGATTGAGAATATGCGCGGAGGTGAAAGCGTGAACGATCAGGGAGCCGAAGACCAACGTCAGGCTTTGAAGAAATTTACGGTCGATCTGACCGAGCGTGCTGAACAGGGCAAACTTGACCCGGTGATCGGCCGTGATGAAGAAATTCGTCGTACCATTCAGGTACTGCAGCGTCGTACCAAGAACAACCCGGTGCTGATTGGTGAACCGGGTGTCGGTAAAACCGCCATCGTTGAAGGGCTGGCGCAGCGTATTGTCAACGGTGAAGTGCCGGAAGGCCTGAAAGGTCGCCGCGTACTGGCGCTGGATATGGGCGCGCTGGTGGCCGGTGCGAAATACCGCGGCGAGTTCGAAGAGCGCCTTAAAGGCGTGCTTAACGACCTGGCGAAGCAGGAAGGCAACGTTATCCTGTTTATCGATGAGCTGCACACCATGGTCGGTGCCGGCAAGGCAGACGGCGCGATGGATGCCGGGAACATGCTGAAACCTGCGCTGGCGCGCGGTGAACTTCACTGCGTCGGTGCCACCACGCTGGATGAGTACCGTCAGTACATAGAGAAAGATGCTGCGCTGGAACGTCGTTTCCAGAAAGTGTTTGTTGCCGAGCCAAGCGTTGAAGATACCATCGCCATCCTGCGTGGTCTGAAAGAGCGCTATGAACTGCACCACCATGTGCAGATCACCGACCCGGCGATCGTTGCGGCGGCGACGCTTTCGCATCGTTATATTGCTGACCGTCAGCTGCCGGATAAAGCGATCGACCTGATTGATGAAGCGGCGTCGAGCATTCGTATGCAGATTGACTCGAAGCCGGAAGAACTGGACCGACTCGACCGACGCATCATTCAGCTCAAGCTGGAACAGCAGGCGCTGAAGAAAGAGTCTGATGAAGCCAGTAAGAAACGCCTCGATATGCTCAATGAAGAACTGGACGATAAAGAGCGCCAGTATTCCGAGCTGGAAGAAGAGTGGAAAGCCGAGAAAGCCTCCCTTTCCGGTACGCAGACTATTAAAGCTGAACTCGAACAGGCAAAAATTGCCATTGAGCAGGCGCGACGCGTGGGTGACCTGGCGCGAATGTCTGAGCTGCAGTACGGCAAAATTCCTGAGCTGGAAAAACAGCTTGAGATCGCGACGCAGTCAGAAGGTAAAACGATGCGTCTGTTGCGTAATAAAGTGACGGATGCCGAGATCGCGGAAGTCCTGGCACGCTGGACCGGTATTCCCGTGGCGCGCATGCTGGAAGGCGAGCGTGAAAAACTGCTGCGCATGGAGAACGATCTCCACAATCGTGTGATTGGTCAAAATGAAGCGGTTGAAGCGGTATCGAATGCTATTCGTCGTAGCCGTGCAGGGCTGTCCGATCCGAACCGCCCGATTGGTTCGTTCCTGTTCCTGGGGCCGACCGGTGTCGGTAAAACCGAGCTGTGCAAAGCGCTGGCTAACTTTATGTTCGACAGCGACGATGCGATGGTGCGTATCGACATGTCCGAGTTTATGGAGAAACACTCCGTCTCGCGTCTGGTCGGGGCGCCTCCAGGATATGTGGGTTATGAAGAGGGTGGGTACCTGACAGAAGCGGTGCGTCGTCGTCCTTATTCCGTCATCCTGCTGGATGAGGTGGAAAAAGCGCATCCGGATGTGTTCAACATCCTGCTTCAGGTGCTGGACGATGGTCGTCTGACCGACGGGCAGGGGAGAACGGTCGACTTCCGTAATACGGTTGTCATTATGACCTCGAACCTGGGTTCCGATTTGATTCAGGAACGTTTCGGTGAACTGGACTACAGCCATATGAAGGATTTGGTGCTGGGTGTAGTAAGCCATAACTTCCGTCCGGAGTTCATCAACCGTATTGATGAAGTGGTGGTATTCCATCCTCTGGGTGAGAAACACATTGCGTCGATTGCGCAGATCCAGCTGCAGCGTCTGTACAAACGTCTGGAAGAGCGTGGATATGAAATTCACATCTCCGACGATGCGCTGAAGCTGCTGAGTAAGAATGGTTACGATCCGGTGTACGGTGCGCGTCCATTGAAACGCGCTATCCAGCAGCAGATCGAAAACCCGCTGGCGCAGCAGATCCTCTCCGGGGAGCTGGTTCCAGGCAAAGTTATCCGTCTGGAAGCCAACGACGATCGCATCGTGGCAGTGCAGTAAGTCACAAAACGCAAAAACGAGCCGCTTGCGGCTCGTTTTTGTTTAAAAACCAGGCGAAAATTGAGGTCTGGAGTCGGTTTTGCCTGGAAAGTGAGCGGTCAGTAAATAAATTTCACTTTATCCTTGCAGGTTCAGAATTACTCCCTATAATGCGCCTCCACTGACACGGAACAACGGCACACACGCCGCCGGGTCAGCAGAGAAAAGCAAAAATAAACGCTTGACTCTGAAGCGGGAAAGCGTAATATGCACACCCCGCGCCGCAGCGAAAACGAAGCGGCACTGCTCTTTAACAATTTATCAGACAATCTGTGTGGGCACTCAAAGTGACATGGATTCTTAACGTCCTAGGACGAAAAATGAATACCAAGTCTCTGAGTGAACATACGTAATTCATTACGAAGTTTAATTCACGAGCATCAAACTTAAATTGAAGAGTTTGATCATGGCTCAGATTGAACGCTGGCGGCAGGCCTAACACATGCAAGTCGAGCGGCAGCGGAAAGTAGCTTGCTACTTTGCCGGCGAGCGGCGGACGGGTGAGTAATGTCTGGGAAACTGCCTGATGGAGGGGGATAACTACTGGAAACGGTAGCTAATACCGCATAACGTCGCAAGACCAAAGAGGGGGACCTTCGGGCCTCTTGCCATCAGATGTGCCCAGATGGGATTAGCTAGTAGGTGGGGTAACGGCTCACCTAGGCGACGATCCCTAGCTGGTCTGAGAGGATGACCAGCCACACTGGAACTGAGACACGGTCCAGACTCCTACGGGAGGCAGCAGTGGGGAATATTGCACAATGGGCGCAAGCCTGATGCAGCCATGCCGCGTGTATGAAGAAGGCCTTCGGGTTGTAAAGTACTTTCAGCGGGGAGGAAGGTGTTGAGGTTAATAACCTCAGCAATTGACGTTACCCGCAGAAGAAGCACCGGCTAACTCCGTGCCAGCAGCCGCGGTAATACGGAGGGTGCAAGCGTTAATCGGAATTACTGGGCGTAAAGCGCACGCAGGCGGTCTGTCAAGTCGGATGTGAAATCCCCGGGCTCAACCTGGGAACTGCATTCGAAACTGGCAGGCTAGAGTCTTGTAGAGGGGGGTAGAATTCCAGGTGTAGCGGTGAAATGCGTAGAGATCTGGAGGAATACCGGTGGCGAAGGCGGCCCCCTGGACAAAGACTGACGCTCAGGTGCGAAAGCGTGGGGAGCAAACAGGATTAGATACCCTGGTAGTCCACGCCGTAAACGATGTCGACTTGGAGGTTGTGCCCTTGAGGCGTGGCTTCCGGAGCTAACGCGTTAAGTCGACCGCCTGGGGAGTACGGCCGCAAGGTTAAAACTCAAATGAATTGACGGGGGCCCGCACAAGCGGTGGAGCATGTGGTTTAATTCGATGCAACGCGAAGAACCTTACCTACTCTTGACATCCAGAGAACTTAGCAGAGATGCTTTGGTGCCTTCGGGAACTCTGAGACAGGTGCTGCATGGCTGTCGTCAGCTCGTGTTGTGAAATGTTGGGTTAAGTCCCGCAACGAGCGCAACCCTTATCCTTTGTTGCCAGCGGTCCGGCCGGGAACTCAAAGGAGACTGCCAGTGATAAACTGGAGGAAGGTGGGGATGACGTCAAGTCATCATGGCCCTTACGAGTAGGGCTACACACGTGCTACAATGGCGCATACAAAGAGAAGCGACCTCGCGAGAGCAAGCGGACCTCATAAAGTGCGTCGTAGTCCGGATTGGAGTCTGCAACTCGACTCCATGAAGTCGGAATCGCTAGTAATCGTAGATCAGAATGCTACGGTGAATACGTTCCCGGGCCTTGTACACACCGCCCGTCACACCATGGGAGTGGGTTGCAAAAGAAGTAGGTAGCTTAACCTTCGGGAGGGCGCTTACCACTTTGTGATTCATGACTGGGGTGAAGTCGTAACAAGGTAACCGTAGGGGAACCTGCGGTTGGATCACCTCCTTACCTTAAAGAACCTGCCTTTGTAGTGCTCACACAGATTGTCTGATGAAAAGTAAATAGCAAGGCGTCTTGCGATTGAGACTTCAGTGTCCCCTTCGTCTAGAGGCCCAGGACACCGCCCTTTCACGGCGGTAACAGGGGTTCGAATCCCCTAGGGGACGCCACTTGCTGGTTCGTGAGTGAAAGTCACCTGCCGTCATATCTCAAAACTGACTTGCGAGTCACGTTTGAGATATTTGCTCTTTAAAAATCTGGATCAAGCTGAAAATTGAAACGACACATCTTTAAGGTGTGTTCGAGTCTCTCAAATTTTCGCAATCAGAAGTGAAACATCTTCGGGTTGTGAGGTTAAGCGACTAAGCGTACACGGTGGATGCCCTGGCAGTCAGAGGCGATGAAGGACGTGCTAATCTGCGAAAAGCGCCGGCGAGGTGATATGAACCTTTGACCCGGCGATGTCCGAATGGGGAAACCCAGTGTGATTCGTCACACTATCGTTAACTGAATACATAGGTTAACGAGGCGAACCGGGGGAACTGAAACATCTAAGTACCCCGAGGAAAAGAAATCAACCGAGATTCCCCCAGTAGCGGCGAGCGAACGGGGAGCAGCCCAGAGTCTGAATCAGCTTGTGTGTTAGTGGAAGCGTCTGGAAAGTCGCACGGTACAGGGTGACAGTCCCGTACACGAAAACACACAGGTTGTGAACTCGAAGAGTAGGGCGGGACACGTGGTATCCTGTCTGAATATGGGGGGACCATCCTCCAAGGCTAAATACTCCTGACTGACCGATAGTGAACCAGTACCGTGAGGGAAAGGCGAAAAGAACCCCGGCGAGGGGAGTGAAATAGAACCTGAAACCGTGTACGTACAAGCAGTGGGAGCACCTTCGTGGTGTGACTGCGTACCTTTTGTATAATGGGTCAGCGACTTATATTCTGTAGCAAGGTTAACCGTATAGGGGAGCCGAAGGGAAACCGAGTCTTAACTGGGCGTTAAGTTGCAGGGTATAGACCCGAAACCCGGTGATCTAGCCATGGGCAGGTTGAAGGTTGGGTAACACTAACTGGAGGACCGAACCGACTAATGTTGAAAAATTAGCGGATGACTTGTGGCTGGGGGTGAAAGGCCAATCAAACCGGGAGATAGCTGGTTCTCCCCGAAAGCTATTTAGGTAGCGCCTCGTGAATTCATCTTCGGGGGTAGAGCACTGTTTCGGCTAGGGGGCCATCCCGGCTTACCAACCCGATGCAAACTACGAATACCGAAGAATGTTATCACGGGAGACACACGGCGGGTGCTAACGTCCGTCGTGAAGAGGGAAACAACCCAGACCGCCAGCTAAGGTCCCAAAGTCATGGTTAAGTGGGAAACGATGTGGGAAGGCACAGACAGCCAGGATGTTGGCTTAGAAGCAGCCATCATTTAAAGAAAGCGTAATAGCTCACTGGTCGAGTCGGCCTGCGCGGAAGATGTAACGGGGCTAAACCATGCACCGAAGCTGCGGCAGCGACACTATGTGTTGTTGGGTAGGGGAGCGTTCTGTAAGCCGTTGAAGGTGTGCTGTGAGGCATGCTGGAGGTATCAGAAGTGCGAATGCTGACATAAGTAACGATAAAGCGGGTGAAAAGCCCGCTCGCCGGAAGACCAAGGGTTCCTGTCCAACGTTAATCGGGGCAGGGTGAGTCGACCCCTAAGGCGAGGCCGAAAGGCGTAGTCGATGGGAAACAGGTTAATATTCCTGTACTTGGTGTTACTGCGAAGGGGGGACGGAGAAGGCTATGTTAGCCGGGCGACGGTTGTCCCGGTTTAAGCATGTAGGCGGAACGATTAGGTAAATCCGGTCGTTTTTTAACGCTGAGGTGTGATGACGAGGCACTACGGTGCTGAAGTAACAAATGCCCTGCTTCCAGGAAAAGCCTCTAAGCATCAGGTAACATCAAATCGTACCCCAAACCGACACAGGTGGTCAGGTAGAGAATACCAAGGCGCTTGAGAGAACTCGGGTGAAGGAACTAGGCAAAATGGTGCCGTAACTTCGGGAGAAGGCACGCTGATATGTAGGTGAAGCCCCTGCGGGTGGAGCTGAAATCAGTCGAAGATACCAGCTGGCTGCAACTGTTTATTAAAAACACAGCACTGTGCAAACACGAAAGTGGACGTATACGGTGTGACGCCTGCCCGGTGCCGGAAGGTTAATTGATGGGGTTAGCGGTAACGCGAAGCTCTTGATCGAAGCCCCGGTAAACGGCGGCCGTAACTATAACGGTCCTAAGGTAGCGAAATTCCTTGTCGGGTAAGTTCCGACCTGCACGAATGGCGTAATGATGGCCAGGCTGTCTCCACCCGAGACTCAGTGAAATTGAACTCGCTGTGAAGATGCAGTGTACCCGCGGCAAGACGGAAAGACCCCGTGAACCTTTACTATAGCTTGACACTGAACACTGGTCCTTGATGTGTAGGATAGGTGGGAGGCTTTGAAGTGTGGACGCCAGTCTGCATGGAGCCGTCCTTGAAATACCACCCTTTAATGGCTGGTGTTCTAACGTAGACCCGTAATCCGGGTTGCGGACAGTGTCTGGTGGGTAGTTTGACTGGGGCGGTCTCCTCCCAAAGAGTAACGGAGGAGCACGAAGGTTAGCTAATCCTGGTCGGACATCAGGAGGTTAGTGCAATGGCATAAGCTAGCTTGACTGCGAGAGTGACGGCTCGAGCAGGTGCGAAAGCAGGTCATAGTGATCCGGTGGTTCTGAATGGAAGGGCCATCGCTCAACGGATAAAAGGTACTCCGGGGATAACAGGCTGATACCGCCCAAGAGTTCATATCGACGGCGGTGTTTGGCACCTCGATGTCGGCTCATCACATCCTGGGGCTGAAGTAGGTCCCAAGGGTATGGCTGTTCGCCATTTAAAGTGGTACGCGAGCTGGGTTTAGAACGTCGTGAGACAGTTCGGTCCCTATCTGCCGTGGGCGCTGGAGAATTGAGGGGGGCTGCTCCTAGTACGAGAGGACCGGAGTGGACGCATCACTGGTGTTCGGGTTGTCATGCCAATGGCACTGCCCGGTAGCTAAATGCGGAAAAGATAAGTGCTGAAAGCATCTAAGCACGAAACTTGCCCCGAGATGAGTTCTCCCTGACTCCCTGAGAGTCCTGAAGGAACGTTGAAGACGACGACGTTGATAGGTCGGGTGTGTAAGCGCAGTGATGCGTTGAGCTAACCGATACTAATGAACCGTGAGGCTTAACCTTACAACGCCGAAGATGTTTCGGCGACGAGACAGACACGATTTCCAGCTTTGATACAGATTAACAGAATTTGCCTGGCGGCTTTAGCGCGGTGGTCCCACCTGACCCCATGCCGAACTCAGAAGTGAAACGCCGTAGCGCCGATGGTAGTGTGGGGTCTCCCCATGTGAGAGTAGGGAACTGCCAGGCATCAATTAAGAAGAACCCCGTACCGGAAGGTGCGGGGTTTTTTGCTTTTGTTTTCCCACTCTGGCTTTTGTCTTAATCCCTTATCCTGCTAATGGAATGTGTGATCTCTGTCTCAATGTGATTTATAACAAAATTATAACATTTCATTTACGAGGTTATTGAGTCTCCAGGCTCAATACGCCGCAGTTTATGGCAGGAGCATAATCACAATGACAGAAAGCATGACATCAAACGGGACGCTGGCTCACAGTGATACCCGAAGAAGGGTATGGGCAATCATCAGCGCCTCTTCAGGGAATCTGGTTGAATGGTTCGACTTTTACGTCTACTCATTCTGTTCACTCTACTTCGCACATATTTTCTTCCCCTCCGGCAACACCACCACGCAGCTGCTACAAACGGCAGGAGTCTTCGCCGCAGGCTTCTTGATGCGGCCCATCGGGGGCTGGCTGTTCGGCCGTATTGCGGATCGTCGCGGGCGTAAGGCCTCTATGCTGATCTCGGTGTGCATGATGTGCTTTGGCTCGCTGGTGATCGCCTGCTTACCAGGATATGCATCGATTGGTACCTGGGCACCGGCACTACTTTTGCTGGCCCGCTTATTCCAGGGATTATCGGTGGGCGGTGAATACGGTACCAGTGCAACCTACATGAGTGAAATTGCACTGGAAGGCCGTAAAGGTTTTTACGCCTCATTCCAGTACGTCACGCTGATTGGCGGTCAACTGCTGGCCATTCTTGTGGTGGTGATCCTGCAGCAAATTCTGACGGACGAACAACTTCACGCCTGGGGATGGCGGATCCCTTTCGCAATGGGCGCTGTACTGGCGGTCGTTGCACTTTGGCTACGCCGTCAGCTAGATGAAACCTCTCAGAAAGAGGTCAGGATGCTGAAGGAGGCGGGAACATTCAAAGGGTTATGGCGTAACCGCAAAGCTTTCCTGATGGTGCTGGGCTTCACTGCAGGCGGCTCTCTCAGTTTTTATACGTTCACCACCTATATGCAAAAATACCTGGTAAACACCACCGGCATGCACGCAAACGTCGCCAGCGTGGTCATGACCGTGGCACTGTTTGTCTTTATGCTCATACAGCCGATCGTCGGCGCGCTCTCGGATAAAATTGGCCGACGTACGTCGATGCTCATTTTTGGCGGATTGTCGGCATTATGTACCGTCCCCATTCTGACTGCGCTTCAGCATGTCTCTTCACCGTATGCTGCCTTTGCGCTGGTGATGGTGGCGATGGTGATTGTCAGTTTCTACACCTCCATCAGCGGGATACTGAAAGCCGAGATGTTCCCGGCGCAGGTCCGTGCGTTAGGGGTAGGGCTCTCTTATGCGGTCGCCAACGCGGTGTTTGGCGGATCGGCGGAGTACGTAGCGCTGTCGCTTAAATCATGGGGAAGCGAAACGACATTCTTCTGGTACGTAACGGGAATGGGGGCACTGGCGTTTGTTGTCTCCCTGATGCTGCATCGCAAAGGGAAAGGCATTCGACTTTAATACCGCGCCATCTGCCATACGGCATAGCCGGTCGTTGCGCCGGCGACATCCCAGGCGAAATCTTTCCAGCTCCAGCCGCTCCCTGCGGGGCGGCTATCCCACAGTTCTTTTGATGCCCCAAGACTTACTGAGAACATCAGCCCGATCGCCGCGCTACGATCCCGGCTGTATCCCTGATGCTGGGCATATTCATTACCGGCTGCGGACAACATCGCGGAGGCGAGAAAATGCTGTGCTTTATCCTGTCCGGACCAGCTATCGTTGGCCATATGGCTACAGCCACTCAGGAAAATGACGCTCAGTAACAGAGGAATACGCATCAACGGGCCCCATAAAAAAGCCCTGCGGGTGACAGGGCCTGGACATTACAGAATACGGCTGATAAGTCGGTCGATACGGATACGACGTAAGCGGCGAATAAGCTTGCGAACTTTCACCGGATAATCGGCAATGCTCTGCAGTTCGCGGTAGTGATTCACCACGGTTGTATGGGTGCGAATCAGCTCCAGCTCGCGTTCACGTTGGGCGGCTAACTCATGCTGCGGATCATGGATCAGGATAGCGTTTTCCAGATCCAGTCGCCACGCGCGCGGGTTCAGGTTGTTACCGGTCAGCAGCATCCACTCATCGTCGACCCACATGCCTTTTAGATGGTAACTATTGTCTTCATCTTTCCAGAGACGCACAACCAGCTGGTCAGTGTTGACGTAATACTGTAAGCGGCTCAGGAAACGGCGAAGGTTAATCTCATAGAGATAAGGCAATGCACCGATGATTTTGAACGGCTGATCTTCGGGAATAAAGAAGTCGTTTGCCGTTTTATCACCCACGATTATTTCCACTTTTTTACCCTCGCGCAGCAGCTGAATGATATTACGCACCAGCACGGCAGGAAGGTTGAAATACGGCGTGCAGATAGTGAGTTTCTGCTCCGCGCACGGCATCAGATGGAAAATCGTTTTGTTCAGCAGGCTCGATTTGCCGAGCCCTACCAGCGGGGTAACGGATAACTCTTCGTTATTCGCATCGCCCTGGAAATGATAGACCGCATCGCGCAGCTCCTGGCGGAAGGCGCGAACATCATTTTTGATTTCCGGGCTTTTAGGGCGCTCGGGATCGTCAAGACGATTAACACCACGGCCATGAACCAGATTTTTATCAACCCAGTTGAACATGATATCGGCCATCTGCGGATTACGGATCAGATGGTAACGGTCGTAGCGATATTTATCGAGCTGATGAAGGTAGACATCATTGAGACTGGCGCCGCTGTATAGCACGCTGTCATCAATAATGAACCCCTTGAAATGAAGAACGCCGAGCGCTTCACGGGTATTCACCGGGACGCCATAAACAGGCACGTCAACGCCAGGATTTTCCTGCGCTGTGCGGCAATACCAGTCAGCATTGGTGTTTGACGCGGCAGCGCCAATACGGCCACGCTGGGCGCGATGCCAGTCTACCAGCACGCGTACATCCAGTTCCGGACGCTGACGTTTGGCTTCATAGAGCGCGTTCAGGATCGCGCGCCCGCCTTCATCCTGTTCAAGATACAGTGCCACAATGCAAATGCGTCGCGTAGCGCTGGCAATCTTTTCCAGAAGCGTCTCCCGAAAATGAGCGGGAGCGTAAAAGAACTCTACATCATCAACTGACTGAGAAATCTTCGGTAGTTGAGCAAGGTGTTGTTGATGTTTATTACGCTTAAATTTTGACAACATCACAGTGCGTTTCTTCTCTGTTCATTGAAGGGTTGTCTGTACTATGCAAACAACATAAGCGGACAATGATACCACCAGTCCCGTCCAAAGTGGGTAACATTTCCAGTAGCTTACTCGCGTTTGTCTGCTGATGACAGACTGAGGGACAAGGCAACAATACCTTCGTCCAGCTGAATATCAACGTCAAACCCAAGTTTTCGCGCCAGGGTCACCATACCGCGATTGTTAGGCATAGTAATGCCATTAAGGCGTAACAATCCGTGATCTCGCGTATAACTGATGAGTTTTTCCAGCAGTCGTCTTCCCAGGCCCAGACCTTTAAGATCGGAGCGTACCAGCACGGCAAACTCCGCATCGACGTTATCCGGGTCAGAAATCGCACGCGTGACGCCGAGGATCTCATCACCCTTATCGGCGCGACGAACGGCAACAAACGCCATTTCTCGATCGTAGTCGATCTGGGTCATATTGGCTAAATCATCGTGGGTAAATTCGTTGATTTCGCTAAAATAGCGATAATAGAGATCCTCTTTCGTGACCTGAGAGATAAAGGCCCGCAGCTGGGGCTCATCTTCCGGCAGAATAGGGCGGAACAAGGCGCGTTCCCCATTTTTCATCTCAACCCACTCCTCCAGCTGCAGGGGATACGGGCGGATCGCCAGACGGCTTTCTCTGTCTCCTTCAAAGGGCGCGATATCCAGGGTCACGTCCAGCGCCGTAAACTCATTGCCGGAGGCGAGCAGCGGATGAATGTCCAGCCGCTGGATCTCGGCACAATCCACAATCAGGTTAGAGACCTGTACCAGGAACTGACTTAGCCCGGCAATATCAAGCGGACGCAGCGCGCTCCGGCCGCGGATCTTTTTGCTTTTGATCGCCTGGATAATCAGATAACGCGCCAGGTTCATGTTCAGCGGCGGTAACGCCACCACGGCCTGTTCCTCCGGGCGCCACTCCACACCGCCTTCCCCCAGCATGATGAGCGGGCCGAAGACGGGATCGTGTTCGACCACCACCCGTAACTCCTGAGCGCCTGCGCGGTTAGCCATGCTTTGCACCAGCAAGCCGTGGATCCTTGCCTGTGGCCACGCCATTTTGACCCGGTCAAAAATGGCATCTGCGGCCTGCTGCACCTCAGTCGCCGTACGCAGGTAGAGCATCACCCCCTGAACGTCAGACTTATGCGGAATATCCGGGGAGCGCAGCTTCAGGGCAACCGGATAGCCAATCTGCTCGGCAATATGCACGGCCTCAGCGCTATCGCTGGCGATCCAGGTCGGCAGGGTCTGCATCCCGTAGCTGCCCAGAATGGGCTGGACTTCATGCGTATCCAGCGACGTTGCGCCTTCTTCGATTGCCTGCTGCAACAGCCGGTGAACGTCGACGGTATTGGCCGTCAGATTGCCGGGCAACGCCGGCGTCTCGCGGAGCTGTTTCTGGTTGCGGCGATATTCCACCATGTGCATGAACGCGGTAATGGTGCCTTCCGGCGTGCGGTAGGTTGGCAGTCCGGCTTCGCTGAACAGGCGCCGAGCCTCCTGCGAAGAAAACTCACCGCACCAGTTGGTCAGCAGGGTGACATATTTGCCTCGCGGATGATTGCGCACGGCCTCAATGAGCGCGCGCGCGCTTTCGCTGCCCGGCGCGACCGCGCTGGGGGAATGGATAATCATCAGCGCATCGAAATCCTGGCTATCCAGCAAAATGGAAATTGCCCTGATATAGCGGTCACTGCTGGCGTCATCGCGCAAATCAAGCGGATTGCCGGGCGTCACGCTGGTCGGAAGCGCGTCTTTCAGGCGCTGCAGCGTCTCTTCACTCAGCGTGGCCAGCTTGCCGAAGCGCCGCCACAGCTCATCCAGGGCGAGTGCGGCAGGGGCGGCGCCGTTACTGACAATCATTAACTTCTCGCCGCGCAACGGGCGCATATGGCTTAACGTCTCAACGGCGGAAAAAAGCTCGTGCGTATCCTGTACCCGCAGCAAACCCGCGCGCTGAATGGCGGCGTCCCAGGCGGGATCCATGCCGGAATGCGAATGCAGCAGACGCTGTGCCGCAGGGCTGCGTCCGCTTTTGATCACCAGGATAGGCTTATTGCGCGACGCGCTTCGCGACGCCGAGACAAAACGACGCGCGTCGCTGAGGTGCTCAAGATAAAGCAGGATCGCACTGGTTTTACCGTCACGCGCCAGAAAATCCAGTAGCTCATCGACGTCGATATCCAGACTGTCGCCGAGCGCAATGAAGTAGGAGAATCCCATTTCACGCTGCTGCGCCCAGTCGAGAATGGTGTTCGATACTGCAGCCGACTGCGAGATAAACGCGAGCTTGCCTTTGCGGATTGGAACCGGAGAGAAGCTGGCATTCAGCCCCTGCCAGGGGGCGAGCAGGCCCAGACTGTTTGGCCCAAGAATGCGCATTTGATAGCGGCTGGCGCATGCCAGAAGCTCGGCTTTCTGTTCAGGCGGAGACGAGAGAATAATGCAGGTTTTACAGCCTTTCTTGCCGAGCGATTCCAGCAGTTCCGGATTCCGTTTTGCGTTTGTACACAGTACGGCAAGATCCGGTACGAAAGGCAGGCTCTGTACATCAGGCCATGCAAGCACTCCCTGAACCGCCTTATACGCCGGTGTGACGGGCATGACGGGACCATTAAATCCCCCGGCCAGCAGGTTGCGCATCATCAGATAGCCAGCACGATCCGGTTTCATTGATGCGCCGATGACGGCAATGGATTTAGGACGAAGTAGCGCTTCTAACCCTCGCTGGCTCATGCAGGCCTCCTGTGAATGCAAGCGACCTGATGATTTTAAACGCTTTCCGTCTCGGCTGCTGTGACGCTGCCCTTATGAACGGTTTTTCCCGCCAGATAGCGTTCCCGGAAACAGGAGAAATGGTTGCCCAGGGCGTGAGCCGCAGCGGTATCACCCGCCAGGTCCAGAAGCGCAATGGCCACTTCGGCGGTGCAGTATTGCCCGTCAGCATGCGCTTCACGCAGGCGATAGGCGGAGACGCGGGACAGATCGACAGAAATCACCGGCAGTGCGTCGAGATACGGGCTTTTACGAAACATTTTTCGCGCTTCGGTCCAGGTGCCGTCCAGCATAATAAACAACGGCGGTTTACCGGCTGGCGGCGTCGAAAGCACCCGGCGATCGACACCTGCATATGACGCAGGGAAAACGACCATCGGCTGATAGTCCGGGCTTGCCACTAAGTCGAGCAGCGCCTGAGGGGGCTCAGTACGGGACCACTGAAATGCCGCGGTATCCGGCAGAATATCGGCAATGAGGCGACCTGTATTGCTGGGCTTCATCGGCTCGGTATCGAACATGACCAGACAAAAACGACTCTCCGCCGTACTCGGTGCCAGCGTTTCGCACAGGCAAACCTTCAGCGGCAGCAGGCAGCGCTGACAGCGGCGAATACGGTTTCCGCGCGCGAGGAAGGGGCGGGTAGCGCGCGCAAGGCGTTCGGCGCGTAATTGAAGAACAGCGTTATCAGTCATGGGCGAAATGCAGGAAAAACCCTATTTTCGCAGAGGCGAGAACGGGGCACAAGATGTGCCCCGAGAATGTTACAGCGACTCGTTTAACCAGCTTTCAAAAGGCGCTTTAGGCACCGCACCGTTGAGCATATCGAGCACTTCACCATTTTTGAAAATCATAATGGTCGGGATGCTGCGAATGCGAAAACGGGCGCTCAGTTCAGGTTCAGCTTCAGTATTGACCTTAACGAAACGTATTTTTCCGCTGCGCTCTTCGGCCACGTCTTCGAAGATCGGCGCGAAGCTACGGCATGGGCCGCACCAGGGCGCCCAGAAATCAACCACAACAGGAAGATCGTCCTTGAGGAGTTTGTCCAGCGTAGCACCCGTCGCGTTAATGACCTCGCCATCAAACAATTCATGGCCGCAGCGTCCGCATTTCGCACCATCTTCAATCCGATCGTCCGGAATGCGGTTAAGAGCCTGACAGTTGGCACATACGGTATTCATAACTAACCTCTGATAGAGCCGTGGGACAGCGGCAAAATGCCGATAATGTTTCTAATATGTTACATATTATCAATGAGCCTGTTTGAAACAACAATGCGTTTTATTCAATGAGAACAATAGTCACAGGCTTTTGTACGAAATTATGGCTATGCGCTGGCACATCGGGTAATCTGCGCGCTTCGCGCAGCGCTGGTGGAGAAAAGCATGAACGACGAAATGAAAAATAAAAGCGGCAAGGTCAAAGTGATGTATGTCCGCAGTGATGATGACTCTGATAAACGCACCCAAAATCCGCGTACCGGAAAAGGTGGCGGGCGTCCGGCGTCTTCTCGTGCAGACGGTGGCCGTCGCCCCGCCCGCGATGACAGAAACAACCGCGGTGATGACCGCAAACGTGATGACCGCAAGCGTGACGATCGCAAACGCGATGACCGTCCGCGGGATGACTTCTCACGTGATAACGCCTCCCCGTGGCGCACCGTTTCTCGTGCCCCTGGCGACGAAACGCCAGAAAAGGCCGATCACGGCGGTATCAGCGGTAAAAGCTTTATTGACCCGGAAGTGCTGCGCCGTCAGCGTGCGGAAGAGACTCGCGTGTATGGTGAGAACGCCTGCCAGGCGCTGTTCCAGAGCCGTCCTGAATGTATCGTCCGCGCCTGGTTTATTCAGAGCGTAACCCCGCGTTTTAAAGAAGCGCTGCGCTGGATGGCGGCAAACCGCAAAGCCTACCACGTGGTTGATGATGCCGAGCTGACCAAAGCATCCGGTACCGAACACCACGGCGGCGTCTGCTTCCTGATCAAAAAACGTAACGGTACGACCGTTCAGCAGTGGGTCAGTCAGGCGGATGCCGATGACTGTGTACTGGCGCTGGAAGACGTGGGCAACCCGCATAACCTGGGCGCAATGATGCGTAGCTGCGCGCACTTTGGCGTGAAAGGCGTGCTGTTGCAGGATGCCGCGCTGCTGGAATCCGGTGCCGCGATCCGTACTGCGGAAGGCGGAGCCGAACACGTACAGCCGATCACCGGCGACAGCGTGCTGGATGCCCTTGAGCAGTTCCGTAAAGCGGGTTATTCCATCGTGACCACCTCGAGCCATGCCGGTACGCCGCTGTTTAAAGCGACGCTGCCACGCAAAATGGTGCTGGTGCTGGGTCAGGAACGCGATGGTCTGTCTGATGCGGCGCTCTCCAGTGCGGATCTGAGCGTCTCTATTGATGGGACAGGCAATGTGGAAAGTCTGAACGTATCCGTTGCGACCGGTGTACTGCTGGCCGAGTGGTGGCGTCAGAATAAGGCATAAGCCTCTTCATGTGCCGGGGCCGACCCGGCACATTCAAATACTATTCGCTCTCTGCCTGTAACACAGGCATCCAGTCAATGGGCGTTTCGCCACGTTTTTCCAGCCATTCGTTCGCCAGAACAAAATGATTACTGCCAAAGAAACCGCGATGTGCAGACAGCGGTGACGGGTGCGGCGCTTTCAACACGTGATGACGCTGACGGTCAATAATCGCCCCTTTCTTCTGCGCGTGCGATCCCCAGAGTAAAAACACGACCCCTTCACGGTGTTCGTTGATCAGGCTGATGACTTTATCGGTGAACGTCTCCCAGCCCAGGCTGGCGTGCGAGTGCGCCTGGCCGGCCCGAACGGTGAGTACCGTGTTCAATAACAGCACGCCCTGACGCGCCCAGCTTTCCAGGTAGCCATGGTTTGGCCGGGTAAACCCGGGCACGGTTCCCTCAAGCTCTTTATACATGTTGAGAAGAGAAGGGGGGATCGCCACGCCGGGACGAACGGAAAACGCCAGCCCATGCGCCTGACCCGGGCCGTGATAGGGATCCTGGCCCAGAATGACCACTTTCACATCGCTCAGTTCGGTGTAGCGAAAGGCGTTGAACACATCTTTCTGCGGCGGGTAAATCGTCTGTCCGGACTGGCGCTCAGCCGCAACGGTGCTGAGCGTATTGATAAAATAGGGCTGCTGCTTTTCTTCTGCCAGCACGTCATGCCAGGTTAAAGGTGTCGTCATCTCGCTCTCCTGCGAATTTCAATCTCTGACTAGCTTACCTGTTAAAGCCCGGTGAGCAAAATAGCACACTGAAATGCGCGCTAAGTGGCTAAATTTATGTTGAAAATGTGCAGGTTAAATTGAATTGGTTAGGTCGTGAAATTGATCTAAAGCAATAAATTCAAACCACACTCTTTATGTGGTTGGTGTTTTTGTTGATTTAAATCAATAAATCACCGGGGTGTGAATGATATATATACACACAAGAAACAATGGTTTTACCAATTGGCCGCGAGAGGCCGACATCAGTTAATGTAGCCTAAGGGAGGCAACACATGATTACAGGTATCCAGATTACTAAAGCTGCAAATGACGATCTGCTCAACTCTTTCTGGCTGCTGGACAGCGAGAAAAACGAAGCGCGCTGTGTCGTCGCGAAAGCGGGTTTTGCTGAAGATGAAATCGTGCCGGTGAGCAAACTGGGCGAAATCGAATACCGTGAAATTCCAATGGAAGTAAAACCGGAAGTGCGCGTGGAAGGTGGTCAGCACCTGAACGTAAACGTACTGCGTCGCGAAACGCTGATGGACGCGGTTGAGCACCCAGAAAAATACCCACAGCTGACCATTCGCGTGTCCGGCTATGCGGTACGCTTCAACTCTCTGACCCCAGAACAGCAGCGCGACGTTATCGCGCGTACCTTTACTGAAAGCCTGTAAGGCTTCAGCTACGGGGGGAATAAAAAAGCCGGGGTTTTCCCCGGCTTTTTTTTACTCTTCCGTTTTTGTCTCTGGCGCGGCAGAGCTTGGCTTACGGCGCTTACCAATATTTTTGGTGTCGCGGTGGCGCTGCTTCACGCGTGGTTTCTCTTTTTCTTTCTCTTTTCTCTCAGCACGTTTCGCGAGCGCTTTCTTGGACGGTTTACCCGTCATTTTTTCACTCGGCGCACGTGTGGTTGGGCGCAAGCCATCAATAACCCGCGCTTTCAGCGGCTCGTCAACATAGCGGCCAATTTTCTGCAGCAGCAGGTAGTCATGCGCTTCGACCAGTGAGATAGCAATCCCTTTGCGGCCCGCGCGGCCGGTACGGCCAATACGGTGCAGATAGGTATCGCCGCTGCGCGGCATATCGAAGTTAATGACGTGGCTGACGTCAGGGATGTCGATCCCGCGAGCGGCAACGTCTGTGGCAACCAGCACGTTAACGCGGCCATCGGTCAGGCGCTTAATGCCTTCGGTACGCTTGATCTGCGCCATCTCGCCTTCAAGATAGCAGTTGTTGATCCCGGCGTTACGCAGCATTTCTGCCAGCTCATGCACGCGCTCGCGCTTACGGACAAACACGATTGTGCGCAGCGCATCTTCCTGCTTCAGCAGGTGTTTGAGCAATTCGACCTTGTGCTCAAGGTTGTCCGCGCGGTAGTACCACTGGTGGATCTTCTTACGCTCGCGCGTGGACGGCGTGGCAGACACTTCTACCGGATCTTCCAGCAGACGCTCTGCGAAGTCTTTAATCGCTTCCCCTTCGAGGGTGGCAGAGAACAGCATCGTCTGGTTACGCCAGCGCGTTTCACCCGCAATATGCTCGATATCCTGTGCGAAGCCCATGTCCAGCATACGGTCGGCTTCGTCAAGGATCAGCGTTTCAACCGCACGGCAGTCGAAGTTCTCTTCTTTAATGTACTGCAGCAGGCGGCCCGTCGTCGCAACGACGATGTCCTGGTTTTCGCTGAACACTTCGGCGTGGTTCATATACGCAACGCCGCCGGTGATGGTCGCGATATCCAGATGGGTATTTGCCGCAAGTTCACGCGCGTGATCGGCCACCTGCATGGCCAGTTCGCGCGTCGGCGTCAGGATTAAAATACGCGGCGGGCCAGATTTTTTACGTGGAAAATCGAGCAGATGCTGCAACACAGGCAGCAAATAGGCTGCTGTCTTCCCCGTGCCGGTTGGCGCAGAACCGAGCACATCGCGGCCCTCAAGCGCAGGCGGAATGGCCGCTGCCTGAATGGCGGTCGGGCGTGTAAAGCCTTTGCTCTCAAGTGCATTGAGCAGGCTTTCATCGAGTTCAAGTTCGGAAAAAGTCGTTACAGTCATGTTCTACCTCTGTGTGGGGCGCTGATTATAGACGTTACGGCTGTAATCTTCATCTGTTTGTATGGATATCGCTTTTCGACCACTTCGCTTTCCCCTATGCTACTCCAGTTTCACTTAGAAGGTTGCTCCGACATGTCTCAACTCAAAGCGCAGCTGCGCCGCGATGGTTTTACGTTTAAACAATTTTTTGTCGCTCACGATCGCTGTGCCATGAAGGTCGGTACGGACGGTATTTTACTGGGCGCGTGGGCGCCTGTCGCAGGGGTTAAGCGTATTCTTGATATCGGTACCGGCAGCGGGCTGGTGGCGTTAATGCTGGCGCAGCGCACGGAAGAACATGTCACCATCGATGCCGTCGAACTGGATGCGCAGGCGGCAGAGCAGGCAAGTGAAAATGTGGCCGAATCCCCCTGGACTGCCCGCATGAAAGTGGACTGCGCCGATGTGCTCGCCTGGGCGCCTGAACAAACCGCGCGTTACGATCTGATCGTCAGCAATCCTCCCTACTATGCGCCCGGCGTTGAGTGCGGGACTCCTGAGCGCGAACAGGCGCGTTATACCCGTTCCCTCGATCATAAAGCGCTGCTCACCAGTGCGGCCGAACTCATCTCCGAAGAAGGCTTTTTCTGCGTGGTCCTGCCAGAGAGTACCGGCAACACGTTCATCGGTATCGCGCAGGAGATTGGCTGGACGTTACGTTTGCGTACCGATATTTCGGATACGGAAGGCCGACTGCCACACCGCGTGCTGCTGGCGCTCTCGCCGAAAGAGGGTGAATGCTTTAACGATCGAATGGTGATCCGTGGGCCAGACCAGCGTTATTCCGAAGATTACACTGCCCTGACCCAGGCGTTTTATCTGTTTATGTAAACCTGCGGGGCGAGGATCGACGGGCCGGATTCCGCAAGCTGATCCGGATAGTCCAGCGTATAGTGCAACCCGCGGCTCTCTTTACGCATCATCGCGCAGCGAACGATCAGCTCGGCAACCTGCACCAGATTGCGCAGCTCCAGCAGATTATTCGATACGCGGAAATTGGCATAATACTCATCAATTTCCTGCTGCAGCATGGTGATGCGGCGCAGCGCGCGCTCAAGACGTTTCGTGGTGCGTACAATCCCGACGTAATCCCACATGAACAGCCGTAGCTCATGCCAGTTATGCTGGATCACGACCAGCTCGTCCGGATTTTCCACGCGGCTTTCATCCCAGGCAGGCAGGCGCTCTGTCTCGCGGGCGTAGGGCATGCGTTTGGTGATGTCTTCTGCGGCCGACCAGCCGTAGACCAGGCACTCAAGCAGCGAGTTAGACGCCATACGGTTCGCGCCATGAAGCCCGGTATAGCTGACTTCACCGATAGCATACAGGCCATCGACATCGGTACGCCCATGATCGTCAACCATCACCCCACCGCATGTATAGTGGGCGGCTGGCACAATCGGCACCGGATCGCGCGTTAAATCGATGCCAAGGTTGAGCAGCTTTTCGTAAATCATCGGGAAGTGCTGGCGAATAAACTCTGCAGGCTTGTGGCTGATATCAAGATACATGCAATCCACGCCAAGACGCTTCATTTCATGGTCGATGGCGCGGGCAACGATATCGCGCGGGGCCAGTTCGCCACGAGAGTCAAAGTCCGGCATAAAGCGGGTGCCGTCAGGGCGTTTCAGATAGGCGCCTTCGCCGCGCAGGGCTTCCGTCAGCAGGAAGTTGCGCGCCTGAGGATGGTACAGGGCGGTTGGGTGAAACTGATTGAACTCAAGGTTCGCTACCCGGCAGCCGGCGCGCCAGGCCATCGCGATACCGTCTCCGGAGGCAATGTCCGGGTTCGTGGTGTACTGATACACTTTAGAGGCACCGCCCGTGGCCAGCACTACAGCTTTCGCCTGGCAAGTTTCCACCTTCTCTTTATTGCGGTTCCAGACCCAGGCGCCCACCACGCGACGCGTGCCCGGCAGGCCAATCTTGTCGGAGATAATCAGGTCAACGGCGTTACTTCGTTCAAGCACCCGAATATTAGGATGGCTCAGCGCCTTGCCGACCAGCGTGGTCTCCACTTCTTTCCCGGTGGCATCCGCTGCGTGCAGGATGCGGCGGTGGCTATGGCCGCCTTCACGCGTCAGGTGGTAGCTCTCTTCACCGTTGGGTTGAACCTGCGTATCGAATAAGACGCCCTGGTCGATGAGCCACTGCACGCAATGGCGGGCATTGCTGGCGACAAACTCTGCGGCATGCGCATCCACGATTCCGGCCCCGGCAATCAGCGTATCGTCGACGTGGGAGGCAATGCTGTCTGTCTCATCAAACACGGCGGCAATCCCGCCCTGGGCATAAAACGTGGAACCCTCGCTTATCGGCCCTTTACTCAGAACGATAACGTTTTGATGCTCAGCCAGGCGTAGCGCCAGAGAGAGACCGGCAGCGCCGCTGCCGATGATCAGTACATCACAATGGAGTTCAGGTGTTGTGTTCATGATTGTTGTTTAATTTACTAAACAGTGTTAGGCCAGAATAGCACCTGAATGCGATTTATCGCACGTTTTTTTTAATGACTGTTGCAATGACTAAACGCGTAAGCAGAGGTAAACGGAGGGTAAATGAGTGAAATTATTTTGCGAAGCAGATCGTTAGCGTCAGATTTTGTGATGAAATAAAGACTGGGTTGCGTTACTCTTCTGGCGGGAAAAAGATGTTTCTTGTCAGAAAGTGGTGCGTATCGTGAACAGACTTATAATGAGAGAAAATGAACAGTCTGCGGCGCGATGAACAAAAACAAAGGCGTTACGGAACTTATTGAAGATCAGACACTCTAATTCGGTGCTTGCTCAAAGTGCGGTATTTTTAGAGTGGCGTTTCGATAACGCGTGGAATTTAGGTTTGGGGAGACATTACCTCGGATGAGCGAGCAGTTAACGGACCAGGTCCTGGTTGAACGGGTCCAGAAGGGAGATCAGAAAGCCTTTAACTTACTGGTGGTGCGCTACCAGCATAAGGTGGCGAGCCTGGTTTCCCGCTATGTACCGTCAGGCGATGTGCCTGATGTGGTGCAAGAGTCTTTTATTAAGGCCTATCGCGCGCTGGATTCGTTCCGGGGAGATAGTGCTTTTTATACCTGGCTGTACCGTATTGCGGTCAATACGGCAAAGAATTATCTGGTCGCTCAGGGCCGTCGTCCGCCTTCTAGTGATGTGGACGCAATCGACGCCGAAAACTTCGAAAGTGGCGGCGCATTGAAAGAAATTTCGAACCCTGAGAACTTAATGTTGTCAGAAGAACTGAGACAAATCGTTTTTCGCACGATCGAGTCGCTCCCGGAAGATTTACGCATGGCAATTACGTTACGGGAGCTGGATGGTCTGAGCTATGAAGAGATAGCCGCTATCATGGATTGTCCGGTCGGCACGGTACGTTCACGAATTTTCCGTGCGCGAGAAGCTATTGATAATAAAGTTCAACCGCTTATCAGGCGTTGACGATAGCGGGATACTGGAAAAGGTATTAGGCATGCAGAAAGAAAAACTTTCCGCTTTAATGGATGGTGAAACGGTGGATAGTGAGCTGCTCAACGAGCTGTCTCATTCTCCCGAAATGCAAGAGACCTGGGAGAGTTACCATCTCATCCGTGACACCCTTCGCGGTGACACCGGCGAGGTTCTCCATTTCGATATCTCAGCCCGCGTCATGGCGGCGATTGAGAATGAGCCTGTTCATCAGACCACTCCGCTGATTCCTGAAGCTCAACCCGCGCCTCACCAGTGGCAGAAAATGCCATTCTGGCAAAAGGTGCGTCCGTGGGCCAGCCAGCTTACACAAATGGGTGTGGCTGCATGCGTATCGCTTGCAGTTATCGTTGGCGTCCAGCACTATAATACTCAGTCTGAAACTAATCAGCAGCCAGAAGCGCCAGTGTTTAACACACTGCCGATGATGGGCAAAGCCAGCCCGGTAAGCCTGGGCGTACCGGCTGATGCTTCCGCCAGCGGCGGCCAGCAACAGCAGGTTCAGGAGCAGCGCCGTCGCATTAATGCGATGTTGCAGGATTACGAGTTGCAGCGTCGTCTGCACTCTGAACAGCTTCAGTTTGAGCAGGCGCAGACACAGCAAGCTGCTGTGCAGGTGCCCGGAAACCAAACTTTAGGAACGCAATCGCAGTAATGAAGCAACTTTGGTTCGCCATGTCTCTGATGGCGGGTAGCCTGTTCTTCTCTGCCAACGCCTCGGCTGATGTATCATCCGGGGCGTTGTTGCAGCAAATGAATCTGGCCAGCCAGTCACTCAATTACGAGTTGGCATTTATCAGCATCAATAAGCAGGGCGTCGAGTCGTTACGCTATCGCCATGCCCGTCTTGATAACCAGCCGCTCGCCCAGCTTTTACAGATGGATGGCCCGCGTCGGGAAGTTGTCCAGCGTGGTAACGAAATCAGCTATTTCGAGCCCGGCCTGGAGCCTTTCACGCTGAATGGCGACTATATCGTTGATTCTCTGCCGTCACTCATTTACACCGACTTCAAACGGCTGGCCCCTTACTACGATTTTATCTCGGTAGGGCGTACGCGTATTGCGGACAGACTGTGTGAGGTGATCCGCGTTGTCGCCCGGGATGGAACGCGCTACAGCTATATTGTCTGGATCGACGCGGAAACCAAACTCCCCATGCGTGTAGATCTGCTTGATCGTGACGGTGAAACGCTGGAACAGTTCCGCGTTATCTCCTTCAGCGTGAACAATCAGGTTGGCAACAGCATGCAGAATCTGGCTAAGGCCAGCCTGCCGCCGCTGCTTTCCGTTCCGGCAGGCGATTCCGTTAATTTCAACTGGGTACCTGCCTGGATCCCACAAGGGTTTAGCGAAGTGTCCAGCAGCCGTCGTCAGCTGCCAACGATTGAAACGCCGGTGGAATCGCGCCTTTATTCCGATGGTTTGTTCAGCTTCTCGGTGAATATCAATCGCGCAACGGCAAACAGCGCCGAACAAATGCTGCGTACCGGGCGCCGTACGGTGAGCACAACGGTACGCGATAACGCAGAGATCACCATTGTAGGTGAACTTCCTCCGCAAACGGCGAAGCGCATCTCCGACAGCATTAAATTCAGGGCCGCACAATGATCAAAGAGTGGGCGACGGTAGTCTCGTGGCAAAACGGCATTGCGCTGGTGAGTTGCGATGTAAAAGCCTCATGTAATAGCTGCGCATCCCGAGCCGGTTGCGGCAGCCGCGTGCTGAATAAGCTCGGGCCGCAAACATCGCACACGATTTCTGTGCCAAGCGAACAGCCGCTGATGGCCGGGCAGAAGGTTGAACTCGGCATCGCGGAAGGCAGTCTGCTCAGCTCCGCCATGCTGGTCTATCTCTCTCCGCTGATCGGGCTGTTTATTATGGGCGGCGTTTTCCAGATGCTGTTTGGCACCGACGGAGCCGCCATGTGCGGTGCCGCATTAGGTGGTCTGGGGGGATTCTGGCTTGCCAAAGGCCTCTCCCCGACGCTTGCCGCGCGCGAGGAGTGGCAGCCTGTCATTCTCAGCGTTGGGCTGGCGCCAGACCAGCTTCGCGTCGAGACGCTCTCTTCTGAGGCCCGGTGATTCATCGGGCTTTATCATTTTTACGTCTTAAAACAGAAAACGTCCTTTCTTCACGCTATACCTGGCGCTAAGTCCATTTCCAGGTAGCGGAGATGTAGTGTAGAATGCTGCGTTTTCGCACTGAAAAACGTCAGGCTAAGAACAGCGGCCTCCAGGAATTCGTAAGGCATAATTATTTAACTATATGAAGAACATACGTAACTTTTCGATCATTGCTCACATTGACCACGGTAAGTCGACGCTGTCTGACCGTATTATCCAGATTTGCGGTGGCCTGTCTGATCGTGAAATGGAAGCCCAGGTTCTGGACTCCATGGACCTGGAACGCGAACGCGGTATCACCATCAAAGCGCAGAGCGTCACGCTGGATTACAAGGCGGCTGATGGCGAAACCTATCAGCTGAACTTTATCGACACCCCAGGCCACGTTGACTTCTCCTATGAGGTTTCACGCTCGCTCGCGGCCTGTGAAGGCGCGCTGCTGGTAGTCGATGCCGGGCAGGGCGTAGAAGCCCAGACCCTGGCAAACTGCTACACCGCGATGGAAATGGACCTCGAAGTTGTGCCGGTTCTGAACAAGATTGACCTGCCAGCCGCCGATCCTGAGCGCGTCGCGGAAGAGATTGAAGATATTGTCGGCATTGACGCGACCGATGCCGTGCGCTGCTCTGCTAAAACCGGTGTCGGCGTGACCGACGTGCTGGAACGCCTGGTGCGTGATATTCCGGCCCCGGAAGGCGATCCGGATGCCCCGCTGCAGGCGCTGATTATCGACTCCTGGTTCGATAACTATCTGGGCGTTGTCTCCCTGGTGCGTATTAAAAACGGCACCATGCGCAAAGGCGACAAAATCAAGGTTATGAGTACCGGACAGGTCTACAACGCCGACCGTCTGGGTATCTTCACGCCAAAACAGGTTGACCGTACCGAGCTGACATGCGGCGAGGTAGGCTGGCTGGTATGCGCTATCAAAGACATCCTCGGTGCGCCGGTGGGCGATACCCTGACCGGTGCGCGTAACCCGGCAGAAAAAGCGCTGCCGGGCTTTAAAAAGGTGAAGCCGCAGGTTTACGCGGGCCTGTTCCCGGTCAGCTCTGACGACTATGAAAACTTCCGTGATGCGCTTGGCAAGCTGAGCCTGAACGATGCCTCCCTGTTCTACGAGCCAGAAAGCTCAACGGCGCTGGGCTTCGGCTTCCGCTGTGGCTTCCTCGGTCTGCTGCACATGGAGATCATTCAGGAGCGTCTGGAGCGTGAATACGATCTGGACCTGATCACCACCGCGCCGACGGTAGTGTATGAAGTTGAAACCACCTCGAAAGAAGTGATCTACGTCGACAGCCCGTCCAAGCTGCCGCCGCTGAACAATATTCACGAGCTGCGTGAGCCTATTGCCGAATGTCACATGCTGCTGCCGCAGGAATTCCTCGGTAACGTCATTACGCTGTGTATTGAGAAGCGCGGCGTGCAGACCAACATGGTTTACCACGGTAACCAGGTCGCGCTGACCTATGAAATCCCGATGGCGGAAGTGGTACTCGACTTCTTCGACCGTCTGAAGTCCACCTCCCGTGGCTATGCGTCACTGGATTACAACTTCAAACGCTTCCAGGCCTCCAACATGGTGCGTGTAGACGTGCTGATCAACGGCGAGCGTGTGGATGCGCTGGCGCTGATCACCCACAACGACAATGCGCCATACCGTGGTCGCGAGCTGGTTGAGAAGATGAAAGATCTGATCCCGCGTCAGCAGTTCGATATCGCGATTCAGGCTGCCATCGGCAACCACATTATCGCGCGTTCCACCGTGAAACAGCTGCGTAAAAACGTTCTGGCGAAGTGCTATGGCGGTGACGTCAGCCGTAAGAAAAAGCTGCTCCAGAAGCAGAAAGAAGGTAAGAAGCGTATGAAGCAGGTCGGTAACGTCGAGCTGCCGCAGGAAGCATTCCTTGCCATCCTTCATGTTGGTAAAGACGGCAAATAACCCTAAGGAGTTGGCATGGCGAACATGTTTGCCCTGATCCTGGTCATTGCTACCCTGGTGACAGGTCTGCTGTGGTGTCTGGATAAGTTTATTTTCGCCCCAAAACGTCGTGAACGTCAGGCTGCCGCACAGGCAGCTACTGGCGATGGGATTGACGCGAAAACCCTGAAGAAAGTCGGCCCGAAGCCGGGCTGGCTGGAAACGGGCGCCTCGGTATTTCCGGTGCTGGCGATTGTGCTGGTGGTACGTTCGTTTATTTACGAACCGTTCCAGATCCCATCAGGCTCAATGATGCCAACGCTGCTGATTGGTGATTTTATTCTGGTAGAGAAGTTTGCCTACGGCATTAAAGATCCTATCTACCAGAAAACGCTGATCGAAACCGGCCATCCGAAACGTGGCGACATCGTGGTGTTCAAATATCCGGAAGATCCGCGCCTGGACTACATCAAGCGCGCGGTAGGTCTGCCGGGTGACAAAGTCACTTACGATCCGGTTGCGAAAGAAGTCACCGTTCAGCCAGGCTGCAGCTCCGGTACCGCCTGTGAAAACGCGCTGCCAATCACCTACTCAAACGTTGAGCCAAGTGATTTTGTGCAGACCTTTGCCCGTCGTAACGGCGGCGAAGCGACCAGCGGATTCTTCCTGGTACCGAAAGGCGAAACCAAAGATAACGGTATCCGTCTGGTTGAGCGCAAAGAGACGCTGGGTGACGTGACGCACCGAATCCTCACCGTGCCAATCGCGCAGGATCAGCTGGGTATGTACTATCGCCAGCCGGGCCAGCAGCTGGCGAGCTGGATTGTACCGCCAGGACATTACTTCATGATGGGTGACAACCGCGATAATTCCGCGGACAGCCGTTACTGGGGCTTTGTGCCGGAAGCGAATCTGGTCGGTAAAGCCACCGCCATCTGGATGAGTTTTGAGAAACAGGAAGGCGAATGGCCGACCGGTGTTCGCCTGAATCGTATTGGCGGAATCCATTAATTCTCACTAAATGAACGTGTAGCCGCTAATTAAAGCGGCTACACGAATTATTTCACCGATAAATCTCTTCGAACTAACGACATCCCCTGTCGTTGTGTATAGAATATTCCCCCGAAGTTTAAGGTTGGCCCTGCAAGGGTGCCACGGCACACGAAACCGCGTTGGTTTTCTCAGGTCGGTTTCGTGTGCTGCATTTTTGACGCATTCATTTATTGGTATCGCATGAACCCCATCGTAATTAATCGGCTTCAACGGAAGCTGGGCTACACTTTTCATCATCAGGAGTTGTTGCAACAGGCATTAACCCACCGCAGTGCCAGCAGCAAACATAATGAGCGTCTCGAGTTTTTAGGCGACTCTATTTTAAGTTTCGTGATTGCGAATGCGCTTTATCATCGTTTCCCGCGCGTGGATGAAGGGGATATGAGCCGCATGCGTGCCACGCTGGTTCGGGGTAATACCCTTGCGGAAATCGCGCGTGAATTTGAACTGGGCGAATGTCTGCGTCTTGGGCCGGGTGAACTGAAAAGCGGCGGCTTCCGTCGTGAATCTATTCTTGCCGATACGGTCGAAGCATTAATTGGTGGTGTGTTCCTGGACAGCGATATCCAGACCGTAGAAAAGCTGATCCTGAACTGGTATCAGACCCGTCTGGACGAAATCAGCCCGGGCGATAAACAAAAAGATCCGAAAACGCGTCTGCAGGAATATTTGCAGGGTCGTCATCTGCCGCTGCCGTCTTATCTGGTGGTGCAGGTTCGCGGCGAAGCGCACGATCAGGAATTTACCATCCATTGCCAGGTCAGTGGCCTGAGTGAACCGGTGGTAGGCACAGGTTCAAGCCGTCGTAAGGCTGAACAGGCTGCCGCCGAACAGGCGTTAAAAATGCTGGAGCTGGAATGAGCGAAGAAAAAACCTATTGCGGATTTATTGCCATCGTCGGACGTCCGAACGTTGGCAAATCCACCCTGCTGAATAATCTGCTTGGGCAGAAGATTTCCATCACCTCGCGTAAGGCGCAGACCACGCGTCACCGCATCGTCGGCATCCATACTGAAGGCGCGTATCAGGCGATCTACGTCGATACCCCGGGCCTGCACATGGAAGAGAAGCGTGCCATCAACCGCCTGATGAACAAGGCGGCGAGCAGCTCGATCGGCGACGTAGAGCTGGTGATTTTCGTTGTGGAAGGCACCCGCTGGACGCCGGACGACGAGATGGTGCTGAACAAGCTGCGTGACGGCAAAGCGCCGGTCATCCTCGCGGTCAACAAGGTTGATAACGTGCAGGAAAAGGCCGACCTGCTGCCGCATCTGCAGTGGCTCGGTAGCCAGATGAACTTCCTCGACATCGTTCCCCTGTCTGCTGAGACCGGCCTGAACGTGGATACCATCGCGGGCATCGTGCGTAAGCATCTCCCGGAAGCGATTCACCACTTCCCTGAAGAGTACATCACCGATCGTTCTCAGCGCTTTATGGCGTCTGAAATCATCCGTGAAAAGCTGATGCGTTTCCTGGGTGCTGAACTGCCGTACTCTGTGACGGTGGAGATCGAGCGTTTCCAGAGCAACGAGCGTGGCGGCTACGACATCAACGGCCTGATCCTCGTTGAGCGTGAAGGGCAGAAGAAGATGGTGATCGGCAACAAAGGCGCCAAGATCAAAACTATCGGCATTGAAGCCCGTAAGGACATGCAGGAGATGTTCGAAGCGCCGGTTCACCTCGAACTGTGGGTGAAAGTGAAATCTGGCTGGGCCGATGATGAGCGTGCTCTGCGCAGCCTCGGTTACGGCGAAGACCAGTAACTCAAGACGACGAGCATATGGATGGATGGCAGCGTGCCTTTGTCCTGCATAGTCGTCCCTGGAGCGAAACCAGCCTGATGCTGGACGTCTTCACGGAAGAGTCTGGCCGCGTGCGCCTTGTTGCAAAAGGCGCACGTTCCAAACGTTCTAACCTGAAAGGTGCCTTACAGCCTTTCACGCCGCTGCTGGTACGTTTTGGTGGGCGAGGGGAAGTCAAAACCCTGCGCAGCGCCGAAGCCGTCTCCCTGGCGCTTCCTCTCTCGGGCATCACGCTCTACAGCGGCCTGTATGTCAATGAACTCATCTCACGCGTTCTTGAACATGAAACGCGCTTCTCTGAACTTTTCTTTGATTATCTGCACTGTATCCAGGCGCTGGCTGGCGCAACCGGCACGCCCGAGCCTGCGCTGCGGCGTTTTGAACTGGCGCTGCTTGGCCATCTTGGGTACGGGGTCGATTTTCTGCACTGTGCGGGCAGCGGTGACGAAGTGGAAGACACCATGACCTACCGCTACCGCGAAGAAAAGGGCTTTATTGCCAGCATCGTGATCGACAACAGCACCTTTACCGGGCGCCAGCTCCGGGCGCTGTATGAGCGCGAGTTTCCCGATCAGGATACCCTGCGCGCAGCAAAACGCTTTACCCGGATTGCCCTCAAGCCGTATCTTGGCGGCAAGCCCTTAAAGAGCCGCGAATTATTCAGGCAGTTTGTGCCGAAACGTTAGACTACAGAATCGAAAAGAAAACCGAGGATTGTCATGGCTGAATTACTGTTAGGCGTCAACATCGATCACATCGCCACGCTGCGTAATGCGCGCGGCACGGCGTATCCCGATCCGGTTCAGGCGGCGTTTATCGCTGAACAGGCTGGCGCCGACGGCATTACCGTTCATCTGCGTGAAGACCGTCGCCACATCACCGACCGCGACGTACGCATTCTGCGCCAGACGCTGGATACCCGTATGAATCTGGAGATGGCGGTTACCGAAGAGATGCTGGCGATTGCCTGTGAGACCCAGCCGCACTTCTGCTGCCTGGTGCCGGAAAAACGCCAGGAAGTGACGACCGAAGGCGGTCTGGATGTGGCCGGTCAGCTCGACAAAATGCGCGATGCCTGCAAGCGCCTGGCGGATGCCGGTATCCTGGTTTCGCTGTTTATTGACGCCGATTTCACCCAGATTAAAGCGGCAGCCGACGTGGGCGCGCCGTATATCGAAATTCACACCGGCTGCTATGCCGATGCCAAAAATGATGAAGAGCAGGCGAAAGAGCTGGAGCGTATTGCTAAAGCGGCCACCTACGCGGCGAGCCTGGGTCTGAAGGTCAATGCCGGTCACGGCCTGACCTACCATAACGTGAAGCCCATTGCCGCCATCCCGGAAATGCACGAGCTGAACATCGGTCACGCGATTATTGGCCGTGCGGTGATGAGCGGCCTGAAAGAGGCGGTCTCAGAGATGAAACGCCTGATGCAGGAAGCGCGTCAGTAATGGCCATTCTGGGCTTAGGCACCGATATCGTTGAAATAGCTCGCATTGAAGCGGTGATCGCCCGCAGCGGCGATCGCCTCGCAAGACGCGTGCTGAGCGATAACGAATGGGCCATCTGGGAAGCGCATCAGCAGCCTGTGCGTTTCCTGGCGAAGCGCTTTGCGGTAAAAGAGGCGGCCGCCAAAGCCTTCGGAACCGGCATTCGTAACGGTCTGGCGTTCAACCAGTTTGAAGTGTTTAACGATGAGCTGGGTAAGCCAAGCTTGCGCTTATGGGGCGAGGCGCAAAAGCTGGCCGAGAAGCTGGGCGTGAATCACGTGCACGTGACGATCGCCGATGAGCGCCACTATGCCAGCGCAACGGTGATCATCGAAAGTTAAAGTTTGTCCGCGTGGTGCATCAGGACAAACTTATCCCATAGCTGCTCTTCGCTCTCGACGTGTGCCGGATCCTTCAGGATGGTATTGGGGATCGGGCACACTTTCTGACAGGTCGGCGTTTCATAGTGGCCGATGCATTCGGTGCAGCGGTCGCTGTTAATCTCATAAATGCTGTCGCCCATCGAAATGGCCTGGTTCGGGCATTCGGGCTCGCACATATCGCAATTAATGCATTTTTTGGTAATTAACAGCGCCATCAGGAAATTCTCAGAAACAACACAAACTGGGCGGGCATTATACGCGTCAAACCAGTTTCTTTACCAGTTCTTCGCTGTGGCGAATGCGCTCGGGCGCACGCTCCAGATCCTGCTGCACCAGCGCCATAAACAGCAGGTCCGTCAGCATCATTTGTGCGCTTGTGGACGAGATAGCCGCACTGCGCGTGGCCTGTTCCTCGGCAATGGTATATAAACAGCGCGTGGCCCGCTGCTGCAGGGCATTCGGCGTAAAACCGGTGATCGCCAGAATTTTACCGCCGACGCGCAGGACTTCATCGGTGGCCATGTTGATCTCGCGGCGCTCGCCGGAATAGGAGATCGCCAGCAGCAGATCGTCAGGATCCATCGCCTGTACGGTCGCCAGCAGGGCGTGCATATCCTGTTCGACGATGGCGTTAAGGCCAATTTTTGTCAGCTTCCAGCCAAAGTTACGCGCCACAAGTCCGGACGCGCCGATGCCGGTCAGAATGATTCGCCGCGCGCCGCGCAGCATCGCCACGCTCTCCAGCAGCTTCTCTTCCGTATTCACATCGAGCGTCGCATGCATGGCCGCCACGTTCTCTTTGATCAGCTTTTCGCCGACCAGCCGCATCGGATCGTCTCCGCGGATCTGATTATGCACCGGCATGGACTGCGGATTGGGGTTACTGACCAGCGCTTCACTGATCGCCAGCTTGAGGGCGGGGAATCCCTTAAAGCCAATCTTCTGCGCAAATTTCACCACGCTGGACTGGCTCACCCCGGCTTCACTCGCCAGCTGCTGCGAGCTGAGATGGCGCGCGTGATCGGGTTGAGAAAGCAGAAAATCCGCCAGCTTCTTGTCGCTTTGGGCAAAGCCTGCGTAGCGCTGGCGAATGCGAATTAAACAGTTCATACGGTCTCCTGGCGAAAATGTGATTATCTGCGCAAATACGGATTTTGCTCGCCTGAATGAATTTTATATTCCATTATAGTGTGATTATTATGAATTAAAAATTCTTGAGGTACAAAAATGAATCTTGGCTCACTTGTTTCTGAAACGCGTAACCCGCAAACCATGGATCTGGATGCGCTCTCCACCCTGGAGCTGGTTAACCGCTTTAATCAACAGGATACGCTGGTCGCGCAGGCAGTGAAAGAGACATTACCTGAGGTGGCGAAAGCGGTAGATGCGGCGGCGGAAGCCCTCAAGGCAGGTGGACGTATTATTTACATGGGGGCGGGGACCAGCGGGCGTCTTGGGGTCCTGGACGCGTCAGAATGTCCGCCCACCTTTGGAGTGCCGCATGGTCTGGTGGTTGGGCTGATTGCCGGTGGACCCGGTGCGCTGCTGAAAGCCGTTGAAGGGGCGGAAGATAACAAACAGCTGGGCGAGGATGACCTGAAGGCGCTGAATCTGACGGCGAAGGATCTGGTGGTCGGGCTGGCGGCATCCGGGCGCACGCCGTACGTGATTGGCGGGCTGGAATACGCTAACCAGACCGGCTGCACGACGGTCGCCATCTCCTGTAACCCTGGCTCACCGATTGCACAGGTGGCCGCTATCGCTATCTCTCCGGTGGTTGGGCCGGAAGCGCTCACCGGCTCCACGCGCCTGAAATCCGGGACCGCGCAAAAGCTGGTGCTCAATATGATCTCCACCGGCGCGATGGTGAAGTTCGGCAAGGTGTATCAGAACCTGATGGTGGATATGCAGGCCACCAACGTCAAGCTGGTGGACAGAGCCTGCCGCATGGTGATGGAGGCGACGGGCGCAGGGCGTGAAGAGGCGGAAGCGGTGCTCAAACAGACCGATCACGATGTTAAGCCTGCCATTCTGATGATCTTAAGCGGGCTGGATGCGGCGAGCGCGAGAGCCAAACTCGATGCGCATAACGGCTTCTTACGGGCGGCATTAGAAAACTAACAGAGGCGTGTATGGACAAAACAGCAGCGCTCGCCAGCGGTATCCTGCAGGGGATCGGTGGGGAAAAAAATATTCAGCGTCTCGAAAACTGCATGACGCGCGTACGCGTCGAGGTGCATAACGACGACCAGCTTGACGTGCCACGTCTGAAGCAACTGTCCGGGGTCAGCGGCTACGTGAAACAGGGTCAGCAGCATCAGCTGATTGTCGGCCCGGGGAAAGCGGCGCAGGTTGTCGATGCCATGCGGGCGCTGATGGGCGTTAGCGCGAGCGTGTCGATTGACGATGCTGAGCGCACCAAAGCGCAGGTGAAGGCCAAATATAAAGCCCCGATGAGCGACGCGCTGCGACAGCTCGCAAACGTCTTTATTCCGCTGATCCCGGCGTTTATTGCTTCGGGCCTGATCACCGGGATCATCAATATCCTCAAGCGACCGGATATTGTGGGGGATTTCGCCACGCAGTATCCGAACCTACTGGGGATTCTTGGGATCTTCGGCAGCGCGGTGTTCGCCATCATGAACATTCTGGTCGGGGTCAATACCGCGAAGGTGTTTGGCGGATCGCTGGCGATGGGCGGGGTGATGGCGGGCATCTTGTCCAGCCCGCAGCTGGCGCAGATCACGCTGTTTGGTGAGGCGCTTCAGCCGGGCCGCGGCGGGGTGATCGCGGTGCTGCTGGTGGTCATCCTGATGTGCTGGATCGAGAAACGGCTGCGCGCGGTTCTGCCAGGCTCGATTGAGCTGATTCTCAACCCGCTGCTGACTACGCTGATTACCGGTAGCGTAGCGATTGTCGCCCTCCAGCCGTTAGGCGGGTGGATCTCTGAAGCCATCGCCCACGGTGCGTCGCTGGCGATTGACCGCGGCGGCCTGTTAGTGGGCGCGGTGCTGTCGGGTACTTTCCTGCCGCTGGTGCTGACCGGGCTGCATCAGGGTCTGGTGCCGATCCACGTCGAGCTGGTGCAGGCGCATGGCTATAATGCGCTGCTGCCTATCCTGTCGATGGCGGGGGTAGGGCAGGTCGGCGCGGCAATTGCGGTACTGATGAAAACCCGCAACGCGCGTCTGAAAAAGGTGATTAAAGGCGCACTCCCGGTCGGCCTGCTCGGTATTGGCGAGCCGCTGATTTTTGGCGTCACACTGCCGCTGGGTAAACCGTTCCTCGCGGCCTGTCTGGGCGGCGCGGTAGGCGGGGCGCTGATCAGCTACTGGAAGGTCGCAACCGTTATTACCTTTGGCATTTCGGGTTTACCGCTGGCATTAACCATCGTGACCGGAAAAGTGATGCTCTATCTGTTAGGCTATTTAGTAGCGGTGATCGCCGGGTTCCTGTTTACCTGGCTATTAGGATTCAACGACCCAGAGGAGTAAGGTTTGGCAAATCACGCGCGTCGCGTTGTCTTTTTCGACCTGGATGGCACGCTGCATCAGCAGGATATGTTTGGTACGTTTATGCGTTACCTGCTGCGGCGTCTACCTCTGAATGCGCTGCTCGTGCTACCGCTCTTACCGGCGATCGGTATCGCGCTGCTGGTGAAAGGCCGTGCGGCGCGATGGCCGATGAGCCTGTTGCTGTGGGGATGTACGTTTGGGCACAGCGAAGCGCGGCTTAAACAGCTGGAGCAGGATTTTGCGCACTGGTTTCGCGGCCACGTTGCCGCCTTTCCGGTGGTGCAGGCGCGCCTTACGGGCTATCTCGACGCGAATGATGCGGACATCTGGCTGATTACCGGCTCCCCGCAGACGCTGGTGGAGCAAGTCTATTTTGATACCCCCTGGCTTCCGCGCGTGAATCTTATTGCCACGCAAATTGCCCGCGGCTACGGAGGTTGGGTGCTGACGATGCGCTGCCTGGGACATGAAAAAGTGGTCCAGCTGGAGAAACGCATCGGTACGCCGCTGCGCCTGTACAGCGGCTACAGCGACAGTAAACAGGACAACCCGCTGCTCTATTTTTGCCAGCACCGCTGGCGCGTTACGCCATCAGGTGAACTCCAGCAACTCGAATAGTCTTATCCATAATCGGCGTGTATAATGCGCCCCGCTTTTCGACTGGAGTATCAACCGTTGTCCAACCCTGAACTCGACCATGAATACTGGATGCGCCATGCGCTGACGCTGGCTCAGCGTGCCTGGGACGAGGGCGAAGTGCCCGTGGGCGCCGTGCTGGTCCACAATAACCAGGTGATTGGTGAAGGGTGGAACCGTCCCATTGGCCGCCACGATCCGACGGCGCACGCCGAAATCATGGCGCTTCGTCAGGGCGGTCTGGTGCTGCAAAACTATCGCCTGCTTGATACCACGCTGTATGTGACGCTGGAGCCGTGCGTAATGTGCTCCGGGGCGATGGTACACAGCCGGATCGGGACTCTGGTCTTCGGTGCGCGGGATGAAAAAACCGGCGCGGCCGGTTCACTGATGGACGTGCTGGGTCACCCGGGGATGAACCACCAGGTGAAGACTATCGGCGGGGTGCTTGCACCAGAGTGTTCGGGGCTATTAAGCGATTTCTTTCGAATGCGCCGTCAGCAGAAAAAGCAGCAAAAGGCAGAATTGAAGCCGTCGGCCGATTAAGCTCATCCGGCGCCACGACAGGGTAGCTTTGGGCCAGCTGTTTGGCCTCTGTCGCCTCTTTCTCTTTCTCCAGCAGATACCCGACCAGGCTAATCTGATATTTACGGATATTTTCCACGTAGGCGTAGGCTTCATGCCCGCGCGCGTAGCCGTACGTCAGCTTGTTATACCATGGCTTCTGGCTTAGCAGCGGCAGCCGCTGCTTTACGTCTGACCAGCTGTCCGGGTTGCCTTTCGTTTTTGCCGTCAGCGCTCGCGCATCCAGCATATGCGCATAGCCCATATTGTAGGCCGCCAGCGCGAACCAGATCCGCTCCTCTTCCGGCACCGTTTCCGGGACTTTGGCCATCATATCCTGCAGGTAGCGCGCGCCGCCGCTGATGCTCTGTTCCGCATCGGTACGGTCATTGACGCCCAGGCTCAGCGCGGTATTTTTGGTTAACATCATCAAACCACGTACGCCAGTCGGAGACGTGGCCTGGGTATCCCAGTGGGATTCCTGATAAGAAATAGCCGCCAGCAGTTTCCAGTCAATTTCCTGGGCGTATTTTTCGAACAGCGGCTGCAGGTCCGGCAGGACACTGTCTACCGCACGCAGGAAGCTGCGGGTGTCAACGTAGTCAAAGTCATCACCATGCCCGAGGTACTTCTCCTCCAGGCGCGCCAGCGTACCGTCTTCATTCATGGTGTTGAAGAAATCGAGCATCGCGGCAGAGAGGGTCTGATCGTCATCGAGCTGAGTAAACCAGGTCACAGGCTGCTCGTCGGTGACGTCCAGCGCCACGGCGATTTCTGGATGTACCCGCTGGAACAGGCTGATCGCGACCGAATCGGCGATGGTATAGGGGACTTTCTGATCTTTTACCTGCTCCAGCAGCTCCGTCGTGCCGAGTTTCGCATCCACCGTCCAGCTCAGGTCCGGATATTTCTTCTCCTTGAGCTCACGCAGATCGTCAATCACCACGTGACCGGGGGCAATCGTCAGCTGCCGATCGTTAATCGAGGCCAGCGAGCGCGGGCGCAGACTCCCGACGCGATAAACCAGCTGCTGCGAAACGGAGTAGTAGGTCGGGCCTGGCTGGTAGTTTTTGCTGCGCTCGCTGTTATACACCAGCCCAGCGGCAAGCATATCGGCATCGTCGTTATCGAGGTCATCAAACAGCTGGTTGATATTCTGGCGGACGGTGATTTTTAGCTTCACGCCAAGATAATCGGCGAACTGTTGTGCCAGTTCATAATCCAGACCAATGATTTTGCCGTTGATGTCGCTGTAAATCAGCGGAGAGTTAAGGGTACTGACGCGCAATTCCCCCCGCTCCTGAATGGCGGCGATACGGTTTTCGGCTTTGCCGATCCAGGGGAGGGAAGGCCAGAGGGCCACTGCCAGCAGCAACGTTACAATGCCGATGAGCAGATAATTAATCTTTAATTTTTTCAATTAGTTAATTCTCTGCGACGCCGGTTGCCTCAGTCTGCTGTAGCCATGTTAACAATAAGGTTTGCCATTGAATGAGCGGCATTTTGCGTAAACTTGCGCCACTTGGCAACCAATTAGAGAGACAGGTCACATCTATTGTTAAATCTCTTCGTCAATTTTATTTCGACGCAAACGGTTTCGTCGGCGCTCAGGATTCTCTATAATGACGCCCGTTTTCCCCCCTTGCGCACACTGTAAGCGCCCCGGCGCTTCGAAGACGAGAGACTTATGATGGAAATTCTGCGTGGTTCGCCTGCACTGTCTGCCTTCCGTATTACCAAACTGCTGGCACGTTTTCAGGCGGCCGACCTTCCGGTAAGCAATATTTACGCTGAGTATGTCCATTTTGCTGACCTGAATGCCCCCCTGAATGCAGAGGAGCGCGTACAGCTGGAACGCCTGCTCAAGTATGGCCCAAGCCTCAGCAGCCATACGCCAACCGGCAAACTGATCCTTGCGACGCCGCGTCCGGGCACCATCTCCCCCTGGTCTTCCAAAGCCACCGACATCGCCCACAACTGTGGCCTGAGCCAGATTAACCGTCTGGAGCGTGGCGTGGCGTACTACGTGGAAGCCTCTACCCTGAGCGACGCGCAGTGGCAGGCGGTTGCGGCTGAACTGCACGACCGCATGATGGAGAGCGTGTTTGCCTCTCTCGATGACGCGCAGAAGCTTTTCTCCCACCATCAGCCTGCGCCGGTACAGAGCGTGGACCTGCTGGGGCAGGGCCGTCAGGCACTGATTGACGCCAACCTGCGTCTCGGCCTGGCGCTGGCAGAAGACGAAATCGACTACCTGCAGGATGCGTTCGTTAAGCTCAACCGTAACCCGAACGACATCGAGCTCTATATGTTCGCGCAGGCGAACTCTGAGCACTGCCGTCACAAGATTTTCAATGCCGACTGGATTATTGACGGCGAACAGCAGCCAAAGTCGCTGTTCAAAATGATCAAAAACACCATGGAGCAAACCCCTGACCACGTGCTGTCTGCCTATAAAGACAACGCCGCGGTGATGGAAGGTTCCGAGGTGGGCCGCTTCTTCGCCGATCGCGAAGCAGGGCGCTATGACTTCCATCAGGAGCCCGCGCATATCCTGATGAAGGTTGAAACCCACAACCACCCGACCGCGATCTCCCCGTGGCCGGGGGCGGCGACCGGCTCCGGCGGTGAAATCCGTGACGAAGGGGCGACCGGTCGTGGTGCAAAACCCAAAGCGGGTCTGGTCGGTTTCTCCGTCTCCAACCTGCGTATCCCGGGCTTTGAACAGCCGTGGGAAGAAGATTTCGGCAAGCCAGAGCGCATTGTGACCGCGCTGGATATCATGACCGAAGGCCCGCTGGGCGGCGCGGCGTTTAACAACGAATTTGGTCGTCCGGCGCTGAACGGTTACTTCCGTACCTATGAAGAGAAAGTGGACAGCCACAACGGCGAAGAGCTGCGCGGCTACCACAAACCGATCATGCTGGCGGGCGGGATCGGCAACATCCGTGCCGATCACGTGCAGAAAGGC
The DNA here is from genome assembly GCF_048685095.1 of Enterobacter sp. BNK-8. NCBI lineage: Bacteria > Pseudomonadati > Pseudomonadota > Gammaproteobacteria > Enterobacterales > Enterobacteriaceae > Enterobacter > Enterobacter sp. BNK-8. The sequence goes on along the minus strand of NZ_JBLQTN010000001.1, from coordinate 3,222,083 downwards.
GAGATCGTCGTCGGCGCGAAGCTGATCGTGCTCGGCGGCCCGGCGATGAACATCGGTCTGGGCGGCGGTGCGGCCTCTTCGATGGCCTCCGGCCAGTCTGATGCGGATCTCGACTTCGCGTCCGTGCAGCGTGACAACCCTGAGATGGAGCGTCGCTGCCAGGAAGTGATCGACCGCTGCTGGCAGCTGGGCGATGCTAACCCGATCCTCTTTATCCACGACGTGGGCGCGGGCGGTCTGTCCAACGCCATGCCGGAGCTGGTGAGCGACGGCGGTCGCGGTGGCCGTTTCAACCTGCGCGATATCCTGAGCGATGAGCCGGGCATGAGCCCACTGGAAATCTGGTGTAACGAATCCCAGGAGCGCTACGTGCTGGCCGTTGCGGCGGATCAGCTGCCGCTGTTTGACGAGCTGTGCCGCCGCGAGCGCGCGCCGTATGCCGTCATCGGTGAAGCGACCGAAGAGCAGCACCTGACTCTGAGCGACACCCATTTCGACAACCAGCCGATCGATCTGCCGCTCGACGTTCTGCTCGGTAAAACACCGAAGATGACCCGCGACGTGCAGACCCGTAAAGCGGCGGGCAAAGCGCTGGATCGCCAGGGCATTACCGTGGCTGAAGCCGTTAATCGCGTGCTGCACCTGCCAGCTGTTGCTGAGAAAACCTTCCTGGTGACCATCGGCGACCGTACCGTGACCGGTATGGTATCCCGCGATCAGATGGTTGGCCCGTGGCAGATCCCGGTGGCGAACTGCGCCGTGACCACCGCGAGCCTCGACAGCTACTACGGCGAAGCGATGGCGCTGGGTGAACGCACCCCGGTCGCGCTGCTGGACTTCGCGGCCTCTGCCCGTCTGGCGGTCGGTGAAGCGCTGACCAACATTGCCGCCACGCAGATTGGCGACATCAAACGTATCAAGCTGTCCGCAAACTGGATGGCCGCTGCCGGTCACCCAGGCGAAGACGCTGGCCTGTATGAAGCCGTGAAGGCGGTGGGTGAGGAGCTGTGTCCTGCCCTCGGCCTGACCATTCCGGTGGGCAAAGACTCCATGTCGATGAAAACCCGCTGGCAGGAAGGTAACGAGCAGCGCGAGATGACCTCCCCGCTGTCGCTGGTGATCACCGCGTTTGCCCGCGTGGAAGACGTACGTCACACCGTTACGCCGCAGCTGGCGACCGAAGATAACGCCCTGCTGCTGATTGACCTGGGTAAAGGCCACAACGCGCTGGGCGCCACCGCGCTGGCGCAGGTTTACCGTCAGCTTGGCGATAAGCCAGCCGACGTGCGCGACGTGGCGCAGCTGAAAGGCTTCTACGACGCCATCCAGGCGCTGGTGGCGCAGCGTAAGCTGCTGGCCTACCACGACCGTTCCGACGGCGGCCTGCTGGTGACCCTGGCTGAGATGGCCTTCACCGGCCACTGTGGGGTTGAAGCCAACATCGCTACGTTGGGCGAAGATCGTCTGGCGGCGCTGTTTAACGAAGAGCTGGGCGCCGTGATTCAGGTGCGTGCGGCAGATCGCGACGCGGTTGAAGCGATTCTGGCGCAGCACGGTCTGGCTGACTGCGTGCACTATCTGGGTAAAGCCGTTCAGGGCGATCGCTTCGTCATTGAAGCTGACGGTCACGCCGTGTTCAGCGAAAGCCGCACCACGCTGCGCATGTGGTGGGCGGAAACCACCTGGCAGATGCAGCGCCTGCGTGATAACCCGGAATGTGCCGATCAGGAGCACAACGCGAAGGCCAATGACCAGGATCCAGGCCTGAACGTGAAGCTCTCCTTCGACATCAACGAAGACATCGCCGCGCCGTACATTGCGACCGGTGCGCGTCCGAAAGTGGCCGTGCTGCGCGAGCAGGGCGTTAACTCCCACGTTGAGATGGCTGCCGCCTTCCACCGCGCGGGCTTTGACGCTATCGACGTTCACATGAGCGACCTGCTGGCCGGACGTACCGGTCTGGAAGATTTCCAGGCGCTGGTGGCGTGCGGTGGTTTCTCCTACGGTGACGTGCTGGGTGCGGGCGAGGGCTGGGCGAAATCTATCCTCTTCAACAGCCTCGTGCGCGACGAGTTCGAAACCTTCTTCCATCGTCCGCAGACCCTGGCGCTGGGCGTGTGTAACGGCTGCCAGATGATGTCTAACCTGCGCGAGCTGATCCCGGGCAGCGAAGCCTGGCCGCGCTTTGTGCGTAACCAGTCTGACCGCTTTGAAGCGCGCTTCAGCCTGGTGGAAGTGACCCAGAGCCCGTCTCTGCTGCTGCAGGGAATGGTCGGTTCACAGATGCCAATCGCGGTGTCCCACGGCGAAGGTCAGGTCGAAGTGCGTGATGCCGCGCATCTGGCTCAGCTGGAGAGCAAAGGTCTGGTAGCGCTGCGCTTTGTCGATAACTTCGGCAAGGTCACGGAAACCTACCCGGCCAACCCGAACGGTTCGGTGAACGGTATTACCGCGGTAACCAGCGAAAGCGGTCGTGCAACCATCATGATGCCGCACCCGGAACGCGTGTTCCGCACCGTGAGCAACTCCTGGCACCCGGAAAACTGGGGCGAGGACAGCCCGTGGATGCGTATCTTCCGCAACGCGCGTAAGCAGCTGGGTTAAGTTTAGCGTCCTGACTGTAGGCCCGGTAAGCGCGAGCGCCACCGGGCTTTTTTGTCTCTGTCGCAAAATCGCGACAACACTTTAGTTTGGGTGTCTCCAAAAGGAGACATTTAACTTATTGATTTATATGCAGCAGGAAAGGTTTCCGCTAAGGTGTTGCTAAACAGCGACACTTAGCCTGAAAATCATTCAACCGATAACGAACGGGTTAAACGAGTAAAAATCATATATTTCAAGGTGTTAATTTTTTGTTTTGCATTCTGGCACGAGTGTTGCATAATATTAACCAGTGGCTCATTCACCTTCTTATGTCAGCCCCTTCGGGACGTGCTACATAAACTTCGAATGACGCACAAAAAGGTGCCTGCCGTCCAACTACTGATCATAGCGATGCTTTATCAGGCCAGGGCGAAACGTCGAGTTAGGCACCGCCTCATTCCATGACAAAGCCGGGTTTTTACCCGGCTTTGTTGTATCTGAAGGGCAGACTCAGTTACGCTCTGCGTAAACCCCATTAAGAGAGTAATGCGTTGAAACGCTGGCCCGTTTTTCCCCGCTCCCTGCGACAGCTCGTCATGATGGCCTTTCTGCTGATCCTGCTGCCGTTGCTGATCCTTGCCTGGCAGGCGTGGCAAAGCCTGAACGCGCTGAGCGCGCAGGCGGCATTAACCAACCGCACGACGCTCATTGACGCCCGGCGCAGTGAGGCCATGACCAACGCCGCCCTGGAGATGGAGCGCAGCTATCGTCAGTACTGCGTGCTTGACGATCGCACGCTGGAAAAGGTGTACCAGAGTCAGCGCAAGCGCTACAGCGAAATGCTGGATGCCCACGCCGGCGTATTGCCTGACGACAAGCTGTATCAGGCGTTACGTCAGGATCTGAACGATCTCGCACAGCTGCAGTGCCAAAATAGTGGACCCGATGCCGCCGCCGCCGCGCGCCTGGAAGCCTTCGCCAACGCGAACACCGAGATGGTGCAGTCAACGCGCACGGTGATTTTCTCGCGCGGCCAGCAGCTTCAGCAGGAGATCGCCGAGCGCGGCCAGTTCTTCGGCTGGCAGGCGCTGGTGCTGTTCCTCGTGAGCCTCGGGCTGGTTCTGCTCTTTACCCGCATGATCATCGGCCCGGTGAAGGGCATTCAGCGGATGATCAACCGCCTGGGGGAGGGGAAATCACTCGGAGATACGGTCGCCTTTAAAGGTCCCCGCGAGCTGCGATCCGTAGGCCAGCGCATTATCTGGCTGTCCGAGCGCCTGGCGTGGCTTGAATCACAGCGTCATCAGTTCCTGCGCCATATCTCCCATGAGCTTAAAACGCCGCTCGCCAGCATGCGCGAAGGGACGGAACTGCTGGCGGACGAAGTGGCAGGGCCGCTTACGCCCGAACAGAAAGAAATTGTCGAGATCCTGGATAACAGCAGCCGCAATCTGCAGAAGCTGATTGAGCAACTGCTGGATTACAACCGCAAGCTGGCTGACGGGGCGGTTGTACTGGAAAACGTCGACATTGAACCGCTGGTGGATATGGTGATCTCCGCCCATAGCTTGCCAGCAAGAGCTAAAATGATGCATACCGGTGTAGAGCTGAATGCGCCGACCTGTCTCGCTGAACCCATGCTGCTAATGAGCGTGCTGGATAATCTTTATTCCAATGCGGTGCACTATGGTACTGAATCCGGTAACATTTATATCCGAAGCTATACGAAGGGTTTCCGGGTGTTTATAGACGTCGCTAACACCGGCACCCCGATCCCCGATGACGAAAAAACCATGATCTTCGAGCCCTTTTTCCAGGGGAGTCATCAGCGGAAAGGTGCGGTGAAAGGCAGTGGTCTGGGCTTAAGCATCGCCCGGGACTGCATACGACGCATGCAGGGTGAGCTAAACATTGCCACGGACGAACGTTCGGATGTTTGCTTCCGTATTGAACTGCCCCTGAGCCGGAAAAATCAATAAAATGAATCTATGTCTGGTGAGTATGTCACACGTCTTTTCCCGCGCCGTACGCGCGGTGTTTTCCCGCAGCACGCTTCGCCTGAGCCTGCCCTGTTTATTTCTGGCTGGGTGTGTTTCCCATGTGCCGCAAAGTGCGATTAGCGATAAACAAGAAGATAAATGGCCCGATAACCAGCTGGCCGATTTCCTCTCAACCCGCTGTGACGACATCTGGAACCTCTCAGGGCATGACGTCGAAAGTAACCCGCTGTTCTGGCTGCGCGGGATAGACTGCTCCCAGCGTCTGGCGCCGGTTGATGCCCGCGCGAAAGCGGCGATGCTGGATGATGATACCTGGCAGGACGCGTTCAAGCGTGGGATTTTGCTGGCGGATGCGAAAATCACTCCCGTCGAACGCCGCGCCAACGTGACCCGACTGGACACGTTTGTAGTCAATCTTCCGGTACAGATCCGCCCGGTATACCAGCTCTGGCGCGAGGGACAGACGCTACAGCTTCAGCTTTCTGAAGAGCGCTCCCGCTACAGCAAGCTGCAACAGTCAACCGATAGCGAGCTTGATACGCTGCGCCAACAGCAGCAACATTTACGTACGCAGCTGGATACCACAACGCGTAAGCTGGAGAACCTGACCGATATCGAAAGACAGCTCTCGTCGCGTAAATATCAGCCGGGGAGTTCATCCGCTGCGCCGGACAGCGATACGCCGAAACAAGAGGATGTGAAGCATGACGAGCCGTAAACCAGCCCATCTCTTACTGGTGGATGACGATCCCGGTCTGTTAAAGCTGCTGGGGATGCGTCTGGTGAGTGAAGGCTACAGCGTCGTGACCGCGGAAAGCGGGCTGGAGGGGCTGAAAATTCTCAGCCGCGAGAAAATCGATCTGGTGATAAGCGACCTGCGGATGGATGAAATGGACGGCCTGCAGCTGTTTGCGGAGATCCAGAAGCAGCAGCCGGGGATGCCCGTGATTATCCTGACCGCGCACGGGTCGATCCCGGATGCGGTTGCCGCGACGCAGCAGGGGGTATTCAGTTTCCTGACCAAGCCGGTGGACAAAGACGCGCTGTATAAGGCTATCGACAGCGCGCTGGAACATGCCGCTCCGGCGGGGGATGAAGCGTGGCGGGAGCCTATCGTCACCCGCAGTCCCGTGATGCTGCGCCTGCTTGAACAGGCGAGGATGGTGGCGCAGTCTGACGTCAGCGTGCTCATCAACGGCCAGAGCGGAACCGGAAAAGAGATCCTCGCGCAGGCGATTCATAACGCCAGCCCGCGCAGCAAGAACGCCTTTATTGCGATTAACTGCGGCGCGCTCCCGGAGCAGCTGCTTGAATCCGAACTGTTTGGTCATGCCCGCGGCGCATTCACCGGCGCGGTAAGCAGCCGTGAAGGGCTGTTCCAGGCGGCGGAAGGCGGCACGCTGTTCCTGGACGAGATTGGCGACATGCCCGCGCCGCTGCAGGTCAAGCTGCTGCGCGTGCTGCAGGAGCGCAAAGTGCGCCCGCTGGGCAGCAACCGCGATATCGATATTAACGTGCGAATTATCTCCGCTACCCACCGCGATCTGCCAAAAGTGATGGCCCGCAACGAGTTCCGCGAAGATCTCTACTACCGTCTGAACGTGGTCAACCTGAAGATCCCGGCGCTGGCCGAACGTGCGGAAGACATCCCGCTGCTGGCGAACCATCTTTTGCGTCAGGCGGCCGATCGTCATAAACCGTTCGTGCGCGCGTTTTCCACCGATGCGATGAAGCGGCTGATGGCCGCAAGCTGGCCGGGTAACGTGCGTCAGTTGGTCAACGTGATTGAGCAGTGCGTGGCGCTGACCTCCTCACCGGTCATCAGCGACGCGCTGGTGGAGCAGGCGCTGGAAGGGGAAAACACGGCGCTGCCGACGTTTGCCGAAGCGCGTAACCAGTTTGAGCTGAACTATCTGCGCAAGCTGCTGCAGATCACCAAAGGCAACGTGACCCACGCGGCGCGGATGGCCGGACGCAACCGCACCGAGTTTTACAAGCTGCTCTCGCGTCACGAGCTGGAAGCGAACGATTTTAAAGAGTAGTACCGCAAAATTCGCCTGAATATGGTACTGTGAGCAATCGATTACGAGGCAGCTTACAGGCAAGAGTTTAAGGACCCACCATGAAAAAGATTGATGCGATTATTAAACCTTTCAAACTGGATGATGTGCGTGAAGCGCTGGCGGAAGTCGGCATCACCGGGATGACCGTGACGGAAGTGAAAGGTTTTGGTCGTCAGAAAGGTCACACCGAGCTTTACCGTGGCGCAGAATACATGGTCGACTTTCTGCCGAAAGTGAAAATTGAAATCGTGGTCAGCGACGATATCGTGGACACCTGCGTGGACACCATTATCCGCACGGCGCAAACCGGCAAAATTGGCGACGGTAAAATCTTCGTCTTTGACGTGGCGCGCGTCATCCGTATCCGTACCGGCGAAGAAGACGACGCCGCGATTTAACGTTCTTGCCGGGTGGCGCTGCGCTTACCCGGCCTACAAAACTCTTCGTAGGCCCGCGCAAGCGAAGCGCCGCCGGGCGATTACAGCACCTTATGCGGGCCGAAGCACTCGTAATGAATGCTGTCTTTGTTCACACCCAGCCCCACCAGCTGCTGCGCGGCATACTGCATAAACGCCACCGGTCCACAGACGTAGAACTGCATGTCCGGCGCGCTAAACGCCCCTTCCATCTGGCTTAAATTCATCAGACCTTCGCTGTCAAACCGTGCGGCTGCGCGATCTGCATCCGTCGGCAGGCGATACCAGGTGTGCGCGGTGAAACGCGGCAGGGAGGCCCCGAGCGTTTTCACCTCATCCGCAAAAGCGTGCACGTCGCCGTTTTCGGCGGCATGGAACCAGTTAACCTGTGCACCGTGGTGTGATTTTGCCAGCGTATCAAGCATCGCCAGCATCGGCGTCTGGCCGACGCCCGCAGAGATCAGCGTGACCGGCGTATGGGCTTCAACGGTCATAAAGAAGTCGCCCGCTGGCGCGGCCAGATGGACCACGTCGCCCACGTTCGCTTCGTTGTGCAGCCAGCTGGAAACCTGACCGCCGTCCTCACGCTTCACCGCAATGCGGTAGCCTTTACCGTTTGGCTTGCGGGTAAGAGAATACTGACGGATCTCCTGATGCGGGAAACCTTCAGGCTTCAGCCACACGCCCAGATACTGCCCTGGCTGGTAATCGGCCACCGGTTGACCGTCCACCGGCTCAAACTCGAAGCTGGTGATTAACGCACTGCGCGGCGTTTTCTCAACGATGCGGAACGCGCGCGTGCCTTCCCAGCCGCCGTTCTTACTGGCGTTTTCGCTGTAGATCTGCGCTTCACGGTTGATAAACACGTTTGCCAGCACTCCGTAGGCTTTACCCCACGCGTCCAGCACCTCCTGGCCCGGGCTGAACATTTCGTCGAGGGTTGCCAGCAGGTGACCACCCACGATGTCGTACTGCTCGGGTTGGATCTGGAAGCTGGTATGTTTCTGCGCGATTTTTTCCACCGCAGGCAGCAACGCTGGCAGGTTTTCAATATTACTGGCGTACGCCGCGATGGCGTTGAACAGCGCTTCACGCTGATCGCCGTTACGCTGGTTGCTCATGTTGAAAATCTCTTTGAGCTCCGGGTTGTGCGTGAACATGCGATCGTAGAAATGGGCGGTGAGTTTAGGGCCGGTTTGCACCAGCAGGGGAATGGTGGCTTTTACGGTAGCGATGGTTTGAGCGTCGAGCATGAGCGCGTCCTTTTGATGTCACTTTAATGATGTATTTTAAATGCATCTTATAAAAAATACCCCTGCGTTGTAAATGGTTCTTTGCAAGATGAAAAATATGCATCACAAACCTGAAAAGAAATCCGCTGGAAAGGGCGAGCGCTTTATTCCTCAAACCCTTGCGTGGCGGGAAGGAAAACGTTTGCGTAAAATCGTTTGTCAAGACCTGTTATCACACAACTAATCAGTTATACTGTTGCCCGTCGTCCAACAGGACTGCCTTTTCAGGCCAAAATTTACTTGTTAGCTGAGTCAGGAGATGCGGATGTTAAAGCGTGAAATGAACATTGCCGATTATGATGCCGAACTGTGGCAGGCTATGGAGCAGGAAAAAGTACGTCAGGAAGAGCACATCGAACTGATCGCCTCCGAAAACTACACCAGCCCGCGCGTTATGCAGGCGCAGGGTTCTCAGCTGACCAACAAATACGCTGAAGGTTACCCGGGCAAACGCTATTACGGCGGTTGCGAGTACGTTGATATCGTTGAGCAGCTGGCTATCGATCGTGCGAAAGAACTTTTTGGCGCTGACTATGCAAACGTCCAGCCGCACTCTGGCTCTCAGGCTAACTTCGCGGTCTACACCGCGCTGCTGCAGCCGGGCGATACCGTTCTGGGTATGAACCTGGCACAGGGCGGCCACCTGACTCACGGCTCCCCGGTTAACTTCTCCGGCAAACTGTACAACATCATCCCTTACGGTATTGATGAGTCCGGTAAAATTGACTACGAAGACATGGCGAAGCAGGCTAAAGAGCACAAACCGAAGATGATCATCGGTGGCTTCTCTGCTTACTCCGGTATCGTTGACTGGGCAAAAATGCGCGAAATCGCAGACAGCATCGGTGCTTACCTGTTCGTTGACATGGCGCACGTTGCGGGTCTGATCGCTGCAGGCGTTTACCCGAACCCGGTTCCACACGCTCACGTTGTGACCACCACCACCCACAAAACCCTGGCGGGTCCACGCGGTGGCCTGATCCTGGCGAAAGGCGGTGACGAAGAGCTGTACAAAAAACTGAACTCCGCGGTGTTCCCAAGCGCGCAGGGCGGCCCACTGATGCACGTTATCGCGGCAAAAGCGGTCGCGCTGAAAGAAGCGATGGAGCCAGAGTTCAAGGTTTACCAGCAGCAGGTTGCTAAGAACGCCAAAGCGATGGTGGAAGTGTTCCTGAACCGTGGCTACAAAGTGGTATCCGGCGGGACTGAAAACCACCTGTTCCTGCTGGATCTGGTTGATAAGAACCTGACCGGTAAAGAAGCTGACGCAGCCCTGGGCCGCGCCAACATCACCGTGAACAAAAACAGCGTGCCAAACGATCCGAAGAGCCCGTTCGTGACGTCCGGTATCCGTATCGGTTCCCCGGCCGTGACTCGCCGCGGCTTCAAAGAAGCAGAAGTGAAAGAGCTGGCTGGCTGGATGTGTGACGTTCTGGACAACATCAATGACGAAGCCGTCATCGAGCGCGTCAAAGGTAAAGTTCTGGATATCTGCGCACGCTTCCCGGTTTACGCATAATTCCTCTGCTTTGCAGAAATAAAAAAGGCCGCGCATGCGGCCTTTTTTTATGGCTTAACGCCGGTCCAGGGAGATGGCGCCAGGTCCGACAATCGCCAGCAAAATAAAGGCGCCAGCAATACTGATATTCTTGTAGAAGTTAATCATATTCGGTACGACCGCATCACCGGTCATATCCCAGTAATGATGCCCAATCACCGCCGTTCCGAGAGTGTAGAACACAAACAGTACCGCGAGAGGACGGGTGAAAAACCCCAGTACGATCAGAATAGCGGCAGGCACTTCCATGACTACCGCAATAATGGCCGCCAGCATGGGCATCGGCGTGCCCAGCGAGGTCATGTATTGTACGGTGCCGCTAAACCCCGTCAGTTTTGGATAACCAAAGATAATAAACAGCACGACAAGTGCGATGCGGCCAATGAGCAGCAGCAGGTGACGTGACTGGCCGAAATCGAGATAACGTAGTGAGTTCATGGCAGAAAAACCTCTGCAAGTGGAGTAATTTAAACGTAATACATATTTTCATTCCCTGCCATAAGCCAGACGATTGTGCAAAATGTTAAATTTTCGTTAATTTATAGCAGGCTATCTACTTGCTTAATTTTTATATTCTCGCCAGACTATGGCCTCGATTTCGGGAGGGATTCATGGTCTTGCATTCCACGCGCTGGCTGGCGCTCAGTTATTTCACCTATTTCTTTAGCTACGGCATTTTTCTGCCTTTCTGGAGCGTTTGGCTTAAGGGTATCGGCCTGACGCCCGAGACCATCGGCGTCCTGCTGGGAGCCGGGCTGGTGGCGCGTTTTCTCGGCAGCCTGCTGATCGCCCCGCGCGTCAGCGATCCCTCCTTACTGATCAAGGCTGTGCGTATTCTTGCTCTGTTGACCCTGGTCTTTGTGGCCTGCTTCTGGGTCAGCCACCAGTTTGCCTGGCTGATGGTGGTGATGGTCGGCTTTAACCTGTTCTTCTCACCGCTGGTGCCTTTAACGGATGCCCTGGCGAACACCTGGCAAAAGCAGATCACCATGGATTACGGTCGCGTGCGCCTGTGGGGCTCTATCGCCTTTGTGATTGGCTCGGCGCTGGTGGGCAAACTGGTCAGCCTGTACGATTACCGCGCCATTCTTGCCCTGTTGAGCATCGGTATTGCCTCGATGCTGCTGGGCATGCTGCTGCGACCATCGGTGATGCCGCAAGGGGAAAGCCGCCATCAGGAGAGCGCTGGCTGGCCCGCATGGCGGAGCCTGGTCGCACAGAGCTGGCGTTTTCTGGCGTGCGTGTGCCTCCTTCAGGGGGCACATGCGGCGTACTATGGTTTCAGCGCCATCTACTGGCAAGGCGCAGGATATTCCGCTTCCGCCGTGGGCTATCTGTGGTCGCTGGGCGTGGTGGCCGAAGTCATTATCTTTGCCCTGAGCAAAAAACTGTTCCGCCGCTTTGGCGCGCGTGACCTGCTGCTGCTTTCCGCCGTGTGCGGCGTGGCGCGCTGGGGGATTATGGGCTGGACGACCGATCTGCCGTGGCTGATTGTGGCGCAAATTCTTCACTGCGGCACCTTTACCGTGTGCCATCTGGCGGCCATGCGCTATATCGCTGCGCGCGAGGGCGGGGACGTGATTCGCCTGCAGGCCGTCTATTCGGCAGTGGCAATGGGGGGCAGTATCGCGATCATGACGGTGTTTGCGGGGTTCCTCTATCAGCACCTGGGGCACGGCGTCTTCTGGGTGATGGCGCTGGTCGCCTTGCCCGCCATCGTTGTTCGCCCTAAAGTGGCCGCACGCGCGTAACTACGATTCCAGCATGGCGCGAATATGTTCTTGCTGCTGCGCGTTCAATGTCTCAACGGCATGAATCAACGGCGGCGAGAACAGCGGCAGGGCCGTAGGGTAGGGGGTGATAACCAGCGCGGCTTCGCGCGGCGCTCCCTCTTTCTGAAAAGCCTGCAGCGTCAGATAGCGAATGTTGAGCGGCAGCAGCGTCAGCTCGCGAAGCTGCTGTTCGATCTGCTCCTCACTGGCTTTATCGTCTCCCGTCAGCAGGATCACCTGTTTTTCATGCAGGTCAGTCTCCTGCATCAGCCAGGCCCCAAAAATCACCGCCACGAGGCTCATCTCTTCATCGGAAAAACGTAGCCCAAATTCCGCCTCCAGCTCAAACAGCGCCTCTTTCGTCGTGCGTAACAGTCGGGGATAAAGGCGGTGGATCTCCTCCGGCAGGCTATTGTCGATGCCGATCTCAAACAGCGAACGGTCAAGCGCCTGAGCCAGATGGATATACAGCTGATCGGTCAGCCCTTGTTCATCGCTGAAGTTCATCCCGGTCTGCGAACGAAAGCGGGCCACCATGCGCACGATGGCTCGGCGCAGACGCTGATCCTGCTGGTGCTTATCAAGCACCGGATCGGGGGTGCGGAGCATCATAAACAGCAGCGCCAGAAACAGCTGTTCATCCCCGTGGGCACCCTGCGGGACGCGTCGTCTCCAGTGGCGCACGATCTCCTGCGCCGTAAAATACTCCCCTCTCGACTGGGTCCAGCTGCGCTGAACGTGGGAAAACTGCGGCGTATTCCCGAGCTGGTGCTGAATGAGGCAGTATTGCAGATAGAGCTGTAAAAACTGGACGTCGCGGCATTCAAACTGGCGCTGCAGCTTGCGTGAGCAGAAGCCGATCAGCGCCCGCAGGTTCGCATCGTCGTAAAGCGGGCGCGCGATGCCGTGTTGTTTAAGCGCGGTTTTTAATGCGGGGGTAAACTGGTGCGAGACGAACTGCGGGCAAAGCCGTAGCGCCCGGCGCAGCCAGTGCAGCAGGCATAAACGCTGATTCAGGGCTGTGCCTTCAATCCGGTAGCAGCCGTCGTGGTGCGTAACGATATCCAGCCGGTGATAGCGCTGGATTTCATCGCGCGTCTCGGCTATATCTTGCCGTGCCATCGCGTCGTCCACGCCGTTGGCAGCGATTATGCTCTGTGCGGTGACGGCAGCATCGGGCAGGTAAAGCATCAAAAGCACCTGGCAGCGGCGCTGCGAACTGGAAAGCACAGATGGAATTTCAAGCGTCGTCATCATCTGTCGGGTATCCAGTGTGAATGTTTGATAAGAATAGCTAAAGGATGAGCGCTGAAAAGCGCGCCGGCAGGCCTTTCATTCAGGATTGCTGGGGAACATCACAGAATTTTTGACGTGAGGAATTGATGCAAACAGTTAAACAATGTGCGATAGCGTTATTTTTGGCGGTTATCAGCTTAACTGCCAGCGCACACCCTCACAGCTTTATTGACCTTAAAACCGAGCTGGTCACCGACGGCACGCAATTGAGTGGCCTGAAAATGCGCTGGACGATGGATGAAATCACCTCGGCTGACCTGCTCTATGACGCGGGAAACGCGAAGCCCGGCGACGAGATCTGGAAAAAGTTGGCAGCGGAAGTAATGGCCAACGTGCTCGGCCAGCATTACTTCACCGAGTTCTGGCATAACGGCCAAAAGGTCAAATTTCTGAACCGACCAACGGAATACGGGATGACGCGTGAAGGGCACCAGGCGGTGCTGACGTTCGTGCTTCCGCTGGCGCATCCTCAGCCGCTGGCCGGGCAAACGTACACGTTTTCCACTTTTGATCCCACCTACTATGTTGATATGCGCTATGACAAAGACAGCGACGTACGACTGCCGGACGCGCTGCAAAAAAGCTGCAAAATTGGCGTTCATACCCCGAAGCCCAGCGAAGAGATGTTGAACTTTGCGGTCTCACTCGACAAGGACGATGCCCCACCCGAGGATATGGAATTGGGTAAACAGTTCGCACAGGAGGTGACGTTACAATGTCAGTGATCTCCTCTCCGGTTCGGAAACCTCGCCGCTGGCTGCATCTCTGGCCGCTGGCGCTCTTTTTGCTGTTAGCGGTTTGCGGCGCGCTGTGGCTGTGGCAGGCCTGGCCGCAGGTCATGATGAAAAGCATTATCTGGCAGCGTGAGGTCAACCAGCAGATGAGCGGACTGCTGAAGGCGGTGGCGGAGAACCCGACCAAAGCGGGCGGATCCCTGCTGGCGTTCAGTTTTGTCTATGGCGTTCTGCACGCGCTAGGGCCGGGGCACGGCAAAATCGTGATTACGACCTGGCTCGCCACCCATCCGTCAAAGCTGAAATCGAGCATCGGCCTGACGCTGGCTTCCTCGCTGCTACAGGGCGGCGTGGCGATTGCGCTGGTCGTTGTTGTGCTTTCACTTTTGCAGCTTCCGGCGCGCCAGCTGCACATGAGCAGCTTCTGGCTGGAGAAAGGGAGCTATGCGCTGGTGGGCGTGCTGGGGCTGATCCTGTGCTGGCGGGCGCTGAAAAAACTGCGCGCGCTGCTGAAAAAGCCCATGTTCAAATCCTTTACGCCGCATCACGTTCATGATGAACACTGCGGCTGCGGACATCAGCATTTGCCCACGCAGGAACAATTACAGAACGGCGACGACTGGCGCGCGCGGCTAATGATTGTTCTCTCGATGGGGATGCGCCCGTGCTCGGGTGCCATCATGGTGCTGCTGTTCAGTAAGGTCATCGGCGTGTTCGGCTGGGGCATGCTGTCCGCGCTGGCGATGGCGGCAGGAACCTCTCTCACCATTTCGTCTTTAGCGCTGCTGGTACACAGCTTCCGTCAGCTGGCGGTCAAATTCAGCGGCAATAAAACGCCGGTGCTGTGGCGACAGATAGGGTGGACCACGCTTGCGCTGGCGGGTGGGGTGATTCTGCTGGTGGCTGCGGTGACAATGTGGATGAGTGCGGTACCGGTGGGAAGGGGATTACGGCCTTTCTAGCGTACAGAGGGATTTTGTAGGCCCGGTAAGCGTAGCGCCACCGGGCTTAACAAACTGGATTAACGCTTCAGCGCATCGCTCAGTTCATCACGCATGTTGGCCAGCATGGCTTTAACAACGCGTGGGTTACCCGCAACGATGTTGCCGGTAGACATATAGTTATGGCCGCCGGTGAAGTCGCACACAATGGCGCCTGCTTCACGCGCGATCAGCTCGCCCGCAGCAAAATCCCATGGCTTCAGTGAGAGTTCGAAGTAACCGTCAACGCGGCCGGTTGCCACGTAGGCCAGATCCAGCGCAGCAGAACCGGTGCGACGGAAGTCCGCGCATTCGGTGAACAGTTTGCCCAGGATATTCATATAGGTGGTCGCGTGCTGTTTCGCCTTGAACGGGAAACCGGTCGCCAGGATGGTGCCGTCCAGATCGCGTGCGTTGCTGCAGCGCAGACGGTAGCCGTTCAGCTGCGCGCCCTGACCGCGGGTCGCGGTGAACAGTTCGTTACGCATTGGATCGTACACAACGGCGACTTCAGTACGGCCTTTAATGCGTACTGCGATAGACACAGAGAAGTGTGGCAGGCGTTTGACGAAGTTGGTGGTGCCATCCAGTGGATCGATAACCCATTGAACATCCTGATCGGTACCTTCATGTTCACCGCTTTCTTCGGTGATGATGGTGTGCTGTGGGTAAGATTTGCGGATCGTTTCGATAATAATCGCTTCTGCGGCTTTATCGACGTTTGTCACGAAATCATTGCTGCCTTTCTGGCTGGTTTCTACGGAGTCTGGCGTTTCGTAGTGTTTGGCAATTACATTACCCGCCTTGCGCGCTGCGCGCACGGCGATGGTCAGCATCGGATGCATCGGTCTCTCTCACTGGATGTTAAAGAACAGGAAAATCGGCGCAGAGTATAGCAGCGGGATCGGATTATGTCTCCCGTTTATGATAATATGCCCGAATATTCTTCAGACACTGAATTCAGACATTAAAAATTATGCTGCAAAACATTCGAATTGTGCTGGTCGAAACATCGCATACCGGCAACATGGGCTCCGTTGCCCGCGCTATGAAAACCATGGGCTTAACGAACCTGTGGCTGGTTAACCCGCTGGTGAAACCTGACTCGCAGGCTATTGCGCTGGCGGCCGGGGCCAGCGACGTGATCGGCAATGCCCAGATCGTCGATACCCTTGACGAAGCGCTGGCTGGCTGCAGCCTCGTTGTCGGTACCAGCGCGCGTTCGCGCACGCTGCCGTGGCCAATGCTCGATCCGCGTGAATGCGGCCTGAAAAGTGTCTCGGAAGCAGAACAGGCACCGGTTGCGCTGGTATTTGGCCGCGAGCGCGTTGGCCTGACCAACGACGAACTGCAGAAGTGTCATTATCACGTCGCGATTGCGGCAAACCCGGAGTACAGCTCGCTGAACCTGGCGATGGCGGTGCAGGTTATCGCCTATGAAGTGCGTATGGCGTGGCTGGCAACGCAGGAAAAAGAGGTTGAGCCTAAAGAAGAGACGGCTTACCCGCTGGTGGACGACCTTGAGCGTTTCTACGGTCACCTGGAGCAGACGCTGCTCTCGACCGGCTTTATCCGCGAAGGCCACCCGGGTCAGGTAATGAATAAGCTGCGCCGTCTGTTCACCCGCGCGCGTCCGGAAAGCCAGGAGCTGAACATCCTGCGCGGGATCCTGGCGTCGATTGAGCAAAAGAATAAAGAGTAGTGTCGTCTGTTCGCCGGGTGGCGCTTCGCTTACCCGGCCTACAAAACCGTCGGTCGGGTACGCGAAGCGTCACCCGACAAAAAACGGCACGGAAGGTTAAATACCTGACTAAAACAGTCAAGTAAATAGTTGACCATTTTAGTCAGGAATGTCAGACTTGGCCCTGCTATGCAATACCCCATTTTACAATAAAAAACCCCGGGCAGGGGCGAGTTTGAGGTTAAGTAAGACATGAGACTGACATCTAAAGGGCGTTATGCCGTGACCGCGATGCTGGACGTTGCGCTCAACTCCGAAGCGGGCCCGGTTCCGTTGGCTGATATTTCTGAACGACAAGGGATCTCCCTCTCTTACCTGGAACAGCTGTTCTCCAGACTGCGTAAAAATGGACTGGTTTCCAGCGTTCGTGGCCCAGGCGGCGGTTATCTGCTGGGTAAAGACGCGGGCAGTATTGCAGTTGGCGAAGTGATCAGCGCAGTTGACGAATCCGTTGACGCGACCCGTTGCCAGGGTAAAGGCGGCTGCCAGGGCGGCGATAAGTGCCTGACCCACGCGCTGTGGCGCGATCTGAGCGACCGTCTGACCGGCTTCCTGAACAACATCACCCTCGGTGAGCTGGTGAACAACCAAGAAGTTCTGGACGTATCGGGCCGTCAGCACGGCCATGATTCCCAACGCAGCACCCGCGCGCAGGACGCTATCGACGTCAAATTACGCGCGTAATAAAACGATAAGTATTTCAGAATCAGGCCGGGGCGAAGACTCGCCCCGTGTACTCGGTCGTACATCCAGCCGGTTGCCTGATTCCTTGCATTGAAGCGATGTACGGAGTTTATAGAGCAATGAAATTACCGATTTATCTCGACTACTCCGCAACCACGCCGGTGGACCCGCGTGTTGCCGAGAAAATGATGCAGTGTCTGACCCTGGACGGAAACTTTGGTAACCCAGCTTCCCGTTCACACCGTTTTGGCTGGCATGCTGAAGAGGCGGTCGATATCGCCCGTAATCAGATTGCTGACCTGGTGGGTGCCGACCCGCGTGAGATTGTTTTCACCTCCGGTGCGACTGAATCCGACAACCTGGCGATCAAAGGTGCAGCCAACTTTTATCAGAAAAAAGGCAAGCACATCATCACCAGCAAAACCGAACACAAAGCCGTGCTGGACACCTGCCGTCAGCTGGAGCGTGAAGGGTATGAAGTCACCTACCTGGCGCCACAGAGCAACGGCATTATCGATCTGAAAGAGCTCGAAGCGGCCATGCGTGATGACACCATTCTGGTCTCCATCATGCACGTCAACAACGAAATCGGCGTGGTACAAGACATCGCGACCATCGGCGAAATGTGCCGCGCGCGCGGTATCATCTACCACGTGGACGCGACCCAGAGCGTGGGCAAACTGCCTATCGACCTGAGCCAACTGAAAGTGGACCTGATGTCCTTCTCCGGCCACAAAATCTATGGCCCGAAAGGGATTGGCGCGCTGTACGTTCGTCGTAAACCACGTATCCGCATCGAAGCGCAGATGCACGGTGGCGGTCACGAGCGCGGCATGCGTTCCGGTACGCTGCCTGTTCACCAGATCGTGGGCATGGGCGAAGCCTACCGCATTGCAAAAGAAGAGATGGAAACCGAGATGGCACGCCTGCGCACGCTGCGTAACCGTCTGTGGGACGGCGTGAAAGATATGGAAGAAGTGTATCTGAACGGCGATCTCGAGCAGGGTGCTCCAAACATCCTCAACGTCAGCTTCAACTATGTTGAAGGCGAGTCGTTGATCATGGCGCTGAAAGACCTGGCGGTTTCTTCCGGTTCTGCCTGTACGTCTGCAAGCCTTGAGCCATCCTACGTGCTGCGCGCGCTGGGTATGACTGACGAGCTGGCACACAGCTCTATCCGTTTCTCTTTAGGTCGTTTCACTACCGAAGAAGAGATTGACTACACCATCAAGCTGGTTCGCAACTCCATTGGCCGTCTGCGCGACCTTTCTCCACTGTGGGAAATGTTCAAGCAGGGCGTGGATCTGAACAGCATTGAATGGTCACATCACTAATCGGTACATAAGGAGAATTCAATCATGGCATACAGCGAAAAAGTCATCGATCATTACGAAAACCCACGCAACGTTGGCTCTTTTGACAACAGCGATGAATCTGTTGGTAGCGGCATGGTCGGTGCGCCAGCGTGTGGCGACGTGATGAAGTTGCAGATTAAAGTCAACAATGAAGGTATCATTGAAGACGCGCGCTTCAAGACCTACGGCTGCGGTTCTGCTATCGCGTCCAGCTCCCTGGTCACCGAATGGGTGAAGGGCAAGTCTCTGGACGAAGCACAGGCAATCAAGAACACGGATATTGCTGAAGAACTCGAACTGCCACCGGTGAAAATTCACTGCTCAATTCTGGCAGAAGACGCGATCAAAGCCGCCATTGCGGATTACAAAAGCAAACGTGAAGCAAAATAATTGAGGTTTGAGTATGTCGATTACCCTTAGCGACAGCGCTGCCGCGCGAGTAAGCTCTTTTCTGGCGAACCGTGGTAAAGGCTTTGGCCTGCGACTGGGCGTACGTACCTCCGGCTGTTCTGGTATGGCTTACGTACTGGAGTTTGTTGACGAACCGGCGTCTGACGACACCGTGTTTGAAGACAAGGGCGTGAAGGTGGTGGTCGATGGCAAAAGCCTGCAATTCCTCAACGGCACTCAGCTGGACTTCGTTAAAGAAGGCCTGAACGAAGGGTTCAAATTCACGAACCCGAACGTCAAAGACGAGTGTGGTTGCGGCGAAAGCTTCCACGTTTAACCGCGCGTCATCCGAAACC
The DNA here is from genome assembly GCF_048685095.1 of Enterobacter sp. BNK-8. Classification (NCBI taxonomy): domain Bacteria; kingdom Pseudomonadati; phylum Pseudomonadota; class Gammaproteobacteria; order Enterobacterales; family Enterobacteriaceae; genus Enterobacter; species Enterobacter sp. BNK-8. The sequence goes on along the minus strand of NZ_JBLQTN010000001.1, from coordinate 3,202,863 downwards.
CCACCGTGGCGTTACCCGCTACGCGTGGGGTTTGTTTTAACAGGCTACCCCTGAGATTGTTATGGATTACTTCACTCTCTTCGGACTACCCGCTCAATACCCGATTGATCTCCAGGCGTTGACGATCCGTTTTCAGGATCTGCAGCGTCAGTACCATCCGGACAAATTCGCGAGCGGTACTCAGGCAGAGCAGCTGGCTGCGGTTTCTCACTCTGCCACCATCAACCAGGCCTGGCAGACGCTGCGCCATCCGCTGGCGCGCGCTGAATATCTGCTCTCGCTCCACGGTTTTGATCTGGCGAGCGAACAGCACACCGTGCGTGACACGGCGTTTCTGATGGAGCAGCTGGAGCTTCGCGAAGAGCTCGATGAGATTGAACAGGCCAAAGACGAAGCGCGTCTGGAAAGCTTTATTACGCGCGTAAAGGGCATGTTCGATACCCGCCATCAGCAGATGGTGGAGCAACTGAACAACGAGACCTGGGACGTGGCGGCAGATACTGTGCGCAAACTCCGTTTTCTCGATAAACTGCGAAGCAGTGCTGAACAACTCGAAGAAAAGCTGCTCGATTTTTAATTTCGGAAGCAATTATGGCCTTATTACAAATTAGTGAGCCTGGCTTAAGTGCCGCACCGCACCAGCGTCGTCTGGCGGTGGGTATTGATCTGGGCACCACCAATTCCCTCGTGGCGACCGTGCGCAGCGGCCAGGCGGAAACGTTGGCTGACGAGCAGGGGCGCCATCTGCTGCCTTCCGTGGTCCACTACCAGCATCAGGGTCACGCGGTAGGCTATGACGCCCGCGCTAACGCCGCGCGCGATCCGGCGAATACCATCAGCTCCGTCAAGCGCATGATCGGCCGCTCGCTGGCCGATATTCAGACCCGCTACCCGCATCTGCCGTATCAGCTGCAGGCAAGTGAAAACGGCCTGCCGATGATTGCGACCGCGGCCGGTCTGCTGAACCCGATTCGTGTTTCTGCTGACATCCTCAAAGCGCTGGCTGAGCGTGCTACGGCAACGCTCGGTGGCGATCTGGACGGCGTGGTGATCACCGTTCCTGCCTACTTTGACGATGCACAGCGTCAGGGCACCAAAGACGCCGCGCGTCTGGCGGGCCTGCATGTGCTGCGTCTGCTGAACGAACCGACGGCGGCGGCGATTGCCTACGGCCTCGATTCCGGTCAGGAAGGGGTGATCGCGGTTTACGATCTCGGCGGCGGGACGTTTGATATCTCTATCCTGCGCCTGAGCCGCGGGGTGTTTGAAGTGCTGGCGACCGGCGGGGATTCCGCGCTGGGAGGTGATGACTTCGACCATCTGCTGGCGGACTACATCCGCGAGCAGGCGGGCATCAGCGATCGCAGCGATGCGCGCGTACAGCGTGAACTGCTGGATGCGGCCATCGACGCCAAAATCGCCCTGAGCGATGCGCAGACGGTTACCGTCAATGTTGCGGGCTGGCAGGGTGATATCACCCGCGATCAGTTCAGCGATCTGATTGCCCCGCTGGTTAAACGCACCCTGCTGGCTTGCCGTCGCGCATTGAAAGATGCGGGCGTTGAGGCGAACGAGGTGCTGGAAGTAGTCATGGTGGGCGGTTCGACCCGCGTGCCGCTGGTGCGCGAGCGCGTGGGCGAATTCTTTGGCCGCACGCCGCTGACCTCTATCGACCCGGACAAAGTGGTTGCCGTGGGCGCCGCAATCCAGGCCGATATTCTGGTCGGCAACAAGCCGGACAGCGAAATGCTGCTGCTGGACGTCATCCCGCTGTCGCTGGGCTTAGAAACCATGGGCGGCCTGGTGGAGAAAGTGATCCCGCGTAACACTACCATTCCGGTGGCGCGCGCGCAGGAGTTCACCACCTTTAAAGACGGCCAGACCGCGATGTCCATCCACGTAATGCAGGGCGAACGCGAGCTGGTGCAGGACTGCCGTTCTCTGGCGCGCTTTGCGCTGCGCGGTATCCCGGCGCTGCCTGCGGGCGGGGCGCATATTCGCGTCACCTTCCAGGTGGATGCCGACGGCCTGCTGAGCGTCACGGCGATGGAAAAATCCACCGGCGTGGAATCGTCCATCCAGGTGAAGCCGTCCTACGGCCTGACCGATGGCGAAATCGCCTCCATGATTCAGGACTCAATGAGCTACGCCGAGCAGGATGTGAAGGCGCGTATGCTGGCGGAACAAAAAGTGGAAGCCGCACGCGTGCTGGAGAGTCTGAACGGCGCGCTCGCTGCCGACGCCGCGCTGTTAAGCGCCGCTGAGCGCCAGGTGATTGACGACGCTGCCGCGCGCTTAAGCGCCGTGGCCGAAGGTAATGACGCTGACGCAATAGAAGAAGCCATTAAAAACGTTGATAAACAAACCCAGGACTTTGCTGCTCGCCGCATGGACAAATCTGTCCGCGTCGCGCTGAAAGGCCAGTCCGTGGACGAGGTTTAATATGCCAAAGATTGTAATTTTGCCTCATGCGGACCTCTGTCCGGATGGCGCTGTTCTGGAAGCGAAGACCGGTGAAACCATTCTCGATGTGGCCCTGCGTGCAGGTATCGAAGTGGAACACGCCTGTGAAAAATCCTGTGCCTGCACCACCTGCCACTGCATCGTGCGTGAAGGTTTTGACTCTCTCGCCGAGAGCACCGAAGACGAAGACGACATGCTGGATAAAGCATGGGGTCTGGAGCCAGACAGCCGCTTAAGCTGCCAGGCTGCGGTGACCGATGAAGATCTGGTCGTGGAGTTCCCACGCTACACCATCAACCACGCACGCGAGCATTAATATGGGACTGAAGTGGACAGACAGCCGTGAAATCGGCGAAGCGCTCTACGACGCGAACCCGGATCTCGATCCGAAGACCGTACGATTCACCGATATGCATCAGTGGATCTGCGATCTGGAAGATTTCGACGACGATCCAAACGCATCCAATGAAAAAATTCTGGAGGCGATTCTGTTAGTCTGGTTAGATGAAGCAGAATAAATAACAAAACGGGCTGCCTTCAGGCGGCCCGTTTGCTAGTTGCTAATAAGGAAAAATAAAATGACCGAAGCGATGAAGATTACGCTCTCTACGCAGCCCGCCGACGCGCGCTGGGGCGAGAAAGCCAGCTACAGCATCAACAACGACGGTATTACCCTGCACCTGACGGGCAACGATGATTTGGGCCTGATCCAGCGCGCCGCGCGTAAAATTGACGGTCTGGGCATTAAGCATGTCTCGCTGGAAGGCGAAGGCTGGGACACCGACCGCAGCTGGGCGTTCTGGGCGGGTTACAAAGGGCCGAAAGGCACCCGCAAAATTGAGTGGTCGAACCTCGACGAAGCCGGTCAGAAAGAGCTGGAAAGCCGTCTGCAAATCATCGACTGGGTACGCGACACCATTAACGCTCCGGCGGAAGAGTTAGGCCCTGAGCAGCTGGCGCAGCGCGCCGTTGACCTGCTGTGCGGCGTGGCGGGCGACAAGATGTCCTACCGCATCACCAAGGGCGAAGACCTGCGCGAGCAGAACTACATGGGGATCCACACCGTGGGCCGTGGTTCTGAGCGTCCACCGGTGCTGCTGGCGCTGGACTACAACCCAACCGGCGATAAAGACGCCCCTGTCTTTGCCTGCCTGGTAGGTAAAGGCATCACCTTCGACACCGGCGGCTACAGCCTGAAGCAGAGCGCGTTCATGGACTCCATGAAGTCCGACATGGGCGGCGCGGCCACCATCACCGGTGCGCTGGCGTTTGCCATCACCCGCGGTCTGAAAAAGCGCGTGAAGCTGTACCTGTGCTGCGCGGACAACATGGTCAGCGGTAACGCCTTCAAGCTGGGCGACATCATTCGCTACCGCAACGGCAAAAACGTTGAGGTGATGAACACTGACGCCGAAGGCCGTCTGGTGCTGGCCGATGGCCTGATCGACGCGTCTGCCCAGAAGCCTGAGCTGATCATCGACATGGCGACTCTGACCGGTGCGGCGAAAACCGCGCTGGGTAACGACTACCACGCGCTGTTCAGCTTTGACGACAAGCTGGCCGCACGCCTGCTGGCCAGCGCCGCGGCGGAAAACGAACCGTTCTGGCGTCTGCCGCTGGCCGAGTTCCACCGTAGCCAGCTGCCGTCCAACTTTGCCGAGCTGAACAACACCGCCAGCGCGGCGTATCCGGCGGGGGCAAGCACCGCAGCAGGGTTCCTGTCTCACTTTGTTGAGAACTACCACGAGGGCTGGCTGCACATTGACTGCTCTGCAACGTACCGCAAAGCGGCGGTTGAGCAGTGGTCCGCGGGTGCGACCGGTCTGGGCGTGCGTACCGTGGCGAACCTGCTGACGGCTGAGTAATCTTTTTTGCCGGGTGGCGCTACGCTTACGCGCGCCTTCGGATTCATCATATTGCCCGGCGGCGCTGCGCTTGCACGGGCCTACGGTTTTGTAGGCCGGGTAAGCGAAGCGCCACCCGGCATTTTTTGAAGTAGCCAAACTATGTCAGATACCAAAAACGAATTAGAAACCCTGCTGGAGCAGGCGGCGACCGAGCCCGCTCACCGTCCGGCATTTTTCCGCACGCTGCTGGAGTCCACCGTCTGGGTGCCGGGCACCGCCGCGGAAGGTGAGCAGGTCGTAGAAGACAGCGCGCTGGATCTGCTGCACTGGGAGAAAGACGACGGCACGTCGGTGATCCCGTTCTTCACCTCGCTGGAAGCGCTGCAGGAAGCGGTTGAAGACGAACAGGCGTTCGTGGTGATGCCGGTGCGTACCTTGTTTGAAATGACGCTCGGCCAGACGCTGTTCCTCAACGCGAAGCTGCCGACCGGGAAAGAGTTTACGCCGCGTGAAATCAGCCACCTGATTGGCGAAGAGGGCAACCCGCTCAGCACGCAGGAAGTGCTGGAAGGGGGCGAAACGCTGCTGCTGTCTGAAGTGGCCGAGCCACCCGCGCAGATGATTGATTCCCTGACGACGCTGTTCAAAACCCTCAAGCCCGTCAGGCGCGCGTTTCTCTGCTCCATCAAAGAGCGTGCGGACGAAAAGCCGGTGCTGTTGATCGGTATTGAAGCCGATGGCGATTTCGACGAGATCGTTCAGGCGGCGGGCAGCGTGGCGACCGACACGCTACCGGGCGATGAACCAATTGATATCTGTCAGGTGAAAAACGGTGAGAAGGGCATCAGCCACTTTATTACCGAGCACATCACGCCGTTCTATGAGCGTCGCTGGGGCGGGTTCCTGCGCGATCTCAAAACCAACCGCATCATCTGATTTCTGCGGGGTGAATGTCACCCCGTTGCTTCCAGCAGCAGTAAATCCATCAGCAGCACCAGATTCGACTCAAACGACGTCACCCCTGCGGCTTCGGCAGCGAAGTGTACCGCTTCGTCATAGAGCGCAAAGTGAACGTCGGCCATCTCCGCCAGCGTGTTGGCCGAGGCGCGGGTAAACGCGACGATGGTCATGCCGACGTTTTTGGCTATCCGCGCTTTATCCAGCACCTGCTCCGTTTCGCCGCTGCGCGAGACGGCAATAAACACCTGATAGCGAGCGGCATTGCTGAGAAAAATGTTCCGGCTGTCGCCCGGTCCGGAGATAAACGCCGTTTTGCCCAGCACCTGCAGCTTCTTGGTCAGGTACTCCGCAAACAGATAAGAGAACCCGGCCCCGTAGAGAAAGAAACTCTCTTTCTGGCGCAGCAGGTTAGCAAACTGTTGGCGTTTGTCCTGGGTGACCCACTGAAAGGTGTGCTGATAGTTGGCGATAAACTGATTAAACAGCGCCGGGAGCTCAGGGGGCGATTGCCCCTGAACGGCAATGTGCGGCGTGTCGGTGAGCAGCTGCTTGCAGTGCCAGATAAACTCGCTAAAGCCGCTGAACCCCAGCTTCTGGCACAGCCGCATAATGGTGGCGGTAGAAACGAACGTCGCCTGCGCCAGCTCGCGAACCGTAATATTGCCCACCAGCAGCGGATGCTCCGTGAGGTGGGCGAGGACGCGATACTCCGCGCGGGTCAATGACGCTCCGCGCGTTAACAGCGTGGCCAGGCGGTTATCCATTATTTTGCGGGTTCGACAGGCAGATCGTCTCGCGCACCCCATTCGCTCCAGGCGCCGTCGTAGAGCGTGACGTCGCTTATGCCGAGCGTGGCGAGTGCCAGAATGACCACGCAGGCCGTTACGCCGGAACCGCAGCTGGCAATCACTGGACGATGCAAATCAACCCCTGCCCGGTCAAAAATGGCGCGCAGTTCGTCAGTAGTTTTCAGCTCGCCCTCAAAAACCAGATCGCCCCACGGCACGTTCAGCGCGCCCGGAATATGTCCGCGCTTCAGCCCCGGACGCGGTTCATCCGCTTCGGCATTGAAGCGAGGAGCAGGGCGGGCATCGACGATTTGCGCCGTTTTTTCATGGCTCACGACCAGCACGTCGGTCAGGCGTTTTACCACGTGGGTGTCAAAGGTCGCGTCGAATTCACCTTCCGGCAGCGTGACATCACCCTGCTGAAGCGGCAGCTCGTCGCGCTTCCAGCCCGCCAGCCCACCGGCAAGAATCGAGACTTTTTCCACGCCGAAGTTTTTCAGCATCCACCACGCGCGCGGCGCGGAGAAGAGGTTACCTTCATCATAGACAACGAGGTGCTTGTCTTTGCTGATGCCCAGCTCGCGCATCGCCACGGAAAACGCTTCCGGGCGCGGCAGCATGTGCGGCAGGGGAGAGGTGTGATCGGAGAGGGCTTCAATATCAAAAAATACCGCCCCCGGCAGATGCCCGGCACGGTATTCACCGGGCACGTCACGATGCTCTTGTCCCGGAGGGGCCATACGCGCGTCGATAATCTGAACTTCCGGATCGTCGCCGTGCTCAATCAGCCAGTCGGCAGCGACAAAATATGAGGTGGACATGGGTTGCCTCCATTCTTTTCCGTAAAAAAGGATTGTCGGTGTTTTTTCTGACACCGACAAGCAAACCACGTTCAACTCGCGAGCAAACCCCTATTTTTTCACCGGTTCGCCGTCCTGCCAGGCTTTTTGCAGCGCTGGCCAGTAGTCGCGGTTGGCCTCAATCATCTCATCCAGAATGGCTTTTGCATGTTCCATGGTCGGCACGGTGCGGTTGAGGGTAAACGCCTGCAAGGCTTTCTCATAGCTGCCTTCGATAGTCGCCTCCACCAGCAGCTGTTCAGATGCGAGCTGCTGTTGCAAAAGCGTCTGATGGAACAGCGGCACCTGACCAATACGGATCGGTTCTGGGCCCTCGGAGGTGATATAAGCGGGAACTTCCACCACCGCATCGTACGGCAAATTGGTAATCGCCCCGCGGTTTTCCACCATCACCAGATGGCGGCTTCGCAGGTTAAAGGCCAGCGAGCAGGCCACATCGACGATAAACTCGCCGTGGACGCCCACGTGGAAGGCATCCGGTAAAATTCCGGTGCGTTGATATTCTTCGGCGGCGGCGAACAGCTTTTTCTCGCGCCCGTCCATCACTTCGTTGGCGCGGGTATAGTCCGGGTTCTGGTGCGCCACAATCTGGTTCGGCATCAGGTAATACTGCAGATACGGGTTCGGCAGATACTCGGGGAAATTGTCCATGATCGGCTTGATGTTGCGCCAGGTTTTCACCCAGGAGGGGTCGGAATGCTGCGGATCGGTTTTAGCCGCATCTTCCGTCAGCAGGCCAAACTTCGCGATATGCTTACGCAGCGCCGGGAGCTTGTCTTCGCCGTCCACCAGCACGCGGGTAAACCAGCCGAAGTGGTTCAGGCCGAAGTAGTCCACTTCCAGCTTGCGGCGATCGACACCCAGAATCGCCCCCATATTGCGCATGGCGGCCACCGGCATATCGCAGATGTTCAGCACCCGCGCATTTGGCCGCAGACGGCGCACGCCCTCCGCGACGATCGCCGCCGGGTTGGAGTAGTTCACGATCCAGGCTTTTTCATGCGCGTAGCGATCGACCAGATCGATAAGCTCCACCATCGGCAGGATCGTGCGCAGGCCGTAGGCCAGCCCGCCGGGGCCGCAGGTTTCCTGGCCCACCACGCCATGACGCAGCGGGATCTTCTCATCCTGCTCGCGCATTTTGTACTGGCCGACGCGCATCTGGGCGAAGACAAAATGCGCGCCGCTGAAGGCCACTTCCGGGTCGCTGGTGACGGTAAATTTGATGTGCTGACTGTGGTCGCGAATGACCTTCTCGACGACCGGCGCAATGGTGTTCTGACGCGCCTCGTCGATATCGTACAGGCGAATTTCGGCCAGCGGGAAATCCTGCAGGCGCACCATCAGGCTTTTCACAATGCCCGGCGTGTAGGTGCTGCCGCCGCCGGCAATCGACAGAATGAATGGGGGTGTAAACATCTTTAGCTCCTTTCAGAGAAACGTCTCAACGGCTTCTCGCATTTTTTTGACATGCAGCCCATAGACCACCTGAACGTTGTTACCTTGTTTGATAATCCCTTTCGCGCCGGTCGCCTTCAGACGCGGCTCGTCGATAATGGCGACGTCCTTTACCGTGACGCGTAAGCGGGTGTAGCAGTTGTCCACCACTTCAATATTTTCCCGGCCGCCCAGCCCCACCACGATGGACTCGCCCAGCCCGTCGTTATTGCCCTTCGCCTGGTACTCCTGCTTGCTGTAGAGGCGCGTCTCCTGGTCCTCATCTTCACGGCCCGGCGTTTTCATGTTGAAGCGCAGGATCAGGAAGCGGAACACCACGAAGTAGAGGGCGAACATGATCAGCCCGACCAGGATGTACATCGGCCAGTTGGACTTGGCCGTGCCGAGCGGCAGGTTGTAGAGGATGAAGTCGATAATCCCGTTGGCGCCGATGGCGTGAACGCCCAGCAGGGAGAACAGCATCATGCCGATGCCGGTCAGCACCGCGTGCACCACGAACAGCAGCGGGGCGACGAACAGGAAGGAGAACTCAATCGGCTCGGTGACGCCGACCAGCAGCGAGGTCAGCGCCGCCGGGATCAGAATCGCTTTCGCCGCCGCTTTACGCTCTGGCCTGGCGGTCATATACATCGCCAGCGCCGCGGCGGGCAGGCCAAACATCTTGCTGATGCCGCGGGCGTCCCACACCACGGTGCTGCTGAGCTGCTTCACGTCCGGGCAGGCCATCTCAGCGAAGTAGATATTGCGCGCGCCCTGATACACCGTGCCGCAGACCTCCTGCGTGCCCCCGAGTTCGGTATAGAGGAACGGGGTATAGACCAGATGGTGCAGGCCAGTGGGGACCAGAATGCGTTCCAGGAAGCCGTAGATGGCCACGCCAAACGGTCCGGAGCCTTTGATGGCCAGCGCCAGGGCGCTAATGCCGTGCTGGGCAAACGGCCACAGTTCGCTCATCACCACGCCGAGCACCATGGAGACCGGAAGCATTACAATGGCGACAAAACAGTGGCCGGAGTAAATCGCCATCGCACCGTTAAACTGTACGCCGGAATATTTATTGTACAGGTATCCCGACAGCGCCCCGGTCAGGATCCCGGCGAAAACGCCCATCTCCAGCACCTGGACGCCCAGCACCATGGTCTGCCCGGCCGCCTTCATTTCGGCTGCAGGCGCCAGCGCGCCCTGCAGCTGCAGCGTGACGTTCATGGCGTTGATGAATACGACAAAGGTGACCAGGCCAATCAACGCGGCATAGCCTTTATCACGCGTCGCCAGACCAATCGGAATACCAACGGCAAACACCAGCGCCAGGTTCACCAGCACCGACACGGCCGATTTCGCGATAAGCTGACCAAGATGCTGAATCAGCGGATGGCCAAGAAAGGGCAGGTATTCAGCGAGATTACCGTTACCCAGCACGTTACCAAAGGCGATAAACAGACCGACGATCGGTAAGATAAGCACCGGTCCGTACAATGATTTTCCGAAATTTTGTAGGGCATTCACGGCTCGTTTCATGGCTTTCTCTCTTATTGAACCGCGCACTCGGGGTGCGTCATGGTTATAAAACTAGCAGCCTTCAGGGACGCTTATCCAGCTATCCTCTTGTTTTAAAAACAAATGACGTGAAAGGTAACATGTGACGTTTGGGGCTGTGATCGCGGTTCCATCACGGCGTAGCGGCGTGTTGCCATTCTGCGAGGCGCTTTCCAGATTCTAAAATTGGACTTTTTGAATTAATGAAACTTGCGGATAATACTTATCCGGACGACGACCAACAGGCCCCCTCAGGGCCAGGGACAAAGGATGAAACCGTTTCGCTTAGCCGCGCTCTCCCTTGCGCTGCTTACCACGTTTACGCTTGTCGGCTGTGATAACAGCGACGATAAATCTCAGGCTGCGGCTCCCGCGGCATCCACCGCATCCACACCAAAAGCCGCGGAAAAGCCAAATGCTGAAACGCTGGCTAAGCTCGCCGCCCAGAGTCAGGGAAAAGCGCTGACCCTGCTGGATGCCTCTGAAGTTCAGCTCGACGGTGCCGCCACGCTGGTGCTGACATTCTCGGTTCCGCTGAATCCCGATCAGGATTTCGCGAAAACCGTGCATGTCGTGGACAAAAAAAGCGGCAAAGTTGACGGGGCGTGGGAACTTGCGCCTAACCTGAAAGAGCTTCGCCTGCGCCATCTGGAGCCCAACCGCAACCTGGTCGTCACCGTTGAACGGGGCCTGCAGGCGCTGAACAAGGCGACGTTCGGCATTGATTATGAGAAAGCCCTGACCACCCGGGACGTTGAACCCACCGTTGGTTTTGCCAGCCGCGGCTCGCTGCTGCCGGGTAAGGTGGTGGAAGGGTTGCCGGTAATGGCGCTCAACGTCAACAATGTTGACGTCAACTTCTATCGCGTGAAGCCGGAATCGCTGGCTTCCCTTGTCAGCCAGTGGGAGTACCGTAACTCGCTGACCAACTGGGAATCCGACAACCTGCTGAAGATGGCGGAGCTGGTTTATACCGGTCGATTCGATCTTAATCCTGCGCGCAACACGCGCGAAAAATTACTGTTGCCCCTGAAGGATATTAAACCGCTCCAGCAGTCTGGCGTTTATATCGCGGTCATGAACCAGGCCGGGCACTACAACTACAGCAACGCCGCGACGCTCTTTACCTTAAGCGATATTGGCCTGTCCGCTCACCGTTATCATAATCGCCTGGACATCTTCACCCAGAGTCTGGAGAACGGTGCGGCGCAGTCCGGCGTCACCGTCACCCTGTTGAACGATAAAGGGCAGACGCTTGCCGAAGCGAAAAGCGACGGTGATGGCCACGCAAAGCTTGAGACCGACAAAGAGGCCGCGCTGATCCTGGCCAGTAAAGACGGCCAGACCACGCTGCTTGACCTCAAGCTACCGGCTCTTGATCTGGCGGAGTTTGATATCGCCGGGAGTCCGGGCTACAGCAAGCAGTTCTTTATGTTTGGCCCACGCGATCTCTACCGCCCGGGCGAAACGGTGATCCTCAACGGCCTGCTGCGCGACAGTGACGGTAAGCCACTTCCCGATCAGCCCGTGAAGCTCGACGTGCTGCGACCGGATGGACAGGTCGCGCGTACGATCGTCGTCAAGCCGGAGAACGGACTCTATCGCTTCAACTATCCGCTGGACAGCGGGGCGCAGACCGGCATGTGGCATATCCGCGCCAACACGGGCGATAACCTGCAGCGTCTGTGGGACTTCCACGTTGAAGACTTCATGCCAGAGCGTATGGCGCTCAACCTGAGCGGACAAAAAACGCCGGTTTCACCGCAGGATAACGTCGACTTTAACGTGGTCGGCTATTACCTGTATGGCGCTCCGGCCAACGGTAACTCTCTGCAGGGCCAGCTCTTCCTGCGTCCGCTGCGTGACGCGGTGGCCGCGCTGCCGGGCTTCCAGTTTGGTGATATCGCCGAAGAGAACCTGAGCCGCAGCCTGGATGAAGTGCAGCTTACGCTGGACGAGCAGGGACGTGGGCAGGTTTCTACCGAAAGCCAGTGGAAAGAGGTGCACTCTCCGCTGCAGCTGATCCTGCAGGCCAGCCTGCTGGAGTCGGGCGGTCGCCCGGTGACGCGTCGTGCTGAGCAGGCCATCTGGCCCGCAGCGGAATTGCCGGGTATCCGTCCTCAGTTCGCCAGTAAAGCTGTTTACGACTACCGCACCGATACGACCGTCAACCAACCGATTGTTGATGAGAACGGCAATGCCAGCTTCGATATCGTGTATGCCGATGCCAGCGGCGCGAAAAAGGCCGTTTCCGGGTTACAGGTTCGTCTGATTCGCGAGCGTCGGGACTACTTCTGGAACTGGTCTGAGAGCGAAGGCTGGCAGTCTCAGTTCGATCAGAAAGACCTGGTCGAAGGCGAGCAGGAGCTGACACTTAAGGCCGATGAAACGGGTAAAGTCACCTTCCCGGTGGAATGGGGCTCTTATCGTCTGGAGGTGAAAGCGCCTGATGAGATGGTCAGCAGCGTGCGCTTCTGGGCGGGGTACAGCTGGCAGGATAACAGCGACGGCACCGGCGCTGCACGCCCTGACCGCGTAACCTTGAAACTGGATAAGCCAGCCTATCAGCCAGGCGACACCATCAACCTGCACATTGCCGCGCCAGCCGCAGGCAAGGGCTATGCGATGATCGAGTCCAGTGAAGGGCCGCTGTGGTGGAAAGAGATCGACGTACCGGCAAACGGACTGGATCTCGCTATCCCGGTCGACAAGGCCTGGAAGCGTCACGACCTCTACCTGAGTACGCTGGTGGTACGTCCCGGAGATAAATCCAAATCCGCCACGCCGAAACGTGCGGTCGGCCTGCTGCATCTGCCGATGGGTGACGAAAATCGCCGCCTGAATATTGCGCTCGATAACCCGCAGAAAATGCGTCCAAACCAGACGCTCTCGGTGAAGGTGAAAGCCAGCGTGAAAGAGGGGGCCGTGCCGCAGAAGGTGAACGTCCTGGTATCGGCGGTGGACAGCGGCGTGCTGAATATTACCGATTACGTCACGCCGGATCCGTGGCAGGCTTTCTTTGGTCAGAAGCGTTACGGCGCGGATATCTACGATATATACGGCCAGGTCATTGAAGGGCAGGGCCGTCTGGCCGCGCTGCGCTTTGGTGGCGATGGGGATGAACTGAAGCGCGGCGGCAAACCGCCGGTGAACCACGTCACCATCATTGCCCAGCAGGCACAGCCGGTCACGCTGGATGCCAACGGGGAAGGCACAATTACATTGCCGATTGGAGACTTCAACGGTGAGCTGCGTCTGATGGCGCAGGCCTGGACGGAAGAGGATTTTGGCAGCAGCGAAAGCAAGATTATCGTGGCCGCACCGGTCATTACCGAGCTGAATACCCCGCGCTTCCTGGCAAGCGGAGATACCTCGCGGCTGACGCTGGATATCACTAACCTGACCGACCAGCCGCAAACGCTGAATATCGCCCTGAACGCGACAGGCAAACTGGCGCTGGAAGGCGCGCAGCCTCAGCCGGTTCAGCTGCCACCGGGGGCGCGCAGTACGCTGTTTATTCCGGTACGCGCGCTGGACGGTTATGGTGACGGTGAAGTGACCGCGCAGGTGACCGGCCTGCAGCTTCCGGGCGAGACCTTCGTCCCGCAGCAGAAGAGCTGGAAAATCGGTGTGCGTCCGGCGTTCCCGGCGCAGACGGTCAATACCGGTGCCATGCTGAACCCTGGCGAATCCTGGACTGCACCGGCGCAGCACAACAACGGTTTCTCTCCTGCCACCCTGCAGGGGCAACTGCTGCTGAGCGGCAAACCACCGCTCAACCTGGCGCGCTATATTCGCGAACTGCAGGCCTATCCGTATGGCTGTCTGGAGCAGACCACCAGCGGTCTGTTCCCGTCGCTCTACACCAACGCGGCGCAGCTTACGGCGCTTGGCATCAAAGGTGATACGGACGATAAACGCCGTGCCGCCATTGATATCGGTATTTCCCGTCTGCTGCAGATGCAGCGTGAAGACGGCGGGTTCGCGCTGTGGGATAAAAACGGTCCGGAAGAGTACTGGCTGACGGCCTACGTGACCGACTTCCTGGTCCGTGCGGGCGAGCAGGGCTACAGCGTGCCCGCCGATGCGGTGAATAATGCCAATAGCCGGTTGCTGCGCTACCTGCAGGACCCGGGCATGATGTCTATTCGCTACAGCGACGATACGCAGGCCAGCAAGTTCGCCGTGCAGGCCTATGCCGCGCTGGTGCTGGCACGTCAGCAAAAAGCGCCGTTGGGCGCGCTGCGTGAAATCTGGGATCGTCACGCTCAGGCGGCGTCCGGCCTGCCGCTGATGCAGCTGGGCATGGCGCTCAAGCTGATGGGCGATGCCCCGCGCAGCCAGCAGGCGCTGGATCTGGCGCTCAAAACGCCGCGCAACGACAGCAAAAACTGGATGGCCGATTACGGCAGCCAGCTTCGCGATAACGCGCTGATGCTCTCTCTTCTGGAGGAGTACAAGCTGCTGCCGGATGCGCAAAATACGCTGCTGAATGCCCTGTCTGAGCAGGCCTTCAGCCAGCGCTGGTTGTCCACTCAGGAGAGCAATGCGCTGTTCCTGGCCGGTCGTTCGCTGCAAACTCTGTCCGGTGCGTGGCAGGCGAAAACCTCCCTGTCAGATTCCGCATCAGGTGGCGATAAAGCGCAGGTACAAAACGTGAGCGGCGACCAGCTTGGCGCGCTGCAGGTGACCAATACCGGCACTTCACCGCTGTGGGTACGCCTTGATAGCACCGGTTATCCTGACTATGCTCCTCAGCCGAGCTCGAACGTGCTGCAGGTTGAACGCCATATTCTGGCAACGGACGGTAGCACGAAATCGCTCTCTTCGCTGAAGAGCGGCGAGCTGGTGCTGGTATGGCTGGAAGTCAAAGCCAGCCAGAACGTGCCGGACGCGCTGGTGGTGGATCTCCTCCCTGCGGGTCTGGAGCTGGAAAACCAGAATCTGGCAAGCAGCAGCGCCAGCCTGCAGGACAGCGGTAGCGAAGTGCAGAACCTGCTCAGCCAAATGCAGCAGGCGGACATTCAGCATATGGAATTCCGCGACGACCGCTTTGTGGCGGCCGTGCCGGTAAATGAAGGTCAGCCGGTTACGCTGGTTTATCTGGCGCGCGCCGTGACGCCGGGAACCTACCAGGTGCCGGTTCCGATGGTCGAGTCTATGTATGTGCCGCAGTGGCGGGCAACGGGTGCGGCCAGTGGCCCGCTGATTGTTGTTCCGTAATATGCGAATGGCACGTTTGACACGCTCCCGCTGGCTGTGGCTGGCGGGAGCGCTTCTCGTTTTATGGGGGCTGATTGTCGCCGCCGACCGCCTGTGGCCGTTGCCGCTGAAAGAGGTTAACCCTGCCCGGGTGGTGGTGGATGAGAAGGGCACGCCGCTCTGGCGTTTTGCCGATAGCGACGGGATCTGGCGCTATCCGGTTACGATCGAAGAGGTCTCTCCCCGTTATCTTGAGGCGCTGATCCAGTACGAAGATCGCTGGTTTTGGGATCATCCCGGCGTAAACCCGCTTTCTGTCCTGCGTGCCGCCTGGCAGGATCTCAGTTCCGGGAAAGTCATCTCTGGCGGAAGCACGCTCACCATGCAGGTCGCGCGACTGCTGGACCCGCATCCGCGCACCTTCGGCGGTAAAATTCGCCAGCTCTGGCGTGCCATGCAGCTGGAGTGGCATCTTTCCAAACGCGAAATCCTCACGCTCTATCTCAACCGCGCGCCGTTTGGCGGTACGCTGCAGGGCGTGGGAGCGGCAAGCTGGACGTATCTGGGCAAGCCGCCGTCGCAGCTCAGCTATTCCGACGCGGCGCTGCTGGCGGTGCTGCCGCAGGCACCGAGTCGTTTACGCCCGGATCGCTGGCCTGAACGGGCCGAAGCGGCGCGCAATAAAGTGCTCGACCGCATGGCGACGCAGGGCGTCTGGTCCGCAAAGCAGGTCAAAGAGTCCCGTGAAGAATCAGTATGGCTGGCGCCCCGGCAGATGCCGCAGCTGGCGCCGCTCTTTGCACGCATGATGCTCGGCAAAAGTCGCGACACGAAAATTGTCACCACGCTGGATGCCGGACTGCAGCGGCAGCTGGAAGAGCTGGCGATGAACTGGAAATCCCGCCTGCCGGCACGCAGCTCGCTGGCGATGATCGTGGTCGATCATACCGATATGAAAGTGCGCGGCTGGGTGGGATCGGTGGATATCAACGATGACACGCGTTTTAGCCATGTGGATATGGTCAATGCGATCCGATCGCCGGGATCGGTGTTAAAACCCTTTATCTACGGCATGGCGCTGGATGATGGCCTGATCCATCCCGCCTCGCTGCTTCAGGACGTTCCCAGAAAAACCGGTGACTATCGGCCCGGGAATTTTGACAGCGGGTTTCATGGACCGGTCAGCATGAGTGAAGCGCTGGTACGCTCCCTCAACCTGCCTGCCGTTCAGGTGCTGGAAGCCTACGGACCAAAACGATTTGCCGGGATGCTGAGCAACGCAGGCTTGCCGCTGATCCTGCCTGCGGGGGCGCAGCCGAATCTGTCTCTGATCCTCGGCGGGGCAGGCGCGCGGCTGGCAGATATCGCCGCTGCCTACAGTGCTTTTGCCCGACACGGTAAGGCGGGTAGGCTGCGCCTGCAGCCAGGCGATCCGCTAACTGAACGTCCGCTGTTATCACCGGGCTCGGCGTGGATTATTCGCCGTATTCTGGCCAATGAAGCGCAGCCGCTGCCGGATAATGCGCTACCCCAGGTTGCGCCGCTGGCGTGGAAAACCGGTACCAGTTACGGCTACCGTGATGCCTGGGCCATCGGTCTGAATGCCCGTTATGTGATAGGCATCTGGACCGGACGACCGGACGGCACGCCCGTGGCGGGACAGTTTGGGTTTGCCAGCGCGGTTCCGCTATTAAACCAGGTCAATAACCTGCTTCAGTCGCGCTCAACGGTAGACGAAGCCCGCCTGCCGCGCGATCCGCGTCCGGCAAGCGTCGGGCGGGGCGTGATCTGCTGGCCGGGCGGCCAGTCGCTACCGGAAGGCAGCGAAAACTGTCGACGTCGCCTGTCGACCTGGCTGCTGGAAGGGAGTGAACCGCCCACGCTGCTCCTGCCCGAACAGGAGGGCATACGCGGGATCCGTTTCCCGGTCTGGCTGGATAAAACCGGCAAACGCGTGGCCGCAGATTGCCCGGATGCTACTGAAAAAGTCCTGGATGTATGGCCGCTGCCGCTGGAGCCGTGGCTGCCTGCAACCGAGCGTCGTGCGGTACGGATTCCGCCTTCATCAAGAATTTGTCCTCCACTCTTGCAGGACGCACCTGCGCCACTCATTCTGACCGGCGTGCGTGAAGGGGCCGTTATTAAACGTCTGCCGGGGGAATTCCGCGTTTCGCTGCCGCTTCAGGCGACCGGCAACAGCGGTGAGCGCTGGTGGTTTTTGAACGGTGAACCGCTGAATGTGAAAGGAAGCGTTTACACATTACAGCTTGATAAGTCGGGGGATTATCAGTTACTCGTTATGGATGAGACCGGGCAGGTCGCGACGGTGAATTTTACGCTTCAGTGACCTGAAAACAGCTTTCTGATGTGAGCTGTTGCTAAAACTCGTCTTATTTTAAAAAAATGTTACCTGAATCCATAGGCAATGGCGCCATTGCTCATTATAATCCGCGCCACACCATACTCAGGTATGCAAAACAACAGAACATTGACAGAGGTTATCATGGCTATTGAACGTACTTTTTCCATCATCAAACCAAACGCGGTGGCAAAAAACGTTATTGGCAGCATCTTCGCTCGCTTTGAATCTGCAGGGTTCAAAATTGTTGGCACCAAAATGCTGCACCTGACCGTTGAGCAGGCGCGCGGCTTCTACGCTGAGCACGAAGGTCGCCCATTCTTTGACGGCCTGGTGGAGTTCATGACCTCCGGTCCAATCGTGGTATCCGTACTGGAAGGCGAAAACGCCGTACAGCGTCACCGCGATCTGCTGGGTGCAACCAACCCGGACAACGCGCTGGCAGGAACTCTGCGCGCTGACTACGCTGACAGCTTCACCGAGAACGGCACCCACGGTTCTGACTCTGTTGAATCTGCTGCACGCGAAATCGCTTTCTTCTTCGCAGAAGGCGAAGTGTGTCCACGTACCCGTTAATTTAACGGTTTCGTTTACACATTATTTTCGTAAATGCCGCGTCCAGACGTGGCATCCCTGCGCCAGACTTTGTACAATGCAACGCCCCGGACGAGCAGACCGCTTTCCGGGGCGTTTCTATTCAACCCTCCATGGGCCATAACGTGTAACAACGAGGCCGGTAAATATTATGTCTGAATTAGTGAATACCTCCGAAGTCGCCATTCCTGCGGTTCCCAATAAAAATGGAAAAATCAACCTGCTGGATCTGAACCGTCAGCAGATGCGCGAGTTCTTCAAAGAGATGGGCGAAAAGCCGTTTCGTGCCGATCAGGTCATGAAGTGGATGTACCATTACTGCAGCGACAATTTTGATGACATGACTGACATCAACAAGGTCCTGCGCAATAAGCTCAAAGAAGTGGCTGAAATCCGTGCACCGGAAGTGGTGGAAGAGCAGCGCTCCGCGGATGGCACCATCAAATGGGCGATTGCGGTCGGCGATCAGCGTGTTGAAACCGTCTACATCCCGGAAGAAGACCGCGCGACGCTGTGCGTCTCCTCCCAGGTTGGCTGTGCGCTGGAGTGCAAATTCTGCTCAACCGCGCAGCAAGGCTTTAACCGTAACCTGCGTGTTTCAGAAATTATCGGCCAGGTCTGGCGTGCCGCGAAAATCGTGGGCGCGGCAAAAGTCACCGGTACGCGCCCTATCACCAACGTGGTGATGATGGGGATGGGTGAACCGCTGCTGAACCTGACCAACGTCGTTCCGGCGATGGAAATCATGCTGGATGACTTTGGCTTTGGCCTGTCCAAGCGTCGTGTCACGCTGTCGACCTCAGGCGTTGTGCCTGCGCTGGACAAGCTCGGCGACATGATTGACGTCGCGCTGGCGATCTCCCTGCATGCACCAAACGATGAAATTCGTGACGAAATTGTGCCGATCAACAAAAAGTACAATATCGAAACCTTCCTCGCTGCCGTACGTCGCTACCTGGAGAAATCCAACGCCAACCAGGGCCGCGTGACCATCGAGTACGTGATGCTGGACCACGTCAACGACGGCACCGAACATGCGCATCAGCTGGCTGAACTGCTGAAAGATACGCCATGTAAAATCAACCTGATCCCATGGAACCCGTTCCCGGGCGCGCCGTATGGCCGTAGCTCGAACAGCCGTATCGACCGTTTCTCCAAGGTACTGATGGAGTATGGTTTCACCACCATCGTGCGTAAAACGCGTGGTGATGATATTGATGCCGCATGTGGACAGCTGGCTGGTGATGTTATTGACCGTACCAAGCGTACCCTGCGTAAACGCATGCAGGGCGAGACTATAGCGGTTAAAGCTGTTTGATTATTATGCACTCGCGGCGCATTATCTGCGCCGTGAGACATAACCTTACTGAATAATCAGTCAGATTCGTGAAGACTGATCAATAATTACGGTGCGTTTCATCCGACTTTCGGGCAGTATGTAACGACGTAACAACAGTTTAGCCGTACGGGCAGGGCTGTACTGTCATCTCCGGGCTGACAGTCTTATACTCTCTGTTCAAGGTTAACTGACCAGAAGTTTCGCGGTGCGGGTGGCATTGTGACTCACCGGCGCCTGAACCCTTATTTTTCACGTACCAGTAGTTGTAGCGAATGAATACTGAAGCCACTCACGACCAACATGAAGCACTCTCCACTGGCGTTCGTCTTCGCAACGCCCGTGAACAACTCGGACTCAGCCAGCAAGCCGTTGCGGAACGCTTGTGCCTGAAGGTTTCCACGGTTCGCGATATTGAAGAAGATAAGGCGCCTGCCGATCTGGCTTCAACGTTCTTGCGCGGTTATATCCGCTCTTACGCAAAACTGGTGCACATCCCCGAAAACGAATTACTGCCAATGATGGAGAAGCAGGCGCCGGTCCGTGCAGCAAAAGTTGCGCCGATGCAGACCTTCTCCCTGGGGAAACGTCGTAAAAAACGTGATGGCTGGCTGATGAGCTTTACCTGGCTGGTGCTGTTTGTGGTGGTCGGTCTGACCGGTGCATGGTGGTGGCAAAACCACAAGGCGCAGCAGGAAGAGATCACCACCATGGCCGATCAATCCTCCGCAGAACTCAACCAGGCCGGAAATGATAACGCCCAGAGCGTGCCGCTGAATACCGACGGTGCGGCGTCCTCCAGCGAGCCACAGACCGCAGCGCCAGACGCATCGGCGACTGGTGCAGCACAGGCCCCGGCAGCGACGGCTAACACCGCTGCGCCGCAGGCTCAGGATCAAAACGCGGTGGTTGCCCCTTCTCAGGCAAATGTTGATACGGCGGCGAACGCGCCTGCAGCTACTCAGCCTGCAGACAATACCGCAGCGTCTCTGCCAACCAGCCCGGCGGGTACGGCGACAACAGCAGCCGATCCTAACGCGCTGGTAATGAACTTCAGCGCTGACTGCTGGCTGGAAGTGACTGACGCGACAGGTAAAAAACTGTTCAGCGGCCTGCAGCGCAAAGATGGCACGTTAAACCTAACAGGCCAGGCTCCCTATAAACTTAAAATCGGCGCTCCGGCAGCGGTACAGATCCAGTATCAAGGAAAACCTGTCGACCTGAGCCGCTTTATCAGAACTAACCAGGTTGCACGTCTTACCGTTAATGCCGAACAATCAGCAGCACAGTAACAGACGGGCAACGCGGGAGATTTTTCATGCATAACCAGGCTCCGATTCAACGTAGAAAATCGAAACGGATTTACGTTGGGAATGTGCCAATCGGCGATGGGGCACCTATCGCCGTTCAGTCGATGACCAACACGCGCACCACCGATGTGGAAGCGACGGTCAATCAAATCAAAGCATTAGAACGTGTAGGCGCGGACATTGTTCGCGTCTCCGTCCCGACCATGGATGCCGCTGAGGCGTTCAAACTGATCAAACAGCAGGTCAGCGTTCCGCTGGTGGCGGATATTCACTTCGACTACCGCATCGCACTGAAAGTGGCCGAATACGGCGTCGATTGTCTGCGTATTAACCCGGGCAACATCGGTAACGAAGAGCGTATCCGCATGGTTGTGGACTGCGCCCGCGATAAAAATATTCCTATCCGTATCGGCGTTAACGCCGGTTCGCTGGAAAAAGATCTGCAGGAAAAATACGGTGAGCCGACGCCACAGGCGCTGCTCGAATCCGCGATGCGTCACGTCGATCATCTCGATCGTCTCAACTTCGATCAGTTCAAAGTCAGCGTAAAAGCCTCCGATGTGTTCCTTGCCGTAGAATCTTACCGCCTGCTGGCAAAGCAGATCGACCAGCCTCTGCACCTCGGGATCACCGAAGCGGGCGGCCTGCGCAGCGGCTCGGTAAAATCCGCGATCGGTCTGGGGCTGCTGCTCTCTGAAGGGATCGGTGACACCCTGCGCGTCTCGCTGGCGGCCGATCCGGTCGAAGAGATCAAGGTCGGTTTCGATATCCTGAAGTCGCTGCGTATTCGCGCGCGTGGGATCAACTTCATTGCCTGCCCAACCTGTTCGCGTCAGGAGTTTGATGTGATCGGGACGGTAAATGCCCTGGAGCAACGTCTGGAAGACATTATCACCCCGATGGACGTCTCTATCATCGGCTGCGTGGTGAACGGTCCGGGTGAAGCACTGGTGTCAACCCTGGGCGTGACCGGCGGTAACAAGAAAAGTGGTCTCTATGAAGATGGCGTTCGTAAAGATCGTCTGGATAATAGCGACATGATCGACCAGCTTGAAGCCCGCATCCGTGCGAAAGCCGCCATGATGGACGAGACACAGCGTATTAACGTTCAGCAGGTTGAAAAATAACGTGATGGGAAGCCGCGAGCTTCCCATGTATGATTGAACCCATTCTTTGGGTTTTTTTTGTATATAGAAAGAGAATAAACGTGGCAAAAAACATTCAAGCCATCCGCGGCATGAACGATTATCTGCCTGGCGAAACCGCCATCTGGCAGCGCATTGAAGGCACGCTGAAGCAGGTGCTCGGCAGCTACGGTTACAGCGAAATCCGTTTGCCGATTGTAGAGCAGACCCCGTTATTCAAACGCGCGATTGGTGAAGTTACCGACGTGGTTGAAAAAGAGATGTACACCTTTGAGGACCGCAACGGCGACAGCCTGACCCTGCGTCCGGAAGGGACGGCGGGCTGCGTACGCGCCGGCATCGAACATGGTCTTCTGTACAATCAGGAGCAGCGCCTGTGGTATATCGGCCCGATGTTCCGCCACGAACGTCCTCAGAAAGGGCGTTATCGCCAGTTCAATCAGCTGGGTGTGGAAGTCTTTGGCCTGCAGGGCCCGGACATCGACGCTGAACTGATTATGCTGACCGCCCGCTGGTGGCGTGCGCTCGGTATTGCCGATCACGTTTCCCTCGAGCTGAACTCTATCGGTTCTCTGGAAGCGCGCGCTAACTACCGCGATGCGCTGGTGGCGTTCCTGGAACAGCATAAAGAGAAGCTGGACGAAGACTGCAAACGTCGCATGTACAGCAACCCGCTGCGCGTTCTGGATTCCAAAAACGCAGATGTTCAGGCACTGCTGAACGATGCGCCTGCGCTGGGTGATTATCTGGATGAAGAATCTCGCGAACACTTCGCGGGCCTGTGCAAGCTGCTTGAAGCGGCTGGCATCGCCTACACCGTAAACCAGCGCCTGGTACGCGGTCTGGACTACTACAACCGTACCGTGTTTGAGTGGGTGACCACGAGCCTCGGCTCTCAGGGCACCGTGTGCGCGGGCGGTCGTTATGACGGTCTGGTTGAGCAACTTGGCGGTCGCGCAGCACCTGCTGTAGGCTTCGCGATGGGTCTTGAGCGACTTGTTTTGCTGGTTCAGGCAGTTAATCCGGAATTTAAAGCAGATTCCGTTGTCGATATATACCTGGTGGCCTCAGGCGCGGAAACGCAGTCTGCGGCAATGCAGCTTGCCGAACGCGTGCGCGATGCGCTGCCGGGCGTTAAGCTGATGACCAACCATGGCGGCGGCAACTTCAAAAAACAGTTTGCTCGTGCCGATAAGTGGGGCGCAAGTATCGCACTGGTGCTGGGTGAGTCCGAAGTGGCCAACGGCGAAGTGGTGGTGAAAGACCTGCGCTCTGGTGAGCAGACAACGGTAACGCAGGACGGCGTTGCGGCGCACTTGCGCACTCTATTGGGCTAAGGAGAAGGACTGCGTGGAAATTTACGAGAACGAACACGATCAGGTCGACGCGATTAAACGCTTCTTTGCTGAAAACGGCAAAGCGCTGGTTGTTGGGGTTATTTTAGGTGTCGGTGCGCTGGTAGGCTGGCGTTACTGGAACAATCATCAGGCGGATTCCGCGCGCGGCGCGTCCCTGTCCTATGAAAATACCGTGAGCGCAATTCGTGCCGATCAGCCGCAAACGCTGACGGCGGCAGAAAAATTTGCGGCTGACAACAAAAACACCTACGGTGCACTGGCTGCGCTGGAAGTGGCTCAGCAGTACGTTGATAAGAACGAACTGGATAAAGCCGTAGCACAGCTGTCTCAGGGCCTTGCTGCCGCCAGTGATGAAAACCTGAAAGCGGTGATCAATCTGCGCCTGGCACGTATTCAGGTTCAGCAGAAGAAAGCTGACGATGCGCTGAAAACGCTCGATACCATCAAAGGCGAAGGCTTTGCTGCCATCGTTGCCGATCTGCGCGGTGAAGCACTGCTGAGCAAAGGTGACAAAGCGGGCGCGCGTAAAGCGTGGCAAGCTGGCGTAGAGAGCAATGCTTCACCTGCGCTGAGCGAAATGATGCAGATGAAAATAAATAATTTGTCCGTCTGAGAGGGACCCGATGCAATTGCGTAAATTACTTCTGCCAGGACTGCTTTCTGTTACGTTATTGAGTGGTTGTTCACTGTTCAGTGGCGAAGAAGACGTTGTGAAAATGTCCCCACTGCCGACGGTTGAAAACCAGTTTACCCCATCCACCGCGTGGGATGTCTCCGTGGGCAATGGGATTGGTGATTTCTATTCCAACCTTCATCCAGCGTATGCAGACAGCGTTGTCTATGCGGCTGACCGCAAAGGTACCGTGAAAGCGGTGAACGCGGATGACGGAAAAGAAGTGTGGTCCGTTAACCTGGCGGAAAAAGACGGCTGGTTCTCCCGTAAGCCTGCACTGCTGTCTGGCGGCCTGACCGTTGCCGGTGGTCACGTCTACGTGGGCAGCGAAAAAGCGCAGGTTTATGCCCTGAACAGCAGCGACGGCTCCATTGCCTGGCAAACAACCGTGGCGGGTGAATCCCTGTCGCGTCCGGTAGTGAGCGACGGCCTGGTGCTGATTCATACCAGCAACGGCCAGCTGCAGGCGCTGAACGAAGCGGACGGCCTGGTGAAATGGACCGTTAACCTGGATATGCCTGCGCTCTCTCTGCGTGGCGAATCTGCCCCGGCTACCGCATTTGGTGCTGCCATTGTGGGCGGTGACAACGGTCGCGTGAGCGCCGTGCTGATGCAGCAGGGCCAGATGATCTGGCAGCAGCGTATCTCTCAGGCCACTGGCTCAACGGAAATTGACCGTCTGAGCGACGTGGACACAACACCGGTTATCGTTAACGGTGTGGTTTACGCGCTGGCCTACAACGGCAACCTGACCGCGCTGGATCTGCGCAGCGGCCAGATCATGTGGAAACGTGAGCTGGGCTCGGTAAATGATTTCATCGTTGAGGGTAACCGCATCTATATGGTTGACCAGAACGACCGTCTGCTGGCCCTGAGTACCGAAGGCGGCGTGACGCTGTGGACGCAAAGCGACCTGCTGCACCGTCTGCTGACTGCGCCAGCGCTGTACAACGGTAGCCTGGTTGTGGGCGACAGCGAAGGGTATATGCACTGGATCGATCCGGATAACGGCCGCTTTGTTGCGCAGCAAAAAGTCGACAGCTCCGGTTTCCTGACCGACCCGGTTGTGGCCGACGGCAAACTGCTGATTCAGGCAAAAGACGGCACGCTGTACGCGATCACGCGTTAATTACCCGGCGGTTGTAGTATACTAAACGGCTCCTGTTCACTCAGGAGCCGTTTTGACATTTTTAAAAACGCCGCGAAAGCGACGTTATTTTGAATTTTATGAGGCTTCAAACATGGTACCTGTGGTCGCGCTTGTCGGGCGCCCTAACGTTGGAAAATCCACTCTTTTTAACCGTTTAACACGCACCCGTGATGCGCTGGTTGCGGATTTCCCGGGGCTGACGCGTGACCGTAAGTACGGTCGTGCAGAGGTGGAAGGACGCGAGTTCATCTGTATTGATACCGGTGGTATTGACGGCACAGAAGACGGTGTGGAAACCCGCATGGCGGAACAGTCGCTGCTGGCGATTGAAGAAGCGGACGTGGTGCTGTTTATGGTGGATGCACGCGCTGGCCTGATGCCAGCGGACTCCGCTATCGCTAAACATCTGCGTTCACGCGAAAAGCCAACCTTCCTGGTGGCGAACAAAACCGACGGCATCGATGCCGATCAGGCCATCGCGGATTTCTGGTCTCTGGGCCTGGGCGACATCTATCCTATCGCGGCATCGCATGGCCGTGGCGTCACCAGCCTGCTGGAAACCGTTCTGCTGCCGTGGGTTGACGAAGTGAACCCGCCGGAAGAGGTGGACGAAGACGCTGAATACTGGGCGCAGTTTGAAGACGGAGAAGAGGGCGAAGAAGAAGAACCTGAAGACGACTTCAACCCGCAGGATCTGCCGATCAAGCTGGCTATCGTGGGCCGTCCAAACGTAGGTAAGTCTACACTTACTAACCGTATTCTGGGTGAAGAGCGCGTGGTCGTTTACGACATGCCGGGCACCACCCGCGACAGTATCTACATCCCGATGCAGCGCGATGAGCGTGAGTATGTCCTCATCGACACTGCCGGGGTGCGTAAGCGCGGGAAAATCACCGATGTTGTGGAAAAATTCTCCGTTATCAAAACCCTGCAGGCGATCGAAGATGCCAACGTCGTGCTGCTGGTTATCGACGCACGCGAAGGGATCTCCGATCAGGACCTCTCTCTGCTCGGCTTTATCCTCAATAGTGGGCGCTCACTGGTTATCGTGGTCAACAAATGGGATGGCCTGAGCAACGAGGTTCGTGAGCAGGTGAAAGAGACCCTCGACTTCCGTCTGGGCTTTATCGACTTTGCTCGCGTACACTTCATCTCTGCGCTGCACGGCAGCGGCGTGGGTAACCTGTTCGAATCCGTGCGCGAAGCTTACGACAGCTCCACCCGTCGTCAGAGCACCGCCATGCTGACCCGTATCATGAATATGGCTGCTGAAGACCATCAGCCGCCGCTGGTGCGCGGTCGTCGCGTGAAGCTGAAATACGCCCACGCCGGTGGTTATAACCCACCAATCGTGGTGATTCACGGCAACCAGGTGAAAGACCTGCCGGATTCCTACAAGCGCTACCTGATGAACTACTTCCGTAAATCGCTGGACGTAATGGGTACGCCTATCCGTATCCAGTTCAAGGAAGGGGAAAACCCGTTCGCCAACAAGCGCAACACCCTGACGCCAAACCAGATGCGTAAGCGTAAGCGCCTGATTAAGCACATTAAGAAAAGCAAATAAGCTTTACTGCTCTCACGAAAGCCCACGATGATCGCGGGCTTTTTTTTGCCCAATCATACCGCCGGTTTTCCCTGTGTGAAGTCAATCACTATTCACTTTTAACCATGTTTAAATCTAAGAAAGTAGACAATCGTCGAATTTTCATCTTAAAGTCCAGGGTCCGGTACTAGACAAAACTAGCGCCTGGTTATCAAATGGTTAACTAACTTTTCGCCGCATGTAAAAAATCGGCCAGATACGTAACTGGCCGGCGTACCTGCTGGTGTTTACAAGCACGACGACATACCTTTCGGGAGAATTATGCAATCCTCTGTTAATCAAAAAGAAAGCCGAACGTTCTTCGGCCATCCTTATCCGCTCGGTTCCCTGTTCTTCACCGAGATGTGGGAGCGTTTCTCGTTTTACGGCATTCGTCCGTTACTGATCCTGTTTATGGCCGCCACCGTCTATGACGGCGGGATGGGTCTGGCGCGTGAAAACGCCTCGGCGATTGTCGGTATCTTTGCCGGTACCATGTACCTGGCTGCGCTGCCGGGCGGCTGGCTGGCGGATAACTGGCTCGGTCAGCAGAGAGCCGTCTGGTACGGTTCGATCCTGATTGCGCTCGGTCACCTGTCGATTGCGCTCTCGGCGGTGATGGGCAACAACCTGTTCTTTATCGGCCTGATGTTCATCGTGCTCGGCTCCGGGCTGTTCAAGACCTGTATTTCAGTCATGGTCGGTACCCTGTATAAAAAAGGCGACGCGCGTCGCGACGGCGGTTTCTCGCTGTTCTATATGGGTATCAACATGGGCTCGTTCATCGCGCCGCTGATTTCCGGCTGGCTGATTAAAACCCACGGCTGGCACTGGGGCTTTGGTATTGGCGGTATCGGGATGCTGGTGGCGCTGATTATCTTCCGCGTGTTTGCCGTTCCGGCCATGAAACGCTATGACGGCGAAGTCGGCCTCGACTCCACCTGGAACAGCCCGGTGGTGAAGCGTAACGGCGTGGGCGTTTGGCTGCTGGCGCTGGCGGCAGGCGTGGCAACGCTCGTGACGCTGATTGCGCAGGGCGTGATTGTGATTAACCCGGTCGCGGTAGCCAGCGTGCTGGTCTACGTGATTGCGGCGTCCGTGGCCCTCTACTTTATCTATCTGTTTGTCTTTGCGGGCCTGAACCGTAAAGAGCGCGCCAGACTGCTGGTCTGCTTTATTCTGCTGATCTCCGCGGCGTTCTTCTGGTCCGCGTTTGAACAGAAGCCAACCTCGTTCAACCTGTTTGCCAACGACTACACTAACCGCATGATCGGCGATTTCGAAATCCCGGCGGTGTGGTTCCAGTCAATCAACGCCCTGTTCATCATCCTGCTGGCACCGGTATTCAGCTGGGCGTGGCCGAAGCTGGCGAGCATGAACATTCGCCCGAGCAGCATCACCAAGTTTGTTATCGGTATTTTGTGTGCCGCAGCGGGCTTTGGCCTGATGATGCTGGCGGCACAGAACGTGCTGAGCAGCGGTGGGGCGGGCGTATCGCCGTTTTGGCTGGTAGGCAGCATCCTGATGCTGACGCTCGGCGAACTGTGTCTGAGCCCGATTGGCCTGGCGACCATGACGCTGCTGGCGCCGGAGAGAATGCGCGGTCAGATGATGGGGCTGTGGTTCTGTGCCAGCGCGCTGGGTAACCTGGCGGCGGGTCTGATTGGCGGCCATGTGAAGGCCGACCAGCTGGATATGCTGCCGGATCTCTTTGCGCGCTGCTCCGTCGCGCTGCTGATTTGTGCCGCGGTACTGATCGTCCTCATTGTTCCGGTTCGCCGCATGCTGGAAAATGCGCAGACTAAACCGGCAGCTAACGCCTCATAAACCTCGGGCTTGCCGGGGCGGCGTTATGCCCCGGCAATTTACTCAACGAGGTAAGAACATGCTGTTAGGGTTTGTTGGTCTTGGCGCAGTCGTTGAAACAGCTTACCTGCCCGCAATACGAAAATGCTTTGATAATCCCCCGCACTGTTTAGGCTTTGATATCCAGCCCGTAAAACAGCCGGAGGGGGTAACACGTTGTGCCACACTGGCTGAACTCCTCTCCCGGCCGCTTGATACCCTGTTTATTACCACGGCGTCGCTGCACCATCTTGAGGTGCTTGAACACGCTCTCGCCTCATCGGTTTCCCGCATCGTGGTTGAAAAACCGATCGTTGCCACGCTTGCTCAAATCGAAAAGCTCAACGCGCTGCTGGCAAACCCCGACGTTGCACCCCGCGTGCTGGCGCTCGATCACTGGATGGCGCGCCTCGAAACGGTGAAGCGGTCGCTGGTGGGCACTGTCTCTGACATCGTCAAAATCGACGGCTTTTTGCAGGAGCCGAGCGGATTTAACGCTGCAGGGGAGCCCATCGCGCTTAACTTTGCTACCGGCGAACCGGACACCCGTACGCTTCGCCACCCGGACGGCGTGATTCTGGATATCGGCACGCACGTGCTGGCGATGCTGCGCGAAACGCTGCGTTATCTGGGCGGGAATGATGAGATGACGTTGCAGGTAGTGACGGCTAAAGACCACCTGGGCCGCGCTATTGCCAAAGGCGACCTGACCACGGCGGAGGGCGAGGCGCATCTGCAGGGCCGCATCAGCGGCGTGCCGGTGGATATCTGGCTTAATAAATATGCGGGACCCGCTGGCGGGCAAAAAGGCTTACGGATCTGGTTGCGCGACGGGCGCATCATTAGCTACGACCGGCGCGGTGCGGAGGATGTGCTGGAGCTGATTGATGGTCAGAACATTCAGCGCTGGCATATCCCGGGACAATCTACGAGCACTGTCTTGCCGGGCACATTCTGGGCACCAACAGCTTGTTTGAACGGGATCCGCACGAGGTGAGCCGCACAACGCGTCGCCGAATCGAGGAAGTTGAGCTGCTGCTGACCTTGCAGCAACAGCTGCGTGGCCCGCACTGAACGCAACGTGGTAAAATTATTGCAGACCAGAATGCTTTAAGGAGTCACCATGACGATTACCTGCCCGAATTGCCAGGCACCGCTTGAGCCCCTGAACGGGGTGGCACACTGCGAGAGCTGTAATAAGGATATTGCGCTTGAAGCCCGCTGCCCGGAGTGCCATCAGCCACTCCAGGTCTTAAAAGCCTGCGGGGCGGTGGACTACTTCTGCCAGAACGGCCACGGTCTTATCTCTAAAAAACGCGTGGAGTTTGTTCGGGCCGAAGGTTAATCGCACACGCAGCCTTCGCCTTTCTTCCACAGCTCGACCAGCGACTCGGGCGCTTCCTGCTCCGGTACCAGCACGATGATATCGGCGTAGTGCGCCTGATTTTGCCCGGTCCAGATAATCTGGATGCGGAAATAGCGCTGGTCGCCGCTGCCGGGGGACGAGGCCTGTCCCGGCGGCTGGCCGCGCGGAAAGGCCTGCTCCAGGATGCTTACCAGGCGCTGGCGCTGGGCCTCATTGAGCGAGGAGAGCGCGATGGTGCGCTGGCCGCTCAGCTTGGGAATATAGGCGACGCCGCCTTCCCGGGCCAGCTCAACCACGGCGTCATCCGTCAGTTCCGGAACCTGCATTTACAACACTCCCACCTGTTCCCAGGCTTGTTTAATGGCCGCCCCAACGTCGCCGCCGGAGCGTTTCTCTCCGTGCGCGATCGTCAGTTTTGCGAAGGCCTCAAAATCCGCATCCTGCGCCAGATTGCGATCGCAAACCGTGTCGTACCAGGCATAACCCGCTTTTTCCCAGGCGTAGCCGCCGATCGCTGTCGCGGCCAGATAAAATGCCCGGTTGGGGATGCCGGAGTTCAGATGCACGCCGCCGTTATCCTCACGCGTTTTGATGAAATCCTTCATGTGTGCAGGCTGCGGGTCTTTGCCGAGCAGCGGATCGTTGTAGGCGGTGCCCGGTTCAGACATCGAGCGCAGCCCTTTGCCGTTGATGCCTTTCGCCAGTAATCCCTCACCAATCAGCCAGTCCGCTTTATCGGCGGTTTGCTTCAGATGGTACTGCTTCACCAGTGAGCCAAACACGTCTGACAGCGATTCGTTCAGCGCGCCGGACTGCTCAAAGTAGATAAGCCCGGCTTCGGTCTCGGTCACGCCGTGGCTCAACTCATGCGCCACGACGTCTATGGCGATGGTAAAGCGGTTAAATATTTCCCCGTCGCCGTCGCCAAATACCATCTGCTGACCGTTCCAGAAGGCGTTCTGATATTCCCGGCCATAGTGAACGGTACCGGTTAAAATAAGCCCTTTGTTATCGAGCGAATCGCGCTGATATTCTT
Source organism: Enterobacter sp. BNK-8 (assembly GCF_048685095.1). Taxonomy (NCBI): domain Bacteria; kingdom Pseudomonadati; phylum Pseudomonadota; class Gammaproteobacteria; order Enterobacterales; family Enterobacteriaceae; genus Enterobacter; species Enterobacter sp. BNK-8. The sequence goes on along the minus strand of NZ_JBLQTN010000001.1, from coordinate 3,171,992 downwards.
TCCAGAAGAAATCATGGGTAATACCCAAATACTCGTAGGCTTCGTCTACCGCCACATCGCCGTTCGACGGCTGACCTTCATAACGCACCTGCGTACCCGGTAGCTCCTGAGTTTGCTTCGCGTCGTAGATATCCCGCTCCAGCTGTCCGGCTTTATTCACGTGCGGCGCGGCGGGTTTGCCCGGCATGTGGGCCATCAGCGTCTGGACGTGGGTTAAGGTCTGGCGGGCACAGCGCTGCTGCGGTTCGGAACCGCTTTCGATAATACGACGAAGAATATACGGGGGGATCACGCTATAAAGATGGGACATGCTGCTCTCCTTATTAAAAAAGGGAATAGCAGCAGTATAGTAAGTAACCGGCGAAGAATTATCCGGTTTTACGCTGACGCGTCTTTTTCACCGGTTTAATTGATTTCACTTCGCTTTCTACCCAGCCGTCTGACAGACGCGTCGTCAGCACATCGCCGGTATTCACCTGTTTGGTTTGCTTGAGCACCTTGCCGTCCGTCGCCGTCGTCACGCTATAGCCGCGCGCCAGCGTTGAGAGGGGGCTGACCGCTTCAAGGTGGGTCACCGCATTGCCAAAGCGTTCGCGGGTGGTGCTCAGTCGCGCGCGGAGAGTTTCCGCCAGACGGTACTCCAGCTGTTGAATCCGCGTTTGCGCGCGATAAATTTTCGGCTGCGGGTTCTGCTGGTTCAGACGCTGCGTCACGCGCTGCTGGCGCGACACCGCGCGCTTGATCTGCGTGTCCATCGCCACGTTCATGCGCTGGCGCAGACGCTCCAGCACGGTTTGCTGACGCGCCAGACGCAGCTGCGGATGTTGCTGCTGGAGACGGTGATGAAGCTGGGTAAAGCGCCGGGTCCGGTTGGCGAGGTAGTAGTCCATCGCCATCTCAAGACGCTGCTGGCCGCTCTGGATCTGACGCAGCAGCTCCAGCTGGTTGCGGCTGACCACCTCTGCCGCCGCGGACGGCGTCGGCGCGCGGAGATCCGCGACAAAATCGGCGATCGTCACGTCCGTTTCGTGGCCGACGGCGCTCACCACGGGGATCTGACTTGCAAAGATTGCCCGCGCCACGCGCTCGTCGTTAAAGCTCCACAGATCTTCCAGCGAGCCGCCGCCGCGTCCGACGATTAAGACGTCGCACTCCTGACGCGCGTTCGCAAGCTCAATGGCGCGCACAATCTGCCCCGGCGCATCGTCACCCTGCACGGCGGTCGGGTAGATGATGACGGGCAGGGAAGGATCGCGACGTTTCAGGACGTGCAAAATATCGTGCAGTGCCGCACCGGTTTTCGAGGTGATGACACCCACGCAGTGGGCAGGCGAGGGCAGCGGCTTTTTGAACTGCTGGTCGAAAAGTCCCTCTTCCGAGAGCTTAGCCTTTAACTGTTCGTACTTTTGCTGCAGCAGGCCTTCGCCCGCAGGCTGCATGCTCTCGACGATAATTTGATAATCACCGCGCGGCTCATACAGGGTGATATTGGCGCGCACCAGAACCTGCTGGCCGTGCTGAGGACGGAACGTCACGCGACGATTACTGTTACGGAACATTGCGCAGCGCACCTGGGCGCTATCGTCTTTTAGCGTAAAGTACCAGTGGCCGGAGGAGGGCTGCGTGAAGTTAGAGATTTCACCGCTGATCCAGACCTGCCCCATTTCCTGCTCAAGCAGCAAACGCACCGTCTGATTCAGGCGGCTGACGGTATAAATTGAGGGGGATTGAGAGGATAACATGTGAGCGGGATCAAATTCTAAATCAGCAAGTTATTCAGTCGATAGTAACCTGCTGAGAGGCAATCGCAAGCTTTTTTATAAAAAAGTGTAGATGCAATCGGTTACGCTCTGTATAATGCCACGGCAATATTTAACCACCCAGGTCAGAGATATTGCCCATGCTACGTATCGCTAAAGAAGCACTGACGTTTGACGACGTCCTCCTCGTTCCCGCTCACTCCACTGTTCTGCCGAATACTGCCGATCTCAGCACGCAGTTGACGAAAACCATTCGCCTGAACATTCCTATGCTCTCTGCGGCAATGGACACCGTGACTGAAGCGCGCCTGGCTATTGCCCTGGCACAGGAAGGTGGCATTGGCTTTATTCACAAAAACATGTCTATCGAACGTCAGGCGGAAGAAGTTCGCCGCGTGAAGAAACATGAATCCGGTATCGTGTCCGATCCACAGACCGTTCTGCCAACCACCACCCTGCACGAAGTGAAAGCCCTGACCGAGCGTAACGGCTTCGCCGGTTACCCGGTGGTGACCGAAGAGAACGAGCTGGTCGGTATTATTACTGGTCGTGACGTGCGTTTCGTGACTGACCTGAACCAGCCTGTCAGCGTCTACATGACGCCAAAAGAGCGTCTGGTCACCGTTCGCGAAGGTGAAACCCGCGACGTAGTGCTGGCAAAAATGCACGAAAAACGCGTTGAAAAAGCGCTGGTTGTTGACAGCAACTTCCACCTGCGCGGCATGATCACCGTTAAAGATTTCCAGAAAGCAGAACGTAAGCCTAACGCCTGTAAAGACGAGCATGGCCGTCTGCGCGTTGGCGCTGCGGTAGGCGCAGGTGCTGGTAACGAAGAGCGCGTTGACGCGCTGGTTGCTGCGGGCGTTGACGTCCTGCTGATTGACTCCTCTCACGGCCACTCCGAAGGCGTGCTGCAGCGTATTCGCGACACCCGTGCCAAATACCCTGACCTGCAGATCATCGGCGGTAACGTGGCCACTGGCGCAGGCGCTCGCGCGCTGGCTGACGCTGGCTGCAGCGCGGTGAAAGTGGGTATCGGTCCTGGCTCTATCTGTACCACGCGTATCGTGACCGGCGTGGGCGTTCCACAGATCACCGCGGTGTCTGATGCGGTTGAAGCGCTGGAAGGAACCGGTATTCCGGTTATCGCTGATGGCGGTATCCGCTTCTCTGGCGACATCGCCAAAGCCATCGCCGCTGGCGCCGCTGCCGTGATGGTAGGCTCCATGCTGGCCGGTACCGAAGAATCCCCGGGTGAAATCGAACTCTACCAGGGCCGTTCTTACAAATCCTACCGCGGCATGGGCTCCCTGGGCGCGATGTCCAAAGGTTCCTCCGACCGTTACTTCCAGACCGATAACGCTGCAGACAAACTGGTGCCGGAAGGTATCGAAGGTCGCGTTGCCTATAAAGGCCGTCTGAAAGAGATCATCCACCAGCAGATGGGCGGCCTGCGCTCCTGTATGGGTCTGACCGGCTGTGGTACCATTGATCTGCTGCGTACTAAAGCGGAATTCGTACGCATCAGCGGTGCGGGTATCCAGGAGAGCCACGTTCACGACGTGACGATCACCAAAGAGTCCCCGAACTACCGTCTGGGCTCCTGATAAGTTTCCGCGCCCGGCTCCTGCCGGGCGCTCTGTTTTTGTTTCACTTGCCTCGGAATTAGCGTCAATGACGGAAAACATTCATAAACATCGCATTCTCATCCTGGACTTTGGTTCTCAGTACACTCAGCTGGTGGCGCGTCGCGTACGTGAACTGGGCGTTTACTGTGAACTGTGGGCGTGGGATGTCACGGAAGCACAGATTCGCGAATTCAATCCAAGCGGCATCATCCTGTCCGGCGGCCCGGAAAGCACCACCGAAGAAAACAGCCCGCGCGCGCCGCAGTACGTATTCGAAGCTGGCGTGCCGGTATTCGGCGTTTGCTACGGTATGCAGACCATGGCAATGCAGCTGGGCGGCCACGTAGAAGGCTCCAGCGAGCGCGAGTTCGGCTATGCGCAGGTTGAAGTGGTTAACGACAGCGCGCTGGTGCGCGGTATCGAAGACTCCCTGACCGCAGATGGCAAACCGCTGCTGGACGTGTGGATGAGCCACGGCGACAAAGTCACCGCTATCCCGTCTGACTTCGTGACCGTTGCCAGCACCGAAAGCTGCCCGTTTGCCATCATGGCGAACGAAGAAAAACGCTTCTACGGCGTGCAGTTCCACCCGGAAGTGACCCACACCCGTCAGGGTATGCGCATGCTGGAGCGCTTCGTGCGCGACATCTGCCAGTGTGAAGCCCTATGGACCCCGGCAAAAATCATCGACGACGCCGTTGAGCGTATCCGCCAGCAGGTTGGCGATGACAAAGTGATCCTCGGCCTCTCCGGCGGCGTGGACTCCTCCGTGACCGCGATGCTGCTGCACCGCGCTATCGGCAAAAACCTGACCTGCGTCTTCGTGGACAACGGCCTGCTGCGCCTGAACGAAGCCCAGCAGGTTATGGACATGTTCGGCGACCACTTCGGTCTGAACATCGTTCACGTGGAAGGCGAGCAGCGCTTCCTGGACGCGCTGAAAGGCGAGAACGATCCGGAAGCAAAACGTAAGATCATCGGTCGCGTGTTCGTGGAAGTGTTCGACGAAGAAGCGCTGAAGCTGGACGACGTCAAATGGCTGGCGCAGGGCACCATCTATCCTGATGTGATCGAGTCTGCGGCATCCGCCACAGGCAAAGCGCACGTCATCAAATCTCACCACAACGTGGGCGGCCTGCCGAAAGAGATGAAGATGGGTCTGGTTGAACCGCTGCGCGAACTGTTCAAAGACGAAGTGCGTAAGATCGGTCTGGAACTGGGTCTGCCGTACGACATGCTCTACCGTCACCCGTTCCCGGGTCCGGGTCTGGGCGTGCGCGTGCTGGGCGAAGTGAAGAAAGAGTACTGCGACCTGCTGCGTCGTGCGGACGCGATCTTCATCGAAGAGCTGCACAAAGCTGACCTGTACAACAAGGTAAGCCAGGCGTTCACCGTGTTCCTGCCGGTTCGCTCCGTCGGCGTAATGGGCGATGGCCGTAAGTACGACTGGGTTGTTTCCCTGCGTGCGGTGGAAACCATCGACTTCATGACCGCGCACTGGGCGCACCTGCCGTATGATTTCTTAGGCCGCGTGTCTAACCGCATCATCAACGAAGTGAACGGCATTTCCCGCGTGGTGTATGACATCAGCGGTAAGCCACCGGCTACGATTGAGTGGGAATGATTTCCCAACCGGATACGTCTGGTACTAACAGGTTCTAAATTATCTCTAAGCCCGCGGATTGCGGGCTTTTTTTGGGCCATGGCTGGCAATACCATGTCAGGTGAGTGCCAGGAGCGGGCGCAACGTAAGGCTATCCATTAAATCCTTATTCGATGCGTTCCACATTTGGATGACGATCGGTTGCGGCTTCATGGAAAATGTCACCCAGCCAGCCGGCAATCTCGCCTTCAGTCATATCGTCAGGAATAGCGATGTCATAGAGTCGAGAAAACTTTCTCTCCGTCAGGTCAGCACGAAATACCAGCCATCGATCATGCTTACGTTGAACGCCAATATGCCGTCCAAAAACGTTATATATCAGCATATGCAATCTCCGATCATGCTAATGAGTTCCTGTATCAATGATACATGTCAGATCAGGCCAGAGCGTAAATCGTACAAAGCTGAAAGGTCAGCGTTCGCATCTCGCTCACAGTGGACATCATGCTTCTGTATCTGCTCTGTCTGCTCTGTGCCTGCAGCAGACGCTGCAGTATATTCCACTTTCGGCTCGAATCGGACTGAGGTAACGTAGCAGAAATATTTATCCGGACTCAACCAAGATGCCTTCCATCGAAACGTTTATCACTTTTCTTCTCGCGCTGACGCTTCTGGAGATTTCTCCGGGGCCAGACATGATGCTAACTATCGCCAGAGGCGTCGGTCAGGGAAGACGTATTGCACTGTTTACGGTACTGGGTAATGTATTTGTAGCGGGTTTTGTGCAAGTTTCTTTTCTTGTCCTGGGGCTGGTAGCCGTTGTTCATGCCTGGCCGGTTGCACTAGATCTGTTAAGGTGGGCTGGTGCGGCTTATCTGATGTGGCTGGGCATAAAAATGATTGCGACTTCAGGCACAGATACGCGGCTGCGAAAAACGGCCAAAATTTCTGACTGGAGTGCCGTTAAGGAAGGCGCCCTGAACAGCCTGACTAACCCAAAATCCCTGCTGTTCATGTTTGCTTTTCTTCCTCAGTTTGTCGATCCTGCCGCGGGTCCTGTCTGGCTGCAATTGCTTGTTCTGGGTAGTATCCAGAAGCTGGCAGGAATTATTTCCCTGGGGTCAGTCGCGATGGCATCAGGGACATTTGGAAACTGGCTAAGTAAACACCCTGGCTTTATCAAATGGCAGGAACGATTTACAGGTGTTGTCATGATAGGCCTCGGTATCCGCATGTTGTTTAGCGGGTCTGGAGTCGTATCGAAATCCTCCAGTTAAGTTTTACCGAAAGGGTAAACCCAGTGTCCGCTCCGTGCCAGAAGCGGACATTGTCGAAGAAGGATGTGTAGAAATAAATAACAGAAAGATAAAACTCTTATTGGCTCTCTGTTTCTTGATCGGTTAGTCCCAATTTTTCCGGTACGATATCTTTGAATATTGCTATCAACTCAGGATCCATAAAAAGATAATCGTCAGAGATATCGAGCACATGCAGAGGCTTGAATGCGATGATCCTGCCATATTGGGCCACTAAGCGATTTTTGTGCTTCTGCTCCATCACACAGACAACATCAGCCCATTGAAGCAATTCGGCAGAGACTCTTTTTTTTGCATTCCGGCTAGTCCCAGCGGAAAGTACGGCAAGGGATGGATAACGGCGGAACACCTGTTCCGCCGTGGGGCTTCGCCATTGATTACGACTGCATATAAAAAGTACGTTCATCCGAATAGAGGTACTCTTCCAGACCTCTCAAGGCAAGCTGTTGGTTAGTAATACGTGGATACTCAAGCCCCAGTTGTGCGGCACGCAACAATTTATCCGACCGCGTGTAAAGCATCTTCCAGTTTTTTTCGCCACGGAATTTTAATAAGGTCTTGCGGATATCACGAGACTTGTTACGTCGCTTCTGTGCATTGCGCCAATCTCGAGTACGTTTTGTTTCCATTGTTTTACTCTCTCAGATTAATCGGGTCAGCAGCCGCGATAATACGGGGAGAACAAACTGTAAAAGCTTAGCATCTTACGGGGGCAGTTAATACTCCCGTTTATGGTGAGTCATAGTCAAGTTTCTGGCTTCGGTGATAGGTATACTCCGCTCAAACGAAGGGTAAATACCCCATCAAAACAGAACATTCGTTTTTAGAAAATTGTCCTAAAATGGTCGAGTTAATCATAAAGCTCACTTCCACTCCTGGCTCATATAGGACAACCATAATCACATCTACTAACCCAATGGAGATTGAACATGACAATAGATCCATGGAACAAAAGCCGCATTATGGGCCAGAAGCGTTGTAAAATGCGTGAGGTACCCTCCCTGGCTGGATAAAAACCAGTCCAAATCATATTCTACAAACTCATCGTCAATTTCCTTCATTTTTAACACCACGTAGCAGTCATATTAATTAGCCCTGTCTTTTCCAGACAGTGATGTCACTGCTTGTTGCCGATATAATTAACTCACCATCCCATGAGAAACCAACACAGTGAAAGTAATCATTCGCAAGTCTGAGACACCCTTCTTTATGGGATGCGATTAATGCACTCTTGCCCGGCGGGCACCAGATTAACATTTCCAGAGGCCACTCTGGCGATACTCGCTCGAGTGCTTCTCCATACCGGTTATACATTGGTAAACCACCGCCACACAGACCGGCGATGGAAAGAGTTTCACCGCTCAGCGGTCCTATACCTGTACATGCAAGGCCAATTGAGTCGTACCAGTTACCATATTCTTCATAATCTCTGGCAATAATCTCTCCACTCAGGCAATCAAGCACCCCTCTTCCGGAAGAGGAAATGATCAGGAGCAAGTGGTTATAATTGCGTGAAAAAGCGACTTCGGTTAAACCACCTACAGCCCTCTTGACACAAGGCACCCAATTACAATCAGGAATATCTCTGAGTAGCAATTTAAGGCTATTTTCGCGGCTCTTTGGCTGCCAGATAGACATCTGAACTCCTTATCAGTGTTAGGCGGCACATAGCATCTCATAATGAGTAGAAATGTTATTTTAACAGCAGTTAGGATGAAGTGTCATAAACTGTCATCTATACGCGCGCCCCTTCGTTCAGGTTCAGACAGACAAGCATTGACCTGCACCCTGTTGATTCGCTCAGAATGCTGTTAGCAATGTCCGCTGGTCAGATAGCAGGGGAGCAAACTGCCATGGACAGAATCACTGCAAAATCCACCAGAACGAAAACGAATATCACCCCTACATTTAGTGGTGAGTGGTGGCTACGTGAAGGTGGTTCATCTATTCTGCTTGTATCAGCGGGCAGGGCGGAGTCACTCTTTGTGGATAATCCATCCTTCAGAAAACCATCATTACCTTTATTCTCATCCTGTGGGTAATCGATGAATTCAGGGCCAGGAAAAGAAAATGTTCTGACCCCGCTATTGAAGCAGCTGATGCCAGAGAACGCCATGAATGGCGCTATCTCAGATGGGGGTTCCGGACTATACAAGTGGCAGCGACAGTGTATATCTTTGTTCAGCTGATTCAGGTATTACTGAGATAAATGCCACAGGCAGGTACAACTGGACAAAAACATCTTACTGTCCAGTTGAGCCTCATGATCGCCGTTGTGTAGGTCACCTGAGTGCCAAGAACGGACATTTCACACTTCTGTCTATGTTGCCAAAATCGGAATGCCACTACGCCGGACTATCCTGCGGGTACGGGTTATTTCAATACATACTCGAACTTTTCTTCCCAATTTGAATTCAGGTCTTGCAGTTTTGCCCTCTCAAAAACCTTGATAATTTCGTCGAAATAACTGCCAAGATATATTCTGGATAAGTCAGAGTTTAACCATATTATTTTTACCGGCCTTTCAACATCGGTGCTAAGGCGATCCCACAATGCATCGAGATTTCTACCATAGTAAGGCCCAAAGTCTAATGATGCAGACATAATGGAATGAAACTCTTTTTCAGATAGGACGTGCGCTCCATCCAAGTACAATTCACCTACACTCATTCCTGTTCACTCACTTTGACTTTCTACCCGTTAATTAATACACGACAATGCACGTAATGTCCGCCTTGATGGTTTCAACAATTACCATCTTCCGCTCTTCGCTCAGAGCGGACCTAACCCGCCCCACAAACCCACTCCGTATACAGCATATTAGTTCAGCTCTTTAAAATCGCATGACTCACCGGGATAGGGCCCTTACAATTGCCTCCGGGCTGAACTTTCGACGAATGTTAGGTCAACAAAAAGCTAAACGGGCCGTTTCCTGTTGAAACTCAGAACCCTCCAGGGTTGTTCACCCTCATGATGGTTCCACCGCGCCCGGCGTAAAGCCGACATTCATTAACCAACGGAGATTATCATCTTGAACAAATCAATACTCGCATGCTCTGTGGCCGCGCTGCTGGCCGTGTCCGCCATGTCCGCCCAGGCCAGGACCCCCGCCAGGCTCAAGTCGCCAGTATCGGGCGTGCTCTGCGACCGATATGTATGCGCCAATGACAAGGGATTATCCCGCACGTTGACAGAGACCTATCTCGGTAAGAAGGCTGCTGCAAACGAGGTGTTCACGTCGAGCAATGTCGATCTGACTGAATTCACCTTTGCCAACGGTATTTTCTGCGATGTGAAGGAGCGACTGTGCCGTGAAGATCGCTATTATGGCGCGAACGGACAGCGCTCCGGGGCGGTATCTAAAAAGTACACAGCGCTGCTCTTTGGCGAATAATGGTGATGAAAAGAGACCACAGTAAAAGGCTACGTTATAGAGATATAAATTATATTTTATAGTGTATATTATAAATGATGATCGGGTTGTCAAAATTAAATTTCTTATTAAGGGTTATATTGCGGAATATTACGCTGTTACTACGCTTTAGCTGAGCGTAACAGTGAAGCGGTCTGGTTACGTGAATTCCCATTCACTACCATGAGCGAATAAAGGAATGAAAAACCGCATAATGATTGTCGGCGGCGGCACGGGAGGAACCATTGTTGCCAACCTGCTGGCCAGGAAATTACGACGTGAAATTGCTGCCGGTCAGGTAGAGCTGGTACTGATTTCCGAATCACCAGTGCACTACTACAAACCCGCTTTTATGTATGTCGCCTTTAACCTCTTCCATCACCATGAACTGGCCCGGCCTGAACGGCAATTACTGAGTCCGGAAATTCAATTTATTACCGACAGGATTGAATCTTTCGATTTTAAGCAGCGTCGACTGTACGGAGCCAGTAAGCGACATTACGACTGGGATCTGCTGGTTATTGCCACCGGCTGCACACCTTTTACACAAAAAATCCCTGGCCTTGCCGACGCGGGCGATCATTTTTATCAATACGCGGCGGCCAGACAATTAGCGCATAAGCTCTCCACCATTAAAAAGGGGCGAATATTTATTACCGTCTCTTTCCCGGAAACGCCGAATGTGCCCCACCAGTGCGGCATCGCCCCCATTGAAACCACGCTGATGGTTGATGACTATTTGCGTCAGCGTGGCGTACGTAATCAGGTTGAGATTGTTTATACCTATCCGACCGTCGCGCAGCTGCTGCGAAACTGCCTGTTCCTGCAACGTCCGGTGGGGGAGGCGCTTGGCGATATTTTTGCCGCCAAAGGAATACAGCATCAGCGTGGTTTTACCTTAAGCCATGTCGATCCTGACAGCAAAATTGCCTATTCCGCCGAGGGCGATTCACAGAATTTCGACATCCTGATGGCAACGCCTCCCATCCGGGCAGTCGACGCGGTGCGTGATACCGGGCTTAGCGAGGTTCAGAACGGTGAAGGCTGGCTGCCGACGGATCACCAGACGCTGGGCGTCTACGGTCTGGAAGGCGTATATGTGATCGGCGATACCGTCGATCTGCCGATCAGTAAAGCGGGAGGATCGTGCCACAACCAGGCGCCCATCATCGCGGATAACATTGTGGCGGAGCTCTACGGCAGACCGCCCGGAAGCGGTAATCATTATGATGGACGGGTTCAGGCCGTCGCGCAGATGGGGCTCTGGGCCGGCATGCCGTTGGTATATGACTATCGCAATGACGTGACCCCCATGCCGGCGACAAAACTCGGCGGCATGCTGCGAAACGGTTTTAACCGTGGACTGTATTGGGGCGTCGTGAGGGGGATGTTCTGATGAGTGACCAGGAACAGTTACTAAAAAGCCTTGCCCCGCTTATGGCGGGCAATCGTCTGAATAATCTGGTTGATCTGCTTGCCGTCGTCGCAGACCTGCTGGAAATGGCCGATAACGCGATGGTCGAAAAACTGGCTGGCGTTTTTGACGATGTCGTGACCGTCGGCTGGGAAGGGGGAACCGCGTTACGCATGGCATGGGGGGAGCAAATTAACCGGGAAGGGGATATCTCACTTCGGCAGGTGTTTACTATGCTCAACGACCCTGATACCCGCCGCGGCATCATGCTTTTGCTGCGCGTGTTACAGATTACGGGGCAGCGTCTAAATGCCCTCGCTTCGGTCAGCTATCCTGAGTGTCCTGAGATCGAAAACCGCTAAGATCGGGCGGATGTACACCGGAAACGGCGATTATGCCGGGTAGCGTGTTTATGTTACCCGGCCTGTTGAGCGGTACCGTGGGCTATTTATCCCCGCCACCCAACCGATACGCCAGCGCCACCACCAGCGACTGCACCAGGCACAGCGTCGCCGACTGAGACCGAAACGCGTCCACCTGCGCCTCTTTCACTACAAAGCAGAGATCGCTGAACGTCGCCAGGGGGCTTATCTGGCTGTCCGTGATCACAATCTGCCGCGCGCCAACGCTGGCGGCGGTTTCGCTGACCATCACCGTCTCTTCCGCGTACGGCGAGAAGCTGATCGACACCACAATGTCGCGCGCCTTAATGCGGCTGATTTGCTCGCGCAGCATCCCGCCCATGCCGTCGAGCAGGATAGGGCGGCACTCCAGATGGCTCAGGGCATAGGTGAGGTAGGCCGCGACGCTAAAGGAGCGGCGCAGTCCGGCGATGTAGATGGTATCGGCGTCGGCCAGCAGCTGTACCGCGCGCTCCAGCATCTCCGGCTCGGCGCGGGCGGCCAGCTGCTGCAGCGCCTGCGCGTTTGAACGGGCAAACTCCTGCAGGATATCGAGCGGCGTTTCCGGCACGGCCTCGCTCTCCATCTCGCGGAACAGTCGGGCGCGGTCGCTGTAGCTGGCGGTCTCCTCCACCAGGTTCATGCGAAACAGCTGTTTCATTTCGTTGAAACCAGTGAAGTCAAAGGCGTTAGCAAAGCGGATCAGCGTCGAGGGCGGCACGTCGGCGCGCTCGGCAATGACGGCAACCGTATCAAACGCCACGCTGTTGGTATTGTCCAGCACGTAGCGGGAGACCTGCTGCAGCCTCTTGCTCAGGCTATCGTAGCGATCGCGGATTTGCTGCTGCAGTTCGTTCAGGCTGGTTGCTGTCGTCATCTTTTCCCCCAAATACAGTCATATGATTCTAAACGCAAAACCGCGTCTTTTAAATGTCGGCCATCCATCTGGCAGCAAAAATGAAACAGAAACTTCAGTCATTTCCTCGCCCGAAATTCCTTAATAGCGCACGCTGCGTCTGTGGTGCTGGCTGTTAACATAAAAATCCATCCTTGATCACAATAATCATCATTTATTTTATTTCAACTTAAAATGGAATATTTGTTTCATATATAGTGGTCAGTACACAGTGTTCAGGTCACAGTCACGTATCAACAGCGAGAGGTTAAGGATGGAGACGGTAGCGAATTTTATTCACGGCGAATGTGTCACCGGTTCAGGCCAGCGCGTTCAGGCGATCTTCAACCCGGCCACCGGCGAGCAGATCCGCCAGGTGGTGATGAGTACGGCACAGGAAACGGAGCAGGCGATTGCCGCCGCGCAGCAGGCGTTTCCGGCGTGGGCGCGTCATGCTCCGCTTAAGCGCGCGCGCGTGATGTTCCGCTTCAAAGCGCTGCTGGAAGAGAACATGGATCGCCTGGCCCGCCTCATCAGCGAAGAGCACGGCAAGGTCTTCTCCGACGCGGTGGGCGAACTGACCCGCGGCCTGGAAGTGGTGGAGTTTGCCTGCGGTATTCCGCATCTGCAAAAGGGCGAACACTCGGCGAACGTCGGGACCGGCGTCGACAGCCACTCGCTGATGCAGCCGCTCGGCGTCTGCGCCGGGATCACGCCGTTTAACTTCCCGGCGATGGTGCCGATGTGGATGTTCCCGATTGCGCTGGCGACCGGGAATACCTTCGTGCTGAAACCGTCGGAAAAAGACCCTTCTCTGGCGCTCGCGCTGGCGCAGCTGCTGAAAGAAGCCGGCCTGCCGGACGGCGTCTTCAACGTGGTGCAGGGCGATAAAGAGTCCGTTGACGTGCTCCTGACCGACCCGCGCGTGCAGGCGGTGAGCTTTGTCGGCTCCACGCCGATTGCGGAATACATTTACCAGACCGCGTCCGCCCACGGTAAGCGCTGCCAGGCGCTGGGCGGTGCGAAAAACCACTGCATTTTAATGCCGGATGCCGACATGGAGATGGCGACCAACGCCATCATGGGCGCGGCCTACGGCGCGGCGGGCGAGCGCTGCATGGCGCTCTCGGTGGTGCTGGCCGTGGGGGATAACACCGCCGATGACCTCTGCGCCCGGCTCGAAAAACAGATTGCCGTGCTGCGCGTCGGACCGGGGCTCGACCAGACGCCGGAAAACGAAATGGGGCCGCTCATCTCCTCCGCGCACCGCAGCAAGGTGCTGGGCTACATCGACAGCGGGGAAGCGCAGGGGGCGACGCTTCGCGTGGACGGCCGCGGGTTTAGCGTGAAGGGCCACGAGCAGGGCTATTTTGTCGGGCCGACGCTGTTCGATAACGTCACCCCGGAGATGACCATCTATAAAGAAGAAATTTTTGGTCCGGTGCTTTCTGTGGTGCGCGTAGCAGATTACGCCAGCGCGGTGGACCTGATTAACCGCCATGAATATGGTAATGGCTCGGCAATCTTCACCCGCGACGGCGGCTGCGCGCGTCGCTTCTGCGAAGAGGTGCAGGCGGGCATGGTGGGGGTCAACGTGCCAATCCCGGTGCCGATGGCATTCCACAGTTTCGGCGGCTGGAAGCGCTCCATCTTCGGGGCGCTCAATGTCCACGGCAACGACGGCGTGCGTTTCTATACCCGAATGAAAACCATCACCGCGCGCTGGCCGGAAATGCAGCAGGAGACAGGCGCTGCGTTCTCCATGCCGACGCTGGGCTGACAGGAGGCGTTATGCAAACCGAACGTATGACCATGGCCCAGGCGCTGGTCCGGTTCCTTAATCAACAGTACGTTAGCGTGGATGGCCACGAAACGCCCTTCGTGGAGGGCGTCGCCACCATCTTTGGGCACGGCAACGTGCTGGGTATCGGCCAGGCGCTGGAGCAGGATCCCGGCCATCTGCAGGTGATGCAGGGCTGTAACGAGCAGGGCATCGCCCATATGGCGACGGGATTTGCCAAACAGCACCGTCGTCAGCGCATCTTTGCCGTCACCTCCTCCGTCGGGCCGGGCGCCGCCAATATGATAACGGCGGCGGCAACCGCCACGGCGAACCGTATTCCGCTGCTGCTGCTGCCGGGCGATATCTATGCCAGCCGCCAGCCCGACCCGGTGCTGCAGCAGATTGAGCAGTATCACGACCTCAGCATCAGCACCAACGACTGCTTCCGTCCGGTCTCCCGCTACTGGGACCGCATTAACCGCCCCGAGCAGCTCATGAGCGCGATGCTCAGCGCGATGCGAACGCTTACTGACCCGGCAGATACCGGTGCGGTGACGATTTGCCTGCCGCAGGACGTGCAGGGGGAAGCGTGGGATTACCCGCTGAGCTTCTTCGCGCGTCGCGTGCACCACATCGAGCGCCGTCCGCCCGATCCCCAGCGTCTGGCGCAGGCGCAGGCGCTGATCGCCCGCAAGCGTCGTCCGCTGGTGGTGTGCGGCGGCGGGGTGCGCTATTCCGGCGCACATGAGGCGTTTCGCGACTTTGTCGAGACGCTGCAGCTGCCGTTTGCCGAAACCCAGGCCGGAAAGGGGGCGCTGGTAAGTGACCACCCACTTAACCTCGGTGGCGTAGGGGTGACGGGCGGAATGGCGGCCAACCAGCTCGCGCCGCAGGCTGATCTGGTGATTGGCATCGGCACGCGCCTGACCGACTTTACCACCGGCTCCAAGGCGCTCTTTTCCCATCCGGAGGTCGAATTTCTGCTGCTGAACGTGGCCGAGTTTGACGCCCAGAAGCTGGACGCCACGGCGCTGATTGCCGACGCTCAAACCGGGCTCGAGGCATTGACCCACGCGCTTGGTGATTACCGCAGCGGCTGGGGAGAGGCGATCGCTGAGGCGAAATCCGCCTGGCGCGACGAGTGCCGTCGCCTGTGGGATCGCCAGTGGCGTCCGGACGACGCGCCCGAAGTGGCGGGGCACCTGGACGCGCAGCTGGCGGAGTACGGCGAGACGCTCAATACCCGCCTGACCCAGACGCGGGTGCTGGGGCTGATCAACCAGCATATTGAAGATAACGCCATCGTAGTGGGCGCGGCCGGTTCGCTGCCGGGGGATTTACAGCGCCTCTGGCAGGTCAAAACGCCGGACAGCTATCACCTGGAGTACGGCTACTCCTGCATGGGCTATGAGATTGCGGCAGCCCTCGGCGCGAAGCTTGCCCGGCCCCAGCAGCCGGTATACGCCATGGTGGGGGATGGCTCATACATGATGCTGCACTCCGAGCTGCAAACCGCCGTTCAGGAGGGCATTAAGGTCACCGTTCTGCTGTTTGATAACGCCAGCTTCGGCTGCATTAACAACCTGCAGATGGGGCACGGCATGGGCAGCTTTGGCACGGAAAACCGCCATCGCAACCCGGAAACCGGACGGCTTGACGGTCCGCTGGTGAAGGTCGACTTCGCGCAAAATGCGCAGAGCTACGGCTGTCGCGCGTGGCGGGTGCACGACGAGCAAACCCTGCTGGCGGCGCTGGCGGCGTCCCGCGCGCATCCTGGCCCCACGCTGCTGGACATCAAGGTGCTGCCGAAGACCATGACCCACGACTACGCCTCCTGGTGGCGAACCGGCGATGCGCAGGTGGCGGAATCCTCTGCCGTGCGTGAAGCCGCGGAGCAAACGCAGGCGCAGGTGAAAAAAGCCCGTCAGTATTAAGTTTTTCCGTCGTAACGAAATTTTCATTTCATTTTCCCCTCACCCTAACCCTCTCCCCAAAGGGGAGAGGGGATGGTGTGGTGCACTCTTTTCTCCCTCACCCCTTTCGGGAGAGGGCCGGGGTGAGGGGAGCTGCTGTATGTCCTCCCATGTTGTGAGATTGATAACAAAATTTATCTCATTCATCTCAAAAGTGTTAACCCGCACTCAAAAACATAATTTTCACTATTTATAAAAATGAAATAAATGTTTTATTTATAGGGTCGTTAGTTCACAGCATTCACCAACACCGGGAGCCGTTATGTTTAACATTGCTTTACTGGGCGCTGGCCGAATTGGCCAGGTACATGCAGCTAACATCGCCAGCCACGGCGCGACCACGCTCTGGTCCGTGGTTGACCCGAATCAGGAATTTGCCACCCGCCTCGCCACGCAGTATCAGGCCCGCCAGCAGAGCCTGACTGAAGCGATGACCGACCCTAACGTTCACGCCGTGCTGATCGCCTCCGCGACCGATACCCACGCGGACCTGATTGAAATGGCCGCCCGCCACGGCAAGGCCATCTTCTGTGAAAAGCCGGTCCACCTCGACCTCGCCCGCGTGCGCGACTGCCTGAAGGTGGTCAAAGAGTATGACGTGCCGCTGTTTATCGGCTTTAACCGCCGCTTTGACCCGCAGTTCCGCCGCGTGAAAACCGACGTGCAAGCCGGGCGCATCGGCAAGCCGGAATCGCTGCTGATCATCTCCCGCGATCCGTCTCCACCGCCTGCGGAGTACGTGCGCGTCTCCGGCGGCATGTTCCGCGATATGACCATTCACGATTTTGACATGGCCCGCTTCATCATGGGCGAAGAGCCGGTGTCGGTGTATGCCCAGGGCAGCAACCTGGTCGATCCGGCGATTGGCGAGGCGGGGGATATCGATACCGCGTTTATCGTCCTGAAATACGCTTCCGGCGCGATGGCGACCATCGTCAACAGCCGCCGCTCCTCGTATGGCTACGACCAGCGCCTGGAACTGCACGGCTCCGAAGGGCTGCTGTGCGCGGGCAACATTCTGGAAAACCAGGTGCAGCACTACGGCAAACAGGGCTGCACCAGCGCGCTGCCGGAACACTTCTTCCTGCAGCGCTACAAATCCGCTTACGCCGCGGAATGGGAACACTTTGTCGCGGTCCTGCGCGGCGAAGCGGTGCCTGACTGCAGCGGCGATGATGGTGAACGTGCGCTGTACCTTGCGGATAAAGCGCTGGAGTCACTGCGCAGCCAGCGCGAGATCGTCCTCTAAACACCACAACCCTACACAGAGAGACATAATAATGAAAAAACTGATCGTAGCCGCCCTCATCGCCATGACGTCCGGGGCCGCCCTCGCCGAAAACGAGCAAATTGTTTTCAGTACGCCAAACCTGGCCATGCCGTTTGAAGTTCACATGCAGCGCACGGCGGTAAAAGCCGCAAAAGAGATGGGCGTGAAGCTTCAGGTGCTGGACGGGCAGGGCAGTTCACCGAAGCAGGTGGCTGACCTGGAAAACGCCATCACCCGCGGGGCGCAGGGCTTTATCGTCTCCCCGAACGACGTGAACGCGGTCTCCAGCGCGGTGGATGAAATTCAGGATGCGAAGCTGCCGGTAGTTACCCTTGATCGCTCCGTCGACAGCCAGAAGAAGGTGCCGCACTTTGGCGCCAACAACTACAAAGGCGGCCAGGCGATTGGCGACTTCGTCAAAACCAAATTCCCCGACGGGGCGGAGATCATTCTGCTGACCGGCCAGCCGGGCTCCTCCTCCAACATCGAACGCACCAAAGGGATCCGCGACAGCCTGAAGGCAGGCGGGGATAAGTACAAGATCGTCGCCGATCAGACCGGCAACTGGATGCGTTCTGAAGGGATGCGCATCGTGGAAAGCGTGCTGCCCTCGCTGCCGAAACGTCCTCAGGTGATCCTCTCAGCCAACGACGACATGGCGCTGGGGGCGATTGAAGCCCTGCAGAGCCAGGGCGTGAAGCCGGGCGAAATTCTGGTCACCGGCTTTGATGCGGTACCGGAAGCGCTGGCCCGCGTGCGCGACGGCTGGCTGGCGGTGACGGCGGATCAGCGTCCGGGCTTTGCGGTGCAGACGGCGATGAGCCAGTTGGTGGCCAACGTGCGCGAGAAAAAAGCCATCACCGGGGCCGACTACCCGCCGACGCTGATCACCAAAGAGAACCTGCAGCAGGCTGAGCGTATCGGTGAGGCCGGTAACTGATTTATCCGCAGCCGCCGCTGGCGCGGCGGCTCACTCTAAAGGAGGAGCAGACCGATGTCGCAACCCTTACTGAAAGTGACCGACCTGGCAAAAAGCTTTTCCGGCGTCTGGGCGTTAAGCAGCGCCCAGCTGACCGTCGGCGCGGGCGAGATCCACGCCCTGCTGGGGGAAAACGGGGCGGGTAAATCCACGCTGCTGAAGGCGCTCGCAGGGGCGCAGCCGCAAACCCGCGGGGATATCTGGTTCAACGGCGAAACGCTGCCGGTGGACGACTCCCCGGTGGAACGGCAGAACAAGGGCATTATCACCATCTATCAGGAATTCAACCTGCTGCCCAACATGACCGTCGCGGAAAACATGTTTCTCGGGCGCGAGCCGCGTAAACGTAACCTGATCGTCGACGAAAAGGCGGTCAATCAGGAGGCGCAGGTCATTCTCGACTATCTGCAGCTGAACGTTGCACCGACCACCCCGGTCGCCCGCCTGAGCGTTGCCCAGCAGCAGATGGTGGAGATCGCCCGGGCGCTGACCCTCAACGCCCGCTTAATCATTATGGACGAACCCTCCGCCGCGCTGAGCGACAGCGAGGTGGAAAGCCTGCACCGCGTGGTGCGCGAGCTTAAAAACCGTGGCGTGAGCATTATCTATGTCACCCACCGCCTGCACGAAGTTTTCCAGCTCTGCGACCGCTTCACCGTTTTCCAGGACGGCCGTTTTACCGGCACCGGTGCGGTGGCGGAGACCAACGTCGAACAGCTGATCCGCCTGATGGTCGGGCGCGACGTGGCCTTTAATCGCCGTCCCGCCAGCGAAACCCATCATGAGGACAAACCCGTCCGCCTGGCGGTGAAGGGGCTGAGCCGCGAAAAGCCGCCGCTGGATCCGCACGGCATCGCTCTGCACGACATCAGCTTCCACGTCCACGCCGGGGAGGTCTTAGGCATTGCCGGACTGGTGGGCGCCGGGCGCACCGAGGTGGCGCGCTGCCTGTTTGGCGCAGACGCGTTTACCGCCGGGAGCTTTGAGCTGGACGGCGTACCGTACCAGCCGCGCGACCCGCTCTATGCCCTCGACCAGGGCGTGGCGCTGGTACCGGAAGACCGCAAAAAAGAGGGGGCGGTGCTGGGGCTGTCGATTCGCGACAACCTGTCGCTCTCCTGCCTCTCCTCGCTGCTGCAGTGGCGCTGGTTCGTGAACACCCGCAAAGAGGACGATCTGATCGAGTCCTACCGCAAGGCGCTGCAGATCAAAATGGTCAACAGCACGCAGGAGGTGCGCAAGCTCTCCGGCGGTAACCAGCAAAAAGTGATCCTCGCGCGCTGCATGGCGCTCAACCCGCGGGTGCTGATCGTCGATGAGCCGACGCGCGGCATCGACGTGGGGACCAAATCAGAAGTGCACCAGGTGCTGTTTGACATGGCGAAAAAGGGCGTGGCGGTGATCGTAATCTCCTCCGATCTGCCTGAAGTGATGGCGGTGTCAGACCGGATCATCACCCTCAGCGAAGGCCGGGTGACCGGCGAGATCCACGGTGACGACGCTAACGAAGAACGGCTGATGACGATGATGGCCATCAACCACAACGCCCTGAACGCGGCATAACGGAGTTTCTCATGACGCAGATGATTTCTAAAACGCAGGCCCCGGTCAAACGCGCCGGACGCATCGATCCCATCGCCTTCTTCGAGCGCTTCGGGGTCCTGATTTTCATGATCCTGCTGCTGATCTTCTTCCAGTCGCAGAACAGTAATTTTTTCTCTGAACGCAATATTTTCAACATCCTGACCGAAGTCTCCATCTACGGGATCATGGCCGTAGGGATGACCTTCGTCATCCTGACTGCCGGGATTGACCTCTCCGTGGGCTCCATTCTGGCGGTCTGCGCCATGACCGCGGCGTACGTGATCAAGGGCGACAACTTCACCACCGTCGACCCGAACGCCTGGGGCGGCATGAGCTGGCTGATTGGGCTCGGGATTTGCCTGGCGATGGGCACGGCGATTGGCTTCCTGCACGGTCTGGGCGTGACCCGCCTGCGCCTGCCGCCGTTCATCGTGACCCTCGGCGGGATGACCATCTGGCGCGGCCTGACGCTGGTGATCAACGACGGCGCGCCGATTGCCGGTTTCGATCAGGGCTACCGCTGGTGGGGGCGCGGGGAGTTGCTCGGCATCTCCATTCCGATCTGGATCTTCGCCATCGTCGCCCTCGGCGGCTATCTGGCGCTGCATAAAACCCGCTGGGGCCGCTTCGTCTACGCCATCGGCGGTAACCCGGAGGCAGCGCGCCTGGCGGGGGTGAACGTCAAGCGCGTGCTGGTCAGCGTCTACGTGCTGATTGGCTGCCTGGCGGGGCTGGCGGGCTTCATTCTGAGCGCGCGTCTGGGGAGCGCCGAGGCGGTGGCCGGGATCTCCTTTGAGCTGCGCGTCATCGCCTCGGTGGTGATTGGCGGCACCTCGCTGATGGGCGGCTACGGGCGCATCGGCGGCACCATTATCGGCTCCATCATCATGGGGATTCTGATTAACGGCCTGGTGCTGATGAACGTCTCGGCCTACTACCAGCAGATTATCACCGGATTAATTATCGTTCTGGCGGTGGCGTTTGATACCTACGCCAAGAGCCGTCGCGGCGCACTGTGAGGATCACGATGAAAGAGGTTCGTATTGGATTGATTGGCACCGGGTATATCGGCAAGGCGCACGCTATCGCCTATGCCCAGGCCCCGACGGTGTTCAACCTGCGCGGCAGGCTGGTGCGCGAGATGGTGGCGGAAGTCACGCCGGAGCTGGCGGCAGCGCGCGCGCAGGCGTTTGGCTTCAACCGCTCCACCAGCGACTGGCGGGCGCTGGTGGCCGACCCGGCGATCGACGTGGTGGATATTTGCTCACCCAACCATCTGCATAAAGAGATGGCGCTGGAGGCGATCCGCCACGGCAAGCACGTCTACTCGGAGAAGCCGCTGGCGCTGAACGCCCACGACGCGCGCGAGATGGTCGACGCCGCGAAGCGGGCCGGGGTGAAAACGCTGGTGGGGTTCAACTACATGAAAAACCCGACGGCGCAGCTGGCGAAGGAGATTATCGCCCGCGGCGAGATTGGCGAGGTGATCCACTTCTACGGCACCCACAACGAAGACTATATGGCCGACCCGCGCTCGCCCATCCACTGGCACTGCTTTAAAGAGACCGCCGGGCTGGGGGCGCTGGGCGACCTGGCGGCGCATATCGTCAACATGGCCCAGTACCTGGTCGGGGAGATTGAGCAGGTTTGCGGCGACCTGAAGATCGTGGTCCCGGAACGCCCGGCGAAGGCCGGCTCGTCGGACATGGTTGCCGTCGAAAACGAGGATCAGGCCCACGCGATGGTGCGCTTCGCGGGCGGGGCGCAGGGCGTGATTGAAACCTCCCGCGTCGCCTGCGGCCGCAAGATGGGGCTGTCGTACGTCATTACCGGGACGAAAGGCGCCATCAGCTTCACCCAGGAGCGCATGGCGGAGCTGAAGCTCTATCTGCATGACGATCCGGTGAACCGTCAGGGATTCCGTACCTTACTCGTCGGCCCTGCACACCCGGACTACGCCGCGTTCTGCATGGGCGCAGGCCACGGGATAGGCTTTAACGATCAAAAAACGGTGGAGGTGCGCGATCTGGTGGACGGGATTGCCGCCGACGTGCCGATGTGGCCGGACTTCGAAGAGGGCTGGAAGGTGTCGCGCGTGCTGGACGCGATCGCGCTCTCGCACCGGGAAGGCCGCTGGCTGAACGTGAACGACATTGTCTGATGAGGTATCAACGTGGAAAAGCAGTTTGATGTGATATGCATGGGCCGCGTGGCGGTAGACCTCTACAGTCAGCAGATTGGTGCCCGTCTGGAGGATGTGTCGAGCTTTGCCAAATACCTCGGCGGCTCGTCCGGCAACGTGGCGTACGGCACCGCGCGCCAGGGCCTGCGCTCGTCGATGCTGGCGCGCGTCGGCGATGAACATATGGGCCGCTTCCTGCGGGAAGAGCTTAACCAGGTGGGCTGTGATACCAGCCATCTGATCACCGATAAAGACCGCCTCACGGCGCTGGTGCTACTCGGCATTAAAGACCGGGACACCTTTCCTCTGATTTTTTATCGCGATAACTGCGCGGATATGGCCATTACGGCCAGCGATGTGGACGAAAGCTACATTGCCTCCGCACGTTGTCTTGCCATCACCGGGACTCACCTTTCTCATCCTCAGACCCGCGAGGCGGTGCTGACGGCGCTGGGCTATGCCCGCCGTCACGGCGTGCGCACGGTGCTGGACATCGACTACCGTCCGGTGCTGTGGGGGCTGACCTCCTTAGGCGACGGTGAAACGCGCTTTATCGCCGCCGATAAGGTCACCCGCGAGCTGCAGGAGGTGCTGCACCTCTTCGACGTCATTGTCGGCACCGAGGAGGAGTTTCACATTGCGGGCGGCAGCACGGAGACCCTGCAGGCGCTGGGGCAGGTGCGTGCCGTGAGTGAAGCAACGCTGGTCTGCAAGCGCGGCGCCCTCGGCTGCTCGGTCTATACCGACGCCATTCCACCCCGGCTGGACGACGGCCTGACGGTGACCGGCGTGCGCGTGGAGGTGCTGAACGTCCTCGGCGCGGGGGACGCGTTTATGTCCGGCCTGCTGCGCGGCTACCTGAACGACGAGGGCTGGGAGCAGGCGTGTCGTTATGCCAACGCCTGCGGCGCGCTGGTGGTCTCGCGCCACGGCTGCGCCCCGGCGATGCCGAGCAAAATCGAGCTGGATGACTATCTCTCCCGCGCTGCGGATGTGCCGCGCCCGGACCTCGACCCGCGTCTGAACCACCTCCACCGGGTGACCACCCGCCGCCGCGAGTGGCCGGAGCTGTGCGTGATGGCCTTCGACCACCGCAGCCAGCTTGAGGATATGGCGCTGCAGTGCGGCGCGTCGATCGGGCGCATTCCGGCGCTGAAGCAGCTGATCCTGCAGGCCAGCCGCGAGGCGGCGAGCCGCGCCGGGCTGGAGGGCAAAGCCGGCCTGCTGTGCGACGGCACCTTTGGTCAGGACGCGCTGAACGCCATCACCGGCGAGGGGTGGTGGATTGGTCGCCCCATTGAGCTGCCGGGCTCGCGTCCGCTGGAGATGGAGCATGGCAACATTGGCACCCAGCTCATCAGCTGGCCGCAGGAGCACGTGGTGAAGTGTCTGGTCTTTTTCCATCCGGAAGACGCTCACGGCCTGCGCCTGGAGCAGGAGCAGAAAATTGCCGAGGTGTATCACGCCTGCTGCCGGTCCGGGCACGAGCTGCTGCTGGAGGTGATCCTTCCCGCCAGCATGCCGCGCAGCGACGAGCTCTACCTGCGCGCCATTTCCCGCTTCTACAACCTCGGCATTTATCCCGACTGGTGGAAGCTGCCGCCGCTCTCAGCGGAGGGCTGGACGGCGCTGAGCGAGATTATCGAACGCCGGGACCCGCACTGCCGCGGGGTGGTGATCCTCGGCCTGGACGCTCCGGCGGAACAGCTGCGCGCCGACTTCAGGGCCGCAGCGGGGCAGACGGTAGTAAAAGGCTTCGCCGTAGGGCGCACGCTGTTTGGCGATGCCTCCCGCGCGTGGCTGAAGCACGATATTGACGATGCGCAGCTGGTGGCGCGCATCCGGGACAACTACCTGCAGCTTATCGCCTGGTGGCGCGAGCGCGGACACGCATAATGGAGACGACAATGAGTGTACAACTGGGCATTAACCCGCTGACGTGGACAAACGACGATCTGCCTTCTCTCGGCGCGGAGACGTCGCTGGAGACCTGCCTGAGCGAAGGTAAAGAGGCCGGTTTCGCCGGTTTCGAGCTGGGCAATAAGTTCCCGCGCGAAGCGCGCCTGCTCGGCCCCATCCTGCAGCGCCACGACCTGCAGCTGGTCTCCGGCTGGTATTCCGGCCGCCTGCTGGAGCGCAGCGTGGAGGAGGAGATCGCCGCCGTGCAGTCCCACCTGACGCTCCTGCGCGAGCTGGGGGCGAAGGTGCTGGTCTTTGCGGAAGTGAGCGGCTGCATTCACGGCGAGCAGCAGACCCCGGTGCACCTGCGCCCGCGCTTCCCGCAGGCGCGCTGGAAGGAGTATGGCGAGAAGCTTACCGAATTTGCCCGCTACACCCAGCAGCAGGGCGTGCAGATTGCCTACCATCACCATATGGGCACGGTGATTGAGTCCGCCGACGACGTGGACAATCTGATGACCCACACCGGCGACGCGGTGGGGCTACTGCTGGATACCGGTCATCTGACCTTTGCCGGGGCCGATCCGCTGGCGGTGGCGCAGCGCTGGGCGTCGCGTATCAACCACGTTCACTGCAAAGACGTGCGTGCCGACGTGCTGGCGGACGTGAAAAACCGCAAAACCAGCTTCCTTGATGCGGTACTGAGCGGCGTGTTTACGGTGCCGGGCGACGGCTGCGTGGATTATCCGCCGATTATGCAGCTGCTGAAGGCGCAGGACTATCACGGCTGGCTGGTGGTGGAGGCGGAGCAGGATCCGGCCATTGCCCATCCGCTGACCTACGCCCGTCTGGGGTATAACAATCTGAGCCGTCTGGCGCGCGACGCCGGACTGATTTGAGGAGATGACATGTCACGTCTGTTATCACGCTGGCAACAGCCGAACGCGGAGGGGTGCACCCAGTCCGTCACGCCGGAAAGCGCAGGGTGGGGGTACGTCGGCTTTGAGGCGTATGAGCTACAGGAGGGGCAGACGCTGACGCTGCCCGCCGTCCGCGAAGAGCGCTGCCTGGTGCTGGTGGCAGGACGCGCCTCCATCAGCACGCCTTCCGCGCAGTTTAACGACATCGGCGAGCGGATGAGCCCGTTCGAGCGCATCAAGCCGTGGGCGGTGTACGTCACTCCGCAGGAGACGGTGCAGGTGAAGGCGCTGACGACGCTGGAGCTGGCGGTCTGCGCTGCGCCGGGCAAGGGCACCTGTCCGACGCGGCTGATTGCGCCGCAGGATATCGACGCTGAGGCGCGCGGCAAGGGCCATAACCAGCGCTACGTGCACAACATTTTGCCGGAAGACAAGCCCGCCGACAGCCTGCTGGTGGTGGAGGTCTGGACCAACGAGGGCTGCACCAGCTCGTACCCGAGCCACAAGCACGACACGGATAACCCGCCCCAGGAGACTTACCTGGAGGAGACCTACTACCATCGCCTCAACCCGGAGCAGGGGTTCTGCATGCAGCGGGTTTACACCGACGACAGAGCGCTGGATGAGTGTATGGCGGTCTACAACCGTGACGTGGTCATGGTGCCGAAGGGCTACCACCCGGTGGCGACGATGGCCGGGTATGACAGCTATTATCTCAACGTGATGGCCGGGCCGGTGCGCAAGTGGATGTTCACCTGGGAAGAGGACCACGCGTGGATTAATCGGGATTATCCCGCGGATGGCGGGCGCTGAGGCTGTTTTTGCCGGGTGGCGCTGCGCTTACCCGGCCTACAATTCGCAAAAAATTACTTTGCTTCAATCGCCTGCTCAATTGTCCGGGCAACGATCTGCGGCTGGCTCACCATCGACACGTGGCTCGCCGCCACCTCGGTGGTTTTAGCGTGGATCGTCTTCGCCATCGCGCGTTCAAGCGCCGGGTTAATCATCCGGTCATTCTGACTCACCACATACCAGCTCGGTTTGTTGTGCCACGCGGCGTGAGTCACTTTTTCTGCGAAAGCTTCGCCCTTTATTGGCC
Organism: Enterobacter sp. BNK-8; assembly: GCF_048685095.1. NCBI lineage: Bacteria > Pseudomonadati > Pseudomonadota > Gammaproteobacteria > Enterobacterales > Enterobacteriaceae > Enterobacter > Enterobacter sp. BNK-8. The sequence continues at coordinate 3,145,874 of NZ_JBLQTN010000001.1, read as the reverse complement.
CCTGCGTGGCCGCAATGGTCTGTTGTTCACCCGGTTTCACGTCCGGCGCGAAATCCTTCCTGACGGCTTCCGTCGGCAGGTATAAATAGCCGTCCGCTGTTTTGGCAATGCCCGCGCTGCCCGGCGGTGCAGGGTAGCTTCCTGCCAGGTCCGCCGTCGACTGGCCGGAGTCCGGCGCGAAAGCCGCCACATACACCAGCGATTTTACCCGCGCATCGTTGCCCGCTTCGCTAATCACGGTGCCGCCCCAGGAGTGACCCACCAGCACTACGTCACCCTGCGCGCGGGCGATGGCCCGCTTTGTGGCGGCAACGTCATCTTTTAGCGACGTGAGCGGCAGTTGGACGGCAATGACCTCTGCGTGCTGTTTCTGCAACAGGGTAATGACCTTATTCCAGCTGCTGCCGTCGGCAAACGCGCCGTGGACCAGCACGACGCTGGTTTTACTCTGCGCAAAGGCGCTGGCGGAAAGCGCCAGCAGGCCTGCCGTGACTACAGACAGTGCTTTCATCTTCAGACTCCTTAAAAATGGTGGACCGCCGCGTGGGGCGGGACGGTGAATTCAACGGTTTTGTGGTCGAGCGGCTTGTGCGTCGGGTCGGCCAGAATTATTGTCACCTTGTGTTTACCGGCGGGCAGCCCCACCAGGATCACCGGCTCTCCGCTGGTGTCAGCCCAGTGCCACGGCGCGTCATCCACCACCACGTGAATGTGCCCGATGCGCGGGGTGACCTTGAGCGCGTCGGGCCCGAATACCGGCTCGATGCGAAGGTTTTCGGCGCGGTACTGGATAAACACCGCGCCTTTGCTCAGCGGCCCGGCAAGCGGCGGATCGACGATCAGTTTTGCAGGCGGCTGCGGCTGCGCCAGCGGGGCAACGGCGGCGGGGCCGTTAACGTCCGCGGCGCTCAGATTGTCCAGGGGAGTGGCCTGGGCACCTGCGACGGATGTCAGGACAAGCAGGGGGAAAATTACGTAGCGACGAATCATTGCTCTCTCTCCTCATCAGTTCTCAATGGCGACAGGGAAAGAAAACCATTTTTATGTATCGGAGATATTTGCCGGAGGGGGCGTTTTGTACCCGTTTGTCACCGTGGCCCGCGGGATACAGTGCGATACAGTTTGCCTCCCGGGACGGCGCACAATGGCTATCGCCAGCCCGGCAATCAGCAGCGTCAGGCCCGTCGATACCCCCATTGCACCCGCGATCCCCAGCGTTTTATTTAGCCACGCATAGGCATACGGTGAGGCTGCGGCCATAAGCTGACCGGGGATAAGCAGTAAGCCCGTGCGGCGGGCATAGCTTTCCGCGCTAAACAGTTCCAGCGGCAGGGTGGCTTTGACAAGGGTAACCAGCCCGTTGATGGCCCCATAGCCCAGCACAAAACCGGCCGCACACCAGACAAACAGGGCGCTGCTCAACCCAACAAGAAAACAGAGCGGCATGGCGAGAGCGGTAAAAAGCGTTAACGTGAAGGGCGTTAAGCGAGCCCCCGCCAGCACTTCCAGCGAGCGCGCGCCCGTCTGGCCGATTCCCCACAGCATGCCGATAGCGACCGGCAGACCGTAGTGGGCAATAAACTCCGGCAGATGGGTGGAGGTGCCGTTAGAGACAAAGGTGATGAGGGCAATGAAGGCGGCATAAAGCCAGCCGTTTCGGCGCTCGTTGTTCAGCGGCGGTGCGGCGATTTTCGTCTTCACCGTCAGCCGCTGCCGGGGAAGCGTGCGGATCAGCAACGCGCTCAGCAGGCCAAGCAGGGCATAAATGCGTAATGCGTCCTGCCAGCGCATCACGTGAAGCAGCGCATCGCCCAGCGGCCAGAAGACGACGGAGGCCAGCCCGCCCGCCAGCGTGACGCGCGAGATTGTTCTTCGCGCCTGCTGTCCGTAGAGGTTGACCAGCGCGGCGAAGAGCGCATCGTACAGCGACAGGCGCATTCCCACGCCTGTGACCAGCCAGGCGCCGTACCAGCCATAAAGCGTCCGGGTATACGCCATACAGGCACAGCTTGCGGCGATCAGCAGCGTTCCGCCCATCACCACCTTCTGACCGCCAAAGCGTGCCAGCAGGCGGGCGACAAAAGGGGATACTACCGCCATCACCAGCATCGCCAGCGTCAGGCCGAGGTAAATCTGCGGTGATGACCATCCCCGGTCGGCTGAAATGGCCAGCGCAAAGGTGCCGGGCATATAAAACGAGATCCCCCAGTTGATGAGCTGATTGCACCCGGCTGTGAGGGCGAGGCGGTGTGGCAGGGCAGGTATTTCCATGAGTGTTCATTCCGCTATGCAGTTGTCCTGAGCATAACGGGCGCGGTATTGTGCTGGCAGGGCCGCAACCTTATGCGCGGTATAAGAGAAACTTTGAATGACGACGCTTAATCTGGGCTATCTCGCCACCTTCCGTCTGGTGATCCAGCGCGGCAGTTTTTCAGCGGCAGCGGACGTGCTGGGCCTCTCCCAGCCCGCCGTCAGCCTGCAAATACGCCAGCTGGAGCAGTTTCTGCAAACGCGGCTGGTGGAGCGTACCGGGCGAGGGATTAAGGCGACGGCTGCCGGAGAAACCTTGCTGGCGCACGGGGAGCGTATTCAGCAGGTGGTGGATGACGCCATCCGGGCCGTGAATGCGTTTAGCCACGACGTAAGCGGCACCATTACCCTTGGCACGGGCGCAACGGCCTGCATCCATCTTCTGCCGCCGCTGCTGGAGCAGCTACGCCACGACTATCCGCTCCTGAGCGTGGGGGTGACGACGGGCAACACCCTCGACATCGTCAGAGCTATCGAAGAGAACCGTCTCGATATGGGGCTGGTCACGCTGCCGGTGAGTGGCAGAGCGCTGGACGTGATGCCGGTGATGGACGAAGAGTTTGTCTTTATCGCCTCAAGGGAACAGCAGGCTGCATTCAGGGACTTCACCCCAGCCGCGCTGCACGCTCATCCGCTGATAGCCTTTGAATCAGGCAGTGGGACCCGGGCGCTGATCGACGGCTGGTTTGCCGCCCAGGGTTTAGCGATCGCGCCGGTGATGCAGCTTGGCAGCATCGAGGCGATCAAACGCATGGTTCGCGCAGGGCTGGGCTACAGCATCGTGCCGCGCATGGCGGTGGAACAGGAGGTCGATCGCGAAGGGCTATGCGTGATGTCGCTGAAGCCCATGCTGCAGCGGCAGCTGGCGGTGGTCATGCGGCAGGATAAAATCCTCAGCAAAGGGATCGCGGCCCTTATTCGGCTCGTGCAACATCCTTCGGCGGGTTAGCGGTCAGCGGTGTCGACGGTCAGGCTGGATTGCTGCGACTGGGTTTTATCCTGATGGTGGTACCAGGCGCCAATCGAAGAGTAAACGAAGCGGCCAAAGAAAAACAGGAAGCTGATGAGCAGTATGATGCGGGTCATTCGGGTGTTAAATCGATGTCGTTTGCGCATACGCGTGACCTGACTCACTCTGTTTTTCCTGGATAAGCCCTTCCGGGCGATAAGGATATTAAGGCACAGCGGGAAGATGGGGTCAATTCTGTGATGTGTAAATAACCGTCAATGTTTACATTAATTAATGTTATTGAAATTAATCAATGCATTTACCATATTGATAATATGAAGAAAAAGATGTCGAAAAAACGCCACAAAATGTTATTTGCGTAAAGTAGTTTGATTTATGTCAACGGATTCCCGGCCCTGATATTTAAAATCCTTCCTCCACACTGTTCGCCCGAAATGCTGCCGGGCGGCGCGTACGTCAGGTTGGATGCCTGTCTTTATTTCCCTCTGGAGCGATAGGGGTTTAACCGGGCATCTATGACTATTCTCGCTTTCCTGAAAAACAATGCAAACCGCTGGTGGGCATTGCCGCTTATTTTACCTGTGGTTTTACTTCCCGCGCTGAGCGTTGCGAATACGTTTACGCAGTTGGGCGACGGCATTGTGGCACTCTATTATTTACCGCTCTCATTTTTGCTTTCGCTGATGATGTTCTTTGGCCTGGAAGCGCTGCCCGGGATCGTATTATCCCTGTTTATCCGCTATTACCCGTCGGTCGGGATGTTTGAAACGGTTGCCGGTGTGCTCCATTTTATCGTCCCTTTAGTGCTCAGCTGGGGCGGCTACCGGGTGTTTGCGCCCAGACGCAATATGACGGCGTACGGCGACATCCGCTTGATGGCGCAGCGCATCTTCTGGCAGGCCTTCTGCCCCGCGACGCTGTTTCTGGTGCTGTTTCAGTTTGCCGTGTATCTGGGCGTGTATGAGAGCCGCCAGAGCCTTGCGGGATTAAACCCTCTTAATATTCGTACGCTCATCAACTACCAGGCGCTGCTGGTCAGCGGGCTGACGGGCGTGCCGCTGAGCTATCTGCTGATCCGCCTGATTCGTCATCCGCGCTATATTAAAAGTCTTTTCTCGCAGATCCGTGCCCAGATAGACAAAAAGGTGACGGTCGCTGAGTTTGTGCTGTGGGCGATTGTGCTAGGCGGACTGCTTACGCTGCTGCTGCTCCCGATGAATGAAAACAGTTCCATATTCACCACAAACTATACCCTGTCGCTGCTGATGCCGGTGATGCTCTGGGGCGCGATGCGTTTTGGCTATAAGCTGATATCGCTGATCTGGACGCCGGTGCTGCTGGTGTCAATTCACTACTATTATCACTATATCCCGCTGAACCAGGGGTATGACATTCAGCTGGCGATCACCTCGTCCAGTTACCTGGTCTTCTCGTTTGTGGTGATTTATATGTCGATGCTGGCGACTCGCCAGCGCGCCGTGAATAAACGTTCCCGCAGGCTGGCGCTGCTCGACCCGGTCGTCCATATGCCTAACCTGCGGGCGCTGTCGCGCGATCTGGCGAAGAATCCGTGGTCGGCGCTCTGCCTGCTGCGCATTCCGGAGCTGGAAATTCTGGGCCGAAATTACGGCGTGCTGCTGCGTATTTTGTACAAACAGCAGCTGGCGCAGTGGGTAAACGGTACCCTCCAGCCCAACGAGCAGGTGTATCACCTCACCGGGTATGACATGGCGGTGCGGCTCAACGCGGAATCGCACCAGCAGCGAATTGAAACCCTGGACGAGCATATCAAGCAGTTCCGCTTTGTCTGGGACGGCATGCCGCTGCAGCCGCAGGTGGGCGTAAGCTACTGCTATGTCCGGTCCCCGGTTAACCATCTTTATCTGGTGCTGGGTGAGCTGGGGGTGGTGGCCGATATGTCACTCTCCTCAAACCATCCGGAAAATCTTCAGCAGCGTGGTGCCGTCCATTTGCAGCGCAGCCTGAAGGATAAAGTCGCGATGATGAGCCGCCTGCAAAAGGCGCTCGATAACGACGAATTCACCCTGCTGGTTCAACCCGTTCGCGGCCTGCGTGGCGATCGCTATCACGAAGTCCTGCTGCGGATGCCGGATACAAACGGGCTATTGATCTCTCCCGACCAGTTCCTGCCTGTCGCGCAGGAGTTTGGTTTGTCCTCCCGGGTGGACCTGTGGGTGCTTGAGCATACGCTGCGCTTCCTGGCCGCGCATCGCGAGAGCCTGCCCGGCCAGCGTTTTGCCATTAATTTGGCCCCCTCAACCGTATGCCGGGTGCCGTTCCCGCTTGAGGTGAGTCGCCTGCTGGCGAAATACGCCATTGAGCCGTGGCAGCTGATTTTTGAGGTGACGGAGTGCAGCACCTTCGGCAGCGGGGAGCAGGCGCTACACATCCTCCAGCAGTTGCAGAAAATGGGGGTACGCATTGCGATTGATGATTTCGGGACCGGCTATGCAAGCTATGCGCGGCTGAAAAGCGTGGATGCCGACATTCTCAAGATCGACGGCAGCTTTATCCGCAATATTGTCAACAACAGCCTGGATTATCAGATCGTGGCGTCTATCTGCCATCTGGCGCGCATGAAGAAGATGCTGGTGGTAGCAGAGTATGTCGAGACCGAGGAGATACGTAGCGCGGTTCACGCGCTAGGCATCGATTATGTGCAGGGCTATCTGATTGGCAGGCCAGCGCCGCTGGAATCACTGCTGGAAACGGAGGCGTCCTGCGCGGACGCCTGAACCGTTACGCGGCGACGTCAGCGCTCTCTTCTTCAATTTTGAGCAGCCAGCCGGTGACCGCTTCCCAATACTGTTGCTCTTTTTCCAGGTCCAGCAGGACCAGCGCATTCTGGCTGAACCAGTCGTGCGGGAAGCTCAGCGTCCAGTGATGGTCGTCGGTTTTAAGCTTCAGCGTGGGCGGCGTGGTGGTCGCCTGACGCTGGTTATTGAGCAGCACGCCAAGACGCAGCAGCTGAATGAGCGGCAGGAACTGCTTTTTCTTGAACAGCGTGAAGCGCGGCAGGTCGTCGAGCTTGATGGCTTTGCGGTGATACCGCACCAGGGTCGCCATCATGGTTTGCTGCTCCTGGTTGAAGCCCGGCAGATCGCTGTTTTGCAGAATATAGGCCGAATGGCGGTGCATGCCGCTATGGTTGATGTTCAGCCCCACCTCATGGAGCATCGCGGCCCATTTTAACAGCGCGGCAAGCTGCGGGTGCGCGAGCTTCGGATTCTGCTCTTCCCACTGCTCGTACATCTGCACCGTGGTGTCCAGCACGCGCTTCGCCTGCTCGCGGTCGATGTTGTACTGGTTAGCCAGGCTTTGCGCGGTGCGGCTGCGAATATCCTGATGGCGGAAACGGCCTTCCATTTCGTACAGCACGCCTTCGCGCAGCGCGCCGTCGGAAAGGCGCAACTCTTTAATGGCGAGAGCGTCAAACACGCCGCAGAGGATGGCCAGCCCCGGCACGAAGACCGCCTTACGCTCGTCGGAAAGACCCGGCAGGCTGAGGGCGTCAAAACTTTTATGCTTCAGCACTTCGTCGGTCAGCAGCGTCAGGCGTTCGGGCGTGATGAACCCGTCTTTTTCACCCATTGCCAGCAGCACCTCATGCGCCGCTTTGATGGTGCCTGACGCGCCCAGCGCCACGTTCCAGCCCTGAATACGGTACTGCCAGGCCAGGTTTTCCAGTTTCTGGACAGCTGCCATACGCGCACGCTGGAAGTTCTCGCGGGTGATGGTGCCGCCCGGGAAATACATCTGCGCGAAGCTGACGCAGCCCATACGGCGGCTTTCCACCAGGCGAGGCTCAAAGTCTTCGCCGATCACCAGCTCCGTAGAACCGCCGCCGATGTCGATCACCAGCTTGCGCCCTTTTTCCGGCTGGGTGTGTTCGACGCCCATGAAAATCAGACGCGCTTCCTCGTTACCGGAGATGATCTCAATCGGGTAGGGGATCACCTTTTCGGCCCGCTTGAGAAACTCTGGCGCGTTCAGCGCCTGGCGCAGGGTGTGGGTGCCCACGATGCAGACGCTGGAGGGCGAGAAGCCCTGCAGGCGTTCAGCAAACAGCGACAGGCAGTTTAACCCACGCTCCATTGCCTCTTCGCTGAGCATGCTGCGTTCATCAAGGCCATCCGCCAGGTGCACGCGCTGCTTCAGACGACCGATGATCTGCAGCGCGCCATCCACCTCACGGGCGATGACCATATGGAAACTGTTAGAGCCTAGATCGACCGCGGCGAATTCCTGCGGGCGTGGGGTCTTATCATTTATCGGCATAGGTTAATCGGGTTGCTCGAGTGATTTGATATAGTCGTAAATCGCCAGTTGCGACCGCACTTTGCGGCGGTTGCCGCGCGGTACATAGCGGTTACTGAGTTCTTTGTCGATATAGCGTGCTTTCACGGTATCGCTGAACAGAATCTCGATGATGTCGAGGATCTGCTGCTTCAGGCGCGGATCCAGCAGCGGTGCCGCGACTTCAATTCGGTAGTCAATATTGCGCGTCATCCAGTCTGCCGAAGAGAGATAGACCTGTTTATCACCCGCATTATCGAAAATATAGACCCGATCGTGTTCCAGGTAGCGGTCAACAATGCTGATCACGCGAATATTGTCGCTGATGCCTTCCAGTTCCGGGATCAGCGAGCACATGCCGCGGATCAGCAGGTTAACCGGCACGCCGGAGCTGGACGCGGCGTACAGCCTGTCTACCAGCCCTTTGTCCACCAGGTTGTTGAGCTTCAGCGTGATGCCGGACGATAGCCCTTTCTGGGCATTGGCGATCTCTTTATCGATCATATCGTACAGCAGACGGCGCGAGTTCTGCGGCGAGACCAGCAGATAGTCGAAGCTTACCGGACGGTACGGGTTCTCAATAAAGTTAAAGACCCGGCGCACCTCGTTGGTGATGCGGGCATCGGCGGTCAGCAGCGAGTAGTCGGTATAGATTCGTGCCGTTTTCTCGTTAAAGTTCCCGGTACCGATGTGGGCGTAGCGCACCACCTCGTCGCCCTCTTTACGGGAGATCAGGAACAGCTTAGCGTGAATTTTCAGCCCCGGCGCGGAGAAGATGACGTGTACACCGGCTTCCGTCAGACGACGCGCCCAGTGAATGTTCGCCTCTTCGTCGAAGCGCGCCTGCAGCTCCACCACCACGGTCACTTTTTTGGCGTTGTGCGCCGCGTGGATCATCGCATCGATGATGCGGGAATCTTTTGCCACGCGGTAGATGTTAATTTTGATCGCCAGCACGCTCGGGTCGAACGAGGCCTGACGCAGCAGTTCCAGCACGTGTTCAAAGGTGTGATACGGATAGTAGAGCAGGACATCGCGTTCGCGGATGGCGTCAAAACCGTTGCGGAATTTATCGAACCAGAGATGGCGCAGGCGCGGCAGCGGCTTGTTCACCAGATTGGCTTTGCCGACGTTCGGGAAACCAATAAAGTCTTTAAAGTTGTGGTAACGGCCACCCGGCACGATGGAGTCATAGCGCGAAATGGTCAGCTTCTCGCGCAGCATCTCCACCATGGCGTCCGGCATATCGCGCTGATAGACAAAGCGTACCGGCTCGGCCGTCAGGCGCTGTTTCAGGCTGGACGACATCAGCTCCATCAGGCTGGCTTCCATCTCGTGCACCAGGTCATATTCGGCGTCACGGGTCATCTTCATCGAGTAGGCGTTTAACGCATCGTAATCGAAGAAGCCTTTGAAGATGTCGTCCAGACAGTAGCGCAGGATGTTATCTAGCAGGATCATTGGCTTGCGTCTACGCGGGGTTTCCGGCGGCAGGTTCACGAAGCGCGGGACCTTGTCGGACGGGATCTCCAGCAGCGCGTAACGGATGGATTCACCGCGGATAATTTCTACGGCCAGATAGGTGTAGTCATCTTTCAGGAACTGCACCAGATCGGTTTCGCGGTTGATGAGAATCGGGGTAATGTGCTGGCGCAGGTACTGTTTAAAATAGTGGCGCAGCCAGTTTTGTTGGTTAACGGAAAGCTGACGTTCGTTAATCAGGAAGATTTGATTACGCGCCATCTCCAGCAGCAGTTCGTTATACAGGCCGTCAAATTCCTGATCGGCTTTCAACACGCGGGACTGGATTTTGCCCAGCAGGTGCCGCGAGTGCGAGTTTAGGCCCTGTTCTTCGCTGATGATGATGCGTCTCTTCAGCTCGGCAAAGCGAACCTTGTAGAACTCATCCAGGTTGTTGGAATAGATGCCCAAAAAACGCATGCGTTCGATCAGCGGGTTACTTTTGTCAGCCGCTTCCTGGAGTACACGTTCGTTAAATGCTAACCAGCTTAGCTCTTTCTCGATATATAACTTTTCCTGACCCATTACAGCTCACACTCCAGTTCAATCACAGGACGTGGTAAATCCGTCTCGTCCTTATTATGGCGAGCATTTCCACGATATGTCCAACAGTGCCAGAAAAGTATGACAGTTATTTTTTTTGTTGGGGAATTTAGAGGGTTGGGGGAGGGGGGCGCTGCGCTTATCACGACCTACGGGACCGTAGGCCCGTACAAGCGAAGCGCCGCCGGGCAATTCAAAGAGACTACTCTTCGGCAGCATGACCCTGCGGGGGTAACTTCACGCCATCCAGCCAGGCTGCGCCGTCGCGCATTTCGAGACGCCCGTCAACAAACCAGCTTACCACCAGTGGGTAAATGGCATGCTCCTGGGTCTGCACGCGTTCGGTCACGTCTTCTTCGCTGTCGCCATCAAAGACCGGGACTTTGGCCTGCAGGATCACCGGACCGCCGTCCAGCTCGTCGGTCACGAAATGCACGGAGGTGCCGTGCTCCTCATCGCCGTTTTCCAGAACCTGACGATGGGTATGCAGGCCGGGATATTTCGGCAGAAGAGAAGGGTGAATATTCAGCAAACGTCCGGCGTAGTGCGCGACAAAGGCCGGGCTCAGAATGCGCATATAGCCCGCCAGCACCACGACGTCCGGCGCGTAGGCATCAATCTCATGAACCAGCTCGCGGTCAAAGGCTTCACGCCCGGCGAACTGGCTGGCTTCCAGCGCGTGCGCGGGTATGTTTGCTTCCCGCGCGCGCTCAAGGCCGAACGCGTCGGCCTTGTTGCTGAATACTGCCCGAATGGTGCCGTTGATTTTGTTCTGCTTGCAGGCGTCTATGATGGCCTGCAAATTACTTCCGTTGCCGGAAATGAGCACCACGATGTTTTTCATTCAATGACCACACGCTGTTCGGAATCGGAGGCTTTAATCGTACCGATTTTCCACGCGTTTTCACCTTTCTCGGTCAGCAGCTTGACCGCTTTATCCGCTTCGCTTGCCGGCAGTGCGATAACCATGCCCACGCCGCAGTTAAAGGTGCGGTACATTTCGTGAGAGCTCACGTTGCCTGCGGTCTGCAGCCAGTTAAAGACCGCTGGCCACTGCCATGAGGACTCGTCGATCACCGCCTGGGTGTTGTCCGGCAGCACGCGCGGGATGTTTTCCCAGAAGCCACCACCGGTCAGGTGGGCAATAGCGTGCACGTCAACGTTCTCGATCAGTTCCAGCACGTTCTTCACGTAGATGCGGGTTGGGGCCAGCAGATGGTCAGCCAGCGGTTTCCCTTCAAGCTCGGTCGTCTGTGGGTCGCAACCGCTCACCTCAAGGATTTTACGCACCAGGGAGTAGCCGTTGGAGTGCGGGCCGCTGGAGGCCAGCGCGATCAGCACATCGCCATCCGCCACTTTGCTGCCGTCAATAATTTCTGATTTTTCTACTACGCCGACGCAGAAGCCTGCGACGTCATAATCTTCGCCGTGATACATGCCCGGCATTTCCGCGGTTTCACCGCCGACCAGCGCACAGCCAGACTGCAGACACCCTTCGGCGATACCGTTGATCACGCTTGCCGCGGTATCCACGTCCAGTTTGCCGGTCGCGTAGTAATCGAGGAAGAACAGCGGCTCTGCGCCCTGAACCACCAGGTCATTCACGCACATCGCGACCAGATCGATACCGATCGTGTCGTGACGTTTTAAATCCATCGCCAGGCGCAGTTTGGTGCCTACACCGTCAGTTCCCGAGACCAGAACAGGTTCACGATATTTTTGCGGCAGCGCGCACAGTGCGCCGAATCCACCCAGACCACCCATCACTTCCGGGCGGCGGGTTTTTTTCACCACACCTTTGATTCGGTCAACCAGCGCATTACCTGCGTCAATATCAACACCGGCATCTTTGTAGCTGAGAGAAGTTTTGTTGGTCACGGCTTAAATCCCCACGCGATTGCATAGCTAGTAAGAAAAATCGGCGCAATTCTAACAGTCCAGGCAAACGTTTGCGAGCCTATTCTCGGCGAGAGGATCTTTTTTTACGCGCAGCCTGCCAGTGCGCCCAAACTTGCGTCTGTTCACGAAAATGAAACCGGTTTCGGTATTCTCCTTGCAACCCGAAACGGCTTTGCACATCATTCAACTGAAACCGGTTTCTGTAATTGTTTTTGCAGAAAATAACGCAGAATGAGGGAAAGCGAATGTCAGGATTTAAAGCAGATTTTCTGTGGGGCGGTGCGGTTGCGGCGCACCAGCTGGAAGGCGGCTGGCAAGAAGGGGGTAAAGGCGTAAGCGTAGCCGACGTCATGACTGCAGGCGCGCACGGCGTGCCGCGTGAAATCACCAACGGCGTGCTGCCGGGGAAAAATTACCCTAACCATGACGCCATCGATTTCTACCACCGCTATAAAGAAGACATCAAACTCTTTGCCGAGATGGGGTTCAAATGCTTCCGCACCTCTATCGCCTGGACGCGCATTTTCCCGAAAGGGGACGAGCGTGAGCCGAACGAGGCTGGCCTGAAATTCTATGACGACCTGTTCGACGAGTGCCTGAAGTACGGCATCGAACCGGTTATTACCCTCTCTCACTTCGAGATGCCTTTCCACCTGGTCACCGAATACGGCGGCTGGCGCAACCGTAAGCTGATCGACTTCTTCGTTCGTTTTGCAAAAGTGGTTTTCCAGCGCTATCAGCATAAAGTGAAGTACTGGATGACCTTTAACGAGATCAACAACCAGGCCAACTTCCATGAAGACTTTGCGCCGTTCACCAACTCCGGGCTGAAGTACGCGCCGGGCGAAGACCGTGAGCCGGTGATGTTCCAGGCCGCGCACTATGAGCTGGTGGCCAGCGCGCTGGCGGTGAAGGCGGGGCGCGAGATTAACCCGTCCCTGCAGATCGGCTGCATGATTGCCATGTGCCCAATCTACCCGCTGACCTGCGCGCCGGACGACATGATGATGGCGATGAACGCCATGCACCGCCGCTACTGGTTCACCGACGTGCACGTGCGCGGCAAGTACCCGCAGCATCTGCTCAACTACTTTGCGCGTCGCGGCTTCACGCTCGATATCACCGAAGAAGATAAAGCCGCGCTGACGCAGGGCTGCGTGGATTACATCGGGTTTAGCTATTATATGTCCTTCGCCACCAAGGCGACGGCGGACAACCCGCAGTTGGACTATGACGAAAGCAAGAGCCTGGTCTCCAACCCGTACGTGCAGAAATCCGACTGGGGCTGGCAGATTGACCCGGTGGGGCTGCGCTACTCCCTCAACTGGTTCTGGGATCACTACCAGCTGCCGCTGTTTATCGTTGAAAACGGTTTTGGCGCAATCGACGTGCAGGAGAGCGACGGCACGGTGAACGACCAGTACCGCATTGACTACCTGGCCGCCCACATCCGCGAGATGAAAAAAGCGGTGGTGGAGGATGGCGTAGACCTGATGGGCTATACCCCGTGGGGCTGTATCGACCTGGTGTCTGCCGGTACCGGTGAAATGAAAAAACGCTACGGCTTTATCTTTGTCGATAAAGACAATGAAGGAAACGGCACGCTGAACCGCAGCAAGAAGAAGTCGTTCGACTGGTATAAGCAGGTGATCGCGAGCAACGGGGAGCAGCTATAATTGCCCGGTGGCGCTGCGCTTACCGGGCCTACGGGATGTGTAGGCCGGGTAAGCGTTAGCGCCACCCGGCAGAACCCCGCACCCAAGCCGGAGCCCAGCCTCTGGCTTTTTTGTTTTTGATTGATGTACATCAAGCAACATGGGTATGGCCTAATCCGAAAAAAGCGGTATAATCCCGCGATTTTTTTGCGGATGCCATTCAGAGGAGAAAGAGAATGAAGATTGTGGAAGTGAAACACCCACTCGTTAAACACAAGTTGGGCCTGATGCGTGAGCATGACATCAGCACGAAGCGTTTTCGCGAACTGGCCTCTGAAGTCGGCAGCCTGCTGACCTACGAAGCGACCTCTGATCTGGAAACGGAAAAAGTCACCATCGAAGGCTGGAACGGTCCGGTACAGGTTGAGCAGATCAAAGGTAAGAAAATTACCGTCGTGCCTATCCTGCGTGCCGGTCTCGGCATGATGGAAGGCGTGCTGGAGCACGTGCCAAGCGCGCGCATCAGCGTGGTGGGGATCTACCGTAACGAAGAAACCCTCGAGCCGGTTCCTTATTTCCAGAAGCTGGTGTCCAACATCGACGAGCGTATGGCGCTGGTGGTTGACCCGATGCTGGCAACCGGCGGTTCAATGATTGCCACTATCGACCTGCTGAAAAAAGCGGGCTGCAGCAGCATTAAAGTGCTGGTGCTGGTTGCGGCACCGGAAGGGATCGCGGCGCTGGAAAAAGCGCACCCGGACGTTGAGCTGTATACCGCCTCTATCGACCAGGGTCTGAACGAGCACGGGTACATCATCCCGGGGCTCGGCGATGCCGGCGATAAGATCTTTGGTACGAAATAATCGAATAACGATAAATAAGCCGACTTTGATAGTCGGCTTTTTTTTGAATAAAACACCAACAACGATACTACTCAGAGGAAAACACTATGACGCGCCGTGCTATCGGGGTGAGTGAAAGACCGCCGCTTTTACAGACTATCCCGCTTAGTTTGCAGCACCTGTTCGCCATGTTTGGCGCAACCGTGCTGGTGCCAATCCTGTTCCACATTAACCCGGCTACCGTGCTGCTGTTCAACGGCATCGGTACGCTGCTGTACCTCTTCATCTGTAAAGGCAAAATCCCGGCGTATCTCGGGTCGAGCTTTGCCTTTATCTCTCCGGTGTTATTGTTGCTGCCGCTGGGTTATGAGGTCGCGCTGGGCGGCTTTATCATGTGTGGCGTGCTGTTCTGCCTGGTCTCCTTCATCGTGAAGAAAGCCGGGACCGGCTGGCTGGACGTGATGTTCCCACCTGCGGCGATGGGTGCCATCGTGGCCGTCATCGGTCTCGAACTGGCGGGCGTGGCGGCGAATATGGCCGGTCTGCTGCCTGCTGACGGCCAGTCACCGGATTCCAAAACCATTATCATCTCGCTGGTGACCCTGGGCGTAACGGTGTTTGGCTCCGTGCTGTTCCGCGGCTTTATGGCGATTATCCCGATCCTGATCGGCGTGCTGGCGGGCTATGCGCTCTCCTTCGTGATGGGCGTGGTGGATACCACCCCGATTGCCGAGGCGCACTGGTTCGCGCTGCCAACCTTCTACACGCCGCGCTTCGAATGGTTTGCGATCTTCACCATTCTGCCTGCGGCGCTGGTGGTGATTGCGGAGCACGTCGGCCACCTGGTGGTAACGGCGAACATCGTTAAGCGCGATTTAATCCGCGATCCGGGCCTGCACCGCTCCATGTTTGCGAACGGTTTCTCCACCATCATCTCCGGTTTCTTTGGGTCTACCCCAAACACCACCTACGGTGAAAACATCGGCGTGATGGCGATTACCCGCGTTTACAGCACCTGGGTTATCGGCGGCGCGGCGATCATCGCCATTCTGCTCTCCTGCGTCGGCAAGCTGGCGGCAGCGATTCAGATCATCCCGGTTCCGGTGATGGGCGGCGTGTCTCTGCTGCTGTACGGAGTAATTGGTGCCTCCGGTATTCGCGTGCTGATTGAATCTAAAGTGGATTACAGCAAAGCGCAGAACCTGATCCTGACATCGGTGATCCTGATTATCGGCGTGAGCGGGGCGAAGGTGCACATCGGCGCGGCCGAGCTGAAAGGCATGGCGCTGGCAACCATCGTCGGCGTGGGCCTGAGCCTGATTTTCAAGCTGATCTCCGTGATCCGTCCGGAAGAGGTGGTGCTGGACGCTGACGAAAACGAAAAAGCGTCACACTGATCCTATAACCGGGCGGACGATCCGCCCGGTTCTCTCCTTGCAGGTTCCGTGTTAAACTCCATGCCGATTTTATGTCAGATCTGGTTGAGGTACTTCTGAACGGACCGGCACAGCTCTCTCTGCCACTCTATCTCCCTGACGACGAAACGTTTGCGAGTTTCTGGCCGGGTGATAACCCCTCTTTACTGGCTGCACTGCAAAACGTGCTGCGTCAGGAACACAGCGGATACATCTATATCTGGTCACGCGAAGGCGCGGGGCGCAGCCATCTGCTGCATGCCGCCTGCGCGGAGCTCTCTGCGCGCGGTGATGCGGTAGGCTATGTGCCGCTGGATAAACGAACCTGGTTTGTCCCTGACGTGCTGGAGGGGATGGAACATCTCTCCCTGGTCTGCATCGATAACATCGAATGCGTGGCGGGGGATGAGCCGTGGGAAATGGCGATCTTTAACCTCTACAACCGCATTCTGGAATCGGGCAAAACCCGGCTGCTGATCACCGGCGATCGTCCGCCTCGCCAGCTGAATCTGGGACTGCCGGATCTGGCGTCTCGGCTGGACTGGGGCCAAATCTATAAGCTTCAGCCGCTGTCGGATGAAGATAAGCTTCAGGCGCTACAGCTGCGCGCAAAGCAGCGCGGCTTTGAGCTGCCGGAAGACGTGGGCCGTTTCCTGCTGAAGCGGCTGGATCGCGAAATGCGTACGCTGTTTGACACGCTGGATCAGCTCGATCGCGCCTCCATTACCGCCCAGCGCAAGCTGACCATTCCGTTTGTGAAAGATATTCTGAAGCTATAGTTGTGCCGGGTGGCGGCTGCGCCTTACCCGGCCTACATATGGCATCCGTAGGCCCGGTAAGCGCAGCGCCACCGGGCGAAACCATCAGAGGATCTCGAGCACGTCTTCCGGCGGGCGTCCAATGCGCGCCTGGCCGTTCGCCACGACAATCGGGCGCTCAATCAGCTTTGGATTTTCAACCATCGCCTGTATCAGCTGAGCCTCGGAGAGACGGCTGTCATCCAGGTTAAGCGACGTATACAGATCTTCTTTCTTGCGCATCAGATCTCGCGCACTGCCCATGCCCAGCATATGCAGCAGCTGGCGGAGGGTCTGCGCGTCCGGTGGGGTGTCGAGGTACAGCACCACCTCCGGCTCCACGCCGTTAGACTTCAGCAGGCTCAGGGTATCGCGGCTCTTGGAGCAGCGCGGGTTGTGGTAAATTTTTACGGCGTCTGTCATGACGTGAATTCTCCTTGATTACATCTTCTCGTACGGCTTGAAGCGCTGCTGCAGGCCGCGAAGCTGATCGATACGCGCGTCGTATCGGGCCTGCTGGAGGCTGCCGAGTTTGACCTGCGAGCTGGCGCTACTGAGTGCGGAAATGGCCTGATCGAGGCGCCCCACCAGGGCAAAGCCTTCTGCGCGTGCCGCCAGCTCCTGATCGCGGTTGCCGAGCTGGGCTTCCGCCTGAGCGAGCAGATCCCAGCCGTTTTGATCGTCTTTATTATTAAAGGTGTAGCGGTTCAGAATGGTCGCCGCTTCACCCGGCTGGCCGCCCTGCAAGTAAGCATTCGCCAGGTTAAGCTGCAGCACCGGGTTGGTACGGACGTCTTTCGCCCCTTTCAGGCGGTTAATCGCATCGGCAGGCTTCTTCTGCCCCAGATCGATATCCGTCGACAGATCGAGGTACCACGGGTTGTTTGGGTCGGCAGCCAGAAGCGGCTGCAGCGCCTTACGTGCCTCGTCGTATTTACTGGCTTCCATCGCCTGGAGCGCCTGACCATACTGCGCGGCGTTCTTCTCGCGCACGTTGCCTTTCGCCAGGGTATCCAGCAGGTCGCTGGTGAGCTGGTTACGCCCGGAATTGTACATCCCCAGCGTTCTCACCTTCGCCATGTAGAAATCCTGCGAAGACTGGACCACGACCGGGCGCATCTGGTTGGCACGGTTACGCGCGTCCGACAGACGGCTTTCAGGCAGCGGGTGCGTGAGCAAAATTTCCGGTGGACGGGAAGAATAACGCGCTTGATCGAGCAGTTTTTCGAGGAAGCTCGGCATGGCCTGCGGGTCAAAGCCTGAACGCTGTAACACCTGAATGCCGATGCGGTCTGCTTCCTGCTCGTTCTGCTGGGTAAAGCTGATCATCCCCTGGCGCGTTCCTGCCAGCGTACCGGTCAGCGCTGCCATCCCGGCCTGCGGGCTGGCCATCGCCAGCAGAATCGATCCCAGTGCGCCTACCCAGGTAAGGGGAGCGTTACGTTTCTGGTCTTCCATCGCACGCGCCAGGTGACGCTGCGTGACGTGCGAAATTTCGTGCGCCATCACCGAGGCCAGCTGGCTTTCGTTGTCTGAGTAACGGAATAACGCCGAATGCAGCACCACGTTACCGCCAAAGAAGGCGAAGGCGTTGATTTCGTCGTTATTAATTAAATAGAAATGGAAGGGGGTTCTGACCGAATCGGCGTGCGCCACCAGACGCATTCCCAACCCGTTTATGTACTGTACCAGCAAAGGGTCGTTAATCAGCGGGGCGCTGCCGCGCAGCTGGCGAACATAGTAATCCCCCATTTGCATCTCTTGCCCAATAGAGAGCGTGCTTCCTGCTGTGGTGCCCATGTCCGGCAATGTATCGGACGAGTCAGCAAAAGCGGGCAACACCTGACCGACCGTCACCGCGGCAATCAGTGTTGCAACCAGTGTTTTTCTCAATTGCCTGAACATAACCACTGTCCTGTATGTTGGATGTGCTAATTTGACCGATGAACCGGCATATCGTTCATCTCTGCTGCCCTGCGAGTGTAGCCGTGTTGTAGCATGAAGAAAATCCCATTCATCAGGCTTTTGCGGATTGCGATCGGGATACAAAAAGCGAAAGTCTTTTTTGTGACAGTTAGATACAATTCACCGTCTCACTCCCGCCATTCGATTCAGGGAAGGGTTGTATGCTCGAAATGTTAATGCAGTGGTACCGGCGTCGCTTCAGCGACCCGGAAGCCATTGCTTTGTTGGTTATTCTGGTTGCCGGGTTCGGTATCCTGTTCTTCTTTAGCGGTCTGCTCGCCCCTCTGCTGGTGGCGATTGTGCTGGCGTACCTGCTGGAGTGGCCCACGGCGCGCCTGGAACATATCGGCTGTTCCCGCCGCTGGGCGACCAGCATCGTGCTGGTGCTGTTTGTTGGCATCCTGCTGCTGATGGCCTTTGTGGTGATGCCGGTTGCCTGGCAACAGGGAATCAACCTGATCCGCGATATGCCCGGCATGTTGAACAAACTGTCTGATTTCGCCGCCACGCTACCGCGCCGTTATCCTGCGCTGATGGATGCCGGGATTATCGACGCGATGGCCGAAAACATGCGCGCCCGCATCATGACGATGGGCGATTCGGTGGTGAAGTACTCTCTGGCGTCCCTGGTCGGACTGCTGACACTGGCGGTCTACCTTGTGCTGGTGCCGCTGATGGTCTTCTTCCTGGTGAAAGATAAAGACCAGATGCTTAACGCCGTGCGCCGTATTCTGCCGCGCAACCGCGGGCTGGCGGGGCAGGTCTGGGAAGAGATGAACCAGCAGATCACCAACTACATTCGCGGCAAGGTGCTGGAGATGATTGTCGTGGGGGTCGCCACCTGGATTGGCTTCCTGATTTTCGGCCTGAACTACTCGCTGCTGCTGGCGGTGCTGGTGGGGTTATCGGTCCTGATCCCGTATATCGGCGCGTTTGTGGTGACCATTCCGGTGGTTGGCGTGGCGTTGTTCCAGTTTGGGCTGGGGACCGAGTTCTGGAGTTGTTTCGCGGTGTACCTGATTATTCAGGGGCTGGACGGTAACCTGCTGGTACCGGTGCTGTTCTCCGAAGCGGTAAACCTGCATCCGCTGGTGATTATCTTATCGGTGGTGATTTTCGGCGGGCTGTGGGGATTCTGGGGCGTGTTCTTCGCCATTCCGCTGGCAACGCTGATTAAAGCGGTCGTCCACGCGTGGCCGGATGTGCCGGCGGTAGAAGAGCAGTAAGTTTTGCCGGGTGGCGTTGCGCTTACCCGGCCGACTTATCCTTGTAGGTCGGGTAAGGCGAAGCCGCCACCCGACACTCACTTTCAGGCACTTTCTTTCAGCCAGTTCAACACCACGTCGTGGTGGTTGCTGGTTTTGAAGTCGTCAAACACGTGTTCAACTTTACCGTCAGCGTCAATCAGGAAGCTGATGCGGTGAATGCCGTCGTAGGTTTTACCCATAAACGTCTTCTCGCCCCAGACGCCAAACTGCTCGCAAACCTGATGATCTTCATCAGAAAGCAGCGTGAAGTTCAGCAGCTCTTTTTCAGCAAATCGTGACAGCTTTTCTGGTTTATCGGTGCTGATACCCAGCACTTCCACGCCGACTTTCTTCAACTCATCCATGTTGTCGCGTAAGCCGCAGGCCTGTACGGTGCAGCCGGGGGTCATGGCTTTCGGGTAGAAATAGACCAGAACACGCTGTCCCTGGAAGTCGGTCAAATTTACTTGCTCGCCGTCTTGATCCGGTAAGCTAAATTTCGGTGCGATGTCACCGGCTTTCAGTGGATTCATTACTCAACTCCATCCTGTTCGTGCTGCGAATAATTGACGACGCTTATACTGCCCTGCGCGTTTAATTCTGTACAGAGGGCTTTGAACGCTTGCTCGATATTTGACGCATCCTGTGATGCAGGACTGTGCGCGGTAATTTGAATAAAGAGCGTGGGAACCGTGCTTGCGTCCCCCGGCTGTGTGCGGGAAACGAGCTCGGCGATGTTCATCTGATGGCTGTCAAACAGCGCGGTGAAGCGCTCAATCAGATGCGGAGAATCAGGCACTTCAACCTGCACCCAGACGGTAGAAGGCATAGCCGGACGCGGTCGCGCGGTGGTGCGCTTCATGACGATCAGCAAGTCCAGCTCGGCGCCTTTCAGCGGCAGGGTCGATTCAATCAACGTGATGGCGTTCCATGTCCCGGAAAGCAACATAATGAATGTGAACTCTTCGCCGAGCATGGCCAGACGGCTGTCTTCGATATTACAGCCGCAGCTGCTTACGTGGCGGGTGATGGTGTTCACGATACCCGGCCTGTCGGCACCCAGCGCAGTGATAACCAGGTAATGTTGTGATGAGGTTGTCAAACCTGTTCTTCCTTTGCATGGTTAAGTCTTCCTAAGGAAAGCATAAAAAAAACATGCATACAACCGCCTGAGGGCCTCAGGTCGCTTGCTTTTATTACAGTTCCAAACGTACCATTGAGACTCTTGTTCGCACAGAGGATGGCTCATGTTCACGGGAAGTATTGTCGCGCTTGTAACACCGATGGATGAAAAAGGTAACGTCTGCCGGTCTAGCATGAAGAAGCTGATTGATTACCATGTCGCCAATGGAACCTCGGCGATCGTTTCGGTAGGGACTACCGGTGAATCTGCAACGCTGAGCCACGATGAGCACGGCGATGTGGTTATGCTGACCCTGGAACTGGCTGACGGACGTATTCCGGTCATCGCGGGCACAGGCGCGAATGCCACCGCAGAAGCGATCAGCCTGACTAAACGTTTTAACGACAGCGGCATTGTCGGCTGTCTGACGGTAACCCCTTACTACAACCGTCCCACTCAGGAAGGTTTGTTCCAGCACTTCAAAGCCATCGCTGAACATACTGACTTGCCACAAATTCTGTATAATGTGCCGTCCCGTACCGGTTGCGATATGCTGCCGGAAACCGTTGGCCGTCTCTCGGAAGTAAAAAATATTATCGGTATTAAAGAGGCGACAGGGAACTTAAGCCGCGTTCATCAGCTCAAAGAGCTGGTTTCAGACGACTTTATCCTGTTGAGCGGTGATGATGCGACCGCGCTGGACTTTATGCAGCTCGGTGGTCATGGCGTGATCTCCGTAACGGCAAACGTTGCGGCGCGCGACATGGCTGAAATGTGCAAACTGGCCGCGGCCGGTCACTTTGATGAAGCGCGTGTCATCAATCAGCGTCTGATGCCGCTGCACAATAAATTATTTGTCGAACCCAATCCGATCCCAGTGAAATGGGCATGTAAGGAGTTGGGGCTTGTAGCAACCGACACGCTGCGTCTGCCAATGACACCGATTACCGACCACGGTCGTGATATCGTCAGGGCAGCGCTGAAGCATGCCGGTTTGCTGTAGAGTTTAGGGAGATTTGATGGCTTATTCAGTACAGAAGTCGCGCCTGGCGAAGGTTGCGAGTGTTTCGCTTGTTATGCTGCTCGCTGCCTGTAGTTCAGACTCGCGCTACAAGCGCCAGGTGAGCGGTGATGAATCCTATCTGGATGCGACCCCGCTTGCTGAACTTCACGCACCGGCTGGTATGATCCTGCCGATTCAGAACGGCGATTATAATATTCCCGTGACCAACGGCAGCGGCCTGGTCGGTAAAGCGCTTGATATTCGTCCACCAGCACAGCCTCTGGCGCTGGTTAACGGGGCGCGTACCCAGTTCACCGGTGATACCGCGTCTCTGATGGTTGAGAGCGCGCGCGGTAGCACGCTGTGGCCACAGGTTGTCAGCGTCATTCAGTCGAAGAACTACACCATCGATAAACGCGATGACGCCAGCCAGACGTTAACCACCGACTGGATCGAATGGAACCGTCTGGATGAAGATCAGCAGTACCGCGGTCGCTATCAAGTCTCCGTAAAACCACAGGGTTACCAGCAGGCGGTCAACGTTAAGCTGTTGAACCTGGAGCAGGCGGGTAAACCGGTTGCGGATGCCTCGTCCCTGCAGCGTTACAGTACCGAAATGCTGAACGTGATTGCCGCAGGTCTGGATAAAACCGCGACCGATGCCGCCAACGCCGCGCAGAGCCGCAACGGTGTAACCTTCGATGTCCAGAGCGGCGCGGATGATACCGGCCTGCCAATGCTGGTGGTGCGCGCACCGTTTAACCAGACCTGGCAGCGTCTGCCTGCGACGCTGGAAAAAGTGGGCATGAAAGTCACTGACAGCACCCGCTCAACCGGCAGCATAACGGCAACCTATAAGCCGCTCTCCGACAGCGCATGGCAGGAACTGGGTGCAAAAGATCCTCAGCTTGCCTCCGGTGACTACAAAATTCAGGTCGGTGACCTTGATAACCGCAGTAGCCTGCAGTTTATCGATCCAAAAGGTCACACGCTGACCCAGTCGCAGAACGATGCGCTGGTCGCTGTCTTCCAGGCAGCATTCAGCAAATAAATACGAGGGCTGGTGAATCCAGCCCTTTTTATTTTCGTGCTACGCAAACGTGTGCGTGGCATAATATCCCCAGTTTTGAACACAAATCATCACACCAGGAGTAATGAAGATGCAGAAGCAAGCTGAGTTGTATCGTGGCAAAGCGAAGACCGTATACAGCACGGAAAACCCGGATCTGTTGGTGCTCGAGTTCCGCAATGATACGTCAGCAGGGGATGGCGCACGCATTGAGCAGTTCGATCGTAAAGGCATGGTGAACAACAAGTTCAACCACTTCATTATGACCAAACTGGCCGAAGCGGGTATCCCGACTCAGATGGAAGCGTTGCTGTCCGATACGGAATGTCTGGTGAAAAAACTGGATATGGTTCCGGTTGAGTGCGTTATTCGTAACCGTGCGGCGGGCTCCCTGGTGAAGCGTCTGGGCATTGAAGAAGGTATCGAACTGAATCCACCGCTGTTCGATCTGTTCCTGAAAAACGACGCCATGCACGACCCGATGGTCAATGATTCCTACTGCGAAACCTTCGGCTGGGTGAACAAAGAGAACCTGGCGCGCATGAAAGAGCTGACCTACAAAGCCAACGACGTGCTGAAAAAATTGTTTGATGACGCGGGCCTGATCCTCGTTGACTTCAAGCTGGAGTTTGGTCTGTTCAAAGGCGAAGTGGTGCTGGGCGATGAGTTCTCACCGGACGGCAGCCGCCTGTGGGACAAAGAAACCCTGGATAAAATGGACAAAGACCGTTTCCGTCAGAGCCTGGGTGGCCTGATTGAAGCCTACGAAGCGGTTGCTCACCGTTTAGGCGTTAAGCTCGACTAACTCCCTCACTTGCCAAAGGATGTTCGCATCCTTTGGCGTCTTACCTTTGTTTCCTATGGTAATCTTGCCGTTAACCGCCTACGATCATAGCTATTATAAATGGAATAGTTCGAGGTGGTTATGCGCTGGCAAGGGCGTCGTGAAAGTGACAATGTAGAAGACAGACGCAGTGATGGCGGCGGAGGTCCTTCCATGGGGGGACCCGGCTTCCGCTTACCCAGCGGCAAGGGCGGTATCATTCTGCTGATAGTGGTGCTGGTCGCGGGGTATTACGGCGTCGATCTCACCGGGTTAATGACCGGTCAGCCGTTGCAACAGCAGCAGCATTCTCAGCGTTCCATCAGCCCGAATGAAGATGAAGCGGCCAAATTTACCTCCGTGATCCTCGCCACAACGGAAGACACCTGGGGTCAGCTGTTTGAGAAGATGGGGCGTACCTACCAGCAGCCAAAGCTGGTGATGTACCGGGGCGCAACCCGCACCGGATGCGGTACCGGACAGTCCGTGATGGGGCCGTTCTACTGCCCGGCGGACGGCACCGTCTATATCGATCTCTCCTTTTACGATGACATGAAACGCAAGCTTGGCGCTGACGGCGATTTTGCCCAGGGCTACGTGATCGCGCATGAAGTCGGCCACCACGTGCAAAAGCTGCTGGGGATTGAGCCAAAAGTGCGCCAGCTGCAGCAAAATGCGTCTCAGGCGGAAGTGAACCGCCTGTCCGTCAAAATGGAGCTGCAGGCGGACTGCTTCGCGGGCGTCTGGGGCCACAGCATGCAGCAGCAGGGCGTGCTGGAATCCGGCGATCTTGAGGAGGCGCTGAATGCCGCTCAGGCGATCGGTGACGACCGTCTTCAGCAGCAGAGCCAGGGGCGCGTCGTGCCGGACAGCTTCACCCACGGTACCTCACAGCAGCGCTACAGCTGGTTTAAACGCGGTTTCGACAGCGGCGACCCGGCGCAGTGTAATACCTTCGGCAAAGCGATGTAATGCTGGCGTTTGATCAGCTGATACGCGAGCTTGAGCGCACCGGCCATCGTCGGCTGGTGGTGCTCAGCGGCGAGGCGCAGTGGACGTTGAGTCAGGCGACTGACCTGCGTAATACCCTGCCGGGAGACTGGCTGTGGCTGGATGATAATCCCTCTAAAGCCCTCAGCGGACTGCTGGGACGCGAATATCGGCATGCTGTCTTTGACGCGCGCGCCGGTTTTGACGTCTCAGCCTTCGCCGCGCTCAGCGGGACGCTGCGCGCCGGAAGCCTCCTGGTACTGCTGGTCCCTCCGCTTGCTGACTGGGCCGACAGGCCAGACAGCGATTCTTTGCGCTGGAGCGACAGCGCGGAGCCGATCGCCACTCCACACTTTGTGCACCACTTCTGCCGGACGCTTGCCGCCGATCCGGATGCGATTGTCTGGCAGCAGCATCGCCCCTTGTCCGTTCCCGTTGCGCCGGATTTACCCGCCTGGCAGCCTGCCAGC
This sequence comes from Enterobacter sp. BNK-8, assembly GCF_048685095.1. Lineage (NCBI taxonomy): Bacteria > Pseudomonadati > Pseudomonadota > Gammaproteobacteria > Enterobacterales > Enterobacteriaceae > Enterobacter > Enterobacter sp. BNK-8. The sequence goes on along the minus strand of NZ_JBLQTN010000001.1, from coordinate 3,120,915 downwards.
GGCGCACCGCAGCGTGAGCAGGCGGAGATCCTCGACGCGCTTCTGACCATGCCTGCGGGCATTGCAGCCGTAACGGCACCGCGCGGGCGCGGAAAGTCAGCGCTGGCGGGGATGCTGCTCAGTAGCATTCAGGGGCGTGCGGTGGTCACGGCACCGGCTAAAGGGGCAACGGATGTCATTGCGCGCTTTGCAGGCGAGCATTTTCACTTTATGGCCCCGGATGCGCTGCTGGCCTCCACGTTGCAGGCCGACTGGCTGATTGTCGATGAAGCTGCTGCCATCCCGGGCCCGCTGCTGGAAAAGCTGGTCACGCGCTTTCCGCGCGTAGTGTTAACCACCACGGTGCAGGGCTATGAAGGGACGGGCAGGGGTTTCCTGCTGAAGTTTTGCGCCCGTTTTAGCGGATTGCGGCATTATGCCTTATCGACCCCCATTCGCTGGGCCGCCGGATGTCCGCTTGAGCGATTCGTGGCGAATGCTCTGTTATTTGATGATGCGCTTATCGACCGCAAACCGGAAGGCGACGTGCGTATAACGCCGCTGGCGCCGCTGATGTGGGAGAGCGACCCGGCACGCGTGGCAAGCGTGTATGAACTGCTGTGTGCGGCACACTACCGCACGTCACCGCTCGATTTACGCCGGATGATGGACGCGCCCGGCCAGCACTTTGCTGTTGCCGGGACGGAGGCAGAGATTGCAGGCGCGCTCTGGCTAGTGGAAGAGGGCGGGTTGTCCCCTGAGCTTAGCCGCGCCGTGTGGGCGGGATACCGGCGTCCGCGCGGGAATCTCGTGGCGCAGTCGCTGGCGGCGCACGGCGGCTCTCCGCTCGCGGCGACGCTGAAAGGGCGACGGGTTAGCCGCATTGCGGTTCACCCCCTGCGCCAGCGGGAAGGCATCGGGCAACGGCTTATCCGTAGCGCCAGCGGGGAAGATTATCTGTCGGTGAGTTTTGGCTACACCGACGAACTGTGGCATTTCTGGCAGCGGTGCGGGTTTGTGCTGGTGCGGATGGGGAGCCATCGGGAAGCCAGCAGCGGCTGCTACACGGCGATGGCGCTGCTGCCGCTGAGCGAGGCAGGGCATCGGCTGTGCGCGCAGGAACATCAGCGTTTGTGCCGGGATATGCGCGTCCTGTCGGCCTGGAACGGTGAAAAGATCCCGGTGGACGACGGCTGGGAAGCTACCCTTAATAGTGATGACTGGCGGGAGCTGGCGGGGTTTGCTTTTGCCCATCGCGCGTTTTCAACCTCGGTTGCTGCGCTGACGCGGTTGTTGCTCACCGTTGATATGCCGCTTCCGGCCCTGCGGGGGAAAATGGCAGGGAAAACGGATGAGGCCGGGCGAAAAGCGTTGCTGGCCAAGCTGCGCAGTGAAACCGCGCAAGCGCTTGAAAGCCTTGATTATCCCCGCTGCCAGCAGTTGAAGGAAGCCATTTTGCAATGGCAATTTTTTCAATGACTTCTTCAGTAAAGTGGCATGGTCATTCCCGCCGGGAGGCGTAGAATCCAGGTCATCTATTAAGGAGACCACCATGAAACATGACCATTTTGTTGTTCAAAGCCCTGACAAACCGGCTAAACAGTTACTGCTTCTGTTTCATGGGGTTGGCGATAATGCCGTCAATATGGGTCAGATTGGCAGCTGGTTTGCGCCCGTTTTTCCGGAGGCATTGATTGTTAGCATTGGTGGCGTAGAGCCATGCGGCCCGAACGGGCGCCAGTGGTTCTCGGTTCAAGGCGTGACGGAAGAGAACCGCCAGGCGCGCATTGATGCCATCATGCCGACCTTTATCGAGGTCGTCCGCTACTGGCAGCAGCAGAGCGGCGTAGGAGCCGATGCCACCGCGCTGATTGGCTTCTCGCAGGGGTCAATCATGTCGCTGGAAAGCGTAAAGGCGCAGCCAGGTCTGGTGTCACGGGTGATCGCGTTTAACGGCCGTTTTGCGACGTTACCGACAAGCGCAACCACGCAGACCACGATCCACTTAATCCACGGCGGTGAAGACCGGGTGATTGAACTCTCGCATGCGGTTGCTGCCCAGGAAGCGCTGATTCGGGAAGGTGGGGATGTGACGCTGGATATCGTTGATGATCTGGGCCACGCCATTGACGACCGCAGCATGCAGTTTGCGCTCGATCGTTTACGCTATACCGTACCGAAGCACTACTTTGATGAAGCGCTCAGCGGCGGTAAGCCGGATAATGATGATATTGTTGAGTTTATGTGAGGTTATCCCCTCTCCACAGGAGAGGGGATACAGACCGGTTACTTCTTCTGGTCTTTCTTCGGCCAGTCGTCGTCATCGTCCCACTTGTCGTTGAAATCACGGTGCGGGGGAAGATCCGGTTTGTTGGCGAGAAATTTTTTATGGTCCACGCGCTTAAGGTCTTTAATCACGTTAAGCAGTACGCCGACCAGAAAAACCAACACCAGAACCCACCAGTACTTTGAAAGCCAATCCATTCGCTATTCCTCTCAGAGCGTTCGTCAGGCGACGATTTGCTCCATAATACGTTGATACATACGGGCCAGCAGTTGTAAATCTGCCGCATTGACACACTCATTTATTTTATGAATGGTTGCGTTCACTGGCCCCAGTTCGACAACCTGAGCACCCATACGGGCGATAAAGCGTCCGTCTGAGGTGCCACCCGTTGTCAGCAGCTGTGGCTTAATTTCATTATAGTGCTCGATGGCGTTCACCACCGCATCCACCAGTTTGCCACGCTGCGTCAGGAACGGCTGGCCGGAAAGCCACCACTCCACGGTGTAGCGCAGTTGATATTTTTCCAGCAGGGCGATAACGCGCGCCTTGATCATCTCATCGGTCAGTTCCGTGCTGAAGCGGAAGTTGAACTGGACGAAGTAATCCCCGGGATCACGTTATTGCTGCCGGTCCCGGCCTTGACGTTTGCTATCTGCATGCTGGTCGGCGGGAAGAACTCGTTACCCTTATCCCACTCAATCGCCACCAGCTCGCTCAGCATTGGCGCGGCGCGGTGGACCGGGTTATCGGCGAGATGCGGATACGCAACGTGGCCCTGAACGCCGTGAATGGTCAGGTTACAGGTCAGCGAGCCACGGCGTCCGTTTTTGACGACGTCACCCACCACTTCGGTGCTGGACGGCTCACCGACCAGGCAGTAGTCGAGACGCTCGTTGCGTGCCATCAGCGCTTCAACGACCTTCACGGTACCGTTGTGCGCGCTGGCTTCTTCGTCGGAGGTGATCAAAAACGCGAGACGGTTTTTGTGGTTCGGATGCTGCGCCACAAAGCGCTCTGCCGCCACGACCATCGCCGCCAGAGAGCCTTTCATGTCTGCCGCGCCGCGACCAAACAGCATGCCATCCCGAATGGTCGGCTCAAACGGCGGGTTAATCCAGCGATCCGCGTCACCGGCGGGAACGACGTCAGTATGCCCGGCGAAGGCCAGCGTTTCGCCCTGTCCGCGCCACGCCCAGAAGTTCTGGGTATCGCCAAAATCCATGCGTTCAACGGTAAAACCGATGGCGCGCAGGCGTTCAATCATAAGAGCCTGACAACCTGCGTCGTCCGGGCTAAGGGAAGGACGGCGAATAAGCTGCTGAGTCAGCTCAATGACCGGGCATGACATAAACTACACCTCAACGAAAAAAGTCGGAATAAAGGGTTTCACTGAAACCCAGCAGCATAGGCTGCCCTGGCGCGCAGAGCAATGGGCGTTTGATAATTGCCGGCATCTCGAGCATCAGTTTTGCCGCGCTGTCGGCATCTTTGATGCTGGCGCGCAGAGAGTCGTCCAGTTTACGCCAGGTGGTACCGCGGGTGTTCAGCAGGGCTTCCCAGCCCAGTTCGCGAATAGCGCTATGCAGAAATTCTGCATCAAGCCCATCGGCACGGTAATCGTGGAAGCGGTACTCCACGCTGTTAGCGTCCAGCCAGCGGCGGGCTTTTTTGATGGTGTCGCAATTTTTAATGCCGTACATCACAACCATGGTGAATCCTTTTGATGTTCTGATAATTAAATGTTCAGTAAATTCGAAGATATATCCTTAAGTGGAATATAACACATTCAGGAATTGTCTGGATTAATGCGCCTGCTTAATTCGACTCACAACTGTACGCTGAATATTCTTTCATCATTTAAGCATAGATGTCCATAAACTTTAAAAACCCAATAAACTCAGCCAATAAAATAAAACTCACCCGTTCGTAGGGTTATTTCAAAATATTGCTGGCCGTCACAAAAAATTGAGGGCTCTCCGTTCATATTTATCATAAATCCCCGCAGGACGTGGGGTACAATCACAGCAATTGGTTAAATAGTCTTCACAATGATGGTACGTTTTTGTAGAATACGCATAATAATAAGAGAGGTTGTTATGATTGAACGTGAACTGGGGAACTGGAAAGATTTTATCGAAGGCATGCTTCGTAAATGACATTCAGTAAGAATTGCAAGAGCACTAAAATAAGTAAAATAACCATAGTGTGAATTAATCACACAGTAAAAAGGCGGCCGATAAAGCCGCCTTTTTTTATTTCAACCACTTACTCAGGACGTTCCTTTAGCGGGAAGCGGCGACGCACCAGCACAAAGAACAGCGGAACGAAGTAAATGGCCAGGATGGTGGCCGAAATCATGCCGCCCATCACCCCCGTGCCGACGGCATGCTGGCTGCTGGAACCTGCACCGGTGCTGGTCGCCATCGGCAGCACACCAAAAATAAACGCCAGCGACGTCATCAGGATCGGACGCAGGCGCTGACGGCAGGCGTGCAGCGTGGCGGCCATCAGTTCGTGGCCTTTGGCATTCATCTCGTTGGCAAACTCAACGATCAGAATGGCGTTTTTCGCCGATAGCCCAATGACGGTGAGCAGGCCCACCTGGAAGTAAACATCGTTCTCCAGGCCGCGCATCCAGGTCGCGAGTAGCGCACCGATAACCCCAAGGGGCACGACCAGCATGACCGAGAACGGGACCGACCAGCTCTCATACAGTGCGGCAAGGCAGAGGAAGACCACCAGCAGCGAGAGCGCGTAAAGGGCGGGGGCCTGCGCCCCTGAGAGACGCTCCTGGTAAGACATGGCCGTCCACTCGAGACCAAAACCGGCGGGCAGCTGTTGCACCAGTTTTTCCATGGTGTCCATGGCGGTACCGGTGCTGACGCCCGGCGCGGCTTCCCCGACGATTTCAACCGCAGAATAGCCGTTATAGCGTTCCAGGCGTGGCGATCCGCTCTCCCAGTGCGAACTGGCAAAGGCGGAGAACGGCACCATGCCGCCAGCATTATTTCTGACAAACCAGCGGTTAATATCATCCGGCAGCATGCGGAACGGCGCGGCGGACTGGACATACACTTTTTTCACGCGGCCGCGATCCATAAAGTCATTCACATAGCTCGACCCCCACGCCGTTTGCAGGGTGTCGTTGATATCGTTGATCGAGACGCCCAGCGCCTGCGCCTTACGCTGATCGATATCCACCTGAAGCTGCGGGCTGTCGTCGAGGCCGTTATGGCGAACGCGGGTCAGGCCGGGATCGTTGCCTGCCAGCGCTAACAGCTTATCGCGTGCCGCCATCAGCGCCGTGTGGCCCGCACCGGCGTGATCCTGCAGCTCCATATCGAAACCGGCGGAACTGCCCAGCCCGCTTATGGCTGGCGGACTGCTGGCAAAGACGCGCGCCTCTTTGATGTGCGCAAAGGCTTTTGTCGCACGTTCGATGATGGCAAACGAGGTGCCCGTCCGGGTATCGCGCTCGTCCCAGTCCTTCAGGCGGACAAACATGCGGGCGACGTTCTGCCCGTTTCCGCCCGGGCCGGAGCCGACGGTGGAGAAGACTGACACAACGTTATCTTTCTCTTTGGTGAAGAAGTACTGTTCCACTTTCTGCACCACTTTCAGCGTCTGCTGCTGCGTTGCGCCGCTCGGAAGCTGCACCGAGGTGGTGAACATCCCCCGGTCTTCCATCGGCAGGAACGAGGTGGGCAGGTGCAGGAACAGCCAGACCATGCCGCCCAGCAGCACAACGTAAATCATCATCCAGCGCAGGCTGCGGTGCAGTACGCGACCGACGGCAGATTCATACCGCGCGGCGTTGCGGTTGAACATGCGGTTAAACCAGCCGAAGAACCCTTTCTGCCCGTGATGCTCTCCTTTGTGCAGCGGTTTCAGAATGGTGGCGCACAGCGCGGGGGTGAGGATCAGCGCGACCAGCACCGAGAGCACCATCGCCGAGACGATGGTGATCGAGAACTGGCGGTAAATCGCCCCGGTGGTGCCGCCAAAGAAGGCCATCGGGATAAAGACGGCCGACAGCACCATCGCAATCCCGACCAGCGCCCCCTGAATTTGCCCCATGGACTTGCGCGTCGCCTGGCGCGGAGAGAGCCCTTCTTCGCTCATGATGCGCTCGACGTTTTCAACCACCACGATGGCATCATCCACCAGAAGGCCGATTGCCAGCACCATCGCAAACATCGTCAGGGTATTAATGCTGTACCCGAATGCGTAGAGCACCGCAAAGGTCCCCAGCAGCACCACGGGGACGGCAATGGTGGGGATCAGCGTCGCGCGGAAGTTTTGCAGGAACAGGTACATGACCAGGAACACCAGCGCGATGGCTTCCAGCAGAGTCTTCACCACGTCCTCAATGGAGGCTTTTACGAAGGAGGTGGTTTCATAGGCGACTTTGTACTCCAGCCCGTGCGGGAAATACTGCGACAGCTCGTCCAGACGGTCTAACACCAGTTTTGCCGTCGCCATTTCGTTCGCGCCGGAGGCCAGTTTAATTCCCAGACCGGAGGCCTGATTGCCGTTAAAGCGGCTCAGGTAGTCGTATTTCTCCGCCCCCATTTCCACCGTGGCGACATCGCCGAGACGCACTTCTGAGCCGTCCTGATTCACGCGCAGGGTGATATTGCGGAACTGGTCCGGCGTCTGCAGCAGGGATTGCGAATTAATGGTGGCGTTCAGGGCTTGCTTATCAACGGAAGGCGTTCCCCCCAGTTGCCCCACGGCAATCTGGGCGTTCTGGGCTTTAATGGCATCCGTCACGTCGGTTGCCGTCATCTGGTAGCTGTTCAGCTTGTTGGGATCGAGCCAGATACGCATGGAGTATTGTGAGCCGTAGGCGTCGATATCCCCGACGCCGTTGATACGGCTGATGGGATCCTGAATATTACTGGCGACGTAGTCCGCGATGTCCTGTTTATCCATCGAGCCATCTGTCGAGACAAACGCGATGGTCAATATGTTGGTATCGCCGGTTTTACGCACGGTCACGCCCTGGTTCTGCACCGCCTGGGGCAGCTTGCGCATGGCCGACTGCAGCTGGTTTTGGACCTGCTGCACCGCTTCGTCCGGGTCGGTGCCCGCCTTAAAGCTCAGGGTAACCGTCGCCTGTCCCGTGGCGCTGCTTTGCGAGGACATGTACATCAGGTTATCCAGACCCGTCATGTTCTGCTCGATAACCTGCGTCACGGTATTTTCCAGCGTTTGTGCCGACGCGCCGGGGTAGTTTGCGGTGACGCGCACGTTCGGCGGTGCCAGGTCGGGGTATTGCTCAACGGGAAGTGAAGTAATCGCCAGGACGCCTGTCAGACACAACAGGATGGCAAGCACCCAGGCAAAAATGGGGCGATCGATGAAAAAATTCGCCATGAAAGTGTGACCTCGTTTTGCTGCACGTCATTATTGTTTATTGCCCGCATAACTTTAGCGGTAAGGCCCAGGTCAAACGTGGAGAAATAAAGGAGATAGTGTAAATTATCATGCGCTTTTCCCTGCGCTTCCCTCTTTACCGTTATTTACCCGTAAACGGCGTGGGCGCCGGGAACGTCACGCTGACCAGCGTGCCGCCGTTTTGCGGCTGTGAAAAGTGCAGCACTCCTCCAAGCCGCTGCGCGCGTTCGCGCATAATGTTCAGCCCGTAATGTCCCGGCGGCTCGCTGGCTTCGCCAATCCCGATGCCGTTGTCGCGAATGCTGACGCTGTGCGTACCGTCCACTGCGGTCACGCAGCTGACGGTGATTTCGCTTGCCTGCGCGTGCTTAATGGCGTTCAACACCGCCTCACGCACGATCTGCAGCAAATGCACCTGCTTTTGCGCGTCGAGCGCCAGCGAGGAGAGGCGGCAGTCGAGATGCAGTTTCGCCTGCGTCTGGCTCTGCAGCCCGTCGAGGGACTCCTGCAGCGCCGCGGGTAAATTCGCATGGTTCAACGTCAGGCGGAAGGTAGTCAGCAGCTCGCGAAGCTGCTGCCAGGCGTTGTTCAGCTCACGGGAGAAGTCGGTGATAATGGTCTGAGCCGGGGTATTTTCTTCCGGCACGGCGCGTTTGAGCAACGCAAGCTGAATGCGCAGATACGACAGCACCTGCGCCAGCGAATCGTGCAGCTCGCGGGCAATGGTGGCGCGCTCTTCCATCAGCAGCAGCTGCTGGTAATGCTTTTGCGCCTGGTTAAAGTACAGTCCGCGCCCGAGCATGGTCGCCACGCTTCTCATCAGCGGAAGGGGGACGCTGTCCGCCTCGCTTTGCCAGCGCAGCTCGCCGTAGAGCGTGTCCTGCATCAGTACCGGCAGGTTTTGCAGAGGGATACCCTCAGCCTCCGTCCCTTCACACAGCCGCCAGTCGTCGCTGGTGCGCAGTTCCAGATAATTCATCTGCGTATAGTCATGGACAATCTGCAGGATATGCCGGAAACAGTGGCTGTCTATCTGGCCGGTATTGAGCGCCTGCGAGCACTTGAACAGCATGTCGAGCTGCTGGTGGGCTTCGTGCAGGTGCCGCGTCTTTTCCGCAACCGAGGCTTCGAGCGAACGGTAGAGCGTATCAAGCTCGGCCGACATGTGGTTAAAGGCGCGCGAAAGCTGCCCCAGCTCGTTCGGCAGGGCGCTATCCGGCGCAGGAGTGGCAAATTCGCCGCGCTCAATGCGTTCGCTGGCCGCCACCAGGTTGTTTAGCGGCAGCACCACCTGGCGACGGATGCGTCGCAGGGTAAACAGCGTCAGCAGCAGGATCCCGAGTGCGCCAGCCAGCGAGAGCAGGGTGACCGTCTGAATTTTATGTTCGGTGTAGTGCTGGAGGGCGAGCACAAAGGCATCAATGCGGCCGACAAAATCTTCAATATTGCGTTGATACCACGCGCTGTCGCCGTGGGCGATGCGCGCATCCATCTCCTGCCAGGCCACATGCAGCTGCTGATAGCGTGCTTTCACATTGTCCGGGACGTACCAGCGGTTCAGCTTCTGCAGGGCAGGCGCGCCGAGCGTCTGTTGCCAGCTCTCGCGATGTGCCGCAAGGGAAGGACTGTTGCGCTGCATCTCGTAGCCCAGACGATAGCTCTGCATGCGTAGCGAACCGGCGATATTAATGGCTTCGGCATCGCGCTGGCTGCTGGCCAGCGTCAGCAGCGCGACGGTGCTGCTGAGCACGGATAGGGCAATGATCGAAAAGAAAGCCCAGGCAAGGCTTCCGGAAACGGGTCGTTTAACGGTCACAGAACGGCTCTCTGAATTAAATTGATCTGCCACAGGTTCACTGGAAATAATTGGGCGTTCAGGGCATTTGAACATTGCCCGATCGCACCGTGATGCGTAAATACCATACTCTTATAAAGAGAAAGGTTATTGAACCAAAAACAGGTGTGGTTATGAATCGTTTTATTATGGCTAACAGCCAGCAGTGCATTGGGTGTCGCGCCTGCGAAGTGGCCTGCGTGATGGCGCACAACGATGAGCAGCATGTCCTGAGCGAGCGCCATTTTCATCCCCGTATCACGGTCCTGAGATCCGGCGAGAAGAGCCGCCCGGTGACCTGCCATCATTGCGAAAATGCACCTTGCGCGCAAAGCTGCCCGAACGGCGCCATCAGCAAATGCGATGACAGCGTACAGGTGAATCAACAAAAATGCATCGGCTGTAAGGCCTGCGTGGTGGCCTGCCCGTTTGGCACGATGGAGATTATCGTCACCCCGCTCGACAAGGGCAGCGTGAAGGCCTCGGCGAATAAATGCGATCTCTGCCTGACGCGTCCACACGGCCCGGCCTGTATCGAAAATTGCCCCGCAGATGTCCTCTCCCTAGCGACGCCTGCCGTGCTGGATAATCTGGCGAAATCGCGCCGACAGCGCACGGCCTGCCTGGAGGCGCAACCCTGGCATGATGCGGAGGCCGTCAGCGTGGACGCGCCGCGTACCAAACTGCAGCAGATGCAGGCGACGGCGCCCCGCGGCGAGCCCGATAAGCTGGCTGCCGCCGAACGCGTGAGCCATTTTAGCGAAATTTACCTGTCGTTCCGGGCCGAACAGGCCAACCGCGAGGCGTCGCGCTGCCTGAAGTGCGGCGAGCACAGCATTTGCGAATGGACCTGCCCGCTGCATAACCACATTCCGCAGTGGATTGAGCGCCTCAACGCGGGGGATATCACCGGCGCGGCTGAGCTTTCTCATCAGACCAACTGTTTACCCGAAATTACCGGCCGCGTCTGTCCGCAGGACCGGCTATGCGAGGGGGCCTGCACGCTGCGTGAAGCGGCGGGCGCCGTGACCATCGGCAACATCGAGCGCTATATCGCCGATCGGGCGCTGGCGATGGGCTGGCGGCCGGATATGTCCGCCGTCACGCCGTCAGGTAAACGTGTCGCGATTGTCGGCGCGGGGCCAGCCGGGCTGGCATGCGCCGACGTGCTGGCGCGCCACGGCGTGAGCGTGACGGTCTATGACCGGCATCCGGAGATCGGCGGTTTGCTGACCTTTGGCATCCCGGCATTTAAGCTCGACAAATCGCTGCTCGCGCGGCGCAGAGAGATATTTACCGCGATGGGGATCCGCTTCGAGCTGAACTGCGAGGTGGGCCAGGACGTGTCGATGTCACAGCTTAAGCACGATTACGACGCCCTGTTTATTGGGGTGGGAACCTATCGTTCGATGAAGGCGGGTATCCCGAACGAGGACGCGCCAGGGGGCTACGACGCGCTGCCTTTCCTGGTAGGCAACACGCGGCATGTTATGGGGCTGGAGGCGACGGCCAGCGAACCGTTCATCGACACCCGTGGCATGAACGTGGTGGTGCTGGGCGGAGGCGACACCGCGATGGACTGCGTCCGCACTGCGTTACGCCACGGGGCGGCAAACGTCACCTGCGCCTATCGTCGGGATGAGGCCAACATGCCAGGCTCGAAGAAAGAGGTGAAGAATGCCAGAGAAGAGGGGGCCGCGTTTGAGTTTAACGTTCAGCCGGTTGAGCTGACGCTGGATCCGAACGGTAAGGTCAACGGTATCCGGATGCTGCGAACCGTGCTCGGTGAATCGGATGCGCAGGGACGGCGTCGGCCCGTTCCGGTGGCGGGCAGCGAGTTTGTAATGGTCGCGGATGCGGTCATCATGGCGTTTGGTTTTAATCCTCACGCGATGCCCTGGCTGCAGGCGCAGGGGGTTGAAACGGACGACTGGGGACGGATCGTGGCCTCGGTTGAGAGCCGCTACCGTTACCAGACGACCAATCCGCAGATCTTCGCCGGGGGCGATGCGGTACGCGGCGCGGATCTGGTGGTGACCGCGATGGCGGAAGGACGTCATGCCGCGCAAGGGATACTCGACTGGCTGGGAGGTAATGCGCCACAGCATCATTAATCCGGCGTGCGACAAAGCGGGATTCACGGCGTAGTATAGGACGACTCATTGTGTCGTGGAGCCCGTATGACCCTGAAAATAGACGTTATCAAAGACAAAATTCTCTCTGAAAACTACTTTGTCCTGCGTAACATCACCTACGATCTGACGCGTAACAACGGTGAAGTGATCCGCCACAGGCGCGAGGTCTACGACCGCGGCAATGGGGCAACTATCCTGCTCTATAATCGTGAAAAGCAGAGCGTGGTGCTGATCCGCCAGTTCAGGGTGGCAACATGGGTCAATGGCAACCCGGACGGACGTCTGATTGAAACCTGCGCGGGCCTGCTCGATGACGATGAGCCGGAAGTCTGCATCCGCAAAGAGGCCGTCGAAGAGACCGGCTTCGAAGTGGGCGAGGTCAAAAAGGTCTTCGAGCTGTTTATGTCGCCGGGCGGCGTGACGGAAATCGTCCATTTCTTCATCGCGGAATACAGCGACGCGCAGCGCACTCACCGGGGCGGCGGCGTAGAAGATGAAGATATCGAAGTGCTGGAGCTTCCTTTTGCCCGGGCGCTGGAGATGGTGCGTTCAGGCGAAATCAGGGATGGTAAGGCAGTGATATTACTGCAGTATTTACAGACTACCGGGCTGATGAATACCCCTTTCGAACGGATATAGCCTGTTTTTCGGGTATATCTGATAAATCCGATTGAGCAACCCCGGCGGGAACACGAAGATACTGCCCAGTTACACGTTTTCGTTCCGGGATTGTGCCATTCATGCGCTACAGCGTCTTTTTATTTTCCCTGTTTTGTGTGCTCCTCGCGCCGCAGGTGCGGGCTGCACCCGCGCAGCAAGCCTTTTCTGACTGGCAGGTGACCTGCAATAACCAGAACTTTTGCCTTGCCCGCAACACGGGCGAACACCGTGGTCTGGTCATGACGCTCACCCGAAGCGCCGGGGCGAAAACGGATGCCACGCTGCGTATCGATCTCGGCGGGCTTGATACGCCTTCCGTGAAAGAGCCTGAGATTGCCCCCCGACTGCTGCTGGATAATGTTCCCCTGAAGCTGGACAAACAGCGCTGGCAGCTCACGCCCTGGCATCTGAAAACGGACGATGCGACCACCATCACCGCCTTTCTGAAAAATATCCAGGAAGGGAAGGCCCTGACCCTTCGCGGCGGTAAGCAGGTGATATCTCTGAGCGGTCTGAAAGCCGCGCTGCTGTTCATTGATGCGCAGCAAAAGCGCGTGGGCAGTGAAACCGCGTGGATCAGAAAAGGTGACGATCCGCCGTTAAGCGTACCGCCCGCACCCGCCCTGAAAAAGGTGGCGACCGTTAATCCTACCCCAACACCGCTTTCCCATGCCGAACTGAACGACCTGCTGGATTATGGCACCGGCAGGATGAACAGCAGCCAGTGCTCGCTGGATCCTAACCGCCGGGAAGTGCGCGTCACCGCGTTAACCGATGACAAGGCGCTGCTGATCGTCAGCTGCGAGGCGGGGGCCTATAACACCGTCGATCTGGCGTGGCTGGTGTCACGTAAGAAACCGTTCTCTGCCCGCAGCGTCAGGCTGCGTCTGCCGTTTACGCCGTCAAGCGACAGCAGCGAAATAGAGTTGATGAACGCCAGCTTTGATGAGAAGACGCGCGAGCTGACCACGCTCTCGCTGGGGCGCGGTATGGGCGACTGTGGGTTCCAGACGCGCTGGCGGTTTGACGGCCAGCGTTTCCGCTTGGTGCGTTATGCTGAGGAACCCAGCTGCGATAACTGGAACGGGCCAGACGCCTGGCCCACGCTGTGGATCACGCGGTAGCTTTTTGCCGGATGGCGCAGTCGCTTACCCGGCCTACGAATCTTGCGGTCTGTGGCAATGTGCCGGGTGGCGGCTTCGCCTTACCCGGCCTACGAATCATGTGGTCTGTGGCAATGTGCCGGGTGGCGGCTTCGCCTTACCCGGCCTACGAATCATGTGGTCTGTGGCAATGTGCCGGGTGGCGGCTTCACCTTACCCGGCCTACAAAAAACCGAGCCGTAGGCCGGGTAAGCGACAGCGCCACCCGGCAACGCAGGCCGCATTAGATCACGCTCAGCGCCTTCTCCACCACGTTCTCAACGGTAAAGCCGAAGTACGGGAACAGCTTATCGGCAGGGGCGGACTCACCGTAGCCCCGCATGCCCACAATCGCTCCTTTGAGCCCGACATACTTGTACCAGTAGTCGGCAATACCGGCCTCCACCGCCACGCGCGCCGCGACGCTGGACGGCAGGACCGATTCCCGGTACGCCTCGTCCTGGGCGTCAAAGATATCCGTGGAAGGCAGGGAGACGACACGCACCGCGTGGCCCTCGGCGGTCAGTTTCTCCGCCGCTTTCACCGTGATTTCCACCTCTGAACCGGTCGCAATCAGGATCACGTCCGGCTTGCCGCCGCTGTCTTTCAGGATATAGCCGCCGCGAGCGATGTTTTTCACCTGCTCCGGCGTGCGCTCTATCTGCGCCAGGTTCTGACGTGACAGAATCAGTGCCGTCGGGCCGTTATGGCGTTCTACCGCCAGCTTCCAGCCCACCGCCGCTTCGACCTGATCGCAGGGACGCCAGGTGCTGAAGTTTGGCGTCAGGCGCAGGCTCGCCAGCTGTTCAACCGCCTGGTGGGTGGGGCCGTCTTCTCCCAGACCGATGGAGTCGTGGGTATAGACCATAATCTGCCGCGCCTTCATCAGCGCTGCCATGCGCGCCGCGTTACGGGCGTACTCGACGAACATCAGGAAGGTGGCGGTGTAGGGCACGAAGCCGCCGTGGTGAGCGATGCCGTTGGCGATCGCGGTCATCCCGAACTCGCGCACGCCGTAGTGGATATAGTTCCCGGCAATGTCCTCTTTCAGCGATTTCGAGCCCGACCAGATGGTCAGGTTACTCGGTGCCAGATCCGCCGAGCCGCCCAGCAGTTCAGGGAGAAGAGGGCCAATCGCATTCAGGGTGTTTTGCGACGCCTTACGGGTGGCGATTTTTGCCGGGTTGGACTGCAGGTTTTCAATCAGCGCCTGAGTTTTATCGTCCCAGTCCTCCGGCAGACCGCCGCTCATGCGGCGGGAAAACTCGGCGGCCAGATCCGGGTGCGCTTTTTTGTAGGCGGCAAACTTCTCGTTCCAGGCGTGCTGGGCTTTTTCACCCGCTTCACGGGCATCCCAGGCTCTGTAGATCTCTTTCGGGATTTCAAATGGCGGGTATTTCCAGCCCAGCTTCTGGCGGGTCAGCGCCACTTCTTCGTCACCCAGCGCCGCGCCGTGCGCCTCTTCTTTGCCCGCCTTGTTCGGTGAGCCGAAGCCGATAACCGTGCGGCAGATAATCAGGGACGGTTTGTCCTTCACGCTCTGCGCTTCCTGAATCGCTTTTTTCACCGCCTCAGGATCATGGCCGTCGATCTCATGCACCACGTGCCAGTGGTAGGCCTCGAAGCGTTTTGCCGTGTCGTCAGTGAACCAGCCTTCGGTTTCCCCGTCGATGGAGATGCCGTTGTGATCGTAGAACCCGATCAGCTTGCCCAGCCCCAGGGTGCCCGCCAGGGAGCAAACCTCGTGGGAGATCCCCTCCATCAGACAGCCGTCACCCATAAACACGTAGGTGTAGTGATCGACAATCTCGTGGTCCGGCTGGTTGAACTGTGCCGCCAGGGTACGTTCGGCAATCGCCAGCCCGACCGCATTTGCCAGCCCCTGACCGAGCGGCCCGGTGGTGGTCTCCACGCCCGGCGTATAGCCAATCTCCGGGTGTCCCGGGGTTTTGGAGTGCAGCTGGCGGAAGTTTTTCAGCTCCTCAAGCGGCAGATCGTAACCGGACAGGTGTAGCAGGCTGTAGAGCAGCATCGAGGCGTGGCCGTTGGAGAGAATAAAGCGGTCACGGTCATACCAGGTGGGATCGTTGGGGTTGTGCTTCAGGAAGTCGTTCCACAGCACTTCGGCAATATCGGCCATGCCCATCGGTGCGCCGGGGTGGCCGGAATTGGCTTTCTGCACGGCATCCATGCTGAGGGCGCGGATGGCATTGGCGAGCTCTTTACGGGACATAGTTCACTCCGTGGCAAGGTTAAAGTTTGGCAGCGAGAAGATCTTCAAGTTTGCGCTGGTCGACGGCAAACAGACGGATACCTTCCGCCAGTTTTTCCACGGCCATGGCGTCCTGATTGTGCTCCCAGCGGAACTCCGCTTCGGTCATGGCTTTCGGTTTTGGCAGAACGGTAGAGGTTGGCACCAGCTTGCGGATCACCGTCTCTTCTTTGTCCTGTAGTTCTTTGAGCAGGTTAGGGGAGATGGTCAGGCGGTCGCAGCCTGCCAGGGCAAGGATCTGCTCGGTACGGCGGAAGCTGGCCCCCATCACGATGGTCTCGTAGCGATGCTGTTTGTAGTAGTCGTAAATATTGCGCACCGATTTCACCCCCGGGTCCTCATCCACCACGTACGGATCCATCGGCTGTTTCGCCTGGTACCAGTCGTAGATACGGCCTACAAACGGTGACACCAGGAACACGCCCGCTTCGGCACAGGCGCGCGCCTGGGCAAAGGAGAACAGCAGCGTCAGGTTGCAGTGAATCCCCTCTTTTTCCAGCACCTCTGCGGCGCGGATGCCTTCCCAGGTCGACGCCAGCTTGATCAGAATGCGTGATTTATCGATCCCCTGCTCCTGGTAGAGTTCCACCAGACGACGCGCTTTATTAATGCTCTTTTCTTTATCGAACGACAGGCGGGCGTCGACTTCGGTCGAGACGCGGCCCGGAATGCTTTTAAGAATTTCCGCACCAAAATTAACCGCCAGCTTGTCGCTGGCTTCGGCGACCTGCTGCTCCTGCGTTTTCCCGCGCTGCTTACCGTAGGCAATGGCGTCATCAATCAGATGACTAAAATGGGCAAGCCCGGCTGCCTTGAGCAGTAGTGAAGGGTTAGTGGTCGCATCCTCCGGCTGGTAGTGACGAATCGACTCGATATCGCCGCTGTCGGCGACCACGGTGGTGAATTGTTTGATGCCGTCTAGCTGGTTCATAAATGATTACTCCTTGGAAATAAAAGAGTTAGATGAGTGCGTTAGTTCACACTTCTGGGAAAATCATGATGGACTTAACAAAAAAGCATAGCAGACGGGGGAGGCATTGCTTTTGAGACGGGTAACATGGCTGTTATAAATTGATAACAATTTTTAATGTGTGATGGTGAGAGTTTGGCAGCCTTCAAAGTTTAGGAGGCAGTCTGAGGCGATACTAGGCGGCACACCAGGGTGTGCAACCGGATCGCTTTCGTCACCCTTTTGACCGATACGTGAAAGGATAAATAAGATGGATGAGCAGTTGAAACAGAGTGCCCTCGATTTTCACGAGTTCCCTGTCCCGGGCAAAATTCAGGTCTCCCCAACCAAACCGCTGGCAACCCAGCGCGATCTGGCGCTGGCCTATTCGCCGGGCGTAGCGGCCCCGTGTCTGGAAATCGAAAAAGATCCGCTGGCGGCCTACAAATATACCGCGCGTGGCAACCTTGTTGCCGTGATCTCTAACGGCACGGCGGTACTGGGTCTCGGTAACATCGGCGCGCTGGCCGGTAAGCCGGTGATGGAAGGCAAGGGGGTACTGTTCAAGAAATTCGCCGGTATCGACGTGTTTGATATCGAGGTGGACGAGCTCGATCCTGACAAATTCATCAACGTGGTAGCCGCGCTGGAGCCGACCTTCGGGGGGATCAACCTGGAAGACATTAAAGCGCCGGAATGTTTCTATATCGAGCAGAAGCTGCGCGAGCGTATGAACATTCCCGTGTTCCATGACGACCAGCACGGTACGGCCATTATCAGCACCGCCGCCATTCTCAACGGCCTGCGCGTGGTGGAGAAAAATCTCTCCGACGTGCGCATGGTGGTGTCGGGCGCAGGCGCCGCGGCCATCGCCTGTATGAACCTGCTGGTGGCGCTGGGGATGCAGAAACACAACATTGTGGTCTGCGACTCCAAGGGCGTGATTTACAAAGACCGCGAGCCAAACATGGCGGAAACCAAAGCGGCGTATGCGGTAGAGGACGACGGTAAACGCACGCTTGAGGACGTGATCGACGGCGCGGATATCTTCCTCGGCTGCTCGGGTCCGAAGGTCCTGACCCAGGAGATGGTGAAGAAGATGGCGCGCGCGCCGATGATCCTGGCCCTGGCCAACCCGGAACCGGAAATTCTGCCGCCGCTGGCGAAAGCGGTGCGTGAAGACGCCATTATCTGTACCGGGCGTTCCGACTACCCGAACCAGGTCAACAACGTGCTCTGCTTCCCGTTCATCTTCCGCGGCGCGCTGGACGTCGGCGCGACGGCAATCAACGAAGAGATGAAGCTGGCCGCCGTGCACGCCATCGCGGAGCTGGCCCACGCCGAGCAGAGCGAAGTGGTTGCCTCAGCCTATGGCGATCAGGATCTGAGCTTTGGCCCGGACTACATCATTCCAAAACCGTTCGACCCGCGTCTGATTGTCAAAATTGCCCCTGCGGTGGCCAAAGCGGCGATGGATTCCGGCGTGGCGACGCGTCCGATTGAGGATTTCGACGCTTACGTCGATAAACTCACCGAGTTTGTTTATAAAACGAACCTGTTCATGAAGCCGATCTTCTCCCAGGCGCGCGCCGACGCGAAGCGCGTGGTGCTGGCGGAAGGGGAAGAGGCGCGCGTGCTGCACGCCACCCAGGAGCTGATCACCTTAGGCCTGGCGAAGCCGATTCTGATTGGTCGTCCGAGCGTGATCGAAATGCGTATCCAGAAGCTGGGCCTGCAGATTAAGCCGGGCGTCGACTTCGAGATCGTTAACAACGAATCCGATCCGCGCTTCAAAGAGTACTGGAGCGAATACTACGCGATCATGAAACGTCGGGGGATCACCCAGGAGCAGGCGCAGAAAGCCGTCATCAGCAACACGACGGTGATCGGCGCGATCATGGTCCATCGCGGCGAGGCGGATGCGCTGATCTGCGGCACCATCGGCGATTACCACGAGCACTTTAGCGTGGTGCAGGAGATCTTCGGCTATCGCGACGGCGTGCACACCGCCGGGGCGATGAACGCCCTGCTGCTGCCAAGCGGCAACACCTTTATTGCCGATACCTACGTTAACGACGATCCCACCCCGGACGAGCTGGCGGAGATCACCGTGATGGCCGCTGAGACCGTGCGTCGCTTTGGTATCGAACCGAAGGTGGCGCTGCTGTCGCACTCTAACTTTGGTTCGTCTAAATCGGCGGCGGCCTGCAAAATGCGTGAGACGCTGGCGCTGGTGCGCGAGCGCGCGCCAGAGCTGATGATTGACGGGGAAATGCACGGCGATGCGGCGCTGGTGGAGAGCATCCGTAACGAACGTATGCCGGACAGCCCGCTGAAGGGATCGGCAAATATCCTGATTATGCCGAACGTGGAAGCGGCGCGTATCAGCTATAACCTGCTGCGCGTCTCCAGCTCTGAAGGGGTAACCGTAGGACCGGTGCTGATGGGCGTGGCAAAACCGGTGCACGTGTTAACGCCGATTGCCTCCGTGCGCCGTATCGTGAATATGGTGGCGCTGGCGGTGGTTGAGGCGCAGACGCAGCCGCTGTAAACCCCTCACCCTAACCCTCTCCCCATAGGGGAGAGGGAACTGCACCGAGCCGTCTTTCACCCTCTCCCCTATGGGGAGAGGGCCGGGGTGAGGGGAGTTACACCCAATCCCGAACCTGAATAAACTCTTTTAAGGCAGCCTCCGGGCTGCCTTCTTTTGGCTCGTAGCAGTATTCCCAGCGCACCAACGGCGGCATCGACATCAGAATCGACTCCGTGCGCCCGCCGGTCTGCAGGCCGAACAGCGTCCCGCGATCCCACACCAGGTTGAACTCCACGTAGCGCCCGCGGCGGTAGAGCTGGAACTCACGCTCGCGTACGCCGTAGTCGGTGTTTTTACGGCGTTCGACGATGGGCAGATAGGCGTCGGTATAGCCTTCACCCACCGCGCGCATAAAGCTGAACGCGGTATCAAAATCAGGCGTGTTGAGGTCGTCAAAGAACAGCCCGCCGATGCCGCGCTGCTCGTCGCGGTGCTTCAGGTAAAAGTAGTCGTCGCACCACTTTTTATATTTCGGGTAAACGTCTTCGCCAAACGGCAGACAAAGGTCCCGCGCGGTGGTGTGCCAGTGCACGGCATCCTCTTCGAAGCCGTAGTAGGGCGTCATGTCGAAACCGCCGCCAAACCACCAGACCGGATCGGCCCCCGGCTTTTCGGCAATGAAAAAGCGCACGTTGGCGTGGCTGGTCGGCACAAACGGGTTGTGCGGATGCACCACCAGCGAGACGCCCATCGCTTCGAAGCTGCGGCCTGCAAGCTCAGGACGATGTGCCGTCGCAGACGCGGGCATCGCGTCGCCATGAACGTGGGAAAAATTCACCCCGGCCTGTTCAAAGATGCCGCCGTTACGCAGCACGCGGCTGCGTCCGCCACCACCGGCCTCGCGCTGCCAGGTATCTTCCTGAAATTCTCCGCCGTCTGCGGCGGCCAGTTTCTGGCAAATCTCATCCTGCAGCTGCAGCAGGAACGTTTTGACCAGTTGAGCATTGGGTTTCATCAACGTTTCCTGGAGTGCGCTTTTTGGTTATCGAACCAGTTGAAGTAACTGATAATGCCGGAAGCGATGGCGTTGGCAATCTTCTGACGAAACGCCGCGGTGCCGAGGAGTCGCTCCTCTTCCGGGTTGGTAATGAACGAGGTTTCCACCAGTACGGACGGGATGGACGGTGATTTCAGCACCACGAACGCCGCCTGCTCGGTGCCTTTACTGTGCAGTCGATGCACCGGCTTAATCTTTTTCAGAATATGCGAGCCGAGCGTCAGGCTGTTTTTGATCGTATCCGTCTGCACGAGGTCGAACAGCACCTGCTGTAGCAGGTGGTCCTTGTCAGTGGCTTTCTTCCCGGCGACTTCATCCGCCCGGTTTTCGCGATCGGAGAGGTATTTCGCCATGGCGCTACTGGCGCCGCGGTTGGAAAGCGCAAACACCGAGGCGCCGGCGGCTGACGGGTTGGTAAAGCCGTCGGCGTGAATCGACATAAACAGATCCGCCCCGTGCTGGTGGGCGATCTCTACGCGGTCATACAGCGGAATAAAGGTGTCGCCAGAGCGCGTCAGGCGGGCGTCAATGCCGTTGCTGCGTAAAATCGCCCGCACATTTTTTGCAATCGCCAGCACGACGTGTTTTTCTTTTGACCCGTTTTTGCCGATGGCGCCGGTATCAATACCGCCGTGGCCCGGGTCGAGCATCACCAGACGCTTCGCGCCCGGCTTTTTCGTTTTCGGTTTGCTGTGTCCGTTACTGGTTTTGAGCGTGCTCTCGTCTTTCGCCTGAGCCTGCTTTGCGATGCCCGTTAACGTTAAGGCCGCCAGCCCCGCTTTGAGAACCTGACGACGCGATGTGAGTGCTTTTAATGGTTTGAATGTGCTCATGCGGCCTGAATACTAAAAAATGGGGTCCTGGTGTTATATCGTATCGCGTTTAGCGTTACGACAGTCCATAGTGAGAATTGTTTTACTTTTCATTTCAATACGTGACAAAGTGACATTATGCCAAATTTTGGCGAGATTTTCCCCGGTTATTGGCTAAAGGCGTGGTTCGCGCCATAATCACTGTTTTTAAACCCGAAAAGGCGGTTAATACCATGGAGATACGCGTTTTTCGCCAGGAAGATTTCGAAGAGGTGATCACCCTTTGGGAGCGCTGCGATCTGCTGCGTCCGTGGAACGATCCGGAAATGGATATCGAACGTAAGGTGAATCACGACGTCAGTCTGTTTCTGGTCGCGGAAGTCAATGGCGAGGTCGTGGGGACGGTCATGGGCGGTTACGACGGCCATCGCGGCTCGGCCTATTATCTGGGCGTGCACCCGGAATACCGTGGTCGCGGCATCGCCAATGCGCTGCTCAACCGGCTCGAGAAGAAGCTGATCGCCCGCGGCTGTCCGAAAATCCAGATCATGGTGCGGGAAGATAACGACGTGGTGCTGGGCATGTATGAACGCCTGGGCTACGTTCACGCTGACGTGCTGAATTTAGGAAAGCGTCTCATCGAAGATGAAGAGTACTGAGATCCATCCGGCAGACTATGACGCGCAGGGGCGCGTCAGGCTGCCCTTTTTATTCTGGTGCGTTCTGCTGCTCCAGGCCCGGACCTGGGTGCTGTTCGTGATGGCCGCCGCGTCGCGCGGGCAGGGCGACACGCTGCTGACGCTCTTTTATCCCGATCACGATGCCTTCTGGCTCGGCTTGCTGCCGGGCGTACCGGCGGTGGTGGCTTTCTTGTGCAGCGGCCGACGGCATGCGATCCCGCGTTTGTGGCGCGCGCTTCGCGGGCTGCTGATCCTTGCCCAGATTGCGCTGCTCTTTTGGCAGTCGGTACTCTGGTGGTACGGTGAACCGCTGACGGGCATCGGCGTTGCGCTGGTGGTTGCCGATATTGTGGCGCTGCTGTGGCTGCTGACCAACCCGCGCCTTCGCGCCTGTTTTGCGCCGCAGGATGATTAATTCGGCACTTTTTGCCGATGTCGCACTCCAACAAGCGTTGATTTAACACGTAAGGACGTTTCAATGAAATCGCTGCGTTTACTCTTATGCGCTCTCCCGCTGGCATTGACCGGCTGTTCGACGCTCTCCTCCATTAACTGGTCCGCCGCGTATCCGTGGAACTGGTTTGGCTCATCAACGGAAGTGACCGAGCAGGGCGTGGGGAAAATTACCGCCGCGACGGCGCTGGATCAGAATGCTATTCAGGATGCGCTCAGCAGCGATTACCGCCTGCGCAGCGGCATGAAAACAGAGAATGGCAATATAGTGCGCTATTACGAAGCGCTGAAGGGCGACAAGCTGGCACTGGTGATCAACGGTGACAAAGGCACGGTAAACCGGATTGCCGTCATGGATGAAGATATTCCGACCGCCAACGGCGTGAAGGTCGGGACCCCGTTTAGCGATCTTTATAAGCAGGCCTTTGGCAACTGCTCCAGCGCGCCATCCGACGATGAAGTGGCGGTGGAGTGTAAGGCTGAAGGCAGCCAGCATATCAGCTATGTTTTTACCGGCACCTGGAGCGGTCCGGAAGGGTTGATGCCGTCTGACGACACGCTGAAGAGCTGGAAGGTGAGCAAAATACTCTGGAAGCAGTAATTTGCGTCTGAACAAACCGCCTCGCTGAAATCCGGGTATAATAGCCGCCATCAATGCCACGCTGACGTGGCATCTTTATTTCAGGAGGAGCGATGTCTCAGGTTCAGAGTGGCATTTTGCCAGAACATTGCCGCGCGGCGATTTGGATTGAAGCCAATGTCAAAGGGGACGTGGATGCCCTGCGTGCGGCCAGCAAAGCGTTTATTGATAAACTGGCGACTTTCCAGGCCAAATTCCCGGAAGCCCACCTCGGCGCCGTCGTTGCGTTTGGCAATAACGTCTGGCGTCAGCTGAGCGGCGGGGAAGGGGCGGAAGAGCTGAAAGACTTCATCCCTTACGGCAAAGGCCTGGCTCCGGCGACCCAGTACGACGTGCTGATCCACATTCTTTCTCTGCGTCACGACGTGAACTTCTCCGTTGCCCAAGCGGCGGTGGCGGCCTTTGGCGACAGCATTGAGGTGCAGGAAGAGGTTCACGGTTTCCGCTGGGTCGAAGAGCGCGATCTGAGCGGCTTCGTCGACGGAACGGAAAACCCGGCAGGGGAAGAGACGCGTCGTGAAGTCGCGGTAATCAAAGACGGCGTGGACGCGGGCGGCAGCTACGTGTTCGTGCAGCGCTGGGAGCATAACCTCAAGCAGCTTAACCGCATGAGCGTGCACGACCAGGAGATGATGATTGGCCGTACGAAAGAGGCCAACGAAGAGATCGACGGTGATGACCGTCCGGTCACCTCGCACCTGACCCGCGTTGACCTCAAGGAAGACGGTAAAGGACTGAAGATTGTCCGCCAGAGCCTGCCGTACGGCACGGCAAGCGGCACGCACGGCCTCTACTTCTGCGCCTACTGCGCGCGCCTGTATAATATTGAACAGCAGTTGCTGAGCATGTTCGGCGATACCGACGGCAAGCGCGACGCCATGCTGCGCTTCACCAAACCGGTGACCGGCGGCTACTACTTCGCGCCGTCCGTTGAGCGTCTGCTGGCGCTGTAAAACCGCTCTCCATACGTAGGCCGGGTAAGCGTTAGCGCCACCCGGCAATTTTCCCTGCCCCTTATTCCCTTTTCTGCTTCTAAATCACCAAACGGTATATAAAACCGTTACTCCTTTCATCCCCGTTATAAATATTATGACTATAAGATAGTCATCACATTTATAAGGGTGCGCAATGGCCGTTACTGTACTGAAAAAAGGAACTCTGGCGCTGGCAGGTTTACTGCTGGTGGCACAGGCGCAGGCGACTGAACTGTTGAACAGTTCGTATGACGTCTCCCGCGAGCTGTTTGCCGCCCTTAACCCCCCGTTCGAACAGCAGTGGGCGAAAGACAATAACGGCGATAAGCTGACCATCAAGCAGTCCCACGCCGGTTCGTCCAAACAGGCGCTGGCCATTCTCCAGGGGCTGAAAGCGGATGTGGTGACCTACAACCAGGTCACCGACGTGCAGATCCTGCATGACAAAGGCAATCTCATCCCGGCGGACTGGCAGAGCCGTCTGCCGAACAACAGCTCGCCGTTCTACTCCACCATGGGTTTCCTGGTGCGTAAGGGCAATCCGAAGAATATCCACGACTGGAGCGACCTGGTGCGTTCCGACGTGAAGCTGATTTTCCCGAACCCAAAAACCTCCGGTAACGCGCGTTACACCTATTTAGCGGCGTGGGGCGCGGCGGACAAGGCTGACGGTAACGATAAAGCCAAAACCGAGCAGTTCATGACCCAGTTCCTGAAAAACGTCGAAGTGTTTGATACCGGCGGCCGCGGGGCGACCACGACTTTCGCAGAGCGCGGTCTGGGCGATGTGCTGATCAGCTTCGAGTCGGAAGTGAACAATATTCGCAAACAGTATGAAGCGCAGGGCTTTGAGGTGGTTATCCCTAAAACCAACATTCTGGCCGAATTCCCGGTCGCATGGGTGGATAAAAACGTGCAGGCAAACGGTACCGAGAAAGCGGCAAAAGCCTATCTCAATTACCTGTACAGCCCTCAGGCGCAGACCATCATTACCGATTACTACTACCGCGTGAACAACCCGGACGTGATGAACAAGCTGAAAGATAAATTCCCGCAGACCGCGCTGTTCCGCGTGGAAGATCATTTTGGCTCCTGGCCAGACGTGATGAAAACGCATTTTGCCAGTGGCGGTGAGTTAGACAAACTGCTGGCGGCGGGGCATAAGTAATGTTTGCAGTATCGACTAAACGCGTGCTGCCGGGCTTTACCTTAAGCCTCGGGACCAGCCTGCTGTTCGTTTGCCTGATCCTGCTGTTGCCGCTCAGCGCCCTGGTGATGCAGCTTGCGCAGATGAGCTGGGCGGAGTATTGGGACGTGGTCACTAACCCGCAGGTGGTGGCGGCCTATAAGGTGACGCTGCTGTCGGCGTTTGTCGCCTCCATTTTTAACGGTGTGTTCGGCCTGCTGATGGCATGGATTTTAACCCGCTATCGCTTCCCGGGCCGCACGCTGCTTGACGCCCTGATGGATCTGCCGTTTGCGCTGCCGACGGCGGTCGCCGGCTTAACCCTCGCCTCGCTTTTCTCCGTGAACGGGCTGTACGGCGAGTGGCTGGCGAAATTTGACATCAAGGTGACCTATACCTGGCTCGGTATCGCGGTGGCGATGGCCTTTACCAGCATCCCGTTTGTGGTGCGTACCGTGCAGCCGGTGCTGGAAGAGTTAGGTCCGGAATACGAAGAAGCGGCGGAAACGCTGGGCGCCACGCGCTGGCAGAGCTTCCGCAAGGTGGTGCTGCCGGAGTTGTCTCCGGCGCTGATGGCGGGCGTCGCGCTGTCGTTTACCCGCAGCCTTGGCGAGTTCGGCGCGGTGATTTTTATCGCCGGGAACATCGCCTGGAAAACGGAAGTGACCTCGCTGATGATTTTCATTCGCCTGCAGGAGTTTGATTATCCGGCGGCGAGCGCGATTGCTTCGGTGATCCTCGCGGCCTCGCTGCTGCTGCTGTACTCGATTAACACTCTGCAAAGTCGCTTTGGTCGACGTGTGGTAGGTCACTGATGGCGGAAGTTACGCAATTGAAGCGATACGATGCGCCCCGCATCAACTGGGGTAAATGGTTTCTGATTGGGGCGGGCGTACTGGTGTCCGCCCTCATTCTCGTCGTGCCGACGATTTATATCTTCGTTCAGGCGTTCAGCAAGGGCCTGATGCCCGCGCTGGAAAATCTGGCGAACCCGGATATGCTGCACGCCATCTGGCTGACCGTGCTGATTGCCCTGATCACCGTTCCGGTGAACCTGGTGTTCGGTACCCTGCTGGCGTGGCTGGTGACGCGCTTTAATTTCCCGGGACGTCAGCTGCTGCTGACCCTGCTGGATATTCCGTTTGCCGTGTCGCCGGTGGTGGCGGGCCTGGTGTATCTGCTCTTTTACGGCTCCAACGGCCCGCTTGGCGGCTGGCTGGATGCGCATAACCTGCAGATCATGTTCGCCTGGCCGGGTATGGTGCTGGTCACCATCTTCGTGACCTGTCCGTTTGTGGTGCGCGAGCTGGTGCCGGTGATGTTAAGCCAGGGGAGCAACGAAGACGAAGCGGCGGTGCTGCTGGGGGCTTCAGGCTGGCAAATGTTCCGCCGCGTGACGCTGCCGAACATCCGCTGGGCGCTGCTTTACGGCGTGGTACTGACCAACGCCCGCGCGATTGGCGAGTTCGGTGCCGTTTCCGTTGTTTCCGGCTCCATTCGGGGTGAAACCCTGTCTCTGCCGCTGCAGATTGAACTCCTGCAGCAGGACTACAACACCATCGGCGCCTTTACTGCCGCAGCGTTGCTGACGCTGATGGCGATTTTGACCCTGTTTTTGAAGAGTGTGGTGCAGTGGCGTTTAGAAAATCAGGAAAAACGTCAGCATCAGGAGGGAAATCATGAGCATTGAGATTGCCAATATTAAGAAGTCTTTTGGTCGCACCCAG
This sequence comes from Enterobacter sp. BNK-8, assembly GCF_048685095.1. Classification (NCBI taxonomy): domain Bacteria; kingdom Pseudomonadati; phylum Pseudomonadota; class Gammaproteobacteria; order Enterobacterales; family Enterobacteriaceae; genus Enterobacter; species Enterobacter sp. BNK-8. The sequence goes on along the minus strand of NZ_JBLQTN010000001.1, from coordinate 3,094,195 downwards.
GTGCTGAATGATATCTCGCTGGATATCCCTTCCGGACAAATGGTGGCGCTGCTGGGGCCGTCTGGCTCGGGCAAAACCACGCTGCTGCGCATTATCGCCGGGCTTGAGCACCAGACCAGCGGGCACATCCGTTTCCACGGCACTGACGTGAGCCGCCTGCACGCCCGCGATCGTAAGGTGGGCTTTGTGTTTCAGCATTACGCGCTGTTCCGCCACATGACCGTGTTCGACAACATTGCGTTTGGCCTGACCGTGCTGCCGCGTCGTGAGCGTCCGGATGCGGCAACCATTAAGGCGAAAGTGACCAAACTGCTGGAGATGGTGCAGCTGACGCATCTGGCGGACCGTTTCCCGGCCCAGCTGTCCGGCGGGCAGAAACAGCGCGTGGCGCTGGCGCGCGCGCTGGCCGTTGAGCCGCAAATTCTGCTGCTGGACGAACCCTTCGGCGCGCTGGATGCACAGGTGCGTAAAGAGCTGCGCCGCTGGCTGCGTCAGCTGCATGAAGAGCTGAAATTCACCAGCGTCTTCGTGACCCACGACCAGGAAGAGGCGATGGAAGTTGCGGATCGCGTGGTGGTGATGAGCCAGGGCAACATTGAGCAGGTTGACGAGCCGGAGCAGCTCTGGCGTGAACCGGCGACCCGCTTCGTGCTGGAGTTTATGGGCGAGGTGAACCGCCTGCAGGGCACCATTCGCGGCGGTCAGTTCCACGTTGGCGCGCACCGCTGGCCGCTGGGCTATACCTCCGCGCATCAGGGCCCGGTCGATCTGTTCCTGCGTCCTTGGGAAGTGGACGTGAGCCGTCGAACCAGCCTGGACTCACCGCTGCCGGTACAGGTGCTGGAAGCGAGCCCTAAAGGGCATTACACCCAACTGGTGGTTCAGCCGCTGGGCTGGTACACCGAGCCGCTGACCGTGGTCATGCGCGACGACGTCCCTCCGCATCGGGGAGAGCGCCTGTTTGTCGGTCTTCAGCATGCCCGTATTTATCACGGCAAGGAACGCATCGAGACGCGCGAGGATATTGCTCTGGCGGAGTCAGCCTGATAGGTTATTAGGATGTTTATCGCCCGGTGGCGCTGCGCTGACCGGGCCTACAGCTAAAACTGTGTCTTGTAGGCCGGGTAAGCGAAACGCCACCCGGCTTTTTTATTGAGTAAAAATCGTGAATACACTCGAACACACCATCGGCAATACCCCTCTGGTCAAACTTCAGCGCATGGGGCCGGATAACGGCAGCGAAATCTGGGTCAAACTCGAAGGCAATAACCCGGCGGGGTCGGTGAAAGACCGTGCCGCACTGTCGATGATCGTCCAGGCCGAAAAGCGCGGCGAGATTAAGCCGGGCGACGTGCTGATCGAAGCCACCAGCGGCAACACCGGTATCGCCCTGGCGATGATTGCGGCGCTGAAAGGCTACCGCATGAAGCTGCTGATGCCGGACAACATGAGCCAGGAGCGTCGCGCCGCGATGCGTGCCTACGGAGCCGAGCTGATTCTGGTGACCAAAGAGCAAGGGATGGAAGGCGCGCGCGACCTGGCGTTAGAAATGGCCGAGCGCGGCGAAGGTAAACTGCTCGATCAGTTTAACAACCCGGACAACCCTTACGCGCACTACACCACCACCGGCCCGGAAATCTGGCAGCAAACCGACGGGCGCATCACCCATTTTGTCTCCAGCATGGGCACCACTGGAACCATTACCGGCGTATCCCGTTTTCTGCGCGAGCAGGCGAAAGCCGTCACCATCGTTGGCCTGCAGCCGGAAGAGGGGAGCAGCATTCCGGGCATTCGCCGCTGGCCGGCGGAGTATATGCCCGGCATTTTTAATGCACAGCTTGTGGACCAGGTGCTGGATCTTCACCAGCGCGAGGCGGAAAATACCATGCGTGAGCTGGCCGTCCGCGAAGGTATCTTCTGCGGCGTCAGCTCGGGCGGCGCGGTAGCGGGTGCGATTCGGGTGGCGCAGGCAAACCCGGGGGCGGTAGTGGTGGCGATTATTTGCGATCGCGGCGATCGCTATCTGTCTACCGGCGTCTTTGGTGAAGAGAGTTATTCGCAGGGGGCGGGGATTTAAGCGTCATGGAGATGATTCTATTCCGGGATAATACCCGGGCGCAGCAAACCGATATTGTCGCCGTGCAGTCGCAGGTGGTGTACGGCAGCGTGGGGAACAGCATTGCGGTACCGAATATTCGTACCCACAGGCTGAACGTTACCGCCGTGCCGACGGTACTGTTCAGCAACACGCCGCACTATGACACCTTCTACGGCGGCGTGATCCCCGACGAGTGGTTCAGCGGCTACCTGAAGGCGCTGGAAGAGCGCGAGATCCTGCGCGAGCTTAAGGCGGTCACCACCGGCTATATGGGCAGTGCCAGCCAGATCGTCCTACTGGCGCAGTGGTTGAAGGCGGTCAAAGCGCAGCATCCTGACCTGCTGGTGCTGGTCGATCCGGTTATCGGCGATATCGACAGCGGGATGTACGTGAAGCCTGAGATCCCCGAAGCGTATCGGGAGCACCTGCTGCCGCTGGCGCAGGGGATCACGCCAAACGTCTACGAGCTGGAAGTGTTAAGCGGCAAACCATGCCGCACGCCGGAAAGTGCCATCGCGGCGGCACAGGGACTGCTCTCCGACAGCCTGAAATGGGTGGCGATCACCAGTGCGCCGGTTGCCGACGATCCGCAAAACATCCACGTGGTGCTGGTTTCACGCGAGGGCGTCACCGTCAGCGCGCATCCGCGCGTAGAGACCGATCTGAAGGGAACGGGCGATCTGTTCTGTTCAGAGCTGGTGAGCGGCATTGTTGAGGGGAAAACCGTTGCCGATGCCATTCGCATGGCCGGCGATCGGGTGACTGACGTCATGCTGTATACCCAGTCGAAAGGCTACGACGAGCTTATCCTCCCGGCATAAACAAAAATGGCGCCCGAAGGCGCCATTTTTCTGTGCGGCAAGAATTACTTCTTGATGCGGATAACCGGGGTTTCACCCACGGTGACGCTGCCAGACAGTTTGATCAGTTCTTTGATTTCGTCCATGTTGGAGATAACAACCGGAGTCAGGGTAGACTTGGCTTTTTCTTCCAGCAGTGGCAGATCGAATTCAATCACCGGGTCGCCAACTTTAACACGCTGGCCTTCTTCCGCGATACGTTTGAAGCCTTCGCCTTTCAGTTCAACGGTGTCGATACCGAAGTGAACGAACAGTTCGATACCGCTATCAGATTCGATAGAGAACGCATGGTTGGTTTCAAAAATTTTACCGATGGTGCCGTCAACTGGAGCAACCATTTTGTTGCCAGTTGGTTTGATAGCAATGCCATCACCAACGATTTTCTCAGCAAACACTACATCCGGCACGTCTTCGATGTTGACGATCTCGCCGGAGAGCGGAGCAACAATCTCAATAGTTCCGGAGTCTTTCTTATCATCAGAAACCAGAGATTTCAGTTTATCGAACAAACCCATGATCTTCTCCTAAGCAGTAATTTGGGCCGCATCTCGTGGATTAGCAGATTGTTTTTTCTTCAATGAACTTGTTAACCAGCGTCATTAACTCGTCCGTTGTCGGTTGAGCAAGAGCCTGCTCTGCTAACACCTTCGCATCTTCGAAGTTCGTGTTACGGATAATCTTCTTAATGCGCGGGATGGAAATGGCGCTCATAGAGAATTCGTCCAGACCCATACCCAGCAACAGAAGTGTAGCACGTTCGTCGCCTGCAAGCTCACCACACATGCCAGTCCATTTACCTTCTGCATGAGAAGCATCAATAACTTGCTTGATCAAGTTCAGTACGGACGGTGACATTGGCTGGTAGAGATGTGAAATCATATCATTACCACGGTCAACTGCCAGGGTGTACTGCGTTAAATCATTGGTACCGATACTAAAGAAATCAACTTCTTTGGCTAAATGACGCGCAATGGTCGCCGCCGCTGGTGTTTCCACCATCACGCCGATCTCGATTGACTCGTCAAACGCTTTACCTTCGTCGCGCAGTTCCTGTTTGTAGATTTCGATCTCTTTCTTCAGTGCACGCACTTCTTCAACAGAGATGATCATCGGGAACATGATGCGCAGCTTACCGAACGCAGAGGCACGCAGGATCGCGCGAACCTGGTCACGCAGGATCTCTTTACGATCCATTGCGATACGGATTGCACGCCAGCCCAGGAACGGGTTCTCTTCTTTCGGGAAGTTCATGTACGGCAGCTCTTTGTCGCCACCGATGTCCATGGTACGGACGATAACCGCCTGAGAGCCACACGCTTCAGCCACGGCTTTATACGCGGCAAACTGCTCTTCTTCTGTAGGCAGCGCGTCGCGGTCCATGAACAGGAATTCAGTACGATAGAGACCGACGCCTTCCGCACCGTTGCGCTCAGCGCCATCAACGTCGCGGACGGTACCGATGTTTGCGCACACTTCAACCTGATGGCCGTCCAGGGTGATGGCTGGCAGGTCTTTCAGCTTAGCGAGTTCCGCTTTTTCAGTCGCAACCTGCTCCTGAACCGCGCGCAGTTTATCGATCTCTTCATTGGTTGGGTTAACGTAAACCAGATTGTTTACGGCATCCAGAATCAGATAGTCGCCGTTTTTCACCTGAGAGGTGACGCTACCGGTACCCACGATGGCAGGCAGTTCCAGAGAACGCGCCATGATAGAGGTGTGGGAGGTACGGCCACCCGCGTCGGTGATGAAACCGAGGACCTTTTTCAGGTTCAGCTGTGCGGTTTCAGACGGGGTGAGGTCAGCAGCAACCAGGATCACTTCATCCTGAATTGCGCTCAGGTCGATAATGGCCAGGCCCAGGATGTTGCGCAGCAGGCGCTTACCGATGTCACGTACGTCAGCCGCACGCTCTTTCAGGTATTCATCATCCAGTTCTTCCAGGGCAGTTGCCTGACCTTCGATAACTTCATGCGCAGCCGCGTCGGCCGTCATGCCTTTATCTTTAATCAGGGCTATGATTTCCTGCTCCAGCTCCTCATCTTCGAGCAGCATGATGTGCCCTTCGAAGATGGCTTCTTTTTCTTCACCGAAAGTTTCGCCAGCTTTAGTTTTGATTGCTTCCAGTTGCGCAGATGCCTTGGCACGACCGCTCAGAAAACGTTCAACTTCCTGATCAACCTTGTCGGCAGAAATTTTTTTCCGGTCGATGACGATCTCGTCTTCTTTCAGCAGCAGTGCTTTGCCGAAAGCGATACCCGGGGATGCTAAAATGCCTGAAATCATAACCCTACCTTACTTGTGACTGATATTTAAAAGAACCCGGAAACTTACTCGAGCTCAGCCATCAGTTTTACCAGATGCTCAACTGCTTTCTGCTCGTCTTCACCTTCCGCAGAGATGGTGACTACGGTGCCCTGAGTCAGGCCCAGAGTCTGCAGTTTGAACAGGCTTTTTGCGCTCGCGCTTTTGCCGTTGGAAGTCACAGTGATTTCAGAAGAAAAGCCTTTTGCTTCTTTAACAAACTGAGCAGCAGGGCGGGTGTGCAGACCGTTCGGAGCGGTAATGGTAACTTCTTGCTGGAACATTGTATTTCCCCAACTTATAGGTTTAGTGTTGTGGAACTAAAGTCTAGCCTGGCGACTGAACTTTAGCCTGTATTGTTAGCGCTGACGTTTCGATCGTCATTAAACATTATGCAGCGAAAGCAAGACTTGAACCAAATCATAAAATCGATTCAGCAAGGCTATTTCGTTCGCTGATTAATTTCACGCATCAAAATAATTGCTGGTTTAAATACCAGACCCTTCGGGGTGAAGCAATGCCAGGAGGGGTAAAAGTTTGAAGCAGGCCACAAAAAAGCACCTGAAAAGGTGCTTTTTTACGCGTTATTAACATGCTGGCACTACTGTTGCAGCTCTTTTTCAGTGAAGAGATCGGCAAACAGCGCGGTGCTCAAGTAACGCTCACCCGAGGAAGGAAGGATAACCACAATATTCTTATTGGTAAAGGCTTCATCTTCCTGAAGCTTGAGCGCTGCCGCAACGGCCGCACCGGAAGAGATACCCGCCAGAATACCTTCTTCATCCATCAGGCGACGCGCGGTAGAGATGGCTTCTTCGTTCGTAATGGTGATCACTTTATCGATCAGCTTCAGATCCAGGTTGCCCGGAATGAAGCCTGCGCCAATACCCTGAATTTTGTGCGGGCCGGGTTTGAGCTCTTCCCCCGCCAGCGCCTGGGTGATAACCGGTGAGTCAGTCGGCTCAACGGCAACGGTAATCAGATCTTTTTTACCCTTCGTGCCTTTAATATAGCGTGACACGCCGGTCAGCGTACCGCCGGTACCCACGCCGGAGATAAAGACGTCAACCTGGCCGTCAGTATCTTCCCAGATTTCCGGGCCGGTGGTCTTCTCGTGAATTTCCGGGTTTGCCGGGTTGCTGAACTGCTGCAGCAGCAGGTATTTCGCCGGGTCGCTGGCCACAATCTCTTCGGCTTTCTGAATGGCACCTTTCATGCCCTTCGCGCCTTCGGTCAGCACCAGGTTCGCGCCCAGCGCTTTGAGCAGCTTACGACGCTCGATGCTCATGGTTTCAGGCATGGTCAGCGTCAGCTTATAGCCGCGCGCGGCAGCAACATAGGCCAGAGCGATCCCGGTATTGCCGCTGGTCGGTTCCACCAGCTCAACGCCAGGCTTCAGTACGCCACGTTTTTCAGCATCCCAAATCATGTTTGCACCGATGCGGCATTTTACGCTGAAGCTCGGGTTACGTGATTCGACCTTCGCCAGGATGCGTCCATTACCGATACGGTTCAGTCGAACCAGGGGCGTATGACCGATAGTCAGCGAGTTGTCTTCATAAATCTTACTCATGGCCTGTCCTTAACTGTATGAAATTGGGATACCGACCCAGCATACCTGCTAAGCAGGTAGGGGGAAGTAAGGAATTCGCATATCTATATACTGCAAGGAAATAATGGGGATCAGTATGGAATAAGGGGCGGCATAAGCCACCCCTGCTTTACACATTTTTGCATTATTTCCATAACGCGTGCTTAGCACGGTAGCAGTCCACCCACATTGCCGTCGCGCCGCAGACGGCAACCGGCATGATGAACAGATTCAGGAATGGGATCATGGTAAACAGGCTGGTCAGCGCACCAAACTGCATATTGGCAACCTTCTGGCTGCGCAGGGCGGTGCGCATCTCTTTAAACGGCACCTTGTGGTTATCGAACGGATAGTCGCAGTACTGGATGGCCAGCATCCAGGCGCTGAACAGGAACCACAGCACCGGTGCCACCGTCTGGCCAATGCCGGGCACAAAATAGAGGATAAGCAGCACAATCGCGCGGGGCAGGTACCAGGCAAACTTCTGCCATTCACGCTTCATAATGCGAGGGAGGTCTTTCATGATCCCCCATATGCCCGTGTCCGGCGGTGTTGCGCCGGTAAGGCGCGCTTCCAGCTGTTCCGCCAGCAAACCGTTAAACGGCGCGGCTATCCAGTTGGCAATCGTCGAGAAGAAGTAGCCAAACACCAGCAGCACGGAGATCACCGCCACCGGCCAGAGCAGGTAGTTAAGCCACTGCAGCCAGTTTGGCACATGGCTCATCAGCGACGGGATCCAGCTCTCCAGCTTTGTGAACAGCCACCAGAACGCGCCGCCCATCAGAATAATGTTGATCAACAGCGGCAGGATGACGAAGCGTCGAATACCCGGCAGGGAGACCAGTTTCCAGCCCTGAGAAAAATACCAGACGCCGCTGCGCGGGGGGAAGAAGATGTTGAAACCATAGCCAGGCTGTACTCCTTTTTACACAACCAGTGGAATTGCCCGCCTATATTATCCACTTACGGACCAATGACCAGTTCGGAAATGTTCGAAAAACCAGCAAAAAGCACGATTTCCTTCATCTTTATGCTGTGAATGCTCTGCACACACTTGCACTTGACGTAAACGGCAAATACTCTTAGTGAGTAAATGTTTGCCGTGGTGGCAAGGTGTTAGAACAACAGAGAATATAATGATGCAGGATTTGCGTCTGATATTAATCATTGTTGGCGCGATCGCCATAATCGCTTTACTGGTACATGGTTTCTGGACCAGCCGTAAAGAGCGTTCCTCGATGTTTCGCGATCGCCCACTGAAGCGCATGAAGTCCAGTCGTGACGACGATGACAGTGAAGATGACATCGATGGAAGCGACGACGACGGCGTGGGTGAAGTTCGTGTTCATCGGGTCAATACTGCGCCCGGCGTAGGCCATGGGGAGCATGAAGCGCCTCGTCCTTCGCAGCACCAGTATCAACCGCCGTATGCTTCTGCACAGCCGCGCCAGCCAGCGCCGCAGCCTGTGGAAGAACCGGTGCGCCAGCCGCCGCAACAGCCTGTCTATCAGCAGCCTGCTGCGCCACAGCCGGTTCAACAGCAACCGGTGCAGCAGCCCGTGCAACAGCAGCCTGCACAGCCGGTACCACAACCGCAGCAGCCTGTTCATGTTCAACCTGCGCCGCAGCCCGCGCCAGCCCCGCACGTTGAGCCTGAGCCCGTTGCAGAGCCAGAACCGGTTGTTGAAAAACCGCAGCGTAAAGAAGCGGTGATCATCATGAACGTGGCCGCGCATCACGGTAGCCATCTCAACGGTGACGTTCTGCTTAACAGTATTCAACAGGCAGGCTTCAAGTTTGGCGATATGAACATTTTCCATCGTCACCTGAGTCCTGACGGTAGCGGCCCGGCGCTGTTCAGCCTGGCCAACATGGTTAACCCAGGTACCTTTGATCCGGACATGACCGGTGATTTCGTTACGCCTGGCGTCACTATCTTTATGCAGGTGCCGTCTTACGGCGACGAACTGCAAAACTTTAAGCTGATGCTGCAGTCCGCTCAGCATATCGCTGACGAAGTCGGTGGTGTGGTGCTCGACGATCAGCGTCGAATGATGACCCCGCAGAAACTGCGCGAGTATCAGGACCGCATCCGCGAAGTTAAGGAAGCTAACGCGTAATCGCCGCGTTGACTTCAACTCCTCCTCAACCCCCGCATGTCGGGGGTTTTTTCTCATTGATGGTGTGATATGGACTCAATCGAACAACAACTCACTGAACTGCGAACCACGCTTCGCCATCATGAATATCTCTATCATGTTATGGACGCACCGGAAGTCCCGGATGCGGAGTATGACCGCCTGATGCGCGAGCTGCGGGAATTAGAGGCGCAGCATCCAGAACTCATCACGCCGGATTCCCCCACCCAGCGCGTCGGCGCAGAGCCGCTGGGGGCCTTCAGCCAGGTGCGGCATGAAGTGCCAATGCTGTCGCTGGATAACGTCTTCGATGAAGAGAGCTTCCTCGCGTTTAACAAGCGCGTGCAGGATCGCCTGAAAAGCAGCGACGCGCTCACCTGGTGCTGCGAGCTGAAGCTGGATGGCCTCGCCGTCAGCCTTCTCTATGAAAACGGCGTGCTGGTGCGTGCCGCGACGCGTGGCGACGGCACGACGGGTGAAGACATCACCACTAACGTGCGTACCATCCGCGCGATCCCGCTGAAGCTTCAGGGTGACAACATTCCTGCGCGTCTGGAAGTGCGCGGCGAGGTGTTCCTGCCGCAGGCGGGCTTCGAGAAAATTAACGAAGAGGCGCGTCGCACCGGCGGGAAGGTGTTTGCTAACCCGCGTAACGCGGCGGCGGGCTCGCTGCGTCAGCTTGACCCGCGCATCACTGCGAAGCGACCACTTACTTTCTTCTGCTACGGTGTCGGTATTCTGGAGGGCGGCGAGCTGCCGGATACCCATCTCGGGCGTCTGCTGCAGTTTAAGGCGTGGGGGCTGCCGGTGAGCAACCGCGTTCAGCTCTGCGACTCGCCGGAAGCGGTACTGGCGTTCTACCACAAGGTGGAAGAGGATCGTCCGACGCTCGGCTTTGATATTGATGGCGTGGTCATCAAGGTGAATTCACTGGCGCTGCAGGAGCAGCTGGGCTTCGTGGCGCGCGCGCCGCGCTGGGCGGTGGCGTTTAAGTTCCCGGCTCAGGAGCAGATGACCTTCGTCCGCGACGTGGAGTTCCAGGTGGGACGTACGGGGGCCATTACCCCGGTCGCCCGTCTGGAGCCGGTGCAGGTGGCGGGTGTGCTGGTGAGTAACGCCACGCTGCATAACGCCGATGAAATCGACCGCCTGGGCCTGCGTATTGGTGACAAAGTGGTAATTCGCCGCGCGGGGGACGTGATCCCGCAGGTGGTTAACGTTGTGGAGTCAGAACGTCCTGACGATACGCGCGAGGTTGTCTTCCCAACCCATTGCCCGGTGTGTGGCTCGGACGTTGAGCGTGTGGAAGGTGAAGCCGTGGCGCGCTGTACGGGGGGCTTAATCTGTGGCGCACAGCGTAAAGAGTCACTGAAGCACTTCGTTTCCCGTCGCGCAATGGACGTGGACGGCATGGGCGACAAGATTATCGATCAGCTGGTTGAGAAAGAGTATGTCCACACGCCAGCGGACCTCTTCAGGCTGACCGCAGGTAAACTGACCGGTCTGGACCGCATGGGGCCAAAGTCAGCCCAGAACGTGGTTAACGCGCTGGAAGCCGCCAAAGAGACCACCTTCGCTCGCTTCCTGTACGCGCTGGGCATTCGTGAAGTGGGTGAGGCGACGGCCGCGGGTCTGGCAGCATACTTTGGTACGCTGGAGGCGCTGGAAAAGGCGAGCATCGAGGAGCTGCAGAAAGTCCCGGATGTCGGCATCGTCGTTGCCACGCACGTCTTTAACTTCTTTGCCGAAGAGAGCAACCGTAACGTCATCGGCGAACTGCTGGAAGAGGGCATTAAATGGCCCGCGCCGGTGGTGGTCAATGCTGAAGAGATCGATAGCCCGTTCGCCGGTAAAACGGTGGTGCTCACCGGCAGCCTGAGCCAGCTTTCACGCGACGATGCCAAAGCCCGTCTGGTGGCGCTGGGGGCAAAAGTGGCGGGCAGCGTGTCGAAGAAAACCGACCTGGTGATTGCCGGAGAAGCGGCGGGTTCGAAGCTGGCGAAAGCCCAGGAGCTCGGCATTGAGGTTATCGACGAAGCGGAAATGATGCGTCTGTTAGGAGAGTAACGTGGAGAAAGAGCAGCTCGTTGAGATCGCCAATACCGAGATGCCGTTCGGAAAATACAAGGGCCGCAGGCTGATTGATTTGCCGGAGGAGTATCTGCTGTGGTTTGCCCGTAAGGATGAATTTCCGGCAGGGCGACTGGGCGAGCTGATGGCGATAACGTTACTGATCAAAACCGAGGGGCTGACCCAGCTGGTGCAGCCCCTGAAACGTCCTTAAGCCTTCGCGGCGCGGGTCGCTTCCTGCGCCAGCTTTTCGGTCTGGCGCTTGTAGCGACGCGCCAGCACCGCGCAGACCATCAGCTGGATCTGATGGAAAATCATCAGCGGCAGCACCATCATCCCAATCACCGAGGTCGGGAACAGAATGTTGGCCATCGGGATGCCGTTCGCCAGGCTCTTCTTCGAACCGCAGAACACAATCGTAATTTCATCCGCTTTGTTGAAGCCGCACTTACGTGCCACAAAGACGTTTACCGCTATTACAATCGCCAGCAGGACAATGCTGACCACCACGATAAACAGCAGCGAGCCTGCCCCCACCTTGTGCCAGATCCCGTTCACGACCGCTTCGCTGAAGGCGGAGTAAACCACCAGCAGAATCGAGGTCTGGTCGGTTTTTGAGATCCACTTTTTATGCTTCGCCACAAACGCCCCGGTCCACGGACGGGAGAGATGGCCCAGGACAAACGGCAGCAGCAGCTGCAGACAGATTTTGCCCACCTGCTCAAGGTTACCTTCCGCACCGTGCATGTTCATCAGCAGGCCCACCAGCAGCGGCGAGACGAAAATCCCCAGCAGGCTGGAGGCTGATGCCGAGCAGACCGCGGCCGCCACGTTCCCTCCCGCGAGAGAGGTAAAGGCAATAGCGGACTGCACCGTGGCCGGAAGAATACAGAGATACAGGAAGCCGGTGTAGAGCGCCGGGTCGACGTTAACAGGCGCCCACCAGGCAAACAACACCCCGAGGATCGGGAACAGAATAAACGTGCTGCACATCACCCAGAGGTGCAGTCGCCAGTGGCTACCGCCCGCGATAATGGCTTCACGGGAGAGTTTTGCGCCGTGCATAAAAAACAGCAGCGCGATGGCGGCCGTCGTCAACCCTTCAAAGAACGGGACGAACCCGCCGCGAGCGGGAAAGAACGAGGCCAGTAAAACGGTAACCACCAGGGTGAGCGTAAACGGATCAACAATACGAAATAGTTTCATAATGACTCCTGAAAACAGATGTCGCTATTGTGCTTTTTTCCATTTGAGAAATAAAATTGATTTATTGCATCCATTCATGAATTAAATAGATGAATTATTCCTTACGCCAGCTTCGTATTTTCGTCACCGTCGCCCATGCCCGTAGCTTTAGCCGGGCAGGGGAGATGATTGGCCTGAGCCAGTCGGCGGTCAGCCACAGCGTGAAAGAGCTGGAGAATCAGACGGGGGTAAGATTACTCGATCGTACCACGCGCGAAGTGGTGTTGACCGAAGCCGGACAGCAGCTGGCTCTGCGCCTTGAACGGCTGCTGGATGAGCTGAACAGCACGCTCAGAGACGTGGGGAGACTTGGCCAGCAGCTTTCGGGTACCGTGCGGGTTGCGGCCAGCCAGACGATCTCTGCGCACCTTATCCCGCAGTGTATTGCCGAGGGAAGCCATCGCTACCCGGACATTGATTTTGTGCTGCATGACAGACCGCAACAGTGGGTGCTGGAGAGCATCCGCCAGGGAGATGTCGATTTTGGTATTGTTATCGATCCCGGCCAGGTGAGCGATCTGGAGTGCGAAAGCGTACTTTCAGAGCCCTTTTTGCTGCTCTGCCGTGACGACGATCCGCTGGCCGCGTTACCGGAGGTCAGGTGGCAGTCACTGCAGGGCGCGAACCTGGTTTTACAGGATTATGCCTCGGGCAGCCGTCCGCTGATTGATTCCGCACTGGTGGATCAGAGGGTCAAGGCTGCAATCGTGCAGGAGATTGGTCACCCGGCAACGCTGTTTCCCATGGTGGAAGCCGGCATTGGCATCAGCGTATTGCCCGCCCTGGCGCTTCCCCTGCCGCAGGGAAGTCGACTGGCCGTGAAGCGGTTGACGCCCGTTGTCGAGCGAAAGCTAATGCTGGTGCGGCGAAAAAATCGTTCACTCTCGGGGGCAGCGCAGGCTATCTGGGAAGTGGTGCGTATCCAGGCACAGCGATTAACCGAGGCCCGCATACGCGATCCACTGTTTAACGCATCAGAAGATTAGATGTAGATATCAATCTGATTAGTGTCTGACGGGCTATTCACGCCTTCCACTTTGCCCAGTTTTTGTTCCTGCTTCTTCTGGGCCTCTTCGGCCTGCTGGCGCTGCAGCGCGGCGAGCTGCGCCTGCAGCACTTTGATCTGGGTCTGAATCAGTTCCTGCTGCTTTTTCTTCTCATCGGTGCTGATGGGGCTGTTCGACAGCTCTTTTAACTGCTGGGTCAGCTTTTTGATCTTGTCGAGAATGCGGGTGATTTGCGCAGAGATATCGTTACTGCTCGAAGTGCCACTCGCGCCGCTGGTTTGTATCTGTTGGGTTGAAGCCTGAATGGTCGTCATACTTTTTCCTCGCGGTATAAAACAGAGGTATCGGCACCGTCGGGATTAGCTTGAGCAAAACTGCCATATCTGGCAGGGAGTTGCATCGATACACAATCAGTATTGATGGTGCGGTGAAAGTGTATTGGAGGTCACCGGCAGGCTGCGGATATAAGACGTAAGTCATGCGATCCCCGCATCGCGATCTTCATCTTTAAGGAGCCTCTATGACCCTCTCGAATAATCCGTGGTACTGCGCCGACATCATTCGCGCCGCTAAGCCAAACTTCACGCCTCGCGTGGCGTTTATTCTCGGCTCTGGCCTGGGCGCCCTTGCCGACCAGATTGATGACGCCGTTTCCCTGAGCTACGAAACGCTGCCTGGCTTCCCGGTGAGCACCGTGCATGGCCATGCCGGGGAGCTGGTGCTCGGGCATCTTGCCGGGGTGCCGGTTGCCTGCATGAAGGGGCGCGGCCATTTCTATGAGGGGCGAGGGATGACTATCATGACCGATGCGATCCGTACCTTTAAGCTGCTGGGGTGCGAACTGCTGTTTAGCACCAATGCGGCGGGCTCGTTGCGCCCGGACGTTCAGCCAGGCAGTCTGGTTGCTCTGAGCGACCATATTAACACCATGCCGGGCACGCCGATGGTAGGGCTGAACGATGAGCGCTTTGGCGAGCGTTTCTTCTCGCTGGCCAATGCTTACGACGCGGATTACCGCGCCATTCTGCAAACCGTGGCGACGAAAGCCGGCTTCCCGCTCCATGAAGGGGTGTTTGTTTCTTATCCCGGTCCGAACTTCGAGACGGCGGCCGAGATCCGCATGATGCAAATTATCGGCGGCGATGTGGTGGGCATGTCCGTAGTGCCGGAAGTGATTTCCGCGCGTCACTGCGGCCTGAAGGTCGTGGCCGTTTCTGCGATTACCAATCTCGCGGAAGGGCTGGGCGATATCAAACTCTCTCATGAACAAACCCTCGCTGCCGCTGAGCTTTCCCGCCAGAACTTTATCAATCTTATCTGCGGTTTTCTTCGCCATATTGCCTGAGTAAAACAATAAAGTGGCCCGTGAGGGCCACACTGCTATAAGGAATGGGTTATGAACATCACGACTCGCTTAAAGATGATGTCCTTTATGCAATATTTTATCTGGGGGAGCTGGCTGGTTACCCTCGGCGCTTACATGATTAACACCCTACACTTTACCGGCTCCGACGTGGGCATGGTGTACAGCTCCAAAGGACTTGCCGCGATTGTTATGCCCTCGCTGGTGGGAATTATTGCCGACAAATGGCTGCGGGCAGACCGCGCCTACGTGATTTGTCATCTCGTTTGCGCCGTCGCGCTCTGCTATGCCGCACAGGTTAATGAGCCGGGCCTGATGTTCTGGGTCATGCTGGTGAATGCGATGGCCTTCATGCCCACGATTGCGCTGTCGAATACGATTTCTTACTCCTGTCTTGAACAGGCAGGGCTGGATACGGTGAGCCATTTTCCGCGAGTGCGGGTGTATGGCACCGTGGGCTTTATTGCCGCAATGTGGACCATAAGCCTGATGGGGGCGGAGCTGAGCAACCTGCAACTCTATATGGCGGCTGCCGCGTCCGTGCTGCTGGCGCTCTATTCTCTGACATTGCCAGCCATTCCGGTGGCGAAAACAAAAACGTCTCCGTCGCTGGCCAGCAAGCTGGGCCTCAATGCGTTTGTCCTGTTTAAACAGCCCCGCATGGCGGTGTTCTTTTTATTCGCGATGCTGCTGGGGGCAGTGCTGCAGATAACTAACACGTTTGGCAGCCCCTTCCTGCATGATTTTGCGCGTAATCCGGCGTATGCCGATAGCTTTATCGTCAAATATCCGTCCATCCTGCTCTCCGTTTCGCAAATCTCTGAAGTGTTCTTCATTCTGACCATTCCGTATTTTCTCGGACGCTTTGGTATTAAAACGGTCATGCTGATGAGCATGGTGGCCTGGATGCTGCGGTTTGGGCTGTTTGCCTTTGGCGATCCGTCTGCAACAGGCTTTGTGCTGCTCATGCTCTCAATGATTGTCTATGGCTGCGCGTTCGACTTTTTCAATATTTCCGGCTCGGTGTTTGTCGAACAGGAGGTGAGCGCCGAAATCCGCGCCAGCGCACAGGGGCTGTTTATGACAACCGTTAACGGTATCGGGGCCTGGTTCGGATCGGTATTGAGCGGTATGGCCGTCGATTATTTCTCGGTGGACGGAGTGAAGGACTGGCAGACGATCTGGCTGGTATTCGCGGCCTATGCCCTGGCGCTCGCGGTGGTGTTTTATTTTAGCTTTAACTATCGCCACACCTGCAAAAACAGCGAGATGCGCACAGTTGCGCACTAAATTTCCCCTCTGGACGATGAAAGGCTTTAAGGTAGGCACATAAGTGTTATCGCCAGGATATGTTTTGATGGAACGCGCCTATCGGACCGATCTCAAGCTGCTGCGCTATTTTCTGGCCGTGGCGGAGGAGCTGCATTTTGGACGGGCTGCGGCCCGTCTCAATATGTCTCAGCCGCCGTTGAGCCTGCATATTAAAGAGCTGGAAAGCCAACTGGGGACGTTACTGTTTATTCGCCACTCGCGGAGCGTCGCGTTGACGCATGCCGGTAAGGTGCTGATGGAAGAGTCCCGTCGTTTGCTTGCCGGTGCAAACCAGGCGCTGGCTCGCGTCGAGCAGATTGGCCGGGGGGAGGCAGGGCGCATTGAGCTGGGTATTGTCGGTACCGCCATGTGGAGTGAGGTGCGCACGGTGATGCGCGCTTTTTTGAAATCGCACCCGAATGTAGATGTTGTATTCCGCGAGAAATCCCCGGTCATGCAGATGGCGCTGCTTGAGCGCCGGGAGCTGGATGTGGGCATCTGGCGAATGGCAACCGAGCCTACCGCGGGGTTTACCAGCGTGCGGTTACGCGAGGCCGCTTTTCTGGTGGCGATGCCGGAAGATCACCGACTGGTGAGCGAATCATCGATTGCGCTCGCAGAGTTGCAGGACGAGTATTTTGTCACGATGCCTTCAGCGCATTCTGACTGGGCATTTTTACATCGCGTCTGCCAGCAGGCCGGGTTTTCGCCGATGATCGTGCGTGAAGCCGTTGAGCCGCAAACGGTACTGGCGATGATCAGCATGGGCATGGTGATTACGCTTGCCGCAGACAGTTACGCGCAAATGCAGTGGCCGGGCGTGGTGTTCCGCCCGCTGAAAGAGCGTATACCGGCAGATTTGTATGTGGTGTATGACGAGAAGCAGGCGACGCCAGCGGTGAAGACGCTAATTGAAACGTTAACAGTAGTGTGATGGTTTCGTAGGCCTGATAAGCGTAGCGCCATCAGGCTATGTTTTTTATGCTCAGTACCGCAGATAGCAAAAAAGCGCCTTAAGGGCGCTTTTTTACATTGGTAGGTCGTGCAGGATGACTCGCTTCGCTCGCCCTTCGGGCCGTCGCCGTAAACGGCTCCGGTGCCTCACTGCGTTCGGCTCGAACCTGCAGCAGGTTCGAATCATCCAGATCGCAGATAGCAAAAAAGCGCCTTTAGGGCGCTTTTTTACATTGGTGGGTCGTGCAGGATTCGAACCTGCGACCAATTGATTAAAAGTCAACTGCTCTACCAACTGAGCTAACGACCCGAAATGGTGGGCGATGACGGGCTCGAACCGCCGACCCCCTCCGTGTAAAGGAGATGCTCTACCAACTGAGCTAATCGCCCATTTCGGAACTGCTGCGATAAGGTGAGAATGGTGGGCGATGACGGGCTCGAACCGCCGACCCCCTCCGTGTAAAGGAGATGCTCTACCAACTGAGCTAATCGCCCAATCTCAATTCTTATCTACACTGCGAGCCTACCGAAGTAGATGGTGGGTGATGACGGGCTCGAACCGCCGACCCCCTCCGTGTAAAGGAGATGCTCTACCAACTGAGCTAATCACCCCCGCTGTGTGGAGTCGCATTATAGGGAGAGTTGAAAATGAGTCAACGCATTTTCTAAAGTTTTTATTCGTTCGTCGTAAAATTAAGCAAAACGATCGCGAAACGGGCAGTGGCGCATGATTTCTAAACAAAAATCGCAAACTCTGGCCCGATTCAGGGAACAACATTGAGGAATCGCCGCACAGTGATAGAATATTGCCCATCGTTTTTTCCCCAGGATTTGCCGATTGCCGGCATCTTTATAACGTAAGGCCATTTCATGAAAATCAAAACTCGCTTCGCGCCGAGCCCGACAGGCTATCTGCACGTCGGTGGTGCACGTACCGCTCTCTATTCCTGGCTTTTCGCACGCCACAACAAAGGTGAGTTCGTGCTGCGTATTGAAGACACCGATCTTGAGCGCTCCACGCCAGAAGCAATTGAAGCCATTATGGATGGGATGAACTGGCTGAACCTGGAATGGGACGAAGGTCCCTATTTCCAGACCAAACGCTTTGACCGCTATAACGCCGTCATTGATGAGATGCTGGTCGCGGGCACGGCGTATAAATGCTACTGCTCCAAAGAGCGTCTGGATGCGCTGCGCGAAGAGCAGATGGCGAACGGTGAAAAGCCGCGTTATGACGGCCGCTGCCGCCATGACCACAGCGAGCATGCTGCTGATGAGCCGTGCGTCGTGCGTTTTGCTAACCCGCAAGAGGGGTCTGTGATCTTTGACGACCAGATTCGTGGCCCGATCGAATTCAGCAACCAGGAGCTGGACGATCTGATCATCCGTCGTACCGATGGTTCCCCAACCTACAACTTCTGCGTGGTGGTTGACGACTGGGATATGGAAATTACCCACGTTGTGCGCGGTGAAGACCACATCAACAACACGCCACGTCAGATCAACATTCTGAAGGCGCTGAATGCGCCGGTGCCTGTCTATGCGCACGTCTCCATGATCAACGGTGATGACGGCAAAAAACTGTCTAAACGCCACGGTGCGGTGAGCGTCATGCAGTATCGCGACGACGGCTATCTGCCAGAAGCGCTGCTGAACTATCTGGTGCGTCTGGGCTGGGCCCACGGTGACCAGGAGATCTTCAGCCGCGAAGAGATGATCGAACTCTTCTCTTTGAGCTCAGTCAGCAAATCCGCCAGCGCGTTTAACACTGACAAGCTGCTGTGGCTGAACCATCACTACATCAATACCATGCCGCCAGAATATGTGGCGACGTATCTGCAGTGGCACATTGAGCAGGCAAATATTGATACCCGCACGGGCCCTGAGCTGGCGGATCTGGTGAAACTGCTCGGCGAGCGCTGCAAAACGCTGAAAGAGATTGCTGAAAGCTGCCGCTACTTCTATGAAGAGTTTGATGCGTTCGATGCGGACGCCGCGAAGAAACACCTCCGCCCGGTTGCGCGTCAGCCGCTGGAAGTGGTGCGTGACAAGCTGGCTGCCCTCACCGAGTGGACCGCTGAGAATGTGCATCACGCCATTCAGGCGACGGCGGACGAGCTGGAAGTCGGTATGGGTAAAGTCGGTATGCCACTGCGCGTTGCGGTGACCGGTGCAGGTCAGTCTCCGGCGCTGGACGTAACGGTTCATGCCATCGGCAAATCACGCAGCGTGGCGCGCATTAACAAGGCGCTGGACTATATCGCTGAACGTGAAAATCAGCAGTAATCACCTCTAAGAAAAAAACGGCAGGGTAACCTGCCGTTTTTTTTATGCCTCTTTTTCCTCGATACCCAGACGTGTAAGAAAACCGTGAATGCCTTCGCGTTTCAAAAAGGCGTCCAGACGCTTCTGTTCTGACGGCGTCATACTCTCCAGCGTCTCTATAATGCCCGGAGACAGGTTTGAAGAGGGGCCATTATAGGCAGACGTGGCCTCCGCGAGATGGTAAACCGCCTGACGGTTGCGGATCGCCGGGAGACTCATTATATGTTCCTTCACGCGTGCATCGACATGAATGAGCCGCGCGCGACCGCCTTTCACGCCGTTGAGCCCTTCGGTTTTCCACCCCTGCTGACGTATCCAGCGATTGACCGTTTGTCTGGCGACGCCCAAACTTTCCGCCAGCTCTTCCGTGGTCATTTTGCTCCGTAATCTTTTCATATCAGTCCCGATCGCGTATCCCTAAACGTTGCAACAATCCGGTGATCCCTTCCCGTAATAACAGCGATGTCATCTGCTTCTGCTCTTCCGGCGTCATTTCATTAGCCAGCGTCAGGAGGAGGGTATGAAGTGAACGATCATGGCTGGTGCCTTCTGGCAGTTCGGACGTTTCGCTTGCCCGACGTGCGCTGCGGATAAAGTCACGGACTTTTTCGTTCACATGTACCAGGCGCGCTTTTCCACCCTGGACGCCTGGTTTTGGTGACGTAATCCAACCCTCTTTGCGTACCCATTTATTGATGGTCTGGCGGCTATAGCCAGTGAGCAGGGCTAACTCTTCTGGCGTCATTCGTTCCTTGATCATACAATTTCCTGAATATCTGTGGGGTTAATTAACGGCTCATTTTATAGCACCGTTTTACGTGAAAACGTGACAGGCTTAACTCCTGATTACGAGCACGCTCGCAAAGTGATTCATTTGCATGATTTTTCGGCGATCGAACAGCGGTCATTGATTTTGCCGTTGACACTCCGCAGCGGAATTCATATTATGCCGCCCGTCAACATGACAGCTTTACGATGGGGCTATAGCTCAGCTGGGAGAGCGCTTGCATGGCATGCAAGAGGTCAGCGGTTCGATCCCGCTTAGCTCCACCAAACTCTGAACCCAACAGAGTGCGGTCAGTAAAGTGACATGTGGGGCTATAGCTCAGCTGGGAGAGCGCTTGCATGGCATGCAAGAGGTCAGCGGTTCGATCCCGCTTAGCTCCACCAAAATTGTAAACCCTCGTCATATGACGAGGGTTTTTTTTATCTGTTTGTAACGTCCATTACTGCATTTTGTTATCAAAAAGAAGGTATTCCTGTACCTCTCCTCAATCGACATCAATAAACCAGTCTATAAATAGACTTGAACTTGATTCGTGCAATTAATAAACCTATTATCCATCCGGTCAATAATTCGAACGGATAATATATTCCCCAACTTAATGAATAGAAAAACGTATAATAATGTAAAGATATTTATGATTGCCCTGGCACTTTGCCTGATTGCGGTACCTGTCTCCCGTTATCTCTCTCCGCGTGCAATTGTTAATGGTCATGACGTTTATTTAGCATGGTTGCCACTCAGCGTGATGCTGGCGGTAATTTTGATATTTGGGCGCCGGGCAATTCTTCCCATTGTGTTAGGTTTTACTGTCACTAATTTATTTTATGTTGATTTAGCACCGCTACAATATTCAGTTTTGCTTTTCTGTCAGACCTTTGCGCTGTTCGCGGCGTGCGGCCTGCTGCGCCTTATGCTGGGCAAGCGCTGGCGGCACAGCATTCCTAACAAGCACATCGGGCTACGTATATTCTGGCTCGGTTTTATGGTGCCGTTAGGTATTAAGCTGTCGATGTATATGGCAGGCTATTTGTTTGATTTTCCGGTGACTATTTCAACTTATTTTGGCGAAGGAACGGTAATTTATAGCGTTGTGGATATTCAAAGCCTGATATGCGCGGGGCTGATTTTTACCATGATGTTCTATTACCCATTAAGAATGATAATTAATCCTCGTTATGCCATCGCCTTCTGGCGGCGAAGCGTGAAGCCCGTGTTTTATCACAAGAATCCATTATATATTTTTGTCTGGCTGATGCTTTTAGGCTTCATTCTCGTCATTTTATGTGGTCCTTTTGAATCACCGGTCATCGCGGGCTATTTGATGCCGCTGATTTTTATTCTTTTTACCTTAGCGATAAGCCGCCTGACCTATGCGTTGATTTCTCTGCTGTGGGCCATCTCAGCGCTCCTGCTGTTGACCTACAACTACAACTTCCTTAACGGGGTGGAATCTGGCCATTCGCTCTCCTTTATCCTCTCCGTGCTGATCTCTTTCGCCATCTGCTTGCTTTATATGTCGCGAATTTACCAGCGCAGCGAGTGGCTGAAGCGGGGCTGGCAGGACAGGGCGCTGACCGATCCTCTTACCGGTTTGCCCAATATTCGTGCGCTGGAGGATTACCTTGAGATCCATCCGGATGCCAAAGTGTGCATTCTGCGCATGGACAATCTGGAGTTTTTGAGCCGCCACTACGGCATTATCATGCGGGTCCACTGCAAACGAACGATCGCCACGTCGCTTCAGCCGCTCCTGCAAAAAGATGAGCTGCTCTTCCAGCTGCCCGGAAGCGAGCTGGTGCTGGTCTTGCTCGGGCCGGAAATTGCTGAACGTCTCCAGCATATGGTCGATCGGCTCAACAGCAATAAGATTTTCTGGAACAACACCGGGCTGGATATTGAGTTTGGCGCGTCCTGGGGAATGGTCGAAAATGGCGAAAAGCTACATCACACGCTGGGGCAACTGAGCTGGCTGGCAGAACAGGCCTGCGGAGAGCAAAACGTACTCGCGCTCACGAATAGCCTTGAGGCGGCCTCAGGACAGACGACAGAGCGTGTCCTGATGCTGGCGCGAATTAAGCATGCCCTGGAGGCGGGGCAGTTCCATTTGTATGCGCAGCCGATCCAGAAGGCGGACGGAAGTGGGTACTATGAAATCCTGACGCGAATGGAGAGCGAGGGGGAGATTATTACCCCTGACCGCTTTATTCCGCTGATTGCGCAGTTCAACCTCAGCCACCGGTTTGATATGTGCGTCATGGAAAAATTACTGGTGTGGCTGCGCGATAACCCTGCAACGCATGCTGGCGCCCGTTTTTCCGTCAACCTGATGCCGCTGACGCTGATGCAAAAAGAGGTGGCGACCGAGATTTGCGCGCTGTTTGAACGGTACGGCGTGGCACCGCAGGCCGTCGTGATTGAGATTACCGAAGAGCAGGCATTCTCCAATTCAGGCTCGAGTATCAACAATATTCAGCAACTGCGGGATTACGGTTTCCGGATCGCCATCGATGATTTTGGTACTGGCTACGCTAACTATGAGCGTCTCAGACGCCTGCAGGCGGACATCATTAAAATCGACGGCTGCTTTGTGAAAGACATTTGTACAGACGACATGGATGCAATGATCGTGCAGTCGATGTGTAATCTGGCAAAGACGAAATCGCTCTGCGTCGTCGCGGAATATGTGGAAACACCGGCACAGCGGGAGATGCTGCTCCGCTTCGGTGTGGATTACCTGCAGGGGTACCTGATAGGTAAACCCAAACCGCTGGAAGAATTGCGGGCATAAAAAACCGGGAGTCAGGCTCCCGGTTTTTGTTTAACGGTAAACGTTACAGAACCAGTGCCGCAATGGACGCGGACAGGACGCTCACCAGCGTAGAGCCATAAACCAGCTTCAGGCCAAAGCGAGAAACCACGTTACCCTGCTCTTCGTTCAGGCCTTTAATCGCACCCGCGATAATCCCGATGGACGAGAAGTTCGCGAAAGAGACCAGGAACACGGAGAGAATACCTTCCGCGCGCGGAGAAAGCGTGCTGGCAATTTTCTGCAGATCCATCATCGCAACGAATTCGTTAGAAACCAGCTTGGTTGCCATGATACTGCCCACCTGCAGCGCTTCGTGAGCCGGAACACCCATCACCCATGCAACCGGGTAGAAGATGTAGCCCAGAATGCCCTGGAAGGAGATACCCAGCACCGCGGCGAACAGGGCGTTCAGGCCAGAAATCAGCGCAATGAAACCGATCAGCATGGCGGCAACGATAATCGCGACTTTGAAACCCGCCAGAATGTACTCACCCAGCATTTCGAAGAAGCTCTGGCCTTCGTGCAGGTTTGACATCTGGATATTCTCTTCACTGGCGTCAACGCGGTACGGGTTGATCAGCGACAGAACGATAAAGGTGCTGAACATGTTCAGAACCAGCGCAGCCACCACGTATTTTGGTTCCAGCATGGTCATATACGCGCCCACGATAGACATGGAAACGGTAGACATTGCGGTTGCCGCCATGGTGTACATGCGGTTGCGGGACATCTTGCCGAGAATATCTTTATACGCGATGAAGTTCTCAGACTGACCGAGGATCAGGGAACTGACGGCGTTGAAAGATTCCAGCTTACCCATGCCGTTCACTTTGGATAACAGGAAACCAATTCCACGGATCACGAACGGCAGAACGCGGATGTGCTGCAGAATACCGATCAGCGCGGAGATGAAGACGATAGGGCAGAGAACCTTCAGGAAGAAGAACGCCAGGCCTTCGTCGTTCATTTTACCGAAGACAAAGTTGGTCCCTTCGTTGGCGAATCCGAGCAGTTTTTCGAACATTTCGGAGAAGCCTTTCACGAAGCCGAGGCCTACGTTGGAGTTCAGGAAGAACCACGCAAGTAAAACTTCAATGACCAGCAGTTGGACAACATAACGAATACGAATTTTTTTGCGGTCTGTGCTGACCAGCAATGCGAGTGCAGTAACGACAACAAGTGCCAGGACAAAATGAAGGACGCGGTCCATATTTGCTCCAAATATGAGGCAGGTTTAATTTTCGTGCACATTCTATGTAACAAGAGAAAAGAAAACGAGATCGAGGACACACTATAGTTACATCCTGTGACGAGTCTCAAAAATAGTGATCCACAATACATTTTTGTTATGTTAGGTAAATGAGTGAAAAGTTAAGTTTGTGTGCTAGTCTTCACAAAAGAGCCCGCGATTTGAGTTTCTGTTAGATCGCCCAGCTTACCCGCCCGTCTATCGTTCAAAGCTATCAGAGAAATCACTGCAAACTTCATAAATGATCTTGATAATCATTCTCATTTTGATAGCATTAAACATAGCAAAGGCTATATTTCAGAGGCAGAAATGACAAACAGTCGCGTAGAGGGTAGCAGTGGCAGAGCAGCGCGCAAGTTGCGGTTCGCATTAATGGGACCTGCGTTCATCGCTGCCATTGGCTATATCGATCCAGGTAACTTTGCGACCAATATTCAGGCCGGGGCCAGCTTCGGCTATAAGCTGCTGTGGGTGGTCGTCTGGGCTAACCTCATGGCGATGCTGATTCAGATGCTCTCCGCAAAGCTGGGGATTGCGACGGGTAAAAACCTGGCGGAGCAAATCCGCGACCATTATCCGCGTCCCGCCGTCTGGCTCTACTGGGTTCAGGCTGAAATCATCGCCATGGCTACTGACCTCGCTGAATTTATCGGCGCAGCAATCGGCTTTAAGCTGATTCTGGGCGTGTCGCTGTTGCAGGGGGCGGTACTGACCGGGATTGCCACGTTCCTGATCCTGATGCTACAGCGTCGGGGTCAAAAGCCGCTGGAGAAGGTCATTGGCGGTCTGCTGCTGTTTGTGGCGGCGGCCTATATTGTCGAACTGATTTTCTCACAGCCGAATCTGGCGCAGCTCGCTAAAGGGATGGCGATCCCAAGCCTGCCAACCTCGGAAGCGGTGTTCCTGGCCGCCGGCGTGCTGGGAGCGACCATCATGCCGCACGTGATTTATCTGCACTCCTCGCTGACGCAGCATCTCCACGGTGGGACGCGTAAAGAGCGTTACTCCGCCACCAAGTGGGACGTCGCGATCGCCATGACCATCGCGGGGTTTGTCAATCTGGCGATGATGGCAACGGCAGCCGCCGCTTTCCACTTTAACGGTCATACCGGTATTGCCGATCTCGACCAGGCGTATCTCACGCTGGAGCCGCTGCTGAGCCATGCTGCCGCCACGATATTTGGCCTTAGCCTGGTGGCTGCTGGTCTCTCTTCTACAGTGGTGGGTACGCTGGCAGGCCAGGTGGTGATGCAGGGGTTTGTCCGGTTCCATATTCCGCTGTGGGTGCGCCGCTCCGTCACCATGCTGCCGTCATTTGTGGTGATTTTGATGGGGCTCGACCCCACGCGAATTCTGGTCATGAGCCAGGTGCTGCTGAGTTTTGGTATTGCGCTGGCGCTGGTGCCGCTGCTGATCTTTACCAGCGATAAAACCCTGATGGGCGAGCTGGTCAACTCGACGCTGGTGAAACGGACCGGGTGGGCCATCGTGGTGGTGGTCGTGGCGCTAAACCTGTGGTTGCTGATTGGCACAGCGTTGGGGCTGTAAAAGAAAAAGGAGCCATGAGGCTCCTTTTTGCTGTTAGTCGTCATGACCGTGGTGGCCATGTCCGTGGCCTTTGCCGCGACCCCAGCCGCCGCGACGGTCGTCACGATCCCGCCAGCCTTCACGGTAACCGCGCTCATAGGCGCTGTCTTTATACCAGCCGCGGTGTCTGCCGTTATCATGTTTCCACCAGCGGTCGCCGCGCCACTCATAGTGACGATGCCAGTAATCACGGTCGCGCCAGTAGCCGCCGTCCCAGTACCTGCCGTAGTCGTCACGATCGCCAATTTGTAATTTTACTGATGGCAACAGGGTGATTTCGCCCGCAGTGGCGATCAGCGGCGCCGAAGCCAGTAATACCGCTGCAAGAATCAGTGACCTGAACATACTCTTTCTCCTTCACGATCGGGGCCTTTGTTGGGCCTGTTAACGCAATTTTACGAGTTGGTAAACCTTCGTATCATCGCCTCAACTCCGAATTCCTGGGTGAGAGCACTTTTTGCTAAAAGCGGTGTTATTTTGAGCTGCTGAGGATCGCGTCTATGCGGGCCAATTCTTCCTCTGAGAAATGGCGGTTTGCCAGCATCCCTACGGCGTCATCAATCTGAGCCGCTTTACTTGCCCCAATCAGCACCGACGTCACTGCCTCATGGCGTAATACCCAGGCCAGCGCCATCTGGGACAGCTTCTGGCCGCGACTTTCTGCCAGGGCATTCAGCTTCCTGACTTTTTCCAGCTTCTCTTCGGTGAGCTGATCGGGTTTAAGGAACTGACTGCCGCTTGCCGCGCGTGAGTCTGCAGGAATGCCGTTCAGATAGCGATTGGTCAGTTGTCCGCCAGCCAGCGGCGAGAAGGGAATACAGCCGACCCCTTTTTCCTGCAACACGTCCAGCAGTCCCGCTTCCGGCGCACGTTCAAAGAGGGAGTATTTCGGCTGGTGGATCAGGCAGGGTGTCCCGAGGTCATTAAGGATATCAATCGCCTGGCGAGCCAGAACAGCCGGGTAGTTGGATAATCCGACATACAGAGCCTTCCCCTGACGCACCATATGGTCAAGCGCTTTCATGGTTTCCTGCAGCGGCGTTTCCGGATCTGGCCGGTGATGATAGAAGATATCCACATACTCCAGCCCCATGCGCTTCAGGCTTTGATCGAGGCTTGCCAGCAGATATTTGCGCGATCCCCAGTCGCCGTAAGGCCCCTCCCACATGGTATAACCAGCTTTAGTCGAGACGATCAGCTCGTCGCGCCAGGGCAGGAAATCCTCCTGCAAAATACGGCCGAAATTACGTTCCGCGGATCCGGGGGGCGGGCCATAGTTGTTGGCAAGGTCGAAATGCGTAATGCCCAGATCGAACGCACGCTGTAAAAGTTGACGGCTGTTTTCGATAAGGGTGGCGTCACCAAAGTTATGCCACAGCCCAAGCGAGATGGCAGGCAACCTGAGCCCGCTTCGTCCGCAGCGGCGATACTCCATTGTCCCGTAACGATTTTTGTCCGGCTGATAACCCATTTTCGTAACCTCTGGCGCTGAAGTGAAAAATCAGTGTATGCGTTTACATTTACGTGAAAAAAAGCAGCATAGCGCAGCCTTTTTTGTAAAGCATTCTTTCCATGTCCTTCTTATCGCCAATTCTGGACAGCCATCACGCTTATTTAATACTCAAGGTGAGGTCAAAACATTAGAAGGATACCTGTTTATGCGTACCCCATACTGCGTCGCCGATTACCTGCTGGACCGTCTTACAGATTGTGGAGCCGATCATCTGTTTGGCGTGCCGGGCGACTATAACCTGCAGTTTCTCGACCATGTAATAGACAGCCCGGACATCTGTTGGGTGGGCTGTGCCAACGAATTAAACGCCTCTTACGCCGCTGACGGATATGCACGATGTAAGGGCTTCGCCGCGCTACTGACGACATTTGGCGTAGGAGAGTTAAGCGCCATGAACGGCATTGCGGGCAGCTACGCCGAGCACGTTCCGGTCTTGCATATTGTGGGTGCGCCGGGGATGGCATCCCAGCAAAGAGGTGAGCTGCTGCACCATACGCTGGGCGACGGTGAGTTTCGTCACTTTTATCATATGAGCGAGCCGATCACCGCTGCGCAGGCGATCCTGACCGAACAAAACGCCTGTTATGAAATCGACCGGGTGTTAACGACCATGCTCCGGGAGCGTCGCCCCGGCTATCTGATGCTGCCTGCCGACGTGGCAAAAAAAGCCGCCACCCCTCCTGTAAACGCTCTCACGCTCCGGCATACGCATGCCGATAGCGCCTGCCTGAAAGCATTCCGGGATGCTGCAGAAAACAGGCTTGCCAGGAGCAAGCGTACTGCGCTGCTGGCTGATTTCCTTGTCCTGCGCCATGGCCTGAAGCATGCACTACAGAAATGGGTCAAAGACGTGCCGATGGCACACGCCACCATGCTGATGGGCAAAGGGATATTCGACGAGCGTCACGCTGGTTTTTACGGCACCTACAGCGGTTCGGCGAGCGCTGGCGCGGTAAAAGAGGCGATTGAAGGGGCGGATACCGTACTGTGCATCGGCACGCGATTTACCGATACCCTGACCGCCGGCTTCACGCATCAGCTCACCCCGGCGCAGACGATAGAAGTTCAGCCTCATGCCTCACGCGTTGGTGATATCTGGTTTACCGGCATCCCCATGCTTCAGGCAATCGAAACGCTGGTGGAGCTGTGCAAACAGCACGTGCACGAGACGCCCGTGCCGTCCTCTCAAAGCGCGATGGCCTACCCGCAGCCGGATGGCTCGCTGACGCAGGCGAATTTCTGGCAAACGCTGCAGACGTTTATTCGTCCGGGAGACATTATTCTTGCGGATCAGGGCACCTCGGCCTTCGGCGCGATCGACCTTCGTCTGCCGGCTGATGTGAATTTTATCGTCCAGCCGCTGTGGGGATCGATTGGCTATACGCTGGCGGCGGCATTTGGCGCACAAACGGCCTGCCCGAACCGGCGCGTGATTGTTCTGACGGGGGATGGCGCGGCGCAGCTCACCATCCAGGAGCTCGGCTCGATGCTGCGGGATAAACAACACCCCATCATTCTGGTCCTTAACAACGAAGGGTATACGGTGGAAAGAGCGATCCATGGGCCTGAGCAGCGGTATAACGACATTGCGCTATGGAACTGGACGCAAATCCCGCAGGCACTGAGCCTTGATCCTCAGGCCCAGTGCTGGCGGGTCAGTGAAGCGGAGCAGCTGGCGGACGTCCTTGAAAAAGTGGCGTATCACGAGCGGCTCTCGCTGATTGAGGTGATGCTGCCGAAAGCCGATATCCCACCGCTGCTGGGGGCGATCACCAAAGCGCTGGAAGCGCGCAATAGCGCCTGATTATTTGTCGTTTCGCCAGGCCATCATCATCGGTTTGCCCGCCAGCAGGAGCCAGGCGGGCAACATCACGATACAAAGCAGAGGGAAAAGCGTCGAATCCGGTACGACGACCGCCGCCATAAACAGGCTTAGCCACGCGTCTCGCGTGACCACCAGAACCAACCCCAGAATAGAACAAGAGACGGTAATCGCCGCCGGGACCGCATCGACATGCTCGTGCAGCATCAGCCCCAGCGCGACGCCGACAAAGACCGCCGGGAAGATGCGTCCACCACGGAAACCGCAGGCGGCCGCCACCACCAGCGCTGCCAGCTTGATCACGGCAAACAGCAGATAGTCGGAGACGCTAAATATCTGGCTGAAAGCCAGCTGCTGCATCTCGTCCAGCCCTTTAAACAGCGTCACCGGCCCGCCGATTGCGCCTAAAATACCGAGGATCAAACCGCCAGCTCCCAGAATTAACACCGGGTGTTTGAGTCGATGCATCAGCCGGTGCAGACGTGGAAGACACCATACTGCCACCATGCCCAGCGCAATGGCGATGGCGACGACGATGGCGCCGCTGAAGATATCGGCGATTTGCATCTGGCCGTAGTGGGGCAAGGAGAGTGAAAAATGGGGATGGAAAAACAGGCTGGTGGTCAACGCCCCGGCGGCGGCGGCCATCAGCGGAGCAAACAGTTTATCCCAGAGCGGGACATCGTTATTGCTACTGAGCGTCTGCGAAAAGATCAGTGCTGCCGCCACGGGCGTGCCGAAAAGCGCCCCGATGGTGCCTGCTGAGGCGAGAATGGTCCAGTCCAGCGCGCCGACGCGGGGCAAAATGCGTGAACCGAGAAAAACTGCCAGGCCAATATTCACGGCCATAATCGGATGCTCTGGCCCCAGGCTGACGCCGCCGGCCAGACCGAGAATCAACGCGATAATCAGCCCCGGCAGTGCCGAAGGGGAAACCGGGGCACCAATCAGCGGTTCCTGCGCCGGGTCTGGTCCAGCATGGCCGGGACTGAAACGGATCACCAGGCCCACCGCGATACCGGTTAACGTCAGCATCCCAACGATCCAGGCAGGAGAGTCAGCGGTGACGCCCAGTCCTGCAGGAAGCGCGTTCCATAATAGTGTTTGCAGCACCGACGCGACTTTCATCACGACGATGAGCACCAGACTTGAAACCACGCCAATGATGAGCGCCGGAATGGCCAGCAACAGCATGGTTCTGGCTCGCGGGTGGAGCATGATGATTTCCTTGTACAAAACGGTATGACGTTACTTTGCACATTAAGCCTTATGGCAATAGTGCAAAAGGTGCTGAAACGGTAAAGTTATTCTGTGACGAAGATCGATAATCCATGGGCATTCACCTTCCGGTCGTTGTTGTTATCACGCCTTGAATTTACAGTGTCCCAAAGATTTATTCTGACTTTAGCGGAGCAGTAGAAGAATGACAAAGTATGCTTTGGTAGGTGATGTGGGCGGCACGAACGCGCGCCTCGCATTATGCGATGTAAGTAGCGGTGAAATTTCCCGGGCGAAAACCTATTCCGGGCTGGATTATCCAAGTCTTGAGGCCGTTGTCCGCGTCTATCTGGACGAGCATCAGGTAAGCGTCGAAGATGGCTGCATCGCCATTGCCTGTCCGATAACCGGCGACTGGGTCGCCATGACCAAC
Source organism: Enterobacter sp. BNK-8 (assembly GCF_048685095.1). Taxonomy (NCBI): domain Bacteria; kingdom Pseudomonadati; phylum Pseudomonadota; class Gammaproteobacteria; order Enterobacterales; family Enterobacteriaceae; genus Enterobacter; species Enterobacter sp. BNK-8. The sequence goes on along the minus strand of NZ_JBLQTN010000001.1, from coordinate 3,063,514 downwards.
CATACCTGGGCATTCTCCATCGCCGAGATGAAAAAAAACCTCGGCTTTGCGCATCTTGAAATCATCAATGACTTCACCGCGGTGTCCATGGCGATCCCGATGCTGAAGCCTGAGCATCTGATCCAGTTCGGTGGCGCTGAGCCGGTCGAAGGTAAGCCGATTGCGGTTTACGGGGCCGGTACCGGTCTGGGCGTTTCACATCTGGTGCATGTTGCTCAGCGTTGGGTGAGCCTGCCGGGTGAAGGCGGTCACGTTGACTTTGCGCCAAACAGCGAAGAAGAGGGCATTATCCTCGAAGAATTACGCGCGGAGATCGGCCACGTCTCCGCCGAACGCGTGCTGTCAGGGCCGGGGCTGGTGAACCTGTACCGGGCGATTGTGAAGTCAGACGGTCGTCTGCCGGAAAACCTGCAGCCGAAAGACGTCACCGAACGCGCGCTGGCGGACAGCTGCATTGACTGCCGTCGTGCCCTGTCGCTGTTCTGCGTGATTATGGGACGCTTCGGCGGCAACCTGGCGCTGACGCTGGGCACCTTCGGGGGCGTTTATATCGCGGGCGGCATTGTGCCGCGCTTCCTCGACTTCTTTAAAGCCTCCGGCTTCCGCGGCGGGTTTGAGGATAAAGGGCGCTTCAGAAGCTACGTGCAGGACATCCCGGTTTATCTGATTGTGCATGATAACCCAGGGCTGCTGGGGTCGGGTGCCCACCTGCGTCAGGTTCTCGGTCAGATTCTCTGATGCCTGGCCCTCTCCCGCGGGAGAGGGCTTTTTCGTTACAGGTGCATAAGCTGGCGGAACTCTTTCACCTTGCTGCGGCTCACCGGCACCTGAAAATCCAGATCCTTCAGGCGCAAGATATAGGTGTTGTTAAACCACGGTTCGATCTCGCGGATCTTGTTTAAATTCACGCAGAACGAGCGGTGGCAGCGGAAAAAGTGCGACGCAGGCAGCTTGCTGCAAAACTCGGTGATGTTCATCGCCATCACGTAAGATTCCCGCCGCGTATAAACAAACGTCATCTTTTCATGGGCTTCGGCATAGTAGATATCATTGACCGGCGTCACGATGATGCGCTCATCTTTGACCAGATTAATGGTGTCGTTTTCCCGTACCGTTGGGCTGGCGCTTGCAGGGGCGGTCTGCTGCTGCCATGCGGCCTCCAGCTTTTGCAGCATGCTGACAATCCGCGACTCCTGGTAAGGCTTAAGGATATAGTCAAACGCTTCCAGCTCGAAGGCCTCTACCGCGTGCTCTTTCCATGCGGTAACGAACACAATAAACGGCTTATGGGCAAACTGATTGATGTTTTGCGCTAGCAATACGCCATCCAGCGACGGAATGTTGATATCCAGGAAGATGGCGTCGACCCGGTTATGCTGCAAAAACTTCAGCACGTCCAGACCGTCATCAAAGGTGCCCACAATCTCCATCTGGCTGTGGGTGTTGATAAGCCAGGTTAGCTCCTGTTGAGCCAGGATTTCATCTTCTACGATGATGACTTTCATGGGTTACTCCACCTGGGGCAACAGTGATGTTGTTGAATGAACGGGAGAGCGCTCGTTCGGGACGTAAAAAGCAATTTCGGTGCCCGGTTCAAGACGCTGAATGTGCAGCCCATCGCCGTAAAGCAGCTTGACCCGGTGATGCACGTTCAGCAGGCCGATTTTATTTCCGGGCATTTCGTTAGACTCCACGCGCTCAATAACTTTTGGATCAATGCCGTGTCCGGTATCGCGCACCGCAATACGCACGCGGTTGCCGCTTTCGGTGACGCTGATGGTGACGACGCCTTTGCCTTTACACGGCTGAATGCCGTGAACAATCGCGTTTTCGACCAGCGGCTGGATAAGCAGGCTCGGGATCACGCAGTTGACCTCTTCATCAATATCGTAAATGACCGTGAGTTTGTCGCCAAAGCGCGCCTGCTCAATCGCGATGTAGTCTTTGATCTGATACAGCTCTTTTTTGATGTCGATCTGCTCGTCATCTTTCAACTCGATGTTGTAGCGCAGATAGCGGGACAGGTTAAAAATCAGCTGTCGCGCGGTGTCCGGATTAAGACGTATGGACGAGGAGATCGCGTTCAGCGCGTTAAACAGGAAATGGGGATTGATTTTGCTCTGCAGCGCGCGCAGCTCTGCCTTATTTGCCATCTCACGCAACTGTTCTGCACGGGAGACTTCCAGCTGGGTGGAGATAATCTGCGACAGGCCAATCGCCATCTCCTGGAGCGAGGAGGTGATCTGATGCGCGTGACAGTAATAAATTTTCAGGGTGCCCGTCACGACGCCTTTCTCCCACAGCGGGATCACCAGCATCGAGTGGATTTCCGGCGTTCGGTGGGCTTCATCATTGTTTTTAATGATGATTTTACCGTAGTTGATCGCCTGTCTGGTGGTTGGGCTGATGGTGTCATCGTTGTCGCGATAGTTGTGTTCCCCGACGCCAACGTAGGCCAGCACGTGGTCAATGTTGGTGATGGCGACGGCGTCTGCGTGGATGTCATGGCGGATAATCTCGCAGACCTGACGCAACGACTCCGCGTTAACGTGGCGAAATAGCGGTAGCGTTTTGTTGGCGATATCCAGCGCCAGCTTGGCCTGACGGGCGGCGCTGGCCTCTTTTTCCCCTTCAACGCTTTGCACCAGCAGCACGATAAAACCGATGCAGACGCTGCCCAGGATCATCGGAATCCCGATTTTCGAGACGATATCCAGCCCCAGCGCGGTGGTCGGGGCCCAGACGACGACCAGGATCATGGTCAGCGTTTCGCATACCATGCCTGCGACGATACCGGCGCGCCAGCGCTGTTTTTTCGGGATTTTGCGGCTGATCCAGCCGGAGAGCACCCCGGCGATAATGCTGGTAATAAAGCAGGGCACCGCCGTGACGCCGCCGATATCAATCAGGTAGCGATGGGTTCCGGCAATCACGCCGGTGATAACGCCCACCCACGGGCCAAACAATATTCCGCCGGACATCACGGCGATAATGCGCACGTTAACCAGCGACCCCTCTACCGGCACGCCTGACCAGGTGCTGAACAGGGCGAACAGCGAAAAGATGGCGGTAACGGCCAGCAGCTCTTTTGGCGAGTGGGCGGATTTGTGCAACAGCTCGCGAAACAGGCGAATGCGGATGAGGAAGAACAGGCAAATCAGCATTAATGCCGCACGGTCAAAAACCGCCAGCAGCATAGTGAATATTTCGTGCACGAGTAGACCTGGGAAAACGGGAAAGAACCATGATAAAAAACCTGACGCGTATTGACCAGCTATCCGTCAGGTTTATCAAATGAGGAAAAACCATAATTCTTAAAGGGGATTGTCCGGCGGTCACGGACACGGCCTGATTTTTTATAGCCAGCGTATCGTCAGGTAACTGTTTTGATATCATCCTGTTAAATAACGGCTATCGGAAAGCCAACCCTGAAACAGGGGCTTCCGCTTTTTGGCACTGCCGGGTTCCGGTTTTCAGGCGATCGCTTTTTTTTCATTTCCCTCTCGACAGCATGATTTTTTTCAGGTTATTTTCTAAGCATGCCACATCGGTGGCAGCGTCGCTCGGACGGTCCGGGCGCTAACGTTAATCTGAGGAATCTATGGCTGAATTCAGTCCTGAACGCCGTTTTACGCGTATCGATCGTCTCCCCCCTTATGTTTTCAATATCACTGCTGAACTGAAAATGGCTGCGCGTCGGCGCGGCGAAGATATTATTGATTTCAGCATGGGTAACCCTGACGGCCCAACGCCGCCGCATATCGTTGAAAAGCTCTGCACGGTTGCCCAGCGTCCGGATACGCACGGCTACTCGACCTCTCGCGGTATTCCCAGATTACGTCGCGCGATCTCGCGTTGGTATCAGGATCGCTATCAGGTTGATATCGATCCGGAAAGTGAAGCGATTGTCACCATCGGCTCGAAAGAGGGGCTGGCACATCTGATGTTGGCCACGCTGGATCATGGCGATACGGTGCTGGTGCCTAATCCAAGCTACCCGATCCACATCTACGGCGCGGTGATTGCCGGGGCGCAGGTCCGTTCCGTTCCGCTGGTGGAAGGTGTCGATTTCTTTAACGAACTTGAGCGTGCGATTCGCGAAAGTTATCCGAAACCGAAGATGATGATCCTCGGTTTCCCGTCAAACCCAACCGCCCAGTGCGTGGAGCTCGATTTCTTCGAGAAAGTCGTCGCCCTGGCCAAGCGGTATGACGTGCTGGTGGTTCATGATTTAGCCTACGCTGACATTGTTTATGACGGCTGGAAAGCGCCTTCAATCATGCAGGTTCCGGGCGCGCGTGACGTGGCGGTCGAGTTCTTTACGCTGTCAAAAAGCTACAACATGGCAGGCTGGCGTATAGGTTTTATGGTGGGTAACAAAACGCTGGTGAGCGCACTGGCGCGCATTAAGAGTTACCACGACTATGGTACCTTCACGCCGCTACAGGTCGCGGCTATTGCTGCCCTGGAGGGCGACCAGCAGTGTGTTCACGAGATTGCCGCCCAGTATAAGCGCCGCCGTGACGTGCTGGTAAAGGGCTTGCATGAAGCGGGCTGGATGGTGGAAATGCCGAAGGCGTCTATGTACGTCTGGGCAAAAATTCCGGAGCCGTACGCGGCGATGGGATCGCTGGAGTTTGCCAAAAAACTGCTGCAGGATGCGAAGGTGTGCGTATCACCGGGCATTGGCTTTGGTGATTATGGTGACACCCATGTGCGATTTGCCCTGATTGAAAACAGCGACCGCATTCGTCAGGCGGTGAGGGGCATCAAGAGTATGTTCCGGGCGGACGGCCTTCTTTCGTCGAAGAGCGTGGCTGAACATCCCGCGTCGACATGACATAAAAAAACAGGAGCCTATGGCTCCTGTTTTTTTGACTGCATGTTCTTCACTAGATCATCAGGGCAAAGGTTCCGGCCCAGACTAAAACAATCACCGAAATGCCCATAAAGAAATATTTCACGTTTCATCGCTCCGCGTATCTTGTGGTACGCATTTAAAAACAGAGTCCACCTGATTATAGAGAACTGAAATCCGGTCAAAACGGAAATGAGAATTTTCCCGTTACGCCGCTCACTCCAGCTCAGAATTCTGTGCTTTCCTGTTGCCAGACGGCGCTAATGTACGCCTAAAAATGAGGGGTGACAAGAGGGATTTTTTTAAATAATTTCCGTTACTTACGAGTGTCGTGGAACGGCGACAGTTTGATTTCGCATCGCAATAAATTCACTTTGGGCGACGCAATGAAAGACGATTTCTCAACGGGATGACAGGTGATTGAAAAGGTTAGTTTCTTAGCGAAACTAACCTTAATGAAAGGCTTAAATATAGAGCGAGGCTTCGCCAAGAGGGCGGGTTTTGAAACGACGATGCATCCACAGATACTGCTCTGGCGCACGCATGATTTCAGTTTCGATGACTTTATTGATAAACGCCGCGGCTTCGCACTCGTTTTCCGGATAGTTAGCCATTTCAGGAGAGATGTGCAGACGATAGCCTGATTTATCGGCTTTTCTCACCATCGTTACGGTCAGCATTGAGGCGCCTGACAAACGAGAAATGACAAAGGTGCCGTTAGTCGTCGCAACCTCTTTAACCGCAAAGAAAGGCGCAAAGCTGCTGCCTTTACGTCCATAATCCTGATCGGGTGCAAACCAGACGGCTTCACCTTTCTTCAGGGCACCGACCATACCGCGCAGATTGTTACGGCTGATCATCGCCTTATTGGAACGCATGCGGCCACGCGTCTGGACCCACTCCATCAGCGCACTGTTGTGTGGTCGATAGGTCGCCATCATTGGCTGGCACAGGCCCATCACGCGGCCACCCAGTTCCAGCGACATAAAGTGAACGCCGACGACCATCACGCCGCGTTTTTGCATCTGCGCGCGTTGCAGGTTATCCAGTCCTTCTACATCAAACCACTTACGGACACGCTCATCCGGCCAGAACCAGGCCATGCCGGTTTCAAGCAGCGCCATGCCGATAGACTTAAAGTTTTCAGCGATGAGCTTCTCGCGCTCTTCGGCATTGTACTGCGGAAAGCAAAGCTCAATATTTTTCCGTGCGATAGATTCGCGACGTTTCAGGAAGACGCGGGAAGCGCTGCCCAGTTTCGACCCCAGCAAACGCAGTACAGGGTACGGAAGTTGAACCAGCAGCCAGAGAATGCCAAGACCAAACCATGTAAACCAGTAACGCGGGTGTAAAAACGCGCGTTGAAATTTGGATTGAGACAAAATAGTGAAACCTATGTGAAGCCTGTAAAGGTAGCGCAGAGTTTGCGATACGACGTGCCGATAAGACCGTTCTTCAAGGTGATGGTTGCAGGCTTTACCGAACTTTACGGCGTTGCCTGGCCACTGCTGATTTGGGCGGGCGGCGTAATGTAGCACCGTTATACGATATGTGCTATTACTCGTTTTTGATTAAAAAAGCGACAGTTCGGAAGGTGATTGATTTTACAGATTTTATAGGCAGTCGCATGAAAGCGCCTTTCCTGCCTGAGCGGAAGGCAAAAGCGTTAGCGCTCATAGGGAAGGCGTAAAGAAAAAAAACGGTATTGTTGATTTGCGCCAAATTAAACATTTACGCCTTTATTTATTCCTCCGCATAATAAATAAGAAATTTCTTCGTGAAAATTCTTAAGTGTTATTCATACCATCAATGGAATAGCCATCTGCTTTCATCCATTTCTGTCTTCTTTTAATCGTGCCGCAATAAGATATTGTCGTTCTTTCGCGCTTTTTGACGTTATGCTGTGATGCAAATCAAAACATGATGTTTTTATAAACATCTCTCTGGCTACAACCCCTTCTGCGATACAAATATTCGCTTTGTGCGAAAAGAGCAGTTTCTTTTCCTGATTTGGTTGTCCTATTTACGATAATGTCTTAGAGGAAAATTCTTAAGAAAATTCTTGTATCGGATTAATGATCTGTGTATTTGATTTTGTTCCGATCATTATTCTATTATTGCGCATCAAGAACGATACCGTGAAGTTGGCATAGCAAAACAAAGAGGGATGATTAGATGGCTGACAGTTTTCAGAATGAGGTGCCTAAGGCACGTATTAACCTGAAGCTTGACCTGCATACTGGCGGAGCAAGCAAGAAAATGGAATTACCCTTGAAATTGCTTGTTGCGGGTGATTTCAGTAATGGGCAGGAATCTGCGACAATATCTGAGCGCGAAAAGATTAACATCACCAAAAATAATTTTGACAGCGTTCTTTCCGAATATTCCCCAAAAGTTAACCTGGCCGTTAAAAATACGCTGTCTGACGATGGTGGTGAGGACAACATTCAGCTGACTTTCCAGAGCATGAAAGATTTCACGCCAGAGCAGGTGGCTGCCCAAATTCCACAGCTGAAGGCGATGCTGGCAATGCGCAACTTGCTCCGCGATCTGAAAGCCAACCTGCTGGATAACCAGACTTTCCGAAAAGAGCTGGAAAAAATCGTTCTTGACCAGTCACTTAGTGCTGAGTTGCGAAATGAACTATCCGCACTGGCTTCAAAAAAACCTTAACCATCATGCTGTTTTAACGGATTAATCAAGGAATGCTCATGTCTGTACAAAATAATACTGCTGGCGGGGAAAGCGTGGTGCTGGAACGCCCTGCTGTGGGTGGGGTATACGCTTCACTGTTTGAGAAAATCAATCTGAACCCAGTCTCCGAACTGAGCGCGCTGGATATCTGGCAAGATGCGCAGGCGATGTCGGATGCGACCGCTGACGAGCGTCTCACTGCAGGTATGCAGGTCTTTCTGGAATGCCTGACCAAGGCAGGCTCGAAGGTCGAAAAACTGGATAAAAGCCTGATCGATCACCACATCGCTGAGCTCGATTACCAGATAAGCCGCCAGCTCGACGCCGTTATGCACCATGAAGAGTTTCAGGCGGTTGAGAGCCTGTGGCGCGGCGTGAAGTCGCTGGTTGATAAAACGGATTTTCGCCAGAACGTGAAAATTGAGCTTCTGAGCATGTCTAAAGAAGACCTGCGCCAGGACTTTGAAGACAGCCCGGAAATCATCCAGAGTGGTCTCTATAAACACGCCTACATTGATGAATACGATACCCCGGGCGGCGAGCCGATTGCGGCGCTGATTTCCGCTTATGAGTTCGATGCTTCAGCGCAGGATGTCGCTCTGCTGCGCAACATCTCTAAAGTATCTGCGGCTGCACATATGCCATTTATCGGCTCGGCAGGCCCGAAATTCTTCCTCAAGGAGTCCATGGAAGACGTCGCGGCGATTAAAGATATTGGTAACTATTTTGACCGCGCGGAGTACATCAAGTGGAAATCGTTCCGCGATACGGACGACGCTCGCTACATCGGTCTGGTGATGCCCCGCGTACTGGGACGTTTACCGTATGGCCCGGATACCGTTCCGGTTCGCAGCTTTAACTATGTTGAAGAAGTCAAAGGTCCGGATCACGACAAATATCTGTGGACGAATGCGTCGTTTGCCTTCGCGTCCAACATGGTGCGTAGCTTCATCAATAATGGCTGGTGTGTACAAATCCGTGGCCCGCAGGCCGGGGGGGCGGTTCAGGATCTGCCTATCCATCTGTATGACCTGGGTACCGGCAATCAGGTAAAAATCCCGTCTGAGGTCATGATCCCTGAAACGCGTGAATTCGAGTTCGCGAATCTGGGCTTTATTCCTTTGTCCTACTATAAAAACCGCGACTATGCCTGCTTCTTCTCAGCCAACTCCGCCCAGAAACCGGCGCTGTATGACACCGCAGATGCAACGGCCAACAGCCGCATCAACGCACGTCTGCCGTACATCTTCCTGCTGTCGCGTATTGCCCACTACCTGAAGCTGATTCAGCGCGAGAACATCGGTACCACCAAGGATCGCCGACTGCTGGAGCTTGAGCTGAACACCTGGGTCCGCAGTCTGGTGACCGAAATGACCGATCCGGGCGACGAACTTCAGGCATCTCATCCATTGCGTGATGCAAAAGTGGTGGTGGAAGATATTGAGGATAACCCGGGCTTCTTCCGCGTGAAATTGTATGCGATTCCGCACTTCCAGGTGGAAGGGATGGACGTCAACCTGTCGCTGGTTTCCCAGATGCCGAAAGCGAAATCGTAATAACAGGCAGGAAGCCGATGAAAACGGAACAACCGTTATGGGGTAGGGGCATTATGGTCGCTCCCCAGCATTTTCAGCAACAGGTCGCGTATGCGGCCTGGTCTGCCGAGTGTATTGCCCGGCTGGGCCTCTCCTGCCCGTGGGGGGTGATAAATGCTACCTTCGAGCCGGAAGCTCTCAGGCTTGGACGTCTTCAGGCCCGTCATCTGCATGTCCGTTTTCAGGACGGTACGCTGATTGATACAGACAATGCTGATTCGCTGCCTCCGGTACTGTCGCTTGAAAGCGAATCGCAGGAGCTGACGGTGGTGCTGGCGCTCCCGCTACTGCGGGCGAACGGCGGCAACTGCCTGAAACCCGATGAGGTGGCCGAGCGTCCGGTGCGATATCGTCAGCGCTGGCGGGATGTACGCAATACCTTTGGGGAAGACACTCGTCAGATTGCCGTGATGCAGCCTGAACTGACGCTGCGTTTTGCCCATCAGAACAACAGCGATTATCTGACTTGTCCGGTCGCCCGCCTGCAGCAAGACTCGCAGGGTACATGGCTATTGGATGAAACATTTCTTCCTCCGCTGTTGACCCTCCAGGGGAGCCGTTGGCTGGTTACCCAACTGGAACAACTACTGACACAACTGCGTGCGCGACTGTGCCGTCTGATGGCAATGCGGCGTGAAAGCAATGAGCGCATGGCTGATTTCGCCGTGGCAGATGTATCACTGTTCTGGCTGCTCAACGCGCTGAACAGTGCCGAGCCCGTGCTGGGTCAGTTCCAGCGTAATCTTCAAAGCCCACCGGAACGTCTGTATCCGGAACTTTCTCGCCTTGCAGGGAGCCTGCTGACCTTTTCCCTGGAACATCAGGTGAGCGCCATACCGGCCTGGCATCACGAGCAACTCAATGCGGTATTTCCACCGCTGTTTGATTTGCTTGGCGATCTGCTTGAAGCCAGCCTGCCGTCACGCGTGGTGGCCCTGGCACTCGACTATGACCCACGGCTGCACTTCTGGCAGGCTCGCCTGCATGACCCGCGTCTGCGCGAAGGGGCTGATTACTATCTTTCTGTGCGCTCACCGATTCCGGTGGCGCAACTGCAGGAGCAGTTTCCGCGCCAGTGTAAGGTGGGCAGCCCTGACCATGTGCGCGGGATCGTCAACTCTTCCCGCGTGGGCGTGCCGCTGACGCCGCTGCGCCATGTGCCAGCCGCCATTCCACTGCGCCTGGAAAATCAGTATTTCAGTCTCGATCTCTCCCATCCTCTGGCGACTGAAATGCTCCAGAGTGGGACATGTATGTTTTACGTCCCGGGCATGCTCGGCGAGCCTGAACTTGAACTCTTTGCGGTATTGAGAACATGAGTGAACGTAAACACGGCGCTGTCGTGTCTGTTGATATTGACGCACTGCTGCAGGATACCTGGCTTCAGGTCATCAGCCTTCGCTATGGCCCGCAGTTTCAGGAAGGAGAAGGTCGGGTCTTGTGGGAACGCTGTATCGCTGATGTGGAACGCGTTCAGCGTGAACTGAAAGCGAGTGAACTTGATGAAGCCAGCTGTAAGCATATCCTCACTGCACAATGTGCATTGCTTGATGAGGCAGTCAAAGGGCGCGGTGTAGAGGATGATGCCTGTGTGCAGTGGTATGACATTCCTCTGCAGGGACACTTCCTCGGCACAATGGACGCGGGTGACACTTTGTGTGACAGGATGCGCGATGTGCTGCGTGAACCTGCACCAGATAATGCCGTACTGACCTGCTTCCAGCGGGTAATGATGCTCGGATTTCTGGGAGATTTTCGTGCGCTAAACGATCCGGAACGCCAGAAGCTGGTCAGCGCCCTCAATGAGCGCGTTACACCGTTCAGCTACCCGCAGACCCATCCAGTTCTGGCAGAGAGCCGCAGCGGACGGGGAGCGGGAGGCTGGCTGGCGTCAAGGCCCGCGCGTATCGGCCTGAGCGTGATTGTTCTTGCCGCACTCTGGTGGGGACTGGATCGCTGGCTCGATCAGATGCTGCTGACCCTGTTGCCGGGAGTCGTAAAATGAGTCCTGTACAACAGCGCGGGCTTGCGCTGTGGGCTGCCCTGCTGAGTGCTGTGGTCTGCCTGGCTTTTCTGCCGTTATCCCGGCTGGCTTCAGTGCTCGTTCTGCTGGCGATGATCGGGGTCATAGTCGCGTTCTGGTATATCGCCAGACCTCGTGCGGAGCATGACGTCAACCTGCGTCTGGATGACCTTCCTGAAACCACTTACCGTCAACCTGTGGTGTTGGTTTGTGGCGATATGCCTCTGACCTGGCCGCAGCAGTCACCAGTACTGATCGTCACGCAGGGATGCTGGATCCGCGTTGAGGACCATCAGGATCTGGAGCAGGTTGCCCGTCAGATTCTGTGGCAGCGCCCGGACTGGGGGCGTCAGCTGTCGGTGATGGTCAGTGTCTGCCCGCAGAAACATGTCGACAGCGAAGCCCTGACAAGTCGTCTGCTGGCTCTGCGCTGGCAAATCAGCCAGTTGCGTAAAGAAACGGGACAGTCTGTGCCACTCATTCTGAATGGTCAGATTGGCAGCGCGATGACGGATGACATGCTCTGGCAGGCCGCTATTCCGGGTGAAGGGTGGACTGTCTGGCGTGAGTCGAATGCGCCTTGTTCGATCGCCGCGTGGGTCACCACTGGCGGTGCGCCTGTGATGCAGCAGCAGGTGCTGATGAACAGCCTGATGAGCTGGTTCCATCAGCATGTCCAGGCGGTATTCATCGATGAGAATCCTGATATTCCGGTCATTGCACCTGCAGCGCAGCTGTGGGGAATGGGACCGATTCTTGCCGGAAGCCTTGCGTCCTCTGCCTGGACGGCATGGTTATCGCGTCATACTGCCATGCAGCAGGTAGCCGGCTGGCAACCGATAGGGACGGACAGCACGGTGATCTCACCCTTACCGGATTTCATCCTGCCGCTGCTACCGGAAGGAAGTGGACTTACTCCCCGCGCCCGCACCTGGCGCTGTGCCCTTGGTCTTTTCACCCTGGCGGCCATCGCCGCGCTGCTCAGCAGTGGCTGGAACAATCGCCAGTTGCTGCATCGCGTGAGCTTCGATATAGCCCGTTACGACAGTCTCTCCACGGATGACTACGGCCCGAAAGCTAGCGCCGTTGCGGCCCTTCGTGAGAATTCTGCGTTGCTGGATGACTATGCACGTAACGGCGTACCGGTCCGGCTGGGCCTGGGGCTTTATCAAGGGGAACGTCTACGGATATCCCTACTGGAAGCGATCCGCTCGTATATGCCGCCGCCTCCTAAACCGCAGCCAACCCCAAAACCAGCACCGAAAATAGTGAGGCTCGACAGCATGTCGCTGTTCGATTCCGGCAAGTCCGTGCTGAAAGCGGGTTCCACCAGGATGCTGGTGAATTCACTGGTTGGCATCAAAGCGAAACCGGGCTGGCTGATTGTCGTGTCTGGGCATACCGATAACACTGGCAATCCGCAGCTGAACCAGACGCTGTCTCTGAAACGCGCCGAAGCGGTGCGCAACTGGATGCGGGACACGGGCGACGTGCCCGAAAGCTGTTTTGCGGTGCAGGGCTATGGCGAAAGCCGTCCTGTCGCAACCAACGACACCCTGGAAGGGCGTGCGCTCAACCGCCGTGTCGAAATCAGTCTGGTACCGCAGGCGAATGCCTGTCAGATACCCGGCAAACACCCGGCGCCATCGCAGGATGATGGCGCTTCACTACACAATGGAGAGTAATTCCATGGCAATTCCTGTTTATCTTTGGCTGAAGGACGACGGCGGCGCGGACATCAAAGGGTCTGTTGACGTTCAGGATCGTGAAGGCAGCATCGAAGTGGTTGCACAGGAGCATAACCTGTACATCCCAACCGACAACAACACCGGCAAGCTGACCGGCACCCGTATCCACACGCCGTTCCTGTTCACGAAGGAAATCGATTCCTCCAGCCCGTATCTGTACAAGGCGGTGACAACCGGTCAGACCCTGAAATCCGCTGAATTCAAGTGGTACAAAATCAACGACGCGGGCCAGGAAGTGGAGTACTTCAACACCAAACTGGAAAACGTGAAGGTAGTGAAAGTGAATCCTGAAATGTATGACATCAAGGATCCTTCTAAAGAGAAGCACAACCACCTTGAGCGCGTTGAACTGCGTTACGAAAAAATCACCTGGACCTACAAAGACGGCAACATCATTCATTCCGATTCCTGGAACGAACGCGCCACGGCGTAATCCTGATGCGGGCAGGTTTTCCTGTCCGCAGTTTTTTGCTGAGTGCCTGAGATGCGGGCACTCAGCAAAGAAAAAACAATCTGCCTGCCTGACCTTATGCGCTTTGGTGAACAGCGAGGGGCGGTAGCGTGTCCAGGAACCGACAAAGAGAGAATCTCATGGAAAATCCAGCCATCCTGTTACGTCGTCTGAACCCTTACTGTGCCCGAGCGATGGAAGGCGCAGCTTCGCTCTGTCAGACCCGTGCCCATGCCGAAATTCTGCCGGAGCACTGGCTGCTGAAGCTGCTGGAGCAAGGGGAAGGTGACCTGACGGTGTTGGCGCGTCGCTATGAATGGGATATGGATGGCATTTGGCAGGATTTACTTGGCTGGCTCGACAGACAACCTCGCTCCGTGCGCCATCGGCCCCAGCTCTCTGATGACATCCAGACTCTGATGCAGCAAGCCTGGCTACTTGCCTCACTCAATGGCGAAGAGCACATTCGCAGCATCCATCTGCTGATGGCCCTGGTGGAAAAACCAAAACTGGCACGTTGTGACGGCCTTTGGCCGTTGTTAACGCTTGCTCAGAGCCAGCTGGAGCGCCTGCGACCGTTGCTGGATGCGCAATCGGATGAGCGTCCGGAAATGCAGCGCGAAGCCGAGCTGGCACAGAACCACGGTGGTGAGGTGGAGTTTGTCGGGCGTCCGGCTGGTGTGGAAATGAAAGAGGGGGAACTGAGCCCTGCGCTGCAGAACATGCTGGATAAATTCACCCTCGATGTCACCGCCAAAGCGAAGGAAGGGAAGATCGATCCGGTGTTTGGCCGTGACACAGAAATCCGTCAGATGGTGGATATCCTCTCTCGTCGCCGCAAAAACAATCCGATTCTGGTCGGCGAGCCGGGCGTGGGGAAAACCGCACTGGTTGAAGGTCTGGCATTGCGTATTGCCGAGGGTAATGTGCCTGAATCACTGAAAACGGTCACTCTGCGTACCCTTGACCTGGGCCTGCTGCAGGCCGGTGCAGGCGTGAAAGGCGAGTTCGAACAGCGGCTGAAAAACGTCATCGATGCGGTGCAGCAATCCCCGTCCCCGGTCCTGCTATTTATTGATGAAGCGCATACCATCATCGGCGCGGGCAACCAGGCGGGAGGCGCCGATGCAGCGAACCTGCTAAAACCGGCGCTGGCGCGTGGCGAACTGCGTACGATTGCGGCCACAACCTGGAGCGAGTACAAGCAGTACTTCGAACGCGACGCGGCCCTGGAGCGTCGTTTCCAGATGGTAAAAGTCGATGAGCCTGACGATGACACCGCCTGCCTGATGCTCCGTGGTTTGAAATCCCGTTACGCCGAGCACCATAACGTGCACATTACCGACGATGCGGTGCGCGCTGCTGTTACGCTTTCCCGCCGCTACCTCACGGGCCGCCAGTTGCCGGATAAGGCGGTTGATCTGCTCGACACCGCCGCAGCGCGCGTCCGAATGAGCCTCGACACGGTACCGGAACAGCTGACCTGCATTCGCTCGCAGATTACCTCTCTTGAAATGGAGAAGCAGGCGCTGCTGGAAGATATTGCTGTCGGCAATCAGAGCCATGGTGAACGCCTGACCGTCATTGAGCAGGAAGAGAACGCTCTTATCGTTGCTCTCGACGAGCTTGAAACGCAGTACGGGCAGGAACTGAAACTCACCGAACAACTGCTGGAAAGCCGCCAGGACATCTCCCGTCAAAGCGAGACGCGCACGCTGCAGCAGGAACTGAACGGCATGCAGCACAGCAATCCGCTGCTCTCTCTGGATGTTGACGTACGCACCGTTGCCAACGTGATTGCTGACTGGACAGGCGTTCCGCTGTCATCGCTGATGAAAGATGAGCAGACCGAACTGCTGACCCTCGAAAATGAAATGGGTAAACGTGTCGTCGGGCAGGATGTTGCGCTCGAGGCCATCGCCCAGCGTCTGCGTGCGGCAAAAACGGGTCTCACATCCGAGAATGGCCCGCAGGGCGTGTTTCTGCTGGTGGGGCCGAGCGGGGTGGGGAAAACCGAAACCGCGCTTGCGCTGGCCGATGTCATGTACGGCGGTGAAAAGTCACTCATTACGATTAACCTCTCCGAATACCAGGAGCCGCATACGGTTTCCCAGCTGAAGGGCTCACCTCCGGGTTACGTCGGTTATGGCCAGGGAGGGATCCTGACCGAAGCCGTGCGCAAACGCCCGTATAGTGTGGTTTTGCTCGATGAAGTCGAAAAAGCCCACCGCGACGTGATGAACCTGTTCTATCAGGTCTTTGACCGCGGCTTTATGCGCGACGGCGAAGGACGTGAAATCGACTTCCGCAACACCGTCATTCTGATGACCTCGAATCTCGGCAGCGACCACCTGATGCAGCTGCTTGACGAACAGCCGGAGGCCAGCGAAGGCGATTTTCACGAGCTGCTGCGTCCGATACTGCGCGATCACTTCCAGCCGGCGTTGCTGGCCCGCTTCCAGACCGTGATTTACCGCCCCCTCTCGGAAGCAGCCATGCGTACCATCGTGGAAATGAAACTCTCACAGGTCAGCAAGCGCCTGCATCGACACTACGGCCTGAGCACGCACATTGATGAAAGTCTTTATGATGCGCTGACTTCAGCCTGCCTGCTGCCAGATACCGGTGCGCGTAACGTCGACAGCCTGCTCAATCAGCAAATTCTGCCGGTGCTCAGTCAGCAACTGTTGACCCATATGGCCGCAAAACTGAAACCACAGTCATTACGCTTTAGCTGGAGTGAGGAAGAGGGGATCGGGCTGGAATTTGATGTGAAACAGGGAGTGGACGCATGAGTAATAATCCTCCATTAAGATACAGCCATAGCCACCACCTGCTGGCGGTGAAAGGCTGTGAGTCCGCGCTCGACGTGCTGTCTTTCGAAGGTGATGAGGCTCTTAGCACGCCGTTCCGCTACCGTATTGAATTCACCAGCAGTGACCACGCTATCGCCAGAGAGGCGATGCTGATGAAGCCCGGTTCGCTGACGCTGCAGGCCCCGGTAGACCAGGGTTACGGCATTAAAGTGCAGCAACCGGTGCGCACCCTTCAGGGTGTGGTGACCGGTTTTGAACGCCTCAGCACGTCAAAAGATGAAACCCGCTACGCCCTGACGCTCCGGCCACGTCTGGCGCTGCTCGACCGCTCGCACCAGAACGCCATTTACCAGGACATGTCGGTTCCGCAAATCGTGGAAAAAATCCTGCGCGAGCGCCACGGTATGCGCGGTCAGGATTTTCTGTTCTCGCTGTCAAAAGAATACCCGCGCCGTGAACAGGTGATGCAGTACGGTGAGGACGACCTGCACTTTATCATCCGCCTGCTGGGTGAGGTCGGTATCTGGTTTCGCTTCACCACCGACACGCGCCTCAACATTGACGTGGTGGAGTTTTACGACAGCCAGCAGGGGTATGAAAAAGGTCTGACGCTGCCGTCGGTACCGCCATCGGGCCAGCATTCAAAAGGCGTGGATTCGGTCTGGGGAATGGAATGCCATCACAACGTGGTGCAGAAGCAGGTCAGCACCCGGGACTACAACTACCGTCAGGCCACGCAGGACATGAACACCCTGGTGGATGCGACCCGCGGGGATGTCACCACATACGGTGATGCCTATCACTGGGCGGATAACTACCTGACGCCGGGCAGCACCTATGACCGTAATCCGGCCCCGGAGTCCGGGGCGTTTTATGCCCGCCTTCGTCACGAACGCTACCTGAATGGTCAGACCCGGGCGCAGGGCATCACCAGCTGTCCGACCCTCTCGCCGGGTCAGGTACTGAAAGTCACCGGCGGGTATGAAGTGGCCGACGTGTTTGCGCAGGGCGTGGTCATCACGGCGATGCACACATATGCCCGCCGTGATAAGGACTTTGCGGTTGGTTTTGACGGCATCCCGGACAGCACCGATTTTGGTTTCCGCCCGGAACCTGGCTCACGCCCGGTGATGGCTGGCACCTTACCGGCCCGCGTCACCAGCACCACCGAAAATGACACCTACGGGCATATCGATAAAGACGGTCGCTATCGCGTCAGCATGCTGTTTGACCGTGATAACTGGGAAACCGGGTTCGAGAGCCTGTGGGTGCGCCAGTCCCGTCCGTATGCAGGGGACACTTACGGCCTGCACCTGCCGCTGCTGGCGGGCACCGAAGTGGCGATTGGCTTTGAGGACGGTAACCCGGACCGGCCGTACATTGCCGGCGTGCTGCACGACTCGGCGCACGGCGACCACGTCACCATCCGCAACTACAAACGCAACGTCCTGCGTACCCCGGCGAACAACAAAATCCGCCTCGATGACGAGCGCGGAAAAGAGCACATCAAGGTCAGCACGGAGTACGGCGGCAAGAGCCAGCTGAATCTCGGACATTTAGTGGATGCTGAGAAGCAGAAGCGCGGTGAGGGCTTTGAACTCAGGACTGATAGCTGGGGAGCCATCCGCGCGCAGAAAGGGATGTTTATCAGCGCTGACGGTCAGGCGAAGGCGCAGGGCCAGGTGCTGGATATGGCACCAGCAATCAGCCTCCTGAAAGGGGCGCTCAACCAGGTCACGGAATGGGGAAGCATCACGCAGACTCATCACAACTTTTCGCCTGATACCGATTCACTGAGAGAGTTCGTTAACGGAGCTGAGGGGCTTAAAGATCCCGCGCTGCTGATGTCTGCCCCGAATGGTATAGCAGCCGTTACGCCTGAAACCACGCTCATGCACAGCGGGAACGGTCTTTACCTGCAGAGCCTGGGTGAGGTCAATATAGCAACAGCACAACGTCATTCGGTCAACGCCGAAAAAGCGATTTCTATGCTGGCACAGCAGGAGGGAATGCGGCTGGTTTCTGGAAAGGGCCCGATGACCCTTGAATCCCACGCTGACACCTTATCGCTGACCTCGCTGAAGGACATTACCGTGCAGTCAACGCAGGGGCACCTGCAGATTACGGCGAAAAAGGGTATCACTATTGGTTGTGGTGGCGCATATATACGGCTTTCGCCGCAGGGAGAGATTCATATTCACGGGCCAGGGCTTCTGAGTCTGAAAGGTCAGCACAAGATGCTGGGGCCGCAGAGTGAAGATTTTCCGCTACCGGAACTTCCTTCCTCGGTCTGCAAGGAGTGTCTGAAACGGGCACAGGAAATGGCTAAAGGGTTTGTGCCGAGGGAGAGTTAATAAGTGCTGAATGAATATTCTGAAAACATGCTGGAGAGCGCTCGACGGCTTTGCCAGCAGATTGGACACACCTATATCGATGTCATTGTTGATCAGTGTAGTGTGGATTATTCAATCATTCCGGCGTTATCCGGCTTTTCTCCGGAGATAAAATGGCAGTCGCTGTATAAGGGTTTACCGGAAGAGATTTATCCCGAAGATGCGCCTCTGCTGGTGCGGGTTATGTTTGACGATCTGCAACAATGGAACTGGCTTCAGGCGCTTGCAAAAGAAATGTCCTCAACGGCACCTTTACTGATTATATGTTCGCCATGGACATTGTCTGGATTGGGTAAATGGCTTACTGAAATCGTTAATGCCCGCCAGGAAGGCAGAGAAGGTGTTTTTCGGTTCTGGGATACTCGTATTTTTTCTTATCTTTTTACGGATATTCTGAGCGCTGAACAGCAGGCGCAACTTAAAAGACCCGTAATAGGCTGGGGATGGCAGGATCGTGATGGACAGTCGGTATGGCTTACAGGAAGCGGGAAAATCCCGAAGCGCGACGAGTGCGCTGAGCAAGTAGATTTCAGCGATAAGCAATATGAAAAACTTATGTGCTTATGTGATGCAAAACGTTTTATTGACCAGAAGTTACTAATGACAACGATGTTTGCCTCAAAGGAAGCTGAATTCAGGGCGTGCTTTGAGGGAATGGTGAGCGCTACCCAGGCCGGCGTATTGTTCGACGATAAACGTGATGCCTGGGTGATCGACTATTTGACCCGATTGCATGCCGGAATTTGATAATGAAGGTGCTGAAAGTATGTCCTAAGTAACCACGGATCTGGTACCGGCCTGAATTTCCGGCTCAGGTCCAGCAGGTGTAAGAGTGGACGACGCAATACAAGGAAAATAAGGATGAAGATAACAATATCAGGCGTATTACTGGGTGTTTTCTTACTGGCCGGATGCAGTCAGCCAAAGGCTGAGGCGCAAACGCAAAGCGGTGGTACGGGAACAATAAAAGCCATCAACCATACCAAATGGGCCATCAATCATTTCAGCGTAAACGGTCAGTCGGGCATTGATATTATCGGGCCTTTTGATGGCGGCGGCGGTGGGTGTTGCTATAGCGTACCGGCAGTCTGGAAACCGGGAATGACTGTTCGCATAGACTGGCAAACTGGCGTTGGAACTTCTGAAGGTTTCCCCGGGTTCGCTGATCGTGAAAAGTATAAAGCCTGGGAAAGAGAAATTACGGCACAAAATCGCCAACACAGCAAAATAATACCTCTGCCCGATTATACAGGACAGGAGACCTGCGGTATTACGGTACATTTCTTACCGTGTGATGACGTAAAGGTAACAACCAGCTGCTGGTCACCTGCTAATGCTAATTATCCAATCAAACTTCCGCTGGAAATGAAGGAGCCGAAAGTATGTCCGAAGTAACCACGGATTTGGTCTGGTACCTGTCTGAATTTCCTGCTCGGGGCAGCAGGCTTACAGCCTGCCTGTCATAACCTGAACAGAAAGTTATCCCGGGCCGGAAATGATTTAATTATGTCAGACAACGGCACAACTAAATGATTTTACCTGTAAGAGTGGACGACGCAATACAAGAAAAATAAGGATGAAGATAACAATATCAGGCGTATTACTGGGCGTTTTCTTACTGGCCGGATGCAGTCAGCCAAAGGCTGAGGCGCAAACGCAAAGCGGTGGTACGGGAACAATAAAAGCCATCAACCATACCAAATGGGCCATCAATCATTTCAGCGTAAACGGTCAGTCGGGTATTGATATTATTGGTCCATTTCAGGGGGGCGGCGGGGGATGCTGTTACGGTGTACCTGCAGCCTGGAAACCGGGAATGACAGTCAAAATTGACTGGGAAACGGGAGTTGGAGGAACAGACGGTTTTCCTGGTTATGACCATTGGGATGAATACTTAAAATGGCAGAAAAAAATGGACTCATTTAAACGCCAGCACAGCAAAACAGTACCACTGCCCGATTATACAGGACAGGAAACCTGCGGTATTACGGTACATTTTTTACCGTGTGATGACGTAAAGGTAACAACCAGCTGCTGGTCACCTGCTAATGCTAATTATCCAATCAAACTACCGCTGGAAATGAAGGAGCCGAAAGTATGTCCGAAGTAACCACGGTTCTGGTCTGGTACCCGCCTGAATTTCCTGCTCGTGGCAGCAGGCTTACAGCCTGCCTGTCATAACCTGAACAGAAAGTTATCCCGGGCCGGAAATGATTTAATTATGTCAGCCGACGGCACAACTAAATGATTTTACCTGTAAGAGTGGACGACGCAATACAAGGAAAATAAGGATGAAGATAACAATATCAGGCGTATTACTGGGCGTTTTCTTACTGGCCGGATGCAGCCAGCCAAAGGCTGAGGCACAAACGCAAAGCGGTGGTGCAGGAACAATAGAAGCGATTAACCATACCAAATGGGCCATTAATCATTTCAGTGTAAACGGTCAGTCGGGCATAGATGCTATCGGGCCTTTTGACGGTGGCGGAGGTGGTTGCTGCTACGGCGTGCCGGCAGTCTGGAAACCAGGAATGACGGTACGTATAGACTGGGAGCGAGGAGAGGCTTCAACAGAGGGTTTCCCTGGTTTTGCTGATAGAGAGAAGTATAAGGCGTGGTTAAAAATAAAGAAGGCCAATAACAAGGAACTTAGCAAAACAGTACCACTGCCAGATTATACAGGACAGGAGACCTGCGGTATTACGGTGCATTTTTTACCCTGCGATGACGTAAAGGTAACGACCAGTTGTTTCACCTACGGTAGTCCGTCCTACCCGATCAAACTACCGCTGGAAATGAAGGAGCCGAAAGTATGTCCGAAGTAACCACGGATCTGGTCTGGTACCCACCTGAGTTTCCTGCTCGGGGCCGCAGGCTTAAAGCCTGTCGACCATAACCTGAACAGAAATTTATCCCTGAACAGAAATGATTTAATTATGTCAGCCGGCGGCACAACTAAATGATTTTACCTGTAAGAGTGGACGACGCAATACAAGGAAAATAAGGATGAAGATAACAATTTCAGGCGTATTACTGGGTGTTTTCTTACTGGCCGGATGCAGTCAGCCAAAGGCTGAGGCACAAACGCAAAGCGGTGGTACGGGAACAATAAAAGCGATTAACCATACCAAATGGGCCATCAATCATTTCAGCGTAAACGGTCAGTCGGGCATAGATGCTATCGGGCCTTTTGACGGCGGTGGCGGTGGGTGTTGCTATGGTGTACCGACAGTCTGGAAACCCGGAATGACAGTACGTATAGACTGGGAAAGCGGTGAGGCTTCCACAGAGGGATTCCCGGATTTGCTGACTATGAAAAATATAAGGCCTGGGAAAAGAAAATGAGTGCAAATAACAGAGAACATAGCAAAATAGTACCGCTTCCCGATTATACAGGACAGGAAACCTGCGGTATTACGGTACATTTTTTACCCTGTGATGACGTAAAGGTAACAACCAGCTGCTGGTCACCTGCTAATGCTAATTATCCAATCAAACTTCCGCTGGAAATGAAGGAGCCGAAAGTATGTCCGAAGTAACCACGGATTTGGTCTGGTACCCGCCTGAATTTCCTGCGCAAGGACGTTTGCCTTCGCAGGCGACACTGGTGGGGAAAAATTGCAGGCAGCAGGAAAGCCGGGAGCGAGCTTACCGCAATGAACTCTGCCAGGCTAAAAACAAGCTGGTAGATATGCCTTGCTGCAAAACACTGCATATTAGTCTGTTCTTTGATGGCACCGGTAATAATATTAATAACGACCTTTATCTCTCTGAGCAAAAACACCCGACAAATATTGCTCGTCTGTTTCGTGCCTCTATCGGCAGCGGGTATGCAGGGGGTATTGGTCAGTCTGATGCTCTTTTTGACAGCAATGAAGCCGTTTCCGGGCGGTATTTTAAATATTATATTCCGGGCGTGGGCACCCCTTTTCCTGAAATTAACGATCTTGACTATACCGGTTGGGGGCTGGCTACAGCGGCGATGGGAGAGGAGAGAATTAACTGGGGGCTCCTGCGCATTATTGATGCTCTGAAATTTACGCTGACTCAGAAATGGATGAGTAATGCTGAAAGCCGAAAAGCACTGGATCGAATGGGTACGAGCTGGGCCACCTTTGGTTTAACCGGGAGCCATAATCGTTACGAAACGTTTACCGATGAGCTAAAAAAGCTGAAGCCTTTGCTGGGTCCTGCGTTGCAGCAGCCGAGCCCCACGCAGCCAAAGCTGTTGGCGATTAAGCTGTATGTGTACGGCTTCTCTCGCGGGGCGGCCGCAGCGCGTGCCTTTGTCAACTGGCTGAGCGAGCTGCTGCCCGTACCAACAGGCAAAGACGAAAAGCCCGAGCAGTGCCTGATGGTTGATGAATTGAAAATTCCCGTCAGCGTGGAATTTCTTGGGCTGCTGGATACCGTGGCGTCCGTGGGGGTTGCGCATGTAGCCCCGGTGGCGGAAGGGCATATGTCCTGGGCCGACAACACCCAGGAGTTGCCAAATGAAAAAACTTACGGCGGACTGATTAAGAATTGCGTGCATCTGGTGTCCTCCCACGAGCAGCGTCTTTGTTTCCCGCTGGACTCTATTCGTCGAGCTGACGGTCAATATCCGGCAAACAGCAAGGAAATAGTTTATCCGGGTATGCATTCAGATATTGGCGGCGGGTACCCACCAGGTGATCAAGGGAAAGCAAATTATATAGATGTAAGCGATAGTCAGATACTTTCCCAAATCGCGTTACATGATATGTACTGCAACGCTTTTAGTGCTGGAGCTCCATTAAAGGTTGCGATTAATGCTATACCTGATGATTTAAAAAATGATAGATGGCGAACTCTTCCTCTTGATGTCCTTAAGGAGTATTCACTCCACCCATCGTTAATTAACCGCTTCAACGCCTGGCGAGAACTCACACTTAATCTCCCCCCCTCAGGGAAGAAAATAACTGACGAACAGGCTGCAGAATATGATCCTCCTCGGGCGACAGTCAGTCTCGAAAAAGCCTTCGAAAATCAGATAGCCTGGATCACCGCGTGGCGAATCGACCGCTATGCCAAAGGCACCATGCTTACTACGCCGTTTTACCTGCGGGCATCGGACAAAGATGGCAACCCGGGAGCGCTGGAAACGTCCAAAGTTAAACGGGACCTGAAGCAGGGGGCGGTTGAGGCCCGACGGAGAGAGAAAATCGCCAGCCAGCCTGCAGATAAAATGGATGAGTTAGTGCTGGAAGCCGGGATAAAGGACTTTGACCCGGATATCGCTCAAACCCAGCTGAAGCAGGCCGCGGTGGAGTTTGGCGAAGACTATCGACAACAGCTCCGCAGCCCGACCAGCATTGGGCAACTGGTGCTGGCGGCCATCCCGCACAACACCATATTCCTGCTTAATATCGATGACAGGCCGCGAGAATATGCCCTGATCAAAGCCTCAGCCGACACGAAGGTTGCGACATTGTTCCCGCCGCTCGGAGAGGCCTCAAACGCTGACACCCCGGCCGGGCTGGTCAGAGCGCTTTTTGACGATCAGGTACATGATTCCCGTGCGTGGTTTATGCATTACGCGCTGGGAACGCGTGAGCCCTGGGGGAGCTACTTCCTCTACCGGATGATCTACTTCGGTGATAACTGCAATAAATCGCTCTCTCCGTTGACCATTGCCGGTGATGTCGTTGGAGCCGCCACGGTGGTGGGTGGGGTGATCTTCAGCTTCAGGCAGAAAGGCACGTCGGCAAAACTGGCTGGCCTTGCCGCAACGGCCGGGCTATTCACGCTGGAATCTCAGGCAGTGGATTACCTGACCGGACTGGCTATCCCAATGGTCGACAACGCTGATGCGTTAAAAGCCTTTACCACAGAGCCTGGCGTGGTCACGGCGCAACAGACCGCAGCAATAGGTGAAAAGCGCCTGGAAATGGCGAAATCAATTATTCAGTCCGGATGGCTGGAAAAAGCACAATCGCTGGTGACTACCTGAGCAGGAGGCAGTGAATGAAACAGGTCATTCGTGAGGGAGATACCCTGAAGGAGTATGGCGGTAAGGTTCTGGGGGGACACTATCTCTGTTTTGGTAAAGGGATAGCCGCTAAAGGGGATGCGGTTAAATGCAACAAGCACGGTATGACGATCATTGCGGAAGGCAGTTCACTCTCAGAGGTCGATGGTCAGCCTGTCGCCCTGCATGGACATCGCTGCGCGTGCGGCTGCACGCTGGTGAGTTCCTTCCCTGATTTTGGTATCGAACAGTGAGGAGCGTGCCGGAGTATCCTGTCTGGGAAACAGCCAGAGCACCCATAACCCGTCGCTGGCTGCAGGCAGGGGCATTTATTATTTTACTTGCCGGAGGCGCTGGGGCGTTGACTGGCGAGGAAAACCGCAGCGCTGCGGCTTTTGCGGTAATGGGCTTTGCCCTGGTCTCCATCAGTTTTCTCTGGCTTTGCCGACTACTTTATTACCGCTTCTCTTTGCACCATGCAATGGCCTGGCAACGCAACGTCAGGCACGAGCAGAGCCTGTGGTGGGAAGAACATCAAAGTCTGCTTGGGCTACAAGACGTCCTGCTGCTTGGCCCGGCAGGTGCGGAAACGGTGGACTGGCAAAGGGTGCTTCGCCGTATTCAGCGCGCCCCTGCTGAACGTCTCGAGTCTGGTGGGAAAACACTGCGCATTGCCCGAACCTTCTCCGCAGAGAGTCAGGAACGGGAGCAGCAGCTGGTTCGCGCGCTGGTGATGCAGTGGAAGACGAGCCCACGCGATATGCCGCGGTCGATCTCGCAGTGCTTTTTTCTGGGAGATGCCCTCGTATGGTCAGCTTTTTATGCACAAATGAAGGACTCTTTTCCAGGGATCGCATTGCCAGACCAGCCTGAACGCTGGGAGGGAGAGGCGACGCTTGCGAGATTGACGGCCCTGCTTCGTGAGGATGCGAAAAGTCAGTATCTTGTGGTTGGATGCGTTTCATGCCCCGCTTCACCTGATAGCCTGCTGCCCGCAGGGGAGTCTGCAGTACTGTGGCTGATAGGCACTGACGCACCAGTGGTGATGCCTCGGGGGGAATATTATGACGCCTCTGCTTCAGACAAATTGAACATCGTCAGCGAACGCGCAGTTACTCAATGTGAACTTAAGGAAGATCCGGCCGCCTGCATTTTGTTTTCGCATCCTCAAATTCCCCAGATTGACGAGTGTGGCTGGAATACCACCCATAACCTGCAGGACAGCTATTGGGGAATGCCGGGAAGCATGGAACCTCTTATTGTTATTTCTCTTGCCGCTCTTTTTGCCCAAAACGAAGCACAGCCTTGCGGCTGGATTAGTACCGATCCTCAACATACCCTCGCTCTTGGAATAGTAAAGCCACATGGAAAAGGAAAACGCCCTTAAACCAGACACAAGTATCTCGACTGCCGTAACGGTGACTATCACCCTTGCTGTTGTCACTTTGGTGATACTTTTTGGAGGCCTCCTCTACTGGTATTTCGCTGTTGATGTCTCGCTGGGCTGGGAATCGGTTCGGCCCCTGCTTATTATCTGCGGCATTGCCTGGATTGCGTTAGTTTGCCTGATTGTGCTGGGTTTTCTCGGCGTTCAGTTGTGGCAAATATGGCATGTCAAGACGCTCTCGACGAGAGGAGAGAGAGAAAACCACAGAAAGCAAAAAGTAAAACAGCAGGGATTAAAAGCCGAAATCGCGGGTTCTTTGCGCAAGCGCTACACCCTTTTCTGGCGCCGTAACGTCCGCCTGCTGCTGGTTACCGGTGATGAGACGGCAATCGAACAGCTGGTTCCTGGTCTGCAGGAAAACCAGTGGCTTGAAGGCAATCGTACTGTACTGATTTATGGCGGCAGTCTGGCTTCTGAGCCCGATCGCGAAAAATACACCGCGCTGCGTAAACTTCGCCGGGGACGTCCACTGGACGGGGTTATCCGGGTCATACCTCCAGCATTTAACCTGACACCACAGATGAGTGACAACGATTTACGCGGGCTGGAAAAAATCAGCGAACTGCTGCGTTATTCCGCACCGGTATGGTTATGGCAACTGCGCGACAGTAAATGGTCGCAGGCTAAGCGTATTGAGCAGGTGGTGGGGGCTCATTTCCCGCTGCGCGCTAAAGAAAGCGACATTATCGGTCAGCTTGAACTGATGCTGCCGGCATTGCGGACGCAGGGGGTGAACCAGGCCGCTGAGAACAACCGTCACGATTTCCTGCTACGTCTGGGCCAGCATCTCAAAGACGGCGGCATTGCCCGTTGGGCTCAGCAACTGACGCCATGGCTCTTTATCTCTCAGCAGCGTGTTCCGCTGCGTGGCCTGATATTTAGCTGCCTGCCGGACAAAAAATCTACTGACGCAGAGTCCTCTATCGCGTCTGTACAGCGTCATGCCTTTACTCTGCCCGTAACCTGGCAGGGTATTATTGAAGACTGCACCCGAGTTCGTGGCCGCCGTGTTGGTATGGCCTGGGAACAGACGCTGGCCTGGACGCTGATGACCATCATCGGTATCTGGGGAGCGGGTACACTGCTGTCATTCGCGGTCAACCGCATGCAGATAGTTTCTGTTGCCGAGCAGGCGCATGCGCTGGTGGAGCATCCTTCCGTATCGGATTACCAGCTCACGGCTCTGCATACCCTGCGTAATGACGCTGGCCGCCTGCAGCACCGTATTCAGGAAGGAGCGCCCTGGTACCAGCGCTTCGGTCTGGACCATAACCAGCAGCTGCTCGATGCGTTGCTGCCCTGGTACGGCGTGGCAAACAACCGCCTGATACGCGACCCGGCGAATCAGGCGCTGACACAAAAACTCAGCGCATTGGCAAACTCTGCCCCCAACAGCGACCAGCGTGCACAGCTGGCGAAGCCAGGTTATGACCAGCTTAAAGCCTGGCTGATGATGGCCCGTCCGGATAAAGTCGACGGCGCGTTTTATGCGCAGACCCTGAAAACCGTGCAGCCGACACGAATGGGTATTTCTACCGGTCTGTGGCAAAGCCTGGCGCCGGATTTGTGGGCCTTCTACATCACCGAACTGCCTAAGCAGCCACAGTGGAAAATCACACCGGATGCGCAGCTTGTCAGCCAGAGTCGCCAGTTGCTGCTGCAGCAAATTGGGCGTCGTAACGCTGAAAGCACACTGTATGAAAATATGCTCAAGTCAGTGCGTCGTAACTTCGCCGATGTCTCCCTGGAGGACATGACCAGCGGTACCGATGCGCGTCGACTTTTTACTACTGAGGAGGTCGTGCCGGGCATGTTCACCCGCCAGGCCTGGGAAGGTGGCATTCAGCAGGCTATCGAAAAGGCTGCAAATTCCCGCCGGGATGAAATTGACTGGGTGCTGAGTGATTCCCGTAAAGCCGTATCGGCGGATCTGTCGCCGGAAGCGCTCAAAGCACGCCTGACAGAGCGTTATTTCATTGACTTTGCAGGCAGTTGGTTGAATTTCCTTAACAGCCTGCACTGGAACCCGGCAAACAATATTGCGGACGTTACCGACCAGCTTACGCTGATGAGCGATGTCCGCCAGTCGCCACTGATTGCCCTGATGAATACCCTCGCCTGGCAGGGACAGACAGGCCAGCAAAGCGAAGGTCTTTCGGACTCCCTCATCAAATCGGCTAAAGATCTCGTCGGTGGAAAAGATAAACCTGCCATTGATCAGTCTGCGTCAGGGCCGCAGGGGCCGCTGGACGATACCTTTGGCCCGCTGCTACAGCTTCTGGGTAAAAACAAAGGTGGTAATGTCATGTCGGCGGACAACTCCCTGAGTCTGCAGACGTATCTGACCCGTATCACCCGCGTGCGTCTGCGACTGCAGCAGGTGGCCAGCGCTTCTGACCCGCAGGCAATGATGCAGACTCTGGCGCAGACCGTATTCCAGGGCAAAAGCGTGGACCTCACCGACACTCAGCAATACGGCAGCCTGATTTCGGCAAGTCTTGGCGAGGAGTGGAGCGGATTTGGCAGCACAATGTTTGTGCAGCCGCTGACTCAGGCCTGGGAGACCGTACTTCAGCCGTCGGCAGCCAGTCTGAATGACAAATGGAGCCGCTCGGTTGTCGCGAACTGGCAAACTGCCTTTGACGGTCGTTTCCCGTTTGCTGCCAGCAAAAGCGATGCCTCTTTACCGATGCTGGCTGAATTTGTGCGTAAGGACAGTGGACGAATAGAGCGCTTCTTGTCGACAGAGCTCAACGGTGTGCTGCACAAAGAGGGCAGCCAGTGGGTACCGGATAAGGTCAACAGCCAGGGACTGAACTTTAATCCGGCCTTCCTGCGGGCCATTAACCAGCTGAGCCAGCTGTCAGACATCCTGTTCACCGATGGCAGTCAGGGCATCAGCTTTGAGCTGCAGGCGCGTCCTGTGCCACAGGTGGTGGAGACGCAGCTAACCATTGATGGACAAAAGCTGCACTACTTCAACCAGATGGCCGACTGGCAAAGCTTCCGCTGGCCGGGAGAGACTTACAAGCCGGGAACGATGCTGACATGGACCACGGTCAACGCCGGTGCGCGCCTGTTTGGGGATTACAGCGGGATCTGGGGCTTTATCCGCTGGCTGGACTTGAGCAAGCGTCAGCAGCTGGACCGCAGCCAGTGGATGATGAGCTTTACCGCACCGGATGGTCGCACCCTGCAGTGGGTGCTGCGCTCACAACTTGGAAAAGGCCCGCTGGCGCTGTTGGATCTGCGTGGTTTCACGCTGCCGGATCACATATTCAGTGTCGACAGCGTGGCCACCGCTCAGGCGCTGATGGCTAATACGGAAAACAATGACATGGAAGGTGTCGAATAATGAGCACATTGCAGAATTTGGTTACCGCCTGTCAGGCTGACGATGCTCAGCTGCGTGAACAGGCGCAGACGCGCACGGATAACTGGCAGCCCTGGCTTGCTCCGGTAAGCGTAGCCAGTCCGACGGGGGAAGACCCGGGATATGACGATGATTTTCAGCGTATCCGCGAAGAGGTTAATAAGCTCTCCGGGATTGATACTGAACTGATATGCACGCTTGCTGAAAAGTTACTGACCACCACGGCCAAAGACATCCGGATTGCGACCTACTACTGCTGGGCGCGACTGCACCAGGATGGCGAAGCCGGCTTTGCCGAAGGGCTTGAACTGCTTGCCGGATTATTGCAGCGCTACGGCATGCAGCTTCACCCGCAGCGGGACCGAAGCCGCAAGGCTGCACTGGAATGGCTTGCCGGTAGCCGTGTCCTGGACAGTCTGTCACTGTTTCCGGAGGTCATCCGCGAGGATGCACAGCGTACCGCCGGGGCCTTGCTGCTCATCAGTACCCGTCTGGAGACCGAGCCGGAAGCATCGCGGCCAGAGCTGAATGCCCTGTACAGCGGGCTGGAGTCTCGCCTGATGAAGGCCGGGGGTGTGGATGCCGTGGTACCGCAGAACGCAGGGAATAAGGCGCAGTCACAGCCCTTTACGCATGCGACCGAGTCAGATGCGCCGGTTCTGAACCGCATCACCTCCGGTCAGGATTTGCTGGCCCAGGCCCGTACCCTGACGGGATATCTGCGCGAGCAGCCTGATGGCTGGCTAGCCGCACACCGGCTGATGAAAAGCTTGCGCCATGACACGCTGAGAGCGATCCCTGCACCGGATGCCGAAGGGAAAACACGTATCGAACCACCGCGGGCTGACCAGCGGGCCATGCTTAAACGGTTGTACCTGCAACAGAGCTGGCTGGAGATATTGGAGCAGGCGGACAGCACCTTCTCGCGTGGCGCTAATCACCTCTGGCTGGATTTGCAGTGGTATATCCACCAGGCTCTGGTGAAATTGGGGCACGATGTGCTGGCCGATATCATCATCGCCGATCTGAAAGGGCTGCTGAGCCGTCTCAAAGGACTTGAAACGCTGGCCTTTAATGACGGAACGCCGTTTGCCGATGAGGTCACGCTCAACTGGATAAATCAGAGCGTGCTGGGCGATTTGTCCAACTGGCGGGATGAGCCGGTCAGTGCTGCTGGTGAGACAGATAACGATATCCTGCTCCTCGAGCCGGAAGCGCTGGATAAAGCGGACACTGACGGTCTGGATGCCACACTTCACTGGCTCCAGACCCGTCCAGGTTGCGACTCTACAAAAGACAAATGGCTGCTGCGCCTGCTGATGGCCCGCATAGCCGAGCAAAAGGGTAAAAATGAGCTGGCCCTGCATCTGCTGGGTGAACTCGATAGCGCCGCACGGTCAATCACCCTCACGCAGTGGACACCGGCGCTGTTATTTGAAGTGAAATCCCGTCGCCTCAGACTGCTACGCATGAAAGCTACACGCAGTGAAACCGATAAATCACGTCTTCAGCCTGAGATGGACCAGCTTCTTGCCGGTCTGATTGCGCTCGACCCGGCAAGTAGTGCGGTGCTTTGCGGATAAAAACGCCTGGCTACCTTTAACATTCCTATATTCAGGTTTTTTATGGACGACTTAACCCTGCGTTACTACGACGCTGAAATGCGCTATCTACTGGAAGCCGGCGAAGAGTTTGCCCGTGCTCACCCCGAGCAGGCAGCAATGCTCAATCTCGATAAAGCGGGCGCGCGCGACCCTTACGTGGAGCGGCTTTTCGAGGGCTTTGCCTTCCTGATGGGCCGGCTGCGCGAAAAGCTCGATGACGACCTGCCTGAACTGACCGAAGGGCTGGTCAGCCTGCTGTGGCCGCATTATCTGCGCACCATACCGTCGATGTCGGTGGTGGAGTTCACCCCTGACTGGCGCGAGATGAAAGAGCAGATGCGCATCGCCAAAGGTTTCGAAGTGAACTCGCGGCCGATCGGCGAGAAGGCCACGCGTTGTCGGTACACCACAACCAAAGAGATCACGCTCCTGCCGTTGTCGCTGGAGCAAGCCCGCCTGTCGACTGATCCTGACGGGCGTTCGGTTATCAGCCTGCGCTTTAACTGCAGCCATCTTGCCGACTGGAGTCGTATCGATCTCAGCCAGATCCCGCTCTACTTCAACGCTGATGCACCGCTGGCCTGCGCCATGCATGAAGCCTTTACCATGAATACAGCGCGCCTCTGGCTGCGGATGCCGGGCGACATGGACAGAAGACCGCTCGACGGGTATTTCACCGCGCTGGGCTTTGGCGATGATGACGTCCTGTGGCCGAAGGGAAGCAGCAGCTTCAGCGGCTATCAGCTGCTGCTCGAGTACTTCACCTTCCGTGAGAAATTCATGTTCACGGGGCTGCGTGGGCTCGAGACCGTGGCCTTTCCGGCTGAGCTCCCCTGGTTTGAAATCGACGTGGTGCTGGCAGAACGCTGGGAGCATGATTTCAGCTTTACCGAAAAGCATCTGCGCCTGAACTGTGTGCCGGTGATTAACCTGTTCCCGCTGGAATCCGATCCGCTGACGCTCAATTCCCTGCAGACCGAATACATGCTGCGCCCGATGCGCGTGCAGGATGGCCATACCGAGATATACGCGGTGGATTCGGTGATGTCATCGAGCCAGCATACCTACGTGCCATTTTCAAGCTTCCGCCACAAGGGCGGAATGATGCGCCATGAAGCCCCGGAATATTACTACCACACCCGCGTGCGCCGTGGCCCGTCGGGGTTGCATAACACCTGGCTTATCCTCGGCGGGGAAGCGTTTGATAACCACACGGTGCCGGAGGATGAAAGCCTGTCGCTGACGCTAACCGGCACCAATGGCCAACTACCTCGCAGAGCGTTGCAAAGTACCGTGCTCGATACAGTGATGAAAACCACTTCAGCCAGTATCGCCGTGCGTAACCTGTGTGCGCCGACGCTGCCTTGTTATCCGCCGGCACAGGATCGCTTTCACTGGCGTGTGCTGAGCCATCTCGGCAGCGGCTTCCTGTCGATGATGGACAATGCCGACGTGCTGCGCGGCACGCTGGCGCTGTACGAGTGGACTGACAGCGAGATGAACCGCCGTCGTCTGGAGGCGATTATCGATGTGAAGCACAGTGAAACGGAACGCTTTGAGCAGGGATATCTGGTGCGCGGGGTGCAGATTGAGGTGACGCTTGAGAGCAACGGCTTTGCCGGGCGCGGCGATATCTGTCTGTTCGGCGAGATGCTGAGCCGCTTCTTTGCACTGTACACCGATATCTATCTGTTTAACCGCCTGATTATTATTCTGCAACCGACCGGAGAGCGCCTGGAATGGGAAGAGAAGCACAACCGCCGCATTCCCGGCTGATCCCGCGGCTGGAGGCCGATCTTCACCGCATCAACTTTTATCGTTTATGCCAGCTACTGGAGAAGCGCCATCCGGACAGGCCACTGATGGGCTCTACCAGCCATCCGGCGGATGACCCGGTACGCTTTGCGCCGCACCCTGGAATGGGATTCCCGGCCAGTGAACTGAAGGCTGTCGAGTATGACGAGGATGATGACAGCAGGCCACCGCTTATCCGCACGACCTTTATGGGGATGTACGGTGTTGATTCGCCTCTACCGACCACCTATCTCGATGACATTTCCCAGCGCCGGGAAGGACATGAGGCGCTGCAGGGGTTTCTGGATATTTTCAGTCATCGCATCCTGACGCAGTTTTACCGCGTCTGGCGTAAATACTCGTATCCGGCCACGTTTGAGCCCGGAGGTACCGACAGCATTTCGCAGTCGTTATTGGGTCTGGTTGGTCTGGGAATACCGGGCACTGCGAATCATATAGCCACGCCAGTGTCCCGCTTTCTGGCGCTACTGGGTGTGCTGCAGCAGCCGGGCAAAACTCAGGAAGGGATGCAGGCACTGGTGCGCCTGCTGGCGCCCGATACGACGGTGCAGGTGAGTCCGTATTGTCTCCGGCCTGTAGATATTGACAAGCCGCTGGGTTTTTACGGTGACGAAGAGTTTCTTCTTGATGGCAATACGCCTCTGGGTGACGAAGCGATGGATGCCGGCAGCCAACTGCTGGTTGCTCTCGCAACGGACAACGAACAGGAAGCGCAGGGCTGGAAACCGGATGGCCAGTTGTACCTGGATTTCCTGGTAATGCTACGGGTATATCTGGGCTGGCGGTTTAAAGCCAGAATTACCCTGACCACTTCCGTACGTCTGCTGGCCGTTCCACCGCTTGGAGACAATCCTTTCTGGCTGGGACTGAACGGCGTGCTGGGCGCTGATGATGATAGCCTTCCGGATGATATTCCTGAGACCTTTACGACAGAGCTGGGTTATTACAGTGGCCTGGAGCCTGCAAAAACACAACAAGGAAACAGACGTGTTACGTACAAGTTTAATTAAGACTACGCGTTGGCTGATGCCGCTGATAGCACTCACTCTGACGGGCTGTGGGGTAACGCAGAGCGTCACCGACGGTACCAGATCGGCGTTCAATTCTGTGTTCTATAAAAAAATTAAAATCCTGCATCTGGATTTTACCGCACGTGAAGCGCTGAACACCGACTCCCGTGAAAGTAACTCGCTGTCTCAGCCGGTGGTGATAAGGGTTTACCAGCTTAAAGACCGCAAAACCTTTGATAAGACGGTGTATCAGCAGTTGCTTCAGGATGATAGCACCATTCTGAAAGACGACATGCTGGCCAGTCGTGATGTCGTGGTGAAACCGGGTGGCGATGCAAACCTTGATATGCCAATGGAAGAAAAGGCGCAGTTTGTCGCGGTGGTAGGGCTGTTCCGCCATCCGGATATGGACAACAACGCCTGGAAGCAGGTTATCAAACGCAGTGACCTGGATCCGGATAAACCACGTATCCTGGAAGCAGGTGATAACTCTCTGACGCTGCAACCGCTTAAGGACGACTGATGCCCTACGGACATAACACGCCTTCGCTGTATGAAATGTTAACGGGAAATTTTACAGGTGGCCTCAATCTCAACCAGGTCAGTGAGGAAAATCAGGTCATCCTCTCGGTACTGGATAACATGCAGCGTATCCTCAACTGTCGTGCCGGCACGCTGGCGCATCTGCCTGACTACGGCCTGCCGGATATGACCAAAATCCTGCAGGGCATGCCGGGAACGGCCCATGAACTGATGGGCACTTTGTCTGCCGTCCTGCTCAAGTATGAACCCCGCCTGAAAAAAATAACCGTTGTCCTGCTGGAACAAAACGTCCCCGGCGAACTGCGCTATGCCATTGATGCTGAACTTAAAGGGATTGGCCTGGTGCGCTACGGGACTGAATTTATGCCCGAAGGACGGGTCCTGTTAAGGCATCTCAGGCAACAGCAGTATCTCGACACCACTCTCCGTATATAAGGTCCGATAACATCATGTCTGTAAAATTACAGTTCCTGAAGAAGTTGCAGGCACGCCAACCTGCACCTGTTCCTGCCATCAGCAAGAGTCAGGCTGATATTGCAGAGTTTCGCCAGCGAATGGCCCAGCTTCAGGAGCAAATGGACGCGTGGCTGACGGATACGGGACTGAATGTGGAGCCACTGACCGTATCCGTTCCGGATCTGCTGGTGGAGGGCGGGGCTTTTGAGATTTCCGGTATCGTTTTGCGCTATGACAGCCGGGCAGTCAACTTTATGCCGATCTTTCTGTATGGACAGGGCGTCGCCGGTTGTGTCGAGGTGACTTTCTGTTCCGGGGACAAGGTGATTTCTCAAGGACGCCTGTTCATGCGGGTGGGGAACGCAAATGGCTGGATCTTTACTCCGCCTGATACCTTATCCCGGTCCGGACAACTATTTGATGAAGGTGTATTTTTCGGTCTGATTTTAGCGCTGCTGCCATAGCGATATTTATGAGTCATTGCACTTTTAAACGCAAAATAGCCCCTCACATCAACTGACGAAATTAACCACTCGGATATGCAGGCCCTCCAGGATGACCACACATATAACGTTAAAAACCGGCGGCGACCCGCGCACGCTGCCAGATTACGCCGCCCTCCGCGATGAGCTCAGCAAGCTGACGCATCCTGCTCGCCCGGATGTAAACTGGCAATATGTCGAAAAACGCTGTCTCTCTCTGTTTGAACAAAACGGTGTGGAGTTGCAGACTGCGGCCTGGTACACCCTTGCCCGGACTCACCTGTCTGGATTGGCTGGCCTGAACGAAGGGCTGGCGATTCTGGAGGCCCTGATTAGCCATCAATGGGACGTTTTCTGGCCGAAGACGCTACATACTCGTCTGGAAATCCTTACCGGCCTGAGCCAGCGACTGCAGCAGCGTATGCGTATACTTCCACTCAACAACAGCCATCTTAGCGAGCTTTATAGCACTGAAGCGTTGCTTACCCGCCTGAGTGCGGTGCTCCAGCGCCTTGAACTGAAACACCTAAGCCAGTTCGATACGTTACGAACAATGATACGTTCGAATGCTGAACGGCTGGAAAGCAGTAATGACGCATCAGATCAGAATGCACGCATGATGCCCGGTTGCGAAATACCTCAGGAAAGGGCAGAGCCGGTTGACGACGTGAAATGGGTCTATGTTGTGCAGCAGGAAAATCAGCCTGATGCAGAGGGGCTTACGACAGCGCACGGGGCGGTCAGACCATGGAAGCCCTTTGTCGCCGGGATGTGTTCTATGCTGGTGGTCTGCGTCGCCGTGGCGTGGGGAGGGGGCTTTCTGTCCAGACCCGATCCCTTAACGACTCAGGCTGTTGCCTCGCTGGCGCCGTTACCTGAAGCGCTTACACCTGCTCAGCAAGAGGCGTTAGCACAGCGAGGCACTTTATCGTCCACGTTTATCACAGAAACGCAGCAGCAGCTTGCCCGACTGGATAAGTTGCCCCCTGACTGGAATATTTCCTACAGCCTTCAGCTGTTAGCGCAACTCCAGACGGTGCGGCCGGAGGAGGCGAAGCCGCTCGCCGTGCAGTGGCAGCAAAAATTTAACGCGGCAGCGTTGCCTGCTGAGGCCATGAACAGCTGGTATCAGGGAATGATGAAGCTTCAGCAACTGAGCCATCGGCTGAGTAGTCTGGATGAGCAGAAGGGAAAATATATCACGGTGAGTGAGCTTAAATCGGTGGTTTTTTCGACTATACAGTCATTTAACCAAACAATACCGGCTGAAGAACAACTCAGACGCCTGTCACAGCATCCCGCAGGAGGTGTGCTTCCTGAAGCTGAAAAGACCCAGCTGGAGTTGCGTCTTAAACAGCTGGCAACGCGTTACGCTCAAATAAAACGGGATTCTTCTTCGCAGTGAATTCTGCGGTGGACAGGCGAATGTGTTCAACAACGCGTGGAGTTCAAAGTGTCCCCTGCAGGAATCGAACCTGCAACTAGCCCTTAGGAGGGGCTCGTTATATCCATTTAACTAAGGGGACGAGGCGGCACGAGTATAGCCTTATTTACACTATGCGTTAAGCGCATCGCCGCCTGACTGCTCAAAGAGTCACCATTCAGGACGATTTTTTTGTCGATTTATCATCATTTTCCCGCGCCTTGAGCTCAGCTTTGCGTTTGTTCGACATGTCGTTACGGATTTGGGCATGGCTTAACAGCGCGAAGATAAACGTTCCGCCGCAGATGTTACCCGCCAGCGTCGGTAGGGCGAACGGCCAGAAAAAATCGCTCCAGTGAAGCGTACCGTTAAAGACCAGATACAGTATTTCAACGGTACCGACCACGATATGCGTGGTATCAGCCAGCGCAATCAGCCAGGTCATCAATATAATCACCACAATTTTGGCGCTCCCTGCTGAAGGAAACATCCAGACCATTGTGGCGATGATCCAACCGGAGATGATGGCATTCGAGAACATCTCCACCGGCGTGTTTTTCATCACATCCATGCCGATTTTTACAAACGCGTCCCGGGTGGGTTCATCAAAGATCGGCATGTATTCAAACGCCCAGGCCGCGATGCCTGTGCCGATGATATTACCCAGCAGGACGACGCTCCACAGACGCATCAATAAACCGAAGTTGCCGAGGGTAGGGTTTTGCATTACCGGCAGAACGGCGGTCACCGTGTTCTCGGTAAACAGCTGCTGGCGGGCCATAATGACAATCACAAAGCCGAAGGTATAGCCGAGATTCTCGAGTAAAAAACCGCCGGGTACGCCTTCCAGCTGAACATGAAATATCCCTTTGGCGAGCAGAGATGCGCCCATTGAGAGCCCAGCGGCGATAGCTGACCAGAAGAGGGCCATGGCATCGCGCTCCATCTCTTTTTCACCGTCCTGGCGGATATGCTCGTGGATGGCCATCGCGCGGGAAGGCAGGCGATCTTCATCAATTTCTATTTTCTCGCCGCGCGCTTTCTCCTCGCTTTCAATTTCAATTTCCTCATTGCTCTCGCCAATCTTTTCTTCGCCCACTTCTTTCATATCTGCTCCCGGAGGTTGATCTTTCTGTTAAGCGTAGCGGCTTTTGTCGGGATGCCTGTGGGGATGCTCTTAAATTGGCGGCAATGACAACAAAGGTGATACATCTCTTTCAAAGACATTATAAAATTGCCAGCGAAACGAATTCCAAAAGCCAGGCTATGCTGAGATCAGAGTCACGGTGGTTACTGCCCGTAATTGTGCTCATAGACATCGGTAAACGTGCTGTTACAATCGCTTGCACGTTTACAGACGGAGCGTCAACGGCTCCGTTACGGATGGCAATCAACGATAGCCATACTGAACAGGGAGATATTTATGAAACTTCGGCTGTCGGCGCTTGCGCTGGGCGCGACGATGCTTGTGGGCTGCGCCAGCTCCGGGGAGCAAACGGGACGCTCCGATCCTCTCGAAGGATTTAACCGCTCCATGTATAGCTTCAACTACAACGTGCTGGACCCGTATGTGGTTCGCCCGGTGGCAGTGGCATGGCGCGATTATGTTCCACAACCCGCGCGTAACGGGTTAAGTAACTTTACCAGCAACCTCGAAGAGCCTGCGGTAATGGTGAACTACTTCCTGCAGGGCGACCCGTATCAGGGGATGGTGCACTTTACCCGCTTCTTCCTGAACTCCATTCTGGGGATGGGCGGCTTTATTGACGTCGCTGGCATGGCGAACCCGAAACTGCAGCGTGAACAGCCGCACCGTTTTGGTAGTACGCTGGGGCATTATGGCGTCGGCTACGGCCCTTACGTTCATCTGCCGTTCTATGGCAGCTTCACTGTGCGTGATGATGGCGGTGATATGGTCGATACGCTGTATCCGGTTCTGTCGTGGCTGACCTGGCCGCTGTCGGTAGGTAAATGGACGGTGGAAGGGATTGAAACCCGTGCGCAACTGCTCGACTCTGACGGTCTGCTGCGCCAGTCTTCTGACCCGTACATTATGGTGCGTGAAGCGTACTTCCAGAATCATGACTTTATTGCCAACGGCGGTAAGCTGAAGCCGGAAGAGAATCCAAACGCGAAGGCTATCGAAAACGAACTAAAAGATATCGATTCCGAGTAAATAAAAAAGGTGAGCAATGCTCACCTTTTTTGATTCCAGTACGATTAGAACGCGTAGTTGAAGTTCGTACCGAACAGCCAGGCTTTACCTTCAGAGGTAAACTCGTAAGGGCCTTCCTGGAACGTGACTTTCTGACCGTGCATATAAGAAACGCCCGCATCGATGGATGCATTCTCGTTGAACGCATATGTCGCGCCAGCACTTAACCAGAAGCGGTCCTGATCCGGAATGGAAATAGAACGCTTGTCTGCCGGAACCGGGCTGTCGTCAAATGCGATACCGGAGCGGAAAGTCCAGTTTTTATCGTAGTAGTAGGTGGTACCCAACGCAATACGATAGGCGTCGTGGAAGCTTTCGTCCTTATAGAACAGCGTTTGACCATTGGTTCCGGTCGCTTTCAGCTCCTGGAACTGGCTCCAGCTGGTATAGGCCAGGCTATAGTGGATCGCCCATTGAGGTGCAACGCGGTTGTAACCGGACACTTCCCACATTTCTGGCAAATGCAGTGACAGTGAACCTGGAACGGTCTGGTTTGACGTTCCCCAAGGAATGGTGGTACCCGCACCAGGAACCAGGTTGTTCACCGGCTTCAGGATGCCGCTCTTGTAATCGCCGTCGAAGTCAATTTTCACTTCGGAACGATAGGTCAGGCCCCAACGGTTGTTTTTGTCCAGCTCGTACAGGATACCGGCGTTCCAGCCATAGCCCCACTCATCACCTTCAAGACTGGCAATTTTATTGCTGTTTTTTGGCAGGCGAGCAGTTTGCTCTCCGGAGTAACGTTCAATTTTGGCATCGGCGTAGACGGCGTCAAAGCCCAGACCAAAGCTCCAGTTATCGTTCAGGCGATAAGCACCGCTCAGGTTCAGGTTCAGCGTAGTAAGGTCTGTTTTACCGCCGTATTCACCAGCCGGATAGTTGCTATTGAACTCGGTAGCAAGGCCGTAGTTAGAGGTTACGGATGCTCCCCAGCCAAACTGTTCATTGATAGGTGCAACGAAGTGCAGGTTAGGGACCCATGCTGTTGGGGCAATATTGTCCGCTTTAAGGCTCGCACCAGTGAATGGCGACTTGCCTGAAATGTTGACATCAGGATCGATATAAACCGCACCAGCAGAGAAGGTCGGACGATCAAACATCATGATCAATGCAGGGTTACGACTCGCGTTACCCGCATCATCCGCAATCGCACCTTCCCCCGAATACGCGCGGCCAAGGCCAGAGGAAGAAAATTCGTTTAACTGAAAGCCCGCTGACCATGCGGAAGTGGAGACGAGTGCCACTGCGACTGCCAGCGCAGTCTTGTTGAACAGGGTTTTCTGGCTCATGACCATAACCTCATTGAGTTATTTTTATTCAATAATTGTTACATACCGTAACAGGAGCGCGAAGTGTAGGGTCTGAGGTATGACAGACAAATCAGACCAGTGGCCAGAGTATAGGTCCGACCAGCCTAAATGTTGCAAGTTTGTTTATTAATATTTTCAAACATGTTTCGTGAAACGAGATCTGGTTGGCAAAATTGTGACCATCGCGACTCACCCAAAAGGGTGGTTTTTGTTTTAGATCATTTTTTAGTGTGATATTGGTCACTTATCCGATTTTGCGCCATTAACGGCTGGAGAGAGCCCGAGCCGGGGCGTAAAATAGCAGCATCGTGTTTATCTCGCGCGCTGCGCGAATACAGAGGAAATTGAGCTATGAGTAAATGCAGTGCTGATGAAACCCCGGTTTGCTGCTGTATGGATGTTGGGACCATCATGGACAACACCGATTGCACCGCGTCTTACAGCCGTGTGTTCACCAACCGCGCCGAAGCGGAAGAGACCCTGGCCGCGCTGAGCAAGCGTGCGCGTGATGTTGAATCCGATCCGTGTGAAATCAAGTCGACCTTTACCGAAGTGGAAGGCGGCGTGAAGCTGGACATCGACTTTGTTTTCGCTTGCGAAGCAGAAACGCTGATTTTCCAACTGGGTCTGCGTTAATCCTTTTTGCCCGGCGGCGCTTCGCTTGCACGGGCCTACGATCGTGTAGGCCGGGTAAGGCAACGCCGCCACCCGGCAACATACTGCACAAATGCCCCTACCATGCAGGGGCATTTTCTTTTTCTTCTCTGTGTTTTAGCTCGCATTTTTTCGTTTCCCCGATTGGCTGAATGTAAAAAAATGGTTAAGACTATTATCAGGTCAGACCACTTTGCGTTTGCGAAAATTTTTTTACAGGGGAGTGTTATGAGTCAGGCATTACCGCTTATTACCCGTCAGGGCGATCGCATTGCCATAGTCAGTGGATTGCGCACGCCATTTGCGCGTCAGGCAACGGCGTTCCATGGCATACCGGCCGTCGACCTGGGGAAAATGGTAGTGGGGGAGATGCTGGCTCGCAGCGAAATTCCGCCGGAGGTCATCGAACAGCTGGTTTTTGGCCAGGTCGTGCAGATGCCTGAAGCCCCCAACATCGCGCGGGAAATCGTCCTCGGTACCGGGATGAATGTTCATACCGACGCCTACAGCGTCAGCCGCGCCTGCGCAACCAGCTTCCAGGCCGTGGCGAATGTCGCCGAAAGTCTGATGGCGGGTACCATTCGCGCCGGGATAGCGGGTGGAGCGGACTCCTCTTCGGTACTGCCGATTGGGGTCAGTAAAAAGCTGGCGCGTATCCTGGTCGATGCCAACAAAGCCCGCACGACGGGTCAGAAGCTCAAACTCTTCTCGCGTTTACGTCTGCGCGATCTGATGCCTGTCCCCCCTGCCGTAGCGGAATATTCCACCGGCCTGCGCATGGGCGATACCGCCGAGCAGATGGCGAAAACCTACGGCATTACCCGTGAACAGCAGGATGCGCTGGCGCATCGCTCGCATCAGCTTGCGGCAAAGGCCTGGTCGGAAGGCAAACTGACCGACGAGGTCATGACCGCCTACATTCCGCCCTATCGCGAACCGCTTGCGGAAGATAACAATATTCGCGGCACCTCAACGCTGGCGGATTACGCCAAACTGCGCCCGGCGTTTGACCGCAAGCACGGCACCGTGACGGCGGCAAACAGTACGCCGCTGACGGACGGGGCTGCCGCCGTGATCCTGATGACGGAATCCCGTGCGAAGGAGTTGGGCATTACTCCCCTGGGCTATTTGCGCAGCTACGCCTTCACCGCCATTGACGTCTGGCAGGACATGCTGTTAGGTCCGGCGTGGTCCACGCCGCTGGCGCTGGATCGCGCGGGGCTGACGCTGGCTGATTTAACCCTGATTGATATGCACGAAGCGTTTGCCGCACAAACCCTGGCAAACGTCCAACTGCTGGCAAGCGAGCGTTTCGCACGCGATGTGCTGGGCCGCGCCCATGCCACAGGCGAAGTGGATCAGAGTAAATTCAACGTGCTGGGCGGTTCTATCGCCTACGGTCATCCGTTTGCCGCCACCGGCGCGCGAATGATCACGCAAACATTACATGAACTCCGTCGCCGTGGCGGCGGGTTTGGCCTTGTAACTGCCTGTGCGGCGGGCGGCCTTGGCGCAGCAATGGTTCTGGAGGCTGAATAATGGATATGCCATCTGCATTTAATCTGACGGTTCGCCTCGATAACGTGGCCGTTATCACTATTGATGTGCCTGATGAAAAGATGAATACCCTGAAGGCCGAATTTGGCGTTCAGGTGCGCGCGATGCTAAAGCAGATCCGTGAGAACAAAGCCATTCGCGGCCTGGTGTTTATCTCTGCCAAACCCGACAACTTTATAGCCGGGGCGGATATTAACATGATCGCCCGGGCGCAAAGCGCGCTGGAGGCCGAAAAGCTGGCGCGTCAGGGCCAGCAGGTGATGGCGGAGATCAACAGCCTGCCGATCCCGGTTATCGCCGCGATCCACGGGGCGTGTCTGGGCGGTGGGCTGGAGCTGGCGCTGGCCTGCCATAGCCGTATATGTACCGACGATCCGAAAACCATTCTGGGCCTGCCGGAGGTGCAGCTGGGGCTGCTGCCTGGCTCCGGCGGAACGCAACGTCTGCCGCGCCTGGTGGGCGTCAGCACGGCGCTGGAGATGATCTTAACCGGTAAACAGCTGCGTGCCCGTCAGGCGCTGAAAGCCGGTCTGGTCGATGACGTCGTGCCACAGTCCATTTTGCTGGAGGCCGCCGTTGAGCTTGCGCTGAAAGGGCGTCAGGCAAGACGTCCTCTGCCGGTTCGCGAGCGCGTGCTGGCCGGCCCGCTGGGCAGAACGCTCCTGTTCAACATGGTGGGCAAAAAGACCGAACAAAAGACCAAAGGCAATTACCCGGCGGCAAAGCGGATCCTGGATGTGATCGAAACCGGGCTGTCGCAGGGCAGCAGCAGCGGCTATGCCGCGGAGGCCAAAGCCTTTGGCGAACTGGCGATGACGCCGCAGTCACAGGCGCTGCGCAGCATCTTCTTCGCCAGCACTGAGGTGAAAAAAGACCCGGGCAGCGAGGCATCGCCTGCGCCGCTGCGTGCCATTGGCGTGCTGGGTGGGGGGCTTATGGGCGGCGGTATCGCT
Organism: Enterobacter sp. BNK-8; assembly: GCF_048685095.1. NCBI lineage: Bacteria > Pseudomonadati > Pseudomonadota > Gammaproteobacteria > Enterobacterales > Enterobacteriaceae > Enterobacter > Enterobacter sp. BNK-8. The sequence continues at coordinate 3,020,105 of NZ_JBLQTN010000001.1, read as the reverse complement.
TTTGTTACCGCAAGCAAAGGCAAATTGCCGGTACGCATCAAAGACATAACTCCTAAAGGGATCAACCACGCGCTGCAGTACAGCTGGCAGAACCTTGATCAAAAGGTCAGGCGCCGCCATATCAAGGCAAGCGAGCGTGATAAAACCCTGGCGATGATCTCCGGCACAACGGATTACAGCGGTTTTGCGCACCGCGATCTGGTGATTGAAGCCGTGTTTGAGGATCTGGCGCTTAAGCAGCAGATGGTGGCAGACATTGAGCAGCATTGCGCCCCGCACACCATTTTTGCTTCTAACACGTCGTCATTACCGATTGGCGATATCGCGGCAAAAGCCGCGCGTCCGGAGCAGGTGATCGGACTGCACTTCTTTAGCCCGGTAGAAAAAATGCCGCTGGTGGAAGTTATTCCACATGCGACCACCAGCCCGCAAACCATCGCCACGGTAGTCAAACTTGCGAAGAAGCAGGGTAAAACGCCGATCGTGGTCGCAGACAAAGCTGGCTTCTACGTCAACCGCATTCTGGCGCCCTACATTAATGAAGCCATGCGGCTGCTGACGGAAGGCGAGAAGATCGAGCACGTCGACGAGGCGCTGGTAAAGTTTGGTTTCCCCGTGGGCCCAATCCAACTTTTGGATGAGGTGGGAATAGACACCGGCACTAAAATTATACCTGTACTGGAGGCGGCTTATGGCGATCGTTTTAGCCCGCCTGCAAACATTGTTTCTGCAATTTTGAAGGACGATCGCAAAGGCAGAAAAAATGAACGCGGTTTCTATCTTTACGGCGCGAAAGGGCGTAAAAGCAAGAAACAGGTCGACCCTTCGGTTTATGGGCTTATTTCGACCACCGGTCAGGGAAAACTGTCCGCCGTTCAGTGCGCTGAACGCTGCGTGATGATGATGCTCAATGAAGCGGCACGCTGCTTTGGTGAACAGGTAATCAAAAGCGCGCGCGATGGCGACATCGGCGCGGTATTTGGCATTGGTTTCCCGCCGTTCCTTGGCGGCCCGTTCCGTTACATGGATACGCTCGGCGCGGGTGAAGTGGTTGCTATCCTGCAACGTCTGGCTTCGCAATATGGTCCACGCTTTACACCGTGTGACGAATTATTGCAGATGGCGGAACGGGGCCAGACATTTTGGCCTGCAAGGGAAACTGTCCTCGTAAGCTGAGGTCAAAGAAGGGTAAATCCTGAAGTGAATGAACCTGTTCTGGCGATTTTGTAAACAGAGATTGACTATACTTACGCCATTGAGGTAAAAAACAGCGTTTCATTCACCGAATGGATCAGGCACAATGCCCGGCCATCGGGTTTTCTACCTCTCAGCATTTATCGCGGGTAGTTAACGCCGGTGATTCTGGTTAACAAAAGCGGTGCAATATGCAAGTTTTTATCATGCGTCACGGCGACGCGGCACTCGATGCCGCCAGTGACTCAGTACGTCCTTTGACCGTGTGTGGCTGCGACGAATCTCGTCAGATGGCGACCTGGCTTAAAGGTCAAAAAGTGGACATCGAACGCGTTCTGGTGAGTCCGTACCTGCGTGCTGAACAGACGCTGGAGGTGGTAGGGGAGTGCATGAACCTGCCGACCAGCGTGGATGTTCTTCCTGAACTCACCCCCTGTGGCGATGTAGGCCTTGTCAGTGCCTATCTTCAGGCGCTGTGCAATGAAGGTGTTGCGTCCGCGCTGGTCATTTCCCACCTGCCACTGGTTGGCTATCTGGTATCTGAGCTGTGCCCGGGCGAAACGCCGCCGATGTTCACGACATCCGCCATTGCCAATGTGTCTCTGGACGAAACGGGTAAAGGTGTCTTTAACTGGCAAATGAGTCCGTGCAACCTGAGGATGGCAAAAGCCATCTGACGTGACGTGTGATTGTGCGGGGGCGCAAAACAGGCCTCCCGCTGTCCTGTCAGGGTAATTCTGGCGGCTGCCACTCTTCCACTTCAATCAACACCAGCAATGCGGCATCTCCGCCGTACTCTTTGGGTGCCTGATGAAACGCCATCACGTGTGGATGCTGAGCCAGCCACAGCGGCGTCTGCTGCTTGAGGATATGCTTACCGTGGCCGTGCATCACGCAGGCGCAAAAAACATGTTCGCGGCGACAGGCGGCGATCAAGGCCCCCAGCTCCTGTTTTGCCTGCATCTGAGTTAAACCATGCAGATCGAGAAACAGCTCCGGCGAATAATCTCCGCGACGTAACTTTTTCAGTTCAAAATGGCTGACGTCTTCGCGCACGTACTTCACAGCACCTTGCGTATTGAGCAGCGGCTGAAATTCATCTGAAAAATAGTGGCTGTTATCCGCCTGCTCCTGCAGCAGCCGTTTGACCGGGACTTCGCTGATTTTTTTACGCTGCGGGCGATGAACAATCGTGTCCTGCGCGATTTTCCGCGTCCCGGTCATTAGCTGGCGGAAGAGCGCCTGATCCTCCTCGCTGAGCGATGTTTTCTTTTTCATTCGTCATTCTCATCTCGTATTTCCGATAGTGTACCCGACTAAACGCATTTTTTAACCTCAAGCGGTACGCGTCATTGCTGATTTATCGCCGTCTTCATGGCAAACTAGCCGCCGAAAATTATGCGAGCATGCCCTGGAGGAAAGAGTGGATAAAATATTTGTCGATGAAGCAGTAAACGAGCTGCATACCATACAGGACATGTTGCGCTGGTCGGTTAGCCGCTTCAGCGCCGCCAATATCTGGTACGGACACGGTACCGACAACCCGTGGGATGAGGCCGTGCAGCTGGTGCTGCCGTCACTCTATCTGCCGCTGGATATTCCGGAAGACATGCGCACCGCGCGCCTGACCTCCAGCGAAAAACACCGCATCGTTGAGCGCGTGATCCGCCGCGTCAACGAACGCATCCCGGTCGCCTACCTGACCAACAAAGCCTGGTTCTGCGGTCACGAGTTCTATGTCGATGAACGCGTGCTGGTGCCGCGCTCGCCGATTGGTGAGCTGATTAACAACCACTTTGAAGGCCTGATCGGCCATCAGCCGCAGCACATCCTGGATATGTGTACCGGCAGCGGCTGTATCGCCATTGCCTGCGCTTACGCCTTCCCGGAAGCGGAAGTCGATGCCGTCGATATCTCCACCGATGCGCTGGCCGTGACCGAGCACAACATTGAAGAGCACGGCCTGATCCATCACGTCACGCCAATTCGCTCCGATCTGTTCCGCGATCTGCCGACGCTGCAGTACGATCTGATCGTCACTAACCCGCCGTACGTCGATGCGGAAGACATGTCCGATCTGCCGAACGAATACCGTCACGAGCCGGAGCTGGGTCTGGCCTCAGGATCTGACGGCCTGAAGCTGACCCGCCGCATTCTGGCCTGCGCGCCGGATTATCTGACCGACGACGGCGTTCTGATTTGTGAAGTGGGCAACAGCATGGTACATCTGATAGAGCAGTACCCGGATGTGCCGTTCACCTGGCTTGAGTTCGACAACGGCGGTGACGGCGTCTTTATGCTGACCAAAGCGCAGCTGCTCGACGCGCGCGAGCACTTCAGCATCTATAAAGATTAATCCAGCGGGCTTCGGTCCGTTTCACAACGCTCAAACACAAACAACAACATCGGAGCCGTGATGGCAGGAAACAGTATTGGACAGGTATTCCGCGTGACCACCTTTGGCGAGTCGCACGGGCTGGCGCTGGGCTGTATCGTTGATGGCGTACCGCCAGGCATCGAACTGACCGAAGCCGATTTGCAACACGACCTTGACCGTCGTCGTCCGGGCACCTCTCGCTACACCACGCAGCGTCGCGAGCCGGACCAGGTCAAAATTCTCTCCGGCGTCTTTGAAGGACGCACTACAGGCACCAGCATTGGTCTGCTGATTGAAAACACCGATCAGCGCTCCCAGGACTACGGCGCCATCAAAGACGTGTTCCGTCCGGGCCATGCCGACTATACCTACGAACAAAAGTACGGCTTCCGCGACTATCGCGGCGGCGGACGTTCTTCTGCGCGTGAAACCGCGATGCGCGTGGCGGCGGGTGCCATTGCCAAAAAATACCTGCAGCAGAAATTTGGCATCGTTATCCGCGGCTGTCTGACCCAGATGGGCGACATTCCGCTGGCGATCAAAGACTGGGATCTGGTCGAGCAAAACCCGTTCTTCTGTGCCGATGCCGACAAGCTGGATGCGCTGGACGAACTGATGCGAGGCCTGAAAAAAGAGGGCGACTCCATCGGGGCGAAAGTGACCGTGGTGGCCGACGGCGTCCCGCCAGGCTGGGGCGAGCCGGTATTTGACCGTCTCGACGCCGACATCGCCCACGCGCTGATGAGCATCAACGCGGTGAAGGGCGTTGAGATTGGCGACGGTTTTGACGTGGTATCCCTGCGCGGCAGCCAGAATCGCGACGAGATCACGAAAGCGGGCTTCCAGAGCAACCACGCGGGCGGCATTCTGGGCGGTATCAGCAGCGGGCAGCAGATTATTGCCAACATCGCGCTGAAGCCAACCTCCAGCATTACCGTGCCGGGCCACACGATTAACCGCGATGGCGAAGAAGTTGAGATGATCACCAAAGGACGTCACGATCCGTGCGTGGGGATCCGCGCGGTGCCGATCGCAGAGGCGATGCTGGCGATCGTGCTGATGGATCACTTCCTGCGCCAGCGCGCGCAGAATGCGGATGTGACGACCACCATTCCACGCTGGTAAACATGAAAAAAACCGCAATTGCTCTGCTGGCGCTGCTGGCCAGTGGAGCCAGTCTGGCCGCGACGCCATGGCAAAAAATCACCCACCCGGTGGCGGGGAGCGCGCAGTCCATCGGCGCCTTTTCCAACGGCTGTATCATCGGCGCGCAGGAACTTCCACTGCAATCAGACACCTATCAGGTGATGCGTACCGACCAGCGTCGCTATTTTGGCCACCCGGATCTGGTGCTGTTTATTCAGCGTCTTGGCAACCAGGTGCATAACCTGGGGCTGGGCACGATGCTGATCGGTGATATGGGGATGCCTGCCGGCGGGCGTTTTAATGGGGGACACGCCAGTCACCAGACCGGACTGGATGTCGATATCTTCCTGCAGCTGCCGAAAGCGCGCTGGAGTTCAGCGCAGCTGCTGAAGCCGCAGGCGCTGGATCTGGTGGCGAGCGACGGCAAGCGCGTTGTGCCGTCCCTGTGGACGCGAGAGGTCTCCAGCATGATCAAGCTGGCGGCAGAAGATAACGACGTCACGCGGATTTTCGTCAACCCGGCCATCAAGCAGCAGCTCTGCCTGGATGCCGGAACGGACCGCGACTGGCTGCGCAAAGTGCGCCCGTGGTTCCAGCATCGCGCGCACATGCACGTTCGCCTGCGTTGCCCGGCGAACAGCCTGGAATGTGAAGATCAGCCGCTTCCGCCGCCAGGCGATGGCTGCGGTGCGGAACTGCAAAGCTGGTTTGAACCGGCAAAACCTGGAACCTCTAAGCCTGAGAAGAAGACACCGCCTCCGTTGCCGCCTTCCTGCCAGGCGCTACTGGATGAGCATGTACTTTAATGGATAATTTCGTCGATCTGTTTATGGTGTCACCGCTGCTGCTGGTGGTGCTTTTCTTCGTGGCCATGCTGGCCGGTTTTATTGATGCCCTTGCGGGCGGCGGTGGGTTATTAACCGTACCCGCGCTGCTGGCGGCGGGCATGAGCCCGGCGCAGGCGCTTGCCACCAACAAGCTGCAGGCCTGCGGCGGCTCGCTCTCAGCGTCGCTCTATTTTATCCGCCGCAAGGTGGTGAGCCTGGCCGACCAGAAGCTCAATATCCTGATGACCTTTATTGGTTCCACGTCGGGCGCGCTGCTGGTTCAGCACGTGCAGTCGGATATTTTGCGCCAGATCCTGCCGGTTCTGGTCATCTGCATCGGGCTTTATTTCCTGCTGATGCCGAAGCTCGGCGAGGAAGACCGCCAGCGTCGTCTGCACGGTCTGCCGTTTGCCCTGATTGCCGGGGGCTGCGTCGGCTTTTACGACGGTTTCTTCGGCCCGGGGGCGGGCTCGTTTTACGCGCTGGCGTTCGTGACGCTGGCCGGGTTTAACCTCGCCAAGTCGACCGCTCATGCCAAAGTGCTCAACGCGACGTCGAACCTTGGCGGTCTGCTGCTGTTTATCATTGGCGGCAAGGTCATCTGGGCAACCGGATTCGTCATGATGGCAGGGCAGTTCCTGGGCGCGCGCGCGGGTTCGCGTCTGGTGTTAAGCAAAGGACAAAAGCTGATTCGACCTATGATCGTCATCGTCTCGGCCGTAATGAGCGCCAAACTTCTTTATGACAGCCATGGACAGGAGATCCTCACCTGGTTGGGGATGCATTAATGAACAGTACGCATAAATACGAACAGCTGATTGAGATTTTTGACGGCTGTTTTGCTGACGATTTTAATACCCGTCTGATTAAAGGCGACGACGAACCGATCTATCTTCCTGCTGATGCAGAGGTTCCGTATAACCGCATCGTCTTTGCGCACGGCTTTTACGCCAGCGGTTTGCACGAAATTTCGCACTGGTGCATCGCCGGAAAAGCGCGTCGCGAGCTGGTGGACTTTGGTTACTGGTACTGCCCGGACGGGCGTGACGCCGCAACGCAGGGGCAGTTTGAGGATGTGGAAGTGAAGCCGCAGGCGCTGGAATGGCTATTCTGCGTCGCGGCGGGTTTCCCGTTCAACGTGAGCTGTGACAACCTCGAAGGCGACTTCGAGCCAGACCGTATCGTCTTCCAGCGCCGCGTGCATGCGCAGGTGATGGACTATCTTGAGAAAGGCATCCCGGAACGTCCGGCGCGCCTGATTGAGGCCTTACAGAATTATTACCACACGCCGGTGATCACGGCGGAATGCTTCCCTTGGCCGGAAGATCTTTAACAGAGGAAAGAAGATGATCGCAGAATTTGAATCACGCATTCTGGCGTTAATTGATGACATGGTGGAACACGCCAGCGATGATGAGCTGTTCGCCAGCGGTTATCTGCGTGGTCACCTGACGCTCGCGGTAGCTGAGCTGGAAGCAGGTGATGATCACTCTGCCGACGCTGTTCATGAGGAAGTGACCCGCAGTCTGGAGAAAGCCATTCAGGCCGGGGAACTTTCTCCGCGCGACCAGTCTCTGGTGCTGGGCATGTGGGACAATTTATTCCAGCAGGCTAAACGCTAAGCCGCCGCCTTCTCTTCCCTCTCCCTGTGGGAGAGGGTTAGGGTGAGGGCACCAGGCCGCACCTTACTTAACCTTCTTCCCCTTCAGCAGTTTCCGTACCCATAATCGATTCGGATTCAGGCCCGCAAGCGTAACCCTGTCCAGCGGAATCGGCTCGTCGCTCATCTGCGCGGCTAACACTTCGGCCAGCAGCGGGGCAGAGCACAGCCCGCGGGAACCCAGTCCGCCCAGCATAAACAGCTCTGGATAGACCGGTGAAGTCACCGCCGTTTCCTGGTGTTCAGCCAGATCCTCATAGGCCGCAAGCGTCGCCTCGTAGTCCGGCACGTTGCCCGCCATCGGCAGATGATCGCGGGTGGCGCAGCGCACGCCGCAGCGCGCGTCACCCTCGCTAACGTCGACCTCTTGCGCCCACGCCGCATCCGGGAAACAGTCAATCAGGCGCTGGCGGTTTTGCAACTGATCCGCCTCGCTGTAGTGCATCTCCGTTTCGCCACGATGATAGCTGGCCCCGATGCAGTGATGGCCGTTAGAGGGATTTTGCGGCGTCAGATAGCCGTCATAGCACAGCACCTGGCGCAGTTTGCCGAGCGCAGGCGCGGTCGGGATATGGCTCACCTGGCCGCCGACCGGATAAACCGGCAACGTCGCTGTCTGAATAAACTGGCTGATGTGATGCCCGTTGGCCAGCACAACGCTGGCATGGCTCGCCTCCCTGCCATCAGCGAAACGCAGATCCCAGTGTTCTGTCCGGGTGAGCGATTCCACCTTGTGGCCATACTGCACCGTCAGCCCTCGCGACTGCGCCAGGGCAATGACCGCCGCGGTCAGTTCGGCCGGGCACAGCCAGCCGCCGAGCGGATACTGAATGCCCCCACACCCGGTTTCCACGCCAGCGGTGTCTTTAACCTCTTGCGCGCTCACCGCGCGGGCAATCTCTTCGGGCAGGCCCAAAGAGAGCATCTGCGCGATCTTCTGCTGGCTCTTTTCATCCCAGCCAAGCTGCGTGACGCCGCACCAGTCATGGTCGAACGCCACCGGAAGCGCGTCATACAGGCGACGGGCGAAGGTAAACGCTGCCGGGAAAAACTGGAACAGGGCCGGGTCGTGCGCGCTTAAAAGCGGATAGAGTGCCCCCTGACGGTTGCCGGACGCGCCGCTGGCGGGCGCGTCGTCAGCGCAGTAGAGCGTGACCTGCCAGCCACGCTGGAGAAGCGCGAGCGAGAGCAGGGCGCTGGCGATCCCGCCGCCAACGAGCGCCACGTCGCGCGATACGCTGGCGCGGCGCGCAAACCAGGGCGTCTGAGCGGGGATGTCCAGCGTCTGCTCCATCCTGCCGACCAGCATGTCGCGTTTGCGGCCAAAGCCTTTGGTCTTCTGCATGGTAAAGCCCGCCTCCTGCAACCCACGGCGGACAAAGCCCGCCGAGGTGAAGGTGGCAAGCGTTGCGCCAGGGCGAGCCAGCCGCGCCATCGCGTTAAACAGATGCTGGCTCCACATGTCCGGGTTTTTGGCGGGAGCAAAACCGTCCAGGAACCACGCGTCGACCTTCTGATTCATCGAATCATCGAGCCTGTCGGTCAGGTCGTTGATGTCGCCGAGCCATAAATCCAGCGTGACGCGTCCGCCGTCCAGCATCAGACGGTGACAGCCGCCGATGTGGGGCGGCCACTGCGCCTGAAGCTGCTCCGCCCAGGGCGCAAGCTCCGGCCAGCGCTGGTGGGCAAGCCGCAGATCGTGCGCGGTGAGCGGGAATTTTTCGAAACTGATGAAATGTAATCTTTGTAGCGTAGCCTCGGGGTGAGCAGCGTGGAACTGGTTAAACGCCTGCCAGAGGGTTAAAAAATTCAGCCCGGTGCCGAATCCACTTTCCGCGACCACAAACAGGCTCCGCGGGTGCGCCGGGAAGCGGGTGCTGAGCTGGTTTCCGTCGAGGAAAACATAGCGAGTTTCTTCGAGTCCGTTATCATTAGAAAAATAGACATCATCAAAATCTCGGGAAACAGGTGTACCCTCAGCGTTGAATTCGAGGTTGGCGGGTTGTATAGCGTTTTGTTTCACGTAAGTTACTCGTCTGACAGGCAGTGGCACGATCTTAACGATGTGAGTCCATCGGTGCAAATTTCCGCAGAAAATGTCTGATCGGACTTGTTCGGCGTACAAGTGTACGCTATTGTGCGACTCGAAACTTACTATAGTGCGACTTACAGAGGTATTGAATGAAACGTGCAGTGATTACTGGCCTGGGCATTGTTTCCAGCATCGGTAATAACCAGCAGGAAGTCCTGGCATCTCTGCGTGAAGGACGCTCCGGGATCACTTTCTCTGAAGAGTTTAAAGATTCAGGTATGCGTAGCCACGTATGGGGTAACGTCAAACTGGACACCACCGGTTTGATTGACCGCAAAGTGGTTCGTTTCATGAACGATGCCTCTATTTATGCTTATCTCTCCATGCAGGAAGCGATCAAAGATTCTGGCCTGAGCGAAGAGGTTTATCAGAACAACCCGCGCGTGGGTCTGATCGCTGGTTCCGGCGGCTCATCTAAAGCGCAGGTATTTGGTGCTGACGCAATGCGTAGCCCGCGTGGTCTGAAAGCGGTAGGTCCGTACGTGGTGACTAAAGCCATGGGTTCTGCGGTTTCCGCATGCCTGGCGACCCCGTTCAAAATCCACGGTGTGAACTACTCCATCAGCTCTGCGTGTGCGACTTCCGCGCACTGCATCGGTAATGCTGTTGAGCAGATCCAGCTGGGTAAACAGGACATCGTATTTGCTGGCGGCGGCGAAGAGCTGGGCTGGGAAATGGCCTGCGAATTCGACGCGATGGGCGCACTGTCCACCAAGTACAATGAGACTCCGGACAAAGCTTCCCGTACCTACGATGCGCACCGTGACGGTTTCGTCATCGCGGGCGGCGGCGGTATGGTTGTGGTTGAAGAGCTGGAACACGCCCTGGCACGTGGTGCGCACATCTATGCTGAGATCGTGGGCTACGGTGCAACGTCTGACGGCGCCGACATGGTTGCGCCATCCGGTGAAGGCGCGGTGCGCTGCATGAAGATGGCGATGCACGGCGTTGACACCCCAATCGACTACCTGAACTCTCACGGTACCTCTACGCCGGTAGGCGACGTGAAAGAGCTGGGTGCGATCCGCGAAGTCTTCGGCGACAACAGCCCGGCGATCTCTGCGACCAAAGCCATGACCGGTCACTCTCTGGGTGCGGCTGGCGTTCAGGAAGCGATCTACTCTCTGCTGATGCTGGAAAACGGCTTTATCGCCCCAAGCATCAATATCGAAGAGATGGACGAGCAGGCTGCTGGCCTGAACATCGTGACCAAACCAACGGAAGCGACGCTGACTACCGTCATGTCTAACAGCTTCGGTTTCGGCGGCACCAACGCCACGCTGGTCATGCGTAAGCTGAAAGCATAAGTTTTATGTTTGATTCAGAAGGGGAGCCATAAGGCTCCCTTTTTTTATGCATTGACAAGCAGCTGATCTCACAGGCAAACTGCACCACTCAACATTATCCTCACGATAATGCGTAAGCGTTTAACGTCAACCAACGCACCTTAATCCTGATAATCAGGTAGAGGGGGCGTGGCATTTCCCCGCCTTACTCTTCATTTCGGAGTAAAGCATGACTGCAGTAACTCAAACAGAAACAACCCCTTCAGCGAACGTCTCGCTGTTCCGTATCGCCTTTGCGGTATTCCTGACCTATATGACCGTTGGCCTGCCGCTGCCGGTGATCCCGCTGTTCGTTCATCAGGAGCTGGGCTATGGCAACACCATGGTCGGCATTGCCGTGGGCATTCAGTTTTTAGCCACGGTATTAACCCGCGGATACGCCGGACGACTGGCGGATCAGCACGGTGCAAAACGCTCGGCGCTGCAGGGGATGTTTGCCTGCGGGCTGGCGGGCGGCGCCTGGCTGCTGGCGGCACTTCTGCCGGTCGACGCGGCGTATAAATTTGCGCTGCTGGTGCTGGGCCGTTTAATCCTGGGCTTTGGTGAAAGCCAGCTGCTGACCGGCACCCTGACCTGGGGAATGGGACTGGTGGGGCCAGCACGTTCCGGCAAGGTGATGTCCTGGAACGGCATGGCCATCTACGGCGCGCTGGCCGCCGGTGCACCGCTTGGCCTGCTGATCAACAGCCAGTTTGGTTTTGCGGCGCTGGCTGCCACCACCATGGCGCTGCCGCTGGTGGCATGGGCGTTTAACGGCTCGGTGCGTAAGGTACCTGCGCACAAAGGCGAGCGTCCTTCCCTGTGGAGTGTGGTCGGCCAAATCTGGCAGCCGGGCCTGGGCCTGGCGCTGCAGGGTGTGGGTTTTGCGGTAATAGGGACATTCGTCTCGCTCTATTTTATGAGCCGCGGCTGGGCGATGGCCGGTTTTACGCTTACCGCGTTTGGCGGCGCGTTTGTGCTGATGCGCGTGCTTTTCGGCTGGATGCCGGATCGCTTCGGCGGCGTGAAGGTGGCGGTGGCGTCGCTGGTCATTGAAACCATCGGTCTTCTGCTGTTGTGGAATGCACCCGTGGCATCCGTGGCGCTGCTGGGTGCGGCGCTGACCGGCTGCGGCTGTTCTCTGATCTTCCCGGCGCTGGGCGTTGAAGTGGTGAAGCGCGTGGCCCCGCAGGTGCGCGGGACGGCGCTCGGCGGCTATGCGGCGTTTCAGGATATCTCATACGGCGTTACCGGGCCGCTGGCCGGGCTGTTAGCGACCTCGTTTGGCTATCCGTCCGTCTTCCTGGCCGGTGCGGTTTCCGCGGTGGTGGGGATCGTGGTGACGCTGGTGGCGTTTCGCAGAACGTGAGTCTTTGTTGCCGGGTGGCGGCTGCGCCTTACCCGGCCGACGGTTCGAGCCGTTGTAGGCCCGGTAAGCGCAGCGCCATCGGGCAAAATATCAGGCAACCAGCCAGAAAATCGCCAGCGCAATCAGCAGTGCAATAAACATCAATCCCGGACGCGCAGAGAGGGTTCTGAAGGTCTCCACGACCGGCGCAAATAGCGGGCTGTAAATCGGCTGAACATTTCTCACCTCCGGCACGCCGCCTTCACGTTCGGCGCGGCGAACGAAGATCTGGTTGAGCAGGTCCTGCACCTGCGCGGTAGTCAGTACCGTCTGCGGCGTGGCCTGCCAGTTTTGCTGGGCATAATCCCGAATCACCTCGAACTCGTGCGGCTCAAGCGGCTGTTTCAGCGCGGCCTGGACAGTATGCAGAGTCGGGGCGCTCTGGGTGCTGAGCGTCTGGCGTGCCTGGAGCCAGGTCACCAGATGGGTAAACTGTTTGGCCGGGATCAGCTCGCCCGCCTTCACGCCGGACAGCTCCAGCATGGATTGCCAGATGAGCTTCGTCGGCTCGCCGGTGGCCGCGGCTAGCTTGGTCACCATCTGCTTGAGCGTATTGTGCTCGGCGGGCAGCAGCGGACGCTCGGTCGCCGGGCGTACCTGCGGCTGCGGAATCGACAGCTCATTGTTCTGCAGCAGTGTCAGTACGGTTTTGAGCTGATCGGGCGTCAGCTGGCCCAGCGCGGTCTGACCATACTGCTGGCGAATAAAATCACTCACCGCCTGGCGGTTATTTCCCTGGCCCAGCAGCTCCGTCAGTTGAGAAACAATCTGGCGCATGGTGTGGTTTTGCTGCGCGGTCGTAATACGCTGGTTCAGATTTTGCTCGGCAGCGGGGAAATGACGCGACTGCAGCGGTGCGTCGTTCCTCACGCCTAAATCATGCTTCACCCCGGCCCAGACTTCCGCGTTTTGCTGCGAAGTCAGCGCAATCAGGCGCGTGATCAGTCGTTCCAGCACGGTGCGCTGTTGCGTGGATAGCGGTTGTTCACCGGCAACGTTTGGCGTGACAGGGCCTTCACCCGGAGGGCGTGGCGGCGTACCTGAAATGGGCTGCATCGTCAAAAATCCTTAAAGTCAAAACTCAGCGTAAACCTGGCAGACGTATATGCCTGGCGGCCAGATTATGGCACACTTGGCAGGTTTTCTTCCTCTCAAACAGGTACTCAGACGTGAAAATCCTCGTTGATGAAAATATGCCTTACGCCCGTGAGCTGTTTAGCCGCCTGGGTAACGTTAAGGCTGTTCCTGGTCGCCCGATCCCGGTCAACGAACTGGACGACGCCGACGCCCTGATGGTGCGCTCGGTGACCAAAGTAAATGAGGCGTTGCTCGCCGGTAAGGCGATTAAGTTCGTTGGGACCGCAACGGCAGGGACCGATCATGTGGATGATAAATGGCTGAAGCAGGCCGGAATCGGTTTCTCCGCCGCGCCGGGCTGTAACGCGATTGCCGTCGTGGAATACGTTTTCTCCTCGCTGCTGATGCTGGCCGAGCGCGACGGGTTTGCGCTGAAAGACCGCACCGTGGGGATTGTCGGCGTGGGTAACGTCGGCGGGCGCCTGCAAAAGCGCCTGGAAGCGTTAGGGATCCGTACGCTGCTGTGCGATCCGCCGCGCAAAGACAACGGCGATGACGGGGATTTCCGCTCGCTGGACGAGCTGGTTGAACAGTGTGACGTGCTGACGTTCCACACGCCTCTGTTTAAAGAGGGACCGTATAAGTCGCTGCATCTTGCCGATGAGGCGCTCATTCGCCGTCTGAAGGCTGGCACTATTCTGATAAATGCCTGTCGTGGTCCGGTAGTCGATAACGCCGCGCTGCTGACGTGTCTGAACGAAGGACAAGACCTCAGCGTGGTGCTGGACGTCTGGGAGCCGGAGCCGGACCTCAACGTTGAGCTGCTTAACAAGGTGGACGTTGGCACCGCACATATCGCCGGTTATACCCTCGAAGGGAAAGCCCGCGGCACGACGCAGGTCTTCGAGGCCTACAGCGCCTTTATCGGTCACCCGCAGCAGGTGGCGCTGGATACCTTACTTCCCGCGCCTGAATTTGGCCGCATTACCCTTCACGGCCCGCTCGATCAGGCAACGCTGAAAAGGCTGGTGCATTTAGTGTATGATGTGCGCCGCGATGATGCGCTGCTGCGTAAAGTGGCGGGGATCCCGGGTGAGTTTGATAAGCTGCGCAAGCACTACGTTGAGCGCCGCGAGTGGTCTTCCCTGTATGTGATGTGCGACGACGCCTCGGCGGCGACGCTGCTGCATAAGCTGGGGTTTAACGCCGTTCATCATCCGGCGCATTAATGTCTTCTTAATGCTCCCTGTCGGATACTCCGACAGGGACGCTTTTTTATTTCTGGAGTAAACCACCATGTCTGAAGGCTGGAACATTGCCATTTTAGGTGCCACGGGTGCCGTGGGCGAAGCCCTGCTCGAAACGCTTGCTGAGCGTCAGTTCCCGGTGGGCGATATCTATGCGCTGGCGCGTACCGATAGCGCGGGTGAGCATCTGCGTTTTAACAGTAAATCCGTCATGGTTCAGGATGCGGCGGCGTTCGACTGGACGCAGGCGCAGCTGGCGTTTTTCGCCGCAGGCGCTGAAGCCACTGCGGCGTACGTTGAAGAGGCGACCAACGCAGGCTGCCTGGTCATCGACCTGAGCGGCCTGTTCTCCATGGAGCCGGATGTGCCGCTGGTGGTGCCGGACGTGAACCCGTTTGTGCTGGCTGATTACCGCAACCGTAACGTCATTGCGGTACCGAACAGCCTGACCAGCCAGCTGCTGACCGCCCTGAAACCGCTGATCGACGACGGCGGCCTGTCGCGCATTACTGTCACCAGTCTGCTGTCCGCGTCCGCAAACGGCAAAAAGGCCGTTGACGCGCTGGCCGGGCAGAGCGCGAAGCTGCTGAACGGCATTCCGATTGACGAAGATGATTTCTTTGGCCGCCAGCTGGCGTTCAACATGCTGCCGCTGCTGCCGGACCGCGAGGGTTCCGTGCGCGAAGAGCGTCGTATCGTCGATGAAGTGCGTAAAATTCTGCAGGACGATGGCCTGATGATCTCCGCAAGCGTCGTGCAGTCCCCGGTCTTCTACGGCCACGCGCAGATGGTCGGCTTTGAAGCGCTGCGTCCGCTGGCGGCAGAAGAGGCGCGCGATGCGTTTGGCCGCGGGGAAGACATCGTCCTCTCTGAAGAGAGCGAGTTCCCGACCCAGGTGGGCGATGCCACCGGCAGCGCGCATCTTTCCGTTGGCTGCGTGCGTAACGACTACGGTATGCCGGAGCAGGTCCAGTTCTGGTCCGTTGCCGACAACGTTCGTTTCGGCGGCGCGCTGATGGCGGTCAAGATCGCTGAAAAACTGGTGCAGGAGTACCTGTACTGATGTCAGACGTGGAACAAAAGCCGGTTCATAAAATTGCCCTCGGTATTGAGTACGATGGCAGTAAATATTATGGCTGGCAGCGTCAGAATGAGGTGCGCAGCGTCCAGGAGAAGCTGGAGAAAGCGCTCTCTCAGGTGGCAAACGAGCCGATTAACGTCCTGTGCGCAGGCCGTACGGATGCGGGCGTTCACGGCACGGGGCAGGTGGTGCACTTTGAAACCACCGCCGTGCGTAAGGATGCCGCCTGGACGCTGGGGGTAAATGCGAATTTGCCTGGTGACATTGCGGTGCGCTGGGTGAAAGCTGTGCCGGATGATTTTCACGCGCGTTTCAGCGCCACGGCGCGCCGTTACCGCTACGTCATCTACAATCAGCGTCTGCGTCCGGCGGTGTTAAGCCAGGGCGTGACGCATTTTTATGAACCGCTCGATGCGGAACGTATGCATCGCGCGGCGCAGTGTCTGATTGGGGAGAATGACTTTACCTCGTTTCGTGCGGTGCAGTGTCAGTCCCGCACGCCATGGCGTAACGTCATGCACATCAACGTCAGCCGTTTTGGCGCGTATGTGGTGGTGGATATCAAAGCCAATGCCTTTGTACATCATATGGTGCGGAATATTGTGGGCAGCCTGATGGAAGTGGGTGCCGGACACCAGCCGGAGAGCTGGGTTGCAGACCTGCTGGCAGCGAAGGACAGAACGCTTGCGGCAGCCACGGCGAAAGCGGAAGGGTTGTATCTGGTCTCGGTAGACTATCCGGATCGGTTTGACCTGCCGAAACCGCCAATGGGTCCGCTGTTTTTAGCGGACTAAACAAAGGTGCAATTAGGGCTTAGACAATATGGACGTAATTCGTTTTTTAATTGATTTCATCCTGCATATTGATGTTCACCTGGCGGAGCTGGTCGCGCAGTATGGCGTCTGGGTTTACGCTATTCTGTTCCTCATTCTGTTCTGTGAAACCGGGCTGGTTGTAACCCCGTTCCTGCCGGGGGATTCTCTGCTGTTCGTTGCCGGGGCGTTATCGGCGCTGCCCACCAACGATCTGAACGTGCATCTTATGGTGGTGCTGATGGTGATTGCCGCCATCGTCGGTGATGCGGTCAACTACACGATTGGACGCGTATTCGGTGAGCGGCTGTTCAGTAATCCGGATTCAAAAATTTTCCGTCGCAGCTATTTAGACAAAACCCATGCGTTTTATGAACGCCATGGCGGAAAAACCATTATCCTTGCGCGCTTTGTGCCTATTGTGCGCACATTTGCACCGTTTGTGGCGGGAATGGGGCATATGTCCTATCGTCATTTTGCCATGTATAACGTCGTGGGGGCGCTGTTGTGGGTACTGCTGTTTACCTATGCAGGCTACCTGTTTGGCGATCTCCCGGTGGTTCAGGAAAATCTTAAGTTACTGATTGTAGCGATTATTGTGCTTTCCGTACTGCCTGGCGTTATCGAAATCATTCGTCACAAACGTGCGGCGGCAAAGCAAGCGAAGTAAATGCACACTGGCGGTTCGACCACTTTTTTATCCAAAGTTTCGGGCTGTTATGTTTTAATGTGCAACATTCATGGTCTGTTGGAGGCAAAAATGGCATTATTCGCCTCTTATAGCAAAACTGGCATACGACCAGGTTCAGGCAGAAAGGTTATCAATGAGCTGGATTGAACGAATTAAAAGCAACATTACCCCAACGCGTAAAGCGAGCATTCCTGAAGGGGTATGGACGAAGTGTGATAGCTGCGGCCAGGTTCTGTATCGCGCAGAGCTGGAGCGCAACCTTGAGGTGTGTCCGAAGTGTGACCACCATATGCGTATGTCGGCGCGCAACCGCCTGCATAGCCTGCTGGACGAAGGTTCTCTGGTAGAACTGGGCAGCGAGCTTGAGCCAAAAGACGTGCTGAAGTTCCGCGATTCCAAAAAATATAAAGATCGTCTGGCCTCTGCACAGAAAGAGACCGGCGAGAAAGACGCGCTGGTCGTCATGAAAGGCACCCTGCACGGGATGCCGGCTGTTGCCGCTGCGTTTGAGTTCTCCTTTATGGGCGGCTCAATGGGCTCCGTGGTCGGTGCGCGCTTCGTGCGTGCCGTTGAGCAGGCGCTGGAAGACAACTGTCCGCTGATCTGCTTCTCTGCCTCCGGTGGTGCGCGCATGCAGGAAGCGCTGATGTCACTGATGCAGATGGCAAAAACCTCTGCAGCGCTGGCGAAGATGCAGGAGCGCGGTCTGCCGTATATCTCCGTGCTGACCGACCCAACCATGGGCGGCGTCTCCGCGAGCTTCGCGATGCTGGGCGATCTGAACATCGCTGAGCCAAAAGCGCTGATCGGCTTTGCGGGTCCTCGCGTTATCGAGCAGACCGTTCGTGAAAAACTGCCGCCGGGCTTCCAGCGCAGTGAGTTCCTCATCGAGAAAGGCGCCATCGACATGATCGTCCGCCGTCCGGAAATGCGCCTGAAGCTGGCGAGCATCCTGGCGAAGCTGATGAATCTGCCAGCGCCGAACCCGGATGAACCGCGCGAAGGCGTGGTGGTACCGGATCAGGAACCCGAGGCCTGATAACTGAAAAGGGCAGGGCCGGTTGGCGCTGCCCTTTTGCTTTCTAATCTGTTAATGACAACCGGGCATTATGGAAAATAAAAGCATTCCCCAAGCCACGTCGCCCCTGGCCGCGTGGCTTTCTTATCTGGAAAACCTGCACAGTAAAACCATCGATATGGGGCTTGAACGCGTAAGCCAGGTTGCGGCGCGTCTTGACGTGCTCAAACCGGCGCCTTTTGTGTTCACCGTCGCGGGAACCAACGGTAAAGGCACGACCTGCCGTACGCTGGAATCCGTCCTGATGGCGGCGGGTTACAGGGTTGGCGTTTACAGCTCTCCACACCTGGTACGCTACACCGAGCGGGTTCGCGTACAGAACCGCGAGCTGCCGGAATCCGCGCATACGGCGTCGTTTGCTGAAATTGAAGCCGCGCGCGGAGAGATCTCATTAACCTATTTTGAATACGGTACCCTGTCGGCCCTGTGGCTGTTTAAACAGGCGCAACTGGATGTGGTGATCCTTGAGGTCGGTCTCGGCGGACGTCTTGATGCGACCAATATCGTGGATGCGGACGTGGCGGTGGTGACTTCCATCGCGCTGGATCATGTCGACTGGCTGGGGCCCGATCGTGAAAGTATCGGCCGTGAGAAGGCCGGTATTTTCCGGGCAAATAAGCCCGCGGTGGTCGGCGAGCCGGATATGCCGCATACCATTGCTGACGTGGCGAACGAGAAGGGCGCGCAGCTGCTGCGCCGCGGTGTTGACTGGCAGTATGAGGTTCAGGACAACGGCTGGCGCTTTAGCGATGCGCAGGGCGCGCTCGATAACCTGCCGCTGCCCCAGGTGCCGCAGCCGAACGCAGCCACCGCGCTGGCGGCACTGCGCGCCAGCGGCCTCGTGGTCAGCGAACAGGCGATCCGCGAGGGCATACAAAACGCGATTCTGCCCGGACGTTTCCAGATTGTGAGCGAGTCACCGCGCCTGATCCTGGATGTGGCGCACAACCCCCACGCGGCGGCGTATCTCGCGGGACGTCTCAAATCGTTACCAAAAACCGGGCGCGTGCTGGCGGTTATAGGTATGCTTCATGATAAAGATATCGGCGGGACGCTGGCCTGCATGGAGAGTGTGGTCGATAGCTGGTATTGTGCTCCTCTGGAGGGGCCGCGCGGCGCGACGGCTGAGCAGCTGATGGAACATCTCGGCAAAGGCGCAATCTACAGTAGCGTGGCGCAGGCCTGGCATGCCGCGATGGCGGATGCTAAACCAGAAGATACCGTGCTGGTGTGTGGTTCATTCCACACGGTGGCACATGTCATGGAAGTGATGGACGCGGGGAGAACCGGTGGCGAGTAAGTTTCAGAACCGTTTAACAGGAACCATTGTGCTGGTCGCGCTCGGGGTGATTATTCTTCCCGGGCTGCTCGACGGGCAGAAAAAGCATTATCAGGATGAGTTTGCCGCGATTCCGCTGGTGCCGAAACCGGGTGACCGCGATGAGCCGGATATGCTGCCCGCGGCGACGCAGGCGCTGCCTGCTCAGCCACCGGAAGGCGCGGCGGAAGAAGTGCGCGCGGGTGATGCCGCCGCACCGTCGCTCGACCCGTCTCGCCTGGCGGCCACGAGCAACAGCGATATCGATCCTGTGCCGGTCGAGCAGCCTAAACCGGTTGAAAAACCGAAGCCGGTTGAGAAGCCGCAGCCGAAACCGCAGCGTGATAAAGCGGCAGAACAGCTCGCCGCGGCGTCAGAGACGCCTCCGCCAGCAAAACCGACGCAGCAGGACGCTGCTGCCCCAACGGGTAAAGCCTATGTGGTGCAGCTCGGTGCATTGAAAAATGCCGATAAAGTCAACGAGGTCGTGAGCAAACTGCGCAGTGCGGGATATCGTGTTTACACTTCACCTTCCACGCCGGTGCAGGGTAAAATTACGCGTATCCTCGTGGGGCCAGAAGCGTCTAAAGACAAACTGAAAGGGTCGCTGGGTGAGCTGAAGCAGATCTCCGGCCTGAGCGGTGTGGTGATGGGCTACAGCGCAAACTAAGTACGACCTGCTCCTTTAAGAGAGAGGCGATAAGCCACGGCGTTGAACATTTTTTCAGCGCCTTTTTTATTTACGCGCGGGAAGGAAATCCCTACGCAAACGTTTTCTTTTTCTGTTAGAATTCGCCCCGAACTGGATGACAGGGCGTTAAATCGTGGGACACATATGGTCTGGATTGATTACGCCATCATTGCGGTGATTGGTTTTTCCTGTCTGGTTAGCCTGATCCGTGGCTTTGTTCGTGAAGCGTTATCGCTGGTGACCTGGGGTTGTGCTTTCTTTGTCGCCAGTCATTACTACACTTACCTGTCTGTCTGGTTCACGGGCTTTGAAGATGAACTGGTCCGAAATGGAATCGCTATCGCGGTGCTGTTTATCGCAACGCTGATTGTCGGCGCTATCGTGAATTACGTGATAGGTCAGCTGGTCGAGAAAACCGGTCTGTCAGGAACGGACAGGGTGCTCGGGATCTGTTTCGGGGCATTACGAGGCGTGCTGATTGTGGCCGCGATCCTGTTCTTCCTGGATACCTTCACCGGGTTCTCCAAAAGTGAAGACTGGCAGAAATCGCAGCTCATTCCGGAGTTCAGCTTCATCATCAGATGGTTCTTTGACTATCTGCAAAGCTCGTCGAGTTTTTTGCCCAGGGCATAAACCCTGAGATGTGGCTTAACGAGGAAAAGACGAATGTGCGGTATTGTCGGTATCGCCGGTTTCATGCCGGTAAACCAGTCGATTTATGACGCGTTAACGGTGCTTCAGCACCGTGGGCAGGATGCTGCGGGTATCATCACCATTGATGCAAACAACTGCTTCCGTTTACGCAAGGCGAATGGCCTGGTAAACGATGTGTTTGAAGCCCGCCATATGCAGCGTCTGCAAGGTAATATGGGGATCGGTCACGTTCGTTATCCTACTGCTGGCAGTTCCAGCGCCTCTGAGGCACAGCCTTTCTACGTCAACTCACCGTATGGCATCACCCTTGCTCATAACGGCAACCTGACCAACGCGCATGAACTGCGTAAAAAGCTGTTCGAAGAGAAACGTCGCCACATTAACACCACCTCTGATTCTGAAATCCTGCTCAATGTGTTCGCCAGCGAGCTGGATAACTTCCGTCACTATCCGCTGGAAGCAGACAACATTTTTGCCGCGATTGCCGCGACAAACCGTCAGATCCGCGGCGCGTACGCCTGCGTTGCGATGATCATCGGTCACGGTATGGTCGCCTTCCGCGATCCAAACGGCATTCGTCCGCTGGTGCTCGGCAAGCGCGACCTCGGCGATGGCCGTACCGAATATATGGTTGCCTCTGAAAGCGTGGCGCTGGACACCCTGGGCTTCGAATTCCTGCGCGACGTGGCGCCGGGCGAAGCGGTGTATATCACCGAGAAGGGCCAGCTGTTTACCCGCCAGTGTGCCGACAACCCGGTCAGCAACCCGTGCCTGTTTGAATACGTTTACTTTGCCCGTCCGGATTCGTTCATCGACAAGATTTCCGTCTACAGCGCGCGCGTCAACATGGGCACGAAGCTCGGCGAGAAGATTGCCCGCGAGTGGGACGATCTCGACATCGACGTGGTGATTCCTATCCCGGAAACCTCCTGCGATATCGCGCTGGAGATCGCCCGCATTCTGGATAAGCCATACCGTCAGGGCTTCGTGAAGAACCGCTACGTTGGCCGCACGTTTATCATGCCGGGGCAGCATCTGCGTCGTAAGTCTGTGCGCCGCAAGCTGAACGCCAACCGCGCGGAATTCCGCGATAAGAACGTTCTGCTGGTGGATGACTCCATTGTTCGTGGCACCACCTCTGAGCAGATTATCGAGATGGCCCGCGAAGCGGGTGCGAAGAAAGTCTACCTGGCCTCTGCCGCGCCGGAGATTCGCTTCCCGAACGTGTACGGTATTGATATGCCAACCGCCAACGAGCTGATCGCTCACGGCCGTGAAGTGGATGAAATTCGCCAGATCATCGGCGCTGATGGCCTGATTTTCCAGGACCTGAACGATCTCATCGACGCGGTACGTGCCGAGAACCCAGAAATTCAGCAGTTTGAATGCTCCGTGTTCAACGGTATTTACGTGACCAAAGACGTTGACCAGCAGTATCTCGACTATCTTGATTCGCTGCGCAACGACGACGCCAAAGCCGTCCAGCTGCAGAACGATCTTGAAAGCTTAGAGATGCACAACGAAGGTTGATGCTCTGGCAGGTGAGGGCGTATGCCCTCACTTGCAACTCCCCGGAAAATCCTGCACAGTCTGCCCTGAAATCAGTAAGGGCGAAAATCATGAAACGACTCATAGTTGGGCTCAGCGGCGCCAGCGGCGCGATTTACGGCGTACGTTTGTTACAGGTTCTGCGTAACGTGGTGGACGTCGAAACCCATCTGGTGATGAGCCAGGCGGCGCGGCAGACCCTCTCTCTGGAAACCGATCTCTCCCTGCGCGATGTTCAGGCGCTGGCGGATGTCGTTCACGATGCCCGTGATATCGCTGCCAGCATCTCCTCAGGCTCGTTTAAAACAGCCGGTATGGTTATCCTGCCCTGTTCAATTAAAACGCTCTCCGGCATTGTGAATAGCTATACGGACACCCTGGTGACGCGCGCGGCGGATGTGGTGCTGAAGGAGCGGCGTCCTCTGGTGCTGTGCGTGCGGGAAACGCCGCTGCACCTGGGCCATCTGCGCTTAATGACGCAGGCTGCGGAGCTGGGCGCGGTCATCATGCCGCCGGTACCCGCGTTCTACCATCGCCCGCAAACGCTGGACGACGTCATCAACCAGACGGTTAACCGGGTGCTCGATCAGTTTGACATCGACCTGCCCGACGATCTCTTCACCCGCTGGCAGGGTGCCTGAATCTGTGCACAAACCGGGTGCATGAAAAGACAAGTTGCCCTGTTTCAGGGCAATTATGCAACGGCGATCATATCCTCGACATTTAATTCGTTTTTTCCCTTTTTCTCTCTCCGGTTCGTTCGGCAGACCTGCTATCTTTCACCATTAAGGCAATATCGCAACGTTTTATTAACATATTTAACGTCGAAGTTTTGACCAGACGGCAATGTGGCATAAGACCTGCAAGATGAAGCCTGCAACACAACACACAACACAATACATAATAAAATCACGGTACTTGAGGGTAAATGTATGAAGAAGACGGTTCTGGCTCTGTCTTTGCTCGTGGGGTTAAGTGCGGCAGCAGGTAGCTACGCAGCGCTTCCACAGACGGTACGTATCGGTACAGACGCAACCTACGCGCCATTCTCTTCCAAGGATGCGAAAGGCGATTTCGTGGGGTTTGATATCGATCTGGGTAATGAAATGTGCAAGCGTATTGCGGTGAAATGCACATGGGTGGGCAGCGACTTTGACGCGTTAATTCCGTCGCTGAAAGCCAAGAAAATCGACGCCATTATCTCTTCTCTCTCCATCACCGAAAAACGCCAGCAGGAGATTGCCTTCTCTGACAAGCTCTACGCCGCGGATTCGCGCCTGATTGCCCCTAAAGGCTCCCCGATTAAGCCCACCATCGACTCGCTGAAAGGCAAACACGTCGGCGTGCTTCAGGGTTCGACGCAGGAAGGCTATGCCAATGCTAACTGGCGTGAGAAGGGTGTAGACGTGGTGGCTTATCAGAACCAGGATCTGATTTACTCTGACCTGGCGGCAGGCCGTCTGGATGCGGCATTCCAGGATGAAGTCGCCGCGAGCGAAGGCTTCCTGAAGCAGCCTGCGGGCAAAGAATTCGCGTTTGCAGGCCCGTCGGTGAAAGACAAAAAGTACTTTGGTGACGGCACCGGGATTGGCCTGCGTAAGGATGATACCGAGCTGAAAGCCGCCTTTGACAAAGCCTTTGCGGAGCTGCGTAAAGACGGTACTTACGACAAACTGGCGAAGAAATACTTCGACTTCAACGTATACGGTGAATAACACCTGGCGGTAACGCACCGTAACGGTGCGTTACGGGAGCGCTTGACCCAATACGGTGCATGTGTTGCACCGTATTGGATCGCTTTGTGCATACTTACGCATTTATAATGCAAAAATTCCCGCCTGAAAGGCATTAATCTTTGCCTGACTGAGGGGATTAATGGCACATTAGCACCACCCCGTCGTCGTAAAAATCCCGTATGAAGACAGTTTGTTGAGGACAAATATGAAAAAACTCGTGTTGTCATTATCACTGGTACTGGCCTTTTCCAGCGCCACCGCGGCATTCGCAGCTATTCCGCAGAAAATTCGCATTGGTACCGATCCAACCTATGCGCCGTTCGAATCGAAGAATTCAAAGGGTGAACTGGTCGGTTTTGACATCGATCTGGCCAATGAGCTGTGCAAACGCATCAAAGCACAGTGTACCTACGTTGAGAACCCGCTGGATGCGCTGATCCCTTCCCTCAAAGCGAAAAAAATCGACGTGATCATGTCCTCCCTCTCCATCACCGAAAAACGCCAGCAGGAGATTGCCTTCACCGACAAACTCTACGCGGCCGATTCACGTCTGGTGGTGGCGAAATCGTCTGACATTCAGCCAACGCTGGAGTCGCTGAAGGGTAAACGCGTGGGCGTGCTGCAGGGTACCACTCAGGAAACCTACGGCAACGAGCACTGGGCACCGAAGGGGATTGAAATTGTCTCCTATCAGGGCCAGGAAAATATCTACGCTGACCTGACGGCAGGCCGTATTGATGCCGCATTCCAGGATGAAGTCGCGGCTAGCGAAGGCTTCCTGAAAACGCCGGTAGGTAAAGATTACAAGTTTGGCGGCCCGTCCATTAAGGATGTGAAGTTGTTTGGTGTGGGCACCGGTATGGGCCTGCGCAAAGAAGACAACGAACTGCGTGAGGCGCTGAACAAGGCGTTCGCTGAAATGCGCGCAGACGGCACCTACGACAAGCTGGCGAAAAAGTACTTTGATTTTAATGTTTACGGCGGCTAATCGCCCCGTCATATAACGTGCGGCCCCTCCCACGGCGGGAGGGGAAAAGACACGGTTCCACCACTCACGATACGACAGGGCTCGCGGTATGCTGTACGGATTTTCTGGCGTTATTTTACAGGGCGCGCTTGTCACCCTTGAGCTGGCTATCAGCTCCGTGGTGCTGGCGGTGCTGATAGGTCTGGCAGGCGCAGGGGCGAAGCTTTCGGCTAACAAACCGCTGGCGCTAATCTTTGAAGGCTACACCACGCTTATTCGCGGCGTTCCCGATCTGGTGCTGATGCTGCTTATCTTTTACGGTCTGCAGATTGCGCTGAACAGCGTGACGGACGCGATGGGCATGGGACAAATTGATATCGACCCAATGGTGGCCGGTATTATTACCCTCGGTTTTATCTACGGCGCCTACTTCACCGAAACCTTCCGCGGTGCTTACATGGCCGTGCCGAAAGGTCACATTGAGGCGGCAACCGCATTTGGTTTTACCTCATCACAAACGTTTCGTCGGATTATGTTCCCGGCCATGATGCGCTATGCGCTCCCGGGCATCGGCAACAACTGGCAGGTTATCCTCAAAGCGACAGCGCTGGTCTCGCTGCTCGGTCTGGAAGACGTCGTGAAAGCGACTCAACTGGCGGGCAAGAGCACCTGGGAGCCGTTCTACTTTGCGGTGGTGTGTGGCGTGATTTATCTGGTCTTTACGACCGTCTCCAATGGTGTGCTGCTTCTGCTCGAGCGTCGCTACTCCGTGGGTGTGAAGAGGGCTGACCTGTGATTGAGATTATTCAGGAATACTGGAAATCGCTGCTGTGGACGGATGGCTACCGCTTTACCGGCGTGGCGATTACGCTCTGGCTGCTGATCTCCTCCGTAGTGATGGGCGGTATTCTGGCGGTGTTTCTCGCCATTGGCCGCGTGTCGAACAATAAATTTATCCAGTTCCCGATCTGGCTCTTCACCTACGTGTTTCGCGGTACGCCGCTGTACGTGCAGCTGCTGGTGTTCTACTCGGGGATGTACACGCTTGAGATCGTAAAAGGCACTGAGATGCTGAATGCGTTCTTCCGCAGCGGTCTGAACTGTACGGTGCTGGCGTTGACGCTCAACACCTGCGCCTACACCACCGAGATTTTCGCGGGGGCAATTCGCTCTGTCCCTTACGGTGAGATTGAAGCCGCGCGGGCCTACGGCTTCTCGTCGGTGAAACTGTACCGCTGCATCATTCTGCCGTCGGCCTTGCGTATCGCGTTACCCGCGTACAGTAATGAGGTGATTTTGATGCTGCACTCGACCGCGCTTGCCTTTACCGCGACGGTGCCGGATCTGCTTAAAATCGCGCGCGATATTAACTCCGCGACCTATCAGCCGTTTACCGCATTTGGCATTGCGGCGGTGCTCTATTTAATTATCTCTTATGTTCTGATTAGCCTGTTCCGTAAGGCTGAAAAACGCTGGTTGCAGCATATAAAACCTTCTTCGACGCACTGAGAAAGATGATGGCTGAGAACAAATTAAACGTTATTGATTTGCACAAACGCTACGGCGAACATGAAGTGCTGAAAGGGGTGTCGCTGCAGGCTAACGCGGGCGACGTGATCAGTATCATCGGCTCATCCGGCTCGGGTAAAAGTACCTTCCTGCGCTGCATTAACTTCCTGGAAAAGCCGAGCGAAGGCTCGATTGTGGTGAGCGGGCAGAACATCAACCTGGTGCGTGACAAAGACGGCCAGCTGAAGGTGGCCGATAAGCACCAGCTGCGTCTGCTGCGTACGCGTCTGACGATGGTGTTCCAGCATTTTAACCTCTGGAGCCACATGACGGTGCTGGAGAACGTGATGGAAGCGCCGGTTCAGGTGCTGGGTCTGAGCAAGCATGAAGCCCGCGAGCGCGCGGTAAAATACCTGGCGAAAGTGGGCATCGACGAACGCCAGCAGATGAAATACCCGGTGCATCTCTCCGGCGGTCAGCAGCAGCGTGTCTCCATCGCGCGCGCGCTGGCGATGGAGCCCGAGGTGCTGCTGTTCGACGAACCGACCTCCGCGCTCGACCCGGAACTCGTTGGCGAAGTGCTGCGCATCATGCAGAAGCTGGCCGAAGAGGGCAAAACGATGGTGGTGGTGACGCACGAGATGGGCTTTGCCCGTAACGTCTCGAACCACGTGATTTTCCTGCATCAGGGGAAAATTGAAGAGCAGGGGCATCCGGATGAGGTGCTGGCGAACCCGCAAAGTCCGCGTTTGCAGCAATTCCTGAAAGGCTCCCTGAAGTAAGAGGGCATCAGACCGCAGTGCAGCACAGTTGCCCGGTGGCGCTTCGCTTACCGGGCCTACAAAACCGCAGGCCGGGCAAACGCAGTGCCGCCCGGCATTCAGGCCGCACTACACTCCAGCCGGTACACCCAGTCGTCATAGCGCACGCCGTCAATCTCATACGCCTTTTCCAGCACCTGCATACGCACAAACCCGGCTTTCTCCAGCACCCGCACCGACCCGCCGTTGTCCGCCAGCACGTACGCGTTAATCGCCTTCACGCCGGTCTGGTTGAACGCGTAATCACACACCGCGCGCAGCGCCTCGCTGGCGATACCTTTCCCCTGCGCGGCGGGCACAACCGTATAACCGATATCCGCCTCTTCACGATTCTCTGCGCTGATTTGCAGGCCGATATCGCCCAGCGGCGTATCATCATCCCGGGCGCGAATGACAAACACATGAGCAGCAGCGAGTCGCGCGGCAAACACGCGTCGGGTCTCTTTTTCCGGGGCGATGGCGGCCATATAGCGCATGATGGCGCGATCTTCACGCAGCGAGCGGAAGAAGGCCCAGTCAGTGGGTTCGAAAGGGGTGAGGTGAAGCCGGGGTGTGGTGATGGTTGCCATTGTGACGCCATATCTTCGGAAAATGGCCTGTCACTGTACCATATTCACCGCACCACATCCCCCAGCGCCTCTTCTAATTCATACCAGCGGAACGCAAACCCGGCCGCTTCCAGTCGTTTTGGCAGCGCTCTCTGTCCGCCTAATACCAGAACAGACGCTTCACCCATCAGCAGACGAATGACCGTGGCAGGCACGCGCAAAATTGCCGGACGGTGCAGGGCATGCCCCAGCGCGTGAGCAAACTGTTCATTACGCACCGGATACGGCGCAACCATATTGAACGGCCCGCGCAGATCGTTATCCAGCAGCCAGAGAATCCCGTTGACCATATCGTCGATATGGATCCAGGCCATATACTGACGGCCATTACCAATGGGGCCCCCGAGTCCGAGCCTGAAAGGGGGAAGCATCTTCGCCAGGATGCCGCCTTTCGGTGCCAGAACAACACCGGTTCGCAGCAGGCAGACGCGGGTTCGATCGCTTTGCGCCGCACTGGCGATACGCTCCCACTGGGCGCAGAGTTTGTGGGTAAACTCGTTATGGGGCGGCTCTTCCTCGGTCACCACCACCTCGCCAAGATCGCCGTAGTAGCCCACGGCGGAACCCGAAATCAGCACTGAAGGCGGCGTGTGGCTGTTGCGGATCAGCTCGACCAGCTTTTCGGTGATGTTCCACCGGCTGCTGCATAACAGCTGTTTTTGCTCTTCCGTCCAGCGCTTATCGGCGATGGGTTCACCCGCGAGGTTAATGACGGCGTCGAAGCCGTCCAGATTTTGCTGATCGGCCAGATTTTTCCAGATATCGACACCCGCCCCCAGCACCTGACGCGCTTTCTCCGGGCTGCGCGTGACCACGGTAATGTCGTGATGCAAGGCCTGCAGACGCGCAATGAGGTGACGACCAATCAGGCCTGTACCGCCGGTCAGCAAAATCTTCATACAACCTCCAGGTTTACGCCTGGCGCCGCCAGCTTAACGTCATGGAGACGGAATCGGCGTAGCGCAGGGCGTGAAGTTTATCGATCTCAACTTCAGCATAAGTGACCCAGTGATGTTCGCGTGCGATATCGAGCACATCCTGAGTTAATTTTTCCAGCAGAGAGAAGCGGTTATTCTCCACAAACTGGATAATGTTCTTGGTGATTGTGCGGTAGTTCAGCGCGTCATTGATATCTTCGCTGGCGCGCGCTTTGTCTGCGGGATAGTGAATCACCACGTTAATGACAATATCCTGACGGTTGGCGATCTCTTCCTCTTTGATACCGATAAAGGTACGCAGGCGTAAATTTTTTATACGAATAATGGCGTCTGGCTGTGACATTGCAGGTCTTCTCCGTGTCAGTATTTCCTGCCCATAATACATGAGTGCCTCACAGGCACCCAGCCTCATACCGGGTTAAATTTGCTGGATTTTTTGCATCGCCCGCTCGGTCGCCGGGCGGGTCCGGATGCGCTCGAACCAGTTGTTTACCGCCGGGTAAGAGGCCAGGTCAATTCGGTGTTTTTCATGCGTATTCACCCATGGCCAGCAGGCGATATCGGCAATACTGTAATGATCGCCCCCGAGCCACGGCGTTTTCATCAGCCGACGGTTCAGAACGTCATAGAGCCGCTGCGTCTCGACCTGATAACGTTCTATCGCGTAAGGAATGGGTTGCGGGGCGTAAGCGGTAAAGTGATGATTTTGACCCAGCATGGGGCCCAGCCCGCTCGCCTGCCAGAAAAGCCACTGCAGGGTATGGTGACGCTCACGCAGCTCGCCGCTCAGCAGCTTGCCGGTTTTCTCTGCCAGATAGAGCAAAATTTCACCGGATTCAAACAGGCTCAACGGTCTGCCCCCGTCCGCCGGCTGGTTATCAATAATGGCCGGGATTTTATTGTTCGGCGAGATAGCCAGAAAAAGAGGGCTGAACTGTTCGCCTTTGCTGATATCCACGCGAATGATCCTGTAATCCAGCTCGGCTTCTTCAAGAAAGAGGGTGATCTTATGGCCGTTTGGGGTAGGGGCGTAATAAAGGTCGATCATTCTCAACTCCTGTCCATGCGAAGAGTGGTGCCATGACAAATGAGTATAGGTGGTTGTTGTAAATCGTGAGTTTTCATCAAGTGACAGCGAGGCAAAGAGATTATATGTTGAGTAAAAACCGATCAGCCTATGAGGATGTTATGAACCAGCCCGTCATCACGTTGTGGTCCGATGCGAACTTCTTTTCCCCCTATGTTATGAGCGTATACGTTGCGCTGGCCGAAAAAGGGCTCACCTTTACGCTGAAGACCGTTGATCTTGACGGTGGTGAGCATCTTAAACCGCACTGGCAGGGCTACGATCTGACCCGACGCGTGCCGGTGCTGGAGATTGATGGATTTGCCCTGAGCGAATCGTCGGCGATCGATGAGTATCTGGAAGATCGGTTCGCCCCGCCGGAGTGGGAACGTATCTATCCTCACGATCTGCAAAAGCGCGCCCGGGCGCGGCAGATCCAGGCGTGGCTGCGAAGCGATCTGGTGCCGATTCGCGTCGAACGCTCCACGGACGTTGTGTTTGCCGGGGTGAAAAAGCCAGCCCTCAGCGCAGAAGGTGCAGAAAGCGCGCAGAAGCTGATTGAAACCGCCAGCTCGCTGCTCGCCCATGGCAACCCAAACCTGTTTGGCGAGTGGTGCATTGCCGATGCCGATTTGGCGTTGATGTTAAACCGCCTGATCCTCAACGGTGATGAGGTGCCGCAGTTGCTGGTGGATTATGCCGCGTTCCAGTGGCAGCGTGCCTCCGTGCAGCGCTATGTGGCACTCTCGGCTAAGCGAGTGGGCTGATAAGCCCTGCCGCTTCAGGTATCATGGGGGCAGTCTGTTTTCCCGAGGAGTGACTGATGAAACTGATGTTTGCGTCGGATATCCATGGATCGCTGCCCGCTACCGAGCGTGTCCTTTCCCTGTTTGCACAAAGCGGTGCGCAGTGGCTGATTATTTTGGGCGACGTGTTGAATCACGGCCCGCGCAACGCGCTGCCGGAGGGCTATGCCCCTGTGCAGGTCGCGGAAAAACTCAACCAGTTCGCCTCGCGCATCATTGCCGTTCGCGGCAACTGCGACAGCGAAGTGGACCAGATGCTGCTGCATTTCCCCCTTACCGCACCGTGGCAACAGGTGCTGCTTGAACAACACCGCCTGTTCCTGACCCACGGGCATCTTTTCAGCCCGGATAATCTTCCGGCCCTCGCGGCTGGCGATGTCCTGGTTTACGGTCATACTCATATTCCGGTTGCGGAAAAACGCGGTGAGATTTATCACTTTAATCCGGGCTCGGTCAGCATCCCAAAAGGCGGGTATCCTGCGAGCTACGGCATGCTGGAAGGAAATACCCTGAGCGTTATCGCACTTAATGATCAGCAAGTTATTGCGCAGGTAGCGATTAATCCGTAAGTTACACCTCAACTGCAAACGCGCCGAAAGAGCGCTTAGAAGAGAAGGTTTCCCGATGGTGGAGCAGAGTCATTTGGCAAGTACAGAGTGGGTTGACATTGTCAACGAAGAAAATGAAGTGATCGCGCAGGCCAGCCGCGAGCAAATGCGTGCGGAGCGCCTGCGTCACCGTGCGACATATATCGTTGTGCATGACGGTATGGGTAAAATTCTGGTTCAGCGCCGCACGGACACGAAAGATTTTCTCCCAGGTATGCTGGATGCGACTGCAGGTGGCGTCGTCCAGGCGGATGAAGTGCTGCTGGATTCCGCGCGTCGTGAAGCGGAAGAAGAGTTAGGCATTGCCGGTGTGCCGTTTGCCGAGCACGGGCAGTTCTACTTCGAGGATGAACACTGTCGCGTCTGGGGCGGGCTGTTTAGCTGCGTCTCTCACGGCCCGTTCGCCCTGCAGGAAGAAGAAGTCAGCGAAGTGAACTGGATGACGCCGGAGGAGATTACCGCGCGCTGCGACGAGTTCACGCCGGATTCGTTAAAAGCGCTGGCGCTCTGGATGAGCCGCAACGCCAATAACGAATCGACCAAATCAGAGAAAGAGGCTGAGTAAGCTTCAGCAACTCTCTCTCAGACACAGACTGGACGCGATGGGCTTTTGATCGCGCCAGTCTCCGCCATTCAGGCGCTCCAGTAACGCTTTCCCGGCTTCAATTCCAATCTTACGATGCGGCACCGCCATGGTCGTCAGCGGCGGCTGACAGACGCGGCTCACGTCGCTATCGCCAAAGCCTACCACCGCCAGATCGTCCGGCACTTTGATTCGCCTGCGCTGGCACTCGTACAGCGCGCCGCAGGCCAGCTCGTCAGAGACGCACACCAGCGCATCCAGCTCCGGCCAGGCCAGCAGGAACTCGGGCAGTTGCGCCGCGCCGGTCGAGAAACTCGGCGGCATCGCCGCGTTAATGACCCGATTCGGCGACATATGGTGGCGAAGCATGGCTTTGTACCAGCCCTGCAGATGCTGCTGGAAAATCCACTGCTCCTGGTTGGCACACAGCAGGCCAATATTCTGATAGCCGCGCTTAATGACCATCTCCGTGAGCTCATACATGGCCGCCACGTTATCAATCCCGATATTCATATCAATCGGATCGGCGCGCATGGCGCCCATCTCCATCACCGGAATTGAGGCGTTTTTCAGCCAGTGGCGAACGGTGTCGGTATGTTCAACGCTGAGCAGGATAGCCGCGGCAATGTTCGACGCCAGCAGCGTCTCCAGCAGTTTCTCTTCCTGCTCAAGACGATGCTGGGACTCAGCCAGCATGATCTGATACCCGGCAGGCTGCAGCACCTGCTGTAGCCCGGCGAACATCTCCGAGCAGCCTGCTTCGGAGAGGTTGGGCACCACCATGGCTATCGTCCAGGACGACGCCGAGGCCAGGGCACTGGCGGCAAGATTAGGCATATAACCCAGCTCCTGCACGGCAGCTTCAATTTTTTCTCGTAGTTTATCGGAAACCTGCTCGGGCGTGCGAAGCGCACGGGACACGGTCATCGTGCCCACACCGGCAAGCTGTGCGACATCGGCGAGTGTCACTTTACCAGTACTGCGCCGTTTTCGGGTTAGAGACATACACCTTCCTGCTGACCAGACGCGTTCTTATTTTCCTTCGTTTCACGTGACAGGCAGTATACGCCTTAAATCCCTTTTTTTGCTGTGATTTAGCAACGTGATTGCAATTTGATAGCGCTATCACATTTCTGCATGATAACGATTGGTAGCGCTATCTTTGTGATCGCGATCGCAGTCAATCAGTGATGCGTTGAATAAAGTTTGCTCATCTTAAGCGTGTCGCGGGAGTGAAAAGTGCTCAAAAAATGGATATATGATACAACCATCACGCTGCAGGAGAGCGTGGAAGACTGGCCGCAGGCGCTGGAGCTGTGCGCGAAGCCGCTGCTGGATTTGCAGGTGATTGAGCCTGAATACGTCACGGCCATCATCCAGCAGCACCACACGTTAGGACCTTATTATGTGCTGGCACCAGGGCTGGCGATGCCGCATGCGCGGCCGGAGGAAGGCGCCAAAGGACTGGGGTTGTCGTTATTAAAACTAAAACAGGGCGTCTCGTTTGGTGCCGGTGAGTTTGACCCTGTCGACGTCATTATTATGCTCGCGGCACCCGACAAAAATAGCCATATCGAGATGATCTCGTCGCTGGCAGAGTTATTTTCCAGCGATACCGATATGGCCGAACTGCATCAGGTGAATACCCTGGAGGAAATTAAAACGATTATTAACCGCTTCTGATTTAATTCTTTAATCCGGTTTTTCACAACATTACGCGTCAGCGTGATGGGGCGTACTCTACTCAAAATAAGGGGACAACAATGAAAATTATGGCTATTTGCGGTTCTGGCCTGGGCAGTAGTTTTATGGTCGAAATGAATATTAAAAAGGTGCTCAAAAAGCTGGAGATTGAAGCTGAGGTTGAACACTCCGATCTCTCCTCAGCCACGCCGGGCGCGGCCGATCTGTTCGTGATGGCAAAAGACATTGCCGCCAGCGCCAGCGTGCCGGAAAGCCAGCTGGTGGTGATCAACAACATCATCGACATCAACGAACTTGAAGCGCAGCTGCGCGGCTGGTTCGAAAGACAATAACCCTGATAAGGCGAGGTGGATATGTTTATCCTTGAAACGCTGAATTTCGTTGTTGATATTTTAAAAGTCCCTTCGGTGCTGGTGGGTTTAATTGCGTTAATCGGTCTGGTTGCGCAGAAAAAAGCGTTTTCCGACGTGGTGAAAGGGACCATTAAAACCATCTTGGGCTTTATTGTACTGGGCGGCGGCGCCACGGTGCTGGTCGGGTCATTAAATCCCTTAGGCGGTATGTTTGAACATGCCTTTACTATCCAGGGCATTATTCCAAACAATGAAGCGATCGTGTCCATTGCACTGGAAAAATACGGTGCAGCGACCGCGCTGATTATGGCCTTCGGGATGGTGGCGAATATTATCGTCGCCCGCTTTACCCGCCTGAAGTATATCTTCCTGACCGGACACCACACGTTTTATATGGCGTGCATGATTGGCGTGATCCTGACGGTGGCGGGCTTTGAGGGCGTGGGGCTGGTCTTTACCGGGTCGCTGATCCTTGGCCTGATCATGGCTTTCTTCCCGGCGATTGCGCAGCGCTACATGAAGCGCATTACCGGCAACGATGAGATTGCCTTCGGCCACTTTGGCACGCTGGGCTACGTGCTGTCCGGCTGGATTGGCAGCAAGGTCGGCAA
The DNA here is from genome assembly GCF_048685095.1 of Enterobacter sp. BNK-8. Taxonomy (NCBI): domain Bacteria; kingdom Pseudomonadati; phylum Pseudomonadota; class Gammaproteobacteria; order Enterobacterales; family Enterobacteriaceae; genus Enterobacter; species Enterobacter sp. BNK-8. The sequence continues at coordinate 2,985,569 of NZ_JBLQTN010000001.1, read as the reverse complement.
AGGATCCCGCTCAACGGAAGAGATGAACCTGCCGAAGAACCTGAGCTTCCTGCGCGACAGCTCGATCTCCATCTCCCTGACCATGATGATTATCTACCTGATCATGGCGGTGAGCGCCGGGCGCGAGTACGTCGAGGCCACCTTCAGCGCCGGGCAGAACTACCTCGTCTACGCCATCATCATGGCGATCACCTTCGCGGCGGGGGTGTTCATCATTCTGCAGGGCGTACGCCTGATTCTGGCGGAAATCGTTCCAGCCTTTACCGGCTTCTCGGAAAAACTGGTGCCGAACGCGCGTCCTGCGCTGGACTGCCCGGTGGTCTATCCCTATGCGCCTAACGCGGTGCTGATTGGCTTCCTGTTCAGCTTCCTCGGCGGGATTGTGGGGTTGTTCATCTGCGGTCAGTTTAGCTGGGTGCTGATCCTCCCGGGCGTGGTGCCGCACTTCTTCACCGGCGCAACGGCGGGCGTGTTCGGTAACGCCACCGGCGGACGTCGTGGTGCAATGATTGGCGCCTTTGCCAACGGCCTGCTGATTACCTTCCTGCCGGTCCTGCTGCTGCCGGTACTCGGCGCCATTGGTTTTGCGAACACCACCTTCTCTGACGCCGACTTCGGCGCGGTCGGGATTGTCCTCGGCAACCTGGCGCGCTTCCTGTCGCCGCTGGCCATCACCGGGCTGGTCGTGGCGCTGTTCGCGCTGCTGGTGGCGTACAACGTCTTCGCGAAAAACAAACCTGCGGGCGGTAACGCGCAGGAAAACACCGGAGCCAAATCATGAATGAGAAAGAGATAACCGAACTCGCGCGTCAGATTCGTCTTGAGACGCTGAAATCCCTGACGCAGCTGGGCTTTGGCCACTACGGGGGTAGCATGTCGGTGGTAGAAACCCTGGCCGTGCTGTACGGCGCGGTGATGAAAATCGACCCGGCGGATCCGGACTGGCCGGAGCGAGACTACTTTGTGCTGTCGAAAGGCCATGCGGGCCCGGCGCTCTACAGTACCCTGGCGATCAAGGGCTACTTCCCGACAGAAGAGCTGAGTACCCTCAACCAGAACGGCACGCGCCTGCCCAGCCACCCGGACCGCCTGAAAACGCGCGGCGTGGACGCCACTACCGGTTCGCTGGGGCAGGGGATTTCCATCGCGGGCGGCATGGCGCTGTCGCACAGGCTGGCCGGGCGACCGAATCGGGTCTTCTGCATCGTCGGCGACGGCGAGCTGAACGAAGGGCAGTGCTGGGAGGCGTTCCAGTTTATTGCCCACCATCGCCTGAACAACCTGACGGTATTTGTCGACTGGAACAAACAGCAGCTCGACGGCGAGCTGGACGAGATCATCAGCGCGTTTGACCTGGAGGGAAAATTCCGCGCCTTTGGCTTTGACGTGGCGACGGTGAAGGGGGACGACATCCCGGGTCTGCTGGCAGTGACATCGCGGATCCCGGCAGCCGATGCGCGTCCGTTAGTCGTCATCCTCGACAGCATCAAAGGCCAGGGGGTGCCGTATCTGGAGCAGCTCAGCAACTCGCACCACCTGCGATTGACCGCAGAGAGCAAAGCGGCCCTCAACGAGACGATTCGCCAACTGGAGGCTTCACATGATTAAGGTTGCACCGGCAGGACAGAAAGACGCCGTTGAGATGCGTAAAGTTTACGCTGGCTTCGTGGCAAAACAGATTGAGGCCGGAAGTGACATCATTGCGCTCGAAGCCGACCTGATGAGCTCGATGGCGATGGACGGCGTGGCGCGTGATTATCCGCAGCACGTGATTAACTGCGGCATTATGGAGGCCAACGTCATCGGCACGGCAGCCGGGCTGTCGCTTACCGGACGTAAGCCGTTCGTTCACACCTTTACCGCCTTTGCCAGCCGCCGCTGTTTTGACCAGCTGTTTATGTCCCTGGACTATCAGCGCAACAACGTGAAGGTGATAGCGTCGGATGCGGGCGTGACGGCTTGCCACAACGGCGGAACGCATATGTCGTTTGAGGATATGGGCATCGTACGCGGTCTGGCGCACTCGGTGGTGCTGGAAGTCACTGATGCGGTGATGTTTGAGGACGTGCTGCGCCAGCTTATCGATCTCGACGGCTTCTACTGGGTGCGGACCATCCGTAAGCAGGCGCCGAGCGTGTATGCCCCGGGCTCCACCTTCACCATCGGAAAAGGCAACGTGCTGCGCGAGGGGAGTGATATCACTCTGATTGCCAACGGCATCATGGTGTCGGAAGCGCTGGAAGCCGCGCGCCAGCTTGAGCAGGAGGGTGTCAGCGCGGCGGTCATCGACATGTTTACCCTGAAACCCATCGACCGGATGCTGGTGAAAAACTACGCCGAGAAAACCGGGCGCATCGTGACCTGTGAAAACCACAGCATTCACAACGGGCTGGGGTCGGCGGTGGCGGAAGTGCTGGTGGAAACCTGCCCGGTGCCGATGCGGCGGGTGGGCGTCAAGGAGCGTTACGGCCAGGTGGGGACGCAGGATTTCCTGCAAAAAGAGTATGGCCTGACGGCACATGACATTGTATCGGCGGCACGCGAGCTGCTGTAAATAAAAAAGGCGACCGGTTAAGTGGTCGCCTTTTTGTTGCCCGGTGGCGCTAGCGCTTACCGGGCCTACGGTTTTGTAGGCCGGATAAGCGAAGCGCCATCCGGCAATACATTACTGCTGCTGCGAAGACTGGATCGCCGTCAGCGCGATGGTGTAGACGATATCGTCTACCAGTGCGCCACGAGACAGGTCGTTCACAGGTTTGCGCATGCCCTGCAGCATTGGCCCGATGGAGATCAGGTCGGCAGAACGCTGTACCGCTTTGTAGGTGGTGTTACCGGTGTTCAGATCCGGGAAGATGAACACGGTAGCGCGACCAGCAACCGGTGAGTTCGGCGCTTTGGATTTCGCAACGTCAGCCATGACCGCGGCGTCGTACTGCAGCGGGCCGTCGATCATCAGATCAGGACGTTTTTCCTGCGCAATACGGGTCGCTTCACGCACTTTCTCTACGTCGCTACCTGCACCTGAGGTGCCGGTGGAGTAGGAGAGCATCGCCACACGCGGCTCGATACCGAAAGCGGTCGCGGAGTCTGCGGACTGGATCGCGATCTCAGCCAGCTGTTCTGCAGTTGGATCCGGGTTGATCGCGCAGTCGCCGTAAACGTAAACCTGTTCAGGCAGCAGCATGAAGAACACGGAAGACACCAGAGAGCTGCCAGGCGCAGTTTTGATCAGCTGCAGCGGTGGACGGATGGTGTTCGCCGTGGTGTGAACCGCACCGGAAACCAGACCGTCAACTTCGTCCTGCTCCAGCATCAGCGTGCCCAGCACCACGTTGTCTTCCAGCTGCTCGCGCGCAACGGCTTCGGTCATGCCTTTGCTCTTACGCAGCTCAACCAGACGGGCAACGTAGCTTTCGCGAACCACTTCAGGGTCAACGATTTCGATGCCTGCGCCCAGCTCAACGCCCTGAGAGGCCGCTACGCGGTTGATCTCATCCGGGTTACCCAGCAGCACACAGGTCGCGATGCCGCGCTCTGCACAGATAGCAGCCGCTTTAACGGTACGTGGTTCGTCGCCTTCTGGCAGAACAACGCGTTTGCCCGCTTTACGCGCCAGCTCGGTCAGCTGGTAACGGAATGCTGGAGGAGACAGACGGCGGCTGCGCTCGGAGGTCGCGGTCAGGGATTCGATCCAGTCTGCGTTGATGTAGCCTGCAACGTATTCCTGAACTTTCTCGATACGCTCGTGGTCATCAACCGGCACTTCCAGGTTGAAGCTCTGCAGGCTCAGGGAGGTCTGCCAGGTGTTGGTGTTCACCATGAAGACCGGCAGGCCGGTAGCAAACGCGCGTTCGCACAGCTTGCTGACGCGTGGGTCCATCTCGTAGGCACCGGTCAGCAGGATCGCACCGATTTCCACGCCGTTCATTGCGGCCAGACAGGCTGCAACCAGAACGTCAGGACGGTCTGCGGAAGTCACCAGCAGGGAACCTGCGCGGAAGTGTTCCAGCATGTGCGGAATGCTACGCGCACAGAAGGTCACGGACTTCACGCGACGGGTGTTGATGTCGCCTTCGTTAATCACGGTCGCGTTCAGGTGACGCGCCATGTCGATTGCACGGGTGGCAATCAGATCGAAGCTCCATGGCACCGCGCCCAGAACCGGAAGCGGGCTGGATTCCTGCAGCTTAGCCGGGTCAACTTTGATGACTTTCGCTTTGGACGAGTCGTCGAAGATCTCGGACAGGTCAGGGCGAGTACGGCCCTGCTCATCCACTGGCGCGTTCAGCTTGTTGACGATCACGCCGGTGATGTTGGTGTTTTTCGCGCCGCCGAAGCTGCTGCGCGTCAGTTCGATACGCTCGTTCAGCTGCTCTGGGGTATCAGTGCCCTGAGACATCACGAAAACGATCTCTGCGTTCAGGGTTTTCGCGATTTCGAAGTTCAGAGACTGGGCAAACTGGTGTTTGCGGGTTGGCACCAGACCTTCAACCAGCACCACTTCCGCGTCTTGCGCGTTAGCATGGTAGTTGGCGATGATCTCTTCCATCAGCACGTCTTTCTGGTTGCTGGACAGCAGAGATTCAACGTGGCTCATCTTCAGCGGTTCGGCCGCCGGCAGATTGGAGTTCTTGCGAACGATGGTGGTGGTCTGGTCTGGCGCATCGCCACCGGCACGTGGCTGGGCGATGGGCTTAAAGACGCTCAGACGAACGCCTTTGCGTTCCATAGCACGGATAACGCCAAGGCTGACGCTGGTCAGGCCGACGCTGGTTCCGGTAGGGATCAGCATAATAGTACGGGACACGGTTAATCCTCTTTCGTTACCGCCCAAATGGGGCGGGTTACAAAACAGCACCGCCAGCATTGCTGGCGGTGTGGAATCAGGCAGTCAGGCGGTGCGCGTCTTGCGCGATGACCAGCTCTTCGTTAGTTGGGATAACGAGAGCAGGGCGGGTGCCTTCTTTGTTGATGAAGCCAGACTTGCCGAAGCGGGCAGCCAGGTTACGCTCGTGATCAACTTCGAAGCCCAGAACGCCCAGTTTGCCCAGGGACAGTTCACGAACCATTGCCGCGTTCTCACCGATACCACCGGTGAAGATAACCGCGTCCAGACGGCCTTCCATCAGCGCAGTGTAAGAGCCGATGTATTTCGCCAGACGGTGGCAGTAAACGTCCATTGCACGTTTAGCGTCTTCTTTCTCTGCGTAGTTGTCTTCAACGTAACGGCAGTCGCTGGTGACTTCGGTCAGACCCAGCAGGCCAGACTCTTTGGTCAGCATTTTGTTGATCTGGTCAACGCTCATGCCCAGGGTGTCGTGCAGGTGGAAGATGATCGCCGGGTCGATGTCACCGGAACGGGTACCCATCACCAGACCTTCCAGCGGGGTCAGACCCATGGACGTATCAACACATTTACCATTGCGGATAGCCGAAACAGAACCACCGTTGCCCAGGTGGCAGGTGATGATGTTCAGTTCTTCAACCGGCTTGTTCAGCACTTTTGCCGCTTCCTGAGTCACATAGAAGTGGCTGGTGCCGTGCGCGCCGTAACGACGTACGCCGTGCTCTTTGTACAGGCTGTATGGCAGGGCATAGAGGTAAGACTCTTCCGGCATGGTCTGATGGAACGCGGTATCGAATACGGCCACGTTTTTGTCTTTCAGATTCGGGAAGGATTTCAGCGCTTCAGCGATACCGATCAGGTGAGCCGGGTTGTGCAGCGGTGCGAAAGAGGCAGAGTCTTTGATGCCCTGGATCACAGAGTCGTCGATCACGACGGAGCTGGTGTATTTTTCGCCGCCGTGGACGATACGGTGACCAATCGCAGTCAGCTGAGCAGACAGTTCTGGTTTTTGTGCCAGAATAGTGTTAACGATAAAGTTCAGCGCTTCACTGTGAGCGGCGCCTGCACCTAAAGCCGCTTCTTGTTTGCTGCCGTCCATCTTCCACTTGATACGTGCTTCAGGCAGATGGAAACATTCGGCCAAACCAGAGAGGTATTCGTCACCGTTGAGCGCATCGATGATGGCGAATTTCAGTGAGGAGCTACCGCAGTTCAGAACCAGTACTAACTTACTCGACATGGAAGTACCTATTATTGATACGTGGCTAAAAAAACGTCAGTGAGTCTAACAGCGTAACGCATGATGACTCGGACATTTATGATTAACATCATGCCAAACGAACATTGTGGCATGATGGAAGAAATAACTATGATTTTATGCCATTTTGCACAATTTTCAGCCAATGGCATAATATGCAATAATTTGACGAGCTAATGATTCTCGTCTATGGCCCTATCAGGCTGGCACAGGATACCCGATACGGGGTAGAGATGACAAAATATTTTGAACGTTGTCATAGCTTGTTGTGGTTTTGCACGAAAATTTTAATTTTTATATGTGAAGTTGAGGTACAGCCATGTCGACACCAGAGAACCCGTCCGTAAATTTCTTCAGTCTGTTTCGTCGGGGACAGCATTACGCAAAGACGTGGCCTATGGAAAAGCGCCTTGCGCCGATGTTTATTGAGAATCGCACCATCCGCGCCACGCGCTATGCGATTCGCTTTATGCCGCCTGTCGCTATCTTTACGCTGTGCTGGCAGATTGCGCTGGGTGGGCAGCTTGGACCTGCCGTTGCCACGGCGCTCTTCGCATTAAGCCTGCCGATGCAGGGCCTGTGGTGGCTAGGTAAACGGTCCATTACGCCACTTCCTCCTTCTATTTTACACTGGTTTTATGAAGTGCGCGGTAAGCTGGAAGAGGCCGGTCAGGCGCTCGCCCCGGTGGAAGGCAAGCCGGATTACCAGGCGCTGGCGGACACGTTAAAGCGTGCTTTTAAGCAACTGGATAAAACATTCCTCGATGATTTGTGATTGATCATCGAAACGACGACGAAAAGAGGGCACAGTAACAATCAGTTACCGTGTCTTTTTTTTAAGTGCAATGCGCTACAGGAGTCGAAAGATGGAAATGACCCATGCTCAACGTCTGATTTTGTCCAACCAGTACAAGATGATGACTATGCTTGATCCCGATAACGCTGCGCGCTACAGCCGCCTGCAAACCATCGTCGAACGCGGCTTTGGTCTGCAAATGCGCGAACTGGACCGTGAGTTTGGCGAGCTGAAAGAAGAAACCTGTCGCATCGTGATCGACATTATGGAGATGTATCACGCCCTGCACGTTTCCTGGACGAATCTCAAAGATCAACAGTCCATTGACGAGCGCCGCGTCACCTTCTTAGGCTTTGATGCCGCAACGGAAGCGCGTTATCTGAGCTATGTTCGCTTTATGGTGAATACGGAAGGGCGTTATACCCACTTTGACGCGGGTACCCACGGCTTCAACGCGCAGACCCCGATGTGGGATAAATATCAGCGCATGCTGAGCGCGTGGCATGCCTGCCCGCGTCAGTACCATTTAAGCAGCAACGAAATTCAACAAATCATTAATGCCTGACGGAGGTGCGTGTGCAGTGTAGAGGTTTTCTGTTTGATCTGGACGGTACGCTGGTGGATTCGCTGCCGGTTGTGGAACGTTCCTGGTGTCATTGGGCTGACAGACATGGCATCGACCATCAGGACGTGCTGAATTTTATCCATGGCAAACAGGCCATCACCTCGCTACGGCACTTCCTGGCCGGACGCTCTGAGGACGACATTCAGGCGGAGTTCAAATACCTGGAACACATTGAAGCCACCGATACGGACGACATCACCGCGTTACCGGGCGCGCGCGAACTGCTTGAGCATCTGAACGAGGCGCAGATCCCGTGGGCTATCGTCACCTCCGGTTCCGTGCCGGTTGCCCACGCCCGACACAAGGCGGCAGGGTTGCCGACGCCGGACGTGTTTATCACGGCGGAGCGCGTGAAGCGGGGTAAACCGGAGCCTGACGCATTTTTACTGGGCGCTGAACTGCTGGGCCTCGATCCTGCAGAGTGCGTGGTGGTGGAAGATGCGGCGGCTGGCGTACTGGCCGGGTTGAACGCAGGGAGCCACGTCATCGCCGTTAACGTTCCGGCCGGTTCTCCCCGCCTGGAGGAGGCGGATTTGGTGCTGGATTCCCTGACGGCACTGTCTGTTTCAAAAGCCTCTGACGGAGTTGTAACCGTCTCGCTAAAAGTGTAATCCCATGATATGGCCCCACATTGCTGGGGCTTTTTTATGGCAAAATTCCTCATCTTCCACTGACAAGGATAGGTTGTGAACGGTGAACTGATTTGGGTCCTGAGCCTGCTTTTAATCGCCATCATTCTTTTTGCCACGGGCAAGGTACGCATGGACGCCGTCGCCCTGTTTGTCATTGTCGCGTTTGTGCTGAGCGGAACGCTGACGCTGCCGGAAGCCTTCTCCGGATTTAGCGATCCCAACGTTATCCTGATTGCCGCCCTGTTTATCATCGGTGATGGGCTGGTGCGCACCGGCGTAGCGACCATCATGGGGTCGTGGCTGGTGAAGGTGGCGGGCAGCAGCGAAACCAAGATGTTGATCTACCTGATGGTGACCGTCGCCGGACTGGGGGCGTTTATGAGCTCCACGGGCGTGGTCGCCATCTTTATCCCGGTGGTGCTGAGCGTTTCCATGCGGATGCAGAGCTCGCCGTCGCGCCTGATGATGCCCCTGAGTTTTGCCGGTTTGATCAGCGGGATGATGACGCTGGTGGCAACGCCGCCGAACCTGGTCGTTAACAGCGAACTGATCCGGGAAGGATTTGAGGGTTTCAGCTTTTTCAGCGTCACCCCGCTTGGGCTGGTCATTCTGGTCATGGGCGTGGTCTATATGCTGCTGACCCGGTTCGCCCTGAAGGGTGAAAAACAGGACAAAAACAAAGAAGGATGGAAGCGACGCACCTTCCGCGATTTGATTAAGGAGTACCGCCTTACCGGGCGCGCGCGCCGTCTGGCTATTCGCCCCGGCTCGCCGATGGTGGGACAGCGGCTGGATGACCTGAAGCTGCGTGAGCGCTATGGCGCGAACGTGATCGGCGTAGAGCGCTGGCGGCGGTTTCGTCGGGTGATCGTCAACGTCAACGGGGTGTCGGAATTCCGCGCGCGTGACGTCCTGCTGATTGATATGTCCACCGCGGATGTGGACCTGCGCGAGTTTTGCAGCGAACAGCTGCTGGAGCCGATGGTGCTGCGCGGGGAGTATTTCTCCGATCAGGCGCTGGATGTCGGCATGGCCGAGGTGTCGCTGATCCCGGAGTCGGAACTGTTGGGTAAAACCGTGCGGGAGATGGGGTTCCGTACCCGCTATGGCCTGAACGTCGTGGGGCTGAAGCGCGATGGTGTAGCGATGGAAGGGGCGGTGGTGGATGAGCCGATCCTGCTGGGCGATATCTTTCTCGTTGTCGGTAACTGGAAGCTCATTAGCCAGCTCGGACAAAAAGGGCGCGATTTTGTGGTGCTCAACATGCCTGTCGAGGAGAGCGACGCATCGCCAGCGCACAGCCAGGCGCCACACGCGATTTTTTGTCTGGTGCTGATGGTGGCGCTGATGCTGACCGATGAGATCCCCAATCCGGTCGCCGCAATCATCGCCTGCCTGTTGATGGGCAAATTCCGCTGCATTGACGCCGAAAGCGCCTATAAAGCCATTCACTGGCCGAGCATCATTCTCATTGTTGGGATGATGCCCTTCGCCCTGGCGCTGCAAAAAACCGGCGGGGTGGATCTGATCGTTAAAGGCTTAATGGACGTGGGCGGCGGGTATGGGCCGTACATGATGATGGTCTGCCTGTTTATCATGTGCGCCACCATCGGCCTGTTTATCTCGAACACCGCGACGGCGGTACTGATGGCACCTATCGCACTGGCGATGGCGAAGTCCATGGGCGTGTCGCCGTACCCGTTTGCGATGATGGTAGCGATGGCCGCTTCCGCGGCATTTATGACGCCGGTCTCTTCACCGGTGAATACGCTGGTGCTGGGACCGGGGAACTATCGATTCAGCGATTTCGTGAAGCTGGGCGTGCCGTTCACCGTGCTGGTGATGGTGGTGTGCGTGGTACTGATACCGGTCCTGTTTCCGTTCTGAGCATTTTGCCGGGTGGCGGCTACGCCTTGCCCGGCCTACAACCCCGTAGGCCCTGCAAGCGCAGCGCCGCTGGGCGAAAATCAGAGTGGCGAATCCTGGCTGATCTCATCCAGCGATAAATGGAAGCTCGGTACAAACACCTGCATAAAGTAATCCATCTCTTCGCTGCGGCGGGATTCCAGCGTTTTTTCCAGGCGCGTTTTCGCCAGCAAGAATTCGTTATTCCCTGCGGACAACTCTTCGAGACACTTCAGATAGGCACACAGCGCGTCGGCCTGTTTGACCAGCGACTTTTCATCTTCCGTATACTGATGCTCGTTGATAAGCGGCTCGAAGATATCACGCAGTTCTTCGGGCACCATCTCAATCAGCTTCTGCTGGGCAATTTTCTCAATGGCCTTATATTCCTGCGCAATTTGCGAGTTGAAATATTTCACCGGCGTAGGCAGATCCCCAGTCAGCACTTCTGACGCATCGTGGTACATCGCCAGCAGGGCTATGCGCTCTGGATTGACCTGACCGTTGAATTTGCGGTTTTTAATGGCGGCCAGCGCGTGAGCGACCATCGCAACCTGCAGGCTGTGCTCTGACACATTTTCCGTGCGGACATTGCGCATCAGCGGCCAGCGGTTGATGAGTTTCAGGCGGGAGAGGTGGGCAAAGAAATGACTCTGACTCATAGGTTACCTTTTGTCTTCACTGCGACAGGCGTTCATTGTGCGGGGAGGGGAGGCAAGATGCAAATTTGCGGATTTTGTAGGCCGGGTAAGCGAAGCGCCACCCGGCCGAAAGGCAATGTTACTGATGGTATCCGGAGAGGAAGCGCCCGAAGCGGCTGATGGCCATTTCCAGGTCATCTTCGCGCGGCAGCGTCACGATACGCACGTGATCCGGCCACGGCCAGTTAAACGCCGTGCCCTGAACCAGCAGCACTTTTTCCTGCAGCAGGAAATCGAGCACCATTTTCTGGTCGTCGTGAATATTGAAGCGCTTCGCGTCAATTTTCGGGAACATATAGAGCGCCCCGTTCGGCTTCACGCAGGAGACGCCCGGGATATCGTTAATCAGTTCCCACGCGCGGTTACGCTGTTCGTACAGGCGACCACCGGGCACGATAAACTCGCTAATGCTCTGATAGCCGCCGAGCGCGGTCTGGATCGCGTGCTGTGCCGGAACGTTGGCGCATAAACGCATGGAGGCCAGCATCTCCAGCCCTTCAATATAGCCTTTGGCGTGTTTTTTCGGACCGTTTAACACCATCCAGCCCTGACGGAAACCGGCCACGCGGTAGGTTTTGGACAGGCCGTTGAAGGTGACGGTCAGCAGGTCCGGGGCCAGCGCGGCGATGGAGTGGTGCTGCGCCGCGTCGTACAGGATCTTGTCGTAAATTTCGTCGGCGAAGATGATCAGGTTGTGCTGACGCGCCAGCTCGACGATCTCCATCAGCAGCTCTTTTGAGTAGACCGCGCCCGTCGGGTTGTTCGGGTTAATAATGACGATACCGCGCGTGCGGGGCGTAATTTTTGCGCGAATATCGTCCAGGTCCGGGAACCAGTCAGAGGATTCGTCGCACAGATAGTGCACCGCTTTACCGCTGGACAGCGACACGGCAGCCGTCCACAGCGGATAGTCTGGCGCAGGGACCAGCATTTCGTCCCCGCTGTTCAGCAGGGCCTGCATGGCTTGCACAATCAGTTCGGAGACGCCGTTGCCGATATAGATATCTTCAACGGTAACATCGCGCATACCACGTGCCTGGTAGTGCTGCATGATGGCTTTACGTGCGGAGTAAAGTCCTTTTGAATCGCAATAGCCTTGTGCAGTGGGAAGGTTGCGGATCACATCAACCAGAATTTCATCCGGCGCTTCAAAACCAAATGGCGCAGGGTTACCAATGTTGAGTTTCAGAACCTTGTTGCCCTCTTCTTCAAGACGTTTTGCCTCTTTCAGAACCGGGCCGCGGATGTCATAACAGACGTTATCTAGCTTGCTGGATTTTTCGATAGGGGACATGAACCTTTAACCTTTTCGCTATTATTGCCGCTCCCTGCCGTGGAAGTCAGCACGGAATAATGTACTCCCCCCTCGCTTCGTTTTGAAGGGTGTGCAGTAGAAGATTTTGTGCGGGGTACAAATTTTTGATGAATCTTTTTCGCTGCGGGTATGCTTTTTCACTGTCTTAAAGTTGTGCGCATAGCGAGAGCTTAGGTTAAATGTGCTATTCATTTACCAAAATACTGTATAATGTGCTGTTAAAAATAAGTGGTGAGCTGGACAGCGGTGGCAGTCACCCTGAGTGACTTTTCGTAAAACCTGAATGCTTGATACCTGTTTCTGTAATAGCATACTGTGGATAAAAGTTACCCATGTGAAATTAATGTTAAGTGCCATTAATGAATGGTCTTAATCTAAATTAAAATTTATTTATTATTAACCTATAAAATGCAACTTTAGTTAATTTTAATAAAATTAGTTTAGAAGCTTAACATTCTTCTTTAATCCTTAATATTGCAATAAGACTTATAAATAAAGTGGATTTGGGTTAAGATGTCTTCCAGGAAAGCAGAGGGCAGATGCACGTTTTTTGTATATCTGACCCTGGTTTTCCGAATTAATTGATTGTTATTGTTAGAGTTATCTCTGGCTGGAATGTGTCGCACATCTCCTGCTACGTTGACAGCGCTGCGATACAGATGGCAGAAAAGGTGTTATACCTTTAATGTAATTTACATAAACCTGCGAACATCTAAATATCCTGAACGTTTAAGAGAATAAAAATATCGTCATGAAACGTGCTTTCTGACTGTTGATATAAAGCAGCACAATAACTATCTGTCAGGCAGTCTGCCGGGCCGGGATGCGAGGGAAAATCTTCAGAGGGAATTGCTTAACTGTACACACACAGCTTCAACCCGGGCAGCTCCGCACGAGCAACCTGAAAGTGAATAGATATGATAAATGCAAATCGTCCGATAATGAATCTCGACCTCGATCTGCTGAGAACGTTTGTTGCGGTCGCCGATCTCAACACTTTTGCAGCAGCTGCTGCCGCCGTTTGCCGAACTCAGTCCGCCGTCAGCCAGCAAATGCAGCGGCTGGAGCAACTGGTTGGTAAAGAGCTTTTTGCCCGTCACGGGCGTAATAAGCTCTTAACGGAACACGGTATTCAGCTTCTGGGTTATGCCAGGAAAATTCTTCGCTTTAATGATGAAGCATGTATGTCATTAATGTTTAGCAACCTTCAGGGCGTGCTAACGTTAGGTGCATCTGATGAGTCGGCGGATACTATATTGCCGTTTCTTCTCAATCGTATTAGTTCGGTTTATCCGAAGCTTGCGCTGGACGTGAGCGTAAAGCGCAATGCTTTTATGGTTGAGATGTTAAATGAGAATAAAGTCGACCTGGTGGTCACCACGCATCGTCCCGGGCAGTTTGACTGCCTGACGCTGCGCACATCGCCTACGCACTGGTATTGCGCGGCCGAATACGTGCTGCAAAAAGGGGAGCCGGTGCCGCTGGTGTTGCTGGATGACCCGAGCCCGTTCCGCGATATGGTACTGACGGCGCTGAATGAGGCCAATATTCCGTGGCGTCTGGCGTATGTGGCATCCACGCTGCCAGCGGTGCGTGCCGCCGTGAAAGCCGGTCTGGGTGTCACCGCCCGTCCGGTAGAAATGATGAGCCCCGATCTGCGCGTTCTGGGCAAATCCGATGGCCTTCCTGCACTGCCGGATACGGAGTATCTGCTCTGCCACAATTCGTCCAGTCATAACGAACTGGCTAAGGTGGTGTTCGAGGCGATGGAAAACTACCATAACCCATGGCAGTTCGAGCGCGTTACCTCCGAAGGGGGGGATGACTCCCTGATCGTTGAAGGGGATTTTGAGTGATTGCCAGCTCAGAATTCTGGTAACAAAATGTAAGTGTAAAAAAAAGCCACTCGTGTGATTTTCACATGCAGTGGCTTTTTTTTAGCAAAAATACCCGCTTATGACGCGTGGGTTTACGGGATATTCTATATTTATCAATGAACTAAATGGTTTTGTCTAAAACTTGTCCGTTTTCCGTTCTAACTTCATCCACATCCCTCCTATGTTAAAAAAACAGGAAATATGTTGCCGTTTTCCAGGTTGAATTAACAAAAGCGTGTCGCAGATCAAGAAAATACTCCTATTTAGGGGGAGGAATCGTTGGCAAATCCTGTCAAAATAGGAGGGTTATTTTTTTTACTTCCGAAACGGACACGATTCAACAACATACATTTGACGGAAAGTCATGAACCCACCAGGGTTAAAGGGCACCAAATGTTAATGAGAATCGCTCGATGTAATTTAATGTGAAGAAACCTTTGTTAAAGTTGACAATAGGTTATAGAAAGGAGTAAAAAACCCCATCATTTTGCTGTCTACGTCTCATTTCTGACAGTTAGTGTAAGGTTATTTGTTCCTCCCCATGAATCGATGTGATGCCCATCTGCCAGCAAGAGCAGTGTCGTTGGTATCACTTTTGATGAGTAAGCAATGAGTATGTCAACATCCACAGAAGTCATCGCTCATCACTGGGCATTCGCAATCTTTCTTATTGTAGCCATTGGCCTGTGCTGCCTGATGTTAGTCGGCGGCTGGTTCCTGGGCGGTCGCGCCCGTGCAAGGCACAAAAACACACCTTTCGAATCAGGTATTGATTCAGTAGGTACCGCTCGCTTACGCCTGTCTGCCAAGTTTTATCTGGTAGCCATGTTCTTCGTCATCTTCGACGTGGAAGCGCTTTACCTTTTCGCATGGTCGACCTCCATTCGCGAAAGTGGTTGGGTGGGCTTTGTCGAGGCCGCAATTTTCATTTTAGTGCTACTGGCCGGTCTGGTTTATCTGGTGCGTATTGGCGCGCTTGACTGGACGCCTGCGCGTTCACGTCGTGAACACATCAACCCGGAAAACAGTATCTCTAATCGTCAGCAGTAACAGCGAGGCAATAAGATGGATTATACGCTCACCCGCATAGATCCTAACGGTGAGAATGACCGTTACCCCCTGCAAAAACAGGAGATCGTAACCGACCCCCTGGAGCAAGAAGTCAATAAAAGCGTGTACATGGGCAAACTCGAACATGCCATGCACGATATGGTCAACTGGGGTCGTAAGAACTCCATCTGGCCTTACAACTTTGGCCTTTCTTGCTGCTACGTTGAAATGGTGACGTCATTCACTGCGGTGCATGACGTTGCGCGTTTTGGGGCAGAGGTACTGCGTGCTTCCCCACGTCAGGCTGACCTGATGGTGGTAGCCGGTACCTGCTTTACCAAGATGGCACCTGTTATTCAGCGTCTTTATGACCAGATGCTGGAGCCAAAATGGGTTATCTCCATGGGCGCATGTGCTAACTCTGGCGGTATGTACGACATCTATTCCGTCGTACAGGGCGTAGATAAATTTATCCCAGTGGATGTGTACATCCCGGGTTGTCCGCCTCGTCCGGAAGCCTACATGCAGGCGCTGATGCTGCTGCAGGAATCCATCGGTAAAGAACGTCGCCCACTGTCGTGGGTCGTTGGCGATCAGGGTGTGTATCGCGCGAACATGCAGTCTGAGCGCGAGCGTAAACGTGGTGAACGTATTGCCGTCACCAATCTGCGTACGCCTGACGAAATTTAATTTGCGCCTGTAGGCCTGGAGAACACCTTCGCATATCACTACTCAAATAGCGCGAAGCCAGGCTCAACAGTCACCACGGACCATTTGCAATGGTGAACAATATGACCGACTTAACCGCGCAAGAAGCCGCCTGGCAGACCCGGGATCATCTGGATGACCCAGTCATTGGCGAACTGCGCAACCGTTTTGGGCCGGATGCCTTTACTGTTCAGGCTACCCGCACCGGGGTACCCGTTGTTTGGGTGAAGCGTGAACAATTGCTGGAAGTTGTCGATTTCCTCAAGAAATTGCCAAAACCGTACGTCATGCTGTTTGACTTACACGGCATGGATGAACGTCTCAGAACGCACCGCCAGGGTCTACCTGCTGCGGATTTTTCCGTTTTCTACCACCTGATCTCAATAGACCGTAATACGGATATCATGCTCAAGGTGGCATTGTCTGAAAACGACATGCATCTGCCGACGATAACCAAACTTTTCCCGAACGCCAACTGGTACGAGCGTGAAACCTGGGAAATGTTCGGCATGACCTTTGACGGCCACCCGCACCTGACGCGCATCATGATGCCGCAGACCTGGACCGGCCACCCGCTGCGTAAAGACTACCCGGCACGTGCTACCGAATTCGATCCGTTTGAGCTGACCAAAGCCAAGCAGGATCTGGAGATGGAAGCGCTGACCTTCAAACCGGAAGACTGGGGCATGAAGCGCGGTACCGACAACGAGGACTTCATGTTCCTCAACCTCGGTCCAAACCACCCGTCTGCGCACGGTGCATTCCGTATTATTCTTCAGCTCGACGGCGAAGAGATTGTCGACTGCGTGCCTGACATCGGTTACCACCACCGTGGTGCTGAGAAGATGGGCGAGCGTCAGTCCTGGCACAGCTACATTCCGTATACCGACCGTATCGAGTACCTCGGCGGCTGCGTCAACGAAATGCCATACGTGCTGGCCGTTGAGAAACTGGCGGGTATTGTTACGCCGGATCGCGTTAACGTGATTCGCGTCATGCTGTCAGAACTGTTCCGTATCAACAGCCACCTGCTGTACATCTCCACGTTCATTCAGGATGTCGGCGCGATGACCCCGGTCTTCTTCGCCTTTACCGACCGTCAGAAAATCTACGATCTGGTAGAAGCCATTACCGGTTTCCGTATGCACCCGGCCTGGTTCCGTATCGGCGGTGTGGCACACGATCTGCCGCGCGGCTGGGACCGTCTGCTGCGTGAATTCCTCGACTGGATGCCGAAACGTCTGGCGTCTTACGAGAAAGCCGCGCTGCGCAACACCATCCTGAAAGGCCGTTCCCAGGGCGTTGCTGCCTACGGCGCGAAAGAGGCGCTGGAGTGGGGGACGACAGGGGCAGGTCTGCGTGCCACCGGTATTGATTTCGACGTGCGTAAAGCCCGTCCTTACTCTGGCTACGAGAACTTCGACTTTGAAGTTCCGGTGGGCGGCGGCGTGTCCGACTGCTACACCCGCGTGATGCTGAAAGTGGAAGAGCTGCGCCAGAGTCTGCGCATCCTTGAGCAGTGCCTCAACAACATGCCGGAAGGCCCGTTCAAGGCGGATCACCCGCTGACGACGCCGCCACCGAAAGAGCGCACGCTGCAACATATCGAAACCCTGATCACCCACTTCCTGCAGGTTTCCTGGGGTCCGGTCATGCCGGCGCAAGAATCCTTCCAGATGATTGAAGCGACCAAGGGTATTAACAGTTACTACCTGACCAGTGACGGCAGCACCATGAGCTACCGTACCCGCGTGCGTACGCCGAGCTTTGCGCACCTGCAGCAGATCCCGTCCGCCATCCGCGGCAGTCTGGTCTCCGACCTGATTGTGTATCTGGGTAGTATCGATTTTGTTATGTCAGATGTGGACCGCTAATTATGCACGAGAATCAACAACCACAAACCGAGGCTTTTGAGCTGAGTGAAGCAGAACGTGCCGCCATTGAGCACGAGATGCACCACTACGAAGACCCGCGTGCGGCGTCCATTGAAGCGCTGAAAATCGTACAGAAACAGCGTGGTTGGGTGCCGGATGGGGCGATCTATGCGATCGCGAAAGTGCTGGGTATTCCGGCAAGTGACGTAGAAGGCGTAGCCACGTTCTACAGCCAGATCTTCCGTCAGCCGGTAGGCCGCCATGTGATCCGCTACTGTGACAGCGTGGTCTGCCACATCACCGGTTATCAGGGCATTCAGGCTGCGATTGAGAAGAAGCTCAATATCAAGCCGGGCCAGACCACGTTCGATGGTCGCTTTACTCTGCTGCCAACCTGCTGCCTGGGTAACTGCGACAAGGGGCCGACCATGATGATTGATGAGGACACTCATAGTCATCTGACGCCGGAAGCGATTCCTGACCTGCTGGAGCAGTACAAATGAAAACTGTAATTCGTACTGCTGAGACGCATCCGCTGACCTGGCGTCTGCGTGATGACAAACAGCCGGTATGGCTCGACGAATATCAGAGCAAAAACGGCTATGCCGGTGCGCGTAAAGCCCTTGGCGGCATGGCGCCGGACGACATCGTTAACGCGGTAAAAGAGTCTGGCCTGAAAGGCCGCGGCGGCGCGGGCTTCTCCACCGGTCTGAAGTGGAGCCTGATGCCAAAAGACGAATCCATGAACATCCGTTACCTGCTGTGTAACGCCGATGAAATGGAGCCGGGCACCTATAAAGACCGCCTGCTGATGGAGCAGCTGCCGCACCTGCTGGTGGAAGGCATGCTGATCTCCGCGTTTGCGCTGAAAGCGTACCGTGGTTACATCTTCCTGCGCGGTGAGTACATCGAAGCAGCGGAAAACCTGCGTCGCGCGATTGCCGAAGCCACCGAAGCGGGACTGCTGGGCAAAAACATCCTGGGCACCGGGTTTGACTTCGAACTGTTCGTGCACACCGGTGCCGGGCGTTATATCTGCGGTGAAGAGACCGCGCTGATTAACTCCCTGGAAGGCCGCCGCGCGAACCCGCGTTCCAAGCCACCGTTCCCGGCCAGCTCCGGCGTGTGGGGGAAACCGACCTGCGTAAACAACGTCGAAACCCTGTGTAACGTTCCGGCTATCCTCGCGAACGGCGTGGAGTGGTATCAGGGCATCTCCTCAAGCAAAGATGCCGGTACCAAGCTGATGGGCTTCTCCGGTCGCGTGAAAAATCCTGGCGTCTGGGAACTGCCGTTCGGTACTACCGCGCGCGAAATTCTTGAAGACTACGCCGGCGGCATGCGCGATGGCCTGAAATTCAAAGCCTGGCAGCCGGGTGGGGCAGGGACAGACTTCCTGACCGAAGCCCACCTTGACCTGCCGATGGAATTCGAAAGCATTGGTAAAGCAGGCAGCCGTCTGGGTACGGCGCTGGCGATGGCCGTCGACCACGAGATCGGCATGGTGTCGCTGGTGCGTAACCTGGAAGAGTTCTTCGCCCGTGAGTCCTGCGGTTGGTGTACACCGTGCCGTGATGGGCTGCCGTGGAGTGTGAAGATCCTGCGTGCAATCGAACGTGGCGAAGGCCAGCCTGGCGATATCGAAACACTTGAGCAACTGTGTCGATTCTTAGGCCCGGGTAAAACCTTCTGTGCCCACGCACCGGGTGCCGTCGAACCTCTGCAGAGCGCGATCAAATATTTCCGCGACGAGTTCGAAGCAGGCATCAAGCAGCCGTTCAGCAATACCCATGCGATCAATGGGATTCAGCCGAACCTGCTTAAAGCGCGCTGGTAACGACAAGAATTTTGATTAACGCTCGGTTTCGACCGAGCCAACTGGAAGCATGCTAATGGCTACGATTCATGTAGACGGCAAAGAATACGAAGTCAACGGGGCGGACAACCTGCTGGAAGCTTGTCTGTCTCTTGGCCTCGATATTCCGTACTTTTGCTGGCATCCGGCGCTGGGCAGCGTCGGTGCTTGCCGCCAGTGTGCGGTGAAGCAATATCAAAACGCGGAAGACACGCGTGGTCGCCTGGTGATGTCCTGTATGACGCCAGCCACCGAAGGCACCTTTATTTCGATTGATGACGAAGAAGCCAAACAGTTCCGCGAAAGCGTGGTGGAGTGGTTGATGACCAACCACCCGCACGACTGTCCGGTTTGTGAAGAGGGCGGTAACTGCCACCTTCAGGATATGACCGTGATGACCGGTCACAGCTTCCGTCGCTATCGCTTTACCAAGCGTACCCACCGTAACCAGGATCTGGGGCCGTTCATCTCTCACGAAATGAACCGCTGCATCGCCTGCTATCGCTGCGTGCGTTACTACAAAGACTATGCAGACGGTCAGGATCTGGGCGTGTATGGCGCGCATGACAACGTCTACTTCGGTCGTCCGGAAGACGGCGTGCTGGAGAGCGAATTCTCCGGTAACCTGGTAGAAATCTGCCCGACCGGCGTCTTCACGGATAAAACTCACTCCGAGCGTTACAACCGTAAATGGGACATGCAGTTTGCGCCAAGCATCTGCCAGCAGTGTTCCCTCGGCTGTAACACCAGCCCGGGTGAGCGCTACGGCGAACTGCGTCGTATCGAAAACCGCTACAACGGTACCGTTAACCACTACTTCCTGTGCGACCGCGGTCGTTTCGGCTATGGCTATGTGAACCTGAAAGACCGTCCGCGTCAGCCGGTTCAGCGCCGTGGCGACGATTTCATTACCCTGAACGCAGAACAGGCGATGCAGGGCGCGGCAGATATTCTGCGCCAGTCGAAGAAAGTGATCGGTATCGGCTCCCCGCGTGCCAGCATCGAAAGCAACTTCGCGCTGCGCGAGCTGGTCGGGGCGGAAAACTTCTATACCGGCATCGCCCAGGGCGAGCAGGAACGTCTGCAGCTGGTACTGAAAGTGCTGCGTGAAGGCGGTATCCATACCCCTGCGCTGCGCGAAATCGAATCCTATGATGCGGTCCTGGTGCTGGGTGAAGACCTGACCCAGACAGGCGCCCGCGCAGCTCTGGCGGTTCGTCAGGCGGTGAAGGGTAAAGCACGTGAAATGGCAGCGGCGCAAAAAGTGGCTGACTGGCAGATTGCGGCGATCCTGAACATCGGTCAGCGCGCGAAGCATCCTCTGTTTGTGACCAACGTCGACAATACCCGTCTGGACGATATCGCGGCGTGGACCTACTGCGCACCGGTTGAAGATCAGGCGCGTCTTGGTTTTGCCATTGCCCACGCGCTGGACAACAACTCACCGGCCGTTGAGCTGGATCGCGACCTGCAAAACAAGGTTGACGTGATTGTTCAGGCCCTGGCCGGTGCGAAGAAACCGCTGATTATTTCCGGTACCAACGCCGGTAGCGCAGAGATCATTCAGGCCGCAGCCAACGTGGCCAAAGCCCTGAAAGGCCGCGGTGCTGACGTCGGTGTGACCATGATTGCCCGTGCGGTGAACAGCATTGGTCTGGGCATGATTGGCGGCGGCTCGCTGGAAGCTGCGTTAAGCGAACTGGAATCCGGTGCCGCTGACGCCGTGGTGGTGCTGGAAAACGACCTGCATCGCCATGCTTCTGCCGCTCGCGTTGACGCCGCGCTCTCCAAAGCGCCGCTGGTGATGGTGATTGACCATCAGCGCACCGCGATTATGGACAAAGCGCACCTGGTGCTCTCTGCGGCAAGCTTCGCAGAAAGCGACGGTACCGTTATCAACAACGAAGGCCGCGCGCAGCGTTTCTTCCAGGTTTATGACCCGTCTTACTACGACAGCAACACCGTGATGCTGGAAAGCTGGCGCTGGCTGCACTCCCTGCACAGCACCGTGCAGAGCCGTGAAGTGGACTGGACGCAGCTCGACCACGTTATCGACGCGGTGGTGGAAAAACTGCCTCAGCTGGCAGGCATTAAAGATGCCGCGCCTGAAGCGAGCTTCCGCATTCGCGGCCAGAAACTGGCGCGTGAACCGCACCGTTACAGCGGCCGTACTGCAATGCGCGCCAATATCAGCGTGCACGAACCGCGCCAGCCGCAGGATAAAGACACCATGTTCGCCTTCTCCATGGAAGGGAACAACCAGCCGTCTGCGCCGCGTTCGCAAATCCCGTTCGCATGGGCACCGGGCTGGAACTCCCCGCAGGCATGGAACAAGTTCCAGGCTGAAGTGGGCGGCTCCCTGCGCCACGGCGATCCGGGCGTGCGTCTGATTGAAGCTTCCGAAACCGGTCTGGACTTCTTCACCACCGTACCGGCGAGCTTCCAGGCGCAGGACGGTAGCTGGCGTATTGCACCGTACTACCACCTGTTCGGTAGCGACGAGCTGTCCCAGCGTTCACCGGTCTTCCAGACCCGTATGCCGCAGCCGTACATCAAGCTTAACCCGGCGGATGCCGCGAAGCTTGGCGTTAACGCGGGTGCGAACATCGCCTTTAGCTATGACGGCCAGACCATCAGCCTGCCGCTGATTATTTCTGAAAGTCTGACAGCAGGGCAGGTCGGTCTGCCGATGGGTATGCCTGGCATCGCGCCGGTTCTGGCGGGTGCGCGTCTTGATAATCTGCAGGAGGCAAAAGCATGAGTTGGTTAACGCCGGATCTTATCGACATCCTGCTGAGCATTCTGAAAGCGATTGTTATCCTGCTGGTGGTGGTCACCTGCGGCGCGTTCATGAGCTTTGGTGAACGTCGTCTGCTCGGTCTGTTCCAGAACCGTTACGGACCGAACCGCGTGGGCTGGGGTGGTTCACTCCAGCTGGTCGCGGATATGATCAAGATGTTCTTTAAAGAGGACTGGATCCCGCGCTTCTCGGATCGCGTGATCTTTACTCTGGCACCGATGATCGCCTTCACCTCGCTGCTGCTGGCGTTTGCTATCGTGCCGGTCAGCCCGACCTGGGTGGTCGCTGACCTGAACATCGGCATTCTGTTCTTCCTGATGATGGCAGGCCTCGCGGTTTACGCGGTCCTGTTCGCAGGCTGGTCCAGTAACAACAAATACTCGCTGCTGGGTGCGATGCGTGCTTCCGCGCAGACCCTGAGCTACGAAGTGTTCCTGGGTCTCTCCCTGATGGGCGTGGTGGCGCAGGCCGGTTCATTCAACATGACCGACATCGTCAACAACCAGGCCGACATCTGGAACGTTATTCCGCAGTTCTTTGGGTTTATTACCTTTGCCATCGCGGGCGTGGCAGTGTGTCACCGTCACCCGTTTGACCAGCCAGAAGCCGAACAGGAACTGGCCGACGGTTACCACATCGAATATTCCGGTATGAAATTCGGTCTGTTCTTCGTGGGCGAGTACATCGGTATTGTCACCATTTCCGCGTTGATGGTAACGCTGTTCTTCGGTGGCTGGCATGGCCCGTTCTTACCGCCGTTCATCTGGTTCGCGCTGAAAACCGCGTTCTTCATGATGATGTTCATTTTGATTCGCGCAGCGTTACCGCGTCCGCGTTATGACCAGGTAATGTCCTTCGGCTGGAAAGTGTGCCTGCCGCTGACGCTCGTCAACTTGTTGGTAACGGCCGCTGTCATTCTCTGGCAGCAGCCATAAGGGGCAATAGACCATGACCTTAAAAGAATTACTGGTAGGCTTCGGTACCCAGGTACGCAGTATCTGGATGATCGGCCTGCATGCGTTTGCCAAACGCGAAACCCGGATGTACCCGGAAGAGCCGGTATATCTGCCGCCGCGCTACCGTGGCCGTATCGTGCTGACGCGCGACCCGGATGGTTCCGAGCGCTGCGTTGCCTGTAACCTGTGTGCGGTAGCGTGCCCGGTCGGCTGTATCTCTCTGCAGAAAGCCGAGACGGTAGACGGCCGCTGGTACCCTGAGTTTTTCCGCATCAACTTCTCACGCTGCATCTTCTGCGGTCTGTGTGAAGAAGCGTGCCCAACCACGGCGATTCAGCTGACTCCAGACTTCGAGCTGGGTGAGTACAAGCGTCAGGACCTGGTGTACGAGAAAGAGGATCTGCTGATTTCCGGTCCGGGCAAATACCCGGAATATAACTTCTACCGGATGGCGGGTATGGCAATCGACGGCAAAGATAAGGGCGAAGCAGAGAACGAAGCTAAGCCTATCGACGTCAAGAGCCTGTTACCGTAAGGAGAGGGCAATGGAATTCGCTTTTTATATCTGTGGCCTTATCGCCATCCTGGCTACGCTGCGAGTGATCACGCACACCAATCCGGTGCATGCGCTGCTGTACTTAATCATCTCGCTGCTGGCCATTTCCGGGGTGTTCTTCGCACTGGGCGCGCACTTCGCCGGTGCGCTGGAAATCATCGTCTACGCCGGGGCCATCATGGTGCTGTTCGTGTTCGTGGTGATGATGCTGAACCTGGGCGGCTCTGAAATTGAGCAGGAACGTCAGTGGTTAAAACCGCAGGTGTGGATCGGCCCGGCAATTTTGTCGGCCATCATGCTGGTGGTGATCGTTTACGCCATTCTGGGTGTTAACGATCAGGGCATCGACGGCACGCCGATTGGCGCGAAAGAGGTGGGTATCACGCTCTTTGGCCCATACGTTCTGGCAGTGGAACTGGCCTCAATGCTGCTGCTGGCAGGTCTGGTTGTGGCTTTCCACGTTGGCCGCGAAGAGCGTGCTGGCGAGGTGCTGAGCAACCGCACTGACGACCGCGCGAAAAGAAAAACGGAGGAGCGCGCATGATCCCCTTAACACATGGACTGATCCTCGCTGCGATTTTATTCGTTCTGGGTCTGACCGGTCTGGTTATCCGCCGCAATCTGCTGTTTATGCTGATCGGGCTGGAAATCATGATTAACGCCTCCGCGCTGGCCTTCGTGGTCGCCGGAAGCTACTGGGGCCAGACCGATGGTCAGGTGATGTACATTCTCGCCATCAGCCTCGCGGCTGCCGAAGCGAGTATTGGCCTGGCGCTGTTGCTGCAGCTCCATCGTCGCCGCCAGAATCTGAACATCGATTCAGTAAGTGAGTTGCGTGGATGAACATGCTTGCCTTAACCATTATTTTTCCGCTGATTGGCTTCGTGCTGCTGGCGTTTTCTCGCGGCCGCTGGTCTGAGAATCTGTCTGCAACCGTCGGCATGGGCTCTGTTGGCCTGGCCGCGCTGGTGACAGCGTATGCGGGTATCGACTTCTTTAACAACGGGCGTCAGCCTTTCAGCGTGCCGCTGTGGACCTGGATGTCAGTCGGTGATTTCAACATCGGTTTCAACCTGGTGCTGGATGGTCTCTCCCTGACCATGCTCTCCGTGGTCACCGGCGTCGGCTTCCTGATCCACATGTTCGCCTCCTGGTATATGCGCGGTGAAGAGGGTTACTCCCGCTTCTTCGCCTACACCAACCTGTTTATCGCAAGCATGGTGGTTCTGGTCCTGGCCGATAACCTGCTGCTGATGTATCTGGGCTGGGAAGGCGTGGGTCTGTGTTCTTACCTGCTGATCGGTTTCTACTATACCGATCCGAAGAATGGCGCAGCGGCCATGAAAGCGTTCGTCGTGACCCGCGTGGGTGATGTCTTCCTCGCTTTCGCGCTGTTCATTCTTTACAACGAACTGGGCACGCTGAACTTCCGCGAAATGGTGGAACTGGCGCCAGCGCACTTCGCCGCAGGCAACAACATGCTGTGGTGGGCAACGCTGATGCTGCTGGGTGGTGCCGTGGGTAAATCCGCACAGCTGCCGTTGCAGACATGGCTGGCAGATGCGATGGCGGGTCCAACCCCTGTCTCCGCGCTGATCCACGCTGCGACCATGGTCACCGCCGGTGTCTACCTGATTGCGCGTACCCATGGCCTGTTCCTGATGACCCCGGAAATTCTGCATCTGGTGGGTATCGTCGGTGCGGTCACGCTGGTGCTGGCAGGCTTTGCCGCGCTGGTGCAGACCGACATCAAGCGCGTTCTCGCGTACTCAACCATGAGCCAGATTGGTTACATGTTCCTCGCGCTGGGCGTTCAGGCGTGGGACGCGGCCATTTTCCACCTGATGACGCACGCGTTCTTTAAAGCGCTGCTGTTCCTCTCATCCGGTTCGGTGATTCTGGCCTGCCATCACGAGCAGAACATCTTCAAAATGGGCGGACTGCGTAAGTCTATCCCGCTGGTCTATGTCTGCTTCCTGGTGGGCGGCGCGGCGCTGGCGGCACTGCCGCTGATCACCGCGGGCTTCTTCAGTAAGGACGAAATCCTTGCGGGTGCCATGGCGAATGGTCATATCAATCTGATGGTTGCGGGTCTGGTCGGTGCGTTCATGACCTCCCTGTATACCTTCCGTATGATTTTCATCGTATTCCACGGTAAAGAACAAATTCATGCTCACGCAGGGAAGGGGATTACCCATCACCTGCCGCTGATTGTGCTGCTGGTACTGTCCACCTTCGTTGGCGCGATGATTGTGCCTCCGCTGCAGGGCGTGCTGCCAGACACCACCGAGCTTGAGCACGGTCGCGTTCTGACGCTTGAAATCACCTCCGGTGTGGTCGCTATCGCGGGCATCCTGATTGCCGCATGGCTATGGCTGGGTAAACGTACGCTGGTCACTGCCGTGGCCAACAGTGCGCCGGGCCGCCTGCTGGGCACCTGGTGGTACAACGCGTGGGGCTTCGACTGGCTGTACGACATGATCTTCGTTAAGCCATTCCTGGGCATCGCGTGGCTGCTGAAGCGCGACCCGCTGAACAGCCTGATGAATATCCCGGCGATCCTTTCCCGCTTTGCAGGCAAAGGCCTGCTGTACAGCGAGAACGGTTACCTGCGCTGGTATGTGGCGTCCATGAGCATCGGTGCGGTTGTCGTGCTGGCGCTGCTGATGGTGTTGCGTTGATCGTTAAGTGAATTTTATTCGAATTCGTTGAAAATCAGGCCCCTGCTGGGGGCCTTAAAAAGGAATGTAAATCGCCATGTTACTACCCTGGCTAATATTAATTCCCTTCATCGGCGGCTTCCTGTGCTGGCAGACTGAACGCTTTGGCGTGAAGATGCCGCGCTGGATCGCGCTGATCACCATGGGATTGACGCTCGCGCTTGGCCTGCAACTGTGGTTGCAGGGCGGTTACTCACTGACCCAGTCTGCGGGCATTCCGCAGTGGCAGTCTGAGTTCATCCTGCCGTGGATCCCACGTTTCGGCATTACGATCCACCTGGCGATTGACGGTCTCTCACTGCTGATGGTGGTGCTGACCGGTCTGCTCGGCGTTCTGGCGGTACTCTGCTCCTGGCGAGAAATCGAAAAATACCAGGGCTTCTTCCACCTGAACCTGATGTGGATCCTGGGCGGCGTGATCGGCGTGTTCCTTGCCATCGACATGTTCCTGTTCTTCTTCTTCTGGGAGATGATGCTGGTTCCGATGTACTTCCTGATCGCGCTGTGGGGCCACAAGGCATCCGACGGTAAAACGCGTATCACGGCGGCAACCAAGTTCTTCATCTATACCCAGGCGAGTGGTCTGGTGATGTTGATTGCCATTCTGGCGCTGGTGTTTGTTCACCACAACGCGACCGGCACCTGGACCTTCAACTACGAAGACCTGCTGAAGACCCCAATGTCTCACGGCGTGGAATATCTGCTGATGCTGGGCTTCTTCATCGCCTTCGCGGTGAAAATGCCGGTGGTTCCGCTGCACGGCTGGCTGCCAGACGCGCACTCTCAGGCGCCAACGGCGGGTTCCGTTGACCTGGCGGGCATCTTGCTGAAAACGGCGGCCTACGGTCTGCTGCGTTTCGCTCTGCCGCTGTTCCCGAATGCCTCCGCAGAATTCGCACCGATTGCCATGTGGCTGGGTGTCATCGGTATCTTCTACGGTGCCTGGATGGCCTTCACCCAGTACGACATCAAGCGTCTGATTGCTTATACCTCCGTTTCCCACATGGGCTTCGTGCTGATTGCTATCTACACCGGCAGCCAGCTGGCGTACCAGGGGGCGGTGATCCAGATGATTGCGCACGGTCTGTCCGCAGCCGGTCTCTTCATCCTGTGCGGTCAGCTGTACGAACGTCTGCACACCCGCGACATGCGTATGATGGGCGGCCTGTGGAGCAAAATTAAGTGGCTGCCAGCGCTCTCCATGTTCTTCGCGGTGGCGACTCTGGGGATGCCGGGCACCGGTAACTTCGTCGGCGAATTTATGATTCTGTTCGGCAGCTTCAAAGTGGTACCGGTGATTACCGTGATCTCCACCTTTGGTCTGGTGTTCGCTTCCGTCTACTCGCTGGCGATGCTGCACCGCGCTTACTTCGGTAAAGCGAAGAGCGAAATTGCTGCACAAGAACTGCCGGGGATGTCGCTGCGTGAGCTGTTCATCATCCTGCTGCTGGTCGTACTGCTGGTGCTGCTGGGCTTCTTCCCGCAGCCGATTCTGGATACCTCGCACAGCGCGATGGGCAATATCCAGCAGTGGTTTGTTAATTCTGTTTCTACTACAAGGCCGTAATTCGCCATGACAATAACTCCACAACAACTGATCGCGCTGCTACCGCTGCTGATCGTCGGATTGACGGTGGTGGTTGTGATGCTCTCCATTGCGTGGCGACGCAATCACTTCCTGAATGCCACGCTGTCGGTCATCGGCCTGAACGCCGCATTAGTCTCTCTCTGGTTTGTTGGCCAGGGTGGGGCGATGGACGTCACCCCGCTGATGCGCGTTGACGGTTACGCCATGCTGTATACCGGTCTGGTGCTGCTGGCGAGCCTGGCAACCTGTACCTTTGCGTACCCGTGGCTCGAAGGCTACAACGACAACAAAGAAGAGTTTTACCTGCTGGTTCTGATTGCCGCGCTGGGCGGCATTCTGCTGGCGAATGCGAACCACCTGGCCGCGCTGTTCCTCGGCATTGAGCTGATCTCTCTGCCGCTGTTCGGTCTGATTGGTTACGCCTTCCGCCAGAAGCGCTCCCTGGAAGCAAGCATCAAGTACACCATCCTGTCTGCGGCGGCGTCCTCGTTCCTGCTGTTTGGTATTGCGCTGGTGTACGCACAGTCCGGTAACCTCTCCTTTATGGCGCTCGGCAAGAGCCTCGGTGACGGCATGCTGCATGAGCCGCTGCTGCTGGCGGGTCTGGGCATGATGATTGTTGGCCTCGGCTTCAAACTCTCTCTGGTGCCGTTCCACCTGTGGACGCCAGACGTTTACCAGGGCGCGCCAGCGCCGGTGTCGACCTTCCTGGCGACGGCGAGCAAAATCGCCATCTTCGGGGTGGTTATGCGTCTGTTCCTGTACGCACCGGTGGGTGACAGCGAAGCGGTTCGCGTGGTGCTGGGCATTATTGCGTTCGTCTCCATCATCTTCGGTAACCTGATGGCGCTGAGCCAGACCAACATCAAACGTCTGCTGGGCTACTCGTCTATCTCTCATCTGGGCTACCTGATGGTGGCGCTGATTGCGCTGCAGAGCGGTGAGATGTCGATGGAAGCCGTGGGCGTCTATCTGGCCGGTTACCTGTTCAGCAGCCTCGGCGCCTTCGGCGTGGTGAGCCTGATGTCCAGCCCGTACCGTGGTCCGGATGCCGATTCACTGTTCTCCTACCGTGGTCTGTTCTGGCACCGTCCGATCCTGTCCGCAGTGATGACCGTGATGATGCTCTCTCTGGCGGGTATCCCGATGACGCTCGGCTTTATCGGTAAGTTCTACGTGCTGGCCGTCGGTGTGCAGGCGCACCTGTGGTGGCTGACTGCGGGCGTGGTGATTGGGTCCGCGATTGGTCTCTACTACTACCTGCGCGTGGCCGTGAGCCTGTACCTGAGCGCGCCTCAGCAGCTCAACCGTGATGCCCCAACCAACTGGCAGTACAGCGCTGGCGGTATTGTGGTTCTCATCTCCGCGCTGCTGGTGCTGATCTTCGGTATCTATCCGCAGCCGCTGATTGATATCGTGCAGCGAGCGATGCCATTAATGTAAAAACAAAAAACCCGCCTCGGCGGGTTTTTTTATGGTTTTCTCCCTCTCCCTGTGGGAGAGGGCCGGGGTGAGGGCACCAGCCCGCACCATGCTTAAGCCAGCTGTTTGCGGCTAATCAACGGCCCGTCAATCTTCTTCATCGAGCGGTCCAGCACTTCCTCAATCACTGACGACAGCTCGTTCAGCTCAAACTTCGCGACGTAGCCATCCGCTTTCACCTTACGAATATGGTCTTCGTTGGCGTTGCCGGAAAGGGAAGAGTGGATCACCACCGGAATATCTTTCAGTACCGGGTCGGTTTTGATTTTGCGCGTCAGCGTAAAACCGTCCATTTCCGGCATTTCGAGGTCGGTCAGCACCAGCGCGATCTTATCGGTGATGGGCACACCCTCAGTCTGCGCCTGTGCGGCCAGTACCCCAATTTTCTCCCACGCCTCTTTGCCGGTGATATGCAGCTGCGCCGGGATCTCCATCGCCTGCAGGCCTTTCTCCAGCATTGAGCGCGCCACTTTGGAGTCTTCCGCGACGATGGCGACCGCGCCCGGCTTGATATGGAATTTGGTGGTTTTCAGATTGGTGGCGTGCAGATCATGATTGGCCGGAGTGATGTCATACAGGATCTGCTCAACGTCCAGCACCATCGCCAGATCGTTGGTATCGCTCTTCTCGTCAAGACACGCAATGCTGGTGATGTAGCGACCGCTGACGGCGGTTTCCGCCGCGTGCACCTGCTTCCAGTCCAGACGCATGATGTTCTCAACCGACTCCACGGCAAACGCCTGCACGCTGCGCGCGTATTCGGTGATCAGCAGGATATTCAGCCCGGTGGTGGGCTTACAGCCTGCCACGGCAGCCAGGTCGATCACCGGGATCACCTGATCGCGAATATTCACCATTCCCATCAGCGGTGATTTCATCCCGGCGGGTTTCGTGAACTCCGGCATCGGCACAATTTCACGCAGCTTAAAGACGTTAATGCCAAACAGCTCAGATTTATTTTCGTTAAGAGAGGTGCCAAGACGGAACAGCAACAGTTCAAAACGGTTCGACAGGGTCAGATTCGCCCTGTCATCAATATCTTTCTGGAAATTATCCATTCTACCCTCGAGAGAAATGCTGACCTTTTAATCGTTATCGGCATCCTGAGGGAAAAATGAAGGACTAAACGCTGACCTGAGCGAAATCTTCGGCCAGCTCACATTCCGGGAACAGCGCGCGACACTCAGCCAGCAGCTTTTCACAGCCCCGCGCGTCGTAGCGCGAGCTGACGTGGGTGACGATGAGCCTCCCGACGCCCGCGTCACGGGCAAGCTGCGCCGCCTGTCGCGTCGAGCTATGACCCCGGCCGTTGGCTTTCTCTTCCATCGCCGTTTCAAGGGTCGCTTCATGCACCATCACGTCCACGCCCTGGGCCAGCGTGAGCGCCGCCCGGCACGGGGCCGTGTCGCCAAAAATGGCCAGCTTCTTGCCAGGCTGTGGGGCGGCGAGATAATCCTGACCGTTAATGACGCGCCCGTCCTCCAGCGTGACGGTCTCACCGTGCTTCAGGCGCTGGAACAGCGGTCCGGGCTTTACGCCATCGGCCATCAGCGCGGCGGCGTCCAGCGCGCCGGGTTTGTCATGCGCGTCAATGCGATAGCCATAGCACTCGACAGGGTGATTGAGCGGCTGAGCGCTCACCTTATAATCGCCATCATCGAAAATCAGGCCTTCGCTAATCTCAACGACCTCCAGCGGATAATCCGTCCACGACCCGCTCAGGCGCAGTGTGGTTTCAACAAACTCACGAATACCCGCAGGCCCGTAAATCGTCAGCGGGTTGGCGTTACCGGCCATCGAGCGGCTGCACAGCAGGCCGGGAAGGCCAAACAGATGGTCGCCGTGCAGATGGGTGATAAAAATTTTATCCAGCTTGCCGGGGTGATAAGCGGTGTGTAACAGCTGATGCTGCGTCCCTTCACCACAGTCAAACAGCCACAGCCCGCCGCGGGTGGGGTGTTTAAGATCCAGCAGTATCGCCGTCACATTTCGTGAGCGGGTTGGCACGCCCGCGGACGTACCCAGAAAAATCAGTTCCATAACGCAATCAGCCCTTTGCCGAACGGGAAGGGGTTTAGTATAACGTGATGAACCCCAGGAAGGAGACTGACATGATCCAGTGGCAAGATTTACACCATAGTGACCTCACCGTTCATTCACTTTACGCCGTGCTGAAACTGCGCTGCGAAGTGTTCGTGGTTGAACAGACCTGCCCGTATCAGGACATCGACGGCGACGATCTCGTCGGCGAGAACCGCCATATCCTCGGCTGGCGGAATAACGAGCTGGTGGCGTATGCGAGGATTCTGAAAAGCGAAGACGATTTTGAGCCTGTCGTCATTGGCCGCGTCATCATCAGCGGCAAAGCGCGCGGTGAAAAACTGGGCTATCAGCTGATGGAGAAAACGCTGGAGGCATGCCAGAAACAGTGGCCGAACAAGGCGTTATACCTGGGTGCGCAGGCGCACCTGCAGTCCTTCTACGGCCACTTTGGTTTCGTGCCGGTCACCGAGGTGTACGATGAAGACGGCATTCCTCACATCGGCATGGCGCGGGAAGCGAAGCAGGCGTAATGACGAGTCGTTGGCTATAGTTAGCGGACTGGTGTACTAACATGGAGAAAAATATGTCATTTCAATCCTGGGATACCCGTATCGACGACGACCTGGCCTTACTGAGCGAAACGCTGGAAGAGGTGTTACGTTCCTCGGGCGACCCTGCCGATCAGAAATATATTGAGCTAAAAGCCCGCGCCGAGCAGGCGCTGCATGAAGTGAAAAACCGCGTCAGCCATGCGTCCGATACCTACTACTACCGCGCTAAAAAAGCGGTGTACCGTGCCGATGATTACGTGCATGAAAAACCGTGGCAGGGTATTGGAGTCGGTGCTGCCGTCGGGTTGGTACTGGGGCTGCTGTTGGCCCGTCGTTAAGTCGCTTAACCACTCCCTATACGTGGGTACTGCTATTTATTGCCAGTACCCCGTATAATACGAGGTTTTAACAGGGAGAGGTTCGCGTGAATTCGATTTTCCTCGCGCTGGAGCAATTGCGTACCCAGCTTTCGCAAGCGTTACCCGCAACACCCGGCATATGTCATTTCGACGTCTCTTTCCCGTTAAACGACGCTTTCGACCCTCTCGCCTGGCTTGGGGCGCAGCAGTGCTATCCGCAGTTTTACTGGCAGCAGCGTAACGGCGATGAAGAACTGGCTGCGCTGGGGGCGGTGATCCCCTTTTCCTCTCTGGCGTTAGCCACGCAGTTTTTGCGCGAGCAAAACGCGGCAGGTGATACCCGTATCTGTGGCCTGAACGCCTTTACTCCGGAGCAGGGCAGCCTCTTTTTACCGCGGCTGCTCTGGCGACGTACCGCCGGCACCGCTACGCTGCGTCTGCAGCTGTGGAGCGATTATTCACTTCAGGAAGATGCCCTCGCCGCGCGGGATTTTTTACAGCAGCTCCGTCCTGCGAGATCTATCCGTCCGCTATCCGTTCAGGTTGAGCACGAAACCCATCAGCCGCAACAGGCCGAATGGCTGACGCTTATCCGCAGAGCGACAGAGGCCATCGCGCGCGGTGATTTCGAAAAGGTGGTTCTCGCCCGGGCAACCGATATCCGGTTTACACAGCGCGTTAACCCTGTCGCGCTGATGGCGGCCAGCCGCGCCCTGAATTTACATTGCTACCATTTCTGCATGATATTCGACGCCAGCAACGCGTTTCTTGGCTCGACCCCCGAGCGTCTCTGGCGGCGGCGCTGCACGCTGCTGCGCACCGAAGCGCTGGCGGGCACCGTCGCCAGCCATGCCGATGATGGCGAGGCGCAGCGTCTCGGCGAGTGGCTGCTGAACGACGATAAAAACCAGCGCGAAAATATGCTGGTCGTGGAAGATATTTGCCAGCGTCTTCAGCACTACACGCAGACGCTTGAGGTACTGCCCCCCCAGGTGGTGCGCCTGCGTAAAGTGCAGCATTTGCGCCGCTGTATCTGGACCGAACTCAAACAGGCCGACGACGAGCAGTGCCTGCATATGCTACAGCCGACGGCGGCCGTTGCCGGTTTGCCGCGACAGCCTGCGCGCGAATTTATTCAGAAGGTTGAGCCCTTTAACCGCGAGTGGTACGCCGGTTCTGCCGGGTATTTATCGCCTGACCAGAGTGAATTTTGCGTGGCGTTGCGCTCCGCCCGCGTCCAGGATGACTCCCTGCGGCTCTACGCCGGGGCCGGCATTGTCAGCGGGTCTGACCCGGAACAGGAGTGGCAGGAGATCGAAAACAAAGCGGCCGGATTGCGCTCTCTGCTCCTTAGGGATTAATACTGATTCGCGCAATCCCGATTCATATCAAAATTCCAATTTTTTCTATTATTTATACTGTGTCGCATTCTTGATACCGGACAATCTCATGTCAGTAAGTTCTTTTAACCGACGCTGGGCGGCGGTGATCCTTGAAGCCCTGACGCGCCACGGCGTCAGGCACGTGTGTATTGCACCGGGTTCTCGCTCAACGCCGCTGACGCTGGCGGCCGCCGAAAACCGGGCGTTGATTCACCACACCCACTTTGATGAGCGTGGCCTCGGGCATCTCGCGCTGGGTCTGGCGAAGGTCAGCAAAGAACCCGTGGCGGTGATTGTCACTTCCGGTACTGCCGTGGCGAACCTCTATCCGGCTCTGATTGAAGCCGGGTTAACAGGTGAAAAGCTGATTCTGCTGACGGCCGATCGTCCCCCTGAGCTTATCGACTGCGGCGCCAATCAGGCCATCCGTCAGCCGGGACTCTTTTCTTCACATCCTTCGCAGACGATTTCGCTGCCCCGTCCCACTCAGGATATTCCGGCAAGCTGGCTGGTCTCCACCGTCGATCATGCCATGGAGACGCTGCGCAGCGGGGCGCTGCATATTAACTGCCCGTTTGCCGAGCCGCTCTACGGCGAGTTGGACGACACGGGTCTTGACTGGCAGCAGACCCTCGGCGACTGGTGGCAGAGTGAGAAACCGTGGCTGCGCGAGCAGACGCACCTTGAGAGCGCGAAACAGCGCGACTGGTTTTTCTGGCGGCAGAAGCGTGGCGTGGTTATCGCCGGGCGCATGAGCGCCGCCGAAGGCAAGCTGGTCGCCGAGTGGGCGCAAACTCTGGGCTGGCCGCTGATAGGCGACGTGCTTTCCCAGACCGGGCAGCCGCTGCCGTGCGCGGATCTCTGGCTGGGTAATGCCAAAGCGGTCACCGAGCTGTCGCAGGCGCAGATTGTGGTCCAGCTTGGATCGAGTTTAACCGGCAAACGGTTACTGCAGTGGCAGGCCACCTGCACACCGGACGAATACTGGCTGGTGGACGCGCTGGAAGGGCGTCTTGACCCGGCGCACCATCGCGGTCGTCGTCTGGTCAGCCGTATCGACGCCTGGCTGGCGCTCCATCCGGCTGAAAAACGCAAACCCTGGGCGGTTACCCTCCCGGACCTGTCGCGCCAGGCGTGGGAATTGACCCATGCGCGCTGTGAAGCGTTCAGCGAGGCCGGGCTGGCGCACCGTATTCGCCAGTACCTGCCCGAGCAGGGGCAGCTGTTTGTCGGCAACAGCCTGGTCGTGCGGCTGATAGACGCCTTTTCGCAGCTGCCAGCAGGCTACCCGGTGTACAGCAACCGTGGCGCCAGCGGCATCGACGGACTGATCTCCACGGCGGCAGGCGTGCAGCGCGCCAGCGCGAAATCGACGCTGGCCATCGTGGGGGATCTCTCCGCGCTCTACGATCTCAACGCGCTGGCGCTGCTGCGTCAGGTGTCAGCCCCGTTCGTGCTGATTGTGGTCAACAACAACGGCGGGCAGATTTTCTCCCTGCTGCCTACGCCGCAGAGCGAGCGCGAGCGCTTCTATCTGATGCCGCAGAACGTGCAGTTCGAACACGCCGCGGCGATGTTCAGCCTGAAATATCATCGCCCGGAAAGCTGGGAACAGCTGGGTGCCGCGCTCGGTACAGCCTGGAAACAGCCCGGCGCGACGCTGATTGAGCTGGTGGTGAACGAGGCTGACGGTGCGCAGACCCTGCAAAGCCTGCTGGCGCAGGTGAGCCAGCTGTGATCCTCTCGGGTGTGCAGCAGGCCGGAAAACCAGGCTATCCCTGGCTGGTCTTTTTGCACGGTTTTTCCGGCGATTGCCGCGAGTGGCAGGGTGTTGGGGAGCGACTTCGTGACTACCCCCGGCTGTATCTGGATCTGCCGGGTCACGGTGGATCCCGGCACCTGGGCGTCGAGGGCTTCGACGAGATGAGCGCGTTGCTCACCCGAACTCTGATTAGTTACAACATACTGCAGTTCTGGCTCGTCGGGTACTCCCTCGGCGGCCGCATTGCGATGTTCCATGCCTGCCAGCAGCCAAAGGGGCTGTTGGGCCTGACGGTAGAAGGGGGACATCCGGGCCTGCAGGATGCCGATGCGCGACAGGCGCGGCTGGCATCCGACCGCCGCTGGGCAGCACGTTTTCGCAGCGAACCGCTGGATAAGGTGTTCGCTGACTGGTACCAACAGCCCGTGTTTGCCTCCCTGACGGACGCCCAGCGCGACGCGCTGATTACCCTGCGCAGCCAGAACAGCGGCGCGGCGCTGGCGATGATGCTCGAGGCAACATCGCTGGCCGTGCAGCCCGACCTGCGTGCTGCCCTGAGCGCGCGCCATTTCTCTTTTGATTATCTCTATGGCGAACGTGATGAGAAGTTTGCGGCCCTTGCCGCGGAGCTGAACGCTGTTCGCCATGCAATTCCCAACGCCGGACACAACGCCCACCGGGACAACCCCGATGCGGTTGCGGCAAGTCTGGCTCAGATACTGCGTCTTCGAATAAAGGACACTCTATGATCTACCCTGATGAACACATGCTTTACGCCCCGGTTGAATGGCAGGACTGCTCCGAAGGCTACACCGACATTCGTTACCACAAATCCACCGACGGCATTGCCAAAATCACCATCAACCGCCCGCAGGTGCGTAACGCCTTCCGTCCGCTGACCGTGAAAGAGATGATTCAGGCCCTGGCGGATGCGCGCTACGACGACAACATCGGCGTGATTGTCCTGACCGGCGAAGGCGAGAAAGCGTTCTGCTCCGGTGGCGATCAGAAAGTGCGCGGTGACTACGGCGGATACCAGGACGACGCGGGTACGCATCACCTGAACGTCCTCGATTTCCAGCGTCAGATCCGCACCTGTCCAAAACCGGTGGTGGCGATGGTGGCGGGCTACTCTATCGGCGGTGGCCACGTGCTGCACATGATGTGCGACCTGACCATTGCTGCCGAGAACGCCATCTTCGGCCAGACGGGCCCGAAAGTGGGATCTTTCGATGGCGGCTGGGGGGCCTCCTACATGGCGCGCATCGTCGGTCAGAAAAAAGCCCGCGAAATCTGGTTCCTGTGCCGTCAGTACAACGCGCAGGAAGCGCTGGATATGGGCCTGGTGAACACGGTGGTGCCGCTCGCCGATCTTGAAAAAGAGACCGTGCGCTGGTGCCGTGAAATGCTGCAAAACAGCCCGATGGCGCTGCGCTGCCTGAAAGCGGCACTCAACGCCGACTGCGACGGTCAGGCGGGTCTGCAGGAGCTGGCGGGCAATGCCACCATGCTGTTCTACATGACCGAAGAGGGTCAGGAAGGGCGCAATGCGTTTAACGAAAAACGCCAGCCAGACTTCAGCAAATACAAACGGAATCCGTAATGCGTCGCGCGCAGGTTTACCGCTGGCAGATACCGATGGACGCGGGCGTGGTGCTGCGTGAACGGCGGTTAAAAACCCGTGACGGCTTCTTCGTGCATCTGCAGCAGGGCGAGCGGGAAGGCTGGGGCGAGATTTCGCCTCTGCCGGGCTTTAGCCTCGAGTCGCTGGATGACGCGCGGGCGGCCTTGCTGGCGTGGGCGGACGCGTGGCGCGAGGGTGCAAATCCGGCGCTGCCGGAGGTCCCTTCCGCGGCCTTTGGTATCAGCTGCGCGCTGGCGGAGCTGGACGGCAGCCTGCCGGAAGCGGGGAATTACCGCGCGGCGCCGCTCTGCACGGGCGATCCGGACGAGCTGTTCGCGCTGCTCTCCGCCATGCCGGGCGAGAAGGTCGCGAAAATCAAAGTCGGGCTGTATGAAGCGGTGCGTGACGGCATGGTCGCCAACCTGCTGCTGGAGGCGATCCCCGATCTGCATCTGCGTCTGGACGCCAACCGCGCCTGGACCCCGCTTAAGGCGCAGCAGTTTGCGAAGTACGTCAATCCGGCGTACCGCAGCCGCATTGCCTTCCTCGAAGAGCCGTGCAAAACCCGCGAGGATTCGCGCGCGTTCGCCCGCGAAACGGGGATTGCCATCGCCTGGGATGAAAGCCTGCGCGAGGCCGATTTTGAATTTGCTGCCGAGCCCGGCGTCAGCGCGGTAGTGATTAAACCGACGCTGACCGGCAGCCTGGCGAAAGTGCGCGAGCAGGTCGCGGCGGCGCACGCCTTAGGGCTGACGGCGGTGATCAGCTCGTCAATTGAGTCCAGCCTTGGGTTAACCCAGCTGGCGCGCATGGCCGCCTGGCTAACGCCGGATACGGTTCCCGGCCTCGACACGCTGAACCTGATGCAGGCTCAGCTTCTCCGCCCGTGGCCGGACAGCGCGCTGCCGTGCCTCGACGTCGCGGCGCTGGAGCCGTTGCGATGAGTTTTACCGACTGGCCGTGGCGACACTGGTGCGCGCTGTTAGCCGATAAACCGGCCCTGAGGCTGAACGACGAGGTGCTCAGCTGGCAACAGCTGTGCGCGCGCATCGACAGCCTTGCGGCAGGCTTTCACCAGCAGGGCGTGGAGGAGGGCTGCGGCGTGCTGCTGCAGGCCCATAATCATCCGCAAACCCTGCTGGCGTGGCTGGCGCTGCTCCAGTGCGGGGCGCGTATTCTTCCCGCTAATCCGCAGCTACCGCGCCCGCTGCTGGACGTGCTGCTCCCGCAGATGACGCTGCGCTTTGCGCTGGTGCTGGACGGCAGCTACGACGCTCTTCCTGCCCTGTGCATGCGCGAGACAGCCGATGCGTATTGCGCTGCGTGGCAACCGGTGCGGCTGGCCTCCATGACGCTGACCTCCGGCTCCACCGGGCTGCCGAAAGCGGCGGTCCATACCTGCGAGGCCCACCTTGCCAGCGCGCGCGGCGTTTTGGCGCTGATGCCCTACGGTGAAGACGACGACTGGCTGCTTTCGCTGCCACTGTTTCACGTTTCCGGCCAGGGGATTTTATGGCGCTGGCTGCAGGCCGGCGCGCGGTTAACCGTACGCGAGAAACAGCCTCTGGAGCAGGCGCTGTGCGGCTGCACCCACGCCTCACTGGTGCCAACCCAGCTCTGGCGTTTGCTGAATGCCCACCAGCCTGTCGCACTGAAAGCGGTGTTGCTGGGCGGGGCGGCCATCCCTGTTGAATTGACCGAACAGGCGCGAGAGCAGGATATACGCACCTTCTGCGGTTACGGTCTGACCGAGTTTGCCTCTACCGTCTGTGCGAAAGAGGCGGACGGCGAGCCGGACGTGGGCTGTGCGCTGCCGGGCAGAGAGGTGCAGGTCGTTAACGGTGAAGTCTGGATCAGGGCGCAAAGCATGGCCTCAGGCTACTGGCGGGATGGTGAACTGATTCCGCTGACCAACGCGCAGGGATGGTTCGCCACACGCGATCGCGGCGAATGGCATGACGGCCGTCTGACAATCCTTGGCCGCATGGACAACCTCTTTTTTAGCGGCGGAGAAGGGATCCAGCCGGAATCGCTGGAGCGCGTTATCGCCACGCACCCGCAGGTTAACCAGGTGTTTATCGTTCCGCTGGACGACGCTGAATTCGGGCAACGTCCGGTGGCGGTCGTGGAGTGCGAGCCGGGAACGGATATCACCTGCTTACCCGACTGGGTGAGGGACAAGGTGGCGCGTTTTGAGCAACCCGTCCGCTGGCTGCTGCTGCCGACTGAACTCAAAAATGGCGGCATTAAAGTTTCGCGCCGCGCGCTGCAGGAGTGGGTTAACGCAGCGCTGAAGGGATAATAGCCGTTTCAAATAGTTACAATCTACTGACCGGCCGCACGCAGAGTGCTTGATCCCCGGAAGACCCAGGTTAAAATCTCGCGGTTTTGGGACTTCTCTATAAAAATTGTGCGGGATCACGACAATGAAAAAAGTGGCATTACTGGGCTTCGGCCTGATGGTTGTATCTGCGGCGGCGAACGCCATTAGCATTAACGGCTCGGCGGGTCAGGATTATACCCACCTGGGCTTTGGCATGGGTACCGAGACATCCGGTCTGGCGATGACCGGCGGCTGGACGCATAACGATGACGACGGCGACGCGGCCAGCCTCGGCCTGGGTTTCAACGTTCCTCTTGGCCCGTTCCTGGCGACCGTCGGCGGTAAAGGTATCTATACCAACCCAAATGACGGTGATGAAGGGTACGCGGCGGCAGTGGGCGGCGGTCTGCAGTGGAAAATTGGCGACAGCTTTGGCCTGTTTGGTGAGTACTACTACTCTCCAGACTCCCTCTCAAGCGGTATCGACAGCTATGAAGAGGCCAACGCTGGCGCACGCTGGACCATCATGCGTCCAATCACCATCGAAGCAGGCTATCGCTATCTGAACCTGGCCGGCAAAGACGGTAACCGCGATAACGCGCTGGCCGACGGCCCGTACGTGGGCGTCAGCGCAGGCTTCTAATCTCTCCGGCGCGGCATGCTGTCGCGCCAGTTTCTCTCTGCTCCACCCCGCGTTTGCGCTATAGTGTTTTGACCAAATAAGCGGGAGAACACAATGATTAACGTGGAGATGTTATCCACCGGCGACGAAGTGCTGCATGGACAAATTATTGATACCAATGCTGCCTGGCTGGCCGATCTTTTCTTTGAGCAAGGATTACCGTTAACGCGCCGCAATACGGTGGGCGACAATCTTGAGTCACTGGTCGCTGTTCTGCGCGAGCGCAGTGAACAGTGCGACGTGCTGATTGTGAACGGCGGGCTCGGTCCCACCAGTGACGATCTCAGCGCCCTGGCCGCCGCGACCGCAAAAGGCGAAGGGCTGGTGCTGCATGAGGCGTGGCTCTCGCAGATGGCGCGTTTTTTCTCCGAACGTGGCCGCGTCATGGCCCCCAGCAACCGCAAACAGGCTGAAATTCCCGCCAGTGCTGAACTGGTCGATAACCCGGTCGGTACCGCGTGTGGGTTTGCCATGCAGCTGAACCGCTGTCTGATGTTCTTCACGCCGGGCGTGCCCTCAGAATTTAAAGTGATGGTCGAGCAGCAGATCCTGCCGCGCCTTCGCGATCGTTTTACCCTGCCGGAACCGCCGCTGTGCCTGCGTCTGACCACCTTTGGTCGCTCGGAAAGCGATCTGGCCCAGAGCCTCGATCACCTTCCGCTGCCGCCGGGCGTGTCCATGGGCTATCGCTCCTCCATGCCGATCATTGAACTTAAGCTGACAGGCCCGGCCGAACAGAAAGAGGCGATGCTGGCGTTGTGGCCCGAGGTGCAGCGCGTGGCGGGCGAAAGCCTGATCTTTGAAGGTACGGAAGGGTTGCCCGCGCAGATTGCGAAGCAGCTGCAGGCGCGTCAACTGAGCGTGACCTTAAGCGAGCAGTTCACCGGTGGCCTGCTGGCACTTCAGCTGTCGCGCGTCAACGCGCCGCTGCTGGCGAGCGAAGTGGTGCCGTTCCAGCAGGAGACCCTGGCGCAGACCGCCCGCTGGGCGTCCGAGAGAAGGGTGAAGCATTTTGCCGGTCTGGCGCTGTTTGTCGGCGGGCTGGATGAAGAACATCTCAACTTCGCGCTGGCGACGCCCGAGGGCACCCACGCCCTGCGGGTGAAAATGAGCATTACCCGCCACAGCCTGGCGGTGCGTCAGGAGGTGTGCGCCATGATGGCGCTGAACATGCTGCGCCGCTGGCTGAATGGCAAAGAGGTGGCCAGCGAGCACGGCTGGATTAACGTGGTTGAGTCGCTGTTCGTGGAGTAACGCCTGTGCCGGGGCCTTTCGCCCCGGCCATGTTCACCCGAGCGCCTTTGCCAGCAGCGTAATCGGATGCTCGCAGCGCTTGCTGGTGGACATCTCAATCTGCCACTTGCAGGTTTCGCAGTCCGTTACCACGATATCCGCGCCGCTCTCCTCAATCTGACGGAACAGCGGAGCGCCGATCGCCTGCGACGTTTCGTAGTTTTCACGCTTATAGCCGTAGGTTCCCGCGATCCCGCAGCAGCGCGAGTCCAGCACCGTCAGCTCCAGCCCCGGGATTAACCGCAGCAGCTCCAGCGTATAGAGCGACCAGCCCATCTTCTCCATATGACACGGCGTGTGATACACCACTTTCAGCGGCAATTTTCCCAGCGGCAACGTCTGCCCGCTGTCCAGCTTACGCCACAGGAAGCGCGTTGCCAGCTCGATGTGCTCTCGCAGGCCGGTGTTGTCCACGTCCAGCAGATGCGGATACTCATCGCGCAGGGTGAAGGTACAGGTGGACGAGGTCGCGAGCACCGGTATGCCTTTGTCGACGATGGCTTCACGCAGGGAGGTGACATTACTTCGAGCCTGACTGCGCGCTTTATCGGTAAACCCGTTAGCAATCAGCGGCACGCCGCAGCACTTCTCCTTGCTAAGCAGCTGTACGCCGGTTCCCATGGCGTTCAGCACCTTCAGCAGATCTTTACCCAGCTGCGGATGGTTGTAATTCACATAGCAGCCGTGGAAAAAGGCCACCTGCTCGGCGTACTGCGCCTGCTTCGCCGCCACGGATTTATACCAGCGGCGGAAGGTGCCGTGAGAATATTTCGGCAGGCTGCGGTGATGGTCTATTTTCAGCGTGGCATCCAGCAGCTGGCGCACCGGTTTGAGAGCGGTCGCGGCATTCACCAGCGGGGCAAACGGCGTAGAGACGCTGCCCATCAGATCGGTGTGGCTCAGAATCGCGTCCCGCAGCGACGGCTTTTGCGTACTGTAGCGCGCCCGGGCGCGCTGGATAATATCGCCGATTTTCACATCCGACGGGCAGGCGACTTCGCAGCGTTTGCAGTTGATGCAGTATTTCAGGGCTTCATCGTACAGCTTGCCGTCCTTCAGGCGCAGGCGCTCGCCGTCCGGTCCGGCCTGTTTAGGCCCGGGATAGCGTGGGTTCACGCCGCTGACCGGGCAGACGGTGGTACACACCGTGCATTTGATGCAGCTTTCAAAACGGGTGTCGTTCATTGTTCAGCCTCCGTGCGCTGGCTAATCTGCTCTGCCACATACAGCGCCGTGACGGCGCAGACGCCGCCACCGCATCCCTGGGCGATGGGATCGTATCCGCCCAGCAGCGAACCGATAGCAAAAAGAGTTCTGACGGGCTTACCGGAAAGCTGCGGATGCAGGTGGTTATCGACAATCACGCCGAACTGCTGCCAGGGCTGCGGCGAGAAGAAATCACTCTGATACCAGTCCGCGCGGGAGGCTCGCTGGCGAACATCCAGCCCCATAATGGCTTCCCGAATGCCTTCCCGGCTGCTCAGCAGCCCGTTGCTGAAGAAACTGCCGCTTGCCAGCACCGTATAGCGGGCGCGAAGCGGAATATCCTCGTGGTTTCGCGTCCAGATTTCGCTTACCGCGCCGTCCACCAGGGTAATTTTCTTCACCTCATCCCCCGCCATCCACACGCCGCCCTGGGCAACAAACTGGCGCTGGAGCTGGGTGTGCAGGCGGATGCCGGGCACGGACGGGGGCAGCGTGGGCAGCAGGCCGAGCGAGCAGGGCAGACGATCCGAGAGCCAGCGCCAGAGCCGGTTGTCGCGTAAACCGAAGCAGGCGGGCATCAGCAGGGCGTCACAGTTGTTGCTAAGCGGCCTGAGGGCGTCATACAGCAACGGCCATTTCTCTTCGTTATCCAGAAAACGGGCGATATTCACCGCGCGAAACTCGCTCGGGTTATCGCGCAGGACATCAAGCTCAGGCAGCTCTATCTCTGCCGTTTCGGCGTTAACGCCCTGGCGACAGAGCGACGCCGCCGCGAGATGGGGCTGGAAATCCAGAAAGCCGCTAATCCCTACCACCCGCACGCGTTCCGCGCGAATGGGGGCAACGGGCACCTCCTCCGGGCTGAGCCACGCGGAACGCAGGGTGCCGAGCGGCGTGATGCGCTGGTGATTGAGCCGGGCGCTGCCCTGCAGACGTGCGCCGCAGTCTGCCAGCAGCGCTTCGGTCTCCAGCGCAAAGCGGTCAATATGCTGCGCGCCAATCAGGTGATACGGGTGCTCTGGTGGCAGCTTATCGCGGTACGCTTCGTCTACCAGATCCAGCGAGCCCGACGAGAAGTGCAGGGCGCTCTGCCCCCGGGTGATAATCGCGCAGCGCAGCCCCTGCTTCGTGAGCTTAATGCCGCAGAGCAGGCCCGCCAGCCCGCCGCCGACAATCACGGTATCAAATTTCATCGTGTTGCTCCTTCTCAAGACCGCAAAGCCCCTGGTAGACCCAGCGGGTAAATTCACTTTCACGCAGGGCATCA
Organism: Enterobacter sp. BNK-8; assembly: GCF_048685095.1. Classification (NCBI taxonomy): domain Bacteria; kingdom Pseudomonadati; phylum Pseudomonadota; class Gammaproteobacteria; order Enterobacterales; family Enterobacteriaceae; genus Enterobacter; species Enterobacter sp. BNK-8. Next base: position 2,941,533 of record NZ_JBLQTN010000001.1, on the reverse strand, counting down.
CCCCAGGCGACAGGCTGAATGCCTTTCCAGCGCTCGTTTAAAAACGCGCTGAGCTGATCGAGCGACTGGGTAGCGGTGGTGGTGTGAAAACGCTGCAACAGCCCGGCGGCGCGACAGGCGCACAGTTCGCCCTGGCAGGTGCCCATTCCGACGCGGGTGCGTCGGCGAAGATCGAGCAGGCTGGTGACCGTCAGGTTCTCCACCGCGTACTGCACCTCACCGGCGGTGACGGCTTCGCACTCGCACACGAGGCTGCGGCTTACTCGTCCTTCACCGAGCCACGGTGGCGTTCTGTCGCCGTGGCGGTATACCGCGGACCCGCGCAGCGGCGCGGGCAGAGAGATGATTTTTTGCAGCGTTTTTTCGGTGGACTGCCGCGATCCCGGCAGCGGCTGTTCTGCCGTCACGCACGGCCTGGTATTCCCCAGCTTGCGGCAGACGGCATCGGTTGCCCACTCGGCCATCAGGCGATAGGTCATCAGCTTGCCGCCAGTGATGGTGATAAACCCGTCCATGCCGTCGCGCGCGGCGTGATCGAGCAGCACGATGCCCCGGCTGACGTTACGTCCGCTCGGATCGTTGTCGCTGGCGACCAGCGGACGCACGCCCGCGTAGGCGCGCAGAATGCGCGTCTGCGCCATCACCGGCGCCAGTTTTTCCCCTTCGCGCAGCAGGATATCCACCTCTTCAGCGGTGACGCGGTTGTAGTCAATTTCGCTGTAGTCCACGTGGGTTGAGGTCGTCCCGATTAACGAAATGGTATCTCCCGGCACGAGGATATCGGCGTCAGACGGTTTGCGGCAGCGGTTGATCACGTGGTTATTGATGCGGTGGTCGAGGATCAGCAGCGAGCCTTTCGCCGGGAACATGCGCACCGACAGGTCAGCGTATTCCGCAATCCGCTGCCCCCAGATCCCCGCCGCGTTGACCACCACGGTGGCATACAGCTCGCTGTGCTCATTGTATTGCGTATTAAAAAGCCGCACACCGCAGATGCGGTGGCCTTCGCGGATAAGGCCGGTCACTTCGTGCCCGGTGAGGATATGTGCGCCATGCTCCCGGGCGTCCAGCATGTTGGCGGCGGTCAGGCGGAACGGATCGACGGTGCCGTCAGGGACTTTCACCGCGCCGATAAGCGCCGGGTTAACTGACGGTTCCAGCCTACGCGCCAGCGCCGGATCCATGGCTTCAGCCTGAATGCCCGCGGCGCCGCAGGCGGTAATAAAGGTGTCCTGAAAGGCGAGGTCATCTTCAGGAAGGGTAATAAAGAGGCCGTCGGTCGGTTCAATGCAGTGTCGGGCGATACGCTTGAGGATCTGGTTTTCAGCAATACATTCGCGTGCGGATTCCGCGTCGGTGACCGCATACCGGGCGCCGCTGTGCAGCAGGCCGTGGTTACGCCCGGTTGCGCCCGTGGCGATATCATGGCGTTCCAGAAGCGTGACGCTTAAGCCGCGAAGGGCGCAATCGCGCGCGATCCCGGCGCCGGTTGCGCCACCACCAATGATTATCACATCGCTATAACGAGGATCGTGACTGGTCATTGTTTACCCTCTATGTTCGTTTTTTATCATTTAGCCATATTAATTTTGTGGTTTGTTTGATTTCGAACATAAACGCGCGGAATTCGAAAGTGAAACGTGATTTCATGCGCTTTTTTGCGCATTCTGTCATATTTCTGTAACAATCTGTGCGTTGATTCACAGTAACAATCACCGTGATTTCTTAACATCCCCGCCTCTGGAATTCAGGTGCGAGCCACCTGCTCATTCATTTCAAGGCCACGGAGGCTGTTATGCTCAGTATCTTCAAACCTGCGCCCCACAGGGCGCGTCTGCCAGAGGCAGAAATAGATCCGCTCTATCGCCGCCTGCGTTGGCAAATCTTCCTGGGGATCTTCTTCGGGTACGCGGCGTACTACCTTGTACGTAAAAACTTCGCGCTCGCTATGCCGTATCTGGTGGAGCAGGGCTTTTCCCGCGGCGATCTGGGGTTCGCGCTGTCGGGGATCTCTATCGCCTACGGTTTTTCCAAATTCATCATGGGCTCCGTGTCGGATCGCTCGAATCCGCGCGTGTTCCTGCCCGCCGGTCTGATCCTGGCGGCCGCGGTCATGCTGTTCATGGGCTTTGTGCCGTGGGCAACTTCCAGCATTGCCATCATGTTCGTGCTGCTGTTCCTCTGCGGCTGGTTCCAGGGGATGGGGTGGCCACCGTGCGGGCGTACCATGGTGCACTGGTGGTCGCAGAAAGAGCGCGGTGGCATCGTGTCGGTGTGGAACTGCGCCCATAACGTGGGCGGCGGTATTCCGCCTCTGCTGTTCCTGCTGGGGATGGCCTGGTTCAACGACTGGCACGCGGCGCTCTACATGCCTGCCTTTGGCGCCATTCTGGTGGCGATTATTGCCTTCGCCCTGATGCGCGATACGCCGCAGTCCTGCGGTCTGCCGCCGATTGAAGAGTACAAAAACGACTATCCGGATGATTACAGCAAGGAACATGAAGAAGAGCTGACCGCAAAACAGATCTTCATGAAGTACGTGCTGCCGAACAAGCTGCTGTGGTACATCGCGGTCGCGAACGTGTTCGTTTACCTGCTGCGCTACGGCATCCTCGACTGGTCGCCAACCTACCTGAAAGAGGTGAAGCACTTCGCGCTGGATAAATCCTCCTGGGCGTACTTCCTGTATGAATACGCCGGGATCCCGGGCACGCTGCTTTGCGGCTGGATGTCGGACAAAGTGTTTAAAGGTAACCGCGGTGCGACGGGCGTGTTCTTTATGACGCTGGTGACCATTGCGACCGTGGTGTACTGGCTCAACCCGCCGGGTAACCCATCAGTAGATATGGCCTGCATGATCGTCATCGGTTTCCTGATTTACGGTCCGGTGATGCTGATCGGTCTGCATGCCCTGGAGCTGGCGCCGAAAAAAGCGGCGGGCACGGCGGCGGGCTTTACCGGCCTGTTCGGCTACCTCGGCGGTTCGGTCGCGGCGAGCGCCATTGTAGGCTACACCGTTGACTTCTTCGGCTGGGACGGCGGCTTTATGGTGATGATCGGCGGTAGCGTGCTGGCGGTACTGCTGCTGATTGTTGTGATGATCGGGGAAAAACGTCACCACGCTGAAGTGCTGGCACGTCGTCAATAAGGAGCTTTGCGATGAAATTAACTCAGTTAGCGACAGGCCTGCTGCTGGCGGGCCTGATGACCGGGTCCGCGCTGGCGGCGGATAAAATCGTTATTGCCCACCGCGGCGCGAGCGGCTATCTGCCGGAGCATACGCTGCCGGCGAAAGCGATGGCCTATGCGCAGGGCGCGGATTACCTGGAGCAGGATCTGGTGATGACGAAGGACGACCAGCTGGTCGTCCTGCACGATCACTATCTTGACCGCGTGACGGACGTGGCGGAGCGCTTCCCGGATCGCGCCCGTAAAGATGGCCGCTTCTATGCCATCGACTTCACGCTGGCGGAGATCCGCTCTCTGAAGTTTACCGAAGGCTTCGAGATTGAAAACGGCAAGAAGGTACAGGTCTATCCGGGACGTTTCCCGATGGGCAAATCTGACTTCCGGATCCATACCTTCCAGGAAGAGATTGAGTTTGTTCAGGGGCTGAACCACTCAACCGGTAAAAACATCGGCATCTATCCGGAAATCAAAGCGCCGTGGTTCCACCATCAGGAAGGGAAGGACATTGCCGCGAAGACGCTGGAGGTGCTGAAACAGTACGGCTACACCAGCAAGAAGGACAAGGTCTACCTGCAGTGTTTTGATGCCGCCGAACTGAAGCGCATCAAAACCGAGCTGGAGCCGAAGATGGGCATGAACCTCAACCTGGTGCAGCTGATTGCCTACACTGACTGGAATGAAACCCAGGAGAAGCAGCCGGACGGGACGTGGGTGAACTACAACTACGACTGGATGTTTAAGCCGGGCGCGATGAAGCAGATTGCGCAGTACGCCGACGGCATTGGGCCGGATTACCATATGCTGGTGGCGGAAGGCTCAACGCCGGGCCACGTGAAGCTGACGGCGATGGTGAAAGAGGCGCATGCCAGCAAGATGCAGGTGCATCCGTACACCGTGCGTGCAGACCAGCTGCCGCCGTATGCCACGGATGTGAATCAGCTTTATGAGGTGTTGTATAAGCAGGCGGGCGTGGACGGACTGTTTACGGACTTCCCGGATAAAGCGGTGAGCTTTTTGAAGGATTAACGCTGAAATTGCCGGGTGGCGGCTGCGCCTTACCCGGCCTACGAACTGCGGTTTTGTAGGTCGGGTAAGCGAAGCGCCACCCGACACATTCACATCTCGATCTCGATATCGCCTTTTGCCCGGCAGCAGCAGGGCAAAATTTCCCCTTCGTTGATAAAGGCCAGCGGTTCGGTCAGCCAGTCCACCTGGCCGGCGACCAGACGGCAGCGGCACGAGCCGCAATAGCCTTCACGACACTGGTACTCGACCTCCACCTGATGCGCTTCAAGCGCCACCAGCAGGGAAGGGTGCTCTTCCTGGCACAGCACTTCTGTACCCGAAAGGCTCAGCGTGACGCGCGTCATCAGAGCTGGAAATCGCTCAGGTCGTCGGTGTTGACTTCAGAATCAATCTGACCGACCAGATAAGAACTCACTTCCACTTCCTGCGGCGCGACCTGCACGTTATCGGACACCAGCCAGGTGTTGATCCACGGGATAGGGTTAGAGCGCGTCTGGAACGGCAGGTCGAGACCGACAGCCTGCATGCGGATGTTGGTGATGTACTCCACGTACTGGCACAGGATGTCTTTGTTCAGGCCAATCATGGAGCCGTCACGGAACAGATAGTCTGCCCACTCTTTCTCCTGCTGGGCCGCCAGCACGAACAGGTCGTAGCACTCCTGCTTGCACTCTTCGGCGATTGCCGCCATCTCAGGATCGTCCGTGCCGCTGCGCAGCAGGTTCAGCATGTGCTGGGTACCGGTCAGGTGCAGGGCTTCATCACGGGCAATCAGACGGATAATCTTGGCGTTGCCTTCCATCAGCTTGCGCTCGGCAAAGGCGAAGGAGCAGGCGAAGCTCACGTAGAAGCGGATCGCTTCCAGCGCGTTGACGCTCATCAGGCACAGGTACAACTGCTTTTTCAGCGCACGCAGGTTTACGGTGATGGTTTTGCCATCCACGTGGTGGGTGCCTTCACCCAGCAGGTGCCAGTAGCTGGTCATCTCGATCAGCTCGTCGTAGTAATGAGCAATGCCTTCCGCGCGCTTCTGGATCTGCTCGTTGGTGACGATATCGTCAAACACCACCGCCGGATCGTTCACGATGTTGCGGATAATGTGGGTATAAGAGCGGGAGTGGATCGTCTCGGAGAACGCCCAGGTTTCCACCCAGGTTTCCAGCTCTGGAATCGAGATCAGCGGCAGCAGCGCCACGTTCGGGCTACGGCCCTGAATGGAGTCCAGCAGCGTCTGGTACTTCAGGTTGCTGATGAAGATATGTTTTTCGTGATCCGGCAGAGACTGGTAGTCAATACGGTCGCGGGAGACGTCCACTTCTTCCGGACGCCAGAAGAAGGAGAGTTGCTTTTCAATCAGCTTTTCGAAGATGTCATATTTTTGCTGATCGTAGCGTGCCACGTTGACCGGCTGGCCGAAGAACATCGGCTCTTTGAGCTGGTCGTTTTTCGTCTGTGAAAAGGTGGTATATGCCATTGCGGTGAGTCCTGTTGAGATTTTATTGCCCGGCGGCAATGCGTTTGCCGGGCCTACAAAACCGTAGGCCGGGTAAGCGTAGCGCCACCCGGCGAAGTGCTTAGATCTTACATGCGCCGCTTTCGCAGCCATCGTCCTGAATTGACGGAACCAGGTCGTCCTGCGCGTCTTCCGCACCATCACGGGTGTTGTGATAGTACAGCGTTTTCACGCCAAATTTGTAGGCGGTGAGCAGGTCTTTCAGCAGTTGCTGCATCGGAACCTTGCCTGACGGGAAGCGCGTCGGGTCATAGTTGGTATTGGCAGAGATCGACTGGTCGATAAACTTCTGCATGATACCCACCAGCTGCAGGTAACCGTCGTTGTTTGGCATTTCCCACAGCAGCTCGTAGTTGTCACCCAGCGTCTCGTAATCCGGCACCACCTGACGCAGCACGCCGTCTTTCGAGGCTTTGATGCTGACGTGGCCGCGCGGTGGCTCAATGCCGTTGGTGGCGTTAGAGATCTGCGAAGAGGTCTCAGACGGCATCAGGGCAGAGAGCGTGGAGTTACGCAGGCCGTGCGTTTTAATGGACTCGCGCAGGCCTTCCCAGTCGAGATGCAGCGGCTCGCTGACGATCGCATCCAGGTCTTTCTTGTAGGTGTCGATCGGCAGAATGCCTTTCGCGTAGGTGGTTTCGTTGAACCACGGGCACGCGCCTTGCTCTTTCGCTAGCTCGTTAGAGGCTTTCATCAGGTAGTACTGAATCGCTTCGAACGTCTGGTGCGTCAGGTTGTTAGCGCTGCCGTCGGAGTAACGCTTGCCGTTTTTCGCCAGCCAGTAGGCGAAGTTGATCACGCCGATACCCAGGGTACGGCGGCCCATCGCACCGCGTTTCGCGGCCGGGATTGGGTAATCCTGGTAGTCCAGCAGAGCGTCGAGGGCACGAACTGCCAGCACGGCCAGCTCTTCCAGCTCGTCCAGGCTCTTAATTGCGCCCAGGTTAAATGCGGACAGCGTACACAGCGCAATTTCACCGTTTTCGTCGTTCACGTCTTCCAGCGGTTTGGTCGGCAGGGCGATCTCCAGGCACAGGTTAGACTGGCGCACTGGCGCAACGACCGGATCGAACGGGCTGTGGGTATTGCAGTGGTCAACGTTCTGGATGTAGATACGGCCGGTAGAGGCACGTTCCTGCATCATCAGGGAGAACAGATCGACCGCCTTCACGCGCTGCTTGCGGATGCTGTCGTCTTTTTCGTATTTGGTGTACAGACGCTCGAACTCGTCCTGATCGGCGAAGAATGCGTCGTACAGGCCCGGGACGTCGGACGGGCTGAACAGGGTAATGTCTTCGCCCTTCAGCAGACGGGTGTACATCAGCTTGTTGATCTGCACGCCGTAGTCCATGTGACGCACGCGGTTGCCTTCGACACCACGGTTGTTTTTCAGAACCAGCAGGCTTTCCACTTCCAGGTGCCACATTGGGTAGAACAGGGTCGCAGCACCGCCGCGTACGCCGCCCTGAGAGCAGGATTTTACTGCCGTCTGGAAGTGCTTATAGAACGGGATACAGCCGGTGTGGAAAGCTTCACCGCCGCGAATCGGGCTGCCCAGCGCACGGATGCGGCCGGCGTTGATGCCGATACCGGCGCGCTGGGAAACGTATTTCACAATGGCGCTGGAGGTGGCGTTGATGGAATCCAGGCTGTCACCACACTCGATCAGCACGCAGGAGCTGAACTGACGGGTAGGGGTGCGCACGCCAGACATGATTGGCGTAGGCAGAGAAATCTTGAACGTCGATACCGCATCGTAGAATCGCTTCACGTAATCCAGACGGGTATCACGCGGGTAGTTTGAGAACAGGCAGGCGGCCACCAGAATGTAGAGGAACTGGGCGCTTTCGTAGATCTCACCGGTTACACGGTTCTGAACCAGGTATTTGCCTTCGAGCTGCTTCACCGCCGCGTAGGAGAAGTTCATGTCGCGCCAGTGATCGATAAACCCGTTCATCTGCTCGAACTCTTCTTCCGTATAGTCTTCCAGCAGATGCGTGTCGTATTTGCCCAGCTCAACCATTTTCACCACGTGATCGTAAAGCTTCGGCGGCTCAAACTGGCCGTAGGCTTTTTTACGCAGGTGGAAAATCGCCAGACGTGCAGCCAGGTACTGATAATCCGGTGCTTCGCGGGAGATCAGGTCCGCCGCCGCTTTGATGATGGTTTCGTGGATATCAGACGTTTTGATGCCGTCGTAGAACTGAATATGAGAACGCAGTTCAACCTGGGAGATAGATACGTTGTTCAGTCCTTCTGCTGCCCAGTCGAGAACTCGATGGATTTTGTCCAGATTGATACGCTCGGTAGTACCGTCGCGCTTTGTCACCAGCAGACTCTGATTCATGTGGGTTTTACCTGTCCGTGAAATAAAAAATATCCCCCGCTTATCCACAGAACCGTCTTGTGACTAACTCTGTGGATAAATACTACATATAGGGGGTTTGCGATAAGAAAAACGCTATATGGTGAGTATTCTAGTATCGAATCTTTTCAGCACAAGGGTTGATTTTGACGTTAAATTGAGGTTGTGAAAGGGTAAAAAAGGCTAAGTCCTCGTACCGTAAGGCCTGGAAGACATGTCAATAATTAAGAAAAAAAATTCAAAATTTGATCGAGTGCTGATTTCTTCAACGGGAGGTCAGAATTGCGCAACATGATGTCGCGCAATCTTTATAAGAATAACGAATGACGTTAGTCGCTTTTGGCGGTTGTGTGCAACATATAGTTAACATCAACGCCCGGTGCGAGTTTGAATTTATTGGTCAGCGGATTGTAGTGCAGGCCGGTGATGTGCTGCTCCTTGAGCCACGTCTGGTCAACCCAGCTTAACAGCTCCGCCGGCTTGATGAATTTCTTCACGTCATGCGTGCCTTTCGGCACCATGCGCAGCACATACTCCGCGCCGACGACGGCCATCAGCCAGGCTTTAGCGTTGCGGTTGAGGGTTGAGAAGAAGACCTGGCCGCCCGGTTTCACCAGTTTTGCACAGGCGTGCACTACGGACTGTGGATCGGGAACGTGCTCCAGCATCTCCATGCAGGTCACCACATCGTACTGATGGGCATGTTTTGCCGCGTGTTCTTCCACGGTTTCCTGCACGTAGTCTACCTGTATGCCAGACTCCAGCGCGTGAAGACGGGCAACCTGCAGCGGTTCAAAACCCATATCCAGGCCCGTGACGTTCGCCCCTTCGCGCGCCATGCTTTCCGCCAGGATACCGCCGCCGCAGCCGACATCGAGCACTTTTTTACCGAACAGACCGCCGGAACGCTCCGCAATATAGCCCAGACGCAGCGGGTTAATACGGTGCAGCGGTTTGAACTCACCTTCGAGATCCCACCAGCGGGACGCCACCGCTTCAAATTTGGCAATCTCTTCGTGGTCAACGTTGTGAGCCACCGGGGATTTTTCGGCATTCATGGGTGCTTTTACTCCTTATTTAGCAAGACGAATGAGTATATCAGGCAATCCCTGTGAATAAAGCGTATAGGTTTACCTCAATCACCTCGGCTGTGTTATAATTTGCGACCTTTGAATCCGGGATACAGTAGAGGGATAGCGGTTAGATGAGCGACCTTGCGAGAGAAATTACACCGGTTAACATCGAGGAAGAGCTGAAGAGCTCCTATCTGGACTATGCGATGTCGGTCATTGTTGGCCGTGCGCTGCCGGATGTCCGCGATGGCCTGAAGCCGGTACACCGTCGCGTACTATACGCCATGAACGTATTGGGCAATGACTGGAATAAAGCCTATAAAAAATCTGCCCGCGTCGTCGGTGACGTCATCGGTAAATATCACCCGCATGGTGATACCGCCGTTTATGACACCATCGTTCGTATGGCGCAGCCATTCTCCTTGCGCTACATGCTGGTAGATGGTCAGGGTAACTTTGGTTCAGTCGACGGCGACTCCGCTGCGGCGATGCGTTATACGGAAATCCGTATGTCGAAAATCGCTCATGAGCTGATGGCCGACCTGGAAAAAGAGACCGTTGATTTCGTCGATAACTACGACGGCACCGAGCGCATCCCAGATGTGATGCCCACCAAGATCCCGAACCTGTTAGTGAACGGTTCGTCCGGCATCGCGGTCGGTATGGCAACCAACATTCCGCCGCACAATATCACTGAGGTGATTAACGGCTGTCTGGCCTATATCGACGATGAAGACATCAGCATTGAAGGGCTGATGGCACACATCCCGGGTCCGGACTTCCCGACGGCGGCGATCATCAACGGTCGTCGCGGTATTGAAGAAGCGTACCGTACCGGCCGCGGCAAGATCTACATCCGTGCCCGCGCCGAAGTTGAAGCGGACGCTAAAACCGGCCGTGAAACCATCATTGTTCACGAGATCCCGTATCAGGTGAACAAAGCGCGTCTGATTGAAAAGATCGCGGAGCTGGTAAAAGAAAAACGTGTTGAAGGCATCAGCGCGCTGCGTGACGAGTCTGACAAAGACGGCATGCGCATCGTGATTGAGATCAAACGCGACGCGGTGGGTGAGGTTGTCCTGAACAACCTGTACTCCCAGACGCAGCTTCAGGTCTCCTTCGGTATCAACATGGTTGCACTGCACCATGGTCAGCCGAAGATCATGAACCTGAAAGAGATCCTGAGCGCGTTCGTCCGTCACCGCCGTGAAGTGGTGACCCGTCGTACTATCTTCGAACTGCGCAAAGCGCGCGACCGTGCGCACATCCTTGAAGCGCTGGCGGTTGCGCTGGCCAACATCGACCCGATCATCGAACTGATCCGTCGTGCACCAACCCCGGCGGAAGCGAAAACTGCGCTGATTTCCCGTCCGTGGGATCTGGGCAACGTCGCCGCGATGCTGGAACGTGCGGGCGATGACGCGGCGCGTCCTGAGTGGCTGGAACCTGAATTCGGCGTGCGTGACGGTCAGTACTACCTGACTGAACAGCAGGCCCAGGCGATTCTGGATCTGCGTCTGCAGAAACTGACCGGCCTTGAGCATGAAAAACTGCTCGACGAATACAAAGAGCTGCTGGAACAGATTGCTGAGCTGCTTCATATTCTGGGCAGCGCAGAGCGCCTGATGGAAGTGATCCGCGAAGAGCTGGAGCTGGTCCGCGATCAGTTCGGCGACGAGCGCCGCACCGAAATTACCGCCAACAGCGCGGACATCAACATCGAAGACCTGATCAACCAGGAAGACGTTGTTGTGACCCTGTCTCACCAGGGCTACGTGAAGTATCAGCCGTTAACCGACTACGAAGCACAGCGTCGTGGCGGTAAAGGCAAATCTGCAGCACGTATTAAAGAAGAAGACTTCATTGACCGCCTGCTGGTGGCGAACACCCATGACACGATCCTCTGCTTCTCCAGCCGCGGTCGTCTGTACTGGATGAAAGTCTATCAGCTGCCGGAAGCAAGCCGTGGCGCGCGTGGTCGTCCAATCGTTAACCTGCTGCCGCTGGAAGCGAACGAACGTATCACCGCTATCCTGCCGGTACGCGAGTACGAAGAGGGCGTGAACGTCTTTATGGCGACCGCCAGCGGTACCGTGAAGAAGACCGCGCTGACCGAATTCAGCCGTCCGCGTTCTGCCGGTATTATCGCCGTGAACCTGAACGAAGGCGACGAGCTGATTGGCGTGGATCTGACCTCCGGTTCCGATGAAGTGATGCTCTTCTCTGCGGCCGGTAAAGTGGTTCGCTTCAAAGAAGACGCCGTTCGTGCGATGGGCCGTACCGCGACGGGCGTGCGTGGTATCAAGTTGGCTGGCGAAGACAGCGTTGTTTCTCTGATTATTCCGCGCGGTGAAGGGGCAATCCTGACCGTGACGCAGAATGGTTACGGTAAACGTACGGCGGAAGGGGAATACCCGACCAAGTCTCGCGGCACGCAGGGCGTAATCTCCATCAAGGTGACCGAGCGCAACGGTTCCGTTGTTGGCGCGGTGCAGGTGGACGATGCGGACCAGATCATGATGATCACCGATGCCGGTACGCTGGTGCGTACCCGCGTGTCTGAGATCAGCGTGGTGGGTCGTAACACCCAGGGCGTGATCCTCATCCGTACAGCGGAAGATGAAAACGTGGTGGGTCTGCAGCGCGTTGCTGAGCCGGTGGATGACGAAGAGCTCGACTCCATCGACGGTAGCGTCGCGGAAGGCGATGAGGATATCGCGCCGGAAGCCGACACCGACGATGACGTAGCGGATGACGCTGACGAGTAATGTCTCCTGATGCAAAAAAGGGCCGGATTCCGGCCCTTTTCTTTTGCACAAGCAGATAAGTCAACGTTGCGACCTGGCGCGTTTACCGCTACCTTAACCACATTCTTTTGACCCCGACGGCGGAGCCTCGCCCCCTTGAAATACCTCGTCTCCTTTCGTACTACGCTGAAAGTCTCTCGCTATCTGTTTCGGGCGCTGGCGCTCCTGCTTTGGCTGCTGGTGGCCCTGTTCTCGGTGTTTTACATCGTTAACGCCCTGCACCAGAAAGAAGCGGAGATCCGCCAGGAGTTTAACTTAAGCTCCGACCAGGCCCAGCGCTACATTCAGCGGACGTCTGACGTGATGAAGGAGCTGAAGTATATTGCCGAAAATCGTCTGACGGCGGAAAACGGTATCCTTGCGCTTCGCGGGCGTGATGACAAAACCGAAGTCCCGGACTTCCAGCCGCTGTTCCCGGATTCCGATTGCTCCACCATGAGCAATACCTGGCGCGGCTCTCTGGAATCGCTCGCCTGGTTTATGCGCTACTGGCGCGACAATTTCTCCGCCGCCTATGACCTGAACCGCGTCTTCCTGATTGGCAGCGAGAATCTCTGCATGGCTGACTTTGGCCTGCGCGACGTGCCCGTTGAGCGTGACGATGCGCTGAAAAGCCTGCATGAACGTATTGTCAAATACCGCAATGCACCGCAGGACGAGCGCGGCAATAACATCTTCTGGGTGAGCCAGGGCCCGCGTCCGGGCGTGGGCTATTTCTACGCCCTGACGCCGGTTTATCTGGGCAATCGCCTGCAGGCGCTGCTGGGGATTGAGCAGACCATTCGCATGGAAAACTTCTTCACCCCGGGCAGCCTGCCCATGGGCGTGACCATTCTGGATGAAAACGGTCATCAGCTGATCTCGCTTGCCGGGCCCGATAACCGTCTAAACGTTGAACCGCACTGGATGCAGGAGCGGTCGTGGTTTGGCTATACCTCAGGTTTCCGCGAGCTGGTGCTGAAGAAGAGCCTGCCGCCTTCGTCGCTCAGTATCGTCTATTCGCTGCCGGTGGATATGGTGCTTGAGCGGATACGCATTCTTATCATGAATGCGATTCTGCTCAACCTGCTGGCGGGGGGCGCACTGTTCACGCTGGCGCGCATGTATGAGCGGAAAATCTTTATTCCTGCCGAAAGCGACGCCCAGCGACTGGAGGAACACGAGCAGTTTAACCGCAAGATTGTTGCCTCTGCGCCGGTGGGGATTTGTATTCTGCGTACCCAGGACGGGACCAATATCCTGAGTAACGAACTGGCACATAACTACCTGAACATGCTGACGCACGAAGACCGGCAGAGGCTGACGCAAATTATCTGCGGTCAGCAGGTTAACTTTGTCGACGTGCTCACCAGTACGCACACCAACCTGCAGATCAGCTTTGTGCATTCCCGCTATCGCAATGAAAATGTGGCGATTTGCGTGCTGGTGGATGTCTCCGCGCGCGTGAAGATGGAAGAGTCGTTACAGGAGATGGCGCAGGCGGCAGAGCAGGCCAGCCAGTCGAAGTCCATGTTCCTTGCCACCGTCAGCCACGAGCTGCGTACGCCGCTGTACGGGATCATCGGTAACCTCGATCTGCTGCAGACCAAGGAATTGCCGAAGGGCGTCGACCGGCTGGTGACGGCGATGAACAACTCCTCCAGCCTGCTGCTGAAGATCATCAGCGATATTCTCGACTTCTCTAAAATCGAGTCCGAGCAGCTGAAAATCGAGCCGCGCGAGTTTTCGCCGCGCGAGGTGATGAACCATATCAGCGCCAACTATCTCCCGCTGGTGGTGCGTAAACAGCTGGGGCTCTACTGCTTTATTGAGCCGGACGTGCCGCTGACGCTGCACGGCGATCCGATGCGCCTGCAACAGGTCATCTCTAACCTGCTCAGCAACGCCATTAAATTCACCGATACCGGCTGTATTGTGCTGCACGTCTGCCGGGCGGGGGATTACCTGAGCATTCGCGTGCGCGACACGGGCGTCGGCATCCCGGCGAAGGAGGTGGTTCGTCTGTTCGATCCGTTCTTCCAGGTCGGTACCGGCGTGCAACGTAACTTCCAGGGCTCCGGACTGGGGCTGGCGATTTGTGAGAAGCTCGTCAGCATGATGGATGGCGACATCTCCGTGGATACCGAGCCCGGCATGGGCAGCCAGTTCACCATCCGCATTCCGCTCTATTCGGCGCAGTATCCGGCAAAAGCCACGGTAGACGGGCTGAGCGATAAGCGCTGCTGGCTGGCGGTGCATAACGCCTCGCTGAATGACTATCTGACGGCACTGCTTACCCACAGCGGCGTGAGGGTGAGCCGCTATGAAGGTCAAACACCGGACGTGGACGATGTGCTGATCGCCGACGAGATGCCGGAACAGCCGTGGCAGGGGAGAGGGTCAGTGCTCTTCTGCCGTCGCCACATCGGTATCCCGGTTGAGCGCGCACCAGGGGAATGGGTACACAGTGTCGCCACCCCGCACGAGCTGTTGAGCCTGCTGGCGCGCATCTACAAAGTGGAACTGGAAGAGCGCGACGGCGCGGGTGGATTGCCGTCACCGGAGTCTCTGGCGTCGGTGAATGACGATATGATGATTCTGGTGGTGGATGACCATCCGATAAACCGTCGCCTGCTGGCTGACCAGCTTGGATCGCTGGGCTACCAGTGCAAAACCGCCAATGACGGCGTGGATGCGCTGAACGTGCTGAGTAAGAATCATATTGATATCGTGCTGAGCGACGTCAACATGCCTAATATGGACGGCTACCGTCTGACGCAGCGCATCCGACAGCTTGGCCTGACGTTGCCAGTGGTGGGCGTAACGGCGAACGCGCTGGCGGAAGAGAAGCAGCGCTGTCTGGAGTCAGGCATGGACAGCTGTCTGTCGAAACCGGTGACGCTGGACGTGCTGAAGCAGACATTGTCGATTTACGCGGAGCGTGTGAGAAAAACACGGATATAAAAAAGGCCCGGAAGGGCCTTTTTTAATTGCCCGGCGGCACTGCGCTTGCGCGGGCCTGCGGGTTCTGTAGGCCGGGTAAGCGCGAGCGCCACCCGGCATAAACAGCGGAGATCAATCCTTGTCGGTTGCGCTCAGCGTGACGGAGGAGAGATAGTTCAGCAGAGCAATATCGTTATCCACGCCCAGCTTCATCATCGCTGATTTCTTCTGGCTGCTGATGGTTTTAATACTGCGGTTCAGCTTCTTGGCAATCTCGGTCACCAGGAAACCTTCTGCGAACAGGCGCAGAACTTCACTCTCTTTCGGCGACAGGCGTTTGTCACCGTAGCCACCCGCGCTGATTTTTTCCAGCAGACGAGAAACGCTTTCAGGCGTGAACTTCTTGCCTTTCTGCAGCGCCGCAAGCGCTTTAGGCAGATCGGTCGGTGCGCCTTGTTTCAGCACAATCCCTTCGATGTCCAGATCCAGAACCGCGCTCAGGATCGCCGGGTTGTTGTTCATGGTGAGAACAATGATCGAGATATCCGGGAAGTGACGTTTAATATATTTGATGAGCGTGATCCCATCACCGTATTTGTCTCCAGGCATGGAGAGATCGGTAATGAGCACGTGTGCATCAAGCTTTGGGAGGTTATTGATCAGTGCTGTAGAGTCTTCAAATTCACCGACTACATTCACCCACTCGATCTGTTCAAGTGATTTGCGAATACCGAACAGTACAATCGGATGGTCATCGGCAATAATTACGTTCATATTGTTCATGTATAAGGCTACCTTGCTACAGCAAGCTTTTGACGTAGGCGTCAATGTCGCTGATGTATTTTTCAATGCCAGAGGCATCTTTCTCACGAATTAGATGTTCCAGCGTTTCACATAACTGCTTGCCGGGAACCAGATTAAGCATGGCAAACACCCCTTTAAGCCGGTGTGCTGTCTGTGCCAGCGCTGCAAAATCATTCGCAGCGGACTCAGTATACAACCGCTTAACATCATCTGGTACTGTATCAACAAAGAGTGAATAGTATCCGCTGGCGTGAAGCTCGGCATTTTCATTACCGCCTAACGGTGATTCCGCTATCTCTTCCTGCGCCAGCTGCTCTTCTATTAGTTGTAGTACAGCTTCCTGCATCGCATTGCTTATATTAAAGTTGACGCGCAGCTGGCCAGGGCCGATTTTCCGCACGCCTGACTCATCATCGCTTAAAAGCAAGCCGGAGGCAGTAAGATTAGACGGATTATCAGTTAAAAACAGATCAAATTCTTGACTTGCAAGTCTTTCATCCGGGGTGATGCAGGCCGCACCCCAGTTTTCTAACTGACGAACGACAATATTGCGGATCTCGTTCGACGTAACATCGACCATCACCACGACATCATCCAGCAGACGCTCTTCATCTTCTTCCTGCGGATTGGCCGCCATTTTCACGTGCAGAGAATAGCGGGTGCCGAGAGATTCACGGGCCTTGATATTGAGATGGCCGCCGAGCTTACGCGCCAGCTGATCGCACAGCCAGAAGGTAAGGGCATTTGCCTTGCCGTAGCGATCGCTTTGCGTGTCATTCAGGAACGGGAAGTGCAGATTATCAATTTCACTCGTGGTGACGCCTTCCCCGGTGTCCAGGATGCGGAACGTCAGGCGGTCTTCTGCCGACTCCTCCGTACTGACTTCGAGGGTGATCTTGCCGATCTGCGTGGTGGTTACCGCGTACTGAATAATCATCAACAGTATGCGGCGCAGCGCTTCACGATCGCCGTGGCGTTCATCATTTGCCGGGAGATTGTTATTGATCAGCAGCTGCAGCCCTTTGCGCTTAATCACGGGCAGGACTTCCGGAACCACTTCATCGATCAGATCCTGAATGGAGAAGAGGGTGGGGGTTCCCTTCCAGAAATCATTCTCCAGCATGTTCGCCAGCTGGATCTCATCAACCATTCTAACCAGCGAGTCGGCCTGACAGGCAAGCTGGTGGCTTTCTGACGTATTTAACGCCGCCGCCTGGGTCGCCAGCGTTTTTAACGGCTGCTTGAAGGCATCGCCAATGTTCTGCATAAATGCGGCGCGCCCCTGCTGGTTTTTCTCATAAAGTCTTTGCGCCTGCTTGAGCTTTTTATTCACCAGCACTTCGCGATCCTGATCGCGGATGATGAAGATTTGCGTACGTGAAGCCACCTGGCTGCGGAACTGGCGGATCTCGTACAGTTCATTGTTGATGGTGGCCTGAATCACCCCCTGGTGCTGATCCGCCATGGTGGTGATGTTCTGCAGGTTAAGATGCGGCAGCAGATGGTCGGCAATTTTATTGCTCATTACCGTACGATTTGCTTCCTGATCGTGAACTAAGACCCCAAGCGGCAGCACGGAAACAATCTCTTCATTCAGCGCGCGTAATACGCGCAGCTCATTGCTGGTACCGGCCGGGACCGCCGCGGCGTCGCTCTGACGTCCCGACTGGAAGCGGAAGGTGCTGTAGCCAAACAGCGCCAGCGCCAGCAGACCGATATTCAGCAGCAGAGGCAGCAGGATATTTTGCAGCGTGTCGAGTAACAGCGTGCCAAACGGCACCTGCCACACTAGGCGCATACCGGTCGAGTTCAGGGATGAGGCAATTTCGATTTTTGAACCGTTAAAGGAGATCGATACGCTCTCTGCGGCCTCTTTGTCAGACGCCGCACGCATGTTCTGGGTGCTGCTGTCGGGCTCCAGACGGAAGCTATCGAGCGGCATGTCCGGCGGGATTAAATCATTAATGGGTAAATCGAAGGCGACCACCGTCGCCAGATGTCCTGGCTGGTTGAAGGTGGTGCGCAGAGTAAAATAATGACCGTTTTGCCAGGCCAGGCGGCGCAGGGAAGAGAAGCTCTCACGTTCATCAAGGGCGTTCGCCTGCTGCAGCATCTCTGCCCGGCGGGAATCGACGATGCTGCCCACGGTGGTCTCTTTAAACCCGGAAGAGAGATCTTTTAACGGCAGCGTTGAGATCAGGATCATGCTGTTGTCCTGACCGTTCAGATAGTACATCGACCATGGCACCGTTTCGGCACCCCAGAGGGTATCCAGATAGGTCGAAATACGCTGCGTCATCTCAAGCGTCGCGCTGTCGTGAGAGCCAAAAATAAGCGCCTCAGTCTTACGCTGCGGTTTTTCGAGGTAATAGACATCCTGCTTAAGCCGTGTCTCCTGAAGTCCATCTCCGGATGAGGAGGCCGGTGCAGCTGCAATATTGTCGTAAATCTGCCAGGTGGCGTAGCGCCAGGTATCGATGCGCTTATGCACGGCGTGGGTGATATCGACGACCTGATAGCTCTTGTCCTTCAGCCAGGCATTAACCGCGCTTTGTACCATCACCCCCATGGTCACTAACAGCACAACGATCAAAAGAAGAAAGAAACGGGTGATGCTCCCGGGGAGGAGGGAGAATTTGCTCGGGGCGGTGGTTTCAGTCTGACTCATTGATATCTTTAACCCGTCATGGTCATGCTCTGTGGCGATAGGGCAGTATAAAGGGTAATAACTGAATTTCCAGCGCCACTGTCCGGGAAAAGGCGACTTTTTCCACGGACAATATCGGCGGCGGGCGGCGCAGTAAACATGTACAAACACGCCGTGCGCGTACAAATAATAAGTGCGCTTAGCCAGCAAATAGCACGAATTAACAAGAAATTAAGTTTTACATCAATTGTGTGTTCGCGAAGGTTGGCCGATGAGAATTTAGTTAATAGTCGTTACAATTTCGGTGCGGTAGCACAAAAAACGAGAAGTTACGTAAAGAAAGGTAAAAAAAAACCGAATGCGAAGCATCCGGCTCAATTAGGGATAAACAGACATTCAAAACTGAATGACGGTAATAAATAAAGTTAATGATGATAGCGAGAGATATTTTAGAGATTAGGTGAGATCTTGTTTTGTCATTCAGTGCTGTAACGATTTTTATTATAACTTATTGATTATTATTGGTATGTTTTTCCTTTTGATTATAAGTGCTAAATTTCTAAGCTATTTGTGCTTTGTAAAAGTTCCTTGATATTTACATTTTGAAACATGTTGATGGATAAATGAAACATCTTCAAAGTTTTCGTATCATATTCGCGTTGGATTATTCTGTAATTTTGCGGAGAATGAAATTGCCGACTGGTTAATGAGGGTTAACCAGTAAGCAGTGGCAATTATAAGGCATATAACAGAGGGTTAATAAAATGAAAGTTAAAGTACTGTCCCTCCTGGTACCAGCACTCCTGGTGGCAGGCGCAGCAAATGCGGCCGAAATTTATAACAAAGATGGCAACAAATTAGATCTGTACGGTAAAGTTGATGGTCTGCACTATTTCTCCGATGACGACAGCGCTGATGGCGACCAGACCTACATGCGTCTTGGCTTCAAAGGCGAAACCCAGGTTAACGATCAGCTGACCGGTTACGGCCAGTGGGAATACCAGATTCAGGGTAACTCAGGTGAGAATGAAAACAACGCCTGGACCCGTGTGGCGTTTGCCGGTCTGAAATTTGGTGACGCGGGTTCTTTCGACTACGGTCGTAACTACGGCGTAGTTTACGATGTAACTTCCTGGACCGACGTTCTGCCAGAATTCGGCGGTGACACCTACGGTTCTGACAACTTCATGCAGCAGCGTGGTAACGGCTTTGCGACCTATCGTAACAGCGATTTCTTCGGCCTGGTTGATGGCCTGAACTTTGCTGTTCAGTATCAAGGTAAAAACGGTAGCGTAAGCGGTGAAGACCAGACCAACAACGGTCGTGAAGCACTGCGTCAGAACGGTGATGGCGTTGGCGGTTCTATCACTTATAACCTGGGCGAAGGCTTCGGTATTGGTACTGCCGTGTCCAGCTCTAAGCGCACCAGTTCCCAGAACGACATGGGCTTCGGTACTGGCGACCGCGCTGAAACCTATACCGGCGGTCTGAAATACGACGCGAACAACATCTACCTGGCTGCTCAGTATACTCAGACCTACAACGCGACTCGCGCAGGCGATCTGGGTTGGGCCAACAAAGCGCAGAACTTCGAAGTGGTTGCTCAGTACCAGTTCGACTTCGGCCTGCGTCCATCCGTGGCTTACCTGCAGTCTAAAGGCAAAGACATCGAAGGTTACGGCGATCAGGATCTGCTGAAATATGTTGATGTGGGTGCGACTTACTACTTCAACAAAAACATGTCCACCTACGTGGATTACAAAATCAACCTGGTTGATGAAAATGACTTCACCCGTCAGGCGGGTATCGGTACTGACGATATCGTCGCGCTGGGCCTGGTTTACCAGTTCTAATCGCGTTAACGTGTGACGTAAGGGGGCCTGATGGCCCCCTTTTTTGTGCTTGCTGCATTCTCACAACGACCCTGTTTTGGTGTACTCTTGCCGCCCTGGCATGAGGATAATAATGAATGGACATGACTTTTTTACGCGCCAGCTTTCTGGCTATGCTTTTTTTCCTGACCGCGTGTAACGATCCCGCGACCGTGGCGAAAACCGATGCACCTGCCGCGACGGTGCTCGAAGGTAAAACGATGGGCACCTTCTGGCGCGTCAGCGTGATGAACCTCGATAAAACACGCACGGATGAACTTCGCGGCAAAATCCAGTCGCAGCTGGACGCCGACGATCAGCTGCTGTCGACCTATAAAAATGACTCGGCGCTGATGCGCTTTAACCTCTCGACCAGCACCTCTCTGTGGCCGGTGAGCGAGGCGATGGCCGATATCGTGACCGAGGCAATGCGCGTGGGTTATAAAACCAACGGGGCGATGGATGTGACCGTCGGTCCTCTGGTGAACCTCTGGGGATTTGGCCCCAATAAACAGCCGGTGAAGACGCCCGAACAGGCGGCCATTGATGACGCCCGCGCCCGGACAGGGCTACAGCATCTGACCGTGATCAACCAGTACGGGCAGCAGTACCTGCAAAAAGATATCCCCGATCTGTTTGTCGATCTGTCAACGGTCGGGGAAGGCTATGCGGCGGATCATCTTGCTGCACTGATGGCGCAGGAAGGGATTTCCCGTTATCTGGTCTCGGTGGGCGGCGCGTTGGTCAGTCGGGGTATGAACGCCAGCGATAAGCCGTGGCGCGTAGCGATTCAAAAACCGACCGATCGGCAAAATGCCGTGCAGGCGATAGTGGATATCAACGGACATGGCATCAGCACCTCCGGAAGCTATCGCAACTATTACGAGCTTGACGGGAAGCGTATTTCGCACGTGATTGATCCGCAGACCGGACGCCCCATCACGCATAACCTGGTCTCGGTAACGGTCATTGCCCCCACCGCGCTGGAAGCGGATGCCTGGGATACCGGATTAATGGTTCTCGGCCCGGAAAAAGCCAAAGAGGTGGTCCGTCAGGAAGGGCTGGCGGTTTATATGATCACCAAAGAGGGCGACGGGTTCAAAACCTGGAGCTCGCCGCAGTTCAACAGTTTCCTGGTCAGCGACAAAAATTAAAAAGCAAGGTTGCGGGTTTTTTATCGGTGGCGCTCAGGCACGCTCTATGTATGCTTATACGAGGAGCCGATCATGAAAAACCCAACCTTAATGACCGATGAGGATCGCTGGCAGGCCGTGCTGGCCCGCGATCCGCTCGCAGACGATCAGTTTGTCTTCGCCGTGCAGACGACGGGCATTTTCTGCCGCCCGTCATGCCGTGCCCGCCACGCGCTGCGTAAAAATGTCCGTTTTTATCCCGATGCCCGGCACGCCGCTCAGGCGGGCTTTCGTCCGTGCAAGCGCTGCATGCCGGACAAACGCGATCCGCAGGCGCAGAAGCTGGCAAAAGTGGAACATGCCTGCCGGCTTCTGGAGCAGGATCCCGCGTTAACCCTGGAGAGACTGGCGGAGCAGGTTGCCATGAGCCCTTTCCATTTCCACCGCCTGTTTAAGTCGATGACCGGCATGACGCCCAAAGCCTGGCAGCAGGCGGCGCGGGGTCAGCGTCTGCGCACCGCGCTTGCGCAGGGAGACAAAATTACCGATGCCGTGCTGGCGGCGGGATTTCCCGACAGCAGCAGCTATTATCGTAAAGCCAACGATGCGTTGGGCATGACGGCGAAGCAGTACCGTAAAGGAGAGGTGGCCGTGCGGTATGCCATCCATGACTGTTCGCTAGGACGCTGTCTGGTCGCCGAAAGCGAGCGGGGGATCTGCGCGATTCTGCTGGGTGACACCGATGCGGAAGTCACCGCAGAGCTTGCCACGCAATTTCCAAAAGCTATGCACGCGCCGCTGGACGACACCTTTGTGCAGCGGATCCACCAGGTCATTGCCAGTATTGATAACCGCGACGTACCGCTTGCGCTGCCGCTGGATATTCGCGGTACCGCGTTCCAGCAGCGCGTCTGGCAGGCCCTTCGCACTATTCCCTGCGGCGAAACGGCAAGCTACCAGCAGGTGGCGCAGGCGATTGGTCAACCCGGTGCGGTACGCGCCGTAGCAGGCGCCTGTGCGGCAAACACGCTGGCAATTGTGATCCCCTGTCATCGGGTGGTTCGCAACGACGGTGCGCTGTCGGGCTATCGCTGGGGGACGGCGCGAAAAGCGCTATTACTGAAACGTGAGGCGAAACGCCGGGAGGAATAATGCTCGATCTTTTTGCGGATGCTGAACCCTGGCAGGAACCGCTTGCGCCAGGGGCGGTGATCCTGCGCCGCTTTGCTCTCTCCCGTGCGGAGGCATTGCTTGCCGGTATTGAAGAGGTCACGGCGGTTTCACCGTTTCGCCATATGGTGACGCCGGGCGGCTACACCATGTCGGTGGCCATGGCCAACTGCGGCGAACTGGGCTGGGCGACAAACGAACGTGGGTATGTGTATGCTCCAAACGATCCCACGACCGACCGGCCCTGGCCTCCCATGCCTGCGGTTTTTCAGGCACTTTGTCACGAGGCTGCCGTGGCGGCGGATTATCCGGATTTTCGTCCTGATGCCTGTCTGATTAACCGCTACGCCGTCGGTGCGAAGCTCTCGCTGCATCAGGACAAGGATGAGCCCGATCTGCGCGCGCCTATCGTTTCGGTATCGTTAGGCCTGCCTGCCGTCTTTCAGTTTGGGGGATTACGCCGCAACGATCCGCTCAAACGCATTATGCTGGAACATGGCGATGTGGTGGTGTGGGGCAGGGAATCGCGGCTTTATTATCACGGCATTCAGCCGCTGAAACCCGGCGTCCACCCCCTCACGGGGGAGTACCGCTTTAATCTGACCTTCCGTCAGGCGGGGATGCGTAAACTAAAATAAGAATTATTCTTGATGTCCGCGCAGGGCAGTTTACACTGCTCGCTGATTTTTATTGTCCGGATTGCCTGCATGCAACTACTTCTCCTCGTCTGGCGTCAGTACCGCTGGCCCTTCATCGCCGTTATGGCGTTAAGCCTGGCCAGCGCCGCACTGGGTATTGGCCTGATCGCGTTTATTAACGTGCGGTTGATTGAAATGGTCGACACCTCGCTCTCCGTATTGCCGGAGTTTCTTGGCCTACTGCTGCTGCTGATGGCGGTTACGCTCGGCTCCCAGTTGGCGCTGACCGCGCTCGGCCACCATTTCGTTTTTCGTTTGCGCAGTGAGTTTATCAAGCGGATCCTGGACACCCAGGTCGAGCGCGTTGAGCAGCTCGGCAGCGCCTCCCTGCTGGCGGGGCTGACCAGCGACGTACGCGCCATTACCATCGCGTTCGTTCGTCTGCCCGAGCTGGTGCAGGGGATCATTCTGACCTTTGGCTCGGCGGCCTATCTCGCCTGGCTCTCCAGCAAAATGCTGGCGGTGACTGCGCTGTGGATCGCCATCACCATCTGGGGCGGTTTTGTCCTGGTGTCACGCGTCTATAAACACATGGCGGTGCTGCGCGAAACCGAAGATAAGCTCTATAACGACTACCAGACGGTACTGGAAGGGCGCAAAGAACTCACCCTGAACCGCGAGCGCGCCGAGTATATCTTTAACCATCTCTATATTCCGGACGCGCGCGAGTACCGGCATCACATCATTCGCGCCGATACCTTCCACCTGAGCGCGGTGAACTGGTCAAACATTATGATGCTGGGCGCCATTGGCCTGGTATTCTGGATGGCGAACAGCCTGGGCTGGGCGGACACCAACGTCGCGGCAACCTACTCGCTGACACTGCTGTTTTTGCGCACGCCGCTGCTCTCGGCGGTCGGCGCGTTGCCCACCTTACTGAGTGCGCAGGTGGCCTTTAATAAGCTCAACAAATTCGATCTCGCGCCGTTTAAAGCCGAATTCCCGCGCCCGCAAGCCTTCCCTGACTGGCAGACGCTGGAGCTGCGTAACGTCACGTTCCGCTATCAGGACAGCGCCTTCTCCGTGGGGCCGGTCAACCTGACGATCCGCCGCGGCGAGCTGCTGTTCCTGATTGGCGGTAACGGCAGCGGTAAATCGACGCTGGCGATGCTGCTCACCGGGCTTTATCAGCCGCAGTCGGGCGAGATTTTACTGGATGGCAGAGCGCTGAGCGCGGAGAAGCCCGAGGATTACCGCAAGCTATTCTCGGCGGTGTTCACCGACGTCTGGCTGTTTGAGCAACTGCTGGGTCCGGAAGGGCAGCAGGCCAATCCTGCGCTGGTGGAAAAATGGCTTGCGCAGTTGCAGATGTCCCACAAGCTGGAACTTCAGGACGGTAAAATTCTCAATCTGAAGCTTTCCAAAGGGCAGAAAAAGCGCGTGGCGCTGCTGCTGGCGCTGGCGGAAGAGCGTGACATCATTCTGCTGGATGAGTGGGCGGCGGATCAGGACCCGCACTTCCGCCGCGAGTTTTATCAGGTGCTGCTGCCGCTGATGCAGCAGATGGGTAAAACCATTTTCGCCATCAGCCACGACGATCATTACTTTATTCATGCCGACCGTCTGCTGGAGATGCGCGACGGCAGGCTGAGCGAGCTGACCGGTGAAGAGCGCGATGCAGCCTCGCGTGACGCGGTGGCGCGCACGGCCTGATGCCCTCACCCTAACCCTCTCCCACAGGGAGAGGGGATAGATCGTAGCCGTAATGCCGATTTTTTCTCCATCCCGCCCCGTTGTTTATTCTTATTTACATATCCTCGCGCTATGCTTAATACCAACTTATTTCATGGATTTATGATTGATGTCGGTATTAAAGAAAAACAGCGCCAGACAGCGTGACCAGGAACGTGCGCGACTGATCTGGCTTCTCACGACCGATAAAGCGGTCACCTCTACGCTATTAGGCAAACTGACCCTGGCTGAGCAATATGATGTCGGCACTTTAGCCGACGATATTGCTGAGGTAGGTGCGCTGGTTGCTCACTTACCCCCGCCGGATCTGGCGGATACCCTGGAAGCGCTTCCCTCGGAAGAACGTCACGCCCTGTGGCGGCTGGTGCAGGATCACGAGCGCGGACAGGTGCTGCTTGAGGCCTCAGAAAACGTCTGGGACGACCTGATCGACGAGATGAGCGACCGGGATATTCTCGACGCTCTGCAAACCCTGGATATCGACGAGCAGATTTACCTGGTTCAGCACCTGCCGCGAAACCTGACCGGCCGTCTGCTGGCGTCACTGCCTGCCGATGAACGCGCGCGCGTGCGTCAGGTGATGCACTACGAGAAAAACAGCGTCGGCGCGATTATGGAGTTCGGCGTGATCACGGTGCGTCCGGACGTGACGCTCGGCACCGTGCAGCGCTATCTGCGTCGCCTGGGCAAAATGCCGGATAACACCGATAAGCTGTTTGTCACCTCCCGGGATAAAACCCTGCTCGGCGAGCTGGAGCTGAAAACCATCCTGCTCAACAGCACCCAGCGGAAGGTGAGCGAGGTGATGGAAAACGAGCCGATGGTCTTCTCCCCGGAGGACGATGCGGAGAAAGCGGCGCGTACCTTCGAACGTGACGACCTCGTGAGTGCCGCCGTCGTGGACTCCGTCGGCAAACTGATGGGGCGTCTGACCATCGACGAGATCGTTGACGTCGTTTATGAAGAAACCGACAACGACCTGCGTGCGCTGGGGGGGATCAGTGCGGGAGATGACGTCCATGCCTCCGTCGGCAAGGCGGTGAAAACGCGCTGGGCGTGGCTGGCCATTAACCTGTGTACCGCGTTTATCGCCTCCCGCGTGATTGACGGTTTCGAACACACCATTTCGCAGCTGGTGGCGCTGGCCTCGCTGATGCCGATTGTGGCCGGAATAGGCGGGAATACTGGCAATCAGACTATCACGATGATCGTTCGCGCGCTGGCGCTGGAGAATATTCAGCCCGGCAACTTCGTCTTTCTGATCTTCAGAGAGATGGGGGTGGCGCTGATCAACGGCCTGGTCTGGGGCGGGATTATGGGGGGCATCACCTGGTGGTTGTATGACGATATGGCGCTGGGTGGGGTGATGATGCTGGCGATGGTGCTGAACCTGCTGGTGGCATCGATGATGGGCGTTATTATCCCGTTGACCATGACCAAACTGGGTCGCGACCCCGCGGTGGGGTCGAGCGTGATGATCACCGCCATCACCGATACCGGCGGTTTCTTTATTTTTCTTGGGCTGGCGACGATTTTTCTGCTTTAAGCCGACGCTTAATGCGGGCGGGAAGCAGCACCATGACGATAATCCCGCCCAGCACGCCAATCGCCAGATTGCCGGTTGATACCGTGGCGGCAACGGTCACCAGCATGACGACCGTTTCTGCAATCGGAGCCGTTTTCAGCGTGGCCGGCTGAAGGCTGTGCCAGCTGAAGGTTTTGACGGCGACGATCGCCATAATGCCCGCCAGCACCGCCATCGGGATGTTGGCCATCACGTCGCTGAGCGCCGTCACCAGGATCAGCAGCACGATGCCCGCAGCGAAGGTTGAAATGCGGCTTCGGCCTTTTCCCATCTCCACGTTAACGATGGTTTGTCCGATCATCGCGCAGCCCGCAATACCACCGTAAAATCCGGCCAGGATATTGCCGACGCCTAATCCAATGCTTTCGCGGCGTTTACTTGACGGCGTCGCGGTCAGCTCATCCACCAGCTTTGCGGTCAGCAGGGATTCCAGCAGGCCGACAAACGCGATGCTCAACGCGCACGGCCAGATTATGCTCAGCGTCTGGAGATTGAGAGGGACCAGAAGTTCACTAAGACCCGGCAAGCCGCCGCTCATGGCGCCTTCATCGCCCACGGTCGGCAGGCTTTGCCCGGTTGAAACGGTAAACAAGGTTAACAGCACAATCGCAATCAGTGGGGAAGGGATGCTTTTGATATAGCGCGGCACCCACAGCACGATCAGTACCGTCAGCACGAACAGGCCCACAATCAGCGGGCTTCGGCTCCAGAAATGGGGAACCTGCGCAAAGAAAATCAATATCCCGAGGGCGTTAACAAACCCGGTCATGACCGACTGGGGAATAAAGCGCATCAGCCTTGCCATGCCCAGCACGCCAAACAGAATCTGAATCACGCCAGCCATGAGCACGGCGGGAAGAATGTACTGTACGCCGTGCTGATGCACCATGGGCCCAATAACCAGCGCCACGGAACCGGCCGCGGCCGTGACCATCGCCGGGCGACCGCCCAGTACGGACAGGGCAAGACAGAGCACCACGGAAGCGATCAGGCTGACCTTCGGGTCAACGCCCGCCACCACGGAAAATGAGATGACCTCGGGGATCAGCGCCAGGGCGGTAATCACGCCCGCCAGCGTTTCACGCGTCAGCTGCTTAGGGGAACGCAGCACGCTGGCGACACGGTTTTCGGGAGATAAAGGAGAATGGGGTAGGGACATAACGTTTCGCTGGTTAGGGCAGGCTTCCGTGCGCGCGATCACAAAACGCAACATACTAGCCCGTTAAACCGCCCTTTACCAGACGCTTCGATAATTCCTCACAAACAATCCATCATTAAATTTCACAATTACAATAATTTCGTAACCTTTAAACAATATTTAAAAGTTGTTACCGTGCCCCCGCAGCTTTTTTCACCTGCAATTTCCACGCATCAAGCACTTTTACACTAAGGCATAAATTATGAAAAAAATGACTGCCATGCTCTTTTCTCTGGCCGTGGGGCTTAACACCGTCTCCATGGCGGCGAAAGCTGACGCACCAAAAGAGCAGGAAACGGACGTCCTTTTAATCGGTGGCGGTATCATGAGCGCCACGCTGGGAACCTATCTGCAAGAACTGCAGCCGGACTGGTCAATGACCATGGTCGAGCGCCTTGATGGCGTGGCGCAGGAGAGTTCGAACGGCTGGAACAACGCCGGTACCGGCCATTCGGCACTCATGGAACTGAACTATACGCCGCAGAAAAAGGACGGTTCCATTAGTATCGAGAAAGCGGTAGAGATCAACGAGGCGTTCCAGGTTTCTCGTCAGTTCTGGTCTCACCAGGTCAACAGCGGCGTGCTGCACGACCCGCACTCCTTTATCAATACTGTACCGCACATGAGCTTTGTGTGGGGCGAGCAGAACGTCAACTTCCTGCGCGCGCGCTACGCCGCACTGCAGCAGAGCACACTGTTCCGCGGGATGAAATACTCTGAAGACCACGCGCAGATTAAAGAGTGGGCTCCGCTGGTCATGGAAGGTCGTGACCCGAACCAGAAAGTGGCGGCGACCCGTACCGAAATTGGTACCGACGTCAACTACGGTGAAATTACCCGTCAGCTGGTGACGTCTCTGAAGAAAAAAGAGAACTTCAACCTGCAGCTCAGCACCGAAGTGCGCGGTTTCAAGCGCAACGCGGATAACAGCTGGAGCGTGACCGTTGCCGATCTGAAAAACAATGAAGCCGAGCACGTCATCAGGGCGAAGTTTGTCTTTATCGGTGCGGGCGGCGCGGCGCTGAAGCTGTTGCAGGAGTCCGGCATTCCGGAAGCGGACGACTACGCGGGCTTCCCGGTCGGCGGTCAGTTCCTGGTGTCCGATAACCCGGAAGTGGTGAACCGTCATCTGGCAAAAGTGTACGGTCAGGCTTCCGTGGGCGCGCCGCCAATGTCTGTTCCGCACATTGACACCCGTATGCTTGACGGCAAACGCGTGGTGCTGTTTGGACCGTTCGCGACCTTCTCCACGAAGTTCCTGAAAAACGGCTCCCTGTGGGATCTGCTGAGCGCAACCACCACCTCTAACGTCAAGCCGATGATGGACGTGGGGCTGGATAACTTCGATCTGGTGAAATACCTGATTAGCCAGGTGATGCTCTCTGACGACGACCGTTTCGAGGCGCTGAAAGAGTACTATCCGCAGGCGAAGAAAGATGACTGGCGCCTGTGGCAGGCGGGTCAGCGCGTACAGATCATCAAGCGCGATCCGAAAGAGGGCGGTGTGCTGCGTCTGGGCACCGAAGTGGTGAGCGATAAGGACGGCACCATCGCCGCGCTGCTGGGTGCGTCACCGGGTGCATCTACCGCTGCGCCAATCATGCTGCACCTGATGGAAAAAGTGTTTAAAGATAAAGTCGCCAGTCCGGAATGGCAGGCGAAGCTGAAGACCATTATTCCATCCTACGGCACGAAGCTGAACGGTAACGTGAGCGCGACGGAGCAGGAGCTGGAATACACCAGCCGCGTACTGCAGCTGCAGTACATCAAACCACAGGCTGCGGATGCTGCGCCAAAAGCGGAGCTGAAGCCTCAGCCGGAAAACAAACCGGTTGCGGATATCGCGCTGTAAGGTAAAAAAGCCGGGTGGCGCTGACGCCTACCCGGCCTATGTTCGGTGTTGTTTTGTAGGTCGGGTAAGGCGAAGCCGCCACCCGACTTAATTTCAACGTACGACAGCCTGCTCAATCTTCTCTTCAGCCTTCCACACGCGATACTTCACTTCCACGTTTTCAGGCGTATAAACCACGATCGGCAACTTGCTGTTGTAGCGCAGCAGGCTATTGTCGCCCAGATACGCTGTCACAAATTTCTTCTCTTTCTTGCCATCCGGGCAGGCCATCATGGTGGAGACCGGCGAGGTCACTTTATCAAAGACGTAGTAGTCGTAACCCCAGCCTTCCAGCGTTTTGCTTTCCAGCTGACCACCCAGGCGATGCTGGTTGCAATCCACTTCCAGCGTCTTGCCAATTAACAGCTCTACTTTGAAATTCGCTTCATCCTGCTGTGCCGGCAGCTGGATCACCTGACGCTTCATCCCTTTATCCGCTTTCGGATACGGGGCGACTTTTTCCAGCGGCTGCTCTTTAGGGGTTTCGCTGGCGAAAGCACTGGTGCTGACACACGCGGCGGCGATGAGTGCGATGGCAAATTTAGGTGCGTTTTTCATTGTCATTCCTTTATGTCAAAACGATCCTGCACAGGTTAACATATCAACTATGAATGATTGGTGTTATTTACTTACATTTTCAATATGAATAGCGTAATAAACCACATATTTGCCATTTAAGTAGAGATTCGTACTGGCGTGGAGTCCGGCAGGCGTTTGTGTTATTTTAGACCCTCTATAATGTTATTCATCTGTAAAAGGGAAGAGAGATGGTTCGTGCAAAACTGAAAACGCCTGAAGGCCGCAAGTTCCTCCTGGCGCTGCTGGTTGTGTTTATGATTGCTGCCGCGTGCGTGGGGCGGGCCACCATTGTTGGCGTCATCGAACAGTACAACATTCCTCTCTCTGCCTGGACAACCAGCATGTATGTCCTGCAATCGGCGATGATCTTTGTCTACAGCCTGGTGTTCACTGTGCTGCTGGCCATCCCGCTGGGCATTTTCTTCCTGGGCGGACGTGATATACACTAGACGCCGATTTGCGATATCGAAGCCATCCTGCGGGGTGGCTTTTTTTATGTCTAATAATTTTTATTCGCATTTCCAGGATATTCTGTTTCGAACAAGACAGTTCAACATGAAGCAGGAGATGCGCAATGTTATCCCGGTTTGCAACGCTCAGCCGGATCCCGAAAGGAGTCTGGGTGGTGGGCGGCGTCAGTATGTTAATGGATATCTCCTCGGAGATTATTCACAGCCTGCTGCCGCTGTTTATGGTGACGACGCTGGGCGCCAGCGTTATTTTCATTGGTTTGATTGAAGGTCTGGCTGAGGCTACGGCGCTGTTTATCAAGGTGTTTTCCGGCGCCATCAGTGACTATCTGGGCAAGCGTAAAGGACTGGCGGTTCTGGGCTACGGTCTTGGCGCATTGAGTAAACCGTTGTTCGCTATCGCCTCTTCTTCCGGCATGATCCTTGGGGCGCGCTTAATCGACCGGGTCGGGAAGGGGATACGGGGAGCGCCGCGCGATGCGCTGGTTGCTGACGTTACGCCGGCGGAACTTCGCGGCGCGGCCTTTGGGCTGCGTCAGTCGATGGACACCGTCGGCGCATTTCTCGGGCCGCTGCTGGCCGTAGGATTAATGCTGCTGTGGAACAATGATTTCCGCACGATTTTCTGGATCGCGGTGATCCCCGGCGTGCTCGCCGTGGCGCTGCTTTTCTTCGGCCTGCATGAGCCGAAAACGCCCGTCGAACATAAACGCACGAACCCCATCAAAAAAGAGAACCTCAGGCGTCTCGGGAAAGGCTGCTGGTGGGTCATTGGCCTGGGGGCCATCTTCACGCTCGCACGTTTCAGTGAAGCCTTTCTTGTGCTGCGCGCACAGCAGTCGGGGGTGGCGCTGGCGCTGATCCCGCTGGTGATGGTGGCCATGAATCTGCTCTATTTCCTCTCTGCCTATCCGTTTGGCAAGTTATCGGACGGGATGAGCCACACCCGATTACTGCAGTGGGGCCTGGTGATGCTGATTGGGGCAGATATTGTGCTGGCGCTGAGCACCCACTGGGCTGGAATGCTTCTGGGCGTTGCGCTTTGGGGAGTGCATATGGGGATGACGCAGGGGCTGCTGGCGGCAATGATTGCGAAAACTGCGCCTGCGGATCTGCGCGGTACCGCTTACGGCATTTTTAGTCTGGTCAGCGGCGTGGGATTGTTAGTCGCCAGCCTGGGCGCCGGGGTCATCTGGGAAACGTTTGGCGCAGAATATACGTTCTATGCCGGAGCGGTGATTTGCCTGGTTACGCTGGTGTACCTGCGCAAAACGCCGGACGAGGCGAAATAAAAAAACCAGCCATAAGAGGCTGGTTTTCAATGTGTTTTTGGTCGGCACGAGAGGATTTGAACCTCCGACCCCCGACACCCCATGACGGTGCGCTACCAGGCTGCGCTACGTGCCGACGCATAGAAAGAATACTACTCGATTCCGTTTCGAATGCAAGGGAATCCGTCGCTAACTGGTTTATTATTAATCAGTTAGCGACGAAGCGCTTCTCATCCGTCAGGACCTGCAGCAGCAGGCTCAGCTGCGGTTTCTGGTCTTTCAGCCGCTCACCCTGCAGATTATACGTCTGATAATTCCCGTTGTTGTTCAGCACCAGCGTCAGCTTCGGCGTGGTCACCACCAGCGTATTATTCCCCGCAGCCGTGACCCAGTTATGACGGCGCGCGGCGCTGAAGAGATCCTGCCCCTGGGAATACTCATTGGCAGGCGTGCTGACGTGCAGCAAGCGTTGCATCAGGGTGGTCATCACATCTTTATGCTCGGTGAGCATATTGATGCGCTGCGCCGGCGTACCCGGCCAGTGGATGACCAGCGGAACCTGCAGGTTCGGGCGTGACCAGCTCATGCTCTTCGTCTCGTCACCTAACGGGACGCCATGGCCTGCGGTCACGATCACCACGGTGTTATCCAGCTTGCCGGACTCACGTAGCGCGTCAAGCACGCGGCCAATCTGCGCATCAACATCACCCGCCGCGCGGCCGTAGCGGCGCGCGAAATCACTCTTATTGCTGTTAGCAAGCGTAGTGCCGTTAAAGGAAACCCATGAGAACCAGCGGTTATCTTCCTGGGCATAGCGCTGGAGCCAGTTTATCCATTGGCTGGCGGTCTGCGCATCGGACTGATTTTGTGCCGCTGGCAGTGAAAAATCAGACAGCAGCGCCTGGCGGTAGAGCGGGCTGTTAAAGCCATCGGATGAGAACAACCCTAACTGATAGCCCTGCTGATTCAGCCCGGTGATCAGCGCCGCAGGTGTGCGGGTAGAGAGTACGCCGTCCATATATCCGGCTGAAATGCCATAGAAGAGGCCAAAGATGCCTGCGTCGGTTGTGTTACCGGAGCTCATATGCTGAGTAAACGTGACGTTTTGACTCGCGAAATCGGCCAGCGCAGGCATCTGCTTCTCGTAACGGGAATAGTTCAGGCCATCGACGGTGATCAGCAGGACGTTTTGCCCGCGGCCCATATCGCGATAGCGCAGGTCGCTCAGCGGATACTGCACGCTGACGGCTTCCGGGTTACCCTGCTCGATAAGACGTCGCTGGTACTCCTGCGCATCAAGCAGGCCATGTTTTTCGAGGAAGCGACGTGCCGTCATTGGGTACGAGAGCGGCAGGTTCGCGCGCTGCATGGTAATAGGGCGATAGAAGTTCGCATCCGCCCAGATATACATGATGTGCGAACTGATAAAGGAGACGAAGAAGAGCGCGGCGACGGGCTTCGCGTAGTGGCGTCGCCGGGTCAGGCTGCGCAGTTTTTGCCAGCTCCAGGTGGCAAACAGCATCTCAATCAACAGGATCACCGGGACGCTGATAAACATCAGCTGCCAGTCACGGGCCGTTTCGTTCTGGTCGGGGTTAATCACCAGTTCCCAGACGATGGGGTTGAGATGCAGGTGGAAGCGGGTGAACACTTCACTGTCGATAAGCAGCAGCGTCATCCCCACCGTCGCAAGGATAGCGGACAAGAATCGCATCAGACGCTGCGACATGACGATAAACGTCAAGGGGAACAGGATCAGCAGATAGGTGGCGAAAACCAAAAAGCTAAAGTGACCGACAACGCTTATCCAGGAGTAGATACGCCCGGTGAGCGTTGTTGGCCAGTCTGCGACAAACAGATAACGACAGCCAATGACCGTCGCCAACAGAATGTTGAACAGGGCAAACCAGTGCCCCCAGCTGACCATCTGGGAGACTTTTTCACGGTAGCGCTGACGATTCGTCACCATAAACTGTTGTTCGTATCCCTTAATGGGCCGGGTCGTTGCTGACGGACGACTGTAAAGCCTGGGCGAAAGATTTTGCGATCGCCTGACGCTGAGCCGGAGCAACGCTGGTGTTAATCAGATTGGTGACCATATTTCCCAAAACCATCAGGGAGAGATCGGTCGGCGTTTTATGTTTTTCCAGTACGTTGACCAGCTCACTGAGCAGTTGTTCAACGTGTTCATCACTGTAGCGGGAATGTTGTGGCATAAATCAAAATCAGTTTGTTGATGAAAGGGCAACATATTACCGTAGCAACAGCTTTTTTTCCCCTTTTTTATCTGTTGTTGCACACATGTCCTGGTGGTGGTTGAATACCGCCCGGTCTAAAAGGAGAGTTTATCATGAGTCTGGAAATCAACCAGATTGCCTTGCACCAGCTTATCAAGCGCGATGAGCAAACCCTTGAAGTGGTGCTACGCGATTCGTTACTGGAACCTACGGCGACCGTTGTGGAGATGATGGCAGAGCTGCATCGCGTCTACAGCGCCAAAAATAAAGCCTATGGGCTGTTTAGCGAAGAGAGTGAACTGGCCGATAGCCTGCGCCTGCAGCGCCAGGGTGAAGAGGATTTCCTGGCGTTTAGCCGTGCGGCAACCGGGCGTCTGCGCGACGAGCTGGCGAAATATCCGTTCGCTGACGGTGGGATCGTGCTGTTCTGCCACTACCGCTACCTGGCGGTCGAGTATCTGCTGGTTACCGTGCTGAATAACTTAAGCAGCATGCGCGTGAACGAGCAGCTGGATATCAGCTCGACGCATTATCTGGATATCAACCATGCGGATATCGTGGCGCGTATTGATTTGACCGAGTGGGAAACCAACCCGGAATCGACCCGCTACCTGACTTTCCTGAAGGGACGCGTGGGTCGCAAAGTGGCGGATTTCTTCATGGACTTCCTCGGTGCCAGTGAAGGGCTTAACGCCAAAGCGCAGAACAAAGGGCTGCTCCAGGCGGTGGACGATTTCACAGCCGAAGCGCAGCTTGATAAATCTGAGCGCCAGACGGTGCGCCAGCAGGTTTACAGCTACTGCAACGAACAGCTGCAGGCTGGGGAAGAGATTGAGCTGGAGTCGCTGTCAAAAGAGTTGGCGGGCGTCAGCGAAGTCAGCTTCCAGGAATTTACCGCAGAAAAGGGCTATGAGCTTGAAGAGAGCTTCCCGGCGGATCGCAGCACGCTGCGTCAGTTAACCAAGTTTGCCGGCAGCGGCGGCGGGTTAACCATCAACTTTGATGCGATGCTGCTGGGGGAACGTATCTTCTGGGACCCGGCCACCGATACGCTGACCATTAAGGGGACGCCGCCGAATCTGCGCGATCAGCTTCAGCGCCGCACCTCGGGCGGTAAATAGCAGGCACAAAAAACCCCGCAGAAGCGGGGTTTTTTTCGACAGGTTTGCGATTACGCGCGAACGAAGTCGATGTGAGTCAGTTTTGGCTTGAACGCGTGACGCTGAACAGCCTGAACTTTCACTTTTTCTTCTTTACCGCCAACAACGATGGTCAGAACTTCGCTGTAGAATTCAGCTTTGGTCTGCAGGTTCCACAGTTTGTCGTGATCCAGTTCGATTGCAACTGGAGCAGCTTCGCCACCGTAAACGATAGCCGGGAACTTGTTAGCGGTACGCAGGCGGCGGCTCGCACCCTTACCCTGCACGTTACGTACTTCTGCTTCGATAGTAAACATTGATTTCTCTCTGTATTTAAAACCCTACTACAGGCGACCCAGCAGCAGGTGAGTGTTCTGCCTCACGGATGTGAAGCGGGCGGCATTTTATACTCAAATGCCCCTCACATCAATGAAAAGTCCCGCTACCCGCGCAATTCGTTGGCGCGACGGAAGCGACCTTCGTAGTCGAAGAGTTTTTCGCGCACCTGCCAGAACTGACCTTTTTTGCGGGCGACCACAAAATCCGGATGGCGCAATAGCACCTGCTGGCGCACGATATCGGCCACGGTGATCCAGCGCAGGGGCACGCCCGGAGTGCGGGTGTGCGGGCGGATAAACAGCTGTTCGAAGGCCGTTCGCTGAGCTGGCGTCTGAAGCCGGAAGCGCTCGCTGACGTCCGCCCCGTCTTCATCGTAATAGGTGATTTTCAGCCATTCGCCTTTTTCATCGGCACCGGGCTGCAACGCCATGCCGGAACAGCGCAGCACCAGCGCATCTTTCAGCTTTAATGCCGCTTTCAGCATGTCGTCCGGGTCAACCAGCACCGTGTCGCACTCCCGACAGCGGCGAGCGGCAATGTCATTTTCGGCGTTGCACTGCGGGCAGTTTTTAAAGCGGAAACGAAAATCGCACTGCTCGCGATGCCCGTCATCATCTTCAAACCAGCCCTGACAGCGGCGGCCAAAATGTTCGATCAGCGTGCCGTCGGCGGTGGTTTTGCCCCAGAAGGTGTTGGCAAACCCGCAGGCAGGGCAAAAGACCTGCACGGGCACGTTGTCGCTTTTCCCTTTTGGCGCGCCGACCTCAGGCGTATAGAGATCGTGCGGGTTACCGGCATAATCCAGAATCAGGCAGTCGGTTTTCCCCGGCGCCAGACGCAGGCCGCGGCCAACAATTTGCTGATACAGACTGACCGATTCGGTCGGACGCAAAATAGCGATCAGGTCGACGTGCGGGGCGTCAAAGCCGGTGGTCAACACCGACACGTTAACCAGATAGCGGAACTGCTGGGCTTTAAAGGCCTCAATCAGGCGGTCGCGCTCCGGGCCGGGCGTCTCGCCGGTGATGAGCGCCGCGTCGCCGGAGGGCAGTAACCCGGTGATTTCGCGTGCGTGCTCAACGGTGGCGGCAAAGATCATCACCCCTTTGCGCGTCGCGGCGAACTCCTCAATCTGGCTGATGATATGCGGCGTAATGCGCTTTTGCTTTTTCAGCTCCTGGTTAAGATCCGCTTCGCTGAATAACCCGTTGCTCTGCGCCTGCAGGCGGCTGAAGTCGTACTGCACCACCGGCATATCCAGCCGTTCAGGCGGCGTCAGGTAGCCATGTTTAATCATGTAGCGCAGCGGAAGCTCGTAGATGCAGTCGCTAAACAGGGCCTTGTCATCGCCGCG
The DNA here is from genome assembly GCF_048685095.1 of Enterobacter sp. BNK-8. Lineage (NCBI taxonomy): Bacteria > Pseudomonadati > Pseudomonadota > Gammaproteobacteria > Enterobacterales > Enterobacteriaceae > Enterobacter > Enterobacter sp. BNK-8. Next base: position 2,904,560 of record NZ_JBLQTN010000001.1, on the reverse strand, counting down.
CACCATGCCGTGATAATGGTAGCGATAGATCCAGCCTTTCCCCAGACGAAACGGGGTCGCCGTCAGGCCCAACAGGCGCAGCTGAGGATTCACCTCTTTCAGGTGGGACAGGATTTGCTGATACTGGCTGTCGTCGTCATCGCTGATGCGGTGACATTCGTCGACAATCAGCAGCGAAAATTCGCTGCGAAACAGATCCAGATTGCGGGCCACCGACTGCACGCTGCCAAACACCACTTTGCCGTGGCTCTCTTTACGCTTTAGCCCGGCGGCGAAAATGTCGGCTTCCAGTCCAAGCGCACAATACTTGGCATGGTTTTGCGCGACGAGCTCTTTAACGTGCGCCAGCACCAGCACGCGGCCGCGGGCCAGACGCGCCAGTTCGGCAATGACCAGGCTTTTGCCTGCACCGGTCGGCAGCACAATCGCCGCCGGCTCGCGATGTTTGCGGAACCAGGCGAGGGTGGCGTCAACGGCTTCCTGCTGATAGGGACGAAGTGTAAAAGTCATAGGGTCTCGGTTTCTTTATTCCGCACATATACCCGTCATACTTCAAGTTGCCTGTGCGTTGGCTGCACTCGTTCACCCCGGTCACTTACTTATGTAAGCTCCCGGGGATTCACTCCTTTGCCGCGTGACTCGGCCTGTGGCCTCGCCCCTACGGGGCCAGCGCAAGCGCTGTTCAAAACGCTATAGGCGTTTTGTCATGCAACTCGAATTATTTAGGGTATAGATAGTATGCCACGAAACTTTTTCCCTTGAGTGGCGCAACCAGACCATTATACTGAACCGTTCCAGACTGCTTCTTTTTTCGGACCTGTTGTCCGACTTCCTGCACCATTAAGGCTAAAAAGATTTCATGCGACTTGATAAGTTTATCGCTCAGCAACTCGGCGTAAGCCGCGCTATTGCCGGGCGCGAAATTCGCGCCAGCCGAGTTACCGTGGATGGCGACATTGTGAGAGACAGCGCTTTCAAACTGCAACCTGACCATCAGGTGGAGTATGACGGCAATCCGCTGACCCAGCAGCACGGTCCGCGCTACTTCATGCTCAATAAGCCGGAAGGCTACGTCTGCTCAACGGACGATCCGGATCACCCGACGGTGCTCTATTTCCTCGACGAGCCGGTGGCGCACAAGCTGCACGCCGCAGGTCGACTCGATATCGACACCACCGGGCTGGTGCTGATGACCGACGACGGTCAGTGGTCGCACCGCATCACCTCTCCACGCCACCACTGCGAGAAAACCTATCTCGTGACGCTGGAGTCACCGGTGTCGGATGACACGGCAGAGCACTTCGCGAAAGGCGTTCAGCTGCATAATGAAAAAGATCTGACCAAACCGGCGGTGCTCGAAGTCATCACCCCGACCGAGGTCCGTCTGACCATCAGCGAAGGGCGCTATCATCAGGTGAAACGTATGTTTGCCGCGGTGGGGAACCACGTTGTTGGCCTGCATCGCGAACGGATTGGTGCGATTGAACTCGATCCCGACCTGGCGCCTGGCGAATATCGCCCGTTAACGGAAGAAGAGATCGCCAGCGTCGGTCTGCCTTCGCACTAATTTCAGGAGAACTCTGTGACCACCAGGCCACACTCGTCGTTCAAAATCGTCTTCATTCTTGGCCTGCTGGCCATGCTGATGCCGCTGTCTATTGATATGTACCTGCCCGCGCTGCCGGTCATTTCCGCGCAGTTTGGCGTTCCGGCGGGCAGCGCGCAGATGACGCTCAGCACCTATATTCTTGGCTTTGCCCTCGGCCAGCTGTTTTATGGCCCGATGGCCGACAGCCTTGGACGCAAGCCGGTCATTCTGGGCGGGACGCTGGTCTTTGCGGCCGCAGCGGTTGCCTGCGCGCTGGCGCAGACTATCGATCATCTGATTATCATGCGTTTCTTCCACGGTCTGGCGGCGGCAGCGGCAAGCGTGGTGATTAACGCCCTGATGCGCGATATCTACCCGAAAGAAGAGTTCTCCCACATGATGTCGTTTGTCATGCTGGTGACGACGATTGCGCCGCTGGTGGCCCCGATGGCCGGTGGTGCGGTGCTGGTGTGGTTCAGCTGGCATGTGATTTTCTGGATCCTGGCCCTGGCCGCGCTGCTGGCCTCCGCAATGATCTTCTTCTTTATTGATGAAACGCTTCCCGTCGAGCGCCGCCAGAAGTTTCACATCCGAACCACAATTGGTAACTTTGCCTCGCTGTTTCGCCACAAGCGCGTGCTCAGCTATATGCTGGCGAGCGGGTTCAGCTTCGCCGGAATGTTCTCCTTCCTGAGCGCCGGGCCGTTTGTCTACATCGAGCTGAACCACGTTTCGCCGCAGCACTTCGGCTATTACTTTGCGCTTAACATCGTCTTCCTGTTCATTATGACCATCATTAACAGCCGCTTTGTCCGACGGGTGGGGGCGCTGAACATGTTCCGCGCCGGGCTGTGGATCCAGTTTGTGATGGCGATCTGGCTGGTGGTGAGCGCGTTTCTGGGTGTGGGCTTCTGGGCGCTGGTGGTCGGCGTGGCGGCCTTTGTCGGCTGCGTGTCGATGGTGTCATCCAATGCGATGGCGGTGATTCTGGATGAGTTCCCGCACATGGCAGGAACCGCATCTTCCCTGGCCGGGACATTCCGCTTCGGCATCGGCGCTATCGTCGGCGCGTTGCTTTCGATGGCCACCTTTACGACGGCATGGCCCATGCTGTGGGCGATGGCTTTTTGCGCAACCAGCTCGATACTCTTCTATCTTTACGCCAGCCGACCGCGAAAAGCGGTCCACTAAAACACAGAGAAGGCCCGGCAGGGCCTTTTTTGTTGATGCATATCAACCAAACCCCGTTCGTTTATGCTGTGTTTGTTTATTTTATGTAAAATCTATTTGTGTAAAAAGTCACATCATTGTATTCAAAAAGGTTGAGTTAGATCGCAGAAACGGGTACATATAGCGCCGACGCGAGCCTGAATACCGATAAAAAAGTGCTGAATAGTGCAGGCTGACGATGATGTGTTACTATAAATGTAAATAAATTGTGAAGTAAATTTTGCTTCCGGGGAACGAACGTGAATACATTACAACTTTCTATTGTCCATCGCTTGCCCCAGAGCTATCGCTGGTCGGCGGGATTTGCTGGTTCGAAAGTTGAACCGATTCCGCAAAACGTCGCGGGCTGTGAAAACTGCCTGGTGGCGCTCAAGCTGTTAAGCCCGAGTGACGAAAATGCCTGGCGGGTGATGGAGCGCCTCAGTCAGGCCCTGACGGATATCGAAGTGGACAGCTCCGTACTGGAGTGCGAAGGTGAGCCGTGCCTGTTTGTGAAAAGCCAGGACGAGTTTGCTGCCACCTGCCGTCTGAAAAATTTTGGCGTTGCCATTGCCGAGCCTTTCTCCGGCCAGTACCCGTTCTGAGCGCTAGTCTGACGACAACAGCTGGCGCGTGTAGCGCTGCGTTGGCGCGCTAAATACGCGCTGGCAATCGCCCTGCTCGACCACCTCTCCCTGACGCAACACAATCACCTGATGGCATAGCGCCCGCACCACCTGTAAATCATGGCTGATAAAGATATAGGCCAGCCGGTGCTTTTCCTGTAACCCTTTCAGCAGCGCCAGGATCTGCGCCTGAACGGTCCTGTCCAGCGACGACGTGGGTTCATCCAGAATAATCAGCTCCGGTTTCAGGATCAGCGCGCGGGCAATAGCGATACGCTGGCGCTGCCCACCGGAAAATTCCGCAGGGTAGCGGTGGCGCGTCTCGGGATCTAGACCCACTTCGGTCATGACCCGCATGACCTCCTGCTCGCGTTGCTGCGCGCTCAGGCCGGGCTGATGGACGCGCAGACCCTCTTCTATAATCTGTAACACGCTGAGCCGTGGGTTAAGCGAGGAGTTGGGATCCTGAAACACCACCTGCATGCGGGGACGCACGGGCAGCATCTGGCGGCGGTTCCAGCGGTGCAGCGGCATATCGTCAAACAGGATCTCGCCCTGGGAGGCAATTAAACGCAGCAGCGCCAGACCGGTGGTGCTTTTACCCGAGCCGGATTCGCCCACCAGCCCCAGGGATTCCCCCGGGCGCAGCGAGAAGCGGAGGTTTTTCAGCACCGGGTTGCGATCGACAATGCGGCGCAGAATACCTTTGCGGATCGGGAACGAGACGGACAGATCCTCAACGCGCAGCAGCGGCGTGCTGTCCGCATCGAGAGGAACCGGGTCGCCGGAGGGTTCGCTGTCGAGCAACCGCTGCGTATAGGGGTGCTGCGGTGCGCTCAGCAGCGTTGACGCCGTATTCTGTTCAACACAGCGCCCGTTCTGCATCACCGCGACGCTGTCGGCCAGCTTTCTGACAATGCTCAGGTTGTGCGTGATAAACAGCAGGCTCATGTTCAGCTCGTCACGCAGTTCCCGCAGCAGCGTCAGTATTTGCGCCTGTACCGTCACGTCCAGCGCCGTTGTGGGCTCGTCGGCTATCAGCAGTTCGGGGCGCGTGAGCAGGGCCATGGCGATCATCACGCGCTGGCGTTCGCCGCCGGAGAGCTGATGCGGAAAATCATTCAGTCGTTTGGCCGCATTGCGTATGCCTGTGCGTTCAAGACAATCCAGAATTTCTCCCCGCGCGGCCTCTTTGCGCATCCCACGGTGCAGGGAGAGCACTTCATAGAGCTGTTTTTCCAGGCTGTGCAGCGGGTTAAGCGACACCATCGGCTCCTGGAAGATCATCGCGATTTTGTTGCCGCGAATGCCGCGCAGGGTCTGTTCGTCGGCGTGCAGCAGCGAACGGCCGTGAAAGAGAATATCCCCTTGCGGGTAGCTCACTGGTGGAGAGGGCAGCAGCCGCAGGATGGAGAGCGCCGAAACGCTCTTGCCTGAACCCGATTCACCCACCAGGGCCAGCGTTTCACCGCGCTGGATCTGCAGCGTCAGGTCGCTGACTACGGTGCGCGTCTCGTCCTGTTTGGAAAAGGCAATCGACAGGTTATCAATACTGAGCAGGGGCTGGGTCATCTTATACCGCCTTGTTCGGATCAAAGGCATCGCGCACGGCTTCGCCAATAAAAATCAGCAGCGACAGCAGCACGGCCACGGAAAGAAAGGCGGCGATGCCTAACCACGGCGCCTGCAGGTTGTTCTTGCCCTGCAGCAGCAGTTCGCCAAGCGATGGGGAACCCAACGGTAACCCGAAACCGAGAAAATCCAGTGAGGTGAGGGTGGTGATGGAGCTACACAGAATAAACGGCAGGAAGGTGAGCGTTGCCACCACGGCGTTGGGCAACATATGGCGGAAAATGATCCCGCGATCGCTCACGCCAAGCGCCTGCGCGGCGCGAATATAGTCGAAATTACGGGTGCGCAGAAACTCGGCCCTTACCACACCGACCAGCGCCATCCAGCCGAACAGGACGGTGATGCCTAATAGCCACCAGAAGTTGGGCTGTACGACGCTGGAAAGCAGGATGATCAGAAACAGCGTCGGCATGCCTGACCAGACTTCAATAATCCGCTGACACCACAGGTCAATCTTCCCGCCGTAGTAACCCTGAACGGCGCCCGCCACGACGCCCATCACGCTGGAGAAGAGCGTCAGCATCAGTCCAAAGAGAAGCGAGATTCGCGTGCCGTACAGGATGCGTGCCAGCACGTCGCCGCCGTTAGCATCCGTTCCCAGCCAGTTTTGCGCGGAGGGCGGGGAAGGGAAGGGGCTTGTGGTGGCGAAGTTAATGCTGTTTGCGCCAAAACGTACCGGCGCCCAGAGCGCCCAGCCGTGCTGCTCAATCTGCTGGCGAAGCCACGGATCCTGATACTCCGCCGGCGTCGCAAACGGGCCGCCAAAGTCGCTTTCGCTGTAATTGGCGATGACCGGCACGTACCAGCGATCGTTAAAATGCACCAGCAGCGGTTTGTCGTTGGCGATCAGTTCTGAAAACAGGCTCAAGACAAACAGCACGGCAAAAATCCACAGCGACCAGTAGCCGCGGCGGTTGTGGCGAAAGCGGGCCCAGCGGGCCTGGTTGACGGGGCTTAAACGCAGCATCATCGGCCCTCAAAATCGATTCGGGGATCGACCAGCGTATAGCTGATATCGCTGATGATATTCAGCAGCAGGCCAATCAGGGTAAATATATAGAGTGTGCCAAACATTACCGGATAATCGCGCGACACGGTGGCCTCATAGCCCAGCAGCCCCAGGCCGTTGAGCGAGAACATCACCTCTATCAGCAGCGAGCCGGTAAAAAACATACTGATGAACGTGGCCGGAAACCCGGCGATCACCAGCAGCATGGCGTTGCGGAACACGTGTTTCCACATGATCTGCTTCTCGCTCACGCCTTTGGCGCGGGCCGTGACGACGTACTGTTTACGAATTTCATCGAGAAAGGCGTTTTTGGTCAACATGGTGAGGGCCGCAAACCCGCCAATGACCGTTGCCAGAACCGGCAGCGTAATATGCCAGAGATAGTCGGTAATTTTCTGGTACCAGGGCAGGGAGTTGAAATCGGCGGAGACGAGCCCTCGCAGCGGGAAGAGGTCGAAATAACTTCCCCCGGCAAAAAAGACGATCAGCAGGACAGCAAACAGAAACGCCGGGATGGCATAGCCGATAATGATGAACGTGCTGCTCCAGATATCGAACCGGCTGCCGTTGTACACCGCTTTGCGGATCCCGAGCGGAATAGAGACCAGATAGATGATAAGCGTACCCCACAGCCCCAGCGTGATCGAAACCGGCAGGCTTTGCTTGATCAGCGTCAGCACTGACGCACTGCGAAACAGGCTATCGCCAAAATCAAAGCGGATGTAATCCCAGAGCATCTTGAAATAGCGCTCGTGAATCGGTTTGTCAAAGCCGTAGCGGTGGGTGATCTCGGCGATCACTTCCGGATCCAGACCGCGTCCCCCGCGATAGTGGCTTTCACTGATATTCCCTACGCCGGTTCGCGCATGGCTGGCACCCATCCCTTCACCGCCGCCGCCGGGCATGCCGCCGCTGTTGCCAAATTCAATGGCGGCAATAGCCTGATCGACCGGCCCACCGGGGGCGATTTGCACGATAAAAAAGTTAATCGTGATGATGGCCCACAGGGTAGGGATGACCAGCAGCAGACGGCGGAGAAGATAGGCACCCATGATGATTCCTTATCGCCGCTCAGCGGGAAGTCTGGCGGCTTTGTTAACGTCATACCACCAGGTATCAAAGCCCAGGGAGTAGACAGGGCGCACGGCTGGCACGGAGAACTTATCCCAGCGCGCAAGGCGATCTTCGCCCATATACCACATCGGCAGCATGTAGTAGTTCCAGGTTAAGACCCTGTCGAGGGCGCGCCCGAGCGGCAGAAGCTTGTCTTTATCCCCCTGCGCCGCCACGATTTTCGCAATCAGCGCATCAATCGCCGGGCTTTTTACCCCCGGCGCATTGTACGAGGAGTCGATGTAGCTGGAGGCCCAGGAGATTTGCAGGTCCGAGCTGGGCCACGGTTGGGCGGGCCACAGGCGCTGCATCATGTCGTAATCACGGCTGCGCATGCGGCTGGTGATCTGCGCGTTATCCACCTGGCGAATGTTCATGGTCACGCCCAGCCGCTCAAGGTTGTGCTTAAACGGCAGCACCCACTGATCGTTGCCTCCGGACGAGAGAAGCAGCTCAAAGCTGAGCGGTTTGCCCGTTTTGGCATCCACACGTTTTTGATTTTTCAGGTGCCAGCCCGCCTCATCCAGCAGCTTGCTGGCCTTCAGCAGGTTGTCGCGGTCGTAGCCGTCACCCTTCGATGCGGGCGGCTGAAACACGGTGGTGAAAACCTGCGGTGGCAGTTCCGCTTTCAGCGGCGCCAGCAGGACCAGTTCGTCGGCTTTCGGATAATCGCGCGCGGCGTATTCGGTATTCTGAAAATAGCTGTTGGCGCGGCTGTAGGCACCGTAAAACAGCGCTTTGTTCATCCACTCAAAATCAAAGGCCAGGGAGATGGCTTCCCGCACCCGGCGATCGCTAAATACCGGACGTTGAATATTAAACGCCAGCCAGCGCGTGTCTTGCGCAGACGCATTTTTGTGCTCGTCTTTGACGATATAGCCTTTAGCAAAATTTTTGCCGATATAGCGGGTCGCCCAGTTTTTGGCGCTGCTCTCGACGCGCAAATCGAAGGCCCCGGCTTTGAACGCCTCAAACGCCACGTTATCGTCGAGGTAGTAATCATAGCGAAGGGTGTCGAAGTTCCAGCGCCCGCGGTTTACCGGCAGATTGGCCGCCCAGTAGTCTTTGACGCGGGAATAGACGACATATTGCCCCATGCGCCAGTCGGTGATGCGGTAGGGGCCGCCAGCCAGTGGTGGCGTTGAGAGCGGGTCGCTCAGCTTATGATCTTTCCAGAACGATTCCGGCATCACCGGCAACGAGAACAGGCTCAGCATGTTCTCTTTGTTGGGTTCGCTCAGTTCGATGCGCACGGTGAGCGGCGCAATGGCTCTGACCGATGCGCCTTTATACACGATGCGGAACTGGGGCACGCCTTCGGTCATGAATTTATGAAAGGTGAAGGCGACGTCGCTGGCCTTAACCGGTGTGCCGTCGTGAAAACGTGCTCGCGGGTTCAGCGAGATTTCCGCCCAGGCGAAGTTATCGGCGTAGCGCACGTTCTCGGCAATCAGCGGATAATAGCTACCGGGCTCGTCATCGGAGGTGACAAAGAGCGTATCGTAAAGGGATTCCGTCCGCGCGGCCGCCACGCCGCGTAGGGCGTAGCGGTTGAAGTTGTCGAAGGTTCCCGTGGCGGAAAGCGTGACCTTACCGCCCTTCGGCGCGGCAGGGTTGACGTAATCAAAGTGCGTAAAATTGACCGCGTATTTCGGCTCGCCAATGACCGCGAAGGCGATATTTTCTTTGATGGCTTGCGCCTGGCTGGACAGGCTCGTGAATGCCAACATCAGCAACATAAAGCGCATAAGCATCTCGCGGCAGCTCCCTCTTTTACAGACCGGCTCGGTTAAGCTGAATAATAAGTGACGTCGCGGACAATGTGAAATTAATCGCCCTCGGGCGAAATATCAGGACGCCATTCGCGGAACTGCGCCAGCGGCATGGGACGACTAATCCAGTATCCCTGCAGGAAGTTAACGCCGTGTTCGCGTAGCCAGGCCGCCTGCCCCGGCGTCTCTACCCCTTCGGCGACGGTCGACATATTCAGTCGTCTTGCCAGCGTAAGAACGGCATCCAGCACCGGCGACGTCACGGTCTCAGTACCGATCGCATTAACAAAACCACGGTCTATTTTGAGGTAGTCCATGGTGAAATGCTCAAGATAAATCAGCGCGCTGTGGCCGGTTCCAAAATCATCAATGGCGATTTCAAACCCTTCGTTATGCAGCCATTCGAAGAGGCTGTTGGCTTCCCGATGGTTAAGCATATCGCGCTCGGTAATTTCCAGCACGATCTGGAAATAATCCGGTGGCAGTAACGCTTTGAAGGTGCGCATATCGTCCTTGAAGCTTTCCGCATGCAGATGACCTGGCGCAATGTTAATGCCCACCTTGGCGCCCGGAGGTAACAGCGTTTGTAATACGGGAGCGTCGTGAATGATAAGATCAAAGAGATGCAGCGTCAGCGGGACAATCAGCTTCTGCGCTTCGGCAAAATTAATAAACGCGTCCGGCGGAATTTCCCCCATTGTCGGGTGTTTCCAGCGCATCAGGACCTCAAGCCCGGTCATCCTGAGCGATTTGGCATCGACGACGGGTTGGTAGACCACATAGAACTGACCGCGCTTGATGGCGCTTAAAATTTCTTTACCCGGGTTGAGCCGAATGCTGAGGATGTAGTAGTTAAGCGATCCGGCACAAATACCGCATACCAGGCCGAAAAACAGCGCATAGAGGATTTCATCGCCTGTCCATGCGTCAGCATACAGGTTGATGGTCAGGGGGACGTCTTTCAGTGTCGCCGTGCGGACCGGGATGTCATGCAGTTCGTGTGCATGAACCAGGGTGCTGGACCGCGTCGACAGCGCGTTATCGCCGATGATGATGGCGATACCCGCGAACTCGTCCTGGCGCTCCGTGTAGAGCAGGTAAGGCGTCAGATTAATATTCACTGAGGTGAACACGCCGCCATCTTTTACTAATGGGTTGCGGTACCAGATCGCAATCGCAGGCTCATCAGGCAGCATGGGGGTACCCGGAAGCAGGGCCATATCGATCTGTTTATCGATGTTCAGCTCAGGTATCAGCGTCTTCATCGGGACATTCATCGGGCCTGTCGCGGAAGAGCAGAATGCCATCTTGTCCCTGACCAGCAGGAAGGCGCGAACGTTAATGCTGAAGGCCGCGCGTGAGGTGAGTTCCTGATTGACGTCGTGGCAGGTATTTAGCGTGAGAGGCTGGAGAACATTGACCGCTTTTTTTAAATCGTCGAAATAGCTCCCCATGTAGGCGCTCACATCATTCACCAGGGTGTCGAATTTGACTTCTCGCTTGTGGTAACTCCAGGAAAATTGCAGGGAACCCAGAAGCAGGGCGGTAATGAGACCAGTGATAATACTGAGGATCAGTATCTTGCGATTACTGGAGAAGTAGCGGGTAAGCATAGACGTCGTGATTCCTGAAAAGCCGCTGGATGTATTCAGTGTAACGGGCAAAAAAAAACACTGCCGAAGCAGTGCTTTTTTTCATCATATCGCCAGCCAAGGGATAACCAACGATACAATAGCGATATTAACTGCGGGTCAGTACGCGGCGCGCTTCGTTATAACGCTTCTTCCAGTACGGTTCGTTCATGCTGGAAATGGTCACACCGCTGCTGGTGGAAGCATGTACAAACTGGTCATTACCAATGTAGATGCCAACATGTCGACCTGTCGAACCGGCACGGAACAGAACTAAATCACCGGTGCGCAGTTTGGTACGTGAAATCGACTTGCCCATCTCCTGCTGTTCATAGGTCGAACGCGGAAGATCTAACCCAAATTGCTCGCGGAATGTACGCTGTACAAAACCGGAACAATCAATACCTGTTTTCGTGCTGCCGCCAAGACGATAACGCACGCCTTTCCAGTCAGCATACTGGTCCATAATGCGGGACTTCACGTCCAGATTACGTACCATATTTTCAAATTCATCCTGAGAGGCTTGCAGTGAAGAGGAATCTTCCATTCCCACAACACGCGTCTCAGGATGCATATTCTTGGCGGTGTTCGATGTACTACATGCAGATAACAGTACCGCGACTGCTATCGCCGGGATCCCCCGTAAGATATATCTCAGAAACGGTTGAGATTTGACCATTTTGTTTATTATCCCTTGAAGTCCTTAACGACAAATATCGTTATAAAAATGCCAAACGTGACGAGACTAATTATCTGTTCACATTGAGACAATTCTTTCTGGTCACATTTGTGGCGTAGCGCACAAAATTATTCACCATCGAAATAATTATCCCTATGGGGCAAAACGAGTTCGAGATTAACCGATTGCCAGGGGTATTGCGAGTAAAAAAAGCCTTTTTTTTATAAGAAAATGTGATACAGAAAGTAAAAATCCGTAATTGCTTAAAATGCGGTCAGATCCGAGGCTTTATCGCGCAATTGCTTCATTTTTATCATGAATGTGATGACAAGAATATGACACGGGGAAAAGATCGTGGCGGGAAGGCTATCGGGGATCATGTCGATCCCTGATAGCTCACGTTAATTTAGGTTAGTTATTTGTTCAATTATTGTTGCGCTTTACCGGGAAGGTAGCGATCGAACAGCGCTATTATCCTGTCGCTCAGTGGGGTCATCAAACACCACGGCAGCGCAATCAGCGCAACGGAAAGCGAACCGACGGCAATATCGGTGAACCAGTGAGCGCCAATCATTACGCGCGGGAAGGCAAAAACCACAAAAATAATCAGGGCTATGGCAAACGCTTTTCTGCCGAAATAGCGAAGCATAATTGCGGAAAAAATAAGCAGCATCATGCCGTGATCGCCAGGGAAACTGTCCTTCGACGCATCTTTCGTTGGAATATGCAGCAGCTCACTGACGCGATAAATATCGGTGAAAAAGAGCGTTGGGCTGGAACGCTTAACCGGAATAATCGCGGTGGCCAGCTGGTTAATGATGACAGCAAACAGCAGCATCACCAGACCGATAATCAGAATACGTCGGCGTCCTGCTTTATCTTCTTTCAGCCAGAAAGAGAGCATCAGGCAGCCCATCGCCAGCAGCGAGAAGCCGTCAAAGGCGCGGTTGTTGGTGATGGCTACCAGCCACAGGAACGCGTTGCTCTTCACCAGCTCCTGGTTGAAGAAGTGGAAGAGGGCAGAATCCAGTGGGAACCAGAAACCATGATTCACCGGGATATACCAGGAGAAGAAAAGCGCCAGACCGGCGACATTAAGCAGTAATATCAGGGGAAATCGAGTTGTCATAACGTTCTGCATAGAGTGAAAACTGGGGCAACGTTAGCCGCCCGAACTTAAACGAATCCTCAACAGGCTGGACTGGAGGGCATTCCAGTCGGCGTTAACCGCACTAATTAACTCTATTCGGCTGTCGGGCGGCGCTACGTTTTGCGTTTCAATAAAGAAATCGTCGCCCTGGCGGTTGATCCGCACCAGTCCGTCCAGCGTACGCATGATCCCTTTCACGCGATCGACGGGCGCAAGGCGGGCCCACTCCAGGATCCCAATGGTGTCAAAAACGGTTTCAGCATCAAAAATCCATCCGCAGGCCTGATATCCCTGACCGCTGTTCAGATTACGACGCCAGCGCTGGTGCTCCGGCAGACTCAGGGCTGCCAGACCCTGCTTAACCGGGTGACTGTGCGCATGCTCCGCGCTGGCGGGCAGCTCGGTGAGGTTCAGACGAGGCAGGTCAAGCAGGGCGCTATCAATATTCCCCTGGGTGGCCTGCACAAGCGTGCGATTGCCGCCAAAATGGTGCCACCACGCCTCCAGCGCGGCCTGGCTTTCTGGCGTGGCGCGATCTTCCTTGTTGGCGACGATAACGTCCGCCGAGGCGAGCTGATCGCGGAAGTTCTCGTTGGCCACCGCCTTGTCATCCAGAAGCTGACGCGGATCGAGCAGGCACAGGGTGGCGCGCAGATCGATCCACGGCTCGTAAACCGGTGCGGTCAATAAATCGAGGATCTGCTTCGGGTGACCCAGCCCGGTAGGTTCAATCAGCAGGCGGTCAGGTTTGCCCTGACGCAGCAGGGTATTGAGCCCGACCTGCATCGGCAGGCCATTGACGCAGCACATGCACCCGCCGGGGATCTCTTTAATCATTGCGCCGCTGGATGACAGCAACGCGCCGTCAATGCCCACCTCGCCAAATTCATTGACCAGCACGGCCCACTTCTCGGCCGGATCTTTATTCGCCAGCAGATGGAGAATTGAGGTGGTTTTACCGCTGCCGAGAAAACCGGTGATGAGGTTGGTTTTGGTCACGTGCGCTCCGGATGAGAATTGTGATGCTATAACACTGTTCTCTATCCTGGCGAAAAACGGGCCCCGTGAGAAGGGGAAGGGCGAACGGAGGCCTCATCCGTTCGCATTAAGCGCAATAATCGTTAAAGATTTAACGTTTCGATAACAGCCTGACGCGCGCCGTGGCGGGTAATGCGCTCATAGGCCTGGCTGACAGCCTCCACAAAAACGCGATTATGCGCAAGATCGTGCCCGAAGACCTCACTCAGCCCCAGCAGCGCGTGGACGCGGTTGGCGTCGCTGCTGGCGTTGACGATGGCGCGGATTTTATCGCTGAGGGGATCGCGAACGTCAATCGCGTTTCCGCGTTCGTCGGTACCGCTGACGTAGCGTATCCAGCCGGCCACGCCCAGGGCCAGCAGCGACCACGGCGTATTTCGCTCAAGATGAACGCGGATCCCGTCCAGCATTCTCTGGGGCAGCTTCTGGCTACCGTCCATCGCGATTTGCCAGGTCCGATGCTGGAGAGCCGGGTTGGCAAAGCGTTCGATCAGACTATCGGCGTATGCCGTGAGGTCGACATCCTTGATGCGCAACGTGGGGGCCTGCTCGTCCAGCATCAGCCGACGGGCGGCTTCGCGGAACGCCGCGTCCTCCATGCATTCATTTATATGAGCGTAGCCCGCGAGGTACCCCAGATACGCCAGGAAAGAGTGGCTGCCGTTGAGCATGCGTAATTTCATCTGCTCCCAAGGCAGCACATCCTGCACCATCTGGACATCCGCCACTTCCCACTCGGGACGCCCGGCGACAAAATTATCTTCCACGACCCACTGAATGAACGGCTCGCAGCTGATGGCGCACGGATCTTCCACGCCGAGCGCGTCGGTGATTTCCGCCAGCGAGGCCTCCGTCGCGGCGGGCACAATCCTGTCGACCATCGTCCCCGGGAAACTCACGTGGCTATCAATCCATTCAGATAACCCTGCGGAGCGTTTTTGCGCCATGCCCAGCACCGCGTTTTTCACCACGTGCCCGTTGTCAGGGATATTGTCGCAGGACAGCACGGTAAACGCAGGTAAGCCGCGCTCGCGGCGGCGGTGGAGGGCTTCGACCAGGATGCCAGGGGCCGAATGTGGCTCGGAGGGGTTTTCAAGGTCGTGGACGATCCGGGGGTTATTCAGATCGAGTTTTCCGGTCGCGGGATCGATGCAATAGCCTTTTTCCGTGATGGTGAGCGAGACAATCGCAACCTGAGGCTCGCAAAATTTCTCAATAATGGCGGGCAGGGAGTCCAGCTTTGCGTTCAGGCATTCATGGACGGCACCGATGATAATGGCCTCATTTCCTTCAGCCCCTTTTTCCAGCACGGTGAACAGATGATCCTGCGCGCGCAGCTGGCTCATCAGCACATCGCCGCTGAAAAGGCTAATCTCACAAATCCCCCAGTCGCCGCCTTTTTCATTCAGCACCCGATTTGTTAACAATGCCTGGTGCGCACGGTGAAACGCGCCAAAGCCAAAGTGGACGATGCGGGAGCGTAATGACTGGCGATCGTAGCGAGGTTGCTGAACCCGGGCAGGAAGGGCGGTGGAGGCAATTGTCTTCATGAGATACACACCTGATTAACCATTAATTAACAATGCCAGTGTAAAGTTATATGACAGCAAATAAAATTGGTGAGCCGTAATTATCCCCGTTATGTGAGTTTGATCAATCAATGTGTGGCGGTGTATTGACCCTTCACGGCAAACATGTATGGTAGTCGTCATTGCAGTAGCACATATTGGTATAACAACTTAAGAGGGTGAGGCAATGGAACAAACCTGGCGTTGGTACGGGCCGAACGATCCGGTTTCTCTTGATGATGTGCGTCAGGCTGGCGCAACGGGTGTCGTCACGGCGCTGCATCATATTCCTAACGGTCAGGTCTGGCCGGTAGAGGAAATACAGACGCGTCAGGCGCTGCTGGCGGAGAAGGGATTAACCTGGTCTGTGGTAGAAAGCATTCCGGTTCATGAAGATATCAAAACCCATTCAGGGGAGTACCAGACCTGGATTGCTAACTACCAGCAGAGCATCCGTAACCTTGCGGCCTGCGGCATTGATACGGTTTGCTACAACTTCATGCCTATCCTGGACTGGACGCGAACTGACCTTGAATATCAGATGCCGGACGGCTCGAAAGCGCTGCGTTTCGATCAGATTGCCTTTGCGGCATTCGAACTGCACATTCTGAAACGCCCTGGCGCCGACGCGGATTACACCGCGGAAGAGCAGCAGCAGGCGCTCGCGTGGTTTAACGCCGCCAGTGACGCAGATATCGAAAAGCTGACCCGTAATATTATTGCGGGCCTGCCGGGGGCTGAAGAAGGGTATACGCTGGATCAGTTCCGCGCCCGCCTGGCAGAATACGGCGATATTGATAAGCAGCAGCTACGTGAAAACATGGCGTATTTCCTGCGCGCTATCGTGCCGGTTGCGGAAGAGGTAGGGGTTCGCCTGGCCGTACATCCGGATGATCCACCGCGTCCAATCCTCGGCCTGCCGCGTATCGTGTCCACGATTGAAGATATGCAGTGGCTGAAAGAGACGGTCGACAGCATCTATAACGGCTTCACCATGTGTACCGGCTCCTACGGTGTGCGGGCGGATAACGACCTGGTGCGGATGATTGAAACCTTCGGCGATCGTATCCACTTCACGCATCTGCGCGCGACCTGCCGTGAAGAGAATCCAAAAACCTTCCATGAGGCGGCGCACCTGGGCGGTGATGTGAATATGGTGGCGGTGGTAGACGCCATTCTGGCGGAAGAGGCGCGTCGCAAGCAGTTTGGCGATGTGCGTCCTATTCCGTTCCGTCCTGACCACGGTCACCAGATGCTGGACGATCTGCGTAAGAAAACTAACTCGGGTTATTCGGCGATTGGCCGTCTTAAAGGGATGGCGGAAGTGCGCGGCGTTGAGCTGGCGCTGAAGATGACGAAGTATCCGGAGCTGCTGTAACCGGAATTGCCGGGTGGCGGCTTCGCCTTACCCGGCCTACAAAAACACAAAAACCGGCTTCAGGGCCGGTTTTTTCGTAGGTCGGGTAAGCGTAGCGCCACCCGATAAATGCCGCAATCAGTCAGCGCGGCCCATATAGCGTTTTTCTTCAATATGGATGCGGATCTTCTCGCCAGCAGAGAGGTATTCCGGTACCTGCACAACCAGGCCGGTCGTCAGGGTCGCCGGTTTGTTGCGGGCACTTGCGGATGCGCCTTTGATGCCAGGTGCCGTTTCAACGATTTCCAGATCGACCGTCTGAGGCAGTTCCAGCGCCAACAACACGCCGTCCCAGGTCAGAACCTGCATGTCTGGCATACCGCCTTCCGGGATGAACAGCAGCTCTTCTTCAATCTGATCTTTGGTGAAGATATACGGGGTGTAATCTTCTTTGTCCATGAACACATATTCGTTGCCGTCGATATAGGAGAAATCAACATAGCGACGGGTCAGGGTGACGGTATCGACGATATCGTCACCTTTAAAGCGCTCTTCCACCTTCAGGCCGGTACGCACATCGGCGAAACGCATTTTGTACAGCGTAGCTGCACCACGGGCGCTTGGTGCCTGAATATCGATATCTTTCACAATCAGCAGTTTGCCGTTGTAATTCAGTACCATACCTTTCTTAATTTCGTTCGCTCTTGGCATTGCAGTAATCCTGTTTACGGGAGGTAAAAAATATCGCGCCAAATTACTCGCGCGCGGCCTTTCAGGCAAGAGGAATTCGTGGCTTTTGCTATCAATACGCAAAAGGTGTTACTGTGCGCGCGATACCCGACTGTACGGGCATTCGCCAGCGAAAGAGAGCATTTATGGATTGCCGTCCCGATTGTGGCGCGTGCTGTACTGCACCGTCCATTTCAAGCCCCATTCCAGGAATGCCCGAGGGCAAGCCTAATAGTCAATTATTCACAGTTTAAAAATGTCATAGCTAAGTAGAAATGACTTTTTTGCTAAGTGTTTCAATTGAATGTGAAAAGCTTTCTCCATAGCCAGTTTTCGACAGCTGTAATAACTCATTTAGTCCAGAATGACTTGTAAACGAAAGGTTTTCATACAAGCATATAGGAAGTTCTGAATTGTCTTTAAATCTTCTGTCTGGGCCTCCAGACTTGTTCACATACTTCCATGTCCTGCCAACGACTATGGCATCTCCAGGTACACCTTCGCTTTCAATGAATCGACTGTCACCAACATTAACGAATAGCTGGTTATAACCAACAGCGCCAACACCTTCACGGTCATAAACGAGTACTCTATCTGGAAAAAAATGTAATGTTTGACGGCCGACATTGATAGCAATCGTCTCAATATTTGTTTTAACAAAGGGAGGCTTTGATTTGCTGATAGAGGTTATTTTTCTGCGTAATAAGTTACCAGCCCCGGCATGATACTTGGGGTCATAAACGGCTCCAGAAGCTTCTATATGCCATACTTTTGAGCAGCTTGCGAGCTTAGCTCCACTATCATGAAGTTGCTGGTAACATGCCATCATTTGATCATCAAAGTCATAAAAAAGAACAGTAGTCTTTCTTAGCTGATCGTACATGTAAGCAAAAACAGAAATTGCTGCCCCTAAGATAAAACCTATGGCGAGGCACCACTCAGGCCATGCCTGTGAAAAACCGTAAAGTAACAGCGCAATCGAAAGGCAGAGGATCAAGGGCCATATTTGTGACTTCTTACGTTTGTTGTTCAACTCTTCAAGCAGTTCTCGTGAACTTGAATCAACGATTTCTGAGATATGGGATGACTCGATTTCCTCAAGAGGTGCATGTGTAGTGTCATGTCCTATTGGGGACTCGTCTGGTACATGTTGAACCTTCTTTCTGTTCTGTGGGACCAGGCTTGGTGAAAGCGAAGCACGATAATAGACTCCACCAGCACCGATGTGGATATAATTTCCTCTTGGGCCAGTCCCAAACCTCAGTCCTTTTATACCAATTGATGCCCCGACTCCTGATTTAGATAGGTTAAATCTCATCGGTCCAACGCGAATGCTTTTCTTGATATGAAAGCTCATTATAACTCCTGGTAAAGCGAGGGGCAGAATTCATCTTACGCTAGGGCGATCTAACTGATGGATTTTACTGCATACGCTTGAGATTTTTAAATGAGCATTAATCCATATGAGAGGACAATCGCGAATTTTATGCGGAATAGTTCTTAGTTACATACTGTCGCCCTGATTCTGACAATGTGTTAATGTTTTATTCGAATACAAAGAATCTGAGATGTCCTGATGGAATGCCGAATCGATTGTGGGGCCTGTTGCATCGCTCCTTCAATATCCAGCCCTATCCCTGGTATGCCGCAAGGGAAACCAGCAAATGTAAGGTGTGTTCAGCTATCTAATGATAATTTATGTAACATTTTTGGATCCCATCTTCGTCCTAAAGTTTGTAGTAGCCTGCAACCCTCTTTGGATATGTGTTCAACGAATCGAACAGATGCGATGACATACCTAATCAAACTCGAAGATGAAACTTGCCCCACTGCCACTTTGTAGGTATACGCTTATAAACTACTGTAGGGCAGGACTGTCTATCGGGGCGGGCTCAGTCAACTGCGAGTGCTAAGTCGTTTATTGCATGCGCTGCCGCTTTTTTGCTTTGTTTTGAATTAAAAAAACGATAAGATCTTAGTTGTAAACACAGTATATCGATAATTAATTTTACACTGGCTCTATATCTAGTGTCTTAGGCTTTTTGGTTAAAAGTTGTACTTCTATAGTTTGTCAGTCTTTATGCTTCAGCTGGTTTGGCTTTTTCACGTTTAAACCTCACTAGTACGTGGGATGTGATGGATAGAGTTGAATGAAGAGTCATGAGTATATTGTCATATGTGGACTTAATCGTAGTCAGGTTGGCAGATTGCTTGCGATCGTTGCCTCAACTTTGTCTGCTTTTATAATCTTTTCAATGTTGAAAGTGGCCGAGATGCTTAAGCATTTCAACTTCGACAGCCATATCCCTCCTTCTCTCCTATCACTTGGTGGGGCTGGAACCATTTACTTAATTCTCTATAAATTACTGGACAAATCCCTATGGAGAGCGCCGTTAGTAGGCAGAGCTCTGCGCGTGCCTGACCTCTCAGGTAAGTGGCAAGTTCAAGGCTTAACAAAAACGGAGGGGGGTAAGCCTTGGGAAGGTGTGCTAACAATCGTACAGTCATGGGATAAGGTCCGGATTGTTCTCAAAACTGCTCAATCGCAATCTGATAGTGTTACTGCATCGATAATTTACGATGAATGCATTGGTTATCAGTTGCTATACCACTATAAAAACCACCCAAAAATGGGCGAAGAGCACCTTCATGCACATATAGGATTTGCTGAATTCTGGTTTGATGAAGATTTATTAACGGCTGAAGGGCATTATTTCAACGCTCAAGGCCGAGCTACTTATGGCACCATGACAATCAAGAGGATCGCTAATGTCTAGTTCAACTTTCAGTGACCGCATTCAGCGGATGAAAAAACGCCGCAAGGGCTCCCCGGAACAAGTTAAGGTTGCGATGGAGTCTTATAGTGGTGTTGCAATGGATGGTCTTGAGAGTTATGACATATTAGCAAATGTACTTTCCTCTCAGGAAGAATGGGAGCATCGTGGCAGGGGAGATAACGCGACACGTTACGTCATAGGTGCTATGCAATCTGTCGAAACTCAATATACTGAGGTATCACTTAATACCGCAAAGCGGATTGAAAACCAGCTTGAAAAAAGACTGAGTGAATATAATCTTGACTTTCGTCTGCAAGGCTCTGTTGCTTTAGATATTCATATCAAGGGTTTCAGTGATGTTGATTTGCTTGTTATTGATAAGCAGATGCTAATGTATGATCGTGATGGGGTTAGACAGAGTCTATATACACCCACATCTAAGAAAGAAGATGATGTTATACTCACATTACGCAATACAGCACGCGATGAACTAAGAAAAGCATTTCCAGAAGCATACGTTGATGATGAAAATAATAAATCTTTGAGAATTACAGGTGGCTCATTACAACGGGAAGTAGATGTAGTACCCGCAATCTGGTGGGATAATATTGACTATCAGTTAAGTCAGGAAGAGAGCGACCGTGGGGTAATGATTCTTCAAAGAGATGAGCGTAAACGAATTTATAACTCCCCATTTGTACATATAAAGCGAATTGAGAGTAAATGTGATCGTTCTAATGGTGGCTTGCGTAAAAGCATACGCTTACTGAAGACCATAAAGTCTGACTTCCAAGATGAGGAGGGTACAGAAATTGGTCTTAACAGCTATGATTTAACATCGATTATGTATCACGCCGATGAAAATAATCTACGGCATAATGCATATTATGAACTTGCTGTATTGGTGGAAACACATCGATGGTTAAACTATCTTTGTTCGCATCCTATTGAGGCGAAAAAATTGGATGTGCCTAATGGTACTAGAAAAATCTTCGAGGATGATAATTCATTAAATGAGTTGATGAAGCTAACTAATGTGGTTAATAACTTGGTTAATGAAGTAATGAATGAGCACATTGGTAATTTTGGACGGCAATTAGCACTCAACGAAAGTGAATTGCTCAAAGGCATTCAAGTACTTTAGCTTGAAAATAGAGGGAGGCAGTTAGCCTCCCTCTTTAAAATTTGATAGTTTAGTAAAAAGCATTCAGTCAGGTTTTTTAAAATGATAATTTTATCATACAGCAATTTTACGTTGTGTGTTTTCGGCTTCTTTGTAGGATGATATACCTTTACAGTCACGAGTGACGAGTCTTAAAGTTATCTCTCCGTGTGTTGGTGTATTTGTCCAATATGTTCCGTTCAAAGATAATTGATCTCCCGCTAACTTTAATTCCCCTGCACCGCTTGTTATTGAATGTGCGCCTGAAAAAACTTTCCTTAGTTCAAAGACATAGCAAAGCCTAGTCACGTCTGTTTTCGAGCTTCTTAAAAGAGCTTCAAGTCGGGATTCTCCTTCCTGTCTTTCGGTAAAAGATTGAATAGAAAGAGTTAGATAGGTTTGTCGTATCACGAAAAAAATAGGAATGACCAATCGGTTTCCGTCAATAGCACCGTAGTCTGACCTTAGCTCTCCAACCCAAACGCCATGGACGAGTGGTCGATTCATCCATTTGGCTAGATGCCGCCAGCGCCAGGCTAATTTTGAAAATACCCCGAAGAATAAAACACAAAGACCAAGCGATAAGCTGAATGCCTTCCATGCAGCAGAGGGTATTGGTTGATGGAGGTAATACCATTGGAAAAGAAAAATCAGCAAGCCTAGTAGCCCCAGCAGCCAGCCAAATACTTTTAGTAGGCGTTCAAACTCGGCAGTAGTTAGACTAAGATTATTCATTGGAGCTCACCAATTGTATCTTCATAACCATTTTTATAAATGTGTATATATCCTTCCGCGGATATTATAGCGGCAGCTTCCACTTGTGGTAAGGTTGATATTAGCTTAGCAGTCATCTGACGAGCACCTTGCGGCCAAACAGCTAATGGGTTGGCAAGAGCGACATCGAGAGGAGGAGATACAAATTGCGCAATATGAGTGAGATCTCCGCTTTTTGCCTCAATGAGGTGAAAACCATCATGCATAATGCTTCCACGAGTTGCCAACATTGCAAGGACCTTAAAGACGTGGTCTGCACCCGAAATGGGTAAGCCTTTATCAGCATTAAGGCGCGACCCTAAAGGAACTACAGGCAAGTTCTCGATAGTGCGATAAGCAATAACCCCAATTCCTACAAAATCGGTAGACCTCTGTGCTACTAGTCTAGTTAGAAGTTGATGAAGCCATAACTTGTTTATAAGTCTACCCTCGCCAGTTAAGCATTAACATGTGTACAAGATCCTACCATCAAACAATTTTTGCATGAAAGGGATTTATTCACATAAAGGTCTTTGAAACTAATTTTTTTCAATAAAAAAATGTAAGCATATTGCTCATAGGATCCTCTTAGGCATGATAATAGTGCCTGATTGCGAAAGAAGTTTTGGGAATATACAAAACACAGATTTGCGTCGTTTTAGTGACATCCTTGATGTTTCCTCGATGTGAGCTAGACCCTTTCCAGGCTGATCATGGCAAAGCAATATACGAAATACTTCACCCATTGTGATAAAAATTCCTAACCTTCGCATCACGCTCAAAGCATATGATCAGATTCGATTGCATTCCGTCTGCTGAAACTATCAGTTCCAGCCCGTTCTAATAACTCTTTCTTGATGCGGTAAAATGTTGCACGGCTTATATCTGCCGCCTTCATTATATGTGCTGGTTTTACGTTTTGTGCAAGCATCTCGCGAACGATCTCACGGGCCTCCATATCTTTTTCTTTCCCCGCATACAAACCTGCCAGTTTTGCTCTTGCGATACCCTGTGCTTGGCGTTTACGCCGAGTTTCATAATCTTGTCGTGCCATTGTCGCAAGGATATCGATCAGCATTGCATTGACTGCCCGAAGAATACCGCTGGTTAGGTCATTACCGGACATTTCAACCATCTGCCAGCTTGTTGGCAAATCCATTGATACAATAACCAGTCCTTTACTGTTCAGCGTAGCTTTGAGTTCAGCCCATTCTTCATGTTTAAGACGGCTTAGACGGTCAATCGCTTCAATAAGAAGTAGATCGCCGGGTTGTGCTTGTTCAAGAAGATGCATTAGTTCCACACGATCCAGCTTCGCACCGCTGGCATTCTCAATGTATTCTCCGGCTATTTGCCAGTTTTTGCATTGCGCAAATTCGCGCAGGCTAACTAATGCACGATCAGCATGTTGGCCTTCGGTAGATGCACGGCAATAGATACGGACTTTCATCATGAGTTCTCTTTTGAATATTAAATCGATACCCATATGATACGGTGCGTGGTTTTGTTGTCAATAGAGTTAAATTTAACCCTATTGAGACTTTGTATCATGGTCTTTATCAGGTATACCCAATCGATACATATTGGCTTGGGGGAGTAATAACTCTTATGTCAGGAGATGATAGAGAGTCGGCTAAAAGTTCATAGCCGACTTCACTAATGCCTTATTCCGAACAAAATGAGTCGGTAGGTAAAAACATATAAAGTATAAAAATTATACTTATTAATGAATACATTACATGATTCATGTGTCTTTAAACAGTAACTTTCCAATCCACCAAATTGATTGACCAAAATTTGATATGAGTTGCTCACCTTGCCTTAAATAGGAATTATTGTCATCAATACCTGCAAGCTTTAAAGCATCTCCAATTTTCGAACTGGTAGGGTGAGCATCTCCCACTCGCATATCGTATGTTCCTGCTATGGGACCAAATACCTTCCGCGCTTTCTCTGGGCCAATTTTTTGAGCAAGGATATCTTCAAGCAGTTTATTTGAACCCAGCTTGTCCTTGTTCGCGTGTGTTGAAAGTTTACGAAGTTCGCGTACGTCCAACCGATCAGTAAAAATTCGTATAAGCTCTTTTGCTAACCTCAAAAGGGACGCTTGATCTTTGACCGCGAAACGGGAGACATGCTTCATAGCCTCAGAGCGATCAATATCATGTGTAAAAAGCGGAACGTTGAAGACGCCGCGGAATCCGCTTTCAAGCATCTCAATGACATCAAAAAATAGCTCTTCCACAGCGTGGGTTGACGCAGGGCGACACTTTACTTGAGAATCTAATAGTTCACCTGAAACTTTCCCATCCGGTACAACATTATGGGCAGCCCATATATGTTGCTCCCATGCAGGAAGACGAGCGATGTCATAAGCGTAAATGGTAATCAAATCGGAAGAATTTATACCGAAGTGAATCGAATACCCTGAAGTGGAAATGATTCCTCCAGTTTCTGCTGAATACCACCTGAGTGAAAATCCTCTGAGAGCAAGCAGTTCACTAACGATACTGGAGCGAAACCACAACCATCTTCCAACATCTTCGTTATCTAATTCGGCAGATGCTAAACGAGTTCCATCGGTTTCAACAATGAAATAAGGTAGATTTTTATCTAAATCTCCTCTTATTCGTGTGCTTACTCCTTGATGTTCTATCCACTCATCACGCCAGAATTCCCCCTCGACTCGAACCCCTGTATAACCACCTTTTCGCCCATGAGATTTTTCATAATCGGTGTTCTCGTCAGTTTCTGGCCCCATTACGGGGGCATCTTCATCTTCGTCGACATCTGTTCTCCATGCGCGGAACATTGCCCAACTGCCGCCAAATACATCATTTATTTCGCGGATTAATAACTCGTATTGCCCGCCATCACGCTGTTCTTTGTGGCTCACCAAATTTGCATATTGGCTAGTTTCAAGTGAAGCTACATTTTCAATGCGTTGACGGTAGTAAGAGAGCCGTAACGACAGATTTCGAGCAGCTAAGTAATCGATTAAAAATTCTCTCTTTATTTCGATCAGACGGTGCTCACCGTTTTCATCGATAACTTCACGAGCGACAACTACAAAATTTTCTTCAGGTCTTACCCATTGTTCTCCCTCTTTAATGAGGCGAAGTGCTGCAACAAGGTCAGGATTGAGTATCCACTGTCTTCCTCCGACTACTGGCTGAGGCAATTCAAGTACTAAGTGAATACCAATCGGGTCTTTATCATTAAATTGATACTCATCAATTGCAGAATAATACCCATCCTTGTATGCGTAAGGAGATATGGTTGTACCAATTCCTATTTCGCTCCAGCTTAAGCTTTCGGCGACTTCACGATTCTGCGGCGGGAATGCAACTGATCCACATCCAAAATACTCATTGATGTAGCCGATTTCCTTGACGTCTCCTTGCGCATTCTCCAAGGATTGCCGCAGGGGTATCCAAGTCGATTTTGAAAACGTACGTCGAGTCTCTTTCTGTTGAAGAATCCAATCTTTATCCATTTGTCGTTAATCCTTTGTTAACATAAGTTATCAATCAAACGTTTCGCACTTGATTTGGGTAGCAGGCTATCCCTGACTTGAAATGACGTTGACTACAACCTTGAGTCACCAACTACATGGATCCAGCCACACGCGAATAAACCAATGCAATAAAAAGTTATATCTCCGATTTTTTTATGGACAAGTCTTTGGTGCAGTGTAAGTCAATAGCATGATCTTCTTGAGTTTGCTAATGGTTGATTTCATTTTTACGTGCAATTTTTATCGATTTGGCTAATCAACCATGATAATGTTGACTGGGTAAACTACTGGAATCTTCACTGTGGATGGCAGCGTGTTAAGATTTAGCGCTTCTGCTGCGTTACAAAATTGGATACAGTTTGCGACACATAAAAACCCCAGCGTCGCTGACACTACATATGGTTGAACGTTGTTATTTTCTTGGTCGGATATGTTTTTATCTAATCCTAATCAGTGGGTCATATATTGATTAAATAAGTTAATATTTTGATTAGTGATGCAGGGGGCGCCCCTGCATTTGAAGATCGTATAGAGCGTTACTTCTGGCAAATCTCCCGATCGTAGACGCCACCATTTACAGCCAGCAGCTGTCTTTTCTTTTTTGAAATCATATTAGTCATGATTTGCGAACGATCTAAAAAAATACCATCAAATGTTCCTGGACGTGCATTCCGTCCTGCAATAATTGCTATATCTCCCAAGTTTAACGTTGCTACCTTATCGTTATCATAATCCGTATTTTCGAAAATGAATTTTATCCCTTCATTCGAATCAGGGATATATAACGTTACTAACGGTTTTTTACTGAAAGTGACTGTACCGATGCTTTTAATTTTACCAGTAACCATCAAGCGACATTTCTTGAAATCATTCGTTGCCCTGAATTCGTGTTCTTTAAACTTCGCATAAACTTCCCCGGTAGTATACACCCTTGGAAGTATATCGATTATTGATGGTTTGGATAGTTGCTCTTTTTGTTGCAAAGAAGTTGAGTCTCTGTATGATACTTGTATTGATTCATATGTGCTGGCTTGGGTTGGTGTTATTGCTAAACCGTTCAACATATAAATCCCGAAGGAGATGGCAACAGTTACAATCGTTTTTTTAAAGTGAAATTTAGAGTCTGCTATCATTTTGCTTTTCCATAACTTCTATCTTAACAATATGCTTACCATTACGGTATGTTTTTACGTTATCAGTGGGAGACTTAACTGCGTTACGGATCTCATTTATTATATGTTTAGATAACAAATCGCAGCCCTCCATATACATAACCTTACGGGTATCAGTATCTGATATATTAGTGAAGCAGCTACTTATCCATGAATCAGGTATTTCGACTCCATGTATCAGATTCATATATTCAACGATAAACTTATCTGTCAGATGAAAATGTCCAACCACGTATTTTCCATTATAGGTTTGACGAGAAGACGAAGTTATCCAGTCATTTTTTAAAACCAATGTCAGTGCTTTATTTTTCATTTTCAGATTCCAGTTCACGAATACGATTGTTCGTCATGTTGATAAGGCATTTCTGCTCGTAATTGCAGTCGGATTTTTGTTTTATCCATTCTCTTTGAGAAGGGAGTAAGCGTTTTCGTGTTTCAGGGCTAAGGTTTTTCCAGACCAAATTTAGTCTCTCATCGCTTGCTTCATAACTGTGTGTATCGACATTTGAGGTTGCTGTATTGTTATTGGTGGCTTCAAGGTTGTTATTATAGAAAATGGGTGCGCGAACTCCCTGAGCATACTCTTTAGCTGCTTTGTCCCACACGCCTTGACCATTGACAGTCAGTATTTTCCTGAACTCTGTAGTGTTGAAACTATAAATGCGGATCTCGCCATTGAAATCCATCTTCACGTTGACTGTGGTTGACTTCGCAATGCCAGTCAAGAAAGCCCCAGCTTCTGAGCCAAGTGAACAGACTAATTCCTTCGTATCCTCGTTATTCTTTGGGCGTAGTCCGTGCATTTTGAATCTACCACTATTAGTTGTAGCAGTGATATCTACCAGCGGCACAATCGATGATGATTGCTTTGCCATCGCGAAGCATATTCCCTTCAGATTTACATCCCTGTCCATCCCGAGAAACATCAGGGCTTTTTGGTCGCTGCTGGCGACACCCGCTGATTTTGCCTCTGGTAATAAATAGACGGTATTAGATGCGGCAGCCATACATGAAATGAGAACAACGCCTGATGCCATGATTTTTAACGTTTGTATAAGGATAGTCATTCTGGATACCTTCTTTCTTTCGCACTTGATCGGGGGGGCAGAGCACTCGTTCCGTGAGTCTTGCTTACGAGAAACACCTACTGAAGAATCATGATCTTACATCGATCTGTAAAATCTATCAATATCGAGAAATTGATCTATAAAAACGATCGATTGATTCAATAGATATACCGAAAGTTACAGGGATTAAGATTAAGTATATGTTATTCAAGCGTTTTAAGTTTTTTGGGATTGCATGCGTGGGATGGAAAACTCCTCTTTGCTGGTCGTGTTGAGAAAGATTTCAGGCTCAACTAGGCAAACCCACAATCCTCTTTGCATAAAGGTATATCTACCTGATAATCCAGCCCCGGGTCTCGTGCATAGCGCAAACAGAAGTGTTCTATGCGATTGAGGAGGCAACTGCTTGGGTCACAATGTCTTTCCACCAATAGCGCTGGCTTTTAGTGTGTTTTGTCTTTTAGAAGGCGTTGGTGGAAAGGGGGCGGGGTTGTCGATCTAGGGGGGCTGAAAACCGCATTCTATTACTGAGTTTTGTCGATCTAGGAGGCTGTAAACCCTTGCTGTAACAGGGTTTGAGTTCCCTTCTATATAGTAAAAATAACAATGATAACCATGTTACAAGGATAAAGGTCACTTCAAAAAACTACGAGCGAAGCGAGTGCGCGAAGCGCTATTGACCGTTATTAGATCATTGAACGATTGGATTCATTCACTAGATTTCTTCGCTACGCTCGAAATCCCTTCGGGCTTCGCCCTTCGGTGCTTACGCCCTTGAAGTTGTTGTAACGACTTCTGTAAGGTATTTAATTCATTAATTTCTGAGGTTTACTTGGGTGAGAAACCCTGTTCAGGTTATCCCTTCTCTAACTAAAATAGAGATACCAGCAAAGCGAGATAACCAACTTCCCCGATCTATTTGCTGAACGCTCAGTTGATTAGAGCGTTACCAAAAGAGCTGTTGAGAGTTCATTGATTAGCTTTGGAGAAGTGCTTGTTTGTGAGTATTCCAAGTCAACACTAAACCATGTAGTGAGAAACACTTTTTATTGACTAAATAAAAGTCATAAATTTCTTTTTTTATACAATTAAGGGATTGGACACTAAATTGAATTATACTTGAACTGTTTCTTTGAGCGCGTGAAAAATGACGCTCTAAATAGATATGTGATAAAAAAACTTGTTAGCATTGACAACTTATAGGAAGCTAATAATAAAGTTTTGCAGCCAGGGAGTATTAAATGAGACCAAGAAAGCTATCAGGAGATGATCTTGTCATATTGGCTTCCAAATGGCTTGCCATTGATACTGAAGGTAAAAAATGAATTACCGAAAGAATCATGCATTTCATAAGAAACTTTGTATTGTTCGATGGATATATTCGGATTAGCGTTCGTTAAATCGTTGAACTTAACCCAGACAAAAAGCCCTCTGTACTAACAGAATACAATCAGAAGAATCGAATTCAACTTTAGGAAAAACAGATAGTTATATGAACTTTATTCAGTACTTTTTTTATGATGGACGCATGAAACGCACTAACACAAAATATTCAAAGCATGACCAAAATTCCCCACTTTCTCCTATTGCGTATGTTGCGGAGTCCATAGAGGATTTAAAGAGAGCTCTTCGTATTAGCGGTCTTTACGATAAAGCGATCCGGCAGGCTTTCCCAAAATTCATCAAGCAAGTTAATTCAATGGCGCTGGGTGATGCTTACCGTTGCTTCTACACCCAGAATAGCAAGATGAATAAACCCGCTCTGGGTGTTTGCTTCCGTCGCCGTGGGAACAATTGCGGCTCGGTCCTGATGCTTTCCGCAGACATTATCGTTGAGAAAAAGCATTCATGCGTGAACGCTCGACAAGATTACTTCCTTGGTATGTGGAAAAAGGTTTCGGGCGATACCGCAAATGAATTCCTAATCGCGTTCGAAGATACGAAGCCAATGAAAGCCCGTGGCGACGCTATGAAAGGCCAGTTAGTTAAAACCGATTCAGCAGCCCCAGAAGCAGCGATTATTGATGAACCGTACCAATACGCCCCAGAGGACATTTTGGACGCAATAGAAGCCGTACAGGTAGTGGAGCAAGCACCGGAAGATTTAGACGTAACAGAGCCTGTTTACGTTGCTGATTTAATCGAGACCGAAATTGATCCTGAAAGTGAACGTTTAGAGCTAATCAAGATTGAAGAAATGATTTACCATATTGAAAGCATGGAATACTGCATTAACACGAAATAAATAGCCTGAGTATAGGCCTGCCCGCCATGGATTAAAATATAGTAAAATTATTCATGCCTTCATCAATTATATGATAGCATCCCCATGAAAAACCATTTTTTGCTGAAAGTGGAACGTCAGTATTACTAGGGAGATGAATCCAGTATAGGTTTATCGGGGAAGTTGATTGGCTTCCCCTTGGCTAATAGGTAAGAGTGATTTTAGTTTGAAATTTTATTTAAGTCTTCTAGCGAGTTAATCACATGCTTAATGCCGTTTATCGTTGCATATGATTTGCTTGTAGTGCCATCCACCCTGATAGCTATTCCATTGACTTCATCGCGTCTAATACCATCTTCTAGCTCAGTGATATACGTCGGGTTAAGAAGGCTGAC
The DNA here is from genome assembly GCF_048685095.1 of Enterobacter sp. BNK-8. Taxonomy (NCBI): domain Bacteria; kingdom Pseudomonadati; phylum Pseudomonadota; class Gammaproteobacteria; order Enterobacterales; family Enterobacteriaceae; genus Enterobacter; species Enterobacter sp. BNK-8. The sequence continues at coordinate 2,874,392 of NZ_JBLQTN010000001.1, read as the reverse complement.
TTCGTGTTTTTCCTGAATATGCTGCGCAAATTTGTCAGGAGAAATAAGTACATCAATGAAGGAATGCAGCACAAGTCCTTGCATTTTTAGTAAGTCATGATCATTGACTGTTTGCGCTTCTACATACGAAACTCCAGGTGATCGGTTGCGATTGAACTTAATCACGATTCTTTGCTTTGTCTCGTCCGCGAAGGTTACTTCGAAATGACCATGACGCCCATCAATATCGTAACAATCAATGCGTCTGATAGCTTGCTTTACCTTTAGTCTGATCTGCTTACGGTTAGGGTTCTTTGTATCATGCACATCAAATTTTCGGAATTGTTGCCAGCCCGTAGTTTGAATTTCTGAACGGTTGATTTTGTACTGATGAAATTCTCTCTCAAGCTTCGCTTTATTATGTTTATTCAGATTAATCTGTTCTGCAAGCTCTTCGAGGCTATCCGTTAAAGTTGCCAGTTTCAGAAGCTTATCAATAGATTCTGAGATCTTTTCAATCTCAGATTCATACCATGCCGTTTTATCTTCTTGGTGGTTGTTCCAGACGTGATCAGCAATTAGTTGCAAAACAGTGTGCTCAAGCTGGTATGCCGTAAACCCTTTTTTACCGCAAGGTTTACCCTGAACAATTTTTGAGCCACAGATATAACGGTATTTATTTTCGGTTGAACCTGATTTGAACATAAAAGATCCACATTTCCCACAGAAAAGAATTCCAATTCCTGATAGTAACGGGATTTCGGGTTCAGGGTTGCCCTCTGGGTATTTTGAGGAGCTTCTAGTAACCGCTCGGTGTCGGTCCAGTTTTGATAGAGTCATATAGTCTATTTCTGAAATCAGGGCCGGGTAGTAATCAGGAATAATGAATATTTCTTTCAATGGTTCTTCTGAATCCGGATCGTATATCACGACACCTGATTCATCGCGCTTATCCAGCGTAAAGACTTTTTGTCCATAAACAGTAGGGTTCAAGAAGGTTCGAATTAAATGCTTGCCCCATTGTTCCGTTTTGGGCGTCAGTGCTTGACCTGTCTGGTCTTTATAAACCCTCTTTTTAGGGGCCGGGTAATGTTCGTTAAGATATCTTTGGATTCCAAGAAGAGTTTCACCGTTTTGTTTCAGCTCTATAATCTTTTGCGCTGCTGCAAAATACATTGAGTGTGGGGTAACGTATCCTGATTTTGTATCTACCCACCAGACATTCTGACCCACTGATTCTATTGCTTTTGCTGGCGTTCCCGCTTCTCTTGTCAGGTTGTGCCGTATCAGTGAACGGGCTTGGGCTTCAACCCGATTCTTTTTTGTCAACGATTCGTCGTGGGCGCGTGTGAACATCAACAATGAAATGATTAAATCGGTTGGATTATTCTTTACGTCCGCGTACTTATAGACCTTTTCATCCATGCCAGTAACAACAACTATCCCCTTGCTAAGTATGCTCTTGAATATATCCAAAGCGGTCCAGGCATCATCACGACTAATGCGGTCAAGATTTTCGACTACTAGCCACGAACCAACGGGAACTTTAACCCCAATCTGCTTGATGAACTCCGATAGCTTCCCTTCATGAGCATTTTTTCCTTTGAACGCGGACATGCCGAGATCGTGGAAAGCCGTTGTATCAAGTTCGAGATTATAACGGGCCGCAATTTTTAGAGCGGTATCTTGCTGACGTTCCAGGGAGTTACCTTCCCGTTGTTTCACAGATGAAAAACGCACGTACGAATACAGCTTAGGTTTCATTAAGTGTGATTCCCTTCGAATGGTATTGATTGATCAAATGGACCTGATGCTAACAGCAGGAATGTGGATTTTAAACAGTGAATAATTGTATGTTAGGCAAGCCTGCCAATACCCGCTGCGTTCAGCTCTCGGAAACCAACCTGTGCATGATCTTTGGCTCACCGTTGCGTCCGAAGGTCTGCTCCGGGCTTCAGCCCACGGCCGAAATGTGTGGCAGCACGCGCGAGCAGGCAATGACGTACCTTCTTGAGCTTGAATCGCTCACCGCACCTTAAACGTCTTTAATCTTCGCCAGACAGCCCATCGTCAGCGTACACATCACCAGCGCAATCCAGAACACCGTGTGATAGTTCCAGATTTCGGCCACGACACCGGCCATTGAGCCGGCAATAATCCAGCCCACGCGGGTGGTGTTAGTATAAAGGGTGGTGGCAGAGCCTGCCTGACCCGGCATCAGATCCTGGAAATAGAGCATGCCTATCCCGGCGAGAATGCCAATATAGATGGCGTTCAGCAGCTGTAACGCCAGCAATAGCCCGGGCGTATGTACCGTCAGCATGCCGAGATAGAACAGCAGACCGGCGACGGCTGCGATGCGCATTAAAAAACGTTTCCCGAAGCGCTTTGCGTAATAGCCTGCGATAAGCATGGTCGGGATCTCAAGCCCGGCCGCGGTGCCCATCATGATCCCCGCCAGCTTCTCCGACAGGTGCAGTTCATTAATAATAAACAGCGGCATATTGATGATATAGAGGCTATTGGTGCCCCACATCAGCGTGCAGATCGCGAACAGGAGCAGGGCATCGCGGCGGTTACGGCGCGGCGCTTCCAGCACGCCCGTTGCCACTTTGGGCTCTTTGCGCATGGACGGCAGGAAGAACCACACCAGCGCGCCGCACGCCACAAACGCGACCGCCGCGCTCAGGTACATCACCGTAAAGCCAAAACCCATCGCCAGCGCGTAAGCCAGCGGCGGGCCAATCACCCACGCCAGCGACACCTGTGCACGCAGGACAGAGCTGAACATCACCGCTTCACGTCCGGTATGGTCGGCGTGTTCGCGGGCAAGCGCGAACAGCTGTGGGTTCGCCGTCGAACCAAAGCTGCTCAGGAATACCCCGACGAAAAGCAGAATGAAGTAGTTGCGGTTCCATGCAAACAGAACGCAGGCCAAAACCCCCAGCAGGCAGCAGAAAACGATCAGGCTTTTACGATCGCCTTTTCTGTCGGATCGCCCCGCCAGGAACTGACTGACCAGGATGCCGATGATGGCGCTTCCGGTAAAAAAGAAGCCAACCAGCGCCGGACGAACATGAACCTCATTGGTCAAAAATAAGCTCAGCGTCGGCGTCTGTAACGCACCGGCAATGCCCGTGAAGAAGGCAACAATCAGGAAGGCCGCTGAGGTCAAATCAAAGGGCTTCGGCGAGGCAGCCGCAGGGATGTTATGCATGTTTTATAATTAGCGAGTAGCAGAGAGGGGCGGAGTGTACGCCGTCAGCTAAAAAATAAACAGTGGGTGCGGTCAATGATGCCACGAAAAATCAAAATGGCATTTCATCTTGCATCCACATCGGCTGACCTTAGCTGAAACTGACTTGCTGAACTTCAGCAAAATTCAGCTGAACGAAGAAGAAATGTGCTGTATCTCTAAATTCTGCAATCTGAAATACGAGTTTTCTTGCAAGGCATTGCAGAAAGCGCAAGACTTTTTGAAACGTTTCAGCGCTATCTTGTTTTAACAAACGGAGCAGGCTAGCGCATTTTTTCTCATTAAAGCTGAAACGATTCAAGTTCAGCAGGAGTGGAGAACCATGTTCCAGTTATCTGTTCAGGATATCCACCCGGGCGCTCAGGCCGGGGATAAAGAAGAGGCTATTCGCCAGGTTGCCGCTGCGCTTGTGCAGGCGGGTAACGTCGCGGACGGCTATGTCAACGGCATGCTGGCGCGCGAGCAGCAGACCTCAACCTTCCTCGGCAATGGGATCGCCATTCCGCACGGCACCACCGACACCCGCGATCAGGTGTTGAAAACCGGCGTTAAGGTTTACCAGTTCCCGCAGGGCGTACTCTGGGGAGACGGTCAGGTAGCCTATGTGGCCATCGGTATCGCGGCCAGCAGCGACGAACACTTAGGTCTGCTGCGTCAGCTGACGCATGTCCTGAGCGATGACGCGGTGGCTGAACAGCTTAAATCCGCCACCACCGCGGAAGAGCTGCGCGCCTTGCTGATGGGCGAAAAACAGAGTGAAGCGCTGAAACTGGATAATGAAACGCTGACGCTGGATGTAGTTGCTTCCGATCTGGTGACGCTGCAGGCGCTGAACGCGGGCCGCCTGAAAGAAGCCGGCGCGGCGGATGCCACCTTTGTGACGCGCGTGATTAACGATAAGCCGTTGAATCTGGGTCAGGGTATCTGGCTGAACGACAGTGCTGAAGGCAACCTGCGCAGTGCGATTGCCGTGAGCCGTGCGGCCAATGCATTTGACGTAGAAGGCGAACGCGCGGCCATGCTGGTGACCGTGGCGATGGCTGATGAACAGCCGGTTTCCGTGCTGAAGCGTCTGGGCGACCTGCTGCTGAACAACAAAGCTGAAAAGCTGCTGAACGCTGATGCCTCCACCGTGCTGGCACTGCTGACCAGTGATGATGCGCTGACGGATGACGTGCAAACCGCGGAGTTCGTGGTGCGGAACGAACACGGCCTGCATGCCCGCCCGGGCACCATGCTGGTGAATACCATTAAACAATTCGAGAGTGAGATTACCGTGGCGAATCTTGACGGCACGGGCAAACCGGCCAACGGCCGTAGTCTGATGAAAGTGGTCGCGCTGGGCGTGAAGAAAGGCCACCGTCTGCGTTTCACCGCGCAGGGTGCCGATGCTGAACAGGCGCTGAAAGCGATTGGCGATGCCATCGCGGCAGGTCTGGGGGAGGGCGCATAATGAGCAGACGTGTTGCGACTATTACGCTAAACCCGGCTTATGACCTGGTAGGATTTTGCCCGGAAATTGAGCGCGGCGAAGTCAACCTCGTGCGTACCACCGGCCTGCATGCTGCGGGCAAAGGGATTAACGTCGCGAAAGTGCTCAAGGATCTCGGTATTGATGTCACCGTGGGCGGATTCCTCGGTAAAGACAACCAGGACGGTTTCCAGCAGCTCTTCAGCGAGCTGGGCATTGCCAACCGTTTTCAGGTTGTTCAGGGCCGTACCCGTATCAACGTTAAGCTGACGGAGAAAGACGGTGAAGTAACCGATCTGAACTTCTCAGGCTTCGAAGTGACGCCGTCAGACTGGGAGCGCTTTGTCAACGACTCGCTGACCTGGCTGGGGCAGTTTGACATGGTCTGCGTCAGCGGCAGCCTGCCGTCCGGCGTGAGCCCGGAAGCCTTTACCGACTGGATGACGCGCCTGCGCAGCCAGTGCCCATGCATCATTTTTGACAGCAGCCGTGACGCGCTGGTTGCGGGCCTGAAAGCCTCACCATGGCTGGTGAAGCCGAATCGCCGCGAGCTGGAGATCTGGGCGGGTCGTAAGCTGCCAGAATTAAAAGATGTGATTGACGCTGCCCATGCGCTGCGCGAGCAGGGTATCGCTCACGTAGTGATCTCGCTTGGTGCAGAAGGCGCGTTGTGGGTTAACGCGTCTGGCGAATGGATCGCCAAACCGCCGTCAATGGAAGTTGTGAGTACCGTTGGCGCAGGGGATTCCATGGTTGGCGGCCTGATTTATGGTCTGCTGATGCGGGAATCCAGTGAACATACCTTACGTCTTGCCACTGCCGTTGCTGCCCTGGCCGTCAGCCAGAGCAATGTCGGTATTACCGATCGTACCCAGTTAGCCGCGATGATGGCGCGCGTTGACTTAAAACCTTTTAACTAACAGCAGGAGAGGAATAATGAAAACGCTGCTGATCATTGACTCCGGTCTCGGACAGGCTCGCGCCTATATGGCGAAGACCTTGCTGGGCGCGGCGGCACAAAAAGCACATCTGGAGATTATCGATAATCCAGGCGATGCAGAACTGGCCATTGTCCTGGGCGACAAAATCCCGGCTGACAGTGCGCTGAACGGTAAAAAAGTGTGGCTGGGCGATATTAATCGCGCGGTGGCACACCCGGAACTGTTCCTGAGCGAAGCGAAAGGTCATGCGTCTGTCTACAGCGCGCCTGTCGCGACGGCACCGGCTACGGCCACGGGTCCGAAACGCGTTGTGGCGGTGACGGCCTGCCCGACGGGGGTAGCTCACACCTTTATGGCGGCTGAAGCCATTGAAACCGAAGCGAAAAAACGCGGCTGGTGGGTAAAAGTGGAAACACGCGGCTCCGTCGGTGCCGGCAACGCGATCACCCCTGAAGAAGTGGCGGAGGCCGATCTGGTGATTGTGGCGGCGGATATCGAAGTGGACCTCGCGAAATTTGCCGGTAAGCCAATGTACCGTACCTCCACCGGCCTGGCGCTGAAAAAGACCGCGCAGGAGTTTGATAAAGCGCTGGTAGAAGCGAAGCCGTATCAGGCAACCGGCGCGCGTCAGACCGCGACGGAAGGGAAGAAAGAGTCCGCAGGCGCCTATCGTCACCTGCTGACCGGCGTGTCTTACATGCTGCCGATGGTGGTCGCGGGTGGTCTGTGTATCGCGCTCTCGTTCGCGTTTGGTATCACGGCGTTTAAAGAACAAGGCACGCTGGCGGCTGCGCTGATGCAGATCGGCGGTGGTTCAGCCTTCGCCCTGATGGTGCCGGTTCTGGCGGGCTTTATTGCCTTCTCCATTGCTGACCGCCCGGGTCTGACCCCGGGGCTTATCGGCGGTATGCTGGCCGTGAGCACCGGTTCCGGTTTTATCGGCGGTATCATTGCGGGCTTCCTCGCCGGTTACGTCGCGAAGCTGATTAGCTCAAAGCTGAAGCTGCCGCAGAGTATGGAAGCGCTGAAGCCGATCCTGATCATCCCGCTGATTTCCAGCCTGGTGGTCGGCCTGGCGATGATTTACCTGATTGGTAAGCCGGTTGCGGGCATCCTGGCGGGTCTGACCCACTGGCTGCAAACCATGGGTACCGCGAATGCGGTTCTGCTGGGTGCAATCCTCGGCGGCATGATGTGTACCGACATGGGTGGTCCGGTGAACAAAGCGGCGTACGCCTTTGGTGTGGGCCTGCTGAGTACCCAGACCTACGCGCCGATGGCGGCGATCATGGCGGCAGGTATGGTGCCTCCGCTGGCGCTCGGTCTGGCGACGATTATTGCCCGTCGTAAGTTCGATAAAGCGCAGCAGGAAGGCGGTAAAGCCGCGCTGGTGCTGGGTCTGTGCTTCATCACCGAAGGGGCGATTCCGTTCGCGGCGCGTGACCCAATGCGTGTGCTGCCGTGCTGTATCGTAGGCGGTGCGGTAACGGGGGCGATCTCTATGGCTGTCGGTGCGAAGCTGATGGCACCACACGGCGGTCTGTTCGTGCTGCTGATCCCAGGCGCCATCACCCCGGTACTGGGCTACCTGCTGGCGATTGTTGCCGGTACGCTGGTGGCGGGCCTCTCTTACGCGGTGCTGAAACGTCCGGAAGCGGAAGTTGTGGCAAAAGCAGCGTAAGCGATAAACAACAAAAAAGCCGGGTGCGTAATGCAACCCGGCTTTTTTTATGCCGCCTGTTCAGCGGTTTGCTGTGCCTTCAGCCAGGCAATCTCTTCTGCCCAGATGTCCGGATTAATGGTTTCCAGCACCATCGGAATACCGTCGAAGCGGGCGTCCTGCATAATAAAGCGAAACGCATCGTGGCCAATGTTGCCTTCGCCTAGGCTGTGGTGGCGGTCAACGCGGCTACCAAAGGCGCTTTTCGCATCGTTTAAGTGCATTCCGCGCAGGTACTTAAAGCCCACAATGCGCTCGAACTCATCAAACGTGTTTTTCGTTGCCTCGGTGGTGCGCAGGTCATAACCGGCGGCAAACGCGTGGCAGGTATCAATGCACACGCCCACGCGGGATTTATCCTCCACGCCGTCGATAATCGCTGCCAGATGTTCGAACTTAAAGCCGAGGTTGCTGCCCTGACCGGCGGTATTCTCAATCACCGCGGTGACGCCTTTTGTCTTGTCCAGGGTGATGTTGATGGACTCGGCAATGCGCGCCAGGCAGGCATCTTCGTCGATCTGCATCAGATGGCTACCCGGATGGAAGTTCAGCAGCGTCAGCCCCAGCTGTTCGCAGCGCTGCACTTCATCAAGAAACGCCTCGCGGGATTTTTCCAGCGCCTCTTCAACCGGGTGACCGAGGTTGATCAGGTAGCTGTCGTGGGGGAGGATCTGGCCGGGCCCGTAGCGGTATTTCTCACAGGCGGCTTTGAAATCATCAATCACCTCAGCGGTGAGCGGTGCGGCGCGCCACTGGCGCTGATTTTTGGTGAACAGGGCGAAAGCGGTCGCCTCAATTTCGGCGGCACGAATGGCGGCATTCGCAAGGCCACCTGCAGCGCTGACGTGCGCTCCAACATATTTCATAAAGGGACTCCTGTTAACCCGAAATGCTTATGATAGCGGGTTAACAGGAGAAGGATGTAGTGGTTTATGCCATCAGGCTATGGACCGCGAGGTTAATCGCGCCGCCGCCAACAATCAGCCAGATGAAGAGCACCAGCGCCATCAGCAGCGGTTTCGCACCGGCTTTTTTCAGCGCGCTGACGTGCGTGGTCACCCCCAGGGCCGCCATGGCCATTGCCAGCAGTACGGTATCCAGCGTCACCAGCATATCCACCACCGCTTTCGGCAGCAGATGGAAGGAGTTAAAGATAGCGACCACGATGAACAGGATCGCAAACCACGGAATGGTGATTTTACTTTTCTCGCTGCCGCCCGCCGGAGCCAGTTGTTTAACCCGTGCGGCCAGGAAAATCAGGAACGGGGCCAGCATCATCACGCGCAGCATTTTGGCAATCACCGCTGCGTTTTCGGCGTCCGGGTTAATGGCGTGTCCTGCTGCGACCACCTGGGCCACTTCGTGCATGGTCGAACCGATATAGATGCCGTAGGTTTCCGGGCTGAACCAGTGGGCAACCAGCGGATACATGGCCGGGTAGAGGAAAATCGCCAGCGTACCGAAGATCACCACCGTCGCTACCGCCACCGTTACCTTGCTGGCTTCGGCTTTCACGACGGGTTCTGTGGCCAGCACCGCCGCTGCGCCACAGATACTGCTCCCGGCACCGATCAGCCAGCTGGTTTGCCTGTCCAGGCCAAACACTTTCTGACCGATAAAGCAGGCCAGTAAAAAGGTGCTGGTCAGGGTCAGAACGTCGATGGCGATCCCGCTCGCACCCACATCCGCAATCTGCGAAAAGGTAAGACGGAAGCCGTAAAGAATGATCCCAAGACGCAGCAGATGCTGCTTGGCAAAGATTACGCCGCCGTCGCAGGATTTCCAGATATGCGGGTAAACGGTGTTACCCACGACCATGCCGAGCAAAATGGCGAGCGTCAGCGCGCTGAAACCTGCGCCTGCGATGGCCGGGATGCTGCCGCCCCATAGCGCTACGGCGGTGACTGCAGCGCTGAGCGCAAGACCCGGCACGAAGTGCCACACTGTACGATGATGTTGTAAGGTGATTTCTGACATAACCTTCTCCTTTGTCTGGCTAAAGGTTACGGCGCTCTGGCTTAAAAATAAAATTGATTATATACTTATAATCAATCTATATAAGTGGTAAGCAACCATGCACATTACTCTGCGTCAGCTGGAAGTCTTTGCCGAGGTGCTGAAAAGCGGCTCAACGACCCAGGCGTCACAAATGCTGGCGCTCTCACAGTCTGCGGTCAGCGCGGCGTTGACCGATCTTGAAGGACAACTGGGCGTTCAGCTTTTTGACAGGGTAGGGAAGCGTCTGGTGGTCAACGAGCACGGTCGTCTTCTTTATCCGCGCGCGCTGGCGCTGCTCGAGCAGGCAATCGAAATCGAGCAGCTGTTCCGCGAAGACAACGGTGCGATCCGCGTTTACGCCAGCAGCACCATCGGGAACTACATTCTGCCGGAAGTGATTGCCCGCTACCGCCGGGATTTCCCGAGCCTGCCGCTGGAGATGAGCGTGGGCAATAGCCAGGACGTCATCAACGCAGTGATCGATTTCCGCGTGGATATCGGCCTCATCGAAGGTCCCTGCCATAACGTCGATATCATTGCCGAGCCCTGGCTGGAAGACGAGCTGGTGGTGTTTGCGTCCCCGGCCTCGTCGTTATTGCAGGGAGAGGTGACGCTGGAACGGCTGGCGCAGGCGCAGTGGATCCTGCGCGAGCAGGGCTCCGGCACGCGTGAAATTGTCGATTATCTGCTGCTTTCACATCTGCCGCATTTCCAGTTAGGGATGGAGCTTGGGAACTCTGAGGCCATCAAGCACGCGGTGCGCCACGGGCTGGGCATCAGCTGCCTTTCCCGGCGCGTTATTGCCGAACAGCTTGAAACCGGATCGCTGGTTGAAATCCCCATCCCGCTGCCGAAGCTGGTGCGCACGCTGTGGTGCATTCATCATCGTCAGAAACACCTTTCCAGCTCCCTGCAGCGTTTTCTGCGCTATTGCGAAATCTGACAGCATCCCTCACCCCAAAGGGGAGAGGGAAAAATTATGCTTTACTTATAATCCTGGTCGCGTCATGAAGCTCTCTTATAACTGAGTATTTCTGCCGGAAGGAACGCGGATCGTCTGCTACAATCGCGCCTCATTTATTAAATGGACAGCATTTTCATATGGTTTCAGAAATTAAAACCACAGAAGCGCCCACGCTACGTCGTGAACTCAAGGCGCGTCACCTGACGATGATCGCCATTGGCGGCTCAATCGGTACAGGTCTTTTCGTTGCCTCTGGCGCAACGATTTCGGCAGCCGGCCCGGGTGGGGCACTTTTCTCTTATATCCTGATTGGCCTGATGGTGTACTTCCTGATGACCAGTCTCGGCGAACTGGCCGCGTACATGCCGGTATCCGGTTCGTTCTCGACCTACGGTCAAAAATACGTTGAAGAAGGCTTCGGCTTCGCGCTGGGCTGGAACTACTGGTACAACTGGGCGGTCACCATCGCCGTTGACCTTGTCGCCGCACAGCTGGTGATGAACTGGTGGTTCCCGGATACGCCGGGCTGGATCTGGAGCGCCCTGTTCCTGGCCGTCATCTTCCTGCTGAACTACATCTCCGTGCGCGGTTTCGGCGAAGCGGAATACTGGTTCTCTTTGATCAAAGTGGCAACCGTCATCATCTTTATCGTCGTCGGTGTGGCGATGATCGTTGGTATTTTCAAAGGCGCAGAACCTGCGGGCTGGAGTAACTGGACAATAGGCGATGCGCCGTTTGCCGGTGGACTGTCGGCAATGATTGGCGTGGCAATGATTGTCGGCTTCTCCTTCCAGGGAACCGAGCTGATTGGCATTGCTGCCGGTGAGTCAGAGAACCCGGAGAAGAATATTCCGCGCGCGGTTCGTCAGGTCTTCTGGCGTATCCTGCTGTTCTATGTGTTCGCGATCCTGATTATCAGCCTGATCATTCCGTACACCGATCCAAGCCTGCTGCGTAATGACGTTAAAGACATTAGCGTTAGCCCGTTCACGCTGGTCTTCCAGCACGCCGGTCTGCTTTCTGCCGCGGCAGTGATGAACGCCGTTATCCTGACCGCTGTACTGTCAGCCGGTAACTCCGGGATGTACGCGTCCACCCGTATGCTCTACACGCTGGCATGCGACGGTAAAGCACCGCGTATTTTCGCGAAGCTGTCCCGTGGCGGCGTACCGCGTAACGCGCTGTACGCCACTACGGTGATCGCCGGTCTGTGCTTCCTGACCTCTATGTTTGGCAACCAGACGGTGTACCTGTGGCTGCTTAACACCTCCGGGATGACGGGCTTTATTGCCTGGCTGGGGATTGCCATTAGCCACTATCGTTTCCGCCGTGGCTACGTCAAACAGGGTTATGACGTTAACCAGCTGCCGTATCGCTCCGGCTTCTTCCCGCTGGGTCCCATTTTCGCCTTCATTCTGTGCCTGATCATTACGCTGGGACAGAACTATGAAGCGTTCCTGGCGGACACCATTGACTGGGGCGCCGTCACGGCAACCTACATTGGCATTCCGCTGTTCCTCGTCATCTGGTTTGGTTACAAGCTGACGAAAGGAACACACTTCGTTCGCTACAGTGAAATGGAATTCCCGGAACGATTTAAACAATAACCGCACTTCCTCTCTGTTAGCCCGCTCGTTTGAGCGGGCTTTTTTATTCCCGCCCCCTGAAACAAAGATATATTTCTTAACAATTTAATTGATAATAATTATCGTTTGCTTTATCGTTATCAAAAATAAGCGTGTCACCGACCCACCGGAGATGTGGGCGGCCAGGAAGACGCTGTGAGCAATGATGATTTGATTGAGTTGTATTTACCTCATGGAGATATGGAATGTTTAGGTTGAATCCCTTCGTCAGGGGAGGACTTTGCGCGTCCGCAATGTCCCTGGCCCTGCCTGTTATCGCAGCGGAATCCGGCGACACAATGGTTGTCACGGCCTCCGCGACCGAGCAAAACCTGAAAGACGCACCGGCAAGCATCAGCGTCATCACCCAGGAAGATTTGCAGCGCAAACCCGTTCAGAATCTGAAAGATGTGTTACGGGATGTGCCGGGCGTGCAGCTCACGAGCGAAGGGGACAACCGTAAAGGGGTAAGTATTCGCGGACTGGACAGCAGCTACACGCTGATCCTGATTGACGGCAAGCGCGTCAATTCCCGTAACGCGGTGTTCCGCCATAATGATTTCGACCTCAACTGGGTGCCGGTTGACGCCATCGAACGAATTGAAGTTGTGCGCGGACCGATGTCTTCTCTTTACGGCTCCGATGCGCTGGGCGGCGTGGTAAACATTATCACCAAAAAAATCGGCCAGAAATGGACGGGTACCCTGAGCGCCGATTCCACAATTCAGGAACATCGCGACCGTGGAGACACCTACAACGGTCAATTCTATACCAGCGGTCCGCTGGTGGACGGTCTGCTGGGGCTGAAAGCCTACGGTAGCCTCGCAAAGCGTGAGAAAGACGGGCAGCAGAAGTCCTCTACCACGGCGAGCGGTGAAACACCGCGCATTGAAGGCTTCACCAGCCGCGATGCGAATGTGGAGTTCGCCTGGACGCCGTCTGAAAATCATGACTTTACGGCGGGCTACGGTTTCGACCGTCAGGATCGTGACTCGGATTCTCTCGACAAAAACCGCCTTGAGCGTCAGAACTACTCTCTCAGCCACAACGGCCGCTGGGGCGTCGGCAACAGCGAGCTGAAGGTGTACGGCGAGAAGGTGGATAACAAAAACCCGGGCAACAGCAATCCGATCACCTCCGAGAGCAACGCGGTGGACGGGAAATACGTGCTGCCGCTGGGCGACATCAACCAGCTGATGACCTTCGGCGGCGAATGGCGTCACGATAAGCTGAAGGATCCGGTCAACCTGACGGGCGGTTCAAGCAGCAGTACGTCGACAAGCCAGTATGCCCTGTTCCTGGAGGACGAGTGGCGTATCTTTGAACCTCTGGCGCTGACCACCGGCATCCGTATGGATGACCATGATACCTACGGCGACCACTGGAGCCCGCGCGCCTATCTGGTCTACAACGCGACCGATACCGTAACGGTGAAAGGGGGCTGGGCGACCGCGTTTAAAGCGCCGTCACTGCTGCAGCTGAGCCCGGACTGGGTCACCGGCTCGTGCCGCGGTGCCTGTGAGATTGTCGGTAACCCGGATCTGAAACCGGAGACCAGCGAGAGCTTCGAGTTCGGTCTGTACTACAGCGGGGAAGAGGGCTGGTTAGAGGGCGTGCAGGCCAGCGTGACCACCTTCCAGAATAACGTCGATGACCGCATCAGCATCAGCCGTACGGCCAATGCGAAGCAGGCGCAGAGCTACCCTAACTACGTTGGCCTGAATGCGGACGGTGAACCGATATTCCGCTACTACAACGTCAACAAGGCGCGCATCCGCGGGGTGGAGACCGAGCTGAAATTCCCGCTGGCGGACGACTGGAAAGTGACGCTGAACTACACCTACAACGACGGTCGTGATATCAGCAACGGTGGCAACAAGCCGCTGTCCGATCTGCCGTTCCATACCGCCAACGGGACCGTTGACTGGAAGGCGACGCAGGACTGGTCGTTCTATGTTCAGGGCAACTACACCGGTGAGAAACGCGCGCTGACCAGCAGCGACCCAACGCCGGGTGGCTATGTTATCTGGAATACCGGCGCCGCGTGGCAGGCGACGAAAAGCGTGAAGCTGCGTGCGGGCGTGCAGAACCTGCTGGACAAAGATCTGAGCCGCGACGATTACAGCTACACGGAAGATGGCCGTCGCTACTTTGTCGGTGTGGATTATAAGTTCTGATGTAACCTTTATGCCCGGTGGCGCTTCGCTTACCGGGCCTACAAAACCCACGAATGTAGGCCGGGTAAGGCAAAGCCGCCACCCGGCAATCGGCCGCACTTACCCGAACAAATGCTCCGCATGGAAGCGGAGATGATCCTCAATGAAGGACGCAATGAAGTAATAGCTGTGATCGTATCCCGGCTGAATGCGCAGCGTCAGCGGCCAGTCCTTCTGGCGTGCCGCTTCTGCCAGCACCGCAGGCTGTAGCTGTCCGGCGAGGAACTGGTCCGCATCACCCTGATCGATAAGGGTGGGAATGGCCTCTTCAGCTTTGCTGGCCAGCATCAGCGCGCAGCTGTCCCATGCCTGCCATTTTTCCGCATCCTCACCCAGATAGTGTGTGAAGGCTTTCTGCCCCCACGGCACCTGTGTTGGGTTCACAATCGGTGCAAATGCCGACACGCTGACGTATTTCCCCGGATTTTTCAGCGCCATGATGAGCGCCCCGTGTCCGCCCATTGAGTGGCCGCTGATTGCGCAGCGCTCACCGACCGCAAATTGCGACTGCACCAGCGCAGGAAGTTCATCGCGAAGGTAATCATACATGCGGTAGTGGCGCGCCCAGGGTTGCTCGGTCGCATTGAGATAAAACCCGGCACCTTTGCCCAGGTCGTATCCGGCATCGTCGGCCACATCGTCGCCACGCGGGCTGGTGTCAGGCATCACCAGCGCAATGCCCAGCTCGGCGGCAATACGCTGCGCGCCCGCTTTGGTGGTGAAGTTTTCGTCGTTGCAGGTCAGGCCGGAAAGCCAGAACAGAACCGGTGGATTTTCCGTCGGCGGCAGGAAAATGCTGAACGTCATTGCACAGTTCAGGGTGGTGGAGTCGTGCCGCCAGCGCTGCTGTCGACCTTCAAAACAACGGTGCTCTTCGAGCAGTTCCATGCAGGGATCCTTAATGAGAATGCGTATTCATAAAACCCATAATACAGCCTTTTCATTGACCTGTGAGTAACTTTCACTTTCGCCAGACGGCGAGATGCTGCATCATAAATTTACTTTTCTTTAACAATTGGAGCGGTCATGGCGCTGCGTATTGCGCTCAGTGGGTTTGTCGTGCTGGTGGTGGCGATGGGGATAGGGCGTTTTGCCTTTACGCCCCAGGTGCCGCTGATGATTGCTGCCGGACAGCTTACGCTGACCAGCGCGGGTCTGGTGGCGGCGATGAACTATCTGGGCTATCTGGTGGGTGCGTGGGATGCGATGCGTGCGCACCGCTTCGTTGAAACGCGCCTCTGGCTTGGCATCACCGGCGCGGTGGCGCTGACGCTGCTCTCCGCGGCGGCGGATAATGCCGTCGTGCACGGCCTGCTGCGTTTTGTCATCGGCTGCATGAGCGGCTGGTCGATGGTACTCATTGCCGCCTGGACTAACGAACGGCTGGGACAGCTGGGTAAACCGGGCCTGAGCGCTGCCGTATTTGCCGGGCCGGGGGCAGGCATTGCGCTGAGCGGCCTGCTCGCCGTCTATATTCAGGCGAAGTCCCTGTCGGCCGGGGCGGCATGGCAAATCTACGGCGTGCTGGCGCTAGTGCTGATTGCCCTGGTGGCGCGCTACCTGCCGCGATCCGGGCAGCTCCATCGACCCGGCACCGCGCCGGAGCCGCTGGTGCTGACGGCAGATTTAACGCGTCTGGTCTGGAGCTACAGCCTGGCCGGGTTTGGCTATATCCTCCCGGCTACCTTCCTGTCGCAAATGGCGGCCGTGCGTTTTCCCGGCAGCCTGTTTGCCCAGTTTGTCTGGCCGATTTTTGGTCTCGCCGCCGTGGTGGGGATTGCGCTCAGTATTCTGTTACGCCATACCTCAACGGCTAACCGCAGACTGGCTATCGTACTGTGGTTACAGGGGGCGGGCGTGCTGGCGGCCTGGCTGCTGCCGGGGATTGGCGGGTTACTGACAGGCGGGCTGCTGGTGGGCGGCGGCTTTTTGTGTGCCGTGCAGCTCTCTCTTTTATACGGTCGCGAGCTGGCGCCAAACCACACGCGCTATATGGCGGGCCTGCTCACCACCGGGTATGCGATTGGGCAGTTGATTGGCCCCGTCACTTCGGCGTTATCAACCTGGCTTACCCACCGGCTGGAGCCGGCGCTGGGGCTGGCGGGCTTGGCGCTGTTCGTTGGCGGAGCCCTGGTCTGGAATCGTCACGCTGAAAGGCAACAGCAATTGCAATAATTATCGTCGTGAATACTGGATTATGTGCGCCGCCTCACGCACAATGAACGCATACTTTTGCCACAACGAGGGCAAAAGACGCCACACCTGCAGGAGAACAAAATGTCATCACTCAGTAAAGAAGCTGCCCTGGTCCACGAAGCCCTGGTTGCGCGCGGTCTTGAAACGCCACTGCGTCCGCCCGTACAGGACTTGGACAATGAAACCCGCAAGCGTCTGATTGCCGGTCATATGACCGACATCATGGAGCTGCTGAATCTCGATCTGAGTGACGACAGTCTGATGGAGACGCCGCACCGCATCGCGAAAATGTACGTCGACGAAATTTTCTCCGGCCTGGATTACGCCAACTTCCCGAAAATCACCGTCATTGAAAACAAGATGAAAGTGGACGAGATGGTCACGGTTCGCGATATCACGCTGACCAGCACCTGCGAACACCATTTCGTGACCATTGACGGTAAAGCGACCGTGGCGTATATCCCTAAAGACACGGTGATTGGCCTGTCGAAGATCAACCGCATCGTGCAGTTCTTCGCTCAGCGTCCGCAGGTGCAGGAGCGTCTGACCCAGCAGATCCTGACCGCGCTGCAAACGCTGCTGGGCACCAATAACGTGGCCGTCTCTATCGACGCGGTTCACTACTGCGTGAAAGCGCGCGGCGTGCGCGATGCCACCAGTGCGACCACTACAACCTCGCTGGGCGGTCTGTTTAAATCGAGCCAGAATACCCGCCAGGAGTTCCTGCGCGCCGTACGTCACCACAACTAAGTCTTACAGGGCAGGGACCATGGAGCGAAACGTCACGCTCGATTTTGTTCGCGGCGTCGCCATTCTCGGTATCCTGCTGCTTAATATCACCGCCTTCGGTTTGCCGAAGGCGGCGTATCTCAATCCCGCGTGGTATGGCGACATTACCCGCAGTGATGCCTGGACTTGGGCAATCCTCGATCTCTTTGCGCAGGTCAAATTCCTCACGCTCTTTGCCCTGCTGTTTGGCGCAGGCCTGCAGCTTCTCCTCAAACGCGGCACACGCTGGATCCAGTCGCGCCTGACGCTGCTGGTTATCCTCGGCTTTATCCATGGCCTGTTCTTCTGGGACGGCGATATTCTTCTTGCCTATGGGTTAGTCGGGCTCATCTGCTGGCGCCTCATTCGCGATGCGCACAGCGTTAAAAGCCTGTTCAACACCGGGGTGATGCTCTATGTCATGGGGCTTGGAGTGCTGTTGCTGCTGGGGATGATCTCCGGCGAGACGACAAACCGTGCCTGGATCCCGGATGCCGCTAACCTGCAGTACGAGCAGTTCTGGAAGCTGAAGGGCGGTACGGAAGCGATAAGCAACCGCGCGGATATGCTGGGGGACAACCTCCTTGCGCTGGGCGCGCAATACGGCTGGCAGCTGGCGGGCATGATGCTGATGGGCGCGTCACTGATGCGCACCGGCTGGCTGAAAGGGGAATTCAGCCTGCGTCACTATCGTCGCACCGGCGCCGGTCTGGTGCTGCTCGGCGTGCTGATTAATCTCCCGGCGGTGATGATGCAGTGGCATATCCACTGGGATTACCGCTGGTGCGCGTTCCTGCTCCAGGTGCCGCGTGAACTGAGCGCGCCGTTTCAGACCATCGGCTACAGGGCGCTGATCTACGGCTTCTGGCCCTCGCTTTCTCGTCTGTGGATGGTCAGCGCTATCGCCTGCGTGGGCCGCATGGCGTTGAGCAATTACCTCCTGCAAACGCTGATCTGCACCACGCTTTTCTATCGCTTTGGTCTGTTTATGAAATTCGACCGCCTTACGCTGCTGGCGTTTGTTATTCCGGTCTGGGCAGTAAACCTGGCGTTTTCTGTGCTCTGGCTACGCTATTTCCGCCAGGGACCGCTGGAGTGGGTATGGCGTCAGTTAACCGCACGTGCTTCAGGGATATCATTGAAAAATACATCCAGATAACGATCTGGATCACAATCATTAACAAAACGGATGTAAGCGTTTTCATGACTGTGAGCTTCTTCACGTAGTCCCCTTTCTCTCGCTGCCA
The DNA here is from genome assembly GCF_048685095.1 of Enterobacter sp. BNK-8. Lineage (NCBI taxonomy): Bacteria > Pseudomonadati > Pseudomonadota > Gammaproteobacteria > Enterobacterales > Enterobacteriaceae > Enterobacter > Enterobacter sp. BNK-8. Next base: position 2,856,011 of record NZ_JBLQTN010000001.1, on the reverse strand, counting down.
AAATAGCCACCTTGCTAAACACAGGGGGTGTCTGTGAGTTGCTGCAATCCTTTGAAGGATGGTGAATATGATCACCATTCGTGACGTCGCCCGTCAGGCGGGTGTTTCTGTGGCTACCGTCTCACGCGTGCTCAACAATAGCGCGCTGGTCAGCCCTGAAACCCGTGAAACCGTAATGAAGGCCGTGACCCAGCTCGGGTACCGGCCAAATGCCAATGCCCAGGCGCTAGCGACGCAGGTTAGCGACACCATCGGCGTGGTGGTGATGGATGTGTCAGATGCCTTTTTTGGCGCACTGGTGAAAGCGGTCGATATGGTCGCCCAGCAGCATCAGAAATATGTCCTGATCGGCAATAGCTATCATGAGGCGGAAAAAGAACGTCATGCCATTGAAGTGCTGATCCGCCAGCGCTGTAACGCCTTGATTGTCCATTCAAAAGCCTTAAGCGATGAAGAGCTAACCGGATTGATGGAGCAGATCCCGGGCATGGTGCTGATCAACCGCATCGTCCCCGGCTATGCCCACCGCTGCGTCGGGCTGGATAACGTCAGCGGCGCCATGATGGCCACGAAAATGCTCATCAACAACGGACATCAGCGGATCGGTTATCTGGCCTCCAGCCATCAGATTGAAGATGACGAACTGCGGCGCGAGGGGTGGCAAAATGCCCTGAAAGAGCACGGCATTACGCCATCCGAAAGCTGGGTGGGGACCGGCACGCCGGACATGCAGGGCGGTGAAGCGGCGATGGTAGAGCTGCTGGGCCGCAATCTGCAGCTGTCTGCGGTGTTTGCCTATAACGACAGCATGGCGGCAGGCGCCCTGACGGCGCTGAAGGATAACGGCATTGCGGTGCCACAGCATTTATCACTCATTGGTTTCGATGATATCCCGATTGCCCGTTACACCGACCCGCAGCTGACAACCGTGCGTTACCCCATTGCCTCTATGGCAAAACTGGCGACTGAGCTGGCGTTACAGGGGGCTGCTGGCGTGCTGGATCCGGGGGCAACACACTGTTTCATGCCGACTTTAGTGCGTCGTCACTCCGTCGCGGCCCGGCAAACTGTGGTTCCGATCACTAACTGATTACATGTGGTGATGTAACCGTTTTCAATCTGTGAGTAAATTCACAGTATCTTAACAAGGCGCTGACTATGATGTCAGCGTTTTAGGGGCTGAAACGCTATGTAACAGTGATTATTCACTTTCACTATAGCCAATGTGCCGCAAACAACGAATAAAACGCATTTCTGGAGCGTTACCGAACACGGAAGAGAGAAATTTTATAAGTGAACCTCGGCTGTCAGTAACGTTTTATTAACATCTGCCCGCCGCTCGTTATTCACAAGAACTACCCTGCATAAAAAAAACCGGAGATACCATGAATAAGAAGGTGTTGACCCTGTCTGCTGTAATGGCAAGCATGCTTTTTGGTGCAGCAGCGCACGCTGCGGATACCCGTATTGGTGTGACCATCTATAAATACGACGACAACTTCATGTCTGTTGTGCGTAAAGCGATTGAGAAAGATGCGAAAGCAGCGCCAGACGTTCAGCTGCTGATGAACGACTCCCAGAATGACCAGTCCAAACAGAACGACCAGATCGACGTTCTGCTGGCGAAAGGCGTGAAAGCCCTGGCCATCAACCTGGTTGACCCGGCTGCAGCAGGCACGGTTATTGAAAAAGCGCGCGGCCAGAACGTGCCGATCGTCTTCTTCAACAAAGAACCTTCCCGTAAGGCGCTGGATAGCTACGATAAAGCGTATTACGTCGGTACCGACTCCAAAGAGTCCGGTATTATTCAGGGCGATCTGATCGCGAAACACTGGGCGGCGAACCCGAACTGGGACCTGAACAAAGACGGTCAGATTCAGTTCGTGCTGCTGAAAGGCGAACCTGGTCACCCGGATGCTGAAGCGCGTACCACCTACGTTATCAAAGAGCTGAACGACAAGGGCCTGAAAACCCAGCAGCTGGCGTTAGATACCGCGATGTGGGATACCGCTCAGGCGAAAGATAAGATGGACGCGTGGCTGTCCGGCCCTAACGCCAACAAAATCGAAGTGGTTATCGCCAACAACGATGCGATGGCAATGGGTGCGGTAGAAGCGCTGAAAGCACACAACAAATCCTCTATCCCGGTATTCGGTGTGGATGCGCTGCCAGAAGCGCTGGCGCTGGTTAAATCCGGTGCGATGGCCGGTACCGTGCTGAACGATGCCAACAACCAGGCGAAAGCGACCTTCGATCTGGCGAAAAACCTGGCCGATGGCAAAGGTGCGGCAGATGGCACCAACTGGAAAATTGACAACAAAATCGTTCGCGTACCTTACGTGGGCGTAGACCAGTCCAACCTGGCTGAGTTTATCGGTAAATAAAAGAGTTAACTTGTCTCCACTGGGCGCAATTCGTTGCGCCCTTTTATAACGCGATATGCGAGGCCAACAAGGTATAATTATGGTCAGCACAACAACTCAGTCATCCGGTGAATACCTGTTGGAAATGAGCGGTATCAACAAGTCATTTCCCGGCGTTAAGGCACTCGATAATGTTAATTTAAAAGTGCGTCCTCACTCTATTCATGCCTTAATGGGGGAGAACGGTGCGGGTAAATCAACATTATTAAAATGCCTTTTTGGGATCTATCAAAAAGATTCTGGCAGCATTCTTTTTCAGGGGAAAGAGATCGATTTCCATTCAGCGAAAGAAGCACTGGAAAACGGTATCTCGATGGTTCACCAGGAATTAAACCTGGTGCTGCAGCGTTCAGTCATGGATAACATGTGGTTGGGGCGTTATCCCATCAAAGGTGTCTTTGTCGATCAGGATAAAATGTATCGCGACACCAAGGCGATTTTCGACGAGCTGGATATTGATATCGATCCGCGCGCCCGCGTGGGAACATTATCCGTCTCCCAGATGCAGATGATCGAAATTGCCAAAGCGTTCTCCTATGATGCGAAAATCGTCATCATGGACGAACCGACATCGTCATTAACGGAAAAAGAGGTTAACCACCTTTTTACCATTATTCGTAAGCTGAAAGATCGCGGCTGCGGCATTGTGTACATCTCCCACAAAATGGAAGAGATCTTCCAGCTGTGCGATGAGATCACCATCCTGCGCGACGGCCAGTGGATTGCCACGCAGCCGCTGGAAGGGCTGGACATGGACAAGATCATCGCCATGATGGTCGGCCGTTCCCTGAACCAGCGCTTCCCGGACAAAGAAAACAAGCCGGGTGAAGTGATTCTGGAAGTGCGCAATCTGACCTCATTGCGTCAGCCGTCTATCCGCGATGTCTCCTTCGACCTGCACAAGGGTGAAATCCTGGGGATTGCCGGGCTGGTGGGGGCAAAGCGTACCGATATCGTGGAAACCCTGTTTGGCATTCGTGAGAAAGCCGAAGGCACCATTACGCTGCACGGTAAGAAAATCAATAACCACAACGCCAACGAAGCCATTAATAATGGTTTTGCGCTGGTGACGGAAGAGCGTCGTTCGACCGGTATTTATGCTTATCTGGATATTAACTTTAACTCGTTAATTTCTAACATTCGCAATTACAAAAACAAAGTCGGGCTGCTGGATAACTCCCGCATGAAGAGCGATACCCAATGGGTAATTGACTCCATGCGCGTGAAAACGCCAGGCCACCGCACCCAGATTGGTTCGCTGTCAGGCGGTAACCAGCAGAAAGTCATTATCGGCCGCTGGTTATTAACCCAGCCAGAAATACTGATGCTGGATGAGCCGACCCGCGGTATTGACGTCGGTGCGAAGTTTGAAATTTATCAGCTGATTGCCGAGTTGGCGAAAAAGAATAAAGGGATCATTATTATTTCTTCCGAAATGCCGGAATTGTTAGGGATCACAGACCGTATTCTGGTTATGAGCAATGGTCTCGTTGCCGGTATTGTTGACACCAAAACGACAACGCAAAATGAAATTTTGCGTCTTGCGTCTTTGCACCTTTAAGATCAGGGGCTCCTCATGAGTGCGTTAAATAAAAAAAGTTTTCTCACTTACCTGAAAGAAGGCGGTATTTACGTTGTTCTTTTAGTCTTGCTGGCAATCATCATTTTCCAGGACCCTACGTTCTTAAGCCTGCTGAACCTGAGTAACATTCTGACCCAGTCCTCCGTGCGTATTATCATTGCGCTGGGCGTGGCGGGCCTGATCGTGACCCAGGGGACGGACCTCTCCGCGGGGCGTCAGGTAGGTCTGGCGGCGGTTATCGCGGCAACCCTGCTGCAGTCGATGGAAAACGCCAACAAGGTCTTCCCGGAAATGGCCACCATGCCGATTTTCGTGGTGATCCTGATTGTCTGCGCCATCGGTGCGGTGATTGGTCTGATCAACGGTATTATCATCGCCTACCTGAACGTGACGCCATTCATCACCACCCTGGGTACGATGATCATCGTTTACGGTATCAACTCCCTGTACTACGACTTCGTCGGTGCTTCGCCCATCTCGGGCTTTGACAGCGGCTTCTCGACCTTTACGCAAGGGTTTATCGCGCTGGGCAGCTTCCGCCTGTCGTATATCACCTTCTATGCGCTGATTGCGGTCGCCTTCGTCTGGATCCTGTGGAACAAAACGCGCTTTGGCAAAAACATCTTCGCTATCGGCGGTAACCCGGAAGCGGCGAAAGTCTCCGGCGTAAACGTTGCCCTGAATCTGCTCATCATCTATGCCCTGTCCGGCGTGTTCTACGCCTTCGGCGGGATGCTGGAAGCGGGCCGTATCGGCTCTGCAACGAACAACCTTGGCTTCATGTACGAGCTGGATGCGATCGCAGCCTGCGTGGTGGGCGGCGTCTCCTTCAGCGGCGGTGTGGGGACGGTGCTCGGTGTGGTGACCGGTGTGATCATCTTCACCGTCATCAACTACGGGTTGACCTATATCGGCGTGAACCCGTACTGGCAGTACATCATCAAGGGCGCCATCATTATCTTCGCGGTTGCGCTGGATTCACTGAAGTACGCCCGTAAGAAGTAATCGTCACTCGCCATACCCGGCCCGCTCACCGAGCGGGCTTTTTTATGCCCTATGCCAGATGGGACTCCTCCTGCGTCACAATGCGCTCAAACCAGTCGAGTTCAGAAAGCTTGCAGGCGACCCACTGTTCGGAAAAGGCGTCGCCCAGGCTGTCGGTGAGATACTCACAGCGGGCAAAGGCCTCAATCGCCTCCTGCTGGAACAGCGGCAGTTCGCGTTGGTCGTGCTGCGGCTCAGGGAGATCCCCCTCGTCGACATGTTCCAGCCCGTACAGCATGCCAGTCAGGATAGTGGCCGCCACCAGATACGGATTCGCATCGGCCCCGGCCAGCCGGTACTCAATGCGACGATTGCCGTCATCCGAGCAGGGAATACGCAAGGCGGCGGAGCGGGTGTTATAGCCCCAGGAGTTAAAGACGGGTTCCGTCAGGTTTTTACGCAGGCGACGAAACGCGTTGACCCCCGGCGCAAGAATGGCGACGGAGGCGGGCATCAGCGCCAGCTGGCCCGCGATGCACAAACGCATCATGCTGCTCGGCGCGTTCACCGGCGAGGCAAAAACGTTTTCGCCACGGCTATCGTTCAGGCTGAAATGGATGTGCAAACCGCTGCCGGACAGCTGGCTGAAAGGCTTAGCCATAAAGTTGGCCTGAAGACCGTGCTTTTCAGCGACATAGCGGGTCAGGCGGCGCAGGGCCAGCACGTTATCACAGACCTCAACGACGCGCTGGCTGTGCTTCAGGTTTAATTCGTACTGTCCGGACTCGGCTTCCGCTACGACCCCTGACAGCGGGATGCGCTGCAGGTGCGCCAGCTGTTCCAGCTCGTCAAACAGCGCCGCATGCGCCGACGAGGTATCCATGTGAAAACAGCCCTGATTTTGCGGAACGCGTTCGCCCTGTCCCGTCAGGTAAAACTCAATTTCCGGGGCAATGACCGGGAAAAGGCCGTGCTGGTGGAAGCGGGCCACGACGTTCTGCAGTATCGCGCGCGGCTCAAGCGGGCAGGGGTTACCGTCGCTGTCATTCATCGTCAGCAGGATCTGCGCGGTGTGCTCCGGATCCTGCGGACAGGGGCGCAGAGAACCGGCGACCGGGACGCACAGCCGATCGGGTTCATCATAAAGCGGGGCGGCGATTTTTCCCTTCTGATCCATTGAGTAGACGGAAAGCGGAAAATAACAGCCTTTTTCCAGACTCAGCATGCTCTCCACCGAGAGGCGCTTGCCGCGCATCGTGCCGTTGATATCGTTCAGGTAAACGTCAACATGTTTCGTCTGCGGGTAACGTTCCAGATAATCGGCCACTTCCACGGCAACGTTGTGCTGCAGGGCGTCAATTTTTTCATCCAGCCAGAGACCAGAATGGAGTGCGCCAGGGAGTGATAAGCCGGGAAAGTTAAAGTACGGACGGAGACTTTTGAGGAAAAACGCATTCATTATCGAGTTCATAGTCATTCTTCAATGAAGCCGTAGCGGCAATGAACTCAGCTTAAAAGAGCCGACGTAAAGGGGAGATAAAAAGCGTCAGGCCCGGCGTAAAGAAAGTATAAAGGCGGTTCCGCTATTTCTCTTTTTTCTGCATATCGAGCAGCTGCTCAGGCGTGACGGCCGGGTAACCCTGCGCGTCTTCCGGCACTTCGTGCATCGCCGGAATCGGCACCAGCGGGCCTAAAAAGCGTGGTTCGCGCTTAAAGATATACAGATCGGCCAGGGCACCAAAGCGGGCGCCGAACTCGCGCACGCGCACGCTCAGCATATCTTTTGGCGACGGCACCGCATAGCACTGCGCCTGAATACCCATATGCAGGGCAATAAACAGCGCACGCTCGCAGTGGAAGCGCTGGGTGATGATGATGAAGTCGTTGGTGTCGAAGACCTTGCGCGTGCGCACGATGGAGTCCAGGGTGCGGAACCCGGCGTAGTCGAGCACGATATCGGCTGGATCCACGCCTGCGGCAATCAGGTCCTTACGCATCGTCACCGGTTCATTGTAGCTTTGCAGCGCGTTATCGCCGCTCAGCAGCAGATAGTTCACCTTGCCGCTGTTGTAGGCATTCAGCGCGCCCTGGATGCGGTAACGGTAATACTGGTTGATGACGCCGGTGCGGTAATACTTGGCGGTGCCGAGCACCACGCCAACCTGACGATAGGGCAGGTCCTGCAGGTCATCAAAGATGTAGGGGGCGGTTTTCCAGCTCATCCAGCGGTCGAGACCGAGCACGATCAACAGCAGTATGCCGACCAGGACAGACAGGCTGTAAAAAACGCGCTTTAACATGCAGATGGCTCGTACCGAAGGTGAAATTTAACTCAGGCTACTTTACCCGCCTGGTTAGCGCAAGAAACAGCGACTCAACTGAGGGGTTTTTCAGCAAACAGGCGGGCATTTCTGCCCGCCGGAAGGATTACGCCAGCAGTACGCGGTCAATCGTCGTACAGCCCAGCGCTTTAAGCGTTGCGGCAGTGGCATCCCACTGAATCAGCGGCGCATCGGCAATTTCAGCCAGAATGGCGCGCTGAATGTCAGGATAATCATAGCCGTTCAGGCTCAGCAGGTTGAGTGCGCCCTGCAGCGGCGGCAGCGTTGGGTTAAACGCGGCGTTTTCCGCATAGCTGCCAGTGAAGATTCGGCCATCGCGGCACTGCAGCGCCACGCCGCTTGGGGACTTGCTGTACGGCGTGTGGCTCTTGTTGGCGGCGGCAATCGCCGCCTGGCTCAGGTCATCGCCGGACAGGGCGAAACCGTGGTTCTGCTCGTCCATCAGCAGGGTTTTGATCTCCAGATCTTTCGGGCCAAACGCGTCAGGCAAGTAATCCGCCAGCGTGTGCGGCGCGCGGCCTGGCAGATTGATGCGCAGCTGCAGCCCGCTGTTCAGCTCGTTCATAAACTGACGGCAGTGGCCGCACGGAGTGTAATTAACGGTAATCGCGCTCAGCGCTTTTTCACCGCGCAGCCAGGCGTGACTGATTGCGCTCTGCTCGGCGTGCACGGTTTGCTGCATGGTTGCGCCCAGGAACTCCATGTTGCCGCCGAAGTACCAGGTGCCGCTGACGCCGCGCGCAATGGCCCCGACGTTGAAGTGGGAGAGATCGGCCCGCGCGCAGGCGGCAGCCAGAGGAAGCAGTGCGAAAGCCAGCGCGTCTTCGTCCAGTCCCGTTGCCTGTTTCAGCATCGTGACCTGCTCCGCGGTCAGCAGGGCGGGGAAGTGCGCATCTGCCAGAACGGGAGCAAGGGCTGACTGCAAATTCTCTGCAAGCTGGGCGAAAGCAGCTTGAAAACGTGGGTGCATGGCGTTTGCCTCATAAAGGTTAATGGATCGGTAGTTTACGGAGCCGTCAGGGCTTTATATGTGATCCACTTCTCATTATGTATGCAACTTATGAAATCAAAATGAAATTTGCGCGACGCATCGCAAATTTTAGCCCATCACCGCCAGAATAAGCGGGAAAATGAACGGGGCCAGCAGGGAGGTAATAATCCCGCAGATCACCAGTGCCAGGGAGCTAAACGCCCCTTCCTGATAATCCAGCTCCGCGCAGCGGGCGGTGCCCAGCGCGTGCGAGGCGGTGCCCATCGACAGCCCCCGAGCCGCCTTAGTATGAATACGCATCGCGTTCAGCAGGGTGTGGCCAAACACCGCGCCGAGAATACCGACGAAAATGACGCACATCGCGCTGATGGCCGGAATACCGCCGAGGCTGCCCCCAACAGCCATCGCGATAGGCGTGGTCACCGATTTAGGCAGAATAGAGGCGGCAATTTGCGGCGAGGCCCCCATCAACAGCGCCACCGACGTACCGGTGATCATCGCCACCAAGCTACCCACAAAACAGATGGTAATGATGGATTTCCAGCGGGCGCGGATCTGGTGCAACTGCTCGTATAAAGGAAAGGCGAGCGCCACGACGGCGGGTTGCAGCAGGTCGTTTAAGATTTTGCTGCCGGCAAAATAGCGTTCGTAAGGAATGCCGGTGAGCAGCAGGAACGGAATAATCACCACCATCGCCACCAGCAGGGGGTTCAGCAAGGGCATTTTGAAACGCGCGGCAAGCTTACGTGCGGCGAAGAACACAGCCAGGGTGAGCGGCAGGGACCACCAGATATTGTCCATCATTTTTTTGTTTTCTCCCCAATCACGTTACGTTCGCCATGCACCAGATGTGAACTCCAGCTCACCACCAGGAAAACCACCAGCGTACTGACCGCGCAGGAGACCACAATCGGGCCGAACTGGGCTTTGAGCAAATCAAAATACTGCATGACGCCCACGCCGATAGGCACGAAAAGCAGCGCCATATAGCGAATGAGGACGAAGCAGCCGGGGTTGACCCACTTTGCGGGCAGGATTTGCAGCGCCAGCAAAACGAAGAGGATCAGCATGCCGATAATGCTGCCAGGGATGGTGATGGGCAGCAGCGACGCGATGAAAATCCCGGCATACAGGCAGGCGTAAATCAGGACGAATGCGCGCAGATATTGCCAGATAATGTTCAATGATTTGCTCATGGTGATAGTCCTTGCTGAAACGCATTCATCATACAATTAAACCTAAAAATGTGCCATGGATCACATCATGAATTTTGAGCATACCAGACATTCCGGAATGGAACGTCCGGTATCACCTTACCGGTGCAGGCTACAGTTTAGAGGAAAGGGATTGCGCTGGCGAAACGGCGTGCCAGAGAAGGTATCAGCGACAGGCGGTCAGTTTATCGAGAAAAGAAAACAGCACCTGGTTCATTTCGCGATAATCATGCGAGCGGAGTTTTTCCGCCGTTTCGACAAAACGGAATTCACCCGCGCGGCGGAGGTCACTCTGCGAATGCTCAATCAGCAACTCTACCACCTCCGGCGTCAGCTCCATATGGCACTGGAAACCGTAAACCCGTTCGCTGTATTGCACGATCTGGCGGGGACAGCCCTCGCTGTAAGCCAGAACTTTAGCCTGCGGCGTCAACCCAGGCATATCGTTATGCCAGTGACCGACGTTCAGCACGCTGCCAAAGTCCTCAAACAGCGGGTTCGCCTTACCTGCATCTGTGAGCCTGACGGGAAATTTGCCGATCTCTTTTTCCGGGCTATGACAAAACGCTGCGCCCAGCGCTTCACCGATGAGCTGCGAGCCCAGACAAACGCCTATCACCGTTTTACCTGCCTCTATCGCGCGGCTGATGAGTGCCTTTTCCGCCTGCGCATCAAACCAGGGGCATTCCTCACGCGTGGTGGCGGGGGACTGCGGGCCTCCCATGATGACAAGCAGGTCTATGTTCTCCAGTTCCTCAGGTAACGAATCGCCCTGATACACTCTGGTGTAGCTCAGACTGCAGCCGCGACTTTTCCCCCAGATTTCATAGGCGCCAGGTGCCTCGAAATGTTCATGAATAATAAAATGGATGTGCATTGCGTCTCTCTCTGGTTACGTGTACAAGCAGCATCATAAGAGGAAGGGGGAAATGTGAAATGCCAACCGTTATCGATAAAACGCCAATTCACGACGATGCTATCGGATGGTCAAGAAGGGCAATTCGCTATACGCGCGGCGAAGTCGATCCGCCTCACCAGCATTCGCAGGGACAACTTTTGTTTGCCATCAAAGGAGTCATGCTGGTCGAAACCGGCAGCAAACGCTGGGTCATACCGCCGCAGCGCGCGCTGTGGATCCCTCCCTTTCAGGAGCATACCTACAGCGTGTTATCCACAACGGAGCTGCGCGCGGTCTGGTTTAGCCCGGCGCTGATAGCGCAATGTGAGCCTTTTAAGCGGAAAGACGAGGTTCATGTGATTATGGCCACAGCGTTGTTCAAAGAGCTGATTGCCGGGCTGTTCAGCGCGGAATACCGGCCAGCCAGTCAGCGCAGCATGGCCGTTTTGCTGCTCGATATCCTCAGTGAAGCTCAGCAAATCTCGGCCGAACTACCGATGCCCGTGGATGAGCGCTTACATCGCATTGCCTGTGACATCATTGCCAACAATCTCTGGGATCTTTCTCTGGAAAGGCTGGCGGAACGGGCCGCGATGTCTGAACGCACGTTTTCACGCGCGTTTATCAACGATACCGGCTTTAGCTTCCGGGCCTGGCGACAGCGTGCCAGGATTTGTGCCTCGCTGGACCTGCTCGCAAACGGATACCCGGTTAAGCAGGTGGCCTGGATGCTGGGGTTTTCCGGCCCGGCGGCATTTGCGGCGGCGTTTCGCGCCATTGTTGGGGCAACGCCGGGTGACTTTCTGCCTGAACAGAAGCGCTTCCCAGCGATATAGAGAGCGGCTACTATAGCGCGTCTTTTTTCACAGGTACTGCTATGCGTGTTTTACTGGCCCCAATGGAAGGCGTGCTCGACTCCCTCGTGCGCGAGCTTCTGACCGAGGTGAACGACTACGATCTCTGCGTGACGGAGTTCCTGCGCGTGGTCGATATGCTGTTGCCGGTAAAATCCTTCTTCCGGCTTTGCCCCGAATTGCACCACCAGAGCCGCACCTCTTCCGGCACGCTGGTGCGTATTCAACTGCTCGGCCAGTATCCGGAATGGCTGGCGGAAAACGCCGCCCGCGCGGTTGAGCTGGGCTCTTACGGGGTAGATCTCAACTGCGGCTGTCCATCTAAGCTGGTGAACGGCAGCGGCGGCGGAGCGACGTTGCTGAAAGATCCTGAACTTATTTACCGCGGCGCGAAAGCCATGCGCGAGGCGGTACCCGCGCATTTGCCGGTGACGGTTAAGGTTCGCCTGGGATGGGACAGCGATGCGCGGCAGTTTGAAATCGCCGATGCGGTGCAGCAGGCCGGCGCCACCGAGCTGGTGGTGCATGGCCGTACCAAAGAAGATGGCTACAAAGCCGATCGCATTAACTGGCAGGCGATCGGTGAGATCCGCAAACGCCTCACCATTCCAGTGATCGCTAACGGCGAAATCTGGGACTACGAGAGCGCGCAGGCCTGTCTGCAGGCCACCGGCTGCGATGCGGTAATGATCGGCCGCGGCGCGCTGAATGTGCCCAACCTCAGCCGGGTGGTGAAATATAACGAACCGCGGATGCCGTGGGCAGACGTCGTCACGTTGCTGCAAAAATACAGCCGTCTGGAAAAGCAGGGCGACACCGGTTTGTATCACGTCGCGCGAATTAAGCAGTGGCTGAGTTATTTACGCAAAGAGTACGATGAAGCGCTGGGGTTATTTCAGGAGATTCGTACATTACAGACGTCGGCTGATATTGCGCGGGTGATTCAGTCCAAATAATAAGCGTTAAATTGCTCACACTTTTTTAAAACAGAAAACAGTTCCGGTTTTCAACGTGGCGTGACGGTGTTAAGGTGCCACTGTTTTCAACGCAGGATTGTTACTGGTTAACAGGCAAAACCTAAGCGTTTCACAGCATTTTCGCTGTGGAGCGCTTAGGTTTTTTTTTGCCTGTCATTTACGCAGGAGAGTTATTTGGCTTAGCGCTTTTACTGATTTTTTAAAAAATGAATTCTCGACAGGAAATAGAAAAATTTCCTGCGGCCGGTTACGCACTCAATACTCAATCACAGGTTGTTATTATGGCATATAAAAATAAACTCTATGCGCTCGCCTTATTGGCGATATCCCCGCTGTCGATGGCGCAAGACTGGAACGGAACGGTATTAGGGTTTGAAGCTCCGCCGGAGCCTGTGCTGGGCGAAATGCTCGGCATACGTAAAATCCTTAACGATAACGGTTTTACCTATAACCTCGGATACCTGAATGAAATTGGCTGGAACGGCGGTGGCGGATATAACCACGACTCCCACGTGGCCTATATTGACCAGTTCGCGCTGACCTTCAACCAGGATCTGGAGCGCTGGACCGGTATCCCGGACGCGCGTATCGAGGGGAACATCGTCAACCGTAACCACAATGATGACCTCACCACCAAGCGCGTGCAGGACCCGCGCGTCAACTTCAACGATCTGACCCAGGAGAGCTGGGGCGGGCAGTCGATTACCCGTCTGGGCTGGCTGACCTTTGCCCGCAGCTTTGACGACCGGCGTCTGACCTGGCGCATCGGGATGATGAACAAGGTACAAACCTTCGATCAAATTATCCCCTGTGATTTCCAGCTGCTGTCCCAGTGCGGCGGTAAGTCAGCCAACTCGCTGACCTGGAACAACTGGAACGTGCACACCTGGGGCACCACGCTTGCGTATAAACTCACGCCGACGCTAACCCTGAAGGGCGGCGTGATGGAGCAGAATCCGCAGGCCGCCAGCCGCAGCCATGCCTGGAGTTGGTCGACGAAGGGCAGCAAAGGGATCTTACTGCCGGTTGAAATCGAAGCGCGTCCGCTGATTAACGGCCTGCCGGGCGCATACAACCTGGGTGTGGTGTTTACCAACGCGCCGCAAACCGATCTCTATCGCGGCAAATCGGGTGGGGCGGGGGCGACGGACTCGGACGGATTCGATACGCACAGCCGGACCTGGTTTATGTACGCCGGACTGAACCAGCAGCTAACGCAGCATCAGGATGATCCGAATCGCGGGTTGAGTACCTCGTTCAGCATGAGCCTTGCGGATCAGAGCAGTAACTACATGCACCAGGTTTACGCCGCCTCGCTGCGCTACCGCGGGCTGTTTGATGCGCGACCGGAAGACTGGATTGGCTTTGGCTTAACCTGGATTGATATGAGCAGCCAGTACGCCCGCAACCAGCGTTACCTGAACAGCCTGAGCGGCGTAAGCGATTATGACAATCCGGCGTATCACCCGGTGCCGGGCCATTCCCTGAACGGCGAGTTTTACTACCGTTTTCGTCCGGTGTCATGGCTTGAACTGCAGCCGGGCATTCAGTACTGGCACCATCCCGGCGGGGTCAGCCGCACCCAGGATGCCTGGGTCACCGAGCTGAAAACGGTGGTGACCTTCTGATATCACGGTAGCAAGTTCGATCCGCGTCACGTTTCTGACGTGTGACGCATTGAGGCTACGAATGAAACTGATAGAGTGCCAGAACTGGATTGTTACTGCTTAGGCAGGCAAAACCTGATTTTCTGGCATCTGCCGGAGGTCAGGTTTTTTTGTTTCTGGGGTTCAGATGAAAATCGCCAAGATACTCAATAATAACGTGGTGGTTGTTCAGGATGAGCGCGGGCGCGAACAGGTGGTGATGGGCCGTGGGCTGGCCTTTCAGAAGCGCGTCGGTGAAGCGCTGGATACCGCGTTGGTTGAAAAGGTGTTTGCGTTACAAAGCGATGAACTGGTGCGTCGGCTCGGCGAGCTGCTGAGTCAAATTCCGCTGGAGGTGATGACCACCTGCGACCGCATCATCGGGCTGGCGGCGCAGCGGCTGGGCAAGCTGCAGGAGAGCTTGTATATCACCCTCACCGATCACTGCTACTTTGCGATTGAGCGGCAGAAGAACGGGTTGGCCATCAAAAACGTGCTGCTGTGGGATATCAAACGACTGTATCCGAAGGAGTTCGAGTTAGGGCAGGAGGCGCGGGCCATTATCGCCAGACGCCTGAACGTCGAACTGGAGGAGGATGAGGCCGGTTTTATCGCCCTGCATCTGGTCACCGCGCAGCTGAACAGCGAAATGCCGGAGGTGATGCACGTGACGCGGGTGATGCAGGAGATCCTGCAGCTGGTGAAGTATCAGCTGCAGCTTGAGTATGACGAAGAGTCGCTCAGCTATCAGCGTTTTGTCACCCACCTGAAATTTTTTGCCCAGCGGATGCTCACCCGCACCGTGGTGGAAGATGACGATGTCTCGCTGCATACGGCAGTCAAAGACAACTACGCGAAGGCGTGGAAATGCGCCGAGAAAATCGCACAGCACCTGAACAAAAGCTATCAGCGTGAGCTGACAACCGAAGAAATTATGTTCCTCGCCATTCATATCGAGCGGGTGAGAAAAGAGGGGCGTTAAGCCTCAAACAGGATTGTTACTGCACTTCGCAGGCAAAACCTGAGCGCGGCCTTCGTCAGAAGGCCGTTCTCGGGTTTTTTTATTTTTTGTACTCAGTCAACAGGTGCCTGCGGGCATCGGATGTAAGGAAATCGAGATGGAATACCAGGCTTTAGCGAAGGATATTCTCGGCCACGTTGGCGGAAAAGAGAACATCGTCAGTCTTGTGCACTGCGCGACCCGGCTTCGCTTCAAACTGAGAGAGAATCAACGGGCGGATGCGGAAGGGCTCAAGAAAAATCCGGGCGTGATCATGGTGGTCGAAAGCGGCGGCCAGTTTCAGGTGGTGATTGGCAACCACGTTCACGACGTCTGGCAGGCTGTCCGCAATGAAGCAGGCCTTACCGATGACGCCCCTGTCGTGGAAGAGAAGGGTGAAAAGGGTAACCTGTTGGGCCGTCTGATTGACATCGTCTCCGGGATCTTTACCCCGTTTATCGGCATTCTGGCCGCGTCCGGTATTCTGAAAGGGCTGCTGGCGCTGGCCGTGGTGTGCGGCTGGCTCACGACCGGGAGCGGCACGTATAAAATCTGGTTTGCTGCCAGCGACGCGCTGTTCTTCTTCTTCCCGCTGGTGCTGGGCTATACCGCCGGGAAAAAGTTCGGCGGAAACCCATTCATTACCATGGTGATCGGCGGGGCGCTCACCCATCCAGTGATGATTGCGGCGTTCAACGCCAGCCAGCAGCCGGGCGCGGTGTCGGAAGCCTTTTTGGGCATTCCCGTCACCTGGTTCAACTACAGCTCGTCGGTGATCCCGATTATTCTCGCCGCGTGGGTGAGCTGCTGGCTGGAAAAGCAGAGCACCAGGCTGCTGCCTTCCTCGATGAAAAACTTCTTCGCGCCGCTGATCTGTCTTGCCGTGACCGTGCCGCTGACTTTCCTCGTTATCGGGCCGCTGGCGACCTGGCTGAGCCAGATGCTGGCGAACGGCTATCAGAGTATTTATGTTCTGGCACCGTGGCTGGCGGGCGCAGCGATGGGCGCGCTGTGGCAGGTCTGCGTCATTTTTGGCCTGCACTGGGGGCTGGTGCCGCTGATGATCAACAACCTGGCGGTGCTGGGGCATGACTCCATGCTGCCGATGCTCTTGCCTGCGGTGTTCGGCCAGGTGGGGGCGGCACTGGGCATTTTCCTGCGTACCCGCGATGCGCGTCAGAAAATGCTGGCCGGTTCATCCGTGACGGCAGGGTTTTTCGGTATCACCGAACCCGCAGTGTATGGCGTAAACCTGCCGCTGCGCCGTCCGTTTATTTTTGGCTGCGTGGCAGGCGCTATCGGCGGAGCGATTGTCGGCTTTAGTGACACCCACGTTTACTCTTTCGGCTTCGCCAATATCTTTACTGTCGCCCAGATGATCCCGCCGGGCGGCGTGGACGCCACGCTGTGGGGCGGCATTATCGGTACGGTGGTGGCGCTGGTACTGAGCTGCGGCCTGACGCTGGTCGCCGGTATGCCAGGAAACACCGCGACAGAAGGGGTGGTCACCGCGGGCGAAAACGATGTGCTATCACCGATGACCGGTACCGTTCTTGCGCTCGACCAGGTGCCGGATACCACCTTTGCCAGCGGCCTGCTGGGCAGCGGCGCCGCGGTTATTCCCTCCGATAACAAAGTGGTTGCCCCGTTTGCTGGCGTGGTGGCCTCGCTGTTCCAGACCAAACACGCCATCGGCCTGCTCAGTAACAGTGGAATCGAAGTGTTGATCCATGTGGGTATCGACACCGTGAAGCTCGACGGCAAGCCGTTTACCGCCCATGTGAAGGTCGGTGACACGGTGCAACCCGGCGATCTGCTGCTGGAGTTTGACCGACAGGCGATTATCGATGCCGGATACGACCTGGCGACCCCGATTATTATCAGTAACAGCGATGAGTATCGCGACGTGGTGACCGTGGCGGCAACGTCCGTCAATGCTGGTGCGCCGTTACTCAGCGTAAGCCATCAATAACAGGAGAACGTGATGAAAACTTTCCCGGACGATTTTTTATGGGGCGGCGCGGTTGCCGCGAATCAGGTAGAGGGCGCATATCTGGAGGAGGGGAAAGGGCTGTCCACCTCTGATGTTCAGCCGCAGGGGGTCTTCGGCCCGGTGGTTGAGCGCGTGGCGGGCGACAGCGGCATCAAGGATGTTGCTATCGACTTCTATCATCGCTATCCGGAAGACATCAAACTGTTCGCGGAGATGGGCTTTAGCTGCCTGCGCGTCTCCATTGCCTGGACCCGCATTTTTCCGAACGGCGACGAGCAGCAGCCGAACGAGGCGGGGTTGGCGTTTTACGACCGGCTGTTTGACGAGCTGGCCGCGCACAACATTACCCCGCTGGTGACGCTGTCGCATTACGAAATGCCGTGGGGGCTGGTGAAGCAGTACGGCGGATGGGGCAGCCGCCAGACTATTGGATTCTTCGAGCGCTACGCCCGTACCGTGTTTGCGCGCTACAAAGAAAAGGTCAAGCTCTGGCTGACCTTCAACGAGATCAATATGTCTCTGCACGCGCCGATGACCGGCGTGGGCCTGCCGGAAACCAGCAGCAAAGGCGAAGTGTATCAGGCGATCCACCATCAGCTGGTGGCCAGCGCACTGGCGGTGAAGGCCTGCCATGAGATCGTTCCTGATGGCAGAATTGGCAATATGCTGCTGGGCGGTCTGATGTATCCGCTGACCTGCAAGCCGGAAGATGTTCTGGAAACACTGCAGGAAAACCGCGCCTGGCAATTCTTTGGTGACGTACAGTGTCGCGGTGCCTACCCGGGGTATATGCAGCGCTTCTTCCGCGACAACGGTATTCAGCTTGAGGTCACGGACGCCGACCGCGAGGCGCTGAAATCGACCGTCGATTTTATCTCCTTCAGCTACTACATGACGGGCTGTGTCACCGCGGACGACGCCCTCAATCAGCAGGCGCGCGGCAACATCCTGAGCATGGTGCCAAACCCGCATCTGGCCAGTTCCGAATGGGGCTGGCAGATTGACCCCATCGGCCTGCGTACCCTGCTAAACGTGCTCTGGGATCGCTATCAGAAGCCGCTGTTTATCGTGGAAAATGGTCTGGGAGCAAAGGATAAACCGGACGCGGACGGCACGGTGCAGGATGACTACCGCATCAGCTACCTTAACGACCATCTGGTGCAGGTGCGTGAAGCGATCGAAGACGGCGTTGAGGTGATGGGCTATACCAGCTGGGGCCCAATCGACCTGGTGAGCGCATCAAAAGCTGAACTCTCTAAGCGCTACGGCTTTATTTACGTCGATCGCGATGACAGTGGAAAAGGTACGCTGGCGCGCAGCCGCAAGAAAAGCTTCTACTGGTATAAAGAGGTTATTGCGACAAAAGGCGCGTCGCTGAAAGTTTAATAACGCGATCAACCTGACAGAGGACGTTCACGCTGTCGGGTTGATTATTTTTTATTTGTATAATTAAATTTAAATAATAATTTCGGTGAATACTTTTCCGTATATTTAAATCTATGACAATTTACGCTTTGCCACGCATTACTAAAAAAACAAACAGAATCAAGCGTAATTTGCGCCTTTATTTTTTGAGTATATGGCGTAATGAAACGTTCTTTTATTTTATCTCTGAGTGTTCCCTTTGCATTTATTCTGGCTGCCTGCGCGCCTGAACATGCCACGGTATCTCCCATTAAAACGCAAACCACGACGGCGTCGGTAAATACGGTTCTGGCTCATCAGGACTGGCCGAAAAATGAGTGGTGGAAAGCATATAACGATCCTGAACTTAATTCGCTGATTGCGAAAGCATTAAGCGATGCGCCGGATATGCAGATTGCCCGCCAGCGAATTACGCTCGCTGAAGCCCAGGCCAAAGCGGCTATGGCTGCCGACGGTCCGCAGATCGATTTTTCAGCGGATGCTGAACGCCAGAAAATGTCCGCCGAAGGGCTGATGGGACCCTTTGCCATTACCGACCCGGCGGCAGGGACAACCGGGCCGTGGTACACCAACGGCACCTTTGGCCTGACCGCTGGCTGGGATCTCGATCTGTGGGGAAAAAATCGTGCGCAGGTCGAAGCCCGGATAGGCAAAGTGAATGCGCAAAAAGCGGAGCTGGAGCAGACCCGTCAGCTGCTGGCCAGCAGCGTGGCGCGGCTTTACTGGGAATGGCAAACGCAGGCCGCCGTGGGGGAGGTCCTCGCGCAGATCAAACATGAGCAGGACAATATTATCGGTGCCGACCGCGAGCTGTATCAACACGGCATCACCTCCTCCGTGGAGGGCGTCGAAACGGACATCAACGCCAGCAAAACCGAAGAGCAGCTGGCCGGGGTCAACGGAAAGATGAAAGCCATAGAGGCGCGCCTGGTCGCGCTGACCAACGCCCCCTCCGTGAAGCTGACGCGGCATGCCCTGCCGACGGTGGAAGCCTCGTTACCGTCGACGCTCGGCTATGAACTGCTGGCACGCCGCCCGGATCTTCAGGAGGCGCACTGGTATATCGACGCCTCCATGAGCGAGGTGGAGGCCGCCAGAGCAGCGTTCTATCCTGACGTGAACCTGATGGCGTTCTTACAGCAGGATGCCCTCCACCTGAGCGATCTGTTCCATTCATCCGCGCAGCAGATGGGCGTGACCGCCGGGTTGACGCTGCCAATTTTTGACAGCGGCAGGCTGAACGCCAGCCTGGATATCGCCCAGGCGCAGAACAATCTCTCGGTTGCCAACTACAACAAAGCGGTAGTGGAGGCCGTCAATCAGGTGGCACGCACGGCCAGCGAAGTCGAAACGCTAATGGCGAAGAACAGCCATCAGCAGCAGGTTGAAAAAGATGCGGCACGGGTCGTGGCGCTGGCTCAGGCGCGTTTCAGCGCGGGGATTATTGCGGGTTCCCGGGTCAGTGAAGCCAGAATACCGGCCCTCAAAGAGCACCTCGAAGGCGTGCTGCTGAAGGGGCAATATGTCGACGCTACCCTGCAGCTGACCTCGGCGCTGGGCGGCGGCTATCATCATGGCTAAAAAAGGCCATTATCTATACTTACCTCTTTGCAGTTTTTCAGGAGGTGAGTATGACCAGAGTAGCGATTGTGACCGCATCGGATTCCGGGATTGGGAAAACCACGGCCCTGATGCTGGCTGAGCGCGGGTTTGATATTGGCGTCACCTGGCACTCGGATGAGAAAGGGGCGCTGGAAACCTGCCGCGAAGTCGAAGCGCAGGGGCAGCGTGCGGAGGCTATCCATCTTGATTTAAGCACGCTGCCGGAAGGCGCTGAGGCCATTGAAACGCTGATTGCGCGTTTTGGCCGGCTGGACGTGCTGGTTAACAATGCAGGGGCGATGACCAAAGCGCCGTTCCTCGAGATGCCGTTCGACGACTGGCGGAACATTTTCACCGTCGACGTGGACGGGGCGTTTCTCTGTTCACAGATAGCCGCAAGGCAGATGGTGAAGCAGGGGGAAGGGGGGCGGATTGTGAACATCACCTCGGTACATGAACACACGCCCCTGCCGGAGGCCAGCGCCTACACGGCGGCGAAACACGCGCTCGGCGGGTTAACCAAATCCATGGCGATGGAGCTGGTGAAGCACAACATTCTGGTGAACGCCGTCGCGCCGGGTGCCATTGCCACGCCAATGAATGACATGGACGACAGCGAAGTGAAGGAAGGCTCCATGCCGGAAATTCCGCTGGCAAGGCCGGGCCACACGAAAGAGATTGCCAGCCTGGTGGCGTGGCTGTGTGACAGCGACGCCAGCTATACAACAGGGCAATCGTTTATCGTCGACGGGGGCTTTATGCTGGCGAACCCGCAGTTTAAGCCGGAGGGATAGTATCCTTTCGCCCTCTCCCTGTGGGCAGAGGGATCCCCAGTAATTTTTTTACCTGAAGCGATGAACGTTGCTTCAGTAAAATTAATCACTTACAGCGACGCCCTGGTCCGGCTGTAAATCGCCGAAGCGTTTCCGTAAGGCCGGGGCGAGGCGCAGGGATGCGCCGAGAGGGCGTGGCCTGCAGGGATGCAGGCTCATGCCCGACCCGATAGCCTGAAGGAATAAGCTGAGGGCACCGCGAAGCGGCGATTTACCGCCGGGAGCCCGGGTCGCCAGGGTGGTGGCGATTGAGCCACCCTGGCACGTTCACCGGTCATGTCGTTACAGAGTAGCAAGGAACATAAAGTGAACGGAATGACCTCCACAGCCGTATGTTCCCCCTCACCCCTGTGGGTGAGGCTTAGGGTGAGGGCATCAGACCGCACTCACTCCTCATCCCGCCTCTTTTCCCGATGCTTCAGCCACAGTCGAACCGCAATCACCGCCACAACCACCAGAATCAACCACGCCCAGTGCTTCAGGTGCTGGTCGAGATTGTGCAGCCAGGGCGCAATCACTTCGCCCCCTACATAACCGAGCGTCGTAAAGATCAGCGCCCAGGCAATCGCGCCCACAATATTGAGCGGCAGAAAAATTTTGGGCGGCAGATGGCTGGCGCCAATCAGTATCGGCCCGATAATGCGAAAGCCATACATAAAGCGCGTGCCAATGACGAACAGATAGGGATGACGTTGAATGAGCCGCTGAGCGCGGCGGATTTTCTTCTGATGCTTTGCGAAACGCTTTAGCAGCGTTGGTCCAAAGCGCAGCCCCAGAAAGTAGAGCAGCTGATCGCCTATCATCCCGCCCAGTGCGACCGCGGCGACGACCAGCGGGAATTTCAGTAACCCCTGATGCGCGGCGACGCCCCCTAACAGCGTGATGGTTTCACCTTCTGCCACGCTGCCGATCACCAGCGCGGCATATCCATATTGCTCAATGAGTGCGTTAATATCCATTACGTAACTGTTATCTCCCTCTGCGTGCCTCGTTTAATCATATACCCCATGAATCAACAGCGGGGAAATCAACGGAAATTTCCCACTGTACATAAAATAATCTAAAGCCTGCATTATACTTAAGGTATCGCTGACGGGCCGACAACAAGGGGGCGCTATGAACCATGTCTGGGGACTTTTCTCCCATCCCGATCGTGAAATGCATGTCATTAAAAGTGAGAACGAAACGGTCTCGCATCATTACACGCACCACGTGCTGCTGATGGCTGCGGTGCCGGTAATATGCGCTTTTATCGGAACGACACAAATCGGCTGGAACTTCGGTGACGGCACCGTGGTTCAGCTTTCCTGGTTTACCGGACTCTATCTGGCCATCGTCTTTTATGGCCTGATGCTGGCGGGTGTGGCGGTCATGGGGCGTGTCATTCACTGGATGGCGCGTAACTATCCGCAACGTCCATCGCTGGCGCACTGTATGGTCTTTGCCGGGTATGTCGCGACTCCGCTGTTCTTAAGCGGTATTGTTGCGCTCTATCCACTGGTCTGGCTGTGCGCGCTGATCGGTACTATTGCCCTCTTTTACACCGGTTATCTGCTGTATCTGGGGGTTCCAACCTTCCTGAATATCAATAAAGAAGAGGGCCTGAGCTTCTCCAGTTCAACGCTTGCCATCGGGGTGCTGGTGCTGGAGGCGCTACTGGCGCTGACGGTGATTCTTTGGGGTTATGGATACCGCCTCTTCTAAACGCACTGCATTGCTGGCGTAAATGCCAGCAATGCAGCATCTGTTCACGATTATCCTCTGGCGACAACGCCCGCTGACGGCTATGATGCCGAAGCCAGCCTGAGTTTATCCGTCGACCCAGGCGGTGTACGTCATGACGTGCGTGAATAATTATCAGAAGTCTCACCATGCTGAAATTCCGAGTCTCTTTACTTAGCCTGGCGCTGTTGCTGGGTGCGTCCGCTGCCGTGCCGGCCGTCGCCAAAACGCCCGCGGTGACTGCTACCGCCGCTCAGCCGCAAATTGCTTCCGGCAGCGCGATGATTGTCGATCTCAACACCAATAAGGTGATTTACGCCAGCCATCCGGATCTGGTGCGACCGATCGCCTCAATTACCAAATTAATGACCGCGATGGTGGTGCTTGATGCCCATCTGCCGCTGGACGAAAAACTGAAAGTGGATATCAGCCACACGCCGGAGATGAGGGGGATCTACTCCCGCGTGCGCCTGAACAGTGAGATCAGCCGTAAGAATATGCTGCTGCTGGCGCTGATGTCGTCTGAAAACCGCGCGGCGGCGAGCCTGGCGCACCACTATCCTGGCGGCTACGACGCCTTTATCCGCGCGATGAACGCCAAAGCCAAAGCGCTGGGGATGAACAATACGCACTATGTTGAACCGACGGGGCTGTCGATCAACAACGTCTCCACGGCGCGCGATCTGACGAAACTGCTGATTGCCAGCAAACAGTACCCGCTAATTGGTCAGCTCAGTACCACCCGTGAAGAGATGGCGACCTTTGCGAACCCAGCCTATACGCTGCCGTTCCGCAATACTAACCATCTGGTTTACCGGGATAACTGGAATATTCAGCTAACCAAAACCGGCTTTACCAACGCGGCTGGACACTGTCTGGTGATGCGCACCGTGTTTAACGGTAAGTCGGTGGCGCTGGTGGTGATGGATGCCTTCGGCAAATACACGCACTTCGCGGATGCGAGCCGCCTGCGTACCTGGATTGAAACAGGAAAAGTGCAGCCTGTCCCGGCCGCGGCATTGACGTATAAAAAGCAGAAAGCCGAGCAGATGGCGACGGCGCAGAACGATTAGGTAAAAGCAAAACGGTAACGCATGTTACCGTTTTTTATGTTTTCTCCCTCTCCCTGTGGGAGAGGGCCGGGGTGAGGGCACCAGACCGCACTGCGTTTATTCCGGCAGCGTCCAGTCACCGTCGTTGAGCGGGCGCTGCATAATCACCGTATCCCGCCAGTCTCCTTTCTTATAGCCTACGCTGCGCAACTGACCGACAATCACGAAGCCATGTTTTTTATGCAGGCGTAACGAGCCGGCGTTGTTATTACCATCTCCCACTACGGCAATCATCTGCCGCCACGGCCCTTGCTCGCAGCGTTCAATCAGCGCATCCATCAGTGCCGTGCCAAAACCGCGCCCGGTGATGCTGGCATCCACGTAAATCGACTCTTCCAGGGTATAGCGGTAGGCGTGTCGCGGTCGGTAAGGGGTGGCGTAGCAGTAGCCCACCACAATGCCGCGGTACAGCGCGATAAGCCACGGTAAACCGTTCTCAGTCACGCTTTTCATACGTTGGCGCATTTCGTCAATGGTCGGGGGGACTTCTTCAAATGACGCGCGCCCGTGAAGTACATGCCAGGCATAGATCGCGGCAATGGCATGCACATCATCGGGAAGGGCGTCGCGCACTTCCAGCTCGGTCTCGGATAAAACATCAATAGCCGACATGATGTGCCTGCTCCTCGTTATCGAATGCCGGAGAAACGTTTCTCCGGCGATGAGCAGTTACTCTATTACGATTAAGGAGCGCTTAACAATCTCTCAAATTTGGCTGTAGGAATTAATCAGACGCTTGCGTTATGTGCTGCTCCGCGTCTTCGCTCTCTTTCCAGTATTTCTTCCGCGTTGTTTTACCGATGCCGGGGTTCATGCTGTTTGTAGGGTCATTCTCGCGATAAAACTGCTTAAGTGCGTCCGGGGCTTTATAAAGATGTCCGACGTTGTGTTCCGCAGGATATTGTGCGCCACGTTCACGCAAAAGGGCGAGCATCTGCTCCTTCAGTTCGTGTGCATCGACCCCTTTTTTGACGATGTAATCCTGATGGAAGACATAGCACATAAAGTGGCCGTAATAGAGCTTATGCACCAGCTTGCTGTCGATTTCCGGCGGCAGGTGCTCGAACCACTCGGTGTCGTTACGCCGCAGGGCGATATCCAGCGCCAGAATGTCTTCCACCTCTTCGGAATGCACCGCCTGATATCGGATGGCGGCACCAGCGGCAGCAAAGCGGTGCAGGAACGCTTTGCTGCCCTCTTCAGGCGTACAGGCAAAGAAATCCCCTTCGGCGGTTTTGAAGAACTCGGTCAGCCAGGCCTGCGCTTCGGCGATCCCGTCTCCGGCCATTTTCAGCAGCAGGTGATGTTCGTACTTGTCGCGCCAGGTTTTCATTCTCTCCGGTAAATGCGCCGGGAAAACGTTGCCCAGCTTCTGCATAAAGCGGTCGGTGAAGTGGGGTTTGAACAGCGACACTTTCTCCAGCATCGCGTCGGTACGGCCCTTCATGGTGAAGAAGAACGGCATTTTGTCGGTGCCGAGCTTGTCGATCATCAGGAACGTGTCTTTGCCGTAGCGTTCGGCGATGTCGTAAATGTCCCGGTGCATGTACTCGCCCGCCACCGGCAGATGAGTGAATTCGCCCAGAATATGACGACGGATCTCTGTCAGAACCTCAGGCTGGTTGGTGCCGATGTAAAATACCTGCTGCTTTTTCTCTGCCGGGAACGTGTCGAGACGCACCGCAAAAACGGCCAGCTTGCCCGCGCAGCCGGAGGATTCAAACAGGCGATCCGGGTCGGCGTTATAGCGCGCCGGGGTGTCAGCGTTGATATCCCGCACCCGGGTCACGTAGTCATGGTCGTGCGCATGGCGGCCGTCGTGCTGGACGTCTTCGTCCTTCACGCGATCGTCGTCGAGCTTGCTGAGGATCTGCTCCGGCGTCACGCCGAGATCGATTCCCAGATGGTTCACCAGCGTCAGCTTGCCGTTTTCGTCAATACGGGCAAACAGCGACATCTCGGTGTAGGCGGGGCCACGCTGTACCAGCGAGCCGCCGGAGTTATTGCAGATCCCGCCGACCACCGAGGCGCCAATGCAGGAGGAACCGATCACCGAGTGCGGTTCGCGGCCGAGCGGCTTAAGCGCTTTTTCGAGGGAGTAAAGCGTGGTGCCGGGGAACGCGAGCACCTGCTCGCCCTTGTCCAGCAGGTGCAGCTTGTCGAGGCGCAGGGTACTGATAATCACGATGTCACGATCGTAATCATTGCCGTTCGGCGTGGAGCCTTCGGTCAGGCCGGTGTTGGCCGCCTGCATTAAAATAATCTTGTCGGCGGCGACGCAGGCGCTCAGGACGCGCCACAGCTCCAGCAGCGTGCCGGGGAAAACCACCGCCAGCGCCTCGCCCTGACCGGAGCGGAAGCCCTTGCGGTAGCGGGCGGTTTTAGCCGGGTCGGTAAGCAGGTGAGAGGAGCCAACCAGGCGCGACAGTTCGTTAATAAATGTTTTGTTATCGTCAGTTCGAACAGAAGACATCTTCCACTCCTTGTGGTGGGGCAAATTTCTCGCTGTAAAGCATAGCGCGATTAACTGTTAAGCGGTCGAGTATTCACGAGAAAAATCAGAGAATAACCCTGCAACGATCGGAGGGTTTGTGGCACACTGCGCTTTTCGCACGGTATGGCCGAGATCGTCCGGCGGTTATTGATGAGAGAGTAAAACGACATGAAATGGCTATGTTCTGTAGGTGTCGCCGTCAGCCTGGCGCTGCAACCTGCGCTGGCAGAGGATTTGTTTGGCAATCACCCGCTCACGCCTGAAGCGCGGGATGCGTTTGTCACGGAATTGCTCAAGAAAATGACGGTCGATGAGAAAATCGGCCAGCTGCGTCTGATCAGCGTCGGCCCGGATAACCCGAAAGAGGCCATCCGCGAGATGATCAAAGACGGGCAGGTAGGGGCCATCTTTAATACCGTCACCCGCCAGGATATCCGCAAGATGCAGGACCAGGTGATGGATCTCAGCCGCCTGAAAATTCCGCTGTTCTTTGCCTATGACGTGGTGCACGGCCAGCGTACCGTCTTCCCCATCAGCCTCGGCTTAGCCTCCTCCTTTAACCTCGACGCGGTGAAAACCGTCGGTCGCGTGTCGGCTTATGAAGCGGCGGACGACGGCCTGAACATGACCTGGGCGCCTATGGTGGACGTCTCGCGCGATCCGCGCTGGGGCCGCGGCTCGGAAGGCTTTGGTGAAGATACATATTTAACCTCCACGATGGGTAAAACCATGGTGGAAGCGATGCAGGGCAAAAGCCCTGCGGACCGCTACTCGGTGATGACCAGCGTCAAGCACTTTGCGGCCTACGGCGCGGTGGAGGGCGGTAAAGAGTACAACACCGTCGACATGAGCCCGCAGCGCCTGTTCAACGACTACATGCCGCCGTACAAGGCCGGTCTGGATGCGGGCAGCGGCGCGGTGATGGTGGCGCTGAACTCGCTGAACGGCACGCCTGCGACCTCTGATTCCTGGCTGCTGAAAGACGTGCTGCGCGACCAGTGGGGCTTTAAAGGCATCACCGTTTCCGACCACGGCGCGATTAAAGAGCTGATCAAACACGGTACCGCTTCCGACCCGGAAGACGCGGTGCGCGTCGCGCTCAAGTCCGGCATCAACATGAGCATGAGCGACGAGTATTACAGCAAATACCTGCCGGGGCTGGTGAAGAGCGGCAAGGTGACGATGGCGGAGCTGGACGATGCCACCCGTCACGTGCTGAACGTCAAATACGACATGGGGCTGTTTAACGATCCGTACAGCCACCTGGGTCCGAAAGAGTCTGACCCGGCAGATACCAATGCTGAAAGCCGCCTGCACCGCAAAGAAGCGCGTGACGTGGCGCGCGAAAGCCTGGTGCTGCTGAAAAACCGCCTCGACACGCTGCCGCTGAAAAAATCCGGCACCATTGCCGTGGTGGGGCCGCTGGCCGACAGCAAGCGCGACGTGATGGGCAGCTGGTCTGCCGCGGGCGTGGCTGACCAGTCCGTGACCGTGCTGACCGGTATCAAGAGTGCCGTCGGTGAAAACGCCAAAGTGGTTTACGCCAAAGGAGCGAACGTCACCAACGATAAAGACATCGTGACCTTCCTCAACCAGTACGAGGAAGCGGTCAAGGTCGATCCGCGCACGCCGAAGGAGATGATTGACGAGGCGGTGAACGCCGCGAAGCAGTCTGACGTCGTTGTCGCGGTCGTGGGGGAAGCGCAGGGTATGGCGCACGAAGCCTCCAGCCGGACCGATATCACCATTCCGCAGAGCCAGCGCGATCTGATCGCCGCCCTGAAAGCCACCGGCAAGCCGCTGGTGCTGGTGCTGATGAACGGTCGTCCGCTGGCGCTGGTGAAAGAAGACCAGCAGGCTGACGCCATCCTGGAAACCTGGTTCGCCGGTACCGAAGGCGGTAACGCCATCGCCGACGTGCTGTTTGGCGATTACAACCCGTCGGGCAAGCTGCCGATGTCCTTCCCGCGCTCCGTCGGGCAGATCCCGGTCTATTACAGCCACCTGAACACCGGTCGCCCGTACAACGCCGACAAGCCGAACAAATACACGTCTCGTTACTTTGACGAAGCTAACGGCCCGCTGTATCCGTTTGGTTACGGCCTGAGCTACACCACCTTCAAGGTTTCTGACGTCAAAATGTCGTCACCGAGCCTGAAGCGTGACGGCAACGTCACCGCCAGCGTTGAGGTGACCAACACCGGCAAGCGCGAAGGGGCAACGGTGATTCAGATGTACGTTCAGGATGTCACCGCGTCGATGAGCCGTCCGGTGAAACAGCTGCGCGGTTTTGAGAAGGTCAACCTGAAGCCGGGGGAAACCAAAACCATCAGCTTCCCGATCGACGTGGATGCGCTGAAGTTCTGGAACCAGCAGATGAAATATGATGCGGAACCGGGCAAATTTAACGTCTTTATCGGCGTGGACTCCGCCCGCGTGAATAAAGGCGAGTTCGAGCTGCTGTAACCTTTCCCTCCTTTGCCTCCCCCCGTCCTGCGGGGGAGGCGTCTTATCTTATGCTAAAAAGGCATTTTGACGGTTAATTCCGCCGTTTTAAGCTACGCTTTTCTCTCAAGCCTCTGAAAAAGGCAGCAAAAAAATGAGGATAGCGGAATGACGATTGCAAAGGGGATATTGGGATCTGCGGTGTTACTGGCGGCGCTGAGCCTGCCGTTACAGGCGGCGGAGCCGGTAAAGGTGGGCTCAAAGATCGATACCGAAGGCGCGCTGCTCGGCAATATTATTTTGCAGGTGCTGGAAAGTCACGGCGTGAAAACGGTCAATAAAGTCCAGCTCGGCACTACGCCTGTTGTGCGCGGCGCAATTACCTCCGGCGAGCTGGATATCTACCCGGAATACACCGGCAACGGCGCATTCTTCTTCAAAGATGAAAACGATCCGGCATGGAAAAACGCCAAAGCCGGGTATGAGAAAGTCAAAAAACTCGACGCGGAACAGAACAAACTGGTCTGGCTGACCCCGGCGCCGGCCAACAATACCTGGACTATCGCCGTGCGCAAGGACGTGGCGGAGAAAGGGAAGCTGACTACCCTGGCGGATCTCAGCCGCTACCTGAAAGAGAAGGGCGACTTTAAGCTGGCGGCGTCCGCGGAGTTTATCGAGCGTCCTGATGCGCTCCCGGCTTTCGAAAAAGCGTACGACTTCAAGCTCGACCAGGCTCAGCTGCTCTCGCTGGCGGGCGGAGATACCGCGGTGACCATCAAAGCGGCGGCACAGCAAACCTCCGGCGTTAACGCGGCAATGGCCTACGGCACAGACGGCCCGGTGGCGGCGCTTGGCCTGCAAACCCTGACCGATCCAAAAGGCGTACAGCCAATTTACGCGCCGACCCCGGTGGTGCGTGAGGCGGTGCTGAAAGCGTACCCGGACATTGCAGAATGGCTCAAACCGGTCTTCGAAAAGCTGGATGAAAAAACGCTGCAGCAGCTGAATGCCAGCATTGCCGTCGAGGGGCTGGATGCCAAAAAAGTGGCCGCCGACTTCCTGAAGCAACAAGGGCTTGTGAAGTAACGGGAAAAGGCTGTGCCAATAAAATGTCATAACCGCGTCCTGCTGCTGCTGGCCTGTGTGGCCATCGCAGCAGTCGCGTTACCGTTTGTCAACGTTGCCCCAAACCGCCTGATGTCGGGGGAGGGCAAAGCACTCTGGCAGGTCTGGTCGTTTACGCCGGGGTGGCTTGTGGCGTCGCTGGGCGCGTGGGTGATCCTGTCGCTCTGGCAGGGACGCCCGGCGCAGTGGCTGACGCTGTTCCTCTCTGAAGGGCTGTTTATCCTCCTGTTCTGGAGCGCCGGGCTGGCGGCGACGCATATGGCCTCGGCGGAAAGTCCGCTGGCGAGAACCACTATCGGCAGCGGCCTGTGGCTGTGGCTGGCGCTCTGTCTGCTGGCCTGCAGCGATGCCATTCGTCGACTCATCGCCAGCGCCGTCTGGCGCTGGGTGCTCAATGCGCAGATATGGTGTATTCCTTTACTCCTGCTGTTCAGCGGGGAACTGAACAACCTCTCGCTGTTAAAAGAGTACGCCAACCGTCAGGAGGTGTTTGATGATGCCCTCGCGCAGCACCTGACGATCCTCTTCGGTACGCTCGTTCCGGCGCTCCTGATTGGGATCCCTCTTGGCATGTGGTGCTATCGCCATCCTTCACGCCAGGGCGGGATTTTTGCCGTGCTCAACGTTATCCAGACCATTCCTTCCGTTGCGCTGTTTGGCCTGCTGATTGCGCCGCTGGCCGGGCTGGTGAAGTCATTCCCGGTGCTCGGAACGCTCGGTGTTGCCGGGACGGGGCTAACGCCCGCCCTTATCGCGCTGGTGCTGTATGCCCTGCTGCCGCTGGTGCGCGGCGTGGTCGCAGGTTTAGGCCAGGTCGCACCTGACGTGCTGGAAAGCGCCCATGCGATGGGAATGAGCGCGCGGCAGTGTTTCTGGAAAATTCAGCTCCCGCTGGCGCTGCCCCTGCTGCTGCGTAGCCTGCGGGTGGTGGCGGTCCAGACCGTCGGCATGGCGGTGATTGCGGCGCTGATTGGCGCGGGGGGTTTTGGCGCACTGGTGTTCCAGGGGCTGCTGAGCAGTGCTCTGGATCTGGTGTTATTGGGCGTGGTGCCCACGATTGCGCTGGCGGTGGTCGTCGACGCACTGTTTGCCTTATGGCTCGCGCTACTCGGGAGAAGAGCCAATGATTGAATTTCATGATGTCAGTAAAACCTTTGCCGGTCGCCCGGCGGCGAGCCACCTGAACCTGAACTTTGCCGAGGGAGCGTTTTCCGTGCTGATAGGCACCTCGGGGTCGGGCAAGTCCACCACGCTGAAGATGATCAACCGGCTGGTTGAGCATGACAGCGGGCTGATTCGCTTTGCCGGGGAAGAGATCCGCAGCCTGCCGGTGCTGGAGCTGCGCCGTCGGATGGGCTATGCCATACAGTCTATCGGCCTGTTTCCGCACTGGACGGTGGCGCAGAACATCGCCACCGTGCTGCAGCTGGAAAAATGGTCGCGGGCGAAAATCGCCGATCGTGTTGATGAGCTGATGTCTCTGCTGGGGTTAGAGCCCGCGCTGCGCGATCGCTATCCGCACCAGCTTTCCGGCGGGCAGCAGCAGCGCGTGGGCGTGGCGCGCGCGCTGGCGGCCAACCCGCAGGTGTTGCTGATGGACGAACCCTTTGGCGCGCTGGATCCGGTTACGCGCGGGGCGCTGCAGGCGGAGATGACCCGTATTCACCGCATTCTCGGACGCACGATCGTACTCGTGACGCACGATATTGATGAAGCCCTGCGCCTGGCTGACCATCTGGTGCTGATGGATCATGGCGAAGTGGTGCAGCAGGGCTCGCCGCTTGAGCTATTAACCTGGCCGAAGAACGACTTTGTGCGCGAGTTTTTTGGCCGCAGCGAATTGGGCGTCAGGCTGCTCTCCCTGCGAACGGTCAGCGACTATATGCGCCGGGAGGCGGTGCCGGTGAGCGGCGAACCGCTGCAGGCGCAGATGAGCCTGCGGGATGCGCTCTCCGCGTTTGTCGCGCGCCAGTGCGAGGTATTGCCCGTTGCGGATGCCCGGGGCGCGCCGTGCGGAACCTTACATTTTCGCGATCTGCTGGCCGGGGAGGTGACGCGTGAAGGCACTGCGTGATCCGCTCCTCTGGCTGGTAGCGCTCTTTGTCGCTTTACTGTTTCTGATGCCCCACAGCGCGGCGCTGTTTAACAGCCTCTTTCCCGGACTGCCGCGGCCGGTGTATCAGCAGGAGAGCTTCATTAATCTCGCCCTGGCGCATCTCTGGCTGGTGGCGCTCTCAAGCGCCATCGCGGTTGTGCTGGGCGTGGGGGCGGGCATCGCGGTCACGCGGCCGGCGGGCCGGGAGTTTCGTCCGCTGGTGGAGACGATTGCGGCCATCGGACAGACGTTTCCGCCCGTAGCGGTGCTGGCGATAGCGGTTCCGGTGATGGGCTTTGGCCAACAGCCTGCGATCATTGCGCTGATATTATACGGCGTATTACCGGTTCTGCAGGGCACGCTGGCGGGCATCGCGGCGGTACCTGCGTCCGTGCTGAGCGTGGCGGAAGGGGTGGGGATGAGTCGCGGCCAGCGGCTGCGTAAGGTTGAACTGCCGCTTGCGGCACCGGTTATCATTGCCGGGATCCGCACGTCGGTCATCATTAACATCGGGACGGCGACCATTGCGTCGACGGTCGGTGCTAATACGCTGGGAACGCCGATCATTATCGGCTTAAGC
Organism: Enterobacter sp. BNK-8; assembly: GCF_048685095.1. NCBI lineage: Bacteria > Pseudomonadati > Pseudomonadota > Gammaproteobacteria > Enterobacterales > Enterobacteriaceae > Enterobacter > Enterobacter sp. BNK-8. The sequence continues at coordinate 2,823,674 of NZ_JBLQTN010000001.1, read as the reverse complement.
GGGTTTAATACGGCTTATATTGTGCAGGGAGCGGTGCTGGTCGCGCTGGCAGCAATCGTCGTCGATCGCGCTTTTGAGCGGCTGGCGCTGTACCTCAGCCGACACCGCCGCGAACAATAAACGAGTACCCTGCCAGCATTACGCCGCCGATGCCGCTTACGGCCATCAGGACAAAAAGGGTAATAATGGCCAGTTTGGTTGCCTTCATCATGTGCTCCTGTTGTTAACGGAACAATTATACGGTGAAGCGCAGCTGTTAATGAACCATTAAATGCCGTTATGGCTCATCCGGGCCAAGGGAATAAACCGGGTAACCATTCTCACGCCATTCCGTCAGCAGCTGTTGCTGCGTGGCGGACGGCACTTCACCACACCAGACCAGCAGGGTCTGGCCGTCGAAAAACTCAGGTCTGAGCTGCGCCAGCGAGTGCGCCAGGACATCCACGCGCCAGCCCTTCTGGGTGGCAATCCACGCTTCCAGCCACAGGCGGGTGGTATCGTGCACGTTCCAGCCCACCACCAGGGCATCTTTGCCGGCTTTGTTCTTCGCCGAGGCAAGGCAGACGGCAATGTAGTTGATCAGCACCCCGTCGAGCATGCTGAGCAGCGCCTGCAGGGTAGACTGCTGGCACTGCAGGCGTCGACGGAGCGGAATGAAAAGATGGGAGATCAGCGTCTGTGCCGGGTAATCGCGGCCCTGCTCTTTTATCCACGCGCGCAGGCGCTGCAGGTTGCCCGCCTGCAGGAGCCGCAGCAGGGTTTCCTGTTGTTCGCGCCAGAGATGCAGCGTATCCGGGTCGTCGTGGCTCAGAAGGGACTTCACTTTGCCGACCTGCACGCCGTTGTCGATCCAGCTCTTAATCTCGCGGATGCGGTCGATATCGGCCTCATTGAAAAGGCGATGACCACCGTCCGTTCTCTGCGGTTTGAGTAATCCATACCGTCGCTGCCACGCCCGTAGGGTAACGGGATTGATATCACAAAGGAGTGCCACTTCACCTATCGTGTAAAGCGCCATATTCGCCCCCTGGCTTACGCGTCCCCAGCTTAACTGTAGACCCACTTTTCCGAACCAGGAAGGATTGATTGATTTTTGAACAAACAATGCGAAGCATGCGCGATATTCAGAAAAAGGTGTGATAACGGACACGATTTTGCGCTTTTATGGGATGCTTCAAAGAAAGTTAAGCCGCATCCGTGTATGTTACGCGTTTTTAGCGTGTGCGGTTTTGAGTATGTACGAGTTTAATCTGGTGCTGCTGTTGCTTCAGCAGATGTGCGTGTTTCTTGTCATTGCCTGGCTGATGAGTAAAACGCGCCTGTTTATTCCGCTGATGCAGGTCACCGTACGTCTGCCGCATAAGCTGCTCTGTTACGTCACCTTCTCTATTTTCTGCATCATGGGGACTTATTTTGGTCTCCATATCGAAGACTCTATTGCCAACACGCGCGCGATTGGCGCGGTGATGGGCGGGCTGCTGGGCGGTCCCGTCGTCGGTGGCCTTGTCGGTTTAACCGGGGGGCTGCATCGCTATTCCATGGGCGGGATGACGGCCCTGAGCTGTATGATCTCCACGATTGTGGAAGGTCTGCTTGGCGGCCTGGTTCACAGCTACATGATTAAACGCGGCCGCCCGGATAAAGTCTTCAGCCCGCTCACCGCCGGAGCCATCACCTTTGTGGCCGAAATGGCGCAGATGGCGATCATCCTGCTGATTGCCCGTCCGTTTGAGGATGCGTTGCACCTGGTCAGCAGCATTGCCGCTCCGATGATGGTGACCAACACCGTGGGCGCGGCGCTGTTTATGCGCATTCTGCTCGACAAGCGCGCCATGTTTGAGAAGTACACCTCGGCCTTTTCCGCCACGGCGCTGAAGGTTGCCGCCTCGACCGAAGGGATCCTGCGCCAGGGGTTTAACGAAGAGAACAGCATGAAGGTGGCGCAGGTGCTCTACAAGGAGCTGGATATCGGCGCGGTGGCCATCACCGACCGCGAGCGGCTGCTGGCCTTTACCGGCACCGGGGACGATCACCATCTGCCGGGTAAACCCATCTCCTCAGCCTATACGCTGCGCGCCATTGAAACCGGCGAGGTGGTGTATGCCGACGGAAACGAAGTGCCTTACCGCTGTTCGCTGCATCCGCAGTGCAAGCTGGGCTCCACGCTGGTGATTCCGCTGCGCGGCGAGAATCAGCGGGTGATGGGCACCATCAAGCTGTATGAGGCGAAAAACCGTCTGTTCAGCTCGATCAACCGCACGCTGGGGGAGGGGATCGCCCAGCTGCTGTCCGCGCAAATCCTCGCCGGACAGTATGAGCGGCAGAAAGCCCTGCTGACGCAGTCTGAGATCAAACTGCTGCATGCCCAGGTCAATCCGCATTTCCTGTTCAACGCCCTCAATACGCTTAAGGCGGTGATCCGCCGCGACAGCGATCAGGCCGCCCAACTGGTGCAGTTTCTGTCGACCTTTTTCCGTAAAAATCTGAAACGTCCGTCTGAGATCGTCACCCTCGCCGATGAGATTGAGCACGTGAATGCCTATCTGCAGATTGAACAGGCGCGTTTCCAGTCTCGTTTGCAGGTGTCGCTCTCCGTACCGGATGAGCTCGCGTATCAGCATCTTCCGGCCTTTACCCTGCAGCCGATTGTGGAAAACGCAATCAAACACGGTACGTCACAGCTGCTGGGAACGGGGGAGATAACCATTGCCGCCAGCCGATTCAACCATCACCTGGTGCTGGATATTGAAGATAATGCCGGGCTTTATCAGCCTTCCGCCTCCGGCGGTTTAGGGATGAGCCTGGTGGATAAACGCCTGCGTGCCCATTTTGGCGATGACTGTGGCATTACCGTCGCCTGCGAGCCCGACCGATTTACCCGTATTACCGTACGACTGCCGCTGGAGGAAAACGCATGTTAAGAGTGCTGATTGTGGATGACGAGCCGCTGGCACGGGAAAACCTGCGCGTTCTGCTGCAGGAGCAGCCGGATATTGAGATTGTGGGAGAGTGCGCGAACGCCATTGAGGCCATCGGCGCGGTGCACAAACTGCGTCCGGACGTGCTGTTCCTCGATATTCAGATGCCCCGCATCAGCGGGCTGGAGATGGTCGGCATGCTCGATCCGGAACATCGTCCCTACATCGTCTTTCTGACGGCGTTTGATGAATATGCCGTTAAGGCTTTTGAGGAGCACGCGTTTGACTATCTGCTCAAGCCGATTGAAGAGAAGCGTCTTGAAAAAACGCTCATCCGTTTACGCCAGGAGCGCACGGTCCAGGACGTCACGCTGCTGCCGGAAAACCAGCAGCCGCTGAAGTTTATCCCCTGCACCGGGCACAGCCGGATTTATCTTCTGCAGATGGATGATGTGGCCTTTGTCAGCAGCCGTCTGAGCGGGGTGTTTGTCACCAGCGCGGAAGGGAACGAAGGGTTTACCGAGCTGACCCTGCGCACGCTGGAGAGCCGCACGCCGCTGATTCGCTGTCACCGTCAGTACCTGGTGAATATGGCGCATCTGAAGGAGATCCGCCTGGAAGATAACGGCCAGGCCGAGCTGGTGCTGCGTGCCGGACAAACGGTACCCGTCAGCCGTCGCTACCTGAAGAGTTTGAAAGAGGCGATTGGGCTGTAAAGCTGGTACACTGCGCGCCATTGCATCATCGACATTCGAAGGCTCTATGCTAAGTAACGATATTCTCCGTAGCCTGCGCTACACCCTGAAAGCGAACAATAACGACATGGTGCGCATTCTTGCGCTGTCCGATATGGAATCCACGTCTGCGAGTTTTGACACGTGGATGACCAAAGAAGACGAAGAGGGCTTTGTCCGCTGCCCTGACATCATTCTGTCGGGTTTCCTGAACGGCCTGATTTACGATAAGCGTGGCAAAGATCCGGCCGCACCAGAGCTGGCGCTGGAGCGTCGGGTGAACAACAACACGGTGCTGAAAAAGCTGCGTATCGCGTTCTCGCTGAAAACGGACGATATCGTGGCGATCATGACCGAGCAAAAATTTCGCGTATCCGTGCCGGAAGTGACCGCCATGATGCGCGCGCCGGATCATAAAAACTACCGCGAATGCGGCGACCAGTTTCTGCGTAATTTCCTGCGCGGGCTGACCCACCGGGTGCATCACCCGAAGGCGTGATGTTTAGCCGGGTGGCGGCTTCGCCTTACCCGGCCTACAAAACCCGTAGGCCCGTGCAAGCGTAGCGCCGCCGGGCAAAAAAAAGCCGGAGATAATCTCCGGCTTTTTTGTTATTTCACCTGCTGACCCGGCTTCGCGCCTTCGTCAGGGCTTAACAGGAAGATATCTTTCCCGCCAGGGCCTGCAGCCATCACCATCCCCTCAGAGATGCCGAAGCGCATTTTACGCGGCGCCAGGTTCGCCACCATCACGGTCTGACGGCCGATCAGCTCCTGCGGATCAGGGTAAGCAGAGCGGATCCCGGAGAAGACGTTACGCTTCTCGCCGCCCAGATCCAGCGTCAGGCGCAGCAGCTTGTCAGAGCCTTCCACGAACTCCGCGTTTTCGATCAGCGCCACGCGCAGGTCGACTTTGGCGAAATCATCAAAGGTAATGGTTTCCTGAATCGGGTCGTCTGCCAGCGGGCCGGTGACCGGTGCCGCTGCTGCCTTCACCTCTTCTTTAGAGGCTTCCACCAGGGCTTCAACCTGCTTCATCTCGATGCGGTTGTACAGCGCTTTGAAGGTGTTGACCTTGTGGCCGAGCAGCGGCTGCTGGATAGCATCCCAGGTCAGTTCGGTGTTCAGGAACGCTTCAGCACGGGCTGCCAGCTGTGGCAGAACCGGCTTCAGCCAGGTCATCAGCACGCGGAACATGTTCAGACCCATGGTGCAGATCGCCTGCAGGTCGGCGTCACGGCCTTCCTGTTTCGCGACCACCCACGGGGCCTGCTCGTCCACATAGCGGTTGGCAACATCGGCCAGCGCCATGATTTCGCGAATCGCTTTACCGAATTCACGGCTTTCCCAGGCTTCGCCAACCGCAGCGGCGGCATCGGTGAAGGTTTTATACAGCTCAGGATCGGCCAGTTCGGCAGAAAGCACGCCATCAAAACGCTTGGCGATGAAGCCCGCGTTACGTGACGCCAGGTTCACCACCTTGTTGACGATGTCCGCGTTCACGCGCTGCACGAAATCTTCCAGGTTCAGGTCGATATCGTCGATGCGGGAAGAGAGCTTCGCGGTGTAGTAGTAGCGCAGGCTGTCCGCGTCGAAGTGGTTCAGCCAGGTGCTGGCCTTGATGAACGTCCCGCGGGACTTGGACATCTTGGCGCCGTTCACCGTCACGTAGCCGTGAACAAACAGGTTGGTTGGCTTGCGGAAGTTGCTGCCTTCCAGCATGGCCGGCCAGAACAGGCTGTGGAAGTAAACAATGTCTTTACCGATGAAGTGGTACAGCTCTGCCGTGGAATCTTTCTTCCAGTATTCGTCGAAGCTTACGGTGTCGCCACGCTTGTCGCACAGGTTCTTAAAGGAGCCCATGTAGCCGATTGGCGCGTCCAGCCAGACGTAGAAGTATTTGCCCGGTGCGTTCGGGATTTCGAAGCCGAAGTACGGCGCATCGCGGGAGATATCCCACTGCTGCAGGCCGGATTCGAACCACTCCTGCATCTTGTTCGCCACCTGCTCCTGCAGCGCGCCGCTGCGGGTCCACGCCTGCAGCATTTCGCTGAAGGACGGCAGGTCGAAGAAGAAGTGCTCGGAGTCACGCATCACAGGCGTGGCGCCGGAAACCACGGATTTCGGCTCGATAAGCTCGGTCGGGCTGTAGGTTGCGCCGCACACTTCGCAGTTATCGCCGTACTGATCCGGGGATTTACATTTCGGACAGGTGCCTTTGACGAAGCGGTCCGGCAGGAACATGCCTTTTTCCGGATCGTACAGCTGAGAGATGGTGCGGTTTTTAATAAAACCGTTCTCTTTCAGACGGGTGTAGATCAGCTCCGACAGCTCGCGGTTTTCGTCGCTGTGCGTGGAGTGATAGTTGTCATAGCTGATGTCAAAGCCAGCAAAATCGGTCTGATGCTCCTGACTCATTTCGGCAATCATCTGCTCCGGGGAGATCCCCAGCTGCTGCGCTTTCAGCATGATCGGCGTGCCGTGGGCATCGTCCGCACAGATGAAGTTAACCTCGTGGCCGCGCATTCGCTGGTAACGGACCCAGACATCAGCCTGGATATGCTCCAGCATGTGGCCGAGGTGGATTGAGCCGTTGGCGTACGGCAGTGCGCACGTTACCAGAATTTTCTTCGCGACTTGAGTCATAGTAGGCATTACTTCTTTTAACTGTGAAAAGGGTTTTTGATATTACCAAAAGGGGCATTATTAAGTAAGCACAAACCACGGCCTTTCAGGTAAACTTGTTCATCTAAGGTCTTATTCACAAGAACAAAGGAGTCGGGATGAGTTCTCAATCCCAGGCCAAATCACCGGAAGCCTTACGCGCAATGGTCGCCGGGACGCTGGCTAACTTTCAGCATCCAACCCTGAAGCATAATCTCACTACGCTGAAAGCGTTACACCACGTTGCCTGGTTGGACGATACGCTGCACATTGAGCTGCAGATGCCGTTCGTCTGGACCAGCGCCTTTGACGCGCTGAAAGAGCAGACCAGCTCTGAGCTGCTGCGCATGACCGGCGCGAAGGCGATCGACTGGAAGCTGAGCCACAGTATTGCCACGCTGAAACGCGTGAAAAACCAGCCTGGCGTGAACGGCGTGAAAAACATCATTGCCGTCAGCTCGGGCAAGGGCGGGGTGGGGAAATCTTCTACCGCCGTAAACCTGGCGCTGGCGCTGGCAGCGGAAGGGGCAAAGGTCGGTATTCTGGATGCCGACATCTACGGTCCGTCTATTCCAAATATGCTGGGCGCGGAAAACCAGCGTCCAACCTCACCGGACGGCACCCACATGGCACCGATCATGGCGCACGGTCTGGCGACCAACTCCATCGGTTACCTGGTGACTGACGATAACGCCATGGTCTGGCGCGGCCCGATGGCCAGCAAAGCGCTGCTGCAGATGCTGCAGGAGACGATGTGGCCGGATCTGGATTATCTGGTTCTGGACATGCCGCCGGGCACCGGTGATATACAGCTCACGCTGGCGCAAAACATTCCGGTGACGGGAGCCGTTGTGGTGACCACGCCGCAGGATATCGCGCTGATCGACGCCAAAAAAGGCATCGTGATGTTCGAGAAGGTGGAAGTGCCGGTGCTCGGTATCGTGGAGAACATGAGCATGCACATCTGCAGCAACTGCGGTCACCACGAACCTATCTTCGGTACGGGGGGCGCAGAAAAACTGGCCGCGAAGTATCACACCCAACTGCTGGGACAGATGCCGCTGCACATTACCCTGCGCGAAGATCTGGATAGCGGCAAGCCGACGGTGGTCAGCCGTCCGGACAGCGAATTTGCAGACATGTATCGTCAGCTGGCGGGTCGCGTTGCGGCGCAGCTTTACTGGCAGGGCGAAGTGATCCCGGGCGAAATCGCGTTTCGCGCGGTGTAACGCCTTCGCGTTGAATTGCCGGGTGGCGCTTCGCTTACCCGGCCTACAACTGGCACTATCACCTAGGTCGGGTAAGGCGAAGCCGCCACCCGACTTTAACCCAACCGATAGTGCATCAAATAATACTCTCCCTCCGGAGAATCCCCCGTCGTCTCAATGTGCCAGCCGTGCCGCTGGTAAAACGCGACAGCCCGCGCATTCTTCACCAGACACTTAAGCGAACCCGTACTGGTAAACGTCTTCTGCACCTGTTCCAGGAGCATTTTCCCGACGCCGTGGCTTTGATACTGCGGGTCAACAAAGAGGTTGTGCAGAAAATTATCGTTCGTCCAGACGGAAGCAAAACCCAGTCGATGGCCGTTCTGCGTGGCAACCCAAATCACTTCGTCACGGGTGGCCGCGTCAAAGTCTTCAAGCTGCCAGTCTGAACTGTCCAGCCATGGCCAGGCTTCACGCCGGGCGTGGAGGAAGAGCGTGCGCAGGAAAGGGCGATCGCTTTCCTGCCAGGGGCGGATCAGGATGGTATTAGCGGTGATAGAAAATATCTCCATTATAGGCTTTGTAGATTTTGCCATCCGCATCGCCAATCAGCACGTAATTCTCGCCCATGTAGGTCCAGTGGGTTCCGGCATCCGGCGCCGGCAGGTTACGCAACTGGTACTGTTTGATGGTGTACTCCGGCGTTTGATACTGCGCCGGCGCCGTGTCGCCAATCTTGAATTTCGTGAAGTCAGCGATGAACTCTTGTTCTTCATAGGCCTTGATGCCGGAGGGTGCAGCGGCCGTTTGCGGGGCAGAGAATGCAGATCCCGCCAGAGACAGTAATACACCCAGAAGCAGCAGTTTACGCTTAGCCATTTTTTCTCCAGTGATATCGTTACAGATACTTTTCGTCTGCGGGTCGTGCAAAGCGAAGCAGACAGTCCATTTTAAGTATCAACGCAGGGTATGTTTGAAAAAAAATGTAACAAAAGTGGACGGTTTTGTGTAGCCCAATTGCATGATGTTTATCAGTGTCGGGAATATTGCCAGCGTCTTATATTTTTAATATTTATCATTTCATTTATTAATTCTGAAAATAACTTTTCATATCAAAGTTAGAAAGCGATGCGAATGCTTTCCGCCTGAAGAGCATTTAATATCGCCTTCGAGTGCAGCGTGCTTACCGCCATTTTTTTAACAAGACCAGGCAAAGGCTCTGCTTTTTAGAAAGCGGGTGAAGTGCGTTTTATAATGCCAGTAATTTCACTCCGGGAAAGAGTAATCAATTAAATTTCATGATGTTAGCTTAAGTCTTTTTACAGGCTTGACGATAAACGGAACGTTGAAAAGAAATATTTATATTAATGAAAAGTACAACTGCATTTTCGCTCTTATTTCTGAGTATGAGTCAGTTAACGGGGTGTATGTTTTCACCAGGCCTGGACTTAACTGTGTCCGGGAAGAACGTTATTTCGCCGGAAGAGGCAAATTATCAGCTCGAAAAGCGCGTGGAAATATTTCCCCTGACGCCGGAACTGATTGAAAAACTGCGTCCGCCCGTGTCGAAATCTCAGGCAAATCCTAATCTGGATGCGCAGATCAAACGCTGGGAATACCGTATTGGTACGGGTGACATCCTGACGGTCACCGTCTGGGATCACCCTGAATTAACGACGCCGGCAGGACAATATCGTAGCGCGAGCGATGCCGGCAACTGGGTTAACGCCGACGGCACGCTCTTTTATCCCTATGTCGGTAAACTGCGGGTAGCAGGAAAAACGGTTTCACAGGTACGCGACGAGATTACGGCTCGACTGGATAACGTTATTGAGAGCCCGCAGGTGGACGTCAGCGTTGCCGCCTTCCGTTCACAAAAAGCCTACGTCACCGGTGAGGTTGAAAAATCAGGGCAACAACCGATAACCAATATTCCGCTGACGGTAATGGACGCGGTTAACGCTGCGGGTGGACTCTCGGCGGATGCCGACTGGCGGAACGTCGTGCTCACACATAATGGACAGGACGCGCACCTTTCCCTCTATGCCCTGATGCAGCATGGCGATTTGACCCAAAATAAGCTGCTTTATCCTGGCGATATCCTGTTTGTGCCCCGGAACGACGCGCTGAAGGTGTTCGTGATGGGGGAAGTGATTAAACAGAGCACGCTTAAGATGGATCGTAGCGGCATGACGCTGGCCGAGGCCCTGGGGAATGCCGGGGGCTTAACCAAAATATGGCCGATGCAACCGGCATTTTTGTTATTCGGCAGGTATCGAAAAAAGGCGACACCGACAAAATCGCCAATATCTATCAGCTGAATGCGGAAGATGCGTCAGCCATGGTGCTGGGTACGGAATTTCAGCTTGAGCCGTATGACATTGTCTATGTCACCACGGCACCGCTATCACGCTGGAATCGCGTGATCTCCCAGCTGGTACCCACCATCAGCGGCGTACATGACCTGACCGAAACCGTTCGTAACATCAGAGCGTGGCCGCAGTAATGTTCCCTTCAATCTTAGTGGTCTGCACCGGCAATATGTGCCGCTCACCGATTGGTGAGCGGCCATTTTCGGGCAATCAGGAAAAGCCCGTCAGGAATGGGCCTGCCGTTTAAGTTAACAAGGAATGAAGCCGTAATGTCGTCTTCTCAATCAGACAAATATCGTGCTGCGACGCCGCAGAATAACGAAATGGATCTTATTCAGCTGCTTGCTGAGATGTTCGATCACCGGGTAACGATCGCGTGTGTGACACTTCTGTTTACGGTGTTTGCGGGGATCTACGCATTCAGCGCCACGCCAGTTTATCAGGCTGATGCCCTGGTGCAGGTCGAAGCGAAGCAGGGCAACGCGCTGCTCAAGAACCTGACGTCGTTCAGGCCCGATCTTTCACCCGATGTCGCCCCAGAACTTTTACTCCTCAAGTCACGGATGGTCCTCGGCGAGACCGTTGATCAATTAGGGCTGACCTACGAGGTTAGCCAGCGCATGTTCCCCGTTATCGGGGCGCTTTGGCAGCACGTGCAGGGCCGCAAACCGGCGGAAATCACGATTGGCTCGCTGAATATTCCCCTTGTGGAAGGTGAGCCACAAACGCTTTTACTCACCGTTCAGGAGCAGGGGCGATATCATCTTGAGGGGAAAACGCTTGAGGCAGAGGGCGTTGTCGGGAAAGCGCTGGTTAAAGAGGGCGTATCGCTTCTGGTGACATCCCTCAGTGCGGTACCGGGAACGCAATTTACCCTCAACACCGTGACCAGGCTTAACGCGATCAACGCCCTTCAGAGCAGACTTACGATTGCCGAGTCGGCGAAACAGAGCGGTATGATCGCCTTAACGCTAACGGGCGACGATCCCGACAAGACCGCCACGATACTTAATTCGATTGCTGAACATTTTCTCAGCCAGAACATTGCGCGCCAGGAGGCTAAAGATTCCCGCAGCCTCGCGTTCTTACAGGATCAGTTACCTAAAATCAGTCTCGAACTGAATGAAGCCGAGGCACGACTGAATGCTTACCGAGAGCAGCGCGATTCGGTCGATTTATCTCTTGAGGCAAAATCGGTGCTTGATCAGGTGGTTAACGTGGAAAATCAGCTTAACGAGCTTATATTTCGCGAAGCAGAAGTCTCTCAGCTGTTCAAAAAAGATCATCCGACCTACCGTGCTTTACGGGAGAAGAAACAAACCCTTGAACGGGAGCGCGCACGCCTGAATAGCCGCGTGTCATCCATGCCTTCCACGCAGCAGGAAATATTACGTCTGAGTCGTGACGTTGAATCCGGGCGTACCGTATACATGCAGTTGCTGACGCGTCAGCAAGAGCTGAGCATCTCGCGCTCCAGCGCGATCGGGAACGTGCGTATCATTGACCCGGCCATGACGCAGCCTGCTCCGGTTGAACCGCGCAAAGCACTCATTATCGTGTTTGGTATGCTGATGGGGTTGATACTTTCTGCCGGAACGGTTTTAGTGCGTTCAGCCTTTAAGCGGGGCATTACGTCCTCAGAACAACTGGATGAGCTCGGAATGCCGCTGCTGGTGACGCTTCCGCGCTCGGCATGGTTATGGAAAAAAACGCACCTGCGCAGGAGAAACCTGTTTACTTCCCACTGGAAGCACAAGATAGCCAACGTGCCTTTTCTGCCCATCGATCGTCCGGCTGATTCGTTTGTCGAGGCGATACGCGGGCTGCGCACCAGTTTGCATTTTACCATGATGGATGCCACAAACCGGATTGTCGTGGTGTCTGGCCCCACGCAGGACTGCGGAAAGACGCTGGTCAGTTCTTCGCTGGCGTCGATTCTGGCGCAGGCCGGACAGCGGGTGCTGTTTATTGATGCGGATATGCGCAAGGGTTATGTCCACAACGTGTTCAGGCTGAATAATCAGCGGGGGTTGTCCAGCGTGCTCGACGGAACGGTCGAGTGGCAGGAGGCGGTTCAACGCTTCGAAAAAGGCGGTTTTGATGTACTGACCTGCGGACCTCAACCTGCCCATCCCGTCGATCTGCTCATGAGTGAAAGCCTTCAGGGGATAATGTCGCAGATTGAAAAGCGATATGACATGGTGATTATCGACACTCCGCCTGTGCTTGCCGTCACGGATGCTTTGCTGATAGCCAGAGCAGCCGCCACCACGCTGCTGGTCGCCCGCTTTGGTAAAACCAGCGTTAAAGAGATTGAGACCAGCCTTAAGCGTATGGAACGGATGGGCGTGCAGGTGAGTGGCACGATCCTCAATGACATAGTGAAATCTGCCGCGCTCTATTACAACTCGGGGTACAGCTATTACGATTACGGCTATAGCCCGGAGTAACCCTGGTGCGACACTTCTTTACAGCGTGATGGCGTATTGCCCGTTAAGATGACCTCCATTAAAACATGAGGTCACAATGGATAACCGCAAAATCAATCGACTGCGCCGCTGGGCGCGGGAAGGGATAATACTCGTTCTGCTGACGCTGGCCGTGGTGTGGGGTGTGGATCAATACCGAAAACCGACACTCCCCGCCAGTTTTAGTGCAACGCCGATGACGAGTATCGACGGCAATGTTCACGATATTGCGGCGCTCAGCCAGGATCGTCCGCTGCTGATCTACGTCTGGGCGACCTGGTGCAGCATTTGCCGCTACACGACGCCTGCGGTTAATCAACTGGCAGAAGAGGGCGGGAACGTGGTGAGTATCGCCATGCGCTCTGGTGACAACGCAAAGCTTGAGCGCTGGGTTGATAAGAAACAGCTGAAAATGCCGGTCATTAACGATGCAAACGGTGCTTTGTCGCAGCAGTGGCAGGTGAGCGTCACGCCAACGCTGGTGGTTGTGTCGAAGGGGAACGTGGTCAGTACCACAACGGGCTGGACGAGCTACTGGGGATTAAAATTAAGGATGTGGTGGGCAGGCGTATAAAAATAACCCCTCTCCCGGCGGAAGAGGGGTTTTGTATTACTTAGCCAGAACTTCCTGCGCGGTACGCTCAACCAGAGACAGCAGGATTTTAATATCTTCCAGCGTCACGGTTGGGTTCAGCAGCGTCAGCTTCAGGCAGGTCACGCCGTTATGCTCGGTCACACCGACGTTTGCACGGCCGGATTCCAGCAGTGCGTCACCAATTTTCTGGTTCAGCAGGGCGATACCTGCGTCATCCGCCTGCACCTGTCCGCGGAAGCGGAACAGCACGCTTGCCAGCTGCGGCTGCATAACCAGTTCCAGCGCAGGCTGCGATTTCACGTAGGCCGCAACCTGCTGTGCCATGGTCACGCCGTGATCGATGATCGCCGCGTATTGCTCCTGACCCAGCGCTTCCAGGCTCATCCACAGCTTCAGCGCGTCGAAACGACGGGTGGTCTGCAGAGATTTGGAGACCAGGTTAGGCACGCCTGCTTCTTCGTCGAACTCAGAGTTCAGGTAAGCCGCCTGGTAGCGCATCAGCTCATAGTGGCGCGCTTCTTTCAGCAGGAACGCGCCGCAGCTGATGGTCTGGAAGAACTGCTTGTGGAAGTCCAGGGTCACGGAATCCACCAGCTCAATGCCGTCCAGGTAGTGACGATACTGCTCAGACATCAGCAGCGCGCCGCCCCAGGCTGCATCAACGTGTACCCAGATGTTCTGCTTCGCCGCCAGCTCTGCAATCGCACGCAGCGGGTCGATAGCACCGGCATCGGTGGTACCTGCCGTCGCGACGATCGCCAGAATCTGCTCGCCGTTCGCATTGCACTGCTCAATTTTCGCCGCCAGATCGGTCAGATCCATGCGGGAGAATTCGTCCGTTTTCACCTGCACTACGGACTGGTAGCCCAGGCCCATCAGCGCCATGTTTTTCTGCACGGAGAAGTGCGCGTTTTCGGAGCACAGTACGCGGATCTTACGCAGATCGCCTACAAGGCCGTCCTGCTGAACGGAGTGACTCTGACGCGCAAAGAACGCATCGCGCGCCAGCATCAGGCCCATCAGGTTGCTCTGGGTTCCGCCGCTGGTGAAGACACCGGCGTCGCCAGCCTGATAACCCACGCGGGTACGCAGCCACTCGATCAGTTTGATCTCAATGATGGTTGCGGACGGGCTTTGATCCCAGGAGTCCATACTCTGGTTAGTGGCGTTGATCAGCACTTCCGCCGCCTGGCTTACGACCAGGCTTGGGCAGTGCAGGTGCGCCACACACTGCGGGTGATGAACGGACAGGCTGTCTTTCAGGAAGAACTCGACGGCGCGTTCAATCGCCGCTTCGTTGCCCAGCCCTTTCGGGTTGAAATCCAGCTTAATACGGTCGCGCAGTTCCGCGACCGTTTTGCCCTGGTACATCTCAGGCTGTTTCAGCCACTGCATCACAGCCTGAGTGCTTTGTTCAATCGCCTGCTGGTAAGCTTCAATGCTCTGCGCAGAGGAGAACAAAATTGGGTTTGAATCAGACATCGTAATCAACAACTCCGGTTACGCCGGGCGAACGCCCGCAGCAAGCAGTGCCTGCTCGAATTTATCCAGGAAGATCTTCAGCTCTTCATCGCTGATCAGCAGAGAAGGCAGCAGACGCAGAACGATACCGTTACGACCACCGCGCTCCAGAATCAGACCGGCTTCGAAGCACTTCTTCTGAATCAGTGCAGACAGCTCGCCGTCGCCCGGGAAGCAGCCCATGTGGTCAGCGGCTTCGTGTGGCTTAACGATCTCAATACCGATCATCATGCCCAGACCGCGCACGTGGCCGATGACCGGATAACGTTTCGCCATCTCTTTCAGCTGGCCTTTCAGCCATTCGCCCTGTGCAGCCACTTTGCCTGCGATGTTCTGATCTTTCAGGATTTTCAGCGTCGTCAGACCGGTGGCCATCGCCAGCTGGTTGCCGCGGAAGGTACCGGTGTGATGACCTGGCGCCCACGCATCGAACTGTTTTTTGATACCGAGCACGGCCAGCGGCAGACCGCCACCGACGGCTTTAGACATCACGATGATGTCTGGCTCAATGCCAGCGTGTTCGAAGGCGAAGAATTTACCGGTACGGGCAAAGCCAGCCTGAACTTCGTCGAGGATCAGCAGAATGCCGTGTTCCTGAGTGACTTTACGGATGCGCTGCAGCCACTCAGCCGGAGCCGGGTTCACGCCGCCTTCGCCCTGAACCGCTTCCAGGATCACCGCAGCAGGCTTACGCACGCCGCTTTCAACGTCGTTGATCAGGTTATCGAAGTAGTACGTCAGCGCTTTCACGCCCGCTTCACCACCGATACCCAGCGGGCAGCGGTATTCGTGCGGGTAAGGCATGAACTGGACTTCTGGCATCATACCGTCAACCGCTTCTTTCGGAGACAGGTTGCCGGTCACGGACAGTGCGCCGTGGGTCATGCCGTGGTAACCACCAGAGAAGCTGATGATACCGCTACGGCCGGTCACTTTTTTCGCCAGCTTCAGCGCTGCTTCAACGGCGTCAGCGCCGGATGGGCCGGTGAACTGCAGGCAGTACTCTTTGCCCTGACCAGGCAGCAGAGAGAGCAGGTATTCGGAAAACGCGTCTTTCAGAGGCGTCGTCAGATCCAGAGTATGTAACGGCAAGCCGCTGGTAATGACATTTTGGATGCTTTTCAGCACATCAGGATGGTTATGGCCAAGCGCAAGGGTCCCTGCGCCTGCTAAACAGTCAAGGTATTCTTTATTATCTGCATCGGTGATCCACACGCCTTCTGCTTTAGTGATGGCTAAAGGCAGTTTGCGCGGATAACTCCTGACGTTAGATTCAAACTCGGCCTGACGGGCCAGATAGGTTTCGTTGCTTTTGTGGGCATCTACGGTGTCAATACGGACTTTATCCGTCATCATATCACTCCTACAACCGCCGCTTCGTTATGAGCCACGATTGAATAAAAAGTTAAAAAACAGATGGGGGCCTGAAAAAAACGCCGCCAATATAGAGCCTTTTGCCACGGGGCTCAATGGTTAATTTGTTTACTGTTTTGTGACACGGGGCTGTAACGAGGAAATATCCCCATTTTTAAAATGAAAATTGCATTTTATGCCAAATAAAAACAGCGCGTTACAGGCCATTTACCCGGTGTGTAAAGTCACAGAAAAGAGTGTGACAAATCGTGCCATCGAACGGCATAAAAGGAGGGTGACGCTTCCTGTTTCTTCGTCCTGGGCAAAAAACGGCGGTTACGTTGCATGCGCAACGGAATCACGCGGTAAAAAAGGACTTTCTACGCGCGTGGTTTCCTGATGTTCTTCACCATTAATAATATGCAGGGCGCTCAGGCGACCAATTTCATAGTGCGGCAGTTGAACCGTCGAGAGAGGCGGTAGGAACAACTCCCCAATACCCACCATATTGTCATAGCCGATAACGGCGATATCTTCCGGTATGCGAAGCCCTTGCGCCAGTAGCGTCTGATAGACCATAAACGCGATACGATCGTTGCCGCAGATAACCGCGTCGAACCGGGGAATACCATTCTGCATGTGCGCCAGCAATACTGACGGAATGTCACGATAGTGCTCATCGCCGAGTGCCATATAGCTGTGCGCCAGGCCGTCCGGATCGAGCCCCGCTTCACGGCATGCTCGTTCCAGCCCCTGACGACGTCGGGTTGTGGCCAGATGCCCCTCAGGCAAATGCAGGCAGAGAGGGCGTCGATAACCCTCCGCGAGTAACGCCCGTACGGCGGTATATTGCCCCTGTTCATCATCGGGAATATAGCTGGCGACCTTTTCGCCGTCACTTTCGCAGTTGGCCAGCACGCAGGGAAGGGTGAGTAATTTGGCCGGGAGAGGAACCTGACGTAACCCCATGGTGGTGTAGATAATTCCGTCAGGCCGATGAGAAAGGAGAAGGTCGACAATGGCGTCCGGGTTGTCATCGGTAAACATATTCATCACGAAGCTGTTCCAGCCGTGCATTCTGGCCGTCTCTTCAATCGACAGCGTGATCTCCACCGAGAAAGGCGTCGTCACCGTATCGAGCGCCAGTACGCCTATGGTTTTAGGCGAGGCATGCGCGCCGCGAATTTTCTTGGCGGACAGATCGGGCACGTAGCTGGTTTGCTCGATAGCCAGCTGAACGCGCGCCAGCGTTTCCGGCTTAAGGCGCTCCGGGCTGTTCAGCGCACGGGAGACCGTCATCAGCGATACGTTAGCCAGCTTTGCGACGTCCTTCAGGGAAGCCATTTTTTTACTCCGTTAATGCTCTGTGTGAAAGGGTATACAACTAAGTCGCTGATGTAAAAGGAAGGCTGATGCACAGGCCAGGTCAGGCTTACCTCAGTGATGAATATTTGATCGCGATCTCACTCTCTTAATGTTAACGTTAACTTTCGTGATTAACATCTTAAATTTTTACCAAACAGCATGAGAAAGGATAAATGTTAACGTTACCATTGCGTCATTACTCCAACATGAGAATGTCATGATGAAAACGCATCACTCTCACAGCTACCCTTTATTAAGCGCACTACTCTTTTTCTTTTTTGTCACATGGTCATCTTCCGGCTCGTTGCTCTCTATCTGGCTCCATCAGGAGGTGGGGTTAAAGGCAGGGGATACGGGAGTCATCTATGCCGTGCTGTCCGTCTCCGCGCTGTGCGCGCAAATCTGCTACGGCTTCATTCAGGACAAGCTCGGCCTGCGAAAAAACCTGCTCTGGTTTCTGACCAGCCTGCTCATTCTTTCCGGTCCGGCCTTCCTGCTGTTTGGTTATCTGCTGCAAATTAACGTGTTACTCGGCAGTATTTTCGGCGGGGTTTATATCGGGCTGACGTTTAACGGTGGAATCGGGGTCCTGGAGTCCTATACCGAGCGCGTGGCCCGCCAGAGCCAGTTTGAGTTTGGCAGGGCGAGGATGTGGGGATCGCTGGGCTGGGCGGTGGCAACTTTTTTTGCAGGACTCCTGTTCAACATTAATCCGAAGCTGAACTTCGCGGTAGCGAGCTGCGCCGGGCTGGTGTTTTTTGTGTTGCTGGCACGCCTCCGGGTCTCTTCCGCGCCGCACGCCATGCAGGAGGCGGTATTCGGCGGTAAGGTCACGCTGGAGGATGCATTGCGCCTGCTGACGCTGCCGCGCTTATGGGCGCTGGTATTTTTTGTTATCGGCACCTGTATTTATGGCGTCTATGACCAGCAGTTCCCGGTCTATTTCTCCTCACAGTTCCCGACGCTGCAGGAAGGAAACGCCATGTATGGCTATCTCAACTCCTTCCAGGTCTTCCTGGAGGCGGCGGGCATGTTTTGCGCCCCGTGGCTGGTGAATCGCCTCGGTGCGAAAAACGGCCTGATTTTCGCCGGAATGGTGATGGCGATGCGTATGGTGGCATCGGGTCTGGTTGAGGGTCCGGTATTGATCTCCATTACCAAGCTATTGCACGCGGTTGAGCTGCCCGTTTTGCTGGTCTCCATCTTCAAATACAACAGCCTGCATTTTGATAAGCGACTCTCTTCCACCCTCTATCTGGTGGGCTTTGCCTGTACAAGCTCGGTGATTGCCTCGGTGCTGTCGCCGCTGGCAGGTTACAGCTATGAGAAATACGGCTTTGCCCAGTCCTATCTCATCATGGGGCTACTGGTCTTCAGCACCACGTTTATCTCCATCTTCCTGTTGCGCTCGGGTAAGTCCTCTTCTGACCCGCTCATGCCGCAACCTTCCACCATCTGATCAAAGAGTAGAGAAATGACGTATTCCATTACGAAAGCAGAACAGGAAATTCAGTCCAGACGCGAAGGGCTCAACCTGCGCTGGTATCCCCGTTACCACCTCGCTGCGCGTGCTGGCTGGATGAACGACCCGAATGGCCTGGTCTGGTTTGACGGCTGGTATCACGCCTTTTATCAACATCATCCCTATTCGACCCAATGGGGTCCGATGCACTGGGGCCATGCGCGCAGCAAAGATTTAGTTAACTGGGAGCACCTCCCGGTTGCGCTGGCACCGGAAGGACCAGACGACAAGGACGGCTGTTTTTCTGGCTCAGCCGTGGTGGATGGCGACATGCTGGCGCTGATCTACACCGGCCACAAATTCCACGGCGATCCCGGCAATGAGGCTAATCTCTACCAGGTTCAGTGCCTGGCAACCAGCCGTGACGGCATCCACTTTGTACGGCACGGGACCGTCATTGACACACCACCTGGACTGCATCACTTCCGCGATCCGAAAGTATGGCGTGAAGGGGAGTGGTGGTACATGGTCGTTGGCGCGCGGGAGGGTGATACGGGCCAGGTGCGTGCGTACAGGTCTGCGGATCTGCGCGAGTGGCAGGACAGGGGCGTGCTCGCGGTGGCTGAAAAAGAGATGGGTTATATGTGGGAATGCCCGGACTTCTTCACTCTCGGTGGGAAACGCGTGCTGATGTTTTCGCCTCAGGGACTCACCGCAGACGGATTTAAACATCGCAATCTTTTCCAGAGCGGCTATCTGGTAGGTGAATGGCAGCCCGGTCAGCCCTTTGTGCGTGAAGGTGAATTTGTGGAGATGGATTACGGGCATGATTTCTATGCGCCGCAAAGTTTCCTGACGCCGGATGGCCGACGCATCGTCATCGGCTGGCTGGACATGTGGGAATCACCTCTGCCGGAACAGGAGGATGGCTGGGCGGGTATGCTTTCTTTACCGCGCGAGCTGACGCTGAGTGCGGATAACCATCTGCAAATGCGGCCGGCCAGAGAAGTTGAAACCCTGCGCGGGGCGTGGTTCCCCTGGCCGATAAGTACGCTTAATAACCAGCAGATGACGCTGGTGGAACACTGCGATGCGATGGAGGTCATTCTGCAATGGGATTGCGCGAACAGCAGCGCGGAGCAATATGGCATTCGTCTCGGCGACGGACTACGCCTCTATGTTGATGCGCAGATGCAGCGCCTGGTGCTGGAGCGACACTATCCACAGTATGGCCTGTGCGGGACCCGAAGCGTTGCGCTTAACCTGAACGACGCGCTCAGCCTGCGCCTGTTCTTTGATAGCTCGTCTGTGGAAGTGTTTGTTAACGACGGTGAGGCGTGCCTCAGCAGCCGTATCTATCCTGATGCAGGCTGCCGCGAGCTGGCGTTATTTGCCTGGACGGGAGGAGCGTCGCTTATTCATGGCGGGGCGTGGCAGTTAGAGTAAATGTGTATTTAGTCACGAGCTAAAATAAAGCCCCATACAAATGGGGCTATGTAAATCTTATGAGATGGGAGCGTAATGCTAAGATCACATTTTTGATAATTGTGCGTTTACAACTCTCTCTTTTTCGACAACCAGCTGCATAATATAGCCACCCTTGTGCCATGAACCCTTATTTGGCTTCCAGCCTTTCGAAAGCAGATATTCAGCAGCTTCAGAGATTGGCTTATTCATAACGTGATCCGCTTCACCTGAGAACTTTTTTAAATCACCGCTTACTTTGGCCGGCTTGCTATCACAACGACCCGCAGCTTCCATTACCTGAGTGCAGCCTTCAGGAAGATGCCTGTGCGCTGACTGTGCAAGTTGAGCAGCATTCTCTAAAGCCTGTTTTTCAGCAGCAGCGTTAATGGCTGTAGTGCGGTTTTGCTCTGCAATATAACAAGCATCTTTACTCACTCCTTTGCTTTGACAATCAGCCATCCGTTGAGCGGGTGAGGAACACGCAGCAAGAGATAATATAGCCGCTACCATCATTAACTTTTTCATTATTGCCTCAGTAATTACAATTATAAATATACGTGCCTAACATCAAGCCGATCCATATCCCTAATAAAATAAAAGTGAGATACAAAACAGCGGAGATAAAAATGTACTTTGTCATTTTCTTTGCGAGCAGCAATGTATTGAGTTATAGCCAGCTGATTAAAACGCATGGGCGAGTTTTTTAGCTTACTGGCATTTTATTTTAATACTCTAGCATCACCATCCGTAAGATGCGGACGCCGCAACAATTTCATCACCGTTGGATGTACCTGATGTAGAGAGGGTAGCGGCTACATTCTCAGCGAACTTATGACGGTAGCCGATCGCATAACCTTGCGCATCTTTGAAGTTGGCAGCACCGACGGCAACCGCGTTATCTGTATCAACGTAATGCAAACCAGCAAGAGAAGCAGCGCCAGCGATACCAGCACGATATTCCTTGCGATCCTCATTCTGCTGATTCTCCAGAGAAGAGAACTTAGCGTTATTTTGACTTTCTAACGCAGTAATACGTGATTCATGATTCGCTAATTGTGCGCTGTGATTCTGAATCGTCGCTTCCTGCGTTTGCTGGCGTGACTGAACGTTAGCAATAGCAGCTTTATTCGCTGCGGCTACCGTTTGTGCATCTACAGCTAAAGATTGCGCATAAGTGCCCGTATTAAATGCCTGAGTCGCTTTGTCAGAGGCATCCTGAAGGGCTTGATCTTGTCTATTCTGATCGGCGTTGAAAATGCTTTTATCTACCTTACTTGCCAGCGCTTGTGTATTAGCATCTGCTTTGTTGGTCGCATTAATGGCGGTGATTTCGGCATGATCAGCAGCGGCTTTAGCGCCAGTAGCATCAGTAAGCGCTGTATCAGCTTTTGCACCAGCAAGCACAGCATCAGATTCAGCTTTATCTACTCTCGTGTTTGTATCAATGATTGCTTGTCCGTTAGTCATAACGCCTTGTAAAGCTGCGTCAGCTTTATCAGTTGCGCTTTTAATCGCATCATCACGCAATAAATTTTCATCTCGCATGTTGATAATATCAGTGCGATTTGTACCAATATCAACACGATTTGCCTCTTCACGATCTGCATTTTGTTGATTGATTTGGGTTTGAGTCCAGCCCAAAGAATCTACAACATCATCAGTGCTGATCGTTGCCGCGAATGTTGTACCAGAAAACACAATACCAAATACAAAAACAGCGGTAGCTGATGTATTTAAACATTTCATATTAAAGCTCTCATCATCGATACAAGAAAAAAATTAGGGCGCTATCCTGGCGGGAAGATATAACGTCTTGTTATATCTGTATTAATTCACGATTAACGTTGAAAATTTTGGTTTGATAACTTATTTCGTAACGTGCAGCAACTATCTATGAATGTGTAATTATGATTATTGATCTAAATCATAAATCGCATTAATAGCTAATTTAGTTCGTTGTAATAGAAAAGGTATTACCTGTTAAATATCAATGATATAAGTTTTTAGTTGGTTTGATTTTATGATGTGTATGAAATAAAAATGCATTAATATTTTTTAAGTTTCTTGGCGAGGAAAGATGAAAAATAGGCGGAATAGTTAATGTCAGTTAATGGATCTCTCTCTCTGTTTTATTATTGAATCCTTCTTTAGTTTTGAATGAAAGCAATGTTGAGCCTAACAGTAATCCTGCAGTTTTTTGCTAAAAATATTGTTGTTGAAAACTCAAGCGAAATGTATCTGGATATAAATTTATATGACTTAGTAACAGAATTGTTATACAAAATGGAGAGTCTGAAGGAGGGGCAGGGTAGCCCCATGTTTAAAGCTTTTTTTGCTATGCTTGTTTCTTTTCGTTCCACGCATCGGAGTGCAAGATATTGCCATCTTTATAAAGGTGAGTGATTTTCTCGTAGGCTAAAGAAATATCTTCCATATGGCCTGTACCCGTAGCCGTTCGGGTATCGTGCATCACAGGGCTAAAGCTAACTACTTTCACACGTTCTAATGTAATGGTGTAGTAAATTTCCTCTTGCCCGCTGTAGTTGATACGATAGAAATTAAACTCAGCGCTTTTAAGAGTCTGCCCCGTTGCAACAGCTTTAAACAGATAGGGTGATGAACTGTCAATCTCTTTAGTGAAGTTGAATGAGCAATGTTGTCGGCTTCCTGTCACTTTACCTGTTAAATTGTCTGTAGGAATGATCACGCTATGCTGTAAGCTACGTAGTTCTATGCTTCCATCACGTCCATGAACGTCACAAGATCCCATGATCTGAGATCCACCATCATCTTTTAAAATCAAATGTACTGGTACAGCCATTTTTAACGCTCCTTGCTGTTAGTCGTATAACCATCTTCCTGCTTTAGCCGATTCTGCAAACATCCTTACAGTAAGAGGTTTTGAGATTTGCTTTACTGGTTTATCAGTAAACCATCTTCTAAAGAACCACGTTCTAAACCACGGATAATATTTCTGATAATTCATTGCTGACATGTCAATATTAAAAAAACTGTCGTATTTATTAATGCAATAAATTAAATCATCATCGTCTGCATAATCTTGAAGAATATCATCAAGCTCTAACGGTATCAGCTTTCCTGTGAATGTACCTGACACAGGTAACTCTTTACGGAATAGCTCTAAAACTTCCTGATCTGTTACCATATGCGATCTTTCTCGTGTGCGATTGTGTTGTAGTCACGAACGGTTTTATAAACGATTTGACTAATATCGCTCGCTACTATAGCCCAACCAACAACAGGTAATCCACGCCCTACAAAAGCGCCCAGGTTAGTAACATATTTAGGCCTAAGTGTTGTTATGCTCGCTTCTGTAAGGGTTGGAAGTCTTACAGGTAATTCAGTGTTAAGAAGTTGGCGAAGGTATTTTGATGCTATTGACGTACCCGCTGTGGTTCCGTAAGGTTTACCTCTTGTTTTTAATAATGGCAGACCCAGAATAATACAGCTCATTAATATAACATCTTTAATTCCGCCAAATTGATCGTTAACTCTATCCAGTAAAATCCAAAAAAATAACTCTCCTGCAGTGATATTGCATACGCCACGATAGAAATATGTTCCATTTAATTCTTCTACTGTATCCATCAGTAACCCTTTAGTTTCAGGTAACATGTTGATTAATCGTACTGCGTGCAAGTACAAAGGGGAAGCTGTTTTTATGAAAAAGAACTTAAAATCAAAGTGCTGTTGGCTAAATGATAAAAGTTATGTGTGCAGGCTATACATTGAGACAGTCGCATACCAGTGAGTTATATAAGGGAAAGAGAAGGAAATTCATTAGCTACTGCTCAATACCATCTCTTACAATGTTAATTATTTTCTTATCTGTGAAGGACCTTTTAGTTGTTTAACTAAAAAGACAGTGAGTAATAGAATGTCGTTGTTCTTTCTGAGCACTCGAAGTCTTTCGCTCCTGCCTTGCGTGAAGAATCATTATCCGAAAGAGTGGGCTTGCTTGAGCCAGCAACTTCCCCTAATCTGGCAAAAAGTAAGCTAATGCTTACCAAATGACTCGGGGTGCCCTTCTTTGTGAAGGCTGAGAAATACCCGTATTACCTGATCTGGATAATGCCAGCGTAGGGAAGTCAGATGCCTTCCCGGTCATCGCTTCTTCACGCAAGGCAGGAGCGAACCCATGCAGCCTGACCTGCTCGATTTACACGTTTTACATCACTTCCGCACCCGTTCTCCGCTGACCCATTGTATGACCAATGACGTCGTACAGACCTTTACGGCCAACGTTTTGCTGGCGCTTGGCGCATCCCCGGCGATGGTGATCGAGGCCGAAGAGGCCGAGCAGTTTGCCGCGATAGCCGATGCGCTGCTGGTTAACGTTGGCACGCTGACCGCGCCGCGCGCCCAGTCGATGCGTCGGGCAATTGAAAGCGCGGTGGCGGCAGGCAAGCCCTGGACGCTGGACCCGGTTGCCGTGGGCGCCCTGGCGTTCCGCACCCGCTTTTGCCATCAAATTCTTGCCCTGAAACCGGCGGCCATTCGCGGCAATGCCTCCGAAATCCTTGCTCTTGCCGGGATGAGCGCCGGCGGGCGCGGCGTCGATACGACCGATACCGCCGCCAGCGCGGTGCCTGCTGCCCAGGCGCTGGCCCGGCAGATCAATACGATTGTGGTGGTCACCGGCGAGGTGGACTACATCACGGACGGGCAACGTACCCGAACGGTTACCGGCGGTGACCCGCTGATGACGCGCGTGGTGGGCACCGGGTGCGCGCTTTCTGCCGTTGTGGCGGCGAGCTGCTCGCTGCCGGGTGACCGGCTGGATAACATCGCTGCCGCCTGCGGATGGATGAAACGAGCCGGAACGGTCGCCGTTGCGCAGTCGCGTGGCCCAGGCAGTTTTGCCAGCGCGTTTCTGGATGCGCTCTACACGCTGGAGGAGCAGGCATGAAGCGAATTAACGCCCTGACCATTGCCGGCACCGATCCCAGCGGCGGCGCGGGTATCCAGGCAGACCTGAAAACCTTCTCGGCCCTTGGCGCGTACGGCTGCTCGGTCATTACCGCGCTGGTGGCGCAAAACACGCGCGGCGTACAGTCGGTCTACCGTATCGAGCCGGATTTTGTTGCCGCGCAGCTGGATTCTGTGTTCAGCGACGTGCGCATCGATACCACCAAAATCGGCATGCTGGCCGAAACGGATATCGTTGAAGCGGTGGCCGAGCGGCTTAAACGCTATCAGGTGCAAAACGTGGTGCTGGATACGGTGATGCTGGCGAAAAGCGGCGATCCGCTGCTCTCCGCCTCTGCCGTGGAAACGCTGCGCAAAAAGCTGCTGCCACAGGTGGCGCTCATCACGCCCAATCTGCCGGAAGCCGCCGCGCTGTTGGGCACATCGCACGCGCAAACGGAACGCGAGATGAAAGCGCAGGGCAACGCGCTGCTGGCGATGGGCTGCGGGGCGGTGCTGATGAAGGGTGGGCATCTGGATGACGCGGAAAGCCCGGACTGGCTCTTCACCCGCGACGGCGAAGTGCGCTTTACCGCGCCACGCGTGCAGACCAAAAATACCCACGGCACGGGCTGTACGCTCTCGGCCGCGCTGGCGGCGCTGCGTCCCCGGCATGAAGGCTGGGCCGAAACGGTGCGCGAAGCGAAAGCCTGGCTCTCGGCGGCGCTGGCAAAAGCCGATACTCTGGAAGTCGGTCACGGTATTGGGCCGGTTCATCATTTTCATGCATGGTGGTAAGCCAGTATACTGGCAGGAAACACCACGCCTGAGAAAACAGAGATGGAACAAGCGCATACCCGGTTAATCGCTCAACTGAATGAACGGATCGCCGCGCCCGATAACACGCCGCTGTACCTGAAGTTTGCCGAAACGGTAAAAAATGCGGTGCGCAGCGGGGTGCTGGAGCACGGGAATATTTTGCCTGGTGAGCGCGATCTGAGCCAGTTGACCGGGGTGTCGCGCATCACCGTGCGTAAAGCGATGCAGGCGCTGGAGGAAGAGGGGGTGGTGACGCGCGCCCGTGGCTACGGGACGCAAATCAACAATATCTTCGAATATTCGCTGAAAGAGGCGCGCGGCTTCTCACAGCAGGTGGTGCTGCGCGGCCAAACGCCAAATACGCTCTGGGTTAACAAGCGGGTGGTGAAATGCCCGGAAGAGGTGGCGAACCACCTGTCGATCTCCCCGGACAGCGAGGTCTTTTTGCTCAAGCGCATTCGCTATGTGGATGACGATGCGGTGTCGATTGAAGAGTCCTGGGTCCCGGTCGGGTTAATTCCCGACCCGGATGCGATTGGTATTTCTCTCTACGACTACTTCCGCAGCCAGAATATCTTCCCGCAGCGCACCCGCTCAAGGGTGAGCGCCCGCATGCCGGACAGCGAGTTTCAGGCGCACATTAAGATGGATGAAAAAATACCGGTGCTGGTGATCAAGCAGGTCGCGCTTGACCAGCAGCACCGGCCGATTGAGTACAGCATCAGCTACTGTCGCAGCGACCTATACGTCTTTGTGTGCGAGGAGTAATTCCTTGCGCGTCGGGGCGCAATCGCCGCCGCGGTGGCTGACAACCCATGACGCCACGGCATTCCCCAGCAAAACGGCATCTGCCAGTGACCATCCCGCAGCCAGCCCGGCAAGCGTGCCGCCCGCGTGGCTGTCGCCTGCACCAATGGTATCCACAACCGTAGCCGGAAACGCCGGAACAACGCCTGAGGCGTCACCGTCATACCACGTAGCACCATCTTTATCATGGCGCACAATCAGCGCGGCGCCAAAGCGCTGCTGCCACACTTCACCCAGGTTTTCAGCCTCTACGCCCAGTCTTTCAGCCGCGAGTTCCGCTTCCTGACGATTGAGCGACACGATTGGCCTGCAGGCCATGATTCTCTCCATCAGCGCATCAGGAACATCCGCGATGCGTGGGCCGAAATCGATGAAGGCCGTCACGTCCTGTAATCCCTCCAGCCAGCCTGTCAGCAGTTCACCGCACGGTGAGGCCAACTGATAGCCGGACAAATACACCAGGCTGTTTTGCGGGACGTGAAGCGCATCCAGCCAGCGCTGCTGCCATTGGTTCTCCACGCCGCTAAAGGACATAAAGGTGCGTTCGCCGTCAGGCTCAACCAGCGCCAGGCACCAGCCGTTATCGCCCGTCTCGGCCTCCACAGCGCTGTGCAGATCCTGCTTCGCCATGGCGTTGCGGATAATATCCGCCCACACGCCGTGCCCGACGGGCAGAGCGTTTTGCGCCGTAATGCCGAGTCGCTTCAGGGCAATGGCGATATTCAGCGCGCAGCCGCCAATATTCACGCCCTGCTGCTTAAGTTCGATATCGCACCCGCGCCAGGGCAGGGCGTAGGCGTCGGCGATGACGTCAATCACCGCTGCGCCCAGCACCGTCACCGGGCGCGTGGCGTGCAGATTTTCGAGACGTTGGGCAAATGCATTCATACGCCCTCCCTTTGCTCCCTGAAGTGCAGCAGTTTCTCGCAATAATGGCCGAAGTTGAGCTGGTTGACGGCATCGAGTTCGGCTTTGAGCGCTGGGTCAATCGCCTGCACACCGTGGAGCGCACCGCAGATGGCCGTCGCCATGGCGCCAATGGTGTCCGTATCACCGCCCAGATTGGCACATAAAATGGCGCAGCGGTTCGGGTCGGTTCCCGCCAGTTCCACCATCGCAATGGCCGCCGGAACGGACTCAATGGTGCTGGTTCCCGCGCCAATCAGCTGATAAACCTGCTCGCTGGCGGAATCAATACCGTTGGCTTCCCGCACGGTCTTAAGCGCCAGCTCAATACGCGCCGCCAGCGACGCGCTGAAAGTGGTGGTTTTCATCTCCTGCGCATAGCGGGCGATCCCCGGCAGGGCATTAACGATGTTCTGCCAGCTTTCGCCGTCGATGGCGCGGGATACCGCCCAGGCAATCACCACCGCGCCGGCAATGGCGAGGTCCGATTTATGGGTCGGGCTGGAGGCTAGCGCCACCTGTTCAACAAAGTGTTCCAGCCGCGTCGCCGGGAGCAGGCAGCCCAGCGGGGAGGCGCGCATCGCCGCCCCGTTCGTCACGCCGTTGTTTTCCAGTTCGCTCACCGGCTTCCCGTCACGAATCGCATTAAGCGCGATTTTTGAGGTCGGGCCGAGCACATTCTTGTTGAACGCGTCGAAATCCAGCGCCCAGTTCAGGATATGCTTGCCGATAACGTCTGCGTTAATCTCCCCGTCGCACTCAATGATCGCATCGGCGAGGCACAGCGCCATTGAGGTATCGTCGGTGAACTCTGCCTGCCCGAAATAGCAGGCCGCGTTATTTTCTGCCGGGCCGGGTAAAAAGCGGTCGATCCAGCCGAAGTGCGCTTTGACGCGCTTTCTCGGCCACAGCTCCGACGGCATGCCCATCGCATCCCCTAACGCCTGCCCGTAAAGGGCACCGAGAACACGTTCTTGTTTCATTTAACTTCCCCTTGTGTCAGCGCGGTATCGCCATCAACCACCTCAATAGCAGTGATCTCTTTGTCCGATTCGCGGAAAAACAGCATAAACAGCACGGCAATCACGGCAATCATGATTGCGCCAAATGCCCACATTCCGGCCCAGTTGAAGGTCAGCCCATTCACCGGCTCTTTATATGCGAACATTTTTTCCATCATCACGCCGCCCAGGCGGTAACCCAGCAGGCTACCAAAGCCCTGGCAGCACAGCGTAATCAGGCCTTGCGCGGCGGTACGCATGTGCACCGGCGCTTTTTTATCCACGTAGATGTACGCGGTAACGTAGTAGAAGTCGTAGCTCACGCCGTGCAGCAGAATGCCGAGGAACAGCAGGGCGTAGGTGAAGTACTGTTCCGCACCGCCGTAAACGAAGAACCCGTAGCGGATGGCGGCCGTGATCAGACCCAGCAGTAAGACCTTCTTAATACCAAAGCGTTTGGTAAAGAACGGCAGCGCCAGCATAAAGAAGATTTCAGAGAACTGGCCGAGCGTCATCCAGCCGGTGGCGTTTTTCATTCCCACTTCGGTGAGATAGCCGTTGGCGAAGATGTAATAGAAGGCCAGTGGCATGGCGAACAGAAACGAGCAGAAGAAGAACACGAGGAAGTTTTTGTCGCGCAGCAGGATCAGCGCGTCCAGCCCCAGCATTACTTTGAAGTCCAGCTTGCCGGTACTTTTCGGCGGCGTGTTCGGCAGGAAGAGGGCAAACACGCCGAGCAGGGCGGAGCTGGCTGCCGTCATCAGCAGAGGAATATTGGTATCGGAAATATCGCTATAGCCCAGCATCTGCGGCAGGAAGCCGCACGCCAGCCCGGAGGCGATCCAGCCGATAGTGCCCATTACGCGGATACGCGGGAAATCGGCCTCGACATCATCCACGTTCGCGAAGGCAATACTGTTGGTCAGCGCGATGGTGGGCATATAGGTCAGGGAGTAAACCAGCAGCAGCGGGAAGAAGGTGCTGAACTGGGTTTGCTGTGCGGCGAAGTACATCAGAATCGCGCCGGCAAACATCAGCACCGCCAGCACTTTCTGCGCGGCGAAGAAGCGGTCCGTCAGCGATCCGACCAGAATTGGGGAGAGGATAGCGGCAATGGCGGTACAGGCATAAGACCAGCCGATTTCCCCGGCGGTAAAACCGCTTTTGCTCAGCCACAGCCACAGCGGCACAAACCACGCGCCCCAGATAAACCATTCAACAAACATCATGAATGACAGTTGGACTTTCGTTTTCATTTTTTAATCCTGCATGTCAGAGAGGGTACGCCTTTAACATACCATTCTATAATACCTTTTAAATACCTTTGTGGCGATTGTTTGATCAATGTAACAGTTTTGTTGTACACGAATCGAGCCAGCAGATTGTGCTGAAAAAAAATGCAAAAGGTGGAAAATCTGTTAAGTCGGTACCAGGCTTAGTCTGCCCATAAATAATGGGACTGGATAAACACACACCGACACGACGTCGGACTTACGGGAGTATCACATGACTGATATTGCGCAGTTGCTTGGCAAAGACGCCGACAGCCTTTTACAGCATCGTTGTATGACCATTCCAGCCGACCAGCTCTATCTGCCGGGTCACGACTACGTCGACCGCGTGATGGTCGATAACAACCGTCCGCCTGCGGTTTTGCGAAATATGCAGACGCTCTACAACACCGGGCGGCTCGGTGGCACCGGATATCTTTCCATTCTGCCGGTAGACCAGGGCGTTGAGCACTCGGCGGGCGCCTCTTTCGCGGCGAATCCGCTCTATTTCGATCCGAAGAACATTGTTGAGCTGGCGATTGAAGCGGGCTGTAACTGCGTGGCCTCCACCTACGGCGTGCTGGCCTCCGTCTCGCGTCGCTATGCCCACCGCATTCCGTTCCTCGTGAAGCTGAACCACAATGAAACCCTGAGCTATCCCACCGAATATGACCAGACGCTCTACGCCAGCGTCGAGCAGGCGTTCAATATGGGGGCGGTTGCCGTTGGGGCGACGATTTACTTTGGCTCTGAACAGTCCCGTCGTCAGATTGAAGAGATCTCTGCGGCGTTTGAGCGCGCGCACGAGCTGGGTATGGTAACCGTGCTGTGGGCGTACCTGCGTAACTCGGCGTTCAAAAAAGACGGCGTGGATTACCACGTGTCGGCCGATCTTACCGGCCAGGCGAACCATCTGGCGGCGACCATTGGCGCAGACATCGTGAAGCAGAAAATGGCCGAGAATAACGGCGGCTATAAAGCGGTGAACTTTGGTTACACCGATGACCGCGTTTACAGCAAGCTGACCAGCGATAACCCGATCGATCTGGTGCGCTACCAGCTGGCGAACTGCTATATGGGACGTGCAGGGCTGATTAACTCCGGCGGCGCGGCGGGCGGCGATACTGACCTGTCAGACGCAGTGCGTACGGCGGTTATTAACAAACGCGCGGGCGGCATGGGGCTGATCCTGGGTCGTAAGGCGTTTAAGAAATCGATGGCCGACGGCGTGAAGCTGATCAATGCGGTGCAGGATGTCTATCTGGACAGCAAAGTCACGATTGCCTGACCTGAGGGCGAAGCGTAGGCCGGGTAAGGCGAAGCCGCCACCCGGCAATACCATCAGCGCAAAAGCACACAGTCCGGCGGCAACCGACACTGCAGCGCGCCGGGCAACACCTCAATGCGGAACTGTGTTCCGCTTAGCGGCTCTCCGTCGAGGTTAAACGTCATCCCGTGCGGGGCATTGACCTCAAACCATGCGGATTTCCCGTCAATGATATTCGGACTCTCTTCCGGCTGCGTCAGCGTGGTAAACAGCGCGGGCAGCAGGCCATCGCCCGTGAAAATCCGCAGCTGTAGCTGACCGTCATTGATCAGCGCCTCCGGGCACAGCTGCTGACCGCCGCCAGCCTGTCGACCATTGCCAATGCCAATGACCAGCGCGTCACCCTGCCACTGAAAATCCTCGCCGCGAATTTCGCAGCGGTCAGGCTTGAGGGTATCCATGCGCATCAGACCGTGGATCAGATACGACACGCCGCCCAGCGCCGCCTTCAGTTTTTCCGGCGTTTCGCTGGTGATGCGCGTGCCGAACCCGCCGGTGGCCATATTGATAAAGCAGGTTTTGTCATTCACCTGCGCAATATCAACCGCGGTGGCTTTACCGAGGATCGCCAGCTGGAGCGCTTTTTCTAACGCCTCCGGGATCCCGGCGCTGGTGGCAAAGTCATTGGCGGTGCCGAGCGGTAAAATACCCATCACCGGGCGGTTTGCCGGGGGCAGGTCGATCAGCGCTGACGCGATTTCATTGATGGTGCCATCGCCGCCGCCGGAAATGATGGTGTTGACGCCAAGCCCGAGGGCTTCATTGATATAGCGTGCCGCGTCGCCTTTTTCCCAGGTTACCCTGACGTGGATCCGCGCGCCGTCGTCACGCAAATCCTGAATTGCCTGACGCAGGAGATCGTT
The DNA here is from genome assembly GCF_048685095.1 of Enterobacter sp. BNK-8. Lineage (NCBI taxonomy): Bacteria > Pseudomonadati > Pseudomonadota > Gammaproteobacteria > Enterobacterales > Enterobacteriaceae > Enterobacter > Enterobacter sp. BNK-8. The sequence continues at coordinate 2,791,627 of NZ_JBLQTN010000001.1, read as the reverse complement.
GCCCGCACTTTTGCCATTGAGAATCAATAAACTGTCTGGATAGGTTGCCATCCGCGCTGCTCCCTTTTTTAGCGTTAGTAAGAGTGTATAGCAGAGAGAAAAAAAGCGGGTAAGAACAGGATGAAAGGAACAAAATAAGCCCGAAAGCGCGTTACACTCCAGCGATGATATGAATGTAATCACAGGAAAGTGATGATGAATAAAATTTTGGTAAGCGCGTGCCTGATGGGCTTCAGGGTTCGTTATAACGGAAGTGAAAAAGCGAGAATGAACGCGCAACTCGCTCTCTGGCAACAGGAACAACGTCTGGTTATCCACTGCCCTGAACTGGCTGCCGGGCTGCCTGTACCGCGTCCTCCGGCAGAGATTATGTCCGCTGATGGCAAAGACGTAATGCTCGGGCAAGCCAGAATTGTTGAAAATACCGGGCAGGACGTGACCGCACATTATCAGCTTGCAGCCTGGCTTGCGCTACGCGCTGCTCAGGAGTCGGGGTGTAGCGCTGCATTGTTAACCGATGGCAGCCCAACGTGCGGCAGTGAGTTTATTTATGACGGATCGTTTCGCGGAATACATAAAGCGGGGAAGGGGGTTGCGGCATCGTTGCTCGCAGAGCATGGGATTGCCGTGTTCTCAGAGAAGCAAATCGACGAACTCATTGCCTGGATTGAGGAGAGAGAAGGCAAAAAATAAGCCCGCGTAAGGGAGATTACGCAGGCTAAGGAGGTGGTTCCTGGTACAGCTAGCATTTATGGGTTATGTTTTTCAGCGGGGGGATAATACCCGTATTGAACGAAGCGGTATGTGATCCGATTCTAAGAATTATCCCAGCGCGAAAAAATTTCCCTGATTGACTATTTGCCGTGTGGGTTACGGGTGCTTTCACCGTTGAAGTTACGCATCAGCAGCGCGAACTTCAGCTCCACCTCTTCCGGAACCGGCAGCCAGACGGTATGCCCGTCGCCCGGCGCGACCTCAATCGCTTCGCCTTTGCCGTTTTCCAGATGCTCCAGCGTAAAGTTCATGTTGCCCTGCGGGGTCATCAGCTCCAGGCTGTCGCCTTTGGTGAACTTGTTTTTCACCGCGACGGCCGCCAGCGCGCCTTTGCGCTCGCCGGTGAAGTCACCGACAAACTGCTGGCGCTCGGATACGGAGTAGCCGTGCTCGTAGTTCTGGTAGTCGTCGTGGGTATGACGGCGCAGGAAGCCTTCGGTATAGCCGCGATGCGCCAGGCCTTCCAGAGTTTCCAGCAGGCTGGTATCGAACGGTTTACCGGCGGCCGCATCGTCGATGGCTTTGCGGTACACCTGCGCGGTACGCGCGCAGTAGTAATAGGATTTGGTGCGGCCTTCAATCTTCAGGGAGTGCACGCCCATCTGGGTCAGGCGCTCGACGTGGGCGATGGCACGCAGATCTTTCGAGTTCATGATGTAGGTGCCGTGCTCGTCTTCAAAGGCGGTCATGTACTCGCCCGGACGTTTGGCTTCTTCAATCATAAACACGCTGTCGGTTGGCGCGCCGATGCCCAGCGTTGGCTCAACGTTGGTCACCGGGATCGGCTCATGCTTGTGGACGATGTTGCCGATGTCATCCTCTTTGCCTTCCTGAACGTTATATTCCCAGCGGCAGGCGTTGGTGCAGGTGCCCTGGTTCGGGTCGCGTTTGTTGATGTAGCCAGAAAGCAGGCAGCGGCCGGAATAGGCCATGCACAGCGCGCCGTGAACGAAGATTTCGATTTCCATATCCGGCACCTGGGTGCGGATCTCTTCGATCTCTTCCAGCGAAAGCTCGCGAGACAGGATGACGCGGGTCAGCCCCATCTGCTTCCAGAACTTCACCGTTGCCCAGTTGACGGCGTTAGCCTGTACGGAGAGGTGGATATCCATCTCCGGGAAGTTCTCCCGAACCAGCATGATTAAACCCGGGTCCGACATGATCAGCGCGTCCGGCCCCATATCCACCACCGGCTTCAGGTCACGGATGAACGTTTTCAGCTTGGCGTTGTGCGGCGCGATGTTCACGACCACGTAGAATTTTTTACCCAGAGCGTGCGCCTCGTTGATGCCGAGCTGCAGGTTCTCGTGGTTGAATTCGTTATTACGTACGCGCAGCGAGTAGCGCGGCTGGCCCGCATACACGGCGTCGGCGCCATAGGCGAAAGCGTAACGCATATTTTGCAGCGTTCCCGCCGGGGAAAGGAGTTCCGGTTTAAACATGTTTGTTCTCGTTCTGATGACAGGTCAGATCCGCGTGCACCAGGTGCAGCGGTAAGGGGAGATCCCCCACTTTAAGGGCGGGCATTGTAGCGCTGCGGGGCAGGGAGGTAAAGTTATTGTGCCGGGCGGCGGCTTCGCCTTACCCGGCCTGGATTGACCCTATGCTGGCTAGGCTATCCTGCACGCATCCGCTTCCCAGCGATACCCCACGCCATACACCGCGCGAATAAACGACTGTTCGGCGTCCAGCGCCTCCAACTTGCGGCGCAGGTTTTTAATGTGGCTGTCGATGGTGCGGTCGGTCACCACGCGGTAATCGTCGTAAAGATGGTTCAGCAACTGTTCGCGGGAGAAGACTTTTCCCGGCTCGTGGGAGAGGGTTTTCAGCAGGCGGAACTCCGCTGGCGTCAGGTCCAGCAGCTTGCTGCGCCAACTTGCCTGGAAGCGGCTTTCGTCGACAATCAGCGGGCTTTCGGCGTCCAGCACCTGAAGCTCGCGCTGCGGCCTGCAGCGGCGCAGAATGGTTTTCACGCGGGCAACCACCTCGCGCGGACTGTAGGGCTTGCAGATATAGTCGTCCGCACCGATTTCGAGCCCCAGCAGGCGGTCAATCTCTTCAATTTTGGCGGTGACCATGACGATCGGCACGTCGGAGAAGCGGCGAATTTCCCGGCACAGGGTCAGGCCATCGGTCCCGGGAAGCATCAGATCCAGCAGGATCAGGTCCGGCGGGGTCTGGCGCACGTACGGCAGCACCTGGTCGCCGTGGCTTATCAGTGACGGGGCATAGCTGGCCGCGCGTAAATAGTCGATCAGCAGCTGTCCCAGCTTGGGTTCGTCTTCGACGATCAAAATGCGCGGCGTGTTTTCGTCAATCGGTAACTCGGTCATACTTCTCTCGATAAATCCCGTTCCAGAGGTAACTCTACTGTAATGCTAACCCCGCCAAAAGGCGAATGGGCGGCGCGGATCGTGCCATTATGCGCCTCGACGATGTTAACGCAAATCGCCAGCCCCAGACCGGATCCGCCGCTGGCGCGATTTCGGGAGCCTTCGGTACGGTAAAAACGTTCAAACAGTTTTTCCAGCTGCGCGTCCTGCACGCCGGGTGCGGAATCCGCGAAGGTAAGGGCAAAGCGCCCGTTTTCCTGTCTGCCGGAAATCAGCAGCCCGCCGCCGCTGTCGGTATAGCGCAGGCTGTTTTCCAGCAGGTTGTTGAACAGCTGCATCAGCCGATCTTTGTCGCCAAACACCACCGCGCTGTCCGGCAGGGAGAGGTCGATTTTCAGGTTGCGGCTGGCAAAGCGTTCGCGGAAGGCGCCGCTCGCTACTTCCAGCACGTTAATGACGTCTACGGGCGCCTTCTGGTAGGCCAGCGCGCCTTCGTCGGACATGGAGAGCTGGTGGAGATCGTCCACCAGCTTGGTGAGCGTGCCCACCTCCGCCTGCAGGGAGGCCACCGATTCGGGGGTAAACTGGCGCACGCCGTCCTGAATGGCCTCGAGCTCGCCGCGCAGCACCGCCAGCGGCGTACGCAGCTCGTGTGAAATATCGGCCATAAAGTCGCGGCGCATCTGCTGGTTTTTCTCAAGCGTGCTGGCGAGCTGGTTAAAGTCCTGCGCCAGCTTGCCCAGTTCGTCCTGGCTGCGGGTATCGACGCGGGTAGTGAAATCCCCGGCGGCGAGCTTGTGCGTGCCTTCCACCAGGCGTTTCACCGGGGCGAGCAGACCGCGCGCCAGCGGGAAGGTGGCGAGCGCGGCGAGCAGCGTGGAGAGCGCGACAATCAGCCAGCTTGTGCGACGCTGCTGGCGGTCAAAGTTGATGTCGGTGTTGCGCGTCAGGCGCTCCACCGGTGAGGCGATCACCCAGCCAACGGTGGCGTTATTGACTTTAATCGCCCGCCGGGTGCCGTCCGGCGGTATCGGCGCGCGCGGGCCAACCAGGGGGCGCATATCCTGGTCGATTACCCAGAACTGGGTGCGCCAGCCGTGCGGCGGCATGCCCGGGCCCGGACGATCGTCGCCGGTATCGTGCTCCAGCGAGCGCAGGATCTGAAAAATAAAGCGATCATTGTTGCGCAGAAAACGCCAGTTGCCGTGCTGGGCGTACTGTTCACTCAGCGCATCGCTCAGTCCCTGCAAACGCTGCTCATTGCCATGCTTGATGTAATCAATAAAGCCGCGCTCAAAGCTGACCCGCACCGCCCAGTGCATGGTGATCAGCAGGACGATACAGGTGGCGAAGATCGCTACAAAGAGCTTGCCGGTAATACCCGGACGCCAGAATTTCATGAGCCACTCCTTTTGCCGCGCCTAATCACGACGTTCTTGCTGGTATCATCCGGCACCCGGGCGAAGATGAAAGCGGGCAGGGCGATAATGATCGCCATGCTGAAGTAGGTATACATAAAGACCTGATGCGCCACCGGCGTGTCGACGCTGAGGTGGTGCTGACCGTACATGCCGAGCAGTAACCCCGCAATAGTCACGCCCACGCTCATGGAGAGCTGCATCACCATCGACAGCAGGCTGTTGCCGCTGCTCGCCAGATCGTCCGGCAGGTCTTTTAGCGTCAGGGTATTCATCGACGAGAAGCGCATGGAGTTGATGATCCCCTGGCAGAACAGCACCAGCGGCAGGACGTAGTACCAGCCCATCAGCGCCACGGCCATAAACAGCAGACTGACCAGCGCCAGCCCCAGCGTGGCCGCCACCAGCACGTGTCGATAGCCAAAGCGGTTCACCACCTGCACCACAATGCGCTTCATTCCCATGCTGCCGAGCACCATCGGGATCATCATCAGGCCCGCGTGGAATGGCGAAAAACCCATGCCAATTTGCAGAAAAACGGGCGTCATAAACGGCAGCATCCCGCTGCCGATGCGTCCGGCGAAGCTGCCAGACAGGCCCAGACGGTAAGTGGGGTTTTTAAACAACGCCAGGCTGAACAGCGCCTTGTCGTTTCCTCTGGCGTGCCACAGATACCACAGTATGGCGGTAACACCGAGCGCGATCAGGAGCCCGAGCGTCAGGGGCGAAATCCCCAGTCCTTTTTGCCCGTCGAGCGCCAGGGTGAGCGTGGCCATACCGGCGGCCAACAGGATAAAACCTAAGAAATCAAAGCGCCGGGTCTGCATTTTGTAGTTCGGCATCAGCGCCAGGGTGGCCATCGCGCCGATGATGCCTACCGGGAGGTTGATTAAGAAGATCCAGTGCCAGGAGGCGTACTCCACCAGCATGCCGCCCAGCGCCGGGCCCAGCAGCGGCCCCACCTGACCGGGCAGGGTGACAAAGGTCATCGCCGCCATGTACTGCTCGCGCGGCACAATCTTCATCACCGTTAACCGCCCGACGGGCACCATCATCGCCCCGCCGATGCCCTGCAGCACGCGCGCCATGACCAGCTGGTCGAGGGTATTGGCCTGCGCGCAAAACAGCGAGCCGGTGGTAAACAGCACGATGGCGGTAAAGAAGATATTCCGCACGCCGACCTTATCGGCCAGCCAGCCGCTGGCGGGCAGCATCACGGCAACCGTCAGCACGTAGGAGACAATCACCATGTGCATATGCAGCGGGCTCTCCCCCAGGCTTTTCGCCATGGAGGGGAGGGCGGTGTTGACGATGGTCGTATCCAGCGACTGCATAAAGAAGCCGAAGGCGACTATCCATAATTGCCAGCGAACGTTGCTGGGAAGCTCAGTCATTTACCCGTTTACCGTTTCTCTGTTTTTACGCGAAAAGCGCAGCCGCAGGCGGTCGAAGAACAGATAGACCACCGGCGTGGTGTACAGCGTCAGCAGCTGGCTCATCACCAGGCCGCCGACGATGGTGATCCCCAGCGGCTGGCGCAGCTCTGAGCCGTCGCCGCCCGAGATCACCAGCGGCAGCGCGCCAAACAGCGCCGCCAGGGTGGTCATCATGATCGGACGGAAGCGCAGCAGGCAGGCCTGGAAGATGGCCTCTTCCGGCGAGAGGTTGCCGTTGCGCTGGGCGTCCAGCGCGAAGTCCACCATCATGATGGCGTTTTTCTTCACGATGCCGATCAGCAGCATGATCCCGATGAGCGCGATAAGGCTGAACGGCGCGCCGAACAGCTCCAGAGCCAGCAGTGCCCCCACGCCCGCCGACGGCAGCGTCGAGAGGATGGTCAGCGGGTGCACGTAGCTCTCATACAGCACGCCCAGCACAATATAGACCGTGGCGATGGCGGCCAGAATCAAAATCACCTGCGAGTTCATCGTCTCCTGGAATACCTGCGCGGTCCCGGCAAAGCTGCCGCGCACGGTGGACGGCACACCAAGCTGGGTCATCGCGCGGTTGATTGCATCGCTGGCCTCAGACAGTGACGAACCGGCGGGCAGGTTAAAGGAGATGGTCGATGCTGCCGAAAGCCCCTGATGGTTCACCGACAGCGGCGCGTTGGCAGGCTGCCAGCTGGCGAAGTAGGAGAGCGGAATCGCCTTGCCGTCGTTGTTAATCACAAACATTTTGTCCAGGGCGCTGATGTCCTGGGTGTAGCGCGGGTCAACTTCCATCACCACCTTATACTGGTTCATCGGCTGGTAGATGGTGGAGATCTCGCGCTGACCGAAGGCGTTGTTCAGCAGGCTGTTGGCGGCTTCAACGTTGATACCCAGCCGCGACATGGTTTCACGGTCGTAGGTCAGGGCCATCTCGGCGCCGTTGTCCTGCTGATCGGAGTTTACGTCCGCCAGTTGGGGAAGGGCGGCCAGCGCCTTGCGGATCTTCGGCTCCCACTCGCGCAGGGCGGCCAAATCGTCCGAGAGCAACGTGTACTGATAGCTGGCGTTCGCTTGTCGCCCGCCGACGCGGATATCCTGAACGGCCATCAAAAACAGGTTTGCCCCCGGCTCTTTGGCGAGCTTCACCCGCAGGCGGTCAATCACCTGCTGGGCGGTTTCGTTGCGCTCGCCGCGCGGTTTCAGGGTAATAAACATCATCCCGCTGTTGACGCGCGACCCGCCGGTAAAGCCGGTCACGTTATCCACGGCTTTGTCTTCCCGAATGATCTTCATAAAGTCCTGCAGCTTGCCGCGCATGGCCTGGAAAGAAATACTCTGGTCCGCCTGAATGCCGCCCATTAGCACGCCGGTGTCCTGCTCCGGGAAGAAAGTTTTCGGGATGGTGATATACATCCACACGTTGAGCACGATGGTGCCTATTAGCACCAGGCCGACCAGACGCGTATGGTTCAGCACCCACTTCAGCGATTTACCGTAGCCTTCCTGCATTGCCATCAGGAAACGGCCAAAGCCTTTGCGGCGCGGCTGCGAGTGCGGTTTGCTGCGCTTGAGCATCCAGCCGCACATCATTGGCGTCAGCGTTAGGGAGATCGCCAGCGAAATGCCGATCGCGACGGAGAGGGTGACGGCAAACTCGCGCAGCAACCGGCCCGGCAGCCCGCCCATCAGCAGCAGCGGCAGGAACACCGCCACCAGCGACAGGCTCATGGAGAGCACCGTAAACCCCACCTCGCGCGTGCCCTGCAGGGCAGCCTGCAGCGGCTTCACGCCCGCTTCCAGATGGCGGGAGATGTTCTCCAGCACCACGATGGCGTCATCCACCACGAAGCCCGTCGCAATCGTCAGGGCCATCAGCGACAGGTTGTTGAGGCTAAACCCGCACAGATACATGGCGGCAAAGGTACCGATCAGCGAGACCGGCACGGCCACCGCCGGGATCAGCGTCGCGCGGCCAGAGCGCAGGAACAGGAAGACCACCAGGATCACCAGCGCGACGGAGATCACCAGCGTTTGCTCCACCTCTTCCAGCGAGGCGCGAATGGTCGGGGAGCGATCCTGGGCAATTTGCAGATCGATTGCTGCCGGGATGGTCTCCTGCAGGTCCGGAAGACGGGCGCGAATGCTGTTCACCGTCTCAATAATGTTGGCCTCCGGCAGCTTGCGGATCATCAGCAAAATCGCCGGTTTGGCGTTGGTCATCCCGGCGTTGCGCACGTCCTGCACCGAGTCGGTGACGCTGGCCACGTCGCTTAATCGCACCGCCGCGCCGTTGTTATAGTGGATGATGAGCGGTTGATATTCCGCCGCGGTTTTCAGCTCGTCGTTGGTGTGGATCTGCCAGCGGTGGCTGTTATCCTCAATCGCCCCCTGCGGTTTACGCACGTTGGCGTTGCTGATGGCGGAGCGCACGTCATCCAGCGACACGCCCTGGTTGAATAACGCCTGCGGGTTTAACCCCACGCGCACGGCGGGCAGGGAACTCCCGCCGACGCTCACGTCGCCGACGCCGTTAATTTGTGAGATTGTCTGCGCCAGCTGGGTAGACGCAAAGTCGTACAGCTGCCCCTGCGAGTACGTATCCGAGGTCAGCGTCAGGATCATGATCGGCGCGTCGGACGGGTTGGCCTTGCGGTAGGTCGGACGGCTCGGCATCCCGCTCGGCAGCAGGCTCTGTGCGGCGTTAATGGCCGCCTGCACGTCGCGCGCCGCACCGTTGATATCCCGGTCGAAGCTGAACTCCAGAATGATGCGCGTGCTGCCCAGCGAGCTGCTGGATGTCATCTCGTTGACCCCCGCAATCCGCCCGAGCGAACGCTCCAGCGGCGTGGCAACGGACGAGGCCATGGTTTCCGGCGAGGCGCCCGGCAGCGAGGCGCTGACCATGATCACCGGGAAATCCACCTGCGGCAGCGGCGCCACCGGCAGCAACCGGAAGCCCAGAACGCCGCAGAGGGTAATGGCGAGCGAGATTAAAATCGTCGCCACCGGGCGATAAATGAAGAGGGCGAAAAACTTCACTTATGCCTCCTCTTCACGTTTCGGGAAGCGGCTTTTGGTCCACAGCGCCAGGCGGTCAAACAGCAGGTAGATCACTGGCGTGGTGAACAGTGTCAGCACCTGGCTCACCAGCAGACCGCCGACCATGCCGATACCCAGCGGACGGCGCAGCTCCGCGCCGACGCCGGTGCTCAGCATCAGCGGCAGCGCGCCCAGCAGGGCGGCCAGCGTGGTCATCAGAATGGGACGAAAACGCAGCAGGCAGGCCTGGAAAATCGCATCGCGCGGCGACATGCCCTGCTCGCGCTCGGCGGCCAGGGCAAAGTCGATCATCATGATGGCGTTTTTCTTCACGATCCCGATGAGCAGGATAATGCCGATGATGGCAATCACGTCCAGCTCGCTGCCCGCCAGCATTAATGCCAGCAGTGCCCCTACGCCCGCCGTCGGCAGGGTAGAGAGGATGGTGATCGGGTGGATAAAGCTTTCGTACAGCACGCCGAGCACGATGTACATCGCCACGACCGCCGCCACGATCAGCCAGATGGTGTTGCCCAGCGCAGCCTGGAACGCCAGGGTGCTGCCCTGGAACTGAGTCTGAATGTCGGACGGGAAGCTGAGATCTTTCTCAGCCGCCTGAATGGCCTCCACCGCTTCACCCAGAGAGTAATTGTCCGGCACGTTAAAGGAGATGGTGGTGGACGGGAACTGATCCAGATGGTTAATCGACAGGGGGGTATAGCGTTCTTCCACCGTGGCGATAGCGCTCAGCGGCACAATGCCGCCGTCTTTGCTGGTCAGGCGCACCGAGTCCAGCCCCGCCAGGCCGGGCGTATTTTCGGTGTTGTGCTCCAGCACCACGCGGTACTGGTTCGCCTGGGTGTAGATGGTGGAGATCAGGCGCTGACCGAAGGCGTTGTACAGGGCGTTATCCACGTCCGCCATGGTAATACCCAGACGGCTGGCGGCGTCGCGGTTGACGTTCACATACGCCGCCAGCCCTTTGTCCTGCCAGTCGCTGCTGACGTCCGAGAGCTGCGGCAGGGTTTTGAGTTTATCCACCAACTGCGGCACCCAGGTGCTGAGCGCGTCCAGCGAGGTGGCCTGCAGCGTGAACTGGTACTGCGTGCGGCTGACCTGGGTATCGATGGTCAAATCCTGAATCGGCTGCAGGTAAAGCTCAACGCCCGGCACGCGGGCCACGGCGTTTTGCAGCCGCTCAATGACGGCGTTGACGCGATCGTCGCGCTCATCCAGCGGCTTAAGGTTGATCTGCAGACGCGCGCTGTTGAGCGACGGGTTGGTGCCGTCGACGCCCACGTAGGAGGTCAGGCTCTCGACCGCCGGATCTTTCATAACAATCTCAGACACCTGCTGCTGGCGCTGCGCCATATTGGCGAAGGAGACCGACTGCGGGGCCTGAAGCGTGCCCTGAATAATGCCGTTGTCCTGGATGGGGAAGAAGCCTTTCGGAATGAAAATCCACAGCATCACGCTGAGCGCCAGCGTGCCGAGCGCCACGCCGAGCGTCGCCCACGGGTGGTTGAGGACTTTCGCCAGCACGCGACCGTAGGCGGCAATAATGCGCTCGAACATGCGCTCGGAGGCGCGTGAGAAGCGGTTTTGTTTGCGCAGGGACTCGTGGCTCAGCATGCGGGCGCACATCATCGGCGTCAGGGTCAGCGACACAACCGCGGAGATCAGAATGGCGACCGCCAGCGTCACGGCAAACTCGCGGAACAGCCGCCCGACGATATCGCCCATAAACAGCAGCGGGATCAGCACCGCAATCAGCGAGAAGGTCAGCGAGATAATGGTAAAGCCGATCTCGCCCGCGCCTTTCAGCGCCGCGGCCAGCGGCTTTTCGCCTTTCTCGATATAGCGCGAGATGTTCTCGATGACGACGATAGCGTCATCCACCACGAACCCGGTGGCGATGGTGAGCGCCATCAGCGTCAGGTTGTTGATCGAAAAATCGAGGAACACCATCACCGCAAAGGTGCCGACCAGCGAGAGCGGTACGGCGACGGCGGGAATAATGGTCGCCGGAACGTTGCGCAGGAACAGATAAATGATCATCACCACCAGCGCAATCGCCAGCATCAGCTCGAACTGGGTGTCGGTGACCGACGCGCGAATGTTGGTGGTACGGTCGGAGAGCACCTTCACGCTGACTGACTTCGGCAGGCTTTCGATCAGCTGCGGCAGCATGGTGCGGATGCTGTCGGCGGTTTCGATGATGTTGGCACCCGGCTGGCGTTGCACGTTCATCACGATCGCCTGCTGCTTGTTGGCCCATGCCCCCAGCCAGCTGTTCTCCGCGCCTTGTTCTACGGTCGCCACGTCGCCCAGACGCACTGGCGCGCCGTTCTGGTAGGCGATAATCAGCTGACGATATTCGTCGGCGGACTGCATCTGGTCGTTGGCGGAGAGCGTCACGGCGCGGGTTGGGCCGTCCAGCGAGCCCTTCGCCGAGTTGACGTTCGCGTTGCTGATGGCGCTGCGGATGGTTTCGCTGGTGAGCCCCAGCGCGGCAATGGCCTGCGCGTTCAGCTTGACGCGCACCGCCGGGCGCTGGCCGCCCGCGAGGGTGACGAGGCCAACGCCGGACACCTGAGAAATTTTCTGCGCCACGCGCGTTTCGACCATGTCTTCGACCTGGGTCATCGGCATCGCGGAGGAGGTGACGGCAAGCGTCATGATCGGCGGATCTGCCGGGTTCACCTTGCTGTAGACCGGTGGGTTAGGCAGGTCTGACGGCAGCAGATTGGTAGCGGCGTTGATGGCGGCCTGCACCTCCTGCTCGGCGACGTCCAGCGACAGCGTCAACTGGAACTGCAGCGTCACGACGGATGCCCCGCCAGAACTCTGGGAGGACATCTGTTTGAGCCCCGACATCTGGCCGAACTGGCGCTCCAGCGGGGCGGTAATGGCGGACGTCACCACGTCCGGGCTGGCCCCGGGATAGAGTGTGACAACCTGAATCGTTGGGTAATCCACCTCCGGCAGCGCCGAGACGGGCAGGAAGCGATAGCCGATAATCCCGGCGAGCAGGATCGCCACCATCAGCAACGTGGTGGCGACAGGACGGAGGATAAACAGGCGTGAAGGCCCACCTGTAGAGCCCGGTGGCAGCACCTGCATCAGGAGGTCGCTCCCTGTTTCGCCGGTTCAACCACTTCCACTTTGGCCCCTTCGGTCAGACGGTCAATGCCGTCGGTGACCACGCGGTCGCCTGCGGAAAGCCCGGCGCTGATGACCACCGTCTGGCTGTCCTGAATTCCGGTTTTTACGAGATGCTTGCTGACTTTATTGTCGCTGTTAAGCACCCAGACAAAGTTACCTTCATTACCCATCTGCAGTGCAGCGGTGGGGATCACCACCGCGTTCTCTTCGGTCGCAACCAGCATGCGCGCATTGACGAACTGGTTCGGGAAGAGGGCATCGTCCTGGTTATTAAAGCGCGCCTTCAGCTTGATGGTGCCGGTGGTGGTGTCGATCTGGTTATCCAGACTGAGCAGAGACCCTTCACTCAGTTTCTGCTTGTTGGTGCGGTCCCAGGCTTCCACAACCAGGCCTTTACCGGCTTTTTGCGCCTGCATGACGGTCGCGATATCGCTTTCCGGCAGGGTAAAGACTAAATCAATCGGGTGGGTCTGGGTGATTACCACGATGCCCGTGGTGTCGCCGCTGGAGATTTGGTTGCCGATATCGACCTGCTTCAGGCCGACGCGTCCGTTAATCGGCGCGGTGATGCGGCTCCAGTCCAGCTGCAGCTGGGCGCTGGCCACGGCGGCTTCGTCCGCTTTGATAGTGCCCTGCGTTTCACTGACCAGCGACTGCTGGGTATCCAGTTCCTGGCGGGACACCAGATTCGTTTTCACCAGCTGCTGGTAGCGGGCTAAATCGCGCCGGGCGTTGGCGAGGGTCGCGTTGTCTTTCGCGAGCTGTCCCTGCGCCTGGGCGAGGGCGACCTTAAACTGGCTCGGGTCGATTTCCGCCAGCAGGTCACCAGCCTTAACCTGCTGACCTTCCTGGAAGTGGATCGCGATGAGCTGGCCGTCGACGCGGCTGCGCACCGTGGCGGTGTTGGCGGCGGTAATGGTCCCGAGACCGGTGAGATAGCGAGGAACGGCTTTATTCACCGCCGTCGCCGCCTGAACCGGCGCCAGGGCGCCGCCGCGCATTCCATGACGCCCTCCGCCCGTGGGGCGCTGAGCCTGGCTGGTGGCACCGGCAGGTGCGGCGGAGTTCGCGGATTGGCTGTACCAGTACCAGGCGGCGGCAAGGGCCACCACAATGATGCCAGCGGCGATTGCCCAGCGGGATTTGTTACTGCCTTTCATCGTTATACGTTCTCATCCTGAATACTTCGGGGAATGATACTAGTTTAGTCAGGCAACACAGCGGAAAAATGGAGGAAATATGGAAGACTGTCGGGAATTGTCTGAGTGTTGCCGGGTGATGCTTCGCTTACCCGGCCTACAAGGTAAATGCGAACGGCAACGGAAGTTGCCGTTTTGGGTGTTTTGTGGGAGAGGACCAGACCGCACCACAACAACACACGTTTTGTAGGCCGGGTAAGGCGAAGCCGCCACCCGGCACAACTGCACTAGCTAAACATCACCTGCGCCCAGCGTGCCAGACCAGCGGTAACGGAACCAAAGTCATCGCCACCTGCAATCGGAATACCCGGCAGCTGTTCGGCCAGCGCTTTCTTGATCAGCGGTGAACGGGCACTTCCCCCGGTCAGGTAAATTACGTCCGGCTTCTCTTTGCCGTTCTCCAGCGCGAGCTGCACCTGTTCCAGAATGCGCTGTAGCGGCTGGGCAAGCGCCGTCTCCAGCCCGTCCTGCGAAATGGCGGTGGCCAGTTCGTCACTGATAAACGGCAGGGAGACCGCATGTTCAGCACGGTCGGAAAGGGCGATTTTGCTCTCTTCAGCCGTACGCACCACGCGGTAGCTCAGACGCTGACGCCACACTTTATAGAGCAGGGCGACTTTCTCGCCATCCTGAGCATCGCGCACCAGATCGTTAAGGAAGCGGCCGTTGGCGGTGCTGTAAAAATCACTCTGTGCCGGCACGTCGTTGATGGCAATCGCGTTCCACCACGGCAGGATCGGCAGCGCGATGCCTTTTTCCGTTTGTCCCCCCATGCCGAGCAGCGGCATCAGGCTCTTGAATGCCAGGGCGATGTCAAGATCGTTCCCGCCTACGCGGCAGCCGCTGTGCCCCAGCAAGCTGTTTTCGCGGTCGCGCCGGTTATGCCACTGGGGGCCCATCAGCAGCAGCGAGCAGTCGGTGGTGCCCCCGCCGATGTCCACGACCAATACGCGCTTCTCTTCCGTCAGCGTGGCTTCGAAGTCCAGCCCTGCGGCAACGGGTTCATACTGGAATACCACGTCGCGGAAGCCTGCGCGGTGCGCCGCGCGTTCCAGGATCCCCTGCGCCTGCTGGTTGGCCTCGTCGCCGCCCAGCCCCTGGAAGTTAATTGGTCGGCCAATCACCGCCTGGGTAATCGCGTCGGAGACCTGCGTCTGCGCCTGGTTGCGGATGTGCAGCATCATCGCACACACCAGGTCTTCGAACAGCGCGACCTGCTGCGGCTTCAGGCCGCTGGCGCCGAGGAAGGATTTTGGCGACTTAACGAAATAGACCTCTTCGGGGTCTTCAATGTAGTGTCCGAGCGAGGAGAGGCCGAACTGCACGCTGGACGGCGTAACGTCGATATCTTCCTCGCGGTTGAAGCTGACCGCACGGCGTAACAGCGCCTGGGTTTCCGCCGCCGAAGCCGGAACCTGATGGTGGCGGAACAGCCATTCGCTCACCGCTTCACGCGTCGGTGCGCAGAGCATTGACGGCAGCAGCGTGCTCTCTTTTTCCATTTTCAGGAGCCGTGGCTGCCCGTTTTGCATAATCGCAACCGAGCAGTTTGCCGTTCCGTAGTCAAATCCAATAAACACGATGAATCCCCATGCCGGTGAGAAGGGGCGAGACTTTAACGAAATGTCCGCATGGCGACAACAGGAATATGAAAGCAAGGCGAAACAGGACCTTTCCGTTTATGCTGTGAAGAACCCAAAAGGAGAGATGATGTACACCCTGAACTGGCTTCCCCCTTACGACTGGCAGTGGATGTTTGGCTTTCTTGGCGCGCGTGCGGTGACGGGCATTGAAACCGTCACGCCCGACTACTACGAGCGCAGTTTTGCCTGCGAGGGACATCAGGGGATCTTCCGCGTGACGCCGGATATCGCAACCCACACGCTGGTCGTGACCCTCAGCCCGGGGTTAATTCCGGTTGCGCAGCCGTGCCTTGAGCGCATCGAACGCCTGTTCGATCTTGCCTGCAATCCGCAGCACATCGCGGAGACGCTGGGCGATCTCGGTGCTGCAAGGCCGGGCTTACGTTTGCCGGGAGCGATGGATGCGTACGAGCAGGGCGTCCGGGCGATTCTCGGACAGCTGGTGAGCGTGGCGATGGCGGCGAAGCTGGCGTCACGCGTGGTGGCGTTATGCGGTGAACCCGTGGCGGATTGCCCGGGCTATCTCTGCTTCCCCACGCCGGAAGCGCTGGCGGCAGTGGACCCGCTGGCGCTGAAAGCGTTGGGCATGCCGGTAAAGCGCGCGGAGTCGCTGATTCATCTGGCGCAGTCGGTTATCGACGGAACATTTCCGCTTTTCCCGCCCGCGAATATAGAAGAGGGGATGAAGGCGCTACAGCAGCGGCCGGGAATAGGGCGCTGGACGGCAAATTATCTGGCCCTGCGCGGCTGGCAGGCGAAAGATGTGTTTCTGCCGGATGATTACCTGATTAAACAACGCTTCGCCGGAATGACGACCGCGCAAATTCGTCGCTATGCCGAACGCTGGACGCCGTGGCGCTCCTACGCGCTGTTGCATATCTGGTATACCGACGGCTGGGCACCGTCAGTTGATCGCGAAATAACTGGTGTTGAGAAGAAGATCTAATGGCTGCGGCTCGGCGATGGTGTCACCAAAGATAAAATCGATGCCGATGCCGGAGAGCGTATCCATCATGATGGGCTGATTACAGGGGCCCGCGATGGTTTTCATTCCCAGACGCTGGGCGTGCCCCTGAACAATGGTCACCATCATCTCATCCATCAGATTGCCGTACACGTTGGTTACCACCTCCGCATCCAGCATCAGATAGTCGGCCATGTTCGCGGTCAGGTGGGTAAAGACGTTCATATCGCGTCCCACCTGGCTGAAGATCACGCGGCAGCCCGCCTGACGGAGCTTTTGCAGACCCCGATGCAGGTTCTTATCCGGATTGCACACCACATCGACAGAGATAACCAGATGCAGCAGACGGCCCGGCATCGGGCTTTTATCCAGCAGGTCGAGCAGTTCATCGACCAGCGTCACGCTGGCTAAACCGGCCTCCGAGAGCGGCAGCGCCACCCCCATGCCTTTACTGGCGATCTGGGCGGCTGAGGTGCGGAAAAACTCGCTAAAGATCCGCCTGTCGAGGGCGTGCAGAAGCTCTGGTTCCGCCAGGCCCGAGCGGAAGGCATGCTCTTCCTGAACTTCGCCCTGGCTGGTCCACAGGCGTAACGACAGCAGCCAGAAATTACTGCTCTCAGGGATGCGCGGTGAGGCGACGCTGCGGGCAATCATCATCAGATGATTGTCTTTAATCATGTGCCACTGTTCATCAAGCGACATCATGCTGCGCGTGTGGTGATCCCGCTCCTGCTGGGGTTCATACACCGTCACCATGCCACGTCCGCTGTTTTTTGAGGCGTAACAGGCAATGTCCGCCTGCGACATGATCTCCGACGCCTGATGGTTATTTTCATCAATCAGCGTGATGCCGGCGCTGGCGCCGATCCGGTGCAGGCGGCCTTCCCACATAAAGTGATAGTCGTTGATGGCATGAATCAGGCGACCGGCGATATAGCGCGCGCTTTCCAGATTGCAGTCCGGTAACAGTAACCCGAACTCGTCCCCGCCCAGACGCGCCAGCACGTCGCTGGAGCGGAGCATGGTTAACATCAGGGAAGCCAGTTCCCGCAGCAGGGCATCGCCCGCGGCGTGGCCAGCCGTGTCATTGACGGCTTTGAAGCGATCGAGGTCGATAAACACCAGGGCATGACGCTGACGCGTTTCGCGAACGGTCTGCAGGAGCCGTTTGAGATGGTTTTCGAAGCTGACCCGATTTGCAAGATGGGTCAGGGCATCGTGGGAAGCGCTGTAGCTGAGCTGGCGCAGCATTTTGCGCGACTCGGTCACGTCCTGAATCACGATCACCGAGCCGATATTCTGTCCATCCAGCGTGCTGAGCGGCGTAATGCTGTAGTGGATATCAAAATTGCCGCCGGTACGGCAGTTCAGCACCACGTCCTGATCGATATCGGAACGGGACATATCGCCGCTGTGAATATTTTCCATCAGCGGCCCTTTTTCACCAAAGGTGATGTGTAACACCTTCAGGATCGGTTGACCAATAGCTTCGGTCTGCAGCCAGCCGCTCATTTTCTCGGCGACCGGGTTCATAAAGGTGACGTTCATGTTGATATCGGTGCACAGCACTGCTTCACCGATGGAGTCGAGGGTAATGTGCAGACGCTCTTTTTCCTGGAAAAGCGCCTCGTTAAGCTGCTTAACCTCGGTCATGTCCATGTTGATGCCGAGTAGCCGTTCGACTTCCCCCTGCTTATTGAGCACCCGGTTCGCCAGGGAGCGAATATGACGCACGCCTTCCTTCACGCGAATGCGGAATTCCAGCTTAAACGGCAGACGGGAAATCAGAGAGTCCCGCAGTACCTTCTCTGCGTGGGCGCGATCTTCCGGCAGCATCGTGTCGTGCCAGAGCTGCCAGGTGGGCTTGATGTGCGGCGGAATTTCATACAGCTCAAACATCCGCTTATCCCAGCTGATAACGTCGGGTTCCAGATCCCACTCCCAGATGCCGATGCCTCCTGCTTCGTTTGCCAGGGTGATGCGCTCCATCAGGCGTTTATTGACCCACTCTGTCTGCTTCAGGTCGTTAATGTCTTCAATCTGGGCGATAAAATAGAGCGGCGAGCCGTCGGCATGGCGCACCACGGAGACGGCAAGAAGCGCCCAGACCACTTCCCCATCGCGCGTGTAATAGCGCTTTTCGAGGGTATAGGTATTGATGTCGCCGTTAATGAGCTGTTCGAGCTGCTCCAGGTCGGTATTCAGATCTTCCGGCCAGGTAAGCTGCTGGAAGGTCAGCGACTGGAGCTCCGTCTGGCTGTAGCCGAGGAAATTGCACAGCGCCTTGTTCGCCTGAAGCCATTTTCCTTCGATGCTGACCAGCGCCATACCGATGGCAGAATATTCCATTGCATTACGAAAACGCTCTTCGCTTTCGGTGATGTGTTTGCGCTCGGCGCGGAAGGCGTACATCACCATGGTCATCACGTTAGCGGGCAGGAGCAGCATCAGGAACGGCAGCCAGGGGGCGTTCAGCATCGGCCCGGCGTGCTGGGTGGTCAGCGCCAGAGGGTTGCGGGCAATCATCAGCGACACCACCATCACGGTGACCAGAAACACCATGAACGCTTCCATCCGCGGCAGGCGCACGGCGCTCCACATCAGCAGAACGATCACGCAGGTGAAGGGCCACGGCAGCCAGGTGATGGCTGCCCAACTGAGGGCTAACGTCACGGCCAGCGTGGTCAGCGTTTCCAGCAGCAACCGCGGATCGCGGTGGCGCAGCAGATAATGCGGCTTAAACAACAGCCCTAGCGGCACCAGCGCCAGCGCGCCAATCGCTTCTGACAATACCCAGACGAAGAAATTACGCAGGGGCTCTGGGCCGGGGGCCAGCAGGGTCACCAGAATACCGCCCACCAGCGGAGGCACCAGTGCGCTGCCGATGGCCACGCGGATCCAGTCGTTCAGATTCTGCAGCGGGTTGTACCATGGGAGCCATTTGCGCAGAAACAGCGCACCAATAGCGGCCTCAATGACGTTGATCGAAGGATAGATGAGGCTGACCGATCCCCAGGAGAACAGCATCCACGAGGCCAGAACATTGCCGAACGAGCAGGCCAGGGCAATGCCCGGCCACATTTTTCCGGCATGGCGGTAAAACGCCACCATCATAATGGCGGTGGGGAACCAGAGCGGAGCCAGCAGGGTGCCGAAACGGGTGAGTTCCAGCGAAAATAAGGTAAAGATAAAGGTGACCAGGCCCAGACAGACAAGTCGTGTTAAAGGATGTGGGGTAGTCACCAAAACCCGCTGGTATTGTTTATTCATTACCGCTTTATCCAGAGACGCCATGCCGTCAGGGAAGATGTCCGAACGCGTGAATTTGATAATTTGGTTTATGCTAGTACAAACAATTTACAATTCATATGGTGACCGCTCAGAATTTGACACCACAGACTTATTAAATACTTACTCCGTTAAAAAAAACGGTGAAACGGTGAAAAAATGGTCATTTAAATTTCATTCAGGGAATAAGTTGTCACTTTTCGGCCAGTCTCGCAGAACCTGTGCATTCGACTGGTATCACGCCCGCGAAATCCCTATAATTGCCGCGTTTGACGCTCCGGCGTCGTCCTTCCTTAACATCCAGGTTAATCAGGTCGCTAAATTTATGACTGATAAGTCTCATCAGTGCGTCATTATAGGCATCGCCGGCGCATCGGCTTCAGGTAAAAGTCTAATTGCCAGTACGCTTTATCGCGAACTGCGTGAACAAGTAGGTGATGAGCATATCGGCGTCATTCCCGAAGACAGCTATTACAAAGATCAATCCCATCTGTCGATGGAAGAGCGCGTTAAAACGAACTATGACCACCCAAATGCAATGGATCACAGCCTGCTGTTCCAGCATTTAGAAGCGCTTAAGAGCGGCCAGGCGATTGAACTGCCCGTTTACAGTTATGTCGAACATACCCGTACCAAGGAAACGATCCGCATCGAGCCGAAAAAGGTCATTATCCTTGAAGGCATCCTGCTGCTGACCGATGCCCGCCTGCGTGAATCCATGAACTTCTCGATTTTCGTCGATACCCCGCTGGATATCTGCCTGATGCGCCGCATCAAGCGTGACGTTAATGAACGCGGCCGTTCAATGGACTCCGTGATGGCGCAATACCAGAAAACGGTCCGCCCAATGTTCCTGCAGTTTATTGAACCCTCCAAACAATACGCCGATATTATCGTGCCGCGCGGGGGTAAAAACCGCATTGCGATTGATATCTTAAAAGCGAAAATCAGCCAGTTTTTTGAATAAGCCGCGTGAATTGTGTACCGTTCAGAGATAACCTGGTTTTACCCTGAGCGCTTACCGACGCAGGGTACGTTGCATGAAAGGAGAAAGAGGCGTGCGTCTTTGTGATCGCGATATAGAAGCCTGGCTGGATGAAGGCCGTTTGTCTATTACCCCGCGTCCACCTGTTGAGCGTATCAATGGGGTGACCGTTGATGTCCGGTTGGGGAATAAATTCCGCACCTTTAGCGGTCATACCGCACCGTTCATCGACCTCAGCGGGCCGAAGGACGAAGTCAGCGCCGCGCTCGATCGCGTGATGAGTGACGAAATCGTTATCGACGACGGCGAAGCCTTTTATCTGCATCCGGGTGAACTGGCGCTGGCGGTCACATTTGAATCTGTCACCCTGCCTGCGGACCTCGTCGGCTGGCTTGATGGCCGCTCTTCGCTGGCACGACTGGGGCTGATGGTACACGTGACCGCGCACCGTATCGATCCAGGCTGGTCAGGACGTATCGTGCTGGAATTCTTCAATGCCGGTAAATTGCCGCTGGCGCTTCGTCCGGGCATGATGATCGGCGCGTTGAGTTTTGAACCGCTGTCAGGCCCGGCAGACAGGCCGTATAACCGCCGCCAGGACGCAAAATATCGCGACCAGCAGGGTGCGGTTGCCAGCCGTATTGATAAAGACTGATCGTTAGTCCATTGAGGATGCCATGAGAAGAGTTCTGACAACGCTGATGATTTTGCTGGTGGTGCTGGTGGCTGGCCTTTCGGCGTTGGTTCTGCTGGTTAACCCCAATGACTTCCGCGCTTACATGGTGCGGCAGGTCGAGGCACGCAGTGGTTATCAACTGAATCTTGATGGGCCGCTGCGCTGGCACGTCTGGCCGCAGCTCAGTATTCTCTCTGGCCGCATGTCGCTCACGGCGCCGGGGGCATCCCAGCCGCTGGTTTCCGCAGACAACATGCGCCTTGATGTGGCGCTGATCCCGCTCATTTCCCATCAGCTGCAGGTGAATCAGGTGATGCTGAAAGGCGCGGTGATTCAGCTCACCCCGCAAACCGAGGCCGTGCGTGATGCTAACGCGCCGGTGGCACCGCGCGAAAACACCCTGCCTGATGAGCCGTCTGATACAGGCTGGTCCTTTGATATTGGCAAACTGAAAGTGGCCGATAGCGTACTGGTTTTCCAGCATGAGCACGAAGAGCAGGTCACCGTTCGCAACATTAACCTGCAGATGGAACAGGATGCACACCATATTGCGTCGGTGGAATTCAGCGGGCGCGTGAACCGCGATCAGCGCGATCTGACCCTGTCGCTGAATGCCAGCGTTAACGCGTCAGACTATCCGCACCAGCTCACCGCCGACATTCAGCAGCTGGACTGGCAACTGACGGGGGCCGATCTTCCCACCCAGGGGATCGCCGGGCAGGGGACGCTGCAGGCCGTGTGGCGCGAGGAACAAAAACAGCTGGAGCTGGATAACCTCAACCTGCAGGCAAATGACAGTAGTCTGAAAGGGCAGGCCAGCGTCACGCTCGAAGAAAAGCCGAAGTGGGTGCTGAATCTGCAGTTTGACAAACTCAACCTGGAAAATCTGTTGCCGCCTCTGCCAGCCAGCGCCACGGACAGCAATGCGGCGCAGACGGGGCAAAGCCAGGCAGCGGTATCACGCCCGGTTATTTCGTCGAATCTCGATCAGCCTGACTATAACGCCCTGCGCGGATTCACGGCGGATATTCTGCTGAAAGCCAATAGCCTGCGCTGGCGCGGCATGGACTTTACCGACGTGAGCAGCCAGATGTTTAACCATAACGGTTTGCTGGTGATCTCCGAACTGAGTGGCAAGATGGGCGCAGGGCACCTCTCGCTGCCCGGCACGCTGGATGTCCGTAAAGACGTTGCCAGCGCCGAATTCCAGCCGCGTCTCGATAACGTTGAGATAGGGACCATCCTGAACGCGTTTAACTACCCGATATCCCTGACGGGGCAGTTGACGCTGGCGGGGGACTTCTCGGGCTCGAAAATTGATGCCGAGGCGTTCCGCCGCGAGTGGCAGGGACAGGCGCATCTTGATCTGAAAAACTCCCGTATGGAAGGGCTCAATTTCCAGCAGCTGGTGCAGCAGGCGGTAGAGCGCAGCAGCGATGTGAAAGCCCAGGAGAACTACGACAGCGCCACGCGACTCGACAGCTTCACCACGGACCTGACGCTGGACAACGGACAACTCTCTCTCGACGGAATGCAGGGTACCTCTTCATTCTTATCATTGACGGGCGAAGGTAAGCTGGATCTGGTCAAAGAGACGGCGGACACGCGCTTTAACGTGCGGGTACTTTCCGGCTGGCAGGGAGAAAGTAAGCTCATCGACTTCCTGAAAGAGACGCCGGTCCCATTGAGCGTATACGGCAAATGGCAGGCTCTGAATTATAGCCTCCAGGTGGATCAGATCCTGCGCAAGCATCTGCAGGATGAAGCGAAACGTCGGCTGAGCGGCTGGGCGGATCGTAATAAAGATTCGCAGGACGGCAAGGATGTGAAGAAGTTGCTGGATAAACTGTGATGCCTGTTGCGCCGGGTGGCGGCTTCGCCTTACCCGGCCTACAAAAGCCTGACGCCGTTGCGCCACCCGGCTTTTTTACACCTCAAAATCCAGCTCTTCCTCATCCCGCAGCGGTATCAGCTGAACTTTCTGCACGCGATGGTTTTCAATTTGTAGCGTTTTAAGCCGATAGTCGCCTACCTGAACCTCTTCCCCCGGCTGCGGGATACGCTGCAGATACTCCATCAGCAGACCGGCAATGGTGTGATATTCCCGCTTTTCGTCCAGCGGCAGCGGGACATATTGCACCAGATCTTCCAGCGGCATATGGCCGTTTGCCGTCCACGAGCCATCGGCGTTTTTCTGAATGTCGTGGCGGGCATCAATCTCATCCACCTCGTTTGGCAGATTACCGGCAATGGTTTCCATCACGTCGCTGAGTGTGACCAGTCCTTCCACCGAACCAAACTCATCCACCACAAAGGCAAAGTGGGTCCGCGCGTTACGGAACTGCTCAAGGGCGGAAAGCAACGGCAGCCCCTCCGGGAAGACCAGCGGCTGGCGAACCAGGACGCGGAGATTGAGCGGCTCGCCGTGAAGCTGCTGCTGGAGAAGGTCAATAACGTGCACCACGCCCAGCAGCTCTTCTTCCGCTTCCCCGCCGGTCACCACCACGCGTGTGTGCTGGTTTTTATCCAGCAGGGCGCGAATGTGCGCTTCCGGGGCCGTCAGGTCAATGTGCTCTATATCATGCCGCGACGTCATAATGCTGCTGACCGTACGCTGGTTAAGATTGAGCACCCGCTCAATCATTCGTCGTTCCTGCGGGTCAAAGATCTGCCCGTCACTGTGGTCGGCCAGCATCGCGGAGGATTCGGCGTCCAGCTCTGCATCCTCTTTCTTACCGCTTAACAGCCGCATGACCGTGTCGGCCGTACGCTGACGCAGCGTCTGATTTGCGGAAAGGAAGCGGCGGCGGTTGAATATCGCCAGCTGGTTAAGCGCTTCAATCATGACGGAGAACCCGATGGCGGCATACAGGTAGCCTTTCGGAATATGGAAGCCAAAACCGTCGGCCACCAGGCTAAAGCCAATCATCAGCAGGAAGCTCAGACAGAGGATCACGATGGTGGGGTGACTGTTCACAAAACGGGTCAGTGCCTTGCTGGCCATGACCATCAGCGTGATGGCAATAATGACCGCGGCCATCATCACCGCAAGATGGTCCACCATCCCGACGGCGGTGATCACCGAGTCCAGGGAGAAGACCGCATCCAGCACCACGATTTGCGCGACCACCGGCCAGAATTTTGCCCCGCGGCGCTGGGTCGGGTTCTCACTGTCTTTGCCTTCCAGCCGCTCGTTGAGCTCCACGGTAGCTTTGAACAGCAGGAACAGGCCGCCGAAGAGCATGATCAGATCGCGGGCGCTAAAGCTCAGACCGTGGATGGAGAACAGAGGCTGAGTGAGCGTGACCAGCCAGGAAATAGAGGCCAGCAGCAGTAGCCGCATGACCATCGCCAGCAGCAGCCCCGTTACGCGCGCGCGATCGCGCTGGGAAGGGGGCAGTTTTTCAGCGAGGATGGCGATAAAAACCAGATTATCAATCCCGAGCACCAGCTCGATGACGACCAGCGTAACCAGCCCGGCCCAGATTGAGGGATCGGCAATCCATTCCATAGTAGTAGCAATACCTTCTGTAACATGACGAATGACACAATTCGATCATGGATAAAGCTGGGGGAAATTGCAATGTCAGTATGAGATTTCTCTCAATAATCATTAAATTAATAATACCGAGAATAATAAGTCTAATTCATCAAGAAAGTCTGTATTTATCTGAAATAACAAAATTAAGAAATATCGCATTAAAAGGTGTTCAATGATAACGCTGTCAATATAAAGAAATTCTTAAAAATAAACTGCTTTTCTAAACAAATTCTTAAAATTTGGTGTTCGGAACCCGTTTTCTTGCCTGTTTTGAGATTAGCTGTTACAAGATTAATAGCCTGAAAAAGGATATCTTCTGTTACTGGTAGTTCTTTTTTTTTGAGCGACTAACGAAATAGTGCCTGCGTATTATGAATGCTCCATTTATTTCAAATGCAAAAAATCTGGCGATTTTTTGCATGCAATTCATCGTGTTATAGCGTATTGGTAGCTGGAAGCCAAGGGCGGTAGCGTGCCTGGATGTGTGTGGATGAGCCATGATTCCGTTGTCAACAGTGACTGGCCAAATAACGTTTTTTTTAGGAATGATGCTAGTTATATTTTTATTTAATTAGCTACATTCTTAATGCATTTTAGATTCACACGTATTTAAATTGCACAGGATAATTACTCTGCCAAAGTGATAAATAATCAATGATGAACTCCAAAATGAAATTGATGCCATTATTGGTGTCTGTGACCTTGATGAGCGGTTGCACTGTCTTTCCCGGCAGCAATATGTCAACAATGGGCAAGGATGTGATCAAGCAACAGGATGCCGATTTTGATCTCGACAAAATGGTGAATGTTTATCCACTTACGCCTCGTCTGGTCGAACAATTACGCCCACGTCCAAACGTTGCCCAGCCGAATATGTCACTGGACCAGGAAATTGCGTCCTACCAGTATCGCGTAGGGCCAGGAGACGTCATTAACGTGACCGTCTGGGACCACCCCGAACTGACCACGCCAGCGGGCCAGTACCGTAGCTCAAGCGACACCGGTAACTGGGTGCAGTCAGATGGCACCATGTTCTATCCCTACATTGGTAAAGTCCATGTGGCAGGGAAAACGCTTGCCGAGATCCGTAGTGATATTACCGGCCGCTTAGCGCAGTACATCGCCGACCCGCAGGTGGACGTTAATATCGCCGCATTCCGCTCGCAAAAAGCCTACATCTCCGGCCAGGTGAACAAATCCGGTCAGCAGGCTATCACCAACGTTCCTCTGACCGTGCTGGATGCCATTAACGCCGCGGGCGGGTTAACCGACGGCGCCGACTGGCGCAACGTGGTACTGACCCACAACGGGAAGGAGCAGCGCATTTCACTGCAGGCGCTGATGCAAAACGGCGATCTGACCCAGAACCGCCTGCTTTACCCGGGCGACATCCTCTATGTACCACGCAATGACGATCTCAAAGTCTTCGTGATGGGTGAAGTGAAGAAACAAAGCACCCTCAAGATGGACTTCAGCGGTATGACGCTGACCGAAGCGCTGGGCAATGCTGAGGGTATCGATCTGACGACCTCTAACGCGACCGGCATCTTCGTGATCCGTCCGCTGAAAGGTGAGGGCAGCGCGAAAGGCAAGATTGCCAACATCTACCAGCTGGATATGTCCGATGCGACCTCTCTGGTGATGGCGACGGAGTTCCGTCTCCAGCCATACGATGTGGTGTATGTCACTACCGCACCGGTTGCCCGCTGGAACCGTCTGATCAACCAGTTGCTGCCAACCATCAGTGGCGTTCGCTACATGACGGATACGGCGCGCGACATTCACACCTGGTAATCCGCGATGTTTAACAAAATTCTGGTGGTATGCGTGGGGAACATTTGCCGTTCCCCTACGGCTGAACGGTTGTTGAAACACTACCAGCCCGAACTGACCGTTGATTCGGCAGGGCTGGGTGCACTGGTCGGTAAAGGTGCCGATGAGCGCGCAACGATCGTGGCGCGGGATCATCACCTCTCTCTCGACGGGCATGTTGCCCGCCAGGTCACGGGCCGCATGTGCCGCGAGTATGACCTGATTCTGGCGATGGAAAAACGCCATATTCATGCGCTGTGCGATATCGCTCCGGAGATGCGCGGTAAGGTGATGCTGTTTGGACACTGGGACAATGAACGTGAAATCCCCGATCCCTACCGCAAAAGCCATGAGGCCTTTGAGGCGGTTTACACCTTACTTGACCAGTCTGCCCAACAGTGGGCGCAGGCACTGAAAGCTCAGCAGGGATAACAATGACCGAAAAAACAAGACCTTCTGCCGCCCCGACTTCGGGCAGTGATGAAATTGATATTGGACGCCTGGTCGGCACTGTTGTAGAGGCAAAGTGGTGGGTGCTGGGCATTACTGCCGTGTTTGCTGCGGCGGCCGTCGTCTACACGCTGTTTGCCACCCCCATCTACAGCGCCGATGCGCTGGTGCAGATCGAGCAGAATACCGGCAACTCGCTGGTGCAGGACATTGGCTCTGCGCTGGCGAACAAGCCGCCGGCCTCCGATGCTGAAATTCAGCTCATCCAGTCACGTCTGGTACTGGGTAAAACGGTCCATGACCTTGGGCTTGATATCTCCGTCACCAAAAATACCTTCCCGATCTTTGGTGCGGGCTGGGATCGGTTGATGGGCAGAAACAACGACACGGTCAAGGTCACTGACTTTGTGCTGCCAAAAGGGGCGGCCGATCAGACCTTTACCCTGACGGTACTTGGCCCGAAACAGTACCAGCTGACCAGCGACGCGGGCTTTAGCGCGCGCGGTGAAGTGGGGCAGATGCTCACCAAAGATGGCGTCAGCATGATGGTCAGCGCGATCAATGCCCAGGAGGGCGGTGAATTCACCGTCACGAAATTCTCCACGCTGGGGATGATCAACAATCTGCAAAACAACCTGACCGTCACCGAAAACGGTAAGGATACCGGCGTGCTGAGCATGACCTTTACCGGTGAAGATAAGGATCAGATCCGCGACATCCTGAACAGCATTACCCGCAACTATCTTGAGCAGAACGTCGAGCGTAAGTCTGCTGAAGCGGCGAAAAGCCTGGCCTTCCTCGCGAAACAGCTCCCGGAAGTACGCGGCCGTCTGGATGATGCCGAGAACAAGCTGAACGCCTACCGTCAGGATAAAGACTCCGTTGACCTGCCGCTGGAGGCAAAATCGGTCCTCGATTCGATGGTCAATATTGATGCGCAGCTTAACGAGCTGACCTTCAAAGAGGCGGAGATTTCCAAGCTTTACACCAAACGCCACCCGGCCTACCGCACCCTGCTGGAGAAACGCCGCACGCTGGAAGAGGAGAAGGCGAAGCTCAATGACCGCGTGACCGCGATGCCGAAAACCCAGCAGGAGATCGTGCGTCTGACCCGCGACGTGGAGTCCGGACAGCAGGTTTATATGCAGCTGCTGAACAAGCAGCAGGAGCTGAAAATCACCGAGGCAAGCACCGTGGGTGACGTGCGCATCGTCGACCCGGCCATTACCCAGCCTGGCGTGCTGAAGCCGAAGAAAGCGCTGATCATTCTCGGCAGCATTATTCTCGGCCTAATGCTCTCTATCGTTGGCGTGCTGCTGCGTTCGCTGTTCAACCGCGGTATCGAAAGCCCGCAGGTGCTGGAAGAAAACGGTATCAACGTCTATGCCAGCATTCCGCTGTCTGAGTGGCAAAAATCCCGTGACAGCGTCAAAACCATCAAAGGCGTTAAGCGTTACAAACAGAGCCAGCTGCTGGCGGTGGGTAACCCAACCGACCTCGCTATCGAAGCGATCCGCAGCCTGCGCACCAGTCTGCACTTCGCCATGATGCAGGCTAAAAATAACGTCCTGATGTTAACCGGCGTTAGCCCGTCAATCGGTAAAACCTTTGTCTGCGCCAACCTGGCGGCGGTGGTCAGCCAGACCAACAAGCGTGTGCTGCTGATCGACTGCGATATGCGTAAGGGCTACACCCACGAACTGCTGGGTACCAACAACGTTAACGGTCTGTCGGAAATCCTGCTTGGCAAAGGTGATATCAGCCAGAGCGCGAAGCCCACTACGGTGCCGAAATTTGACCTGATCCCTCGTGGGCAGGTGCCGCCTAACCCGTCCGAGCTGCTGATGAGCGAGCGCTTTAGCGAACTGGTGGAGTGGGCGAGCAAAAACTACGACCTGGTGCTGATCGATACGCCGCCGATTCTGGCCGTGACCGACGCGGCCGTTGTTGGCCGCCATGCGGGTACCACCCTGATGGTGGCGCGTTACGCAGTGAACACCCTGAAAGAGGTGGAAACCAGCCTGAGCCGCTTCGAGCAGAACGGGATTGAGGTAAAAGGGGTGATCCTGAACTCCATCTTCCGTCGCGCGACCGGCTATCAGGATTATGGCTATTACGAGTACGAATATAAGTCTGACAGTAAATAACAAAACACCCCCCACACCCCTCACCCTAACCCTCTCCCCAAAGGGGAGAGGGGACTGTTCGGTGCTGGATTTGGGGGACGAACGTAATGATAACCACTGGCTGCCTTTCACCCTCTCCCCTTGGGGGAGAGGGCCGGGGTGAGGGGAAAAAATGACCACACAACGCCCTTTGATTTCTATCTATATGCCGACATGGAATCGTCAGCAGCTGGCGATCCGCGCAATCAAGTCGGTGTTACGTCAGGATTACGATAACTGGGAGCTGATCATCGTGGATGACTGCTCTTCCTCGTATGAACAGCTGCAAAAATTTGTGACTGACCTCAACGACCCGCGGGTGGTTTATACACATAACGCCATTAACTCCGGCGCCTGTGCTGTGCGTAACCAGGCGATTATGCAGGCCAAAGGGCAGTATCTGACCGGCATCGACGACGACGACGAATGGACGCCGAACCGCCTGTCTGTCTTCCTGTCGCATAAAGAGCAGCTGGTCACGCACGCGTTCCTGTATGCCAATGACTATGTCTGTCAGGGCGAGGTGTACTCGCAGCCTGCCAGCCTGCCGCTCTATCCGAAATCACCGTACTCTCGCCGCCTGTTCTACAAGCGCAACATCATTGGTAACCAGGTCTTTACCTGGGCGTGGCGCTTCAAAGAGTGCCTGTTCGATACCGAACTGAAGGCTGCGCAGGATTACGATATCTTTCTGCGCATGGTGGTGGAATACGGCGAACCGTGGAAGGTCGAAGAGGCCACGCAGATCCTGCACATCAATCACGGGGAGATGCAGATTACCTCCTCGCCGAAAAAATTCTCGGGTTACTTCCATTTTTACCGCAAGCACAAGGACAAGTTTGACCGTGCCAGCCGTAAATATCAGCTCTTTACCCTCTATCAGATCCGCAATAAGCGCATGAACTGGCGCACGCTGCTGACGCTGTTGTCCGTTCGTAACGGCAAGCGCCTGGCTGATGGACTTCGGGGGAAATAATGTTTCTGGAAGATTGCCGCGCTAACAGCTGGAGCCTGCGTCCGTGCTGCATGGTTCTGGCGTACCGCATCGCGCACTTTTGCTCGGTGTGGCGTAAGAAAAATGTCCTGAACAACATCTGGGCGGCACCCGTGCTGGTGCTGTATCGCATCATCACCGAATGCTTTTTTGGCTATGAAATTCAGGCCGCGGCCACCATTGGCCGCCGCTTTACCATCCATCACGGCTATGCGGTGGTGATCAACAAGTTCGTGGTCGCCGGGGATGATTTCACCATCCGCCATGGGGTGACCATTGGCAACCGTGGGCCAGACAGCCTGGCCTGCCCGGTCATTGGCAATAACGTCGAGCTGGGCGCAAACGTGGTGATCATTGGTGACATTACGATTGGTAACAACGTCACAATTGGTGCGGGCAGCGTGGTGCTGGACACCATTCCGGATAACGCGCTGGTGGTGGGAGAAAAAGCCCGCGTGAAGGTGATTAAATGAATATTCTGCAATTTAACGTACGCCTCGCAGAAGGCGGAGCGGCAGGGGTAGCGCTGGATCTTCACCAGCGCGCGCTGCAAAAAGGACTTCAGTCTCGTTTTATTTACGGCTATGGCAAGGGCGGCAAGAAAAGCGTCAGTCACGATAACTTCCCGCAGGTGCATAAGCACACGCCGCGCCTGACCTCAATTGCCAATATCGCGTTATTCCGTCTGTTTAACCGCGATCTGTTTGGCAACCTGAATACGCTTTATCGCACGGTGACCCGCACTACCGGCCCAGTTGTGCTGCATTTTCACGTGCTGCACAGCTACTGGCTGAATCTGGAAGAGGTGGTGGCGTTCTGTCAGAAGGTGCAGGCCCACAAGCCCGACACCCG
This sequence comes from Enterobacter sp. BNK-8, assembly GCF_048685095.1. Lineage (NCBI taxonomy): Bacteria > Pseudomonadati > Pseudomonadota > Gammaproteobacteria > Enterobacterales > Enterobacteriaceae > Enterobacter > Enterobacter sp. BNK-8. The sequence continues at coordinate 2,760,896 of NZ_JBLQTN010000001.1, read as the reverse complement.
CTTCGTCTGGACGCTCCACGATCACTGGAGCGTAACCGGCCGTTGCGCGTTTACCGACGGCTGCGAAGGCTGGAAAAACAATTGCCAGAAATGCCCGACGCTGAGCAACTATCCGCCGGTGAAGGTGGATCGCGCGCACACGCTGGTGGCCGGCAAGCGCCAGCTTTTCCGCGACATGCTCTCGCTCGGCTGCACGTTTATCTCCCCGAGCCAGCACGTGGCCGATGCCTTCAACAGCCTGTACGGGGCAGGGCGCTGCCAGATTATTAACAACGGCATCGACGTGGCGACGGAAGCCATTCTCGCCGAGCTGACGCCGGTGGCAGAAACCGCGGGCAAACCGAAAATCGCTATCGTAGCGCATGACCTGCGCTACGACGGGAAAACCAACCAGCAGCTGGTGCGCGACATGATGGCGCTGGGTGACAAAATTGAGCTCCATACCTTCGGCAAATTTTCACCGTTCGAAGGGGCTAACGTGGTGAACCACGGGTTTGAAACCGATAAGCGCAAGCTGATGAGCGCGCTGAATGAAATGGATGCGCTGGTATTCAGCTCCCGCGTGGATAACTACCCGCTGATCCTCTGTGAAGCGCTCTCCATCGGCGTGCCGGTGATTGCCACCCACAGCGATGCGGCACGCGAAGTGCTGGAAAAATCGGGTGGGAAAACTTTTGCCGAGCTGGAGGTCCTGCCGCTGGTGCAGTTGCCAAAGGCGCAGATCGCTCAGGCTGTTTTTGGCACTGACCTGGAATCGTTCCGCAACCGCAGCCGCAAGGCCTACAGTGGACAACAGATGCTGGAGGAGTATGTCTCGTTCTATCAGAATCTGTAGTTATCTGCTGCTGCCGCTGATCTATCTGCTGGTCAACGTCAAAATTGCCCAGCTCGGCGAAAGCTTTCCGATAACCATCGTCACCTTCTTGCCCGTTCTGCTTCTGCTGTATGTCGATAAAATCAACCTGAAGAAGCTGATGATTGCCTTAGGGTTGGGCACGGGCCTGACGCTGTTCAACTACATCTTTGGCCAGTCGCTGGATGCCAGTAAATACGTCACCTCGACCATGCTGTTTGTTTATATCGTTATTATTATCGGAATGGTCTGGAGTATTCGCTTCAAAACGATTTCTCCGCACAATTATCGGAAAATCCTCAGGTTCTTTTATATTGCCGTTGCGTTAATTGTTATGCTTGCTGCCATGGAGATGGCGCAAATTATTCTTACCGGCGGCAGTAGCCTGATGGAGATAATTTCGAAATATCTCATTTACAGCAACAGCTATGTTTTGAACTTCATCAAGTTCGGCGGGAAGCGTACCACGGCCCTCTATTTTGAACCGGCGTTTTTCGCTTTGGCGTTAATCTCAATTTGGCTCAGCATCAAACAGTTTGGTATCAAAACGCCTAAGACCGATGCTATGATTCTTGCAGGAATCGTTCTGTCTGGATCGTTCTCAGGGGTAATGACATTTATCCTGTTTTACCTGCTGGAATGGGCGTTTCAGTACCTGAACAAAGATGCGATTAAGAAAAAACTGCCGCTGGCGATTATCTCCCTGACGGTATTTATGGTGGGCGTGATATTTGCCTTCCCATACATCTCAGAACGACTGGGTGATTTGGGAACGGAAGGCTCATCGTCCTATTATCGCATCATTGGACCGCTGGTGATGGTGGGTTATTCCTTAACCCATATAGATGGTGTAGTAAGATTCGGCTCACTTTACGAATATGTTGCATCATTCGGAATCTTTAACGGTGCGGATGTCGGTAAAACCATAGACAATGGTCTGTATCTGTTAATTATTTATTTTTCGTGGTTCGCCGTACTGTTGACGCTGTGGTATCTGTTTAAAGTTTTCAAAATGATGATTAACGCGTTCGGGGATAACCAGAACTTTCGCGTGCAGCTTTATCTGTTTACGCCGGTGTCGCTGTTTTTTACCGGGTCAATATTTAGTCCGGAATATGCTTTCTTGATTGTCTGTCCGTTTATTCTGCGCAAAGCGCTTAATATTACGAACGTATGACGAAATGAGGTGATTTATGTTTCTTAGCGTCATTACTGTCGCTTTTCGTAATTACGAAGGGGTGGTAAAAACCTGGCGCTCGCTGCGCAACCTGGCGCGCGATCCAAGCCTCACCTTTGAGTGGATTGTGGTCGACGGCGGCTCGAACGATGGCACGGCGGAGTTTCTGGAAAAACTCAACGGTGAGTTCAACTTACGTTACATCAGCGAGAAAGATAAAGGCATCTACGATGCGATGAACAAAGGCATCAATATGGCGCAGGGCCGTTATGCCATCTTTCTGAATTCGGGTGATATTTTCCATGATGACGTGGCGCTGTTTGCCCGTCAACTGGCGCGCCAGAAAGAGGACGCCATGTATATTGGCGATGCGCTGCTCGATTTTGGCGACGGACATAAAGTGTGTCGCAGCGCGAAGCCGGGCTGGTATATCTATCACAGTTTACCTGCCAGCCATCAGGCCATTTTCTTTCCGGTAAAAGGTCTGAAAAAACAGCCTTACGATTTGCAGTATAAAGTGTCTTCCGATTATGCGCTGGCCGCCAGTCTCTATAAGTCAGGTTACCCGTTCCGCCGAATTAAAGGGCTGGTATCTGAATTTTCTATGGGTGGCGTGTCAACCTCGAATAATCTGGAATTGTGCCAGGATGCCAAAAACGTGCAGCGTAAAATATTACGCGTGCCGGGGTTCTGGGCGGAATTATCTTATTTTTTACGCGTGCGCACCACGAGTAAAACGAAAGCCTTATATAACAAAGCCTGAATATAAGGAAACGTAATGCAGGATCTGAACGGTTTCTCCGTACCGAAAGGTTTTCGGGGGGCGGGCGGTATTAAAGTGCAGCTATGGTGGGCCGTTCAGGCCACCTTATTTGCCTGGTCACCACAAATACTGTACCGCTGGCGAGCATTTTTATTGCGTCTGTTTGGCGCAAAAATAGGAAAAAACGTAGTCATTCGGCCCTCGGTGAAAATTACCTACCCCTGGAAATTAACGCTTGGGGATTACGCCTGGGTAGGGGATGACGCGGTGTTATATACCTTGGGCGAGATTACGATTGGCGCAAATTCGGTGGTTTCACAGAAATGTTATTTGTGCACCGGCAGTCATGACTTTATGAGTCAGCATTTTGATATTACCGCTTCGCCTATTGTGATTGGCGAAAAATGCTGGCTGGCAACGGATGTTTTTGTTGCACCGGGTGTTTCTGTTGGCGATGGCACGGTCGTTGGTGCCCGCAGCAGCGTTTTTAAATCGCTACCGGCAAATAAAGTTTGCCGTGGCAACCCCGCAGTGGTGATACGCGAACGCGTTGAAACTGATTAAATTCATAAGTAGAGGAATATAAACATGTCTAAAGTCGCTCTCATCACCGGCGTTACCGGGCAGGATGGTTCTTACCTGGCAGAGTTACTGCTGGAAAAAGGTTATGAAGTACACGGTATTAAACGTCGTGCGTCTTCTTTCAACACCGAACGTGTCGATCATATTTACCAGGATCCTCACGCGGCGAACCCGAAATTCCACCTGCACTACGGCGACCTGACCGATACCTCCAACCTGACCCGTATCCTGCAGGAAGTGCAGCCGGATGAAGTCTACAACCTGGGCGCGATGAGCCACGTTGCGGTCTCCTTCGAGTCTCCGGAATACACCGCTGACGTGGACGCCATGGGTACGCTGCGTCTGCTGGAAGCGATTCGCTTCCTCGGCCTTGAGAAGAAAACCCGTTTCTACCAGGCATCCACCTCTGAGCTGTACGGTCTGGTGCAGGAAATTCCACAGAAAGAGACCACGCCATTCTATCCGCGCTCTCCGTACGCGGTAGCGAAACTGTACGCTTACTGGATCACCGTGAACTACCGTGAATCCTACGGCATGTACGCCTGTAACGGCATTCTGTTCAACCACGAATCTCCACGTCGCGGCGAAACCTTCGTGACCCGCAAAATCACCCGCGCTATCGCCAACATCGCGCAGGGTCTGGAATCGTGCCTGCACCTCGGCAACATGGACTCCCTGCGTGACTGGGGCCATGCCAAAGACTACGTGAAAATGCAGTGGATGATGCTGCAGCAGGAACAGCCAGAAGACTTCGTGATCGCCACCGGCGTGCAGTACTCCGTTCGTCAGTTCGTTGAAATGGCTGCTGCGCAGCTGGGCATCAAGCTGCGCTTCGAAGGCACCGGCGTGGAAGAGAAGGGCATCGTGGTTTCCGTGACCGGCCATGACGCACCGGGCGTGAAGCCAGGCGACGTGATTGTGCAGGTTGACCCGCGCTACTTCCGTCCTGCTGAAGTGGAAACCCTGCTGGGCGACCCAACCAAAGCACACGAGAAGCTGGGCTGGAAACCAGAAACCACTCTGCAGGAGATGGTTTCCGAGATGGTAGCCAAAGATCTTGAAGCAGCGAAAAAACACTCCCTGCTCAAGTCTCATGGCTACGAGGTTGCCATCGCGCTGGAGTCCTGAGAATGACAAAACAACGTATTTTTGTCGCCGGTCATCGCGGAATGGTGGGTTCCGCGATTGTTCGCCAGCTCGAACAGCGCGGTGACATCGAAGTGGTTGTCCGCACGCGTGACGAGCTTAACCTGCTCGACAGCCGTGCGGTACAGGACTTCTTTGCTAACGAACGCATTGACCAGGTGTATCTGGCGGCGGCGAAGGTGGGCGGCATTGTTGCCAACAACACCTACCCGGCGGATTTCATCTACGAAAACATGATGATTGAGAGCAACATCATTCACGCGGCGCATCTGCACAACGTGAACAAGCTGCTGTTCCTCGGCTCATCCTGTATTTACCCGAAAATGGCTAAACAGCCGATCGCCGAAAGCGAGCTGCTGCAGGGCACGCTGGAAGCGACCAACGAGCCGTACGCCATTGCCAAGATTGCCGGGATCAAGCTGTGCGAGTCCTACAACCGTCAGTACAACCGCGACTATCGCTCGGTGATGCCGACCAACCTGTACGGACCGCATGACAACTTCCATCCGAGCAACTCGCACGTGATCCCGGCGCTGCTGCGTCGTTTCCACGAGGCAACCGCCGAGAACGCGCCGGATGTGGTGGTGTGGGGCAGCGGTACGCCGATGCGTGAATTCCTGCACGTGGACGACATGGCTGCGGCCAGCATTCACGTGATGGAGCTGGATCGCGAAGTGTGGCAGGAGAACACCGAGCCGATGCTGTCGCACATCAACGTGGGCACCGGCGTGGACTGCACCATTCGCGAGCTGGCGCAGACCATCGCGCAGGTGGTGGGCTACAAAGGCCGCGTGGTGTTTGATGCCACGAAACCGGACGGCACGCCGCGCAAACTGCTGGACGTGACCCGTCTGCATCAGCTGGGTTGGTATCACGAGGTGTCACTGGAGCAGGGGCTGGCAAGCACCTATCAGTGGTTCCTGGAAAACCAGCACCGCTTCCGGGGGTAATGATGTTTTTAAGTCAGGAAGATTTTGCCACGGTGGTGCGTTCCACTCCGCTCATCTCGATTGATTTGATCGTGGAGAACGAACGCGGCGAGTTCCTGCTGGGGAAACGAACCAACCGTCCTGCGCAGGGCTTCTGGTTCGTGCCCGGCGGGCGCGTGCAAAAGGATGAGACGCTTACCGATGCGTTTGAGCGTCTCACTCTGGCGGAACTGGGTCTGCAGCTGCCGATGGCAGCGGGCCAGTTTTACGGGGTCTGGCAGCACTTCTATGACGATAACTTTTCAGGCACCGGGTTCACCACGCACTACATCGTGCTGGGGTTCCGCCTGAAGGTGAGTGAGGCAGACCTGCGTCTGCCTGATTCTCAGCACGATGACTACCGCTGGCAGACGCCAGAGGCGCTGCTGGCGAGCGACAATGTGCATGACAACAGTCGCGCCTATTTCCTCGCTGAACGTCAGTCCGGGGTGCCGGGCTTATGAAGATCCTCGTATACGGAATCAACTACTCGCCGGAGCTAACCGGTATCGGGAAATACACCGGCGAGATGGTCGAGTGGATGGCGAGCCAGGGACATGACGTGCGGGTCATTACCGCGCCGCCGTACTACCCGGAATGGAAAGTGGGGGAGCGCTACTCAAGCTGGCGCTACCGTCGCGAAGAGGGTGCAGCGACCGTCTGGCGCTGCCCGCTGTATGTGCCTAAGCAGCCCTCAACGCTTAAACGGTTGATTCATCTCGGCAGCTTTGCTCTGAGTAGTTTCTTCCCGCTGATGGCGCAGCGTCGCTGGAAGCCGGATCGCATCATCGGCGTGGTGCCGACGCTGTTTTGCACGCCGGGCATGCGTCTGCTGGGCAAACTCTCCGGCGCGCGCACCCTGCTGCACATTCAGGATTATGAAGTTGACGCCATGCTGGGCCTGGGGATGGCAGGCAAAAGCAAAGGCGGCAAGGTGGCGAAGCTCGCCAGCGCGTTTGAGCGCAGTGGCTTACACAACGTGGATTACGTCTCAACGATCTCGCGCTCGATGATGAACAAGGCGCAGGAGAAAGGCGTCCCGGCGGAGAAGGTGATCTTCTTCCCGAACTGGTCCGAAGTGGCGCGTTTTCGCGACGTGACTGAGCGAGATGCTCAGGCGCTGCGCGCGCAGCTCGGTTTGCCTGAAGATCAAAAAATCATTCTTTACTCAGGCAATATCGGCGAAAAGCAGGGGCTGGAGAGCGTGATCGAGGCGGCTCAACTGCTGAAAGAACATCCATGGATGTTTGTGATTGTCGGGCAGGGTGGTGGAAAAGCGCGGCTGGAAAAAATGGTCAGCGAACGCGGCCTGACCAACGTGAAATTCTTTCCGCTTCAGTCTTACGAGGCATTGCCTGCGCTGCTGAAGATGGGCGACTGCCATCTGGTGGTGCAAAAGCGCGGCGCGGCGGATGCGGTGCTGCCGTCCAAGCTGACCAACATTCTGGCAGTGGGCGGTAACGCGGTGATTACGGCCGAAGCCGAAACTGAATTAGGCCAGCTGTGTGACAGCTATCCGGGGATTGCCGTGTGCGTAGAGCCGGAATCGGTCCCGGCGCTGGTCACTGGCATTGAACAGGCACTTGCCATGCCAAAAATGAACACGGTGGCACGTGAATATGCCGAACGCACGCTCGAGAAAGAGAACGTGCTGAGCCAATTTATTGCAGATATACGGGGATAAATCATGAGTCAAACCACTTTGTATCCGGTTGTGATGGCTGGTGGCTCTGGTAGCCGGTTGTGGCCGCTGTCCCGCGTGCTCTATCCAAAACAGTTCCTCTGCCTGAAAGGGGATCTCACCATGCTGCAGACGACGGTAAACCGTCTCCACGGCGTGGAGTGTGAAAGCCCGGTGGTGATCTGTAACGAACAGCACCGCTTTATCGTTGCCGAGCAGCTGCGCCAGCTGAACAAACTCACAGAAAATATCATCCTGGAGCCTGCCGGACGCAATACCGCACCGGCTATCGCCCTGGCGGCGCTGGCAGCAAAACGCAGCAGCCCGGATTGTGACCCGCTGATGCTGGTGCTGGCGGCAGACCACGTGATCCAGCAGGAAGAGGCCTTCCGTGACGCAGTGCGTGCGGCCATTCCTTACGCTGAGAGCGGCAAGCTGGTGACCTTCGGTATCGTGCCGGATCTGCCGGAAACCGGCTACGGCTACATCCGTCGCGGCAACGTGACGCCGGGTGAAGGCGACAGCGTGGCGTTTGACGTGGCGCAGTTCGTTGAAAAACCCAATCTTGAAACCGCGCAGGCGTATGTCGCCAGCGGGGAATATTACTGGAACAGTGGGATGTTCCTGTTCCGCGCCGGACGCTATCTGGAAGAGCTGAGCAAATATCGCCCGGATATTCTGCAAGCCTGCGAGAAAGCGATGGCGGTGGTGGACCCGGATCTCGACTTTATCCGCGTGGATGAAGAGGCCTTCCTCGCCTGTCCGGAAGAGTCCATTGACTATGCGGTGATGGAACGCACGGCAGATGCCGTTGTGGTGCCGATGGATGCGGGCTGGAGCGATGTCGGCTCCTGGTCCTCCCTGTGGGAGATCAGCGCCCATACCCCGGAGGGTAACGTCCATCACGGTGATGTCATTAGCCACAAAACGGAAAACAGCTACGTCTACGCCGAGTCTGGCCTGGTCACCACGGTCGGGGTGAAAGATCTGGTGGTGGTCCAGACCAAAGACGCCGTGCTGATTGCCGACCGTAACGCCGTGCAGGACGTTAAAAAAGTGGTGGAGAAGATCAAGGCGGATGGCCGTCACGAGCACCACATTCATCGCGAAGTCTACCGTCCGTGGGGGAAATATGACTCCATTGACGCAGGCGACCGTTATCAGGTGAAACGCATCACCGTGAAGCCGGGCGAGGGGCTGTCGGTGCAGATGCACCATCACCGCGCCGAGCACTGGGTGGTGGTCGCGGGTACCGCCAAAGTCACGATCGACGGTGAAGTCAAACTGCTGGGTGAAAACGAGTCCATTTATATTCCGCTGGGGGCGACGCACTGTCTGGAGAACCCGGGGAAAATTCCTCTCGACTTAATTGAGGTGCGCTCCGGCTCGTATCTGGAAGAGGACGATATCGTGCGCTTCCAGGACCGCTACGGACGGGTGTAGCCCTCAGCATCATGCCCGGTGGCGCTGCGCTTACCGGGCCTACGAATGACAAAAAAATCAATTTGGCCATTAAGTGGTCAGGACCGACTGTTGCCTGAAAAAGGGGTCATCATGGAAAAATTAACCTGTTTTAAAGCCTACGATATTCGCGGCAAGCTGGGCGAAGAGCTGAATGAAGACATTGCGTGGCGCATTGGTCGTGCGTACGGCGAATATTTAAAACCGCAGACCATCGTGTTGGGCGGCGACGTGCGTCTGACCAGCGAATCCCTGAAGCTGGCTCTGGCGAAAGGGCTGCAGGATGCGGGCGTGGACGTGCTGGACATCGGTCTTTCCGGAACCGAAGAGATTTACTTTGCCACCTTCCACCTGGGGGTGGACGGCGGTATTGAAGTGACGGCCAGCCACAACCCGATGGACTACAACGGCATGAAGCTGGTGCGCAAGGGCGCCCGCCCGATCAGCGGCGACACCGGCCTGCGCGACGTGCAGCGCCTGGCGGAAGCCAACGATTTCCCGCCGGTGAACGAGGCGAAGCGCGGCAGCTACAAAAAAATCAACCTGCAGAAAGAGTACATCGACCACCTGCTGGGCTACATCAACGTGGCGAACCTGAAGCCGCTGAAGCTGGTGATTAACTCCGGTAACGGCGCGGCCGGCCCGGTTGTCGATGCCCTTGAAGCGCGCTTTAAGGCACTGAACGTGCCGGTGACCTTCGTGAAAGTGCATAACACCCCGGACGGCAACTTCCCGAACGGTATTCCTAACCCGCTGTTGCCGGAGTGCCGCGACGACACGCGTAACGCGGTGATTGAGCACGGCGCGGACATGGGTATCGCCTTTGACGGTGATTTCGACCGCTGCTTCCTGTTCGACGAGAAAGGGCAGTTCATCGAGGGCTACTACATTGTCGGCCTGCTGGCAGAAGCGTTTCTCGAGAAAAACCCGGGCGCGAAAATCATTCATGACCCGCGTCTGTCCTGGAACACCGTCGACGTGGTGTCTGCCGCAGGCGGCACGCCGGTGATGTCCAAAACCGGCCACGCCTTCATCAAGGAGCGCATGCGCGAAGAAGACGCCATCTACGGCGGCGAGATGAGCGCCCACCACTACTTCCGGGACTTTGCCTACTGCGACAGCGGAATGATCCCGTGGCTGCTGGTCACCGAGCTGCTGTGCCTGAAGGGGCAGACCCTGGGCGAGCTGGTGCGCGACCGTATGGCGGCGTTCCCGGCGAGCGGGGAGATCAACAGCAAGCTGGCGCAGCCGGCCGAGGCGATTGCCCGCGTGGAGCAGCACTTTGCGATTCACGCGCTGGAAATTGATCGTACCGACGGCATCAGCATGGCGTTCCCGCAGTGGCGCTTTAACCTGCGCTCGTCCAACACCGAGCCGGTGGTGCGCCTGAACGTGGAGTCCCGTGCGGACACCGCGCTGATGGAAGCCCGAACGAAGGACATTCTGGCGCTGTTGAATCAGTAATAACTGCCCCTCCCGGTGGGAGGGGGAACCGAATACAGGAACAACGATGACGAATCTAAAAAAACGCGAACGAGCGAGAACGAATGCATCGTTAATCTCTATGGTGCAGCGTTTTTCTGATATCACCATCATGGTCGGTGGATTGTGGGCGGTGTGTCGGATCAGCGGGCTGCCGTTCTTATATATGCATCTTCTGATGGCCCTGATTGCGCTGGTCGTGTTTCAGATGATCGGCGGAATGACCGATTTCTACCGCTCGTGGCGCGGCGTCAAAATGACCACCGAACTGATGCTGTTGCTGCAGAACTGGACCCTGAGCCTGATCTTCAGCGCAGGCCTGGTGGCGTTCAGCCATGATTTTGATAATCGCCTCGTGACCTATCTCTGCTGGTATCTGTTAAGCAGCGTCGGCATGGTAGTGTGCCGCTCCCTGATCCGCTTTGGCGCGGGCTGGCTGCGCAACCGCGGCTATAATCGTCGCTTTGTGGCGGTAGCAGGCGATCTGCCCGTCGGCAGGGTGCTGCTCGACAGCTTCCGCAAAGAGCCGTGGTTAGGCTTTGAAGTGGTCGGGATTTATCACGACGCGAAGCCTGGCGGCGTGCCTGCCGATTGGGCGGGCAACTACGACCAACTGATTGACGATGCCAAGGCCGGCAAAATTCACAACGTCTACATCGCCATGCAGATGAAAGACGACTCCCGCATTAAGCAGCTGATGCGCGAACTGGCGGATACGACCTGTTCAGTGCTCCTGATCCCGGACGTGTTTACCTTCAACATCCTTCATTCGCGTATTGAAGAGGTGAACGGCGTGCCGGTCGTACCGCTGTACGACACGCCGCTGTCCGGTATTAACCGCGTGCTGAAGCGTCTGGAAGATATCGTGCTCTCTTCGCTGATTCTTCTGCTCATCTCTCCGGTGCTGTGCTGCATTGCCCTGGCGGTGAAGCTGAGCTCTCCTGGACCGGTTATCTTCCGTCAGACCCGCTACGGCATGGACGGTAAGCCGATTATGGTGTGGAAATTCCGCTCCATGAAGGTGATGGAGAACGACAAGGTCGTGACCCAGGCCACGCAGAACGATCCGCGCGTCACCCGCGTGGGGAACTTCCTGCGCCGCACCTCGCTGGATGAACTGCCACAGTTTATCAACGTCTTTACCGGCGGGATGTCGATTGTTGGCCCGCGTCCGCACGCGGTGGCGCATAACGAGCAGTACCGCTCGCTGATTGAAGGCTACATGTTGCGCCATAAGGTGAAGCCGGGCATCACCGGCTGGGCGCAAATCAACGGCTGGCGCGGCGAAACCGACACGCTGGAAAAAATGGAAAAACGCATCGAGTTCGATCTGGAGTACATCCGCGAGTGGAGCCTCTGGTTCGATATCAAGATTGTTTTTCTGACTATCTTCAAAGGTTTCGTGAACAAAGCGGCGTACTAAGATGAGCTTACGTGAAAAAACCATCAGCGGCGCCAAGTGGTCAGCGATGGCGACCATCGTCATCATTGGCCTCGGCCTGGTGCAGATGACGGTGCTGGCGCGCATTATCGATAATCACCAGTTCGGCCTGCTGACCGTCTCGCTGGTGATCATCGCGCTGGCCGATACGCTGTCTGACTTTGGTATCGCCAACTCGATTATCCAGCGCAAAGAGATCAGCCATCTTGAGCTGACCACGCTCTACTGGCTGAACGTGGGGCTGGGGATTTTCGTGTTTGTGCTGGTGTTCCTGCTGAGCGACACCATCGCCAGCGTGCTGCACAACCCGGATCTCGCCCCGCTGATGCGCACGCTGTCGTTTGCGTTCGTGGTGATCCCCCACGGGCAGCAGTTCCGCGCGCTGATGCAGAAAGAGCTGGAGTTCAATAAGATCGGCATGATCGAGACCAGCGCCGTGCTGGCGGGCTTTACCTTTACCGTCGTGAGCGCCCATTTCTGGCCGCTGGCGATGACCGCCATCCTCGGTTACCTGGTGAACTCTGCCGTGCGTACGCTGCTGTTCGGCTACTTTGGGCGTAAAATTTACCGTCCGGGACTGCATTTCTCTCTTGCGTCCGTCTCGTCCAACCTGCGCTTTGGCGCGTGGCTGACGGCGGACAGCATTATCAACTACGTGAACACCAACCTCTCGACGCTGGTGCTGGCACGTATTCTCGGCGCCAGCGTGGCGGGGGGCTACAACCTGGCCTACAACGTCGCGGTGGTGCCGCCGATGAAGCTGAACCCAATAATCACCCGCGTGCTGTTCCCGGCGTTTGCCAAGATTCAGGACGACACCGAGAAGCTGCGCGTTAACTTTTACAAGCTGCTTTCGGTGGTGGGGATTATCAACTTCCCGGTGCTGCTGGGGCTGATGGTGGTGTCCAGCAACTTCGTGCCGCTGGTGTTTGGCGAGAAATGGAACGGTATTATCCCGATCCTTCAGCTGCTGTGCGTGGTAGGGCTGCTGCGCTCCGTGGGGAACCCGATTGGGTCCCTGCTGATGGCAAAAGCGCGCGTGGACATCAGCTTTAAATTCAACGTGTTCAAAACCTTCCTGTTTATTCCGGCAATTATCGTCGGCGGGCACATGGCGGGCGCCATTGGCGTCACGCTGGGCTTCCTGCTGGTGCAGATCGTCAATACCGTTCTGAGCTACTTCATCATGATTAAACCGGTGCTGGGCTCCAGCTATCGTCAATACATCCTGAGCCTGTGGCTGCCGTTCTATCTCTCATTGCCGACCCTGGCGGTGAGCTACGGTCTGGGCGCGATCCTCAGCGGCCATCTACCGCTGGCCGCGCTGCTGGCGGTGCAGGTTGCCGCGGGGGCGCTGGCCTTCGTCGTGATGATCGTACTTTCTCGCAATGCGCTGGTCGTTGAGATGAAGCGCCAGTTTTGCCGTAACGAAAAAATGAAAACGCTGCTTCGCGCAGGCTAGTTCTTTAAGAGGCCATTATGAAATTATTAATTCTTGGCAACCATACCTGCGGCAACCGTGGCGACAGCGCCATCCTGCGCGGTTTACTGGATGCGATTAACACCCTTAAGCCTGAGACCGAAGTGGACGTGATGAGCCGTTATCCGGTCAGCTCATCCTGGTTACTGAACCGCCCGGTGATGGGCGACCCGCTCTACAGCCAGATGAAACAGCACAACAACGCCGCGGGCGTAATGGGCCGCGTGAAAAAAGTGCTGCGTCGTCGCTACCAGCATCAGGTGTTGCTTTCCCGGGTGACCGATACCGGCAAGCTGCGCAACATCGCCATCGCGCAGGGCTTCACTGACTTTGTTCGTCTGCTGTCCGGCTATGACGCCATTATCCAGGTCGGCGGTTCATTCTTCGTCGATCTCTACGGCGTGCCGCAGTTTGAGCATGCGCTCTGCACGTTCATGGCGAAAAAGCCGCTGTTTATGATTGGCCACAGCGTGGGGCCTTTCCAGGATCCGCAGTTTAACCAGCTCGCAAACTATGTCTTCGGCCACTGCGACGCGCTGATCCTGCGCGAGTCGGTCAGCCTTGAGATGATGAAGCGCAGCGAGATTGACACGTCAAAAGTTGAGCACGGCGTGGATACCGCCTGGCTGGTGGATCACCAGGACGACAGCTTCCAGCCGAGCTACGCGGTGCAGCACTGGCTCGACGTGGCGGCGAAACAGAAAACCGTCGCCATTACCCTGCGCGAGCTGGCGCCCTTCGATAAACGTTTAGGCACGACGCAGGCGGCGTATGAGCAGGCGTTCGCCGACGTGGTGAACCGCGTGCTGGACAGCGGGTACCAGGTGCTGGCGCTGTCCACCTGTACCGGCATCGACAGCTACAACAAAGATGACCGCATGGTGGCGCTGAACCTGCGCAACCTGGTCAATGACCCGTCACGTTATCACGTGGTGATGGATGAACTGAACGACCTGGAGATGGGCAAGCTGCTCTCCGCCTGCGACCTGACGGTGGGCACCCGTCTACACTCGGCCATTATCTCTATGAACTTTGGCACGCCGGCCATTGCCATTAACTATGAGCACAAGTCCGCCGGGATTATGCAGCAGCTCGGTATGCCGGAAATGGCGGTGGATATTCGTCATCTGCTGGACGGATCGCTCGGCGCCATGGTGGGGGACACGCTTGGCCAACTGCCTGCTATCAATGAACGTCTGGCGGTGGCGGTGAAAGCCGAGCGCGAGAAGGGCATTGGGATGGTGAAATCGGTACTCGATCGCGTACGGGAGGGGAAATGAAGGTTGGTTTCTTCTTACTGAAATTTCCACTGTCGTCCGAAACGTTTGTTCTGAACCAAATCACCGCGTTTATCGATATGGGATATGACGTGGAGATTATCGCCCTGCAAAAGGGCGATACCCAAAATACCCATGCGGCGTATACCCAGTATGGGCTGGAGGCAAAAACCCGCTGGCTGCAGGATGAGCCGTCCGGGAAGCTGAGTAAGTTGCGCCACCGCGCCAGCCAGACCTTACGTGGGATCCATCGCGCGTCGACGTGGCGGGCGCTGAATGTCTCCCGCTATGGATCAGAATCACGCAATCTGATCCTGTCGGCCATCTGCGGGCAAACGGCGCAGCCGTATCGTGCCGACGTGTTTATCGCCCACTTTGGCCCGGCAGGCGTCACCGCCGCGAAGCTGCGCGAACTGGGCGTAATTGACGGTAAAATTGCGACCATTTTCCACGGTATCGACATCTCCAGCCGCGAAGTGCTGAACCACTACACGCCGGAATACCAGCAGCTTTTCCGGCGTGGCGACATGATGCTGCCGATCAGCGAACTGTGGGCCGGACGCCTGAAAAACATGGGCTGCCCGGGAGAGAAAATTGCCGTTTCGCGCATGGGCGTGGATTTAACGCGCTTTACCCGCCGTCCGGTGAAGGTGCCGGGCAAACCGCTGCAGATCATCTCCGTCGCGCGCCTGACCGAGAAGAAAGGGCTGCATGTGGCGATTGAAGCCTGCCGCCAGCTGAAAGCGCGTGGGGTGGATTTCCACTACCGCATTCTCGGGATTGGGCCGTGGGAGCGTCGTCTGCGCACGCTGATCGAACAGTATCAACTGGAAGATGTCGTAGAGATGCCGGGCTTCAAGCCGAGCCACGAGGTCAAGGCCATGCTCGATGAGGCAGATGTATTTCTGCTGCCTTCCGTCACGGGGGCAGATGGCGATATGGAAGGCATTCCGGTGGCGCTGATGGAGGCAATGGCCGTGGGTATACCGGTGGTCTCGACCCTGCACAGCGGGATCCCGGAGCTGATTAAGTCTGACCATTCCGGCTGGCTGGTGCCCGAGAATAACGCCATGGCGCTCGCCGATCGGTTAGCTGCTTTCAGCGACATCGACCAGCAGGCGCTGGAGCCCGTGCTGCACAATGCCCGACAAAAAGTTGAAGCCGATTTTAACCAGCAGGTGATTAACCGTCAGTTAGCCAGCCTGCTGCAAACGTTGTAACGCCGAGGATGTATGCTGAAAAAGATTACCCGACGCACCTTTGTCTCGTCTCTGTCCGTTCTGGCGGCCACGCCGCTGCTGTCGTCCCGCATTGCGCGGGCGGCGAGCGGAAGAACGGTCTCTGTTAAACAGTACAATAACAACGACTGGATCGCGGCCTTTAAGCAGGCGTTTAATGACGGGGACACCGTCGTTGTCCCTGCCGGGCTGACCTGTGAAAACATCAACACGGGTATTTTCATTCCCGACGGTAAAACGCTGCTGATCCGCGGGGCGTTAACCGGCAATGGCCGCGGCCGCTTTGTTCTGCAGGAAGGCAGCAAAGTGATAGGGGAAGGCGAGGGGCGGACAGAGAATATCACTCTCGATGTACGTGGCTCCGACTGCGTAATTAAAGGGCTGGCCATGAGCGGTTTTGGCCCTGTAACGCAGATCTACATCGGCGGTAAGAAACCCAGCGTGATGCGCAATTTGCTGATTGATAACATCAGCGTGAGTCAGGCCAACTACGCTATCCTGCGCCAGGGTTTCCACAACCAGGTGGACGGCGCTCGCATCACCAACAGCAAATTTAGCCATCTGCAGGGCGATGCGATCGAATGGAACGTCGCTATCAACGATCGCAATATCCTGATTTCCGACCATGTCATCGATAACATCAACTGCACCAACGGCAAGATCAACTGGGGCATCGGCATTGGCCTCGCTGGCAGCACCTACGACAACGACTACCCGGAAAAGCAAACCGTTAAGGACTTCGTGGTGGCCAACATCACCGGCAGTAACTGTCGTCAGCTGGTGCACGTGGAAAACGGGAAACACTTTGTTATACGCAATATTAAGGCCAAAAATATCACCCCTGACTTCAGTAAAAAGGCAGGAATAGACAACGCCACGGTGGCCATTTATGGCTGTGATAATTTCATTATTGATAATGTCGACATGGTCAGCAGTGCGGGAATGTTAATCGGCTATGGGGTGATAAAAGGCGATTATTTGTCCATCCCGCAGAACTTTAAGCTCAATAATATTCACCTCGATAACCGCCAGCTTGCGTATAAATTGCGCGGAATACAGATTTCATCCGGTAACGCGACCTCGTTTGTGGCGATAACCAACGTGGATATGCAGCGTGCTACGCTTGAATTACACAACAAGCCGCAGCATCTTTTTTTACGCAATATCAATGTCATGCAGGAAGCTGCCGTGGGGCCCGCCCTGAAGATTAACTTCGACCTGCGCAAGGATGTGCGAGGAAAATTCATGGCGAAAGACGAGACGCTGCTGTCGTTGGCGAACATAAAAGCCGTTAATGAGAAGGGGCAAAGCTCGGTGGATATTGACCGGGTCGACCAGCAGGTAGTGAATGTGGAAAGGCTGAACTTTGCGCTTCCGCACAGATAATCGATAATAATTTGTTTTAAGACTATTCCTGGCATAAAAGCGCGATCGAATCAGATTACAACTACTGAAATATGTAATGCTAAGGCGTAACATTGCTTCAGGATTACGGCAAATCATGCTGGCGAAAACAGGTTTTAGAGCTATAATTCGTCAACCATTTTAAGGTGGAAGAAATAATGATTAATTTGAAAGCAGTCATTCCGGTAGCAGGCCTGGGCATGCATATGCTGCCAGCCACAAAAGCCATTCCTAAAGAGATGCTGCCGATCGTCGATAAGCCAATGATTCAGTACATTGTCGACGAGATTGTTGCTGCAGGGATCAAAGAAATCGTCCTGGTTACGCACTCGTCCAAGAATGCGGTAGAAAACCACTTCGACACCTCTTACGAACTCGAAGCGTTGCTTGAGCAGCGCGTTAAGCGTCAGCTGCTGGCGGAAGTGCAGTCTATTTGTCCGCCGGGCGTGACCATCATGAACGTGCGTCAGGCGCAGCCGCTGGGTCTGGGACACTCTATTCTTTGTGCCCGTCCGGTTGTGGGTGACAACCCCTTCATCGTTGTGCTGCCGGATATCATTATTGATAACGCGTCTGCCGATCCGCTGCGATACAACCTGGCGGCAATGGTGGCACGTTTCAACGAAACGGGCCGTAGCCAGGTGCTGGCGAAGCGCATGAAAGGCGATCTCTCCGAGTACTCCGTAATTCAGACGAAAGAAGCGCTGGAGACGGAAGGGCAGGTGAGCCGCATCGTTGAGTTCATCGAAAAACCGGATCAGCCGCAGACGCTGGATTCTGACCTGATGGCGGTGGGCCGTTATGTTCTGAACGCGGATATCTGGGCGGAACTGGAAAAAACCGAGCCAGGCGCCTGGGACCGTATTCAGCTCACCGACGCGATTGCCGAGCTGGCGAAGAAGCAGTCTGTCGATGCGATGCTGATGACCGGTGAGAGCTATGACTGCGGTAAGAAGATGGGGTATATGCAGGCGTTTGTGAACTATGGACTGCGCAACCTGAAGGAAGGGGCGAAGTTCCGCAAGAGAATTGAGAAATTACTGACAGAATAAGTCGCAAGATTGTTTAACATAAATGGGTGGCAATGAGCGTATGTGGGCTGTTTACAGCTTAAGCAATCGCTCTTGCTACCTTTTTTTTTGTAAGAATATCAATAGGTAAAATGAGGCTATCCGGACTGTTGCTTCCTGGTTTTGACAGAGATTTTTCCTTGTTTTCAGGACTGTTTAAGGGGAGAATAGCGGATTAGCATTTTGTGCCTACCTCGGTAAAATCAGGCCTCTGTTCTCGCACTTGGAACAGTTAACATTGTTATTGTTTTCAGTACACTGGTAGCTGGAGAGCCAGGGGCGGTAGCGTGTTCAGAATTCAGCATGCCTTTGCTGACTCCTCAGAAGTGAAGTTTGAAATTTAACATTGCGAAGCAATACGGAATAGTCTTGTGAAAATACTCGTCACTGGTGGTGCAGGTTTTATTGGATCTGCTGTTGTACGTCATATTATTAATAACACCAACGATTCAGTGGTTAACGTTGATAAATTAACCTACGCAGGTAATCTGGAATCGCTGGCAGAAATCGAAAATAATCCCCGTTATGCCTTTGAGCGAGCAGACATCTGTGACGGTAGCGCCATGGCGCGCATTTTCGCGCAACATCAGCCGGATGCGGTAATGCATCTTGCAGCTGAAAGCCATGTTGACCGTTCCATCACGGGGCCTGCGGCCTTTATCGAAACCAACATTATCGGTACCTATGTTCTGCTCGAAGCGGCGCGTCAGTACTGGTCGCAACTGGACGACGCGCGCAAGTCGGCGTTTCGTTTCCATCATATTTCTACGGATGAAGTGTACGGCGATCTGCCGCATCCCGATGAACTGCCGGCCGGTAGCGATCTGCCGCTCTTCACCGAGACCACGCCATATTCCCCAAGCAGCCCGTACTCCTCTTCTAAAGCGTCCAGCGATCATTTAGTGCGTGCGTGGCGCCGTACCTACGGCCTGCCGACGCTGGTGACCAACTGCTCAAATAACTATGGCCCGTATCATTTCCCGGAAAAACTAATCCCGCTCATTATCCTTAACGCTCTGGCAGGTAAACCACTGCCGGTGTATGGCAATGGCGAGCAAATTCGCGACTGGTTGTTCGTTGAAGATCATGCTCGCGCGCTTTACAAAGTGGTGACTGAAGGAACGATTGGCGAAACCTATAACATCGGTGGTCATAACGAGCGTAAAAACATCGACGTCGTGAAAACAATCTGCGCCATTCTGGACGAAATCATTGCCGATAAACCGGCAGGCATTACCCATTACGCCGATCTGATTACCTATGTAACCGACCGCCCGGGACACGACCTGCGCTACGCCATTGATGCCAGCAAAATTAAAAACGATCTGGGATGGGTGCCTCAGGAAACCTTTGAGTCAGGTATCCGTAAAACGGTTGAGTGGTATTTGAAAAACGAAAGCTGGTGGAAGCGTGTAATGGATGGCTCCTATGCGGGCGAACGTCTGGGACTGGCAGAATAAAAAGGAAATTATGATGAAAGGTATTGTACTTGCTGGTGGTTCCGGAACCCGTCTCTATCCGATTACGCAAGGTGTGTCTAAGCAGTTGCTTCCTGTTTATGATAAGCCAATGATTTTTTACCCCATTTCTGTACTGATGCTGGCTGGCATCCGTGAGATTTTGGTGATTACCACTCCCGAGGATATGCCCGCGTTTAAACGCTTGTTGGGTGACGGGGCGCAGTTTGGCATAAGCTTATCATACGCCGTTCAGCCCTCTCCAGATGGCCTGGCGCAGGCATTCATCATTGGTGAAGAGTTCATCAACAATGAGCCTTGTGCCCTGGTGCTGGGAGATAACATCTATTTCGGTCAGAGCTTCGGTAAGAAACTGGAAGCGGCATCGCAAATGACCAGCGGAGCGATGGTCTTTGGTTATCAGGTGCAGGATCCAGAACGCTTTGGCGTCGTGGAATTTGATGAGAACTATAAAGCGTTGTCTATCGAAGAGAAACCGTTAAAACCCAAATCAAACTGGGCGGTCACCGGGCTCTATTTCTATGATAAGCATGTCGTAGAGATGGCAAAACAGGTAAAACCATCAGCACGCGGCGAGCTTGAAATTACCACGCTTAACCAGATGTATCTTGAGCAGGGGAATCTGCAGGTTGAGCTATTAGGGCGCGGATTTGCCTGGCTGGATACCGGTACCCATGACAGCCTGGTGGAAGCGTCACAGTTTATTCATACCATTGAAAAGCGTCAGGGTATGAAGGTGGCCTGCCTGGAAGAGATTGCGTTCCGCAAGGGATGGTTGAGCTCAGAGCAGGTAGCGGAGCAGATAAAAAAACTATCGAAGACCGATTATGGTCGCTATCTGCAAATGCTGATCGGCGAAAAAGTATAATTTGATCTGGCTGATGAGAACACCATGAAAATTTTGCTGATTGGAAAAAATGGCCAGGTTGGCTGGGAGCTACAGCGGTCTCTCTCGATTTTGGGGGAACTGATTGCTGTCGATTTTTATGATAAAGATCTGTGCGGCGATTTAACAGATACGCACGGCATAGCTGAGACTATCCGAACGGTTCAGCCTGACGTGGTAGTCAATGCGGCGGCCCATACAGCAGTGGATAAAGCGGAAAGTGAAAAAGAGCTTGCCAGAATACTTAACGCTGAAAGTGTTGAGACTATCGCAAAAGAGTCGGCAAAACTTGGCGCATTATTGATTCATTATTCAACAGACTATGTTTTCAATGGTGAGGGTACTCACTATCGCCAGGAGAATGAACAAGCAAATCCGTTAAACGTTTATGGTGAAACGAAACTGGCTGGTGAAATTGCAGTTGCCGCGCATAACCCGAAACATTTTATTTTTCGAACAAGTTGGGTTTATGCAACTCGTGGAGCCAATTTCATCAAGACAATGTTACGTCTCGCCAAAGAGAAGGAACAATTATCAATTATAAATGACCAATTTGGTGCGCCGACAGGTGCCGAATTGTTAGCGGATTGCACCGCGATTGCTATTCGTAACTCGATGCATAATAAATCGCTCTACGGTACTTACCATCTGGTCGCGAGTGGTGAAACAAACTGGCATGAATATGCGCAATTTGTTTTTGAGCTTGCCAGCCAAAAAGGCGAATTACTGAAAATTAATAAAGTTGAAGGGGTGACGACTTCATCCTATCCGACACCGGCAAAACGCCCGTCTAACTCTCGACTTTCTAATGAAAAGTTCCAGAGTACTTTTGATGTTGTTTTACCGCACTGGAAGGTTGGGGTGGAGCGTGTCGTTACTGAGATTTTAGGAAAGTAATCAGGCATTGAAATGAATATAGTCAAAACAAAGATACCAGAAGTTATTATATTTGAACCCAAAGTTTTTGGGGATTCTCGAGGCTTTTTTCTTGAGAGTTATAATAAGAAAATATTTGATGAGGCCATAGGACGTAGTGTTGAGTTTGTACAGGATAATCATTCCGAATCGCAACGCGGTGTTCTTCGTGGTTTACATTATCAGCTTGACCCCTTTTCTCAGGGCAAACTCGTTCGCTGTGTAGCAGGTGAGGTTTTTGATGTGGCAGTTGACCTTCGCAGATCATCACCAACTTTTGGTCAATGGGAAGGCGTTATTTTAAGTGCAGAAAATAAACGTCAGTTCTGGATCCCTGAAGGTTTTGCTCATGGCTTCTTAACGCTAAGTGAGCGAGCGCAATTTTTGTATAAAGCAACTAATTATTATGCGCCAAAAACAGAGCGTTGTATCAAGTGGGATGACCCGGATCTAAATATTGAATGGCCAACTATTAACGATATTCAGTTGTCACAGAAAGATTTAGCTGGCGAATTTTTTGCCGAAGCGCAAGTTTATGATTAGTTGAAATTCGCGTAAATAAAGGCCGGATAGGTATTCTGGTTATTACTTTATTTTACTTTTTGCATTAATGAGATTACTTTTAAATGACCCTTGCAAATAATGATGATGTCGCAATATTAATGGCTACGTATCAAGGAGAGCGATATATTTGCGAACAACTTACATCATTTGAGCGTCAAACATATACTAACTGGAAGTTAATTATTTCAGATGACGGTTCAACAGATAACACGCTTTCCAGAGTAGCTGATTTTGCCTTAAAGAATGTGTCGAAAGTGAAAGTTGTGGCTGGACCAAGACAGGGCTTTGTGAGTAATTTTTTATCATTATTGTTACGTGAGGATTTGACGGCAAGTTATTATTCTTTTTCAGATCAGGATGATATCTGGTATGAAAACAAAATTTCCCACGCGGTAGAATGGCTTAAAAATATACCAACAGACAAACCTGCTCTGTATTGTACAAGAACTCATCTGATCAATGAAAAAGGAGAGAGCCTTGGCTTGTCTCCTCTTTTCACTCGTTCACCGTCATTTTGCAATGCCCTGGTACAGAACATTGGTGGTGGCAATACGATGGTGATGAATGAAGCAGCACGCAAAATTGTTTGTCAGGCAGGCATTGTTAATGTCGTCAGTCATGATTGGTGGATTTATATTTTGATTTCCGGCGCTGGTGGGGAAATTAATTATGATCCACAGCCCAGTTTAGGATATCGACAGCATGGTGAAAATCTGATTGGTACAAATATGGGGTTAAGGGCTCGTTTGCTTCGTCTCAAAAAGATTATTCAAGGACAATATCGCTCCTGGAACGCAGCACATATCCGTGAGATTGAAAAAATAAAGTTCTTATTGACAAAGGAAAATCAGGAAAGATTTTCATTTTTCAAAGCAATTCATACAAAAAATGTATTTCAAAGAATATATTATTTTTTCAAATTAGGTATGTACAGGCAGACTAGAATAGATACTCTGGCTGTATTTGTCGCAGCATTATTGAAAAAAGTCTAATGTATCACAAGGTCACATTAAACGTTTACGAGATGTTCGAAAAGGTGTTCAATGCAATATTTCCCTGTAAGCCCGCGTGAAATGCTGGCGTCTATTTGGCGGAACAGATTTCTCATTAAAACAACAACGATACGAGAAATTCAGGGTCGCTATCGTGGTTCATCAATGGGCATTATTTGGTCGTTAATTAATCCACTCTTCATGCTGACTGTTTATACTTTTGTCTTTAGCGAAATTTTTAAAGCTCGTTGGCATGGGGGCAGTGCTTCCAAAGGTGAATTTGCTTTAGTTCTTTTTGCAGGGTTGATTGTATTTAACCTTTTCTCCGAATGTCTCAATAAAGCGCCACAGTTGATACTCTCAAATGTAAATTATGTAAAAAAAGTGGTATATCCATTAGAGATTTTGCCAATTGTATCGCTTGGCTCTGCGCTTTTTCATATGGTAATTAGCCTTTTTGTATGGCTTGTTGCATATTGTGTATTTTTCGGTATCCCTCATCTAACCATACTTTACTTCCCATTGGTTTTGATGCCATTAATGATTATAGCACTTGGCATTAGCTGGATTCTTGCGTCTTTGGGAGTATTCTTGCGAGACATTAATCAATTCATCACGCTTTTTACCACTGCCTTAATGTTTCTGAGCCCTGTATTTTATTCAGCCGATATTTTGCCGCCAGAATTCCGTCAGTTAATGTACCTCAATCCTCTGACTACGGTAATTGAGCAGACCCGTAATACGCTTTATTGGGGGAAACATCCTGATTTTACCGTACTGGGTATTTACTGGGTTTCTGCTTTTATTATCGCCTGGATAGGCTTTGTATGGTTCCAGAAAACGCGGAAGGGTTTTGCTGATGTGCTCTGATTTTGTAATCCAGGTTAAAAACCTGAGTAAATGTTATCAAATATACGATCGTCCTTCAGATCGTCTGAAGCAGTCCATTTACTCAGGATTGCATCGCCTTGTTGGTAAAAACCCAAAACCGTTATTCCGTGAGTTTTGGGCATTGCGTGATGTTTCCTTTGAAATAGCGAAAGGAGAATCAGTAGGTATCATCGGGCAAAACGGTTCAGGTAAATCGACTTTACTGCAATTAATCTGTGGCACGTTAAACCCAACGTCAGGGTCTGTAAAAACTCAAGGTCGTGTTGCGGCTCTGTTGGAACTGGGTTCGGGTTTCAACCCTGAATTTTCTGGCCGCGAGAATGTCTATATGAACGGTGCGGTGCTTGGTTTAACGGAAGCCGAAATTAATGAACGCTTTGACGAGATTTTGGCGTTTGCGGATATCGGTGAGTTTATCGATCAGCCGACTAAAACTTATTCAAGTGGTATGCTTGTTCGCCTCGCGTTTGCTGTACAAGTATGTATCGAGCCGGATATCCTGATTGTGGATGAAGCCCTCGCAGTAGGGGATGCACTATTCCAGAAAAGATGCTTTGAGCGCATGGATCGGTTACGCACCAACGGGACAACTTTGCTTTTTGTTTCGCATGATCAGGAATCCGTCCGTACCATGACGGACAAGGCTATATTCCTTGAGCATGGCGTCGTCAAATTCACTGGAACTTCTGCGGATGCGTTGCTTGAGTACAGAAAATCCTTGCATGAAATTGAGTCGAAAAGGCTTAGCCAGGCAGCCTTACAACTTAAAGAAAAAGCGCGTCAAATGAGAGCTGCTAAACAAACGGGGGAGCAGCAAGCAGAACAGGGAAAAATTGAGTCACTCAATATGAGTGATTCTTCCACATTAGCAAATAATGTTAATTCTCCTGCATTATCAGAGCGGCTCAAAGCATTTTCTTTTGGCGATCTGGATGCAGAGGTTTTGGATGTATCTCTCTTTAATGAAAAGGGAGAACCTTGTTCCAATTTTGATCCTCGCGATAAAGTAACCGTTATTGTTCAATGCAAAGCCCATACGGACCTAACACATTTAAATGTTGGTTTGCGCATCAGAAATAAAGAAGGCGTGAAAATGTACTCCTGGGGAACGCTGAACCAGGATATGGCGATACTAAACGGAGTATCAATGCCGGGAGACATATTCTGGCGGCGCAATTTTTCTCAGGATCAACTATTTAGTATTAAATTTGACTTTATATGCGGTATGGGTCCCAATCTATACGAGATCCAGGTTTCAATCACGGAAGAGGGTAAACCTTATTATGCTGAACAACGTATGATTCATTGGATTGATGAGGCAGCCTTCTTTACCGTGAATACGGAACCTCAATCTTATCATTTCGGTGGTGTAGCAGATTTACGCATGGTAAGTGATTTGCTTTAAAATTATTGTTAAATTACTGAACAATTGCTTCTAATACCTGGAAAAGACAGGCTATATAAATGACGAATATTGAAAATATTGATACTATTGCACGAGAGATATTAAACACATGTGGAGGTCAAACATTCCTCCATATTGGATCGGGTAATGGACAATTAGTACAGACACTGCTTGCCAACGGTATAGACGCGCATGGCGTTGATGAGTCTTTTGAAGCTGTAGCTACTGCAAACAGTTTGATGCCTGGGCGTTTTATGCAAGGTAATGCTCAAAAATTACCGTATGCAGATAAAAGCTTCGATACCACTGTAATCCTTTATAATTTTGAGCACATTGATCGTGAACTCCTTGTTCAGGCAATTAAAGAGTTAAAACGCGTAACGCGTCGTTCAGTTTATTTACGGGTAAAAACAGCACATTCTCAGCAGAGTGACGTAAATGAAAACGTTCTTGATCGCAATGGTTGGGAGAGTCTGTTCTTTAACGAGAATTTCCGTAAGCACCCTTCTTATTATTTAGTCAATGACTATAGTGCGCTGGGCCGTGAGAGCGGGGAAGCCGTAATTTTATTAGAGTGCATTTCCCATACAGCGAGTGAACGTTATCCCCTTGAGGCGCTCAAGGAGGAACGCGATCTGCATATGGATATGACCCGTGAAGCAGGTGAACGTTCCGATGCCCACATCGCCCGTTATCAATGGGCCGCAACCTTTGTTCGCCCTGGTGATACAGTACTTGATGCGGCTTGTGGTCTGGGCTATGGAAGCTATATTCTTCAATGCAATACCATGGCGGCTAAAACGATAGGAATTGATGGCAGCGACTACGCCATTGATTACGCAAATATTAATTTTTCTCCAGACGTGCGTAACCTTTCCTTTTCTGCCGGAATGTTGCCAGAAGCATTAAATAACATCGCTGATAATAGTGTGGATGTTGTCATCTCTTTTGAAACGCTAGAGCATATCCCCGATCCTGAGAGTGTACTTAAAGAATTCCATCGCGTTTTGACACCAGCAGGGCGCGTCATCGTCAGTGTCCCTAACGACTGGAGCGATGAAACAGGGGAAGATCCCAACCCCTTCCACCTGCATGTTTATACGCTTGATAAACTTCGCAGCCAGCTTAAGGCGTCATTTGAGCTGGAAAATGTGACAGTCCAGTCCGCCACACATTACAAAGAATCTGCTGGAAGTAAAAACTGGGTGCCTGCAAAACGAGAATTATACGAGATTAGTACTGAGATAGATGAAGCCATTGCACCTCCATCGGAATGGTGGCTCGCGGTGGGCATGAAATCTCCTCTCAACGCCGAAGATGCTGTATATCATGAAACACAGCATAAAACCTTCCCACAGCCAAAGTGGAATGTAACTGCTTTCGCACGTGATTATAAAAATCCGTGGTTGGTTCGTGGGATGGTAGATATTGGCTGGCGGCAGAAAAACAAAGCGCTGCTGGCTGAACTTACAGAAAAAGTTATCGATACTAACCACAACAACAGCGCTGATGCTGGGGCAGCGCTTTGTGTTAAAGGGTATCAGTTGCTAAATAAGCAAGAAATGACCTCCATCGATACTATAAATGATTTTGTCGAACGGGTTGAAGAATATATTGTCAGTAAGCCTGAAACGCCTCACGCAATTCGCTGGATGATTTCGCTTCATTTTGTAATTGCAAAATTATGGCTACAAGCAGGTATGCACGATAAAGCTCGTATTGCTTTCAAGAAGTGTGTTGAGATTGATCCTTTACAATTTAGCCCTCTGCTCGCAAACAGGACAGTTGAAGCATATCTGTACCTCGGGAAACTTTCTCTTAATAGTGGTGATGAAGCATCTGCTCGTGAAGCATGGAAGGCAGGTATTTCAGCTGCGCAAAGTGCAGTAACTGCTGACTGGCAACTAAGTCTGGGTGATTTAAGCGCTCCAGTAGAATTTGCCTTGCCTGAATTATCATCCATACTCGACTTTGCAAGCAATTGTGCCTATGCGTTAACTAACCTGGATGATTTTAAAGATAAGCCATGGTGGTGGCTGCAACTGCAGAGAAGCCCTCATGCTCAGTTTGTTTCGCTAAAAAGTCAGTGTGATTCCCTTAGGACGCAAATTTTATCGCTCGATACTTTCGCCGCCTCTCTGCGTGATGTTATACAGCACCAAAAAACGCAATTGTCTGAACAAGCGCATAGCGTTCAGATGAAAGAAAGAGAATTAGCTGAACTGACTCAATCTCTGCATTTAAAAGATATGGAATTAGCAGAGCTGACAAGTGCTATGCATATAAAAGATATGGAATTAGCAGAGCTGACAAGCTCTGTGCAGTTAAAGAATTCGTCATCGGCTGAACTGGTAAATACCATTAATTTAAAAGATACGGTTATAGCTGAACAGGCAGCCAGGCTCCATGAATTTAATGCGGTTATGCAAACCCGTTTGATGCGGTTACGGAACGTCATGCTTTATCAGCCGTGGGGAGCGCGTAAAGTCATGCATGCCGCTTACCTTTCTGCATCACTTGTTACTCCGCGTTCATTACGAAGCAAATTACAGCCAGTTACAAGCTGGCTACGTAATCGCTTCTCGCGGCGTCCTCATCCTGTTGAAACTGTTGATAACGCATTGATATCCACTGGATACCGGGTCAAGAAGCCCATTACTAAGCAGGGCGCACCTAAGATTGCCCATATCATTGCAAACTTTATGACGGGTGGTTCATCGCGTTTAGTTGTGGATTTAGTCGAATATTTAGGACATGACTATGAACAGTTTGTTTTGACAAGCTATGCGCCAAATCCTCCTGCATACATTGGTCTGGACATTGAGGAGCAACGTGACAGTCACGATATAACCCCATTTATTAATTATTTAAAGCGTAGACAGCCAGACTTTGTCCATGTCCATTATTGGGGCGATGTCGATGAACCTTGGTATGCGCAGGCAATAGAAGCCGCTAGAATCCTTGATATCCCGGTTATTGAGAATATCAATACACCAATTGCACCCCACATTTCCGATGCGGTTAAACGATATGTTTATGTGAGTGATTATGTGCGTCATGTTTTTGGTCGTCCTGATGCAACGCATGTTACTGTTTATCCAGGTTCTGATTTTTCGCACTTCATGCGAGCAGACCACGAAGCTGTTCCTTCAGATTGCGTAGGCATGGTCTATAGACTTGAGTGCGATAAGTTAAATGAGGATTCGATTAAGCCGTTTATCCTCATTGCTCAGAAAAGACCAAAAACGAAAATTCTGATTGTAGGTGGAGGTAGTCTGCTATCGCCTTTCCAGCAGGCAGTAAAAAGTGCCGGTGTAGAAGCACAATTTGAATTCACTGGATACGTCGACTACGATACTCTGCCTGATTATTATCGCCGTATGTCTCTGTTCGTTGCGCCAGTCTGGAAAGAGAGTTTCGGACAGGTGAGCCCATTTGCCATGAATATGCGGGTGCCGGTAATCGGTTATGATATTGGGGCAATTAGTGAAATAGTTAACTCAAAAGAGATGCTGGCACCAGGCGGCGACGCAGAGAGTCTGGCAGACATTGCCGTAGAACTACTCAATAACGATGAGCTGCGAGCAAAAATGGGACGTGAACATCAACAGCGTGCAGAAGAGAATTTTTCTGTGCAGGCCATGATCGAAGCCTATGCTGGGCTTTATGCTGAAATGGCGAAAAAATAATATTGCAAACTATGAAAATTGTATTCTTCGTACATTGTTTTTTTCCTGACCATTTCTATGGTACTGAAACGTATACCTTAGGTTTAGCTAAACATTATCGTGCCTGGGGCCATGATGTCACAGTAGTTTCTGCAGTCTTTCAAGGAGAGGCTAAACAAGCAGAATTGGTCAGCCGCTATTCCTGGGAAGGCATTCCAGTGATAGCAATAGATAAGAATGTTCTTCCACATTCAAGAATTAAAGAGACTTATTATCAACCTGAAATGCGTGACGTGCTGGAAAGTATTCTTGCTGAACTTAAACCAGATATTGTTCACATCACGCATCTTATTAACCATACCTCTGTTCTTCTTGAAGTAGCTGGGAAATTAAATATACCGACTTATACCACGTTCACAGATTTCTTTGGGTTTTGCTTTAATAATAAACTCGAAGCAGCAAATGGTGATTTATGTGCCGGTCCTTCAGGTTCCAGAGCTAATTGTATTGCCTGTTATTTAAAAGAAGCTGCGCAAAATGGCTATGCCAGTGGTTGGTTGAGAAAAGCAGCCACACCTGTTGCTGCTAACGTCATTTCAAAAGGCCTTGTTGGCGCTAAACAGATAGGCTTGCTAAAAAATAGTCATCTGGAGGGCATAGTCGAAGATCTTGCACAACGCCCTGATACGTTATCATACCTTTATAATACATATTATAAAGGCGCCGTTGCGCCAACTGCTTTTCTTAAGAAAGCCTATGAGAAAAATGGCATCAGCGTACCGATGACTAAGTTGTGGTTCGGCATGGATATCGATCGCCAGCCAAAACCGCTGCGTAGTAAAGGTCATATCCCTGTCATTGGTTATATTGGTCAGATTGCGCCTCATAAAGGTACAGACCTCATTATTGAAGCGTTTAAAAGGCTTCCTAAAAATAGTGCGGTGCTTAAGATTTATGGGCCTACCAATCAGTCCGTAAATTATATGGAAGAACTGAACAGATTAAGTGAAGGCGTGGATGGTATCTCATTTATGGGTACCTTTGAGCAGTCACTAACCGCTAACATTTTCCAGGAGATGGATCTCTTCGTTATACCTTCCCGTTGGTACGAAAACAGTCCTTTAGTTTTATTAAACTCCCTTGCGACGCATACTCCGGTATTGGTTTCTGACGTCGAAGGAATGACTGAGTTTCTAACTGAAGGGAAGAATGGATATAGCTTCAAACGTGGTGATGTAAATGATCTTACCGAGAAGCTATCATACATTCTGCAAACGCCAGGATTGCTGAGCAAACTTTCATTAACGACTGAATATTTGCGTACAACGGAAGTTATGGCGAAAGAAACATTAAGTCTTTACCAGCCGAACTAATTACTATGCCGGCACCTTATCCGATCGTTCTGCGTGGTTAAGTATAGATATGTCCCTGGAGGGAAAATGAAATTAGTTGTTTTTGGTGGTGGTGGATTTATTGGCTCTGCAATTTGTGAAAGATTGTTACAGGAAGGCCATCAATTACGTATATTTGAGCGACCTCGTGTGCCGCCTTATCGCCATTTTGCAGAAACAGAAAATGTTGAATGGACAACCGGGGATTTTAGCAGTAGCCATGATTTGAAAGATGCCGTTGAAGGCATGGATGGGGTCGTTCATTTAGTTTCAACCACTTTGCCTAAAAGCTCTAATGATGATCCTGTTTATGACGTACAAACAAATATCATTCCAAGCTTGCACATGCTTAACGCTATGGTCGAACACAAAGTTAAGCGTATTGTATTTATATCTTCAGGTGGTACTGTTTATGGAAACCCCCAGTATATTCCTATCGATGAAAAGCATCCCACAGAGCCAGTAGTATCTTATGGTATTACTAAGTTAGCGATAGAAAAATATTTGCATATGTTCAGTAAGTTGCATGGGATCAAAGCGGTAACTTTGCGTGTTGCTAACCCCTATGGTGAAAGACAGCGCGTGGAAACCGCGCAGGGTGCAATTGGTATATTTATGCACAACATCCTGAAGGGGGCTCCCATTGAAATTTGGGGAGATGGTAATGTGCAACGAGATTATATTCATGTAAGCGATGTTGCTGAAGCCTTTGCAAAAGCTATCACCTATGAAGGTGAAAAAGAATGCTTTAATATAAGTTCCGGAACAGGAACAAGCCTGAATGAATTAATTGATATGATGAAAAATATTGTAACAGAGCCGGTCCAGGTAATTTATAAACCAGGTCGTTCATTCGATATCGATATCAGTGTGCTTTGCAATCAACAGGCTCGAAATGAATTAGGCTGGGAACCAAAAGTAACTATGCAGGACGGTCTAGTCCGTACTGCAGAGTGGATGAAACAAGTAATACATAATAAATAGCAGGAATTAATATTGAGTAATCATTAATGCGAATATTAATTACCGTTCATCAGTTTTTTCCAGAATACAGAGCTGGTACTGAAGTATTAACATTGTCGGTAGTAAAAGAGCTCATAAGACGCGGTCATGATGTACGTGTCTTTACAGGCCATCCAGCGAAAAGTGAACTTGCTGAAGATGAACGATTTGATGAATATGAATACGAAAACATCCATATTTATCGATTCCATCACTCTTATTCGCCGGTGGCCGATCAAACATCAATGATTGATGTTGGATATAATAATAAGTTAGCTGAGCATTATTTCACTGAGGTATGCGAGAGTTACCAACCTCAATTAGTGCATCATTTTCACCTAAACAGGCTTGGGGTGAGAATTATTAACTATCTTGCCGACGCTGGAATCGCACAATATTTCACTCCAACTGATTTCTGGATGATATGCCCAACGGCACAATTAATGCTTAATAATGGATGTTTCTGTAATGGTCCTGATAGGTATTCTGGAAATTGCGTAAAGCATTTTGCACAGGATAGGGTAAATAGATTTACAGCAAATATCATTCAAATAATACCCAATGTTGTTTTTGACAAAGTTACCGACGTTACTAAGAGATATAAAAACATCAAGTATCCGATGAGCCATGAGGTGAAGGCGATGGCACATCGCATTGATAATACTGTTAGTGCGCTGAATAGAATCCAGGGTATTATTTCCCCCAATCGTTTTATGTCTGAGCTTTTCATCAAATACGGCGTCAGTCCATCCATCATATACGAAAAAAGTTTTGGTATTGATTTTAATGAAGGATTTACTGAAGCTAAATATAAGAAATGGGCTAAAGATAGACCATTACGAATAGGTTTCATTGGGACACTGGCACCGCATAAAGGCTGTGATGTTGCAATAAAAGCTGTTAATTTATTACCAGATAATTTTGCGTCATTGACTATCTTTGGCAGTGGAGACGAATTTCCTGATTACGTTAAAGAACTATATAGTCTTGCAGCAGGAAAAGGAAATATTTCTTTTAAGGGGGTATTTCCAAATAATAAAATCTTATCAGTCTTAGATGAATTTGATGTCCTGGTGGTTCCGTCTGTTTGGTTCGAAAACACACCGCTTGTTATTTATTCTGCGCAGGCAGCGAATTGTCCTGTTATTGGGTCAAATTTGCCGGGAATCTCTGCGGTAATAACCCATAATATTAATGGGCTTTTGTTCGAAGCCGGCAATTATAAAGATCTTTATGAAAAAATAAAATCTTTAATAGACGCAGATTTAACAAGGCTAAGTCAGGGTTCAGTAAGACCAAAGACATCATGCCAATATGTTGATGATATCTATGATGTTTGGGAGGCGAGGCATGAATGAATTATGCTTAAGTTTTATAGCAAGCAAATCTGAAAAAAAACTATGCAGAATATAAAAAAATTAGACGCACTTACTTCTCTAAGGTTCTTTGCTGCGGCAATGATCGTTTTAGGGCATGGTCACGGTTTATTTGGTTCACTAGGCATTGCAACAACTTTATCTTTAGCGCAGGGTGTATCTTTCTTTTTTGTTTTGTCAGGATTTATACTCACTTATAATTATCCTAAATTAAAAACCTTCGCGGAAGTAAAAGGATTCTATGTTGCACGCTTCGCAAGAATCCTGCCATCACATCTTTTTGCGATGCTCTTACTTGTAATATTCACGGGTGGTATTAACCAAGGGGGGCTACAGGGAGCGGCCATTGCGTTCACCGCTTTCCTGCATACTTTCTTGCTTCAGTCACTGGTGCCATTGAAAGATGTATTTCTTACCTTTAACGGCGTCTCCTGGAGTATCTCCACGGAGATGTTTTTCTATATTGCGTTTCCATTATTAATAACAAGCCTGATACCTGGTAAATGGCTTAAATTAATCATTTTAAGTATTGCTGTTATTATGCACCTGTGTTTCGGTGTGTTATGGAACGTTTCTGCGGATGAAGGTAATAGCCAGTTTAGCTTAATGGGGCTGCTTTATATAAATCCATGGGTAAGAATTTTTGAGTTCTACATTGGAGTTCTTGTCTGTAATGTATATATGAAGACACGCGATCATTCATGGAATACCTCGCGCTCTAGTGCTGTTTTTTCCATTGCGGAAATTATGGCGATAATAATTGCAGTTTTCACAATGTGGCTTTCGCCAAGATTTACTGGTTTCGTAGGAATTGGTGAGCAGACCGGGGTAGTGCTCAGCTATTATCTATCAAAAGCCGGATCTGTTTTTTCCTTTGCATTCCTTATTCTGATCTTTGCTTATGGTAATGGAATAATTAATAAGATATTGTCTGCTAAATTTTTTGTTCTGCTGGGTGAAATTAGTTTTTCTCTTTACCTGGTCCATATGAGCGTTCTTGTCTGGTTCCAGAAAAATTTATCTGTTTTTAATGGTCTTTCTGTAACTGAACAAGTGTTAATTTTTTGGTCTATATCACTGCTAACTGCATGGTTTT
Source organism: Enterobacter sp. BNK-8 (assembly GCF_048685095.1). Lineage (NCBI taxonomy): Bacteria > Pseudomonadati > Pseudomonadota > Gammaproteobacteria > Enterobacterales > Enterobacteriaceae > Enterobacter > Enterobacter sp. BNK-8. The sequence continues at coordinate 2,727,209 of NZ_JBLQTN010000001.1, read as the reverse complement.
TACACCGTTTAATTGAACTGCCTTGCAGGAGAATCATTATTGAATGGTATAAGAATAGAACATTTTCAAAACAGATATTTGATAAGTCATTGTTTATTAACTATTTAGCAGTAATTGTGATGTTGGCTTGCATCAAAGTTTTTGCCCCTTATTAACCTATAAAATGACTTTTACAGCATAAAAGAGCATGCACTTGCTATGCCACGCTGGGTTTTATGAGTTAACATCTCAGATTATTAACCCCGATAGCACCTAAGCTATCGGGTGCTCACACCTGACAGGAGTATGTAATGTCCAAGCAACAAATCGGCGTTGTCGGTATGGCAGTTATGGGGCGCAACCTGGCGCTTAACATTGAAAGCCGTGGCTATACCGTTTCCGTATTTAACCGCTCCCGTGAAAAAACTGAAGAAGTGATTGCCGAGAACCCAGGCAAGAAACTGGTCCCTTTCTATACGGTTAAAGAATTCGTTGAGTCTCTGGAAACCCCTCGTCGTATCCTGTTAATGGTGAAAGCAGGTGCAGGTACCGATGCTGCTATCGACTCCCTGAAGCCTTACCTCGAAAAAGGCGACATCATCATTGATGGCGGTAATACCTTCTTCCAGGACACCATTCGCCGCAATCGTGAACTGTCTGCAGAAGGCTTCAACTTTATCGGCACCGGCGTGTCCGGTGGTGAAGAGGGGGCTCTTAAAGGTCCTTCCATCATGCCGGGCGGACAGAAAGAAGCTTACGAGCTGGTTGCGCCTATTCTGACCAAAATTGCTGCGGTTGCTGAAGATGGCGAGCCGTGTGTGACTTATATCGGTCCTGACGGTGCCGGTCACTATGTGAAAATGGTGCACAACGGCATCGAATACGGCGATATGCAGCTGATTGCGGAAGCATACTCCCTGCTGAAAGGCGGCCTGAACCTCTCCAATGAAGAGCTGGCTGAAACCTTCACCGAGTGGAACAAAGGCGAGCTGAACAGCTACCTGATCGACATCACCAAAGATATCTTCACGAAGAAAGATGAAGAGGGTAAATACCTGGTTGATGTGATTCTGGATGAAGCAGCGAACAAAGGCACCGGTAAATGGACCAGCCAGAGCTCTCTGGATCTGGGTGAACCACTGTCTCTGATCACCGAATCTGTCTTTGCGCGTTACATCTCTTCTCTGAAAGAGCAGCGCGTGGCGGCATCTAAAGTGCTGTCTGGCCCGCAGGCTAAACCAGCAGGTGATAAAGCGGAGTTCGTTGAGAAAGTGCGTCGTGCACTGTACCTGGGGAAAATCGTTTCTTACGCGCAAGGCTTCTCTCAGCTGCGTGCGGCATCAGACGAGAACAACTGGGATCTGAACTACGGTGAGATCGCGAAGATTTTCCGTGCGGGCTGCATCATTCGTGCGCAGTTCCTGCAGAAAATCACCGATGCCTATGCTGAAAACGCCGGTATCGCCAACCTGCTTCTGGCACCGTACTTCAAGAAAATCGCTGACGAATACCAGCAGGCGCTGCGTGACGTGGTAGCCTACGCGGTGCAGAACGGTATCCCGGTTCCGACCTTCTCTGCTGCAGTAGCCTACTACGACAGCTATCGTGCTGCGGTACTGCCGGCTAACCTCATTCAGGCTCAGCGTGATTATTTCGGTGCGCATACCTATAAGCGTACAGATAAAGAAGGTGTGTTCCACACGGAATGGCTGGACTAATCTGATTTAGCCTCAGGTTGTTATATAAACCCGGAGATATTCTCCGGGTTTTTTTCACCAAAATCACAACCACATATTCGAAGTAGTCTGAATGTTGTACCTGGACGGGCTATTCCTGAGGCTTCGCCTTGACACTCCCACAAGGCAGGAGGTAAAAAGCCCTACAGTTATTGATTATCGTGATGGCCCTGCGGTCATCTCTACAGCTCACTTATAGAAGTTATTCGCGAATGAAAATAACAATTTCCGGTACAGGTTATGTAGGTCTCTCCAACGGTATCCTGATTGCTCAGAACCACGAAGTGGTTGCGCTGGATATCGTGCAGGCTAAAGTGGACATGCTTAACAAGAAGCAGTCCCCGATTGTAGATAAAGAGATTGAAGAGTATCTGGCAACGAAGCCGCTAAACTTCCGCGCAACCACTGACAAGCAGGATGCTTACCGTGGGGCGGACTATGTGATTATCGCCACACCGACCGACTATGATCCTAAAACCAACTACTTCAACACCTCGAGCGTTGAGTCGGTGATCCGCGATGTTACGGAAATCAACCCGAACGCGGTGATGATCATTAAATCCACCATCCCGGTTGGTTTTACCCAGTCCGTTAAAGAAAAGTACGGCATTGATAATGTCATCTTCTCCCCGGAATTTCTCCGTGAAGGGCGTGCGCTGTACGACAACCTGAACCCATCACGCATCGTTATTGGCGAGCGTTCAGAGCGCGCCGAGCGATTTGCCGCGCTGCTGCAGGAAGGGGCGACCAAAAAAGATATTCCAACGCTGTTCACCGATTCGACCGAAGCGGAAGCCATCAAGCTTTTTGCTAACACGTATCTTGCCATGCGTGTGGCATATTTTAACGAGCTGGACAGCTATGCAGAGAGCCTGGGGTTGAATAGCCGTCAAATTATCGAAGGCGTTTGTCTGGATCCACGTATCGGCAATCATTATAACAACCCGTCGTTTGGCTATGGCGGTTACTGCCTGCCGAAAGATACTAAGCAGCTGCTGGCTAACTATCAGTCTGTTCCTAACAACATCATCTCGGCGATTGTTGATGCCAACCGGACCCGCAAAGATTTTGTTGCTGACTCAATACTTTCCCGTCAGCCGAAAGTTGTAGGCGTCTATCGCCTGATTATGAAAAGTGGCTCCGATAATTTCCGTGCATCTTCCATCCAGGGCATCATGAAGCGCATTAAGGCCAAGGGTGTACAGGTCATTATTTATGAACCGGTAATGAAGGAAGATGAGTTCTTCCATTCCCGCGTGGTGCGTGATCTGGATGCATTCAAGAAAGAGGCGGACGTGATCATCTCTAACCGCATGGCGGAAGAGCTGGCGGACGTTGCGGATAAAGTGTATACCCGCGATCTGTTCGGCAGCGACTGATTACTGCCCGTAACGCATAAAAAACCCGGCGCATTCGCCGGGTTTTGTTTTTTTAGACCTTGTAGAAATTGCGATACCAGTCCACAAAATTCTTCACGCCTTCCTTCACCGACGTTTTCGGCTTAAACCCAATCACGTCATAGAGCGCCGTGGTATCCGCGCTTGTTTCGAGCACGTCACCTGGCTGAACAGGCATCATATTTTTATCCGCTTCTTTGCCTAACGCTTCTTCCAGCGCGGTGATGTAATCCATCAGTTCTACTGGCGCACTGTTGCCAATGTTGTAAATACGGTACGGCGCAGAGCTGGACGCCGGGGACCCTGTTTCAACGGTCCAGTTCGCATCGGCCTGAGGGATAACATCCTGCAGACGAATAATCGCTTCAACAATATCATCGATATAGGTGAAGTCGCGCTTCATCTTGCCATAGTTGTAAACATCAATACTTTTGCCTTCAATCATGGCCTTAGTAAATTTAAACAGCGCCATGTCCGGACGGCCCCATGGCCCATACACAGTGAAAAAGCGCAGGCCGGTCGTCGGCAGATTGTAAAGATGAGAGTAGGTATGCGATATCAGTTCGTTGGATTTTTTCGTCGCGGCATACAAGGAAACCGGGTGATCAACCGAGTCATCGGTGGAGAACGGCATCTTTCGGTTCAGGCCGTAAACAGAGCTGGAAGAAGCATACAGTAAATGCTGCACCTTGTTGTGTCGGCAGCCTTCCAGTACGTTGAGATGGCCGATAAGGTTTGATTGCGCGTAAGCGTGCGGATTTTCCAGAGAGTAACGTACGCCAGCCTGCGCGGCGAGGTGGATCACGCGGTCAAACTTCTCAGCTGCAAACAACGAGGCCATCCCTTCGCGATCGGCCAGATCCAGCTTATGGAAAGTGAAATTGTCGGATGTAAGCAGATCCAGTCGCGCTTGCTTCAGATTGACATCGTAATAGTCATTAAGGTTATCAATTCCTACAACCTGATGTCCTGCCTGCAGCAGGCGCTCGCTGACGTGGAAACCGATAAAGCCGGCAGCGCCGGTGACCAGAAATTTCATCTTCAACCTCAATGTTAAATGAGTAACTCTTAACGCATAAAATCGTGCGTTTACACTATCGGCTGATGATACCCGCTCACGGAAGGAATGATAACTGCTTTATTACAGGAAAAGGGGAGCGAGCGCTCCCCCGGTAGGATGTTTATTTATGTCTTTTACGTAAATTCTCAATCACCGCCGTCAAATCCAGCGCCTGATCCTGCAGGAGCACCAGCAGGTGATAGATCAAATCAGAGGCTTCATTCGTCAGCTCCTCGCGGTCATGCACGGTCGCGGCCAGCGCAGTCTCAACGCCTTCTTCACCCACCTTCTGCGCAATACGCTTGGTTCCGCTGGCGTACAGCTTCGCGGTATAAGAACTCTCAGGATCTGCCGTTTTTCGTTCTGCCAGCAGTTGCTCCAGTTGATACAGGAACAGCCACTGATGACTCGCCTCGCCGAAGCAGCTGCTGGTGCCCTTATGGCAGGTCGGGCCGATTGGGTTTGCCAGCACCAGCAGGGTATCGTTATCGCAGTCAGGTGTTATGCTGACCACGTTCAGGAAATGCCCCGAGGTTTCCCCTTTGGTCCACAGGCGCTGTTTCGTGCGGGAGTAAAACGTCACTTTGCCGCTTTCGATCGTTTTCGCCAGCGCGTCCTGGTTCATATAGCCCAGCATCAGCACCTCGCCTGAGATGGCATGCTGGACAACCACCGGCAGTAATCCATCCGTTTTTTCCCAGTCCAGCTGCGCCTGTTGTTGCTCTGTTAACATACCCTGATCTCCACGCCCTGGTCGGCCAGGTACGTTTTTAACTCACCAATATTAATAATCTGTTTGTGGAACACGGAAGCGGCCAGCGCGCCGTCCACGTTAGCATCGCGGAAGGCTTCGAGGAAATGTTCCATGGTGCCCGCGCCGCCGGAGGCAATCAGCGGAACGTGGCAGACTGCACGGACTTTTTTCAGCTGCTCAAGGTCATACCCGTTACGCACGCCATCCTGGTTCATCATGTTGAGGACAATCTCGCCCGCGCCACGCTTCTGCACTTCCTGCACCCAGTCGAGCGTTTCCCACTGCGTTACGCGCGTGCGGCTTTCGTCACCCGTATATTGATTGACGTGGTACTTGCCCGTTGCGGCGTCATACCAGGTGTCGATCCCAACCACAATACACTGCACGCCAAAACGATCGGCGAGGCGAGTAATCAACTCCGGGTCGGCCAGGGCAGGGGAGTTGATGGAAATCTTGTCGGCACCAAACGAGAGAATTTGGGCCGCATCGTCAGCGGATTTAATCCCGCCCGCCACGCAGAACGGAATATCGATCACTTCCGCCACGCGCGCCACCCAGCTTTTGTCCACCACGCGTCCATCGCTGGAGGCGGTAATATCGTAGAACACCAGCTCGTCTGCGCCTTCATCGGCATAGCGTTTTGCCAGCGGGACGATGTCGCCAATGATCTCGTGGTTGCGGAACTGCACGCCTTTCACGACCTGGCCGTCACGTACGTCCAGGCAAGGGATTATCCGTTTTGCCAGCATTGAATCGCCTCCGTCACCGTAAATTTACCTTCCAGCAGGGCTCGGCCCACAATCACGCCCTGTACGCCCGTTCCGCGCAGCGCGGCAATATCGTTTAAATCACCAATTCCGCCCGAAGACTGGAACGCCACCTGCGGATAACGCGCGCAGATCTCTTCATACAGCGAGACGTTGGAGCCCGCCAGCGTGCCGTCACGGGAGATATCCGTGCACAGCACGTGCTTCAGGCCAACGGGGAGATACATCTCGACCAGCGCCTCCAGCGTCACGCCGGAGTTTTCCTGCCAGCCGCTGACCGCCACCTGCTTATTACCTTGTTCATCAATGCGCACGTCCAGCGCCAGTACCAGCGCGTCGGCGCCAAAGCGGCGGAACCAGCCTTTTACGATCTCAGGCTCTTTCACCCCGGTTGAACCGACCACCACGCGCGCTACGCCCGCGTCCAGCAGTGCCGCAACGTCATCTTCTGTACGTACGCCGCCGCCCACCTGTACCGGCACATCAACACCGGCAACCAGATTTTTCAGCAGAGAAATCTGGCGTTTTGCCGGGTCTTTCGCACCTGTTAAATCGACCAGATGCAGCACCTGAGCCCCCTGGGCGGCATAATCCTGCAGACGCGGCAGCGGATCGTTTCCGTAGTCTCGCTGCTGCCCGTAATCGCCCTGATGAAGACGGACAACCGTGCCGTCAATTAAATCTAACGCGGGAATAATCATCACATCTCCAGGAAGTTTTTCAGCAGCTGCGCGCCCGCGGCGCCAGAGCGCTCCGGGTGAAACTGTACGCCGAAGAAATTGTCTTTCTGCACGGCTGCGGTAAACGCCTCGCCGTAAGTGCACTGGGCGATCGTATTCGCGTTCACCGGCATGGCGTAGCTGTGTACGAAGTAAAAATACGCGCCGTCTTCAATGCCGCGAAAAAGCCTGTCGCCCGCTTTGGCGTACACGCGGTTCCAGCCCATATGCGGCAGAGGCAGACCGTGGTCGGCCATCTTCGGCACGTCTTCGTCGATAATGCCCAGCAGGTCAACGCCGTTATTCTCTTCGCTGCGGCGGCCAAGAATCTGCATGCCCAGGCAAATCCCCAGCACCGGCTGGGTACAAGCCTTGATGAGATCGACCAGCTCGCGCGCGTGGATCTGATCCATCGCCGCCTGCGCAGTGCCCACGCCCGGCAGGAATAACTTGTCGGCACGCAGCACCACGTCCGGGTCACGGCTGACCACCGGCTCGTAGCCGTGGCGCGCAATCGCCGACTTTACGGAGTTCAGGTTGGCGCATCCGGTATCCAGAATCACCACGTTCATTACAGGACTCCTTTTGATGAGGGCAGGGCGTCACCTTCCACGCGGATTGCCTGGCGCAGCGTGCGGCCGAAGGCCTTGAAGAGACTCTCTACGCGGTGGTGGTCGTTCTTGCCTTTGGTCTTCAGGTGTAGCGTCAGGCCCATGGTGTAGGACAATGAACGGAAGAAGTGCTCCACCATTTCGGTGCTCAGATCGCCCACGCGCTGGTAATTGAAGTCTGCTTTATATTCCAGGTGCGGGCGACCGGAGATATCCATCGCACAGCGCGCCAGACACTCGTCCATCGGCAGGACAAAGCCAAAACGGTTGATGCCGCGTTTATCACCGAGCGCCAGCTTGAGGGCTTCACCCAGCGCGAGGCCGGTATCTTCCACGGTGTGGTGATCGTCAATATAAAGATCGCCTTTTACCGTGATCTCCATGCGGAAACCGCCGTGGGTGGCAATCTGGTCCAGCATGTGATCGAAGAAACCCACGCCGGTGTGGATCTTGCTGCCGCCTTCGCGATCCAGCCAGACCTTCACATCAATCTGCGTCTCTTTGGTGTTACGTTCAACGTGCGAGTAGCGGTCACGTTTTGTCAGCTGTTCGCCAATCATCGCCCAGCTAAGGTTGTTGCGGTCGTAGCGAAGCCCCGCGATGCCCATGTTTTCCGCGAGCGTAATATCAGTGATGCGATCGCCGATGACATAGCTGTTAGCCTTATCCAGCACATCCTCTGCCAGATAGCGCTCGACCAGCTTCACCTTTGGCTTACGGCAGTCGCACTCGTCGGCTGGCATGTGCGGGCAAATCAGCACTTCATCAAACACCACGCCCTGAGAGGTCAGCACCTGCATCATTAAATTATGCGGGCCGTCAAAGTCTGCCTGCGGGAAGCTGTCGGTACCCAGACCGTCCTGGTTGGTGATCATCACCAGCTTGTATCCGGCTTTTTGCAGCTTGAGCAGCACCGGGATCACGTCAGGTTCAAACGCCAGCTTGTCGAATCGGTCGACCTGAAAATCAGCTGGTGGCTCCGAAATAAGGGTGCCGTCACGATCGATGAAAAGGATCTTCTGGGTCATACTTTCTCCGCTTTCAGGGCGTCAATGACGCGCTGGCTCTCTGCGCGGGTGCCGACGGTAATGCGCAGGCATCCGCTCAGAGAAGGTTGTTTATTCTGGTCTCGTAAGATAATGCCCTGATCCCACAAAGATTTAAATACGGCGCTGGAGGCGGTAAAGCGCACCAGGATGTAGTTGGTTTCCGAGTCGAATACCTGCTCCACGCACGGGATATCCTTCAGGGCGGTCACCAGGTACTGACGTTCCTCCAGGATTTGCGCCACGCGCTCGCGCATCGCGTTAATCCCCTGAGACGTCAGCGCCTGTGCTGCAATATCGGCAACCGGCGTCGAGAGGGGGTACGGAGCGATCACCTTCAGCAGCAGGTCGATGACCTCTTTATTCGCCAGGGTGAATCCGCAGCGCAGACCCGCGAGGGCGAAAGCCTTCGACAGCGTACGCAGCACGACCAGGTGCGGATATTCTTCAAGCCAGCCAGCCAGCGTCGCCTGCGGGCAGAACTCAATATAGGCTTCGTCGGCCACCACCAGCGCTTTTCCGCGCGTCATCTCCAGCAGGGTTCGGATATCCTGTGGGTTAATAATCTGCCCGGTCGGGTTGTTCGGGCTACAGACAAAGACGACTTTTACGCCGTCAAGATTGTCGGCAATGCCCTGCAGATCCAGCTGCCAGTTCTCCAGGGAGAGCACGTTGCGGCACGCCACCCCAAAGGTTTCCGCGCTGACGCTATACATGCCGTAGGTCGGCTGGCAGTACATGACGGCGTCTTTGCCCGGCTCGCAGAACGCGCGGATCAGCAGCTCAATGCCCTCATCCGCGCCGCGGCTGACCAGCACCTGCTCTGGCTTCACGCCCGCGTACTGGGCGTAGTTTTCGATTACCGCCTTCGGCTGACACTCCGGATAACGGTTCAGCGTTTGCTGCGACAGCTCAAACTGCACCGCCGTTGGATATTCGTTGGCGTTCAGCCAGACATCCCCTTTACCGCCCAGACGACGCGCAGACTGATAGGGCGTCAGGCGACGGACATTTTCGCGGGCTAATTCTTCAATGTTCATGCTTGCTCCTTCAGGGCTGCAACGCGCAGCGTAACGGCATTTTTGTGAGCGGTCAGGCGCTCGGCGGCGGCCAGGGTTTCAATGGTGGACGCCAGTGAGGCAAACCCTTCGCGGGAGAGTTCCTGCACGGTCATGCGTTTCTGGAAATCCGCCAGTCCCAGGCTGGAACAGGTTGAGGTATAGCCATACGTTGGCAGCACGTGGTTGGTGCCGGAGGCGTAATCGCCTGCGGACTCCGGGGACCAGTCGCCGAGGAACACCGAGCCCGCGCTGGTAATGCTGTCGACCAGATCGCGCGCGTTGCGGGTCTGAATAATCAGGTGCTCCGGGCCGTACTGGTTAGAAATGGCAATGCACTGCTCAAGATCGCGTGCCACAATCAGGCGGCTGGCCGCTAACGCCTGGCGTGCCGTGTCGGCGCGGGGCAGGTCGGCAAGCTGACGCTCCACGGCTTCGCCCACGCGTTTCGCCATATCGGCATCCGGTGTCAGCAGGATGACCTGCGAATCCGGGCCGTGTTCCGCCTGGGAAAGCAGGTCAGACGCCACGAAATCCGGCGTGGCGCCGCTGTCGGCAATCACCAGCACTTCAGACGGGCCGGCAGGCATATCGATGGCCGCGCCGTCCAGACGCTGGCTGACCTGACGCTTAGCCTCGGTCACATACGCATTGCCCGGGCCAAAGATTTTGTCGACCTTGGGAATGGATTCCGTGCCGAACGCCAGGGCCGAAATCGCCTGCGCGCCGCCCACTTTATAGACCGCCTGCACGCCGCACAGCTTCGCCGCATACAGAATCTCGTCGGCAATCGGTGGCGGTGAGCACAGTACCACTTTCTGACACCCGGCAATGCGCGCGGGAGTCGCCAGCATCAGTACGGTGGAGAAAAGCGGGGCAGAGCCGCCAGGAATATAGAGGCCGACCGACGCAACCGGGCGGGTCACCTGCTGGCAACGCACGCCGGGCAGGGTTTCCACATCTACGGTCTGCAGCTTTTGCGCGGTGTGGAAAGTATCAATGTTTTTCACCGCAACGGCCATCGCCTGCTTGATGTCATCTCCCAGACGATTGCTGGCATCAGTCATTTCCTGCTCGGTAACCTGTAATGCGCCAACTTCCGTCTTATCAAACTTTGCACTGTATTCACGCAGCGCGTCATCGCCGCGGGCTTTGACGTTATCCAGGATCTCCGCCACGGTGCGCGAGATGCTTTCAGAGGCGGAAATCGCCGGGCGCATCAGCAGCTCGCGCTGCTGTGCGTCGCTACAGGTATTCCAGTCGATGATTGTGTTAAAGCTCATGGCCATTACTCCATCATCTTCTCAATCGGCAGCACCAGGATGGAGCTTGCGCCCAGCGCCTTCAGTTTTTCCATGGTTTCCCAGAACAGGGTTTCGCTGCTCACCATGTGCATCGCCACGCGCTGCTGATCGCCCGCCAGCGGCAGGATGGTTGGGCGCTCGGCGCCCGGCAGCAGGGCAATGACTTCATCCAGACGCTCGGTTGGGGCGTGCATCATGATGTATTTGGATTCACGCGCCTGAATGACGCCCTGAATACGGGTCAGCAGTTTGTCGATCAGCTGCTGCTTAGCGTCGGCCATCTCGCCGTCACGCTGAATCAGGCACGCTTTGGAGCGGTAGATCACCTCCACTTCGCGCAGACCGTTCGCTTCCAGCGTCGCGCCGGTAGAGACCAGGTCACAGATGGCGTCCGCGAGACCCGCACGCGGCGCCACTTCAACAGAACCGTTCAGCAGACAGGATTTAAACTGCACGCCTTTCTGATCCAGATAGCGCTTTAACAGGTGAGGGTAGGAGGTGGCGATACGTTTGCCGTTCAGCGCGGCCGGGCCGTCCCACGCTTCATCAACCGGCGTTGCCAGCGACAGGCGGCAGCCGCCGAAGTCCAGACGACGCAGGGTGAAGTAACGTGGATCTTCGCCCTGCGCGCGGCGGGTCAGCAGCTCTTCTTCCAGTACGTTTTCGCCGATGATGCCGAGGTCAACGACGCCATCCATGACAAGGCCGGGAATATCGTCATCACGCACGCGCAGAATGTCGATGGGCATGTTTTCAGCCAGAGCAATCAGGCGCTGGGTGTGCAGGTTAATTTTAATCCCGCAGCGGGCCAGCAGTTCGCGTGAATCGTCACTCAAACGGCCTGATTTTTGAATAGCTATGCGTAAACGTGAGTTATCTAACATTCTTTATTCCTCGTTAACCTGTTTTAACCTGTCTGAACCCGGTCCAAAAAAAGCCCCCGGAAGAAGATCTTCCGGGGCTTTTTCATGCGTTCATGCACCACTGGAAGATCCAAACGTCTTCCAGCACACATCGCCTGAAAGACTAGTCAGGATGATGGTGATGATGGTGGTGTTTAAATTGAACGCGTGTCATATAAATTCTCGATGAATGCTTATTCATTTGATGTCTTTTAACCTAAACCAGTTGTGCGACATATTGCAAGGGCTTTTTTTGATCATTAATTCATTTCATATTGATGCTATGAATTGTGTGTTCTGCCGGGCTGGCGTAGCCTTATGAAAGACGAGTAAGAGTCAGGAGAATTCGCATGAAAAAGGTCGCGATTGTCGGTTTAGGATGGCTGGGAATGCCGCTGGCGATGTCATTAGCCGCGAAAGGCTGGCAGGTGACCGGGAGCAAGACCACCCGAGATGGGGTCGAAGCAGCGCGCATGTGCGGTATTGATGGCGTTGAACTGCGTCTGGAGCCGGAACTGGTGTGTGATGCGGACGATCTGGACACCCTGATGAACGTCGATGCGCTGGTAATTACGCTACCCGCGCGGCGCAGCGGCCCGGGCGAATCATTTTACCTGCAGGCGATGCAGGAGATTGTCGACAGCGCGCTGGCGCATCATGTTCCGCGCATTATTTTTACCAGCTCGACGTCGGTCTATGGTGAGGTTGAGGGCGTAGTAAAAGAGACTTCCGAGCGCCGTCCCGTTACGGCGAGCGGTCAGGTTCTGAAAGAGCTGGAAGACTGGCTGCATCATCTTCCCGGCACCCAGGTTGATATCGTACGTCTGGCGGGGCTGGTAGGCCCGGGTCGTCATCCGGGACGCTTTTTTGCCGGGAAGTCGGCGCCAGATGGCCAACATGTTGTCAATCTTGTGCATCTTGATGATGTGGTTGGCGCGATTGAGCTACTCTTACAGGCTCCGAAAGGCGGACACATCTATAATATATGTGCACCGTCTCATCCGGCGCGCAGCACGTTTTACCCGCTGATGGCACGTCAGCTGGGCCTGGCTCCGCCGGTCTTTGGTGAGGCAAAGGATGGCAGTAAAGGCAAAATTGTTGATGGCAATCGCATTTGTCATGAGCTGGGGTTTGAGTATCAGTATCCCGATCCGCTGGTGATGCCCATGGAATAAATCCCGCAGCGGAGACCGTCGCACACCGAAAGGGGGCGAGCATGAAACCGCTGCTGGATGTTCTTATTATTCTGGATGCACTGGAAAAAGAGGGAAGCTTTGCCGCTGCGTCGGCAAAGCTCTACAAAACCCCTTCGGCCCTGAGCTATACCGTCCAAAAACTGGAAAGCGACCTCAATATCCAGATCCTCGATCGCTCCGGGCATCGCGCCCGTTTTACCCGCACCGGACAGATGCTGCTGGAAAAAGGCCGTGAAGTCCTCCATACCGTTCGTGAACTCGAAAAACAGGCCGTCAAACTTCACCAGGGATGGGAAAACGAGCTGGTGATTGGCGTGGATGACACTTTCCCGTTTTCTCTCCTGACGCCGCTGATTGAGGCCTTCTATCAACACCACAGCGTGACGCGGCTGATCTTTATCAACGGCGTGCTGGGGGGCTCCTGGGATGCCCTAACCCAGGGCAGGGCGGATATTTTTGTCGGTGCACTCCACGAGCCTCCCCAGTTGAGTGAGTTTGGCTTTGCGCGTCTGGGCGTGCTGGAGCAGGTGTTCGCCGTAGCGCCCCATCATCCGCTGGCTCAGGAAGCTGAGCCGCTTAACCGCCGCGTGATTAAAGGCTACCGCGCCATCGTGGTCGGGGACAGCTCTCGCCCGGAATGTGCGGTTTCCTCGCAGCTGCTTGACGAGCAGGAGGCCATCACCGTTTTCGACTTTAAAACCAAGCTGGAGCTGCAAATCAGCGGTCTGGGCTGCGGCTATTTACCCCGCTATCTGGCACAGCGGTACATTGACAGCGGTGCGCTTGTTGAAAAACAGGTACTTGCTCAAAACAGCCATGAATCGGTATGGGTGGGCTGGAATGAGCAAACCGCCGGGCTCGCCAGCGCCTGGTGGCGGGACGAAATTTTAGCAAATAGTGCTATCGCTGCTGTATATGCTCAGGGCAGTGCCGAGAAATCAGCCAGTTAGAAAAAAGAAAATTACCCGCTGCGTTGCAAAGTATTGCCTTTTGTATCCGATGTGGGGCAAAATGCGGCCGCTGCAACCAAATGAATAATCGACGATATAAAAGGCGTCGGTTATTTTTTTTTGCATGTACGAAACGAAACTAAAAACCAAGAGGCCGGGCTTCGTACCGGATAGATATTTACTAAAATCCGACAGTTGTTGTCGCTGAGGAAGAAAGAAATGGGGCAATTTTTCGCTTACGTGGCGGTTATCACCGTAAAGGAGATTAACTATGTCGCATAACGCAACTCCAAACACCTCTCGCGTGGAATTACGTAAAACGCTTACGTTGATTCCGGTTGTTATGATGGGCCTGGCCTATATGCAACCGATGACGCTGTTCGATACATTCGGTATCGTATCGGGCCTCACCGACGGTCATGTGCCGACGGCTTACGGCTTCGCGCTGATTGCGATCCTCTTTACCGCGCTGAGCTACGGTAAGCTGGTGCGTCGCTATCCGTCTGCGGGTTCCGCCTACACCTATGCCCAGAAATCCATCAGCCCGACGGTTGGCTTTATGGTGGGCTGGTCTTCGCTGCTCGACTATCTGTTCGCGCCGATGATCAACATTCTGCTGGCAAAAATCTATTTTGAAGCGCTGGTGCCATCGATTCCCTCGTGGATGTTCGTCGTGGCGCTGGTGGCCTTTATGACGGCCTTTAACCTGCGCAGCATCAAGTCCGTTGCCAACTTTAACTCTGTTATCGTTGTGCTTCAGGTTGTGCTGATTGCGGTTATTCTTGGCATGGTTATTTACGGCGTATTCCACGGCGAAGGCGCGGGCACCCTGGCGAGCAGCAAACCGTTCTGGTCTGGTGATGCGCATGTGATCCCGATGATTACCGGGGCAACCATTCTGTGCTTCTCCTTTACCGGTTTTGACGGGATCAGCAACCTGTCTGAAGAAACGAAAGATGCAGAGCGCGTGATTCCTCGTGCCATCTTCCTGACGGCGCTGATTGGCGGTCTGATCTTTATTTTCTCGACCTATTTCCTGCAGCTGTACTTCCCGGATATCTCTCGCTTCAAGGATCCGGATGCGTCTCAGCCGGAAATTATGCTGTATGTGGCGGGTAAAGCGTTCCAGGTCGGCGCGCTGATCTTCTCCACCATCACCGTACTGGCGTCCGGTATGGCCGCGCATGCCGGCGTTGCGCGTCTGATGTACGTAATGGGCCGCGATGGCGTATTCCCGAAAAGCTTCTTCGGCTACGTGCATCCAACCTGGCGTACCCCGGCGATGAACATTATCCTGGTCGGTGCGATCGCGCTTCTGGCGATTAACTTTGACCTGGTGATGGCAACGGCGCTGATTAACTTCGGTGCGCTGGTGGCGTTCACCTTTGTTAACCTGTCGGTTATTTCTCAGTTCTGGATCCGTGAAAAGCGTAACAAGACGCTGAAAGATCACTTCCAGTATCTGTTCCTGCCGATGTGTGGTGCCCTGACCGTGGGCGCGCTGTGGGTTAACCTGGAAGAGAGCTCGATGGTGCTTGGCCTGATTTGGGCGGGTATCGGCCTGGTGTACCTGGCCTGCGTCACGAAGAGCTTCCGTAACCCGGTTCCTCAGTACGAAGACGTCGCGTAAGACTGTGTCGGGTGGCGGCTACGCCTTACCCAACCTACATACCCCGTAGGCCCGCGTAAGCGCAGCGCCACCGGGCAAAAAAAAAGCCGGAGACATCGCCTCCGGCTTTTTTATACCCATCGATCAAACTATCTCTTGCGCGTACTGGTACAGGGATTTCAGCAGCGCCTGTTTCTCAGCATTCCCTTCATATTGGCCATAAAGCATTTCCAGCTCCTGGGCGTAATTGTGCAGATACTCTGGCGTAAACACGTTGCGACGGTGCTGCAGCCAGCGTTCCTGCTCTGCTTCATCCAGGGTTCCCGGGTAATTACGCGCGCGGTAATTAAACATCAGCTTTTCGATGCGCTTATCAGCGAAGGTGATATCCAGCGCCGGTAAGTTGCGCGGCTCGGTTTGCAGAACGATATTCATGGCCGCGCGATCGGCATCACTGAAGAAACCGTTATAGAGCTGGGCGTCCACGTTTTCAGACGGCACGAACGGCTCGGCTTCGGCAAAAATGGCCACGACTTTCTCGCGCACCTGCGGATTTTCACGCAGCACTTTGAGATTATCGAGGCAGTGCTGGCGGTTAATGCCCAGCCTGTCAGCATCTTCCGGGCGCAGCGTATTCGCCTGCGCCAGGACCGGACATTTATTGATATGCACCAGTTTGACCGGCACCGCAGGCAGATCGCCGAGTTCATTCTTCGGCGTGTACAGCCGTTCACGCAGGGTATCGCTGTCGAGTTCGAGCAGCGGTGAAATATCGCCCGCCAAATCCACCATGATGACCGCATTACGGTTGTCCGGATGCCACGCCAGCGGCGCGACCCAGCTGGTATTGCCGCGCCAGGCGCCAAACATGCCGGAAATATGCACCAGGGGTTTCATCTGCGGTACGTCGATAAGGGTCATAAGCTTCTGCTTGCTGCGATGGCTCAGCAGATACTCAAACAGCCGGGGCTGTGCGCTTTTCACCAGCTTCGCCATGGCAATGGTGGCATAGACGTCCGCCATCGCGTCGTGGGCATTGCTGTGCTCAATGCCGTTGGCGCGCGTCAGGTGTTCCAGCCGGAAGCTGGTCAGCCCTTCCTCATTTTCCGGCCAGTGAATGCCCTCAGGACGCAGGGCGTAGCAGGCGCGCATGATGTCGAGCAAATCCCAGCGCGAATTGCGGTTCTGCCAGCTCCAGGCATAGGGATCGTAGAAGTTACGATAGAAGATGTTGCGCGTCACTTCGTCATCGAAGCGGATGTTGTTATAACCGACCACGCAGGTATTGGGGACGGTAAACAAGTCGTGGATGCGTCGGGCGAATTCTGCCTCGTTAACGCCTTTTTCCCGCGCTTCCTGAGGGGTGATCCCGGTGACCATGACCGCGCCGGGCTGCGGCAGATAGTCATCCGCAGGCTTGCAGTAAAAGACCTCGGGCTCGCCAATGATGTTGAATTCGTCGTCGGTACGGATGGCGGCAAACTGCGCCGGTCGGTCCAGCGCCGGGTGCGTGCCAAAGGTTTCGTAATCGTGGAACAAAAAAGTCGGGCGAGCGGCAGAGTCAGACACCAGTAATACCATCCTGTTAAAAAATGACGTCACTATGGTAAACGATCGTGCGGGTCAGACCGAATAAAAAGCACCGCCGCGTCGCAAATTTGCGCGCCAGCTTCAGAGAAAAATCTGCGTTCTGTCACATTTTTTTGCAATTAAGCCAGGTAACGACATCAGAACTCCCGTAAAAAGGTCATCGATTTTTAATGACCTGAGGATATACCGTTGAAACGCCGTCTGTTTATTGCTGTTTCTTTACTCGCTTCGAGTGTCTCATCTGCTTTTGCGGCCGAACCACTGGATTTTTCGCCGCAGCCTCCGGCCATTCAGGCTGGCTCCTGGGTGCTGATGGATTACACGACTGGTCAGATTTTAACGGCGGGCAACGAACATCAACAACGTAATCCGGCGAGCCTGACCAAGCTGATGACGGGCTATGTAGTGGATCGGGCCATTGATAGCCACCGCATTACCCCGGATGACATCGTCACCGTAGGACGTGATGCCTGGGCAAAAGGGAACCCGGTGTTTGACGGTTCATCGCTGATGTTCCTGAAAGAGGGCGATCGCGTCTCCGTGCGCGATCTGAGCCGCGGCCTGATTGTCGATTCTGGTAACGACGCCTGCGTGGCGCTGGCCGATCACGTGGCGGGCGGGCAGCCGCAGTTTGTGAAGATGATGAACGACTACGTGCAGAAGCTGAACCTGCGCGATACGCATTTTGAAACCGTCCATGGGCTGGACGCGCCGGGCCAGCACAGCTCGGCGTATGACCTGGCCGTTCTGTCCCGGGCCATCATCCACGGCGAGCCTGAGTTTTATCATATGTACAGCGAAAAAAGCCTGACCTGGAACGGAATCACCCAGCAAAACCGTAACGGCCTGCTGTGGGATAAGACCATGAACGTGGACGGGTTGAAAACGGGGCATACCTCAGGGGCCGGTTTTAACCTGATTGCGTCTGCCGTAGACGGCCAGCGCCGGTTAATCGCGGTGGTGATGGGGGCGGATAGCCCGAAAGGGCGTGAGGACCAGGCCCGGAAACTGCTGCACTGGGGGCAGCAGAATTTCGATACGGTGCAGATCCTGCATAGCGGTAAAAAAGTGGGGACAGAGCGCATCTGGTACGGCGATAAGGAACAGGTGAAACTGGGCACCGATCAGGACTTCTGGCTGGCCTTGCCGAAAGCAGAGGTTCCCAACATCAAAGCCAAGTACGTGCTGGATAAGAAAGAGCTGGAAGCGCCGATTGCTGCGCATCAGCGGGTCGGGGAGATTCAGCTCTATGACCGCGACAAGGTGGTAGCCCACTGGCCGCTGGTCACGCTGGAAGCCGTTGATAAAGGCGGCCTGTTCTCTCGTCTGAGCGATTATCTGCATCACACGCTTTAACTGTTGCTGAGCAGACTGGCAGGGTTGCGAGTCTGCTCACATAATAAACACTCCTCGTTTGCTGATAATGATAATCCAGTTTTATAGTGTATAAATATACAGTGATGAGCGGAGGCAGTATGGACTACAGCATTACGCAGCAACAGAAACGTAAGATTGCCGGTTTTCATTTGGTCGGCCCGTGGGAACACACGGTAAAACAGGGCTTTGAACAGCTGGTCATGTGGGTCGACGGGCGTCACATTGAGCCGCTGGAGTGGGTGGCGGTCTATTACGATAACCCGGATGAAGTCCCGGCAGAAAAACTGCGCTGTGATACGGCCGTGACGGTACCGGATGATTTCGTCATCCCGGAAAACAGCGAAGGCGTCATGATGACGGAAATCGCGGCCGGGGATTATGCCGTGGCGACGGCGCGCGTCGAAAACTACGACTTCGCCACGCCGTGGTATCAGTTCTTCAATTCCCTGCTGCAGGACAATAAGTACCAGATGGCGCTCAAACCCTGCTTCGAGCGCTATCTCAATGACGGCAATGCTGACGGCTACTGGGATATCGAAATGTATATCGCCGTCGAGCACAAAACGGTTTAAGCCTGCTAAATGAAGGGTTTTTAAGCCGGGAGCGATCCGCCCGGCTGAAAACACAGTACAATTGTGCTTTGCCGTGTAGCTGGAGAGCGGGTGTGCGTCCCGACAAATCATTAACCCCTTTTGAAATTCGGTTGTACAAACACTACCGCGTGGTGCACGGGTGTCGCATCGCGCTGGCGTTCGTGTTGACGTTTGTCCTGGTGCGTTTGCTGGAGGTTCCGGAAGGAACGTGGCCGCTGATCACGCTGGTGGTGGTGATGGGGCCCATCTCGTTTTGGGGCAACGTTGTCCCGCGCGCTCTGGAGCGTATTGGCGGGACCGTGTTAGGTTCGGCCCTGGGGCTTATTGCCCTGAAGCTGGAGCTCATCTCGTTCCCGGTCATGCTGGCATGGTGCGGTGCCGCCATGTTCCTGTGCGGCTGGCTGGCGTTGGGTAAAAAGCCTTATCAGGCGCTGCTGATCGGTATTACTCTCGCGGTGGTGGTCGGTGCGCCCGCCGGGGATATGACCACGGCGCTGTGGCGAAGCGGGGATGTCATCCTGGGTTCACTGCTGGCGATGCTCTTCACCGGTATCTGGCCGCAGCGCGCTTTTCTGCACTGGCGTATTCAGATGGCCAGCTACGTCACTGCGTTTAACCGCGTCTATCAGGCCGGTTTTTCCCCGAATCTGGTTGAGCGCCCGCGCCTGGAAAAGCACCTGCAGACCATCCTTAACGACGTGGTCAAAATGCGCGGCTTGATCACGCCAGCCAGCAAAGAAACCCATATTCAGAAATCAATTTTCGAAGCTATTCAGACGGTGAGCCGCAATCTGGTCTGCATGCTTGAACTGCAAATCAACGCACACTGGGCCACGCGACCCAGCCATCTGTTGATGCTTAACGCGCAGACTCTCAAAGAGACCCAGCAGATGACGCAGCAAACGCTGTTGACCATCGCCCATGCGCTCTACGAAGGTAACCCGCAGCCGATCCTGGCCAACAGCGAGCGTCTGAATGAGATCGTTGCGGAACTGAAGCAGTTAATCAATGAGCGCCAGAGCGATAACGTGGCGGAAACGCCTATTCATGGCTACGTCTGGCTGAGCATGGAACTGGCGCGGCAGCTTGAGCTGTTATCGCACCTGATTTGCCGGGCGCTGCGCAAATAAAAGGCGTATGTGACGCCTGCTGCTTCGATTCAGCAGCAATTGGGGTTATGATAGCTTTAAACGATATACTCATTGTCATTCGCGGCCGCTGTCAGTAAGGTTATTGTTACAACGGTTGCTTTAACGAATCCGAATCTCACATTATCAGGGGTGTAAAAATGGAAACTACCAAGCCTTCGTTCCAGGATGTTCTGGAATTCGTCCGCCTGTTCCGCCGCAAAAACAAACTGCAGCGTGAAATCCAGGACGTTGAGAAGAAGATCCGTGACAACCAGAAACGTGTTCTGCTGCTCGACAACCTGAGCGACTACATCAAGCCAGGCATGAGCGTTGAAGCTATTCAGGGCATCATCGCCAGCATGAAGAGCGACTATGAAGACCGTGTTGATGACTACATCATCAAAAATGCTGAGCTGTCCAAAGAGCGTCGTGACATCTCTAAAAAGCTGAAAGTGATGGGCGAAATCAAAAACGGCGAAGCAAAAAGCGAGTAATCGCAGCGAATAGTGAAAAAGGCTCTCTGGTGACAGAGAGCCTTTTTTTATGGCTCAGAACGCGGTTGTAGCTGGTAGATCCAGGCTTGAACCTGCTTGCCTTCAGAGGTGGTCACCGTGACCTCAACCCGATCGTAGCCGTCTTCAAACTCATCCAGCATTGACCAGTGTGTGGCAAGGCGATCAGAGATAAACAGATAGCCTTCGACGCGGGGGCCATCGGGGTGGAGTACGATCCCCGGGAAGTCCGCCGCAGCGCCCCAGCCGCGTTCGTAAAACGTACCGGATACGAAACCGGCCAGCCATTCGCCGCCAATGTTTTCAAGAATATGCGCATTTGAGTGGCCCGGGCGCAGCGTGCCGTAGACAAACAGAGCGTTCATTTTCCCTCATCCGCAAAGCAAAAAGCCTGCTTTAAAAGCAGGCTTTTCAAATTTGGCTCCTCTGACTGGACTCGAACCAGTGACATACGGATTAACAGTCCGCCGTTCTACCGACTGAACTACAGAGGAATCGTTGTGGAGGCTTATCTTAGCGGCGAAAAAACTTTTGTCAAACCTGATCTTAGGGAAAAGCGACTGATTGCTGATTCTGTCGTCAGTTTGTTGTAAATCCACACATCTTTTTCTGGAAAATACTTTGCAGGATGAGCATTTCTCCCCCATTATTTGAAATGGAGTTTCAACTTTTCTCGCTAAGGTCCATTTTGAACGTCACTGCCTCCTTACGCCAGGCGATCGCGCGCACGCCATGGTATGCAAAACGTAAAAGCTATCGGGTTCTCTTCTGGCGTGAAATCACCCCTCTTGCCGTGCCTATCTTCCTGGAAAATACCTGCGTTCTGCTGATGGGGGTGCTGAGCACCTTCCTGGTGAGCTGGCTGGGAAAAGAGGCGATGGCGGGGGTTGGTCTGGCGGACAGCTTTAACATGGTGGTGATCTCGTTCTTTGCCGCGATTGACCTCGGGACGACGGTGGTGGTGGCCTTTAGCCTCGGCAAGCTGGATCCCAAACGTGCGCGCGAGGCGGCACGCCAGTCGCTGATGATCATGACTGTCTTTTCGGCCGTTCTGGCGGCGGTGATCCACTATTTCGGCAAAGAGATCATCGATTTTGTCGCCGGGGAGGCCACGAACGAGGTTAAAGACCTGGCGCTGACCTATCTGGAGATGACCGTCATCAGCTATCCGGCGGCGGCCATCGCCCTGATTGGCAGCGGCGCGCTGCGCGGGGCAGGGAACACTAAAATTCCGCTGCTGATCAACGGCGGAATGAATATCCTGAATATTATCATCAGCAGCGTGCTGATCTACGGCGTGTTCTCGTGGGACGGGCTGGGCTTTGTCGGTGCAGGACTGGGACTAACCATTTCACGCTATATCGGTGCAGCGGCGATTATCGGCGTGCTGATGGCGGGGATCACCCCCTCGCTGCGCCTCACGCTGAAGAGCTATTTCCGCCCCTTCAATTTCGCCATTATCTGGGAAGTGATGGGGATCGGCATTCCCGCAAGCATTGAGTCGGTGCTGTTTAACGGCGGGAAATTACTGACGCAGATGTTTGTCGCCGGGATGGGCACCGACGTGATCGCCGGTAACTTCATCGCCTTCTCCATCGCCTCGCTGATTAACCTGCCGGGTAACGCGCTGGGCTCTGCATCGACCATTATTACCGGGAAACGGCTCGGGAAAGGGCAAATCGGCCAGGCGGAGCGACAGCTGCGCCACGTTTTCTGGCTGTCGACCATTGGACTGACCGTGATTGCCTGGGGAACCGCGCCGTTTGCCGGGCTGATGGCCTCGTTCTATACCCATGAAGACGACGTTAAAGAAGTTGTAAAAGTCCTCATCTGGCTCAATGCGGCTTTTATGCCTATCTGGGCGGCCTCATGGGTACTGCCTGCCGGGCTGAAGGGCGCGCGCGACGCCCGCTTTGCGATGTGGGTGTCGATGCTTGGCATGTGGGGATGTCGCGTCGTGGCGGGGTATACGCTTGGTGTAATGCTTGGATGGGGTGTGATCGGCGTCTGGCTGGGGATGTTCCTGGACTGGGCCGTGCGGGGCGGGCTGTTCTACTGGCGTATGGTCAGCGGGCGCTGGCTGTGGAAATATCCGCGACAAAATGCCTGACAATTGTGCGAAGTGGAGAATAAATCGTCAAACGATCGGAAATATGCATTCTGCCTTTGACATCCCGGGAGCGCATCGATAATATGCGCCCCGTTCACACGATTCCTCTGTAGTTCAGTCGGTAGAACGGCGGACTGTTAATCCGTATGTCACTGGTTCGAGTCCAGTCAGAGGAGCCAAATTTGAAAAGCCTGCTTTTAAAGCAGGCTTTTTGCTTTTCTGCGTCGGGTAAAATTGTCGGGTGGCGGCTTCGCCTTACCCGACCTACAAAAACCTCGAATCGTAGGCCGGGTAAGGCGAAGCCGCCACCCGGCAAAAGCCGCACTATCCGTTCACACGAACCGGTGCCGTCGCCTCTACCAGCCACGGACGCGCATCACTGTTTACCAGCGGTGACAGCGCCTCGCGTACCTGCTGGTGATACGCATCCAGCCACTGCTTTTCCTGCTCGCTCAGCAAATGCAGCTCAACCTGGCTTAAGTCGATCGGGATCAGCGTCAGCGAGGCAAACCTGCAGAACCCCGGACGGCTCTCCACAATCTCCACCTGGTTTTCAATACGAATACCGTGGCTATCGCCCAGATAGTATCCCGGTTCAATCGTCATGATATTGCCCGCCACCAGCGGCCACGGGTTGACCTTTTTGGCAATGCGATGCGGGTTCTCATGGATAAGAAGCTGATGACCCACGCCATGCCCCGTGCCGTGATCGTAATCCAGTCCCATCTCCCACAGCGGACGACGCGCAAAGGCATCCAGCTGATGTCCCTGAGTCCCGGAAGGGAACTGCAGGGTAATCAGCGACAGGAAGCCTCTCAGCACGGCGGTGTAGTGCAGGCGCTGCTGCGGATCGACCTTACCCCATGCCAGCGTGCGCGTGGCGTCGGTGGTGCCATTCACGTACTGACCGCCGGAATCGTTAAGGTAAAAATGGTCATGACCGATGGGCTTGTTGCTGGCCTCGCTCGAATGATAGTGGCACATCGCCGCATTGCTCGAAGAGGCGGAGATGGTCGCAAAACTCTGCTCGATGAACCCGGGCTGCTGTTGACGGAACGCCAGCTGCTGCGCCTGAACTTCCAGCTCTGTTAGCGGATTCCCTGCCGCCTCGCGCAGCGGCACTTCACGGCTCAGCCAGGCCAGGAAGTTGACCCAGGCGGCGCCGTCCTGGTGATGACACGCGCGATAACCGGCCAGCTCAACCGGGTTTTTGGTGGCTTTCATCAGGGTGATGGGGTCGGTCCGCCAGACAATCTCTCCCCGGGGTTCGATGGCAAAGCGCAGGGCGACCGGCGCGGAATCGGCATCAACCATCACCCGTTTTCCTGCAGCAATCTGCTGGCAGCGTTCGACAAAGGCGTCCTGCGGTGCAATGGTAAACGCATTGCGCACGTCTTCCGGCAGGGCGCCGAGCTTGCTGTCGTTAACAAACCACTCAACGTGGCCGTCACGGCGCAGAAGAGCAAAAGAGAGCGGTACCGGGCTGTAAGGGATATCCGCGCCACGGACGTTTAACAGCCAGGCGATATTATCCGGCAGGGTAACGGCGAGATAATCGGCATTGCTTGCAGCCAGCACAGCGGCGACGCGCTGACGTTTATCAGCGCTGCTTTCACCGCTGTATTCAACCGGCATTTCCCGGATAAGCCCCGCCGGTGCGGCAGGGCGGTCAGTCCATAGTGTGTCAAACGGCGAGGCTTTCAGCGGGACCAGCTCGCAAGGCGTGGCAGACAGTTGCTCAAACTCTGAATGGGTCATCAGCATTTGGTCAAAACCGATGCGCGTGCCCGCCTCGACGTTTGCCGTCAGCCAGTCTGCCAGCGGCTCGTTGTGCAGATGGTGGATCTCAACCTCATCCATATTGACCTGAACGCGGGCCTGCACCTGATAGCGCCCGTCGACGAACAGCAGCGCTTTATCCTTCAGTACAAGCGCGACGCCAGCAGAGCCGTCAAAGCCTGTCAGCCAGGCCAGCTTTTCGTCACAGGGCGCGCAGTATTCGCTCTGCCACGCATCCGCACGCGGGACGATCATCCCGTCGAGATGGCTGGCCTCAAGCCAGTGGCGCAGGGCAGAGAGCGGAGATGTGCTGGACATGGTTATTCCTTATCGTTATTAGCGGAACGGCGGCTCGTTGAAGGTGCGCAGCTTGCGGGAATGGAGCCGGTCACCTTCTGCCCGCAGGAGGTCAATGGCGCGAATGCCAATTTGCAGATGTTCGGATATCGCCCCTTCATAGAAACGGTTGGCCTGGCCGGGCAGCTTAATTTCGCCGTGCAGCGGCTTATCGGAGACGCACAGCAGCGTGCCGTACGGGACGCGGAAGCGATACCCCTGCGCGGCGATGGTGGCGCTTTCCATATCAATGGCCACCGCGCGGCTCAGGTTGAACCGCAGCGCGGAGGCGGAGTAACGCAGCTCCCAGTTGCGGTCATCCGTCGTGACGACCGTACCGGTGCGCAGGCGCTGCTTAACTTCTTCACCCGGCATGCCGCTGACCTCTTTGGTGGCGTCATACAGCGCACGCTGCACTTCGGCGATGCTCGGGATTGGGATATCCGGCGGCAGCACCGCATCCAGCACGTGGTCATCACGCAGATAGGCGTGGGCGAGCACGTAGTCGCCAATCAGCTGGCTTTCACGCAGGCCGCCGCAGTGGCCGATCATCAGCCACACGTCCGGACGCAGCACCGCCAGATGGTCGCAGATGGTCTTGGCATTTGACGGGCCCACGCCGATGTTAATCAGCGTAATGCCCTGACCGTCGGCGGTGATCAGGTGCCAGGCGGGCATCTGATGTTTTTTCCACGCCAGGTCGGAAATGGCCTGCTCGGGCGCTTCGGTCTCCGCAGTGATCCAGATCCCTCCCGCACAGGAGAGGGCGATATACGGGCTTTCCGGGTCGAGGATCTGGCTGCAGCCCCAGCGGACAAACTCGTCAACGTAGCGGGTGTAGTTGGTAAAGAGGACGAACGGCTGGAAATGTTCGACGGGCGTGCCGGTGTAGTGGCGCAGTCGCGCCAGGGAGAAATCGACCCGGCGAGCATCAAAGTGCGACAGGGGAGAAAATTCTGCCGGGTGATAGATCCCATCGGCCGTCTCATCGCCAATCTGCGACAGTTCCGTCGTCGGGAAGTGGCGGGTTAGCCCCGCGCTCATCGAACGGTCGAGGGTTAACGCCGAACCGTCAATCACGTAGGGGTATGGAATTTCATGCTGCGAGGGCTCAACGTGAATGTGCGCGCCGTAATCCTGATACAGCAGCGTAAGTTGTTCTTCGAGGTACGGGCGGAACAGGGCCGGGCGGGTGACGGTGGTGCTGTAGCAGCCGGAGTGGGTAAAACGGGCGTAGGCACGGGTTTTCGGTGTTGTGCTGGCGCTGCCGTCCCAGGTCACAGAGAGCGATGGATAAACAAAAAGGCCCTCGGTTCTGGCCTTTTCGTTGGGAAGTTTCCCAGTTTCGATATATTCGCTGATGGCGCTGCGCAGCGCGTTGACGGACTGTTCATACAGCGCGTCGAGTTTTTCCAGCGCCTGAGCCGGGGTCAGGCTGGAGCCCTTATTATTCATCTCTGTCTCCTTGTTCCACAGGTGTGCGACTCTACCCGATAGTATGTCACACGCCTGTGAAACAAAAGTGAGATCAGCGGTGGCTCGTCTCTTTCATCAATAGCGCCGTTGCCGCCGACAGCAGGCAACCGGCCAGCAGATAAACCGCCACGCTGTGCCAGTTACCCCCGGAGAAGGTCACCAGAGCGGCGGCAATAAACGGCGTAAACCCGCCGCCGACCACGCTTGCGACCTGGTAGCCCACGCCCGCGCCGCTGTAGCGGTAGCTGGCGCCGAACAGTTCGGTAAACATCGGCTGCTGCACGCAGACCACCATATCGTGAGCGATGTTCGCGAGCATGATGGCAAAGAAGACAATCCAGAAGATCGACTGCGCCTCCAGCGCCATAAAGAATGGCCAGGCGCTGAGGCTCCCAATCAGCGCGCCGGTGATGTAGACGCGACGGCGGCCAAACCGGTCCGCCAGCCAGGCGAAGCAGGGTATTGTCAGACAACTGATCCCGCCGACCAGCAGGCCGATATTCAGGAACAATTCACTGGGCAGGCCGAGATTCTGCGTCGAGTAGTTCAGCGCAAAGGCGGTGACGATATACATCGTCAGCAGCTCGCACAGGCGCAGGGCGATAATTTTCAGAAAAGCGCCAGGGTGCCGAATCAGGGCTTCCATCACCGGCAGCCGCTTTTTGACGGTCGGTTTTTCCTGCTGCTGCTGTTCGAATTCAGCGGACTCCTCCATGCCGTTACGGATCCACAGTGCGGCAATCACCAGCACGATGCTGAAGATGAACGGAATGCGCCAGCCCCAGCTCAGGAACTGCTCGTCGGTGGTGAGCTGGCTGATTAACGACACCAGTCCTGTAGAAAGCAACAGCCCTACGCCGTACCCGACCTGCACGCCGCTGCTGTAAAACGCTTTCTTATTTTTTGGCGCGCTCTCAACGGATAACAGTGCCGCGCCGCCCCATTCGCCGCCCACGGCGAAGCCCTGAATGGCGCGTAATGTCACCAGCAATACCGGGGCCCACCAGCCAATGGCGGAAAACGACGGGAGAATGCCAATCAGCGCGGTGGCGATCCCCATCATCCAGACGGTGAGCATCAGCATGCGCTTGCGGCCCAGGCGGTCGCCGAAGTGGCCGAAGATCACCCCGCCCAGGGGGCGAAACAGAAAGCCGACGCCGAAGGTGGCAAACGCGGCGAGCGTACCCATCGCAGGGCTGATCTGGGGGAAGAATTCACGGTTAAACACCAGCGCGGCGGTAATGCCGTAAAGCAGAAAATCATACCAGTCGACGACGGCACCCGCGAAGCTGCCGAGTGCGGCGCGGCGGGCGCGATTGAGCGAAGGTGTCTCCTCGTTGGGACGATCGGAGATGAGGGTGGAGTCCATAGTTGTCCTGTCCGTACTGATTTTTTAATTATTGGTATAAGAAAAGGTCACTCACATTGCGCCCGTCATATAAACGGAACCTATGAGACTACCGCGACAAAACGCCTGAGAAAACGTTTTTATCTTTCCGGAAGGTGCTGAATAAATAAATTTCATCCACATCTGCGGCGAGATAATTGCCTCTTCTGGCTTCGTTAAGTGCTGAATGGTTTACAGTAATAGTGACCGCCGCGTGAGTTAAGCTGAGGGAATAACGATGCAACGCACCTTTTCGGCATTCTGGATGATTCTGTTTTTATTCGTCGCACCGCTTCAGGCGGAGCCCAACGTCTATGGCGAGCAACGCATCAGCGGCTGGTGGAATGCGTTGACGGAAGACATTTCGCAAACCTGGGCGCAGCCTCAGCGTTACGATCTGTACCTGCCGTTTCTGAGCTGGCACGCTCGCTTTATGTACGACAAAGAAAAAACCGACAAGTACAACGAAATGCCGTGGGGAGGTGGGCTGGGCGTTTCCCGCTATAACGAAGAGGGTAACTGGAGCGCGCTTTTCGCGATGATGTTCAAGGACTCGCACAACGAATGGCAGCCCGCGATGGGCTATGGCTGGGAGAAGGGCTGGTATCTGGATAATGCCAGAGATTTCCGCCTTGGGCTCGGTGCCGCCGCGGGCATCACGGCGCGCGATGATTTTGCGAACTATGTCCCGCTACCGTTCATCTTCCCGCTTTTTTCGGCCAGCTATCAGCGCGTTACCGTCCAGTTCACCTATATTCCCGGGACTTATAACAACGGCAACGTGCTCTTTGCCTGGCTGCGCTTAGGCTTTTAAAGGGTGATCACCTTTTTTGCCACGGCGTTAGACAATACCAGCATGGAGAAGAGAACAGAGGTGACGAACGTAAGTACAATCAACGCCAGCTTCATACCGAGCGACGTCACCGGTATCAGCGCCGTCAGCAGATGAAACACCGAGTAGTGCACAATATATACGCCAGTCATCGTTTTGCTGATGGCGGCCAGTATGGACTCCTTAAACTCAGCATTGCGGCGAAAGCGCACGCCGTTCGCCGCAATCACCAGGGCAATAATCAGGATGTAGATCTGCGAGCCGGTGAGGATAAAGGCGTTTCTGTCGGCCTTAAACAGGGCAAAAAAGAAGTGGCGCTCGTAAAACCAGGTGAAGAGATAGATAAACGGAATGGCGATAACCGCCGCCCGGACTACATTTTTGCGGCTTATCCACTCGGCGATTTTAGGATCGCAGAAGAGTTGCCCCGTCAGATAAAACAGCAGCCACGTCCAAAGCCGATACTGCGGTGAAAGAGAAAGGGCGTGCGTTTCAGGATAAAGCGCCGATAACAGATCGTATCCGTAGGAAAAGAACAGCAGGACAGCAATCGCGCCGCAGAACAGCGATCTCCGCTGGCTAAGCCACTCTACCGCCGGGTGGAAGGTGTAAATCACGACAAAGGCGAACACGAACCAGGGCTGGATTAAATACCCGCGCTGATAAGGCTCCCACAGGTAGTAGATCGTTATCCAGAACAGAAAAACAATCACAAGACTTTTAATTTTACCCAGCTGCCAGCGCGTGCCGTGCCGGGATTGTCCGTCGAGATAGCCCGACACCACAAAAAACAGCGGTGTAGCGATCGTCGAGATAAAGGTTAAAAATCCCAGGATCCAGTGATAGTCATAATCATAATGATCCCAGGTATTGTAGATGGTGAAGAAGGTCACCGCCGTCATACAGCCCAGCGTCTTGATAATGTTCAGCCCTGTCGCATTCATTGTTGTTTGGCTTCGTCCTTACGATGGAAACACGCATAGATCACGGGGAGTACCAGTAGCGTCAGGATTGTAGCAAACCCCAGTCCAAACATAATCACAACGGCCATGCTCTGGAAGAAAACATCCAGCAGTAGCGGAGCCAGGCCAAGTACGGTCGTGAACGCGGTGAGCAGGATAGGGCGCAGGCGCGAGGTGGCGGCATAAACGATCGCACTGTGCTGATCCTTTTGCGTTTTCTGCTGTTCGATTTCTTCCACCAGCACGATGCCGTTGCGGATGAGCATTCCGCTCAGGCTCAGCAGACCAATCAGCGCCATAAAGCCAAAGGGAATGCCGGTAATTAAAAATCCTGGTGTGACGCCAATCAACGCCAGCGGTACGGTCAGCCAGATTGCGACGGCATTTTTTACCGAGCTGAACATCAGCACCGTAATGACAAACATCACCAGATACCCGAGAGGCAGCGTTGTGAACAGCCCTTGCTGCGCTTCACTGGAGTTTTCCGCATCGCCCCCCCACTCGATGCTGTAACCGTGTGGCAGGGGAAGGGCATCTACCTGCGGCTTCACGCGGGCGAGAATATCGCCGGAGGTTTGCTGGGTCAGCGGGTCCGGGTCCGTCTGAACCGTCAGTACCCGCGAGCGGTCGCGTCGAAGAATGAGCGGATCTTCCCACTCCAGAGAGAAGCGACTGACGACGTTACTCAGCGGGATATACTGCTGCCGCGCCTGGCTCCACACCAGCACGTTGTTCAGGTGGCTGGCATCCAGCCTTTCGCTTTCCGGGGGCCTCACCACCACGGGCAGCAGGTCGCTGCCTTCCCGATACAACCCCGCCCGGCTGCCGGAGAAATTCATCTCCAGCGCGTTGTCGACGTCCTGTTTATCCACGCCAAGCTCGCGTCCCAGCGCGGCAACGTACTGCGGGCGGATCACTTTGCTGCGGTTTTGCCAGTCGTTTCGGACGCTCCCCGTAGCCGGATCGCGCGCCAGAATATCGTCCACCTGGCTGGCAATCAGACGCAGCCTGTCAGGATCCGGGCCTTTAATGCGCACTTCAATGGCGCTGTCGCCGGAAGGGCCAAACATCACCCGTTTCGTGCTGGCGTTCACCTGCGGGTAGTTTCGCGCGATGTACTCGTCAACGTGGCGGGTCAAGGGGGAAATGTTACGCTGGTCATCCATGCGCACCATGATCTGCGCATAGTTGCTGTACTGCCGCTGTCCGCTGTAGGTCAGAATAAACCGCATGCTCCCCTGACCGATGGTGGAGATGGTGGTTTCCACGCCGGGCTGGTCCTTGATGGTTTTCTCAATATCACCGGTCATTTTCTCGGTCCATTTGATATCGGTCCCGTAGGGTAACCACAGGTCGACAAAGAAAATCGGCGTATTGGACGACGGGAAAAAGTTTTGCCGCACCGCGCCAAACCCCCAGACAGACGCGGCCAGCAGGGCGGCCATCACTACCAGCGTCGGTGCCTTATGGTGCAGCAGCGTGTTAAGCAGGCGCTGATAGAGGCGGTAGAGACGTTTGTCGTAAGGATCTGACTCGTCAGTGGTGCCCGGCGCGCTGTCGTTTTTAAACAACCACCACTTAATCATCACCGGGGTGAGGGTGAGCGCCGAGAACCAGCTCAGCATCAGGGAAATCAGCAGCACCTGGAAGAGGGATTTACAGTATTCCCCGGTGGAATCCTGCGACAGCCCGATAGGCGCAAACGCAAGGATAGCGATCACCGTCGCCCCCAGCAGCGGCAGGGCGGAGCGACGGATGATAGTGTTAACGGCGGTTAATAGCGGTGAGCCCTGCTGTCGGGCAATCAACACCCCTTCGACAATGACGATGGCGTTATCCACCAGCATGCTGAGGGCGATAATCAGCGCCCCAAGCGAGATGCGCTGTAGCTCAATGCCCCAGAGATACATAATCAGCAGCGTGCCCAGCACGTTAAGCGCGAGGGAAAACGCGATGATGATCCCGCTGCGTACGCCCATAAAGATCAGCAGCACGCCGATGACAATCGCCAGCGCCATCAGGAAGTTAATAATAAAACCGTTAACAGAATGGCCCACTTCGGCTGCCTGATCGTAAAACAGATCTATCTGTATGCCTGCCGGTTTTTCCGCCGACATCTGGTTGAGCTTCGCCTCAAGCGCGTGGCCCACGTCGATCACGTTCACGCCGGGAATAAACGAGACGCCCATGGTGACGGCTTTTTTGCCGTTGGCATGGTAGATACTGGCTGGCGATTCGTTCAGCCCGCGCGACAGCGTGGCGATATCCCGCAGACGCGTCGCCGCCCCCGTGCCGGAAGGCGTGATGATGAGATCCGCCAGTTCATCCAGATTCTCGAACTCACCGGTCGGGTGCAGACGAATGGATTCGCTGCCGGAGGTGATTTCTCCGGCGCTGGAAACGACGTTAAGCCTGCTGAGCAGGGCGGAAAGCTGGTTCAGGGTAATGCCGCGCGCGGCCATTTTGGTCAGGGAAATATCGATATTGACCTGTTGGCTAATCGCTCCGCCGATGGCAACCTTCGCGACCCCGGGGACCAGAATCAACTCGCGGCGCAGCTGCTCCGCGTATCTCACCAGTTCAGGATTACTGAATTCATCCCCGTAAATGGCGAAGAAGAAGCCGAACACGTCGCCGAAATCGTCATTCACAAAGGGCGTGACGACGCCGGACGGGAACTGACGCGAGGCGTCGCCCACGCGGCGGCGCAGTTCATCCCAAATCTGCGGCAGTTCGTTTGAGTGATAGCGTGACGCGATGTTAACGGTGATTTGCGACAAACCGTTTGAAGAGATGGAGCTCACGTTGTCCAGATAAGGCAGCTGCTGAAGGGCATTTTCCAGCGGCAGCGTCACCTCTTCTTCGACCTGCTGAGCGGATGCGCCGGGGTAGTGGGTGACCACCACTGCGGTTTTGATGGTAAAGGCGGGATCTTCCAGCCTGCCGATATTCAACAGCGCGAAAATACCCCCGATGCCCAGCAGCAGAATCGTTAGCCAGACGCGAACAGGGTTATTAATAAATTGACGAGAGATATCCATTACAGTCCCCGTTCACGCGTCCAGATACGCACCGGCTGGTTAGCATGCAGCTCCCCAACGCCTGCGGCTACGACGCGCTCACCCGCCTTAAGCCCGCTGGTGATCACCACGCCTTCGGTAATCACTTGCCCCACGCTGACCTTGCGGTCTTCAAGATGGAGCGTGTCGCCTTCTCCTGCCACAACCCAGACGTGCGGCTCATTGCGCGGGCTGTTGTCCGGGTTAAAGACTGCCTCAACCGGTACGACCAGCGCCTGAGTGCCCGTGCCAGCCGGGAGGTTGGTTAAATTAATGGTCACCGTACCGCTTACGCCACCGACGGCGGGAAAATCATCTGGCCGCGGCATGGTGAGTATTACCTGCCAGGTCAGGGTATTACTGTCGCTGCTGCCCGAGTGTTCTTTATAAAC
This sequence comes from Enterobacter sp. BNK-8, assembly GCF_048685095.1. Classification (NCBI taxonomy): domain Bacteria; kingdom Pseudomonadati; phylum Pseudomonadota; class Gammaproteobacteria; order Enterobacterales; family Enterobacteriaceae; genus Enterobacter; species Enterobacter sp. BNK-8. The sequence continues at coordinate 2,694,586 of NZ_JBLQTN010000001.1, read as the reverse complement.
GGCGGTAAATTCCCGATCCGGAATGGCGTTAATTCTCACTACCGGGCGATACTGCGCGTTGCGAATATCAAAGGTCTTAAACAGGTTTTCAGGGATGCTGAACACCACGTCAAGCAGATCGGTGCGGGTTAACGTCGCGATGGGCTGACCGGCAGACACTACCTGATGGTTTCGGACATGTACGCTGGCCGCCGTCCCGCTGAAGGGGGCGACAAGCGTCATTTGATTCAACTCTTCTCGGGCGATCTGTAGCGCTGCATTCGCCGAATCGCGGTTCGCACGCTGCACGTCCATTTCGGCTTTCGAAATCGCCTGGCGGCCCGCCAGCGTCTGGAAGCGATCGAATTGCCTCTGGGCCAGCGTCGCCGCCGTTTGTCTGTCATTAACCCGCTGCTGGGCTTCACGGGCATTCAATCTTGCAAGCTGTTGACCCTGCTTGATGACTGCGCCCTGACGCACATCGAGCGCTTCAATTTGACCTGCGCGCTTGAAGGAAAGGTCTGTGGCATCGCCCGATTCAATGCGGGCGGGAAAAACGCGCTGCTGGGCGTTACCGGGAACCGTCACCTCCGCTACTTTTACCATCCTGGGCAGGGGGGAGACGTCTTTGGGTTTCGGGTCGCACGCTGTGAGCGTTAACAAAACGAACGGTAAAAGAGAGAGGTAGCGGTTCACTGTATTCCCCTAATAAATAACTGTTTTATTTATTCCATAACCTGGACAGGGGTGACACTATTCTGCCAGAACAGTGACGACCATATAGGTAAATAAACCAATCGCCGTGCTGGCGATAATGGCAAGCGCAATAAACATACCCAGTCGGATCAGGCTTATACCATACATACATTCCTCCATGAGCCGGACGCGGTGGCTAACTATGAGCATAGTCGGCGAAAAGATAAATGTTAAATAACCATTAGCAGTGGGGAAGCGCTAAACCTGATATTCCTGTGCTACGTTTAATATTATTCATCTCTTTTTACCGTAACTGGCATTAAGGGCAACCCCCTGCATTTAATGCGTTTTTATGCTTCATTCACTCTCATGTTGGTTATAAAAAGGATGCTCGATATGTATAAAAACATTCTCGTTCCGGTGGACGTCTACGAGACAAGCCTGGCGGATAAAGCGTTGCAACATGCACAGTTTCTGGCGCAAAGCGCATCGGGTGACATTCATTTGCTGCACGTCATGCCCAAATTTTCAGCCGAACTGACGCGCGGTTTTATTTCAGATGCGCGCAAGATGGATGAATATATGATTAATAATTCGAAAGAAAAACTGTCTGACCTGGTCAAAAAATTGAATCTGCCAGAAGAGCGGGTTCATCTCCATGTTCGTAGCGGAAATGTTCGTGATGAGGTTATTAAGCTGGCGGATGAACTTGCTGCTGGCGCGATTATTGTTGGCTCTCGAAATCCAAATATTCAAACCCATTTGTTAGGATCGGAGGCGGCAAGTATTGTCCGTTACGCCCATGTTCCTGTTTTCGTTATTCGTTAATTACATGAAAGCAAGGTGATTTCTGAATAGAACCTGAGGAAGGAACGATGAAAACAGGAAAATCTGAACGTCCATATTATCAACAAACCGTTGACGAAACCCTGTCGAATATCCACTCCACTCTGGAAGGACTTAGCGGCACTGAGGCATCAGCCCGACTTCAGCAGCATGGTGAGAATGCTTTGCCGCAAAAAAAGGGCAAACCCGCCTGGCTGCGCTTCCTGGCGCATTTTAACGATGTATTGATTTACGTTCTGCTGGTGGCCGCGTTGCTTAAGCTCTTTATGGGCCACTGGGTAGATATGTTCGTGATCCTGGGGGTTGCCATCATTAACGCGCTGATTGGCCATATCCAGGAGAGCAATGCTGAAAAATCGTTGCAGAGTATTCGCAATATGCTCTCCAGCGAAGCCGTGGTGGTACGACAGGGGAATCATGAAACGATCCCCACCACGTCGCTGGTCCCGGGTGATATCGTGGTGATCCGCGCCGGGGATCGTATTCCTGCGGACCTGCGTGTGATTGAAGCGCATAACCTTCGCGTGGAGGAGGCCATCCTGACCGGCGAATCCACCGTTGTTGAAAAAAACAGCGATGCGTTAAGCGGGGAACTGCCTTTAGGTGACCGGTATAACCTGCTTTACTCAGGCACCACCGTTAGCTCCGGCGGCGGTAAAGGCGTGGTGGTGGCAACCGGGAGCGAGACCGAGCTTGGCCACATCAATCAGATGATGTCCGACATTGAAAAGCACCGCACGCCGCTGATGGTGCAGATGGATAAGCTCGGTAAAACCATCTTCATTACTATCCTGGTCATGATGGTGGCGCTGTTTGTTTTCAGCCTCTTGTTCCGGGATATGCCGGTTTCTGAACTGGTGCTGTCGCTTATCAGCCTCGCCGTTGCCGCCGTGCCGGAAGGCCTGCCGGCCATCATTTCCATCATCCTTTCGCTTGGCGTACAGGCCATGGCGCGTCGCAAGGCCATCATTCGTAAGTTGCCCACGGTGGAAACCCTGGGCGCAATGACGGTCATCTGCTCGGATAAAACCGGCACCCTGACGATGAATGAAATGACGGTCAAAGCGGTGATTACCGCTGACACGACCTATCGCGTGGAGGGCGACAGCTACGAACCGGTGGGGAATATTCACCCCGTAGATGACCCGACGCCCGTCAGCGTGACGCAGGGTTCCCTGCTGGAACGCTACCTGCGCACCATTGACCTCTGTAATGACAGCCAGCTGATCAAAGACGAGCAGGGGCTGTGGAAAATCACCGGGGGGCCGACCGAGGGCGCCCTGAAGGTGCTGGCGGCAAAAATCCCGCTCCCAGCGCTTGATACGGAAATGCGCAGTAAAATCCCGTTTGATTCGCAGTATAAATACATGTCCACGCTCTACCGGCTGGGTGAAGAAGAGGCGATTTTAATCACCGGCGCGCCGGACGTCCTGTTCCGCCTCTGCCAGCACCAGCAGACGAATGACGGACTGCAGCCGTTCGATCAACCTTACTGGGAAGGCAAGATCGAAGAGTATGCCCGGGAAGGGTTGCGTATGGTGGCTGCGGCCTGGAAACCTGCCCGCGAGGGACAGTGCGAGCTGGATCACCCGGACCTGCGTGATGGCGTGATCCTGCTGGGTATTGCGGGAATGATGGATCCGCCGCGTCCGGAGGCCATTACTGCAATCGCCGACTGTCTGCAGGCAGGGATTCGCGTGAAAATGATCACCGGCGACCACCCGCAAACGGCCATGAGCATTGGGCAAATGCTGGGGATTGGTAACGCTGCAAGCGCTATCACCGGACGCGAGCTGGAGGCGATGGACGACCGTCAGCTGAGCGACGCCGCGCAGCAGTACGATATTTTCGCCCGAACCAGCCCGGAGGATAAATTCCGCCTCGTGCAGGCCCTGCAAAGTAAACAGGAAGTGGTGGGCATGACCGGGGATGGCGTAAATGATGCCCCGGCGCTCAAGCGGGCGGATGTGGGTATCGCCATGGGGATTAAGGGGACAGAGGTCACCAAGGAAGCCGCCGACATGGTGTTAACGGATGACAACTTTGCCACCATTGCCAATGCGGTGCACGAGGGGCGTCGGGTTTACGATAACCTGAAAAAAACCATTCTGTTCGTTATCCCGAGCAACATCGCGCAGGCCCTGCTGATCATCATTGCGCTGCTGGCGGGGAACCTGATCCCGCTGACGCCGGTCCTGATCCTGTGGATGAACATGGCGACGTCGGCAACGCTGTCGTTTGGCCTGGCGTTTGAAGCGGGTGAGAAGGACATCATGAACCGGCCACCGCGTAAGGCGAATCTGCATGTGATGGACGGCTATGCCATCTGGCGCGTGGTGTTTGTCGGTCTGATGATTGCCATCAGCGCTTTCGTGTTGGAAGCCTGGCTACAGCCGCGCGGTTACTCGGCGGAATTTATCCGCACCGTGCTGCTGCAAACCCTGGTGACCGCGCAGTGGTTTTACATGCTTAACTGCCGCGTTAATGACGGCTTCTCGCTGAGCAAAGGCCTGCTGGCGAATAAAGGGATTTGGATCGTGAGCGGTGTACTGCTGGCGCTACAACTTCTTATCATTTACGCACCGTTCATGCAGATGCTGTTTGGCACCGAAGCACTGCCGTTCCGCTACTGGGTCATCACCTTCCTGATTGGTTTTGTGATGTTCCTTATTGTCGAGGCGGAAAAAATGCTGACGCGCAGATGGCGCAAAACCGAGGCGTAATAGCGTAAACTGAGAAAGCCTGCCTGAGTCGAGGCTTTCTCTTTTTTGAGCACAGGAAATTATGATGCGATTTACCTGGTTCGTCCTTACGCTGTGTGCCGCTGTACCCGGCGCGTTTGCCGTAACCTATCCCTTACCGCCGGAAGGCAGTCGTCTGGTGGGAACCCCGATTATCATCACCGTTCCCGAGCGCAATACGTTACCGCTTGAGGCCTTTGCCGCGCAGTACGGGCAGGGGCTAAGCAATATGCTGGAAGCGAATCCGGGGGTGGATCCTTTCTTGCCCAAATCCGGCACCCGGCTGGTGATTCCCCAGCAGCTGATTTTGCCCGACACCGTCCGCGAGGGGATTGTCGTTAACGTGGCGGAAATGCGTCTTTACTATTATCCACCTGGCAGCAATACCGTTGAAGTGCTGCCCATCGGCATCGGTCAGGCCGGGCGCGAAACCCCGCGTAACTGGGTAACGGCGGTTGAACGTAAGCAGGTGGGGCCAACCTGGTCTCCGACGCCGAATACGCGCCGTGCCTATGCGGCAGAGGGAAAAACGCTGCCTGCCTTCGTGCCCGCCGGACCGGATAACCCGATGGGGCTGTATGCGATCTATATTGGCAGGCTGTATGCCATACACGGCACAAACTCGAATTTCGGCATCGGACTGCGGGTGAGCCAGGGCTGTATTCGTCTGCGCAATAACGACATCAAATACCTTTTCGATAATGTCCCCGTTGGAACCCGCGTACAGCTTATCGATCGGCCCGTTAAAGTCACCACGGAACCGGACGGCAGCCGCTGGGTGGAGGTTCACGAGCCATTATCACGTAATCGCGCGGAGTTTGAATCGACCCGAAAAGTGCCTCTGCCAATGTCAGCCGCGCAGCGGACGCAGTTGATAAACGAGGGGGCGGGAGCCGAACTGGACCGGCGGTCAGGGATGCCGGTGAAGCTTGCTTATTGAGGCTGTGTTGCCCGGTGGCGCTGCGCTTACCGGGCCTACAGTCCAGTAGGTCGGGTAAGGCGAAGCCGCCACCCGACAATTTTACCCGACGCAGAAAAGCAAAAAGCCTGCTTTAAAAGCAGGCTTTTCAAATTTGGCTCCTCTGACTGGACTCGAACCAGTGACATACGGATTAACAGTCCGCCGTTCTACCGACTGAACTACAGAGGAATCGTGTGAACGGGGCGCATATTATCGACCTGCGTTCACCTTGTCAAAGGGTGGATCGCCGCCTTTTGATCGTTTGCTGACAAAATCGGCAAAGTGATGTTTTTGACAGCGGAATGCACCGCTTTGGTGCGGGTATACCTCTAATGGGGCAGATCATAAACTGCTGTTTCGGTAATAAAACCCCCCTCCATGATTAGGTTTCCTTATTTTCAGGCGCTTAGCGCCCAATTAAGACCGCCTGGTAAAAGTGGCATTCATATTGCAAAACCTGTTCAACAACGACAGCCGGTTCCGGCACAGCATTTCGAACAGGGGGCAAAATGAACTTAAGACGACTGAAATACTTCGTAAAAATCGTCGATATCGGCAGCCTGACTCAAGCGGCAGAAGTGCTGCATATCGCGCAGCCTGCGCTGAGCCAGCAGGTGGCTACTCTGGAAGGCGAGATGGATCAGCAGCTGTTGATCCGCACCAAACGCGGCGTCACGCCCACGGAAGCCGGTAAGATCCTGTATACCCATGCGCGCACCATTCTTCGCCAGTGTGAACAGGCGCAACTGGCGGTAAATAACGTGGGGCAGACCCTGAGCGGGCACGTGTCCATCGGGCTGGCGCCGGGAACGGCGGCATCGTCCATAACCATGCCGCTGCTGCAGGCCGTCCGCGCTGAGCTGCCTGAAGTGCTGGTCTATCTGCACGAAAACAGCGGTTCTGTCCTGAATGATAAACTGCTCAGTGGCCAGCTGGACATGGCGGTCCTTTACGATCGCTCCCCGGTTGCCGGGATCACCAGCCAGCCGCTGCTGAAAGAAGATCTCTACCTCGTGGGCACCCGCGACTGCCCGGGCCAGAGCGTCGACCTTACCGCCGTGGCAGAAATGAACCTCTATCTGCCGCGCGACTACAGCGCTGTACGCGTGCGCGTGGACGAAGCGTTCTCCCTGCGCCGCCTGACGGCCAAAATCATCGGCGAAATCGACTCGATCTCCACGCTGACCGCAGCCATTGCCAGCGGCATGGGGGTGACCGTTCTGCCGGAGTCCGCAGCACGCTCGCTGTGCAGTGCGGCAAACGGCTGGATGGCGCGGATCACCACACCTTCCATGAGCCTGCCGCTGTCGCTGAACATGTCCGCACGCGGTTCGCTGTCGCCACAGGCGCAGGCGGTAAAAGAGATTTTGATGTCGCTGGTCAGCAAGCCTTCGCTTGAGAACCGTGAACTCCAGCTCGTGAGCTGATATTCCATAAAAGCATAAGATGCTGGTTTTTATTATTTGTTCTGCAGCACGGCTGACTCTAACAATAGAGCTATGTCAGATGCGCCGGAGTGAATCGTGAATTTCCAGCAACTTAAAATTATCCGTGAGGCGGCCAGGCGGGACTACAACCTGACCGAGGTCGCCAATATGCTTTATACCTCTCAGTCCGGCGTCAGCCGCCATATCCGCGAGCTGGAAGAGGAACTGGGCATAGAGATCTTTATCCGTCGCGGCAAGCGGCTGCTCGGCATGACGGAGCCGGGTAAGGCTTTGCTCACCATCGCTGAGCGGATCCTCAACGAGGCCAGCAACGTGCGTCGCCTGGCGGATCTCTTCACCAATGACGCCTCGGGCGTGCTCACCATTGCCACTACCCACACCCAGGCGCGCTACAGCCTGCCGCCGGTGATTAAAGCGTTCCGCGAACTTTTCCCTGACGTCCGTCTGGAGCTTATCCAGGGCACGCCGCAGGAAATTGAAGTGCTGTTGCAAAACGGTGGGGCGGATATCGGCATTGCCAGCGAACGCCTGAGCAACGACCCACTGCTGGTGGCTTTCCCCTGGTTCCGCTGGTACCACAGCTTATTACTTCCGGTCGATCATCCGCTGAATCAGGTTTCTCCCCTGACGCTGGAAGACATTGCGAAATGGCCACTCATTACCTACCGCCAGGGGATCACCGGACGCTCGCGTATTGATGAAGCCTTCAACCGTAAAGGGTTAACGCCGGACATCGTGCTGAGCGCGCAGGATTCTGACGTGATCAAAACCTACGTCGAACTGGGGCTGGGCATTGGCCTGGTGGCGGAACAGTCCAGTGGAGAACGCGAAGACGGGAACCTGGTGCGTCTTGACACACGTCATCTGTTTGACGCCAACACCGTATGGCTTGGCCTGAAGCGTGGACAGCTGCAGCGCAACTATGTGTGGCGCTTTATCGAGCTCTGCAACGCCGGGCTGTCGGTGGATGAGATTAAACGTCAGGTCATGGAGCCGGAAGAAGTGGCGATTGATTATCAGATTTAGGTGCGGGTTTGCCCGGTAGCGCTGCGCTGACCGGGCTCATTGACTGAATAAACGTCCCGATAACCGTACTGGTGACGGCAACCCGATCGGGAGCGTAGATGGTCGGACGCGTCTTTAGCAGCGCATTCCATTCCCTGCAGGCCGCCAGCAGCTGGACTGTAATGCGATCGACCCAGGCACCGTGCTGCTTTTCTTCCGGGCGCAGGTTGTGCTCATACACATTTTGTACCCCTTTCACTGCGCCGTATCCCTGGCCTTACTGGCTGGTGACATCGCAGTTAACGGAGGCGAAGCCGGAGGTGGCTCTCTTTGTCGAGTGGCTGGATGAGGAAGTGGCGGCCTGGCGTCAGCACTCGGAGTTCTGAACTCTTTTTTACGGTACTGCTCGCAATGCGGTGAATGCCTGACGGGTGATTCATCGAAATACTCCTGCACGTCTTCAGCTTTCGCGTAAAAACACATGAATCATGCACATTCTCTCAGGATAATTGCTGCTATAGCTTTACTGCTATATAGCTTTTGATCTATATTCACGGAGGAAGTGTGTGGACAATTAACACGACGGACAGGTTTGATTGCTGGTTTCGTTCACTTGACGATACTGACCGGGCCTGCGTGCTGGCAGCACTGCTTGTTTTGCGAGAAAAGGGGCCGGCTTTGTCGAGACCCTATGCCGATACGCTTAAAGGCTCTCGTCACAGTAACATGAAAGAGCTGCGCATTCAGAGTAAGGGCGATCCGTTGCGGGCATTTTTCGCGTTTGACCCAAATCGAACCGGCATTGTGCTTTGTGCTGGCAACAAGGCAGGCAACGAAAGACGATTTTACGATGAGATGCTTCTGGTGGCTGACCGGGAATTCACTCACTGGTTGAATACATTAAAAGAGAGGACGTTGCGCGATGGGCAGAAACCTTGAGCAGCTTATAGCGGATGAAAAACCGGATGTTGTTGCCAGCGCTCAGGCAATGGCGGCCGACATTTTGCTTAACATTCACCTGGCAGAGCTACGTGAAAAGGTGCAAAAAACGCAGGTTGAAATGGCGCAGGCGCTGGGCATCAAGCAGCCCACCGTCGCGATTATGGAGAAGCCAGGGCGCGATCTGAAACTCTCTTCACTTAAGCGCTACGTTGAGGCAGCGGGTGGAAAGCTTAAGCTTGACGTTGAGCTGCCGGATGGCTCGCACTATGAGTTTGTGCTGTAGGGCAAAAGCAGCTTTTTCAAATTTAGCTCCTCTGACCGGGAGCGCCTTTGCCAGTAACGGGCGAATAAATAAGCTAAATCTCATTTCCCTTTCTATTGGTGTTGGGGACATGCTGCTGCATTAATTCAACGATCCAATCAATAAAAACGCGCAGTCTGGCGTTGACATGGCGGTTAGGCGGAAATGCCAGGTACAGGGGCATTGGCTTAATACGCCAAGGTTCGAACAGCCGAATCAAGGAACCACAAGCCTGATGCGCTTCTGCTATATAGACCGGTAGCGCAATTACGCCTAATCCCGCTAACCCAGCTTCGAGGTAAGCATTGCCATCATCCACGGCAAGCACGTAGCTACCCTTGATTTCAATATGTTCACTCTCGCTGTGCAGTACCAGAGGATCAATCTTGCCGGTGCGTGAGGATAAGAATCCCACTATGCGATGGTCGGTGTTTTCCAGCTCACGCGGATGCGCAGGGGCGCCAAGGCGTTCCACATAGCTCGGTGCGACGTAAACACCGATTTGCAAATCACCGACATGACGTGCGATCAGGGACTGGTCGTTGATTTCGCCACCGCGCAGGACGCAATCCACGTTGTCGCCGATCAGATCCACCACCCGGTCACTCACGCCCATGTCGAACTGGATATCCGGGTAGCGTGCATGGAAAGCCGGTAGCGCCGGCACCAGCACCAGGCGGGCGAGAGGAGTGGGCACATCAACCCGCAGATGTCCCCTGGGGAGCATCGTCGCACTGGACAGGCTGTTTTCAGCATCTTCCATGTCCGCCAGCAGGCGGATGACGCGCTCGTAGTAGATCGCGCCATCGGGAGTGACGCCGAGCCTGCGGGTGGTGCGATGGAGCAGCTTGACGCGCAGGCGCGCTTCCAGCTGCTGAATGAGCTGCGTCACTGTAGTTTTGCTCATATGAAGCGTTTGGGCAGCCTTTGTGAAACTTCCTGCCTCCACCACGCGAGCAAAGGCGCGCATCGCATCGAAACGATCCATCACTTGTCCTCTCTTTTCACCGATTGTTTGGATATTACAAACAATGATGGACAAAGTCGCTTGTTTATCCGCCAGAACCTGCACCTGTAAAGTGTCTGTATGTTCACCGGGCAGATTTCGCCCCATTACAAAGGTACAAACATGACAGCACGCGAAGCAGTTTTCCCCTCCGGTCGGCAGGCGCTCTATGAGCGTAATCGCTATTCACCCGCCATCAAATCCAACGGTTTCTTGTTCGTTTCGGGGCAGGTGGGTAGTCGCGAGGATGGTTCGCCTGAGCCCGATCTGAAAACGCAGGTCAGGCTGGCCTTCGATAATCTTAATGCTGTCCTCGCGGCTGCGGGCTGCACGTTCAGTGACGTGGTTGACGTGACCCTCTTTGTCGTCGACCCCGAGTCAAACCTCGACGCTATCTGGAGTATCCTGCCAGAATATTGGGGGGAAGCGCCTTACCCTACGTTGACAGGGATCGGCGTGACGTGGCTGTACGGATTCCAGTTTGAGATAAAGGTGATTGCCCGGCTGCCCTGAGCGTTACGGGTTCTTCCGCCAGTCGAAAGATAAGACAGAGGTAAATTGATGAAAGCAGCGGTTTATTGCCCGGTGGCGCTGCGCTTACCGGGCCTACGGTCCCGTAGGTCGGGTAAGGCGAAGCCGCCACCCGACAATTTTACCCGACGCAGAAAAGCAAAAAGCCTGCTTCAAAAGCAGGCTTTTCAAATTTGGCTCCTCTGACTGGACTCGAACCAGTGACATACGGATTAACAGTCCGCCGTTCTACCGACTGAACTACAGAGGAATCGTGTGAACGAGGCGCATAGTAGCGACCTCACTACGCCTTGTCAAAGGGTGAAAACGCACTTTTCGTTCGTTTGCCGACAATTTCAGCAAATCGCTGATTTTATAGTAAATTTGCTTCGAAATTACACAGCAAATTGCGCCGCCCGCAGGCGGCGCGCAGGATTAGAACAGAACGGAGTAGTTCAGACCAAACGTCCGCCCGCGGCCTTTGTAGGTATACAGACCCGGTGCACCGTAGGTTGGGCTATACAGCCCCGGCGCGCGCTGGCCCCAGGCGGTGGTGTAGTCTTTGTCCAGCAGGTTTTCCACGCTGAAGCTGACTTTACCCACCGGCAGGGCGTAGCTGCCCAGGAAGTCGACCGTGTTGTAGCCATCGATCTTCTTGCCGTCGGCGTCAGAGACGTCAAAGGTCTGCGTGCTCTGTACGCGCAGGGTCCAGTCGCCCGGCGCCCAGTTGACCCACGCGCTGGCTTTTGACGGGCTGGCGCTGTCGACCGTCAGCTTCTCCCATTTCCCGTTTTCGCGGGTTTCAGACTTAATGGCGTTAAAGTTCGCGCCCGTGCTCCAGTCGCTGTCGGTGAAGAAATAGTCCACCTGACCTTCCACCCCGTAGATACGACGCTTGTCGTCTTCCAGGTTGATGGTCATATCCGTCTTGTTGATGGTGATGGTTTTATCCGAGAGCGAGTAGTACGCCGCAACCTGCGTGCGCAGGTTATCCCCGGTGTAGCGCCAGCCCAGCTCATAAGCGTTGACCTTGATACCGTCCAGCTTCGAGTCGTTCACGTTGACGCTGTTCAGCAGGCGATAGTGACCGTTGCTGAGCTGATAGGTCCCGGAGCCGTAGTACTTCGCCAGGTCCGGAATTTCGAAGCCCTGGGAGAAGTTAAACCACACCTGCTGCTGTTCGGTCAGGCGACCAAGGATCCCGGCGTTAAACAGGAAGTTGTTGTAATCGGTTTTCCCACCCGGCACCGCGTCGGCGGAGGTGGCTTTCCCGGTAGCGATGGCCTGCTGCTGGGTGTAACCGACAAAATCGTCTACCTTGTTCTCGGTGTACTGGTAGCGCACGCCGCCGCTCAGGGTGATGGCGTCAATATCGTAGCTGGCCTGCAGGAACGGGGCGAGGTTGGTAATGCTGTAGCCCGGGTAGCGGCCCACGTTGTAGGCGTTATCCAGCTCCATGCCGCCGCTCGCTGCAGCTTTGCTCAGGTTAAAGAACTGCTGGTTGGCGTCGAAGGTTTCGTGGTCGGCATCCATACCCCAGGTCAGCGTTAAATCGTCCACCGGCTTGCTGTTCAGCGTCAGCTTGCCGCCGTAGAAATCAGTTTTCTGCTGCGACGCGCCGATGCTGCTGACCACGCCTTTGGTCAGGGTCGGGAACGGATAGTAGGTCAGGCTCTCGTCGCGATAGTAAATCTGCGCGACCAGATCCTGGCCCCAGAAATCGGTATTGGAGTACTGCAGGTTGATCAGATGGCGCTCGGTACCCGGCACGCGGTCAGAATCGAGGTTACCTTTGTTGTACGCGGTCGCATCCCCCGTAACCGCCGAGAAGTTCTTCCCGAGATACAGACCATGCTTTCCGTCGGACTCGCTCTTGTAGTACTGAGTGGTCAGTTGCAGCTGCTGGTGATCGTCAATATTGAGGGTGCCTGTGCCCATCACATCGATACGGTCGGAATACTGTAAGCCGGTCTGGGTGTTATCAATGATCACCTCGTCGCCGTTGCCGTCATACCAGCCGCCGTAGCGCTGATACGACACCGACAGACGACCGGAAGCGTTATCGTTGCCGCCGCTGACCGCTGCCGATACGTTCTCATCATGGTCGTTGTGGCTGTTGAACCCGCTTTTAGCACCCGTCTGGAACTCGACTTCGGTCTCAGGCTGGCCCTTTTTGGTGACGATATTCACCAGACCACCGGTGCTGCCGCCGCCGTAGAGTGACGTGGCGCCGGAGATAACCTCGATACGGTCAATGTTGAACGGATCGATAGAGTCCAGCTGGCGGCTGTCGCTGCGGGACGAGTTCAGGCGCACGCCGTCCACCATCACCATCATGGAGCGGCCGCGCAGGTTCATGCCGTAATTGGTACGCCCCTGGCTGCTGACGTCCATACCCGGGATCAGCTGTGCCAGCACTTCTTTAATCTCTTTCCCGCCCTGAACCTGCTGCTCAATTTCAGCCCGCTCAATAACCCAGGTGGTCTGCGCCATCTCCGCCACGCTGCGGTGCGCACGGCTGGCGGAGACCACGATATTTTCTTCCTTTTGTTCTTCCGCCCACGCAGAGGTAGAAAGCATTGCAAGCAAACAAGGATTTAAAACCCAAAGATGAGAACGTTTCATTGTTATGTTGACCCTGATTGTGTGTGTCAGTACTCGGTGGTTTTTGCTAATGATTTAAAAACCTGGCTGTTCTCCGGGCTGGTGGTGCTTCGCCAGTGGATAACGCCAGGGGTGGTAGCCAGCTCAAACGGCTCGTCGGCGTGCGCGCGATTCAGAATTCGCGCCGCGCGCCAGGCCATCAGGCTGAGCTGGGGTTCGGCAATGCCGAGACGGTGCATCCCGGCATTCACGGCAAACAGGCGGTTGCTCTGCGGACCGTCCCATTCGAGGGTGAAATCGTTGTTGATGCAGAAGGCTTCGTCCGTATCCAGATGCAGGCGGTGAGACAGCGGCGCCAGGAACGCAGGCTGCACGGCGCGATAGCCGGTGGCAAAGATCGTCACGTCGCTCTCCAGCTGCTCGCGGCCGCCATCGAGGTGATGCTGTATGCTCAGGCGCTGGCCGTTTTCCAGGCGCGTCAGGGCTGTCACCGAGCGGGACGGCATCAGGTGCGCCCAGGGTTTTTCACGCAGTACTTCGAAGCGATGGTACATGGCGCGGTAAATCGCCAGCAGTGACTCGGTGGTGATGCCGTCGGAGGTCATCTTCTGCTCGTGCAGCATCTGACGACGCGCCTCTTCACCGAGCGTGGAGAAGCTGTCCACGTACTCCGGCGTGAAATACTCGTTAGCAAAGGCGGCTTCATCCAGCGCGTTGTAGTTGTTGCGGCGCGAGACCCAGTTCAGGCTCAGCGGCTGGCCCCATTCGCCACGGAAAATATTCAGGAACAGGTCGGCGCCGCTCTGGCCGCCGCCGACGACGGTGACGCGCTTGCCCGTAAGATCCGGCGTGCGCAGCATCATCTCGCTGGCGTGGAAGCAGGTATCGTCCTGCACGGTGACGCAGTCCGGCAGGTTGATCTGCTTACCGATCCCTACGCAGACGTGGCGCGCCAGGAAGCGGTCGCGCTGGGTCACCACCTCAAACAGGCCGCTTTTCTCATCAAAGCTCACCTGCTGCACCTGCTGGCTAAAGGACAGGTTGGTGAGGTTGTCCGCCGCCCAGCACAGGTAATCGGCAAACTCTTCCCGCGAAACGGTGCGCTGTTCGGTGGTCAGGAAGCGGTAAAACTTTTTACGCTGCACCAGGTAGTTCAGGAAGCTGTGGCGGTTGGTCGGCTCCACGGCGCTGACCAGATCCTTCAGGAAGCTGGTCTGCATGTGGCAGTCCGGCACCATCATCCCCGGGTGCCAGGAGAAGTGCGGTTTACGCTCAAGAAACAGCGAGCTAAAGCCGTCCAGCCCTTCCGCCAGCGCGGCGATGCTGAGGTTAAACGGGCCGATACCAATGCCGATGAAATCATAGGTTTTCATTGCGCTGACTCCCGGGAGGCCAGAAAAAGAGGGTTATCAAGGTCGGTGACGTAGTTCGGCAGCATGCGGCTGCCGCCGTCGTGTTCGGAGAAGGTCAGTTTGACCGGGTTGAGGATCACGCGAATAATTTGCGGCTTAAACAGGTCGAACTTCGCGAAGCGATCGGCAAGCTCGGGGTGCGCGGCCATATAGCGGTGCAGAACCCCGGCGAGGATCTGATAGAAACGCGTTTCGCTGACGCCGCTTTGCAGCGTGAGGCGTGAGATAAAACGCAGCACCGTCACAAAGTTGCCGGTTTGCAGATCGTGAATGATGTAATCCGCGCTCAGGCGCGCCGTGACGCCCTTCACCTGTTCCGGCAGGCTCTGGGCCTGCGGGAAATCTTCATCCACAAGACGCATATCGCCCTGAAAATCCTTCAGCAGGATGCGCTGCGGGACGTAATTCTTCATTACAAGCGTCACGTTCTGGCCGTGGGCGATCAGCGCCACGCCGTAGCGGCAGAGCAGGTGATAGAACGGGATCACCGATGCCTCAAACAGTTTTTCCAGCCATGCGTCGGCGCTTAACCCGGAGCGACTGATCCACGCGTCGATCAGCGCACACCCGGCGTTGTCGGTTTCCATTAGCGCCGCCAGCAGCACCGCCTGTTCGCCGTCCTGCAGATAGCAGGACGGGTTCTCGCGCCAGATCACGCCCAGCATCTCCTGATAGCGATAGGGTGCTTTCGGCAGCGCCGCATAGCCCGGGTGCGAGAGATACCCTGCAGCGGGCTCACCCAGGACCTGCGCGCCAGAGCGGGCAAGCGTGGCGTCGCTGGCGAACTGCTGCTGCAGCCAGCGCGAGGCCAGCGGCCCGGCGGCAATGTATTTGCCCGGAATACCGCGATAGCAGGAGGTGTTGTAGATTGTCAGCGGGAGCTTGATGTCAAACGGCGCGCGACGGCTGGCGTTGGTGAGCGTGCGCAGGGACTGCTGCGCCAGGTACTCATCGCCAAACTCGCCCAGCTCAACCATCTCACCGCGCGCCAGCTGCGCCAGGAAATGAATGGCGATCTTCTGCTGCCATTGCCACGGGTGAAGCGGCACCGGCAGCCAGCTCTCGTCGAGACCCAGCGCCTGCCAGCGGGCGTCAAAGCGGGCGCGCTCCGCGTTGTCCATGGCGCTGGCCAGCAGGGCGCTGATATCGCAATCGGCGTCGCTGCTCCAGACCAGATGCTCCCGCTGAACGGCAACCCAGTGCAGACGAAAACGTCCGCGATACTCCGGTGCGTACTGACGCAGCGCGTCCAGGCCCCAGCCGCGGCGGCCTTTGTTGAAAATAAACTTCGGGTGACCGCGCATCAGGCACTGTAATTCGTCCGGGTCGAGGTGGATCAGCGCGTCCGCGTCCAGCGCTTCACGCGCCTGCAGCAGCTGTATGTCGCCGCGCAGCGTGGCGTAGAGATCTTCCATGTGCTCCGCCGTCTGCGCGTCGCTCATCTCCAGCACCTTCGCCAGCTGCAGCAGCGCGCGCTCCGCCTCCACGGCGGCACCGCTGGCGGTGGTCAGGCTGTCCGGGTCGATATGCAACCAGCCCCAGATCCCGCGCGTGGCGCTAAACTGCCAGGACTCGTTGCCCATGGTGATGCGCCAGGCGTCAGACGCAAGCGGCTCGGCGCGCAGGGTGCGTTCATACTCCAGCTCGGCGAGGATCTTCGCCACCATCTCGCGGTTCACTTTTTCCCAGAGCGCGTTCACAGGCCCACCTCGCTGAAGAAGCGGTGACGCTGGCTCATAATGAGGCGCGAGCGTTTATGCGGGAAGTCGAACTCTTTCACCGTGTCGAAACCAGCAGAGTCCAGATGGCGGAACAGGCGCTGGTTGTCGAAGCGTGGCTCGGCAACAATCCGCGTGGTGCGCGGTTCATCCAGATACAGGTAGTGGCTCAGACCGCGCAGCCAGCTGCGGATATACTGCGCACCGCGCCAGTTTTCTTCGCCCACCAGCATGTGTAGCCCGCGGTCAAACGGCTGCCAGCGGTAGTGGCGGCCAATGCGGTCTTCCGCCGCCCAGTAGAGTTCAAAATAGCCGAACGGCTGGTCGTCGAAGCAGCCGATAACCGGGTAGCAGTAGGTCGAGTCGAGCTGACGGCGCAGGTAGTTTTCCTGCTCGGCCTGCGGGCCCGCCATCTCCCAGAAGGCGTTCACGCGCGGGTTGTTCATCCAGCGGGTAAAACGTTCGCCGTCCAGCGCGACGTCGGCCACGCGGAAGCTGAGGGTGCGCTTAATTTGCGGATCGTAACGGCGATAAACTTCGCCCTGCGGGCGGTGAGGGCGCAGCGGGAAGTACAGTTGACGGCTCTCGTCAAACTGCATTCCGCCGCTTGCCTGATGCCGTTCGCCTTTCAGCCACAGCGGCAACTGCCAGAAGGCATTGCGCGCCAGATAATCACCCTGGGCCAGGCCAAACAGCGCCTGCGCCTGGGGTTCATCCTGCCAGTCCGCCCACGGTAACGTAATGCCGGTCAGCGCGGGGGCGGCCACAAACAGCTGATCCAGAGCTTCCATCAACCAGCCGTCTGGGATCCCCTTCAGACGCTCCAGCACCGCGCTGCCGTCGAGACCCAACGCCAGCGGCAGGGGGCGATCCGTTGCGGTGCAGTGAAAGCCGTAGCCGGAATGGACGATATTCGCGATAGCCATCACGCATTCTCCTTGTAGAACGGGTTGCTAAAGTCGAAATAGATCACCGCCGGATCGGCGATGGTGTTTTCATTGCGATCGTGCAGGTAGCAGAAGAAGTTGCCTTTGCAGTTCCAGGTCGGGCTGTCGAGCACGTAGTCGAGGCAGCGGGTCTGCTTCGCCGTGCTGCGCAGTTCCGCCAGCGCGTCGCGCACCCGGGACATCAGGCTCTCCTCGCTGTCAAAACCGGCGGCAGCAAGGGCGGCGGTAACGGCAAGGGTAGAGTTCAGCAGCAGGTAGTAAGGGAAGTAGCGCAGCAGCTGGCTCTCGCCAAAGCGGTTTTCCACCTCAGTTTCGCCAGCTTCTTTCAGCCACGCGTCGGCGCTTTCGGTCCACGCGCTGCCCTGGCAGTCGCGATAGATCAGCCCGACCGGGAAATCCTGCTGCATCTCAACGAGGATATTTTGCTGGTGCGCCAACAGAACCAGACCGTAGTCCGCTTCGGCGCTGAACAGCGGAAGCAATACGCGGTCGCAGTAGGCGTCCAGCCAGCAGCGGGCGGCCTGAGCGAGCGGTAAATCAAGACGCTGGCTCAGACGGCGCACCGCCGCAGCGAGCAGGCTGTCACCGCCGTCCGGCGCGGCCTGCGTCAGGCTCACCAGCACGTTGGTCTGGGTGGCTGGCGTATCGAACAGCAGATTAACGCGCAGGGCCATCAGGCTCTCTTCCTGAATGACGCCGCTGTCATCGCGCAGTCCCGCCCAGCCGTCTTCCTGCATCACACGCATGGTCGGGTAGCGCGCCTGTAATTCCTGCCAGCGTTCCGTTTTTGCCAGACGCGCCAGGCGCATGCCGCGCTTCACCTCTTTCACAGACAGCGTGCGCACGGAGTTGGTCAGGCGCACGCTGAGGGAGAACTTAATCATGTCGCTGTTGGTCTCGCTGTACAGCGAGCGGGAGGAGCTGGTGGGCAGCCACTGTGCGCCCGCTTCCCCCAGATCCTGCAGTGAACCGTCTTCCGCCAGACGCTGGCACCATTCCTGCTCCAGCAGATAGTCGGCCTGCCACGGGTGCATCGGCAGCAGCCAGCGGGTGTCGGTGAAGTGGCCGAGCAGCTCGGGCGCGCTCTGGGCCGCAAAGCGCAGCAGACGTTCACGCAGGGAGACGTTCAGGCTGTCGCCGGCAACGAGCGTGCTCTCAACGGCAAACCAGCGCAGCGGGAAGCGGGAGGCGAAATCTGGCAGGTAGCGACGCGCCTCGGTTTCGTTGAACGGCTCGTGCGACTTCGGTGCCGGATGAAACGCATGGCCGACCAGCAGCGCCTGTTCCGCGTCGGGAAACGTCAGCGGCTTATCGCGCAGGGTTGCCCAGCCGTGGCGTAAATCAATCGCCTGCCAGGTGTGGGCATGGCTTTCGAGAACGCGCTGCTTAAAACGCGCCAGCGTATCGGCATCCAGTGAGCCTTTTACGGACGGTTTTTCAAGAATTAAATCAACCAGTTGAGAGAATGTGACGGCGTCACTGCGGTCGCTGTTGCTCTGAATAAGCGTTGCCGGGAAACGGTACTGATGATGCTGGGTGGGAGAGAAATAGCGTACCGGCACCCGAAGCGCCTGGGTTTGGGAAAGCGGGATATGGATCTCAGATAGCGCATCCGCATCGGTAGCGGAGTGATAGCGCCAGTCCTTCGTTTCGCGCAACAGGGCGTTTAAAAAACACTGGGCTGCAACGTCTGTACCGGCGGCGCGGAGCAGAGCACGCATAGATGTACCTCATTCCATGATTGATAATAATTCTCGTTATGATATTCATTCTGTTTACAGTCGCAACCATTTTTGCAATATTTGTTTTCATAAACTTCATAATTTCCACACATTTATTGACACTATGTTCACATTCTCATGCGCGCTGACTCTGAAACCTTGACGGAAAACGTCACCTCAAAAGCTAACTGGCCCCTGGCGCTATCTGCGGGTTTACTGGGCATCGGGCAAAACGGTTTGCTGGTGATGCTCCCGCAGCTGGTCACCCTGACTGGGCTGTCACTCTCGGTCTGGGCCGGGCTGTTGATGTTTGGATCCATGCTCTTTTTACCGGCATCACCCTGGTGGGGGCGTCAGAGCGAGCGGAAGGGGTGTAAGTCCGTCATGCTGGCCTCACTAAGCGGCTATCTGGCCAGTTTTGTTGTGATGGCGCTGGTGGTCTGGGCGATGGCGGCCGGAAGGCTGGATACGGTCTGGGGGCTGGCGGGGCTTATATTCTCGCGCCTGCTCTACGGACTGACGGTCTCGGGGCTGGTGCCTGCGGCCCAGACGTGGGCGATTCAGCGTGCGGGACTGGAGAAAAGAATGGCGGCGCTGGCGACGATCAGCTCCGGCCTCAGCTGCGGGCGTTTGCTCGGCCCACCGCTGGCGGCGCTGATGCTCAGCGTTAATCCGGTGGCGCCGCTCTGGCTGATGGCGGTTGCGCCGCTTATCGCTCTGCTGCTGGTGCTTCGCGAAGTCGCTGACCCGCCGCTGCCACCGGTAGCCCACCAGGCAACCCGCCTGCAGGCCTCCATGCTGCCGTTCCTGCTGCTGGCGCTGCTGCTGGCGGCGCTGGTGAGCCTGATGCAGATTGGCCTGTCACCGCATCTTAGCCCGTTGCTGGACGGTAACGCTCGGGAGATCAGCCATCATGTCGCGCTCCTGCTGAGCCTGGCCGCGCTGGCCACGCTCGCGGCACAGTTTCTGGTGGTCCGCCCGCAGCATTTCAGCCCAGTGACATTGCTCTGCATCGCGGCGGTGCTGATGGTGGCAGGGCTTGGGCTGATGTCTGTTGCCGGTTTGATGTTGTTCTACGTGGGGATTGTTATCACGTCACTCGGGGCGGCGATGGCCACGCCGGGCTACCAGCTTCTGCTGAACGATCGGCTGACCACGGGGAAAGGCGCGGGCGTCATCGCCACTAGCCACACGTTAGGCTACGGCGTCAGCGCACTGATGGTGCCGGTCGTGACGCGCTTTTACGGGGAGCAGGCTTTAATGGTGGCCGCATGGGGAATGGCAGTGCTGTTTTTAGCCCTGAGCATAGGGGGATGGTCAACTGAGCGTACCCCTGCTGAAAAAGCTTAATGGACCTGGCGGGAGGAATGCCCGCCAGACCCCTCATTCTGCCGCAGGCGCTGAAGCGGATCCTGCTGATAAAACTGGCAGAAACGTTGCCACAGAGCCGGGAAACGGGGCGCGAAGAGCTCTGGCGCGCTGAAGAAATACTCGGAGAGCACCGCAAAGCACTCAGCGGGGTCGGTTGCCGCATAGGCGTCAATGCTGGCCGCGCTCTCGCCCACAAGGTCTATTTCATCCTGGATGTTATCCATCGCCGCGTGCAGGTCGTGCTCCCAGCCCGCGACCTCGCGAAGCGGGATCAGCGGAACGCCGCTGGCGCGATCGCCGTTGCGGGTATCCAGTTTGTGCGCCACCTCATGGATAATCAGATTAAAACCGGAGGCGTCGAACGAGTCCTGAATATCGAGCCAGTTGAGGATTATCGGCCCTTGCTGCCAGCTTTGTCCGGACTGCACCACGCGCTGGTTATGCACCAGCCCGATGTCGTCCTGCCATTCGTCATCCACCACGAACGGCGCGGGATAGATAAGCACTTCGTGGAAACCGTCCAGCCACTCAATGCCGAGTGCAAGCACCGGCAGACAGAACAGCAGGGCGATGCGGGCGTTTTTCAGGGGATCGAGTTCAAACCCCTGCAGTGGCACCAGGCGTTTTTGCTGCAAAAAACGATCCGCCAGTTGAACCAGTTTCGATTGTTCATCCGGGGTTAGATTAGCCAGAACAGGGATCGTAAGCGCGTCATCCCATGGCAGCGCCACATCCCGGCCAGCCTCATTCGTTTTCCAGGGCCACTTTATCATCGCTTTGCTCGCAAACTCGTCACTTGAACAAAAATGGGAAAGTCAGGTTCGGTTAAGATGCCAGAAAATCGCTCACTGCGACAAATCCAGCCTGAATAAACTATCATTTCGTACGTAGCGGTGGGTAGCGGTTTGCGGGCATCACCTTCATTTTGTGAAGTCTGTCGTGGCCTTTATCCGCAGGTGGGGTGAATTAATCAGTGCGGTATTGAAAAGATGAGCGATTTCAAAGGTAACAAGCAGGACCTGCCCAGTCGGCTGTGTGTGCACTGCCAGCGGCCCATGACGTGGCGCAAGAAATGGGCGAAATGCTGGAATGAGGTTAAATACTGTTCTGAGCGTTGCCGCAGGAGCCACCGTTGACCGAGCTGCGTCTGATCCTGGGCGATCAGCTTAATCCGCATCACAGCTGGTTTGATACCTGCAGTCCGAACGTCATTTACGTGATGCTGGAACTCCGGGCAGAAACCGCCTATGTGCTTCATCACGCCCAGAAAGTTATCGCTATCTTCGCCGCCATGCGGGCGTTTGCCTCTGCGTTAAAAGAGAAGGGGCATCGGGTGAGGTATGTCCGGCTCTCTGATGGCTCAAACCGCGGCGCGCTGGAAGACAATCTCAACGCGCTTGTCGCGCATTACGGCGCGGACAGGGTGATATGGCAGGAGCCCGACGAATGGCGTCTTGATACGCAGCTGCAGGCGTGGGCGAAGACGGTCTCCGTTGAAACGGCCTGCGTCAGTAGCGAGCATTTTTTCACCACTCGGGAACAGGTCAGCGCGTTATTTGCGTCACGCAAAAGCTGGCGAATGGAGTACTTTTATCGGGAAATGCGTCGTCAGCACGGCGTCCTGTTAACCTCTGAAGGCGAGCCGGAAGGGGGGAAATGGAATTTCGATGCTGAAAACCGCAAGCGCTGGTCCGGCGAGCCTCCCGCGCCGGTGGACGCGCGTCCCTGCCACGATCGTTCCGCCTTATGGGCGGAGATCCAACGCTGCGGCGTAAAGACCTTTGGCGAACCGCAGGCCGACAATTTTCGCTGGCCGCTCAACCGTGCGGAAGCCAAAGCCAGGCTGGATGATTTTATCGCGCACGTGCTCCCGCAGTTTGGAAACTGGCAGGACGCGATGCACGCGGAGGAACCTTTTCTTTTCCACTCGTTAATTTCATTCGCGCTGAACGCTAAATTGCTTAATCCGCGGGAAGTGGTCGCGGCCGCCCAGCAGGCGTGGCGTTCGGGCCACGCGCCGCTGCCTGCCGTTGAAGGGTTTATCCGACAAATTCTCGGCTGGCGGGAGTATGTGCGCGGGATCTACTGGTCGCAGATGCCGGGCTATCGGGAGCTGAATGCCTTAGACCAGCACGCCCCGCTGCCGGACTGGTTCTGGACGGGCAAGACGCAGATGCGCTGCCTGGCGCATGCCGTTGGGCAGTCGCTCACCGAGGCTTACGCCCACCATATCCAGCGCCTGATGGTCATTGGAAACTTTAGCCTGCTCAGCGGCCTGTCGCCGCAGGCGGTCCATGAATGGTATCTGGGAGTCTATATTGATGCCTTTGAGTGGGTGGAGCTGCCCAACACCCTCGGCATGAGCCAGTTTGGCGATGGCGGGTTACTGGCCAGTAAACCCTACGTATCGAGCGCGTCATATATTCATAAGATGAGTAATTACTGTCAGGGGTGCCGGTATCAACACAACCAGCGTACCGGCGAACAGGCGTGCCCCTTCAATGCCCTTTACTGGGACTTCTTTGCGCGCAATAAGGCGCGTCTCGGTAACAATCCCCGCCTGGGCATTGTCTTTAAACAGCTAGCGGACATGACGGAAGAGGATCGGCAGGCCATTGCAGACCGCGCCGGGTACATCCGCCTGCATCTCAACGACCTCTGATCGGTATTTCAACGCCTGGGCGGTTGCGGCAGGTCAATAAGACGCTATTATTTTTGACTTTGTTGCGTATTCCCTGACAGGACATCCAGACGCTATGCCCGTGAATTTTGACCTGAACGATCTTTATGCTTTCAGAGCGTTAGTGGAATACGGTAACTTCCGTGTCGCCGCTGAATCTATCTGTTTATCCCAGTCGGCGCTGAGCCGCAGGATTGAAAAGCTGGAAGCCGCGCTGGGAAACAGGCTGTTCGATCGCACCACCCGCCGCGTGGCGCTGACGCTCTACGGACAAAACTTTGCCGAGCGCTCCGCACAGTTGCTCGACAGCGTTGAGTCAATGCTCGCGGATGTCGATAAGGCCAGCGAAGAGCGGACGGGGCTGATCACGGTTGCCACGGTACCTTCCGCGGCCTGTTACTTTATGCCTGACGTGATCCGGCGTTTTCAGTCTCGCTATCCGCGTGTTCGCATTAAGCTCATCGACAGCAGCGCGGGCAATGTGATTGACGCCGTGGCCCGCAGCCAGGCGGATTTTGGTATCTGCTTTGCAGGAAACCTGCCGTCTGAAATCGAATTTTTCCCGCTGGTGGAGGATGTCTACGTCGCGGCGTGCAGAAAGGATCATCCTCTGGCGCAGAAGAGTCACCTGACATGGAAGACGTTCTACCAGCAGGATTATATCTCCCTCGATAAAACGTCAGGCAACCGCAATCTGCTCGACCGGATGCTGGGGGATATCGTTCCCGAGCGGCCCAGCGTCTGCGAAACACGTCACGTTACCACAATGCTCGGTATGGTTGAGGCGGGGATCGGCATCGCTGCCGTTCCCGCCATGTCAATGCCGACCTCAGAGCACACGCTGTTGACGCATCTGCCGCTGATGGCGCCGGAAGTGAAACGCACCGTGGGGCTTATCCGGCGCCGGGGGCGCATCCAGTCTTATATTGCGGCTGAACTGGAAAAGCAGATCACCGAGCAGTATCGCCGGACGTAACGGGGATCATCCCCGTCTCCGTAATGACGGCCCTTGAGGGCGGTGAGG
Organism: Enterobacter sp. BNK-8; assembly: GCF_048685095.1. NCBI lineage: Bacteria > Pseudomonadati > Pseudomonadota > Gammaproteobacteria > Enterobacterales > Enterobacteriaceae > Enterobacter > Enterobacter sp. BNK-8. Next base: position 2,670,674 of record NZ_JBLQTN010000001.1, on the reverse strand, counting down.
CGAGATAGGTCAACAGCACTTTCCCCTCCCCGGGATGTTCTGCATGGCGGGTAACCGCGCCCGCGAAGCGCGTGATGTATTGCACATTGTCAGGGATTTTCCCGACAAAGGTGACGCCCTGAACCGGCAACAGCTCGCTAACCTGCTGGAAACCGAGGGTGTATTTTCCTTTGGCCACTTCTGAGGCGACCGGAATACGCTCGACCTTTGTCGCTTTACCCGCCACCTCTTTTTCTATTCCCAGCTTTTTGAATAAAGCCTGGCTGACGTACCTGCCGCTGGCGCTGTCAGAGTAGGCGATGGAGCTGGCCTGCAGCAGCGTTTCACGCAGTTTCGCGTCGCTGCTGATATCAGGTACTTTCGCTCCTTTTTTTACCACCATGCCAACGGGAGAATCCGCGAGTTCCGTTCGCGAACCCGGCTGGGTCTGGCTGGCCTTTTCGAGCTTCTCCAGCGCATCGCCCACCATAATCACCACGTCGGCCTTCTCGCCGCGCGCCAGTCGGTTTGGGATCGCCTGCGGCGTATTGCCCATTGAGGGACCGGGGATGATCACAATTTTATCCCCGGTCCGGTGTTCATATTCCGGGGCCAGCTTTTCAAGGGCGGCTTTAAAACCGCCTGAGATCATCACCTTCACGTCCTGGGCAAAGGCATTGACGCTCAGGAACGTCAGCACCAGCGCGCTGGTGGTATAGCGATAAGTGCGTTTCATATTGTCCCCTCTGACTTGACGGTGTTTTGCAGCGATACCGCGCGGCGGCGGTAGAGGTAGAGCGTCGCCAGCAGGGCACATACCGCGGCGAAGCTCATCCAGTAGCCCGGCGAGGCTTTGTCGCCGGTGTATTCAATCAGCGCGGTGGACATGACCGGGGTAAAGCCGCCAAAGACCGCCGTTGCCAGGCTGTAAGCCAGCGAGAAGCCCGCCACGCGCACTTCAGCCGGCATAATTTCCGTCAGCGCCGGGATCATTGCGCCGTTATAGAGGCCGTAGAGGAAGGAGAGCCACAGCAGCACGCTCAGCATCATCGAGAAGCTGGGCGCGTTCGCCAGCAGCGTCAGGGCCGGGTAGCTGGTCGCCAGCGCCAGCAGGGTCATGGCAATCAGCACCGGCTTGCGGCCGAAACGGTCCGACAGGGCACCGCCCACCGGCAGCCAGATGAAGTTAGAGATCGCCACCAGCAGCGTGACCAGCAGACTGTCTGACGCGCTCAGCATCAGCACCTTTTTGCCAAAGGTGGGGGCGTAGACGGTGATCAGATAGAACGCGGTGGTGGTCATCGCCACCATCAGCATGCCCGCGACCACCACCTGCCAGTTGCCAAGCAGCGTTTTAAAGACCTGACGCATCTTAAGATGATGGCGACGCGCGCTGAACTCTTCCGTCTCTTCCAGCTTGCGGCGCAGGAAGAAGATAAACGGCACGATTAAACAGCCGAACAGGAACGGGATGCGCCAGCCCCATTCGCGGATGGCGCTCTCTTCCAGCATCGCGTTCAGCGCAAAGCCCATTGCGGCGGCGACCATAATGGCGACCTGCTGGCTACCGGACTGCCAGCTGGTGTAAAAACCCTTGCGGCCCGGCGTGGCGATTTCAGCCAGATAGACCGACACGCCCCCAAGCTCCGCGCCGGCGGAAAAGCCCTGCAGCAGACGGCCCGTCAGCACCAGCAGCGGTGCCCACAGACCGATGCTTTGATAAGACGGAATAAGCACGATCAGGAAGGTCCCCGCCGCCATGATGGACAGCGTGACAATCAGCCCCTTTCTGCGCCCCACCTTGTCGATATACGCGCCAAGCACAATTGCCCCGATTGGACGCATCAAAAAGCCCGCGCCGAAGACGGCGAAGGTCATCATCAGCGACGCAAATTCACTGCTCGCCGGGAAGAACGTGTGGGCGATGTAGGTGGCATAGAAGCCGAACAGAAAGAAATCGAATTGCTCAAGAAAGTTGCCGGACGTGACGCGAAGTATCGCGCCCGCTTTCGACCGTACGGTTGCAGGTGAGGTTGAGGAAAACATGGTTATCTCCAGTTTATTGTTGACGTTTTACGCGTCTGTTTCTGAAAACTGGATCAGGATGAGGAATTAGATAAGCGCAAATGCCGCATCGACTGATGCATTTCTTGCATGAATATAATTCGGCAGATAAATACAATTAATGGCAACAATAACTTAACAAACCGTTGGCTTTTTATTCACCAGTAATCTGTAAGTCTCTGATATTGCGATTTTGTGATGTGGCGCAGAGGCGCATTTCAGAATGCGCCGGGTAACCGCTTCATTACCCGGCGGATGCATTTTAGCGCAGCGCCCTGGCAATCGCGCTAAACATCAGAGAAGCTTCCAGCGGCTGGGCGCTGAAGGACGGCTCCGCCTGCGGCCAGGTAGACCACTGGACGATGACCAGATTTTCCTTCGGGTTCACCACGATCATCTGCCCGAAAATGCCCAGCGCCCACAGCGAACCTTTTAGCGAATCCTGTGCCGTTGGCTCTACGCCCGTGGCGTTCGCGGGCACTTCATTGTTCCACCACTGAAAGCCGTACAGCCCCTCGGGATGGGCGTCTGATACCGAGCCTTTGGCCTTCGTCCAGTCTGACGACTGCCGGATCCAGTTTTCCGGCAGGATGGTCTTACCGTTCGGCAGCCTACCGTTGTTCAGGATAAATTGCCCGAAGCGTCCCCAGTCCTCCAGCGTGGCGTTAAAGCCGTGCGCGCCGACGTCGTGCTGGCCTTTGCTGTAGGCATGCCACACGCCGTCGCTCGCCATGCCGTAAGGCTGCCAGATGCTTTTCTCCAGATAGGCTGCGAGCGTCATGCCGGTGGCCCGCTCCAGCACGTCACCCAGCAGCCAGGCGCCACCCGAAGAGTAAGACCAGTTCTCTCCGGCCGGGTGTGCCCTGCGCAGCCCCTTCACCAGCTTGCGCACGCAGTCATAGGTACCCGGCTTCGCCTCGCACTCGGTGAGCTGCGCAAAGTCGGAGTGGGGGTTGGTGTAATCCTCGTTCCAGGCCACGCCGGAGGTATGGGTGATCAGCTGTCTGAGCGTCACGCCATCCCACGCGGTACCTTTCAGGTCGGGTTCATAACGCGTGATCCGATCGTCAAGCGAGTGGATCTTTCCCTCTTTGAGGGCCACGCCCACCAGCGCCGATACCACCGATTTCCCAACCGAGCGTGAGGTCCAGAGCGTCGAGTCGGTATTGCCCTCTCCAAGATACTTCCAGGCGATTTTGCCGTCCTTCAGCACCAGCATGCCGCTGACGTTCTGGCGCTGAAGGTACTCCTGAAGGCCGTAGCGCCTGCCGTTGACCTGATAGTGTGCGTCCGTGAGCGGCTTGTCCGACATTTGCAGCGGCACGGCGTTACCGTGGCGGAAACGATCCCCGGCGTAGTTGCGGTAGACATTGCGAAAGCCCACCACGCGATCGGCCTGGCTCCAGGTGAGCATTTTATGGGGGTCAGGCAGCGTGGTGTCGAAGGGGGCTGGGCAGGCGCTGAGGTCGGTGCCTTTACAGGCCGCCACTGCCGCAGGGGAGATCAGGGTGCTGAAGACAAGGCCCGCCAGCAGGGCATGGTTTACTTTTCTGTTTTTCATATCCGTCTCTTACAGGTTAGGAACGGCTTCAGTTTAAAAACCCCGGGGCTATAATAAAAAACGCGTAGCGGGGGAAAATCCCCCCAAAAAACAGAAGGAGCGTAGCGTGGCGGGACTGATTTACTCTTTTGCACAGCTCGAGGCATTTACTGCCGTGGCCGAGAACGGGAGCCTGAGTAAAGCCGCGGTGGCGCTGAAGAAGGACCGAACGACGCTTCGCGATCTGGTTGATTTTCTTGAGGATGGGTTAGGCTACGCGCTGTTTATTCGCGACGGCCGCACCCTGCGGCTCACGCCCGAAGGGGAGCAGCTTCAGCGCCAGGCGCACCTGCTGATGCGGCAGGTAAAAGCCTTTGAGGCGTTTGCCAGAGAGGTGCCGCACGGTGCCACGCAGGACCTGACGCTGGTCTACGATCCTTTTACGCCCAGAGCCTTTCTGCACGGGGTGATTGCTGAAATGGCGGTGCGAAAAATCCGCCTGAGCCTTATTTGCGCCTCGCGGGATGAATCGGAACGGCTGCTGGCGAACAACGACGCGGATCTCGCCATCTGCCAGGCACGCAACCGCAGCGTGGGCAATGATATGGAGTGGCGCGCCCTGGGTGCCATCGATATGGATTTTTATGCCGCCAGCGGGCTGTTTGCTGACCGTTCTTCGCCTCTGTCGCTGCTCGATCTCTCCCTGGTGCCCCAGGTCGTCATGCACCCCGCCTCGGACGAGCCGGTGGCGCGCCGCCTGCAGATTTCCGGGCATACCCTCTTTACCAATGAACCGGAGATGCTGCGCGGTTTGCTGGAGCGCGGCTGCGGCTGGGGATTCTTACCGACGCATTTTCACGCCGGGCAGTGGCAAAACGTAAAAAGGCTGCACACCGAAGTGGGCAGCCAGGGGATTGGTCAGACGATGGTCACCATCTGGAAGCCGGGGAGCGACAAGCGCAGCACGATCGCTGAAACGCTGTCGCTCTTGCCGGACGTATGGAAGCACTCAGCGCTGTGAACAGCCTTTACACTGCTGGTTCTGGATCTGCTGGAAGAAATCGTTGCCTTTGTCATCCACCAGGATAAACGCCGGGAAGTTCTCGACTTCAATTTTCCAGATGGCTTCCATGCCCAGCTCAGGATACGCGACGCACTCCAGGCTCTTAATGCTGTTTTCCGCCAGCACCGCCGCCGGGCCGCCGATGCTGCCCAGGTAGAAGCCGCCGTGCTTATGGCAGGCGTCCGTCACCTGCTGGCTGCGGTTACCTTTTGCCAGCATGATCATGCTCGCGCCGTGGGATTGCAGTAAGTCCACATACGAATCCATGCGCCCTGCAGTGGTTGGACCGAGTGAGCCAGACGCGTAGCCTTCCGGCGTTTTGGCCGGGCCCGCGTAGTAAATCGGATGATCTTTGACGTACTGCGGCAGTTCTTCACCGTTGTCGATCAGCTCTTTCAGCTTCGCGTGGGCGATGTCGCGCGCCACGATGATGGTTCCGTTCAGCGACAGGCGGGTAGAGACCGGGTGCGCAGAAAGCTGCGCCAGGATCTCATTCATCGGCTTGTTCAGGTTGATGCTGACCACGTCGCCTTCGCCCTGCTGGCGCAGCGATTCAGGAATGTACTGGCCCGGGTTGTGCTCCAGCTTCTCAATCCAGATCCCGTCGCGGTTGATTTTCGCTTTGATGTTGCGGTCCGCGGAGCAGGAAACCCCCATGCCAATAGGGCAGGACGCGCCGTGGCGCGGCAGGCGGATCACGCGGATGTCGTGGGCGAAGTATTTACCGCCAAACTGCGCGCCGAGACCGAGGTTCTGTGCTTCCTGGAGCAGCTCCTGTTCCAGTTGAACATCGCGGAACGCCTGGCCGTGTTCGTTGCCTTCCGTTGGCAGCGCGTCGTAGTAGCGCGTGGAAGCCAGCTTCACGGTTTTCAGCGTGGCTTCCGCCGAGGTTCCGCCGATAACAAAGGCAATGTGGTACGGCGGGCAGGCTGCGGTACCCAGGGTACGCATCTTCTCAACCAGGTAATTTTTCAGCTTAGCCGGGGTGATCAGCGCTTTGGTTTCCTGGTAGAGATAGGTTTTGTTGGCAGAGCCGCCGCCTTTCGCCATGCACAGGAATTTGTACTCGTCGCCGTCCACGCTGTAGAGATCGATCTGCGCGGGCAGGTTGGTACCGGTATTCACTTCTTTATACATATCCAGCGCCGCATTCTGGGAGTAGCGCAGGTTGTCTTCAATGTAGGTGTTATACACGCCCTGGCTCAGGGCCGCTTCGTCACCGCCGCCAGTCCAGACGCGCTGGCCTTTTTTACCCATGATGATCGCGGTGCCGGTATCCTGGCAGGTCGGCAGCACGCCTTTGGCCGCGATTTCGGAGTTGCGCAGGAACTGCAGGGCAACGTACTTATCGTTCTGGCTGGCTTCCGGGTCGTTGAGGATGGCGGCAACCTGCTTCTGGTGGGAAGGACGCAGCATAAATGCGGCGTCGTGGAAGGCCTGCTGGGCCAGCAGGGTCAGCGCTTCCGGCTCCACTTTCAGGATTTCCTGGCCTTCGAACTCGGCAACGGAGACGTGCTCTTTGGTCAGCAGGTAGTATTCGGTGTCGTCATGCGCAAGAGGGAAGGGGTTCTGGTAGATAAACGGTTTGTTTGACATAGCTTGCTCCACAAAAATAAAACCGCCGGAGGAAGGCCCCGGCGGTCAGAAATCAGAACATCATGGACATCCACGGATAGCCAATCAGCAGCAGGGCCGCCAGGAAGATGGCACCGAAGATGGTGCCGAGGCGCCAGTAGTCTTTGGTTGGCAGGTAGCCGCTACCGTAGTAGATCGGGCTTGGGCCAGTACCGTACGGGGTGATGATCCCCATCACGCCCAGCGAGGTCACCATCAGCAGAACGAACACTTCCATATTCATGCCCGGAATGGTGGAGGCGATGGTCAGCATCGCTGGCAGCAGCGCCGTGGTGTGCGCGGTGGTGCTGGCAAACAGGTAGTGCAGCAGGTAGAACGCCAGCAGCAGGACGATGGTCGCCACGCCCGGAGAGATACCGCTCATTAACAGACCGCCTTCTTTACCCAGCCAGCTGATAAAGCCGGTAGAGGAGAGGCCGTCCGCCAGCGCAACCAGGGTGGCGAACCAGACGAAGGTGTTCCACGCGGCTTTGTTACCGGTGATATCGTTCCACTCCAGCACGCCGGTCCACAGCATCAGGCCGACGATGAGCAGGGCAGCCATAGCGGGTTCAATCCACGCGGCGGCGAAGATCCACATCAGCAGCGCACAGCATACGAACACCAGCAGCAGGATTTCATTGCGGGACAGTTTGCCCAGTTTTTCCAGCTCACGGGTCGCCCACAGCGGCACTTCGTTGTTCACCTTCACTTCTGGCGGGTAGAACCAGTAGGCCAGCAGCGGCATGGCCAGAATCAGCAGGATACCCAGCGGCAGGAAGGCGAGGAACCAGGTACCCCAGGAGATATCGATCCCAACCGTACTTTTCACCAGCGCCAGCGCCAGCAGGTTCGGCGCGAGGGCGGAGAGGAACATTGAACTGGTGATACAGGCCGCGGTGATCGCCACCCACATCAGGTACGAACCAATTTTACGCGCGCTTGGGTCGTTCGGTTTAGAACCGTACAGCGGCGGCAGGTTAGCGATAATCGGGTAGATGGTCCCGCCGCTGCGCGCGGTGTTGGACGGGGTGAACGGTGCCAGCAGCAGGTCAGCAAACGTAATCGCGTAACCGAGCGTCAGGCTGCGACGGCCGAGGTATTTCACCAGAATCAGCGCCAGACGGCGGCCGAAGCGGGTTTTGTCATAGCCTGCGGCGAACATGAAGGCACCGAAAATCAGCCAGACGGTCGAGTTACCAAACCCGCTCACCGCCCACTTAAAGGAGGCGCCTGCCAGCTTGAATTTCGGATCAGCCAGCTGTTCAGGACTGAACAGCACCCACTGGCTGCACAGGGCAATGGCGACCACGCCGGTCAGACCGATCACCGCACCCGGCAGCGGTTCGAAGATCAAACCGACGATCACGCCAACGAAGATAGCGAAATAGTGCCATGCGTAAGGAGGCAGACCTTCCGGTACCGGAACAAACAGCAGCAGTACGGCGACGATGACGGGCAGTGCCATCATCAGCAGACGTTTTGCGTTTCCATTTGATGCCTGGTTCGCCACAGGGGGCGTTACAGCAGTTTTTGTATTCATAGTTTCACGTCTTAAGTTGTCAAAGATTCGGTCGTACTGAAAAAACAAAATCACTTTCTTAAGTTTCTTTGCTTTTTTTAGTTATTAAAGGTGCGGTTTTGTATTTTCAGTAATAGCAATTCAACGCTTTTATGGTGGCGCTAAATTAAAAAATGATGATGTTTTTATATTGCGCTTTTGGATGCCATAACTATTGATCGCGATCAAAAAAACAGAATTGCAGAGTTATTTTTATGCTTTTATTAATAACCACTCAGGCGTATGTGGGTATTACCTGTTTTATTGGTTTGTTTTATCATTTTCGTAACATCTATTTTTTCTTTGTTTTGTATCTTATTGTTTTTAATGATTTTGCAAGCGTTATAGAAATTGGTTTTACCAATTTTTATTTAACGAATTTTAAATTATTGTGAATGACTGAATTACATTCGCTAACACCAATGTGTTATTTGTGTTATTGCAGGGATTAAATAGTTTTTTAACTAACGTAATAACTTTAGAAACTAAAAAAATCATTATATTAATATCATGACATCGGCAAATAACGACGAACTAAAAACTAATCCGATAACGAATTCTTAATTTTTTAAAAGTTTGGAGTTTCTAATATGAGCACTAACGAACGTATTCTTAGCCCCTTCACATTACCGAATGGCACTGAACTGAAAAACCGTTTGTTAATGGCCCCTATGACCACCTGCACCGGCTATTACGACGGCACCGTTACCAGTGAACTGGTGGAGTACTATCGTGCCCGTTCCGGCAGTATCGGCACCATCATTGTGGAGTGCTGCTTCGTCGACGATCTCGGTCTGGCCTTCCCGGGCGCGATCGGGATTGATAATGATGAGAAAATTGCCGGGCTGGCGAAAATCGCGGAGGCGATTAAATCCAAAGGCTCTAAGGCTCTGCTGCAGATCTACCACGGCGGCCGCATGGTTGACCCGAAACTGATCGGTGGCCGTACGCCGGTTGGCCCAAGCGCCGTTGCCGCGCCGCGTGAGGGCGCAGCAACGCCAGTGGCGCTGACTGGCGAAGAAGTCGATGGCATGATCGGCAAGTTTGGTGAAGCGGTGCGCCGCGCCATCCAGGCCGGCTTCGACGGCGTGGAAATCCACGGGGCAAACACCTATCTGATTCAGCAATTCTATTCGCCAAACTCTAACCAGCGTGACGACGAGTGGGGCGGCAGCCGCGATAATCGCGCGAAGTTCCCGCTGGCGGTTCTGGATATCACCCACAAAATGGTGCGCCAGTACGCGGACGACGCTTTTATTATTGGCTACCGCTTCTCCCCCGAAGAGCTGGAAGTGCCGGGCATCCGCTTTGAAGACACCATGTACCTGCTGGAAAAACTGGCGGCGCGCGGCGTGGATTACCTGCACTTCTCCGTCGGCGCGACCCTGCGTCCTTCCATTGTCGACACCCAGGACCCAACGCCGCTTATCGAAAAATACTGCGCGATGCGTTCTGAAACGCTGGCGCAGGTTCCGGTCATGGGCGTGGGTGGCGTGGTGAATGCCGCCGATGCCAATGAAGCGCTGGAACACGGTTACGACCTGATTGCCGTGGGCCGTGCCACCATCGCCTATCCGGACTGGACCGACCGCATCGCGGCCGGGGAAACGCTGGAGCTGTTTATGGACAGCACCCAGCGCGAGGCGCTGAACATTCCTGAACCGCTGTGGCGCTTCTCGCTGGTGGAAGCGATGATCCGCGACATGAGCATGGGCGAATCAAAATTCAAACCGGGCATGTTCACCGAGAAGGTGCAGGACGACGCGAACGAGCTGGTGATTAACGTCAGCCTGGAGACTGACCGCATTGCGGACATCGAGCTGGCGTCTGGCCCGAGCGAAGACGTTGAGTTCGTCACCAGCTTTGAAGAGATCCGCACCCGCATTCTGGATGCCAATACCCCGCATGTGGATGCCATCACCGGCGCAACCAGCCAGAGTGAAGCGGTGAAGAAAGCGGTCTCTAAAGCGATGCTGAAATCCAGCAAAGCACGGGCAGCGGAAGAGGGCGTTGACCCGAACGAAACCCGCAGCGTGGACGTGGTGGTTGTCGGCAGCGGCGGCGCCGGTCTGGCGGCGGCGATTCAGGCTCACGACGAAGGCGCGAGCGTGCTGATTGTTGAGAAAATGCCAACCATCGGCGGGAACACCATTAAAGCCTCTGCCGGGATGAACGCCGCCGAAACCCGCTTCCAGCGCGTGAAGGGCATTCAGGACAGCAAAGAGCTGTTCTACCAGGAAAGCCTGAAAGGTGGCGGCAACAAGAACAACCCTGAACTGCTGCGCCGCTTCGTCGAGAACGCGCCGCAGGCAATTGAGTGGCTGGCAACCCGCGGCATCATGCTGAACGACATCACCACCACCGGCGGGATGAGCATCGACCGTACTCACCGTCCAAAAGACGGTTCTGCGGTGGGCGGTTACCTGATTAGCGGCCTGGTGCGTAACGTCAACAAACGCAACATCGAGGTGATGCTGGATACTTCCGTCAGCGACATTCTCTTCGAAAACGGTGAAGTCACCGGCGTGCGCCTGACCACCGAAGAGAATGAAACCATCACCGTGGCAGCGAAAAGCGTGATTGTGGCAACCGGCGGCTTCAGCGCTAACAGCCAGATGGTCGTGAAATACCGTCCGGATCTGGAAGGTTTCGTCACCACCAACCATAAAGGGGCGACCGGTGGCGGTATCGCGCTGCTGGAGCGTATCGGGGCTGGCACTGTCGATATGGGCGAGATTCAAATTCACCCGACCGTAGAGCAGAAAACCTCGTACCTGATTTCCGAATCCATCCGCGGGGGCGGGGCGATTCTGGTCAATCAGAAAGGGGAACGCTTCTACAACGAAATGTCGACCCGCGATAAAGTCTCGGCGTCAATCATCGCCCTGCCGGAGAAATACGCTTACATCGTCTTTGACGAGCATGTACGCGCCAAAAACAAAGCCGCGGATGAGTACATTGCCAAAGGCTTCGTGACCAGCGCCAGCTCGCCGAAAGCCCTGGCGGAAGCGCTCGGCATGGATTACCACGCTTTCCTGGCGACCCTGGAACGTTATAACGGTTTCGTTGAAAAACAGCATGATGACGACTTTGGTCGTACCACCGCGCTGCGTGCGCCCATCAATGAAGGGCCATTCTACGCCATTCAGATTGCGCCGGGCGTGCACCACACCATGGGCGGCGTGACCATCAACACCGAAACCTGCGTGCTGGACAGCAACCACAACGTGCTGCCAGGCGCGTTTGCAGCCGGTGAAGTGGTCGGCGGGATCCACGGTGCTAACCGTATCGGCGGTAACGCGGTGGCAGATATCATTATTTTTGGTACCCTTGCAGGACATCAGGCGGCTCTGCGTTCGAAAATGAGGTAAGGCTCCTGCTTCCCAGGCCGGATACGCGCAGCGTTATCCGGCATTTTCCCCGGCGGCGCGGTGCCAGCCGGGGCTACAGCTGAGGACTCCTGCCATGCCTGATAGCCATCGCGTTTACAGTTACTCCGCCGTCCTGATGGGGTCACCCATCCTCCTGAAGCTCTTTTCCCATGACGAAGCCCTCGCGTCCCGCGTGTTTCGCCTGATCAAACAGTATGAAGACCTGCTCACTGTCAACCGCGCGCACTCGCAGGTGATGGACATCAACCATGCGGCCGGCCAGCATCCGGTCACCGTCAGTCGGCCAGTGTTTGATCTGATCCGCTGTGCAAAAGCGGCAAGCCTCCTCAAGGACAGCGCCTTTAATCTGGCAATCGGTCCGCTGGTGAAGCGCTGGAAGATTGGTTTTCAGGGGGACAGCGTTCCGCCTGCCGATGAAATCACGTCGCTGTTGGCAATTACCCGTCCAGAGGATGTTCTCCTTGATGAGGCCAGCAGCAGCGTGTTTCTGACCCGGGCGGGGATGGAGATCGATCTGGGGGCGATTGCCAAAGGCTATATCGCCGACAGGGTGCGGGATTACCTGCGTAAAGAGGGCGCTGAGCTGGGGCTGATTAACCTTGGCGGAAACATTCAGACCTTAGGCTCCCCGGAAGGGGGCTGGAGCGTTGGGCTGAAAAAACCGTTCGCCGGGGATGCGCTGATCGGCACGATGGTCGTCGAGAACCTCTCCGTCGTGACGTCGGGAACGTACGAGCGCTACTTTGAGCACAACGGCAAACGCTATCACCACATTCTCGATCCGCGCACCGGGTATCCGCTGGACAACGAACTGGACAGCGTGACCATCATTTCAAAAGATTCCATCGATGGCGATATCTGGACCACGCTGATGTACGGCATGGGCGTGGAGAAGGGCTGCGCCGCGCTGCGTGCGCGTCCAGACATAGAAGCGATCTTTGTGACCAAAACAAAAGAAGTGGTGTTCTCTTCAGCACACCACTTCCGCTTTACCCTGCTGGACGATACCTACCGCGTTACTGGCAGTATTGCTTGAGCAGGCCCGTCTGCTCCGGCTGGAGACGGTAGCGATACACCGGACGCCCGGTAGCGCCGTAGTGAATGCTGGTGAACAGAATATTGATTTGCGCCAGCCAAATCAGATATTTGCGGCAGGACACGCGGGAAATATTGACCGCGTTTGCCAGGTCATCAGTAGAAAACTCCGTCTCCGGGTGTGCGTCAATCCACTGGCAAATCGTGCGCAGCGTTTGCGGCGTTAACCCTTTCGGCAGCTTTTTGCTGTCTGCCAGTTCCGGTGCCCCGCCGTGGATCAGACGGTCGACGTCCGCCTGCTCGTAATACTGATGCGACCCCATCAGGCTGTGCTTTGCCTTCCAGCCGTTCAGCGCCTCTTCAAAGCGCGGGAACTGGAACGGCTTTATCAGATAATCCACCACGCCATAATGGATGGAGGTCTGGATCGTGGCGGCGTCGGCGGCCGAGGTGATCATGATCACATCGATTGGGCGGCCGGATGCTCGAATGACGGGCAGCAGATCCAGCCCGTTATCCTGCTGCATATAGACATCCAGCAGCACCAGATCGACAGGATGGCTGGGGTCATTAATGATGGCCTCGGCCTGGTTTAGCGTGGAGGCGACGCCACAGCAGGTAAAGCCTTCAACACGGTTGACGTACAGACGGTTGAGGTCGGCCACCATGGCGTCATCATCGACAATTAATACATTTATCACGCGATATTCCTCTCGCTATCCCAGGGGATGTGAACAAAAAATTGGGTAAATACGCCGGGCTCAGACTCGACGCTGATATCGCCGCCAAGGTTCTGAATCTGCTGGCGAGCAAGGAACAGCCCAACGCCGCGGTTGTCGCCTTTTGTTGAGAAGCCCTTTGTAAAAATAGACTCCAGCTGAGTGGGATCAATGCCGGGGCCATCGTCGCTGACTTCACAGCTGAGCCAGCCATTTTGATAATGCAGCAGCAGGCCAATCTCACCTTCCTGCTGTCCTTCCATCGCGTCGAGCGCGTTTTCAATGAGGTTGCCCAGCGCGGTGATCAGCACCGCGACCTGCTCTTCACTTGCGGTATCCGGTATCTGGCTTTCATCCGCCAGCGTCAGGGTGACGCCCGCTTCTTTCGCCCGGTTGATTTTACCCAGCAGGAACCCGGCTACCACCGGGGATTTTACCTTGCTCTGTATCGTACCGATATCCGTCTGGTAATGATGTGCCGTCTGCAGGATGTACTCTTCCAGCTTGTCGTAGCGCTTCATGTGCAGCAGGCCCAGGATCACATGCAGTTTATTCATAAACTCGTGTGTATGGGCGCGCAGGGCATCGACGTAATTCACCATGCCATCAATACGCTGCATCAGCTGGCTGATTTCCGTTTTATCACGGAAGGTGGTGATGGCGCCGATCACCCGATCCTGACTTTTTACCGGGACCATGTTGCACAGCAATAGCCGGCCGTTGCAGCTGATCTCCTGATCCTGGCGCGCGATGCCCGTCTTCGAGACGTCACGCAGGCTGGCCAGCAGGGGGGCGCTGGTGTTTTCGGTCTGCTTGCCGGACGGGAGAAGCAATATTTCTCTGGCGGTCTGATTAATCATCGTCACGCGCCCGTGAATATCAACGGCCAGCACCCCCTCACGAAGCGACTGCAGCATCGCCTGGCGCTGTTCGAACAGGGCGGAAATTTCATAGGGTTCGAGTCCGAACAGGATGCGTTTCAGGACCCGCACCAGACCCCAAATCGCCATCGAACTCATAAAAATGCTGAACAAAATGGTCCAGACGGCGTTTAGCCGCCCGCGGGTAATCTGCTCTTCCACCTTATTGAGGGAGATACCGACCACCACCACGCCAATCTGCTCGTGCTGGCCGTCGTAGACGGGGGTAAATACGCGCAGCGCTTCGGCGAGCGCACCCCGGTTAACCGATACGTTCTCTTTGCCTTCCAGCGCGGGCGTTAAATCGTCGCCGATAAAATGCAGCCCCAGCAGCGCCTCGTTCGGGTGAGAATAGCGGATCCCGCGCATATCGGTGACCACGGTGAACAGCAGATCGTTTCGTTTCGTCACCGCCTGGGCGATGGGCTGAATAATATTCTCCTGCGGCGCCTGCATCAGGCCGCGCTGTATCTCGGGGCTGTCGGCGAGGGTGCGGGCAATGCCGAGCGCGGTGTCTTTGACATCATCGCGTGTGGCGCGGGTGATTTGCACCGAATAGAGCGCAAAGACCACCAGCAGCACTGAACCGATAATCGCGCATACCATCAGCGTGACCAGCGTATTGAGTTTCATGGGGCGCTTGCGCGTCGGAAGGAAAGGCTGCAAATCGCTCATCAATACTCCGCGATGATTAAGTAAGGGGGTAATTATCGCCGATGACGCGCTTTTCTTAAAGCCATGTAAAGGCGTGGATTTGGTCCTCTTTTCGTGACCCTCCTCGCAGGTCATCTATATAAAACACTTTATAGTGTGTGGGTACTCATAATAAGGAGGCTGTTTATGAGCATTCTGCTTACCGGTTCGGTCAAGGAAAGACGGCACGCCAGCACGATGAATATCGATCGATTGTCCACGCTGGACATGCTGAAAGTCATTCACCAGGATGATGCACTCATTTCTGCTGCGCTCACCCCTTGCTTACCTGTGATTGCCCGCGCGGTGGATAACGCTGCCGCGACCCTCAATCACGGTGGCCGTCTGGTGATTGTCGGGGCGGGACCGTCTGGTCGGGTCGCGCAACAGGTTGCTGATGACTATGCGCCGGGCAAAACCCCTGTGGTGGCCGTCACGGCAGAAGAGGGGGAAGGGAGCTACGAGCGCGGCGTTGCCGATCTGCAGGCCATTAAGTTTGGTGAACACGATATGATGCTGGCCGTGACCGTCAGCGGAAAAACACCGTGGGTGTGGGGGGCAATGCGCCATGCATGGTCGCTGGGGGCGCCGGTCGCCGTTATTACCGGTGATGCGCAAAGTGAAGCCGCGCAGCTGGCGAGTATGGTTATTGCTCCCGAACTGGGGGCCGATGTGGTGGCCGGCTATCTCAACACCAAAGCGGGGATTGCGCAGAAAATGATCCTCTCGATGATCGCTACCGGGCTGGCCGTTCGAACCGGACGCGTTTACAGCAACCTGCGGGTGGATCTCGAGGCAAGCAGTACCAAATGGGCCGAACGCCAAATCGCCATTGTGATGGAAGCAGGGGGATGCTCCCGGGCGGAGGCAAAAGCCGCGCTGGAGAGCTGTAACCATCACTGTAAAACGGCGGTATTGATGGCGCTGACAGGGCTGGATGCGTGGAAAGCCCATGAACTGCTGGCGCAGAATAACGGGTTCATCCGCGTGGCGCTGCAGGAAGCGCCATAACACAGACCGCGAAGAAATAAAAAAGGCCGCAGATGCGGCCTTTGGTATTTTTAAAGATTAGAACTGGTAGGTCATGCCGACGCCAACGATGTCGTCGGTGGAAATACCGTTGGCTTCGTAGAAGCTTTCATCGTTATCCAGCATGTTGATTTTGTAGTCAACATAGGTGGAGAAGTTCTTGTTGAAGCTGTAGGTCATGCCCAGGTCGATGTAGTTAACCAGGTCCATGTCTCCATGCTGACCCTGAGGGTTGCTGGCGTTGCCTGGATAGGTCATGTCCTTGCCCTTAGAGTAAACCCATGCCAGGGATGGACGCAGGCCGAAGTCGAACTGGTACTGTGCTACCGCTTCGAAGTTCTGAGTCTGATCCGCGATACCATAATCACCGTATGGCGTCATGTTGCGGGTTTCAGCGTACATCATTGCCAGATAGACGTTGTTGGCGTCGTATTTCGCGCCAAGGGTCCACGCTTCAGCTGTTTTACCGCTCGCATAATGCGCGTTGTATTGGCCTGCCGCTTCCTGCTCATTAGTACGATCAGAAGAAGAGTACGCCGCACCCAGGCTCAGGCCGGAGAGATCGCCTGAGAAGTCATAGGAGGTAGACATACCGAAGCCGTCACCGTTCTGGAAACGAACGCTGTTATGTCCGTTTTTGGTGCCTTCCTGATTTTCATCAGCGTTAGCACCTTCATTCGCACCCTGATACTGCAGCGCGAAATTCAGACCTTCAACCAGACCGAAGAAATCGCTATTACGGTAGGTTGCCAGACCGTTGGCACGGCCATTCATAAAGTTATCGGTCCAGGTGTAAGAATCACCGCCAAATACCGGCAGCATATCGGTCCAGGCTTCAACGTCGTACACGACGCCGTAATTACGGCCATAATCAAATGAACCGTATTCGCCATATTTCAGGCCAGCGTAGGCTAGACGGTTAAAGGATTTGTCACCCGCGCCTTCGGTATCGTTAGCGAACGTTTTATATTCCCACTGACCGTAACCGACCAGATCGCGAGTAATCTGGGTTTCGCCTTTGAAACCAACCTGTACATAGGTTTCATCGCCATCATCACCAGGGTTGTCAGAGAAGGTATGACGCGCGTCAACCTTACCGTACAGGTCAACTTTGTTGCCATTTTTGTTATACATTTCAGCCGCATTCGCTGCGCCTGACATTAATAACGCGGGTACCAGAAATGCCAGAACTTTTCTTTTCATTATATATTCCCTTTAAAGATAATTTATATGAATATATGTAATCACCCTCCGTAATTACAGGCTCGATACTATTCTATGGCTTGTGATTTAGTTTCAAAAATAAATGTAATTAAATTCGATGAAATATTTCAAATTATTTCTATTAATCTCTTTATTTTTCTTGTGAATTATTGGGGTGGATTTATAAGGAGTAATTATTATTAAATATTTCGCAGCGCTATTTTTAAATTCATTTAATTTGGCTATGTTATAATTCACCTTCTTTTAAACAACAGGACATGATGATGGAACTGGCCCGGTGGCAGCATGGCTTTGAGCGCTGGCTCAAGGAAAATCACCAGAACGACGATACTGCACATGATATTTCGCATTTTCGTCGGGTGTGGATGACGGCGCAAAAAATCATGGTTCACCACACGGCCGAGCCGCGGGTGATTCTGGCCGCCTGCTATTTTCACGATATTGTCAGCCTCCCGAAGAACCATCCTGAACGCAGCCAGTCGTCACGGCTCGCTGCTCGCAAGACGAGCGATATACTGCGCCGCGACTTCCCGGACTTTCCACCCGAGCATATTGCCGCCGTCGCGCACGCGATTGAGGCGCACAGCTTCAGCGCCGGTATTGCGCCGCAAAGTATAGAAGCCAAAATTGTGCAGGACGCTGACCGGCTGGA
Organism: Enterobacter sp. BNK-8; assembly: GCF_048685095.1. Taxonomy (NCBI): domain Bacteria; kingdom Pseudomonadati; phylum Pseudomonadota; class Gammaproteobacteria; order Enterobacterales; family Enterobacteriaceae; genus Enterobacter; species Enterobacter sp. BNK-8. Next base: position 2,653,189 of record NZ_JBLQTN010000001.1, on the reverse strand, counting down.
AGCGTTAGGCGCTATCGGCCTGGCGCGCGTTTTTGCCGTCTCGGGCGCACTGGGCGTGCCGCTATTTGACGCGGACGATCCCTTTGCCGATGCGCGTCCCCTCGACGACCGCGCGTTTGCCCTCGACCATTTTCAGACCAAGCTGCTGCGTTTGCCTGATACAATGCAAACGGACATGGGCCGCGAACTGGCACGTCACAATGCCGATTTCCTGATCCAGTTTATGGCGAAACTCAGCGCCGAATTACGCGGCGACTGCCTCGGGCTGGATAGCCAGGTGCTGAGCCGCTTCCGTCGCAGTTTGCGCAACTGAACTGTGGTAATCTGTTCCCAGTCTTTACTCTCCGGTTAAAAGAATGCAGGAAAATCGATCAGTGACAGAGCCCGCGCCCGCGCAGGCTGAGAAATCAACGGCAACGGTGCAGGCCTTACTGCGCCAGCTGTTGGATATCTATGATGCTAAAACGCTGGCCAGCCTGCTGGTGGCGCACGGCGAGAGCCACTGGAGCCCGGCGATCCTTAAACGTCTGCTGACCAGCGAGCGAGCAGGGCGTCGCCTGAGTGAAGGCGAGTTTCGTTGTCTGCAGAACCTGCTTCCGCGTCCTTCTGCCGCACACCCGAACTATGCCTTCCGGTTTATCGATCTGTTTGCCGGTATCGGCGGCATTCGTCACGGTTTTGAAGCCATCGGCGGCCAGTGCGTGTTTACCAGCGAGTGGAACAAGCACGCCGTGCGCACCTACAAGGCAAACTGGTACTGCGATCCGCACGAGCATCATTTCAACGCGGATATCCGCGATGTGACCCTGAGCCATAAAAGCGGCGTGAGCGATGAACAGGCCGCCGAGCACATTCGTCAGACGATCCCGGCGCATGACGTGCTGCTGGCAGGCTTCCCGTGTCAGCCGTTCTCGCTGGCCGGCGTCTCCAAAAAGAATGCCCTTGGACGCGCCCACGGTTTCGCCTGCGATACGCAGGGAACGCTGTTTTTTGACGTGGCGCGCATTATTGACGCCCGTCGTCCGGCCATTTTTGTGCTGGAAAATGTCAAAAACTTAAAAAGCCACGACGGCGGGAAAACCTTCCGCATTATCATGCAAACGCTGGATGAGCTGGGTTATGACGTGGCCGATTCAGAGGACATGGGCGCGGACGATCCTAAAATTATTGATGGGAAACATTTCCTGCCCCAGCATCGCGAACGTATCGTGCTGGTGGGCTTCCGCCGCGATCTCAATCTGAAAGGCGATTTCACTCTGCGTGATATTCCTTCTCTGTATCCCGAGCGTCGCCCCACCGTGGCCGATCTGCTGGAACCCGTCGTCGACGCGAAATTTATCCTGACCCCGGTGCTGTGGAAATACCTCTACCGCTATGCCAAAAAGCACCAGGCGAAAGGCAACGGCTTCGGCTTTGGGATGGTAAACCCGAACGATCCGCACAGCGTCACCCGCACGCTGTCTGCTCGCTACTATAAAGACGGCGCGGAAATCCTGATCGACAGAGGCTGGGACAAGGCGCTGGGTGAAAAAGATTTCGACGATCCGCACAACCAGCGCCATCGCCCACGGCGCTTAACGCCGCGCGAATGCGCCCGGCTGATGGGCTTTGAGACGCCGCAGGGTTATCGCTTCCGCATCCCGGTGTCGGACACCCAGGCGTACCGCCAGTTTGGTAACTCGGTGGTGGTCCCGGCGTTCGCGGCTGTCGCAAAGCTGCTGGCCTCGCGCATCCGACAGGCGGTGGCACTTCGTCAGGGTGAGGCCGTCAATGACGGATGTTCACGATAAGGCCACGCGCAGTAAAAACATGCGTGCCATCGGCACGCGTGACACCGCCATTGAAAAGCGCCTGGCCGCGCTGCTGACGCAGGCGGGGTTTGACTTCCGCGTGCAGGATCCCACCCTGGCGGGGCGCCCGGATTTCGTCATCGACGCCTGGCAGTGCATCATCTTTACCCACGGCTGTTTCTGGCACCATCACGACTGCTACCTGTTTAAAGTCCCGGCGACGCGCACCGATTTCTGGCTGGATAAGATTGGCAAGAACGTCGAGCGCGACAGGCGGGATCTGGCCACGCTGATGGCGCAGGGCTGGCGGGTGCTGATCGTCTGGGAGTGTGCGCTGAGAGGCAGATTAAAGCTGAACGATGCCGATCTGAGCGAACGGCTGGAAGAGTGGATCTGCGGCGGCGGCCAGACCGCGCAGATCGACACGCAGGGCATTCACCTGCTTACGGTTTCTCCACCTCGCAAGGCGTGACCACCGGTTTTGCCGGCAGCAGATATTTGCCCAGCGTGACCAGCACGACGGCAAACACGATGATGCCAAGAGCAATCCATTCCACAGGTGAGAGCGTTTCTCCCCCCAGTCCTGTTCCGAGCAGTACGGCCACGACCGGGTTGACGTAGGCGTAGCTGGTGGCGACAGCCGGAGAGACATTGCGGATCAGGAACATATAGGCGTTAATGGCGATGATAGAGCCAAACAGCGCCAGGTAGCCAACCGCCAGAAAGCCCGACAGCGGCGGCAGGGTCGTCAGCGTTTCTCCCGTCAGCGCGGAAGCCAGCAGCAGGACAATCCCCGCGGCGAGCATCTCAATCGCACCGGCCATCATGCCGGTCGGCAGTTCGATACGCGACCCGTAGACGGAACCAAACGCCCAGCTCATCGAGCCAATCAGGATAATCACCGCGCCCCACGGATTGCCGCTCAGGTTGCCGCCGCTGTTGAGCAGAACAATGCCGGCCAGGCCAATCCCAATCCCAAGCCATTCCAGCTTGCGGGTGCGGATGCCGAAAAGGCGGCTAAAGCAGAGGGTAAACAGCGGTACGGTGGCAACGACCACGGCGGCGATCCCGGACGGGACGTTCTGGTGCTCGGCAATCGTCACAAACCCGTTACCCACCGCCAGCAGCAGCAGGCCGATCAGGGCGGCATTCAGCATCGGGCGTAGCGGGGGAAGCTTATGCCCGCGCAGGAGCAGGAAGGCCAGCAGCAGGATGCCCGCCGAGAGGAAGCGAATCCCCGCCATCATCAGCGGCGGCCAGCTCTCCACGCCGATGCGAATGACAAAGTAGGTTGACCCCCAGATGATGTACAGCGAAAAGAGTGCCCCGATGAGCGGTAGCAATTGCCGGAAACGCATAATCCCTCACGACGAAATAAAAAGTTCGCTGATAGTAAACGCGAAAACTATCTCGCTGGCGAGCCCTTTAATTGTGTGGCAGATGTGAATTTTTTGTTGACGTAAGGTGCCTGTTTCCGGGTTGGCGCTTTTGCTCCATACTATTCACTTAATTACCAAAAAATGAAGGATTAAGATTTTGGCAGGAAGTAGCTTATTAACATTGCTGGATGATATTGCCACCTTACTGGACGACATTTCAGTGATGGGTAAACTGGCGGCGAAGAAAACCGCAGGCGTGCTGGGCGATGATTTATCGCTTAACGCCCAGCAGGTGAGTGGGGTGAGGGCAAACCGTGAACTGCCGGTGGTGTGGGGCGTGGCGAAAGGCTCCTTCCTGAACAAGGTGATTCTGGTGCCGCTGGCGCTGCTGATCAGCGCGTTTATTCCCTGGGCCATCACGCCGTTACTGATGATTGGCGGGGCATTTCTCTGCTTCGAGGGCGTGGAGAAGGTGCTGCACTCCTTTAGCTCGCGCAAGCAGAGCGATACGCCGGAGGTGCGCCAGCAGCGTCTTGAAGCGCTGGCCGCGAAGGATCCGAAAACCTTCGAGCGCGATAAGGTCAAAGGCGCTATTCGGACCGACTTTATCCTGTCTGCGGAAATCGTCGCGATTACGCTGGGCATTGTCTCTGACGCGCCGCTTCTGAATCAGGTCCTGATCCTCTCCGGCATCGCGATTCTGGTCACCGTGGGCGTGTATGGTCTGGTGGGTCTGATCGTCAAGCTGGACGATATTGGCTACTGGCTGGAAGAAAAGTCGAGCGCGGTAGCAAGAGGCATCGGCAAAAGCCTGCTGGTGCTGGCCCCGTGGCTGATGAAGAGTCTGTCGGTGGTGGGCACGCTGGCGATGTTCCTCGTGGGCGGCGGAATTGTGGTTCACGGCATTGCGCCGCTGCACCATGCCATCGAACATTTCTCCTCCACGCAGGGGGCCGTTATCGCGGCGATTCTGCCTACGCTGCTCAATCTGGTGCTGGGCTTTATCATTGGCGCTATCGTCGTCGCGGCGGTGAAGCTGGTTGAGAAAATTCGCGGCACGTCGCACTAATTGTTACCCGCGGCAGGATGCAAAAAGACCATTCCTCGTCTAAATTGAAACAGTTTCACCCTGATACAGGAGGCAGGTATGGTCTTTTTGGTCAGTGATGAAGTTAAGCCTAAGAAGGGCGGCCCACGTATGATCGTCACCGAGTATTCCAGCGGAATGGTGGAATGTCGGTGGCACGATGGCTATAGCATCAAGCGGGAAGCATTCCGTGAAGATGAGCTTCAGCCGGGTGACGGGCAGCACCAGCGGGACAAGGCTTAATCACATAACGCCCGGCTTTGCCGGGCGTTTTTATCTCAGGTTTCGGGTAAAGAGCAGTAATCAGGGAGTGTGTGTGCAGCGCGATACCTTTGTTGTAAGACAAACTTTTTTGCAATGGCTGCATAAGCGTAGCAATCCGGGGCGGATTGTTAATCTCTGTTTTCTGATCGTTCTGGTGTTTTCCACGCTCCTGACCTGGCGTGAGGTGGTGGTGCTGGAAGAGGCGTACATCTCCAGCCAGCGCAACCATCTGGATACGGTGGCCAGTTCGCTGGACAGGCAGTTACAGAACAGCGTCGACAGGATGCTGTTATTCCGCCAGGGCATTCATGATGCAATCGAGACGCCGCTGGCCTTTGATGTCTTACAGGATGCGGTGTCACGCTTTAATACCGTCCGCATGCTCCCCACCTGGCAGCTTGCCGTTGATAAAAAGCGCACGCTTCCCCTTAACGGGGTCTCGGATGCATTCGTGGATAAAACCACCCTTCTGAACCGGGACGCTGAGCGCATCAGTCATGAAATTTCTGCCGCACTCGAAGTGGGGTATCTGCTCAGGCTGGCGTCATCGAGAGCACAAACAGAAGCGCGGGTGATCTACGTCTCTCGCGCCGGTTTTTTCCTTTCCACGGATACGCCGGACCGGGCGGGCGATATTACCGCCCGCTATTATCATCTGGTCACGCAGTCCTGGTTTACCCAGCAGTCAGAACGTAACAATCGCGCGCGCGCCGTGCGCTGGTTTATCTCTACCCCTTCATCCTGGACCGGGGATGAACGAACGATCACCGCCAGCGTCCCCATCTATTTCGATCACTACTGGTACGGCGTCGTGGCGATGGACTTTACCTTAGACACGATGCAGCGTCTGCTGACCGACGCGACGGAAGACCGGACGGAGGGGGAGTATCAGCTGTACGATACCCGGCTTAATATGATAGCCACCTCTGCCCACGCGGGAAGCCTGGTTAACCATTTTGACGAACGCGAAACGGCGCAGATTGCCCAGGCGATTGAGCATGATACCGGCGGCGGGATCCGCCTCGGGAGCCGGTTTATCACCTGGGAGCGGCTCGATCACTTCGATGGCGTCGTCCTGCGGATCCACACCCTGCATGAAGGGGTGCAGGATGATTTCGGCAGTATCAGTATCGTGCTGGCGCTGCTGTGGGCACTCTTTACCGCCATGCTGTTGATCTCGTGGCTGGTGATCCGTCGGATGGTGAGTAACATGTATACGCTTCAGCACTCCCTCCAGTGGCAGGCCTGGCACGATCCGCTGACACGGCTCAATAATCGCGGCGCGCTGTTCGACCGCGCCAAATTGCTGGCGGAAACCTGCCGCCAGCAGGCGCTGCCGTTCTCGGTGATTCAGATCGATCTCGACCATTTTAAAAGCATTAATGACCGTTTCGGCCATCAGGCCGGTGATAAGGTGCTTTCCCATACGGCAGGCGTGATTGCCAGCGCGTTACGCAAGAATGATGTGGCCGGACGCGTCGGCGGAGAAGAGTTTTGTGTGGTCCTTCCCGGCATTGGTCTGGAGGAGGCGAGAGGCGTCGCTGACCGCATTCGTTGCCGAATCACCAGTAAGGAGATCCTGGTGAAGAAGAGCACCACCCTGCGCATCAGCGCGTCGCTGGGCGTCAGCAGCGCGGATGAAATGGGCAACTACGATTTTGAACAGCTGCAGTCCGTGGCGGACGTCAGACTCTATCAGGCTAAGCAGAGCGGGCGTAACCGGGTCGTGTGGCGGGATCAGGACAGGAAGTGATCCAGCCCTTCCTGCCAGCCTGCCGGGCCGGTCTGTTGGGTGTGATAGACCCGCTCAGGGTTATCGTCCCGTAGCGTGATGCCCTGGCGGTTAATCCCCTTGATGACCACCGCGAAGTCCATGCTGTCGAGCAGCGGCGCATCGTTAGGGCCATCGCCGAGCCCCAGCGTGGTGGGCTCGATCTCGTCCTGTTCGCGATACTGTTCAATCAGCCAGTTAACCGCCACGTCTTTACCGCAGCGGGCGTCGAGAATATGCCAGAAGCGCGCCCCCTGCAGACACTTGAGGCCGATGTGCGCCAGCTGCTCTTCAAACTGGACCAATTTCTCGTCGGTATCGCGCCAGATGAGCGTGACGGAGGCTTCATGCTTGCGGGCAAGCGTCGAACGGAAGCGCGTCAGTCCGGTCCACTCGCTGATAACGTGCTCATCTACATCGTCAAAGGTGGTGAATTTAAAGCCCGTCTGCAGACGAATCTGCTCGATTCGCGGGCGAATATCCCGGTGCGTCATCCCCCGGATCTGACGCTGGACCTTATCCCAGCGCACGTCAGGCTGAATTACCGCGCCGTTCTCGGCAATAAACGGCAGGCCTTCCAGCCCCAGATCCTGCTGAATATCGAGCATCTCTGCCGCGGTTTTGCTGCTGCAGAGAATAATCGGAATCTGGTTATCCTGTAGCCTGTCCAGCCAGGGCATGGCGGGTTGCCAGTCGTAGGTATGCATATCCAGCAACGCGCCATCCAGGTCAGAAAAAATCAGCAAGGTATCGCGCAGTGAAGGCATAGTGACTCCCGATGACGGTAGCGTTTCGTTCTAAGAAAATTCCTAAAAAATAACCGAATTGTTAACAGATGAAATGGGAACAATCCCTGGCAAACCCGCATTCGGCGTAAGTTATTGCTCATAACGAAAAGCATTATGTTAAAAATATTATATTCATCATAAGAATATATGCTTGTCAGACAAATTCGTTGGGGATAGTGTGGCTTGTACATCAGATTTCCTGGTGTAACGAATTTTCAAGTGCTTCTTGCATAAGCAAGTTTTGATCCCGGTCATCCCCATGACCGGGATTTTTTTCGCCCTAACGATTGGCTTCCGACACGCTAAAGTCGTGAATATCGAGCTCGAAGGCCTCCGCCAGCTCACGATAGGTGTGATAATCCCTTCCGTTAACAATGACGCGGTCCGAATTGTCGTCCGTCCTGCGGACTTCTGACTCGCTAATCTCATTGATGGCGGCCAGCAGGGCATCGACATCCACCTCGACTTCGCGCTTGATGGTGTCGCTGTACTCTTTATCGGTCTTCATTGCGGGGTTCCTCATTCAGCCGGGTCCATCGCTAAGTATAGACTGTAGATAAAAACGCCATTCACACCGGGCGGCGATGTGCGATTTTGCGTTTTGTTCTACACTGGCTCAAAACCAGAGGAGGAATGTATGAAGGTCAACGATCGGGTAACCGTTAAAACGGACGGTGGGCCGCGCCGCCCGGGTGTGGTGCTGGCAATTGAAGAGTTTAGCGAAGGGACAATGTACCTGGTATCACTGGAAGACTACCCGCTCGGCATTTGGTTTTTTAACGAACTGGGGCATCCGGACGGTATTTTTGTTGAGAAAGCAGACTAACATGGCGTCGGGTAGCACATCGCGTGCCCGACACCCTCTGCAGAAGCAAAAATCTCTGGCCAGGCCAGAGATCAAAGGTAGGGTGCACAGGGTCTTAAGCGACTAACGCATGTTGACGAAAATCCCGTTCGTCACATTATCGGTCAGGCGTACCACGTGGTAGATCACTTGCTTATTATGCGTTTTAATTTTCCGTTTAATATTTCCTTTGTGTGATGAAACGGTTTTCGCTTTAATATTCATCTGGTCGGAGATCTGAATAGTTCCTTGTCCCGCCATCCACATTCGCAGCATACTTGATTCAGTCCTGCTTAATGATAGGGTGGGTAAGTTAACCGCTCCTACATTTTTAACTTCTTTATTCAAATAATCACCCAAAATGTCATCCAGCGACTCGGGTTTAATCGATTTAGAACTGATCAATAAATTTTTACGGACCAACAAATACTCATCGAAATGGATATTCGCGATCGCCATAAAAACAATAAACAGGGTTTTTGGATGCTGATTAATGATTTGCTTAATGTGCTGACTGTTGGCTGGATCGTGAATGAAACAGTCCTCATTAATAAACACCACGCCTGGTTTTAGTTCATCACAAGCGGCTGCGAGTTCGTCAACGGTGTGTGCATCGTTGATGTCTCTCTTTCTTACCCCTCTGCTTGCCAGGTACCCGGTTAACCCTAGCCGGGTGTAGCTGCATAAATCCATAATGATCGTTGACATGGCATACCCTCACTCAATGCGTAACGATAATTCACCATCTGCCTGAGAGCTCAAAACAGCCATACGGGATGGAAAAAAATAATAAACCTGTGAGCATGACAAAGACTTTCAGGCGGACTCACTATCCCGTAAAGTTACGTATAATTTGCCAGGAATCTTCTTAAAGTAAAGTAAATATTAAGTATTGTGAGGTGGTTAGAAACAATTAAACCGCGTCAGATATATCCTGGAAGATGTTTTTCGCGTTTTATTTTAGGAATATCCTCAGAAAGACAGTAGCAACAGTGAGGTCTATTATTTACGAGGCAGTTCGCTGACAATATCCGCTAACAGGTTGAATATCTCGCCGAATAAATGTTCACAGAAGGGAGCGATAAGTGGCATCAGTAATGACATTAATAAAATTCCGACCGTCAGCGTCAACGGAAAACCAATGACAAACACCGAAAGCTGCGGCGCCATTCGGTTCAGTAAACCTAATGCCAGGTTGACGGTCAGCAGCAGGGTGATGATCGGCAGCGCCAGCATCAGCCCATTCAGGAAGATCAGCCCCGCGGCGCGGGTGAGCGCCAGGAAAGCGTTGCTGTTCACCGGGTTTTCGCCAATCGGCAGCGTATGGAACGTGTCCACCAGCATGGAGATAAGCCACAGATGGCCGTTGAACGACAGGAACAGCAGCATGGCGAGCAGATCGATAATGCGCGCCAGCACGGGCATGTTGAGATGACTGCCGGGATCGACAAACGTGGCGAACGATAACCCCATCTGCAGGCCAATCAGTTCCCCCGCGGTACGCACGGCGGCAAAAGCGAGCTGCATGGTAAAGCCGACGGCAACGCCAATCATCACCTGCTGCAGGGCGACCCACACCGCATTCGCCGAGAAGATCGGAATATCCACGGGAGGGAGAGACGGTGCGACGATAATGGAGATGATAATCCCCAGCCCCACTTTGACACGCTTGGGTATCGATTTCTCGCTGAGAATGGGGGCGGTGGAGATCAGCGCCATGATGCGCAGCATCGGCCAGAAGTAGACGCCGAGCCACTGAACCCACTGGTCGCTGGTGAAGTGCAGCATCGTCAGGTCAGCCGATGATGTACGGCAGATTGGTAAACAGGTTGCGCATATAGTCCAGCAGCAGGTTCAGCATCCACGGTCCGGCCACGATAATCGCCACGAACACGGCGATGATTTTCGGGATGAACGACAGCGTCATTTCGTTAATCTGCGTGGCGGCCTGCAGAATACTGATAATCAGACCGGTAACCAGCGCGACAAGCAGCAGCGGAGCGGCAACGGCAATCGCGATTTTCATCGCCTCCGTGCCCATCATCATGACCGATTCGGGTGTCATTGCCGTTCCTTAACTGTAGAAACTCTGCGCCAGCGAGCTGACCAAAAGCTGCCAGCCGTCGACCAGCACAAAGAGCATGATCTTAAAGGGCAGGGCGATGGTCGCTGGCGGCACCATCATCATCCCGAGCGCCATCAGGACGCTGGCGATCACCAGGTCGATAATCAGGAACGGGATAAAGATGGTAAAGCCGATCTGGAACGCGGTTTTCAGCTCGCTGGTCACATAGGCGGGCAGCAGAATACGCATGGGTACCGCTTCCGGTCCCTGCAGCTCGCCGGTGTTGGACAGGCGGGCAAAGAGGGCCAAATCCGCTTCGCGCGTCTGGCGCAGCATAAATTCCCGCAGCGGCTGCGCGCCTTTATCCAGCGCTTCCTGCATGGAGATTTTATCTTCGCTGAACGGCTGGTAGGCGTCGGTGTAAATCTTATCGATCACCGGCGACATAATGAAAAAGGTCAAAAACAGCGCCAGTCCGAGCAGAACCTGGTTTGGCGGAGCGGAAGGGGTGCCGAGCGCGTTTCGCAGCAGACCAAAAACGATGATGATGCGGGTGAAGCTGGTCATCATCAGCAGGATAGCCGGAATAAACGTCAGCGAGGTGATGAACACCAGCGTCTGCACCGGAAGCGACCAGCTTTGGCCGCCGCCTGCGAGAGGGGTTGACACCAGACCGGGCAGTTGCGCATAGACCGCGGGAGCAAACAGGCCAACGCCCGCAAGCGTCAGGGATAACAAACGGCGCATCAGGATCTCCCGGAACGCTTAAGCAAACTCTTCATCACGGACTGGAAATCCGCAGGGGCCTCTGCACGCTCATCCACCACAGCAGGGGCGGGCGGCAGCTTATGTAATACGCTGATGTTTGACGCCGTGACGCCCAGAACCAGACGCGCATCGTCCACCTCGACGATGACCACGCGTTCACGTGGTCCCAGGGTGGTGCTGGCACTGACCTTCAGCCCGCGGGCGCCGGCGGTTTTCCCCGCCAGGCCAAAGCGCTTCGCCAGCCAGGCGGCGATAAGAATAAAGGCAATAATACCGAACAACGCCCCGCTCACCTGGAGCAGAGGTGAGCCGGGAACGGCAGAAGGTTGCGATAATGTTGCCTGGGTTTTCATGCTTAACGGCTCAGACGACGCATACGTTCAGACGGGGTAATGATGTCGGTGATACGTACGCCGTATTTATCGGCTACCACCACCACTTCACCCTGAGCAATCAGATAGCCGTTGATCAGAATATCCAGCGGCTCACCGGCCAGGCCGTCAAGGGCCACCACGGAACCCTGCGTCAGGCGCAGCAGCTCTTTAATGGTCATACGGGTGCGTCCCAGTTCAACGGTCAGCTTAACCGGGATATCCATAATCAGGTCGATGTCCTGCAGCGTGCCGCTGACATCACCACCGCCGAGCTGCTGGAATACGGCATCCGCTGCGCTTTTGGCCGGGGTCGCTTTTTGCTCGTTTAACGCGTCAGCCCACAGATCGTCCAGTGCTCCGCTGTTTTCATCGGACGGATTGTTCATGTCACTCATTTGGGCTGTTCCTCATTCAGCGAATTCAAAATCGGGTTGATCAAGTGCTCAACGCGTAACGCATACTGACCGTTAATCGTGCCGTACTGGCTTGTCAGCACGGGGACACCATCCACATGGGCAATAATGCGGTCGGGTTTTTCTATCGGCAAAACATCACCGGGTTGTAATTTCAGGATCTGAGATAACCGCAGCGGGATATCGGCGAAGCTCGCCACCAGCTCAAGCTGCGAATGCTGGACCTGGCGGACCAGGTTTTCACGCCAGTTCTGGTCTTCGTTGCGGGAGTTCTCCAGCGGCGGGTTAACCAGCAGCTCGCGCAGCGGTTCGATCATGCTGAACGGCAGGCAGATGTTGAACTCGCCGGTCAGGTTACCGATCTCCACGTGGAACGGGGTGTTAACGACGATATCGTTCGGGGAGGTGGTGATATTGGTAAATTTCACCTGCATCTCAGAACGGACGTACTCCACTTCCAGAGGGTTAATCGCTTTCCACGCGTCGCTGTAAGACTCCAGCGCCAGCTTCAGCATGCGGTTAATGACGCGCTGTTCGGTGTGGGTGAATTCGCGACCTTCTACTTTGGTCGGGAAGCGCCCGTCGCCGCCGAACAGGTTATCCACCGCAATGAACACCAGGCTTGGGGAAAACACCACCAGACCGGTGCCGCGCAGCGGCTTCAGATGAATCAGGTTAAGGTTGGTTGGCACCGGCAGGTTGCGGGCAAACTCATGATACGGCTGAATGCGGATCGCACCGACCGTGATATCCGGGCTACGACGCAGCAGGTTAAACAGCCCCATACGGAACTGACGTGCAAAACGTTCGTTAATGATCTCCAGCGCCTGCAGACGTTCACGTACCACGCGACGCTGGGTATTCGGGTCATAGGGACGAATATCGCTATCGCCGCCGATACCCGGTTGCGGATCATCACTTTTATCGCTGTCGCCGTTGAGCAGCGCATCGATTTCTGCCTGAGAAAGAATACTGTCGCCCATGTCGTTACCGCAGAATGAAGGCTGTATACAGAACGTCAGTGACTTCCTGCTTAGGTTGGCCGTTTACCAGCGGGGTCGCCAGCGTTTGTTTAATGGCGTCGACCAGCTTTTGCTTACCCACATCGGTGGCCAGCGCCGAAGCGTCCTGACGAGAGAACAGCAGCAGAAGGCGGCTACGCACCTCCGGAAGATAATCATTCAGACGCGCGCGCGTGGCTTCATCCTTCAGGCGCAGCGTAATACCGACGTACAGCACACGATCCGCGTCACCGAGATTCACGGTGAAGGTGTCCAGAGGGAAAAATACCGGCGCCGGTGGCGGTGCAGGTTCGGCTTTGGCCGCAGCGGTCGAAGGTTCCTGCTGCATACGCCAGTAACTATAGCCCGCGGTAGCGCAGGCGGCGAGCGTGATCAACACCAGCAGCGGGATCCAGATGGAACGCTTACTTTTTTTGGTGATAGCGGAGTCAGTCATCTGATACGAGCTTCCTGTTTCGGTACAGCTTAATAAGGTGATTATCCCGTGTCCTGCTGTCGTCAAAGCGTGGAAAAGACGGGGATAATCACGCTACCTCTGGCGTTTAGGCGAAGATGTCTACGGCACTGTTACCGCGCGCGGCGGATTGCAGGGCGGCAGGAACGGGCAGTAGTTCATCGCTCTCTTCATTAAAACCGCCGGTGTTGCCGGAACGCGAAGCCTGGTGCTGCTGCTGGGATGAGGACTGCTGCTGCCCGGCAAAGCTCTCGCTGCTGACGCTGCTCTGCGCAAGCTGAATGCCGTTTTCTGCCAGCGAGGTTCGCAGTACCGGCAGCGCGGCTTCCAGCGCCGCGCGGACATGGCTGTGCGCAGAGACCATCTGCAACTGCGCCTGGTTATCATCCAGCTTAAGCGAAATTTGCACCTGACCCAGATCTTCCGGGTGCAGACGCAGCTCGGCCGTCTGCTGGCCCTGTTTGGTGAACAGGGTGATGTGCTGGCTCAGGGACTGCTGCCATTCATGCGTGCCCAGAGGCTGGCTTAACACCGGCGCGGGAGCAACGGTGGCGGCCGTCTGACTGGTTGCATGGCTGGACATAATCGGTGCCAGGGTAGCCGTCGGCGATGATGAGGAGGAGGCGCTGGCGAGCTCCTGCTTCTCTGCGGTTGCAGCCACGACCGGCGTGGCCGGCGCGTTGCCCGACAGGGCCGGGTCGCTGTTTTTCGCCTGGCTCTGATAAGGCGCAGCACTCTGCGCTTTATCATGGCTTCCCGGAAGCGCGTTCAGGGACGGTTGGCCCGCGCCGTTTTGCGCAAGCGCCGCTGTACTCAGCGTTGCGGTGGCGGAAACGCCGTCACTGCCAGCTACACGAGAGGCGGTAGTTTGCTGGTGCGGCAGCATCGCCATCAGGGCGCTCAATCCGGCCAGCTCCTCTTCGCTCAGCTCGCTTTTACCGTCATCTTTGCTGTTCGCGGCATTGATCGTCTTCAGTGCGTCACCTTTAGACAGCGGCACCAGTCCGGAAACCAGCGTATCAAGCGAGGTGACGGGCGCCGTTTCATCGCCATTCAGCGCGGTTTGGCGCGAGAGCAGGTCGGCAATTTTGGCCTGCAGGGTGGTATCCCCTTTGGCGTCCTGAGCAACGTGGGACAGTTTGCTGCCGGCGGCTTTCAGGTCAGCCAGGGTCAGTGGCGCATCTTTGCCCTTGCCCGTCGCGTCCGACAGGGCGCCCGCGAGCAGCGCGAGAAAATCCTGTGCACCGTCGGTGCCTTTCCCCGTCTGCGTACCGCCTGACAGGTCGCTATCGCTCATCAGCAGTTGTTGCAGTGTGATCATTCCGGTTTCCTCATTGATGCGCGCTGGGCAAACTCATCCATTTTTTTCTGATCCAGACGGTTTTCCGCCAGGGTCGTGGCCGCAATCTGTCGGTCCTGTAAGGTCTGCCATGCCTGCAGTCGCTGCTTCTTCTCGCGCCAGAAATTCAGCGCGGTATCGACTTTCTGGGTCCACTGGTGAAGCTGCTGGCGATGCTGATCTATCGCCTTCTCCAGCGTCTGGATAAACTGCTGATAGTTAATCCAGCGCTGGCTTCCAATGCCCTGTGTCATATCGGTATTGAGGTTGGTGCGATATTCATGCTGATAGTCGATTAACATCTTCAACTGTTCTTCAGCCTGCTGGCACCCGCGTCGCATTGCGCCAAGCTGCAATGCGGCATCATCAACTTCTTTTTCAGCCAGATCTTTCAGCGTTGATAACGCGCTGTTTTGCGCCATGACCTTCGCCCTCCACCTGTGTTACACCTGCGGGAAAATCAGCTCCAGTGCCTGAATTGAATCTTCCCAGTTGGCACGTTCAAAAATGCCTTGTTGCAAAAATGCCTCCAGCTGCGGCCACAAGGTAATCGCTTTGTCGAGCATCGGGTCGCTGCCTTTGGCATACGCCCCCACGCTGACCAGATCGCGGTTGCGCTGGAAGCTGGAGAGGAGTTGTTTAAAGTTACGCACGCGGGCGTAGTGCTTCTCGGTTATCAGCGCCGTCATTGCGCGGCTGATAGAGGCTTCAATATCAATTGCCGGATAGTGTCCGGCTTCGGCGAGACGACGCGACAGCACAATATGGCCGTCAAGGATCGCGCGCGCGGAGTCGGCAATCGGATCCTGCTGGTCATCGCCTTCGGTCAGCACCGTATAGAACGCGGTGATGGAGCCGCCGCCGCTGATGCCGTTCCCCGCACGTTCCACCAGGGCAGGGAGTTTGGCGAAGACCGAAGGCGGGTAGCCTTTGGTCGCCGGTGGCTCACCGATAGCCAGCGCGATTTCACGCTGCGCCATCGCGTAGCGGGTCAGCGAATCCATGATCAGCAGCACGTGCTTGCCGCGGTCACGAAAATCTTCGGCGATGCGGGTGGCATACGCAGCCCCCTGCATACGCAGTAACGGCGACACGTCCGCCGGTGCGGCAATGACCACCGAGCGGGCACGGCCTTCCGCACCCAGAATGTTTTCAATGAAATCTTTAACTTCGCGACCACGTTCGCCGATCAGGCCCACAACGATAACGTCCGCCTGGGTATAGCGCGCCATCATGCCGAGCAGAACGGATTTACCCACGCCTGACCCGGCGAAGAGGCCCATACGTTGTCCGCGTCCCACGGTCAGCAGGGCGTTAATCGGGCGCACGCCGGTATCGAGCACATGCTCAATAGGGGTTCGCTGCAGGGGGTTAAACGGCTGGGTGATTAATGCGCCGGTTTCAGTGGTGTCCGGCGAGGGCAGACCGTCGAGCGGCTTCCCGCTGCCGTCCAGCACGCGACCCAGCAGGGCAGGACCAAGCGGCAACTGCTTCCCGCTTTGCAGCCCATCGCCAGACGTGTTTTTGGCATACACGCGCGCGCCGGGCAGAATGCCTTCCACCTCTTCAAGCGGCATCAGGAACAGGCGCTGGCCGTTGAACCCGACCACTTCGCTTTCCACCTCACGCGTTTCCAGACCGTCCTGACGCTCGATCACGCAGGTCGCGCCCAGCGGCAGCTGCAGGCCGGTGGCCTCCAGTACCAGACCGGTGGCGCGCGTCAGTCGTCCATAACGACGAACAGAGGGCAGTTGCGCCATCTTCGTCTCAAAATTGTCGAGCGTGGTGAGCCAGCGGGTGAGGCGTGCGGTCATCAGACGACTCCCGGTGCCGCCAGGCGGCACAGTTCCTGCCAGCGGGTGGCGACGCTGGCATCCAGATCGCCTTCATCGGCTGAGACTTTGCAGCCGCCGTGATGTAACGACGGATCGCCGCGCAGACGCCAGCCGTGCAGGTTTAGCGTCGCGCCCAGGCTCTCTTCCACGCGCTGCAGGTCGTCCGGATGGACGCGCAGCTGCGGCTTACCGCTGAACAGCGGCTCCTGCTGCAGCAGGCCCTGAATTTGTTTGATCAGCGCCGTGTTATCCACCACGGGCGTCTGGCCGATCACCTGACGCGCGGCTTCCAGCGCCATCTGCATCAGTCGCGAGGCAATCACGCTGTCCAGCGCGTCCAGCGTGTGCTGAAACTCGCTGACCAGCTGCTGCATGCGGGCATGGATCGGCGCCTGCTGCTGGCGCGCCTGATCGATACCGTGCTCTAGCCCTTTTGACAGGCCTTCCTGATACCCCAGCTCGTGGCCTTTCTGCCGGCCTTCGTTCAGACCGGCATTGTAGCCCTGCTCGTGCGCCTGCATTTGCAGCTGAGCCAGCATCTGTGCTTGCTGCTCTTCTTCGCTTAGCTCAGGCTGTTCGACGTCCGGGTCAAGCTCCTCGGTCGGGATCACGGCTGGCGTGAACTCGGAGAGGGGAGGGGCCAGATCGTCCGGCGTCCAGCGCTTCCACGGCAGCTCATT
The DNA here is from genome assembly GCF_048685095.1 of Enterobacter sp. BNK-8. NCBI lineage: Bacteria > Pseudomonadati > Pseudomonadota > Gammaproteobacteria > Enterobacterales > Enterobacteriaceae > Enterobacter > Enterobacter sp. BNK-8. Next base: position 2,636,316 of record NZ_JBLQTN010000001.1, on the reverse strand, counting down.
AGACATAGGTGTCGTCTCCGCTGCCAATCACCATCTCGCCGGTTTCCGCCAGACGACGAACAATAAGCAGAATGGCTTTCTGTTCGTTTTCCACCTGAGACAGACGAACCGGGCCGCGGTTGGCAAGGTCGTCGCGCAGGATATCGGCCGCACGCTGAGACATGTTGCGCAGGAACTTCTCGCGCAGCGGCTGCTCGGCGCCTTTGAGGGCGATAAGCAGCGACTCGGAATCCACTTCCTGGAGCAGGCGCTGGATGCTGCGGTCGTCCACTTCGACGAGGTTTTCGAACAGGAACATCTCGTCGATGATTTTCTGTGCCAGCTCGCCGTCGAACTCGCGAACCGCCGTAATGACGGCCTCTTCCTGCTGCGTTTTCATCAGGTTGATGATTTCCGCCGCCGTTCTCACGCCGCCCATTTTGCTGCGCTTGAGGTTCTGGCCGTCGAGCAGGTTGTTCAGCACCTCGGTCAGCTCCGCCAGCGCGGCTGGCTGGACGCCGCCGAAGGTGGCGATACGCAGCATCACATCGTGACGCAGGCGCTCTTCGAACAGCGCCAGAATATCGGCCGCCTGACCACGTTTGAGGTGGACAAGGATGGTGGCGATAATCTGCGGGTGCTCGTCGCGAATAAGGTCGGCGGCACTCTGCGGCTCCATAAAGTTGAGCGTTTCGATACCGCTGGCGGTATCGCGCGTTTCCAGAATATCTTCCAGCAGGCTGGCGGCACGCTCTTCGCCCAGCGCCTTGACCAGCACGGAACGCAGGTAGTCGTTGGCGTTGACGTTCAGCGCGGCAAACTGTTCGGCTTCCTGCTCAAACTCCGACAGCACTTCGGTCAGCTGTTTATTGGAGATTTGACGCACGTTGGCCATGGCCGCACTGAGAATCTGTACTTCTCGCTGGGAGAGGTGTTTAAACACCTCTGCCGCGCGATCTTCGCCAATGGTCATCAGCAGGATGACGCTTTTATCGGTGCCCGTAAGCGTATTACTCATGTTCGTTACCCATCCACTGGCGGATGACCAGCGCCACGACGCGCGGATCGTTATCTGACATTTCGCGAATGCGCTGGCTCATCACCTCGGCACCCATGCGCTGGTTAGCACGGCGCTGCTGCATCTGTTCATCTTTACTGAGGCGAACTTCAACCGCTTCTTCCGTTTCCTGACGCGCATTCATCTGCTCGCGAGCCGCTTTTTCAGCTTCAGCACGGCGCTGGATCTGTGGACGAACGCCCTTACGCCACAGCAGCCACGCGACAATCAGCACCAGCAGCCAGCGTCCTGCGGACATCAGCTGGTCGATAAACGCCTGCTGTTGCCAGAACGGCAGTTCACCGCCGGTCTCTTCAACCGAGTTGAACGGTGAGTTCACCACGTTGAGGGTATCGCCGCGCTTCTCGGAGTAACCCATCGCTTCGCGGGTCAGGTTTTCAATCTGCTTCATCTGCTCGGCGGTCAACGGCAACGGTTTGCCATCCGCCAGCGTTTTGTAGTTCACCACTACCGCAACAGAGAGACGCTGAATATCGCCCACGTTCAGTTTAGTGTGACGAATCGTTCTATCCACTTCGTAGTTCGTGGTTTCGTTACGGCTGGTGTTTCGTGGGCCGCTGTTATTCGCCGTAGAGGTGGTCTGCTGATTATTTTGCTGACCGTTCTGCTGATTGGCCGGCGGCGTAGAGATCGGCGCCGCGTTTGCCGGGCAGGCTGGTTAGACAGCGCGCCCGGCACGCCGCCCGGGTAGGCACCGCCAACCTGCTCGCTGGAGTTGATTTGACGCGAACGCATGACCGCCTGAGCCGCATCGCCGTTCGGGCTGTACTGCTCTTCGGTTTGTTCTTTATTCGAGAAGTCGATCTGCGCGGTGACCTGCGCGTGCACGTTGCTGTTGCCCACAACCGGGCCGAGGATCGCTTCGATACGACGCTGGAGACGGCTTTCGACATCGGCGGCATATTTCAGCTGCGCGTCATTCAGATCGCGACCGGCAGTGTTGGATTGCGTCAGCAGGTGACCGCTCTGGTCAACCAGCGTCACGTTACCCGGCGGCAGACCGGCGACGGCGCTGGAGACGAGATGCGTCACCGCGCTGATTTGCCCTTCGTCCAGCGCGCGGCCAGGCTCAAGGTTCACGGTCACGGAAGCCGAAGGTGATTTCTGTTCGCGGACAAATAAGGAAGGTTTAGGCATCGCCAGGTGCACGCGGGCGCTCTTCACCGGGCCTAATGTTTCAATGGTGCGGGCCAGTTCACCTTCCAGCGCACGCTGGTAGTTCACCTGCTCGCTGAACTGGCTGATACCGAATTTTTCCTGATCCAGCAGCTCAAAGCCCACCGCGCCGCCTTTCGGCAGCCCCTGCTGGGCCAGGCGCAGACGCAGTTCGTGCACCTTATCTGCCGGGACCTCCAGCGCACCGCCATTATCGGCAAAGCGATAAGGGATGTTCATCTGGGTCAGCTGGGTGACGATGGCGCCGCCATCCTGATCGGAAAGGTTACTGTAGAGCGTCCGGTAATCAGGGCTTTTCGCCCACAGGACCATCGCTACAAGGATCGCAATTGCGGCAGCGCCTGCCACGATCAACGGGATTTTAGGATTCGCGCGAAGGCGGTTCATCCACTCGAGTGATTTATTCTGCGGCGCTGTCGATGCTGTTGCACTCATTGCGCACCTCTTAAATCCTGGTGGTTTACGTTATTCGTGTAGAGAAACAAAACTGACTCCCGGGTCGGCAAACACGACAAAAGTTCCATATTGATGGCCCTGCCATTATTTGATGATTCGTGATTTTCTATGCGTCAAATAACCTGGTTTTTTCATGCTATTTACCGCCATTATCTTATTGACAAGCTGTTAGTCTTGACCGCGTAAAAAACCATCCAGGGGAGAGTCATGGCTATACAGGGCATTGAAGGGGTAATCAGTCAGTTGCAGGCAACGGCGATGACGGCCCGTAACCAGAATGTGGCAGATCAGCAGCCGAGCATCAGCTTTGCAGGGCAACTGCATGCCGCTCTTGACCGTATCAGTGATACCCAGACCGCAGCGCGCACTCAGGCTGAGAAGTTCACCCTCGGCGAGCCGGGCGTGGCGCTGAATGATGTGATGACCGATTTGCAAAAAGCCTCGGTTTCTCTGCAGATGGGGATCCAGGTGCGTAACAAGCTGGTGTCGGCCTATCAAGAGGTCATGGGCATGCAGGTTTAGGTTGTCTAACCTAATGATATTTATAATTAATAATCATCCGATCCCACTGCGTGGGGCATGGATGGGGCAAACTCACTCAATTTCTGGTTGAGGATGAGTACCTGGTCCTGGTTGTTTTCAGCCATCCAGGATCCGTACACCCGGTAAACCATTTGCGCGTCGGTGTGGCCCATTTGCTTCGCGATGAAGTTAGGGTTAGCACCGGCGGCCAACGACCAGCATGCATACGTGTGTCGGGACTGGTATGCTCTGCGATAGCGAATCCCGGCGCGTCGCATTGCTGCCTCCCACGACTGGTTGATCGACCCCACCGCGTAATGATGCCCTGCACGGCCATTGCGCAATCCTTTTTGTGGGTTAAACACGAATGTGCACGGATGCACCTCTGTGCGACCAAACTCACGCAGTTTCACCTCTAACTGATACTGCTTACCCAGGCGGGTTAATTCGGCCTGGTTCTTCAGCACGTCAATAGCTGGCTGAATAAGGTTGATGATGCGGTTTGTCCCGGCCTCGGTTTTCGGAAGGGTAAACTCCTTCGTCAACGTGTGGTTTCGGCGGATCATCATCGTTCCTGCTTTCAGGTCGATATCTTCCCAGGCCAGCGACACCAGTTCACCGTGGCGCACGCCGGTGTACACCGCCAGCGACCACATGTTTTTCAACTGCTGGGTGGCGCAAGCGTTAATCAGCCTGACAAACTCATCGCGGGTGAGCGGATCAGGCTCGCAACGCGAACGTTTGAGAAGGGCGATCCCGGTGAACGGGCTTACCTTCACATAACCACTTTCAGCAGCGAACTTGAACATGCCAGCCATGGTCTTCATGTAGTTGTTGACCGTTCTGACTGTCCTTCCCTTTACAGGCGTACGATGCCCCGCCTTCAACGTCTGATAACCGGTCAGCAATTCCTTCCTGATAAACAGCAGGTCTTCCTGCGTCACCGCAGAAACCAGCCTGTCCCCGCCAATCCGTGGCACCATATTGCGCGTTATAGATGTATAACGAGACATCGCGTTGGTGCTGATCTCCATGCGCTTCAATTCCAGCCACTTGTTCGCCAGCTCCAGCACTGTGATTTCCTTGCTCTCCACCCCAAACTTTCTGAGGTTCGGTGAGTCCGGGAACTGGGCCGCATAGTTGAAGTTGCCGGTTTTAATCGAAAAGCACACCGACGCGCGAAGCTCGCCAGCGACCTTTCTGTTTTTTGGTGTATCCGGCACGCCGAGGCTCTCACGCACCCGGCTTCCTTTATAGATGAACCATATGCGGAGCGTACCGCCATGATTCTCCACGCCTGTTGGGTATGCTGACTTAGCCATTATTCCCTCCTGACGTCCAAGAGCCCGCTAAGCATAAACGGATCCTCATTGGCGCGCACCTGGCTGTTTCTTTTTGAGGCTCTCAACCCACTGGTCGATCGCTTTGTGGTTGTACAAGCACTCGCTGTTTTCCTTTGGGATGCTGTCCGGCGACATGTGGACGTACTCCCTGCCACATAGCCAGCTTTTTTTACGGGCCCGCGCTATCGTTCCCGGACGGAGCCCTGTCATTTTTACAAGCAGGTCTTCTGTCACCCACTCGCTGGGCACGATTTGAATGATTTCGCTCATGATCGCTCCTATGACATCGTTTTATAAAACTGCGGCTGGTCTGGCGTTGCCGCGCGGAGTTCGTATTCGAAGTGGATCTGGTAAGTGCCGCCGTCCCATGCGACATAAACCCGCGCCTTATCGTTTTCCGGCTCCAGCAGGCTTTCGACTATCCCCGTCAATCCGCCGGTCTTCTTCTGGACTATTGCGCCCACATTAAAAGCAGCCATTGCACACCTTCCGGTTCGTGAAGAAATGAGATGAGAGCGCCCAGCGCCATAAGTGCGCCGATGAGCCAGGTCATGGGGTTTGATTGCATGGTTTTCTCTCAAAAGAAAACCCGCTCAGTGGCGGGTTCTATTTAGGTGAGACAGGGATGTAGCAAACGGTCTATTCGGGAATTAAAGCGAGGAAATCTTTTTTATAAAGTTCTTTCAATTCAGACATAACCTCGGCAGAGGCCATTTCGTGGGTAAGCAAAGTTCTGCCCAGGCGTTTCTCAGCATCCTGCTGAAAATCAGAAAAGCTCCCGATCAATACCCCAGTGTAGCCAGTTAGGATGGTGCACTGCTGCTGTGTCAGTTTCATCTAATTCCTCCTTTATGATTACGGTATTCTATCGCACTAAATTTTCGCACCCAATAGCCAGCTCATAACTGGCTATCAGTTGCGTCATGGTTTGATGTGAAGGCGCGGCTCTCCGTCTTTCGGCTCCGGCCACTGGCGAGCCATATTCACCTTTAGCTTTTCTTCCAGCGCCGCGGTGATTTGCTCATCGGTGATACCTGCGCGCCGCTGCGCGTCCCATAGCAGGAACTGCATATCAGCCCACTCACTGAGGTCGCCAGGATTGGCGGCAGCTTCCAGCGCCTCTTTGGAAAGATGCTTCAGTGGGCCAATGGGACCGACATTTCCGAAGGTCTTTTCTGACCATTCAGCGTGGCGCCGCCGGATCAGGTTTCTGGTGAACTGCGATTTCTTCGATTCGTAAGGTTTCACGCTCCCTCCTCATGCCGCACGCTGGGCGCGCAGCTTCTTCAGGTGTTCTGCTGTTTCGATTTCTTCAGCGATCCGCGCGGCCTGTGCTTTGGTCAGCGGTTCGAAATCCTGATTAAAGCGGCCCATGCTGGCGATGCAGGTGCGACCGTTGCGGATGTAGTGGATGACTTCGTGGGTAGCGCGGAGGATTTTGCAGGGCGCGCCGTGGGGATCGGCGTACCAGGTATTAGGCTGGATTATCCTGAACATTGGTTAACTCCTGCGGTTACTGCATCACCTGCACTTTTTTGCTACTCCTGCACTGTTTCGCTGCTCCTGCATCAATTTCTTTCTCCTGCAGCATGAGGAAAACTACCGCGACCGCACGCAGCGGGTTACGGTGAGTGGAGCTGATACCGGACTCATGAGTTGCCCGCCACACGGTCTTCCCTGTTGGGACCAGGCCGATTCGATGCTTCTTCATTGCAGGGTAGAGCTCTTCGGCACGACGTAACGGAAACCAGGCGGTGTTCTGTACCGTGTTAAACCAGTTCCACGACAAATTGGCACCGGTATTTTCATGCGGATGGATGGTGGCGCTGTACTTTGGCTTCAGGAAATATGCGAGCCTGACGCTGATTTCACCGTCACTAAGTTTGGTGTAATCCATCAAGATCCCCTTTGCTTACGGATAAGCTCCAAATCAGCCTGGCAACTGGCGCAGGTCTGGCAGCCGGGAACGGCAGCGCGCCGCGGCTCGGGAATTGGTTCGTCGCACTCCGCACAATGCTCAGCTGATACGGCGTTGCGGTCGATGCGGTGAGCGGAAAGGGCAGCGTTACGCTGAAGCTCTTCAATCTCTGCTGCTGTGTCGATGATATCGGCCATGGTCAATGCTCCCGGAACTGTCGGTTAATTCGGTTGAATGTGAACGCCAGCAATAAAAAAGGCCGCGATAGCGACCTGGTGATTTGCGATTTCATGGCTGTATCCACCCTTTACCTTTGACGTGCTGAATAACGCCAAGCTTCCTGAGTGACTGGAGGCGGCGGTCAAGAATGCGGAAGACGTCCATCGGGTGCTTTCCTTCTGCTTCAGCAATGACGAGGCACTCCTTTCTGACGGAAGGGCTAAATAGTTCCGAAAACGAGGTTGGCTGAGCACCGATAGCGCTTAACACCTCACTATCCAGTTTCGCGTATTTGGTCATGCTGCACCGCCTTCATGTTTCTCTGCTTCGACTGCCATCTGCTCAAGCCGTCGCGATAACTCGGCGGCAAGCGCCTGGAATTCTTCTTCGGTCGCCACTGGGATCGGCACAAAGCGAATCCCGATGTGCGCCAGGTGGTTGGCAATTTCGATGCTTTTTCTCAAATCAACTGGTGAGGCTCTGTTCATGCCGCACCGCCAGCGTGCCGCAGCCAGATGCAAACCGCGCCATCTTCCGTGTCGTGAATTGAACCGACAAACCAACCATCGCCGGCTGGTGTTTCGGGCTGCCACGCCGAAATGTCATAGCCGTCAACATCTGGATCAGCGTCGTCCTCATCACGATAAATCACTTTCCACTCGAGGCCGTTCTTCTCCAGCCATGCGTTGAACTCAATGGGCGATATGGATTCGCGGCCATCGCAAAATTCATCGTAAAGCGGGTGAGTCCAGTAGCCGTACTGGTTGCGTTCGACGGGTAGGGCTTTAAATTCTGTTGTCATTGTTCGGCTCCAAACCGCCCGTTAAGGCGGCCAGTTTTGACGACGAACTCCAGGAGGCTAACTCCCAGAGCTTCAATTTTCTTGTGAGATGATGGGAGGCACCGTTTCGTTCCAGTTAGGCTTTGGCTTCTTGCGCATTGCCTGCTGGATTTCCTCGGTGCAGCGGCGGCAGGCGGCGCGGACGGCGTTTTCATTTGCTGGCGTCATGCGGCCTCCCGGCGGGCGAGAAGTTTCGCCCCGAAAGCCATCAGCTCGTCCCGGTCCACAGTTGCGAAGTGGCAGTTTGTACGCGGGTACGGTCGCCAGATGATGAGCATCGAACCTTTGTTATTTCCCGATACTGGCTTACCGGTGACCGGGTTGATAAACGCCAGTCGGCCGGCGGTGATGAGGCGAACCTCGCTGGCGGTCTGGATAGCCTCCTTAAACCAGCCAACGGAAGTGTCTGCCGGTACCAGCATGACCGTGCCAATCTGATTTGCGCTCTCGGCTGCGGCCTTCTTAACGAAAGGTGTAATGTCGCTGTATGGCGGGTTCATCCAGACGTAGCCGGGAATGCTCAGGTAATCAGCCCATGGCGTTTCCAGCGTGTTCTGCTCGGCGGTGATGAACTTTCTGCACAGCGCGTTATGCGGCGCCGCGGCGGCATCAAGCTGGAAGCAAAACTCAGCATCAAGGGAAGCGAAAAGGGCTGGTGGTGTGCGCCAGAGGTCGCGCTGGTCGAGCGGTGTCTTACTTCCACCATAATCACCGTTCAGCTTCTCGGCAGGAAGTGCTGCTGCAATGCGCTCACCGATCCATCGCATTACTGGTACTGCCATGCTGTTTCCGATCGCCTTGTAACGCGGCGCGTCATCAGCAAGTTTTCCATCGTACGGGATCAGCGTGTGCGCATCTGGGAATCCTTGAAGCCTTTCATATTCGAGAGGGGTAAGGGTTCTAACCCGATTATCTGCCATAACAACAAGATCTCGACGGTCCTTATAATCTCTGGCCGAAAGCGTGCTGCTTACTCCATCATCGATGTATGAGTCTGTTCTTCTGAAGCGATAGAGAGTGCAGTTATCAACTGTGCTGGAGCATCCTTTGCTCCCAACATTATTCGCCTCAGTCGACCCGCCGCCGACGTCTTGCTCAAAAAGTACCGCTGCGGGATCGAATCCTTTTCGAGCACTTGCGACAACGAACACACGGCGGCGTCGTTGGGCCACTCCGAAAAATTGAGCATCAAGGACGCGCCAGGCGATAACCCTTTCTGGTCCAGACACACAACCTGCGTGCGTCCATTTTCCCCCTGCTGGCTGCAACTCACTGCTTTCTCCGGCAAGTCCTGCCAGAAAGCACCCGAAGGCATTGTCTTTGCTGCTGAGCACGCCGGGGACGTTTTCCCAGACGATAATTGCTTCTGGTTCACTGCGTTCGCGGCGCTTTGCGTCGATTGCATTGGCTAATTCCACGTAAGAGAGGGTTAACTGCCCGCGGTCGTCAGATAGGCCTTCACGTAAGCCGGCGATACTGAATGCCTGGCAAGGCGTGCCACCGACCAGAACATCAGGCGCTTCTACTTCACCAGCGCGCACCGCATCGGCGATTTTGGTCATGTCGCCGAGGTTTGATACTTCCGGCCAGTGATGGGCGAGAACCGCTGAGGGGAAGGGTTCGATTTCAGAGAACCAGGCAGGTTTCCAGCCGAGAGGCTCCCACGCTTTACTGGCAGCTTCGATGCCGCTGCACACGCTTCCGTATTTCATGATGCATGCTCCGGATCGTTAACATCCCAGCCATTACGCTCAATATTAGTTTGCAGCCGCTTATCTCCGACCTCTTCAATGCTGCGGCCGGTAATCTCTGCGACTTCAGCGTTTGAGTGTCGCCACAGTAGCGCAAGCTCTTCGGTAGTCCATTCAGGCATGACTTTTCCTCCTGACGATCGGGCAAGTGAGTTGCGCTTGCTGCGCACGGAGTTGATAGTGCGGCCGGTTGCCGCGGCGATTTCCTCAGGAGTGAATCGGCCAAACAGAAACAACTCTGCTTTGGTCCACTTCCTGAGGTTGGTGTTGGCTGGGAATTTCACATCGAGGCGAGCGGCCTGGGTGTAAACGGCGCGCTCTGTTCTTTCCAGTTTTTCGGCAATCAATGAGACGGGCATCTGCCCTGCAACTTCATGCAGGAACAGGTTTTCCCATGGCTGCCAGTGATTGGCGCCCATGACTATCTCCATTGCTCTCCGAACGTGAATCCGATCTCCGCCAGCGCCTCGTCCATCTTCTCGATGAACTCCGGCACCATTTCGTTGAAATCGGACATGTATTGCGGATCCCGCTCAACGACGACGTGGTGAATTCCTTCGCGTTTCATGCGCGGGTCGTAGTTGGCAAAGAACCAGGCGTCTTTTCCGGTTACCCACATGCTGTACTGCACCTGGGCCATATACGCAGACTTGATGGCTTCGAAACCGCCAAGGCGGAATTTCATGAAGTCGCGGGAGGTGAAAGGGCATTTAAGCTCAAGGCCGAACCCGTTACTGCACAGGCCGTCAGGGGAGCACGCGGTGCGCATGCTCTCGTCACGGAACAGGATCGGAGACTCCGTGACTTTTACGTCCGTGGTGAACTCGAAGAGGGTGCGGGCGTCTTCCTCGTACTGCTTGCCCCAGGCCAGCGCCTTGGCGTTAACCTCTGGCGCGACGCCGGTGCATACCTCGGCGAGCAGCGTGTGGAAGTAGGACATTTTCATATCTGTCCACTTCTTCCCAGATCGTGGCTTGGCGATGACGTTGTGCACTTCTGAGGCGGTGATAACGCCGAGGCGCAGCCGGTGCCACGCCTCATCGCCCTGTTGAATAGTGGTTACGTCAATGCCGGTCCGGGACAGGATAATTTCTGGTGTCATGCTGCCGCCTTCTTCTTGAGGAAGCCTAGGGCCTTAACTGCCTCGGCTTGGGTAAGCTCGGATGAATCGCGAATATCACGACGGAAAATTTGCGAACAGACTGGGAGCAGGTTTTCTTCCCACGTCTTATCCATTGCGATAAGGACGTCGTTAATCTCCTTGATAATTTCGTCCCCTGCTGGTGTTACATCGCGTTCTGGCTGGCGTTCTGCAGAGAAGTTGATACCTTCTTCGCCCTCGGTGTTAACGTGGTCTATGGCGGCGTCCAGGCGCTCACGGCGAGGCCAGTATTTTGCTGCCTGCTTCACGACCGTCTTGAGGATCATCTGTTCTTCATCGGTGACCCATGGACACTTCTTGCTGTTGTCAGATTTGTACTTCTTCCATGCTTCAGACCGGTCACGGATGGAGTAGATGGCATCGATACGCATCGTGTGAGTGAGGTAATCACCATCGTCAGTTTTTACCGTTACATACGCGCCTACGATGTCCCCGCGCTGTTCTTCAGTATCGAAGTCGTTGTAGATGTGGATTGGCGGCTTATCGAGCCCTTCGCGGCGGAACTGGTCGTTTCTGCGAACAATTGCCGACTGGCACCACTTAATGGCGCCTGACTGCTGCGCAATATGCATCAGGCCCATGTAACTGATATCGAGGCAAATAGCCCCTTTACGCGGAACCAGATAAGCCAGCTTCTGAGCTGGGTTTAGCGAAATACCGATAGCCGCAACGTTGATGATTGCGTTCTGCGTGCTGGTCTGGTTCTGGAATGCGACTTTCGCGAGGTAGTCGTTGTTCTGAAATAGTTGGATGGCGAACTGGCTTTCCTTCGCCCACACCATCCGCTCGTCAGTGGCCGCCTTAATGAAAAGCGGTTCCTGTTGTTTGACGAAATCAACAAGGGTTAAGCTCATGATCACTCCTTAGAACGGGCAAGGCGCCTGACGCTGCCATTCCTCTTCGGCGCGGGCATACGCGCATTCCGATATGTATTTGTTGTATGCCTCTTCGGCCTTTTCTCCGATAAGCGCAAGCTGGGCTTCCTGGGGCAGGAACAAGCTGCTCATTTCCAGAGGTTTCGCAGGGAACATAGCGATCAGTTCCTTCGCCCGATCGCCGATCCACTTCTCTTTTTCGTCGGTGAGCTGCTGCTCAGCCCAGCGCCGCTCTTCGATGCGGTCGTAAGTGAGGTATGCGTTCATGGTTGCCTCAGTAATGGATTTTCGCGCAGGGGATAAGGTCATCTTTCAGAGCGGTGAGCACTTCGATAGCCTGCTCGCGAGTAATGCTGGTGTGACTGGTGAGCGCGTTAACGATGTTTTTTCCTACCGTCTTGCGGTGCTTCACGTCAGCTTCACGTTTTGCCTGTTCGTCGGCGATGCGCTTCTCTTCGGCCAGGCGTTTCTCTTCTGCCTGTTTTGCCTTCAGGCGCTCAGCCTCAACCGCCGCGGCTTTTTCGCGTTCTGCCCGGGCTTCTGCTTCCTGCTTCTCGCGTGCCGCACGCTGTTCCGCTTCGATGCGCTGGCGTTCCGCCAGTTCAGCGCGGGCTTTCTCTTCAGCCTCACGGCGCGCTGCAGCTTCTATCTCTGCTTTGTGCTTCGCTTCGGCATCGCAGCGGGCTTGTTCTGCCGCTTCCTGCTTCAGGCGCTCGTCACGTTCACGCTGAGCCTGTTCCGCCTGGCGGCGCTGTTCTTCGCGGTCACGGTCAAACTTGTCATTCATCAGCAGAGCCATTTCATGGTCCGCTTCGATCTGCGCGGCACGCTGGCGGTCGAACTCTTCGTTAATCACCAGCGCTTCGGCGTGCAGCGCGTTCATGGCTTCTTCAGCCTTAATGCGTTCCTGCTCTGCTTCCCATTCGGTGAGTGGGCGGCGGGTCGCATCGCGCAGCTCGTCACAGGCATCAACGAAACGCTTAATTTCGGCCTCAGCCGGGCGCACAGCTTCTTTCAGGCGCTTCAGGTACTCACGACCAGGCTTTTCGATTGCCGTCTTGCTGCGGGACACCTGCGCCGCCAGAGAGGCGACACGGTCACGGCCTTTCTTCGTGGACAGGTCCGGCACTTCGTTCACTGCCTGGCGGATTTGCTCGAGATAAGCGTCAAGGCCGCCCGTTACGTAGAGCACTGGCGCCTGCTCCGGCTTGATTTCGATGACAGTTAAGTCCGTTGCTTCGCTCATGGTTTCTCCTGAAATTTGGATGTGCAGATCCCGCCCGCTTAATGCCAGGCCGATCGGTTGAATAGGGGAATTAGGATGCTTTTCTATGCCACGGATAACCGATTGCAACCTTCATTTCGTCGTAGGCTGCCATCCACATGGCGCCATCACCGATAAACAGGGCAATGGCTGCTTTACTCTGCGCGGCGCGCAGCAGGTGATGATTGATCATGCCTTCACCTCAACCTGTTTCAGGAGGCCAGCGATATGCATCTGCCAGCGGTTCAGAGTCAGCTTGTCGCGTGGTGCCGATACCGACGTCAGCTGCCACTCGTTATCGTTGAGCTTTTTGGCTGTGTACTGCTTGCCGTTGTGGGTGACTGTCATGATGCCTCCCGCTTTTCTTTGATGTCGGCGCGGAGGTGAATCTCTTTCCCATCAGCTGTCGGGAATATCAGGATGTCATCACGAACCGCGAGAAGATTGGCCACTGCAAATAGCGCCTCGTCTGTGACATCAAATTTCTCACCGGTGAACTCGCGAACGCCGGGCGCCAATTTGCTCGGCTTTGAACGACCCGCGAAAATTCGCTTCGTCAGGCCTGAAAAACCTACTGTGATTGGGTTGCTCATAAATCCTCTTGGCCTTATCGCGGCGAACGGAACGGTTAATACAAGACTTCAACGCATTTATTCAGTGTTTCAATGGGCGGTGGATGGCCGCCGGTTGTCATAACTAAGCCGCCTCGGTGAAGCGACTGAGGTATGAAAAAAGCCGCTGGTTAGGCGGCTCTGAGCTTGTTGACGTAATTCATGCACGCTGTAGGGCTGCATGTTTGCCATGTGGTTTTATGCTGCATCCGCTTGCTTGGCGGGTAATAAGCAACAGTCCCTTGCGGTGTGCGAAATATGAGTGTGTTTTCTCCCTCTTCGAACTCAACGCCATTACGCTGGAAGAATGCCTTCATCCCTTCATGCGCCGAGTTCCTCGCCCTCCTGCGCCGCTCTTTAAGTTCTGGCTTCATGTCTTGCCAAAACTCACCCATCGTATAATCGTCGTCTGCCATAAAACCCTCTGTCGTTACCCGCTGATGCGGGAGAAATGCTTTGTGGTGCAGCGCCGGGTGCTTATCTTCCGGTTGCCGTCGATGCAGCTGCAATTCACTGCACTACAAAACATTCCACGGTGTGCCCCGGTATAATCCGGGGCTGAATGTTGGTTTTCAGTCGTCACTGTTACCTGTTACATAACTCCTCCGATACGGTGTGCCGCGTCGAAAAGGGTGGCAGCGGCTAGCCATTTGAACGTGATGCCCAATCGGGCGTGAAAGACTCTTTAATTCAGCACAGCCCACTCAACTTCGAATGGACTGGAATAAATCTGTTTGCGCTTCGCACCTCTCATCCCGCCAGTGTTGCCCGTTCCCACGCCTTTATCGCTCTCGCGAGGGGGTAGCCTTCTCACCGACCGGTTCGCCGCCGGTGATACGCCGCATTTTGTGCGTTGGGGTCTAAACAGGATTACCGAGTGCTGTTCCGACTTTGCATGTTGTTAAAAAGCAGGCGACTTGCTGTCCGCCGCTGGCTAACTTCGCTCAGCTGTCGATGTTTCGTTTCGATGGGGTAAAGATACAGATAAAACTGTATTATCGTCAACAGACAAAACTGTATTTAATGGTGCGAAATACATATGTTTCTGTATTTGAATGGAAAATATTTTTGTTCAGGCGAAAAAAAACCGGCCTGAGCCGGTGATTTTTTTATAGGAGGTAGGGGTGCTATCGCTTTCTGCGGTAGATGCGATGCTCAATCATAACGCCAATGATGGTCAATGGCTGGTGATCGCTGTTAATGACAGGGTAATCATCATTTAGGGGGACCAGTTCAAAGTGCTGGCAGCCCATAGGGTCAATGTATGTTGGGCGGTATTTCTTAAAGGTTGCCTGTGCTCCGCCGTTCCTAGCAACCACAAACTCACCTGGCGTTGGCTCAATCTCCGGGTCAACGATGATAATGTCCCCCGCCTTGAAGTCAGGCTCCATCGAATCACCTTCAATGCGCAGCGCGAAGGTATATTCAGAAATATCAGAGTCCGTGAGGATGTACTCGAGGTTTCCGTCGAAAGCCTCAATGGGATTTTTTTCAGCTAAGGCGCCTGCCTGTACATAGCTTATCAACGGAACTCTCCTGCTGTTAACCTCTGCCACCGGCATAAAGGCACCGCCATTCATCAGCCAGTCAGCATCGGATTTAAGAGCCTTGGCTATACCAATTATATTCCGAGGTTTAAGTGTTTTCCCGTCTTCAATACTCTGCCAGGATTGCTGCCGTATACCGGCCATTTCAGCTGCTTCTGCCTGGGTTAACCCCAATTCAATTCTCTTCTGCTTTACGCGATCCGCAAGGCTCATAAATACCTCTCTCTGTCCTCCCTGATAATCACAGTTAAAACTGTAATTGACAAACAGAAATAACTGTCAGAGAATACAGATAAAACTGTGGAGGAGATATGGAAACAATTTCTCAACGACTCAAGCAAAAACGTGAAGAGATGAATCTGTCGCAGGATCAGCTGGCGAAGCTGGCTGGCATGAAACAGCAATCTCTCCAGGCCATTGAGGCTGGGACAACAAAGCGCCCACGTTACTTGGTTGAGCTGGCTCGCGCTCTTAAGTGCGAGCCTGAATGGCTTCTCTTTGGCGACGAGCCAAATAAATCAACAGCCGCCTGACCGGCGGCCATAACCAATTAATTCAGAGGAAGTATCGCAAATGGAAACCTTAACGACACGCAACAAAGCGGAGGCACGACGAATTGAGAGTTGGGTGCAGCGTCAAATCGCTGATCTGGGTACCGCCCGGATAGCCGAAGTAGCTGGCATCAACAAATCCACAGTCAGCCGGTGGCGGGAGAACCTGGTCCCGAACATGTCGCTTCTGCTGGCCATCCTGATTTCTAACCGGGATTCCGAGAAAGGGCAAATGGAGGCTTAGCCGCTATGAACCACATCGAATTCATCGAGAAGCATGTGCGTGATGAGCTGATTAAACAGGGATTCACCGTAGCGGTGGCTCAGGGGGGGGCATTTCAGGCCGTCGACATGTACAAGCGTATGTCACAGGCCAGTCGCAAGGGGAGGATTTTCGATGACGTGTTACGACACGCGAAGCTTTGGGCGGAGAAACAGCAGGTTCCGTCTGACAAGTTCGAAAAGAAGCGCGTCAAGCGTACGCAGCAGCCGGGTCTGCTCTGAAATGGCGAAAGCCGCGGTGCTGTAACACCAACGGCTTTCAGGTGCAATAAACGTCAGTCAATTGCGAGGCAATTATGCCAAGTAAATCGAAGAGAGTAAACAAACCGGAGGTAGCACGTGAGCATGTCACTTATGGCGAAAGCAATGGGGGTCAAAGTGGGAAACTCACTGCGTAAGCTCGTCCTGATTAAGCTGGCTGATAACGCCAACGACAAAGGCGAATGCTGGCCTTCGTATCAACACATCGCCGATCAATGCGAATGCAGCCGAACGGCTGTTCGTAACCATATTGATGCGCTTGAAGAAATGGGTCTTATCAAGCGTGAGAACCGTGTCGGCGTCAACAACGGAAAAGGTAACACGTCAAATGTGTATTACCTCAAATTAGATGCCACCCCTATGCCATTAAATGGCACAGGGGTATGCCACGACGAAGCACACCCTATGCCATCAGATGGCACACCCCCTGTGCCACCAGATGGCACCAGAACCAGTCACTCTTTTGAACCAGTCACTGAACCTAACTCTCTCTCTGGGCGCGAAGGTTTTATGAGCGAAGCCGCAAAACGGCGGATCGGGATTTCACCAAACGGGGAGATTCCATTCCCGCCCCTGTTTAAGCCATCAGCAGATCACATTGCCATGGCTGCCGAGAAGGGGGTGAGCATTGAAACTGAGCTGCTGAACTTCCGGGACTATCACCTTTCCCGCGGCACGCTTCTGATCGACTGGAATTCGGCTTTCAGAGTCTGGATTCGAAACGCCAGGGTTAACCCGCTGGCTAAACGTGGGCGTGCTGAGCAGGAAACGCCTCACTGGAACAGCCGCGAGGGATGGGAGGACTTCCTGTGAATAATCAACTTGTGCAGGCAGTTAACTGCCGTGATGGCGCGCTACTTTCCAGAATGGCGAACGGAAGTACCGACCAGAAGAAGGTTATCAACCCTGAGGCTGAGGGGCTTGTTGACTCTCTCTTTCGCCAGCTGAAGCAGATTTTCCCTGCATCTACGCAGACAAACCTGAAAACTGACGCAGACGAGAAAACTGCAAAGCGTCAGTGGATCGCAGCGTTTTCAGAGAATGGGATCCGCACTCGCGAACAACTTTCCGCTGGTGTGCGTCATGCCCGCGCCAGTGAATCACCTTTCTGGCCGTCGCCGGGGCAATTCATCAAATGGTGCAAGGATAGCGGCACTGTGCTTGGCATTGGCCTGGCTGATGTGATGAATGAGTTCCATCGGTATAGCCGCGAAAAAGGGCTGCATACCGGCGGAGCAGAAGCTTTCCCGTGGTCTCATGACGTTATGTACTGGATTGTCACCGATACGCGCAGAGCGATGTACCAGCGCCAGCTGAGCGAGGCTGAAACTGAAAAATACGCGGCAAAAAAACTTGAGGAATGGGCGCTGAAAGTTGCTGGTGGGGAAAAAATACCATCTCCCGTCCTGGCGCTCGAGAATTCTGATGAAGTGATCCCGACAAATCACGTGAGCCGTCAGGCCGGTTATCACCCGGAAGGAAAAAGCTTTGGGTGCATGCCAAACGCAGCGACTCTCGGCGCTCTCACCCCGGCTCAATGGCTTTGGGAAGAGTATCAGCGCGGGAAAGAGAGAGGGCTTATTCAATGAAAGGCAAACAGGCAATTCTGCGTTATCTCGAAACGCACCGGACCTTCACTGCGAAGGATGTGGCCACAGAGTGCGGCATGACCATCAACTGCATCACGAAGAACGCTATTGATCTGGAGCGGTCCCGCAAGATTGTGCGCGTGAGCAAGGTCTGGAGAACTGTGACTTATCGTCTGGCCACGCCGGAAGAGCAGGACGGCACCGCACGCAACTGCACCAACGGAATATTTCAGGAGTGCCGCAACAGTGCGGCTATGAAGCGAGTATTGATGGTTTGGGGGAGGGTAGGGGTATGAAAATTTTAAAACTGAGTCAGCAGGCAACAGTTTCTCGTCCGGTCGATTCGATTATCGGTTGGGAAGAGAAAACAATCTACGAGCCTGTTTTTGTTGTGGCTGAGCATATTGAGTCGTTTTTGTTTGCTGGAGTAAGCCATATCAAAATGACCTCGGGAGAAAAGATAGTTGTACGAGAAACACCTGAAGAAATTCTCGCGCTGCTAGGCGTTGATGTTCAAACGGATAGCCTAAAAACATGGGCTGATATCGCTCAGCAGGAGGCCGCCCAATGAGCAACATCGACAAAGAATGGCTGCAGCAGAAAATTGCCGATATGGAAGCTGCCCGCGATGAAATCCCGTTCGGCCTGGACGAAGACGACAGCAACACGCTGGCTGCGATGAAGCTGGCGCTGGCATCGCTCGAAGCGGAGCCTGTGGCATGGCGATCGCTTTATTACGAAAATCACGGACTTCTGACAGGCTCAAAAAATGTCCTGGCATCCTGGCAAAAGCAAGGCTGGGAATGTGAGCCGCTATACACCGCCCCTCCTGTGCCGGTATCTGTGCCTGATGATGTGATGGCAGCAATGCAGAAAGTTGCACGTATTCGTCTCGATCTGAATGACTTCGACGGCGACAAGCTGGCCATTTTAGATTGTCTTAGCGACGCGGAAGAGGCGCTGATAGAAGTTGTTAATCGCCGCGCCGCCATGCTTCAGGGTGCCGAACCTGTAACGACGGCTTGCAAGTTGCCAGTCAATACGCCATGCAAGGATGCGCCAGAGCAAATCTGGCTTCAAACCGCTGGGGTATGGCCGGAGAACGGCGAGTTCAGCGAATTAACATGGTGCAGCGACAATCAGCACCCTGACGACACGCTATATGTTCGCGCCGATGTTGTCGGCGGCAACTCTCCGGTGATTCCGGATGGTCTGCGCTTGGCGCTCAGCAACGCTGGAATAGCAGCTCCTGAGTCAGACGAAATGCTATACGCCACCCATGAAAAATACGTACAGATGTTGGTTAACTGGGTGAAAGACAGAAAGCCTTTCAAGTCAGCAGCACCGCAGCAGGAGGTGAAGTGATGGATGCATTCAAAGACTTTGGAGCGACTGACTGGTTATTTTTCGTAACGCTGCTGATCGTATGGTTTTACATGGTTGCAAAAGCGTATAGTTGGTTAATAGGAGCCCTGATTCGCCGCGGTTGGAGATTGTGGAATCGCAAGGATGAGCAAACCCTGGCTATGGACTCGTTTTATGAGGCGTTCAGGCTGGCAGAAATCGAGCCTGGGCAGAGAGTGGTTATTACCACCGAAAGCGGTATGCAGATCCACATACTTCGTCCAAAAGGTGACCGCCATGCCTAACCCATTCGGCGCATAACTAAACGTCAAGCAACGTTTGATTTCCAATAATCACCCAGCCATAATTAAGTCATCGGAGCCTGAACAACTTCGATGACTTCTTCGCATTTAAGGGGACTTAAATGCGACCACAATCTGAACTCCTTACCTTGTCACAGATGCAGAAATGCACCTGCGATTTTCTGCATTCTGCGTTACCTCTAGGAGGTGGCGTATGAAGCAGCACTACTGCATCGTTAACGACACCGTTAAAGAGAACCTCATCGCGTACATTCGCACCCTGCCGGTAAACCCTCGCGCGCCTATGGTGGTAGAGGCCCGGGAGGAGACCCGCACCGACAAGCAAAACCGCCTGATGTGGCCGTTGTTGAAAGACCTGTCTGACCAGGTTGTCTGGCACGGCGAGAAGCTAACCCGCGAAGAGTGGAAGGACCTCATCACCGTTCTGGTAAACCAGACCCAGGACCAGGAACAGAAATCAGCGCCTGGCATCAACGGCGGCCGCGTTTATTTCGGCGTCCGCACATCCAAATCCAGCAAGCGCTACATGGTCGACGTCATCGAGGCTATTTACTGGTTTGGTACCGACCGCGGCGTGAAGTTCTCCGAAGCGTCCAGCAAGCGCATCGCCTGGGCGCAAGAATGGAGGTCTTCCCGTGGGTAGTCCTCTCGCACGCGTCATCACCAATGAAATCTTCCGCGTTCCGGCGCGCCGCCAGCGCAAGCCAGCGGTTAAGCCGTCCGACATCCCGACACTGAAAGACTACACCGCCAGCCTGGTGGATCAGAAATGGCTGCGACTCGCGGCGAGGAGGAAGCATGCGTAAACCATCCCGCCGTAAGTGCAAAGTATGCGGTGAATACTTCGTGCCGAAATTCCACGACATCCGGATCCGCTGGTGCTGCCCGGAGCACGGAACAATCCTCGCCATGGAAGAACGCGAGAAGGAGAAGGTGAAAGCCGCGGCTAAGCGCATCAAGGAGCAGAAGGAGGCCGAGAAAGCAGGGCGCCAGCGCCGCGCAGAGCGCCGTAATGAGCTAAAGCCGATCCGTCACTGGGTGCAGATGACTCAGCGCGCCTTCAACGACTGGCGGCGCGAAATGCTGCTGGCCGCCGGGCATGGCTGCATCTCCTGCGGTACCAAGACCGCCTTCGCCTGGCATGCCGGGCATTACCGCACCACTGCCGCCGCACCTCAGCTTCGCTTTAACCCGGACAATATCTGGCTCCAGTGCTCCGCCTGCAACGTTCACAAATCCGGGAACATCGAGGCATACCGCGCAGCGCTGGTCGAACTGATCGGCGAAGAGCGAGTGCTGGCGCTGGAATCTAATAACGAAACCCTCCGATACACCCGTGAAGAGCTGGACGGCATCCGCGCCAAGGCCAGGGCAGACCTTCGCGCACTGAAACAGCAGGAGACAGCATGAGTAAAATCCAATACCCAATGACCACGGCAGCTATCTTCGATGATGTTGTCTACCCCCTCCACTTCGATAATGCCGGTAAGGTTAAGCAAGAGATTGAAGGTGCTGTTAATTGGTTCTGCAGGTGGTGCAACGAAGAGAGAGCAGTTGTTAAAGCACGGGTTCTGGTCAGTTGTTGGGGTCAGTATCTGAATTATGCACAAGTCATGGAGGATGGGGTGTGAAGCCAGAAACGATCGAGATACTCCGAGCGCGCTGGCAGCGCCTCCGGATTTACCGCCGCCCGGGCTCCGTGCTGGTCGATTACCGCATTCTCCGTAACTTCGTTCGCATCTATCATCCTGCAGGAGCCGCACAATGAACAGTCAGCAACTGGAATACGTACGTCAGCAGCTCATTGTGGCAACCGCAGATCTGAGCGGGGCGACGAAAGGGCAACTGGTAGCTTTCGCAGAGAACGCGCAATTCACCGCTACGGCGCGCAGCCGTGGCCGGAAAAAAGTATACGACAAGGATAAGCAGCGTATGGTCAACCCGGACGGACCGCCGATGAGCGGTAGCCAGTCCCGCGCCAAGGGATCATCTATCGCGCTGGTGGGGCCGGTTGAGTTCGTCACCGCCTCATGGCGCCGCGCGGTGCTGTCGCTGGAAGACCACCAGAAAGCGTGGCTGCTGTGGAACTACAGCGAGAATATCCGCTTCGAGTACCAGGTGGCGATCACTCAATGGGCGTGGAATGAGTTCCGGGAGCATCTCGGCACGAAGAAGGTGGCCGGCAAGACGATGGATCGCCTGAAGAAGCTGATATGGTTGGCGGCGCAGGACGTCAAAGCGGAGCTGGCAGGGCGTGAGACGTACGAATACCAGGCACTGGCGTCGCTGGTGGGCGTAACACCAAAGAACTGGTCAGAGACCTTTACAGACCGCTGGGTTGAGATGCGTCGCATCTTCCTGCGCCTGGACAGCGGAGCTTTGTTGCAGGTTACGCGATCACGTTCACAACAAAAGGCGACAAATTTCGATAGAAGTCTTGCAAAACTGGATTGAAACGCATATATTTCATGTAAATCTGATATCGTCGCCATAGCTTCGTAGGTCGACAAAGAATTAACAGCCTCGCCATCGTGCGGGGCTTTTTTATTTGCGGTACGCTGCACACAACCCTTCGGCCAACGAGCCGACATTGCCTTACCCCCATATTGCCCGCCTGTCGCGGGCTTTTTTATTTCAGGCCCCGGGAACCATCCTCGACATGCCTTCTTGTTAAATCGTCCCGAGGGCCTGACCCATTACACACAGCTCCCGCCAATACGCGAGGAGAAAGAGATGATCCGATATATGCCTGACAAAATCGCATCCGCAGTCTCGTATTGCGTGTCTGGCAGTCTTATTTGTGGAGGCGGCATTTTGCAATGGTTGCACGACCTCGACTGGAACAAGGTTGCCGTGATTGGCGGTTTTCTTATCGGTATAGCCACTTACCTTACCAACCTCTACTTCAAAAGACGCCAGACCAAGGCATACGAGAAGGCCCTCAAGAAGGGCTACATTACCGCTCCACCACAGGATAATTAACATGGCATCGACAAGAGCAAAACTCAGCGCCGCCATGCTATCCCTGATCGCCGCTGGAGCATCAGCGCCAGTGCTGTTTGACCAGTTTATTAGTGAGAAGGAAGGCAATGCTCTGGTAGCCGTCATGGATCCTGGTGGAGTCTGGTCGCTATGCCATGGCGTGACGGTTATCGACGGAAAACGTGTCGTAAAGGGTATGACCGCTACCGAGGCGCAATGCAAGAAGGTCAACGCTGTTGAGCGTGATAAAGCGCTTGCCTGGGTCGACCGGAATATCAAGGTTCCACTGACCGCTCCGCAAAAGGTAGGCATTGCATCGTTCTGCCCGTACAACATTGGTCCCGGTAAATGCTATCCATCCACCTTTTACCAGCGAATCAATGCCGGTGACCGTAAAGGGGCCTGTGAGGCTATCCGCTGGTGGATTAAAGACGGCGGCCGGGATTGTCGCCTGACCAAGGGCCAGAAGAACGGCTGCTACGGTCAGGTTGAACGCCGTGATCAGGAAAGCGCACTGGCGTGCTGGGGGATAGATCAGTGAGCCGCCTTACCGCCATTATCGCCGCGGTGGTGGCGTGTCTGATTGTCTGCCTTGGCGGGCTGGTAATGCACTACCACAACGCCGCCAGTAAGCAGCAGATGCGAGCGGAAGCCGCAGAGCAGCAGATTAACGCCGCTGAGTCAGTGACCTCTAACGTCCTGACCACCATGACCATCTTCAACACCATCTCCGAGGCCAATCAGCATGCAAAAGAGCAGATCGCACTGGACGCATCGGAAGCCTCGGCAGATATCAAGGTTTCTGTTGCGAACGATGACTGTGCTCGTCGCCCTGTTCCTGATGGCGCAGTTAAGCGGCTGCAACAATACGCGGACGGTTTACATCAAGGTGCCGGTGGTGCCGCTCCCGGTAAACCTGACAGCTGAGACGCCTTACCCGGCAATCCCGGACCCGATGTCATGGGGCCAAAGCCTGGACCTGAATGTCAGCCTGCTTTCTGCTCTTGGGCAGTGCAACCGCGACAAGGCCGACATCAGGGAAGCAGAAAAGAAACGAGCCTCGCAGTAGCGGGGCTTTTTATTGCGCTTCGCATGCGCATTTCGAAGAGAGACTTTCAGTCGTGAGCCTGGGCAAGCCGTTCACTCTTGGCGGCTCTGCCATGCGACAGGCTCACATCTAAAAGGTAGTCACATGAAAATCATTAAGCATTGGTTGGTAAAACTCTATCAGCACAGTCAGCAATCTCCATTGATGTCGATAGCTTCAAATGGGGGGCAAGGGGGTATTGGAATCTTAAAAAGGCTGATCGCGGAAGGTTATTCGAAAGACAAGGTTACTCTCCCTCATCGCGACGGGTTTATCACGTTACTTACAGGCCCATATGACGCCGAGTTAACTACTTTCCGCGCCGATATCGTCGACAGCATTGTGTGCACGCCAGTTTATGAAGGCGAAGAAGAAGCGAAAGCTGATTCTGACGCGCTCAGAAATATTAAGAGCGCACTCTCAAAAAATACTCATTTGCTGAAAAGTGAATTCTTCACTATTGAGTGCGATCTACCGACCCCTGAAGAGCTGGATAAAATCTTTGCTCAGCTCTGCGAAGAGTTCGAGGGGGCCCCATTGTCCTGCCTTACTTTTCCAGCGTTTTTTAATGAAATTGTTGAGCGCACAAAAGGGCTCACTGGCATGAAAATGAATGTGAAGCCTGAGTGCATGTTTAGCCAGAATGCGCTGCGCGGGAAAAGCATTAGGCCAAAACACTAACACTCCCGGCATTACAGGAGCCCTTCATTGAGGGGCTTCGATAATGTCAACGTGAGGTAAGTATTATGGCAAAACCGGACTGGGGAGCACTGCAAGACCAGTTCCTCGCCGAGCATGCCAAAACAGGTATTTCCCCCAAAGACTGGTGCCAGGCTCAGGGACTGAATTACGCATCTGCGAAACGCTACATCAAAGTAACGTCGTATGGTGCGAAATCGCAGAAAGAAGCTGCGAAAAAAAATGCGAATTCGCAAAAGGGAAAGGGCGAGGCTAGTAAATCCGGGAAGGTGAAAAAATCCACCCGTGAAACAGGCGGCGCCAAAAATTCCCGAGACGCGAAACCGATACGCGGGTCACGCACCGCACCGCCGACAAACGCCTTCCAGCCTGGCAACCAGAATGCACTGAAGCACGGCGGCTACGGTCGCAGGATGCTGCTCTCTGACGCAATCACCGAAGACGCGAAGCTGCTCACGCTCGACGATGAGCTGTTCTGGCTGCGCGCGGCGAACCTGACGGCGGCGGAGAACATCGGGCGCTGGCAGGCTGAACTGGAGCTGGCCGATGATGACAAAGCGAAGGATCTGCACTCACTGATTTCCTCTGCTGAAAAAGCAATGCACCGCAACACGCAGCGCATCGAGTCGCTGGAGTACACCAAAGGCTCGATAGAGAAGCTTCGGGTCGATGCCGCTTATCGCGAACGCGCCACTGAAAAAGTGGAAATGGAAATCGACATCATGAAGGACGGCGACAGCGACAACGCGATCGTCGTACACAACACCCTGCCGATACCTGGAAGATGATATGGCCGACATTTACCTCCCGACGCTGCATGACGGGCAGTTAAAGGTCTGGTCCGATTCCTGGGAAGGTCAACTGCACGCGGTCCGGTGTGGTCGCCGCTGGGGTAAGACTTTCATGCTGTCCAGCGCCGCTGTGACCTATGCTACTGCGCCGTTTAAGCGCCCGGGCATGGACATTGAGCTCGGCGGCCGCGTCGGTATCTTCACCGCGGAGTATCGCCAGTATCAGGAAATATACGACAAGCTCGAAGAAATCCTGCTGCCGCTGAAGAAAAGCTTTAGCCGCCAGGAGAAGCGCCTGCTGCTGAAGAACGGCGGGAAGATCGACTTCTGGGTCACCAACGACAACAAACTGGCTGGCCGTGGTCGTGAATACGAAATCATCCTGATAGACGAGGCGGCGTTTACCAAGTCGCCGGAGATGCTGAGGGAGATCTGGCCGAAGTCGATTAAGCCAACGCTGCTGACGACGAAAGGCCGGGCCTACGTGTTTTCAACGCCGGACGGGGTGGACGAAGAAAACTTCTTCTACGCCATTTGTCATGACAAGAATCTCGGATTTATCGAGCATCACGCGCCAACGTCTTCCAACCCGTTCGTTCCGCCGGAAGAACTGGAGAAGGAGAGGGCCAACAACGACCCGCGCGTATTTCGCCAGGAGTTCATGGCCGAGTTCGTCGACTGGTCCGCCGCTTCGCTGTTCGACGTCCGCAAATGGTTCGAGGGTGAGAATCAGGATCAGCCTGTCGAGTACCCTGAAATGTGCCAGGCCGTCTTTGCTGTCATGGATACCGCCGTCAAAGGTGGTTCAGAACATGATGGTACGGCGGTGGTGTATTACTCCGTCGACACCCGGCCCGGCATTCAGCGCCTCACCATTCTCGACTGGGACGTCGTACAGATTGACGGCGCTCTGCTGGAAACGTGGATGCCTTCGGTATTCGACCGCCTCAACGAGCTTTCCGGCCAGTGCGTTGCCATCAACGGCAGCCTGGGCGTGTTCATCGAAGACGCCAGCATGGGCAGCATCCTCCTGCAGAAAGGCGAAAGCCTGGGATGGCCGGTCAACAAAATTGAGTCCGCCCTGACCAGCAAAGGAAAGGACGAGCGCGCCATTATGGCCTCCGGTTACCACTACCGCGGCCTGGCGAAAATTTCCCGACACGCCTACGAGAAGACAGCCGTCTTCAAGGGCGAGACAGCAAACCATCTGCACAAGCAGGTTTCCCGATTCCACCTTGCCGACAAGAAAGCGCATAAGCGCGCCGATGACCTGCTCGATGATTACACCTACGGGCTGATCATCGCCTTCGGCAGCGGCGACGCAATCTGACGAGAGAACCAATGAACGAAGACGATTTCGAAATCGGCAGCTGCTCTCACTCAGAGTTGATGGCATTGCTGGACAGCGACGACATCCAGCCTGGCTCTACGGCTGGCTATCAGACCTGCAAAACGGTTTACCTCTACCACCCGCTGGGCGGCAAGATGGTGGATCGCCCGATTAAAATGGCGATGAATGAGCCGCGCACCGTGCATGTTGCCCAGTCGTACGGCCTTGAGCAACGCCTGCGCGACGCGTTTGAACGCGAATGGAAAGCGATGGGTGCGAACCAGCACATCGCCAACGCCGCGCGCATCGCCCGAATTTATGGCGTATCAGCGATCGCAATGCTGGTGGATAACCAGGAGCCGAATGAATCGCTGGACTACCGCACGCTGTACAAGCACAACGTCAGCTTTAACATTCTCGACCCGCTGAACGCCGCCGGCAGTATCGTGCTGAATCAGGACCCGAACGCGCAGGACTTCCAGAAAGTCGACGGAATCCGGGTTGCTGGCAAGCCGTATCACAAATCGCGCTGTGTCGTCGTGCAGAACGAGGATCCGATTTACCTCGCATACAACCCGGCGGCGTTCGGCTTCACCGGTCGCAGCGTTTACCAGCGCGCCCTCTACCCGCTGAAGTCTTTCATCCAGACCATGCGCACCGACGATATGGTTGCGGTGAAAGGCGGCCTGTTGGTGACGAAAATCAAGGGGCCAAGCTCCGTCGTCAACAACATGA
The DNA here is from genome assembly GCF_048685095.1 of Enterobacter sp. BNK-8. Classification (NCBI taxonomy): domain Bacteria; kingdom Pseudomonadati; phylum Pseudomonadota; class Gammaproteobacteria; order Enterobacterales; family Enterobacteriaceae; genus Enterobacter; species Enterobacter sp. BNK-8. Next base: position 2,609,600 of record NZ_JBLQTN010000001.1, on the reverse strand, counting down.
TGCAGAAGCTCAGCGGCATTAAGCGCATGATGCTGAAGCGCGGGAAGACGGGGGAAGTCCTGCAGATCGGCGAACTCGACAACATCGAGTCAATCGACCTGAGCAACCTGGAAAAGCCTCTCGACTCTGCGCGCACGCACATCCTGGAAAACATTGCTGCCTCTGCCGACATGCCAGCGATCATCCTCAACTCTGAAACATTCGCCCAGGGCTTCGGTGAGGGCACTGAGGATGCCCGCGCCGTAGCGGTGTACATCGACAACATCCGAGAGTGGCTTGACCCGCTTTACGCGTTCTTCATCCGCGTGTGCCAGTACCGCGCCTGGAGCATTGAGTTCTTCCAGTCTCTGCGTGCTGACTTCCCAGAGCTGAAAAACACCTACAGCGTATATTTCGCGAGCTGGATAAACAACTTCGAATATCGCTGGCCGTCCTCCCTGAAAGAGCCGGAAAGCGAGAAGGTAAAGGTCGACGATACGCGCTTTAAGGCTATTGTCAGCATGCTGGAAGTGGTGCTGCCGCAGCTTACTGCTGACCCCGAAAACCGGGCTACGCTGATCGAGTGGGCGTGCGAAAACGCCAATGCCAACGAGAACCTCTTCCCTCAGCGGCTTAATCTCGATTACGACTCGCTGAAGGAAAACCCACCGCCGGAGCCGCCGAAAGCTGAAGAGCCGGGTGGCGGGATGATGCTATGAACACTTTCACCCGAACAGTGAGAGATGCGGTGAAGTTCTTTCTCCGCAACGGCTACTCATCCCGTGAAGAGCTGGAACGCTGGCAGGCGATTATCCGCCAGGCAGCCGAAAGCGAAACCGCCGATGACTACATGGCAATGGTCACCCGGAACCTGACGAAAGCATACGACCTGCAGGTTGGTCGCGCTGGCGCGCTGAAGCGCCATCAGGGCATATCCCGGTTTACGCTCAACTACCTTGAGCCAAAGCTGAGGACGGAGCTCGACAGGCGGATCCTCGCCAGCGCTGACCTAATCCAGCTCAACCGCAAAAAAGCCATCGACACCACGTTGTCGCGGTTTAGCGGCTGGGCCAGCAGCATTCCCTCAGCCGACAGCATTGCGCTGACCGGCATTCAGGGAACGATGCGGGAGACGGCAGCGCACATTCAGAAGGCCGCCGAGAAGGTGGACTATGAAGCGCGGCGGGTGATGATAGACCAGAACCATAAGCTGATAGCCAACATCGACAACGTGATCGCAACCAGCAACAACGCGATTGCAGCGATATGGCACAGCCACTGGCGGCGGCCGGGTTATGACTTCCGCGAGGACCACAAGGAACGCGATCAGCTTTATTACCTGATCCGCGGGAACTGGGCGCAAAAAAACGGGTACGTGAAAGCCGGGCCAGCTGGTTACCTCGACGAAATCACTCAGCCTGGCGAAGAGGTTTTTTGTCAGTGCTACGTGACCTACATCTACAACATCCGAAGCATTCCTGAATACATGCTGACCCAGAAGGGGCAGAAGTTCATGGAGTCGATGAAGAAAGCAGCATAGGAGCATTAAAACGTGGCTATTTTTGGCAGCGGGATAATGTTCCGTCAGGGTAAGTTCGTCTTCCTGATCCAGCGTTCGGATGATGGCACGTGGTGCCCGCCTGGCGGAACGGTAGAGCCTGGCGAGCTGGCTATTGATGCCGCGCGCCGCGAGGTGCTGGAGGAGGTGGGTTATCAGTACGATGGCCCGCTGACTCCGCACAGCGTGTACGGCGATTATCTGACGTTTCGCGCCGAGGTGCCGGAGAGGTTCGAGGCGAAGCTTAACGACGAATCGCTGGCTGCCGGATGGTTCCACATTGACGATCTGCCCAAGCCGCTTCATCAGCCCTTCGCTGAGATGCTGGCGCAGCAGGCGCTCAATGAAACCGAGGTGGCCGCGCTCATCGCTGACGGGACGCTAAGCAGCCCGCAATATTTTTACAACATGTGGATGTTCGCCATCCGGGTAACCGGAACGGGGGTTACCTGGCGCTCTGCAGATCAGGAGATGACGTTCCGTAACCCGGACGATTATCTCACCCCCGAATTTCTCCAGCGGGTAGCCGGTGTACCACTTATCTGGCTTCACCCCAAAAAAAGAACACTTGATAGCGACGAGTTCGCAAAGCGCGTTATTGGTACCCTGACAAATGCCTGGGTAGCCGATAAGGGCGAAGTGTGGGCTGTTGCGCGCGTGTACGACGCCGAGGCTGCTGAAATTATGGCAACAAGGCAATTAAGCACCTCGCCAACTGTGAAGTTCTCAGAGGTAGCTCAATCAATCAATGTCGACGGTCAGCCTCTACTGGTGGAGCCATCCCCCGAGCTGCTCGACCACGTTGCAATTTGTGAACAGGGCGTATGGGACAAGCTCCTTGCCCCTACTGGTGTTAAATCTGATTCCATTCCAAACGAGGCTGAAAAGATGGACGAGGAAAAAATCGTAGCGCTAATCAATAAGGCGATTGACGCACGCATGGCTAAGGCTGACGAAGAAAAAGACGCCAAAGCCAAGGCCGATGCCGAAGAAGCAGCCAAGAAAGAAAAGGCTGATGCTGAGGCAAAAGAGGCCGAAGAGGCGAAAGCCAAAGCTGACGCGGAAGAGAAAGCCGCGAAAGAAAAAGCAGACGCAGAAGCCAAAGAGAAGGCCGACGCGGAAGAGGCAGAACGTATGGCGAAAGAAAAGGCTGATTCAGAACTGCGTCAGCAGATCGCCGACCTGCGCTCCCGCATCCCAACCGAGTTGAGCGATGAAGAGCGCAACGAAGTCGCCGACGCACAGGTGAAGGCTGATAGCGTGTTCTCCTGCTTCGGCAAGCGCGCGCCGGTTCCGCTGTCTGGTGAAAAGCCGCTGGCATATCGCCGCCGCCTGATGATCCAGTTGCAGGAGCATTCGCCTGACTTCAAATCCGTCGACCTGTCCTCCATTGCTGACTCAGCGCTGCTGAGCGTGGCCGAGAAGACGATCTACGCCGACGCGCAGAAATCGGCAAGCCTGTCTGTTGGCCCTGGCATGCTGCGCGAAATTAAACGCGCTGATGCGACCGGTCGCCAGATCAGCACCTTCGAAGGCGATCCTGCTGCCACCTGGGCTCCGTTCCAGTCAGGCAAACGTCAGGTCACCAGTTTCAACAACCAGGCTTAACGGGAGCTCTCAAGCATGGCTAACTTATCTCTTAACCCGATGGCAACCACGAATGCGCTGGGCTCCTTCGGTGTGCAGTCCGACGGTTATATTCAGGGCGTGGCGCTGGATGACCCGGCTAACCGCTTCAATCTGGCGGCGGGCACCGTGGCGGCAACGGAAACCAAACCACTTTGGGGCGGTCTGCCGGTTGCTGAACTTCTGCCTGGTACCAGCTCAAGCCCGCGCGGTTCATACATCCGTCGTGCCGTGTCTGTTGCCGAACTGGAAGGCTTCACCGTCTTCAATCAGGCTCACAATGGCCTGACCACTCCTCAGTCTCCGGTACCACTGTACGCATCCGGCATGAGCGTTTCGTACTACCGCCTGGGCTCAAACATGCGCGTTCCGCTGAAAGCTTCGGCGCAGGTTGTCGCGCTGGGTGCCTCCGGCGCTTCAGTGAAAACGCCGCTGGCCTGGGATTTTGTGAACAACCAGATCACCACCGCGGCGGCGGCCGGTTTCGCCGGTTCTGATATTGCGACAACTGCTGTGACCTATGCCAATGGCGTGGCGACAGCAGTAACCGCTTCAGCTCATGGCCTGACTGCTGGTCAGTACGTGAAAATCAGCGGTGTAGTTCCTGCTGCGTACAACGGCACTGTGGTCGTGCTTTCAGTCGTGAACACGACGACCTTCACCTATGCCCCGGCAACTGCACCAGGCGGCGCTGCAACCACGCAGGGCACCATCGGCGCAGTTACGCTTTCCGACATCACGCTGCCGGTAAAAGTGCTCGCCATCGAATCAGGCAATTCGAAGACTGTCAGCTATGACAGCGCGACGGGTTTCCTGACCTGGAATAACACCGACAGCTGCGCGCTGGTCTTACTTTAATCGGGAGCTGAATTAAATGGCTGCAATTACCCCCAGCTACACCATCGTCAATCCGTCGTACATCGCGCCGGAGATGATTATTGGTTACCAGCAGGCATCAGGTGCGTTTGAAACCATCGCCAGCGGTAACCCGCAAGTCCGTCTCGGCGTAGGCGATCAGTACGTCTACATGCGCCGCCTGGATATTCGCACCCAGACCACTTCCAGCCAGTCCGGTAACGGTAACCAGCTGCCGAGCGTGGCGCTGGATGCGAAGATGATTTCCACCCCAACCTATCTGTTCCGCTGCCGTGGTATCTACGATCACCATGACATGGCTGCTGCCGGTAACTGGAACTTTGCACTGCCGGAAGCGCAGCGCCTGGGCATGCGTCAGGGCATTTTCCAGCAGCTGCGCTCTGCACTGCTGTACGGTATGAACCCTGCTGGCGGTGAAGGCCTGCTGAATACCGCTGGCGCGACTACCGAGTCCCTGCCTCCGGACAGCAACGGTAACACCACCGTGCTGACCTATGACCACGGCCAGATGGCGGTATACCTGCTGGGCCACGTACAGGCCGCACTGACCCGCACCATGCAGCTGGGCCGCCAGCAGCGTGTCGTTATCCTGGGGCCGCAGCGCGTCCTCGGCGCCATGGAGATTCAGCAGATCGTTCAGCTGACTTCTTACCAGCGTCCTGGTGGTGGTACTGACACCGTCGGCGGCACGGTGAAAGAAGTGCTGAAAGGCGCAAACGTCCAGGTTGACTGGGTGTATGACGATACCCTGATCGGCGCTGGCGCTGGCGGTACCGACGCGGTGGTGATCACCATCCCTGAGGTCGAAGTGCCGATGGTCAACTCTACCGTGAACACCAACGAATTCGCCAAGCTGACCCCGTCTCTTGCCGCGAACGCGCTGATGTTTACCGACATGGCCGCGCCGCGCGAGATTCCGACACCGATCGCTGGTGGTGCCATCGATGTTCTGTCCGAAATGCGTTCTACCGCAGGCTGGGCAGTTCGTCCGGAAGCAATCACCATCCTGTCCATGGCGTACAGCGCCTGATCCATTCTTTGAAGTGGTTAAGCCTCTGCCGGGGAAACTCAGCAGGGGCTTTTTTACGAGGGTAACCAATGAAACTCTATATCGCTAACACCACCAAGCAGCGCCAGATTTTCGCCTATCGCAAGCTCGAGACCGGCCGCCTTATTCAGATCCCGATTAACCACGGCGATCAGATGATGGTGCTGGATGGCACAACTGAAGAGATTGAAGCGGTGGTGCAGCATCACCAGGTTTACGGTCTGGTTGACTCGACGAAAATCGACCAGAGCCAGGCGTTTGTCGGCTTGTGCTACAGCCTGAACAAGCCTGTATCAGCGTCGGTAATCGAAAAAGCAATCCGTGATAACGATATTCACCTGACCCGTGGCGCCCACGGCCGCCGCCAGGCATCTGTAGCGGCTCTGGATAGCGCGCTGCGTGAAAGCGGTACCGGCTATTCCGGCGAAATGGAAGTCAGCGCTGAGCAGGCGAAAGGCCGCGAAGACAACGAAGACACTCCGACGGTCAACGAAACAATCGTGACTGAGCAATCCGGGAGAAAGAAAAAATGACAACGAGCGTGTCGGGATTCATCGAATTCGTTCGAACTGACATGGGCGTTACCGCCGCGCAGGTTCCCGACGACTCGCCGTCTTTCACCCTGGCGTATGGCGGCGCGGTTGAGTGGGTAAACCCCGATATCGCGTGCGTCACGCCGAATCTGTACACCGTTGCCGTGTACAACCTGGGCGCGTCTTTCCTGGTCAACTATGGCACGGAATCGGTATTCGCCGAGTTCAGGAAAACGTATGGCCTGAACGATTTCAAGGCTGGCGTGATTACTGGTGCCGGGGATAACTCGACCAGCGCTCAGCGCCTGGTGCCGGACTTCTTCAAAGACCTGTCACTGGCTGACCTGCAGATGCTGCAGGACCCATGGGGCCGCCGGTACCTGATGATTGCCCAGCAGTTCGGCAGTCTGTGGGGGCTGTCATGATCACCTTCCACCTGGGGGTGATTGACGTCCCGTATGAGGACGAGAACACCACGACCGGAGACGTCGCCGAGTATCTGGAGGAAAAGTACCAGATCATGCAGACGTTTTTCGACAGGTACAGTAACGACATCGCTGACCTGATGGCGAACGATCTGGCGGCGTCGCTTGAGAATATGATGGCCGGCGCGCCGCCAGCCAAAGACCCTCTGGCAGAGTCAATGTCACGGATCCATGACCTGTTTGTCGCCTTCCTCGACAACACCGAAATGAACGGATTACCTGGTGTGCCTACGCGCCGCGCGCTGGACGGCATCTCCCGGCGATTCAAAAACAAAAAGGGGCCTCCGCGCCCGTCATTCATCGATACCGGAACCTATCAGGCCGCGATGCGCGCCTGGGTGAGCGGGGTGCTAAATGCCTTCCCTGGATGAGTTGCAGCAAACTGCAAAAACCGAGCTTAACGCCACGCTGACGCAGGGTCTTGATGACCTGAGCCGTTTTCAGGTGGTCACGTTCACTAAGTATATCCGCAAGGTGCTGCCCCTCGATGGTTTCGTCTTCTGGGTGAAGGCCTCTGTTTTGTCGGACGACCCCAGCAGCGAGCCGGATACGGTTGACGTTAAGGGCTATCTGCACCTGACGACCGAAACCATTCAGGACGATGAACAGCTTTACGACCGGAACGTCGTGACGTTTACCGCGCAGGCGGACATCGACCCGTTCAACGATATCGGATCTGATGTCCTGTATATCGGGGAATTCTTTGGCCTTCAGTTTTCCTTCTCCCGGCGCACCGGGCTGAACGAACCGGCCAATCTCTACCACTACACAGGGGAGGCAATATTCCCCTACATGCGATCGCAGATCATCAACTCTGCAGATGACATCGATCTGGCTGATGTGGTGGTTTCGAGTTCATTGCCGGTATGGCTGGCGCTGAGCCAGTACATGCCGATGTTCCCGGCAAAGCTGTCGACGCAGAACTTTTCACCGCCGTACGCAACGGTGAAGTGCAGCAACACCGCGCCGATTGCCGGGAGCTTTTACCTCGATGAGCAACAGAACCAGTATCAGCTGGTTTCCGAGGATGTGACGATCTCCATCACTGGTCTGCGCAATGCCGGGGTTGAAGATTTCCTGAGGTACGTGCAGCAGTACACGCTCGGCGATGACGCGGAAATGGGCGTGATGAATATCCCGGTCGTTCAGGACGATCGCGTCACGCAGAACGAGCTGAACATCATCGCCATGAGAAAAACCATCAAGTTCAAAGTCAACTATTACCAGCAGCGCATGCGGAACGTCGCGCGCAGGCTGATCACGTCAGCGATTCCGTCCATTTACCCGGAGAAATAAATAAATGGCAATTGTTAACATTAACGTCTCGGTGACCAACCCACCGAAGCCCTCTCAGCTGCTCAAATCCGGCGCGATGATCTCCATGGGCGGAACAACCCTGGCTGCAGGTGAGTATCAGCTCCTGACGACGAAAGACGATCTGAAGGATATCACCTCACCGGCTAAAACTATTTCAACGATCACCTGGGCAACCGGCGTGGTCACGGTAACCCTTTCAGCGGCGCATGGCTGGAATGTTGGAGACACTATCCCGCTGGTAGTCTCTGGCGTTACTCCAGCAGCGTATAACCGCGCCGTAACCGCCACTGTGACCACTTCCACCGCCTTCACTTATCCGCTGGCGACAGACCCTGGCACGGCAACAGTCATGGGTACGGTGAAAACCGTAGCGGCAAACGAAATCATCGAGATGAACACCACGTTCTGGTCCCAGGGAACTACCCACGCGGTCTATGTGCTGGAACTGGGCGACGTGTCTGTTGCTGCTGCTGTTGCTGCTCTGGCCGACTTCATCGATGAGGATATCTCTCTGGGCAACACCTACCAGAAATTCTTCTCCTACCTTACGCCTCGCGAATGGGCCGGCGAGCCGACGTTTAAAACCCTGACGGGTCTGTACACCAGTCCAGCGTCACTGGTGTATTTCTTCGTCACCACCACGATCGCCGCCTATCCGGATTGGGTCGCCACCAAAAACAAATCCGTGTTTGCGGGTGTCGAATCCCCAAACATCCCTGCGGGCGAGTTTTCCATGGCCGCGTGGTTCCAGTCCTCTCTGGCAAACGACCCTGGCTCGTCAAACATGGTTCCGCCAATGGCTTACCGTTTTGGCTACGGCGTAACCGAGTACCCTGTAGAAGGGAATGGCACGCTGCTTAAGCAGCTCCAGGACAACAGCATCAACTACGTCGGCACTGCCGCGGAAGGTGGGCTGAGCAACAAAATGCTGGTGGCTGGCCACATGCTGGATGGGAACCCGTTCAACTACTGGTATTCCGTGGCCTGGACTGCAATCAACCTCGAGCTCGATCTGGCTAACGAAATCATCAACGGTTCAAACACCACCGTTAACCCGCTGTACTACGAGCAGAACGGCATCGACCGCCTGCAGCGCCGCGCACTGAAAACCATGCGTAATGGTGTCAGTTACGGCCTGATCTTGGGTCGTGTAATTGGTACCGGACTGACGCAGCAGGATTTCAATACCGAGTACGAGAAAGGCACATATGCCGGGAACGCGGTGATTAACGCCGTGCCGTTCGCGAATTACACCAGCCTGAATCCGTCCGATTACGCCGATGGCAAGTATAACGGCTTGAGCGCCGTAATGACGCCGCGCCGCGGCTTCGAATCCATCACGTTTAACGTGAACGTAACCAACTTTGTAGGGGCGTAAAAAATGGCAAACCCATTAGTACCGCAGGGATTCCTCAATCGTGTACGCGGCGCGGTGTCGGTAACTGACGTGCCAGCGCTGAACATCACCGCCTCTTATCTTGGCAAGGACGCGATCAGCATGCGTCCTGACGGCCCGGCGACGGATATTATCCCGACGCTGACCGGCACCGTAGGCAGCCAGGCGCCATATCAGCAGGTGACCGTCACCGTCCATCTGCTGCGCACCCAGGGCCTGAGCGACAGCTATAAAAACCGCTTCGCCACCGATACAGCACTGGGCGAGGTTGTAATCACCCCAGACGCGAACACGCTGAGCAATTTCACCGTGCTTAACGCTTATCTGGTGAACTTCAACGAACTGCCGTTTACCGGTATGGATGCCGGGTACGTGGTTACCATCAGCGGTTATATCCTGGCTAACGACAACATGTGGGTCTGATTGTGAAAATAGACAAAAAGCTCAACCTGGTAACAAACATCACCCGGGAAGACGGGTCAATCGTGTACCTGCATGTGACCCCGTTCCCGTATGAGGTGGTGGAGGAGCATTGCCTGCTGCTGGGCAACCTCTTTACCAACTTCATCTCACAGGTCGGCGGCCTTGGCGCAGCGCGCGTTGCCGCGATGATGCTCCGTAAAAAGCTTCAGCGCGAGCAGGAGCTGAGGGAAGAAGCTAACCAGCAGGCCCAGCAGGCCCAGCGGGCTCCAACCATCGTAGACGAGATCCAGCGCCTTACATCTGTGGTCTGGAATGACGGCGGTAACTGGAAAACTGCATCTTTCGAAGTCGCGATGAAGCAGGGGATTATCTCTCCTGACGAATACCGCGAAGTTGAAGGTGAGGTGGTTTTTTTTATGGTTACCTCTGCCATTCAGAAAGCTCACCTGATCGCCCCGACAGTGGGCTCAGTGATCGGCATGTTCGGTGGGCAACTCGTATCATTGAACGTTACGGCGTTCCGCGATTCCTTGCAGACGTCGAATCCTCCTACCGATACCCAGACCCTGAGTGCCCAGCCGGAAACGTCGCATATACCCTCCTAGACTGGGCGTCTAATGAGGGTTTCTGGCGGGTAATCAGGGAAATCACCGGCGAGGAGTTCGCCAGCCCGGCGCAGTACCGCCAGCGTTACATCATTTCCGCGCTAAAAGACAGGGGTTCCTTCAATGGTGGCTAAGTCTATTGTCGATATTGACGTAAATGACGACAAATTCGTCGCGTTTATGGAGAAGTTCAAAGAATATCAGGCTGCACTTGAGGACCTTCCTGAAGCATGGCGCGGGCTGGCGCATGGTGCCACTGATGCCACCAAAGAGACGGCGAAAGCGAAAGCAGAGGGAGATCTTCTGGCTAAAGCCTTTTCGGAGGGGGCCAGCGCGATACTGTCGATAAACAGCGGACTGGAACGGCTCACCGACAGCCTGGACCGGGCGAACAAAAGTCAGGAAGACTTCAACAAGAAAACCCGCTCATCAAAGGGGTTTTTGAGTGACGCCACGAAGGACGCGAAATCGCTGGCCGGGCATATCAGGGATGCCACCACAAGTCTGCTGTCATGGGGTGGTATCGTCGGACTGTTCACCGGCGTGCTGGGCGTAGGCGGTCTTTTCGGTCTTAACCGCCTGGCGGCCACAACCGGGTCCCAGCGTTTCACCTCTCTCGGTATCGGGACGAGTATCGGCGCGCTGGACTCCACAGCCATTAACTACCAGAAAGCACTCGGAAACCCGACAGGGACGCTGGGCGCTATCCGTGACAGCCAGATGGATCTGTCAAAGCGCTGGCAGTTCCAGGCTCTCGGGATCAACAACCCCGACCAGGACCCGGCGAAACTCCTGCCGCAGCTGATTCGCAATGCGCGAGACATCTTTGTCAAAAACGGCAGCACCCTGCAGGGGGCAAACGCCTACGGCCTGACGAACTTCTTCAGCCTGGATGACCTGAATCGCTTTAAAAATATGAGCGATGAAGAAATCGATGCGATGGAGCGCCGGGCGCAGAAGGATGCGAAGTTACTGCAGATCACCGATCAGCAGGCGCGGCAGTGGCAGGATTTCAGCGTCCAGCTGGATTACAGCGGACAGAGCATCCGTAACACGTTTGTGCGCGGGCTTGGACCGCTCACCCCGCAACTGAGCAAGCTTTCTGACGCGCTGGCCGGTGCCATTGATACTGTGCTGCAGTCTCCAGAGTTGGGTAAATGGATTGACGGGCTGGCGGGCGGAATAGAGCGCTTCGGGAATTACCTGGCATCGCCAGAGTTCACCAAGGACGTTGACAGCTTCATGGCGCAGATAAAAGACATGGGATTAACCATTGATAACGTCATTAAGTTCCTCAAAGGCGAAACCATTAATGGATGGATGAAGTCTTCAGAAGATAGCGCGAATTCAGCTGCTGATTGGATAAAGGATAAGACTGGATTTGATACTCGTAGCGTAGGGCCGGCTGTTAATAATTTCTTTTCAGGTAGTTGGGAAAAGATAAAAAACGCATTTTCCAGCGGCGATATTACGCCAGTAGATTCCACTCCGGCTGATGTCAAAGCTAAGGGAAGAACCATAGCTGACCGTTTCAATAACCCTGGAAATCTCCGTGCCGCGCCAGGATATGAAACTTCGAATACTAAGAGCGGAAACTTTGCTGTTTTTCCTACCCTGGATGAAGGCGTTCTCGCATCAGCCAGACAATTACAGATCTATGGCTCCCGCGGTATCAATACCGTCAGCGAAATAGCGAAAAAATGGGCTCCTCCTAACGAAAACGATACGGCGGAGTACATTCGGCACGTCGTTAAAACGACCGGTCTTGGTGCTAACGACAGGCTGAACCTCAATGATCCTGCGATTCTGGCAAAACTCATTTCCGCTATGGCGACAAAAGAGGGAGCAGGAAACCGGGTTAGCGAGGGGACGGTCATCAAGATTTTCAACAACACAGGCGGCAATGCCATCGTTTCATCATCACAGCTTGGAGTGACTGGATAATGGCATTTACTCGCGAACTCTACCGGCTTGGCTTCGAAATATCCCCGGTTATCCTCTGCAATGGAGTTGCGGAGGCTATCCCTGGCGGCATGCTGCCAATAGTGGCGCTAACCCAGAGCGCCAGCTTTGTAACCGGGCTGATCGGCGGGGCAATCAACCTTACCGATCTGGATAAATATTTCTGTCACTGGCGGCCTGTTCAGGGCGCAACGATGGTTGACTATGACATCGCTCGCTATCCGTTCGCTAACCAGACTGTCGCAGCTAACGCGCTTCTTGCACAGCCGCTGAGAGTCAGCCTGATGATGGATGCGCCAGTGAACGAGAATACCGGAGCCATGACCAAACTGGTAACCCTGAGCTCGCTGCAGGCGGTGCTTCAGGCGCATGCCAACCTGGGTGGGACTTACATCGTGGCCACGCCGTCAATCATCTACAACAACTGCATCCTGAAAACTGTAAAGGACAGTTCAACCGGTAATGATCCGCTTCCGCAGCGGTCCTGGCTCTGGGATTTCGAGCAGCCGCTGATTAGCGAAACTGCAGCTGATCAGGCAGTAAACAGCTTCCTCAGCAAAATTGATGGCGGTGACCAGAACAACAGCAGTGCATGGACAAACACTGTCAGCGCGCTGGGCAACACATCGCTTGGCGGATCGGTTACAGAGGCGATAACGGGCGTGATCGGCAAGCTGCAGGGGGTATTTGGCATATGAGCACCGTCAATTACCCGTTTACCGGGCTTGAGAGAAAGAGCATGACGTTCTCGCCGGTTCTCGACGGGACGGTCTACACCTGCCAGATGAAATGGAACATCGCCGCGCAGCGCTGGTATTTGCTGATCACCAACAGCGCCGGCAACCCGGTGCTGAATACTGCCGTTGTTGGGTCGACATCTTCAGGTGGAATAAACCTCCTGAATGGGGTGTTCACATCGACGACCATGATCTGGCGTGAAAAAAACGGGCAGATTGAGGTAACGAGCTGATGCGCTATTACGAAATTAACATTTTTGATGGCGACACCTTAATCCAGCAATATTCCAGCCTGAAGAACGGAGTCTATAACCCAGGCGCGCTGATGGTCGAATTCGACATCATGCGCTTTGGTGAATCAACGCCAGCAGGGGAAACGCACCTGACTGTATGGGGCATCGGCCCTAAAGATATGCAGCAGGCCAGACAGAACCTCTACGGCAAGCGAATTCAGATCTTCGCCGGGATGTCGAAAGGACTGCCTCTGGCGGGAGTGTGGGACAAAAAGCTTGCCATAGAGGGAACCATTTTCCAGGTGTTCGGTAACTGGCAGGGCACAGAGCTACGGCTGGACTTCATCATTGTTGCGGGCCCCGTTAACACCACGGTCCGCGGGCAGATGGTGCCTCTTCAGGTGACCATGCCCTGGTCTATGGGGCAGAAACTCTCCGTCGCGCTGACACAATGTGTCATGACGATGGGAGGCTTTACGCCGAACATAAGCATCAGTGACAGGCTTACGCTGAATTACGATCGCCCCATGTTTTGCGGCTCCCTCACTGAGTTGGCAAAAAACCTGAGGGCATTTTCGCTATCCCGCATCAAAGACCCCGGCTACACGGGGGTCGAAATTGCCGTGGTCAATGGCAACGAAATCCGGGTGTGGGATAACGACTACGCCAACCACCCGGATCAGGGTTCAAAAACCAGCGCGACGGAAAGGAGCAAAAACCCTGTCCAGATAAATTTCAATGACATGATCGGCCAGCCAACGTGGATTAGCTTTGGCGTTGTCAGCGTCATATGCGTGATGCGCGCTGACCTGCAGACTGGCGACCACATCCTGATGCCTGAGAAGGCCAGGCCGATGATTCAGGCATCCTCTTACTCCCAGTTTCGAGACGACTCCGCCTTTAACGGCGAATTCGTTGTTCAATCGGTACGGTTGCTGGGTAACAGCAGGCAGCCTACAGCTGAGGCGTGGATCACAGTTATTGAGGCATACCCGGCGGAGGCGGTTAAGACAAAATGAGCGTTGACCAGAAGCTAAATTTCGGCCGGAACATGAACAGGTTCGCTGAGCAGAAATTCCAGGAGGCGTTCCAGGCTGCCGGGAAGATACTTCCTGCCAGCATTGTTGAGCAGAAAGGCAACATGGTAACGGTGTCATTCGAGCTGCATGACACGCCATACGTTTTCCCTAATGTCACGATCCCGCTCTTCGGTCCACAGTACATCCGCTATCCGATGCAGCCAGGAGATAAAGGGATTGTTATTCCTGCGGATACCTATCTTGGCGGCGTGAGCGGGCAGGGCGGTGGCATCGCCGACCTCACCCCTCCTGCCAACCTTAGCGCCCTGGTATACCTGCCGATCAGCAACACCGAATGGGAGGCCGTCGACGGGAACGTGGTCACTATCTATGGGCCTGAGGGCGTGACTATCCGGGACCAGGGAAGCAACACGACGTTTCTGCTAACTCCTGACAGCGTAACAATCGCTGCTGTGGATCTGTTTAAGGTCACAGTCGGCAGCACTGTTCTCACCCTTACGCAGGGTATGTGGAGCATCACCGGCCAGAGCGGGAAGTTGCAGGATTCAACCGCCAGCACCAGCCCGGAGATTATGCATACCGGCTGGGCGTCGCTGGTGACCTGGTTGAATTCTCATCTGCATTCAAACGGGAATGGCGGTTCAAACACCGGCGCTCCGACCACCACTTTCAACGGGAATATCACGCAATGAGAACCTATGGGAGAAATGCAGAGGGCAAGTGGGTGCTGGTGGTGCCGGATGAAAATGGCTTCAACGACTCTATCTATCTAACGACGCTGATCCAGAATCTGAAGCTGGCGCCGCAGGAATCACCATTTTTTGCAAACAACGGCATACCATCCCAGAGCTCTGTTATTCAGCAGGTGCTGCCTACCTACTATGTAGACAGGCTTCAGCGGCAATTTAGCCCGTATTTTTCATCGCTGCAGATCGCCCTTGTGAGTGATGATCCGCCTGTATACAACATTTCGGCGATTACGAACGCCGGTTCTAAAATTATCACAACGGTGAACGTATGAGTGATTTGTCCGTTAGCTATGACGCAGCCGGGCCAGTGCCGAAAACATCCGAAGAGCTGCGCGCCGACTTAGTTTCAAGAGCCACAGAATTATCACCAGGCATCACTACGGACCTCCCCGGATCACTTATCGAGGATATCGTCGGTACCGATGTTGGCGCGCTACTCATTGCCGATCAGATTCGTGTCGACCTCATCAACTCCGTAGGCCCGCTGAAAGCCAATATGTACATGCTGAACCTTCTGGCCCAGCAGTCAGGTATCAGCGAACAAAAAACTCAGGGGGCGACAACTGTACCTGTCGTGTTTGAGGGCCCGGTCGGCTTCGTAGTGTCACAGGGGTTTCTGGTCAGCGATGGCACGTATACCTACCAGATCGCCGATGCGACAGTGGTGCTGTCTTCCGGTGTCAGTTCGATGGTAACAGCCATTGCAACAAACAC
Organism: Enterobacter sp. BNK-8; assembly: GCF_048685095.1. Taxonomy (NCBI): domain Bacteria; kingdom Pseudomonadati; phylum Pseudomonadota; class Gammaproteobacteria; order Enterobacterales; family Enterobacteriaceae; genus Enterobacter; species Enterobacter sp. BNK-8. The sequence continues at coordinate 2,594,319 of NZ_JBLQTN010000001.1, read as the reverse complement.
TGGTTCGTGGGCTGTACCGGTAGGATCGGTTAATCAGATACTGACCAGCCTGCCGTCTGGCATTACTCTGACCTGCACCAACCCGGTTGCTGGCACCCCAGGTGGTGCGCCTGAAACTAACTTCGAATTTCGCGAGCGCGTCTGGGAAGCTCAGATGTCGACTGTTCAGGGATATCCCGGCTTTATCCGCCAGAAATTGACAGACCTGAGTAATGTCCAGGCTCGTCTGGTTTCCGTTGTTCAGAGCGGTAATGCCTGGATTGTTATGTGTGGCGGCGGCGATATCTATGAGATGGCCGGGGCCATTTATAAGTCAGCCGGCGACATCAGCAGGCTAAAAGGGACTGACCTGAACGTCACTGGGATCACCAATGCGAACCCAGGAGTAGTAACGACCGACATCACGCACGGATTCAGCTCTGGCCAGGTAATTAATATCGCAGGTGTTACCGGCATGAGCGGGATTAATAACGTCCCTCTCACTATAACCGTGTTAAGTCCACACACTTTCTCAATAGGCATCAATACCACCTCGTCAGGCGCATGGACTGGTGGTGGAATAGTTACGCCGAACCTGAGGAATAATGTGGTTACGGTCAACGACTGGCCAGATAACTACCTGATACCGTTTGTCATACCATTTCAGCAACTGGTGACTATCAAGTTTCAGTGGGCAACCGAAAGCGCGAACTACCTGACAGATGCAACAATAGCCTCTCTGGTGACGCAACCGGTTATCAATTATGTAAACGGGATATTCGCTGGAAAGCCGATGAATATAAATAACGTCAAAGATGTTTTTCTTCAGGCGATTAACAGCACGCTGGATATGAGCCTGATTTCGACACTGAACGTTATTGTTACGGTCAATGGAGTTATCACAGGAGTGGATGCCGGAACCAACATTATCAGCGGCGACCCTTACAGTTACTGGTTCATTGCCTCTGACGGGGTTATCGTGGATGGACTTTAATATGCTTGAAGATATCATTAAGTCTTACTTGTACACGCAGTATAACGACGATGATGATCTCCAGGCATTCGTCACTGCGTATAACACCATGGCTCAGGAAATTTACTCATGGATGATTAACGCGAATCTTCCGATCTTTGTCGGCGGGTATAATGCTGGTGACCAGTTAAAATGGATAGCCAGGGGGATTTATGGCGTTAAACCGCCGGTGCTCGTCAGTGGTAAGCAAACTGTATTTGGGCCGTACAACGCTGTTCTGTTTAACCAGTTGCCATTCAATGGCCGCAAGGTGGTCAATCAGTCTGAGCAGGTTGTCGTTTCAGACGATTTATTCAAACGCATCATGACCTGGAATTTCTATAAAGGTGACGGGTATTACTTCACAATCCCCTGGCTAAAGCGCCGCATCATGAGATTTTTAACGGGGGTAGACGGCGTTGATGTCGTTAATGATCAGCACTGGAGTATTTCGGTATTGTTTTCTGGTTCTGGTGCAAGCATTTCGATCATAAAAGGTTACAGGAAGCTTACAGACACATCATTGTTCAATAGCTTTGCTTTCAACTCGCGAACTTTTAACCAGAAGAAAAGCCTGCTGATTAAGAGTGATAATTATGAGTACGCATCGCTCTTTAAGCAGGCTTTTGATAGTGGATTACTTCATATGCCGTTTTATCAGCCAGTAACGGTGACAATTATCGGTTGAAGTTACTTAGTTACAGTGTAAAATTTCATCATGCATTATGGCTCACTAGGGATGAAAATGAAAAATTTATACTGCGTATTTTTGTCATGTTTTGTTTTGTTTGGGTGCGCTGATCCATCTATTCAAAAACAGAGAGATATTTTAGTTTCGAGGGCGCCACTAGATTTTTCAGTGAAGGGCAGCAATATACCGGTAAGCATGAAAGACATACGAGGTCAATTAGTTTCAAATGGATGGGAAACAAATGATTTTATAAAGCGCCTTACTGATAAATGTTACCACTTGTCTTACTCTAAATCTGGAAGTTGTGCTCTTGACTTTTATTATGGAGAGCTGGTAAGGCGTACGAGTGAAAAAAATAATGCAATTTGTGATAGAGATGAAAGTTGCATTAAAGAAAAAAATGTACTTTCCGCTTCAAAAGATCTTAATACTACATATTATTTTGTAATGGCAAGAAACCCATATGACCAAGCAGAATTTGACCTTAATATTAGAGCCTTATGCAAGGCCGCAGGTGTTGGGCAGAGAAGAGGTATAAGCCTAGAGCAGATAAGATCAGATGTTGAACGGCAGCCAGGCTTGTCTCCGGAAGTAAGAGGTCAATTTAGGGATATCGCTGTTGCCTGTTGGAAATTAAGCAAAAATGGAATTGCAGATGGGACAAAAGAAATCAAAAATATTTATTGATTAAGTTCCTTTGACGTTTGGACTTAACCTTTATCACCAATATTATAAAAACCCGCCTTGTGCGGGTTTTTTATTGCCCTAATCCCGGAGGATAAATGGCACTCACTCTCTTAGCTGCCAATAATGCGCAAACTGTTCTGGCCGCTGGTATTAACTCTTCCGCTACAACGATGACCGTTAATACAGGAACTGGCGCATTATTTCCCACCCCTTCAGCAGGTGCGAACTATTTCAAGCTCACTTTGATTGATGCAGCCACTGGTCTGTTAAACGAGATCGTTCACGTTACAGCCCGAACTGGCGACACAATGACGATTGTTCGTGCTCAGGAGGGCACTACCGCTCGAGCCTGGTCAGCAAATGACATCGCTGCAAATATGATGACAGCTGGAAGCTTCTCGGGGCTCGCCCAGCTTGATACTGCTGAGTTCCTTAATGCCACTACAGGACGTTTATTGAATGTCAGGACGTTCACATCATCAGGAACGTATACGCCAACAGCAGGTACTAAGTTTGTTGTTGTTGAAGCAATCGGTGGTGGCGGGGCAGGAGGCGGAGCGCCAGCAACTGCGGCATCCAGTGTTTCCGTTGGTGGTGGGGGAACTGCTGGCTCATACGGGAAGAGCATTTATTTCACAGGCTTTAGCGGTGTAACCGTAACGATTGGAAGCGGTGGTTCACCTGCATCAGGTACTGGCGGCGGGGCCGGAGGAAGCACTTCATTCGGATCTCTTTTGGTGTGCTCAGGAGGTGGTGGCGGGTTATCACAAGGCCCGTCAAGCCCAGGATTTGGTCCGCTCGGTTCCCCTGCGGGTGGAGCAGTAACAGGGGCAAATATTTTCTGGTCCCCAGGTGAGCCGGGTGGCTACTCGTTTACTGCCACAGGCGTGGTATGCCCTGGGATAGGAGCATCAAGCAAAATGGGTTCAGGCGGAACTTTGAACACAATCAACAGCAACGGAACATCAGGCAATGGATATGGAGCAGGTGGCTCTGGAGCCGGGAATAACATTAGTCAGACTGCTAAGTCAGGCGGACCAGGAAGCGGCGGCATCGTTGTCGTGTGGGAATATGCTTAATGCTATAATGAGTTTGTGATGTCAAAACATCACTTTCTGAAGTAATATTAGCCCGATTGATTGGATTGTAAGTAAGTTATCATGAGGGCTAAAACTTGGGTAAAATCGAACCACTAACCTCTTTAAGGTTTTTTGCGGCAGCTCTTGTTGTTATTGGGCATGCCGGGTTCTATCCTGGATTTGAGGCTTTCAAATTCCAGATAATAAACTATTCGAATGCTGTTTCTTTTTTCTATGTTTTATCTGGATTTATACTGTTTCACTCATATAAAAATCTTACCCGTAAGAGTGAAGTGAAAGAGTTCTTCATAGCAAGATTTGCAAGAGTATTCCCATTGCACGTTGCCACATTAATTGCCTGCTTGTTAATATTCGGGCCAAATGTCTTTAATGGGAAGGCAAATGAGTACATTCCTGTGTTTGTTGCTAATTTGTCTCTTGTCCATGCATGGATACCTGAAGCAAAATACTACTTTTCATACAACGCTGTTTCATGGAGTGTGTCAGTAGAAGCGTTCTTTTACATTGCTTTTCCTGCTCTTTTGTTCGCCTATAGAAGATATGGGGCGAAGGCTTTGATTCTGCCTTTGCTAGTACCTGTAGCGGTATCATTTGTATGTGTGATTTATAAAATACCGCTTTATGGAGATAGCATTAGCTCGTCTGCATTACTGTATGTCTACCCTATAAGTAGACTAATAGAGTTTTCATTTGGGATGCTTGTCTATGTGGCATATGAAAGGTTAGGCAACAAGAATCTCAAGTCCAGCGTGTGGACGATTTTTGAAGTTGGCATTCTCCTGTTGCTTTTGGTATCTCTCCTTATAGCCAAGGAGATTTGGCTTACGCTTAAGTTCACTGATTACTCTGCGTTTGGATATTGGTATGCTATCGCTGGAAGCTTTATTTTCTTTGGTGGTGTAGTTTTCGTATTTGCTTACAAGTCAGGGTCTATATCAAGTGTTCTTTCTAAAAAGATATTTGTGTACCTTGGAGAGATAAGCTTTTCTGTTTATATGTGCCATCAGATAGTTTTAAACTATTTCAACGTTTACTATCTTGAGGTAATAAAAGGTAATCCTGTTACGATGTACATGGTGTACTGGGCAGCGACATTAATAGTATCAATGCTTCTGTATCATGTTGTAGAAGTTCCTGCGCGAAAGGCAATAAGAGGAATGCTTTCCAGAAGACAGGTAACCGCATAGTTAAACCAAATCGTATCTAACCCGCTTCGGCGGGTTTTTTATTGCACTAAGGAGTGCTCAATGCAATACGCATTAGTCAAAGACGGTGTCGTTGAAAACATAGTTGAATGGGATGGGACCGGAAATCCCTTTCCTGATTATGAAGTGATTGCAGTAAGCGCAGGCGGCGTGGGTGTGGGATGGTTATGGCAGGATGGGGTATTCGTTAACCCTAACGCACCATCGGAACCGACTGATGCCGAGTTGTATGACGCTGATCTTGCGGCGATCAACGCAGAGTACGAAAAGGACAAAAAGGACCTGGTATACGAATACGCAACTATCGGCCTTTTCGACGGTGCAAATGAGGACGCGAAGAAAGCGGCTGTGTACAGCAAGCTGCAGGCTCGGATTCAAAAGTACGCTTCTGATGTAGAAGCTCTGGATGAGAAATATGGGGGTTAACATGGCAGAACAAGCAGACAGCAGCGCAGCAACTACCGTACCCGATACATGCCCGAACTGCCTGGAAGTGGGGACGGTGAGCATTATTACAAAGACGATCGGAGGAGTAGTTAAATACTACTACCAGTGTTCGTCTTGCGGCTATCGCTGGCCGGTACCAGCTGCATAAATTTATTCCCCATCAAAACAAACCGATACCGCGCTTCGGTAGTAAAGAGGCGCATCTTCAGTTGATCTGCTGACACCTGAAATTATACTGTATGTGTATACAGTATTTTGGAGGTGCATCATGGGATTTCCATCGCCAGCAGCAGACTACGTTGAAGAACGCATATCGCTCGACAAGCGCATCATCACCAGGCCGGCAGCAACGTATTTCATGCGAGCCGGAGCGACACACTACCGGGAAGGCATCCTCAGTGGTGCGCTTCTCGTTGTCGACGCATCACTGAGCCCTTGTGATGGATCATTACTGGTTTGCACTGACGAAGGTGAGTTCCGCATTAAACGGTATCGCACCCACCCGGAGCCTCACCTGGAGAATCTGGAGAATGGCAGGAGGGAGCTATTGCGGCAAAAGGAAGAGATGGCTGATTCTGATCGGCCAGTGTTCGGGGTGATAACCTACATCATCAACGATGCGCGCTCGGGTGAGTTCGACGACTGCCCGGTGATGTAATGGGGCATGGGTGGGACACAAAACAGCACTCGTTCTAAGGTGAACTTAGACGACTGATGTTTTCGACGACTCTAACCATCTGTTATTTGGTGCGCTCTTGGACGATCTTTGTCGATTATGAAAAATGTATGCTCATATCATGGGGATGCAGGTCTAAGACCTGTCGATCTTCGCTGGCAGCCGCAGCGCTTTAATGCCACAATATTTTTTTCTTCGAATGCAGGAAAGATGATGAAAAAAATAGCAATTGCTGGCGCGCTGCTGGCACTGACCGGGTGCGTTCAGGTCGATAATTATAACGACGTGATCAAGCATCCTGTCCCGGCGCATCTGGCGGGATACTGGCAGTCGAAAGGGCCGCAGAGCAACATGGTCAGCCCGAATGCGATTGCCACGCTGGTGGTGACGGAAGAGGGCGATACGCTGGACTGCCGTCAGTGGCAGCGCGTGATTGCCGTGCCGGGTAAAATCATGCTGCGTTCAGACAGTTATTACAACGTGACGCGTAAGCTGGATATCTATCCGCTGGAGCGCGATGGCTCGACGCTTGAGTACGACGGGCTGGAGCTGCAGAAGGTCGATCGCCCAACGGTTGAGTGTGCCGATTACCTGAGCAAGAATCCGCTGGCGAGTAAACTACCGTAGCCGTTTTTTTGCCAGGTGGCGGCTTCGCCTGACCCGGCCTACAAAAGTACCGTCCCGTAGGCCGGGTAAGCGTCAGCGCCACCCGGCATTGTTTCTACAACGCATCCTCAATCACCCACACGCTGACGCTTCCGCCTTTGCAGGTAAACGTTCCTTCGCCATCTGCCGCCGTGGTGACCGTTTCTTCGCGATTGCCGAGAAAATCACGCCACGTTTTGTTGCCGTAGTTTTCCCCCAGGCAAATTACCTTCTCGCCGTCGTCGCCGTTCGACATCACCACCACGCAGCCGGGATCGTCTTCCGTACCGCTGCGGCTGAAGGCGATGCAGTTAGGATGGTCAAAAAACAGCGTCTGCACGCCGTGGGCAAAACGCTGGCGCGCGAGGATCAGCTCGTGGAGCTGCTCAATGACCGGCATATCAATATGGTACGTTTCTCCGTCTCCACCCGTATCGTCATAGCTGGCACCAAAGAGGTCCGGATAAAAGACGCTCGGCACGCCATTTTCCCGCAGCAGGATCAGCGCGTAGGCCAGCGGTTTAAACCAGGCTTCGACCGGGGCTTCCAGCGCCTGCAAAGGTTGGGTGTCATGGTTCGCGACGAGGGTCACCGCATGAAACGGATCGGCTTCCACCAGCGTGCCGGTGAAGATTTGGCTCATGTCGTAATCCCGACCCTGACGTGACGCCTCGTGGAATTTCATCTGCAGGGGGGCATCAAACAGCATGGTTTTGCCTTCGACCTGGTTAATATAAGCCTGAAGCTTATCCACCTCGTGGGACCAGTATTCCGCCACGATAAACAGCGGCTGGTCGGCGACTTCCTGGACGTGCTCAATCCACTCTTTGTAGAACCAGGCGGGAATATGCTTGACGGCGTCCAGACGAAAACCGTCGCAGCCCGTTTGTTCCATGACCCAGCGGGCCCAGTATTTGATCTCCTCGGTGACGGCGTGATTGCGAAAGTCGATATTTTCGCCCATCAGATAGTCGAAATTACCCATCTCATCATCAACCTGATCGTTCCAGCCTTCGCCGGTGTAGTCGTTGACGATTTTAAAGATGCCGTCTTCATCGGGGTTTTCAATGTGGTCGACGCCGCTGAAGCATTTGTAGTCCCAGATGAACTGGGAATATTGCCCGGCGCGGGCAGGGAAGGTATAGCGGGTCCAGGCTTCACACTCGATGACCTCATCATCGATTTGCGTGCGATCCTGCTCGTTCACGCGCTGAACGCGCACAGGCTCTTTTTCATCGGCGCCCATTTTGTGGTTGACCACCACGTCCAGCAGCACGGCAATGTCGTTGCGCTTGAGGGCGTCGATGGCCTCCAGCAGTTGCGCTTTGTCACCGTATTTGGTGGCGATACTGCCTTTCTGGTCAAACTCGCCCAGATCGAACAGGTCATAGGAGTCATAGCCGACAGAATAGCCGCCTGACGCGCCTTTATAGGCGGGCGGTAGCCAGATCATGTTAATGCCGATTTCGTTAAGATTGGGTGCTAACGCCGTGACCTCTCGCCACAATTCACCGCCAGCAGGGTAGTACCAGTGAAAACATTGTAACAGGGTGGGGTTTTTCATCATCCTTGCTCCAGAAGCCATTGGCAGACTTCTGGAGTATGGATGAAGAAATCATAGTTGTGTGTCGCGGGTAAAACTTTCTGGATAAAGAATATTCCCTGACAGCTTTCCATAGGTAGACGTGATGGATTGCTGTTTGCCGGTTTGATCGATCAGACTGCGCAGTTCGTCCATGCGGACTTTCAGCAGCGCCTTAAGCGCATTTTCATTTTCAAGGATCATTTCCAGCAGCGCACGCGCTTGCTCAACCTGAGCCGGAGGGCATGACATGATGGGCGTTTGAGAAATCCTTTCCACCAGTTGTACGTAATGCATTTCCTGCTCGATAAGCGCATCCCATTGACCAGAATGTGCGAGATTTAGCATAGCAATGCTCTGAGCATGTAACGCCTGCCAGTGGCTAAGCGCTGCGCTGGGATTATTCATCAAAATTATCCTGAAATAGAGGACGCATTGGGGCCGATTTGCTTCCACGCATCCGCAATGTTGTTTAATAAACCCTCGACTTCAACAATTGCGTCTACGTCATTACTGACATTCGCCAGTAACAAACGTCGAACCATATATTCGTACAAGGAGGCAAGGTTACCGGACAACTCGCTCTCAACCTCCATGTTCAGTCCTGCTTTTAAACCGTTGTCGATGATGTTGATGGCTTTCGATAACGCTTCGCCTTTCTCACGAATTTGTCCGGCTTCCATGAACAAACGCGCGCGAACAAGGGCGCTATGCGCCCCGTCGAACAACATGACAATCAGCTGGTGTGGACTGGCATTCATCACTGCACTTTCGACTCCTATCTGCTGATAGGATTGAACACCAGAGGTCTTATACATTTCCACTCCTCAATGCGACGACTATTTTTGTGAGAACTGTTGGGTCAGGTAGTTGGCTGTACTGGTCATTTTGGTGACTAATACGTCCAGGCTGGTGAACTGGGTTTTGTAACGTGCCATGGTGGCTTCAATTTGGGCATCCATGGCATCGTAGCGTTCGCCCAGGGTTTTCAGCGTTTTGTTGATCCCGTCTTTCGCGTTCTGGATCACCCCGGCGCTACCGGTGCTGGTGCTGAGCATGGCGGTCAGCGTGTTGTTCATCTGCGTGGCCATACCGGTTTTCTTTCCGTCACCGACAAAGTACTGCTGCACGGCGTTCGGGTTGTCGGTCAGCGCTTTTTTCAGCTTGTCGGTATCGACCTTCAGGTTACCGACGGTGCCGTCTGAGCCTTTAACCGGGTCCTGGGTAATCCCCAGTTGGGCCATGATCTGAACCGAGCCGGCCTGCACTTCGGTCAGCAGACCGCGCAGCTGAGACTGAACTCCGCGCACGTTCGCATCACCGACCAGCGCGCCATTGCTGGTAGACTGGCTGCCGGAGCCTGCATCGACTGGCACATATTTCGTCAGGCTGTTAATGGTGGACTGCAGCGAGTTGTACGCCGTGACCCAGTCCGTAATCGCCTTCTGGTTTGCATCCGTTGCGCGCGAAACCTCAAGGGTTTCATCGGCTTTGCTTTCGGCCTTCACCGAGAAGGTGACGCCAGGCAGCGCATCGGTAATGGTATTCGACTGGCGCTCGATAGAGATGTTGTTCACCACCACAATCGCGTTCTGCGCGTCGGTGTTCACCGTCAGCGCGCCCGTTTTAGTGGTTGAGTCGTAGCCAATGGCGCTTTGCAGCTTGGCGTCGCCAGTGACGCTGACGGTCATCGCACCATCGGTACCGGTGGTTTTTGATGACAGCATCAGGCGGTAATCACCGTCTTTCGCTTTAATGACGCTGGCGGTAACGTTGCCGTTCGCTTTATTAATGGCGCTCGCGATCCCGGCCAGAGACGTATCGCCATCGGCCAGCGTGACCTCTAAAGGCGTTTTCGTGCCCGGCTGGGTGATGGTGATTTTACGCGTCGTCCCTGTCGTATCGCCGAGCAGATCCGTGTTGTTTGCATAGGAGCCGGTAGTGAGCGCCTGTGCTTTTGCAACCTGGTTGACGTTAACCACAAAGGAACCCACGGACGCATCAGCTGTCGTCGTGGCGGTAAAGGCCGTGTTGGTGCTGCTCACGGACGTTGAGTTCCAGGTGGTGGCTTTACCCAGTGCAGCGGTGGCAGTCTGCAGCGATGTCATGGCGCTCTGCAGCTTGCCGTAAGCGCTTAACTGTGCGTTATACGTTGATTGCTGGGAAGTAATCGTCGTCAGCTTGGTTTTCTCTGCCGCTTCCAACTGATTATATAAATCCCCGAGTCCTGCAGAACCTATCCCGAGGTTACTGATAGTAGCCATGCATATTTTCCTTAAAATACGAAAGTAGTTCAGGACTCTTATCGGCCTCTTAACGTAAAAGTTTACGATGGTGAGAAAAAAATAATCCAAAGAATAGGCACGTCCTGGCGGGGTAAATGAAAGGATTGCACTTTAGGATCATTATCCGCGTATTGAAAACACGAATAAGTGTGTGCCTTTTTTGTCATCTCTTTGCGCGTTAAAAAAGCGTAAATAATAACGCGTTGACGGACCTTAATTGATTTTTTAAAAATAAATCTGTTAATAATCAGTTGGTTGTAATTTTTTCAAAATTGATTCTAAAGTCTTTTGGGGACCCGTCGATAACCTTGTTGACGGTGAGAGACGCTGTGAGTGTTAGGCACCGGACCTAAAACCCAATTTTTGAAGGAAAGAAAATTATGGCAGTTATCAATACTAACCTGTTGTCCCTGACCACTCAGAACAACCTGAACAAATCTCAGTCTTCTCTGGGCACTGCTATCGAGCGTCTGTCTTCCGGTCTGCGTATTAACAGCGCGAAAGACGATGCTGCTGGCCAGGCGATTGCAAACCGCATGACCGCTCAGATCAAAGGGATGACCCAGGCAGCACGTAACGCCAACGACGGTATCTCCATGGCGCAGACTGCTGAAGGTTCTCTGAACGAAATCAACAACAACCTGCAGCGTGTACGTGAACTGGCTGTTCAGGCAAGCAACGGCACCAACAGCGCATCTGACCTGGCTTCTCTGCAGGATGAAGTTACCGCTCGTCTGGCTGAAATCAACCGTGTTGCGGGCAAAACTGACTTCAACGGCATCAAACTGCTGGACGGCACTGCAGGTACTGCGGGCGTAGTTAAAATTCAGGTTGGCGTGAACGACGGCGACACCATCGATCTGGACCTGAGCGGCGCTAAAGCTGACACCACGACTCTGGGCGTGAACGCTATCGACCTGAAAGCTATGGGTGCTACCGATCTGGACACCATCGACAAAGCTATCGCTACCGTTGATAAAGCACGTTCAGGCCTGGGTGCTGTGCAGAACCGCTTCACTTCTGCAATCAACAACCTGAACAACACCTCTAACAACCTGTCTGCTGCTCAGTCCCGTATCCAGGACGCTGACTACGCAACTGAAGTTTCCAACATGTCTCGCGCGCAGATCCTGCAGCAGGCTGGTACTTCTGTTCTGTCTCAGGCAAACCAGGTTCCACAGACTGTTCTGTCTCTGCTGCGTTAATTTTACGCACGAAACCCCGCTTCGGCGGGGTTTTTTTATCTCTGCTATTTGAGAATCCGCCTGTGAAACAAATCAGTGTCACTCAACCAAAGCTGGTCGCAGATTTTTCATGTGTCGGTGGGGAATGCCGTGAACATTGTTGTCAGGGCTGGACCATCGCATTTGATAAATCCTCCGTTAATCGCTATCTGAACAGTAAAAATGCCGCCATTCGTCACACGGCGAAAACGGCGATAAAAGTTACCAAAAAACAGTATGGCAACTGGGGCGAAGTGATTTTCCATACGGAAAGTAAAAACTGTCCGTTTATGGATACGGAAAAACTCTGTTCTATTCACAGCGCCATGGGCGCGCAGGCCTTAAGCCCAACCTGTTCGTCGTTTCCACGGACAAACCGGGTCTATAAAAATGAAATCGAAAAATCATTGAATCTCTCGTGTCCGGAAGTCACCCGACTTCTGTTGAACGATCGGGAGTCTATGTCGATGATGGAATCGGTCATTGTCCAGCAGGACGTCAATACTGCGCCGATGATTGATTTAAAGGCAAAAGTCATCAATCTCTTCTGCCAGAATATATTCAGCGTTGAGGACGTTAGCGTTGAAGAACAGGTTTACGCCGTGGTGAAGTTCCTCATGGTGGCTGAAAAACTCGAAAACCTGGAAGAAAATATCGGCACGCTCGAAACGGTTTATTTCTCGCTGGTTAACGAACTGGTGAGCGGTAAAATCAAGACGGAGCTGGGCGGATTTAATCAGAACTACAGCCTGAAATTCGCGTTAATTTCGCTCATCCAGAGTTACTTTACGAAGAAAGCGACGGCCCGCGGCGGTGCGGTGTTAAACCACTATTTTGCCCAGCTTTATCAACAGTTCGAATCTGTCGGTGATGCCGAACCGGCAGAGAAGGTCATGGAGAACATCGAGTCCGTCTGGCGCGATGTGGCGGGTAGTTACCTGGCGACCAATGACCACTTATTTAAGAACTTTTTTAAATACAAACTCTGGGAGCAGGGCTTCCCGCAGAGCAACGGTCGCAGCATGTTGAATAATCTTTATTTAATCGTTGCCGAGTACTATTTCCTGAAAACGTTACTTGCCGGTCAGGCACTCGTGGCGGGGAAAATTGAACAAGATAATATCATTGATGTTATTTATAGCTTCCACTCCCTTAGCCAGCATAATCAGGAAGCGGGAAAGCTCTTTCATCAACATATAGATAGCGTCAAACTGGGCGACGATCTTTCATTGTTGCAACTGTTAATTTAGGCAGAAAAGTTGCCCCGGTTGAGGGCAACCTCAGAATAACCTCACTTTATCCCCCTTTTTCATCCAATTGAACGCCCTGCAGAATCGGATAATCATGCCGATAACTCAACTAACGCAGGGCTGTTTATCGTGAATTCACTCTATACCGCTGAAGGTGTAATGGATAAACACTCGCTGTGGCAGCGTTATGTCCCGCTGGTGCGTCACGAAGCATTGCGCCTCCAGGTGCGCTTGCCGGCGAGCGTGGAACTCGACGATCTGCTACAGGCGGGCGGTATCGGGTTATTGAATGCAGTTGACCGATACGACGCTCTGCAAGGAACGGCATTTACGACTTACGCAGTTCAGCGTATTCGTGGTGCGATGCTGGACGAGCTGCGCAGCCGTGACTGGGTACCGCGCAGTGTTCGCCGCAACGCACGCGAAGTGGCGCATGCGATGGGGCAGCTGGAACAGGAACTGGGACGCAACGCAACGGAAACTGAAGTGGCGGATCGTCTTGGCATTGCTGTTGAAGAGTATCGTCAGATGTTGCTCGATACCAATAATAGCCAACTCTTCTCTTATGACGAGTGGCGAGAAGAGCATGGCGATAGCATCGAGCTGGTGACGGATGAGCATCAGCAAGAAAACCCGTTACACCATTTAATGGAAGGGAATTTACGCCAGCGCGTCATGGAAGCTATTGAAGCTCTGCCTGAACGCGAACAGCTGGTATTGACCCTTTATTACCAGGAAGAGCTTAACCTCAAAGAGATTGGCGCTGTTCTGGAGGTGGGAGAGTCGCGGGTGAGCCAGCTGCACAGCCAGGCCATTAAACGCTTACGAACCAAGCTGGGTAAGTTATAGGTGATTGATTCACCTTAAAAATGCCGCACAACGTATTGACAACCAGGAGTTATCATGACGGTGCAGCAATCTAAAAGACGGCCTTTAAGCCGCTACCTGAAAGACTTTAAACACAGCCAGACGCATTGCGCCCACTGTAACAAGTTACTCGATCGTATCACGCTGGTTCGCCGTGGCGAAATCGTCAATAAGATCGCGATTTCGCGCCTCGACACGTTGATGGACGAAGCAGCATGGCTCGAAGAGCAAAAAGAGTGGGTGGCGCTTTGCCGTTTCTGTGGCGATCTCCACTGCAAAGAGCAAAGCGACTTCTTCGACATTATCGGCTTCAAGCAATTCCTGTTTGAACAAACGGAGATGAGCCACGGCACCGTGCGCGAATACGTGGTTCGCCTGCGCCGCCTCGGGCAGCATCTGACCGTGAACAACATTTCCCGCGATCTGCTGAAAACCGGTTATCTGGACGAGAACCTGGAGCCGTGGCTGCCTGCGACCAGCACCAACAACTACCGAATTGCGCTGCGCAAGTATGCACAATATAAGGTACAAATGCCGGGTGCCATAAAGCAGAAAGCCCACGCCGGAACAACTTCTGATATATATTAAAAAAGAATAAGATGTAGCGCAGTCGCCTTTGACGTTGCAGGCGATTTCTCTACACTACGTAAAAATTCCACTATATCGGGGTATTTATGAAATTTGCACTTCTGGGTCGTCAGGCGCTGATGGGTGTTATGGCCGTTGCGCTGGTTGCAGGCATGAGCGTGAAAACGTTCGCCGCAGAAAACCTGCTGAATAAAGTGAAAGAGCGCGGTACGCTGCTGGTCGGGCTGGAAGGAACCTATCCTCCGTTCAGCTTCCAGGGCGATGACGGTAAGCTGACCGGTTTTGAAGTGGAGTTTGCTGAAGAGCTGGCGAAACACCTCGGCGTGAAAGCGTCCCTGAAACCGACCAAATGGGACGGTATGCTGGCGTCGCTGGATTCGAAACGTATTGATGTGGTCATCAACCAGGTCACCATTTCTGACGAGCGTAAGAAGAAGTATGACTTCTCCACCCCGTATACCGTATCCGGTATTCAGGCGCTGGTGAAGAAAGGCAACGAAGGTGGGATTAAAACTGCCGCGGACCTGAAAGGGAAGAAAGTCGGTGTCGGTCTGGGAACCAACTACGAAGAGTGGTTGCGCCAGAACGTGCAGGGCGTAGATATCCGTACCTATGATGATGACCCGACGAAGTACCAGGATCTGCGCGTGGGCCGTATCGACGCCATTCTGGTTGACCGCCTGGCGGCGCTGGATCTGGTGAAGAAAACCAACAACACCCTGGCGGTCGCAGGTGATGCGTTCTCTCGTCAGGAATCCGGTGTGGCTGTTCGTAAAGGTAACGAAGACCTGGTGAAAGCGATTGACGCGGCGATTGCGGATATGCAAAAAGACGGCAGCCTGAAAGCGCTTTCCGAGAAGTGGTTCGGGGCAGACGTCACGAAATAAGTTTCGGACGTAAAAAAAGGCGCTTTTAAAAGCGCCTTTTTTATTTCTTACGCGTCTGCGTGCATAATGAAAAATATCACATTTTGTCAGAGTTACCGGAGCATCCATGTCACTACAGAATTTAACGCGCTTTCCTCGCCTGGAGTTTATCGGCGCGCCGACGCCGCTGGAGTATCTGCCGCGATTTTCTGATTATTTAGGGCGCGATATTTTTATTAAGCGTGATGACGTGACGCCCATGGCGATGGGGGGCAACAAGCTGCGCAAGCTGGAGTTTCTGGCGGCGGACGCCCTGCGTGAAGGCGCGGATACGCTCATTACTGCCGGGGCCATCCAGTCCAACCACGTTCGCCAGACGGCGGCCGTAGCGGCGAAACTTGGGCTTCACTGCGTGGCGTTGATGGAAAACCCGATTGGCACGCGGGCTGAAAACTATCTCACCAACGGTAACCGCCTGCTGCTGGATCTGTTTAACGTGCAGGTTGAGATGGTTGACGCGCTGACCGATCCGACCGCCCAGCTCGATGAGCTGGCGACGCGTCTGGAAGCGCAGGGGTTCCGCCCCTACGTTATCCCCGTCGGCGGGTCGAATGCGCTGGGTGCGCTGGGGTATGTGGAAAGCGCGCTGGAAATCGCGCAGCAGTGCGAGGGCGCGGTGAGTCTTTCCTCCGTGGTGGTCGCGTCCGGCAGTGCGGGCACCCATGCCGGGCTGGCGGTGGGGCTGGAGCAACTGCTGCCGGACGTCGAACTGATTGGCGTGACGGTGTCCCGCAGCGTCGCGGATCAGAAGCCAAAAGTGGTTACGTTACAGCAGGCGGTTGCAGAGCAGCTGGAGCTTAAGGCAAAGGCCGATATTCTGCTCTGGGATGACTATTTTGCGCCGGGTTACGGCACGCCGAATGAAGAGGGAATGGAAGCGGTGAAACTGCTGGCGCGCCTCGAGGGCATACTGCTCGATCCGGTCTATACCGGCAAAGCGATGGCCGGACTGATCGACGGCATTGCGCAAAAACGCTTTAAGGATGAAGGGCCGATTTTATTTGTCCATACCGGCGGAGCGCCTGCGCTGTTTGCCTACCATCCTCATGTCTAAAAATCAGGTCGAAAAATAATAATGCAAGAAAGTATTCAACTGGTTATTGATTCGCTGCCGTATCTGCTGAAAGGTGCGGTATTTACGTTACAGCTTAGTATCGGCGGGATGTTCTTTGGGCTGGTTCTGGGATTTGTGCTGGCCTTGATGCGCATGTCGCCCATCCTGCCGGTGCGCTGGCTGGCGCGCTTTTATATCTCCGTGTTTCGCGGTACGCCACTTATCGCCCAGCTCTTTATGATTTACTACGGCTTACCGCAGTTTGGTATCGAGCTGGATCCGATCCCGGCGGCGATGATTGGCCTATCGCTCAATACCGCGGCGTACACCTCCGAAACCCTGCGTGCGGCCATCTCCTCCATTGACAAAGGACAGTGGGAAGCGGCGGCCAGTATCGGGATGACGCCCTGGCAGACGCTGCGCCGCGCCATCCTGCCGCAGGCGGCGCGCGTGGCGCTTCCGCCGCTCAGCAACAGCTTTATCAGCCTGGTGAAAGATACCTCCCTGGCGGCAACGATTCAGGTTCCGGAGCTTTTCCGTCAGGCACAGCTCATCACCTCCCGTACGCTCGAGGTCTTTACCATGTATCTGGCCGCCTCGCTGATTTACTGGGTTATGGCGACAGTGCTCTCTGCTCTGCAAAACTATTTCGAAAACCAGCTTAACCGCCAGGAGCGTGATCCAAAATGAGTGCAATTGACGTCAAAAACCTGGTGAAAAAATTCCACGGTCAAACGGTGCTCCACGGGATCGATCTGGAGGTCGAGCAGGGCGAAGTGGTGGCGATTATCGGACCGAGCGGTTCGGGAAAGACGACGCTGCTGCGCAGCATTAACCTGCTTGAACAGCCGGAAGGCGGCACCATCCGGGTCGGGGAGATAACGATTGATACCGGGAAATCCATCAGTCAGCAGAAAGGGTTGATTCGCCGCCTGCGCCAGCATGTCGGCTTTGTTTTCCAGAACTTCAATCTTTTCCCACATCGTACGGTACTGGAGAACATCATTGAGGGGCCGGTTATCGTTAAAGGTGAGCCCAAAGAGGAAGCGACGGCGCGGGCTCGCGAACTGCTCGCCAAAGTTGGGCTGGCGGGAAAAGAGACCAGCTATCCGCGTCGCCTGTCTGGCGGCCAACAGCAGCGCGTGGCGATAGCGCGTGCGCTGGCGATGCGCCCGGACGTGATCCTGTTTGATGAACCGACCTCTGCGCTCGATCCGGAACTGGTGGGCGAGGTGCTGAACACGATTCGCCAGCTGGCACAGGAGAAACGTACGATGGTGATCGTGACCCATGAAATGAGCTTTGCGCGCGATGTCGCTGACAGAGCCATCTTCATGGATCAGGGGCGGATTGTGGAGCAGGGGCCAGCGAAAAGCCTGTTCGCTAACCCTCAACAGCCGCGAACCCGTCAATTCCTTGAAAAATTCCTTATGCAGTAGCATTTTTGCACGCATTTGCTCCAGAAATTTACTCTGGAGCAAATTATTCTCCCTCTGCATGAGGTCCCCTGTTTTTTTATTCTATCCGGCTCGGATAAACCTTATCGATAGTAAAGTTAATTGTGCTATTGCCGATATTTTGTGGTTAGAAAAAAGTTTTCTGTGTTAGCTTATATTCACCATAATAATGATTATCTGTTCAGAGGCTTCATTTAGTAAGTATGAAGGATTTAGACTTTTTCACCTGGCGACGGGAATGCTCCCTCCGGTTTCAGGAATTGACCTGTGCCGCCGAGGTATATCAGGAGCTGGAGCGTCAAACTCAGGCGCTGGAATTCGATTATTATGCGCTCTGTGTGCGCCATCCCGTGCCATTTACGCGCCCTAAGATCTCCCTGCATACCACTTACCCAAAACTGTGGATGGCGCAATATCAATCCGCGAACTATTTCGCGATCGATCCGGTTTTAAAACCGGAGAATTTCATTCAGGGGCATCTCCCCTGGACAGACGCATTATTCGCTGAGGCGCAGGAATTATGGCATAGCGCCCAGGACCACGGTTTACGCGCCGGAATAACGCAGTGCCTGATGCTGCCGAATCATGCGCTCGGCTTCCTGTCTGTTTCTCGTAGTCGCGTACAGGAAGGGCCATTAGCCCATGAGGAAATAGAGCTGCGGTTGCAAATGCTGGTGCAAATGGCCTTAACCTCTCTGATGCGTTTTGACCATGAGATGGTCATGCCGCCCGAAATGAAGTTCAGCAAGCGCGAGCGTGAAATTCTGAAATGGACTGCGGAAGGGAAGACGTCAGCGGAAATAGCGATCATTCTCTCGATCTCAGAGAATACCGTTAACTTCCATCAGAAGAATATGCAGAAGAAATTTAACGCGCCCAATAAGACTCAGATCGCGTGCTACGCGGCGGCAACGGGACTGATCTGACTCCGTAAAACGTTCTGCGTGACAGACGAGCGAACGGCTGAATGCACTGCATCCAGCCGTTTTTTGTTACTGGCGGTAGGCTTGCTTGATTTGCTTAACGGTGTTAGCAAATACCGCTGATTCAGCCTGGTCTTCCATCTCCGCGATTTGTTTTTCCATTTTAATGATCACACGGCCGGCATCAGCCTGGCCCATCGCCTGCAGCATCAGCGTCAGCAGTGCCTTCAGGCAGTTTACTTCCTGTGCCAGTTCCTGGTTATTCTCCGCAGTGGCAAATTCAGGTGTGCTCATTTATTTTCCTCATTATTAAACGGCGCTAGAGCGCGACGACGAAAGTCAAGGCGGCGGAGTATACCACAAGCTAACGCAAAAAATGCAGCGGTTGTTTTTCGTACTTTTACGCGGGTGTTTAATTGCGTAAACAGAACGTACCGGTAAACTCAACGAGGTTAATGACTATTAATTGTTTAGGTCGGGTCCGCTTGCCGTTAATTATTGTTACAAAAAGTTGTTCCCTGTTTTTGTGCAGGTTAAGGCAGCACGTTTTTTTGTAACTTTTTGAATACAGATGATTAAAAAAAGCCGCAAGAGCCCTAAAAACAAGGGCTCTCTTTCCACCGCCTGTACAGGCTAATTTCCAAAAACGAGAGCAAAATCGAATAGCCGGTTTTTTAACGTTTTAATCTTGTCATGAAAACCGTTAATATAAACCAAATTATCACTCAGTAGCGTTATCCCTATTCTGGAGACATTTCCTTTGATCAACGTCCTTCTTGTTGATGACCACGAACTGGTGCGCGCAGGGATACGACGCATTCTTGAAGATATTAAAGGTATTAAAGTTGCCGGTGAGGCATGCTGTGGTGAAGATGCGGTAAAATGGTGCCGTACTCACTCCGCCGATGTGGTGCTGATGGATATGAACATGCCCGGTATCGGTGGTCTTGAGGCAACACGCAAAATCGCGCGTACCTTTGTAGACACCAAAGTCATCATGCTGACCGTGCATACCGAAAATCCACTGCCCGCGAAAGTGATGCAGGCGGGGGCCGCGGGTTACCTGAGTAAAGGTGCTGCACCGCAGGAAGTCGTCAATGCTATCCGTTCCGTGTTTGCCGGACAGCGTTACATTGCGTCCGACATCGCTCAGCAGATGGCGCTGAGTCAGATCGAGCCCGAGAAAACCGAATCACCGTTTGCCAGTTTGTCCGAGCGGGAATTGCAGATTATGCTGATGATCACCAAAGGTCAGAAGGTGAATGAGATCTCGGAACAGCTGAATCTCAGCCCGAAAACGGTAAACAGCTATCGTTATCGGATGTTCAGTAAACTGAACATTCATGGTGACGTCGAACTGACGCATCTGGCCATCCGACATGGTTTGTGTAATGCGGAGACGTTGTTAAGTCAGTGAGTGATGTGTTCGATTCAAAAGCATTTCTGAAAACCGTAACCAGCCAGCCTGGCGTCTATCGCATGTATGACGCTGGCGGTACGGTTATCTATGTGGGGAAGGCAAAAGATCTTAAAAAACGCCTTTCCAGCTATTTTCGCAGCAACCTGGCCTCCCGTAAGACCGAAGCGCTTGTCTCACTCATCCAGAATATTGATGTCACCGTCACGCACACGGAGACAGAAGCGCTGCTGCTTGAGCACAACTATATTAAGCTGTACCAGCCGCGCTATAACGTCCTGTTGCGCGATGATAAATCCTATCCGTTTATCTTTCTGAGCGGTGACACCCATCCGCGCCTCGCCATGCACCGTGGTGCAAAACATGCGAAGGGAGAATATTTCGGGCCGTTCCCCAATGGCTATGCCGTACGTGAAACGCTGGCGCTGCTGCAAAAAATCTTCCCGATCCGCCAGTGCGAAAACAGCGTTTACCGTAACCGCTCGCGCCCGTGCCTGCAGTACCAGATAGGACGCTGCCTGGGGCCGTGCGTGGCCGGGCTGGTGAGTGAAGACGAGTATGCCCAGCAGGTGGAGTACGTGCGCCTGTTCCTGGCCGGTAAAGACGATCAGGTGTTAACGCAACTGATCGCGCGGATGGAAAAAGCCAGCGCCGCACTCGAGTTCGAAGAGGCCGCGCGTATCCGCGATCAAATCCAGGCGGTGCGCAGAGTCACGGAGAAACAGTTTGTCTCGAATACCGGTGACGATCTCGACGTGATCGGCGTGGCCTTTGACGCCGGGATGGCCTGCGTGCATGTGCTGTTCATACGCCAGGGCAAAGTGCTCGGCAGCCGCAGCTATTTCCCGAAAGTGCCTGGCGGTACCGAACTGGGCGAAGTGGTGGAAACCTTTGTCGGCCAGTTCTATCTCCAGGGGAGCCAGATGCGAACGCTGCCTTCTGAGATCCTGCTCGATTTTAATCTTGATGATAAAACCCTGCTGGCCGATTCGCTCTCTGAACTGGCTGGGCGCCGGGTCAATGTACAAACCAAACCGCGCGGCGATCGTGCGCGCTATCTGAAGCTGGCGCGGACCAACGCGGCAACGGCGCTGAGCACGAAGCTGTCGCAGCAGTCGACGGTGCACCAGCGTTTAACGGCCCTGGCGGCGCTGCTGAAGCTTCCGGAAGTGAAACGGATGGAGTGTTTCGACATCAGTCATACGATGGGGGAACAGACGGTCGCGTCCTGCGTGGTGTTTGATGCTAACGGTCCGCTGCGCGCCGAGTATCGCCGCTATAACATCACCGGCATCACGCCGGGCGATGACTATGCGGCGATGAATCAGGTGCTGCGTCGTCGCTATGGTAAAGCCATAGAAGAGAGCAAGATCCCGGATGTGATCCTGATTGACGGCGGGAAAGGGCAGCTCGGTCAGGCGAAAGCGGTATTTGAATCGCTTGATGTCAGCTGGGATAAACACCATCCGCTGCTGCTGGGCGTCGCAAAAGGGGCCGATCGTAAGGCCGGTCTGGAGACACTGTTCTTCGAGCCGGAAGGTGAGGGCTTCAGCCTGCCGCCGGACTCTCCGGCGCTGCACGTCATTCAGCATATTCGCGATGAATCGCACGATCACGCCATCAGCGGTCACCGCAAAAAACGGGCGAAGGTGAAAAACACCAGCTCACTCGAGACGATCGAAGGCGTGGGGCCAAAACGTCGCCAGATGCTGCTGAAGTATATGGGCGGATTGCAAGGATTACTCAACGCCAGCATGGAGGAAATTGCAAAAGTGCCGGGTATTTCGCAAGGGCTGGCAGAAAAGATCTACTACTCGTTGAAACATTGAGGGCTCTGTAGCAACATAGAGCTAAATTTTACTGACAACAAATAGTTACCGTCACTATGCAATATAATATCCCTACGTTGCTCACTCTTTTTCGTGTCGTACTCATTCCGTTCTTCGTGCTGGCGTTTTACCTGCCGGTTGTCTGGGCACCCTTTGCCTGCGCATTGAT
Source organism: Enterobacter sp. BNK-8 (assembly GCF_048685095.1). NCBI lineage: Bacteria > Pseudomonadati > Pseudomonadota > Gammaproteobacteria > Enterobacterales > Enterobacteriaceae > Enterobacter > Enterobacter sp. BNK-8. The sequence goes on along the minus strand of NZ_JBLQTN010000001.1, from coordinate 2,572,307 downwards.
CTTCCTTATTGCAGCGGTCACAGACTGGTTTGATGGCTACCTGGCGCGCCGCTGGAATCAAAGCACCCGTTTCGGCGCCTTCCTCGATCCGGTGGCGGATAAGGTGATGGTCGCGATTGCGATGGTGCTGGTGGCTGAGCACTATCATACCTGGTGGGTGACGCTGCCTGCGGCAACCATGATCGGCCGTGAGATTATTATCTCTGCGCTGCGCGAATGGATGGCGGAACTGGGGAAACGCAGCAGCGTGGCGGTCTCCTGGATTGGGAAAGTAAAAACGACGGCGCAGATGGCGGCGCTGGTCTGGATGCTCTGGCGTCCGAACGCCTGGGTTGAGTGGGCGGGGATTGGCCTCCTGTGGGTGGCGGCAGTGCTGACATTGTGGTCAATGCTGCAATATTTGAACGCTGCGCGCGGGGATTTGCTTGATCAGTGATCGTTTCGCCGTAATTTTCAGCAAACGATCCGGGGATGCAAAAAATAACGTTGACTCATAACGTCATATCAGTAGAATGCAACGCATCGAACGGCGGCACAGTCAGCCGGACGATAATGAAATCAAGTGGTTAGACATTTACTTGATGACATGCGGGAATAGCTCAGTTGGTAGAGCACGACCTTGCCAAGGTCGGGGTCGCGAGTTCGAGTCTCGTTTCCCGCTCCAGATTAAAGACATGCGCAGTAGCGGGTGTCAGTTTGAAAAGTTTTACGGCGCGTTAGCAAAGCGGTTATGTAGCGGATTGCAAATCCGTCTAGTCCGGTTCGACTCCGGAACGCGCCTCCACTTTCTTCCCTGGCCGGATGGTGGAATCGGTAGACACAAGGGATTTAAAATCCCTCGGCGTTCGCGCTGTGTGGGTTCAAGTCCCACTCCGGCTACCATGGGAAAACAAAGAATAATCAAAGCAATAAGCAGTGTCGTATAAACCACCGAAAGGTGGTTTTTTTATTGCCTGTTTTTCGCCATTCAACTTCGCCACAAGAAGAGGGCACTACTGCCCAGCGACCACCACTCAAATGTAGACCACGTGAAAAGTTGCGGTTGATTTCATCCTATTTGATGCCATTCCGTCATTCTATTATGACAGGAAGACGTTAAGACTAAGTCTTTAACATCAAGCCCACCAATCGGTGGGCTTTTTGATGGAGTATGAGCAATTGAGGTCTTCAACGTTCGTCAAAAACCTTGAGTATCGCGATTCGGTATATAAAGTAACCAAGGACAATGAGAGCACCAGACGCTGCACCCCAGATAAAACGGGATTCGTCTTTTGAAAATGAAAAGAAATAAATACAGAACAATAGGCCCGCAGAAGCCATTCCCATCCCCAACCCGCGCAAAATTCGAGATGCTATTAATTTGATAATGTCCTGAGTGTTCATAATCCACCAAAAAAGTATTTACACACTTCGTTAAATTCGTGCTTGTTTACATCTGCCACGCTACAGGCGTCAAGAAAAGGTTTCAATTTCTCTTCAACTAGAAAATACAGAAGATCCAAATCACCCATACCCTTAAGTCGGTAGTAGAGTGCAGGGTTCTGGTTTTCAAGCTTTCGGGCCGTATAGATAGCTCTCGATGTTTCTGCGCCAATCGTGAGGGCGCTTCCGATGACCACGCCAGCGGCGAACGAGGTCATAATGCGTGACGACACGGCTGCACCCAGTTTTATTCCGGTTAGTTCAGCGAATATGAATTTACCAGCCATTACGCCGGTAAAATTTTGTGCAATACCCTGAATACTGTCCATGTTAATATTCGCTGCCATACCAGAATGTTAAGCCTAACTCTCTAATATCAAGCCCGGAAAGCAGGGCGATTTTCAGCTAACCTGCAACCAATCTTAAACAAACATTTCACTCGCCAGACACAGGTTGCCGCCGCTGATAAACTGGTTGGTATCCCCCCTGGAGAGCGGAAGGTTATTGTCATGCAATATGAAGAACAGCAGCTTATCAACGGCCTTTTCGAGCGTCTTAAACAGGCCGGACAACAAAACAGCCAACGGGATGCAGATGCGGAGCGTCAGATCGCTGAATTTGTCAGACAGCAGCCTGCAGCCCCCTACTATATGGCGCAGTCGATTTTGATTCAGGAAGCGGCGCTGAAACGTCTGCAGGCCCGAGTTCAGGAGCTTGAAAGCGAATTAGCCGCGCAAAAAAGCAAACCTTCGACGGGCGGCAGTTTCCTCGGCGGCCTGTTTGGTGGCGGAAAAAGTAACCCGCAGCCTGACAACAGCTGGAATGCCCAGCCGCAACAGCCGCCGGCGCAGGATTACTCTCGGGCGCCAGCGCCGGCTACTCGCGGCGGTGGTTTTATGGCTGGCGCGCTCCAGACAGCCGCTGGCGTGGCCGGTGGCATCGCGCTTGCCGAGATGCTTACCAGCATGTTCCATCAGTCGCGGCCGGAAGAGATCGTGAACATCATCGAAGAACCGACAATGCCCGTCGGTGGTGAACCGTTTGTCGGTAATCAATACGGCGACGTTAATAACGTCTCTGACACCCGTTTCCTCAACCAGAACGATCCGTTCGGCAGTAATAACGACGCCTGGCTGAACGACGATGTAGATGACGACTACAGCAATGACGACGACAGTTTTATTTAACGACGTTATCGTGTAACCACCGAAATGAAGATAACCCCGAAAGTTGGGTATCCAGCGATTAGGGGCTTTGCTTTTCCGGGTCAAAAAAGCCTTTGAGGCTAAACCAGAAGGCTCATAAATCACCTTCTTTTTACTGCTTTTCTTACTAACAAACCTGTAAGTATTGCCGGAAGCAATCCAAATATAGAGGCGATATCGACTAACGTATCCTCCAGTTCTGCTATCCCGTATGTGCCGAAATGATCCATCACGGCATAAGCCCATTCGTCAGATATCAAATCACACCCCGCCCAAATACGCCTTCCTCACGTCCTGATTGCCCAGCAATTCCTCACCGCTGCCGCTCAGCCGGATCTGTCCGTTCACCATCACATACCCGCGGTCAGACAGCTTCAACGCATGGTGCGCATTCTGCTCCACCAGAAAAATGGTCATACCGCTGCGGGCCAGCTCTCGTAGCGTCTGGAAGATCTGCTTCACCACAATCGGGGCTAAGCCCAGGCTGGGCTCATCCAGCAGCAGCAACTTCGGACGGCTCATCAGCGCCCTGGCGATCGCCAGCATCTGCTGTTCTCCGCCGGACATGGTCATCGCGCGCTGTTTACGTCGCTCTTTAAGGCGAGGGAAAAGGTCAAACATGGTTTGCATATCTTCAGCTGCAAACTGATTGCCGATGGGAATGGTCCCCATCAGCAGATTCTCTTCAACGGTCATATCCGGGAAGATTCGTCTGCCTTCCGGTGCCTGCGCAATGCCGCCGGACGCGACGTAGTGGGTGGATTGATGGCTGATGTCTTCACCACAGAACAGGATCTGCCCGCTGCGGATACGGGGTTGACCAAAGATGGACATCAGCAATGTCGATTTACCCGCGCCGTTTGCGCCAATCAGCGCCACGGTTTCCCCCTTATTCACCTCAAGAGAGACCTGCTTCAGCGCCTGAATGACGCCGTAAAACACATCCACTTCGCGAAAAGCCAGCAGCGGTTCGCTCATAGGGAGACCTCGCTTTCATCCGTGCCCAGGTAGGCGGCAATGACCTTTTCATCATGCTGGATCTGCTCGGGTTTCCCCCTGGCAATCACATCGCCGTGGTCGAGCACGATAATGTCGTCCGAAATTTCCATCACCATCCCCATATCATGCTCAATCAGCAATACCGTGATGTCATGATGATCCCGCAGAAAGCGAATAATCCCGCTCAGCTTGTGCGTTTCAACCGGGTTCAGCCCCGCGGCGGGTTCATCCAGACAGATCATTTCCGGCCCGGTACACATTGCCCGGGCGATTTCCAGTCGCCGCTGCTGGCCGTAGGACATTTCTCCCGCCAGTCGATTGGCGCACTCCACCAGATCCACCACTTCAAGCCAGTAAAAGGCTCTGTCCAGGGCGTCGCTTTCCGCCCGCCGGTAGGACGGCGTATTCAGGATCCCGGCGAGCAGATTGCGGTTCACCCGCATATGCTGCGCCACCAGCAGATTTTCCACGACCGACATCTCGCGAAAAAGACGGATATTTTGAAACGTGCGCGCCAGCCCGGCACGGTTGACCAAGTGTGTTCCGCCGAACATTTTGTAGAACAGACGCTGCCCGAGCTGCGCGGGGTTAATCCAGTCGCCGGGCTGGAATTTTTGCCCGAGTACCTGAATGACGTTGGTCGTTTTATGGCGGGTATTAAATAAAATGTTGCCGCCGGAGGCTCTGTAGAAGCCTGTCAGGCAGTTAAAGACGGTGGTTTTTCCCGCCCCGTTTGGCCCAATCAGGGCGGTAATGGAGCCGCGCTGCACGTCCAGGTTGACGTCATTCAGGGCCTTAATCCCGCCAAAATGCATCATCAGATGCTCAACGCGTAATATTGTTTCGTTCATGGCGCGACGCCCTTACGCACGGCAAACCCGCTGCGGTTAATGCGGATCAAACCGCGTGGACGCCAGATCATCATGACCACCATCAACATGCCAAACAGCAGGACGCGGTACTCGGCAAAACTGCGCAGCAGTTCCGGCGTGACCGTGAGCACGAAGGCGGCCAGCACCACGCCCAGCGTCGAGCCCATACCGCCCAGCACCACAATGGCGAGGATCAGTGCCGATTCAAAGAAGGTAAAGGAGGTTGGATTCACGAACCCCTGATAGGTGGCGAAGAACACCCCGGCAATGCCCGCGGTCGACGCACCCAGCGTAAAGGCGGAAAGCTTCACCAGAACATGGTTCAACCCCATTGAGCGGCAGGCAATTTCGTCTTCACGCAGAGCTTCCCACGCCCGGCCAATCGGCATGCGCGTCAGGCGGTGCTTGATGTAGAGCACCAGCATCACCACCAGAAAGAGCACCGCATAGATAAAGATAAACTTCATGTTCGGGTTGTAGGTCAGGTGGAAAAACTCGTGGAAGGGCACGCCGCCTTCTTTCGCGCGTCGTCCAAATTCCAGACCGAAAAAGGTCGGGGGAGGGGCAGACACGCCGTTGGGTCCGCCGGTGAAGGTCAGCCAGTTGTTCAGTATCAGGCGAATGATCTCCCCGAATCCGAGGGTGACGATGGCCAGATAGTCACCGTGCATGCGCAGCACCGGGAAGCCGAGCAGGGCGCCTGCGGCGGCGGCCATGATTGCCGCGAGCGGCAGCATGCTCCAGAACCCTAAGCCGAGATACTGGTATCCCAGCGCCAGGCCGTACGCACCAATCGCATAGAACGCGACATACCCCAGATCCAGCAGACCGGCCAGGCCCACGACGATGTTCAGTCCCAGGCCAAGAAGCACGTAGATCAGCCCGAGGATGGCGACGGTCAGCACATACTTGGTGGCGACAAACGGGAAGCAAACTGCAAGAGCAATCACCAAGGGAATGATCCAGCGCATGCGGCTTTTGTAATCCGGAGGTCGGACATAAACGCCCGCGCTGTCGGCCTCGAAGCGCGCCTGAAAACGGGCCCCGGCAGCGGTACCTAAAAAAGCGCTCAACAGAAAACGCCCGAACATGACGATGCCCACCATCCAGGCCAGGCGCTGCCCGGCGAAGGTAAAGCTATACCCGTCCAGCACCACGCCCGCGATGGGGCCGAAGATAATCAGCGCAATCAGCCCGGAAAAAATCGCGTCCAGAATGCAGCGTTTAAGTGAAAAACCGTGTGATGTCATCATTCTCTCCCTCACACTTTGGCCACTATTGGGCGCCCGAGCAGTCCCTGGGGACGGAAAATAAGGATCATGACCAGCAGGCCGAACGAGAAGACATCTTTATAGTCCGAGTTCACCATGCCCGAGAACTGCGCTTCCGCCACGCCCAGGATAAGGCCACCGAGCATGGCGCCGGGAAGGGAGCCGATGCCGCCAAGTACCGCCGCCGTGAAGGCTTTAATACCGATCACAAACCCGACGTAGAAATCAAAGGTGCCGTAGTTCATGGTGATCAGCACCCCCGCCAGGCCCGCCATCGCCGCGCCGATGACAAAGACCAGCGAAATAATTCGGTCGGTGTTAATGCCCAGAATGGAGGCCATTTTGCGATCCTGCTGGACCGCGCGGCACATCCGCCCCAGCCGGGTACGGTTGATTATCCAGGTGAGCACCAGCATGCCGGCAAACGAGGCAACCAGGATAAACACTTTGGTGTAGGTTATCTGCACGAACCCTTCGCCCAGATGCAGGCGAATGACGCCGTCCAGCATGGTCGGTACCCCTTGCTGGCGCGGGCCCTGGCTCAGCTGCGCGTAGTTTTGCAGGATAAGCGACATCCCGATGGCGGAGATCAGCGGCGCCAGGCGCGTGGAGTTGCGTAGCGGTTTGTAGGCGATACGCTCGATAGTCCAGCCGTACACCCCGGTAACCACAATGGTGAACACCAGCGTGCCGAGGATCAGCAGCGGGAACGACTGCAGGCCGAAGAACGAGAGCAGCGCCAGGCCAATAGCGCAGAGATAAGCGGAAATCATATACACTTCGCCGTGGGCGAAATTAATCATGCCGATAATGCCGTACACCATGGTGTAGCCGATGGCGATCAGGCCGTAGACAGAACCCAGCGTTAAACCATTGATTAACTGTTGCAGGAAGAATGTATTCATCTTAGCGCGCTCGTTTTATAGGCTGCGCGAGCCGCGCAGCCTGATGTTTATTACGCGCCGACGGGAGAGCCCGTCGGCGTTGAGCGTGACTCCGTCCCGTTACTGCACTTCCTTATACTTTCCTTTGTCGTCCCACTGGTAAACCACGTAGTCAGAGACCTTCAGATCGCCTTTGCTGTCCCAGGCTTTTTTGCCCATCACCGTGTCGACGGAATTGGCCTTCAGCCACTCGCTGGCTTTGGCAGAATCCTTGCCGCCGGTGGCCTTGAAGGCCGCGGCAATCGCCTGTACGGAGGCATAGGAGTAAAGCGTGTAACCTTCCGGCTCGAATTTACCGGCGCGGAATTTCTCGATAACCGCTTTGCCGTCCGGGATCAGGCGCGGGTCTTTACCGAAGGTCATGTAAATGCCATTGGTATATTGCGGGCCACCCGCGGCGGTCACCATCTCCTCGTTGACGATGCAGTCCCCGGAGAAGAATTTTGCCTGTACGCCCTGCTCACGCATCTGGCGAACCAGCGGACCGGCTTCCGGGTGACAGCCACCGAAGAACACGACGTCCGGTTTTTGCGCACCGATCTTGGTGACCAGCGCGTTAAAGTCTTTTTCACCGCGGGATAACCCCTCGTACATCACATCCTGAACCCCGCGTTTCGCCAGCGCCGCTTTGGTGGCGTCAGCCAGACCCTGACCATAGGTGTCTTTGTCGTGAATGATCACCACGCGTTTGGCTTTCAGCTTGTCGATGATGAAGTCGCTGGCAACCTGACCCTGCTGGTCGTCACGGCCGCACATGCGGAACATATCGCTCATGCCGCGTTCGGTAATCAGCGGGTTGGTTGAACCGGGGGTAATGGCGATGATCCCCGCATCGCTATACACCTCGGAGGCGGGCATGGTGGAAGAGGAGCAGAAATGGCCGACCACGGCGTTGACTTTATCCTGGTCAACTAAACGGTTGGCAACGGCGACGGCCTGCTTCGGCTCGCAGGCGTCATCTCCCTGAACCAGTTTGATCTTCTCACCATTAATGCCGCCGGCGGCATTAATGTCTTCAGCAGCCTGCGTTGCGCCGTGCCAGTATTGATCGCCATAGGTCGCATTGGGACCCGTAAACGGCCCGGCCACGCCAATCACAATATCTGCCCGGGCGGAAAACGCCGTCACCAGACAACCGGCCAGCACAAGAGAAAGAGGAGTTCTGATAAATTTCAGCGACATTATTATGTTCCTTAGCAAAGAGGTTTTTGCACCACGGCGTAAACCCGAACGCCCGACGGCGCAGCCAATCCGAAACACGAACAAGAACAAAATGCACTAAACGAACAAGATACAGACGGCATCCTGCATATACGGCGAGGTATCCCTGCGCAGCGTCGCGCGAAGAACATTAAGCAAAAACGTTGCCAGAATGGTTAACCCATTGACGGGCTTGTGACATGTTTGAGTATAGAGCGCCGCGTTATGCCGCCTTGCGGGAGGAGAAGAAATTACAGCGGAGATCACATATCGTTAACAATAAAGCCCATAAGTTGTGCAAAGGTCACGGTTTGCACTTTTTTGCAGCAATAAAGACCTAAACTTCAGCCCGGAGAGGCGTGAGATATGTGTTAGGATCGTTTCCTTTTTGCAGGAGTGTCAGCGATGACTGAAGGCCCATTGAATGAAAGCGAGATGGCGTGGCTTGAAGAGACGTTAATGTCTTACGGTCATGATGACGCGTCCGTGATTGACGTGTCCGAACTGGACGGCATGCTTACCGCAGTGCTTTCCGGCCCTGTTGTCGTTGAGCCAGATGCCTGGCTGGTGGCGGTGTGGGGCGGCGAGAAATATATCCCGCGCTGGAAAAACGATCGTGAGATGAACCGTTTTATCGATCTCTGCTTTAAGCACATGAACGATATTGCCGAGCGCCTGAGCGAATACCCGGATCAGTTCGAACCGATGTTTGGCTATAACGACGTGGACGGTGAGAGTTATACCGTGGTGGAAGAGTGGTGCTACGGCTATATGCGCGGCGTGGCGCTGAAGGACTGGTCAGCCTTGCCGGAAGCCCTGAAGGCCGATCTTGAGGTGATTGCCCTGCACGGGACGGAAGAGAACAGCGAAAAGCTGGATGAACTGTCCGAAGAGGAGTACATCGCCAGCATCGAGAGCATCCAGCCTGCGGCGCTGCGCCTGTATAACTACTGGGCGAACAACCCGCAACAGCCGGAAGCGAAGAAGCCGATTGTGAACGGCACGAAGGTCGGGCGTAACGATCCGTGTCCTTGCGGCAGTGGGAAGAAGTTTAAGAGCTGTTGTTTGCACTGATCAATTTTTTATTAACTTAGGTGGATTTATTTCGTTCACCTCCAGTCAGCAGGTAGGCCGGGTAAGCGCAGCGCCACCCGGCAAGAAAGACGGTATCAATATAAATGATGAGGTTTGTCATCAATCTCAAGGGGCTGATGACAGCCCCTTTTTTATTTAACCCACTTCCGGCAGCATCCCGGCTGCAATCAACACCTGCACCAGAATAATCACTACCCCGCAGCCAAACACAACGCACAGCAGCGGTTTTCCCCCCGCCACGCGGTAACCCTGCTGCGGATGCTGCTGGCGGCTCTTCCAGGCCAGCAGGGAGGGGAGGAGCAGAGCAAGGATCGAGAGCGCCACTCCCGCGTAGCCCAGCGCCATCACAAACCCACGCGGATAAAACAGCGCGAACGCCAGCGGCGGCAGGAAGGTGATCGCCCCCGTCTGTAACCGTCCTGCGGCAGTATTGCGACGCTGGAACAGGTCGGCCAGATAATCAAACAGGCCAAGCGCCACGCCCAGGAACGAGGTTGCCAGCGCCAGGTCGGCAAACAGGTGTACCGCCAGCTCCACGTGCGGCGAGGTCACAACCTCACGCAGTGCCAGAAGAAAACCGTTCAGTCCAGCGTGTTGCGCCATCAGCCCAATAAAGGTTGAAGAGTCGATGCTGCCCAGGGTCACCAGCTGCCAGAAAATATAGGCGATCAGCGGGATCGCGCTGCCAATCACAAAGACACGGCGCAGCTTGCGAATATCGCCGTTCATATAGCTGACGATACTCGGCACGCTGCCGTGGAAGCCAAACGAGGTGAAAATGACCGGGATCGCGGAAAGCGCCAGCCCTTTTTCCAGCGGCAACGTCAGCAGGTTGACCTTATGCACGTGCGGCGCCAGCAGGACCAGCATGACAATCAGGAAAAGAATTTTGGCGCTGAACAGAAAACGGTTAAACAGATCGACCAGCGACGTCCCGACGCAGACCACGCCGCCGCCGATGAGCGCAAAGAAGATGGCACCCGTCGCAGGGGTAATGTCAGAGCCAAACCAGTCGTTGACGCTGGAGGCGATCAATTCCCCGGCGCCGCTGATATAGGCGGCGGTCAGGGCGTACATCAGGAACATCATGCTAAAGCCGGTTATCCATTGGCCATAGCGTCCCAGATAGCGCGCCGCAAGCGAACCCAGACCGGTATCGGCGGGTACGTGCTGGTATACCTCAAGCAGCAGCAGGGCGGTGTAACACATCAGCGCCCAGAGCGTGCCCAGCAGCAGCAGGGTCATGCCAAATCCCACGCCCGCGGCCGCCAGAGGCATTGCCAGCATTCCTGCGCCAATTGTCGTTCCGGCGACGATAAAAATACTTCCCAGAGTTCTGTTTTTCACGCTTTCCTCTACAACGCTTCTTAACCGCGACAAAATCTGCGGCGCAGAGTAAGGGAAAAGCCGTAACTCGTCAAATCACCGTTACAAGTGGTGTAAAAAATGGTTTACGTATTAATGACCCTCCGATCCTTTTAGGCCTGCGCCTACCTCATAAGGGCAATACTGCTGCACGACATTCCGGCGTAACGTAAACAATAAATATAAATTATCAAATAAAGTGAGGGTGTTATGGCGGGGGAGAATCCTTTTACCGCGGCATGGAGCCGGGGAGGCAACCTGTTGTGCCATGGCCACTGGATAATCAGCTGGCAGAACCAGCCCCTGAATCTTCCCGAGTCCCGTCGCGAAAAGGATATGGGCACCTGGGGGATCTATTCGGTTATTGATCCTGAAGATGAGACCTTTGCACAAGGCTTACAGGAAGATGAGTGGATTATCGAGAATGTCGACTGGTTGACGGATTTGTTCTACGAGAGGGGGATTCCGCTGGAGACGTCCAGCTACCGCCATTTTTACCAGGCCGTGAATCCCCACGACTGGCGCTGCACCAGCTGTGCCGGGTGTATGTAAATTAACGCGGTACCGGAAACCGGCACCGCGCTGAAATTAATTCTGCGTATCAAGCGTGGAAAGTTCTTTATCAATAAAGTAAAGACCTTCACCGGATTTACCCACCAGCGATAATTTATCCAGCACGGATTTAAACAGCTTCTCTTCTTCATGCTGTTCGGCTACATACCACTGCAGGAAATTAAAGGTTGGATAATCCTGGCTGGTCATCGCGGCATGAACCAGTTCGTTAATTTTCTGCGTGATCAGCTGCTCGTGCTCGTAGGTGGCGCGGAACAGTTCATCGAGAGATTTATATTCAGCAAAAGGGGAAGCCACGGTTTCAATGCGCGGCAGGCTGCCGGTATCCGTCAGATAATCAAACAGACGCTGCATATGGGTCATCTCTTCCTGAGCGTGACGACGCAGAAACGCGGCCGCGCCTTCGAAACTGTGGTAGCTGCACCAGGCGCTCATCTGCTGGTAGAGCAGGGACGAAAACAGCTCAAGGTTCATTTGTGCGTTGAGCTTGTCGATCATTTCAGTTTTCAGCATGGTGACGCTCCGGGTTATTATTTCTGGTTCACAATGAGCGACACTATAATTTGTTATTTAATTATTTGCAAAACGTAAAATCTTTATTTTATTTATTAAAAATACGAATGGGAATAAAACGCATTGCCGATTTATTATTTATTAATGAGAATTGTTTTTGTTCGTAATGAAATAAACTGCCAGCACAGGCTGGCAGTCTGGATTAATACCAAGGATTATTTGACTTAGGGTTAACGGCGTAACCCAGGCATTTATACTGGATAGTCACGCTCTCGTTCAGACACAACGAACCGCTAATGAGGGTGCAGGTTTTGATGGGCTGACCATAGGCCGAGGCTGTGGCATACCCCATGTTTTGACAGGCTTTTACCGCCGTGCCGTTGTTCACATACTCATCGGAATACGCATTTTGCAGGGCTGCCTGGCCGTAATCGAGGCGGACGATGCCGTTTGGCGCGTCGAGGCTGCTGACTTCAGCCTGGCGGTTAATACTGCACCCCGCGAGCAGCAGGAGTGTGCCGGCTACAATGACTCTTTTCATGGTTCGCTCTGAGTGGATGGAAATACGTTATCGTACCCGCAGATGCCCGCCGCAATGGCTGGAATAGCCGGACAATCTGCCCTCACTCTTCGCAACGGGTCAGAGGTGAACGCCATCAGGCCACTGGCTGATTAAATTGTGATGTTTGTCACAAAAGTATTGATTTTTGTGATGGCGGTCATATTATAAGCAGGTTGACGATAAAGTTGTATAACAAGTTAATGGAGCATCATCGTGAAACTGCGCAAAATCCTGAAAAGTATGTGGGCCAATTACTGCCGCACCTTCAAAGACGTGCCGCCGGGCGCCATGTTCTGATAAAAAAACCTGCTTCGGCGGGTTTTTTTGTACCTGCAGCCGATGAAGGGAAGATGTCAGGGGGCGTGTTTTGGTACTATGGCGGCCTTTAAATAAGGAGAAAGCCCCCATGTCACAAAACCTGAGCGCCGATCAGGAACTGGTCTCTGACGTTGTCGCCTGCCAGCTGGTTATCAAACAAATCCTTGATGTTCTGGACGTGATTGCGCCGGTTGAAGTGCGCGAGAAGATGTCTACGCAGCTGAAAAACATCGATTTCGCCAGCCATCCTGCTGCCGCTGACCCGGTTACACTGCGTGCGATCCAGAAAGCCATCGCGCTGATCGAGCTGCGATTCACGCCGCAGGGTGAGTCTCACTAAAGCAGGGAAATGGGCGACGGCATGTGTCGCCCTTTGATGCTATCAGAAGAACGTCTGAACCAGCAGGTAGCTCGCCGCACAGGCGCAGCTCACCCCAATCAGCCCCGGCAAAATGAAGCTGTGGTTGATGATAAATTTCCCGATGCGGGTCGTGCCTGACCGGTCAAAGCCGATGCAGGCCAAATCGCTGGGATAGGTCGGCAGGACAAAATAACCGTATGACGCCGGGAAAAAGGCGATCAGCATTTTCGGATCGATGCCCAGCATCAGCCCCATCGGCGCAACCGCCGTCAGCGCCGCCGCCTGGCTGTTGACCAGTTTTGACACCAGAAACAGCACAATCGCATATGTCCACGGGTGGCTTTTCACCACGCCCTCCAGGGCCAGCTTTAACTCGTCGAGATGCGCCTGGAAAAAAGTATCGCTCATCCACGCCACGCCAAATACCGAGAAGATCGCGACCATACCGGCCTTGAAGACCGCGCCGTTGGAAATCGCGGAGGCATTGACCTTACAGGCCATCAGCATCACGGCACCCGCAATTAACATCATCATCTGAATGACAAGGTTCATCGACAGGGCCGTCATTTTGCCTTTCAGTTCAAAGGCCGGGCGCAGCTCAGGGAAGGCCCCCAGCAGAACGACCACGGCAATACCGGCAAAGAAAATCCACGTGGACCAGTAGGCCTGTTTTGGGAAACGCTGATTCATTAACGTCTCCGTTCCGCCATAGATAAATTCACGTTGTTTAGGATCGTTCAGCTTTTCCTGGAACTCTATGTCGTCCGCCAAATCTTTCCCGCGGCGTAAACTCCACAGCGCAGCAATGGCCACCCCGAAAAGTGACGCGGGAACCGACACGGCGAGAATTTCCAGAATTCCCCACGCGTGGCCGATCCCATGCTGGGCCGCCAGGATGGAGACCAGCGACACGACGGCAACCGAAACGGGGGAGGCCGTAATCGCCATCTGCGATGCCACCGATGCCACGGCCATGGGGCGCTCCGGGCGGATCCCTTTTTTCAACGCAATATCCGCAATGATGGGGAACATGGTGTAGACCACATGGCCGGTGCCGCACAGAAAGGTCAGCATCCAGGTGGTAAACGGAGCGAGCAGGGTGATGTGCTGCGGGTGTTTGCGCAGCAGGCGTTCCGCAAACTGCATCATGACGTTGAGGCCCCCCGCCGTTTGCAGGGTAGCGGCACAACCAATCACCGCGAGAATGGTCAGCATGACGTCAACCGGGGGTTTACCCGGCTGCAGACCAAAGACGAAACATAAAATAAAAAGACCAATACCGCTGATTAACCCAAGCCCCATCCCGCCGAAACGCGTACCCGTCAGCAGGCAGAGGAGAATGACAACAAACTCAATGGTGATCATGATGCTCCCTCGTCAATGATTATGTAATTAAATAAATCATCACACGTTGTGTGGTTAATCATTGGGAGCCAGATCTGATTTGTTAAATTTCAGCAAAAGCAGAAGGTTGGAGAGGGGAAGGGGACCTGCTCCCCGGGACGGAAGCAGGCCAAAAACTCAGTGATGCTGCACCGCTACAATGTCGAGCAGGTGACGGTCGGTTTGCTCAGGACATAAACCTGCCTGCTGCGCATTATGGATCTCATCCGCCAGCGTCTTCAGCAGCAGGCCATCCTGCTGCTGCTCTTTGTCCATATCGCGTAAGAATCTGAGCGTCGTAATATCCTGCTGCGCTTTGGCTTCATCAGCCAGTTTGTTGAGGGTGCTGCAGCGTTGTTCATACTCTTCAAGCGTCTTCTGAAACAGTTCTTCCAGGCAAGAATAGCTCTCGTTGATCCCATCAAGGGCTTTAACGACAGGATTCGCCCCTGAGGCCTTCAGGAAGTTAAAGACCCGCATCATATGGGTGACGTTACTTTGCGCCTGAGAGCGAAAGAAGGTGGCAGACCCCGTGAGACTGTTCTCAGCGCACCACGCACTTAAGTGCAGGTGCAGATTGGAGGCATAGAACTCAAGGTTCATCTGCGCGTTAAGTTTTTGCATCATCGTTTGGGTAGCCATACTCATATCCTTATTGACGGTGGGACGTGATGTCCGTTGCTTAACCTGAGCGTCAGGCAAATACGAAGAAAAAGAGCAGAAATACGTTTTCTGCAGTAAACGAAGTCGACCGAAATTCACTTCCTGTGTTCGATATAAATAAGCATACCCTTGTCTGTGGTCTAAGAAAACTCTTAAATAGGCTGTGTTTACCATACATTACAAACTTTAATATAGTACAGAAATACAATTAGCTCGCCATCAATTTCTATCTCATTAATCCATTGATAATTAATGGCTTTTACCGAAGAGATATACTGTTACTCTTTTGGGGATATTAAGCCGGAATAATGCTCCGTAAAAGAATGAATTACGGATTAATTATTTCGAATATATGATGCATTAATAAAATTGCGCTAAATCAAATTCTACGAAATAAATAACGCTCCGGACGTGCTGCGTTTTTGATGAAAAACATGCTGCAGCGTTCTGACGTCTTGGGTCCTCACGCCTGTTAAAAGGCATCAGGGATATCTTAGCTAATCTTATGGATAATCCTGCTCACCCTCGTTTCATTTGTCTGATAAATCCTGCCTTTTTTATGTCATTTTTCGCTGAATTTATGTACGCAATTACTGTAATTCTGCGGTGTGATGGGGCTCTCTTATGGAGGATTAATTTCCCGCTAAAACTATCACCAGCAATAACGCTTATGACGAGGTAAGCGCTAATGCCTTGTTTTAAGTCCGATTAAATAAGAAGCACGCAAATATTCCCTACAGAAAAGAAAGCTAAAGCTGGAGTTTACCATGCACAAATTTACTAAAGCGCTGGCGGCCATCGGTCTGGCTGCCGTTATGTCACAATCCGCTATTGCTGAGAATTTAAAACTCGGTTTTTTGGTAAAACAGCCTGAAGAGCCCTGGTTCCAGACGGAGTGGAAATTCGCCGATAAGGCCGGGAAAGACTTAGGTTTTGAAGTGATTAAAATCGCCGTGCCTGACGGTGAGAAAACCCTGAACGCCATCGACAGCCTGGCGGCCAGCGGCGCGAAAGGTTTTGTGATCTGCACGCCGGATCCCAAGCTGGGCTCGGCCATCGCGGCCAAGGCCCGGGGCTATGACATGAAGGTTATCGCCGTTGACGATCAGTTCGTTAACGCCAAAGGCAAACCGATGGACAGCGTCCCGCTGGTGATGATGGCGGCGACCAAAATCGGTGAGCGTCAGGGCCAGGAACTTTATAAAGAGATGCAAAAACGCGGCTGGGATGTCAAAGAGACCGCGGTGATGGCCATTACTGCGGATGAGCTGGACACGGCACGTCGTCGTACGACCGGGTCAATGGACGCGCTGAAAGCAGCCGGCTTCCCGGAAAAACAGATCTATAAAGTCCCAACCAAATCCAACGATATCCCGGGCGCATTCGACGCCGCGAACTCCATGCTGGTGCAGCATCCAGAAGTCAAACACTGGCTGGTGGTCGGCATGAACGACAACACCGTGCTGGGCGGGGTGCGCGCGACGGAAGGTCAGGGCTTCAAAGCGCCTGACGTGATCGGGATTGGCATCAACGGCGTTGACGCCGTCAGCGAGCTGTCCAAAGCGCAGGCAACCGGCTTCTACGGTTCACTGCTGCCAAGCCCGGACGTTCACGGCTACAAATCCAGCGAGATGCTCTACAACTGGGTCACCAAAGGGGCTGAACCGCCGAAATTTACCGAAGTGACCGACGTGGTGCTGATCACCCGCGACAACTTCAAAGAGGAGCTGGCGAAAAAAGGACTGGGCGGGAAGTAATACGCGGTGATTGTGCCCCTCATCCTTCGTGAGGGGCCTGACGTACACACTACAGGAATCACGGAGACGTTATGCGACAGTCTGATCCGTATCTCTCTTTTCGCGGCATCGGGAAAACCTTCCCCGGTGTTAACGCGCTGACCGATATCAGCTTCGACTGCTATGCCGGCCAGGTTCACGCCCTGATGGGGGAAAACGGTGCGGGAAAATCGACGCTGTTGAAAATCCTCAGCGGCAACTACTCGCCCACGACCGGCACGCTGGCGATCCGCGGCGAAGAGGTCGCTTTTGCCGATACCACGGCGGCGCTCAATGCCGGGGTAGCCATTATCTATCAGGAGCTGCACCTCATCCCTGAGATGACCGTGGCGGAAAATATCTATTTAGGACAGCTCCCGCACAAAGGCGGCGTGGTGAATCGTTCGCTACTTAATTATGAAGCGGGGCTGCAGCTTAAACACCTGGGTCTGGACGTCGATCCCCAGACGCCGCTGAAATATCTCTCCATCGGCCAGTGGCAGATGGTTGAAATTGCCAAGGCGCTGGCGCGTAACGCCAGAATTATTGCCTTCGATGAACCCACCAGTTCGCTCTCAAAGCGGGAAATCGAAAATCTGTTCCGCGTGATCCGCGAATTGCGTCAGGAAGGCCGGACGATTCTGTACGTTTCGCACCGCATGGAAGAAATATTTGCCCTGAGCGATGCCATCACCGTGTTTAAAGATGGACGCTATGTGCGCACTTTTACCGACATGGCGCAGGTGAACCATGACCAACTGGTCCAGGCGATGGTCGGACGCGATCTGGGTGATATCTATCACTGGCAGCCGCGCCAGTACGGCCCGGAACGCCTGCGCCTGGATAGCGTAAAAGCGCCGGGCGTCAGAACGCCGATTTCGTTATCCGTACGCAGCGGTGAAATCGTCGGCCTGTTTGGTCTGGTGGGCGCGGGGCGTAGCGAGTTGATGAAAGGTCTGTTCGGCGGTACCCGTATTACCGATGGGCAGGTCTCCATTGACGGCGAGCGGATAGATATTCAGAAACCAGCCCACGCGATCAGGGCGGGGATGATGCTCTGTCCGGAAGACCGGAAAGCGGAGGGCATTATTCCGGTGCACTCGGTGCGCGACAACATCAATATTTCCGCCCGGCGTAAGTTTATTCGCGCCGGTTGCCTGATAAACGATAGCTGGGAGTCGAGTAACGCCGACCACCATATTCGTTCACTGAATATCAAAACGCCGGGTCCGGAACAGCTGATCATGAATCTGTCAGGCGGAAACCAGCAAAAGGCTATTCTGGGCCGTTGGCTGTCAGAGGATATGAAGGTCATCTTACTGGATGAGCCGACGCGCGGTATCGACGTGGGGGCAAAACACGAGATTTATAACGTGATTTATGAGCTGGCAAAACGCGGCGTGGCGGTGCTTTTCGCCTCCAGCGATCTGCCTGAGGTGCTTGGCGTGGCCGACCGCATTGTGGTGATGCGTGAAGGCGAAATTGCCGGCGAATTACTTCATGAACAGGCGAATGAACAACAGGCGTTGAACCTCGCCATGCCTAAAGTTAGCCAGGCCGTCGCCTGAGTAAGGAGTTAATGATGTCCTCTGTTACTACATCCGGAGTGCCGAAGTCGAAGTCGGCGTTGAGTGTTGGGCGTATCTGGGATCAGTACGGCATGCTGGTGGTCTTTGCCGCACTGTTCGTCGCCTGCGCGATCTTTGTTCCCAATTTTGCCACCTTCATTAATATGAAGGGGCTGGGTCTCGCCATCTCCATGTCCGGGATGGTGGCCTGCGGGATGCTGTTCTGCCTGGCCTCCGGCGATTTTGACCTGTCGGTGGCGTCGGTGATTGCCTGCGCAGGCGTCACGACGGCCGTGGTGATCAACATGACGGAGAGCCTGTGGATTGGCGTTTTTGCCGGTCTGTTACTCGGCGTCATCAGCGGTCTGGTGAACGGTTTTGTCATCGCGCGCCTGAAGATTAACGCCCTGATCACGACGCTTGCGACAATGCAAATTGTCCGCGGGCTGGCCTATATCATCTCTGACGGTAAAGCGGTGGGGATTGAAGACGAACGCTTCTTCACGCTGGGGTACGCCAACTGGCTGGGTCTGCCTGCGCCTATCTGGCTGACGGTGGCCTGCCTGATCCTGTTCGGCTTCCTGCTTAACCGGACCACCTTTGGCCGTAATACGCTGGCGATTGGCGGTAATGAAGAGGCCGCCCGTCTGGCCGGGGTGCCGGTGGTGCGCACCAAGATTATTATCTTTGTGCTTTCAGGACTGGTTTCTGCCGCGGCGGGGATTATTCTGGCGTCGCGTATGACCAGCGGCCAGCCAATGACCTCTATCGGTTATGAGCTGATCGTTATTTCGGCCTGCGTGTTAGGGGGCGTTTCCCTCAAGGGCGGCATCGGAAAAATCTCATATGTGGTGGCCGGTATCCTGATTTTAGGGACGGTAGAGAACGCCATGAACCTGCTGAATATTTCGCCGTTCTCGCAGTACGTGGTACGTGGTCTGATCCTGCTGGCAGCGGTGATTTTCGACCGTTACAAGCAAAAAGCGAAGCGTACCGTGTAACCGTTTTGCACCTCTTTTATTGCTCAACTTATAACCATAGTTGACCTCTTAACCGCCCCGCCAGTAAAACTGGCGGGGCGGTTGTCAAATGGCGAGCGACGTCACACTGTCTATACTTACATGGCTATGAAAGAGGTAAAGGCGTTTGCCTCTCGTCAACCGTAAGGAGGAAAAGGGTGGCTGACTTGTTAACCGCACCGCCTGTACTGCCCGGACACTATGCTTTCTTTTTTGATCTCGACGGCACGCTCGCCGGGATAAAACCGCACCCCGATCAGGTGTCTATTCCGGAGGCGGTGTTACAGGATTTGCATCAGCTCTCGCTCATGAATGAGGGAGCACTGGCATTGATATCAGGGCGCTCAATGGCCGAGCTGGATCTGCTCGCCAGTCCATACCACTTTCCGCTGGCCGGTGTGCACGGAGCGGAGCGCCGCGACATCCATGATCAAACGCATATCGTTTCACTCCCCGACGCACTCACGCAAACGCTCCAGAAGCAGCTCTCTGCTGCGCTGGCAGACCTGCCTGGCACCGAGCTGGAAGCCAAAGGCATGGCCTTTGCCCTGCATTATCGCCAGGCGCCGCAGCATGAAGCTGCCGTGCTTGCGCTTGCGCAGACGGTTGCGGATGAACATCCACAGCTGGCGCTGCAGCCGGGCAAATGCGTGGTGGAGTTAAAGCCTAAGGGGATTAATAAAGGCGCAGCCATCGCCGCATTTATGGCGGAGGCACCTTTTAAGGGCCGGACGCCTGTTTTCTTTGGGGATGACCTGACCGACGAGGCCGGGTTCCGTGTGGTTAATCAGGCCGGAGGGATCGCCGTTAAGGTAGGGCCTGGTGACACTGTCGCCGAATGGCGGCTG
This sequence comes from Enterobacter sp. BNK-8, assembly GCF_048685095.1. NCBI lineage: Bacteria > Pseudomonadati > Pseudomonadota > Gammaproteobacteria > Enterobacterales > Enterobacteriaceae > Enterobacter > Enterobacter sp. BNK-8. The sequence goes on along the minus strand of NZ_JBLQTN010000001.1, from coordinate 2,552,351 downwards.
GCGGATGTCGCCAGCGTCTGGCAGTGGGTATCTGATATCGCTAACCAGCAACAACAACAAATAGCGCAAAACAAAGGGGGAAACCATTATGGGTCGCTTAGTCGTCGTCTCTAACCGAATCGCACCGCCTGATGATAAAAAAGCCAGTGCGGGTGGCCTGGCGGTAGGGGTGTTAGGTGCCTTGAAAGCCGCTGGCGGGCTGTGGTTTGGCTGGAGCGGAGAAATCAGTGAAGAAGAGAAACCGCTCAAAAAAGTGACGCGCGGGAACATCACGTGGGCGTCGTTTGCACTGAAAGAGAAAGACTACGACGAGTATTACTCGCAGTTCTCGAATGCCGTCCTGTGGCCGGCGTTTCACTATCGTCTTGACCTGGTCAAATTCCAGCGTGAATCCTTCGAAGGCTACGCGCGCGTGAATGCGCTGCTGGCGGATAAACTGCTGCCTTTAATAGAAGAAGACGATATTTTATGGATCCACGATTATCACCTGCTGCCGTTCGCCAGAGAGCTGCGAAAGAGGGGAGTGAATAACCGGATTGGCTTCTTCCTGCACATCCCGTTCCCGACGCCGGAAATTTTTACCGCGCTGCCGCCGCATGAAGAGCTGCTGGAGGCGCTGTGTGACTACGATTTGCTGGGCTTCCAGACGGAAAATGACCGACTGGCATTCCTTGACTCCGTGTCAGGGAAAGCGCGTCTGGTGACCAAAGGCGGGAAAACCCATACGGCGTGGGGAAAAACGTTCCACACCGAAGTGTATCCTATAGGGATTGAACCTGACGAAATCGCGGAGCAGGCCTCTGGCCCGCTGCCGCCAAAGCTGGCGCAGCTTAAGAATGAACTCAAGCACGTGAAAAATATCTTCTCAGTCGAGCGTCTTGATTATTCCAAAGGGCTGCCGGAGCGCTTCCTGGCATATGAAACGCTGCTGGATAAATATCCGGAGCATCACGGTAAAATCCGTTATACCCAGATTGCGCCGACGTCGCGCGGTGAGGTTCAGGCCTATCAGGACATTCGCCATCAGCTGGAGACAGAAGCAGGGCGGATTAATGGCCGCTACGGGCAGCTGGGCTGGACGCCGCTGTTTTATCTGAACCAGCACTTTGACCGTAAGATCCTGATGAAGGTCTTCCGCTACGCGGACGTCGGCCTGGTGACGCCGCTGCGCGACGGGATGAACCTGGTCGCGAAAGAATACGTGGCGGCGCAGGACCCCGCCGATCCGGGTGTGCTGGTGCTCTCCCAGTTTGCCGGGGCCGCAAATGAGCTCACGTCGGCGCTGATTGTGAACCCTTACGATCGCGATGACGTGGCTAACGCCCTGAACCGCGCGCTGACCATGCCGCTCACGGAGCGTATTTCCCGCCATGCTGAAATGATGGAGACGATCCGGAAAAACGATATTAACCACTGGCAGGCGCGTTTTATTCAGGATCTCCGCGATATCGCCCCACAAAGCCATGAAGGCGATTTACAAAAAAAGATCGCAACCTTCCCTAAACTTGCCTGATATTTCCCTGGGGGGTTAACGCCCCCCAAGCGGTACTAACAGCACATCAACCTGGCTTGACGCGACAATAGATTTCGCCGCGCAGGCTGCGCGCGATAAAAAGCTGTGGTTATGATTCCCGCATATCACTAAATCAATATTCTGTTTACGACACATATCGAGAATATGGGCATTAAGTTCTCCTGTCGCAATAACGGTCTCAAAGACGGGATAATCTGCCTTTTCTACCAGCTCGCGCAGGAATTGCTGCGTTTCCTCCTGAAGTACCTCACGAATATCCTCCAGCATAGGGGCAGCCAGCTGATTATACATCTCCGGTTCGGCCGCAAGCGTGATGAGGCTGATGCGGGCATTGTGGGGTCTGGCAATGGACACTGCCCGGGCGACGAGTTGATGGCTTTCTGGGGAAACAGCAACAGAAACAAGTAGATGGGAGTAACTCATGGCGCACTCCTTGGGTGTCTGACTGACAGCGTTTGATCACCTTTACCGCGAATTTCCGGGTTCTGCAAGGGCTGATTACGACATTAGTGTGAAGCTTATCATAATTATTCATTAATTATTCTTATAAGAAGAATAACTGAAAAATGGGCCTAAATGAAAAAAATTAACAACTTAACGTAAATCACACAAATTTATGCCTTGACTGTTGAATCGTTTTTACGCGTTACAAAATCATTTCGAATGATCACGGACTGAAACATCTTTTTTAGGCTACCTGCATAACTCTATGTTTTTTCACAGTAAGAAAAATGTTTCCCGAAGGGGTGTTTGATGTAAATGTTTCCGCGCCATGCTCCCCGATGGAAAAGCACATTGCATGCCAGTTCTGATCCCCCTTCTGCATGAGTATTCGTCAATTAAGAATACAAAACAGTGCCGATTGGTCAATAAGTGAACAAATTACAAGTCATACTGATGGATTTATGGGTCATATTCACTTAAATTGTGTGACGTGGATCACATTTTTTTTAAATTTGAGGATGGCTGGATTGTATGTGTCAAAACTGACGAGTAGAGTTTGCGTCGAATTAGGAAAAATCTTAGTTATTTGTAAGAAATGATAAAACATGTAAGAGACGCATTCGCGTTTCCTCTCTTACGCGTTTCGATGAATACAAACCTAAATTCAACTATGCATTTAGCCTTTTCTTTTTTATACCGGGTGATTTCCCGGCGACATCACGGGGTGCGGTCTTTCCGCATAAAAATAATAGTTGGTTATTCGGGATGGGAACAATGCATACATCCGAGTTGCTAAAACATATCTATGACATCAATTTGTCGTATTTACTGCTCGCGCAGCGTTTGATTAGTCAGGACAAGGCGTCCGCGATGTTTCGTCTGGGTATTAACGAAGAAATGGCAACCATGCTGGGCGGCTTAACCCTCCCGCAGATGGTTAAACTGGCTGAAACGAATCAACTGGTTTGCCAGTTCCGTTTCGATGATTCACAGACAATAACGCGTCTGACGCAGGAGTCCCGTGTAGACGATCTTCAACAGATCCATACCGGTATTCTTCTTTCCACTCGCTTGCTTAACGAAATCAGCCAGCCTGATGACGTAGCCCGTAAGAAAAGGGCCTAGCAATGAGCGAGAAAAGCATTGTTCAGGAAGCGCGTGACATACAGTTAGCCATGGAGCTGATTACACTGGGTGCTCGTTTACAAATGCTGGAAAGCGAGACGCAGTTGAGCCGTGGCCGTCTGATCAAACTGTACAAAGAGTTACGTGGTAGTCCCCCGCCGAAAGGCATGCTGCCGTTTTCTACCGACTGGTTTATGACGTGGGAGCAGAATATTCACGCTTCCATGTTCTGTAATGCCTGGCAGTATCTTCTCAAAACCGGTTTGTGTAGCGGCGTTGACGCCGTGATTAAAGCCTACAAACTTTACCTTGAACAATGCCCACAGCAGGAAGAAGGTCCTCTGCTGGCGCTGACCCGCGCATGGACGCTGGTGCGTTTTGTTGAGAGCGGAATGCTTGAGTTGTCGCGCTGCAACTGCTGCAACGGCAATTTTATTACCCATGCTCATCAGCCTGCAGGCAGCTTCGCCTGTAGTTTATGTCAGCCTCCATCCCGCGCAGTAAAAAGACGTAAACTTTCCCGGGATGCTGCCGATATTATTCCACAACTGCTGGATGAACAGATCGAACAAGCTGTTTAACCCGAACGTGTGGGAAAGATTCCAGCAGCGGTAAGCGATTACCGCTGCTTTTTTTTACCCCGTAAACGGTCAACGCTGCGAGCTGGACGTCCTTGCCATAGTCACTAGCGGAAGGATGATGTCGTGCTTATCTTATTAGGTTACCTGGTAGTTCTCGGTACAGTTTTCGGCGGTTACATGATGACCGGCGGGCACCTTGGAGCACTCTATCAACCGGCTGAACTTATTATCATCGGCGGCGCAGGGGTAGGGGCTTTTATCGTTGGTAACAACGGTAAATCGATCAAGGGCACGCTGAAAGCAATTCCATTGCTGTTCCGTCGCTCGAAATACACCAAAAGCATGTATATGGATCTGCTGGCACTGCTCTATCGCCTGATGGCGAAGTCGCGTCAGCAGGGCATGTTCTCGCTCGAGCGGGATATTGAAAACCCGAAAGAGAGCGAAATTTTTGCCAGCTATCCGCGCATTCTTGCTGATGCCATGATGCTGGATTTCATCGTCGACTATCTGCGACTGATCATCAGCGGCAACATGAATACCTTCGAAATCGAAGCGCTGATGGATGAAGAAATTGAAACCCATGAAAGCGAATCTGAAGTACCGGCCAACAGCCTGGCGCTGGTCGGCGACTCGCTTCCGGCATTCGGTATCGTTGCCGCGGTCATGGGGGTGGTTCACGCGCTGGCCTCAGCAGACCGTCCGGCAGCGGAGCTCGGTGCGCTGATTGCCCATGCGATGGTGGGTACCTTCCTCGGTATTTTGCTGGCGTATGGTTTTATCTCTCCGCTGGCCAGCGTACTGCGCCAGAAGAGCGCGGAAACCACCAAAATGATGCAGTGCGTGAAGATCACGCTGCTCTCTAACCTCAACGGTTATGCGCCACCGATCGCGGTTGAGTTTGGCCGTAAAACGCTTTACTCCAGCGAGCGTCCGTCGTTTATCGAGCTTGAAGAACACGTGCGTGCGGTGAAAAACCCAAACCAACAGACGACAACTGAGGACGCATGAAAAACCAGTCCCATCCGATCGTCATCGTAAAAAAACGCAAGCACAAGGGCGGTGGGCATGGCGCGCACGGCTCGTGGAAAATCGCGTACGCCGATTTTATGACCGCAATGATGGCGTTCTTTCTGGTGATGTGGCTGATCTCCATCTCCAGCCCAAAAGAACTGATCCAGATTGCCGAGTATTTCCGCACGCCGCTGGCAACGGCGGTGGCTGGCGGACCGCGTATCTCTAACAGCGAAAGCCCGATCCCGGGCGGCGGCGATGATTACACCCAGCAGAAGGGTGAGGTGAAAAAAGAGCCGAACATCGACGAGCTGAAGAGAAAGATGGAACAGGCACGCCTGAAGAAACTGCGTGGCGATCTCGACCAGCTGATTGAAGCGGATCCGAAGCTGCGCGCGCTGCGACCGCATCTGAAGATTGATCTGGTGCAGGAAGGGCTGCGTATCCAGATCATCGACAGCCAGAACCGCCCGATGTTTAAAACCGGGAGTGCGGAAGTTGAACCGTACATGCGCGATATTCTCCGCGCCATTGCACCGGTGCTGAACGGCATTCCTAACCGAATCAGCCTGTCAGGACACACGGACGATTTCCCGTACGCCAGTGGGGAGAAGGGATACAGCAACTGGGAACTTTCTGCCGATCGTGCCAACGCCTCGCGTCGCGAGCTGGTGGTAGGTGGGCTTGATGATGGCAAGGTACTGCGCGTAGTCGGCATGGCCGCAACCATGCGCGTTTCCGACCGCGGGCCGGATGATGCCATCAACCGTCGTATCAGTCTTTTAGTGCTGAACCAGCAGGCGGAGCAGGCCATCCTGCATGAAAACGCCGAAAGTCAGAATGAGTCACTGGACGATTTAAAACAGCCTGGGGCCGTTCCTTCGGCTGCCGTTCCAACATCGCCACCAGCCAATCCGAGGTGATAGCGTGAGCATGGATATTAGCGATTTTTACCAGACATTCTTTGATGAAGCCGACGAATTGTTGGCCGATATGGAGCAACACTTGCTCGATTTGGTGCCCGAAGCACCGGATTCCGAGCAGCTCAATGCCATCTTCCGTGCGGCGCATTCCATTAAAGGCGGAGCCGGAACGTTTGGATTTACCATCCTGCAGGAAACGACCCATTTAATGGAAAACCTGCTTGATGAAGCACGACGCGGTGAGATGCAGCTCAATACCGACATTATCAACCTGTTTTTGGAAACCAAAGATATTATGCAGGAACAGCTCGACGCCTATAAAAGTTCGGCAGAGCCTGATGCCGCCAGCTTTGAATACATCTGCAATGCGCTGCGCCAGCTCGCGCTGGAAGCAAAAGGTGAGGTTGCCGCAGCCGTGGTTCCTGCCGCAAAACTGAGCGTTGTGGATACGGTTGCCGCGCAGGAGTCTGCCCCTGCCGACGCACCGGCAGGCAAACTGCGCGTTGTGCTGTCTCGCCTGAAAGAGAATGAAGTTAACCTGCTGGAAGAAGAGCTGGGTAACCTGGCGAAATTAAGCAACGTGGTAAAAGGCAAAGACAGCCTGGCCGCGACGCTTGATGACGGTATTGGCCAGGACGATATCGTGGCGGTGCTGTGCTTTGTGATTGAAGCCGATCAAATCGCCTTCGAAACCGAAACTGTCGCAGTTGACGCCCCTGTGGCTGCGGAAGAGGTGGCTGTTGTCGCCCAGGCCGCCGCACCGGCTGTGGCCCCAGCGGCCCCGGCGCTGAAGGCGGTGCCAAAAGAAGCTGCTGCACCGGGCCGTGGTGAAAAACCTGCCGCGCGCTCCAGCGAGTCGACCAGCATCCGTGTTGCCGTTGAGAAGGTTGACCAGCTGATTAACCTGGTGGGCGAACTGGTGATCACCCAGTCGATGCTGGCGCAACGTTCAAACGAACTCGACCCGGTCACCCACGGGGATTTGATTACCAGCATGGGCCAGCTGCAGCGTAACGCCCGCGACCTGCAGGAATCGGTCATGTCCATCCGTATGATGCCGATGGAATATGTCTTCAGCCGCTTCCCGCGTCTGGTCCGCGATCTCGCCAGCAAGCTGAACAAGCAGATTGAACTGACCCTGATGGGCAGCTCAACCGAACTGGATAAGAGCCTGATCGAGCGCATCATTGACCCGTTAACGCACCTGGTGCGTAACAGCCTCGACCACGGTATCGAACTGCCGGAAAACCGCATTGCCGCCGGGAAATCGCCGGTCGGCAACCTGATTCTCTCTGCGGAACACCAGGGCGGGAACATTTGTATCGAAGTGACCGATGACGGCGCCGGTCTGAACCGCGAGCGCATCCTGGCAAAAGCGATTTCGCAGGGGATGGCGGTCAATGAAAACATGACCGACGAAGAAGTGGGCATGCTGATCTTCGCGCCGGGCTTCTCTACCGCAGAGCAGGTGACCGACGTCTCCGGGCGCGGCGTGGGCATGGACGTGGTGAAACGTAACATCCAGGAGATGGGCGGCCACGTTGAAATCCAGTCTAAACAGGGTTCCGGCACCACCATTCGCATCCTGCTTCCGCTGACGCTGGCGATCCTCGACGGCATGTCCGTCAAAGTGGCGGACGAAGTCTTTATCCTGCCGCTGAACGCGGTGATGGAATCCCTGCAGCCGCGTGAGGAAGATCTGCATCCGCTGGCGGGCGGCGAGCGCGTGCTCGAGGTTCGCGGTGAGTACCTGCCGCTGGTGGAACTGTGGAAAGTGTTCGAAGTGGACGGGGCGAAGACCGAGGCCACGCAGGGTATCGTGGTGATCCTGCAAAGCGCGGGCCGCCGCTATGCGCTGCTGGTCGATCAGCTGATTGGCCAGCACCAGGTGGTGGTGAAGAACCTCGAAAGCAACTACCGCAAAGTGCCGGGTATTTCTGCCGCCACCATTCTGGGTGATGGTAGCGTGGCGCTGATCGTCGATGTGTCGGCGCTTCAGGGATTAAATCGTGAACAACGTGTGGCGTACACAGCCGCCTGATTAAGTAGAAGGTAATAACATGACCGGTATGAGTAATGTAACGAAACTGGCGGGCGAGCCATCAGGACAGGAATTTCTGGTATTCACTTTAGGCGATGAAGAGTACGGCATCGATATCCTGAAAGTGCAGGAAATCCGTGGTTACGACCAGGTTACCCGCATCGCTAACACGCCTGCGTTTATTAAAGGTGTCACCAACCTGCGTGGCGTCATTGTGCCCATCGTGGACCTGCGCGTGAAGTTCAGCCAGGGCGACGTTGATTACAACGACAACACCGTGGTGATCGTCCTGAACCTGGGGCAGCGCGTGGTGGGTATCGTGGTGGATGGCGTGTCTGACGTGCTTTCCCTGACCTCTGACCAGATTCGTCCTGCGCCGGAGTTTGCGGTCACGCTGTCGACCGAATACCTGACCGGTCTGGGCGCGCTCGGCGAGCGTATGCTGATTCTGGTGAACATTGAGAAGCTGCTGAACAGCGATGAGATGGCGCTGCTGGATATCGCTGCGAGTCACGTAGCCTAAAACAAAGCCGGGTGGCGCTGACGCTTACCCGGCCTACGTGTTCGAGCCATTTGTAGGCCGGGTAAGGCGAAGCCGCCACCCGGCTTTTTTACATCCTGCTCCACCAGCTCAGCTTTCGTGGCCACCCATACGTTAATGCTCGGGGCCGTCTTCGCCGCTGGATATCGCGGCGAACCATGTAGCCTAAAACAAAGCCGGGTGGCGCTGACGCTTACCCGGCCTATGTGTTCGAGCCATTTGTAGGCCGGGTAAGGCGAAGCCGCCACCCGGCTTTTTTACATCCTGCTCCATCAGCTCAGCTTTCGTGGCCACCCATACGTTAATGCTCGGGGCCGTCTTCGCCACTGGATATCGCCGCGAGTCACGTAGCCTAAAACAAAGCCGGGTGGCGCTGACGCTTACCCGGCCTACGCGTTCGAGCCATTTGTAGGCCGGGTAAGGCGAAGCCGTCACCCGGCTTTTTCATGCCATTACGCTTCCTGCTTTACCAGCTCAGCTTCAGCGTCCGCTTCCCGCGCACCTTCATTCTGCGACAGCATCGCGGTCGCAATACCATTCCCCAACACGTTAATCGCGGAACGGCCCATGTCCAGGAAGTGGTCGATCCCCATCAGCAGCAAAATACCGGCGACCGGAATGTTGAAGCTTGGGATCGTCGCGGCCAGCACCACCAGCGAGGAGCGCGGTACGCCCGCAATCCCTTTTGAGGCCAGCATCAGGGTCAGCATCAGCACCGTCACTTCAGAGAAGCTCAGGTGAATGTTGTAAGCCTGAGCGATAAACATTGAGGCGAAAGAGCAGTACACCATCGACCCCACCAGGTTGAAGGAGTAGCCAATAGGCAGCACGAAAGAGGCGATGTTGCGCGAGCAGCCAAAACGCTCCAGCTGCTCCAGCGTTTTAGGGTAGGCCGCTTCAGAACTGCTGGTGGTAAACGCCACCAGAACTGGATCTTTCAGCATGCTGACCAGGCGGAACACCTCTTTTTTCAGCACCATGTAACCCACGGCCAGCAGCACCATGCAGGTGAGAAGAATGGCAACATAGTAGCCGCCAATAAAGGAGGCATAGTTCAACAGAATGCCCAGACCCTGCGTGGCGATAACGGAGGAGATTGCCGCGAAAATGGCCAGCGGCGCAACGTACATCACATAACCCGTGACCTTCAGCATGATATGGGAAACCACGTCCAGCGCAGCCACCAGTGGGGCATTGAATTTCTGCCCCAGCGACGCGCCGCCAATGCCGAAGAACATGGAGAACACCACAATCTGCAGGATCTCATTGTTCGACATCGCCCCCGCGATGCTGGTTGGAATGGTGTGTGACAGGAACGCTTTCAGCGTCATGCCCCCAACGGCCAGACCGGTATCCACCGCCTCGGTCGGGACGGTCAGGTTCAGCCCGCTTCCCGGGTGCTCCAGCGTGACGATAAACAGGCCGACCAGAATAGAGAGCACGGATGAGCTGATAAACCATACCATCGCTTTGCCGCCCACGCGGCCAATGGTAGAGGTTTCGCCCAGCTTCATAATGCCGACGGTGAGCGTACTGAACACCAGGGGGGCAATGACCATTTTGATCAGTCGGAGGAAAATATCGGTCAGAAGGGTAATATTATCCGACCAGGCTTTGATGGCATCCGCAGATGCATATTCATGAATTGCTGCCCCTGAAAGAATACCCGCCAGCATGAATATCACGATGAAGAGTGTGAGTTTGTTTGCACTTGCCACGAAAAAAGACCCTCTATGCGCTTCAGATGTAGCCCGCGGCGATACATATAAATTTTTTATTGCGACGCGGGAAATTATTCGGCACATAAATTGACGCAAAGCGTAGGGGGATACAACTCCTTTTTAAGTTTTATTAATTTTGTTGTTATTGCCATGACGATATATTGTGATCTGCATCACATTTTAATGGATATATTCTCAGAAAATAAATTAAAAAAGCGGAAAAAATGATTTTAACTGCATGTTATTTAAGGAAATAAGAAGTCAATAAGACAAAGTGCTTATGCGTTAAGGGGCAGGTGGTCGAAGCGATATCCGTAAACTAAATTCTCAATAACCCCCCTCAGAGGAAGATTAAGCGGGGCTAACATCTTGAACGAAATAAATAAAATGTGGCAAGGGAACGGAGACGTCTTCTGGAGGGTGGTAAATGAAAAGAAAACTCCTTTTGATCTGCGCAGGCACCTTACTGACTGCGACAACGGTCCATCAGGCGCTGGCCGTGACCAGTAGCGGCACCATCGGCGCGACGCTGACACTCACGAACGGCTGTCTGATAAATGGATCGCCCACGCAAAACGGCATTAACTTCGGGACACTGGATTTCGGCACCCATCCCGCAACGTTTTCCACTCTGACCACCCAGCTCACCGGCGCCAGCGGCGGAAACACCTTCACCATTCAATGTACGACCGCCAGCTATACGGTGGCGATCACCGGCAACACCAACTCCACCGCTCCCGGTACCGTTGTTGGCACCCCAGGAACACCTGCCCGCTATCTGGTTAACACCGCCAACGCGGCACAGGGCGTGGCGTACAGCCTGTACAGTGATAGCGGGTTTAACAGCGTGATTGCCAATAACACCGCGTTGCCGATCGCCTCTACGGCAGGAGGGGTGGACAGTTACACCCTCTACGGACGTATTACCGGCGGCGGTAACAGCGTGACGGTCGTACCCGGAACCTACACAGACACGATTAACGTCAGCGTCACCTATTAGTCCTGCACCGCCATGAAGGCAACTCTCACAGGTCTGCGCATATGCGCAGAGGGACACGTGCAGCCTTTTTTCGCGCTGATCGTCGGATTGCTGATGACGCCCGCGGCGAATGCGGTGACATCACAGTCCTTTAAAGTCAGCGCGACCATCGTCCCGGGATGTGTGGTGACCACCGGCAGCGGAGGGCTTCTCGGGACGCTGGATTTTGGCACCCATAACGGCGTCGAGAGCGCACCGGTCAGCACCAGTTTTGTGCCAAACGGGGCTTTGTCTATCGCCTGCACGCCAGGCGTGGCGCTGAGCATGAGCATTAATGGCGGCCAGAATTATTCAACCGTTCGCCGCATGAAACGCTCGAACGGCGCCGACGTGGTGGGATATCGGCTTTACAGCAGCAGCTCGCTGGCCGCGAACAGCGAGATTGGCGTCAACCAGGCGATACCGGTGACCTATAGCAACAGCAATAACATCGCGCTGCCGCTTTTTGGCGTGGCGCTACTGACCGGATTTAGCCCGGCAGGAACGTATTCCGATCAGCTCACCGTGACCTTGTCATGGTAATAAAGGGAGAGTGTTGATGAAGCCAATTTTCAGACCTGTTTGTCTGGCGGGCGCGTTGGGAATGGCTGTGGCAACCGGTCAGGCGCAGGCGGCAGCCACCATTCTGCTCTGGCCGATCGACCCGTGGCTTGCGGCAGACGCCAACGCCACGGAACTGTGGATCCAGAACCAGGGAAACAGCGCCACAACGATGCAGGTGCGCATTGTGCGCTGGAAACAGGAGGACGGACACGAGCGCTACACCGCACAGCAGGATGTGGTCGCCAGCCCGCCCATCGTCACGATTGGCACAGGCAGCAAGCAGCTTATCCGCCTTATTAAGCAGGCTCCCGTTCCCGCAGGCATTGAACAAGCCTACCGCATTATCGTGGATGAAATTCCTCAGCCTGATGCCAAAGCAGAACCCACCATCGGCCTCAAATTGCAGATGCGTTACTCCATTCCGCTGTTTGTATATGGTCAGGGGATCCCGACCATAAAAGAGGGGGCGCATCACGCGCTGGTAGAGACCCGGAACCTGAGCTGGCGGGTGACGCGAACGGATGGGCAGCCGGCACTGGAGATCCGGAATCGGGGGGATGTCCATGTCAGGCTGAGCCAGGTGGCGCTGGAGCAGGGAGGACAGAAACGCACGGTTGCGGAGGGATTGCTGGGTTACGTACTTCCCGGCAGCACCCGTAGCTGGCCGGTACCCGCGGGCGTTCGTCAGCCGGAGCGGATGAGCGCGCAGATTAATGCCAGGGACGCACAATGGCAGTCGACGCCCGTCAACTGAAGCCGGCGATGATGATACTGCTTTGCGTCAGTTCCGCGACCTGGGCTGAGCCCGGCGATGACAGCCTGCCGCCGCCGCCCCAGGCACAGGCGATACATGATGAAGCGGTCTTCCAGCTTGCCCTCGTGCTTAACCACTACGACACCGGTCTGGTCGTGCCCGTGACGCAGCGTAAAGGCGCTTTCTTTATCTCCAGCGCCGACCTGCTGCGCGCGGGGCTGCCACCGGAACATGTTCCTGCCGGAGAGGTGAATCTCTCTTCGCTTTCTCAGGTGAGGGTCGAGTACGACAGCGCCGCGCAGCGCCTGCTGCTGACCGTTCCCCGCGACTGGGTCGCGTCCCGTGTGACGCCGTTCAGCGCGCAAGCGACGCAGGCCAAACCGCACTTCGGACGCGGCGCGCTGCTCAATTACGATCTTTACACCAACCACACGGAGCATATCGGCGGACAGGCGTCTCTCTGGCATGAGTTCCGCTACTTTAACGAGAACGGTTCGTTTTCCTCCACCGGCTATGCCCGGGAAAATTTCACCGGCAACGAGGGGCAGCAGGAGGGATATGTCCGCTATGACACAACCCTGCTGTTCACCAATGAGGATGACGCGATGAGCTGGAGCGTCGGGGACGTGATCAGCGATGCCCTGAGCTGGAGTTCCAGCGTGCGGATGGGGGGGATCAGCGTCGGGCGGGATTTCTCCCTGCGCCCTGACCTGGTGACGTGGCCGCTGCCCGAGTTCGCCGGGGAAGCGGCGGTACCCACCTCGGTCGATCTTTTTATCAACGGGTATCGCTCCGGCTCAACCCAGCTTCAGCCGGGTCCCTTCACCCTGACCAATTTGCCCTATATCAACGGCGCCGGGGATGCGGTGCTGGTCACGACGGATGCGCTGGGGCGACAGGTCAGCACCACGCTGCCGTTTTACGTCACCAGCGACTTGCTAAAAAAAGGGCTGAGCGACGGCGCCGTGACGCTGGGCAGCCTGCGGCGTAATTACGGTATCAGGAATTTTGACTACGGCTCCGCGGCAGGCAGCGGCTCGTATCGCTACGGGGTGACGGACTGGCTGACCCTGGAAGGGCATGCGGAAGGGGCGCAGGAGCTGGCGCTGGGCGGGGCAGGGACTGTAATAAAACTCGGCCAGTTTGGCGTGGTGAATACCGCTTACTCGCAGAGCCGCATGCGGGGGGATACGGGCGGGCAAATCAACTGGGGTTACCAGTACAGCACCAGCGAGTTCAGCGTCGCCACTCAACACACGCGTCGCGACCGCGGTTTTGGCAATCTGGCCCTTTACGACCAGCCGACAGTGTATGACGAGAACAATAAACCCATCGCCAGCTTCAGCCGCAATACGGACCAGTATTCTCTGACCTTCAACCTGGGACAGTACGGCAACATCGGCGCGGCCTGGATCGGCGTGGAAAGTTTTGACAGTCAAAAAACCGAGCTGCTTAATCTCTCATGGAGCCGCAATTTGTGGGGCGCGAGCAGTATTTACCTCGCCGGAAGCCGGGACCAGCAGCGGGGAGACTGGACGGTCGCGCTGTCGCTGCAGGTGCCGCTGGGGGCACGCGACAGCGCCGCGTTCACCGTTGAAAACACCCCGGATGCCGGCAGTACCCAGCGCATTAACTATAACCACGCCATGCCGTCTGACGGCGGCTTTAGCTGGAACATGGCCTGGGCCAACCAGTCAAAATCCAGTGACTATCAACAGGGCACGCTGGGCTGGCGTAATAACAATATTGAACTGCAGGGCGGCGGCTACGGCGAAAGGGACATGATGACCTGGTGGGGCGAGGCGATGGGCGCGATTGTTCTGATGGACGGCGAGCTGTTTGCCGCGAATAAGATCAACGATGCGTTTGTCGTCATCAGTACCGACGGTCATCCGGACGTGCCCGTCAGCTATGAGAATCAGCCCGTCGGTAAAACGAATAACAACGGTTACCTGCTGGTCAGCGGGGTGTCGGCGTATTATCCGGCTAGCTACCGCATTGATACCCTGAACCTGCCGGCGGATACCCGTCTGAAAGAGACCGAGCGGCGGATCGCGATCCGGCGTCACAGCGGCTATCTGGTTGATTTCCCAATGGAGCAAGAGCGGGTGGCAAGCGTCATTCTGCACGATGCGCGCGGCCAGGCGCTACCGGTGGGAAGCCAGGTCCGACGCGCCTCGCGCAGCAATGCGGTGGTGGGGTATGACGGCATCACCTGGCTGGAAAATCTTAGCGATGTGAACCCGCTGGAGGTGATCGCGCCTGATGGAAAACGCTGCAGGGCTACCCTGACCGTGGGAGCCAACCCGGAGCACAAGCTGCAAACCTACGGTCCGCTGGTGTGCCGGGAGGTGCCATGAAGCGCCTGCTGCTGTTGATACTGCTGCTGTTTTCCGGCGGCGGCTGGGCGGCGTGTACCGTCAGTACGGTCAACGCCTCGTTTGGCAGCGTCACGTCGTTTGCGCTCAGCGGAACCGGGGAGGTGGAAACCACCGGCACGCTGGTGGTGGCGTGCGATGCCATACTGAATCTGTTGACCAACGACTCGGTGACGCTGACCTATACCGCGGCATCGGTCTCGGGCAGCAGTCGGGCCACCATGAAACGCACGGACAACGCGGCCATCACGGACGTGATCCCCACCCGGCTGTGCGGACTCGCGGGCTGCGCGAGCAGCAGCGAGGTACAGATAAGCAAATCGTATACCTGGAGCGGGAATACGCTACTGGGGCTGCTGGGGTCAAAGCAGTACAACATCCCGCTCTATTTCCGTACCGTCGCCGGACAGAACGTTTCTGCCGGGCCGTATCAGGTGCAGTTAACCTTCAGCGTTAACTACAGCGTCTGCTCCGTGGGCGCGCTCGGTATTTGCACAATCAATCAGACGGGCACGGCGACGACCACCATTCTCCTTAACCTGACCGTGACCAACGACTGCAGCGCCATGACCACGCCGGACGTCAACTTCAACAGCGCGCCGCTGGTGCAAAGTTTCCCTACCGTCTCGCAGGCGATTGCCGTCACCTGTACCAAAGGCAGTACGTATACCATCGGCATTAACAACGGTGCTAACGCGCTGAATAACGTGCGCCGGATGGTAAGCGGCAGTAACTACCTGAGTTATGACATCTATAAAGAAGCCACGGGTAACCGCTGGGGCGGCAGCGGCAGCGAACGCTGGACCAGCGCGACGTCGTCGCAGGTCAGTACCGATGGTCTCCTGCGTACCTACAACTACACCGCGAAAGTGCTGACCAATCAGGCCACGCCACCCGCCGGAACCTACACCGATACGTTGATTGTCGACGTGGCTTTCTAACCCCGCGCTTTTCCCTTTCGCAAATGTAAAGTTCCTGTTGGCTGTGCCGATAACACCGTTAATAAATCTATGAGAAGGTGTTGTATGTTGAACCGTATCCGCGTTGTCACAATGCTCATGATGGTGCTGGTCATTTTCGCACTACTTCAGCTTATCTCCGGCGGGCTTTTTTTCTCGTCATTAAAACAGAACCAGGACAGCTTTGCGGCCTCGAACGATCTCCGCCTGCAGCAGAGTGAGCTCACCTCAACGTGGGATCTGATGCTGCAAACGCGTATCAACCTGAGCCGCTCGTCCGCGCGCATGATGATGGATCCCAACAATCAGCAGAGCAGCGCGAAAACCGATCTGTTGAAAAATGCCCGTGCCACCCTCGCTGACGCCGCAAAACATTACGACGCCTTCAAAAAGATTACCCCGCAGCCTGCGATGGAGCAGGTGAGCCAGAACATTGATGAAAAATACAACGCCTACCATGCCGGTCTGGCAGAGCTGATTCAGTTCCTTGAGAGCGGCAACATGGACGCCTATTTCGCGCAGCCGACGCAGGGGATGCAAAACGCCCTCGGCGCGGCGCTGGGGGAGTACGCGAAGGTCAGTGGCGATCTGTATCACTCCGCGTTTGCTGAAAGCCAGAATGACTACCGCTTTGCGAAATGGCAGATGGCGGTGTTGGCGCTGGCGCTGGTCATTGTGCTGATTGCGGTCTGGTACGGCATTCGCCATATCCTGCTGAACCCTCTCGGTCGCGTCATTGCCCACATTCGTGACATTGCAGGCGGTGACCTGACAAAAACGCTGACCGTGTCCGGGCGCAATGAGATCACCGAGCTGGCAAACAGCGTTGACCATATGCAGCGTTCGCTTATCGATACCGTCGCCAACGTGCGTAGCGGCACGGATGCCATCTATACCGGCACCAGCGAAATTGCGATGGGCAATAACGACCTCTCTTCGCGCACTGAACAGCAGGCGTCCGCCCTGGAAGAGACGGCGGCCAGCATGGAGCAGCTCACCGCGACCGTGAAGCAGAACGCCGATAACGCCCGCCAGGCGTCTCAGCTGGCGGAAAGCGCCTCCGAGACGGCACAGCGTGGCGGCCGCGTGGTGGATGGTGTGGTGAAAACCATGCACGACATCGCCGAGAGCTCGAAGAAAATCGCCGACATTATCAGCGTCATCGACGGCATTGCCTTCCAGACTAACATTCTGGCGCTGAACGCCGCCGTGGAAGCGGCGCGTGCGGGCGAGCAGGGACGCGGGTTTGCCGTGGTGGCCGGGGAAGTGCGCAACCTGGCCAGCCGCAGCGCCAACGCGGCAAAAGAGATCAAGTCGCTGATTGAAGATTCCGTCTCCCGCGTGGATACCGGCTCCGTGCTGGTGGAAAGCGCCGGGGAGACGATGAATGACATCGTGAATGCTGTCACCCGCGTGACGGACATCATGGGTGAAATCGCCTCTGCGTCTGATGAGCAGAGTCGTGGTATCGACCAGGTTGCCCTGGCGGTATCGGAAATGGATCGCGTGACACAGCAAAACGCCGCGCTGGTGCAGGAATCCGCTGCGGCGGCCGCTGCGCTGGAAGACCAGGCAAGCCGTCTGAAGATGGCCGTCTCGGCGTTTCGTCTCGCTTCACTCGCTGGAAACACGGTCACCCCGCAGGCGACGTACCGCGCGCCAGCCGCTGAACCGGCTGCAAACCGTACGCGTACCGCGACGACCGGACAAGATGAAAACTGGGAAACATTTTGACTGACAATTAAACCGCGGCTGCTTGCCGCATGATGGGAGCGTGGATGTTAAATCGTATTCGTATCTCGACCACACTGTTTTTGATTCTGATCCTTTGCGGTGTGTTGCAGGTTGGCAGTAACGGGTTGTCTTTTTGGGCGTTTCGCGATGGCTATCAGAATTTGCAGGACGTTGAGGCGAGTAATCAGCAGCGCTCCGCACTGGCACAAACCCGTGCCGTGCTGTTGCAGGCAAGCACTGCGCTGAACAAGGCGGGAACCTTAACCGCGCTAAGTTATCCGCCGGATGACATTAAGGCGCTGATGGCCACCGCGCGCGACAGCCTGAAACAGGCTGACGCACAGTTTAAGGCCTTTACGGCACAGGCCACCGGTAGCGAGAAAGAGAAAGCGCTGAAGGCCGCCATGAAGACCCATTTTGAACAGTGGTACAGCGATCTGGACCATCAGGCGACGTGGCTTGAGAACAACCAGCTGTCGGACTTTATGACCGCGCCGGTTCAGGCCTCGCAGGCCGCGTTTGACGGCAGCTTTAACGCGTGGCAGCAGGATATTAACCAGTTTGTACAGCGTGCCGGTGACCAGAGCCGTCAAAGCTATCACATGTCGGGCGTCATCTTTGCCGTGGTGGTGATTCTGGCAGGGTTGCTGACCGGTGCCGCGCTGCTCTGGTCGCGCAGGATGATTGTGCAGCCGCTGGCCATTATCAGCAGCCACTTCGACAGTATTGCGAAAGGCGACCTGGCGCGTCCGGTTGCGGTGTTCGGCAAGAACGAAATTTCGGCAATTTTTGCCAGCCTGAAGGCGATGCAGGGATCGCTGCGGGAAACGGTATCCGACGTGCGTCAGGGCAGTTATGCCATGCACACCGGGATCTCAGAGATTGCGGCGGGTAACAACGATCTCTCGTCCCGCACCGAGCAGCAGGCGGCCTCGCTGGCGCAGACGGCAGCCAGTATGGAGCAGCTGACCGCGACGGTAAGCCAGAACGCCGATAACGCGCGTCAGGCGTCTGACCTGTCAAAACAGGCGGCGATGACGGCGAAGAAGGGCGGCGACCAGGCGTCCCACGTCGCCAGTACCATGCAGGAGATCGCCACCAGTTCACAGAAAATTGGTGACATCATCAGCGTGATTGACGGTATCGCGTTCCAGACCAACATTCTGGCGCTGAATGCCGCTGTGGAAGCCGCGCGTGCCGGGGAGCAGGGGCGCGGGTTTGCGGTGGTGGCGGGTGAAGTGCGTAACCTGGCGAGCCGCAGCGCCAACGCGGCGAAAGAAATTAAGGTGCTGATCGAAGAGTCGGTCTCACGCGTTCAGCAGGGCTCAACGCTTGTGGATACCGCGGCGAAAACCATGCACGAAATCGTCACCTCCGTGACGCGGGTGAACGACATCATGGGCGAGATTGCCTCAGCGTCGGATGAACAGCGTCGCGGCATTGAGCAGGTTGCCCAGGCGGTGAGCCAGATGGATCAGGTGACGCAACAGAACGCCTCGTTAGTTGAGGAAGCGGCAGCGGCAACCGATCAGCTGGCCAGCCAGGCGGATCGTCTGACCGGGCTGGTCGCGGTATTTAATGTGAAAGAGCACGTTGAAGCAGTAACAGAAGTCGGGCGGTCGCAGGCCGTGCCAGTTGTATCCTGAATGTAATTAAGAAGGCGCTATGACATCACCAATGCCCCCTGGGCAAACGTCATTATTGTTGCAGATGACACAGCGCCTCGCGCTGTCCGACGCGCATTTTCGTCGGATATGTCAGTTAATCTACCAGCGTGCGGGGATCGTGCTTGCGGATCATAAGCGGGACATGGTCTACAACCGTCTGGTGCGGCGCTTGCGTACGCTGGGGCTGGATGATTTTGGCCGCTATCTGAGCATGCTTGAGGCGAACCAGAACAGCGCAGAGTGGCAGGCTTTTATTAACTCGTTAACCACCAACCTGACGGCGTTTTTCCGTGAGGCTCACCACTTCCCGGTTCTGGCCGAGCATGCGCGCCGTCGCACCGGGGAGTATCGCGTCTGGAGTGCGGCCGCCTCGACGGGTGAAGAGCCGTACTCGCTGGCGATCACCCTTGCCGATACGCTGGGGATGGCGCCCGGGCGCTGGAAGGTCTACGCCAGCGATATCGATACCGAAGTGCTGGAGAAGGCGCGTAACGGCGTTTATCGCCAGGATGAACTGAAAACGCTGTCGCCGCAGCAGCTGCAGCGTTATTTCATGCGCGGGACGGGCCCGCATGAAGGCCTGGTACGCGTACGCCAGGAGCTGGCGAACTGCGTCGAATTCGCGCCCGTTAACCTGCTGGATAAGCAGTACAACGTGCCGGGGCCTTTCGACGCCATTTTTTGCCGTAACGTCATGATCTATTTTGATAAAACGACGCAACAGGACATTTTGCGTCGGTTTGTTCCGTTGCTCAAGCCTGACGGTTTACTGTTTGCCGGGCACTCGGAAAACTTCAGCAACCTCGTGCGTGAGTTTAGCCTGCGTGGGCAAACGGTATATGCGCTGAGTAAGGAAAAAGCATGAGTAAAATCAGGGTATTGTCTGTCGATGATTCAGCGCTGATGCGTCAGATCATGACTGAAATTATCAATAGCCACAGCGACATGGAGATGGTGGCAACCGCGCCTGATCCGCTGGTAGCGCGGGATTTAATTAAAAAATATAACCCCGACGTGCTAACGCTGGATGTCGAGATGCCGCGCATGGATGGCATAGATTTCCTCGAAAAATTAATGCGGCTGCGGCCCATGCCGGTGGTGATGGTCTCCTCCCTGACCGGGAAAGGATCGGAAATCACCCTGCGCGCGCTGGAGCTGGGGGCGGTCGATTTTGTCACCAAGCCGCAGCTCGGCATCCGTGAAGGGATGCTGGCGTACAGCGAGATGATCGCCGAGAAGATCCGCACCGCGTCGCGGGCGAAGCTTGCCGCCCACACGCCGATGGCCGCGCCGGCGACCCTGAAGGCCGGTCCCTTACTCAGCTCGGAAAAACTGCTGGTCATTGGGGCGTCAACCGGAGGAACAGAGGCAATTCGTCATGTACTCCAGCCATTGCCGCTCTCAAGTCCGGGTATTCTGATCACTCAGCATATGCCGCCAGGCTTTACCCGTTCATTCGCAGAACGCCTGAACAAGCTGTGCCAGATCAGCGTGAAAGAGGCGGAAGACGGCGAGCGCGTGCTCCCGGGGCATGCCTATATCGCGCCGGGCGATAAGCATATGGAGCTGGCGCGCAGCGGCGCTAACTATCAAATCAAAATTCATGACGGACCGCCGGTCAACCGGCACCGTCCGTCGGTGGATGTGCTGTTTCATTCGGTGGCGAAACATGCGGGGCGCAACGCCGTGGGGGTGATCCTGACGGGGATGGGCAACGACGGTGCCGCCGGAATGCTTGCAATGCACCAGGCTGGCGCCTGGACGATTGCGCAGAATGAAGCAAGTTGTGTGGTGTTCGGCATGCCGCGCGAGGCCATCAATATGGGTGGCGTGAGCGAAGTGGTCGATCTTAGCCAGGTAAGCCAGCAGATGCTGGCGAAAATCAGTGCCGGACAGGCAATACGTATTTGACTCAGGAGTATTATTTTATGGCGGATAAAGAGCTTAAGTTTTTGGTTGTGGATGACTTTTCCACCATGCGTCGCATTGTGCGCAACCTGCTGAAAGAGCTGGGCTTCAACAACGTTGAAGAAGCAGAAGACGGCGTTGATGCGCTGAACAAACTGCAGGCTGGCGGGTTTGGTTTTGTGATCTCCGACTGGAACATGCCAAACATGGACGGTCTGGAACTGTTGAAAACCATTCGTGCTGATGCGGGAATGGCGTCCATGCCGGTTCTGATGGTCACGGCAGAAGCGAAGAAAGAGAACATCATTGCCGCTGCACAGGCGGGCGCAAGCGGCTATGTGGTGAAGCCATTCACCGCGGCGACCCTGGAAGAGAAGCTCGGTAAGATCTTCGAGAAACTCGGCATGTGAGGTGTTGGTTATGATGCAACCTGCTATGAAACCCGTTGAAGAACACTCGCCGAGCGACATCATCGTCCGCATCGGCAGCCTGACGCGCATGCTGCGTGACAGCCTGCGTGAGCTGGGTCTGGATCAGGCGATTGCGGAAGCGGCGGAAGCGATTCCTGATGCCCGCGATCGTCTGGACTACGTCGTGCAGATGACCGCTCAGGCCGCTGAACGTGCGCTGAACAGCGTTGAAGCGTCACAGCCGCACCAGGATGCGATGGAAAAGGGGGCGAAAGCGCTGACCAAACGCTGGGACGAGTGGTTTGAGAACCCTATCGAGCTGGCGGATGCCCGCGAGCTGGTGACCGATACCCGTCAGTTCCTGGGGGATGTGCCGGGTCACACCAGCTTCACCAATGCCCAGCTGCTGGACATCATGATGGCGCAGGATTTCCAGGACCTGACCGGTCAGGTTATCAAACGCATGATGGATGTGATCCAGGAGATTGAGCGCCAGCTGCTGATGGTGCTGCTGGAGAACATCCCGGAACCGGCAGCCCGTCCAAAACGCGAGAACGAAAGCCTGCTCAATGGTCCACAGCTCGACGCCAGCAAGGCGGGCGTGGTGGCAAGCCAGGATCAGGTGGACGACCTGCTGGACAGCCTCGGCTTCTGATGGTCCATTCCGCCTCAGGGGAGGGATGCCCCCTGAGGCGGTTTGCGACAAAATCACCGAAAAGAGCCCGAATAAACGGGCTTTTCCCGCCATTGGATTTCCGCTGCGCTGGCATGATACCCGTGACGTAATGGGCTGAGCGTGCACAGTGGCAGAAGAGAACGACGACAAAACGGAAGCCCCCACACCCCACCGACTAGAAAAGGCGCGTGAGGAAGGGCAAATCCCCCGATCCCGAGAATTGACCTCCCTGCTGATCCTTATCGTAGGCGTGTGCATTATCTGGTGGGGCGGGGAGTCGCTCGCCCGCAAGCTGGCGGGCATGCTGTCAACCGGCTTACGTTTTGACCACAGTATGGTCAACGATCCGAATCTGATCCTCAGCCAGATTATCCAGCTGATTAAAGGGGCCATGGTTGCGCTACTGCCCCTGATCACCGGGGTTGTGCTGGTCGCGCTGGTCTCGCCGGTGATGCTCGGCGGTCTGGTCTTCAGCGCCAAATCGCTGCAGCCGAAATTTTCCAAACTGAACCCGCTGCCGGGCATTGCGAAAATGTTCTCTGCGCAGACCGGGGCCGAGCTGCTCAAAGCTATTCTCAAATCGGTGTTGATGGGCAGCTCCGCGGGGTTTTACCTCTGGTACCACTGGCCGGAAATGATGCGTCTCATCAGCGAATCGCCTCTCACCGCGATGAGCAATGCCCTGAATCTGGTGGGACTCTGCGCGCTGCTGGTGGTGCTCAGCATTATCCCGATGGTGGGTTTTGACGTGATCTTCCAGCTCTATACCCACTTCAAGAAACTGCGGATGTCACGTCAGGATATCCGTGACGAATATAAGCAGATGGAAGGTGACCCGCACGTGAAGGGGCGTATCCGCCAGATGCAACGTGCCGCCGCCCGTCGCCGCATGATGGACGATGTGCCCAAGGCCGACGTCATCGTCACCAACCCGACACACTACTCCGTTGCGCTGCGCTATGACGAAAACAAAATGAGCGCGCCGAAAGTGGTGGCGAAAGGGGCGGGGCTGATCGCGCTGCGTATCCGTGAAATTGGCACCGAACACCGCGTGCCGATCCTCGAAGCCCCTCCGCTGGCGCGTGCCCTGTACCGCCATGCGGATATTGGACAACAGATCCCGGGACAACTCTACGCCGCCGTGGCGGAAGTGCTGGCCTGGGTATGGCAGTTGAAGCGCTGGCGTCTGGCCGGCGGTCAACGGCCTGTGAAACCTGAGAACCTTCCGGTGCCTGCCGCGCTGGATTTTATGAACGAGAAGGACACTGATGGCTAATCTGGTGGCAATGTTGCGCCTGCCCGGCAACCTGAAATCGACCCAATGGCAGATCCTGGCCGGGCCGATTCTGATCCTGCTAATTCTGTCGATGATGGTACTGCCGCTCCCGGCGTTCATCCTCGACCTGCTTTTCACTTTCAATATCGCGCTGTCCATTATGGTGCTGCTGGTGGCGATGTTCACCCAGCGTACCCTGGAGTTCGCCGCGTTCCCGACCATCCTGCTGTTTACCACTCTGCTGCGACTGGCGCTGAACGTGGCGTCCACGCGTATCATCCTGATGGAAGGTCACACCGGGGCGGCAGCGGCAGGTAAAGTGGTGGAAGCGTTCGGCCACTTCCTGGTGGGCGGTAATTTCGCTATCGGTATCGTGGTGTTCGTCATCCTCGTGATCATCAACTTTATGGTCATCACCAAAGGTGCAGGGCGTATTGCGGAAGTGGGCGCGCGCTTTGTGCTCGACGGGATGCCCGGCAAGCAGATGGCGATCGACGCCGACCTGAACGCCGGTCTTATCGCCGAAGATGAAGCCAAAAAGCGCCGTGCGGAAGTGACGCAGGAGGCGGACTTCTACGGCTCCATGGACGGTGCGAGTAAGTTTGTCCGCGGTGACGCCATCGCGGGCATTCTGATCATGGTGATTAACGTGGTCGGCGGCCTGCTGGTGGGCGTGTTGCAGCATGGGATGGACATGGGCCACGCGGCGGAAAGCTATACGCTGCTGACCATCGGTGACGGTCTGGTCGCGCAGATCCCGGCGCTGGTGATTTCCACTGCGGCGGGTGTCATCGTGACCCGCGTGAGCACCGATCAGGACGTTGGCGAGCAGATGGTGGGCCAGCTGTTCAGTAACCCGCGCGTGATGCTGCTGGCCGCGGCGGTTCTCGGGTTGCTCGGTCTGGTGCCGGGTATGCCAAACCTCGTTTTCCTGCTGTTTACGGCGGCGCTGCTGGGCCTTGCCTGGTGGATGCGTGGCCGTGAAACCAAACCGGCAGCGGAACCTGTGCCGGTCAAAATGCCGGAGAATAACCAGGCCGTTGAAGCGACCTGGAACGACGTTCAGCTCGAAGATTCCCTGGGAATGGAAGTCGGGTATCGCCTGATCCCGATGGTCGATTTCCAGCAGGACGGCGAGCTGCTCGGTCGTATCCGCAGTATCCGTAAAAAATTCGCCCAGGACATGGGCTTCCTGCCGCCGGTCGTTCACATCCGCGACAATATGGACCTGCCACCCGCGCGCTACCGCATCCTGATGAAAGGCGTTGAAATCGGCAGCGGTGATGCCTATCCGGGCCGCTGGCTGGCGATTAACCCCGGCACCGCCGCAGGCACGCTGCCGGGCGAGCAAACTATCGACCCGGCCTTTGGTCTGGCCGCGATCTGGATTGAAAGCGCGCTGAAAGAGCAGGCGCAGATCCAGGGTTATACGGTTGTGGAAGCCAGTACCGTGGTGGCGACCCATCTTAATCACCTGATTGGGCAATTCTCGGCGGAGCTGTTTGGCCGTCAGGAAGCGCAGCAGCTGCTTGACCGCGTCACGCAGGAGATGCCGAAGCTGACGGAAGATCTGGTCCCCGGCGTGCTGACCTTAACCACGCTGCATAAGGTGCTGCAAAACCTGCTCGACGAGAAGGTGCCGATCCGCGATATGCGCACCATTCTGGAAACCCTTGCCGAGCACGCGCCGATACAAAGCGATCCGCACGAGCTGACGGCGGTGGTGCGCGTGGCGCTGGGACGGGCAATCACCCAGCAGTGGTTCCCGGGAACCGGAGAAGTGCAGGTCATCGGCCTCGATACGCCGCTTGAGCGTCTGCTGCTGCAGGCTCTGCAAGGCGGGGGCGGCCTGGAGCCGGGCCTGGCGGACCGTCTGCTGGCGCAAACCCAGGAGGCGCTGGCGCGTCAGGAGATGCTGGGGGCGCCGCCGGTGCTGCTGGTGAACCACGCGCTGCGTCCGCTGCTGTCGCGCTTCCTGCGTCGCAGCCTGAACCAGCTGGTCGTGCTGTCGAATCTGGAGCTGTCGGATAACCGTCATATCCGCATGACCGCGACGATTGGAGGAAAATAATGCGTAAGTGGCTTTGGATAGTGCTCTTCCCACTGGCAGCGCAGGCTGCCGGGGGAGGTACCTGGCAGGCGAGCAGCATGGGGGTGACCCTCAGCAACCGCGGTGTTGCTATGTCGTCTAACCCGCTGTCGGCTTCGGAAGAGGTTTCCGGTCAGATGGGCCTTGTGGTCTGGAACTACCGGCTGATTGGCCCTACGCCAGCGGGCTTGCGGGTGCGCCTCTGCTCTCAGACGCGCTGTACCGAAATCGACGGCGAAAATGGAACAACGCAGGCGTTCAACGGCGTGCCAGCTATTGAGCCTTTGCGTTTCATCTGGGAAGTGCCGGGCGGAGGACGTTTGATCCCGGCGCTGAAGGTACAGAGCAATTCTGTCATCGTGAACTACCGCTAACACCCTGCCTTTTCACCAGCCATCAGGCAATTTTGATGGCTGGCTCTCAAAACTGACCTCGCCTTTTGATCAAAAAGAAACGCTGTTTTATAAATCAGTGACGCGCGTAACCATACTCTTTGTATTTTTGCCATTCCCCCTCTTTGCAATGGCAGAAACAGAAAGGTATCAACAAGCCGATGCAATTACTGTAGCCGTATTAAAGCTCCCGGACGAGGCTTGCTTGCAGGGAGTCTCCCAAAACTGATTAGGGTTGACGGCAATGAAAACACGTAAAATTGGACTCGCGAATTATCTTGCGTACGGATCAGGCGATTTCCTTGGGGCGGGTACCACCGCCCTGACGGCGGCCTGGCTTTTATATTTTTATACCACCTTCTGCGGGCTCACACCGATCGAAGCAACGTTCATCTTTGCCGCGGCAAGGGTGCTGGATGCCGTAGTTAGCCCGTTAATGGGCTTTTTAACCGATAACTTTGGTACGACCTGGCTCGGTAAGCGCTTTGGCCGTCGTAAGTTCTTTATCCTGCTGGGTATTCCGTGCGTGTTCAGCTACTCGCTGATGTGGGTTGGGGACATGAGCTTCTGGTATTACCTGCTGACCTATCTGGTGTTTGATATTGTCTACACCATGATTCTGGTGCCGTACGAAACGCTGGTGCCGGAAATGACTGACGACTTTAAACAGAAAACGAAGTTCTCCGGTGCGCGCATCTCTATGGCGCAGATGTCCGCCATTCTCGCCTCCTTCCTGCCGGGGATCCTGTTGACCCACTTCGGCAAAGACAACGCGGTTTCCTTCTTCTACGCAAGCCTGGTCTTTTCTGTGCTCTGCGCGCTGATGCTGACCTTTGTCTGGTGCTTCACCTGGGAGCGCCCGCGCGAAGAGTGGTCTGAAGCGGCGCTGCGTGCTGAAGAAGAGAAGAAGAAACTGACGCTGGGGCAGAGCCTCAACCGGCTGATCGTTGAGTTAAGCTCCACGCTGCGCATCAAAATTTTCCGTCAGCACCTGGGCATGTACCTCGGCGGCTATATCGCGCAGGACGTGTTTAACGCGGTATTCACCTACTACGTGGTGTTCGTGCTGATGCAGGAAGCGTCAATGGCGTCCAGTCTGCTGGGCACGATGGCTATCTTCCAGTTCATTGCGGTTATCGCCATGATCCCGCTGTGTATCCGCTTCGGGCCTGCACCGTCCTACCGCATGGTTGTGGTGCTGTTTGGCCTGGCATCTCTCTCATACGCCGTACTCTATTATGCTGGCCTCGACGTCTACGCTCTGCTGTTGCTGATCTCTGCGGTAGCAGGGCTGGGTCGTGGCGGTATCAATTACGTGCCATGGAATACCTATACCTACATTGCTGACGTGGATGAAGTGATCACCGGCCAGCGCCGCGAAGGGATTTTCGCGGGCATCATGACCCTTACCCGCAAGGCGTCGCAGGCCGGTGCGGTGATGCTGGTGGGCATCGTGATGCAGATGTCCGGCTTTGTCAGTGGTCAGAAAGTGCAGCCTGCGGAAGTGAGCCACACCATTTTGATGATCCTGAGCGTGGGCACCATCCTGGTGCTGTTCTGCGGCTTCCTTGTTTCCCTGCGCTTCAAACTCAATTTGCAAACCCACAGCACGCTGCGCGAGGAGACCGCGAAAATGCGTGAGAGTGGTCATGCGATGCCTGAGTCAGCGACGCCACACGCCCGCGCCACCGTCGAGATGCTGGCTGGCATGCCTTATGAGTCACTGTGGGGCAATAACAACATCGGTTATCTGAATCGCAATAAGCCAGCGGCACCTTCTCTTAAGGATCGCGCGGTACTGAATTCGACATACAACAGAGGTTAAGATGATGAAAGTTTGGCCTGTCAAACATAGCCCGTTATTACGTCAGCCAGAGCGCTTTATCGCCCGGGACGAGCTGAAATCGCTGATTCAAAAGGTGACGCATAATCTGGTCAATATCCGCGACAAAACGGGTGAATTTTTGCTGCGGCTGGACGACGGGCGCGTGATCGACACCAAAGGCTGGGCCGGATGGGAGTGGACGCACGGCGTCGGCCTGTATGGTATCTGGCAGTATTACTGCCAGACCGGCGACGAAGGTATGCGCGACATCATCGACAGCTGGTTTGCCGACCGCTTTGCGGAAGGCGCAACCACCAAAAACGTGAATACCATGTCGCCGTTCCTGACGCTCGCTTATCGTTACGAAGAGACCCAAAATCAGGCCTGGCTGCCGTGGCTGGAAAGCTGGGCGGAATGGGCGATGGCGGAGATGCCGCGCACTGAACACGGCGGGATGCAGCACATCACCCTGGCGGAAGAGAACCATCAGCAGATGTGGGACGACACGCTAATGATGACGGTGCTGCCGCTGGCGAAAATCGGCAAGCTGCTCAACAGACCGGAGTACGTTGAAGAGGCGGCGTATCAGTTCCTGCTGCACGTGCAGAATCTGATGGACCGGGAGACCGGACTGTGGTTCCACGGCTGGAGCTATGACGGTAATCATAACTTTGCCCGTGCCCGCTGGGCGCGCGGCAACAGCTGGCTCACCATCGTGATCCCGGACTTCCTCGAACTGGTGGATCTGCCGGAAAACAACGCCGTGCGCCGCTACCTGGTGCAGGTATTGAACGCGCAGATTGCCGCGCTGGCGAAGTGTCAGGACGGGAGTGGTTTGTGGCACACGCTGCTTGACGATCCACATTCTTATCTTGAGGCGTCCGCCACGGCAGGGTTTGCCTACGGCATTCTGAAAGCCGTGCGCAAGCGCTATGTTGGCGCGGAGTATGCCGAAGTGGCAGAAAAAGCAATTCGCGGTATCGTCAGGAATATCTCGCCGGAAGGCGAGCTGTTGCAAACGTCGTTCGGCACGGGCATGGGGAGCGATCTTGAGTTTTATCGTCAGATCCCGCTGACCTCAATGCCGTATGGGCAGGCGATGGCGATACTGTGTCTGACGGAGTATTTGCGTAAATACTTCTGAACCTGTGGATATCCCCGGTGGCGCTGCGTTTACCGGGGCTACAAAACAAAACCCGGCTTGCGCCGGGTTTTTTGCATTACATACGTTCTACGGTTTCGATACCCAGGGTATCCAGACCCAGCTTCAGGGTCTTCGCCGTCAGCTGCGCCAGCTTCAGGCGGCTGTTGCGGACAGATTCATTCTCCGCGGAGAGAATAGGGCAGTGCTCGTAGAAGCCGGAGAACAGACCCGCCAGATCGTACAGGTATGCGCACATCACGTGCGGCGTGCCGTCACGTGCGACCACGGTCAGCGTCTCTTCGAACTGCAGCAGGCGCGCTGCCAGCTGTGCTTCACGATCTTCCGTGATGGTCACGGTGGCATTCGCCAGCACGCTTTCGTCGATATTGGCTTTACGGAAGACCGACAGCACGCGGGTATAGGCGTACTGCATGTATGGCGCCGTGTTGCCTTCAAACGCCAGCATGTTATCCCAGTCGAAGATATAGTCGGTGGTACGGTTTTTGGACAGGTCAGCGTATTTCACCGCACCGATACCCACGGCGTTGGCCAGTTTTTCCAGCTCGTCGGCCGGCATGTCCGGATTCTTCTCGGCCACCAGACGACGGGCGCGTTCCAGCGCTTCGTCCAGCAGGTCGGACAGCTTCACGGTCCCGCCCGCACGGGTTTTGAACGGCTTGCCGTCTTTACCCAGCATCATGCCGAACATGTGGTGTTCCAGCGGAACGCTGTCCGGCACGTAACCGGCTTTACGCACGATCGTCCACGCCTGCATCAGGTGCTGGTGCTGACGGGAGTCGATGTAGTACAGCACGCGGTCGGCATGCAGCGTTTCGTAACGGTATTTCGCACAGGCGATGTCGGTCGTGGTGTAGAGATAGCCGCCATCCTTTTTCTGGATGATCACGCCCATCGGTTCGCCTTCCTTGTTTTTGTACTCATCAAGGAACACAACCGTTGCGCCTTCGCTCTCAACCGCCAGGTTTTTCGCTTTCAGGTCAGCCACAATGCCGGGCAGCATTGGGTTATACAGGCTTTCACCCATCACGTCGTCACGGGTCAGGGTGACGTTCAGACGGTTATAGGTCAGCTGGTTCTGAGACATAGTGATGTCAACCAGCTTGCGCCACATCTCGAGGAAGTATTGATCGCCGCCCTGCAGTTTTACCACGTAGCTGCGCGCGCGCTCGGCAAAGGCTTCGTCTTCGTCGTAGTGTTTTTTGGCTTCACGATAGAACCCTTCCAGGTCCGCCAGCGCCATTTCGCCCGCGTTTTCCTGCTGCTGTTTTTCCAGGTAAGCAATCAGCATCCCGAACTGAGTACCCCAGTCGCCCACGTGGTTCGCGCGGATCACCTTGTGACCGAGGAACTCGAGCGTACGCACCGCGGCATCACCGATGATGGTGGAGCGCAGGTGGCCAACGTGCATCTCTTTCGCCACGTTCGGGGCAGAGTAGTCGATCACGACGGTCTGCGCTTCCGGCTGGGAAACACCCAGACGGTCAGATTTCAGCGCCGCGTCAACGTGACTTGCCAGGAAGGCAGGCTCAAGGAAGATGTTGATAAAGCCCGGGCCGGCGATTTCGGTTTTGCTGGCAATGCCGGCGAGATCCAGGTGCGTCAGTACCTGCTCAGCGAGCTGTCGCGGCGGCATGCCCAGTTTTTTAGCCACTGCCATCACGCCATTAGCCTGATAGTCGCCAAACTGTACTTTTGCTGACTGACGAACCTGCGGTTCGCAATCCGCAGGCGCGCCTGCGGCAATCAGTGCCTGACTGACTTTTTCGGAGAGAAGAGCCTGAATATTCACCTGGATACCTTACTTTTTTGATGCGGGCTCACAACCACCCGCGCCAGTTAGAGAATTTAGGGCGGGAGTATACTGCAAATGCCTTCTGCCGTCAGCATCGCGGGGCCTGAAGATTGCTCAGAATCCAGGCTAAGAAGGTATGCATAAACATGCAGTCATAAAAAGCCGGATTCTGCGGTTGGTCAAAACAGGGCAACAGAGTAAATTAGCGGCTTTGCGACACGAAAAGAGAGTGACTTATGGCGAACTGGCAATCCATTGACGAACTGCATGATATTTCCGCAGATTTACCGCGCTTCACCCAGGCGTTCACAGAACTTGCCACCCGTCTGGGTCTGGATATTGCGCCGCTTGAGGCCGATCACATCTCTTTGCGCTGCCATCAGAATGCCACCGCAGAGCGCTGGCGTCATGGGTTCGAACAGTGCGGCGAGTTACTGTCCGAGAACATCATTAACGGTCGGCCTATTTGCCTGTTCAGGCTGCGTGAGCCGGTGAACGTGGCCCACTGGCAATTCACCGTGGTTGAACTGCCGTGGCCGGGCGAGAAGCGCTATCCGCACGAAGGGTGGGAGCACATTGAAATTGTCCTGCCGGGTGAGCCGGAGACATTAAACGCCCGTGCGCTGGCCCTGTTAGCTGACGAAGGCTTAAGCCAGCCAGGGATTTTTGTGAAGACCAGTTCACCCAAAGGTGAGCGCGAGCGATTACCGAATCCGACGCTGGCCGTCACGGACGGGAAGGTGACGGTGAAGTTTCATCCCTGGACCATTGAGCAGATCGTTGCCAGTGAAGCGCAAGAGATGTGAGTTCCCGCCGGGACTGAAAGCGGACGGCATGTCATGATGACTCGTTTGGTGGGAGTAAAGGAGGATTAAATGGCGCTGCTGGAGATTTGCTGTTACAGCGTGGAGTGCGCCGTCACCGCGCAAAAACACGGGGCTGACCGCATTGAACTGTGTGCGGCACCCAAAGAGGGCGGGCTGACGCCTTCTTACGGTGTGCTGAGGGCCGCCCGTCAGGCCGTCACCATTCCCGTTCACCCGATTATTCGTCCGCGCGGCGGTGATTTTTGTTACACGGCGGGCGAGTTCGGTGCCATGCTTGAAGACATCGCCCTCGTTCGCGACCTGGGGTTCCCAGGGCTGGTCACCGGCCTGCTGGATGAAGACGGTAATATTGATATCCCGCGCATGCGTCAGGTCATGAGCGCCGCGAAGGGGCTGGCCGTCACGTTTCATCGCGCATTTGATATGTGTAAAGATCCGCTTCAGGCCTTTGAAACGCTTGGAGAACTTGGCGTGGCGCGCGTTCTGACCTCGGGTCAACAGGCGTCTGCAGAAAAAGGAATGCAATTAATTACGGAACTAAACGCACATTCCCGCGCTCCAATAATAATGGCGGGTGCGGGAGTCCGTGCCAGCAATCTGGAACTGTTTTTAAACGCCGGGGTAAAAGAGCTGCACAGCTCGGCAGGCAAATGGATGCCATCACCCATGCGTTATCGCAATACAGGATTGTCTATGTCGACGGATGCTGAAGCGGATGAGTATTCACGCTACGGTGTCGAGGGAGAGTCGGTTGCGGAAATGAAGTCGCTGATTGAGCGCCATCACGTGTAGCAACGTACCGATTTTTACCGCGCATCATGTCGCCCAATATGATGCTTGCTTGTACCAGGCCCCTGCAAATTACACAGGGGCCTTTTTTTCTCCTTCATATTTCAAGCCGCAGCCGCGTTGGCCGCCTCGCTCACCCCGGTCACTTACTGATGTAAGCTCCCGGGGATTCGCTGCGTTGCCGCCTTGCTGCAACTTGAACTATTTTGGAGAAAACGTGCGACGCGTAGGCCGGGTAAGGCGCAGCCGCCACCCGGCTAACAGGTTACGGCTTCGTCGCTATCAGCACCGCACGCATCGGGGCCGGATAGCCTTCAATGGTTTTGCTGTGATCGGTCGGGTCGAGGAACTGCTCCAGCGATTCGGTGATCATCCAGTCGGTGCGGCGCTGCTCTTCGATTGAGGTCACGCTGACATCGGCAATCCGCACGTCCACAAACCCGCATTTCTCCAGCCAGTTCTTCAGCGCCAGCGCGGAAGGGATGAAGTAAACGTTGCGCATCTGCGCGTAGCGATCGCCCGGCACCAGAACGGCATGTTCATCGCCTTCGATGACCAGCGTTTCCAGCACCAACTCGCCGCCGCTGACCAGCTGATCTTTCAGTTGCCACAGGTGCTCCAGCGGGGAACGACGGTGGTACAGCACGCCCATGGAGAACACGGTATCAAACGCTTTCAGAGCGGGCAGTTGCTCAATACCCAGCGGCAGCAGGTGTGCGCGCTGGTCGTTACCCAGCAGCTTACGTACCGCTTCAAACTGGCACAGGAACAGCTGCATCGGGTCAATA
The DNA here is from genome assembly GCF_048685095.1 of Enterobacter sp. BNK-8. Taxonomy (NCBI): domain Bacteria; kingdom Pseudomonadati; phylum Pseudomonadota; class Gammaproteobacteria; order Enterobacterales; family Enterobacteriaceae; genus Enterobacter; species Enterobacter sp. BNK-8. The sequence goes on along the minus strand of NZ_JBLQTN010000001.1, from coordinate 2,519,416 downwards.
CCCACCGCCAGATGCGCACCCGCGCCAATCATGCGCCACATGTGGTAACCGCTGCCGCAGCCCACGTCCAGAATGGTGCGCCCGGTCAGGTCGGAAAGGTGGGGCAGAACGCGATCCCATTTCCAGTCTGAGCGCCATTCGGTATTGATGTTCACGCCGTACAGCGAGAACGGCCCTTTGCGCCACGGCATCAGGTTGCGCATCAGCGTTTCGATGCGGTTGATCTGTCCTGGCGGAAGCGGTTCTTCACTCTCTGCGGTGACGCTGTGCAGGAGATCCAGACGATGCGGGGTCAGCTCGGGCAGAAACTCCACCGCATTCGCCCACTGCTTTAACAGGCCGTGCTGCTGATCGCGCTGCCAGGCGGCAATCTGCGCAGGCAGCGTCTCAAGCCAGTGTGAGAGCTGATTTTTGGCAATCAGCTGATAGAAGTTACTGAACTCGATCATGCCGGTTTCCCCGCTTTCAGCGCCACCAGCGAACCAAAGTTGAAGCACTGGAACCACAGTTCGCTATGCTCAAATCCGGCCTGACGCAGACGCGCCTTGTGGGTTTCTACGGAGTCCGTCAGCATCACGTTTTCGAGCATGCTACGCTTCTGGCTGATCTCCAGCTCGCTGTAGCCGTTCGCACGCTTGAAATCGTGGTGCATATTGAACAGCAGCTCGCCAACCTTGGCATCTTCAAAACTGAATTTCTCTGAGAGCACCAGCGCGCCGCCAGGATTCAACCCCTGATAAATTTTGTCAAGCAGCAGCTGGCGGTCTTCCGGCACCAGGAACTGCAGCGTGAAATTCAGCACGACCATCGACGCGTTAGTGATCTCAATCTCGCGGATATCGCCTTCCACCACGTCCACCGGAACAGGGGCTTTGTAGGCGTCAATATGGCGACGGCAGCGTTCAACCATCGCCGGGGAGTTATCGACGGCTATGATTCGGCAGCCTTCGTGGTGAACGTTACGACGAACCGACAGCGTTGCCGCGCCGAGCGAGCAGCCCAGGTCATAGACCTGCGTGCCGGGTTGAACGAAGCGCTCAGCCAGCATGCCGATCATAGAGATAATATTGGAATAACCGGGAACAGAGCGCTGGATCATATCCGGGAAGACTTCGGCTACCCGTTCATCGAAGGTCCAGTCGCCCAGGCTGGCGATAGGCGCGGAAAAAAGCGTGTCGCGATCTGACATAACGTAAAAATCCGGGAAAAATAAAGTGGCGTATTGTGCGCTAATGGAGGGAGAAAACCAACTCCCACGGCATATACCACAGGTTAGCCAGCACCATCAGCAAAAGTGAACACCAGGTCGCACTCATGCCGGAACGACGCCAGCGGATTAAGCGGTGGTGAAAACCGTAATAGTGCATCAGGCGGCCAGCGATAAGCAGCAGGCCACAGATGTGTACCATCCAGGTTTCTGCGCCATTCATCTCCATAAACAGCAGCAGGATTAAGGCCGCGGGGATGTATTCGACCGCATTGCCGTGAATGCGGATTGCGCTTTGCAGCTCGGAAAATCCGCCGTCACCGTAGGAGACGCGGTAGAGCGTTCTGAGGCGCACAACATCAAATGAAAATTTAATCAGCAGTAATGCACCTAACACCGCATACAGCGCGCTGACCATACAAACTCCCTGTTTTTGGCAGATGGCACTTCACTATGATAGGGGGTGATATCAGAAAAGAGAAGATTGTTGTGGGATGGAAGGGGCGCTGCCCACGGACGGCACCGCAGTCTGCAAGGGCTGCCACAGAGCATCGACCAGTTCGGGGGCCTGGGCAATATCCGGCGTGTGCAAAAAGAGATACGGCGTGGTGGTGTGTTCCCACGAGGCCAGTTTTTCCAGCCAGACGGCGAACAGCGCCTGGTTTTGCGGCATGTTATCGCTGCCGATAAACCTGACCATGGGGTTCTGCGCGGTCACCACGGCATGAACGGGCACTTTTGGCTTTTTACGCTGCGCCTCAATGATGGCCTCACTGTGCGGTATCGCGCTGTGCACCGGACGGCTATCGAGGATCACCCGGTTAACGGAACGCTCGAGAAGGCCGCGGTTGAGCGCTTTTTCTGCTTCGCCCTTCGCAAAGAAGTCCTGGTGTCGAACTTCCACGCCGTAGGTAAACTCCCGGGGCAGGGCGTCCAGAAACGTCCACAGTGCGGGCAGGTCGCGCGGGCCAAAGACGGCCGGAAGCTGCAGCCAGTACTGGCCAATGCGGTTTGCCAGAGGCGCCATCCGGGCAAAGAATTCGTCGGTCAACTCACCGCAGTTTCGCAGCGCGGCCTGGTGAGAAATGGTCGCCGGAAACTTGAAGCAGAAGCGGAAGTCGTCGGTCGTTTGTTCCCGCCAGCGCGCAACAATCTCGGCTTTCGGGAGCGCATAGAGGGTAGTGTTACCCTCGACGCAGTTGAAGTGTCGGGCATACTCTTCAAGGCTGGTGATGCCAAGGCGCACCCATTTCGGGTGCGACCACTGGGGTAAACCGACGTACATCATAGCGCGCTGACAATCTCATCCGTGCTGCGCACGCGGCCGATGCGCGGGAAGATGTGGGTCATGCTGCCCTGGTGCTGTTCCGCGGAGGCCGCGCTGCAGGCATCTTCGGCGATCACCAGATTAAAACCGAGCTCCCACGCGTTGCGGGCAGTCGACTCCACGCCGATGTTGGTGGAAATACCGCACAGGATAATGGTGTCAATGCCGCGACGGCGGAGCTGCAGCTCAAGATCGGTGCCGTAAAATGCGCCCCACTGGCGTTTAGTGACTTCGATATCGCTGTCGCGTTTGCCAAGCGAGACCGGGTACGTCCACCAGTTTTCCGGCAGGGCACGGGCGGGTGCCTGCGCATCAACGGGCTGTTTTAACGCTTCGGCGTAATCCGCAGACCAGCCGACGCGCACCATCACAACCGGGGCACCGCTGGCGCGGCATTTTTCCGCCAGGCGGGCGGCGCGGCTGACCACATCGTCCGCGGTATGCGGGCCACCGGCGAAGGGCAAAATGCCTTCCTGTAAATCAATGACTACAAGCGCGGTTTTTCTGGCATCAAGGGTTAACATCGTTACTCCCGTTAAATTAATCACTTCCAGACACCATACGACGTGATGGCCTGTTATTGGTCGCATAATTTTGTTAATTTTTGTGAGAATGCGCAATAAGAGTGCAGCAAACGACCACCTGGCCGTGGTTCGCTCTTATCGTCCGGCGGAATTTCCAGTATAATAGCCGCCTTTTTTCATCCAGTTGTGACATACAGAAAGCTGCGACATAGTAGCCTGCATACCAGGCGACATTTAGCCTGCGGCTAATTAAGGGATATCTCATGCGTACAGAATATTGCGGGCAGCTGCGTCAGTCCCACGTCGGACAGCAGGTCACCCTGTGTGGTTGGGTCAATCGTCGTCGTGATCTTGGTAGCCTTATCTTCATCGATATGCGCGACCGCGAAGGTATCGTTCAGGTGTTCTTCGATCCGGATCGCGCAGATGCGTTGAAGCTGGCCTCTGAGCTGCGTAATGAGTTCTGCATTCAGGTCACCGGCACCGTACGTGCGCGTGACGAGAAAAACGTTAACGCCGACATGGCGACGGGTGCCATTGAAGTGCTGGCGTCCGATCTGACTATCATCAACCGTGCTGAAGCGCTGCCGCTGGACTCCAACCACGTCAACACCGAAGAAGCGCGTCTGAAATACCGCTACCTGGATCTGCGTCGCCCGGAAATGGCTCAGCGCCTGAAAACCCGCGCGAAAATCACCAGCCTGGTGCGTCGCTTTATGGATGACCACGGTTTCCTCGATATCGAAACCCCGATGCTGACCAAAGCCACGCCGGAAGGCGCGCGCGATTACCTGGTGCCATCCCGCGTTCATAAAGGCAAATTCTACGCGCTGCCGCAGTCTCCACAGCTGTTCAAACAGCTGCTGATGATGTCCGGATTCGATCGCTACTATCAGATCGTGAAATGCTTCCGCGACGAAGACCTGCGTGCTGACCGCCAGCCTGAATTTACCCAGATCGATGTGGAAACCTCCTTCATGACCGCCGAGCAGGTGCGTGAAGTGATGGAAGCCCTGGTGCGTAGCCTGTGGAATGACGTGAAAGGCGTTGAGCTGGGCGATTTCCCAATCATGACCTTCGCGGAAGCCGAGCGTCGCTATGGCTCTGACAAACCAGACCTGCGTAACCCAATGGAGCTGGTAGACGTAGCTGACCTGGTTAAAAACGTGGAGTTCGCGGTATTCGCGGGCCCGGCTAACGACGCCAAAGGCCGCGTAGCAGCGCTGCGTGTACCGGGCGGCGCGGCTCTGAGCCGTAAGCAGATCGACGACTACGGTAACTTCATCAAGATCTACGGCGCGAAAGGTCTGGCCTATATTAAAGTGACCGAGCGTGCGAAAGGTCTGGAAGGTATCACCAGCCCGGTCGCGAAATTCCTGAACGCAGACATCGTTGAAGCGATCCTGGAGCGCACCGGCGCGCAGGACGACGACATGATCTTCTTCGGTGCAGACAACAAGAAAGTCGTTGCGGATGCGATGGGCGCGCTGCGTCTGAAGCTCGGCAAAGACCTGAACCTGACCGACGAGAGCAAATGGGCGCCGCTGTGGGTTATCGACTTCCCAATGTTTGAAGACGACGGTGAAGGCGGCCTGACCGCGATGCACCACCCGTTCACCTCGCCAAAAGAGATGACGGCGGCAGAGCTGAAAGCGGCACCGGAAGAGGCGGTCGCCAACGCCTACGATATGGTCATTAACGGCTACGAAGTGGGCGGCGGTTCCGTGCGTATTCACAGCGGTGAAATGCAGCAGACCGTGTTCGGCATCCTGGGCATCAACGAGCAGGAGCAGCGCGAGAAATTCGGCTTCCTGCTGGACGCGCTGAAATACGGTACGCCTCCGCACGCGGGTCTGGCTTTCGGTCTTGACCGTCTGACCATGCTGCTGACCGGCACTGATAACATCCGTGATGTGATCGCCTTCCCCAAAACCACTGCCGCCGCGTGTCTGATGACCGAAGCGCCAAGCTTTGCCAACCCGGCCGCACTGGCTGAGCTGGGCATTGAGGTGGTGAAGAAGGAAGAGAAAAACTGATATGACATATAAGCTCCCCGTTTCGGTCCTGGTGGTCATTTATGCAGAAGACACGAAGCGGGTGCTGATGTTGCAGCGGCGCGATGACCCTGAATTCTGGCAGTCGGTTACCGGCAGTCTGGAAGAGGGGGAAACCGCGCCGCAGGCCGCCGCGCGTGAAGTAAAGGAAGAGGTCGCCATTGACGTTGCCCGCGAGCAACTGACCCTGAAGGACTGTCAGCGCACGGTGGAGTTTGAAATTTTTAGCCATTTACGTCATCGCTACGCGCCGGGTACCGAGCGCAATACGGAATCGTGGTTCTGTCTCGCGCTCCCCCATGAACGGGAGATCGTGTTTACCGAACACCTGACCTACCGCTGGGTGAATGCGGCGGATGCCGCCGCACTGACCAAGTCGTGGAGCAACCGGCAGGCGATTGAAGAATTTGTAATTAACGCAGCCTGAAAAGGCGCGATTTTTGGAGAACTTTTTATGGCAGGTCATAGTAAGTGGGCCAACACCAAACACCGCAAAGCGGCACAGGATGCCAAGCGCGGTAAGATCTTTACCAAAATCATTCGCGAGCTGGTGACGGCAGCGCGTCTGGGCGGCGGTGACCCGGCTTCTAACCCGCGTCTGCGCGCGGCGGTGGATAAAGCCCTGTCCAACAACATGACGCGTGACACCCTGAACCGTGCTATCGCACGTGGCGTGGGCGGCGATGAAGACGCGAACATGGAAACCATCATTTATGAAGGTTACGGTCCTGGCGGTACGGCGGTGATGGTTGAGTGCCTGTCCGACAACCGTAACCGTACCGTTGCGGAAGTGCGCCACGCGTTCACCAAAACCGGTGGCAACCTGGGCACTGACGGTTCTGTTGCGTACCTGTTCAGCAAAAAAGGCGTCATCTCTTTCGAGAAAGGCGACGAAGATGCGATCATGGAAGCGGCGCTCGAAGCCGGTGCGGAAGACGTGGTGACCTTTGACGACGGTGCTATCGACGTTTACACCGCGTGGGAAGAGATGGGTGCCGTGCGCGATGCGCTGGAAGCGGCTGGCCTGAAAGCGGACAACGCTGAAGTCTCCATGATCCCGTCCACCAAAGCGGACATGGATGCGGAAACTGCACCAAAACTGCTGCGTCTGATCGACATGCTCGAAGACTGCGACGACGTACAGGAAGTGTACCACAACGGTGAAATCTCTGATGAGGTTGCAGCGACTCTCTAATGAGAGCGTGTAGATCCGTTACAGGAGACGCGTGATGTCGATTATTCTCGGGATTGACCCAGGCTCACGCGTCACCGGGTATGGCGTTATCCGCCAGGTGGGACGCCAGTTAACCTACCTCGGCAGCGGCTGCATTCGCACCAAAGTGGACGATCTGCCGTCGCGCCTGAAGCTCATTTATGCGGGCGTGTCGGAGATCATCACCCAGTTTCAGCCGGACTATTTCGCCATCGAGCAGGTCTTTATGGCGAAAAACGCCGATTCGGCGCTAAAGCTCGGTCAGGCGCGCGGAGTGGCCATCGTGGCTGCGGTAAACCAGGATTTGCCGGTATTTGAATACGCGGCACGTCAGGTCAAGCAGACGGTGGTGGGCATCGGTAGCGCGGAGAAAAGTCAGGTGCAGCACATGGTGCGTACCCTGCTGAAGCTCCCTGCAAACCCGCAGGCTGACGCCGCGGATGCGCTGGCGATTGCTATTACCCACTGTCACGTCAGCCAGAACGCGATGCAAATGAGCGAGTCGCGGCTCAATCTGGCGCGAGGCAGGTTACGATAATGACAAATCAGGCTGGATGTTTATCCAGCCTTTTTTTATTATGTCGGCAGTTAATTTCTTCCAGAACGCAGGAGCGTCACGTGATAGGCAGACTCAGAGGCATCATCATTGAAAAACAACCCCCGTTAGTGCTGCTGGAAGTGGGTGGCGTGGGCTATGAAGTCCATATGCCGATGACCTGCTTCTACGAGCTGCCGGACGCGGGCAAAGAGGCGATTGTCTTTACTCAGTTTGTGGTGCGTGAAGATGCTCAGCTGCTGTACGGCTTCAACAACAAACAGGAACGCACGCTGTTCCGCGAGCTGATTAAAACCAACGGCGTCGGGCCAAAGCTGGCGCTGGCGATCTTATCCGGCATGTCAGCGCCACAGTTTGTGAATGCCGTTGAGCGTGAAGATCCTGCTGCGTTGATTAAGCTTCCTGGCATTGGTAAGAAAACGGCAGAGCGCCTGATTGTCGAGATGAAAGACCGCTTCAAAGGCCTGCATGGCGATCTCTTCACGCCGGCGACCGATCTGGTGTTGACCTCCCCAGGCGCGCCTGCGACGGATGATGACGCCGAGCAGGAAGCGGTTGCCGCGCTGGTGGCGCTGGGCTATAAACCTCAGGAGGCCAGCCGCATGGTAAGTAAAATTGCCAAACCGGATGCCAGCAGTGAAACCCTGATTCGTGAAGCGCTGCGCGCTGCATTGTGAGGTAAAGGATGATTGAAGCAGACCGCCTGGTTTCGGCAGGCACTGTTCAGGCAGAGGATGTGGTGGATCGCGCGATTCGCCCAAAACTGCTTGATGAGTACATTGGCCAGCCGCAGGTTCGTTCCCAGATGGAGATTTTTATCCAGGCGGCAAAACTGCGCGGCGATGCGCTCGATCACCTGCTGATTTTTGGCCCTCCGGGGTTGGGCAAAACCACGCTCGCGAATATCGTCGCTAATGAAATGGGCGTAAACCTGCGCACCACCTCCGGCCCGGTGCTGGAGAAGGCGGGCGATTTGGCGGCCATGCTGACCAACCTCGAACCGCATGACGTGCTGTTTATCGATGAGATCCACCGTCTGTCACCGGTGGTGGAAGAGGTGCTCTATCCGGCGATGGAAGATTATCAGCTGGATATCATGATTGGTGAAGGTCCGGCGGCACGCTCCATCAAAATCGATCTGCCGCCGTTTACCCTGATTGGCGCAACAACGCGAGCCGGGTCGTTGACCTCTCCACTGCGCGACCGTTTCGGGATCGTGCAGCGTCTGGAGTTTTACCAGGTGGCCGACCTCCAGCACATCGTTGGCCGCAGCGCCCGCTATATGGGGCTGGAGATGAGCGAAGAGGGGGCGTTTGAAGTGGCGAAACGGTCCCGTGGTACGCCGCGTATCGCCAACCGCCTGCTGCGCCGCGTGCGTGACTTTGCTGAGGTGAAGCACAACGGTTCGATCTCCGCTGAGATCGCCGCGCAGGCGCTGGATATGCTGAACGTCGATGCCGAAGGTTTTGACTACATGGACCGCAAGCTGCTGCTGGCGGTGCTGGACAAGTTCTTTGGTGGCCCGGTCGGGCTGGATAACCTGGCGGCGGCAATCGGGGAAGAGCGTGAAACCATTGAGGATGTGCTTGAACCGTATCTGATCCAGCAGGGCTTCCTGCAGCGCACACCGCGTGGACGTATGGCGACGGTGCGAGCGTGGAATCATTTCGGCATTACGCCACCGGCAATGCCGTAAGCAGCGATAATTTGTAGCCCCGGTAAGCGAAGCGCCACCGGGGACATGTCCACTACTGCGCGGTCTTCTTCATCATACTGAAGATAAACAGCACCGCCGCACTCAGCACCACGGACGGCCCGGCAGGCGTGTCATAGAACGCCGAGAAGGTGAGTCCACCCGTTACCGCAATCATTCCGACAATCACGGCCACACCGGCCATCTGCTCCGGCGTACGGGCAAAACGACGCGCCGTAGCCGCAGGGATGATCAGCAGTGACGTAATAATCAGCGCGCCGACAAACTTCATCGCCACGCCAATGGTTAACGCTGTTACCAGCATCAGCAGCAGCTTAACGCGCTGCAGCTTCACGCCGTCGACAAACGCCAGGTCCGGGCTGACGGTCATGGCCAGCAGGTTACGCCACTGCCAGAGCAAAATGCCGAGCACCACCACAACGCCAATCGCGATAGCGATGAGATCGTCTGGCGTGACGGCCAGCAGGTCACCGAACAGGTAAGCCATCAGATCCACGCGGATATTCGACATCAGGCTGACCACCACCAGGCCCAGCGACAGGGCACTGTGCGCCATGATGCCAAGCAGGGTATCGATGGCGAGGTGAGGGCGCTTTTCCAGCCAGACCAGACCGGCCGCCAGCAGCAGCGTGACCACAATCACCGCGTAGAACGGGTTGACGTTCAGCAGCAGGCCAAAAGCCACGCCCAGCAGGGACGCGTGCGCCAGGGTATCACCGAAGTAAGACATTCTGCGCCACACCACAAACGAGCCGAGCGGGCCTGCGGCGCAGGCAAGCATAATCCCGGCCAGCCAGCCGGGCAGTAACAGTTCAATCATGAATGTCCATTTCCCCGACGCAGAACGATTCGTCCCTGCAAATCATGGCGATGATTATGATGATGGCGATAGATGCCGAGCTGTTCAGCGCCGCGAGGGCCGAACATGGAGATAAATTCCGGGTGCATGGAGACCACTTCTGGCGTGCCGGAGCAGCAGATATGGTGGTTAAGACACAGCACTTCGTCAGTCTTTGCCATCACCAGATGCAGGTCGTGGGATACCATCAGCACCGCGCAGTTCAGTTCCCGGCGCAGCTGGTCAATGAGGTCGTATAGCGCGACCTGGCCGTTGACGTCTACACCCTGCGTCGGCTCATCCAGTACCAGCAGCTGCGGGCTGCTGAGCAACGCGCGGGCAAGTAAAACGCGCTGCGTTTCTCCGCCGGACAGTTTTTGCAGCGGCGCATCGACTAGATGGCCCGCCTGCACGCGCTTCAGCGCCGGGAGAATATCGGCTTTACGCGTGCCGGGACGCAGGCGCAGGAAACGGCTCACCGTCAGCGGCAGTGTGGCGTCGAGGTGCAGTTTTTGCGGCACATAGCCGATGCGCAATTTTTCCTCGCGCGTGATCACGCCTTCATCGGGTGCGACCAGACCCAGCACCACGCGCACCAGAGTGGATTTGCCTGCGCCATTGGGGCCGAGTAGCGTCAGAATTTTGCCGGGCTTCAGATCGAGCGACACGTCAGAGAGGACGCGGCGCTGACCAAATGAGACCGAAATATTTTCAAGGGAAACCAATGTCGTCATGTCATTTTAAGCTTGAAGAAGTCAACTAATGTTATAATATCACATTCCACGCATTCACTACGATGATTAGTCGCATTATGTTACATAAAAATACGCTTCTTTTCGCAGCATTATCCGCTGCCCTTTGGGGTACAACCGCACAAGATGTTAACGCTGCGGTTGTCGCTTCGCTTAAACCACTCGGGTTCATCGCGTCAGCCATTGCTGACGGGGTAACAGAAACCCAGGTTCTGCTCCCGGATGGTGCATCGGAGCATGATTATTCCCTGCGCCCTTCCGATGTAAAACGCTTACAAAACGCGGACTTAGTTGTCTGGATCGGTCCGGAAATGGAAGCGTTTATGCAGAAGTCAGCAAAACAGGTGGCGGGTGAAAAACAGGTCGCGATTGCCGACCTCCCCGGCGTGAAACCGTTACTCATGAAAGGGGCGGATGACGACGGCGACGAACATGACCATCATGCTGCCGACGGTGAAAAAGGTGATGGAGATCACCATCACGGCGAGTACAACATGCATCTTTGGTTATCCCCAGAGATAGCGCGGCTTTCAGCGGTTGCAATCCATGACAAATTAGTGGAACTTATGCCGCAAAGTCGAGCCAAACTAGACGCCAACCTGAAAGATTTTGAGGCACAATTAGCCGCAACCGATAAGCAGGTTGGTAATGAGCTCGCACCGTTGAAAGGAAAAGGGTATTTCGTTTTTCATGACGCCTACGGCTATTACGAAAAACACTACGGTTTGACCCCGTTGGGTCATTTTACCGTCAACCCTGAAATTCAACCTGGTGCGCAGCGTTTACATGAAATCAGAACACAGCTGGTTGAGCAAAAAGCGACATGCGTTTTTGCTGAGCCACAGTTCAGGCCAGCGGTCGTAGAAGCCGTGGCCAGGGGGACATCCGTGCGCATGGGGACCCTTGACCCGCTAGGAACGAATATCCAGTTGAGCAAAGCGAGCTATTCGCAGTTCCTCAGCCAACTGGCGAACCAGTATGCGAGCTGCCTGAAAGGAGATTAACGAGGAAGTGAATACGTGCAACAGATAGCCCGCTCTGTCGCCCTGGCATTTAACAATCTGCCCCGACCCCACCGCGTCATGCTGGGGTCGCTTACAGTACTCACCTTAGCGGTCGCCGTCTGGCGGCCCTATGTTTACCACCCGAGTTCTGCCCCTATCATCAAAACCATCGAGCTTGAAAAGAGCGAAATCCGCTCTTTGCTGCCTGAAGCCAGCGAGCCTATCGACCAGTCGGCTCAGGAAGATGAAGCTATTCCACAGGATGAACTGGACGATAAAACCGAGAACGAAGCGGGTATTCACGAATATGTTGTTTCTACCGGGGACACGCTGAGCAGCGTGCTGAACCAGTACGGCATCGACATGGGGAATATCAGCCAGCTGGCGGCGGCAGATAAAGATCTTCGCAACCTGAAAATTGGGCAACAGCTCTCCTGGACGCTAACGGCCGATGGCGATCTGCAGCGTCTGACCTGGGAAATGTCCCGCCGCGAAACCCGCACCTACGATCGCACGGCGACGGGCTTTAAAATGACCAGCGAAATGCAGAAGGGCGACTGGGTTAACAGCGTTCTGAAAGGCACCGTGGGGGCAAGCTTTGTTTCCAGCGCGCGTGATGCAGGGTTGACCAGCGCTGAAATCAGTTCGGTGATCAAAGCCATGCAGTGGCAGATGGATTTCCGCAAACTGAAGAAGGGCGATGAGTTCTCCGTTCTGATGTCCCGCGAAATGCTGGATGGTAAGCGCGAGCAAAGCCAGCTGCTGGGCGTGCGTCTGCGCTCCGAGGGCAAAGATTACTACGCGATCCGTGCCGAAGACGGTAAGTTCTACGACCGCAGCGGTACGGGCCTTGCAAAAGGCTTCCTGCGCTTCCCGACGGCTAAACAGTTCCGCGTCTCCTCGAACTTTAACCCGCGTCGTCTGAACCCGGTAACCGGGCGTGTCGCACCACACCGTGGCGTTGACTTTGCCATGCCGCAGGGGACACCGGTTCTGGCGGTAGGGGATGGTGAAGTGGTGGTGGCCAAACGTAGCGGTGCAGCCGGGTATTACGTCGCGGTACGTCATGGCCGTACGTATACGACCCGCTACATGCACCTGCGTAAGCTGCTGGTTAAACCGGGCCAGAAGGTGAAACGTGGCGATCGTATTGCGATCTCTGGTAATACCGGACGCTCTACCGGCCCGCATCTGCACTATGAAGTGTGGATTAACCAACAGGCTGTGAACCCGCTGACGGCGAAACTGCCGCGCACCGAAGGCCTGACAGGTAAAGATCGTACTGATTATCTGGCGCAGGTGAAAGAGGTATTGCCGCAGCTGAGCTTAGACTAAGCCCTCTGTTTTTGTTAAAAAAGCCGGCGCACACTGACGCCGGCTTTTTCTTTTGTGCGCGGACGACTGCCTCGCTACACTATCTGAATAATTTTTTGCGTCATCAGACCCTGGATCCAGCATGGAAACCCAAAAAAACAATATTGAATACATTCCTGAGTTTGAAAAATCCTTTCGTCATCCGCGCAACTGGGGCGCCTGGCTTGGCGTTTATGCCTTTGCGGGGATAGCGATGCTGCCGGCTTCCGTCCGCGATCCTGTCCTGGGTAAAATTGGCCGTCTGGCCGGACGTTTTGGCAAGAGTGCCCGCCGTCGCGCGCAGATCAACCTCTATTACTGTTTTCCGGAAAAGAGTGATGCCGAGCGCGAGGCAATCATTGATGAGATGTATACCACCGCACCGCAGGCCATGGCGATGATGGCGGAGCTGGCGCTGAAAGGGCCGGATAAAATTGTCGATCGCGTTGACTGGAAAGGGCTGGAAATCATCGAGGAGATGCGTCGCAATGACGAGAAAGTCATTTTTCTTGTCCCACACGGCTGGGGCGTTGATATTCCGGCGATGCTGATGGCCTCTCAGGGCCAGAAGATGGCGGCAATGTTCCACAATCAGGGCAATAAGATTTTCGATTTTGTCTGGAATACGGTGCGTCGTCGTTTTGGTGGACGCCTGCATGCCCGTAACGATGGCATTAAGCCCTTCATTCAGTCGGTACGCCAGGGGTACTGGGGCTACTATCTGCCGGATCAGGACCATGGCCCCGAGCACAGCGAGTTTGTCGATTTCTTTGCGACTTATAAAGCGACGCTCCCCGCGATTGGTCGCCTGATGAAAGTTTGTCGTGCCCGGGTGATCCCGCTGTTCCCGGTCTATGACGGCAAAACGCATCGCCTGAGTATTGAGGTTCGTCCGCCGATGGACGATCTGCTCACCGCCGATGACCACACCATTGCGCGTCGGATGAACGAAGAGGTGGAGATTCTGGTGGGACCGCATGCGGAACAGTACACGTGGATTTTGAAGCTGCTTAAAACGCGCAAACCGGGTGAAACAGAGCCGTATAAACGCAAAGAGCTGTATCCAACGAAATAAAAAAAGCCCTCTCCATCTGGAGAGGGCTTTTTAACAGAGACATTATTATTCGACGGTCATAACGCGGGTGGTGTTGGTTGAGCCGATGGTGCTCATCACATCGCCCTGGGTCACAATGACGATATCACCGGACACCAGATAGCCTTTGTCGCGCAGCAGGTTTACGGCATCGTGCGCGGCGGCCACGCCGTCATTGGTGCTGTCGAAGTGAACCGGCGTCACGCCGCGGTACAGCGCCGTCAGGTTCAGCGTACGTTCGTGACGGGACATGGCGAAGATCGGCAGACCCGAGCTGATACGCGAGGTCATCAGCGCGGTGCGGCCAGATTCGGTCATGGTAATGATCGCGGTAACGCCCTTAAGATGGTTTGCCGCATACATTGCCGACATCGCAATCGCTTCTTCCACGTTGTCGAACTGCACGTCCAGACGGTGTTTAGAGACGTTGATGCTAGGGATCTTTTCAGCGCCCAGGCAGACGCGCGCCATGGCGGCCACGGTTTCTGCCGGATACTGGCCCGCTGCGGTTTCTGCGGAGAGCATCACCGCATCGGTTCCGTCCAGCACGGCGTTTGCCACGTCCATGACTTCGGCACGGGTTGGCATCGGGTTAGTGATCATCGATTCCATCATCTGAGTCGCGGTGATCACCGCGCGGTTCAGCTGACGTGCGCGACGAATCAGGGCTTTCTGAATACCGACCAGCTCAGGGTCGCCGATTTCCACACCCAGGTCGCCGCGTGCAACCATCACCACGTCAGACGCGAGGATCACGTCGTCCATGGCGTCCTGATCGCAAACGGCTTCCGCACGCTCAACTTTGGCGACGATTTTGGCATCGCAGCCTGCATCGCGTGCCAGGCGACGCGCATAGTTCAGATCTTCGCCGCAGCGCGGGAAGGAGACAGCCAGGTAATCAACGCCGATCAGCGCAGCCGTCACGATGTCCGCTTTGTCTTTATCGGTGAGAGCTTCTGCAGAGAGGCCGCCGCCCAGTTTGTTGATGCCTTTATTGTTGGAGAGCGGGCCGCCGACGGTAACTTCGGTGAACACTTTCATGCCCTGAACTTCCAGCACTTTCAGCTGTACGCGGCCGTCATCAAGCAGCAGGATATCGCCAGGTACGACGTCAGCCGGGAGGCCTTTATAGTCGATACCGACTTTTTCTTTATCGCCTTCGCCTTTGCCCAGGTTGGCATCCAGCAGAAATTTGTCGCCGATATTGAGGAAAACTTTCCCCTCTTTAAAGGTGGAGACACGAATTTTAGGACCCTGCAAATCGCCGAGGATAGCAACGTGGCGGCCCAGTTTAGCTGCGATTTCACGCACTTTATCGGCACGTAATTTATGGTCTTCTGGCGTACCGTGAGAGAAGTTCATACGCACCACGTTGGCACCGGCGGCGATAATTTTTTCGAGATTATTATCGCGATCGGTGGCCGGGCCTAAGGTGGTTACGATCTTGGTTCTGCGAAGCCTTCTGGACATGTAATACTCCGTTGACTGAAACAACTTTGGTGTTGCGTGAACATTGAATCGGCCTTCATCTGCTGCAAGGCAGCGGCGAGGGGACCGAATGCCGTAAATCGTTACATCGTCATTATTCGTGACGTATTCGTTATCAACTATCAGGGAACATCGCTCTTTATAAGCAATTCTTTATCAAAACGCGATTCCTTCAGCGCTTCCTTGACCCGCTTCAAGTTATCCCGGAATTTTGCCCCCCGACGTAAGGTAAAACCGGTCGCGAGCACGTCAATCACGGTGAGCTGGGCCAGGCGGGAGACCATCGGCATATAAATGTCGGTGTCTTCCGGCACGTCGAGGGTGATCGCCAGCGTTGCCTCACGCGCCAGCGGCGTGCCTGCCGTGGTCAGCGCAATCACCATGGCATCGTTTTCACGGGCCAGCTGCGCCAGCTCAACCTGACTCTTGGTGCGGCCGGTATGCGAAATCAGTACCACGACGTCATCTTCACTGCAATTCATACAGCTCATGCGTTGCAGGACAATGTCATCGGAATAAATCACCGGGACGTTAAAGCGGAAAAATTTGTTCATGGCGTCATGCGCGACGGCTGCCGACGACCCGAGCCCAAAGAACGCAATTCGCTTGGCCTGGGTGAGTAAATCCACCGCGCGATTCACGGAGCTCATGTCCAGTGACTGACGGACGTGGTCGAGCGAAGCCATGGCCGACTCAAAAATTTTCGCGGTATAGGCATCAACGCTGTCGTCTTCATCCACATTACGATTAACATAAGGGGTGCCGTTAGCCAGACTTTGCGCCAGATGCAGTTTAAAATCAGGAAAGCCGCGCGTTTCCAGGCTGCGGCAAAAGCGATTGACCGTGGGTTCGCTAACACCCGCTTCCTGTGCCAGAGCGGCGATGCTTGAATGAATCGCCTGAGCGGGAGAGGCGAGAATGACCTCGGCCACTTTTCGCTCGGATTTGCTAAGGTGTTCCAGTTGAAACTGGATTTTTTCCAGCATGTTCATGTTAACAGGATGCTCATGGGTGTAAACGATTTCATAAATTGATGAAATCGTGATTCGATTTAGCCGATATTACCCTTGTGGCTTCCATTAAGGGTAACAATCGACAAGATAATGTTGTTGTTTTTTTTCATTACTTGATCGGTGTCGGGTTTTGCTATGACCCTGTTGCGCAAAGAAACGACGGTTGTTGCGTCATTAAGCCGTCGAAATCATCCAAAGGGTGAAAAATCGCGGTATCGCACGCGACGATAAGCGCTAATGGTTTCGGGAATGACGTAAAAGCAGTACAGTGCATTGTAATAAAATTACAACGATACCTGGCAGAAGTACCAGGTGATCTAACTGAGGAGAATGACATGGCGGTAACGCAAACAGCCCAGGCATGTGACCTGGTCATTTTCGGCGCGAAAGGCGATCTTGCACGCCGAAAATTGCTGCCTTCCCTGTATCAACTGGAGAAAGCGGGCCAAATTCATCCGGATACCCGTATCCTGGGTGTAGGGCGCGCCGACTGGGACAAGGACGCTTATACCAAAGTCGTCCGCGAGGCGCTCGAAACTTTCATGAAGGAAAAAATTGATGAAAGTTTGTGGGATACCCTGAGTGGACGTCTCGATTTCTGCAACCTGGACGTTAATGACGTCAGCGCGTTTACCCGCTTAGGCGCGATGCTGGATCAGAAAAACCGTGTCACGATTAACTATTTCGCCATGCCGCCAAGCACCTTCGGCGCCATCTGCAAAGGCCTGGGCGAAGCCAAACTGAATGCCAAACCGGCGCGCGTCGTGATGGAGAAGCCGCTGGGTACGTCGCTGGCAACCTCGCGTGAAATCAACGACCAGGTGGGCGAGTTCTTTGAAGAGTGCCAGGTCTACCGTATCGACCACTATCTCGGTAAAGAGACGGTACTGAACCTGCTGGCCCTGCGTTTCGCTAACTCGCTGTTTGTGAATAACTGGGACAACCGCACTATCGACCACGTGGAAATCACCGTGGCAGAAGAGGTGGGTATTGAAGGCCGCTGGGGTTACTTTGACCAGGCCGGCCAGATGCGCGACATGATCCAGAACCACCTGCTGCAGATTCTGTGCATGATTGCCATGTCTCCACCGTCTGACCTGACGGCGGACAGCATCCGTGACGCAAAAGTGAAAGTGCTGAAATCGCTGCGCCGCATCGACCGCTCCAACGTGCGTGAGAAGACCGTTCGCGGCCAGTACACCGCCGGGTTTGCGCAGGGCAAAAAAGTGCCGGGCTACCTGGAAGAAGAGGGCGCGAACAAGTCCAGCAACACCGAGACGTTCGTGGCGATCCGCG
This sequence comes from Enterobacter sp. BNK-8, assembly GCF_048685095.1. Taxonomy (NCBI): domain Bacteria; kingdom Pseudomonadati; phylum Pseudomonadota; class Gammaproteobacteria; order Enterobacterales; family Enterobacteriaceae; genus Enterobacter; species Enterobacter sp. BNK-8. Next base: position 2,501,984 of record NZ_JBLQTN010000001.1, on the reverse strand, counting down.
TGGATATCGACGACTGGCGCTGGGCGGGTGTTCCGTTCTACCTGCGCACCGGTAAGCGTCTGCCTGCGAAATGTTCCGAAGTGGTTGTCTACTTTAAGAACCCGGAACTGAACCTGTTCAAAGAGTCCTGGCAGGAGCTGCCGCAGAACAAGCTGACCATTCGTCTGCAGCCGGACGAGGGCGTGGATATCCAGATCCTGAACAAAGTGCCGGGCCTGGATCATAAACACAACCTGCAGACCACCAAGCTGGATCTGAGCTACTCCGAAACCTTCAACCAGACGCACCTGGCCGATGCGTACGAGCGTCTGCTGCTGGAAACCATGCGCGGTATTCAGGCGTTGTTCGTGCGTCGCGATGAAGTGGAAGAGGCGTGGAAATGGGTCGACTCCATCACCGAAGCCTGGGCTGCCGATCAGGATGCGCCAAAACCGTATCAGGCGGGTACCTGGGGGCCTGTCGCATCGGTGGCGATGATCACCCGCGATGGCCGCTCCTGGAATGAGTTTGAGTAAGATAATCCGCTAGCCCGAAAGTGTTATTTTACCGGTAACATGATCTAACACAGCTCGTGGCACAATTTTCAACTTTTAAGCTCCGCGTGGATTCACCCGCGGAGCTTTTTTTATTACACTGCCGGAAGTGATTTTGCCCCTGAGCTCCGGACAGCAAGCGTTTCAGCGTTGTTAACAACTGCCAGCGACTTTGTAAACTCCCGAGCCCGGACAGATAAATGAGAGGAGCTTTTATGAATCCGACATTGTTACGCGTAACACAGCGCATTATTGAGCGCTCGAAAGAGACCCGTTCGGCCTACCTCGCCCGGATTGAGCAGGCAAAGAGCAACACCGTCCACCGATCTCAACTGGCCTGCGGTAACCTGGCGCACGGCTTCGCCGCCTGCCAGCCTGACGATAAAGCGTCGCTGAAAAGCATGTTGCGTAACAATATCGCCATCATTACCGCCTATAACGATATGCTCTCCGCGCACCAGCCCTATGAGGTTTATCCGGATATCATCCGTAAAGCGCTGCACAGCGTGAATGCGGTCGGCCAGGTGGCGGGTGGGGTACCCGCCATGTGCGACGGCGTAACACAGGGTCAGGACGGTATGGAGCTCTCCCTGCTGAGCCGCGAAGTGATTGCCATGTCCGCGGCGGTGGGTCTGTCACACAACATGTTTGATGGCGCGCTCTATCTCGGCGTGTGCGACAAGATTGTTCCGGGCCTGGTGATGGCCGCGCTGTCGTTTGGTCATCTGCCTGCGATCTTCGTGCCCTCGGGCCCAATGGCAAGCGGCCTGCCGAACAAAGAAAAAGTGCGCATTCGCCAGCTGTACGCGGAAGGGAAAGCAGACCGTCAGGCGCTGCTGGAGGCGGAAGCCGCGTCCTACCATGCGCCGGGCACCTGTACGTTCTACGGTACCGCGAACACGAACCAGATGGTGGTGGAGTTTATGGGGATGCAGCTTCCGGGCTCATCCTTTATCCAGCCGGACGCGCCGCTGCGCAAAGCGCTGACCGAGGCTGCGGCCCGTCAGGTCACGCGTCTTACCGGCAACGGCAACGAATGGATGCCGATGGGCAAAATGGTCGACGAAAAGGTCATCGTCAACGGGATTGTCGCGCTGCTGGCAACCGGTGGGTCAACCAACCACACCATGCACCTGGTGGCCATGGCGCGTGCTGCGGGCATTCTGATTAACTGGGATGACTTCTCCGAGATCTCTTCCGTGGTGCCGTTGATGGCACGCCTGTACCCGAATGGCCCGGCGGACATCAACCACTTCCAGGCCGCGGGCGGCGTACCGCTGCTGATGCGCGAGTTGCTGAAAGGCGGTCTGCTGCATGAAGATGTCAACACCGTGGCGGGCTTTGGCCTGCAGCGCTACACCCAGGAGCCATGGCTGAACAACGGCGAGCTGGACTGGCGTGAAGGGGCGAGCGCGTCTCTTGATGCGCAGGTTATCGCCACCATCGACAAACCGTTCTCTCCTCACGGTGGCACCAAAGTGCTCAGCGGTAACCTCGGTCGCGCGGTGATGAAGACCTCTGCCGTACCGGAAGAGAACCAGATTATCGAAGCGCCGGCGGTGGTATTTGAAAGCCAGCACGACGTATTACCTGCCTTTGACGCCGGTCTGCTCGATAAAGACTGCGTGGTAGTGGTGCGTCATCAGGGGCCAAAAGCCAACGGGATGCCAGAATTACATAAACTTATGCCACCACTTGGTGTATTATTGGACCGCCGTTTCAAAATTGCACTGGTGACCGATGGACGCCTCTCTGGCGCCTCAGGTAAAGTGCCTTCAGCCATCCACGTGACGCCGGAAGCGTACGACGGTGGCCTGCTGGCGAAAGTGCGTGACGGTGACATGATCCGCGTTAACGGTCAGACAGGCGAGTTAACCCTGCTGGTGGATGATGCCGAACTGGCGGCACGTCAGCCCCATATTCCTGACCTGAGCGCGTCGCGCGTGGGAACAGGACGCGAAATGTTTGGCGCGCTGCGTGAGAAACTCTCCGGTGCTGAGCAGGGCGCAACCTGTATTACGTTTTAAGACGACTTGATTTTAACGATCTGGCGAGAGAAAACTCTGATGAAAAACTGGAAAACAAGTGCAGAAGCAATCCTGACCACGGGCCCTGTCGTGCCGGTTATCGTGGTAAACAAGCTGGAGCACGCTGTACCGATGGCGAAAGCGCTGGTTGCGGGCGGCGTTCGCGTTCTGGAAGTGACCCTGCGTACCGCCTGCGCGATGGACGCCATTCGCGCCATTGCTAAAGAAGTGCCGGACGCCATCATCGGTGCGGGTACCGTGACGAACGCAAAACAGCTGGCTGAAGTGACCGAAGCGGGCGCACAGTTTGCCATCAGCCCGGGCCTGACCGAGTCGCTGCTGAAGGCCGCGACCGAAGGCACTATTCCGCTGATCCCGGGTATCAGCACCGTCTCTGAACTGATGCTGGGCATGGACTACGGTCTGAAAGAGTTTAAATTCTTCCCGGCGGAAGCGAACGGCGGCACCAAAGCGCTGCAGGCCATTGCCGGTCCTTTCTCCCAGGTACGCTTCTGCCCGACGGGCGGTATTTCTCCTGCCAACTACCGTGACTACCTGGCGCTGAAAAGCGTGCTGTGCATCGGTGGCTCATGGCTGGTTCCGGCGGATGCGCTGGAAGCGGGCGACTGGGATCGCATCACAAAACTGGCTCGCGAAGCGGTGGAAGGTGCGAAGCAGTAAGTCATTCGCCGCATGAAAAACGGGCCTTACGGCCCGTTTTTTTTATCCTGCAACCTTGACGCTCGCAGCGGCCGCTTTCGCTCTCGCCACGGCGTCGTCAACGTTATCCCCGGTGGCTAATGCCACGCCGAGACGGCGGGTTCCGTCGATCTCCGGCTTACCGAACAAACGTACCTGCAACCCGGCACCCACCGCCGCGTCGACGTTATCAAACGTAACGTTCTGGCTGGTTAACTGCGGCAGGATCACCGCCGAGGCGGCCGGGCCATACTGACGGATACCGCCGACGGGCAGGCCGAGGAAGGCGCGCACGTGCAGAGCGAACTCGGAAAGATCCTGCGAAATGAGCGTGACCATGCCGGTGTCATGCGGGCGCGGGGAGACCTCGCTGAAAATCACCTCATCACCGCACACAAACAGCTCCACGCCAAACAGGCCATAGCCGCCCAGCGCCAGGACGGTTTTACGGGCGATCGCCTGCGCACGCTCCAGCGCCAGAGCACTCATCTGCTGCGGCTGCCAGGATTCGCGGTAATCGCCATCCTCCTGGCGGTGGCCAATCGGGTCGCAGAAATGGACGCCGTCAACGGCGCTGACGGTCAGCAGGGTGATCTCGAAATCAAACTTCACCACGCCTTCGACGATGACGCGACCGGCACCGGCGCGGCCACCCTGCTGGGCGTAATCCCACGCCTTATCGAGCGTGCTGCTGTCGCGAATGAAGCTCTGTCCTTTACCGGAGGAGCTCATCACCGGCTTAACGATGCACGGGTAACCAATCTCCTCTACGGCCTGCAGGAATGCGGCCTTATCGCCAGCAAAACGATAGCTCGAGGTGGGCAATTCCAGCTCTTCCGCCGCCAGGCGACGAATGCCCTCGCGGTTCATGGTCAGCTTTGCGGCTTTCGCGCAGGGCACCACGCGCTGGCCTTCCTGCTCAAGCGCAATCAGCGTATCGGTGGCGATGGCTTCAATTTCCGGTACCACGAAATCGGGTTTCTCGCGCGTAATCAGCTCGCGAAGGGCATCGCCATCCAGCATGTTAATCACATAAGAACGATGGGCGACGTGCATGGCGGGCGCATCGGCGTAACGGTCTACGGCAATGACTTCCACACCTAAACGCTGGCACTCAATGGCGACCTCTTTTCCCAGCTCGCCCGATCCCAACAGCATCACTCGCGTCGCCGCAGGTCGCAGCGCGGTTCCTAAACGAATCATAACAATCCCCCTGAAAAAGTTGCGGGCAGTATAAACGAAAACGTTTGCGTCTGTCTTGTGCACTGCTAAGCGCGGGAGGAAGAAATTTGCGCTTCTTTAGCCCGGCCAGACATTTCCTGACGCCTGCTCGCTTACGCTGTGGAACATATTCACCGTTAAGTGAGGGAAACCATGTCTGGCTGGCTAAATCAATTGCAATCACTGTTAGGGCAGAAAACATCGTCTTCCGGCGAGCGGGACCTCAGTAAACTGCTGGTACCCGGGGCGCTCGGCGGCTTGGCTGGCCTGCTGGTCGCGAATAAATCCTCGCGCAAGCTGCTGGCAAAGTACGGGACAGGCGCGTTGCTGGCCGGTGGGGGCGCCATTGCGGGCACCGTCCTGTGGAATAAATACAAGGACAGGGTCCGGACCGCGCACAGCGACGAACCGCATTATGGCGAGCATACCTCGCCGCTGGATCTGCGTACTGAACGGCTGATCCTGGCGCTGGTTTTTGCCGCGAAAAGTGACGGGCATATTGACGATAAGGAACGACTGGCGATCGAACAGCAACTGCGTGAAGCTGGCGTTGAAGAGAAGGGCAGAGCGCTGGTGGCGCAGGCCATCGAACAGCCTCTGGAGCCGCAGCGTCTGGCGCAAAGCGTGAAAAATGAGGAAGAGGCGCTTGAACTCTATTTCCTCAGCTGTGCCGCCATCGATATCGATCACTTTATGGAACGCAGCTACCTGAATGCGCTTGGAGACGCGCTGAAGATCCCCCAGGACGTGCGTGAGGGCATTGAGCGGGATATCCGGGAACAAAAACAGGCGTTACAGGGATAGTGCTCGCCGTTGCGATCCGGTTTCGCTTGCATCATGCGTGGGTTTTGCCAACCTTATAGGGTGTAAAACTAAAAAGAATGATGACATGCCACCGAAAGCCCGACGTATACCTTATGCGATCACCACGCATGGCGATACGCGTATAGACAACTATTACTGGCTACGGGACGATTCGCGCTCCCGGCCAGAGGTGCTCGACTATCTGCACGAGGAAAATGACTACGGCCGCAAGGTCATGTCCAGCCAGCAGACGCTTCAGGACCAGCTGCTGAATGAGATGGTGCAGCGCATTCCTCAGCGCGATATCTCGGCGCCCTGGACCAAAAACGGCTATCGCTACCGCCATATTTACGAGCCCGGCAACGAGTATCCCATCTACCAGCGTCAGTCGGTGCTGAGCGCCGAATGGGATGCGTGGGATATTCTGCTGGATGCCAACCAGCGCGCCGCCCACAGCGAGTTTTATACTCTGGGCGGCATGTCCATTTCACCGGATAACGCGGTAATGGCGCTGGCGGAGGATTATCTCTCGCGTCGCCAGTACGGCCTGCGTTTTCGCAATCTGGACACCGGCAACTGGTATCCTGAAATGCTGGAAAACGTCTCCCCGGATTTTGTCTGGGCGAATGATTCCGAGACGGTTTACTACGTCAAAAAGCATGCCTCTACGCTGCTGCCCTATCAGGTATGGCGGCATACCGTGGGAACGGACTCTGCAGACGACGAGCTGGTCTATGAAGAGAAAGACGAAACGTTCTATGTCAGCCTGCATAAAACCTCCTCGCGCCATTATGTGATTATCTTCCTGGCCAGCGCCACGACGTCGGAAGTCCTGCTGCTGGATGCCGAGCTGCCCGACGCCCAGCCGCTCTGTTTCCTGCCGCGCCGGAAGGATCATGAGTACAGCCTGGATCACTTTCAGCACAGCTTTTATCTGCGTTCGAATCGCGAGGGTAAAAACTTTGGTCTCTATAAAACCAAAGTGCGTGATGAGCGCAAATGGGAGGTGCTTATCCCCGCGCGGGATCAGGTGATGCTGGAAGGGTTCACCCTGTTCACCGACTGGCTGGTGGTGGAGGAGCGTCAGCGCGGGCTGACCAGTATCCGGCAAATCAACCGTAAAACGCGGGAAGTGGTGGGGATCGCGTTCGACGACCCGGCCTATGTGACGTGGATTGGTTTCAACCCGGAACCTGAATCCTCGCGGCTGCGCTACGGCTACTCATCGATGACCACACCGGACACCCTGTTTGAGCTGGACATGGATACCGGGCAGCGCCAGGTGATTAAACAGACCGAGGTCAAAGGGTTTGAGTCTGAAAACTACCGCAGCGAGCACCTGTGGGTCACCGCCCGGGATGGCGTCGAGGTCCCCGTCTCGCTCGTCTATCACAAAGCCCATTTCCAGAAAGGCAAAAACCCGATCCTGGTGTACGGGTACGGCTCCTACGGCTCAAGCATGGATGCCGATTTCAGCAGCAGCCGATTAAGCCTGCTCGACCGCGGCTTTGTTTTCGCCATCGCCCATATTCGCGGCGGCGGTGAGCTGGGGCAGCACTGGTACGAGGACGGGAAATTCCTGAAAAAGAAAAACACCTTCAATGACTACCTCGACGTCTGCGATGCGCTGATTGAGCAGGGCTATGGCGATCCGCAGCTCTGCTTTGGCATGGGCGGCAGCGCGGGAGGCATGCTGATGGGGGCGGTGATCAACCAGCGCCCCGAGCGCTTTAAGGGGATTGTCGCGCAGGTGCCGTTTGTCGATGTGGTGACGACCATGCTCGATGAATCCATCCCGCTTACAACAGGGGAGTTCGAAGAGTGGGGCAATCCGCAGGATGAGATTTACTACCGCTATATGAAAACGTACAGCCCGTACGATAACGTGGAAGCGAAAGCCTATCCCCACATGCTTGTCACCACCGGTCTGCATGATTCTCAGGTGCAGTACTGGGAGCCGGCAAAATGGGTGGCGAAACTGCGGGAGCTGAAAACCGACGACAACCTGCTGCTGCTGTGTACCGATATGGACTCCGGTCACGGCGGGAAATCGGGTCGATTTAAATCCTACGAAGGGGTTGCTCTGGAATATGCCTTCCTGATTGGCCTGGCGCAGGAGACGCTGCCAGGCCGTGCGGAGCGTTAAGCTTCGCCCAGATAATGTTTCAGCGTCAGGCGCAGTTCCGGGCTCATTTTGTCGAGGTTGTTATACAGCCAGCGCAAATAGCCCGGGTCTTTATCCGCAATATCCGACACCGCTCTGCCCCGGTATTTACCAAAAGTAAACGTGGTCAGCAGTGCGGGGCGTCCGGTAATCGTTGCCATATCGTCCGGCGTCCAGCCCGAGGTGTTCATAATATCGATGAGTAGCGCGGCGGTGATATAGCAGTCATACAGGGCCCGGTGATGGTGAAGCCCTTCAGGCGTGCGGACGCTGAGCTTGCGGGACTTGTACAGCGCCATATTGCTGTATTTAATGCCCGGCCAGAGGCGACGCGCCAGCTTCATGGTACAAATCCATTCCCCCGGCATCTCAGGAAGCACCCGGCGGTCAAAACTGGCGTTATGCGCGACGTACCAAGGGCTACCGTAATAGTGGGGAATGATCTCTTCGATCCACGGCTTGTCCGCCACCATCGATTCGGTAATGCGATGGATAGCCATCGCCTGAGGGCTGATGGGGCGGTCGGGACGCACCAGATGGCTCATTGGGTTGACGATTTTACCATCAACCACGTCGACAGAGGCCACTTCCACAATTCCGCCCTGAAGATCGCAAGTTTCGGTATCGATGACGCGCAGCATTGAACACTCCTGAGCTTAAAACGCCTAGCCTAAAGGAATGATATCGCCTTGCCAACCCTCTCCGCCGAGCGTGCCGGTCAACAGCAGCTCGCCCCGATCGGCGCGGACGATCAACTGACCTTTTTCATCCCACAGCGCGCTACCGCCGCAGGCGTTCGCCATCAGCACCGCAATGGCATATTTATGCGCGAAGCGCTGCAGGGTACTGATGGACTGCCGCCAGCGGTGATCCTCCACGGACTGGCTGCTGGTAAACAGCGACGCTCTGGGATCGAGATTGGGGGAATCGGCATGCGCATCAATAATGCTGAGCTGTTTCTCCCCTGGCACCAGGCTGGCACCGCTACCTTGCGGGTAACGCAGGATGCGGTGACGGGCGGGCGTGAAGAGCGCGAGGCCTTTCTGGCGCTGACCGTTCCGTTCCAGGGGGAGCCCGGCAATCACGGTAATCCGGTAAAAATGCGCCGCGTCCAGCAGCGGTTCCAGCTGCGCGTCATCGGGTGGGGGAGGTAGCGTCGTCGTACCCGAGCCTGTTAATGAGAGTTCAGGGAATACCAGCAGATCGCACCGCTGCCGTGCTGCTTCGGCGATGAAGCGCAGGTGGTGCGTGATATGGTCATCGACACTCTGATGCTGCCCACCATACTGGGCTGCCGCTATATTCCAATGTGACATCGTGACTTCCTTATACACTGAGTCGCAGAAATTTAAGAATACACCTAAATTTATCAGGGTTTTCTTATCCTGCCAGATTCAGCGTAAGGAAGTGTAACGGCTCGTTAAGCTTATTTAACTTTAGGTTCGTACGGTAAACGGGAGAGGTTAACCGAGGCGAGACGGTGGGCGATGAGTCTTTCGCGAAACCAGTCGCGCAGATGGGCGGGCTGTTCCCGTTCAACGACTTCAGCCACGACAGGCATGTTGTAACGCTCTTTGAACGCGACGCCAGCGGCAGCGAGATCGACATTCACTTTATCCATCTCGTCCTGTGGAAGGGCGGCCAGATTGATCTTCATTACCTTCTCCTTTTTCTGCGGCGGCAACGTTACCGCGATTGCACGACGATGACAAGCGGAGGCAGGATGTTCCTCGACTCGTTTATTATACAGCGTTATTCTTTAGCATACAGACATAACAAAAAGGAATGATTGCGATGGGTTTCTCCGCTTCCCGCGCGGTATGCGCACTGGTTTTTCTGACCTCTACAATGATGACCTCCTCCGCGCTGGCGCATGCGCATCTTAAGCAGCCGATCCCGGCAGCGGACAGCGTGGTGAGCGCTCCACAGGCACTTACGCTGCATTTTTCAGAAGGCATCGAACCGGGATTTAGCGGTGTGGTGGTGACGGACGCACAAAAGCAGGTCATCAAAACGGGTACCGCTACGCGAGACGAAAAGAACAAGGCGCAACTCACCGTTCCGCTGGAACAAACGCTGACGTCAGGGACGTACCAGGTAGACTGGCATGTCGTCTCTGTAGACGGTCATAAAACCAAAGGCAGCTATCACTTTAGCGTGAAATAGCATGCTGGCGCTGTGTTATATCGGGTTGCGCTTTATCCATTTCGGGGCGCTGATGCTGGTTTTTGGCAACGCGCTTTACAGCGTCTGGTTTGCGCCTTCCTCTCTCCAGCGGCTGATGTCCCGGCGTTTTCAGCTGCAGCAGAAAGTGGCGGCCTTAGTGAGCCTGACGGCTGCACTCCTGATGTTTATGCTTCAGGGCGGACTGATGGGTAACGGCTGGGGAGATGTGTTTGCCCCGCAGGTCTGGTTCGGCGTGATGAGGACACAGTTTGGCGGCGTCTGGCTGTGGCAAATAATTCTTGCTGTGATGACGGTCGCTGCAGCATGGCTCGCGCCGCTGAAAGGTTCGCGGCTGCTGCTGCTCGCCATGGGCCAGCTTATTCTGTTGGCGGGGGTAGGGCACGCGGCGATGAACGACGGTCCGATGGGGGCGTTGCAGCGCCTTAATCACGCGTTTCACCTGATCTGTGCTGCTACCTGGCTTGGCGGATTACTGCCCCTGCTGTTCTGTATGCGTCTGGCGAAAGGGCGCTGGCAGAATGCCGCCATCTATACCATGATGCGCTTCTCGCGCGTGGGCCATTATGCGGTCGCGGGCGTGCTGCTCAGCGGAGCGATCAATGCGCTCATGATACTGGGCGTCCATATTCCATGGCAGGCTGACTACGTGCAGTTTTTGTTGTTCAAATGTGCGCTGGTGGCGTTGATGGTGGTAATTGCGCTGGCAAATCGGTATTTTCTGGTGCCACGGTTTCGTCCGGAGACCGGGCGAGCACAACAGATTTTTATCAGGATGACACAGGCAGAAGTGGTGCTGGGGGCGCTGGTACTGGCAACGGTCAGTCTGTTCGCCACCTGGGAACCCTTCTGACAAGGTTAAATATCATATGAAAAAGACAGTACTTTCTCTCATATTGCTGGCCTGCACGGGGAGCGCGTTAGCCGCACCGCAGGTTATCACCGTCAGCCGTTTTGAAGTGGGCAAGGATAAATGGGCGTTCAACCGCGAAGAGGTGATGCTGACCTGCCGTCCGGGCCATGCGCTGTATGCCATCAACCCGAGCACGCTGGTGCAATACCCGTTAAATGAAACCGCCGAGCAGCAGGTGGCCAGCGGAAAGAGCAGCGGCCAGCCGATTAGCATTATTCAGATCGATGACCCGGCGAATCCGGGCCAGAAAATGAGTCTGGCCCCGTTTATCGAGCGCGCCGACAAGCTCTGCTAACGTTCAGGTTTCCAATAAAAAACCGCAGATGCTTGCGAAAGCACTGCGGTTTTTCACATTTTATGATGCTCTGGCGCTTTTTTTCCGACCGCTTTAGCTGTGGACTGGAAAACCTGGCGTCGTCATCTATTCTTAAAAGGCAAGGCGACTTAGCCTGCATTAATGCCAACTTTTAGCGCACGGCTCTCTCCCAAGAGCCATTTCCCTGGACCGAATACAGGAATCGTATTCGGTCTCTTTTTATCTATTTGTTTCTCAAGCGTTTTTCGGTCTTTACCCGAAATGCCCAGAAAATTACTCGAATATTCCATATCCTGTCTAAACCATAACATAATCTGCACCGCGTACGTCCAGGTATTTTTTGGTCATTGTTAAATTTTTGTGGCCGAGCAAGCATTGAGCAAACTCCTCTCCGCGCTCCTTTTCATAGGGTCTGTTCGCGAGGCTTCTGCTCTCATGGAAAGGTGGCGAGTAAGGTCCGAATTTCAACCCGGGTGAATCCCTTATCTCTCGAACGCCCGGGGAAGACCGTCAGGAGTTAGCGGTCCAGGTTTTCTTTCTCCGCAGAGCGGGGTTCGAACATTTGGATAAAATAAGTTGGGTAAATCCAAAATCTGCCGATATGTTAAGAGATATTTTTAGGGAATGGCGTCCATGAAGACACAGAATTTACTCCTGTTTATACTCTTAACCGTGGCCCAGGGCAGTCATGCTCAAGAACAATACAATTTTGAAGCTGTAAAACCTGCAGTGATTGAATTCTTTAAGCGCGGGGCAGGAAATTCTGATAGTTGCAATGTGTTCAAAGAGCAGCTAGCAAGAAATTTTGAAGATAAGCAAACAAGGAAAATGATGATTGGTCTCTGTGACAGCGACTTAGATACAACCAAGCCAGTTTCTTTTACGGAAATGTCATTACATCATTCTGAAGGGCATCCCTATGTTTGCGGTATTCTCTCTGGTGAGACTCAACTAGGCCGAAAAATAGGTGCTCGTTTTATTGCTGCCGAACCATATCATTTGGTTCTGGGCTTCAAGTATTCACGACGACCGATAGCTTACGCAACTGATGATAAATTTCTGGTCGATGAAGTTCGATCTCAGATCAAAGCATTTAATGAACTTTATGCAAAAGCATGTAACTGAATTAAAGCTCTCTGCTTGTTCTTCAGTTTGATAATATTTTGGAACTCAGCGCACACCGACATTCAGACCGAATGGATGTATTGGTAAGCATTAAAACCCGTATTTGACGGGTTTTTAATGCTTAACTCTTTGAATGGTAGAAGGTTAATTGTGGCGTAAAAGAAATCGTTTCGAACACTACCTTTACGATACAGAGCATCCCTTAAGAACTTTTTTGTAATTCACAACACGACATAGCTAAATTCAGCCCGTTTGCCTGCCTTGTTAATTTTTCTATAGCAATTCAACAAAGTGGGTGCGGGGTCTAAAAGTGCGACTTAACCGACGCCTCGATTTCATCAAGCAGCTCAAAGCGACGGCGGTATTCAGCGCGTTTTTTACTGGCGATCTCTTCAAGGGATTTGCGTGCCATTTGCAGCGGCAGCTGCCAGCAGAAAGCGGAGAGTTTTTTACCGTCCAGAGATGCCCAGAATTCATCGTAGCTGGCGTGGAAATGGCGGCCTTTGCTGAGGCGATAGCGCAACGCGCGGAATACGTGGCCCTCATCGCTGACGGCAAAAATCGCCCGGACAGAGGACTGTGCAGCCAGCTGGAAAAGCACTTCCATCAACACGCGCTTTGGGAACAAGCCGTGGCAGGCGCGGGTGGCCTGTTTAATCACGTCACGCGTTACGCTGCGGCGGGGACCCTGAAGCCCGCCAATGACCATGACTTGCTGACCATTGCTGCGCGCGACGCTAAAGGTCAGGCTGGCCAGCAGCGTATCCTCGTTGTCGCGAAGCCACAGCGTGCTTTCACCTTCACGCTCGGCTTTCCCCGCAGAGGACGCATTGACCGTATAGATAACACCGTCTTTTGCATGGAACTGCGCAACGGGTTGCTCCTGCGGGCTGGTCAGGGCCAGGGCGAGGCAGCTCTCTTTCAGGCTATCAATCCAGTAATAATGACTAACGATCGCGTCGGCGCGATCGTTAGCCGTCAGGCCGCGCATCAGGTACTGCCGGTGGGTTTTGCTTGGCAATGTAATTTGAGAGGCCAGCAGTTTGTCGAAATCGTCGCGACCAGAAAGCGCCTCCAGCATTCGATGGGTAGAAGACCAGAACACCAGCGAACGTAACAGGAACTTCAGGCGATATTCGCGTTTGCGCCAGATCGGTCCCGGGACGCGTTTGCCGTTCACCAGCTCGGAAATAATATTTGTGCGATGCGGATAGAAAACATCGTTATGCAGGTGCGTATTAGACACGTGAAGACCCCTCTTTTTTTCTCCCTTTATTCTAAAGAGCCAGGAAAAAGGGATTAATAGCGCGAGGATCTTTATTTCTGTTTGGTTTACCGTTTGTTTCACTTCGTGAGGACCACGCCCGCCTGTTGCATTTTCTGCGGCGGCTATACTGTTAACAGGAGGGGTTATGTATCAGCGAATTGAAGGTGGGATGTGGCGCCACGTCTGGGTTGTCAGCGATATACATGGCTGTTATCAGTGGCTTATGGAGGAGCTTAAACGCCGTCATTTTAACCCGTATGAGGATTTGCTTATTTCCGTTGGGGATATGATCGATCGTGGGCCTGATAGCGTGAAATGCCTGCAGCTAATTCATGAAAAATGGTTTCGTGCCGTCCGGGGCAACCATGAGCAAATGGCGCTCGACGGTCTGGATAATAACGATTTTTCTCTCTGGATGATGAATGGCGGAATGTGGTTTGCGCAACTTGAACGCGACCAGCAACAGCTTGCGCTGTCGTTGCTCGAGGCCTGTCGCGATTTACCGCATATCATTGAGATAACCTGTGCGAACGGTCTGAACGTGATTGCCCATGCGGATTATCCGGCAGCGGAATACTGCTGGCAAAAACCGGTCAGTGCCCATCGCGTTTTATGGGACCGCGATCGGTTGATGGGGTTTATGGTGGGCAAAGGGCAGGGCATCAGCGGTGCGGATCATTTCTGGTTCGGACATACGCCTGTCGACAGAAGGTATGATTTTGACAATCTTCACTACATTGATACGGGCGCCGTATTTGACGGTTACTTTACGCTGGCGCAGCTGCAGTAATAAATAACCCGCCTTCGGGCGGGTTCTCTTTAGGTCAAGCAAGACGCATGACCCAGGCATCGGTTTTACTATCGTAATGCTCACGGTAAAGGACTGAGTGTTCGCCATCAAGTATTGCCGGGACGCTGGTGTCTGCATCCCATGCATCGAGCTGCATGCACAAATCCGGGTCGGATTTGCAGGGAATACTTAACGTTCGATCGCCTTGTGCTTCGCCGCGCAGCTCTGCGTCGTCGATTTCAAAAGCGCCAATACGCACGCTGGTTTTCGTCATAGTGCTCTCCGGGTCGGTTGTCAAAATCTGGTATGACCAGTGCGGCCACCCATTTTTGATCGTAGACAAGGAGAGCAAAATCGCCAGTAAAAAAATGCGCTTTTTTTCAGGCCGTGCGATCGTTACCGGTAAACAGCCGTCCATCGCGAACCAGCTCGCGCGGATAGCTGTTTTTCAGTCGTGAACCGACTTTTTTTGCCAGCCCGAGCGGGTATCCCTGATACGTCACGATCACTTCATCGCCTGATGGCGTGCTGTCAGGATAGACATCGCGACCACGGTACCACTCTTCGGCTTCCTGATGCGTCAGGGCAAAGGTATTCTCGCGTCCGGCAAGGGCGATGACGGCCTCATGCTGCCAGCGATAGCCTTTATTATGCACTTCCGCCAGGCGGATCCCGATTCGGGAAAAACGGACCTTTCCGATGAGCGGTTCGATCTCAGCCGGGAACAGCCATACCTCTTTATCTCGCATCCAGAGGCGCAGGCTCTCATCCCAGACCAGGCCAATTTTTTCGGCGGCGGCGACAAGCTGTGCTGCATCGCGACCTTTGAGGGGGGCAAACGGGAAGTTGCCGACCTTGAATTTAGGTGCTGGCAGGGGAGCAACCGCCTGTGTTTTACGCAGACGTGCCACAAAGAAGCCTTCGCAGTCGTAAATCTGTGGGAACACATGAAGGAAACCCTCAGGGGTGACCGCCTCCTGTGCTGAGGCAAACAGATCGTCGAGTGGCAGGAACTCGACCGCATCCGGGTATTGCGCTTTCAGCCACAAACAGACGTCTTCGTTTTCATCGCGGTTTAAGGTGCACGTTGAATAGACCAGCGTGCCGCCAGGGCGCAGGGCATGGAATGCGCTCTCGATCAGCTCCCGCTGCGTGGCGGCGATCTCAAGGTTGCTTTCCACGGACCAGTTCTTTAACGCATCGGGGTCTTTACGCACCACCCCTTCGCCGGAGCAGGGGGCGTCCAGCAGGATGGCGTCGAAGGCTTCCGGCAAGGCGGCGCCAAACACGCGTCCGTCGAAGTGCGTCAGGGCAACATTATGAATACCGCAGCGGCTGATGTTGGCATGCAATACCTTCACGCGGCTGGCGGAAAACTCGTTGGCGAGGATCGCGCCCCGATTACCCATACGGGCGGCAATCTGCGTGGTTTTTGAGCCAGGCGCCGCGGCCACATCCATTACGCGTTCAGGCGAATTGCCATCGGCGAACAGGGCTGCCACCGGCAGCATCGAGCTGGCTTCCTGGATATAGAACAGGCCGCTCAGATGTTCAGCGGTGCTTCCCAGCGGCACGGCGTCTTCGTCATCGCGCTCGATCCAGAACCCCTCAGCGCACCACGGTACCGGCGTAAGCTGCCAGCGGTACGGGGCGACCAGTGCCAGAAAATCCTCGACGCTGATTTTCAGCGTGTTGACGCGAATACTGCGGCGTAACGGACGCTGGCAGGCGGCGATAAAATCGTCTAACGACAGGTGAGAAGGAAGCGCCTCGCGCATCTGCGCCAGGAATTGTTCAGGAAGAAATACGGAGTTTTGAGCCACGGGCACACCACAGGGAAAAGTTCAGGTGCGCAGTGTAGCATAAAGGCTCCGGTGCGTTGACACCGGAGCCTTGCAGATTAACGCGGCAGGGCGGTTCCCCATTCGCGCCACTCTTTCGGTTCGCTTTCGAGCAGCAGGAAGTGTTTACCCGGCTGCGCTTTCGGTGCCAGCGGCGTTCCCGGCGGCGTGGCAAAAGCAATGCCACCGCGAATGAACTGGTTGAAGGTGCCGGTTTTCACCACGCCTCCCGTCAGGCCAAAGTCCAGCGAATAGCCGGATGCCAGCCAGAATACCGAGTTATTACGTACCAGGTGCTGGTAGCGTTCACTGATGCGCAACGCCACCATTACGCGGTCGGAGAGCGTCCCGAGCGTCAGGCCCGTGACAGTACCTACTTCAATACCGCGGAACAGCACAGGGGTGCCGATGCTCAGCGAGCCCGCTTCCGGCACTTCCACCACGATGCTCAGGCCGCCAAGGTAGCGCGAGTCGGTGATCGTGGCTTCCTGCAGCTCGAAATCACGACGGGCATTGCCCTGGCCTGGCTCCACGTTGATGTACGGCTGCAAAATGGTATCGAGATGCTCAACGCCTGCGGCCGAGATCTGCGGCGTGACCACCGAGAAGCGCGTACCCGTCCGGGCAAAGGTCTGCACATATTCCGGGTAAAGTACGGCAGTGGCCTGCACCTCGTTACGCGAGGTGATCAGCGTCAGCTTCTGGATCTGCCCGATATCAATACCCAGATAGCGGATGGGCATGCCTTCTGCCAGCTTACCGGCGTCAAACGCGTGCAGGGTAATCTGCCCACCCACGGCGCGGGCGGCGGTCTCGGACGGAAAGAGAATACGTTTGTCGCCCTTGCGCAGATTCGCGCCCGCACCGCTGAGGTTATCGAAGCTAATCGCCCCCCGCAACGCGCGTGAGAGCGGAGAGGCCTGCACGGTCAGTCCGTTACCGTTAAGCTGAACTTTCGCGCCGCCTTCGGCCCAGAAGACGCTGTTCGGCGTCAGCAGCTTGCGGTACTCCGGCTTGATGTGCAGTTCGATATCAAAGGCGTCGGCACGCGGGCGAACGGTAATCACTTCCCCGACTTCAAACTTGCGATACAGCACCACGGATCCCGCCTGAACGTCCGGCAGGGTCTCAGCGCTTAACGTCAGCGTGGTGGTAGGAAGATCGCTCAGGCTGTTTTCAATCGCTTTCTCCAAGTTGGCATACAGCGGGTAGCTGTCGCGCACGGGGCCTTTATCCCCCGGTAAAATGCGGATACCGCCGTTGACCCATTCGCTGGCGCTGGCGCCGAGAAACTCCACGCCGTCCAGACCCACCTTCACGTCGACGCGACTGTTCACCACGAATTTACTGTCACCGTGCACAAGATCTCTGTATTGCGGGTCGATGGCGACGGAGAATTGCACCCCATCCGCGGAGAGCTTGCGCTCCAGCACCTGTCCCACCTGCACGCCGTGTAAAATCAACGGCTGACCGGCTTCAATCCCATAGCTTTCAGGCGCATTCAGGGTAACCGTCACCACGCCCGGTTTTTGCAACAGAGCTTTATCCGCCGGAGCAATCACGAAGCTGTTGCTGGGCTGACCTTCACCCGGGATCAGCTCAAAGGTATTGCCGGTCAGCAGCGTGCTGAGGCTGGTATCGTTCAGCGAGATCTTTGGACTGCGCATTTCGATGCGCGTTTTCTCGCGCAGGAGATCGACCACGCTCGGATCGACCGTCATTTCGCCGGTGACCGACCCGCCCGGGTTGAGCGTCATTTTGGTGAGCTGGCCGACCTGCAGACCCTGATACATCAGCGGCGTTGAACCCGCTTTTAGCCCCTTAGCATCGGGCAGGGCAAGTTTGACGATCACGCCGCGCTGGCTGTGCGCCAGGTCGGCGTACAATCCGAACGTGTCATCAGCGGTGGCAGGGCTCGAGTTTTCCGGGGAGTCAAAGGCAATGGCGCCGTTCACCAGGGCGGCCAGACTTTCCAGCTTCACTTTGGCGCCGCTCAGGCTGAGGTCGGCATCCACGCCGGACACGTTCCAGAAGCGGCTGCCCTTTTTCACCAGATTGGTGAAGCGACGCTCGATCAGCACATCAATAGTGACGCCCTGTTTGTTCGGGTTAATCGAGTAATCGTACACGCGGCCAACCGGGATCTTACGGAAATAGACCAGGGAGCCACTGTTCAGGGAACCGAGGTCCGGCGCCTGGAGATGAATCATCAAATCGCCGTTATTAAGACGGTATTTGGGCTGCGTATCCAGCGCAACAAAGTGATCCTGCGGCTCGCCTTTGCCCGGCATCATGCCAATATAGTTCCCGCCCACGAGCGCATCCAGCCCGGAGACACCGGCCAGAGAGGCTTTTGGCGTCACCAGCCAGAACTGTGTTTCGCTGCGCAGGGCATCCTGCATGTCAGATTTGATACTGACCCGCACCTGAATCTTATTCAGCCCTTTTCCAAGGGAGATATCCTGAACCGTACCGACCTCAACCCCCTGGAAGCGAACGGGCGTTCGTCCGGCGACGATGCCGTCGGCGGTCTGGAAATCAATGGTGACCGTACTCCCGCGATCTTCATAGCTTGTCCAGATAAGCCAGCCTGCAATCATCAGGGCGATGACGGGCAGCAACCAGAATGGCGAAATGCGGCGTTTTGTTTTAATTCTCGCTTCAGTCGGCGAAGCGGGGGTTTCCTGACTCATGTGCATCCCAAAGTAAGCGGCTATCCAGCCATTCCACAGCAAGAATAGTCAATATCACCGCAGAGCCGAAATAAAAAGCCGCGGGTCCCATTGTAAAAGCAAGTAACTGATCGCGATTGATGAGCGACATCATCAGCGAAATCACGAACAAATCTAACATTGACCAGCGGCCAATCCAGGTGACGAATCGCAGAAGCAGAATGCGGGTCCGTAAACCTTGTTCACACTTTAAGTGAATGCTGATGAGCAGGGTAATCATCACTACCACTTTGGTAAAGGGAACCAGGATACTGGCAATAAAGACGATCGCCGCCACCCCGACATTGCTGTGCGCAAGGGAGATAATTCCGGAGAGGATAGTATCCTCCTGGCGTCCGCCATTCACGTAAATGATGGAAATCGGAAGCATATTGGCGGGGATCAGGAACACCAGGGAGGCGATCAGCGCGGCCCAGCATTTTTGCAGGCTGTTGTTGCGCCGCAGCCGTAATGGAATGTGGCACCGCGGGCAGCGTCCGCGCGGGTCGGGCAACCCGGTATAGTGGCAACCCAGACAGACGCGCAGATTTTCATCGGGGCGCGTGGCGGGGCGCTGAGGGTAAAAACGCTCCCAGAGCTGCTCAACGTTCAGGTGGATCAGCGTCAGGATGCTCAGCAACACCAGACAGATGAAAGCAAAGAGTCCAATGCCGGGCTGCAAAAAGGCGTAGTCCTGGACTTTTATGGACGCAACGCCCACGCCGACCAGATAAATATCCAGCATGACCCACTCTTTGAGCTTATCCAGCATCAGCAGCACCGGGCGAAGGTTCATGCCAAGAATATTGCCAAACCAGAGATAGGCAATGGCGGCAACCAGCACCAGCGGTGCGCCCACGGTGCAGAACAGCACCATCGCGGCAGTAATCGGATCGCCCTGACGGGTCATCTGCCAGATACCCTGCAGCACGTTAGCATCAATGCGCACGCCAAGCAGATAGAGCTTCAGCAGCGGTTCGCTCCAGGCGAAGGGCATCAGCAGCAGCATGGTGACGGCCATGGCGGCGAGGCGGGTCAACGACCAGTCGCGGCCATCGCGAATTTTGGCGTCGCAGCGGGGACAGAAGGCACTTTGGTGCGATTTCATCTTCGGCAACATAAAAAGCGTATCGCACTGGGGGCAACGCTGATAATGTGCACGAGGCAAAGCTTCGCTTACCGTATGGACAGTTATCTTTCTCGTCGGCGTAATTTTGGTTGTTTTTAAGGCCATCAGCTGCGCACAAATAAGTATTGTTGAAAGTTATAATAACTCATGAACGGATTCATCTTGAGCATGAGCGCATTTAATGCTTATTTTAATAGGCTATGCGGTAATTTTGTAAGACAACTAAGTGATTGAATAATGAACAAAACAGAATTCTACGCGGATCTGAACCGCGATTTTAAGGCATTGATGGCGGGTGAGACCAGCTTCTTAGCCACTCTGGCAAATACTAGCGCATTGCTGTTTGAACGTCTCTCTGACGTAAACTGGGCGGGCTTTTACCTTCTGGAAGGTGAAACGCTGGTGCTCGGTCCGTTCCAGGGCAAACTGGCCTGCGTGCGTATCCCGGTTGGGCGTGGCGTATGCGGCACGGCGGTGGCCGAGAATCAGGTCCAGCGTGTGGAAGACGTTCATGCGTTTGACGGACACATTGCTTGTGATGCTGCCAGTAATTCTGAAATCGTTCTGCCGCTGGTGGTCAAAAATCAGATTATTGGCGTTCTGGACATCGACAGTACGGTCTTCAGTCGCTTTACAACCGAGGACGAACAGGGGCTGCGCGAGCTGGTGGCGAATCTGGAAAACGTACTCGCAGCAACCGATTATCAAAAATTCTTTGCGAGCGTCGCAGGATAATCAACGGATAACGTAGCATTTACTGATAGCGTCATTATAATGACGCCTGTTCATGCCTGCGCTTGTTGGCAACGTCCGTTGTAATCAGGAAATTTCATGGAAAATCAACCTAAGTTGAATAGCAGTAAAGAAGTTATCGCATTTCTGGCCGAGCGTTTCCCGCAGTGCTTCAGCGCGGAAGGCGAAGCTCGTCCCCTGAAAGTCGGTATTTTTCAGGATCTGGTGGCACGTGTTGAAGGGGAAATGAACCTCAGCAAAACTCAGCTGCGTTCCGCCTTACGTCTTTATACTTCGAGCTGGCGTTACCTGTACGGTATCAAACCTGGCGCGACTCGCGTGGATCTCGACGGCAACCCTTGCGGTGAGCTGGACGAGCAGCACGTTGAGCATGCGCGCAAGCAGCTGGAAGAAGCCAAAGCACGCGTTCAGGCACAACGTGCGGAACAGCAAGCGAAAAAACGCGAAGCCGCCGCGGCAAACGGCCAGGAAGAAGCGCCTCGTCGTGAGCGTAAACCACGCCCTGCGCCGCGTCGTCACGATAATAACGATCGCAAACCGCGTGCAGACAAACCAGCAGCAAAAGCCCCACGTGCGCCTCGTGAAGAGCCGCGCCATACTCCGGTTTCTGACATTAACGCCCTGAGCGTCGGTCAGGCACTGAAGGTAAAAGCGGGTAACAATGCTATGGACGCCACCGTACTGGAAATCACCAAAGATGGCGTTCGTGTACAGCTGACTTCTGGTATGTCAATGATTGTACGCGCAGAACACTTGTTGTTCTGAAACGGAGGCCAAGCCTGGCATGAACACTTTTTTTAAGCTCACCGCGCTGGCGGGTCTGTTTGCTATAACAGGTCACGCTTTTGCAGTGGACGATATCACGCGTGTTGATCAAATTCCGGTTCTCAAGGAAGAGACGCAGCACGCGACGGTGAGCGAGCGCGTGACCTCACGTTTCACCCGTTCGCACTATCGTCAGTTCGATCTCGATCAGGCCTTTTCGGCCAAAATCTTTGACCGCTATCTGAACTTGCTGGATTACAGCCATAACGTTTTGCTCGCCAGCGATGTCGAGCAGTTCGCTAAGCGAAAATCCGAGGTGGGTGACGAGTTGCGTTCAGGCAAGCTGGATCTGTTCTACGATCTCTACAACCTGTCGCAAAAGCGCCGCTTCGAACGCTATCAGTACGCGCTGAAAGTGCTGGAACGTCCAATGGACTTCACCGGCAACGACACCTTCAATCTGGACCGCAGCAAAGCGCCCTGGCCAAAAGATGAAGCCGAACTGAATGTGCTGTGGGACGGCAAAGTTAAATACGACGAACTGAGCCTTAAGCTCACTGGCAAAGACGAAAAAGAGATCCGTGACACGCTGACGCGTCGTTACAAATTTGCCATTCGTCGCCTGGCCCAGACCAACAGTGAGGATGTCTTCTCGCTGGCCATGACGGCCTTTGCGCACGAAATCGATCCGCACACCAACTATCTCTCACCACGCAACACCGAACAGTTCAATACCGAAATGAGCCTGTCTCTGGAAGGTATCGGCGCGGTGCTGCAGATGGACGATGATTACACGGTGATCAATTCGATGGTCGCGGGTGGCCCGGCATCTAAAAGCAAAGCGATTAGCGTAGGCGATCGTATTGTGGGTGTGGGACAAACCGGCCAGAACATGGTCGACGTGATCGGCTGGCGTCTTGATGACGTGGTTGCGCTGATCAAAGGTCCGAAAGGCAGCAAGGTTCGTCTGGAAATTCTGCCAGCCGGAAAAGGCACCAAAACCCGTATCGTTACCCTGACCCGTGAGCGTATCCGTCTGGAAGACCGCGCGGTGAAAATGTCGGTGAAAACCGTGGGTAAAGAGAAGGTGGGCGTCCTGGATATCCCTGGCTTCTACGTCGGGCTGACTGACGATGTGAAAGTTCAGCTGCAGAAGCTTGAAAAGCAGAACGTCAGCAGCATCATCATCGACCTGCGCAGTAACGGCGGCGGGGCGCTGACGGAAGCGGTTTCTCTCTCTGGCCTGTTCATCCCATCTGGCCCGGTGGTTCAGGTGCGCGATAACAACGGTAAAGTGCGCGAAGATGCGGACAATGACGGTGTGGTCTACTACAAAGGTCCGCTGGTTGTTCTCGTTGACCGCTTCAGCGCTTCCGCGTCTGAGATCTTTGCCGCAGCCATGCAGGACTACGGCCGCGCGCTGATCGTCGGTGAGCCAACCTTCGGGAAAGGCACTGTTCAGCAGTACCGTTCTCTGAATCGTATTTACGATCAGATGCTGCGTCCGGAATGGCCTGCGCTGGGCTCGGTTCAGTACACCATTCAGAAATTCTACCGCGTAAATGGCGGCAGTACGCAGCGTAAGGGCGTCACGCCGGACATCATCATGCCGACTGGCACTCAGGAGACGGAAACCGGCGAGAAGTTTGAAGATAACGCGTTGCCGTGGGACAGCATCAATGCCGCGACCTACGTGAAAGCGGGTGATATGACGCAGTTTGGCCCTGAGTTGCTGAAGGCGCATAACGACCGCATCGCGAAAGATCCGGAGTTCCAGTACATCATGAAGGACATTGCGCGATTCAATGCTCTGAAGGATAAGCGGAATATTGTTTCTCTGAACTACGCTCAGCGTGAAAAAGAGAACAACGAAGACGATGCAACCCGCCTGGCGCGTATCAACGATCGCTTCAAGCGTGAAGGCAAGCCTCTGCTCAAGAAACTGGACGATCTGCCAAAAGATTACCAGGAGCCGGATCCGTATCTCGACGAGACGGTGCATATCGCTCTCGACCTGGCGAATCAGGAAAAAGAGAAACCTGCCGTACAGCCCGCTCCGGCAAAATAACCTCCCAACAGGCACAAGACATTGTGCCTGTTTCTTTTTGTACTTTATCCTTCCGTCAGCCAGATTTTCAATTGTGTAAAGTTGTGTCTTTCTGGTGACTTACGCCCTCAGGATGCTTGAAAATAGCCGCAATACCCATACGATGTGGGTAATCGCATAGTGCGTTTTGTTAAACTGAGGTAAAAAGAAAATTATGATGCGAATCGCGCTCTTCCTGCTCACCAACCTGGCGGTGATGGTGGTTTTCGGGCTCGTGCTAAGCCTGACAGGAATTCAGTCGAGCAGCGTTCAGGGTCTGTTGATTATGGCGCTGCTGTTTGGTTTTGGTGGCTCGTTCATCTCCCTGCTGATGTCAAAGTGGATGGCACTGAAATCGGTAGGGGGGGAGGTCATTGAGCAACCCCGTAACGATATGGAACAGTGGCTGATGAATACGGTGGCTCAGCAGTCCCGTCAGGCCGGGATCGCCATGCCGCAGGTGGCCATTTACCATGCTCCGGATATCAACGCGTTCGCCACGGGTGCCCGTCGCGATGCGTCACTGGTTGCTGTCAGCACCGGACTGCTGCAGAACATGAGCCGTGACGAAGCCGAAGCGGTTATCGCCCACGAAATTAGCCATATCGCTAACGGTGACATGGTGACCATGACCCTGATTCAGGGCGTGGTAAACACCTTCGTGATCTTTATCTCCCGTATTCTGGCGCAGATTGCCGCGGGCTTCATGGGCGGCAACCGCGACGAAGGCGAAGAGAGCAACGGCAATCCGCTGATCTATTTTGCTGTGTCGATGGTTCTGGAACTGGTATTCGGTATTCTGGCGAGCATCATCACCATGTGGTTCTCTCGTCACCGTGAATTCCACGCGGATGCCGGCTCTGCGAAGCTGGTTGGTCGTGAGAAGATGATTGCCGCGCTGCAGCGTCTGAAAACCTCCTACGAGCCGCAGGAAGCGAACAGCATGATGGCCTTCTGCATTAACGGTAAATCCAAATCGCTGAGCGAGCTGTTTATGTCTCACCCGCCGCTGGATAAGCGTATTGAAGCGCTGCGCAGTGGGGAATACCTGAAGTAACGCAACAAAACACAAGAAGCCGGGCGGGAGAACACTCCGCCCGGCTTTTTTTATGCCTGAACCCTGGGCTGGGTCACCCGCAGGCCGCTGACGACCGCCGCGAGGGTGGCAAGGGCGCCTGCGGTGAGGAGCGCAAGATGGTTACCGTTTTGTCCGGCAAGGTTAAACATCAGGGCGACCAGTGCCGCACCGCTGCTTTGGCCCAGCAGACGCGCGGTTCCCAGCATACCGCTTGCCCCACCGCTGCGATGCCGTGGTGCTGAGGTGATAATGGTGTGATTATTGGGGGACTGGAACAGGCCAAACCCTGCGCCGCAGAGGATCATGCGCCAGATGATGTCCAGATCCGAAGGCGACGAGGGCAACAATGCTAACGCGAAAAGGCCTGTCGCCATCACCGCCAGCCCCAAAGCGCCCAATAAACCGGCATGAACACGTTCAATTAAATAACCTGCCAGCGGTGCCATCACCATCGTCGCCAGCGGCCAGGGGGTGAGCAGCAGCCCGGTTTCCACTTCTGAGCGGCCAACTACGCTCTGCAGAAAGAAGGGCAGGGAGACCAGAGCCAGCATCTGGGCGCAGAACGAGCAGACAGACGTGCAGATGGAGAGCGAAAAGAGGGGAATACGCAGCAGGTCAACGGGCAGCAAAGGAACTGGCAGGGTGAGCTGGCGGCGTACAAAGAAGAAGCCGATCGCCAGCAGGGCGATGAGCTCCGCGGCGGTAAGCATCAGAGATTGTCCCTGGGCAAAGCCGCTTAGCGCCGTAATCAGCAGTCCGAAGGTCAGGGCATTCATCACCGCACTTGCCACGTCGAAGCGCGGCATGCTGCTTTTGGGACCGTTAGCGGGAAGAAAGCGCAGGGCAAAGAAGATGGCGACGATACCCAGCGGCACGTTAATGGCGAACAGCCATTGCCATGACGCAACGGAGAGGATCGCCGCCGCAATCGTTGGCCCGGCGGCAGAAGAGACGGCGACAATAAACGAGTTTATCCCCATTCCGCGCCCCAGATGACGCTGCGGATAAATCAAGCGGATCAGCGCCGTGTTTACGCTCATGAGCGCCGCGCCGCCAAAACCCTGCGCAATACGCGCAAGCGTCAGGGTATGCAGTGAATCTGAAAGGGCACAGAGCAGGGAGGTAAAAGTGAAAACCACCAGGCCGCACTGATATACCCGGCGGTAGCCGAACATATCGCCGAGGAAAGAGAACGAGAGCAGTGACACCACAATCGCAATCTGGTAGGCGTTAACAATCCAAATCGAACTGGCGGGTGAGGCATGCAGGTCGCTGGCGATGGTTGGCAGGGCAACGTTTGCAATCGCGCCGTCAAGGACGGCCATTGAGATACCGATAATGATGGTCGCTATTGCGCCATACCGTTGGGGTAATGGCAGGCCATCAGAAAGATTCTTTTCCATCAGGAGTAAAAAGCTCAGCGTGAAATTATTCTCAGGGTAACTATTTTAGCATTGTTACAGCCGCGATATGTCGCAGATTTGTAACGAAGTAAACGCGGATTGATTGCAGGTGACATGACGGGAACTTATAATAAAAACCGGTTCTGATTTTTATAAAACACTCGCTATGAGGTGGTAAATGGCTATTGCGGATTTGGATAAACAGCCAGATTCTGTTTCTTCCGTGCTGAAGGTGTTTGGCATCTTACAGGCGCTTGGAGAAGAGCGTGAAATAGGTATTACAGAGCTGTCGCAGCGCGTGATGATGTCAAAAAGCACCGTTTATCGCTTTTTGCAAACCATGAAGTCACTGGGTTACGTTGCGCAGGAAGGCGAATCTGAAAAGTATTCTCTGACGCTGAAGCTGTTTGAATTGGGTGCGCGTGCGCTACAAAATGTTGACCTGATCCGCAGCGCTGACATTCAGATGCGTGAAATCTCTCGCCTGACCAAAGAGACCATTCATCTCGGTGCGCTGGATGAAGACAGCATCGTTTACATCCATAAAATCGACTCCATGTACAATCTGCGCATGTATTCGCGCATTGGTCGCCGCAACCCGCTCTACAGTACCGCCATTGGTAAAGTTCTGCTGGCGTGGCGCGATCGCGAGGAAGTGAAGCAGATCCTTGAAGGCGTGGAATACAAGCAAAGTACCTCACGAACCATTACCAGCACGGATGCGCTGCTGACGGTGCTTGACCGCGTGCGCGAGCAGGGATATGGCGAAGATAACGAAGAGCAGGAAGAGGGTCTGCGCTGCATCGGCGTTCCGGTATTTGACCGCTTTGGCGTGGTGATCGCGGGCTTGAGTATCTCCTTCCCAACCTTACGCTTCTCCGAAGAGCGTCTGCATGAGTATGTGGCTATTCTGCACACTGCGGCACGGAAAATTTCTGAACAGATGGGATATCACGACTACCCGTTTTAATCCCTGCTGGTAGAAAAAACGCCGCATCTGATGCGGCGTTTTTTGTATGTCATTCACCAGGCTGATTAGCCATTATCAATCACGACGGATGTTTTACGCAGTACAGGGCAGTGGGTTAAACCAACGATCCCGCTGTCAGTATGCAGATACTGGGCAGTGCTCATTCCCTGTGCTGTTAGATATTTACACTGAATGCCTAGCCCGGCTGCGTTTTCGGTGCTCCCCACGAGCACGCCATAGCCCGTTAACAGAAGGCCAATCCAGACAAGGGCCAGTGCAATAATTGTTCGAATGATGAATCGCATCATTACCTCTTTTATCGTTGTTATCGTAATGCTAGCGTAAAGCGTTTACGCGATGAAACAAGTGCAGGATTCTGAAAAAAAGCGCGATGGAGGCACAGTTAGTCCTTGTTTAAGATAAGCGTGATAATCTCGTTACATCAGGTCCTTAGACGGAGTGTGGAGTGAAAAAAATACGCTGGGTAATTCTGATTATCGTGCTGATAGCGTGCGTGGTGTTATGGACGCAGACGATCAATGTGATGTGCGATCAGGATGTACAGTTTTTTAGCGGCGTTTGCGCAATAAACAAGTTTATTCCGTGGTAATAGACATTTTTTCTCAACGTGATTTCCTTCCTTCGCGCCAGTGGTAAAATAGACGTTTTTATTGAGGTGGTGAAATGGGTGAGTTACTGAATTCAGGGCTGCTGAATATAGCATCCCTGATGATTTCTTTGGTGGTTCTGCTTGTGGGGCTGGTCATCTGGTTTTTCGTGAACCGCGCCAGTTCCCGTACTAACGAGCAGATCGAACTGCTGGAAGCGCTGCTCGATCAGCAAAAACGTCAGAATGCGCTGCTACGCCGTCTGTGTGAGGCTAACGAACCGGAAGAGAAAGACGCGCCGAAAGACGCGGTCGCTGAAGATAACAAAGACGAAGACGACTTTATCCGCCTGGTGGCTGAGCGTTAATCTTTTTGTCCTGGGAGGTGGCTGTGGTCTGGAAAAATCCCTGGTATGACCCCTCCCTGAAACATCACACTCCAAACGGTTTTTGTAATACCGATCCTGTCGGACATCAACCCGGGGACCTTGACCGTTGGCGTAAAGCGCGTAAAGAGGCCGGATTACCGAAGCCGCCCGCGCTGGGTTATGAAGACTTTATCCGCCAGTGGTGGCAACCGGTTGAGCTTACGCAACCTCAGGAAGATGGGGTATGGTGGCTCGGACACGCGAGCGTGTTGCTGCAGATGGACGGCAATGTCATCCTTACCGATCCGGTGTTTTCTCGACGCGCTTCTCCGCTGCCTTTCCTGGGACCCCAGCGTAAGACACCCCCCGTACTGTCTGTCGAGCAACTTCATCAGCTGGATGCGGTCGTCATTTCCCATAATCATTACGATCATCTTGATGTCGCAACCCTTCGCCGAATCCTCAAACGCTTTCCCGACGTCAGTATTTTTGTTCCTTTGGGCCTCGCCGACTGGTTTCGTCGCCGGGGAGCAAAACGCGTGGTCGAACTCGACTGGTGGCAGAGTTTAACCTGGCAGGGGATGACGCTGACCGCCGTACCGGCACAGCACTGGAGCATGCGCACGCCATGGAACCGCAATCGTTCCTTATGGTGCGGCTGGGTGATGGAAGGACGGTATCACCGTTTCTGGTTCAGCGGTGATACCGGTTATTCACCTGAGCTGCTGTTGATTCCTGAACGCCTGGGCCAGATTGATGCCGCCGCGTTACCGATTGGTGCCTATGCCCCACGATGGTTCATGGCTGTCCATCATATGGATCCGCAATCTGCGGTGGCATTGTGGCAGCAGCTGGGCTCACCTCTGGCGTTCCCTATTCACTGGGGCGTGTTTGAACTGGCAGATGAATCCTTAGATGAACCTGTGCAGGAGTTAACTCACGCACTCGATAATTTAGCACCAGTTAACCATTCTTTCAGGATACTGAAAATTGGTGAATATTTATCCTTATAAACGAAGCGATAAATTGTTGCATATATTGTTGATGTAAACGCGCGCAGGAATGTTTTATTTTTATCGAAACGTTTTGCTTGCCTTCTTTTGATGCAGAGTCATAAAAATTTCATTATTTTGGTGCATAACGCTGTTTATTCGCTGGTGCATTTTAATACAGCTGGGCGCGGGTTATTAACACTGTTTTTTCTCTGAAACAATTTGGTCGCGTTACAATGATTTAAGCATAAGTTTTCACAAATTGTTCTAACTCAATCAAGACGTAAGATTTCTTTTCCCGTTTGCTGGACGGTTCGTAATGATTGAGCTATGTTAAAAAAGTCTTAGATTACAGCGGGTGTGAAAGCAACGCTGGGTCTTTGTTACGCAGCAGGGCTGTCTGTACGTGATGCGCATAATTGTGCAAAACCTGACAGGCACTGTTCGAATTTGTGCGGCGGATCGAGACATGTTTAAAAATGGCTTGCCATATTAAACATAGTGTGTGATAACACGTTTTGGGTCAAACGAGGTACAGTTCTGTTTATGTGTGGCATTTTCAGTAAAGAAGTCCTGAGTAAACACGTTGTCGTTGAATACCGCTTCTCTGCCGAACCTTATATTAGTGCCTCATGCAGTAATGTCTCAGTTTTATCTCAGTTAATGCCTGCGGGCTAAGAAAACACTCTAAGGAATTTTGCAAAATGGCAAAGATTAAAGGTCAAGTTAAGTGGTTCAACGAGTCTAAAGGTTTTGGTTTCATTACTCCTGCCGACGGCAGCAAAGACGTGTTCGTACACTTCTCTGCAATCCAGGGTAACGGCTTCAAAACTCTGGCTGAAGGCCAGAACGTTGAGTTCGAAATTCAGGACGGCCAGAAAGGCCCAGCTGCAGTTAACGTAACTGCTATCTGATCGAACCGCTGTTGACTGAAGTGCCCGGCACTTCACTCTCAGACATAAAGCCTCGCCTGTCGCGGGGCTTTTTTATGTCCCTTATCTTTCAAAATATTACCATCCGCGGTCTTGTTAGTAACTTGTTGCAAAGCTGCGAGGTTAGTAGCACTGTTTCGCCACCTTCTCGCCGTCTTTTCCCGTTAAATCAGGGCGTTGTTTTACAGCCCTGGGGTTCAGGTGAAGAAGACATTGATAACAGCAACTGGAAATTTCACGCCGGCGCGTTTTGCTCTGCTCTGTTTAGCTATTTTTTGTAGTCTGGCTTTTCTGCTGGGGCGCGTTGCCTGGCTGCAAATCATCAAGCCTGACAATCTGGTGAAGCAGGAGGATATGCGATCCCTCCGTCAGCTGGCGATTGATGCGCCGCGCGGTATGATAATGGATCGTGAGGGTCGCCCCCTGGCGGTGAGCGTGCCTGTCCAGGCCGTCTGGGCCGATCCTAAAACGGTGCTGGCAAAAGGGGGCGTCGGCCTTGATGAGCGCTGGCAGGCGCTGGCCAGCGCGCTGCATCTCTCCCTCGGCACACTCTCGGCACGCATCAACGCCAACCCACAGGGCCGTTTTATTTACCTTGCCCGTCAGGTCGATCCTGCGCAGGCAAAGTGGATCGACAAACTGAATCTGCCCGGCATCAATTTGCGCGATGAGTCCCGCCGTTTTTATCCTGCTGGCCATGTGGCAGCGAACCTGATTGGCTTCACCAATATTGACGGGCAGGGCATCGAAGGTGTGGAAAAGAGCTTCAACGCGCAACTCACCGGCAAGCCGGGTGTGCGTCAGGTTAGGGAAGATCGCTATGGACGCGTGGTTGAAAACCTGACCGAAATTGCGCCCGCACCGGCGCATAACATCCAGTTAAGTATTGACGAGCGGCTGCAAACCATCACCGAAGATGCGCTCGACAATGCCGTGGCCTGGAACAAGGCCGAGTCGGGGGCGTCGGTGCTCATTAATATCCCAACCGGGGAAATCCTCGCCATGGCGAGCTACCCGGATTTTAACCCCAATAATCGTGAAGGGGCGACGATAAACGATTTTCGCAATCGCGCAATCAGTGATACGTTCGAACCCGGTTCAACCGTCAAGCCGCTGGTGCTGATGACGGCTCTGCAGCAGGGGCTGGTCCAGCCGGACAGTGTGATTGACACCCACCCGTATACCCTTGACGGACATCGCATTCGCGACGTGGGCTTTTACCCTGAGCTGACAATGACCGGGATCCTGCAAAAATCGAGCGACACCGGCGTTTCCCGACTTTCGCTGGCGATGCCTGTCCAGCATCTCATCGATACCTATCGAAACTTTGGTTTTGGCACCAATACGGGGCTTGGCTTAACGGGGGAAAGCTCGGGGCTGTTGCCACAGCGTAAATACTGGAGCCAGCTCGATCGCGCGACCTTTGCCTTCGGCTACGGGCTGATGGTTACGCCGCTCCAGCTGGCCCACGTCTACGCCACGATTGGTGGGTACGGGCTTGAGCGTCCGCTCTCGATCACCCGCATCGATCCCCCCGTTATCGGGCATCGCGTCATGCCGGAAGAGATTGCCCATGAAGTGGAGCACATGATGGAGAGCGTTGCGCTGCCGGGCGGCGGAGGCGTTAAGGCTGCCGTGCGTGATTACCGGGTGGCGGTGAAAACCGGTACGGCGAAGAAAATTGACGATAGCGGGAAGTATGTCGATAAATACGTCGCCTACACGGCGGGGGTTGCCCCTGCCAGCAATCCGCGTTTTGCCCTGGTGGTGGTGATTAACGATCCGCAAAACGGGGCTTACTACGGCGGGGCCGTCTCTGCCCCTGTCTTCAGTGAGATTATGGGTAACGTGCTGCGTCTGGAGAATATCAAACCTGACGGGTTACCGGCGGGGTCCGATCACCTTATCGTCATGCGCTAACCGGGCGTTTATAACAGGGGCGAATAGCGGTACACTTCGCCCTTTGATTATGCTCCGGAGTTGCCATGTCCTTCAGCTGTCCCCTTTGCCACGCCCCCCTGACGCACTCAGATAAACGGTATACCTGCCCGCAGGGGCATCAGTTTGACCGGGCAAAAGAAGGCTACGTGAATCTTCTGCCGGTCCAGCATAAGCGTTCCCGCGATCCTGGCGACAGTGCTGAGATGATGCGGGCGCGCCGCGCGTTTCTCGATGCCGGACACTATCTGCCGCTGCGGGAGGCCGTCACGCAGATGCTCAATGACATTCTGTCTGCTTCAGCCACCGCCATGCTCGATATCGGCTGTGGGGAAGGATACTACACCGCACGGTTTGCGGAGGTTGCTCGTGAGAAGGGCGCGCAGACATTCGGTCTGGACGTGTCGAAAGTGGCCATACGCGCGGCGGCAAAGCGTTATACCGACGTGACGTTCTGCGTGGCGTCCAGCCACCGGCTGCCGTTTGACGATGCCAGCATGGACGCGGTTATCCGCATCTACGCGCCGTGTAAGGCAGAGGAGCTGGCGCGCGTGGTGAAGCCGGGCGGATGGGTGGTCACCGTGACCCCAGGCCCGCGTCATCTGATGGAGCTGAAAGGGCTGATCTACGACGAAGTGCGTCTGCATGCCCCGAATTCAGAGCAGCTGGGCGGTTTTACCCTGAAGCAAGCGGAATCAGTGGCGTACGAAATGACGCTGAAAGGGGAAGAGGCCGTCGCGTTATTGCAGATGACGCCGTTCGCGTGGCGGGCAAAACCGGAGGTGTGGGAAACGCTGGCGGCACATTCAACATTTCGCTGCCAGACGGACTTCAGCATCCACATCTGGCAGCGCGAAGATTAACCGGCGAAGTGTGCCCAGAGGATCTGGGCGCCAATGCCAATCAGCACTATTCCCCCGAGGATCTCGGCGCGTTTACCCAGCAGCGGGCCGATAAACCGTCCGACCATCATGCCCAGTGTGGACATAATCAGGGTTGCACAGCCAATAGCCAGCGCGGTGGCGATAATATTGACCTGCAGAAATGCCAGACCCACACCAACGGCCATCGCATCAAGGCTGGTGGCAATGGCGGTGGTGACCAGCAGCCAGAAGCCGTGGCGATGCTGCGGCTCCTCGTGTTCATCATCACCGCCGCGAAAACCTTCAATGACCATTCGGCCTCCGAGGAACACCAGCAGGACGAAGGCAATCCAGTGGTTCCACTCCAGCACGAACTGGCTGGCGAGCATGCCAAGTCCCCAGCCGATAAGCGGGGTTAGCGTTTCGATAGCGCCAAAAATCAGGCCGGTACGCAGGGCTTCTGAGAATTTAGGTTTGTGTAGCGTGGCGCCTTTTCCGATGGAAGCAGCGAATGCGTCCATGGACATGCCAAAAGCGAGAAGGATCGTAGCGGAGATATTCATAACAGCGTCCAGACCGGGGATATCCATATGACACATCACTGCCCCCAGTAAACAGCAGTTGATGTATCTATGGTCTCGCCTGATCGCAATGCACATAAGATGTGCGGTAAGCGATCCGTACGTGCCACGTTTTTCAACGAGTATGTTGACACGTACATTTCCTGTGAACAGGAAATCGGCTACTCCCCAACGACGGGCGCAACCTTAACATATTTTGAGAATATAAAACAACAATGAAAAGGCATTATTTAAAACGTTTATTGATAACGATTTTCATTTGTCTTTTATCGTGAAAATATCGTTAACAAATAGCGTTCAAATTAGCGGTGGGGATATAGCTTCGGCTATATTTCTTGCGCAAAATAAACACAGGATATAGCCGTTGCTATATATCTAACTCATTGAGTTTTAACGAGTAACTTGTATATCTTTTCCAGGTCATCAATATTCTTCACCCGAATAAGCAGGCGGCGTTGTTCTAATTGCATCACCAGCACGCCGTCTTCGGATAAATTCATCTCTTTAATACGGTTATATTCTATCCATACATTGGCGAAGAAGAATCCGTGGGATTTAAAAATGATTTTTGGCGTGCGGATCCAGAACAGATAAATCGCCATTAATGCCAGCGCACATAATAACCATGTGGTTAATAATGCACCATGGCTGGTGACGTTATTGTAAATAAGAATGGCGATGAGACCCACGAAGATAAAGGCATCCACGCGCCCGCGTCGTAGCAGGGGAAGGGAGAGCAGCGTCTCGCCGTGACGGCGGGGCATAATGAACTCGTCATAGATCGCGTAAGCCAGAAGGGCAACAACAAATAAAACCAGTACGATGTCCGTGACAGTCATTCATCCTCCAGATAAAAAAAACCGGGGGCAAGCCCCCGGCCTATAGCATTGATACTTACAGACCCAGCAGGCCGACGGCGTAGCCCGCAATACCGATGACGAAGAAGCCAACGATGATCCACAGCGGGTTCACTTTCTTACGCAGCAGCCACATACAGGCGAAGGTCAACAGCAGCGGGACCAGGCCCGGCATCAGCTGATCCAGAATCGTCTGTACGGTGGTGACGCGGGTCTGACCATCCTGTCCGGTGATGGTCGATACCACCAGCGGGATATTCACGTGCGTCCATTTGTTTACCAGCGCGCCCATGACAAACAGGCCGAGGATTGACGCCCCCTCAGTCAGTTTCTGCAGGAAGCCGCCGCCCATGTCCTTAACGATGTCCACCCCTTTACGGTAGCCGTAGGCCACGCCGTAGTAACGGGTCAGCAGACGCACGGCGTTGAACAGGATGAAGAACAGCAACGGGCCAAGCAGGCTGCCGCTCATCGCGATACCGGCACCCAGTGCCGCGAAGACCGGACGCACGGTACCCCAGAAGATAGGGTCACCGACACCGGCCAGCGGACCCATCAGACCGACTTTGATACCGTTGATGGCACCATCGTCAATCTCTGCGCCGTTTGCACGCTGCTCTTCCATCGCCAGCGTTACGCCCAGTACAGGGGCAGCAACGTAAGGATGGGTGTTAAAGAATTCCAGGTGACGCTTGATGGCCTGACGGCGTGCTTCGTTGTTTTCCGGGTACAGGCGTTTGATCGCCGGTACCATGGAGAAGCAGAAGCCCAGCGCCTGCATACGTTCGAAGTTCCATGAACCCTGAAACAGGTTAGAACGGATGAACACGCCACGAATATCACCCGGAGTGAGTTTTTTCTCGGTGGTAGTTTTTGTCATATCAACCATTTCGCTCACCTGTTAGTCCAGTTCGTTATCGAGATCGTTGTTACCAGCAGCCTGCGCTGGGGCACCCGCGACGCGGTTATATTTCGGGCTGAGCTGGATGTAGAGAATCGCCATCACCGCACCGATCACACCCAGTGCAACCAGATTGAAGTTGGTGAAGGCCGCGGTCACGAAGCCGAGGTAGAAGAACGGCATCAGGTAGCCTGCGCGCATCATGTTGATGACCATCGCATAACCAACGACCACGATCATACCGCCCGCGATGTTCAGGCCGCCGGTGACCACTTCAGGAATGGCGTTCAGCATGCTCTGGACTTCACTGGTACCCACAGAGATCGCGACGATAACCGCCGGGATTGCGATACGCATCGCCTGCAGGAACAGGGATGAAACGTGGATCCATGACAGGGCCGTGAGGTTGCCATTGTCGGCCGCCTTATCCGCCGCGTGCTGGAAGGCAACGGTGATCGTACGAACGATGATGGTCAGAACCTGGCCTGCGGCTGCCAGCGGGATTGCCAGGGCGATACCTGCACCAATACTCTGGTGACCGGCAATAACCAGAACGGTAGAAATGATAGAGGCCAGCGCGGCATCGGGCGCAACCGCCGCACCGATGTTCATCCAGCCCAGGGCGATCATTTCCAGGGTACCACCGATGATGATACCGGTTTTCATGTCACCCAGAACGGCCCCAATCAGCGTACAGGCCACCAGAGGACGGTGGAACTGAAATTCATCAAGTACGGATTCCATACCCGCAATACATGCGACCACGAACACCAGCACAATCTGAAGAGTGGTAATCTCCATTGTACTTCTCCTATTACATAAGCATTATGTGAAAAACCGGCGCGGGCTTATTTCCCAACTTTGCCGATCAAATCCATCATTTTCAGTTTCTGGTCCGTGGAAACCTTACGGGCTTCCAGCTCAATACCGCGTGCATTCAGCTTGTTGAATGCTTCGATATCTTTCGCATCGACTGAAATGGCGTTGTTGACCTGCGTTTTGCCCTGACGGAATGCCATACCACCAATGTTAACGGAGGTGATTTTCACGCCGCCTTCAACAATGCGCTCAACGTCTGTCGGGTTAGTGAACAGGAGCATCACGCGTTCGCCCGCATATTTCGGGTTGTTGTATACGCGAATCATCTTGGCGACATCCACAACGTGCGCGGTAACGCCAGGAGGAGCAACCTGAGTCAGAAGGGTTTTACGTACGGTATCAGCGGCCACTTCGTCGCTGACCACGATAATGCGTCGAACGTTGGTCTCTTTGGTCCAGCGCGTGGCTACCTGACCGTGGATTAAGCGGTCATCAATACGCGCAAGGCCGATCACCATGTAATCATTCGGGCCCATCGGTTTTGCCGGTGCCGCCGCTTTCGGTGCCGCTGCAGGCGCAGGGGCAGGTTTTTCAACCGGCTGTGCCTTCAGGGCCTTAACCCCTTCGCGGCCGGTTTCAACAGCCAGTGCAACCAGCTCATCGAAGGACGGATTGTCGTCGCGTGCCATAAGGGTTTCCACCAGCATGGGAATATTGACCCCGGCGACAACTTCATAGTGCTCTTTATCGACGACAATGCGGCTGGCAGCATTGAACGGGCTGCCGCCCCATGTATCAACGAGAAACAGCACGCCTTTGCTGGTATCCAGCTTCTCGAGCTGAGCGTTGTACTTCTCTATCAGCGTCTCGGCGTTTTCACCGGGAACGAAATCGATCCAGCCGACGTTTTCCTGCTCGCCCAACAGCATCTCTGCCGTTTTGAGTAGCTGCTCAGCAGCCCAACCATGTGTGCCTATGACAATAGCAATGGTCACTTGCTACCTCCTTTTATTATCATTAATACGCCTGCCAGGCAGTCGTACTGAGAATCGTATTGGCGAACCGAATCGATTCAGATAAGGGTTAGAGTTCAAAAAACTAAGACTTCCGCGAATTATTTTAGATAGTGAAAAAATAATTTATGTGATGAAGATCCGTAATTTAGCCACGCGTTACAGAATTATCTGTAGCGTAAAGCCGCTGTGTTACAGAACTTTGCAAAGGAACGTAAATCTTTGCTAAAAACACAGTCTCTCTGATATGTTTAGCCTCCGTTTAATTGTTCAGGAGTATAGGGCTCCAGCCCACTATATGGACCGTCACCGACGTCAGTCATCTTCCAGGCCATTTCGCGCCTTTTTCACCGGCGATCCTCGCCACGTATCGACTCTGTCTGCCTCTGTTTTGCCCACATTGAGTGGGGCACCGTTTCGTCATTCCTTTAGCAGGAGCTTGTCATGGAATTCTTAATGGACCCGTCAATCTGGGTGGGATTGCTCACGCTGGTGGTGCTGGAGATCGTTCTCGGCATTGATAACCTGGTGTTTATCGCGATTCTTGCGGATAAGCTGCCGCCAAAACAACGTGATAAAGCGCGTCTGATTGGACTCTCGCTGGCGCTGGTCATGCGACTGGGGCTGCTCTCCGTCATCTCGTGGATGGTCACGCTGACCAAACCGCTGTTCTCCGTCATGGATTACACCTTCTCCGGCCGTGATTTAATCATGCTGATCGGGGGGATATTCCTGCTCTTCAAAGCGACGACAGAACTTCATGAGCGGCTGGAAAACCGTCAGCACGATGATGGGCACGGTAAAGGCTATGCCAGTTTCTGGGTGGTGGTGCTGCAGATCGTGGTGCTGGATGCGGTCTTCTCGCTGGATGCGGTGATCACGGCGGTCGGCATGGTGAACCATCTGCCGGTCATGATGGCAGCGGTGGTTATTGCGATGGCGGTCATGCTGCTGGCGTCGAAACCGCTGACGCGTTTCGTGAACCAGCATCCAACGGTGGTGGTACTGTGTCTGAGCTTCCTGCTGATGATTGGTCTGAGCCTGGTGGCGGAAGGCTTTGGCTTCCATATTCCGAAAGGCTACCTGTACGCCGCGATTGGCTTCTCGATCCTGATCGAGCTGTTCAACCAGATTGCGCGCCGTAACTTTATCAAGCAGCAGTCAAATCAGCCGCTGCGCGCCCGTACCGCAGATGCCATTCTGCGCCTGATGGGCGGTCGTCGTCAGGTGAATGTGCAGTCTGATTCCGAAAACCACAACCCGGTTCCGGTCCCGGAAGGGGCGTTTGTGGAACAGGAACGCTACATGATTAACGGCGTGCTCTCTCTGGCCTCCCGTTCGCTGCGCGGCATCATGACGCCGCGCGGGGAGATCAGCTGGGTCGATGCTAACCTGAGCGTTGATGAAATTCGCCAGCAGCTGCTCTCTTCACCGCACAGCCTGTTCCCGGTATGTCGTGGTGAACTGGATGAGATCATCGGCGTGGTGCGGGCGAAAGAGATGCTGGTCGCCCTGGAAGAGGGCGTTAACGTCGAAGCCGTTGCTGCTGCATCGCCTGCGATTGTGGTGCCGGAAACGCTGGATCCGATCAACCTGCTCGGGGTGCTGCGCCGCGCTCGCGGTAGCTTTGTTATTGTCACCAACGAGTTTGGCGTGGTGCAGGGGCTGGTGACGCCGCTGGACGTGCTGGAAGCGATCGCCGGTGAATTCCCGGATGAAGACGAAACGCCGGAAATTGTTGCCGATGGCGAAGGCTGGCTGGTTAAAGGTACCACCGACCTGCACGCGCTCTCGCACACGCTGGGGCTGGAAAACGTGGTCAACGATGAAGAAGACATCGCGACCGTTGCCGGTCTGGTTATCGCCGTAAATGGCCAGATCCCGCGTGTTGGCGATGTGATAGAACTGCCGCCGCTGCATATTACCATTGTCGAAGCCAACGACTATCGCGTTGATATGGTCCGTATTGTTAAAGAACAATCTGCCCACGACGAAGATGAGTAAGTCTGCTTAACGCAGCGGCATTAAGGGTACGATGTGCCCGTTATGACGCGCTGGCGGGGGAGCACTTCCCGCCAGCCAGTCTGGAAAGTCCCGTAGCGGCATCGGCCGCGCATAGAAAAAGCCCTGCAGGACTGGAACGCCATGACGGCGTAAATAGCGCGCCTGCTCTTCCGTTTCGACCCCTTCCGCAACCAGCTCGATATTCAACCGCTGGCCAAGCGCAATGATCATGTCCGTCACCGTTGAATTCACGGCATCCGTGCCAATGGCGGTGGTAAAGGACTGGTCAATTTTCAGGACGTCCGGATGCAGCTTTTCAAGCCAGGAGAGGGAGCTGTTCCCGGTGCCAAAATCGTCGATAGCGAGCTTCACCCCTTTGCGATGCAGTTCGCGCACGATGCGATAATCCGCGTCCAGCAGCGCATCCCGTTCCGTGAGTTCAATCACCAGCTGCTGTCGCGGATTGGCGCTGAACCAGAGACGGTTCAGGTCCTGTACCAGTACAGCGTGACGGAAGTGGCTGGCGGCAACGTTAATGCCGATGTGGAAACCGGCGCTGGACGGGAAGTAGCCTATCTGGCGCACCGTTTCGGCGATGACATAGCGGGTCAGGGGGACAATCTGGTTATGTTCTTCTGCCAGAGGGATAAACACCTCCGGAGTGATCCAACCCTGACGGGGGTTATTCCAGCGCAGCAGGATCTCAACGCCCGTGCACGCCTGGGTGCGGGCATTCACCAGCGGCTGGCAGAAAAGCTCAAATTCCCGCGCCGCAATGCCCATATCGATCTCCCACGTAAAGCTCATCCGGTTTGCCGTCGCCAGCCAGGCGAGATAGCCCAGCAGCAGGCTGAGCATCAGCCCCAGCGGCAGCTGGGCGGGCAGGCTTTTTAAGGCTAACTCACCGGGGCCAGGTCCGCTGACCGTAATGGTGAAAGGATTTCGGGTTGATGACTGCTGGAAAAGGGCGCTCTCTTCATCAAACGTCAGACTGTCGGTGACGCGTTGACCGTAGCGTAAAAAACGATCGCCGACTGTCAGCACCACGTCATTGATGAGCGGACGCTGGGGCTCGAGGATCATTCTGGCGATCAGGTCGATATTAATAATCTCGACGACGCCTTCTTCACCGTCCTGGGAGACGGGATACCACTGGATCAAAACAGGGCTGCCCTTAAGCAGCCACTGGTCGGTCGATAAAATCAGCTTCGCCGTGCTGGCGGGGAGTTCCTGAAGGAAGTCACGGACAGGCTCGCTGCGGCTGCCGAAAATACTCGAACAATACAGGATTCCGTCTTTAATCAGGGCGATAGAACGTACCGTCTGCAAAATGGCTGCCTGCTGTCGCAGCGCCAGCTGCACCTGCGGGCAGGGCTGTCCCACCAGCGGCTGCAGCACGTTGCGGTGGTTTTCCAGGGAAAGCAAAACGTTATCAAGGGCGCGAACGGTATGGCTGGTAAAATCGAGGATCCGCTGTTGGTTAACGTTGCGCTGGGAAATAAAGCGAATGCCCAGCGTCAGGATGAGCGTGAGGAGCGCAACCGTCACACAGACGATAACGCGTTTTCGGCGATAGTTTTTAATGATCGTTTGTGCAGTTTGCATGAACGGTCGCCTGATAAGCCACCAGCCACAAAAGCCGGACGCAACAGTAAAAGTGTAGTGGGGAAAGCAGAAGGAGACGAGGAAGAAGAGGGAAATTCGCCCATCCGTTGCAGATGGGCGAAAGGCAGTATTAGTCGCACTGCACCTTAATGGCCAGGCCACCACGGGACGTCTCGCGGTATTTCGCGTTCATGTCTTTGCCCGTTTCGTACATGGTTTCAATCACCTTATCCAGCGATACGCGAGGTTCGCTGGTACGGCGCATCGCCATACGTGAGGCGTTGATGGCTTTCACCGAGGCAATCGCGTTACGCTCAATGCACGGCACCTGCACCTGGCCCGCGACCGGATCGCAGGTCAGACCGAGGTTATGTTCCATACCGATTTCAGCCGCCACGCAGACCTGCTCAGGGCTTGCACCCAACAGCTCTGCCAGACCTGCTGCCGCCATGGAGCAGGCCACGCCGACTTCACCCTGACAGCCCACTTCCGCACCGGAGATGGAGGCATTCATCTTGTACAGCGCGCCGATGGCACCTGCTGCCAGGAAATAACGGATATAGATGTCCGGCGTCACGGGCTCAATAAAGTGGTCGTAATACGCCAGCACCGCAGGAACAATGCCGCACGCGCCGTTGGTTGGCGCCGTCACGACGCGGCCACCGGCGGCGTTCTCTTCGTTAACCGCAAGTGCAAACATATTCACCCAGTCGACCACGTTCATCGGGTCGTTGGAGAATTTGTCCGTGGTCACCAGCATACGGCGCAGAGCAGAGGCACGACGCGGCACGCGCAGCGGACCCGGCAGAACCCCTTCAGTGTTCATCCCGCGATCGATA
Organism: Enterobacter sp. BNK-8; assembly: GCF_048685095.1. NCBI lineage: Bacteria > Pseudomonadati > Pseudomonadota > Gammaproteobacteria > Enterobacterales > Enterobacteriaceae > Enterobacter > Enterobacter sp. BNK-8. Next base: position 2,460,886 of record NZ_JBLQTN010000001.1, on the reverse strand, counting down.
CAGGCGCGCATGGTTTGCCAGACGTTGGCAAAATAGTCTTCAATCTCTTGTTTGCTGTGCAGCGCCAGTTCGTTCTGCATCACCATGCCGGACAGGGAAAGACCGGTCTGTTTGCAGTAACCCAGCATCTCGGTCGCCGATTTGAACGGGTACGGTACGCTGACGTCGCCGACGCTGTCTTTGCCAAAATGCTCTTCATCCACGATGAAACCACCGCCGATGGAGTAGTACGTTTTGCTGTAAATCTCTTTTTCACCGCTATAAGCGTGAATGGTCATGCCGTTTTCATGCAGCGGCAGGTTGTCGCTACGGAAACGCATGCCGTCATCCTGCGGAAAATCGACTTCCTGCTGGCCGTTTGCCAGCAGCAGGCGGCCGCGTGTTTCCACGTCGCGGATGAATGCCGGGATGGCATCAATATCAACGGTATCTGGCATATTGCCTGCCAGACCCATAATAATGGCGATATCGGTGTGGTGGCCTTTACCCGTTAATGACAGCGAGCCGTAAACATCCACGGCGACACGGGTAACGCTTTCCAGTAATCCTTTTTCGACCAGATCATCGACGAACTGTTTACCGGCCTTCATCGGGCCAACAGTATGGGAAGACGAAGGGCCAATTCCCACTTTGAACATGTCGAATATACTAATCACTTTCACACTCCTGACAGGGTTACCGGGGTTCCAGTAACGATGTTATAACTGCGCATAGTGTAAGAGGGAACACCGACCTCAGCTTAACTATTCACATGAATTAAACTAATGGTTAACGATGGGTTTTGCTAATAGCGCGACGCAGATCGCAAACCTGGCAGAAGAGGGCGGAATGTAAAGTATAGTCAAGGCTTCAGGCCGATTTGCAACGCCAGCTCACGAATAATGCCCGCCGTCATGCCCCAGACAAAATAATGCTGATACCAGGACAACCAGACCCGATGGTCATGCCCACGACGCTGAATATCCAGCGGGTGATAACGACTCAGTCGGAGGGCTTCATCCAGCGGCATTTCAAACACCGCGGAGACTTCATCGACGCTGGCGTGATACTGCAGGCCCGGCGGGATAATGCCGACCACCGGCGTGACCTGAAAACCGGTGACGCTGTCGACGGGCGGCAGCACGCCGATGACCTCAACGGCCTCTGGTGGAATGGCAACCTCTTCCTGCGCTTCGCGCAGCGCGGCGGCAATCAGCGAGGCGTCGGAGCTGTCTACCGCGCCCCCCGGAAAAGCGACCTGACCCGCGTGCTTGCGTAAATGGGCGGAACGCTGGGTGAGCAGCAGGCCCGGTTGCGCGCGACGCACGACCGGGATCAGCACGGCCGCCTGACGTTGATTCAGCGCTTCGCGGTTGACCTGCGGTCTTAGTAGCTGAAAGCGAGATAAAAAGTCATCCAGCGTCAGATTCTCTTTTTCCACCCGTGTTTACTCCAGTTGTTTCAGGATACGGTTAACTTTATCAAAGGTTTCCTGATATTCCGCATCGACCTGGCTGTCGGCAACAATGCCGCCCCCGGCCGAACAGTAAAGGTTTCCGTTGCAGGCGGTCAGCGTACGGATGGTAATGCTGGTATCCAGCGTGCCGCACAGGCTGATATAGCCGATGCTACCGCACCAGGCATTACGGCGGTGGGGCTCCAGCTCATCAATGATCTCCATTGCCCGCACCTTCGGCGCGCCGGTGATGGAGCCGCCCGGGAACGCGGCGCGCAGCAGGTCGCAGGCCGTGCGCGAGTCAGGCAGCCGCGCGGTAATGGTGCTGACCAGATGATGCACCGCCGGGAAAGGCTCAACGACAAACAGTTCCGGCACGCGGACGCTGCCCGGCACGGCCACCCGGCCAATGTCGTTACGCATCAGATCGACAATCATCAGGTTTTCGGCGCGGTCTTTTGGCGAGGCGGCCAGTTTTTCCGCCTGCTGGCGATCGGCATCAGGATCGGCAAGGCGTGGAAGCGTGCCCTTAATCGGGCGGGTTTGGATCGTGCCCTCGGCCAGATGAATAAAGCGCTCGGGCGACAGGCTGAGGATCGCCCCCTGTTCCAGACGCACAAAGGCGCTGAACGGCGCCTTATTGCTGGCATTAAGGCGGGTAAACGCCTGCCACTCATCTCCCCGATAGGTCGCCTCGAAGCGCTGGGCGAGGTTAACCTGATAGCAGTCGCCGCTTTGCAGATACGCCTGAACGCGCGCGAATTTTTCGGCATATTCCGCGGCGCTCATGTTCGAGCGCCAGCCGGAGGTCAGCGTGAACGTCTCTGCGGGTGCAGCCTGTTGCGCCTCAAGCCAGGCCAGACGCGCCTGCACGTCACGATGGCTCAGCAGGGAAACCGTTTTTTTCTGGTGATCGACAATTAACGCCCAGTCATACAGCCCCACGGCCATGTCGGGCAGGGGGATATCAGCCTGCGCATGCTCGGGCAGCGTTTCGAAACGGCGACCCAAATCGTAGCCAAACAGGCCCAGCGCGCCCCCCTGAAAAGGAAGATCCGGGTTGGGGGTGGCAGATAAGCCCAGCGCGTTAATGTCGTGCTGAAGCTGCGCCAGCGGATCGTCCGTTAACGACAGAACATCGGTTGTCAGCGTCTTCAGCGGATCGGCGACCAGAATATCAAAGCGGCTATAGGGATGGTCCGCATGGCCGGAGTGCAGCAGCATCGCAAACGGAAGATGGCTCAGGCGGGCAAACCAGTATTCAGCGGCGTCTGTCCGCCAGGGCAGGGTAATAACAGTGGGGAAGCGCATGTTCATGTGTGGCATACTACCGGGCAGCGTGAAATAATTAGCGCGAATAATTTAGCAGGAGTTGACGATGTTTGCAGGTTTACCTTCTCTGAGCCATGAACAGCAGCAGAAAGCGGTTGAGCGAATTCAGGAACTGATGTCCCGGGGGATGAGCAGCGGACAGGCGATTTCCCAGGTGGCGGAAGAACTGCGCGCCACGCATACCGGCGAGCGGATCGTGGCGCGTTTCGAGGATGAAGATGAAGATGAAGAGTGATCGGGCTTAAACCGCCGCGATAATCTTAATCTCTACCTTGTATTCCGGCTTCATCAGCGTGGCCTGTACGGTGCAACGTACAGGCGCGTGACCCGCCACCACCCACGCGTCCCAGGCTTTGTTCATTGCCGCGAAGTCATCTTTGTTTGCCAGGAAAATCGTCGCATCCAGAATGCGGGATTTGTCGCTGCCCTGTTTTTCCAGCACCGCGTCAATCTGCGCCAGGGTATTGGCCGTCTGCTCGAACGCATCCGCGTCCAGGTTAGCCGGGACGCCGGTGTAGTAGAGCGTCTGGTTATGGATCACCACATCAGACCAGCGGGCTTCGGCATCAATGCGCACAATTGTCATAAACGTTTCCTCGTTATTTTTCGTCGTCAGGCGGCAAGACTGCCATATTGTTCATCTGTCGTCACTATTTGGGGTGGCACATGAGAGGATGGGCTGACATAATCCCTGTGCAAAAATACAGTGAGAGAGCACCGTGGCAGACGATTTTTCCCCTGAAGGTCAATTAGCGCAGGCTATCCCCGGCTTCAAACCCCGTGAGCCTCAGCGACAGATGGCGCACGCCGTTGCACGCGCCATCGATAAGGCTCAGCCGCTGGTGGTCGAAGCCGGTACCGGCACGGGTAAAACCTATGCTTACCTTGCGCCGGCGCTGCGGGCGAAAAAGAAGGTGATTATTTCCACCGGTTCGAAGGCGCTGCAGGATCAGCTCTACAGCCGTGATTTGCCCACCGTGGCAAAGGCACTGAAATATAAAGGCCGTCTGGCCCTGCTGAAGGGGCGCTCCAACTATCTTTGCCTGGAACGCCTTGAGCAGCAGGCGCTGGCGGGCGGCGACCTGCCGGTGCAAACCCTGAGCGACGTCATTATCCTTCGCGCCTGGGCGAACCAGACCGAAGAGGGCGATATCAGCACCTGCGCGAGCGTGCCGGAAGACTCTCCCGCCTGGCCGCTGGTGACCAGCACCAACGACAACTGCCTCGGCAGCGACTGCCCGCTGTATAAAGACTGCTTCGTGGTGAAAGCGCGCAAAACGGCGATGGATGCGGATGTGGTGGTGGTGAACCACCATCTGTTCCTTGCGGATATGGTGGTTAAGGACAGCGGCTTTGGTGAGCTGATCCCGGAAGCGGACGTGATGATCTTCGACGAAGCCCACCAGCTGCCGGACATCGCCAGCCAGTACTTTGGTCAGTCGCTCTCCAGCCGTCAGCTGCAGGATCTGGCGAAAGATTTCACCATTGCTTACCGGACCGAACTCAAAGATACCCAGCAGCTGCAGAAGTGCGCCGACCGTCTGGCGCAGAGCGCGCAGGATTTCCGTTTACAGCTCGGCGAGCCGGGCTATCGTGGTAACCTGCGCGAGCTGCTGGCGGACAAAAACATCCAGCGCGCGCTGCTGCTGCTCGATGATGCGCTTGAGCTCTGCTACGACGTGGCAAAACTGTCACTCGGCCGCTCCGCGCTGCTGGATGCGGCCTTCGAGCGCGCCACGCTCTATCGCGGGCGGCTCAAACGGCTGAAAGAGATTAACCAGCCGGGTTACAGCTACTGGTACGAGTGCACTTCGCGCCACTTTACCCTGGCGCTGACGCCGCTGACGGTGGCGGATAAATTTAAAGAGGTGATGGCGCAGAAGCCGGGCAGCTGGATCTTTACGTCGGCAACCCTGTCGGTGAATGACGATCTGCACCACTTCACCGAGCGCCTCGGCATTGAGCAGGCGGAATCGCTGCTTCTGCCCAGCCCGTTCGATTACGAAAAGCAGGCGCTGCTCTGCGTGCCGCGCAATCTGCCGCTTCCCAACCAGCCGGGTGCGGCCCGTCTGCTGGCGGCGATGCTGAAGCCAATGATCGAGGCCAATAACGGCCGCTGCTTTATGCTCTGCACCTCCCACGCCATGATGCGCGACCTCGCCGAGCAGTTTCGCGCTACGATGACGTTGCCGGTGCTGTTGCAGGGCGAAACCAGCAAAGGCCAGCTTCTGCAGCAGTTCGTGAGTGCCGGTAATGCCCTGCTGGTCGCAACCAGCAGCTTCTGGGAGGGGGTGGACGTGCGCGGCGACACGCTTTCGCTGGTGATCATTGATAAGCTACCGTTTACCTCCCCGGACGATCCGCTGCTGAAGGCGCGGATGGAAGACTGTCGTCTGCGCGGCGGCGATCCGTTTGACGAGGTTCAACTGCCGGATGCGGTCATTACGCTTAAGCAAGGGGTAGGGCGCCTAATCCGTGACGTCACAGACCGCGGCGTGCTGGTCATCTGCGATAACCGGTTGGTGATGCGTCCTTACGGTGCGACTTTCCTTGCAAGCCTGCCGCCCGCGCCGCGGACGCGGGACATAAAACGCGCGGTGCGTTTCCTGGCAAACCCAACGGCGGAGTAATTTACCCCGGAGTGTGCTAAGATGCGCGCCATTTTGTGACTGACCCTTGCGAGAGCGCGACGACCGATGCGAATTCTGGCTATTGATACCGCGACAGAGGCTTGCTCTGTTGCCCTGTTGAACGACGGTGCTGTTTCTGCCCATTTCGAAGAGTGCCCACGGGAACACACCCAACGCATTCTGCCCCTGGTAAAAGCCATTTTAACCCAGGGAAACACCTCCTTAACCGACCTCGACGCGCTGGCCTTTGGCCGCGGCCCCGGCAGCTTTACGGGCGTACGTATCGGGATTGGCATTGCGCAGGGGCTGGCGCTGGGCGCCGAACTGCCGATGATCGGTGTCTCTACCCTCGCCACCATGGCGCAGGGCGCATGGCGCACGACCGGGGCAACGCGCGTCCTGGCAGCGATTGATGCCCGCATGGGCGAAGTCTACTGGGCCGAATACACCCGTGACGAGCAGGGCGTGTGGCACGGTGAAGAGACGGAGGCCGTGCTTAAGCCAGAAGCGGTGACAGAACGACTGAAACAGCTGTCCGGCGAGTGGGCGACCGTCGGCACGGGCTGGCCAGCGTGGCCTGAGATGGCGAACGACACCGGGTTGACGCTGGTGGACGGCAACATGCTTTTGCCGGCTGCGGAAGATATGCTTCCGATTGCCAGCCAGTTGCTCGCAGCAGGCAAAACCGTGGCTGTTGAACAGGCGGAACCGGTTTATTTGCGAAACACCGTCGCGTGGAAGAAACTTCCGGGCCGCGAGTGAATCTCAGTAACAGGAACTGAGAAAAAGGAGTCGCATCATGGCGGTTCAGACTAAAGTAGTACGCCTTATTATGGCAGGCGCGGTTGCCATAGCACTGAGCGGATGCGTTTCCGTTCCTGATGCGATTAAGGGCAGCAGCCCGACGCCACAGCAGGATCTGGTTCGGGTGATGAATGCGCCTGAGCTGTACGTGGGCCAGGAAGCGCGCTTTGGCGGTAAGGTGATTGACGTACAAAACCAGCAGGGGAAAACCCGCCTGGAGATCGCCACCGTTCCGCTGGACAGCGGCGCGCGGCCTGTACTGGGCGAGGCCTCCCGGGGACGTATCTATGCTGACGTCAGCGGGTTCCTCGATCCGGTCGATTTTCGCGGACAGCTGGTGACCGTCGTCGGGCCGATTACCGGCGCCGTGCAGGGCAAAATCGGCAACACGCCGTATAAATTTATGACCATGCAGGTCAACGGATACAAGCGCTGGCGGCTGGCCCAGCAGGTGATCATGCCGCCGCAGCCGATCGATCCGTGGATGTGGGGTCCGCATCCTTATCGCTATGGCTACCCGGGCTGGGGCTGGTATAACCCGGGACCTGCACAGGTACAGACGATCGTTACTGAGTAACTTACTGTTATTGTTAGAAAAGAGACAGCGGCTCAGCCGCTGTCTCTGTTTTTTTACGGATAAAACGAAAAAAAAGAGTGACGCGCTTCGCAACCTTAAATCTGAACAATTAATAAACTGGTACGCTGAGTTAATATAATGTTAACAAACTGTTTATTATCGGGGTTGTGATGACGACGAACACTCATTTCAGAGGTGATGCATTGAAGAAGGTTTGGCTTAACCGTTATCCCGCAGATGTTCCTGCTGAGATCAATCCTGACCGTTATCAATCCCTGGTGGAATTATTTGAACACTCGGTAAGGCGCTACGCGGATCAGCCCGCATTTGTGAATATGGGCGAGGTGATGACGTTCCGTAAGCTGGAGGAGCGCAGCCGGGCGTTTGCGGCGTATCTGCAGGAAGGGCTGGGGCTGCAAAAAGGGGATCGCGTCGCGCTGATGATGCCGAACCTGCTGCAATATCCGGTGGCGCTGTTCGGTATCCTGCGTGCCGGGATGATCGTCGTCAACGTCAACCCGCTGTATACCCCGCGCGAGCTGGAGCATCAGCTGAACGACAGCGGCGCGGTTGCGATTGTCATTGTGTCCAACTTTGCCCATACGCTGGAAAAAGTTGTCGACAAAACCCAGGTGAAACACGTCATCCTGACGCGCATGGGGGATCAGCTCTCTACCGCCAAAGGCACGCTGGTTAACTTTGTCGTCAAATACGTCAAACGTCTGGTGCCAAAATACCATCTGCCGGACGCTATCTCCTTCCGCCGCGCGCTGCATGCGGGCTATCGGATGCAGTACGTCAAGCCGGAAGTGGTCTCAGAAGATCTCGCCTTCCTGCAGTATACCGGTGGCACCACCGGCGTGGCGAAAGGCGCAATGCTGACTCACCGCAACATGCTGGCGAACCTTGAGCAGGTCAACGCAACCTACGGGCCGCTGCTGCATCCCGGCAAAGAGCTGGTCATCACGGCGCTGCCGCTGTACCACATTTTCGCACTGACCATGAACTGCCTGCTGTTTATTGAGCTGGGCGGTCAAAACGTGCTGATTACCAACCCGCGTGATATCCCGGGGCTGGTGAAAGAGCTGGCAAAATACCCGTTCACCGCCATGACCGGGGTAAATACCTTGTTTAACGCGCTGCTTAATAACAAAGAGTTCCAGCAGCTGGACTTCTCCACGCTGCACCTCTCTGCGGGCGGCGGTATGCCGGTTCAGCAGGCGGTGGCCGAGCGCTGGGTGAAGCTCACCGGTCAGTATCTGCTGGAGGGCTATGGCCTGACGGAATGCGCGCCGCTGGTCAGCGTTAACCCGCATGACATCGACTACCACAGCGGAAGCATTGGTCTGCCCGTTCCTTCCACTGAAGCGAAACTGGTCGATGATAACGATAATGAAGTTGCGCCGGGTGAGCCGGGTGAGCTGTGCGTCAAAGGTCCACAGGTGATGCTGGGCTACTGGCAGCGTCCCGACGCGACTGACGAAATCATCAAAGATGGCTGGCTGCATACCGGTGACATTGCAGTGATGGATGACGAGGGTTTCCTGCGCATTGTCGATCGCAAGAAAGATATGATCCTGGTCTCCGGCTTCAACGTCTATCCGAATGAGATCGAAGACGTGGTCATGCAGCACAGCGGCGTACTCGAAGTGGCAGCGGTCGGCGTGCCTTCCGGCAGCAGCGGTGAAGCGGTGAAGATATTTGTGGTCAAGAAAGATCCTTCTCTCACCGAGGAAGCGCTGGTAACGTTTTGTCGTCGTCAGCTGACGGGCTATAAAGTGCCGAAGCTGGTGGAATTCCGCGATGAGCTGCCGAAATCCAACGTCGGGAAGATATTACGACGAGAATTACGTGACGAAGCCCGTGCCAAAGTAGACAATAAGGCCTGAGCTACACGTTAATCGCCCAGACGCCGGTTAAGCCGGCGTTTTTTATGGGCGCAAACAAAAGAGAATCCGATTTGAATTACCAGATGATCACGACCAACGACGAGCTGGCTTCGCTGTGCGAAGTGACGCGCGACTTTCCTGCCATTGCCCTGGATACCGAGTTTGTCCGTACCCGGACGTACTATCCGCAGCTGGGGTTGATTCAGATGTACGACGGTAAAAACGTGTCGCTGATCGACCCTCTCGGCATTACCGACTGGACGCCGATGCGCGACCTGCTGCTCGATACCGCCGTCACGAAATACCTGCATGCAGGCAGTGAAGATCTGGAAGTCTTTCTGAATACCTTTGGCATCATGCCTCAGCCGCTGATTGATACGCAGATCCTCGCGGCGTTCAGCGGTCGCCCGCTCTCATGGGGCTTTGCCGCCATGGTGGAGGAGTATACGGGCCTGACCCTGGATAAAAGCGAATCCCGTACCGACTGGCTGGCGCGTCCGCTTACCGCCCGCCAGCTGGAGTATGCCGCGGCTGATGTGTTTTACCTGTTGCCGATCGCCGGACAGCTGATGAAAGAGGCGGAAGCCTCCGGATGGCTCCCGGCTGCGCTGGATGAGTGCCGTATGACCCAGCAGCGTCGTCAGGAAGTGGTGGATCCGAAAGACGCCTGGCGCGACATCAGCAACGCCTGGCAGCTGCGCACGCGTCAGCTGGCATGCCTGCAGCTGCTGGCAGACTGGCGCTTGCGTAAAGCGCGCGAGCGCGATCTGGCCGTTAACTTTGTCGTCCGCGAAGAGCATCTCTGGGCGGTGGCGCGCTATATGCCGGGCAGCCTCGGCGAGCTGGACAGCATTGGGCTTTCGGGCAGTGAGATCCGTTTCCACGGCAAAACCCTGCTGGCGCTGGTCGCAAAAGCGCAGGAATTACCCGACGACGCGCTGCCGGAACCGCTGCTGAACCTGATGGACATGCCGGGCTATCGCAAAGCGTTTAAAGATATCAAAGCACTGGTGCAGACGGTGGCAACGGAAAGCAAGCTGAGCGCGGAGCTGCTTGCCTCACGCCGTCAGATTAACCAGCTGCTGAACTGGCACTGGAAGCTGAAGCCGCAGAATGGCGTACCGGAAATGGTTGCGGGATGGCGCGGGGAATTGATGGCCGATCGCCTGAATACGTTGCTGGAAGGTTATCCGCGATAAAAAATATGCCGGGTGATAACCCGGCATATTCCCCGGTGGCGCTGCGCTTACCGGGGCTACGAAATCATAAATCTACGGACGCGACTCTTCCGCTTCCGGGAGCGTCACGTTCAGCTCCAGAATCGAAATATCCCCGTCTTTTTGTTCCAGCTGCACCGTCACCATCTCCGGGTCAATCTGCACGTACTTACAGATCACTTCCAGGATGTCCTTACGCAGCTGCGGCAGGTAGTGAGGCTCGGCGTCGCTACGACGACGCTCCGCAACGATAATTTGCAGACGTTCTTTTGCGATGTTGGCGGTGTTCTTTTTCCGCGAGAGAAAAAAGTCCAGTAATGCCATAACTTATCCTCCGAACAGGCGTTTGAGGAAACCTTTCTTCTCTTCTTCAATGAAGCGGAAAGGACGTTCTTCTCCCAGCAGACGGTCAACGGTATCGGCGTAAGCTTTACCTGCATCTGCCATTGTATCCAGGATCACTGGCTCGCCCTGGTTAGAGGCGCGTAACACGGACTGATCTTCCGGGATAACGCCCACCAGCTTAATGCGCAGGATCTCCAGCACGTCTTCCATGCTCAGCATGTCACCTTTGTTCACGCGGCCCGGGTTGTAGCGGGTGAGCAGCAGGTGTTCTTTAATCGGGTCTTCGCCATTTTCCGCACGACGGGATTTAGAGGCGAGGATCCCGAGAATGCGGTCTGAGTCACGCACGGATGAAACTTCAGGGTTGGTGGTGATGATCGCTTCATCAGCGAAGTAGAGCGCCATCAGAGCACCGGTTTCGATGCCGGCAGGGGAGTCACAGACGATGAAGTCGAACTCCATTTTTTTCAGCTCGTCGAGCACCTTTTCTACCCCTTCACGGGTCAGGGCGTCTTTGTCACGCGTCTGAGAGGCCGGGAGAATGTAGAGGTTCTCGGTGCGCTTGTCTTTAATCAGCGCCTGGTTCAGCGTGGCATCGCCCTGAATGACGTTCACGAAGTCATACACGACGCGACGCTCACATCCCATGATGAGGTCGAGGTTACGCAGGCCGATATCGAAGTCGATAACGACGGTTTTCTTTCCCTTCTGGGCCAAACCAGTAGCGATGGCCGCGCTGGAGGTGGTCTTGCCAACGCCTCCTTTACCCGAAGTAACAACAATAATGCGTGCCATAGAAATTCCTTGTTAAAAAGGGATCAATTCAACGGTTGAACGGTCAACGCGTCGTCTGCCAGAAGCAGGCGAGCCGCTTTGCCATAAAATTCGGCTGGGATCTTGTCGCTCAGCCAATATTCACCTGCGATGGACACCAGTTCCGCTGTCAGGTGAGTACAAAATATTTGCGCGTCCCGATCGCCACTTGCACCCGCGAGCGCACGTCCACGCATCATACCGTATACGTGAATATTGCCATCTGCAATCAGCTCAGCGCCAGCGCTGACGTGGCTTGTAACAATCAGATCACAGTTTGGTGCATAAATGCGCTGACCGGAACGAACCGGCACATCAATCATTCGCGTTTTTGTGATGGTTGTAACGTTTTGCGCCGCAGGAGGGGGCGTTTCGACGGCAACGGGTGCCGCACGGGGGGCTTTTTCTTTGCCTTCATTCAGAAGCGGCAGCCCCGCACGGTCGATTTCCGCTTTCAGTTCAGTATCTTTGCAGCCGCTGATGCCGACAATACGCAGTCCGGTAGAGGAGACGGCCTGCTGGAGAAGTTTCCAGTTAACCGGCGCCTCAAGACCGCTGACGTTGATCACAACAGGGGCGTGCTTCAGAAAGGCGGGAGCCTGGGCGATTTTGTCTTCTAACGCCTGACGAATAACCTCGGGTTTTGCATCATGCAAATGTACCACTGATAAGGTGAAGCTACTGCCTTTAAGCTCGATGGGCGTGTTTGACATCCTGGCCTTACTCAATTTGCTATTAACCGCAACCACTCGCTGCGATATTCCGAAGAGTATCAGGCATGTTATAGTCAGGAGTATATTGAGGCAAGCAACCACCCATTAATTCAGAGTAAAAACATGTTTTGTGTGATCTACAGAAGTACAACCCGTGACCAGACCTATCTTTATGTCGAAAAGAAAGACGATTTTTCACGCGTGCCTGAAGAATTAATGAAGAGCTTTGGCCGACCGCAGATGGCGATGCTGCTGCCGCTTGATGGTCGCAAGAAACTGGTGAATGCCGATCTGGAGAAAGTGAAAACGGCATTAGCCGAGCAGGGCTATTATTTACAGCTTCCGCCGCCACCGGAGAATTTATTAAAACAGCATCTTGAGGCGAACGGAAAAAAATAGTCTCAACTGTTTTTGAGCACAACACATCAACCGTTTAGGGGGCGACCATGTATCAACATCATAACTGGCAAGGTGCATTACTGGATTATCCCGTCAGCAAAGTGGTTTGCGTGGGCAGCAACTATGCAAAACATATTCAGGAGATGGGCAGTGCGACGCCAGAAGAGCCGGTTCTGTTTATTAAGCCTGAAACGGCGCTTTGCGATATCCGCCAGCCGCTGGCCCTGCCGCAGGGGCTCGGCTCGGTGCATCACGAGGTTGAACTCGCCGTACTGATTGGCGCGACGCTGCGTCAGGCTTCCGAAGAGCATGTTCAGAAAGCGATTGCCGGATACGGCGTGGCGCTGGATCTGACGCTACGCGACGTGCAGGGCAAAATGAAGAAAGCCGGACAGCCGTGGGAAAAAGCCAAAGGGTTTGATAATTCCTGCCCGATTTCGGCGTTTGTGCCGGTGAGCGAATTTACCGGCGATCCGCAGGATACCCCGCTCAGTCTGAAGGTTAACGGTGAAATCCGCCAGCAGGGCACCACGGCAGACATGATCCATAAGATTGTGCCGCTGATCGCCTACATGAGCCGCTTCTTTACCCTGAAACCGGGTGATGTGATCCTGACCGGCACGCCGGAAGGCGTTGGTCCGCTCGTGAGCGGTGATGAACTGGAGGTCGGTTTTAACGGCCTGTCGCTGAAAACCCGCGTGCTGTAACATCCTCTTGCCGCCTGAAAAGGGCGGCAAAACTTGCAACGACGTGCCAGACTCGTTATAAGGTGCGCTTTCTTTTGACGTGTGGACATCCTGATGAACGACATCCCTTTCTGGCAAAGCAAAACTCTCGACGACATGACTGATGCGGAATGGGAATCCTTATGCGACGGCTGCGGTCAGTGCTGCCTGCACAAGCTGATGGATGAAGACACGGATGAAATCTACTTCACCAACGTGGCCTGTAAGCAGCTCAACATTAAGACCTGCCAGTGCCGCAACTATGAGCGCCGCTTTGAGTTTGAGCCGGACTGCATCAAGTTAACCCGGGATAATCTGCCCACCTTCGAATGGCTGCCGCATACCTGCGCGTATCGCCTGCTGGCGGAAGGGAAAGACCTGCCGGCCTGGCATCCGCTGCTGACCGGTTCAAAAGCGGCGATGCACGGCGAGCGTATCTCCGTGCGTCACATTGCGGTGAAAGAGTCTGAGGTGCGTGACTGGGAAGACCACATCATGAACCACCCGACGCGCTGAGATTAAAAAACCCGCCGAGGCGGGTTTTTTATTATATCGGGTGGCGCTGTGCTTACCCGACCTACAAAACCGTAGGCCCGCGCAAGCGAAGCGCCGCCGGGCGAATTAGCGCCCAAATAGATCGCGTTTCTTCGGTTTGAACGGCTGAGCGATCAGCACCAGCAGCGCCACGACGAAGTAGGCGGCAAAAATGCCCACCAGCCACTGCGGCATCTCGAGGGTCAGGAATTCCCACTGGCGAACTGAGCAGTCACCGGATGCAACAAACACCTGCGGCAGCCATTTGTCCAGCGGCAGCCAGCTCGGGAAGCGGGCGGCAAAATCGCAGGTCATAAACGGTGACGGATGCAGCTGCATCATGGTGTGCTGCCAGGAGAGTTCAATGCCTTTCCAGGCGCTGTACAGCCAGATCGCGATAGCGGCGTAGCGAAGCGGCGATTTCGGCGCAATTGCGCCCACCAGGCCCGCACCCATAATGCCGAACAGGGCGCAGCGTTCGTAAATACAGAGTACGCAAGGTTTCAGTCCCATTACGTGCTGGAACCATAGCGCCACCATTTCCAGCGCAAAGGCGGTCAGGGCCATTAACAACCACGCTCCGCGACCGCGGGAGCACTGGTTTAAAAATCTCAACATAATCATTTCCCTGGAACATGCTTAGAAATCGCAGTGTAAACGAATTCGTTTTTCGCGCCACCTGTACCTGGCGAAATAAAACGTAATTGGATGTTTATCGTGCGAAAAGGCAAACGGGCAGCGAACTGCCCGAGTTGCAGTATTTACTGCGCCGCAAGTATACCCGCTTGTATCAACCATTGCGTACAGGGAATGAGGGTAATTTTGACGCAAAGCAATCCCACGATCGTGAGCACCAGCGTGTAGGGCAGCGCCATCCACACCATCCGGCCATAAGAAAGACGTATGAGAGGGGCGAGGGCGGAGGTCAGCAGGAACAGGAAGGCGGCCTGGCCGTTTGGCGTCGCCACCGACGGCAGGTTGGTGCCGGTATTGATCGCCACCGCCAGCAGCTCAAACTGTCCGGCGCTGATAACGCCTTGCTCCATGGCCGCTTTGGCCTCGTTGATGTAGACCGTCCCGACAAAGACGTTATCTGAGATCGACGAGAGCAGGCCGTTAAACAGGTAAAACAGCGACAGTTGAGCATCCGGCGACGCCTTTAAGACAAAGGCAATAATCGGCGCGAACAGATGCTGGTCGATAATCACCGCCACGACCGCAAAGAACACAGCCAGCAGGGCGGTAAACGGCAGGGCTTCGGTAAAGGCTTTGCCGATGGCATGCTCATCCGTTACGCCGGTAAAGGTGGTGGCGAGAATAATGACCGACAGGCCAATCAGCCCCACTTCAGCCAGATGGAGCGCCAGCGCGGCGATCAGCCAGACGCCGATGATCCCCTGTGCAATCAGGCGCAGCGTCTCCTGGCGCGTCCGCTGGCGTCGGCTCTGCAGATCAAATTTATGCAGCTCCTGGCGCACCGGCTCCGGAAGTTGTGCTCCGTACCCAAAGAGGCGAAACTTCTCCACCAGCAGACAGGTCGCCAGACCGCAGATCAGCACCGGCACGCTCACCGGCGCCATTCTCAGGAAGAAATCACCGAAGTGCCAGCCCGCCGCTTTGGCAATGATCAGGTTTTGCGGCTCGCCCACCATCGTCATCACGCCCCCCAGAGCGGTACCGACGCCGGCATGCATCATCAGGCTGCGCAGGAAGGCACGAAACTGCTCCAGTACCTCACGGTTATGCGCATCGACGTGGCTGTCATCCTGCAAATCCTCGCCCGGACGAGAGGAGGCCACGCGGTGATAAATACCGTAAAACCCCACCGCTACGCTTATCACCACCGCGACGACCGTCAGCGCGTCCAGGAAGGCCGACAGGAAGGCAGCCGCAAGGCAAAACGCCAGCGAGAGGAACATTTTCGACGGAATGCTGAGCAGCAGACGCGTGAAGATAAACAGCAGCAGCTGTTTCATAAAGTAGATGCCCGCCACCATAAACATCAGCAGCAGAAGCACTTCAAGATTGGTTGCCAGCTCGGCCTTGACGTGCTCAGCGCGGGTCATGCCGATGACGACGGCCTCAAACGCCAGCAGTCCGCCCGGCAGAAGGGGATAACATTTCAGCGCCATCGCCAGGGTGAAGATAAATTCCGCCACCAACAGCCACCCGGCCATAAACGGGTTCACGCTAAAGAGGAGGGGATTTACGACCAGGAACACCAGAAGTAAAAGTTTGTACCAGTCAGGAGACTGGCCTAAAAAATTGCGCCACAGCGCGCGCCCAAATGAAATTTCCACGACAGACGTCCTTCCCCGTCAAGTAAGACAAAACATCAGTATACGCAAAAATCGCGGGCCGGAGGCGGATAACGCTGCAGTGTAAATTTCACAAAAATGAAACGGCGATCCCTCTTTTCTCTCTTTGCCGCGCTACCTGCCACTGCGTGCCTCTGGTATGATGAGTCCAATTTGCTAAAGCTGTGTAATGGAAATCTCACTATGGTCATTAAGGCGCAGAGCCCGGCGGGTTTCGCGGAAGAGTACATCATTGAAAGCATCTGGAATAATCGTTTCCCTGCGGGGTCCATTCTTCCGGCTGAACGCGAACTCTCTGAACTGATTGGCGTCACTCGCACCACGCTGCGTGAAGTGCTTCAGCGATTGGCGCGCGATGGCTGGTTGACGATCCAGCACGGCAAGCCAACAAAAGTGAACAACTTCTGGGAAACCTCCGGGCTGAACATTCTTGAAACGCTGGCGCGTCTCGATCATGAAAGCGTGCCGCAGCTCATTGATAATCTGCTCTCCGTTCGCACCAACATCGCGACGATCTTCATTCGTACGGCTTTCCGTCAGCATCCGGAAGATGCGCTTGCGGTACTGGCCAGTGCCAACGAAGTGGAAGATCACGCCGACGCGTTTGCCACCCTCGATTACAACGTCTTCCGTGGGCTGGCGTTTGCCTCCGGCAACCCGGTGTACGGTCTGATCCTCAACGGCATGAAAGGGCTCTACACCCGCATTGGTCGCCACTACTTTGCCAATCCAGAAGCCCGCAGCCTGGCGCTGGGCTTCTACCATAAGCTGAGCAAGCTGTGCTCTGAAGGCCTGCACGATCAAGTTTATGAGACAGTGCGCCGCTACGGTCACGATTCTGGTGAAATCTGGCACCGCATGCAGAAAACGCTGCCGGGCGATTTGGCGATTCAGAGCCGCTGAAATAAAAAACCTCTCGTATGAGAGGTTTTTTTTCGTCGGGTGGCGGCTACGCCTTACCCGACCTACGGGTCTTGTAGGCCCGGTAAGCGTAGCGCCACCGGGCAAAAAAGGCTGCACTACAGCGTATTCAACCGCGCCGGGCAGCGTTCCAGCAGCTCGACGCTCCCGTCTTCATTCTGCTGCTCCAGTTGCACATCAAAGCCCCACAGGCGATGCACATGCTTCAGCACCTCTTTACGCCCTTTATCCAGCGGCGCGCGATTGTGCGGGATATAGCGCAGCGTCAGGGAGCGGTCACCGCGTAAATCCACGTTCCAGACCTGAATATTCGGTTCAAGGTTACTCAGGTTGTACTGGGAAGAGAGGCGAGAGCGGATCTCACGGTATCCCTCCTCGTTGTGGATTGCGGAGATCTCCAGATAGTTGTTGCGGTCATCGTCCAGCACGGTGAAGAAGCGGAAGTCACGCATGATCTTCGGCGACATAAACTGGCTGATGAAGCTCTCATCCTTAAAGTCGCGCATCGCAAAGTGCAGCGTTTCCAGCCAGTCAGACCCGGCGATATCTGGGAACCAGTACTTGTCTTCTTCCGTCGGCGACTGGCAGATACGCTTGATGTCCTGGAACATGGCAAAACCAAGCGCATACGGGTTAATGCCGCTGTACCACGGGCTGTTGTATGGCGGCTGGAACACCACGTTGGTATGGCTGTGGAGAAACTCCATCATGAACCGCTCGGTAACTTTCCCCTCGTCATACAGGTGGTTGAGGATGGTGTAGTGCCAGAATGTCGCCCAGCCTTCGTTCATCACCTGCGTCTGCTTTTGCGGATAGAAATACTGGCTCACCTTACGCACGATGCGCAGGATCTCACGCTGCCACGGCTCCAGCAGCGGGGCGTTCTTCTCCATAAAATAGAGCAGGTTTTCCTGCGGCTCGGACGGATAGCGACGCGCTTCGGCGATCGTTTTTTCCTCCTCACGCTTCGGCAGGGTGCGCCACAGCATGTTCACCTGGCTCTGGAGATACTCTTCGCGGCTTTTCTGCCGCGCTTTCTCCTCCTGCAGGGAGATTTTCTGCGGACGTTTATAGCGGTCTACGCCGTAGTTCATCAGCGCGTGGCAGGAGTCGAGCAGTTTTTCCACTTCGTCCACGCCGTAGCGCTCTTCGCAGTCGGTAATGTATTTACGGGCGAAGATCAGGTAATCGACGATGGAGCTGGCATCCGTCCAGCTGCGGAACAGATAGTTATTCTTGAAAAAGGAGTTATGCCCGTAGCAGGCGTGCGCCATCACCAGCGCCTGCATGGTAATGGTGTTCTCTTCCATTAAATAGGCGATACACGGATTGGAGTTGATGACGATTTCATACGCCAGACCCTGCTGGCCGTGCTTATACAGCCGCTCCGTTTCAATAAATTTCTTACCAAACGACCAGTGCGGATAGTTGATCGGCATCCCGACGCTGGAGTAGGCGTCCATCATCTGTTCGGACGTAATGACTTCAATCTGATGGGGGTAAGTATCCAGGCGATACAGTTTTGCGACCCGGTCGATCTCGGCGAGGTAAACATCCAGCAGCTCGAAGGTCCAGTCGGGTCCATCGCTCAGACGTGTGTTGTCCTTGTTCAGGGAATCAATAGTAGCCATTAGCGCGCCCTCGTTGTGGGTGCTCTCTCTGTCTGGAGAGCCTCCTTTCAAGCATAGATCAACGTGTTAAAAAGCGTGCTGAGGCTGAAATTTTTTCTTTGCGATTTCGCGTTTTTGATACGGCAAAAAACGGGCGTCCCTCAGCATATTATGCTGGTTAAAAATAACGCGCAGCAGGAGATCCCAAATTAGCACTATCCCCTGATGCTGGGGGATGTGTGAGGTAAGTCACCATAAAAAAGTCGTATGTTGAATAATATTTTCAACTAGGTTATCAATCTGTAATTAGAAGATTGTTCTTTTGCACATAATGGAGTGGCTATGCGTGTTGTCATACTGGGAAGTGGTGTCGTTGGGGTAACCAGCGCCTGGTATTTAAGTCAGGCGGGACATGACGTCACCGTTATCGATCGTGAGTCAGGCCCTGCGCTGGAAACCAGTGCGGCGAACGCCGGGCAAATCTCTCCCGGCTATGCGGCACCGTGGGCAGCGCCGGGCGTTCCGCTGAAGGCAATTAAATGGATGTTCCAGCGCCACGCGCCGCTGGCCATCAGCCTTGACGGCACGCAGTTCCAGCTGAAGTGGATGTGGCAGATGCTGCGCAACTGCGACACCCGCCACTACATGGAGAATAAAGGGCGCATGGTGCGCCTGGCGGAATACAGCCGCGACTGCCTGAAAGCGCTGCGCGCGTCGACGGGGATTGAGTACGAAGGCCGTCAGGGCGGAACGCTGCAGCTGTTCCGCACGGCGCAGCAGTACGAAAATGCCACCCGCGATATCGCCGTGCTGGAAGATGCCGGCGTACCGTACCAGCTGCTGGAAGCCAGCCAGCTTGGTCAGGTTGAACCGGCGCTGGCGGAAGTAGCGCATAAGCTGACGGGCGGCCTGCGCCTGCCGAATGACGAAACCGGCGACTGCCAGCTCTTTACGCAGCGTCTGGCGCAGATGTGCGAGCAGGCGGGGGTGAAGTTCCGCTTTAACACCGCTGTCGACAAGCTGCTGTCGGAAGGGGAAAAAATTTACGGCGTGAAGTGTGGCGAAGAGGTGATCAAAGCGGATGCTTACGTCATGGCGTTTGGCTCGTACTCCACCGCCATGCTGAAGGGCATTCTCGATATTCCGGTCTACCCGCTAAAAGGCTACTCGCTGACCATTCCGGTAAAAGAGGAGAGCGGCGCACCGGTTTCTACCATTCTGGATGAAACCTACAAAATCGCCATTACCCGCTTCGATAACCGCATCCGCGTAGGCGGCATGGCGGAGATCGTCGGCTTCAATACCGAGCTGCTGAAACCGCGTCGTGAAACGCTGGAGATGGTGGTAGGGGATCTCTTCCCGCGCGGTGGCTTTGTCGAGCAGGCGACGTTCTGGACCGGCCTGCGTCCAATGACGCCGGACGGTACGCCGATTGTGGGGCGCACGCCGTTCAAAAACCTGTGGACCAATACCGGACACGGCACGCTTGGCTGGACGATGGCCTGTGGCTCCGGCCAGCTGCTGAGCGACCTGATTTCCGGACGCACGCCAGCCATTCCGTTTGACGATTTAAGCGCCGCGCGCTATCAATCGGGGTTTACGCCGTCGCGTCCACAGCACCTGCACGGCGCGCATAACTAAGGAGTTGTCATGTCCCGTCCTGTTCTGGCTCAGCTGAACCTGCAGGCCCTGAAGGATAACCTGCAGATTGTTCGCCGGGCGGCACCTGGCGCACGCGTGTGGTCGGTCGTGAAAGCGAATGCCTACGGCCACGGCATTGACCGTATCTGGAGCGCGCTGAGCGCCACCGATGGCTTTGCGTTACTTAATCTGGAAGAGGCTATTCTGCTGCGCGAGCGCGGCTGGAAAGGGCCCATACTGCTGCTCGAGGGCTTCTTCCACGCCGACGATCTGCCGCTGCTGGATAAGTACCGGCTGACCACCAGCGTTCACAGCAACTGGCAGATCAAAGCGATTCAGGATGCGAAGCTCCACGCGCCGCTGGATATCTATCTCAAGGTGAACAGCGGCATGAACCGCCTGGGCTTCCAGCCTGAGCGGGTGCATACGGTCTGGCAGCAGCTGCGTGCGCTGAAGAACGTAGGTGAAATGACGCTGATGGCGCATTTTGCCGACGCGGAAAAACCGGACGGCATTGCCGATGCCATGGTCCGCATTGAGCAGGCGGCAGAAGGGCTGGACTGTCCGCGCTCGCTGTCCAACTCGGCGGCCACGCTCTGGCATCCCGAGGCGCACTACAACTGGGTGCGTCCGGGGATCGTTCTGTACGGCGCGTCGCCCTCGGGCCAGTGGCAGGATATCGCCAACAGCGGCCTGAAGCCGGTAATGACCCTGCGCAGCGAAATCATTGGTGTGCAAACCCTGAAGGCTGGCGACACGGTGGGCTACGGCAGCCGCTATCGGGCAAAGGGCGAGCAGCGGATTGGTATCGTGGCGGGCGGCTATGCCGATGGCTACCCGCGCATTGCGCCGACCGGCACGCCGGTGTGGGTCGATGGGGTTCGCACGGGAACGGTAGGCACCGTATCAATGGATATGCTGGCCGTTGACCTGACGCCCTGCCCGCAGGCGGGCATCGGTTCCCCGGTTGAGCTGTGGGGTAACGAAATCAAAATTGATGACGTTGCCGCAGCAGCAGGGACGGTAGGGTATGAACTGATGTGCGCGCTGGCACCAAGGGTGCCGGTTGTGACGGTGTAACAAATGTTTGTGTCGGGTGGCGGCTTCGCCTTACCCGACCTACAAAATCCTCGAGTGTAGGCCGGGTAAGCGTTAGCGCCACCCGGCAAAAAAACCGCTACTCCGCTTCCTCTTCCATCGGCCTCAAACCGACTTTCCTCACAGCGTTATCTTCTTTCTCTGCTACCGTCCAGATCATCCCGGCAAACTCGACCTGATCGCCCACGACCGGGGCAGCGCCAAGCCGCTGCTGGATGATTTCGCCCAGCGTTTGCTGGCTATCTCCGTCTTCAGCACCTTCATCCAGGCCGTAAATCAGCGCCACATCGGCAAACCTGGCGCTGGCTTCCAGAATGAAATCGCCGAAGAAACGCTGGTCCAGCGCCACCGGAGGCGACTGGCTGAACAGCTTGCCCAGTGCGGGCAGGTCGCGCTCGCGGCCAATCACGCAGAGAATGTCCCCTTCGCGCAGGCGGGTGCTGCCGGTAGGGTGCAGCAGAACATTGTCGCGGAACAGGGCGGCAATGCGCGTTTCGGCCGGCATGTGCAAATCGCGCAGCGAAGCCCCCACGCACCATTTGTCGGCGCTCAGCTGATAAACGAACTGTTCCCACGGGTTTTCCGGATGAATGTCGAGCCCCACGCGGGAAACCGGCCAGCCCACGGGAGGCACCACCACTTTGGCTTTTTTCGCCGCCCACCCGAGGGACGTTCCCTGGAACAGCAGCGAAATCAGCACCACGAAGAACGCCACGTTAAAGAACAGCCGGGCGTTATCCAGACCCGCCATCATCGGGAAGACGGCAAGGATAATCGGCACCGCGCCGCGCAGGCCCACCCAACTGATGAATATCCGCTCGCGCAGGTTGAAGCCGCGAAACGGCAGCAAACCTGCAAATACCGACAGCGGACGGGCGAAGAAGATCATCCACGCGGACAGCAGCAGCGCCGGAACCGCGATGGGCAGCAGGTCTGAGGGGGTGACCAGAAGCCCAAGCACCAGGAACATGCCGATCTGCGCCAGCCAGGCCAGACCGTCGAAGTTCTGCAAAATGGCATGCCGGTTGCGAATAGGGCGGTTGCCCATCAGGAACCCGCAGAGGTAGACGGCGAGAATGCCGCTGCCGTCCAGCGCCGTGGTAACGGCAAAAATGAGGATGCCGCCGCTCAGCGCCAGCAACGGGTAAAGACCCAACGGCAGCGATATGCGATTGATTGTCTGCTGAAGCAGATAGCCGCCCGCCAGGCCGATAACAATCCCCAGGCCAAATTGCTGCAGGATATGCCACGCAAATGTCCAGCTCAGCCCGCTTTCGTGCTGCTGAATCATCTCGATAAGCGTAATGGTGAGAAAAACCGCCATCGGGTCGTTACTGCCGGATTCAATCTCAAGCGTGGAGCCAACGCGTTCGTTGAGCCCTTTTCCACCAAGCAGAGAAAATACCGCTGCCGCATCGGTTGAGCCGACAATCGCGCCAATCAGCAAACCTTCCATGATATTGAGATGGAAGAGCCACGCGGCCATCATTCCGGTGAGGCCGGAGGTTATCAACACGCCAACCGTCGCGAGCGACAGCGCGGGCCCTAAGGCCACGCGGAAGGAGCTCGCCTGGGTGCGCATGCCGCCGTCCAGCAGGATCACCGCCAGCGCCAGGTTACTCACCATGTAGGCGAAAGGATAGTTATCGAATGGGATACCGCCAATGCCATCAATGCCGGCCAGCATGCCGATGGCGAGGAAAATAACAAGAATAGGTATGCCGAGACGCGATGAAAATGAACTTAATAAAATACTGCTGGTTACAAGGACCGAACCCAGAATGAAAAGGCTGATTATCGCTGCGGCATCCAATGTTCTCTTACTCCCACCTCAATGTTAACGCTGTTACTAAAACCCTAACATATTAACGACGGCAACAGCGTTTTATTAAGGGGGTATAACGGCTTTTTTATGCCTTTATGACAGGATGGCCGCTGATGGTCAGCCGGGAACCGGAATCATTATGGATCAGGGAGGCGTGCGCCCCCAGCGCCAGGGTCACGGTGCGCTGCTCATGGCCGAAATCCAGACCGGCGATCACCGGAATATCCAGCCGCGAGCGAATGAACTCAATCATGGTTTCCAGGGAGTAACCCGCGTCATAGTCATTCGGGGCAGAGCCGCTGAAGCTGCCCAGCACGATCGCGGACTGGCGCTCAAGAATACCGGCATGATAGAGCTGCAACAGCATGCGCTCGACGCGGAACGGATGTTCGTTGATATCTTCCAGCACCAGAATGCCGTCCTCGATGTGCGGCATCCACGGCGTGCCGATAAGCGAAACCAGCATCGCCAGGTTGCCGCCCCAGAGTTGGCCTTCACATTCCCAGTGCGGTCCAAAGCCCCGCCACTCCACGCTGTAGGTGGGATTGCGCAGCGCGCGCCAGAAGTGTTCCACGGTGAACGCATTCAGCTCCGGGGCGCCGAAATTACCGGCCAGCATCGGGCCGCTGAAGGTGATAACGTTATGCAGCGCCAGCAGCCCAAGCTGGATGACGCTGAAATCGCTGTGGCCGCATATCAGCAGGGGATCCTGCTGCTGGCGCTGCGCCAGGCCCTGCCAGTCAATGCTCTCCAGCAGCCTGCTCGCGCCATATCCGCCGCGCACCGCCAGCACTATGTTGTTTTCACCCTTCAGGTTAACCAGGCTGTTGATATCATTCAGCCGCTGCGCTTCGGTACCGGAAAAACGCTGTTGGCGGCGGGGGATAATCGTCTGATTTTCTACCCGGTGGCCCGACTCCAGCAAACGCTGAACGCCCCGCTGCGCCGCGTCCTGGTTAATGCAGTAGCCCGACGGCGCGATGAGATGAAACTGAGACATGGCAATTCCTTGCTGAATGAGAAACTAATTGTCTATATCATGCCGCTTATACGCCGCCTGCTTCAAGAGCGGCGCACCGCGATGACCGGCTATAAGGATAGATGACGTGAAATTGAGATGGTTTGCTTTTTTGATTGTGTTGCTCGCTGGCTGTAGTTCAAAACATGATTATCAAAACCCGCCCTGGAACCCGGAAGTGCCGGTGAAGCGCGCGATGCAGTGGATGCAGATCAGTGAACAAGCCGGGAAAGCCTGGGGCGTCAGTCCGCGTCTCATCACGGCGATCATTGCGGTGGAGTCCGGCGGTAATCCCACGCTTGTCAGCAAATCCAACGCGGTGGGGCTGATGCAGCTTAAAGCGTCAACGGCGGGGAAAGAAGTTTACCGCTATATGGGCTGGAGCGGTCAGCCGTCGACCAGCGAGCTGAAGAATCCGGAACGCAACATTTCAATGGGCACGGCCTATCTGAGCATCATGGAGCACGGCGTGCTGAAGGGCATTAAGGATCCGGAGGTGATGCAGTACGCGCTGGTTGTCTCTTACGTTAACGGTGCCGGCGCGTTGCTGAGAACCTTCTCCTCTGACCGCAAAGAGGCGATAGAAGAGATTAACGGCATGGACAAAGACGAATTCTTTGAGCATGTGGCGAAAAATCACCCGGCACCACAGGCGCCTCGTTATATCTGGAAAGTACAGAAAGCGATGGATGCCATGTAATGCCGCAGACGGGCGGCGGTCACGCTGCCCGATGTTCCTTACAGAACTTTATTTGCGCGTTCCCGCGCCTCGCGCTCCAGGGAGTAGATAATGCGCTGCAGTTCGCGCTCTGCGCCGGGCCCGACATTCAGGAAACGGAAGCTCAGACGCGGCGTCGTGATAGTTTCATTTTTGCTGTCCACGACGGTGCGGTCGCTGATGGCAATCAGCTGCGCATCGAAATAAAAGCGCCCCCAGCCCCCCATATCAAGTTCAATTTGCGTGAACCGCATGCCCTCTACCAGTCCGTCAGGCTTCGGCGTATCCATCAGCGCGCCCATGCCGCCCAGCGACAGATCGAAGAGACGGAAGCGGATCTCTTTTTTGTCCGGCATTTTGGCCTTGCAGAAGTAAGCGGGATGAAGCGGGGCGTTGATGCGGAAATATTCGCGACGCTGGACAAACCAGAGATTGCCAGGAAGGGGGGTCACAAAGGCCGGAAGCCCCTGATATTCGCTCAGTTCCAGTCGCGACAGGACAAACTCCACTTTGGCGCCCTGCGTTTCGGCCATCACGGCGATATTCTCCGCCTTCAGCGCCGCGCGGTTTTCATACTCCTGGCTGCCTAAATCAATCACCAGCCGCTCCTGCGAGGCGTCAAGGATCTTGCTGATGAACTGATTATTCGACCAGCTGATGCGCAGCGGCACTTCACCTTTTTGCAGGTCGCGTAATACCCCTAATACAGCCAGCGGATTTTGCTTGAGGAACTGCTCACTGTAATGACTCACGCCGGATGGCTCCTTGATAGATGACAGACTGTCTTAGCGTTATCGGCAATCTGCGATGAAACTTAATACAAACCGGTGAGTTTTTTTTGCCTGTTTAGACAAAGATAAGTCGGTGAGAAGAAAATGATTTTCCGGCGATGACCTATACTTATGTTAGCTGTGCAGAAGGTTTTCTGCGCATGCGTTAAACCTGCAAGAGGGCATCGCTATGGGTATCATCGCCTGGATTATCTTTGGTCTTATTGCTGGCGCTATCGCGAAATTGATCATGCCGGGAAACGATGGCGGCGGCTTTATTTTGACCTGTGTACTCGGGGTCGTTGGTGCGGTTGTGGGCGGCTGGCTGGCGACGATGTTTGGCTTCGGAGGCAACATAAGTGGTTTTGACCTGCACAGTTTTCTGGTCGCTGTCGTGGGCGCCATTGTGGTGCTGGGCATATTCAGGTTACTGCGACGAGCATAACATGACGTAAACGGCTCTCTGCGGAGGGCCGTTTTTTTGCCTGCGTATTGATTTGTTAATCTAAATGATAATAATTGTCGTTCCGTATCGCATCTAACAACAAGACGACATTATGACTCCTTCACGTTTTACGCTATGCGCCCTGGCAGGCGCCGTCTCGCTCGCACTGCATGTTCCGGCATTCGCCGAAGAATCCACTATCGTCGTCACCGGCGCAGAGCAGGGCAGCGCGCTGCCGGCCTGGACGAACAGCGCCACGAAATCGGCCGTTGCTGAAAGTAAAACGCCGCAGGTCATCACGACCGTTTCTGCACCGGAAATTGACAAGCGCCATGCGAATTCCGTGAATGAAATCCTGCGCTATGCGCCAGGGGTCTCAACCGAGGTGCGGGGGAATACCTCCTACATGAGCGAATATAAAATTCGTGGCTTTACCGTCGACCAGGAGTTCTACAACGGGCTACAGCTGCCCTATAACGTCACCGGCAATACCAAAGCCCGCATCGATCCGCTGTTGATTGACAGCGTTGATATCCTGAAAGGCCCCTCATCGGTTCTCTACGGCGGCGGCTCGCCGGGCGGGCTGGTGAATATCCAGAGTAAAAAGCCGCAGCGAGAAGCGCGAACTGAATTCGGATTTAACACCGGTAACCGCAACCTGAAAGAGGGCTATCTCGACTCAACCGGGCAGATCGCCGATAGCGACTGGAACTATCGCCTGCTGGGTAAAGCGACGGAAAATGACGATCAGCCGCACACCACCCGGTATGAAAACTACCTGGTTGCCCCGTCCGTCACCTGGCAACCCGACAGCAAAACCCGCCTGACTCTGGATGCGCTGGCGCAGAACTCCCCGAGCCTGACGCCGTCGAACCCGCTGCCGCTCGCCTACCTGCGCTCGAAATAC
The DNA here is from genome assembly GCF_048685095.1 of Enterobacter sp. BNK-8. Taxonomy (NCBI): domain Bacteria; kingdom Pseudomonadati; phylum Pseudomonadota; class Gammaproteobacteria; order Enterobacterales; family Enterobacteriaceae; genus Enterobacter; species Enterobacter sp. BNK-8. The sequence goes on along the minus strand of NZ_JBLQTN010000001.1, from coordinate 2,434,202 downwards.
GCGGGCAAGCGCGACTACGCCGGTGATGAGTGGAACGGATTTAAGCAGCGCCAGTGGATGCTGGGCTACAGCTTTGAACATGCGTTCGACAGCGGCTGGGGCTTTAACCAGAAGGCGCGCTATTTCGACGTCGATACGCATCAGCGCAGCGTCTATGCGACGGGCACGGGAAGCGAGGTCTATCAGCTCAACCGCTTTGCCTACACCACCGATGAAGATCTGCAGAGCTTTAACATCGATAACCAGGTGACGAAAACCGTGGCGCTGGGCGACTGGCAACACCATCTGCTGGCCGGGTTTGACTATCAGAAGCTGAATTCCCATTTCCACTACCGTTACGCGTCGGCCACGCCGGGCATGGATATGCGCAACCCTGACTATTCGCAGATCGGCGAAAGCGCGCTGGGCCTGTATACCGCCCAGAAAAACCGTCTGAGCTATCAGCAGAACGGCTACTACCTGCAGGATCAGGTGGAGTGGGGGGGCTTAAATCTGCTGGGCAGCCTGCGCTACGACGATTATCGCTCCGTGACCACCAATTATCTGCAAAACGGTGATAAGGACTGGGTCTCTCAGGATCGCGTCACCAAACGCCTGGGCGCGCTTTACGCTTTTGATAATGGTCTGTCACCGTTTATCAGCTATTCCGAAGGCTTTGCACCAGTGTCGCCGAAGGGAACGCTCGCGGCGAAAGACGTCAAACCGACCACCAGCAAGCAGGTGGAGGGCGGCGTGAAATATCTGCTGGCCGACTACGCCACCACCTTTACCGCCTCGGTGTTCAACATCCGTCAGAAAAATGTCGTCACCTCCGATCCGGGCTTCCTGAACTATCGTCAGACCGGGGAGGTGGAATCCAAAGGGGCTGAGCTGTCTGCCATCAGCCGCCCGACGGACAACCTGACGCTGATTGCGAACTATGCCTACACCCACGCGATCAATACGGAAGATGATAAGTACAAAGGGAAACGTCCAACGCAGGTGCCGGAGAATGCCTTCAATCTCTGGGGGGATTACACCTTTGAGAACACGCCGCTGAAAGGGTTGATGCTGGGGGCGGGGGCGCGCTATACCGGCCCGATGGAAATCTCACCCGCTAACGATGCGGGTAAGCTGGGCGGTACCACCCAGTACGATCTGGCGGCATCCTACCGGATGGGCGAAATCCTGCCTTCGCTGGCAGGGCTGACGCTTAAGGCCAATGCGCAGAACATCACCAACAAAGAGACGCTGACCTGCTACGATGCGACCAACTGCTGGATTGGGCGCGACAGAACGTATCAGTTAGGGGCGAGTTACAGTTTCTAAGCAAAGCCCTGTGAGTTTAAAAAGTAGGCCGGGTAAGGCGTAGCCGCCACCCGGCAATACTCACTTACTGCGCCGTCGCCTTCACCGGCGCCACCTCATCATTCGCGGCAGGCCGATTCTCCGGCACGCTGTCGCACGGTTTCTCTTTCGGGCAGACCCGATCCAGCATCTTCAGCGTCACCCCGTTGCTCCAGCCGAAGCCGTCCTGCAGCGGATACTCGCCGCCACCGCCGCCCGTACCGGTCGTCGACACGTCGTATTTCTCGACCAGTTTCTTTTCCCGGTCATAAGTATGCTGAACGTTTTTCAGGAAGCGCCAGGTCACATCCATCGAGACCTTCTCTTGCCCGTAATTCTGCAACCCTTCCGCCGCCACCCATTGCAGCGGGGCCCAGCCATTTGGCGCATCCCACTGCTGACCGCTGTTGACGGTGGTGGTCGCTATTCCGCCCGGCTGCAGCAGACGTGAAGAGGTTGCCGCAGCGACTTTATCGGCACGATCCTGCGCCGCCGCCTTCACGTAAAGCGGGAACAGGGCCGCAGCCGTGAGCTGATTGCGTACCTTCTTACTCTTCAGATCGTAATCGGCGTACCAGCCCTCTTTATCATTCCACAGGTGGCTCTCGATGGCTTTCTGGCGCGCGGTGGCCAGCGCCTCATACTTGTTTGCGCTGGCGGCATCGCCGCTTTCCTGGCTTGCCCGGGCCAGCAGTTTTTCCATCTTGAACATCAGGGCATTCAGGTCCACGGGCACAATGCTGGTGGTCCGGATGGTGCCGAGTTTTTGCGGATCGTCCATCCAGCGGGAACTAAAGTCCCATCCCGAGGCCGCGGCGGAACGCAAATCACGGTAGATCTCGGTTGCCGGTCGGTTAGGGTTACTTTTCGCGGTATTCACATCGTCAAGCCAGGACTCCGGGCGCGGGGTGTCGCGATCGTCCCAGTAGCGGTTGAGGATCGCGCCGTCATCCAGTTTCACCACGCGTTTGCTGGCCTGGCCCGGCTGCAGGGCATCGACGCCGTCCATCCAGTAGGCATACTCTTTCTCCATCTGCGGACGATATTTTTTCAGCGCATCGCTGTCATGGGTCGCCAGCAGTTCAACCATCAGTGAGAAAAACGGCGGCTGGGAGCGGCTCAGGTAATAGCTGCGGTTGCCGTTGGGAATGTGGCCGAAGGTGTCGATCTCATACGCAAAGTTATCCACCATGTCGCTGATTTTGTCCCAATGATCGCTCTCAGCCAGGCCCAGCATGGTGAAGTAGCTGTCCCAGTAGTAGACCTCGCGGAAACGACCGCCGGGCACAACGTAAGGCTTCGGTAACGGCAGAAGGGAATCCCATTTGTTGCTGGCTTTATCGGTGGTGCGCGTCAGTACGGGCCAGAGATCGTCAATGTGCTCACGTAACGATTGCCCCGCTGGTGGAACATACTTTTCTCCCTCTTCTGGGAGGGTGAAATTCATCTCGACAAAATGGCGCAGGTCAAAGCTGGACTGCGCGTGCTGCATCCTGTAATCCGCCAGAATCATCAGCGGGTCACTTTTGGGGACTGCATCCGCAAAGGTTTTTTGATCGGGAAACAGTTTAGCGCTTTGCACATCATTGAAGAGGGGCCCCAGTAAAATATCGGGCGGGGTTGTCCGAGTCGCAGGCTGTTCGTTGGCATAGCCAAACGTTGCGACACCGAGCAGCGCGCCTCCCAGCGCAAGATGTAAACAAGCGGGGCGCAATGTACGAGGTTTTATCATCTTTTCGTCTCCTGTCTTTACCGGGCAGCGTGACCGCTGTTGTCAATCACCTGAAAACCTTAGACGAATATTGCCCGCTTCGCGTGTTGAATATCCCATTTTGCGCAGAACCAGACAAATTACCGCGTTCTCAGGCAGGCTGCAGGACGTTTGATAATTTGTTGTGGGAATGAAATCGGTCTAATTATTATCTTAAATAATTATATTTGTATTTTATATAATTAACGTCGGGCAAGTCGATGAAATAATAATGTGAAGCGGGTTGTGTTTCTCTCGTTAATAATAAAGAAATTATTCTGCCCGGTTCACACAAGTTAAAATTCGTAATTCAGTTATCAAAAAACATAATAGCGTTCCTGACTGTATTTGTACGAAATGGCGAAACTCAATTATTGGGTATTTCCTTTTTAATCAGGACGGAATCTATGAAATTAAAGAAAATGGTCATATTGACAGGTGCACTCTATTCCGGGGCGCTTTTAGCCGCCCAGTCCTCAGCAAGCGTGGAGGAAAAGCTGGCGCAGCTGGAAGCGCAAATCGAAGTGCTTAAGCAGCAACAGGCGACGGTACAGCAGGCAGCGACGGTCACCGTGCAGTCAGAGGAGCCGGTCAACAACGAGGCGCCGCCGAAACTGACGCTGTCAGGTTTTGGCGATATTAAATTTTATGGTGACGTTGAGCTTAATATGGATGCTGCCAGTAAAACGGGTAGCCTGACGTCTGTTAAGCAAAGCGCTAATAACGACTGGGCACCCGGGGATAAAGAACGCTGGGATATTAATGGCCGTATTCTGCTGGGTTTTGATGGTTATCGTAAAATGAATAACGGAAATTATGCCGGATTCTCCGTTCAGCCGCTCGGCGATCTTGCTGGGCAAATGTATCTGGATGACGCCGTATTTTTCTTCGGTTCTGAAAAAGATTGGGAAATTAAGGTTGGTCGCTTCGAAGCGTATGATATGTTTCCGCTCAATCAGGATACCTTTGTGGAATACTCGGGCAATACGGCAGATGACCTTTACAGCGACGGCTACGGCTATATCTATATGCTGAAAGAGGGGCGTGGCCGAACCGACAGCGGCGGTAACTTCCTGGTGAGCAAAACGCTGGACAACTGGTATTTCGAACTGAATACCCTGTTTAAGGACGGCAGCGATCTGTACGTCGATCAGCGTTATCACGGCGCGGAGCTTGAGAACGATAAAAACGTCGCCTACGTGCGCCCGGTTGTCTCATGGCAGAGCGGACCGTTTTCAACCGCGTTCGCTATGGAGACCAACCTGGTAAACAACGCTTACGGCTATCGTGACGATGCCGGGCGCTGGGTCGATCAGTCAGACCGGACCGGCTACGGGTTTACTATGACCTGGGACGGACTTAAAACCGATCCGGAAAACGGGGTGGTCATGAACTTCAACACGGCTTACCTGGACGCGACGGGCGAAACCGACTTTACCTCAGGCATCAATGCCCTTTGGCGTAATTTTGAGCTGGGCTATATCTATGCTCATAACGAAATCGACGAGTTTAATACCTCAACCTTTGACGCCGAGTGTGAAAACGACTGCTGGATAAGCGACCCGGGCGAGTACGACATTCATACCATCCATACGTCGTACCTCATTCCGAACGTCATGAAGATGAAAAACTTCAACATCTATCTGGGCGCGTATGCGTCCTGGGTCAACGCCTCTCCAAAAGAGGGTGACAATAAAAACGACGATCGCTACGGCGGACGCGTACGCTTTAAATACTATTTCTGATGCCGTACGCCAGTCAGGCTTCTTCCGGAGTCTGGCTGGCTTCCCGCAGCGTCCCCGGCGCATGGCCAATGATGCGCTTAAATGCCCGGCTAAAAGCCGCCAGCGATCCGTAACCCAGCCGCAACGCGACGGTTTCGATCGGCTGGTTTTCATGACGAATATACTGAATGGCCAGCCGCATTCTCAGCTCGCTGAGATATTTTGCCGGTGTCGTTCCCGTCGCCGCGAGAAACCGTTCCGCGAAAACGGATCGGGAAGTCCCGGCTTCTTTTGCCAGATCGGCGACGCTCCAGTTCAGGCCTGGCTGCTGGTGCATAGCGTAAATGGCCCGGCTCAGGCGCGGGTCGCGCAACACCTGCACCCAGCCGGTGGCTTTGCCGCAGCCGCCTTCAACCCAGCCCCGCACAATTAACGCCGCCACCACATCGGCCAGCCGCGCAAGGATCCCGGCATACCCGGCCTGACGCGCCGCGGATTCCCGCTCCATCGCCGCCAGCAGCGGATGAATTTCCGGCCAGGTGGACATCAGCCGGCTGACCATCATCACTTCCGGCATCGCCTTGATCAGCGGCTGCATGCCGCCCAGCTCAAAATCCATGCATCCGCTAAAGATAAGGGTGTTCTCGCTCTCCGGGCAGGGCTCGCAGGTGATAGCACAGACCGAGCTGCAGATAGGCTCGCTCGGAAAGGCGTTGACAGGGGTAAGGGTGGCCTGTTCGTCAGAGAGCAGGGCATGAGAATTTCCGCCGGGAATAAAGAGGGCGTCGCCACCGCTCAGTTCGAACGTTGCACCGCTCTCCATGCGCAACAGGGCGCTACCGTGGCTCACAAAATGAAACTGCGCCCTGCCGGGAGCCTGATGAAACGCGACGCCAAATGGCGCACTGGCTTCAATCCGCCGGTATTTCACGCCTGACAGGCGCATGCCGCGTAAAAGTTCGCTGATCAAATCGGGTGACTGTACGGTCATGGCGCAACTCCGGACGAATAATCAATAAGTGGAGATTATATGTCATAGATCGTCCAGAGTGAACCTTCTATGCTTTTGCGACACTAGTCACATTTTTATAACGGGAGATCAACAGATGAGTTCATGTGTCGCGGCGAGCGAGGCGGTAGCGCCTGCAAAACCCGCCTGGCGGGCCGTCTATTCACTGGGGCTGGGGGTATTTGGTTTGATTACGGCCGAATTTCTGCCCGCCAGCTTGTTAACCCCCATGGCCGCGAGCCTGGGCGTTACCGAGGGGATGGCTGGACAAGCTGTCACCGCCACCGCGCTGGTGGCGCTGGTCACCGGATTGCTGATCACCCCGGCAACCAAGAGTATCGACCGCCGCTGGGTTCTGATGTTTTTCTCGGTGCTGCAAATTATCTCCAGCCTGCTGGTGGCCTTTGCGCCCAATTTGCACGTCCTGCTAATGGGGCGCCTGCTTCTGGGGATAGCGATCGGGGGATTCTGGGCGATGTCGACGGCCACGACGATGCGTCTGGTTCCGGCAGATAAAGTGCCGAAAGCGCTGGCGGTGATCTTCTCCAGCGTATCGATTGCCACGGTAGTCGCCGCGCCGCTGGGCAGCTATCTGGGCAGCCTGATCGGCTGGCGCAACGTCTTTGTGCTCTGCATTCTGCCGAGCGTGCTGGCGCTGCTGTGGCAGCTCTGGGTGCTGCCGTCCATGAAGCCGGAGAGCAGCGGTAGCCTGAGTACGCTGTTCCGCGTGCTGCGCCGTCCGGGGATGATCGGCGGCATGCTGGCGACCATCCTGATCTTCAGCGGCCATTTCGCTTTCTTTACCTATCTGCGTCCGTTCCTGGAGACGGTAGGCCAGGCGAGCGTGGAGACCATTTCACTGATCCTGCTGGGCTTTGGTATCGCCAACTTTGTGGGCACCTCCGTGGCCGGGCATCTGCTGGCACGTAATCTGCGCCTGACGCTGGCGCTGGTGCCGTTTGCGATGGGCGTTCTCGCACTCATGATGGTCGCCTTTGGTCATCTGGCCATGCTGGACGGGCTGCTGGTTGCGCTGTGGGGCTTTGCATTTGGCCTGGTTCCGGTGGGCTGGTCCACCTGGCTTGCGACCACTGTTCCAGATGAAGCCGAAAGTGCAGGGGGGCTGCTGGTGGCCTCAATCCAGCTGGCGATAAGCGCCGGTGCGGCCGGAGGTGGGGCAGTGTTTGATCTTAATGGCGCCAGCGGCGTGTTCGCGGGCAGCGGTTTCCTGCTGGTGACGGCGATGGTGATTGTGTTTATGGGTGTGAAAGTGAAAGCGGAGTGATTTTTTGCCGGGTGAGCGTTCGCGCCACCCGGCCTCAGGCTTACAGCCCTTTCTTATCCATCAGCACCGCCAGATCCACCAGGCGGTTAGAGAAGCCCCACTCATTGTCATACCACGCCAGGATCTTCACCATGTTTCCGCCAATGACCAGCGTGGAAAGCCCGTCGATAATTGACGATCGCGGGTCTCCCTGGTAATCGCTGGACACCAGCGGTTCATCGCTATAACCCAGGATATCTTTCAGGGGGCCGCTGGCGGCCGCGTTGCGGAACGCGTCATTCACCTCTTCGGCGGTCACGTTGCGGCTCAGCGTCACGGTTAAATCGACAATCGATACCACCGGCACCGGCACGCGCAGGGAGTACCCGGTCAGCTTGCCGTCCAGGGAGGGAATCACTTTCCCCAGCGCTTTCGCCGCGCCGCTGGAGTAGGGCACAATCGACAGCGCCGCCGCGCGTGCACCGCGCAGATCTTTTTCCGGCTGATCGTGCAGCGCCTGGCTATTGGTGTAGGCGTGCGTCGTGTTCATCAGGCCATGCTCAATCCCGAACTGCTGGTGCAGCACCTGAGCGGCTGGTGCCAGACCGTTCGTGGTGCAACTCCCGTTGCTTACCACCGTGTGCCGGTCGGGATCGTACTGATCATGGTTGACGCCCATCACAATCGTCAGGTCGTCGTTTTTCGCGGGAGCGGAAATGATGACGCGCTTAGCGCCGCCGTGGGTGATATGCACCGCCGCTTTCTCCCGTTCAGTGAAGAAGCCGGTGGCTTCAATCACCACGTCTACCCCGGCATCACGCCACGGGATATTCGCCGGATCGCGTTCGCTAAATACGGCGATCCGCTGGCCGTCTACCTGCAGCGCGCCGTCAGCCGCTTCAACGGGCGCGGGCAGCTTGCCCAGAAGGGAATCATGTTTCAGCAGATGGGCGAGGGTTTTACTGTCTGTCAGATCGTTGATGGCCACAATCTGAAGCGCCGGGTTGCCCAGCGCCGCGCGCAGGACATTACGTCCGATACGGCCGAAACCGTTAATACCGACCTTAACCATGGTGCACTCCTTATCTTCTGTTGTCTGGAGTCACTGTAGGCGTCGGGCCGGTTGGCGTAAACGACAAAAAAGGATCAGATTACGCCATCTTGCGGCAGTGAAAGCGCTGGCGGTATTCGCCGGGCGTGAGGTGAAGCTGTTTCTCAAAGATGCGGCGCAAGTTAATGCTGGTACCAAAGCCGCTTTGCTCAGCAATGCGTTCAAGGGGATCGCGGGTCTGTTCAAGCAGCTGGCGGGCGGCGGCCAGACGCGCTTCGGTCACGTAGCGGGCAGGCGAGACCCCGGCCTCGCGGGTAAACACGCGGGTGAAGTTACGCGGGCTCATCGCCGCTTTCTCGGCCAGGTTCTCCACGCACAGATCGGCGGTGAGGTTCTGCAGGATCCAGCTTTGCACCTCGCCTATCGGGCCTGCTGTGCCGGGCTGCTGCAGGCTGTAGCGGCTGAACTGCAGCTGTCCGCCGGGACGTCGCAGATACATCACCATATCCTGCGCCACGTCGCGGGCGAGGGTAAATCCGTAGTCCTCCTCCACCAGCGCCAGGGTCAGGTCGAACCCGGAACTCACGCCGCCGGAGGTCCAGATGGGGCCGTCCTGAATGTAGAGTGGGCCGCCTTCAACCTGGATTGACGGGTACTGGGCTTGCATGGTCTCCAGCAGCCGCCAGTGGGTGGTGGCGCGACGACCGTCCAGCAAGCCGGTCTGGGCCAGCAGCATCGCGCCGCCGCAGATAGAGGCGATCCGTTGGGCGTGCGGCGCAGCGAGGTGCAGCCAGTCGACTACGGCGGTGCTCTCCTGCTCGTTCATACCGCGTCCGGTGATGATAATGGTGTCCAGTGGTTCGCGCGGATCCAGCTCCGGAAGCCGATAGTCCGCCAGCAGGTTCAGACCGGACTGGCCGTGGATCACCTGGTGAGGCTGCGTGGTGGCGATGATAATCCGGTAGCGGGGCTGCGCAAGCCCTTCCGGATGCAGCCGGTTGGCCTGCATCAGAATGTCGGCGATACCGGCGGCTTCAAACAGCATGCCGCCGTCGGGAACGATAATCAGGATCTTCTTCATGTCCTGAAAAGTACCTTTAATACAGAATAAGTCAAGCGACGCGTGCGCTCTGTGTTTCTGGCAAAGCAAAGCGATTTAAGTTCTTTGTTATTTCAGGCGTTATCCCCGATCTTCAGGGCTCTGTCTCTGGCGAAACGGCGTCTGAAGGAATGGGTAAACGAAGCTCCCTCTATTTACATCCACAACAACGCAATCAAATCCACCGCCTCGCGTCGGGTTTCTTGTGGCGAAGCGAACTGCCCACCTGGCTGTTAATGTTCACGATTTATGCGGGCTGGTTTGCCACGCTGGCGTTCTGGCAAACGCTCGGCCTGCTGCCCGCCACGCTGCTGCTCATCGGGTTTACCGCCTGGTATATGTCGTTGCAGCATGAGCTGATCCACGGGCATCCCACCCGTTTTGCCTGGCTTAACCAGCTGTTCGGCACGCTCCCGCTGGCGGTCTGGTACCCGTACGGCCTGTACCGGGATTCCCATCTGGCCCACCATCGGTACGATAGCCTGACCCATCCGGTGGATGACCCGGAGTCGTACTATTTTACCGAGGCAAGCTGGGCGCGCTTTCCCCCCTGGCAGAAGCGCCTGATTCGGGCCCGTAATACCTTTGCCGGGCGGCTTCTGCTGGCGCCGCTGCTGGATATCGTCCAGACGCTGGGCAGCGCCGTGGCGGCGTTTCGTCATCTTCACCTGCGGGCGATGACGATGTGGCTGGTTCACATCACGCTGCTGGCGGCACTCTTCGCCTGGATGACGCACGTCGGTTTTTCACCCGTCTGGTTTGTGCTGGCGGTCAGTTATCCGGCGCTGGCGCTGACCAAGGTACGATCGTTTTTCGAACATCGTGCGGCGGACGATCCGCTGGCGCGCTCCGTCATCAACGAGGCCGGGCTGTTCTGGCGGATACTGTTTTTAAATCTCAACTATCATTCAGTACATCATGATCTACCGGGCGTGCCGTGGTACGGACTGAAGGCGATCTACCAGCAAAACCGGGAGGCGTACCGGGAGCGAAACCGCGGTTTTCTGGTCAGGGGCTACGGTGAATGGCTACGCCGGTTCTGGCTCAGTCCCGTCGACGTCACCGTTCACCCCGGAAAGCAACAGGGAGAAGGGTATGAGTAACCTGCTGGCGTTTCCCATGTATGCTGTGGATCGCGCCGACACGCGCGCGCTCTGGCTGGCGGTAAAGGGGCTGCTGGTCGCACGCGGTGTGCCCGTCGATGATCTCCCCGACGGGCCGGAGTCCGATCTGCTCACGCACTGGCAACAGCCCAGGCTTATCCTCAGCCAGACCTGCGGTTACCCGCTGGTCACGCAGCTTCCGGACGTGCAGGTTGTCGGCTGTTTTCACTACGCGGCTCCGGGCTGCGAAGGGATCCAGTACCGCAGCTTTCTGGTGGTGCGCGAGGAGGATCGGCATCTCACGCTGGCGGATTTTCGCGGCCGACGGGCGGTCTGTAACTCTGCGGACTCGCAGTCCGGCTACAATGCGCTGCGAAAAAAAGTAGCGCCTCTGGCGGCTGACGGTCCGTTTTTCGCGCAAACGTCCTTCAGCGGCAGCCATCGCCAGTCGCTGAAGGATGTCAAACGCGGAGCAGGGGATATCGCGGCCATCGACTGTGTCACCTGGGCACTGCTGCAGCGTCACGAACCGGAAAGTCTGACGGGGCTGGCGGTCATTGACCGTACCCCGCTGACGCCAGGGCTGCCGCTCATTACCTCGCCCCACACTTCGCCTGACACCCTGAACGCCCTTCGCGATGCGCTCCACGCGCTGGTGAGTTTGCCGGAACACCGGACCGTTTGCGACGCGGTACTGATTGAGGGGTTTAGCGCCGTGACGCGTCAGGCCTACGCCTCATTGCTGGCGTAATAAATCTCCTGCGCGTCGGTAAAGCAGCGCAGCGCCAGCGAGGAGACCGGTTTTTGCCTGCGCATAATCAGGCCGACAGGGGCCTCAATGTTCGCATCGGCGATGGGGACAATCCTGAAATGGCTGTTCAGATCTTCCAGTCCGTTGTTCAGCGGCATCACGGCGCAGCATACGCCGCTTTGCACCGCCTGAATGATCTGGAACGTGGAGTCGCTCTCGAAAACGGACCTCGGTTCAATGCCAGCAGACTTAAAGCTGGCCTCCATATGCGCCCGGTAATGCATCCCTTTGGTCAGGAACCCCAGTGGAAAATCCGTCAGGTCGCGCCAGGTCAATTTCTCATGGCCGAGCTGGAAATGGCGGACGTCGTGCAGCAGGCCCATCTTCGTTTTGGGAAGCTGGATAATATCGAACTGGCTGGTGTCGATGCTGTTGAGATAGCAAATCCCCAGCTCAAGCTGATTGCGGCTGACGCCGTCGGCAATCTGCGCGGAGGACATGGAATAGAGGCTATAGGTCAGCTCCGGGTATTTTTGCGTCAGCAGGCGAATAAAGATCATCGGATCCACACTCGCCAGCGGCACCATCCCCAGACGGAGTTCCCCCACCACCTGGCCTTTGCACAGCGCGGCTTCCGCCTGTAGCCCGTCATGCGCGGCCAGCAGCGCGCGGGCCCATGCGAGGATGCGTTCACCCTCCGGCGTAAACCCCTCAAAGCGCTGCCCGCGCACAATCAGCACCAGCCCCAGCTCCTCCTCCAGGCTGCGGATGCGCATGGAGAGGGTCGGCTGGGTGATGTTGCACTGCGAGGCCGCCTTGCCAAAATGGCGGGTCTCGTCGAGCGCGATTAAATATTTTAACTGTTTAATATCCATCTTTTTCTCTGCGCGAACAGCCTTACAGCATGCGGATCTCTTTTGAGCGCAGGGTGATGCGAACCGGAACGGATTTATACGACGGCGTACCGCTGTCCTTATCCAGATAATCAAGCGGTACCAGCACGTTGGCCTCCGGATAATAGGCCCCGACGGTCCCCGGCGCGATGTTGTACGCCACCACGGTAATGTCTTCCAGACGCTGTCCGTTGCCGGGCAGGGCGGTTTCGATATCCACGCGGTCGCCGTGTTCCAGCCCTGACTGCGCCATATCGTCTTCGTTCATAAACAGCACGTCGCGACGGCCAAACACGCCACGGTAGCGGTCATCCAGCGCGTAAATGGTGGTGTTGTACTGGTCGTGGCTGCGCAGCGTGATCAGGCGCAGAACGTGCTCACCTTCACCGCTGGCGTTCTCATGTACGCCGTCGAAGACCGAGAACATCGCTTTTCCCGTCGCCGTTGGCCAGAGACGTTGCGTTGGCGGCAGCGGCATACGGAAGCCGCCGGGAACGCGGATCCGCGCGTTGTAGTTCTCAAAGCCCGGAATGGTCTGCTCGATCAGGTCGCGGATGCGGTCGTAATCCTCAACCAGCGTCAGCCAGTCTACGCGGGTATCCGGCAGGGTGGCTTTCGCCATGCCCGCGACGATAGCGGGTTCTGACCGAAGCAACGGCGAGGCGGGTTTTAACTTGCCGGATGAGGCATGGACCATCGACATCGAGTCTTCGACGGTAATGGACTGGCGGCCGGTGGCCTGAATATCCAGCTCGGTACGGCCAAGACACGGGAAAATAAAGGTCTCTTTGCCCACCAGCAGATGGGTACGGTTCAGCTTGGTCCCGACGTGAACGCTCAAATCGAGGGAGCCCATGGCCGGAAAGCCGCGTTCATGATCGGGCATCGCCACCGCAAAATTACCGCCGAGGCAAATGAGCGCTTTTGCGCGGCCGTCGATCATCGCCTGCGTGGCCTGCACCGCGTCATGGCCGTGGTGAGACGGTGGCTCAAAGCCGAATACATCCTTCAGACTGTTCAGGAAGGCCGGCGTGGGTTTCTCGCTAATCCCGACGGTACGGTTCCCCTGCACGTTTGAGTGACCGCGCAGCGGGCATATTCCCGCGCCGGGCTTACCGATATTCCCGCGCATCAGCAGCACGTCAGCGATCAGGCGGACGTTGGCCGTCCCTTTATTGTGCTGGGTAATGCCCATCCCGTAGGTAATAATGGTGGCATTCGATTTCGCATAGGCCTCAGCCACCTGTTTGAGTGCCCCCTGGCTCAGACCCGACTCGCGCTCAATGTCGTCCCAGCGGGTTTGTGCGATATCGTCGGCAAAGTCCTCAAAGCCCTGGGTGTGTTCGGCAATAAACGTGCGATCGAGCACGTCCCCGCGTTCGGCCTCCATTTCCAGCAGGTGTTTGGCAATCCCTTTCAGCGCGGCGGCATCGCCTCCGGCCTTCACCTGGAAATAGGTCGAGGCGATATCCGTGGAGCTGTAGGTCGCCATTTCAATCACGCTCTGCGGATCCGCAAAACGTTCCAGGGCGCGCTCGCGCAGCGGGTTAAAGACGATAATCGGCACGTTGCGGCGGGCCAGCTCGTGGAGGGTCCCCATCATGCGCGGATGGTTAGTGCCGGGGTTATGGCCGATGGAGATCACCAGTTCAGTCTTATCAAAGTCATCCAGCGAGACGGTCCCTTTCCCAATCCCGATCGAACGGGGCAAACCGACGCTGGTGGCCTCGTGACACATATTCGAGCAGTCGGGGAAGTTGTTGGTGCCGTATTCGCGAGCAAACAGCTGGAACAGATAAGCTGCTTCGTTAGAGGCGCGTCCGGAGGTATAGAACTCGACCTGGTCCGGCTCGAGCCCGCGCAATACTTCGCCGATGCGTTGAAACGCCGCGTCCCAGTCGACGGGGCGGAAGGTGTCACTCGCCCGATCATAGCGCAGGGGGTGCGTGAGTCGACCGTAGCCTTCCAGCTCAAAGTCCGATTTTGCCAGCAGCGAGGAGACGCTGTTTTCAGCCAGAAACGCGGGGGTGACGCGTTTGCTGGTCGCTTCCCAGGTCACCGCTTTGGCGCCGTTCTCGCAGAACTGGAACGTCGATTTGTGTTCTTTATCAGGCCACGCGCAGCCCGGGCAGTCGAAGCCGTCAGGTTGGTTGGTGCGCAGCAGCGTCGCGGGGGCGTCAAGGGTATCCATTTGGGTGCGTACCGCAATGGCCGTTGCTTTCAATGCGCCCCAGCCGCCAGCAGGGCCGTCATAGTGTCTGATGCCTGGCACCGAGCGTCTTTTCTTGTTCATACCCACTCCTGGTTTGTTCGATCACACAACGCCTGAGCTCAAAAAATCACTGACGAGAGCAATAGGTGAAAGCAATGACGACCGAATGGCAACGCACATACGGAACGGAAAAGTGCCTTAACGCAAACTCTTTTTATTACAGTAATTTATCTGGTCTGGTGTTTAAATATTTAAAGAAATTATAACGAATTTTTATCATTTTAATAATAAATCTTATCTATCGTCCGGTAGGCGAGATAGATGGCGGTGAGCAGGAAAGTATGTAGCGCCAGTAAAACTTCGAATGAAGCTGATGCGCTGAGGATATCGCCGCGATTCGCGGCTGGTGGGCTGCTCGAGGCATTTTTCAATTGAGAGAATGGCAGGAAGGTTTACTCACGCTTAATGAATAATAGATATAAGGTATACCTGACAGTGGAATTATTACGGCCGAAAATATACGCTTTTTTTGCGGCATGAAATTAACATCTTGCTGCATAAGTGAAATATTCTCACCCAGGCGATGAAGCGTCTTCAATATTAAAGATACCCTGTTAGTGCAACAAATAATTCATCAGAGATATATTCCTTTGACATCAAAAAAACGCGAATTCTACTAATTATGGTAGTGGCGATAATAGCGTGATTGCGTTAATGAAAGTGGTTCTCCTTTGTGTTTTTTAATATATAAAACATAAAGTTATGTCGTTTTGTGGTGAAGAAATAAGAAAGGGTGGGCCATATCGTTTTTTATCATAGGATTAATCCTATAATTTTCCGACTGCTTCATTTACCAACAGTTACGCGGCGGTAAATATTGAATTGATACGAAGCTCATGTAAACTTGTTTACCGTTTGTCAAAATATGTCAGGAAGACACTGAGCCTTATTCTGAAAGGCTCGTGCGGTAGCTATGCCCTTAAAGTAGTAACGCCCCGAAAATATCCTGGCTATTTTAACAATAGCACTTAAGTCAAACTTCATCCCCTTATCTCCATCATCGAAATATCGCTACGGAAAAGCATATGAAAATGCGCGTACTGTTTTCACTTCTGTTTGTAATGGCGGTGGCGGGCTGTAAAGCACCGCAGAAACCTGTGATCAACGACGATACGATCGAGACCAGCCAGGTCAACGGCGTCACCTTAACCCACCGTCACGCCGTGACGGCGCCGACGGAGTTCAACCCGGTTAACGAGCCGTATCGTGCCATGTATCCGGCCTCCCTGATGAGCCGTCCTGACTTTGGCGGTAAAGTTATCCGCACTCTCGAGACCGGAAAAACGTACGTGGTGCTGGGGCAGGTTGAACACTACTGGATGGCGCTTGCCGATGAAGGTAACGAACAGCTGATTGGTTACGTTCCGATGCGCGCTGTTATCAAGGCCGACCAGTACGAAGCCACCGTGCGTAAACAGGCTATTCGTCCAAAGGTGCGTAAAAAAGCGACCTGTGTTGATGTCGACGGTAACAGCAAAGCCTGCAAAGACAGCGCTAACGGTACCTGGATCCTGAACTAAACGGCTTTCATGAGCGCATTTTTATGAATAATAAAAATTTTCATAAGCTGTGGTTACCCTTTTACGCGATGATTTTCGCGCTGGTCAGTGGTTGTACGTCGTCTTCACACAGCGACCCCTCCCGCTACAATCTGCAGTTTCAGGCTCATCCACAAATCAATGAATCTGCGCCGCTTAAGGTCCGGGTACTGTTGCTGAAATCCGATGCGGATTTCATGTCCAGCGACTTCTACTCCCTGCAGAACAACGCGTCAGCTACGCTTGGCGCGAATCTGCTGAACAGCGATGTGTTCTTCCTGATGCCGGGACAGCTGTCAAAAACCCTCAGCGGGCAAAGCTCGCCGGAGGCTCGCTACATCGGCGTGATGGCGGAGTATCAGGTGCTGGATGGCAAAAAATGGCGCGTTTCACTCCCTCTGCCCGTGCCTGGCGAAAATCATATCTACCAGTTCTGGAAATGGTCCGCAGATGAACTTCAGGCCAACGTTTTTCTCGACGTGAACGGCATTCGGGTCATCAGCCAGTAACGCGCTTCAAAACAGGAAACACATCATCATGACGAAAGCAGAAAAGGTCGTCTGGACCGAAGGCATGTTCCTGCGTCCACACCATTTTCAGCGGACTGAAAGCTATCTGCTCAACCATGTTCGTGAATGGGGCGCGCTGCAGCGATCGTATCTCTGGGGCTTTCTCGACGTTGAACTGGATGAAGCGATGCTTCGTCAGGGATGCATAGCACTGAGCTACTGCAGTGGGCTGCTGCCGGACGGCACCTTTTTCCAGGTCCGTAACGGGCGCAACGGTCCTGTACCGTTGAAAATTCCTGACAATCTCACCAACGAAAAAGTGGTGCTCGCACTGCCGGTTCGTCGGGGTGAGAGAGAAGAGGTGATTTTCAGCGAAGAGCCAGCCTCGCTGGCGCGCTTTATCGCGTTTGAGCAAGAGGTTGAAGACGATAACGCCATGTCGGTGGGGGATGCCACCGTCCAGTTTGGCCGCCTGCGTCTGACCCTGATGCTCGAAAAAGACCTCACGGCAGAGTGGACCGCCATCGGCGTGGCGTTTGTGACCGAGAAGCGTAACGACAACCATGTGCGGCTCGACAACAGCTACATCCCGCCGATGCTGAATGCCAATAACAGCCCGCAGATCTACAGCATGATCAACGATCTGCACGGCTTGCTGGTGCAGCGCAGCCAGCAAATTGGCGGCCGTTTGCGCCAGCCCGGCCGCTTTAACACCTCCGAACTGATCGAGTTCACGCTGCTGTCGCTGGTTAACCGTCACCTTGGCGAGGTGTCTCATTTAAAAACCCTTCCGCTGCTGCACCCGGAAACGCTCTGGCGCAGCTGGTTGCCGTTCGCGACCGAACTTGCCACCTGGACATCGCAGCGAACCGCTGAAAGCGTGCTGCCGATTTACGATCATGACGATCTGGCAAACTGCTTCAGCAAGCTGATGCTGATGCTGCGTCAGGGGCTGTCGCTGGTGATGGAAGACCACGCGATCCAGCTGCCGCTTAACGAACGCTCTCACGGCCTCAACATCGCCACGGTGCCTGAAACCAGCATGGTGCGTGAGTTCGGCTTCGTGCTGGCGGTCAAAGCCAATGTGCCGGGCGAACACCTGCAAACCCATTTCCCGGCGCAGATGAAGGTCGCACCGGTGTCGAAAATCCGCGATCTGGTTCAGCTTCAGTTGCCGGGCATTATGCTGCGCGCCATGCCGGTCGCACCGCCGCAGATCCCGTGGCATGCCGGCTACAGCTACTTCGAGCTCGAGAAGGGCAGCGAGCTGTGGCACGAGATGGATAAGTCCGGCGCATTCGCCCTGCACCTTGCAGGGGAGTTCCCGGGGCTGGATATGGAGTTTTGGGCCATCCGTAGCCCGACAGAATAATAAAGCGAGCGCTTAATATGCAGGAACGACAGGATACCGGCAGCGATGCCGCGTTCACCGGGGCCAGTAGCAACAATCAGCTGGTGGCGGCCGCCAATCCGCTGCTCAATGCGATTCCGCAGATCCGTCATTCGGTATCGCATGACGATCAGGTGGCGCTACGCCAGCGCCTGATCGATGAAATTCGCCGTTTTGAAGTCCGTTGCCAGCAGGCGGGGCTGCCCTACGAAGTGATCGTCGGGGCACGCTACTGCCTGTGTACGGCGCTCGATGAGGCTGCCGCGCTCACCCCCTGGGGCAGCAGCGGGGTCTGGTCAAGCAATGGCCTGCTGGTGACGTTCCATAACGAAACCTGGGGCGGCGAGAAGTTCTTTCAGCTGCTGGCGCGCCTGTCGCAAAACCCGCGCGAGCACATTCTGCTGCTGGAGATGATCAACTACTGTCTGCTGCTCGGTTTCGAAGGGCGCTATCGGGTGCTGGACAATGGCCGCACCCAGCTTGAGACCATCAAGCAGCGGCTGTGGCAGATGATCCGCGGCGTGCGCGGCAGCTATCCGCCGCCGCTTTCTCCTCATCCGGAAGATCGTCCGGTGCTGCGCAAGCTCTGGCGGCCCATGGTCCCCCTGTGGGCCTGTGTGGCGCTGGCCGGGTTTATCGCCTGCCTGTTTTATATCGTGCTTAACTGGCGTCTTGGCGACAGCACCAACCCGGTGCTGGCGAAGATTTACCAGTCCCAGCTGCCGGAAACCACTATTCAGCAGCCGGCGCGTCAGCTTCCGGCGGTGCTGAACCTGCGCGGCTTCCTGAAACCGGAGATCGAGGCTGGCCTCGTCGCGGTGAAAGATGAAGCGGATCGCAGCGTGGTTATCCTGAAAGGCGACGGGCTGTTTGCCTCTGCCTCGACCGTCGTGCGTGACCGCTATGAACCGGTCATCCACCGCATCGCGCAGGCGATGAATAACGTGAGCGGCAAAATTCTGGTGGTGGGCTACAGCGACAACGTGCCGATCCGCAGCGCGCGCTTTGCCTCTAACTATGAACTCTCTCTGGAACGTGCTCGCTCGGTACAGAAAATGCTGCAGGGAAGCCTCTCTCAGCCTGGCCGCGTGAAAGCGGAAGGGCGGGGCGAGATTAACCCGGTGGCGCCGAACACGACGCCTGAAAACCGCGCCCGTAACCGCCGTGTGGAAATTACTCTGCTGGTGTCGCCTGAAAATACCCAGGCCGAGCTGAACGGATTGCCGCAAGGAAACTAAGGAATGCTGACGACTCTTCTTTCCATACTGACTAACCGCATTCTGTGGAGCTTCCTCGGCGTCACGGCGCTGGCGGCGGTGATCTGGATGATTGGACCGCTGCTGTCCATCGTGGACACCCGACCGCTTGAATCTGAACAGAACCGCATCATCAGCATCGCCGTGGTCTACCTGCTCTGGGCGCAGGGCCATATTCTGCCGCGCCTGTACAACGCCTGGCTGAACCGCAAGCTGATGGATAAGCTCAAAGAGAATACCGCCAGCCCGGAAGCGGCGGATCCGCAGAAGCGACTGAACAGTGAGGAGCAGATCCTCGCCAGCCGTTTTGATGAAGCCGCGCAGATGCTGAAAAAAGCGCACTTCAGCAAGGCGGGACAGGGCGCCCAGTGGACGCAGCGCTTCAGCACGCAGTACCTCTACCAGCTGCCGTGGTACGTCATTATCGGCGCGCCGGGATCCGGTAAAACCACTGCGCTGGTCAACTCCGGGCTGCAGTTCCCGCTGGCCGACCGTTTCGGTAAGACCGCCCTGCGGGGTATTGGCGGCACGCGTAACTGCGACTGGTGGTTCACCAACGAGGCCGTGCTGCTGGACACCGCGGGTCGCTATACCACCCAGGAGAGCGAGCAGGTGCAGGACGCCGGGGAATGGCTGCAGTTTATGGGGTTACTGCGTAAGTATCGCCGCCGCCAGCCGATCAACGGCGTGATCGTTACCATCAGCATTTCTGACCTGCTCACCCAGTCAGCCGAGGCGTCCCGCCAGCAGGCGGTAAACCTGCGTCAGCGTCTGTCCGAGCTGCATGAACAGCTGGGTATCCGCTTCCCGGTCTACGTGATGGTGACCAAGGCCGACCTGCTTAAAGGCTTCCGCGCCTGGTTTGCCGACTACGACAAAGCGCAGCGCGATCAGATCTGGGGCTTCACGCTGCCGTGGGAACAAACTAAACACGCCGATTACGACCTGATGGGCAACTTCCAGCAGGAGTTTTCGCTGCTGCAGCAGCGCCTCGACGCCGGGCTGCCGGAAACCATGCTCAAAGAGCATGACGCGAAAACCCGCGCAGAAGCGTATCTCTTCCCGCAGGAGTTCGCCGCGCTCCGTCCGCTGCTGGCGGATTACCTGAGCACCGTTTTCGCCCGCTCCAACTTCGAAACCGAATTCTCCCCGCGCGGGATCTACTTCGCCAGCGGGACGCAGGAAGGCATGCCGTTCGACCGCGTGATGGGCGAACTGAACCGCGCGCTGTCGCTGCCGGAAGGGGCAGAGAGCGATAACTGGGATTCGGTCAGCAAAGAAGCGCCAATCCCGGGTGCAAAAGGCCAGAGTTTCTTCATCAAGAACTTGCTGCAAAACGTCATCTTCCAGGAAGCCGGGATCGCCGGGGAAAACCGTTGGTGGGAGCTGCGCAACCGGGCGGTGATCTGGTCAGGCTATGCGGCGCTGCTGGCTCTGCTCGCGATCCTGGGCGGGCTGTGGCTCACCAGCTATGCCAAAAACAAGGCCTATCTGGAAGAGGTGGATGCAAAGGTTCCGCTGCTCGATCAGCAGAGCAAAGCCCTACAGAACCAGACTCAGCGTGACCTGTTCGAACTGCTGCCGCTGCTGAATAGCCTGGTGGATCTGCCGAAAAGCGATGCCTTTGATGTGAACGATCCGCCGATCTCCCGCCGCATGGGGCTTTATCGCGGGGATGACGTTAGCGACGCCTCCCAGTCCCTGTACCAGAAAGCGCTGGATCAGATGCTGCTCCCTGCCGTCGCCATGCACATCACCACCTGGCTGCGCAACGACAACGGCAGCGATGTGGAATACAGCTATGAAGCGCTGAAAGCCTATCAGATGCTGTATCAGCCGAAACACTATGACGGCAAATTCCTGCATTCATGGGTGATGCTCAACCTGCAGCGTAACCTGCCGCAGAACGTCACCAAGGCGCAGCTGCAGCAGCTTGAATGGCATCTGACGCAGCTGCTGGAGCCGAAGATTCAGGCCTCGCCGTACGCGCAGGACGAATCCCTGGTCGCACGCGAAAGAGCGATGATCAACCAGCAGCCGCTTTCCACGCGCGTCTATGGCCGCCTCAAGCGCCTGCTGGAACATGATGACAACCTGAAGCCGGTCTCCCTTTCCGACCTCGGCGGACCGCAGAGCGAGCTGGTGTTTTCGCGCAAAAGCGGCAAGCCGGTGAGCGAGGGCGTACCGGGTCTCTATACGCCGGACGGCTACTGGAAAAGCTTTAACGGCCAGATTGACAGCGTCACTACGGCGCTGCACGAGGACGACGCCTGGGTGCTGGGGGCCGCCACCGCGCAGGAAGATAAGCAGCAGATCGATAACGCCGTGCGCCAGCTCTATATGCGCGACTTTATCGCCAACTGGGATCGCTTCCTCGCCGACATCCAGCTCAATAACAGCGCCGACCTTTCCCAGCGCATCAACACCGCGCGCCTGCTCTCCGGCGCCAACTCGCCGCTGCGCCGTCTGGTTCAGAACCTGAGCCAGGTCCTGACGCTGTCACGCAATGCGCCAGCGCCGGAAGATGCGGGTAAAGCGCAGGATCAAAGCAACCGCGCCACCCGTACGCTGGAAGCCCTGTTCAGCAACAACGACGCTGCACCGACGCAGGCCGCGGTGGTTACGCAGGCACCGGAACAGCTGGTGACCGACCACTATGCGCCGATGATTGAGCTGGCGCAGCCGCTGGAGAAGGGCGGGAAGACCATCGTGTTTGATGATTTTCTCAAGCAGGTGGATGAACTCTATCGCTACCTGACCGCCGTTCAGGATGCGGCCAACAGCGGCATGCCTGCGCCGGGCGGGGAGGCGATCAGCCGTCTGCAGGCCAGCGCCGGTCGTCTGCCAGGCGGGCTGCAAACCATGTTCAGCAACATGGCGGTAGGCGCCAGCAGCGATACCCAGCGTCGTGACCTGGAAAACGTACGTAAGCGCATTAACGTTGAAGTGGGTGGTTTCTGCCGCCAGGCAATTGCCGGTCGCTACCCGCTGGTGCGCAGCGCCAGCACCGAGGTGACGCCGGACGATCTCGCGCGCATGTTTGCGCCGGGAACCGGGCTGATGGACGCCTTCTTCCGCGACAATCTGACCAACAAGGTGGATACCACGCAGGCCAACTGGCGCTTTATGCCGGGCATTGACGGGAAAACGCTGCCGGGAAGTGAAGGGCTGCTGAGGCCGTTCCAGCAGGCCCAGTCGATTCGCGACGCCTTCTTTGCTAACGGCGCAACCACGCCGTCTTTCAAGGTGACGGTTCGCACCGTGCGAATGGATAACACCATTCTGAACCTGACCCTGGACGTTGACGGTCAGCTGCTGCGCTACAGCCACGGCCCGCAGGCCGTACAGATCATGAACTGGCCGGGGCCGGGCGGCACCAACCAGGTCCGTATGCAACTGGGGCTGGCGAACGGCAGTACGGCGACGCTGGTCACCAACGGCGCCTGGGCGCTGAACCGCTTTTTCGATAAAGCGAGCACCAGCCCGGGCACGGGTAGCCTGAGCCGTCAGGCCACCTTCAACGTCGACGGACATCAGGTCACGCTGGAGTTTGCGCCGAACAGCATTCGTAACCCGTTCCAGCTTCCCCGTTTCTCATGCCCATAACCGCAAGGACAGCCGTATGACGAATACCCCTGCGATGAACCGCTACAGCTGGTATGGCAAGTTACCCAGCGCCGGAGATTTTTTGCAGCGTCGCTTTCCTGACACCTTACAGCGCCAGTGGTCGCACTGGTTCCAGGTCGGTCTGCTGGCCTGGCAGCAGGAAGAGCAGCGCAGCGGCGAGCGCCCGTTTCAGAAAGCGCCAGTCTGGAATTTTGTGGTACCGCCCATGCTGGGCAGCCAGATGATCCAGATGGGCTGTCTGCTGCCCGGCCGCGACAGCGTTGGCCGACAATACCCGGTTTGCCTTCAGCTGAGCTTCGCGCCGTCAGAGTGGTCGACTAGCCTGCTCAGCCAGGCCGAAAGCTGGTATCAGCAGATTGGGCGCCTGGGGCTGCACGCGGTGCGCAACAGTTTTTCCGCCTCGCAGCTGGATGAGATGCTGATGACCATTCCGGCGCCGCAGCCGGTCGAGCCGCAAAAGCGCTCCGACATCCTGGATGTGATTGGCTATGACGAGGACGGCCAGAGCACGCTGGGTTGGCCGCAGGCGGCAGAGTGTTTTGATCCGCTGCGTCAGACCAGCTACTGGTGGACCAACCGCTGCGATGGTTACCCGCTGTACACCCACGTGCACAGCGGTAACTTCACCGGGCAGCTTTTCACCCTGCTGTTCGATCCGGCAGGGGGGGCCCGTCCGGGCCGTCACGGTCTCTATCCGCCTATGTTTGAATAAGCAGGGATCACATGAATATCGAAGAATTTCTCGCGCCGATAAGCCCCGACAAGCCCTGCGGCGAAAACCTGGAATATGACGCCGACTTTCAGGCGATGAACCAGGCAAGCCTTGGGAAAGCGGAACAGCAGTTT
The DNA here is from genome assembly GCF_048685095.1 of Enterobacter sp. BNK-8. Lineage (NCBI taxonomy): Bacteria > Pseudomonadati > Pseudomonadota > Gammaproteobacteria > Enterobacterales > Enterobacteriaceae > Enterobacter > Enterobacter sp. BNK-8. Next base: position 2,410,794 of record NZ_JBLQTN010000001.1, on the reverse strand, counting down.
GGCGACACCATTATCCCGGCGGAGCCTGCTGACTGGAACACGGTCGAAAAATACGCCACCAGCTTGCTGACCCGCACCAAAGATCTTCGCGTCCTGCTGGCGTTAACCCATGCCTGGACCCGCCGTCGCGGGCTGGCGGGCTACGCGGACGGATTACTGCTGGTGCAGGAGGCGATCGCCCGTTACTGGGAGCCGCTCTATCCGCTGCTGGAAGAGTATGGCGAAACCGATCCGTTCTACCGCATTAACGCCCTGGCAGGACTGAGCGATAAATCTGACCTCACCGTCGCCGTGCGTAACGCCTCGCTGCTGCGTTCAAACGGCGATGAAATTTCGCTCAGGGATGCCCAGGCCCTGCTGGACGGCAGTAAGACGGAGTGTCCCGACTATCCAGGCGGCCGTCCACGGCTGATTGACGAGCTTTCCCGCGGCGACCAGCCGGGAACCGCAGCGGTTATCGTCATCAACGAACGTCTGCTGGCGATTCGCGAGCTGCTCACCGGGCATCTCGGTGAAAGCGGCGTGCCTGAGATGGAACAGCTGCTGAAAACCGTGGGGCTGGTGGCCAGCGCCTGTCAGGTGACCGACATCAGCAAGCTGCTGCCGAACCGTGAGGCGCAGGCTGAACCCCAGACTGAGCAGCAGCCGACGGCAACGCAGCCCGTTCAGCCGGTCACCGACTGGCGCAGCGTGCAGGTCACCAGCCGCGCCGATGCCCAGCTGATGCTGGAAAAAGCGAAGCAGTATTTTGCACAGTACGAACCGAGCCACCCCGCGCCGCTGATGATTGAACGGGTGCAGCGGCTGTCAGAACTTAACTTTATGGACATTATTCGCGACCTGGCGCCAGACGGCGTTAACCAACTGGAAAACATCTTTGGGCGCCGCGAATAGCGCGTCCAGGCATTATGACGTCAGGCATGGAGCCTGGCGTTTCACCTTCACCGCGCATCTTTGATGGAGAACATCATGGCAATGAGTAACAGTGGGCAGAAATTCATCGCACGTAACCGTGCCCCCCGCGTGCAGATCGAGTATGACGTAGAGATCTACGGTGCAGAACGTAAAATTCAGCTGCCGTTTGTGATGGGCGTTATGGCCGATCTGGTCGGCAAACCGGTGGAAAACCTGCCGGCCGTCGACGAGCGTAAATTCCTCGAAATTGACATCGACAACTTTGACGAACGCATGAAGGCGCTGAAGCCGCGTGTGGCGTTCCAGGTGGATAACACCCTTACGGGCGAAGGTAAGCTCAACGTGGATCTGACCTTCGACAGCATGGACGACTTCCTGCCGGACGCGGTGGCCCGCAAGGTTGAGCCGCTGAACAAGCTGCTGGAAGCGCGTACCCAGCTCTCCAACCTGCTGACCTATATGGACGGTAAAAACGGTGCGGAAGAGCTGATCGCAAAAATTCTGCAGGATCCGACGCTGCTCAAATCCCTGAGCCAGTTGCCGAAAAATGACGAAAGTGCGAAAGGTAGCGAGGAATAATCGATGAGCAACCAGACTCAACAACACGAGCAGCAGGCGGGTCAGGCGTTCAGCCAGGATGAATTCAGCGCGCTGCTGAACAAAGAGTTCCGCCCGAAAACCGACCAGGCCCGCTCCGCGGTAGAAAGCGCGGTCAAAACCCTGGCGCAGCAGGCGCTGGAAAATACCGTCACCTTCTCGAACGATACCTACCGCACCATTCAGAACCTGATTGCCGGTATCGATGAGCAACTGTCGCAGCAGGTGAACCAGATCATTCACCACGAAGAGTTTCAGAAGCTGGAGAGCGCCTGGCGCGGTCTGAGCTACCTGGTGAACAACACTGAAACCGACGAGATGCTGAAGATCCGCTTTATGAGCATCTCCAAGCAGGAGCTGGGCCGCACCCTGAAACGCTACAAGGGCGTGGGCTGGGACCAGAGTCCGATCTTCAAAAAAATCTACGAGCAGGAGTACGGTCAGTTCGGCGGCGAGCCGTTTGGCTGCATCGTCGGCGACTACTACTTCGACCACAGCCCGCAGGATGTTGAGTTGCTGGGGGAAATGGCGCGCATCGGTTCTGCGGCGCACTGTCCGTTCATTACCGGTACCGCACCGGGCGTGATGCAGATGGAGTCCTGGCAGGAGCTGGCCAACCCGCGCGACCTGACCAAAATCTTCCAGAATACCGAATACGCCGCCTGGCGTTCGCTGCGTGAATCGGAAGATGCCCGCTATCTTGGCCTGGTGATGCCGCGCTTCCTGTCGCGCTTGCCGTACGGTATTCGCACCAACCCGGTCGACAGCTTTGACTTTGAAGAGCAGACCGACGGCGCGAACCACAACAGCTACTCGTGGGCGAACGCCGCGTACGCGATGGCCGCCAACATCAACCGCTCCTTCAAAGAGTACGGCTGGTGCACCTCGATTCGCGGCGTGGAGTCCGGCGGGGCGGTGGAAAACCTGCCGTGCCACACCTTCCCGAGCGATGACGGCGGTGTGGACATGAAGTGCCCGACCGAGATTGCCATCAGCGATCGTCGTGAAGCCGAGCTGGCGAAAAACGGCTTTATGCCGCTGGTTCACCGCAAAAACTCCGACTTTGCCGCCTTCATCGGCGCGCAGTCCCTGCAGAAACCGGCGGAGTACCACGACCCGGATGCGACCGCTAACGCGCGCCTGGCATCACGCCTGCCGTACCTGTTCGCCTGCTGCCGTTTTGCTCACTACCTGAAGTGCATCGTGCGCGACAAAATCGGCTCCTTCCGCGAACGCGAAGAGATGGAACGCTGGCTGAACGACTGGGTCATGAACTACGTCGACGGTGACCCGGCGAACTCCTCCCAGGAAACCAAGTCCCGTAAACCGCTGGCCGCTGCGGAAGTGCAGGTGCAGGAGATTGAGGACAACCCAGGCTACTACGCCGCGAAGTTCTTCCTGCGCCCGCACTACCAGCTGGAAGGTCTGACCGTTTCCCTGCGTCTGGTTTCTAAGCTGCCGTCGCTGAAGACGAAAGACGCGTAAGAGCAACGTGCGTTTTGTGAGTTTCGCCCGGCGGCGCCATGCTTGCACGGGCCTACGATGAAACGTGCAACTTATTGATACTGTTGCTCAATGTAGGCCGGGTAAGCACAGCGCCACCCGGCAAGAAAGACGGCTAAGTTGTTAATGCCGTCCTTAACAAGTTCCAGAATAACGCACGGTAATAATGACTTCACATTCATTCCGTTATTGCGGGGGAATGTAAGACTGTCAAATGACGCGGGTCATTTGATATGAGGCAGAGGTAAAATATGGACGGTTTTATTCAGCCCCATGCTTTCCTGTTTGCCATATAAGTGCTTTTTCGAAAGCAATATTGTTCATCCACGAAGAGTAGATATTATGGCTATTGATATGTTTCTGAAGGTCGAGGGTGTTACGGGCGAATCTAAAGATTCTAACCACACCGGCTGGACTGATATTACCTCCTTCTCCTGGGGCGCTTCCCAGCCAGGTAATATGAGCGTTGGCGGTGGCGGCGGTGCCGGTAAAGTTAACTTTAACGACCTGCACGTTAACGCGCTGATCGACAAATCCACCACCGCTATCCTGAAACACTGCGCCAGCGGTAAACACCTGACCAAAGTTGAGCTGTCCGTCTGTAAAGCGGGCGGCCAGCAGGTGGAATACTCCCGCATTACGCTGGAAGATGTGCTGGTGACCTCTGTTCAGTACACCGGTGCAGACAACGGCGATACCGTTGGTGTGACCTACGCATTCCAGGCTGCGAAAGTGAAACAGCAGTACTGGGAGCAGACCACGTCGGGTGGTAAAGGTGCTGAAAGCAGCGCTGGCTGGAACATCAAAGAGAACAAAGAAGCGTAATAATAGTGGGCCCGAAAGGGCTCACTTTATCCGGAGCTTCTTATCAAGGAGAAACAAGATGTCTCAAATGCGTCCTGCTTTTGGTGCCGCCTGGAACAGATTCAGAGAAGTGAACGTAAGCGTAGAACAGGTTGGCAAATTGTTGGGTGGAAAAGTTCAGCATAATATTGACGCCGGCATTTTTAAAAATGCCTGCCCAATTCGTATGAGCTACGTTTTAAATTACTGTGGCATTCCGATTCCTTCTAACAGTAAATATGCGACAGTGACCGGAAACGACAAAAAGCGCTATATGTTCCGCGTTAAAGATATGATTGCATTTCTACCCACGGTACTGGGCAATGCCGATATGTCTGTCTCTTCTCCCACTCCTGCGCAATTTGCAGGCAAACAGGGCATTATCATCTTCACCGGGCACGGCTGGAGCGACGCTACCGGGCATGTCACACTCTGGAATGGAAATATTTGCTCTGATGATTGCCATTTTCTGGGCTCACCGGGTAATGGTTCATTTATTCCGACCAACGCAACATTCTGGAGCCTGAAATGAAACGTTTGTTACTGCTGATCCTGGCTATAAATGCCCCTGCTGTTTATGCCCAAACCCTGCCTGATGTTAGCGCTTTTTCTCAGCAACAAATCTTTGAAAACTGGGTGCAAAATCGATGCATCAGTAAGATTGCGGACAGTAAAAGTCTTAAAGATGATGCAGAGGCCAGTGCGGCCGCATGGCTGGAAGCAAGCAATCTCCCTGCTGAGAATTTTGAGAAAGCTGACAAGGTGATTGTTTCTCTACTGAAAGAGAAAGTAGGCGGAACCGAACCGGGTCAATATCAGGTTTTAAAGTGCAGCTTAATCGCCAACAGCGACGCGATTCGTCCGCTCAAAACCGCAAAATAGAACCAATGGAATCGCCCCCAAACGCCGCCGTTCTCGCTCCGAGAGCGGCAGCGTTTGAGCGCTAATCATACCAGCAGGAATACGCCATGCGATTCACGATTATTTCTACGAAACCCGGTCATCAGCCGCCGCAAAGCAGCTGTGATTTTTACGCCCCGGGCGGCACCATTGGGCGCGGTACGGATAACAATCTGGTGTTGCCGGACAATGACCGCACCATCTCTCGTCTGCAGGCCATTGTTCACGTTGACGCTCAGGGCGAATGCCGCGTCACTAACCGTGGCAGCGTTACCCGCGTGGTATTAAATGACATTCCGCTGGAGCGGGGACGTCAGGTTGAGCTGCAGGATGGCGATATTCTCGGTATTGATGACTACCGTATCGAAGTGACCGAACTGATCCACGATACGCAGCCCGTAAGCCGCATGGCGGCCAGCCTGCACCAGCAGGCGCGTCCGACGGTCGCCCCTGCGCCTGCGCAGCAGCCGAAACCGGCGAACGCCGCACCGCGCGGGAAAGCCGAACCGACCGCCGTGCCAACGGAAATCTGGGATAGCCTGATGCAGGAGTTCTCCATCTCCGACAGCATCTCCAGCAACCGCACAAAGCCGCAGCCTGCTGCATCGCACGATCCGTTCTCCCAGCCTGCGGCTCCGGAGCGTAACGCCGAAGATCCGCTGGCGATGTTCAACGACAGCGATCCGACGCTCGAGCGTAAGCATGTCGATCCGGATACGCTGTTCAGCGATGAAGCGTTGTTCAAAAAAGAGAGTATTTTTGACGACGTCACCCCGTCAACCCTGATGCCGCCGGGCGAGACGAGCCCCGTTAAGCCAGAAGAAGAGGCAACCGATGAGCTCGATCCGCTGGCCCTGTTTGGCGGTAAAGCCAGCGCGCCAGCCGCGCGCAATGACGACCCGCTCGGGCTGATGGGCGGCGCGCCGTTAACCCATCCGGATGACATTATCAACGAGAAGCCTGCTCCCGTGCCGGAACCTGAGCAGGAAGAGGACGTGCTGGCCGATTCCCCGCTGTTCGCCCCTGAGCCGCAGGAAGAACCGCGTGCTGAAGAAGAACCCGCGCGACCGGATTACGCAGGCTTCACCATGCCAACGCCACAGGCCGTTGCGCGCAGCAGCGCGCAGGCCCCGAAGGGCCGCCTGCGCATCGACCCGGTCAATAACGCCGCCTCGCCAGCCGCCACGGCAAACAGCGGTGAGAAGGGTGAAGTGCTGCAGGGCGAGCTGCTGGAGGCGCTGCTGGAGGGGATGGGGCTGAGCGAAATGCAGCCCGTTCCGCAGTTTGACCGTGAAAATATGCGTCAGCTGGGGCAGATCCTCGGTATGTTCTCTCAGGGGACCGTGGCGCTGCTCTCCTCGCGCTCTATCCTCAAGCGCGGCGTAAAAGCCGACATGACCATGGTGCTGGACGATGCCAACAACCCGTTCAAGCTGTTGCCGACCGGCAAAACCGTATTAATCCAAATGTTCGGCACCCCGATGCCGGGCTTTATGCCACCAACCAAATCCGTGCGCGATGCGCTGATCGATCTGCAGGCGCACCAGCTGGGTATGATCTCCGGCATCCGCGCCATCATTGCCGCGATGCTGCAGTCCTTTAACCCGGAGCAGCTGGAAGAGCAGGCGAAGCAGAACGGCATGACCTCGCGTCTGGCGCTGCCGGGCAGCCGCAAAGCCGCCCTGTGGGACTACTTTGTTCGCAGCTATGGCGAGACGGCGGGCGAGATTGAGGACGACTTCCACACCCTGTTCGGCGAGGCCTTCCTTCATGCCTATGACATGGAGGTCAATCAGTACAAAGACTCACAGAGCGGATCGGAAGACAAATGAATATCGCAACGGCTTCTCTCTCCCGCCAGGGGACGCGCGCCAGCAACCAGGATCAGACGGGAGAAACCATAGGGGAACGTTCAGCCTGCTTTGTCGTCTGCGACGGCATCGCGGGGCTGCCGGGCGGCGAGGTGGCCGCAGCGCTGGCCCGCAACAGCATTATCTCCCGCTTCGATGGCGACAAACATCTTAATGCGCAGCACATCCGCGACTACGTGCAGACGGCGAATCGCACCATTCTCAGCGAACAGCAGGCCGTTCAGGACTATCGCCGGATGGGCACGACGCTGGTCAGCCTGTTCATTGACCGTGATTACGGGCTGGCCTACTGGGCCCATGCCGGAGACAGCCGCCTGTACCTGTTCCGCCGGGGATGGCTGTGGCATGTGACAACCGACCACAGCCTGGTGCAGCAGATGAAAGATGCCGGACACCAGACCGACAACCTGAACAGCAATCTGCTCTATCTGGCGCTCGGGATTGAAAACGGCGGGCCGGAAGCGAGCTACAGCGACGTGGTACAGGTTGAAGACGGCGATGCATTCTTACTCTGCACCGACGGATTCTGGCACGGCGTCAGCGAAGAGCAAATGAAGCAGTCGCTGCACATGGTGAATACGCCGCAGGAGTGGCTGACCTTAATGAACCAAATCATTCAAAAGAATGGCGAGCAGGAGGGGAATGCCCAGGATAACTATACTGCCCTGGCGGTATGGATGGGCAACCCTCAGGACACCACTTTGCTGCACACCCTCTCTGACGCAGCACAATTTCTTCCCTGCGGAACTGATTAGACACACAAGGAACGATATGAAACTTTGGCTATCGGGTTTGGCACTTCTGGCGGCGACCTCCACCGCGCAGGCTGAAAATTTCCGCATCGTGCAGTCTCCTGCGCAGAAGCTGGATATCTGGATCGACAACATCAAAGACAACACGCCGCAGAGCTGGTGTAAGCCTGAGGTGGCGCTGCGTATTGTGGCGAACGGCAAGAAAGACGTCTCCGTGCTGGAGAACTTTGTGCCGCGTCTTGGCTCACTGCTGGAACACCAGTGCAGCAAAGTGAATAAACTCAGCTGGATGCTCAACGATCCGGCGGGTACCACGCTGGCGCAGGGCACGGCTGGCAAAGCGCAGGACTGGGCGCTGGTGGTGAAACAGGAGCAGGCCGCGTCTGCCGCGACCGTCACCGCTACCCCAGCCAGCGGCGCGTTACTGCCGCCCGATCAGAACGTGGCTTCCCGCACCGTTGCCGCCGACCGTACGCCGTGGCAGGAGTTTACGCTTCAGGACGGCTGCCACCTGCGCACCTTCTGGGAAGGGGGCGCTTCTGCACCGGCGCTCTTTATTCCGGATTCTGACACCACCCGCTGCGGGAACGGCAGCTGGCTGAGCGGACACACCGTTGTGTCGCAGTCCCGCAACGGCGGGCAGAAAGAGATGGCGGTGACATACATTCATGGCTTCCCGGTCACCGGGCTGAATCAAAGCGCCGACCCGGAAAACGCGCTGATCACCTCCGTCAACAAAGAGCGCATGGTATTCAGCACCCCAAACAGCGACCAGAGCTGGATGATCCTGCCTTACGACAATGCCCTGAACAGCTGGAAGAGCAACGGCACGGTCGCGGTGGAGATTTCCCGTGAAACCGCCAGCGATGATGCAAAACTGCAGGCGCGTATCGCTGCGGTGAAAAAAACCTGGAGCGCCTGGGTGGCACCCGGCACTCCGCTGAATATCGTTCTGATTGACACCCTGCGTCCTCAGCTGCGCGATCCGGCCGTCGGCGCATGGCGCGCGGCAAATTAAGGAATGGCAATGAATACGCTCTATCAACACCTGGCGGGTGAGTCGCTTAACGACGCGCTCGCGCGTCTGGAAGCAGAAATCAAAGCCCGTCCGGCAGATGCCGACCTCCGCGCCGCGTTCGTGCAGTTTTTAACCCTGAGCGGCAACTGGACGCGTGCCCTGACCCAGCTGAAAAGCTGGCTGGCGTTGAAGCCGCAGGCGAAGCCCACCGTCACGCTGCTGGAGCAGTCCATTCAGGGCGAGCTGCAGCGCGCGCAGGTGATGGCGGGACAGGCGCGTCCGACGATGCCTGAAACCCAGTGGCCGTGGCTGACCACCCTTGCCGCGGCGCTGAGCGAGGAGGGCGAGCGCGCGCAGGCGCTGCGTCTGGAAGCCCTTGAACAGGCGCAGGCAAACCCTGGTAGTGTCACCCTTGAAAACGACGAGACGCAGGCCTTTGACTGGCTGATGGACGGCGATGCCCGTCTCGGCCCGGTGTGCGAAACCATCGTCAACGGCCGCTATTTCTGGCTGCCGTTTAACGCTATCGCGGAGATCCGCTTCCAGGCGCCTGCCAGCGTCACCGATCTGGTCTGGCGTCACGCGCTGGTGCGCCTGACCGACGGAACGGAGCAGGTGTGTCAGATCCCGGCGCGTTACCCGTTTGCGGCCGATGCTTCCGATGCGGTCAAACTGGGGCGCACCACCGACTGGCACCCGCTCGATACTGACGGCACGCTGTATGAAGGCCAGGGCCAGAAGGCCTGGCTGAGCGAGCAAAGCGAAAGCCCGCTGCTGTCCTTGAGCCTCGTGACGTTCGCGACGGATGGAGCCGATGAGTAATCCCGCTGGCGAAGGCGATCTGCTGCGCAGCGGCTGGCAAGCCCGCAGCAAGCAGGAGAAGGTGGGGGCGCGCGACAAAATGCAGCCTTCGCTGCTCGATCGCCTCACTGATAACGACCCGGAAAAAAAGCGCGAGTCGGCCAACAGCAATCTGATCACCCATGCCGCCCTGCGTCGCAATGTGCTGCGGGATCTGCAGTGGCTGTTTAATACCATCAACCACGATGCCTCCGGTGATTTGAGCGCGTTACCGCACGTGAGCCGCTCGGTGGTTAACTTCGGCGTCGCGCCGCTGGCCGGGAAAAGAATGTCGGACATCGAATGGCACGACATTCAGCGCAAGCTCACCGAGGCCATCATTAATTTTGAACCACGCATTTTGCCGCAGGGGCTGCAGGTCCGCTGCGTGTCGGATACCTCCTCGCTGGATCTGCACAACGTGCTCTCCATCGAGATAAAAGGACGTTTATGGTGTGTGCCGTACCCGCTGGAGTTTCTGTTTCGTACAGATGTCGATCTGGAAAACGGCCATTTTGAACTGAAAGATGCGGGGTAATCATGGAAAGTAAACTGCTCGAATACTACAACCGTGAGCTGGCCTACCTGCGCGAAATGGGGGCCGAATTTGCCGAACGCTATCCTAAAGTCGCCGGACGGCTGGGCATGCGCGGCATCGACGTGGCGGACCCGTATACCGAACGCCTGATGGAAGGGTTCGCCTTCCTGACCTCCCGCGTGCAGATGAAAATGGACGCGGAGTTTCCGCGCTTCTCCCAGCGTCTGCTGGAGATGATTGCTCCGAACTATCTTGCGCCCACGCCGTCGATGGCGATTGCGGAGATTCAGCCCGACAGCAGCCGGGGCGACCTGAGCAAGGGCTTCATTGTGCCGCGCGGTACCATGATGGACAGCCTGGCGCTGAAAAAAACCGGCGTGACCTGCAGCTATACCACGGCGCACGAGGTCAACCTGCTGCCGCTGAAAATCGACAAGGTCGAGCTGGGCGGTGTCCCCGCCGATTTGCCGCTCGCACAGCTGGGTCTGAGCCAGCGGGGGATCGGCAGCGCCCTGCGGATCCGCATCGCCTGCGACGGCCCGCAAAATCTCGGGCACCTGGATTTCGACCGACTGGAATTTTTCCTCGCCGGTCCGGATATCGAGGCGCTGAAGCTGCTGGAGCTGGTGATGGAGCACCACGCCGGGATTGTCTGTCAGACGGTCAGCCCGCAGCCGCAGCGACAGCTGCTGGCGTCGGACGCGCTGCGTCAGGAGGGCTTTGAGCCTGACCAGGCGCTGCTTCCGGACGATCTGCGCAACTTTGACGGCTATCGTCTGCTGCAGGAGTATTTCGCCTTTCCGGCCCGATTCCGGTTCATCAGCCTCAGCGGCCTGAGCACGCTGATCCAGCGCTGTGAAGGTGAGAAAGCCTTCGACATCTTCATCCTGCTGGATAAGTCGGATGAACAGCTGGAGCGCGTGGTCGATGCCAGCCACCTGGCGCTGCACTGCACCCCGGTCATCAACCTGTTCCCAAAGGTCGCGGCGCGTCAGAAGCTGAATGAAGGCCAGCATGAATACCATCTGGTGGTCGATAACATCCGTCCGCTGGATTATGAGATTTACGCGGTCAAAAAAATCTATGGCAGCGCGGATGGTCAGCGCGATGACCAGACGTTTCGCCCGTTCTGGAGTACCTGGAGCGGCGATGCGGGCAACTACGGAGCCTATTTTTCCCTGCGCCGTGAACAGCGCGTGCTGTCCGAGCATGCCCTGCGCTACGGCACCCGTACCGGCTATATCGGCTCGGAGGTCTTTGTCTCGCTGGTGGATGAACAGCACGCCCCCTGGCAGGAAAACCTGCGCTATATCTCTGCCGAGGTGCTCTGCACCAGCCGCGACCTGCCGCTGATGCTGCAGCAGGAGCTCGGGCAGTTCATTATGGCGGACTCCATGCCGGTGAAATCCCTCACGCTGCGTAAAGGGCCGACGCCCCCGCGTCCGGCGCTGGCGGAAGGGTTCAGCACCTGGCGGCTTATCAGCCAGCTGCAGATGAACTACCTGAGCCTGATGGACAGTGACAATGAGGAGGGGGCTGCCGCGCTGCGCCAGCTGTTAGGACTGTACGCTAACCTGGCCGAAACGCCCGTTCCGCGTCAGGTGGAAGGCGTTCGTCACTGCGTGCTGGAGCCGGTTCACCGCCGCGTGCCTGAACCCGGCCCGGTGGTGTTCGCCCGCGGGATCGGCATTACCCTGACGGTGGATGAGCGAGCCTTTTCGGGGGCCAGTCCGTGGCTCTTCGGCAGCGTGATGGAGCGTCTTTTTGCCCGCCTGGTCTCCATCAATAGCTTTACGGAGTTCTCCCTGAAGAGTCAGCAGCGCGGCGAGATTGGCTACTGGGCGCCGCGCATGGGTAAAAGGGCGCTGATATGAGTGACGCCGCCACTGTACCGCTGCGCGTGCATCGCCTGACGAAGCTGCCGGATGCGTTCTGGCACGGCGTCCGCGAGACGCCCTGGCGCTACGATCTGTTTCAGCTGTTAAGGCGCATTGATGCCCAGGGCGGCGAGCGCTACCCGCTGGGCCGCGCGCCGCTGCCAAAATTTGAACCGCTGCGCATCGGCCAGCAGCCGTCGATGAGTTTTGCCCCGTCGACGCTGGCCAGGGTGCGTCAGCGGGAAGAGAGCGGGCTGCATGAGGTGTCTATCCTCAGCTTCGGCCTGTTTGGCCCGAACGGTCCGCTGCCGGTCCACATGACCGAGTACGCCCGCGAGCGTATTTATCATCATCAGGACACCAGCCTGAGCGCGTTTGCCGATCTGTTCCACCATCGTCTGGCGCTGCTGTTTTACCGCGCCTGGGCGGATGCGCAGCCGACCGTCTCGCTGGACCGCGCCGATAACAAGCGCTTTGAGGGCTATCTGGCGTCGCTGATTGGTATGGGCCAGCCGGGTCAGATGGACAACGGCAGCCTGAGCTCACACGCGCGCTTTACCCACGCCGGGCATCTGACCCGTCACGGGCGGGATCCGGAGGGGCTGGAGAAGATCCTGCGCAGCTATTTTAAGGCGCCGGTCAAACTGGTCAGCAACGTGCCGCAGTGGATGCCGCTCTCCACGCGCGAGCAGGCGCAACTGGGAGCAGGACGCCGCATGCCGCGCATGGGTGAATCCGCCTTTCTCGGCGTCGCCGTCCGCGACGTGCAGCATAAGTTTCGCATCGAGATTGGCCCGCTGAGCGCGGAGGAGTACAACCGCTTTCTGCCGGGTGAAGCGTGGGTCACCGAGCTGCGCGACTGGGTGCGTCAGTACGCTGGAGTGGAGTTTGAGTGGGAAACGCGGGTGATCCTGCGGGCAGACGCGGTGCAGGGCGCCACGCTCGGCAGTCATGCGCGATTAGGCTATAACACCTGGCTGGGCCTTCAGCCGCAGCCTGTCCCGCGCGGCGATCTGGTGTATCGCGCAGAGCGGTAATCCTTCCGTATACCGAATCATTGTTAATGGAAACTAACATGTCAGAAATTAGCCGTGCCGTGCTTTTCGGCAAACTGGATACGCTGTTATTTACCTCTCTGGAAAGCGCCACTGCGTTCTGCAAGCTGCGCGGCAACCCCTATGTTGAGCTGGTGCACTGGCTGCATCAGCTGATGCAGCAGCAGGATGGCGATCTGCAGCAGGTCATCCGCCACTTTGCCCTTGATGAACAGCAGCTGACGCGCGATATCGTTGCCGCGCTGGATGTGCTCCCGCGCGGGGCGAGTTCCGTTTCCGATCTCTCCGAGCATATCGACAGCGCCGTGGAGCGCGCCTGGGTCTTCGGCTCGCTGAAGTTTGGCGTCAGCCGCATTCGCGGCGGCCATTTGCTGATCGGCATGCTGAAAACCTGGAACCTGGCCAACGTGCTGAAAAGCATTTCGGCGCAGTTTACCCGCCTTAACGTCGAGGTATTGATTGAGCAGTTCGATACCATCTGCGCCAACAGTAAAGAGACGCAGCAGGCCGCTGCTGCCGTCGATGCACCGGCGGGTGCGGTACCGGCTGCGCAGGGGACGCTGGCCCAGTACGGTCAGGACCTGACCGCCCGTGCCCGCGACGGGAAGATTGACCCGGTTGTCGGGCGCGACGAGGAGATCCGCCAGATGGTCGATATCCTGATGCGCCGTCGTCAGAACAACCCGCTGCTGACCGGGGAAGCCGGGGTCGGCAAAACGGCGGTGGTGGAAGGTCTGGCGCTGCGTATCGCCGACGGCGACGTGCCGGAGCCGCTGCAGAACATTCAGCTGTGGCTGCTGGATATCGGCATGCTGCAGGCCGGTGCAGGCATGAAAGGCGAGTTTGAAGCCCGTCTGCAGGCGCTCATTAATGAAGTCCAGTCCAGCGCCACGCCGATCATTCTGTTTATCGATGAGATCCACACCCTGATTGGCGCAGGCGGCCAGCAGGGGACCGGCGATGCGGCGAACCTGCTGAAGCCAGCTCTGGCGCGCGGCCAGCTGCGCACCATCGGGGCCACCACTTGGGCAGAATACAAAAAGTACATTGAGAAAGATCCGGCGCTGACCCGTCGTTTCCAGACGGTGCAGGTACACGAGCCGGACGAAGCGAAAGCCATTCTGATGCTGCGCAGCACCGTGTCGCCGTTGGAGACGCATCACCAGGTGTTGCTGCTCGACGAAGCGGTCAGCGCGGCGGTAAAGCTGTCGCATCGCTACATTCCGGCGCGTCAGTTGCCGGACAAAGCCGTTGCGCTGCTCGATACCGCCTGCGCCCGCGTCGCGGTCAGCCAGAGCGCACCGCCTGCGCAGCTGGAAGACTGCCTGCGCCATCTTGCCGCGCTGGACGTGGAAATTGAGATTGCCGAACGCGAAGCGCGCGTGGGGGCCGGTGATGCCGATCGCGTCACGGCATTACGCGCCGAACGCGACGCGTATGAGACAAAACGCGCAGCCCTGTCCGGGCGCTGGGAAGAAGAACGCAGCCTGGTGCAGGAGATTATCCGCCTGCGCGCCGCGCTGTTCGCGGCGGGCGAGGAAGATACCGCTGAGCTGCGCGGCCAGCTGGCGGAACAGCAGCTGGCGCTGAACGCCTTACAGGGTGACGAGCCGCTGCTGTTTGCCGCGGTGGATGAAAACGTGGTTGCCGCGGTGGTCTCTGACTGGACCGGGATCCCGCTGGGCCGGATGGTGAAAAACGAGATCGACGCGGTTCTGAACCTTGCCGACACGCTGAACCAGCGCGTTATCGGCCAGCGTCACGGTCTGGATCTGATTGCCCGCCGCGTGAAAACCTCGCGGGCGAAGCTGGACGACCCGAACAAGCCGGTGGGCGTCTTTATGCTGTGCGGCCCGTCCGGCGTTGGTAAAACCGAAACCGCGCTGGCGCTCGCCGAATCTCTGTACGGCGGCGAGCAGAACGTCATCACCATCAACATGAGCGAGTTCCAGGAAGCGCACACCGTCTCCACCTTAAAAGGTGCGCCTCCAGGGTACGTAGGGTATGGTGAAGGCGGGGTATTAACCGAGGCCGTCCGCCGCCGTCCATACAGCGTCGTGCTGCTGGACGAAATTGAGAAAGCGCACCCGGACGTCCACGAGATCTTCTTCCAGGTCTTTGATAAAGGCTGGATGGAGGACGGCGAGGGGCGCCACATTGATTTCCGCAACACCATTATTATTCTGACGTCTAACGTCGGCACCGAGCTGATTAGCGCTATGTGCGCCGATCCGGAGTTGGTGCCGGAGCCGGACGCGTTAAGCGGTGCCCTGCGTCAGCCGCTGCTGGAGGTCTTCCCACCGGCGCTGCTGGGCCGTCTGCTGGTGGTGCCGTATTACCCGCTCAGCGACGAGATGCTGGGGCAGATTGTTCGCCTGCAGCTCAGGCGCATTCAGCGTCGTCTGGAAGAGAATCACAGCATTATTTCTGAGTTTGACGACAGCGTGGTGGAGCAAATTGTTCAGCGCTGTACCGAGGTGGAGTCGGGTGGACGCATGGTGGATGCTATTCTGACTAACACCCTGCTGCCCCAGATGAGCCAGATCTTACTTACCGCCAGCCGCAGCGACGAACAGTACCGACGTCTGCATGTCACCTGCGAGCAGGGCGAGTTTCACTGTCAGTTTGCCGCGTAATAATCATCAAGAGAACTGTAAAAGATGACGGATAATGATAACAATCGGACTGTCCCAAACGCGCTCCCGGTCGGGTACCGCTTCAACGAGTTTGAAATCAAAGAGGTGATCGGCGGCGGCGGTTTTGGCATTGTCTATCGCGCGTGGGATCACCAGCTCGAACGCACTATCGCTATCAAAGAATTTATGCCTTCCTCGCTCGCCGTACGCGGCGACGACATGACCCTGGTGCTGCGCAGCGAGCGCTTTGGCAAAGCGTTCTCCGCGGGCCTGAACAGCTTCATTCAGGAAGCGCGTCTGCTGGCGCGCTTTAACCACCCGAACCTGCTGCACGTCCTGCGCTTCTGGGTGCAAAACGACACGGCCTACATGGGGACGCTGTTTTACAGCGGCACCACGCTGTCACGCCTGCGTGAAGAAAAGCCGGAGCTGATCAACGAAGCCTGGATCCGCCGCACGCTGCCGATGCTCTTCGGTGCGATCAAGACCATCCACGACGAAGGCTACCTGCACCGCGACATCTCTCTGGATAACATCCAGATCCAGGATAACGGCCTGCCGGTGCTGCTCGATTTCGGCTCCGCGCGCCGCACCATCGGTAACCTCTCCGACGAAACGGAAACCATGCTGCGCCCGGGTTTTGCGCCGATTGAGCAGTACACCGACGACAACGAAAGCGAGCAGGGCCCGTGGACGGATATTTACGCCCTCGGCGCCGTGCTGCGTACCCTGATTGTGGGTTCTCCGCCGCCGGTCAGCGTGGTGCGCTCTATTCAGGATACCTGCAAACCGCTGGTAGAAATCATGCCGCAGGGCTATTCCATCCCGCTGCTGCAGGCCATTGACCGCGCGCTGGCGCTGCACATGGAGGATCGTCCGCAGTCCATCGACGAGTTCGCCGCGCTGATTGAGATGCCGGTCGCCGGGATCAACGACGTGCTGACGGCGAAAAAGCCCGGCACGATGCTGGTTCCGGTTGAAGACGAGAAACCGGCTTCGCTGCTCGACTGGCGCCGCTACAAGATCCCGGGCATGGTTGCCGCGGGCGTGCTGGTGGGTATTGTCGCCGGGGCGATGATTTTCAGCGGCGGTAACGATGCGCCAGAGCAGGCTGCGCAGGCACCGGCAGAGACGCGTCCAACCGAAACTGCCGCGAACGCCCCAGACGTGAAGCCAGAAACGGCGAAGGTGAGCGAACCGGCGACAGCACAGCAGACCCCACCGCCTGCCGCGAGCCCTGTTGCGTTGGTCTATATCCGCATCCTCGACGGCGAAACGCTGAAAGTAAACGGCGAGCCAAAAGCGCTGCGCCCGGGAACCAACGGCTATGCATCGCTCAAGCTGCCGGCCGGTGAGGCGAAGATTGAACTGCAGGGCAACGGAAGAACGCGTGGCCAGACGCTGGATATTGCCAAGCCGGGCACCTGGCTGGTGAATCCGTAGGAATATAAACAGGAGATACTATGGAAGTGTACAATCTTCGAAGCCAGAGGCTTCACATCCAAAGGAATGTGAGAAGGTTGTCTCTCCTGTTTATGCGTTTTGAATTTAACCCTAATCTGGAGAGTTGAGTTGAAGCCAACATGTGCCTCCCCATTTTTGTAAATAATAATATCGGGCGTACACAAAACAACCTCGCTCATTTAAATAGCAATCTATGGTATTTCTGGGGAAGCATGGATCTTCTCGCAATGTTACTTTATTGCGTGAATTCAGTTCGCCACGACAGAATTCCATTCATTTCTGATGCAAAAGCGTTTGGTGATTCGTTGCATTATTATGCAGGTGATGGTTTCAGCATTTTGGTCATGCTTTTTTTTGTGCTTGACTTACTTTTATTACTCTCTTTGTTTACTTCGGCCTGGTTATTCTTCAAGCGAAAGATTGGAGCGGTTAAATTTGCCCTTGCTCAGGAATTATTTCGCTTGATTTCATTCAGATGTTCGGTCTCATTGTTCCCTCTTTTATTAAGTATGTTTGATATTTCAAACATCTGGTTGAATGTGGTTTATTTGTCACATCAGAGTCACTGAAAATCTACTCTCTTGTTTTTTGGATGATCAAGAGGGAAAAGCCCCTTTCTTGAATGACGCTTTATCACAGATGCGAACCCCTTTTCTGCATCGCATAAGCTAGATGGAATAAAGATTATGCTCAACCGAATTACCGTTCAGCTCCCGGTGGAGGGGCTTCTGTTCTGGAAACTGACGGGCCGCGAGGCGATGTCCGAATCGTTCGCGCTGACGCTGACCGTGCTCGGCACGGACGCACGCATTGACCGCAGTAAGCTGCTGGGCCAGCCGGTCACGGTGGCTATCCCGACGCAGAATCTGCTGACGTCCCGCTATATTAACGGCAAGATTACCCGCGTGGCGGTCAGCGCCGTTGAGCTGACGGGCACCCGTTATGCGGTGTACCAGCTGACGGTGGAGCCGGACCTGTGGCCGATGAAGCGCGACCGTAACCTGCGTATCTTCCAGGGCCAGACGGTGCCGCAGATTGTGAAAACCCTGCTGGGTGAGCATCAGGTCAACGTTGAGGACAAACTCACCGGCAGCTACCGGGTGTGGGACTACTGCGTGCAGTATCAGGAGTCGAGCCTGGACTTTATTAGCCGCCTGATGGAGCTGGAGGGGATTGCGTATCACTTCCGCCATGAGGCGGACAAGCACACCCTGGTGCTCACCGACGCCGCCACGCAGTACCAGCCGTTCAGCGGCTATGAGGTCATTCCTTACCACCAGACGCCGTCAGGCGGCAGTACGGATGAAGAGGGCATCAGCCAGTGGGCGCTGGAGGACAGTGTGACGCCGGGGATTTACAGCCTCGACGACTATGACTTCCGCAAGCCGAACGCGTGGCTGTTCCAGGCCCAGCAGAACCCGGCATCGCCGAAGCCGGGCAGCATCGACGTGTACGACTGGCCGGGTCGCTTTGTGGACAAAGGGCACGGGGAGTTCTATGCCCGCATCCGTCAGGAACGCTGGCAGGTGGAGCATCAGCAGATTCAGGCCACCGCGACGGCGGCGGGGATTGCGCCCGGGCACACCTTCACCTTAACCAACGCGCCGTTCTTCAGCGACAACGGCGAGTATCTGGTGACTGCTGCGGGTTACCACCTCGAAGAGAACCGCTATGCCAGCGGCGAGGGGGAGACCATTCACCGCACCGATTTTACGGTCATCCCGTCGGCGGTGGTGTACCGTCCGGCGCAGTCCACGGCGTGGCCGCGCACCTACGGCCCGCAGACGGCGAAAGTGGTGGGGCCGAAGGGCGAGAGTATCTGGACGGACAAATACGGCCGGGTGAAGGTGAAGTTCCACTGGGACCGTCTGGCGAAGGGCGATGACACCAGCTCCTGCTGGGTGCGCGTGTCGAGCGCGTGGGCGGGCCAGGGCTACGGCGGGGTGCAGATCCCGCGCGTCGGCGATGAGGTGGTGGTGGACTTTATCAACGGCGACCCGGACCGTCCGATCATTACCGGTCGCGTGTACAACGACGCGAGCATGCCGCCGTGGGCGCTGCCGGCTGCGGCGACGCAGATGGGCTTTATGAGCCGCACGAAAGACGGTTCCGTGGACAATGCCAATGCCCTGCGGTTTGAGGATAAAGCGGGCGCAGAACAGGTATGGATCCAGGCCGAGCGCAATCTGGATATTAACGTCAAAAACGACGAAACACATTCTACTGAAAAAAATCGAACCCAGTTCGTTGGCGAAGATGAAACCTTACGGGTAGCGAAAAATCAGAAATCAGGGATTAAAGGCGATGTGGTATGCCTGACGGGGAACAGTCGAAACGATAAAGTCGTTAATAATTTTATACTTTCCGCAGGAAATACGCTGAGACTGGAATGTGGTGAAAGCGCCATCGAGCTATCAAAAGACGGCAGCGTCCATATCATTTGTAATAACTTTAACTTTACTGCGAAACAGAACGCGCAAATTAATACGCTTTCCGGCGAATTACATTTGAACCCTGATGATGGACAAAATGTCATCGATCCGCCTGGCGCATCCCTTCAGGGTGAAATCCAGCAGGAAGTGGATAGTTTTTTTGTTATTAATGGCAATAAATAAGAGTAACCCGAATGGCTGAATATATTCTTCAGGAAGCATCCCTTGCCTTACCCGATGTATTTAAAGACAGAACCATGAATTTATTTACCCTGAGTGATAACGGAGCCAGCGAGTTTACTTTTGTTGTTTCTCGTGCGAGTGCTAAAAACGAAGATAAAGTCCATGATGCGGCAACACGGCTGGTACGTGAACTGGAAATTACGGTGCCCGACTTTCGTCTCGAATCCTCGCAGATGACCTCTATTGATGGTCTCCCGGCGGTTGAGCTTTTTTATCAATTCAAAAATGATAATGCGATCATTTTCCAGAGGCAGACCGTTATTTTGCTCGGTGACCATCCTGGCGGCCAAAAGATGGTGTGTTATATCGGTACTTGCCCGGGCGAGTTTAGCGATTATTATCATAATCAATATCAGGAAATTATCCGCAGTATTAAGTTCCACAAACCGGCTCAGACTGAAACTAGAGAAATGCTCGCTGCCGACAGCCAGGGGCCATTTTTTGCGCTTGATAGTGAGAGTAAGGTACTCAGTGTCTTTGAAAACATTCAGGAACTGTATGGACACCTTTCGCTTCAGCGGGCGAAAGAGGGGCAGTATTTGCTTTTTGAAAAGCGTGGCAAACCACTCAGTATTGCACCCGTTCCGGACAGCCAACCCCTTCGTTACGCGCTCTGGACGACTTTCGCAGACAAATCACATCACCTACTTTCACAGCTTTCCGCATGCCGCCAGGTGTCTGGTTCTGACCCGCTTGATACAGCCGACCGGATCCGTAAGTATCTGATGGCACAGCGAGCCGAATAGCCATGTCCGAATGTCAGGCTGCTCGCGTAGATGATGAGATTGCACATACAGCCTCAAAAGGCTGGATGATTGCAGGATTGGTGGGCGGGGCCATTCTGGGCGCAGCTGCCGTTGTCGTCACTGGAGGGACCGCGCTGGTTGCTGTTTCTGCCGTTGCGGCTGGGGCATGCGCTGCGGGTGGGTTGGGTGAGCTCCTCGGCAGTATGTCATGGGCTCCACGCCATACTACCGGTACGCTAAAAGAAGGTTCACCCAATGTCTTTATCAACAGCCGAAAGGCTATCCGCGCTCATCTGTCAGCCGGAGAGTGTGACGAACACAGCGGTAGTCTGCAACGGGTTGCCGAAGGTTCGATAAAGGTTTACATCAACAACTTTCCCGCCTCTCGCACTGGCGATAAGCTGACATGCAGCGCTGAGATTAGCCAGGGATCGCGAAATGTTATTATCGGTGGAAGCAAGGTTCAGACCGATGAAATAAGTCCTGAAATACCGGAATGGGTGAACTGGACGATGCTCGCCGTTGGTGCCGGAGCCATGGCGGTGCTGGCCAGTCCGGCAATCGCACTTCTGAGTACCCTCGGTGCGATGGGCGGTGGGACTATTGGTGGCTACGCGGGTGGAATGCTGTGTGGCGAAGGTAGCGACGGTCAGAAATGGGGGATGCTGATCGGCTCCGTTATCGGCGGCGGGGCTGGCATTAAAGGCGGGGCACGGTTTGATGCGTGGCGGGCTGGTAAATCAATGCCGCGCGTTAGTGCGGAACCTGCTACAGCTTCAGCTTCGCCAAGGATGAGCTTAAGCGAAGCCGTGGGGAAACAACGAGCCGAAAAATGGATTACTCGTGGCAGAGAATTGGCGGATAATCGAGATCCTGCTCTGTCTGCTTTACTCAGTGATGAGCAAGTAGGTGCATTGTATGGTTATACTACCGATCCAGGCTACCAAATGGTAAACCCAGCGTTACGAGGTATGAAACCAATGACTAAAGAAATGGAAGCATTTACTCAACATATAAATGATGGCTTAGACCAGCTTCCTACTTTTAGTGGCGAGACATACCGCGGGATGAACAGCCTACCTTCGCACATATTGGAAGGATATACTCCGGGCAAAACAGTTATCGATCCCGCCTTTCTTAGTACTGATGTTAATCGAGGCTTCAGCGGTCCTATCCAAATGCGTATTGAAGGTTTTTCCGGTAGGAAAATTGACTTCCTTTCAGAGTTCAATGCAACAGAGACTGAAGTGCTGTTTAAGCCGAATACATCGTTTGAGGTTATCAGCAGGTCAGATGAACTTGGGATAACGAATATAGAATTAAAGGAAATACCATGATCGACCTTCATTCCGAAGACTCAGTAATCAATCATTATGCTGATCGCTATCATACATACATGCCAGTTAATGTCCGTAAGGCAATAAGGAGCAACAGTATTGATAATTTGAGTTCTTCACAAGCCTGGGATGCAACTTTACCTTTAATTACGACTGAAGATGTTTCACGTGATAAAGCGCTTGGGGCGTTTGTGGGATTGGCTGTTGGGGACGCCGTCGGCACCACTCTTGAGTTTAAGAAAAGAGACAGTGAACATGTAGCAGATATGATTGGTGGCGGGCCTTTTCAATTAAAACCTGGTGAATGGACAGATGATACGTCCATGGCATTATGTCTGGCAGAGACTTATCTTTCAGAAAACAGAATGCACACCGATGTGCTTAGAAAATATCTCCTGAAATGGTATCTTGACGGAGATAATAGCAGTAATGGTCGGTGCTTCGATATCGGGAATACGACGCGGTTCGCGCTTGAACAGTATATGCGTGTCGGACCTTCCTGGTATGGTAATACAGAGAAACACACTGCTGGTAATGCTGGGGTTATTCGTCAAGCACCTGTGTCTATCTTTCGTCGAAAATCGCTGCGTGCAATTTACTTCGAATCACAGGCTCAGAGTCGAGCAACGCATGGCGCGGTAGAATCAATTAACGCATGCCAATTTCTCGGATTGGTATTGCACTATTTAATCAACGGTTATCAAAAAGAAGAAGCTTTTTCGCCTCATGTTTTCCCACTGTGCGCGCGTGTAATGATCATAAACGCGGGTGAGTATAAGCAAAAAACTCGCGACCAGATTCGTTCAAGTGGTTACGTTATTGATACGCTTGAGGCCGCGATGTGGTCCGTATGGAATACGAATAATTTCCGTGATGCCATTTTACTGGCAGCTAACCTTGCCGATGATGCTGACAGCGTTGCAGCGACGGCGGGACAAATCGCGGGGTCATTATATGGTTATTCCGGTATTCCGCAGGAGTGGAAAAACAAACTCGTTCAGCACGAACGTATCGCCAAAATGGCAGGTGAACTGTTCGATAGAGCTCCAGAGGATAATTTCTTATAATTATATTAGTCATATGGCACGGGTATTGTACCGTGCCTCTTTCTTTGTCTGTCCCTAATGGTTTGTTAGTTAAAAGCGTCCCGGCGTGTCAAAAATTGGACAATACACATTCTTCGAGAAGAGAAGATGTGGTGACCATGGTTTGTGGATAAAGAAAATTATATTGAGTTGGGTTGAATTAATGGCGTCACTGATATAGTCAATCAGCGGTTCGGGCCAATATTACGCCTGGTAGCAAAATCTATCGCCGCGTTAAGCTGTATCTTGTTGTTTTATGGTATTTAGTTTGGAAAAGGAGTGTGATGCGAAGTGAGATGACGACACGACAATGCCTGGAGAACAACATGTATAAATGTGGTACGTTATGATTCAATGGCTTTTCTTTATTCTCTTTATGATTTGGACACTAGCGCTTATCTGGAATGGAAAAGACTTATTCAGTAAAAAACAATGGTTCCTTGCTGGGTTGATGTTCGTTCTGGTGTTAGTGGCTACGGTTGTTATTGGTTTTACGTTGAAATGGCTCGCTCAGTCAATGTCATTATTCTCCGTCGCAACGGCGAAACAATATTCGATTATCTTTTCCATGTCTTTCCTGTGCGTATGGGGACTAAAAGTTACCGTTGTGCTGCTCTGCACGATCTTTTCCGGGATTACAGGAGGGCACAAAAAATACAATGCTGAAAATTATGAAGCAATATCGTCTATAATACGCGTCGTTGCGCCTGGCTTACTTATCGTTGCTAAAAGCGTAGTTTCCCTGGGTAGCGTCCTTATGTTTTCAGGTTTATGGCTTAAATAAGCACGATTTAAAAAATATCTCAATGAACACCGAGATTAGTCCATAGTGGAATAAAGATTATGCTCAACCGAATTACCGTTCAGCTCCCGGTGGAGGGGCTTCTGTTCTGGAAACTGACGGGCCGCGAGGCGATGTCAGAGTCGTTCGCGCTGACGCTGACCGTGCTCGGCACGGACGCACGCATTGACCGCAGTAAGCTGCTGGGCCAGCCGGTCACGGTGGCTATCCCGACGCAGAATCTGCTGACGTCCCGCTATATTAACGGCAAGATTACCCGCGTGGCGGTCAGCGCCGTTGAGCTGACGGGCACCCGTTATGCGGTGTACCAGCTGACGGTGGAGCCGGACCTGTGGCCGATGAAGCGCGACCGTAACCTGCGTATCTTCCAGGGCCAGACGGTGCCGCAGATTGTGAAAACGCTGCTGGGTGAGCATCAGGTCAACGTTGAGGACAAACTCACCGGCAGCTACCGGGTGTGGGACTACTGCGTGCAGTATCAGGAGTCGAGCCTGGACTTCATCAGCCGCCTGATGGAGCTGGAGGGGATTGCGTATCACTTTCGCCATGAGGCGGACAAGCACACCCTGGTGCTCACCGACGCCGCCACGCAGTACCAGCCGTTCAGCGGCTATGAGGTCATTCCTTACCATCAGACGCCGTCAGGCGGCAGTACGGACGAAGAGGGCATCAGCCAGTGGGCGCTGGAGGACAGCGTGACGCCGGGGATTTACAGCCTCGACGACTATGACTTCCGCAAGCCGAACGCGTGGCTGTTTCAGGCCCAGCAGAACCCGGCGTCGCCGAAGCCGGGCAGCATCGACGTGTACGACTGGCCGGGTCGCTTTGTGGACAAGGGGCACGGGGAGTTCTATGCCCGTATCCGTCAGGAGCGCTGGCAGGTGGAGCATCAGCAGATTCAGGCCACCGCGACGGCGGCGGGGATTGCGCCCGGGCACACCTTCACCTTAACCAACGCGCCGTTCTTCAGCGACAACGGCGAGTATCTGGTCACTGCCGCGGGTTACCACCTCGAAGAGAACCGCTATGCCAGCGGCGAGGGGGAGACCATTCACCGGACCGATTTCACGGTCATTCCTGCGTCGGTGGCCTACCGTCCGGCGCAGAGCACGGCGTGGCCGCGCACCTACGGCCCGCAGACGGCGAAAGTGGTGGGGCCGAAGGGCGAGAGTATCTGGACGGACAAATACGGCCGGGTGAAGGTGAAGTTCCACTGGGACCGTCTGGCGAAGGGCGATGACACCAGTTCCTGCTGGGTGCGCGTGTCGAGCGCGTGGGCGGGCCAGGGCTACGGCGGGGTGCAGATCCCGCGCGTCGGCGACGAGGTGGTGGTGGACTTTATCAACGGCGACCCGGACCGTCCAATCATTACCGGTCGCGTGTACAACGACGCGAGCATGCCGCCGTGGGCGCTGCCGGCTGCGGCGACGCAGATGGGCTTTATGAGCCGCACGAAAGACGGTTCCGTGGACAACGCCAACGCCCTGCGGTTTGAGGATAAAGCGGGCGCAGAGCAGGTATGGATCCAGGCCGAGCGTAACATGGACACCAGCGTTAAAAATGATGAAACGCACAGCGTCGGCGGCGAGCGCAGCCATTACGTGAAGAAAAATGAACTGCATCGCGTGGAAGCGAATCAGACTCAGGCCGTGAAAGGTGGCACCGAGATCCTGACGGGGAAAGGCAAGCTGGATGCGGCGGTAGAGCAGTATGTTATCGCTTCCGGGACGAAGCTGCGGCTGGTCTCAGGGGAAAGCGCCATTGAGCTGAATGCTAACGGCAAGATTAACCTCATCGGCAAAGAGTTTAACTTCTTCGTGGAAGGGGATGGGTATATCACCACGGGCGGTAAGCTGCATCTGAATACCTCTGGTACAAAACCGGGCACCACGGCGCCGGGTTCCGGACATAAAGGGGATATTGATGCGGCGGTGCAGGCGAAATTTACGACCAAAGATGAGTAAAGCAGGTGCGGTACTTATCGCGTTACTAACGATGGGAATGGCTGGAGGAGACGCGCAGAAAAAGGATCTCTGGATGTTTATTTCCGGGATGAGTGCATCGCTTAAGACGTTATCCGTTACAACCCTTAGTAACGCGCCGTTACCGTTTAAGATGACCAGGCAAAATGAATATATCAATTTCTACAATGCCGACGATATCAAACTCGCTGATGGAACGAACATAACCGCAATTGAGTTACGTTTAAGCAAAGATAACGACGGCATGGCGCCTTTACTGAATTTTTCACCCTCCTCAGGTCAATGCATAACGCTGGATACCGTTAAAAAGCATTATCCGCAGCTGACGTTAACTGATTATCCACGAGGCCGCTCGGAGAACGAAGTGACCAGCCATACAGCCCGAAAAGATATGAATGGACAAAAGGTGAGCTTCAGTTTCACCGTGAAAAATCCTCACTGTCTGGGTTCAGTCGTCATTAGCGCAGACTAAGAAATACTGCACTCATGTCCTGGCGGTTTCTTCAGGGTGATAATTGCAATACACATTCAATAAATGACGATTAACGTGAAAAAACACACGCCGATATTTCTTTGTTCCATCCTGATGTTTACCTGTCTCGGCAGCAATGTGGTTTTGGCTCAGGTAATGCCTCCCGTTCTGACAAAACGGGATTTTTCTGTGCAGATCAAAGACCAGCCTGTCGCATTGGGCGACCGATGGTCTCCTGATAGTGCCGGTAAAATTGATGTGCCGTTGGAAGGCAACTTTGTCGGTGAGGTTCCTTTTGACGGAACGAACTATAAATTCTACCAGCATCAAAGGGCTGGGTTAGAAATATTCAGTTCCAATCTCTGGTGGGATAAAGCTGAACGAAGCGTTGATGATTATATCGTGTCGCAGATTACGCTGACTGCCGAAGACTTCGCAACGCCGCGTGGTGTCCATGTGGGTTCAACGAGAAAGGAACTGAACAGCGCATACGGTACCGGTCAGGTCGACAATGATGCGGGGGAGCAGTGGATTACCTACGAATTGGATAAAAAAGTGCTTTCTTTTGAGATAAAAGGCGGGAACGTTATAAAAATAACGATGAATTACAACAATGATTCTCAAGAATAATTTATGACCAAAAAATATCTGGCAGTCGTATTGTTCGCGGCTTTATTGACAGGCGTCGTTGAAACGTCATCGGCACTTGAATTATCGCAATACAATAAGCTCGATACGGTAAATCGCATCCTTAACGACAGTGAAGTGACAGACAATCTCAGGACGCTGTTGGGAAATCATTACCAAACCTTTATTGATAACTTTGACGTCTTCGGCGAACCGCACACCACCGCAGGTGGAGGACTGTTTGTTGAAGGCTGGCTAAAAGATCTTTATCTGGAGAACGCGTCAGCGCTGGTTATCAATCCTGACGGCAAAATCTTTGCGGCCTGGGTGGTTCCGGAGTCGGACGTAATCCATTACCAATCCTCTGATAATGGCCCGGGTATTAATGCTGATATCCAGCAATGGGCCGCCAGGTTCAATACGATGCAGTTTGCAACGAACAGCCAATCGAGACCTGCGTTTGACGGGGTTTGGGCAGGCGGGGTTGGCAACGACTCGACATTAACCCTGCAGTTAGCTGAATCAGGCAACCGTATCACCGGGTCTTATTGCTATATCTTCCAGAGAGGTAATCGCATCGACTGCCCGGAAGAAGATGAGCGAAATCTTAGCGGTACGATCGCGGGAAACCGTGCGAACGTAGAGTTCAACTCATCGTTTGGCGGCGCAGGCGGAAGGGCTGTTCTGGAAATAAAGGGGAGTGAAATGGAATGGCGTCTGGTAACGCCTCCACAAAAAGGAAATGATTATACTCCGCTGCGTTATACGTTACGGAAAGCCGCTTCGGTTCATCACGCTGAAACCAGAAAACTGGACACCGACAAGTTCACTATCTCTCTGATAAACAAGTGCGGGCGTTTCGAGGGTGAATGTGACCAGATGGTTTATCTCGGTGTGCGCAAAAGCGATAACAGTACGATCTCCTTAAAGGGAAAAACGTTACACGACCCCGCAGGTAAAATAATCGGCTCAACGTACAAGAATGGCGAGATCGCTTATACCGTGACGTATGCACCTGTGAAATTGCTTGTCAGCAAAGGCAGCCATGTTTTAGTCGAACAGTCAGGTCAATGGCGTAAATAATAAAACAGCCAGCCAAAGGGCCAACATGGATTGGCCTTCATGTTTCTCTCAATATTAATCATCCCGAGTTCACTTATGAAATACACCCTCCAGGAAGGTTCATTTTCCCTTTTTCCTGCTGCCTGGCAGGATAACAGCATGAACATCATTCGCGATGACGAAAGCGGGCTGTCCGTGGTGGTCAGCCGCGGCGTGATTCCCGATGGCAGCGACTACGAACAAGAGTTTCACCGCCAGTGGGATGTGTTGCGTCCTCAGATGGGTGAGATCGCCCAGAGCGAATTCCGGGACGTAAACGCCGGTCCAGACGGAAAAATTAACGGGCTGGAAGTTGAGACCACGTTTGACCGTAACGGGCAACGCCTGTGGCAAAAACAGCTGGCCGTGCAGACGCCGGGCAAACCGGTATTGATGATTTTTACCCTCTCGGCATTAAGAGCTTTTACCGAAGAGGACGAGGTGCGCTGGAGCGCGCTTAAGCAGAGTCTGACGCTAAACGACAACCGGAATGTGTAAGGCATGAGCGATAACAACGCGGCCCGTAAGGGCGACGAGATTATTCACTCCAGCATTTTTGCTGACATCACCAGCATCGTGGCGGAAGGTGCCGCCTATGCGGTGATCGGCGCGGCGGTGGGGCTGGCGGCTACGGCCGCCGCGCCACTCCTCGGTGCCGGAGCCGCCGCAGCGGGCGTGGCGGCGATTGGGTCCAGCTGTCTGTTAAGCGGGATTATCGGTGGCGTGCTGGCGAACGTGGCGGGGATCACCGACGACATCAGCAACGCCGCGGAAGGGTTAGGCAATGCGCTTTTCCCGCCGTCGCCTGCGGGTAAAATTACCACCGGTTCGAACAACGTACTGACCAACGCAATCCCCGCAGCACGTGCGGCAGGCACGCTGACGCCCGCCGATACACCGTCCCCTGAGCCGCAGTCACCGGGCAGCTTTGCCGATTACGCGGGCATGCTACTTTCCGCCGCCGGACAGTTTGGCAGCGAAATGTGGCAGCCGAGTGTCGCCTCTGCCGCCGCGGGGACCTCGCCGCTGGAAGAGGACAAGGTGGCGTGTGAAAAGCACTCCGGGCCACAGTATCTGGCGGAAGGCTCCAAAAGCGTCTTCATCAATGGCCAGCCCGCGGTGCGTGCGAAAGATCGCACCACCTGCGAAGGCACCGTTTCCGACGATGTCTCCCCGAACGTGATCATCGGCGGGGACACGCTCACGGTCCGCGATATCAAAAGCGGTAAAACGCCGGGTCTGGCGCTGGGGATGATTGCGCTCTCCCTGCTGCGCGGGCGTCCGGGCAAGATCCTGAAAAACATGCCCTGCGCGCTGGCCGCAGCCGGCGGCGGGATGCTGGCGGATATGGCGGTCAACGCCGTGTTTGGCTCCTCGCACCCGGTCCACGCCGCCACTGGCGTGAAGGTGCTGAACGACGACGATGAGCTCGACTTCTCGCTGCCGGGGCGCTTCCCGCTTCGCTGGCAGCGCAGCTACAACAGCCTGACCACCCGCGAAGGGCTGTTTGGTCTGGGCTGGGCAACCACCTTTGACAGCTATCTGGCGCTGGAAGAAAACAACGCCACCTGGTTCGACGAAACCGGGCGCGAGCTGAGCTTTGAACTGCCGCCTGTCGACCGCGCGTTTTACAGCATCAGCGAAGGCATCATTATCCGCCGCAATGAGAGCGGCGACGTGGCGATTGCCGACGATGACGGCGCGGTGTGGCGTCTGTACAAACCGACCCGCATGAATCCTTCTATCCTGCGTCTGGCCTCCCTTAGCGATGAATACGGCAACGCGCTGCTGACGGCGTGGGACGAGCACGGCAGGCTGATTGGTATCCATGATGAGCCGCGGGCCATCGACGTCACCCTGCGCTATGAAGATGAGCGCTTCCCGCTGCGCGTGACCGCAGCCAGCCATTTCGACGGCAACCAAACCTGGCCGCTGATGCAGTGGTGCTACGATGCGCGCGGCCAGTTGGCGAGCGCGACGGACGCCTCCGGCGTGGTGACGCGTGAATACCGTTACAACGACCACGGCCTGATGGTCTGGCACCGGATGCCGGGCGGGCTGGAGAGCGAATACCGCTGGCAAAAATTCGACCACTGGCGCGTGGTGGAAAACCGCACCAGCACCGGCGACGGCTGCCGCTTTAGCTATGATTTAGCCGCCGGGCTGACGACCGTCGAGCACTACGATGGTCAGACGCGCCGCCACTACTGGAACGCGCAGAATCTGATTGTCCGCTACGTTGACGAGCGCGGTGAAAACTGGCGCTACGAGTGGGATGATAACGAGCTTCTCACGCGTCGCATCGATCCGCTCGGCAACGCCGTCACCTTCGTCTACGACGAGATGGGCAACCGGGTGCAGGAGACCGATGCCGACGGCAATACCCGCACCACCACCTGGCTGGAGCACCGCGCGCTTCCCGCGGCTATTATCGAAGCCGACGGCAGCGCCACCCAGTTCTGGTACGACGAACATCATGGACTGAAGCGCGTGGTGGACCCGATGGGGCAGACGACGCAGCTGCGCCGGGACGCGTTCGGCCAGGTCGTGGAAGAGGTCGATGCCGCTGGCAACAGCCGCTACCAGGAGTACAACGAGGCTGGGCAGATTGTCCGTTCGACGGACTGTTCCGGGCGTATTACCCGCTATCGCTATCATCCGCTGGGCTGGCTGGTGGCTGAGACTGGCGCCGACGGTGAAGAGACGCGCTACCGCTACGACGCCGCAGGGCGTCCGGTGCAGCTCGATCGCCCTGAAGGCTGGACGGAATCGCTCAAATGGAACGAACGTGGCCTGCCGGTGAAGCATGGGGGTGCTGACGGGAAAGAAAGCGAGTTCAGATACGATGAGGCGGGGCGCTTAACCGCCACCCGTAATACGCAGGGTGAAGAAGTGCGCCGCCGCTGGGACAGCCGCGGGCGTCTGATTGCCCTGGAAAACGAGAACGGCGAAGCGTATCAGTTCCGCTGGGGGCCAGACTCGCTGCTGCTGGAAGAGGTGGGGCTCGATGGCGTAGCCTCGCAGTATCGCTATGATGCCTGCGGGCGCACGATTGCGCGCACCTTTGCCGCCGGTCATCCGGAGGCTATCACCCACGCCTTCGCCTGGAGCGCGAGCGGCCAGCTGGTCGCCCGCACCACACCGGAAGGGCAGACCCGCTACCATTACACGCCGTCCGGGCTATTAAGCCGGATTGGTCTGCATCCTGCGCTTTCAGCCGACGCGTGGACCACCGAGGCAGAGCAGGAGCTTGCCTTTGAGTATGACGCGCTCGGTCGCGTGACGCGCGAAGCGGGCGAGCACGGTGAACTGGCGTGGGAGTATGACGCGCTGGGCAACCGCACCTCCGTCACGCTGCCCGATGGTCGCGAGCTGAAGCAGTTCTACTACGGCAGCGGGCATTTGCTCAGCATTGCTCTCGATAAGCTGTCGGTCTCCGATTTTACTCGCGACGAACTCCACCGTGAGACCAGCCGCACCCAGGGGCTGTTGACCACCCGCAGCGAGTACGACCGCCTCGGCCGACTGCACCGCCGGGACGTCTTTACCGGCAATGCCCAGCGCCCGTCGCCGCGCCGCTGGTCCCGCCGCTGGGATTACGACTACCGCAATAACCTGATGCGAGAAGAGCGGGACGATAACCCGTTCAGCTGGTACCGCTGGCAGTACGACAGCGCCGGGCGCCTGCTCGTTCAGGACGGCACGCTGCCTGGCCAGGAGCAGTGGCGCTGGGATGCAGCCGGTAACCCGCTGGAAGGTTCTGCTGAGAAGGTCACGCACAACCGCCTGACGCAGCTGAACGGCATTCGCTGGCGTTATGACATCCACGGCCGCACCGTGGAGAAGGATAACGGCCAGACGCGCTGGCACTACCGCTACGACGGCGAACATCGCCTGACGGAAGTCATCAGCCTGCCGCGGGACCGCAACAAACCGCAGACGCAGGTCAGCTTCCGCTACGATCCGCTCGGTCGCCGCATCAGCAAAACGCGCCGCCAGATGCTGGGCGGACAGTCAACCGGCAAGCCGGTCACCACGCGGTTTGTCTGGGAAGGGTTCCGGCTGCTGCAGGAAGTGCACGGGGATGTGCCGTTGACCTACGTCTACAGCGATCAGGACAGCTACGACCCGCTGGCGCGTATTGACGGCGTTGATGCTCCGGAGATCTTCTGGTTCCACTGCCAGCCCAACGGCACGCCGGAGCGGATGACAGATATCGAAGGGCAGGTGCGCTGGGAAGGGGTAAACAGCGCCTGGGGCAAGCTGCTGCGGGAAAGCGAGACGCAGGTATCAGGATATTCTCAGAACCTGCGCATGCAGGGGCAATACCTGGACCGTGAGACAGGGCTGCACTACAATTTGTTCCGTTATTATGACCCGGACTGCGGAAGGTTTACGCAGCAGGACCCGATAGGGCTGGCGGGGGGGATAAACCTTTACCAGTATGCGCCGAATGCGCTGGGGTGGGTGGATCCCATAGGTTTAACCGCTTGCAAAAATGGGAGCCCTAAACGGTCAGTGAGGAACATGTCATTTGCTGACTGGATTAAAAGAAAGGCAAAAGGTGGGAATAATACCCATGTGTATTTAGGATATAGAGATGGTAAACCTGTCTATGTAGGTATCAGTAAGGATGTAGATATCCGTGCTGTACAGCATGGTGAAAGATTCGACAAATTAGTTAGAATCACTGAAGAACCGCTAAATCGCGGTCATGCACGGAGCATAGAACAAGCAGTTATTCACAATAATCCCCATTTTGAGAATTCTATCAATAGCATAAGTCCGACAAGAAAGTTATACTCGGATGCTGTTTTGTGGGGTGAAAATTGGCTTAAAAACAATGGGATTAATGTAAAATGGCCGACAGACTTACAGTAGTGTCAGGAAATGAAAAACAAAAAAAGTGGCCTAAAGAAGGCGATGTTTTTTACTTTCAGTTAAATGATGGTCGATTAGGCTATGGTATGGTCTCCCTGGGTAAAATAGATATCGGTCCATTCAAAAATGCTATAGTTATATATATATATGACTATTTTACATCTTCACTTCAAGAAGATGCTGTATTGGCAAAAGATAATTTGCTATTACCGCCAATTATTACTGATAATTCATGTTGGAAAAACGGTTATTTCGTAACGTTTAAAACTATCGAAACGAGCGAAGTGGATATTTTACCACAACATTATTTTAAAAATCCTGTCAGAAATAAAATATATGATCAGCATGGAGTGGCAATTGACTCACCGACTGAGAATATACCAATCGGTGAAGAGTCGATTCAATTCTATAAAAGCGTTATAAAATCTATAGAAAGCTTTGTTAACTAATGGACTAGGCCGGGAGATATTTCCGGCCTTTTGCTTACGCAATGAGAAAAATCATAAGCATACAAACAGATACTGCCGCATTAGTTATTTATGATTTGATGTCATTAAAGCATAGAATTAATGATGATGTAGATTGGTGGAGTCTTCCAGAAGATGAACTTGAAGAAATAAATAAAGGGAATGTATTATTTCTCAATCTTGGAGATGATGGCGCCTATAAGGTCCATATTAAACATGATGTTGATGAGTATACCGGGGTGCTATTTCTAAAGGTACCTTCTGGAAAGGTTTTTATTGGGGCGGGAGAGGATGTCACGGGTGGAGATCTTGAGCCTGATGACTCAGATGCTATATCAGGTGAGTTTATTAGTTTAAAACCTGGCAGTTATGAAGTTAAATATAAAAAGCAAGGTTCAGATATTCTAATTTCCTTTACTAAAGCAACGTTTACTAAAAACTCTTTAGAAGAGGGGATTTATCTCTGAATGAAAATATGCACCTTGGCTTAGATTTTTTCATCCAAAAAAGCAAATATTAAACAATTAGGTTAGTACGTAGCTTTTTTTGACAATATTCTTTTTTCCTTCTGCACGCATCTGGGTTGTTTTTTTTCGCACCTTGCTCACCCTTGGCCTCATTAAGCTGTCAGCATACTTGCGACGAACAACTCCACTCTGAGAAAGCCCCCATGGAGGCTGAGCACCCGCAGCGAGTATAACTGTCTCAGCAGACTGCATCGTAGGGACGTCTTTACTGTCGCTTGAATATTATGGCCACAACCGGTCTCAGGGAACTCTGCTACCTGATAGATATAATGATTCCGCCGATTTTATTGGCCCACAGTAAAAATCCTAATATTTCCAATGAAGGAGCATTGTTCCATGAATGACCTTAAAGACCCAAAAATTGAATCCGAAATTAACTCCTTTGTTGAACAAGGAAACGAGTTTCACGACAACCAAAAATACGCCGAGGCTTTAGAACAATACCAAAAGGCCTGGCAAGCTCTTCCTGAGCCAAAGTCCGAATCGG
Organism: Enterobacter sp. BNK-8; assembly: GCF_048685095.1. Taxonomy (NCBI): domain Bacteria; kingdom Pseudomonadati; phylum Pseudomonadota; class Gammaproteobacteria; order Enterobacterales; family Enterobacteriaceae; genus Enterobacter; species Enterobacter sp. BNK-8. The sequence continues at coordinate 2,376,796 of NZ_JBLQTN010000001.1, read as the reverse complement.
AACTTGCTAACTGGATCTCTGCATGCATTTACAGCGCATATTTTGATCTCGCGGATTACGTTGAGGCAAAGAAATGGGGAGAGACGACATTACGGACACGTGGATCGGATATAGACACTGCACCATTAATCGACCTGGGTATGGTCTGTTACGAGCTTAATCAATTCGATGAAGCGTATAAATATTTTAACGATGCTTATAATTACGGCAAAGAACGAGCATTTCAGGATAGACCTAAAAAATACCTTGAGTTCTATCTGCGCAAGAGGGCTTAAGTTCGTTAACTTAAAAAAAATCCACGCCAAAGCGTGGATTTTTTTCATTCAAAACAAATCAGACGTTAAACAAGAAGTTCATCACATCGCCATCTTTAACGATGTAATCTTTCCCTTCTGCTCGCATCTTGCCTGCTTCTTTCGCGCCTTGCTCACCCTTGTAGGTGATGAAGTCTTCAAACGCGATAGTCTGCGCACGAATAAAGCCTTTCTCGAAGTCGGTATGGATCTTACCAGCAGCCTGAGGCGCAGTCGCACCCACAGGGATGGTCCACGCACGCACTTCCTTCACGCCAGCGGTGAAGTAGGTTTGCAGGTTCAGCAGCTCATAGCCCGCGCGGATCACGCGGTTCAGACCCGGCTCTTCCAGACCCAGCTCGGCCATGAACTCTTCACGGTCGGCGTCGTCCAGCTCGGCGATGTCGGATTCAACGGCCGCGCAAACCGCCACAACCACAGAACCTTCCGCCGCGGCGATTTCACGCACTTTGTCCAGGTACGGGTTGTTCTCGAAACCGTCTTCGTTAACGTTGGCGATGTACATGGTTGGCTTCAGGGTCAGGAAGCTCAGGTATTTGATCGCCGCTTTGTCTTCGTCAGTCAGGTTTTTCAGCGCGCGCAGCATGCCGGCGTTTTCAAGCTGTGGCAGGCATTTTTCCAGCGCAGCCAGTTCCGCTTTCGCGTCCTTGTCGCCACCTTTGGCTTTCTTCTGCACGCGGTGAATCGCGCGTTCGCAGGTGTCGAGGTCAGAGAGCGCCAGCTCGGTGTTGATAACGTCGATGTCGTCAGCCGGATCCACTTTGTTGTTAACGTGGATGATGTTGTCGTTCTCGAAGCAGCGCACAACGTGGCCGATCGCTTCGGTTTCACGAATGTTGGTCAGGAACTGGTTACCCAGACCTTCGCCTTTGGATGCGCCTTTTACCAGGCCCGCGATGTCCACGAATTCCATGGTGGTTGGCAGAATGCGCTGCGGCTTCACGATTTCCGCGAGCTGGTCCAGACGCGGATCAGGCATTGGCACAACGCCGGTGTTAGGTTCGATGGTACAGAACGGGAAGTTCGCCGCTTCGATACCCGCTTTGGTAAGCGCGTTAAACAGGGTGGATTTGCCCACGTTTGGCAGACCGACGATACCGCATTTGAATCCCATTTCTAAATCACCTTAATATCTTGATAATCAATCCGTTAACGATAACCGATTGATGAAAAGTAAATAACTACGCCTATTATACACGTAACCCGCATGACGCGCGGTAAAAAAGCCGTATCGGGCGGATTATTGCGCTTTGAAAGCGTGTAAGCGGTTTGTCGCTTTGGTTAAGCCGTCTTTCAGCCAGATTTCCGTGCAGCGTGCCGCCTCGTCTACCGCCTCGTCAATCAGTTTCTGCTCAGAAACCGGTGGCTTACCGAGCACGAAACCGACAACTTTGTTTTTATCGCCCGGATGGCCGATTCCCACGCGCAAACGGTGGAAATTCGGGTTATTGCCCAGCTTGCTGATGATGTCTTTTAGGCCGTTGTGGCCGCCGTGCCCGCCGCCCAGCTTGAATTTTGCCACGCCAGGGGGAAGATCCAGCTCATCGTGGGCGACCAGAATTTCATCCGGATTAATGCGATAAAACGTTGCCATCGCCGCCACGGCTTTACCGCTCAGATTCATAAAGGTGGTAGGCACCAGTAAGCGAACGTCCGCGCCAGCAAGGTTGATACGTGAGGTATACCCGAAGAATTTAGGTTCTTCACGCAGGGGAGCACGTAACCGCTCGGCCAGCAGATCGACGTACCATGCCCCGGCATTGTGGCGGGTAGCCGCATATTCTGCGCCCGGGTTGGCGAGGCCGACAATCAGTTTAATCGTCACGATTCAATTCCTAATGGGTTCCAGATCTGGCGCGTAGTTTACTGTCTGGCGCGCCGCTTGACAAAATTCTGCGATCGTCGCAGCGAAATACGAATAATTACTTATCTGAACAATTAGAATTTCAAGCTGTTCAACGTGTTATTTGTAAACTTTTGTTTGGGAGTTATCTGTAATTGTGATCATTCACGCAACTCATAAAAGGGGCGTTGTCTATACTTTACACACAAGGATTAGGGGCTTTTCCCCTGACAACCCAAAGTTCCGGAGGTGACACATGAAACGCAAAAACGCTTCGTTACTCGGTAACGTGCTGATGGGGTTGGGGCTGTTCGTGATGGTAGCCGGCGTGGGTTATTCAATTTTAAACCAACTGCCGCAGCTTGATCTCCCGCAATACTTTGCGCATGGTGCGATATTGAGCATCTTCATTGGTGCAGTGTTGTGGCTGGCGGGAGCACGCGTGAGCGGCCATGAGGAAGTGTGTGACAAATACTGGTGGGTGCGTCACTACGACAAACGCTGTCGTCGCGATCAGCATAAGCACAGCTGACGCTACGTTAAAGAATACCGAAACGGCTCCTCAGGGAGTCGTTTTTTTTGCATCAAGGGTTGACCCTCACGTAACGTAAGGCTCCAGAGTAGCGGCACTGGCAAAGTAAAAGGAGCAGTTATGTTGATTCAGGTGGGTGAGCTGGCGAAACGGGCCGGGATCACCGTACGCACATTGCATCACTATGAGCAAACAGGGTTGTTGCTGCCTTCTGCCAGAAGCGCAGCAGGTTACCGGCTCTACAACCTGGCGGATGTTCAGCGTCTGCATATGATCCAGGCGCTGGCAAAGGCGGGGCTGGAACTTGCTGAAATCAGGGATTTCCTGGAACAGGAGTCGCTGTCCTTAACTGAGTTACTCGATGCGCAAATCACGCTGCTGGATAAACAGCTGCGCAGCATACATACGCTGCGCGACCGACTGGTCGAACTGCGCACCGGGCTGCTCAACGATGCGACGCCGGATCTGGAATCCTGGCTACAGACTCTGGAGTTAATGAATATGTACGATCGCTGGTTTAGCAAAGAAGAGTTACAGCAGCTGCCGTTTGCGGTGCAGAAGGATGCGCTGGCGGCCATCTGGTCAGGGCTGGTTGCGGAGGCAAACACGCTGTTGAAACAGCACATACCCGTCACGGACCCGCGGGCGATGGCCCTGGCGACGCGCTGGATGGAACGCCTGGAGCAGGACACGGCGGGCAAGCCGGAGTTTCTCACCCGGCTGAACGAGATGCACAGCGTGGAGCCACAGATGCAAGTGCAGACCGGCATCACGCCGGAAATGACCGATTACATTACGCGAGCGTTCGCCGAGTCGAAGCTGATTATCTGGGAAAAATATCTTTGCGCCGAGGAGATGGCCTTTACCCGGAAGCACTACTTTGACCGCATGATGGAGTGGCCGCCGCTGGTGGCAAAACTGCATCAGGCGCAGCGGGAGAATATCGATCCTGCCTCGGAGGAGGCGCAAAAGCTGGCTGAAAACTGGCTGGCGTTATTCCAGTCGTATGCAGGCACCAGCCCGGAGACCCAGCAAAAGTTTCGCACGGCCATGCAGCAGGAGCCGCATCTGATGAAGGGAACATGGATGACGCCTGCCGTGCTTGGGTGGCTTCAGCAGGCGATTGGGGTGATGATGCAGAGACGTTCCTCTGCATCAGGCGGCTCACAGATCCGCTAACGCGGCTTCACGGTTAGGATAAAAGGCAAGGCGGCCAGGGATCGGCTGCACGCCCGCCCGCGCCATGGTGCGCAGGGGCTGGAATTCGAGGTTACTCACCCGCAGCTCGCAGCCTTCCGGCAGACGTTTCACAAAGCGCTGGAAGGCGTCCAGTCCGCCCGCATCCAGCACCGGTACGGCATCCCATTTCAGCACCACAATCCGCTTGCCCGCGATGCGGGACTCCAGATCGCTGAACAAACCTTCCGCCGCGGCGAAGAACAGCGGGCCAATCACGCGCAGAACCAGCACATCGTCAGGCACCTCTACGTTGACCGGGGAGAGGCGCGTCATCTGCGCGATACGGCGCATAAACAGCAGGGACGCCAGCACGATCCCGACGCTGATGGCGATGACCATATCGAACAGCACGGTCAGCGACATACAGATCAGCATCACAATGATGTCGTCTTTCGGCGCACGACGCAGCAGGTTCACCACCTTGTGCGCCTCACTCATGTTCCAGGCCACCATCAGTAGCAGGGCGGCCATGGCGGAAAGCGGTAGCCAGGAGAGCAGCGGGGCGAGGATCAGCAGTGCGAGGATCACCAGTACGGAATGGATAACTGCCGAAACGGGTGACGTTGCCCCCGCGCGCACGTTGGCCGCGGAACGGGCGATGGCTGCCGTTGCGGTAATACCGCCAAAGAACGGCGCAACGAGGTTCCCCAATCCCTGACCGACCAGTTCGCTGTTAGCTTTGTGCTTGGTGCCGGTCATCCCGTCCAGAACGACGGCGCAGAGCAGGGATTCAATCGCCCCCAGCATCGCCATCGAGAACGCGGCGGGAAGCAGGGCGCGCAGGGAATCCCAGCTTAAGGTAAAGCTGGAGCCGGGCATATCCCACGGCAGCACCAGCTGCGGCAACAGTTGCGGAATGCCGCTGCCCTGTGAACCGTCCGCCAGAACATAGTGGAACTGTGAGCCGATAGTCGCGACATGACCACCGAACATATTCACGATAGCCATCACCGCGCAGCCCAACAGCAGCGCGGGCAGATGGCCCGGCAGTCGAATGCCCAGACGAGGCCAGACGATCAGCGTGCCCAGCGTCACCATCCCGATGGCGGCGTCGCCGAGGTTGGCCGTCGGCAGCGCCATAAACAGCGCGCCCACTTTTTGCAGATAGTGTTCAGGGACGTGAGCCATTTGCAGGCCGAGGAAATCCTTGATCTGCATGGTTCCGATGGTGATCCCAATCCCCGAGGTGAACCCCAGCGTCACGGAAAGGGGGATGTACTCAATCAGCCGCCCAAAACGGGCCAGGCCAAACAGAATTAAAAAGACCCCGGACATCAGGGTGGCGACCAGCAGGCCTGCCAGACCAAACTGCTGTGAAACGGGGTAGAGGATCACCACAAAGGCGGCAGTCGGGCCGGAGACGCTGAAGCGCGAGCCACCGGTCAGAGCGATGACGATCCCGGCCACGGCTGAGGTGTACAGGCCGTACTGCGGCGCAACGCCGCTGCCAATCGCCAGCGCCATCGCCAGCGGGATGGCAATAATGCCGACGGTGATCCCGGCAATCAGGTCACGCACAAAGCGTGAGGAGGTGTACTTCTCTTTCCAGCAGGCGTCGATGAGGGCGCGAAAGGGCAGAACATGTGAGGAGGCTACGTTTTTCACAATTATCTATCATCCGTATGCGCATCATCTGTCATATGAATGGCAGGTGAAGGAGGCATTAATCATACAAATAAAACCCAGAGACAAAAAAACCCGCCGCAGCGGGTTTTTTGGCCGTGCTCGATCAGTGTTCGAACATTGCAGAGATGGATTCTTCGTTGCTGATACGACGAATCGCTTCTGCCAGCATCCCGGACAGGGTCAGGGTACGCACGTTTGGCAGTGCCTTGATCTCGTCGCTCAGTGGGATGGTATCGCATACCACAACTTCGTCAATCACGGAGTTGCGCAGGTTGTTTACGGCATTGCCGGAGAAGATCGGGTGGGTCGCGTACGCGAATACGCGCTTGGCACCACGCTCTTTCAGCGCTTCAGCCGCTTTACACAGCGTACCGCCGGTATCGATCATGTCGTCAACCAGCACGCAGTCGCGGCCAGCCACGTCACCGATGATGTGCATCACCTGAGAAACGTTAGCGCGCGGACGACGTTTGTCGATGATCGCCATGTCGGTATCGTTCAGCAGCTTAGCGATAGCACGGGCACGTACCACGCCGCCGATGTCCGGAGAAACCACGATTGGGTTATCCAGGTTCAGCTGCAGCATGTCTTCCAGCAGGATTGGGCTGCCGAATACGTTATCAACCGGGACGTCGAAGAAGCCCTGGATCTGCTCTGCGTGCAGGTCAACGGTCAGTACGCGGTCAACGCCAACGCTGGACAGGAAGTCAGCGACAACTTTCGCGGTAATTGGCACACGCGCGGAACGGACGCGACGGTCCTGGCGGGCATAGCCGAAGTAAGGGATTACAGCAGTGATACGGCCTGCGGAAGCGCGACGCAGGGCGTCGACCATAACAACCAGTTCCATCAGGTTGTCGTTCGTTGGAGCACAGGTGGACTGGATGATGAAAATATCACCACCGCGTACATTTTCGTTGATTTGTACGCTGACTTCGCCGTCGCTAAAGCGACCTACGGCGGCGTCGCCGAGGGAAGTGTACAGGCGGTTGGCAATACGTTGTGCTAGTTCCGGGGTGGCGTTACCAGCAAAAAGCTTCATATCAGGCACGAGAAGAACCTCAGGCATGCGTCCAGTGGTGGATAGCGTTCGCCGTAAACTGTGCGGGCCAGGCAAAGGCTATCCAGGCGGTGTATTAAAGAGCGCGATGCAACGTCTGGAACAGGGTGACGTTGTCACCGAAACTCAGTCTGCGCCAGAATGGCCTGCTGTAGGGGGGAAATGTTCATCCCACGCGCTACAAAACCATGCAGCCAAACCGGCGCTTGCTCAAGCACCTGACGAGCGGCGGATTCGGTGTCAAATTCAGCAAAGACACAGGCCCCTGTACCAGTCAGGCGCGACGGCGCGTATTCTAACAGCCAGGAAAGCACCGCATCAACCTCGCGAAAACGTTTTCTTGCGATATCCTCGCAATCGTTGCTGAATTCACAATTTAATAACGTTTCTATTGACCGAATCGGGGTATTTCTTTTCAGGTCAGGATCTTTAAAGATGACCGGGGTCGGAATGCTCACGCCGGGGTGAGCAACCAGATACCATTTTTCCGGCGGGTTGACCGGGGAGAGGATTTCCCCCACGCCCTCGGCAAAGGCCGCATGACCGCGAACAAACACCGGAACATCCGCGCCCAGCGTCAAGCCCAGGGCGGCAAGTTCGTCCTGCGACAGCCCGCAGCCCCAGAGGTGGTTCAGGGCAACCAGCACCGTGGCGGCGTTAGATGAGCCGCCGCCCAGACCGCCGCCCATCGGCAGACGTTTCTCGATACGAATATCCGCACCGCTTCCCGCAGGCAGACGACCTGATTCCGCTGCGGCGTTCATCAGCAGACGCGCGGCGCGCACAATCAGGTTGTCCTCATGCGCCACGCCGTCGACTGGCGTCAGGAGGCAAATCTGCCCGTCCTGGCGCAGTTCAATGGAGATCGTGTCGCCATAGTCAATAAACTGAAACAGCGTCTGCAGGGTGTGATAGCCGTCAGCGCGCTGGCCGGTAATGTATAAAAACATATTCAGTTTTGCCGGAGAGGGCCAGTGGGTCATCATTTAACGATCCAGTTGTCCATTTTCAGCTTGATGCGCTGGCTGCCCTGGGTCAGTTCCATATTCGATGGCAGCGACGGTTTACTCTTGCTGTCATAGTCGCTGTACACCACTTTCCAGGTTTTGCCGTTCTGGGTGTAGTTCACCTGGCTCAGACGATATTGATCGTCCAGGGTATAGTCGGTGGCGTCACCCGGCAGGCCGAGGATCCACTGGCGCAGGCTGTTGAGCGGGATAGGCATTCCGGTCAGCTTGCCAATCATCTCTTCGGCATCGGTTGCGGTGTAGTGCTGGCCTTTGTTATCGGTGATCTGCGCTTCGCCCGGTTTCGCGATAAGCTCCAGCTCGGTGCTGCCCAGCGGGTTCAGCAGCAGCAGGCGATAGTTGTCCTGACCCGTTTGTTGCCAGAAGAAGCGTGCATACACTTTTTGCTCATCTGAGAGATAAGCAAACGCGCCGCGGGTCTGGTACTGGTTCAAATTACGGACGTCCTGCTGGTGCTGACGCCACTGTGGCGAGTCAGGGCTTTTGCCCGGGCCTTTTGGTTGAGTGACGGTACAGGCGGTCAGAACCAGTGCCGCCAGGGGCAGCAGGCGAATCAGTCGGGTCATAATGAGGACAAATCCTTGAGATACGTTGCAGTTATAACTGTTAATGCTAGCGTCGAAGGGGGCTACCGTCTACGTTCAAATTATCTCAAAGCGTTGTGTAACCTATTACTCCGAAAGGGGGCTGTCTCTTTTATTGATCTCGCGCATCCTGTATGATGCGTTCTGCTAACCTTATTAACGCTGGTACTACTCCCGCTCAACATGACCCTATTAGCACTCGGCATCAACCACAAAACGGCCCCGGTTTCGCTGCGAGAACGCGTAACGTTTTCGCCAGATACGCTCGACCTGGCGCTGGACAGCCTGCTTGCACAGCCTATGGTGCAGGGTGGCGTGGTGCTCTCGACGTGCAACCGTACCGAGCTCTATTTAAGCGTGGAAGAGCAGGATAACCTGCACGAAGCGCTGATCCGCTGGTTATGCGACTACCACAATCTCAATGAAGACGAGCTGCGCAACAGCCTGTACTGGCATCAGGACAACGATGCCGTCAGCCATCTGATGCGCGTGGCCAGCGGGCTGGATTCGCTGGTGCTCGGCGAACCGCAAATTCTGGGTCAGGTGAAAAAAGCCTTTGCGGATTCGCAAAAAGGGCATCTGAAGGCCAGCGAGCTGGAGCGTATGTTCCAGAAGTCATTCTCCGTGGCGAAGCGTGTGCGAACCGAAACCGACATTGGTGCCAGTGCGGTTTCCGTTGCTTTCGCGGCCTGCACCCTTGCGCGCCAAATCTTTGAATCCCTCTCCACCGTCACCGTGATGCTGGTGGGCGCGGGCGAAACCATCGAACTTGTGGCGCGCCATCTGCGCGAGCATAAAGTGAAAAAGATGATTATCGCTAACCGCACCCGCGAACGCGCGCAGGTGCTGGCGGATGAAGTGGGCGCAGAGGTGGTTGCCCTGAGCGACATCGATGAACGTCTGAAAGAGGCGGACATTATTATCAGCTCGACCGCCAGTCCGCTGCCGATTATCGGCAAAGGGATGGTGGAGCGCGCGCTGAAGTCCCGTCGTAATCAGCCGATGCTGCTGGTGGATATTGCCGTCCCGCGCGATGTTGAGCCGGAAGTGGGCAAACTGCCTAACGCCTATCTCTACAGCGTGGATGACCTGCAAAGCATCATTTCGCACAACCTCGCCCAGCGTAAAGCGGCGGCGGTGCAGGCGGAAACCATTGTTGAGCAGGAAACCAGTGAGTTTATGGCCTGGCTGCGCGCGCAAAGCGTCAGCGAGACCATCCGCGAGTATCGCGGACAGGCGGAGCAGGTGCGTGACGACCTGACAGCCAAAGCGTTAGCGGCCCTGGAGCAGGGCGGCGACGCACATGCAATTATGCAGGATCTGGCGTGGAAACTGACCAACCGCCTGATCCATGCGCCAACCAAATCTCTTCAGCAGGCTGCCCGTGACGGGGATGATGAACGCCTGACTATTCTGCGCAACAGCCTCGGGCTGGAATAGCGCCCTATACCCATTTTCTAAGACAAGGTGCACTTACGCCTATGAAGCCTTCTATCGTCGCTAAACTGGAAGCTCTGCACGAGCGCCATGAAGAAGTCCAGGCGCTGCTCGGCGATGCCGGGACCATTGCGGACCAGGAGCGTTTTCGCGCGCTCTCACGTGAATACGCGCAGTTAAGTGATGTTTCTAAATGCTTTACCGACTGGCGACAGGTTCAGGAAGATATCGAAACCGCGCAGATGATGCTCGACGATCCTGAAATGCGCGAGATGGCGCAGGAAGAGTTGCAGGATGCGAAAGCGCGTTCTGAGGAGATGGAGCAGCAGCTTCAGGTGCTTCTGCTGCCAAAAGATCCGGACGACGAACGTAACGCGTTCGTGGAAGTCCGCGCCGGGACCGGCGGTGACGAAGCGGCACTGTTTGCCGGGGATCTGTTCCGCATGTACAGCCGCTACGCCGAGTCACGTCGCTGGCGCGTGGAGATCATGAGCGCCAACGAAGGCGAACACGGTGGCTACAAAGAGGTTATCGCCAAGATCAGCGGCGACGGCGTATACGGTCGTCTCAAGTTTGAATCCGGCGGTCACCGCGTGCAGCGCGTTCCGGCCACCGAATCTCAGGGCCGTATCCACACCTCCGCCTGTACGGTGGCGGTGATGCCGGAGCTGCCGGAAGCGGAGCTGCCGGACATCAACCCGGCGGACCTGCGTATTGATACCTTCCGCTCCTCCGGGGCGGGTGGTCAGCACGTTAACACCACCGACTCCGCCATCCGTATTACCCACCTTCCAACCGGTATCGTGGTGGAGTGTCAGGACGAACGTTCCCAGCATAAAAACAAGGCCAAAGCGCTGTCCGTGCTGGGTGCGCGCATCCACGCGGCCGAAATGGCGAAACGCCAGCAGGCGGAAGCGTCAACGCGTCGTAACCTGCTGGGGAGCGGCGATCGCAGCGACCGTAACCGTACCTACAACTTCCCGCAGGGGCGCGTGACCGACCACCGCATCAACCTGACGCTGTATCGTCTGGATGAAGTGATGGAAGGCAAGCTGGATATGCTGATTGAGCCTATCGTGCAGGAATACCAGGCCGACCAGCTGGCGGCACTGTCCGAGCAGGAATAATGGATTTTCAGCGCTGGTTACGTGAGGCTGCCGGTGAGCTTTCCGAAAGCGAAAGCCCGAAACGCGATGCCGAAATTTTACTTGAGCATGTGACGGGCAAAGCCCGCACGTACCTGCTGGCCTTCGGTGAAACCGAACTGACCGCTGAGCAGGAAGCACGGCTCGCCACGCTGCTTGCCCGCCGTAAGCACGGCGAGCCGGTGGCGCACCTTGTCGGTGAGCGCGAGTTCTGGTCGTTACCGCTTTACGTCTCGGCGGCGACGCTGATCCCGCGTCCCGACACCGAATGTCTGGTCGAGCAGGCGCTGGCGCGTTTACCGGCGGCGGCCTGCCGCATTCTCGATCTCGGCACAGGCACCGGGGCCATCGCGCTGGCGCTCGCCAGTGAAAGACCCGACTGCGCTGTGACGGCGGTAGATGTGATGCCCGACGCGGTGGCGTTGGCGCAGCGCAACGTGGAACGTCTTGGCCTGACCAACGTAACGGTGCTGCAAAGCAGCTGGTTTAGCGCGCTGGAGAACCAGACGTTCGGCATCATTGTCAGTAACCCACCCTATATTGACGAGCATGATCCGCACCTTGCGCAGGGTGATGTGCGCTTCGAACCCCTGACGGCGCTGGTCGCCGCCAGGGAAGGTTTAGCCGACCTCGATCACATCGTGACAATGTCACGACAACATTTACTTTCCGGCGGCTGGCTTCTCGTGGAGCATGGCTGGACGCAGGGAGAAAGCGTGCGGGCATTGTTTACCCAGGCGGGCTACGCCGACGTCAAAACCTGCCGGGACTATGGCGGCAACGAACGCCTGACGCTGGGGCAGTGGCTATGAGTGCAGGCTATCTGCCATTTACTGATAAAGGCGTAAGGCTGACTGAAAGGCGGTTTGGCGTTATCATCTACATCGTTTTGAGTTTTATCTCGTCCGGGCGTCGCTGTGCGCTCGGTCGTTACTGGGGTAAGTCATGAGGTCCTTAGCCGATTTCGAATTTAATAAAGTGCCGCTTTGCGATGGCATGATCCTGATTTCTGAGATGATTCGCGACGATTTTACGTCGCAGTTTGTCTACGATGAGCTGGAGAATCTGGTCAGCCTGGCGCGTGAAGAGATTAATCAGGCGCGCCCGCAAGACTGGCAATTAGAGAAGCTGCTTGAGCTTTTCTACGGCGAATGGGGTTTCTGCGACACGCGGGGCGTGTATCGCCTGTCTGACGCATTATGGCTGGACCAGGTCTTAAAAAATCGTCAGGGCAGCGCCGTTGCGCTGGGCTCTATTTTACTGTGGGTCGCACACCGCCTGGATATTCCGCTGGTGCCGGTCATTTTCCCGACGCAGATGATCCTGCGTGCGGAGTGGCTGGACGGCGAGATGTGGCTCATTAATCCCTTCAACGGCGACACGCTGGATGAACATACGCTGGACGTGTGGCTGAAAGGCAACATCAGCCCGGTGGCTGAGCTCTTCAACGAAGATCTCGACGAGGCGGATAACGCAGAAGTGATCCGCAAGCTGCTCGATACGCTGAAGTCAGCGTTAATGGAAGAGCGTCAGATGGAGCTGGCCCTGCGCGCCAGCGAAGTGCTGCTGCAGTTTAATCCGGAAGACCCGTACGAAATTCGCGACCGCGGGCTGATCTATGCCCAGCTCGACTGTGAGCACGTGGCGCTAAACGATCTGAGCTATTTCGTTGAGCAGTGTCCGGAAGACCCCATTAGCGAAATGATTCGTGCGCAGATCAACGCGATCTCGCACAAGCAAATTACACTGCATTAATCTTAATTCCGATTCACACCTGAATAAGGCGATCCTATGAAACAAAAAGTGGTTAGCATTGGTGATATCAAGGTAGCAAACGACCTGCCTTTCGTGCTGTTTGGCGGCATGAACGTGCTGGAATCCCGCGACCTCGCCATGCGTATCTGCGAGCACTACGTGACCGTGACCCAGAAGCTGGGCATCCCGTACGTGTTTAAAGCCTCTTTTGACAAAGCCAACCGCTCCTCCATCAACTCTTACCGTGGCCCGGGCCTGGAAGAGGGGATGAAGATTTTCCAGGAGCTGAAGCAGACCTTTGGCGTGAAAGTGATCACTGACGTGCATGAAGCCTCTCAGGCGCAGCCGGTGGCAGACGTGGTTGACGTGATTCAGCTCCCGGCATTCCTGGCTCGCCAGACCGACCTGGTTGCCGCGATGGCGAAAACCGGTGCCGTGATCAACGTGAAAAAACCACAGTTCGTGAGCCCGGGTCAGATGGGCAACATCGTCGATAAGTTTATCGAAGGCGGTAACGATCAGGTGATCCTGTGCGACCGTGGCGCTAACTTCGGTTACGACAACCTGGTGGTGGACATGCTGGGCTTCAGCGTGATGAAAAATGTCTCCGGACAGTCTCCGGTGATTTTCGACGTGACCCACGCGCTGCAGTGCCGCGACCCGTTTGGCGCCGCGTCCGGTGGCCGTCGTGCTCAGGTGACCGAACTGGCGCGTGCCGGTATGGCAACCGGTCTGGCGGGTCTGTTCATTGAATCGCACCCGGATCCGGATAACGCAAAATGCGACGGCCCATCCGCGCTGCCGCTGGATAAGCTGGAGCCGTTCCTGAAACAGATTAAAGCGATTGACGATCTGGTGAAGAGCTTCGACGAGCTGGATACCAGCAAATAATAAAAAACCCGCTTCGGCGGGTTTTTTTATGGGGCATATTGCCGGGTGGCGCTTTGCTTACCCGGCCTACAAAACCCGTAGGCCCTGCAAGCGAAGCGCCGCTGGGCAAAAAGGCTACGCAAAAATTGTCATCAAGTAAGCCGCAAACAGCGCCATATGCGCTGCCCCGTTAAGCACGTTGGTGCGCCCGGTTGAGAACGAAATCTGGCACAGCAGCAACGAGGCTACCATCACAATCATCTCCGGCGCGCCCAGCGCAAACTGCAACTCGTTACCGGTCATAAAGGCAATCAGCGTCACCACCGGCACGGTGAGTGAAATGGTCGCCAGCACGGAGCCGAAGAACAGGTTCATTGCGCGCTGTACCTGATTGTTTAAGACGGCTTTCAGCGCGCCCAGCCCTTCAGGAGACAGGATCAGCAGCGCCACCAGGAAGCCGGTAAAGGCTACCGGCGCGTTCAGCTCGGTTAACAGCGTTTCCAGCGGGTTGGCGTTCATCTTGGTGACGGCAATCACCGCAATCAGATGCACGATCAGCCAAACCGTATGCCACGCGCTGCTGTGGGCCGACGGCTTACCGTGGTGCGGGTCATCGTCGTCGCTGTCGTCTTCATGCTCATACACAAACAGGCTCTGGTGCGTTTTGGTCTGAATCAACAGGAACACGCCGTACATGGCTGCGGAAATCAGCGCGACCAGCAGCGCCTGACCGGTGGAGAAGTTTGCACCCGGCAGCGCCATCGGGAAGACCAGCACGATAATCGCCAGCGGGAAGAGGGCAATCAGATACTGTTTAATGCCGAACAGGTTCATATACTGGGTCGCGAATTTACGCCCGCCCAGCAGCAGAGAGAAGCCCACCAGGCCGCCCGTCACAATCATGATGATCGAGTAAAGGGTGTCGCGCATCAGCGTCGGCGCGGCATCGCCGGTCGCCATGAGCGCGGAAATCAGGCTGACTTCGAGAATAACGACGGAAAGGCTGAGAATTAACGATCCGTAGGGCTCGCCCAGACGGTGGGCCAGTACGTCCGCATGGCGAACGACGCTAAAGGCGCTGGTTAAAATACCGACCAGGGCAAGAATATTGATACCAACCACCACTGGCAGTGACTGACTGCTTCCCCAGAAGAGCAGCACAGCCAGTGCCAGAACCGGGAAAATGAGAGACGTCTCCTTGTGGCGGGTCTTTACCGCCTCGTGTGTTGCTGTCATGTGCTTCTCCATCAATGCAGGTGCTTGTAATTATAGATAGATTTTTGAGGGCATTAAATTAACAGATCTCTGTTAAACACCCTTAATTTTTTACTTAATTTTACCCTTTGTCATAAATTTAATGCCTGACTCCTGTAATTGACGGTTTTTACATAATATTTATTAAATAACAATTAATTAAAGATAATGTGAATCCATAAATTAAGACCGGGTGGCACGCTGGCATATCGTCGTCCACACTTATCTCTTTAAGCAAAAGAGAGGTGAGTGATGCCATATAAAACGAAACGCGAATTACCCGATAACGTGCAAAACGTGCTGCCCGCTCACGCGCAGGATATCTACAAAGAGGCGTTTAACAGTGCCTGGGATCAGTACAAAGATAAGGAGGATCGCCGGGATGATGCCAGTCGTGAAGAGACGGCACACAAAGTCGCCTGGGCCGCCGTAAAACATGAATATGAAAAAGGAGACGACGATAAATGGCACAAAAAGAAATAGCCGTGAAATAATTCGCTGCCTTCATTTTGACTTTTCAGGCGGTTGAACTGCCGTTGTATTGCAACTGGTCCGCTAATTGCTTATCGTTATTTAACTGCTGGCAAAATGACCAGCACATAATGCCGGGAAGGCGAATTACAGATGTCGCAAGGAAGCATGCAGTGGCGGAGGTGGAAAGTGTTAACGCGTGATTTCTTAATGAAGGCAGATTGTAAGACGGCATTTGGTGCTATTGAGGAATCGCTTCTCTGGTCAGCGGAACAACGTGCGGCGTCACTTGCTGCCACGCTTGCTTGCCGCCCGGATGATGGCCCGGTATGGATTTTTGGCTACGGTTCACTGATGTGGAACCCGGCTCTGGAATTTGTCGAATCGGCAACGGGAACGCTGCCTGGCTGGCACCGCGCATTTTGCCTGCGTCTGACGGCCGGACGCGGCAGCGCGTGCCAGCCAGGACGTATGCTTGCACTGAAAGAGGGCGGGCGCACCACGGGCGTGGCGTATCGCCTCCCGGATGCCACCCTGGAAGAGGAGCTTACGCTGCTCTGGAAGCGTGAGATGATCACCGGCTGCTATATGCCGAGCTGGTGTAAGCTGGAGCTGGACGACGGACGCACCGTCAATGCGCTGGTGTTTATCATGGACCCGCGCCATCCGCTGTATGAAGCGGACACCCGCACGCAGGTCATCGCCCCGTTGATTGCTGCCGCCAGCGGACCGCTGGGAACTAACGCGCAGTATCTCTTCTCCCTCGATCAGGAGTTGACCCGCCTCGGCATGCAGGACGAGTGTCTGAATGAGCTGGTGGCGAAGGTGAAGGCGCTGCTGGAAGGGAACCCGCTCAACGGCACGCTGCGACCGGGTTTTGCCTGAAAATACGCCCGGATTGCCGGGCGTTTGACGTTATGCTGCTACGTAACTGACAGAATGCTCCAGTGACTGGCTGTGGCTGTCGATCAGCACATCCCACGTGCCGGTATATGGCACGGTAAGCCAGGCCTTATCGTCCTGCACGGTCAGAATATCCGCCTGGGATTGTTTTTGTGCTTTCGCACTCATGAGATGAATACGACAGCGCTCTGAGCAACGCACCACAACCGTATCCCCGCCAAACAGCTTCAAACTTGTTTTTACCAGTGCCATTTTTTACCCCGTAGTCCTAAACAACGCTCTCCCTGCTGCCATATCCGAGCGTGATGTTGTTCACAATTCACTCATGGCATAACACCAAAGGGGAGGGTGTGGGATGCTGATTTTGATCAAAAAATGGCATAACGATTAAACAAAAATGACAAAATTCCTCAAAATTTCCGCTGGCGCGCGTTTTACCCGCTAAACGCGCGCCGCGAGAAAATTAAATGCGGAAATGGCCGGCGGTTTCAGCAAGGTCGCCCGCCTGGCTCTGCAGGGCGCCCGCAGCGGCGGCGGATTGCACCACCAGCTCGGCGTTCTGCTGGACCATGCGGTCGAGATGGGTCACCGCGTGGTTGATCTCGTGAATACCCTTCATCTGCTCGCTGGTGGCGATGGAGATTTCGCGCATGATGCCGGAGACGCTACCGATGCTGGAGCGGATCTCGTCCATGCTTTCCCCGGCCAGATGCACGTAGCGGGAGCCGGTGGCCACGCTGTCGGTGGTGGAATCGATCAGCGATTTGATCTCTTTCGCCGCCTGGGCGCTACGGCTCGCCAGGTTACGCACTTCGCCTGCTACCACGGCAAACCCGCGCCCCTGCTCCCCGGCACGGGCCGCCTCGACGGAGGCGTTCAGCGCCAGAATGTTGGTCTGGAACGCGATACCGTCAATCACGCTGGTGATGTCGCCAATTTTAGCCGACGCGACTTCGATGGACTGCATGGTACTGATCGCCTGGGATACCACTTCGCCGCCGCGCGCAGCGGCCGCAGAGGCCTTGCTCGCCTGGTCGTTCGCTTCTGCCGCCGACTCGTTCGACTGAGTCACGGAGGCGGTGATCTGCTCCACGGCGCTGGCCGTCTCGCGCAGGCTGGATGCCGCCTGCTCGGTACGTCCGGAGAGATCCTGGTTACCCGCCGCAATCTCCTGGGCGGCGTTTTTCACCGACTCGCTGGCATCGCGGAGCTGCACCATCACCACCGACAGCTTATCGCTGAAGGCATTAAAGGCCTGGGCAATCTGCGCCACCTCGTCCTCGCCGCTGTCCGGCAGACGCTGCGACAGATCGTTAGTCCCGTTGGCAATGTTGTGCATCGCGTCGCGAATGTCAGACAGGCGCTTCAGCAGACGGGCAATCAGGAGGTGAACAATGGCCGCGCTCAGCAGCGCCAGGATCACCAGCGAAATCGCCGATGCCTTAAGCAGGGAACGCATACCGGAGGTGGCGTCACCGTTGTCGAGGGCGACGACCAGCAGCCAGTTTGTGCCCGGCACGGCTGTCGCCACGAAGGTTTTTTCGACGTCGTTAAGCGTACCGTCGACAAGGTTACCGCTTTTCAGCGCAGCAAAATCGATGCCTTTGATGGTCTCAGCAAACGGTTTAAGCGTCAGCGCCGGATCGTTAGCCGCTATCACGCTGCCGTCACTGTTCAGAAGCAAGCCGCTGCTGGACGGAGTTGGATGGATCCCGCGCACGTTCGCCACCACGCTGTCCATGGCCACATCGCCCGCCACCACCGCTTTCAGGGCGCCATTCTCTTTCACCGGCACGGCGAAAGTCACCACCAGTTTACCGGTACCCGCATCAACGTAAGGCGCGGTGACGACCGGGCCGTCCGTGCTGACCACCTGCTGATACCAGGGGCGAATGGTCGGGTCATAATCCGCCGGGACACCCGCGGGCTCAGAGAATTTCGCCGTTTTGCTGGCGTAGCCGACATAAACGTTGGTGAATCCACCCGCCTGCGCAAGCTGTTTAAACACCGGAACCGGATCGTCACTCAGCGCAACGGTCTGGGCAGAGGCAATCACCGTCATCTTGCTTTTGACCCAGTCGGCAATCGCCATGTTATGGCTGGCGCTGGTGCTGGTCAGGATATCGCGCTGTGACTGCTGGTTATCCTGGCGTGTGACCTGGAAGTTAATAACGGTATTGAGGAGAAGGGCGACGACCAGACAGCCTGCCGTCGCCGCGATGATGCGTGCACGAATCGATCTGAACATAAGTGAAATACCTGCTGTGTTGTTTCCATGCCTATCGGCAACCCCGCAGGTAAACTTGATGCTGAAACCGCGTCCATAAGAAAATAATATTTTTACGGGTTTATTATTAAAAAGTTAATACTTTATCCGCGGACAGCGTCCACTCGGCCAGCTCAACCAGCGTACCAATTTCTACGCCATCAATCAGCGGCAGCCCGGTGATACCGCGCCCGTCGGTGCAGGTTTTGCACAGCTTCACCGGCACGTTTTGCGCGGTCAGGATCTCCAGCATCTGCTGAATGTTATAGCCCTCGGCCGGTTTTTGTCCCTTCAGCCCGGCGGTGACCGCGTCCGACATTAAAAAGAGGCGTAACGCGAGGTCACTCTCTTTTTCGCGCAGCGCAATGGCCAGGCGCAGGCTGTTAAAAAGCGATTCACTCCCGTAGGCCGCACCGTTGGCGACGATCACAATCTTCTGCATGTTGACTCCTGTTCTTATAAAGGCACGAATATTGCTTAATTTCCCGGAGTTTCGCTGTCCGGGAGAGTAAGCATGATATTAATGGCAGGCATTTCGCCAGGCGCTGCCGAATGGCTCACGCGCGCAAAGATGATGCGCCAGGAGCAGTTCAGCAAGCTGGCACAGCTGGGTGTGCTTGTGCACGGCATTAGCCAACTGGTGCACATGTTACAGTGCGAGCGCGGGGCGTCCAACGTCTGGCTCTGCTCACAGGGCAAGCTGTACGCCCCCGAATGCAAAGCCAGCCGGGCGCTGGTGGATGAAAACCTCGCTGCCCTTTACGGCATTCTTGAAACACAGTCGCCGATCCCAGGAAGTGCCGTCTGTGAACGCATCGGCGGCGCGCTCCTGAGCCTGGATACACTTCCCGCGCTGCGTGACGGTGTGATTCAGCAGACTGTAACGGCACCCCAGGCGATGGAACACTACTCCCGCATGCTTCGCCATCTGCTCAGTATCGTGCCGCAGCTTAATGACAGCATTGACGATCCGCAAATCGCAGGACGTTTTGTCGCGCTTTATAGCCTGATGCAGGGAAAAGAGCTGGCAGGACAGGAGCGGGCGCTGGGGGCGATTGGCTTCACGCAGGGTTTTTTCGATGATGTGACTCGTCAGAGGCTGGTTGACCGCATTGACGGGCAGCAGGCCTGCTTTGAGATCTTTCTCTCACACAGCTCCACTGACGTTCAGACCACCTTTTCAATGCACTGTCAGCCCGATCGTGAAACGGAGCAACTCCGGCGCGTGGCCTGTACCCGCCAGCCTGCCGCCGATAACGGCCTTACCGCACTGGCCTGGTTTGCTCTGCAAACCGCGCGCCTTGAGCATCTGCGCACGCTGGAGGAGACGATCATCGCCGATCTGATGGTCGCGGTGGACGAATGCATTCACCGTGACGATGAGTACGCGCTCCCCGGCGATGAACAGGATGATCCGCCGATCCGCTATCCGGAAAAACCGTTGCTTACCCTGGTTCGCCAGCAGGCGCGCGAGATAGAGCAGCTCTCACGTCAGCTTGCGTCGCTGCGCGATACGCTTGAAGAGCGCAAAATCATTGATAAAGCGAAGAGCGTGCTGATGACCCACCAGAATATGAGTGAGGAACAGGCCTGGACGGCGCTGCGCAAAATGGCGATGGACAAGAACCAAAGGATGGTGGATATCGCCCGCGCGCTGCTCATGGTGAAGAATGTATGGCAGGTAACACCAAAGGAGTAGCTGCACGGTCAGTGGGCATTTTATGCCTGTTTGCGGTGCGTAAAGGCGAGGGAAGAACGGTAAGCACCGCAAGAAACAGTGTGTTAAAACCTGGCATTCACTTTGCATTATCAGATTAACCATTTTTGACGATGCGCCAACGGCGGTGCATCCGTCTTCGGGATAAAGGCGTCCACTGGTGCTTCGGCACCGTGGGCGCTTTTTTTTGGTTTTTTTTCAGGAGTGGTCATGGCGGATTTGTCGAGACGGCGTTTTTTGCAGGCCAGCATGCTGGCGAGTGGTGCAATTCTGTTGCCGGGTGTCATGCAGGCCGCATGGGCGGCAGGCTCGGATAAACCGGAGCAGGAAACAGTGCGCATCGGGTTTATCCCGCTGACCGACTGTGCCCCGGTGGTTATCGCTGCGCTGAAAGGGTTTGATAAAAAATACGGTATTACCATCCTGCCCACCAAAGAGGCGAGTTGGGCGGCGGTGCGCGACAAGCTGGTGGCGGGCGAACTCGATGCCGCGCACATTCTTTACGGCCTGCTGTACGGACTGGAGCTAGGCATCGCTGGCAAGCCACAGCAGATGGCTAACCTGATGACCCTCAACCAGAACGGCCAGGCGATTACGCTCTCCAGCGATTTGGCAGAGAAGGGCGTTCGTGACCTTGACGGGCTGAAAAAGCTGATTGGGCAGCAGGCGCCTGGCACCTATACCTTCGCGCACACCTTCCCGACCGGGACGCACGCCATGTGGCTCTACTACTGGCTGGCCAGCGCGGGCATTCACCCCTTTGACGACGTGCGTACGGTGGTGGTGCCGCCGCCGCAGATGGTGATGAACATGCGCATTGGCAACATGGTCGGCTTTTGCGTCGGCGAGCCGTGGAACGCGCGTGCCATCAACGACCGCATCGGTTTTACCGCCGCCACGTCGCAGTCTATCTGGGCCGACCATCCGGAAAAAATCCTCGGGACGCGTCGCGACTGGGTGGAGAAAAATCCGCACACCGCCCGGGCGCTGGTGAGCGCAGTGCTGGAGGCGGCGCGCTGGATTGAGGCCTCCCCGGAAAACAAACGCGAAACCGCGCAGATCCTCTCCCGCCGGGCGTGGCTCAACTGCAAAGAGCAGTATCTCACCGGACGCATGCTCGGCGAGTACGACAACGGCCTGGGCCAGCGCTGGCAGGACGCGCACCCGATCCGCTTCTTCAACGAGGGGGCCGTCAGCTACCCGTATCACTCCGACGGCATGTGGTTCTTAACCCAGTTCCGCCGCTGGGGCTTGCTCAAAGCCGCCCCGGACTATACGGGCATCGCACAGCGCATTAACCAGACGGCGGTCTGGCAGGATGCAGCCACGGCGGTGGGGGGCATTACCACACCGACTTCACCACTACGCAGCAGCACATTGATGGACGGCACCGTCTGGAACGGTACCGACCCGGAAGGATACGCCAGCCGTTTCGCCATTCACCGTAAAGGGGCCTGATTATGCAGCATCTGCAAAAGACAAAATCACACGAGACGCCGGAGAGTGGAGAGGTGATTCTCCTGCCTCCGGTGCAGGTTCGCCGCCGTACGCCGACGTTTGTGCGTCGTATTAACGCGATCCTTCAGCGCATCATTCCGGCTTTTCTGGGGCTGGGACTGCTGGTGGTGCTCTGGCAGCTGGCGGCGATTAACAGCAAAGGTTTCCCGACGCCGCTCAGCACGCTCGATTCCGCTATTACCCTGTTTGCCGATCCGTTTTATCGCGACGGGCCAAACGACATGGGCATCGGCTGGAACGTGCTCGCCTCATTACAGCGCGTGGCGGTGGGGTTTGGCCTGGCCGCGTTCGCCGGGATCCCGCTTGGTTTCCTGATTGGCCGCTTCACCTTTTTTTCGCGCATGTTCGGCCCGCTGATCGCGCTGTTACGCCCGGTTAGCCCGCTGGCCTGGCTGCCCATCGGCCTGCTGCTGTTCCAGAAAGCGGAGCCCGCGTCGAGCTGGACCATTTTTATCTGCTCCATCTGGCCGATGGTGATCAACACCGCCGAAGGCGTGCGGTGTATTCCGCAGGACTACCTTAACGTCGCCCGGGTGCTGCAGCTTTCAGAGTGGACCATCATGCGCCGCATTCTCTTCCCGGCGGTGCTGCCCGCGGTGCTGACCGGGGTGCGCCTCTCTATTGGCATCGCCTGGCTGGTGATTGTCGCCGCCGAGATGCTGACCGGCGGTTTAGGGATCGGTTTCTGGATCTGGAACGAGTGGAACAATCTCAACGTCGAAAACATTCTCATCGCCATCGTCATCATTGGCGTGGTCGGGCTGCTGCTGGAGCAGGGGCTGATGCTGATCGCCCGTCGCTTTAGCTGGCAGGAAAAATAAGGAGCGAACATGAAACCATTAATCCAGGTCCAGGCCGTGAGCCAGCGTTTTTCCACCGCCAGCGGCGAATTTCTGGCGCTGCAGAACGTCTCCTTTGATATCCATGAGAGCGAAACCGTCAGCCTGATTGGGCACTCCGGCTGCGGTAAATCGACGCTGCTTAACCTTATCGCTGGGATCACGCTGCCGACGGAAGGCGGGCTGATTTGCGACAACCGCGAAATTGCCGGGCCGGGTCCGGAGCGCGCGGTGGTATTCCAGAACCATTCGCTGCTACCGTGGCTCACCTGCTTCGACAACGTGGCCCTGGCGGTAGATCACGTGTTTCGCCACAGCATGAGCAAGGCGGAGCGCCGGGAGTGGATTGAGCACAACCTCGACCGCGTGCAGATGGGGCACGCCCTGCACAAGCGCCCGGGGGAGATCTCCGGCGGCATGAAGCAGCGCGTCGGGATTGCCCGCGCGCTGGCGATGAAGCCGAAAGTCCTGCTGATGGATGAACCCTTCGGCGCGCTGGATGCGCTGACGCGCGCCCATCTGCAGGACTCGGTGATGCAGATCCAGCAGGCGCTGAACACCACAATCGTGCTGATTACCCACGACGTGGACGAGGCGGTGCTGCTCTCCGATCGCGTGCTGATGATGACCAACGGCCCGGCGGCGACCGTCGGGGAGATCCTGCACGTTGACCTGCCGCGCCCGCGTAACCGGGTGCAGCTGGCTGACGACAGCCGCTATCACCACATGCGTCAGCAGATCCTGCATTTCCTCTATGAAAAGCAGCCGAAAGCGGCGTAGCGAGGGGGCTTTGATGCGACTGGTCATTATCGGAAATGGCATGGCGGCCACGCGGCTGATTGCCTCGCTCACCGGGCGTGCTGCCGATCGTTTCGCAATTACCGTCATCGGTGACGAGCCGGAGCATGCCTATAACCGCATCCAGCTTTCGCCGGTGCTGGGCGGTGAAAAAACGGCGGCGGGCATCAGTCTTCAGAATGACGACTGGTACCAGGAACGGGGCGTGACGGTGCTGCGGGGCGAAAAGGCGCTCGCCGTGAATGTGGACACGCGGGAAGTGCAAACCACCGCCCGCACGCTGGGCTGGGATGCGCTGGTGTTTGCCACCGGATCAACGCCCTTTGTTCCGCCAATTCCCGGCTGCGATGCGCCGCATGTCTTCACGTTCCGTACCCTTGAGGATATCCGGGCCATAGGGGCGATCGCCGGTCCGGTGGTAGTGCTGGGCGGCGGCGTGCTCGGGGTTGAGACGGCGGCAGCGCTGGCGCGCTCAGGGGACAACGTCATCCTTGTTCATCGCGGTCCGTGGCTGATGGAGCAGCAACTGGATGAGCAGGCGGGCGTGCTGCTGGAAGAGGCGCTGGCGGCGCGGGGCGTGCGCTGTGAGCTCGCCTCTGGCATCGCGGCGATTGACGGGAATAGCGTGACGCTGCTGAACGGACGCAGCGTCACCGCCGCGCGCGTGGTGCTGGCGACGGGCGTGCAGCCTAACGTCGTACTGGCGCAGGCCAGCGGCATTCGCTGCGCGCGCGGCATCGTGGTGGATCACCAAATGCAAACCTCCGTGCCGGACGTCTACGCCATTGGCGAATGCTGTGAAATTGACGACCAGACGTTTGGCCTGGTCGCCCCCTGTCTGGCGCAGGCGGATATCCTCGCCGCACGGCTGGCCGGAGACGTCACCGCGCCATTTGCCCTGACCGACAACGGCATGCGCCTCAAGGTGACCGGCGTGGAGTTGTTCAGCCTTGGTCGCGCGGCAGAGCAGAAGGGCGATGTGGTCTGGAGCGCATGGGATCCGCTGACCCGTCACTATCGTCGTTTACTGATCCATCAGGGGGCGCTGGCTGGCGTGCTGCTGATGGGGGACTGCCGCAGCGCGGCGACATTTACCGAATTACTGGCAACGGCTGCGCCCGCGCACGCGGACTGGCTGTTTGATCGTTTCACTACGCAACCGCAGGTTGCAGGACAGCACGCTATGACAAAACCTACTCTGGTGGTGGTTGGGCACGGTATGGTCGGCCATCATTTCCTCGAAGATTGCGTGAACCGCAATCTGCATCAGCAGTATCAGATCGTTGTCTTTGGCGAGGAGCGCTATGCCGCCTACGACCGCGTGCATCTGTCGGAATATTTTGGCGGCCGTAGCGCGGCGTCGCTTTCGCTGGTGGAAGGGGATTTCTTTGCCGACAACGGCATTGAGCTGCGCCTGTCGCAGCAGATTGTCGCTATCGATCGTGACGCGCGCGTGGTGCGTACCGCCAGCGGGCATGAGATCCACTGGGATAAACTGGTGCTGGCGACCGGGTCCTATCCGTTTGTCCCACCGGTGTCGGGCCACGATCTACCGGGCTGTTTTGTTTATCGCACGCTTGACGATCTGGACAAGATTGCGGCGCATGCGGCGGGCTCACGCCGGGGTGTAGTGATTGGCGGCGGGCTGCTGGGGCTGGAGGCGGCGAATGCCCTGAAGCAGCTCGGGCTGGAAACTCACGTGGTGGAGTTTGCGCCCAATTTGATGGCGGTCCAGCTCGACAACGACGGCGCGGCGATGCTGCGCAAGAAAATCGAGGCGCTTGGCGTCGGTGTGCATACCAGTAAAGCAACGACGGAGATCGCCGCCGCGGACGGCGGGCTGGTGCTGCGCTTTGCCGATGGCGAACAGCTTGAAACAGACATGGTGGTGTTTTCTGCCGGCATTCGTCCGCAGGACGCGCTGGCGCGCAGCAGCGGGCTGGCTATCGGCGAACGCGGCGGGATCGGCATTGACGACCGCTGTCAGACCTCCGATCCGGACGTGCTGGCCATTGGTGAATGCGCCCTGTGGGAAGGGAAAATCTTCGGGCTGGTTGCGCCCGGCTACCAGATGGCGCGGGTGGCCGCCGCCGCGCTGGCGGGAGAGGAGAAAACCTTCGCCGGCGCGGATATGAGCACCAAACTCAAGCTGCTGGGCGTGGACGTGGCCTCGTTCGGCGATGCTCACGGCCGCACGCCGGGGGCGCTGAGCTACCAGTGGACGCACGGCCCGCAGCAAATCTACAAGAAAATCGTGGTCAGCCACGACGGCAAAACGCTGCTCGGCGGCGTGCTGGTGGGTGATGCCAGCGAATACGCCACGCTGGTACAGATGATGCTCAACGGGATAGCCCTGCCAAAAGAGCCGGAAACGCTGATATTACCCGCGTCGTCAGGCAGTGCGCCAAAAGCGCTCGGCGTGGCAGCGCTGCCGGAAAGCGCACAAATCTGTTCGTGTCATAACGTCAGCAAAGGCGATATCTGTCAGGCGGTAAGTGCGGGCGCAACGGATATCGGCGCGATTAAGCAGTGCACCAAAGCGGCGACCGGCTGCGGAGGATGTAGCGCACTGGTGAAGCAGGTGATGGAGTTCCAGCTGGCGGCGCAGGGCGTGGAGGTGAAAAAGGACATCTGCGAACACTTCCCGTACTCGCGTCAGGAGATTTACCACCTCGTGCGCGTCAACCATATCCGCACCTTTGACCAGCTCATTAGCCGCTACGGTCAGGGACACGGGTGCGAAATTTGTAAGCCACTGGTGGGGTCAGTGCTCGCCTCCTGCTGGAACGAGTATCTGCTGAAACCGTCACACCTGCCGCTGCAGGACACCAACGACCGCTACTTCGCCAATATCCAGAAGGACGGTACTTACTCCATCGTGCCGCGCATGCCTGCGGGGGAAGTGACCGCCGACGGGCTGATCGCCATCGGCCAGATTGCGAAACGCTACAGCCTGTACAGCAAAATCACCGGCGGCCAGCGTATCGACCTGTTTGGCGCCACGCTGGAACAGCTGCCGGAGATCTGGCAGGCGCTGGTGGAAGCCGGATTTGAAACCGGGCACGCCTACGGCAAATCCCTGCGAACGGTGAAATCCTGCGTCGGGTCGACCTGGTGTCGCTACGGCGTGCAGGACTCCACCGGCCTCGCGGTCAGGCTCGAGCACCGTTACAAAGGCCTGCGCGCCCCGCACAAAATCAAAATGGCGGTCTCAGGGTGTACCCGCGAATGCGCCGAGGCGCAGAGTAAAGACGTGGGGGTGATTGCCACCGATAAGGGGTGGAACCTCTACCTGTGCGGCAACGGCGGCATGAAGCCTCGCCATGCGGATCTCTTCGCCAGCGATCTCGATGATGACACGCTGATCCGCACCGTCGATCGATTCCTGATGTTCTACATCCGCACGGCGGATCGCCTGCAGCGCACCAGCACCTGGATGGACAACCTGGAAGGCGGTCTCGACTACCTTCGGGAGGTGATCCTCAACGATAGCCTGGGCATCGCCCACGAGCTGGAGCAGGAGATGGCCCGGGTGGTGGAGACCTACCAGTGCGAATGGCAAACCACGCTTAACGATCCGAACCGTCTGGCGCTGTTCCGCACGACGGTGAACGACATCACAGCGGATCAAGGTAAATGCTGGCAGGAAATCTGTGGCATCGACGATATCCCCGAGCAGGCGGGCATTGGCGCGCGGCTTGGGCGTAAGCCGATTGCGTTGTTCCGATTTGGCAAAACCGTCTATGCCCTTGACGACCGGGAGCCTGGCAGCAGCGCGAACGTGCTTTCCCGAGGCATTCTTGGCGATGCGGCGGGGGAGCCGGTGGTGATCTCTCCGCTCTACAAGCAGCGTATTCGCCTGCGCGACGGCTGTCAGGTGGAGAACGGCGAACCCGCGGTGCGCGCCTGGCCGGTCAAAATTGAGAACGGCAAGGTGTGGGTCGGTAATGATGCCCTGGTAATGCGTGCGGAGGCCTCATGACGGAAACCCGGACAACGTGTCCCTACTGCGGGGTCGGCTGCGGCGTGGTCGCCCGCGTGGACGGTGAAACGGTCAGCGTTCGGGGGGATGAAACCCATCCTGCGAACTTTGGCCGCTTGTGCGTGAAAGGATCGGCCCTGGGGGAAACAATGGGGTTACAGGGGCGATTGCTGCGCCCCGTTGTTGACGGTGCTGAGGTGGCCTGGGCGCAGGCGCTGGGAGCGGCAGGCGAGCGCCTCCAGGACATTATCGACAAATGGGGGCCGCAGGCGGTGGCGTTTTACGCGTCCGGGCAATTGCTTACCGAGGATTATTACGCCGCCAATAAGCTGATGAAAGGGTTTATCGGCGCGGCGAACATTGATACCAACTCCCGGCTCTGCATGTCATCGGCGGTCGTGGGCTACAAGCGCGCCTTTGGTGAAGATGTCGTGCCGTGCAGCTACGAGGATGTGGAAAACAGCGATCTGGTGGTGCTGGTGGGCTCAAACGCGGCCTGGACGCATCCGGTGCTGTATCAGCGCCTGGTACAGGCAAAGCACAACAATCCGGAGATGAAAGCGGTGGTCATCGATCCGCGCAGAACCGCCTCCTGTGATATTGCTGACCTGCATCTGGCGCTCACTCCCGGCAGCGACGCCGGGCTGTTCGTCGGTCTGCTCAATGTGATTCAGGGAACGGACGCGTGGCCGATATCCCGCGTGGCGGCGTTTTGCGGCCTCTCGCCGCAGGATATTGGTACGTTTTACGACTGGTTTATGACGGCGCCCAGGGCCATCACGCTCTACACCATGGGAATCAACCAGTCCTCCAGCGGCAGCGACAAATGCAGCGCCATCATTAACGTGCACCTTGCCAGCGGGAAATTTAACCGTCCGGGCTGCGGCCCGTTTTCGCTGACCGGACAGCCAAACGCGATGGGCGGAAGAGAGGTGGGCGGGCTGGCAAATCAGCTGGCGGCGCACATGAACTTTGAGCCGGACGATCTCTCGCGGGTGGCGCGTTTCTGGGGAACGGAACGGCTTGCTCAGACGCCGGGCTTGATGGCGGTGGAGCTGTTTGACGCCATTGCCCGCGGCGAGGTGAAGGCGGTGTGGATCATGGGCACCAATCCTGCCGTCTCGCTGCCGGACAGCCACGCGGTGTGTCAGGCGCTGGGGCGCTGCCCGCTGGTCATTGTCTCTGAGGTGATGAACGATACCGACACCAGCCGGTTTGCCCATATTCGCTTTCCGGCGCTGGCCTGGGGAGAGAAGGACGGTACGGTAACCAATTCCGAGCGACGCATTTCGCGCCAGCGCGCGTTTCTGCCCGCGCCCGGTGAGGCAAAGCCGGACTGGTGGATCGTCGCGCAGGTGGCGAAACGGCTGGGGCACGGCGACGCCTTTGCCTGGCAGCATCCCCACGAGATTTTTTGCGAGCATGCGGCGCTGACGGCCTTTGAAAATGACGGCGCGCGGGCCTTAAACCTTCACGACCTGGCTACGTTAACCCGTGAGGAGTGGGAGCGGCTTGAGCCCTGGCAGTGGCCTGGGGGGGATTTTCCGTGCCGAAACATTGTTCCCGTTGACCCACAGTCGCACGGTGCGACGGTCAGCGCGTTGTACCCGCTGATTCTCAACTCCGGGCGCATCCGCGATCAGTGGCATACCATGACGCGAACAGGATATGTGGCCAGACTCATGCAGCATATCACCGAACCCTTTGTTGAGGTTTGCCCCGCAGACGCCGTTCGGTTTTCCCTGTGCGGCGGCCAGCTGGCGCGCATCAGTTCGCCGCGCGGCGTCATGGTAGCAAGAGTACGCATCAGCGACGCTCAGCGTGAAGGGAACGCTTTTGCCCCGATGCACTGGAACGCTGAGTTTGCCCGCCAGGGAAAGGTGAATGCGCTGGTGGAAGGGCGCTGCGATCCGGTTTCGGGGCAGCCGGAGAGTAAACAAACCGCCGTCAGAATCCAGCCCTGGCAGCCCGCCTGGCAGGGAGAACTCTATGCCCGCGAAGGACTGGAAATGCCCTCTCCGATTTACTGGTGGCGTAAAGCTTCACGCCTGACGGTGGCGTGCGATAAACCGCTGCTGTCGTGGGTAATGGAATACGCCAGCGGCCGGGGCTGGCAACTGCAGGTTGCTCAGGCCGGTGAACGCAGCAGCGTGCTGGCCTGGTATGAAGGCCAGCTTATGCTGGGTTTCTGGGAAGGTACCGCGTTACCGGCGCTGGCGCATACGGTGATTGAAGCCGCTTTTCATTCACCACCCGTGCTGCCCGCAGAACGCCACGCCCTGTTGAACGGGCAGAGCGTCGGGAGGGCGACGGATCCGGGACGCATTATCTGTAGCTGTTTCAGCGTCGGGGAAGAGGCGATACGGGAGGCGATTGCCGGAGGGTGTGATTCCGTCACCGCGCTGGGGGCTAAGCTGCGCTGTGGTACGAACTGTGGTTCCTGCGTGCCGGAGCTGAAAGGGCTGTTTCAGGATAATCCTGAAATGTCCGCCAGGACTGCATTTCAGGGCTTATCGCGTTAACATAATAAGAGTTTATTCATAAACACAGGTTCTTATTGACGACGTTGATGGCTGTATCGTCCCGCATTCGTTTGCTGTTTTTACTCCCCCTTCTTACGGCCGGAGCCGTTCACGGTGCGCCGAATTCCTTTATGCATCAGGCGCAGCACCCCTTTGATAATAACGGGGACAGTCTGCCCGATCTCGGCATGGCGGCGCCCACCGGCGAAGGGGAAAAACACCTGGCCGAAATGGCGAAAGCCTTTGGTGAAGCCAGCATGACCGACAATGGCCTGACGACCGGCGAGCAGGCGCGTCAGTTTGCCTTTGGTCAGGTGCGCGACGCGGTAAGCGGGGAAGTGAACCAGCAGATTGAGTCCTGGCTGTCGCCCTGGGGAAACGCCAGCGTGAACCTGCTGGTGGATAACGACGGCAAATTTAACGGCAGCAGCGGGAGCTGGTTTATCCCGTGGAATGATACTAACCGCTACCTGAGCTGGAGCCAGCTTGGCCTGACGCAGCAGACGGATGGCCTGGTCAGCAATGCCGGAATTGGTCAGCGCTGGGTCGCCGGGAAGTGGCTGCTGGGCTACAACACCTTTTACGATAATCTTCTGGATGAAAACCTGCAGCGTGCCGGGCTGGGGGCGGAAGCGTGGGGGGAAAATCTGCGCCTGTCAGCGAACTATTATCAGCCCTTTGCCGGATGGCGCGCGCGATCTGACGTTCAGGAGCAGCGCATGGCGCGCGGATATGACGTGACCGCTAAAGCCTGGCTGCCGTGGTTCCATCATCTGAACACCAGCGTCAGCTTTGAGCAATATTTTGGCGATAACGTCGACCTGTTCAACAGCGGCACCGGCTATCACAACCCGGTTGCGGTCAATCTGGGGCTTAACTATACCCCCGTTCCGCTGGTGACGTTGACCGCCGGGCACAAGCAGGGCGAAAGCGGCGAGAGCCAGAATAACCTCGGACTGAAGCTCAACTATCGCTTTGGCGTGCCGCTGGCAAAGCAGCTATCCGCCGATGAGGTCGCCGCCACGCGCTCCCTGCGCGGCAGCCGCTACGACTCACCGGAGCGCACCAGCCTGCCGGTGATGGAGTTCCGCCAGCGTAAAACGCTGTCCGTCTGGCTGGCCACGCCGCCGTGGGATCTGAAAGGGGGCGAGACCGTTATGCTGAAGCTGCAGGTTCGCAGCACGCACGGCATCCGTCAGATCCACTGGCAGGGCGATACGCAGGCACTGAGCCTGACGTCGCCGGCGAAAAGCAACAGCAGCGACGGCTGGAGCGTGATTATCCCTGCCTGGGATGATCGGGAAGGTGCGACAAACCGCTGGCACCTGTCGGCGGTGGTGGAAGATGAGAAAGGCCAGCGCGTCTCGTCCAATGAGATCACGCTTGCCGTGGTGCAGCCGCTGGTCGCACTGCCTGACGACGATCCGCGCTGGAAGCTGCTGCCGGAGGAGTAGTCCTTAGAAGATGCGTTCCTGATGCACCCACACGGCGGCTTCAACGCGGGATTTTAGCTTCATTTTCTTCAGCATATGCTTCACGTGCACTTTCACCGTGCTTTCGGTGATGTCCAGGCGGCGAGCGATCATTTTGTTCGGCAGGCCTTGGGCAATGAGCTTGAGAATGTCGCGCTCGCGCGGCGTGAGCTGGCTGACGTCACGGTCAGAGGTGGCGCGGTTGGCACGGAGGCTGGCGGCCAGGACCGGCGTTAAGGCTTCGCTGAGCACCATCTCGCCCGCCGCCGCCTGCTGCAGCGCCTTAAGCAGATCTTCCGGCTCCATGTCTTTCAGCAGATAGCCATCCGCACCGCGCTTCAGCGCCGTGACCACGTCCTCTTCATGGTTCGACACGCTAAAGACGACGATGCGGCCTGAAAGCGATTTTTCCCGCAGCTTGTCGAGGGTCTCCAGACCGTTCATGCCCGGCATATTCAGATCGAGCAGGATCAGATCGGGATCGAGGGATTCGGCAAGCTCAATGCCCTGTTCACCGTTACTGGCTTCGCCCACCACGGTGATATCGGGTGCCATGCTGACCAGCTGTTTCACGCCAGTACGCAGCATCGGATGGTCGTCGATCAACAGGATGGATGCCGGTTCCTGATTAGTCATGGGTTTCTCCTTGAGCAGTTGTGAGCGGTTTCTCGGGAATAAAGGTGACGACAACTTCCGTGCCGCCCGTTTCTCTCCGGCGAACCTGGCAATCACCGCGCAGGCTTTGGGCGCGGTCTCGCATAATGATTAAACCATAGTGGTTAGTGCGTTCGGCATTTTCCGGCACGCCGCGGCCGTTATCGTGAACCGTCAGTTTCACCTGATTGTCGTGCTGGCTGACGGTGACCGTGACCGCCGTTGCTTCAGCGTGTTTAAGCACGTTGCTCAGCGCTTCGCGGGCGATCTGCAGTAGATGGATGGCCTGATGGGAGGGGACAAACCGCGGCGGCAGCTGATAATCCAGCTTCACCGGGAACCCCAGCCGGGCGCTAAATTCGTGACAGCTTGATTCCAGCGCCGGGCGCAGGCCCGGCTCGGTCAGCTGCAGGCGGAAGGTGGTCAGCAGCTCGCGCAGCTGCACCCAGGAGGTGTTTAGCTCGTTGCGGATCTGGCTGAGCAGCTGTTTGTTGCTTTCGGGCATCTCCGCATCCTGCATCTGCAGGCAGCTCACCTGCATTTTCATACAAGAGAGCGACTGGGCGATGGAATCGTGCAGCTCGCGGGCGATGGTCGCGCGCTCTTCCATGACGATAAGCTGCTGCTGTTTTTCCTGATGCCTGTCGAGCGCCAGCGTGGCCGTCAGCTGTTCAACCAGCGTATCCACCAGCTGCTGCTGGTCGTGGCTCAGGTGGCGTCCGGTTGGCAGGGTGGCCAGCAGAATGCCGTACTGGGTGTGGCTGTCCGTCAGGCGCCACTTCAGGGTCGTGCCGCCGGAGGTCAGCGGCGGCAGGCCACGAGGGCAAAGATGGCAGCCTTTGTCATCGCAGGACATATCGGACTGACAGGTAAATTCCTGGTGGTTCTCTTCGTCTTCCACATCGTAGACCCGCAGCTCCAGGTCGCGAAGCAGGGTCAGATTTTGCAGGCCGTTCAGCACCGGCGAAAGACGTTCACACAGCGGCACCTGCATGTGCAGCCGACGGTTGGCCTGCCAGAGGAAGGAGAGGATCTCGTTTTTCTGCTCCAGCCCGGCCGTTTTTTCCTGAACGCGCTGTTCCAGCACCGCGTAGCTCTCGGAGAGCTCTGCCGACATGGTATTGAGTGCCTGGCCGAGCATGGCCATCTCGTTGCGCCCGCTGATGTGCGTGCGCTGGGTAAAATCGCGTGCGGTCACCGCGCGGGCCATCGCCAGCAGCTGTTTCCAGGGATTCAACAGCCGCGCGCGGAGCCACACGATGGTGAAGATCAGCAGCAGGCCCATAAACAACGCCATGGCCCGGTGTACTATTACCACCCGGTCGATGCGTAATTCGGTCGTCTGGTCAAAAGCGGAGACCAGCGCATCAATGCGGGAGACAAACCCCGCCACGTCCTGGGCAACGGCTTCTGTACTGCGCGCCTGTTTCAGGCCGGGCTGCAGCTGGGTGTGCCAGTACCCCTGAAGGGCCTTAAGCTGGGATTGCTGGCCTGCGCGGATAGCGGCGTTTTCCAGCTCGGGGCTGAACGCCGTGCGCTCCATTTCATCGATTAAAGGCCGATCGTCCTGCGTCAGGGGAACCGCCGCCAGCAGGCGATAACTCTGCATGCGTAGTGAGCCTGCCTCGTTGATGGCATGCGCATTACCCTGTACCCCTTGTACCAGCCAGCCGGAGATCGCCATGCCGGTCACGCCGATGGCGGTGGACAGCAAAACAATCAGGGCGAGCTGATTCACGAGCGTTAGCGGAGATAAGCATCTTTTTAACATTGAGTGGGCGTGCTCCTGACGTGGCCTGCTTGCAGGAATGGCGCTATTCTGGTGCATACCCTGGAGTATACCCATACCAATAAAGGATTACCCCTAAATTGCCAACGGAGTAGGGGGCAAGAGGTGGGCGTTGCAGGGAATCGTCAGTGCCGTGAAAAACCACGTCTTTTTTACCGAATTAGCCTACTCACTAAGGATAACACCTTTTTTTGTGCCGCAAATCCTCCCACTTTTCCTTTGATTTATATCAACTTACCGCCGCCCTAAAACCCTAATGTTTGCAGCATCATTCGAGAATCAGAGGTGTCTATGAGTCACTCATCCGCTCCCGAAAGGGAAAATGGTGCCGTTATTACTGACTGGCGTCCAGAGGATCCGGCGTTCTGGCAACAGCGCGGCCATCGTGTAGCAAGCCGAAATCTGTGGATTTCCGTGCCGTGTTTGTTATTAGCGTTTTGCGTATGGATGTTGTTTAGCGCGGTGGCAGTAAACCTGCCTAAAGTCGGCTTTACGTTCACGACCGATCAGCTGTTTATGCTGACCGCGCTGCCGTCGCTGTCAGGCGCGTTGCTGCGCGTCCCTTACGCGTTTATGGTGCCGGTCTTTGGCGGCCGTCGCTGGACGGCATTCAGTACGGGCATCATGATCGTCCCCTGCGTGTGGCTGGGCTTCGCGGTGCAGGATACCTCCACGCCGTTCAGCGTGTTCGTGATTATCTCCCTGCTGTGCGGCTTTGCCGGGGCGAACTTCGCCTCCAGCATGGCCAACATCAGCTTCTTCTTCCCGAAAGCGAAGCAGGGCGGCGCGCTGGGGATTAACGGCGGTCTGGGCAATATGGGCGTGAGCGTGATGCAGCTGATCGCTCCCCTGGCGATCTCGGTCTCGATTTTTGCAGCCTTTGGCGGCGCTGGCGTTGAGCAGGCGGACGGTTCTTCCCTCTATCTGCAAAACGCAGCCTGGATCTGGGTGCCGTTCCTCGTGGTCTTCACCCTCGCAGCCTGGTTCTTTATGAATGACCTGTCCGCGTCGAAGGCGTCGCTGAGCGAACAGCTGCCGGTGCTGAAGCGTGGACACCTCTGGGTGATGGCGCTGCTGTATCTGGCGACCTTCGGTTCGTTTATCGGCTTCTCGGCGGGCTTCGCGATGCTGTCGAAAACGCAATTCCCGGACGTGCAGATCCTGCAATTCGCCTTCTTCGGCCCATTTATTGGCGCCCTTGCTCGCTCGCTGGGTGGCATGGTGTCTGACCGTCTGGGCGGTACCCGGGTGACGCTGGTTAACTTCGTCGTGATGGCGGTCTTCTGTGCGTTGCTGTTCCTCACGCTGCCGGCCGACGGACAGGGCGGTAACTTCATCGCCTTCTTCGGCGTGTTTATGGTGCTGTTCCTGACGGCCGGGCTGGGGAGCGCGTCCACCTTCCAGATGATCTCCGTGATCTTCCGTAAGCTGACCATGGACCGCGTAAAAGCGCAGGGCGGAAGCGAAGAGCAGGCCATGCGCGAAGCGGCGACGGATACGGCTGCGGCGCTGGGCTTTATCTCCGCCATCGGCGCGATTGGCGGCTTCTTTATCCCGAAAGCGTTCGGTATCTCTCTGGACCTGACCGGCTCTCCGGCCGGTGCCATGAAAGTCTTCCTCGTCTTCTATATCGCCTGCGTCGTGATTACGTGGCTGGTATATGGCCGTAATACCAAGAAAAATAAGTAAGTATGATTATCCGTTTACGCGGCCTTCGGGCCGCGTTTTTTTTGGCGTCAAAATAGTTACAACATACTGGTTGCCATGCAGAGGAAATCCGCAGGCAGCACTGTGATCGCCATCGCTTTACAGGGCGCTCTACCCCTTAATACCTGCGAGGTTGAATTTTGCCTGGCGGTTTGTACGATAAATTAAAAATAACGATATATTTCATATAGATATGATATTTTAAATGATACCGCTTTGGTGGTATTCGGTGTAACCCCTCGCCTGAAAGTCCCTCGCCGTCTTGATCGTTATCAATTCTCCCCCTCTTTCAGGGCGTTACCTTCGCTGCAAATCAGCAATGTCGATTTAGAGAGCCACAGGCTCCACACAGGAGATACCCGATGAGCAAATTTTTGGACCGGTTTCGCTACTTCAAGCAGAAGGGCGAAACGTTTGCCGATGGGCACGGCCAGGTTCTGGATACCAACCGTGACTGGGAAGACGGTTACCGCCAGCGCTGGCAGCATGACAAAGTCGTCCGTTCGACCCACGGCGTGAACTGCACTGGCTCATGTAGCTGGAAGATTTTCGTTAAAAACGGTCTGGTGACCTGGGAAATGCAGCAGACCGACTACCCGCGCACCCGCCCGGATATGCCGAACCACGAACCGCGCGGTTGCCCGCGTGGCGCCAGCTACTCCTGGTATCTCTACAGCGCGAACCGTCTGAAATACCCCCTGATGCGCAAGCGCCTGATGAAAATGTGGCGTGAAGCGAAAGTGCAGCACAGCGATCCGGTGGATGCCTGGGCCTCTATCATTGAAGACGCGGATAAAGCGAAAAGCTTCAAGCAGGCTCGCGGCCGCGGCGGCTTTGTGCGTTCCTCCTGGAAAGAAGTGAACGAGCTTATTGCTGCCTCCAACGTCTACACCGTGAAAACCTACGGTCCAGACCGCGTGGCGGGCTTCTCGCCGATCCCGGCGATGTCGATGGTCTCTTATGCCTCCGGCGCGCGCTATCTCTCCTTAATCGGCGGTACCTGCCTGAGCTTCTACGACTGGTACTGCGACCTGCCACCGGCGTCTCCGCAGACCTGGGGCGAGCAGACCGACGTGCCGGAGTCTGCGGACTGGTACAACTCCAGCTACATCATCGCCTGGGGCTCTAACGTGCCGCAGACCCGTACGCCGGACGCACACTTCTTTACCGAAGTCCGTTACAAAGGCACCAAAACCGTGGCGGTCACCCCGGACTACGCCGAAATCGCCAAGCTGTGCGATCTGTGGCTGGCACCGAAACAGGGTACCGATGCGGCGATGGCGATGGCAATGGGCCACGTCATGCTGCGCGAGTTCCACCTGGATAAACCAAGCCAGTACTTCACCGACTACGTCCGTCGCTACACCGACATGCCGATGCTGGTGATGCTCGAAGAGCGTGACGGGTACTACGCAGCAGGCCGTACGCTGCGTGCCGCCGATCTGGTGGACGCGCTGGGCCAGGAAAATAACCCAGAGTGGAAAACCGTTGCCTATAACAGCAACGGCGAGCTGGTAGCGCCAAACGGCTCTATCGGCTTCCGCTGGGGCGAGAAGGGCAAGTGGAACCTTGAGCAGCGTAACGGCACGACCGGTGAAGAGACGGAATTGCGCCTGAGCATGCTGGGTAGCCAGGACGAGATCGCCGAGGTGGGCTTCCCGTACTTCGGCGGTGAAGGTTCCGAGCACTTCAACAAGGTTGAACTGAAAAACGTACTGATGCACAAGCTGCCGGTAAAACGCCTGCAGCTGGCCGACGGGACTACCGCGCTGGTCACCACCGTTTATGACCTGACCATGGCGAACTACGGCCTGGAACGCGGCCTGGGCGATGAAAACTGCGCCACCGACTATGACGATGTGAAAGCCTACACCCCGGCATGGGCAGAGCAGATCACCGGTGTTCCACGCGCGCAGATCGTGCGTATCGCCCGCGAGTTCGCGGAAAATGCCGACAAAACCCATGGTCGTTCAATGATTATCGTCGGTGCGGGTCTGAACCACTGGTATCACCTCGATATGAACTACCGTGGCCTGATCAACATGCTGATCTTCTGTGGCTGCGTTGGACAGAGCGGCGGCGGCTGGGCGCACTATGTGGGCCAGGAAAAACTGCGTCCGCAGACCGGCTGGCAGCCGCTGGCGTTTGCCCTCGACTGGCAGCGTCCGGCACGCCACATGAACAGCACCTCCTACTTCTATAACCACTCCAGCCAGTGGCGCTACGAGACGGTCACCGCGCAGGAGCTGCTGTCGCCGATGGCGGATAAATCCCGCTACAGCGGCCATCTGATTGACTTCAACGTGCGCGCCGAGCGCATGGGCTGGCTGCCGTCTGCGCCGCAGCTGGGCACTAACCCGCTGCGCATCGCGGAAGCGGCGAAGAAAGCGGGCATGTCACCGGTGGATTACACCGTGAAATCGCTGAAGGATGGCTCAATCCGCTTCGCGGCGGAACAGCCGGAGAACGGTAAAAACCACCCGCGTAATCTGTTTATCTGGCGCTCCAACCTGCTGGGCTCGTCCGGTAAAGGCCACGAGTACATGCTGAAATACCTGCTTGGTACCGAAAACGGTATCCAGGGTAAAGATCTCGGCAAGCAGGGCGGCGTGAAGCCGGAAGAGGTGGAGTGGAAAGACAACGGTCTCGACGGCAAGCTGGATCTGGTGGTCACCCTCGACTTCCGCCTGTCCAGCACCTGCCTGTACTCCGACATCGTGCTGCCAACTGCGACCTGGTACGAAAAAGACGACATGAATACCTCGGATATGCATCCGTTTATTCATCCGCTGTCTGCGGCCGTTGACCCGGCGTGGGAATCGAAAAGCGACTGGGAGATCTACAAAGACATCGCGAAGACCTTCTCCGAAGTCTGCGTGGGGCACCTCGGCAAAGAGACCGACGTGGTGACGCTGCCCATCCAGCACGACTCCGCCGCCGAACTGGCGCAGCCGCTGGACGTGAAGGACTGGAAAAAAGGCGAATGCGACCTGATCCCGGGCGTGACCGCACCGCACATCATTCCGGTTGAACGTGACTACCCGGCAACGTACGAGCGCTTTACCTCTATCGGCCCGCTGATGGAGAAAATCGGGAATGGCGGGAAAGGGATCGCCTGGAACACCCAGAGCGAAATGGACCTGCTGCGCAAGCTCAACTACACCAAAGCGGACGGTCCGGCCAAAGGCCAGCCAATGCTGAACACGGCAATTGATGCGGCAGAGATGATCCTGACCCTGGCACCGGAAACCAACGGCCACGTGGCGGTGAAGGCCTGGGCGGCGCTGAGCGAGTTCACCGGTCGTGACCATACGCACCTGGCGACGAATAAAGAGGAAGAGAAAATCCGCTTCCGCGATATTCAGGCCCAGCCGCGCAAGATTATCTCCAGCCCGACCTGGTCTGGCCTGGAAGACGAGCATGTGTCCTATAACGCCGGCTACACCAACGTCCACGAGCTGATCCCATGGCGCACCCTGTCCGGCCGCCAGTCGCTGTATCAGGATCACCAGTGGATGCGCGACTTCGGTGAAAGCCTGCTGGTGTACCGTCCGCCAGTTGACACCCGCTCCGTGAAAGCGGTGATGGGCGCGAAATCGAACGGTAACCCGGAGAAGGCGCTGAACTTCCTGACGCCGCACCAGAAGTGGGGGATCCACTCCACCTACAGCGACAACCTGCTGATGCTGACCCTGTCGCGCGGCGGTCCGATTGTCTGGATGAGCGAAACGGATGCCAAAGATCTGGGTATTGAAGATAACGACTGGATCGAAGTGTTCAACAGCAACGGTGCCCTGACGGCGCGTGCGGTGGTGAGCCAGCGCGTACCGGCCGGGATGACCATGATGTACCACGCGCAGGAACGTATCGTTAACCTGCCGGGGTCAGAGATCACCGAGCAGCGCGGCGGGATCCACAACTCCGTGACCCGCATTACGCCGAAGCCGACCCACATGATCGGTGGCTATGCGCAGCTGGCCTACGGCTTTAACTACTACGGCACCGTAGGATCGAACCGCGATGAGTTCGTGGTGGTACGTAAGATGAAGAATATTAACTGGTTAGACGGCGAAGGTAATGACCAGGTACAGGAGAGCGTAAAATGAAAATTCGTTCACAAGTCGGCATGGTGCTGAATCTGGATAAATGCATCGGCTGCCATACCTGCTCGGTCACCTGTAAAAACGTCTGGACCAGCCGTGAAGGGATGGAATACGCCTGGTTCAACAACGTGGAAAGCAAGCCGGGCACCGGCTTCCCGACCGACTGGGAAAACCAGGAGAAGTGGAAGGGCGGCTGGATCCGCAAAATCAACGGCAAGCTGCAGCCGCGCATGGGTAACCGTGCGATGTTGCTGGGAAAAATCTTCGCTAACCCGCATCTGCCGGGCATCGATGATTACTACGAGCCGTTTGATTACGACTACCAGAACCTGCACAACGCGCCGGAAGGCAAACACCAGCCGATCGCCCGTCCTCGCTCGCTGATCACCGGTCAGCGCATGGACAAAATTACCAGCGGTCCAAACTGGGAAGAGATTCTGGGCGGCGAGTTCGAGAAACGCGCCAAAGACCAGAACTTCGAGAACATGCAAAAGGCGATGTACGGCCAGTTCGAAAACACCTTCATGATGTATCTGCCGCGCCTGTGCGAGCACTGCCTTAACCCGGCGTGCGTGGCGACCTGCCCGAGCGGCGCCATCTACAAGCGTGAAGAAGATGGCATCGTGCTGATCGACCAGGACAAGTGCCGCGGCTGGCGTATGTGCATCACCGGCTGCCCGTACAAAAAGATCTACTTCAACTGGAAGAGCGGCAAGTCTGAGAAGTGCATCTTCTGCTACCCGCGTATCGAAGCCGGTATGCCGACCGTCTGTTCCGAAAGCTGCGTAGGCCGTATTCGCTACCTCGGCGTGCTGTTGTACGACGCGGACGCGATTGAAAACGCAGCGAGCACCGAGAACGAGAAAGATCTGTATCAGCATCAGCTGGACGTGTTCCTCGATCCGAACGATCCGAAGATCATTGAGCAGGCACTGAAGGACGGCATTCCGCAGAGCGTGATTGACGCCGCGCAGCAGTCGCCGGTGTACAAGATGGCGATGGACTGGAAGCTGGCCCTGCCGCTGCATCCGGAATACCGCACGCTGCCGATGGTCTGGTACGTGCCACCGCTGTCGCCGATTCAGTCTGCCGCTGACGCGGGCGAGCTGGGCAGCAACGGCATTCTGCCGGACGTAGAGAGCCTGCGCATTCCGGTGCAGTACTTGGCAAACCTGCTGACCGCAGGGGATACCCAACCGGTCCTGCTGGCGCTGAAACGTATGCTGGCGATGCGCCACTTCAAGCGTGCCGAAACCGTGGACGGCGTGACCGATACCCGCGCGCTGGAAGAGGTTGGTCTGACCGAAGCGCAGGCGCAGGAGATGTACCGCTATCTGGCGATTGCCAACTACGAAGACCGCTTCGTGGTGCCGAGCAGCCACCGTGAGCTGGCCCGCGAAGCCTTCCCGGAGAAAAATGGCTGTGGCTTTAGCTTTGGCGATGGTTGCCACGGGTCAGACAGCAAATTCAACCTGTTCAACAGCCGCCGCATCGACGCCATGGATGTGACCAGTAAAACGGAGCCGCACTCATGATTGAACTTGTCATTGTTTCTCGACTGCTTGAGTACCCGGATGCGGCGCTAGCGCAGCATCAGCAGGAACTCTTTGATGCACTCGCGTCTTCAGAAAACCTGGATAAAGAGGATGCCCAGAAGCTTGGCGTTTTCCTCCGCGACCTGTTAGCGCGCGACCTTCTGGACGCGCAGGCGGACTACAGCCAGCTGTTTGACCGTGGACGTGCAACGTCCCTGCTGTTGTTTGAACACGTCCACGGTGAATCCCGTGACCGCGGTCAGGCGATGGTGGATCTGATGGCCCAGTACGAACAGCACGGCCTGCAGCTCGACAGCCGCGAGCTGCCGGACCATCTGCCGCTCTATCTGGAGTATCTGGCGCAGTTGCCGAAAGAGGAGGCGTTGGGTGGTCTGCAGGACATCGCGCCGATCCTGGCGCTGCTCGGCGCGCGTCTTCAGCAGCGTGAGAGCCGCTATGCGGTGCTGTTCGATCT
This sequence comes from Enterobacter sp. BNK-8, assembly GCF_048685095.1. NCBI lineage: Bacteria > Pseudomonadati > Pseudomonadota > Gammaproteobacteria > Enterobacterales > Enterobacteriaceae > Enterobacter > Enterobacter sp. BNK-8. Next base: position 2,335,358 of record NZ_JBLQTN010000001.1, on the reverse strand, counting down.
GCTGGTGAAGCTGGCCAACGCCGCGGTCGACAGTGAAAAAGTGGCGGAGAAAATCGCCGATGAAGCCCGTGACGATACGCCACAGGCGCTGGATGCGGTATGGGAAGAAGAGCAGGTGAAATTCTTCGCTGACCAGAACTGCGGGGAATCAGAAATCTCAGCGCATCAGCGTCGTTTTGCCGGTGCCGTGGCCCCGCAATATTTGAATATCTCTAACGGAGGACGGCACTAATGCACTTCCTGAATATGTTCTTCTTTGACATTTACCCGTATATCGCGGGCACCGTGTTCCTGGTGGGAAGCTGGCTGCGTTATGACTACGGCCAGTACACCTGGCGTGCCGCCTCCAGCCAGATGCTGGATCGCAAAGGGATGCATGTGGGCTCTAACCTGTTCCACATCGGTATTCTGGGCATTTTTGCCGGTCACTTCCTCGGGATGCTGACGCCGCACTGGATGTATGAAGCGTGGCTACCGATTGAGGTGAAGCAGAAGATGGCGATGATCGCCGGCGGTGCCTGCGGGGTGATGACCTTAGTCGGTGGCCTGCTGCTGCTGAAACGTCGTCTGTTCAGCCCACGCGTGCGTGCTACCACGACCGCTGCGGACATCCTGATCCTCTCCCTGCTGATGGTGCAGTGCGCGCTGGGTCTGTTGACCATTCCGTTCTCGGCGCAGCATATGGACGGCAGTGAAATGATGAAGCTGGTGGGCTGGGCGCAGTCCGTGGTGACCTTCCACGGCGGAGCGTCTGCGCACCTGGACGGCGTAGCGTTTATCTTCCGTGTTCACCTGGTGCTGGGGATGACGCTGTTTGTGCTGTTCCCGTTCTCCCGCCTGGTGCATATCTGGAGCGCGCCGGTGGAGTACCTGACGCGCAAATACCAGATAGTACGCGCCCGTCGCTAATTTGCCGTTTTGATACCAACCCCGCACTCGCGGGGTTTTTTTTCGCCCCAGCCCAGGTTGTTACCCGCGGCGGCAAACAGGATAAGCGCGCCACCCGCCAGCTGCGTCAGGCTCAGCGCATGTCCGAACAGCAGATTATCAACCACAATTGCTACCACCGGATAGATAAACGACAGGGAGCCGGTAATGGGCGTCGGCAGCTTCTGAATCGCGCTGTAGAGCAGCTGGTACATAATGCCGGTATGGACAATGCCGAGCGTGAGCAGGATCGGCCAGGGGAAATCACCGGATAATGACGGCAGGCTTGCAAACGGCAAAAGCATCACGACGCCCGTCAGCACCTGGATAAAGGCGATATGCTGCGGTGCAATGGACTTCAGCTTGCGGGCAATCATGGCCGTTAGCGCGTAGAAGAATGCCGCGGACATGGCCAGACCGATTCCGGCGAGCCATTCACCGCCATGCGCGCCGGTCAGCTCGCTGGAGAGCAGTATCACCACGCCGCCAAAGGCGAGAAACAGCCAGCCCCATTTCACCAGGCTGACGCGTTCCCCTAAAAACATCCCCATCAAGACCAGCATAAACGGCTGGGTGTTATAGACCACGGTCGAAAGGCCAATCGAGATCCGCTCATAGGCTGCGAAGAGCAGCAGCCAGTTCACCACGAGCGCCACGCCGCCGAGAATAGCCAGCAGCAGCGTGGTGCGGGTGAGGGGACTAAAGGGCTTTTGACTGACCCGGATAAAAATAAAAAGCGCCATAGCCCCGATAAGACAGCGCCAGAACACCACTTCCGTCACCGGCAGACCGGAGAGCAAAACAAACGCGCCGATAGAGCCGGAAATTAACATCGCCAGGCTCATTTGCCAGACGCCTTTATGTAAATCACGCATCATCCACCTCCTGATTAATGACGCTATTGTCGAAAATCGCTGTCGGGTTTTACAGGGGTGATATAAGGTTGAAAAGGTAAATGACTTTTTAAAATTAGGTGAAAAGAATGGAATGCCTTATCGATGATATCGACCGACAAATTTTAGCCTGTTTGGTTGAGGATGCGCGCATGTCGTTGAAGGTGCTCAGCGGCCGCATCGGTCTGACGTCCCCCAGCACGGCAGAACGCCTGAAGAGGCTGGAAGAGCGCGGTGTGATCCAGGGTTATGGTGCACGGGTGAATCTGGCGGCGCTGGGGTATACGCTGCAGGCGCTGGTACGGGTTCGCCCCTTACCGGGTCTGTTGCATAAAGTGGATAAGTACATTCAGGCGATGCCGGAGTGTATTGAGAGCGACAAAGTGACCGGGGAAGATTGCTTTGTGATTAGGCTGGTGGTGCGATCGATAGAGCAGCTGGATGCGCTGCTGGACGGTCTGGCAGAGCATGCTCAGTGTAATACGTCGATTGTGAAGAGTTCGCCGGTCAGGCGTCGTTTGCCGCCGATGTAGCCATTTTTCGCCGGGTGGCGGCTGCGCCTTACCCGGCCTACAAAGGCGGACTTGGTTTTTTTATGTTGGGGGAATGATGGTGGTGGGGGAAGGATTCGAACCTTCGAAGTCGATGACGGCAGATTTACAGTCTGCTCCCTTTGGCCGCTCGGGAACCCCACCAGGGGTAATTCAAATTTTGAGGTCGTGCTGAGAGATGGTGGTGGGGGAAGGATTCGAACCTTCGAAGTCGATGACGGCAGATTTACAGTCTGCTCCCTTTGGCCGCTCGGGAACCCCACCACGGGGTAATGCTTTTTACTGGCCTGCTTCCTGCTGGAAGCGGGGCGCATCATATCAAATGAGACGCCCCTGTAAAGCATTCCTTTAGGGAAACGAAGTTGTTTGCCTGCTTTTTATCCGTAAAGGCGCAAAGCTAATCAATTCATTTTCCGAAAGATTAAAGAATGATGGTTCTGTTACCGTAAACGAAGACTCGCTGAGCCAGCACCTGATACAGCGCGCGGCTTAACACATTCTTCTCAACGTCACGACCTGCGCGCATCATGTCCTCAGCGGTGTAGGTGTGATCCACATGAATCACGTCCTGCATGATGATGGGACCTTCGTCCAGGTTGTCATTCACGTAATGGGCTGTCGCGCCGATGATCTTCACGCCGCGCTCGTAGGCCTGGTGGTATGGACGCGCGCCAATAAAGGCCGGCAGGAACGAGTGGTGGATGTTGATGATCTTGTTCGGGAAACGCGCCACGAAAGATGGCGTTAACACGCGCATGTATTTCGCCAGCACCACGTAGTCCGGGTTATGCGCTTCAATGGCCTGCGCCATCAGATCGTCGTGCTCTTCGCGGGTATGGCCTTCATGGCTGACCAGCTCGAACGGAATATCAAAGCGCTCGACCAGCGTACGCAGCGTCTCGTGGTTGCCAATCACGGCAGCAATTTCAACGTCCAGACCGCCGTAGTTGGCCTTCATCAGCAGGTCACCCAGGCAATGTGCTTCTTTGGTCACCAGGATCACGATGCGGCGTCGGCCCGCAGGGGTCAATTCGCGCACGGAGCCTTCCGGAAGCGCGCTGTCCAGATCGGCCAGCAGCGTGGTGTCGTTGAAAATACCTTCCAGTTCGGTACGCATGAAGAAGCGGCCGGTACGGTGGTCAACGAACTCGTTGTTCTGCACGATATTCAGTTCATGTTTGTAGCAAATGTTGGTAATTCGTGCGATCAGCCCTTTTTGATCGGGACAGATGGTGCGCAGAACTTTACGTTGTAATGATTGCATCGCCGGGAAATCCTGTTTGTATTTGCGAAGTCTGGGTTGTCAGGCATTACTGCCCGCAACACTTTTTAAATTTTTTACCTGAACCACACGGGCAGGGATCGTTACGACCAAACTGTGGGCGCGTTCCGTCAATATAATACCATTGCCCGCTTTCCTTTAAGAACCGGGAACGCTCGATAATGGCACCCGGTTTATTATTCTCGGTAAAACGGGCAACAAAGCTGACGTAACCTTCATCCACATGACTGCCTGGAGAGGATTCATAGACGGTGAGGCCGAGCCACTGCGTGTTCGCAAACCCGGCTTCGATGTCCTGTTTGAAATCGGCTGCACGGCAGGATGGATGCCAGGTTTTAATCAGATAGTCTGCGTCTTTGATCACAAAAGCAGTGTACCGTGAACGCATAAGGTGTGACGGGTCTGGTGCAACCTGATCGCCAGAAAGATATCGCTGGCAACATAGGCTATACTCCAGAGCGCTACCACAAGGGCAGAGTTGAGACACGATTCTCTTCCTGGAACAAAATATAAAGGCGTAAAACGCTTCGGGTAGCACTATGTTAACTGAGGCGTTGCGTTGACGCTATGTCAGGAATCCAGGGGAAGTAAAACAGGACTAATGAGAAAGGTTAAAATTGGGCTGGCGCTGGGTTCAGGTGCCGCCCGGGGATGGTCGCACATCGGCGTGATTAATGCCTTAAATCAGATGGGCATTACCGTCGATATTGTTGCAGGGTGTTCAATCGGATCGCTTGTCGGCTCCGCTTACGCGTGCGGGAAGCTTCCGGAGCTCGAGACATGGGTGCGCTCCTTCAGCTACTGGGACGTGCTGCGTCTGATGGACCTCTCCTGGCAGCGTGGTGGACTGCTGCGCGGCGAACGCGTCTTTAACCAGTTCCGCCAGGTCATGCCTCTCGAAGACTTCACTGATTGTCAGATGCCTTTCGGCGCCGTCGCGACAAACCTCAGCACAGGACGCGAGCTCTGGCTCACCGAAGGCGATATCCATCTTGCCGTGCGTGCCTCCTGCAGTATGCCGGGACTCATGGCGCCTGTCCCACACAACGGTTACTGGCTTGTCGATGGTGGCGTCGTTAACCCGGTTCCCATCTCTCTGACGCGTGCGATGGGGGCGGACATTGTGATTGCCGTCGACTTGCAGCACGATGCCCACCTGATGCAACAGGATCTCATGCCGGTCAATCTCCAGAGCGAAGATGCTGAGGGCGAGAAACTGGCCTGGCATGAACGCCTGCGCGGAAGAATCGGGCGTCTGACCGCGCGTCGTTCGGTTGCCGCGCCGACGGCGATAGAAATCATGACCACGTCAATTCAGGTTCTCGAGAACCGCCTTAAACGTAACCGTATGGCAGGCGATCCTCCGGATATTCTTATTCAGCCGTACTGTCCGCAAATCTCTACCCTTGATTTCCATCGGGCTGAGGCCGCCATCGCAGCGGGCTCGTTAGCCGTCGAAAAGAAAATGGACGAATTGTTGCCTTTTGTGCAGACCGCACGTTAAGCACCTTTTTTTGACTACTTCAGCAAAATCTGACAGGCGATAGTGCCGATCGCATGCCACTATTTAGTTACTGTCAGCCAGGGGAGGAACCATGACGCAGCCATTGGCCGGAAAACACATTTTGATTGTTGAAGACGAGCCCGTTTTCCGATCGCTACTGGATTCGTGGTTATCCTCGCTGGGCGCAATGACGTCGCTGGCTGAAGATGGCATCGACGCCCTGGAAAAAATGATCAGCATTACGCCCGATTTGATGATTTGCGACATTGCGATGCCGCGCATGAATGGACTGAAGCTGGTTGAACATCTGCGTAACGAAGGCAATCAGACGCCGATTCTGGTGATCTCTGCCACCGAGAACATGGCGGACATCGCAAAAGCATTACGTCTTGGGGTACAGGATATTCTGCTTAAGCCGGTTAAGGATTTGCATCGGCTGCGAGAAACGGTCCTGGCGTGCCTTTATCCGAATATGTTTAATTCCCGGGTAGAGGAAGAGGAGCGTCTTTTCCAGGACTGGGACGCTCTGGTGAGTAATCCGCCTGCCGCGGCGAAACTGTTGCAAGAACTCCAGCCGCCCGTCCAGCAAACTATTTCACACTGTCGCGTAAATTATCGGCAGCTGGTGGCCGCTGACCAGCCAGGACTGGTGCTGGATATTGCGCCACTGTCAGATTCCGATCTTGCATTTTATTCTCTGGATGTCACCCGGGCGGGGGATAACGGTGTATTAGCGGCGTTACTTCTTCGTGCGCTATTTAATGGTTTGTTGCAGGAACAGTTATCCCATCAGGGACAACGGTTGCCTGAGTTAGGCAGTTTACTCAAACAGGTAAACCAGCTTTTTCGTCAGGCCAATCTGCCTGGACAGTTCCCGCTATTGGTTGGCTATTACCATAGCGGTTTAAAAAATCTGATCCTCGTTTCAGCCGGTCTCAATGCATCACTGAATACCGGTGAACACCATATTCAGGTGAGTAACGGTGTACCGCTTGGGACGTTGGGAACGGCGTATCTTAATCAAATTAGCCACCGCTGTTCCTCGTGGCAGTGCCAAATTTGGGGCGCCGGAGGACGGTTACGCTTAATGTTGTCCACGGAATAAGCAATTGGATCGTCATTTTAAGATTGCTTTACCTGTGTTTTACGGGGAGTGCTACTATCGCTGCCCGGTTTCATGCGTATTTATCCTAATTGATCGGCAACGCGTTCTTTTCAGACCCGGACTGCGGGGCGAGACTGATATACTCAACGCGTTATTTATTGCATAAAAGTTCAAAACTTGAACATCTCAGGAGAATTTGAATGGCTGCCCTAAATTCGAAAGTCAGAAAGGCCGTTATCCCGGTAGCGGGATTGGGGACCAGGATGTTACCAGCAACTAAGGCGATTCCTAAAGAGATGCTGCCTCTGGTTGATAAGCCATTAATCCAGTATGTCGTGAATGAATGTATCGCAGCCGGCATCACTGAAATTGTGCTGGTTACGCATTCATCTAAAAACTCTATCGAAAACCATTTCGATACAAGCTTTGAACTTGAAGCCATGCTGGAAAAACGTGTTAAGCGTCAGCTGTTAGAAGAAGTTCAGTCTATTTGCCCTCCACACGTCACCATTATGCAGGTTCGTCAGGGGCTGGCTAAAGGTCTGGGCCACGCTGTTATGTGCGCGCACCCTGTCGTGGGGGATGAGCCTGTAGCGGTAATTCTGCCTGACGTTATTCTGGATGAATACGAATCCGATCTTTCTCAGGATAACCTGGCTGAAATGATCAAACGTTTCGACGAAACCGGCAGCAGCCAGATTATGGTTGAGCCTGTTGAAGACGTAACGGCATACGGTGTGGTTGACTGCAAAGGCGTTAACCTGGAGCCGGGTGAGAGTGTGCCAATGGTGGGCGTCGTAGAGAAGCCTAAAGCCGATGTCGCGCCTTCAAACCTTGCTGTTGTAGGTCGCTATGTCCTGAGTGCTGAAATCTGGCCTCTGCTGGCTAAAACGCCTCCAGGAGCGGGTGATGAGATCCAGCTGACGGATGCCATCGATATGCTGATCGAGAAAGAGACCGTTGAGGCCTACCATATGAAAGGTAAGAGCCATGACTGCGGTAATAAGCTCGGTTATATGCAGGCGTTTGTTGAATATGGTCTCCGTCACAATACCCTTGGCGAAGAATTTAAAACCTGGCTCAAAGAGAGCGTAGGTATTAAGAAATAAGCCACGGTTGTAAATGTTCGAAACCGGTGAGGCGTTGCCCACCGGTTTTTTTATGCCCATAACACTTCCGAAAACCTGTCTGAAAGTACAGTCGATGAAATTGCTAAATAATGCTTTATGACAGAGTGTAAGAGGATGTTTGTGACAAATTTAGGTTAAAAAAAATCCCGCAATATGCGGGATTTTTCTGAATGAGGCTCGATTAATCCTTGATCAGGAAGTCGTCCAGCTGTTTACCCTGCTCATCCATCGCTTTCTTGATAACAGCAGGAGTACGACCCTGGCCAGTCCAGGTTTTAGTTTCGCCGTTCTCATCAACGTAGCTATATTTAGCAGGACGGGCAGCACGCTTAGCTTTAGTACCGGTTTTAGCGGCAGCCATGCTGTTCAGCAATTCATTTGGATCGATACCATCAGCAATCAGCATTTCACGATATTGCTGCAGTTTACGAGTACGTTCTTCGATTTCAGCCGCAGCAGCGCTTTCTTCTTCGCGACGTTCATTAACTACAACTTCTAATTTTTCCAGCATTTCTTCAAGCGTTTCGAGGGTGCATTCTCTTGCCTGCGCACGAAGAGTACGGATGTTGTTCAGAATTTTAAGTGCTTCGCTCATTGTAGTAATCTCAAACTTATAATGGGGGGGTGGTTTGTTGACCTAATAATAGAGCCATAAATTCAGATGTGCAATAGCCAGGAATGTAAGGAATTCAAAAAATACTAAATAATGCCGCTATTATTAATTACGCTAACTTAAATTCCACCACTCCGCTGTCTCGGTTGTTATCACCGGAACCTGCTTAACCCGGTCGATTGCGTCTTTTTTTTGTGACATTTCCCGCAGGAATTATAGTTGCGGCGGAGAAATATCAGCCTTTTGTATTAGTTCTCACCCTTGGTGTTAAGCCTGAAATAGTTAATAAATAGTGAATTTTAAAGGGTCGGGATTCCACTATAAAAAGAAGTGTTATGTTTGGCTTAACTTATAACATATTGGCGTGGCTGAATGGGTTTACTTCATGTTTTAACGGGTTATTTTCATAAACAGAAGGTGCTGAACGCGGCACTGAACCGCATCCTCTGTGCGCTGCATCGCTGATGACCGGACAAAATATGGTACAATGACTCATCGGGAATATTACACATTGATTAGGGTTTTACGGCCAATGGCACAACTTTATTTCTACTATTCGGCAATGAATGCCGGGAAATCCACCGCGCTGCTGCAATCCTCGTACAATTACCAGGAACGCGGGATGCGTACCGTTGTTTATACGGCTGAAATTGACGATCGCTTTGGCGCAGGGAAGGTGAGCTCCAGAATAGGGCTCTCGTCGCCTGCCAGGCTGTTTAACCCGAAAACCGATCTGTTTGAAGACATTCGTGCAGAACATGCGGCACAGCCCATTCACTGCGTACTGGTCGATGAGAGCCAGTTTCTGACGCGTGAACAGGTCCATGCCCTGTCAGAGGTGGTCGATGAGCTTGATATCCCCGTGCTCTGTTACGGCCTGCGTACGGATTTCCGCGGGGAGCTTTTTGAAGGGAGCCAGTATTTGCTCGCCTGGTCGGATAAACTTGTCGAACTGAAAACGATCTGCTTCTGCGGTCGTAAAGCGAGTATGGTGCTTCGTCTCGACCAGTCCGGGAAACCTTATGCAGATGGCGAGCAGGTGGTGATAGGCGGCAATGAACGCTATGTTTCGGTCTGCCGTAAGCATTATAAAGAAGCGTTGTCTGTAGGCTCGCTGACAGCGATTCAGCACGACAACAGAAAATAACGTCAGTCTTATTATTCAGACATAAAAAAACCCGCCATTAAGGCGGGTTTTTCATCTGCGGCTGTCAATTAAGCGCTTTTCTTCGCTTTCTTGTCAGCTTTGATGACTGGGGCTTCTGTTTTCACAGCGGCAACGTCACCTTCTTTGAACTCACGACCGTAGTAGGTATCCAGCAGAATCTGTTTCAGCTCGGAGATCAGTGGGTAGCGCGGGTTAGCACCAGTACACTGGTCATCGAATGCATCTTCAGACAGTTTGTCTACGTGAGCGAGGAAGTCAGCTTCCTGTACGCCCGCTTCACGGATTGATTTAGGAATACCCAGTTCAGCCTTCAGGCTTTCCAGCCATGCCAGCAGTTTCTCAATCTTCGCAGCAGTGCGGTCGCCCGGTGCGCTCAGACCAAGGTGGTCAGCGATTTCAGCATAGCGACGACGGGCTTGTGGACGGTCGTACTGGCTGAAAGCCGTCTGCTTGGTTGGGTTGTCGTTAGCGTTATAACGAATAACGTTGCTGATCAACAGGGCGTTCGCCAGACCGTGAGGAATGTGGAACTGTGAGCCCAGTTTGTGCGCCATTGAGTGGCAAACACCCAGGAAGGCGTTGGCAAACGCGATACCGGCGATGGTTGCTGCACTGTGGACACGTTCACGTGCTACAGGGTTTTTAGAGCCTTCGTTGTAAGACGCTGGCAGGTTTTCTTTCAGCAGTTTCAGAGCCTGCAGGGCCTGACCGTCTGAGAACTCAGACGCCAGCACAGAAACGTAAGCTTCCAGGGCGTGAGTCACCGCATCCAGACCACCGAATGCACACAGTGACTTCGGCATCTCCATGACCAGGTTCGCATCAACGATAGCCATGTCTGGCGTCAGCGCATAGTCAGCCAGTGGGTATTTCTGACCTGTTGCATCGTCGGTTACTACCGCGAATGGCGTAACTTCTGAACCGGTACCGGAAGTGGTGGTGACCGCGATCATTTTCGCTTTTACGCCCATTTTCGGGAACTTGTAGATACGTTTACGGATGTCCATAAAGCGCAGCGCCAGTTCTTCGAAGTGCGTTTCTGGATGCTCGTACATAACCCACATGATTTTCGCGGCGTCCATTGGGGAACCACCACCCAGTGCGATAATCACATCTGGTTTGAAGGAGTTAGCCAGTTCAGCACCTTTACGTACAACGCTCAGGGTTGGGTCAGCTTCAACTTCGAAGAATACTTCAGTTTCGACGCCAGCCGCTTTCAGCACGGAGGTGATCTGGTCAGCGTAGCCGTTGTTAAACAGGAAACGGTCAGTCACGATGAGCGCACGTTTGTGGCCATCAGTAATCACTTCATCCAGCGCGATTGGCAGAGAGCCACGGCGGAAGTAGATAGATTTCGGAAGTTTGTGCCACAACATGTTTTCAGCTCGCTTAGCAACGGTTTTCTTGTTGATCAGGTGTTTTGGACCAACGTTTTCAGAGATGGAGTTACCACCCCAGGAACCACAACCCAGAGTCAGGGAAGGTGCGAGTTTAAAGTTGTACAGGTCACCGATACCACCCTGAGAAGCAGGGGTGTTGATCAGGATACGTGCAGTTTTCATCATCTGACCGAAGTGAGCAACACGCTCTGGCTGGTTGTCCTGGTCAGTGTACAGACAAGAGGTGTGACCGATACCGCCCATGGCAACCAGCTTCTCTGCTTTCTCAACCGCGTCTTCGAAATCTTTCGCACGGTACATGGCAAGCGTAGGAGACAGTTTTTCGTGAGCAAACGGCTCGCTTTCGTCAACAACTTTCACTTCACCGATCAGGATTTTGGTTGTTGCCGGAACGGTAAAGCCTGCGAGTTCAGCAATTTTGTAGGCTGGCTGACCCACGATAGCGGCGTTCAGCGCGCCATTTTTCAGGATGATGTCCTGAACCGCTTTCAGCTCTTTGCCCTGCAGCAGGTAGCCGCCGTGGCTGGCGAAACGTTCGCGAACCGCGTCATATACGGAATCCACGACCACAACAGACTGTTCAGATGCACAGATCACGCCGTTATCGAAGGTTTTAGACATCAGCACAGACGCGACAGCACGTTTGATATCAGCGGTTTCATCGATAACAACAGGGGTGTTACCCGCGCCCACGCCGATAGCAGGTTTACCGGAGCTGTATGCGGCTTTAACCATGCCTGGACCACCGGTCGCCAGAATCAGGTTAATGTCCGGGTGATGCATCAGCGCGTTGGAGAGCTCAACAGAAGGTTGGTCGATCCAGCCGATCAGGTCTTTTGGTGCACCCGCTGCGATAGCCGCTTGCAGGACGATATCTGCAGCTTTGTTAGTCGCGTCTTTCGCACGTGGGTGTGGAGAGAAGATGATTGCGTTACGGGTCTTCAGGCTAATCAGTGATTTGAAGATTGCAGTGGACGTTGGGTTAGTGGTCGGAACAATACCGCAGATGATGCCGATAGGTTCAGCGATGGTGATGGTACCGAAGGTGTCGTCTTCGGACAGCACGCCACAGGTTTTCTCATCTTTATAGGCGTTGTAGATATACTCGGAAGCGAAGTGGTTTTTAATCACTTTATCTTCCACGATACCCATGCCGGATTCGGCAACGGCCATTTTAGCGAGAGGGATTCGAGCATCTGCAGCAGCCAGTGCGGCCGCGCGGAAGATTTTATCAACCTGTTCTTGGGTGAAATTGGCATATTCACGCTGGGCTTTTTTAACGCGCTCGACGAGGGCGTTCAGTTCAGCGATATTAGTAACAGCCATAATGCTCTCCTGATAATGTTTAAACTCTTTTAGTAAACCAGCGCTCGATACGTCACACAGTATAGACAGAGCCGATACGACTTGCGTAACACAAAGTAAAACAAAGAGTTACTTTCTGCGTCAGCACACTAATTTACTAAAAGAGCCTTACCTTAGCATCATCCCTTTTTGTCAGGTGACCTCCCTGGGGGTGTAACCAAGATTACTCACTTCTGAGTATGAAAATCATGATCTGTGTCAATTTCCCCCCAAGCTGATACCTTTCAGCAGGGTTATTTCGTGCTGATTTTTCCAGTGTTAAATAATTACGTAAGTATTGGAAGCGGCACTATCATTGATTATACATATGTTTAACATCCTGAAATGATAACGTTTTGGTACAGATTTCAAGTGAAGTATGCTGATAAAAAGGGTATCTTCAGCGCGATTTCTCACGACAAATTGTCAGTCCAGGGCATGTGTATAAGCGGAGCAAAACGTGATCCAAACGCTCTTTGATTTTCCAACGTATTTTAAATTTTTTATTGGTCTGTTTGCCCTGGTCAACCCGGTGGGGATCATTCCTGTCTTCATTAGTATGACGAGTTACCAGACAGCGGCGGCCAGGAACAAAACCAACCTCACCGCTAACCTGTCGGTAGCGATCATATTGTTGACCTCTCTTTTTCTCGGCGACACGATTCTTCAGCTGTTCGGGATTTCCATTGATTCATTCCGTATTGCCGGCGGGATCCTGGTGGTGACCATCGCCATGTCCATGATCAGCGGTAAGCTGGGCGAGGATAAGCAGAATAAGCAAGAGAAGTCAGAAACCGCTATCCGCGAAAGCATTGGCGTAGTGCCGCTGGCCTTACCGCTGATGGCCGGTCCGGGTGCCATCAGTTCAACCATCGTCTGGGGGACGCGTTACCATAGCCTGATGCACCTGATTGGCTTTTCAGTGGCTATTGCCATTTTTGCGCTCTGCTGTTGGGGGGTGTTCCGTATGGCACCCTGGCTGGTGCGCTTGCTGGGTCAAACGGGCATCAACGTCATTACGCGTATCATGGGCCTGTTGCTGATGGCATTAGGGATCGAATTCATCGTCACGGGTATTAAAAGCATTTTCCCCGGTTTATTGCATTAATACTTCATATGAAAGGACGGAGCGACGGCTCCGTTTTTTTACGTGATTATCAGCAAATCATATAACTAAAGTTGAAATGCTCACATATCATAATAAATTCTACTAATAATGTTCATTGCTTGTATTTCAATAGGTTATTAATTCCGCCTCAACCCGCCTGCACAGAAAATCTTCGATCGCTCTGTTATTTTACTCACATGATACTCTTGGGCTTGCTGAGAGATAACCGAAATGATATTAGTAATTTCAACATTCCCCTAGACGAATGTGCTAAATAATAACCAGTTGTTAAATTTTTGTACAAAATCACTCGATGATAGCGCAGCGACGCGCTTGGAGAGAAAATTTTCTCTATCCTATTGAATGTCATGTTGTTTTACTGATGTTCGATGTCTGGCAGGGCTGCCCTCAACGATACGGTACTCACCGTAAAAGAGAATTGCTTAACAAATTTGCAAAATGTATTGGCGCACGTTTACGCCATTTGATACTTTCCGGCCTAATATTTTGCAGCATAAAACAATCAGATGAGAATTATTTTCATATAGTTCTCTTCTCAGATATCCAGCGCAGGCCTCAAACAGGGGAGGCCTGTAAAGAATCGACGCAAGACGGCCATACGAGCGGTCAGTAATAAAAAAGTCGGTGATAGCAAGCAGTAAAAGAAGAACCTGACAGCAGCAAAAAAAACTCCTGCGCTGTACAGGCCCCAACAGGGGATTACACAGCTGGCGAAGGCCAGTCATTATAATGAGTGGAGTACCAACACAATGTCCATCATCACAAAAAAAAATCTGGTAGCGGCGGGGATTTTAACTGCGCTAATCGCGGGAAACGCTGCAATGGCTGCGGACGTTCCTGCAGGTGTTCAGCTGGCGGAGAAGCAGACGCTGGTGCGTAACAACGGTGCGGAAGTTCAGTCTCTCGACCCGCACAAAATTGAAGGTGTTCCTGAGTCTAACGTCAACCGCGACCTGTTCGAAGGTCTGCTGGTAACGGACGTAGACGGCCACCCGGCACCGGGCGTGGCAGAAAAATGGGAAAACAAAGATTTCAAAGTCTGGACCTTCCATCTGCGTAAAGATGCGAAATGGTCCGACGGTACGCCGGTGACGGCTGAAGATTTCGTTTATAGCTGGCAGCGTCTGGCGAATCCAACGACCGCCTCTCCGTATGCGAGCTACCTGCAATATGGCCATATTGCCAATATTGATGACATCATCGCGGGCAAAAAACCGATCACCGATCTGGGCGTTAAGGCGATCGATGCCAATACCTTCGAAGTCACGTTGAGCGAACCTGTTCCGTACTTCTATAAGTTGCTGGTTCACCCGTCCGTCTCCCCGGTACCAAAATCCGCCGTGGAAAAATTTGGTGAAAAATGGACCCAGCCTGCCAATATCGTGACCAACGGTGCCTACAAGCTGAAAGACTGGGTGGTCAACGAGCGTATGGTGCTTGAGCGTAACCCGCAATACTGGGACAACGCGAAAACCGTGATTAATCAGGTTACCTACCTGCCAATTTCGTCCGAAGTGACTGACGTTAACCGCTACCGCAGCGGCGAAATCGACATGACCTATAACAACATGCCGATTGAACTGTTCCAGAAACTGAAGAAAGAGATCCCTAAAGAAGTTCACGTCGACCCGTACCTGTGCACCTACTACTATGAAATCAACAACCAGAAAGCACCGTTCACCGACGTACGCGTTCGTACGGCGCTGAAGCTGGCACTGGATCGCGATATCATCGTGAACAAAGTGAAAAACCAGGGCGATCTGCCGGCATACAGCTATACCCCTCCATACACTGATGGCGCAAAACTGACCGAGCCAGACTGGTTCAAACAGACGCAGGAACAGCGTAACGCAGAAGCGAAGAAACTGCTGGCCGAAGCGGGCTATACCGCCGATAAGCCGCTGACCTTTAGCCTGCTGTACAACACCTCCGATCTGCACAAAAAACTGGCTATCGCCGTTGCCTCGATCTGGAAAAAGAACCTGGGCGCGAACGTGAAGCTGGAGAACCAGGAGTGGAAGACCTTCCTCGACAGCCGTCATCAGGGCACCTTTGACGTGGCGCGTGCTGGCTGGTGTGCGGACTATAACGAACCGACCTCCTTCCTGAACACCATGCTGAGTGACAGCTCAAACAACACCGCGCACTATAAGAGCCCGGCGTTTGACAAGCTGATCGCCGACACGCTGAAAACTACTGACGAAGCACAGCGTACTGAACTGTACTCTAAAGCTGAGCAGCAGCTGGATAAAGATTCCGCGATCGTTCCGGTTTACTACTACGTTAACGCCCGTCTGGTGAAACCGTGGGTAGGTGGATATACCGGTAAAGACCCGATGGATAATATCTACGTTAAAAACTTGTATATTATCAAGCATTAATGGCAATGAGTGGGGCGGGCGTGCTCGCCCCACGGTGTCTAACCAACGTCACATTATATAGGCACACGCCAGAAGGTACGGGCAATGTTGAAATTTATCCTACGTCGCTGTCTGGAAGCGATTCCGACGCTATTTATTCTCATCACGATTTCCTTCTTCATGATGCGCCTTGCGCCGGGAAGTCCATTTACCGGTGAGCGTACGCTGCCGCCAGAAGTCATGGCGAATATCGAAGCGAAATACCACTTAAACGATCCTATCTCCACCCAATACTTCAACTACCTGAAGCAGCTGGCGCACGGTGATTTTGGACCGTCATTTAAATATAAAGACTATTCCGTTAACGACCTGGTGGCGTCCAGCTTCCCGGTGTCGGCGAAATTGGGTGCTGCGGCATTCATTCTGGCGATCGTTTTCGGGGTCACCGCAGGCGTTATCGCCGCGCTCAGACAAAATACCAAATGGGATTATGCCGTAATGGGGGTGGCGATGACCGGGGTAGTCATACCCAGCTTCGTTGTCGCGCCATTACTGGTGATGATATTTGCCATTACGCTGAAGTGGCTGCCTGGCGGCGGCTGGAACGGCGGGGCACTCAAGTTCATGATTTTGCCGATGGTGGCATTATCTCTGGCGTACATCGCCAGTATCGCGCGTATCACCCGTGGTTCAATGATCGAAGTGCTGCACTCGAACTTCATTCGTACCGCGCGCGCGAAAGGGCTGCCGATGCGTCGGATTATCTTCCGCCACGCGCTTAAACCGGCGCTGTTGCCCGTGCTCTCCTACATGGGACCGGCATTCGTCGGGATCATCACCGGCTCGATGGTTATCGAAACAATCTACGGCCTGCCAGGCATCGGTCAGCTGTTTGTTAACGGCGCGCTCAACCGCGACTATTCGCTGGTACTGAGCCTGACCATTCTCGTCGGTGCGCTGACCATTCTCTTTAACGCAATCGTCGATGTTCTGTACGCCGTCATCGACCCGAAAATCCGTTACTAACTGGAGCACGCCATGATGTTGAGTAAGAAAAACAGCGAGGCGCTGGAAAACTTCAGTGAAAAACTGGAAGTGGAAGGTCGTAGCCTCTGGCAGGACGCGCGCCGTCGCTTTATGCACAACCGCGCGGCGGTGGCGAGTCTGGTGGTTCTGGTGATCATCGCGCTGTTTGTGACCCTGGCGCCGATGCTGTCGCAATTTACCTATTTCGACACCGACTGGGGCATGATGTCCAGCGCGCCGGATATGGAGTCTGGCCACTATTTTGGCACGGACTCCTCCGGGCGCGATCTGCTGGTGCGTGTCGCTATCGGGGGGCGTATCTCGCTGATGGTCGGGATTGCTGCCGCGCTGGTGGCGGTGATCGTGGGGACGCTCTACGGCTCACTGTCCGGCTACCTTGGCGGCAAAGTGGACTCGGTGATGATGCGTCTGCTGGAAATCCTGAACTCCTTCCCGTTTATGTTCTTCGTCATTCTGCTGGTGACCTTCTTCGGTCAGAATATCCTGTTGATCTTCGTGGCCATCGGGATGGTTTCCTGGCTGGATATGGCGCGTATTGTCCGCGGCCAGACGCTGAGCCTCAAACGCAAAGAGTTTATCGAAGCCGCACAGGTCGGCGGTGTCTCTACCGGGAATATCGTGGTTCGCCATATCGTTCCTAACGTGCTGGGCGTGGTGGTGGTTTATGCATCACTGCTGGTGCCAAGCATGATCCTGTTTGAATCCTTCCTGAGCTTCCTCGGTCTGGGTACGCAAGAGCCGCTGAGCAGCTGGGGCGCGCTGCTGAGTGACGGTGCAAACTCAATGGAAGTGTCACCGTGGCTGCTGTTATACCCGGCGGGTTTCCTGGTCGTTACCCTGTTTTGTTTTAACTTTATCGGCGATGGCCTGCGTGATGCCCTCGACCCGAAAGACCGTTAAGGAGCGCCGTCATGACAATGATTGAAACGTCAACCGCGCCACAGGCGCAGCAGCGGAGCGACCTTCTGTTGGACGTAAAAGATCTTCGCGTCACCTTTAAGACCCCAGACGGGGATGTGACCGCCGTGAACGATCTCAACTTCAACCTGCGCGCGGGCGAAACGCTCGGCATCGTGGGTGAATCCGGATCCGGGAAGTCCCAGACCGCCTTTGCGCTAATGGGCCTGCTGGCCGCTAACGGTGTGATTGGCGGTTCCGCGAAATTCAACGGTCGCGAAATCCTCAACCTGCCGGAGCACGAGCTGAACAAGCTGCGCGCCGAGCAGATCTCGATGATTTTCCAGGATCCGATGACCTCGCTGAACCCGTACATGCGCGTCGGTGAGCAGCTGATGGAAGTCCTGATGCTGCACAAAGGTCTGGGCAAAGCCGAAGCCTTTGAAGAGTCAGTCAAAATGCTCGATGCGGTGAAAATGCCGGAAGCGCGCAAGCGCATGCGAATGTTCCCGCACGAGTTCTCTGGCGGTATGCGTCAGCGCGTGATGATTGCGATGGCGCTGCTGTGCCGGCCAAAACTGCTGATTGCCGACGAACCGACCACCGCGCTGGACGTTACCGTTCAGGCACAAATCATGACCCTGCTGAACGAGCTGAAGCGTGAGTTCAACACGGCGATTATCATGATCACCCACGATCTGGGCGTGGTGGCGGGCATCTGTGACAAAGTGCTGGTGATGTATGCCGGCCGTACCATGGAATACGGCAAAGCGCGTGACGTGTTCTATCAGCCAGCGCATCCTTACTCGATTGGCCTGCTGAACGCGGTACCGCGTCTCGATGCGGAAGGGGAATCCTTGCTCACCATTCCGGGCAACCCGCCAAACCTGCTGCGCCTGCCGAAAGGCTGTCCGTTCCAGCCGCGCTGCCCGCACGCGATGGAAATCTGCAACAGCGCACCGCCGCTGGAAGAGTTTGCACCAGGCCGCCTGCGCGCCTGCTTTAAGCCGCAGGAGGAACTGGTATGAACGCATTAGATGAAAAACGCAATGTGCTGCTCGAGATTGCTGACCTTAAGGTGCATTTCGACATCAAAGACGGCAAACAGTGGTTCTGGCAGCCGTCGAAGACCCTGAAAGCGGTGGACGGCGTCACGCTGCGCCTGTATGAGGGGGAAACCCTGGGCGTGGTGGGCGAGTCCGGCTGCGGTAAATCGACCTTTGCGCGCGCCATTATCGGTCTGGTGAAAGCCACCGACGGCAAAGTGGCCTGGCTGGGTAAAGATCTGCTGGGCATGAAACCCGACGAGTGGCGCGACGTGCGCAGCGATATCCAGATGATTTTCCAGGATCCGCTGGCATCGTTAAACCCGCGTATGACCATCGGTGAGATTATTGCCGAGCCGCTGCGGACCTATCATCCGAAGATGTCCCGTCAGGAAGTGCGCGATCGCGTTAAGGCGATGATGCTGAAAGTCGGGCTGTTGCCTAACCTCATCAACCGCTATCCGCACGAGTTCTCCGGCGGTCAGTGTCAGCGTATTGGTATTGCGCGCGCCCTGATCCTCGAACCGAAGCTGATTATCTGTGATGAACCGGTTTCCGCGCTCGACGTCTCCATTCAGGCGCAGGTGGTTAACCTGCTGCAGAAGCTGCAGCGCGAAATGGGGCTGTCGCTGATCTTCATCGCGCATGACCTTGCCGTGGTGAAACACATCTCTGACCGCGTGCTGGTGATGTATCTGGGTCACGCCGTGGAGCTGGGCACCTATGACGAGGTGTACCACAACCCGCTGCACCCTTACACCAAAGCGCTGATGTCGGCAGTGCCGATCCCCGATCCCGATCTGGAAAAGAATAAGACCATCCAGCTTCTGGAAGGGGAATTGCCTTCACCGATTAACCCGCCGTCGGGCTGCGTCTTCCGCACGCGCTGCCCAATGGCCGGGCCGGAATGTGCGAAAACGCGACCGGTTCTGGAAGGCAGTTTCCGACATGCGGTTTCCTGCCTGAAAGTAGACCCGTTATAATCGCAAGGGCTGACATGATGTCAGCCCTTATATTTTGCGAGGTCACTGTGTCGCGTTTATTCACGTCAGCCCGTCGGCGGCTTTATCATGTTTTATTCGATCCTGAAACGGTATCCGGGCGACGCTTCGAAGGTCTTTGCGGTTTATTTGCGCTCCTCAGCGTGGTGGTCATCTTTATTGAGTCAGGCGCCGGGACGCAATACCACCTGACGTTTGACGAATGGCATGTCTTTGTCTGGCTTGAGCTGGCGATTACCCTGGTGTTTACCGCTGAATATTTGCTCAGAGTAATTGCCTGGCCCAACCCGGCCCGATATGTTTTCAGCTTCTGGGGATTTATTGATTTAGCCACCATTCTGCCGCTCTACGTCATGTGGCTGTGGCCGGAAATCAGCCTGAGCTATGTCTTTGCCTGGCGAGCGATGCGCGTTATTCGCGTATTACGTATTCTGAAATTACTGCGCTTTATGCCCTCACTGCGCGTGTTCTGGAGCGCTATCGTCAGCGCCCGTCATCAGCTTATTCTCTTCTACTCGTTTATTGCCATCGTCATGATCGTTTTTGGCGCGCTGATGTATTTGATAGAGGGACCGAAATATGGTTTCACGACGCTCAATGCGTCCGTTTATTGGGCGATAGTGACCGTGACGACCGTGGGGTACGGTGATATCACGCCCCATACGCCGCTGGGCCGCATTGTGGCCTCAGTGCTGATTTTGATTGGCTATTCGGTCATTGCTATTCCGACCGGGCTTATTACCACGCACATGAGCAGCGCATTTCAGAGCCGCAAGCAGCAGCGCAAATGTCCGGCATGTCACCAGGGTGAACATGACCTTAACGCGCGGTTTTGTAACCGCTGCGGAAGTGCGTTGCCGGAGTAAATAAAAAAGGCTGCAATCGCAGCCTTTTTTATTATTCGCGCCAGAGAATATGGCACAGCTTGTGGTCTTTCTCTCGACAGAGCAGGACGCGGGCGAAAATATCGTTAATCTCGCCACCGTCTTCATCGGCCAGCCCGATGACCACTTCGGCAAAGAAGTCAGGATTCAGATCGAAATCCACATGTTCAGCCCAGTCTTCTGAAGGGTCGAACAGTTCGGCACCGCCGCGCTCTTCGAACTGCAGATTAAAGAGGATCACGTCTGCGGGATCGAGGTTATCAACCGCCAGTTCGAGAAAAATGTCATAGGCCTGCTCGAGCGTTTCGTCTTCGGTCAGGCGATTGTTCAGATCCATTTCCATGATGACTACCTGTTTAACATCGTTGGGCACGTTTTACAGCAACGGACTAAAGAAGTAAAACAGTCGTTCGGCAATTCTCTGCCACAGCGGACGTTTTACCCACAGTCTGGCATCCAGCAGCCGCGAGCGGGAGATATAATCATCCTGCACCGCCGCGAGATCGCCGCCAAAGCCGGCATCATCAATAACCAGCGTGATTTCAAAGTTGAGCCACAGGCTGCGCATATCCAGGTTCACTGTCCCCACCAGGCTTAACTCGCCGTCGACAAGCACGCTTTTGGTGTGGAGCAATCCGCCTTCGAACTGATAGATCTTCACCCCTGCAGCCAGCAGTTCGCTAAAGAATGCCCGGCTGGCCCAGCCCACCAGAAGGGAGTCATTTTTGCGTGGCAAAATAATGCTCACATCTACGCCGCGCTGCGCCGCGGTACAGATCGCGTGCAGGAGATCATCGCTGGGAACAAAGTAGGGCGTCGTCATGATCAGGTATTCACGCGCCGAGTACGTCGCCGTCAGCAGCGCCTGATGGATCAAATCCTCCGGGAAGCCCGGCCCGGAAGCAATGGTATGAATGGTGTGACCGCTGGCCTCTTCAAACGGCATAATATTGCCGTCCGGCGGTGGCGGCAGAATGCGTTTGCCAGTTTCTATCTCCCAGTCGCAGGAGTAAACGATGCCCATCGAGGTGGCAATCGGCCCCTCCATTCGCGCCATCAAATCCACCCACTGGCCCACGCCCGAGTCCTGCTTGAAGAAGCGCGGATCAACCATGTTCATGCTGCCGGTGTAGGCAATATAGTTATCGATCATGATCATTTTGCGATGCTGACGGAGATCCATCCGGCGCAGAAACACGCGCAGGAGATTGACCTTCAGCGCCTCAACCACCTCGATACCGGCATTGCGCATCATGCCCGCCCAGGGGCTACGGAAAAATGCCACGCTGCCTGCGGAATCAAGCATCAGACGGCAGTGAATGCCGCGTCGCGCCGCGGCCATCAGCGATTCAGCGACCTGGTCAGCCATCCCGCCAGGCTGCCATATATAAAAAACCATCTCGATATTATGACGCGCCAGCTGGATATCGCGGATTAATGCCTGCATGACGTCGTCGGACGAGGTCAGCAACTGGAGTTGATTGCCTTTAACACCACCAATACCCTGACGGCGCTCGCACAGCTTAAACAGTGACGAGGCGACGCTGCTGTTCTCCTCGGCAAAGATATGCTTGCAGGCCTTAAGATCGTTTAGCCACTTTGCGGTTGAGGGCCACATGGCGCGGGCACGCTCGGCACGGCGTTTGCCGAGATGAAGCTCACCGAAAGAGAGATAGGCAATAATTCCCACCAGCGGCAGGATGTAGATGATCAGAAGCCAGGCCATGGCAGAGGGTACGGCTCTGCGCTTCATCAGGATGCGTAACGTCACACCCGCGATTAACAGCCAGTATCCTAAAATGACCAGCCAACTCACCACGGTGTAGAAGGTTGTCATAGGTAAAAAAATCCTTTTGAAAGCGTATTGTTATGAGTGTACGCATCAGGATTCATCTGGCAAATAAAAACGCCAGGTAAAAGCGCTGGTTTGCTGCCAGCATGGGTTTATAATGTCGTCTCTGTTAGAGAAAGAGTTGTAGACATGAAGCGCAGTAGAACAGAAGTAGGGCGCTGGCGCATGTTGCGACAGGTGAGTCGTCGCAAGGCTCGTTGGCTGGAAGCACAATCCCGCCGCAATATGCGTATTCACGCCATCAGAAAATGTGGAATGACCCGGCATCGCAACGCGTTGCTGTTCGCAGTCCAGGATATCTGAGTACCATGAGGGCACCGTAATGGTGCCCGCTGATTTTATAGGATTTGATTTTTGGGAGTAGCGTGGTTGCAGCGCTATTCCTGTTGTGTCGAGCAAAAGGAGGGAGAAGAAGTGTTTGCGGAGTTTGGCGTACTGAATTTCTGGACGTATGTTGTTGGCGCGTTTTTTATCGTGCTCGTACCGGGGCCGAATACCCTGTTTGTTCTTAAAACCGGAATTGGACACGGCGTTAAAAAAGGGTACCTTGCCGCGTCGGGCGTATTTATCGGCGATGCGGTACTGATGTTTCTGGCCTGGGCGGGCGTCGCGGCATTAATTCAGACCACGCCGGTACTGTTTAATATCGTGCGCTATCTCGGCGCCTTCTATCTGCTGTGGCTGGGCGGCAAAATGCTCTGGTCGGTCATTACCCGGCAGAATCACGCACAAGAGAGCGGTACCGAGCCTGCCAGCACGATCATGAAACGTTCGCTGGTATTGAGCCTGACGAATCCAAAAGCGATTCTGTTCTACGTATCGTTCTTCGTTCAGTTCATTGACGTGAACGCACAGAGCACTGGCACCTCTTTCCTTATCCTCGCGACGACGCTTGAGTTAATCAGCTTCATGTACATGAGCTTCCTGATCTTCTCCGGTGCGTTTGTCACGCGTTATCTCAAAACGAAAAAGAAACTGGCAAAGCTGGGGAACGGGCTGATAGGGCTGCTGTTTGTCGGGTTTGCGGCGAGGTTGGCGTCGTTGCATTGATTGATGAAAGGCTCCTGCGGGAGCCTTTTTAATGTCTGGCGTAACTGGAAAGCCGCGCCAGACAAGGCTTCACGTTTTACTACTAGCAGCCAAAAGCCATAAATAACGGATATCACACAGGATTTTAGTGACCGCCTTATCAGCCTGACCATGACCGACAATCGCGGATTCGAGGCTGACCACCTCGATATCGAGCTCGATGATACTGACGGCCAGATAGCAATGCCGCCGCGCGGAGCAACGTTGACGCTGTGGTTAGGCTGGCAGGATTCCGCGCTGATAAAAAAAGGGACGTTCACGGTCGACGAAATCGAGCACAGGGGCGCGCCTGATACGCTGACCATCCGGGGGCGAAGCGCCGATTTTCGCGGGACGCTGAACTCTCGCCGGGAACAGTCATGGCATGACACCACGCTCAGGCAAATTGTGGAGACGATTGCGGCACGCAATAAACTGACGACCAGCGTGGCCGACACGCTGAAAGCCGTCGCCGTGCCTCACATTGACCAGTCGCAGGAATCAGACGCGGTGTTTCTTTCCCGCCTGGCGGAACGGAACGGAACGGAACGGGGCGTCGGTTTCGGTAAAAGCAGGGAAACTGTTATTACTGAAAGCGGGGGAGCGGGAAGACGGCCAGCGGAAAGCCCATTCCGCAGATGACGCTTGAGCGCGGGGACGGCGATCGCCATCAGTTTGCCATTGCTGACCGGGAAGCCTACACCGGCGTTACGGCAAAGTGGCTGCACACCAAAGATCCGAAGCCGCAAAAGCAAAAGGTGAAGCTCAAGAGAAAGCCCAAAGAGCAACACCTCCGCGCGCTGCAGCACCCGAAAGCGACCAAAGCCCCGGCAAATGCCAAAGCCAAAAAAGAGCAGGAAGCGCGCGAGGGTGAATATATGGCCGGTGAGGCTGACAACGTGCTGCAGCTTACGACCATCTACGCGACAAAGGCGCAGGCCATGCGCGCCGCTCAGGCGAAGTGGGACAAGCTACAGCGCGATGTCGCTGAGTTTTCAATCTCGCTAGCGATTGGCCGGGCAGATTTATTTCCTGAAACGCCAATCGCGGTGAAAGGGTTTAAGCGCGTCATAGACAATCAGGCGTGGATAATCAGCCGGGTGGTGCATAACCTCAACGGCAGCGGCTACACGACCGGCTTAGAGCTTGAGGTTAAGGTTTCGGATGTGGAGTACGAAAGCGAAGAATTAACGCAGTGATTGGGTTTTAAGTGTTTGTTATATAAAGGTAAAGTGAGTAAGATTAACTCATCGGAAATTAAATGAGGTGCTCGCCATGTTTCACTGTCCAAAATGCCATTTCGCCGCTCACGCCCGCACAAGTCGCTATTTTACTGACACGACCAAAGAGCGATATCACCAGTGTACAAACATCAACTGCAGCGCGACGTTTGTGACCACCGAAACGGTCGAGCGCTTTATTGTATCGCCGGGGGTAGTAGTACCAGCGGCACCGCACCCGACATCATCCGGCCAGCAACAAATCCACTGGCAGTGACCTGAATTAAGCCCCGTTAATGCGGGGCTTAATGATTTAAAGGAGAATTGTTATGCAATTGTACATCGAAACCTAACCTTGATAAGGCGTCATGAGTTATAAACGGGAATTTATTCGTATTAAAAGCGCTACCTTTAGTGAAATTTGAGGGCTTAGTGCACAGGATAAAAAACTATGGACTTATTGTTAAATCGTCAATTTGTGTTTCAAGTCATACATTTACTCTAAATTTAAAACGACACCTTGTAAGATTTGGTTTAGTATGCTCCTGCGCAGAAAGATGTCAAAGAGTTCACTTCTAGTTCTGATTCATGATGGGGCTACTCTTTGTCTGATATATTAATGCAATATTGAGGGGGGCAAATGGGAAATAAAATATTCATCACATATAAATACGCAGACAATCAAGTTTACATAATTGATAATGAGGAGACAACTGCGCGTAACTATGTGGATAAAATACAAGAGTTACTGAAAGCGAGTAGTCACATAAACAAAGGCGAAATAGATGGTACGGATTTAAGCCAATTTAAAGATGAAACAATTCAAACTAAATTAGGCGATAAAATATTTGACAGCACTTTAACTATAGTTGTGATTTCTAAAGGAATGAAAGATCAATCTATTCCAGAGGACGACCAGTGGATGCCTTGGGAAATATCATATTCGCTGAGGCATAAGGAACGTAATGGGAGAGTTTCACTACCAAATGCGATGTTGGCTGTAGTATTGCCAGATGAACAAGGTCTTTATAATTATTATATCGTAGATGATTCATGCCCACATTGCAAATGCCGCACGTTGAAGACATATACGTTATTCAATATTCTGAAGTCTAATATGTTTAACATAAAAAAACCTGAGTTTAATGATTGTGCTCATCATGATGAAAAATCGAGGATTTATACCGGTAATTCGTCATATATTTACTCTGTTAAATGGTGTGACTTCATTTCCAAACCTGACTACTATCTCGAAAAAGCAATAAAAATAAATGAAGGGATAGATAATTATAAGATAAGAAGCGCGTTAGTGTAGTTAAGTGTTAATAAGTTATGTTTTGCTCAATGGTTATTTTATCGTAGGTGTATATATGACTAAAGCTGCAATGAATAGATTTCTTAAAGAATTCCCGGTTGCCTTGAATGATGGTACAGGATCAGTTTTTATTGGGGCTGGTGTATCAATGGCCGCAGGTTATCCTTCATGGTCTGAATTGCTGGAAGAAATAGGTGAGGAATTGGGCGTTAGTTCAAAAAATGTTCACGATCTTGCTGCGTTAGCTCAGTGGAGTATCTTGGAAAACGGCAGTGCAACACGTGTTCGCGAAGTCATAAAAAATAAAATTAGTCCTGATAAGCCCATCCCGGATACAGTCGAAGTCATTGCCAGACTGCCAATTCGTCATATCTGGACTACTAATTACGATCGTTTAGTTGAGCGAGCATTTCAAGAGATTAACCGTCCACTTGAACCAATAGCAGGGGCTGAAAATCTTTCTCTAAAGTCGACATTTGGAGCATCGCGTTTATATAAAATGCATGGTTCAATTGATAGAGTGGATGACTTAGTTATATCGACCGATGATTATGAACTTTTCCGTTCAAAAAGAGGAGCGTACCTTCCCCTTTTTCAAGCTCACTTGACAAGTATGTCAATGCTTTTTGTGGGAATTAGTTTCTCTGACCCAAATATAAAACATGTCTTATCTTTAATTCGTGAAAATTTCAAAGATGCACCCCCAGAACATTTTGCAATAGTTCGCCCTCCGCAGCAAACTGACTTTACCTCTGAAGAGGAATATAAAGCACGTTTTACTCAACACACTTTGTGGGCAAAAGATCTTAAACGATACGGTTTACAAGTTGTCGAGATTGAGAACTATGATGAAGTACCTGAATTACTACGAAAGGTGGAGCGTCGAGTTGCAGCAAAGCGTATTTGGGTTAGTGGAAGTTGGCCTATCGAACATGGCGGAGAAGAAGCATCAAATATTCACGCTCTCGCAGAAGATGTTGGTCGAAAAATCGGTGAGTCGAACCGTGATTTGGTAACAGGAGCTGGAATTTTGGTAGGCTCCGCTTCAATCTCAGGTTTCCTAGCTGCCCTACGCAATGGTGGGGGCTGGGATCTTGATAGACGACTTATTGCTCGACCATTTCCTCAACCCTTGAAAGATAATAGCCCAAATGATAATGACTGGACTGCACTTAGAAATGAGCTTGCCAGACAAGCAGGGATTGTCATTTTCATAGGTGGAAGCAAATTTTTTGAGGGAGCTTTAATCCCAGCTAAAGGCGTACTGGAAGAATTTGAATGTGCCAAGGAAAGTGGAGCATTTTTACTTCCTATCGGCGCCACTGGTGGGGCTGCAAAAGTTATCTCTGAGGAGTTGTTTAGTTCAGATCTGATAACAACGGGGAGTGGGGCACAGCGTCCGTTCGATAAGGAATTGAAGCAGCTTTCTGATTCATCTTTACTTCTCGAAAAAAAGAGCCGGGAGTCTCTGGTATCTTTGATTTTCGAGATTATCGATAGGGTCACAAAATAGATTTGAAACTTTAACGGGCTCCATAATGTATGAAGCCCCAGCTAATGAGGGGCTTCATGTTTTGATGTGGTCAATACGTGGACTTGTGCAGAAATAAATCCTTTTATTTCATTGTCTTAAATCATCCTCTAAAGGCTCCTGCGGGAGCCTTTTTAATTCTGTTTGACAATCCCTCACCATTTAGTTGTATAGTACAACTAAATGGTGAGGACACAACATGCACAGCGAAACCCCGGTAGTCAGTGTTATTCGACGTTCCTCGCGCCTGATGGTGCGAGAGTTAGGTTTTATGGGGTCTACCCTGGCCTCAACGAATTACTCGCCTTCGGCCGTCCATACTCTGGTCGAAATTGCTCTACGCAAAGAGATGACGGCGAGCCAGCTGGTGCAACTGCTGGGCCTGGAAAAGTCCAGCGTCAGCCGGATGCTGGCTCGCCTGATTGCCGCAGGCGAACTCGAGGAAGTCATTTCTGCTGAGGATGCGAGAGCAAAGAGCCTCAGGCTGACCGCGAAAGGTCACGAGACGGTCAGCAAAATTAATGCCTTCAGCAATGAGCGCGTGGTCACAGCAATAAAGCGTCTTGCTCCTGCCCAGCAGCAGATCATCTCTGAGGGGCTTTCCCTTTATGCCAACGCGCTGCTGGCATGCCGCGAGGCGGGCAACGATATGCAGCCCGACGAGCTGAAGATAGTGCAGGGGTATATCCCCGGCATGATTGGCCGTATCGCGGAGATGCATGGCAGCTATTATTCGCGGGAACATAACTTTGGTCGCTTCTTCGAGGCCAAAGTGGCTTCAGGGCTGGCCGAGTTCAGTGAAAGACTGGAGAAGCCCTGTAACCAGATTTGGCTGGCAGTACTCAACGACAAAATTGTCGGCTCGGTGGCAATCGATGGCGAGGATCTGGCGCCGGGTGAAGCCCATCTTCGCTGGTTTATTCTTGATGATGGCTGCCGGGGACACGGCGTGGGGAAAAAACTGCTGAATGAAGCGATGCGGTTCTGCGACAGTGTCGGTTTTTCTGCCGTGCACCTCTGGACATTCAATAAGCTGACCGCCGCCCGGTGTCTGTACGAGTCGTTTGGGTTTACGCTGGTAAAAGAGTGGGAAGGCGACCAGTGGGGGAGCCTGATTACAGAGCAGCAGTTTACCCGGTACAGAGGCGCGTAATCGCCGCCTTAAAAAAGGCTCCTTTCGGAGCCGCTTTGGTATCAGAACACTTTCTTGTACGGTCTGACCGTCACTTTTGCATACACACCCGCTGCAACGTACGGGTCTGCGTCAGCCCAGGCCTGAGCGGCTTCCTGGGATTCAAATTCAGCAATAACCGTGGAGCCGGCGAAACCGGCAGCACCCGGATCGTTGCTGTCTACTGCGGGCATGGGGCCAGCGGTCAGTAATCGGCCTTCATCCTGAAGCAACTGCAAACGTGCCAGATGCGCAGGGCGCACAGACTGGCGTTTTTCGAGCGAATCAGCAACATCTTCAGAGTAAATCACGTAAAACACGGCGAAGCTCCTTAACCGGTAAAAGTGTCAGTTACGTTATGTGAAAGGGCAAACGACTGCAATGTAAAATAAAAACAATGTTAATACCCTGATCTAAATGCGCCTTTTTTGGCCTCTCAGGCGCTAAAGTTGCGCCAGAGCAAAGTGTCTTATTGAATATGATTGCTATTTGCATTTAAAATCAGGGTTCGGTTTTTTAACGTTGATGAATATGACTTCGATGACCCTTGATTTACCTCGCCGCTTTCCCTGGCCGACGCTGCTTTCTGTCGTGATTCACGGTGCCGTTGTGGCGGGTCTGCTGTATACCTCGGTTCATCAGGTTATTGAAACGCCCGCGCCCGCGCAGCCGATTTCCGTGACGATGGTATCGCCAGCGGATCTTGAACCGCCGCAGGTTGCCCCTCCGCCGCCACAGCCGGTGGCTGAACCGGAGCCAGAACCCGAACCCGTTCCGGAGCCACCGAAGGAAGCCCCGGTGGTGATCCACAAACCTGAACCGAAGCCAAAACCTAAGCCGAAGCCAAAGCCGGTGAAGAAGGTTGAGGAGCGTCCGAAACGCGAGGAACGTCCGGTTGAACCGCGCGCGACCCAGCCGGTCGAAAATGCAGCGCCTTCACGTCCGGTGATGAACAATACGGCAACGACGTCAAAGCCAACGGTTACCGCGCCAGCGGGCCCGCGAGCCGTAAGCCGCAATCAGCCTCAGTATCCGGCGCGAGCTCAGGCCTTGCGTATTGAAGGCCGTGTACGGGTGAAATTTGATGTCACTGCGGATGGCCGCGTGGATAACGTGGAAATCTTATCTGCGCAACCTTCTAATATGTTTGAGCGCGAAGTGAAATCTGCCATGCGCAGATGGCGCTATGAGCCAGGCAAGCCGGGTAGCGGATTGATCGTCAATATTGTTTTCCGCCTGAACGGCGGGGCGCAGATGGAATAAAAAAAGCCTCCGAAAGGAGGCTTTTTTTTGCCTGTCGATCAGGCCTGTGGAAGTTGACGAGGTTTACCCTCGCTGTCCACAGCGACATAAATAAACAGCGCTTCAGTGGCCTTATAACGTTGCCCAATCGGCTCAGAAGAGACTTTCTTCACCCAGACTTCGATGTTGATGGAAATGGAGGTATTACCGCGTTTCACGCAGCGCGCGTAGCAGCAAACCACATCACCCACCGCAACCGGGCGCAGGAAGGTCATGCCGTCCACTCTCACGGTGACCACGCGCCCGTGGGCAATCTCTTTTGCCAGAATTGCGCCGCCCATATCCATCTGCGACATCAGCCAGCCGCCAAAAATATCGCCATTGGCATTGGTGTCAGCGGGCATTGCCAGTGTGCGTAAAACCAGTTCGCCCTGAGGGGCGTTAGTTGTTGTCATTGTTTTAACTCGTAACGGAAGACTTCAGGCGGGATGCTACTATGATTCGCGTGCGGAGAGAATAGACCAGAACGCCCGTCGTTGACGTTCTGGTCAGTCAGTAATCAGTGGTTGTCGTCCTGCGGCATATGACGATAGATGTATACACCGCTTAACAGCGTGAAGATAAGCGTCAGCGCAGTCAGGCCAAAGACCTTAAAGTTGACCCAGATATCCTGCGGCAGCCAGAAGGCGATATAGATATTAGCGAGACCGCAGAGAATAAAGAAGATTGCCCAGGCAGTATTCAGACGCGACCAGACTGCCTGCGGCAGCGTGAGTTCTTTACCTAACATGCTCTGGATAAGGGGCTTTTTCATGAACCATTGACTGAACAGTAATGCTGCTGCAAACAACGCATAAATAACAGTCACCTTCCACTTAATAAATTCAACATCATGCAAGGCAATGGTCAATCCACCGAACACCGCCACTAAGATGAACGTAATAAGCGCCATTTTTTCGACTTTGCGATAGCGAATCCAGCTATAGATCAGCACAACGGCGGTCACAACGATTAATGCTTTTGTTGCAGCAAAAATGTCGTACAACTTATAGACAGCGAAAAACACCGCGAGCGGTAAAAAATCAAGAAACTGCTTCATTCTGTGATTCCATCTTCTAGGCGGGGCGGGAGACACCGATGCCCCCCGCCTCGGGATTACTGACGAATTAACATATACAGGCGGAACAGATAGACGAGCAGTACCGCTGAAATGAGATTGCTCAGCGTATTCGCCACCACGGCGCCAACATTAGGCGTTAAAACCGCAAAATTCGGCGCAAACAATAACAGCAGCGTTTTGGCCAGCAGCCAGCCGATCACGGCGGGCGCCACCAGACGCATATTAGCCCATGCCAGTCTGATGCTGCTGCGCATCGCGGTAAAAATACCCATCTTATCCTGCACGACCATCACCGGGGCAAATGAGAGCACGATAGCCAGTAATACACCCGGCACCACGACCAGCATAATCCCCATCTGCACCAGCAGGGTGGTCAAAAAGATCAGGATAAACAGCTTAGGTAAGACCGGCGCGCTGGCACCAATCGCCCGTAAGGCGCTGACCCGGTGACCTGCCGATACCAGCTGAATCATCAGCAAAACGCCGCCCGCCAGAACCGCATTACCAATCAGGCCTGAGAACGTGGACGCGGCAGAAGCGCGCAGCAGAATTTGCTGCTGCTCCGGCGTCATGTTTTGCACCAGCTCAAACAACCCCACGCTACCCGCAAGATGGTCGCCCTGGCTCAGGCTGGCAATCTGTTCTTCACTCGGTGAGAACGCATGACCCAGCACCACCGTGATAAAGGCGCAAAGCAACGCGATCAGTAAAAAGGTAATGAACTGATTGCGGAAAAAGTTTCCCGTGTCACGGTAGACAGACTTCGCCGTGATAGACATGCACTCTCCTTGAGTATTGCAGGTGTTAATTAGCCGGCAATTGTACACCGGATGCACCTGCTGTGGCAGCATCAAGGCTTGTATGGAAAAGCATATCTTTGTAAAGCGGCGGTAATCCAACGCGGGCGCGGGCGCGGTTACAGGCTTCGTTGACCTGCCCATCTTCCCCCGACATGGCAAATTCCCGGCACGGGCTGGGGCGATCCTCATAGATGGAACAGCGGGTCGCGACCCCAGGCTCACCCTGTAGCGCCACACAGCGGGCCTGCTTTTGGTTCGTGCCGCTCATGCAGCGCAGAAAGGGTGTTAACTGCTCGGTAAGATGAACCGGAACGGTACCGCCGCCATCGCTGGCTTCGGCCCAGTAGAAAGAGACTCGAAAATACGCACAACAGGCTCCGCACGTCATGCACGGGTTAATATCACTCATGGCACACCTGCAAAAGAAGAACGCATCAAATCAACTTGTGAGAGCGATAAATTATCCAGCCGCCAGAGGAAGAGCAAGAGGGGGAAAAGGGAAAATTTTGTAACCGTGAAATGCCAAAAATTGACATGGAAACAACTTATTGGTTTTGGATGCGTAACAAAAAATTAATCCAGATCAATGAATGTTAAGTTACTGGTTTTAATGTGATCTGTGGCAGATCACTTATTACCCTTTTGTGAGTATATTCTCATCCGCGATTAAAACCACAACGATGGAGCGGATATGAAAAAATTAGCGGTGGCAGCCCTTGTATTAAGCAGTCTCTCTGGCGGCGCGTATGCGCATGAAGCAGGCGAATTCTTTATTCGTGCCGGTTCGGCTACGGTTCGCCCAACTGAAGGATCGGATAACGTGCTGGGAATGGGCGGTTTTAACGTCAGTAATAACACCCAGTTAGGTTTAACCTTTACCTGGATGGCGACGGATAACGTGGGCGTTGAGCTTCTGGCCGCAACGCCGTTCCGTCATCGCGTCGGTTTAGGACCAACCGGTGATATCGCCACGGTCCACCATTTACCGCCAACGCTGATGGCGCAATGGTACTTTGGCGACTCAAGCAGCAAGGTGCGTCCTTATATTGGCGCCGGTGTAAACTACACCACCTTCTTTGATGAGAAATTCAACGATACCGGTAAAGAGGCGGGTCTGACGGACCTCAGCCTGAAAGATTCGTGGGGCATGGCGGGACAGGTCGGTCTGGATTACCTGATTAACCGTGACTGGCTGATCAACGCCTCGGTCTGGTATATGGATATTGATACGGACGTACGCTTCAAGGCGGGCGGCCAGCAGCAAAGTATCAATACTCGCCTGGATCCGTGGGTGTTTATGTTCTCTGCGGGTTATCGTTTCTGATCCCCCGTCAAACTGGCCACAGGGTGGCCAGTTTGCTTTGCTCACATCAAAACGACGGATAAACCGGCCGCTCATCAAGCTTTACGCAGTGCCTCAGGATCGTTTCCCCATCATATAAATAGCTGAAAGCGTCGCTGGACAGGGAATGGAAGAGAATATCGCCGTTGGCAAACGGGATAATTTCGGTGTCACCCGCACGTTTATGTCCCGCGCCGGTTTCAAAATGACCGTGCCACCGTTCCTGGGTATGGTCATAAACGTGCAGAATAACCTCGACAAGTCCTCTTTGCGGACAATTAAGGCGCAGGAAGGTAGAAGAGAAATTCAGGGACAGCGCATGGAAGGGAATCAATAAGGCGAAAACCAGTAAAGCTCGTAAATACATCAAACCGCGAAAACCTCCTTCAAAAGGGAAATGAGATTTTACTTAAGTCAAAAATCACGTTTTTGCCGTGGATCAAGATGTCTTATAATTCAATACGATAAAGGCCCCTGACGAGGCCCTTAACGATCATTTTTGAATCAGATAGCGAATGGTTGGGCCATCCTGCTGGATATCCAGCACCGTATAACCGTGGTTTTTCGCATCC
Organism: Enterobacter sp. BNK-8; assembly: GCF_048685095.1. Classification (NCBI taxonomy): domain Bacteria; kingdom Pseudomonadati; phylum Pseudomonadota; class Gammaproteobacteria; order Enterobacterales; family Enterobacteriaceae; genus Enterobacter; species Enterobacter sp. BNK-8. Next base: position 2,301,844 of record NZ_JBLQTN010000001.1, on the reverse strand, counting down.
AGCGGTATGTTGTTGATGGACTGCGGGCAGTCGCTGACTACCTCCAGAATTTCACCTTTCTTAAGCTGCGGCAGCGCTTCAAGCGTAGCCACCGCCGGATATGGACAGGGCTCGCCAACCATATCCAGACGATAATCAGGCACAATCTCTTTCATGCTGCATTCTCCTGCGTTTTTGTTTTAACGCTCGCACGGCGGAAGAAACGTCTCTCCTGTGCGACGACCAGTAAAAAAGCGACCAACAGCAAGGCGTAGGTGACGAGGAGGCCGCCGAGAGGCCCGAAGGTATTCAGCAGGTTGACCTTGTCCCAGCTGGTGGCCAGGACGGGAGACACGTCATCCCAGTAGTACGCCAGGATCGTCGAGCCAATCACATTTCCCAGACCCACCCACCAGTAGTGAACCTGACCTTCTACGGCGCGATACATCCAGCCGGTTTCACACCCGCCAGCCAGCACGATCCCGAAGCCGAACAGCAGGCCGCCAATGACCGCGTTAGGACCGGCCCACATGATTTTTGGTTCGACGCCCAGTTGAACATAGCTGAAGATGCCGATGGCGCTGACCGCCATCCCGGCGATAATCGCTTTCGCCATCATCGTGCGCCCGGTGATCCACATATCGCGAAACGCGGAGGTAAAGCAGATCTGCGCGCGTTCAATGAGCAGACCAAAACCCACACCGAACAGCATCGCCAGACCGAGCTTAGGTTGGTTCAGGGCGGTGCAGAGCGCCCATGCCACCATGGCGAAAAAGACCAGCATTCCGAGGCGAAAACGGCGGCGGGCCTGAGAGGGCTTCTGGGTTAACGGAGATGCTGCGCTGACTTTTGTCATTTTCACTGGAATACGAAACAGCGGCAGCAGGGTGAATTTTGCGCCAAAGTAAGAGCCGATGGCCGTGGCGACGGCAAAGAACCAGGCGTGAAGCGAAAACTGCGGGATCCCGGTAAAGAAGGCGGCAAGGTTACACCCCATCGCCAGACGCGCGCCGAATCCGGCAATCATGCCGCCGACAACCGCCTGCACAATGCGGATCCGGCTTTTGGGCATACGCAACTTAACGTTGTTTGCCCACAGCGCGGCAGCGAAGCAGCCGCCGAACATGCCGATGATCATCATCCCGTCAATACGGGTGAGCGGCGTACCGTCGAGGTGGATGAGCTTAAAGTATCCCCACTCTTCGGCGTGCACGCCTGTGAGCTGCAGCAGCTGTCCACCCCAGCGGGTAAACTCGCCGGTCACGGCCCAGAAGGTACCGGTAATGCCAAAATAATAAGTAGAGAGAATGCCTGCCGCGATAACGGCCGGAACGGGTGACCAGAACTTAACCAGGTAAGCCTGTTTGAAGGATTGCCATGACATGAATAAGCCTCTGAACTCAGAAGGATTAAAGATAAAAAAGAGTCCAGATCATACGCTTACATGACGGTTTGAAAAGCCATTCACACCGAAAATATCGAAAGGATCAATTTTAACGTCATCCTTTGTTGATGGCGGGGAATAAAGGCTAACCGTCTGGCAGGGATGCCAGACGGTGGAGGGGTCAGGCTTTACGCGTCGCTGCCTTCATGGCGGTTACAAACGCCTTCAGCTCGGCCAGCATCTGCTCGGGCTTGTCCACGTTCTTCTCGATGATCTTCACAATCGCAGAGCCGGAAATGGCACCCGCAGCCTTCGCGTCAATCGCCGCGGTGACTTGATCCGGAGAGGAGATCCCGAAGCCCTGCAGCGGCGGTGCGGCATGGTACTCGGCCAACTTCTCTACCAGATGATGCAGCGGCAATGCGGCCTTATTCTCGGCACCGGTCACGCCTGCGCGGGAGAGCAGGTAGGTGTAACCGCGCCCGTAAGAGGCAATCTGGCGCAGCAGCTCATCGTCCGCGTTTGGCGGGCAGATGAAAATAGGGGCGACATTATGGCGCATCGCAGCCTGGCGGAACGGCGCGGACTCTTCAACCGGCACGTCGGCGACCAGAACGGAGTCGACACCCACGCGGGCGCACTCGGCGTAAAACTCATCGATACCGCGGTTGAACACCAGATTGGCGTACATCAGCAGGCCAATCGGGATAGTGGGGTGCTTCTGACGGATCGCCGCCAGCATCTCGAAGCACTGGGTCGGCGTAACGCCTGAGGCAAATGCGCGCAGCGTCGCATTCTGGATGGTCGGGCCATCCGCCAGCGGGTCAGAGAACGGGATCCCCAGCTCCAGCGCATCGGCACCGGCTTCAATCAGGGTGTCGATGATCTTCAGCGACTGTTCAGGGCCCGGATCGCCCAGGGTGACGAAGGGAACGAACGCGCCTTCCTGGCGGGATTTCAGTTCTGCAAATACGTTATCGTAGCGTTCCATCAGATTTCCCCTCGTGCTTTCAGAATATCGTGAACGGTGAAGATATCTTTGTCACCGCGTCCGGAAAGGTTGACCACCAGCAGCTGTTCTTTTTCCGGATTGTCTTTCATCAATTTCAGCGCATGGGCCAGAGCGTGTGAAGACTCCAGCGCCGGGATGATCCCTTCGCTGCGGCACAGCGTTTTGAACGCTTCCAGCGCTTCGTCATCGGTAATGGAGACATAGTCCGCACGACCGGTGCTGTTCAGATAGGCGTGCTGCGGCCCGACGGATGGGAAGTCGAGGCCAGCAGAGATAGAGTAAGACTCTTCAATCTGGCCTTCATCGGTCTGCATCATCGGGGATTTCATGCCGAAGTAGATCCCCACGCGGCCATGCTTCAGCGGCGCGCCGTGTTCACCCGATTCAATGCCGTGACCCGCAGGCTCGACGCCAATCAGACCCACGCTGGTGTCGTCGATAAAGTCTGCGAACATACCGATGGCGTTAGATCCGCCGCCGACGCAGGCGATGACCGCATCCGGGAGACGACCCTCTTTTTCGAGGATCTGTGCTTTGGTCTCTTCCCCGATCATGCGCTGGAACTCACGCACGATGGTCGGGAACGGGTGCGGGCCCGCCGCGGTACCGAGCATATAGTGCGCGGTTTCGTAGCTGCCGGACCAGTCGCGCAGCGCTTCGTTACAGGCATCCTTCAGCGTCGCGGAGCCGCTGTGCACCGGGATCACTTCCGCACCCATCAGACGCATACGGAAAACGTTTGGAGACTGACGCTCAACGTCTTTCGCCCCCATATAGATGCGGCATTTCAGACCGAGCAGGGCGCTGGCGAGCGCCGAGGCCACGCCGTGCTGGCCTGCGCCGGTTTCGGCGATGATTTCGGTTTTGCCCATACGCTTCGCAAGCAGCGCCTGACCCAGCACCTGGTTAGTCTTGTGTGCGCCGCCGTGCAGCAGGTCTTCACGCTTAAGATACAGCGTGGTTTTCGTGCCTTCCGTCAGATTGCGGCATTTGGTCAGGGCCGTTGGGCGGCCTGCATAGTTTTTCAGCAGGTCGGTAAATTCGGCCTGAAACGCCGGATCCTTCTGCGCGCTGACAAACGCTTCTTCCAGCTGGCGCAGCGCGGGCATCAGGATTTGCGGGACGTACATCCCGCCGAACTCACCAAAATACGGGTTAAGTAATGTCGTCATCTTCTCTTCCTTAATATGCACGCAGAGTTTTAAAAACCGAGGCCAGTTTGCTGGCATCTTTACTACCCGGCTGGGACTCTACGCCTGAATTGAAATCGAGGCCTGCGCAGCCGGTTTTCGCGGCTTCTACACAGTTGTCCGGGCTTAAACCGCCCGCCAGCAGGACGTTGTCCAGCTTTTCACCGTTCAGCAGAGACCAGTCAAAACGCTGGCCGGTTCCGCCCTGGCCGTTATCGAGGACGTATTTATCCACGTGGTTCAGGTTACGCGGGGGCAACGTATCGTCAACGCGTTGCGCTTTCCAGATCTGTACCTGCGGTGCCAGCGTGGCGCGCAGGGCATCGATATAGGCCTGATCTTCATCGCCGTGAAGCTGCACCGCGCTCAGGGATAACGCGTCGGCTTTTTCAACCACCTCTGCGATATCTGCATTGCGGAACACGCCAACATAGCTGAGCGGAGCCGCGGCGATGACCTTACGCGCCTGCTCTTCGCTGACCGCGCGAGGGGAGGAATCCACAAAAATCAGCCCGCCGTAAATCGCTCCGGCTTCATACGCGGCCTGGGCGTCCTGTTCGCGGGTTAAGCCGCAGACTTTGTTTTCACCCAGCAGCACGCGACGTACTGCCGCATTGAGATCGTCATGTTCCATCATGGCGGAGCCAATCAGGAAACCGTTGGCGAAGTGGCTCAGCTCGCGCACCTGGGCGTAGCTGTTAATGCCGGATTCGCTGATCACCGTGACGCCAGATCCCAGACGCGGCGCCAGCTGGCGCGTACGGTTCAGGTCAATGGACAGATCACGCAGATCGCGGTTATTAATGCCTACCACTTTGGCTTCCAGCGCAATCGCACGCTCCAGCTCCTCTTCATTACTCACTTCGGTCAGCACGCCCATTTTCAGGCTGTGCGCGACGGCAGAGAGCTGGCGATACTGCTCGTCGTCAAGCACCGAGAGCATCAGCAGGCAGGCGTCAGCCTGGTAAAAGCGCGCCAGCCAGATCTGATACGGGTCAATGATAAAGTCTTTGCACAGGATCGGCTGCGGCGCGATGCCGCTGACGATCGGCAGAAAATCGAAGCTGCCCTGAAAATATTTCTCATCCGTCAGCACGGAGATGGCTGACGCATGATGCTTATAAATGCCGGCAATACGCGCCGGGTCGAAATCGTCACGGATAACGCCTTTAGACGGAGACGCTTTTTTGCACTCAAGAATAAACGCGGTGCGCGCACCCTGCAGGGCGTCATAGAAACGACGGCTGCTCGGGACGACGTCATTCTGAAAACTGGCAAGCGGCTGCTGTTGCTTGCGGGCTTCCACCCAGATGGCCTTATCGGCAACGATTTTCGCTAAAACGGTCTGCATTCTTTACCCTCTTGCCGCAAGTGCGGTAACGCGATCGTAAGCTGCACCGGAGCGCAGTACATCCAGAACTTTTTGAACGTTGGCCTTCAGGTCTTCCTCGCCGTGCAAACGCATCAGCATGGCGACGTTGGCGGCAACGGCGGCCTCATGGGCGACCTCTCCCTTACCTTGTAATAAGCGCGTCAGAATGTCACGGTTTTCTTCCGGGGTACCGCCGGCCAGCGCTTCCTGGTGATACGGAGTTAAACCAAAGTCAGCGGCTTCGAGCTGGTAGCTCAGGATTTCACCGTCGCGCAGTTCGGCTACCAGCGTCGGCGCATGCAGTGACACTTCGTCCATTCCGCCGCTGTGCACCACGGCGGCACGCTGGTAACCCAGCACGCGCAAGGTCTCGGCAATCGGCAGGACCAGTTCCGGACTGTAGACACCGATCAGCGCCAGCGGCGGATGGGCCGGGTTGATCAGGGGGCCGAGCACGTTAAACAGCGTGCGGGTTTTAAGCTGCTGACGAACCGGCATTGCGTGGCGGAAACCGGTGTGATACTTCGGCGCAAACAGGAAGCAGACGCCCAGGTCATCCAGCGCTTCACGGGAACGTTCGGCGTTCATATCGAGATTAATGCCGAATGCCGCGAGTAAATCAGACGAGCCTGACCGGCTGGACACGCTGCGGTTACCGTGCTTCGCCACTTTCAGGCCACACGCTGCGGCCACAAAGGCGCTGGCGGTTGAAATATTGATACTGTTGCTGCCGTCACCGCCGGTGCCGACGATATCGGCAAACGGATAGTCCGGACGCGGGAACGGGGCGGCATTTTCCAGCAGGGCCGTGGCGGCACCGGCGATCTCCTGCGGGCTTTCACCGCGGACCTTCATGCTCACCAGTGCGGCTGCGAGCTGTTCCGGCTTCAGCTCACCGCGAACCACGGCGGAGAAGAGCTGGTGGCTCTCCTGCTGGCTCAGGGTTTGCGCCTGATACAGTTTTTCCAGAATCGGCTGCAGGGTGTTGGTCTGCTCCAGCTTCTGTAACGCCCAGTCGAGTGTCTGCTCCAGCAGGCGGGCACCGTGGGAGGTCAGGATGGATTCCGGATGGAACTGCATCCCGCAGACGCGATCCGCGTCGTGACGTACCGCCATCACCATCCCTTCAAACGAGGCGTTGATCGTCAGCCCGGCGGGAATGTTGCTGCCGACCAGCGAGTGGTAGCGCGCGACCGGGAGCGGATTCGGCAGCCCGGCAAACATCGCCTGGCCGTCATGTTCAATGCTGGACGCTTTACCGTGGAGGATTTCACCTGCCTGGCCAACGTAGCCGCCATAGGCTTCAACAATCGCCTGATGGCCCAGGCAGATGCCGATAATCGGCAGCTTGCCGCGCATACGGGTCAGCAGCTCTGGCATACAGCCCGCTTCGCTCGGCGCGCCTGGCCCCGGAGAGAGCATCAGCACCGGGTTTTGCATGGTGGCCAGACGGTCAATCAGGGTTTGCGCCGGTACATGGTTACGATAGATAACGACGTTATGGCCATTCGCACGCAGCTGATCTGCCAGGTTGTAGGTAAAGGAGTCGATATTATCGAGCAGCAGAATGTCAGCCATCAGAAAATCTCCTGTGCGTGGTGTGCGGTAGCAATGGCGCGAAGGACCGCACGGGCTTTGCTGCGCGTTTCGTCAGCTTCAGACTGCGGAACAGAATCAAGAACAATCCCGGCACCCGCCTGGACGGTGGCAATACCGTCTTCAACATAGGCGGAGCGGATCACGATGCAGGTATCGAGGTCACCATGGGCGGTGAAGTAACCCACCGCGCCGCCGTAGCTGCCGCGACGACGCCCTTCGGCGGCGGCAATCAGCTGCATAGCGCGCACTTTCGGCGCACCGCTCAGGGTGCCCATGTTCATGCAGGCGCGGTAGGCGTGCAGCACGTCGAGGTCCTGGCGCAGCTCACCGACCACGCGGGAGACCAGGTGCATCACGAACGAATAGCGGTCGACTTTAGTCAGGTCCGCCACGTAGCGGCTGCCTGGGGTGCAAATACGAGCCAGGTCGTTACGTGCCAGGTCAACCAGCATCAGATGCTCGGAGAGCTCTTTATGGTCGGTGCGCATTTCCAGCTCGATACGGCTGTCGAGATCGCGATCCAGCGAGCCGTCTGCGCGACGTCCACGTGGACGGGTTCCGGCGATCGGGTAGATCTCAATCTGGCGGCTGGCGGCGTCATATTTCAGCGAGCTTTCCGGCGAGGCGCCGAACAGCGTGAAGTCGTTGTCTTGCATAAAGAACATGTACGGGCTTGGGTTGCTCTTTTTCAGCACGTCGTAAGCGGCCAGCGGAGACGGGCAGGGCAGAGAGAAGCGACGGGACGGTACAACCTGGAAAATTTCCCCGGCGCGAATCGCTTTTTGCATCTGGCGAACCACGGCACCGTACTGATCGTCGGTCTGGTTCACATCGCAGGTCATTTTTTCCACGCGCTGTACCGGCAGTGCAGGTGGCGCTTCCGTCATCTGCTGCTGAAGCTGCGCGATACGGTGCTCAAGACGGTTTTTCTCAGCGGTCGAAGGCGTGAACAGGCTGGCCTGGATACGGGTGTACTGTTTCTGATGGTCGATCACCAGCAGGGTTTCGGCCAGATAGAAGCAATAGTCCGGGCAGCGATTGCCCTGCTCGGTTTCCGGTAAATCTTCAAATCCGGCGACCAGGTCGTAGGCAAACAGCCCGCCAAAGAACATCGCTTCACGCTCATCGTGCGGAACGGTGACCAGGTTCTGCAGCAGGCGGAAGGCATCAAAGACGGAAAGGGAGCACAGGCGCGCGTCTTCATCCAGCAGCTGGCTAACCGGCGGGAAATGCAGAATGCGCATTTCTGGATGACGTTCGTTTTCGATGCCTGAAGGCAGGGCGGCATCCAGCAGCGGCAGCAGCGAGGCGCCGTTGTCTGATAAGGCCTTGATTGTGACAGTGTCACCTAGGGCGGTAATGCGCAACGCGCTGTCGACCAGCAGCAGGCTCTTGAGATCGTCCTTGCTGTCAATGTCCGCAGATTCCAGTAGCAGCGTAGCCGGGCGAGCCCCGCACACCTGATGAAACAGCGCGGTCGGGTTGTGGCGATAGGCCGCCTCGCAGGTCAGCAATTCAAGATGGGGTTTGGCTGTTTGCATGTTGGTGTTCTCATTTATTCTGTTCAAAAAAAAGCCCGCTGGGTAGCGGGCGGGTATCTGTTTGCATTTCGCAGACGCGTGACACTGCCCGATGATCAGGAAGTACGCCACCAACCGTGCAGAGTGAAATGTGCTGTCATTTTCAGATACCTTTCTCGTGTGAACTTGCGTACTAGTTAACTAGTTCGATGGCGTATTGTCAACCCTTGATTTCAGAATTTCGATATAAGTCGGTATCATGATGGTTTCGGATGTCTCCAACCTGTTATGGGAAGTGCTTTGAGCGATACCACCTACGCTATTATTTATGATTTACACAGCCATACTCAGGCCTCTGATGGCCTGCTGACACCCGAAGCCCTGGTTCATCGTGCCGTTGAAATGCGCGTCGGTACGCTGGCGATAACCGATCACGATACGACGGATGCCATTCCGGCGGCGCGCGCCGAGATCGCCCGCAGCGGGCTGGCGCTTAATCTGGTCTCCGGTGTCGAAATTTCGACCGTCTGGGAAAACCATGAGATTCATATCGTTGGCCTGAACATCGATATAGACCATCCGGCACTGACTGCTTTTTTGCAAGAACAAAAAACGCGCCGCAACCAGCGCGCAGAGATGATCGGCGAACGTCTGGAAAAGGCGCATATTGCGGGCGCGCTGGAAGGTGCCCAAAAGCTGGCGAACGGCGGGGCTGTCACGCGCGGTCATTTCGCCCGTTTTCTGGTAGAGGCGGGTAAAGCCACGACGATGGCGGATGTCTTTAAAAAGTATCTGGCGCGCGGGAAAACCGGATACGTTCCGCCACAGTGGTGTACAATAAAACAAGCTATTGATGTGATTCATCATTCTGGCGGTAAGGCCGTGCTGGCCCATCCGGGGCGGTATAATCTTTCTGCTAAATGGCTGAAAAGGCTGCTGGCGCACTTTGCCGAAAATGGTGGTGAGGCGATGGAAGTCGCCCAGTGTCAGCAGGCGCCCAATGAGCGCGCGCAGCTCGCGACCTATGCCCGACAGTACGGTCTGCTTGGCTCACAGGGTTCTGATTTCCATCAGCCCTGCGCCTGGATCGAACTGGGGCGCAAGCTCTGGCTGCCCGCTGGCGTTGAGCCGGTCTGGCAGCTCTGGGAACAGCCGCAGCAAATTGAAGAGAGGGAAGTATGAGTCAGTTTTTCTATATCCATCCGGATAACCCGCAGCCACGTCTGATTAACCAGGCCGTGGAGATCGTCCGCAAAGGCGGCGTGATTGTCTACCCGACCGATTCCGGCTACGCGCTGGGCTGCAAAATCGAAGATAAAGGGGCGATGGAACGCATTTGCCGTATTCGCCAACTGCCGGACGGCCATAACTTTACCCTGATGTGCCGCGATCTCTCTGAGCTGTCCACCTATGCTTATGTGGATAACGTGGCGTTTCGCCTGATCAAGAACAACACGCCGGGCAACTACACCTTCATCCTGAAAGGGACGAAAGAGGTGCCGCGCCGCCTGCTGCAGGAAAAGCGTAAGACGATCGGCATGCGCGTGCCGTCGAACCCGATTGCGCAGGCGCTGCTGGAAACCCTCGGCGAGCCGATGCTCTCTACCTCGCTGATGCTGCCGGGCAGCGAGTTTACCGAGTCCGATCCGGAAGAGATCAAAGATCGTCTGGAGAAGGTGGTCGAGCTGATTATTCATGGCGGTTATCTCGGCCAGCAGCCAACCACCGTGGTCGACTTAACCGAAGATGCACCGGAAGTGATTCGAGAAGGCGTGGGTGACGTAAAGCCTTTCTTGTAATGGTATAAGCAGATATACTACGCGGCCATCAAAGCAGGGCTCAGCCCTCTTTTGACCTGATTCGACGCCTGTGAAGGCGACACCTGAGGAAGCTCAATGAGCGAGAAGTTACAGAAAGTGCTGGCGCGTGCCGGCCACGGTTCACGCCGTGAAATCGAAGCCATTATTGAAGCGGGCCGCGTGAGTGTGGACGGTAAAATCGCCACGCTGGGTGACCGCGTAGAAATCGTACCGGGGCTGAAGATCCGTATCGACGGTCATATTATCTCCGTGAAAGAGTCTGCTGAACAAATCTGCCGCGTGCTGGCTTACTACAAGCCGGAAGGCGAGCTGTGTACCCGCAATGACCCGGAAGGTCGCCCGACGGTGTTTGACCGTCTGCCTAAACTGCGTGGCGCTCGTTGGATTGCCGTTGGTCGTCTGGACGTGAATACCTGCGGTCTGCTGCTGTTTACCACCGATGGTGAACTGGCAAACCGTCTGATGCACCCAAGCCGTGAAGTGGAACGTGAATACGCCGTGCGTGTGTTCGGCCAGGTTGACGAGAATAAGCTGCGCGACCTGTCGCGTGGCGTTCAGCTGGAAGACGGTCCTGCGGCGTTCAAAACCATCAAATTTACCGGTGGGGAAGGCATCAACCAGTGGTACAACGTGACCCTGACCGAAGGCCGCAACCGCGAGGTGCGTCGTCTCTGGGAAGCGGTAGGCGTGCAGGTTAGCCGCCTGATCCGTGTCCGTTACGGCGACATCCTGCTGCCAAAAGGCCTGCCGCGTGGGGGATATACTGAACTGGATCTGACCCAGACCAACTACCTGCGCGAGCTGGTCGGCCTGACGCCGGAAACCACCTCTAAAGTGGCGGTGGAAAAAGATCGTCGCCGCATGAAGGCGAACCAGATTCGCCGTGCGGTGAAGCGTCACAGCCAGGTGAGCAGCAACCGCCGCTCTGGCAGCCGTAATAACAACAGTTAATGTAAAAGCCCGGTGAAGACACCGGGCTTTTTTCTTTAGTAATCAATCCCCATTTGCGCTTTGATGCCCGCATCAAACGCATGTTTTACCGGACGCAGCTCGCTGACGGTATCTGCCAGGTCCAGAATATCCCGATGGCACCCGCGGCCCGTGATGATAACCGTCTGATGGGCGGGACGGTTTTTCAGTGCATTAAGCACGTCTTCCAGCGGCAAATAGTCGTAGGCGACCATATAGGTGATCTCATCCAGCAGAACCATATTGAGTGAAGGATCGGCCAGCATTCTTTTAGCGTGCTCCCAGACGGCCAGACAGGCTGCGGTATCGGTTTCGCGGTTCTGGGTGTCCCACGTAAATCCGGTCGCCATCACCTGGAACTCAACGCCGTGGGGCTCAAGCAGATTACGCTCGCCGTTAGGCCACTCACCTTTAATAAACTGGATAACGCCGACCTTCTGTCCGTGGCCGACGGCGCGTGTCGCCGTGCCGAATGCGGCCGTGGTTTTCCCTTTGCCGTTGCCTGTAAAGACGATGACGATCCCGCGCTCATCCTGAGCGGCCGCGACGCGCGCATCAACCTGTTCCTTCAGACGCTGCTGGCGCTGCTGGTGACGTTCTTCACTCATTGCGATATTCCTGGTTTACGGCCTGGCTGGGCGTCAAAGGTCATCCCGGTTTTGCGGCGGCTGTCGTCGCCCATTAGCCAGAGATAGAGCGGCATAATGTCTGCCGGCGTTTTCAGCTTCTGCGGATCTTCCGTTGGGAAGGCGCTGGCGCGCATTTTGGTGCGCGTACCGCCCGGGTTAATGCAGTTTACGCGCAGATGGCGGCTTTGGTACTCCTCTGCCAGCACCTGCATCATGCCTTCGGTCGCGAATTTTGATACGGCATAGGCACCCCAGTTTGCACGCCCCTCACGGCCTACGCTGGAGGAGGTGAACACCAGTGAACCCGAATCCGATTTGAGTAATAAAGGAAGCAGTGCCTGGGTCAGGAAAAACGTCCCGTTGACGTTGACCTGCATGACCTCCTGCCAGATCTCGGGATCCTGTTCATCCATCGGGCGAACTTCGCCAAGCAAGCCGGCATTGTGCAGTACGCCGTCCAGGCGCGGGTAATGGGTGCTGATGCGGTGAGCAAGCTCATGACATGACGCGGGCGTGCAGGTGAGCAGATCGAGCGTGTACCAGCGAGCGGGAATCCCACCTGCGGCTTCAATCTCCTGCGCCACCCCTTTAAGTTTTTCTTCGTTGCGGCCGGTCAGGATGACGATCGCGCCATACTCAGCGTAGGTCAGCGCCGCTTCACGGCCAATCCCGTCGCTGGCCCCAGTGACAAGAATGATGCGGTTCTGCAGCAGATTTTTTTGCGGTTGATAATGCAAGGTGACTCCTCGGCGCACGGTGACTCAAAGACGCCTTCTTTTGTGACTTTTCGGCTTTATGCCCGAATTCGCCTGATAATTCAATCAGTCTACAGGACGCATTGCTGTAAAATTAACAATTTGCAAATATTTAAACGCCAGACCGGGGATTCCTGAAGGCGGCTCGCAGAGGTAATGTCACGAGCGAGACGCATGGGCAGGGCTGTTGTACACTGCCGTGAAAGATTCGTGGTTAAATCAAGGTGGAACGCGTGGAATTACTTTCTCAATATGGGTTGTTTTTGGCGAAAATCGCGACGGTGGTGATTGCCATTGCGGTGGTTGCCGTTCTGATTGTCAACCTGACGCAGCGCAAGCGTCAGCGTGGGGAGTTACGCATCACCCGCCTGAGCGAGCAGTATAAAGAGATGCAGGAAGAGATGTCTCTGGCGCTGCTTGACAGTCATCAACAGAAACTGTGGCTCAAAGCGCAGAAGAAAAAGCATAAACAGGAAGCCAAAGCGGCAAAAGCAAAGGCGAAGCTCAATACGCCACAGGATAAGGTCACGCCCCGCGTCTACGTGCTCGATTTTAAGGGCAGCATGGATGCGCATGAAGTGTCCTCTTTGCGGGAGGAAGTGACGGCCGTTCTGGCCGTGGCGACGCCGCAGGATCAGGTTGTTGTTCGTCTTGAAAGCCCGGGAGGTGTCGTGCATGGCTACGGCCTGGCCGCTTCTCAGCTACAGCGCCTGCGTGAAAAACAGATCCCGCTGACCGTAGCCGTAGATAAAGTGGCGGCGAGCGGTGGCTACATGATGGCCTGCGTGGCGGACAAAATTGTGGCCGCACCGTTTTCTATTATTGGCTCGATCGGCGTGGTCGCGCAGATCCCGAACTTTAACCGCTTCCTGAAAAATAAAGAGATTGATATCGAACTTCACACGGCGGGTCAGTACAAACGCACCCTGACGCTGCTGGGTGAAAACACGGAAGAAGGGCGCCAAAAATTCCGTGAGGATCTCAACGAAACGCATCATCTCTTTAAAGACTTTGTGCACCGTATGCGCCCGACGCTGGACATTGAGCAGGTCGCGACGGGTGAGCACTGGTACGGCGTTCAGGCGCAGGAGAAAGGGCTGGTGGATGAAGTCGGAACCAGTGACGATCTGCTGCTCAACCTGATGGAAGGCCGGGAACTGGTAGGCGTCCGCTTTGCCCAGCGCAAGCGACTCCTTGACCGCTTTACCAACAGTGCCGCAGAAAGCGCGGACCGCCTGCTGCTCCGCTGGCTACAGCGCGGACAAAAACCGCTGCTGTAAACAAAAACGCGAGGCTTATGCCTCGCGTTTTGCGTTAATCGACCAGGTGATATTTCTCGGAAAGCGTGTGCGCCAGGTATTTAAACATGTTAAACACGGCGGTGCTTTTCGGGGTCGGCAAGCCCTGTTCATCAAGGAAGTATTCGCCGCTGAAAACCAGCACGCCATTTCGCTGCTCTACGCCGGTGGCTTCAATGCCTGCCAGCGTATCTTCATGGTCACGAATAAGCTTGTTTGCTTCGATAAGCAGAGAGGCTCGGTCAATAGGTTGGGTCGTATTCTGCATAATCCACTCCTTAAACAGTGACAATAGTCTACGCCGAGGGCGCTTTGGGGGCAAATTTTCCCTGTAATGTGAGGGGATAAGCTGCAGGGGCCTGGCTGGCAGGATTTGCTTTTGCATGCTAATAAAGTTGCGTAACGAATTTTATCAGGTAGAGTGTGCGCTTTCGTCATTCTGGCAACAGAATTGCTTGACATTCAACCGGGAATTCGTCACGAATTACACGAGATGTGAGAAAAATACCCGAGAACTCAATCACCTGGGCGGCTTTTCTTTAACGCCCGGTAAGACAAAGGGGTTGATATCTCCTGACGCAGTCGCAATATCATTGGCTCGTCGTCAGCGGAAGGGAAATCAACGTGCGGCGTATTCCTGGAAGAATTAAATTAGGTAAAGGTGAATATGGGTAAAGCTCTCGTCATCGTTGAGTCCCCGGCAAAAGCCAAAACGATCAATAAGTATCTGGGTAATGACTACGTGGTTAAGTCCAGCGTGGGTCATATCCGCGATTTGCCGACCAGTGGCTCAGCCAGCAAAAAGAGCGCAGACTCTACCTCCACCAAAGGGGCTAAAAAGCCTAAAAAGGATGAACGTAGCGCGCTTGTCAACCGCATGGGTGTTAACCCATGGCATAACTGGGATGCACAATATGAAGTGCTTCCAGGGAAAGAAAAAGTCGTTAACGAGCTGAAGCAGCTGGCTGAAAAAGCAGACCACATCTATCTCGCAACCGACCTTGACCGCGAAGGGGAAGCCATTGCGTGGCACCTGCGGGAAGTGATCGGGGGTGATGACAAACGCTACAGCCGCGTAGTGTTTAACGAAATTACGAAGAATGCGATTCGTCAGGCGTTTGAGAAGCCGGGCGAGCTGAATATCGACCGCGTCAACGCCCAGCAGGCGCGTCGCTTTATGGACCGCGTCGTGGGTTACATGGTTTCTCCACTGCTGTGGAAGAAGATTGCCCGTGGCCTGTCCGCAGGTCGCGTGCAATCCGTCGCCGTGCGTCTGGTCGTTGAGCGTGAGCGCGAAATTAAAGCCTTCGTGCCGGAAGAGTTCTGGGAAGTTGATGCCAATGTGACAACGCCGGGCGGTGACGCTCTGCCGCTGCAGGTAAGCCATCAGAACGATAAGCCTTTCCGTCCGGAAAACCGCGACCAGACCATGGCCGCCGTGGCGCTGCTGGAAAAGGCACGCTATCAGGTACTGGAACGTGAAGACAAACCGACCAGCAGCAAGCCTGGTGCGCCGTTTATCACCTCCACCCTGCAACAGGCGGCAAGCACCCGTCTGGGTTACGGCGTGAAGAAAACCATGATGATGGCCCAGCGCTTGTATGAAGCGGGTTACATCACCTACATGCGTACCGACTCAACCAACCTGAGTCAGGACGCGGTCAACATGGTGCGTGGCTACATTAGCGACAACTTCGGTAAGAAATACCTGCCGGAAAGCGCTAACCAGTTTGCCAGCAAAGAGAATTCTCAGGAAGCGCACGAAGCGATTCGTCCTTCTGATGTCTCTGTGCTCGCTGAATCGCTGAAAGATATGGAAGCCGACGCGCAGAAGCTGTATCAGCTGATCTGGCGTCAGTTTGTTGCGTGCCAGATGACCCCGGCCCAGTACGACTCCACCACGCTGACCGTCGGGGCGGGTGATTTCCGTCTCAAGGCGCGCGGTCGTATTCTGCGTTTCGACGGCTGGACGAAAGTGATGCCTGCGCTGCGTAAAGGTGATGAAGATCGAACGCTGCCAGCGGTGAACAAAGGTGATGAACTGTCTCTGGTTGAGCTGATCCCGGCTCAGCACTTCACCAAGCCACCTGCACGCTTCAGTGAAGCATCTCTGGTAAAAGAGCTGGAAAAACGCGGTATTGGCCGTCCGTCGACCTACGCGTCAATTATCTCGACGATTCAGGATCGCGGTTACGTCCGTGTTGAAAACCGTCGTTTCTATGCGGAAAAAATGGGTGAGATCGTCACCGATCGTCTGGAAGCCAACTTCCGCGAGCTGATGAACTACGATTTCACCGCGCAAATGGAAGACAGTCTCGACCAGGTTGCCAGCCACCAGGCAGAATGGAAAAAGGTCCTCGACAGCTTCTTCAGCGATTTCACCGACCAGCTTGAAAAAGCGGAGAAAGACCCTGAAGAGGGCGGCATGCTGCCTAACCAGATGGTACTGACCAGCATCGACTGCCCAACCTGTGGCCGCAAGATGGGGATCCGTACTGCCACCACGGGCGTGTTCCTGGGCTGCTCCGGCTATGCGCTGTCGCCAAAAGAGCGCTGCAAAACCACCATCAACCTGGTGCCGGAGAATGAAGTTCTCAACGTGCTGGAAGGTGACGATGCGGAAACTAACGCTCTGCGTGCCAAGCGCCGCTGCAAAAAATGCGGCACGGCAATGGACAGCTACCTGATCGATCCAAAACGCAAGCTGCACGTGTGTGGTAATAACCCAACGTGTGACGGGTATGAGATCGAAGAGGGCGAGTTCCGCATTAAAGGCTATGACGGCCCGATTGTGGAGTGCGAGAAGTGTGGTTCTGAAATGCACCTGAAAATGGGGCGTTTCGGTAAGTACATGGCCTGCACCAACGATGAATGCAAAAACACGCGCAAAATTCTGCGTAACGGTGAAGTGGCTCCGCCGAAGGAAGATCCGGTTCCGCTGCCAGAGTTGCCGTGCGAGAAATCCGACGCATACTTCGTGCTGCGTGACGGCGCGGCAGGTGTCTTCCTGGCCGCCAACACCTTCCCAAAATCGCGTGAAACCCGCGCGCCGCTGGTGGAAGAGCTGCATCGCTTCCGCGATCGTCTGCCGGAGAAACTGCGTTATCTGGCCGATGCGCCACAGCAGGATCCGGAAGGCAACAAAACCGTGGTGCGGTTTAGCCGTAAAACTAAGCAGCAGTATGTTGCGGCAGAGAAAGAGGGTAAAGCGACCGGATGGTCAGCCTTCTTTGTCGATGGCAAATGGGTTGAAGGCAAGAAATAATCTTCCCTAACCGTAACTTACCTGTGAAAGGGCCGGATTTCCGGCCCTTTTTTATTACCTTGTTATTATTTTTTGTTCCGTACTATACAGTCAGGCTATAAATGATATAGTGGTTATAGTTAACCTGTTTCTTATTATTAAATCGTCTTAAGCGATTGACCGCATGCGCTAAATCGGATGGTCTGGCATGAAATTACAGCAGCTTCGTTATATCGTTGAGGTGGTGAATCATAACCTTAACGTCTCTTCTACCGCCGAGGGGTTATATACCTCGCAACCGGGCATCAGCAAACAAGTTCGTATGCTGGAGGATGAGTTAGGCATTCAGATTTTCGCCCGCAGCGGTAAGCATCTTACCCAGGTGACGCCGGCGGGGCAGGAAATCATCCGCATTGCGCGGGAAGTCCTCTCCAAAGTCGATGCGATTAAGTCTGTGGCAGGGGAGCATACCTGGCCGGATAAAGGCTCGCTGTACATTGCCACCACGCATACGCAGGCGCGCTATGCGCTGCCAGGCGTGATCAAAGGCTTTATCGAGCGTTATCCTCGCGTCTCGTTGCATATGCACCAGGGCTCGCCAACGCAAATCGCTGAAGCCGTCTCCAAGGGGAATGCAGACTTTGCCATCGCCACCGAAGCGCTTCACCTCTATGACGATCTGGTCATGCTCCCGTGCTACCACTGGAACCGTTCTATTGTGGTGACCCCCGATCACCCCCTGGCGGGTAAAGGGTCGGTCACTATCGAAGAGCTGGCCCAGTATCCTCTGGTGACGTATACCTTTGGCTTTACCGGGCGTTCTGAGCTTGATACGGCCTTTAACCGGGCAGGATTAACGCCGCGCATTGTCTTTACCGCGACGGACGCCGACGTGATTAAGACCTATGTCCGGCTTGGATTGGGGGTGGGCGTCATTGCCAGCATGGCGGTGGATCCGGTGTCAGACCCTGACCTGGTGCGTCTTGATGCGCATGATGTTTTCAGCCATAGCACCACAAAAATTGGTTTCCGCCGCAGCACCTTCCTGCGCAGCTATATGTATGATTTTATTCAGCGCTTTGCCCCTCATTTAACGCGTGATGTGGTTGATACCGCCGTGGCATTACGCTCAAATGAAGATATTGAAGAGATGTTTAAAGACATCAAACTTCCCGAAAAATAATCACACCCGGTATCTTTCCCCCAGGGAAAGATACCGAAATAACCTCTCAAAGCTAAATTAGAATTATCATCATCTGCGATTCCCCTGCCATATAATGTCATTATCCATTTAATACGTAAGGTTATAATGTCGTGAATTGGCGACAAAAGTAGAAACTAATTTACGCCTTCGCAAATTTTTCTTTTCAATTATTTATTTCTGGTCAAAAGATTGAATATTTCATACCTCCCGGTGCGTAAATTCACTGGCTTTTCGGCTAAAGTTTCTTTAGGATTTATCTCAACAGATGATTAATTGTACCAATTGTTTGGTCCTAAATGATAAGCGATGTCGATTGTATGAGGTTAGCAATGCCTTCAGGAAGTGAAGAACCGCAAAGGGATCCTGCGCTCAAGCGTAAAGCCTGGCTGGCGGTCTTTCTCGTCTCTACCCTGTTTTGGGTGGTGGTTGCTCTCCTGGCCTGGAAATATTGGGGTTAAATATGTCAGTGACGGTACGTACAGCTTCGGTAAAACAGATGTGTCAGCATCGTGACAGCGGCCACAGAGGGCGTAAAGCACCTGCGACTGTTGTACCCGCGTCCTGGAAACTGACGCCGCAGCAGCAGGCTTTTATTGATGTGTTCGCAGAAGACGAACCCAAAAAACAATAATTTAGTTTATTGCGTAATGATGCAAATAGTCTGAATATCGACTCTGCGCTTTTGTACTCTTTAATAAATACACATCAGCAATATAGCACTGAGGAACGACCTCGGAATTTTTATAAATAATGCCTGGTGTCCCTATGATGAATAACATGACGTCTCACAAATACTGGTCGTGGATCGGCGTTTTTACCGTGTCGATTCTGTTCTGGAGTCAGCTCATCTGGCTGGCGCTCCACTAAATTGTAAAACCTCGCTACGGCGGGGTTTTTGTTTCCCCGCGCTGGACCAATCCTAAATTTATCAATTTGGGTTGTTATCAAAACGTTACGACATCTTTGTGTTATCTTTAATTACGGCCCTGATGATTGTCAGGGCATCTCTGTGATTAAGGAGGAGCTTATGTCGTTAACCCTACGCGAAGCCAGTAAGGACACATTACAGGCAGAAAATAAAACCTGGCACTACTACAGCCTGCCGCTGGCTGCCAGAACGCTTGGGGACATTTCGCGTTTACCCAAGTCATTGAAAGTTTTACTGGAAAACCTCTTGCGCTGGCAGGACGGTGATTCTGTCACGCTCGATGATATCCAGGCGCTGGCAGGGTGGCTTGAGAAGGCCCATGCCGACAGAGAAATCGCCTACCGCCCGGCAAGGGTGCTGATGCAGGACTTTACCGGTGTTCCGGCCGTGGTTGATTTGGCCGCGATGCGCGAAGCCGTTAAGCGTCTCGGCGGGGATACGGCAAAAGTTAACCCGCTTTCCCCGGTTGACCTCGTCATTGACCACTCCGTCACCGTTGACCACTTCGGTGATGATGACGCCTTTGGCGAAAACGTGCGTCTGGAGATGGAGCGCAACCACGAGCGCTACGTATTTCTGAAGTGGGGACAGCAGGCGTTCAGCCGGTTTAGCGTGGTCCCGCCAGGCACCGGCATTTGTCACCAGGTGAACCTTGAATATCTGGGTAAAGCCGTCTGGAGCGAATTGCAGGATAAAGAGTGGGTCGCTTATCCAGACACCCTGGTGGGCACGGATTCGCATACCACCATGATCAACGGTCTGGGCGTGCTGGGCTGGGGCGTCGGCGGTATTGAAGCGGAAGCCGCCATGCTCGGCCAGCCGGTATCCATGCTTATCCCGGATGTGGTGGGCTTCAAGCTGACCGGAAAGCTTTCTGAAGGCATTACCGCCACCGATCTGGTGCTGACCGTCACCCAGATGCTGCGTAAGCATGGCGTGGTGGGCAAGTTTGTTGAATTCTACGGTGACGGTCTGGATTCGCTGCCGCTGGCCGACCGCGCCACCATTGCCAATATGGCGCCGGAATACGGTGCCACCTGCGGCTTTTTCCCCATTGACGACGTCACGCTGGAGTACATGCGCCTTAGCGGCCGCAGCGAAGAGCAGGTCGCGCTGGTGGAAGCGTATACCAAAGCGCAGGGCATGTGGCGCAATCCGGGCGATGAGCCTGTTTTCACCAGCACGCTTGAACTTGATATGGGAAGCGTCGAAGCGAGCCTCGCGGGGCCGAAACGTCCGCAGGATCGGGTTGCGTTGTCTGACGTGCCGAAAGCGTTTGCCGCCAGCAATGCCCTGGAAGTAAACGTGGCGCAGAAAGACCATCGTCCCGTCGACTATGTTCTGAACGGGCATCAATATCAGCTTCCGGATGGCGCGGTTGTTATTGCCGCCATTACCTCCTGCACCAACACGTCCAACCCCAGCGTATTGATGGCAGCCGGTCTGCTGGCTAAAAAGGCGGTCGAGCTTGGGTTAAAACCTCAGCCGTGGGTTAAGGCCTCGCTGGCCCCGGGATCCAAAGTGGTGTCGGACTACCTGGCTCAGGCCAAACTGACGCCGTACCTGGACGAGCTGGGCTTTAACCTCGTGGGCTACGGCTGTACGACCTGTATTGGTAACTCCGGGCCACTGCCTGAACCCATCGAAACGGCGATCAAGCAGGGTGACCTGACGGTAGGCGCCGTTCTTTCCGGTAACCGAAACTTTGAAGGGCGCATTCACCCGCTGGTAAAAACCAACTGGCTTGCTTCGCCGCCGCTGGTCGTGGCATACGCTCTCGCAGGGAACATGAATATCAACCTGGTGACCGATCCGATTGGTCACGATCGCAAGAATGACCCTGTCTATCTGAAAGATATCTGGCCATCCTCGCGAGAAATCGCGCTGGCCGTTGAGAAGGTCTCTACCGAGATGTTCCGCAAAGAGTACGCGGAAGTCTTTGAAGGCACGCCGGAATGGAAAGCCATCAATGTTGCAGGTTCGGATACCTATGGCTGGCAGGATGACTCGACCTATATTCGTCTGTCGCCGTTCTTTGATGAGATGCAGGCCGAGCCCGCGCCGCTTAAGGATATCCACGGCGCGCGCATCCTGGCCATGCTGGGGGATTCCGTCACGACGGACCATATCTCTCCGGCCGGGAGCATCAAAGCCGATAGCCCGGCAGGCCGTTACCTGCAAAGCCGGGGTGTCGAACGCCGCGATTTTAACTCTTACGGCTCGCGCCGCGGTAACCATGAAGTCATGATGCGCGGGACCTTTGCCAACATCCGCATTCGTAACGAAATGGTGCCGGGTGTGGAAGGGGGCATGACGCGTCATCTGCCTGGAACGGAAGTTGTGTCGATCTATGATGCGGCCGTTAAATACCAACAGGAAGGGACGCCGCTGGCGGTGATTGCCGGGAAAGAGTACGGTTCCGGCTCCAGCCGCGACTGGGCGGCGAAAGGGCCGCGCCTGCTTGGCGTTCGGGTGGTCATCGCCGAATCGTTCGAACGTATTCACCGTTCGAATCTGATTGGCATGGGGATCCTGCCGCTTGAGTTCCCGCAGGGCGTGACGCGTAAAACGCTGGGCCTGACCGGGGAAGAGCAGATTGACATTAGCGGCCTGCAAAACCTGCAGCCGGGTAAAACGGTGCCGGTAACGTTAACGCGGGCAGACGGGAAAACCGAGGTGCTGGATTGCCGGTGCCGTATTGATACGGCAACCGAGCTGACCTACTACCAGAACGACGGCATTTTACATTACGTGATTCGTAAGATGCTGGATTGATGAACGAGCCCGGCACGCGTGCCGGGCTTTTTATATCACTCTTTCAGCAGATGGCCCATTTTGGCGGCTTTGGTATCAAGGTAGTGGGCGTTTTTCGGGTTACGGCCGACAATCAGCGGTACGCGTTCAACGATGTTGATCCCGGCTTCGGTCAGGATCTCCACTTTTTTCGGGTTATTGGTCAGCAGACGTACTTCGTCCACGCCCAGCAGCTTGAACATATCGGCGCACAGGGTGAAATCACGTTCGTCGGCGGCAAAACCGAGCTGATGGTTCGCTTCAACCGTATCGTAGCCCTGGTCCTGAAGCGCGTAGGCGCGAATTTTATTCAGCAAACCAATATTACGTCCTTCCTGACGGTGATAAAGCAGCACGCCGCGGCCTTCTTCAGCAATATGAGAAAGGGCTGCTTCCAGCTGGAAACCGCAATCACAGCGCAGGCTGAACAACGCATCGCCGGTGAGACACTCTGAATGGACGCGGGACAGCACCGGTGTCTGCCCTGAAATGTCGCCATACACCAGTGCGACATGATCCTGTCCGGTTGCCAGTTCTTCAAAACCCACCATCAGGAAATCGCCCCATGGGGTTGGCAGTTTGGCTTCTGCCACACGTTTAAGCTGCATGTGATTCTCCAGAGTAGGCTGACACGTTTCGTGCCTGTGCCCTGTTTTGCTTTCTGTATCAGTTTATTTTGCCACAAGCTCAGCATGTTCGCCTAATGGGCACCATGCTATATGAACGTTAAACGCACGATCCGACATCTCCACCAGGTGAATAAATTTCAGTTATGATTGTGACGCTTAGCGAAAAAGGAGAAGACATGCATTCAATAGCCAGACGTACGGCAGCAGGTGCGGCCATTTTACTGATTATGCCTTTGGCCGTATGGCTTTCCGGGTGGATGTGGCAGCCCGGGCAGAACGCCACGTGGTTGAAAACGTTATACTGGATTACGGAAACGGTCACCCAGCCCTGGGGAATTATTACCCACGTTCTCCTCTGCGCCTGGTTTCTGTGGTGCCTGCGCTTTCGTCTGCGCGCGGCGCTGATGCTCTTTGCTATCCTCGGTGGCGCTATCCTTATCGGTCAGGGCGTAAAATCCTGGGTGAAAGATCGCGTTCAGGAGCCGCGTCCTTTTGTCGTCTGGCTGGAAAAAACGCACCATGTTCCGGTGGATGAGTTCTACACTTTAAAGCGTAAAGATCGCGGCGCGCTGGTCAAAGAACAGCTTGCGGAACAGCAGGATATCCCGAAATTCTTGCGAAAACACTGGCAGAAAGAGACCGGGTTCGCGTTTCCTTCTGGCCATACCATGTTTGCCGCCAGCTGGGCGCTGCTGGGGGTTGGGCTGCTTTGGCCAAGACGGCGTACGGTCACTATCGTGATTCTACTGGTCTGGGCGACGGCGGTCATGGGCAGCCGCTTACTGCTGGGGATGCACTGGCCACGGGATCTGGTCGTTGCCACGCTCATCTCGTGGCTGCTGGTGATGCTGGCGACCTGGCTGGCTGAACGATTCTGCGGCCCGCTAACGCCACCGCCGGAAGAGAAAGAAGAAATAGCCGAAAGGGACCAAACGGACGCCTGACGGTTGATATTCCGCATTTTGCCCATAGATCCATGACGTGCGCGTCACTTTTTCCGTTTCGCGCCCGTCACTAAAATGGTAGTTTATAAGGCTGATTGCGTTAAGTTGAACACACTTTATTCGCTTGAACCACATAACGGGAAGTAATGTGAAATATTTACTCATTTTCTTACTGGTATTGGCGATTTTTGTCATTTCAGTCACATTGGGTGCACAAAACGATCAGCAGGTGACGTTTAACTATCTGCTGGCTCAGGGTGAATACCGTGTGTCGAGCCTGCTCGCGGTCTTATTTGCTGCAGGCTTTGCCATTGGCTGGCTGGTTTGCGGTTTGTTCTGGTTAAAAGTCCGTGTTTCGCTTGCGCGCGCAGAACGTAAAATCAAACGACTCGAACATCACATTGCGCCTGCGTCCGACATGCCGGAAAGCTCTGGCGTGCCGGTCGTGAAGGAATAATCGACGATGCTGGAGTTGTTGTTTCTGCTTTTGCCTGTCGCCGCAGCCTATGGCTGGTATATGGGCCGCAGAAGTGCGCAACAAACAAAACAGGATGAGGCCAACCGACTCTCCCGCGACTACGTTGCGGGGGTCAACTTCCTCCTGAGCAATCAGCAGGACAAAGCGGTGGACCTGTTCCTCGACATGCTGAAAGAGGATACGGGGACCGTTGAAGCGCATCTTACCCTGGGTAACCTGTTCCGCTCGCGCGGCGAGGTTGACCGCGCCATTCGTATTCACCAGACCCTGATGGAAAGCGCCTCGCTGACCTACGATCAACGACTCCTGGCCGTACAACAGCTGGGACGAGATTACATGGCCGCGGGGTTGTACGATCGCGCTGAAGATATGTTCGCTCAACTGGTGGATGAAACAGATTTCCGCATCGGCGCGTTGCAGCAGCTCCTGCAGATCTATCAGGCCACCAGCGACTGGCAAAAAGCCATTGATACGGCCGAACGTCTGGTGAAGCTGGGTAAAGATAAGCAGCGCGTTGAGATAGCCCATTTCTACTGTGAACTTGCCCTTCAGCAGATGGGCAACGACGACATGGATAAAGCCATGACGTTGCTGAAGAAAGGTGCCGCCGCGGACCGCAACAGCGCCCGTATCTCTATCATGATGGGGCGCGTCTTTATGGCGAATGGCGACTACGCCAAAGCCGTTGAAAGCCTGCTGCGGGTTATCGATCAGGACAAAGAGCTGGTCAGTGAAACGCTGGAGATGCTGCAAACCTGCTATCAACAGCTGGACAAGCAGGAAGAATGGGTGGCGTTCCTGCGTCGCTGCGTGGAAGAGAATACCGGCGCAACCGCGGAACTGATGCTCGCTGACGTTGTTGAGCAGTATGAGGGTGGCGACACCGCGCAAGTCTATATCACCCGACAGCTTCAGCGTCATCCGACGATGCGGGTCTTCCATAAGCTGATGGATTACCACCTGAACGACGCGGAAGAAGGGCGCGCCAAAGAGAGCCTGATGGTGCTGCGCGACATGGTTGGCGAACAGGTGCGCAGCAAGCCGCGTTACCGTTGCCAGAAGTGTGGTTTTACCGCCTATACCCTCTATTGGCATTGTCCTTCATGCCGGGCCTGGTCAACCATCAAGCCAATCCGCGGCCTGGACGGGCAGTGATTTTTTAAAAGCCTTCATTTTAGTTACAACATACTGATGGCTTTTAGCACTTTCTCAATACCGTGCGGTTTGCCAGCCTGGCAGGGACATAAATGGCTTCTGTCAATTTGCGGCGGCGGCAGGTAGAATGCTGGCCGTTTATCTGTTCCGCGCCGCTGCGCGCCCATAGACGAAAAGGGCTGGTCATGACGTCTGTTACATCCTCCACTTCCCGCGTAATTACGGATTCTCCTGTTGTTGTTGCGCTTGATTACAATAAGCGTGACGCTGCATTGGCGTTTGTCGACGGTATCGACCCTCGCGACTGCCGTCTGAAAGTTGGCAAAGAGATGTTCACGCTGTTTGGACCGCAAATCGTTCGCGATCTGCAACAGCGCGGCTTTGACGTTTTCCTCGACCTCAAATTCCATGATATTCCGAATACCACGGCCCACGCCGTTGCTGCAGCCGCAGAGCTGGGTGTATGGATGGTCAACGTCCATGCGTCGGGTGGGGCAAGAATGATGACCGCCGCCCGTGAGGCGCTCCTGCCGTTCGGTAAGGACGCGCCGTTGCTGATCGCCGTCACCGTGCTGACCAGTATGGACGAAAGTGATTTACGCGACCTTGGCGTGACGTTGTCACCTGCGGAGCATGCTGAACGTCTCGCCCGTTTGACGCAGCAGTGCGGCCTGGATGGTGTTGTCTGCTCCGCGCAGGAAGCGGTACGTTTCAAATCAGCACTGGGCCAGGATTTTAAACTCGTCACGCCAGGGATTCGCCCTGCGGGCAGCGACGTGGGCGATCAGCGCCGCATTATGACGCCTGAGCAGGCGCTGGCGGCGGGCGTAGACTATATGGTTATCGGGCGTCCGGTGACGCAGTCTGCAAACCCGGCTGAGACGCTTAAGGCTATCAATGCATCGCTGAACAAGGGGGCGTAATGACCGATTCCAACAGCCGTCTGGTCTACTCAACCGATTCCGGGCGGATAGACGAACCGAAAGCCAAAGTGGAGCGTCCAAAGGGAGACGGTATCGTTCGGATTCAGCGTCAAACCAGCGGACGTAAGGGGAAAGGGGTCTGCCTTATCTCCGGCATTGATCTGGATGATGCAGAACTGACTAAGCTGGCTGCCGAGCTGAAAAAGAAATGTGGCTGCGGCGGTGCCGTAAAGGACGGGATTATTGAAATCCAGGGTGATAAACGTGATTTAATAAAATCACTGCTGGAAGCCAAAGGCATGAAAGTTAAACTGGCAGGCGGCTAAAATAAATGAGCCACGGCAAATGCCGTGGCTCGTGTTGTATACGTGCGTATGTCAGACCTGAAATGCGTTTAAATATCGCAATATCGAGGAAGGCTTAGATAATAATTATTTGCCAACCTGGTGACCGATAATACCACCGACAGCAGCGCCACCTAATGTACCCAGCGTACTACCATCCGTTAATACTGCACCACCGAGAGCACCGGCACCGGCACCAATCGCGGTGTTACGGTCACGTTTAGACCAGTTAGAGCATGCGCTCAGGGACATTGCTACAGTGATTGCCAGAACAGCGGCGGCTAATTTTTTGCTGGTTAAGGTCATAATACTTTCTCCTGAATTATCGATTCACGGAAAGATGTACACGTTAAGTATAGACGAATCGAATACTTAATTCTTTTCCCCGTGAAAGCTGGTCGCGCAGGCGTTACTTCATCACGCAGGTGATAGTCACTTCCTGTTATATCGCTAACAGTAATTTTACGACTTTAGGGCAGGTTATACAGGTAAAAACTCTTAAAGCAGGGTTAAGAATCATCTCAGAGAAAGAACATGCGCGCCCGAAATTCGGGCGCGGAGGGAAATCATGCGCTGGTTTCAATAATATTGACGATCAGACCGCTCTCTTCGAGTTTATTGCGATGCGCTTCGCTCAAACGGTCATCGGTAATCACGCGGCTAAAGCGTGAAGCGGGACCCATCGTGTAAGGATGAACGGCACCAAATTTAGAGCTGTCGGTGAGCACAATGGCTTCGCACTCTTTTTCCAGTACGGCATTGACCACGTCAGAGCGCATCATATCCCGGCCGGTAAAACCTGTCTCCGGCTGCCAGCCGTCAATCCCGATAAAGGCCTTACTGAAATGAACCTGCTGGACGTACTGACGGGTCAGCGGGCCAACCATGCTTTCGCTTTTTTTCTGATAAATACCGCCCAGCAGAATCACCTCGCAGCGCGTCTCTTTAAGCAGATGCGCGATATAGCTGCTGACGGTAATGATGGTAACGTCTTTTTGATCGGCAAGTGTTCGCGCCAGAAGGGCATTACTGCTGCCGTTTTCAATAAAGACGGTCTCACCGTTGTTCACCAGGGAGGCAGCAAATTCCGCCAGTTCACGTTTGAGCGCGTAGTTGTTCATCATGCGCGTCTCAACGTCATCACTGTCCAGCGGGACCGCATAGCCGTGCGCGCGACGCAGGTAGCTCTGTTTTTCCAGCAGATTAAGATCCTGACGGATGGTGACTTCAGAAACGCCAGTGGTTTTCGCGAGATCGACTACGCTTACGCGTCCCTGATCGATGACCATCTGCAAAATGAGTTGTTGTCGGGAATTCATAGCATCCATTTAATAAAGCGAAACGAGGTCGGAAACGGTGGGCGTTAAACTTCCCACGGCGCTTTTGGCTGTCTGTTTTCGGGCGCAGCGTCAGCGCCATGCTGAGCAAGAAGTTCAGACTTCAGGATCTCAAGATTACGGATAGCAGAGTGATAATCGCCCGCCACCAGGATATCCAGCACGGTATCAATTCGTTGTGCTACAGCTTGTGCGTCAATCGTAGACATAATCTCACCCCAGGCGCGAAAAGTTAATATTTTCAATGATGCAGAAATTGGGTTCAAAAGAGAAGGGAAAAAATGCAATAACTAAATTACATAAACGGAAGTGATAAAATTATTCCCCCTCATACAGCGGGCTTATTGAGTGGATTAGTCTAAAACTGCGCGCAACGCGCTTTTTTATAGGAGGAAGTAGACTATGACAGTTATCAATCAGCCTACCTGTACACTGTTTACCGATACTGAACGGTTCACCCAGCTGTCAGGGTATTACGAGGCGGAGCGACATACCGTCTGGATGATGTTACGGGCTCAGCCACGGCCTTGCTTCAACCATGCATTGATAGAGGAGATCATGAATTTTTCATGGCTCGTCCGCCAGTCTGGTTTTGCGGTTAATTTTTGGGTGACCGGATCGCTGGTTCCCGAGATGTATAACGCGGGCGGTGACCTGCAGTTCTTCGTTGAGTGCATTCAGCACGGTCGACGTGAAGCGTTACGGGCCTATGCGCGCGCCTGCGTTGATTGCGTGCATGCGGCCTCGCGGGGATTTGATACGGGGGCCATCTCTCTGGCCATGGTTGAAGGCAGCGCGTTAGGGGGCGGGTTTGAGGCCGCTCTTGCGCACCATTTCGTTCTGGCTCAGCGCGACGCCCGCTTAGGTTTCCCCGAAATTGCCTTTAACCTGTTTCCGGGCATGGGGGGATATTCCCTGGTTGCACGCCGTTCAGGCATGAAGCTGGCAGAGGAGCTCATCTACAAAGGGGAATCCCATACAGCGGAATGGTACGAACAGCACGGCCTGGTGGATCTCCTGTTTGAACCCGGACAAAGCTATGTCTCCACCCGAACCTTCATCGACACGCTACGGCCAAAACTGAATGGCGTGAGGGCGATGCTGCGCGCCCGGACGCGCGTTCTGCAATTGCCGCGCAGTGAACTGATGGACATCACGGAGGACTGGGTAGACGCGGCTTTCTGCCTTGAACCGAAAGATATCGCCTACATGGAGCGTCTGGTGATGCTGCAAAACCGCCATCACGCGGCGGGCTTGCGTAAAGCCAGTTAATGCTGTTTTCGCACCTGATAGCGTTTTAGCCATCGCTCGAATGCGGCAGCGGGCATCGGCTTAGCAAACAGAAAACCCTGCCGTTCGTTGACGCCGTTCTTGGTCAGAAAGGCGTCTTCTTTTGCATTTTCGACCCCTTCGGCAATCACCTGCAGGTTTAACGCCTGCGCCACCGCGACGATGGCGCGCACCAGTGACTGGGAGATGGACTGCTTATGAATATCCCTGACAAACGATTGATCGAGTTTTATGGCGTCAATAGGGAAGCGGGCCAGCTGCGAAAGGGAGGAGTAGCCGGTACCAAAATCGTCGAGATGAATTTGCGCCCCCAGCCTGCTGAACTGCTGAATCACGGAGAGCGCCAGCTCTTCGTTCTCGATAAGACAGCTTTCGGTTAATTCGACGTCCACCGGGCAGTATTCAAAGTTCAGATCCTTCAGCGCCTGCTTTAAGTCACTAAAGATAGTCTGGTCGGCCAGCTGACGCGCAGAGACGTTCACGGCCACGCGCAGGTTTATTCCCTTATCGCGCCATTTTGCCACCTGGCGAACCACATCGAGCATCACCCAGCGGCCCAGCGGCACGATCAACCCCGACTCCTCGGCATAAGAGATAAACTCCAGCGGTGGGATCAAACCGCGTTCGGGTGATTGCCAGCGGACCAGCGCTTCCAGGCTTCTGACCTCGCCGCGCCAGGTGATTTTTGGCTGATAGTGAATCAGGAGCTGATCGTTATCCAGCGCTTTACGCAGGTTGGTATCCAGCCAGAGATACTCAAACACGCGTTGGTTCATCTCGGGCGAGAAGACGCAGAACTTGCCCCGACCGTTCTCTTTGGCGGTGTACATGGCGGTATCGGCGTTGCGAATGACGCTTTCCCGGTCGTTGCCATGCTGTGGGGCGAGGGCGATGCCCAGGGAACAGCCGGTGTAAATTTCAATCAGACCGATTCGGAACGGCTGGCGCAGGCGGGTTAAAATGCGCGACGCCATCGCTTCCAGAGAGCCCTGAGAGGTATTGGTGGCCATGACGATAAACTCATCACCGCCAAGTCGTGCCAGCACCTGTTCCTCATCCAGACAGCTCAAAATGGCGAGCGCGACAGCCTGTAACAGCTGATCGCCAAACATATGCCCGTAAGCGTCGTTGACCTTTTTAAAGTTGTCCAGATCGAGATACACCACGCCAACCTGCGTGTCGCCGCGGTGACTGATGGCGTCAGAAATCAGGTCGTGGATTGCATTGCGGTTTGGCAAGCCAGTGATGGTATCGGTATTGGCCAGCACGCGCAGCCGTTCCTGAGCGCGGCGTTCCTCGGTAATATCGGTACCGGAACAGATAAGGAAAATTTCATTTTTACCGCTGCCGCTGTGAACGAATTTGTTTCTGAACAGAAACAGTCGTTGCCCTTTACGCGTTTTGATCCAGCGCTCGACTTCGTAGGAACTGCCGTTGCGGAAGAAACCGGAAATATTGCGCTTTGAGGCTGCCGCTTCGCTGCGGCTCATAAACAGCTTAAACACGTTCTGGCCAATCACTTCCTGCTCTTTCAGGCCGGTATACTCTTCGCTTAGTCGGTTAAAGCGCTGAATATTGCCGTTCTGATCGAGGATAACAATGACGGAGTTAGCCTCTGAAACGACCTGTTCCGCGAAAGAGAGTCCCTGAGCCAGGTCGCGCGCCACGGAGGGGGTATCATGCCAGGCGGAAGCGGTACCGGCCCACTCGTTACGCGTAATTTTCCGCCCAACAAGGTGAACCGGAAGGTCTTCCCCGAATAACGAGAGCGTCATGGAAATGCTGGAGGTAATCACGGTTAAGTGACGGATAAGATCGGCCTGATCGTCGTCCAGCGCAATCACCTGAGTGACATCGGCATTTTCACTGGCGGCAAGGTGCAGAGCATTGCTGTCAGCTGACAAACGCCACCATGGACTGTGAGTCCCCATGTAGCGAAACAGCAAATTCTGCTCCAGATCGTCCATCATGTTTTCTCCCGCAGCTGTTCATTAGCGCACAAATTATTCATTTGCAGTCGACTTTTCCGTTGAGAAACAGCGGTAAAACCGAAGTGAACTTATTGTTTTTCCCTGATTTCTGATAATAAAACGAGTCAGGTTAAAAAGGATACTGGGCGTATAAAAATTCACGTAACCGAATATAACAACACTCTTTTACTGTAGATAATTATGGCGAATTTGGGCGAAGGGAGACTGAAAATAGTAAGAAAAAATAATGCTTTTGTGGCGGGGGTAAAAAGAAAAATTGTCGGCCCTTCCGGAAAGGAAATGACCGACAATTGAAGAGGTTATCAGGCGACAGGACGCGCGATAATACTGCGGGTTTCCATACGGACTTCAGCAATGGTGACGTCAATCACGTCGGTGACTTTGTAAACTGTTTCACCTTTAATTTGCACCGTACCGTTTTCCTGACTACAGACCATTTCATCGCGCACAGCATGCAGGAATGGCGCAGGAATAAACGCGACAGCACCGTTATCGACCAGACGGACGCGCATCCCTCCGCGGCTGATATCGATGATTTCTGCGGCGAAACGGGTATCCGTACCGGCTTTATCCTGCAGGAAGCGTGCGTACAGCCAGTCGCCAACATCACGTTCCGCCATGCGGTTCAGACGACGGCGATCGGCCATCTGCAGCGTGGTGTCCTCCTGAGGACGGGCAACGGTTTCGCCTTTGATAATCGCTTTCAGCAAACGGTGGTTAACCATATCGCCATACTTACGGATCGGTGACGTCCAGGTCGCGTAGGCTTCGAGGCCGAGACCAAAGTGCGGGCCAGGCTCGGTGCTAATTTCTGCGAAGGACTGGAAGCGACGAATGCGGCTGTCCAGGAAGCCCGATGGCTGCGCGTCCAGTTCGCGGCGAAGCTTGCAGAAGCCCGGCAGCGTGAGCACTTCTTCCGGATCGACGTGCACGTCGTGATTCTTCAGCAGGGCTGCCAGCGCTTCGGTATTCGCCGGATCAAAGCCGGTATGGACGTTGTAAATGCCAAAGCCCAGCTTGTCGCGCAGCACGCGTGCGGCACAGATGTTGGCGGAGATCATCGCCTCTTCAACGATGCGGTTCGCAATGCGTCGCGGTTCGGCCACGATATCCAGCACTTCGCCTTTCTCACCCAGAACAAAGCGATAATCCGGGCGATCTTTGAACACCAGCGCATGGGTTTGACGCCACTCGCCGCGGTTCAGACAGATGCGATGCAGCAGACGGATCTGCGCGGCAATGGCGTCTGATTCAGGTTTCCAGCTACCGGTATTTTCCAGCCAGTCGGAGACGTTATCGTAGGCCAGCTTGGCTTTCGACTCGATGGTGGCGGCAAAGAACTCGATATCGTCTTCAATCGCGCCATCCGCAGCAATGGTCATGCGGCAGGCAAGGACCGGACGCACTTCATTCGGACGCAGCGAGCAGAGATCGTCTGACAATTCGCGCGGCAGCATTGGGATGTTGAAGCCCGGCAGGTAGTTCGTGAACGCACGGATTTTCGCCGTTTCGTCAAGCTTGCTGCCTTCAACAATCCAGGCGGTGGGATCGGCAATGGCAACGGTCAGGTGCAGTTTGCCGTCGGCACTCTCTTCAGCGTAGAGCGCATCGTCCATATCTTCGGTGCTGGCGCTGTCGATGGTGACAAACTCCAGCGCGGTAAGATCGCGACGCGTCAGACCTTCGTCCTGCATCTCGGTTGCCACGCCGTTCGGCGCTTCTTTTTCAAGATTGTGGCGTGCCAGCGTGACCCACCATGGCACGAAATGATCGGCGCCAAAAGTAATGAACTGGGTCAATTCCGCATAAAAACCGCGATCGCCTTTCAGAGGATGACGGCGCATTTCTGCTACGGCCCAGTCACCTTCTTTAAAATCATGCTCAACACCACGGGCGGCGCGGCAGGGAATGGCATCTTTCAGCAGAGGATGATCCGGCACGATAGAAAGACGATCGTCTTTTCGCTGCACCTTACCCACAAAACGGGTCAGGAACGGTTCGATCAGTTCTTCCGGTTCGGCGGACTCGCGATCCTTCTCGGTATGAATGACGGCCATGACGCGATCGCCATGCATCACTTTCTTCATCTGCGGTGGCGGAATGAAGTAGCTTTTCTGCGCGTCAACTTCAAGGAAGCCAAAGCCCTTTTCCGTGGCTTTTACGACCCCTTCTGCACGCGGCGTCTGGGAATGCAGTTGCTGTTTAAGCTGCGCTAGCAGCGGGTTGTCCTGAAACATAATGTTCTATTTTCGTAGCCATTGAGCGGCTGACAGTTTTACGCGATTCTCACTGTCTCAGCAAGCGGTCTTTGGGTAATGAGTGTGGTTATTCCTCTTTACCAAACGCCACTTTCAGGCGATTGAGCCAGCCATCAAACGCACTTTGGGTAAGCAGCGTGATGGCATATTCGCCCTGGAGTCCTTGATCCGTGAGCGGGGTAAACTGCGCGGCGCTGAAGCGGTCCGGAGAGCGGGTCAGCAGTTCGACCGCTGCCGAAAGTGCGGGGGAGGTCTGCGGGATCTCCGCGCGGCTGTTTAACAGGATTTCTCCGGTCAGGTCGAGCAGCGTCGGCTCATGACAAAGCACCGGCGTCAACGCCTCGAGCGCGGGTTCGGCCTGCCAGCGGGACAGGGACTCCAGCTGATGCGCATTCGCGTAGCGCAGCTCGACGACGGGTAAAAGCGGCATCCACGCATCGTGGCTCGCGGGAAGCGTGTGCGGCTGAATATGGTGCCCCGGCAACCAGCGAACAGGATGTCCCAACAGGGCCTGGAAAATCGCGACCACGCGCGCCTGAAAACCGATAAAGCCGATAATCTGGTTAATCACCACGATGTCGTACGTGGACAGGCCCACCTCATCAAGCTGGTTCCGGGCTTTATCATCAATGACATCAGGAGAGCTGGCGAGCTGGCGGGCATACTGGGTGATTTGCGCCAGGCGGCGGTTGCTTTCGCGCGAGGAGTCCGGGCCGGGAAGCGGGGCGAGGAGGGCGGCGTAGTGGTTACAGAGCCGCTGAACGCCGCAGGCCTGAGCGACCGTTAACGCGGTACTGAGCCGATCGTAAGCGCTGAGCGTATGCAGTCGGTTCACGGGAATTGAGAGTGGAAACAGCTGGTGGCATAAGGCTCTGGCAGGAGTAAGCCAGCCAGAACAGGCGGCGACAATCTCATCAGGCAGGGCTAAATCGAGCAAAAAACGATCGTCGACGTTAGCGGCTTCGGGCACCAGGGGCAGAACATCCGTCTGCGCGTGGTTTGACTGGGTTTCATGATACCAGTGGCCTTTGCCGGAAAAACGGCGTTGTTCCATGTGCGTTCCTTGATCTCAAAATGGCGATCAATATCCTGGCGTAAGGCAGATAAAGGGAAAAATATTGTTAGGTGATAACAAATAGCAGAACGGAATAACGAAGGGGTGACGCGGGGGGAAATACTCTCTTCCCGGGCGGGAAGAGAGTCACAGCTTATTTAATTTCCAGCTCGTTCATTGCAGCGATGTTGAAGCCGCCGTCAACGTGAACCACTTCGCCGGAGATACCCGCGGAAAGGTCAGAGCACAGGAATGCTGCAGAGTTACCCACATCTTCAATGGTAACGGTACGACGAATCGGGGTAACCGCTTCGCAGTGTGCCAGCATTTTACGGAAATCTTTAATACCGGAAGCGGCCAGGGTGCGGATAGGACCCGCAGAGATGGCGTTAACACGCACGCCTTCAGGACCCATTGCGTTCGCCATGTAGCGTACGTTGGCTTCCAGAGACGCTTTAGCCAGACCCATAACGTTGTAGTTAGGGATAGCACGTTCAGCGCCCAGGTAGGACAGGGTCAGCAGGGCTGCGCCCGGGTTCAGCATCGCGCGGCAGGATTTCGCCATCGCAACGAAGCTGTAGGAGCTGATGTCGTGCGCGATTTTGAAGCCATCACGGGTTACCGCGTTCACGTAGTCGCCGTCCAGCTGGTCGCCAGGAGCGAAGCCGATGGAGTGAACGAAACCGTCGAATTTCGGCCATGCTTTTGCCAGTTCAGCAAACATGCCGTCGATGCTTTCGTCTTGTGCAACGTCACATTCCAGAACAATGCTGGAACCCAGCTGCGCGGCAAACTCTTCAACACGGCCTTTCAGCTTGTCGTTCTGGTAGGTGAACGCCAGCTCAGCGCCTTCGCGATGCATTGCCTGTGCGATGCCGTATGCGATGGACAGTTTGCTGGCAACGCCAGTCACCAGAATGCGCTTACCGGAAAGAAAACCCATAGCTTTAATCCTTATATTCATTGCTTATTTTGCCTTGTAATTCATAGCGTTACAGGCAGTATTTCAAAATCATTCGAAATTAGCTCGAAATTATAGCCCACTCACAGCCCCTTGTGTCACGATATTTCTCGCACTTCTCCGAAGTCGCATGTCCCGAAGAATGCGTCGCGGACACGCGGGGGCGCGAAATTTCAGCATTCGTCCAGTATATCACCCGGCAACAGCTTCGCCTCATCCAACCAGCGAGGAGGCGCGATCCCGCAAGGGTGTTCACGCTTTCCTGATGTTGCCGATGAAGCGCGCAATAACGATAAAGAAAACCGGTACGAAGAAGATCGCGAGAAGCGTACCGCTAATCATGCCGCCAAACACGCCGGTACCGATGGCATGCTGCGTACTGTCGCTTGCACCACTGGCCAGCATCAGAGGAACAACCCCTAAGGTAAAGGCTAACGATGTCATCAGAATGGGGCGCAGGCGCTGACTGGCGGCATGAATGGTCGCCGCCAGCAGGGGTTGCCCTTCGCGATGCAGCTGCCTGGCAAACTCCACAATCAGAATGGCGTTCTTGGCCGACAGGCCGATAAGCGTAATCAGACCGACCTTAAAGAACACGTCATTGGTCATGCCGGCAACAAACACCGCTATCACCGCCCCGATAAGGCCCAGTGGAACAACCAGCATGACCGCAAAAGGAATAGACCAGCTCTCATACAGGGCGGCGAGCACCATAAACACGACCAGTATCGACAGGGCGATCAGGCCCGGAAGCTGCGATTCCGATTTTTTCTCCTGCAACGAACTCCCGGCCCATTCACCCGCCATGCCCTGAGGCAGGCTCCTGGACAAACCCTCCATGATCTTCATTGCGGTGCCGCTGGATACGCCTGACGCCGCACTTCCGGTAATCCGTATAGCAGAATAACCCTGGTAGCGCGTCAACTGCTGCGGCGCAACGTTCCAGGAGATCGTCGCAAACGTTGATACCGGCACCATCTCACCCATCCGGTTTTTCACTGATAGTTTCAGTATCTGTTCAGGCTGCATTCGGTAGGGGGCATCGGCCTGCATAATCACCTGTTGAACGCGGCCGTTATTCGTATAGTCGTTGACGTAATTTGAGCCCAGGGTGACGGAAAGCGTCTGGTTGATTTCATCGAATGAGACGCCCATCGCTTCCGCCTTTTCCCGGTCAACCAGGAGCGCAAGGCTGGTTCCTTCTGGCAGACCGTCTATATAGACATCACTGAGTTCAGGGCGTTGATTAGCCTGCAGAACCAGCGCGTCGGCGGCCCTCTTCAGAGCCTCATAGCCCGCTCCCGCTCTGTCCTGAACGTACCAGGTGAAGCCCGAGGAGGTGCCCATATCCGAAATGGCCGGCGGGAGCAGGCTCATTGTGACGGCATCAGTGACGTTCGTCATGCTGGCCTGTATGTGGTCGGCTTCATCCTGAGCCGTCGAGCCCTGCCGATTTTTCCAGTCCTTCAGCGTGGTGAAGGCCATGGCCGAATTCGGTCCTGAACCTGAAAAGCCAAACCCCAGGATCATAATGTTGCTTTCTATGTCCGGCCGGGCCGCAATTTCCGCTTAAAATTTTTTAACCACGTTGAGGGTGCGCTGCATCGTGGCGTCAGAAGGCAGCTGGATAGAGGACATAAAGTAGCCCTGATCTTCGTCCGGCAGAAAAGACGACGGTAACGAAGACAATCCAACAAATAGCGCCGTACAAAGCGCAACGTACAGGAGCAGCATACGCCCGGTTCGCTTCAGAACGGCACCCAGCCCGGCTTCGTAACAGACGGTGAGCAAACGGAAGCGCGCGTTAAACCTGGCCGCGAACCTTCCACTTCCGCTCTTTCCTGCCTTGTGCGGCTTGAGTAACGTTGCGCACAGGGCAGGCGTCAGTGTCAGGGCCAGAAACGCGGACAACAGTATGGAGACCGCCATAGAAATACAAAATTGTCGATAGATAATCCCGACCGAACCCTCAGCAAACCCCATGGGGATAAAGACGGCAGTGAGCACCAGCGTGATCCCGATAATCGCCGGGGTGATCTCCTGCATGGCCTGCCGGGTAGCGTCCCGTGGCGAGAGGCTTTTTTCCGCCATCAGTCGTTCGACGTTCTCCACAACCACAATGGCATCATCAACGATAATCCCTATCGCCAGCACCATGCCGAACATCGTCAGAATATTGATGGAGTATCCGCTCAATAACATCACCGTGAAGGTGCCAAGAAGTGCGACGGGAGCAACAATCGCCGGGATAAGCGTACAGCGTATCTTATGCAGAAACAGAAGCATCACCAGGAAGACCAGGACCATCGCTTCTACAAAGGTCTGAACCACCTTCATGATAGACAGTTTCACAAACGGCGCGGTATCGAAGGGAACCGTAAACGTCATTCCTTCCGGTAATACCTGGGAAAGCTCGTCGATGCGCGCGCGTACGCCTGAAGCCGTACTCATTGCGTTGGCACCCGGCGAGAGCTGGATTGCCGCAGCCGTTGCGGGCACGCCATTTTCGCGGATACCGAAAGCGTAACTTTGCAGGCCGGACTCAACGCGCGCGACGTCGGACAGTTTCAGCCTCGCGCCCGATGCATCTGATTTCAGGGTAATGTTTCTGAACGCCTCTACCGAAGTGAGTTGCCCCTTCACGGTGATGGGATATGTTACGCCTTGTCCCGCAGATGCTGGCTCATCTCCCGTTTTGCCGGGTGAAACCAGGGCATTTTGCTGGCCAACAGCAGTAAGCACATCGCTCACCGAAAGGCCGTAGCTGTGGAGCTTCATCGGATCCAGCCAGATACGCAGCGCTTTTTCGCCGCCAAACAGCTGAACTTTCCCTACGCCGGGCACGCGACGAAGCTCGTCACTGACGTTTCGGGCAAAATAGTCGCTTAAGTCGGCTTCCTCGAATTGACCGCTGGTGGACTTCAGCCCCACCATCATTAAAAATCCAGAGTTAGCGGCCTCGACGTTAATGCCGTTTTGTCTTACCGCCTGAGGAAGACGAGGCTCGACGATCTTTATCTGGTTCTGCAGATCCATCTGTGCCAGCTTGATGTCCGTGCCGGGTTTAAACGTGACGGTAATCGATGCCGAACCGGTTGTGTCGCTGGATGATTCGAAATAGAGCAAATTATCTACGCCAGAGATTTCGCGCTCGATTAACGAAATCACCGACGTATTCATGATATCGGGGCTGGCCCCCGGGTAACTGACGGAAATAATGATGCCTGGCGGAGCCACCGCCGGATACTGCGCAACCGGCAAACGAGGAATAGACAGGAGACCCGTCAGGACGATAAACAGCGCCACAACCCAGGCGAAAATGGGACGTTCGATAAAAAAATGAGGCATTGGGTTATTTTTGTGCAAAAGAGTGAGGCAGAGACTCTACCGCGCACCTGTTTAGCGGAAGTGGGCGGTTTATGGAGGCCGTGTGGAGCAATGGCTCAGATCATTCTCATAATGAGGTACAGCGGTGCTCCACCAAAAAAAATGATCAAATAACATTCATAGTAAAAGATCAGATCCTCAATATCGGGTATCGCGTTTAACAGCACGGTGAACGTAATAATGAGATAAACAAAAATCACCATCAGCCAGAAGGCGATGATAAGTAGCTCAATGAACGCGCCGGCTTTATTTTGTATGACCAGAAAAATCACTGACAATGCGATGCAGCCATAGATAAGGGGTGAAGAGAGCAGCGTCGAGGCGACTTTCTCATCCATTCTGTGTACCAGCACCAGCCAGGTATAAAGTAATCCCCACGACAGCAGCAGAAACAGGGAATATATACCCAGTTTTTTAGGAGAAAAATATTTGGAAAATTCCATGTTCATTATTTCAGCCAACTTCATAAAATCTTTAAGAAACAGTGGTAATTTGCAGCGCGCAATGCACAACGCGTTATGCCTCATTAGCGATTTTGAACGGACATTGTCGAGTCTTTATTGACTGAATGTGTAGGCTGTGTGGAGAAATAACCGGGCATTTAAATCAACCGGGAAATTTTCGTGACTACGGCACTTTTTCCCGGAGGCTGTGTCTTATTGTGCTCAAGATATCTGATAGCGTGCTTAAAGGGATTTCACCCGCGGAGATAATATGAACAAAAATACGCTGATCCTTGTTGTTGAAGACGAAGACGAAATCGCCGATATACTGATGAGCTACTTAGAGCGTTCGGGAATGAAAACGCTCAGGGCCAGGCAGGGCGAGCAGGCGATAACGCTCAATCGCCTCCATAAACCGGATCTCATCTTGCTGGACATTCACCTGCCCGTGTGTGACGGCTGGAGCGTGCTTACCACGCTTCGCCATGAAAGTGCTGTCCCCGTCATTATGGTTTCCGCTCTCGATCAGGACGTCGATAAACTTATGGGTCTGAGGCTCGGCGCGGATGATTACGTCATCAAACCCTTCAACCCTTCGGAAGTTGTCGCACGGGTTGAGGCGGTGCTGCGTAGAACAAAGCCTGCGCTTCAGCAGGCGGGGGCCCTGCCGCTCAGAACGCCATTCATTACGGTCTATCCGGATGATTTCTACGTGGAGGTTACTGCGGGGCCCGAGGTTATCTCCCCGGTCTTAACGACGACCGAATTTAAATTGCTTTCTTACCTGGTGCGGTATCCGCGCAAGGTCTGTTCCCGTGAAGAGTTGCTCAACGCGTGTTTGCCGGAAGGCGATACGCTCGACAGAACTGTCGACAGCCATATGAGCAAGCTGCGAAAAAAACTGGAGCAGGCCGGTCTTTATGGCGTTCCCGAGAGCATCAGGGGCATGGGTTACCGGCTTGGGGAAAAGAAATGAATAAAGAATCTGTCCTGAGTCGTCAGATCTTAACGTATATGCTGTTGCTGACGTTTACGATAATTGCCATCGCCATACTGGGCTCCTGGTTTTTTTACTCCTTTATTCTGGATCATCTTCCCGGCGGCCCTGCTGCGGGCGATGACGAGCAGATGACGATGTGGGACTGGGTATGGATTGGGACCGCGACAACGATCAGCCTGATCATTGCCGTATTCTTTACGGTCAAACTTTCATCGCGAATACTCACCCCGCTGAACGCGGTCGCGTCCAGCCTGAAAAAAATTTCCCAAGGCGATCTGGACGCCAGGGCATTCTGTGCCAGTTCCCGGCTGGGAGAGATCAATCACCTGGTTACGGATTTCAATGAAATGGCAGAAAAGCTGCAAACGCTCGATATCCAGCGGAAATCCTGGAATGCTGCGATTGCACATGAACTCAGAACCCCGGTCACCATTTTACGCGGAAGGCTTCAGGGGCTGGTTGACGGGGTGTTTACCCCGGATCCGGTGCTGTTTACTAACCTCCTCAAACAGACGGAAGGATTAACCCGTCTGATTGAAGACCTCCGGGTTATCAGTTCGGATGGCGGGGCAGGATACACGTTATACCAGGCCAGAACGGATCTGAAAGGGACAATACAGGACGCGCTCGATACCTTCATGCCCGAGTTCAACCGTAAGGCATTTACCGTCCATACTGAACTGAGGGAGCAGCAGTGCGTATTCGATCCCTTACGCATCAATCAGTGTCTGACCGTTTTATTTGACAATGCCTTACACTATTCAACTTCGCGCAAGCTCACGGTAAAAAATGGTGTTTCGGATAAAGGCAATTTTATCCTGATTCAGGATGGGGGACCGGGTATTCCCAGGGAGTTTCATGACTTCCTGTTTCAGCCCTTTCAGCGCGATAACGGCGCCAGACAGTTGAACCCGGAAGGCTGTGGTTTGGGCTTGTCGGTGGTAAAAGCCATCATGCTGGCGCATGGTGGCGATGTTACCTATACCTTATCAACGCAAAACCACTCAATATTTAAACTCACCTGGCCCGACTCGTGAGCGTCAGCGGCAGGTCAAATGTGCCTGCCGGCGGTAAATGCCATATTTTTCCTAGCTTAGCATCCCATTCCTGCGGGGTAATCGACAGTTTACCGCGTCTCGGGCTTAAGGTTATTTCACTGAAATAGATTTCATCATTTTTTAGCATGAGGTCAACGCGGCAGTAGTCAATGCCATCCGCCAGTTCCTGGGATGCCAGCAACGCTTGTCGGAACAAGGCCGGTTCGCCTGGCGCCAACGGTGTATTCGGATATTCCATCTGAAAGGGTTGTAAGTTCCAGTACCTGTCGTAAACGTTGATGAAATCTTTGCCGTTATCATCCGTAAAATCCGCTTCAACATAGTGGGCAACGCCATGAAAACAATGGATCCTCAGCATTTCGGGCGCTGTGTTCCTGTCTGCATCATCGAAGAGATCGACATACGGTTCGCAAAGTATTTTTGGCGTAATGTTTTTGTACTGCCATTCGCGCGTGGTGTAGTACATATTTTTCTTTAACGCGAGACTGAGTTTTTTACACGCTTCCCTGACGTTAAATTGCGCTTTGTTTGTACATATTATTGTGCTGCCACTGTCATGGTTGCACTTAAGGACGAATTTTTCAGGGAGCGTCGAAAAATCAATCTGGGACACCTTACTGTAGACGCCGAGTAATGGCACCGTTTTGACTCGCGTTGTTCTGGAGATTACGTATTCCCGAACGGCGAGTTTATCGGCAAGCAGGGTATAGACGTTATTGTGGTCATAAACCAGACGATGACATATTTTTTCACTCAACGTCGTGGGGGATTTAATGTCAGGATGCTTCCCCGATGTTTTCTTGAGCCTCACAGTATGAAAGTACAGGTCTGTCATTAAAAATGAACGACATTTTCTGATGAGATACTCGGTATATTTGAGAATGTAAGTGGCGTTGTTCATTTCTTCTCCTCCGTAATGTCCGGATATTCTGGAGAAGAACTGTTGATGTATTTTGCTGAGAGTATGGAGCAGCAATGGAGATGAAAAAGTTAAGGATTAAACAGCGTATTAAGGCTATTTAATCCTTATTAAGCGGTGCAACGTTTGTTTACCGGTCTTTGCGCCACGCATCGGCTGTGAGTGCTTCACCGAAATGACCGGCTATCAGCCGTTTTGTCAGCTCGTGAAGCGGGGAGGCCATCACATCCGCCGTGCTGCCGCGCTCGACCACTTCACCCTGGTGCATAACCATCACCTGATCGCTGATGTGTTTCATCATCCCCAGATGCTGGGTGACGTAGATATACGAGATGCCCTGTTTTTCCTGCAGCTCCAGCATCAGGTTAATCAGCTGCGAACGCATCGACATATCCAGCGAGGCAAGCGCTTCGTCAGCAATGATCACTTTCGGGCGCAAAATCAACGCACGCGCCAGACCCAGACGCTGTTTCTGGCCGGGGGCCAGCATGTGTGGGTAGTAGCTTTCGTGATCCGGTAACAGCCCAACCATGCGCAGGGTTTCGAAGATACGCTTGCGGCGCGCCTCGGGTTCCAGGTCGGTGTTCAGACGCAGCGGAAAATCGAGGATCTGCGAAATGCGCTGGCGCGGATTGAGTGAGGTCGATGGATCCTGGAAGATCATGCGGATGCGCTGGCTGCGGAAAGAGTAATCCCCGAACGTCAGAGGGTGATCGTCAATCAATACTTCGCCAGCCGTGGGTTCAACCATGCCGGCAAGCATTTTCGCCAGGGTCGATTTCCCGGAACCGTTCTCGCCGATGATCGCCAGGGTCTGTTTTTCACGCAGGGTAAAGCTGAGCGGTTTTACCGCGTCGACAGTTTGACGATGAAACAGCCCCGTGCGGTAGCGAAAGGTCTTACTCAGGTTGCGGACTTCAAGCAAGGTTTCGACCATTTCACTCTCTCTCCATGTTCAGCGGGAAATGACAGGCGTAAAGATGATTTTTGGCCCCGGTCAGGCGTGGCGTCTCGATACATTTACGCTGAGCATACGGACAACGCGGCCCCAGACGACAGCCTATCGGCAACGATTCCAGCAGCGGAATCGCCCCGGGCAGGGTATTCAGGCGGCTCTTATGCGGCATGGCGCTGCCAAAATCGGGAATTGCGCGGATTAGCGCCTGCGTATACGGGTGGTGCGGTGCGGTGATCAGGTCTTCACTCGGCGCGGTTTCGACCGTTTGTCCGCAGTACATCACGTCAATTTTATCCGCCCATTTGCTGAGCATTTGCAGGTCATGGCTGATCAGCAAAATGGTGGTGTTGTTGTTCTGGTTGAGACGCGACAGCAGGCGGAAGATTTGCGCCTGCGTGGTGGGTTCCATCGCGTTCGTCGGTTCATCAGCAATCAG
The DNA here is from genome assembly GCF_048685095.1 of Enterobacter sp. BNK-8. Taxonomy (NCBI): domain Bacteria; kingdom Pseudomonadati; phylum Pseudomonadota; class Gammaproteobacteria; order Enterobacterales; family Enterobacteriaceae; genus Enterobacter; species Enterobacter sp. BNK-8. The sequence goes on along the minus strand of NZ_JBLQTN010000001.1, from coordinate 2,258,583 downwards.
CAAACGCGGCTGATTAGCCAGCGCGATGGCAATCATCACTTTCTGACATTCACCGTCGGTCAACTCGTACGGGAAGCTGCGCATCGCATCTTTGTGATCTTTGATCCCGACGCGGTGTAAAAGCTCAATGGCACGACGCTTGCGCCAGCCAATGCGCTGCCACCAGCGGCCTTTATAGGTCCAGCCGGGGATGTTCTGCATCAACTGTTTGCCCACGCGTTCGGACGGGTCGAGACAGGACTGCGGCTCCTGGAAAATCATCGAGACGTTATGCCCGACCAGCTTACGCCGCTCGCGGGGAGAGAGGCGCAGCAGGTCGATGTCATCAAACCGCATACGGTCTGCGGTCACGCGCCAGTTATCTTTCGCCACGCCGCAGATGGCTTTGGCGATCAGGCTTTTGCCTGAGCCGGATTCCCCCACCAGCCCGCGGATTTCACCTTCCGCGAGGGTAATACTGATGCGATCGACGGCTTTAACCCAGCCTTCACCGGTTTTGAATTCAATGGTGAGGTTGCGAATATCAAGAAGCGGCATTATTGCACCCCCGCGTTAATTGCACGGCGAATACCGTCGCCCAGCAGGTTGATCAGCAGCACGCTCACCATAATGGCCGCACCCGGCAGCATAACCGTCCACGGCGCCACGTAAATTAACTCCAGCGCGTCACCGAGCATCGCACCCCATTCAGGCGACGGCAGCTGCGCGCCGAGGTCGAGGAAGCCGAGCGCCGCGATGTCCAGAATCGCCATCGACAGGGCGCGGGTGATCTCGGTGACCAGCCCGGACGCGATGTTAGGCAGCACGGCAAACCACAGGATGTTGAAGGTGGTCGCGCCGTCCAGACGCGCAGCGACGACATACTCTTTTTCCAGCTCGTCATGCACCATGCTGTAAACCGAGCGCACGATGCGGGGCAGGATAGCCAGCCAGACGGCGAACATGGCATGAGACAGGTGCGGACCGGCAAAGGCAACCACAATGATCGCCAGCAGCAGAGACGGAATCGACAGCAGCGTATCCAGAATGTGGTTAAGCACCGCCGAGCGCAGGCCATGCGTGGATCCCGCAAAAATACCCAGCGCCAGCCCGCAGATCGTGGCCGCGAGCGTCACCACAAACGCGCCGCCCACCGTCGGGGCCGCACCGCTCAGCAGGCGGCTCAACACGTCACGTCCGAGGTCGTCCGTCCCCAGGAAGAAGGAGACTTCCCCGTAGCGGGACCAGGACGGCGGCAGCAACTGATAGCCAAGGAACTGCTGGTCAATGCCATACGGCGCAAACCAGGAGCCAAAGACGCACAGCAACACCAGACCGGCACAGCCATAAAGGCCGATCATTGCCGTGGTATCGCCATAGAATTTACGCCACACGGTACGCAGCACACCGGGCGTGCGCTTTTCACTGTATACGCTATCGTAAGGCATACCATTCCTTATGCTTCAATGGGTTGGCCATGGCACCCAGAATATCGGACAACACGTTGACAATAATCACCAGCGAACCAATCACCATCACGCCTGCGGAAATCGCGGCGTAGTCCTGCTGGCGGATAGCGTTAATCAGCCACCGTCCCAGGCCAGGCCAGCTAAAGACCATCTCGGTGATCATGGCCAGCGTGAGCATGGTGGAAAACTGTAATCCCAGACGCGGAATAACCGGCGGCAGCGCGTTGTGCAGGACGTTGCGGCGCAGGATGGTCAGGCGCGACAGTCCGCGCGTGGCGGCGGCTTTGACATAGTTCTGGTCAAACACCTCGATGGTGCTCAGGCGCATCAGGCGGATCACTTCGGTTGTTGGCGCAACCGCCAGCGTCAGCACCGGCAATACCATATGGCGCAGGGCGCTGACGATCATCTCGTGACGCCACACCGAATCAGACAGCCACGCATCGATGATGGCAAAGCCCGTCACCGTTTTAACCGTGTAGAGCAGGTCAAAACGGCCAGAAACCGGTAGCCAGCCCATCGTCAGCGAGAAGAAAAGCGTCAGCAGTAGCGCCAGCCAGAAGACCGGGATGGAGAAGCCGAGCAGGGCGAGGGCGCTGATAAACTTATCCTGCCATTTGTTGCGATATATCCCGGCCAGCATGCCCACGGGGATCCCGACCATCAGGGCAAAACCGAAGGCCAGAATGCACAGTTCCATCGTGGCCGGGAAAACCTCTTTCAACTGATCGGAAATAAGCTGCCCGTTAATGCTGGATACGCCGAAATCCCAGTGCAGCAGCCCGTTAAACCAGAAGAGCCAGGCATCCCACAGCGACGATCCCTGGAGCGGGGCGTGGGGTGTGAAATAGCTCAGACTAAAGCCGACAAAGTTCAGGAAAAAGAGCGTCACCAGCAGCAAAAGGAGCCGACGCAAGGTAAAAATAATCATGGTTTTTTCACCTCTTGTTCTTTTTCACGCGACACGCCGGCGAACGAGGCGTTGCCAAACGGGCTCAGCACCAGGCCTTTAATATCATAGCGATACGCCTGAAGGCGCAGGGAAGAGGCCAGCGGCAGCACCGGCAGTTCCTGAGCAAGGATCTTCTGCGCTTCATCATAGGCGTCGATGCGCGAGGCCAGCTGTTGGGAAGCCAGCGCTTTTTGCAGCACGCCGTCAAACTCCCGGTTACACCAGTGGGCGTAGTTGGTCTGCGAGTTTATCGCCGCACAGCTCAGCAGCGGCCGGAAGAAGCTGTCCGGGTCGTTGCTGTCGGTGGCCCAGCCGGTGAGGGTTAAATCATGATTCATATCCATCAGGCGCGCCTCCTGGAAACGGCCCTCTACCGGTACGATGATCACTTTGACGCCTACCTGCGCCATATCTGCCTGCAGCAGTTCGGCGGTCTTGAGCGGGCTGGGGTTCCACGCCTGGGAACTGGTGGGCACCCAAAGCTGCAGCGTGAGGTTTTCCGCCCCCAGCGCTTTCAGCTGTTCACGCGCTTTTGCCGGATTGTATTCCGTAATTTTAGCTTCACCGTCATAGGCCCACGAGGCGCGCGGTAAAATTGAGGCGGCGGTTTCCGCCGTGCCGTAATAGATCGACTGCATCAGACGCTGGTTGTTAATGGCCAGCGCAAGGGCGTGTCGAACGGCAGGGTTGTTCAACGGCGGTTTATCCGTGTTAAAGGCCAGATACGCGATGTTCATCCCCGGGCGTAGCGTCAGACGCAGACGCGGATCGTCGCGCAAAATCGTGAGTTGGCTGGCCGCGGGCCAGGCAAGCACGTCACATTCCCCGGTGAGCAGTTTCGAGAGCCGCCCCGTTCCGCCAGAGCCGAGATCGACCACCACCTGCGGCATCAGCGGCGTACCGCGCCAGAAGTGTTCATGGCGCTGCAGACGAATATATTGACCAGCGCGGTATTCGGCCAACTGGAACGGACCGGTGCCAACCGGCTGGCGATCGAGCAGTTCCTGACGATCTTTTTTCGTCAGCTGAGCCGCGTATTCGGCTGACATGACGGATGCATAGTGCGTTGCCAGGTGCCAGAGGAAGGAGGCATCCGGGCGCGTCAGCGTGAATTCAACCGTGCGGTTGTCGAGCTTACGTACGCTTTTCACGGTGTCGGCAAACTGCAGGCTGTCGAAATAGGGGAAATTGCTTCCGTTAACGTTATGCCACGGATGGTTGCGGTTGAAGATACGCTGGAAGGTGAAGACCACGTCATCCGCGTTCAGCTTGCGCGAGGGGGTAAACCACGGCGTACGCTGAAACGCGACATCATCGCGCAGGTGAAAACGGTAGGTTGCGCCGTTATCCAGCACTTCCCAGCTTTCCGCAAGCTCGGGCACGAGACGGTAGGTGTACGGGTCAACATCAAGCAGACGATCGTAAAGCTGCGCGGCAAGGGTATCCACAATCAGGCCGCTGCCCGCTTTTTGCGGGTTGAAGGTATCCACCTGGCCGCTTACGCAATAGACGAAGCCGCTGTCACGAATGTCAGGCTGCGGCGTTTGCCCGGGCGCGGCAAAGGCCTGGCTGCTAAACAGACCAAGTGCAAAAAAGGACGATAAAACCAGACGCATAATTTTTAAGGTATTAAATATGAAGTGGCTATCCTACTAATTTTAAACGACATTATCCAGTATCGTTTAAGCCTGAGGGCATAATGGGGGCAGTAACGTTTGCAGTCGGTCACTCAGCGTCACAACCCGATGCACGTTCATACCTGCAATCCACTTTGAATATACCTCATGGACTATCTTAGCATTTTCGTGGCGTATCTGACTCGCTATAAACGAAGGATTTAACCCGGCAGACAGGGTTTCGCAAAGTCAGTCGGTATAGTTACGTCTTCGCTGGGTAAAATGACAGGAATGCAGGGTACATTCCAGGTGCGATATCATTTTAATTCTAATATGTGTCTGATATATTATGATTTTTTACTAAAGTAAAACAAGTTATGGCATTCAGACTACCCGCCAAACGCGAAGTGTTTGCATACTTTTGCCTGGGATTATGGTTTTACGGGATGTGTCGGCTTGACATCTATACAAGCGATGCGTACTTGATAGAACCAGGTTCTGTTTATTGTCCAATTATCTTGATTTCAGTCGCTATAGGTGCCTTTGCATCATGGCGCGTTTCGTCACGCGTCAAAAGCAAAGAGGGTAAACTGGAGCGCGTTAAGTTTTTCCTGGCTTGTTTTGTGTTTGTAGTGGGTGTCGTATCTTTCACACTCTGGGAAAGCACTGAAGCAATCATCGTTTCCAGTGCAACGCAAACAGTTAGCGGAACTTACCCTTTCAGGATGAACTACCCAGGACCTTCATGCGGAAAACATTGCCGTTGCAAGGCTGGGGTTGTCTATTATGACGAATTCTTAAAGCGTGAAATTGAATTCTGCCAGTGGGATGACGCTTCGTCTTTTTTCTACACAGACTCTATTCGTGTGGTCAAAAAAGTCAATGCTCACGGCGGTAAAATAATAAGCCATGAGGCAATTCACTAATTCAAAAGAGTGTCCTGAGATAGCTACATAATGAATAATAAGAGTGCCCAGAAGCAAGCGCATCACTGGAATAGTGAGCTTAGTGTCTTGAAAATAAAGTTATTTTGATCAAGTGAAATGATGCCGACAGCTAAAAGTAACGAACCACCGCTCGCCATGGTTAAAAGGTTAAAATAGAATTTCCAGGGGTGTTTAGAGCAATGAACATAATACTTCTCATAGGTTCCGTTGAGCCAGCCAATAAAAACTCCTGTCCTCAGAGCTTTACTTGTATGCCAGATGTAGAAAATACCGACTAAGCAGAATGCGAGAGAAATCAAAAAATCTAAAATAGCCATCTTAATAATATCCTTATTCTTCTTGATTCATCTATTGCTTTTTTTTCATAAAATAAGTGAATTTTAAAGTGATAGACACTGTCATCGCATTTGATGCTTTTTGAGCAATGCCCTTAACTGATGGTAGGTCAAACCCAGCAGTTCAGCCGCCCGTTTCTGGTTGTATTTCGCCATCTTCAGGCTTTGCTCCAGCAGCTGTTTCTCCTGGTCGTGCTGGAACTGGCGCAGATCAAGGGGAAGAGCAGGGGCGTCGCCTGGAGATGCTGGTGCGGGCAAGGTCGGGGCGCTGCGCTGAAAAGGATCGATAATGATGTTGTCCAGCTCCGTCTCGCTGCTGCCGTGGCGATAGACGGAACGCTCCACGACGTTTTTCAGCTCGCGGATATTGCCCGGCCAGTGGTACGAGAGCAGCGTCTCCCGTGCATAATCGCTGAAGCCGGGGAACAGCGGCAGTCCGAGCTCGCGGCACATCTGAATCGCAAACTGGTCTGCCAGCAGCATAATGTCGCTTCTTCGCTCGCGCAGCGGAGGAAGCTGCACGACGTCAAAGGCCAGGCGGTCGAGCAGGTCGGCACGGAATTTCTCCTGTGCCACCATCTCCGGCAGGTTGGCGTTAGTGGCACACACCAGGCGCACGTTCACCTGCAGCGGCTGGCTACCGCCGACGCGCTCCAGCTCGCCGTATTCAATCACGCGCAGCAGTTTCTCCTGCACCAGCATGGGCGCGGTGGCCAGTTCATCAAGAAACAGCGTACCGCCGTCGGCGCGCTCAAAGCGTCCGGGATGGCGTTTCTGGGCACCGGTAAACGCACCCGCTTCATGGCCGAAGAGCTCGGTGTCGAGCAGGTTTTCATTCAGCGCCGCGCAGTTAAGGGAAATGAAGGGGCCGTCCCAGCGCCCGGATAAGTAGTGGAGACGGTTGGCGATGAGTTCCTTACCCGTACCGCGCTCGCCGATAATCAGCACCGGTTTATTGAGCGGCGCCAGGCGAGAAACCTGTTCCAGCACTTCCAGAAAACTGTTTGCTTCGCCGAGTAAATTGTCTTTGTATCCAGGCATGATGAAATTAACCACTCCTTAGCGATATTCACCAGGCAAGAATAGTTCTTCACTGCATGAAAATCAACCATGACCTGTTAAATCAATAAGATAAAAAGTTGGCATGAGATTTGTATTATCTGTGCAGCAGGGCATCGCCCGATAACAGAACTATGAGGAGTCAATTATGGGTATTTTTTCTCGTTTTGCCGACATCGTGAACGCCAACATCAACTCATTGCTGGAGAAAGCGGAAGATCCGCAGAAGCTGGTGCGTCTGATGATTCAGGAAATGGAAGACACGCTGGTTGAAGTCCGCTCTACCTCCGCCCGCGCGCTGGCGGAGAAAAAACAGCTTACTCGTCGTATTGAACAGGCCACCGCTCAGTTGAACGAATGGCAGGAAAAAGCAGAACTCGCGCTGCGCAAAGACAAAGAGGATCTGGCCCGTGCGGCGCTGATCGAAAAACAGAAGCTGGCAGACATGGTCGCGACGCTCGAGCATGAAGTGACGCTGGTGGATGACACGCTCACCCGCATGAAGAAAGAGATTGGCGAGCTGGAAAACAAGCTGAGCGAAACCCGCGCGCGTCAGCAGGCGCTGACCCTGCGTCATCAGGCGGCAAGCTCTTCCCGTGACGTGCGTCGCCAGCTCGACAGCGGTAAGCTTGATGAAGCGATGGCCCGTTTTGAGTCGTTTGAGCGTCGTATCGACCAGATGGAAGCGGAAGCCGAAAGTCACGGTATCGGTAAGCAGAAGTCGCTGGATCAGCAGTTTGCTGACCTCAAGGCCGATGATGAAATCAGCGAGCAGCTGGCGGCACTGAAAGCCAAAATGAAGCAAGATAACCAATAATAATTCGTGCGGCACCTGAACGTGCCGCATCGTAAGACAAGGAGTACACATGAGCGCGCTTTTTCTGGCTATTCCCCTGACTATTTTCGTGCTGTTCGTTTTGCCGATTTGGCTATGGCTGCACTACAGCAACCGTTCCTCACGGGGCGAACTCTCCCAGAGTGAACAACAGCGTCTGGTACAGCTCTCCGACGAGGCGAACAAAATGCGCGAACGCATTCAGGCGCTGGAAGCCATCCTGGATGCTGAACATCCAAACTGGAGGGACCGTTAATGTCTGGACTGAATCTGAACAAAAAACTGTGGCGAATTCCACAGCAGGGCATGGTACGCGGCGTCTGTGCCGGGCTGGCTCATTATCTTGACGTCCCGGTTAAGCTGGTACGCGTGGTGACGGTGCTGTCGATCTTCTTTGGTCTGGCATTTATTACCCTGGTCGCGTACATCGTGCTGTCGTTTGTTCTTGACCCGATGCCGGAAGGAGAACTGGCGGCGGAAGGCGCCCCCACCAGCAGCGATCTCCTTAATGCTGTTGATGAACAACTCGCTGCCGGGGAGAAGCGGTTACGGGAAATGGAACGCTATGTCACGTCGGATACTTTTACGCTGAGAAGTCGTTTTCGTCAGCTTTAAGAGAGAGAAGAGATGAAACAACACTGGCAACAGGCCGGTCAGAAGGTTAAACCCGGCCTCAAAATCGCAGGTAAACTGGTCCTGCTGACCGCGTTACGTTTCGGCCCGGCAGGCGTGGCGGGGTGGGCGATAAAATCTGTTGCCCGCAAGCCAGTCAGAATGGTTCTGGCCGTGGCGCTCGAACCGCTGTTGCAAAAAGTGGCAAAACGGCTGTCGCGCCGCTACTTGTCCCAGTAATTCCCTCACGCGTTAGCCCTTACTCTTCCAGGAGAGGGGCTGGCGATGATTAACCGCACTTCCTCGTTAACCCTGCTTTCTTTGCGGCAGCTCACAATATTGTGCTGAGCTGCTTTGCAATCGTGTTTTTCTCCTGCCCGGTCCGTTGACAGATATTTTTCATGGGAGTAGATTGCCACTCCGTGGGACCGCTACCATGGAAAATCAAGTGAACGAAAAAATTAAAGCACTCATTAATCTTGTTTATGGAAAAACGTTTTCTGAAGCACATCTTCATGTGTTGCTGGAAAATATTGAAAAGGCCGCCTCTGTTATTACAGAAAAGCGTAAAATGGGCTGGGATGAAAAAGATGTCGTTCTGATAACCTATGCCGACCAGTTTTCAGCGAAAGGTGAGAAAGCACTCCCTGTTTTTACACGTTTTTATAACAAATGGCTTTCGCGTTCTTTTTCTCATGTCCATCTTTTGCCTTTTTATCCGTGGTCCTCGGACGACGGCTTTTCTGTCATTGATTATCATGAAGTTGCGCCTGAAACCGGAACATGGCGAGATGTTGCTGAATTAAAACAGTCAGCCAGCCTGATGTTTGATTTCGTCTGCAATCATATGTCGGCCAAAAGTGCCTGGTTTGCTAATTACCTGAAGCAAATGCCAGGGTATGATGATTTCTTTATTTCTGTCGATCCTGAAACAGATTTATCCGCGGTGACGCGTCCGCGTGCCTTACCGCTTCTTACCCCTTTCACGCTTCATGATGGCAGCGTACGACACCTGTGGACCACCTTCAGTGAGGACCAGGTTGATCTCAACTTCGCCTCTCCGCAGGTGCTGATTGCGATGGTCGACGTACTGCTGCATTACCTTATTGAAGGGGCGCGATATATTCGACTGGATGCCGTTGGGTTCATGTGGAAAATACCGGGAACGAGCTGCATTCACCTTGAGCAAACCCACCAGCTCATCCAGCTTTTCCGCGTCATTACCGAGGCGGTTGCCCCCGGCACGGTGATAATCACCGAGACGAATGTTCCGCATAAAGATAACGTCTCTTACTTCGGTAACGGCGAAAATGAAGCGCAGATGGTTTATCAGTTCTCGTTGCCCCCGCTGGTGCTGCATGCGGTGCATTGTCAGAATGTGCGCACGCTGAGCCAGTGGGCGGCGTCGCTGGCGTTGCCTTCCACCAAAACCACCTGGTTCAACTTCCTGGCCTCGCATGATGGCATTGGTCTTAACCCATTACGCGGAATATTACCTGAGTCGGAGATCCTCTCGCTTGTAGAGAAGCTGCAGTCTGAAGGCGCGTTGGTTAACTGGAAAAATAACCCGGATGGCACACGAAGCCCTTATGAAATTAATGTGACCTATCTGGATGCATTAAGTACGCGAGAAAGTCATGATAGCGATCGCATTGCCCGGTTTATTCTGGCCCATGCCGTCCTTTTAAGCTTCCCCGGTGTGCCTGCGATTTATATCCAGAGTATTCTCGGTTCCCGTAATGATTATGACGGGGTAGAGCGTCTGGGATATAACCGTGCGATAAATCGCGAAAAATATACCGCAGGAAAAATTGATAGTGCGCTTGAAGATAAAAATAGTCTGCGTTATCAGGTCTATTGTGCGTTAAGCCAGTTAATCGTACTGCGTCGTGCGGAAAAAGCATTTCACCCTGACAGTCAGGCTTATTTTAGCACGTCAGGCGAGCATGTTTTAAAAATTGTTCGCGTGGCGGATTGTGGTAAAAAAATAACAGCGCTATTTAATTTCAGTGATGCTCCTCAAACGGTTGGAGCTGATATTCACGCCGGAAGGGAATTGATTAGCGGAGAAGATATTACCGATACGACTCTGACCCTAAATCCATGGCAGGTTTTGTGGATTAAAGAAAACTAAAAAGGACCTTAAACATGAAAACACCCAGAATTGTGCTGATATCAGCACTGGTTTCGTGCGCCCTGTTATCAGGCTGTAAGGATGACAAAGCGTCCTCTGTCACCATTGAGTTTATGCACTCGTCGGTAGAGCAGGAGCGTCAGGCCGTTATTACGAAACTGATCGAAAAATTCGAGAAAGAGAACCCTGACATCACGGTAAAACAGGTACCGGTGGAAGAGGATGCCTACAACACCAAGGTGATTACGCTGGCAAGAACCGGCGCGCTGCCTGAAGTGATTGAGGTCAGCCATGACTACGCAAAAGTGATGGATAAAGAACAGCTTCTGGATCGTGACGCTATCGCGGAAGCCGTTAAGGCGGTGGGGGAAAACACCTTCTATGACGGAATCTTACGCGTAGTCCGTACGGAAGATGGCGCAGCCTGGACGGGCGTGCCGGTCAGCGCCTGGCTTTCCGGCGTCTGGTATCACAAAGATGTGCTGGCCGCGGCGGGCATTGAGGAGCCGCATAACTGGGAACAGCTTCTGCAAGCCAGCCAGCGCCTGAACGACCCGGCTAAAAAGCATTACGGCATCGCGCTGCCGACGGCGGAAAGCGTGATGACCGAGCAGTCATTCTCTCAGTTTGCCCTTTCCGGTGGCGCGAACGTGTTTGATGCAAAAGGCAATGTCGATATCGATACCCCGGAAATGGCAAAAGCGCTGGCGTTTTATAAAGCGCTGGCTGCGACCACCATGCCGGGTTCGAACGATGTCATGGAGATCAAAGACGCCTTCATGAACGGTTCTGCGCCGATGGCGGTTTACTCCACCTACATCCTGCCTGCCGTCTACAAGGACGGAAACCCTTCTAATCTGGGCTTCGTTGTACCGACTGAAACGTCATCGGCGGTGTACGGCATGATCACCTCGCTCACGATCACCACCGGACAAACCGAAGCGGAGACCAAAGCGGCCGAGAAGTTTGTTACCTGGATGGAACAGGCTCAAAACGCGACGGACTGGGTCATGATGTCGCCGGGCGCGGCGCTGCCGGTAAACAAACTGGTGGTGGGCACGGAGACCTGGAAAAACAACGACGTGATTAAAGCGTTTGGGCAGTTGCCTTATGAGCTGATTGCGCAGTTCCCGAACGTGCAGGTGTTTGGCGCCGTGGGGGATAAAAACTTCACCCGCATGGGCGACGTGACGGGCTCCGGCATTATCAGTTCCATGGTGCATAACGTCACGGTGGGGCAGAAGGACCTTAACACAACGTTAAGCAGCAGCCAGAAGCGACTGACTGATCTCATTACACAACGATAGGAGCGCTCTGCGGAAGGAAATTATGAAGACGTTGTTTTCTGGTCTTTCAGATATGCCTTTCGCCATGCTGCTGTTGGCCCCCAGCCTGATACTGCTGGGGGGCCTGGTGGCCTGGCCAATGATTTCCAATATTGAAATCAGTTTTTTACGCTTGCCGCTCAATCCGCGCATTAGCGCCGTGTTTGTCGGACTGGACAATTACATTCGCATTCTCAGCGATGCCGCTTTCTGGCACTCGCTGTGGATGACCTTCTGGTACACGGCGCTGGTAGTGATTGGCAGCACGGTGCTGGGGCTTGCCGTCGCCATCTTTTTCAATCGCGAGTTTCGCCTGCGCAAGACGGCACGTTCACTGGTGATTTTATCCTACGTCACGCCGTCTATTTCGCTGGTGTTTGCCTGGAAATACATGTTCAACAACGGCTACGGCATCGTGAACTATCTGGGTGTAGACCTGTTGCACCTGTATGACCAGGCGCCGCTGTGGTTTGACAACCCGAACAGCAGCTTCGTACTGGTGGTGCTGTTCGCGATCTGGCGTTACTTCCCGTACGCGTTTATCTCATTCCTGGCGATTTTACAGACCATTGATAAATCCCTGTATGAAGCGGCGGAAATGGACGGCGCGAATGCCTGGCAGCGTTTTCGTATCGTCACGCTGCCCGCGATTATGCCGGTGCTGGCCACGGTGGTCACGCTTCGTACCATCTGGATGTTCTACATGTTTGCTGACGTCTACCTGCTGACCACGAAGGTCGATATTTTGGGCGTCTATCTCTACAAAACCGCATTCGCTTTCAACGACTTGGGCAAAGCAGCGGCGATCTCTGTGGTGCTGTTCGTGATCATCTTCGCTGTGATTCTGCTGACCAGAAAAAGGGTGAACCTCAATGGCAACAAATAAACGCGTACTGAGCCGTATTGGTTTTTATCTGGGGCTGGCGGTATTTCTGATCATCACGCTTTTCCCGTTCTTCGTGATGCTGATGACGTCATTCAAGAGCGCCAAAGAGGCGATCTCGCTCCATCCGACCATTCTGCCGCAGGCGTGGACGCTGCAGCATTACATCGACATCTTTAACCCGCTGATCTTCCCGTTTGTGGATTACTTCAGAAACAGCATGGTGGTGTCGCTGACCTCATCGGTGATTGCCGTGTTTCTCGGTACGCTGGGCGCTTACGCCTTGTCCAAGCTGCGTTTTAAGGGCCGCACGACGATCAATGCGAGTTTTTACACCGTCTACATGTTCTCCGGCATCTTGCTGGTGGTGCCGTTGTTCAAAATCATCACCGCGCTGGGGATCTACGACACCGAGCTGGCGCTGATTATCACCATGGTGACGCAGACGTTACCGACGGCGGTGTTCATGCTGCGCAGCTACTTCGACACCATTCCGGACGAAATAGAAGAAGCCGCAATGATGGACGGCCTTAACCGCCTGCAAATCATCTTCCGTATTACCGTGCCGCTGGCGATATCCGGGCTCGTATCGGTGTTTGTCTACTGCTTCATGGTGGCGTGGAACGACTATCTGTTTGCGTCCATTTTCCTGTCCAGCGCCAGCAACTTCACCTTGCCGGTCGGGCTGAACACGCTCTTTAGCACACCTGATTATATCTGGGGTCGCATGATGGCGGCATCGCTGGTGACGGCACTTCCGGTGGTCATCATGTACGCCCTGTCTGAACGTTTTATTAAAAGTGGTTTGACCGCCGGTGGCGTGAAGGGCTGAGGCGGCCAATTTTAACAAGGAGTCAATCATGAAAAAATTAGTTGCGACAGCGCCACGCGTGGCGGCGCTCGTAGAGTATGAAGACCGCCCGGTTGCGGGACATGAAGTGAAAATTCGTGCCTGCTTTGGCGCACCGAAACACGGTACCGAAGTGGTGGATTTCCGCGCGGCAAGTCCGTTTATCGATGAAGAGTTCAATGCGGAGTGGCAGATGTTTACCCCGCGCGAAGAGGGGGCGGCCCGCGGGATAGAATTCGGTAAGTTCCAGTTGGGCAATATGATTGTTGGCGACATTATCGAATGCGGCGCTGACGTCACGGAATACCAGACGGGCGATCGCGTCTGCTGTTACGGGCCGCTCCAGGAGACGGTCATCGTGAATGCCGTCAACAACTACAAGCTGCGCAAAATGCCGCAAGGTGCCTCCTGGAAGAACGCCGTCTGCTACGATCCGGCACAGTTTGCCATGAGCGGCGTGCGTGATGCCAACGTGCGGGTCGGGGATTTTGTCGTGGTTGTAGGCCTCGGCGCGATTGGGCAGATTGCGATCCAACTGGCGAAAAAAGCCGGCGCGTCAGTCGTCATCGGCGTGGATCCTATCGAACACCGTTGCGACATTGCCCGCCGTCATGGCGCGGACTACTGCCTCAACCCAATCGGCACAGATGTCGGTCTGGAAATTAAAAAGCTGACCGGAAAGCAGGGCGCAGATGTGATCATCGAGACCAGCGGCTTTGCCGATGCGCTGCAGTCCGCACTGCGCGGCCTCGCCTACGGCGGCACTATTTCCTACGTTGCGTTCGCTAAACCGTTCGCTGCAGGCTTCAATCTGGGGCGTGAAGCGCACTTCAACAACGCGAAGATTGTCTTCTCCCGCGCCTGCAGTGAGCCAAACCCGGACTACCCGCGCTGGAGCCGCAAGCGTATTGAAGAGACCTGCTGGGAACTGCTGATGAACGGTTATCTGAATTGTGAAGATCTGATCGACCCGGTCGTGACCTTCACCAGCAGCGCTGAAAGCTACATGAAATATGTGGATCAGCATCCGGAACTGAGCATCAAAATGGGCGTCACTTTTTAAGCTAAGGAAAGCAACTCATGAAAATCGCAACACAAAATCAGGCCTTTTTCCCGGGCAATATCCTGGAGAAATTCGAGTACATCAAAGCGATGGGTTTTGATGGCTATGAAATTGACGGCAAGCTGCTGGTGGAAAACCTCGCCGAGGTGAAAGCGGCGATTAAGGCCACCGGCCTGCCGGTCACGACCGCCTGCGGCGGATACGATGGCTGGATTGGTGACTTTATCGAAGAGCGTCGTCTGAACGGCTTAGCCCAGATTGAACGCATTCTGGAAGCGCTGGCCGAAGTGGGCGGCAAGGGCATTATCGTACCTGCAGCCTGGGGCATGTTCACCTTCCGTTTACCGCCAATGACTTCACCACGCAGCCTCGAAGGCGACCGCAAAGCGGTAAGTGCTTCGCTGCGCTGGCTGGATGAGGTGGCAGCGCGCACCGGAACCACCGTCTATCTGGAGCCGCTGAACCGCTATCAGGATCACATGATCAACACCCTGGCTGACGCACGACGCTATATCGAAGAGAACGCCCTCAAGCACGTGCAGATCATCGGTGATTTCTATCATATGAACATTGAAGAAGATTCGCTGACGGAGGCGCTGCATCAGCATCGCGATCTGCTGGGCCACGTGCACATCGCTGATAACCACCGTTACCAGCCGGGAAGCGGTAGCCTCGATTTTGCCAGCCTGTTCGATCAGCTGCGTGCGGATAATTACCAGGGCTATGTGGTTTACGAGTGCCGCGTACGTGCTGAAGATCCCGCTCAGGCTTATCGGGATTCCCTCACTTATTTACGTGAATGCTAAGGATGACGAGCGTGATGAGTGCTTCAACAACGTCGCCACTGCGCGTCGCCATCATTGGCGCCGGGCAGGTTGCGGACAAAGTGCATGCCTCGTATTACGCCACGCGCAGTGATGTTCAGATGGTGGCTGTCATGGACAGCCGCCTCGAACAGGCACAGGCTTTTGCGAAGCGTCATGCCATACCGTCGGCGTGGCAGGACGCGTGCGCCATGCTGGAGGCGGTTAAGCCGGATGTGGTGAGCGTTTGTTCGCCAAACCGATTTCATTTTGAGCATGTGATGGCGGCGCTGGAGGCTGGCTGTCATGTGATGTGCGAAAAACCGCCCGCCATGACGCCGCAAGAGGCCGATGAGATGCGGATAGCTGCACGCAAGGCGGGGAAGGTGCTGGCATATGATTTTCATCACCGTTTCGCGCTCGACACGCAGCTGCTGCGCGAGGCCGTGATGAACGGAACGCTGGGCGAAATCTACTTCACCTCGGCGCAGGCGCTGCGGCGCTGTGGCGTGCCGGGCTGGGGCGTCTTCACTAACAAAGCGCTGCAGGGCGGTGGGCCGCTGATTGACATTGGCATTCACATGCTGGATGCCGCGATGTACGTACTGGGTTTCCCGGCGGTCAAAAGAGTCACGGCGCACGGCTTCCAGAGGCTGGGAACCCAAAAAAGCAGCGGCCAGTTCGGCGCGTGGGATCCCGCACAGTTTACGGTGGAAGATGCCCTGTTTGGCACTATCGAATTCTGCAACGGCGGTATTTTGCGTCTGGACACCTCGTTCGCGCTGAATATCCGCGAGCAGTCGATCATGAATGTCGCCTTTTGCGGTGAAAAGGCGGGGGCGACGCTTTTCCCGGCCCACGTTTATCAGGATGACGCCGGGACGTTACAAACCCTGGTTCAGCGTGAAGAGGCTGACGACCAGCGCCATTTACGCAGCATGGAGGCCTTTGTCCGCCACGTGCAGGGAGAGCCCGTAATGATTGCAGATGCTGAACAGGGGCTAGTGATTCAGCAGCTTGTCGCGGCGCTTTATCAGTCGGCAGAAACAGGGGAAAGCGTAACATTATGCTGAGCGTGTCTGTATTAACCGATCCGGGCTTTTGTCCGCACAGTCTGAATAAGTACGCATCCATTATGGCATGCGGTAACGGCTACATGGGCATTCGCGCTGCGCATGAAGAAGATTACACCCAGCAAACCCGAGGAATGTATCTTGCGGGTCTCTATCATCAGGCGGGACGTAACGAGACCACTGAGCTGATCAATTTGCCCGATATCACCGGTATCGAGGTTGAGCTGGACGGGGTGAATTACACCCTTCTGGCCGGGGAGATGCTTGAGTGGCAGCGCGAGCTGGCGTTTGCCAACGGCGAACTGCATCGCCGCGTCGTCTGGCGTTCGCCCAACGGAAAGCGCTATCGCCTGGAGAGTCGTCGTTTTGTCTCTCTGGATCAGCTGCCGCTTGTGGCCATGCAGCTTGCGATCACCCCGCTGGATGATGCTTCGCAGGTGGTGATGAAAACCGGCATTGATGCGACACAAACCAATACGGGCCGGCAGCATCTGGATGAAATTTCCGTCAGGGTGTTCGACCAGCACTATATGCAGGGTGTGTATGAAACGCAGGACCGGGCCGCTGATGTTGTCATCTCAGCCTTTTGTCAGCTATCAGCCGACAGCGAAAGCTGCTTTACCGCTAAAAATCGTCGGCTCTCTGCTCACTACTCCCTGACGATACCGAAGGGTGACACTGTCACGCTGGATAAGTTTGTCTGGGTGGTCCATCGCAGCGATAAAGCCCTGTCGCAGGAATCTTTCGCGCGCGGCGCGCTGGCGGATCTCAAGGTTTGTGCAGCAAGGAGTTATGCCTCGCTGCTGGAAAGTTCAGCCTGCGCATGGGAAGACGTATGGCGCGATGCCCGGGTGGAAGTGGCTTCTGCATCTCCTGTCGATCAGATGGCGCTGGACTATGCCGTCTGGCATCTGACCACCATGACGCCAGCTCATGATGAGCGGAGCAGCATTGCCGCTAAGGGCTTGACCGGCGAGGGGTATAAAGGCCATGTCTTCTGGGACACCGAAATATTCCTGCTGCCTTTCCATCTTTTCACTCGTCCGCAAGTGGCCCGCAGTCTGCTGCGCTATCGCTGGCTGAACCTGGCCGGGCCCGGGAAAAAGCCCGCCGCAACGGCTGGCCGGGCGCGCTGTTCCCGTGGGAGAGTGCCGCGAGCGGCAAAGAGGAGACGCCGGAGTTTGCGGCTATCAACATCCGTACGGGCATGCGGCAGAAAGTGGCCTCCGCCCTGGCCGAACACCACATCGTGGCGGACATTGCCTGGGCCGTTGTGGCCTACTGGCAGGCCACGCGCGATGATGCGTTTATGCGTAATGAAGGGCTGACCCTGCTGGTGGAGACGGCAACGTTCTGGATGGGCCGCGCCACGGAGGTCAACGGGCGCCTGGAAATTCATGATGTGATTGGGCCGGACGAATACACCGAGCATGTGAATAACAACGCCTACACCAACTATCTGGCCTGGCACAACGTGGCCAGCGCATGCCGGTTTATATCGATGTTTGAGCGTGAAGAGGCCTGCTTCATGGAGAAGGCGACCACCTTCCTGGCCCGCTTGTGGCTGCCGGAAGCCGACGCCGGGGGAGTGATCCCGCAGGACGATTCGTTCATGGCGAAACCCGCCATCGATTTAAGCCGCTATAAAGCCAAAGCGGGTAAGCAGACCATCCTGCTGGATTACTCTCGCGCGGAAGTTAACGAGATGCAAATCCTCAAGCAGGCTGACGTGGTGATGCTTAACTACCTGTTGCCGGAGAAATTTACCCCAGCCCAGTGCGCGGCCAACCTGGCGTTTTACGAGCCGCGGACGATCCATGACTCTTCGCTGAGCAAGGCTATTCACGGCATTGTGGCCGCCCGCTGTGGCGATACGGAAGGGGCTTACGCCTTCTGGCGCGCTGGCGTGGCTATCGATCTGGGCGACGATCCGCACAGCAGCGATGACGGCATTCATGCCGCGGCCACGGGTGCCATCTGGTCCGGCGTCATTCAGGGGTTTGCCGGCATGCAGATTGTTGAGGGCGAGCTGCACCTTGCGCCGAAGCTACCCGCTCACTGGCGAAAACTTGTCTTCCCTCTGCGCTGGCAGAACGCACGCCTGCGCTTCACGTTTGAAAATGACGTTTTAACCATCGATACCTCCGCGCCCGTCACGTTAACGCTGTGGGGAAAAACGGTTTGCGTATCGGAGCGGCAGGCATTCTCTCGTAGGGAATTTCTTACATCTTTTAATGGGACCGCTACCACGGAGGCCAGCGATGAAGCCTGAAGCGGTTGTATTCGATCTTGATGGGGTTATCACCGATACCGCACATCTGCACTTTCTCGCCTGGCGTTCGGTCGCGCAGGAGATCGGCATCACTATCGATGAGGTGTTTAACGAGGAGCTGAAGGGAATTAGCCGCATGGAATCCCTGCAGCGGATCCTGCGACACGGTGGGAAAGAGGGGGCGTTTGACGATAAACAGTGTCTGGCGCTGGCGGGGAAGAAAAATGCGCTCTACGTCGCATCGCTGTCGTCATTGACCGAGGCGTCGCTGCTGCCGGGTATCCGGGAGGTGCTGGCGGACATTCGAGCGGCAGAGGTGAAAATTGGGCTCGCCTCCGTTTCCCTCAATGCACCTGGAATACTGCATGCCCTGGGTATTCATGACGCCTTTGATTTTTGCGCTGATGCCTCCCGCATTGTCTGTTCAAAACCGGATCCGGAGATCTTCCTCGCCGCGTGTGCTGGCCTGAACGTCCGCCCCGATGCGGCCATCGGGGTCGAAGATGCGCCCGCAGGCGTGGCGGCGATCAACGCGGCGGGCATGCTGTCGGTCGGGATTGGCTCAGGCCTGACCCATGCGGGATTACAGCTTCATTCAACGCAGGAACTGACCTGGAAATGCCTGACCGATTTCTGGGCCTCCCGGGCGTATTGATAAGGAATTAAAAATGGCACAACTGTCACTGAAACATATTCAGAAAATTTACGATAACCAGGTCCACGTGGTGAAGGATTTTAATCTCGAAATCGAGGACAAGGAGTTTATCGTTTTTGTCGGTCCGTCTGGCTGCGGTAAATCGACAACGCTGCGCATGATTGCCGGGCTGGAGGAAATCTCCGCCGGCGAACTGGTCATCGACGGCGTTTGCATGAACGACGTGCCCGCCAAGTCACGCGACATCGCCATGGTGTTCCAGAACTATGCGCTTTACCCGCATATGACGGTCTACGACAACATGGCGTTTGGCCTGAAGATGCAGAAAATCGCCCCGGCGGTTATCGAAGAGCGCGTTAACTGGGCGGCACAGATCCTCGGCTTACGGGAGTACCTCAAGCGTAAACCCGGCGCGCTGTCCGGTGGCCAGCGTCAGCGCGTGGCGTTGGGCAGGGCGATAGTCCGGGAAGCGGGCGTCTTCCTGATGGATGAACCGCTCTCCAACCTCGATGCCAAGCTTCGCGTGCAAATGCGGGCTGAAATCAGCAAGCTCCATCAGAAGCTCAATACCACGATGATTTACGTGACCCACGATCAGACGGAAGCCATGACGATGGCGACCCGGATTGTGATCTTAAAAGACGGCATTATTCAGCAGGTTGGTGCACCGAAGCAGGTATACAACGAGCCGGCAAACATGTTTGTTGCGGGGTTCATTGGCTCGCCAGCCATGAACTTTGTTCGTGGCGCCATCGACGACCGCTATTTCGTCACGGAAACGCTGCGTCTCGAGATCCCCGAAGACAAACTCGCGTCACTGCATGCCGCAGGGTACCAGCGTAAAGCCGTGGTCTTTGGGATCCGCCCGGAAGATATTCTCACCCAGCAGAGTAGCGGTGAAAACATCGCGGCAAAAGTCAGCGTGGCCGAACTGACCGGTGCAGAGTTCATGCTCTACGCCACCGTTGGTGGCCATGAACTGGTTGTTCGCGCGGGAGCCGCGAATGATTATGCCGCTGGGGATAATATCGGCATCCAGTTCGATATGAATAAGTGCCATTTCTTCGACGCTGAAACCGAAGCGGCTATTAGATAAGAAAGGTGTTCGCCGGAAATACCCATTTCCGGTTTTTTTGTTTGTTACTTATAAAGGGAATATTTGATGAGTACTCTACTAAAAAGTGCTGCGCTCGTGCTGTGCGCAGGGGTTAGCTGTGCACATGCAACAGAAACGGCTAAACAGTGGGAATTTAATATTGGCGCGATGTATGAAATAGAAAACGTCGAAGGCCAGGGGGAGGATAAAGACGGGTTATATGAACCTTCCGTGTGGTTTAATGCAACCTGGGATGCCTGGACTATTTCGCTGGCAATGTATCAGGAAGGGCCGGTTGATTATAGCAGCATGACCCGTGGCACCTATTTTGATCGCCCGGAATTTGAATTACGCTATCGCTTTATCGGAACCGATGATTTTACGTTCGGTCTGACCGGCGGCTTCCGTAATTATGGTTATCACTTTAAGGATGAACACGGCGCCAGAGACGGCAGCGCAAATATGCAGCGCTACAAAATTCAGCCTGACTGGGATATAAAATTAACCGACGACTGGCGTTTTGGCGGCTGGTTTGCCATGTATCAATTTGCTAACGATCTGGAAAAAACCGGCTATTCAGACAGCCGCGTCGAAACCGAAACGGGCTTTACCTGGACCATTAACGAAACCTTTGCCGCTAAAGTAAATTACTATTTAGAGCGCGGTTTCAATATGGACGGTTCACGTAATAACGGCGAGTTCTCCACCCAGGAAATTCGCGCCTATCTCCCTATTTCGTTGGGCCAGACGACCTTAACGCCTTACACGCGACTGGGGCTCGATCGCTGGTCGAACTGGGACTGGCAGGACGATCCTGAGCGTGAAGGGCATGATTTCAACCGCCTGGGTATGCAGTACGCCTATGACTTCAACAACGGTTTATCCATGACGCTTGAATACGCCTATGAATGGGAAAACCATGACGAGGGTGACAACGACCGCTTCCACTATGCGGGCGTTGGGGTAAATTACGCGTTCTGACCGAGGGGCTTCCAGGGGCTACAAGCCCCTGGTTTTAGCGCAGCGAGGCCGCCAGTAAAAAATGCGTATCGACAAGCACTTTTTGCGGGGCGGGATGGCCCGCGATACGCCTGAAGAGAAGATCGCAGCTCTCTTCCCCCAGTTTTCGGGTAGGGATATCAAAGCCGCCAGGCGCGGGCGTTAAAATGAGAGACAGCATCGGGTCGCTGTATCCGGCTATCACCACCTGTTCCGGAATCATCAGATTCAACTCATCCGCCGCGCGATAAAGGCCGAGTAATTTCATGCTGTCGGTAGCAAATACGGCATCAGGCGGCGTGGGTGATGAGAGCAATTCCAGAGCCGCTTTAAGCGCACTCTCATGGGTATAACCGCCGTCCATGATCCAGTCCGGGTTCATCGCAATATGGTGCTTTTCCAGACTGGCTTTATAACCCGCCAGGCGATCGATTGAAACATGATAATCAAGCGGCGCATGCAGACAGGCAATTTTCTTGCGGCCGTTTTTAATAAAGGTTTCCGTCAGCGTGGCGCTGTCATGAAAATTATCCGTGTCGACGGAGTAAATATTCTGATACTCACCTTCCACTTTACCGATAACCACTACCGGTACGCCATACGCATCCAGCGTGGTGAAAAAGGATTCATTTGCGGGCGAACTCAGCATGATGATCCCTTTGATCATCTTCTGTTTTATTTTACTCACGCATTTCAGCAGATCGTCTTCACTGCTTTTTGAGGTTTGTAAAATAACATCGAATCCTTCTTCTTCCGCTTTTGCCGTAATGGCATGAAGAACATCGGAGAAAAAAGGGTTGCCGGCAGTGGTTTTGGTTGAACGGGTCGAAATAACCATAATGGCATCGAATCCTGAAGAGGTCAGGGCGCGAGCCAGTTTGTTGGGCTGATAATTTAATTCATCAATCGCCTTCAGCACTTTGTCACGTGCTTCGGGAGAAATATTCGTTTGTTTATTCAGAACGCGGGAAACGGTTGATTTCGATACGCCCGCAACCCGTGCGATATCATAAATGGTGGGTGACATACACCTTACTCACTCAGAACTGACAGCAATGTCGTTCATCTTACTGGAGAAAAAACGGCAATAGCAATAAATAAGAATTGATAATCAACGATCTGCCCCCATTTATTGTATTCTGAAGCCATGCATTCAAGGCTTCCAGGCAACGAAGGACGGCGATGAAGCGACTTAAAAACGAAATCAATTCACTGGTAAACCGCGGCGTTGACCGTCATCTGCGACTGGCGGTGACAGGATTGAGCCGCAGCGGTAAGACGGCGTTTATCACCGCGATGGTGAACCAGCTCCTGAACCTGCACGCCGGAGCGCGTCTGCCGTTGCTTGGCGCGGTGCGGGAAGAGCGTTTGCTGGGCGTTAAGCGCGTCCCTCAGCGCGATTTTGGTATTCCCCGTTTTACCTATGACGAAGGGCTGGCGCAGCTGTATGGCGATCCGCCCGCGTGGCCGACGCCGACGCGAGGGGTCAGTGAAATTCGTCTTGCGTTGCGTTTCCGCTCGAATGAATCCCTGATGCGCCATTTCAAGGATACCTCCACGCTATACCTTGAAATAGTTGATTACCCCGGCGAATGGCTGCTCGACCTGCCAATGCTGGCGCAGGATTACCTCAGCTGGTCACGCCAGATGACGGGATTGCTGCAGGGGCAGCGCGCCGGGTGGTCAGCCAAATGGCGCCAGCTGTGTGAAGGGCTGGATCCGCTTGCCCCAGCAGATGAAAACCGTCTGGCGGCCATTGCCGACGCCTGGACGGCGTATTTACACCAGTGTAAACAGGAAGGGTTACACTTCATTCAGCCGGGGCGCTTTGTTCTGCCGGGTGATTTAGCAGGCGCGCCTGCGCTTCAGTTTTTCCCCTGGCCAGATGTGGACGGGGTTGGCGAGTCGACGCTGGCGCAGGCTGATAAGCACACTAACGCCGGGATGCTGCGCGAGCGTTACCATTACTACTGTGAAAAAGTGGTTAAGGGATTTTATAAGAACCACTTTTTACGATTTGACCGTCAGATTGTGCTGGTGGATTGTCTGCAGCCGCTCAACAGCGGGCCACAGGCATTCAACGATATGCGCCTTGCCCTGACGCAACTGATGCAAAGTTTTCACTATGGACAGCGAACGCTGTTCCGCCGTCTGTTCTCACCGGTGATCGACAAACTGCTCTTTGCGGCCACAAAAGCCGATCACGTCACGGTTGACCAGCATGCCAATATGGTGTCGCTGCTGCAGCAACTGGTGCAGGACGCCTGGCAAAACGCCGCCTTCGAAGGGATCAGCATGGATTGCCTTGGGCTCGCGTCGGTGCAGGCAACGCAAAGCGGGCTGATTGACCTTAACGGCGAGAAAATACCGGCATTACGCGGGAACCGACTCAGCGACGGTGAACCGCTTACCGTGTATCCGGGCGAAGTGCCTGCGCGGCTGCCGGGTCAGGCCTTCTGGCAGAATCAGGGCTTCCAGTTTGAAGCCTTCCGCCCGCAGGCAATGAGCGTCGACAGGCCATTACCGCACATCCGTCTGGATGCGGCGCTGGAGTTTTTGATTGGAGATAAATTGCGATGACGGAACCGTTAAAACCGCGCATTGACTTTACCGGAACGCTTGAGCAGGACGCTCAGGAGGCGTTCAAAACGGCGCAGACGTTCAGCGGAACCCAGGCCGATAACTTTGCCCCGGCGCTGCAGGACGAGCCCGCTGTTGAGGACGGTCCGGCGGAGGCGGTCGTGGACGCCGCGCTGCGTCCAAAACGCAGCCTGTGGCGCAGGATGGTTACCGCCGGTCTGGCGCTGTTTGGCGTAAGCGTGGTGGCTCAGGGCGTGCAGTGGACGATGAATGCCTGGCAAACTCAGGACTGGGTCGCGCTGGGCGGATGCGCCGCGGGCGCGCTGATTGTGGGGGCGGGCGTCGGGTCGGTTGCCACCGAGTGGCGTCGGCTCTGGCGTTTGCGCCAGCGCGCGCATGAGCGTGATGAAGCGCGGGATCTGCTCCACAGCCACGGCACCGGGAAAGGTCGCGCGTTCTGTGAAAAGCTGGCGAGTCAGGCCGGAATCGATCAGTCGCACCCGGCGCTTCAGCGCTGGTACGCCGCCATCCATGAGACCCAGAATGACCGGGAAGTAGTGACGCTCTATTCCCACATGGTTCAGCCGGTGCTGGATGCTCAGGCGCGGCGCGAAATCAGCCGGTCTGCGGCGGAATCCACCCTGATGATTGCCGTCAGCCCGCTGGCGCTGGTCGATATGGCCTTTATCGCCTGGCGTAACCTGCGCCTGATCAACCGTATCGCGAACCTTTACGGTATAGAGCTGGGTTACTACAGTCGGCTCAGACTGTTTAAGCTGGTCCTGCTCAATATCGCGTTTGCCGGGGCGAGTGAGCTGGTGCGCGAAGTGGGAATGGACTGGATGTCGCAGGATCTGGCGGCGCGTCTCTCTGCCCGTGCGGCTCAGGGCATCGGTGCGGGGTTATTAACCGCGCGTTTGGGGATTAAAGCGATGGAAGTCTGCCGTCCGCTGCCGTGGATCGATGGCGATAAGCCCCGTCTGGGGGATTTCAGGCGTGAACTGATCGGCCAGCTCAAAGAGACGCTCAATAAAAAACCTGCGCCGTGAGGTTTTGTTCACTAATCGTGCTGGCTGTCAATATTTGTTGACAGCCATCTTCCGGATCACCGTGTTCTGACATATCATTTTACTGTTATTGGCTTAAAACGGTGAATTTCCCATGCGTCTTGAAGTCTTCTGTGAAGACCGTCTCGGTCTGACCCGCGAATTACTCGATCTTCTTGTTTTACGTAGCATTGATTTACGTGGCATTGAGATCGATCCTGTCGGGCGAATTTACCTCAATTTTGCCGAAATTGAATTTAATACCTTTAGCAGCCTGATGGCGGAAATCCGCCGTATCGCTGGCGTTACGGATGTGCGCACCATCCCCTGGATGCCGTCCGAGCGTGAGCACCTGGCGCTGAGCGCGCTGCTGGAAGCCATGCCTGAGCCGTTCCTCTCCCTGGATTTGAAAAGCAAAGTTGAGCGCGTTAACCACGCGAGCTGCCAGCTTTTCGCACAGAGTCAGGAGAAGCTGAGCAATCATCACGCCGCGCAGCTGATCCCCGGTTTTAACTTCCAGCGCTGGCTGGACAGCAATCCGCAGAACACGCACAGCGAGCATGTGGTGATTAACGGGCAGAATTTCCTGATGGAGATCACGCCGGTCTATCTGAAAGGGGAAGGGAATACCCGCGTGTTGACCGGGGCGGTGATCATGCTGCGCTCGACGCTGCGCATGGGTCGTCAGCTGCAAAACCTCTCCAGTCAGGACGTTGGCGCATTCAGCCAGATTATTGCCGTCAGCCCTAAAATGCGTCATGTGGTTGATCAGGCGCGTAAGCTCGCAAGCCTGACCGCGCCGCTGTTGATTACCGGGGATACCGGCACCGGGAAAGACCTGCTGGCTCACGCCGTGCATCTGGCGAGCCCGCGTGCGGCCAAGCCTTACCTGGCACTTAACTGCGCCTCTATCCCGGAAGATGCCGTTGAAAGTGAGCTGTTTGGTCACGCGCCGGAGGGCAAGAAAGGGTTCTTCGAGCAGGCTAACGGCGGCTCGGTGCTGCTGGACGAGATCGGCGAAATGTCGCCGCGTATGCAGGCTAAGCTGCTGCGTTTCCTGAATGACGGCACGTTCCGCCGCGTCGGTGAGGATCACGAAGTGCATGTGGACGTGCGCGTCATTTGCGCCACCCAGAAGAATCTGGTGGAACTGGTGCAAAAGGGGATCTTCCGCGAGGATCTCTATTACCGCCTTAACGTCCTGACGCTGAACATTCCGCCGCTGCGCGATTGCCCGCAGGACATCATGCCGCTTACGGAGCTGTTCGTCGCCCGCTTTGCCGACGAGCAGGGTGTGCCGCGTCCGAAGCTGTCTGCCGATCTGGGCACGGTGCTCATGCGCTACGGCTGGCCGGGCAACATTCGTCAGCTTAAAAACGCCGTTTATCGCGCGCTGACCCAGCTTGAAGGGTATGAGCTGCGTCCGCAGGATATCCTGTTGCCGGATTACGACGCCGGGACGGTATCCGTAGGCGAAGAGGCGATGGAAGGGTCGCTGGATGATATCACCAGCCGTTTTGAGCGCTCTGTGCTGACGCAGCTGTACCGCAGCTATCCCAGCACCCGTAAGCTGGCAAAACGCCTTGGCGTGTCGCACACCGCGATCGCAAATAAGCTACGTGAATATGGTTTGAATCATAAGAAAGGTGACGAATAACAAAAAAGCCTCTGCAAAGAGGCTTTTTACTTTTCACTTTAGATTTATTCCTTCGCCAGCGGCGTGTTAACGATGTCTGTTTTTGTCTCGCCCTGAATCGACGCAATCCTGCTTGCAACCTCTTTCACCTGCTGCGGGCTGTGGAGCAGGGTATAGGTCAGATCAAACTGCGCGCTGGCGCCAGGCTGCAGCTGCTTAACCCGCTTCTGTTCGCGTTCAATCGTGACGGGGTAGGCGTAGCTGGTGCCCGGTTCAATGCCCGTGACATAACCCTGCTTCAGCGTGTCGGTGTTTTTCCATAAGGTCAGCACGGGCAACTGGCGCGTATCAAACTGGATTGACGCGCCTTTATCGCCGGCTTTATTGACCACAGCCGCGAGCGTTTCGTGGTTGTTGTCGGCGAGCGGCTGAATATTAAAGACCATCTCATCAAAGCCTTTTGTCGGCCCGGCGTAGGTTTGCCAGTCGTTTACGCCCGCTTTGGCGTAGTCATTGAATGGGCTCACGCTCGCCGCCGGCGCAAGGAAACGTGCGCCTTCTTCGAGGATCGGCGTCCCGAAGTTGCTGTGATAGATGATTTGATAATCATGAGGGTAATCGGCATGGTTGGTCAGAACATCATGCAGACTGAACTGGTTGGTCCCTGGAACGTAGCGCAGTTCGGTCATGGTTTGCAGATCCGCTTTTTTGAACGTGCTCTCTTTGATCAAACCCCGAACGCGGATCTCATGCGGGGCGGTATCCGCCACCTCAACTTCCACCTGCGATACCGGTGTATTTCCGGCCCTGCCGTGAAGGGTATAAATTTGTCCATCTGCGGTGACCGGATGACCTGTCCACTCGTAGCCACAGCGCACCATCATCTCGTTGAAACCATCCAGCCAGCCGAGACCGTTTCGGCTTTCAAGATTGATATAGGCAGGATTGACGACCTCTTTGACGGGTGAATTCCATCCCAGTCGGGTGCCAAACCCTTCAACGTGCAGAAGGTTCATGCCGCGTGTCGGGCTCAGGGTAATCGTCAGGCCATCTTTACTGCTAATAATGATGACTTTACTGCCTTCCTGCTTGCCGCCGTGTAAGATTTTTTGCTCAATGCTGAACGTCTGATCTTTAACTTTCAGCTCATCACTGGAAATCTTCCAGTTTCCTTTCTCTACGCTGCTTTCAGCACTTGTCAGCACCCAGGTTTTAGCCGCGGCATGGCCAGAAACCAGGACCGCCAGAAGCGTAAAAGCGAATTTGATCTTCATATTGTATCCTTTTTGCTGAAACGATTATTTTCTTTCGTAAGCAAATCTAATGTTTAGACAAAAAGGGAAATGTGATGGGCTTCACTCGGGATGAAAATGGGGGATTTTTACGATTATTATGCGTTGTTGATCACGATCATGTTACATATTGTTCTGATTATTGCAGGATTAATGTGACATGCGAGCATTTAAGCTTTAACGATTCAGCTTTGAAATAATAAAAAACCCCGCCGAGGCGAGGTTGAGAATAAGTTGTATAGAATGCTAAGGACTTATTATGCTTTCAGCACGTCCAGCGCGGCAGTGTAGTCCGGCTCGGTGGTGATTTCGTTAACCAGTTCGCTGAAGACGACAGTGTCGTTTTCGTCCAGAACCAGTACAGCACGTGCTGCCAGACCTTTCAGTGGGCCTTCCGCAATGCTGACGCCGTATTTCTCGAGGAAATCTGCGCTGCGCAGGGTGGAGAGGGTGATAACGTTGCTCAGGCCTTCGGCACCGCAGAAACGGGACTGGGCAAACGGCAGGTCAGCGGAAATGCACAGCACAACGGTGTTGTCCATTTCAGTCGCCAACTGGTTGAATTTACGCACGGATGCGGCACAAACACCGGTATCAATGCTTGGGAAAATGTTCAGTACTTTGCGTTTGCCCGCAAACTGAGCCAGTGTGACGTCAGACAGATCTTTAGCCACCAGAGTAAATGCCTGCGCTTTGCTGCCAGCCTGCGGAATGGAACCTGCTACAGCAACCGGGTTGCCCTGGAAATGAACGAGTTGTGACATAGATATCTTCCTGTTTACATATAGTTAACGTCGTGGCTAGTGTATGCCATCAGCAGATAACACGGCAAACCAAATTTTTCGCCTTTCCGGGCCGCAAGGAGTCAGTGATGAGAAGCGTTAAGGTCTATGAAGAAGCCTGGCCATTGCATACCCCGTTTGTGATTTCGCGCGGCAGCCGAAGTGAAGCCAGCGTGGTCGTGGTTGAAATTGAAGAAGAGGGGGGGAAAGGTGTCGGGGAATGTACGCCTTATCCGCGCTATGGGGAAAGCCTTGCATCTGTAATGGCGCAGATCATGACCCTGGTGCCAGACCTGCAAAAAGGGCTCACGCGCGAGGCATTACAGCAGCGTTTACCCGCCGGGGCGGCGCGCAACGCCATCGACTGTGCGCTCTGGAGCCTTGAAGCCGCTCAGCAGCAAAAATCGCTGACGTCATTGCTGGGCGTGGTCGTGCCCGAATCGATCGTGACCGCGCAAACGGTCGTGATTGGTGAGCCGGAGCAGATGGCCGCCAGTGCGAAAGCGCTCTATGACGCCGGAGCCACGCTGTTAAAAGTGAAGCTAGACGATCGTCTGATCAGCGAGCGGATGGTCGCCATTCGCTCGGCGGTCCCCTCAGCCACGCTGATTGTGGACGCCAACGAGTCTTGGCATCCCGAAGGGCTGGCCGCGCGATGCCAGCTGCTGGCCGATCTGGGCGTGGCGATGCTGGAGCAGCCTCTGCCGGTAAAAGAGGATGCGGCGCTGAAGAATTTTATCCATCCGTTGCCCGTGTGCGCGGATGAAAGCTGCCACACACGCGAGAATTTGAGCGAGCTTAAGGGCCGCTATGACATGGTCAATATCAAGCTCGACAAGGCAGGCGGACTGACTGAAGCCCTGGCTCTGGCGGCGGACGCCAGGGCGCAGGGGTTCGCCCTGATGCTGGGATGCATGCTTTGCACCTCCCGGGCGATCGGCGCGGCGCTGCCGCTGGTCAATCAGGTTCGTTTCGCCGATCTGGATGGCCCTACGTGGCTGGCGGTTGACGTTTCACCGGCCCTGAAATTTACCAGCGGCGTGCTTCATCTCTGAGGCTGCCAGCGCAGAAGCTCCATCATGGCTTTTAAGTATTTTTCGCTGGCTTCGTCGGAGGAGATCGCCGGGAACTCAGCGGTGATGCAGGGCAAGCTTAAGTCGGCGCACCAGCTCCCGAATGATCCGGGTGTTTCATAACCCACGCTGGTGACGAGCGGCAGGTCGAACGCCCGTGCCAGCCACGCGCCCAGGTCAGAGTGGCGCGGATCTTCAATGCAGGCCAGCGGATCGTGGAAGGAGACAACCCAGGCGGGGTGGATCTTATGGATAAGCTGGCACAGCGCCTGCGTTTCCGGCTCTGAGCCAGGGTTGTCTCCCGTCAGCAACACCACGTCTCGCTCCTCGGCGGAGCTGTTCCAGCGATAAACCGTTTCGCCAGCGCGCCAGTTTGCTGCCGGGAAATTACGGTTCAGGTCGACGCCCCGCGCATTCGCCCGCAATCCCAGCTGACAGCCATCCGGATTGACGGCAAGAATCACGTGATGACGTCGTAATGAAGGGGTCAATGTCCGCAGCGCGCACGAGAGCGTGACGACAGACGAGTTTTCATCACCGTGCGTGCCGGCAATAATCAAACCGCTGTCGCGATCGGCATCGGGTGCCGGGAACCAGATCAGCGATGCGCCTAAAAATGAGCGGCCATATTGTTCAGCGCCCGGAGGGAAGGCGCCGCGTTCCGCGCGGGGTCGGGTGGTTGCCATACGAAATCCTGATAAAAAAGTCTCTACTGGCAGTGTTGTGCAAAAGCCGCTGTTAATCAAATAGTTTCCGTAGCGGCTGAGAATTGCCTTAAATCACTATTCAGGCGTAAGTTATTTGCATTTCTTATTGTCGAAACAAATAATTACGCATCTGCTTGTTACCTGAATTTTTTAAAGGGGATCTTATGAAGCATCCTGTTTCGCGTCTTTTCACCGCACTGTGCCTGTGCGGGCTCTCTACACTCTCATACGCTGCTGATGTCCCACAGGGCACGGTGCTGGCGCAAAAACAGGAGCTGGTCAGACATATTAAAGATGAACCGGCTTCGCTCGATCCGGCAAAAGCGGTGGGGTTGCCAGAGATTCAGGTGATTCGCGATCTTTTCGAAGGGCTGGTGAATCAGAATGAGAAAGGGGAACTGACCCCGGGCGTGGCGACGCGCTGGCAGAGTAACGATAACCGTACCTGGACGTTCACCCTGCGTGATAACGCAAAATGGTCTGACGGTACGCCGGTCACCGCGCAGGATTTTGTCTACAGCTGGCAGCGTCTGGTTGACCCAAAAACGACCTCTCCGTTTGCCTGGTTTGCAGCGCTGGCAGGTATCAACAATGCGCAGGCTATCATCGACGGTAAGGCAGCGCCTGATACCCTGGGCGTGACGGCGGTCGATGCCAGGACGCTGCGCGTCCAGCTGGATAAACCGCTACCGTGGTTTAGCAACCTGACGGCAAACTTCGCCTTCTATCCGGTGCAAAAAGCGAACGTCGAAAGCGGGAAAGAGTGGACGCGTCCGGGAGCGCTGGTCGGTAATGGCGCCTACGTCCTGAACGACCGCGTGGTGAATGAAAAACTGGTTGTCGTGCCGAACACCCACTATTGGGACAATGCGAAAACTGTCCTGCAAAAAGTGACCTTTATTCCGATTAACCAGGAATCGTCCGCCACGAAACGCTATCTGGCAGGGGATATCGATATTACCGAATCGTTCCCGAAAAACATGTATCAGAAGCTCCTGAAGGACATTCCGGGACAGGTGTATACGCCGCCTCAGCTCGGGACCTACTACTACGCGTTTAATACGCAAAAGGGGCCGACGGCCGATGCCCGGGTTCGTCTTGCCCTGAGTATGACTATCGATCGCCGCATTATGGCGGAAAAGGTACTGGGTACCGGCGAAAAACCGGCCTGGCATTTTACCCCTGACGTGACGGCGGGCTTCACGCCTGAACCTTCACCGTTCGAGCAGATGTCCCAGCAGGAGCTGAACGCTCAGGCCAAAACCTTGCTCCAGGCCGCAGGCTACGGCCCTCAGCGTCCGCTGAAGCTGAACCTGCTGTACAACACGTCGGAAAACCACCAGAAAATCGCCATTGCGGTGGCGTCCATGTGGAAGAAAAATCTCGGTGTGGATGTTAAGCTGCAAAACCAGGAGTGGAAAACCTACATTGACAGCCGCAATACCGGCAATTTTGACGTGATCCGCGCGTCATGGGTGGGGGATTACAACGAGCCCTCGACCTTCCTGTCCCTGCTGACCTCAACCCACAGCGGCAATATCTCGCGTTTTAATGACCCGGCTTACGATAAAATTATCCACCAGGCGACGCTCGAAACCACGGCGAAAGCGCGTAACACCGACTACAACCTGGCGGAGAAAATCCTTATGGAGAAAGCACCTATCGCGCCTATTTACCAGTACACCAACGGTCGACTGATTAAACCCTGGGTGAAAGGGTACCCCATTAATAACCCGGAAGACGTGGCGTATAGCCGGACGATGTATATTGAGAAGCACTGACGAGTAGGGGGTCGCTGCTACCAAATCCAGAACTGGCGCGGAGCTTAGCGCCAGTTGCTCCTTCTGATTCTCTCCCGCCACAGCAGAACGTCGCACTTTCCTGACGATACTTACTGCTGATATTTCTCAGGCGATACAAAAACAACACCATACGCAATGGTGGGTAAAAATTGCATGAGTTGAATATCGCCGTCTACACTTGAACAAAATAATATCTTGTGTTCTGCATATTAAAAACATGCAGTAACTCCAGTGAGGTCAACATGTCTTTCACTAACAGAGAGTTGCGTGAACTTGTCGAAACACAATTAAAATATACATTATGCGTTAGCATAGACAAGGCTACCAACGGCGATATATTCAATGCTGTGGCGCTGGCAGTGCGGTATTTTCAGCAAGATCGCTTTCTCGATAGTCAGGCCCGGCAACGCGTGGAAAAGAAAAAACGCGTTTATTATCTCTCGATGGAATTTTTGCTTGGGCAGTCATTACGCAATAACCTGATGAACCTGAATTTGCTTGATGATATGCGTCAGGTTGTCACTGACCTGGGGTTTGATTTCGATGGTATTCTTGACGAAGAACCCGATGCCGCGCTTGGAAATGGTGGCCTTGGGCGGTTAGCTGCCTGCTTTATTGACTCAATGGCAACGTTAGACATTGCTGCCTCAGGTCATGGCATTAAATACGAATATGGTTTATTCAGGCAGTCTTTTCAGAATGGTCAGCAAATCGAACATCCGGACGACTGGCATTCCATGCATTCCCCCTGGCTGGTTGAACATCATAGCCAGGCAATGCTGATCCCAATTGGTGGATATATCGAGCATGCAGATGATGCTGACGGGAATTATAATCCAATGTGGTTGGGGTGGAATACCATCGTTGGTATCCCAAATGACTATTTCGTTTCTGGCTACAGAGGTAGCACCACGAATAAGCTTCGTTTATACAGTGCCGTAGCCTCTAACTCTTTTGATATTCATATTTTCAACCATGGCGATTACATCAAAGCGGTCAGTGAAAAAATCGCCTCCGAGAATATTTCAAAAATACTCTATCCTTCTGATGAGATCCTCTCGGGCAAGGAGCTGCGACTGACTCAGGAGTATTTTCTTGTAGCATGTACCTTGCGAGATATTTTTCGCGAATACGCTGAGATTGAAACTGACATTTCGTTACTGCCGCGGCATGTCGCCATCCAGCTAAATGATACGCATCCAGCGCTGGCTGTTGTCGAGTTGATGCGAATACTTGTCGATGAATACAGCCTTCCCTGGCACCAGGCCTGGGATATCACCCAAAGAACCTGTGCATACACCAACCATACGTTGATGCCCGAGGCTCTGGAGACCTGGCCAGTGGCGTTGTTCGAAAAATTGTTGCCGCGACACTTGCAGATTATTTTTGAGATTAACCACCGTTTTCTTGCGGATGTCGCCTCCCGATGGCCAGACAAACCGCACTTATTGACCTCCTTGTCACTGTTTTCGGGGAACAACGAGAAAAGCATCAGGATGGCAAATCTGGCCATCGTCGGGAGTCACTGTGTTAATGGGGTGGCAATGCTCCATTCCGAGCTTATCAAAACGCACCTGGTTCCCGATTTTTATTTTATTACGCCAGATAAATTCATTAATCAGACCAACGGCATTACGCCGCGCAGATGGTTGCAGCAGGCTAACCCAAATCTTGCCGCATTTCTGAATCAGCAATTGGGCACCCGATGGCCGACGGATTTACATATGCTTCGACAGCTGGAGAAGCATGCGGATGATACGGGGGTGATCGATCATATTCGCGGCATTAAATTCAAAAATAAATCCGCGCTGAGCCAGATTGTTTCACATCGTTATGGGATTATGTTGGACCCGATGGCAATGTTTGATTGCCAGGTAAAACGCATTCACGAATACAAGCGCCAGCTTCTGAATATTCTGCACGTCATTTCTCTCTATATTGATATTAAAGAGAATGGGAGAACCATAGCGCCTAAGGTGCATCTTTTTGCAGGTAAAGCGGCACCCGGTTATCGAATGGCAAAGCTTATTATTCAGTTAATTAATGCTGTTGCGAATAAAATCAACAGCGATGCGCGTATTGCCGGACAGCTGAAAGTCATTTTTCTTGAGGATTACAAAGTCTCCTTAGCCGAAAGCATAATACCGGCAACAGACCTGTCTGAACAAATATCCACAGCAGGTACGGAGGCATCTGGAACCAGTAATATGAAGTTCGCGCTGAATGGTGCGTTAACAATGGGTACGTATGATGGTGCCAACATTGAAATTCTTAATGCTGTTGGGGCAGAAAACTTCTATCTTTTCGGCGCGACGGCTGAAGAAGTCAATGAAATGCGTTCAAATGGCGATAATAATCGTTTCTATCGTCAGAGCGATCCTCGAATGATGCGTATAGTGGATACGCTTATTTCAGGTGAATTTAGCGCCGATCGCGAAATTTTTGCACCGCTACACCATATGTTGACAACAGCCGATCATTATTGTCATCTGCTGGATTTTGACAGCTACAGTCAAACCCAACGTCAGGCAATGGCTGATTTTGAACATCCCCGCCAGTGGCATCGAAAAGCGTTGCTAAATATTAGCCGAATGGGAGAGTTTTCGAGTGACAGAACCATTCAGGGCTATGCAAGGGATATTTGGGGAATAAATTGCTGATGGTCATGCTTCCGGTTGCCTTCCGGGAGCGATATCGGTGCACTATGATCATCATTCGGGAACACGTTACGCCCCTGATGCGAGGCTGATTATGAACTTTGAAATACAGAGTGAAAATGACGTACAGATTGTCGTTCCGCTGGTTCGCAGGCTGGATGCTTCTGTCGAGCAGACCTTTAAGCAGCAGGTGCTGGAGGTGATTGAAAAAAGTAATAAAAAGATATTGCTGGATTTCAGCCACGTAGATTTTATTGACAGCAGCTGTCTCGGCGCGCTGGTATCCATACTCAAGAGTTTAAACGGCAAGGGTGAGCTGGTGCTGTGTTCGCTTAACAGCAATACACACGATCTCTTTAAGCTGACCAGGATGGATCGTATTTTTTCTATTAAGGCCAATCGGCAGGATGCCCTGCAGGTGTTGATGGGCTAATATCACAGCGCTCTTCGGGGAGAAAGCGGGATGTGCCAACGGTTAAAACGAGAACTGACGCATTCTCGCGCCAGTCCTGAAAACATGGCTCCGCTCCACCCGCACGGTATTCACCCGGACTGATACCGGCGCGCTATTGTGCTAATAACGCACTAAACTTCGCCAGCCACTGCGGATGGGCGGGCCAGGCGGGAGCCGTCACCAGGTTGCCGTCGACATGGGCCTGATCGATGCCGATCGTGGCGTAGTGTCCACCCGCGAGGCGTACCTCAGGTGCACAAGCCGGGTAGGCGCTACAGGTACGGCCTTTCAGGATGCCCGCGGCAGCGAGCAGTTGCGGGCCATGGCACACTGCAGCAATCGGTTTGCGCGCAGCGTCAAATGCCTGTACCAGCTTTAACACATCCTCATTTAGCCGCAGATACTCGGGCGCTCTGCCGCCGGGGATGAGCAGCGCGTCGTAGTCCTGCTCCTTTACGGCGGAAAAGTCGGCGTTGAGGGTAAAGCGGTGACCGGGTTTTTCGCTATAGGTCTGGGCGCCGTCGAAATCATGGATTGCCGTCATGATGTAGTCGCCTTTTGGTTTGTCGGGGCAGACTGCATCCACCTGATGGCCAATCATCTGCAAAGCCTGAAAAGGCACCATGGTTTCGTAATCTTCGGCATAATCGCCCACCAGCATCAGGATCTTCTTGCTCATCATTCCTCTCCCTTGTCATTAAAGATGATTAAGATATAGCCTGGCGTGGCTGAAATGCCGGAAATAAAAAAGCCCGTCAGAGCACGGGCAACATAAGCAAATGAATAAGTGATTCGTTATCAACGTAGTTGGAGGATAACGGCGCGTATCTTACGCGGCTGTCAGGCTTGCAGATACCTGACAAATTCGGTAGGTGAAACAAGATATTAAACGTGCGTTATGGTGCATCGAAGGTCGGGTAGAGACTATTTTCGAGAAATTCGACGAGGTACCAGATCTCACCGCTAAAAATAAACCATAAGCCAAATATAATAAGGAGCAAAATAATTAAGGTGAGTATTATTTCTGTTTTTCCCATTGCAGATTTTACCCACCTGAAGTTAATTGAGTCGAGGCAGGCATTGTAGCGGGGCTTTCCCGTATACTCCAGTTTCATGCTGCAAGGACTTTATTGCGTCCGTCATTTTTAGCGCGATACAGCGCGTCGTCTACCCGCTTAAACAGCTCATCAATCGTCTCGCCCTGGTTATGTCGCGCCACGCCAATGCTAACGGTAAACCGCGGTAAGCCCGGAATCGTAATGCGGGCAACGGCTGCACGGATCGACTCGGCAATCTGCAACGCGATGTCGAGAGGGGTATGCGGCAGCAGGATAACGAACTCTTCGCCTCCCCAGCGGAACACCAGGTCATTCTCCCGGCTACAGGCTTCCAGCGTTCGGGAGAGGGCGATAAGCACCTCATCGCCCTTCAAATGACCAAACAGGTCGTTGATGTTTTTGAAGCGATCGGTATCCACCAGCAGCAGGCTAAACTGCTGTAGGGCAGGAAGATGATTCAGGTTGTTGGGATCGGTAATCGCGTAGAACTGGCGCCGGTTGAGTAACCCGGTCATGGAGTCACGTAGCGCGGCATGTTCCAGCTCTTGCTCCAGTCTTTTTTGCTCGGTGATATCGTGGATGATGCACAGCATCAGCTTGTCACCGTAGATCTCAATGGGGCCGGCATACGTCTGAACGTGGCGGGTAGAGCCGTCGGCAAGGCGGTGAACAAAGTTGAGCGGCTTATGGCCGCCGGGCAGCGCGGCAATCGCAGTCATAATGGGCAAGACGTCTCGCCCAAGAGTATTGATTTCCCAGGTATGTTTACTGCACATGTCATCATGTGAGTAACCGTAAAAATAGAGCGCGGCCAGGTTAGCATCAACAATCTGGCCATCGCGGGCCGGATCGATTAACAGCATCGGCGCGCTGTTGGTCTGAAAAAAACGGGCGTAAAACCCCTGTTTTTTCCGCCGGTAGGTTGCGGAGCGGCTGGCCTTTAGCCCAGAGAGAATGTGCTGGGCGATCCCCTCGAAAACAATCACATCCCCCCAGGGGGCATAATGGGCAAGCGAGAGACGGCAGCTTAGCGGCGTATCCTGTCCATCCCGGCTTATTGTCCAGATTTCGACGATCTCCTGCCCGGTTTTCAGTTCAGGTACATACATCGACAGGAGGTGCTGTGCATTCGCGGAATAGAGGCCTTTACGCAGCTGGTCCAGCGTCTTCTCTCCCATAAGCTGCGTTGCGGTCACATTCGCAAAAACGATCGCTTCCGAAGCGGGGGAAATCAGCCACACAGGTGTTTTAATGACGTTCAGCGCTTCAAAACCGTTTTGGGACATAGGCATTTCCTGTTCATCGGCTCAATGCGCCTGACAATCATGACAGACGTGATGAGTGTCTACTGCTTTGAAACATACTCTACTCAACCCCGTCAGGCATGGTTTTTTTGCGAAATAAATGCGGGGTCCGTTTGAATTTTATTAATGGGTATAATTTGCCTGTCGGAGTTTATCTGCAGAAGCAGCCACGGCACCTGTTCGGCAGGTAAGGGGCGGGAGAAAAGATAACCCTGCAGGTAGTCGCAGCCGAGACGGGTAAGGACCTCCTGCTGCTCTTGCGTTTCAATCCCTTCAGCCACCACGTTCATTTCCATGGTTCGGGCGATACTCATAATGGTTTCAACCAGCTTGTAGCTTTTTTCATTTTCCAGCATCGACGTCACAAAGCTTTTGTCGATCTTGAGCTCTTTTGCCGGCAGCACGCTCAGCATCAGCAGGTTCGAGTAGCCCGTACCGAAATCATCAATCGAGACGGTGATCCCCGCATGATTAAACGCGTTGAGTAACTCAATGCTGCGGTCGAGATTTTTCAGCGCGGTGCTCTCCGTAACCTCAAGGATTAGTCTGGACGGGGACAAGCTATATTTTTCCAGCATCGACGATACGATGTGGAAAATGTCCGGCTGTTCGAACTGGACGGGGGATAAGTTGAGCGACAGCGTCCACTGGCTAAACCCTTGTTCAGTCCAGAAATGCAGTTGTCGACATGCCGCTTCAATGGCCCAGTTGCCCACCGGAATAATTAAGCCGGTTTGTTCCAGCGAGGGGATAAACAGGCCCGGCAGAACAACGCCTTGCTCAGGGTGCCGCCAGCGCAGCAGGGCTTCAAAACCATGGATAGTCTTCTCTTGTGCATACCAGGTTGGCTGGTACCAGAGTTCAAACTGATCGCGCTCAAGCGCCTGAGAGAGTTCCTGCAGAAAACCGGGTATTGCCGGGATTGCTGTCGACATCTCGGATCGGTAGTGCGCCCAGCCGTTCCGGCCGTCGTCTTTGACGTGATGCAGGGCTGCATCCGCCTTGAGCTTTAGCTCATGCAGCGTTTCGCCATCCTGAGGATAGAGGCTGACGCCCGCACTGATTGTCGTGCTTAGCGTATGACCACAGATCGAAAGAGGACGTCGTACATCCTCGAGCAACGACGCGAGCAGGGCGTTGAGTTTGTCGTCGTCACATTCCGGTACCAGCAGGATAAAGGCGTCACCTCCCAGCCTTGCCAGGGTCATCTCACGCGTGAGACGGGAAGTGATGCGCTGTGCAACGGTGATCAATAACTCATCTCCGACGCTGTGACCCCAGGTATCGTTGACGCGTTTGAAATGATCGACGTTCAGGAAAATGACGGCAAATTGCCTGTTACTCAGCAACGCGCTACGCAGGCAGTCCTGCATGCGGATGTCCATCTGATGGCGATTCGCAAGTCCGGTGAGCGCATCAAAGCGCGCCTGCAGCTCAAGCTGCCGATTGAGCTGCCGCAGATTGTCCGTCAGCCGGCCGGTACGCCGGTGAGAGTCGACAAGGGAAATAATTAACATCACGCCAAGCAGGCAGAGCGTGGTGACCGAAACCCAGATGGATAACCCGAGCTCGCCGATCCCACCGGGAAGGGTATGCGACATTTCCGGGTAATGCGCGGCACTCATGCCGGTATAGTGCATCGCACAAATGGCGGCGGCCATGACCAGGGCCGCGAGAAGGCGCTCGATAAAAACCCCTTTGTCTCGCAGGCGGAAAGCCAGCCACAGCGCAGTGCCGGAAGCCACCACGGCAATGACCACGGACAACCCCACAATACGGCGATCCCAGATGATGCTGCCATCCAGCATCAGGGCCGCCATACCGATATAGTGCATGGATACCACGCCTGCGCTCAGGATTGCGGTGGCAACGATGGGGCGAAAGAGAGACCGTTTTTTTCCCGCGACGGCAATATCAAGGGCCGTGGTCGACGCAATAACCGCGACGCCCAGCGATGCAAGGGTTAACCAGAGGTCATAGCGCATCATCATGGGCATCTGCATCGACAGCATGCCGATAAAGTGCATCGACCAGATGCCGATGCCGAGCGAGATGCCGCCGGCCATACGCCAGAACAGGGCAGCCTTTCGGCTGGAAAGGGGGATCTTTCCGGCACTGTCCAGCGCCACAAAGGAGGCGATAAACGCCACCAGATAAGAGATAGCGATTAACACAGGGTCCCACGATATATTGAGCATTATGCAATCCCACGCCTGAGAGGGTTACCGATTTCGCCTGCCGGGCACATCTTTATCTGGCAACGAACATGCGCATTCAAACAATATTAGTTTTTTATCGTGTAAAATGACCAGTCATATTAATACTCTAAAACGTATTAAGAATATAAAATATATTCTCATTGTTAACGTATTAAGCATTGCTAAACAAGAGCGAATAAAAGTAGCAAAGCTCCTTAAATATAACGGCGATTGTATCAGTGCGCCGCAGCGGATGGTATCGCTTAACGTAGCGGCAGACCAGTATCACAGCACGCTGCGAAGAACATTTTCACTAATACGCTTTTTTTATCTGACTTAAGCCAAATCCCAGGTTGCTAACGGCGAAAAAACAATCCCGTGAAGTTTGCGAGGAAAAACGTCTGAGCCAATGCTATAAGTCTAGATGCCGACCAAAATATAAAACGTGGGTATCATCATGCTAAGAAATATTAGTGTCAGGACCTTTATTATCGGGTTCCTTTTATCGCTATTTTTGGTAAACGCAGGTGTCGTTGTTCTAATTTCCAGCAAGTCCTCTCTCTTTATTTCCCTTAACGTTATCAATTTCGTTGCGCTATTTTTGCTTTGGGTCTACATGACCCGCTATCTTGTGACGCCGATCAATACGGTAAAGAGAAGTATTGAAGAGGTGACAGCAGGCAACCTTGGGGTTTCTATCCCGGAGTTTGGCAATAACTGCGCGGGTCGACTTATTCCCGGGATCAATAGCCTGTCCGGTAACATTGCGACGCTGGTGCGCGAGATCAGGGCGTCGTCGCAAACCGCCATGACCTTATCGGATCAGCTCTCGGCCCGTAGCGCTCAGCTCTCGGTGAAAACCGAACAGCAGTCTGCGTCTTTAGTGCAAACCGCAGCCAGCATGGAGCAAATGGCGGCGAGCACCAAAAACAATGCCGATAACACCCGCCTGGCGAGTGAACAGGCGAATGTGGCGACGCTGCAGGCGCGCAAGGGCGGGGAGCTGATGGGGCAGGTCGCCAACAATATGCAGTCCATTACCGAATGCGCCCAGCAGATGACGGAGATTATTTCATTGATTGACGGCATTGCGTTTCAGACCAATATTCTGGCGCTCAACGCGGCCGTTGAGGCGGCAAGGGCAGGCGACCACGGAAAAGGTTTTTCTGTCGTTGCGGAGGAGGTCAGAAACCTGGCACACCGCAGTGCAGAGGCCGCGAAGAATATCAAAGCGCTGATTGAAGTCACCAGCAGTAACGTCACGCAGGGCGCGACCGTGGTGTCACAGGCAGAGAAGAATATGCATGAAATCGTGACGGGGTCGGGGAACGTCAGCCGCTTGATGGATGAAATTTCCGCGTCGACCTCTGAGCAGGAGAAAGGCATTTCCCAGATCACGCTGGCGCTTTCGGAGCTGGAGCGGGTCACGCAAAGCAACGTGGCGATGGCGGAGGAACTCAACGGCTCCTCTGATGTCCTGCGCAATCAGGTGATTGAGCTGCAGGCCCGCACGCGTAATTTCAGACTGGATCAGGGATCGTTGTCCTCATTACCTGGCGGCTCGCCATCCTTCCTCCCGCGGCCAGAGCACTCTCTCTGACAAAACCGCAACATTCTCGCCGTATTTCTTGCCGGGTGGCGCTGCGCTTACCCGGCCTACACGCTGCCACAATATCAATACATTACACTCTTCACTGTAGGCCCGTGCAAGCGTAGTGCCGCCGGGCGAAACGCATGGCATGTACATTTCATGAACGATTTCAGCGCGATGGCATACATAGTTGTTGCTTAACCCCTGATGAAAGCTAGACTGACACCGAAAGAGCTAAAAGGCGGAGGAGCTGTGGAAAGCATTAAAGGATCTGAACTAAACGTTCCAGACGCAGTTTTTGCGTGGGTGCTGGACGGTCGCGGCGGTGCCCGGCCGCTGGAAGACAATGATGTGATCGACAGTGCGCATCCCTGCTGGCTGCATCTGAACTACACCCACCCGGACAGCGCTGACTGGCTGGCGTCGACCCCGCTCTTGCCTAACAATGTGCGCGATGCGCTGGCCGGTGAAAGCCTGCGCCCCCGCGTGAGCCGAATGGGGGACGGGACGCTGATCACCCTGCGCTGTATTAACGGCAGCACGGATGAACGTCCGGATCAGCTGGTTGCGATGCGGGTCTATATGGACGATGGGCTGATTGTCTCCACCCGACAGCGTAAGGTTCTGGCGCTGGATGACATCGTCAACGATCTGAAAGAGGGCACCGGGCCGATCGACTGCGGTAGCTGGCTGGTGGACGTCTGTGACGCGCTTACCGATCACGCGAGCGAGTTTATCGAAGAACTGCACGACAAAATCATCGACCTGGAAGATAACCTGCTCGATCAGCAGATCCCGCCGCGCGGTTTTCTGGCCTTGTTGCGTAAGCAGTTGATTGTGATGCGCCGCTACATGACGCCGCAGCGCGACGTGTATGCGCGGCTGGCCAGCGAAAGGCTCGCCTGGATGAACGACGACCATCGACGCAGAATGCAGGATATTGCCGACAGGCTGGGCCGCGGGCTGGATGAAATTGATTCCTGTATTGCCAGAACGGCGGTGATGGCGGACGAAATCGCGCAGGTGATGCAGGAGTCGCTGGCGCGAAGAACCTATACGATGTCCCTGATGGCGATGGTGTTTTTACCCAGCACGTTTCTGACCGGGCTGTTTGGCGTCAACCTGGGCGGGATTCCGGGCGGCGCTTATCGCTACGGCTTTACGGCATTTTGCGTGATGTTAGTTGTTTTGATTGGGGGTGTTGCATGGTGGTTGCATCGTAGTAAATGGCTGTAAATTTACGCTTTTTTCGTCTTTTTCCGGGATTAAAACGCTCTTTTAATTGAGCGAAGTCAATAAACATCTACCCCGTAAGGTGCAATATTACTCCCGCAGGTGAATGCAACGTCAAGCGATGGGCGTTGCGCTCCATATTGTCTTACTTCCTTTTTTGAATTACTGCATAGCACAATTGATTCGTACGACGCCGACTTCATAGTCGGCTTTTTTTTGCCTCCTGATTCTCAGCGTCTACCCTAAAAGGGACGACAGCAAATTCTGGAGGGAATGATGAGCATCCTTAACGCTCTGCTACTGCCACAATCGCGTCAGTCCGATCCTATCCCCAGCGATCCGGTACCCATGCCCGATCCCATCCCGCGTCCGCAGCCGATGCCGGACCCGCCGCCCGATGAAGAACCGATTAAATTGTCGCATCGAACCGCGAGATCTGCGAGGATACGCGCCATCTGACTGCAAAGATCACCACGAGAGACTACAGTGACCGCTTTTTCTACCCTGAATGTTCTGCCCGCCGCCCAACTCGATAATCTCAACGAGTTGGGATACCTCACGATGACGCCTGTTCAGGCGGCCGTCTTACCTGCCATTCTCGAGGGCCGTGACGTGCGCGTGCAGGCGAAAACGGGCAGTGGAAAAACGGTGGCATTTGGCCTTGGCCTGTTGCAGCATATCGATGCGGCGCTGTTTCAGACCCAGTCTCTGGTGCTGTGTCCGACCCGCGAACTGGCAGACCAGGTCGCGGGTGAACTGCGTCGCCTGGCGCGTTTCCTGCCCAATACCAAGATCTTAACCCTCTGCGGCGGGCAGCCGTTCGGCGCCCAGCGTGATTCGCTCCAGCATGCCCCGCACATTATTGTCGCGACGCCTGGCCGTCTTCTCGATCATCTGCAGAAGGGCACCGTCTCGCTGGATGCGCTACAAACGCTGGTCATGGATGAGGCCGATCGCATGCTGGACATGGGTTTCAGCGATGCCATTGACGAGGTGATCCGTTTTGCACCGGCCGATCGCCAGACGCTGCTGTTCTCCGCAACCTGGCCGGAAGCCATTGCCGCCATCAGCGGCCGCGTGCAGAAAAATCCCCTTACCATTGAAATTGACAGCGTAGATGCGCTGCCCGCGATCGAACAGCAGTTCTTTGAAACCTCGCAGCAGGGGAAGATCCCGCTCCTGCAGAAATTGCTGAGCCAGCATCAGCCTGCCTCCTGCGTGGTGTTCTGTAATACCAAAAAAGATTGTCAGTCGGTTTGTGATGCCCTGAATGCCGCCGGGCAGAGCGCGCTGTCGCTGCATGGCGATCTGGAACAGCGCGATCGCGATCAGACGCTGGTCCGTTTCGCGAACGGCAGCGCCCGCGTACTGGTAGCGACCGACGTCGCTGCGCGCGGTCTGGATATTAAATCGCTTGAGCTGGTGGTGAACTTTGAGCTGGCGTGGGATCCGGAAGTACACGTGCACCGTATTGGCCGCACCGCGCGCGCAGGAAACAGCGGTCTGGCGATCAGCTTCTGCGCACCTGAAGAGGCGCAGCGCGCCAATATTCTCTCTGAAATGCTGCAGATTAAGCTGAACTGGATGAATCCCCCAGCCGGCGTCAGCCTTGTGCCGCTGGAGGCCGAAATGGCGACTCTGTGCATTGATGGCGGTAAAAAAGCCAAGATGCGACCTGGTGATGTACTCGGTGCACTGACCGGGGATGTGGGGCTGGACGGGGCGGATATCGGTAAGATTGCTGTCCATCCGGCGCATGTCTACGTCGCGGTTCGCCAGGCGGTTGCCCATAAGGCATGGAAGCAGCTGCAAAACGGGAAAATTAAGGGTAAAACCTGCCGCGTACGTCTGCTGAAATAAAGCATGAAGCGTCTCAGAAGGTGTTTCTGAGACGCTAACCACTTACTTCACTTCAAGCACGTTCAGACGCAACTCTTCAAACTGATTGTCATCGTCTTCCGGCTGCCAGCCTGCTGGCTGCATCGGGATCTCTTCCCGGTCAAACGCCAGGTCTCCGCCGTTCACCACGTCTGAGTCATGGTTGATGCCTTTAAAGTCGAACAGTTCCACATCCGCGAGATGGGAAGGGACGACGTTCTGCATGGCGCTGAACATGGTTTCGATACGACCCGGATAGCGCTTATCCCAGTCGCGCAGCATGTCGCCAATCACCTGACGCTGCAGGTT
Organism: Enterobacter sp. BNK-8; assembly: GCF_048685095.1. NCBI lineage: Bacteria > Pseudomonadati > Pseudomonadota > Gammaproteobacteria > Enterobacterales > Enterobacteriaceae > Enterobacter > Enterobacter sp. BNK-8. The sequence goes on along the minus strand of NZ_JBLQTN010000001.1, from coordinate 2,214,026 downwards.
CGGCTGAGAGCCGCAGAGGTTACATGGAATGATCGGGAACCCTTTCGCCTGGGAAAAACGCTCAATGTCTTTTTCACGGCAGTAGGCAAGCGGGCGGATCACAATATGTTTACCGTCATCACTCATCAGCTTAGGTGGCATACCTTTCATCTTGCCGCCGTAGAACATATTGAGGAACAGCGTTTGCAGGATATCGTCGCGGTGATGGCCCAGGGCAATTTTGGTCGCGCCCAGCTCCGTCGCGGTACGATACAGAATGCCGCGGCGCAGACGAGAGCACAGAGAACAGGTGGTTTTCCCTTCCGGGATCTTCTCTTTCACAATACCGTAGGTATTTTCTTCGACGATTTTGTACTCAACGCCCAGCTTCTCGAGGTATTCCGGCAGAATGTGTTCCGGGAAGCCCGGCTGTTTCTGGTCAAGGTTGACCGCCACCAGAGAAAATTTCACCGGCGCACTTTGCTGAAGATTACGCAGGATCTCCAGCATGGTGTAGCTGTCTTTACCCCCTGACAGGCAAACCATGATGCGGTCGCCTTCTTCAATCATGTTGAAGTCTGCAATGGCTTCGCCCACGTTACGGCGCAGTCGCTTTTGCAGTTTGTTCAGGTTGTATTGCTCTTTCTTTGTATTTGATTGATTTTCTTGCATTTATTACTACCTTCGGAGCCAATAGGGGCATAATAGGGGCAAAAATTTTTCAGCGTGCCAGCTTATCGTTAAGCATCAGCACCTGTTCGCCATTCATTTCTTCAATCCACGCACCGTAGACTTCATAAACCATTTGCGCGTTTTCATGCCCCATCTGGCTGGCTATGAAAGACGGGTTAGCGCCGGCAGATAAAAGCCAGCAGGCAAAAGTATGCCGCGTATGGTACGGATTCCGGCGGCGAATACCAGCACGTTTTACAGCTGCGTTAAATCTGGAGCCGATACTCGATAAAGAGTAGTAGGCTTTCTGTTTGCCCTTGCGCATCCTGGGCATGAAAACAAATCGCAGGTTTTGATATTCCATCGCACCATACTCGCGGTGATGAAAAACAATCTCGGTTTTGGGCTGTAACGAAGTCAGCGTACGCTGTGCCTTTAAGGCCTCTAGTGCTGGCTCTAATAGCGTGATAACTCGATCACCTGCATCGGTTTTTGGTGGGACGAACATTCCTAGCGCATTAAGGTTGCGCTGTATATGAGCCGTCCCTTTTTCCCAGTCGATATCTTCCCAGGCAAGAGCTGCGAGCTCTCCATGACGGACACCAGTATAAACTGCGAACGTCCACATATTGAGGCTTTGGCCACGCTCGGATTCCGCGAGCAAACTAAACTCCTGCTTCGTTAAAGGATCCGGTTTTACTTTCCCTTTGTGTAGTTTCTTGATCCCTTCAAAGGGTTTGCCACTGATAAAGCCAGATTTGTGTGCAAACCGAAGAAGGGAGCACAGAAGCGATATATAATTGTTCACGGTACGCACAGTGCGTCCCTGTTTGTTACTTCTGGGATTTGCCAGGTAAAGTGTCTCACCGTTCAACAGCTCCTTTCTGTATTTCAGAATGTCGCTGTGGCGTATAGTTGAAACAGGCGTATCTCCGTTAATGATGTGCATTAACGTACCGAGTTGTGAGCGCGTCTTACGCATGGTATTCGCGCTAATTTCGGTTTCTTTAATGCTCGTCCACAGTTCACACAGCTCTGAAAAGGTTTGAACTGAAACAGTGGTTACGGTTTTTTTTGCTCTGGACGATGAAGGAAAGCGCTGGTGGTAATCAAACTCTCCAAGGTTAATTTCGCTAACGATCACAGCCCGAAGGTTCCCGGCTTTTTTGATGTTCGCCGGGGTGTTAATCCAACCTTTGAGAATTTCGCGGCAACGCTTTCCCCGGTACATAAACCAGATACAAATCTTATTGTTTCTGATTTCGACACCTGTAGGCAAAGCTGCCATCTTACGCATCCCTTATTAACTGATTAATTCTCGGATAGTTGTACCAGGTTGTGCCACGCAAGGTTTTTTCTCCGGAAGGAGAAACCCGTTTAAAATGGACACCTTCCACCCAACAGCCCTGGCGATACTTCTCAATCTGTCGTTCGGTCAGGCCTGTTTTTTCTGTGAGTCTTGCGCCAACAACCCATTCTTCGTTAAAAATTACCTGCGACATGGTTTACCTCAGGTAACCGGCATGAGTATAGATATGCCGGTCTGTAGTCGTTGATATTTCAGTTTCAGTTTGCCTGGCCGGGCAGGGAACGCAGTCGGCGCATGCCGGTCATTGCTGTGGCCACGTAGCTTGCCTTGCAGTTGACCACTTCAACCCAGACCTTCACGCCTTCAACTCTCACCGTATAAGTCTCTTTCATCTTGCTGCGCCCATAGTCACCGTATCTTTGCTGGTGGGCTGCGAGTGCGATTTCACATGCCTGGCGAGCCAAAGGGGATTGCTTACTGCCTCGATTAATCAGCCGCATTTCTTCTACTTAAGGGAGGGGTTCCCCTCCCGATCTCGTTAGTCCACGTATTCCGGTTTCATATCCGCCAGGGTGATGCTGAACTGACCATGCAATTCGTCGCCCAGATGGCGTTTAGACGATGCAAGAACGCGCTCTACTTCCGCGAACCGAGCGGCTGCATCGGGCTCATCTGCTGGTGGCAAGGAATTGATTGCTGCTTCGACTTTGTTCCTTGCATCAACCAGGTAATAACGCTTCACGGCTTTGTTTTTCAGCTCAGTGAACAGGGCAGAACCCAGCGTTGATTTCACGGTTTCAATATCTGCGCGCAGAGCTTTAGCACTATCCACATCCTGTGCCGCCTCGATGCGATCACGGAAATCATCAGCAAGTGCATCGATGTTTTGAGCTGATTCCTGAGCCGTTTGAGTGGTAGTGACGTTGTCACCTGAAATGTCTGCAAGGCTTACGTGCTGCGCCGGTACCGGGTTTACCTCTCGTTCTTCACGGCGATCATCGAGTTCATCCGGGGTGTAGACGCCCAGAATCACATCCGGGCAGAACAGCCTCGCCCAGCGTTTGACGGCTAGGTATGCCAGTTGCTGGCGAGGGTCGTCAGCCCAGAGGGTAGAGTTTCGGGTTCGGGCCTGAGCCAGCAGCAAATCGAGTTCCCTTGGCTGATCTTCACCTTTCAGGGTTGCGCGGATAATAATGCCGATCCCGGCTTCGTCAGCCAGGGTCCAGCCCGGGACGCGGTACTCGCCTTTGTCGCCTTTACGGATATGGAATTTTCCAACTACCTTTTCCCATGGCCCGTACCATTCATATTCAAAGCGGCTGGCCAGCACGCCGCTGCGCGAAATGACTGCATTAACCAGCTGCGCTTCATACCCGAGCACACCGTTAATCAGGTGCGTCTTTTGGGCCACGGCGAAGGGATTCATCTGCCACTGTGCCGCTTGCATCGCTACAGCCATGCAGTCGGCCTGGTTGCCCTGCAGATGTTTAGGAACAGTGGCAGTGCCCTGGGCCATAATCTGCGCGAACGTGCTGATGGCGTTCAGATACTGGGAATCGAACAAAGCCACGTTGGAGTTAATAACGGTGTTCTGGTCAGCAACGGTAACGTTAGTGTTATGCATAAATCCCCCTTAAGCCTGAGCGCGCAGCGCTTCGAGGCGGCGCAGGTCGAAGTCGTTCAGTTCATCGGTGTAATCGGTAGTGATCGGCGCTGGCCATTCGCCCGTGTCGAATCCGGTTGCGATAGCGCGCATCGTTTTGCGGTACTCGAGTATGCCCAGTTCCAGCAGTTCGGTTGACGCCTCGATGATGGCGATCCAGTGGTAGTTCTCGTCTTTGTTGACGAAAATCCAGAAGAACTGGTCCAGCGCCGCTGTCTCGCAATACATAGCCGCGCTGAGGTGATAGTCACGGTCAATGATTTCCCGGTGCAGCCTGGCGCGTAGGCTTTCCTGCTTCACATTCCACATGCTGATGGTTTTCAGGTCCGCACCGATGCGCACGCCGTCCAGTTCAATCTCGAGGTCAGGGCGTACACGCACTTCTAAACCTGTTTCGTCGTCAAAGCCGAAGTAGCTCACTTCAACGGCGCGGCTTGGATGTGTCAGCAGCATGCCTGCGGTAGGGTGCGCCAGGAGTGCAGACTGAATTGCCCGCGCTGTGGCCAGTTGCTGGCGGGTAACCAGAATCTTTTCGCCAGGGTTGTCGCGCCAGGCATCCAGCAGCTCGTCTGCGAACACGGCACCGGGCTTAACTGATTTAACCGCCTGGATCATGTCTGCTTTGCTGCCGGAGACTTTCAGCGGCGTCGGTTTCTGCGCTTCCTGTGCGACCAGATCAGGATTGATGATCGCTAATTGCTCGAGTAGCGCATCACGGCTTCCGCTGGTTTTAACCGGCGTCTGCAGAGTGGCGTTGTACTCTTTGATGCACGCTTTCATTGCCGTTGCCGTTTGCTTCTGGCCTTCTTCAATGCGCTGGTACTCAGCAGGGAGAGCCATATAGCTTTGAGCCGTTTCTTCCAGGCTCGCGCCAAGCGGCACTGGAGCGGGAAGGGCTGCGTTGTGTTCTTCAAGCAACGCTTTAATCTCATCAGCGCTCAGTAGTGCCGGCAGGCTGGCGTTGTACGCCTCGATGAACTCGCGCAGAGTTGCGGTGGTGGTGAAAGCACCCTCCGGGATCTCAGGTTCTACGCTGAATTCTGCTTCGAGGTTTTCCGGCTGCAGTGCAAGGGCATGCACCAGATTTCCCATATCCAGCACTTTGGATGCTGTTCGCGGGATGGTTTTAGCTACATGGCGCGCGTTAAAGTACATCAGGCTGACCCTGGCATCTTTTACCTGGGTTGAGCTAATGCCGTTCGCAGCGTGATAAACGTCATTCGGTAGGCCTTCGTATCGGCCAGGTTCGAAGTCTGCAGGGAACTCCACTTCTGGGTTCGATTTCTGAACGTCAATTGTTGTTTCCTGCAACTGGTCTGCTTCTACGGAATCTGTCTGCGAATTAGCTGCATCAGTGCTTTCGCCCGGTGGTACCGAACCAACATCTTCGTCTTTCTCTGGCTTAGCCGTTTCCATCTGCACATCGCTGGTAGTCTCCGCTGTGTTTTCCATTTTTTCGACTTCATTTGAGGTGGTATTGATGACTGGATCGGTATTTCCACCCATCATGCCTTCGATGGAGAACATGCCGCTGCCGAGATTTTCAACCTGCGGTTGTTCACCTGGGGCTTCAGTCTCAACTACAGGAGTAGGCAACGGCAGTAACTCCACAGCAGAGATAAACTCAGCCGTCATGGTTTTATTAACAAACTCAAGATGAGCTGCTGGCGTGTGGTGGATGTTTTCCGGCGCTATGCGGATCAGATTGAAGATTGCCGCACGGTTCACCGCCAGTACGCCGGGCTGATTACGCAGGATGGCGCTCCATGATTTCCATGGTTCTTCTTTCTTCGCCACGATTTCTTTGGCACGTCGTAACACGCTGGAAGGAATTTCGAAGTGGTGGAAGTCCATAGGTAATAGGGCGCATGCGATCTCAAGATCGAGAGTGTCGAGAGTGTGATGTGCGCCTTCGCCGCGATCCGTTACATAGCCACCGTCGGCATTAGTACCAGAATCTGTGCGCTGGACATTACTGATGCGATTACCGGCTGCCCACTCGCGAACGAGAATGCCGCGGTCAATGTAATCAGTCGCCGCCCATATTCTGGTGAAACGGAGAACCAAAGCGAGTTCGTGACGCTTCTCCTGGCTGAACACCTTGCGAATGGCGTCGGTATAGCGCCACAGGTCTTTGGTGTCGTAACCCTTAACCTCTTCGCAGTTTTCAGCCGCCAGCAGCAGGTTCTGGACATAGCTGTTGTCAGTGTCCATCTCCAGCGCGCTGATACCTTCGTATTCTTCGCGGGTTAAGTGGTGACGCAGTTCGTCGGCGGTGAACTGGGCGAGTAGCTGCTTCCGGAACGGCATACGCACGACTGGATAACGAGTGGTTTCGTCATCATTCTCGTCAATCTGGATACCGTTATCAGGTTCCAGAACCTGAACGGTTGTAACGTCGGCGCCGCTGGTGCTTTCTGATTTGAGAAGAGCAAGCTTTCCGCTTCTCCACTCTTCAACTAACTGATTGCGGTCGCCGGCATCTGCTCTCGCCCAGTCAGCCATGAATGCAGCGATAATTTCAGTTTCGTGCGCTTCATCTGGCGCGAAGACCTGCTTTATCGCCTGAACGAGTTTCCACTCAGCGTTCAGGCTGAGCTCGGCAATTTCAGGGATGTCGTTCTTCGCCAGCAGCAGGTTCTGGAGATAAGTGTTGCCTTCATCCAGTGACATTTCGCTGGCAGCCAGTTGCTGCTCTTTAGTGATGAGTGACTCGTATTTGTCGCTGGTCAGGTGGACGGCATAACGAACCGCTGGAGTGCGGTTTTCAAGCGGGACATTGTCGACGGTAGTTTCGACTTTAACGGTCGTTTCCGGTGCGGTAGTGGTGTTAACTGGTCTAGTAAACTCAGCACCAGCCTTTGGCAGCCAGGTGCGTCCATCGTCCTGGAGGGCGTAGCGTTTGCACCAGGTGTAATCCACGGTGCCTTCTTCCGGCAGGTCGTTATGAACTGGAAAATCGGTGCGAACTGGTTTGGCATAATCCTTACCGCGTCCGGTTTCAATACCAGCATCTTCCAGCTCAACATCGAGCTGCAGGTTGGCACGGGCTTCAGATCTCGCAGTGAACCAAATCACTGCGTCTTCTTTGCCAGATTTCTGCGTAGCCTTAACTACATAGAAAAATTCCATGTGAGATCCTCTTTTTTGGATGTAAGATCCCCGGGCCAGAGATAGCGCCCATTGGGTGAACTTTGGTTTTTTAAGTAGTTTTCCGGTGTAACTTTGGTCGGGAGCACCGGACGTACGGGCCGCCTTGCGCGGCTTTTACGTTATGCCTCGTGGGCCATCTGGTCGTATGAAGCACAACGTTCAGAGCAGTATTCTTTTTCTTTGCGCGCCAGCTGTGCGCCGTTGCGATAGAGAAGGGTACTTTTGACTACTTCCTCCGGTTCAAACGGCTTGCCGCAGTACCCGCATTTCGTTGAGTTACACATCTGGATTCCCCTTTTGCGCCAGCAGATAGCACAGGCGGCGAATAATCACCTCGAAGAAGTTCAGCTTTACGGCCTGCTGCCGTCCTGGTTTGCGTGCGAAATCAATCATTCTCACCCTCGTTTGCCTTATCGCCGGCCAGCGGAACGTTTACACCTGATGCGCGTTAATCTCTCCACCTCATCCGACTGTTCGTATGCCGTCGGCGGCTACTCCGTGGGCGTCCTGCCTTGGTGGTTCGTAGTGCGTCTTGATAGATGCAATTAAATCACTGGTTTATATTTGTGTCAATCATGGATTTGTATCGAGGGTAAATCTTTGGTTTATTTTGGCATTTATGTGAAGGCCATTTCATCGCGAGGGACATAAGTCAAATGATTGAGGTTGGTTAACCTTAAGGAGTTACGCTTAGTCATCTGACTAACGGAAGGAAAGAGACAACAGTCGTTAGTCTATCGAGGCGATAGTTAGAGAGTAGAATGGTATGCTTACGAAATATAAAGCATTTAATAATAAAAAACCCGGCATGAAGCCGGGTGGGAAGATTAGATACAGCTTACAACGTTATTTACATCAGTTTCTAAAGCATCGATTTGCGCTTTATTAGCTTGGGTCGCCATGCCGTAAATGGTGTAGCTTTTATGTTGAAGACTACTTAATGGGCAACCTTCATGGTTTATGATGGCAGCTAGTGTATTGCCATCTTTTACATGCATTACTCGGTCAGTAATTTTTTCTTCAGTGAATAAATGTGAATGGGTTTTCAGCAAATCAGTTGTGATTTTTTTAATTTCTTCAGCGTGCGATTTAAAGGCTTTTGCAGCGTCTTTCTCATTCGTTCTGGAGCGGTTTTGAACAAATACATGAAGTTTAGGGAATTCAATCTTACTCTGTTTTGCTTCCTTATTGAAATCAAGGAACATCTCGTCTTGTTCCGAGTTATCAATTGATACACCATAGATTAACTTAACTAAGTTTTTGATTCCACGGATAGATGCTGCATCAGCAGTACAAGGGATTATAACTCTATTTGACGCAACAACACCGAGTTCAGTATAACTCGCGAAGCTTGGATTGCAATCAATGAAAAAGGTTTTAGGTCTTTCAGAAATTGTTTTGTCAGCTTCAAAAGAAGCAATTAGATCTATTAATAAAGAGCGACTTTTTTTCCAGGCTTCTTTGACTGGAGAAGAACCAATATGAGCAATTAGACGTGAGCAAATATCTAAATCCACATCACCTGGTAACAAATATAAATTAGGTGGCATTTTAGCATTTACAGAATCAGCCTTAACAAAATAAGAAGATTCATTACCTAATCTAGAAAGAGGAGATTTGCTGAACCGCTCTTTGATATATCCAGCGATAGTTGTATTTCTGTCCCTGAGTTGGTTAAGGTTTTCTTCACCAACACCATTTCCCCCAAGGATAATTTCCGAAACGTTTGATTGCGGGCAAGCATCAATAACTACAACGTCTTCATTCTCATGGGCAATCGCATACTCAACTGCAAGGTTGTATGTAAGAAAAGTCTTTCCTACACCACCTTTGTTGTTCCAAATCAAGTATTTTTTGTTTGTATCAATCATATCATTAGCGACTTCAACCGTTTCTGTTTCCATAATCATATCCTAATTTGCTGTATCCATAAAAAATATTAACGTAAAGATGTCATTAACAAAAAATTAACATTTTGGTGCGAAAAGCCTGAAGCTAATTAGCCCTAACGAGAAGTATGAGTAGATGGTTTAAGGTTGAAACTAAACATTCATATTCGAATTTTATTGTTCGAATTCAAATAGATGAACGCATCACATCCTTGTGGTTGCAACCTTTCCCATCTAAACATAAACATCATTTACTAAAGACCCGCATCTTAAGATGTCTGGAAAAGGATTAAACAAGTAGTAATGCGTTTAGAAGAGTTAACAGATTAAGCGTTACTCAGGCTCACCTTTAACTCTCCTGCTCATGTATTTTTCATAAAGAGCGTCAAGTTCTTTCAACCTAATAGAAAAGATACGCAACATATTTTGTTGTTCTTCTTCCGGTAACTGGCGGTAGAGTTCTAAAAGCTTCTGCTCATCCTGCTTGAGTCCATCCTTTTCATTTACCTCTTCCCCTAAAAGCCATGCCACAGATATCCCTACCGCATCAGCGATTGCAAGAGCAGATTTTTTGCTTATTACGCCTTTTTTAAACCAGCCGTTCACGGCCTGAGGTGTAACTCCAGCGATTCTTGCCATATCGGCTTTTGTTACTCCACGAGCATTGATCTCGTTGAGCCTTTCTACCAGTACCTGGTTGGGTTCTTCTTTTCTCATAGGTCCATTGTAAATATTTGGTTTATACACTCAATAAAGACTGGGTTTGTAATTTGTATAAATCTGTGGTTTACTTTTTCTGTGAATAAGCAGGAGAAGACAATGTCCGCACTCGATAAAGCAATCAAAGCCGCTGGCTCAGCCAGAAAACTCGGTCTCGCGCTTGGCGTGACGAGTATGTCTGTAAGTCATTGGAAGAATCGTGACCATGGTATAGTCCCGCCAAATTACATCTTCCCCATTTTCAAAATGACAGGTGTTACCCCCCACGAGCTGCGCCCAGATCTCTACCCAAACCCCACTGATGGTTTACCTAAACAGGAGCCTTAACAATGCAGACTGTTTCATTCCAACAGAGTAACAGAGCTTCCTCTAATCCACTGATATTCCAGTGTCATCAAAGCGAATCGGCAGTGCAGGATATTGATCATCGCGATATCTGCTCAGCGGTTCGAGCTTGGGCTGCGGCAGAAGGGCGCGTAGCTGTTGCACTTCAAATCCAGGAAGCGGCGGAAGAACTTCAACCTGATGGCGTGAATTTCTCAGGCCAGGCCGATGTCTGGAACGTGAAGCTGTTCCGCTGGCTCGACAACAAAGAAGACTCCGCATCGTACCGAAAGAACGTCGAACAGCTGGTACCCGCGATCATGTCTGTCTTACCGCTTCGATACCGCGACCGTGTCGTTAAAAACGACTCGTTTGCCTACCGCATGGCCAGGTTGGAAAAAGAGGTGAGTGAGGCGAAGCAAGCTCTGATGCTCGATGCACCGAAGAAGGAAAAACTGAAGGAGTTAGGCGAGGGGATTTTCGAAATGTTCAGGATCGATCCGGACCTTACGGCGCCGCTGCTGGCGATGGTCACAACCATGCTGGGGGCAATGTGAAGACTTCAGAAAAGGCGAAAGCCGGTCTGCGCGAACAGAACCGACTTTCAGGTGCAAATACGGAGTGTAATTGCGGAGCTAAGTATGTCAAACACAGCTGAAATTATCAATTTCCCCCACAGAACCGAACAACCGGGAGGTCGTATGGCCGACCTGTCGAACGGGTATACCAAGGTCGCTAATGAGATCCAACAGCTTAAGCCTCGTCTGAGAATGTCAGGCCGGGAGTGGCAGTGTTTTGAGGCGGTGATCTGGCTTACCTACGGCTGGAACAAGAAACAGGACCGCGTTACGAACACGGTGATCGCCGAGCTTACAGGGTTGAGTGATTCGCATGTTTCTGATGTGCTCAAATCACTTGCAGAACGCAAAATCATCTTCAGTCAAAAGCAGGGCGTAATGAAAACTGTCGGTATAAATACTGACCTTTCTGCCTGGATTTTAGACAAACCGAAATCGGGAAAAGTCTTCCCGAAATCAGGAAAAGTGTTACCGAAAACGGGAAAAACCTTCCCGAAAACGGTAGACACCCAAGACTATAACAAGAACAATATTAAAATATCCTCGTCTCGGAATTCTGACGAATCCCGAAACCAGAAAACTCAAAAGTTTCTCTCTCGCCATCCAGAAGCTGCCGCCGGGATATATACCCCGGCAGGTAAATCATGGGGATCCGCTGACGACCTCAAGGCCGCACGCTGGATTTACGACAGGCTTCTCACCGTCAACGCATCGCTATCCGAGCCAAACTGGGCTGAATGGGCAAACACCATCAGGCTGATGCGCGTCCAAGACAAGCGCACGCACTACGAAATCTGCGACCTGTTCCAGTGGGCAAACAGGGACGAGTTCTGGAAAGACAACATCCTGAGCCCTTCCAGTCTGCGCAAGCAGTGGGATCAGCTCACTACCAAACGGCTGCGTGCAACCGGAACGGCAAAGCCTTCCCGGGGCAGCATCGACCTGCATAACACCGACTGGATTGACGGGGTGCTGGAATGAAAAACCTTGCCGAGAGCATTCGCAATTTTGACCGGGAACAGGCTCGCCGCGTGGCGCACAACATGCCAGAGCAGTACACCGAGCGCGAACAAACGCAGCAGGTGGCGCAGATTATCAACGGGCTGTTCGTACAGCTGGCTGCCGCGTTCCCGGCAAGCCTGGTTAACCGCAGTCAGGAAGACGTGAATGAGATCCGCCGGCAGTGGGTGCTGGCGTTCAAAGAAAACAGGATCACCACTTTGGAGCAGGTTGAAGCCGGGATGCGCATGGTACGCCGTCAGGAGCGTCCGTTCCTGCCGTCTCCGGGCCAGTTTATCAAGTGGTGCAGGGAAGGGCGCTGCGTGCTGGGGGTTACCACCGCTGATGTGATGGCTGAATACTGGAAGTGGCGCAAGCTGGTGTTTCGGTACCCGAACAGCGAGCAGTATCCCTGGCCGAAGCCGGTTTTTTACCACATTTGCCTCGAGCTGCGGCGCCGCGGAACTGATGGTCAACTGAGCCACAAAGAGCTTGAGCGTGAGGCTGGAGATATACTGGGTATGTGGGAAAAGCGGGTACTGGATGGGAAGCCAATCCCGCCTGTTCGTAGGGTGCTGACAGCACCAGTGGCACCGAAGGGGCCGACACCTGCAGAGCTTCTCAAAGCCAAGTACAAGCGGATGAAGGCTGAAGGAAGAGCATAGGAAAGAAATGGTCTGCTATGAGCGAAGAGCTGACGGATAAAGACGTTTAAGAACCGTTCTGAACGCCAAGCGGACATCGTGACTCGAACAGGATTCCTGCTAAGATAATGCATTGATGAAAAAGCATTCAATTACCAGAAGTTGGCGAAGATAATGGAAGGGAGGAATAATGTTTACTCCGGAGTTTATAAATGAAGACCGCGGCGAGTTTCTCCTTGTGGCCAACCACAGCCTGGCATCACCGGAATCGATAAGACTCAGTATTGCATACAATATTGCCAGAATAGGCTGGGGACTATCGCAGCTTCCACCGCACATTCACACTTGCCGGGTCGTCTATGACATCAGAGGGAAATCCATCCCTGATCAGATTCAGGCCCAGGTCAGGCAAGCGCTTGAGCAAGTAGCCATTGTGGAGTTTAAAAGCTGATGGTGCTTCAGTTAATTATCAAAGCAGAACGTAGCAAGATAGAAAAAGCATTGGGATCGCTGACGTCAGAATGTGAAATATTCCCGGTCGCTGAAGGCCTTTTCGGTATTTCCATTTCGGAGCGAAGTCTCTCATCAGTGGGTGAAGCTGCTATTCTAAAAAAACTTGAACCACTCACACGTTTTGACCTGTGGCAGGGGGCCTGGCAAGAACCCAGGAGACGTTGGCTTTGGTGAGTTTCAGAGCTGAACGAGGTATGGAAGTCGCATTGTGTGTTGGGCACAGATCGCCTGTCCTCATTAGCAAAGCGGTTTAAGGCTCTCAATACTAAGATATGAATGTCCGCTCTTGGCACAAAGCTGACATCCCAGCCTGTGCATGACCGTAAAAACTACCTTCACGTGATAAGCCGCTTCGGGTTATGACGAGGCGCTTGTGTGACATGCTGGAAAACCAACCTAGATGTTTACTGAAAGCCTCATTGCCCAGTCTAAACGACCCTTAGAAATTTCTATGGCGAAATAATCACATAAGTCTTCTCCACTGTGTGTTATAACCGAGTTACAAATCGCCACCACTGGTGGTAAGAGGCATCTCATGAAACTACGCATCACAAGAGCAATCGGCCTCAGCAAATTCTCGCCACGTTGGGTTAAGGTTATCTGTTTACGATTGACTAAAAATGATATTGAACGTTCCCTCAATGCACTTCTCGCCACAATTGATGAATCTGAACTCTCTCCGGATCAAGTCAAAGCATTGAGGGAATGCGTTGACAGAATTAACCTGGCAGGGGGAAGGGGATGCAGGCGTGAGCACTTTTGATAAATAATATTTCGATGTTGCTACATGTATGATAGAAAGTAGGCGATACCGTATATACGCCGCGCGTTGGTTACGCCAGTATCTCCGTAGGGGCCGACACCAGCGGAGTAGCTTAAGTCGATACACGAACGAAAAAGCAAATTTAAAAGCGGCTTGGAAGTGGAATTTATTCTTTCCCTAATCCAAATTCAGCATAAATAAATTGCCTGACTTGAAGTATCGAATTGAGATTAAGTTTGTGCCCGATATTATTGGTGTAGGTGTAGATAGTTTTGGGTGACAGGTAAATTTTACTTGCTGCCGTGTAAGTATCGTCAGTATCTAGCAAGGCGAAAAAAGTCTTTTTTTCCTGTGCTGACAGCATACTGAGACTCCTGCACCGCGCTATGTGGTTCAACACATACTCAGGAGAATGCATCCGTCCGTCAATGAGTTGTTTTCGAAAATCCTTAAAGCACGATTTCCTGTAGATCGTCACAAGTGGTTCCAGGACCCTTGAGCTGACGTCCTTTCCACCGATGAACATCACCTGATGTTTTTCCGTCAGTTTCTTCCTTTTCAGAAGGTTGTAAATAGTACCCAGGCTTCTGAATGATTCAATATCTACGATGCAAACCTTTCTGCTGGGGGACGCTTGCTGAAGGATGACAGACAGCGCTTTATTCAAAAATACATCTTTCGTCAAAATCATGTGAGGCATAAAAAAACCTGAACATCTCAGAACAATGTGAAAAGGGGCCCTAAGGCCCCCTCTGGTAACATCAGAATCCGATACGGATACCAGCGACACCCTGAATTGGTGTTTCGATTTGGCTACCCTGACGATAATTAGCCTCACCGTACAAGGTTACGTCTTTACTGACGTTGACTGATGCGCCCAGACCGTACTTGCCTGATGTGCCTTTGACGTTGTTGTCGAAGCGATTGCGCTCATTGATGGTGACTTCGTTTGAGTCAGCAAACTCTTGCACAACCGCAGCTGTCAGGTAAGGTTTGAATTCAGTTGAACCAAGACTGAATTTGCCGGAAAGCTTCGCACCGGCTTCACCTGTGACAGAGCGTGGAGTGCCCGTATTGCCTTTCATGCCATTGCTGAGTTTCACATCCTCACTGGTCATCTGAACAAATGCCAGGCGTCCATAAGGCGTGATGCTTACGTCATCTTTTAGATCGAACTGATAGCCGCCTTCGACTGCAGTGCTAAGCGCGTATTGTTTCCAGTCTCCGCTGGTCTTACCGCCGTTGGTCATGACTGCACTCAGTTTGTTGTTGAGGCGGTTACCCTTAACTACGCCGTCAACATAGAATCCGCTGGCATCGAACCAGGTGGCATACAGGCCAAGGCCGTAGCTGTCGATTTTGCTCTTGCCGCCGCGGTCATGTTTAACCTTATTGTCGCTGTAGGACATGAATGCGCCCGTGACGAGGCTGCCACGTTCAAAATCAGCTCGGGTATCTGCCCCGATTTCCATACCGTTTTGATTGAGCTGATAAGCAGCGCCATTGCTGGTATCAATATTGTTTTTGCTTCCGAGGTAGTGACCCCAGACGTTACTTTCTGGTCCGGATTTATCCAGACTTGCGCGATAAGTGCGCAGGCCATCCAGCTCAGAATGGATGACGTTCAGACCTGCATTGGACATGGCCAGAATGGCATCGGTTGCAGGGGTAGTCATTGGCTTCTTGCCACCGTTACCGTTACCACCGGTGTTGCCGTTATCACCGCCACCAGGGTTCTCACCGCCGCCAGTGTTCTCGCCGCCGCCAGGATTCTCACCACCACCAGGGTTCTCACCGCCGCCAGGGTTCTCGCCACCGCCAGGGTTCTCGCCACCGCCAGGGTTCTCGCCACCACCAGGTTCATCAGTCATAGCTCCGAGATACCATACATTGCCTCCATTCAGACCATCCTTATCCTGCTGGCTAAACAATGTGTACATATAGGTACCGCCGTCAACGGCTCTGGTACTTCGTCCGGAGGGTGTAACCATCTCAAAATCAATGTCACCGCCTTGTTCGTGAATGAGGTTTACAGTCAGATCCGTATGATCTGATATATCTTTTCCTGAGTCGGATACAGCAATACCAAAATGACCAGAACCCTGCTCAATAGTCACAAAGTTAGAGTTACGCTCAGCCAGAGAGGAATTAAATAGAAAGTTCCCGGTTCCGTTAAGTTCAGTAATGTTCAGCGCTGCGAATTCGCCTTCGCTGTCGCGCAGGAAGGAGACAGAACCTCCATCCATTGTCAGCTTATCGACCTGTGCCGGCGTCAGGCTGGATGTCTCATCTGTCAGATCGGTAATAGAAAGCGTTCCGCCATTAATTGCAATATCAGTAGCACGGGAGCCTGCTTCCATAACCATTTCACCTGCGTCGTAAATTTGTGTTTTCCCATCGGCAAGTGCACCAGTAAAGAGCCAAGTCTTTCCTCCATTAACTTTAGTATCGGTAGTTGTGCCGTGCTCATATACAAATTGGTTTCCACCCTCAAGGATATTTGTATCGATTACACTTGCTTTTCTAATTTCATACCCATCGAAATGGGTTTGAGTATCTCTACCAACAATTTGAACTCCTTTGTTGTGTACAGTTGTGCTAACGGCTAGTGCAATCCCATCCATGTCAAAAGGGTAGGGCAAATTTATAGCATAGTGTAAATTCTGTGTTCCATTGATAGTGTCAGTGTTTTTGACAGTTCCATTTTTAATTTCCTGGTGACCATTATTTTTAATGGTTACATTTGATACTTGACTCACTAATCCGGTAACACCGTATCCAGCCAGGGTCTGTAAACCACCATTAATCTCAACTCCGTTTATAACTCCACCTGTAGAAGTTTGTGTTCCTCCTTCATGAATTTTTACGTTGGTGATTATAGAATTTTCCTCTGAATAGGAAATTTGTTGATGTCCTCCATTGTATATGTCAACGCCATCAATATGGCCGCTATAGACGAATTGCCTTCCCCCGCCATATATCTCAGTGTTGGTTATTTTTCCTGTTGTTACTCCGTAAGTGTCTCGTATTTCTTGGAAGCCACCATCATAAATACGCGTTCCATCTATTGATGAACTATTACTTTTTATTGACATTATGCTATTATGTAATGAGATGTTCGATACATAACCGGAAGTGGATATCTCACCACCATGTAATGTTATGTCTCTTAATGTGCTTGTTCTGCTTGCTTGTATTGTTCCACTGTGCATGACAGTTCCAGATGTATAGCCATCTGTGACCAATGTCCCTCCATTTATAGTTGTGCCATTATCTGACCCTCTATTTTTTACATTCATTACTCCTTCGTTAATCGTGCTGTTAATGGCTACACCCCCTTGATATATTGCTTGTAGGCCATCGTTTATTTCAGTGTTTACTGACATTCCATATACATTTTGAATGTCATCTGTGTTTAAAATAACGTTAGATTCAACTGCTCCAGCGGGAACAAGGTAGTCTACCGCTACAGCATTTCCTGATGAAACGAAACTAATTATTGTGGCTAAAGCAATAGCCACTTTTGAAAGTCTGAATTTCATAGTTACTCCAATATATAAGTAATAAGTGTCGTGATAAATGAACTGTTAAAGATGTGAGGAAAACTCGTTCATGCTTACAGGTTTTGAAAATAGATAACCCTGAAAAATATCCACCCCTTTATCTTTCAAAAGCGATAGTTGTTCTTTATTTTCTATACCTTCAGCAATGACATGAATTTGTAGCCGCTCTGCGAGAGTGATAATTGAATCAATCACCGCGGAATAGATTAATGATCCATTGCTGGCAATTGTGAGGCATTTATCAATCTTGATAGTTGAGAAACCTGCATGTTCAATATATTTAAGGCATGAACTCCCGCTGCCGAAATCATCAATCGCAAATCGCACACCTGACTCAGTAAGTTGCTGCATAGCCTCGAGTGCAAAGTCGTCCAGGTTCATTGTTCCGCGTTCGACAATTTCCAGCGTGACAGAAATGCGTCCGTCGAATGTTTTCTTAAAGTCCGTCACTGCTTCAATAACTCTTGAAGAGTTCAACTGTCTCGCACAGATGTTGAAGGAGAGATAAAAGTCATCAGGTAGAGTACCTTCATAGCCTTCGAAAAATGTTTTAACATCAGACATCAGACTGCAAGTGACATCATTAATCACCTCACATGATTCCATTGCCGAAAGGTATTTTTCGGGAGATTGGTAAATCCCATCTTTGAGAACTCTGAGTAATACCTCTCCGCCTACGATCTTATCTCCCTTACATACGGGCTGGATAAAGGGTACAAATTCAGCATTGGTCAGTTCCGCTGATAAGATTGTTTCTCTAATCAATGTACGAGCTTTGATGAAGAAACGTTCTGCTTTCATGAGCATTTTGGTGCTTATCATAATGTCGCTCCTTATCTACTGGATTCGCTACCCGAGCGGTCTCTTCGTTCCCGGGGCTGTGAATGGAGGTAGGGCGGATGACTCGTCCTGAAGATTAAGAACCTGCTCATTCACTTCTGCGAATAATCCTATCAACCAAAAACGTAATGCAGCTATATGTATCGGTAATTTGTTAAATTACAAATCAATGCTCTGAGTGTTGATCCATTTACAAGCAATATGACTGCAAAAACTGCTGCTACGCCTGGCTGTGCTAGGATGAAGGAAAGAAGCTGATGGGTTTCCGTAAGTTGGAGAAACGAGAGAAACCATTCAATTACCATCATGGATAAGGAGTCAGAGATGGTTTTCGTGATTGATAATAGGGTTTTCTATCGCTCGGAAGATGGTGCTATATGGCCATCCGGAGACGAGGGCTCTACTGTCATTCTGACCCTGACAATGAACAGACTTCTTGCATGTCTTCTGGAAAAGCATGGTCAGGTGCTGACCCGAAACGAACTTCTGGAAAGCGTCTGGGATGCTCATGGCCTCCGTTCTTCTAGTCACACGCTGAACAAATATATCTCCGAACTGAGAAAGCATTTCGTACAGCTTGGGATTGTCGAGGAGTGTATTACTACTGTGCCTCGCGTTGGTTTTATGTTTAATAGTGATGTCGAGGTGAGAGTTTTGACTCAACCCACTATTGAGGATGAGTCTCGGTTAGAAGATGATAAAAATGATGCGCAAGTAGTAAAAGAACGATCTCCGGCGCGAGTCAAATACAGAAAATTACCTATCGCTCTGTCACTGGCAGTCGTTTTAATAAGCGCGATCTTAATTATGTTAGGGCTTAGGGTTCCATCAAAAGATTTGACTCAGGTAAGAGAATTGAAGACTTATTTTCTCTTTAACTATGGTTCGTGCCCTGTATACACTGTACAAAGAAACTCCGCATCGCTTTCTGAACAAAAAAAGGAATTGTTCATCGAGTTGGCGAAGGGGAGTGGTATTAACTGTCTTGAGGGAACATCATTTTTGTACCAGGTTTCTGAGTCATATCTTTACGGCAACAAAGGTCGAGCTTTTATTAGTCGATGTACAGCCAGAAATGATAAATACATTTCCTGCCTCAATAACTACTGGAGTGGTTATGAACGCAATTAATAAAAAAACAGGGGTGCTGGCCGTAATTTTAATGATCATCCTGGCGTTATCGGTATGGTTCTATGTTCACATGCATCAAAAACAGAGTGCGTTAAATGTAAACTGTTCCACAATAGTACGTTATAACCACCATGAACCTGATTTCATCGCTACGCTGGAGTTTGTTTTCCGTTTGGATAAAAACCACGATGGCCAGGCTGTCCTGTCGGGTAATATCCAGTCAGACAAAGGTGTTAATGTAATCTCACGTACAATTCTCTTTAGCTATGAGATGAACAGGCCGGGTGAGATTTCACTGACCGATACACGCTACGTTAAAAATCCACGCGATACTGCTGATGATGAAAGTTTCAAAAGCAGCTTCTTTTACGTTCCTGAAGGTACCGTTCGCCAGCTTAAGATAGAGCCTACAAGTAATGGCTGGCTGATAGGAAACCTGCAGTCCCCGTTTGCGCTTTGCGTAAACAGATGAGACTTAACCGGCTCTTCCTGCTGCGTGCGAATACCCCGAACAGCAGAAGAGCCACAAATCAACCTGATTTTCTCCCCGAACTTCCATCCAGAAGAACTTTAGGCTTCCATTAAATCCGCGTTAAGAAGCCGCCAGTAGTTTGCTTGGCTGTTTCATCATCCTTGTGATTAGTGAGCTGTTAAAGCGTTGCAAAAACCGAGAGATACGTTTATAAATATACTGTATATGCATACAGTAGTTCATTGCGGAGGGAAAAATGAAAATTGAGTTAACCATTGATCGCATGAAGAAACTTCCTGATGGGGCTATACCTGCACCCGAGTCAGAACTGCTCAAAAGGCTCAGCAAGCAGTTCTATAATTGTCAGCTAACGATCAAGCGTGCCAGCAATGATGGGCTGACTGTTTTCGGAGGCGAAAAGAAAGAGGTCGAACATATCGTGCAGGAGACCTGGGAAAGCGCTGACGAGTGGTTTAATTAATCGCGTGAATTTCACTGGAGCAGTTTCAAAGAGTATCGCTGTTTGCGTTCCCCGGGCTGTTCCCGATTACTGTTTACCGCGTCAATAAGTCGCTCTGGGGGAAATAGTGTGTAGTGCAGATGCCTTTAATGCAGATGATCAATGGTACGACGTGGTCAGAAGGGCCGATAACGCAGTTATCTGTAGCTTCCCGGCGGAAGGGAGATATCTGGTTTATCGAGTAAATGGAATAGTTTCATTACGACCGTTACTCGAAGAGGAAGAAATATTCACTCTCAACGGGTTTATGCAATTTGCAAAACGACTGGGGTACCGAGTTACACCACCGTCTGATATTATTCTTTCATAGGCCTGAACACCCTATACCTGATGCGCCACGGAGAGAACCATGGCGCTAGAATTACAACTTATCAAACACCACTCAGGAATACTGATCCCGGCTACCCCCGAGACCAACGATATCCTGCAATCAAAAACCCGGCTCGGCGATGTTCTTGTTGCCGAGTTCAGGCGGGTACGAAACCCTGCATTTCATCGGCGCTTTTTCGCGCTTCTCAATCTCGGTTTTGAATACTGGGAACCAACCGGCGGGGCTATTTCTAGCAACGAGCGGAAGCTGATTATCGGCTACGCGAAATTCCTGGCTTCTTATGGCGGGAATGAGGGCGCGCTAATCGATGCTGCTGAGCAGTATCTTGAGCAGGTTGCTTATCGGCGCGTCACAAATGGCATTAGCCTGTGCAAATCCTTCGATGCTTACCGCTCATGGGTCATCGTTGAGGCAGGGCACTTTGATGCCATTCAGCTGCCAGACGGAACACTCAAAAAGCATCCTCGCAGCATCTCATTCGCCAACATGGACGAACTCGAGTTCCAGCAGCTCTATAAAGCTGCGCTCGATGTACTTTGGCGCTGGGTCTTGTCCCGTTCATTCCGCAGTCGCGATGAGGCTGAAAACGTCGCCGCGCAGCTGCTTGGCTTTGCGGGGTAATGGGGATGAAGAAAACTTGGTTCCACCACACCGATTGCAGCACCGAACAGGCCGACGAACTGGTCAAGCGTTACAAAGCGCGCGGCGTGCGCGTCGAGCGCAGTCTTAACCCGGATTACGTGACCTGGACTGTCAGTGCATTCCTGCCGACCTCAAATACACCAGCGCGCCCGGACAGTCGCTGGCGAAACCGGATGTGGGGGTGAACGTGAAGACATATCAAATCTCTTTGCCCTGGCCGCCGAGCAACAACCGGTATTACCGGCACAACCGCGGGCGCACGCACATTAGCGCTGATGGTGTAGCGTACCGCTACGCGGTTGCCAGTGTCATTCGAAGCGCCCGGCTTAATATCCGGACGGCTGCACCACTCAAAATACGCATTGAATATCACATGCCCGACCGCCGGCGCCGTGATCTGGATAACCTGCAGAAAGCTGCATTTGACGCTTTGACCAAGGCGGGATTCTGGCGGGATGACTGCCAGGTTGTCGACTATCGCGTTGTGAAAATGCCTGTCGTTAAGGGCGGGAAATTAGAACTCACCATTACCGAGATGGAGACCGCATGAACCTTGAAAGCACCCTCAAATATCACTTTGCCAAATCGACAATGATTAGCGACTCTCCGCGTGCAACGGCGTCAGACTCATTAACCGGAACGGATATCATGGCCGCTATGGGTATGACGCAGGAACGGGCAGCCTTGGGTTATAGCGCCTTTCTCGGGAAGATGGGTATCAGCAACAATGACCGGGAGAGGGCGATCGAGTTGCTGGCCCAGTATGCGCTGACTAAGTGCGATCGGGTGGCGGCGCTGCGCAAGCTGGAGCCAGGGGTTAAACCACTGGTGATGCATCAGCTGGCCACCTTCGCGTTCGAGGACTATTCCCGCAGCGCCGCCAGCGTGAAACAGTGTGATTGCTGCTCGGGTCAAGGATTCATTGAGGCTGATGTTTTCACGATGAAATCGCACTACACCATGAAGCTTCCACAGTGGGCAAAAGACCTTAAGCAATCTCCGAGTGATTTCGAGGTTAAGCGCCAGGTGAAAGAAGTCGCTAAGGTACTTTGCTCGACCTGCAAGGGGAAAAAAGTGGTCAGTTGCGCCTGCAAAGACTGCCACGGGCGCGGTAAAGCAGTGAATCAAGACCTCACTGAAAAGCAGGGCGTGCCAATTATTGCCGACTGTAAGCGCTGCGGCGGACGTGGATATGAGCGTATCCCCTCAACTGAGGCTTACGCTGCGGTGTGCCAGATAACTGATGCAATCAGCCTCGATACCTGGAAGAAGTCTGTTAAGCCATTTTACGATCAGCTAATCACCAAGTTTGACATCGAAGAAGCATGGGCTGATGCGCAGCTTAAGCAGATAACAAAATAGGACGTTATTTTATCGTGAGCTATTTACTTTTCCCGAATCTGTGGTAATTTTGCTCTAACGATGGGTCATTGCCTTCGTTTAAAGCCCTGCGGTTAACCCCGTGGGGCTTTTTGCTTAATAGAGATTTAAGAATTTCTAAAACCGCACAAGCCCGCGGTCACCTATAATTTTCCCAATCACGCAGGAGGGAAAATGGAAGAAGGCTTCTACTGGATACAGCACAACGGCAGGATTCAGGTTGCTTACTTTAGCAATGGTGTTACAGAAGACCTTGAGACGGGACTAACTTGTAATGGCATTTGGCACCTGACACAGGGTGACGACATCTGCGACAACGGAGAGGCCGAGGTGATTGAAGGCCCTCTGCCTGTACCATTTAAATGAATATATTCACCTGATTACGTGGCAGATTCTCCATACTGCACATATGCTTCATAAGCATCCTGCGGAATGGATGTTTCTGAAAGCGTTTTTGTGGTGGATCCCCCTAAGCGGAGGGGCGGTTCAGCAGGACATTTCTCCAGAGTGTCCAACCAGCGCGCGGAAATGAATGCTGTGGTCATTTCCACCGGGAGGCACCCGGCACCACTCCCTCAGTTATTGCCAACTAGCTATTTATGCCTGCTTGTCCGAGCAGGCTTTTTTTTGTGAATGGTGAACAGTATTGACCGGGTGAATGAATTAATCGTAATTTATTCACGTGGTGAATCCTTTCTAAGCGAAAGGGCGTTCCAGTCAACTGCTATCTGCAGGTATGCGCGCGGCTTTGCTGACTGGGGTAGAGTCACCGGGAGGCACCCGGCACCATGACAATAACAATACAAGTTTCAAATTCCTTGAGAGCCTGCCATTAAACGCAGGCCTTTTTTATGGTTTTGCAAACTGCTGCTACGCTTTGAGTTGTGGGAAGTAACTGAATGCCCAGTGATTCTCCTGGACCGATAGTGAATCAGCCCATACAGCTTCACCTCTGAGCATAAGTCTTACTCACACCTACCTTACAAATAGTCAACTCATTGGCCCGTTTCAAAAGAGCGGGCTTTTTTTCTATCCATTCAAATTTTCTGAATGGGGTAGGAAAGAAATAGGGGGCTAAATATCTAGTCATGTTTCTGGCACTAATGTAATGGCTGGTGGACATTTGATAGCTAGCTCAGTGCACAAAAAAAAAGTGCGGAGAACGACATCAATCTTCTCCGCATGAATAATGCCAGTGCTACCTGCTTGTATCTCTTTTTTCCCTACGAGGATAAGTCATTAACTTAACGCAAATGATAACAGTTAAAAACTATGTGAAAAGTTAATTATTTTAAGGGGTTAAATAGCTCTTCTTAAGGATTATTTAATTTATTGCACTTCTCAGGAGAAGGAAGCTGCAGCAGATTTCAATCCTCACAAGGCAGCCGTTTGGCGGCCTTTTTTTATTCCAAAATCAGCACCCGCACCTAGCGAGGTGAGAGACCATGAAAATGAATGATTCAGGGAACATCTTCACGCAGTTCTTCGCGTGGGTAGCAGCTCTGGCGTCAGCCATTGGATTTACCACTCAGGATCTGGTGTTCATGTTCTTTGGCGCTGCTGGTCTGCTTATCTCGCTAGCCTCGTACATTAACGGGCGGGTAGATGCAAACCGCAGGCGCAGAGAGGATGAGAAGCGAACAAAAATGGTCAATGACTACCTGAAAGGCGTTGGTGATAAACCCATTCAAGAGCGTCCTGCCGCTGCAAGCGTGGTCGTTGAGGCCTTACAAAAGGAAGGTGAGTGATGAGATCCAGAGCAAAGTTGAGTACAGCAGTTCTGGGCCTAGTACTGGCTGGCGCACCGGCGTCAGTTATTCTCGATCAGTTTCTGAATGAGAAAGAAGGTAACAGCCTCACGGCGTACAAAGATGGCGGTGGTATTTGGACTATTTGCCGCGGCGCAACGATGGTTGATGGTAAACCGGTTGTGCAGGGCATGAAATTGACACAGGCCAAATGCAATCAGGTGAATGCTATCGAACGCAATAAGGCTCTGGCATGGGTTGACCGTAATATTTCGGTACCGCTTACCGAACCGCAGAAAGCTGGGATTGCATCTTTCTGTCCGTACAACATCGGGCCGGGTAAGTGCTTCCCGTCCACGTTCTATAAGCGCATCAATGCCGGTGACCGCCACGGGGCATGCGAGGCAATTCGCTGGTGGATTAGAGACGGTGGTCGCGACTGCAGGCTAACCAAAGGCCAGAAGAACGGCTGCTATGGTCAGGTAGAACGGCGAGACCAGGAAAGTGCTTTGGCGTGCTGGGGGATAGACCAGTGAAAATTAATCCGGGTATTATCGGCGTTGTCATTATTGCTGGCCTTTCGGTTGCCCTCGTTCGGAGCTGCTCGGAGGCCAGTAATCTTCAAAGCGAAAACGACGTTCTGCGAAGTGACAATTCTCTGCAGGGGCAGGTTATCGCTACCCAGGCATTCAACTTCAATCGATTCAATCAGGTTGCAGAACATGCCAATAGGCTCAACTCCCTGATTGATTCCAGCACCGAAGAAACCGTAATCGAATACCGGGAGATTTTCCGCCGTGAAAAAACCTGTGATCTGCCTGTTCCTGCTGACATTGCTGGTGGGTTGCTCAAATACGCGCACCGTTTACGTGCCAGCGCCATGCACACCGATTCCAATGGACCTGACACAGCCGATGATCGTGCCGTTGCCACCAACTCCATGACGTACTGCCAGGCAGTATTGTGGATTAAGCCGCTACTGGCTGTAATTGAAAAGGGCAACAATAATTTCGCTGGCATAAGGCAGATCGAGTTGGAAAGAAAGAATTAGGGATGGCTCGTCCTTGAGCACACGGGTATTCCTGAACGACGGCTTTACCTGACATAGCAAAGCACTATTAAATTGTAGAAAAGACTCAATATTTAACAAGCGAAGCGCAGCATTGTAAAAAAATGCCCTCACAAGGAGGGCTACCAGAGTCTCAGTTTCACTTGCTCTTTTTATGGATGTTTCCCTGGAGTTGGCAAACTCCTCATCAGAGTCTTGAATAGTCTGGCAAGCAGTCCGTAATCAACAAGCATAAGCGGTAGCTATTAGGATGATTCTGAGTTAATCACTTGGGATAGGCAGTAATATGGAATCCTCTAGCTAACTGTAGGGCTGACATAGTAGCCGCTAAGGTATAGTGTTGAGATGTCTTTATGGAATGAGGATTAATATGAAAGGTAAAGTGTTTATCGCTGCTATGGCTTTTGTATCTTTCAGTGCTCTTGCCGACGAGGGGCAGTATCTTTCTGATTTCGCCAGTGCAAAAAGCACGTCTAAAAGCTACTCCCAGCTGATTAGTAAAAACAAACTACCTGCATGGGTAAAAAGTGGTGGCACGAGCACGCCATCAACCGAAGTAACAGTTGCGGGAAAAAAGTATATTGCACTGTCAGGGTGTAAACCACACAGTTGTCCAGAACAGAATATTGCTGTTCTCTACTCACCTGATAGCGGTGATATTCATGGTGTGTTTTCTGATTTCAATGCAGAAAAGAATCGTGAGACATTGACCTGGTTAAACGTGGATCCGATTGATTCTAATGCGATGAAAAATGCGCTTTTAAATCGACTGTACGGCAATTAAATAACCCAAGCTTCAAACTGTAATCCACCAGTTTGAAGCTTCAAAACACAAATCAATCGCCACTCAGTGTGTTGGTCGCTCACATCGCACCCTCATTTCGCTTAACTTTAGCGATGAATTCCTCTGTGATTGATAGACCCGCTATGATTTCCGAATTTAAGACAGAAGCACCAAATTTGCTTACGAGGTCAAGAAGAGTTTCATATGTCTGGATGAGTTCCATTAGATCGGAAATCACTAATTGATCATGCTCAGTGCGCAAAGGAGACCGGGCAGAGGCTTGATGCACTATCCACTCGAGATTGGCCTTGATTTTATGTACGTCATCGTAGTTATACATATTTCATAAACTTAAATCCTCATTTCAAGATTTCTTTGAGAAAAATACTTCATTGCTTCAAATACTGAAGCTGTGAGTGACGTCTAAAGTTCATTCAGTTTAGAGGTAACAATGGCTAAGCCGGACTGGGGCGAGCTGCAGAAGCGGTTCCTGTCTGATCACGCTGCTACTGGCATATCCCCTAAGGAATGGTGCGAGGCACATAACCTTAATTATGTAACTGCTCGCCGCTATATCAAGAAAACTGCTGCGCAAAATACAAAAATTTACCCGCGAAAGATAGTGCGCACTGCGCAGAAAGATAAAAGCGCAAATGAGCTGGTGGAAGATGATGGACTTACCGCTCAGCAGCGTTTATTTGTCGCGGAGTACCTGAAGGACAATAACGCCACCGCTGCCGCTGCACGTGCTGGTTATAGCGACCCAAATTACGGTCGTCAGCTCATAGCGAATCCTAACGTTGCGCAGGCCATTGCGCAGCAGCAAAAAGCGTCCATTGCGCGCACGCTTGGAAGTGCTGATGAAGTCCTTGCGCAGATGTGGCAGCTCGCCACTTTCGATGCAAACCAGCTTTCGCAATATCGCCGCGGTGCGTGTCGTTATTGCTGGGGATTCGGTCACCACTACCAGTGGCGCGATGCAGTTGAGTTTGATGAGGAAACAGCAAAGGCTGAGGGAAGGGAAGGAGCCCGGCAACCAGAAGACACAGGCGGCTATGGCTACGACCACAACAAAGAGCCAAACCCTGAATGCCCGCGATGCAATGGTGACGGCATTGGCCAGCCTTACTTCCCTGATACACGTAAACTTCCCGCAGTTTCCCGGCTCGCCTATTCAGGCGTGAAGGTTGGCAAGAATGGCGTCGAAATCACAGCCATCAGCCGCGAAAGAATGTTCGAAGCAGTAATGAAACGCCTTGGCCTAGCCGATAGCGAATTCGCCCAGCGCCTGCAGCAGATTGAAATCGAGCGCCGGCAGCTTGAGGTCGAGAAACTCCGTAAAGAGCTGGCCAGTGATGGTGAGGATGATGAACCAACGCCAGTTGCAATCAATATCAACGTAGTGGATGCGAGGGCAGACGATGGGGATCAGCCCGACACTTAACATCCCTCAGGCGCGCTTCCTTGCGATGCAGCACAAATTCAAGGCCTACGTTGCCGGGTTCGGTTCCGGTAAGACATGGGTGGGTTGTGGAGGCATCTGCAAAGGGATGTGGGAGCACCCAAAGATTAACCAGGGCTATTTTGCGCCAACTTACCCTCAGATTCGTGACATCTTCTATCCGACGATTGAAGAGGTGGCCTTTGACTGGGGGCTAACCGTCAAAATCAACGAGGGGAACAAAGAGGTTCACTTCTACGAGGGGCGGCGCTACCGCGGAACAACCATCTGCCGCTCGATGGAGAAGCCCGGCTCGATAGTCGGTTTCAAAATCGGTAATGCGATGGTGGATGAGCTGGACGTCATGGCGGCTGCCAAAGCGCAGCAGGCGTGGCGAAAAATCATCGCTCGTATGCGTTACAAGGTTGATGGGCTACGTAATGGCATCGATGTAACGACAACTCCAGAAGGGTTCAAGTTCGTCTACCAGCAGTTCGTGAAGGCGGTACGTGAAAAGCCAGAGCTTGCGGCTCTATACGGACTGATCCAGGCCAGCACGTTCGACAATGCGAAGAATCTACCGCCTGATTACATCCCATCGCTGCTGAGCTCTTACCCTGACGAACTTATTCAGGCATACCTGCGAGGAAAATTCACCAACCTCAACAGCGGGACCATATACCACACGTTCAACCGTAAGCTGAATAACTGTTCTGATGAGGTTCAGGATGGGGATCCGCTGTTTATCGGTATGGACTTCAACGTTGGGAAAATGGCCGCGATTGTTCACGTTAAGCGTAACGGCCTGCCGCGCGCGGTTCGTGAGCTGGTGAAGGTCTACGACACGCCGGCGATGATTAAGCGCATTCAGGAAGAGTTCTGGCGCTACGAGGATGGACGCTACGTGAAGAGCCGGGAGATTTACATCTATCCGGATGCCTCTGGCGACTCACGCAAATCGCAGAACGCCAGCAAGACCGATATTGCCCAGCTTAATGATGCCGGGTTCAGCGTCATTGTTGATGATGCCAACCCGCCGGTTAAAGACCGCATCAACTCAATGAACGCCATGTTCTGTAACGCCAACGGAGAACGCCGCTATCTGGTGAACGTTCAGAACTGCCCGGTTTACACCGAGAGCCTCGAGCAGCAAATCTGGGCGGCTAATGGCGAACCAGACAAATCAGCTGATAACGATCACCCCAATGATGCTGGTGGGTACTTCATCGTGAAGGATTACCCCATCGTGAAACCGGCATACTCAATCACCATGGATACCACTTTCTGATATGGCAAACGACGACATCACCTGGGTTCGACCAGAACACCGGGCGGCTTCTGCTGCCTGGCGGAAATACAGGGACTTTTGCAAAGGAGCTGAGGCCGTAAAGGCAGCGGGTAATAAGTACCTGCCTTATCTCGACCCAACTGATAAATCCACTCGCAATCGCAAGCGCAATGAGGACTATCTGAGCCGCGCGGTGTTCTATGCCATTGCCGGTAATACGAAAATCGGCATGCTTGGGATGGCGTATCGCAAGGACCCCACGTTTAACGGCCCTGAAAAGCTCAATTACCTGTTAGACAATGCTGACGGGGCCGGCACCAGTATCTACCAGCAGTCGCAGCTGGTGGCCGAGAACGTGCTGGAAGTTGCGCGAGAGGGCATTTACGTCGATTACGCTGAAGAATCCGACGAAGCAATCATCCTCCGCTACCCGGCAGAGAACATCATTAACTGGCGAACAAAGCGTATTAACGGACGCGATCAGCTGGTGCTGGTGGTACTGCGCGAATGCGTAGAAGAGCCAGATGGTTACGCGTACAAGGATGAAATCCAGTATCGCGAACTGGCGCTGGAAGAAGGGCGGTTTATCTGCCGGGTATGGCGCCGGGCTGGTGGCACCGCAAGCGGAACCTATACCGTTGACAGTGAGTACCACCCTAAGCCGAAAGGAAAGGACTACTGGGATGAAATTCCGTTTACCTTCGTCGGCGCTCAGAACAACGATCCCACTATTGATGATTCACCGCTGGCTGCACTGGTGGAGATAAATCACGGTCATTACCGAAACAGTGCTGACTATGAGGACAGCGTGTGGTTCTGTGGCCAGGTGCAGCCGTACATGACTGGACTCGATACCGGCTGGCGCGATCACCTCGAGAAGAAGGGGGTGAAAATTGGTTCCCGATCACCGCTTTTGCTTCCCAAGGAGGGCTCGTTTGGCTATGCCCAGGCGCAGCCGAACATGCTGGCTAAAGAGGCCATGGACAGCAAACGCGATTACATGGTGCAGCTGGGCGCCCGATTGATTGAGCAGAACGCCACGGCGAAGACTGCTACCCAGGCGAGCGGTGAGCAAACATCCTCAACATCGGTGCTCGGTATCTGCGTTTCAAACGTTTCTGAAGCCTATACGCTGGCGCTTGGCTGGTGTGCGAAATACCTCGGCATCAAGGGCGAAACGACGAGTTACACCATCAATCAGGAATTCATTGCGAAGGTTGCTGAGTCGGGCATGGTGACGGCGATCGTCAACGCCTGGCAGTCCGGTGCGCTGCGCGATAGCGATATGATTCGCGCGCTGCAGAAGCTCGATCTCATTGACCCGGCAGACAGCCCGGACGAGGTTATTGATGCGCTTCGCAATCAGGCACCCACGTTGACCGGAGGCTGATATGGCAACCGTAAACGAAAGCCTGCGCGATGAGTCGATCGCACATTCCGTCTGGTTGAGCCGCTACGCCACTGGAGTGGCAAACCGGATGGTGAAGTTGCTTAACGAGACGGACGCGGACCTGTCGGCACGTCTACTGGATGCGCTGGACAGATTGCCTCCTGAGAGCTTCACCGTTAGCCGTCTGCAGAGTTTACTGGGCAGCGTGCGTGAGCTTAACCATCAGGCCGTAGCCACCATGCAGGCAGGGCTCGAGAGCGAGCTGGTGGCGCTTGCAAAGAACGAAGCCAGTTATCAGCTGAGCCTGTTCGATTCCCTTCTGCCATCACAGGTCCTGTCTCACTATCCTCTGCAGGGCATCACCGCCGATATGGTGTATGCCGCAGCAATGGCGCAGCCCTTTCAGGGGAGGCTGCTGAGTGAGTGGGCGGAGAATCTGGAATCGGACAGGCTGGCGCGGATAGTGAACGCCGTCC
Source organism: Enterobacter sp. BNK-8 (assembly GCF_048685095.1). NCBI lineage: Bacteria > Pseudomonadati > Pseudomonadota > Gammaproteobacteria > Enterobacterales > Enterobacteriaceae > Enterobacter > Enterobacter sp. BNK-8. The sequence continues at coordinate 2,183,745 of NZ_JBLQTN010000001.1, read as the reverse complement.
GCAGGGGGTATCTTGCCGGCGACACGGTAGAAACAATCGCGCGCAGTGTTCGCGGCCACGCCAATAAAAATTATCGCGACGGCGCGCTGCAGATGAGCAGGGCAAACGCTGCCAGCATCGCTAAAACAGCCGTGAATCATCTGGCTGCCACAGCACGCAACAGCTTCACCAGCGCCAACAGCGATATCGTAAAAGGTAAACAGTGGCTATCTACGCTGGACAATAAAACCAGCCACGACTGCATTATTCGTGACCTGTTGCGTTACACCCTGGATAACAAACCGGTCGGGCATAAGGTGCCTTACCTACAGGGACCCGGGAAGATTCATTTTTGCTGTCGTTCTACTGAAACCCTGATTCTCAAGTCCTGGCGCGAACTCGGCATTCATATTGATGAGATGGACGAGGGGAGTCGTGCCAGCATGGATGGACAGGTACCGGCTAAAACCACGTATCTGGAATGGCTCGCGCGCCAGTCGGCACAACGCCAGGATCAGGTTCTGGGTGCCGAGCGTGGACGTCTGTTCCGCGCGGGTGAAATCGACCTGACTGATATGTTCACTGACAAAGGCGAATGGATCAGCCTGGAACGGCTGAAGCAGCTCTCAGGCACAAACAACTAACAATCACATCTTACTCCACGCCCTGGCATCCGCCGGGGCTTTTTTATGGGCGAGGCCCGGCAAAATCCCGAGGGGAAATTATGTTAATTCGAAACATGCTTCTGAAATATTACGCACCTGAAAGCGGCGGCGAGGGCAGCGGTGGCGGTGGTATCGAAATCACCCCAGAAATCCAGAAGCTGATAGATGAGCGCGTGACCAACGAAGTCACTGGCCTGAAATCAAAAAACTCTGAGCTGCTGGGGACCATCAAGCAGCAAAAAGAAAACCTGTCTCGCTTCGATGGTATCGACCCTGATGCAGTGCGCGGGATCCTCCAGCGTTTTTCCGACGACGAAGAGGCAAAGCTGATTGCCGCCGGAAAAATCGATGAGGTGCTCGATAAGCGCACCGAGCGTCTGCGTGCTGACGTTGATAAGCAAATCAAAGCCGCAAATGAACGCGCCGACAAAGCCGAAGCGTTCTCCAACAAATTCCGGGATCGAGTTCTGGGCGATGCAATCCGTGCAGCAGCCTCAAAAGCTGGCGCGCTGCCTGAAGCATCCGACGATCTGATTCTGCGTGCCAAAGGCACATTCCAGCTCAACGACGAAGGCGAGGCCGTAGCAGTTGATGCAAATGGCGATGTTCTGTTCGGTAAAGACGGCAAAACCCCACTAAGCCCGCTTGAGTGGGCGGAGTCTCTTAAGGAGACGGCCCCGCATCTGTTCCCACGCGCGGAAGGCACCGGCGCGGGCGGACACAAACCAAACGGTGGTGGCAGCCTGAAACGTTCCGAAATGAGCGCCAGCGACAAAGCGGACTACATCCGCAAGCATGGCCAGCAGGCCTTCCTCAAACTTCCGAAATAAGGGATTAACCCATGTCTACCACTGTTAATAGTGACCTGATCATTTATGACGACCTGGCGCAGACCGCTTTCCTAGAGCGCCGCCAGGACAACCTCGCAATTTTCAACGCGTCCTCCAACGGTGCGATCCTGCTGGATAATGAGCTGATTGAAGGCGACTTCCGCAAGCGAGCCTTCTACAAAGTGGGCGGTTCTATCGAATCGCGTGACGTTAACTCCACCGAAAAAGTGACGGGTAAGAAGATTGGCGCCGGTGAAGCCGTATCCGTCAAAGCACCGTGGAAATACGGTCCATACGAAACTACTGAAGAAGCGTTCAAACGCCGCGGCCGCTCGGTTGATGAGTTCTCCGAAGTAATCGGCACTGATGTGGCTGACGCGACGCTGGAAGGCTACGTGAAGTACGGCCTAAAGGCGCTTACGGCTGCTATTGGCGCAAACGCGGACATGGTGGTTACCGCCGATATCGAAACAGACGGTAAGAAGACCCTGACGCGCGGCCTGCGTAAGTACGGCGACAAGTTCAACCGTGTTGTTCTCTTCGTTATGCACTCCGCCACTTACTTCGACATCGTGGATGAGGCGATCGCCAACAAAATCTACGAAGAAGCTGGCGTGGTGGTTTACGGCGGGCAGCCGGGTACGTTGGGTAAACCTGTGCTTGTGACCGACACCATGGACGCTGATGCGATCCTTGGGCTGGTAGCCGGAGCGGTTACCGTCACCGAGTCGCAGGCGCCGGGGTTCCGTTCCTACGACATCAACGATCAGGAAAACCTGGCGATCGGCTACCGTGCTGAAGGCGTTGTTAATGTCGATTTGCTGGGTTACAGCTGGGATACCTCCAAAGGCGACAACCCGGACCTGACCAAAATCGGCACTGCAGGTAACTGGAAGAAGCATTTCACCAGTAACAAATCAACGGCAGGCGTGCTGATCAAACTGGAATCCGCAGTGGGGGAGTAACGCTGTCAGCGGATAAAACCTCCGCAACTGCTGACAGCACAGACGCGGTAACTGTTTCTCTGAAGTACACGCTGAATGGCGCAGGTCTTTCCGGCAAAACCGTTGCCTGGAATTCAACCGGCGGCACGCTTAGCACTGCCAGTTCGCAAACCGGCTCTGCTGGTGGGGCCACGGTCAAACTTACCTCTGATACAGCAGGTACTTTCACAGTCACCGGTACTGTTGATGGTGTTGCTAAATCGAGTGAGGAAATCACCTTCACCGCACTTGCTGCAGGCTAACCGATGGGGCGTAAGCCCCATTCAACGGATGCTCAGATGATTATTACTGATATCACCGCCGCTGACGTTAACAGTTACGCCAGTGAAGATGAACTGGCGTCATTTGCCGTGCTGAGAGGAGTTGAGCTGCCTGAAAAGCTCACACCATTACTGATTAAGGCGATGGACTACCTGGAAGGTCTTGATTGGGTAGGTTCCAAAGCAGACCCTCGACAGCCGCTGGCCTGGCCACGCGCAAATGTCATTCTGGATGGACACGACTTCCCACCCGACCAGGTGCCGCGGCAGGTTATCACCGCACAATGCATGCTGGCTATCGAGGCGATTGAGGGCGATCTGCTTTCAAGCGTTCGTGAGGCCGCGGTTAAAACCGAACGTGTCGAAGGCGCCGTAACCATGACTTATGCGGTTGCCGACGGTGAGGTGTTTACGCCAACTTACCCGGCGGTAATGGCTATTCTGGGCGACCTAGCTGGTGGGCGTGGATATGCAATCAATACTTTCGCGGAGCGCGCGTAATGGCCATCAACTATCAGAGAATGCAGGCGACAACGACTCGCATGCTCAAGCAGAACGGCATTGCATACGATGTCACGCGTAAGGGCACGTTAATCGTCATCGGTGGTGTGGAGCATCGTTCCGAGGATATCCAGTTCACCGCCATAGGAGTGAAGACGGATTACGCGCCAGGCGAAATTGATGGAACCGTCATTGAAAACGGCGATATTCGGATTGTCTTCACTGCTGAGAAGGAAATTAAAACCGGCGATCTGATCGTCGTGGACGGCGTAAGCCACCGCGTAGTTAAACCTAACCCCGTGAAACCGGGTGCGGTGGTGCTCTGCTACAAATCTCAGTTGAGGACATAGCATGAGCGATAATAAGGCGTTCACGGCTGCTATCACCGCGTTCGTGGACAAAGCCAAAGCGAATCAGGAAGCGGTCGTACGTGCTGTCGGCATTCGGATCCTTAATCAACTGGTGTTGATGTCACCTGTCGGCAACCCCGAACTCTGGGGCATCAACCAGACGGCAGCCTCTTACAATCAGGCGGTATACGACCATAACGAAGCGCAAAAATCGGACCCTAATAATCTGACTAAAACCGGACGGTTAAAGAAAAAGGCACGGCTGGTGGATGGGATGGATGTCAAAGCGCCTCCGGGTTATACGGGCGGCCGTTTTCGAGGTAACTGGCAGGTATCCTTTGATGCACCGACCACTGATGAAACGGGCCGTGTCGATAAAACCGGAAATCTGACAAAAGCCGCCGGCAATTACACGCTGTCGCTGTTCAAAGTCGGGATGAAGGCTATTTATTTCTGCAACAACGTCCCTTACGCGTATCGACTGGAGATGGGGCACTCTTCCCAGGCTCCGGGAGGGATGGTACGCATTACTGCTGCTGAGTTTCAGCGATTTTTTGAGGAAGCAGTAAGGGAGGTGACTAAATGATTCCCGATATCGCGGCGGCGCTGGCCGCCAGACTCGGCGAGTGGGCTGATGCTGAAGGGATCCCAGTAGCCTGGGAAAACGTGCCTTTCACACCGCCATCTGATGGGTTCTATCTTGCTGTCCATGACATGCCCGCCACACCGCGTACGCTGGACCTTGGTTTGCGCTGCCGCATTTATTCAGGTGTATACCAGATTAACGTTGTGGCCCCTGTCGGCATAGGCCGTACCGATGTTGTGGCTCTGGCTGACCGCGTGGCTGAATTGTTCCCCGAGGGGCTGGAAATTGCAGGCAAAGACTTTACCTGCTGGATTAGCAGCGCGCCTGGCATATTCCGCGGCGTTCCTACACCTGTGTCCTACACCGTTCCTGTCAGCCTGAATTATCGGGCAGACATTACCAACTGATTCCCTCTGTGATGTCCCACAACTGACCGGTCTTGAGCCGGTTTTCCCGTTTCTAAAGGAGTAACCAATATGGGCTTTGCATTGCCTAACGGCGCTCACGTCTATCTGGCATCGGGTTATGGCCCAGCCATTACTTTCACCGGGGCGACGAACGCCGAAAATATGGTGATCACCGTGAGTGAAGCGGACGCACTCAAGGTGGGTGATATTGTTCATGTGAACTGCAACTGGTCCGGTGTTGATAACGTAATTGCAAAAATTGATGCGATTGCAGAAAGCGCCGTAACCCTTCGCAATATCAATACCACCAACAAAAACAAATATGCCGCTGGTGGCGGTACCGGTTCGATCCGTAAGGTGCTTGAATGGACCGAGCTGCCGCAAATAACTGAGGTGTCGAAATCTGGTGGCGATCAGAACACCACACAGATTCAGTTCCTCAGCGATGATCGCCAGCGCAACCTGAATACCTATAAATCCGCAGTCTCCCAGACCTACTCGATCGCGCATGACTCAACTCTCCCGGTATATCCGTTGCTGCGCCAACTGGACGAAGACGAAGAGACGGTTGCGGCTTACATGTACGTGCCGAAGGCGAAGGAAAACCGTTACTGGGCGGCCACGGCGTCCTTTGACGATACGCCAACTACTGCGGTTAACGAGGTAGAGACAGTAAGTGTTGTGCTGAACCTGCAGTCACCGGCGATGACGTTCTACAAGGTGACTGACGCTGCCGCCTGACCCGTCAGAGCTTTCACTATTCCAAGCCTCCCATAACGGAGGCTTTTTTTCGTTAAGAGGTATCGATGGCGACCAAATTCACTCTTCAGCCCAAACCAACATTTAAGGCCAATGTCTCAATCCCCCGAGCCGGCGATGAGGATGGCGTGCTGACGTTCACGTTTAATCACAAACCACTTAAAGAACTGGCTGACCTGGAAAAACTCGAAGGCAAAACTGCCACTGATTTTCTGATGGAAATTATTTCTGGCTGGGCGCTCCCCGATGCATTCAACGCGGAGAATCTGTCGGTGCTGCTGGAAAACTATCCGGCTGCAATGAAGGCTATCCCTGAAACCTACTATCGCGAACTGATGGGGCAGCGCGAAAAAAACTGATAGCGGTTGCCTCTGCATTCTATACGCCTGAACCCACAGCGGCAGACCTGGCGCCATACGGGCTTACGCCGGATGACTACGACGATCAATACATCGACGTCTGGCCTGATATCTGGTCTTCATTCCTCGTATTTCAGGCCGTCAGCACGCAATGGCGAACGGGTATGGGCGGGCCATCCGGACTCGACTACAACGTTTTGTCCTGGGTGATGCGCCTGCACAACGTCGACGATGAGGCAACCGCGCTTTCGGATATCCGGGTGATGGAAAGTGCTGCGCTAAAAATTATGCATAAAGAGAGAGCGGAATGAGTAACGATATCGCCACGATTTCCCTGCGTGTAAATACCAGTGAGCTGGAGCGTGGTAACCAGGCACTGGATCGCTTTCAGGAGACGGCGTCCGCCGCGGCAGGTAAAGCGGATGACCTGAACAGTACGTTCCGTACCGGTATCGATAACCAAAAGAAAAATAGCGAAAGCCTGAAGCAACAGCGTCAGGAGCTGCAGAACCTGCTGAATAAAATCAGCCCGGTAAACAAGGCGCTGGATGAACTGGACACTATCCAGGAGAGCCTGGCGAAATTTCGCGGTAAAGGGCTGGTGGGAGACGAGGATTTTTCTCGTTACAACAGCGTGCTTGAGACGACGCGGGCAAAACTGGCACAGGTAATGGAGTCTGAAACCGCAGAGGGGCGGGCTCGCATTGAGCAGGCTCAGGCAGCGCAGCGTGCAGCTGCTGCGGGCAAAACCTTTATCGATTCGCTGGAAGAGCAGGTCACAGCAATCGGAAAAACGCGCGCAGAACTGTTAGAGCTAAAAGCAGCCCAACTTGGCGTGTCCGATCGTGCTGCACCGATGATCGCCCGACTGAAAGAGCAGGAGGAAGCGTGGAAGTCAGGAGCGATCAGCGCGGGGCAATACCGCAACGCGATGCGTTATCTCCCGATGCAAATGACCGACATTGTGACCTCACTGGCGTCCGGTATGCCGGTTTATATGGTGGCCATTCAGCAGGGCGGCCAGCTGCGCGATTCGTTTGGCGGTGTAGGCAATGCTCTGAAAGCGATGTTGTCGATGGTGACTCCTGCCCGAGTGGCCATTGGTGGCCTGGCTGGCGCTGTACTGATTGCGGCCAAAGCGGGAGCGGACTATTTCACCGCCTACGACGAAATCAACAAGGCTATTATCAGAACTGGCAACATTGCCGGCACGTCAGCGCTCCAGATCATGGCTTCCTCCCAGTCTATTGCTGCCTCTACTGGCGCTACTGTAGGAACCGTTCAGAGTCTAATGACTGAACTGATTAGCATGGGTTCGCTCACACAGCAGCAGCTCGAAAAAGCGGCGGGCTCTACGGCACTTGCAGTTCAAACCGGTATTGTGTCGGCGCAGGACATCACCAAGGCATATCAGGATATTGAAAAGGATCCGGTTAAAGCCCTTCAGAGTCTAAACGAACAATACAACTTCCTGACTGTTTCGCAGCTTAAGCACATTGATGAGCTGGTGAAGCAGAAGGACCAGACTGCTGCAGTTACACAGGCCATGGATTTGTTTGGCGACACAATGGCTGAGCGCGGAGAGCAGGCTTATGACTCGCTGACACCGTTTGGTCGCCTGTGGCTGGATATCAAAGGCTGGGCGTCTGAGGCCATGCAGAGTATTGGTCAGTGGGTAGCTGAGCTGGCATCAAATACTCTGAAGGAATTCAACGCAATTTATTACAGCGTTGCGATCGTTTTCCAGAAGCTGAACCAGATCATTTCTTCCTCTATCGCTGCCGCGATTAACCTCGTTCCCGACTGGGCGAAAACAGATACTTTGCAGGGATGGCAGGACTACAACGAACAAATGGCCGGCGCTTATGGCGACAGCGTCTCTCAGCTGAAAAAAGACTGGGATGCCGCTGATATCAGTGCAGGTAAATACCTCGATACGACCAGAAAGATAAGTACCGCAACCACCCAGAAGGATCGGGAAGGAGTCGCTTCTTTTGATAAAAAGACGCAAACCGGAAAGCAGGGCACTTTATCGGCTGGCGATCGCAGCACGGATGCTGCCCAGGCCGAGTTGCTGGCGCTTCAGTCTCAGTTACGCGCGCTGCAGCAGCATAAAGGGCTGAACGACACTATCAGCCAGCAGCGCAAAGATCTGTGGACGACTGAAGCGAAATTTCAGGTGCTGGAGGAGGCCTCCCGATCTCGCTCTCTGACAAAGCAGGAGCAATCCCTGCTGGCGAGTAAAGACCAGGTGCTTCAGTTGGCACGGCAGAAAGCCCTGTTAGGTGATCAGATTACCGCACAGGAACAGCTGAACAAGCGAATGGATACCTCGCAGAAATACGTCACACAGATGGCAGAGAAGCAGGCTGCATTAGTGAACGGTGCCGGGATGAGTGACCGTCAGGCTCAACGTGAGCTGGCAAAGAGCCAGCTTTCCTCTGGCTGGTTCAACTCCGGCGGCACGCTTGACGACGAGGGCTATCAGAAGCAGCTTAAGGCGGCGAATGATTACTATGATGCAGAGGACAGGTTGCGTGGCGACTGGTTGACCGGCGTGAAAAAGGGTTGGGCTGAATTTGAGGACAGCGCGACTAATGTTTACTCGCAGGTGCAGACGATTACCAGCAATGCGTTCGCCGGGATGGCCAGCACGCTCACCGACTTTTTTACTACAGGTAAATCTAACTTCTCAGACTTCCTTTCTACTTTCCTCAAGGGCATCGCCCAGATGCTGACACAACTGGCTTTGGTTAATGGAATGAAGTCAGCGTTTGGTGGAACGGGTATCGGTGCGTTCTTTGGTTTCTCTGGTGGTGGTCTGGTGCCGGGATTCGATAGCGGCGGTTACACCGGTGATGGCGGTAAATACCAACCGAAAGGCGTAGTTCATGGTGGTGAGTTTGTATTTACGAAGGAAGCGACCAGTGCACTTGGTGTTGGCAATCTCTATGCGCTTATGCGTGGAGCTCAGGGATATGCAAACGGCGGCTACGTCGGAAACGCACCGATGTTCGGGTTACAGGGAGGTAGTTCCGCTATAAATGTTAATGTCGGTGGTGTTGTGATTCAGGGACGTGAGCAACCAACGACAAGGTCGGCTCCAGCAAATAATGTGGATATCATCAAACAGCTCAAGCCGGCAATAGTTAACGTAATATCTGAGCAGGCGCAGCGGCCGGGGACGCCTTTATGGAATGCAATAAAAGGAACGCGATGAAGCTTAGTCAGTCCTTCGAAATACCGTTCCATGGCTCTAACGATTAGCACGACAAACAGCCTACTCAGGTGGGCTGTTTGTCGGTGATCAGTTGTAATAACTTACAATGCTCGTCAATTGCATCCCATATCATATCCTGCTGATCTCCATCCCACTCTTCAACCATCGCTAGTTCAGAGCGGAACTGTTTGAGCCTGATGTTAATGGCGGCTATTTCATTGCGGCCACATTTCTTAGCCATTTTAATCAATGATGCTTCAGGTGTCTTTTCATAGGGAGACAGCCCGGCCCGCGCTTTAATATATAGTGTCGTCAGTCTGTTCATAGGACTTCAATCGCGAATATTGGGTTGCTCTAACCTAAATTTATAGTGGGGTATTTTTAACTGCCTGAGACAGATATCTTTCCATAACCCGCATTTTGCTAGATATGTGAAGGGGAGACCGCTTCGACTTTTTTTGAGTTTTTTTATCAAATCACAAAAACGCACGGTTCGTCGACAACATTTCAAAAGATTAATATTAAACGAATCCCACTACTGTTCTTGGTGATAACTAACCCTTCAATCGTAGGTATTTAGCATTCTTTCTATGCGATAATAGTGTTAATGCAATGAATGGATGAAGGGCGATGGGATTTTCATATTGGTTTACCGTATGTGCTTGTTTTTTGATTGGTCCTATAACATTGGTTCAGTCTTTCGGCTACCTGCGCAAGGGAATCTATACCAAAACATTCAAGGGAACGAGTCGAAAGGAGTACATTCACAAGGATGCCAGGCCCTTTGAATACTGGTTCAGCATTATCTTTGAGTTTGGAGCGAGCTTCTTGCTAATTGGCGTAGGATTCTGGCTCTTAAGGGATATCCCCGCTGTCAACGAATGGTATGCTGAAATCCGCGCGATGTTACCTTATTGATTTTATGGCCAGACAGCACTTCAACGTTACTCCATTTAAGAACACATCATTTTTGTTAAGCAATTGACCCGCTTCGGCGGGTTTTTTTATACCCGGAGGAAAGTTGGCGATCGAAACATTTATCTGGCGAACCCAGATTCAGGCGGGAATGGAAGGGGAGCTCACTTACGCTACACGCTCTGCATCCTTCGGAGACGGGTTTGAACAGATCGCCGGTGAAGGCATCAACCCTGAAAAACAGTCATGGCCGATGACCTTAACGGGAAAAAAAGCAGAGATGCTCGATGCGCTGAGTTTTTGCCGCAAGCACATCACAAAATCCTTTATCTGGACGTCTCCTGTTGGCGAAACCGGTTTATACCGGATTGAAGCTGATTCCATTAAAGCCCAGCCGCTATCCAGCAAAGTGATGACCATAAAAGCAACCTTCAAACAGGCATACGCACCATGATTACTGAAGATTATCAACGCCTCGAACCGGGTGAAAAAATACGTCTTCTTGAGGTAGACGGTTCTGCGTTTGGTCTGGACGACGTTCTGCGCTTTCACGCTTATAACCTCCCGCATACTGAAGAGGAGATTGCGGCTGCTGGTGGCGACGAATCAAAGTTAAAGGCGAAGAGTATCTGGTGGCAGGGCGAAGAGTATGGTGCCTGGCCATATAAGCTCGAGGGACTGGAAGCTTCAACCGATGGCAGTAGCGCCCAGCCGACGCTCACTGTTGCCAACATTGACAGCTCTATCACTGCGCTCTGTCTGGCCTATGACGATATGCTGCAGGCCAAAGTTACGATTCATGACACTTTTGCGCATTACCTGGATGCGCGCAATTTCCCGGATGGAAATCCAACAGCAGATCCCTTGCAGGTGAGAAAGCGGGTTTTCTATATCGACGCTAAAAATAGCGAGCTTCCCGGTGAAAGTATCGAGTTTTTTCTTACCAGCCCGATGGATCTGCAGGGGTTGATGATTCCGACCAGACAGCTGCATTCCCTTTGCACATGGTGCATCCGGAATAGGTACCGCACCGGCGATGGGTGCGATTATGCCGGCACGCTTTACTTCGACAGAAACAACAATCCGGTAAGCGATCCCTCATTGGATGAATGCAACGGCACGCTCACCGCCTGCAAGCTTCGGTTTGGTGAAAACAATGAACTTCCTTTCGGTGGTTTTCCTGGAACATCTTTGATCAGGAGCTAACATGCGTCAGAAAACAATTCAGGATATCTTGGCGCATGCTGCGAAAGAATATCCCCGCGAATGCTGTGGCGTGATAGCGCAGAAAAGCCGGGTGGAACGCTATTTCCCATGCCGTAATCTGGCTGTCGAACCAACGGAACAGTTTCACCTTGCGCCAGAGGATTACGCTGCTGCTGAAGACTGGGGGACGATAACGGGAATCGTACATAGCCACCCGGACGCGACGACCCAGCCAAGCGAACTGGACAAGGCTCAATGCGATGCAACGTTGCTGCCCTGGCACATTGTCAGTTGGCCGGAAGGAGACTTTCGTACCATTACTCCCCGCGGCGAATTACCGTTGCTCGGGCGCCCGTTTGTGCTCGGACACTACGACTGTTGGGGGCTGGTAATGAGCTATTTCCGGCAGGAGCTTGATGTCGAACTTAAGGATTACCGTGTTGATTATCCGTGGTGGGAGGACTCCTATCCGGATAATTTCTATCAGGATTGCTGGTACGAATGTGGTTTCCGCGAATTTAGTGGATCACCAATGCCGGGCGATTTGATCATCATGCAGGTGGAATCGAATAAGTGGAACCATTCAGGGATCTTGCTGGAGGGGAACATGCTTCTCCATCATCTTTATGGTCACCTCAGTCAACGTGTGCCATATGGAGGTTACTGGATGGAGAGAACCATGAAAATTGTCAGGCATAAAAACCTAATCATGCAGGAGGGATAATGTGCGAACCCGTCCGTATTGTTCGCCTATATGGTGTTTTGGGTACTACGTTTGGCCGCGAATTCCAACTTTCGGTAGCCTCACCAAAAGAAGCCATCCGCGCATTGTGCGTTATCGTGCCAGGCTTTGAGCGTTTTTTGAATACCAGCAAGCAGCGCGGCCTAACCTACGCTGTTTTCAGCGGTAAGCGTAACCTGAACAATGATGAACTCGTCATGGATCAGAGCTCCGCTGATATTCGCATCGCACCAGTTATCGTTGGTAGTAAGCGAGGGGGTATTTTCCAAACCATCCTCGGCGTTGCACTTGTTGCTGCTGCAGTATGGATGCCTGGAGTAGGTATCGCAGCGAGTAACATTATGTTCCAGATCGGAGGGGCAATGGCCTTGGGCGGTGTCGTACAAATGCTCTCTCCACAGACAACCGGACTTGCCAGCAAGCAATCGGCAGACAATAAGGCCAGTTATGCCTTTGGGGGAGTAACCAATACGACAGCCCAGGGTTATCCTGTGCCGCTCCTTTACGGCAAGCGCCGCATCGGTGGAGCGATCATTTCTGCTGGCATTTATGTTGACGATCAGCAGTAGCTATAGTGCCAAACAAAGAGTATCTTCTTGAAATAACGCATTATAAGACTGGAAATGCTTATGGATGGTTATGCTATAGACTTTCAAGATTTGCTTGGATTAAGAAAATTAAACGAGCCTGGTTTGGACAGAAGGGCGTTCACAGACTGGGCTGAAAACCAGATTTCTGCCGGCAATGAGTCTTCAAATCTTTTGATTTTGGCATCTTTGGGATTAGATAAGGAAATCTCGAAAGATGAGGTGTTTCGCTATTTTGATGGCTACGTTGATGAGATTGGAGAAGTGATGCCAACTGAACGAGTCGCGTTCATATTGGCAATGAGACTAACATTCAAAAAGCTCGCCTATGCTGAACTTGAGGATGATGTTTGGAGTGAATTAACTAGAACTTTTGTTAAATGGTATGACTTGCCAAATGGCCTTTTATATAGAGTAATGACGTACTGGAGCGCATTGCATGATGATTTTATAAATAATTATGAATATGAGGTTGGGTATTATTACCTGAACTATCCGCGACACGGTGACATTCCTCGCTCGAAACAATTAGAGTACGTTCGTAATTGTGCAATTCGCTTTCTCCGTATTTTCGATGAACACTATTATTTTGGTTTGCTTATCAAATAATATTTAATTCAACATTGTTCTAATCATGGCCACCTCTGGGTGGCTTTTTTTATGGGCGCAATATGGCTATAGCAACCGCTATTAAAGGCCGCAAGGGCGGCAGTTCAAGCTCAAGAACTCCTACAGAACAGCCAGACGATCTGCAGTCAGTAGCCAAGGCAAAAATCCTTCTCGCGCTGGGAGAGGGTGAATTTGCTGGTGGCCTTACTGCGCGCGATATTTATCTCGATGGCACCGCACTTGAGAACGCAGATGGTTCACAGAACTTCAGCGGTGTGACGTGGGAGTTTCGTTCTGGAACTCAGGCGCAAAAATACATTCAAGGGATCCCGGGTACCGAAAACGAAATTAACGTGGGTACCGAAGTTTCCAGCACCACCGCATGGACGCGTACTTTTACCAATACGCAGCTTTCAGCTGTTCGCCTGCGTCTAAAATGGCCTTCTCTCTTCAAACAGGAGGACGATGGCGATCTGGTTGGCTATTCGGTCAACTATGCAATTGACCTGCAGACAGATGGTGGCACATGGCAGACGGTACTCAATACCAGCGTGACCGGCAAAACGACTTCTGGTTACGAGCGCAGCCACCGTATCGATTTTCCTCAGGCTGGCAGCACCTGGACCATCAGGCTGCGTAAGATTACAGCTGACGCAAATAGCGCGAAGATCGGCGATAAGTTGACTCTGCAAAGCTTCACGGAAGTAATCGACGCCAAACTGCGTTATCCGAATACCGCGTTACTATACATCGAATTTGACTCGAGCCAGTTCAATGGCTCAATTCCGCAAATTTCCTGCGAGCCCAGCGGGCGTGTTATTCGTGTGCCCGATAACTATGACCCCGAAACACGAACGTACAGCGGTACCTGGACGGGCGCTTTTAAGTGGGCATGGACGGATAACCCTGCGTGGATATTTTACGATCTGGTGGTCACTGACCGCTTCGGCCTTGGTAATCGGCTAACGGCAGCCAATATCGACAAATGGACGCTTTATCAGGTCGCTCAATATTGTGATCAACCGGTACCGGATGGTAAGGGTGGTAGCGGAACTGAACCTCGTTACACCTGCAACGTATACATTCAGGATCGAAATGACGCTTACACCGTCCTGCGTGACTTCGCCGCCATTTTTCGAGGCATGACCTACTGGGGAGATGACCAGATTGTTGCCCTTGCGGACATGCCCAGAGATGTCGATTTTACCTACACGCATGCTAACGTTGTCGACGGCAAATTCGTATATTCCAGCAGCACAACCAAAAGTCGCTACACAAACGCTCTTGTTTCCTGGTCTGATCCGGCAAATGGGTATGCTGATGCAATGGAGCCAGTCTTCGAACAGGAGTTGGTGGCGCGCTATGGTTTCAACCAGCTTGAGATCACCGCCATTGGTTGCACCCGGCAGTCTGAGGCTAACAGAAAAGGGCGCTGGGGGATCCTGACCAACAATAAAGACAGGGTTGTAACGTTTGACGTTGGCTTGGACGGCAATATTCCTCAGCCGGGCTACATAATTGCTGTTTCTGACCGAAATCTTTCAGGGAGAGATTTAGGCGGTCGATTATCCGCGGTTAATGGTCGTGTACTCAAACTTGACCGGGTACCAAGTGCTAAGGCCGGTGACAGGATAATGGTAAACCTGCCGTCGGGTATCACCCAATCCCGAACGATTCAGTCCCTGTCAGGTGAAATGGTCACCGTGACCACCGCTTTTAGCGAGCTTCCACAGGCCGAGGCTGTATGGGTTATTGAAAGTGATGAACTCTATGCGCAGCAGTACAGGGTGGTTAGTGTCACCGATAACAATGACGGGACATATACCATCACGGGGGCAAATCACGATCCGGATAAATATGCCCGTATCGATACAGGTGCCGTTATAGATCAGCGGCCGGTGAGTGTCATTCCTCCTGGTAACCAGTCGCCACCAGGCAAGATCGCGATCAATTCGTTTTCCGTGGTGCAGCAGAATATCAGCGTCGAAACCATGCGCGTGAGCTGGGACCAGGCTCAAAATGCTATCGCCTATGAGGCGCAATGGCGCCGCAACGACGGGAACTGGGTTAACGTGCCGCGCAGCTCCACCACATCATTCGACGTCCCGGGGATTTATGCCGGGCGCTACCTGGTGCGCGTGCGTGCAATCAATGCCGCTGAAATTTCCTCAGGATGGGGATATTCAGAAGAGAAGACGTTGACCGGCAAAGTTGGCAATCCACCTAAGCCAGTAGGATTCACAGCCACGGGCATTAACTGGGGGATTCGTCTTAACTGGGGTTTCCCGGCAAACACCGGCGATACGCTAAAAACGGAAATTCAGTACACAGCAAACAGTGACTTTTCAGATCCATTTTTGCTCTCAGACGTGCCTTATCCATCTGCGGAATACACCCAGCTCGGCCTTAGAGCAGGGCAGGAATTCTGGTACCGCGCACAGCTTGTCGACAGAACGGGTAACGAGTCCGGGTATACCGACTGGATCCGGGGGATGTCTAACGATAACGCCGATGATTATCTGGGTGATATCGCTAACGATTTTCTTACCTCTTCTGATGGGGATCGCCTCACTGGTGACATAGATACAAACATTGAGGGAATACTACAAAACGCCCTGGCGAACCACGGAACAGTTGAGCACCAGTGGGCACAATACGGGGAAGTGCGCGCCGATATTCTGGTTGTTAAAACGACGATTGCTGAAGTTGATAAGGCAATGGCCGAACTTTCGACGCAGGTACAGGCGCAGATAGAGGACGTCACCGCTTCTCTGGAAGACAAGCTTACAGCCGTCGTAGATGCCTCCGGTGCTTCGGCAATCTACACCCTCAAAACAGGTGTGAGAATAAACGGGGTGATGTACAACGCCGGGATGTCTATTGCAGTGCTTGCAGAGGCGGGGAAGCCGGTAGTCACCCGAGTTGGTTTCAACGCTAACCAGTTTGTACTGATGAGCGGCAGCGGTGATACCCAGTACTCTCCGTTCGCTGTCATCAATGGTCAAGTCTTTATGAGCTCCGCATTTATTCAGGATGGCACGATCACCAATGCCAAAATCGGCGACTTCATCCAGTCCAATAACTACGTTGCTGGGTCTGTCGGATGGAGGCTGGATAAATCAGGAACATTCGAGAACTACGGTTCGACAGCTGGAGAGGGAGCCATGAAACAGACAAACCAGACAATCAGTGTGCGTGACGCCAACAATGTGTTGAGGGTGCAGATCGGGAGAATCACGGGAACATGGTAAACATTGGGCCTCAGGTGGGGCCCTTTTTAGGATGAACAGCTATGGCTCAGTACGGTGTTGAAACCTGGGACGCCTCAGGCAGGGTGAACAACTATGGGATTAAGCCAGTCAGTGTAAGTGGATATCTTCAATTGGCTCAGAACCAGAAAACAGGCTTTTACTCAGTCGTGCTTCCACCGGGGTGTAAGCTGACTTATTTTCAGATCATGAACGGTGATCAGTGGGGAACGAGCCGGAGGAAGATCACTATTTCAGGTGGCACCGCAACGGTATCGGCAGTAGGCGATACCGACTACTCCGCAGGGACTGAGCCTGCGGCTGCGGCGTATCTCATTTTCCAGATAGAGAGGGCATAAATGGCGCAGTATGGCGTTTTACTGACGACTACGGCCGGAGAAGTATGGGTCACCGCTAACAGTTCGCCTATTTCGTTGCAGGCACGGAAGACAGCAGAACTACAGGGGACATCGGGTTTCAATACCAAAGTGACGCACACATTTCCCTCAGGGCAGCCCGTTGCCGCCTTCGTTCATTGCACGGTTGAGGCGGAAATCACCCAGACGATAAGCGGGAACACTATTACGGTTGATTTCCTCAGACCAAATGCAACCGGCACAGCGTACGTTTATTTTTTCTCTATTTTCCCACAGACAAAGCCAGACTTCGGGCTGGCCGTCTGGGATGCGTCAGGGACGCTTATTTTGACAAACGAAACGCGCACACTCAGTGATGTGGTAACCCTCGGTACTGCCGGGGTAGATGCAAGTTCAGGTTATAACATCAATACCACGCTGGCGGGGAAATGGGCCTGTATACCTGCCATGCTGGGTCTAATTACTGGAGTTATATCGGCCGGCGGCCAGCCGCAGCCCTACTCGGCGATTTACAAGAGTATGGCAAAACTTGAGGGAGGCAATACGCGAATATTCGCCAGACCACAAACAACGCCCAGCGGAAACCTTCAGAACGTCGCGTATTCTAATCTGAGAAACGTGATTATGGCCATCAACTGCGCCAACTACGATTGATCGTTTTCAGCGATCAATCTTATGAAATTGATCTACAGAATCAATTATATCCCTTTGATTCATCTTGTTATTGTTTAACCTCTTGAATACCCTGGGATATAACCACTATGAAATACATGATTCTTTGCCTGGCGGTGGCTGCATTGCTCTCTGGTTGCGCTGGCGTTCTTCAGAAGCAGCATCCCATATGTACCGGAACGGCCCTAATCGGCGGACAGGAGAACATCGTCCAGATTTACGGAGTGCGGAAGCAAAGTAATCAGACCCAGTACCGCGCCGGTTACCCATTTAACTGGTCATGGGTTAGCGAAAACACGTTCAGTAGTACCACCTGCCAATAGTCAGTCATATTTGAATAAACCTCGCTCCGGCGGGGTTTTTTATTGCCCGTAAGGAGTACAGATGTCTGCAGGAACTATCACCCTGACAAACGGATCCGCTATTGTTGGCGGTTCCGGAACCTCATTCGCAACAGAACTCGCCGCAGGTGACTTTATTGTCTCTACTGTGGGCGGTGTACCGTACACATTGCCCGTAAAATCGGTTGAGAGTAACGTGCAACTTACGCTGGTCATCAGCTTTACTGGGCCAACGCAATCCGGCGCAGCCTGGTCAGCTGTTCCCCGTGTGGCATTGAACATGGTCACTGCCGCGCTGGTGGCGCAAAGTGCTGAAGCACTGCGTGGACTGAATTACGATAAACAGAACTGGCAAAGCATTTTTTCTGGAAACGGCAATATAACGATAACTCTGCCTGATGGAACAACATGGACGGGCCCAGCCTGGAATAGCATTACCACTTCTCTCGCAGGCAAGGCGGCAAAAGGTGCAAACAATGACATCACCTCGCTCAGCGGACTGTCTACAGCGCTGTCTGTAGCTCAGGGCGGTACCGGTTCGACAACCGCGTCAGGCGCTCGCACAAACCTCGGTTTGGGAGACAGTTCCACGAGGAACGTCGGAACAGTGTTAGGAACTGTGGCCGCTGGTGACGATTCTCGCTTTGACAGCATAAATGGAAAAACAGGCGGGGTTATTTCAGGACAGGTTAAAGCCGGCGGTGCATCTCCAGCTAGCACCCCGCCAGCAGGAACAGTAACAAACGCTGAACTTATTGGCTCCAGATTCAGATCAGGAGTTTATAACGGGATTGATTTCTCATTATATGCTCAGGTTGTACAGGGAACGGGAACCTTCGGCTATCTTCAGCTTGCGTTCGGTGGCACTCCGGCCTATTGGTCATTCAGACAAGATGGAGTGGCCCAGGGGGTAGCATGGTCACCGACTTGTGACGAACGACTTAAAGATATTGATGGCCCAATTAGTGAGCCGCTTGAAAAAATGCGTCTAATACGCGGGCAAACCTGGAAATGGAAATCAACCGGCTCATTTGGGATCGGATTTACAGCTCAGGAAGTACAAAAAGTATTTCCTGAGGCTGTTTCTAAGGGGCTGAACGTTACTCTTTCAGATGGCTCTGTAGTCGAAGGTGTTCTTTCACCAGATACGTACGGAGTTGCTGCAGCGCTTCACCATGAAGCGATCCTTGCTCTCATTGACGAAGTAAACGAACTGAAAAGGATGCTCAGTGTTGAGATGAAAGGGAGCTGACTTGTTTTTTTAGCTCAGCGATCTCTTCCATAAGCTCCAATATAGCTTCATGGTGGAGAGCCGCAGCCACATCACCAGGTGATAGCGCCAATGGTTGCTCTATCACTTGGCCATCTACTGTCAAAGAACCCTCCTGGGCATGTGATACAGCCTCAGGAAATACCTCCTGCACCTCCTGAGCCACAAAGCCAATCCCAAAAGAGCCTTTCATCTGGTCATCTTTCCGCACCCACGTATAGCCGCGTACTTTTTTCATTTTTCCCAGCGGGTCGTCAATCGGGTTGAGGTCATCTTTAATCCGGCGATCTGAGTTATTTACCCATGACGCTGCAGCATAAGCATTTCCGCTGGAATGGTCGAAGTACCAGTCTTTAAATGTCGAAGAATCCCATACGCGAAGGAATCCATAGCGGGTATTACCAGCCATCTGAGTAAACATGTGAAACTGTGAAAGAGCAGCACCGCCAGAGTTTTGCAGAACGGACTCAAGCTCACCGCCTGATGCAGGGTTGGAATCAGAAGTTCTTTTAGCAATCACCGCCCCTTTGATTGACCCTCCCGTTTTACCTTCAAGAGTGCTGAGTCGATCGTCATCCCCGGCGGCAACCGTTCCCGCCGCGGTTCCGACGTTCCTCGTGGAACTGTCTCCCAAACCGACGTTTTATAGATTGCTCTTGAGCGGCCCGGCCGATACCTTCACCTGATTTTTTTGCAGAAATAACTGGGTGAAAAATATGTAAATTGGCTATGTAAGGGTGTCAACAACTGACCAAAATACGGATCTTCAGCGGCAAGCACTCGAACGCGCAGGATGTGAACAGATTTTCGAAGAAAAAATGAGCGGAACAGTGGCAAATCGTCCAGCACTAAAAAAGCTCCTTAAGGCATTGAATGAAGGGGACACGTTGGTGGTCTGGAAACTGGATCGTCTTGGGCGAAGCATGCGGAATCTCGTGCTGCTGGTGGACGAACTCCGGCAGCGCGGCATCCACTTTAAGAGCCTCACGGACAGTATCGATACATCCAGCCCGATGGGGCGCTTCATCTTTCATATCATGTCAGCTCTGGCTGAAATGGAGAGAGAGTTGATCGTTGAGCGCACCCGGGCGGGGTTGGCGGCTGCTCGAGAGAAAGGACGAATAGGTGGCAGGCGTCCGAAGCTTACCCATGAGCAATGGGCGCAAGCAGGCCGACTGATAGCGAACGGAGTAGACAGGAAGCAGGTAGCGATAATTTATGACGTGGCAGTATGTACGCTTTATAAAAAATTCCCCGTTTCAAAACCGGCTTAAATTTGCTCACATAGAGTTACTGTCACAAAATTTACAAAACTCATAATTTGAAGCGGCATAGAAACTTAGAAACGAAACGGCGAAGCTTTAATCATTCATGACAGACCCTCTGTCTTGCGAGCATACCCAAATGAAACTACTGTATATAAAAACAGTATTTGAGGTATGTAACATGGAATTTATCAGGCCTGCAGAACTGCGAGAAATTATTGCTCTCCCGCTTTTCAGTGACTTAGTACAGTGTGGTTTTCCAAGCCCCGCGGCTGATTACGTTGAACAGCGCATTGATCTCAATGAGTTACTTGTCGCTCACCCGAGCTCCACATATTTCGTCAAAGCCGCGGGGGATTCTATGATCGAAGCCGGGATTAGCGACGGCGATCTGCTGGTGGTCGATAGTTCGCGTACAGCTGAGCATGGGGATATCGTAATCGCGGCGGTGGAAGGGGAGTTTACGGTTAAACGCCTGCAGCTGCGCCCGACAGTCCAGCTCATTCCGATGAATAGCGCATACTCACCGATCATCGTCGGCAGCGAGGACACGCTCGACGTTTTCGGCGTCGTGACTTTCATCGTTAAATCTGCGAGCTGAATATGTTTGCGCTCTGTGATGTGAATTCGTTCTATGCATCATGCGAGACGGTGTTTCGGCCCGATTTAAAAGGGCGGCCAGTGGTTGTTCTGTCGAATAATGACGGCTGCGTAATCGCGCGCAGCGCGGAGGCCAAAGCTGCTGGAATTACTATGGGAGAGCCGTTCTTCAAGCAAAAGGAGCTTTTCCGGCGCGCTGGCGTGGTTTGCTTCAGCAGTAACTACGAGCTGTATGCGGACATGTCGAACCGGGTAATGACGACGCTTGAGGAAATGAGCCCCCGCGTTGAAATTTACAGTATCGATGAAGCATTTTGTGACCTGGCGGGTGTCAGGAACTGCCGGGACCTGACTGACTTCGGCAAAGAAATCCGCGCTACAGTTCTGAAGCGTACGCACCTGACTGTCGGGGTTGGCATTGCGCAGACAAAAACACTCGCTAAGCTGGCAAACCACGCTGCAAAGAAATGGCAGCGGCAGACGGGCGGAGTGGTTGATTTATCCAATATCGATCGCCAGCGTCGGTTGTTGTCTATTGTGCCGGTAGAGGACGTATGGGGCGTTGGCCGCCGCATCAGTAAGAAGCTTAACGCCATGGGTATTAAAACGGCTCTGGACTTATCAGAACAAAGCACATGGATTATTCGCAAACACTTCAATGTCGTGCTGGAGCGAACCGTCCGGGAGTTGCGCGGCGAGTCTTGTCTTGAGCTGGAAGAGTTTGCGCCGGCAAAGCAGGAAATCGTCTGCAGTCGTTCTTTCGGTGAACGCGTTACAGAATATGAGCAGATGCGTCAGGCCATCTGCAGCTATGCGGCCCGTGGTGCTGAAAAGCTTCGTGGTGAGCACCAGTATTGCCGGTTTATCTCTGCGTTCGTGAAAACCTCTCCCTTTGCGCTTAACGAGCCGTATTACGGTAACAGTGCGTCCATGAAGCTTCTTACCCCCACTCAGGATTCACGCGACATCATTAACGCCGCGGTAAAGTGCCTGGACAAAATCTGGAAAGACGGACACCGTTACCAGAAAGCCGGCATTATGCTGGGTGACTTCTTTAGCCATGGTGTGGCCCAGCTCAACTTGTTCGACGAGAACGCGCCGCGTGCTGGTAGCGAGAGGTTGATGGAAGTTCTGGATTATCTGAACGCGAAAGATGGAAAGGGAACACTTTA
Source organism: Enterobacter sp. BNK-8 (assembly GCF_048685095.1). Lineage (NCBI taxonomy): Bacteria > Pseudomonadati > Pseudomonadota > Gammaproteobacteria > Enterobacterales > Enterobacteriaceae > Enterobacter > Enterobacter sp. BNK-8. The sequence continues at coordinate 2,161,821 of NZ_JBLQTN010000001.1, read as the reverse complement.
TTTTGCCGGGCAGGGCATACAGCAGCAATGGCAGATGAAACGGGATATGTTATCTCCACGATATACTACGAGGTATTCAGACCTAATAAAAGTTAGATGATTCTTTAAACGGTATATTCATTCGAACCTAATTATCGGCTATGAGTATTAAGAGTAATATGTCTACTACTATGCTTTTGTAATGTAAATAAGCCCCTGCAATTATACAGGGGCTTATGGATATGATGCCGGGTGCCTCCCGGTGAGTCATTGAGCTAACCACTCGTGACTCGCTGCTTCAGAAATTCACGATGAGCCGCTTGATATACAAATCATCAGGTTAGTTAGCCCTGCCGCTGAGGAGGATTCATCATAAAACCGAATGTAACAGCAATGCTTAGCAAATGATACAAAATTTACTGATGTGCCTCATGATTTTCTTTCGCAGTTTTCACGGTCACGGTATTTTCAGATGGTGAAGGTTAAAATATCGATGTTCATTTTTTTACTTTAAGTCTTGAAACAAAGGTTAAGGTTTTATCTTCTGGGCAAATCATTAGAAAAATTGCTGTGGGAGACTCTTCTAAACGTGTAATTCCATGCAGCATCTGGTAGAGTCTTTTTTTTAGTTTTTCTGCTCCATCTTTTTCAGACTCCCACTCTAAAACTGCCTGACCCTCTGAACCAATGAATGCATGGGATGGTAGTTTAACGCCTCGGTTTGACTTGCTTGAATAGTTTCGGTCATGCAAGAGACCTAAGATAAGAGGGTTGATATTATTATCTGAGAATGGGGCTTCAATAACTATTAATACTGTGTAATGTAGGATTTTCATGGAAGCCTTATGGTTGCTTCAGCAATAAAGTCATATTGCCATGGCGTTGGATGTACAAGTCTTAATTATAAATGTTTGTGTGGGGGTAAAAAAAGGCCTGCGTTAAGCAGGCTATAATAATTAAACGTAGTTATAATAATGATTTCATGAATTTTGGTGTTGAATCCCAAGCGTCAAAGATACTTCTGCGCCGCATCTAATATTTCCTGAGAGGTAAGCTCTCGATCTGAAGCCACATAGACCACTTCATGGTCACCTGTTAAAGAAGGAAAACCTGCTGACATTATCTGAAGGTTTATCACTTCTCCATTAGGATATTCTTCGCGTATTGATGTCACACCTTTAAGCACAGTGATAACTTTACTTGGCTTACCATTAAAAAAAATGATTACTTTTTTCATATATCACCATGTATTTTGAGGGCTTTTAGCCCCTGCAGGTGTTCGAAAGGGGGCTGTTTGTTCATTTTTTTTGCCTCTTTCGAAATTAAAACAAGCATTATACTGACTTAACGTGTACTGTAACGGTCCATTTGAACTGGAGAAGTCTATGTCAGCACGTAAAAACACTCAATTCCGCCGAAATTATTTAGTAAAATGCCCTTGTCCAAACTGCTCAAAAGACTCCGAACATAGTTACAATCGTGTACAAAAGGGGGCTCAATTGGTGTGCCCATACTGCTGTGCTTTATTCAAATCTCCCCAGCGCTTCTAAAAAAATTAATAAAAAAATAAGAAGTGATGCTTTTAGAGGCTGCCTAACCTCTTACGCACTTTAATATTTTATAAGCAGTTAGCTTCTGCTTTGAGACTGTTCATGCAGCAGTCCTGCATTTCATCACATCGGTCAGCAAACTTGATGGTAAGTAAACATGCTGGCCTGTTGTAATGATGTGCGTAACCGAACAATCACCTTCCACTGATAAAGTCATGCTGGCTTAAGTTAAGTAAACCATCTAAAAATTATCTATCGCAAAGTGTTACATTGGCAGCGATTGGACCTTTAGTTCCAGCTATGATAGCGAATTTGACTTTTTGTCCTTCAAATAGAGTATTAAATGTTTCTCCCAGCAGGGAAGAAGTGTGAACAACAACATCTTTACTTCCATCGAGTGGGGAGATAAAACCAAACCCCTTATCTTCGTTAAACCACTTAACAAGACCTATGATTTTAGATGACATACAAACTCCGTTTGAACATTTCAACTGACAAGCAAGCTCATGATAAGAAACGTATGCTGGTATATGTATGGACTCAAGAGGAGGAGGTATCAGAGATAACACCTGGTTATGAGAACGGCTTTTGGAAAAGTTAGATTCATCATCGCAACGAATCAGTCAAACCATTAAGGCACGTGCTGAATGATTAAGCAAATTTTATTTTAGCCTTCCGGAAGGCCAATAAAATAGGATTGGCTATTATTAACCAATCCTGTATAGTCAAATCTGGATTGCCCTTAGGAAAATATTTGTCTCGTAAAATGACAGGAATTGTCAAAAGTTTTGACTTCAAGAGCGGAAAGGGATTGATTATCCCATCAGATGGCAGAAAAGATGTTTTTTTACATATTTCTGCATTAAGAAATAATGAAGGCCAAACGTTAAAACCTGGCGTTCGTGTTGAATTTTATCGTATAAATGGGCTTAGTGGTCCGATGGCTGCAAATATATTTCTTTCTTAAGGTGAGATAATATTGAACCAAATATAAAGTACACATCAAAAGTACATCAGATTATATATCTATTTGTTCTATCAATTTTCTCCCCTGATTTTTTACATTTCCTACTTCACGGGTCACAGCATGCCAGATAAACATCTCAGCTGGTACAGAGCCGTCAGATACAATCTCTTCCGCTTCTTTCCCTCCAACGTCCTGGCGCATCCATTCCCGGGCCGCTTCTGGCGATAGGACCAGGGGCCGGCGGTCGTGAATATCCACTAGGCCTTTGTCAGCGGCAGACGTTACTATCAGAAAACCTTCTGCCTCATCGCATCGCTCAAACGGTGTGCTGCCGATCGCCGCCATAAAAATCGGCTGACCGTCTGCCCGATGGATAAAATAAGGCTGTTTCTTGTCACCTTCTTTCTTCCATTCGAACCACCCATCTGCAAAGCAGATCGCCCGGCCATGTTGCCACAGAGGTTTAAACATTCTGCTTGCGGCCGCGGTTTCGACGCGAGCGTTAATCAGTGGCGGCTTATTCCACCATCCGGGCGCATAACCCCAAAAAACCGGATCAAGATGCAGCTGCTCGTCGCGTTCGCTCAACAGCAGCACTTTGGTGCCGGGCGCGACGTTGTATCGGCCAATAGGTTCAGGGTCGTATGCGATGTCGCGATCAGCTTCATCGGACAGGTAAGCCAGGTATTCTTCACGCGTTTGAGCTTGTGCAAAACGTCCACACATAGAAACCTCTAACCAGATGTCAGAATAAAAGTATAGGGCAGGGAGAAGAAGGGGGGCGCACTGGCTAGTGTTAGGGGCAAATTTAGGGGCAAAAATGCGAAATAGGGGCAAAAAAAGGGCACTAAAAATGTAGATCTGGGTAGCTTTAGGGAGAAGTTATTATGCTATAACTAATTGAATTCAATGGTAAAGTAAATGATATCAATGAGTTGGCAAAATCAGCGTAGCTTATTCAGGTTGTATTGCTCTTTTTTGTTAATCTCTTGATTCTCTTGCATTGAGTACTACCTTCGGAGCCAGCAGGGGCAAAAATTGTATGCCGCGTATGGTACGGATTCCGGCGGCGAATGCCAGCACGTTTTACTGCTGCGTGAAATCTGGCGCCGATACTCGATAAAGAGTAGTAGGCTTTCTGTTTGCCCTTGCGCATCCTGGGCATGAAAACAAATCGCAGGTTTTGATATTCCATCGCACCATACTCACGGTGATGAAAAACAATCTCGGTTTTAGGCTGTAACGAGGTCAGCGTATGCTGTGCCTTCAAAGCCCCAAGTGCGGGCTCTAATAGCGTGATAACTCGATCACCTGCATCAGTTTTTGGTGGGACGAACATTCCTAGCGCATTAAGGTTGCGCTGTATATGAATCGTCCCTTTTTCCCAGTCGATATCTTCCCAGGCAAGAGCTGCAAGCTCTCCATGACGGACACCTGTATAAACTGCGAATGTCCACATATTTAGACAAACCGAAATCGGGAAAAACCTTCCCGAAAACGGGAAAAACCTTCCCGGAAACGGTAGACACCCAAGACTATAACAAGAACAATATTAAAATATCCTCGTCTCGGAATTCTGACGAATCCCGAAACCAGAAAACTCAAAAGTTTCTCTCACGCCATCCAGAAGCAGCCGCCGGGATATACACCCCTGCAGGTAAATCATGGGGATCCGCTGACGACCTTAAGGCCGCACGCTGGATTTACGACAGGCTTCTCACTGTCAACGCATCGCTATCCGAACCCAACTGGGCTGAATGGGCAAACACCATCAGGCTGATGCGTGTCCAGGACAAGCGTACTCACTACGAAATTTGTGACCTGTTCCAGTGGGCCAACCGGGATGAGTTCTGGAAAGACAACATCCTGAGCCCTTCGAGTCTGCGCAAGCAGTGGGATCAGCTCACTACCAAGCGGCTGCGTGCAACCGGAACGGCAAAACCTTCCCTGGGCAGCATCGACCTGCATAACACCGACTGGATTGACGGGGTGCTGGAATGAAAAACTTTGCCGAGAGCATTCGCAATTTTGACCGGGAACAGGCTCGCCGCGTGGCGCACAACCTACCCGAGCAGTACACCGAACGCGAACAAACGCAGCAGGTGGCGCAGATTATCAACGGGCTGTTCGTACAGCTGGCGGCCGCGTTCCCGGCAAGCCTGGTTAATCGCAGCCAGGAAGACGTGAACGAGATTCGCCGTCAGTGGGTGCTGGCCTTCAAAGAAAACGGGATTAACACTCTGGAGCAGGTTGAAGCGGGCATGCGCATGGTACGGCGGCAGGAGCGCCCATTCCTGCCTTCGCCAGGCCAGTTCATCAAGTGGTGCAGGGAAGGGCGCTGCGTGCTGGGGATCACCACCGCTGACGTCATGACTGAGTACTGGAAGTGGCGTAAGCTGGTGTTCCGATATCCTAGCAGCGAGCAATACCCATGGCCGAAGCCGGTTTTTTACCATATTTGCCTCGAACTGCGTCGCCGCGGAACCGATGGCCAGCTGTGTCACAAAGAACTCGAGCGCGAGGCCGGTGATCTTTTGAGTATGTGGGAAAAGCGGGTTTTGGCCGGAAAGCCGATCCCGCCTGTTCGACGGGCGTTGGGAGCGCCAGTGACTCCGAGGGGGCCAACACCGGCACAGATGTTACTAGCACAGTACAAACTCATCAAAGACAAGGGGGGATAACCAATGCGAGCCAAAATTGTTGGATAAACGTCCACGCGTTTAATGAACGTCAAGCAATGATAGTTTTTTTGGCTTTCAATTTTTATTTCCTATGCAGGATTAGTAATGCCGCAAAGACCCTGACCCAGAATGTGATCCAGCCGTGATACTTTTTCGGAATGGAACTCGATTTGGATCAGATTCATTTTATTTACACTCACTAAATTAACGGTACACGTTTATTCGCAAAAGTTAATATTGCATCTTGCATGAATTTTTTATGCATTTGTTTAAGTGGTTCAACATTAACTTCATAAGCAAAAGAAGCGAAAAGAGATGGTACACTATCGAGGTTGTTTTCGAGGGAATTTAGATCAAAAGCTTGTTTCGCAATTGCTCTTGCAATTTTTTTGGTATTATAGGCGTTATATCTTGCTCTTATACTAAACTCGGTCATATTCCTATCAATATTGCTATTTTGGTTTATTAATACAACAACGATATTGTCGTCGCTAATATTCCCATCCCTGTAGATATAATTCAAGTCGTAATTGAACATGAAAAGTTGGGTATCATTGACTCCTTCGATGAACGGGTTAGAAAATGGGGTCATGATTGGGTCGAGAGTTTTTTTATAGGTACTATTACATTTACCGCAGCTTGGAATCAAGTTGAATAAGCTAAAAGAAATCAAGGGGTATTTATACTTTGGAATGAAGTGATCAAATGCAGGTCTGTAATCAGTACCTGCTTCATCAATTATCGGTTCTATATTTTCACTATTACAATATGGGCAGGCATAAATATCAAGAAATCGGTTTAGTTGATACGCAGTGTCTCTATCAATGAGTGAGTAATTAAATATATTTTGTATTGAACAAATCCATGACGGGAATAATGAAATGGTGTCTTTATTTAGAGGGCTGCCATTCTTTATTTTTATAAGATCAAGTATCTTATTTCTTAGAGCGGACATTTTTGTTTCTGTGTATGATGTGCTCAATATGTCCCTAACAATTAAGCTTGAGTTTGTTTGCGAAAATATGCTGATAATTTGGATTGCATTGCAAAGCTCTTGATAAACAAGACTTTTGTTTTCTTTGTTAGTTAATGGCAGTTGAAGATTTGTTGTTAAAGTTAGATTTAATTTTCTGAAAAAATAATCAGGGGAATAAAATTCACATACTAAAGGATGTTCATTATAAATCTTAAGAACTATGTTTTTTAATCTTTTCGGTTTTGAAAATACTAATTTTCGAATTGTTTTTTTATCAATCGTATTAAGAAAATTCAACTCTTCAGTAATAGTCGTTCGCGTTTTTTTTGTTTTCACTATCTTGTTGAGTTGTTGGACTATTTTAGAAAATGATTTTTTTATATCCTGATCAAACTCTCTATTAATCCTTATCATTTTTTTCACTCACTCCAATAGTTTGTGCATCATCGTTTATTATGTTTGATTTTATGTGTATGAGGTTTTTTAGAAGTTTGTTTTTAATTTGTTTTAGTATGGTTTTTTGATTTTTATTTAAAAGGTTGTGTTCTGCACTATTTATTATTGAGTTTAGATAATTGTGTGCATGTTGACCTATGGTTGCTTCAATGAAGAAACCATTTATATATAGCTCCGATATAGTTGCTCCGAAACCAAATTCCACGTGTTTAGTATATGTCTTCTGATTACTATCTTTTTCAAGATAAATTATATCAGAAGGTAAAAAATCGCTTGCGAGTATGGGGGAATGTGTTGTAAACAATACTTGGACGTTTTTACTGCGTTTATGTGTTTTTATTAAATCTAAAATTTCCGAAAAAATAATCCTTTGCCACTCTGGATGTAGATATAGATCGCATTCATCTAATAGTATGATTATGTTATGGCTATTGCTATTCTCTATTGAGTCATAAAGTTGATTGAATAGATTTAACTTAGCAAACTCCCCTGAACTGAGCGAATCCCAACCATACTTAAATCTTGACGAAACTCCACTTGGTAGTTTATCGACTAATCTTATTAGTTCAATTATTTGCTTAGGGTCCTCTAAAGTAAAAGAAAAGTCATCCACTTGATCTCTCTCAAAATTGTCTAACATCTCGGCTATATTATGTATAATCTCAAGTATGGATTCTAATGTATTTTTTATTTTTAAATTATAATTGTCTTTTATATTAAATTCATCTAGGGTTTCGATTATAACTTGGGATGGTTTTTTTTCTTCAAGATATGTTCTGCATAAACAATATAAATAGATAGACTCGCATATTTCTTTCGGAACTTTTGATGTTTTAAGTAAATGCCATACTATCGCAGGCATAAGCATTAAGTAAATGATTTGGTGATATGGGTAAGTAGAGGGGAAATACATGGGTCTTTGTTTATTAAAAATTATATTAACTATTTCTTCTTCATTAAGTTCTATTTCTCCATTTTGTATCTCATCGAGAGAAATGCCTTGGGACTGAAAGTCAGACTCTATATATCTTGGTACTTGTCGATTTTCAATTTTATCATGCAGCATACCAAAAAAATAATTAATTGCCCCATGCAACCCTTTATCTCCAATTTCATTGTTTTTTAAAATGGAATTGATTTTATATGTTGGTGAATTTTCAATTTCAAATTGAAATTTAGTGTTAAGCCTTGATAAATTATCATGAGCCCATGAACTATGATCTGAAAATGAAATTAGCTGTTTGAGTAATTTTTTTGTGCGTGTTTTGTTACCTTGTAGGAAGTATGATAACGATAAATCTTTAGAGATAGATGTGTTTTTTTTCTTTTTTCGACCAACCAACATGCTTTTGAGATCGATAGTGTTATTTATTTTTACTAGATTTATTTTCTTTTTCTTGAAGAAGTGTTCATTGTTTTCAATATATTCTGTTTGCATGTTGGATACTATTGATGGCATGAGGGAGTTACTTGCGGTAATTATAAGTTTGCCATCTTCATTCCAAACACAATAACCGACACCTTCGAAATCATAAATAAAACTGTTGATAAAATCTAAAATGGATGTTTTCCCAACTCCATTTTTACCTAGGATTAATGTACATGGTATGCCACTATAATAGTCTTGACTTAAATCTTGCTTAGTGATTTTAAGATGACCAGTGTCATGAGTGAATTTATATTTGCTTGAGGTGGGTAAAGATAAATTATATAAGCCTTTATAATTTTGAATGTATGTATATATTAGTTCCATGATGCTACTTTTCTCTTTATAAAAGGAAGGAATCTAAATGGAATGATGGATGCTATATGAGTAAGGCACGCTACCGCCACTCAGTGCAAGACTGTGTTTGTATTTGATTTTATGAAGATTTTACACTAAATATTTACTTTGTGCAATTATTTATTAATGGCTCTTTGTTGGTATTTTTATTTTTAATAGTGATTTAATGGATTTGCTATGGTTATTATTTTAAGTTTTACAGAATGTTATATTGGGGCTATTTATCGCAATTTTAGTATTTAACATAAATTATAATGATATGGAAATAAGACTCTAAGTTAGGAGCAAATAAAAGTTAGATTGAAAACAGTGATTTCATAACTATTCTAATTGGTTTTCTTATTTTGCTCATCATAATTGAGCCAGTCAGCATGAGCAAATGACAACCTGATGCGCACGAAGCAAAATATGGTGCTTGCACTACTCCCCATCAAGTACTACACAGGTATTCTGATCCCGTCCACTCCCGAGGTCAGTGATATTCTGCAAACAAAAGCCGTCTCGAAGAAGCTAATTTTCGTTAGTTTAAACAAGATGATGACACAACATTCGCTATAACTACTTCACACGACTTGCTCTTGGAATAAAATAGCGGGAACCTTTCGGGTGGAGCAATAGTAATAAATTAACTTTGAGTGCGCCAAGATTTGGAATTGGTTGAACTGGTCGTGAGCCATTGCACAACCAAATGTATTCAGCTTGCAACGATGATTATGGTTTGCTTTTTGTGCCTTTTAATTGTTGCAAAATCTGTAAGATAGGAATATAAATAACTGTATAAACATACAGTAGTGTGGAGGGGTTATGAGAATTGAGTTAACCATTGATCGCATGAAGAAACTTCCTGATGGAGCTATACCTGCACTCGAGTCAGAACTGCTCAAAAGACTTAGCAAGCAGTTTGATGATTGCCAGCTTACGATTAGACGTGCCAGTAATGATGGTTTGACTGTTTTTGGGGGCGATAAGAAAGAGATTGACCATATCGTGCAGGAGACCTGGGAAAGCGCTGACGAGTGGTTTAATTAATCGCGTGAATTTCACTGGAGCAGTTACAAAGAGTATCGCTGTTTGCGTTCCCCTGGCTGTTCCCGATTACTGTTTACCGCGTCAATAAGTCGCTCTGGGGGAAATAGTGTGTAGTGCAGATGCCTTTAATGCAGATTATCAATGGTACGATGTGGTGAGAAGGGCCGATAAAGCAGTTATCTATAGCTTCCCGGCGGAAGGGAGATATCTGGTTTATCGAGTAAATGGAATAGTTTCATTACGACCGTTACTTGAAGAGGAACAAATCTTCACTCTCAACGGGTTTATGCAATTTGCAAAACGGCTTGGGTACCGAATTACTCCACCGTCTGATATTATTCTTTCATAGGCCTGAACACCCTATACCTGATGCGCCACGGAGAGAACCATGGCGCTAGAATTACAACTTATCAAACACCACTCAGGAATACTGATCCCGGCTACGCCCGAGACCAGCGATATCCTGCAATCCAAAACCCGGCTCGGCGATGTTCTTATTGCCGAGTTCAGGCGGGTACGTAACCCGGCATTCCATCGGCGCTTTTTCGCGCTTCTTAATCTCGGTTTTGAATACTGGGAACCAACAGGCGGGGCTATTTCGAGTAACGAGCGGAAGCTGATTACCGGCTACGCCAAGTTCCTGGCTTCGTATGGCGGGAATGAGGGCGCGCTGATCGATGCTGCTAAGCAGTATCTTGAGCAGGTTGCTTACCGGCGCGTCACGAATGGCATCAGCCTGTGCAAATCCTTCGATGCTTATCGCTCCTGGGTGATCGTCGAAGCAGGGCACTTTGATGCCATTCAGCTGCCAGACGGAACACTCAAAAAACATCCTCGCAGCATCTCGTTTGCCAACATGGACGAGCTCGAGTTTCAACAACTCTATAAAGCTGCGCTCGATGTTCTTTGGCGCTGGGTCCTGTCCCGTTCATTCCGCAGTCGTGGTGAGGCAGAAAATGTCGCCGCTCAGCTACTTGGCTTTGCGGGGTAATGGGGATGAAGCATACCTGGTTCCACCACACCGATTGCAGCACCGAACAGGCCGACGAACTGGTTAAGCGTTACAAAGCGCGCGGCGTCCGGGTTGAGCGCAGCCTTAACCACGATTACGTGACCTGGACTGTCAGTGCATTCCTTCCAACATTAAACACGCCAGCGCGCCCGGATAGCCGCTGGCGAAACCGGATGTGGGGGGGAACGTGAAGACATATCAAATCACTTTGCCATGGCCGCCGAGCAACAACCGGTATTACAGGCACAACCGCGGGCGCACGCATATCAGTGCTGATGGCGTCGCGTATCGCTATGCGGTGGCCAGCGTCATCCGAAGCGCCCGGCTTAATATCCGGACGGCCGCACCACTCAAAATCCGGATTGAATGTCACATGCCCGACCGCCGGCGCCGCGATCTGGACAATCTGCAGAAAGCTGCATTTGACGCTTTAACCAAGGCGGGATTCTGGCTGGATGACTGCCAGGTTGTCGACTATCGCGTTGTGAAAATGCCTGTCGTTAAGGGCGGGAAAATAGAACTCACCATTACCGAGCTGGAGACCGCATGAATCTTGAAAACACCCTCAAATATCACTTCGCCAAATCGACAATGATTAGCGACTCTCCGCGCGCAACGGCGTCAGAATCATTAACCGGAACGGATATCATGGCCGCTATGGGCATGACGCAGGAACGGGCTGCTTTGGGTTACAGCGCCTTTCTCGGAAAGATGGGGATCAGCAGTAACGATCGGGAGAGGGCGATCGAACTGCTGATCCAGTATGCGCTGACTAAGTGCGACCATGTTGCGGCATTACGTAAGCTTGATGCAAAGATTAAACCACTGGTGATACAACAGCTGGCGACCTTCGCGTTCGAGGACTATTCCCGTAGCGCCGCCAGCGTGAAGCAGTGCGATGGCTGCAAAGGGGCAGGGTTTATTGACGCTGAGGTTTTCAGCATGAAGTCCCACACTCCGGCAAAAGAGAAGAAATTCGTGAAGATGTCTTTGCTCATGGGTGTGGAAAATATTCGCCCTTCCGAGTATGAAATGCGCAGGCAGGTCAGGGAGGTAGCGCGCGTTCTCTGCCCTCAGTGTAAGGGCAAGAAGGTTTTAAGTTGTGCCTGTAAAGATTGCCATGGACGCGGGAAAGCTGTTAATCAGGCTCTTACAGAGCAGCAGGGCGTTCCGGTACTGGCTGATTGCAAGCGCTGCAGTGGGCGGGGATTTGAGCGAATTCCATCAACTGAGGCTTACGCAGCTTTAAGTGAGATAACGGATGCAATCAGCCTCGATACCTGGAAGAAGTCTGTTAAGCCATTCTACGACCAGCTCATCACCAAGTTTGATATCGAAGAGGCGTGGGCTGATGCGCAGCTGAAGCAGATAACAAAATAGGGTATGAATTTATCGTGAGCTATTTACTTTTCCCGAATCTGTGGTAATTTTGCCCTAACGATGGGTTATTGCCTTCGTTTAAAGCCCTGCGGTTAACCCCGTGGGGCTTTTTTTATACCTTCAAAACAACTCTGTACACCAGCTAGGAACTCATGAAACTATTTTTTAACTAAAATAGCTTTACCATCTTCAAGAGATTCAACCTTATATTTCCTTAAGTTTTTAATCGCCGTTAAGGATCCTGCGCCAGTTACAATTGCAATTGCTGCGGTAGTTGCTGGTAATCCAATGCTGGCAACAGCTGCCGGTGCAAACATTAATGATAAAGTTGAGCTAGTTCCCCCCGTCGCAGGCGTCATAACAAATGCAGCGTATGCGATGCTGATTGCGCCGATAGCAATTGCCCAGGAAACCGCGCCACTGGCCACGATTTTTACCGTTCCCTTGGTGATATCACCAGTGACTTCAATTTTGTTTGAATCACAGGCTATTGCTTTTGCAAGATCTTTGTAAGTAGATACTGTCTGCATAAAATTTCCCAGATTAAATGTTCATATCAATATCGGTAGAACACACTCTCAGCTTTAGTCATTACGGCTAATCATCTTCAAACATTCAACACCCGCAGCATCGCGAGGTGAGAGCATGTATCGCATGGACAAAATAACCACAGGTGCTGCATATGGCGCTTCAGCCGGTAGCATCCTAAACGGTATGCTGAATGCCTATAGCCCCGAGCAGTGGAACGCTATCGGCGTGCTGGTGGGTATCATCATTGCAGTGATGACGTACCTGACAAACCTCTATTTCAAAATCCGCGAAGACAACCGCCGCAGCAGGAGCCGAGATGAACCCGACACTCCGAAATAAGCTGGTGGGCGCCGTTGTTGGCGGAGCCAGCGCAATCACTATTGCAGCTGTGATGCTGGGCAATGCGGATGGACTTGAAGGAAGACGCTATTACGCTTATCAAGACGTAGTTGGTGTCTGGACTGTTTGTGACGGGCACACTGGCGCTGATATTCGCCGCGGCTACCGCTACACCGATAAAGAATGTGATGCTTTGCTTCAATCCGACCTGCGCAAGGTCGCTGTAGCTATCGACCCGTTGATAAAGGTCCATGTTCCCGAAACCACTCGTGCCGCACTTTACTCCTTCACTTACAACGTGGGAACTGGAGCGTTTAACAGATCGACGCTGCTGAAGAAATTGAATGCCGGTGATGTTCCGGGTGCATGCAAAGAGCTGCAGCGCTGGACGTATGCCGGTGGAAAACAGTGGAAGGGTTTGATCACTCGACGCGAGATTGAGCGCGAAGTCTGCGAGTGGGGTTAGAAATGAGCCGATTAACAGGCATCATCTGCACTGTCGTTATCTGCCTGCTGGTTTCCATGGCTTGTGCGATCAATCACTACCGCGACAACGCCATCACATACAAAGAGCAGCGCGATAAGGCGACTGATAAACTCAGCTTGGCGAACGCCACCATCAAAGATATGCAGACCCGGCAGCGAGATGTCGCTGCACTGGATGCTAAATACACGAAGGAATTAGCTGATGCGAAATCTCAGCTTGAAGATCTGCAGCGTTGTGTTAGCTCTGGCAAGTGTGGGCTGCACGTCAACGCAAGATGTCCCGCGAATGGAACGGCCAGCACCGGCGGCCTGGGCGATGCTTCCACCCCCAGACTTACTGACTCCGCTGAACGGGATTATTTCACCCTCAGAGAACGAATCACTACTGTGACGAAGCAGGTCGGCTATCTGCAGGATTACATCAATATTCAGTGCCTTAGATAGCTAACCGATTATGCGGATTATTCCGTAGTTTTTCTGAAGAGGACATTGATCAATGCCATATTTTAAGCGTAATGTGTTTGTAAAAAATATAATTATGGCGCTAAAGTATCGTCTCATTCCAATGGAGATGTGACATGAGCCAGAATGTGCGGTTAACCCTAGAAAAAACTTACCTGTATGATAAAAATGACGTCTGTATTCGATATGAAGTTTATACTGATAAAAGTGCCCATCCTTTCTTTGTTGATAAGATTATAGTAAAGCAGGAAGATGGGGGTAACGTCTATATCGTTGATAAAATTGATTTTGACTGGCAAAGCGAACAAAGTTCTGGGTTCCAACGGCAGGTTCAATTATCGCCCAACCCTGGACCACTTCAGGTAGCAACATCTGATGAATACTGCGATCGTCATTTTAAGAAAAATTATTCTTAAGTGGTTACCGCACACATTGCTTTCATTACAAACCGTCTGAAGGCGGTTTTATAGCCATCATCAAGAGATAATACGTGGTGATGGCTATAATATTTTATTAGTTTTAGTTTCCTAAAATGGCTTTTTCTAAAGCATCTGTGAATTCCGTGTCTCTCCCTGAATCGCTTGCGAATTTGTTATACATATCATTGATATTGTCATAATCAAATGTGAATCTATGATTAGGATTGTGCGGAGGCAAAGGAATCATAATGGCTCCTTCTTCAACAATAGGTGGGGTAATCTGTGGAGGGTTTTTATCTGTGGCTTTCACTCTGACAGGGTAATCTTCTTCAGAATCTTCATCAACATACCGCTGAACCTTGATGTGATCACCCATAACCACGCCATCAAAAATTGTTACCCAAGTCATAAATTTTCCTTTTGTGTTTACGCTACAAGTCTTACCGACAAAAATTAAATTTTTTTCATTGCCCTTTCCATTGATTTATATCGGCATAACCCATCAAAATTTTAGTAAAGGTATAAAAAATGACGAAACCGGACTGGGGCTTGCTTCAGCAACGGTTCCTGTCCGAACATGCCGAAACCGGCGTATCACCTAAGGAATGGTGTGAAGCGCAGGGACTGAATTACGCTACCGCCCGTCGATATATCAAAAAAACTTCTGCGCAAACTGCGCAAAAAACTGCGCAAAAAACTGCGCAGAAAAAAATGTGCACTGCGCAGAACGAACAAAGCGCAGAAGTGCTGGTGGACATAAAGTTAAGCGCGAAGGTAAAGCGCTTTATTGCTGAATACCTGAAGGACAATAACGCCACAGCCGCAGCTGCACGTGCTGGTTATAGCGACCCAAATTATGGCCGTCAGCTCATAGCGAATCCTAACGTTGCCCAGGCCATTGCGAAGCAGCAGAAAGCCTCCATTGTGCGCACGCTTGGCAGTGCCGATGAAGTCCTGGCGCAGATGTGGCAGCTCGCCACTTTCGATGCAAACCAGCTTTCACAGTATCGTCGCGGCGCGTGTCGTTACTGCTGGGGCTTCGGTCACCATTACCAGTGGCGCGATGCAGTTGAGTTTGATGAGGAAACGGCAAAAGTCGAGGGAAGGTGCCAGGCTGCCGCAGGATACTGGCGGCTATGGTTACGACCATAACCGAGAACCAAACCCAGAATGCCCGCGCTGCAACGGTGACGGCATCGGCCAGCCTTATTTCCCTGATACTCGCAAACTTCCTCCAGTCTCACGGCTCGCTTATTCAGGCGTGAAGGTCGGCAAAAATGGCATCGAAATCACAGCAATAAGCCGCGAGCGTATGTTCGAAGCGGTAATGAAGCGCCTTGGCCTTGCTGATAGCGAGTTTGCACAGCGTCTGCAGCAGATCGAAATCGAACGCCGGCAGCTTGAGGTCGAGAAACTCCGCAAGGAGCTGGCGGGTGATGGTGACGATGACGAGCCAACTCCAGTTCAAATCAATATCAACGTAGTGGACGCGAGGGCGGACGATGGGGATCAGCCCGACACTTAATATCCCTCAAGCTCGGTTCTTGGCAATGCAGCATAAATTCAAAGCCTATGTTGCCGGGTTCGGTTCCGGTAAGACGTGGGTGGGTTATAGCGGCATCTGTAAGGGGATGTGGGAGCACCCTAAAATCAACCAGGGCTATTTCGCTCCAACATATCCGCAGATCCGTGACATCTTCTACCCGACGATTGAAGAGGTGGCCTTTGACTGGGGGCTGAGCGTCAAAATCAACGAGGGGAACAAAGAAGTTCACTTCTACGAGGGATGGCGCTACCGCGGGACAACCATCTGCCGCTCGATGGAGAAGCCCGGCTCGATAGTTGGTTTCAAAATTGGTAACGCGATGGTGGATGAGCTGGACGTCATGGCGGCTGCCAAAGCGCAGCAGGCCTGGCGAAAAATCATCGCCCGTATGCGTTATAAGGTCGATGGGCTGCGAAATGGCATCAATGTAACGACGACGCCAGAAGTGTTCAAGTTCGTCTACCAGCAGTTCGTGAAGGCGGTGCGTGAAAAGCCAGAGCTTGCGGCGCTGTATGGACTGATTCAGGCCAGCACGTTTTACGGCTGCGTGAAATCTGGCGCCGATACGTGATAAAGGGTAGCGTTCAGACGTTTGGATACGATAGCGACTTTACGGCAAACGGTACAGTTGTGGTGCAATCATCTCCGCCAGTATCAATGTTGAAGATTAGCAGTAGCATGCTGTAATGAGCTTACTTAATTTGAGGGTAACTTGAGCCTAGATTTAAAAATGATAAAAACTTCTACTCTTTTCCTTTGTACTTCCTTATTTTCAAGCATGGCTTTTGCAGAAAATCACTACATACCTCTACTTTATAACTTATCGACTATGTTTGATTTCAATCCAGTTAAGGGGGCTGTTAAATCGTTAGATACTGATGTTGAGGAGAATGGAAAAATCACTTATAAAATCTCCATCAGACTGGATAAAAATGGTTGTGTTGATAGCTTAAATCTTGATAATGTTTCTTCTGGACATCAAACCATTCTAAAATATACAAATGGAAGTCTTATTGGCCATAGAGATGGCAAGCCTTTCTCAATACAACTTGATGAAAAATGTCACATTTTGAGTAAAAATGAAAACGGTGACGAGTTGCGTTACACTCTTTACCCGAATGGATTAATTAAAGACACCTATTTTTTAGGCAAAAAAATATCTGAACATTTTTATGATGAAGACTATAATTTGACGCGCTCTGAATTTTATAGTTCAGAAAGCGTTATGTCTAAAAATGAAATATCTTATGTTGATAAAAAAAGAAAGCCTCTTGATTATAAACTAATAAACTCATCAGTTTTCTCGGAGGGGTATACAGCAACCAGTTTTTGTCATTATAACGAAATGCTTGTGCCTGAAATATGTAATGCCACAGTACAGAACGCAGGTAATCCGGTGCCGAAACCAGTTTCAATGACAGCGCATACGAAAGTTGAATTCTACTAGATTAAAACGATTCCAATAAGCTACCTCCGGCGTCATGGTGTTTTATCGGGACGAGTTCAATGAAGGCACTGGCTTAATGTAAGAGGAATTTAAGATGAATGTAGAAACGGTCCGCTTAATCCTGGAACCCTTTAATGATTCACATTATGAAGGCTTAAGGGTAATGGATAGTGATGCTGAGGTGATGCGCTATATCAATAAGGGTATTGTTAAAACGCCCGAAGAAACCTGGGAGGGCATCAGAAGGGTGCAGGCTCGCTGGGATAAGTATCACTTCTCGTGGTGGGCTATCAGAGAGAAATCTTCTGGTGCGATCGTTGGTGCAGCATGCCTCCAGCACCTGGCAAACGTGGAGGGTGCACCATTAGAGATTGGCTGGCGCCTCGTTCCTGAACACAATGGCAAAGGCTATGCTACAGAGGCAGCGAAAGCGATCGTTGATTACGCTGTAGAACGGGTGGGAGCATCTTATCTGGTGGCCGTGGCCGATCCCGAAAATATCGCATCGCAGCGTGTTATGAAAAGGTTAGGTATGACTTATAAAGCAATAGAGCAGCATTACGATACGGAATGCGTAGTCTATGAGCTTAATATTGGTAAGCCTGCTTAAGTAACAGATACACCTCTGCCACTTTATCTCCGCTTACAGCACCTCAACCAATTCAAATTCTTCTGCGACCAGTTCCATATCTTCAGAAAAATGGCCTTCGCGGAAGAAAAATCGCTGATGCTCTGTCTGCCAGTATTCAAGGCTTAAATCACCTTCACCCTCTTTACGAGCGAATTCCTCATTAACATCGCAAAAACGCACCAGTCGCATGGAAACCAGCCGGATCACACAGACTGGGACATTCTGACCATCAAGGATTATGTTGTAGCTTCCTATCCGTGGAGCAGACACTTCCTGCGAGTACGAGGCAAAAGATCCGCAGGTGGCCGTTTTGAGCCCTTTTTTAATCAGGTCCGCTAGTTCGTTCGCCAGTTCCGGGCTGTCACCCATTTGCCAGGCCTGTGCGCCCGGGTATTTCATTTTTAATTCCTCAACCGTCACCATTCAACTTCCCTCATAACTTTTTTTCAAAAGAAACATACCAGCGGTTTTAGCATAAACATCGTCGATACCAGAAGCGTACTCTGCTTTACTGACACCTTTTTTCACTGGTGGGCAGGAAAACAAAGCGTTGCGCTTATTGCTCGAGTGAATATATCCTTGCGGGGTTATCTGCGTGGTGAATCTATGGCCGGTAGCCAGGCGCGTGACGTTGTATAACAAAGAAAAGTCACCGGGATAGAACCGACGCCACGCTTTTTCTGTAACTTTTATCCCATTGGAAGGGGTTAACGTGTTCAAGCTTAATTCATCGCTACTGGTGGCGTTGCTACTGTCAGGCTGTAGCGCCGATCTGGTTCTCAGCCCACCTCAGCAACCTGAATACAAATCGATGCCTGAAATAACGCAGTCTGTGACGCCATCACAACAGCGCGCAATCATGGCAGGCGAGCGGCCTGACTGGTCAGAAAGAACGCCGGTCAAGACAATAAAGCAGTACTAATAAGCACGTATTAACCAGGGCTGCCGTTCGGCGGCCTTTTTATTTCCCCATTTGAGAAGGTGCAAAGATGGAGTCTGGCTTGCGGGAAAATTTCTGACGCCTGACATGGTATTTCTTTCTTTATCAACCATGCTTAAGACGAAGACAATTCAATCACTTCAGCATCACCGAAGCGGCAACGTCACTCGAGTCGAGAATCCTGAATGCGCCATGCACCTATCTCCTTAGCTGCAGCCACGGCAATTTTTATGCTGGGCGTTTTTATCATCAATTTACAGGTTTGGTATTCTGCACGGGCTGACAGCCTTGCAGGGGCGCACTATGTCGTGCGAAACATGAACGTCATTCTTAAAGAAGCCCGTCATGCGACCCAGATAGCAATGCAGCTTGCTGAGAATGAGTGTGATGCTGAAGGGCAGTATCGGCTCGGTACTGAAGCGGCATTACAACCCCATCTGAGAACGATCGTTATTCTGAAACAAGATGCGGTCTGGTGCTCCTCTTTACCGGGAAATCGCGTGTTGCTGGTTAACGGCTCAGCGCTGCCTCAGGCATCATTGCTACTTGTTCCATCGAAAAGTACGGTCAACGGCCTGCCGGTTCTCTTATACCAGACAAACCATGCCGGAAGCCGAATCATGGTGAGCATCAGCGACAGCCATATCCGGGATGCGCTGAATGTGCCATTACGTGGCGTGGCGTATTCACTGCAAGTCGGCAATCGTCGTTTAGGCCAATCCGGCGATGTGTTGACGGCACCCCATGCAAACAAAGATGTACTGACGGTAAAAGACGCTGATTATCCCTTCGCGATTCAATTTAACGCTCCGCCTCTTTTTAGCCTGACGAGATTATTCGACCAGGCCGGTGGGGTGCTGTTATTTCTGCTGCTCATTTCCTCTCTTCCTGCTTATCTTCTGCAACGCTATCTCTCTAAGGATATATCGCCTGAAGATTCGCTGCGTACTGCCATCTACAGAAATGAAATTATTCCCTATTACCAACCCGTCGTGAGCGGAAAAGAGGGCACCTTGCGCGGTGTCGAGGTGCTGGCCAGATGGAAGCATCCGCAATCCGGGTTTATTTCTCCCGCGTCGTTTATTCCTCTTGCAGAAAAATCAGGGCTAATTATTCCATTAACCCAAAGCTTAATGCGTCAGGTTGCAATGCAGATGAATTCAATTTCTACGCTGCTGCCGGAAGGATTCCATGTAGGAATTAACTTCAGTGCGTCTCATATCGTGGCTTCAACTTTTTTTGAAGAGTGTCTGTATTACAAGCGCAGCTTTGTGCAACAGGATCTGAACCTCGTCGTTGAGGTGACCGAGCGCGAGCCCCTCCACGTAGATGAACATCTCGTTAAGACCCTGAATGAACTGCATAACAACGGATTTGCAATTGCGCTGGATGATTTTGGAACGGGCTATTCTGGCCTGTCCTACCTGCAGGACCTGCGCATTGATTACATCAAAATCGACCAAAGCTTTGTTGCCAGAGTGAATGCCAATGAGGATTCCACCCTGATCCTGGATTCGGTACTGGAACTGGCAAAAAAACTGTCAATCCGTATTGTTGCGGAAGGGGTTGAAACCCAGCAACAGCTTGATTATCTCATCCGCAATAACATCACGTTTTTACAGGGCTACTTCTTCTACAAACCTGTTCCTTTTAAGGAGTTGATAAAAATCCTTTTGTCGAAGCCAAAGGTTAAAGTGAGGGTGGAGTGACGTTTTCCCCGGAATTGCGATAAAGAAAAAAAGGGGGGCATCATCCCCCAAATAAAATGCAGACCGTTATTGTTTTAACTACGGTGCTATTTTGTTATCTGAGTGCTTTGTGGTCAATTTAATTGTTTTCAACCTTTGCTGTAGAGATTACATACTAAAAAAAGAATGAAGAGTCTAAGGTAAAATTTTAAAGTTGATCCTGGTCAATATTACCGCCTTCACGGCTGAATAATAGATGCAATCATGTTTAACTTGTTAAGCAACTGCTCTGGCGGTGGGTTTTGGACGTTAGGCGTTTCCGTATAATTTTTTAAGAAAAAAATGCTGACTGCGAAATGACGATGCAGTCATGCTTACATATTAACCTGGCTTGAAGATGCGTCAGCAAGATAGGGTATAATGCGGCTTCGTAATTGCTAAACAACCCGGTGG
This sequence comes from Enterobacter sp. BNK-8, assembly GCF_048685095.1. Lineage (NCBI taxonomy): Bacteria > Pseudomonadati > Pseudomonadota > Gammaproteobacteria > Enterobacterales > Enterobacteriaceae > Enterobacter > Enterobacter sp. BNK-8. The sequence goes on along the minus strand of NZ_JBLQTN010000001.1, from coordinate 2,141,066 downwards.
TTGGTGCTATGACCCTCAATCGCTTTTTTTATTTACTCCTGATCTTTGCTGCAATCGGCAGCCTTTTTGCCTCTAACCCTTTGGCTATGTGGTTTCTGCTGATCAATGTGCTGACGATGGCTATGTATGGCGCCGATAAACAGGCAGCGCGTAAGGGTATGCGCAGGGTACCGGAAGCCACGCTGCTGGTATTTGGCGTAACCGGCGGCTGGCCTGGCGCGATTGTGGGCCAGCAACTCTTTCGCCATAAAACGCAAAAGCAGCCCTTTAAAACCTACTTTTTCTTAAGCATTGTCGTTAGCATTGCCGTGATGACGGCGGTTTACCATTTCTCGCCTGTTTCTTCTTTATGAGCGTATTGACATCAAGTTAACTTGAGCTTTTAAGATGTCAGCACCACGTTGATAAAGGAGTAACATCTTAAAATGAAAGACATTGATGTAGGTTTCACTCATGTCGCGTTTATGGTCAGGGACCTGGAAAAGAGTATTGCCTTCTATCGTCGCTATGCCGGTATGGAGGTCATTCATTTACGTGAACCCGACATGCCTGATGCCAGAAAAGTCGCATGGCTTAGCGACCATACCCGTCCTTTTGCACTGGTTCTGGTACAGGCCGATACCGTGACCGACACGCCGCTGGGCAGCTTCGGGCATCTGGGAATTGCCTGTGCGACCCGCGAAGAAATTGACAGAAAAACCGCGATGGCCACCGCTGAAGGTGTGCTAAGGAAGGCGCCTGAGAATGTAGGCGACCCCGTCGGATACTATGTCTTTTTTGCCGATCCCGATGGAAATACGTTAGAGCTGTCATTCGGACAGCGCGTCGGTCTGGAAGCGATCCGAACGGCCAGTCGGAATAAATAAAGCGAAGATACGTTAGCAACAGGAAACAGACCGCGTCGCGCGTCGTTAATTGATCCTCCATCACTGCCAATAGTAGTAGGACTATTCTTAAGTTGTTGCTGTTTTTTGCACAATCTGAATAATACGTGCAACACCACGGACGATAACATCCCATGAAAATAGTCTCTATTATGCTGGCAGTGCTGGCGCTTTTTTCTGAGCCTGCCTGGTCCGCTTTTCAGGAGCGGGAATATAATACCTGGTATATGAAAAATGCGGTGCTTTATGATATGACGCAGACCTCGGAAGGTTATCCCGTCATGGTGAGCGTATCCCAGCCTGGGAGGAAATCCGCTAATTTGCTGGTGTCATATATTACGGAAGGGCGCTGTGGTGAGAATAAGCTGCCACTCAATGTGAATGGTAAAGTGCTGCCCGCCAAATATGATTGTGTTCAGATAGGGAAGAACAGAATTGAACATTTTTCAGTTGTGGATGCGGACAGCGTCAATGGCATGGTGACGCATTTAAAATCTGATTTCACTATTCTCCTGCAAAACGATATCAAAATTTGGGCGGCAAATATCAAAACGCCAAAATACGGGCTGGCACCGAGATTCTAACGATGAAATGTCTGTCTCACGACAGGTATTATTTCTATCATGGTAATCATTTATGAAAGAATAGTGTCATGGTGTTATTAATCAAAATATGGAGTAAGTGGCCCTGTTTTTTTACGTATTGAAATGGACTGTATGCTAAACGGTACGAAACCGCACAAATAATCCTTACTGACATTATGGATAAAGCTCGCTACCAGACTTACGCTTGCTAACGGCGTTTTAGTTGTTCAGCACATCTTTATTGGTAAGGAGCAGAAAATGTCACATCCTAATAGTCTGGATTTGCTAAGCCGTAAAGAAGGAATGTGTTTGTTAGAGCAAAGCATGGGTTTTGTCTGGCAGGCAGCACTTCGGGCTGTCGCAGTGTTAGGCGTTGCAGATCGTCTGGTTGAAGGAAAAAAATCCGTTACGCAACTGGCGGAGGAGCTTAATGTCGATGGCGACTATCTTCATCGGATCATGCGCGTATTATCCTCTCGTGGAGTGTTCAACGAACTGTCCGAAGCTGAATATAGCCTTAGCCATTCAGCACAGTTCCTGTGTTCTGAGCATGAATTTTCATTGCGTGCGGCGGTGCTCATGCTGACAGACCCAACATTCTGGCAGCCAGCGGCTAAAATGGATGAGATATTGCAAGGCAAACCTGTTTTTAATGATTTGTTTGGCAAGCCTTTTTACGACTACTGGCAGCATGATGACACGATGACTGACAGCAACATTTTTCATGCGGGTATGGCCTCTATGTCATCCGTAGAGAATGAAGTCATCGCCGATAGCTATTCGTTTCCTCAAAATGCTATCGTTGCCGATATTGCCGGTGGGCTGGGTAATTTATTGCTGGCTGTTTTACGCCGAAATCCGACCTTAACAGGGATCCTGTTCGATCAAAAAGACGTGCTTGCGCGGAATCGACTGTATCTGTTAAATGACAATCGTCGATGGAAGGCAGTTGAGGGTGACTTTTTTGAAGCCTGTCCTGTAGCGGATATTTACCTGCTTAAATATATTTTGATGGACTGGCCTGATGAGAAAGCGGTTCAGATACTTCAATCGTGTAGAAATGCAATGAAAGAAAATTCCCGATTATTAATTTTTGAACCACTTATAAAAAAAGAAAATAATGAGCAGGGACGATTTGAAATTGACCTTCTTCTTTTAACAAGCTTTGATGGAGGGCGGGCAAGAACGGAGTCTGAGTATCAGACCTTGTTTGAAAAGACCAGTCTGAAGTTAAACACTATAATAGACACCCGTTCGTATCTGTCGATTTTAGAAGTCGTACCTGTCTGAACTACGTAAATTATATTCACAAAGCGTGTGTCCTCATTCCGTTTTACCGGATTCCTGCTACGCTTGTTTGTTGTATCAGGAGCATGAGCATGATGAACAAAGACGAACAAACAGGTTTAGTGGGGCTGGCGATTGGGGCCGCCGTCATTGGGCTGGTTTCAGCGCAGAAACCGATCCATCGCAACAGTATTGTCGATGAACTGGTCAGGCTCGGCAGGCAAAAAGGCGATGGTGTAGAAGACGAGGTTTTCGTCAAGGCCGCCGAGCTGGTGAGAAAAGGGGTATAGCCTATGGCTGAATGTCGTAATGCGCAGTGCCATTGCGGTGCGGTGGCCTTTACCGTTGCGCTCACGGATGGCCTGAATACCGCGCGGCGCTGCAGCTGTTCCTTTTGTCGCATGCGGGGCGCGGTCGTCGTCTCTGCGCCGCTGTCAGGGATTACCGTGACCAAAGGTGAGGATAAGCTCACGGAGTACCGGTTTAACACGGGGACGGCACGGCACTTCTTCTGCTCGGTGTGCGGGATCTACACGTTCCATCAGCGGCGTTCCAATCCAAACGAATACGGCGTGAACGTTGCCTGCTTCGAAAACGTCTCACCGTTCGATTTCCCTGAAGTGACGGTAATGGACGGGGTAAACCATCCCTCGGATGGAGACAGTGGGGTGTTTGGCTACCTCTCTTTTCGCAAGAAAGGGGCAGTTGAGGCGTAATTGCCGCCTGGCCACTCTGTAATCAGCCTGGCTATAGTGGAGGGTGGTTATCTGAAACAGGAGAAACTATGCTCTGTGTTGAAAAAGACGATCCGCGTGAGGCCCCTGAATCAGGTGATAAAAAGCCTCAACCCGTGAAAAAATAACGCGTACTGCGCGTTTACCCGCCACCGGCACTGCTGGTGGCTTTTTATTTTCGCGGGAGCAATATTAAACGCCATCGAGGTGGTTCAACACCGCGCCCAGATGACCGACAATATCAGCAAAATCAAAAATTAACGCCATCCAGATGAGCGCTAAAAGAGTAAGTACGGCAACGGATACACGACCAAACAACGCTGTTATCCCTTGTGATGAAAAGGTTATCGTCTGAGTTTAACCAGCTTTCCCTCAACTTACCCTCAACCACACGATTCCAGAACCTGTTTTTTGTGACGAGCTTCAAAAAGGGGGGGGAGCCCGCATCATCATGCGGGCTCTGGCAATCAGAACTGGTAAACCAGGCCCAGTGCCACGACATCATCCGTGCCGATGCCGTTGTTTTTGTAGAAGCTGTCATCTTCATCCAGCAGGTTGATTTTGTAATCAACGTAGGTGGACATGTTTTTGTTGAAGTAGTAGGTCGCGCCGATGTCAGCGTATTTAACCAGATCCTGGTCGCCCTGGCCGTTGCCGAGGTCCTTACCTTTAGACTGCAGGTAGGAAAGGGACGGACGCAGGCCGAAGTCGAACTGGTACTGTGCGGTCACTTCGAAGTTCTGGGTTTTGTTGGCCACGGCGTCGGTGTTATCACCGTAAGGCGTCATATTGCGGGTTTCAGAGTACATGGCTGCCAGATAGATGTTATTGGCGTCATATTTCAGGCCCGCAGTCCATGCATCCGCTTTATCGCCGCCCGCAGTGGTATTCATCACCTGCTCGTTGGTACGGTCAGAAGAGGTATAGGCTGCACCTGCGGTAATCCCCATGCCGAAGTCATAGGTGGTAGAGATACCGAAGCCGTCACCGTTCTCGTGACGCGTGTCGCGACCGTTGTTGGTGCCTTCCTGATTGTTGCTGGCATCTTCATTTTTGCCCTGATACTGCAGCGCAAAGTTCAGACCCTGCACCAGACCATAGAAGTCGGTGTTACGGTAGGTGGCCACGCCGTTGGCACGGCCGGTCATGAAGTTATCGGCTTTGGTGTAGGAGTCCCCGCCGAACTCAGGCAGCATATCGGTCCAGCCTTCCACGTCGTACAGAACACCGTAGTTACGACCGTAATCGAAGGAGCCATAATCACCCACTTTGATACCGGCGAAGGCCAGACGTGTCCAGGACTGGTTATCAGACCCTTCGGTGTTATTAGCCTGAATGTTGTATTCCCACTGCGCGTAGCCGGTCATCATGTCGTTGATCTGGGTTTCGCCTTTGAAGCCCAGACGCATGTAGGTTTGATCCCCGTCAGCGCCTTTATCGTCGGAGAAATAGTGCAGACCATCTACTTTTCCGTACAGATCTAATTTGTTACCGTCTTTATTATAAATCTCTGCTGCATGAGTTGCGCCAGCCATTAACAGAGCCGGAATCATCAGGGCCAGTACTTTTCTTTGCATTATGATATTCCTTTGCGGTTGTTTTTATTTAATTACCTGTTGAACTTCCTGAATGAGAAAGTTGTCTCATGCTAAATCACTCCTGAGTAAGAGTAATAAATTATAATTGTTACGAACTAAGTAAAATCTAAACCGAATAAATCAACGGTAATAGTCATTGGTTTGATGAATGTCTTAATGCAAAGTATATAAAATTAAAATTATTAATCAGGCGTTAAGTAAGCTATTCTTGGCGGCGTTATATGCCTTTAAGATTATTTATCCATAATTCGCGTGAATATTATTTAGGAAACTAAATAGATATTTAATGATTATCTGGATTCGCCCGGTGTGAATACACCGGGTTTTTTTATGGCAAAAAAAAGCCCGGACACGCCGGGCTGAGAAACTAGTCGCTGGTCGATTTTTCGGCTTTACCCGCCAGCTGAGCCAGGAAGTCATACCGTTTTTGCAGATCGGCCGCTGCGTCTTTCCATAGCTGTTCGGCCACTTCCGGCTGCTGCGCGTTAAGGCGACGGAAGCGTTGTTCCTGCATCAACGTCTCGGCCAGGGCATCTGACGGCGGACGTGAATCCAGCGCCAGTGGTAACTTACCTTCGTCCGCACGGCGCGGGTCGAACCGGTACAGCGGCCAGAAGCCGGTCGCGGTCAGCTGTCGCATTTGATCGTGGCTGAGTGCCAGGTCGTAGCCATGCTCTTCACACGGGCTGTAGGCAATGATCAGCGACGGGCCTGGATATGCTTCCGCTTCCTGGATAGCCTTCACCGTCTGGTTAAGCTGGGCACCCAGCGAGATTTGTGCGACGTAAACGTGGCCGTACATCATCATGCTCACGCCGAGATCTTTACGTGCCTTGCGTTTGCCGTGTTCACCGAATTTCGTGACTGCGCCAAGCGGCGTCGCTTTCGACGCCTGGCCACCGGTGTTGGAATAACACTGCGTATCCAGAACCAGGATATTGACGTTTTCGGTCAGGCTCAACACGTGATCCAGTCCACCGAAGCCGATATCGTAAGCCCAGCCGTCACCGCCAATCAGCCAGATTGATTTTTCAACCAGCGCGTCCGCGTCGGTCAGCAGCTGTTCAGCGCCCGCCACGCCCTGAAGCGCCTGACGTAGCTCAGCAACCTGCTCACGACGTACCTCTGGCGTCGCGTCCGCGTGAAGCGCGTCATTGAGCCCGGCGGGGATCTGCCCGGCAAACTGTTCCAGCAGGCGCATCACGCGTGCGCGGTGCTGGTCAACGGTCAGGCGGAAGCCCAGGCCAAATTCGGCGTTGTCCTCGAACAGCGAGTTCGCCCACGCGGGACCGCGCCCGTTGGCGTCAGTGGTGTACGGCGTGGAGGGCAGGTTACCGCCATAGATAGATGAGCAGCCGGTAGCGTTGGCAATCAGCATCCTGTCACCGTACAGCTGGGTAAGCAGCTTGATGTACGGCGTTTCACCGCAGCCTGAACAGGCGCCGGAGTATTCAAACAGCGGCGTGATCAGCTGCGAAGTGCGAATATCAATGCGTTCCAGTTTGCTGCGATCGATTTCCGGCAGATTCAGGAAGAAGTCATAATTAACCTTCTCCTCTTCAACATGCTCCAGACGCGACATCATATTGATGGCTTTGATCTCCGGGTTCTGCCTGTCTTTCGCCGGACAGACCTCGACGCACAGATTACAGCCGGTGCAATCTTCCGGTGCGACCTGCAGAACGTATTTCTGTCCGCGCATATCGCGTGATTTCACATCCAGCGAATGCAGGCTGGCCGGCGCGGCCTCCATCTCTTCCGGTGACACCACTTTGGCGCGAATGGCAGAGTGCGGGCAGGCCGCCACGCAGTGGTTGCACTGGGTACACAGCTCTTCCTTCCAGATGGGGATCGCTTCGGCGATGTTTCGTTTTTCCCAGCGGGTGGTGCCCATCGGCCAGGTGCCATCTGGCGGCAACGCAGAGACGGGCAGGGCATCACCCAGCCCGGCCAGCATCGCCGCCGTCACGGTCTTCACGAAATCAGGCGCCGCATCGGACACGACTGGAGGGCGGTTCGGGCTTGCGGCATTGACCGGCTGCAGCGGTACCTCGAACAGCGACTCGCGCGCCAGCGCCAGCGCCTGCCAGTTACGTTCGACCAGCTCCTGGCCCTTGCTGCTATAACTTTTGGCAATCGCGCCCTGCAGTTCCGCCAGCGCGCTGTCGCCCGGCAGGATATTTGTCAGATGGAAGAAGGCCATCTGCATAACGGTATTGATACGCGCGGCAAGGCCACATTCGCGGGCAATTTTCGCCGCGTTCACTACAAAGAAACGGGCTTTTTTCTGGTTTAGCACCGCCTGCACTTCCTGCGGCAGGCGCGACCAGACCTCATCTGCGCTGTATGGCGTATTCAGGAGGAAAATACCGCCAGGCTTCAGGCGCTCGGCCATTTGGTATTTATCGATAAACTGCAGCTGGTGACAGCCAACAAAATCAGCCTGAGAAATAAGATACGCTGAGCGGATGGGCTGTTCGCTCACCCGCAGATGGGAAACAGTCAGACCGCCGGCTTTCTTGGAGTCATAGACGAAATACCCCTGAGCGTACCACGGCGTGGAGTTTCCGATGATTTTGATGTTGTTTTTGGTCGCAGAGACGCTACCGTCACTGCCCAAACCATAGAACAGCGCCTCGAGTTTGGCGGTTGAGGGCAGGGTGTTTTCTGGCAACGACAGGGACAGATTGGTCACATCATCATAAATGCCGACGGTAAAGCGCGGCTTGGGCTTCGCTTCGCTGAGCTCGTTGAATACCGCCAGCACGCAGTCCGGTCCGAACTCTTTGGAGGACAAACCATACCGCCCTCCGATCACGCGCGGCAGCGTTTCACGTTCGCCTTGATTAAAGGCTTCGGCCAGGGCCGTCATCACATCCAGATACAGCGGCTCCGCCTGGGCGCCCGGCTCTTTGGTGCGATCGAGCACCGCAACGGTACGCGCGCTCTCCGGCAGTGCCGAAAGCAGATGTTTCGCCGAGAACGGCCGATAGAGACGCACTTTAAGCACGCCAACCTTTTCGCCGCGCGTCAGCAGCTCGTCAACAACTTCCTCGCAGGTGCCAATGGCAGAGCCCATCAACACAATGACCCGTTCCGCCTGCGGATGGCCATAATACTCAAAGGGTTTGTATTCCCGACCGGTCGCGGCGGCAAAGTCATTCATCGCCTGTTCAACATGGTCGTAAACCGCGTTGTACCACGGGTTCGTGGCCTCACGGGACTGGAAATAGGTATCCGGGTTCGCCGACGTGCCGCGAATCACCGGGTGTTCCGGATTCAGGGCGCGGGCGCGATGCGCGTCGATATCCGCCTGCGGGAGGAGATTCAGGATTGTCTCGTCAGCCAGCGGGACGATTTTGTTAATTTCGTGAGAGGTGCGGAAACCATCAAAGAAATGAATAAACGGCACCCGGCTTTTGAGCGTGGCGATATGCGAAATTAAGGCAAAGTCCTGGGCTTCCTGAACGCTGCTGGCGCACAGCATCGCGCAGCCGGTCTGGCGCACGGCCATCACGTCTGAGTGATCGCCAAAGATAGAGAGCGCGTGGGTGGCAACGGTCCGCGCCGCGACGTGCAGAACGAAGGGGGTCAGTTGCCCGGCGAGTTTGTACAGCGTCGGGATCATTAACAATAATCCCTGAGAAGAGGTGAACGACGTGGAAAGCGCGCCGGTCTGAAGCGCGCCGTGTACCGTGGCAATCGCACCGGCTTCAGACTGCATCTCAACCACTCTCGGGACATCGCCCCAGACGTTTTTTAACCCGTTACCCGCCCAGGCGTCTGCCTGCTCAGCCATGGTCGAACTTGGCGTAATCGGGTAGATGGCGATAACTTCACTGGTGCGAAACGCGACTGAGGCAACTGCACCATTACCGTCAATAGTTTGCATAGGACAACACCCTTACATTGCGCAAAAAATAGGGGTCTGTATTACGACGACAAACCCTGAATATTATCTGTGTATTCTAGCAAACGGGGGATTTTACGATTTTCGCTTTTGTGTCCTCGGTATTCTCGCCATCAATGAGTAGATCAAACTTTTGGCGAAAAAATTGCGAGAAATTGTTTCTGGAGCGCATAAATACGCGCTTCCGCTCTCGACGACACGGGATGGGATGCCTATTATGCATAGGTTTCGCATTATTCATGGGGGAGAGAGCATGCGCTCAGCATTTTGGGTAGGGTGTGCCGCATTATTGTTGTCGGCATGTAGCAGTGAACCCGTTCAGCAGGCAACGGCAGCCCACGTGGCGCCGGGAATGAAAGCGGCGATGTCCAGCTCGGGTCAGGCTAACTGCGCGATGATTGGCGGCTCGCTGTCGGTTGCCCGCCAGCTTGATGGTTCTGCGATTGGGATGTGCGCCTTGCCAAACGGCAAACGCTGTAGTGAACAGTCGCTTGCCGTTGGAAGCTGCGGTAACTACTGATTATTCTACACGCTTAAACATCAGCGTTTTATCGGCTGTCGCCAGCGTTAACTGGTCTTCCGTCAGGTCGACCTGCGCCCCTTTGCGCAGCATGTCGCCGATGGCCTGATCCAGCTCATTCAGCTGCGGTTCAGTACAGAGCTTGCGCGTCATGGCCAGCGTTTTCACTTTAAGCTCGCCTTCGGACAATTTCCCCTGTCCGTTGAAGCGGTTACACATCTGGCCAGAAACGCTGATGTTATTCACCAGGCTTATATCAGGCAGGGCACTAAAACTGATCTCAGGTTGCGTTGTCGCGGTCTTAACCGCCTTACCGTTCACGTTTTCCAGCACAAAGCGGTGGTTCTGAAGTTGCTCCGGCTGAACGGAGGCTTTACCCGGATTAACGCACCCGGTAAGGGCAAGACTGATAACACTTAACGCAATGAGCTTTTTCATTTTTCTTCTCAAACTATAAATACTGTGAATCTTTTTCCAGTGTAACGATACTCTGCCGTGCGTTAATGGGGTTTATCTGAAAGTGCGGGGGGAAGGAGACGGGCAACGCTGCGGTTGCCCGGGATGAAGTTAATGCGATTTAAACCCTGCTGCCGTCATCAGCATACGGAAGAGCATACTGACCGCAGCCAGCGCCAGTACGCTGCCGCCCCAGATAATGGCCAGCCACAGCAATCTTTTCCAGACCGGTTGTTGCATCAGTGATAACCCTCCCCATGCTGAACTTTGCCGCGGAAAACGTAGTAACTCCAGAAGGTGTAGACCAGAATTACGGGAATGATCAACAGCGCGCCGACCAGCATAAAGCCCTGGCTTTGCGTCGGTGCGGCGGCCTGCCACAGGGTGATCGACGGTGGAATAATATGCGGCCAGATGCTGATCCCCAGCCCGCTAAAGCCGAGGAATATCAGCCCCAGCGTCAGGATAAACGGACGGCTATGGCTGGCTTGATTATTCAGGCAGCGCCACTGGTACAGGCTAAAAATCACCACCAGAGCAGGGACGGGCAGCAGATAAAACAGGTTCGGCAGCGTAAACCAGCGCGCGGCGATGGCCGGTTGCGCCAGCGGCGTCCAGAGGCTAATGGCGGCAATAAACGCCAGCAGCACGATTAACAGTGTTTTCGATACTTCACGCATCCGCTGTTGCAACGCGTTTTCGCTTTTCATCACCAGCCAGGTCGAGCCTAACAGCGCGTAGGCCACCACCAGGCCCGCGCCGCAAAACAGGTTAAACGCGGTAAACCAGTCAAAGGGGCCGCCGGTATAGGCCCGGCCGGTGACGGTAAAGCCGTTAATGACGGCGCCCACCGTCACGCCCTGGGTAAACGTCGCCAGAATGGAACCACCTATAAACGCCTTATCCCAGAACGGACGGTGCGCCGGCGTGGCTTTAAAGCGAAACTCAAATGCCACCCCGCGGAAAATAAGTCCGATCAGCATTAATGTCAGCGGAATGGTCAGGGCATCAACGATGACCGCATAGGCCAGCGGGAATGCGCCGAACAGGGCGGCACCGCCCAGCACCAGCCAGGTTTCATTCCCGTCCCAGACCGGCGCGACGCTGTTGACCATCACGTCGCGATCGTCGGCGTTTTGCGTGGCCGGGAACAGAATGCCGATCCCCAGATCAAAACCGTCCATCACGATATACATCAGCGTGGCAAAGACGATGATCACAAACCAGATAATGGAAAGATCGATACCCATTATGGCTGCTCCTTATGTTCAGTTGTGACGGCAGAAAGCGGGCGCGCCGGACGTCCATCGGACTCGGTGGCGAAAGACTCATGCGGCTGCGGGCCTTTTCGGATGAGGCGCACCATATAGCTGTAACCCACGCCGAATACCGAGATGTAAACGATGAAGAAGGCCAGCAGGCTCACGCTCATATGCAAATCACCATGGGCAGAAACCGCATCCTTCGTTCGCTGAAGCCCATAGACCACCCACGGCTGGCGGCCCACTTCCGTGGTGATCCACCCGGCCAGAATGGCAATCAGCCCGGATGGCCCCATCAGCAGCGCAAACCACAGGAAAGGGCGCGATGAATAAACGCGCTTTTTATAGCGCAGCCAGAGTGCCGTTACCCCAAGCAGCAACATCAGCATGCCCAGGCCCGCCATAATGCGGAACGACCAGAAGACGATGGTGGAATTCGGGCGGTCTTCCTTTGGAAACTCTTTCAGCGCCGGAACCTGTTTATCCAGACTGTGCGTCAGAATAAGGCTGCCGAGCGCGGGGATCTCCAGTCCAAAGCGGGTGCGCTCCTGTTCCATATCCGGCCAGCCAAACAGCAGCAGCGGGGTCGGCTCACCCGGCGGGTTTTCCCAGTGGCCCTCAATGGCGGCGATCTTGGCGGGCTGGTGCTTTAAGGTGTTCAACCCGTGCATATCGCCAACCAGGGCCTGGATGGGGGCGACAATCAGCGTCATCCACAGCGCCATCGAAAACATTGCCCGGATGGCGGGGGTATTATTCCCGCGCAGCAGATGCCATGCCGCGGATGCGCCGACAAACAGGGCGCTGCTCAGGAACGCGGCTATCGACATGTGCAGCAGGCGGTAAGGGAAGGAGGGGTTAAACACCACCGCGAACCAGTCTACCGGTACCACCTGACCGTTGACGATCTCATAGCCCTGCGGGGTCTGCATCCAGCTGTTTGAAGAGAGGATCCAGAAGGTAGAGATGATGGTCCCCAGCGCGACCATGCAGGTAGCGAAGAAGTGCAGCCCAGGCCCAACTTTGTTCCAGCCGAACAGCATTACGCCGAGGAATCCGGCTTCGAGGAAGAAGGCGGTAAGCACTTCGTAGGTCAGAAGCGGGCCGGTAATACTGCCCGCAAACTGTGAAAAGCCGCTCCAGTTGGTGCCAAACTGGTAGGCCATCACCAGCCCGGAGACCACGCCCATGCCAAAGTTGACGGCAAAAATCTTCGACCAGAAATGGTACAGCGAGCGCCAGACCGGATTTTTTGTTTTCAGCCACAGCCCTTCGAGCACGGCAAGGTAGCTTGCGAGACCAATGGTGATGGCCGGGAAAATAATGTGAAAGGATACGGTAAAGGCAAACTGTATCCGCGCAAGGTGAAAAGCATCCAAACCAAACATGCAAAACTCCGCGATGTAATTATGTCGATGCCATTCTAAGCCGCGCCAGCTCTGGGTTGCAGAAACAGACCTCTGTTATTTATCTATAACAGTTCTCATGCCTGCCTGAGTTGTAGCTCTTGTTGGGCGGCCATTTTTCCGCCCTGAAGAGGTTCATTTTCGTAATGCCCAGAGATAAATCAACATGGCATTGAGCAAAAATGAAAAGATGAAAAGCAATAGCGTATAGCTTTCACTCCATTCGAGTTCAGTTACAAAACCAAAATGTCTGGTAAAGAGATGATAAAGTAATACATCAGGCATGAAGTAACATACAAGGGAGTAAATAACAAACAGCATCAATGTTTCAATAACCCAGGTCAGGGTATGCTTTTTTGCATTCATCAATATACCTGTATTGTTCCAAGTGCATCTAATCCAGCTGCGACTTTAAACGTGCCGGATGCGAGTAGACCATGCATCAGTATTCTGTAGTGGGAGTGATTTGGTAACGTAATACATCCATTACTAATTCCAGACTGTCCCGCAGGGTGTAACCGGAAAGAACCGCGTTCAACGTTATTGATAAAAGTTCTGTCATCGATGTGAGTATCGTGGCGGTAAAGAGCAAACCAAAAGTCATGGTTTGAACCGCTTTCCAACCCTTTGATTGCGTCATGCCAGTGAGTACCAAGCCCGCCTCGTGGTCGTGTCACGATATAATAGAGTCCTGGTGGTAAGGGGCCCACCTCAGCAGTAGCAACGGTATCAGGATTATTTCTGTTATTCCCCGAGTTTCCAGAATACGCGGGAAAAAAACCTAAGCCAGGACAGCTCAAAGTAGAAAGCTGATAGCCATTCAAATGAAAAGTACACCGAATCATCTGTCTTTCCACTCGTCAGAAAAAATAATATTACCGTCACAGTGCTTCCAGGTTATTTTTTCGTAACGCAGGGCGATACTTTCCAGATGGTTATGTTTCTCTGTTGCCGGGTTTTTAACGTCGTGCATGAGTGGACATATAGATACCACCTTGACATTCTCTAACTGCATATTGAAGTACTCAACTTCCTGCCCGGAATCGTTGATTTTATACCACTTAAATTCCGCACTTTTCAGCGTCTGACCTTTTGCAACGGCTTTGTAGAGATAGGGGCTAGAACTGTCGAATTCCTTCTCAAAAACGAGGGCTGAATGAATACGGGTACCCGTTATTTTTCCTGTCATGTTATCTGTCGGTAGATGCAGTCCGTGACCGAATCCTAACACCTCAATACTTCCTTCCCGATCTTGTACATCAACAGCGCCTTTGATATCTGCGCCGCCATCATCTTTGAGCCAAAGGTATGCTGGAATGGCCATCTCAAACTCCTTTTTTCTTTAACAATTCGTGTTTTAACGAATGTTATTACTCCCGGTGTGATAAGGTTATTAGGCAAAAAGTGTTATGCAAAATATTTATATTTCATTGATTTATAGGAGTTTTGTTTGTAATTGACTTAACCTATAGTTAGTGCCAACCTTAGTATTGATGAATAAAAACATTCTTTTTATGAATTTTCCGCATTAAACCGCTTGCTTTGTCGTCAGCGTCGTGCGTTAATGATCTTCTGGTTTTGAGTCCAAATAAATATCTGACGTAGTTTTTAAAGCAGTTCTCATCACGTTGTGCCTCTCCGCAGCCTCTCTTGGGTCTTTATCTACATTCCGATTCGTTTTGTTTAAAACCATTATGCCCAATCGGCCCATTAGTAATTTACGTTTTAACGTTTCAGGAGAATCCTATGACTTCTTATATCCATTTTCGCTGCCCATGCTGCCATGGTTCGCAGTACCGTACCTCAGCCTTTGATGTGTCTGAGAAAAACCCGTTTGGCGCGAAATGCATTTTTTGCAAATCGCCGATGATCACGCTCGACCACCTGGCCGCCGCGCATTCCGCTCAGAGCCACGTGACCGAATACCGTAAGTAATTCATCTTCCAGACTATAACAGTTAGCTAAATCTTCTCTTTTTCTCCTGCTGATATACACTATCGGTCATAAGGAGAATCTGATGAAAAAATACCAGCGTCTGGCGCAACAAATTATCTCGCAGATTGAGCTTGGCGTATGGCTGCCGGGCGATAAGCTGCCTTCCCTGCGAGAGCAGGTGGCAAGCAGCGGCATGAGTTTTATGACCGTTGGCCACGCGTATCAGATGCTGGAAAGCCAGGGGCGCATCGTCGCCAGACCGCAGTCGGGCTATTACGTTGCCTCGCGCCCGACCGCACAACAGCCTGCGCCACCCGCTCAGGTGATGCGTGACGAAGCGGTGGATATCAATACCTATATCTTCGATGTCTTACAGGCCAGCCGCGACCCCTCCGTAGTTCCCTTTGCTTCCGCGTTTCCCGATCCCCGGCTTTTCCCGCTTCAGCAGCTCAACCGCTCGCTGGCTAACGTCAGTAAAACCGCAACGGCGATGAGCGTGATTGAGAACCTGCCGCCGGGTAACGTCGATCTCCGCCACGCCATTGCCCGTCGTTACGCTCAGCAGGGAATGAACATCTCCCCGGAAGAGATCGTGATCACCGCAGGCGCGCTCGAGGCGCTGAATCTTAGCCTGCAGGCGGTGACCGAGCCGGGTGACTGGGTGATTGTCGAAAACCCCTGTTTCTACGGCGCGCTGCAGGCGCTGGAACGCCTGAAGCTTAAAGCGTTGTCGATTGCGACAGACGTCCGCGAGGGGATCGATCTCAACGCCCTTGAACAGGCGCTGAATGAGTACCCGGTTAAAGCCTGCTGGATCATGACCAACAGCCAAAACCCGCTCGGCTTCACGCTAAGCGCGGAGAAAAAAGCGCAGCTTGTCGCGCTGTTAACACAGCACAACGTCCCGCTGATTGAAGATGACGTTTACAGCGAGCTCTATTTTGGCCGCGAAAAGCCGCTCCCGGCGAAAGCGTGGGATCGTCAGGACATGACGCTTCACTGCTCGTCCTTTTCAAAATGTCTGGTGGCCGGTTTTCGCATCGGCTGGGTGGCGGCAGGAAAACACGCGCGTCGCATTCAGCAGCTGCAGCTGATGAGCACGCTCTCAACCAGTTCTCCCATGCAGCTGGCGCTGGTGGATTACCTGGCGACCAAACGCTACGACGCCCACCTGCGCCGCCTGCGGCGTACGCTGGCCGAGCGCAAGCAGCAGGCCTGGCAGTCACTTCTGCGCCATATGCCTGCCGGTGTCAAAATTCACCATAACGACAGCGGCTACTTTTTATGGCTGGAACTGCCGGCACCGCTGGATGCGGGGCTGCTGAGCGAAAAGGCCTTAACGCACCACATCAGCATTGCCCCCGGAAAGATGTTTTCCACCTCTGACGCGTGGACGCCGTTCTTTCGTTTTAATACTTCCTGGGCCTGGGGAGAGCGGGAAGAGCAGGCGGTCATTCAGTTAGGAAAATTAATTAGCACGATGCTGGAATAATCCTTTCTCCGTTATTTAAATAATCAATTCTTATCCTGATGACGGCACTGCGAATATTTCGCGGTGACCTGTCATAGGAAATCTGCATACCGTCTCTCGCGCCTAACTCCTTGTCTATAATCCAGTTAACGGGGAATGCGCCCTCGGTCACACCTTGATGAAATTTCCTGAAGCCGTACGGTGCGGCGCATTTGCGCGGTCTACGTTTAATAAGGGAGATATTTTTACGGCATGGCTGCCGCTAAATTTCATTGCGACAGGAGTAACTCTTATGAGCAAAAATTTTGCCCGCAGCAGCCTGTGTGCGCTCGGCATGACTATCATGACAGCGCAAGCCGCAGAACCCCCCAAGGCCATTGGCGACGGGGAAGGTCGACTGGATATTATCGCCTGGCCGGGATACATCGAGCGGGGGCAGACGGATAAAAACTACGACTGGGTCACCCAGTTTGAAAAAGAGACCGGGTGTGCGGTCAACGTCAAAACGGCAGCCACGTCGGATGAAATGGTCAGCCTGATGGCGAAAGGGGGATACGATCTGGTGACCGCCTCAGGTGATGCCTCCCTGCGGCTGATCATGGGCAAACGCGTCCAGCCGATTAACCCCGATCTTATCCCCAACTGGAAAACCCTCGACGAACGGATTGTGAAAGGGGAATGGTTTAACGTCGGGGGCAAGGTCTACGGCACGCCGTACCAGTGGGGGCCAAACCTGCTGATGTACAACACCAAAACCTTCCCGACGCCGCCGGACAGCTGGAGCGTGGTCTTTACTAAACAGGATCTGCCGGACGGTAAAACCAATCAGGGACGCGTGCAGGCGTATGACGGCCCGATTTACATCGCCGATGCCGCGCTGTTCGTTAAAGCCACGCAGCCGCAACTGGGTATTAAAGACCCGTACCAGCTCACCGAAGCACAGTATGCCGCCGTGCTTAAGGTGCTTCGCGACCAGCATGCCCTGATCCACCGCTACTGGCACGACACTACCGTCCAGATGAGCGACTTCAAAAACGAAGGCGTCGTGGCCTCCAGCGCCTGGCCGTATCAGGCGAATGCGCTGAAGGCCGAGAACCAGCCCATTGCCACCGTCTTCCCGAAAGAGGGGGTGACAGGCTGGGCGGACACCACCATGCTCCATGCGCAGGCTAAACACCCGATGTGCGCCTACAAATGGATGAACTGGTCGCTAACGCCGAAAGTGCAGGGCGATCTGGCAGCATGGTTTGGTTCCCTGCCTGTGGTTCCGGAAGGGTGTAAAGCCAGCACGCTGCTGGGCGATAAAGGCTGCGAAACAAACGGTTATAACGAGTTCGACAAAATCATGTTCTGGAAAACCCCCATCGCAGAAGGCGGCAAATTTGTCCCTTACAGCCGCTGGACGCAGGATTACATCGCCATCATGGGCGGTCGTTAATTGCCCGGGAGCAGAACATGACGTACGCAGTCGAGTTTAACAATGTTTCCCGCCTGTACGGCGACGTCCGGGCGGTGGATGGGGTCACCATTGCGATTCGTGACGGAGAGTTTTTCTCCATGCTGGGGCCTTCGGGCTCCGGCAAAACCACCTGCCTGCGTCTGATCGCCGGTTTTGAACAGCTGTCAGGTGGCACGATCTCTATCTTCGGCAAAGAGGCGAGCGAACTGCCCCCCTGGGAGCGGGATGTGAACACCGTGTTTCAGGACTACGCGCTGTTCCCGCATATGTCGATCCTCGACAATGTTGCCTACGGGCTGATGGTCAAAGGCGTCGACAAGAAAAAACGTCATGCCCAGGCCCGTGATGCCCTGGAAAAAGTGGGCCTGAGCTTTGCCATCGCCCGCAAACCTTCGCAACTTTCCGGCGGCCAGCGTCAGCGTGTCGCCATTGCCCGCGCGCTGGTGAATGAACCGCGCGTCCTGCTGCTGGACGAGCCTTTAGGGGCGCTCGATCTCAAGCTGCGGGAACAGATGCAGTTCGAGCTGAAGAAGCTTCAGCAGGAACTCGGCATCACCTTTATTTTTGTCACCCACGATCAGGGCGAGGCCCTTTCCATGTCGGACCGGGTGGCGGTGTTCAATAACGGGCGCATCGAGCAGGTGGATACCCCGCGCGATCTCTACATGCGTCCGCGCACGCCTTTTGTCGCCGGTTTTGTTGGCACCTCTAACGTTTTTGATGCGGGCCTTGCGAAGACACTTTGCGGGATGGAGGGCACCTTTTCCCTGCGCCCGGAACATATTCGCCTTAATGAACAGGGTGACGTTCAGGTTCAGGGCGTCGTGCAGGCCGTTCAGTATCAGGGGGCTGCCACGCGTCTGGAGCTGAAGCTCGCCGATGGCGCCAAACTGCTGGTGAGTCAGGCTAACTTCAGTGACGTCTCGCCGCTGAGCGGCATTGCGCCAGGGCAGGCGGTCATGGCGTCATGGTCACGTGACGCGATGATCCGCCTGCATGAGGAGAGGTGAAATGGATATGAGTGTCGCGCATCCTCCCGCCCCGCGCGGCCGCTTAAGCCGCATGACCGCACTGTTCTGGCGTAAACCGTCGCTCGGCCTGTTCCTGCTTCTGCTTGCGCCGCTGATGTGGTTTGGCATCGTCTATTTAGGATCGCTGCTGACGCTGCTGTGGCAGGGGTTTTACACCTTTGACGATTTCACCATGGCGGTCACGCCGGATCTGACGCTGGCGAATATTCAGGCGCTCTTCAACCCGGCAAACTACGACATCATCCTGCGCACGTTAACGATGGCGATTGCGGTGACCATTGCCAGCGCCATCCTCGCATTCCCGATGGCCTGGTACATGGCGCGATACACCAGCGGCAAGTGGAAGGCTTTCTTCTATATCGCCGTGATGCTGCCAATGTGGGCGAGCTATATCGTCAAAGCCTACGCCTGGACGCTGCTGCTGGCGAAGGACGGCGTGGCCCAGTGGTTTCTCAGCCATCTTGGACTGGAGACGATTCTGACTTCAATCCTGACGCTCCCGGCAGTGGGCGGTAACACCTTATCCACCTCCGGGCTGGGGCGGTTTCTGGTGTTCGTGTACATCTGGCTGCCGTTTATGATCCTGCCCGTCCAGGCGGCGCTGGAGCGCCTGCCGGCCTCGCTACTGCAGGCCTCAGCCGACCTCGGCGCGCGCCCCCGTCAGACGTTCCGTTATGTCGTTCTGCCGCTGGCCATACCGGGCATTGCGGCGGGGTCCATTTTCACGTTTTCCCTGACGTTGGGGGACTTCATCGTTCCTCAGCTGGTCGGCCCGCCGGGCTATTTCATCGGTAACATGGTCTACTCGCAGCAGGGCGCTATCGGCAATATGCCAATGGCCGCCGCGTTTACGCTGGTTCCCATCGTGCTGATTTCTCTTTATCTGGCGTTCGTGAAACGTCTGGGAGCATTCGATGCACTCTGAACGCGCACCGCTGTTCCTGAAAGTGGCAGCGTGGGGAGGCGTCATCTTCCTGCACTTCCCGCTGCTGATTATCGCGACCTATGCCTTCAACACCGAAGACGCCGCCTTCAGCTTTCCGCCACAGGGGCTGACGCTGAAATGGTTTAGCGTGGCGGCGGGGCGCGGCGACATTATCGAATCCGTGACGTTGTCACTTCAAATTGCCGCGCTTTCCACCGCCATTGCCCTTGTGCTTGGCACGCTTGCTGCAGCAGCGCTGTGGCGAAGCGCGTTTTTTGGCAAGAATGCGATCTCTCTGCTGCTGCTGTTACCGATTGCGTTACCGGGGATCATCACCGGTCTGGCGCTGCTGACGGCTTTCAAAACGATCAATCTTGAGCCGGGGTTTTTCACCATCGTTGTCGGACACGCCACCTTCTGCGTGGTGGTGGTGTTTAACAACGTGATTGCCCGGTTCAGACGCACCTCCTGGAGCCTGGTGGAAGCGTCGATGGATCTCGGGGCTGACGGGTGGCAAACCTTTCGCTACGTGGTGCTGCCCAATCTGGGTTCCGCGCTGCTGGCCGGGGGAATGCTGGCGTTTGCCCTGTCGTTTGACGAGATAATCGTCACAACATTTACGGCGGGACACGAGCGCACGTTACCGCTGTGGTTGCTCAACCAGCTCGGGCGTCCACGCGACGTGCCCGTCACCAACGTCGTAGCTCTGCTGGTGATGCTGGTGACAACTATCCCCATTCTGGGAGCCTGGTGGCTAACCCGCGACGGCGAAAACATTGCCGGCAGCGGGAAATAACAGTGAATTCAACAGGAAAATGCTATGCAAAAACATCTGCTGATAAACGGTGAGCTGGTTGCCGGAGAAGGTGAAAAACAGCCGGTTTATAACCCGGCCACCGGAGAGGTACTGCTGGAGATTGCTGAGGCGTCAGCGGCCCAGGTCGACGCGGCGGTGCTGGCTGCTGACCGTGCTTTTGCGGCGTGGGGACAAACGACGCCGAAAACCCGCGCCGAGTGCCTGCTGAAGCTGGCGGATGCGATTGAAGCGCACGGCGAGGCGTTTGCCCGGCTCGAGTCCCTTAACTGCGGTAAGCCGCTGCACTGCGCGCTGGGTGATGAAATCCCGGCGGTGGTCGATGTTTTCCGTTTCTTTGCCGGGGCCGCCCGCTGCCTGAACGGCCTCGCCGCTGGCGAGTACCTTGACGGCCACACGTCAATGATTCGCCGTGACCCGGTGGGCGTGGTGGCCTCTATCGCGCCGTGGAACTACCCGCTGATGATGGCAGCCTGGAAGCTGGCCCCCGCGCTGGCAGCAGGGAACTGTGTGGTGATTAAGCCCTCAGAGATCACGCCCCTGACCGCGCTGAAGCTGGCAGAGCTGGCAAAAGATATCTTCCCGGCGGGCGTTCTGAACGTGCTGTTTGGTCGGGGCAAAACGGTCGGCGACCCGCTCACCGGACACGAGAAGGTCCGCATGGTTTCGCTGACCGGTTCGATTGCGACCGGGGAACATATCATCGGCCATACGGCGTCCTCGATTAAACGCACCCATATGGAGCTGGGTGGCAAAGCGCCGGTGATCGTGTTTGATGATGCCGACCTCGATGCGGTGGTCGAAGGCGTGCGGACGTTTGGTTTCTACAATGCCGGACAGGACTGTACGGCGGCCTGCCGCATTTATGCCCAGAAGGGAATTTATGCCCAACTGGTGGAAAAGCTGGGCGCCGCGGTTGCCAGTCTTAAAATGGGTGCCCCGGAGGACGAGGCTACCGAACTCGGTCCGCTCAGCTCGGCCGCCCATCTTTCACGCGTCTGCCAGGCCGTCGATGAGGCGAAAGCGCTCGGTCATATCCGGGTTGTCACCGGCGGGAGCAAAAAAGAGGGAGCGGGCTACTACTTCCAGCCAACCCTGCTGGCGGGGGCAAAACAGGACGATGCCATCGTTCAACGCGAGGTGTTTGGCCCGGTGGTGAGCGTCACCGAATTTGATGACGAGGCGCAGGTGCTGGCCTGGGCGAACGATTCGCAATACGGCCTGGCGTCATCGGTCTGGACCAAAGACGTGGGGCGTGCCCATCGCCTGAGTGCGCGCCTGCAGTACGGCTGCACCTGGGTGAATACCCATTTTATGCTGGTGAGCGAAATGCCGCACGGCGGCATGAAATTATCGGGCTACGGGAAAGATATGTCGGTCTACGGGCTTGAGGATTATACGGTCGTCAGGCATGTGATGATCAAACACTGATCCGCTCAGCCTGGCCGCTTGCGCGGCCAGGCGTGCTCCTTGCTCGCCACATGTGTTACGCAAGATACTCAATTGTTATTAGCCGTAATTTTTAAGTGGTTATTCTGTAACGAAAAAACTTGATCTGTGTCAACATATGACGCATATTGCGTGCGGTTATTTTTTCGGCTCTGGTATACAGAATGACGTTGTATCAAAAGATGTTGGTTTTTTACGCAATCATGGCTTCCATCTGCGCATTAATCACCTGGTTCCTCTCTAAAGACCGCAAACGTATCCGCCTGCTCAGCGCTTTCCTGGTGGGGTCAACCTGGCCAATGAGCTTTCCCG
Organism: Enterobacter sp. BNK-8; assembly: GCF_048685095.1. Taxonomy (NCBI): domain Bacteria; kingdom Pseudomonadati; phylum Pseudomonadota; class Gammaproteobacteria; order Enterobacterales; family Enterobacteriaceae; genus Enterobacter; species Enterobacter sp. BNK-8. The sequence continues at coordinate 2,119,029 of NZ_JBLQTN010000001.1, read as the reverse complement.
TTGCGCTGCTGGTCTCGCTTTTCTGAAGCACGCTTCCAGTTTTAAAAGATGAACATAGCATTCCTGATGTGATAACTGTATAAATAAACAGTGCATCATAAAAGGAGTGCTTATGAACAGTTTTTACTCGCAGCAGGCCGGTTGCACCGTGCGCTGGCACGACTTGCCCGGTTCCGGCGATCCCGTGGTGTTCATTCACGGGCTGGGCTGCGCCTCTTCCTATGAATATCCCCGCGTCGTTTGTGACCCGCTGTTTGGCGCGCGCAGAGCGATTCTCATCGACTTGCCCGGCAGCGGCTACAGCGATAAGCCTGAGCACTACAGCTATAAAACCACTGACCAGGCGCACGTTGTCGCGGAACTGATTGACCATCTTAAACTGGATTCTTTCTGGTTATACGGCCACAGCATGGGCGGCAGTATTGCTATCGAGACGGCGGGGCTGCTGGCAACGCGCGTGAAGGGACTGATGGTGTCAGAGCCCAATTTTCACGCGGGTGGGGGCATGTTCAGCCGGTCTATAGCGGCGCAATCAGAGCAACAATTTCTGAAGCACGGATATGACGCCATGCTTAGCGCAGAAAAAACAGCGTGGGCGGGATGCCTGCAGAGCAATGCCGCTTATGCCGTCTGGCGCGGTGCATCTGGCCTGGTCGCGGGCGTTGAACCGGAATGGGAAGCGCAGTTCCTGTCACTCTCTTGCCCGGTAACGTTGATTTTTGGCGAGCTCTCTCTGCCGGATGACGATGTGGAAAATCTCCAGCAGAAGGGCGTTGAGGTGAAAATTATTCCTGCGGCGGGTCACTCAATGTCCTGGGAAAACCCCTCTGCGCTGGCGCGGGCCTTAGCCGAATGTATGACGGAGTGATTATTGTGCAATGTATCATCGTTGCGAAATGTAGGCCGGGTAAGCGCAGCGCCACCCGGCAAGAAGGGCGGCTACTTTATTAAAGCACGTAGTGCCTGACGTGCGTCAGGCTGAACATCATGCGGGTGCTGGTAATCAATGTTCTCTATCGCGCGGCTATAGAGTGCGACCAGCCAGTCGTAAACATATGCGGTAGCCGCATGGACCGGCTGTTCTCCCAGGCGCGTCAGGCGAGGTTCGGCGCTGCTGACCACCGGCGTGACGAAGATGGCCTGGCCCTTGCGGATGCGGCTTGCCGGACGCGTCGCCACGGGCGTCTGGTCGTAACCCAGCCAGCCAACGAAATTGCCCATCACAGCATGCAGTTGCGCAGCGCTACTTTTATCTGCTTCGACAATTCGCTGCAGCTGTTGAGGCAGATTCAGCCGGTAGCTGGTGACGACCAGCACATCCGCGATTTGCTGTAACACCTCAGGATCCAGCCCAAGACGGGCGGCGGTCGCCTCGTTGCGGCTCCACTGGCGCAGATGATTTATCCATACTCTGTGCGCCAGACGCGCTTTGTCTTTGGTCTGGAACAGGCCTGCGCTTTCCTGGGCATTATCGGCAAACAGGTCAATGGTATCCGTAAACAGCCCGTTAACCTGCTCCTCGCGCGGCTGCTGAACGGCCAGCAGCGTTTCAAAGGCCTTCAGCGGCGGCAGCAGGCCTTCAAGCAGCTCGCCGTGGCGGGCGGCACTGCTTTGCAGCATGCGCACCATGTTTTCTGCCTGAGCGCGTCGGGTACCCGGTTCCTCAACCAGCGGTGCCAGGTAGCTTTGCATCAGCGCCGAGAGCTCCTGATGCAGCGCATTTTTCAGCGTGCCGAGACGTTTCTGTCGCTGCGCGGGCAACGTGGCCTGAGACAGCCACTCAATGACGCGCTGCATGCTGTGGCTGTCCAGGGCCTGGAGGGTGCCCCAGCGCAAGCCCGGCTTTCCGAGCAGATGCTGTACGGCTTCGTCGAGGTTCTGCCGGGTAGTAAAGCGGGCGTCATGCGGGGTGATCGCCCACACCAGCCCCGGCAGGGCAGATTCTTCGGCAGGCTGCGTCTCCCTGACCCAGTTCATTAACACTTTTGCTTTTTTGGCCGTCTGTTCGTGCTGCGCCGTCGCGTTGCAAATGACCAGCACATCCGGCTGGAGCTGTTGACGATAGTGCTCAAGCAGCCACTGGGATTTCGCCTGGCGTAGCGGATCGGCATGGCTATCTTCAAACACCGGGATATCAATGATATCAACATTATCCAGCGCGCCGCTCTCAACCGGCAGCACCAGTTCGCGGGTCAGGAAGGCCAGCACATCGACCGGGAGGCTGATGGCGTTAAGCATTTCACCGTTGTTCAGCGGATGAAGAAGCGTCTCCTGTGCGTGCTGAAGCGCTATCGAACCGTCGTGCGTCAGGAACCCTTCACCCGGCAGCCCAAAGCTGTCCACCAGCAGGCTAAGGGGGGCCGCAAGCTCGCTGGCATGGCTGGTCTGGTGCAGCACATGGGCCAGGTTTAACCACTGCTGGGTCAGTTCCTGCTGTTCGCCCCAGAGCAGCGACCAGACGCTGGCTCGCGTGCTGAGATCGAGTGAAGGCACCAGTTGGGCAAACTCATGCCACAGGGCATCATCAATCTGCTGTTTCGCTGCGGGTACCATGCTCTGCCAGAAGCGGGCAATTGCCCCCACTTCCTGAGCGGTGATGCCGGGCACGCCCTGCGGCTGGCGCAGGCCGCGCCATTTCTCCAGCCGTGTCTCGATGACCGCCTTATCCACCGCGCGCATCTGCGGGTGCTGCGTCGTGCGGGCAATAAACAGCTGTACCAGCTCGGCCTCGGTGACCAGGTTCAGGCGCAGCGGAAACGCCTCGTCAAGCGCTTCCGGGATTTCCCGGGTGAAGCGGACGGCCATATTGGTCAGGGCATGTCCTGGATTGATATGCGAAAAATAGTCAAAGGTGCGCTGGCCTGGCGTCACGTTCAGGCGACCATTGCCGCTGCCGCACAGCGATAAGAGCAGGTGCGCTTTCGCGCTCTGCGAATGGCCGTAAAGCCCAATGCTGCTCTGGCGGGTCATGGCGCGTTCAATGGCCTGCTCCCGCGCCTGCACCGCGTTGATGCGAGCAAGCAGGGCGTCGGCATCGTTATCCAGCACAGGGGCGGTCAGGCGCGTCTCGTTAATCCACCCGATTAAGGCCTGAGTGGTGTTCGTGGTCGCTGTCATTTCAGGTATACGCTCCCGCTGTCGATCCAGTAGTGGCTACCGCTGTGTCGGCGATCGGCCAGGGTATTCAGTTTGAAGGTTAATGCGTCAGGCGCCACCGGCGTGCCGTCCTGCAGCCAGGCATCGCTCAGCTCGAAGGCCTCCGGACCTTCCTGCTTGCTGCCGCCGCAGAGCTTGAGCCGCACGTTCAGCACGCCGTCGCCGGCAATCGCTTTTGCCAGTTCGGCCGAGTTAATGCTGAGCGTGTAGAGCGGCGTGGCCGGCCAGCGCGCGTTTGCCAGTTGACGGAAGCCGAGAGTCACGTTCCCGCGCAGCGGGAAGTGCAGACGCGCATCAAGCTTCGCGCCGGGTTTATCAAGATCGATATCCTGATACCAGACGTTTTCCTCGCGCAGGGTATTGACGGTGTTATCCAGCACGCCCAGATAGCGCACGGTGGAATACGCGCCAATGTCCGCGGCTTTAAAGTTGAAGCGCGGCAGACGCAAGTCAAGCGCCAGGCTGCAGAGCATGGCCCCCACGGCAGCGGTCGATTTCGGGTTGCCAATGCGCCCCTGCTGGCTGAACGGATACCACTCATGTACCTGGTATTTATCCAGCCAGACGATGCGGTTGACCGGCACTGGCTGCAGGTGACGAATGAGCGCCTGAACCCCAGGCAGGCAGCCCGGACGTCCGGTGATCAGCAGAATGTCGCAGCTGTAATGGGAGATCGCCTCACAAACCGCGTGGAGCGGGGAGGCCAGCGTAAACTGCCCGGCCAGCATCGCATCCTGCATTTCGCGGAAGTTCACATGCAGCGGCACGGCGAAAAGATCGAAAGCGTCTGAACCCGCAGGCAGGGCATGATCGATCGCCTGCTGCAGATAGTTCATCACGTTGCGGGTCGGCTTCTGCGGCAGCAGATCGCCAAAGGTGGCATGCAGTCCGGCCAGCGGATCGTCAACGTCGCTGGATTCCCATCCGGCAAGAATGGCATGGCCAATCGGCATAAAGAGCTGCAGCGCCGTTTGCTGGCGCAGTACGGCCTGGGTATCAATGCGCCCGGAGTCACCGAACAGCGAGGCCATCAGCAGCGAGGCATCCGCGATACCGGATTTCTGCAGCTGCGTTTGCAGAGCGGGCAACACGTAGCGCTGAATCACGTCCAGAAGCGTATCGTCGCCCGCGACCTTAAACCCTTCGCGGAACAGCAGCTGCGGGGTGATTTTGACGTTATTGCCGGAACCGTCATCCAGCTGATAATGGGTGATCGCCATATCCGTTGTGCCGCCGCCGATGTCGATGGACGCGACGCGCAGCGCGCGCCCCGGCTGGCTGCCCGGCTCAGGTTCACGGTCCGGACGGGCAAGGGAGGCGAAGAAGGCTTCGGTCTGGCCGCCAAAGCGGGAGATGGCTTCGTTATACAGCCAGACCAGCTGACCGCAGCTGGCTTCATCCCACTCCATCTGGATTTCAGGTACCGGCACCACGCTTTTTTCCTGCTGTTTGCGGGTGACAAAATCCTCATCCTGCGGGTGCCATCCCATCGCTTTCCAGACAATCGCGATGGCTTCAAACATGCGGCGACGGAAGATCTCGCGCTCCTGCTTTGGCATGGCGGAGGGCAGCGTCAGGATCAGCGTGCGCAGCTGGCGCGGCGAGGCAGGGAAGCCCAGACGCAGGCGCGTGGCGACGCTGTTGATCTGCCCCAGCGCCTGTGCCAGCAGCTCGCACAACATATGGGTCATCAGGGTGCTGCGGCTGTATTGCGGCGAGAAGACCGGCAGGCGCTCGTCCTGCGGCAGCGTGAAGAGCGGCTCGCCGTCATCGTTCATCAGGTTCATCAGCGGGAACGCGGTGGCAAGCGGTTCACGCTGGGTCTTGCTGTTCATCTGGCTAAAGCGCCAGTCCTGCACGACCGGGGTTTCATCCCACAGGTAGCGACGCGGGCTGGAGATACCGCTGTTGCCTTCGGTTCCCAGACGCTGCATCGCCAGCTTGCGGGCCTCATCGCCGACGCGGACAATCGACGGCCAGACAAAGGCGTCTTCGCGACCGCTTTCCACCGAGAAGTGCTGCTTGCCAAAACGCGCTTCTGAAAACTCGAGACGGCTGGTGAACAGCGGCTCGTTCAGGAACTGCGGCTCGCTGAGCGAGCGAACCTGCAGCTCGGCGGTCTGACGCAGCCCATCGTTCGCATCGCCGTGGTCTTCAATAATGACGCCGCAGGTGTGGGTGTTACCCACGTCGAGGATCAGGTCGACCGGAATGGCTGGCGTGCTGAGCGTATGGGTGACAAATTTCACTTCCGGTACGGTGAGCTGTTCACCGAGCATAGTCAGCAGGTTAAGCCAGTGGGCCTGATATTCAAAACTGCGCATCGCCTGCTGCAGGTCGCGTTCAGAGCGGTTCTCAACGCCGTCGGCATACTGGGTAAACGCCTCGCGCAGCCAGCCGTCAATCCAGGTCTGATCGAGGAAACTGTCTACCTCGTTATCGCGCCACGCCAGCGCGAAGCGGGTCCCGTTCAGAATATCGTTTTCCACCGGAGAGAGCGCGGACGTGGCATGATCGGCAATCTGGCTGTCAAGCGCGAGGGTGACGCGGTGTGTATTGCCTGCCGTGTCCGGGGTGTCAAGCTTGCGCACCTGAACGCGCGCCCAGTTATCCGGCCCTTCAACAAAGGTCCGCGGCGGGTTGAAGCGCAGGAACGGAACCGGAAGCCAGACGCCATCCAGTACCGCCAGCGACTGATGCAGCGGGATAGTGGTTTCCGGTTTGACCACTTCTGGCTGCCCGCCGTTCATGCCGGGCAGGGTATAGCGACCGTTGACCAGGTCGAAATCGAGGCGCAATAGCGGGCCGTTCGCGGTTTTACGTACGAAGCGCCCGTTGCTGGCGGAGTCCTGCGGCGTCAGACCGAAATCGAGGAACTGCACGCCGCTGTTGGCAATAAGCGTGACGCTTTGTTTATAGTCGCAAAGATTTACCAGCATAGGATCAGGCACCTGCTTTCTTGAACGTCAGTGGGACGACGGTGTTGGCATCATAACGGGCGCGACATTCTGCGATATCGCTGGTGCCTGCTTTACAGGCAATTTCCGGCATCGGGTAGCGGGAACCGTCGGTGCAGCGGGCAGTGCCGCGACTCTTAATCATCAGCTCGCCATTGCTGTGCAGCCCGGAGAAGACCTCCGCGCGGCAGACAATATTGTCGCCATGGACAACGCGGGCGAAACCTTTATTGTTCTGGATCTGATAGCGCAGCGACGGCGGCTTGCCGGTAACCGGATCTTTCACATCGAGGATGGCGCGCCAGGTGCCGTTCAGGAAGCGCGTCGATCCCGCTTTTACCTGATTCGCTTCCATCACCATGGCGTCTTTCGGGATGGCGACAATCACCACCGGAGCGGGCTGTGGCGCAGGAGCGGCCGGAGCTGCGTCTTTTTCTTTGCTGGCCACGACCTCCGCCTGATGCAGCGGTAGCTTCATCGCCAGCGGCTCAACCGCTTTGATCGGTTTTGGCGCAATCTCCACAGGTTCAGGTGTGGGGGCCGGGGCGGGCTCAGCGGAAGGTGCCTGTTTTGGCCACAGCAGCGGGGCGGCAATGGCGGCGACGATCACGGCGGCAACCGGCAGGGTCCAGAGGGGAACGCGGCGCTTTTTCACGACGTTCGCCGGAGCAGGCGCCTGAACAGGTTGTGCAACGACGGGGGCCGGTTCGGGCTCATACAGCTCCTCCGGCGTAATACGCACCACCGTGGATGGGGCGATCAGCGGCTCGTCAGCATGCTCAAAGGTCATCACCGGCTCTGGCTCAGGCTCGGGTTCAGGATCGTCAATCACAACGGGGGCTGGCTCAGGGATCAGCGATTCACGCAGGCAGTCGAGGACATCGTCGCGCGCGTTCTCGTTCAGGTTTACAAACCCCCAGAAGCTAATGACCGGCTTTCCGTCCACCAGGAAGAGGAAGTTTTCGCCCGGAAACTGAAACGCCTTTGACAGCAGAGAGCCAAAAAGCTGTTGCGCGGTTTTAGGCGACTGCAGGCATTTCTTGCTTAATGACTCGACGCTGGCGAGCGTGTTTTCCAGATAGCGCAGGGCGCGATAGCGATCATCTTCATCGGCCGCTTTCCAGCTGATTACGCTCCCTTCAACCGGGGAATACCAGTCCACGCGGTCGCCACTGTCGTTGACCTGAGGAATCGCCAGACAGTCGACGATGGCCTGTTGTTTGCGCAAACGGAGCGCTTCCCGGATTTGCAACGCTGATTCGAAAACGGCTTGTCCGCCGCCGCCAACGGCCTGAAAATCATCCAGATTACCGCTGCGTAAAAGAGTTTTTGCCACGATTTGATCCCATATACTTCTTCACACCATTACTTTAACGAAACGAGGAAGCAAACAAACGGAGGAAGAGACGCTAAAAGCGCCGATTTCTTGCGGCATAGAAAGTGACGGTTGTGCTTGACGAATAATGGCACTTAAGGCAAATCATCTTTTTGAGCGCTGGCGGTTAAAACAGCAAAAAACGCGGCTTTAGAATAACCTGATAGTGTTTCGTTATTTGCCAGGTCAAAACGCCTGTGCTGTTATTACTGTCCTATATAATAAAACTGTCAGGGTTATAACCATGTCTACAGGGAAAACACTGCTCGCCCTTGCGCTGAGCGCGCTGTTACCAGCCGGTGCCGCATGGGCGGCAAATAACGACACCCTTATTTACTGTTCAGAGGCCTCCCCCGAGTCCTTCAACCCGCAAATCGCCAGCTCTGGCCCGTCTTTTGTGGCCAGCTCTCAGGTACTGTATAACCGTCTGATCAATTTCGACCCGGTGAAAAACACCCGGTGCCGTCGCTGGCGGAGTCCTGGACGATTTCGCCGGACGGCAAGACCTATACCTTTGCCCTGCGTAAAGGGGTGAAGTTCAACAGCAACAAATACTTCAAACCGACGCGCGACTTTAATGCCGATGACGTTATTTTCTCGGTCATGCGTCAGAAAGACCCTAAACACCCGTACCACAACGTGTCGCAGGGCAACTACGAGTACTTTAATGATGTCGGTCTCGATAAGCTGATCCAGGACGTTAAAAAGGTCGATGATTATCACGTCCAGTTCACCCTCAGTGAACCCAACGCCGCGTTTCTGGCCGACTGGGGGATGGATTTCGCCTCGATTCTCTCCGCTGAATACGCCGACGCAATGCTGAAAAAAGGCACGCCTGAGAACGTGGACACCTGGCCGATTGGCACCGGGCCTTACGTGCTGCAGCAGTACAAAGTGGATTCGCTGATCCGCTACGTCGCGAACCCGAACTACTGGGAAGGCGAGGTGCCGACGAAGCATCTCATTTTCTCCATTACGCCAAACGTGGAAACCCGCCTGGCGAAGCTGCAGACCAACGAGTGCCAGATCATTCCTGCGCCATCCCCGGTTCAGTTTGACGCCATCAAAAACAACAAAGACCTGACGCTGCACTCGGTCGATGCGCTGAACGTCGGTTATCTGGCGTTTAATACCGAGAAAAAACCGTTTGATAACGTGCTGGTGCGTCAGGCGCTCAACTACGCGACCGACAAGAAGGCCATCGTTAATGCGGTGTTTATGGGATCGGGCACGGTGGCAAAATCGCCGATCCCGCCAAATATGCTGGGCTTCAATAAAGACCTCAAGGACTACAGCTACGATCCTGAAAAAGCGAAAGCCCTGCTGAAGCAGGCGGGTCTGGAGAAGGGCGCGGAAGTCACGCTGTGGTCAATGCCGGTTCAGCGTCCGTATAACCCGAACTCGCGTCGTATCGCGGAGATGATCCAAAGCGACTGGGCAAAAGTCGGCGTGAAGGCCAAAATTGTCTCCTACGAGTGGGGCGAATATCTCTCCGGAATGCGTAAAGGCGAACATGACTCCGCGCTGTTTGGCTGGATGTCCGACAACGGCGACCCGGACAATTTTGCCGACGTGCTGCTCGGCTGCAACAGCATTAAAACCGGCTCAAACGCCGCGCGCTGGTGCGATAAGGGGTATGATGGTCTGGTGCAAAAAGCGAAGCTGACCAGCAGCCCGGCTGAGCGAGCCAAGCTCTATGGCCAGGCGCAGGAGATTTTCTACCAGCAGGCGCCGTGGATCGCGCTGGCCAACGGGAAAACGTTCTACGCGACCCGCAGCAATGTGACCGGGTACAGCGTAAGCCTGATGGGCAGCGATTTCTCGAAAGCGAAGCTGAACTAAGCCTTTTTAGCCGGGTGGCGGCTACGCCTTACCCGGCCTACATTTGGCACCCGTAGGTCCGAAAGGGCGGAGCCGCCACCGGGCACATTACAAGGAGTGACAATGTCACATTTAAACGAAGTTATCGCCCGCGTCGATGCCGCTATCGAAGAGAGCGTCATTACCCACATGAACGAGCTGCTGATTGAATTAAGCGATGATGCAGAGCTCAGCCGTGAAGATCGCTACACCCAGCAGCAGCGTCTGCGCACCGCGATTTCGCACCATGGTAAGCAGCATAAAGAGGAGATGGACGCGCGTGAGGAACAGCTGACGAAAGGCGGCACCATACTGTAACCATCAAAACTGGCGTCGCGCCACCAGCCAGGCCCCGACCACCAGCATCACCGCGCCGCACACCGGGCCGATCAGGGCGCGCAGCGGGATGCCATGGCTCCTCAGCACGTCCAGCACCAGCCCGCCAATCAGCTGGCTTGCGACCAGCACGGCGATGGTCGTCGCCGCGCCAACGTTCTGATAGCCGCTGATGCTGGCAAACACGAAAAACGACCCCAGCAGCCCCGGGATAAGCGTCCACCAGCGCACCGTCGCGGCCAGCTCGCTGAACCCGGCCACGCCCTGTTTCAGCAGCAGAATACTGACAAACAGCACGATGCCGACCAGCGAATTCAGCAGCATCGCGATGAGAATGGTGGAGGAGGACTGGGTGATACGCACCATCAGGGTGTTTTGCACCACCAGACCGATGCCCGCCGCGACCAGAAACGCCAGGGTCAGGGACTGATTCATGGGATCGCGTCCGGATCGCTGCGCTCGTCCAGTTGCAGCTGCATAAAGGTTAAGTCCAGCCAGCGGCCAAACTTGGTTCCCACCTGCGGCATTTGTCCGGTCGTCACAAAGCCGAGCGTTTCATGGAGATGAATCGAGGCATGGTTTTGCGCTTCAATGCCGGCCACCATCACGTGTTTCCCAATGGCGCGGGCCTCGTTAATCAGCGCCTTCATCAGCGTGCGGCCAATCCCTTTGCCCTGATGGGCCGGGTGGACATAGACCGAGTGCTCAACCGTATGACGGAAGCCGTCAAAGGCGCGCCAGTCGCCGAAAGAGGCGTAGCCGGTGATTACGCCGTCCTCTTCACTTACCAGAACCGGGTAGCCCGCAAGCGAGCGCGCCTCAAACCAGGCGATTCGGTTATCGGTATCGACGGTTTTATCGTTCCAGATCGCGGCGGTATGCAGCACCGCGTGGTTGTAAATCTCGCCTATCGCAGCGCAGTCTTCTTTGCAGGCATGACGAACGATCATGATGAAGCCTCTGTGTGTTGTTCACTATAGTATTACGTTATCGCTACGATATTACACAACTGTATCGCCCGATCGCTATGGCATAAGCCATATTTTTTTGTTATCAAAAGCCCATTGAATTGCCGTTCATACACTATAGTATGACGTCATGAACACCATAACAGACACGATGAATCAACGGATTAGCGCAAGAATTCGCCTTGAACGCGAGTCTCGCGGATGGTCCCTCAGCGAGCTGGCGGACCGGGCAGGGGTCTCCCGCGCCATGATCCATAAAATCGAGCGCGGGGACAGTAGCCCGACAGCCACCTTGCTTGCCCGCCTGTCGGGCGCGTTTGGCATCAGCATGTCAACGCTGATTGCCCGGGCCGAAATGCAGGAGGGTAAGCTGCTGCGCCTGGCAAACCAGCCCGTCTGGCGCGATCCGCAGACGCACTACCTCCGCCGCCATGTTTCTCCCCGTACCGATCTGCCCATCGACCTTGTTCAGGTGGAACTGCCTGCGGGAAGCGACGTTCCGATGCCGGCCTCTTCTTACGCCCTGGCGCGTCAGCTTATCTGGCTGCAGTCCGGTGAGCTGGTGTTTCAGGAGGGCGACACCCGCCACGAGATGCACGCCGGAGACTGTCTTGAGCTGGGGCCGCCTAATGACTGTCGGTTCATCAACGAGACGAATGAAACCTGCATCTATCTGGTTGTACGCCTCAATCAGTCTGGCTCGTAATGCTAATGCGATAACGCTGAACGTGAGCCAGGCTGTAATGACATTTGTACCAGAAGGAGATCCTGATGAATCACTCTGTTTCGCATAACCGCCGCTGGGTGCTGGCCTCTCGTCCACAGGGCGCACCGGTCGCGGAAAATTTTCGTCTGGAAACGCAGCCTGTTCCGGAACCGGGTGCGGGGCAGCTTCTGCTTCGTACCGTCTGGCTGTCGCTGGATCCTTATATGCGGGGTCGCATGAGCGACGCGCCATCCTATTCACCGCCGGTTGAGATCGGTGCGGTGATGGTGGGGGGAACGGTCAGCCGCGTTGAGCAGTCAAACCATCCCGACTTCAAAGCCGGTGAATGGGTGCTGGGCTACAGCGGCTGGCAGGAGTATGAACTTTCGGACGGCAGCGGCCTGGTGAAGATGGGCGACAATCCGTCTCATCCTTCCTGGTCGCTGGGCGTATTGGGCATGCCGGGCTTTACCGCCTATATGGGGCTGCTGGATATCGGGCAACCGAAAGCGGGTGAAACGCTGGTGGTGGCTGCGGCGACCGGCCCGGTTGGCGCGACAGTAGGGCAGATCGGCAAAATCAAGGGTTGCCGGGTGGTCGGCGTGGCCGGTGGCCCAGAGAAATGCCGCCATGCCGTTGAGGTTCTCGGCTTTGACCTGTGTCTGGATCACCATGCGGCGGATTTTGCCGACCAGCTGAAACACGCCTGTCCGAACGGTATTGATGTCTATTATGAAAACGTCGGCGGGAAAGTGTTTGATGCCGTGCTGCCCCTGCTGAACACCTCCGCGCGCGTGCCGGTGTGTGGCCTGGTGAGCGGCTATAACGCGACGGGCCTGCCTGAAGGGCCGGACCGCCTGCCGCTCCTGATGGCGACCCTTCTCAAGAAACGCATTCGTATGCAGGGCTTTATTATCGGCCAGGATTATGGACACCGCATTCATGAGTTCCAGGAAGAGATGGGGCGCTGGGTGCAGGAGGGAAAAATCCACTATCGCGAACAGGTGACGGACGGGCTGGAAAACGCTCCCGAGGCGCTGATTGGCCTGCTGGAAGGACGAAACTTCGGCAAAGTCGTGATTCGCGTCGCGAGTGACAATAAATAAAGCGCACAATGGCGGGGTTTCCCGCCATATTTATTTGTGAAGATACGATATATTGTCTTTAATTACTGGACACGGTTTTTCGCGCCATCATCCCGGATGAGCCCGAAAACGATAAAAAAAATGATGTTTGCTTTTTTTTTGCTGTTTTACGTACTTCCCACCACCAGGCATGACGATACAGGATATATCGTACCGGCGCCGTTTTATTAAAACTGGCGTTTAAAAATAGCATTAAGTTTTAGCTACAGGAATTCCACATGCTTGATTTGGATCACTTAGAAAAAGCCCAAAGGGTTAGCCTTACCATGCAGGTTGAACACAGTTTGAAAGGGGCGTTAATTACAGGCTCCCTCAAACCAGGAGCACGACTGATTACGAAAGAGATTGCTGATAAATTAGGCACCAGTATTACGCCGGTTCGCGAAGCGCTACTGCGCCTGGTCTCCTCAGGCGCGCTTCACGCCACGCCAGCGCAGGCTTTTCTGGTCCCTGAGGTAACGTTGGAGCGTTATAACGAGATTAACGCCATCCGAAAACAGCTTGAGCCAATGGCGGTTGCCGCAGCATGCCAGAATATGTCAGACGGCAAGCTGGAGGCATTGCGCAAAATGTCAGAGGCCTTCCATGAGGCCATGCGCAATGGAAACGTTCAGCAGGCCTTGCATGCGAATCGTGTCTTCAGGTTTACGCTTTATCAGTATGCTGAAATGCCGACGCTTAATGCCTTAATTGAACAGCTATGGGTCCGCATCGGCCCCTGTATGAACTATCTGCACCAGGAGCTTAGCGACATCAAAACGGCAACATATCACTATGACGAACTTCTTTCAGCCCTTGAGCGGAGAGATGTGGAGGCCAGCCAAAAGGCGATTGATAAGTTGATTGATGAAGCGGATTCTCTTTTACAGCAACAATATTTTAACTGAGAGATTATTTATCAGAGCGACTATATACCGCCGCTAATTATTTATCTGGTGAATAACTCCTGATGGCTTATTGCCATCAGGAGGGTTATTTCATTTATAAAATAAACTTTTCTTTTTTGCTTACTCGAAGCGATAAGAGACCGACAGCCCGACGCCATAGTTACGGCCTGGTGCAGGCTCGTAATAACGACCGTTGGACTCGTTGACAATAACCGATCCTGCGTACTCTTTATCGAACAGGTTATCGACGCGGCCAAAGACGTCCATTCCCCAGTTGCCGTAGTTAAACTTATACCCGGTATTCAGCCCGACTACCGTATAAGACGGCGCTTTCGCGGTGTTTTCGTCGTCGGCCATGATATCGCTCATGTAACGCACGTCCGTGCCCGCGTACCAGCCTTCCTCCGGCTGCCAGCCAAACGAAGCGAAGCCCATGTTGCGCGCAATCCCCGGCATACGGTTACCGTTACAGTCTGCGTCGCTGCAGACGTTAGTCCGGTAGGTGGCATCCAGATACGTCCACGCCATCTTCAGCTTCCAGTTCTCCGCGAACTGCTGATCCAGGGAAACTTCCACACCCTGACGGCGGGTTTTCCCGGCATTTTTATAGGTTGTGCGGCCGCCGGAACTGGAGTCCACCACGATCTCATCGTCCGTATCGGTGCGGAACAACGCCGCCGTCAGCAGACCGTTGCCGATTCGGGTTTTGCTGCCCACTTCATACGTGTTATTCGTGGATGGCTTCAGGCCAATATTCAGACCGCCCTGATTATCGGCACGATAGGAGAGTTCGTTGATGGTTGGCGTTTCAAACCCACGCCCTGCGGCTGCGTAGAGGTTCCACCCCTCAGTCACCGCATACTTCACGGCGCCCGCCGGGAGCCATTTGTGATAGCTCGCGTCACCGCTGTCATCGCCGTTGCCCGGCGTAACGTAATGGTCATTGGAATCAAACCAGACCGAACTGTAGCGAACACCCGCATCGACAGAGAGTTTCTGCGTCAGCTGCCAGCTGCTCTGCAGATAAGGATCGACGTTCCACATCAGGTTGCGTTCGTCGCGACGTTTATCGCCTTTGACGCCGTAGTCCGGCACCCCGTTGCTCATCACGAAGTTCTCGTAGCCGCGACGATCTTCACTCAGATTTTCGTAGTTCAGACCGGTGGTAAAGGTCACCGGCACCAGCAGCTCGCCGCGGTGCGTCCAGCGGGTATCCACGCCCTGATAGTGGCGTTGCATATCAATCACCCCGCCGGAGTGAGTGGCTTTTAGCTGCGGCTGATACGGAATCGACTGGTACTGCGTCATTTCACGCTCGCCGGCGTACATCATCACGCTCAGGTCGTCCTGGGTGCTGAGCTGGCGATCGTAGCGCAGACCGGCCTGGGTCTGCTTGATGGTCTTGCGGGTGTTGTACTGATCGCCGCGCGGCGACTGGCGCGGGTTGTCCCGCCACTCCTGATAATTCAGTCCACCCGGATCGTTGGCTTTCATGTCCACGCTGTTGAAGATCAGCGTCAGCTTGCTGACGTCATCAATACGCACGCCCAGCTTCGCGTTGGCAAGATTCTTACGCGCGCCGCTGTGGTCGCGGTAGCCCTGGGTGGTGAAACGGGTGGTGGAAACAGTGTAATCCACATCGCCCGCGTGGGTGCCATCACCCATCGCGCCGGTGGCTTTCATGCCATAGCGCCAGGTACCGTAGCTGCCGTAATAGCTGCTCGCTTCAATAGTCGGCGGCTGCTGACCGGTCTGGGTGTTGATGTTAATCACGCCGCCAGAGGCGTTGCCGTACAGGGCAGAGAAGGGGCCGCGCAGCACTTCAACGCTCTCTACGCTGGAAAGATCGATGTTGGAGGTCTGACCCTGTCCGTCCGGCATGGTGGCTGGAATACCGTCGACGTACATACGGATACCGCGCACCCCAAAGGTTGAGCGAGCGCCAAATCCGCGCATCGACAGCTGGAGATCCTGGGCGTAGTTCTGACGGTTCTGGATTTGCAGTCCCGGGACGCTGCCAAGGGATTCAGACAGGTTGATGCGGGGTGCAGCCTGGCGCATATCATCGCCATTGACGACGCTGACCGCTGCCGGGGTATCGAGTTCCGATACGGTTTGCGGCGTGGCGCTGACGATCATGGTCTGTTCCTCTGCGCTCATGGCGGTGAGCGGCGCAAAGATAACAGGAACCAGCAGCAGCGGGAGAGAAGCCTTACGGGCAGAAATGATTTTCATGAATAAAACCGGTTGTGGTATGTAAACGAACCAAATGGAACATGTCCATACATGTTAAAGGTTTTGTAAATGTTTTGAAAACTATAACCGCACATTGCGTTAATGAAAGGCGAGAGGGGAAAGAAAAACTCCACATTCATCTGATTAATGATTACTATTCTCATTATCAAAAGGCAATGCCATGACGTTGTCTGCCGGAAGTGATGTCAGCCCAAACCCCACTTTTCAGAAAAGGAATTGTTATGTCTTTACGTCATCTGTGCTCGCCGCGTCTGAGCCTGTCACTGCTGTCTGCCACTTTACTGCTTGCCGGGACGTTCCAGGTGCATGCCGCCGAAGAGGTGCTGCGTAAAGCGGTGGGCAAAGGGGCGTATGAAATGGCCGTGAGCCAGCAGGAGAATGCGCTGTGGGTGGCGACCTCGCAAAGCCGTAAAACCGACAAGGGCGGGATTGTTTACCGTCTTGATCCGGTCACGCTGGACGTGACGCAGGCGATCCATAGCGATCTCAAACCCTTTGGTGCCACCTTTGACAACGCGACCCAAACGCTGTGGTTCGGTAATACGATCAACGGCGCGGTAACCGCGATTGATGCAAAAACGGGGGACGTAAAAGGGCGACTGGTGCTGGACGGGCGTCAACGCAGCGAAACCGTCAAACCGCTGCAGCCGCGCCAGCTGGTGGTGGATGACGCAAGCAACACGATTTACATCACCGGTGTCGGTAAAGAGAGCGTGATTTGGGTGGTGGATGGCGCCACGCTGAAGCTGAAAGAGACCATTGCCAATACCGGTACTTACAGCACCGGCCTGGCGCTGGATGCGCAGGCGAAACGTCTGTACACCACGAATGCGGACGGCGAGCTGTTAACCATTGATACGGCAACGAACAAAATCCTGAGCCGTAAAAAAGTGCAGGATGACGGGAAAGAGCACTTCTACCTGAACCTGAGCCTCGATACAGCCGGTCAGCGTGCGTTCCTGACCGATTCAAAACAGCCGGAAGTGCTGGTGGTGAGCCTGAAAGACGGCAGCGTGATCGCGAAAATCGCCGCGCCGGAATCCCTGGCGGTCCTGTTTAACCCGGCCCGCAATGAAGCCTACGTGACGCACCGTGAAGCCGGCAAGGTGAGCGTGATTGATGGGAAAACGTATAAGGTGACTAAAACGTTCGACACGCCGGTCTACCCGAACAGCCTGGCGCTCTCTGCGGATGGCAAAACCCTGTACGTGACGGTGAAACAAAAATCTACCCGCCAGCAGGAAGCCACCCAGCCTGACGACGTGATTCGTATCGCGCTGTAAGATGGGAATTGCCCGGTGGCGCTGCGCTTACCGGGCCTACAAAATAATGAAATGTAGGCCGGGTAAGGCGAAGCCGCCACCCGGCTTTTTTATTAACGCGAGGTTTCTTCCACCAACGGCGCGTCGTGTTTTTCATCATCAGGATGAACCGGCGCGGTGCTGTGAATTTCATGAACGCGTTTACGCACGCCGAACCAGCCCGCAATCAGCAGCACGGCCAGCAGTGGAATGGTCGCGATGGTGTAGGTGCCGTTCGGGTAGTCGAACGCCATCAGCACCAGCACGCTGAACAGGAAGAGCAGGGTGAGCCAGGACGTTACCGGCGCGCCAGGCAGCTTGAAGCTGACGTCAGCGGCTTTGCCTTCTTTAATCGCCTTGCGCAGACGCATCTGGCAGACCACGATAAAGCCCCAGGATGCGATAATCCCGAGTGCAGCCACGTTCAGAACGATTTCGAACACCTGAGATGGGACGAGGTAGTTCAGGAACACGCCGAAGACATAGACCACCAGCGTCGCCAGAATACCGGCGTACGGCACATGCTGCTTGCTCATCTTGGACATGAACTTCGGTGCAGAACCGCCCATCGACATGGAGCGCAGGATACGACCGGTCGAGTAGAGGCCGGAGTTCAGGCTTGAGAGCGCCGCCGTCAGCACCACGATGTTCATGATGCTGCCCACGTAAGGCACGCCCAGCTTAGAGAAGAAGGTCACGAACGGACTCTGGCCCGCCTGGTAGGCGTTCCACGGCAGCAGCAGCACCAGCAGCACCACGGAACCGACGTAGAAGAGACCGATACGCCAGATCACGCTGTTGATGGCTTTTGGTACCATCGTCTGCGGATCTTTACATTCACCTGCTGCGGTACCCACCAGCTCGATGGAGGCGAAGGCGAACACGACGCCCTGAACCAGAACCAGCGCAGGCAACAGACCGTGCGGGAAGAATCCGCCGTTATCGGTTATCAGGTGGAAGCCGGTGGCATTGCCATCCAGCGGCTTACCGCTGCCGAGGAAGACGGTACCCACGACCAGGAACACCACGATGGCCAGCACTTTTACCAGCGCAAACCAGAACTCCATCTCCGCGAACCACTTCACGCCGATCATGTTCATGGTGCCGACAATCGCCAGCGCGCCAAGCGCAAAGACCCACTGCGGCACATCGCCAAACGCGCCCCAGTAGTGCATATACAGCGCAACGGCGGTGATATCGACGATACCGGTCATCGCCCAGTTGACGAAGTACATCCAGCCCGCGACGTAAGCGGCTTTTTCACCGAGGAATTCACGGGCGTAAGAGACGAAGCTGCCGCTGGAAGGGCGATGCAGTACCAGTTCGCCCAGTGCACGAAGAATGAAGAAAGAGAAGATCCCGCACACCAGATAGACCAGGGCGAGAGCCGGGCCAGCCATCTGCAGGCGTGCACCAGCACCTAAAAACAGACCCGTTCCGATAGCGCCGCCGATGGCGATCATTTGAACCTGACGGTTGCCCATCGCTTTGTGGTAGCCCTCTTCGTGGGAGTTCAACCAGCGACGTTTAGCAGCATGATGATCGGCTGCGCTTTTATTGCTTGTTTTCATTGAGTTACCTGTTTGCCTGTCTGAACCATTATCGTGATAGTCCTGCCTGGCAGAGCGCAATACAAACGATTGCTTCTGCGCAAACACATGTCGCCTCCCCAGTCATTCTGCGTATGGATAAGGCGAAACATGGCGAGGCATCCTACCTGCAATTCATAAGCGACGCAAAATATAACCGTGCCGAAAGTGATGCACGTCGAAGGAAATCGTGTGGTCAGAGCAGACGGGGATCACAACACGCTGAAACGTGATGAGTTTTTAGTCAAAACAATGGTGGGGTTGATTATTTAATCATCAGATTCTCTTAATTATTACCAGATGGTATAAATTTTTGCTGCTGCAGGGCATCGAGAAGTAACCTGAACGCGGTTGTGTGCTGCCGGCGGCTCGGATAATAGAGGTGGTATCCTTCAAACGTGGGGCACCACGATTCAAGGACCCTGACCAGCCGTCCCTGATTCAGAGCGTCCAGAACCGAGGACTCGGGCACGTAGGCTAATCCGAGACCATTCTCCGCGGCGTCGATGCGCTGCGACAGGTTATTCAGCGTAAGCTGTCCGTCAACCCGCACGCGAAGCTCGCGCCCGTCGCGCTCAAATTCCCAGTCATACAATCCGCCTCGGGTGGGCAGGCGGAGATTGATACAGCGGTGTTCACCCAGTTGCTCCGGCACGAGCGGCACACCAAAACGAGCCAGGTAATCCGGGGAGCCGACGACCGCCATGCGCATGTCCGGCGCAATCCGCATCGCAATCATGTCTTTTGCCACCTGTTCACCCAGGCGAACTCCCGCGTCGAAGCGGCCATCTACGATATCTGTCAGGCCATTGTCGACCATCACTTCGACGTTAATGTCAGGATATTGCAGCATAAAAGGCTTCAGTACCGGCCAGAGCACGGCGTCCATCGCGTGCTCGCCGGCGACGATGCGGATAGCGCCTGCGGGTTTGTCGCGGGTGCTGCGAAGCGCCGTGAGTTCCTGTTCGATCTCCAGCAGATGCGGGCTGAGGCGCGAAAAAAGCTGCTCACCCGCGGGTGTCGGAACCACGCTGCGGGTTGTGCGGGTTAACAGGCGAACGTCTAATCGCGCCTCAAGCTTGCGCATCGCATGGCTCAGTGCCGATTGCGAGACGCCCAGCTGCGCCGCTGCGCGCGTAAAGCTACGCTCGCGGGCCACCACCATAAAGGAGAGCAGATCGTTGAAATTATCTTTTAGCATCGTGGTTCTATTTATGAGTTTCAGTCATGTGTCCTATCTGATTATGCACCCTAATGCTGCCGAGTGCTTTGCGCTACTGTTAACGCAACAGTCAACGAGGAGCAAAAGATGAAAATTATCCGCAGCGGTTCATTACCGTCAGCACGAGGACCGGAAGCCTGGTTTACCGGCGCTGTTCGCATTGACGCGCCTTTTCAGGCGACCGAACCAGCCAGCGTCGGCGGGGCAACCGTAACCTTTGAGCCGGGCGCGCGCACGGCCTGGCATACGCATCCCCTGGGACAAACGCTGATTGTGACGCAGGGTCGTGGCTGGTTACAGGAGTGGGGCAAAGAGGCGGAAATCCTGAATCAGGGCGATATCGCCTGGATCCCACCCGGCGTGAAGCACTGGCACGGCGCAAGTGCGCAAACGGCGATGACGCATCTTGCCATCGCCGAAGCGGTAAATGGCAGCCCGGTAACATGGCTGGAAAAAGTGACCGACGAGCAGTACCCGAACGGCTAACCGCCAAAAACGGCAATCGCCTGCTGCAGGCGCGTCGTCCGCTGCGTCAGGTGATTCGCGGCGTGAGTGACGTTATCCACCATCCCCGTATTGCTCTGGGTCATTGTGCCGATACGGGAGAGGGAGGCGTTAATCAGCGTCAGCGCCTGAGTTTGCTCCTGCGTGGCGAGGCCAATCTCCTTAATCAAGGTGGAAACCTGCAGAACATGGTCGATCATGACCGTCAGCTGTGATTCGGTTTGTACCACCTTCTCCACGCCAGCGTTGACGCTGGCGACGTTTTTCTCGATCAGCGCTTTGATCTCTTTCGCCGCCGTCGCGGAGTGCTGTGCAAGATTGCGCACCTCAGCCGCGACCACGGCAAAGCCGCGGCCGGCTTCACCGGCGCGCGCCGCTTCCACGGCGGCATTCAGCGCAAGGATATTGGTCTGGAAGGCAATACGATCGATAACGCTAATAATATCGACGATCTGGCCGTTATCCTGCGAAACGGACTGCATCATACCGATGGTCTCTTTCATCATCGCTTCACCGCAGTGGGCGCTGTCGCGGGTGCGATCCGCCATCTGAATCGCCTCGTTCGCGGTTTCGGCCGTCTGCTTAACGGCGCTGGCGATCTCTTCCACCGCAGATGCAGTTTGCTGCAAGAAATCTGCGGTTTCCTCAGAGCGCGTCTGCAGCGCCGCACCTTCTTTCGCGACCTGCTGGCTGATGGTGCCAATACCGCTGATTTGCGCCCCGACATCGTCAACCAGCGAATTCAGGTTTAAACCAGACTGATTCACCAGGCGCATCATCAGCCCGATATCATCGATCCTGTCAAAATGGTAATAGTCCGTTTTACGCCCTGAAACCACGCGCTGCATCTGTTGAACAATGGATTTTACCGGCCGGGCGATCTGCGCGTGAAGATAACAGGACAGCGCAGAAAAAAGCAGCACCAGAGTGGTGGCCTGAACGAGACGATCGCGGAATAAATATACCGCCAGGCAGGAAAGTAACGCTGTCGCAGTAATACCAAGCTGAATTCGTTTTCCGGTACTTAGACATTTAAAGAGCGATAAAAAGGAAAATAAACCGCGCCGAACGAACAGTCCTTTATAAAAACGGTACTGTTTTAATTCATTATTACGTACTTTTGCATACAGATTTTCACTGGCCGCGATCTCCTCCCGTGAGGGGATATTGCGCACCGAAATATAGCCGGTCAGGGATCCCCCCTGCCAGACCGGCGTCACGTTGGCACGCACCCAGTAGTGATCGCCATTATGACGACGATTCTTCACCAGCCCTGTCCAGGTCTCACCCTGCTGGAGGGTAAACCACATGTCGCCAAACGCTTCGGCAGGCATGTCGGGATGGCGGATGAGGTTATGCGGCTCACCCAGAAGATGCTCTTCTTTATATCCGCTGGCTTCTATAAAAGCGGAGTTGGCATAAGTTATATGACTTTTTGTATCGGTGGTGGACATTAACGTCGAACCAGCGTTAAGTAAATACTCGTTTTGTGTAACGGGGGTGTTACGCCTCATGAGTAACTCCATGATGTTGTGCAAGAATAAAAATCCGGAAAGCGCTCCGGCAAGATAAAAGTGATTATTTTAATAACGATCTGTGCATATTCTCGCTGAAATTGAGAACCTCCGAAATACCCGGCATCCATTATTTTTAATATGTTAATGTTGTCGAATGTAATAAAATTGAAAATATTTTAGTGGGTGTTATTTTGAATCGATTTAAATAAATGACATAAGCCAAACTGCAAGAGGGAGATCGCCTCCCTGGAAAAATTGTCATGCTGAAATAGCGTTTCGTTAACAGAATGAAAACGCTATGATTTGGTCTCATTTTCGTGAATACAGGGAGGCTGAGATGAAAATTAACGTCATAGGAACCAGCGGGAGTGGAAAAAGCACGCTGGCGAAGCAGATTGCGACCGAACTGGCTATTCCCTGTATCGAGATGGACAGACTCTACTGGCAGGCTGACTGGCAGGGCACGCCGGACGACGAGTTTCAGGCAAAGCTGGCGCAGGCGCTACAGGCTTCGCCTGACTGGGTACTGGACGGTAACTACAACCGCACGCGGCCTGTGAAATGGCGCGATGTCGATGTGGTGGTGTGGGTGGATTACGGGTTTACCCGCACCCTCTGGCAGGCCGTCACGCGAGCAATAAAGCGGGCCTGGCATAAGCACGAGCTCTGGCCGGGAACGGGGAATAAAGAGAGTTTCCGGCGCGCGTTCTTCAGCAGAGAATCCATTATCATCTGGACGATGAAAACCTGGCGTAATAACCGTACGCGCTACGAAGCCGACCTGCAAAACCCGCAATATAGCCATATTCGCTTCGTCCGCATTACCCGTCGGGAGCAGGTGGAATCGCTGATTGCTTCCTTAAAGTCTTATTCTTAGCAGGGTTTTATATATCTGTTTTCCGGCAAACTAAATGTAAATTAATTGTTTCTCAGTGGTGAAATGCGCCTTTAATAATGTCGACATGTTAAGTCAAACGAGAACGCAACATGTCATGGCGAATCAGCATTCTGGATAAAAGCCCCATCGCTGAAAACGAAACGGCTGCCGATGCACTGGCGCGTACCCTTGCGCTGGCGCAGCAGGCAGAAAATCTGGGCTATCACCGCTTCTGGATTGCCGAACACCACAACACCCCACAGCTTGCCAGCCCTTCGCCGGAGCTGCTGATTGCCTGGATCCTCGGGCAAACCACGCGCATTCGCGTCGGGTCAGGCGGCGTAATGCTTCAGCACTACAGCCCCTATAAAGTCGCCGAGAACTTCAACGTGCTGGCCGCGCTGGCGCCTGGCCGCGTCGATCTCGGCGTCGGGAAAGCCCCCGGCGGATTACCGCTCTCAACCCGCGCGCTGCAGCAGGGCCTGAATCAACAGGAAAAGGGCAGCTTTGCCGAACAACTGGCCCAGCTCGACCGCTGGATCCGTCCTGAGCATCACGCTATTGAAGAGGCCGTCCGCGCCACGCCGCTGCCGCCGTTGCCTGCTGAGGGTTTTCTGCTGGGCGCGAGTACCGAAAGCGCGCTGCTCGCCGCCAGGCTCGACTGGCACTTTGTGTTTGCCGCACACCTGAACGGTGACCCGGACCTGCTGCCTGAGGTGGTATCGACCTGGCGCGAGAACAGCGCGCGTGACGTGATAGTGGCGGTGCAGGCGATTGTCGCGCCGACGCAGGCTGAGGCAGACGCGCTGGCGCAGAAGGTCGAAGTGTGGGGCGTTGAGCTGGCAAACGGGCAGCGTGTCACCGTGGCCAGCGAAGAACAGGCCTACGCGTTTGCACGCCAGGCGGGCAGTGAGCCGGTGCGCATTGCACGCCGGGCGCAGTCGCTGCTGGCGGGTACCGCTGAGTCGGTAGTGGAACAGCTCAACGCGCTGCATCAGCAGTGGGGCATTGACGAATTTATCATCGACACGCCGGTAGCGGAGGGGGCTACGCGCGTCGCGTCGCTGCGCCTGCTGGCCGGGGCGCGTCTTAACAAGGAGGTCACCGTATGAGTTTTGGCGAACAACTGATTGCCTGGCGCCGCGAACTGCACCAGAACCCGGAGCTGTCCGGCCAGGAGGTCGAAACCACCGCGCGCCTGCGCCAGTGGCTGACCAACGCCGGGATCACCCCACAGCCTTACGACCTGTCGACCGGGCTGGTGGCGGAAATCGGAACGGGCAGCAGGCTGGTTGCGCTGCGCGCCGACATTGACGCGCTGCCGATCGAGGAGCGCAGCGGCGTGCCGTTTAGCTCACAGCATGCAGGGGTGATGCACGCCTGCGGACACGATATTCACACCAGCGTCATCCTCGGCGCCGCGTTAAAGCTGAAAGAGCGGGAGGCCTCGCTTAACGGCCGGGTGCGCATCCTGTTTCAGCCTGCTGAAGAGAACTTTGGCGGTGCGAAGAGCATGGTGCGCGCCGGTGCCCTGCGCGATGTCAGCGCGATTTTCGGTATGCACAACGAGCCCGGCCTGCCGGTCGGTGAGTTCGCCACCCGCGGCGGGCCGTTCTACGCCAACGTCGACCGCTTCGTGATCCGCATTACCGGCAAAGGCGCGCACGCCGCACGTCCTCATGAAGGTAACGACGCCATTGTGCTGGCGAGCCAGCTGGTAACGGCGCTGCAAAGCGTCGCCAGTCGCAACGTCAACACGCTGGATTCGGTGGTGCTGAGCGTGACACGTATTGCGGGCGGCAACACCTGGAACGTGCTGCCGGAAAGCGTCGAGCTGGAAGGCACGTTGCGAACCCATCGCACGGAAGTACAGCAGAATGTGAAAGCCCGCGTGGGCGAAATCGCCGCCGGTTTTGCCAGCGCCTTCAGCGCGCAGATTGATATCACCTGGTATGCCGGGCCTA
Source organism: Enterobacter sp. BNK-8 (assembly GCF_048685095.1). Classification (NCBI taxonomy): domain Bacteria; kingdom Pseudomonadati; phylum Pseudomonadota; class Gammaproteobacteria; order Enterobacterales; family Enterobacteriaceae; genus Enterobacter; species Enterobacter sp. BNK-8. The sequence goes on along the minus strand of NZ_JBLQTN010000001.1, from coordinate 2,094,409 downwards.
CCGCGCTGGTGAATGACGAGCGCTGGGCTGATTTTGCCACCTCGGTCGCGCGTGAGGCCGGATATGAAACCCGGCACGCGGAACTGCATATGGGCGGGGAAGATTTTGCGGTCTATTTGCAGTCTGTTCCCGGCGCGTTTGTCAGCATTGGCAGCAACAGTCCGTTTGGTTTACATCACCCGGCCTTTAACCCGGATGAAGCACTGATTGAGCCCGCCGCCCGCTATTTTGCACAGCTTGCGGAAAAAGCTCTGCAACACGTTTAATTCAGGAGAGGTAAATATGTCTGCAACCCGACAACTGCGGCTGGGCACCATTCTGCATGGTGCATCCGGGAATATGTCCGCCTGGCGCCACCCTGCAGCGATCGCCGATGCCAGTATTAATTTCGACTTTGTGAAAGCGACGGCGTTAAAGGCCGAGGAAGGGAAGCTCGATTTTCTCTTCGTGGCCGATGGCCTCTATATTAACGAGAAATCGATCCCCCATTTTCTGAATCGTTTTGAACCGTTAACCGTGCTTTCCGCACTGGCCAGCATCACCTCGCGCCTGGGGCTGGTGGGAACCTTATCCACTTCCTACAGCGAGCCCTTCACCACGGCGCGCCAGTTCGCGAGCCTCGATCACCTGAGCAACGGCCGCGCGGGCTGGAACGTGGTGACCTCGCCGCTGGAAGGGTCGGCCAAGAACTTTTCCCGTGAAAAACACCCCGAGCATGCGCTGCGCTACCGGATTGCCGATGAATATCTCGACGTGGTGAAAGGACTGTGGGATTCCTGGGAAGGGGACGCGTTTATTCGTAACAAAGAGAGCGGCCAGTTTTTTGACCCGGCGAAACTGCATACGCTCGACCACCACGGTGACTTCTTCCAGGTTGCCGGTCCGCTGAATATTGGCCGCACGCCGCAGGGTCGCCCGATTGTCTTTCAGGCCGGGGCGTCGGACGACGGGAAAAAGCTGGCGGCGAAACATGCCGACGCCATTTTCACCCACCACGAGACGCTCAACGAGGCAAAAGCCTTTTACCGCGACGTAAAACAGCAGCTGGAAACAAACGGCCGCCGCGCGGCGGATCTCCATATTTTCCAGGGCGTCAGCGTGATTGTGGGGAAAGATGCCGATGATGTGGAAAACCAGTACCAGACCACGGCGGCGCTGGTGTCGATTAATGACGCCCTCAATTACCTCGGGCGTTATTTTGAACATCACGATTTCAGCCAGTATCCGCTCGACGAGCCGTTCCCGGATATCGGCGACTTAGGCAAAAACAGCTTCCGCAGCACCACCGATGAAATCAAGCGTAACGCTCGCGAACGCAACTTAACCCTGCGTCAGGTGGCGCTGGAGGCCGCTTCGCCGCGCCCGCGCTTTTCCGGCACGCCGGAGGAGGTGGCAGACGGTCTTCAGGCCTGGTTTGAAGGCTATGCCGCAGACGGCTTCATTATTCAGGGCGGCACGCCGGACACCTTCCCGCGCTTTGTTGACCAGGTGGTGCCCATTCTTCAGGCCCGCGGCCTGTTCCGTACCGACTACCCGGGCACCACGCTGCGTGAAAGCCTTGGCTTAGACCAACCGAAAAACCAGTACACACAACAATAAAAGAGAACCCCGCTATGCAGAAATCATCGCTTATTCTGGCGCTTGCGCTGGCCTTTACCCCTGCCGTCTGGGCAGAGAACGTCAATATTAACGGCACCGGCGTGAGCATCGAGGCCAATAAAACCCCGATTAACACCGCGAAAAATAGCGAGGCGGTAGCGCAGCTGCCGAAAGATTATCGCTTTGCCGTGCCGGGGAAATTTACCGTTGCGGTGGCGGGACTCAATCAGCCGCCGCTGACGGTCTTCTCCGACGACAACAAAACGCTGCTGGGAAGCGAAGTTGACGTCGCGCGTCTGGTCGCCGACAGCCTCGGGCTGGAGCTCAATGTGGTGCCCACCTCCTGGGAGGACTGGCCGCTGGGCGTGGCGTCCGGGAAATACGATGCCGCCATCAGCAACATCACCGTCACTAAAGAGCGCAAACAGAAGTTTGATTTTGCTACCTATCGTAAGGATTCCCTCGGCTTTTACGTGAAATCCACGAGCCCGATTACGTCGCTGCAGAAGGCGGAAGACATCGCCGGGCTGAAGATTATCGTCGGCTCCGGCACCAACCAGGAGGCCATCCTGCTGGCATGGAATGCCGAAAACCTGAAGAAGGGGCTGAAGCCCTTTACCCCGATCTACACCAAAGACGATGCGGCCCAAACCCTGGCACTGCAGTCCGGCCGCGCGGATGCCTACTTTGGCCCGAACGTGATTGGCGCATGGAAAGCGGCGCTGAACGGGAAAACCAAACTGGTGGGCAGCGTCGACGGCGGCTGGCCGAAGGCGGCACACATCGCGGTGACGCTGAAAAAAGGCAGCGGACTGGTTGAGCCGGTGCAAACCGCGCTGAACGGCGTCATCAAAAACGGCGATTACGACAAAGTGCTGAACCGCTGGGGAGAAGGGGTTGAGCGCATTCCTCAGTCCGAAGTGAACCCGGCTGGCCTGGGCGATTAAGGAGGCGTAATGAGCGAACGATTTCGTGATGTATCACCGGAAGATGCCGAACTTCAGCCCATTATCGAGGGGCTGTTCGGGGAATATGCGGCCCGCTACGGGGACTACTTCTCTAAAGATGCGGAAGTGGAGCTCACCGAGTGGTATCTGGCGCCGCAGGGGCTGTTTATCGTCCTGGAGCGCGACGGGAAGATTATTGCCACCGGCGCGTACAAACCGTTCGACGAACGCACCGCGGAAATCAAACGTATCTGGACGGACAAAACCCTGCGTCAGCAGGGGCTTGCCGGGCGCGTGGTACAGGAGCTGGAGCGCAGGGCGGTGCTGGCAGGCTATAGCCAAATCTACCTGACAACCGGTTTTCGCCAGCCGGAAGCGGTCAGGCTCTATCTTAGCCAGGGCTATCAGCCGCAGTTCGATCTGAACCGCGATCCGGAAGAGTATAGCCAGCCGCCGTTTGACGGTCGGCTGCGTTTCACCAAAACGCTGGTACGTGAAGCGTTCAGTAAAACCGCATGAGGAACGACGATGAGCAACGTTGAAACCATTAAGGTGGTCCCGGCGCGTTATCCGCTGCGGGCCGTCGGCGCCGCGGTGGCGCTGTTTGTCCTGGCGGTCGTGATTCAGTCCGTAGCCTTTAACCCGCGCTGGGAGTGGGCGGTGTTCGCCCGCTGGTTCTTCGACCCGGTGATCCTCGACGGTGTCGGGCAGACCCTGCTGCTGACGCTGATCGGCACCGCGCTGAGCGTGGTGTTTGGCGGCATGCTGGCCCTGGCGAGACTCTCGTCATCCTGGCTGCTGAGCAGCCTGGCGTGGGCGTACATCTGGCTGTTTCGGTCGCTGCCGCTGATCGTCGTGCTGATTATCCTGTACAACTTTTCCTATCTCTACGACACGCTCTCGCTCGGCGTGCCGTTTACCAGCATCACCTGGGGCAGTTTTGAAACCATCAACGTGCTGGGGCAGTTCTCTACCGCCGTGGTGGGGCTAACGCTGGTGCAGAGCGCCTATACCGCCGAGATCATTCGCGGTGGTTTCCTCGGGGTCGATCACGGGCAGTATGAGGCCGCCGCCGCGCTCGGTCTGCCGGCCTGGCGCCGCACGGTGCGCATCATTTTGCCTCAGGCGCTGCGTACCATTCTGCCGTCGGGATTCAATGAAATCATCAGCCTCGCCAAGGGCACAGCGATGGTGTACGTCCTGGCGATGCCGGAGCTGTTTTATACCATCCAGATGATCTACAACCGCACGCAGGAGGTGATCCCGCTGCTGATGGTCGGTGCCGCCTGGTACCTGGCGATCACCACCGTCCTGTCCGCTATCCAGTACGGTGTTGAACGCGCACTCGCCCGCAGCGAACGCCGCTCTGCGGTTAATCAGAACCGTGCCGCCCGTCGTACCCGTTCTGTCACCACCACGCCAGCACAGGAGCCTATCCATGCAAGCCTCTCCTGAAGGACATATCTCGATTACCGGCGTCAGCAAATATTTTGGACGCCATAAGGCGCTCGACAACGTGTCGCTTGAGATCCCGCCGGGATCCGTGACGGTCATCCTCGGGCCGTCCGGGTCGGGTAAATCGACGCTGCTGCGTACCATTAACCACCTGGAACGCGTCGACGAAGGCTTTATTCAGATCGACGGGGACTACATTGGCTACCGTCGCCAGGGCGACAAGCTCTACGAGCTGAAGGAGAAAGAGATCCTCAAACAGCGCGTCAACGTGGGCTATGTGTTTCAGAACTTCAATCTCTTTCCCCATCTCACGGTGCTGGAAAACCTGATTGAGGCGCCCATCGCGCATAAAAAGCTCAGCAAAAAAGAGGCGGTGGAAAGAGCGTACAGCCTGCTGGACGTGGTCGGGCTGCGGGACAAAGCCGATGCCTGGTCCCGCCATCTCTCCGGCGGCCAGCAGCAACGCATTGCGATTGCCCGCGCGCTGGCGTTACGTCCCCGCGTGATGCTGTTTGATGAACCTACCTCGGCTCTGGATCCGGAGCTGGTAGGGGAAGTGCTGGACGTAATCAAAAAACTGGCCCGGTCCGGCACTACGCTGGTGGTGGTCACTCACGAGATCGGCTTTGCCCGCGAGGTGGCGGATCAGGTGGTGTTTATGGTCGACGGAAAAATCGTGGAACAGGGCAGCAGCGACGCGGTATTGAACCGCCCGTCGCACGCGCGAACGCGCCAGTTCCTGTCAAAAGTGCTGTAAGGAGCGCAGATGAAATATGGCCTTCTGGCAGGACTGCTTTTTACGACGGCGAGCCACGCCAGCATCGATCTGAAAGCCAACGAGCAGCCGCTGCCGGTGACGGTGGATCGGCAGGCCGTGGCGAAGATCCCCGCCGGTTATAAATTCGTTGAGCCAGGTACGCTGACGGTCGCCGTCTCGATGCTGAACTCCCCGCCGCTGGCGCTGCTGGCCAGCGATAACCGCACGCGGATCGGCAGCGACCCGGATATTGCCCGCCTGCTGGCGGGCAGCCTGGGGCTGAAGCTAAAGCTGGTGCCGACGGCGTGGGAAGACTGGCCGCTGGGGATCGCTTCTGGGCGTTACGACGTGGCGCTGGTGAACATTGCGGTGACCGAACAGCGTAAAGAGAAGTTTGATTTTGCGACCTACCGCGTCGATTCGCTGGCGTTTTCGGTGAAATCCACCAGCGAGATTCAGTCAATCAAAAGCGCGGAAGATCTGGCCGGGAAAAGGGTGATTGTCGGCTCGGGTACCAATCAGGAGCGCATCCTGCTGGGCTGGAACGAAGAAAATAAAAAGGCGGGGCGGGCGCCTGCGCTGCCGGTCTATCTTCACGACGATGCCTCGGGCAATCTCTATATCCAGTCCGGCAGGGCGGATGTGTTCTTTGGTCCTCAGTCGGTTTCAGCTTACAAAGCGGCGCTCACCGGCAAAACCCGCGTGGTCGGTTTAGGGCCGAAGAAAGCTTATGTCGCCACCACGACCAAAAAAGGCAATCAACTGGTTTATGCCTTGCAGGCCGCGCTGAACGGTGCGATTGAGCGCGGAGAGTACCAGAAGGTGCTGACGCGCTGGGGCGAGCAGGGCGAAGCGGTGGCGCAATCGGAGGTCAACCCGCCTGGGATAACCTACTAATGGTGCTCTACACTTAGGGTTTTCATCCCTCACCCTCAGGGGGCAACATGATTAAACTCTATGGCGTACCCGGCTGGGGCTCGGCAATCAGTGAGGTGATGCTGACCCTGGCTGATATCCCTTATCAATTTATCAACGTGGACGGGTTTGACCAGCCCGGTCCGCAGCGTGAATTGCTGCACAAGCTCAATCCGCTGTGCCAGGTGCCGACGCTGGAGCTGGAAAATGGCGCCATCATGACCGAAACGGCGGCGATTGCCCTGATGGCGCTCGACCGGTGTCCCGATCTCGCCCCGCCCGTGGGGCAGGCTGAACGTCAGCAGTTTCAGCGTTTGCTCATCTGGTTTGTGGCCAACGTCTATCCCACGTTTACCTATGCAGACTATCCCGAACGCTGGGTGCCGGATGCGCCGGAACAGCTGCAGAAAAACTGCATCGAATACCGGAAATCTCTTTATTTGTGGTTCGAAAGCCAGCTTAAGGGTGCCCCGTTTGCGCTGGGGGAAAGGCTGACGCTGCTGGATGTGTATATTGCGGTAGCGCGCACCTGGGGGCCCCGTCACGCCTGGTTTGCCGAAAATACCCCTAAATTCACGGCGATTGCGGACGCCGTATGTCAGCGACCGGAACTGCACAAGGTGTTAAAGGCAAACAATATTATCTGATAACGTGGAACCCTCATTCACAACCGGAAGCCTGTACATGCCACACGTAGATATCAAATGTTTTCCCCGTGATTTGAACGACGAACAAAAAGCTGCCCTGGCGGCAGATATTGCCGACGTGATTATTCGCCATTTCAACAGCAAAGACAGTTCCGTGTCGGTGGCGTTGAAGCAGATCGCGCCTGAAGACTGGAAGGCGCAGGTCTGGGATACCGAAATTGGACCGAAGCTGGAGGAGCTTATTAAGAAGCCCGGGTATTCGATGTAAGATCTTCTGCCGGGGAGCGTATAAATCCTCCCCGGCTTGTTTTCCCGTTTTCGCAAAAATCGATAAAAATGCGTTTTGTCTTATCCGCTACACTTAACGTTTCTGGCTGACTTTTTATTCATCCTTAGGAAAGATCTTCAACAGAATCAATTAAGGACAGACACGTTAAAGGATAATTTTCTGATGACAAAATTACCCCGTTTTTCATTCGCCTTTCTTCATCCCCGTTACTGGCTAAGCTGGGCCGGCATTGCGGCTCTGTGGCTCATCATGCTGCTCCCTTATCCGCTTCTGTTCAGAATCGGTCATGGCCTGGGGCGACTGGCGATGCGCTTACTTCCTCGCCGCGTCGAGATTGCCCGCCGCAACCTGGAACTTTGTTTCCCGGAGATGAAAAAGGATGAACGCGAGTCATTGCTGCAGCGTAATTTTGAATCGGTAGGAATGGGGGTGATTGAAACCGGGATGGCATGGTTCTGGCCTGCGTGGCGGGTGAAGAAATGCTTTACCGTGCAGGGGTATGAGCACATGGAAAAGGCGAGGGCGCAGGGAAAAGGCGTGGTGCTGGTGGGGATGCATTTTCTGACGCTTGAGCTGGGCGCACGGATATTTGGCATGCTCAACCCCGGTATTGGGGTCTATCGCCCTAATAACAATGCTCTGCTGGACTGGCTTCAGACGCGCGGACGTCTGCGTTCCAACAAAACCATGCTCGATCGCCATGATTTAAAGGGCATGATCCGCTCGCTGAAGCAGAATGAAATTTTGTGGTACGCCCCGGACCACGACTATGGCAAAACCAACAGCGTGTTTGTGCCGTTCTTTGCGGTGCCGGATGCCGCAACGACGGCGGGCAGCTATATGCTGGTCAAAAGCGCTAAGCCTGCCGTCATCTCCTTTGTGCCGCGTCGCAGGGCGGATGGCACCGGTTACGAGCTGATTATTCTGGAGGATATCAGTGAGGCGTTGCAGGGCGGCGATAAAGAAGCCGTGGCGACGCAGATGAACAGGGCAATTGAGCAGGCCGTACGTATGGCCCCAGAGCAGTATATGTGGCTGCACCGTCGCTTCAAAACCCGTCCTGAAGGGGTACCTGACCGATATGCCCGTCTGAAACAGGCGGCAACTCGGGGTGATAGTCTCTCCGCCAGCGATTTTTCTGACCGCTCAGGCATACATCACTAACACCACAGCGATGCCCTCACCGCAGGGTGAGGGCATGACCGGCGCTACAGCGCGGATCGGCGGTACGGCGCATAGTCCGCCTGCCACCAGGTCTTCTCGATACGCGCCATCAGGGTTTCATCATCTAACGATGGCGCTATGCCTTGTTCAATCGCGGCCCGGGCGACGGCAACGGCAATCTGGCGCGAGACCGTTTCAATCTGATCTACCGGCGGCAGCAATCCTCCTCTTTCTGTGGTCACCAGTGGAGACTGGGCGGCCAGGCTGCGGCTTGCTGCCATCAGCATCTCTTCCGTCACCCGGCGCGCGTTACAGGCCAGCACGCCCAGTCCCAGGCCCGGGAAGATATAGGCGTTATTACACTGGGCAATCTCGTAGTGCGCGTTCTCCCAGAATACCGGCGCGAACGGGCTGCCGGTGGCCACCAGCGCGGCTCCCTGGGTCCAGGCGATGAGATCCTGCGGCTGGGCCTCCGCCCGCGACGTCGGGTTCGAGAGCGGCATGATAATCGGGCGCGGGCAGTGGCGATGCATCTCTTTGACGATCTCTTCGCTGAACAGCCCCGGCTGACCTGAAACGCCGATCATCACCGTGGGATGTGCGTTCTTCACCACGTCCAGCAGGGAAATATTCTTTGCGTCTACCTGCCAGCGGCTTACGGCGTCGCGCGCGGTAAGCAGGTTTTTCTGGAAATCGAGCAGGTTGGTCATGTCGTCGGTCAGCAGGCCGAAGCGATCGACCATGAAGATCCTGCTGCGGGCTTCCGACTCGCTCAGGCCGTCATCGACCATCAGCGCCACAATTTTTTCAGCGATCCCGCATCCCGCAGAGCCGCTGCCGAGGAAGACCACGCGCTGATCGCGAATGCGCGTGCCCGCCGCGTGAGCCGCCGCGAGCAGCGTCCCTGCGGTGACGGCTGCCGTGCCCTGAATATCATCATTGAAGCAGCACAGCTGATCGCGGTAGCGCTGGAGTAGTCGGGTGGCGTTTTTCTGCGCAAAGTCTTCAAATTGCAGGAGAACGTTGGGCCAGCGCGCTTTAACCGTGCTGATAAACATATCCATAAATTCAGCGTATTGATCGTCGCTGATGCGCGGATGACGCCAACCCATGTACATCGGGTCGTCGAGGTGTTGCTGATTATTGGTGCCGACATCCAGCATAATCGGGAGGGTGGAGGCCGGATGGATCCCTCCGCAGGCGGTATAGAGCGACAGCTTGCCAATCGGAATGCCCATGCCGCCGATACCCTGGTCGCCGAGCCCTAAAATGCGCTCTCCGTCCGTTACCACAATCACCCGAACGTCGTTGCGCGAGAAACTTTGCAGCATCTCATCAATACGATGGCGGTTAGGCCATGAAATAAACAAGCCGCGCGCGCGGCGATAAATCGTGGAGAAATGCTCGCAGGCTTCACCCACCGTCGGGGTATAGATAATCGGTAACGTCTCTTTCAGATGCGAACGCAAGAGGTTATAAAAGAGAGTTTCATTGGTGTCCTGAATATTGCGCAAATAAACATGACGGGAAATATCGCTTTTAAAATGGCAGAACTGCACCCAGGCGCGCTCGGTTTGCTCTTCAATGGTTTCAACGTTATGCGGCAATAATCCATGCAGATTAAAATTATCCCGTTCTTCTTTAATAAAGGCGAGGCCTTTATTTAATAACGGATTTTCCAGCAGTACGGCGCCATTATAGGGCGTGTACAGAACGTCTTTACGAGACATGGTCAACTCCTGAATATTTAAACGAAACAGAAATAAGACGAGCAGAAACAGTGACTTTAAGGATGATAAAGGCACGCAGTTTTCTGTGTTTTGTTGGGGAGCTAATTTAGCGCTTAGCTAACGGATCAGGAGTGACAAGGTTCACATTCTTTCTGGTTTTATTAATTTCAAAAGAATTGCATTGAATGTCATGAATAACTTTAGTTACATAATAATGAATTAAATTATTTAAAAGGAAAGGGCTATTGTGTTCACATTTCTCTTGGGGGGGGTATGTTAATTTCACGCTGAGCCTGTTTTTAGAAAAGGCCACCAAAGTTTTTATTTTCTATTTAAGAACATTTATTTGAATCAGGAATAGTTTTTCGTTTATTCCGTTCTCTGCATATCCGAACACAAATTTCAGGTGATTATATGAAAGATAATCCTGTACCGACTTCTGAGCTGTCGACCTCGCGTTTCGCCTTTGGGCTCAACAATACCGAGGTTGGCGCAGTCCCGTTGATGCTGTTCGTGGGGATTGCCGCGATTGTGGCGACGTCCGCCTGGGCAGGGCTGTTGCCGAAAAATATGATAGGCGGACTGGCGGTCATCATGACCCTTGGCTTTGCGTTTGCCAAAGTGGGGCGTCAAATCCCCGTGCTGAAGGACATCGGCGGCCCGGCGATCCTGTGTCTGATGGTGCCTTCCGTGCTGGTCTATTTTGGCGCATTCGGGAAACAAACCCTTGATACGGTGCATCTGCTGATGAAGGAGGCGAATCTGCTCTATTTCGTCATCGCCTGCCTGGTGGTCGGCAGTATTCTGGGGATGAACCGGGTGCTGCTGATCCAGGGCATGATGCGCATGTTTGTTCCGCTGGTGGCGGGGACACTGATGGCCGTGCTGAGCGGGCTTATTGTGGGAACGCTGTTTGGGTATACGCCTTACCACACCTTCTTCTTTATCATTGTCCCTATCATTGGCGGCGGAATTGGCGAGGGGATTTTGCCCCTGTCTCTGGCCTATTCGGCAATCCTGGGGCAGACGCCGGACGTCTACGTGGCGCAGCTGGCTCCCGCTGCGGTCGTCGGAAATATCTTCGCCATTATTTGTGCGGGCTCGCTGGCGCGTCTCGGGACGAAACGTCCTGCGCTTTCGGGAAATGGCATGCTCACGCGGAGTAAAGACGACGCCAGCCTGTTTGCCGGGGCGCAAAGCGCACAGCAGACGGATTTTCATCTGATGGGCGGCGGATTGCTGATGGTGTGCGCGTTTTTCATCGTCGGAGGCTTGTTTGAAAAACTGGTCCACATTCCCGGCCCGGTGCTGATGATCCTGATTGCCGTCCTGTGTAAATACTTCAGGGTGATCCCGGCCTCAATGGAGCAGGGTGCGCACAGCTGCTATAAATTCGTTTCGGCTGCGCTGGTCTGGCCGCTGATGATCGGCCTCGGGATGCTATACGTGCCGCTTGAAAGCGTGGTGTCGGTCTTCTCGGTGGGCTATGTAGTGGTATGCGGATCGGTGGTGATTGCGATGGCGCTGAGCGGCTACGTGATTGCGTCGCGTCTGAATATGTATCCGGTGGAAGCGGCGATTGTAACCTGCTGCCACAGTGGGCTGGGCGGTACGGGAGATGTGGCCATTCTGTCCGCCTCCAACCGCATGTCGCTCATGCCGTTCGCGCAGATTGCGACGCGTATCGGCGGTGCCTCGACGGTCATTTTCGCCACGCTGCTGATGGGCTGGGTTATGGCGCACTGATTCGAAACCTCAGGATACTGAATCGCAACGACATTTACATCGTGTCGCTGCGGTTCAGTCCTTTATAAAACTCACCGCGCTGTATAGAATTACCGCAGCCACAGCGACGGGATACCACACGATGACCGGAAGAGTTGATTATCAGATTGAAAAATATCTCCTGACCGAAGCCGCCGAACCGGAGCGCCTGACGCGCCAGTGGGCGGAGGTGCTGGAGGAGTGCCGTGAGCAACAGTCCGGTGCGGAGGATCGCCTGCGTCTCGCGTTGCTTAATGTGGATTACGTCACCAGCTTCGAGCTGCCCTTCAGGCTGCTTCTCACCCGCGCGCCCCAGTTGATTGACGCTGTCAGAAAAGAGCTTCAGCTCAGTCAGAAAAATGTTCTGTTTAACGGCAAGCGCTTTGGCTGCGTCTACAGCCTTAAACGGGATCTGGACGGCATACCTGACGAGTTTACCTATCACCTGAAGACGCGTATCCAGCGCAGTGACGCCACGGGTGCGACGGAAGCGTCTTACCGGCAAATTGCCCAGCAGGTGAAAGCGCCAAAAGAGCGCCTCAAACTGGCGCTGGAAAACGGGCTGTCTGTGACCGCGCTCGACGGGCTTTTCTGGTTTGGCATTCAGCGCATCGCGGCTGATGTACAACGGTTACGCAAAACAGGGATGCGGATCGTGACGTCCAACGCCGAGGTGTTCGATACGCTTACCAAAACAACCCGGCAGGTCCCGGTCTATCGCCTGGAAGGGACAGAAGTTACTTAACCTGCAGCAGGATCGCCATCAACCCCGGAAAGCGGGTATCCAGATCGTCTCGTCGCAATGAAATCATGTTTTCGCGTCCCTGCGGACGTTGCCAGATGACCCCGCTGTCGCGCAATACGCGCCAGTGATGGGTCATCGTGGACTTCACCACATCTTCCGGGCGCAGCGCGTTGCAGCTGAGTTCGCTGCCATCGGCCAGCCGACGAATAATCGATAGCCGGAGCGGGTTGCCGAGGGCAAAGAGCACATTTTCCAGCAGTATTTGTTCAGTTTCAGGGTGGTTAGGGATCATCGTTTTCCTGCGTATGGCGTCAGATTGAGCTATATCAACAATAGGTCAACCCTTAAAAAATAGTTCGATAATACTCGTACAATAGGACTATTATAGCAAACGAACGAATGCACGACCATCCTGGTCGTCACAAACATGTCATAGTGACTAAGGAAATATCATGCCCCGACCCATCCCTCTCGAACGTTATCGCAACATCGGTATCTCCGCGCATATCGATGCCGGTAAAACCACCACCACTGAGCGCATCCTGTTTTATACCGGGATGAGCCACAAGCTGGGTGAAGTACACGATGGCGCGGCAACCACTGACTGGATGGCGCAGGAGCAAGAGCGCGGGATCACCATTACGTCCGCGGCGGTTAGCTGCTTCTGGCCAGGCATGGACAGAGGCTATGAACCGCACCGGATCAACATCATCGACACCCCGGGGCACGTGGACTTCACCATTGAGGTGGAGCGTTCCATGCGCGTACTCGACGGTGCCGTGATGGTGTATGACTCCGTGGGCGGCGTGCAGCCGCAGTCGGAAACCGTCTGGCGTCAGGCCAATAAATATCACGTTCCGCGTCTGGCCTTCGTCAACAAAATGGACCGTCCGGGTGCCGATTTCTTCCGCGTCGTGCGGATGATGCAGGAACGCCTGAAGGCCAATCCGGTGCCGATTGTCATCCCGGTGGGGGCCGAAGATCACTTCACCGGCGTGGTGGATTTGATCAAGATGCGCACCATTCTGTGGGACGATGCGACGCAGGGCATGGTGTTTACCTATGCCCCCGTGCCGGACGATTTGGTCAGTACCGCCCAGGAATGGCGGGAAAAAATGGTCTCTGCGGCGGCGGAAGCCAGCGATGAATTGATGGACAAATACCTGGAAACAGGCGACCTGACGGAAGCGGAAATTATCAAAGGGCTACGTATTCGCACCATTTCGGGGGAAATCCAGCCGATGCTGTGCGGCAGCGCGTTCAAAAACAAAGGTGTACAGCGCATGCTCGATGCGGTGATTGAGCTTATGCCGTCGCCGCTGGACGTGCCGGCCATTGATGGCGTGGATGAAAAAGGGCAGCACGCGGAGCGTCACCCGAGTGATGATGAGCCGTTCTCGGCTCTGGCGTTCAAGTTGATGAGCGACCCGTACGTCGGACAACTGACCTTTATCCGCGTGTACTCTGGCGTACTGCGCAAAGGCGACGCGGTGTATAACCCGGTGAAAGGGAAGAAAGAGCGCATCGGACGTATCGTGCTGATGCATGCCAACGATCGCCACGAGGTGGACGAACTGCGCGCCGGGGATATCGCGGCCTGCGTCGGGCTGAAAGACGTGACCACCGGTGACACGCTCACCGATCCGAACGCCGTCATTACGCTTGAGCGCATGGAGTTCCCGGATCCGGTGATTTCGCTGGCGATTGAGCCGAAAACCAAAGGCGATCAGGAGAAAATGGGCATTGCGCTGCAGCGTCTGGCGGCAGAAGACCCGTCTTTCCGCCTGCACACTGACGAGGAGTCCGGCCAGACCATTATCTCCGGGATGGGTGAGTTACACCTTGAGATTATCGTCGACCGCATGAAGCGTGAGTTTGGCGTCGAAGCAAATATCGGTCGTCCGCAGGTGACCTACCGTGAAACCCTGCGTAAAACGGTGAAGGATATCGAAGGCAAATTTGTCCGACAGTCCGGCGGTAAAGGCCAGTACGGCCATGTGGTGCTGAGCCTGGAGCCGCTGGAGCCCGGAAGTGGCTTTAAATTTGAAGATGCCACTAAGGGCGGCGTGGTGCCGCGTGAGTATATTCCGTCCGTTGAGAAAGGGCTGCGGGAAGCGATGAACAGCGGCGTGCTGGCGGGCTATCCGGTCGTCGATGTCAAAGCGACGCTGACGTTTGGCTCGTATCACGACGTCGACTCCTCGGAGATGGCGTTCCGCATGGCGGCGATCCTCGGCTTTAAAGAGGGGGCCCGCAGGGCGGATCCGGTGATTCTTGAACCGATCATGCACGTGGAGGTGGAAACACCGGAAGAGTACGCCGGTAACATCATGGGCGATCTCTCATCCCGACGCGGCATGGTGCAGGGGATGGCAGAGCAGTACGGCAGCCAGATTATCCGCGCCGATGTACCGCTGGCAGAGATGTTTGGTTATGCCACGACATTGCGTTCGATGTCCCAGGGACGCGCGACGTATACGATGGAGTTCCACCATTTTGCGGAAGCCCCGCGGAATGTTGCGGATGAGATTATTTCACGGCGTGCGAAGTAGTTAATGAATTGCACATGGTAGTCGCTGGGCTACCATGTGCTTTTGCCGCTGTAGCAGAGGGCTTTCATAGACGTTTATTACTTGATCAGCGTGGCCGATCGAACTTTCCATTTCCCTTTTTCCTGAACGAGACAATCTGCTACAACGTGATCTTGTTTCTTACCAAATGCGATATAAACGTTTGTGCAAACGGCATCAAAATCAGAATGCAGAACGGTTATCTGATCCCAGTCCTCATCCCAGTCCTGCGCTTTAATGAACATATCAGCATCGGGCATGTCTTTTTCGTTACTGTCTCCTGAGTACATCTCCTTAATTGCATCAATTGTCCCGGAGGCAACGTATTCATTCATAATGTCTGGATTCAGCACTGGTGGTTTGTCCTGATTCAGCTGAGCGATATACCATTGATTGAATTTAAGCGCAGCCTGGCCTGGTGAAGATAGGCTATCTGCGACCGCGAAGGGAGACAGGGAAAAAAGGAAAAAGCAGAGTATTTTCATTAGTCGTGCCTGAACAGTTCGTAATGAGGCTGTATGTTTCGGTAAGCCTGTCCCGGATACAGGGTGCGTTGTACAAAATCGCTTATCCACTGCTGACCATCATAAATGCAAACGTGCCCGCTATCGTGACCCACTATATTTTGGATAACGGCTACGTCTCCGGCATGAGGTTGATCGTATACCAGGCGGAATCCAGCGTTGACCAATGTACGCCCCATATCTTTTGCCAGACGCGTATTGGGAATTTTTAATTTTCCCCCCGTTCTGATCGCTTCGGTGACGTAGCGAGCACAATAACCGGTGCTCTTCGGTTGGGCGTGTGATTTGGCATAGGAGATTGCGCCATCTTTATTCCATGACATTGATATTTCCTTAACGGGAGAGTGCTAATGCTGCAACTCCGGAAATATCCTCCGTTTTACAACTCAAGAGTAAACATAAAATGCCATAGAAATTTAATATAATTCAGCCATATATGATTTAAACAATCAATCCAGCGCCTTCACCATCTTTCCGCTCGCCACAAACGTCCCGGCTCCAAGATGATGCAGAGTATTGAGTTTATCCCCGTCAAACTGCCAGCGTCCGGCGATAAACGCCCGTTCATCCGCTGCCGCTGAAACCACTTCGCCAAACAGCGTGTCGTATTTCTCTGCAGCGGAGGTCACGGGTAATAACCGGCACTCCATCCACGCCAGGCATTTCTCTTCAATGACCGGCAGGCCGAGCTCTGGGCCATTCACCACCGGGATCCCATAGCAGTTGAATTTGTCCTCATCGCGCCCGCTGACGCTGCCGACCGCGTAAGTCCAGTTGGCCGCCGCCACGCCGGGGATAACGATGCCAAATTTCCCGCTGCGTTCGATCAGCTCGCGTGACCAGGTACTTTTGTCCACGACTATCGCGATGCGTGGCGGTTCAAACTCAACGGGCATTGACCATGCGGCGGCCATAACGTTACGTCTGTCCAGGCTCTCATCGCGGCTGGTGATCAGCACGGTAGGGCCGTGGTTCAGCAGACGGCTGGCATGACGTAATTCAACAGGGCGAAAGTGGCTCATAGGATCTCCTCATCTGTAACGATGAGTATGACGAAAAAGCACGTAAATCAAAGTGAGTGCGTAAAATTAGTTTATAAACAGAACATCACAATCAAAGGAAACTGATTCATGTCCCCATTCCTGACCGCCTATTTCGCCCGCATCGGCTGGACGCAACCGACACGGGTGGATATCGATACCCTGCGAGCGCTGCATTTACACCATAACTGTGCGATCCCTTTTGAGAATATTGACGTCGTGCTGCCGCGAGAAATCCAGCTTGACGATCGGTGCCTGGTCGACAAGCTGATCGCCGCCCGTCGCGGAGGATATTGCTTTGAGCAAAACGGCCTGTTTGAGCGGGTATTGCGTGAAGTCGGCTTCACGGTGCGCAGCGTGCTGGGACGCGTGGTATTAGCGAGCCCGCCGCAAATGCCGCCGCGCACGCACCGCCTGCTGCTGGTTGAGCTTAACGGCGAGCGCTGGATTGCGGACGTGGGGTTTGGCGGCCAGACGCTGACGGCGCCAATTCGTCTGCTCGCAGGTGAGGAACAGGAAACGCCGCACGGCCTGTATCGTCTGCTGAGCGAGGGTAACGACTGGGTGCTGCAGTTCCGTCACCACGAGCACTGGCAGTCGATGTACCATTTCGACCTGACGACACAGTATTTCAGTGATTACGTGATGGGGAATTTCTGGTCGGCGCACTGGCCGCAGTCGCACTTCCGCCATCATCTGCTGATGTGCCGCCATCTGCCGGACGGCGGCAAGCTGACGCTGACCAACTTCAACTTTACCCACTGGCAGAACGGTCACGTGGAGGAGCAGATCAACTTGCCGGATGCTGAGGCGCTTTACCAGTTGATGCAGAAACGCTTTGGGCTGGGCGTTGACGATCCTAAGCACGGTTTTTCACTCGCAGAATTGACGGCGGTGATGGCCGGGTTTGAAAGTCACGGGAAATAACGTCGCTTGCTATCAGCCACGAAATTCGCGTCGATAGCGGGAACGCGAAGTATTAAGCAGATTATTAAAGTGACGGCGCAAGGACGTTGTCGAGGGAAAACCGACACGCTCGGCAATATCGTCAACCGGCCGATCTGTTTTTTCGAGGTAACGTTGCGCGACGGTGATGCGTTGCTTGAGCAGCCGGCTCGAAAAACTCTCCCCGTTCGTTTGCTGAAACCGCCGGGTAAAACTGCGTCGGCTCATACAGGCCTTTTCCGCCACGCAGTCCAGCGTGAGTGCGAACTGAAGATTCTCTATCCCGTTGGCATTCCGTGGTAGGTTTTCCTGCTGCAACACGGCATGTTGCAGTCTTAATTGCCCGATGGCGGCTACACTTTACCAGGCCTGGAAAGGTTAAAACTGTAGGCCGGGTAAGGCGTAGCCGCCACCCGGCACCTGTCACAAATTGCGCTTAGCGAATAAGGATCGTTTTTCCTTCGCCATCAACCGATCGGGTTGGAATAACATAGCGATCAATGCCAATTAGTGTGCAAAACAAATCTCGGGTAAATATTTTATTTCCGAAATACCACGAATGGGATGGCATGCCTTTAATCCCTGCGGGTTCATCCTGCTCGAGAATAGCAGAATCACTTTCTAGTTTTTCGTAATACTGCGTGCAGTCTACATTTATTGCGTTTGAAGGTGCATTCTCAGGAAGACCAACACGCCCAACCCGAGGCGCTACGCCGACGCGTTTGACATTTGATATATCCAGAGCCTGGTCGCGACGGCTGGAATAATTAGTGAGACGAATGCCATGACGGTAAATCGAATCACTTCGCGGGTCAGGGTTTGACATTACGCTGCTCGATACATCGCCTGCGACGAAAATGATCTGACTCACTTTCCAGGCACTATTTGGCAGGTTAGTATCATCCGCATCATCAAATGCTTCAGTGAGCACATAAGCCCCAGTTGAATGGCCCAGAACATGAATATTGATGGGACAGTCGGGTTTTTGTTTTTCTGATACGTAGGAAATTCCTTCTGTCATAAGGCGCATTGCAGTAAGTTTTGCCTTGTGACGGTCAGGTAAGTAGGCCAGCGCCTTATCATCACTTGGCCAGTCAAAGGAAACCACTATTCCTTTAAAACCAATATCAGACAATCCGTTTGCCAAAAGCCTGTGTCGCTCGATCACTTCGCCCTCGCTCATGTTGTAACCATGAACAGAAAACAGTAAGTCCCCGCGCTTTTCACCTTTCTCGTTTCTCCACTGCGCGCCTTGTATAACCTGATCAAACCATTTTTGCTCAGGAATGGCATGGTCGGGGCTGGGGTCCTCACCATCAGGAACAACCAAATAGCTTGTACCACCAATGTCGGCGGTAAATTTACCTCTTGTTGCTTTACGAACAGACATAACATATGAAGGCATGATTTAATCCCACGTTGAGTAAAAAGTTATCTTTGCTTGTAATGGAGAAAATCTACTCAAATATTGTCTTATTTACTTTTGGCTAAATTGTCCTTTTTATAGGAAGGGCAGTATGAAGTGTATATGAGAACGCGAGTGAATTAGTTCAATATTTTTCTTTTGTTAAGGAATTTGAGGTAGCTCTCATTATTTCTGATAATGCGATAAATATTCATGGCATGAATGGGTGTGGAAGGGGACGCGAAAATTAAGAACCTGTGCTACGCAACAGGCGCTTAATATATGGGTTAAATAACGACTCTGGATGATTAATTCAATTCAAGGTCGATCAATTTATCAATATGCCTGTTAAACGCGACCTCATCCATTTCGGGCATGTTTAAGATATACATCCCGTCAAGACCACACACCAGACCAATCAAGCGCCAGGCGATATTTTCCGCCCGATCGCCGGGACGAAATACCCCGGCCTCCGTTCCCGCGTTAATCAGCGCCACCGTTTCCTGATGCCACATCTCCATGGTCATCACATAGGCACCCTTAATGTCGGCATCACGGCTGGCCAGGATCTGCGCTTCACGCCAGAGACGAATATAAGGCTCGAACCTGCCGTCATCGCTGCCGAGCATGGCATGAAGCTGTTCCCGCCATCCGGCCTGTTCACCCGCAACATCCGCATCCAGCAGTTCGCGGATTAACCGTACGAAGGCCAGCGATTTTAACTCCCCGCCGGAGGTAAAATGATGGTGAACCTGTCCGGTCGCGACGCCGGCTTCAGCCGCAACGCGGCGTACCGTCATTGCCGCCAGTCCTTCGGCCAGCGCCACGCGCATGGCGGCCTGTAAGATGGCTTCGCGCCGTTCATCCTTGCTCAGATATCGCATCGTTACTCACTCTCAATGGGAACGAAACGAGTGTAACAAAAAGCTGGACACGCGTTCAACTTTACGTAGGATCGCAATCTGGACATGTGTCCAGGTTTAAAATGAAAAGGAAATTTATGTTTCGTCAGTGGTTAGCGTTAGTGATTATCGTGCTGGTGTATATCCCGGTCGCGATTGACGCGACGGTGCTGCACGTGGCGGCGCCAACATTGAGCATGACGCTGGGCGCCAGCGGTAACGAATTATTGTGGATCATCGATATCTACTCGCTGGTGATGGCGGGTATGGTGCTGCCGATGGGCGCCCTGGGTGACCGCATCGGTTTTAAACGGCTGTTGATGATCGGCAGTACGCTGTTTGGTCTGTCATCGCTGGCGGCTGCGTTTGCCCCCTCAGCAGGATGGCTGATCGCGGCGCGCGCCTCGCTGGCGATCGGTGCGGCGATGATTATTCCGGCCACCCTGGCAGGGATCCGCACGCTTTTTACCGACGCGAAAGATCGCAACATCGCGCTCGGCGTCTGGGCGGCGGTCGGTTCCGGCGGGGCGGCGTTTGGCCCGCTGATTGGCGGTATGCTGCTGGAGCATTTTTACTGGGGATCGGTGTTTTTAATCAACGTGCCGATCGTGCTGGTGGTCGTGTCCCTGGCCGCGCGTTTTGTGCCCCGTCAGCAGGGCCGCCCGGAGCAGCCGCTGAATATCAGCCATGCCATCATGCTGATTGTGGCGATTTTGCTGCTGGTCTACAGCGCCAAAACCGCGCTTAAGGGCGTACTGTCGCCGTGGCTGGTGGCCGCCGCGCTGGTTACCGGCTCGGTGCTGTTGTTTATCTTTGTGCGTATTCAGCTTCGTGCCCGCGTACCGATGATCGATATGCGTCTCTTCTGCCATCGCATTATTCTGAGCGGCGTGGTGATGGCGATGACCGCCATGATTGCCCTGGTCGGGTTTGAGCTGCTGATGGCCCAGGAGCTGCAGTTTGTTCACGGCTTTACGCCGTTTGAAGCGGGCATGTTTATGCTGCCGGTGATGGTCGCCAGCGGGTTCAGTGGGCCGATCGCGGGCGTGCTGGTTGGGCGATTAGGGCTACGCATCGTCGCGGCCGGCGGCATGGGGCTCAGCGCCGTCAGCTTTATCGGCCTGTCGACGCTCGACTTCAGCACGCAGCAGTGGCAGGCGTGGGGGCTGATGGTGCTGCTCGGCTTCAGTGCCGCCAGCGCGCTGCTGGCCTCGACTTCCGCCATTATGGCTGCCGCGCCGAAGGAGAAAGCCGCCGCTGCAGGGGCGATTGAAACCATGTCCTATGAGCTGGGGGCCGGGCTGGGGATCGCCATTTTTGGTCTGCTGTTGACCCGCAGCTTCTCGGCGTCGATTGACCTGCCGCAGGGGCTGAATGCCTCGCTCATCGATAAAGCCTCGTCATCGATTGGGGAAGCGATGAAGGTGGCGCAGGATTTGACGCCGTCCCTGGCGGAGCCGGTGATTGAGGCGGCGAAAAGTGCGTTTATTACTTCCCACAGCGTGGCGCTGGGCAGTGCGGGCGGCATGCTACTGTTGCTGGCAGTGGGGATCTGGTTTAGCTTGGCGAAGGTCAATCCGCAGTAAACCGCGCGGTAAAACAGGGGCAGCGGTTGGCGCGGGCGGGGCAGATGAGCTATGTTTTTTAAAGGATTATCTGACTCTTGCTGAAAAATATGAGCCCGCGCCACAGCAGTGAACCGTCCCAACCTCTCTCCCGGTTAACCCTGCTTGCAGGGGGCGCGCTGGGTGTTGTTTTTGGTGATATCGGCACCAGCCCGCTTTATACCTTCCGGACGGTGCTTTCGCTCTCTGAGCATGACCCGACGCCCGACGTCATCCTGGGCCTGCTCTCCCTGATTACCTGGACGCTCATCCTGGTGACCTCCATTAAGTATGCCGCCTTCGCCATGCGAATTGATAATCATGGCGAGGGGGGCATTATGGCCCTGATGTCGCTTCTGGTGGAAAAAGGCAAAGGCGGTCGCTGGGTCATTTTTGCCGCCCTCATCGGCGCCGCGTTGATATACGGTGACGGCGCGATAACCCCGGCCATCTCCGTGCTTTCCGCCCTGGAAGGGCTGGAGATGGTCATCCCGGAGTCCCAGCCGTACATCTTACCCCTCACGGTTGTGGTGTTGCTGGCGCTGTTCCTGATCCAGCCTTTTGGCACCGCCCGCATAGGGAAGATATTTGGCCCGGTGATGGCGCTGTGGTTCCTGGCGATTGCGGCCCTGGGCGTGCGGGGGATCGTTCAGCATCCCTCGGTATTGTTGGCCCTTAATCCTGCTTACGGCATCGCGTTTTTGTTTTCGAACGGGTACACCAGTTTCCTGGTCCTGGGGGGCGTATTTCTCTGCGTGACAGGTGCCGAGGCGCTGTACGCCGATATGGGGCATTTCGGTAAAAAGCCCATCTGGTTTGCCTGGTACGGCGTCGTCTTTCCTTCGCTGCTGCTCAACTATGCTGGTCAGTCAGCGCTGATTCTGGCCGGTGCCGACAGCAAACAAAATCTATTCTATACGCTCTGTCCGCCAGCGCTGCAGGTGCCGCTCATCATTCTTGCCGCGCTGGCGACGATCATTGCCAGTCAGGCGATTATTACCGGCGCTTTTTCCATGACGCGTCAGGCGATTCAGCTCGGCTGGTTACCCCGGCTACGTATCAAACAGACGGCGGCAGAAAGCTACGGTCAGATCTATATCGGGATAATAAACTGGCTGCTGATGGTGGTGACGATAGGGCTGGTGGTGTTCTTTAAATCCTCCGACAAGCTTGCCGCGGCGTACGGCATTGCCGTGTCGTTAACCATGCTGATGACGACAGGACTGCTGTTTGTCGCTATGCGGGAAATATGGCGCTGGAGCCTGTTCAGCAGCGGGGTTATCGCCCTCTGTTTCCTGACGATCGATGCCACCTTCTTATTTGCCAATCTGATAAAGGTCCTTGAGGGCGGCTACATCCCGCTGCTGATGGCCGCCGCCATTTGTACGGTGATGCTGATCTGGCATCGCGGCGTGCAGGCGGTATCCGCGTCGGTGGGCGAGAAGGGCGTCAGCGTGGATGCGTTCTTTGCCCAGCTTCAGCAAAAGACGGTGCCCAGAGTGACGGGCTCTGCTGTCTTTTTGACCCGCACGCAGAACAATATCCCACCGGTAATGCGCTGGCATGTCGCGCGAAACCGGGCGCTACAGCAGGACGTGTTGTCGCTGACCATTGATATTCTCAACGTGCCCTACGTCGGAGAAGAGCAGCGTATCAGGGTGGAGCAGCGCGCGCCGGGCTACTGGCACGGCGTGGCGCAATATGGCTTTATGGAACACCCGGACATCCCGCGTTTGTTGCAGGGCGTCAGCGAGATTAACGCAATTTTTGCCACGGACGACGCCACCTGGTATGTCGGGCATGAAACCATTGTGGCAGGCGAAGGCGGGGCCGGTATGGCGGCCTGGCAACGACACATTTTTGCCTTCATGAAGCGCAACTGCACGCACGTCATCAACCACTACCACCTTCCCAGCGATCGGGTGGTTGAAATCAGCCGCCGCGTTGCCGTCTAGCGTTGCGCGAAAGCAGGGGCTGCTTTCGCGCCGTTCTAGCTCTCCTGGGCCGCGGACAGGACGCTGTGCAACAGCACGTTCGCCCCTTTCTCGGACCACTCAGGGAGGATCCTTTCCGCTTCGTTATGGCTGATGCCTTTCACGCAGGGGATAAAGATCATGCTGGCAGGGGCAATGTTGCTGACATAGCAGGTGTCATGTCCCGCACCCGAGACCATCGGTTTTGACGAATAGCCCAGTTCTGCCACCGCCTTCTCCGTGCGAGCCAGACATTTTGCATCAAACGCGATGGGCGCGTAGTCAAAAATGCGCTCAACGAGTGCCGACACGCCGCGCAGGCTCAGGCTTTCAGCTACCTTATGCAGCGCTGCCTCCATGGCTTCCAGTGCCGCCTGCGCCGGATGGCGAAACTCCACGCTGCATACCACGCGAGACGGCACGACGTTGCGCGAGTTTGGCGTAACCTGCGCCATGCCGATCGTCGCACGTCCGTCCGGCGTATGCCGATAGCCAATCTCTTCCACCTTCAGCGCCAGTTCGGCGAAGGCCGTCAGCGCGTCGCGGCGGCTGTGCATCGGCGTGGTGCCCGCGTGGGCGGCAAATCCGTCCAGCGTCAGGGTAAACCAGCGCTGGCCCATTGCCGCGCGGACGAGCCCGATATCCAGGGCTTCGTCTTCCAGAATCGGTCCCTGTTCGATGTGCAGCTCGTAGCAGGCGTGAACCGGAAACGCGCGGGCAGGGGCTTCACCCCGGTAGCCAATGTTATCCAGCGCTTCACCCACAGTGATGCCATCGTGATCGGCGCGGGCATGAGCGTACGCTTCGCTAAACTGCCCCGTCCAGACCCCTGAAGCAAGCATGGCTGGCGCGAAGCGCGCGCCTTCTTCGTTGGTCCAGTTAACCAGCACGATGTCACGCTCCGTCTCAACGTGATGGTCATTGAGGGTACGCAGCAGCTCCAGCCCGGCCAGCACGCCGTAAACCCCGTCATAGTTCCCGCCCAGTGGCTGGGTATCCACGTGCGAACCGGTCATGACCGGGGCAAGCTGCGGGTTTTTTCCCGCGCGGCGGATAAACATATTGCCCATGCTGTCGACGTCACAGGTAAAACCGGCGTCCAGCGCCCAGTCGCGCAGCAGGTTACGCGCAACACGATCTTCCTCGCTTAATGCCAGACGGGTGACGCCACCGGCAGGCGTGCCGCCGATCTGCCCCATCATCTCAAGCGTTGACCACAGCCGTTCGGCGTTGACGCGAATCATGGCTTGTCCTTGCTGCTGCGGTAGCGGAAATCACAGCACGCACCGCCTTGCATAATGGTAGTGGTGCGAGTTAGCTCAACGTCCGGCGCATAGCCAACGATGAATTTTTCATCGCGCGCGCAGGAGAGCAGGTGGCCAATCTCGCCCAGCCCCATCTCGTGGTACATCTCGGCGTAGCGACAGCGGGTCACGTTGTAGTTGTACTGCTGGTCGTCGGCGTCGATCACCTTCACGTCCAGGGCGTTATCTTTCTCCCACAGATACTGCAGGGCGATAAAGCTCTTGATGTTCGCGCCGTTGGGTTCTTTGCTGGCAAACGCTTTGCCAGCGTCAATCGCGGCCTGCTCAATGGCCTCGCCAATCACCGCCTGGGCGCGGGCTTTCCCTATCTCGCGCACCAGGATTTCATAAATTGGCTTAATAATTTCGGCTTCAATTTTGCGGCGGGCGAGAATGCCCAGCTCGTTATTATCACTCATCACATTGCCTCGCTGCGTTACTTCGCTTTTGCGCCGCCCAGCACGGTCTGCGGCTGCCATTTGCCGTCGACAACCTTGTAGACCGTGAACGACGGCGATTTCAGGTTGCCCTCTTTATCAAACGCGATCTGCCCGGTGACGCCGGAATAGCTGATGGCGCGCAGGGCAGGCAGATACGCGGAAGGCTCAACGGAGTCTGCTTTTTCCATTGCCGCAACCAGCACGCGGGTGGCGTCATAGGCGAACGGGGCGTGCAGTTCGATATGGGTGTGGTAGCGGGACTGATAGGCCTGTTCGAATGCCTTTCCACCCGGCATCTGGTCAACGGGCAGACCCGGCTCCAGCGCCACAACGCCTTCGCCTTCTTTCTGCGCCAGCTTGAGGAACGTCTGGCTGACGAATC
This sequence comes from Enterobacter sp. BNK-8, assembly GCF_048685095.1. Classification (NCBI taxonomy): domain Bacteria; kingdom Pseudomonadati; phylum Pseudomonadota; class Gammaproteobacteria; order Enterobacterales; family Enterobacteriaceae; genus Enterobacter; species Enterobacter sp. BNK-8. Next base: position 2,069,308 of record NZ_JBLQTN010000001.1, on the reverse strand, counting down.
CGCCTGCGCCCATCAGCGTGGCATTCATGCCCAGCTGTTTGATGCGACGGGCCAGCGGTGCGGCCTGGCTGTCGACGCCGCCGAAGAAGATCAGATCGGCGTTTTTACTGCGGATGGCGGTCAGTACGGCGCTGAAATCGACCGTTTTGTCATCCACGTACTGACGATCGACAATTTTCACGCCCTGGGCTTCCAGCGATTTAATAAACTGGTCTGCAAGCCCCTGACCAAATGCGGTGCGGTCGTCGATCACCGCAATGCGTTTGGCTTTCAGGGTATTGACCGCATACTGACCGGCGAGCTGGCCGCCGTCATCGTCGTGTCCCATCACGCGGAAGCTGGTATCAAAACCTTGTTGCGTATAGGCGTGACCGGTCGCGACTGGTGCCACCTGGGCGATGCCTGCATCGTGATAAATGCGAGCCGCAGGAATGCTGGTGCCGGTATTCCAGTGGCCGACCACGCCCGCCACATCACTGTCCACCAGACGCTGCGCGACGGCCACGGCGGTACGCGGGTCAGACTGATCGTCTTCGGACTGCAGTTTGAAGGTGACTGCTTTGCCGCCGATAGTCGGGTGCTGCTTGTTAATGTCGTCAATGGCCAGCTGCGCGCCGTTCTCCAGATCTTTCCCGATACGGGCTGATGGGCCGGTCAGCGGCCCCGCCAGACCGATGACCACGGTTTCGCTGTCAGCGGCCCACGTGGCCGTCGAGGCAAAGCTGCCGAGGAGAATAGCGGCGCTGAGCGCACTAATTTTTACTGTTTTCATTGTATTTCCCTGATGTTGGCTGGTGTGGTTAAACGGGCATTTCGCCCAAATAAATCTGTGCAATCTGGTCGTCGTTAAGCAGCGCTGTCGATTCGCCATGATAAACAATGCTGCCGCTGTCCATCACCCACGCGCTGTCGGTCACTTCCAGCGCGAGCCGGGCATTTTGTTCAATAAGCAGCAGGGCGACACCGCGCTCACGCAGCCCGGCGATCACGGCAAAAATGTTCTCGACCATTTTCGGGGCAAGGCCCATCGAGGGCTCGTCGAGGATCAGCAGACGCGGGCGGCTGAGCAGGGCGCGGTTAAGGGCCAGCAGCTGTTGCTCACCGCCGGACAACAGCCCGGCAAGCTGATGCTGGCGTTCGCCCAGACGCGGGAAGCGCTCGAATATCTCGTTCATTTCGCGTTTAACGGTGACAGTGTCACGCCTTAGCCAGGCGCCCATCTGCAGGTTTTCCAGTACCGTCATGCGGGAGAAGATCCCGCGGCCCTCCGGGACCATCACCAGTCCGTCGCGAAGCAGGGTCTCCGGGCTCTGTTTACGCACCGCTTTACCGCTGAATTCAATACTGCCGCTAAAGCTTTCCAGCCCGGCAATGGCGCGTACGGTGGAGCTTTTCCCCGCGCCGTTCGCACCGATCAGCGTAGCCTGTTCGCCCTCGCGCAGGGTAAAGGAGACGTCGCGTACGGCCTGAATGCCGCCGTAATGCACGTCCAGACGTTCTACCTTCAGTAATTCAGACATGGGCGTTGCCTCCAAGCCAGGCGGCGATCACTGCCGGGTCGCGCCGCACGTTTTCCGGCGTGCCGCTGGCAAGCGTTTTGCCGTAATCAAGGACCGTCAGGCGATCGCAGATGCCCATCACCAGCTTGACGTCATGCTCAATCATCAGCAGGGTTTTGCCGTCATCACGGATGCGGATGAGCAGCTCGCCGAGCGCCACTTTTTCCGCCGCGTTCATCCCGGCGGCGGGCTCGTCCAGCGCCAGCAGCAGCGGATCTGTTGCCAGCGCGCGGGCGATTTCCAGGCGACGCTGATGGCCATAGGCCAGATCGCAGGCGCGATAGTGGGCGAACTGCGCAATGCCGGTATAGTCCAGCCAGTGCCAGGCCAGTTCGCGGGTCTGTTTCTCTTCCTCACGGGCGCGTTTGTGGCGGCTCAGCGCGGCCCACAGGCCGTTACGGGTGCGAACGTGGCGGCCCACCATCACGTTTTCCAGTACCGACATGTCGTTGAAGAGGCGCACGTTCTGGAAGGTGCGCGCAATCCCGGCGGCGGTCACTTTCTCTATGTGTTTTGGGAAATAGGGCTTATCCGCTATCGAAAACTCGCCGCTGTCCGCCGGATAAAGGCCGGTGATGAGGTTAAAGCAGGTGGTTTTTCCCGCGCCGTTGGGGCCGATCAGCCCGTAGATCTCGCCTCTGTTCACGGTTATCGAAACGTCATCTACAGCAGTCAGCCCGCCGAAGCGTTTTGTCATGTTGCGTACGGTTAACAGGCTCATGCCTTCGCCTCCTTGTGGCGTACCGGCCAGATCCCGGACGGGCGTACCAGCATGACCAGCACCAGTGCCAGACCGTAAAACAGCTGGCGCAGCACTTCCGGGTCAATCAGCACCGTACCGAACAGCGCCTGCTGAACCGGCGCTGCCTGGCTGCGCAGCAGTTCCGGCAGGGCGGTAAGCAGTACCGCGCCCAGGATCACGCCCGGAATGTGCCCCATGCCGCCCAGCACCACCATTGCCAGTACGGCAATCGATTCCTGTAACGTGAAGGATTCCGGGGAGACAAAGCCCTGAAACGCGCCGAAAAGCGCACCCGCCACGCCGCCAAAGGAGGCGCCCATCGCAAAGGCGAGCAGCTTATAGTTACGCACGTTGATGCCCATCGCGCGCGCCACATCTTCATCCTCGCGGATGGCGTGCCAGGCGCGACCAATGCGGGAATGCTGCAGGCGCAGGCAGACAAAAATAATCGCCACAATGACCAGCATCAGCAGGTAGTACCACAGCCACAGGGCAGGCACTTTGAAACCAAACCAGTGGTATACGCCGCTGAACTTCAGGCCGAACAGGTTCAACGTATCCACCCCGGTAATGCCCTTTGCGCCGTTGGTAATGTTTACCGGACGGTCGAGGTTACGCATCAGGATGCGGATAATTTCGCCAAAGCCGAGGGTCACTATCGCCAGGTAGTCCCCGCGCAGCTTGAGCGTAGGAGCACCGAGTAAAATCCCGCAGACTGCCGCGACGAGGGCGGCCAGCGGAATAATGAGCAGATACGAGGTGTGTAGCCCGTCCGGGAACCAGACGCCGAGGATCGGAAACACCTCCAGCAGGTGTGGGGAGGCCATCAGTGCCGCGAGGTAGGCGCCGACCGCGTAAAAGGCGATAAAGCCCATGTCCAGCAGGCCGGTATAGCCGACCACAATATTAAGCCCGAGCGCCAGCATGATGTAGAGCAGGGCGAAGTCGATGACGCGCACCCAGTAGTTGCCGCCAAGCTGCGTGGCCACCACGGGAGCAATCAGCAGCGCAAGGCAGAACAGGCTCATGCCTGACCAGAATTTGCGTGTCGTCACCGGGGTCTGGAGTTGAAGTGTTGTCATGGTATTCCTTACGCCCTGTGCGCCACGCGCTCGCCCAGCAGGCCAGCCGGACGGAAGACCAACACCAGGATTAGCACCATAAAGGCAAAGACATCCTGATAGTTGCTGCCAAATACGCCATGGGTCAGTTCACCCAGGTAACCTGCGCCCAGCGCTTCGATAATGCCGAGCAGGATGCCGCCAATCATGGCGCCACGAATGTTACCAATGCCCCCCAGCACGGCGGCGGTAAAGGCCTTGATCCCGGGCAAAAAGCCCATCGAGAAGCTGGCGTTACCGTAATTGCTGGCCATCATCACGCCTGCCAGCGCGGCAAACACGCCGCCAATGGCAAACGTCAGGGTGATGATGGCGTTTGGGTTAACCCCCATCAGCGTGGCCACGCGTGGGTTTTCCGCCACGGCGCGCATGCCGCGCCCCAGACGGGTGTATTCCACCAGCAGCCACAGGCCGGTCATCACAGCCAGCGCCAGCGCCACGGTGACAATGCCGGTAACGGTCACGATGGCGGGCGGGTGCGTTTCACTTCCAGACGTCACGGCAATCGGATCCATGGGCAGGATCTGCGGGAACATCAGCGGGTTGCGCGTCCAGATAATCATCGCCACGGTTTGCAGCAGGACGGAGACGCCGATACCCGAGATAAGCGGCGCGAGCCGGGGGCGTTGCGCAGTCGACGGTAGGCAAAGCGTTCCACGGCCATCGCCAGCACGGCGCAAACGGCCATGGCAATCATCAGGGCCATGCCAAGCTGCAACAGCAGCGGCATATGCGGGAAGGTGGTGTTCAGGGCGTTCATGGCGGAGAGCGTGGTGAGCGCGCCGACCATCAGAATATCGCCGTGGGCAAAGTTAATAATGCGCAAAATGCCATACACCATGGTATAGCCCAGCGCGATCAGCGCGTAGATGCTTCCCAGCATCACACCGTTGATCAGTTGTTGTATGAGTGTATCCAACGTCTGTACCCGCAAAGTGCTCGTTCTGCGGCTACCATCCAATAAATGAATTAAATTGTAAAATACGCATCTATTATTTCTTATGATAAATAAATATTGTTTTATCTTTATGATTTATATGAAAATAGTTTATGCCTGCTTTTGGGTGAAAAGCCTAAAGAAATCAACATATGAATAAAACAGAACAATTGGCGAATCTGGCGGCGTATGCAGAAAGCCGCCTGGCAAACGATCCGCCGCTTCGGGCCGTACGTGCCTTTGAGGCCATCGCCCGGCTGGGCAGCGTCACGCTGGCCGCACAGGAGCTGAATATCTCTCCGTCGGCCGTCAGCCATCAGCTCAAGGTGCTCGAAGGATACCTGCAAATGCCGCTCACGGAACGTCAGGGGCGCAGGCTGGTGCTGAGCCAGCACGGGCGGGAATATTACCGCTCGATCCGTGCGGCCTTTAACGTGCTGCGCCAGGCGACGGAGCACCTGGCGGAGCAGGCGCAAACGCGTCAGGTCACCATCAGCCTGATCCCGCTTTTTGGTATGGGGTGGTTTATCCCACGTTTGCCTGCGTTTATGCGCGCCAATCCCCAAACCGAGATCAACGTGGTGTATGCCAACCACCGTAACTATCTGAGCGACGCGTCGGATATGTCGATTCGTTTTGGCAACGGGCAGTGGGCGGGCTATCAGAGTGAAAAGCTGATTTCCGGTCAGATGGTGCCGGTGTGCAGCCGTGCGTTTTTACGCATTCATGGCCATATCGATACGCCTGAGCAGTTGCTGCAAATGCCGCTCCTGCACGATGAAGAGCGCACGAGCTGGACGCAGTGGTTTTTGTTGCAGGGGGTAAAACGTCCTCTCCGGCGCAGCGGCCCGCTGTTTGAAGACGGACTGTTGACGCTGGCGGGCGTACAGGCTGGTCTGGGCTGTGCGCTAATGCGTGAGCCGCTGATTGCGCCGTATCTTGAGAGCGGCGAGCTGGTGAAGATCTTTGACCTACCGATTGATGACGGACGCGATTATTACCTCTGCGTGCGTTCAGATTCAGAGATGACCGAGGACGGCAAGCTGCTGCAAACCTGGCTGCGTCGGGCGGCGGGCCAGGAATAAGCGCCCCGAATAGAAAAAAGGCCAGCGATAATCGCCGGCCTTTTGTCCTGACACATCTTAGAACTGGTAGGTCAGACCTACAGCAACGATGTTGTCGGTAGCCACTTTAGCATCTTTGGTGAACTTGCTGTCATCAACAAGGTTGATTTTGTAATCAACGTAGGTAGACATGTTTTTGTTGAAGTAGTAGCTCGCGCCAACGTCAACGTATTCAACCAGATCCTGGTCGCCGTAAGAACCGATGTCTTTACCTTTGGATTTCAGATAAGCGATGGATGGACGCAGACCGAAGTCGAACTGGTACTGAGCCACAACTTCGAAGTTCTGTGCTTTGTTCGCCACGTGACCGTTACCGAATGCCGTCATGTTGCGGGTTTCAGAGTAAGTGGTTGCCAGGTAGATGTTGTTGGCATCGTACTTCAGACCTGCAGCCCATACTTCTGCGTTCTCACCACCTGCATTCAGGTTGCTTGCAGCACGAACCTGACGGTCAGTACGGTCAGATTTCGCGTAGGCTGCACTTGCAGCAAATCCATCAAACTCATAGCTGGAAGACAGACCCCAGCCGTCACCGTTGGATTCGGTGATATCGGTACGGTCGTTTTTACCCTGGTACTGTGCTGCAAAGTTCAGACCATCAACCAGGCCAAAGAAGTCGGTGTTACGGTAGGTTGCAACGCCAGTGGTACGGCCAGTCATAAAGCCATCGGTCTGGGTCCAGGTATCGCCGCCGAACTCTGGCAGAACGTCAGTCCATGCGCCGACGTCGTAAGCAACACCGTAGTTACGACCATAGTCGAAAGAACCGAATTCGTTGAATTTCAGACCTGCAAACGCCAGACGCGTTTTGTTACCGTCAGAACCCTGAGCTTCGGAGCGGTTGCCCTTGAACTCATATTCCCACTGGCCGTAACCGGTCATCTGGTCGTTAATCTGCGTTTCGCCTTTGAAGCCCAGACGAACGTAAGTTTTGTCGCCGTCGTTGTTTGTATCATCTGAGAAATAGTGCAGACCTGTCACTTTACCGTACAGATCCAGCTTGTTACCGTCTTTGTTGTAAATTTCGGCAGCGTTAACAACGCCTGCTGCCAGCATGGAAGTGACTGCCACTGCAACTAATTTAAGTTTCATCTTAAATGTTCCTTATAATTTTTTTGGGTATTTCCTGAACCACTTTGAACGATTTCTAAACGAGGCTGTTCGTCAATGGCATGCTATTCTTAAAAATCTCGTAGTCTTATTTCAATAATAAGTTTCAAAATATTAGAGATAATTTCAATTAGTGTGATCTCGATCGTGTGGGAAGGGTGATATTCAAACAATATGAGCGGAATTTATACGATTAATATGTATTTAATGCGTGGGATTATTGCTGTCGCTATAATTTCTGAAGGTTTTAGTATCGTGCGTTAGATTTCGGTATGTTCGAGGGGCTGAGGCGGGTTCTATTACTTTTTTTCTTTAAAATTAGTGGGTTGGTCTGAATATTCGACGGCTATTCCGCATATTTCAATAAATGTGTCAGATCTGAATTATTGCAGTCATGGCTATCCATGGCGTTAATATTGATGGTTGACTAATTTCATGTCGTTGTCAGTTTATGTCAATTCCTTTCAGGGGGCTTTACAGATAACAGCAAATATAAACCGAATTTAAACAGACTGTCTGTTATCAGAATAAATATTCTGAAGTGCGATCACATTTTAAATTTATGTTAATTATGTTGCCGGGTTGATATTCCCCCGGCCACGGGAGAAAACCTTATTTTCGCGTTGCGTACCAGCAGAGCAACGACCCGGCGCAGACCATCAGCGCGCCTTGCCAGAACGAGAATGAAAGGGGGGAGCTTAACACTGCGGCAGCAAGCGCAGCAGAGAGTACGGGGGTAAAATAGGACACGGCAGCCAGCACCGTGACGTTACCGTGCAGGATACCAATATTCCATGCGGCGTAACCAAACCCAAGCGCAATGCCGCACATAACGAGCTTCACCACCACCGGGAGGGTAAACACCATGTCGGGCTGATCGCTCAGGGCATATTTCACCCACAGACTAAGCGCGGTCAGCAAGACAAACAGGGTGATGCCGTTTTGTCCTTTCGCAAATTTGCTGGTGACCGTGCAATAGGCGGCCCAGATAAAGGCCCCGGCAAACGCCAGCGCATAGCTGAGAGGGCTGGAAACGACATTGCGGGTTATTTCTTCAAGGTGTAATCCTTCTTCGCCGCCCAATACCCAGCAGACGCCCAGCAGCGAAATGACCAGGCCTGGGATCACCCACAGGGTAGATTTTTGCCCGTTGAACAAAATCGCAAATACGATCGTCAGGCTCGGCCAGAGGTAATTCACCATACCGACTTCAATCGCCTGCGCGCGCGTGGCGGCATAGCCCAGCGACAGCGCCAGGCATATTTCGTAGCTGACAAATAAAACGCTGCCCGCAATAAGATACCGCGGCGAGAACCGTCTGATATCAGGAAATCCTACCGTCACCAGGCACAGCAATCCGCTGAGGGTATAGATCATCGCCGCACCGCCTACCGGGCCCAGTCCCTCACTCACGCTGCGAATAAGGCCGACCATGGTGCTCCATAACAATATCGCCGCCAGCCCAATAAGCGTTGCTCTCTTTCTGTCCATTACTTCGCCATCGCAATAAAAATCAAAGGAAAAATGTATCGCATTACGCCTGTCGCTGTCGTGAATTATTCTCTTAAGCCGTTAATCAAAAAGGGGTAATGAAATATTGCGGGGGTGACTATTAAGGGGGGGAAGACAGATGACCTTGATTTGACGCAAAAAAATCAGGGGCTTTGCTGTTAGTTTGCGGCGCGAAGTCTTTTCAGATAACGAGGACAACAATGGACGTCAGCCGCAGACAATTTTTTAAAATCTGCGCGGGCGGTATGGCCGGAACAACAGCCGCAATGCTGGGATTTGCTCCCAAAATGGCGCTGGCTCAGGCACGCAACTATAAGCTGCTGCGCGCGAAAGAGATCCGTAACACCTGCACATACTGCTCCGTGGGTTGTGGGCTTTTAATGTATAGCCTGGGCGATGGCGCGAAGAACGCCAGAGAAGCGATTTACCACATTGAAGGGGATCCGGATCATCCGGTGAGCCGCGGGGCGCTTTGCCCGAAAGGGGCGGGGCTGCTGGACTACGTTCACAGCGAAAACCGCCTGCGCTACCCGGAATATCGCGCGCCGGGTTCTGATAAATGGCAGCGTATCTCCTGGGATGAGGCCTTCTCCCGTATTGCAAAATTAATGAAAGCCGACCGCGACGCCAACTTTATTGAAAAGAACGCGCAGGGCGTGACGGTCAATCGCTGGCTGACCACCGGCATGTTATGTGCCTCGGCGGCCAGTAATGAAACCGGCATGCTGACGCAAAAATTTGTGCGCTCTCTCGGCATGCTGGCGGTAGACAACCAGGCGCGCGTCTGACACGGACCAACGGTAGCAAGTCTTGCTCCAACATTTGGTCGCGGTGCGATGACCAACCACTGGGTTGATATCAAAAATGCGAACGTCGTGGTGGTGATGGGTGGTAACGCCGCTGAAGCCCATCCGGTGGGGTTCCGCTGGGCGATGGAAGCGAAAAACAACAATGATGCGACGCTTATCGTTGTCGATCCGCGCTTTACGCGTACGGCATCGGTGGCCGATATCTATGCGCCAATCCGCTCCGGTACGGACATCACGTTCCTGTCCGGTGTGCTGCTGTACCTGATCGAAAACAACAAAATTAACGCGGAATACGTTAAGCACTACACCAACGCGAACCTGCTGGTGCGGGATGACTTTGCCTTCGATGACGGACTGTTTAGTGGCTATGACGCCGAAAAACGCCAGTACGATAAAACGTCCTGGAACTATCAGTTCGATGAAAACGGCTATGCGATGCGGGATGAAACCCTGACGCACCCGCGCTGCGTGTGGAACCTGCTGAAACAGCATGTTTCCCGCTATACGCCGGACGTTGTGGAAAACATCTGCGGCACGCCGAAAGCGGACTTCCTGAAGGTGTGTGAGGTGCTGGCCTCCACCAGCGCCGCCGACAGAACCACCACGTTCCTGTACGCGCTGGGCTGGACGCAGCACACCGTCGGCGCGCAGAACATCCGCACCATGGCGATGATCCAGTTGCTGCTCGGCAACATGGGCATGGCCGGGGGCGGCGTGAACGCGCTGCGGGGGCACTCCAACATTCAGGGGCTGACCGACCTCGGACTGCTCTCGACCAGCCTGCCGGGCTACCTGACGCTGCCGTCTGAAAAGCAGACGGATCTGCAAAGCTATCTGGCGGAGAACACGCCAAAAGCGACGCTGCCGGACCAGGTGAACTACTGGAGCAACTATCCGAAGTTCTACGTCAGCCTGATGAAATCCTTCTACGGCGATGCGGCGCAGAAAGAGAACGACTGGGGCTTTGAGTGGCTGCCGAAGTGGGATCAGGCTTATGACGTCATCAAGTATTTCAACATGATGGATAAGGGCGACGTCACGGGATATATCTGCCAGGGCTTCAACCCGGTGGCCTCCTTCCCGGACAAGAACAAAGTCGTTCGCAGCCTGAGCAAGCTGAAGTACATGGTCGTTATCGATCCGCTGGTGACCGAGACCTCCACCTTCTGGCAGAACCACGGGGAATCAAACGATGTCGATCCGGCCTCGATTCAGACCGAAGTGTTCCGCCTGCCGTCCACCTGTTTTGCGGAAGAGGATGGCTCCATTGCCAACTCCGGCCGCTGGCTGCAGTGGCACTGGAAAGGTCAGGACGCACCGGGTGAAGCGCGTAACGACGGCGAGATCCTGGCCGGGATTTACCACCGCCTGCGCGAAATGTACCGCACCGAAGGCGGCAAAGGCGCGGAGCCGCTGCTGAAGATGAGCTGGCGCTACAAGCAGCCGGATCGTCCCGAGTCTGAAGAAGTCGCGAAAGAGAACAACGGCGTGGCGCTGGCGGATCTGTATGACGCGAGCGGCAATCTGGTGGCGAAGAAAGGTCAGTTGCTGAACAGCTTCGCGCTGCTGCGCGACGACGGCTCCACGGCCTCTTCCTGCTGGATCTACACCGGCAGCTGGACCGAGCAGGGTAACCAGATGGCCAACCGCGATAACGCTGATCCGTCAGGTCTGGGCAACACCCTGGGCTGGGCATGGGCGTGGCCGCTGAACCGTCGCGTGCTGTACAACCGCGCGTCGGCGGACATCAACGGTAAGCCGTGGGATCCGAAGCGCATGCTGATCCAGTGGAACGGGGCAAAATGGACGGGGAACGATATCCCGGACTACAGCACCGCCGCACCGGGCAGCAACACCGGGCCGTTTATCATGCAGCCGGAAGGGCTGGGGCGCCTGTTTGCGCTCAACAAGCTGGCGGAAGGGCCGTTCCCGGAGCACTACGAGCCGATGGAAACGCCGCTGGGGACAAACCCGCTGCACCCGAACGTGGTCTCCAGTCCGGTGGTGCGTATCTACGAAGACGACGCGCTGCGTCTGGGCAAAAAGGACAAATTCCCGTACGTGGGGACGACCTACCGCCTGACCGAGCATTTTCATACCTGGACCAAGCACGCGCGGCTTAACGCCATCGCGCAGCCGGAACAGTTTGTGGAGATAAGCGAAACGCTGGCGAAGGCGAAAGGCATTGCCAACGGCGATCGCGTGAAGGTGAGCAGCAAGCGCGGGTTTATTCGCGCGGTGGCGGTGGTCACCCGCCGCCTGCAGTCGCTGAACGTGCACGGCCAGCAGGTGGAAACCGTCGGCATCCCGCTGCACTGGGGCTTTGAAGGGGTGGCGCAGAAAGGCTACATCGCTAATACCCTGACGCCAAACGTCGGCGATTCTAACTCGCAAACGCCGGAGTACAAAGCGTTTCTGGTCAACATCGAGAAAGCGTAAGGAGCGATTAAATGGCGATGGAAACACAAGACATTATTAAACGCTCCGCGACGAACCCGATTACCCCCGCGCCTCGCGCGCGGGACTACAAGGCAGAAGTCGCCAAGCTTATCGACGTCTCTTCCTGCGTGGGCTGTAAGGCCTGCCAGGTGGCCTGTTCGGAGTGGAACGACATTCGCGACGAGGTGGGGCACTGCGTAGGGGTTTACGATAATCCGGCGGATCTGAGCGCCAAATCCTGGACGGTGATGCGTTTTAGTGAAACCGACCAGAACGGCAAGCTGGAGTGGCTGATCCGCAAAGACGGCTGCATGCACTGTGAAGATCCTGGCTGTCTGAAGGCGTGCCCGTCTGCCGGGGCCATTATCCAGTATGCCAACGGGATCGTTGATTTCCAGCAGGACAACTGCATCGGCTGCGGCTACTGCATCGCGGGCTGTCCGTTTAATATTCCGCGCCTCAATAAAGAGGATAACCGGGTATACAAATGTACCCTGTGCGTGGACCGCGTCAGCGTCGGTCAGGAACCAGCCTGCGTGAAGACCTGTCCCACCGGGGCGATCCACTTCGGCACCAAAAAAGAGATGCTGGAGGTGGCGCAGCAGCGCGTCGATAAGCTCAAAGCGCGGGGCTACAACAAAGCGGGCATTTACAACCCGCAGGGCGTGGGCGGTACGCACGTGATGTATGTGCTGCACCATAGCGACCAGCCGGAGCTGTACCACAACCTGCCGAAGGATCCGGCGATCGACACCTCCATCAACCTGTGGAAAGGGGCGCTTAAACCGCTCTCAGCGGCCGGCTTTATCGCCACCTTTGCCGGGCTGATCTATCACTACATCGGTATCGGGCCAAACAAAGAGGTGGATGACGACGAGGAGGAGCATCATGAGTAAGTCGAAAATGATAGTGCGCACCAAATTTGTCGATCGCGCCTGTCACTGGACGGTGGTGATCTGCTTCTTCCTGGTGGCGGTATCGGGAATTTCGTTCTTCTTCCCGACGCTGCAGTGGCTGACCGAAACCTTCGGTACGCCGCAGATGGGGCGCATTCTGCACCCGTTCTTCGGCGTGCTGATTTTCGTGGTGCTGATGTTTATGTTCGTGCGCTTCGTCCATCACAATATTCCTGACAAGCAGGATATCCCGTGGGTGAAAGGGATTGTCGAAGTCCTGAAGGGTAACGAGCACAAAGTCGCGAAGGTCGGGAAATACAACGCCGGGCAGAAGATGATGTTCTGGACCATCATGAGCATGATTTTTGTGCTGCTGGTGACCGGCGTGATGATCTGGCGTCCGTATTTTGCGCATTATTTCCCGATTCAGGTGGTGCGTTACGCGCTGCTTATCCACGCGACGTCGGCCATCATCCTGATTCATGCCATCCTGATCCATATGTATATGGCGTTCTGGGTGAAAGGGTCAATCAAAGGGATGATTGAAGGGAAGGTGAGCCGCCGCTGGGCGCAGAAACACCACCCGCGCTGGTACCGTGATGTGGAGCGACTGGAAGCAAAACAGGAAAGTACGGAAGGGATGAAGTAAGACCTGCGCCGTCGGCTTTGCCCGGCGGCGCTGCGCTTGCGCGGGCCTACTCTTCAAATCAGAACCGCTCCTCCACATACCGGAACGGATATTTTGTGGGTTTGACTTTGCCGATTTTGCGTTTCGGTAAATCCACTTTCTCAACATGTATTTCTTTATACGGGATCTGCGAAAGCAAATGCGAAATAATGTTCAGTCGCACGCGTTTTTTATCCTCTGAACGCGCCACAAACCACGGCGCCCAGGCGGTATCGGTGGCTTCAAACATGGCGTCGCGGGCGCGGGTGTACTCGTCCCACAGGTTAAAGGATTTAATATCCATCGGCGACAGCTTCCAGATCTTACGCCCATCGTTAATACGGTCGCGCAGGCGTCGCTCCTGCTCTTTCGGCGTCACCTCCAGCCAGTACTTCAGCAGGATAATCCCGGCATCGACCATTGCTTTTTCCATGACTGGCGCGCCGTCCAAAAATTTCTCCGCCTGTTCCTCCGTGCAGAACCCCATCACCCGCTCCACGCCCGCGCGGTTATACCAGCTGCGATCGAAGATCACGATTTCACCCGCTGAGGGCAGGTGGGGCACATAGCGCTGGAAGTAGAGCTGGCTTTTTTCCTTTTCAGTCGGCGCAGGGAGCGCAACAACGCGAAACACGCGCGGGCTGACGCGCTCGGTGATCGCTTTAATGGTGCCGCCTTTGCCGGCACCGTCGCGTCCTTCAAAAACAATACACACTTTTAACCCTTTGGCGACGACCCATTGCTGGAGCTTAACCAGTTCGACGTGCAGGCGGCGGAGCTCTTTCTCATACTCTTTGGTCTTAAGCGGTGCATTCGTTACGACATCAACAGCGACAGGGGTTTTCTTTTTGCTTCCCATGATTGTCATCCTCAGGTTGTCCGGTGCGGAAAAAGCGAGGCCGCACTATGAAGTGTAATCCACCTGATATTATGCGTATTGTTTTTAGGTAATTAATGTCACGACACTTTTTTCAGATACTGAGGTATGCACGAAGGTGCTAAGCACCTGTTCCTCTATTAGAATGCCGCGGATGCAATAAAATTAGCACTTTTAATTCCTCATGCTATGTGTGGTTAATGTGATAATTTCATTCTTATTTACTTAAAGGAACTAAGAATGAGTTGGAATAAAGAAGCCGCAGTTTCGTATCTCCGTTCACACGCTCTGGGGCGCTCTCACAGTGAATGTGCTAAGTTTACCCGCCTGGCCATTCTGGCTGGCGGTGTTAAGGTAGCGAACACAGATTATGCAAAAGATTATGGGGTTGAATTATTACGCGCAGGATTCAGTGAGCTGCCGCCCGGTTCAACGTTAATTTCTGGCGATGTAGCTGTTATACAGCCCTACCCTGGTGGAAATGGCATAGGTCATATGACTATGTATGACGGTACGCAGTGGATTTCTGATTTTATTCAAAAAAGCATGTATCCGGGGCCTGGGTACCGCAAAATGCAACCATCATTTAAAATTTACAGGATGCACTGATGAAAAGAATATTTTTATCATTCGTTTTGTTGCTGGTGGGATGCAGTTCGGCTACCAATCAACATCATAGCGCGCAAGACGCTACCGAATCATTTTATAAATCCTATCTTTCCGTATTCGGCAGCGATGAAACCAGGCCTTATCCTGCCGACGAACTACGTAAATATGTTTCTGCTGATACGATTGCTCGCATTAATACCATTCAGGAAATTTCTGAACAAGAGTTAATTGAGTCTGACTATTTTACGTATACCCAAGATTATTCTCGTGAATGGATACCTGCGTTACGAGTGGAAAACGCCAGGGAATTTTTAAACGGTGAAGTAGTCCAGGTCATTGAAGGGGTGGGTAACGGGAGAAGCATCCATCTTGAGGTATTTCTTCGTCGTGAAGATGATGCATGGAAAATCTACCGCGTTCGTGACATAACGAACAATCATGAGCATCCTATTTTCAATGCTGGTGCTATTACACGCGCTAAAGCAGCGGCAGAGAGCGCACTGTAAAACCAGACCTTGAACCCTTTCCAGCCCTGACACCTGCCGGGGCTTTTTGTTTGCCACTCCCACCGCGTAGCAGTTGGAGAAAACTCCTGAATCAATGGATTAACCTGTCAGCCAGCTGATTTGAACTGGCTCACCATACAAGATTATTCAATAATGCCCGTTGCGAGTGATTAACCCGTGGTTGAGGTATGAAAAAGACAATATTTTCGTTGGCGCTTGGCACATTTGGCCTGGGCATGGCTGAATTTGGCATTATGGGCGTGTTAACCGAGCTGGCGCGTGACACCGGTATTTCGATTCCCTCCGCCGGGAATATGATCTCGTTTTATGCCTTCGGCGTGGTGATTGGCGCCCCGATTGTGGCGCTGTTCTCAGGCAAGTTCTCGTTAAAAACCACGCTGCTGTTTCTGGTTGCCCTGTGCGCGGTCGGGAACGCTCTGTTTACGTTTTCTACGTCATATTTCTGGCTGGCGACCGGGCGCCTGATTTCTGGTTTTCCTCACGGCGCGATTTTCGGCGTCGGGGCGATTATTCTGTCTAAAATTGCGCCGCCGGGGAAGGTGACGGCTGCGGTGGCCGGGATGATCGCCGGGATGACCGTCGCCAATCTCGTTGGCGTCCCGCTCGGCACCTGGCTGGGACACCAGTTCAACTGGCGTTATACCTTTTTCCTGATCGCCCTGTTCGATGCGCTGGTGATCCTCTCGGTGCTGATCTGGGTACCGGACATCCATGACAAATCAGAAATTAAACTGACCGAGCAGTTCCAGTTCCTGAAGAAACCGGAGCCCTGGCTGATTTTTGCCGCCACGATGTTTGGCAATGCTGGTGTATTCGCGTGGTTCAGCTTCGTTAAACCGTTTATGGTCAACGTTTCTGGCTTCTCCGAAGGCATGATGACCATCATCATGATGTTGATGGGCCTTGGCATGGTGTTGGGCAATCTGTTGAGCGGCAAACTCTCGGGACGCTTTAGCCCGCTGCGCATTGCGGCCACCACCGACATGGTGATTGTTGCCTCGCTGTTGCTGCTTTTCGCCTGCGGTGAACTGAAAACGGCCTCGCTAATCACGGGCTTTATCTGCTGCGCCGGGCTGTTCGCGCTCTCTGCGCCGCTGCAAATCCTCCTTCTGCAAAATGCGAAGGGCGGCGAGATGCTGGGGGCGGCCGGAGGGCAGATGGCGTTTAATCTCGGCAGTGCTATCGGGGCGTACTTTGGCGGGATGATGATTACCCTCGGCTTTAGCTGGCGCTACGTCACGCTGCCTGCGGCGTTACTCTCGTTCTCGGCCATGAGTGCATTACTGATCTACGGTTATCTGCGGGCCAGACAGGCTCAGGCTAACGCTCGCGCGCTAGCCTGATTGAAGTCAGGCAATCCAGGGCTCGCCCAGAGTCAGCATCAGGCGGTTGGCCCAGGCGAAGAACGCGGCGGACTGCACCAGATCAAGCTGGGCTAAGGTGTCCAGCCCCTCTTTTTCCAGCGCGGCAAGGTGCAGCGGCGTGGCGGCAGGCGGGGTTACCGACAGCGCTGCCGCAAAATTAATCTCCGCCTGCCAGCGCGCAGATTGCCCCTCGCTCAGGGATTGTCCCGGACGCACGGCCAGCAGGGCCTCTACCGCCGCGTCATCCTTTGACAGCTGGCTGGCTTTCCGCGCATGGACAGATGCGCAGTAGATGCAGCCGTTAATTTTACTGGCGACCGTTGCGGCCAGCTCGCGCTCGGCGCGCGGCAATCCCCCCGGCGTATAAAAAATCCCTTTATCCGTTAGCGTGCGCTGTTCAAGCACCGGCAGGTTGCGTCCCAGCAGGCGGAAGTAGTCGGAATCGGTGTGGCCAAACTTCGCCAGTACAGCAACCTCGTCATCACGAAAATCCGCCAGCGGTTTGGCGGCGATCCACGGCTCCCAGCCCAGTTCCTGCTGGGTGAAGGCGACGGGAGCCGCCTTTCCGGTGGCCGTGGTGGCGGTCGTGTGCCAGACGCCTGCCGCCACCGGCGCATCGCTTGTGGCGACAGGCCTGTCGTTCAGCAGCCGCAGCCCGGCAATCAGTCGGCTCTGGAAGCTGACAAAGGCGATAAGCTGCGCCAGAGTCACGATGCCTTCCTTGCTCCATCCCGCCTGGGTCAGCGCCCTTAACGATGTCGGCGTGGCTTCGACGGGGGAGAAGGTCAGCAGGCGCGCGAAATTGAGCGCCGGGGTCAGACGGTCTGAGGTCGGGTCTGCCAGGCCAAACCCCGCATAGTGCGCGGCCAGCGCCTCCGCGTTGTGCCACCTCGCAACTTTTGCCGCGACGGCGAAGCGCTCGTCCAGCGCAAAATCGCTATTCTGCTGAGTGAATAAGATTTCGTAGCTGCCCTGTGCGTGGCGCGTGGCGGCGTCCCGCGTGGCGCGCGCCTCTGCCAGAGGGGAACCGGGTTTAATTTCCGCCAGCTCGGCGAGAATGTCGTGACTTAATGACATAGGTATCTCCTCAATGGATATGGGGGGCAATATGTTCGGCGATCAGTTCGATGGAGCGCAGCGTGTCGCGATGGGTGGGCTCGACCGAATGGACCTGGAATGAGATGTCAGTGGCGCGCCTGAGAACGGAATCGACCTGCAGCGAACGCAGCACCGTCTCAGGCGAACCGATATGGGCGTCGAACTGGCGACGAAAATCTGTGACAGTGTCACCTTTAACCACGTGTCCGGCAGCGCGATGCTGCTGGGCCTGTTTCGTGAGACCCGGCGTTGCAACTTTCAGCGCATAGTCATCGCTGTCGGCGACGAATGCCGTACGAGAAGCCAGAATGCGCGGTGCGGTACCGGCGGGCAGCGCCTCAAGGTAGGCATCCACAATTGGGTTCTGGATCGCGTCAAGCGTTAAATCCAACTGGTCTGCCGGGCGCGGCTGCGTGCGGGAGAGCATTAAACCGTGTCCGGCCCGCGCGGCGCGAACGGCACCGTCGACGGAAAAGGTGGCAATCCAGATCCGGTCAGCCAGCTGTGGCGCTGGCGGGTAAAGGTGGTTATCCGGATGGGTGAGCGAATCCCCGCGCCAGGCGCTCTGGATCACATGTAGATGATCGGCAAAGGCCGCGCCGCGCTGTTCAAACGTCAGTCCGAACGGCAGGAAAGAGGTCGGTGTGCCGCCCGAACCAAAACCGACTTCGAGACGGCCATCAGCGAGTAAATCCAGCACGGCGGCATCTTCCGCCACACGCAGCGGGTTTTCCATCGGCAGGGTAATGATGGCCGTACCCAGCCGAATGGTTTCGGTATGCGCCGCAACGTGGGCCAGAAACAGCAGCGGTGACGGCAGGCCGCCTTCATTCTCATGGAAGTGGTGCTGCGCAATCCAGGCGCTGTCAAAACCGTGGCGTTCGGCGTGGCGGATCTGTTCTGTAGCCAGTCGATAGCGCTCTTTTGGCGTGGCATCGTCAAGCAGGCGGGTGAAAAATCCCAGGCGTTTTCGCGTCATGCGAACTCCTCCGTAGCGGGTGAAAAATGGGGAATGGCGGCAATCAGTTCGCGGGTATAGTCGTTCTGTGGCGACGTGAATAAGGTTTCGACGTCACCGTGTTCGACCACCTGACCGCTGCGCAGCACCGTGACGCTGTGGGCGATCCGGCGAACGGTGGAGAGATCGTGCGTGATGAACAGATAGGTTAATCCCAGCTGTTGCTGCAGCTGCTGAAGCAGAGCCAGAATTTGCGCCTGTACGGTGACGTCCAGCGCGGAGGTGGCTTCGTCCAGCACCAGAATAGTCGGCTCCAGGATCAGCGCCCGGGCGATGGCCACGCGCTGGCGCTGCCCGCCTGAAAGCTCTCTGGCTGTACGGGTCAGGAGTTCGACGGGCAGGGCAACCCGCTGCGCCACGGTCTCCACCCGGGCCTTTCGCTCCGCCTTAGCGAGTC
Source organism: Enterobacter sp. BNK-8 (assembly GCF_048685095.1). Taxonomy (NCBI): domain Bacteria; kingdom Pseudomonadati; phylum Pseudomonadota; class Gammaproteobacteria; order Enterobacterales; family Enterobacteriaceae; genus Enterobacter; species Enterobacter sp. BNK-8. The sequence goes on along the minus strand of NZ_JBLQTN010000001.1, from coordinate 2,050,502 downwards.
GAGAAAAGTTCTTCAGGGGCTCTTCGATGATGTCAAACAGCGTCTGACGCGGGTCGAGAGAGGCGAACGGGTTCTGGTAGACAAACTGGATCTTCTGGCGCAGCTGACGACGGGCCTCGCGGCTGAGCGCGGTGGCATCAATGTCATCAATAATGACCTGTCCGTTATCCGCCTGTTCAAAACCCAGCAAAATACGGGCGAGGGTGGTCTTCCCGGAGCCGGACTCACCGACCAGCGCATGGGTGCTGCCGCGTCTGACGTCAAACGTCACCCGATCCAACGCTTGAAGCTGATGACCTTTACCCAGCGAGAACCGTTTGCTGATGGCCCGGGCGCGAATGGCCGGTGACGAGAGCGGAAGACCTGATACCGGGGCGATGGTCAGGCGCTGGCCCTGGAGATCGCTCAGTAGCTGACGGGTATAGGCGTGCTGCGGCGTGCGGACAATGTCGGCGGTGTCGCCGTGCTCCTGAACCTCACCGTTGCGAAACACCAGCAGCCTGTCCGCGCGCTGGGCAGCCAGGGCCAGATCGTGGGTCACAAACAGAACCGCAGTACCCGATTCCCGACGCAGGATATCCAGCAGATCGAGAATGCGTTTTTGCACCGTCACGTCCAGCGCGCTGGTGGGCTCATCGGCAATGATCACGTCCGGGCGCAGGGCAATGGCGATGGCAATCAGCACGCGCTGTTTCATCCCGCCAGAGAGCTGATGCGGATACTGCGTCATGCGCTGTTCGGGGTGGCTCAGGCCGACCTTTCTCAGCAGGGCGAGCACCTGCTCGTCACGCTGGAGAGCCGTTACCTTTTGGTGCAACTGAATAATTTCCCCGACCTGCACGCCGATCGTCTTGACCGGGTTGAGGGAATTACCCGGATCCTGCGGAACCAGGCTGATTCGCGCCCCGCGAAGGGTATCGAGACGCTTCGCTGACCACCGGCTAATCTCCTCGCCGTTGAGCACGATTTTTCCCGCATCGCGCCGGGCGTTATCCGCCAGCAGGCCAATGATTGCCTGTGCCGTGGTCGTTTTGCCGGATCCGGATTCGCCGACAAAGGCCAGCATTTCCCCTCGCCTGAGGGTAAAGCTGACGTTATGTACCACCTCGCGCCACTGGCGCGCGGTACGGTAGCTGATGGTCAGGTTTTCTACCGAGAGTACGGTCATTTCAGGCCTCCGCTGAACTGCTGGCTGATACGGTTGGTGGCAAGCACCACGGCGATGACGACCACGCCGGGGAAGGTGGTTAGCCACCATGCGGTAGAGAGATAGTTACGGCCTTCGGCGATCAATAAACCCCATTCCGGTACGGGCGGCGGGGTGCCGTAGCCGAGAAAGCTCAGCGTGGAGAGGGCCAGAATGGCCTGACCAAACTGCAGCGTAGCAAAGGCGAGGACGGCGGTTAAGGCATTGGGCAGTATGTGTCGCCACAGCACCGCCAGGAACGTCCCGCCGCTGCCGAACGCTGCCTCGACATAATCCGTATGGCGGATGCGCACCACTTCACCGCGCGCGAGGCGGGCGAAGCTGGCAATGGAGGCCACGCCGACGGCAATCGCGGCGTTAACGGTGCCAAACCCGAGCAGAATAATGACCGTCAGCGAGAGCAGCAGAGACGGAATGGACAACAGCACGTCGACAAAACGCATCAGGAAAGACTCGACGCGTCCGGCGAACGCCCCGGCGATGACCCCCAGGCCGGTGCCTGCCACCAGCCCCATCGTGACGGCAGCGAGCGCCGCGCTCAGGGAGTGGGACGCACCATACACAATACGGGTGTAAACATCGCGGCCAAGCTGATCGGTGCCGAGCCAGTGGCCCGCCTGCGGCGCCAGACGTTGCGCTCCGGCGATGCCCTCAATCGGGCTGTAGTGGGTTAACAGGCCGGGCGCCACGGCGGCAAAAAGCGCAATAATAATGACCGCCCATGCCAGCCACAGTCCGGGCTGCCACGCGACGCCCTGCCAGCCCGGAACGCGTTTTCGCGCAGCGGCAGCGTAATCAACCAGGCTCATGATGCACCTCCGGTAACGGTTTGCAGACGGGGATCCAGCAGCGGCATCAGCAGATCCACCAGCAGATTGATCAGGACAAAACCGAGGGCGGATATCATGACCACCGCCTGAAGCACGGCGATGTCCTGGTTGTTCACCGCCTGCTGGGTCAGCTGCCCGAGCCCGCTGCGGCCAAAAACGGTTTCGGTGATCAGCGCCCCGGCAATCAGCTCGCCCAGCAGCAGCCCGGCAATGTTCAGGACCGGCAGCAGGGCGTTGCCGGTGACGTGACGCCACAGCACAGCGGTTTCACTCAGCCCTTTAGCCCTGGCCACGGCGACAAACGGCTGCGTCGCCACCTGGTCGAGGCTGCGCATCAGGATTTGTGCCAGCGGGGCGGAGATCGGGATCGCGACGGTCACGATCGGCAGGATCAGCCCCTGCAGCGGCGTCGGGTTAATCACCGGGATCAGCCGCAGCTGGAAAGAAAAGAGCTGGATGAGGGCAATCCCCAGCCAGAACGTCGGTAAGGAGATAAACAGGACCGGCAGAGACTGGAGGGTATTACTTAGCCAGCGCAGACCCGGCAGGCGCGACGCAAAGGCCAGCGCAAACGCCAGCAGGACCGCGAGTAAAAAAGCGGGCAGGGCGAGGCTCAGGGTATCCGGCAGATTGCTGGCAATCAGCTCGCTGACCGGCACCCCGGCCTGTAACGAGTAGCCGAAATCCCCGCGCAGCATCGCCAGCAGCGTGTGGCCGTATTGCTGCCAAAGCGGGCTGTCCGCGCCGTAGGCCACGCGCATCTCCTCGATTTGCGCCGGGCTTAAGCCCAGGTCCGGGTTCTGAAATTTAATCAGCACCGCGTCGCCCGGCAGCACCTGGAGCAACACGAACGAGAGGGTAAAGGCGGTCCACAAGACCAGCAGCCCGTGCCCAAAACGTTGAAGAAGTGCGTGGCGCATCGTCAGCTCCTCAGTGTTTCTCTATCCACGCGCCGTAGAACGACGGGCGGCCGACTGCTTCAAAATTGACGCCTTTCAGCCACGGCGCACCGGCAAAGACCTGCGGCTCTTCGAAAATCGGAATGACGTAGGCGTTATCCAGCAGGTAACGCTGGGCATCGCCGGTCAGCTGCAGGCGTTTTTGTGGATCAACCTCTGAGGAGATATTCACCAGCAGCGCATTCAGCTTGTCGTCACGGAAGCTTTTGACCTTGTCGCTGGAGCCGCCTTTTTGCAGCAGGGCGTCGCGGTTAGCGGGGTAGAACATGCTTTTCACCACGTCCGGATCGGCGCGGCCCACTTCGGAGACGGTTAACGGGGTTTTCAGCGGATCAAGGTTATCCAGCGTGCGGCTGCCTGCGTCGCCGGCTTTCACGTTCAGCGCCACGCCCACCTGACGCCACTGCTGGGCAACCAGCTGCAGCACCTCTTTATTTTGTGGCTGCGGCAGGGATTCATACACCGTCAGCGCCAGCCGCTGTCCATCCTTGGTGCGGATCCCGTCGCTGCCTGCTTTCCAGCCTGCCTCGTCCAGCAGCTGGTTGGCTTTTGCCGGGTCAAAGGACAATTTGTCGCTGAGATCGACAAAGCCAGCGGCGGAATCGGCAATTACCGACTTCGCCTGCGGATAGTTAGCCGAGAAGAGGGTCTCAACCACCTGTTTTGCATTGGTGGCATGCAGCAGCGCCTGGCGCACGCGAATATCGGAGACCAGCGGGTTATCCGGACGGAAGCTAATGCTGTCGTTCACCCCGCGGGTCGGGGCGGCGTAGATTTTATAGCCCTGATCGGTCGCCTGCTTTTCGTCATACGCCTGCACCTGGCGAATAAAGTCGGCCTGACCAGCCAGCAGGGCGCCGACGCGCACGCTGTCTTCCTGAGTCACGATAAACTTGATGCCATCAAGATTGGCTGGCCCCTGTTGCGCCAGATTTTTGGGCCCCCACTGGTAGTCCTTACGTGCTTCCAGCGTCACTTCGCGACCCAGCTTCTCGTCCTTCACCACAAACGGGCCTGAGCCAATGATATGCCGGGCGTCACCCAGCTCTTCAAAATTGCGCTCGAGCGTGCTGAGCGAGACCAGGCCCGACCCGATGGTGGCGGTGCCCTGCAGGAATCCCGGTGACGGTTTTTTGAAGTAGAACTTCACGGTCAGCGGGTCGACCACTTCGCTGCGATCGTAGTTATTGATCACTTCTGACACCGGCAGGCGCTGCGCCTTGTTGCCCAAACCGTAGGTATCAAAGTTTTTCGCCACGGCGTTAGCATCCAGCGGCGTGCCGTCGGAGAAGGTGATCCCCGGGCGAATTTTGAAGGTGTATTCGGTTTTATCGGCGTTGGTGGTCCAGCTTTCGGCCACCCACGGTTCGACCTGCAGCGTCTTTGGGTTCTGCCACGTCAGTTTGTCGGTAATCTGGTTCAGAATGCCCCCGTTCGGGTAGAAGCCGCCGGCAGGCGGATAGAGGTTGGTGTGCGCCTGTTGCTCCAGATAAATCAGCGTGCCGCCTTTAACAGGCGCATCCGCGGACCAGGCGGCGGTGGTCGTCAGAATCAGCGCCGTCAACAGCGGCAGACGAAATGGGGTTTGCATGGTGAATTCCTTTGTTATCTTCTTGTTAGCGTCGGATTCATCATCGGGCGCAGGGGAAAACAAGGGAACAAAGGAATTAAGATAAGGATTGCCGGAAAATGGCTATAAAAAAACCGCCCCTGTCAGGAGCGGTAATTGAACGGTGGGTGATTATGAACGCAGGTCAATCACCATACGGCCACGGATCTGGCCCTGTTCCATCTCTTTGAAGATGGCGTTGATGTCCTCGATCGGGCGCATCGTGACTTTCGGCACGACTTTACCTTCAGCGGCGAACTGGAACGCTTCCTGCAGATCCTGACGGGTACCGACCAGCGAACCCACCACCTGAATGCCGTCCAGCACCAGGCGAGGAATGTCGAGGCTCATCGCTTCCGGCGGCAGACCAACGGCGACCACGCGGCCACCGGCACGCACGGCATCCACCGCCGAGTTGAAGGCGGCTTTTGCGACGGCAGTGACGACTGCGGCATGCGCGCCGCCGGTTTTTTCCTGCACAATTTTAGCGGCATCTTCGCTGCGGGAGTTGATGGTGAGATCCGCACCCATGCTGGCCGCCAGCTTCAGCTGTTCGTCGTTAACGTCAAGGGCGATGACTTTGGCGTTAAAGACGTTTTTGGCGTACTGCAGCGCGAGGTTACCCAACCCGCCGAGACCGTAAATCGCAATCCACTGGCCCGGTTTAATACCCGATACCTTCACTGCTTTGTAGGTGGTGACACCCGCGCAGGTAATGCTGCTGGCCGCCGCCGAATCCAGACCGTCCGGCACTTTTACCGCGTAATCCGCGGTGACGATGCACTCTTCCGCCATGCCGCCGTCAACGGAGTAACCGGCGTTTTTCACGTCACGGCACAGGGTTTCGTTGCCGGAATTACAGTATTCGCAGTGCCCGCAGCCTTCAAAGAACCAGGCCACGCTTGCGCGGTCGCCGACTTTCAGCGACTTCACGCCAGGGCCGACTTCTTTAACGATACCAATCCCTTCATGGCCCAGGATGACCCCGGTTTTATCGCCGAAATCACCGTTCTTCACGTGGAGGTCGGTATGGCATACGCCACAGCACTCCATCTTCAGCAGGGCTTCCCCATGCTTTAGCGGGCGTAAGGTTTTTTCGGTAACGTTGACCTGGTGATCCTGAGTGACAACAGCAGCCTTCATGTGTATCTCCTTGTTCATGATAAGAATCTGCATAGCAGGTGTAGTACCTCTTAAGGATTAATACATTAGCCTGGTAATGCAAGGCTGCAGCAACATAATGTCATCATTTGATTCGATTTCAGATTAAGAATACGGCGTTCCTCTAATAATTAAGGGGGAAAATTCTGGCCCGGCGAGGCGCTCGCCGGGCGCAGACTTACAGCTGGGCTTCTATCTCCTCTATCTCTTTACGCCATTGCGCCTGCAGCTGCGGCTTTTGATGCTTCGGCTTACGCGCCAGATCGTTTTCCAGCAGCGTTTCCAGCGCGACCAGGCGTTCAAGCAGATCGTCATACGGCGAGGGGCGATCCGTCGGCGCCGCGATGTCAGGCGCAGTGGATGTGACCAGCCCCGCGCGATCACGCAGCCGCTCAAACACCGCTTCTGCATCGTGCCACTCGCTCAGTTTTCCCTCTTCAATCAGCCAGAAACGGTTGCAGCTTTGGCTAATTAACTGACGGTCATGGCTGACCAGCAGGACGCCGCCTTCGAACTGCTGAAGGGTGTGCGCCAGCGCCTCTTTGCCTTCCATGTCCAGGTGGTTGGTAGGCTCATCCAGCATCAGCAGGCTATAGCGGGCAAGCGTCAGGCCAACGAACAGCAGGCGCGAGCGTTCGCCTCCGCTGAGCGTGCTGACCGTTTGTCCGTGACGCGCCCACGGGAAACCGGCGCTTATCAGGGCCATTTTGCGGTTCTGCGGATCCGGAGCGAAAGGCTCCAGCGCGTCGAGCAGCGTGGCGTTGTCGGGCAGCTGATTCAGCGTCTGGTCGTAATAGCCCGGCGACACGCGCGGGTGCAGCTTCAACCCGTCGTGGGTCAGTTCATCGGTAAACTGTCGCCAGATAAGCTTCATCAGCGACGATTTACCGCAGCCGTTACGACCGACAATCGCCACGCGATCGCCGCTTTTTAACCGCGCAACGTCGACGCTGAACAACGCAGGCAGGCCCGGAGCAGGGGGCACGTCAAGGTTTTCCATCTCCAGTAAACGGTCGGCCCGCAGCGCGTCGCCGCGAAGGGTTAGCGTCCACGGGCTACCTGCCGTGAGTTCCGTCTGGCTCTCCCTGAGCCGTTCGACCTGCTTTTCCATCTGTTTGGCTTTTCGGGCCAGGTCTTCGTTGTCGTAAACCTTGCCCCAGGTCGCCAGCCGCTTCGCGCTGGCGGTCACGCGGTCGATCTCCTTTTGCTCCGCCTTGTGGCGCTGCGCATCGCTCTCATCTTTTGCTTCAAGCGCCTTGCGTGCTGCCGTACAGGGAAGGGCAAAGTAGTGCAGCGTTTTATCGCGCAGGATCCAGCTGCCGTTGGTGACGGCATCCAGTAGCTGTCTGTCATGCGAGACCAGCACAAAGCTGCCCGACCAGTTCTGTAGGAAGTGTTCCAGCCAGAGCATGGTCGGCAGGTCCAGGTGGTTGCTGGGTTCATCCAGCAGGAGCAGGTCCGGCTCGTGAATCAGTGCCCGGGCCAGCAGCAGGCGGGTGTGCTGTCCGCCGCTCAGCGTGGCGGATTGCAGCATCGTATCCTGCGGCGTGAAGCCCATGCTTGCCAGCAGCGTTTCGGCTTTCCAGCGCAGGCTTTCCCGTTCAGTTGAGGGCAACTGGGCCAGGACGGCATCCAGCATGGTCAGCGGAAAAATAGCGCCCGGGAGATGTTGCTCCACGCGTGCCATCAGGCAGTGCCCGGCCAGCGAGACCGTTCCGGCGGCGGGGGAGTCAGTGCCGTCCAGCACCTTCAGCAGCGTACTTTTACCGCAGCCGTTGTCGCCCAGCAGGCCAATGCGATCGCCTTTTTTCAGCGTAAAGGAGAGTGAGTCGAAGAGCGTGCTAAACGCCGTATCAACGCGTAAAGATTGTGCAGTGAGTAAAGTGCTCATTGTTGCTTACCCAAGAGTTACAGGCATGTTTATGCCTCGTCAAACATCGCTGACGATAACTCAGTAAGCCCGAGAGAAGGGATTTCAGGGGTTGGTGTCTTCGCTCAAGCAGAAGTTATCGCAGCACGATACCGATAACGCTTGAGCTGGTGCGATCACCAAATGTATGTGAAACATTGAAAATTTCACGATACAGCATAATTGGCCTCCTTATATATTCAGTGGGTTAATGGATGAAAGGAGTGTAGCGGGGGAAAAGGGGTTTGGCTAGTGGGTATTCGATGGTGCGGTTTGTTGCCCTCACCCTGACCCTCTCCCACAGGGAGAGGGAAAACAGCCAGCCCGTAGGCCCGGTAAGCGAAGCGCCACCGGGCGGAGCGGATTAAATCGACGTACGGCGATAGCTGCGGTATTCAGGCTTCCAGAAGTTGTCGTCGATGGCCTGCTGCAGCGCGTCGGCAGAGGTTTTCACCGCCACGCCCTGCTGCTGCGCCATTTTACCCACCGCAAACGCGATAGCGCGCGACACCTTGTGAATATCCTTCAGCTCAGGCAGAACCAGACCTTCGCCGTCGTTGACCAGCGGCGAGTGGCCCGCCAGGGTTTCGCTCGCCGACATCAGCATTTCGTCGGTGATTCGGGACGCGCCGGAGGCAATCACCCCCAGACCAATGCCCGGGAAGATATAGGAGTTGTTGCACTGGGCAATCGGATAGGTTTTATCCTTCCACACCACCGGATCGAACGGGCTGCCGGTCGCAACCAGCGCGTTACCTTCGGTCCAGGCGATGATGTCCTGCGGCGTCGCCTCCACGCGGGAAGTCGGGTTAGACAGCGGCATCACGATAGGGCGCTCGCAGTGCTTGTGCATCTCGCGAATAATCTCTTCAGTGAAGAGACCGGTTTGCCCGGAAACGCCGATCAGAATATCCGGCTTCACGTTGCGCACGACGTCCAGCAGGGAAAGGACTTCGTTGTCGGTATCCCAGTTTTTCAGGTTTTCGCGTTTCTGCACCAGCTTCGTCTGGAATGGCAGAAGGTTCGGCATGCCGTCGGTCAGCAGGCCGAAACGGTCCACCATAAAGACGCGGGAGCGGGCCAGCTCTTCGCTTAAGCCTTCGCGCTGCGTCTGGGCGATAATCTGCTCGGCAATACCGCAGCCTGCGGAGCCTGCGCCAAGGAAGACGATTTTCTGGTAGCTCAGCTGGCTTCCCGCTGCACGGCTGGCGGCGATAAGCGTACCCACCGTGACGGCTGCGGTGCCCTGGATATCGTCGTTAAAGGAGCAGATCTCATCGCGATAGCGGTTCAGCAGCGGCATCGCGTTTTTCTGCGCAAAGTCTTCAAACTGCAGCAGCACGTCCGGCCAGCGGTGCTTCACGGCCTGGATGAAGTCGTCGACAAACTGATAGTACTCGTCGTCGGTAATACGCGGATGACGCCAGCCCATATAGAGCGGGTCGTTGAGCAGCTGCTGGTTGTTGGTGCCGACGTCCAGCACTACCGGCAGGGTATACGCCGGGCTGATGCCGCCGCAGGCGGTGTAGAGTGAGAGCTTACCGATTGGGATCCCCATCCCGCCAATGCCCTGGTCGCCGAGGCCGAGAATACGTTCGCCGTCAGTCACCACAATCACTTTGATATTGTGGTTAGGCACGTTCTGCAGAATATCGTCCATGTTGTGACGGTTCTGATAAGAGATGAATACCCCGCGGGAGCGACGGTAGATCTCTGAGAAACGCTCGCAGGCGGCACCCACCGTCGGGGTGTAGATCACCGGCATCATCTCTTCAAGATGGTTTTGTACCAGGCGATAGAAGAGGGTTTCGTTGGTGTCCTGAATGTTGCGCAGGTAGATGTGTTTGTCGATTTCAGTTTTGAAACCCTGGTACTGGATCCACGCGCGCTCTGCCTGTTCTTCAATGGTTTCAACCACTTCAGGCAGTAAACCCAGCAGGTTAAAGCTGCTGCGCTCTTCCATGCTGAAGGCGCTGCCTTTGTTGAGCAGGGGGAATTCGAGTAAAACCGGTCCGGCATATGGGATGTATAAGGAACGATGTTTTTTCAGTTTGTTGTCCATGTCACTCACTCTTTTTATGAAGATCCGTCCCTGACACTGCTGTTTGTCATCTTTCTGGCCTGTGCGATGGGGTGCGGTCCGGCGGTATTATAAAGGAGCTAAATATTAATTACCGCAACACATAAACAAAAACACCATCGGGATTGCCGATGGTGTTCTGGATCTCAGTCTGGAACTTACTTGCCCGCGTGGCGTTTTCTGCCGGTGGCGTGAGTGACTTGCGTTTCGTGGTCGCCTTCAATCACCACTTTGCGCTGATTAGAAAGCTTGTAATTCAGTCCCAGAATATGGCGTGCCTGACGGTTCGATTTCATATTAACTCCTCAATCCTGTTGATAGTTTTAAGGACCAGTTTGCTTACGCAAACGAAATGTAACCCCTTAGGTTGCAGATCCAGCTTAGCAGGTTTTTACAAGGGTGCGTTTTGCCCGCTGACGACGTAGTTAATGGTCTGCTGGTAGATGTCACTGAGGATGTCATTATCTGTGGATTCCACCCACTTGGTCAGTTCCATCAAAATGTCATCTTCAGTCACAGCACCGTGCTCGGCGTGAAGACCCTGTGCAATCGCGTTAACGAGTTCAGGTTGTGCTGCTGCGGTATTTGCCGGGTAATAAGTAAACATGCTGCCTCCGTGTCGTTGTCTGTTTAATGGTACGGCTCGCAAAAAAATTAATTCATAAACAGAATGGCAAATATTTTCCCGGTTGTGGCTCAGATTCATCTTAGAAATAAAAATGACATAAGTGTATGCTTTTGTGTGGTTTTGAAATGTGGGGGTAAATCGACGTGGCGTTGAGAGAATATTATGACGGTGCTCCTGCTATCACGAAAATATAGCAGGAGCAGAGTTTACATTACCACTTCATTTCGCCGGTATTCACCTTAGCGCTTAATTCCAGCGAGCTCTCTTCAGCCAGGTTCGGATACTGTTTTTTCAGGGTGCTGATGACGCCTGCAGAATCTTTATGAACGGATAAGGCCTTTTCAAAGCGCTGGAGATAGTCACGGGTAAAATCAATCGCCCCCGTCCCGGCTGGTGGGGTGCCCAGATAGTGACCCGGGATGACGCGCTCGGGTTTGTGCGCCGCCATATTCACCAGCGTTTCCTGCCACTGCTTACGGCTTTCCGCTGTCTGGGTGTCTGCCGTCCAGACGTGAATTCCCCAGGCTACCCCGGTGCCGCCGAGGATGGTTTTCGCTGACGGGATCCACACATAGGCCGCGTAGCTGTCAGGCTGTTCGATATCGATCTTTTCTCCGTCCACCATAAACGTGGTGGAGGCGAGCACCTGCGGGACGACCAGCTCGGTTGGCGCGCCGTCTTTCATCTGCGGACCCCAGAAGGCGAGCTTGGCGTCTTTGGTAGCCTTGATGTGGTCAACCACATGCTGCGTGGCCACCACTTTGGCGTTCGGGAAGGCTTTGACCAGCGGCTGCAGGCCAAAATAGAAATCCGGATCGCCGGAGGTGATCACAATCTTGTTCAGGGTTTTACCGCTTTGACGAATTTTCTCTACCAGCGCTTCGCCATCCTTCACGCTAAACTGCGCGTCAAACAGCACCGCTTCTTTCGGGCCGGAAACCAGCGTGGAGGAGACCGCGAAAATGCCTTTCTCCTGAGGGTTATAGGTATCAATGCTCAACGGTGCGGCAAAAACAGCCGGAGTGAAAAGCGTGGAAAGCAGGGCTATGTGGGTGAATTTCATGCTGTTGTCTCTGTTGTTCAGGAATGTCTCTATTGTACGGATATTCGCATTTGCCAGAATTCCTGAAACAGGACATGCTTAGTTTCATAAATCGAGCAGATGGAGTTGATATGGATCGCGTTATTGCCGCCCAGGTTTACAACCGGATATGCGAGCTGGGAAGTTTGAGCGCGGCGGCCCGCGCGCTGGGTATTTCCCGACCGATGGTGAGCCGCTACCTTGAACAGATGGAAAAGTGGGCGGGGACGCGTCTGGTAAACCGCTCCACGCGCAAGCTGACGCTGACTGCGGCAGGGGAAAAGGTGCTGCAAAAAACGCGGACGCTCTCGCAGATCTCTCAGGAAATTGAAGGCCAGTCTGAAAAAGATCTGCCGTCCGGCACCCTGCGGGTGGCCTGCGCGCACTTTACCGCGATGCACCTGATTGCGCCGGTGCTGCCCGGTCTGCTCTCGCGCTACCCGCAGCTGCGCATTGAGCTGGACGTGAACAACCACCCGGTCAGCCTGGTGGGAGAGCGCATTGATGTCGCCGTACGTATTACCGATAACCCTGAACCCGGCATGATTGCCCGCCGGCTGGGGGAGTGCCGCTCGGTGCTTTGCGCCTCGCCGGAGTATCTGGCACAGCACGGTATTCCCGTCTTTCCCGAAGAACTAGCCCGGCATAACTGCCTGCACTACAGCTTTTTTGCCGGGCAGTCCTGGCACTTCCTGACGCCGGAAGGTGAAAGCCTGAGCGTGGCCGTCAGCGGCAACCTGAGCGCCAGCATCTCTTCGCTGTTGATGGACGCGGCTATTAAGCACTGTGGTATTGCCATGCTGCCGGAGCGCGAGGCGCGTGCCGCGCTGGATCAGGGATTCCTGGTACCGATACTGGAGGCGCTGGAGCCGAAACCGCTTGCCATCCATGGCATTTATCAGTCACGGGAATACCAGCCTGCCGCGCTGCGCGTGTTCCTCGACGCGCTGGCGCACCATTTACTCAGTGACTAAGACTCGTCTGTCTTGCCCGCAAAATCCGGACAGCCTTCTATACTTAACCCTTTGTAAGCCAAAAGGAGAGCAAGAATGACTATTCATAAGCACGGTTCGGCACACTGGTCTGGCGACATTAAGCGCGGTAAAGGGACGGTTTCCACCGAGAGCGGCGTTCTCAATCAGCAGCCTTATGGTTTCAATACCCGCTTTGAGGGTGAAAAGGGGACCAACCCGGAAGAACTGATCGGCGCGGCACATGCGGCCTGTTTTTCGATGGCGCTGTCGCTGATGCTCGGGGAAGCGGGCTATACCGCTGACGCTATTGATACCACCGCGGACGTCTCTCTGGATAAAACCGACGGCGGCTTTGCGATTACGAAGGTTGCCCTGAAAAGCAAGGTGACCGTCCCGGGCATCGCCCCACAGCAGTTCGACGGTATCATTCAGAAAGCGAAAGCGGGATGCCCGGTTTCGCAGCTTCTGAAAGCCGAGATTACCCTGGACTACACGCTAAATTAACTCCCTGCCGGGTTTGCGCCCGGCTATCCCTTCAGTGCGGCGGGAAACACCTCCGCCAGCCACGCAATAAACACCTTAAGACGGTGCGTCAGATGCCGGTTCTGAGGGTAAACCACATGAAACGGATAGGCGGCAGGGCGCCAGTCGCTCAGGATCGCCGTCAGCGTACCCGCCTGTAAATACGCATTTGCCGAATACTCAAACGTCTGAACGATCCCCAATCCCGCTGCGGCAGCCGCCAGATGGGCATTACTTTCGTTTACGCCGAGAAAATGCGGAATATTGATTTCCAGCGTCTCGCCGTTCTCTCTGAAGCGAAACGGAAATGCCCGCCCGGTGACGGGCGAGAGGTAGCTAATGAGCTTGTGGCCGTTGCACAGCTCCTGCGGATAGGCCGGAACGCCATGGTGTTTCAGGTAACCCGGCGTCGCGCAGGTGACCATTTCGGCGTTGCCAATATGGCGGGCGATGAGGGTCGAGTCGTTCAGCGGGCCGCCGCGGATGACGCAGTCTACGTTACCGCTGATAAGATCCACCGGACGATCGGCTACCCCAAGGTCGATGCGGATTTCCGGATAACGCTGCATAAAATCCGGCAGCAGGGGAATAAGCACGTCCCGAGCGGTGGAGCCGCCCACGTCAACCCGCAAATGCCCTTTGGGCGTCGCGCGGGAAACGCGAAACGCGGTGTCGATATCTTCGATATCTATCAAGACCCTGAGCGCTTTTTCATAGTAATCCGCCCCTTCCGGCGTCGCGACCACCCGGCGAGTCGTCCGGTGCAGGAGACGTATCTCAAGATGCGACTCAAGCGCTTTCACCAGCTTGCTCAGGGTGGCAATGGGCATGTTCAGCGAGTCCGCCGCGCGGGTAAAGCTGCCGGTTTCCACCACCCGGGTAAAAGCGCGCATCGCCATTAGCTGGTCCATTCGGCTCCCCTGATTATTTCTGTGTGTGAATAGTCATTTTCATTTTTGCCGGTTTTTCACTAATCCGGCAAGGGCTAAAGTTTGTCCAACGCAAACCCAACAAAAGGTAAATGACATGAACACGACTCTCTCAGGAAAAATCGCACTGGTCACCGGCGGCAGCACCGGCATCGGTCTTGCCACGGCGCAGGAGCTTGCTGCACAGGGCGCGAAGGTGTACGTCACCGGACGACGTCAGGCCGAGCTGGACGCGGCGGTGGCTGAAATCGCTTCAACGGCAGTGGGCATTCGCGCTGACGTGTCAAAACTGGCGGACCTGGACGAGGTCTATGCCCGGATAGCCAAAGAAGAAGGCCGCCTCGATATTCTGTTCGCCAATGCGGGTGGCGGCGATATGCTGCCGCTGGGCGCGATAACCGAAGAGCAATTTGACCGGATTTTCGGCACCAACGTCCGCGGGGTGCTGTTTACGGTACAGAAGGCGCTGCCGCTGCTGTCCGCCGGATCCTCGATTATTCTGACCGGCTCGACGGTGTCCATTAAAGGGACGGCAAACTTTAGCGTCTACAGCGCCAGCAAGGCCGCCGTGCGCAACTTTGCCCGCTCCTGGGCGCTGGATTTGCAGGGCCGTGGGATCCGCGTCAACGTGGTAAGCCCGGGGCCGATCAAAACCCCTGGCCTCGGCGATCTGGTGCCGGAAGAACATCGTCAGGGGCTGTACGACGCGCTGGCCGCACAGGTGCCGCTCGGCCGTTTAGGCGCGCCGGGTGAGGTGGGTAAAGCGGTGGCGTTTCTGGCCTCCGACGCGGCCAGCTTTATTAACGCCACCGAGCTGTTCGTGGACGGTGGGATGGCGCAAATTTAACCCAGACTGCGCCAGCAGCGGACATCACGGCCCTCGCGAGAGGGCTGTAACGGCTGAGGACGTTCGCACCCCTGCGCGGCCATCGGGCATCGGTCACGGAAAAAACAGCCTTCGGGCAGATGACGGTTGCCGGGAAGCTCCGTTTTGCGTAAGGCCAGCGTCTCATCCAGCGGTTCACCGGTGCGGGGAACCGAATCGAGCAGCAGACGAGTGTAAGGATGGCGCGGCTCCCCTAGCACCTGAGCGGCGCTGCCCAGCTCCACAATCTGCCCAAGGTACATCACCGCCACGCGGTCGCTCATGTGCCTGACCACCGAGACGTTATGTGAGATCAACACGTAGGTAAGATTTCGCTGCTGTTGCAGGGTCACCAGCAGGTTGAGGATCTGCGCCTGCACGGAGATATCCAGTGCGCTGGTGGGTTCATCGAGCACGATGATATCCGGATCGGACGAGAGCGCCCGGGCGATGGCAATGCGCTGGCGCTGCCCGCCGGAGAAGGCGTGCGGAAGCCGGTCGAGATACTCCGGGCGAATGCCCACCTGTAGCGCCAGGTTTTCAGCCAGCTGACGGCGTTCGCGCTCGCTGCTGCGCTTTTGTACCCACACCGGCTCGGTGATAATGCGCCAGACCGGCAGGCGCGGGTCGAGCGAAGAGAGCGGATCCTGAAACACCATCTGCATGCCGCCCGCATGGTGCGCCCGCTGGCAGGTGCCGATGCTGGGTTTAAGCATGCCCATCAGCAGTTGGGCCAGCGTGCTTTTCCCGCAGCCGGACTCCCCGACAATGCCAAGCGTCTCTCCCCGACGGATTTTAAGGTCGAGCCCGTTGAGCGCGTGGACCTGTTCCGTCACGCGGCCCAGCCAGTTTTTACGTGCCGCAAAATTCACGTGCACGCTATCCAGTTCCAGCAGTACATCAGACATGGGCTTTCTCCCGTTGTGGATACCAGCAGGCAGCCTGTTGGCCTTCTGCGCCATGGGGCTGTAAGCGCGGTGTTTCGCTGCATTTCGTCCCGGCGGCAAAGCAGCGCTCGCGGAACGCGCATCCCTGCGGAAGCTGGCTGAGGTTGGGGACCGTGCCGGGGATGGC
Source organism: Enterobacter sp. BNK-8 (assembly GCF_048685095.1). Taxonomy (NCBI): domain Bacteria; kingdom Pseudomonadati; phylum Pseudomonadota; class Gammaproteobacteria; order Enterobacterales; family Enterobacteriaceae; genus Enterobacter; species Enterobacter sp. BNK-8. The sequence continues at coordinate 2,034,674 of NZ_JBLQTN010000001.1, read as the reverse complement.
GGGAAGCGGGGCGCGCGGCTGGCCGTTTTCCGGCGCGCACTGCAGCAGGCCAATGGAATAGGGATGTACAGGCTGGTGGATCAGCGTTTGCGTGGCACCGCTCTCGATCACGCTGCCCGCATACATCACGTACATTCTGTCGCAGAGCTGGGACACCACAGCCATATCGTGGCTGATAAACAGCACCGAAGTGCCGCTGGCCCGCGCCTTGTGCTTCAGCAGGCGCAGCACCTGCAGCTGGACGGTGACGTCCAGCGCGGTGGTCGGTTCGTCGGCGATAATCAGCTCCGGCTCGCAGGAGAAGGCAAGGGCGATCATCACCCGCTGGCGCATCCCGCCGGACAGCTCAAACGGATAGCGCGCCATGACCGCTTTCGCATCCGGGATTTGCATCTCTTCCAGCAGGGTAATCGCCTTCTGCTGCGCCTCATGCCGGGAAAGCGGCTGATGCTGGCGGATCACCTCGACCATCTGTTTGCCAATTCGCCGCGTCGGGTTGAGGGCGGTCATGGGCTCCTGAAAAATCATCGCGACCTTTGCGCCGCGCCACTGGCGAAGCTGTTTCTCGGACGCCGTCAGGACATTTTCGCCGAGTAATTTCACCTGACCATGATGAATACGGTAGCTGCCTTCCGGCAGCAGCCGCATGGCGAGCATGGCGGTCACCGATTTACCCGAACCGGATTCGCCCACCACGCCGACAATTTCACCCCTGCCGATCTCCAGCGAGACGTGGTTCAGCGCGTGGACCTCGCAGCGGAAAATCGGGAAGCTCAGATGCAGGTCTTCAATCTTGAGTACCGGATCGGTCATCACTGTTTACCTCCCGATTTCGGATCCAGCAGATCGCGGATACCGTCGCCAAACAGGTTAAAGCCCACGGCGGTTATCAAAATCGCCGCACCGGGAAACGCGCAGTACCACCACTGGTCCAGAACGTAGTTACGGCCGACGGCCACCATCGCGCCCCATTCGGCGGTCGGCTGCTGCGCCCCCAGGCCAATAAACCCCAGCGTGGCGGCCATCAGGATGGCGCTGCCGATGTCCAGCGACGCCTGCACGATCAGCGGCGGCAGGGCGTTGCGCAGGATGTGCCAGCGGATCAAATGCCAGCGGGAGGCGCCAAAGGTGCGGGCGGCCTGCACGTAGGTAAACTGGCGTACCACCAGGGTTTGGCCGCGTGCCAGGCGGACGTAAAACGGAATGCGGACAATCGCAATCGCCAGCATGGCGTTAAACAGGCTCGGCCCGAGCGCGGCGGCCAGCGCCATGGTCAGCACCAGGGAAGGTATCGAGAGCATAATGTCCATCACCCGCATGATGACGGCGTCGCCGCGCCCGCCCAGCACGCCGGACAGACAGCCCAGCAGCGAACCGATGCCGCCCGCGATCACCACCACCGCCAGTCCGGCGGTAATGGACTGCTGGCTGCCCGCCAGCACGCGGCTGAACAGATCGCGGCCCACCTCGTCGGTACCAAACCAGTGCTGCGCAGACGGCGCCTTCAGGCGCGCGGTCAGATCCAGCGCGTTCGGGTCGTGCGGCACGATCCACGGTGCGGCCACCATAATGAAAAGCATCACAAGCATAATGACGCCACCAACGATCGTGAGCGGGCTTTGACGCAGCATCCAGAACAGCTTTGCCCAGTTGATGCGTTGTCTGACGGGTTTAACCGGGACGGGCGTTTCCTGCGTTAACATCATTCGGCACCTCCGCGCCCAATTCGCGGGTCAATCCACAGGTAAAGCAGATCGACCACCAGATTAACCAGCACGTAGGCCAGCGAAACAACGACGGCAAAGCCCATCACGGCAGGGAAATCGAGCGCCTGAATGGATGTCACCACCCAGGCCCCCATGCCCGGCCAGGCAAAGACGGTTTCGGTCAGCACGGCGCCGTACAGCAGATCGCCCAGCGCCAGCCCGAGCACGGTAATCGATGGGATCATCGCATTCGGCAGGGCGTAGCGCAGGACGATATACCAGCCGGGCAGGCCGCTGGCGCGGGCGGTGCGAATGTAATCTTCGCTAAGCTGCTCCAGCATCGCGGACCTGACCTGACGCGCCACGATGCCCAGGTGAACAAACGCCAGCGTCAGCGAGGGCAAAATCAGGTGCTGCAGCGCATTGAAAAAGACCTCTCCGTTACCTTCCAGCAGGGCATCCAGCAGATAAAAGCCGGTGACGTGGGCAGGTGGGTCGAGCCAGTCGTCCAGCCTGCCGCCGCCCGGCAGGATCTGCAGGTGCCCATAGAACAGCACAATGACGCCCAGCCCAAGCCAGAAGGCCGGGGTTGAGATCCCGGTCATCGCCATTAAACGCACCAGGTGATCCAGCCAGCGGTTGCGGTACACCGCTGACAAAATTCCCAGCGGCACGCCGATGACCAGCGCCAGCAGCAAGGAACAAAAGGCCAGCTCCAGCGTGGCGGGGAAAAAAGCCTTCAGGTCTTCCGCAACAGGACGTCCGGTCCGGATGGAGGTGCCTAAATCACCGTGGGCCAGGGCGTCCACGTAGCGGCCAAACTGAACGTACAGCGGCTGATCCAGCCCCAGCTGCTGGCGGATGTTCTGCACGATGTCGTCGCTGGCGCGGTCCCCGGCCAGGAGACGGGCCGGATCGCCGGGGATCAGGTGCGAAATAATAAAAGTGATAATACAGACACCGGCCACCACCAGGAGTAACCCCCAGCAGCGCTGGCGCACGATGCTCCAGAACGTCATACCCTTTCCCCCGGCGAGAACCGTTATTTACTCATAGTGGCGATGTTGAACACCTGCTCGAGCATCGGATTAAAGGTGAAGCCTTTGACCTCTTTGTTCATCGCCAGTTGGTAGTTCTTCTGGAACAGATAAACGTAGGCCGCCTCGTCGATGACTACCTTTTGCGCCTGCTGGTAATCTTTGGTGCGTTCCGCCTGGTCGGTGGTTTTCAGCGCGGCCTGCAGCAGGGAATCGACCTCTTTGTTCTCATAGAACGAGCGGTTGCCCGGCAGCCCTTTCTTGTCCGATTCGAACCAGTAGTTCATGAACATGTACGGGTCGGCAAAATCCGGACTCCAGTTGCCGATGGCAATGTCGTAATCGCCTTTGCCGACGCGGTCACGCATGGTGGCGTTGGCCAGTTTTTCCAGCTTGACGTTAATGCCGATCTTGCCAAGGCTGGCCTGCGTTGAGAGCGCGATAGGCTCCCAGTTCGGATCGTTGTCAGAGTAGAGGAAGGTCAGGCTGGCGGGCTTGTCTTTAACCTTCTCCAGGGCCGCTTTGGCTTTGGCCTCGTCGAGGCTGTACTGCATTGCCGTGTCATCAAATCCCCACATGCCTTCCGGGATCGGGCCGCGCATCTGCTTGCCGTTGCCGCTCAGAATGCCTTTCACCATCCCCTGATAGTCCGTCGCCCAGGAGACCGCGCGGCGTAAATCGACCTGATTGAGCGGCGCTTTGCTGTTGTTGAGGTAGAGATAGGTCACGCGCAGAGACGGGTATTCGGCGACGGCGACTTTCCCTTCCTGCTTCAGGGCCGACAGCTGATCGACCGGCAGGGAGTCGGCAATGTCCAGGTCACCGCGGGAAAGCTGCAGACGGCGCGACGCGCTCTCACCGATAATTTTCACCGAGACGCGCTTGAAATGCGGCTTGTCGCCCGACCAGTGCGGGTTTGGCACCAGCACCAGCTGCTGGCCTTTCTGCCAGCTCTTCAGCATAAACGGCCCGGAGCCAGCGGTGTTTTGCGCCAGATAGCCGCGCGCGTCGTCCGCGGCATTGGCCTTCAGCACCGCAGGGTTAATGATGGAGGCGCCGTCGTTCGCCAGGGTGTAGAGGAAAGGCGCGAACGGCTGGCTGAGGGTGAATTTCACCGTATGGTCATCAACGGCATCAATTTTCAGATCTTTTGGAAAGGCTTCAGACGGCCCCTGGCTGAGCTTCAGCAGGCGTTCGAAGGAGAGTTTGACCGCCTCGGCGGTGACCGGCGTGCCGTCGGAGAATTTGGCGTTATCCGCCAGGGTGAAGGTCCACTCTTTCTGGTCGTCGGAGGCTTTCCAGCCCGTCGACAGATCGCCTTCCACCTCGGTAGAGCCTGGCTTGTACTTGACCAGACGCTGGTAGGACGGATAGGTGACGGTCCAGTCGTTGTTATCAATAGTGATGGCCGGATCGAGCGTTTGCGGGTCGGCGGCTTTCCCGATGACAAGCATGTCTTTCGGGACGGCAGCCAGCGCCAGCGGTGCACTCAGGGCCAGCGTGGCGGCAATGACGGTCGAGAGAAGCGATGTTTTCATGGCAGTGCTCCAGGTTTAAAGAGGGGTGTGCGTCAGGGGAAAACAGGCAAAACGGTCATCAAGCAGCGGGTAGCTGGCGGCGTTCGGCAGTTCGAAGTGCCACCATTCGCTGCCGATCCCGACAAAACCGCCGCCGAACATGATGGCGTTCAACAGCAGACGGTTGCGCTGGGCGTGGGGCGGCACGGAAGGATGATACGGATGCGAGCGGTCATGCATTTCGTCAAAACCGGCGCCCATATCCAGCACGGCGTTATGTTCGTCCATCAGGGTGACGTCGATGGCCGTGCCGCGACTGTGGTTGGAGCCAATCGCCACGTCGACAACATATTCCGGGTTCGGGCAGGCCTCCCACAGCTGGGCCTGCGCCTGCTGCGGCCGATAGGCGTCGTAAACCACCAGCTTCAGTCCGGCCAGCGTGGCAATGCTGATGGCTTTTGCCAGCGCGGTGGCCGCGTCGGTATGCAGCAGGCACAGCGCCTCCTGGTAAATCGGGCGGCCGGTAATATTGTCGGCGGTGGCGTACTTCAGATCGATATGCAGCGTGGGGAACGTCTTCGCCACATCAATCAGTTCACTCTCTACGGGCATAGCTCCGCTCCTTTAGCGTTCGAATTGACCAAACTCTTGTTGTAATTGTCGGTTTACGGCCAGGCGCGCCGGGAGCGCATCACCCAGTGCTTCCACCACGCCCGACAGCAGCAGGTTGAACAGACAGCTCACAGGGGCAAGTGAATCCCAGAAATGACCGGTATCGGTTTTCACCTGCAGTAAATCAATCGGATAATCCCGCGCCCACGGGCACCAGATATCGGTGATTAAGGCCAGCGGAATGCCTTTCTCGCTCGCGACGCGGCAGTACTGTCGGGCCATCGTGGAGTAGGTACGCGTATCGGTCAGCACGACATAAGGGTGCGCAAACCCGGAGTTCAGGGATTCCACCCAACTGCCGGATGCCCCTTCGGAGTAGCTCACCCGCGGGCGGAGGTATTCAAGGTGGCTGAAGAAGGCGTTGGCGATCCCGCGCGTGGACTGGATCCCCAGCACAAAGACCGCGTCCGCGTGGGCCAGATGGTGCACCACCTGACGAAAAGCGTCCGTTTGCGCCAGCTGATACACCTGCGTGATGGCGTCCACTTCCAGCGACAGGGCATGCTGAAGGCGGTTGGGCAGGGGGCGCTGCTGCTGCCAGGAGTCGAGGCGCTCGTTCATGCCCCAGGGCTGGTAAGGATCGCGCAGGCTCTTTTTGGCATCCTCCAGGTTGCGATACCCCAGCTTGCGCAGAAAGCGTCCGACGGTGATCCCGCTGGTCCCGCTCGCCAGCCCGACGCTCTCCGCCGTTTCAAACGGGATTTGCGCGGCGTGCGCCAGCAGCCAGCTCCCGACCCGCTTCTCGCTGGGGGTAAGCTGGCTGAAGGTCGCTTCGATACGGCTCAACATCTCAGGTTTCGTCGTCATACCGCCTCGCTGTTAACAGGCTGTCAATGGCCGAAATTGTGTTATCTGATTAACAATGCATGACGCGTGCCATGTTCACAGGCGGGTGAAAACCCGCTGCGCAGTAAACTTCATGCAATATTTGGTTAACCAATGATCAACATTTGTGCAGCGTAGTTCACTTTTGGTGCACTGGCTGACCGGACAGGTATGAATTTGGTGAATACGTCAGCCTGTTCACATTTTTGATAAGATAGAAGCACTGAGAACATAAAAGGGATCCCTCATGGCGAATTTGCCCTGGCGAGTCAGCGTGCGCCTGATCGCGCTTGCAAAGAAAACAGGAATGGTCGTGGGGATCGTCCTGGTCGTCCTGCTGGCGGTGCGGGTGTATCTCTCGCAGCAGGGGCCGGAACTGCACCTGTGGCACACCTGGCGGGCAGATGAGATGTCCGTTCGCGAGCTGGATAACGCCGATTTCGCCGGGTACCTCGCCCGGGAAAGGGCGATTTTCACCGATCTGGATAACGCGGTGACGGCGAAAACAGCTGGCGAGGAACAAACCCCGTTAAACCGCTATTACCGCCAGAGCCTGGTGTGGCCCGGTCAGTTTGCCCCCGATGCCAACCGCTCCTTTGTGCTGATGCCAGCCGGCAAGCCCCGCGGCGCGGTGGTGCTGCTGCACGGGCTGACGGATTCGCCATACAGCGTCAGGCGCCTTGCCGTGAACTATCAGCAGCACGGCTTTGTGGCCGTGGTCCCGCGTCTTCCCGGACACGGCACCGCGCCCGGCGCGCTGACGGATGTTGACTGGGAAATGTGGCTGGCGGCCACGCGCCTTGCCGTACGGGAAGCCACGCGCCTGGCGGGTGAGGCTGTGCCTCTGCATCTGGTGGGCTACTCCAACGGCGGGGCGCTGGCGATGAAATATGCCCTCGATGCGCTGGACGCGCCTGCACTGCGTAAACCGCAGCAGGTGATCCTGCTCTCGCCGATGATTGGCGTGACGGCCTTTGCGCGGTTCGCCGGTTTCGCCGGGCTACCGGCGCTGCTGCCGCCGTTTGCCAAAGCGGCCTGGCTGAATATCTCCCCGGAATATAATCCGTATAAATACAATTCGTTCCCGGTGAACGCCGCCCGCCAGTCGTGGTTATTGACAAAGTCCCTGCAGGAGCAGATTGGCCGCGCGGCGCGGGAAAACAGGCTGGCGAATTTGCCGCCGGTGCTGGCGTTCCAGTCGGTGATGGACTCCACGGTCAGTACCCGCGCGGTGGTCAGTGGCCTGTTTGACCAGCTTCCGGCAAACGGCAGCGAGCTGGTGATGTTCGATATCAACCAGGCGGCGAGCTTCCGTCCGCTCTTCAAACCGTCGTCCTGGACGGCCACCACGGCGCTGCTGCCGGTCGCACAGAGGCGTTACGGTGTCACGATTATCACCAATGCCAGCGAGCACAGTTTCTCGACGGTGGCGAAAATAACCCCGGCAGGCAGAACGCAGGAGACGGTGGTGCCGCTTGCCCAGTCCTGGCCGCAGGATGTCTATTCCCTGTCGCACGTTGCGGTGCCGTTCCCGCCGGATGACGATCTCTATGGTCGCGAACCTGGGGTGAAAAATCGCTACGGTATCAGCCTGGGGACGATTGCGCTCTGGGGAGAAACGTCCGTATTGAGCGTCGGAAAAGAGGCGCTGATGCGGGTCACCTCGAACCCGTTTTACGACTTTATGCAGGAAAGGATTAACAGCCGGATCGGGGACGAGAAAAAGTAACGTTCCCCTGTAGCGTGAATATGTTAGGTCGCATTGATTAAGTATGTTACATAGTAGCTTCAAGGCACCTCTCTTTCTCATTGGAACCCCTTTTTGTGCTGACGACTCTGATCTACCGAAGCCAGTTGAATTTATCCCGCCCGTCCACCGAACTGCGGGAGCTGGTGGAGCGCGCCAGGGGCCGCAACACAAAACTGGCTATTACCGGCGTCCTCCTGGCTAATGGGAATGAGGTTCTGCAGATCCTCGAAGGGGCGGAAGAGAGTGTGGTCAAACTTTTCTATACCATCCGTGAGGACAAGCGGCACAGCGGGGTGGTAGAACTGCTGCGGGACTATGGTCCGCGCAGACGCTTCGAAAACGTCGGCATGCTGCTGTTCGATCTGCAAACGCAGTCGCCGAAAGAGGTGTTGCAGTCGGTGCTGCGCTACAGCAAGCTGGACAGCTATCTGACCTCCGACGATCGGGTGTTCAAATTTATTCAGACCTTTATAACCGGTAAACGTCCGGTCCCGTCGGGGGCACGCTACACCGCGGACAAATGGACGCTCTCGACCGAAACGCTACCCTTTGGCGCACACCTGGGCCTGATTGCCGGGCAAACCTGCCAGTTCGCGCTGCAGCCTATTGTCGAGCCCTCGGAAGGGAAGATCAGCTCCCTTGAGGCGCTTATCCGCGGCAACGACGGCGGCAGCCCGGAGCATTTCTTCAGCACTGTCGACCCCGACAACATCTACGAAGTCGATCTCCAGACAAAAGCCTATGCCTTTGCGCTGGCGGAAAAGCTGGGCATTGGCAGCCATAAAATCGCGGTAAACCTGCTGCCCATGTCGCTGGTGAATGTCCCTGGCGCAGTTGAATTTCTGGTCGCTCAGATTAAAAAACATGGCCTTCAGCCGGAGCAGGTGGTCATTGAAGTCACTGAAAACGAGATGATCTCCGGGTTCAACCAGTTTAACAGTGCCATCAAGCAGCTTCGCGGTGAGGGGATTGGCCTGGCGATCGATGATTTTGGCTCGGGCTATGCCGGACTTTCGCTGCTGACCCGGTTCCAGCCGGATAAAATTAAAATCGACCGGGAAATTGTCAGCAATATTCACCTGAGCGGCCCGAAGCAGGCGATTGTGCGCTCCATCATCAGCTGCTGCTCCGATCTTGAAATCACCCTGGTGGCGGAAGGTATCGAGAAAATTGAGGAGTGGTGTTGGCTCGAATCTGCCGGGATCCGACGCTTTCAGGGATTCCTGTTTGCCCGGCCGCAGCTGAATGGCGTCGGCGATATCCACTGGCCGCATCTGGTGCGTTAACTCAAATTTTCCTCCCGTTATTTCCCCTTAGCCCGGCCTGTGCTTAAATAGCTAAAACGGTTTAACATAGTTTAGCTACGAGGATCACATGAAGAAAATCTGGGTACTTGGCGATGCGGTAGTGGATTTGCTGCCCGATGGAGAAGGTCGATTACTGCAGTGTCCCGGTGGCGCGCCGGCGAACGTCGCGGTCGGTATTACCCGGCTGGGCGGCCAGAGCGCCTTTATCGGCAGGGTTGGCGACGATCCTTTCGGGCGCTTTATGGCGAAAACGCTCGCTGACGAGCGGGTTGACGTGACGTGGATGCATCTTGACCCGGCGCACCGCACCTCAACGGTGGTGGTTGATTTGGACGACCACGGCGAGCGATCGTTTACCTTCATGGTGCGCCCGAGCGCCGATCTGTTTCTCGAACCCGCCGACCTGCCGACGTTCAGCGCCGGGGAGTGGCTGCACGTCTGCTCCATCGCCTTAAGCGCCGAGCCGAGCCGCGCTGCGACCTTTCAGGCGATGGCCGCCATTCGGGAGGCGGGCGGTTACGTCAGCTTCGACCCTAATATTCGCCCGGATCTCTGGCCGGATGAGAACGCACTTCACCGCTGTCTTGAACAGGCACTGCAAAGCGCTGACGTGGTGAAACTCTCGGTAGAAGAGTTGGCCTTTTTCACCGGCAGCGCGGAGGTAAACGTTGGTCTGGAGGTGCTGATGCAGCGCTGCCCGGCGCGTCTGGTGCTGGTTACCCAGGGAAAAGCGGGCGTAACCGCGTGGCATGAAGGTACCATAAACCACTACCCGGCAACGCCTGTGCAGTGCGTCGATACGACCGGTGCGGGCGATGCCTTTGTGGCGGGGCTGCTCTACGGGCTGGCCGCCGGACAGGACCTGACGCCAGTTATCGCGCTCGCCCAGCGCTGCGGCGCACTGGCTACCACCGCCAAAGGGGCGATGACCGCGTTGCCCTGGCAGCACGACCTGTAATTTCTCCTCTCCTGGCCGCCATCCGGCGGCCTGAATTGTCGCCTCGATCACACTTACTAAATCGGTTTAGCAAAAAAGATTGCCGATCCAAAATTCACAGGTTTAGTATCAGCAACCTAAACCGGTTTAGCAATTTAGCACGTTTAATGACTTCTTTTAGGGATGCGACAAAATGTATAAAAAACGCAGACTTGCCGTGATGATAGGCATGCTGGCCGGAAGTACCTCTGTTTTTGCCCAGACGGATATGTCCAGTATTGAAGCGCGCCTTGCCGCGATGGAGCAGCGCCTTCAGGACGCGGAGACGCGCGCGCAGGTAGCCGAGAAGCGCGCCGCGGCTGCTGAACAAAAAACGCAGCAGCTGGTTGCCGCTCAGCAGCAGGCGCAAACGACGACCCAGGAGGTGGCGCAGCGCACCACCGCGCTGGAGAAGAAGGCGGATCAGACCGGCGGGTTTGAGTTCCACGGCTATGCCCGCTCTGGCCTGCTGATGAACGATGCCGCCTCCAGCAGCAAAAGCGGCCCTTACCTGACGCCAGCCGGTGAAACCGGCGGTGCGGTGGGGCGTCTGGGTAACGAAGCCGACACCTACGTCGAGCTGAACCTCGAGCACAAGCAAACCCTGGATAACGGGGCGACCACGCGCTTCAAGGCGATGCTGGCCGACGGTCAGAGAACCTATAACGACTGGTCAGCTGATACCAGCGACCTCAATATTCGCCAGGCCTTCGCAGAGCTGGGCAATCTGCCTGATTTTACCGGCGCGCTGAAGGGCAGCACCTTCTGGGCGGGTAAACGCTTCGACCGCGACAACTTTGACATTCACTGGCTGGATTCCGATGTGGTGTTCCTGGCCGGTACCGGCGGCGGCGTTTATGACGTGAAATGGAACGATTCGCTGCGCAGCAACTTCTCCATTTATGGCCGCAACTTCGGCAGCGTGGAGCAGACCGACAACAACGTTCAGAACTATATCCTCAGCATGAACCACTTCGCCGGCCCGTTCCAGCTGATGGTGAGCGGCCTGCGGGCGAAGGATAACGACGACCGTAAAGACACTAACGGCGATCTCATCAAAACGGATGCCGCCAATCACGGCGTTCATGCTCTGGTGGGCTTGCATAATGACAGCTTCTACGGCCTGCGCGAAGGGACCGCCAAAACGGCGCTGCTGTATGGTCACGGGCTGGGTGCGGAGGTGAAAAGCATCGGCTCCGATGGCGCCTTGCTGTCAGAGGCGGATACCTGGCGCTTCGCAAGTTACGGTGTCACGCCGATCGGCGGTGGCTGGAGCGTTGCGCCCGCCGTTCTGACACAGAGCAGTAAAGATCGCTACGTCAAGGGCGATAGCTATGAGTGGGTAACGCTCAACACCCGCCTGATCAAAGAGGTCACCCAGAATTTCGCGCTGGCGTTTGAGGGCAGCTATCAGTACATGGATTTAAACCCGGAAGGCTATAAGGATCGCAACGCCGTGAACGGCAGTTTCTACAAGCTGACCTTTGCGCCAACCTTAAAAGCGAGCAAAATCGGCGATTTCTTCAGCCGTCCCGAACTGCGCCTGTTTGCCACCTGGATGGACTGGAGCAGCAAACTGGATCATTACGCCAGCGATGATGCCTTTGGCAGCAGCGGCTTCAACGCCGGCGGGGAATGGAACTTTGGGGTCCAGATGGAAACCTGGTTTTAACCCATCACGCTCCCGCCTGGCGGGAGCGTTTCGCACATCATAAAAAGAAGTCAGGCAGAGGTATCTATGGATTTTAATCAAATCGCCCGCGAGCTTATTCCGCTGCTCGGTGGCAAGGAAAATATCGCCAGCGCGGCGCACTGCGCAACGCGTCTTCGTCTGGTGCTGGTCGATGACGCGCTGGCGGATCAGCAGGCTATCGGCAAGGTCGACGGCGTGAAAGGCTGCTTCCGTAACGCCGGGCAGATGCAGGTGATTTTTGGCACGGGCGTGGTCAACAAGGTGTACGCCGCCTTTATTCAGGCGGCGGGGATTAGCGAATCCAGTAAATCTGAGGCTGCGGATCTGGCGGCGCGCAAGCTGAACCCGTTCCAGCGCATTGCCCGTCTGCTCTCCAACATCTTTGTGCCGATCATCCCCGCGATTGTGGCGTCCGGTCTGCTGATGGGCCTGCTCGGCATGGTGAAAACCTACGGCTGGGTCAATGCGGATAACGCCATCTACATCATGCTGGACATGTGCAGCTCGGCGGCGTTTATCATTCTGCCTATTCTGATTGGCTTTACCGCCGCGCGCGAATTTGGCGGTAACCCGTACCTCGGCGCGACGCTGGGCGGCATTCTGACCCACCCGGCGCTGACCAACGCCTGGGGCGTGGCGTCGGGCTTCCACACCATGAACTTCTTCGGCCTTGAGATCGCGATGATTGGCTATCAGGGCACGGTATTCCCGGTGCTGCTGGCCGTCTGGTTTATGAGCATCGTGGAGAAAAACCTGCGCCGCGCGATCCCGGATGCGTTAGACCTGATCCTGACGCCGTTCCTCACCGTCGTCATCTCCGGCTTTATCGCCTTGCTGATTATCGGCCCGGCGGGGCGCGCTCTGGGCGACGGTATCTCCTTTATTCTGAGCACGCTGATCGCCCACGCGGGCTGGCTCGCCGGGCTGCTGTTCGGCGGACTGTATTCGGTGATTGTGATCACCGGTATTCACCACAGCTTCCACGCGATTGAAGCCGGGCTGCTGGGCAACCCGTCGATTGGCGTTAACTTCCTGCTGCCGATCTGGGCCATGGCGAACGTGGCGCAGGGCGGCGCCTGTCTGGCGGTGTGGTTCAAAACCAAAGACGCCAAAATCAAAGCCATTACCCTGCCGTCGGCGTTCTCTGCAATGCTGGGTATCACCGAAGCGGCCATTTTTGGTATCAACCTGCGCTTCGTTAAGCCGTTTATCGCTGCGCTGATTGGAGGCGCGGTGGGCGGGGCATGGGTGGTCTCCGTGCATGTGTACATGACCGCTGTCGGGCTGACCGCGATTCCGGGGATGGCCATCGTGCAGGCCAGCTCGCTGCTCAACTATATTATCGGCATGGTGATTGCCTTCGGCGTGGCGTTTACCGTTTCACTGCTGCTGAAATATAAAACGGATTCTGAATAATGACGTTACCTTCCCGCTGGCCTGCGATCCTGCAGGCCGTTATGACAGGTCAGCCGCGGGCGCTGGCGGACAGCCATTATCCGCAATGGCACGCCGCGCCGGTGACGGGGCTGATGAACGACCCGAACGGGTTTATCTGGTTCGCTGGCCGCTATCACCTGTTCTATCAGTGGAACCCCCTGGACTGCGAGCACCGCTTTAAGTGCTGGGGGCACTGGAGCTCTCCGGACCTGGTGCACTGGCGGCATGAGCCGCTGGCGCTGATGCCCGACGAAGCGTATGACCGCAACGGCTGCTACTCCGGTAGCGCCGTCGATAACGAGGGCGTTTTGACCCTGTGCTACACCGGCAACGTCAAGTTCGATGACGGTAGCCGCACCGCCTGGCAGTGCCTGGCCGTGGAGCAGCCGGACGGGACCTTCAGGAAGCTGGGGCCGGTGCTGGCGCTGCCGGAAGGCTACACGGGTCACGTGCGCGACCCGAAGGTGTGGCAGCACGAGGGGATGTGGTACATGGTGCTCGGCGCGCAGGATGTGCAGAAGCGCGGCAAGGTGCTGCTGTTTAAATCAGCCGATTTGCACGCCTGGACATCCTGCGGGGAGATCGCCGGTCACGGGGTTAACGGCCTGACGGACGCGGGCTATATGTGGGAGTGTCCGGACCTGTTTGCCCTCGACGGGACACATGTCCTGATCTGCTGCCCGCAGGGGCTGTCGCGCGAGCCGCATCGCTACCTCAATACCTATCCGGCTACCTGGATGAGCGGGGCGTTTGATTACGCCAGCGCCGCATTTGATCACGGCGAGCTTCACGAGCTGGATGCGGGGTTTGAGTTTTACGCCCCACAAACCACGCTGGCGGAAGATGGACGCCGCATCCTGATTGGCTGGATGGGCGTACCGGACGGGGAAGAGATGCTTCAGCCCACCCGGGCGCACGGCTGGATGCACCAGATGACCTGCCCGCGCGAACTACGCTATCGCGACGGCAGGCTCTGGCAGACCCCGGCGCGCGAGCTGGCGGCGCTGCGTGAAGATGAGCAGCACTGGCAGGGGCGCGCCAGCGACGCGCCCGAACTGGACGCGACGCGCCTGGAGTTTGAGCTAGGCGCATCGCAGGTGAACGTCGATTTTGCCGGCGCGCTGCGCCTCACGCTCGATGAGCAGGGCGTGCGCCTGGAGCGCGCGAGCCTGAAAACCGGTGAAACCCTGACCCGCTACTGGCAGGGTGACGTCCGTCACTTACGCGTTCTGTGCGACCGCTCCAGCGTCGAAATCTTCATTAACCAGGGCGAAGGGGTGATGAGCAGCCGCTATTTTCCTGACCATCCGGCCCGGGTGCGATTCGAAGGTGCGTCCGATATCACATTACGCTACTGGTCGCTGCGCGCCTGCATGATAGAATGAGGGTTTTGGCAGCCGGATCTAAGTCGTTGTGAGAAAAACAAAACGCGTCACCATTAAAGACATCGCGGAGCTGGCGGGTGTGTCAAAAGCCACCGCCAGCCTGGTCCTGAACGGTCGCAGCAAAGAGCTTCGCGTGGCGGAAGAGACGCGCGAGCGCGTGCTGGCAATTGCAAAAGAGCACCACTATCAGCCCAGCATTCACGCCCGCTCGTTGCGCGATAACCGCAGCCACACCATTGGTCTGGTGGTCCCGGAGATCACCAACTACGGTTTTGCCGTCTTTTCTCACGAGCTGGAAACACTGTGCCGCGAGGCGGGCGTTCAGCTGCTGATCTCCTGCAGCGATGAAAACCCAGGGCAGGAGACGGTGGTGGTGAACAACATGGTGGCGCGCCAGGTGGACGGGCTGATTGTGGCCTCCAGTATGCTCAACGACGCGGACTACCATAAGCTGAGCGAGCAGCTGCCGGTGGTTCTGTTTGACCGCCACATCAACGACAGCGCGCTGCCGCTGGTGATCACCGACTCCATTACCCCGACGACCGAACTGGTGGCCGACATTGCGCGCCAGCATCCTGATGAGTTCTACTTTCTCGGCGGCCAGCCCCGCCTGTCGCCCACGCGCGACCGCCTGGAAGGCTTTAAGCAAGGGCTGCGTGAGGCCGGTGTGGCGCTGCGACCCGAGTGGATCATTCACGGCAACTATCATCCGAGCTCCGGATACGAGATGTTTGCTGAACTCTGCGCCCGCCTGGGGCGTCCGCCGAAAGCGCTCTTCGCCGCCGCCTGCGGGCTGCTGGAAGGGGTGCTACGCTATATGGGCCAGCATAACCTGCTGCAAAGCGATATCAGGTTAGCCAGTTTTGACGATCACTATCTCTACGATTCGCTGACGATCCCGGTGGATACCATTCGCCAGGACAACCGCCAGCTGGCGTGGCACTGCTTTGATTTGATTAGCAAATTAATCGAGGGGGAGACGCCGCAGCCGTTGCAGCGCAAGCTCAATGCCACCCTGCAGCGACGCTATAAGTCAGCGAAATAGCCCGGTTCGATACTTCAATAACTTTAATTAATTTAAGTTTTGGAATGGCCGATAACCATAAGGAATAATTCTCCTTGAGGTATTGGTTTATGTCGTTGAAAAAGTCGTCCCTGATTGTCCTGTTCTCGCTGCTTTTCTTCTTTGTTGTCAGCACCGTCACCAGCGTTGGCCTCATCATTAAAAGTAATAATTCGCTGGATAACGTCAACAAAGAGATCCAGGTTGTGCTGTCCATTATTGACCCTATTAACCACAGCCGTACGCTGCGCGTGCGGGTGATGGAGTATGTGAAGATGGTGGAAGCGGGCAACGCGGCGGACGGCGCTGCAAAGCTTACCGCCGTGAAAGAGGCGTTGACCAAAGCGGACCACGCCTTTGCGGCCTTTATGGCGTCGCCGCGCCTGAGCGATGAAGCGCCGCTGGTCACTGCCTATCAGGACGCCTGGCAAAACTACCGCAACCAGGGGCTGGCGCCGCTGATCGACGCCGCCGAGGCGCACGATGTTGCCAAATTCAACGCGCTGATCCCGGAAGTCTCCCGCCTCGACCGCCAGTACGAGATCGTTCTCGACCAGGTGCTTTCCGTCCACCAGAAATACGCCAAAAGCCTGAACGAGGATGCGAGCAGTAACTTCGTCTCTGGCCTGGCGATCATTGCCGCTATCGCCAGCCTGTTTGTGGTGGTGATTGTCGCCGTCAGCCTGCTGATGAAGCGCTTTGTCTTTGCGCCGGTTAACCTGGCGCGCGAGCACTGCAGCCAGATTGCGGCAGGCAAGCTGGACATTCCGGTGCCGGTGAAGGGGAGTACAGGCAACGAAATCGACCATCTGATGGGCTCGATGGAGCAAATGCGTCAGGCGCTGCTGGCGACTATCGCCCAGGTGCGCGATGCGAGCCATACCGTAACGCACGCAGCCCAGGAGATTGCCTCCGGTAATATCGACCTGGCGTCACGCACCGAGCAGCAGGCTTCGGCGTTAACCCAGACGGCGGCCAGCATGGAAGAGCTGAGTGCGACGGTGGCGAACAATACCGATAATGTGTATCAGGCCGGGAAACTGGTGCAGGACGCGGTGAAAAATGCCCACACCGGTGAAGCGGTAACCCGTGAAGTCATCGACACGATGAATACCATTGCGGCGAACTCGAAGCGCATTGAAGACATCACCAGCGTGATAAACAGCATCGCCTTCCAGACCAACATTCTGGCGCTGAACGCGGCGGTTGAAGCGGCGCGCGCCGGTACGCAGGGACGCGGCTTTGCGGTCGTAGCCAGCGAAGTACGCACCCTGGCGCAGAAAAGCGCGGTGGCGGCTAAAGACATCGAAAGCCTGATCGCGCAGTCGGTCTCCAGCGTGAAAAACGGTGCGGAGCTGGTGAGCCGCTCGGGCGAGGTGATTGACTCGATCATTTCGTCGGTGAATAAAGTGAATACACTGATGGAGCAGATCTCCGTCGCCTCCGAAGAGCAGAGCCGCGGGATCAGTCAGGTCGGGCAGGCGGTGACCGAGATGGACGGCGTGACCCAGCAGAACGCCGCGCTGGTGCAGCAGTCCGCTGCGGCAGCGGCCTCGCTGGAAGAGCAGGCGCAGCAGCTTTCACGGAGTATTTCGAGTTTTAGGTTGCCGGTGCAGGCTTGATTTTATGAGGGGAGGCTCCGCAAGGAGCCTTTTTTGTACCTGGCGTAACCGTAACTGTATAATTCAGAAGGTCTCTACAGGCAGCACAAATCTAATATAACTCTCACCAGGGGAAATTATGTTAATTATTTTTAGTGGGCTACCCGGCAGCGGTAAAAGCACCGTTGCAAAAATAGTTGCTCAAAGGCTGGGAGCGGTCTACCTGCGGGTTGATACCGTTGAGCAGGCCATTCGTTCAGTTTCTGAACCCGGTCAGAAAACGGGTCCGGAGGGCTATTTTGCCCTCTATGGTTTAGCGAGTGAAAATCTTAAGCTGGGCTCCACCGTTGTGACCGATTCCGTTAATGATATTCACCTTGTGCGAGATGCTTTCCGCAATATTGCTCTGTCGTTGAATGTCCCTTTCCTGGAAGTTGAAATTGTCTGCTCAGACGAAAAAGAACATCGTTATCGCGTAGAGAACAGAATATCTGATATCCCGGGACTCACGCCTCCTGACTGGGAACGCGTAAAAAAACGTGAGTATGAACCCTGGGAGAGAGAACATCTCATCTTGGACACCGCTTTGTTATCAGCGGAAGAGTGTGCAGATAAAATCCTGGAAATAAGGAATAAGATTGCGCTTAACCGGCCTTAAACCATGAACAAGCGCCTGTAATGGCTTTCACGGGGCGTGTGAAAATACGCTCCCCGCAAAATTATTCATTCCCCCCAGCAATATTTCACTCCCTCATCCGTCTACCTCATCACAAGCCATAATCAGTTACTGTAAACGAGATAAACACCATGAGAGATTTTGAAATGCACGGCAGAGGCCACGGGCGCGGATTTGGTCGCCACCGTATGGGCAAGGGCTTAGTCATCGGCGCGGTGATTTTCATCGTGCTCGGCCTGCTGGTGATGTCCCTGTGGAACGCCTTGCTCCCGGCGATCCTCGGCGTGAAGGCCATCGGATTCTGGCAGGCGCTGGGGATCCTGGTGCTGAGCCGCATTCTGTTTGGCGGGCTGGGTTTCCGCCCCGGGATGTTTGGCGCGCACCGCCGGATGCACGAGCGCTGGATGAACATGACGCCCGAACAGCGTGAGGCGTTTATTCAGCAGCGCCGTGAAGGGTTCGGTCGCCATGGTCGCGGCCACTGCGGCTGGCATGGCCATCGTGACGATAAGCGCGGTGAAGCCACGCCAAAAGCGCCGGAAGCAGAGTGAGCGAGATGAAAGCCGGGGAGGCGGGCGGATCCATGCTGATGTCGGCGCTCAACGCCTGCCGCGCCCGGCTGAAAGCCTTCATTCGCGGACGGACCTCCGTGCGCGATGATGCCGACGACATTTTGCAGGAAGTGACGTATCAGCTGATGAAAGTGGAGCAGCCGGTCGAAAACGTCGCCGCCTGGCTGTTCCGCGCGGCGCGTAACGAAATGACCGACCGGGCGCGTAAAAAGCGCGAGGTGTCGCTCTCCGGCTATTTTACGGGCGAAGACGACGACGGTTTCCCGGAAGACGAGCTAGCCGAAACCCTGTTCGGCGTACCGCACACGCCGGAAGAGGAGTACCTCAAGACGCTGCTGTGGGAAGAGCTGGGCCAGGCGCTGTCTGAACTTCCGCCGCCGCAGCGGGAGGCGTTTGAAAAGACCGAGCTCCACGGCTACAGCATTAAGATGCTGGCAGAGGAGACCGGCGCCAGCGAACAGGCGCTGTTATCCCGCAAGCACAAGGCGGTGCTGTTTCTCCGCACGCGGCTACGCGACGTCTATGACGCGCTGACGGGCGAATAGCGGCGGCAGACAAAACCTTACACTTCCGGCACTTGTAGATTCATCACTATCGTTTATGATCGGGGCGTCTTATCACTCTGGAATGTTATGCGCAACCGTCAGCTCCTCGGAAAATGGCTTTTGATGATCACCTGTCTCGCGATGGCGCTTTGCCTCGTGCAGCGTGCGGTGATGCTCAACCATTTTTTACAGGGACTGGATCCGCAGATTTCGCTGAGTGCAGATGCCCCGACTCAAACCAGCAACACTGAACAACCCGGCCCGTCGCCGTGTCAGCTCGGCGCGCACTCGCTGCTTTGCGCCCAGCCGCTGTTCTTCGACGGTGCATTACCGGCCATTATTATCTTCTTCGCGCTGCTGCAGCTGTTGACGCAAGGGCGGGCACTGGCTCCGGCGGAACAGCCCGTTCAGGCGCCGCCTCCCCGAATACACCTTAAAAACTGCGTTTTCCGTGAATGAAAAACATCGTCCTCACACGATAATTTTTTACTGTTCACGGAGTACAACATGGTTAACCTCTTCAGGGGATTCGTCTTCCTGTGGCTGTCCTGCATCGGCATTGTCCATGCGGCAGACACCGGCTGGCTGGTCTCCCCACAAAACGATCACGCCCGCATCCGCTTTCAGGCGGAGAGGGAACAAACGCATGTTAAAGGCCTGCTCACCGTTGAGCTAAAGCCCGGCTGGAAAACCTACTGGCGATCGCCGGGCGAGGGCGGCGTGGCGCCGAAAATCAGCTGGCCGGAAGACGTAACGGACAGCTGGTCCTGGCCGGTGCCGTCGCGCTTTGATATCTCCGGCATGACCACGCAGGGCTATCACGATAAGGTGACGATCCCGATTACGCTCGACGGAGCGAAGGGCGACACGCTCGACGGGACGCTGACGCTCTCTACGTGCAGCAACGTCTGCCTGCTGACGGACTACCCGCTGCACCTCGATTTTACCCAACCGGTGGATGAGGGCTTCCGTAGCGCCTTCGGGCAAGCGATGCGCGCCGTGCCGGGCACGTCTGGCGTATCCAAGGATCTCTCTGCCTGGCTCTCTGGCGACAAGCTGGTGATTACCGGCACGACGGACGGGACGTGGGACAATCCGGGGATCTACTTTGACCCGCTGGAGGGTGACATTCTGCCCGGCGAGCCGGTCATTAAACATGACGGCACTACGCTTCGGGTGACGGTACCCGTGACCGACGAATGGGGCGATAAACCCGCTTCGCTGGCAGGCAAAAGGCTGTCGTTTGTGCTGACCAACGGCGATCGGGCGCAGCAAACCACCATGACCGTTGGGACAACGCCCGAAGAGACCTCCGTACCGGACGGGACGGGAAAAATGGTGCTCTTTGCCCTGCTGGGCGGGCTGATCCTGAACCTGATGCCCTGCGTGCTGCCGGTGATGGGCATGAAGCTTAACAGCATCTTACTGGCGGGATCGAACAGCCGCGCCATCAGGCTGCGCTTTCTGGCCACCAGCGCCGGGATCCTCACCTCCTTTATGCTGCTGGCCGGGATGGTCACCGCGCTGAAGCTGGCCGGAGCGTCGCTGGGGTGGGGTATTCAGTTCCAGAACCCGTGGTTTATCGGCCTGATGGTCGCCGTGACCTTCCTGTTTGCGCTGAACCTGTTTGGGACGTTTGAGATGCTGCTGCCTTCTTCTGCCGCAGGACGGCTGGCGACGGCAGGGGGATCGGGGATCGGCGGCAGCTTCTGCGAAGGAATGTTCGCCACCCTGCTGGCGACGCCGTGCTCCGCACCGTTCCTCGGTACCGCGGTCGCTTTTGCCCTTGGCGCGCCGCTGCACGCCCTGTGGCTGATCTTCCTGATGCTCGGCGTGGGCATGAGTCTGCCGTGGCTGTTCGTTGCCCTGGTACCGAAAACGGCCATGCTGCTGCCGAAACCCGGCCGCTGGATGAACACGCTCAGGGTCATCCTCGGCATGATGATGCTGGCCTCCAGCCTCTGGCTGGCAACGCTGTTGAGCGTGCATCTGGGCGAGGCGGTCAGCCAGATCGTGATGCTGGCGCTGACTGCCTCTGCGCAGGTGCTGTTCGCGCTGAAGGGGCAAAAATCCTCGCCCTTGTTCTGGCTGGTAGTCATCACGCTGTCGGCGTTCGGCGGGTATCAGCTGCGCGGTCTGCTTAACGCGCCGCCTGACGCTCCGGCACAAAACGTTGCGCAGACTATCCCGTGGCAGCCGCTCAGTGAAGAGGCTATCGAGAATGCGCTGGCGCAGGGGAAGCGAGTGTTTGTGGATATCTCGGCGGACTGGTGCGTGACCTGCAAAGTTAACGAGCACCGCGTACTCAGTCAGCCGGACGTGATTGCCGCGCTGCGCCAGCCGGACGTGGTGGCCCTGCGCGGAGACTGGAGCCAGCCGTCCGCGTTTATCGCGGATTTTCTGGCGAAGCGAAACCGTTACGCCATTCCGTTTAACGCGGTGTATGGCCCCGGCTTGCCTGATGGCGAGATCCTCTCGCCGCTGCTGGACAAACGCACCCTGGTCACCACCCTGAACAATGCAAAAGGCTAACTGTGTCATGAAAAAATTCTTTATTACGCTTCTGCTCCTGCTGGCCCCGCTTCAGGTATTCGCCGCCCAGCCGCTGACGCCGGACCAGGAGCAGCGCGCGCAGAAGATGATCGCTGATTTCCTGTTTAACGATCCAAACTCCCCGCGCATCGGCGCGAAAAACCCAAAGCTCACCCTGGTGGTGTTTACCGATTACAACTGCCCATACTGTAAAAAATTCGATCCGTACCTGGAGAAGATTGTCGAAAAACATCCGGACGTGGCGGTGGTCTTTAAGTTTTTACCTTTCCGCTCGGAAAGTTCGCTGACCGCCGCACGAGACGCGTTAACCGTCTGGCGTGCGCATCCTGAGCAGTTTATGAAGCTGAACCACACCCTGATGGCGAAAAAGGGGTACCACGATGACGCCAGCATTCAGGAGGCGCAAAAGCGGGCGGGCGTGAGCGTGACGACGCCGGACGAGGAGAGTTTTCTGACGATCAGGCGCAGCCTCATCGTCGCGGAAAAAATGGGGATCCAGGGCACGCCCGCCACGCTTATCGGCGAGGGGCTGCTTCCCGGCTGGGTACCGTTCGAACAATTCGACGAAATGGTCAGTGAAGCACTGAAAAACCGCTAACCTGAAGGGGGCGAAATGCCCCCGACAAACCGGAGAGGGAAATGAAAAAATTACTGTTACTTTCGGCGCTGGCGACGTCAGGGCTGGTACAGGCGGCTGAAGCCATACCGGATGTGGTGAAGCACTTCAGCGAGCAGCAGAACATCAAAATCATCAAGAAGCTGGATGCGCCGGGCGGGGCGCCAGCCTGGCTGGGGCAGTATCAGGATATGGGCGTCACGCTCTTTCTTACGCCGGACGGCAAGCACGTGATCTCAGGTTATCTTTATGATGAAAAAGGGAAGAACCTCAGCGAGGGCTATTTCCAGAAAGAGATCTACGCCCCAATGGGACGTGAAATGTGGAAGAACCTCAATGCGGCGCATCCCCTGAAAGAAGGGGCGGATAACGCCCCGCGTAAGGTCTTTGTCTTTGCCGATCCGTTCTGTCCGTACTGCAAGCAGTTCTGGGCCGAAGCGCAGCCGTGGGTCAAGGCCGGTAAGGTTCAGCTCAATACGCTGCTGGTGGCATTCCTCAACCCTAACAGCGGACGCAACGCCGCCGCCATTCTGAATGCGAAAGATCCGGTTTCGGCCTGGCGCGAATACGAGCTTTCGGGTGGCAAAAAACTGCCCAAGCCTGAAGGCGAGGCTTCTCGGGAAACGGTAGCGATACTGCAGAAGCACCAGGCGCTGATGGACAGCCTGGGCGCTAACGCCACGCCGGCTATTTATTATCTGAATGCGGAAAATGAGCTGCAGCAGGTGGTGGGGATGCCGGATGCGCAGCAGCTCGAGGCGATGTTCGGGCCGAAGCCGTAAAAAAACAGGCAGAAACGGGCGTTTCTGCCTGATCGTTACTTAGCTACCCCAGCGTCCACGGAGGTAGTTTACCGCCTGCTGGGTCTGCGGCTGGTTCAGGTAATCTTCCCGGAACAGGATGGTGCCGTTGACGTTGGGCAGCGAATCGTTGAGATCGAGCTGCTTTTTCAACTCCGGCACGCCGCCCTGAACCGTCCAGTCCGGCTCGTTTCTCGACGGCTCGCCTACCTTGTAGAACGCAATGCCGATATACAGGCGCGTGTGGGTCGGCTTCACGACGTCGGCCCACCATCTGGTCAGCACGTCGTAGCGCGCGGCATCACGCGCGAAGGGCCAGTAAATCTGCGGCGCGATGTAGTCCAGCAGGCCCTGCTGCACCCACTGACGCGTATCGGCGAAGGATTCATCATAGGCCGCGGCGCCCCTTGTGTCGGAGCCTGCCGGGTCAAAGGAGCGGTTACGCCATACCCCCGCCGGGCTGACGCCAAACTCAACGTCGGGCTTTGTCTGCTTGATTGCGCGGGAGACCTGGACGATCAGTTGCTGCGTGTTGTGCCTTCGCCAGTCGGCTTTTGAGGCAAATCCCTGGCCGTACTGCCGCCAGGTCTGTGAATCATTCAGCGCGGAGCCCGGCGATTCGGCATAGAAGTAATCATCAAACTGCACGCCGTCTACCGGGTAGTTCGCCACCACTTCGGTCACCACTTTGGTTATCCAGTCCCGCACCTCGGGAATGCCCGGGTCGAGCACAAAGCGGTCGCCTGAGATGCGCACCCACTCCGGATGCTGGACATAGACGCTGGACGGGGTCTGATAGGCGGTCCGGTTCAGGGCGGCGATGGTGGACGGTTTGGTGTTGGTCGATACGCGATAGGGGTTAAACCAGGCATGGACCTTCATGCCGCGCTTGTGCGCTTCATCAAGCATAAACTGCAGCGGATCGTACCCCGGATATTCCCCGATGTTGCCGGTCAGCATATCCGACCACGGGAGAATCTTTGATGACCAGAGCGCCGTGCTGTCCGGCTTCACCTGGAAAAAGACCGTGTTGATGCCGAGTTGCTTAAGGTTGTCGAGCTTTGCGATCAGCGCCTGCTTTTGCATCGCGATGCGCTGGTCCGCGCTGCGGCCATTCACCGAGGCCACCGGGGGCCAGTCGAGACGCGAGACGGTCGCCAGCCAGATGCCGCGCATCGGCTGGTTTGCCTGCGGCGTCGGTTTGCTGACGGTGGGGAGAGGGGTAACCAGCGATTTCGGTGGTTTTGAGGAGCAACTCACAAGTAAAAGCGC
This sequence comes from Enterobacter sp. BNK-8, assembly GCF_048685095.1. Taxonomy (NCBI): domain Bacteria; kingdom Pseudomonadati; phylum Pseudomonadota; class Gammaproteobacteria; order Enterobacterales; family Enterobacteriaceae; genus Enterobacter; species Enterobacter sp. BNK-8. The sequence goes on along the minus strand of NZ_JBLQTN010000001.1, from coordinate 2,010,671 downwards.
GCAGGCAGCCAGCGCACCGATCCGTTTTACGTGTCGCGTCATTTGCGTATTAGCTCTTGATAATCCGACTGTTGGCCCAGGGATTAAAGGCGGGCGCCGCCTGCTCTGTATTTCCCTCATCGTTGAGAGAGTCCAGATACAGGGCTTCCACTTCCGCGCGCGCCCATGGGGTGCGGCGCAGAAATTTCAGGCTCGATTTAACGCTGGGGTCTTTTCTGAAACAGTTAATTTTGATGCGGTCGCCCAACTCGCTCCAGCCATATTTCGCCACCAGGGCGTTGACCATCATCTCCAGCGTTACGCCATGCAAAGGATCTTTGGAAATATGTGCAGTCATAGGCGTCCGGATGTCTCGATTTTTAGGGGATTGGGGTAAACGCTGAAAGGGTACAAGAAAGCAGGGGAAGCGGCAATTTTCCTTTTCCCCTCGCTCACTTTATGACGGACTCCGTGCGCTGATTTTCGCCGACAATTTTTCCCGCACTGTTTTTTATCGTAAACCGAATCGACACGTCATCCTGGCCCGCGGGCGTAGCCGTCAGCGTTTTAATCATCGTTCCTGAGTCTGCTGCGATCGTCATCGTCGTCGTGCCTTTTGCCAGCACCTTATCGCACTGGGTGATGCGCCAGCTCAGACGGCATTCGCGGCACGGTTTCCAGGTGTCGTTGATGGCCCACAGACGCACGGTCGCCACCGCCCCGGATTGCCACTGCGCGGTGACCGGCTCAATGGACGGCAGAACAGGCTGGTACGCACGTTGTAACGCGTAAAACCCGGCCTTAGGCTTACGCAGGTAGTCCACCACGCCCCAGTTGATGGAGGGCCAGGTTTCCACGAACATGAAGTGGAACAGGGCCGTCACCGGCTGGTAGCGCTGTCGGCGATAGCTTTCTGCCGCCGTGGCCACCAGCTGCGACTGATACGCCTGAGTATTGCGAATCATCGCCTGAATGTTCTTCCCGCGCGGAATACCGGCAAACTTAAAGGTCTGGAAGGGCTGAAAATTATGGTATTTCCAGACGGTCCAGCCGGGATCGTCAGCGGCGGTCGTTTTTGGCCAGAGCGACGCAGCCGGGATGATGGTTTTTAGCGTCGATAAGCGGGGAAGCGCCTGCGCGCCGAACTCGGTAATGATCCCCGTTTTGGCCGGTGCAAGCAGGTCGCGCACGGTACCGAAGTACCAGCCCGCCCAGTAATGCTCCTCGACGGCGGAAAATCGATGCACGATGCGCGAAGTATCTTCGGCAAGCGTATCCGCTACCTGCTGCGTGAGCGCGCGATTCAGATCTTTATTCCAGTCCGGGAAGCGTTTTTCCATCCACGGCGAATTCCACGGCGGTTCGTTATGCCCGCCCCAGACTATGATGGCGGGGGAATTGCCAAACTGTTCGATCATCTCCCGCGTCTGGCGAACCGCGTTTTTCGTAAAGGCGTCACGGCTGTCGTAGCCCCACTGCAGCGGGACGTCCTGCCAGATCATCATCCCCATCTCATCGGCCACGTCATACAATGCACGTCCGGCAACGTGTCCGTGCACGCGTATGGCGTTGGCGTTCATGGCCTCCACCAGACGAAGATCGCGACGGTATTTTTCTCGCGTCATGGTGCTGAGCCACGGGGAACCGATGTAATTACTGCCCTTAATGAAAAGGCGTTTGTCGTTAATGAGCCAGCCCTTATTGTCGGGCTGTTCGACGATCTTACGCAGCCCGGTGCGGGTGACCGCCGTGTCCATCAGGCCGTTCTCATCCCGCAATGCCACGCGAATGGTATACAGGTGCGGTTTCCCCGTGCCGACGGGCCACCACAGTTTTGCCTTCGGCATGGGCAGCGTCACCTGCACGGAATGGGCGCCGCTTTCGAGGGTAACCGGAAAATCAGCCTGGAAGCGCTTGCCACTGAAATTGGCGGGCGTAGCGGTGAGCCGTACGGTCGCCGGGCCCGGATCGAGCGCGCGATAGCGAATCTCCGCCTTTAACGCCGGGCGAGTCAGCCCCTGCGTCCAGTCGGGCCGCAGGATGGTCTCATCAAGGGTAGCGCCCCGGCTAAGATGAAGCCTGACCGGTGCCCAGATGCCGCCTGAGTTAGCGTCCTGTCCTTGCGGCGACCAGGCCCCACCGGGACGCGTGTCATGTTGGTTAAGGATCCCCTTCATGAGCGTTTTATGCAGCGGCCAGACCTTAGTGGGATCTTCGTAAGGGCTGTCGACCCTGACCTCGAGCTGGTTGTGACGTTGTAACGCTGAACGGGCATCCAGCGAAAAGCGCTGAAAATAGCCCTCATGCTTGCCCAGTGGCTGGCCGTTCAGCGTCACCTCTGCAAGATAATCGACGCCGTCAAACACCAGGGTACTCATTACGTCGGGGGGCTGCACGGGTAGGGAAAACGCGTGCTTATACCACAGCGCGCCCTGGTGATCGTACCCGGCGCTGTACCAGTTGGCAGGAACCTGAAGCGGGCGCCAGCCAGATGCGGCAGGATGTGCGCTGTCATTGGCATCCTGAACCTGCCATTCTCCTGCCAGAGACCAGCTGACCGGCACGGAGTTCGCCACCGTGTGGGTGGTCAACAGGGCAAAGAGCAGCGCGCAGTTGCGAGTCATCATGCGTTTACCCCGCGTGCGGTGAGCCACGCCATCAGGCGCAGCGATTCCTGGCGAAGGTTGTCATTCAGGGCCGCAAGCTGTTGCCCATCCAGCGCATGCGCGTCGCTTTCCAGCACCTGCAGCTGCTGTGCGAGCGTGCTGAAGTCCAGGGTGACGGCTTCTCCGCGCAGCTTGTGGGCCGCGCGGCGCAGCGCCTCGCGGTCGTTGCTGTCGATCGCCTGGGTAATGGTTTTGATTGCTTCATTTAGCCCTTCGCCAAACAGGGCCAGCAGCTCCTGCACCAGGGCGGGATCGTCAGCGCACTGCTTCAGCAGGCGTGCTTCATCCGGAAAGTCGGAGAAATCTTCATGGCGCTGGAGTACGCGAGCAATCTCCTCAGCGAGACGCTCCTGGCTGATGGGTTTGGGAATGTAGCCGTCGAAACCCATGTTAAGACAGCGCTCTTTGTCCCCTTGCATAGCGTGTGCGGTCATGGCGACGGTGGGCTGAGCCGGGCCGGGGCGGGACCGTTCTTCTTCACGCAGCAGACGAATGGCGGTTTCACCGTCCATCTCTGGCATCTGAAGGTCGATCAGCAAAACGTCCCACATATCCTCGCGCCAGCGTTCCAGCAGCGCGACGCCATTATCGACGATCTGACAGGTGTGTCCGAGCCGCTCGAGCAGGCGCGCGGCGACCTTCTGGTTGACCAGATTATCTTCAGCCAGCAGGATCCGCAGTCCCGTAGCCCCTGGCGAGGAGACAGGCGCGGGGGGGCTTTCACCCACGGGCGCCGGCGAACGTTCAAACGCGGCGGCAATCGCCTGATGTAATTCATCCTGGGCGATAGGCTTATGCAGATAGGTCTTGATCCCGATCCGCTTCAGCATATTGATATCAAAATGTCGGCTCATGGAGCTCAGCATAATGATATGGCTCTCAGCAACCTGCGGCAGAACTGAAAGCTCAAGGGCCAGCGACACGCCGTCCATATCCGGCATCTGCGCGTCCAGCAGGATCAGCGGCCAAGCCGTTCCCGTTTTAACCCGATTGATGGCCTCGCTGGCGTTGTTAACGCAGGTGGGTTTCAGCCCCATCTGGCTGAGCATCGCTGCCAGCAGCCGTAGGTTGGTCGCGTTATCATCAACTACCAGCACGGGTTCCCCGTTAAAGCGCTGGCTATGTGGGCGCTCTCCGGGCGCAAGGGTCTGCGCCGCCAGCGGCAGCGAGAACGAAAATTCGCTGCCTTTTCCCGGCTCGCTGGAGACCGTTAATTCGCCCCCCATGGCCGCAACCAGTCTTGCCGAGATGGTTAGCCCGAGCCCCGTACCGCCGTAGCGGCGGGTGGTTGAGTTGTCCGCCTGGCTGAAGGCTTCAAAAATAGCCTTCTGCTTATCTGCCGGTATGCCAATGCCGCTGTCGCGCACGCGAAAACGCCATCTGTCCGCGCTATCGTCGGGCTCAACAATCAGGATCACTTCTCCCTGATGGGTAAACTTCAGCGCGTTACCCAGCAGATTGGTCAGGATCTGGCGCAGACGCGCGCCGTCGACCAGCAGCACGTCGGGGACGCCGGGCGCAATATCAACCAGCAGCTCAATGCCTTTTTCGCTCGCCCCCGGCATGTGTGGGCGAATAAGCGACTGAATAAAGGGGCGCACAGGCACGGGGTCCGCCTCCAGCTCCACTTTGCCGGCTTCAATTCGGGAAAAATCGAGAATGTCGTTGATGATATGCAGCAGAGACTGGGCAGAGCTCATCACCAGGGTCAGATAATCGCGCTGATCGGCACTGAGAGACGTATCCAGGCACAGCTGGGTCATGCCAATAATGCCGTTCATAGGGGTGCGAATTTCATGGCTCATATTCGCCAGGAACGCGCTTTTCGCCTCATTGGCTTTTTGTGCCTCAATGGCCGAGGCGAACGCCTGAATTTCAGCCTCTTTGCGCCGCGTAATATCCTGCAGCGTGCCAATCACGCGCTCGGCGTTTCCCTCAATTGAGAGGGTGACCACCTGGCCGGAGAGCAGCATCCAGCGCAGTCCTTCGGTAGGGTGATGCACGCGAATTTCACATTCAAAGACCGGACGGTGATCCTGCTTCGAAGCGTGCAGCGCCTTGCGTAGCGCTGCGCGATCGTCCTCGTGGACCTGATTGAGGAGAAAACGCACCGGATATCGCCACTGTGTGCGCGACTGGCCCAGCATGGCAAGCAGAGTGTCGTTCACCTGGAGCGTGTCGCCAGAAACCTGCCAGTCCCAGATCCCGATATGGATGGATTCCGCCGTCAGCAGAAAGTCGTCATGCAGCTGATGGCGCGCGCGCTGCGCTTCATCCAGCTCCGTGATATCGCTGTGCAGGCTGACAATGCCGCCGTCCGCAAGCCGCTGGTGCTGGACGAAGATCCGCCGCTGGCCCGCCTGCCGCACTTCGCAATGTTTATCCTGCCGACAGTTGCGCACGATCGACTCGCGCAGCGTCTGGCGCAGGCCGGGGTCGACATTGTAAACGGCATCGATAAAGCGTTCCGCCAGCGCCTCAAGTGTTGTCCCCACCTTCAGCCACGGGGTTATGACCGGATAAAACAGAGCCACGTTGTGATTCCAGGCCTGAAGGCGTTCCTCGCGGTCATAAATCATGACGGCAGCCGGCAGTGCGTTAAGATCGTACGTGAACGAACTCATCGTGATCCTCCCTACGCGCGGTAGTGCAGTTCTGCCTGTCGGCGCAGGTATTCCAGCCCGGGCGCGATCGCCATGGCCCAGGCCGTCAGGATCTCATCGTCGCACTGCGGATCGCGCTCGCTCACCGCGTTCAACATCGCTTCGCGCCACAGGGCAAAGAATCGCGGGGGGAGGTGGAGGCCGTCGTCGCTTTGCTCCCGCGCCAGGCGCTCGAGGAAATCAGGGACAATCAGGGCGCCGTCCACCGCAAGCATGGCGAAGAAACTTTTAAACAGGGTCTGCTGACCTTCACGATCCGGAAGACGAGAAAAATGCGCTTCAGTTTCGGGTGACATATGGACGAAGGCGTCATAGAACGTCTGAAAAAACGCGGTTTTTTCATTATTCGGAAAGACGCGGTTCAGGCTGGATTCAAACAGATCGCGATAAAACTTCACGGCGTCCTCCTTATGGTGCTTTCGCCCGGCAGACAGTGGCCGACAGGCGTGTATTCCTCTGCCAGACGGCGTGAAAAATAGCTCTCTTTCTTCGACCGACGCACATCAAACAGCGGCCCGGCGTTGTGTTTAAAGAAAAGGGCTTCCAGAACCGTGGCATTGGTTGAGAGGGTTAAGGCAGCGTTGGTATCGCCCGTGGCTTCCTGACGGCCTTCGTACCAGCCTTTCTGCGGATCGTTAAGGTGTTTTGTGACCGTCATCAGCACGTCGGTGTACGGAGTGTCCCAAAGAGCCCACAGGGCAAAAACCGCCTTGGTCGATACCTGCGCGAAACGGGTGTAGTCCCGGCCATCGTCGCCGACCGAGTTCCAGGCATAGCCATTTCCCCAGACGGTATCCTGGATATGCCAGGGCGCCTGAGAGAGCGAGAAATCTGCTCTGGCCGTCAGGGTCTTATCGGTCTCCCAGCGGCTCTTCTGGCTCAGCCACACGTTTTCGGCCTGCTTGCGCAGTCGCTGTTGCCGATCGGCCGCAACGCCTTCGGGCTCCCAGCCAAACTCCAGACCCGGCAGCATATAGGGAAGGGTGGTAATCAGGGAGGGCTGCCACGTGGTGCGCGGATCCCGGGCATCAACGGCCAGACGCCGCTGGGCGATGATGACGTGGTGCGCCGGGGGCGTAAACGCTTTCTCCGGGGAAAACCCCCATAGCTGAAACGCCGTTGCGGCATACTCGCTCTCGCCCAGGCGCAGCTCCTCGCGCACCACCGGCTGGCCGTTTTGCAGGGAAGATGACCACAGTTCGCCTTCGCCGTCGATGACCGGGCAGAAATTCCAGCGCAGGATGATTTTATCGAGGTATTCGCTGTACTGCGGTTCCCGCTCTGCGGTAAGGCGCAGGGCGAGCATCAGACGCGCCATATCGCGCGCGGACCAGCCGTTTTTGCTGGGCTTGCCGCTAAAGTCGACGGGCGTCGCCGTCTGGCTGGAATAGAGTCGGCCCGGCGTCCGGGCATCGGTCAGCATCAGGCGGTTAAGGGTGCCCATGATACGGGTTAAGCGAGCGTCATACTCGGCATCATCAATTAGCCCCAGCTCTTTTGCCGCCAGCAGGGCGATAAGCGTATCGCCCATTTGCCAGAGCGTGACGCGAGGCTGTTTGTCGCTCCCGTTGACCAGGCCCGTTTGCGGCTGGGTATTATTGACGAAATAGCGCCAGGCGATCGCCGCCCACGTCTGCTCCTCCGGCGTCAGGGCGGCAATACGCGCACTGGAGTGCCAGCCGCCGTGGATGAGCCAGCGCCAGCCTGCGCCCTGATGGCCAAACAGGGCAAAGACGATCGCGCCTGCGAGGAGTAATCCCGCGAGCCCTCTGGCTAAGGTTTTAAGCATTGCGCAGTCACCGGAGGCAGTTTAACGGGCTCGTCCGCGCTGCATGACGCGCACTGACAGGCCTGACAGGCGGGTTTGGTACGCTGCGTGACGCCGGTCCGGTCGCACCAGCTTTTTACGGCCGGTGTGCTGGTCAGGAACGGGCGACTGCGCAGCGCGTTGTTCTCTTCAAACTGATCGAGCAGCTTTTGATCCCACAGCGACGGCGCAAAATCCTTGCTCTTCGGGTTGTCGGTGTTGAAGGCCAGCAGTTTTCCCTCTTTTTTGAACAACAGGGCCTCCAGCATGATGCCGTTATTGTTCGCGGTGAACTCTTTGATCGGGCCGTCACCGTTTTCATACAGCCCTTCGTAGTAGCCTTTTCCCTCTTCGTTGGCATTCTCAATGGTATTCAGCAGGCGGTCGGTATAAGGGGAGTTCCACAGCACCCACATGCCCAGCGCCGCCTTCAGCGAAATCGCGGCAGCGTTAGGGACGAACTGGCCCTTATCGGTAATGGTGTTCCAGTTGTATCCGTCGCTGAAGACGGTGTCATAGACGAAGTAAGGCGCCTTATCGAGCTGGTGCTCGGAGCGCGCGGTCAGAACGCCGGTAATGGTATAGCGGTTCTCCTGAGCCTGATAAACGCGGTCAGCAAAGTTTTTCATCCACGTCAGGGAGTAGTCGCGCGGGGCGTTATCCCGGTCGGTCGGTTTATCAAAGCCGAACTCCAGCCCATAGAGCAGGTAGGATTCCGTCACCACGTAGTTATGCTGCGACGTGTTGCGCGGATCGCGCGTATCGTACGGGACCAGCACGCAGTAGATTTCGGCCAGCTCGTAAGGCTGCGGACGGCTGGCTTTACAGGTATTAAACCCCCACAGCTGGAAACCGGCCGCGCCGTACTCTTCATAGCCCAGTCGACCTTCCTGAACATATTTCGGCTGGCCGTTCTCCAGATAGGCCCCATACAGCGTGCCGCAGGGGTCGATCGCATGGCTGAAATCCCAGCCGAGCACCACGTTATCAATACTGTTGCCGTATTCCGGGTAACGTTCTTTGATGATTTTCAGCCAGACCAGCATTCGCCCGATATCCAGCGCCGAGAAGCCAATTTCGCCGGGCTTGTTGGTGTAGTCCACCTTCTGGCCGCTGATGGTGTTATAGGCCTTGTTGGGCAGCTCGTTGCGGAACAGTACCAGGGTGTTTAACGTGGCGAGAAACTTCAGCATCCGGCGGTCAAATTCCGCTTTATCAATGATCCCCAGCTCGCGCGCCGCCGTCAGGGCGGCCAGATAGGAGGCGCTGTCCCACATGGTGGTGGAGGGATATTTGTTGACCGCATTCACCAGGCCCGTCGTGGGCTGATAGTTGGTGACGAAATACTGCCAGGCGTTTTTCGCGATGGTCATCTCCCGGGCGGTCAGCTCGCCGCTGCGCGGGGAGTAACCTGATGCAGGCAGCTCGGTATCCGCACGCACGGTCGATAAGGCCAGCCAGCAGATCGTTATTCCCGTGAGCAGTTGGAAAAGGATCGGGGATCGTGGCTTCATGGCGTTGCTCCTGCTGAGGGGGAAGTGTAGAGGCAGGCCAGACAGAGCATCTGACCATGCGCGATGTAAGACAGACTTTCCAGCACAATGGCATTGGTATCGGCGTCCACGACGGCATTGACGCTGTTGTTGAGATTTAACCCGCGCTGCCAGCCTTTACCAGGCACCTGAAGGGCCAGAACCTGCTGGCGCAGCGCTTCGCTCCAGCTGTTGCGGAACAGGGCATACCAGGCAAACGCGGTGCGGGTGGAGGTAATCGCCACTTTCTCCGGGACCTCGTCGCGCAGGTTACGCGCCTGAACCGGCTGCCTGTCAGGCAGATCGTTGACGTAATCCGGCGCCGGTTCGGCATAATCCGTGCTGACCGGCGGTTTTGGGCTGCGCAGGCTATGGCGCCGCTGCTGGATCTGCATAATCCGCCACGCGATTTCAGCGCTCTGCGCATCAAAGCCCAGCTCAAGACCGGTTAACAGATAGGGGAGACTGATCAGGGAGGTTTGCTTGCCCCAGGGCGTGCGTAGTCCCTCATCGGGCACCATCACGCCATCCAGATCGATCATCTTTTGCCCTTCAGGCGGGTTGGTCACCGCGAGGCCTGCCGCGCTGTCAATCAGGCGCAGCGTATGGCTGGCATAGAGACGGTAGCCAAAGCTGTCCCGCTGTTCGTCATCAGTCAGCGTCCAGTGATGGAGCGGAACGGCCGCCTGACTTTGAACGTTATTTTCAATCAGTGCGCCGGTGTTCCAGAGGCTAAACAGATCGTGGATAGCCGCCGCGTGCTGAGGATAGCGCCACAGGAGGGTCTGAAGCGCCGTCAGCAGGCGGCTCAGCCCAATTGCCGAGGCGTCGGGTTTGCCGAGGATCTTCAGGGTGTCCGCATGGTAATACGCGGCAGGGAGGCCTTGCTTGTTGAGCGGTAACTGCCCCAGCGTGAACAGGGCCGTGCCGACCCTCTCGTCGAATTCATCGGCGGAAATAATATTGAGCTGCTCTGCGGCAGCGGTCGCAAACAGGTAGCTCCCTACGCTCCAGAGGCTCAGCCACGGCTCACCGTCGCTGGCGTTCGCCAGCCCGTTTGGCTGGGTATTATTCACGTAGTATTGCCAGGCGACCCGCGCCCAGATGGCTTCGTCATAGGTCAGCGCGCGTTTCGCAGGCAGCGGCGGGAAGTCTTTACTGAGCGCGATGCCGCCGCTGCTTTCCACGCGCGTGGGCATCTGTTTCTCCACCCAGACCACAATGGCAAAGCCGAGCAGGAAGCCGAGCAAAATGGTGAGGTAGCTGCGCGCGGGCAGCAGGGCATCACGTATCCTCATTGGGTGACCTCATCCTCTTCAGCGGGCGTCCACATGGCCGCGAAAATCAGCGGCAGCATGGCGGCGATGTTCACCCCTCCCCAGAAAATATTGATGACGTAGCCGGAGGGGTCGTCCACCTGTCCACGCGCCACCTGGATACCGCCCCAGATAAGCCCTGCGAGGGTCAGCACTACGATGGCAATCTGCGGCTTCACCAGGTAGAGAAAACGGCCCGTCTGCCGCTCTTTTGGCGTGACGTGAAATTTGATCTGCTCGCCGCGCAGCACCGTATTGAGCGCGCGCAGGTTCATGGAAAAGAAGGAGAGGTAAGAGGCCCTGCCGTCCCAGGCCGAGATCCCCCACGTACCGAACATAAAGGCCAGTTCGGAGAAAATAAAAAACGGAAGAAAATGCAGATAGAACGGCGTCGACCAGGCGGACACCGGCGGAATGCCGGTAAACAGATAGATAATGGGCGAAATCAAAAACACCGTGTTCCACACGCAGGCCATGTACGACCAGAAGGTGGTGGCATACATCAGCGTCTGGGGAAGGGAAAGCCTGAAGCGGCGACGGCTGAAGATGTTGTCATGGAACAAAATATCCAGCGAGCCGGCGGCGTACTTAAAACGCTGGATCATCCAGGTCAGCATATCCTGCGGAGAGAGCATCTTCGACTCAACCCGCGGATGCATAACCGAGCGCCAGCGTCGTGCGGCGTCACCGTGCAGCAGTACCGAGGTGTAAATATCTTCCGAGACGTGGAATTTGTAGGGGGTAAGCTCGGTGTCAAACGCCACGTGCGGACGCATTGCATTCTGCAGCGCGTCCCGGGTTTCGTCATCGCGGATGTCGCGGGTATGGCGATGGATCTCCTCTTCGACGGACCAGACATAGCTTCTCAGCGCGGCCTGCATGACCGCCTCGCGACGGTGAATGGACGCCGCACCGCAGCAGAAAGCCGCGTTCGCCCAGTTGCGCCGCCGCAGGATCACGTCATAGAACATGCGCGGATCGTTAAAAAACGGGTCGCGGCCTATCGTGACCGGGCCAACACACTTTTGTATCAGCCAGCCCAGACCGTAGCCCACTTTTCCGGCTTTTCGCTGGCCCCAGCGCGACAGATTTTCTCCTTCCGGAAGATCGAAGAACCACTGCGGTGTCTGTACCCAGGCCACGTCCGGATCGCGAAAATAACCCAGCGTATGGCTGAGCAGGGTGGGAAATACGCGGGTATCGGCGTCGCAGATAACAATAAAATCGCCGTCGGTTTGCTCAAGGCCGTTGCGAAGGTTGCCGGCCTTAAAGCCGATGTTGGTCTGGCGAGTAATATAGTTAACGCCTTCCTCTTCACAGACGGCTTTCATCTCCGGGCGGCGGCCGTCATCAAGCACGTGGATGCGGTAGTCAATCGGGAACGGGTACGCCATCTTCAGGGCATCGCGAATGGATAGCCTGACCAACTCGGTATCTTCCGAGTAGGTGGCAATGAACAAATCCACTTTTACAGGACGAGGTTCTACGGCCTCCTCAGGCGACAGACATTCGTTAATTTCGCCGGGCGGCGGACTCTGAGGAGGATCCTGTTCTTTCCACAAATTGATGGTAAACAGCACGGTGCCAATCCACGCCAGGGTTTCGGCGAGGACCAGCGGAATGGCATACCATAATGCGTCAGTATTCAGGGAGGCGGTCCAGCGCCAGTAAATATAATTGGCACCAAGAATAAGCGCCGCGATCGCTAACACCTGCCAGGTCATCATCACCCAACGCGGTGTTGTTAACGGCTCCGGAGGACGACGATGTTCAAAACGGGAAAAATAAAAATCCATAGTTCCGGCGTTCCTGATTCCGTGAAAATGCAGACCCATTCTGCTGCGCAGACAGTTGCCCAAAAGCGAGATAAAATAGCGATTAAACAAGATTTAAGATAAGTGTAGAACGCCGAATAAAAGTGTCCAGCCACGTTTTTATTAATATTTAGCGGTGGTTAATTCAGCTTAAATTCTGCTTAATGATGTTTCATCGGCCGTCGATAAATTGCGGTTACTATTCCTTTAGGCTATCTACTTTATTTAGACCTTAATTTTCGTTTTCAGGCAAAGGACACCCTATGAGCCATGTTGCGCCGTCGGTAGCGCAAGAAGATGATGCTAAATCAACAGCATGGCGTTATGCCGTAGCAGGTGCACGGGACCTGAGAATTGACTTTATGCGCGGCATAGCCCTCGTCATGATGGTCGTGGCGCATACGGAGGTCATGTCGGTATTTAATATATTCTCCTGGGAACGTTTTGGGCTAACAACCGGTGCAGAAGGCTTTGTCATTCTCTCGGGGTTTATGCTTGGCATGCTGAATCGCGCGCGTCTGCAAAAAGTGGTTTTACTCACGGTTTCCTGGGGGCTTTATCTCAGGGCGTGGAAAATATATCGCGTAAATATCATTATCATAGTGTCATTTATTCTCCTGGCCTATATCCCACATATTAATGTTTTCGAGGTCACCCATTTTACCGACCGTTTTTCGGGTCAAAGTTGGTCGCTTTATCCTGTTACGCCGCAAATTAAAGAGACCTGGTTCAACATTATTCTCTATTTGCAGATCGGCCCCCATCAGACGCAGATTCTTGGGCTGTATATCTTTTTGCTGCTCTTTAGCCCCCTTTTTTTAGGGATGTTGCAGAAAGGGAAAGTCTGGTGGCTGCTGGGGCTGTCGCTGCTGGTGTACAGCCTGTGGCAATGGTGGCCGCTTCGGCTGACGCCATCGGAGTTCGAATTTGCCTTTCCACTGCTCGCCTGGCAGTTCATCTTTGTGCTGGGGATGGCCAGCGGCTGGTATAAAGCCGAACTGCTCTCTTTCGCCCGGACGCCGCCGGGAAAAGGGGTCGCGATCGCGCTGGTGCTGGTGGCGCTCATTCTGGGGTTTGTTGCCCAGAACCATACCAACCCGTTTATGCCGCCCGCGCTTCTCATGCACGTCATCCCGCCTGACAGCTTCAATACGTTTTATCACACCTGGGCGGCGAAGAACGGGCTGGGCCCGGTGAGGGTGCTAAACGATATCGCCCTGATGGTTACCGTCTACCTGGTGCTGACGTATTGCTGGACGCCGCTCAACCGCCTGCTGGGATGGTTCCTGATCCCGCTAGGCCAGCACTCGCTCTATACCTTTATTTTGCATGTGTACGTGGTGCTGCTGGTGAGCCAGTTCATCACCTTCGATTTATGGCGTCACGCCTGGATAGAGAACACGTTAGTGCATGCGGCGGCACTGGGTATTTTGTGGCTGATGGCAAAATACGACGTCGGCGCACGCTGGATACCTAACTAAGGATGGCGGTTATGCGCGAAAAATGGCTTCTGGCGGGCGTGCTGCTCGCCGCGATCCCCGCCGCAGAGGCGGCACAAAATAGTGATAAAGAAACCCTGCGCGATAAGAACGGTGAACCCGTTCAGGCAGGCGTTTTTACCAGCCGGTGGGGGCGTTTGTTCTCGGGTAATGACAAGAAATTTTCAGGGGCTCTGAGCTTCAGTTCGGGGCTGAAAGAGCAGCTGGTGAGCGTGCCTAATAGCTCTGACAGCGCCGCGCAGGAGAAAAAAATTAACCAGACGCTCAACCTTAGTCTGCAGTATTCCCCGTACAGCTTCTGGTTTGCCAACATTACCTCCCGGTTGCCGGTCAGAGATACCACCCGCTATACCGCCGATTTTCGCTACAGCTTCGGCTATGACGACTGGCACGCCAATACGTTCAGCCTGGTTTACGGTAACTACGGTGAAAACCACTTCTGGACGTCAGGCAGCCGGAGACATACCTATTTCGAACAGGGCGCCTTCACGCTGGCCTACAAGTTTTCACTACCGAAACCGGTTGAAAACACGCTCCTGATTAATAAAGGGGATTCCATCATTTGCCAGGTCGGGTACAGCTGGGTGCCGCGCTACTACGACCTCAGCAGCGATGACATCCGTAAAAATAAAAACGTCATGCTTGGCGGCTGCGGCTACACCTTTAAACAACATTTCTTCGTTCGTGCGACGGCATTCTGGTTCCCGGACAGCAGCCAGCAGCAGCCCTGGAACGGCGATTACAGCTACAGCTTTGGCTACGCGGGCTATACGCCGGGATCGTTCTCTGTTCAGTATGCTAACTATGCGGGGACGCGCTATCCGGGGCACGGCAACGGTAACGCAAAATTCAGGGAAGGGACCGTGAGCCTCATCTGGTTCTTACCGCTATAGGAGGGATACATGTCGGCGCTGCACGTGTTAATTGTTGAAGATTCGCTGATTTATCGTCGGTTACTCTCCCGGATGCTCACCCAGTGGGGGTATCTCGTGAGCGAGGCGGAAAATGGTGTTGCCGCGCTGGAAATCTTGTCCAGTCAGCCGGTCAGCATGGTGATAAGCGACTGGGAAATGCCGGAAATGGACGGGCTGACGCTGTGTCAGACCATCCGCAACCGTCAGTTTGGCCGCTATGTGTATATGATCCTGTTGACGGCCCGTGAGAATGCCGGGGACGTGACGCAGGGGTTTGATGCCGGGGCGGATGATTTTTTGAGTAAGCCCGTTGAACAGGCTGAACTCCGGGCGCGGCTTCACGCCGGGGTTCGTATTTTGACGCTGGAGGCGACCCTCGCGGCGCACAACAAGCGCCTGAGTGAAGCCTTGCATCAGATTGAAAAAGATCTTGAACTGGCGGCACGGGTTCAGCACTCGGTGCTGCCTTCACACCGCTTACGCTACGGCGACTACTTCTCCGACTGGCTTTTCTTGCCGTCAGCCTGGGTCTCGGGCGATGTGTTCAATATCTTTCCGCTGGATTCCCATCTGGGATTCTATTGCGTTGATGTCTCGGGTCACGGCGTGGGGGCCGCGATGATGTCCCTCGCGGTGGCTCGCCAGTTTTTACATGGCCGGGTGGTGGACCGCTTCCTGTTTACCGATGAGGGCGGCATTCAGTCACCCGCGGAGGTTGTCAGGATGTTGAACAGCCGCTTTTGCAGTGAAGAGAGCGACATCACCAGTTATTTCACGCTCATTTACGGCGTGATCGATCCAGAAAGCGGGCAGGGATTGTTGTGCCAGGCAGGGCATCCTACTCCCGTCATTGTGAACGCAGACAGCGCTGTCACGTCCGTGGGCGATGGCGGCCCGCCGGTCGGCCTGATCCCAGACCTGAGCTGGGAGGATGTCGCGTTTACCCTCAATCCGGGGGATCGCTTATGCTTATTCAGTGACGGTATTACGGAGTGCGAGAACGTCAGCGGCGAGCAGTTTGGCCCGCAGCGTCTCGAACGCTGGCTTCATGAGCATGCCCGGCTCCCGGTTGACCAGCTCCTGCCGCGGTTTGGTGACCACCTGACTGGCTGGCGCAATGCAAATCGTGATGAACCGATCGCCTTAACCGACGACGTGTCACTGCTCGTGATTGAACGTCAGGGAGAACAGAATGATTATTAACACCGAGCGACTACCGCATGCCAACATTCTCACGCCCGCGGTCCGGCGGCTGGATGCCTCCGTTGCCGCGACGTTTAAAGCGTCCGTGACGGAGGAAATTGGCAGCGATCGTAAAGCCTTAATCGTCGACTTTAGCAAAGTGGATTTTATCGACAGCAGCGGGCTGGGGATGCTGGTGTCGTTGTTCAAGCTGATGAACGGAAAAGGCGAAATGGCGCTGTGCGCCCTGAACCCCGGGATCATGAACATGTTCACCCTGACCCGAATGGATCGCATCTTCCGCATCTATCCGGATAAACATAGCGCGCTTGCGCAACTGGGGCAGTAGATGCAGAGGCCGGAACAGGCTGAGTTTCCGGCGGCGATCGCGTCCCTGACGCCGCTGTCCGGCTGGCTTGGCGACAGATTGAGCGCGCTTCCCGTCGATGATGAGTGGCGTTTCGCCTTCGATCTCGCCGCCTGTGAAGTGGCGACGAACATCATCCGCTACGCGCTTCACGAGGATAACTCGCGCGTCTTTCGCGTCCAGTTCGATGTCCGCGGCAATGACGTCTGCGTTGTTTTTAGCGACGCGGGTGACGCGTTCCCGCAGGAGCGGCTTGAGGCCGCCAGGCGAGACCGCTTCTGCGAAATGTCGCCGCTGCTGGAGAGCGGCAGGGGGCTGATGCTCATTTTGCTGAGCGTCGATCGTTTCACTGTGGAACGCGTGGCGGGTGAAAATATCGCCACACTTGAGAAGAAAATCAGCGTATGACCCGCAGGTCATACGCGCATGATTTTATTTCGTGTTGTCAGCAAACAGCGTCGGCGCCCATGGACGCGGATCCACCTCCATAAACGGCGCGCGCTCGAAGCGGTCCTTCAGTGCCCACGGCACCGTGCAGTCGAAGATCGTCTTGCAGGAGATGCCGTTACCGCGAATCGAGGTGCTGTAATCCGGCGACTGGGACGGATCCAGCTGATGGCCGCGGATCCCCGGAATATTGGTGATGCTGACATCGCCCTGCATGCGCGTCGTCATCGCCCACAGGATGTCGTCGCTGTCGAAAATATCCACGTCTTCGTCGACAAGAATAATGTTTTTCAGCTCCGAATAAGTGGCCAGGGCGATAAGCGCCGCCTGGCCCTGGCGTCCTTCGTCTGACGGCTGGCGTTTTTTCACCTGCAGTATCCCGAGGAACTTACCGCCGCCCGCGGTATGGGCATAGACGTTTTGCAGGAAGCCCGGAATAGCCTCCTCAACCGCATTGCGGATGCTGGCCTCGGTCGGCAGTCCGGCCAGCGTGGTATGTTCTTCCCCCGGTCCCACCAGCGTCTGCAGGATGGCGTGGTTTCGCATGGTCACGGCTTTCACTTTGATCACCGGCAGGGAGGGATTCGCCTCGCCGCAGTAGCCCGGGAACTCTGGCATCGCGTGGCCGGTGTTGGTGTGCTGATCCTCTCTCACGCGCACGCCCGGAAGCAGTTCACCTTCGATGATGATTTCCGCCCGCGCGATGGCTTTCTCTTTGACCGCCACGCCCTGCACCAGCTCAACCGGCTGCTGGCGCAGCGCCCCGGCGACGCCCAGCTCGTTATAGCCAAACGGCGTGGTTGGGGCCTCAAAGCACGCGCCGATATAGATGGCGGGATCGAGACCCATGTTGATCGTCACCGGCAGCGGCTTTCCGGCATCTTCCGCCTTTTTGCGGAACACTTCGATATGGCGCCCGGCGGCAAGGAACATGGAAAGCTCGTCGCGCTCCTGCACGCAGAGGCGGTGAATGGTGACATCCGTCAGCGAGCTGTCTTCCGGATCGCTTGCCAGCACCAGCCCCAGACAGAAGAACGGACCCGCATCAATCGGCGTGTTGGTTGGGGCCGGAAGCAGCTTGCGCAGGTCGAAGTCAGGATCGTCAGTGTAGAAGACCTGCTCCTGACAGGGGGCCTGCGAGGCCGGGACGACAACCGGCGCAACCGGCTTTTTGACTGCCTGGCCGACGTGTTTTGCCAGTTCAGAGGGCTCGCAGCCCAGAAGGAGCGCCGCGCGCTCGCGGCTGGCGTGCATGCCCACCAGGATGCGGGAGTGCGGATAGCCCTTAATGCTGTTGAACATCATGGCCGGGCCCGTACGGGTTGGACGTTTGACCGTGCCACCCGCGCCGATATGGCGATAGACGCCCGCCAGCTCCGCATTGGGATCGACCGGATGATCGGTTTCGATATACTGCCCTTCGTGGCGCTGCAGTAAGGCGATGGCGCTGCGGAGATCGTTAATCTTGTGTTCCATATTTTCCTCCCTCGGTTGAATACCTCCATTTTTATGGCAATGACCAATAGCATCAATTGCATCATTACTGTTAAATTGATAAGTAAATTCATATCAATTCAGGAAGTCGTCTCGTGCAGTTTCGTCAGATGCGCCACTTCATCGTCGTGGCCGAAGAGCTCCATATGCACCGGGCCGCCGAGCGTCTGAACATGGCGCAACCGGCGCTGAGCCAGCAGATAAAGGCGCTGGAAGAACGTTTAGGCGTCACGCTTTTCAGCCGTGCGAATCGCCGCTTAACCCTGACGCCCGCGGGCGAAGCGTTCCTGGTAAAAGCCAGGCTTGCCATCTCGTTAACCGAGCAGGCGGTGCTGGACGCCAGACAGACGGCAAGGGGCGAGCAGGGCGTGTTAAACCTCGGGTGCGTGTCGAGCGCGATGTTCGACGGCAGGCTACCCGCCGCGCTTCGCCAGATGCATAGCCGCTGGCCGGCCATTACCATGTCGCTGATGACGGGAAACGTGCAGACGCTCTATGCCGCCGTGCAGAGCAACCAGCTGGATGTGGCCATCATCCGCGCGCCGCTGCCGTCACTACCGGACGATCTGCAAAGCCGGCCGTTCGCCTCGGAGAAAACGGTGCTGGCGCTGTATCGTCAGCATCCGCTGGCCGGGTCCGCCGCGCTGACGCTTTCTTCGGTGAAAGACGAAAAATGGATCTCCCTGCGCGACCCGGAGGGTATGGGGCTGGAACAGTATTTCTATGACGCCTGCAGCGGGGCGGGCTTTCAGCCGGACGTGGTGCAAAACGCGACTGACGTGCCCACGGTGATAAGCCTGGTATCGGCAGGGTTTGGTCTGGCGCTGCTGCCCGCGTCGGCAAAGGCGGTGAGCGTCGAGAACGTCGTCTACGTGGACATCCTCGACCGGTTGCGGGAGAGCGAACTCACCCTGGTTTGCCACCGGATTATACGCTCAGAAGTGCTTAAAAAGTTTCTGGTTACCCTCGATCACACCTGACGTCCGGCGGCCCGCAGCAGCTGCTCGCGTAGCCAGGCATTCGCCGGATCCTGGCTGTTTTTCGGGTGCCAGTACATGTTGATGATAATCGGCTGGAGCGGCAGCGGTGGTGGAAAAATATCCAGCGTGCTGGCGAACCGTCGCAGCATCCGTTCCGGCAGGGTACAGACCAGGTCGGTACCGGCAACCAGCGGCGGCGCCATGGCGTAGCTCTGGGTGGACATGGCGACGTGTCGCTGATAGCCCAGCCCGGCAAGAGTTTGGTCGACAAAGCCGGTAAACGGATCTCCCACTGACGACACCACCAGATGGGAAAGCGCGCAGTAGCTTTCCAGATCTAACGGACCTGTTCCGCGCGCATGGCCTTTACGCTGAGCGGTGGCAAACGCGTCGTCGAGGAGTTTGCGCCTCACCCAGCCGTCATGGGCGCCCGCGCTCACGCCGATGTAGATGTCCACATCCCCGTTTTCCAGCTGCTGCGGCAGGTCAGCCATTGCTGGCAGGGCGAAGCGCAGGCGGATGCCGGGGGCGTCGGTTCCCACCTGGTTAAGTAGTTCGGTGCCGAGCATCAGCGCCGGGTTCTCATGCAGCGCGATAACAAAGGTCCGGCTGCTGGTTTGCGCATCAAATGCCGTGGGGGCAAACATCGCGCTGATGCCGCGCAGTACGTTCGCCACCTGCGGCCTGAGCGCTTCCGCTCGCGGCGTGGGTAATACCCCGCGTCCATGCGGGGAGGGAATGAACAGCGGTTCGCCAAACAGCGTGCGCAGACGGGCGAGACGGGCAGACAGCGCGGGCTGGCTGATGCCCAGCCGAGCGGCCGCATGGGTGATGTTCCTGTCCTGAAGCAGGGCGTCCAGCGTCAGGAGCAGGGCTATGTCCATGTCAGATATCCGCGTCATCGCTCTATTTCGCGCCGCTGGCGTCCCGGTTGGTATAGGTGACAGGGACCCAGGCATAACCGCTTTTCTCGCCTTTCGTCACATAGCCGATGCCCGGGAAAGGCAGGTGCGGGGCGGCAACCAGGTCCTTGTTTTTCACAAAGTCAGCGAACGCATGCTCGCGTACGCTTGCCGCTTTGTTCTGATCTTCATCATAGGTGATGGTCACCGCAGGCTGCGGGAACTGAACCGCCGCGGCATGAATGATGTCGCCGACAAAGGTGATCTTCTCGCCTTTACTCGTTAGCGTGTAGAAGGCTGAACCCGGCGTATGGCCGGGATGAACCGTGCCGGTCAGACCCGGGAGAATTTCCGATGTGCCGCTAAACGGCACCACTTTCCCCGCGTCAAGATAGGGCTTCAAGGTCTTCTGCGCGACGTCAAAGTAGTTCTTGCCGTAGCCGGTTTTCTTCTGATTGTCGTCGTTAAAGAAAAAGTCGATATCCGGTTTGCCAACGAAAACGCGCGCGTTGCTGAACACCACCTTGCCATCTTTCACCAGACCACCGGCATGATCGGAGTGAGCGTGAGTCAGCAGGACTTCAGTGATGTCCTCGGGTTTTATCCCCTGCGTTGCGAGGCTTTCAACCAGACGTCCGCCGGTATCAGGACCAAAGAGTTGGCCAGAGCCGGTATCCACCAGGATTTTATGTCCGGGTATCGCAATCAGGAACGCGTTGATGGAGACCTCAGCCGGGTTGGTCTGGAAATTTTTCGCGAGCAGCGCATCAATGTTTTGCGGCGTTGTCCGGCGCAGTAGCTTGTGCAGATCCTGCGCGACGGTCCCGTCGGTAAACGAGGTGACCAGAACGTCCCCAACCTGAACGCTATATCCGCCCGCCGGTTGTTTAACGACGTGCTGGGGCGTCTCTGCCGAGGCCTGGAGCGCAGGGTAGAAAAGCAGTGAACTGGAAATCAGCGTGGAAAGAGCAAGTTTTTTCACGGTAAGCATACGAGTCTCCTTTGAAAGTGCTCATCTTACTGCTCCGTAAAATTATAAGAACCTGCCCAGAAATGATAGGACCTATAAACGGGATGGATAGTCAACCGAAAGGCCGGGAAGGCGTGCAATGCTTTTCCGGCCCGTAAGACCTTATTTTTTCAGCGGTGCGTTCCAGCTCTCGAGCGTGGCTTTGGACCAGGCGCCATAAGCGGCATTAGGCAGCACAATCCAGTC
This sequence comes from Enterobacter sp. BNK-8, assembly GCF_048685095.1. Classification (NCBI taxonomy): domain Bacteria; kingdom Pseudomonadati; phylum Pseudomonadota; class Gammaproteobacteria; order Enterobacterales; family Enterobacteriaceae; genus Enterobacter; species Enterobacter sp. BNK-8. The sequence continues at coordinate 1,989,893 of NZ_JBLQTN010000001.1, read as the reverse complement.
GTTGCCGAAGTGTTCGGCGCTGGCTTCAACCAGCTCACGCTGCTGCTCGCTCGGCTTTTTGTTTTTAAACTGCACGGCGAAGTCCGGCAGGCTGTCGCCGAACAGCATCACGATCTGCTGCTTTTTGAGGATGCTCTGGCGGCGCTCTTCCTTGCTGACCGTATCCAGCAGCACGCTTTCGTCAGACACCTGCGGCAGGCCGAGAGCGTTTAACGTTTTCAGCGTGTCGGCTTTATTTTCCTGCATACGATCCGAGACATAGTAGATCCGGACCTTGCTCTGATTCACGTGGTCAAGAAACGCTTTTGCACCCGGGATTAAGCCGGGTTTTCCCTGCTTCTCCCAGTCGCTCCAGGTGTCCCATTGTGTATAGTCGTGACACTGCTCCGCGTCGCGCACCAGCAGAGGGGCGTTATCCAGCACCGTTTCGTCGAGGTCCATCACCACGGCGTAGTTTTCGGGCGTTTTCAGATCTTTTAACTTCTCGTTGAAACGCTCGGTGGCAAACCGATAGGTTTGCAGCTGAAGGGCCATAATCTCTGCCGATTTCTGCTGATAGCGCAGCGCCATTTCGTACGCTTTCGGTTCACACAGGTCGCGCCCGGCAGCCGTCGCGGTTGCCGCTGCACTCATAACAGGTAATGCCAGCAGTAATGCCTTAGCCATTGAATTCACGCTTTTTTCCTCAACACCCTGGTTAAAATCCCGAAAGCGTAATGAAATTCAGTGACAGAAATATGACCGCGATGTGGCAATGTGTTTCCGCTAGACCAGCATGTAATACCAGAACAGGGCGACCTCGTCTTTTTCCGGCAAGGCGTTGTAGAGATAACGGTCGTACCCGCCCAGAGTAAATCCGTAGTGACGGTAAAACAGGCAGGCGGAGACGTTCACATTTTGTGTTTCAAGCCGTAATCCGGGCGCGTTTACGCTGCGGGCCCAGACGTGGGCGGCGGCCATTAATTTTTGCGCGGCGCCGGTTCTGCGTCTGGTGCGATCAACGGCAATATAATCCACTGAAATAAACTTATTCCAGCCGATTGACGCGGTAATAAATCCGGCTAATTCACCATCATCCGTTTCCGCCACAAGAAATATGGCGTCCGGATTAACGCAATGGTTTTCAAGCGTTTGAATGTCAAGTTCGTAGGTTTTTATCCACGGCTCGGCGACGGCTTCAATATGCAAATCACAATGGATAAAGGGCTCTCGCGCAATGTGGCTAATAGTGAAAGAAAAGTCACAACATTCAAGACGGACGAGGTCCGTATTTAATCCTTTTCGAATCTGCATAGTATTCCCGATAGTGAGTTATTTCATAAAGAATAGACGAAGCGGTTAAATCCGCTGAGCTCACGCACTTTTAATCCTGAACTAAGCTTGTACTTCGTTCCGCGTAAAATGTGGGTCATTCGAGGACAATGAATGGAATTCAGGACATTTCAAAAGCAGTGGGGTGCTGAGTTTATTTCCGATGACGTTGTACGTTTTCGCGTCTGGGCAGAAGGACAGAAAGAACTTACGCTACGTCTTGCCGCCACCGATGTGCCGATGACGGCAACAGGCGGCGGCTGGTTCCAGGCAGACGTCCCTGGCGTCACGCACGGTGCAGAATATCAGTTTGTTCTTCAGGACGGCATGGCGGTGCCTGATCCCGCCTCGCGGGCGCAAAAGGGCGACGTTAACGGCCCCTCGGTAGTGATCGATCCCCGACGTTACCAGCCGGTCAACCGCGACTGGGCAGGGCGGCCGTGGGAAGAGACGATCATTTACGAACTGCACATCGGCACCTTTACCCCGGAGGGCACCTTCCGGGCGGCCATCGACAAGCTGCCGTATCTGGCGGAGCTCGGGATTACCCAGCTTGAAGTGATGCCCGTCTTTCAGTTTGGCGGTTCCCGCGGCTGGGGGTACGACGGCGTGCTGCTGTATGCCCCTCACTCTGCCTACGGTACGCCGGAGGATTTCCACGCGTTTATTGATGCCGCGCACGGGCTGGGGCTTTCCGTGGTGCTGGATATCGTGCTTAACCACTTCGGCCCGGAGGGGAACTATCTGCCTTTGCTGTCGCCCGCGTTTTTCGATGCTCAGCGGATGACGCCGTGGGGCAACGGCATCGCCTACGAGCGCGAGCCGGTGAGACAGTACATGACCGACGCGCCGCTCTTCTGGCTGACGGAATACCGGCTGGACGGCCTGCGGTTTGATGCCATCGACCAGATTAAAGACGGCTCGGATACGCATATTCTCGAGGAGATTGCCGCAAAAATTCGCGAGGCCATTCCGCACCGTCACGTTCACCTGACCACGGAAGACAGCCGCAACGTGATTTTCCTGCATCCGCGCGATGAACAGGGCAACGCGCCGTTGTTTACCGGCGAGTGGAACGATGACTTCCACAACGCCGCCCACGTGTTTGCCACCGGTGAGACGCACGCCTACTACCAGGATTTTGCCTTTGAGCCGGAGAAAAAGTTCGCCCGGGCGCTGGCGGAAGGGTTTGTCTACCAGGGCGAGGTGTCTCTGCAAACCGGAGAATCTCGCGGGGTGGAGTGCCGCACCCAGCCGCCGCAGTTTTTCGTCGATTTTATTCAAAACCACGATCAGACCGGCAATCGCGCCCAGGGCGAGCGGCTTATCTCCCTCGCGGGTGCCGACAAGACGCGGGTGCTGCTTGCCGCGCTGCTGCTCTCCCCGCATATCCCGCTGCTGTTTATGGGCGAGGAGTTTGGGGAAACGCATCCGTTCCTGTTCTTCACCGACTTTCACGGCGAACTGGCAAAGGCGGTGCGGGAAGGGCGCGCGAAAGAGTTTACTGGCCATGCCGGGCACGATGAAACCGTCCCGGACCCGAACGACGTGAACACGTTTATCCGCTCAAAGCTCGACTGGCATAAAGTCGCCACCGACGAGGGCAAGACGTGGCTGCGCTATACGCGCCATCTGCTGACGCTGCGCCATCGCTATATCGTTCCGCTTCTGCATCCGGGCGGCGCCGTTGAGGGCCATGTGCTCAAGACCGCGCCCGGCATGGTGGCGGTATGCTGGCGCTTTCCGTCGGGGACGCTCTCACTGGCGCTTAATATCGGCATTAAGCCTGTCGCGCTGCCCGCTCTGGCGGGGGAGACGCGTTTTGCCTCGCCGGAGGTCACTGACGTTTTACCCCCGAACGGTATTGTCGTTCGCTTTGCTGATGGAGAAGCATCGTTATGATCCCTTCCGCCACGTACCGAATTCAGTTCCGTAACGGCATGACCTTCGACCGCGTTGTGGCGCTGGTGCCGTATATGAAGGATCTCGGCATCAGCCACCTTTACGCGTCGCCCGTGTTCACTGCCACGACGGAGTCTACCCACGGCTATGACGTGACCAACCCGAATGAAATCGACCCTGCCATCGGCGGGCGAGACGGGTTTGACCGTATGGCCGCCGCGCTTAAGCAGGCCGGTATGGGGTTGATTCTGGACATTGTCCCCAACCACATGTCCACCTCGCTGGAAAACGCATGGTGGCGGGATGTGATTGAATATGGCCAGCAGAGCCGCTATTTCCGCTACTTCGATATCGACGGGTCGCGACCGCTAACGCTGCCGTTTCTTGGCGACACCTTTGAGGCGGAGCTGGAGAAGGGAGATATCACGCTAAAACGTGACCCTGTCACGAAAAAGGCCGCGCTGGTCTACTACGACGCCGAGTATCCGCTCAACCCCGACACATACAGCGAGGAGAAGAGCATTGCAGAACTGCACAACGCGCAAAGCTGGCGGCTGATGTCCTGGCGGGAGGCGCCAAAGCAGCTCTCGTGGCGGCGCTTCTTTGAGATCACCGGGCTGGTCGGCGTTCGGGTTGAAGATGATGCAGTCTTCGACGACACGCATCGGTTGATCCTTGAGCTGGTCCACGCGGGTGTGGTGGATGGTCTGCGCATTGACCATGTCGACGGCCTGGCGGATCCGCTGAGCTATCTGCAGCGCCTGCGGCAGGCCACCGGGCCCGACTGCTACATTACGGTCGAAAAGATTCTCGCCAAAGGGGAACAGCTCCCCGCTGACTGGCCGGTATCCGGTACCACCGGCTACGAGTTTATCGCCTCGCTGGCGGAAGTGCTGGTCGACGACGATAGCCTGGGACGTCTTGAGAAAATCCATGACGAGACGCTGGGCATCACGGTCGATCGCCACGCGGAACTGCGCGATGCCAAAGGCCTGATGGCCGATCGTAATTTTGAGGGTGAATTCACTACGCTGCTAAACCTTGCTGAGGATCTGGCACGCCGCAATGAGGTTGCGCTGCCACGCGAGGAAATCCGCCACGCGCTGCGCGAACTGCTTATTGCGTTTCCGGTCTACCGCACCTATGGCACTCGCGAGGGGTTAACCCCGCCGGACGTGGCGCTGCTTAACCGCGTAGTTGCCAGCGTGGAGACGTCGGAAGCCGCGCTCAGCCTGATCGTGCGCATTCTTACCGGCGACCTGCCGGAAGATTGCCGCGAGAGCGCCGCGCTGTTCAGGACCCGCTTCCAGCAGCTTACCGGGCCGCTGATGGCGAAGTCCGTTGAAGACACGCTTTTCTTTCGCCACAACCTCGAGCTTGCGCTCAATGAAGTCGGTGCCGACCCGACCCCGCGCGCGTTTTCCTTATCCCGCTTTCACCAGGAGATGCGCATTCGTCTGGCCCGTCAGCCCGACGCGCTGCTGGGCACCTCCACGCACGATACCAAGCGCGGGGAAGATGCCCGGGCGCGCCTTTATACCCTGACGGAAGCCCCGGAACGCTGGGGGGAAAATCTGGCCCGCTGGCGGCAGATGAACCAGACCCAGGTGCGTTTTCTCAATGACGGTACCGCGCCGAACGCCGCCGATACGTGGATGATCTACCAGGCGCTGGCGGGCGTCTGGCCCGCCACGCTGTCACCGGACGACGCAGACGGGCTGGCATCACTGCAAGAACGTTTTCTCGGCTTCCTCGAAAAAGCGCTGCGCGAGGCGAAACAGCGCACCGACTGGATTGACAGTAACGAGAGCTATGAGAGCGTGGTGTTGAGCTACGCGCGGCACCTGCTTTCACCGGACAATAGCCTGTTCCTGCACGATTTCAGCGAGGCGATGCAGCCCTTTATCCGCGCCGGGCTGATGAACAGCCTCAGCCAGACGGTGATCAAGCTGACGGCGCCCGGCGTGCCGGATATTTATCAGGGCAGCGAGGCGCTTAACTTCAGCCTTGTCGACCCGGATAACCGACGCGAGCCGGACTTTCCGGCCCTGGTGCAGAGCCTCAGTGCGGCGGATGCCGGGGTGTTTGACAACCCGGCATGCTGGCGGGACGGCAGGGTGAAGCAGTTTGTTACCGCCACGCTGCTGCGGCTTCGACCGCACTACGACGCGCTTTTCCGCTACGGCGACTGGCTGCCGCTTAAGGTCAGCGGCGATCGCGAGGAGAACCTGATTGTCTATGCGCGCGTTAAGGACGACGAGGCGCTGATTGTCGCCGTGCCGCGTCTGGTTTTTGACGTCACCGATAATCATCAGCTGTGGGTCAATACCACGGTCGCGTTACCCGACGAACTGGCCGGGAAGCGCTATCGGGATCTGTTCAGCGGCGAAAGCCGCATGCTGCAAGAAACGCTGGCGTTAACGCCAGAAAAGGGATGTGTACTGGTTCTGCTTACCTGCGAATAATCGTGGAGAACGAAAATGGCAAAGGATACAACGTTTGAAATTCGGGCCGGTCATGGCCAGCAGTTGGGGGCGAATTATGACGGGAAGGGCGTTAACTTCGCGCTGTTCTCCGCTCACGCTGAACGGGTGGAACTCTGTCTGTTTGACCCGTCCGGGAAAACGGAAATCGCCCGGCTGGAGCTGCCCGAGTATACCCATGAGGTCTGGCACGGCTATGTGCCTGACCTGAAGCCGGGGACACTGTATGGCTATCGCGTCTACGGCCCCTACGACCCGGAAAACGGTCATCGCTTCAACCCGCATAAGCTGCTTATCGACCCCTACGCTCGCGAACTGGTGGGTGACATCGACTGGAACGATGCCCATTTCGGCTATGAGCTGGGGCATGACGAGCTGGATTTGAGCTTTGACACGCGGGACAGCGCGCCGTTCACGCCGAAAGGCAGGGTCATCGACCCGAACGCCTTTGACTGGCAGGACAACAACCGGCCGAACGTGCCCTGGCCGCATACCGTTGTTTATGAGAGCCACGTGAAAGGCTTTACCCAGATGAACCCGGCCATACCACCCGAGCTGCGCGGCACGTTTGAAGGCATGGGGCATAAAGCCTCGGTCGACTATATCAAAAGCCTGGGCATTACCTCGGTGGAGCTGCTGCCAGTTCACTGGTTCCCGGACGACCAGCATCTGCTCGACCGCGGTCTGAAGAACTTCTGGGGCTATAACACGCTGGGCTTTTTTGCTCCGGCGTCGCGCTACTACGGCCCGGCGGGGATCCAGGGTTTTCGCGACATGGTGCGCGCCTATCATGACGCAGGCATCGAGGTGATTCTGGACGTGGTGTACAACCACACGGCGGAAGGGAACGAGCTTGGCCCGACGCTCTCGTTTAAGGGAATTGATAACTACAGCTATTACCGCACGCTCCCGGACCAGCACCGGTACTATATCAACGACACCGGGACGGGAAACACGGTCAACACCTCGCATCCGCGCGTGCTGCAGATGGTGATGGATTCCCTGCGCTACTGGGCGGAATCGATGCACATTGACGGTTTTCGTTTCGACCTCGGGACGATCCTGGGCCGCGAGCCCGAAGGGTTTGACCCGCGCGGCGGTTTTTTTGACGCCATGACTCAGGATCCGGTCTTATCCCGACTGAAGCTGATTGGTGAACCCTGGGATATCGGTCCCGGCGGCTATCAGGTGGGCGGATTCCCGCCAGGCTGGGGGGAGTGGAACGACAAATACCGCGACACCGTTCGCGAGTACTGGAAGGGGGACAACGTCTCCACGGACTTTGCCGCGCGGCTTCTCGGTTCCGGCGATCTGTACGATCTGCGCGGACGCCGTCCGTGGGCCAGCGTCAATTTCATCACCGCCCATGACGGCTTTACGCTGAATGACCTGGTGTCGTACAACGAAAAGCACAACGCCGACAACGGTGAGGACAATAACGACGGGCATAACGATAACCGCTCGTACAACTACGGCGAGGAAGGGCCAACCGAGAACCCGGATATTATTGCTACCCGCGAACGGCAGAAACGTAATTTCCTGACCACGCTGCTGTTCTCCCACGGCACGCCGATGCTGCTGGCGGGGGATGAGTTTGGCCGTACGCAGAAGGGGAATAACAATGGATACTGCCAGGACAGTGAGATCTCGTGGATCGACTGGAAGGGACTCTCCGAAAACGACGCTGCGCTGCGTGAGTTTACCCGTCGTCTCATTGCCCTTCGCGCGCAACAGCCGCTGCTGCGCCGTGAAAGCTGGCGCGACGGGCTGGAGATCCGCTGGTTCAATGCCGGAGGCGGTCCACAGCAGGCCGAGCAGTGGGATGAAGGCTCGACGCTTGGGGTCTCCATCAGCAGGCCGGATCTGCGGCAGGAGGACGGTATCTGGCACGACGTGCTGATGCTGTTCAACCCGTTTGAAGGCACCGTGCCGTTCCAGATCCCGCAATTTGGCGAAGGGGGATGGGTGCTGGAGCTGTCTACGGCGGATGACGCTGCCACCGGGACAGCGATCACCGAAACCGTTGAGTACGAACTGGCCGGGCGCAGCATTACGCTGTTCCGCCGTCCTTAGTTACAGTGACGCCGCCGCCCGGGCGGCGGTGTCATACAGGGATGAGATCGTGCGTAACAGCTGCGCGGTCTCGCCAATCGACTTCCCGGCAATGCCGCTCTCCGCGTGGATCGCAATCAGACACGCTTCCCGCACGTCCCGGTATTTCATGCACAGCGCTTTCCCTTCCTCCGTGGTGGAGAAAAAAAGCTCTTTACCCGCTTTCTCGCTCGTCACGTAGCCTGCTTTGACCAGCTTTTTCAGGGCATAGGTCACCACGTGGGTATCTTCCACGTTGAGGACGAAGCAGATATCGGCCAGCTTTTTCTTGCGGTCGCGGTGGTTCACGTGATGCAGCAGCGAAACGTCAAAGGCGCCCATATCGGGCTCGCCGGCAGCCGTCATGCAGCGCACCATCCATTTGTTGAACGCGTTGCTGGTCATGATCAGCGCATATTCCAGCTCTGATAACTCCGCGCAGCGCTCGGATACCAGGTGGCGGGAAGAGACGATCCGGCCATCGTTGATATCGTCGCGATCGGGTGAAGCACTCTTTTCTGAGGTCATAACGTTCCTTAGCCAGAAATGTAAACTCATCGATAAAATAAGAACATTTTATTGATAATTTGTTTACATGTTTTTGAGGTTCAGATATAGCTTTTTAGCGCAGGTTTTGCGAAGCCTGCCAACAAAACACAACATCGCTCGCCGCAAATTAAAAAAATAGCCGTCGGCGCGCAACGCTCACTTTCGATAGGGTAAACGTTATGGACGGTACTACGCTGTTGCCGCTGATCGGGATACCGATCGTGGTTATTGGTTTTGCACTGCGCTTCAACCCGCTGCTGGTGGTCGTGGTGGCGGGGCTGGCGACGGGTCTGCTGGTCGGGATGGATTTCGGCATGCTGCTGGAGACCTTTGGCGAGAAGTTCGTCAATAGCCGATCGCTGGCCACCTTCATCCTGATCCTGCCGGTGATTGGTCTGCTGGAATATTACGGGCTTAAAGAGCGCGCCCAGGCCTGGGTGGCGAAGATCGCCAGCGCCACCTCAGCGCGTATTCTGATGCTCTATTTTGTCGCACGGGAAGGCACCGCCGCGCTGGGTCTGATGTCGCTGGGCGGTCACGCGCAGACGGTGCGCCCGCTGCTGGCGCCGATGGCCGAAGGGGCGGCGCTGAACGAATATGGCGAGCTGCCGCAGCACATTCGCGACAAAATCAAAGCCCACGGCGCCGCGTGTGACAACATCGCGGTTTTCTTTGGGGAAGATATCTTTATTGCCTTTGGGGCGGTGCTGCTGATCGACGCGTTCCTGAAAGAGAATGGTATTCAGGGCATTGAACCGCTGCATATCGGCCTGTGGGCCATTCCCACCGCGATTGCGGCATTGATTATTCATATGACGCGCCTGCTGCGCCTCGATGCAAGTATCCGTCGCGACGTGATGGCCTGGCGTGCAGAGCAGGGTACGCAGGAGGCCGCGCAATGATGACGCTTATCACCATTAACCGCGTGTACTACCTGATTGGCTTTGTCGTGATGCTGCTGGTTGTGATGACCCTGCGCGATCGCGCCAATCCGAAGCGCTTTACCACCGCGCTGTTCTGGTTCTTGTTTGGCGGGATCTTCCTGTTTGGCGATCTGATGGTTCAGGAACTCGGCAAATCGCTGGCGTACCGGATTATCGGCGGCGGGGTTATCGCCATCGCGCTGCTGGCGGGCTTTGGCCTCGTCGGGAAAGGGCACTATAAAATGTCGACCGAGGAGGAGCGCGTCGCGTCGTCAAACCGGCTTAAAAACTGGCTGTTCCTGCCCGCGCTGATGATCCCGGTGGTGACGGTGCTGGGCACGTTATTCCTGAAGGGCGTTTCGGTCGGCGGCGTGTTTCTGCTCGATCAGAAGCAGCTCACCCTGGCGGCGCTGTGCGTGGCCTGCGTCGCGGCGATCCTCACCGGCTGGTGGCTGACCAAAGGCACGCCGCTGCATGCCGTTCGTCAGTCCCGTCGTCTTGTCGATACCATCGGCTGGGCGGTGATCCTGCCGCAGATGCTGGCCATGCTCGGCGGCGTGTTCGTGGTGGCCAACACGGGCGACTCGGTACAGAAGGTGGTGAGTCTGTTTGTGAACCCGGATAGCCGCTTTATGCTGGTGGTGATTTACTGCGTGGGTATGGCGCTGTTTACCATGATTATGGGTAATGCCTTTGCGGCCTTCCCGGTATTAAGTGCCGGTATCGCCTTGCCGTTTCTGATCAACGTGCATCACGGCAACCCTGCGCCGCTGCTGGCGATTGGCATGTATGCAGGCTACTGCGGCACGCTGATGACGCCGATGGCCGCGAACTTCAATATCGTTCCCGCCGCGCTGCTGGAGCTGAAAGACAAATATCAGGTGATCAAGATCCAGATCCCGACCGCGTTAACCCTGCTGGTGGTGAACGTGTTCTTAATGTATTTCCTCGTGTTTCGCTAAGGAGCTGTCATGGAATTAACGCAACATCAGGCCGACGCGTTTGCCCGCATGCCTTTGACCTATTTGCGCCAGGAATACCCGAACCACATTATGCACCTGCTGAATGATGATGGTGACGTTCTGCCGCCGCGCGAGCTGCATCCCATTTTCTACGGCTGTTTTGACTGGCATTCGGCGGTGCACGGTTACTGGCTGCTGCTGCGCTGCGTGCGCCTCTATCCAGAATTACCGTGCCGGGAGGCGATCGTCGCGCTTTTTGACGAGCACATGACCGAAGAGAACGTGGCGAAGGAGTTGGCCTATTTTACCGCGCCGTTCCGCGCCTCGTTTGAGCGACCGTATGGCTACGGCTGGCTGCTGGCGCTGGCTCAGGAGCTGAAGCAGTCGTCGCTGCCGCAGGCCGCGGGCTGGTACCAGACGCTGGCGCCGCTCACCCAGGATATTCGCAACCGGCTGGTAGATTACCTCGGTAAGCTCACCTATCCGATCCGCGTTGGGACGCACTACAACACCGCGTTTGCCCTCGCGCTGGCGCTCGATTACGGTCGCGCAGTCGGAGACAAGGCGCTTGAACAGGCGATTCTGGCAGCGGCGGAGCGGTTTTATCTCGCCGACACGCGCTATCCGGCTCATTATGAGCCCGGCGGAGACGAGTATATTTCCGGCGCGCTGACAGAAGCGCTGCTGATGAGCAAGGTGGCTGAAGATTTCCCGGCCTGGTTTGACGCGTTTCTGCCGGAGGTGGGCGCGGTTACGGCACTGATGAACCCGGCGGAAGTGAGCGATCGTACCGACCCGAAAATTGCCCATCTGGACGGGTTAAACCTCAGCCGTGCGTGGTGTATGAAGCACATTGCGAAAGCGCTTCCAGCCAGCCACCCGGCGCAACCGGCATTGCGCGAGGCGGTGACGAAACATCTGGCCGCCAGCGTCGGGCATGTGGTCGGCAGCCACTATAGCGGCGGGCACTGGCTGGCGAGTTTTGCGCTGCTGGCGCTGGAGTAAACAAACGCGCCGTCTTTCTTGCCGGGTGGCGCTGCGCTTACCCGGCCTACATTGTGCAACGCTTGCCTGTAGACCGCGCAGGGCGCAGCCTGCTCAGGCTAAATACCACCGAACCCGTCGAGGCGATAACGGCTAGCCACAGTGCAACCTGGATAGCATGTTGATGGTCCCATCCAGCCGCTGCTCCCAGCAGCACCCCCACCACGGCGGCGCCGAGACACTGGCCGAATGTCCTCACAATCGATAACACGCCGGAAGCATAGCTGGCATATTCCCGCGCGACGTTAGCGAGCATTTCCCGGTTATTGGGGCTCTGGAAGCAGCCAAAACCAATACCGCATACCAGGCTGCGCAGGCAGATATTCCACACGGAAGGATTCTCCGGCAACGTGGCCAGCAGGACCAACCCACCGACAAAGACGATAAGCCCGAGGGTCGAGATCAGCGGCGCGGAGATCGTATCCGCCCAGCGACCCGCGTGCGGCGCGATAAGCACGATGCCAATCGGCCATGGGGTAAACAGCAGCGCCGACACCACCGGGCTGTAGCCATACACGCTCTGAAACAGGAACGGCAGCGCGACAAACGTGATCCCCTGGCTCACAAACGAGGCCAGCGAGGTCAGCGCGGCGAGGGTGAAGCGCCCGTTGCTGAACATCACCGGTGGCAGTAACGGATGTTGCGCGCGCCGGATACGCCAGGTAAAGGCGAAGGCGCTGACCAGCGCGAGAACGCCCCAGCAGACGGCCTGCCGGTTAATGTGTTGCGTCACGTGCTGAAGGCTGTCGGCCATCATGATTGCGGAACCTAACAGGACGGCGGAGAGCACGGCGCCTGGCGCGTCAAAGGGAGTGCGGTCAACGGCCGATTCCCGCGGCAAGGCCCGCCATGCCAGCAGCAGGGCGATGCTGCCCGGAATAAGGTTAATGGCGAACAGCCATTGCCAGCTCAGGGCATCCAGTATTGTTCCGCCGAGTACAGGGGCTATCGCCGTGCTGGAGGCGATAAGCAAGGCGTGCAGCCCCAGAATACGGCCCAACAGTCGGCCCGGAAAAACGGACCGCAGGATCGCCGGGGCGATGCTCAGGGTCGCCGCGCCGCCGATGCCCTGCAGAATTCGCATCCCGGTTAACATTTCCGGCGTTGTTGCCAGCGCGCAGCCCAGCGAGGTGAGCGTAAAGGTGGCAAGCCCGGCCAGAAAGATTGGGCGATAGCCCACGCGGGCCGCCAGCGCCGCGAAGATGGCCAACGTCATCGCCGCTGACAGCAGATAACCGTTGGCGAACCAGACCGCAACGTTCGCGGGGACCTGCATCGCGCTTGCCATGGAGGGGAGCGCGATGTTGATCATGGTACCGTCAAAAACGCCCATCAGCGTGGTGGTCATAACGGCGGCCATCACCCTGGCACGTTCATGTCCGGGTAAACCTTCATCGCCGGGCTGGTTTGAAAAGAGCGTCATCGTCGTTACTCCGAATAAGAATCGTGATGACGAAACTATAATCATGCGGTATACAGGGCGGAAGACGCAGCATTTGCACTTAATGATTGCACGTAACGCCATATCTGAGGAGCCATCGTGTCCGATCCTGATTTTAACCTTCTGGTTGCGCTCGACTTGTTGCTGGCAGAAGCCAGCGTGGCGGGCGCGGCGCGACGTTTGAACCTGAGCACCTCCGCCATGAGCCGCACCCTGAGCCGGCTGCGGGAGGTGACCGGCGATCCGATCCTGGTGCGGGCCGGTCGTCACATGGTGCTGACGCCCTGGGCCGAAGCTACCCGGGACCGCGCCAGAAGCGCCGTGCACGAGGCGAGGGCGGTGCTGCAGCCCTCCACCGACGCGCTGAAGGTGGAAAACCTCGAACGGCTGTTCACCATCCGGGCCAACGACGGTTTTGTGGTGGCGTTTGGGCCTCTGCTCATTGCTGCGGTGGCGAGCGTTGCGCCCGGGGTGTGCATCCGCTTCTCACCGAAACCGGAAAAAACGTCGCGCTACTTGCGGGAGGGACTTGTCGATCTGGAGATTGGCGTGCAGGGCAACATGGGGCCTGAAATACGGCTGCAAAGGCTTTTCCAGGATCGGTTTGTTGGCACGGTGCGCAAGGGGCATCCGCTGTCAGAGCAGCCGGAGGTCAGCCTGAGTGACTATGTCGCCTGGGGGCATGTGGTGGCCTCGCCGGACGGATCGCTGCACGGGTTTGTCGATGAGGCGCTGGCGGAGCGCGGGATGAAGCGCAAGGTCGCCAGCGTGGTGCCCGGCTTTCCGACGGCGTTATCCGTGGCGCTGGCCTCCGATCTGATTGCCATGGTGCCGGCGTTATACCTGCTCAATCAGGCGATGACCGAGCGCGTGCACGTTTTTGAACTGCCCTTTAAGACCCGCACTATTACGGTATCCCAGATGTGGCATCCGCGCATGGAACGGGACCCGGCGCATCGCTGGCTCAGGGAAAAGGTCCTTGAAGTGTGCCGCGCGGTTTGCTGACGTTCAGAGCACTTTCCCCGGCACGGTGAGGATGAAGCGCGTCGACACCGCATCCGATTCCACGCGGACTTTTCCGTGGTGTGCGGTGACGATGGACTTCACGATGGCAAGCCCAATGCCGCTGCCTTCACCTTTACGCTGCCTGGACGGATCGACGCGATAAAAACGGTCAAACAGCTTCGGCAGATGCGCCTGCGGGATCGGCGTACCGGGGTTTTCTGTCACCAGCTCAACGTCGTTATCCTGTTTTCGCAGTGAGACCGTCACCGTTTTGCCCGCTGGCGTATAGCGCAGGGCGTTAGATAACAGATTATTGATGGCCCTTCTGAACATCTGCGGATCGCCTTCTATCAGGCAGGGCATCCCGTTGAATGTCAGCGCGATGTGGCGTTCTTCCGCCCAGGCCTCGAAGAAATCAAACACCTTCATGACTTCGGCGCTTAAATCAAACATCACCCGATCCGGGATGAGCTGATTATTATCGGCCTGTGCAAGGAACAGCATGTCGCTGACCATGCGGGTCATCCGGTTGTACTCTTCCAGACTGGAGTACAACACATCCTCCAGCTCCTTCGGAGAACGGTTCTGACTCAGCGCGATTTCGGTTTGCGTCACCAGGTTGGTGATAGGGGTTCTGATTTCGTGCGCGATATCGGCGGAAAAGTTAGCCTGACGGGTAAAGACATCTTCTATCTTCTCGATCATCTGGTTAAAGGAGATGACCAGTTGTTCCAGTTCAACGGGGACGCGGGACGGCTCCAGTCGTGCATCCAGGTTTTCGGAGGTGATGTTTTTAATGGCGTTGCTGACGTTACGCAGGGGCAAATGTCCCTGACGCACTGCGATGCGGATGACAAGAATAATCAGCAGGCTGATAACCGCGGCAATCGCCAGAAGGTTTTTTTTCAGCGCCTCAAGATAGTGGAGATGAAAATTAATGGAGAGCCCGATCAGCATGACGTAGTCCTGGGTTTTGCCCTGCAGCGTCGCCGTGCCTGAGGAGGCGATAATCCGGTACGTTTCCATTTTCATGTCGGACCCGGCATGCATCGGGTTGGCCGGGTCTTCTACCGTCCAGAGAAACACATCCTGTGCACGACGGTGTTCGCTAAAGTCCGCCGTCTTCATTGCCGGGCGCAACGCTGCCCCTTGCGTCGAGCTGAACAGGGTATTGCCCTGCGGATCCAGAAGCAGGACGGCCACGTTGCGGTAACTGGCGATCGACTCTTTGATCTTACTGATTTTCTTTTGGTCGGGATCTGCCGGTGAGTGCAGAATGCGGTGCATCGCGGTGCTGATCTGCTGAAGGTCGCTGATATCCTGCTCGGCAAAGTGCTTCTCAACGGAGTGCAGCATGAACCAGGTAAAGGCGAAGAAGGCCAGTATGGTGGAGAGGCTGATAAAAAAGGTCAGCCGCAGCGCAAGAGAGAACGGGCGTCGGAGGGGCTTAACGCGCATCCGGTACCTCCAGCATATAGCCCACGCCGCGCACCGTCTGGATCAGCTTCGGTTCAAAGTCATTATCGATCTTTGCGCGCAGCCGCTTTACCGCCACGTCAATCGCGTTCGTGTCGCTGTCAAAGTTCATGTCCCATACCTGGGAGGCAATCAAGGAGCGGGGTAACACTTCCCCCTGATGGCGCATGAAAAACTCCAGCAGGCTGAACTCCTTGCTGGTGAGCACAATCCGACTTCCGGCCCGGCTGACCTTTCTCGACACGAGGTCAACCGTCAAGTCAGCCACCTGAAGCTGGCTTTCTGCGATCACCGTATTTCCGCGTCTTAACAGCGTCCTTACCCGGGCGAGCAGCTCGGCAAAGGCGAATGGCTTAATCAGATAATCATCTGCGCCCAGCTCAAGCCCTTTAACCCGGTGTTCAATCGTACCGAGAGCCGTCAGAAGCAGTATGGGCATCCCTTTGCCGGCAGAGCGGAGCATGCGGACAATATCCCAGCCGTTCACATCGGGCAGCATGATGTCGAGAATCAGCAGATCGTATTCAGCGGTCATGGCGAGATGGTAGCCGTTCAGGCCATTATCAGCGTGGTCCACGACAAACCCCGCTTCAGTGAGTCCCTTGCTGAGGTACTCACCGGTTTTCATTTCGTCTTCAACGATCAGTATTTTCATTATGCTCCCCAGAATGGCTGCTGATGACATTCTATGGCGCCCGCCACCGTTCACAATGACTTACGTTAAAAATGACAACATTGTCATTATCCCGTCACCCGTCAAACAGAAAGCGTTCAGTAGAGTAGCCCTAAAAATACTCTGGACTTCATTTGAACCGTTATGTTCCTGATAAAACGACTTAGCATCAGTACGGTATTTATCCTGGCAGGCTGCGTCTCGCTGGCTCCCGACTATCAGCGCCCGGCGTCACCGGTCCCCCAGCAGTTTTCGCTTTCACGCAACGGCCAGACGCCCGCGGTGGCGGGGTATCAGGACACCGGCTGGCGCACCTTTTTTGTCGATCCGCAGGTAGCCGGGTTGATTACGGAAGCCCTGAACAATAATCGCGATATAAAAATGGCCGTCCTGAAGGTTGAAGAGGCGCGGGCGCAGTTCAACGTGACGGAGGCGGACCGTTACCCGCAGCTGAACGGATCCGCGGGTATCACGTACAGCGGGGGACTGAAAAGTGACAAACCGGCTTCTCAGCAGTACGACGCGCGTCTTGCGCTCAGTTACGAACTCGACTTTTTCGGCAGGCTGAAGAACATGAGTGAGGCTGACCGACAGAACTATTATGCCCAGGAAGAGGCCCGTCGCGCCGTGCATATCCTGCTCGTCTCTAACGTGTCGCAGAGCTATTTCAACCAGCAGC
The DNA here is from genome assembly GCF_048685095.1 of Enterobacter sp. BNK-8. Classification (NCBI taxonomy): domain Bacteria; kingdom Pseudomonadati; phylum Pseudomonadota; class Gammaproteobacteria; order Enterobacterales; family Enterobacteriaceae; genus Enterobacter; species Enterobacter sp. BNK-8. Next base: position 1,973,354 of record NZ_JBLQTN010000001.1, on the reverse strand, counting down.
TGGCGTATAAACAGCTGCGTATCGCGCGGGAAACGCTGGAAAATTACCGGCAGTCTTATGCATTCGTTGAGCAACAGCTGGTGACGGGCAGTACGAACGTACTCGCGCTGGAGCAGGACCGGGGACAGATCGAAAGCACGCAGGCAGAGATTGCCAAACGTGAGGGGGAGCTGGCGCAGGCCAATCATGCCCTGCAGTTGCTTCTCGGGACGTACCGTGCGCTGCCGGGCGACAGTGGAATGAACGCCAGCGATATTGCGCCGGTAAAACTCCCGCCTCATCTTTCCTCAGAGATACTACTGCAGCGCCCGGATATTATGGAGGCGGAGTATCAGCTTAACGCGGCCGATGCGAATATCGGCGCCGCGCGTGCCGCCTTTTTCCCGTCGATTTCCCTGACCAGCGGGCTTTCCACAGGCAGCACGGAATTATCCAGCCTCTTCACCGCGGGCAGTGGGATGTGGAATTTTATCCCTAAAATCGATATTCCCATTTTTAATGCGGGCAGGAATAAGGCCAACCTGAAGCTGGCTGAAATTCGTCAGCAGCAGTCGGTCGTGAATTACGAACAGAAAATACAGGCCGCCTTCAAACAGGTCGCCGATGCGCTCGCGCTGCGGGACAGCATTAACCAGCAAATTGACGCTCAGCGTCGTTATCTTGATTCGCTCCAGATCACGCTCCAGCGTGCCAGAGGATTATATGCCAGCGGTGCGGTCAGTTATATCAACGTGCTGGACGCGGAACGTTCTCTTTACTCCACCCGCCAGACCCTTCTCGACCTTATTTATGCCCGACAGGTTAATGAAATAACGCTCTTCACTGCCCTGGGCGGCGGTTGGGTCGAATAACTGTACTTAAAGAGGAAACTAAAAATGCGTAATTCACTTAAAGCCGTGGTATTCGGTGCGATCGCCGTGACGTTTTCTGCCGGCCTTCAGGCTGAGGTTCATCAGCACGAGGCGATGAGCGCCGCCCGTGAAGGGGCCGCAGAGCAGGTTATTACCGGGACCGGTATCGTGAAAGACATTGATCTCACCAATAAAAAAGTCACGATTTCTCATGAGGCCATCCCGGCGATTGGCTGGCCCGCGATGACCATGCGTTTCACCTTTATTGAGGCCGATGAGAGCATCAACGCCTTAAAGGTCGGCAGTCACGTTGATTTTTCATTTGTTCAGCAGGGCAATATCTCTTTACTAAAGAGCATTAAATAGCGAGAAACGGCATGGCCTCATTAAAAATAAAATACGCTGCCATGATAGTCAGCAGCCTTATTGCCGGAGGGCTGATATCCGTGACGGCGTGGCAGACACTTTATTCATCTGTAAAAACAGCAAATAGCGTTGCGGAGAGAAAGGTCCTTTTCTGGTATGACCCGATGAAGCCTGACGTGAAATTCGACAAGCCCGGTAAATCACCGTTTATGGATATGGATCTGGTCCCAAAATATGCGGACGAAAATGACGATAAAAGCGGCGGCGGTATCCGTATCGATCCGACGCAGGTCCAGAATTTAGGATTAAAAACGCAAAAAGTGACGCGCGGAACGCTGAGTTATGCCCAGACGATCCCGGCCAACGTCAGCTATAACGACTATCAGTTTGTCATTGTGCAGGCGCGTGCGGATGGGTTCGTTGAGAAAGTCTACCCGCTGACGATCGGCGATAAGGTGAAGAAAGGCACCCCGCTGATTGATATTACCATTCCGGACTGGGTCGAAGCGCAGAGCGAGTTCCTGCTGCTCTCCGGCACCGGTGTAACGCCCACGCAGATTAAAGGGGTTCTGGAACGGCTTAGGCTGGCGGGTATGCCGGATGAGGATATTCAGCGGCTGCGTGCGACCCGCACTATCCAGACCCGGTTTACCATCAGGGCGCCCATCGACGGGGTGATCACGGCATTTGACCTGCGCACCGGGATGAATATTTCGAAAGATAAGGTCGTGGCGCAAATTCAGGGGATGGATCCGGTCTGGATCGGCGCGGCGGTCCCAGAATCGATTGCGTATCTGCTGAAAGATACCTCGCAGTTTGCTGTTTCGGTACCGGCCTGGCCGGATAAATCCTTCCCGGTTGAAAAGTGGAGTCTTCTGCCGAGCGTGGATCAAACCACCCGTACGCTGCAGGTGCGCCTGCAGGTCTCCAACAAGGATGAGCTGCTGAAACCTGGCATGAATGCCTACCTGAAGCTGAATACCCAAAGTCAGGAAATGCTGCTGATTCCGTCTCAGGCCGTTATCGATACCGGCAAAGAGCAGCGCGTTATTACCGTTGACGCTAACGGGAATTTTGTACCGAAAAGGATCCACGTTCTGCATGAATCTCAGCAGCAGTCCGGCATTGGTATTGGGCTGGAAGAGGGGGAGTCAGTCGTCGTCAGCGGTCTGTTCCTGATTGACTCGGAGGCCAATATTACCGGTGCGCTGGAGCGCATGCGCCACGCTGAAACCCCTGACGACGCCCATTCTGGCCATTAAGGAGACGATGATGATTGAATGGATTATCCGGCGGTCAGTGGCTAATCGTTTCCTGGTTATGATGGGGGCGCTGTTTCTCAGCGTCTGGGGGACATGGACCATCATCAACACCCCGGTTGATGCCTTGCCCGATCTGTCTGACGTTCAGGTGATTATCAAAACCAGCTATCCCGGCCAGGCCCCGCAGATTGTTGAAAACCAGGTGACCTATCCACTCACCACCACCATGCTGTCGGTTCCCGGCGCTAAGACCGTGCGCGGTTTTTCGCAGTTTGGTGATTCGTATGTCTATGTCATTTTTGAAGATGGCACTGATTTGTACTGGGCCCGTTCGCGCGTGCTGGAGTACCTGAACCAGGTTCAGGGCAAACTCCCTGCTGGCGTGAGTTCCGAGATCGGCCCGGATGCCACCGGCGTGGGCTGGATATTTGAATATGCGCTGGTGGATCGCAGCGGAAAACACGATCTCGCCGAGCTGCGCTCATTGCAGGACTGGTTCCTGAAGTTTGAGCTGAAAACGATCCCGAACGTGGCCGAAGTGGCCTCCGTCGGCGGCGTGGTGAAGCAGTATCAGATTCAGGTTGATCCGTTAAAGCTGGCACAGTATGGCGTCAGCCTGCCGGAGGTTAAGCAGGCCCTTGAGTCGTCTAATCAGGAAGCAGGGGGATCGTCCGTAGAAATCGCGGAAGCGGAGTATATGGTGCGGGCCAGCGGCTATCTGCAGACCATCGATGATTTCAATCACATCGTCCTGAAAACCGGCGAGAACGGCGTACCGATCTATCTGCGTGACGTTGCCCGCGTACAAACAGGGCCGGAAATGCGCCGCGGTATTGCCGAGCTGAACGGGCAGGGGGAAGTGGCGGGCGGCGTGGTGATCCTGCGTTCGGGTAAAAACGCGCGCGAGGTCATCACGGCGGTGAAAGATAAGCTGGAGACGCTGAAGGCCAGCCTGCCGGAAGGCGTTGAGATTGTGACCACCTACGATCGCAGCCAGCTCATCGACCGGGCCATTGATAACCTGAGCGGCAAGCTTCTCGAAGAGTTTATCGTGGTGGCCATCGTCTGTGCACTGTTCCTCTGGCACATTCGCTCAGCGCTGGTGGCGATTATCTCTCTGCCGCTTGGCCTGTGTATTGCCTTCATCATCATGCATTTCCAGGGGCTGAACGCCAATATTATGTCGCTCGGAGGTATTGCCATTGCCGTCGGTGCAATGGTGGATGCCGCCATCGTGATGATTGAAAATGCGCATAAACGGCTGGAAGAGTGGGATCACCAGCATCCGGGGGAACAGATTGACAACGCCACCCGTTGGCAGGTGATCACCAGTGCCTCCGTTGAGGTGGGGCCAGCCCTGTTTATCAGCCTGCTGATCATCACCTTGTCGTTCATTCCCATCTTTACCCTCGAGGGTCAGGAAGGGCGGCTGTTTGGTCCACTGGCCTTCACGAAAACGTACGCCATGGCGGGCGCGGCCGCGCTGGCCATCATCGTGATCCCCATTCTGATGGGATTCTGGATCCGGGGTAAAATCCCTGCCGAGACCCGTAACCCGCTGAACAGACTGTTGATTAACGCCTATCATCCACTTCTGATTCGGGTGCTCCACTGGCCTAAAACAACCCTGCTGGTTGCGGCATTATCCATCTTCACGGTGATCTGGCCCCTGAGCCAGGTGGGTGGCGAGTTTTTACCGAAGATCAACGAAGGCGATCTGCTGTATATGCCCTCGACATTGCCAGGCGTGTCTCCGGCAGAAGCGGCGGCGCTCCTGCAGACCACGGACAAACTCATCAAAACCGTGCCTGAGGTAGCGTCGGTGTTTGGTAAAACCGGTAAAGCCGAAACGGCCACGGATTCCGCGCCGCTCGAAATGGTCGAAACCACCATTCAGCTTAAGCCTGAGGATCAGTGGCGACCCGGCATGACGATTGACAAGATCGTTGACGAGCTCGATAAGACCGTTCGTTTGCCTGGCCTGGCGAATCTCTGGGTTCCGCCCATCCGCAACCGCATCGATATGCTTTCAACCGGGATTAAAAGCCCCATTGGTATCAAGGTGTCAGGTACCGTTCTGGCTGATATCGACGCCACGGCGCAGCGCATAGAGGCAGTCGCCAAAACGGTGCCAGGCGTGGTGTCTGCCCTCGCTGAACGTCTGGAAGGCGGGCGCTACATTGATGTCGATATCAACCGGGAGAAAGCCTCCCGCTATGGAATGACGGTGGGCGACGTGCAGCTGTTCGTCTCCTCGGCCATCGGCGGCGCGACGGTGGGGGAAACGGTGGAAGGCGTGGCCCGCTACCCGATTAATATTCGTTATCCTCAGGACTACCGGAACAGCCCGAACGCGTTGAGGCAGATGCCGATCCTGACGCCGATGAAACAGCAGATCACGCTGGGTGATGTGGCGGATATCAACGTGGTTTCCGGCCCCACGATGCTAAAAACGGAGAATGCCCGACCTGCAAGCTGGATTTATATCGATGCCCGCGGCAGGGATATGGTGTCCGTAGTGAACGACATTAAAACGGCCATCAGTCAGAACGTGAAGCTGAGGCCGGGTACCAGCGTGTCATTCTCCGGACAGTTTGAACTGCTCGAACACGCCAACAAGAAACTGAAGCTGATGGTGCCGATGACGGTGATGATCATTTTCATTCTGCTCTATCTGGCGTTCCGTCGCGTGGATGAAGCGTTGCTGATCCTGATGAGCCTGCCGTTCGCGCTGGTCGGCGGGATATGGTTCCTCTACTGGCAGGGTTTTCATATGTCAGTTGCAACCGGCACCGGGTTTATCGCCCTGGCCGGGGTGGCGGCAGAATTTGGGGTGGTCATGCTGATGTATTTGCGTCATGCCGTAGAAGCACATCCAGCATTGTCCCGCCAGGAAACGTTCACCGAAAAGGGGCTTGATGAGGCGCTTTATCATGGTGCCGTGCTGCGCGTGCGGCCAAAGGCAATGACCGTCGCGGTGATCATCGCGGGTCTGCTGCCCATTCTCTGGGGGACCGGCGCAGGGTCAGAAGTTATGAGCCGGATAGCGGCCCCCATGATCGGCGGGATGATTACAGCACCGCTGCTATCGCTGTTTATTATTCCTGCGGCGTATAAGTTAATTTGGTTGCGCAGACATAAAAAGCCATAAAAAAACCCGCCGGTAGCGGCGGGTTTTTACGGGATGAATGCTTAGCGCGCCTTGCTGATCAGTTTGCGCCAGGCTCTGTTATGCAGAGTAAATAGCAGCATCTTATAGAAAGCGGTAGAGAAGATGCAGCTGCCGCTAAGCCCCAGCATGACAGTACTCACCATCGCAGCGGTCAGACTGACGCCCGGAGCAGCGCTACCGCTCAGCGCGGCCAGCAGATAGGCTGCCGTTAATACCAGACTCATCACCGCCAGCGTAAGATGTAACCGCACGGCGCGCATGCTGCCTTTGCCAATCATAAACATCGTCACGCCGTTGATGCCTGCGAACAGTAGGGCGATCAGCACAACCCACACGAATACGCGTTCGGCTGGCTGGCCGAGTGCGGCGAGTACGCTATAGCCCAACCACAGCTGAGGAATCGCGAAGCTGACAATTACCCCGAGAGTACTGATTGCCGCCGGAATACCCATGGTGTGTAGACCCACAGGTTTGCCCATTTCTTCAGCCAACTGAGTCTTTAGCTGTTGCAGCTGTGTCGGGGAGGTATTGCTTATGCTGGTAGCCACCTCGTTACAGTGTTGCAGGCGACGGGATGCTCTTCTAATTATTTGAATAATCAAAGTTTTGCCCCTCTCACTCCTTGAGTCCTGGATCAGGGTAGGGATTAAGCCCCTGGAGTGACAGAAATGTCACTCGCCAGTCATGCGATAAACAGCGGCCGGTTTTTATAATTCATTATAAAGAAGGCCACCAACTGTTGAGCACTTTAATTTCGGAGATACAACCATGAAAAAGTTCCTTTTATCTGTTATTGCCATCCTGGCGGTTTCTGCATCCAGCTGGGCTGCAGAGACAAACAACAACGAACAGGCAGCAATGTCTCATGACATGATGCAAAACAACACAGAAGCTGCACACCAGAGCATGGCTGACATGCATAAGGAGATGATCAAAAACGGTCCATGCAGTACTAACGAAACTGCGACGTCGTTTTCTGCGGTGAATGAACACGAGAAAGCGGCGATTGCACACGAGACGGCGAATAACGGCCAGTCTTCGGCTAGCCATCAGCAGCAGGCTGAACAGCATCGTCGCCAGATGACTGAGAATTAATCGGCTGCGAAGCCTCTCAGTGATTATTGACGTTACTCATACGCTCCTTAAAAAAAGGGGCGTTTGTTAGTGGGAAGGCCGGGTTATCACGTAGAGAATGGTTATTGGCATATCGTATTTAACTATTCTGGGTTTGAGGAATATACATAATTTACGACAGCACCAGAAACAGTATAACAAACTGTTTTAAATGCATATTAATCAAATGGCGATTCAAACTCACAGTTATGAACTCAGTTTTGGTTCATAACTGTGTTAAACGCTGTCCATAAATCACTCGATGTCACGCCTGTTGGTTCATGAACTGTTCGTTCTAATTTTGTGATGTGCGTCAGGTTTTAGTGTTCAGTAATATTACCTTTTACTCGATGATCGATTGTTTAGCACCTCTCCGACAACCGGAGCAGCAGTAAATGCGTTTGGCCAGCCAGCGTAGAACGCGGCCTGGGTAACGATCTCACCAGCTTCCTCAACAGAAAGTCCATTATCCATTGCTCTATTGAGGTGATAGCCAATCTGCGCGCTCTGTCCGGATGCGATTAACGCGCTGACCGTAATCATACTTCTGTCGCGGGGTTTCAGCGCGGGTCTTTGCCAGAGATCCAGGAACAGTGGATCTGTAGTGAATTTAACCAGGCCCGGAGATATTGGGCCAACATTTTTTTCCACTGTCTCTGAACGCTGCTTTTCTGCTTCCTGATTGAGAGGAAGCAGGTCCGGAGAAGCTTCAGGAAGTACATCTGCCGTGACGCCACGAGTTTCAAATACTGCTTTGGTCACGCTGACGGCTGACATGGCATTTGACCAACCTGAGTAGAACGCCAGATGGGTAATGATTTCTGACAACTCCGCTGGCGTAACGCCGTCATCAAGGGCAATGTCTATATAGTGCTTAAGGTCGCCAGGCTGGTTTCTGGCAATTAGCATGGCGACGGTCACCATACTACGATCCCTGGGCGAGAGGGCATCGCGTGTCCACAGATCTTCAGTAATGGCTTCTCGACCAAAGCGCGCAAGAGCCGGTGAGACGGAACGAATATCAGCTTCAGAAATCGCTGAAGGTTCAATTTTCATCATCGCTTTACCTTTTGTTTCCTCAGCAGTAGCAAAATCAGAAATAACAAGCGACATGGCCGCTGCTGCAATTACGCTTTTCATGTTAATCCTCACTGGTCAACGGTGCGGATCCTGTTTGATTCCGCCTTTGTTACGAAGAAATACCGGTTTTACCGGGATAGCGTCCTTACTGGTGCTCATATGCGCCGTTTGCCTGAGATAGTCACGGAAGTGTGGCGTTTGTCGGTGCAGTTGATACGCTTCCTCACTGGCGTAAATCTCATAGAAATACCAGCGGTTCGGAGTCTGTGAATCTGTAGCGGCATACATCGCTAATACGCCTTTCTCTACTTTGAGCGATTCCGCCATTTCGGGCAGGACGATGTTTTTAAACTCGGTCTGAAATTCAGGCTTTACCTCGACGATCACCAGATTATTAATGGTTCGCTCATCCGGTATGATGTGTTTGTCCCCCAGAAATTGGGGCTCCAGGGTGATTTTATTTTTCCGATCGATAATGTCAGGTGCCCGGGCAGCGAATGCCTTATATGGTTCGGCATTCAGATGTTTGCGGTAAGCACTTTCGTTTTCATAAAGTTCGACCATGAATGCCTGACGTGGATTGTCGCTGCGGTGCAGGGCGTACATCGCCAGCGTACCTGCTTCATGATCAACCGAAGCGGAAATCGTCTGTCTGGCTACGTCTGCAAAATCTTTGTCCCGATCGGGCCTGACGCCGAGCTCAAAGAGATTCATCACTCGCTTATCCGGCGCGTCCAGTTTTGTTGCAAAGACAGGGCTGCTTATGAGCATACAAATTAAAAGCATAAGGGGCTTTTTCACGATGATCCTTTTACTGAAATTACTGTTTGCTACCGCGTCCAGACCTGATTAACGTCTTTCGTTTGCGGCGTGTTTTGCGCCATGATCCCCGTCAGAACGTGCGGCTGGTAGGTTTCTTCCAGAAACCGGATTTCCTCCGGGCTCAGTTGAAGATTTACGGCGTTTACCGCGCCATCGACGTGATCTTTTTTTGTGGCCCCTACGACAGGTGACGTGACTTTTGTCAGCAGCCAGGTGAGAGATATTTCCGTCATGGACACCTGATGTCGTTCAGCAAGCTCGGCGACGCGCTCGATAATGCTCCGATCCTGTTCAGCCGTGCTGTCATATTTTCCGCGGGCATAGGCATCCTCGGAGGCTCGCCGCGTGTGGCCTTCTTTCCGGGAGAGACGACCGCTGGCCAGCGCGCTATAGGGGGTCATGGCGATATCATCTTCAGCGCACAGACCGAAGAGCTCTCGTTCATCTTCACGCATAATCAGGTTGTAGTGGCTTTGCATGGAAACAAAGCCCGTCAGCCCTTCGCGTTCGGCAAGGGCGTTCGCTTTCGCAAGCTGCCAGGCATAGCAATTGGATATACCAATAGCGCGCACTTTGCCCTCAGTAACGGCGGCATGAAGCGCTTCAAGCACCTCAATAACTGGCGTGTTGTAATCCCAGATGTGGTAAATGTAGAGGTCGATGTAGTCCATCCCCAGATTCTGCAGGCTCTGGTCGAGTGATCGGGCTATTGCCTCTTTTCCGCCGATCCCCGCGGCAATTTGCGCGGCGGTTCGTGGCAGAAACTTGGTGGCCAGCACCACGTCCTCGCGTTTTGCCATCTCCCGCAGCGCCCGGCCAACGTATCGCTCGCTGGAGCCGTTCTGATAGGCGAGGGCGGTATCGTAAAAATTGATACCCTTTTCGAGACCGTAGCGGATGATGTCCCGGCTTGCTGTTTCGTCCAGCGTCCAGCGATGCTGGCCCGTTAACGGGTCGCCAAACCCCATACATCCCATACAGATGCGGGAGACCAGTAAGTCACTTTTACCGAGCCGGGTATACTGCATCGTTATTCTCCCTCTGGATTATTCACGACGGAATTGAGCAGATCGACAAGCCTTGAAGCGTGTTCCCGGGCAAGCGTTTTTTGCTGCGCGATTTTGTCGGCATCCCGGTCGGCATAGCTGATACCGCAGGTATAAACCGGCGCCAGCAGCTCAAGATTGCACAGCCTTGCCGTGGTCTCGAATGGAATAAGATACTCTTCTATGGCATGGCCAAAGAAACCGTCAGCGGTATAGAGCACCTGCGGCGCCCCTGTAGTGAAGGAGAGGATCAGCTTTTTACCGCCCAGTTTCGCCGTTGAGCCATGCGCGAAGCCGTGGACAAAGACCTCGTCCAGCCATTGTTTCATTAACCCGGGCAGCCCATACCATGAAAAAGGAAACTGCCAGACAATCACATCGGCCCTGAGCAGGCTTTCCTGCTCCGCAGCGATATTAAATTTTCCGTCCGGATAGAGCCAGTCCAGACGACGAATTTCAGCCTCGGGAAGGGCGGTCGCCACTTCATCAAGGATCGTGGCATTGGCGACGGAATGGGTAAGCTCAGGATGGCCTGAAACAATAAGGATATTTTTCATTTCAATGAGTTAAATATATTTGATGAATGTTTAACCCAGTATAGAGTGACACCATTATTTTTTTTAGAGCAGTAAAGACTCATTCACTTTTAGACAAAAACTAATAATGGTCGACTGTTCTCATTGTACCGGTCATCACGAACCCGTGAACTACGCCGTGATGCCCAGTAAACGTTCTGCATTGCGAAATGCGATGGCCTCTTTTTCAGCCTTGTTGACGGGCAGACTGTCGATAAAGGTTTTTACACCGTCCAGGGTCTGATAGGGATAATCGACGGAGAACAGGATCCTTTCTGCCCCCATTAACGCGTAGATAAACTGGAAGTGCGGCAGCGACAGCATACCTGACGGGGTAACGTAAACGTGCTCCTGGAAGGTTCTCGTTAGCGTGCGTGACAGACCCGTTGCAGCCAGTGGAAGGCTGTCATCAAGACGCTGCAGCCAGAAGGGCAGCATCTCCCCCCAGTGGCCACTGATTACCTGCAAGTGGGGATATTTATCAAATACGCCCGATAACATCAGCCGTAACAAATGGATCCCGGCTTCGTGATGCCAGCCCCAGCCAAACATAGAGAGCCGGGCGTTGACCTCTGCGCTGAAGCCCGTGAAGTAGGCCTGTTGCACGCTGTTAAACGGTAATCCGGGATGAAGATAGAGTGGCACATTCAGTTTATTAAAGCGGGAAAGCAGGGAGTCATAGTCAGGATTATCGAGAAAGCATGAAGAGGGTCGGCCATTCAGAAGTGCCCCCTTAAACCCTAGTTCTTCAACTGCGCGGACAAGCTCTTTTTCAGCCTCTTCCGGCTGTGCCCAGGGAAGAGTGGCAAATGCCGCGAAGCGATCCGGATGATTTCTTACCGCCCCGGCAAGGCGGTCGTTTGCCGCGGTATTTAATGTTACCGCTTCATCCTTAGGTGCCAGCTGGGGGAATCCGCCCACAGAAAGGATCTGAAGGGTAATTCCAGCCTCATCCATATCCCTGAGGCGGCGGCTTCCCAAATCAGCGCCTTTCGCGTTTATCAGCGCATTCTTTTCTATCTGCGGCCGGCTTCGGTCAGGATTATGACCATCAGCGACGGTTTTCCCCCAGTCGCCAAGGAAAGGCGCCTGCTCAAGCGCAACAGGCATACACGCTCGGCCTAACTCGCTGTCGAGATAATGTTCTTCAAGGCAAATGATTTTCATATTCTCACCCTTCATACAAAGCAGTAAAAGTGATAGAGATTAGGATCGCCCGGAACTGTCCATACGTGAATGTGATTCATGACAGTCTGTTCCGGATGGACCTTACACCATCGGTTTTTCCCAGGCGCCTCGTGTATCCACTCTGGTCTCTGCGGCGAGTTGTTCCAGCATGATGATTTCCTCATCGCGTAACTGGATGTCTGAAGCGCAGGCGGCGTCCAGAACGTGATGGACTTTAGTCGCACCAACGAGGGGAAGGGTACCTTTTGCAATAGCCCATGCGATGGCTATCTGTGCAACGCTGGCATTCCTTTCGGCTCCCATTTTTTTCATGGCGGCGGTCAATCTTTCTATCTGCGGCAGTACCGCGTTATAACTTTCGGCCCGGTCACTCCCGGCAGGCATGGGATGATTTGAATCATAACGACCACTGAGCGCGCCTTGCTCCAGGACCATGTAAGCAAAGAACGTGATGATATTTTGTCGGCAATAATCAAGGATTCCGGCCTCTTCAGAAGCGCGATAGAGCAGGCTGTAGTGATTTTGTACTGCACTGAGGGAATAACCGGAAGCGTTAAGGATTTCGTTGGCGCGTCTGATTTGTGCCAGATTATGGTTGGAAACTCCTACGCGTTTTACCTTACCGCTTTGTAAAAGTGGGATTAGTCCTGGCGTCCATTTCTCAACGTCGAGGGGATTATGGATCCAGTAGATATCAATCGCGTCCACGCCCAGGCGTCCGAGGCTGGCCTCAAGCATATCGCTGACAGGCTGCGCTGACTGTTCGTTCGCAATCTGCGGCGTAAATTTGGTGGATAAAGTCATATCCTCGCGGGGGAACTGACGGACTAATGCTCCCAGCGCTGCCTCGGAACTCCCCATGCCATATACTGCTGCGGTATCCCAGAGATTGAGGCCCTTACTCATGGCCGTGGTGAACACGTCTGCCATCTGAATATCAGAAAGATGATTGCCGAAGACGGAGTCGCCACCGGCGAAACCTGTGCCCCAGGACCATGTGCCCAGCGCGACGGGAGGTAGTGTTTTCATATTCAGCTCCTGTAAAAAGGCCGGAACGTTGCTGACGGAAACCGGCCAAAGAGGGTGAGTAACGGTGAAAAAGAGATGAATGGATTAAGCTGACTGACGGAGGGCATTTAACAGCGCCACACCGACACCGTGCGCTGAAGCGGGATTCTGCCCCGTGATAAGGCGACCGTCGGTAACCACGTTTTCAGACCAGTTCGGGGCTTCATGATGAAGCGCGCCATGCTCGCGAAGTGCAGTCTCAAGCAGGAAGGGAACCACATCTGTAGTGTGAACTTCTTCCTCTTCCTTGTTGGTAAAGGCCGCCACGTTTTTGCCATTCACCAGGTATTCGCCGCTACTGAGCTTTGCGTCAACCAGTGCCGCAGGTCCGTGGCAGACGGCTGAGACAATGCCATCACTTTCATATACTTCGCGGATAATACGCTGGGCATCCTGGCTGTCGCGGAAATCCCACATGGTTCCATGGCCGCCTGCAAAGAAAACGGCGCTGTAATCGGTACCGTTTAGCTCGGATAACGCTGGTGTTGTTGCCAGGCGCTGCTGAAAATCGGTTTCGTTCCAGTACCAGGCGTTGACAGGATCACTGAGGTCAAATCCATCCACCGGCGGCTGTCCCCCGCGAATGCTGGCGATCATCGTTTTTAGTCCGGCATCTTCCAGTACTTTCAGCGGATGGGTCAGCTCGGCCAGGAAAAAACCGGTTGGTACACCGGATGCGCCTTTAATCGGATGGCTGGAAACGACACACAGCACGGGTTTATCTGCAGGTTTCATATCGGGCCTCACTATTTATTTTTGTATTCAGCGGCAAAGAGATTTTCCCAGTTAATAAAGGAGCCAAGCGGAATGCACTCAAAGCTTAATAAGCCAGCTTTTGCCAGCGGGAATTCGGCCATTACGTTCATCGCTTCATCGACAGAGTCACATTCAAGAAAAATAGCGACGCCAGGTCTGTCCTGACGGAAGTAGATGTCGCGGATGAAGCCGGATTTATACAATCCCCAGGCGTGCAGCGCTTCAGCGTTAAGGTGTGGAGCATATTTTTCCAGCGATGCTCCAGGTGCGGGGATATCCAGACATAAAATTCGCACCATAGTCTCCTGAACTCAGGTCGTTGTAGAAAGAGATAAAAGTATAAGAGGCGAATTTCATGAAGATTAGAGGAGCATTGACTTAAGCATCTTTAGACTGTACTTAATAATCAGGCGGAGATTGCTTTAGGAAAACATTATGAATAACGCCCTGTATAACCAGATACGGATCTTTCAGAGCATTGCACGTGAGGGCAATATTTCGGCAGCCGCAAGAAAACTGGAAATTACGCCTCCCTCCGTCAGCAATGCGCTTAAGCTGCTGGAAGATCATATTGGCCATCCGCTTTTTGTGCGTACGACCCGCCGTATTGAGCTGACGGAAACTGGGCAGCTGTTGCTGGAACAGACCGCTGCGGCGGTGGAGTCGCTGGAACATTCGCTTGAAAGCATTCGCGACCAGAATCAGGAGCCCTCTGGTATCGTGCGAATCACGCTCTCGCGTTTTGCCTATCTGTTAATTCTTAAGCCTGCAATGGCGAAATTCTGTCAGCAATATCCGGGTATACAGCTTGAAATTTCGGTTTACGACGGTACCGTGAATGTTATCGAAGAGCGTTTTGATCTTGGGATCCGTTTTGGCGATATCCTCGAAGGTGGGGTGGTGGCGCGGCCGTTAATGAAACCCTTTCGTGAAGGGTTATATGCATCCTCAGCTTATATCAGCGAGCATGGAATGCCCGAGGTGCCGGCTGACCTCAGTCAACACAAGCTCATTGGCTACCGTTTTATTACTAACAACCGCATCCTTCCGTTGATTCTGAACGATCGCGGAGAGCAGTTGACGGTTGAGATGCCCGGGCAGTTAATCAGCAACGATATTGACGTTATGGCAGACGGGATCCGTAACGGCCTGGGAATCGGACGTTTGTTTGAACCCATCTTGCAGTTACAGCCGGACAGGGAGCGCTTTATACCCGTGATGGAGAGCTACTGGAAAACCTACCCGCCAGTGTATCTCTATTACCCCAAAAACGCGGGTAAAACGAAAAGAGTGAAGGCCCTGATTGATTTTCTGATATCCGCTACGGGACGATAACGCCTCGTTCAGTATGGAAGCGCTATTTCACAACCCCAGCGGCCTGGCCTCCTGTATGAACTCTATCAGAAGGCGAAGCCCGGTCGGCAATTGCCGGCGGCTTGAATAATAGATATGAAAACCTTCCTCCAGCGGTGACCACTCCGTAAGCACCAGGCGGAGCCGGCCATCCTTCACATAGGGTGCAACAAGAGGCTCCGGAAAATACATCAGGCCGGCTCCGCCCAATACGGCCACAAGGCCCGTTTCAGCCTGATTGACCGTCACAGAGCCTGGCACAGTGATTTGGTACGTTTCGCCGTCTCGCTCAAGTTCCCAGCGATAAATCCGATCGTCGCCGAGACGATTGCTTATACAGCGATGGTGTAATAAATCATCAGGATGTTCAGGCGTTCCGTAGCGTTCAAGGTAGTCGGGGGATGCTGCGATAACCCAGCGAATATCGGCAGATAAACGCCGGGCAACCATGTCTTCCGGGACGGTGCCACCATAGCGGATACCGGCATCGAAGCCCGCATCAGTGACGTCAACCATACGGTTGCTGGCCACAATATCGATTTCAATATCGGGATAGCGATCCATAAACGCGGGCATAACTGGCGCAAGCAAAAGATTGGCCGCTTCAACGGCAGCATTGATGCGGATACGTCCGGTAGGGGTATTACGATACCGGTTAAGCGATTCAAGCGCGCCTTCTATCTTGTCGAAAGGCTGAAGGACAGACTGAACCAGTTCTTCACCTGCAGCCGTAGGTGTAACGCTCTTGGTCGTGCGATTAAGGAGGCGAACCCCGAGCCGGGTTTCCAGTCCCTTCAGGGCATGACTAAGCGCTGATGCACTGACACCTAATTCAATCGCCGCACGGCTGAAACTGCGATGACGTGCAATAGCCATGAAATAAATGAGATCGGCGACATCCGCTCTGCTTATTTGCATACAGAATCGTTTTCCTTGTGCGTTAAGGCCCGAATGTATTGATACGGAAATGATATACACCATAGACCGATTAGCGCTAATCCGTTGCTGAATTTATTTCACAAGTCCATCCACTCATCGCCTCTCACTGAACACGTTGTGCTTCGTTATTCTTGAAAATTATGCGCTCTGGCCGTCGGTCAGGGCGGAACATTCACCTAACGGAGCCGTGTATGAACTATACGCATCTTGGCCGCACCGGCCTGAAAGTCAGCCGCCTTTGTCTCGGAACCATGAATTTTGGTGACGTCACCGACGAGAAAACCAGCGCCCGCATTCTGGATGAAGCGTTTGAGGCGGGTATCAATTTCATTGATACAGCAGACGTGTATGGCACCGAACAATCACCCGATATCCAGCAAGGCTCGGGGCTGTCCGAAGAGATTATTGGTCGCTGGATCCAGCAGGGTGGACGCCGTGACCGTATCGTTCTGGCGACGAAAGTCTATCAGCCAATGGGACCGGGTCCGAACGATCGCCGTCTTTCTGCTTACCATATTCGCAAGGCCTGCGAGGACAGTTTGCGACGGCTTAAGACCGACCATATTGACGTCTATCAGATGCATCACATCGATCGCTATACGCCATGGGAAGAGATCTGGCAGGCCATGGAACTCCTTGTTCAGCAGGGAAAAGTGCTTTATATCGGTAGCAGCAATTTCGCGGGCTGGGACATTGCGACTGCGCAGTCAGTTGCTATGGCCCGTCATTTCCTGGGCCTTGTCGCCGAGCAAAGTCTCTACAATCTGACAGCCCGAACTATTGAGCTGGAGGTCATTCCCGCATGCCGCCATTTTGGCATGGGATTGATCCCCTGGAGCCCACTTGCCGGAGGGTTGCTTGGCGGCGCACTGAAAAAGATGGCAAGCGGGCGCCGTGCAAGGCCCGCGTTTGCCCGTCTAATTGAACAACACCGTCCTCAGCTAGAAGCCTACGAAGGATTATGTGAGGACCTCGGCGAAACCCCTTCCGATGTGGCGCTTGCGTGGCTCCTGCAGAATCCTGTCGTTACTGCTCCACTTATCGGGCCTCGTACGGTCGAACAACTCCATCAGGCGCTTCACGCAACGACAATCACGCTATCAGACGACACCATGAGCTGTCTCGACGAAATCTGGCCCGGACCCGGGGGAGAAGCGCCCCAGGCTTATGCCTGGTAATTACCGTATGTAGGGTGGTCGCGCAGACCCGTTAACCGAGAGTCAGTTTGATAAAAGTTAAACCTTTACTGGGGGACCCGGCAACGCCGGGCGAGGGTAGGGCATTAACAGTCCTGTATTGCTGAAGGCGGCGTGAGTGAAGGTGGCGTATCCGGAAGTGGGGGGATGATCCCGTCGACGGGGTGCGGCAGATAGTGTGCCTCGAGTTCCGTGATTTCTGCATCGCTAAGTGAAAAGTCCAGCGCGCTGATAGCCGTGGAAAGATGTTCTGGTTTCGTCGCGCCGATGATCGGTGCTGTGATGACCGTTTTTGATAGCAACCAGGCAATTGCAACATGGGCTCTTGGCACATCGTGCTTTTCAGCAATTCTGGCAACAACATCAACAACGGGCTTATCCAGCAGGGCTGCGTTCTCATACATTTTTAACGCAAAGGCATCGTTTTGCGTTCGTTGGGACGTGACACTCCAGTCGCGCGTGAGCCTGCCGCGTGCCATCGGACTCCAGGGGATCACACCAACGCCCTGGTCTTCACACAGGGCAGCATCTCGCGCTCTTCTTCCCGGTAAAGCAGGTTGTATTGCGGTTGCATCGTAATAAATCGGGACCAGCCGTTACGCTCTGCAGTATGCTGCATTTTTGCAAAGCGCCAGGCTTCCATAGATGATGCGCCGATGTAACGTACTTTTCCTGATTTAACGAGGTCATGCAGAGCCTCCATGGTCTCTTCAACAGGCGTGGAGTGGTCAAAGCGGTGAATTTGAAAGAGATCCACATAATCCATACCTAAGCGCATCAGGCTATCGTCAATAGACTGAAAAATGGCCTTGCGGGAAAGAAACCCGGTATTGGGTGAGTTGCGCCATGGAAAGAAGGTCTTTGTCGCCACAACGATCTCGTCGCGTCTGGCCATTTCTCTCAGCGCTTTTCCTGTGATCTCTTCAGAACTTCCGCCCGAGTAGATATTTGCGGTATCAAAAAAATTAATGCCAGCTTCAAGCGCCTGACGAATGAGCGGACGTGACGCTTTTTCATCCAGGGACCAGGGTTGAGGCAAACGTTCGGGGTCACCATAGCTCATACAACCGAGACAAAGACGGGAGACTTTCAAACCGCTACGACCCAGATTCACATACTTCATTCGGTGTTCCTTCTTTTATTACCAGCAATTCTGTATGCGACAGGTTATTGCACTGGTATGAAGGGGACCAGCATCTGCTATCGAATGGTGCTGTGAGTTTTTCTCACAAATGGTTTGTTATCGACGGTGGATTTTATCAAGAAGGGAGGACACCAATGTCCTGATTTCTGTTGCTGCATGAGAGCACTATGGAGAATAGACCTATGAAGCCAATTTAACATAATATACATTATGCGCATCAAAGTATGATTCCTCAAAATCTGGATTTATTCGGTCGTAATTGTCCTGGACCATTCAGAGCTCGTGCAGTCGCCTTTTCACGCGTTCATGCTGTCATGATACCCACACAACCCAACCTCTGCGTTTACACATGGTTGAAAGACGTTTGATATACTTCAGCCTTTGACCACTGCTGCCGTAAACTTATGGAAATTGAATTAGATAAAAGTGTCAGAGAAAGGATTTTCCACGCGGTTATTTTTGAAGTGACGGCCAACGTTATCATCGCGCTGTCGCTTGCCTGGCTGATGAACGTGTCGGTACTCCAGTCAGGCTCGCTGTCCGTGATATCCGCGCTAACCGCCACGGCCTGGAATTTTGTGTTTAACAAACTCTTTGACTCTCTTCAGAAAACATACCGATTTGAAAGAACATTTCTGGTCCGCGCGCTCCATGCGGCCTGTTTTGAAGTTGGCCTTATCATCACGTTAATTCCTGTGGCAATGGTGATGCTGAATTTAACGGTGACGGAGGCTTTTTTTGTAGAGATCGGTCTTGTACTGTTTTTCCTGCCGTACACGATGCTGTTTAACTGGCTCTACGACTACCTGCGCTGGACATTTGTTGGACGGAAACGGTCGACTCAGTAGCGAGACATCTGTCACATAGGCACGCCCTTGATCATATTCGACTCCTCTCACCTTCTATACTCTTCATTTCTCTATCTCTTTTGAGGAGTCGATAATGTTTGACCATGTTAAATTCGGCGTCAGTGATTATGAAAAAAGTAAAACCTTCTTCCTTGAGGCGCTTCGCCCGCTTGGTGTGGAACTCATTGATGAAGGCGCGCCAGATTACGGTGTTGAAATGAGCGCTGGCGACGTTTCACTTTGCCTTTTCCAGACAAATGATAAACCTGCGCCTCTGCATCTGGCGTTTGTGGCTACTACACGTCAGCAGGTTGATGATTTTTACCACGCCGCGCTGCGCGTTGGCGGACGTGATAACGGCGGGCCGGGATTGCGACCGTACGGTGAAAATTATTATGCCGCTTTTGTCATCTCACCTGATGGTCATAACATCGAGGCCGTGTGCCATGCACCGGAGAGCCGGTAGCACAACGCCTTTGTCAAAATGCTCATGCGACTTTGTGCACGATGTTGCACGAGGAGTTGTATTTCAGGCCGGTAATGGCGTAAGGTATCCTCTGTAAATGTGCAGTTTCATGCAATAACGCTGACAGAGGTATTAATGACACAACAGTTGATTTTAATTGCCGGTCCCTATCGCAGCGGAACCGATGGTGTTCAGGCGCGAATTGATGAGAATCTGGCGCGTCTCGAAAACGCAGCATTAGCCGTTTACCAGCGTGGCCACATCCCGGTCATTGGTGAATGGCTTGCGCTGCCGCTGGCAAAAGCCGCAGGCTCAAAAACGGTGGGTGATGAAATCAGCGAAGCGATGCTGTACCCCGTTGCTCACCGGCTCATCGCAAAATGCGATGCGATTTATCGTATTGCCGGTGCGTCTAAAGGTGCCGATATGGACATTGAGGTAGCCAGAAAATATGGTCTCAGCGTGTATACCGCGCTTGAGAACATTCCAGAAGCGTAAGCCTGGACGCCAGCCAGCCTGACGTTAAAGGCTGGCTGTCAGAGGCGGTCACGATCTGAGGTCAGCACGACGGATACCCCCTTTTCCGATACCGCGCGGATCCACGCCTTATCCGTACCGTCTTCAACGACGATGGTATTCACTGAAGATACATCGCCAATCAAAAACGACGACGCGGTGTTGATCTTTTCCGGAGACGCCAGAACGACCGTTTCCGCGGCTCTGCCGGAAAATGCACGTTTGATGCATGCCTCTTCGAAATCACCGGTTGTCAGCCCCGCATCGGGATGAATACCGGTCACTCCCATAAAGAACAGGTCTGCATGTATATTCTCTATGCCTTCGATGGCCGCAGCGCCAACCGCAACAATCGAGTGTTTATACAAGCGTCCGCCGATTAAAATCACCTCAATGGAAGGATGATCAACGAGCCCCAGAGCAATACTTGGGCTATGCGTCACCACGGTGATACGTAAGTCAGGAGGGAAAAATGTAATCAGCTCCGAGGTAGTCGTGCCACCGTCGACAATCACCACCTGGCCTGATGAAATCAGCTGTGCTCCTTTCCGGGCCACCCTTTTTTTCGCATCCATCTTCACGGATTGCCGTTCTGCAAACGGAGCTATAGCGGAAGATGACGGCAGCGCGCCGCCATGAACACGCTGCAAACGCCCTTCTGCCGCCAGCTCGCGCAGATCGCGCCGGATGGTATCTTCAGAGACGTCAAAGAGAATGCTGAGCGCTTTTGACTGGACCTGGCCTTCGGCACCTAGCTTTTCAAGGATCAATTGTTTTCGCTGACTGGTGAGCATCATGAATTCCTGATGTTGCATGTTTTACCTTGAACATGCATGATATTGCTGTTTATGATCATTACTCTACGTAAGGAGGAACAATCGTGCAATCAAAACGTGCAGATGTGCGCATCATCGACAGTGAAACCCTTTCTGACAACTGGTACATCCTTAAAAAATATACCTTTGACCTCCAGCGACGTGATGGCGAATGGCAACGGCAGCATCGGGAAGTCTATGACCGTGGCAACGGCGCGACGATTCTTCTCTATAACCGTGAGAAAAAGACGGTGATCCTGACGCGTCAGTTCCGCTTCCCTGTCTTTATCAACGGCCACCAGGACGATTTAATTGAAGCTGCCGCGGGATTGCTGGACAACATGGATCCCGAAAGCCGCATAAAAGCAGAAGCGGAAGAAGAGACCGGATTTCACGTTTCGCGCGTGCAGAAAATCTTTGAAGCCTATATGAGCCCAGGTTCCGTCACGGAAAAACTCTATTTTTATCTTGCCGAGTACCAGCCAGATGACAGAACCGGCGCAGGCGGTGGGATCAAGGCTGAGGGGGAAGATATCGTTGTGCTGGAAATGACGCTTGAAGAGGCTTTACGCAGCATTGAAACGGGCAAGATTGTCGACGGTAAGACCATCATGCTGCTTTATCATGTTGCCCTGAAAGGTATTCTGTAACCTACTGGTTTACATCCTGATTTGAAGGCGCATGAAATCGGTACGCTTGTGCGCTACCCGGATGAAAAGCGGAAAACCTCCTAAATTTTGCAGCCTACTATAATTAGTGAGCGATTCCGAAATTCGATAAAATCATCAACTATTCCCTGAGTCACCTGCATTTATCATTCAAAAATGCCAAACGTTCACGAGGCTGCCTGCTGAGGTAGCCTGTCTTATCGGTTGTCTGGATTAAAATGCGACTCGCTACAGATAACGAAGCATATTATACTTGGTCCTCCACTCGAACAGGAGGCAGCAACTCACGTGAAGGATACATATTACAACGACATAACGATCAACACGCAAATTCAGAGTGAGCTGGACGCGTTTTTTGAAGATTTCAAAGGGATCGTCTTCGCCTACGCTATTATGAACAAGAAAGATCCTTCGCAGATGAGGATACTCAATAATAGCCCCGAGTGGTTTAATATCTATCTTGAAAGAAAATATCAGTTCATTGACCCTGTCATTATTCGGGCTTTGCGCTGTGTTGAAGATTTTTTCTGGGAAAGTGATGTCGTCCTGTCGGATGGTTACAACCTGACACGCATTTTCGACGAAAGTGTCCAGTATGATATTTACCAGGGACAGACCTTTCCTCTGCATGACTATCTGAATAATCTTGTGGTCTTATCCGTCATCAGTCCTAAGCATTCTGGCATTGACATAGAGAAATATCGACCGCAATTTCTACGCTTCCTTGTTCAGTTACATCAGAAGACACTCAATCTTTATAGTCAGCATCAGCAGAAAAAGAATGTTTTCTTATCGCCACGCGAGCGCCAAATCCTTAAATGGGTCAGCGCCGGGAAAACGTACGCAGAAATTGCGGTTATTTTGTCTATTGCTGAGCGCACCGTTAAATTTCACATGGGCAATATAATGAAAAAACTCGGTGTAAATAATGCCAGACACGCAATAAAACTTGGAACGGAACTCCGGTTACTGGAGGACTGAGCCTCAGCCACTGGTTATAAATGGCGTAAATGCTCGAGCATTTCGCGAAGCCAGTGACTGGATTTATCTTTGCTAATAATGTCTTCAATAATGCTGGGGCTGGCAGGCATATAAATATAATAAATAACCTCCCCTTTTTCAGAGACACCGCGCTGAATTACTTCTACTTTCCAGTTCGCATGGCGAAATATGGCATACATCCCACGACTGGCTACTGCGTACATCCCGTGATATTTTTTCTTTAGGCAATAAATATTCATTGCAAGAAACAATGCTTTACTGGCGGGCACGCCCTGCAGACTTGCAGAGTCTCGTGTTTCTTTATCTAAAAATAAACGACTCACTTCACAGCAGGGAACATCTGCTGGAAAAACAATGGGATTATCGAAATAGTTGTGAAAGATTTCGCTTATCATTGTCGGCTGCGTTGCGTTAATAAATCGCGCGCCGCATAACAGCTGTCCATCATACATCCCCAGCAAGTATGTCGTGTTATGGGAATCAAACTGATCCTTTTCCATACCTTCGATGCATTCCACTTTCCAGTCGAGTCGGTCCCGAAAAGTTTTTCTTCTGAGTCGGTAGAGTTCGTGTGCTAATGCTGGTGGTAAATCATCGTAGTCGTGTAAAAAAAATTCAATGACAGAATTCATGCTCTTGTTCCTGATAATAACACCTGAAACTATTATCACCTGTCTTTAAGGACAGCTTTCATTGTGCCGCATATTCCCTATACTTAAAAAGTACCTGACCACGAAGTTCTCGCAAAACTAAGCGGTCAGGAGGTCAAAGACCTACGAAACACCAGGGATATACCCATCGATGATTATCTAATATTTAAAGTTTCGGGTACAGAGCATAAGAAGCACTTTGCCGATAAAATATTAAAAAACAATAATCACAAAATAATTACAATAAAAACATTGCCCCTTAATCTTTTAAGGGGTAATATTTCCGTTTGCTTATTTTTTCTACCTTCCCTTCGTTTTACTGACTCTGCTGATTTCATCTGCCCAAAACCCTCGTCGGTACCGCTTTACAGACATCTGCCTGTGCTATTCTTGCTGAATCATGTAAGACGGAGAATTGATGATGGCCGACTGGAACCCTTCTCTTTACCTGCAATTTGGCGCAGAAAGAACGCGTCCAGCCGCCGAATTGCTCGCCAGAATTCCTCTGGATGAGGCTACGACTATCGCCGATCTGGGCTGCGGTCCAGGCAACAGCACGGCGCTGTTGAAGCATCGCTGGCCTTCTGCATACATCACCGGGGTCGATAACTCCCCTGCTATGCTTGAGGAAGCACGCGCCGCCTTACCTGACTGCCACTTTGTTGAGGCCGATATCCGGCAGTACAAGCCTGGTCAGCCGCTGAGCCTGATTTATGCCAACGCGTCGCTGCAATGGGTTCCGGACCATTACGATCTCCTGCCGCATCTTGTCTCCCTGCTTAAGTTAAATGGCGTGCTGGCGATCCAGATGCCCGACAACTGGCTGGAACCTACTCATGTGGCGATGCGTGAAGTGGCGCTGGAGCAAGACTACCCAGACCGGGGCCGCGAACCTCTGCCGGGCGTACATGCTTATTACGATATTCTGTCGGAGGCTGGCTGTGACGTGGATATCTGGCGGACAACCTATTATCACAAAATGAGCTCTCATCAGGCCATTATTGACTGGGTAAGCGCCACCGGCCTGCGGCCCTGGCTCCAGGAACTGAATGAGAGCGAACAGAAACGTTTCCTGAAACGCTACCATGAACTGCTGGAAGAGCAGTATCCGCTTCAGGAAAACGGGCAGATACTGCTGGCTTTTCCTCGGTTGTTTATCGTGGCTCAACGCCAGCCCTGATCCGATTACAGGCGGGCTTCTTTGAGCAACTGCTGGATAACCTTTTCCTGCTGCGCATAATCCCCCTCGCCAAAGGCGGTATAGCGCAGCTGCCCTTTGGCATCAAAGTAGTAATGCGCTGGCCAGTACTGGTTGCCGAACGCATTCCAGATTTGATAGTTGTTATCCGTCACGACCCGATACGGCAGTTGCCACTTTTTCACAGCATTTTTAACCGACGAAAGCGGTTTTTCCCAGGGGTATTCCGGGGTGTGAACCCCAATCACCACCAGACCCTGCGATTGATACTTTGTAGCCCACTCCCGCACATGTGGGAGCGTATGCTGGCAATTAATGCAGTCCCAGGTCCAGAAATCAATCAGAACAACCTTCCCTCGCAAGGATTCAGACGTGACAGGGTCACCGTTAATCCATCCTGTTCCACCACTTAGCTGGGGAAGCTGGCTGCTGGGCTCAGCGATTGCCACCGGCTGGAGCTTCACCGTCGCGGTTGTGGGTTTTGCCAGGTTTAAGAGCGCGGTCTCAAGACGGTCTGCGACGCCGTTAGCGCCTTTCAGCAACGAGGTCATCCCCGTCGCATTCAGGACGACTGCCGCTAACATCGCCACCCCCGCCCCCTGACGCAGCTTCGCCATGAGTGCCGATTTTGCTTTCAGCGGGGTCATTAGCGTGCGGCCTCCAGTGACGAGTAATCCCAGCATCAGCGCGCATCCGCTGCCATAGGCAGCCAGCAGTGCGCCGGTAGTAATGGCGGAATGCCCCGCAATGTTAATGCTGAAGATCGCTCCCAGGATGGGGCCCGCGCAGGGAGACCAGAGCAGTCCTACCGCAAGCCCGGCCAGAAAAGCCGATGCCATTCCGCGCGTTTGCCCGCTTCGGGTGTTGAGGACATTTCCCGCGCTGACGGCCGGACCGGCAATACGCTGGGCGAAAGACGGGAAAATTAAGGCCAGCGCGGCGGTGGCCACAATGACGAGCGCGATCCAGCGCCCGACAATGGTCGCCTCTGTTATCCACTCGCTGGCGACGGTGACGACCATCGCCACCAGGGTGAACATCACGACCAGCCCTGCGAGCAGGGCCAAAATATGTCGTCGTTGCCCCTGAAAACCGGCAAACAGGAGTGGAATAACCGGGAGCGTACATGGGCTGAGCAGGCTTATCATCCCACCCAGAAAAGCGATTAACAGAAACATAATGACCTCACATTACACGTCCTGCGACACTGCAGTGAGGCTATTTCATCGTCCTGATGTGTTCAGGATATGTGTAAACGCGCGGTTTTTGTCTGGCTCTGTATCACTCAGGCCGGGAGATACAAAGCCGTACAATTTTACGAACGACGCGGTAGCGTAATGGCGACATCCAGTCCGCCTCCGGCGCGGTTCGCCAGCCTGAGTTTTCCTTCCAGCTGTGCGGTCAGCTGCGCGGCAATCGCCAGGCCGAGTCCTGTCCCGCCGGTATCGCGATTACGCGAGGTTTCAACCCGATAAAACGGCTGCAGAACCGCCTCCAGTTCGGCTTCGGGTATTCCCGGCCCGTCGTCCACAATGTGAATCACCACCTCTTCGGCAGACGAAATATCAATGGCAATAACGGCACCGCCGCCGAACTTAAGCGCATTATCCAGCAGGTTAGTCATCACTCTACGAAGCGCCTGTGGACGCGTGACGATCGGCAAACGAACATTGTTTGCCTGAAACTGCACGTTTTTACCAATGTCCTGATAATCGCTGGCGATGCTGTTGACCCAGGCATTCAGCTCCAGCTTCAGCGACGTTTCTTCCAGTGATTCTGATGACCGGGCATACGCAATACCCTCCCGCACCAGACGAGACATGTTATCAAGATCATTGAGGAGCTTGTCGCGTAGTTCCGGCTCCCCGGCCATTTCGACGCGCAGCTTCATGCGAGTAATGGGCGTCTGGAGATCGTGGGAAATCGAGGCCAGGATCTGCGCGCGTTCCCGGAGATAAGACTGAATGCGCGCCTGCATGGCGTTGAAGGCATGCGCTGCCCGCTGCACCTCAAGCGGCCCCTTTTCCGTCATTGGCGTGCTGGCCGCCGGATCCAGCGCATCCACCGCGCGGGTAAAGTGTGAAAAAGGCCGTACCACCTGCCGCACGGCGACCCAGGCGCAGACGGCCACAACCAGCAGCTGCAAAACGAGAACGATCGGGAGCCAGCTGGCGACGGGCGGCATGCGCGGGATCAGGTCAATGGTCAGCGGCGCGCCATCGCGTAACGTAAGATGGGCCTGAATATGTGAAATGGCGCCGGGAACCGCGGTAAAGCTAAGCGGGTAATGCGCGGCAAGCGTCGCTTTTAAGGTTCGGATAGCATCTTGCGAACGCTTATCCGTCGGCGCTGCGCCGGGTTCTCCTGTGCCCAGAATATAACGATAGTTACCTCGTTCAAGTCGAGGCAGCCAGGCGGCGCGTTCGCTGGCCGGTAAGCGGTCTAAAATGGCGACGCTGGTTGCGACATCGTTTTCCAGATTACCGAGCATCACCGTGCGCGCGCTGTGCATGCGTTCAGTCATGACCAGCGTCAGGCTCATGGCGTTAGCCAGAAGCAAACCGGACAGTACGACGATCAGCAAACGGGCCAACAGAGAGCGTGGCCAGAGTGTCATTCGTTAACCTCTTTGATGGTCACCGGCATCGTAAAGACGTAGCCTTCGCTGCGCACGGTTTTGATATAGGCGGGCGTGCGGGCATCTTCATTGAGACGCTGGCGAACCCGGCTTACCAGCAGATCGACAGAACGTTCAAACAGTTCGGCGTCACGCCCCTGCGTCAGATTGAGCAATTGGTCACGGGTCAGCACGCGTTGCGGATGGTCCAGGAAAACGCGCAGCAGACGATACTCCGCCCCACTGAGTGCCACAATCACCCCTTCCGGGTCGATTAAGTGGCGAGCAACGGTATCGAGCTGCCATTCACCGAACATCACCAGCCGCCCTGCTTCTGTCACCTGTAAATTGGGCGGCATCGTGCGAAAACGCCGTAAAATCGCTTTGATGCGTGCCAGAAGCTCACGGGCGACAAACGGCTTCACCACGTAGTCATCCGCCCCCATCTCCAGACCCAGGATCCTGTCCGTCTCCTCATTGCGCGCCGTCAGCATCAGGATGGGCAGATCTTTATGTTTGCCGCTGCGTAGCTGCCGGCATAGCGTGAGACCGTCATCGCCAGGCATCATGACGTCCAGCACCACCAGGTCGATATGCTGTTTATCCAGTACGCTACGCATCTCTTTGCCGTTGGCCGCGCCCGTCGCGCGATAGCCAGACTTACCAAGATAATCGACAATCAGTTCACGAATATCCCTGTCGTCATCGACGACAAGGATGTGGTCAATATGTTCCACCGAACTCTCCAGACCGAAGGGTAACGTACTGAAAATAGCACATTTCACAGCTTATCCGCGTCGATAACTGCCTTGACGAAATCCTGTGGATCTTCCTGAGGCGGGTTATGCCCCACGGTTGCGCCGAAGGTGCGGTGCTCATATTTGCCGGTAAATTTAGCTGCATAGGCCTGCGGTGCCGGATGCGGCGCGCCGTTGTTGCCGCCTTCGATGGTGATCGTTGGGACGGTGATATTCGGCAGCGTGGCCAGTTTTTGCTCGTAGCGGTCGTATTTACGCTCGCCTTTTTCCAGCCCTAAACGCCAGCGATAATTACTGAGCGTCACCGCGACGTGGTCCGGATTATCGAGGGATTTGGCGCTGGCGTTAAAGACCGCATCGCTAAATTTCCAGTCAGGCGAGGCCTGCGACCAGATTAAGCGTGCAAAGTCATGCGTGTTTTTGGCATAGCCTTCAGCACCGCGCGCGGTGGCGAAATAGAACTGATACCACCACTGCTGCTCTGCTTTTGGCGGCAGCGGCTGTTTGCCAATCTGCTGGCTGCTGATGAGATACCCGCTCACCGACACCAGTGATTTTACGCGCTCAGGCCACAGCGCCGCGACGATATCCGCCGTCCGGGCGCCCCAGTCATATCCGGCAAATACCGCCTGCCTGATATTCAGGGCATCCATCAGATTAACGATATCTTTCGCCATCGCCGAGGGCTGGCCGTTGCGCGGTGTGTTTGCTGACAGGAAACGCGTGGTACCGTAGCCGCGCAGAGACGGCACAATGACCCGGTACCCTTTTGCCGCCAGTGCGGGTGCAACCTCGGCATAGCTGTGAATATCGTAGGGCCAGCCATGCAGTAAAATAACCGGCTGACCGTCTTTCGGGCCAATGTCGACATAACCGACATTCAGATCGCCGGCATTAATTTGCTGAGGATGATCAAAGGCTGCGGCGACGTTTGTGCCGGTGACTTCGGCCTGACAGGACATCACGGTGCCAAGCGAAACGGTCAGTGCGAGGGTTGAGTAAGCAAGTTTGCTGAACATGTTGGTATCTCCGGTTGAGTACAATTCACGGGGATATCACAACACCTCAATGTATAGCGGATATGTGCGAAAGCGGGTTTATTGCAAGCCTGTGTATGTATCCGGGACGCTGATACAGTGTGATACAAACACAGGCGCTGAAGTTTTAGAGGGAGAGACGATAGCGGACGTAATCGTCAGCTTCACCATATTTGTCATAGAGTTTACGCGCCGGGTTGTTTTCCCGGGTGACCCAGTACAGTTTCGACCACCCTTCGCGCTTGCCTTCGTCAATCAGAGCGTCCATGAGCGCCTTACCGGCTCCCGCCCCGCGTTCGGCAGCATCAACAAACAGATCTTCCAGGTAGCAGATGGGCGCGGTTGACCAGGTGCCTTCATGCAGAACACACATTGCGAAACCGATGACCTTTTCGTCCTTCTCCACGACCCGGCAGAACATCGATGAATGCGCTGAGAGCGCCCTTTCCCACGTCGCTGCGGTGACGGATTCCTCGAGGAAGCAATCATAAAAATGGGTGTAACCATCCCACAGCGGTCGCCATTGGGAATAGTCCTCTGCGCGTAAAGGTCTTACCGTAACTGCCATGTTTTCCTCACATTACAGGTCAATTGCCATTTCAAAACAGCGTAAATCAGCCCCCGCCATACGCGAATGATGATTATGTTCTCTCAGCGTAACAAACCCAAGCTTCTGATAAAACGACTGGGCGTTAGGCGTCGCATCGAGCGTCAGGCGGGTCATCCCCCGGCTGCGAGCCTCGTGTTTGAGTGCCTCAATAATCCGGGTCGCCATGCCTTTACCGAAGGCTGCGGGCAAGGTGAAAATCGCCTCCAGGCAATGGGTATCCAGATCGAGATAGCCGCTTGCCGCAACATCGCCCTTTTCATCTTCAACCACGTAAAAAGGGTATTCAATGACCATCTGCCGATAGCGTTCGGGCATCAGATCGGGCGTCCAGCGCGCAATGACCTCTGCGTCGTAACTGGTTTTACAGCCGTGACGAATCGCCTGGTTACGAATATTCCAGAGTGTTTCGGCTTCCTGTGGCCTGGCTTTTCGTAATGTCATAAGCTCCCCCTTTAACGGCTTTTTAGCCGCATTTCCCGTGCCGATCTGGCAAGACGCTGAGTACGACAATAGAGCGTAAACAGCACAAAGCCGCTGCTGTTCATCACCACCCGACAAAGTAACAGCGCGAAAGATGCAATGACGAGTGGCCAGAGGCTTCCATCATGAGAAAGCAGGATATGTAGAACCTGAACGAGGGTCGTTATCAGCAGGATGATGAATAACGCCATAAAGCCCGACAATCCCGACGTCTTACCACGAGCCAGTAGTGCGCTTGTCACAATGAGCGCGCCTGTCATCGTCAATGATGGTAAGAAAAAGCTCAATGCATGATGTAAAGGAGACAAACCCTGCAACGTGCTGAGAAAAGGCAAAAGGTTTAACGCAAACGCCACTAAAAACAGAGGTAACAGCATAGCTACCGGATAAGGATTTTGATGCGGAAGCTCGCTGAGGGGGCGCGAAAAATACCGTTCCAGCTCGGGAGTGGGTCGGGTATCCCCACGGGTAACAGCTTCCTCTATCTCTCTGCCATGCTGCAAGAGATTCTGGAATACGCGTCCAACTAAAAGAGACAAAAATTCCATTAAAATTTCGCCATTAGAGATGCAACCCATCTTTGGTAGTGAATAACCACAGCACGTCTCAACAGAATGTGATAGAGATGAAAATACCAGAACGCAAACAAAAGCATAACGCCTAAATAGGGAGATCCGCGCATGACGATACCGACGCTCACGACAGAACGTTTACTGCTGAAACCGCTGGTTGCGGAAGATGCCGTCCAGATACAAACGCTGTATCCGCGCTGGGAGATTGTCCGCTATATGGTCTCTTCCGTGCCCTGGCCCTATCCGGACAACGGCGCGGAAAACTATGTCAACAACGTGGCGCTGCCGGATATGGCGAAAGGGATTGCCTGGTTCTGGAGCATCCGGCGACGTGAGGTGCCGGATGAATTGATGGGCATTATTTGCCTGTACGACGTCGAGGATAACAACCGCGGGTTCTGGCTCGCGCCGGAGTTCCAGGGGCAGGGATATATGCGCGAAGCCAGCATTGCCGCGACGGATTACTGGTTCAACACGCTAAACAAATTCGTTTTGCGGGCCCCGAAGGCCGCTGCTAACAGCCGCTCCCGTCGTATTTCAGACAGTAGCGGCATGCGGCTTATCAGAAAGGAGAAGAAAGCCTACGTCAGCGGGATGCTGGACTCCGAGCTGTGGGAGATCACCCGCGACGAGTGGAACGCCCGTCAGGTCAGCTGATAGTGCTTATCCGGCACCAGCCTTTCCGGAATATTCTCTTCGTCGTTCATCTGCAGCAGATCGCGTTCCATCATGTTGCAGATGGCGTCCAGCGGCAGGTCGTTATCTTCGGTGCCAAACGGGTCTTCCAGCTCTTCCGCCAGGGTGTCCAGCGAGATAAAGGTGTATGAAATCAGCGCCGAGACAAAGGGCGTCATGTAGTGCAGATCCACAACCAGCGCAAACGGCAGCATGATGCAGAACAGATAGACCGTACGGTGCAAAATCAGCGTGTAGGCAAACGGTACTGGCGTGGTCGCAATGCGCTCGCAGCCGGACAGGACGATGGACATGTCGTTCAGACGGTTATTCAGGCTGTGAAACAGGATGTCTGAGAGTTGCCCGTTACGTCGCCGCACGGCCAGCCACTCCCCCATGATCAGTAAAATACGGTTCGCGGGCGCGCTGGCGTTCATCACCTGACGTAAATCATCCGGAGAAAGATAGCGAGAGAGTTGCTCTGCGTTCAGCTCCCGGCGCAGGGTCATCCGCAGGCAGTTGGCAAAAGCAATCTGCAGTCGCACGAATTCGCCAAGGTGCTTATCGTCAGGCAAGGTGTTTTTTACCTCGCGAAACAGCGAGCGTGCCGCTATCATCAACTGCCCCCAGAGCAGGCGAGCCTCAACGTAGCGTGAATAACAGGCGTTGTTTCGAAAACCCAAAAAGATAGCGATCGCCACGCCGAGAATGCTGAATGGTGCCACGGTAAATTTGATGCCCAGCGAGGTATACCACGGCAACATCAGAATAACGGCAATAGAAAGCAGGAAATTGAGCAGCAATCGGGTATAGATCTTAGGCAGTACCGAACCGTGCCAGACAAAAATCAGTTGTAGCCAGTGCTGTTTAGGACGAACGATCATAGTGAGTTTCAGGAAAGAAAAGAGCGAGGCTATTAAACGAGATCCCTGTCACCGTTGCAAGCTTGTTAACGGGACATTGCATTTTCTCCCCTGATTAGCGAAATCCGCACGGTGCTGCATGTGCTTTTTAAAAACAAAGCCAATAGTATGTTGTAACTAAATAGATCGTATTCAAACCCGGCCGAAGCCGGGTGAACGCATTAGCAAAGCGGTTTAACCGCAGCGCGCATGCCCTTCAGCAGAATAGCATCCAGGTCCAGCGTGACCTGGTCGACAAGACCGCTTACCTGCGTCAAGTCCTGCTCCCAGTGTTCGCGTGCGCTGAGCACCGACTGCACCAGCTCACGGGTGCTCAACTGCCGATCGCGGTGCTGCGCCCAGAGCTGCTGATAGCATTCCAGCCAGCACGCATCATCCTGCACCGGATAGCTCTCCCCGTTACGCTCCGCGCGGTAGAACGCGATCAACGCGGCTAAGGCAAACGTCAGACGTGCCGGTAATTGCCCCGTTGCCTTCTGCCCTGCCAGCAGCTGCGGCAGGATGCGGGTACGGTATTTGGTCATACCGTTAAGCGCAATGGATAGCAGCTGGTGTCTGATGTAAGGGTTACGAAAACGTCCTGTCACCGCACTGGCGAAAGATTCCAGCTCGTTACGCGGCAAATCGAGGACCGGAATGATCTCCTGATAAATTGCTTTTTCGACGAACGCGCAGATCTCCGCATCATTCATCGCCTCGCCTACCGTATCCAGCCCGGCCTGGAATGCGACCGGCACCAGCGCCGTATGCGCCCCATTCAGAATGGCAACTTTGCGTTCTTTGTAGGGCCTGATGTCGTCGACAATCCGTACATTTAGCGGGTACTTATCCAGACGAAGTTCGCGGGCAAGAGATGCAGGTCCCTGAATAACAAACAGATAGAAGTGTTCGGCCGTGTCCAGGAACCCATCGTGATAACCCAGCTCAGCTTCAAGCGCAGCCGCTTCGTCACGTGGATACCCCGTCACGATACGGTCAACCAGCGTCGAGCAGAAACTGTTGGCGTCGTTGAGCCACTGAATAAAGGCGGCGGGCAGCGCCCACTCCTGCGCATAGCGCAAGACGAGTTCACGCAGTGCGTCACCGTTGTAGTCAATCAACTCGCAGGGAATGATGATCCAGCCCTTGTCAGCCGCACCGTTGAAGTGGCTAAAGCGCTCAAACAGCAGACGCGTCAGCTTCGCCGGATAGCTCACCGCAGGGGCATCGTCGAACCGGTCACCCTCGTGGTAGCTGATACCCGCTTCGGTGGTATTCGAGAAAACAAAGCGCATATCCGGATTGTGTGCCAGCTTCAGGAACGCATCATACTGGTCGTAGACGTCGATTTCCCGGTTAACGGAGCGGATAAGCCGGCTCGCGCTCACCGC
The DNA here is from genome assembly GCF_048685095.1 of Enterobacter sp. BNK-8. NCBI lineage: Bacteria > Pseudomonadati > Pseudomonadota > Gammaproteobacteria > Enterobacterales > Enterobacteriaceae > Enterobacter > Enterobacter sp. BNK-8. The sequence continues at coordinate 1,940,218 of NZ_JBLQTN010000001.1, read as the reverse complement.
CTCACCCTTCTCATTCAGACCGCGAATGAGGGTGGTATAGAGACCGTCCTGCGTATTCAGTGACGGCGGGAAGTCGCTCTGAATCGGACGGACGATAACCACGCCGGCGTTAAGATCGGTATGTTCGTTTAACAGGTCAATTTGCCAGTCGACAAACGCGCGCAGGAAATTGCCTTCACCAAACTGAATGATGCGTTCGGGATACAGAGCACCGGGAAAATCGCGACGGTTGAGCGTGTTCACAAGAGGTTCCTTTTATGATTAGTCATACAGCCTGATAAGATTGGTGCGATAACTTATCAAAACTTAACGACCAGAAACCCTGTTTTGATCAATACGTCGCGTAGTTGTGCAGAAAAATTATAAGAACTTATAAAACACGGACGTGGATGTCATGGCACCGTCCGGCATCAGGGCATAGCGCGGGATCTCACCAACCTTTTGCCAGCCAGCACGCTGGTAGAAGGTCTCGGCCCCGCTGCCGGTGGAGGTATCGAGCACCAGCACCGAAATCTCTCTGGCTCTGGCTTCAGCTTCCAGCGCTTCCATCAATGCCATCGCGGCCCCTTTCCGGCGCGCTTTCTCGTGAACCAGCAGCTTCGCCACATCGGCGCGATGCGGCTGGTTTTCCGGCTGATCTGTGATCAGCTGCACCGTTCCGATGACGCCGTCCTGCGCATCGACGCAGGCAAGCACCAGCCGCTCGCCACGCGCGACGCTTTCGGCAATACCGCGCCAGAAAATACGGGCCTTATCCAGGCCATAAGGAAGCATAAAGCTGACGGATGCCCCGCCGTTTACGCAGTTTTCGAGGATCCCGGCCAGCGCATCAAGATGGGTGAGGATCTCTTCCCGGGTGAGATTTTTGATTTGCAGTGAGGTATTCATTGTTTTTCCTTACGTTGAATACACTCACTTTGTATTTAACAACTTATTAACGCAAGCAGATCGGACATAGGCTTTTGTTATGTCACCGGGCGCGCTGGCGCTGCTGTTTCATGGCGTACATCTTTTCATCGGCATCTTTTAACCACTGCTGCAGGTCGTTGCCGTTATGATCGAATTCGCTAAGACCCCATGAGAAATGAAGCGACCAGGGATGCAGCTTGCGGGCGTTATAGTGTTCCACCTGCTCAGCGAGATACTGCATGGCAATCCAGGCACCCTGCTCGTCGGTATCCGCGAACAGCACCGCGAACTCATCCCCGCCAAAACGCACCAGCAGATCCGCTTCACGGAAAGAAGCACGCATCAGTTGCGCCATGGCTTTCAGCGCCTTATCGCCCTCTTCATGCCCGTAGCGATCGTTAATCTCCTTAAAGCGATCCAAATCCAGCCAGCCGAGCGTGAGCGGTTCAGCCCGGCGTCGGGCAACAGAAAGCGTGAACCGCACCAGCTGATTAAAGCCCCGACGGTTGAATAAACCCGTTAATTCATCCGTTGTCGCCGCGCTGATAGCGGCAAACTCATCTTCAGCCAGCGCGCCAAGATCCCCCAGCACGGCGAGATCGGCCGCTGAAAACTCCCTGGGCGCGTAGTCAATCAGGCAGAGCGAACCCACACTCGCGCCGTCACGCAGGCGCAGCGGGAAGCCCGCGTAAAAACGCACGCGAGGTTCACCGGCCACCAGCGGATTATCCGCAAAACGATCGTCCTGCAGCATGTCTCCCACCACCAGCGGTGCTTCGGTGAGGATCGTATGGCCACAAAACGAAATGTTACGCGGTACGGAATTGGGTGCCTGCCCGTCGGCCGACTTCACAATAAGTGAATGCTCATCAATCAGATTGACCATCGCCAGCGGCACCTGGAAGAAGCGCTTTGCCAGACGTGTTAACCGGTCAAACGCCGGGGAGCTGTCTATCTCAAGCAAACCGGATTCGCGCAGCGAGTTCAGTCTGTCTGTTTCATTTTCAGGGGTTGCAGGTGCTTTCATAATGTCTCCTGACGTAAAGCGTTACTAAAAGCGTAGCTTAAACAGAGACATTGTCAGTGTTCGAACATCCTGTTAAGCCGCTTGCTATTCACGTCAATGCCTTATGACGATTAACGCAGCTATATTTCACACCCGGAGGTCGCGGCAACCTGCTCGTCCGACATCCGGGCACTGGTACGATTTCGACCCGCTTTTTTTGAACGATAAAGATGATCGTCCGCTTCGGCCATCAACGTGTTGAAGACCTCGGTCAACTGCCATGACTCAGACTTTCCGCTTCCGAGGCCAATACTGACCGTCAGGTAGAGCGTCTGGTGGCGCCATGTAAAAGGATGGCTGGCGACGGTGGTTCTGATACGCTCCGCCAGTTCATAACCGTTTTGCGCATTACCAGAGTTTACCACCACCGCGAACTCTTCCCCGCCCATTCGCGCAACCATACCTTCTTCGCCGACAACCTGTTGAACCTGTCTGGCAAATGACGCCAGCACGCGGTCACCACACTCGTGACCATAGTTATCATTAATGCTTTTAAAGTAATCGATATCCAGCAGCATGACGGTCAGAAAACGCGAGTGCCGGTGTGTCTCTTCGTGTTTTAACGCCTCATAAAGCCCGGAACGCGAGTAAACATGCGTTAAGAAGTCATAATCCGCCCGCAGGGAAACCTGACGGATCAGGGAATTAATGGCAGCCATGCTGACGGAGACCATCACCGGACAGATCGCCATCGTGGCAATACCCAGCCGGGCAGAAAACATCATTGGGGTGGTAAACGGCGTCGCCACGGCAATATTAATCACCGAGTTGGCGACCAGAATAATTTCAATGGCGCCCGTCACAAACGTCAGCAAGCAGGTCACAGGCAATGGGTAGCGTACGGCACACCAGATAAGCGCAGGCAGAGGAAAAGAGAGGCTCCCCGCTCCGCCAATCACCACCGACGCGACCACCGAGACAATTAGCGCAATAACCGGTAACAGTTGCTCCAGACGCAACCTGAATTCGCGCACGGGCATGCCCAGCGTGAGCATACACGGCACAACAAGCACGCCGGTTGAGAACTGCTCGCTAAACCAGTCGGCAAACAACGGCCAGAAGGTGTGACTGTCAATCCCGACCGAACCTACCGCGCCGAGCAACGCGCACAGCAGCGCGGCGATCAGACAGTAGTTGAACAGGCGTAATGCGTTAAGCGGATCGGGGGTTTTCTTCATCAGCCGCTTGTCACGCTGAACCAGCACGGCCACAACGACGATAAAGACCATGTTAGAAAGATTGATCACCACGGAGGCCATCCCCCAGCTGGTCGTGACCGCGTCGTACAACAGCATCGCGACATAGGATACCGCATAGTAATGCAGGCGATTCAGGAAAACATAACGAGCAAAGATCCCCGCCATCACGCCATTGAGTGGCCAGAACAGCGACAAGGCCTCCACGAGACGTAATTCCGCGCCCACAAAATAGAACAAGGTGGTGAGGATAAAGATCGTCGATGCATTTCGCAGCGGCGTGTCAGGCTGGAACGGTCTGAAAGCGGTAAAAGCAGAACGCATTAAATATCATTCCATATGAAAGCTTATGGCAATTATTGCGGTCGTCAGCACGATCGGAGCTCACTTAAGATGCATCTATAACACAAATACAGCGGGATCATAACTCGTCAAATTTAGGCGTTCATCTGCAGTACCAGCCAGTGGTGAATAACGCTGACGATATACTGCTGCTGCTGCGCGGTGAGCTGAACAGCGTGTGGGATATTATGCCATTTTGCCAGGCAGCCCCGACAACAGGTGGCGGTAGCATGCTGGGCGATAAACACCGGGTGACCGCGCATGGGCGTCTGTTTCCCGTCGTTTGCAGGTTGTGCAGGAGCAAGACGCTTTTCGACAAAATCCGCGGCATGCTGGTCAATGGTATCCGGGCCTTTGTCCCAGCAGTACTGCCGTTCCTTATCGCCTAAGCGAAAGCGCGAGCGAAACGTCGATCGCGCCAGACGGGAAAAAAGAGGATCCAGGTCAGACATCAGTAGACTGAACGTCCCATACGCTGGGTCAGTTTCTCCAGAACCGCCACACCAGCAAGCGAATTTCCGGTTTCATCCAGCTCCGGGCTCCAGACCGCAATCGCCATTTCATGCGGCACAATAGCCACGACTCCGCCACCGACGCCCGATTTAGCCGGGAGACCAACGCGCCAGGCAAACTCGCCGGCGTTTTGATACATCCCGCTGGTCGCCATCAGCGCGTTAATCTGACGAGCCTGCAGAGGTGAAACCACCTCCTGATCGAGATGCGGCGCGTGCCCCTGATGCGCCAGGAACAAGAACGTCTGAGCCAGCTCAACGCAGCTCATCTTCAGGGCGCAGTAATGGAAGTAGTTTTGCAGGACGGTCGCCACGTCGTTATGGAAATTGCCGAAGGATTTCATCAGCCACGCGATGGCCGCGTTACGGGCGGAATGTTCGAATTCCGAGCGGGCCACCACCGGATCGTAGGCAATGTCGTCGACGCCCGAAAGCTGGCGCACGATCTCCAGCATTCGCTGACGCGGCGCGCTGAGGCGGCTTTGCAGCATATCGCAGACCACCAGCGCCCCGGCGTTGATAAAGGGATTTCGCGGTTTACCCTGTTCTATCTCGAGCTGAAGCAGCGAGTTAAAAGGCTGGCCGGACGGATCTTTGCCCACCCGCTGCCAGATCTCGTCTTCTTCATACTGGCGCATCGCCGCAACCAGACTGAGCACTTTCGAAATGGACTGAATGGAAAAACGTTCTGTTGCATCACCTGCCTGGTATCGCTGTCCGTCGATGGTACAGATAGCAATGCCCAGCTTATTCCCGCTGACCGAGGCAAGGGCCGGAATATAGTCGGCCACCTTCCCCTTTCCAATTAACGGACGAACCTGCGCCAGAATCTCGTCCAACATCTCATTATGGATGACCGCAGCCACACTTTGCTCCTTGCCCTCAGGCTAAAACGGGCTGCGAGTATAACAGAGGCTTATGTATTGCGTCAGGCGCTAAGACGAAAACGCGAAACGGCCTGCAATAAAAGATCGGATTGCTTTTGCAGACGTTCAGAAGCATCCGAGGCGTCAGAGACCAGCAAATCCGTCTGACGGGAGACCTGGTTCAGCGTCTGAAGCTGACCCGTCATCTGGTGAATACTGTCTCCCTGGCTGAGCGTGGCGGTGGAGATCTCATTAAGCAAACTGCTTAAATTGCCTACCAGACCGGTGACCTGCTGCAGATTCTCTTCCATCAGGGTGACGGCTCGAGAACCGTCTTCAATCCCCTGCACCGAGCGGTTGATAAGCTCCTGAATGGTCTGCGTCGAGTGGCTGCTCTTTCTGGCCAGCAATCCAACCTCCCGGGCAACGACGGCAAATCCGCGCCCCTGATTTCCGGCATGGGCCGCCTCAATAGCGGCATTCAGCGCCAGGATGTTCGTCTGAAACGCCACGCTGTCGATCATCGCCACGATCCCGCGCATCTCTGACGATCGGTCGACGATCGCCTGCATGGACGCGTTTACGGTCGACATCATCTGGTCTCCCCCCACGGCTGCCTGGCGCGCTTCATCGGCCCGGGCGCTGGCGAGTCTGGCATACCCGGTGTTGCCTTCAACGTGGCTTTCCAGCGCCGCGATATGCGCCGTCACATCCTCAAGCTCTTTCGCCTGACGTGCCGACTGCTGATACAGCTTCTGGTTACCCTGTGCCAGGGCATCAATGTTCTCAACCATGGTCGCCGTGGCATAGCTGACCTGCGTCACCAGCTGCTGCAGGCCAAGCTGCATCGTGGCAATACTGTCGCTAAGCTGCCCAATCTCGCGATTGAAGCGCATAACGTTCGGCGGCGTGCCGGCGAGATCCCCTGCTGCCAGCCGGTTGATATGCGCGATGAGCCGACGCAGCGGTGTAATCACCCATCGGGACATACCGAACCAGACGACAGCGGCGATGGCGACTAACAGCACCGGCGCAAACAGGAATAACGTTTGCAGGTCTGAGAGCTGCGCCATGAGGCTCTGACGCCCCTGCATCGCCTGCTTCTCGCTTGCCTGCTGATAGCGCGCATAGTTGTCGTTAAAATCCGTCTGAAACGCCTGCGCCGGGACGGCAAAAAAAGCGTCGATGGTGTTGGTTTTGACCAGACCTTCCGCCTGCTCTTTGATCGCACCGTAGAAAAGTTGATAGCTGTTCACCAGCGCGTCGTCTTTCGGCGGATTCAGCGCCAGCCAGGCCTTCCATGCCTGCTGCGAAACCGTCAGCGCCTTTTGCGCGTCATCCATCAGGCTATGCCAGCTTCCGTCGGAGCCGGTCTCTTTATCCTGCATAAACCAGACGCCGGAGCGGTTGAGGAGATCGCTTGCGGCCAGCAGAGAGACGCGAGCCAAATCCAGCTTGCTCTGCTGCTGCCAGGCCAGCAGGTTGTGCTGCTCGTTGCGCTGGGCTTCGTTCAGGGAGGCATTAAGCAGGAGTGACGAGGAGAGCTGCAGCGCGGAGAAAAGGCCAATGATGCAAAAGATACCCGTCAGCAGGCCAAAGTGACGGGGGGTGAGACGCTGCGCAATACGGCGGAAAATTTGCGTTAGGTTCATAATTAGCTTCATTTACAAGGCGTTAGACGCGAGCGAGTCTACGAAATGAAAATGACAGAACCATTGCAGAATAGTGACAACGGCCCTCGTGATGAGGGCCGAAAATAAGGATTACACGCGATCCTTCCACACCGTCTGCGCATTACAGAACTCGTGCAAGCCAAAGTGGGAAAGCTCGCGGCCAAAGCCGCTTTTCTTCACGCCGCCAAAGGCTACGCGCGCATCGCTGGCGCTAAAGCCGTTGATAAACACCCCACCGCACTCCAGCTCGCGGGAGAAGGTCTCTGCCAGAGCATCACTGGCGGTAAAGACCGTGGCTGACAGACCAAAATCGCTGTCGTTGGCCAGCATCAGGGCGTGCTCCGCGTCTTTCGCGACCGTAATGGCCGCGACCGGACCAAACAGCTCCTGACGGAACGCCGTCATCGACGGGGTGACATTCGCCAGCACGGTTGGCGCATAATAATTCCCCTCGCCGCTGATTTTCTCACCGCCCAGCAGCAACGTTGCCCCTTCTGCCAGCGTCGCCTGTACCTGCTGATGCAGTTCATCGCGCAGATCAAAACGCGCCATCGGGCCCAGGTAGTTTTCTTCCTGGTCCGGCGCACCCACCTTCAGGGCCGCAACCGCATCGACAAAGCGTTGGGTAAAGGTGCCCGCAATACCTTCTTCCACAATGAAGCGTTTGGCCGCCGCGCACACCTGTCCGGTATTCTGGTAGCGGCCTGCTACCGCCGCCTTCACGGCAAGATCCAGGTCGGCATCGTTGAGAACGATGAACGGGTCTGAGCCGCCCAGTTCAAGAACGCATTTCTTCAGCGCGGCCCCCGCCTGAGCACCAATGGCTGCCCCGGCACGCACGCTGCCGGTGACGGTCACCGCCGCAATACGACGATCGTTAATCGCCTGGCTGACACCGTCGTTGGTGGCATTCACCCAGCCGAACACGCCTTCAGGGAAACCCGCATCCGCAAAAATCTGCGCGATAAGATCCGCCGAGCCGAGCACGTTGGGCGCGTGTTTGAGCAGATAGCTGTTCCCTGCCAGCAGAATCGGCACCGCGCCGCGCAGCACCTGCCAGAGCGGGAAGTTCCACGGCATTACCGCGAGGATCGGTCCCAGCGGACGGTATTCAATAACCGCGTTCTGGTTTTCCACCTGCGTGGGTTCCGCACGCAGCATCGCCGGGCCGTGCTCGGCGTACCAGTCGCACAGGCCAGCGGATTTCGCCACTTCGGCCCGCGCCTGCTGAATAGGTTTGCCCATTTCACGGGAGATCGTCTGCGCCATCTCTTCAGCGCGAAGACGCAGCGCGGCACCAAGATCGCGCAGCTTTTGCGCCCGGTGGGAGACGCTTTCGCGACGCCACTGGCGATAGCCCGCGTCGGACTGAGAAATCGCGCGTTCAACCTGTTCCGGCGTCGCCCACGGATACGCGGCGAGGGTTTCACCCGTGGCCGGGTTGACTGAGAAGGCATGTGTTGCAGAGGAATAAGTCATGGTGTTCTCCACGTTTTTCGGTTGATTAATTGTGGCCCACTCTGCTATTTCTTAAAAATGAATAATACTAACCACCTTATTCACGAAACGAGAACATTATGGATCTAACCCAGCTTGAGATGTTTAACGCCGTCGCGCTGACGGGCAGTATCACCCAGGCGGCGCAAAAGGTGCATCGCGTGCCGTCTAACCTGACGACCCGCATCCGCCAGCTGGAAGCCGATCTCGGCGTTGAGCTGTTTATTCGTGAGAACCAGCGTTTGCGTTTATCCCCGGCTGGCCATAACTTCCTGCGCTACAGCAAGCAGATCCTCGCGCTGGTAGATGAAGCGCGCATGGTTGTCGCGGGGGATGAGCCGCAGGGGTTATTTGCCCTCGGCGCGCTGGAAAGTACTGCCGCCGTGCGCATTCCTGAAACGCTGGCACAGTTTAACCAGCGCTATCCGCGCATTCAGTTTGCCCTTTCGACCGGGCCATCCGGAACGATGATTGATGGCGTACTGGAGGGAACACTCAGCGCCGCCTTCGTCGACGGGCCGCTGTCGCACCCGGAGCTGGAAGGAATGCCGGTCTACCGGGAAGAGATGATGCTGGTCACGCCTGCCGGGCAGACGGAAATCTCGCGCGCCGCGCAGGTCAGCGGCAGCGACGTGTATGCCTTTCGCGCCAACTGCTCGTATCGCCGACACCTGGAGAGCTGGTTTCACGCTGACCGAGCCGCGCCCGGCCGCATTCATGAGATGGAGTCCTATCACGGCATGCTCGCCTGCGTGATTGCGGGCGCGGGCATCGCGCTGATGCCGCGCTCGATGCTGGAAAGTATGCCTGGGCATCATCAGGTGGAAGCCTGGCCGCTGGCAGAAAACTGGCGCTGGCTCACCACCTGGCTGGTGTGGCGACGCGGGGCGATGACCCGCCAGCTGGAGGCCTTTATAGCGCTGCTAAACGAACGTCTTCAACCAGCGCCTTCTCCATAAACAGGCTGAGCGGGTCGTCAACGTACGGGGCAAACGCCGGGCGCAAATCGTATCCGCACTGTTCATAAAGACGCACCGCGGCATGCTGCTTGATGCCCGTCTCCAGCCGTACCGTATGGCAATGACGGCTCAGAGCTTCATCTTCCAGGGCGGCCAGCAGCGTCTCTCCCAGATGCTGGCCACGATGGGCCGGATCAATATAGACCCGCTTCATCTCGCCCGTACCGTCGCCGTTGAGCACGATAGCGCCACAGCCAACGGCCTGAAGCTGCTGGTCGCGAATGATCATCAGGATCAGCGAGGCTTCCGGCAGCGCAGCCAGATCGAGCAGATGATTACTTTCAGCGGGATAGAGTTCGCTCTGATAGCGGTCAAGCGCCGCGATCAGGCTAAGAATGTCCGGGTGACGTGCAGATTCAGAGGTAATGGAATACATGGCAGGCTCCTTGCTTTTTTATGAGGCTAAATTTCAACATAGCGCAGGCCTGCCAGGGTGCTTCATAGTATTAACTTATGTCATGACGCCAGCGTCAACTGGACATCTAACGCCCTCAACCCGGCCTGTGTCGCTTCGTCCAGCCTGCTGTCCGTGACGATATCCGTCAGGGTATTAAGATGCGCCACGTTAAACAACGACCAGGCTCCGTACTTGGAACTGTCCGCCAGCAGCACGCGACGTTTTGCATTGGCAATCAGATCCCGCTTTAAGGCAGCCTTCTCTTCCGTTGGTGAGGTAATGCCGCGGGTGATATCCCATCCGTTACAGCTAACGAAAGCCACGTCTGGCCACACGTTCTGCAGCAAGCGGCGCCCGTGCTCACCGATGCAGGACTGACTTGAATCATCAATACGCCCGCCAATTATCGTCACTTCAATCTGACGGAATTCCGAGAGAAACAGCGCGATGTGCAAGTCGCTGGTGATGACGCGAAGCGGCAGATGCGTAAGTTGGCGAGCGAGTTCAATCATCGTGGTGCCAGCATCAAGAACAATGGCGTCGCCCGCTTTAACAAAGCTTGCCGCCGCGCTGGCGATGGCGTGTTTTTCTGCCAGACTGCGCTGCATTTTTTCATGCGTTGTGGGCTGGGAAGGAATAAACCGGTTAAGGGTAACACCGCCATGGGTGCGGCTAATGACACCTTCCTGATCGAGCTTTATCAAATCCCTGCGGATCGTCGCCGGAGAGGCATCGGTAATTGCCACCAGCTGATCCACCGTCACCAGATTGTGCCCTTTCAGGTAATCCATTATCTGCTCTAACCGGTTATATCCCTTCATATCATTCCCGTGTAATTTGCATAGCCAACTGGATAGACACCGTCATGCTCTCAGACTTCGCTTTGCCGGTCCAGGCAATATCGAATGCGGTACCGTGGTCCGCAGAGGTACGGATAAACGGCAAGCCGGCGGTGATATTCACCCCGTCATAAAAGCCGAGTAATTTTAGCGGAATATGCCCCTGATCGTGATACATCGCAACGACCATGTCATACATTCCTTCGTGGCATTGCATAAATACCGTATCCGGTGGACACGGTCCGGTGACGTTTAACCCCTGCGCTTTCATCGCGTCGACAGCCGGGCCGACAATCTTGATCTCTTCATCGCCAAACAGGCCGTTTTCACCCGCATGCGGGTTAACGCCGGCAACCGCAATGCGCGGTTGTTGAAAGCCGACGCGTTTCAGGAATCTATCCGCAATCCCAATCACGGTTTTTACCCGATCCTGATTGAGCGTATCAAGGAATTTGCGCAACGCAATGTGGGTCGTGATGTGAATCACCTTCAGTTTGTCCGTATACAGCACCATGGCGTAATCTTTGCTGTCGGTCAGATGCGCCAGCAGCTCGGTATGACCCGGATAGAGATGACCGGCCAGGTGCAGCGCCTCTTTATTCAGGGGAGCCGTTGCAATCGCCTTCACCTCACCCGCCATCGCCAGTTCGGTAGCACGCTTCACGCAGCGATAAGCCAGATCCCCGGCCTCAGCCTGAACGATACCCGGCTTCAGTGCATCAGGATCGGCCAGCGGTTCATCAAGCACGTTAATCACGCCAGCGGCAAAGCGCGCGCCGCTGACCGTGTCGATAGTGCGGATATCCGCCTGCCCGGTGATTCCTTTCTCAAGCACCCGCTGCAGCGTTCTGGCGCAGCCCACAACCACCACAGGCGCCCCTGACAACTCACCCTCGGTGAGGGATTTGATGATGATTTCCGGGCCAATGCCAGCCGGGTCACCCATGGTTACAGCAATAATTTTAGTCACTCAGTCTCTCCTCGATAAAATGCAACACCTCAAGCAGCGTCTCTTCGTTTCCGAAGCCCCCTGCTTTAGTCATTACCGGCTGCTGCCAGCCACAACCCAGAAATTTTCCGACTGGCACGCACTGTGCGACGCACCCGGTAATCTCAAACCCCCGAGCGTCCAGTGCCCTCGCGACAGCCATCGCCACGTCGCCACCGGAGACGTACAGCGCGTCAGGCGTCTGCGCCGCCAGCACCTGTCGGGTCAGTTCGCCTAAAAACGTACAAATTTTTTCGCCCAGGCCTGCGCGGGTGACGCGATACTGCTGGCAGAGTTGCTCGACCTGATGCCGAGCCTCGTGGCCCGCACAGGTATGCACAATGCAGTGATGGCCAGACTGAAGTACCTGCGCAATCTGTTCGAGATACCGGGACGTGTCTCCGCGCAGCGCGTCATTCACATCAATGAGTACCGACGAGACGTCCGCCTGGCTTACCGCCAGCGCAATCTGTCGTTGCGCGATCTCACTCATCGAGCCGACGACGGCCAGCAGTTGTTTACGCCGGACCGGGGCCAGATGACGGGCCAGCGCATCGCATAGTCCGGCAGAGCCCACCAGCAGCGGCGTCTGTGAGCAGGCCAACGCGGCATCGATAATGGCGTCCATCTCCTCATCGGTGTGCGCATCCACGATGAGCCATTCCGTTCCTCGGGCAAGTTCGGCAGTGAGCGTTTTCACGGTCACGCTTTTAGCGCTGACCCCGGTAAACAGGTCAGCAATAGCGGCAGACGGGACAGGCGTTTTGGGATCGCTGGCAAATTCGGTTTCATTCACCGGAACGCCGTTTACCAGACACCTGCCGTACCGCGTGATCCGCCCTGCTGACGGGTATGCCGGCGCCACGATCACCTGCCGCCTGCCGCTTAATGCCTTAAGAACCTGAGATTCGGCTCCTGCATTGCCACGCAGCGTGGAATCCATCTTTTTAATGAGCCAGCGGGCATCCGCGATTTCAGCCCCGAGTGCGGCCACCCTTTCGGCCGCCTCCGATGCCTTCAGCGCCCGGGAATCGGTGTTAACGATCAGCACATCGCTCGCCTGGGTAAACGGTGTATGAAACGCCACGCTGACTTTTTTGCCGCACAGCGCCAGGCTGACACCGGCATCATTTGCGCCGGTAAAGTCATCGGCGACGACCACGACCTCTCTGTTCACATTGCTCACTTTCATCCCCACTTCGGGTTAGCCTTTCCCGTTAATGATTATATTCAATCATGATTGATTATATGTGAGCAAGATCAAGTTAATCAGTTTGCGAATAAATTATAAATTTAGCCACACGATGACCATGAAGCGTCTTGCTTGAGCGAAATCAATCATGGATACAGAGACAGGAGAAAAGCGTGGTTACGATCAACAGCACCCTGATTAGCGGGGCGAATGCCATCGCCGCCATCAGGCCATTACTTACTGATAAAACGCAGATCCTGCTGGTGACGGACGGCAATATTGCGCGTCTGGAGGCAGCAAAGCAGATCCGCGCGATCCTCGAAGAGGACCAGCGCGGCGTCACAATTATCGACAATGTCCCGCCTGAACCCACCCATCACGACGTTAACCAACTGCTCTCGACGTTAAAGGGAACGTTTGGGCTGGTCGTCGGGCTCGGCGGCGGTAGCGTACTGGATGTAGCCAAACTGCTTTCAGTACTTTGTCACCCGCTTTCTCCAGGGCTAGACAACCTGCTCGCGGGCATAAAACCGGTGGCACGCATCGCGTCACTGCTGATCCCGGCCACTGCAGGAACCGGATCGGAAGCAACGCCGAATGCCATTCTGGCCATACCGGAGCAAAGCACGAAAGTGGGCATCATCTCCCCCGTCCTGCTGCCCGATTATGTCGCCCTGCTGCCGGAGCTGACGACCAGCATGCCCGCACACATTGCCTCATCCACCGGGATTGATGCCCTGTGCCATCTGATTGAGTGTTTCACCTCAACGGTCGCTAATCCGGTTAGCGATAACGCCGCGCTGATGGGCCTGTCTAAGCTGCTCAACAACATTGAAACGGCCTGCGCCGAACCGGGCAATCTGCTGGCGAAGCTGGAGATGCTGTGGGCGTCTTACTACGGCGGGGTCGCCATCGCACATGCTGGCACGCACCTGGTTCATGCCCTGTCCTACCCGCTCGGCGGCAAATATCACCTGCCTCACGGGGTGGCCAACGCGATTCTGCTGGCGCCCTGCATGCGCGTGGTTCGTCCCCACTGCGTGACAAAATTTGCGCAAGTCTGGGATTTGGTGCCCGGCGCGGATACGTCGCTGTCAGACGAAGAAAAATCCCACGCGCTGGTGGAGTACTTTGCCGCGCTGGTTCGCAGACTCAACCTGCCGGATAACCTGGAGACACTGGGCGTACCGCGTGAAGATATCGCCTCCCTCAGTGATGCGGCCCTTAACGTTAAGCGGCTCATGAACAATGCACCCTGTCAGGTTAATCACGACGAGGTGCAGGCGATTTACCGGACACTGTTTCCCCAACATTAATAGCCAAGGAGTGTGTAATGCGTAACAACATCAGAGGCGTGCTAACGGCCGTTGTAACCCCCTTTGACATGGAAGGCGCGCTGAACCTGTCGGGCCTGAAACGACAGATCGATCGTCAACTCAGTGCTGGCAACGGCATCTTCTGTGGCGGCACAAACGGCGAGTTCTTCGTGCTTAACGAAGAAGAAAAAATCGCCGTCACCCGCACCTGCGTGGAAACGGTGGCCGGGCGCGCACCGGTCGTGGCGCACATTGGGGAAATTTCGACCCGCGAAACCATCCGTCTGGGGAAACAGATCGCCTCGCTGGGCGTCGATGCCGTTTCCGTCATTACCCCTTACTTCGTTCCGCTGAAACAGTCTGAACTCATCGCGCACTACACCGCTATCGCCGACGCGCTAGCCGTACCGGTATTTCTGTACAACATTCCAGCGCGTACCGGCAATACCATTGAACCCGCTACCGCACGCGCGCTGGCCGAACATCCCAACATCGTCGGTATTAAAGACAGTGCCGGGAGCTATGAAAGCCTGCGCGGATTCCTTAATGCGGTGAGGGACATGGATGGATTCGACGTGCTCAACGGCCCAGATTCGCTTATCCACCAGGGCTTCGTCGACGGATGTTCGGCCTGCATTTCCGGGCTGGCAAACGTGGCGCCAACGGCCATCAACGCTATCTGGTCACGCTTTAACGCGGGGGATATTGACGGTTCCCGCCTTGCGCAGGAGAGCGTCACCCAACTGCGCACCGAGCTGTACAACGTGGCGTTTTCCCCTGCCGCGGTCAAAAAAGCGCTGCAGATCATGGGGGAAGACGTCGGTGAGAGTCGATATGCCGTGGCATTTAGCGAGCAGCAGTGCCAACAGATACGCCGAATAGTGACAACGTCACTTAACTAAACGGCGTTGGTTTCGTCAATAAGAATACCGGGTACCTGAGGTGCCCAGGATTCACTCGCCCTGAAGAGAGGCAAAGATGAATAATTTTACCGCTGAAGATACCCTAATCATTGTGGGCATTGTTATTGCTTACATCCTTTTCACCACCTGGCTGACCTTCCGGATCCGCAGTAAAAATTCAGGCGATTTTATGGAAGGCTCCCGCGCGATGCCGGCGTTTATTGTCGGGATCCTGCTGATGTCCGAGTATATCGGCGCTAAATCCACCATCGGCACCGCACAGGCGGCGTTTGAAGACGGCTTTGCCGCGTCATGGTCGGTCATCGGGGCCGCGATTGGCTTCCCGCTCTTTGGCCTGTTGCTGGTAAAACGCATCTACAACACCGGGAAAATCACTATCTCTGGTGCGATTGCTGAAAAATACGGTAACAGCACCAAAAACATTATCTCTGTCATCATGATTTACGCCCTGCTGCTGGTTAACGTGGGAAATTACGTCAGCGGCGCAGCGGCTATTTCCACCGTACTGAAAGTCAACCTGCCCGTTGCCGCCTTCATTACGGCCATCGTCAGTACCTTCTACTTCGCCTTTGGCGGCATGAAGGGGGTAGCCTGGGTGACCGTACTGCACAGCGCGCTGAAATACTTTGGTATCCTCGCTATCATGGGCTTTGCGCTCTCCAAAACCGGCGGCTTTACGCCAATGATTGAAAACATGCCGGCCTTCTACTGGACCTGGGACGGTAACATCGGTGCGTCGACCATTTTCGCCTGGCTCATCGGCACCATCGGCTCTATCTTCTGTACCCAGTTTGTAATCCAGGCAATCTCCTCCACCAAAGATGTGAAATCGGCCAAACGCTCTACCTGGGTCGCCTTCTTCTTCTGCCTGCCGATTGCGCTGGCCATTGCGGTGATTGGGGTGGCGGCAAAATACCTGCACCCGGAAATTAACAGCCTGTATGCAATGCCGATTTTCCTGCAGGACATGAACCCGTGGCTGGCCGGCCTGGTCACCACCTCTTTGGTGGCGTCTATTTTCGTCAGCGTCAGTACCGTGGCACTGGCTATCGCCTCCCTGGTGGTAAAAGACTTTTACGTGCCGATGCGCAACCCAACGCCCGATCAGGAGTTTAAGGCCACCCGCTGGATCTCCCTGCTGATTGGTTTCCTGCCGCTGATTTTTGTTCTGCTGGTACCTGAAGTCCTGAAGCTCTCGTTCTTTACCCGCGCCATTCGCCTGTCGATTTCCGTGGTGGCCGTTATTGCGTTTTACGCGCCGTTCTTCCGCAGCACCCGCGGTGCCAATGCGGGCCTGATTGGCGCCTGCGTCGTCACCTCCGTCTGGTATCTACTGGGCGACCCTTTCGGCATCAACAATATGTACATTGCCTTGCTGACCCCTGCCGTCATCATGGCGATCGATCGCCTCATTCCGGGAAAAGCGCAGGGTAAAGCGCCAACCCCCGCTCAAAATAATGGAGTCTGATATGTCTGTAACCGTAACCCGCGACGGGATTGTTCGACCACAACAGGATGCGCACGTGCAAACCGCCATGCTGCCCTCCTCTTGCCCACAAAACCACGCGGCGAATCTGCTGCCGCTGCCGGATGGCTCGCTGATGTGCGTCTGGTTTGGCGGCACCCAGGAAGGCATTGCCGATATCTCCGTGTGGGGGTCACGCCTTGCACCGGGCAGCCAGCAGTGGAGTGATGCGGCAAAACTGTCGGACGATGCCACGCGTTCCGAACAGAACCCGGTTCTGTTCCTGGCCCCGGACAACGTCCTGTGGCTGCTGTGGACCGCGCAGATCTCAGGTAATCAGGATACGGCTATCGTTCGCTATCGCCAGTCCCGGGATCTGGGGAAAACCTGGGGGGAGATCGCTACCCTGCTCGATAAACCGGGCACGTTTATCCGCCAGCCGATTGTCGTGGTGGATAACGGTAACTGGCTGCTCCCGGTGTTTTATTGCCGTACCCAACCAAGTGAGAAATGGGTCGGAAACGACGATATCAGCGCGGTAAAAATATCCGGGGACGGCGGCAAAACGTGGCGCGATGTTGAAGTACCGGAAAGCCTCGGCTGCGTACATATGAATATTACCCGCCTGCTCAACGGCACACTGGTCGCCCTGTTCCGCAGCCGCTGGGCAGACAATATCTATTACAGCCAGTCAACGGATAACGGCGAAAGCTGGTCCGTACCGGAGCCCACGGAGCTCCCTAATAATAACTCCTCTATCCAGGTGACCACGCTTGCGGGCGGTGAACTCGCGCTGGTCTTTAACCCCATGAGCGCCGCCGGGGCGCGGGAACGTCGCGCCTCGTTATACGATGAAATTGACGATGGTGATGACCGCAAGGAGCCGGTTGTTACCCACGGTCGGACGGCCTTCTGGGGCGCACCGCGGGCGCCGATGACCGTCGCCATTTCGCCTGACGGCGGAAAAACCTGGCCGTGGCAGCGTCATCTGGACGAGGGGGATGGTTACTGCATGACCAACAACTCTCTGGAAAAGCTGAACCGCGAATTCTCCTATCCCAGCATCAAACAGGGGCCCGATGGCGCGCTTCATATCGCGTACACCTACTTCCGCCAGGCCATCAAATATGTGCGGGTGACCCCGGAATGGGTTAAGGAGTCCATATGATTATCGGTCATCTCAACGCCCTGCCGCTGGCAGGGCTTCCGTCGACGTTGTACGCCCTGCTATCCCGTCCGGACTGCACGCTGCAGGCGCTCAGCGAACGCGATGACGGGCGCTGGCAGCCGGAAAATGCAACCTGGTTTTGCCAGATTGGTCCGGCGCAGACGCAGCCACGTGCAGATCGGCATACGGAGTATCATCGCCAGTGGGCCGATATTCAGGTTGTACTGGCAGGAGAAGAACATATTTATGCTGGCGCTCGCCCCACTGGCAAGCCGGAGGACGAAGAGCGTAAACCGGATCTCTTTATTACTTCACCTGCTGAACACAGCGTGAGGATCCGTCTTGCCGCAGGAGACTTTGCGGTCTTTTGTCCGGGAGAACCCCACCAGGCGCTGTGCGCCGCAGAGGCGCCGCTGACCGTTCGCAAAGCGGTATTTAAAATTCCCCGAGCGATGCTGGAGGTCTGACATGCGTCACGCCGTCGTCACCGGGGCCAGCTCCGGAATTGGTGAAGCCATCGTCAAGCGTTTACTGGCGGAAGGCTGGCAGGTCACCGGGCTCAGCCGCCGGGCAGTGATGCTGAATGCCCCTGGCTTCACGAGCCTGCGCGTGGATATCAGCGATCCTGCTGCGCTGTGCAGCGCCCTGCAAACCATCGCGACGCCCCAGGCGGTGATCCATGCTGCAGGGATGATGGCCGCTGCGCCCCTGGGCCAGCTCGAAAGCGATGTGAGCACCTCACTGTGGCAACTCCACGTCCGGGCCTGTGAGGCGTTGTTTAACCATTTTGCGCCCGCAATGGCCGCAGGTGGACGGTTTGTGGCGATTGGCAGCAGAACCTCTCGCGGTGCAGCAGGACGATCGCAGTACGTTGCCACCAAAGCAGCGATGGTAGGGATGGTCAGAAGCTGGGCGGCGGAACTGGCCCCGCGCGGGATCACCGCTAACGTGGTCGCGCCAGGGGCTACCCAAACGCCGATGCTCAGCGCACCGGGGAGAGAAACCTCGCCGCCGAAGTGTCCGCCAATCGGACGTCTGATCGCCCCAGAGGAGGTGGCGGGGTTGGTGAATTTCTTACTTAGCAATGAAGCCGCCGCTATCACCGGTCAGGAGATGGTGATATGCGGCGGCGCCTCACTCGGCTAGCGCAGGAAAACGCGCCCTTTCAGATACAGGGTGGCCTGACCGCCGATCAGTACGCGGTCGCCCTTCAATTCGCAGCGCAGATCCCCGCCACGGTGTGACACCTGGCGGGCATTGAGTGACGTTTTACCCAGCCTTTCGCTCCAGTAAGGGATCAGCATGCTGTGGGCAGATCCGGTGACCGGATCTTCGGGCACCCCTTCGCCCGGGCAGAAAAAGCGGCTGACGAAGTCATATTTATCGCCCGGCGCCGTCACGCAGATCATTTTATCCAGCGGAAGCATCGCCCCAATATCCGGCGTTAACGCTTCTACCTGCTGCTGGCTCTCCAGCACCACGAGGTAATCACGTCCAACGCGCACCTCTTTTGCCTCTGTGATGCCCAGGCCGCTAAACAACAGCGCAGGTGGGTTCTCGACCACCTCCGTTGACCACGCGGGGAAGTTCAGCGTCAGCCAGTCGCCGCTGCGTTTAACCGTCAGCTCGCCCACGAAGCGCGTGGTGAAGGTGATTTCAGTGTGCGGATAGTCAAGGTATTCGAAAATAACGTGCGATGCGGCAAGCGTGGCATGGCCGCATAGGTTAATTTCATCCAGCGTGGTAAACCAGCGCAGCTCAAACCCACCGTCGGTACGGACGAAAAAGGCGGTCTCAGACTGGTTATGCTGCTGCGCCATTTTGAGCAGCGTCTCGTCCGGCAGCCACTCTTCCAGAGGACATACCGCTGCCGCGTTGCCGCCAAAGGTTTTGTCGCTGAAGGCATCCACCAGATAAAAATCAATTTCCTGCATTGTCTCTTCCTCTCTTGTTATGGGTATTTAGCGCAGAAAAACTGTGCCTTTCAGATAAAGTGAAGCCTGTCCGCTCATCAGCACACGCGAGCCTTTCAGTTCACAGCGCACGTCGCCGCCGCGCGCGGAAACCTGACGGGCAAGCATGGCTGTTTTCCCCAATTTTTCGCTCCACCAGGGAATTAGCATGGTGTGCGCGGAGCCGGTGACCGGATCTTCCGGTACGGAAACGCCGGGGGAGAAAAAGCGGCTGACAAAATCGTATTCCCCCTCACCGCGCGCCGTCACGCTCACCTTATGCTCGCCCGGCGTCATCGCCGAAAAATCCGGGGCGAGGGCCTCGACCTGCTGGCGATTTTCCAGAACGATGACCCAGGCGCGCCCTTTACGGGCTTCAACGTAGCGGCTGATACCCAGCGCCGAAAGCATTTCCGGCGGGGGCGTCTCTTCATGGGTTGGACATGCCGGGAAGTCCAGCGTCATCCAGTCCCCCTCCCGGGTGACCGTCAGGCGGCCAGAGGCGGTATCAAAGTGGATCCGCGCGTCCGGATAATCCAGCTCGGTAAACAGTACGTGCGCCGCCGCCAGCGTAGCGTGACCGCAGAGATTGACTTCGCTAAGCGTGGTAAACCAGCGTAGCTCAATGCCCCCTTTGCTGCAGACGAAAAACGCCGTTTCCGACTGATTATGCTGCTGCGCCATCTTCAGCAAGATCTCATCGGGTAACCATGCTTTCAGCGGGCACACGGCGGCCGGATTACCGCCAAACGTGGTATCGCTGAACGCATCGACCAGATAAAAATCAATCTCCTGCATTGTCTTACCGCCTGTTTTTATTGTGTTGTTCTTTTATATTCAATGAAAACAGCGTCCCCGGCTACCGCTTTTATAAGGTAAATATTGAGATCTGCGTCACATAATGGTTGAGTTTTCGCCGTTCGACGTTTTAAGATCGTCTCCTCTTCTTTTCAGCAACGAATCTCAGACATCCCTATGACAACGAACACAGTTTCCCGCAGGGTCGCGTGGCTACGCGTGGTCACGCTGGCAGTTGCCGCGTTTATTTTTAATACCACAGAATTTGTGCCGGTTGGGCTGTTGTCTGACATCGCTGACAGTTTCCAGATGGAAACAGCGCAGGTGGGCATTATGTTGACCATCTACGCCTGGGTGGTGGCGCTGATGTCTTTGCCGTTTATGCTGCTGACCAGCCAGATGGAGCGGCGCAAGCTGCTGATCGGTCTGTTTGTCTTGTTCATTGCGAGCCATGTGCTGTCGTTTATGGCGTGGAATTTTACGGTGCTGGTCATGAGCCGAATCGGCATCGCCTTTGCCCATGCGGTGTTCTGGTCGATTACCGCGTCGCTGGCGATTCGCCTGGCGCCGGCAGGTAAACGCGCCCAGGCGCTGAGCCTGATTGCTACCGGTACCGCACTGGCGATGGTGCTGGGTCTGCCAATTGGCCGCATCGTGGGGCAATACTTCGGCTGGCGCACGACCTTCTTCGCCATCGGTATGGGCGCGCTGGTGACACTGGTATGCCTGATTAAACTGCTGCCCACGCTGCCGAGCGAACATTCCGGCTCGCTGAAAAGCCTGCCGCTGCTGATGCGTCGCCCTGCACTGCTGAGCATCTACCTGCTGACCGCCATCGTCGTGACGGCACACTACACGGCGTACAGCTACATTGAACCGTTTGTACAGGTGGTGGCGGGCTTTAGCGCCAACTTTGCCACCGTCTTACTGCTGATCCTCGGCGGCGCGGGCATTATCGGCAGCGTGCTGTTTGGCAAGCTGGGTAACCGGCACGCCTCCTTGCTGGTGAGCAGCGCCATCGGCCTGCTGCTGGGCTGTCTGCTGTTGCTGATGCCCGCCGCGGGCAGTGAAAGCCATCTGGCGATCCTCAGCCTTTTCTGGGGCGTGGCGATCATGATTATTGGCCTGGGCATGCAGGTGAAAGTGCTGGCCCTGGCGCCGGATGCGACGGACGTCGCCATGTCGCTGTTCTCGGGGATTTTCAATCTGGGCATTGGCGCGGGGGCGCTGGTGGGAAATCAGGTCATCCTGCACGTGTCGATGTCGGCGATTGGCTATCTGGGGGCTATTCCGGCCCTGGTGGCGCTGATCTGGTCGGTACTCATCTTCCGTAAGTGGCCGGTGGCGCTGGAGGAACAGGGGCAGCACGGGTGAGGGATTGTTGGTGCCGGGTGGCGCTGTGCTTACCCGGCCTACAAAAAGACGGATTTCGTAGGCCGGGTAAGGCGAAGCCGCCACCCGGCAATGAACTTAGTGATAGGTCTTAATAATCTCCAGCACGCCGTTGATAATAAACTGCACGCCCATACAGACCAGTAAGAAGCCCATCAGACGGGAAATTGCCTCGATACCGCCCTTACCTACCCAGCGCATAATGGCGCCGGAGCTGCGCAGCGACACCCACACGATAAGACCGATAATCGCAAAAATCAGCGGTGGCGCAACCGTCAGTACCCAGTCAGGAAAAGTTGCGCTGTCACGCACCGTTGACGCGGAGCTGATGATCATCGCGATAGTCCCCGGCCCCGCCGTGCTCGGCATGGCAATCGGCACAAAGGCGATATTCGCACTCGGTTCGGTTTCCAGCTCTTCCGATTTGCTGGTCGCTTCCGGCGACTCATGCGCTTTTTGCGCCGGGAACAACATGCGGAAACCAATAAAGGCCACAATCAGCCCCCCGGCGATACGCAGACCAGGGATGGAAATCCCGAAGGTATTCATCACCACCTGTCCGGCGTAATAAGCCACCATCATGATGGCAAACACATACACCGAGGCCATCATCGACTGATGGTTGCGCTCTGCGCTGTTCATGTTCCCTGCCAACCCGAGGAAAAGCGCCACCGTCGTTAACGGGTTAGCCAACGGCAGCAAGACCACCAGCCCAAGGCTGATTGCTTTAATTAAATCCAACATAGTGCGTTGTCGTCCTTATCCATATTTAACACAGCAATTATAGGGGGAAAGTGTGACATTCAGCCATGGGGGCAACGTAACGATTATTTTCCTTCAGAAAAGATAACTGTCAGTTATCTCTATGATTTGAAAGACCTCAAAAAAAGTTCATGAAACGTTTTAGCAATTCGTGGCATCGGCTGATTCATTCAGTTGACTTATACTTGCCTGAGCAATAATATCTGCCGTGACTAACTACTTGCCAGGGCAACCATTGTGAAAAGCACCAGTGATATCTTTAACGACGTTGTTCCGCTGGGTCGTCTTATTCATATGGTCAATCAGAAAAAAGATCGCCTGCTCAATGACTACCTGTCACCGCTGGATATCACCGCAACACAGTTCAAAGTGCTGTGTTCCATTCGCTGCGAAGTGTGTATCACGCCGGTTGAGCTGAAAAAGGTGCTCTCTGTCGATCTGGGTGCGTTAACCCGCATGCTCGATCGTCTCGTCTGCAAAGGATGGATAGAACGAAGCCCTAACCCGAATGACAAACGCGGCGTACTGGTGAAGCTAACCAGCGATGGCGCGGCCATGTGCGAGCAATGTCATCAATTAGTAGGACAAACACTGCATCAGGAACTAACAAAAAACTTAACGGCAGATGAAGTGGCAACCCTTGAGCTTCTGCTGAAGAAAATCCTGCCGTAAACAGAAAAAAAGAGGTATGACGATGTCCAGACGCAATACTGACGCTATCACCATTCATAGCATTTTGGACTGGATCGAGGATAACCTGGAATCGCCGCTCTCCCTTGAAAAAGTGTCAGAGCGTTCGGGTTACTCCAAATGGCACCTGCAACGGATGTTCAAAAAAGAGACCGGTCATTCATTAGGTCAATATATTCGCAGCCGCAAGCTGACGGAAATTGCCCAGAAACTGAAAGAAAGCAATGAGCCGATCCTTTATCTGGCGGAGCGTTACGGATTTGAATCACAGCAAACCCTGACGCGTACGTTCAAGAACTATTTTGACGTGCCGCCTCATAAGTACCGAATCACCAGCGTGCCGGGCGAATCCCGATACCTGTATCCGTTAAAACACTGTAGTTAATCATCGCCTGTAACAGACGTAACCGAGGAAATCATGAAAGTTATCGCCTCCGCCGCCCTCGCCTTGCTGGTGCTGTTCTCCAGCCAGACCTTCGCGGAGCAAACCCCTCGTGCAACGCAGCAAAATAATCCTGATACGATGATTTTGCCGTCAGCACATGACCAGTCGCCTTATGATTTCAACCACATGGGTGCTGGTAGCGACAAATCCGACGAATTAGGCGTGCCTTATTATAATCAGCACGGCTTCTGATTCGTTTTTGCCCCGCAGATGCGGGGCTTTTTTTATGCCTTTTCGCTTACCCGCGTCGTCCGACGAACCCGCAGACCAAACACGTTAATGTACAGCCCGGCCATGATCAGCACGGCACCCAACAGCTGCAGCGCGCTTAGCGTTTCATCCAGCAATATCGCCGCACTGGCAAGTCCTACCACCGGCACCAGCAGAGATAACGGCGCGACGCGCCAGGTCTCATACCGCCCCAGCAGAGATCCCCAGATCCCGTAGCCAACAATGGTGGCGACAAAGGCCAGATAGACGAGAGACAGGATCGTGGTCATATCGATGTCGACCAGGCTGTTCAGCATCACCGCCGGACCGTCCAGAATACTCGACGCCAGCAGAAACGGAATAACCGGGATCAGTGCGCTCCACACCACCAGCGACATCACCGCCGGGCGCGCCTCGTGCTGCATAATCAGCTTATTGAAGATATTCCCGCAGGCCCAGCTCAGCCCTGCCGCCAGCGTCAACATAAACCCGAGCAGCGCCACATGCTGACCATTCAGGCTGGCCTCGATCAGCACCAGCACGCCGAACACCGCCAGGGTGATCCCCGCCAGCTGTTTGCCCTGCAGGCGCTCGCCAAACACGAACGCGCCGAGAATAATGGTAAAGAACGCCTGCGCCTGTAACACCAGCGAGGCAAGACCCGCCGGCATACCGAACTTGATGGCGCAAAAGAGAAACGCGAACTGGCCAAAGCTAATGGTCATACCGTAGCCCAGCAGCAGTTTAAAGGGGATCTTTGGACGCGCCACAAAAAAGATGGCCGGGAAAGCGACCAGCATAAAGCGTAAACCGGCCAGCATCAGCGGCGGCATGTTATGCAGCCCCAGCTTAATGACCACAAAGTTGAGCCCCCATACTACGACCACCAGCAATGCCAGCAGCCCGTCTTTCCGCGTCATATCCCGCCCCTGAATTATTAATAATTTGTTAACACTTCAAGGTAACAGAAAAAAGTACGTCACGAGAAGATCATTATTTCTGGCAGGCAGCTGAAGCACTTAGGGATAAATCAGGTGCTATACAAGCCCCTTATGTCATGGTAATCCTGTTAACACACATCTAATAAAAGCATAAGCAACTGTCGGGCAGGAATATGAAACCATCTCTCAGGCGCTCAACCGCAGCGCTGCTGGCATCGTCATTGTTGTTAACCATCGGTAGAGGGGCAACGCTGCCGTTCATGACCATCTATCTCACGCGCGTCTACAGCATGAGCGTCGAGAATATTGGTTATGCCCTGACCGTGGCGCTGACCATTGGCGTGGTATTCAGCCTGGGATTTGGCATTCTGGCCGATAAGTTTGATAAAAAACGCTACATGCTGATCGCGATTGTGGCGTTTATCGCCGGCTTTGTGGCGATCCCGCTGGTCAATAACGTTACGCTGGTGGTGCTGTTCTTTGCGCTGATTAACTGCGCCTACTCCGTCTTTTCGACGGTGCTGAAAGCCTGGTTCTCCGACGTACTGACGTCCAGCCAGAAGGCGCGGGTCTTCTCGCTGAACTACAGCTTCCTGAACATTGGCTGGACGGTCGGCCCGCCGATTGGCACCCTGCTGGTGATGTACAGCCTGCAGCTGCCGTTCTGGCTGGCAGCCTTCTGTGCCGCCCTGCCGCTGGGCTTTATCCATTTCTTTGTGCAAAAAAGCGTGGCGTTAGATACCGCAGAGGAGAAGACGCCCTGGCAGCCGTCGGTCTTGCTGAAAGACCGCGCGCTGTTCTGGTACACGCTCTCTGGCCTGCTGGCGTCCTACGTGGGCGGGTCGTTCGCGAGCTGTATTTCGCAATACGTTCTGGCCGCGCATGCGGACAGTGATTTCGCCGAAAAGGTGGTGGCCGTGGTGCTCCCGGTCAACGCTGCCGTGGTGGTGACGCTGCAATATGCGCTGGGCCGCAAAATCTCAGCCAGCAATATCCGCCCGCTGATGACCCTTGCCACCCTGTTTTTTATCGTGGGACTGGGCGGCTTTATGCTCTCCGGGGAAAACCTGGTTTACTGGGGCATCGCTGCCGCCATTTTCACGCTGGGTGAGATTATCTATGCGCCGGGTGAATACATGCTGATCGACAACATTGCGCCACCGGGTATGAAAGCGAGCTATTTCTCCGCGCAGGCGCTGGGTTGGCTCGGCGCGGCGGCAAACCCGATGATCACCGGTATCATCCTGACCAACCTGCCGCACTGGTCCTTATTTGTGATCATGATGGTCGCCATCGCCGTGGCCTGGCTGATGATTTTGCGTGGGATGAGCGTGAAAAGTGAAGATAGCGTGTCGGGTGGCGCTGCACTTACCCGACCTACAAAACCCTAATCGTAGGCCGGGTAAGGCGAAGCCGCCACCCGGCAATAAAGCATCAGTGGTGCAACATCTCCTCCACCACCTGCTCTTTATACATCTCGTTCGGGTAATAGGTCGGCCAGTTGTCCATCTCTTTCAGCAGCGCCTCCTGAGAGGTGTTGCCCATGAAGATATGGAAGTGAGACGAGGCCTTCGGTCCGATGGTATGGTCGCTAAACTGAACGAACTTCGGCGCCTTGCTAGCGACGTCCTTACACTCAAACAGATAGCGAACGCCTTTCTTACCTGACGCGTAGGTCAGAATTTTGTAGCCGCTGTAATCATACTGACACCGGCTGACCGCTTTGCCCTGATGGAATTCCATCACGTTATTTTCGATGCCGATGGCATCCACATCCGTCGCATATCCCGTGCGGTAGTAGGCTTTCACCTCATCAAAGGATTTGCTTTTATCCTTCTGCGCTTTCTGCTTAAAGACCGGATCCAGCGAACCATCGAGCAGGAACGGATAGACCGACTGCCAGGTTCCGTCCCAGTCAGAAAGCGTTCTGTCCTTCACGTCTTTATCCTCAAACACGCCGTTCGCCGCCTTCTGTTCCGCTTCGGTCATCTGATGGCCGTGCGAGTGAGCAAACAGCTGGCCGCTGACCAGCAGCGCTCCCAGAGTCATGGCAAATTTTCCAATATGTGCAGCCAAAGTAACGCCCTCATTCCGTTTTATAAGAATGAGAATGTTATATTATAACATTTCAGATCGCAACCAGGCCGCGCACGCCCTCCTGCTCCATGTTTTCGCCCCGCCCGCGCTGAATAATGGTGCCGCGGGACATCAGCAGATAGCTGTCGGCCAGCTCGGCGGCAAAGTCGTAAAACTGCTCCACCAGCAGGATCGCCATGTCACCTCTGTTTGCCAGGGTGCGGATCACGTGGCCGATCTCTTTAATAACGGAAGGCTGTATGCCTTCAGTCGGTTCATCCAGGATCAGCAGCTGCGGACGGCTCGCCAGCGCACGCCCAATCGCCAGCTGCTGCTGCTGCCCGCCGGAGAGATCGCCCCCGCGACGATGCTTCATCTCTTTGAGCACCGGGAACAGCTGCCAGATCTCCTCCGGCACCTGCTTCGCCTCGCGGGCGGAAAATCGCGACAGCCCCAGCTGGAGATTCTCCTCCACGGTCAGGCGCGGGAAAATCTCCCGTCCCTGCGGGACATACGCCACACCAGACTGCACCCGTTGGTGCGGTTTACTGTGGGTGATCGTTTTTCCCTGCCAGATGACCTCCCCGGTTTTCGCCGGGATCAGCCCCATCAGACACTTTAGCAGCGTGGTTTTCCCCACGCCGTTGCGCCCCAGCAGACAGGTGACTTCCCCGGTGACGGCCTCAAAGCTCACGCCGCGCAGGATATGGCTGCCGCCGTAATACTGATTCAGTTCGTTGACCTGTAACATTCCCTCTCCTTAACGTCCCAGATAGACCTCAATCACCTGCTCGTTGGCCTGCACCTCGCGAAGCGACCCTTCCGCCAGCACCCGCCCCTGATGCAGCACGGTCACATGGTCGGCGATGGTTTCAACAAAGCCCATATCGTGCTCCACCACCATCAGGGAGTGTTTGCCTGCCAGCGTTTTGAACAGCTCTGCGGTGTATTCCGTTTCTGCGTCGGTCATTCCAGCGGCGGGTTCATCCAGCAGCAGCAGATGCGGGTCCTGCACCAGCAGCATGCCGATCTCTAGGAACTGTTTCTGCCCGTGGGAAAGCAGCCCGGCCCGTCGGTCGCGCTCCGCGCTAAGGCGCAGCAAAACCAGCATCTCGTCGATCCGGTCACGCTGCTCGCCGTTGAGTTTTGCCCGCAGGCTCGCCCAGACGGATTTATCGGTTTTCATAGCGATCTCCAGGTTTTCCCACACCGTCAGCGCTTCAAAAACCGTGGGCTTCTGGAATTTACGCCCGATGCCCTGGCGGGCGATGGCCGCAGGCTCCAGCGCGGTCAGGTCGATGGACTGATCGTAAATCGCCCTGCCGCTCTTTGGCCGCGTTTTGCCGGTGATGACGTCCATCAGCGTGGTTTTACCCGCCCCATTGGGACCGATCACGCAGCGCAGCTCGCCCACGCCGATATTCAGCGAGAGATCGGTCAGGGCCTGAAAACCATCAAAATTGACGTTAATGGATTCAAGCTGAAGTACAGGGTCAGTCTGGTCCCGGTAACGATCGCCGGGTAGCTGGCGGGTGAATAACCCTTCGGCTGGCTGCATTATTTTTCTCCCTTACGAAACAGTCCGTAGACGCCGCGCGGTAAAAACAGTGTAACGGCGATAAAAATCAGCCCCAGAAACAGCTGCCAGTATTCCGGCATCGCAACGGTGAAGAAACTTTTCGCCCCGTTCACCAGCGCCGCGCCAATCACCGGCCCCACCAGCGTGCCGCGCCCACCCAGCGCCACCCAGATGGCGGCCTCTATCGAGTTTGTCGGCGACATTTCGCCCGGGTTGATAATGCCCACCTGCGGCACATAGAGCGCCCCCGCCAGACCGCACAGTACGGCAGAGAGCGTCCACACCAGCAGCTTGAACCCGCGCGGATCGTAGCCGCAAAACGTCAGCCGGTTTTCGGCGTCGCGAACGGCGGTCAGAATGCGGCCAAACTTGCTCTTCGCCAGCGCAAACCCGGTGCCCAGGGCCAGGAGCAGCAACAGCACGGTGGCCAGAAACAGCGCGATACGGGTCGTCGTTTCCGTTACTGAAAACCCGAGCAGCGTGGTGAAGCCGGTAAAGCCGTTATTGCCGCCAAAGCCGGTTTCGTTGCGAAAGAACAGCAGCATCCCGGCATAGGTCAGCGCCTGGGTCATAATCGAGAAATAGACCCCTTTGATCTTCGAGCGGAAGGCAAACCAGCCAAATACCAGCGCCAGCAGCCCCGGCACCAGTACAATCAGCACCAGCGCCCAGGCAAAATGCTGGGTGCCCCACCAGAACCACGGCAGTTCGCTCCAGGAGAGAAACGACATAAACGCGGGCAGGCCGTCACCCGCGGCCTGGCGCATCAGGTACATGCCCATCGCGTAGCCGCCCAGCGCGAAGAAGATCCCGTGCCCAAGCGACAGCATACCGGCATAGCCCCACACCAGATCCAGCGCCACCGCAACGATGGCATAGCAGAGGATCTTGCCAATCAGCGTCAGCATCCAGGTCGACAGCGCCAGCGAATGCGTCGCAGGTAGTAAGGCGAAAAACGGTAATATCAGCAAACACACCACCAGCAGGCTGCCTGCTATCTGCGTGGTGCGTGGCGCTTTGCGCGCCAGTGTTAAGGTCAGCGGCTGGCTCATCAGTCAATCACCCTCCCTTTCAGCGCAAACAGTCCCTGGGGGCGTTTCTGAATAAACAGCACGATCGCCACCAGAATCACGATTTTGCCCAGCACAGCCCCCATCTGCGGTTCAAGGATTTTATTAAAGATCCCCAGACCAAATGCCGCGGCCACGCTGCCTGCCAGCTGGCCTACGCCTCCAAGCACCACCACAAGGAAGGAGTCGATGATATAGCCCTGTCCCAGCTCCGGCCCGACGTTACCCAGCTGCGATAGCGCCACGCCGCCTAACCCCGCAATCCCGGAGCCAAGCCCGAACGCCAGCATATCGACGCGCCCTGTCGGTACCCCGCAGCAGGCGGCCATGCTGCGGTTTTGCGTCACCGCCCGCACGTTGAGCCCCAGACGGGTTTTATTCAGAATGAGCCAGGTGAAGAACAGCACCAGCAGCACGAAGCCCAGCACCACAATGCGGTTCCACGGTAGCGTCAGGTTGGCAAAAACCTGCACCCCGCCGGAGAGCCATGCCGGGTTCGCCACCTCGAGGTTCTGGGCGCCAAAGGTCATGCGCACCAGCTGGATAAGCATCAGGCTGATGCCCCACGTCGCCAGCAGCGTCTCCAGCGGACGACCGTACAAATGACGGATCACCGTGCGCTCCAGCACCATTCCAATGCCCGCCGTCAGGCAGAACGCGACCGGCAAGGCGATAACGGGATAGAGCGCCAGCCACTGGGGTGCAAGCCCGGCCATCGCCTGCTGCACCATCCAGGTGGCATATGCCCCCAGCATCAGCATCTCGCCGTGGGCCATGTTAATCACGCCCAGCAGGCCGTAGGTGATAGCCAGCCCCAGCGCGGCCAGCAGCAGTACCGATCCGAGGGACAGCCCCATAAACGCCTGGCCCAGCAGATCGCCCCACATCAGTCGGTGCTGGATTTGGCTAAGACTCTCTTCTGCGGCCGCGCGAACGCCGCTATCCGGCTCCGTCTGTGGCTGGGTAAACGGGGTGAGTCTGGACTGTACGTCCGGATCGTCGGACTGGCCTAACAACGCCACGGCCTTGAGGCGCACCTCGGCCTGCGGGCTTGCCAGCTGGAGATTCGCGACCGCCAGCAGCAGCGCCTGACGCGCCACGGCATCCGTTTCATCGCTCACTCGCTTTTCCAGAAAAGCGAGCATGTCGGGCCGGGCATCGCGCTGCAGCTGACGCGCCGCCTCCCGCCTTTCGGTGACACTGTCACTCACCAGCTGATGCGTGGCGATGGCGGTCGCAGCCAGCACGCGCAGCCGGTTCGTCAGACGAACGGCTTTGGTTGGGCCCTCTGCCGTCTGGCTTTCCCCCAGCGGGATGACGTTGCCATCGCGTTGTGCAAAGGCGTGCTTTTGCGTATCGACGTAGAGATTTTCTTTTTGCAGCGCCTCAAGGAGCGGCAATCTTGACGCATCCGGCGCGGCGGCCCACTGCGTCAACAAATCCGCCTGCTGGCTGCGGCTGGCGGCAACAAAACGATCGGCATCCGATGCCTGCACCATCCCTGGCAGCAGTCCGGAAAGCCATACAAGAGCGATGAACAGGCGCATGGCGTTCATGACGTTTCTCCCTGCGGTGATGGCTTAGTTACTGGCGGTTTTCATCGGCTGGTCGGGTTTTTTATCATTCCCGGCGATGAACGGACTCCACGGCTGGGCGCGTACCGGCTGTTCGGTCTGCCACACCACGTTAAACTGACCGTTGCCTTCGATTTCACCGATCATGACCGGCTTATGCAGATGATGGTTGGTGGCATCCATGGTGAGCGTAAAGCCAGAAGGCGCCTTAAAGGACTGACCGGCCATCGCCGCACGCACTTTGTCCACATCGGTAGTGCCCGCTTTTTCCACCGCCTGCGCCCACATATGAATCCCCACGTAAGTCGCTTCCATCGGGTCGTTGGTCACCACGGTGTCGGCGTTCGGCAGCTTGTGCGCCTTCGCATAGGCTTTGTAATCCGCCACGAACGCCTGGTTAGTCGGATTATCGACGGACTCAAAGTAGTTCCACGCCGCCAGGTTACCCACCAGCGGTTTGGTGTCGATCCCGCGCAGCTCTTCTTCACCGACGGAGAAGGCCACCACCGGCACGTCGGTCGCTTTCAGCCCCTGGTTAGCCAGTTCTTTGTAGAACGGTACGTTGGAGTCGCCGTTGATGGTCGACACCACGGCGGTTTTGCCGCCCGCAGAGAATTTTTTGATGTTGGCGACGATGGTCTGGTAGTCGCTATGACCAAACGGGGTATACACCTCTTCAATATCCTTATCCTCCACCCCTTTCGAATGCAGGAACGCGCGCAGGATCTTGTTGGTGGTGCGCGGATAGACGTAATCGGTTCCCAGCAGGAAGAAGCGTTTCGCCGCGCCGCCGTCTTCGCTCATCAGGTATTCCACCGCCGGGATCGCCTGCTGGTTCGGCGCCGCGCCGGTATAGAAGACGTTTGGCGACATTTCCTCGCCCTCATACTGCACCGGATAGAACAGCAGGCCGTTCAGCTCCTCAAAGACCGGCAGTACGGATTTGCGCGAAACCGAGGTCCAGCAGCCGAATACCACCGCCACTTTATCCTGGCTCAGCAGCTGACGGGCTTTCTCAGCAAACAGCGGCCAGTTTGAGGCCGGATCCACCACCACCGGCTCCAGTTTCTTGCCCAGCACGCCGCCTTTGGCGTTGATCTCGTCGATGGTCATCAGGGCGACATCTTTCAGCGGGGTCTCGGAGATAGCCATCGTGCCGGAAAGAGAATGCATGATCCCCACTTTGATGGTATCGGCCGCCTGCGCGCCAAAACTCATCCCCATCGCCACGACGGACGCAGACAACGCGAAGGCTTTTAGTAAAGTACGACGGTGCATATTTTCACTCCTGAAAAAGAACGCTGTGCGAAAACGTCCGTTACGGCGTGGACGCGGAAATAAATGTGTCAGCGAAGCAGGAGCAAAAAGAATGCCAGAATGGAGATAGCGCTA
Source organism: Enterobacter sp. BNK-8 (assembly GCF_048685095.1). Taxonomy (NCBI): domain Bacteria; kingdom Pseudomonadati; phylum Pseudomonadota; class Gammaproteobacteria; order Enterobacterales; family Enterobacteriaceae; genus Enterobacter; species Enterobacter sp. BNK-8. Next base: position 1,907,969 of record NZ_JBLQTN010000001.1, on the reverse strand, counting down.
TTTCTGGGAGGGGAACGCCGGATGTAAAGAGAACGTCTCACAATGGCACAGCGCTGCACTTTTATAATGCAGCGCTGAGGAGGAAGGTTTTACCAGACTTCGCTGGCGATCTGCGTGACCAGACGGACTTTGTCCCACTGCTGGGATTCGCTCAGGCTGTTGCCCTCTTCGGTAGAGGCAAAGCCGCACTGCGGGCTAAGGCAAATTTGCTCTTTCGCCACGTATTTCGCCGCCTCTTCCAGACGGGCTTTAATCCCCTCCGGGTTCTCCAGCTCGCCGTTTTTCGTGGTAATAAGACCCAGCACCACCTGCTGCTTGCCCGGGCGGACAAAGCGCAATGGCGCGAAATCCCCGCTGCGGTCGTTATCATACTCGAGGAAGAAGGCGTCAACGTTGACGGTTCCGAACAGCACTTCCGCTACCGGCTCGTAGCCGCCCTCGGAAATCCAGGTGGAGCGGAAATTGCCGCGACAGACGTGCAGCCCGATGGTCAGGTCGTCCGGCTTGCCCTCCAGCGCCTTGTTCAGCACGCGGGCATAGATGCGCGCCAGCTCATCGGCGTCGTCGCCGCGCTCGCGGATCTGACGGCGCTGATCGTCCGAACAGAGATAGGCCCAGACGGTGTCATCCAGCTGCAGATAACGGCAGCCCGCATCGTAGAAGGCCCGAATGGCGTCGCGCCAGGTGGTGGCCAGATCGTCAAAATAGACGTTCAGGTCCGGATAGACGGTCGCATCAATGTCTTTGCGACCGCCGCGGAAATGGAGCACGCTCGGGCTGGGAATGGTCATTTTCGGCTGGGCGTTCCCGCTGATGCTTTTCAGATAGCGAAAGTCTTCCAGCATCGGATGCTCGCCAAAGCCCAGCTTGCCGGTGACGCGCACGCCGTGGGCTTTGGTTTGCACGCCGTTAAACTGGATGCCCTGCTGCGAATCGTAACGCTCAACGCCCTGTAGACCATCGAAGAAGTCGAAGTGCCACCAGGCACGACGAAATTCTCCGTCGGTCACCACATGCAGGCCGCACGCACACTGCTGCTCGACGACGTGGCGAATGGCCTCGTCCTCCACCGCGCGAAGCTGCCCGGCATCAATCTCACCGCTGGCAAATTTCAGGCGAGCCTGCTTGATGGCATCCGGGCGTAAAAAACTGCCGACTACATCGGCGCGGAACGGGGCGTGGTGTCGTTGCATGGAAACCTCCTCAGTCTGCCGACAATAATTGCCAGCAGTGATAATTCATCATTTGAAGCTTTAGACTTCTGGATGTCTAAATGTCCAAAAACAATGTCATACCTCACCGGTGCCGGCAAACGAGAAAATTTCACAGGTGTTGAAAAAAATTCATCTTCACAGCGCGGCGACGGACGCCTCGCTGGCAAACGCGTAGCGTTCATCTTCCCAGCCGGTGATCCCACCGAGCATGATTTTGACCGGCAGCCCGAGACGCGCCAGCTTCAGCGCGGCTCTGTCCGCGCCGTTACAGTGCGGCCCTGCGCAGTAGACGACGAACAGCGTTCCTTCAGGCCATTGGGCCATGCGCTCAGCGGTCATCTGGCTCCACGGCATATGCAGAGCGCCCGGCACATGGCGACGGGCAAACTGCTCCGGGCTTCCCACAACGTGCAGTAAAACAAAGTCCTGCTCATTATGCGTGATGGCATGATGCACATCGGAGCAGTCGGTTTCGACGCTCAGGCGGCGCAGGAAATGGGTAACGGCTTCCTGCGGCTCGGCAGCCGGAAATTCAGTAACATAGCTCATGATCCTTCCTCATCTTTGGGGTTTGTGTTAACACTACTCTATCCACAAATCCAGCCCGTGAATGCGCTCGCTTATGCCAGAAAACAGCAAAAAGATGACAACGTTAAGACAGATTGCCCGCCCGAAGGTGGTGGTGCTGGCGTATGACGGTCTGTGTACCTTTGAGTTTGGGGTGGCGGTGGAAATCTTCGGCCTGCCGCGCCCCGAGTTGGGCGACGACTGGTATCGTTTTGCCGTGGCAAGCGTTGACAGCGGTGAGCTTCGGGCGACAGGCGGGATCCGTATCATTACCGATGGCGATCTCTCCCTGCTTGAGTCTGCCGATCTGATCGTGGTGCCGGGCTGGCGTGGGCTGGACTCGCCGGTGCCGGACGCGCTCTGCAACGCATTACGTCAGGCCAGCGCGCGAGGCTGTCAGCTGCTCTCCATCTGCTCGGGCGTATTTGTGCTGGCCGCCTCGGGGCTGCTGAACGGACGTAAAGCCACGACGCACTGGCGCTACATTGAGACGCTAAAAACCCGCTTCCCTGACATCGACGTGGTCGAGGATGTGCTCTACCAGGATGAAGGCGATATACTGACTTCCGCAGGCAGCGCGGCGGGGATCGATCTCTGCCTTCACGTTGTACGAAGAGATTATGGGATGGAAACCGCCAACAGCGTGGCGCGTCGGCTGGTCATTCCCCCTCACCGGGATGGCTCTCAGCCGCAACAACTGAGTCGCCCGGTGGCGCAGCTGCGCGAAAGCCAGCGCCTTGGTCAGCTGTTTGATTTTCTGCACACGCATCTTACCGAGCCGCACAGCGTCGACTCGCTGGCGCGTCGTGTCGGTATGAGTCAGCGCACGTTTCTTCGTCGCTTCGAAGCGGCAACGGGAACGACGCCTGCCCGCTGGCTACTCAATGAACGCCTGCTGCGGGCGAAAGATTATCTTGAAAGCAGCCGTTTAAGCATCGACAGCATCGCGGAACAGACCGGGTTTGGCCAGGCATCGACGCTGCGTCATCATTTCCGCCAGCAGTTCGCGATTTCCCCGGCCCAGTACCGTAAACAATTTTCTCATTCCGGTACTGCCCGCTGAGGCGTTAGTTTTATGGTTAATACGGAGCACCTGATGGTCACCACACACGTTTTTATCGCAACCAGTCTTGATGGCTACATCGCCAGACACAATGACGATATCGAGTGGCTGCTGCAGCGCGATGACCCGACTGAGGATCATGGCTATGCGGCGTTCATCGCGGACAAAGAGTGGATCGTGATGGGCCGGGGGAGCTATGAGAAGGTGCTGACTTTTGACACCTGGCCGTATGATCGGCCCGTGCTGGTCCTCTCCCGACGGCTGGCCGACACGCCGGTGCCCGACGCATTGAGGGGCAAAGTACAGTTTTCAGGCCGCACGCCAAAGGAGGTGCTCGACGATCTGGCGATGCAGAACGTCCATCGCGTCTATCTTGATGGTGGGCAGGTGATACAGTCGTTTCTGCGGGAAGGACTGGTCGCCGATATGGTGATCACGACCGTTCCGGTCCTGCTCGGTTCGGGAAAATCACTGTTTGGCGCCCTGCCCGGGGATATCGATTTGACGCTGGTCTCCAGCCGCAGCTTCCCTTCGGGTCTGGTGCAGTCGCACTACCGACTGATGCCGTAAAACCACGGTAAACACTGCGCAAAAAAAAACCGCCAAAAATGGCGGTAAATGCTTGCATGGATAGATTTGTATTTTGGTCTCTACGTCCCGACACGACATGGCCGGGCTGCGGATCCCATACAAGCTAACACCCGTTGTCTTAACGAAGGTTAAACAGCCTTTTTTAACCCGCTGCAGCGCGCCCGAAATCATACTCTTTGACATTTCCTTTGCGCTAATTTGAAGTTTTGAATAATAACCATAATAAATAATCGGCATGATCAAGCCGCAATGTTATTCGGCGGTGACTTCATGGTTAAAAAAGGTTTATCTCTCGTGATGCTGATCTGTGCCCTCTTTTCAGGCCAGCTTATGGCCGGGCACAAAGGACATGAATATCTGTGGGTAAAGAATGTGGAGCATCAGCTGCGTCATGAAGCCGACAGCGATGAATTGCGAAGTGCGGCGGAGGAGTCGGCGGAAGGTTTGCGCGAACACCACCTGTGGCAGAAATCGCGCAAACCGGACACGCACGTTCGGTAATTAGCTGCCCTTGCGTTTTGGCAGCGTTTTCATCAGATCGTCCGGACTGACGGACGCCACAATACTGCCGGGCTGCGGCATTTTGAAGATGTGGTTTTTCATCTTGCCAATCACATGCATTTCGCACGGACGGCAGTCAAATTTGAGGGTCAGTACTTCGTCACCGTTTACGAGCTGCATAGGGGTAGCCTTCCAGCTCTTGATGTTGCCTTTTGCCTGCTTAGGGCACAGGTTAAACGCGAAACGGAGGCAGTGCTTGGTGATCATCACCGGCACATCGCCCTTCTCCTCATGCGCTTCATAGGCCGCGTCGATCAGCTGCACGCCGTGGCGATGATAGAATTCACGTGCTTTATGGTTATAGACGTTGGCCAGGAAGGATAAATGCGTATCCGGGTAGACGGGCGCAGGAACGGCTTCCGCTTTACGACTAGCGCGCGGGTAGTTCGCCAGGCGCGCGTCATCCAGCATCTCGGCGGTTTCACGGCGGAACTGGTTGAGCAAACTGTTCGGTACAAACAGGGCATCCGGCAGGTTGACCTCAACGTTGCGGGCGTAGTAAATCGTCTGACCCAGCTTCGCGACGCCATCCTTCAGGCTGTTGAGCGCTTTCTCCGCGTTGTTTGCCACCTCGAACAGGCCATCAAGCGTATGCGTTACGCTGATGCCGTCTTCACAGGTCATGGTCAGAATCAGCTGCTCTTCCCAGCCGCCCAGTTCAATATCCACCGCGATACGACGTTCGCTGGAGGTTTTCAGCAGCGCCTGCTGCCAGTTATGATCGAGGTTACGGTTAAGCGCCGCGTTCGGTCGCGCCTTGTAGAGATCGGCCGGCATTTCATTCGGCCACACGCGGTAGCGGTTCTCGCCGGTTTTTTCGACTGTGTTGGCGCGGAAGCCCACCACTTCACGCTTAATCATCACGTTAAGGCCATCGCCGTTCGCCAGCGGCTCCGTCACCGCAACATCAAGGTGATCTTTCGCCACTTTCAGCACTTCGCCAACCGGTAAGCCGATAAACTTCGGTGAGTCAAACGCGCCGATATCCCCTTTACGGGCATTCACGAAATAGTCCGTGCTGCCGCGGTGGAACGTTTTGTCCGTCGACGGAATAAAGAAATGCTCGGTACGACCGGCCGACGCGCGCGCCAGGTCACCGCGATCCTCGATAATGGCATCCAGCATCTGGCGATAGTGCGCGGTGATGTTCTTCACGTAGCTCATATCTTTATAGCGCCCTTCAATCTTGAAGGAACGCACGCCCGCGTCGATCAGCGCGCCCAGGTTGGCGGTCTGATCGTTATCCTTCATCGAGAGCAGGTGTTTTTCAAATGCCACGACGCGGCCCTGATCGTCTTTCAGGGTATACGGCAGACGGCAGGCCTGTGAACAGTCGCCGCGGTTGGCGCTGCGCCCCGTCTGCGCGTGGGAAATGTTGCACTGACCGGAATAGGCGACGCACAGCGCGCCGTGGATAAAGAATTCAATCGTCGCGTCTGTCGCCTGGTGAATATCGCGGATTTGATTCAGGTTCAGCTCGCGGGCCAGGACGATCTGCGAAAAGCCGACGTCAGAGAGAAACTTCGCCTTCTCAACCGTGCGGATATCACACTGGGTACTGGCGTGTAGTTCAATGGGCGGAATATCCAGCTCCAGCACGCCCATATCCTGAACAATCAGGGCATCCACCCCGGCCTGATAGAGATCGGTAATCAGACGTTGCGCAGGCTCCAGCTCATCATCATGAAGAATGGTGTTCAGGGTCACGAACACTTTCGCCCCGAAACGGTGGGCGAACGGCACCAGTTCAGCAATATCGCTCAGGCTGTTGCTGGCGTTATGGCGGGCACCGAAGCCAGGACCACCAATGTAGACGGCATCTGCGCCATGAAGGATCGCTTCACGGGCAATGGCGGCGTCACGGGCCGGGCTTAAAAGTTCAAGATGATGGGATTGCAGGCGCATACTTCGTCGTTATCCGTTATGGTCAAAATGGCGGCTATTGTAGTCAGAAGTCTGCGTCAGCGAAACAGTTTTGCGTAGCCTCAGCGGGGATAATGAATCATGGAGTGAAAATGCACCGTCCGGTCGCTGCTGTTGCGGTAGGCATGCGGTTTATCGCCGGCGAAGCGGACGCCCGAATCGGCAGAAATCGTCTGCCACTTGCCCTCGAGCTTCATCTCCAGCTCGCCGCTGATCACCACCACATGTTCAATCACCCCCGCCTCATGCGGCGTGGATTCACTCAGGGCGCCGGGGGCCAGGGTAATGGAGAAATAATCAAACCGGAGCGCCTCGTCCCACGGAAAGAGCGGCTTGACGACCATCGCCTGCTGCTGCGGGTCAAACACCGCCTGTCGGTCCGCCTCAGGCGTGATGAAGGCGGAAAACGGCACGTTCAGTCCTGTGGCAATTTTCCACAGCGTCGACACCGTGGGGCTGGATTCATTTCGCTCGATTTGCCCGAGCATGGCCTTTGACACGCCGGTCTCGTCCGCGAGCTTCGACAAACTCCAGCCGCGTGCCTGGCGCAGCGTTTTCAATGTGGTTGCAAGATGTCGTGTGATGTCCATGTTCCCTCCTGGTGACATTCAGCATACCACTTGTACGCTATAGCGCACAGTGCTACCTTACTGCGGACGTTATAACGCACAACGGAGTTTTCATGCGCCCTTCCTCTCATCTTATTCCAGTCGCACTGGCTGGATTTGTCGCCGTGCTGGTCGGTTACGCCAGCTCGGCAGCCATCATCTGGCAGGCCGCCGCCGCGGCTGGCGCCAGCGCGCAGCAGATTGCGGGCTGGATGACCGCGCTGGGGATTGGGATGGGCGTCAGCACGCTGGCGCTCTCCTGGTGGTACAAAGCACCCGTACTGACCGCCTGGTCGACGCCCGGCGCGGCGCTGCTCGCTACCAGCCTGCACGGCGTCACGCTGGCGGAAACCATTGGCGTGTTCATCTTTGCGAACGCGCTTATTTTGCTCTGCGGCGTTACCGGGCTTTTCGCCCGTCTGATGAAGCTGATCCCCCATTCGCTTGCTGCCGCCATGCTGGCCGGGGTATTGCTGCAGTTTGGCCTCCACGCGTTTGCGCATCTTGAGGGGCACTTTCTGCTGTGCGGCAGCATGATTGCGGCGTGGCTGATCGCCAAAGCGCTGTCGCCGCGCTATGCCATCGTGGTCACGCTCCTGGTGGGCGGTATGGTGGCATGGGTCGGTGGTGACGTTGTCACGGATAAGCTCACGCTTTCACTGGTGATGCCCGAATTTATTGCGCCCGCCTTCACCTTCACCAGCCTGGTGAGTATTGGCTTACCCTTCTTCCTGGTCACCATGGCCTCACAAAACGCGCCGGGGTTCGCCACGATGAAAGCCTCCGGTTACCCGCTGGCGGTCTCACCGCTCATTATCGTTACGGGGGGAATGGCGCTGCTGTTTTCTCCGTTTGGTGTCTTTTCAATCTGCATTGCGGCCATTACCGCCGCCATTTGCCAAAGCCCGGATGCACACCCGGATGCGGGTAAACGCTGGCTGGCGGCCATCGCTGCGGGAGGGTTTTATCTGCTGGCGGGAATTTTCGGGGGATCCATTACCGGGCTGATGGCCGCGCTGCCGCTCAGCTGGATCCAGACGCTGGCCGGTCTGGCACTGCTGGGCACCATCAGCGGGAGTTTATATCAGGCGCTGAGTCACGAAGCGGAGCGCGACGCGGCTATCGTCACATTTCTGATGACCGCAAGCGGCGTGACAATCCTGGGCATCGGTTCGGCATTCTGGGGGCTGGTGCTGGGCGGAGTATGCTACGCCCTGTTTTCACGCGCTCGCCGCGCGTAGTTGCGAAGGCGTCATGCCCGTCGCGCTGCGAAAGCGGTTGCTGAAGTGGCTGGCGGAGTTAAACCCGCAGGCAAACGCGATCTCCGTTAGCGGCGTCGTCGTATGCTGGACAAGGGCTTTCGCTTTATCCATTCGCCTCTGCATCACATACTGATGCGGCGCCAGCCCCGTCGACTGGCGGAACATGCGGGCAAAATGGTATTCGCTGAGGGCAGCCTGCGCCGCCAGTTCGGCCAGCGTCAGGGGCTGCCCGAGATTCTCTTCGATAAAGGCGAGGACATTGCGCAGCACAAACGGCGACAACCCTCCCGTGACAACCGGCAGCTTCCACTGCACGTTTGAGTAGTTTTGCAGCAGATGGGTCAGCAGCAGCGTGGAGGCCGTGCTCAGGGTCAGCTGGTTGGCGTGCTGCTGCCAGTCACAGCCCAGTAAAAACTGGCGATACAGCGTGGTGATCTTCGGATCGCTGCCAAAAATGCGCTCGTCCAGGGTCAGCGAAAGCGGTCGCTTGTCCCAGATTTTCTCCCCCACATCGCGCAGGTGTTCATCGGTGCAGTAGAGATGCACAAACGACAGATCATCACGGATGTCCCACGTCGATTCGCTCTCTTTGGGCATCAGGCAGAAACGGTCCGGCCCCCCACCGTTCTTCCAACCGCCCGGCGTTTTTTGATAGCTTTCGTAGCCGTCCGCCACGTACAGGCTGAGGGTATGATGGTTGCTTTTAACGGTTATCGTGTCGTGCTTGTTGTACCACGCTGCCAGCTGAATACCCGAATTCAGCGAGACGGTTTCCCGCAGGACCGCATTCTGTTGGCAAAGCGTTTCAAAGGTATCGTAAGCGTGAGACATAACCGTTAGCGCATGAATGATCGGAATATCAGTCTAAAAAGAGTTGTCCCCCGTTGCCAGACCCCAGGGAAGAAAAAAGCGCAAGATTTTGCAAGTCACCCGCAAGCAGGTGAAAGCCCGTTACGCAGTTCAGCGCCATACTGCGGGCTTCCGCGGTTTGAGAAGAGACAACTATGAACGCATTATTATATGGACTCGTGGTCATTATCTGGGGAACCACCTGGATTGCGATTTTCCTGCAGCAGGGCCCCGTCGCGGCGCCGGTGTCGATTTTCTGGCGCTTCGCCGTCGCCAGCCTCACCATGATGGTGGTGTTACTCGCCCTGCGTCGCCTGCGCACGCTGGCGCTTCGGGATCATCTTTTTTGCCTGCTTCAGGGATGCTGTGTTTTCTGCTTTAACTTCTGGTGTTTTTACACGGCAGCGGCACATATCAATACCGGACTGGAGTCGGTGATCTTCTCCATGGCGGTGCTCTATAACGCCATTAACAGCTTTATTTTCTTCGGGCAGCGCCCGCCCGCGCGTTTCTGGACGGCGGCGGCACTGGGGCTGGTTGGGATTGTCACCCTCTTCTGGGACGATCTGCTGGCCAGTGGCTGGAGCGCGTCACTCCTGACCGGTATTGGGCTTTCCGCGCTCGGAACCTACGGCTTCTCGCTGGGCAATATGATCAGCATGCGCCATCAGCGCAGAGGCCTGGAAACCATGACCACCAACGCCTGGGCGATGCTCTATGGCACGCTGGTGATGGGCTGCATTGCGCTGTTCAGAGGCGATAGCTTTGTACCGGAATGGACGGTGAGCTATCTCGGCGCGCTGGTGTATTTGGCCCTGTTTGGCTCGGTGATTGCTTTTGGTGCCTACTTCACGCTGGTGGGACGCATTGGTCCGGGCAAAGCGGCCTACAGCACGCTGCTCTTTCCGCTGGTGGCGCTCTCCTTCTCCACGGTCTATGAAGGCTACGTCTGGCATGTCAACGGTATCGTGGGATTAGTGCTGATCCTGGGAGGAAATATGGTGATGTTTACCAAACCGGAAACCTGGTTCAGACGCTTACGGATGGCGTAAATAAAAAGGCCTGCATTACGCAGGCCGTTTTATTTTATTTTGCGGTCTTTTTCACATCAAACATGGTGGCATCCGTCGCCATATCATCAACAACCTGCTTCAGCGTCGCAAAGGTCATTGGTGTGCTTTCGTTATTCAGCTCTTTACCTTCGCCTTTACGTACCACCTTCATGACCGGTTTATTGGTGGCCGCATCGATCAGCTCGCCTTCAAAGAAGAGATGCGTATCCATGGTGCGGTGTCCGGTTGCCATCTGCGTACCGGCCACCACCAGCGCAACAGGCACCACTTCATAGAACTGCAGCCCCTCTTTCTGTGAACTCACCCCGGTAATCGCGCCGCGGAAAATCAGGCTATGTTTACCCGGCGTGGTCACAACCGGCTTACGCGTACCAATCGCCGTTTTCATTTTGTTATTGGTGTAATTCAACAACTCATCAAGCGTTTTTTGACCAATTTGCGTGGTCGGTTTTGGCGTTGGGTAATAGGTAATCGGTGTCCAGAGAATACTGTCGTAGTTAGCTTCATTATAAGAAGGGTCAACCCAACGCAGCGTTGGTTTACCCGTCGCAGACGTTGTCTGCTGCAAGCCTGAGTAGTCTTTTAAAAAGCCGGAGTATTGTTCTGGAGCGGCGACTTTTGAAGAACAGCCCGCCAACGCCAACAGACCAGTAAGCACTGCAACTTTAAAAAAAGTTTGAGTACGCATGATAGTTTTCCATGTTATCTGCAAGTATGCATTTGAAGTTATAGCAAAAGACGGGCGGGTTTGTTGTGACAAAAAATGATGCGGTGAGCACAAATTGCAAAAAGATTGCCCGGACGCATGCCGGGCAGTGAAAAATTACTGATTTATATCCACTTGCCAGAACAGATGTTTGCCAAACGGGTCGATTTCATAGCCCTTCACCTCCTTGCGTACCGGTTCGAAAATCGTTGAATGCGCAATCATCACCGCAGGCATCTGGTCATGCATCATCTGCTGCGCCTCTTTATACAACGCCACGCGCTTATCATGATCGGTTATCGATTTCACCTCGGCAATGAGGTTATCGAAGGGCTTGTAGCACCATTTCGCCGAGTTTGATCCGCCGTTCGCCGAGGTGCAGGTAAAGAGCGGGCCGAAGAAGTTATCCGGATCGCCGGTGGCCGTCGTCCAGCCCATCAGCGCGGCCTGATGCTCTCCGCCCTTCACGCGTTTCAGATACTCGCCCCATTCGTAGGTAACGATTTTGGTCTGTACGCCAATTTTCGCCCAGTCCGCCTGAATCATCTCCGCCATGCGTTTCGCATTCGGGTTATAGGGACGCTGGACCGGCATCGCCCATAAATCGATGCTGACGCCGCTGGCAAAGCCGGCCTCTTTCAGCAGCGCTTTGGCTTTTTCAGGATCGTAGTCGTAATCCTTAAGCTCGCTGTCGGCACTCCAGACGCCCGGCGGCAGCAGATTCTTCGCCACGGTGCCGGTACCGTGGAACACCGCATCAATAATGGCCGGTTTATTGATGGCCATCGCCAGCGCCTGACGGACCTTCACGTTATCCAGCGGCGGCTTCTGCGTATTGAACGCCAGGAAGCCGGTATTCAGTCCGGCCTTGCTCATCAGGTTGATATCTTTGTTGGCCTTCATGCGCGGCAGATCGGCCGGGTTCGGGAACGGCATCACCTGACATTCGTTCTTCTCAATTTTGGCAAAACGCACGGAGGCATCCGGGGTGATGCTAAACACCAGCCTGTCCAGCTTCGATTTCCCCTGCCAGTAGTCGGCAAACGCCGTGAACAGGATCCGGGAATCCTTCTGATACTGCGCCAGCTTAAACGGTCCGGTGCCGATGGGTTCCATATCCACCTTCTCCGGCGTGCCCGCTTTCAGCATCGCGTCGGCATACTCCGCTGAAAGGATCGAGGCAAAATACCAGGCCAGATCGGCGACAAACGGCGCTTCCGGGTGCGCCAGGGTAAAGCGCACGGTGTGGTCATCGACTTTATCAATGGCGGTAATCAGGCTGCCGAACTCCAGGCTTTCGAAGTTGGAATAGCTGCCGTTAGAGACGTTGTGGTAGGGATGATTCACGTCTTTTTGCCGCATAAACGAGAAGATCACGTCGTCGGCGTTAAAGTCACGGGTCGGCGTGAAGGATTTATTGCTCTGGAACTTCACGCCCTTGCGCAGATGGAAGGTGTAAACCTTGCCGTCGTCGCTCACCTCCCAGCGTTCCGCCAGGCTCGGCACCAGCTCCGTGGTGCCGGGTTTGAAATCGACCAGACGGTTATAGACCGGCACGGCGCTGGCGTCGACGCTGGTTCCCGAAGTGTAAAGCTGAGGGTTAAAGTTTTCCGGCGATCCTTCGGAGCAATACACCAGCGTTTTCGCAGCGACAGCGGAACTGACCGTGAGTGCCGCGAGCGCCAATGTGAAAGTTGTGAGTTTGCTTGTCATCATTTATTCCTGTCTTTTTAATTCGACGGCTAATTAATTCTTTTGCCATTTCATAAATAACATTAAAGTGATGTGGCAAACACCTGAAAAATAAATAAGGAATAAATCACTATGGGCTCGCCGCTTTCCAGACAATTAACGCACCGTTTTTTCCGCTATCTCGCGATCACCAGCCAGAGCGATCCCAGAGTCAAAACCCTGCCTTCAACGCCGGGCCAGCATGACATGGCGCGCGAGCTGGCGCAGGAGCTGGCACAGCTGGGGTTAGACGACATTGTGATTGATGAATTCGCCACGGTGACGGCGGTTAAAAAAGGCAACGTGCCCGGTGCGCCGCGCATCGGCTTTATTACCCATATTGATACCGTCGACGTGGGACTTTCACCGGATATTCATCCACAAATATTAACGTTTACCGGTGAAGATCTCTGTCTGAATAAAGAGAAAGACATCTGGCTACGGGTAAACGAGCATCCCGAAATTCTGGCTTATCCGAACGAGGAGATTATTTTCAGCGACGGAACCAGCGTATTGGGCGCCGATAATAAATCGGCGGTCACGGTGGTCATGACGGTGCTGGAAAACCTGACGGCGGAGCACCGGCATGGCGATATCGTCGTGGCGTTTGTGCCTGACGAAGAGATCGGCCTGAACGGTGCCAAAGCGCTGGATCTTAAGCGCTTCGACGTCGACTTTGCCTGGACCATTGACTGCTGCGAGCTGGGTGAGATTGTCTACGAGAACTTTAATGCGGCAGCCGCGGAAATCCGTTTTACCGGCGTGACGGCGCACCCGATGTCCGCCAAAGGCGTGCTGGTGAATCCCCTGCTGATGGCGACTGATTACATCACCCATTTTGACCGCCAGCAAACGCCCGAGTGCACCGAGGGACGTGAAGGCTATATCTGGTTTAACGGCATTCAGGCCGGACAGAACGAGGCCGTTCTTAAGGCCAATATACGCGACTTTGATAAGGAGAGCTTTGCCGCGCGCAAGCAGCAGATTGCCGACGTAGCCGCGCTGATTGCCGCCCAATATCCGACGGCCAGCGTGGACTATCGCATTGAAGATACCTACAGCAATATCAGCAATGCGATTGGCGAAGACCGGCGTGCCATCGATCTGATGTTCGAGGCGATGGAATCGCTCGGCATCACGCCGAAACCGACGCCAATGCGCGGCGGCACCGACGGCGCGGCGCTCTCGGCTAAAGGGCTACTCACGCCGAACTTCTTCACCGGGGCGCATAACTTCCACTCGAAGTTTGAATTCCTGCCGCTCTCCTCGTTCGAGGCGTCTTATAAGACTGCCCTGCAGATCTGCCTGCTGGCCGCCCGTTAAGCGGGCTTGCGTGCCAGCATCGTGGCAAAGCGCAGCTTGATGCGGTTGCCGTTTTCATCAGTGCGGTGCAGTTCGCCAACGTCCTCGTTGTATTTGAGCAACTCCCAGCCTTCGTAGTAGTTGCTCAGCTCACCGCTCCTGAAGGCAAACGGGAAGCCGACCGTGCAGGGGTAGTCTGCCGTATCCATGGCGGCAACGATCAGATTGTAACCGCCCGGCGTCGTGCAGCGCTGCATATTGGCGATAAGGCCCGGGATGGTTTTTGCCTCCAGGAACATCATCACCACGGTAGAGAGAATAAAATCGTACTGGCCGTCAAAGCTCAGGTTGTTCAGATCCTTAATCGCGGTATGCAGATTAGCAATCCCTTCTTCCGCCTTGATGCGCTCGATATTGTCGATGCTCATCGGGTTCTTGTCCCATGCGGTCACGTCGTACCCGTTGGCCGCAAGGTACAGGCTGTTACGGCCGTTGCCGCAGCCCAGATCGAGCGTTTTACCGGGCTTCACAATCTCCGCGCTGTACAGCACCTCTGAATGGGTACGGGTTAAGCCATATTTCTCTGTGAAGTAATTCTCATCGACGGTCATTGTTTTTCCTGCGTTCGCATAAAGTGAAAGTGCATTTTACATGCCATTTTAAGGCGTTTGCCGTCTGGTTGCCAGCCGCTCGAAAAGCGAAAACTTTGCTACGTTTAGTGAAGACGCTTATCAGAGACATGAAGATGAACAAATATCGCCTTAGCGACGAGACCCGCCTCTGGCAATGGAAAAACGGCGAAACCACCCACGCCACCACGCTGCGGCAGATTATCGCCACGGCGGACTTTAACGACGTGACAGTCGGCACGAGAGGCGGCTGGATTGACGATGAGCGCGCCCTCGCGCAGGACGGCGACTGCTGGATCTACGATGAAAACAGCGTGGTGTTCGCGGGTGCAGTCGTCTCCGGCAACGCGCGTCTTACCCTTCCGTGCATCATTAGCCATAACGCGCATATCGGCGACAGCTGCTGGCTGGACGGCGCAGAGGTCAGCCACGGGGCGCGAATAAGTGACAACGTCACCATTCAGCAATCCTGCGTACGGGGCGAGTGTCATATCTCCGGCGACGCGCGCGTGCTGCATCACAGTGTTGTCATTGCCGCCAAAGGGCTGACGCCGGACCATGAACAGATCCTGCAAATCTACGACAAGGCGACGGTGAGCCAGTCGCGGATTGTGCACCAGGCGCAAATCTACGGCGAGGCGATGGTCAATTTTGCCTTTGTTGAACACCGGGCCGAGGTCTTTGACAACGCGATCCTGGAGGGTAACGAACTCAACAACGTCTGGGTGTGCGACTGCGCAAAAGTCTATGGTAACGCCCGCGTGATAGCCGGGTTTGACGACGATGCCATCCCCACGGTGCGCTATAGCTCTCAGATTGCGGAGAATGCCGTGGTCGAAGGCAACTGCGTCATTAAGCATCACGTCCTGATTGGCGGGCAGGCCTGGCTGCGCGGCGGGCCAATCATGCTGGATGATAAAGTGGTGATCCAGGGGCGCGCGCGCATCAGCGGAGATGTGCTTATCGAACACCGGGTTGAAATCACCGACGATGCGGTCATTGAAGCGTTTGCCGGCGAGAGCATTCACCTGCGCGGCGAAAAAGTGATTAATGGCGACCAGCGCATCACCCGCACGCCGCTGCTGGGCGCGTTATAGGGTATAGATCCGGCCGTAGATATTGACATCGTCAAAGCGGCCATTCAGGTATTCCGCTTCCCGCAGGCACCCTTCCAGCGTAAAACCGTTGCGCACGGCAACGCTGTTGCTGTGCTGATTCGCCACCCGACACTTGATCACAAAACGACGGATCTCACCGCGTTCAGCGTAGTAGCGCATAAACGCCTGCAGTGACTGAGAGAGAATGCCCTGACCCTGGTGGGCTTCATCCAGCCAGTAGCCGATGTAGCCGGCTTTGTTGGTCGGTTCAATGGTGTTGAACGACAGGACGCCAACCAGCGCATCATCCTTGAAGATCAGAAACATTTTGGCGTAGCCGCGCTGGTGCAGCATCTGGTTACTCTGCACGTTGCGGCGGGTATCCTCTTCGCTGCCCACGTGCTGCGCCCAGTCAAAGGCGGTTTGCAGAAAGGCTCTGTTTTTGACGACGAGATTGTGCAGGTCGGCGGTGTAGCGCTCTTCGACGGAACGTAGTTCGATGTGTTGTGAAACGGGGATGATTTCAGATGTCATGGTGCCTCGTCATCGCCCGGTGGCGCTGCGCTTACCGGGCCTACAGTACTGAAACGTAGGCCGGGTAAGGCGAAGCCGCCACCCGGCACAATCCCACAAAAGTTAACGCATTACCCGGTCGTCAACATACTGACGTTTATCCGGCGCTGGCGGGAAATACTGGTACAGCCAGGTTTCGCTGATGGCATCGCCCTGGCAGCGCAGGAACAGGCGCATATCCACCGGTTCCGTCGAATCCGACGTTGGGTACCAGTCAAACAGAATGCGATAGCCGTCAAACGGCTCAACGTAGAGGATCTCTACCTGCTTCGCTTCACCGCTGGAGAGCGTAATCACCGGCTCGATGCCTTTTGGCGCAGCAGCCTTCAGGTCGCCGCCGACGAAGTCGATGGCAAAGCGACGGGCCCACACTTTCGGGTAGTTTTCGCCCGGTGCCCAGCCTTCCGGGAAGCCGCCCATGCCGGTGCGGGTGGCGTAGACGTTGGCCAGCGGGGAGCGCACCGGCGGCATCGCGCTCCAGTAGAGGCGATATTTGAAGTCCAGCTCGTCGCCCGCTTTGACGGCTTTTTCCGGCTGCCAGAAGCAGACCACGTTATCCAGCGTTTCACCGGTGGTCGGGATCTCCATCAGGCCAACCGCGCCTTTACCCCAGTCGTTACGCGGTTCCACCCACAGGCTTGGACGCTTGTTGTACCAGCCCATCACGTCCTGATAGTGCGAGAAATCGCGATCGAGCTGCAGCAGACCGAACCCTTTCGGGTTTTTGTCCATATAGGCATTGAACTGCAGCTTCTGCGGGTTGTTCAGCGGACGACAGATCCACTCCCCGTTGCCGCGCCACATCGCCAGGCGGTCGGAGTCATGGATTTGAGGGTGAATAGTGTCACACATGCGGCGTTCGTTATTGCCGCAGCTGAACATGCTGGTCATCGGCGCAATGCCGAGCTGCTTGATGTCCTTACGCGCGTAGAGGTGGTTTTCCACATCCATGATCACCTGGCTCTTCTCGCAGTGGATCACGAATTTATAGGCACCCGTGATGCTCGGGCTGTCGAGCAGCGTATAGACGGTAAAGGTTGTGTCGCCGGGCTTGACGGTCTCAAACCAGAAGGAGGTAAAGTCCGGGAACTCTTCCGGCGTGTCGGTGAAGGTATCTACCGCCAGGCCGCGGGCGGAAAGGCCGTACTGGTAAGTGTCATCCACCGCGCGGAAATAGCTCGCGCCCAGGAAAGAGACGATATCGCGACGCGCCAGCTCCGGCGCCTTAAACGCGCGGAAGCCCGCAAAGCCGAGATCGCTTTGCCCTTCCAGCTGTTTGGTATCCACTCCCGTTTCACCGTAGCTGAACAGCTCCGGACGGAAGTGGATCTCGCGCGCCATAGAGGTGGACTGGTCCAGCGAGAACATCCGCACGCGACGGCGGAACCCCATTCCCATATGGAAGAACTGCACGTCCAACTGACGCCCTTCAATGTTGTTCCACAGTGACTGCTTTTCATCGTAGCGGATGGCGTTGTACGCCTGCGGCGTCATCGTGGCCAGCGTCTCCGGCAGCGGGCGCGGCGCACCACCCCACGGGGTTTTCGCCAGGTCATGCGCCATGGATTGCAGGACGGAGAAGTCAAAACGACGGCTCTGGCCGTCAGCAATGTCAGAGTCAGCAGCGTAAGCCGCTTTGGAAAACAGGGAAGCAAGGCCGGATGTGCCGCTCAGGGCTGCCACTGCCAGCGAGCCTTTTAGAAAACGTCTGCGATTCATGCCTGGAAAAACGTCCTTATGGTCGTGTGAATGTGTTTCGCGCTCGGCGAAATGACGGCAAGAAAGAACGCACAGCCTAAACAAAAATGGTTAAGAATCCAATTGTTGGCCGGTAATTATCTGAACAAAGTGAGAAATATTTTCTGTCGACCAGAACGGCCCGAAAGTGGTGTAAAGAAAGCCTGGAAAATGTGTATAAAAATGCCCCGTCAGGACATCAGCTGACGGGGCGAATGAGGCGGTTATTTTACGCTGACATCGATACCCGGGAAGTACTTATCAGCGAGTTTGGCGATCGTGCCGTCGGCACGTACTTTATCAATTGCGGCATCAAGCTGCTTTTTGGTGGCCTCGTCACCTTTACGCAACCCAAAGCCGATCCCACTGCCGAGGATAGTGTCGTCAGACACCGGTTTGCCGATGAAACCAAACCCTTTTCCCTGCGGCTTGCTGAGGAAACCTGCCTGCCCGGCCGCGGACATGACCAGCGAGGCGTCGATACGGCCATTCAGCAGATCGCCCCAGGCCATATTCTGATCTTTATACGACACCACGGTGACACCCTGCTTTTCCCAGTGCTCTTTGGCATAGGTTTCCTGAATGGATCCCTGCAGCACGCCGATGGTTTTCCCCTTCAGCCCTTCTGGCGTCGCCTCAACCGCCGTGCCGGCCTTGCCGACCAGCTGCGACGGAATACGGTAAATCGGCTGGGTAAAATCAATGCTCTTGCGGCGCTGCTCGGTGATATTCATCGCCGAGTTGATGGCGTCGAATTTCTTCGCCACCAGGCCCGGGATCAGCGCATCAAACGAGGTTTCCACCCAGCTGCACTTCAGCGCTGCCGCTTTGCAGATGGCATTCCCCAGCTCAACGTCAAACCCTTCCAGTTCGCCTGCCGTATTGCGGCTTTCAAACGGCGGATACTCGGCTTCCAGACCGTAACGCAGCTCGGACGCCGCGAAGGAGGAAAAGGTACACAGCAATCCCATGCCGACAACTAGCGCGCGTATTTTCATCTCAAACTCCTCAGAGCCTATCTCAGCGTGGTTTAACCCGACACAGGGCTTGGGCACCTGCCCGTAACGTCGCCTCATCTTTCGCAAAAGAGAGACGAATCAATTTATTATCCGTACCGTCCGCATAAAACGCCGACAGCGGAATGGTAGCTACACCGTACTCAACGATCAGCCGTTTCACCAGCTCGCTGTCGCGCTCGTTGCTGAATTGGCTGTAGTCCGCCAGCATGAAGAACGATCCGGCGCTGGGCAGCAGCGTGAACGGCGAATCGGCCAGCAGACTCTGCAGCAGATCGCGCTTGCGCTGGTAAAACGCCGACAGCGACAGCCAGGTTTGCGGGTCGACCATATGTTCAGCAAACGCGTGCTGCATTGGCGTATCGGCAGAAAACATTAAAAATTGATGGACTTTACAAATCTCGTCCATCAGCACCGCCGGTGCAACACAGTAACCCACGCGCCAGCCGGTGACGTGATAGGTTTTTCCGAAAGAGGAAATAATCACGCTACGCTCCGCCAGCTGCGGGTGCGTGGCCATCCCGTGGTGCGGCTCACCGTCAAACACCACGTGTTCATACACTTCGTCAGACAAAATAATGATGTCGGTATTGCGCGTCAGCGCCGCCAGCTGCTGCAGGTCGTTGGCTGAAAAAACCTGGCCGCTCGGGTTGTGCGGCGTATTGATGATGATCATGCGCGTGCGCGGGGAGATGGCAGCCCGGACTTCGTCCCAGTTGACGGCAAAATCCGGCACGGTGAGCTTGATGGCAATCGGCGTTGCCCCCTGCAGACGGACAATCGGCGCGTAGCTGTCAAATGACGGCTCAAAGTAGATCACCTCATCACCCGGGTGCACCAGCCCGCTGATTGCCGAATAGAGCCCTTCGCTGGCGCTGGCGGTCACCAGCACCTCGCTGGCCGGGTCATACCGCGTGCCGTATAGGGTGGCAATTTTATCAGCAATGCGCTCTTTGAGCGGCTGCAGACCGGTCATCGACGCATACTGGTTATGCCCCGCCTCCATTGCGCGGGTAACGCCCGCAACAAGCTTCGGGTCGCAGGAAAAATTCGGTGCGCCCTGAGAAAGGTTAATCGCGTTATGCTGCGCCGAGAGCTGGCCGATAACGGTAAAAATGGTGGTGCCCACATCGGGCAGTTTAGAGCGCGTTTGCACTGGCGTTCGTAAAGTCATCCTCTTTCCCTTCTCATGGACATTGCATAACTATTCAAACAACATCTCTGTTGTCGGGACAATCGAATTGTTGTCATAATAGCCATGAGAAAAATGCATAGCTGAGGTGTTTCCATGTCGCGCCGTTCGCTCCCGCTCAATGCCATCGACGCATTTTTAGTCACCGCGCGTCACCTGAATCTGACCCATGCTGCCGCAGAACTTTGCCTGACGCAGGGGGCCGTGAGCCGCAAAATAGCCTCCCTTGAAGCGTGGTTTGGCTTTCCGCTTTTTGAACGCCACGCACGCGGCCTGCGTCTCTCTTCGCAGGGCAGCGCCCTGCTCCCGGAACTGCAGTCTGCTTTCGAACACTTGCTGACCGTGGCCGACCAGGCCCGCAGCCAGCAGACCGTGATCCGGCTTAAGGCGCCCACCTGTGCCATGCGCTGGCTGGTGCCGCGCCTGCTGGAGGTGGAGCGTGAGCAGCCGGATCTGCAGATCGCCCTGACCACCACCACCGATCACAACGTCAATTTCAAAACCGAATCTTACGACGCGGCCATCGTGTTCGGCACACACATGAGCGCAGGCGACCTGCTGTTCGAAGAGGCGCTCACCCCGGTGATAAGCCCGGTACGGGCGGGTGCAGCGCTGGGATCGCTGACGTTCCTGCACCCCACAAGGGATAAGACAGACTGGTCGCTGTGGCTGACGAAACAGGAAGGTCCGGGCTTTGCCATGCACAAAAATCAACACTTCGACACGATGGATCTCGCCATCACGGCCGCCATTCAGGGGCTGGGCGTGGCCATTGCCGACGAAACGCTGGTGGCCGAAGATGTCCGCGCGGGAAGACTGATGAGGCCTTATGAAACCAGCATAAAAACCGGCGCGAGCTACCGGCTGGTGCTGCGCGAAACGCCAGGGGAGGAAAATGGACTGGCGGCGTTTCGCGCCTGTTTGCTTAATCGAGGCTGACGTGGTGCTTCATTACCCGTTTGAAGAGGCTCATGCGGGCGCGCATAAAGCGGTTTTCAAGCCGGAATCCTGCATGTTTATTCACACCAATGCGTAACAAAACGTCCCGCCCTTTTCGGCATGCGGGCCAGTGCGTCGGCCCTGGCAGGATCTCACGAGGCCCTGCGTCTCGCGCAAAGCTCACCCAGTAATCGGCCACGTGGGCAGCAAACTGTAAATCCCGTTCGTTGACATACTGGCGTGAAGGCTCCACCTGGCCGAGGGTATCGAAGACGTAGGGCACTTCATTGCCGTGCCAGGCGCCGTTAATATAGGTGGTATGTTCTGCTTCCGCGACATAGTCAAACCAGTAACGCCAGCACAGTCCGCCGACGCGCTGCTGCGCCTGCATCACGACATAGCCCATCGTGGTGAACGCCATGTCACGGCACACCTGCCTGCCCAACTCCTCATCACCTTTGACGCCCGGATAGAGCAGCTTAATCAGCCCCAGCCCGAAGCGCCGCTCCCGGCGGAGCTTCTGGATTTGCCCGGCGAGATCGATGCCAAACACCGCCATCACGCTGGCCTCATCGCTGTTCGACCCAATCATCACCGGTACGGGATGCTGGCGGGCAGCGAAAAAGACGTCCAGCATCGCTTCGGGCAGAACGCAGTCCCCAACGATGGGCGCCGGGGCGACGTTCAGCGGCGCGGTGAGCGGCCAGAACGCGTCCGGCGGAATGGCGCGCAGCTGTTCAGCAGTCGCCTTCTCCAGGCCAAAATGGGCGGCCAGCGCCTCCCCTTTTTGCAGCGCCTGTTCACGCGGCGTGTCCGGCAAGGTATACCCGCTTTGCACAATCGCCTTGTGGAACAAGCCAGCCGCCAGGGGCGATGCCATCAGAGAGAGTACGCTGCGCGCACCGGCGGATTCGCCAAACAGGGTCACATTGCCAGGATCGCCACCAAATGCGGCGATATTCTCCCTAACCCATTCGAGGGCCGCGATCTGATCCAGCAGGGCAAAATTATGCACCACGCGATCTTCCTCGCCTTCCAGCGCGGGATGGGCGAAAAAGCCGAGATGGCCGAGACGGTAGTTAATCGTGACCACAACCACCCCGCGTGTGGCCAGCGATTTGCCGTTATAAGGCGGCAGACCGCCTGCACCAATCGTAAACCCGCCCCCGTGCAGCCAGACCATAACCGGAAGCGCCCCGGCGCGCTCTTTGGGGGACCAGACGTTCAGATAAAGACAGTCTTCCGAGAACTGACCGGGATCGCCCCCGCCCAACTCCTGACAATATTCGCTGCTTTGCCAGCTTGAGGCCGAAAAGGCGGTGGCCTCGCGAACGCCATCCCACGGTTCAGGGGGCCGCGGGGAGCGCCAGCGCCACTCGCCCACGGGCGGTGCGGCGTAGGGAATGCCGCACCAGACGTGGACATTTTCATCGGTTAAACCAGACAGTGCGCCCTGGCGCGTTTCAACCACAGGGGCGGAAGGATTTTGCATAACGACCTTATTTTTTCCATCACACCCCAGCAGAGTAACGATTTCAGAGCAAACCGCAACGCTGTTTGCTGCGGGTTTCAGCCTCCTGGTAGAGCGTGAACTCGTCATACACCGGGCAGCCCAGCGCGTCTTCAAACGCATCGCGGCTGGCGTTGCCGTGGCTACGGGCCTGGGTTTCATTCCCGAGATTGGACTGGAATATCCCGGCGGCGCTAACCGGGAGGAAATCTTCGTAGGTGATCGGCTGAGCGACCACCCATCCGCGCTCGATTAGCGGCTGCGGATCATCGCCCGGCCGGAACGCATGGCGATGCGCTTCACCCGCAGGCGTCAGACGGTAGCGGAAATACGCCAGATCCTGACGGCGCATTAGCAGTTCACTGTCCGGGAAGGCGCTAAAGATCTCCCGCAGATGCAGCTGATGCGTCAGGTTATCTTTGCCGGTACCGGCCTGGGAAAGCAGGCTATCGTACAGTTCACGCCCTTTCGGGGTCAGCGCCACGCCGCGCTGCTCAATCTCACCGAAGCGCGCAGTGTGGGTGCCCTTATGTTCCCCGGCAAACAGCACCGGCTCTTCCAGGGCTTTAAAGCTGGTTTGACGCAGCAGGACGGGCACCTCGCGACGCGGCGGCCCTTCAATCAAAATTTTCGGCTCGATACCGTACTTCGGCATCAGCTCCTGCACCCGATCAATATCCAGCGTGCGCGGCGTGAGGTGGTTAATATGGCAGCCCGGGAAGCAGACCACATCGGCAATCAGGCGATGCTCGTTATGCAGCGCCTGATAGGTTTCCTGATCGACCGTCGCATGACGGTGCCAGCGGAAGGTTTCCAGCGCTTCCTGCACAAACTCGTGCGCCTGTTCGTCAGTAAACTGCCCCTCAGATTCATACAGATCGAGCAGCGCCAGGCAGCGCGGGGTAAAGATGTTTCGGTGAGAGAGGATTTTCGCCGCCCGTTCGCGCAGCGCGACGTTGTCAATCAGCTCAAGGCGCAGCAGCGACGTAAAGATACGGAACGGATTACGGCACAGCGCCGCATCATCGATCGGGCGAAACGCCGTTGAGTGGACCGGCACCCCCGCCTGGGAGAGATCGTAATAGCTGACCGGGTACATCCCCATAATGGCAAACATACGACGCAGGGTTGAAAGTTCATGTGCTGTGCCAACGCGGATCGCCCCGTGACGCTCCACGTTCAGGCGCGCAAGCTCATCGGCGTTTGCCATTTGTTCATGTAATAGTGGGTTATTTTCCAGCACCGCCAGGTTTACGTCCGCAACCAGTTCGAGCAAGGTGCCATACTGCGGAACTTCCTGCTGGTACATCGCCGACATAGCCTGCGAAAAGTGTTCCCGAATGTCATCAGCCGTGATGGTGTTCGCCATGATGTCATGCCTCCAGTGAATATTACCTGGAGTGTAGAGAAACCCGTTCCTTCCGGGGGGAAGAATTTCTGATTTGTGATCTTAAGACGACAGTGGTCAAACCGTGTGCTACATGCCTCTGAACGAGCCTTAACGAAACCGCCCTTTCAACCTGAACGCTTTTATCCAGGATTTTCCTTATAATTATTTAGGGTTCCGCTTGCTAGCTATAAAGGAGTATTTTTTGCTTTTTTCCTGACTGCAAATTAACCAATTTGAGTGCGCCATTATTTTTTCCTCACCTTTCAAATTTTTAGTTCGAAGTTAGGATTAATCCGAATGGTTGTTTACAAGTCCCTCCTGCCTATCCATATTTCCATTTTAAGCGAAGCGTAAATTTACAAATATTTAAAAATAACGCAGCCGCAAATAGCAAAACGCATTTGACGGATGACGCACAGCGACTAGAGTTATTACTCGAACGACGAGTGATACGGAATATTTTCGTATCGTACTGACATAACCAATATATGACTATGAGGTTTAATATGGCAGAGCATCGTGGTGGTTCCGGTAATTTCGCAGAAGACCGTGAAAAAGCATCAGAAGCTGGACGTAAAGGTGGCCAGCACAGCGGTGGTAATTTTAAAAACGATCCGCAACGCGCATCTGAAGCGGGTAAGAAAGGGGGACAGAACAGTCACGGCGGAGGCCGTAAGTCTGATAACTCCTGATCTTATTTAGTACTCTTTTAATAAAACCAGAGAGCATGCTGCGGGCTGAAAAGCTCGCAGTACCCTTTCATTATTTTACCGGAGCGTAATTATTATGAATATGAAAAGTGTTGAGGATGTATTTATTCATCTTCTATCGGATACCTACAGCGCAGAAAAGCAGCTTACCCGAGCGTTAAGTAAACTTGCCCGCGCCGCCTCCAGCGAGAAGCTGAGCGCCGCCTTTACCGCACACCTTGAAGAGACGCAAGGTCAGATTGAACGTATCGACCAGATCGTCGAGCAGGAAGACGGTATTAAGATCAAACGCATGAAATGCGTGGCGATGGAAGGCTTAATTGAAGAAGCCAACGAAGTTATCGAAAGCACGGAAAAAAATGAAGTGCGTGATGCCGCGTTAATTGCTGCTGCACAAAAAGTTGAGCATTATGAAATAGCCAGCTACGGTACCCTTGCCACATTAGCAGAACAACTGGGCTATAAAAAAGCCGTTAAACTTCTTGCCGAAACGCTGGAAGAAGAAAAAGAGACCGACCTTAAACTCACCGACCTGGCCGTTGGAAATATTAACCAAAAAGCGCAGAAATGACGCAATAACACAGGTTAAATAAAATGAGCATCAGTCCCAGGACAATTAAACGGTGCCATTTAACGGCAGCTATAATATGGTTCATACTCGCTATCCCTTCCGTAATATGGTGGAAGAACAGCGTGCTATGGGTCATTATCATCAGTATCTATGCCAATATTGTCGGCCATTTATCTGGCTACAGTGCCGCACGTGCCGATCAGGCTGCTGAAAGTGAGACCAAATAAGCGAACCCCTAATGAGGATACAATGATGAATCACGTAGAACACTACCATGACTGGCTACGCGATGCCCATGCAATGGAAAAGCAAGCCGAATCTATGCTGGAATCCATGGCCAGCCGTATCGATAATTATCCTGATGTTCGCGCCAGAATTGAACAGCATATTAATGAGACAAAACGGCAAATCACATTGCTGGAGGAAATCCTCGACCGTAATGATATTTCTCGTTCGGTCTTAAAAGACTCGATGAGCAAAATGGCGGCGCTGGGGCAATCCATCGGCGGCATGTTCCCTTCAGACGAAATCGTGAAGGGCTCGATCAGCGGCTATGTCTTCGAACAGTTTGAAATCGCCTGCTATACCTCCCTGCTGGCAGCGGCCAAAAAAGCCGGGGACACCGCTTCGATACCCGCTATTGAGACGATCCTCGCAGAAGAGCGCGAAATGGCCGACTGGCTGATTCGCCATATCCCGCAAACGACGGAACAGTTCCTGCTGCGCTCAGACGCATCGGGTGTCGAAGCGAAAAAATAATCCACAGGAGAGTGCCTATGTTTCGACACGTCAAACAGCTGCAATACACGGTTCGCGTCGCCGAACCGAATCCCGGCCTGGCCAACCTTTTACTGGAACAATTTGGCGGACCGCAGGGTGAACTGGCCGCCGCCTGCCGCTACTTTACGCAAGGGTTGAGCGATGACGATCCGGGCCGCAAGGATATGCTGATGGATATCGCGACCGAGGAGTTAAGCCACCTCGAAATCATCGGTACCCTGGTCGGTATGCTGAATAAAGGTGCCAAGGGCGCGCTGGCGGAAGGGGTGGAAAATGAGGCCGAGCTGTATCGCTCCATGACCGAAAACGGCAATGACAGCCACATCACCTCCCTGCTCTACGGCGGCGGTACCCCGCTCACCAACTCGGCGGGCGTGCCGTGGACGGCGGCCTACGTCGACACCATTGGCGAGCCGACGGCGGACCTGCGCTCAAACGTGGCGGCCGAGGCCAGAGCCAAAATCATCTATGAACGGCTGATCAACGTGACTGACGATCCCGGCGTTAAAGATGCCCTGGCGTTTCTGATGACGCGTGAGGCGGCGCATCAGCTCTCCTTTGAGAAGGCGCTGCAGTCCATCCGTAATAATTTCCCGCCGGGAAAACTGCCGCCAATCGAGGAATTCACCAACAAGTACTACAATATGTCTGAAGGTGGAGAGGTTCGCGGAAGCTGGAACAGCGATAAACACTTCGATTACGTTGAGTCCCCCCAGCCTGCGGTGGATGGCGGCGATGGCAGTGCCAGCGTCACGCTCACAACCGAGCAGGCAACCCTGGTCAAGGCGATGTCTGCCCGCACGAAATCCGATCCACATTCCGACCCGCTGACCGGTGCCGAGCTGGGTGCCGGAAAGACTAAACCGTAATCGGTTTGCCGGGCAGGCCTGAACTGCCCGGCAATTCGCGTGCCCCATCGTCTCAGAGGTACGGACCATGTTCGAACTCGATGCGTTTCATCTGGCCAGAATTCAGTTCGCTTTTACCGTCTCGTTCCACATCCTGTTTCCCGCGATCACCATCGGTCTCGCCAGCTACCTGGTGGTGCTGGAGGGCATGTGGCTGCGCACCAAAAACGACGTCTGGCGATCGTTGTACCACTTCTGGCTCAAGATATTTGCCGTTAACTTCGGCATGGGCGTCGTTTCCGGGCTGGTGATGGCGTACCAGTTTGGCACCAACTGGAGCGGGTTCTCCCAGTTCGCGGGCAGCATTACCGGCCCGCTTCTGACCTATGAGGTGTTAACCGCCTTCTTCCTGGAGGCCGGATTCCTTGGCGTTATGATGTTCGGCTGGAACAAGGTCGGCCCGGGGCTGCACTTCTTTTCGACCTGCATGGTGGCGCTCGGCACGCTGATGTCGACCTTCTGGATACTCGCCTCTAACAGCTGGATGCACACGCCACAGGGTTTTACTATCGAGAACGGCCAGGTGATCCCGCAGGACTGGCTGGCCATCGTCTTTAACCCCTCCTTCCCTTACCGTCTTATTCATATGGCTATCGCCGCGTTTCTGAGCAGCGCGCTGTTTGTCGGAGCATCGGGGGCATGGCATCTGCTGCGCGGTAACGATACGCCCGCCGTTCGCACCATGTTTTCGATGGCGATGTGGATGGCGCTGCTGGTCGCGCCCATTCAGGCGGTAGTGGGCGATATGCACGGCCTTAACACGCTTGAACATCAGCCGGCAAAAATTGCCGCGATTGAGGGTCACTGGGAAAATCCCCCCGGTGAAGCCACCCCGCTGCTGCTGTTTGGTCTGCCGGATATGGAGGAAGAGCGCACCAAATACGGCCTGGAAATCCCCGCGCTCGGCAGCCTGATCCTGACGCACAGTCTGGACAAGCAGGTCCCGGCGCTGAAAGACTTCCCGAAAGAGGATCGCCCAAACTCGACCATCGTTTTCTGGTCGTTCCGCGTGATGGTCGGGATGGGACTGCTGATGATTACCCTTGGTCTGGTCAGCCTCTGGCTACGCTATCGCCATCGACTTTACCACTCACGTCCGTTCCAGTGGTTTGCCCTCTGCATGGGGCCTGCCGGGCTGCTGGCGCTGCTTGCCGGCTGGGTGACAACCGAAGTGGGCCGTCAGCCGTGGGTCGTCTATGGCTACCTGCGCACCATCGACGCGGTATCGCTGCACAGTACCCTACAGATGAGCATCAGCCTGCTGGCGTTCTTCGTCGTCTACTCATCCGTGTTTGGCGTGGGCTATGTTTATCTCATCCGGCTGATTAAGAAAGGACCTCAGCCCGTCGATACGCTGACGTCAAACACCTCGGGCACGCCTGCCCGTCCGCTGTCTGCCGCTGAGTCTGTTCCGGAAGAGGAGAGAATCTGATGGGCGTCGATATCTCAGTGATTTGGTTTGCCATTATCGTGTTTGCCACGCTGATGTACATCATTATGGATGGCTTCGATCTGGGCATTGGCCTGCTGTTTAACTTCGTGGGCGATGCGAAAGAGCGCGATGTGATGGTCAACAGCGTAGCGCCCGTCTGGGACGGCAACGAGACCTGGCTGGTGCTCGGCGGTGCGGGGCTGTTCGGTGCGTTTCCGCTGGCCTACGCGGTGATTATTGATGCGCTGACGATCCCCCTCAGCGCAATGCTGATCGGTCTCATTTTTCGCGGCGTCGCCTTTGAGTTCCGCTTCAAAGCCACCCCCTCACACCGCCGGTTCTGGGACTACTCCTTTGCCGGCGGCTCCCTGCTCGCCACCTTTAGCCAGGGCGTGGTGGTGGGGGCGGTGATCAACGGCTTTGACGTGGAGGGCCGACGCTTTGTCGGCTCGGCGCTGGACTGGCTCACCCCCTTTAACCTTTTCTGCGGCATCGGTCTGGTCGTCGCCTACACGCTGCTGGGCACCACCTGGCTCATTATGAAAAGCGAAGGCGCGCTGCAACAACGCATGCGCGAGCTGACCCGCCACGTGCTGCTGGCGCTAATGGTGGTTATCGCGGTAGTCAGCGTCTGGACGCCGCTCGGTTGGCAGTACGTCGCCGACCGCTGGTTTACCCTGCCCAACTTCTTCTGGTTCCTGCCGGTTCCTCTGCTGGTCGGTATCTTCAGCGTGCTGATCTGGCGCCTGACCCGCAATCCGGACAGCCACTCTCGCCCTTTCCTGCTGACGTTGGGGCTGATTTTCCTCGGGTTTAGCGGGCTGGGCATCAGCCTCTGGCCAAATATTATTCCGCCACGCATCACCCTGTGGGAGGCCGCAGCCCCGCCTGCCAGCCAGCTGTTTATGCTGGTTGGGACGTTACTGATTATTCCAGTGATCTTGGTGTACACCGCCTGGAGCTACTACGTTTTCCGGGGCAAGGTCTCGGATACTGAAGGCTATCACTGAGGAACGCTATGACGGACTGGCATACACGGGCCATTATTTACCAGATTGATACCGCGCTCTTTTATGATTTGAACGGCGATGGCTGCGGGGACATCGCCGGGATAGCGGCCAAGCTGCGCTACATTCGCCGGATGGGGGCGACGGTTATCTGGATCACCCCGTTTTACCTCACGCCCTTTCTCGATGAAGGCTATGACGTCAGCGACCATCTCCAGGTGGACCCCCGCTTCGGAAAACTGGCCGATATCATCGCCCTTATCGAACAGGCCCGCGAGCTGGGCATGCAGGTCATTATTGAGCTGCTGATCCAGCACACCTCCGACGCGCACCCCTGGTTCCAGCAGGCCCGCCGTAACCCGGCGTCACCCTACCGGGATTACTACCTCTGGTCAGATACTGACGAGGACGATACGCCCCCGATGTTTCCCGGCGTGGAGGAGAGCATCTGGAGCTGGGACGACGAGGCGGGACAATACTACCGGCACATGTTCTATCGCCACGAACCGGACCTGAACCTGACCTCACCCGCGGTGCTAAAAGAGATTGAGAACATCATCCTCTTCTGGCTCAAGCTGGGCGTATCGGGGTTCCGCCTGGATGCCGCCTCGCACCTGACCACGCAGGCGGGAAATGGTGATGAAAAAAAGGGTCTGTGGATCCTCGAGCATATGCGCCGTCTTATTGAGGAGCATAATCCGGAGGCGATCCTGCTGGGTGAAGTGGACGTCGAGGTGGAGGCCTATCAGGACTACTTTGGCAATAATGACCGCCTGAATCTGGTGCTCAATTTCTGGCTCAACAAGTATTTTTACGTCAGCCTGGCCCGAAAAAGCGCCCGCCCGCTGCGCAACGCGGTGAAGAAGATGATCGTCCCGCCCGATTCATGCTGTTTTGCCAACTGGCTGCGCAATCACGACGAACTGGATCTGGAGGGCATCAGCCAGAAAGACAAACAGTTTGTCCTCGATACCTTCGCCCCTGACGACGAGATGAACGTCTACCAGCGCGGGATCCGCCGTCGCCTGGCCCCGATGCTCAACGGCGATCTGAAGCGGCTGGCGTTCTGCCACGCGGTACTTTTTTCCCTGCCTGGCGTTCCGGTGATGCGCTATGGCGATGAGATCGGCATGGGGGATGACCTCGAACTGGAGGAGCGCTACGCCGTCCGCACGCCGATGCAGTGGGCGGGATCGCAAGGCGGCGGTTTTTCGGCAGCCGACCCGGAAAAATTTATCGCGCCGATTATCGACCGCGGCCCTTATCGCTATCAGAAAATCAACGTCGCCGATTCGCTGCTCCACCGCAACTCGCTTCTGCACCGGATCATTGATATCACCAATACCCGCTCGGAGTTCCCCGAAATCGCCGTTGCGCCCTTTCGGCTCCTCACGATCGATAGTGACGCGGTGCTGGGGATCTATTACGAGACCGAAGAACGCAGCATCCTGACCTTTGTTAACTTCAGCGACCAGCCGGTACGGTTCACCGTCAAGGGGATCCGCAACGCCACCTGGACCGCCTGTCTTGCGGACAAACGCTACGATGACGCGCTGGTTTGCGGTAAAACCGTCGAGCTCAGCCTTGGCGGCTACGGCTATCGCTGGTTCTGGACGCACCGCAGCGCGCTGCGCTGATTACGGTTTCCGGCGGGTGAGCAAACGCGTTAATACAATCCCCGCCAACGCCAGCCCCCCTAACGCCACTTTGCCCGGCATACCGGAGGTCACGGACGTCGCGCGGGTTTTCGCTTCGTCAGTGAAACGGCCATGGATTCTGTGCAGGTCGTTAACCGGCTGGTCGAGATAATCCCGGCGGTCCGGCGCGTTCAGATCGTCCGTCATCTGACCTTCCCAGGCTTTCTTCACCATCAGCCGGTCCAGAAACCCCGGGAAGAGGAACTGCCCGACAATCGACTGGATGGTGCTGCTGCCTACCCACAGCTCACGCACCGGCTTTTGCGCCACCCTGAAGATGGCGCTGGCGGCGACTTCAGGCTCGAACACCGGCGGTACCGGGCGCATCGCCCACGCGAACTTGTTCCTTGCCCATTCAAACTGCGGCGTGTTAAGCCCCGGCATCTGCACCATCGAAAGCTGAACCCGGCTGTTCTCATGCATCAACTCGGTACGTACCGCGTCGGTAAACCCGCGGATCGCCGCTTTGGCCCCGCAGTAGGCGGACTGCAGGGGAATGGAACGGTAGGCCAGCGCGGACCCTACCTGGATAATCACGCCCCTGTCGCGCGGAACCATAAGCTCGAGCGCCGCGCGGGTACCGTTCACGTAGCCGAGGTACGTCACCTCAGTCACGCGACGAAACTCGTCCGGCGTAAGGGTGCGAAACGGCGCCAGCACAGCCCCCATGGCATTGTTAACCCAGACATCAATCGCGCCGAGGCGATACTCAATGTCGTTAGCCGCGTCCACCACCGCCTGACTGTCGGCGACGTCAGCCTGCACGGCGTGTGCATTTACGCCGAAGCGGCGCAACTCTTCCTGGGTGGAGTGCAGGCTTGCCTCATCGCGGGCGATGAGGCCGACATCGTAACCTGCTTTTGCAAAGTGCAGCGCCGTGGCTTTTCCCACGCCCGCCGTCCCACCGGTAATTACTATGACAGCCATAGAACCTCCACGCGAAATCAACCGTTATGCCCGTCCGACAATGCTGTCACCAGCTCGGCCAGCGAAAAATGCACCGCTTTTTTCACCACGTCCTGACAGTCGCCGGAGAAAAGCACGGTGCGGGTTTGCGTCTCGCCCTGGATGTTCCACGCAAAGCAGACCGTCCCCGCCGCCGTGCCATCGTCGCCCCCTTCCGGGCCAGCATAGCCGCTGATGGCGATACTGATATCCGCCTGGGCGATGTCGCGGATGCTGGCGGCCATCTCGGTCACCGTCTGCTCACTGACGGCGGTATAGCGCGCGAGCGTCTCAGGACGAACGCCGAGGATCCGCCCTTTGGCTTCGTCGCTGAATACGACCAGGCCAACATCATAAAAATCGGCCGTGTTCTCTTCGGCGCAAAGTGCTACCGATAGTTTTCCGCCGGTGCAGGATTCCGCCGTGGTTAAGCGAAGCCCGAGATCGGTTAGTTTGCTCGCCAGTTTTTTCGTCAGTTCACCCACGGTATAATTGTTGTCGTGAAAAAGATTGCTCATCTTTTCGCCTCTTATTTCTCAAAAGGAATGATTGAAATATGTCCATTGCGCTCAAGTATGGCATATTTAATTTGGCTTATTTCGGTAATACCATTATTTTGACGCGCTGACACCAGAATATCATCGCAAGAGACATCGACTTTTTTGAGTTTATCCGCCAGGGGTACGCCGTTTTCCACCAGAATCACAGGAGTGCCGTCAAGAATATTCTCCACCGGGGAAAAATACTTCTTCATAAGGCCAAAAATAATATCCACTACCACCAGGGTGGTAATCGTAATCATCGCACCGGTGACGGAAAAATCTTGTCCGAGAAGCGCCTGCTGCGTAGCTTCACTAATTATCAGGAGCAGAATGAGATCGAAGCTGGTCATCTGTAGCAGCGCACGCCGCCCGGCCACTTTAAATACCACCACGAGGAACAGATAAATCGCCAGCGCACGAAAGACCATATCCATATCAGCCTCCTAGGGGTAAATAAATTGCCAGAGGGTTATCTCCGGCTCGTTGTTTACACGAACGGTCGTGTTCCATTTACCGGCTCTCGAAGGCGTGGTGAAGAGTAACACCGCGAAGCGGTCTGACTTTTTCAGGTTGTTATAGACAAAATAGAGGGTCTTGCCACGGCTGAACATGCTGTCCGGCTGCGGCCAGACGCTGCCAGGCTCGTAAACATCGCTGCCCTCGCTGGCCATACTGAGAACATACTTTCCCTCTGTTCGCACCGGGAACCCCAGCTCCATTCGCGTCTCCGTCTCCCGGCGGCCAAACCGTTCATAGCTTATGGTCAGTGATTTAGCGGAATTGGTTTTAACCGTATCGCTGACCCACCCGCTTGAAAACAGACCGGCAATGGCTGCGATGATAATAGCCAACAGAACAATAAAACCCACCTGACGAAACGCGTATTCAAACGTCAGCAAGCGATAACTCTCATCTATCCCGGGCAACTTTTCATTTTCACGCTTCATGGTCATCGTCACCGTTTCGCTTATTATCCGATAAGTTTGATTTTTCACGCGAATGTTTTTAGGACTTATCACATTTGCCACATAAAGAAATAGCAACAATACTTAATAAGTCAAGACACCCAAAATGAAGGATATCCGATGAAATTATCTCTTATTTCCGCTTTTATGATATTTCTGGTTCCGGCCGCCTTCGCAGATAATAACGGCGGGTTACAAAAAGGTGAAGCTCCGCCGCCACCCCATGCGCTGGATAGCGGATATCGCGGAACCGATGATGCGCGTATTATGACCATCGATCAGGCAAAACAACTGCACGACGGTGCGACCATTTCATTACGCGGTAATCTTATTGATGGTAGCGGCGATAAGTTTGTATTTCAGGATAAAACCGGAAAAATCGACGTTATTATTCCCCAGGCAGTCTTCGACGGCAGAACGGTAAAACCCGACCAGATGATCAGTATCAACGGTTCGCTTGATAAAAAATCATCCCCTGCCGTCGTCCGTGTTGATCGTTTGCAGAAATAATTCAGCGAAGCGTTAACGCTGCAGTTATCCATCAAATCTCACCCCTTGGCTTAAGGAGTCAGCTATGAGTGATACTAAACAACGTACGAACGCTTACCCGCAGCCCCCGTTCCCGGAACAGCCACAAACGCCACCGGGACTGGCATCCGAAATGCAACCCGTACCCGACCACGGGGAAACCAGCTATAAAGGGCACGGCCGCCTGGCGGGCAAAAAAGCGCTGATCACCGGCGGTGACTCGGGTATTGGTCGCGCTGTAGCCATCGCCTATGCCCGCGAAGGCGCGGACGTGGCCATTAACTATCTGCCTGAAGAGGAAAAAGACGCCGCTGAGGTTATCGACCTGATCAAAGCCGAAGGGCGGAATGCCGTCGCGCTACCGGGGGACGTCCGGGACGAAACCTTCTGCCAGAATCTGGTCGAAGAAGCCGTCTCGAAGCTGGGCGGGCTGGATATTCTGATCAACAACGCCGGTCGCCAGCAGTTCCGTGAATCGCTTGAAGAGCTGACCACCGAAGATTTTGACGCGACGTTTAAAACTAACGTGTACGCGCCTTTCTGGATCACGAAGGCGGCTCTGCGGCACCTGAAAGCCTCGTCCGTGATCATTAATACCTCCTCCGTCCAGGCGGTGAAGCCCAGCCCGGTGCTGCTGGACTACGCCCAGACGAAAGCCTGTCTGGCGGTATTTACCAAATCCTTAGCCAAGCAGCTGGGTCCGAAAGGCATTCGCGTCAACGCGGTCGCTCCCGGGCCTTACTGGACGGTGCTTCAGTCCAGCGGCGGCCAGCCGATGGAAAAAGTGAAGGAGTTTGGCGGAGATACGCCGCTGGGACGTCCGGGTCAGCCCGTCGAGATTGCCCCGCTGTACGTCACGCTGGCCTCGGATGAATGTTCATTTACGTCCGGCCAGGTGTGGTGTTCTGACGGCGGTGACGGGGTAATCTAACCGCATAACCCTTTCCCCTCAGCAATGAGCAATAAATGAACAAGGATGTTCGCTCTTATTCCCCTGCCGAAAAACATGTTGTAACTCAAACAGATCAAATGTTAAAAATATTTTGCTATCAGGTTATCAAAATTAAACAACTTAACTTGTCACCCGCATCGCTCTGTTTTTAACATCGCCTATGGAAAAAAATGGTCTGTTCAGTCAGCGCATACGCTTGCGCCATTTGCATACATTTGTGGCCGTCGCTCAACAGGGAACGCTGGGGCGTGCGGCTGAAACTCTTAACCTGAGCCAGCCTGCGCTCTCGAAAACCCTCAACGAGCTGGAACAGCTGACCGGCGCCCGTCTTTTTGACCGCGGTCGGCTGGGCGCGCAGCTTACCATCGTGGGCGAACAGTTCCTTACGCACGCCGTTAAGGTGCTGGATGCGCTCAATACCGCAGGCCAGTCCCTGCATCGAAAAGAAGAGCACAGCAGCGAGGTCGTCCGCGTCGGGGCCCTGCCTACCGCCGCGCTGGGCATTCTTCCGCCGGTGATTGGCCAGTTCCACAAGCAGCAACGGCATACCACGATCCAGGTTGCCACCATGAATAACACCATGCTGCTCGCGGGGCTGAAATCGGGCGAGCTGGATATCGGTATCGGCCGCATGTCCGATCCTGAACTGATGGGGGGTCTCAATTACGAACTGCTGTTCCTGGAATCCCTGAAGCTGGTGGTTCGTCCCGATCACCCTCTGCTGCAGGACACGGTGACGTTAAGCCGCGTGATGGAGTGGCCGGTGGTGGTGTGCCCGAAAGGGACCGTCCCACGTCAGACCGCCGAAACCTTGCTTCAAATGCAGGGGTGTACGCTGCCCTCAGGGTGCATCGAAACGCTGTCGGCCTCGCTTTCACGCCAGCTCACGCTCGACTATGACTACGTCTGGTTCGTTCCCTCCGGGGCGGTAAAAGATGATTTGCGCCAGGGCACGCTGACCGCTCTCCCGGTAACGGCCCCCGGCGCTGGTGAACCTATTGGTATTTTGACCCGGGTAGATACTCCGCTTTCCACAGGCGCGCAGACGCTGCTGAGCGCCATCCGCAAATCAATGCCGGTTTAAAACCTTTTTGCCCCTCCCCCTAACCCTCTCCCCTCAGGGGCGAGGGGGCTGTCCTGTGCGTTAATCAAATAATGCGGAATAAATCATTAACAATTGCGTAAAACAATTTAACAGTTTTATCATAGCGGCGAATTCACCAAATGGTTCGCAAATTATTTGACAGAAACGAATTCACCGGTATTAACCATCAATCCCACCGCATTTATTACCCAACTGGTACATACCCGACACGGCGGGGGATCTAAGGAGACAGAAATGGCATTTGGCAGCGCGCCGCGCGGGATACCTCGTATTCTGCAGTGGCTTCTTGCCGGACTGATGATGCTCATCGGTCTGGCCGTCGGCGGGTTGGGCTTAAAGCTCGCCACCGTAGGCGGAAGTAGTTACTTCCTGATAATGGGCGTGGTAATGGTGATTGCCGCGATCCTGATTTTCCTCAACCGCACCAGCGGGATCCTGCTTTACGGCATCGCGTTTATTGCCTCGCTGTTCTGGGCGGTAAGCGATGCAGGCTGGGATTTCTGGCCGCTCTTCTCCCGCCTGTTTACCTTTGCCGTGCTGGCGTTCCTATGCGCCATCGTCTGGCCCTTCCTGCGCGCAGCAAACCACACTGCCCCGAACAAGGCGCCCGCCTTTGGCGTCGCGGCCCTGCTGGCGGTGGCCATGCTGGTCAGCCTGGGCTGGATGTTTAAGCCGCAAACCCTCGTTGCAGCGAACGAGCCCGTTCCGGTGAAACCCGTTGCACCCGGCGAGCAGCAAAAGAACTGGGAACACTGGGGCAACACCACCCACGGCGACCGTTTCGCCGCGCTGGACCAGATTAACAAGCAAAACGTCAGCTCGCTGAAAGTCGCGTGGGTTGCGCACACCGGCGATATTCCGCAGAGCAACGGCTCGGGTGCGGAAGATCAGAACACGCCTCTGCAGATTGGCGACACGCTGTATGTCTGTACGCCGTACAGTAAAGTGCTGGCGCTGGACGTGGATTCCGGTAAAGAAAAATGGCGTTATGATTCGAAAGCGACCGCGCCGAACTGGCAGCGCTGCCGCGGTCTGGGCTACTTTGAAGATCATGCAAACGTGACGGCGTCACAGACCGGAACATCGCCAGCGGCATGCCCTCGCCGCCTGTTCCTGCCCACCACCGATGCCCGTCTGATTGCCATCAACGCGGATAACGGCAAGGTCTGCGACGACTTTGGCGACCATGGCATCGTGGATCTGAGCGTCGGCATGGGCGAGATCAAGCCCGGATATTATCAGCAAACCTCCACGCCGCTGGTTGCCGGGAACGTTGTCGTCGTCGGCGGTCGCGTCGCGGATAACTACTCTACCGGTGAACCGCCGGGCGTGGTGCGCGCCTACGACGTTCACACCGGTAAACTGGCCTGGGCGTGGGATCCGGGTAATCCGAACCTGACCGGCCTGCCGCCAGAAGGCCAGACCTACACCCGCGGTACGCCGAACGTCTGGTCTGCGATGTCTTACGACGCCAAACTGAACCTGATCTACCTGCCAACCGGCAACGCCACGCCAGACTTCTGGGCGGGCGAGCGTACCGCGCTGGACGATAAGTACAGTTCCTCCATCGTCGCCGTCGACGCGGCCACCGGTCAGGTCCGCTGGCATTTCCAGACCACCCACCACGACCTGTGGGACTTCGACCTGCCTTCCCAGCCGCTGCTGTACGATCTACCTGACGGTAAGGGCGGCACCACGCCGGTGCTGGTGCAGACCAGCAAGCAGGGCATGATCTTCATGCTTAACCGCGAAACCGGCAAGCCGGTGGCGAAGGTAGAGGAACGCCCTGTCCCGGCGGGTAACGTTGAAGGTGAACGCTACTCCCCAACCCAGCCGTACTCCGTTGGCATGCCGATGATTGGCAACCAGAAGCTGACCGAGTCCGACATGTGGGGCGCGACGCCAGTCGACCTGCTGCTGTGCCGCATTCAGTTTAAAGAGATGCGTCATCAGGGCGTCTTTACCCCTCCGGGTCTCGATCGTTCCCTGCAGTTCCCTGGCTCACTCGGCGGGATGAACTGGGGCAGCGTCTCCGTTGACCCGAACAACAGCCTGATGTTCGTCAACGATATGCGCCTGGGTCTGGCGAACTATATGGTGCCGCGCGCGAACGTGGCGAAAAATGCCAGCGGCATCGAGATGGGGATTGTTCCAATGGACGGCACGCCGTTCGGCGCGATGCGTGAACGCTTCCTGTCACCGCTGGGCATTCCGTGCCAGAAGCCGCCGTTTGGCACCATGTCAGCCGTTGACCTGAAAACCGGCAAGTTGGTGTGGCAGGTTCCTGTCGGCACGGTGGAAGATACCGGCCCGCTGGGCATTCGCATGCACATGCCAATCCCAATCGGTATGCCGACCCTGGGCGCGTCGCTCTCTACCCAGTCCGGTCTGCTGTTCTTTGCCGGTACCCAGGATTTCTACCTGCGCGCGTTTGATACCGCCACCGGGAAAGAGATCTGGAAAGACCGCCTGCCGGTTGGCAGCCAGTCCGGCCCGATGACCTACGTGTCGCCGAAAACCGGTAAGCAGTACATCATCATTAACGCCGGTGGCGCCCGCCAGTCGCCGGACCGCGGTGATTACGTTATCGCGTACGCATTACCTGATAAGAAATAAGATGTGAAAAAGGGACCGAAAGGTCCCTTTTTTTTAGGTCAGTTTTTGTAGGTCGGGTAAGCGAAGCGCCACCCGACGCAACACGCCACTCAGAACGTCTCCCAGTTATCCCCGGAAACCGTCGCCGCCGGGCGTAACGGTACGTTCTGCGCCACCGGCGCAGCCGTCACCACGCGGCCCTGCTTTGCGCTATTCAACCGAAACGCGCCAACCGCCTCGGTCAGACGCGCGCCCTGTTCTTCCAGAGACGCCGCCGCCGCGGAGGCTTCTTCCACCAGCGAGGCGTTCTGCTGGGTCACTTTATCCATCTCAGAAATCGCCTGGCTCACCTGCACAATACCGCGGCTCTGCTCATCAGACGCCGCGGCGATCTCCAGCATGATGTCGGTAACGCGTTTCACCGCGTCGACAATCTCATTCATGGTGTTACCGGCGGCCACAACCTCGCCGGAGCCCTGGTCGATCAGCGATACCGATTCGTTGATCAGGCTTTCGATCTCTTTTGCGGCATTCGCACTGCGGCTTGCCAGGGTGCGCACTTCACTTGCCACCACGGCAAATCCGCGCCCTTGTTCACCCGCACGGGCCGCTTCTACCGCCGCGTTAAGCGCCAGGATATTGGTCTGGAAGGCAATGCTGTTAATCACGGCGGTGATTTCAGAGATCTTCTTCGAGCTACTGGAGATATTGCCCATTGTTTTCACCACGCCGGAGACCATCTGGCCGCCGCGGGTGGCTTTGCCGGAAGCATCTTCCGCCAGCTTGCTGGCATGATGGGCGTTATCGGCGTTCTGCTTCACCGTCGCGGTCAGCTGTTCCATGCTCGCGGCGGTTTGCTCGATGGCGGCAGCCTGCTGCTCGGTGCGGGAAGAGAGATCGGTGTTACCGGCTGAAATTTCGCTGGTGCCACGGTAGATTTCCTCTGCCCCCTGACGTACGGTGCCCACGGTGTTTTCAAGCGAGTGCTGCATGGTTTGCAGATCGCGCGTCAGGCGACCAATTTCGCTGCGCCCCGCCACGTCGTCCGGCATCGTCAGGTCGCCCTTAGCGATATTTTCGATACGTTTCGCTGCCCGCTGCAGCGGATTGATTACCGTGCGGCGCAGCACGACAAAGGTCATTGCCGTCAGCACCAGCGCCAGCGCAAACGCGCCCACCATAAACATCAGGCCCAGCTGCGTGCGGCTGTGCGCCTGCGCCGTGAGCGCATTGGCGCGGTCGGTACGGATCTTAATCGCCTTCAGCAGTACGGCGTTATAAGCGTCATCCAGCGGACGCGCCGTTTCGTTTTCGTGATTGATGATCGCTTCGAACATGCCGTTTTTGGCGAATTTCACCATCGGCTGCATGCCAGCGATATAGGCGTCGTAACGCGCCTTGAGATCCGCGTCCAGCGCTGCGCCCTCGGCGGTGCGCACGGCACGATTCATGTAGGCGGTAAAGCTCTCCTGGGACTGCTTAATGCGTGTTTCCGCCTCGCTGATGTTCTGCTTCATGGCGTCCATCTCCGCGATACGGCTTGCCGCACCGGCGTGGATCAGATTGATACGCGCGGTTCGCAGATGGTTTGAGCTGTTCGACAGCCCCATACGCACCTGAATTTCAGCTGTGACATCCTGCTGATCGTTATCGGCCTGCAGCAGGAAATAACCCGCAAGACCCGAGCTCAAGGCAAACAGAAGAATAATGCCACCGAGAATGGAGGAAAACAGCGGAACCAGCCTGATGTGATGCAAGAAGCTCAGCTTGCGCTGCGCCAGCATCGAAGTAGTGTTGTCCATGACCGTCGACTCTCTTGTAGGTAAGATGCGTAAAAACACGCCTGTTAAATAGTCATCGGCACGGCAGAGATTTAGATTACGGCTAAAAACGCCGCACTGGTCACACTTTAGAGAAGATTATTAAAGAAACGCCAGCGGCGAAAAACCGCTGGCAGAAGAGTTACTTGTCGCCGAAATGGATAACGGTACGGATGGATTTTCCTTCGTGCATCAGATCAAACGCCTCGTTGATCTGCTCCAGCGGTAAGCGATGGGTAATGAACGGATCGAGCTGAATCTTGCCGACCATGGCATCTTCAACCATACCCGGAAGCTGGGTACGCCCCTTCACGCCGCCAAACGCGGAACCGCGCCATACGCGCCCGGTGACCAGCTGGAATGGACGGGTTTTAATCTCCTGACCCGCACCGGCCACGCCAATGATGATGCTCTCGCCCCAGCCTTTGTGGCAGCACTCCAGTGCTGAACGCATCACGTTCACGTTGCCGATACACTCAAAGCTGAAGTCCACGCCGCCGTCGGTCATCTCAACAATAACGTCCTGAATCGGCTTCTCGTGATCTTTCGGGTTCACGAAATCGGTCGCGCCCATTTCACCCGCCAGCCTGAATTTCTCCGGGTTAGTGTCGACCGCGATGATACGACCGGCCTTCGCCTGCACCGCGCCCTGAATCACCGCCAGACCAATGCCGCCGAGACCGAACACCGCCACGGTATCGCCCTCTTTGACTTTTGCCGTGTTATGCACCGCGCCAATACCGGTGGTCACGCCGCAGCCCAGCAGGCAGACTTTGTCCAGCGGCGCCTGCGGGTTCACCTTCGCCAGCGAGATCTCCGCGCAAACGGTGTATTCGCTGAAGGTGCTGGTGCCCATGTAGTGATAAACCGGCTCGCCGTTGTAAGAGAAACGGGTCGTCCCGTCCGGCATCAGCCCTTTCCCCTGGGTGGCTCGAACCGCCTGGCAGAGGTTAGTTTTGCCGGATTTACAGAACTTGCATTCGCCGCATTCCGCGGTGTACAGCGGGATCACGTGATCGCCCGGCTTCAGGCTGGTCACGCCTTCGCCCACTTCCACCACAATCCCGCCGCCTTCATGACCGAGCACTGCCGGGAAGACGCCTTCCGGGTCATCGCCCGAGAGCGTAAACGCATCGGTATGGCACACGCCGGTATGGGTGATTTTGATCAGCACTTCGCCTTTCTTCGGCGGTGCCACGTCAATTTCAACGATTTTGAGCGGCTGGCCGGGGCCAAATGCAACTGCAGCGCGAGATTTCATATGCCTTCCCTTTTTTGTCAGGTATGTGGATTTATTTTAGATAAGAGCGCAGTAAATGGCCGACTTCCGCCATGCGTACGGCTCGCTGATCCGGCGTGGTGTCCCCCGCTACCAGCTCATCTTTGAGGTGAATTTCAACCATTTCGCCCATCAGGCCATTGGCAGCCCCGCGCACGGCGGCAATTTGCTGCAGGATGGCCAGGCAGGGGTCGCCCGACTCCAGCGCGCGTTCAAGGGCATCAACCTGACCCCGAATGCGACGGACGCGGGTAAGAATACGTTTTTTATCTTCGGGTGAATGCGGCATACGCCCTCCTGATACTATAGGGGGGTATGGTACCTATTTTGTTACCGCTGTGTAAACCTAAAGATTAGAGGGTTGAGGTTTTGTACAAAACTCGGGGGAGGCATTGAATACGCCAGACAACGAAGCAAAATAAAAAAGCGTAAAGTCTCATCCTGATAAGCCGATAAAAATAGGGTCTTTTTTTAATATAGGGATATTACATGCGTAAACTCATCTCCTCCATTGGGCTCATAGCAGGTATGGCTGTAGCCACACCCGCGGTGCACGCCAGCACGTTGACACAAACGTTGACCCGCTGCGACTCAACCTTTTTCAACGAGATTTATCATCAGCGAGCCAAACTCAGCCGCGTAGCCCCCTTAACGCTCAACAAGCATTCGCAGGCCTGGTTCAAAGCCCCTGAAGACGGCAATCGCACCATCTGGTTTGCTCAACCGCTGCATGAATTAAATCTGACGGTATCGGGATATTACCTGCAAACCAGCAATCTCGATGAAATCAATTACGGTAAGTACTATTACTGGGGACTCATTTTCAAAGAGTCACAAGAAGAAGTGATGTCCAGACTTGATCATTTGTCCTGGAAAAAGGCGGGAGAAGATTATGTTTCTCAGACGATGATTAAAATCAACCCAAACAGTGAGTGGGAAGACAACGCGCAGGCGGTGACAGGTATTGCTCCGGCAAAAGAAAGTACCGAAAAGCTGTTAATGCTCAGCAAAAGCAAAGACGGGACATTATTGCTCTGTACCGTTCAGGGAAATGTAACGCCTGACATGCTGACGACATTACGGCCTGATTTATCCGCAGGGGATGCGAAATGAAAAAGCTAACATGGCTGGTATTACTTATGCTGACAGGTTGTACCGGGACAAGTAAACCCCAGCCCCAGTCTACCCCCAAGCCACCGGCAGGCGTCATAAAAATCCTTGAAGATAAAAGAATTGCTTCGTATATCGATTTTCGGGTGATTTCAACTTATCAGGGTAACGATCACTTACGCCGCTTTTATTTCATCAATAACTACGCCGAGAAGACACTCATTATAAAAAATCCTCCCGTCTACATAGCGAGCTCACGGGCAATCGACGTGATTAACTGCGACAAAAACCAGCGTGCCGTTATGGCGCGAACCTATTTTTCGAAACCGTTCGCGGAAGGCGATGTCGTACATGTGACACAGGATGTGGGACAATGGGAAAGTTATCCGAAAGACTCTCTTTTTGGGACAATAGCGGAAAGCATGTGTAGTATTCCCGTTGAAAAACTCAAGCCAGAGCCAGCGAAAGATAATCGAAAACCGTTACTGGATGAATAAAATCTTCAGGACCTAAGCTTCTATGGACAGACTCGCTCTGCTCAATATTAAAGCGCGGGCTGGGCTGTCCGTTAACAAATAGCCTACCGTCCCCTGACAGCCTGCGCCATCATCTGCAGTTCCTCCTTCAGCCAGCGGGTCGCGCCCCGCTGGCCGCTGCGTTTATGCGAGTAAATTTTCACTTCAAACGTGCGTATCGGAAACGGTAACGCAAAAATCCGGAGATCCGCTGTCTTAATCAGCTTCTCAGCGGCATAGCGGGGGATCGCCATCAGCAGGTCACTTTCCGCTACGATAAACGGTGCGCTGAGCATCGACGGCGTTTTGATCGCGATTTGTCGGGTATAGCCCAATTGCTCAAGCCGCACGTCCAGAACGCCCTGCTTCTCATTCCACGGCGTCACCACCAGGTGCCGTGCCGCGAGATAATCCTCCAGCGTCAGCCGGGTCCGGCTTGCGTTGCTGATGACCACATACTCATCTTCAAACCAGCCGATCTCTTCCAGTTCCGGATGACGGATATCCTCCGGCGTGCTGAAGCCCAGCGCCAGATCCACCTCGCCCGCCAGCAGTTCCGTCAGCGCCGGGCTGTGCGGCAGATAGCGCAATTCAAAGCGTAAACCCGGGGCTGTAAGCTGCAGCCTGTGCATCAGAGCCGGAAAAATGCAAAGCGCGGTAAAGTCCGTTATCGCAATCTGCAGGCTCTCCGTAGTGCTGGCTGCA
The DNA here is from genome assembly GCF_048685095.1 of Enterobacter sp. BNK-8. Taxonomy (NCBI): domain Bacteria; kingdom Pseudomonadati; phylum Pseudomonadota; class Gammaproteobacteria; order Enterobacterales; family Enterobacteriaceae; genus Enterobacter; species Enterobacter sp. BNK-8. Next base: position 1,864,270 of record NZ_JBLQTN010000001.1, on the reverse strand, counting down.
TCAAACTCCGGCTGCGGGGTCAGCTCATGATTCAGGAACGACAGTGCGGAAGCAATCGAAGGCGCGAGCTGAGAAGCATACACGCTGGGGGACATGCGATGCCCTTCACGAAAAAACAGCGGGTCATTCAGGGTGGCGCGCAGGCGCGACAGCGCATGGCTGAGCGCGGATGTGCTCATCGCCAGCTCGTCAGCGGCCAGCCGAACGGAACGGTGGCGGTATATCGCGTCGAAAACGGGCAGCAGGTTTAAATCAAGCCGTCTCAGTATCGGATGCATAATATTCATCATATGTTGATTTCATTGCACTTAATTCTTCGGACAATACGCCGTATGCTTAATGCCATCAATCAGGACACACGCTAAAAAGCAGGAAAAACAATGAGCATCACCCTTCGTCAGGCCCGTCCCGAAGATGCAGCGGCCATTTACGCCATGATTTACGAGCTGGCGGTGTATGAAAAAGCCCCGGAAGAAGTGGTTACCACGCCGGAGGAGATCCGGGAAACGCTCTTTGGCGCAGGTACTAAAACCGAGGCATTGATCGCGGAGTGTGAAGGCAAGATCGCGGGCTATGCCGTGTTCTTCACCAGCTATTCAACCTGGCTCGGACGCAACGGGATTTATATGGAAGATCTGTATGTTTCCCCAGCTTATCGCGGCCTGGGGGCGGGAAAAGCACTGCTGAAACATATCGCCCAGCTCGCCGTACAACGGCAGTGCGGTCGCCTTGAATGGAGCGTGCTGGACTGGAACCAGCCCGCTATAGATTTTTATCTGAGCATTGGCGCGCTGCCGCAGTCCGAATGGGTGCGCTGCCGTCTTGACGGAGAAGCGTTGCTCAAATTTGCCGAATAGCGGCACGCGCTACCCGAGAAGATCCCGCCCCGCGGGATCGCGCTTTCCTGCGTCGATCCCGTCTCAACAGATTCTGAATTTATGCTACCCTTCCATAAATTTCATCAACATAGTGCAGAACGCCATGACGACAGCCCCTTTTATCCGCCCTCAACTCACCCTGCCCAACGGCGCTGACAAACTGCTGCTGCACTCCTGCTGCGCACCCTGCTCGGGTGAAGTGATGGAGGCTATTCAGGCGTCGGGCATTGAGTACACCATTTTCTTCTATAACCCCAATATCCATCCGCAAAAGGAATACCTCATTCGTAAGGAGGAAAATATTCGCTTTGCGGAAAAGCACGGCGTGCCGTTTGTTGATGCCGATTACGACACCGATAACTGGTTTGAGCGCGCGAAAGGCATGGAATGGGAACCCGAGCGCGGCGTCCGCTGCACCATGTGCTTCGATATGCGTTTCGAGCGCACGGCGCTCTATGCGGCAGAAAATGGATTCAGCGTCATCAGCAGCTCGCTGGGGATCTCCCGCTGGAAGAACATGCAGCAAATAAACGACTGCGGCCAGCGTGCGGCCGCGCGCTATCCGGGTATGGTTTACTGGGACTATAACTGGCGCAAACAGGGAGGCTCCTCACGCATGATTGAGATCAGCAAGCGGGAACAGTTTTACCAGCAGGAATATTGCGGGTGCGTTTATTCGCTGAGGGACAGTAACCTGCACCGTAAGTCTCAGGGTCGCCCGCTGATCCGCATCGGGAAACTGTATTACGGTCAGGATGACAATGAGAAATAACGGGTTCCCGGTATAGAGATATATCCGAAAACCGCCCTGTCAGGTGCCGAATTTAGCCTTGCGTCTCCCACATCCGCAAAGAGCGGCTATCCTTTAACTATCAACAAAAGGAGGCAAAAATGTCTGATATCGGTACTGATAAAAACACCCAGTTTGCTGAAGACAAGGCAAAAAATAAATTTGATGAACTTGCAGGTTCAGCGCAGCAGCAGTTTGGTGAATTCGTCGATTCACCAAAACATCAGGTAAAAGGTGCCGCGAAAAAATACGCCGCTCAGGCCAGCGATGCCGTTTCCGACGTCACAGAAGCGGTCAGAAATAATCCCCTCACCGGCCTCATCGCCGCGGGTGCTGTCGGTATTGTTCTCGGCCTGTTGCTGGGTCGAAAATAAACCAGAGCCCTTCGGGGCTTTATTTTTCTTATCAGCTAAATAACCGTACCATGCGGTCTAACTCATCCTCTTTCACGGCACGTGAAAGATAATATCCCTGAAAGTTTTTAACGCCCAGCGCGACGAGTTTCTCGAACTTTTCTTCGCTATCAACCCCTTCTGCAATACAGTCAGTGCCGGTCATGTCGCTATAAATCTGAATCGCTTTTATTAAATTGTAGTCATTGTCATTTGCCACAAAGTGATCGACGATGTCCCGATCCAGTTTGAGTCCATCGAAATGGACCTGGCGCACCGGGAACATGGTTTGATGGTTAGAAAAGCAGTCATCCAGAAATAAACGACACCCCGTCTTACGTAAATGCCGCATGGTTTCAGGGATCCTTTTATCCTTCGTCACGTCAATATCCTCTGCAAATTCAAAGACCAGCTTTTCCGCCCACTGCGGTTTGAGCAGCATATCGATGGCCTTTCGTGCCATATCAGGCAAGGCATTTCCGGATGCCAGACGAGGCGGGATATTCACAGAAAAATAATATTTCCCGTTATACTTATTAATACCTGAAACGGCAGCATGGATGACCAAGGCCGTTATTTGCAGCCATATCTCATGATTGGTAATATCCGTTAAAAAACTGGCAGGCTTGACAATTTTACCGTTTTTATTCCAGCGAATCAGTATTTCAAACCCAACACCTTTTTTATCACGATCGGTAATAATCTGATATGCCGGAAATATTTCGCGATTACGTAGGGCATTAAAAATGTCGGTTTCCTTCTCCGTGAGCCCCGTTTTTTGACGTGGGTGTTTAGCAGGCATTTCTGCTTTAAAATTATGCGGATCGTGTAGCCAACGCTTAATTAAGTGTAATTTAAGCACACCTTCCTTACGGTGGGTATACACCGTTTTATTCGACAACCCCATTCTATCGCACATTTCTTTTACGGACATGCCGCGGTAGAAACTTAATAATACGTCAATTTCTCTTCGTGTTAACCACTTGAGATTTTCTTGCGAGGAAATATCCATGTAGCGTTCGCGTAATGCGCGAGAGCGATCCTTAAAACTTTTGTAATGGGTATGAAAACAGGCTATTACATCAGAAACGCTGGCTACGCGAATCAATGATAGTTGATAGCGGTTATTTAAAAGACTGCCCAGCGTGCGGTACAGCCAGCCATCAGGAATATCACCATACAGGGTGACATGCCGAATAACGGGGAGTGCATTGAGTACCGAGGCCAGTCGCTTCAGGCTTTCCAGGAGGTTGACCACGCCTTTCCCGAGAAACACCACGATATGGGCATCCTGATTTTTAAGGATATTTTCAATATCCTGTTGAGATGCCTCATCTCCGTTAAAGTGGATCCGGGAAGCATGGATTCCGTATTTATTAAGGATCGAACAATATCCCTGGAATGTGAAACCGCAGGCTGAGATGACAAACTTATGTTCATCGCACGCCCCATTTCTGAGAGAAATTTTGTGGGTCATAACCTGCTCCTGGGCACCAAAGCGCCATTTCCATTTGAGTATGCGTAAAATTTATTGCATCTGTTGCGAAGTATAATTTTACAGTAGCACCCAGGGTTAAGAAACTGTTATCAGCCTAATTCACCGGAACATCTTTGCGTTAATCACCCGCGTTTAAATATACTTTTCTTTTCAAATAACCACGGCAAATGTTTTATTCTCAGGGTATAATGAAAATTCCGAAAAAGAAGACTGGATACTTCATCTATCGGCTCATTCAAATACGAGAAAAATGCTATGGATAATCATATCTCATCCAGGGCCTTGCTACATCGAAGGGATGTTATAAAAAACAATCCACGATTCGGTGAGGCAATATTAGAGCACTACACAATTAATGACACCATCTACAAAAAACAACCTTTGTTCTACAAGACAATGCTGCAGGAATCCCGGTTCAACATTATCCTCTCCATGTGTTGTTTTATTTTTGGAAATCAGGCCGAGTCAGTCTCAGAAATTAAAGAGTTATGCTCTCGCTATAAGATAGCCAGCCCTAACAGCGTTATTGCGATCATTACGATACTCAGAACCACCGGGCGCATCAGGACCTGGCGCTGTACGGAAGACAGACGCAAAACGAGAATCGCGCCAACCGAAAAAGGTCTGAATGAACTTAAGCGATATATGTCCGGCGCTTTTTTGCCTGTCAGCATTCTTTACCCAACATTCAATATTAACGTGAACCTGCTGGATAATGATATTTTGAGAAATAACTTCTTCCGCCGTGCGGCAGAATATCTTTTTCGGGGATTAACGTTCAGAAAGGTGTTGCCTGAAGTGGGATTATTTATCGATAAAGATGGCGGACGTATGATTATGCTTTATCTTTACCTGCAGGCTATGAAAAATAAATCTGCCCATGGTGCCGTCATCGACTATTCAGCCAGCACGCTCGCAAAAGAATTTTTTGTATCGCGCATCCACGTCAACCGGATTATCAAATCGGCTCAGGAGGCAGGCTATCTGAAAGATCGGGGTGATGGTCGGCTATCGGTCTATCCGGCGTTTATCGAACTCGTCGAAAATTATGCCGGGTTATATTTTGCGTATGTTACGCATTACATCAACGTTGTTCCTAAAGAGCGACGCCACGCTCACAACGTGACGTCAACTGTATAATCCACCAGGCGTTCGGTATCCCGAACGCCTTTCACTTATCTTTCCCGCAGCGCCTCTTTTGCCTTGTTCAGCGGTTTCAACAGATAATCCAGAATGGTTTTGCTGCCGGTTTTAATATCAACGGTGGCAATCATGCCCGGAAAGACCGGAAATTCCTGACCCTGCTTATTGGTCAGATGGTTACTGTCGGTACGAATATAGACGCGATAGTAATAAACATCTCTTTTCACCTCATCCTGCAGGGTGTCCGGCGAAATCATGGTCACTTCCCCTTCCAGCCCACCGTAAATGGAGTAGTCATAGGCCGTCACTTTCACCAGCGCCTTCTGGCCGGGATGGATAAACGCCACATCGCGCGGCGAAATTTTCGCTTCTACCACCATCTGGTCGTCAAGCGGAACCAGACTCATCAGCTTGCCGTTCGGCGGGATGACGCCGCCCACGGTCGTGACGTCAATATCCTTCACGATCCCGCGAACCGGCGCATTGAAGGTCAGTCGGGTCAGGGAGTCTTCCCGCCCCTTCATCACCGAACGCTGGGCTTCAATCTCCGCATTGGCTTTCGCCAGCTCTTCGCGGGCGCGGACGTAATACTGGTTTTTCATCTCGGTGATTTTATTCTCAAGCTCATTTTTTTGACGCTCAAGACGCAGCACCTCCACCTTGCTGGCCGCCCCCTGGGTCACCAGCGGACGGGTCAACGACAGCTCGCGCTGCACCAGCTCGGCACCCTGACGTAAACCCGCCAGCCCTTTTTCAAGGCTCTCGCGACGGGACTGATAGAGCGCCGTTTCCTGCTTAACCAGCTCAACGTCGTCATCCAGCTCCTCGGGAAACGTCAGCTCCGTGTCGTTAACTTCGGCCTTCAGGCGTGCCGCCGTGGCCAGCGCCGCATTCAGACGCGACTCGCTCTCCAGCACGCTCGACTCGGTTTTTGTCCGATCAAGCTGCGCGAGCTGCTGGCCGCGCTCGACGATGTCGCCTTCGCGCACCATCAGGCTGTGGATAATGCCGCCTTCCAGGGACTGGATGACCTGCTCATGCGAAGACGGTATCACCTTGCCGCTGCCGGTCGTCACCTCATCAAGATGGAACAGGCTCGCCCAGGCGATAAACACCACCAGCAGGGCGAACAGGGACCATGCCACCAGGGTAGAGCGCGGAAGGCGAGGCTCCTTCAGTCGGCTATTAAAACGGGAGAAATCATTCATGCCGCCCCCTCCTCTGCAACCGCCGCCGGTTTCATGGTCACGGTGCGCTGTGCTGTCTTTTGCGGCGCCATACCATGCTGGTGCAGGATGGCGTCGCGCGGGCCGTCCATCACCACCTTGCCGTTTTCCAGCACGATGATGCGGTCGACCAGGTCCAGAATCGGCAGGCGATGCGTCGCCACCACCAGCGTCCGACGCTTACCCAGCCATGTGTGAAGATGCTGAATAAACTGCTTCTCGCTCATTTCGTCCAGCCAGGCGGTAGGCTCGTCAAGCAGCAGAATAGTCGGCGAGGTGATCAGGGCGCGCGCCAGCAGCAGCGCCTGACGCTGTCCGCCCGAGAGGCCCGTTCCGCCCTCGTTGATGATAGTGTTCAGCCCCATTTTCTGTTTGCGCACAAACTCCAGCGCGCCGCTGTTGACCAGCGCCTGGTGAATCTCATCGTCGGTCGCCAGCGGGTTCCCCATCAGGATGTTGTCCCGCACGGAGCCAAAGAACAGACGGGCCTGCTGGCTCAGCAGCTGCATGTCGCGACGCACGTCGGCCGGATCAAGATGATTAAGGGCAATATCGTCCAGCAGAATGGTGCCCTGCTGTGGCTCCTGCATGCCCGCCAGAAGCTGTAACAGCGTGCTTTTGCCGGAGCCATTGCGCCCGAGCACCGCCACGCGTTCTCCGGCGCGGATCTGCAGCTTGCTGATGTTGAGCACGGTGAGTTTCTCTTCCTCGTCGTAGTAAAACCCGACGTCCTCAAGCGCATAGTCGCCGCGCAGGTGGGCTTTGTGCACCTTCTTGCCGTGCTGCGGATCGTCAATCGGCCGCTGCATCAGGTCGTCCAGCCCCTTACGGGCCACTTTTGCCGACTGCCAGCGCGAGAGCACGCCTGAGATCTGCGACAGCGGCGCAATGGTCCGCGACGCCAGAATCGAGGTACCCACCAGCGCACCGGTGGTCATGTCACCGCTGATGACCAGATAGCAGCCCACCAGCAGCACCACCGCGTAAACAATGGACTGAACCTCCTGGGTCCAGGTAAGCAGCAGGCCCGTCAGCCAGCGCTGCTTCATTCCGACGCTGGCGGCGACGTCGTTGGTGTTATTCCACTGGTTCTGGAAACGCTGCTCGGCGCGCATCAGCTTGATGTCTTCAATGCCCTGCACCGCTTCCACCAGCGTGGCGTTGCGAATGGCGGATTCACGCATCCCTTCGCTGGAGAGTTTCCCCAGCGGGCGCTGCACCAGCAGGCCCGGAATAAGCAACAGCGGCACGGCGAGCAGGACCACCAGCACCAGCGGACCGCCAATCATCCACAGAATAAAGACGAACAGCAGGAAGAACGGCAGATCGGAGAGGGCCGCAATGGTCGTCGAGGTGATCAGCTCGCGCACCGACTCCAGCTCGCGGATCTGCGCGATAAACGATCCGGTTGATTTCGAGCGCGCACCGTTTTTAATCCGCAGCGCGTGGGCAAAGACGCGTTCAGAGATGCGCAGATCGGCACGCTTCCCCACCACGTCAGAAATGTGTACACGCAGCATGCGCATGATGAATTCGAACACGATGGCAATCATCACGCCGCCAAACAGCACCCACAGCGTGGCTTCTGACTGCGACGGTACCACCCTGTCGTAGACCTGCATGGAGAAGACCATGCCGGAAAGCGCCAGCACGTTGGCGACCAGCGCCACCAGCATAATGTCGCTGTAGCGTCGCCAGTCCTTCAGCGCCAGCTGCCAGAACCAGTTTTTCTCATACGGTTTGATGTAGTCATCCACGCGGGCATCCGGCGTAGACTCGAGCGGGCGCAGCACCATCAGGCCCTTTAACCGCGACCCGAGCGCCTCGCGCGTCAGCGTCGTCTCCAGGCCGCCGTCGCCGCTGAACTGCAGGCTGACGTTGCCTTCGTTGTCCATGCGGTTGATCACCGCAATCTGCCCACCGGTGAATTCCGCCAGCAGCGGCAGACGCCACGGATCGAGGGAGACCGCTTCCGCCGCCACCACACGCATCCCCAGCCCAAGCTGGCGCGCCATCTCCTCCAGCACCAGCTGGCGCGGCGACTGGCTTTCATGGTTAATCGTGACCCGAACGTGCTCCACCGAAAAGTCCAGCCGGTAGTGCTTCGCGATGATGAGCATGCCCTGCAGCCAGGGTTCGTACTGTGGATGTGTCTTCATAATCTCCGGGTTAACGCCATTCGTGTAAAGAAACGCCAAAAGGCCGCGGGGATCGCTCCCCGCGGCGTTGTTTTACGCAATTAACAGTTGATGGTTCGCCAGCAGCGTCGCCAGATCCGTCTGCACGCCGTTCAGCGTCACCAGGGTGGTTGGCGAGAACTGACCGCCGGTACCGTCCAGGTCAACCTGAATCTCGGTATTGCTGCCGTTCTGCACCACGCGGATGTAATCGCTGATATTGCCCGCGCTGCTGTCCAGCGTGGCCACGCCGTTTACAAAGCTCGCCGAGCCCGTGCCGGTATAGCCGCTGCCGGAAAGTAGATCGCGCAGGTCAATACGATCCGTGTCCGCCGTCCCTTCCCAGGTGCCGACCGTAAAGCCGTTCACCACGTCGTGACCGTTACCGCCCGTGGCGTCCGAAGCGTTGATCAGCTTGTAGAGCAGCGTATCGTGACCGCCGCTGCCGATGTTGAAGGTGTCATTTCCGCCGCGGCCTTCGAACCGGTTATCACCGCTGTTGCCGGTGATCACGTCGTCGTAATCCGAGCCGTTAATCCCTTCGATGTTCAGCAGACGCGTGGTGCCGAAGCCGGTGTTCTGCGCGGTTGAGAGGCGCAGATCCACGGTCACGCCAGAGGTCGCATTGCGGTAATCCACCACGTCCATCCCACCGGTGTTGCTCCAGGTGTCATGGTCGGAATGGGTAGTCCAGCCGCCGGAACCGTTGTAGGTATAAGTGCCATTTTCGGCGATAAAGGTGTCGTTATACCCGGTCCCGGTAATGGTTCCGCTGTGGCCGCCGGTGGCCGCTTCGGCCGTCAGGACGTAGCCCTCCTTGCCGTTGCCCGCCTCCAGGCCGCTCCAGGTGACGTTATCCGACACGCCGTTGGTGATCTTCAGGATCTCGGCCGAATAGGTTTCATTCGGATCCAGCCCGTAGAAACTCACCAGCGCGGACGTATCGTTCGACCCGATACCGGACTGGGCGTTGATGATCTGCGAGGCCACCAGCACGCCCGCGGCGTTGTACAGGTTGACCGTATTGCCGTAGTAGGCGTTGATGCCCTCGCTGTCGACAATGTGCAGATGCATCGCGGTGCCGTCAGCAATGGTTTTGCTGTTTTGCACCAGCACCACCTTGCCGTTCTGCTGAGAGACCAGCAGATCCTGCGCGCCGTCCCAGTTGTAGTCCACTGCCGCCACGCCGGTGGCGTAAGCAATGCCGGACGCCAGTTGGCTTGAGGTCCAGGTGGAGCCGTAGCCGTTGTTGGTGAACAGGGTCGCCGTCTGCGAGCCGCCGTAGGTGCTGAGCTTGATGATGTCCATCTGCCCGTCACCGTTCCAGTCCACCGCCACTGACAGATAGCCCGCCGAGGCGTTAGAGGCCTCGACCGCACTCTTCGTGGCCGAGAGCTTCCCGGTGCCGTCGTTGTAGTAGATCACCCCGCCGTTGTTGTTGTAGCTGCTGCCCAGGTACAGATCCATGTAGCCATCGCCGTTGAAGTCCGCCCACGTCATGGACGCCGCCGTGGTGGTATTCGAGGCGTTAGCCACAAACACGTTCGTCAGGTTCTGACCGATGGATAACGTCCCGTTGCCGTTGTTGTTGATCACGGTTAACGAGTACGCGCCGCTGCGGTTGGTGTGCTGAACAATATCCACCGTACCATCGTTGTTCAGGTCAACGCCGGAGATTTCGCGCCCGGAATCAAACTGGCCGTAGAAACCGCCTTCCCCACCGGTGCCGTCCGGCGACAGGACACCCTTGTTGTTCACCAGATAGGTCAGGGAGTCCATACCGGCATCGCCGTAAGCCAGATCCAGATAACCATCCCCGGTTTTATCGTACGCAATCACGCCGCCGTACCAGATGGTGGTCCCCATTGCCAGCTGACTGGCGTTATAGGTGCTGCCATCGTAGGTCCACATCACCTGCGTTGACCCGGCGTAGGTATTTTCCGTCGCGAAAATGTCCTGCGTGCCGTTACGGTCAAAGTCGGCGGCGGTCTGGCTCACCACGTAGTAGTTACGGGTGTTAGTCAGCATATTGCCGGCATAGGTCGAGCTATCGCTGCTGGAGTAAGACTGGCCGTTAGCGATGATATTCCACAGACCGCTGCTGTTCATGCCGAGGGTCATGGTGGAGTTGTTGCTGTTCCCCGCCGTGGTTGCCCAGTCGGTGTTCACCGAGGTGGTATCAATCACCAGGCTGCCGGTCGCCGTACCCGTGGTATTGCCGTTACCCGCGCTGCTCTTCACCTGCGCGGTCACGCTGTAGCTCGCCACGCCCAGCGCATCGCCGTCCGGGATCTGCAGATACCAGGTGTTGTGATCCGGGTCGACCACCACCGCACCGCCCGTCTGGGAGGTGTAGGTTTTGCCGTTCACCGTCACCACCAGGTATTCGCCGTTCACCAGGTCAGCGGAGACGGTACCGGTGACGATCGGCGTGGTATCCGACGTGGTCTGCGCGGTGATCGCCGCCGTGGTGGTCGGGATGCTGGTATCGACATTCAGCACAAAGCCCTCGGATTCCGTGTAGTTTCCGGCCCTGTCGGTGACGCGCACGATGTAGGTGTGATTCCCGTCGCTCAGGCCGTTGTCCTGGAAGGACCAGCTTGCGCTGCCGTTCATGGTCACCTGGCCGAGCAGAACCCCGTCACGGTAAAGCTGCACGATCTCACCGTCGTCCGGGGCACGGTTAAGCGTCCCGTTGATCAGCGGCGAGTTATCGTCCGTTGCCACCGCGCTGCCAAAGGTGCCCTGACGCTCGCCTTCGCCGTCGGTGTAGCTCACGACCGTGCCAACCGTGGTCGGCGGCGTGGTGTCTACCGTGACGACCTGAGACGCAGTGGAACCCACGTTGCCCGCCTGGTCGATAATCCGCACCTGGTAGGTGTAGTCCCCGTCAGGCAGATCGCGGGTATCGGTGTAGCTCCAGCGCTGGTTGGTGACCGTGGCATCGAGCCAGGTATTCCCACCGTCGAGGCTGATCTGTACGCGCTCGTCGCTGGCCAGCGCGCTGCCCAGCGAACCGTTGATGGTCAGCGTGGTGTCCATGGTGATGAAATCACTGCCGGACTGGCCGGTATCTTCGCTGATGCTGTCGATGGTGACGCCATACTGCGGCGCCTGCGTATCCACCGTCACCGCCTGCGAGGTGGTGGCTCCAACGTTCCCCGCCAGGTCAACGACCCGCACCTGGTAGTTATGGCTGCCGTCGGTCAGGGTACGCGTGTCGCTGTAGCTCCACTGCGTACCGCTTACGGTGGCGTATACCCAGGTCGTGCCGCCGTCCATGCTCACCTGCACAAATTCACCCGCGCCGAGTTCTGCGCCGAGCGTTCCGTGCAGCGTGTACGAGGTCGAACTGGTCAGGAAGTCGTTATTATCGAAGCCGGTATCCACGGTAATGTTATCCACGGTCACCGTAATCGCCGCATCCGGGGCGACCGTATCGACGGTCACCTGCTGATGGGCGCTGGCCCCCACGTTACCGGCGGCATCCACCACGCGGACGTAGTAGTCATAGGTCTGGTTACCCAGCGTGCGGCTATCGACGTAGTACCAGCTGTTGCCGGTGACGATCACGTTCTGCCAGGTGACGCCGCCGTCGATGCTGATCTGGGCGTATTCGCCGTCGGCCAGCGTCGCGCCGAGCGAGCCGTGCAACGTCAGGGACGTGTCGCGAGTGATAAAGTCGCTGCTGCTCAGGCCGGTATCGTCGCTGATGCTGTCGATGGCGATCGTTTTGCTGGCGTCCGGCGCAACGGTATCAATGGTCACCACCTGAGAGGCGGTGGCGCTGATGTTGCCCGCATCGTCAATCACGCGCAGCTGGTAGTTGTAATCCCCGTCGGCCAGCGTGCGGCCATCGACATACGTCCAGCTCAGGCCGCTGACGCTGACGTCGGTCCAGGTGACGCCGCCGTCAAGGCTGATCTGCGCGTGGTCGCCGCTGCCCAGCGCCGCGCCCAGCGTCCCTTTCAGGCTGATCTGGTTGTCGCTGGTGATAAAGTCGCTGCCGGACAGGCCGGTATCCTGCGTAATGGAATCCACGGTAATGGTGGTTGCCGCAGGCTTCGTCAGGTCAATCACCACGTCCTGGCTGTCCGTGGCCCCCACGTTGCCTGCGTTATCAATCACGCGGACCTGGTACTGATACGTCCCGTCCGTCAGGGTGCGGCCATCGGCGTAGCGCCAGGTGGTGCCGGTCACGGTCAGGTCAATCCAGGTGACGCCGCCGTCGAGGCTGATCTGCGCCTTCTCGTTATTGCCGAGCTGCGCGGTCAGCGAGCCGTTGACGACGACCTGGCTGTCGTTGGTGATGAAATCCGTTGCGCTCAGGCCGGTGTCGTTTTGCAGCGAATCAATAGCGATCCCCATCGACGGCGCGGTCAGATCGACCGTGACGGTATGGTTATCGCTGGCGCTGTTGCCGATGGTATTGCTGACCTGCGCGTTAATCACGTACGAGCCGCCGTCTGCCAGCGCGGTCACGTCAGCGCTTCCCACCGTGTAGCTCCAGGTACCGTCATTCTGGACGGTAGCCGCATAGGTTTTACCGTTCAGCGTGATGGTCACCGTCTGGCCTGCCGGCGCATCGGTGGTGCCGCTGATGACCAGCGGCGTGCCGTGCTCGGCGGCGTTGACGATGTCGTCCTGCGCAAAGGTGTTAATGGTGATGGTTGGAACATCGCCGTTCAGCGTCACGTCGTGCGTTGCGCTCCCCGGGTTGCCCGCCTTGTCGCTCACCGACGCGGTGATGGTGTACTCCCCGTCGCTCAGGCCGAGGAAATCACGGCCCGGCACGAAGACCGACCACGATCCGTCTGCCCCGACGGTCGCCTGATAGCTGTGCCCGTTGAAGGAGACGGTCACCGTCTGGCCCTGTTCCGCCGTGGTAGTGCCGCGGATGGTCTGGCCCGCCAGCTGCTCCGCGTTGTTGACGATATCGTCATCGGCCACAGTGCTGATGGTCACGTTTGGCGCAACGGTGTCTACCGTTAAGGTGTGCGTGGTCTGGCCGTTATTACCCGCTTTATCGTTGACCGAGGCAGTGACCGTCAGCGCGCCCTGGCTCAGGGCGGCCAGGTCGGCTGCCGGCACGTCGAGCGTCCAGGTGCCGTCGCTGCCGACAAGCGCAGTGTAGGTTTTGCCTCCCAGCGTCACGGTAACGGTCTGACCCGCCTCCGCGCTGGAAGATCCGTGCACGGTCAGCGGCTGCTGCGCTTCCGCGGCGTTCAGCATGTCGTCAACCGACAGCGTCCCAATGCTCACCACCGGCGCAGTGGTATCCACGCTGATGCCGTGCGTTGCCGACGCGCTGTTGCCCGCGCTGTCCTGTGCCGATACGGACACCTGATAGCGTGCGCCATCGGCCAGGGCGCCCACGTCGGCGGCCGGTACGGTGGTCGTCCAGGTGCCGTCGTTCTGAATCGTGGCGGTATAGGTCTTGCCGTTCAGAGTCACGGTGACCTGAGTCCCGCTGGCGAACTGCGCGCTGGAGCCGTTAATCACCAGTGACGAACCGGCTTCAGCCGCGTTGATGACGTCGTCACCGCTAACGGTGTTCACCGTCAGCGCCACGGAGGCGGTGTTGACCACCACGTCATGGGTCTGGGTGCTGCTGTTACCCGCGCTGTCGGTAATGGTCGCGCTGAGGGTCACAGTGCCGTCGCTGAGGCCGGAAATCACGCTGGCCGGAATGCCCACGCTCCAGTTGCCGCTGGCGTCAACGGTGGTGGTGTACTGGTGCGAACCGAGGGTGATAATCAGCTTATCGCCGACGTTCGCGCCGGTTGCCGACCCGCTGACGATCTGCGCCTGGCCGTGCTCCACGCTGTTAATCACGTCATCGCCCGCCACCACGTTAAAGCTGACGGTCGGCGGCGTGGTATCAAGCGTAATCGTCTTACCCGCGCTGCCCAGGTTCCCCGCCGCGTCGCTCACGCTCACCTGCACGGTGTAGCCGCTATCCGCCAGTGCGGTCAGATCGCTGCCCGGAACGTTCACGCTCCAGACGCCGCCCTGCTGCACCTGGGCGGTATAGCTCTTACCGCCCAGCGTCACGGTGACCGTCTGCCCGGCTTCCGCCGTGGTGGTGCCGGAGATAGCAACGCCCGCAGCCGCTTCGCTGCCGTTAATCACGTTATCGCCTGCGACCGTATCAATGGTCACGGTTGGCGCAGTCGCGTCCACGCTGTACTCCCGGCCCGCCGTGGCGCTGTTGCCGTGCGCGTTGGTGACGCTCACCTGCACGCTGGCGTCACCGTCTTTCAGGCCCGCGAGATCCCCAGACGGCACGGTGGCCGTCCAGTTACCGTCAGCATCCACCTTCGCGGTGTACGTCTTGCCGCCGAAGGTAACCGTAACGGTCTGGTTTTCCTCCACGTTCGAGGTGCTGCCGGAGAGCACCAGATCCGCACCTTTCTCCGCCGCGTTAATCACGTCGTCGGTGGCAATCGCATCGATGCTGATAGCCACCGCCGCCAGATCGACGGTCACGTCATGGCTGATGGTCACCGGGTTGCCCGCCGCGCTCTGGCCTGCAACGGTCACGGTGACCGTACCTGCTGCGAAGGCCGCGACGTCTGCCGCCGGGATCGCCGCGCTCCAGGAACCGTCTGCCAGCACGGAGGCCGCATAGGTTTTGCCATTGACGGTCACGGTGAGCGTTGTGCCTGCCGCCAGCCCGTCGCTGGTGCCGGAGACGATCAGGTTTTGAGTATGTTCGATGCTGTTGATCACATCGTCGCCCGCCACGGTATCAACGCGCAGGCCCGGCAGGTTAGCGTCGATCGCGATGTCGCGCTCGCCGGTCCCGGTGTTGCCATGGCCGTTGGTGACGGTTGCTGACACGGTCAAATCGCCATTGCCCAGCGCCGTCAGGACGGACTCCGGCACGTTCACGGACCAGGTCAGATCGCTCTGCACCGTCGCGGTGTAGGTGTTGCCGCCAATGGTCACGGTGACGGTATTGCCCGCTTCCGCGTTCGTTACCTTGCCGCTGAGGGTCTGGCCCGCGGCCACTTCCGCCGCGTTAATGACGTTATCGCCCGCCACGGTGTTGATGGTGACGCCCGGCAGCGCGGTGTCTACCAGCAGGTTCGCGGTGTTGCTCACGCTGTTGCCCACGCCGTTGGTGGCGGCCGCGCTCAGGGTGTAGTTGGCTTCGCCCAGGCTCGCCAGATCCGCCGCCGGGACCGTCAGGCTCCAGGTGCCGTCTGCGGCGGTCGTCGCCGTGTAGTTTTTGCCGTTCAGGGTCACGGTCACCACGGTGCCTTCCGCCAGGTTGGCGCTGGTGCCGCTCACGCTCAGATCCTGACCTTTCTCCACCGAATTCAGCACGTTGTCACCGCTGATGGCGTTGAAGGCCACGGACGGCAGGCCGGTATCGACGGTCACGTTATGGCTGCCGGTGCCGGTGTTGCCCGCCGCGTCGGTGACGGACGCAGTCACGGTCACGGTGCCGTCGCTGAGGCCGGAAATCACGCTTGCCGGTACGCCCACGCTCCAGTTACCCGCCGCGTCCAGCACGGTGGTGTACGTCTGGCCGCCGATGGTGACGGTCACCTTATCGCCCGCTGCCGCGCCGGTGGCGGTGCCGCTGATAACGTGTGCCTGACTGTGTTCAGCCACGTTAATCACATCGTCACCCGCCACGGTGTTGATGGTCACCGCCGGAACGGTGACGTCCACCGTCAGGTTGTGATCAACGGACGCCGGGTTACCCGCCTTGTCGCTGACGCTTGCGGTAACGGTCACACTGCCGTCCGTCAGGGCCGCAACATCAGCCGCCGGGACGTTCAGCGTCCAGCTACCGTCCGCGCTGACGGTGGTGGTGTAGTCTTTGCCATTCAGCGACACGGTCACCGTCTGGCCCGCTTCGGCAGAGCTGCTGCCGGACACGGTCAGATCGCTCTTCGCTTCGGCGGCATTAAGAATGTCGTCCGTCGCCAGGGTGTTGATGGTCACGCTCGGCGCGGTCGCATCCACGCTGTACTCGCGGCCCGCCGAGGCGCTGTTGCCGTTCACGTTGGTGACGCTCACCTGCACGCTGGCGTCGCCGTCCTTCAGGCCAGCCAGATCCGCAGACGGTACGGTACAGGTCCAGTTGCCGCTGTCGTCCACTGTCGCACTATAGATTTTGCCGTTCAGGCTGATGGTCACGGTCTGCCCGGCTTCCACGTTGATGACCGCACCGGACAGCACCAGATCCGCGCCCTTCTCCGCCGCGTTAATCACGTCGTCGGTGGCAATCGCATTGATGCTGATGGCAACGGTCGCCAGATCTACCGTCACATCGTGGCTGATGGTAATCGGATTGCCCGCAGCGCTGTCGCCAGTGACGCTGATTTTGACGGTGCCTTCCGGCCACGCGCTCACGTCAGCAGCCGGGATCGCCGCGCTCCAGCTGCCATCCGCCAGCACCGTGGCCGCATAGTCTTTGCCGTTGATGGTGACGGTCAGCGCCGTGCCCGGTGCCAGCCCGTCGCTGGAGCCGGTAACAATGAGGTTCTGCGCATGCTCAATGCTGTTGACCACGTTGTCGCCCGCGACGGTATCGACGCGCAGGCCCGGCAGGTTAGCGTCGATCGCGATCTCGCGCTCGCCGGTGCCGGTGTTGCCGTGGCCGTTGGTGACGGTCGCCGTCACGCTCAGGCTGCCGTTGCCCAGCGCGGTCAGCACGTCAGACGGCACGTTGACGGACCAGGTCAGGTCGTTCTGCACCGTTGCGGTGTAGCTGTTGCCGCCAATGGTCACGGTGACGGTATTGCCCGCTTCCGCGTTCGTTACCTTGCCGCTGAGGGTCTGGCCCGCGGCCACTTCCGCCGCGTTGATAACGTTATCGCCCGCGATGGTGTTGATGGTGACGCCCGGCAGCGCGGTGTCTACCAGCAGGTTCGCGGTGTTGCTCACGCTGTTGCCCACCCCGTTGGTGGCGGTCGCATTCAGGGTGTAGTTGGCCTGACCCAGACCGGCCAGATCCGCCGCCGGAACCGTCAGGCTCCAGGTGCCGTCTGCCGCGGTCGTCGCCGTGTAGTTTTTGCCGTTCAGGGTCACGGTCACCACGGTGCCTTCCGCCAGGTTGGCGCTGGTGCCGCTGACACTCAGATCCTGACCCTTCTCCACCGCGTTCAGCACGTTATCGTCGCTGATGGCGTTGAAGCTGACCGATGGCAGACCGGTATCGACGGTCACGTTATGGCTGCCGGTGCCGGTGTTGCCCGCCGCGTCGGTGACGGACGCCGTGACGGTCACGGTGCCGTCGCTGAGGCCGGAAATCACGCTGGCCGGTACGCCCACGCTCCAGTTCCCCGCCGCGTCCAGCACGGTGGTGTACGTCTGGCCGCCGATGGTGACGGTCACCTTATCGCCCGCTGCCGCGCCGGTGACGGTGCCGCTGATGATTTGCGCCTGGCCGTGTTCTGCGATGTTAATCACATCGTCGCCCGCCACGGTATTGATGGTCACCGCAGGCACGGTGATATCTACCGCCAGGTTGTGGTCTACCGATGCCGGGTTACCCGCCTTGTCGCTGACGCTTGCGGTCACGGTGACGCTGCCGTCCGTCAGGGCCGCAACATCAGCCGCCGGGACGTTCAGCGTCCAGCTGCCATCCGCGCTGACGGTTGTGGTGTAGTCTTTGCCGTTCAGCGATACGGTGACCGTCTGGCCCGCTTCGGCGGTACTGGTACCGGACACGGTCAGATCGCTCTTCGCTTCGGTGGCATTGAGAATGTCGTCCGTCGCCAGGGTGTTAATGGTCACGGACGGTGCGGTCGCGTCCACGCTGTACTCGCGGCCCGCCGAGGCGCTGTTGCCGTTCACGTTGGTGACGCTCACCTGCACGCTGGCGTCGCCGTCTTTCAGACCCGCCAGGTCGGCGGCTGGCACCGTGGTCGTCCATTTGCCGTCGGCGCCTACGGTCGCGGTGTAGCTCTTGCCGCCGAAGGTGATGGTAACGGTCTGGTTTTCCTCAACGTTTGAGGTCGCCCCGGAGAGCACCAGATCCGCGCCCTTCTCGGCGGCGTTAATCACGTCGTCTGCGGCAATCGCATCGATGCTGATGGCAACGGTCGCCAGGTCCACCGTCACATCATGGCTGATGGAGACCGGATTACCGGCGCTGCTCTGGCCTGCCACGGTCACGGTGACCGTGCCTGCATTCAGCGCACCCACGTCCGCAGCCGGGATCGCCGCGCGCCAGGTGCCGTCCGCCAGCACGGTCGCCGGATAGGTTTTGCCGTTGACGGTCACGGTCAGCGCCGCGCCCGCCGCCAGCCCGTCGCTGGTGCCGGTGATAATCAGGTTCTGCCCGTGTTCGATGCTGTTGATCACGTCGTCACCCGCCACGGTATCCACGCGCAGGCCCGGCAGGTTAGCGTCGATAGTGATATCGCGCTCAGCGGATCCGCTGTTGCCGACGCCGTTGGTCACGCTGGCCGACACCGTCAAATCGCCGTTACCCAGCGCAGTCAGCACGTCCGACGGCACGTTAACGGACCAGGTGAGATCGTTCTGCACCGTTGCGGTGTAGCTGTTGCCGCCAATGGTCACGGTCACGGTGTTGCCCGCTTCGGCATTCACCACCTTACCGCTGATGGTCTGGCCGGCTGCCAGCTCCGCCGCGTTAATGACGTCGTCGCCCGCAATGGTGTTGACGATCACGCCCGGCAGAACGGACTCCACGTTTACGGTGTGCGACGCGCTGGTGCTGTTACCGACGCTGTCCGTCGCCGAGGCGGTGACGGTGTAAAGCGCCTCGCCCAGCTGACCGACTTCGCTCGCCGGAACGGTGGTGGTCCATTTTCCGTTATCGTCCACCTGCGCGCTGTACGCTTTGCCGTTCAGCATCACGGTCACCACCGCGCCTGCCGCCAGGCCGGAAGCCGTACCGGAGAGAGTCAGATCCTGGGTTTTCTCGGTGTTGTTGATCACATCGTCACCGGAAACGGTGTCAATGGTCAGCCCCGGCGCGGTCAGGTTCACCGCCACGCCGTGCGTGGCGCTGTTGCTGTTGCCCGCTTTATCGGTCAGCGCCGCGGTAATAGTGTAATCCCCGGCAGCCAGCGCGGTGACGTCCGCCGCAGGCACGCCCACGCTCCAGTTGCCGGAGGCGTCCAGGGTGGCGGTGTACGATTTGCCGTTGAGGGTGACCGTGACCACGTCGCCCGCCGCCGCGCCCGTCACGGAACCGGTGACAATCAGGGCCTGCGCATGCTCGGCGCTGTTGATCACATCGTCGTCGGACACGGTGTGAATGGTCAACTGTGGAACGGTGGTATCCACCAGCACGTCGCGATCCGCGGAGGCCGGGTTGCCCGCTTTGTCCGATACGGCGGCGCTGACGGTGTAGTTCCCGTCGGTAATACCGCTCAGATCCGCGGACGGCACGGTCACGCTCCAGCTGCCGTTGGCCTGCACGGTGGTGGTATAGTCCACACCGTTCAGGGTCACGGTGACGGTCTGGCCCGCTTCGGCGTTGGTGACGCCGTTAATCACCAGATCCTGCTGCGCTTCAGCCGCATTGATGATGTTGTTGTCGCTGATGATTTCAATAGACACCGTCGGCGCGGTCGCGTCCACGCTGTACTCGCGGCCCGCCGACGCGCTGTTGCCGTTCACGTTGGTCACACTCACCTGCACGCTGGCATCGCCGTCCTTCAGGCTGCCCACGTCGGCAGACGGTACGGTAGCCGTCCAGTTGCCGTCGGCATCGACCGTCGCGGTGTACGACTTGCCGCCGAAGGTGATGGTAACGGTCTGGTTTTCTTCCACGTTGGTGGTGGAGCCGGACAGCACCAGGTCCGCGCCTTTCTCTGCCGCGTTAATCACGTCGTCAGAGGCAATCGGGTTAATGCTGATGGCGACTGCCGCCAGATCCACCTTCACGTCATGGCTGATGGTCACCGGATTCCCCGCGGTGCTTTGCCCCTCCACGGTCACGGTAACCGTGCCCGCAGCCAGCGCGCTGACGTCTGCCGCCGGAATGGCCGCCGTCCAGGTGCCGTCCGCCAGTACGGTGGCCGCGTAGGTTTTGCCGTTGACGGTGACGGTCAGCGCCGCGCCCGTTGCCAGACCGTCGCTGGTGCCGGTGATAATCAGGTTTTGAGCGTGCTCGATGCTATTGATCACATCGTCGCCTGCCACGGTATCGACGCGCAGGCCCGGCAGGTTTGCGTCGATGCTGATGTCGCGCTCGCCGGTGCCGGTGTTGCCGTGGCCGTTAGTGACGCTGGCTGACACCGTCAGATCGCCGTTACCGATGGCGGTTAAGACCGAGGACGGCACGTTGACCGACCAGCTCAGATCGTCCTGAACCGTCGCAGTATAGATATTGCCACCGATGGAAATGGTGACAGTGTCACCGCTCGCCGCACCGCTCACTTTCCCGCTCAGGGTCTGTCCGGCAGCCACTTCCGCTGCGTTAATGACATCGTCCGTGGCGACCGGGTTGATGGTGACCTGCGGCAGCGCGCTGTCGACCAGCACGCTGTGGCCGGTGCTCGCGCTGTTGCCCGCGGCGTCAGTCACGCTCGCCGTCACGGTGTAGCTCGCTTCGCCCAGCGCCGAGACGTTTGCCGCCGGAACGGCCACGCTCCAGTTCCCGCTGGCGTCGGTGGTGGCCGTATAGCTGATTCCGTTCAGGGTCACCGTAATGGTCGTTCCGTCCGGCTGGTTACTGGTGCCGGATACCTGCAGATCCTGGCCTTTCTCGGTCGCGTTGATCACGTCGTCAACCGCCAGGGTATTGATGGCAATGACCGGCGCGGTCAGGGAGACGTCAAATTCGTGCGTCGCGCTGGCGCTGTTACCGGCTTTGTCGGTGAGGGTCGCGGAGATTGTCTGGTCACCATTGGCCAGCGCGCCCACGTCCGCCGCCGGAACGCCCACGCTCCAGCTGCCGGACGCGTCCAGCATGGCGGTGTAGTCTTTACCGTTCAGGGTCACGGTAATCACGTCGCCCGCCTGCGCGCCCGTCACCTTACCGGAGACGATCAGCGCCTGGCCGTGCTCGGCAATATTCACGATGTCGTCGCCGGCAACGATGTTGAAGGTGATCTGCGGCACGGTGGTGTCCACCAACACCGAGGATCCTGCGCTGGCCGGGTTACCTGCTTTATCGGACACGGTCGCCGTGACCGCCGCGTTGCCGTCGGTAATGCCTGCCAGATCCGCCGCAGGCACGTCGAGCGTCCAGCTGCCGTCCGCCTGCACCTGCGCGCTGTACTGATTGCCGTTGAAGGTCACGGTGACCGTCTGGCCTGCTTCGGCCGTAGACGTCCCGCTCAGGGTCAGATCCTGCGCCGCCTCAGCCGCATTCAGCATATTATCGCCGCTGATGGTGTTGATGGTCACCGTCGGCGCGGTGGTGTCGACGCTGAATGCCTGCGCCGAAGAGGCCGTGTTGCCGTTCACGTTGGTGACGCTGACCTGCACGCTGGCGTCGCCCTCTTTCAGGCCGCTCAGATCGGCAGCCGGAACGGTCCAGGTCCAGTCGCCGTTGCCATCCACCGTCGTGGTATACGTTTTCCCTGCGAAGGTGATGGTGACGGTCTGGCCCGCTTCAACGTTGGATGTCGTACCGGACAGCACCAGATCCTGGCCTTTTTCCGCCGCGTTAAGCACGTTGTCGTCGGTCACGCTGCTGATGGTGATGGCGACCGGCGCGAGATCGACGTCCACGACGGTCCCGATGGTTACCGGGTTGCCGGAGGCATCTTGCGCGCTTGCCTTGATATCCAGCGAGCCATCTGCCCACTGGGACACGTCCGCCGCCGGTACCGCCGCCTGCCAGGTACCGTCTGCCAGCACCGTTGCGGAATACGCTTTGCCGTTGATGGTCACGGTCACGGCGCTGCCCGCCGCTAGATCGGTGCTGGTGCCGGACAAAATCAGGTTCTGCGCGTGTTCAATCACGTTAATCACGTCGTCGCCTGCGACCGTATCAATACGCAGCCCCGGAAGCTGGGCGTCGATGGTGAAGTCGAGAGAAGAAGAGCCGGTATTGCCGTGGCCGTTGGTCACGCTGGCCGATACGGTGAGATCGCCATTGCCGAGCGCGGTGAACTGACTCTCCGTTAACGGCAGGCTCCAGGTGAGATCGTCCTGTACGGTAGCCGTGTATGTCTGACCGCCGAGGATAATCGTGACAGTGTCACCTGCCGCCGCGTTCGTCACCTTACCGGAAAGGGTTTGCCCCGCCGCCACTTCCGCCGCGTTAACGATATTGTCGCCCGCCAGCGTGTTGATCGTTACCACCGGCAGCGAGCTGTCCACCAGCACATCGTGCGAGGTTGAGGCGCTGTTGCCTACGCTATCGGTGACGTTCGCCGTCACGGTGTAATTCGCTTCGCCCAGCGCCGAGACGTTTGCCGCCGGAACGGTCAGGCTCCAGTTGCCGCTGGCGTCAGCGGTGACCGTATAGTGTATGCCGTTCAGGGTCACCGTAATGGTCGTGCCTTCCGGCTGGTTGCTGGTGCCGGAAATCTGCAGATCTTCGCCTTTCTCGGTCGCGTTAATCACGTCGTCTGCCGCCAGCGTGTTGATACTGATAACAGGCGTCACGGTATTCACCACCACATCCAGCGAAGTGCTACCGGTATTACCGGACCTGTCGGTCACGGAGACGTCAATGGTCCAGGTGCCGTCCGTCAGCCCCTGAACGACAGACGCCGGCAGGCCAAGGCTCCAGTTGCCAGCCGCATCCACCACGGTGGTGTAATCGACGCTGTTAATGGTAATGGTCACAAGGTCGCCCGCTGCAGCACCGGTGACGGAGCCGCTCAGGATCTGCGCCTGTGAATGTGCGAGCTGGTTAACGGTGTTAGTGTCGGTGACAAAGTCGTTAATGGTCACCTGCGGCACGGTCGCGTCCACCAGACCCACGCGGTCGGCGCTGCTGCTGTTGCCCGCCACGTCGCTCACGGTGGCCGTCACGGTCACGATGCCATCGTTGAGGGCGCCGACATCAGCCGCCGGAACGATCAGCTGCCAGGTACCGTCCGTCTGGACCGTGGTCTGATACGTTTTACCGTTCAGCGTCACGGTGACCGTCTGGCCTGCTTCCGCACTGCTGGTGCCGCGCAAGGCTAAATCCTGCTGCGCCTCAGCCGCGTTGATGATGTTGTCGGCGGTCAGATTATCGAGCGTAATCGCTGGCGGCAGCGTATCCACCGTGACCACGCGCGACGCGTCGGCACTGTTGCCATTGACGTTCGTGACGCTGACGCTCACCTGCGCGCGCCCGTCGATCAGGGTTTCCATGGCGCTGGCAGGCACGGTCAGGCTCCAGGAGCCGTCCTGCTGCACCTGTGCGGTAAAGGTCTGGTCGGCGAATTTCACCACCACGGTCTGCCCCGCCTCCACGCCCTGCGTCTGGCCGGAAAGGGTTAAATCGGCGCCTTTTTCTGCCGCATTCAGCAGGTCGTCGCCGGAGACGGTATCAATGGTGACCGCCACAGCGTTCAGATCGAGTTCAATCGGGTGTTCAGCCGCAACGGTATTGCCCCAGTCATCTTCAGCGCTGACGCTTACCGTCACCTCTCCCGCCGTCCAGGCCTGCAGGTCCGCGGCCGGGACGCCGATCTGCCAGTGGCCGCTGGCGTTCACCGCGGTAACGTACTCAACGTTATTGATGGTGACGGTAATCTGCGTGCCGGCAGCCAGATGGGTGCTGGAGCCGGTGACGGTCAGATCCTGCTGCTGCTCAATGGCGTTGACCACGTCATCGCCGGAAATGGTGTTCACACGCAGGCCCGGCAGCTGTGCGTTGATGTTGATATCGCGCTCGCCGGTACCGGTATTGCCGTGCGAATTGGTCACCGACGCGGTGAAGGTTAAATCGCCGTCGCCGAACGCCTTAAGATCCGCTGACGGGATTTTCACGCTCCAGGTCAGATCGCTGCCCACCGTGGCGATGTAGTTCTTGCCGCCCACGGTGACAGAAACGGTATCGCCCGCCGCCGCGCCGGTGACGCGACCGCTGAGCGTTTGATCCACACCCGCTTCGGCGTTATTGACCAGGTTGTCCCCCGCAAAGGTGTTGATGATCACCTGCGGCAGCACGGTATCCACCAGCAGCGTCGCCGCGGCAGAGCCGCTGTTACCCACGCTGTCAGTACCGCTGACGCTGACGGTGTAAAGGGTGTTCGCCAGATTCAGTACATCGGAAACCGGCACCTGGACCGCCCAGATGCCGTTTTCAACGGTGGCCTGATAGCTGACGTTGTTCAGCGTCACGGTGATGGCGCTGCCGTCAGGCAGGTTGCTGGTGCCGGTCAGGCTCAGCGGTTGCATTGCCTCCTGAGCATTCAACACGTTGTCCTGGCTAATGGCATCAATCGTAAATTCTGGCGGGTTGCCGCTCAGCGTAATGCCGTGTGTGGCGCTGCCGGTGTTGCCTGCCGCGTCGGTCACGGAAACTGAAATCGTATGGTTACCTTCCCCCAGCGCGCCCAGCACGGACGCCGGAACGCCTACGCTCCAGCTGCCGTCCGCCAGCACCACGCCGGTGAAGGACTGGCCGCCAACGGTCACGGTGACCACATCCCCCGCAGCGGCGCCGTTTGCCTGCCCGGAGATAATCTGCGCCTGACCCTGCTCGCTGGTATTGAGAATATCGTCGCCCGCCACGGTATCGATGGTGACGACCGGCGCGGTGGTATCCACCGCAAAATCGGCGGTGACAGACGAGCCGTTACCCGCTTTGTCGCTGACGTTCACCGTCAGGGTGTGATTGCCCTCGCTGAGCGCCTGCACGTCGTTCGCGGCAAGCGTGACGGACCAGGTGCCGTCGCTGCCCACCGTGGCGTTGTAGTTTTTACCGTTCAGCGTGACTGTGACGATCTGACCGGCTTCCGCATTCGTTTTGCCGGTCAGCGTCAGCGGCTGGCTGTGCTCGGCGGCATTAATGATGTTGTCCTGCGCAAGGGTATCGACAGAGAGGGTTGGCGCGACGGTATCCACGCCGATTGTCTGGCTGCCGCTCACGGTGTTACCCGCCGCGTCTTTGCCGCTGACGTTAACCGTCCAGGTGCCATCGCCCAGCGCCTGCGCGTCGGCCGCGGGTACGTTAACGCTCCACGTCCCGTCAGCGCCCACCACGGCCGCGTAGGTTTTACCGTTTAGCGTCACGGTAAGTTCGGTGCCCTGCGCCAGATTCTTGCTGGCGCCGGAGAGCGTAAAGCCTGCGGATTGCTCGCTGGCGTTAAGCACGTTATCGCCCGCCGTGGTGGCCAGCGTAATGGCGGCCTCGGCGGTCGAGACCGTTACGGTGATATTGCCCGCATCGGTAGTCTTACTGCCGTCGATCTGCACCACCGACCAGGTGTGTTCCCCGTCCGTCTGGGTCGGTAATTTTACCGTCCAGGTGCCCTCTTTACTCACCATGGCGCTGGCGATGGTGCTGCCGCTGCTGTCTTTGATCTGGATCGTCGCGCCCGGCTGACCGGTACCGCTAAAAGTTGGCGTATTGTCGTCCGTGATCGCGTTTGCTGTCAGCACGCCCTGCTTGTCGCCCGCTTTATCCGACAGCAGGAAGGTTGGCGTGGCGCTTTCCACCTCTTTCGTATTATCAATAAGTTTTGTTTTAGTATCGCCGTCGCCGCCGTTTGCCAGCAGCGCCCCGATGGCACCGCCGCCTAATGCAGCTCCCGCAATCCAGCCCCACGGCGCGTCGCTTAAGACGCTTTCCTGCTCCAGGAAAGGTTGAATGCTGCTAATCGGTGTGGCCTGCGCGGTTAACTCGGTCACCGCCACGCCTGATGCTTCCCCGGCATCGGCAAAAGAAATATGCGTCAGTTCCTGACGATCGTTGAATACCAGCTCTGACTGAGTATGCGTTTCAGGATCTTCAACAAAATAGTTATTGCAGCGAATCACGCTGCCATCTTTCATATAAATGAGGAGGTCATTACCCTGGCGGACATAACGCGCCACATCCTGAGCAGAACCCTGGATTTCAATCACGCTCGGGGATGAAATAGAGACCGACAAATTCCCTTCGCCGGTTAATTTCGTTTTCTCCGCCGTTTTGCGAATGATGACATCAACAACCTTTATGTTACTCATATTTCTCTCCTTGCAGGTGTACGGATTCCTGTGGATATGTCCACCAGACGGATGTAGCTATCCCTGGGAAAAAACACCCATTATTTTCAGACTTATTTTGCGCGACAATACGCGTCTTTTTTTAACTCAAATCGGGTAGTTTTGCGGCAGCGTTTTTCTCTATTCCAATAAGCGGCATTAAATTATCAACCGCGGAAGCATAATTAATTGCCGAACTCCAGCCATCATACTCAGCGATTATTTTCGCCGAGGTGGCCTGCCAGACATCCTGCTCCACGCTGAGCAGATCGTTAATGCTCCGCTTGCTCAGGGTGTACTCATTTTTATAGACATCACGGGCGCGCAGGGCATTTTCCAGCTGCTGTTTCCCGGCCTCCATTCTTCCCCGTGCACCGGTCCAGTCCGCCTGCGCGACGGAGGCTTTTTGCAGGACATCGAAACGCGCCTGATCGACCTGAGAGGAGGCCATGGCCCGTGCCCCTTCAGCCTGCCGCACGCGTGCAGAGACCGCGCCGCCCTGATAAAGCGGTGCGTCAATATTGAGCTGGATCTGGTCATCCCAGTACGAACGGTTGTCCGACTCGTAACGGGTACGTCCGCCCTTCAGGCTTAGGGTCGGCCAGTGCTGAGACTTCGCCGTTTCCACGCCATACTGGGCTGAGCGCTCCATGTTTTGCGCGGCCATGACCGCCGGTATCAGCGAATAATCAATGCGGTTGAGCGAATCAGGCTCAACAGCGAGATTTGCGGGTACAGGCGAAAAGTTATCGGCCTGCATTCCGGTTAATACCGCGAGCCTTGCGCGGGCGCTGTTTAAGGCGGCGTGATACTGCGCGACCGTCGCCTGCATGCCGGCAATACGCGTGCGGGTCTGGAGCTCATCGGAGGTCGAGCTCACGCCTGCGTCGGCGCGCAGCTTTGCCAGCTGCTCAACATTTTTTAGCGCCTGAACGTTCTCCTTTGCCGCCTGCAGCAGATCGGCATAGCGTTTGACCTCGACATAGCTCAGCGCCGTTTTTTCCGCCACGTCAGAGAGCGTGCTCATCAGCTGGTAGCGGTAGCTATCGCGCTGGGCGGAAGACTGGCTGATGCTGTTATTGGTCTTGCCAAAGTCATATATCAGCTGCGTCAGGCTCAGCCCCCACGCGGCTGAATTCTTCAGCGACCCGCTGGAATCGGTGGTCTGGCTATGGCCCGTGCTGCCGTTCAGCGATATTTGCGGCATCCAGCCGCTGCGCGCTTCATCTATTTGCGCCTGACCAATACCGAGTTGCGCGGCCTGCTGACTAATCGACGGATCGCGATCGATGGCAAAAAGAATACTTTCTTTTAAGGTTGTCGTGGCAACCGGGGCAATACCCACCTGACTACTATTGGCGTACGCCGTATTTATGGCTAATGAAATGAATGCCAGTGCTGCTGTAAATCGACGTAACATAGGCTTTCGCAATATCGTCATTTTTATCTCCCTGACTCTGAGTGACACTGAAGCAATTACCCAAAAAGAGGTATAGATAATTAGACAAATATCTTATTTCGCATCCTTGCCGAATTTTAGGTAAAACTCCCCATACCCATTTCCTCTGGAGATGAGATCTGCCTGCGTCTTATTTAAATTAAGAATTTACTTATTTCCTAAAGTGGTTAGCAGCATAACAAAATGCGTTATAAGCCACTACACCCCCAATGTTAATGTGGTGTTACAATTAAGAAAAAAGATGGGGTTTCTGGACAAAACTCTTAAAATGACCTTTCAGATGAAACATATAAACCGACTGTTATTTAAGGAAAATTCTTAATTGGTTACCTGCACATTTTTGCGTTAATTTCCGGGCGGGTCAGACACAAAGATTTTCAAAGAAGTGTCAATTTAAGTAGCCAAACCAGCAAAATTAGAATTTAATGCTATTAATAAACTAATTAAAGCAATCAAAAACCACGCTAGAAACATTTAACAGAATAAAAATCCAGACAATAGGAGTGTAGTGGTTACATAACCCAAATCGTTAAATAAAACATAACAATAACATTGTGGTTAACATTCAAAACAGCTTACTTATACCTGGTTAATACAATTTTAATAATCACGCATCTGAATCATCACGCCTCTCCACGACATCAAAACGACGTTGCCCTTTTCTCTGCGTTAAAATGCTGTATTATGCAAACTATTGCGACATTTTGCAGGAACGCAGACCGATGCACAAAACCGCACGACAACGCCACGTTCTGGATATCCTGAGCGAGCAAGGCCAGGCCAGCATCACCGAGCTGGCAGAAAAGCTGCAGGTTTCAGCCGATACCATCCGTCGGGATCTGACCGACCTGGAAAACCAGGGGCTGGCGCAGAAGAACCACGGTGGGGCCATCGCGCTGAATCTTTCCGCCATGAATCGCCAGGGCCGCAATACGCTGCTGCCGGAAACCAAACAGCACCTGGGAAAACAGGTCGCACAGCAGGTTCCTGCGGGTTCTACCCTGTTTCTGGATGCGGGCAGCACGGTGATGGCTGTCGCCTCCTTTCTTCGCGGGCCGCTCACCGTCATTACCACGTCGCTGGATATCGCCCAGCATTTTAGCGACCGGGAAGACGTTGAACTGATCCTGCTCGGCGGGAAATGGGACCATAAGCAGCGCCTGTTTGCCGGAAGCGCCACCTTGTCCTTGCTGTCCCGCTATCGGGCAGATATCGCCATCCTCGGGGCGTGCGCCATTCATGCTGAACTCGGTTTGAGCGCCGGTAAAGAAGCGGATGCCGAGGTTAAACGCGCGATGCTAGACGCAAGCCATGCGCACTGGATTGTTGCCGACCACCTGAAAGTCAACCGCTGCGAACCGTATCTGGTTTCCGGGTTATCTAACATTCAACAACTCTTTTTAGATCGTCCCTGGCCTGAGCTTGGGGACCCTGGCGCATTGCAGGTCACGGTGTGCGCGAATTAACGTGGAGAAGTTCATGAGTACAGTTCGAACAATTAACATTGCGCTGATCGGGTATGGATTTGTGGGCAAAACTTTCCATGCCCCGTTAATCCAGTCTGTGGACGGGCTTAAGCTGGCCGTGGTCTCTTCTCGTGATGAAGAGAAGGTGAAACGCGATCTGCCGGACGTAGAGGTGGTCGCCACCCCTGAAGAGGCTATTCAGCATCCTGATGTTGACCTGGTGGTGATTGCCTCCCCCAACGCCACGCACGCCCCGCTGGCGACGCTGGCCCTAAACGCAGGTAAACACGTGGTCGTGGATAAGCCTTTCACCCTCGACATGCAGGAAGCCCGCGACCTGATTGCCCTGGCGGAGGAAAAGCAGCGACTGCTTTCTGTCTTCCACAACCGCCGCTGGGACAGCGATTTCCTCGGCATTAAGCAGGTCATTGAGCAAGGCACGCTCGGCAAGGTTAAGCACCTGGAGTCGCATATCGACCGCTTCCGCCCGGAAGTGCGCGTGCGCTGGCGCGAGCAGAATGTCCCCGGGAGCGGCCTGTGGTTTGACCTGGGGCCTCATCTTATCGACCAGACGCTACAGCTCTTTGGCCTGCCGCAGTCGGTTCAGGGGAATATCGCGACGCTGCGCGACGGCGCAGAAATCAACGACTGGGCGCACGTGGTCTTAAACTATCCGGAACATAAGGTGATTCTGCACGCCAGCATGCTGGTGGCAGGCGGTACTGCGCGCTTTGCCGTCCACGGGGACAAGGGCAGCGTGGTGAAGGCCAGAATCGATCAGCAGGAAGCACAGTTGCTCTCCGGGGTTATCCCTGGGAGTGAAGCCTGGGGCGAAGACAGCGACAGTATGGTGTTCTTTGGCGCTGACGGCGCATCGCAGACGATCCCTACCCCGAAAGGCGATCAGCGCCAGTATTACATCAACGTGCGTGACGCGCTGCTTGGGAAAATCACCAATCCGGTCCACCCGGTTGAGGCACTGGCAGTCATGGCCGTGCTGGAAGCGGCGGTGAAGTCGTCTGAGACGGGGTCAACCCAGGCGCTGGCGTTAAGTGCCGAAGAGCGTGCTCTGTTGGGTTAAAAACAAGCCGGGTGACGCGTAGCGATCCCGGCCTACGATTCAGAGCCGTTTGTAGGCCCGTGCAAGCGAAGCGCCGCCGGGCGAGAAGACTACGAACGCTTTTTCGGCATCATGCGCAGAAGGGTATTATCCTTCCAGAAATAGTGATGCATCAGCGCCGCCGCCGCGTGCAGGCCAATCACAAAATAGCCCAGGTTTGCCAGCGTCTCGTGCCACGCCTTCAGCGTATCCACCAGGTCAAAATTGGACTCCGCCGCATGCGGCATCGCCAGGCCAAAGGCAAACCAGTCGCTGCCCCGGTTATACATCATCACAATGCCAATCAGCGGCAGCGCAATAAACAGCAGATACACCACCAGATGCCCCAGATGAGACATCCCCGTCACCATCGCTTTTGGCTTCGGCTGAATCGGCGGCGCGCGGAACTTCAGGCGAACCAGCAGACGCGTCACCATCAGCACCAGAATACCGATCCCGCATGAGACGTGGATCATATTGATCGCCGGACGCGCGGTGCGCGGGAAGAAACCTCTGAACTCCATCGCGCAGTAGGCGACGATGATTAACAGAAACACCAGCCAGTGGATGCCGATTTGCAGGCTTGTATATTTAGTGCGCATGTGATTTCTCGATTAAAAACAGTTACCGCGCCAACATAATCCCCTTTCCTTAAAAATTCATTAACTTTTCTGTATGGTTTTTCAAATACTTCCCCCCGCATGAAGCATCTTCAATTGCCGCCCTGCCCGTGATGGTCTAAGCCTGGATGAGTTCAAACTGTCGCATCGACACGTTTACAGGAGAACACCATGAGTAAAATTGGCATTAACGGCTTTGGACGCATTGGGCGCCTTGTACTGCGTCGCCTTCTTGAAACCCAGGACAGTAATACCGTCGTCGCCATCAACGACCTCACCTCCCCGAAAGTGCTGGCCTACCTGCTCAGGCATGATTCCAACTACGGTGGCTTCCCGTGGAGCGTGGATTTCACCGAGGATGCGCTGATTGTTGACGGTAAAACCATAGCGGTCTATGCCGAAAAAGAGGCAAAGCATATTCCGTGGAAAACCGCAGGTGTGGATATCGTCGTGGAGTGCACCGGTTTTTATACGTCTGAAGAAAAATCACGGGCGCACCTGGACGCGGGCGCGAAGAAGGTGCTGATCTCTGCGCCTGCGGGCGACATGAAAACCATCGTCTACAGCGTGAACGACGACACCATTGACGCCGGTGACACCATCATCTCCGTCGCCTCCTGCACCACCAACTGCCTCGCCCCGCTGGCGAAAGCCCTGAACGACGCGTTTGAAATTAAGGTGGGCACCATGACCACCATTCACGCCTATACCGGTACCCAGGCGCTGGTGGATGGCCCGCGCGGGAAAGATCTTCGCGCCTCACGGGCGGCGGCAGAGAATATTATTCCGCATACCACCGGCGCCGCCAAAGCCATCGGTCTGGTGATCCCCGCGCTCAGCGGCAAGCTGAAAGGCCACGCGCAGCGCGTGCCGGTTAAAACGGGCTCCGTTACCGAACTGGTGGCCATTCTGGGCAAGAAAGTGACCGTTGAGGAGATCAACGCCGCGCTGAAAAAGGCGACGCAGGGCAATAAATCGTTCGGGTACACCGATGAAGAGATCGTGTCGTCAGATGTGATTGGTTCACATTATGGTTCAGTGTTTGACGCCACGCAGACGGAGGTGTCAGAAGCGGGAGACCTTCAGCTGGTGAAAGCCGTTGCCTGGTATGACAACGAGTATGGGTTTGTGACGCAGCTGGTGCGGACGCTGGATAAGTTTGCGGCGCTGTGATTTTTCCCACCTACCCCTCACCCTAACCCTCTCCCCAAAGGGGCGAGGGGATTGTTCCGTGCCTAAATTATATTACGTGCACCCTTCAGGACAGGATCCTGCTGCAGCTGTTTCCATGCGGCGGTGACGGCCTCGGGGAATTCAACGTGAGCAATATAATCCCGCCCGGCCGGGCCATAGCCGTTGGCGTTATCATACAGGCGCGGCAGTTCCCCCATAACCAGTGAAAGGTAACGGTCAACGGGCCACAGGCCGGTGTTGCCCTCGCTGAATTCCACGCCCTCGTTTCCGTTTTGCAGTGTCGGCGTAAACCCCGGATGGCTGAGCCACTGCGGTGAAACGGGCTCATCCCGACAAACGCGGGCAAACGTCGCCATCGTGCGGCGCTGCATCGTCGGATCCTGCACCACCAGCACCCGCCCGGTCGTTCGATGACGCTGTTTCAGCAAGTTCCAGCTAAAACGCGCGTTTTCACCGCAGTTGGTGGAGCGATCCTCAACCCACAGCCGCGCCTCGGGGATCTGCCAGAACGCCCGCGCAATGTCGGCAAGAATGCTCGCTTCAGGCCGCCCCGTGACCGGTACGGTGTGATAACGCGGATGACTGCCAATCGCGGTATATAAAAAGGTGGTCGAATGCCCGATGCCGCCGCTAATCAGAAGTGGCACGTCTTGCTGAGAGGCCATCCGGCAGGCCGCGTCAATGGTTGGGATCACCGCGTTTCCTGCCAGAATTACCGCATCGACTTCCGGGAGCGGACGCGTCGCGCTCAGGTCATCCTGCGCCAGCCATTCACCGACAGTATTGATGGCCGCCAGCGTGGCATCTGCCAGAAAGGGAAAATGGGGCTGAACCATGGTGAACTCCTCACGTTGTTGAAGCACCGAATTTATCATTTTTCTGAAATAACCAGAAACATCCAAAAATCATCGGGTTGCACCTGCCTATTATGCTTTTGATTTCCAGCCTTACAAAACATTGTATTGTACAGGCGTCATGAAAAAGCACCCAGCGCTGCTTATTTCCCCGTGATCTGACCAGTTTTATCCCCCTTGCGCTTGCCAAACGCAACATCCAACCCTAAGTTGCTTAACAATTTCACAACCTTTTTCATCATCACAGGTTGCACCTGAAGCGCGCCAGGTGACACCTCTCTCATCATCAACGTGGCGGGGTTTCAGGTCATGACAGAACATGAAAGTACGACGACGGTGTTACGTAAAAATAAAAAGGTGTTAATCGCCAGCCTTACCGGGAGCGCCATTGAATGGTTTGACTATTTTCTCTACGGTACGGCGGCCGCGCTGGTCTTCAATAAGATCTTTTTCCCGATGGTCGATCCGGTGATCGGACTCATTCTCTCTTATCTCTCTTTCTCCTTAACCTTCTTTATTCGCCCGATTGGCGGGGTACTTTTCGCCCACATTGGCGACCGCATCGGACGTAAAAAAACCCTCGTGTTGACCCTCTCTTTGATGGGAGGTGCAACCGTCATGATTGGCCTGCTGCCCACGTATGAGATGATTGGCCTGTGGGCGCCCGCTCTGCTGATCCTGATGCGCATCATTCAGGGGATGGGCATTGGCGGTGAATGGGGCGGCGCGCTGCTGCTGGCCTATGAATATGCGCCAGAAAAACGTAAAGGCTTTTTCGGCAGCATTCCGCAGGCGGGCGTGACCATCGGCATGCTGATGGCGACCTTTATCGTCTCGCTGATGACCCTGTTCAGCGAGGCGGATTTCCTCTCCTGGGGCTGGCGCATCCCGTTCCTGCTGAGCTCGGTTCTGGTGTTGCTCGGCCTGTGGATCCGCAAAGATATTGATGAAACGCCCGATTTTCAGCGAGTCAAAGCGTCCGGTCAGGTGGCTAAGGCTCCCCTGCGCGATACGCTGAAGCATCACTGGCGTGAAGTGTTGATTGCCGCCGGTCTGAAGGTGGTTGAAACCGCGCCGTTCTATATTTTCTCGACCTTCGTGGTGAGCTATGCCACCAGCACGCTGACGTATCAGAAATCGCAGGCGCTGGAAGCCGTGACGCTGGGTGCGCTGGTGGCGACCATTATGATCCCGCTAATGGGGCTGCTCTCCGATAAGGTAGGCCGTCAGCGCATGTACGCGATCAGCGTCTTCGTGCTGGGCCTGTTTATCGTACCGTGGTTTATGCTGCTCAATACCGGCACCACATGGGGTATCGTGCTCGCGACGGTCATCGCCTTTGGCGTGCTGTGGGCACCTGTCACCGCGGTACTCGGCACGCTGTGCTCTGAAATCTTTAGTGCAAACGTGCGCTACACCGGCATTACGCTCGGCTATCAATTGGGTGCCGCGCTGGCTGGCGGTACCGCGCCGTTGATTGCCACCGGACTGCTGGCAAAATACGACGGCGACTGGGTGCCGGTGGCCTGGTATCTTGCCGTCACGGTGACCATTTCTTTAATCGCGATTTTCTGCGCCAGCCGCGTTAAGCGCGCCACTCTCATCCAGGCGCAGCCCGAACGTCTCTGACCCTTCCCGGCCCGTCCTGCGGGCCGCTCTTTTTCCTTAAATTTCCCTTCACCATTTGATTAACATGCGTAAATCATATTCACTTGAATTATCATTTGCGGGAGTCGTAGAATCGCTAGCCCGCTAATTATTCAATCATTTCTAAGGTAAACGACGTTATGCGCCTGCCCGAACGCGACCCTTATGCTCCTCGCGAGTGGCAGCCACATGAGAAACCCGCCCTGTTGGGTTCGCCCTCCACGCCCGAACACAGTACGCCAAAACGCATTGCCTACGGCGTCGTGGGCCTGCTGGTCTGCCTGACGGGGGCGCTGGGGAATGCGGTGGTGACCGCCAACCTGCAAAATTTGCAGGGGACTTTCGGGGCCTGGTCCACCGAAATCGCCTGGCTGCCCGCGGTCTATGTGATGACCAACATCTCCATCAACCTGCTGCTGGTGAAATTCCGCCAGCAGTACGGTTTGCGCGCCTTTACGGAAGGTTTTCTGGTGCTGTACGTACTGGTCACCTTCTTCCATCTTTTCGTAAACGATCTCAGCTCGGCGCTGATGGTTCGCGCCGCGCACGGCATGGTGGCCGCCGCGCTCAGCTCGCTGGGGATTTACTATCAAATCCAGGCCTGGCCTGCGAAGCACCGCCTGAAGGCGCTGACCATCGGCATCACCGGATCGTCGCTCGCCATCCCGCTGGCCCGCCTGTTTTCGACCGAGCTGCTGCAGCTGGACGAGTGGCGCGGGCTCTATTTCTTCGAGCTGGGGCTGGCGCTGATCTCCCTGGCCTGCGTGATAGCCTTAAAACTGCCGCCGGGCGACCGGCGCAAGGTCTTCGAGAAAAAAGACTTTATCACCTTCTTTTTAATGGCTCCCGGGATGGCCCTCCTCTGCGCCGTGCTCTCTTTAGGCCGTCTGGACTGGTGGTTCGAAGCGCCGTGGATCGGCTGGTCGCTGGCGCTATCGCTGGTACTGATTGTCGCAGCCATCGTCTTTGAACATAACCGCAGCAACCCGCTGCTGAACACCCGCTGGCTGTCGAGCGGCAGCATCGTCCGCCTGGGGCTAATTATGCTGCTGATCCGAATCGTGCTGGCCGAGCAGAACACCGGCGTCATCGGCTGGCTGCAGTATGTGGGCTTACAGAACGAGCAGATGACGCACCTGGCGTGGTCTATTTTCGCCGGGATCGTCTGTGGGATCGTCACCAGCTGTCTCACCATCAAGCCAACGAAACTGGCGTGGCCAATCATCACGTCTCTGGCGCTGATGATTGTTGCCTCGCTGCTGGACAGCCAGTCCAACAACCTGACCCGTCCGGATCAGCTGATGGTAAGCCAGTTCCTGCTGGGCTTCGGCAGCGCCTTCTTCCTGGCGCCCGCTATGCTGGCCGCCATTGGCGGGGTGATCGCCGACCCGCGTAACCTGGTCAGCTTCTCGGTAATGTTTGGCATGAGCCAGAACCTCGGTGGCCTGCTGGGCTCCGCGATCCTCGGCACCTTCCAGACCTGGCGCGAGAAGTACCACTCCAGCCTGTTGGCGGACCAGCTCACCACGCTCAACCCGCTGGTCAACGAGCGAATTCAGCTTTATACCCAAATGTACAAAAGCCTGATTGGCGACAGCGCGCTGCTGGGTACCCAGGCGATAACGCAGCTACAAACGGTCACCGCGCTGGAGGCGAATATTCTGGCTTACAACGATACTTATCTGCTGACGGCGAGCATCGCTGCCGCCACGCTGGTCTGGATTTTATGGCGCTTGCTGCGCCTGCGCATCACTGCCCGTCTGGCGCTGAAGAACGCCACCGGCAACAAATAATTGAAAGAGTTCTGGAGAGTTTATGAGTCAGCAGGATGCCGCCAAAGAGCAGGCCAACACCCGCAAAAATGTGCGCATTGTTTCCGTTTTCACCGCCGCAGCCATCGGTATCGTCGGCGTACTGGTGATCCTTTATGCGTGGCAACTGCCGCCGTTCACCCGTCACGCGCAGTTTACCGATAACGCCTACGTGCGCGGCCAGACGACGTTTATCAGCCCGCAGGTGAACGGCTATATCACCGAGGTGAAGGTTCAGGACTTTGAGCAGGTCAAAAAAGGCGACCTGCTGCTGCAGATTGATGACCGTATCTACCGTCAGCGTGTGCACCAGGCCGAGGCGCAGCTGGCGATGAAAATTGCCGCCCTGAATAACAACCTGCAGCAGCGTAAAAGCGCCGAAGCAACGATCGCCAAAAATGACGCTGCGCTGAAAAATGCCCGCGCCCAGAGCCTGAAAAGCCAGGCGGATTTAAAGCGGGTGAAAGAGCTGACGGCGGACGGCTCGCTTTCCATTCGCGAGCGCGACGCCGCGCTGGCCAGTGCCGCTCAGGGTAGCGCCGACATCGACCAGGCGAAAGCCGCGCTGGAGATGTCGCGTCAGGATCTGCAGACGGTGATTGTGAACCGCGGTGCGCTGGAGGCGGATGTCGAAAACGCCAAAGCGGCGCTGGAGCTGGCGCAGATTGACCTGCAAAACACCCGCATTGTGGCGCCGCGTGACGGTCAGCTCGGCCAGATCGCCGTGCGTCTCGGGGCCTACGTGACCGCCGGGACGCACCTCACCACCCTGGTGCCGCCGCAGCACTGGGTCATCGCCAACATTAAAGAGACCCAGCTCGCGGAGCTGCGCGTCGGTCAGCCGGTGAAATTCACCGTTGATGCCCTGAACAACAAAGCGTATCAGGGACGCGTGGAGAGCATCTCCCCGGCAACCGGCGTGGAGTTCAGCGCCATCACGCCGGACAACGCCACAGGCAACTTTGTCAAAATAGCCCAGCGTATTCCGGTGCGCATTGAGGTGCTCGGTAAGCCAGAAGACTCCGCGCTGCTGCGTCCGGGGATGTCGGTACAGGTGACCATTGATACACGGGAGGCGAAGTAATGATCCTTCGCCCGATAGCCGTGCTGGTGGCGGTGGTCATGCTGGCCGGATGCCAGTCCGTTGACGTCAAGCCAGCGCAGTCGACGCTACACATCCCCACCCAGTGGCGCACCGTCTCCGGCCCTGCCAGCCCGACGGAGCAGCTCTGGTGGCGTAATTTCCATGACAACCACCTGAACCGCTATGTGGACCAGGCGCTACAGCATAACAGCGACGTGCTGATCGCCCGCGAACGAATTAACGAGTATCAGGCGCGGGTCTATGTGGCCGACGGTAGCCTGTTTCCCTCGCTTGAAGCGGGCGTAACGGGGACGCGCGCCCGTTCACAATCCGCTGCGACCGGGCTGCCGGTTTACGGCACATTGTACAAAGGGAGCCTGACGGCAAGCTATGACGTGGATATCTGGGGCGTCAACCGCAGCACCTCGCGCGCTGCCGAAGCCTCGCTGGAGGCGCAAAAAGCCGCCGCCGCGGCCGCGGATTTGACCGTTGCCTCCTCCGTTGCCTCCGGCTACGTCACCCTGCTCTCGCTTGACGAACAGCTGCGCGTGACCGAGTCCACGCTGAAATCGCGCGAGGAGGCCTTTAACCTCGCGAAACGTCAGTTTGAGACGGGCTACAGCTCGCGCCTGGAGCTGATGCAGTCGGATTCCGAACTGCGCTCAACGCGGGCGCAGGTGCCCGTGCTGCAGCACCAGATTGCACAGCAGGAGAATGCCCTGAGCCTGCTGCTGGGAAGCAACCCCGGCGACGTGGCGCGCAGCGCAAGCTTCGCGGCACTGACGCCGCTGACGCTGCCGTCGCAGCTGCCTTCTGCGCTCCTGAACCGCCGCCCGGATATCGTCCAGGCCGAACGCCAGCTGGTGGCGGCGGATGCCTCGCTCGCGGCGTCGCGCGCCAGCCTGCTGCCGTCGATCAACCTGACCGCCAGCGGATCGGTTCAGGATCGCACCCTATCCGGCCTGCTGGACAACCCGCTTCAACTCTGGAGCGTCGGGGGCAGTATTCTCGCCCCGCTGCTGAACCGCCAGGCGCTGAATGCGCAGGTGGACATTTCCCAGTCCCAGCGTAACCAGGCGTTGTACGCCTATGAAAAAACCGTGCGTAACGCGTTTGCCGAAGTGAACAACAGCCTTGATGCGATAAGTCGCTATCAGGAACAGCTGACGGAGCTGCTTGCCCAGCAGGATGTGGCGCAGGAGACGCTGCGCATTGCGCAGAATCGCTATCGCAACGGTTATTCCTCCTATCTTGACGTGCTGGACGCGCAGCGCACGCTGTTCTCGGTCCAGACCAGCGTCGTGCAGGTGAAAAATAACCTGCTGCTGGCGCAGATTGATTTGTATAAAGCGCTGGGCGGCGGCTGGGTCAATGTCTGAAGGCGCTTAACGGGCCTGGATTTCGTCACGTAGGCCGGGTAAGGCGCAGCCGCCACCCGGCGATTCCCCCTCAGGAGACAATCTATGCAACAACAGTGGTCTGCAGTTGATAATTTCATGATTTCTTCGCTGATTCCTGACGATGACGTACTGCATCAGGTGCTGGAAAACAACAAACGCGCCGGACTACCCGAACACGATGTCGCGGCCAATCAGGGGCAGCTGCTGGCGCTGTTCGTGCGCATGACGCAGGCAAGACGCATTCTTGAGATTGGGACGCTGGGTGCCTACAGCTCAATCTGGATGGCGCGTGCGCTGCCGCCGGACGGTAAGCTGATTACGCTTGAGGCCGATCCGACGCATGCCGGGGTTGCCCGCCAGAATATTCACCTCGCGGGGCTAGACGAACGTATTGAATTAATTGAAGGCCCGGCCCTGAGCTCGCTGGAGAATTTCGGTGAGGTTCCGCCGTTCGACCTGATCTTTATTGATGCCGATAAGCCAAACAATCCCGGCTATCTGGAATGGGCGCTGCACTACTCCCGCCCCGGCACGGTAATTATCGGCGATAACGTGGTTCGTGACGGCGAGGTAATCAACGGGGAAAGCGACGACGCGCGCGTGCTGGGCGTGCGGCGTTTTATTGAGATGATGGGGGATAACCCGCGCTTAACCGCCACCGCGCTGCAAACGGTGGGGATTAAGGGTTGGGATGGGTTTACGCTGGCGATTGTAGAACGATAACCAGCCGGGTGGCGGCTACGCCTTACCCGGCCTACCCGTTCTCCCGTAGGCCCGGTAAGCGCAGCGACACCGGGCAAGGGTTTAACCGGAA
Source organism: Enterobacter sp. BNK-8 (assembly GCF_048685095.1). Lineage (NCBI taxonomy): Bacteria > Pseudomonadati > Pseudomonadota > Gammaproteobacteria > Enterobacterales > Enterobacteriaceae > Enterobacter > Enterobacter sp. BNK-8. Next base: position 1,824,640 of record NZ_JBLQTN010000001.1, on the reverse strand, counting down.
ATCTGCTCCATCGCCTGCAGGATACGCTTATCCGAAATCGGATACGGCGTACCGAGCTGCTGGGCAAAGAAGCTGACGCGCAGCTCCTCGATCATCCAGCGGATCGCCTGCACGTCTTCATCGTCGCGGCGCGCTGGCGGCAGCTTGTTCAGCCACTGCTGCCACGCCTGCTGCACGCTCTCCACTTTCAGCATCTGCGCACGGTCGCGGTGCGGGTCGATAGCCATTTTCTCCAGCCGTTTTTCAATCGCCTGCAGATAGCGCAGCGTATCGCCAAGACGATTGAATCCGTTGCCGGTGACAAAGCCGCGGTAAACCAGCCCCGCCATCTGCGCCTTCACGTCAGACAGCCCCAGCGCCATGGTCATATCCACGCGCCCTTTCAGACGCTTGTTGATATTGAACACGGTGGTGAGGATCTGCTCGACCTGTTTGGCAATCTCCACCACGGTGTCGTTCAGCTCCGCGCGCACCTTTTCATGCAGCTGGGCAAAGCCCTCTTCCGTCCAGACCGGGCCGCCCGCCTCGTGGATCAGTTTGTCCACGCCGCAGGAGATGCAGTCGTCAATCAGATCCAGCACTTTGCCGTACGGGTTAAAGTAGAGCCCCAGCTTGGCCTTGTTCGGCAGCTTCTCATGCAGATACTTGATCGGCGACGGGATGTTGAGCAGCAGCAGGCGACGCAGCCCGCGCCACATCATCTGCTGCTGTTCCTGCGGGTTATCAAACAGTTTGATCGCCACGCTGTCGCGCTCGTCCACCAGCGCAGGCCAGGCTTTCACCTTATAGTTGCCGCGCTTCTGCTCGTAGCTTTCCGGAAGCTGGCCAAAGCTCCAGATGTGCAGCCCGCTCTGCTCGATGCCGTCGTCGGCCACCGCAGACAGCGTCTCCTGGACTTTGCCTTTCAGCGCCTCTTTCAGCTCGCTCAGGGAACGCCCTTCCAGCAGCTTTTTATTTTTATCGTCCACCACGCGGAAGCTGATTTTCAGGTGATCGGGCACCTGATCCCAGTTCCAGTCGTCGCGGTCGATGGTCGTTCCGGTCATTCGGCGGAACTCACGCTCCAGCGCGTCCAGCAGCGGCAGCTCCAGCGGTGTGACGCGGCCCAAAAACGCTTCCGCGTAGTTTGGCGCAGGCACAAAGTTGCGGCGAACCGGTTTCGGCAGGGATTTGATCAGCGCAATCACCAGCTCGCGACGCAGGCCGGGGATTTGCCACTCGAACCCGCTCTCATCCACCTGGTTTAACAGCGGCAGCGGAATGTGGACGGTCACGCCGTCCGCGTCTGCCCCCGGCTCAAACTGATAGGTCAGACGCAGCTTGAGGTTGCCCTGATGCCAGAAGTTCGGGTAGTCGAGTTTGCTGACCGACTCCGCGCCTTCTTTAATCAGCATGCTCTTTTCAAAGTTGAGCAGGTCCGGCGTCTCTTTGCTGGCCTTCTTCCACCAGCTGTCGAAATGGCGAGCGGAGATGACGTCGTGGCTGATGCGCTGGTCATAAAACTCGAACAGCGCTTCATCATCCACCAGAATGTCGCGGCGGCGCGATTTATGCTCCAGCTCTTCCACTTCAGCACGCAGCTTCAGGTTTTCACGGAAGAAGGCGTGGCGCGTCTGCCAGTCGCCCTCCACCAGCGCGTGGCGGATAAACAGCTCGCGGCACAGGGCCGGATCGATCTGACTGTAGTTGACCTTACGCGCGGCGACGACCGGCAGGCCGTAAACGGTCACTTTTTCGGTCGCCATCACCGCGCCCTGCGCGCGCTCCCAGTGCGGTTCACTGTACGAGCGCTTAAGCAGATGCTGCGCCACCGGCTCCACCCATTCCGGATCGATACGCGCGGCAATGCGTCCCCACAGGCGGCTGGTTTCCACCAGCTCCGCGACCATGGTCCACTTTGGCGGCTTCTTGAACAGGCCGGAACCGGGGAAGATAGAGAAACGCGCATTACGTGCGCCGGTATATTCCTGCTTCTCCGCGTCCTTCATGCCGATGTGCGACAGCAGGCCGGTCAGCAGCGCGATATGGATTTCGCGGTACTCCGCCGGTTCGCTGTTGACCGGAATGCCCAGCTCTTTCACCACCTGGCGAAGCTGGGTGTAGATATCCTGCCACTCGCGCACGCGCAGGTAGTTGAGGAAATCTACGCGGCACTGACGGCGGAACTGATTCGAGGAGAGCGCCTTCTGCTGCTCGCCGAGGTAGTTCCACAGGTTCACAAAGGCGAGGAAATCGGACTCTTTGTCGTGGAAGCGACGGTGCTTTTCGTCCGACGCCTGCTGTTTGTCCATCGGACGCTCGCGCGGATCCTGAATGGAGAGCGCCGAGGTAATGATCATCGTCTCGCGCACGCAGCCGTGTTTTTGCGCTTCCAGCACCATGCGTGCCAGACGCGGGTCGACCGGCAGCTGGCTGAGCTGGCGACCCAGCGGCGTCAGCTTGTAGACCGTCGCCTGCTCGTCGGTGGTGATCGCCCCGAGCTCTTCCAGCAGACGCACGCCGTCCTGGATATTGCGTTTGTCCGGCGCCTCGACGAACGGAAACGCCGCGATGTCGCCCAGCCCCAGGGCGGTCATCTGCAGGATAACGGACGCCAGGTTGGTGCGCAGAATTTCCGGGTCGGTAAACTCCGGGCGCGACAGGAAATCGTCTTCGGAATAGAGACGAATACAGATCCCTTCCGACACGCGGCCACAGCGGCCCTTACGCTGGTTAGCAGACGCCTGCGAAACGGGCTCAATCGGCAGCCGCTGGACCTTGGTACGGTAGCTGTAGCGGCTGATGCGCGCCGTCCCCGGATCGATCACATATTTAATGCCCGGCACGGTGAGCGAGGTTTCCGCCACGTTGGTCGCCAGGACGATGCGGCGTCCGCTGTGCGGCTGGAAGACGCGGTTCTGTTCGCTATTGGACAGGCGGGCGTACAGCGGCAGGATCTCGGTGTGGCGCAGGTCGCGCTTGCTGAGCGCATCGGCGGTATCGCGGATTTCGCGTTCGCCGCTCATGAAGATCAGAATGTCGCCCGCGCTTTCGTTACCCAGCTCGTCAACGGCATCAAAAATGGCCTGCAGCTGGTCGCGCTCGGTATCATCCGCCTCTTCCACAATCGGGCGATAGCGCACTTCCACGGGATACGTGCGACCTGACACCTCGATAATCGGCGCATTGTTGAAGTGCTTCGAGAAGCGCTCCGGGTCGATGGTCGCGGAGGTGATGATCACTTTCAGATCCGGGCGACGCGGCAGCAGTTCTTTCAGGTAGCCGAGCAGGAAGTCGATGTTCAGGCTGCGCTCGTGCGCTTCATCAATGATGATGGTGTCATACTGCATCAGCAGGCGATCCTGCTGGATTTCCGCCAGCAGAATACCGTCGGTCATCAGTTTGACCATGGTGTTGTCGCTAACGTGATCGCTGAAACGGACCTTGTAGCCGATGCAGCCGCCCGGCTCCGTCTGCAGCTCTTCGGCAATACGGTTGGCAACGGTGCGCGCCGCCAGACGACGCGGCTGGGTGTGGCCAATCAGGCCTTTGATCCCGCGGCCCAGCTCCATACAGATTTTCGGCAGCTGGGTGGTTTTCCCCGAACCGGTTTCACCCGCGACAATCACCACCTGGTGGTCGCGGACGGCCTCAAGAATGTCCTGTTTCTTCTGGCTGACGGGCAGGTTTTCCGGGTAGGTAATCGCCGGGCGCGCAGCTTCGCGCAGCACAACCTTCCCTGCTGCCTGTTCAATCTCTTTCGCCATCTCCTGGTAAATGGCCTGTTGTGCATCAGGATTTTTAACCTTCTTGACGCCGTGCAGACGGCGGGCGAAGCGCTGTTTGTCGCGCAGCGTCAGAGAATCGAGCTGTTGCAGGAGCATCGGGAAGGTGAATTTTTGTTGTTCTGTCATAGCGTTAAAGGGCCGTACACGCCCTGATAAACTCTCTTTTTAATGATTGCTATAGAGTACCACACTGACGCCTTTCGCGCCTTATTCAAAAAATTCGAACATAGGCTTCGATATATTGCGCTATCTCTGTGGCAGGATTGTGAATAGAGTGTCAACAAGCAACGGGGCAACCCCCTTCAATCAAATGCAACAACAGGAATCACCCATGAGCAAAGTATTAGTTTTGAAATCCAGTATTCTGGCAGGGTACTCTCAGTCTGGTCAGCTGTCTGATTACTTCGTTGAACAGTGGCGTGAACAGCATTCTGCGGACGAAATCACCGTGCGTGACCTGGCTGCAAACCCAATTCCTGTGCTGGATGGCGAGCTGGTTGGCGCGCTGCGCCCAAGCGATGCACCGCTGTCTCCACGCCAGCAGGAAGCCCTGGCCCTGTCCGACGAGCTGATTGCTGAGCTGCAGGCGCATGACGTTATCGTCATCAACGCCCCAATGTACAACTTCAACATCCCAACCCAGCTGAAGAACTACTTCGACCTGGTGGCGCGCGCTGGCGTAACCTTCCGTTACACCGAGAACGGCCCGGAAGGTCTGGTGAAAGGCAAGCGTGCGATCGTACTGACCAGCCGTGGCGGTATCCATAAAGACACCCCAACCGACCTGGTTGCGCCGTACCTGAGCCTGTTCCTGGGCTTCATCGGCATCACTGACGTGAACTTCGTGTTCGCGGAAGGTATCGCTTACGGTCCTGAAGTGGCGACCAAAGCGCAGACCGACGCGAAAGCCGCCATCGACAGCCTGGTTGCAGCGTAAGACTTCACCCTCTCACCGCCCGGTGGGAGGGTTTTTCTTTTCCCCGCATTTCGTTATCATCCGCTCCCACTCTCCAGCCGGGCGGCCTGATGTCTGCGATTATTGATTCTTTTATTGCCCCACCGTGTCACGATGACATTCAGATCCTCTGGCAGGATGAACATCTGCTGCTGATCGACAAGCCTTCCGGCCTGCTCAGCCTCTCGGGCAAAAATCCGCAAAACCTTGATTCCGTCCATTATCGTCTGGTTCAGACGTTCCCGGGCTGCACGCTGGTGCACCGTCTGGATTTTGGTACGTCCGGGCTGATGGTAGTTGCGCGTAATAAGGCCATCAACGCGGCACTGTGCCAGCAGTTTAGCCAGCGCAACGTGGAGAAAGTCTACTGCGCCCTGCTTTGCGGCCACGTGAAAAATGATGAAGGGGTTATTGATGCGCCGATTGCCAAAGACCCGGCGCTGTTCCCGCTGATGTCGATCTGCGCCATTACCGGTAAACCCGCCCGCTCCCGCTACCAGGTTGTGGAACGGTTTTATCAGGGGGCGGGATTACCGTTAACGCGGGTGAAACTGATCCCGGAGACCGGGCGAACCCATCAGCTGCGTATTCACTGCCAGCAGCTGGGACACCCGATTCTGGGCTGCGATCTGTATGGCGGTCTTGACGTGCCGGGTGCTGAGGAAACGCCCCGGTTGATGCTGCATGCCTGCGAGCTGAATTTTATTCATCCCGTGAGCGGCGAGCCGGTTAACGCCCGTCACGCCGCCCCGTTCTGAACGCGGTTTACCACATCAAATCGTCAGGGATTTTGAAGTCCGCGTACGGATCGTCTTCGTCCTGCTCTTCCTGGCTGAGCGCCCTGTTTAACACGATGCTGTCGGCATCGCGCTGGGCAATTTTATCGGCCACCACTGCCGGAATGATCGCGTAGTCGCAGTCACCGTTAGCATTGAGCACCAGGCGCGCAATCGCCAGACGGCCGTTGATCAACTGAGCCTGGGTTTGTTTGTCCACCTCGATTTTCTTGATCACATTGCCGTCGGTGAAGTTAAAGGTGATGTTGCCTTTCGCCACGGTGATGCGGTTCATCTCAATCAGCTGCTTCACCTGCGCCTTAAACTCTTTCGCCAGTACGGCCTGCTTCTGCTGCTCGCTCAGCAGCTTATCACGCTCGATCTGCGCCTTCTTGTTCTCTTCTACCGCTTCCCGAGCCTCACGCGCCTGAACGCGTGATTTCTTTGCCGTACGCTGCACTTTCGCCGCTTTCTTGCTGCTGACGAGGCCCGCTTTCAGCATCTGCTCTTGTAAGGTGAGTTTTGTCATGATTGTTTCTAAACCGGTTGGAAATTTTGGGGATTATAGCGGGAATTGAGGAAAGAGTGCGACATTAGCAGAATCGTAGGCCGGGTAAGCGCAGCGTCACCCGGCAAGAAGGCAGCGACACCTCAAGCGTTACACTTCATGAACTTCCCTCATGTTGCATTGAAATTAAGTCACTTCCCCTGCGCCACGGGCTCAGGCATAAATTATGCATTGGTAACTTCTTAGCAACATGAACTTAGGATGCATAACCACAATGAGCAAAGCTTTCACATATACCCTTAAGCGCAGTTGCTTCGATGAGAATTACAACCCGTCAGAAAATACGCGTACGACCACCAACTTCGCCAACCTGGCCCGCGGGGAAAAGCGTCAGGAAAACCTGCGCAATACGCTGGTGATGATCAACAACCGCTTTAACGCTTTAGCGCGCTGGGATAACCCAAACGCCGATCGCTATGCGGTTGAGCTTGAAATCATCTCTGTCGATTTGAATATTGGCGCGGAAAAGCCGTTCCCGGCCATTGAGATACTGCAAACCACCATTGTCGACAAGAAAAACAACCAGCGTATCCCTGGCATCGTCGGGAATAACTTCTCGTCTTACGTGCGGGATTATGATTTCAGCGTCCTGCTGCTGGAGCACAACAAGAACCAGCAGCACTTCAGCATTCCGGAAAAATTTGGCGAACTGCACGGCAATATCTTCCGCCATTTTGTGAGTTCACCGGAGTACAAAGAGAACTTCACAAAAGGACCGGTGATTTGCCTGAGCGTCTCCAGCAAAGATACCTATCGCCGCACCGGTAATCAGCACCCCGTGCTGGGCGTTGAGTACCAGCCGGATGGCGAATCGCTCACGGAACAGTACTTCGCGAAGATGGGCCTTAACGTGCGCTACTTCATGCCGGAACATAGCGTGGCGCCGTTCGCGTTCTTCTTTACCGGGGATTTATTGAGCGACTACACCGATCTGGAACTGATCGCCACCATCAGCACGATGGAGACGTTCCAGAAGATCTATCGCCCGGAAATTTATAACGCCAACTCGGCGGCCGGACTGTGCTACCGACCGGATCTGAACCAGCAGGATCACTCATTAACCAAAATTGTGTATGACCGGGAAGAGCGAAGCCGTCTGGCGATTGAACAGGGTCGATTTACCGAAGAGTACTTCATTAAGCCTTACAAACACATTCTTGAGCAGTGGTCTGATAACTACACGCTTTAATACATCAAAAAAGGTCTTTTATTATGAAAACATTGCTCCCGACTTCAACGGCTGGCAGCCTGCCAAAGCCGACCTGGCTTGCGCAACCTGAAACGCTATGGTCACCCTGGAAATTGCAGGATCAGGAACTGCTGGCGGGCAAGCAGGATGCGCTGCGCCTGTCTCTGGATGAGCAGATCCGTGCGGGAATCGATATCGTCAGCGACGGGGAACAGACCCGCCAACACTTCGTCACCACCTTTATTGAACACCTGAACGGCGTCGATTTTGAGAACCGCCAGACGGTGCGCATTCGTAACCGCTATGACGCGAGCGTGCCTACCGTGGTCTCCGCCGTCGCGCGCCAGAAACCGGTCTTCGTCGACGATGCAAAATACCTGCGCCAGCTCACGGACAAGCCGATCAAATGGGCCCTGCCGGGGCCAATGACCATGATCGACACCCTGTACGACGCGCACTATAAAAGCCGCGAAAAGCTGGCCTGGGAATTCGCCAAAATCCTCAACCAGGAAGCGCGAGAGTTAGAGGCCGCAGGCGTGGATATTATCCAGTTCGATGAACCGGCGTTTAACGTCTTTTTTGATGAGGTCAACGACTGGGGCATCGCCGCGCTGGAGCGCGCCATTGAAGGGCTGAAGTGCGAGACCGCGGTCCACATCTGCTACGGCTACGGCATTAAGGCCAATACCGACTGGAAAAAGACGCTCGGATCCGAGTGGCGCCAGTACGAAGAGGCCTTCCCTAAGCTGCAGACCTCTAACATCGACATCATTTCCCTGGAGTGCCACAACTCCCGCGTGCCGATGGATCTGCTTGAGCTGATCCGCGGCAAGAAAGTGATGGTTGGCGCGATTGACGTAGCAACCAACACGGTTGAAACGCCAGAGGAAGTGGCCGATACGCTGCGTAAAGCGCTGCAGTTTGTCGACGCCGACAAGCTGTATCCGTCAACCAACTGCGGCATGGCTCCCCTCTCCCGTCAGGTGGCCAACGGCAAGCTGAGAGCCTTAAGCGCGGGCGCGGAGATTATCCGCAAAGAGCTTGGCGCGTAATCCCCTTACCTTTGCCAGTAAAGCGGCGTACCAAAACGCTCGACGTAATAATCAATCACCGCCCTGACGTTCAGGGGCGGATGTCGGGCATCGGGGTAGATCGCCGCGATCGCCTGCTGTTCCGTATTGATGGCACACTCCAGCGTGGGCAGGAGCGGAATCAGCTCACCGCGCTGGAGCGGCTCGCTCACCAGCCAGTCCGGGAACAGCACAATCCCCATCCCGCCCCGCGCCGCAGCCAGCAGCGCTTCCGCATTATTCGAGGTCATCAATGGCGTCACGGGATAGTGCATCCACGCCTCGCCCGCACTTCGCAACAGCCAGCGGTTAGGCCCTGACGATCCACGATAGACAAGACAGTGATGGCGATTCAGATCGTCCGGCCCTTCAGGCGCACCGTGTCTACGCACGTAATCTGGCGACGCGGCCAGATGATACACCTGCTGCCCGAACACCCGCGCCCGAAACGAGGAGTCCGTCAGCACGCCAATGCGGAAGATAAGGTCTGCCGCATCCCGGTGGGGGTCAATAAAATCATCGGTCAACGTCAGCTCTACGTTCAGGCGAGGATAGCGTTCTGACAGGCCGGGAAGTCCTGGAGCTATATGCTTCTGGCCGAAAAATACCGGTCCGTTAATGCGGATCGCACCGGACGGTTCCACCGCACGCGCGTCCAGCTCCCGGCGCGCCTCTTCCAGGTTTTCCGCCATTGACCGGGCGTAACGGATAAACAGATGACCGCTTTCCGTGGGAATGACGGCCCGCGTATTGCGATAGAAAAGCTGCTGCCCGAGCGCATCCTCAAGCTGGTGGATCACACGCGATATCTGCGAGGCCGATATCCCCTGTCGTCGCGCCACGACGGAGAAGTTCTGCGCTTCATACACGTCGATAAAGATCAGCAGCGCGCGGATGTTGATGTTGCTGGCGTCAACCATTAATGCATTTCTCGCAAAGGTGTTTACTGCATTATGGCATTTTTCTCATTGAACAACCCACGTAATCTTCTTCGCCTGAAAACGGAGGAAGAAGAATGCAGTTTGTTTTGATTTTACTGGTGATTGCTGGCGGGATGGGCCTCTCCGTCGAGGCGGGCCTGCTGGGACCGCTGGGGGGAAAGGTCGGGGATTTATGGGCGACGTTCAGCATTTTCGGCGTCGGTGCCGCGCTAACGTTTCTGCTGATGCTGTTTTTCAGCCCGCGCAACAGTCCGTCGTTTTTCGCACAGCCCGGCTGGCAGCTGCTCGGCGGCGTGCTCGGTCCGGTATATGTGGTCATCCTGACCGTGGCGACACCCACCATCGGCATCGCCATGACCATGATTGGCATTCTGGCCGGCCAGGTCTTTAAAAGCCTGATCATTGATCATTATGGTCTGCTGGGTTCGCCGCACAGGAAGATAAACGCAAAGCGCATTATTGCACTGGGGTTCATTATTGCGGCACTGGTTCTGGTCGCGCAGGGGTAACGTATGACACTGATTATGATTCTTCTGGCCGTCTGCGGCGGCGCAACGCTGAGCATTCAGGCTGCCATTAACGGCCAGCTCGGCAGCAGCGTGGGGGTATTTAAAAGCGCGTTTCTGACCTTCTCCGTCGGCGCGCTGGTGACAGCCCTGCTGATTTTCTTCTTTGAGCCTAAGCAGGCCGTCAGCCTGCTGGACGTGCCGAAATGGCAGCTTCTCGGGGCAATGTTTGGCGTGCCTTATATTGTGATTATGGTCGTGGCGGTGCAGCGCATCGGCACCGCCGTCGCGACGGTGGCGGTCATCTTTGGCCAGCTCGCCATGAGCATGTTGATTGATCACTTTGGCTGGCTGGGTAACCCCGCCATTCCCTTTTCAACGAGTCGTCTGGGGGCGGTAGTCTGCCTGGGGATTGCGCTTGTCTTTATTTACTCGGGTAGTAAAACCCGCACCGACAGGACATGAGATCGCATCTTTCGGACTGAGGGCTCCCCAGAAAATTTTTACCGAAAGCGATTAAGTTTTTTTAAAGTGAAGCAATTACTTGCAGCCATGCCCTGGTCCGGCTGTAAATCGCCGAAGCGTTTCCGTAAGGCCGGGGCGAGGCGCAGGGATGCGCCGAGAGGGCGTGGCCTGCAGGGATGCAGGCTCATGCCCGACCCGATAGCCTGAAGGAATAAGCTGAGGGTACCGCGAAGCGGCGATTTACCGCCGGGAGCCCGGGTCGCCAGGGTGGTGGCGACTGAGCCACCCTGGCACGTTCACCGGTCATGTCGTTACAGAGTAGCAAGGAACATAAAGTGAACGGAAATACCACCTTAGCCGTATGTTCCCCTCACCCTAACCCTCTCCCCATAGGGGCGAGGGGATTGTTCACTGCTCGTATCATCACTCTTTACGGGTAAAGAACAGCGTCACCGTGGCGACGGTGACGCCCAGTTTCTTCATCTCGGTTTTATTAAACAGATGGTTCTCATCCTGCAGGTACATCCAGTCGTCAAAGTTCAGTAGCCAGGTGCTGCCGTTGGCCTTCACGTTCATGCTGTAATGCCAGTTGAACGCGTTGCCTGCGGCCTGCCCCGTCGCTACCCCTTCGATATCCCCCGCCGTGCCCTCATAGCGATCGTTCCCCAGGCGCCGGATATGCCAGACTCGCTGCTGCTTCTCGCCGTCGTCGTAAACGAAGTGCTCGTTCAGGGTCAGCGTATCGCCGATAACGTCCCCGGCAATCTCAACGTGAAAACGTCGGATCTGCTTGCCGCTGCGATCCTGCACCATCCCCCACGCTTCGGTTTTGCCCTGGAAGAAGTGGAAGATATCCAGCCGCGGCTGCTGGTGGCGGTACTCGGTCACCTCTGTGCTACAGCCCGCCAGCAGCATCGTTAATGCCAGCACCATCATCAGGAAACGTTTCATTTTTGGCCTCCGATTAACTGCTGACGCAGCTCAGGATATTGCGTACGGGGAGCCAGCCAGATGGCCAGAAAACGGGTACTGAACGCTTCTGACTGGCGTGGTCCCAGGGGAATAAAGGTTTTCTGAAGGGTCGGATCGCGGTACCAGAACTGCCCCTGCTGGTCATCAAGGACAAACGCCAGCTGTGAGCCCGGTCGAACATCCGGCCACAGCGACCGGAGCATCCGCAGCCAGGCTTCGCTTTGCGGTTCCTGCGCCAGGATCCCCTGCGCCTGCCACTGGTCGCGGGTCGCCTCGACCAGCTCATCGCGATCGATGTCGCGCGCATAGGTAATTATCAGCGCCTGATCCTGGTTCTCCCGACCGTAACGCCCGTCCGGCGTACGCAGCTGGGAGGTATAGACGGTGAACGGCCCCCAGGTGAGCGTGGCATCACCCACCTTACGCCACGCCAGCCAGTCGGCGGCCTGGGCCGCAGGCATGGCGATCAGCCAAAGCAGCAAAATCGCAGCTCTCATTTTTGTCTCCCCATCAACAGGTGGAAAAACAGCATCAACACCAGCCAACCCGGCGCCATCCAGCTGACGACGATAAAAGTCGGCTCCAGAAATGTGATGGCATCCAGCCGCTCGCCAATCAGGTACGCCACCGGGCCTCCCACGGCGGCCAGCAGGGTCAGCAGCCAGCCGGGCAACGTGGTGGTGCGCGTAAGCTGCGTCCAGACGGTGGCGAACATCAGCCACAATGCCACCATCCATAGCGGCATCAGGGAGTCGCCCGTGAAGGCTATCAGTCCCGTCAGCGCCCAGAGCGTATCCAGCAAACTGCCTGCCGCGGCCAGCCCGATGGCGTAAAAACGGTATACAGACGGCAAGAGCAGGCACGCCAGGATCGCCAGCGCGAGCCAGATAATCAGGCCCTTTTCGCGAAAGAGCACCACCAGCGTCCAGTAAAGATCGAACGCGACGGCCAGCAGAAAGACCTGAAGATATCGTTTCATACGCGCTCGGCGGTCAGCTGCACCACGCTGATGGTGCGGGCGTTAAACCCGGCTTCGCAGTAGCCAAAGTAGTACAGCCACATGCGGCGAAACCGCTCATCAAAGCCGAGCTTTTCAATCTCCTGCCAGGCGTGGACAAAGCGCTGTCGCCAGTGCGCCAGCGTGCGGGCGTAGTCCGGCCCCATGTCGAACAGATTGCGCACCACGAAATCGGTGTGGCGCGTCATCAGATCGTTCATCGCGGTGATGCTCGGCAGGAAGCCGCCGGGGAAAATGTAGCGCTGGATAAAATCGACGCTTTTGCAGTAGTCGCGATAGCGCTGGTCCTGAATGGTGATGGCCTGAATCGCCATGCGTCCTCCCGGGCGCAGCCGCGCCTGGCAGGTACGGAAGAACGTGGGCAGATAGCGCTGCCCGACGGCTTCGATCATCTCTATCGAGACCAGCTTGTCGTACTGCCCGGTGAGGTCGCGATAGTCGCAGAGCAGCACATCGACACGATCCTGCAGTCCGGCGCGGGCGATCCGCTCTGTCGCCCAGACGTATTGCTCCTGCGATAGCGTGGTGGTGGTCACCCGACAGCCATAATGACGGGCCGCGTATTCCGCCATAGCCCCCCAGCCAGTGCCAATTTCCAGCAGATGATCGCCCGGCGTCAGCGCCAGCTGTTCGCACAGACGCGCCATTTTGGCCTGCTGGGCCGCCGTGAGATCCTGCTCGTCCTCTGTAAACAAGGCGCTGGAATAGAGGAGCTCCTTATCCAGAAAATGGGCATAGAAGGTGTTACCCAGATCGTAATGGGCGGCAATATTTTCACGCGCCTGCGCGCGAGAGTTTCGTCGCGTCCAGTGGCGTAGCCGCTCCAGCGGCCTGCCGAACAGACGGAACCCGTTTTCCAGACGGCCAAGCACCTCGCCGTTGAGCGCCAGAAGTTCCAGTAGCGGCGTAAGGTGCGTAGTTTCCCATTCGCCGTCTATCCAGGCTTCTGCCGCGGCAAGGCTCCCGCCCGTTAAGACGCGCCAGTAGACGGTGGGCGTGAGGATCTGCACGTCGGCATGCAGCGTGGAGGATGTCTCGCCAAAATGGAAGGTCTGCGCCCCTTCTCGCAGCGTGAGCGAGCCGCCGCGGATACCGCTTAACAGACGAAAAAGCAGCCAGCGCGCAAGGCGCACGTTGCGCGGGATATCGGGTTCTAACGCAAAGACGGGATCGGTCATGAGCGTTCACTCCTGCTGACGGGATGGTTATACAGCGGCACGCGCTTGAGCCACAGGCGCAGCGCCTGCCAGTAAATGGCGAAAACGGTTTTCAGGGTCATAAGCGGGATGCGCAGGAGCAGCGAACGCAGCGCGGGGCGCGTCAGAGGCTCCCGGCGCAGCGCCAGCGTGGCGTCGAACACCTTCGCCTCCTGATGATTTTCAATGTGCATATGCAGCGTGTTATCCGGGTCGTTGAAGCGCCAGTGGTAGATCATGTCCATCGGGTTGAAGGGGGAAACGTGAAACGCTTTTTCCGTAGGCTGGGCATGTTGCCCGTCGACCGCGTAATAATGACGTTCGTTCCACGGCGTGTTGCGGACCTCCGCCAGCAGCCAGCGCAGGATTCCCCTCCCGTCATAGCAGTAGTAAAAGTTGACCGGATTGAAATGAAAGCCGAAATAGCGCAGCTGCGTCAGGAGCATGACCCGCCCGTCCGGACGTTCCCCGGTCAGGCTCTCCAGCCTGCTCAGCACGTTCTCTTTAAGCGGCGTGCCGAGCGGATAGTCCGCGTCATGGAAAGAGGCGGCAGCAAAGCGATTGCGCCGCACACCGACGGACGAGAGCAGCGGCAGCTCATCGAGATCCAGCCAGGCCATAAACACGCTGTAGCGAAATTCATGGGTTTTCGGCTGCAGGCGGCGGTGGCGTAATACGCCGTGGTAAAGGCAGCTGTTCATCTCAGTTCCCCTCCCCGGCCGCTATCGCATTGACCACGTCCAGCGCGCTGCGCACCCCGTCCTCATGAAAACCGTTGTACCAGTAGGCTCCGCAGAACCAGCTCCGCCGGTGGCCGTTGATCTCGCCGCGCCGCGCCTGCGCCTGCCAGCTTTGCGGGTTAAACAGCGGATGCTCATAAACGAAGCGTTGCAGAACAAAGCGCTCATCAACCGGCGCGTCCGGGTTCAGGGTGACGCAGAACAGCGGGCTGCCCGCAGGCAGCCCCTGCAGGATATTCATGTTGTAGGTGACACAGGCGCTGGCCTGCGCCTGCTCGCTCAGGCGGTAGTTCCAGCTCGCCCAGGCGCGCGGCCGCACCGGCAGCCAGCGCGGGTCGCTGTGCAACACAACCTCGTTGCGCTGCCAGCCGATATCGCCCAGCACCTCGCGCTCTGCGGTGGTCGGGTCGTCAAGCATGGCCAGCGCCTGAGCGGAGTGGCAGGCAAATATCACCTGATCGAAGGTATGGCTGCCGTTTTCGAGCTGGAGCGTGACCCCGCGCTCGTGGCGGCTCACCCGCTGAACCGGCGAATTGAGATGCAGCGTCAGCCGATCCCCCAATTTGTCCCGCATCGCGCGGATATACTCCCGCGAGCCGCCCGGCACCACGTACCACTGCGGGCGATGAGTGATATCAAGCAGACCGTGGTTTTGGAAGAAACGTAAAAAGAGCGGCAGCGGGAAGCGCGTCATCTCCTGCAGCGACGATGACCAGATGGCGGCCCCCATCGGCAGAATGTAGTGGCGCGCAAAAAACGGCGTGAAGCCGTGCTGGTCCAGAAACGTCTGCAGCGTGGCGTTCGGATCCACTTCCCCGTCCAGCGCCTGTTTTGCCAGACGGTTAAAGCGAACGATCTCGCCCAGCAGCCGCCAGAATGCCGGATTCACCAGGTTTCGACGCTGGGCAAACAACGACGTCAGCGTGTGGCCGTTGTACTCAAACCCCGTCGCGGGGTCGTGCACCGAAAAGCTCATCTGCGTTTTTTGCCCGCTGATGCCCAGCTCGCTGAGCAGGCCCATAAAGCGCGGGTAGGTACGGTCGTTGTAGACGATAAACCCGGTATCGATCGCGTATGTACCCTGTGGCGTCGTCACGTCAACCGTTGCGGTATGGCCGCCCGGCGTCGATCCCGCTTCAAACAGGGTCACCTGATGGTGTCCGGCCAGGCGCCAGGCGCAGGTCAGCCCGGCAATGCCGCTGCCGATAATCGCAATTTTCATGAACGCACCATCCTGCGCAGCAGCGTGCGCTGAAGAAACGCAGGCAGCCCGGAAAGCAGCCGCAAAATGAAGCCAAACCCGGACGGAAACGCGATGTGCATTTTCCCGGCCGCCAGTCCGATACGGATCGCCTTGACCGCCTCGTCGACGGTCACCCTGCCCGGCATGGCAAAATCGTTTTTTTGCGTCAGGGGCGTATCGACAAAGCCCGGAGAGACAACCGTGACGGCAATCCCTTTTGGCTCCCAGTCCAGGCGCAGGCTCTCGGCAAACCAGCTCAGCGCCGCTTTGGACGCGCCGTAGGCCTCTGCACGGGGAAAAGGCAGCCAGTGCGCCATCGAACTCACCAGCACCACACGGTTACCGGCAACCAGCTGCGATTGTAGCGCCTCAAGGCAGTTCACCGGCCCAAGGAAATTGGTGTTCATGACCCGCTCCACCAGCGCCGCATCCACCACGCCACCGTCGAGGTATTCGCAGGTACCCGCGCAGAGAATGATCAGGTCGGCGTGGCTGCCGGTCAGCGCCTGGCGACAGGCGTCCCTGTCCGTCATATCGAACAGGCGCACGGTGAGATTGGGGCAGATCTGATGCAGCGCTTCCAGACGCGCTGGATCGCGCCCGCAGGCAATCACATGGTAGCCGTCAGCAGAGAAGGATTTCGCCAGCCCGGCGCCAATCCCCGAGCTTGCGCCGGTAATCAACACCGTCTTCATGATTTTACCCTCCGCTTCACGCCGCGAACCGCCCAGCCCAGCAGAGGAAGATGTTCGTAGATCATCTCTCCCGCATCGTAGTAGTCCCGCTGGCGCGTGATGAGATCGTTTTCCGTCTCCACCACCGAGCACCCCGGCAGATCGAGCGGTTCGCCTCCGGCAATGCGCGGATGCGACCAGTGCATCACCCAGGTGACAACAAATCGGTTCCCGCTGCACAGCGGCGGATCGATAGAAAAACGGCAGTTCTCGACGTTGGCCAGCAGATGGGTGAAATAGCGCTGAAGCGCAAAAATACCGTTGTGCTCACCGAAGGGATCGATAAGCGTGGCATTCGAATGATAAAGCCCCGCCAGCGCGGACGGCGGCTGGCTATCCAGTGCGGCGTAGTACTCGACAAACCGACTCACGACAGAGGGCAAAGTGCTCATGGGTCACATCCTGGCTGTAAACAACGTGGCGTAATCGCATAATTAAAACTTACACAATTAACGTTATTTGTCCAAGTTTGTGCGAATTTATTTTTTATTACTCATAAATATCAATAGGTTGAAATCTCATTCACTTGAAGGTTTTGTAGGCCGGGTAAGGCATAGCCGCCACCCGGCTTTCACTTACTTTCAGGTTATCCTTAAGGCAAATTCAGCGGTCATCTTCCAGGCTTATCCTTTTTATTCATAAGGATGCCTGACATGAAACGTTTCTTTCTCTCCCTGTTCTCAAGCCCGGAATCCTTACTGCAGGTGATGAGTCAGCAGGAAATTATTGAAGCCGTGGAAGATGGCGACCGCATCATCATCGACCAGGACGGGAACGCCTCGGTGAACTACAAGAGCAACGAGGTGCGGCAGGACTTTCTGCGTCACGTTAACGCGCTGAAGAGGGCCTGATATGGGAACGGCGATATTTATGGTGCTGATGGTCTGCGGGTACTGGTACACCAGCCGCGACCTGTCGACCCGCTTTAAAATCAAGCGTTCCTTCGGCTGGGATGTCTATTTTCTCGTTGCGCTTTACGGCTGTATTTTCGTTCTGCAGGGGGTGATTGCCACGGGGTTGCTCTGGCTGCTGCTGCTTAGCCTTTCCGCCGCCAACAACGCTTTCCACTTTGCCTCACCGAAATACACAGACTGGCAAATCGACTTTATGAACTGGAGTTTCTTAGGCATTCAGGCGCCGGTGGTGGTAATGCTGGCGTTTGCCATCCTGTTTTGTCTCTACCGGTCTAACTGGGCAGGCAGCGCCAGGCTGGACGGCGAGAGCCGGAAAAAGCTCTACAAACGGCTTGCGCAGGCGAGCGGGATCGAGCAACTGCTCTATCAGTGTATGGAGCAAGGCGAGCTGGCGCAGGTCACGCTCCGCTCGAGGCGGATATACGTGGGTATGATCCACACCGCGACGCTGGAATATGAAAAAACGGCCAATATCGTGCTGATCCCGATGTTGAGCGGGTACCGGGACACGAAGACGATGAACCTGCGCATCGAGAATAATTACAGCCGGTGGTACGCCGAGCATGACATTACGCTCGACTCGGCCCCCCGCAGCGCCATGTCATTCCGCAAGGTGATTTTACTCAATCAGATTGAGAGCATCTCGCTGTTCGATCCCGCCAGCGCCAGCGCGCTGTCGCTGGCACAGCGGGACGAGAGCCCAGGCCCTAAAGAGACATCCCCATAATTCTGAGTATGCTCTGCTGTGAGGCTGTTTCAAAAAGGACGTTCTTAATGCAGAGCATGCCCTGCTTCTGGTAGAACCGGTACGCTCCTCCGTTCTGCTCAAGCACTTCCAGCCAGAGATAGTCCTTTCCCCTGCTCCGGGCCATGTCGATAATTTTATTGAACATGTCCTGACCATAGTTCTTGCCGGTCTCGGCAGGATCGAGGTTGAGCTTGTTGAGGAGAACGCCCCTCTTGTCCGTTTCTGGAAGCATGGCGTCCCAGGTCACTTTCATGAATCCCACTGGCCGATCGGTCTCTGCAACATACCAGGACACAGTGTTATCTATCAGGCTCTGTTCAAGTACAGAAACGGCGTACTCGCCGTCCAGAAAGGCCTTCATCTCGGCGTCGGATACCCACAGATGCTGAAAATGGGCGGGGTATATGCGGTATCCAAGTTCGCATACGAGCGCAGAATCGGCACCGCTGGCCTGTCGAATTCGAAGAGTCATGGAAGGTATCCCTGGCCATCACCCGCGTTGGGCATGTTGATAGAGGTCCCAGCGGTTGCCGTAAATATCTTCAAACACCACCACCATACCGTACTCTTCCTCACGAGGTTCTTCACAAAAATGAACGCCTTTTGCTTTCATGGCATGGTAATCGCGCCAAAAATCATCCGTCTGAAGGAACAGGAAAACTCGGCCACCGCATTGATTACCGATAAAACCTTCCTGCCTCTCGTTAGACGCACGAGCCAGCAAAATATTGCAGTCGCTTTCCGGGTTGGGTGAGACGACTACCCAGCGTTTCCCCGGTTGGGGCGTATCCTCTACAAGGGTAAACCCCAGCTTGTCGGTGTAGTATTCAATGGCACGATCGTAGTCATCAACCACAATAGCCACGCAGCCGAGGCATCGTTTCTGTGTTCTCATTTCCGTTACCTTTACTCTAAATGGTTATGCTCAGCGCTTTTCCACTGAATACGCGCACATAAAAACAGCGATCGCATGCGTAACCCGACGAGCAATTTCTTCATCAGATAAGCTTTTTCTGGCGCCAAGCTTTATCTCAAGGCTTGTCATCCCGAGCCATAACCCGGCCAGGTCGTCAGCTGCTTCGCGCGGGGAGCACGCGATCAGTAAGCCCTTTTCAACGGCTTCACCGATAATTGTCTCCAGCATCTGCTGCGCCCTGCCGGGACCTGCCGCATAAAAACGCGCGGGTAACTCCGGATGACGAATAGCGGCGGAGGCAATTAAGCGGTCCCAGCCCGTCAGCTCGCGCTGGTTGATGAAGCGGACAAAACGGTTGCCAAACGCGGTTAAGACCTCGGTCAACGACAGATGATGCCGCTCGGAAAAATCACTGTCACTGATGGTCAGATCCGATTCCTTACGGAGTACGGCCTCAACAAGCAGATCTTTATCCGCGAAATTGGCATAAAGCGTGGCTTTTGCCACCCCGGCAACGCGGGCAATTTCTTCCGTCGTGACATCGAGGCCTTTCTCGAGAAACAGGCTTCTTGCGGCCTGCAGTATCGCCTGCTCCTTTGACGGATCTTTTGGGCGGCCTTTCTGCCGAACCTTTTCTCTCATCGTTTACGACCTGACAAAAGCATGCTCATCATGAGCCCCCCGATAACGGTTATGTGTTCAAGCGCGATATGAAACTCCTGGGTGCGCTGGGGCTCGCTAAATTTCCAGAATGGATGCCCCACCGGAATGGTGAGTAATGTAAACACAATCAGCATTGCCGATCCAATCCATCCGTAGCCCGCAAAATTCGAAATCACCAGAGCAGAGCCTACAAGCTGACAGAGAATGGTGCCTGTCGCGAATAAGACGGGCCAGGGGAGACCCACGTCCACCATTTCCAGCACAATCTCTCCAAAGTTGAACAACCCGTAAAAGCCTGCCATCCAGAAGAAAAAGGTCAGTAAAATTCTTGAAAGACAGAGTGTTGTGATAGATGACGTGATTTTTGACACTGAATTATCTCTTTGATCATTTAAAAGACTGGCGAGTCTACTTATTAATTAACAGACCGACAAGTCTGATAAGTGCGATCAACGCCCTGAAACACCAAAACGGGTGGGTGAAAATCAGTGTGAGAACGCGCTAGTCTGCCTCTGGTGAATGGATGGTGAGCGATGAAGACATATGGAAATTATTTTGATGCGCCACGGCGACCCCGAATACAGGGGCGCGGGAAAGGTGTCGTACAGGGAAATGGTGGGATGGATCGACAGCTATAACCGCTCTTCAACGGGCCGCGACAGACCTTTGGAGATGGCTCAAATCCTCGCGTGCCGCGCGCTGACGTTTCTCAGCAGCCCTCTCCCGCGAGCCCTTTCATCATTGAAATCGCTGGGGTGTGAACCGGGCTTAATCGATGAGGTTTTTCGGGAAGCAGAGCTGCCGGTGTTCCGTATTCCGGGGTTACGGCTATCGCCTTTTTACTGGACAGCGCTGTTTCGCGTTCTTTGGCTCTGCGGCCTGTCTGGCGAGTCAGAGCGCGTAAGCGCCGCAAAAGAACGTGCCGTTAAGGCGGCAGAAATCCTGGTGAATGTAGCGAAGGACTCTGACGGACCCGTCTTGCTCATGGGGCACGGGGTCATCAACCGGTTCATTGCAAAAGAACTGATCGCATCAGGCTGGAAAGAACAGACTCGTCCGGGTAAGGGGTACTGGGGAGCGGGGGTTTACAGCATTGTATAGCGGCACATGCTGAGGCCGAGGATTGTTCATCCTCGGCGCACGCCAGCCGACTGTTACTCGCAAATGCTGAATGCACCTGTTAGCCCGTCTGGAGGACTAAGGGGATCCTCGCTAGCCCCCGATTAAGTCTGCCAGCGCCCTCTTCAACGACGTGATGACCTCATCCGTCTCCATGCCCATCTGCGCATGAATAATGGCGCCGTCAATGAGCAACATGATTTCATTGACGACGCGCTCATCCGCGATCGTCGTCAGCGACGCAATAATACTCTTTGTTTCGATTTTATGATCGCGGCATATCGCTTTTATTTCGCTTTCAATATCTTCGGATTTGGCTTCGGCGCTGGCATTAATAAACGCACAGCCGTGGAACTCGGGCGAAATAAACCATTCACAGAGCGTTGCAGAAATCGCATCAGCAGGTATTTCGCCTTCATCGAGATGTCGGCGCAGCGTGGATTCAAACCAGTTAATCCATATTTCATGCCGATAGTGCAAATAGGCGAGAATAAGTAAACTTTTGCTCGAAAAATGGCGATAAAACGTCACCTTCGTCACTTTCGCTTCTTTAATAAGCGTATCCACCCCCGTCGCCCTGAAGCCCGTGGAATAAAACAGATCGTGCGCCGTGAGTAATATTTTATCCCGGACGCTAATTTTTGTTTCGTTGCCTGCGTGTTCAGTTTTCATTTTTTCGACAGCCTCAAAAAGGGTGTTGACAGCGTTATTTTTCAGGCATAGATTACCCCAAGTAGACAGACCTGTCTACATAAAATCACACTGAGGTAACCGCCATGAACACACGTCCTCCTTTACCGCCCTTTACCCGTGAAAGCGCCATCGAAAAAGTCAGGCTGGCAGAAGATGGCTGGAACAGTCGCGACCCGGCGAAAGTCGCGCTGGCCTATACGCTGGATACCCAATGGCGCAACCGCGCAGAGTTCGCCACCAACCGTGAAGAGGCCCGGGCGTTTCTGGAGCGGAAATGGAAAAAAGAGCTGGATTATCGTCTGATTAAAGAGCTGTGGGCCTTTACGGATAACCGCATCGCGGTCCGCTATGCCTATGAATGGCATGATGATTCAGGAAACTGGTTCCGCTCGTACGGCAATGAAAACTGGGAATTCGACCCGGACGGCTTGATGAAGCGCCGCTTTGCCTGCGTAAACGATATGCCGATAAAAGAATCCGAGCGACTGTTCCACTGGCCGCTGGGCAGACGCCCGGACGATCACCCGTCGCTGAGCGATCTGGGCTTATAAGATTTTTACATCACTCCGGGGCGCCCCGGAGTGATGGGTTTAGAGTGCGCCCAGCTGTTTCATCAGCGTCAGGTTGTCCTCAATATGCCAGTTTGCCGTAATTTTACCGTCGCGGACTTCATAAATATCCGTAGCGATGAAATCTATTTTCTGCCCTTTTCCTTTCAGCTTGCCGAATGTCCCGGTGAATGTGCCGTAAAAATGCAAATGCGAAACCACGCGATTGCCTGAAATAATCATCTGATCAACGTCACAGCGTAAGTCCGGCACGGCGGCACGAAACGCCCGGGAGGCTAAAATAGCGCCTTCAGGCCCCTGCTTACGACCTTCCGGGGGCGTTTTATCGATGAAATTCACCGCCAGCGCATCACGCGCCAGGGATTCTTCTCCCGTATTCCAGAACGTTGCATATTCTCTGGCAACGGCTTCATTCGCCCTTAATTGCGCCTGGGGCAAGCTCTTATCAACAATAAGCTGTTTCGGCTGAAGCCATTCCCGCTGCGCCGAAAATGTGGTGCCGGACAGAGCGGCAAGAATAAGCATCGCCACAGCTGGACGAAAACACGTCGTATATTTCATGATGTCTCTCAACAGAGTATTACGTTACCCGCAGACGATTTCCCGCGGTTCAAACCGGTGGGGATTCAGTTAATTAACGCCCCGCCCTCAATATCAATGACCGACCCCGTGACAAAGGGATTGTCCATGGCGAAAAGATATCCTTGCGCGATGTCCTCCGCTCTTCCCCAGGCCTTGGCTGGCAGAGTTTCCGCCGCGCCGGCGAGCATTTTTTCCCGCGCGGCGGCGTCCATCCCCGCATACGCTTCCGTGTCGGTCAGCCCCGGACTCACGACGTTGACGCGCAGCGGGGAAAGCTCCTTCGCCAGCACTTTTGTCGCGGCCTCAATGGCGGCATTCATCGTTGTTTTTACGATGGCGCCCGTCACGGTGCGGCGCGCCACAAAGCCGCTGGTGAAGGTCAGCGTACCGCGGGGAGCGATGTTCCCGCTGAGATAGCGGGCGACATTGAGGCTTCCCCAGAATTTTGTATCAAAGGCCTGTCTTGCCGCACGGAGATCCAGTCCGGAAAGCAGCCCGCCCGGCGCCTGTGAGCCCGCAGTGACGACAATATTATTGACCTCGCCCAGCGTTTCACTGAGCGCAACAAGCTCTGCCTCACGGCTGATATCCAGCACGAGAGTGCTAACAGACGCGGCATGAGCGCTCAGTCGTTGCCGTGCCGCGTCCAGTTTCACGCTGTCGCGCCCTGCAAGCATAATCTCCTCGCCGCGCCCGGCAAGCAGACTTCCCAGGGCGAAACCGATGCCGGAAGCGCCGCCGATAATTAAGGTTTTACGGGTCATCATGTTTCCTCCTGCAGGGTGTACGTTGGGTAATCGGTATAGCCCGTGGCGGTGCCGCCAAACAGCGTGGCGGGGTCGCGCACCTGGGCCAGCGGCAAGCGGTGCGCCAGCCGGTGAGGTAAGTCCGGGTTGGCAATAAACGGTCGTCCGAAGGCAATCAAATCGGCATAGCCCGCCGCCAGAATTTCTTCGGCTTTGGCAAGGTCATAGTTGCCCGCGACGATCAGCGTTCCGCTGAAGGTCTCGCGAAGGGATTGACGGAAACGCTCGGGTATCTGCGGCGCGTCGTCCCAGTCGGCTTCCGCCAGGTGGATGAACGCAATCCCCTTTTGTTCGCACCAGGCCGCAAGCGCGAGTATGGCTTCAGAGACCTGCGGGTCATTCATCCCGCGCTGGGTAATAAACGGCGAAAGACGGATGCCCGTACGTTCGTGACCAATGGCTTCGGCAATCGCGCTTAACACTTCCTGGGCGAAGCGGATCCGGTTAGCCACCGTACCGCCGTACTCGTCCGTGCGTTTGTTGGAGGTTTGGCGCAGGAACTGGTCGATCAGATAGCCGTTTCCACCGTGGATCTCCACACCATCAAACCCGGCCTGGACGGCATTCAAAGCGGCCTGGCGATAGTCCGCGACGATGTTCTGAATGTCCTTGCGTGAGAGCGTTCTCGGCTGCGGGCAGTCAACCATCTCGCCTTCACCACGCTCATTCACCACCCACACCTGCGCGTCTGGCGCAAGGGCAGACGGGGCGACGGGCTGACCGTCCGGGTGAAAACTGGCGTGCGACATTCGCCCAACGTGCCAGAGCTGAGAAAAAATGACGCCGCCCGCCTGATGCACGGCCCCCGTCGTGAGCTGCCATCCTGAAACCTGCTCCGGCGAATGGATGCCGGGCGTCCAGGAGTATCCCTGACCCTGAGGCGAGATCTGCGTGGCTTCGGTGATGATTAACCCCGCGCTGGCCCGCTGCCGGTAATACTCGGCCATCAGCGCGGAGGGAATGTTGCCCGGCTGAAGGGAGCGCGCGCGGGTCATCGGTGCCATGACGATACGATTTTTCAGCTCTAACTGACCCAGCCTGTAACGTTCAAAGAGTGAGGTAGGTTTCATGTTTTCATCCCTTATGGTTTGGATGAAATCACTTTACAGTCGGCATCTGATTTTGATAATTACGATAAAAATAGATGCACTTTTCGGAAAAAATGAATAATGGGTAAACTCGAAGACATGGCCTTACTGGTGGAAGTCGCCAGGGCCGGAAGTCTTTCCGCCGCCGGACGACGCCTGTCGCTTTCCCCTGCCACCATGACGGCCAGGCTGAAGGCGATTGAGGAGCGTTACCAGACGCGGCTGTTTCATCGCTCCACGCGATCCCTCACCCTGACCCGCGCAGGCGAAGAGTTTTACCACGCCGCGCTGCGCGTGCTGGAAGAGGTGCATCACGCCGAGTCGCTGCTGACGCAAAAAGAGGGCGTGCTCAGCGGCAACATTCGCCTTTCCTCTCCCTCGGACTTTGGCAGACAGTATCTCAGCCCTGCCGTCATTGAATTTTCCCGACGCCATCCTGCCGTAAAATTTTACATCTCGCTAAAAGAACACGTTGAGGATCTGGTTGCTAACCGGCTGGATATGAGCGTGCGTTTCGGTAACCTGCCGGACAGCAGCCTTGTCGTCAGAAACATCCGCCCGAACCATCGGGTGCTGGTTGCCTCCGGGGCGTATCTTAACGACCACGGCATCCCCGCCACGTTTGCAGATTTAGTCCGACACCGGTGCCTGGCGCTGGAGTCTCAGGGCGTGGTGATGAACGAATGGCGTTTTGAAAAAGAGGGAGAGGAAAACATTGTACGCGTCGAGCCCGCCATGGTGTGCGACGACGGCGCAGTGCTTCGTCAGTGGGCGCTCAGCGGGGCCGGCATCGCGGGGAAATCGTGGTGGGACGTCAAAGACGACGTTGAGGCCGGAAGACTCACGGTGCTGTTTGCCGACAGCTTCACCGGCTTTAGCCGATACGATCGCAAAGATGTCGGGCTGCAGTTTGTTTATCCGCAGCGCAAGCTGCAGCCGCTTCAGGTTACGGCGTTCAGCCAGTTTTTTCTCGACTGGCTAAAAGAACATTAATTTGTCGCCAAAATAAGAGACAGCGCCCATTTCGGTGCCCCCCTCAGGACTACCCTGAGAGCGGTTTTCAGGAGGAACAAAACATGAAAAAGCTTCTGATATGTTGTTTGTTTGGTAATACCGCAAACTCCCTCGCCAAAAAGATGCAGTCTCTGGCAGAACGCGAAGGCTATCCGCTGATGATTAGCGCTGTAGGGCTGGATAACTTCGCCAGCGTCGCTCCCGCCTTCGATGGGTTTCTCATCGCACCGCACATTCAGTACAAACTCGATGAGATAAAAGAAACGGTGGGTAATACGCGTTCACTCGCCATCGTTGAGAGTCTTCCCTATGCCTCTCTGGACGCGAGGAAGGTATTGGATTTCGTAAAGGAACAGATGCCTGAACTGGCTGCCTGAAATATAAGGCCGCATCGGTTCTGCGGCCTCCTCTCACCCGCCGATCAAAACACGGTTTCCTCGGACATTCTGATCATATTGCGTCCACTCTCGGCTTAAGCAAAAAAGGTCTTTGCTCAGCGCAAGGGAACTGCGCTGAAACCCTCGCTTATCGTCGGCAGATAGATGCCATAGTGCGCGAAAAACAGTGATACACTTACCCCACCGGGTTGATCGTCCCATCTGAAGGGCTCATGATCAATGACGGTAACCAAAGTACTAAATGGTCACTCGTTGTTAATCGTCGCCTGTCGCGCTAAGCTTACATAATGACTAAAACTATGAACGCCCCATCAATACGTGGTCCGCTTGACCACTCTGTCAGAGAGCAAATCGTCGAAGCGGCTTTTGAGCACTTCGGTCACTACGGCTATGAAAAAACCACCGTCGCCGAGCTGGCGAAATCGATCGGTTTTTCAAAGTCCTACATTTATAAGTTCTTCGATTCCAAACAGGCTATCGGCGAGGTGATCTGCGCTAACCGCCTGGAGCTGATCATGGCGGCAGTGCTTTCCGCCCTTGAGGGTGCACCGTCAGCAAGCGAAAAATTACGCCGGCTCTTCAAAGCGCTTACCGAGGCAGGAAGCGAGCTGTTTTTCCACGATCGCAAGCTTTACGACATCGCCGCCGTCGCCGCGCGCGAGCAGTGGCCGTCGACAGAACGGTATGCTGAAAGCCTGATGAAGCTGATTGAGAGCATCATTATCGAAGGCAGGCAGGCCGGAGAGTTTGAAAGAAAAACGCCGCTGGATGAGGTCACTCAGGCCATCCACATGGTGATGTGTCCTTTTATTAATCCCGTTCAGTTGCAGTACAACCTTGAAATGGCCCCTGCTGCCGCGGTGCTTCTCTCCTCACTGATATTAAGAAGCCTGGCCCCCTAATTTGTGACCATTGACATTATTGGTCACTAGTCAGAGAATGCGGATACCGTCCTGTTACTTCAATAAGGTTTCCCATGCTCAGGCTCACTTCAGCCCGCGTTGCCGTATGTCTTCTGCCGTTTGCCCTGGTGGCGTGCGGCGATAATTCCGCGAGTGACGATCCGCGCACTAAGCCACCGCTTGTCAGATCAGCCTCTGTCGAGATGGCGAACCCTGCCGCCCGCGCCTTCACGGGCGTGGTGGTGGCAAGAACGCAAAGCGACCTGGGCTTCAGGGTTCAGGGAAAAATCCTCGAACGCCTGGTGGATACCGGGCAGACCGTCAGACAGGGACAGCCTTTGCTGCGTCTCGATCCTGTTGACCTGAAATTACAGGCCCAGGCGCAGCAGCGCGCGGTGGATGCTGCCCAGGCGCGGGCGAGAAAAGCCACCAGCGATGAGGCGCGTTATCGCGGCCTGGTGGCGTCCGGCGCGGTTTCCGCCTCGGAGTACGATCAGATTAAAGCGGCGGCCGATACGGCCCGGGCGGATCTCAGCGCTGCCCGCGCGCAGGCCAACGTGGCGCAAAACGCCACGGGCTATGCCGTACTGCTGGCGGATTCAGACGGCGTGGTGATGGAGACGCTCGCCGAACCCGGTCAGGTCGTTAGCGCCGGGCAGGTCGTCATCCGCCTTGCCAGAGCAGGACAGCGCGAAGCGCTTGTCCATCTTCCGGAGACGCTGCGCCCTGCCGTCGGCAGCGAAGCGCAGGCCACGCTTTATGGCAGTGAACAACACCCGGTCACCGCGACGTTGCGCCTGCTGTCTGACTCCGCGGATGCCACAACCCGCACGTATGAAGCCCGCTACGTGCTGGATGGTCAGCTGGCGAACGCGCCGCTGGGGGCGACCGTCACGCTCAGCATTGAAGACGTGAAAACGGAAGGTCAGGCGATGCAGGTCCCGCTGGCCTCACTCTACGATGCGGGTAAAGGGCCCGGCGTCTGGCGCATTTCCGCCCAGCCAGCAAAGGTCACATGGACGCCGGTTAAGGTGCTGAGCGTGGGCGAAGATGCGGTCCAGGTCACGGGCGGCGTGAAGCCAGGGGAGAAGATCGTTGCGTTAGGCGCCCATCTTCTGCACGAAGGTGAAGTTGTCAGGCTTGCAGAACAACGCCATGCCGCTCCGGCGGAGAACGCGCCATGAGCCAACGTCGTTTCAACCTGTCAGCGCTGGCCGTCCGCGAGCGTTCCGTCACGCTGTTTCTGATCGTTCTGGTGACGATTGCCGGTATTTACGCTTTTTTTGGACTGGGACGCGCGGAAGATCCGCCCTTCACCGTGAAGCAGATGACGGCGATTGCCGTCTGGCCGGGCGCAACCGCGCAGGAGATCCAGGATCAGGTGGCCGAACCGCTGGAAAAGCGCCTGCAGGAGCTCAAATGGTATGACCGTACGGAAACCTACACCCGCCCCGGCATGGCGTATATCACCTTGTCACTGCAGGACAAGACCCCGCCTTCTGAAGTGCAGGAGGAGTTCTATCAGGCGCGTAAGAAGCTTGGTGATGAATCCCTGCGTCTTCCGGCGGGCGTCATTGGCCCGATGATCAATGATGAATTCTCGGATGTCACCTTTGCCCTCTTTGCCCTGAAAGCAAAAGGCGAACCGCAGCGGCAGCTGGTACGCGATGCCGAAGGCCTGCGACAGCAGCTTCTGCACGTTCCCGGGGTAAAAAAAGTGAACATTATCGGCGAACAGGCCGAGCGGATATATATCGCCTTCTCCCATGATCGTCTGGCCACGATGGGCCTCTCACCGCAGGATATTTTCAATGCCCTCAATAGCCAGAACGCCCTGGCCGCGGCGGGTGCCATTGAGACCCGGGGCGCGCAGATTTTTATCCGCCTGGACGGCGCGTTCGATGAACTGCAGAAAATCCGCGATACGCCATTAGTCGCCCAGGGCAAAACGCTCACGCTGTCTGATGTGGCAACGGTTGAACGAGGCTATGAAGATCCCCCGACGATGCTGATACGCAATCAGCATGACCCCGCCCTGCTGCTGGGCATAGTCATGCGTGAGGGCTGGAACGGCCTGGCGCTGGGTAAAGCGCTGGATGCGGAAACGGCGAAAGTCAACGATAGCCTGCCGCTTGGCATGACCCTGACCAAAGTCACCGACCAGTCCGTGAATATCCGCTCGTCTGTCGATGAGTTTATGATCAAATTCTTCGTCGCCCTGCTTGTGGTCATGGTGGTCTGTTTTGTCAGCATGGGCTGGCGCGTGGGGGTGGTGGTTGCCGCGGCGGTACCGCTGACGCTGGCGGTCGTTTTCGTGGTGATGGAAGCCGCGGGAATAAACTTTGACCGCGTCACGCTGGGCTCCCTGATCCTCGCCCTCGGCCTGCTGGTTGACGATGCCATTATCGCCATCGAAATGATGGTGGTGAAGATGGAGGAAGGTTACGACAGAATCAAAGCCTCGGCCTACGCCTGGAGCCACACCGCCGCGCCGATGCTGGCCGGTACCCTGGTGACGGCCATTGGCTTTATGCCAAATGGTTTTGCCCAGTCGACCGCCGGGGAATACACCAGCAATATGTTCTGGATTGTCGGCCTCGCCCTGATTGCCTCATGGTTTGTGGCGGTGGTGTTCACGCCGTATCTTGGGGTGAAGATCCTGCCGGCGATCCCCAAAGTGGAAGGGGGCCATGCTGCCATCTATAACACGCCCCGCTATAACCGTTTTCGCCAGCTCCTTGGCCGCGTTATTGCCAGAAAATGGCGCGTGGCCGGGTCCGTGGTCGCCATTTTCATTCTGGCCGTGCTTGGCATGGGGCTGGTAAAAAAACAGTTCTTCCCGACCTCCGATCGCCCGGAAGTACTGGTTGAAGTACAGATGCCTTATGGCACCTCGATTGCGCAAACCAGCGCCGCAACCGCAAAAATAGAAGCATGGCTGGGCCAGCAGCCGGAAGCCAAAATCGTCACGGCCTATATTGGTCAGGGCTCGCCCCGTTTCTATCTGGCAATGGCTCCCGAGCTGCCCGATCCCTCTTTTGCGAAAATCGTGATCCTGACGGACAGCGAGACGTCACGTGAGGCGCTTAAGTTCAGGCTCAGGGAGGCCGTCGCCAGCGGTCTTGCACCCGAAGCCCGCGTGCGGGTAACACAGCTGGTGTTTGGCCCCTACTCGCCCTTCCCGGTTGCCTGGCGCGTGTCGGGGCCGGACGTCAAACAGGTACAGGACATCGCCGAACGGGTGAAAGCCGTGCTTCAGGCAAGCCCGATGATGCGAACCGTCAACACTGACTGGGGGTCACGCGTTCCGGTATTGCATTTCACTCTCGATCAGAACCGCCTGCAGGCGACCGGCTTAACCTCCAGCGCCGTTGCCGAGCAGCTTCAGTTCCTGTTATCAGGCGTGCCTGTCACCTCCGTGCGGGAAGATATTCGATCGGTAGACGTCGTTGCCCGCGCGGCGGGTGATATCCGCCTTGACCCGGCAAAAATCGAAGGCTTTACCCTGGTCGGCAATGCGGGACAGCGCGTGCCGCTGTCTCAAATCGGCAGGATTGAGATCGGCATGGAAGACCCGATCCTGCGCCGCCGCGATCGCACCCCCACGATTACCGTACGGGGCGATATCGCCGACAATCTTCAGCCGCCGGACGTGTCGGTCGCCATCATGAAGCAGCTCCAGCCGATCGCCGATGCGCTACCGGCCGGCTACCGTATCGACATGGCGGGTTCGATTGAGGAATCGGGTAAAGCCACGCAGGCCATGTTACCACTGTTCCCGATCATGATTGCCCTGACGCTACTGATCATCATTTTGCAGGTGCGCTCACTCTCCGCGATGGTCATGGTGTTCTTAACCGCGCCGCTGGGGCTGATTGGCGTCGTGCCGACCCTGCTGATATTTAATCAGCCGTTTGGCATCAACGCGCTGGTCGGTTTGATCGCCCTCTCCGGCATTCTGATGCGTAATACGCTGATTCTGATCGGTCAGATCGATCATAACCAGAAGGACGGCCTCGATCCGTTCCAGGCGGTGGTCGAGGCGACGGTCCAGCGAGCGCGACCGGTCTTACTCACCGCCATGGCGGCCGTGCTGGCGTTCATTCCCCTGACGCATTCGGTGTTCTGGGGAACGCTGGCCTGGACGCTGATCGGCGGAACGCTGGGCGGGACGATCATTACCCTCGTCTTCCTGCCCGCGATGTATGCGATCTGGTTCCGGATCCGCCCGGTTGAACAACGCGTTCAGCACGGCACGGAAAACGTGTAAACTACCATTGGTAGATAACTAATCTGAGGAAAGCATGGTTGTTAAGCGCTTAAGAAAAGAGGACCGCCGCGTGCAACTGCTGGAGGTTGCGCGTGGAATCGTGCGTCAGCAAGGCACCGAGGCGTTGACCCTTGGCTATCTGGCAGAACGGGCCAACGTGACCAAGCCGATCCCCTACGACCACTTTGGCGATCGCGAAGGGCTGCTGATGGCGCTGTATCAGGACTATAGCGATCGGCAACTGGCGAAATTCCGCGAGACGCTGGCGGTTGACAGCAAAACGCTGGAAAAGACGATCCGCTTTTTCAGCGCGGCCTATATCGACTGTGCCATTGCCGCCGGGCCTGAAACCGGGCCAATCGCCGCGGCGCTGTCCGGTTCTCACGCGCTGCAGACGTTCCGGGAAGCATGCGTGGCCGAATGTGCCGACTGCCTGCGCACCGCGCTTTCGCCTTTTATCGTCTTAAAAGGCGTTCAGGGGGAAGCGGTACTGACGGCCATCATTGGCGCGGCGGAGGCGCTCAGCACCGCGGCGGGCAACGGCGTGCTCGCCCGAAACGTTGCGGAAGATACGCTCAGCGGTGCCATGACCGGCGTGCTTGCGACCTACGCGAATAGCACAAAATGATCGCCGGGGGTGGATTGACACTTAAGTTACCAATAGTAACATAGATGTCTCTTCTCCCCCATTTTGAGGTTGCTATGTCTGCTACAAATGCCATGAGTAACGCGCTGATCGTGACGGCTCACCCTGTCGACACGTCCTTGTCCCATTCACTGGCCGCCCGCATTGCCGGAAAATTACGCGAGGAAGGTATGCAGGTTGAGATGGCCGATCTTCATGCTGAAGGCTTTAATCCGGCCATGTCTCGCGCCGATCTCGATTTGTATCACGGCGATCCGAGCGCCCTCCCGGACGATATTCTGCGCGAGCAGCAGCGCGTCGAGCGCGCGGATATGCTGGTGTTTGTCTTCCCGGTGTACTGGTGGTCGGTTCCCGCGCTGTTGAAAGGCTGGTTCGACCGCGTATTGACCCTGAACTGGGCGTATAAGGTGGCTGACGACGGCCGGATCGTGGGCAATTTACGGGATGTTCCCGTTCGCCTGATTGCCACTGGCGGTAGCGATCTCACCGGATTTGATAAACACGGCTATTCGACGGCGATTCAGACGCAAATCATCGAAGGGGTATTTGGCTTCTGCGGGTTGAAGAACGTTAAGCTCGATATCCTTTACCAGGCAGATACGGCGACGCCTGAGCAGGTAGAAGAATTCCTGAGCAAGATCGGCAACCTAAAATAATATCGGCTATCCAGCCAGCAACGGCGTGCCTCCTTCGCCAAAAGGAGGCACGAGTTCTCGATGTTACTAACCGTCAGGGATCCTGCTGGCAAACCGGAACTCTCTTTCTTGTGATTATTCAAAAAATAACGAGAAAAGGCCTATCGTCATCACTACACTCATAATCACCTGAATCAAAATAATAAAAAAAGCGATCCCACCTAATACCGTGATTTTTCGACGCAGAATGAAAGTTATGCCCGAAAGTACAGCACTGAACAGAATGGCTTTAAGTATATAGGAAAGCGGCATCATGGCCGGATGACCGGTCTGCACTCCAGCAAGCCCAATGAGACCCAGTAGAAAATTACCGCAAATTCCCCATCCCCAGAAAGTCATCGGTAAGCTCATCTGCCCCGCGACTAATCTTTTCAACATACGCACATCCTTTTTGTGATTTTTTATCGAAACACAACGGTTTTTATCCAGTCTCTCGCACTGTTGGATTGTGCAATAAGTCGAGCCGACAAATACGCAACTACCAAATATGCTGATATGATTTTGTTCATCTTTACATGCATATTGATGGTATTGAAAAGAACTATCGGCAGCAAATTTTTAAAGTTTAACGGCTCGTCCGGATATGACTTAAAAGATATATCAGCGAAGGTCATAATATGTTTACGTCAGTTCAGCCAACAACCACCCTCACCACCACCGGATCCTTCGGCGGTGAGAACGTATCTGTAGTGAACGACTGACAAACAGAACCTCAATCCCCGCCGACATGGACGGGGAAATCTCTCTCCGTTCACCACCCTCTGAATGGAGAAAGAAAATGGTTTCATCTGACAATGCTCTCTTGATTATCGACATCCAGCAGGGCCTCTTTCGGGGCCCAGTTTCCCCTCGCTCCGCCGATGCCGTTCTGGCCAATATCCGCTTGTTAATCGCCAACGCCCGAGACGCGCAGGTGCCCGTCTTTTTTGCCCGCCATATTGGGCCTGACGACTCCCCCTTCTCAGAAAAGGGGCCGTTAACCCAGCTGATACCTGAACTGGACGTGAAGGACCAGGACGTTGTTTTCACCAAGCGCTATCCCAGCTGTTTTCGGGATACGGTATTGCTGCGAGAACTTAATCAGCGAGGTATTAAACAGCTGGTCATTGCCGGAATGAAAACAGAGTTTTGCGTCGATACGACCTGCCGGGCCGCACCGGAGCTGGGTTTCAGGACTGTATTAATTTCAGATGCGCATACCACAATGGATAATGACTATTTATCCGCCAGCTACATTATTGCCCATCACAACAACACACTGGCAGGCCCGTTTGTGACGCTGTCGACTGCTCGTGACTGGCTTTTTAGTACGGTGAGTTGACTCAGGTGATCACTTATCTCTTTACCCGGCTCGCCTTTCCGCCGCCGGGCACATAATAGAATAATTACAGGGTAAAACCACCGTCACCCACCTGTGCCTGAGCGTACCATTGCATCAGCTTCTCGGTGCCAGGCTCGTTTTCTGCCGGTGACCATGGGGCGGTATCATGCTCGGGCACGGGCTGATACCCCCCGTGTTTAACCTCAAAAATGACGCCTCCTTTATCCAGCGACAGCACGGCATGCCAGGTTCCGGCATCCATCTCCAGGACTTTACACTCTTCGCCTAACACCACGCGCCGGGTCACGTTTCCGCTGTCGTCAAAATTCAGCACCAGAAAGCGACCGCTCAGCGCCGTCAGCAGTTCAAAGGTGTGCGGATGGCGATGGGGACGAACATAGGTACCGGGCTCCATTGCAATGGCCAGACGCTGCACCGGGTCGCTCAGGTCAGGGTGTAAATTACGGTGCGCGCGTAAGCGAGGAGAATGTGCGGCCTGCTCGCTTTGCTGCTGCAGGTCACTGAAAGTAATCTGTTTCATATACACCTTTAGGAATGTGGGCTGTCTACGGCAACCCGATTGCCGCAAGACGTTATACCATCCTGAACGGTCGAGGAGCGATGGGATTTGTGAAACAAATCGCTGCCTGCGTTATCGCCCCTAAGGCTGATATAAGGCATTAAAGAGATGAGACGGACTCTTCAAGCCAATCAGGGAGGTGTTTTCTGTACCAGTTAAGGTAAAGATTCAAATCGGGCTTTTTCCTTTCGTGCAGTAATAACACCACTTCTGTGACAATCCATGCTTTGGCGATAGTGATTTCCCTGGCTAGTTGATATGCATCAGAATGCGTGGCAAAAAAACAGTAGCGCTCGGCAAGTTGTAAAATGCTTTGTTTTGAGCCCATCCCCTTAACCAGCGGAGCAAGGTCGATAGCCGGACTGCCAGTACCGAATCTTTCCCAGTCGAAAAGGATCACATCGCCGTTTTCTCTTCTGCCCCAGTTACCCGCATTGGTATCACCAGAAATTAAACATCCCTGACTAAACAAAACGCTGCCCGCTTGTTGAAAACATCGCATCTGCTGCTCAGCACGCATGGGTAATTCCAAAAGAGACAAGGATTTTTCAAGCGCTGACTCAGACCAGGTATGGGTGTGATAAATCCATGCAGGATCGGCAGGATAATCATGAAGGCTCGAAAGTCGTTTCAGTATATCGTCCCCTGCAACCTCTTCCTGGCAGATCTTATGAGGAACGTATTCGAGCGTCAGGCTGCGTCGATGGGTATCTGCGTGCAACAGTCGAGGGGATTCAATAACGCCACAGAGTGGATCTGCTGCATGTTCATAAAAGCTGTATTCAACATCACTAACAGGGCATTTCTCTATTACCTGGTTGCCATGTTGATCTGCAATCAATTGGATTTTTGCTGCGCCCATTCTGGACAGGTTTTCGCCAGCCATACCATCCTCAGCCACACGTTTGGTTACAGAACGTAAGTATAGCGTGATGGATCATCATGCAAGAGATTGAAAAAACCTATTGATTAACATGATTTTTTTTATCAGAATTATCTAGCCGCTCTTTGAATGCAATACACATAGCAATACACAAAACTGGACACAAATATCATGGACTTAAATGAATTCAAATCGACAGTTACTTCAAGCTTTTCGATACTTAGCAATGTAATAAGTCAATTACGCTCAGCTAAATCCGATCCTTATTTAGTTATTCAAAACTCTAATCGGGCTATTACCTTAGAAAACTTAAGATTACAAATATCAACTATAAATAAATATAGCTTTATTCACTACCCTAATCTGTATACTACAGAGGAAAAAAATGAACTTTATGAAAAAATAATCACTATCGGAAACTTTCTTACAATAATCCAGTCATCACCTTTTGATGATCTGGCACATGAAAAACTAGAAATTTTGTCTGAGGAATTAATAAAATATGTCAGAATTGCGCAACTCATTAAAGAAACCGACCAAAATGAGAAAGCAACGGCAACGTTAGAAAACAAAGCCAAAGAGGAACTGCTAAAAATAAACAACATTAAAAATGATATTGAGATAAAACTCGCAAAAGCTCAAGATATACTTTCAAATAGCACGGAGGCACATGAAACCATAATTAAATTAGTCACCGACTTAAAACGAGAAAATGATACAGCAATAAAAAAAGGAAACGAAATTAGTCATGTACTAGCAAAAAGCCTAACTTCACATAGTAACATTGAAGTAATACAAGAAGCATTGAGCACGGCCAAAATAACTCTAGATGATCTTTATGAAAGATCTAGGAAACTTCAATCCGAGCTAGTCACTTTCTTAAAAAGATCCCAAGAGGATGTTGAAGGGATTATTAATAAAACTGAAATGATAAATAAATTAGATGAAGAAATTTCCAAACAAAAGGAAACATCTATAGAACTTTTAAACAATGCAAAAGCCGCAATGAACCTAGCTGGGACGTACAGACTTTCTCGACATTTCAAAACTGCATATCAACTTGCTAAGTCGAATAGAAAATTTTGGGCAACCACATCTATATTATCAGCCCTAAGCTGCATTGGATTTGTGATTTATATACTCTATGAAATGAACAAAGTTTATGACGCAACTGGTGGATCTGGTCAGGAATCACATTTAATATTACTGTTCATAGCCAGATTATCAATGATACCTATTTTAATTGGCTTTTTTGCTTTTAGTGCAGTGCAATATGTGAAGCAGAATAACATCAGTGAAGATTACGCACATAAAAAACTCCTTTCAGAAACATTAATTTCATTCAAACAAGAGATTGGTAGTAATGAATCAGAAAAAGTGGGTGAGTTCATGGACAACATTTTAAAGAATGTTCTTAGTTCTCCTTTAAACTCAAACGATAAAAAACATACAAGAGAAGAAGTAAAGAGCATTAATGAACTAATTTCAACAACTATGCAAATCAATAAAGAAATTATAGCACGTGTAATGCCCGAAGAAGATAAGAGTAAGAGTAAAGAAAAACCTTCAAGTTGATTACAACTTATCTCATGAGCTACTGAATAAGATTACTCAGTAGCTCATGATCTTCACATTTGCTCATCAATAAAATTAATTAAGCTGATTTTATTTATAATGAACAGAATATATAGCAGTTAATGCTGTTTTTAAATCGTATATTTTTTCTTGCAGTTGCTACCTGGCAAAGGCTCTGTCGCCATAAGTCGTTTCGATATTGTTTGACGATGAATTCCTGTTACCGCAGCAAGTTCGACTATTGTCATTTTTATCTGGCGCATAACATCTCATGATGATGAACACAAAACATACAAACCATCATCTTTTCCGTTCCTAAAAAATACACTCCATAAATATCAGTTAGTTACAGGATGATGATGATGTCCAAGAAAATCTAAAAACTAGTCGTTTTCCGCGATGCCGCCGCCCCGTGGCAGCCATCCCCGCCAGGAGTACCTTTAAAATAAGTATGCCACCTCGATAGTGACGGCGCCTTGCGCTGCAGTGACGTACCACTCCTTGTTGTTGGCCTTGTCCAGTCGCGGCTCAACCACTACCTGCGCCATATCCTTCACGACGTTAATAATGCCGGGGTTTTGATTCAGCGTGCCACTCTGGTCTACCGGGAACAGTGAAGAGGAGGAGAGCACGGCGCGATTTGCCTGCCCTTCCAGTGCCGCCGGTACGAGAATATAGGCAGGAATGACGTTGATAGGGTCGCCGTTCGCATCCTCCTGCAGGCGCATGGCCTTACGGGCCTCATTGAGTCCGTCTGTATCCATCCCTTTAGCAATGAGGTTTTTATGGTCGGCGTGGAACAACGCTTTACCATCAGTGAATTTACTGTTAGCTGTCAGTTGCATGTAGACCAGATTGCCAACCGTTCGTGCGGCGGCACGCCCCATTGCCTGTGGGATGGTCGTGAGCTGGCTCAGGTCATCGTTGATAATGGCCTGGCGGGTAACAGAGAAGATGTTTCCATAGGTGGCCAGCGCGATCGGCACACCGCTGTCGCTGGTAGTGACATATTTGTATTCAGCACCTTCCGGGACTTTATCCAGTTCTGAAAAACCATTCAGACCGACACGTTTAGCCTCATGGAAATTCGACAGAGAACCGGTCTTTGTCCACTGCTGGAAAGTTTCCCCGCTGTTCTGCCAGCCAGTCAGCAC
This sequence comes from Enterobacter sp. BNK-8, assembly GCF_048685095.1. Classification (NCBI taxonomy): domain Bacteria; kingdom Pseudomonadati; phylum Pseudomonadota; class Gammaproteobacteria; order Enterobacterales; family Enterobacteriaceae; genus Enterobacter; species Enterobacter sp. BNK-8. The sequence continues at coordinate 1,786,964 of NZ_JBLQTN010000001.1, read as the reverse complement.
CGACTTTTCAGCACCACCAGCCAGGATATGAGAGAAATCACTGGTGCTGTGCGTAAATGCAAGGTTCACAATCTGCGAGCGATTCCCGAAACCACTGACGCTGATACCACGATCCACCAGCGAAGCCTGCGCCATTTCAAACAGACTCATCATGGCGTAAGGGTTTCCCCTTTCGGCGCGTTCGTGACCCAGACGGGAAAAAAGCCCCTGGCGGATAGCATCGCCGGTAATGTTGCCGTTACCTGCATAAATGTGCGCGTTACTGGTTTTATCCGATGGGGTTGAGGTCTTACCCAAAGATGCCAGGAGCATGTCCTTCGCTTTTTCCGGTGTGCAGTCCACATCCTCCAGACACTGCATTTTCAGGGCATCATGTTTTCCGCCGAACATAGCAAACAGGTCTTTAATTCCATTGATGCGATTTTGTTCCGGTACCGCGTTATTTATGGAGCCTTTGGGGGTGGTGATCATCCCTTTAATATCTTTTGGCATATGCTCAAAATCCTCAATTCGTTTTGACTCAATACAGGCCATTGCACTGACGGCGGGTAACAATTCGTCAGCAAAACCCTGTGCTACATATTCCCGACCATCCATCCATGTTTCATCCTCAGCATTTCCGCCAGTGATTCGGCTGATTTACCCGTTTTGCGTGCATATGCCGGGATCAAAACACTTTCGACTTTATCCAGAAGTTCGGCATAGTCGCGCATGTCATTGGCGTTCCCACCAGAGATTCCCCACGGTTTGTGAATCATCATGAGCGCGTTTTCAGGCATAACGATACGGTCGCCAGCCATTGCAATAACTGACGCCATAGACGCGGCCAGACCGTCGATCTGCACGGTGATTTTTGCCGGGTGTTTATTCAGAAGGTTATAGATAGCGATGCCGTCAAAAACATCGCCACCGGGTGAATGAATGTGCAGGCTGATATGGGAGATATCGCCCAGGGCTTTCAGGTCTTCGGAGAACTGCTGCGCTGTAATACCCCAGCCGCCGATCTCTTCGTAAATGCTGATATTGGCGCTGGTGCCATCGCTGGCCGCTTTGATAGTGTACCAGCCTTTCATTTTTCACCTTCCGTTACAGCGAAGCCATTTTCATCAAGCCATGCATTGACGGCGTGCCGGACTACCTGTGCCACTCCGGGCAATGGCTGGCCAGGAAGATTTTTCAGATGATCGTTACGGTATTGCTTAAGGCGTAAAACGGTCTGCGCGTCCAGATGTACGGAGCCGCCTTTAGTCTCGCCAGTGTTTAAATCGTTCATCTCAGTCATGGTGTCCTCTACTGTATAAGTAAACAGGACACAATAATTGATTGTTAAAAGTGGTAAGTAAATTATTTTTTATCAGATAAACAGATTAATCATTTTCAGATGCAAAAAAAACCGGGTTTCCCCGGTAGTTAACACTCACGCAATTTTAGTTTGGTGGTGAAAACTTACTGACTGAGCCATGCCGGCCACGTTAACGAAGACCAGCCACTTAAAGGCTTCAATGGTTTTAAAGGTTTCAGTGGACGTAATGGCTTTAGTGGTTTTAAAGGCTTCAATGGTTTCAATGGCTTCAATGGCTTCATCGGTCTTAAAGAACCAGAAACCGAAGCTCCCTCAGAAAATGCAACTACTTTTCCTAATGTATCTAGCAAACATCCGTCATTCACTGGGCCGAGCCAGTGGCAAGCGTTCGCTGACCAAGCATGCCCATTATCTACAAAAGCTACCCAATTCAAGTTTGTGTCGAAAATATGTTCATTATCTTCAAGCCAACCCACTAAGACACAGTCAGGTGTAAACAATGGCGTCATATCTACCTCCAAGAGAATTAAGTAAGTGCTATTTACAACATCTTAGACCGAATGATTATTCTTCTATCAAGAAGCAGATCAATTTATGAGATATGAAATTAAAAAACATGCTTTTAAGTGTTCACCTGTTCACCAAACAGAAATTAACATTACATTTCATATGCTTATGAGATGAACACTATACTTTCAGGTATTCACTAGTGTTCACCCAACCCTTCACCCTTTAGAGCAAAAAACAATCAAAAGGTGAACAGGTGAATACCCGGTGAATACTTAACAAAAAAGTGTTCACCCCTTAACTCACTGTTATTAAAGGCTTTTAAAACAGGGTGAACACTGGTGAACACTTAATCTATAACCTTACTCTACCCCGCTATTTTCAGAAGTGCTGGAACAGGATGGCATCCAGTCGTCTGAGTCGTTGTGCAGTGTAACGTTTGACCTGATACCGTACTTAGTCTTCCGCTTCTGGTACTCCTTGCCATACTCAGCCATTGCGCCTGGCATATCAGTACCGAAGCGCATTAACGATACGGGTTTGCTCAGGCCATTGGCACGCATGTAAGCCAGATAAGCATGATAGAGATATTTACGCGGGCTGAACGGCACTATCTCGGCGTTTCCGATAAACATCCCATCACACACAACTGAAGCCATCAGGTAACCGCAGAAGTCCACCAGCGAATCACCTTCACGTTTAATCGCCAGCGCTTCCTCTGATTTCTGCTGCTCGTGCAGTAAACGCCGCGCATCGTCCTGATCGGCAAAACGTGTCAGCAGATGTCGGATAACAACCGCCAGCTCACCTTCGATCTTCTCGGCCAGCATCGTATCGCGTTCGCCCTCCGGCACTACCTCAGAGAAATTAAATATCACCCGGCGTCGCGAAATCCCTCCGCTGCGGTCGCTGAATGTCATAGCGTTATTGTTGACCGCCAGCACAACAGCCGGGATTCGGGTCGAGTATGGTGCTTTGTGTTTGGGGTCGATAGACACTTTATCTCCACCAGTAATGGCTTTAATCCCAGCCCCATCCCCGGCATATCGGGTCATATCCGGCATGATAATCAGCGAATAGCCAACCACCAGCGCGCGATCCCGGGCATCTTCCAGCGCTTTCATGCTGGCAGACACCGTGTTGGCATTACCTGCCAGCATGGTACAGATTTCCGCCATCACGCTTTTACCGCTGCCGCCCGGCCCCGTTACTTCAAGAAACAGCTGCCAGTCGTACCGGTTCGCCAGCACCATAAACAGCGCCGCCAGTACACGATCTGTCTTGCGGTCATTATTGGCTACAGAACGGCGGAGCCACTTCCAGAAATTCGGTGCATGAGTGGCAAGCGTCTCCCCTTCGGCTGGTGGACTGAATGGCAGCTCACTGGCGATCAAAAGCCAGTCCGTTTTTCTGTGCTGTCGGAATTCTCCTGTGCGGGTATCAAATACGCCATTACTGAAGCCAATCAGGTTTCGGGCAGTCACCCCCATTACCGGGAGACTTAATTTCATGGTTTCCACCGCTGACTTGATACCGTTCTGCGAGTACGCAACGTCCGCTTCAATAAAGATTTGAGCCATTTCACGCTGTAACTCTTTATCCGGCAGCGGCAACCACACCACACCGTTGTAATGATGTACGGTATCAGAGTCGGCATTGATCGCCAGATCCCCGTTATAGTGCGCAAGTAGTACCTCACCGCGCTGACTTGCCCCCATCTGGTTTAACGCTGGAGTAACGTTATCCTGGCTTTTTTCTTTCCGAGCTAAAGGAAGCGCCACAACGTTATCTGCGCGGATCCTTTTCAGATAATCGTGCCAGTCTTCTGGCTGGCGATCCGGTATGCCCTTGTATAATTTTGCATGCTGGACTCCGGCGCGCGCCAGCTTCTCGGCAATCGCATTAATCACGATCGGCTCAATATCTCCGGCAAGGTATACACGCGCAGCTCGACGTCCATCGTCCACAATGCGCAGGTTATCCAGCTCAGCCAGCTGTTTTGGCCCAAGGTAAACAGGAGGTATGGTATCTTCCGCGATCTGTTTACCCAGCCCCTCTTCCCAACCCTTCGCATGGGTGTAAGCATCTGACCCGGCAAAAATAACCGCTTCCGTGAATTTTTCCTTTGGCAGGTGTTTCAGGTTCGGTGCGTTTTTCATTTCAGCCCCTTATCCCATCCGTCAGATCCAACACTCAGCGGCAGCGATGAACGCAGCTCAGCAATTTTTTTACGCCCATTTTTTTCGCTTCCGCCTGGCTCTTCTCCGTTTCTTCCGGAAGGTACTTAAACTCACCCGTGAACCGGTATTCAGAGCAAATGCATTCGCTGTCATACCCGTCGCGGATATATGTCACACGACCGAACGCCACGCACTTAACAGTGATTTTTTCACCGTAGTTATTTTTCCAGCGGCTGTGTGCCTCGATTTTTGGTTGAGCGACGCCATCAGGCTGAACCTGATTGAATTTTTTAATCATGAAGTTATTCCTTGTCGGTAGCCGTTAAACCGTATGCATCAGCAGCCTGACGAACTGCCTGGATAAAACCTTCCGGTGTGGCCACGATTTCATCCGAACGAAGGCGGCGCTCTTTAACCTGACCGTTTTTAACCGTCACCAGTACGCGGATCTCGTAATCAGCGGGTAAGTCGGACTTATACATGGCGCACCTCCATTGCCACAGCTTCATTGCTGTAAGGATCGCTACCCAGAATGCTCCATAGGGTGCGATTCTCAGGACCCATAAACGACACTGAGAGCGGGCTTTCGGTCCGGATTTTGGCGGCAAAGGTTAAGTCCCAGCCGCAGAACTTTGCACGGGCAGTGTCTTCAGTGTCTGCAACGGTGCGAAGAACTACCGGGAGACTGGAGTGACCTCGCGGCGTGCCAAGGAATAGCCATGTAAATTTGGGGTGAGTTTGGGTATGCTGTGTTCCAGCCATAGTCGTTACTCCAGTTAACGGTTTGTGGTTAGACGCCCTCGTACTGTTCCCGCAGTCTAGGGCGTTGTTTTTCTAGACTCACACATGTTAGTGTATATGCCTATTTAAATTAACCTTAAACCTATAGGCATATGCATGTCAATATCTAGAGATAAGCAACCCAAGGGCGGAGGTAAGTCCCCCATGCTTCCTATCCGCATCCCAGCAGACTTACGTAAGCAATTTGATGAACTCGCACAAGCTGAGAACACCAGCACAAGCAACTGGCTAAAAGAGTTGGGTAGAGCCGAATTGAGAAGGCGCGGCATCGAGCCGAAAGGATGATATTGATCTCCAGCTGAGGGTCGGTAGTCTTTTCTTGGTTTATTTTCGTTTCATAGCAGTGGCGGCCCTGTATCGCCGCCTTTTTACTTTATGGTAGTAACGGTGCCAGATAACTTTAGAGGGCCTTTTTAGTTATTAAAAATGACTTACATCATTTAATTATTGTCAACGAATAAATTCTATCACGAATAGCTTCACTACATTTCTGCATAACTTCTTTAATTAATTTCATATTATCCTCATGAGACTCCCAATAATCTTTGAAGTTCGGATAATCTTCGTAATGCTCATATTCAAAAGCCTCTTTCCTGCATAACTCCCTGTATTCACAGACAAGTTTGTAAACTTGCTCAAAATAAAAAGGCCTATTGGACTCTATTGCTACCACAAGAGGATTGTATCTATCATAAAAAGCTTTAAGTCTTCTTTCCCTACGTTCTTCGCGAGATTCGTTAGGATCAAAATGATCAAGCACAGGGCGCAATTTACTAACTGAGTCAGCAACCTCGAAAATGCATGACCATATTTCATGATATATTGAAAATTCTTTATCAAATTGTGCCTTGCTTACATGATTAATATTTTCCAACTGCGATTTCATCTCTGCATTAGTCAAGTCCAATCGGGACTGTAGGCTTTTTATTTTCTCATCCTGCTTTCGTTTATACCTCTCAAAATATAACTTACCCAAATAACCAATTACAGCAACAGAAACAAATGATATCCCGCCAAGAATATTAAGCGCATCATAAAACCATTTCACAAACAGCCTCACATCCCATAAAGTAATTTATAGAAGAGATATTAGCTTAAATGGAGTCCCCCCGCAATTTACTGGGGAGACTGATACAGTTTTCATTTTGAATTGGCCTAATTTACAGTTTCACTGCATCGGTTGAGATTGAGTCCATCCAAGATGCCAATCTCCTCGAATCCAAGCTTGTACCTCAGAAAGCCGATATGCGACGGCTGACGGTCCGATTTTTATGCGCTTTGGAAATTTTCCTTCCTGTTCCATGCGCCAGCGCGTTGAGTTAGACAACGTAGTCATAGCCCGGCATTCAGGTTCGCGAATCATTCTGTCAAGGTCAGGCATGTACTGGAGATCTTCTTTTTTCACAACGGATAACATAGCCATATCAGGCACTCCTTTTCTTAATTACTTTTACTGTATTTTCTTCACCCACCAGCCCATCAAGGTAGTCAACCCATCGGTCCAGTGCTTCTTGCTTTTGAGGGATATACTTGCTGCGGTTATAGATTCCGGCCACGCCCTTTATGGTATGCCCCAGCAGCTGCTCTACGACCATAAAATCAACGCCCATATCGTTAAGGCTTGTCGAGAAAGTTCGTCTCAAATCATGTAATGACCAGCGTTTTTCATGTTTCAAAGAGATAAAGTTTGTGCATCCCATCGTACTGACGGTTGAATCAGATTTCAGTTCGCCAAGTATGTAGCCTCTCCTTTTAGTCTCTTCGTGCAGGTTTACGATCCACTGGCGCATTTTTTGAGGAACGGGGCGAATAATTTCTTCGCCGTTTTTACTGTGCTCTTTAGGTACTGTCCAAATCCACTTATCGAAATCCCACTCATCCCATGTAGATAAACGCGCCTCACTCAGCCTGCAACCAAACACGAGACACAAAATCGCCATCCTTTTTTTGTAATTCATTACACGGGTTTTGCCTTTACCATGAAAGTACACTCCCCACAGATCGGCGACGTAGCTTTCCTCAAGTAGCCGCTCTCTCTTGCTCTGATACTTACCAATATCGCCTGGGCTTAAGTCGTCCAGCACATTACACCGCACATACTGGCGTACCCGGCAGTATTTGAAGATCTGCTTTAACTCAATCAGCATTGCAGCAGACTGAACCGGCGCGATTTTCTTTATGCGGTCGAAGCACTTGATCCAGTCAGACAGGCCGCATTTATCGACAGGAAACCCGCCGATGTAGGGAAAGATGTATCTCTCATAACGGCGATAGAGTCTCACAGTCTCTTTGCGTTTTTCCCTGGCATAGTTATCAAACCAGTAATCAACAGCGTTCTTAACAGTCACAGGAGTGAACAGGCTCTCTTTGGTGAGTTTGTTCTCTATCCTTGGATCAAGTCCCTGCGACAGCCATCCCCGACACTCGTCCCTTTTCTCCCTGGCCTGTTTAAGGGTCATATCTGGATACTTGCCTAACGTCATCCAGACGGGAGCGCTTTGTCGGCCGGAATGTCTGAAGAAATAAACAAAACTCACTGTGCCACTCATGCTCACTCTGACAGACAGTCCGCGACCATCAGCCACCATCTTTTGACGCGGCTGCGGTTTACCATGTAAGGCTTTTAACGCCTTGTCGCTTAACTTGTTCTCACCCGCCATAAAACCTCATTCTGCAATACACATTGCAATACACACTTAACTGCAACGCCGAAAAACAGTAGAAAAGCAATGCAAACAACATTTCTTTCTTCTTCATAATTAACAATGAGTTAATGAATGAATCTGGTTCTTCATGCGTACCCATGAGGTAGTGTGATGGATAATGGATCATCATCCAACGTTGAGTAAAACTCACATTAACTTCCACTATTTATCGTTTTTCAAAAGTATCCGCGTTGAATACCATCAGTTCATCCTTGGTATATTGCTGACCAGAAACTGATAGCGAAATTCAAATAATAATATATGTATATGGAGCACCTATGACCCTTGATATTTTATTTTACCTAATGAAAATGATCTCACCTGAAAAAAACATCGCGGGTGAAAATATTCATGCGTTAATAACGTTACTTTCGTCAGAAAACGATAGCGCTGAGGTCCTTTCACCCTTTATTCATCGCCTGCATCTGCTCTCTTTTGCCCAAAGCAATCCGCGTAATGCCGAAGAGTTACTCTCTGCGCATTTACCCAAAGATGACGGGATCCTTCCGGTTCTGGACTTCGCGGACTGGCCCCGGGTGCGTTACGTGGGGTCAGGTGAAGTTCAGACGCCTGAATCTGAGGAGTACTTCCGTGAAATGACATCGGCTACCAATCTGTTACGTTCTGCGCTGATCGAAGCTGAACGCGCAAAGGGAACGCCTGCGCTTTATATACTGGATAAATTACTCAACCTGAACAGCGCCCTGCCGGAAAGATATAAAAAGATGGCAAATATTCCCTACGCATAAATACGTTCACTATGCGGATTATCTCCCTGTTAATATTCCGCTATTTATTAAATCCGCTTTTCATTGAAATCAAGACAGACAATATCCAAAGAGGGCACCACTGGCGCATTAAGGTTAAGCCAGGTCAGCAACCGTTCAATACTCTGTCCTCTGAGCGAATTTTTGGGCCAGACAAGGTAGTAACCGTCTCCTGTTGCTATCGCCTCCCTGAAGGGCAGCGCGAGCAGGCCGCTTTTCAGCGCGTCGAGCGTGAGCCGGAGATCGGCCATCGCCACGCCGTGTCCGTGCATGGCCGCAAGGCTTCCCTGCTCCAGGGTGTCGAACACGATCCCACCGCTCATGTCGAGGCCGGGGAATAAGCCCGTCCTTTTCAGCCAGCGCTTCCAGTCCCGTCTGTCCGGTGACGGATGAATAAGATCGCATTCTGGAAGCTTATGCCGGGCAGGCTCCAGCAAAGACGGCGTACAAACCGGAATAAGCCATTCGCTGAACAGCAGCCGGCTCTCCGTTGACTCGCCAAAATAGCCGTTCCCGAGGAGGATCGCACAATCGTAGGGCTCGCGGCTGAAGTCAACCGTGTCGAAGTCCATCCAGACGCTGGCAATTTCGATTTTCGGCTTCGCGTGGTTCTCGCGGAAGGATTTAAGCACATCCAGAAGCCATCGCATCGTCAGCGAGCTGGGCGCTTTGAGGCGCAGAAGGTGGTTTTCACTTTTGAATGCGCGACAAGCCCACTCAATAGTCGAGAAACTTTCGCTAAGCTGCCCGGCCAGAATACGCCCGGCATCGCTGACCTCTACTTTCGGACCCTGGCGTTTAAACAGCTCGCAGTCGAACCACATTTCAAGCGTCTGGACATGTCTGCTGACTGCCCCCGGCGTGATATTCAGGACTTCAGCCGCTTTGCTGAAGGAGTTTAGCCGTGCGGCAACTTCGAACGCGCGCAGCGCATACAGTGGCGGTAAAGACATACGTTCCCTTTTTGTCAGGTGTAATCATGCAGTTTTTGTATTATCGGCACTCGGTGACGTTTCACCCCATTCCTCAGCCGGAAACGTCAGCAGCAGCCCCCTGAGCAGAGACTCAAGCTGCGCGCGTTGCGCCTCAGAGAGGTTTCTCAGCAGCGCATTTTGCGTTTCCGTATGCACGAGCAGCGCCTGTTCGATACGAGCCTGCCCGTGCGGCGTCAGGCTGACGAGCGAGCTGCGCTTGTCATCAGGATCGGCAATCCGCCTGATAAGGCCTTGCTGTTCAAGATGGTTGAGCCGGTTCGTCATCGCCCCTGAAGTGATCAACAGGGATGTATACAGCTGCGTGGGCGAAAGGCAGTACGGCTCCCCGGCGCGGCGCAGCGTGGCGAGGACGTCAAACTCGCCCTCGCGAAAGCCAAACGGCGCCATGGCCTGCGCGCGTTCTTTTCCCAGGTGCTTCATCAGCCTGAGCATTCGGCCAAAAATTTTCATCGACGAGGCGTCCAGCTCGGGCATGGCGCTGCTCCACTGGCCGACAACGAAGTCTACATGGTCTTTCATCTTCACCCCGGATAGCGTGGGAATTTATCGAGTTGTGCGGTACATCTTACACAAAAACAGATTTTATCTTAACGTTAAGATAAATGCTCGCGGCAATTTGCCTGGGCCATTCACAACCGAAAAGGATGCCATGTTGAAACGTACATCACCGTTACTCTTCGCCGTTATCGCTTTTATCGTCGGGCTGAACCTGCGCCCCATTCTGGCCTCGGTCGGCCCTCTTTTCTCCGTGCTGCAGCGCGAAGCGGGCCTGACCGCGACGCAATTCAGCCTGCTGACTACCCTGCCGGTGGCGATGATGGGACTGGCTGCCCTGTGTGGCCCCTGGCTTTTAGCCAGGATCGGTGCCGTCAGGGGAATTATGCTCGGGCTGTTCATCCTGCTGGTAGCCTGTTCATTACGCGGTTTTAGCACCTCGCTGACGGGTTTGATGGGTACCGCGTTACTGGGCGGGGCCAGCATCGGCACGATCCAGGCGTTAATGCCTGCCCTGATAAAAAAGGCGTATACGCAAACGGCCAGCACGATCATGTCGCTATTCAGCACGGGCATTATGGCCGGTGCGGCAGTCGCCGCCGCCAGCGCCGAGCCGCTGTTTTCATGGCTCTCGCTCAAGCCCGCGCTGGCTATGGCAGGCGTGCTCGCGCTGCTGGCGCTGATGCTGTGGTTACCCCTGGTTAAACAGCCTCAAGGGGAACAAACAGCACATGAACCCGTTACGCTCTCTTCCTCCCGGACTGGCCTCCTTCTGCTCTTTTTTGGCGTGGGGACGGGTGCCTACACGCTGGTCTTAGCCTGGCTGCCCCCGCTCTATATTCAGGCAGGATGGTCAGCACGCAGCAGCGGCTATATGCTGGCCTGGCTGACCTTAACCGAGGTGGCCGCCGGGTTTGCCGTCTCCGCGCTGATCGGTAAATTCCCCGACCGCCGTGTTCCGCTGATAACTGTACTGTTACTGCTGCTCGCGGGGTTACTGTGTCTGGTCTTCTCTCCAGGTACGACGCCGGTCTTATCAACCTTGCTGCTTGGCATCGGTATCGGCGCCCTCTTCCCGCTGTCGCTTATCGTCACGTTCGATCATGCGCGAACGCCCGCGCAGGCCGGGAAGTTACTGTCTAAAGTTCAGGGAGGAGGATATATGATCGCCGCGCTCATGCCGTTAGTTGCAGGGATCGTTCGCGACAGTTCGGTCTCGCTGACCAGCGCCTGGCTGGTGATGAGTGCAGGAGTTGTGCTGTTGATCGTTATCGCGTTCACTTTCAAACCCACCGTGAACGTGCAGGCGCGGTGAATGCGATACCATAATTGAGAGTCGTATTTAAGACGGCTCTACGCTAAATTCCATCATTTCAGGCTATTAAGGAGTGGATATGTCGCAGACGTTACCGGGAATTGATGTCATGTTCGTCGCCGGGTTCGGGCCCATTTCACAGGATACAGCGTCCAGCACCGCGTTTTATATCCAGACTCTTGCACTGCCGCTGAAGCCGATGGAGGGCAATGCCGATTATCTGCTCACTGAAGAGGGACGCTTACCGGGCGTGAAGCATTTTGCCGTCTGGCCGCTGTCACAGGCGGCAACGTCCTGTTTTGGTGAAGCGCAGTGGCCCGTGGAGCATCCGATACCGCAGGGATGGATTGAATACGAGGTGCAGGATCTCGATTCCGCTACCCGTGTTTTGAGTGAAAAAGGCTATCGGTTGTTGATCGCCAACCGCACAGAACCGTGGGGGCAGACAGTCACTCGCCTGCTCAGCCCGGAAGGTTTACTGACCGGTCTGACGATTACGCCGTGGCTGCGTGGATAGAGGATGTTATAAGGTGCTGGCTTATATCACGATAGGGACAAATGACTTTCAGCGCGCCGTGAACTTTTATGACGCTATTTTTAACGTGCTGGGCTATTCACGTCTGCCCGCCTGGACTGATAGCTGGGCAATGTGGGGAAACGAAAATCATCCGGATGACGAATTTAGCTTCTGCATTTGTCCTCCTTTTGACCAGCAACCCGCGACGGCGGGAAACGGGACAATGTTCGCATTCAGAGCCGATAACGCGGAAATTGTCAGACGCTTCCATACAGCGGGCCTCCGTGCGGGAGGAAAGGATGAAGGCGTGCCCGGTACACGAACCGCCTACGGCCCCGATTTTTATGTTGCCTATCTGCGCGATCCTGACGGGCATAAACTGGCATGCGTTTACCGGAATTATTCACCTGATGCGGATACGCTCTCAGGAGAGGAAGAGTCACGTCACTAATAAAGTTTTAAAGTATGGTCCGCTTTTAGCGAAGAGCGGACCTAAAGAACTTGTGTCAAACATCTGACGATTGATCCCCCACCAGGTTTCAAAAGGACCGGTAGAGACCCCGTCATGCGGAGAGATCACTTCAGCTCCAGCATGCTTATCACATGGGCAATATCCGCGATATCACCAGCTGACAATGGTTGCAGAGGTCGAGGCAGGCAATCCATGTCGGTAAGCCCAAGCACACCAGCAGCAGCGGCAATAACGCGAATACTTCCGCCATGTTTCCGGAAGAGCGACCACAACGGCTCAAGGCGGGTTGTCAGGGCTGTAACGCGTTGATGATCGTTTGCCGCCGCAGCTTCGGTGATTTGTTTCGCCATCTCAGGGAACAGACCGCCACACACGGAATACCACACTTCACAACCGGCGTTTAATCCCAGCCCCGCATAAGCGTCGCCACTAATACCGATTGTTACGCCAGGGCGCAAATGTTGACGTAACGCATTCACCCGCTCAATCGCTGCAGCGGGGCTATCCGGGACGCCAGGGATCTTGACCGAGCGAACCCCCTCAAGTGAGGAGAGACGACCGTGGAGTTCATCCGTAAAGGTAAAATGCGTAGTGCCCGGATTATCATAGATACACACCGGTACAGAAACGTGCCGGGTAACGGTCTCAAAGAGTGAGAAGACTTCTTCGTCACGGAGTGGCTGGTAACTGACCGCCGGGAGTAACAGCGCATTCGCACCAGCTGCCTGTGCATCATCTGCCAGATGCAGAATGGCATCGGTACTGACCGCTCCCACACACACCATAACGGGGATGTTCCCTGCATGCTGTTTTGCCAGCGTTGCTACGCGCTTGCGCTGCTCCCGGGTCAGATAGGCGTAGCTTCCGGTTGACCCCAGGATGCCCATAGAATCAACCCGAGCGTCTGTAAGACGGGAAAGAATATGGCTGAAACCCTTTTCATCCACGCCGCTGACAGTGACTGGGGTTAATGGAAACGCCGACAAACCGGTAAACATAACTGTTTCTCCTGAAGGGTATTACTGCTGTTGTTCTTCGATGAGAGCAACTTCAAACCACAGACCGGGCATCATTTTTTCCAGGCCGTCGGTCAGCATCTTCCCGGCTTCGTGAAGTCTATCCAGCGGCATCTGCGGGAGACTCTCCAGAATGAACCACATTTCCTGAGCTTCCACGCCTAAGCGGGTTCTGATCCCCTGTCGCCAGTTCCAGCGACGGCAGGTCACGCCAATATCATCACACCAGATAACCTCGCCTTGTGAAGGATACTCAACGGTGGCCTCTCCCTCTTTGACGGTATCAAAAGGCTCTGTTCCTTTTGCCACAGTCAGACGCGGCGCCCCCTGATAGGCAGAGAGATTCTCTCCACCAACCGGAACGGCATAGCGGAGACTAACGGCATTATAAAGATCAACGATAGGATCGAGCGCTGGCATCGTTCCGTCACGTAACACGCGCTTGCGTAACGCATCCGCTGAGCAAGGAGTGCGTTTAGGTTTAGCACCAAACTTTTGAAAAACGTCGGCCCATGCCGCCAGATGAGAGTCCGCCCACTCTGGTTCACCGGCCAGAACGGCTTCACAGGCTTCACGCAGCGCCATTTCTCCAGTGTCGGGATTAAGCACTGGCGCAGCTTTTACGCAGATGCTGAGTGCCCGAAAACCGGGAGCAATACGATAAATTTCAGGGGCAATTGACGGCGATACTGTTAGCACGTGATAATCCTGTAATGACCAATTTATTCCATGATAATGACCAATGACCAAAAAAGTCAATTTAATGACCGATGCAAATTCGATCGCCAGTTCCGTGAATGAAGCCGTATCGCAGCGAATAAAACTGTATCGTAAGCAAAAGAAAATCTCCCTTGATGAACTCTCGCGTCGGGCAGGCGTCAGCAAGGGAGCGCTGGTTGAGATAGAGGGATGCCGGGCGAATCCCAGCATTGCCCTGCTATGCCGCCTGGCTGCCGCAATGGGGGTTTCAGTGGCTGATTTTGTGGATGTCAGTTCAAAACCGACCGTGCATCTCATCGCTGAAGATGAGATCCCTGAATTGTGGGAAGGTGAAAAAGGCGGGAGAGCAAGATTGCTAGCAGGGTCGGGTGGCCCTGATATGACCGAGCTCTGGATGTGGGAAATGCAGCCGGGGGAAAAGTTTGCGTCCCCCGGCCACACGGAAGGAACGCTTGAACTGTTTTATGTGCAGTCGGGCACGCTCACACTCGGCGTGCAGGATCACGTGTATCGGGTAAATACTGGCTGTTCGGCAACCGCCAGAACGGACGTTCCTCATTTCTATGAAAACCAGGGGGAGAACCCGCTGGTATTTATCATGACAGTACATGAAAAAGCATCCTGAGCATTCCCCGGCATAGAGGACAGCCCTGTGCCTCATCACAAGTAGCCCAAAAGGAGGAGTTCGGTGAATAATCAGCATCTGCGTTTTACCAAAGACAAATTTATTGTCACAACCGATCCCAGCTTTTTTCAGCTGGAAGCCATTCACGATTACCTCTCGCAATCGTCCTGGGCTCCTGGTATTGATGCTGAAACGGTCAGGATATCAATCCAGAACAGCCTTTGTTTCGCGCTCCTGGATGGAACAAGACAAATCGGCTTCGCCCGTCTGGTCACAGACTATGCCACTTTTGGTTATTTGTGTGACGTCTACGTGCTGAACGATTATCAGAAAAGTGGTCTTGGACGTTGGCTGATTGAATGCTGTCATGCCCATCCATTGTTGTCACGTCTGCGACGGATAATGCTGGTAACCGACAGCGCGCCATGGTTATACCAGAAGCTGGGGTATAACCCATTGAACCGACCAGATTTTGTCTGGCAAATCAATCGACCCGATATTTATCGTAACCCCGGGCAAAAATAAAAGTACTTTTCAGAGAGTAATGATAAATGTGAATCCGCAGGGCCTGTCACTCTGATGCAGAAGAATTTGCTCTTTTAGCCGAACGAATCTTACGACATCCGCTTCTGGCACTGAGCGGATATGCTAACTGAGCTAAAGGTCCGCTGTGAGTGAGAAGCAAACATCTTAAGTAGGTTGTTCTTTTATGCTACTACCTCTATGTAGCCATGTTATATGGCTACATTTATGCAGAAGTAAGGATTAGTCTTTTCCCGGCCCATAATTAAATTTTGTCCCTTTGCCAATGGCGTAAAACTGTCCGCCAGCAACGTAATGGACAGTACGTAATTCATCTGGTGCATCATCAAAAATCCAGTGCCCATTTTTGAAAACGCGGTCATCACTCCATGCTCCGACAATTTCCCCCATGAACAAGTTGTGCTGCTTTTCATTTTCTTCATTGGGTATGACCTTACATACTAACCAGCCAGCGCAACCTTCCACTAAAGGCAGATCAAACTCTTTCTGATAAAATAGTGGGATTTTACTATTTTTATCGGGTGTGTCGGAATAACTGTGACCTCCAGCATATAAAACCATTTCCATCTGATTTACTACTGGGATCTGTACAACGTAATATCCGCTTTTTTCTACAAGCCCGCGAGTAAATGCCTGTGGACCTATAAAAGCCATCACTTTGTTATTGCCTACTAATCCCACCCAGGCCGCTGCCATGACATTTTCAATGCCATCATTTTTAGCCGATATCATCGTCGTTGGCCCGACCTGTAATAAACGATAGGCTTTGTTTAACTCTACTGGTTGAATTGACATAGTTTACTCTTTTGAGTTCTGATAAAAAGTAAGACAGGTTACTTATTTGATTGTTCTATTATATGGCTGGAATAGTTGCAAATTAATTGCTATTATCAAAATACATTATTGCAGATTTCACAATAATCATGGACAAACTTGACGCTCTAAAATTTTTTATCATCGCCTCTGAGACCTTGAACTTCCGCGAAGCAGCCATCAAGCTGTCGGTTTCACCATCAGTAGTAACCCGAACAGTCGCTGAGCTGGAGAAACAACTTGGTGAACCTTTATTCAAACGCAATACTCGTTCGATCTTTCTCACTAGTTTCGGCGAACTATTTTTACCCCAAGCGAAGCGACTGCTTGAAGATTCTGAAAAACTATTTCAGACAGGGAAAGATGATAATGACATGAAGGGTATTGTTCGTATCACATTACTTCGATTTCCAAATCATGAACAAATCTTGTATGAACTATTGACTGCACTACGTCCCTATCCTGAGTTATTTATCGACTGGCGTTTAGATATGATGAAACTTGATACTATTGAGCATCGTATCGATATAGGTATACGCGTAGGGAGAGAACCTAACCCAAACTTTATCATTAAAAATATCGGACAAGTTGAACATATTTTGGTTGCATCCCCTGAACTTATTGAGCGCCTGGGAGCACCTACTGATTTAGAAGATCTTCGACAGCGTTATCCATTTAGTGGTTTAATTAATCCTGAGACGGGAAAATCATTTGAATTTATGAGTGACGCAGTAAATACTTTTGTCCCTCGTCATATTGAGTTTTATACTACAGATCCATATGCCGAAATTCAGGCTGCATTGGCCGGGAGAACGGTTGTACAGTCCAGCGACTTTATCTGTAGGGAGTACTTAGCAAGCGGCCAACTTGTTCCCCCATTGCCAGAACTGCGACAGGAGAAATGGCAATTTTATTTATATCGGCCTTACCAGCTGATTACTCCAAAAAGGGTGACGGTCGTTTTCTTGCTATTAGAAAAAATATTACGCAAATATTTCGCATCAAAATAACATTCTCCTCCATGTCCGCATCTGGCACAGAGCGGACATCAGAACATCGGCTATCCCCGACAAATAGATGGTTTTAGCGACAAAAATACTCACCTTCCCAGTGCCGCAACAATTGCCCCCTCCATTTTCTCTGGCGTAGTCATTGGTGCAAAGCGCTTGAGGGGTTTACCGTCACGCCCGACAAGGAACTTGGTAAAGTTCCACTTAATCCGCCCACCCAGCACGCCGGACAATTCGTCTTTCAGATAACGAAACATCGGATGTGCTGCGGCACCGTTAACCTCGACTTTCTCGAACATGGGAAAGCTGACGCCGTAGTTAATGTAACAGGTCTTTGAGATTTCATCGGCACCGCCAGGTTCCTGCTTACCGAACTGGTTGCAGGGGAAGCCAAGCACCACCAGACCTTGAGCGGCATATTTTTTAAACAGTGCTTCAAGACCCGCATACTGGGGCGTAAAGCCGCACTGGCTGGCCGTATTTACAACCAGAACCACCTTACCCGCATAGTCGGCCATAGAGATCGGTCGGCCATCAAGGCTGGTAGCGGTAAATTCGTAAAAGCGCGTCATCTGTATGGTCCCTGTTCTGCTTAATCGAGAGGTGGATACAAAAATACGAGGTTCATGACTGACATTCCAGATCTTCGCGAGTGGGCCCCTGAAAGTAGACGGTACCAATATGGCAGCTACGGGGCTGAGTGAGCACAAAACGCACCGTTTCCCAGACAGATCGTCCATTCATTAAGCGCTCCCCCACTCGTGAGCGATCGTCGACAAGCGCGTCTAACCCGGTAAGTTCAAAATCGGGTGGATACAAGCCGGTCACCCTTATATTTTCCCGGGACAATTGTTTTGACAGTTTGGTGATAAAGCCGCTCATTCCATGTTTGCTGGCAAAAAAAGCGGGATGGGCAATGGAATCTGTAAAGTTCGGAATACCGCATGCGGATATAATCGCAATGATGTCTGCGCCGTCTGAACGTCGCAATCCTGAAAGCAGCGCCTGGGTGAGCAGGATTGAACCTGTCAGGCCTGAACTGACGGTATTGACGATTTCTGTGCTCGATTGTTCGTCTAGAGTCCCTGACAGCCACTGAGCAGCATTCAGTAGTAAAATATCAATTGGCCTGTCTGAATGTAAGACCTGCGAAGAGAACTGAGAAACGGATTCCGGCTGGGCTAAATCGCAGAGATATCCTCTTGCCACCCCCCCTTCAGCCGCGATGAGGGCGCAGGTTTTTTCGATATCCTCTACCCGACGGGCGCTAAAATCCACGTCAACGCCCTCTCGCGCCAGCCAGACGCACAGCGCCTGACCAAATCCCCCACCGCCACCCGTGATAACAGCGCGTTTTCCTCTCAGCATAACTCTGCGTCCTTTATCGTGATGAGTCTGTGTCGGAGGATTTATAGCATGGCGAGCCGGGGTAACATCTTCCCGTTAGTGCCGTGGCGCGAACTTCCCGTCCTACACCGCCGACTTCGGCCTCAAATTCTCGTCAAACGTCAGCCGCTTCCGTTCAGGCTCAACCTCGCGCAGTGGCTCTACCTGATGCATCGTCAGCTTGCAGCGCTCCACCAGTACCTGATATTCCCGCGTGCCCTGCTGCTTCCAGGCCAGTTCCTGCTCGCTCAGCTCACGGATCGCCTTAGCCGGGCTGCCGATGATCAAATGGTTGGCAGGCATCTCCGCTTTGGCCTTCACGAACGCCGCCGCGCCGACGATGCTGTTTTCACCAATGACCGCCCCGTCCATCACCACCGCGTTCATGCCCACCAGCGCATTGCGGCGGATCACGCAGCCGTGAAGAATGGCGCTGTGGCCGATGTGCCCGTCCTCTTCCACCACCGTGTCCTGCTCCGGGAAACCGTGCATCACGCAGTTATCCTGAATGTTCGCCCCGTCTTTCACCACGATACGGCCAAAATCACCGCGCAGGCTGGCATTGGGACCGACGTAAACGCCTTTGCCCAGAATCACGTCGCCAATGAGCACCGCTGTGGGGTGAACATAGCTCTCGTCAGGCACGACCGGCGTCAGGCCGTCAATTTGATAAACAGGCATCTTCCCTCCTTATGCGCTTGTAAGACCACCAAAGCGTTGATAGTAGAGCGTGCCGGGCACGGGCAGTTCGCCGACAGAGGTTTCGCCCTTCTCGCTGACAAACGCCAGCGCCCCCGGCGCGACACGCTGATAGATATTAATGCAGAGCTGTCGGGCGCTTTGTCCTGCCCAGTGCGCAGGCAGTAACTCTTCCGGCAGCAGCGGGTCCTTCAGCACCACGCGACGATAAAAGTGAATCAGCAGCAGCTGGATCTGGAAGCAGCGTTCCGGCGTCAGATCCTCCGGCGCGGCCTCTTTCAGCAGCGGCAGCAGCGGCCGGAACGAGCTGATAAACGACTCATACATCGCGTTTTGCTCGGTTAACTGCCAGCACTCTTCTACGCGTGAACGCAGCGCGGCGCGCGAGAGCGCCAGCGGCGAGTGGGCTTCAAAGAAAATCACGTTTTCCGCCACGCCGGCATCGTGAAGCAGGGACTGCACGTCCGCCAGATGCTGTGACGGCGAGGCCATCAGGCTCGGCGCCAGCGTGCCAAACCCCTGCCAGATCAGCTGCTTTTTAACGTCGGCCAGGGTGGTTTTATCCAGCCCCTCGGAGAGCAGCAATAACCATTTACCATCCCAGGCGGGCAGTTCCGCGCGGTAGATCTTATTCTCCGCGCGACGCGTCAGGCGCAACCCCTTATCGCTCAGGCGGTAAAAGCTGCGTCGCCCGATGCGCGAGACGTCCAGCCAGCCTTCTTTGTTGAGGCGAAACAGCGCGGTACGCACGAACCGTTCGCCAAACCCCATGCCTTCCAGTAAGGCAGCCAGGCTGCCGAGCCAAATCTCACCGCCGCGATGGGAAAGCGCGTCACCGTATAACGAGGAGATAAGCGAAGTCCCGCTGACGGGAACAGAGCTGACCGCGTGCTGGATAAAGGCGTCGAGTTTATTCATGTGATTCATTCTGTTGTTATTTTTGTCCTGGATGAATCATAGCATAGGACCCTCACCCTGACCCTCTCCCCAGAGGGGAGAGGGGAAAATGCCACACCGAGCAGTCCCTTCGCCCTTTCTGAGGAGGCAAAAGACCGCACCGTACCGTCCCTTCTCCCCTCCGGGGAGAAGGCCAGGATGAGGGGGGTGTTGTTTTAACCGTTGGCCGCAACTTTACGCAGGTCAAACACCCGGCAGGCTTTGCCCTCCGAGCGCGGGATGCTGCCGCAGTTCACGATCATGACGTCGGTAGAAATCCCCACCATCGACTTAATACGGTGGCGCAGCTGGTGGCACACCTGGCAACGCTGCTCGTGCGTCAGCGTCAGGCTGCTCTCTTTCAGCTCCACCTTCACGGAAAGTGAATCAAGATGTCCGCGACGGTTCACCTCAAGCTGGTAGTGTGGAGAAAGGTGTTCGAACTTCACAATCTCCTCTTCCAGCTGCGACGGGAAGACGTTAACGCCGCGAATGATCAGCATATCGTCGCTGCGGCCGCTGATGCGGTCCATACGGCGCATGCTGCGCGCGGTTGCCGGGAGCAGACGCGTCAGGTCGCGGGTGCGGTAGCGGATCACCGGCAGCGCCTCTTTGGTCAGCGTGGTGAACAGCAGTTCGCCCTGCTGGCCGTCATCCAGCGGCGTGCCGTCGTTCGGGTTGACGATTTCCGGGTAGAAGTGATCTTCCCAGATGGTCGGGCCGTCGACGGTTTCGATACACTCCATCGCCACGCCCGGCCCCATCACCTCGGAGAGGCCATAGATGTCCAGGGCCGTAATCCCTAAGCGTTTTTCAATTTCACGGCGCATGGCCTGCGTCCACGGCTCGGCGCCGAAGACGCCCACGCGCAGGGAACAGGTGCTGGCATCGCCGCCCATCTGACGTTCCAGCTCCTCAATCAGGTTGAGGCAGTAGGACGGCGTCACCATGATCATGTCTGGCTGGAAGTCACGGATCAGCTGCGCCTGTTTCTCCGTCTGGCCGCCGGACATCGGGATCACCGTCGCGCCTAAGCGCTCGGCACCGTAGTGCGCCCCCAGCCCGCCGGTAAACAGGCCATAGCCATACGCCACGTGAATTTTATCCTTCGCACTGCCGCCCGCGGCGCGCAGGGAGCGCGCCACCAGGTTGGCCCAGTTGTCGATGTCGCCCTGGGTGTAGCCGACAACCGTCGGTTTGCCGGTGGTGCCGGATGATGCGTGAATGCGCACCACCTGCTCCATCGGCACGGCGAAGGTATCGAACGGATAGTTATCCCGCAGATCCTGCTTGGTGGTGCACGGGAACTTACGGATATCCGCCAGCTCTTTGAAATCGTCAGGATGAACGCCCGCAGCATCAAACTTGCGTTTGTACATCGGCACGTTGTTATAGGCGTGATGCAGCGTCCATTTCAGACGCGTGGTCTGCAGCGCCTGTAACTCGTCAAGGGAGGCCGTTTCAATCGGATCAAGCTTTGTTGTATTTGTCATTGTAGGGTACTCACATTGTTTTTATGCTCAAACACGCTCAAGGATCATGGCAATGCCCTGACCCACACCGATGCACATCGTACACAGCGCGTAGCGCCCGCCGCGTCGGTGCAGTTCGTTACTCGCGGCCAGCGCCAGCCTGGCGCCGCTCATGCCCAGCGGGTGGCCCAGCGCAATCGCGCCACCGTTCGGGTTGACGTGCGCGGCGTCATCCGGCAGGCCCAGTTGACGCAGCACGCCCAACGCCTGCGCGGCGAAAGCTTCGTTAAGCTCAATGACGTCCATATCGTGAATACTGAGTCCGGCGCGCTCCAGCACCCTGCGGGTGGCCGGCACCGGGCCGAGCCCCATCAGACGTGGCTCCACGCCCGCCGTCGCCATCGCCACGATCCGCGTGCGAGGAACTACCCCCTGCGCCAGCGCCATCTTCTCGCTGGCGACGATCAGCGCCGCCGCGCCGTCGTTAACCCCGGAGGCATTTCCGGCCGTGACCACCCCGTTTTTACGGAACGGCGTTTTCAGCCCGGCAAGCTGTTCGAGCGTGGTGTCCGCGCGCGGATGTTCATCCACGCTGAACTCAGTGATCGCCCCTTTTTTACCCGGCACCGGCACCGGGACAATCTCCTGCGCCAGAACGCCGTTCTGCTGCGCCTGCGCGGTACGCTGCTGGCTGCGCAGCGCGAAGGCGTCCTGATCGGCACGGCTGATATTTAACAATTCAGCTACATTCTCTGCCGTTTCCGGCATACTGTCAGTTCCGAATTGCTGATGCATGAGCGGATTCACAAATCGCCAGCCGATGGTGGTATCGAACATCTCCGCCTGTCGCTGAAACGCCGCGGTAGCTTTGCCCATCACAAACGGCGCGCGGGACATCGACTCCACGCCGCCCGCGATCAGCAGGTCGCCGTCGCCCGCCTTAATGGTGCGCGCGGCAAAACCAATCGCGTCCAGCCCGGAACCGCACAGGCGGTTGATCGTCGTGCCGGAGACCGTCTGCGGCACACCGGCCAGCAGCGACGACATGCGCGCCACGTTGCGGTTATCTTCCCCCGCCTGGTTGGCGCAGCCGAAAATCACGTCGTCAATCCGCTCCAGGTCGAGCTGCGGGTAGCGGGCCAGCAGCGCGCGCAGCGGCACAGCACCGAGATCGTCAGTTCGAACAGCGGAAAGCGCGCCACCGTAGCGGCCCACCGGGGTTCGAACGCCATCACAAATAAATGCGTCACGCATCAGGCCTCTCCTGTCACGCTGCCGCCGATGCGGTGAGATTTTCCGCGAAAAAGGGCGACGGTTTTCTGTTGTTGGTTTTGGATTTCAATGTCATACACGCCGGTCAGCTTGCCCTGATGCTTCACCCGCGCGGTGGCGGTGAGCGTGTCCCCAGCGAAGCCCGGACGCAGAAAGTCAATCGAGCAGCCGGAGGCTACCGCCGCCAGCCCCTGGCTGTTGCAGGCGTAGGCAAAAGCGGTGTCCGCCAGCGAAAACAGCTGGCCGCCGTGGCAGGTCTTGTGGCCGTTCAGCATCTGCGGGGTGATGGTCATGGTCACCACCGCGTAGCCCTCGTCCATCTCGACAATGTCCATTCCCATCGCCTGCGCACAGGCGTCCCGTTCGTACATGGTGCGGGCGTTATGCCAGGCGTTATGACTCATAGCTACTCTCCAGAAGCGCGCGCTGGCGCAGCAGTGAACAGGGGCGATAGCGCTCTTCGCCGTAATGACGCTGCAGGTTCTCCAGCAGCGTCAGCAGGCGCTGCCAGCCCAGACGCTCGCCCCAGGCGATCGGCCCGCTCGGGTAGTTCACGCCCAGGCGCATGGCCGTGTCGATGTCCTTCTCGCTGGCGACCCCTTTTTGCAGGGCATCCAGCGCCTCGTTGGCAATCATCGCCAGCGTCCGCCAGATCAGCAGGCCGGGATAATCGGCAATTTGCACCACCCGATGCCCCTGCTGCTGCAGGTAGCGGATGGCTTTTTGCGTCGCGGTATGCGGGTTGCTGGCGGCGGCGGCAATGACCGCCACGTCACGCTCAATCCGGTCGACCACCACCACCGGGCCGTTGAGCCGCAGCGCCAGCGCCTGCGCGGTCTCGCCCTGCGTTTCAACCAGATAGACATCATCTATTTCCGTGACACCGTCACGTCTTTTTTCCACGCGCATCGGGCTATAGCTGTCGTTCACCGACTCAACCCACTTCACGTCAGGTTTTTCACCCTGCCAGTCGTACACGCCCTTCCCGCTCTTTTTGCCCAGCCTTCCTGCCAGCACCAGTTCCTGCTGAACCAGCGAAGGCAGAAAACGACGCTCCTGCCAGAAGGCGTTAAATACGGAGCAGGTCACCGCAAAGTTGACGTCCTGACCAATCATGTCGGTCAGCTCCAGCGGCCCCATCGGGAAGCCGCCGCCTTCACGCAGGGCGGCGTCAATCACCCCCGGCGGAGCGACCTGTTCTTCCAGCGCGCGCCAGGCTTCGGAATAGAACGGACGCGCGACGCGGTTGACGATGAACCCCGGCGTTGACTGGCAGCGAACGGGCTGTTTGCCCCAGTTCAGCGCCAGCTCGCACAGCGCGTCGGCCACTTCCGGGGAGGTCGCCAGCCCGCTGACCACCTCCACCAGCTTCATGACCGGCGCCGGGTTAAAGAAATGCAGGCCTGCGACGCGTTCCGGGTGGTGGACGTCCGCCGCAATCGCCGTGACGGAGATGGAAGAGGTATTGCTGGTCAGCACCGTCTGCGGCGCGCAGATCTCCGCCAGCTGGGCAAACAGTGCCTTTTTCACCTCCAGACGCTCGGAGGCCGCTTCAATCACCAGATCGGCCGCGGAAAGCGCGTCGATATCGGTGACGGGAACCAGCCGGGCAAGGATTTGGCTCCCGGCATCGGCGGAGAGCTTTCCGCGCGTTACACGGGAGGCAAGACGCTGGCGGATCCCATCGATGGCGCGTGATATCGCATCGCTGGAGATGTCGTAGATCAGCACCGGATGACCGTGGCTGGCGGCGACTTCGGCAATGCCGGCGCCCATCGTGCCGCTGCCGATCACGGCGACAGTCCGTATATTCAGCATCTTATTTCCCCGTAAAGTTCGGCGCGCGCTTCGCGAGGAAGGCGCTGACGCCCTCGCGGTAGTCGTCGCTGCGCCCGGCCAGGCGCTGATAGTCGCGCTCCAGATCGAGCTGGGCGTCCAGAGTATTGGTTTCCGCAGCGTTGATCGCCTGCTTGATCAGCCCCAGGCCGAAGGTCGGCTGCGACGCAAAATGCAGGGCCATCTGCTGTGCCGTGGTGGAGAGCTGCTCGTCATCGACCACCTGCCAGATCATGCCCCACGCCTGCGCCTGTTCAGCGCTGAGTTTGTCCCCGAGCAGCGCCAGCCCCATGGCGCGGGCGCGTCCGGCCACGCGCGGCAGCAGCCAGGTGCCGCCGCAGTCCGGCACCAGGCCGAGCTTGCTGAAGGCCATCACAAAGCTGGCGGAGCGCGCCGCAATCACCATGTCGCACCCGAGCGCCAGCGTGGCGCCCGCGCCCGCCGCCACGCCGTTAACGGCACAGATGACCGGCTTCGGCAGCTTTGCCAGGCGGCGCACCAGCGGGTTGTAGAAGGTTTCAACGGACATCCCCAGATCCGGCGCCGGGCCGTTGGGGTCGACGTTGCGGTCATTCAGGTCCTGACCGGCGCAAAAGCCGCGTCCCGCCCCGGTGAGCAGCAGGCAGCGAACGCTGTCATCGCGCTCGGCCTGTTTCAGGCACTCGGCCAGCTGCTGGTGCATCACGTCGTTAAAGCTGTTCAGACGCTCCGGACGGTTCAGCGTAATTGTCATCACGCCCTGTTCTACATGACTGAGAATAAATTCCACAATTAGCGTCCTTTAAAGTCGGGGGTGCGTTTTTGTAAGAAGGCGTCGATGCCTTCCCGGCGGTCTTCAGTGGCGGAAAGTAGCGTAAACAGCTGGCGCTCCTGGGCCAGACCGGCCTGGAGCGGCACCTCCTGTGACTGGCGCAGCGCCTGTTTGGCCGCCTGCAGCGCCAGCGGCGAGTGGCGCGCCATCAGGGCCGCCTGCTTCAGGGCATACTCCAGCGTCAGCGCCGCCGGGAAAACATCGCTCACCAGCCCGGCGTTCAGCGCCTGCTCGGCGGAAATGCTCTCGCCGGTCAGCACCATTTTGCTGGCGAGCGATTTCCCGACGCTGCGGATGAGACGCTGGGTGCCGCCCGCGCCGGGCATGATGCCGAGCGTGATTTCCGGCAGGCCGAAACGGGCGTTGTCACCGGCAATCACCACGTCGCACAGCAGCGCCAGCTCGCAGCCCGCGCCCAGCGCGAAGCCGTTCACGGCGGCGATCAGCGGTTTAGGAAAAGCGTTGATACGCGCCCACAGTTGCGGGCGAATATCGTTCAGAGTGGCGGGCAGGTCTTTCTCCGCCATCTCATTGAGATCGGCCCCGGCGGCAAAGCAGCGCTCGCTGCCGTAAATCACGCAGACGGTGATGTCGGCATCCACAGCGGCGGCCTCAAGCTGTTCCGCAAGCTGGGTCAACAGCGCGTTGTTGAGGGCGTTGCGCGCTGCCGGACGGTTTAGCGTCAGCTGCAGCACGCGGCCATGACGGGTAACAGTCAACTCGCTCATGCCATCCCCTTCGCGTCGAAGTCGACGATCACGTCGGCGGTTAACGGTAACGACTGGCAGCTCAGCACATACCCGGCGGCCAGCTCGTCCGGCTCCAGGCTGTAGTTGGTCGCCATGTCCACCTTCCCGCGCAGCACTTTGCATTTGCAGGTGGCGCAGACGCCGCCCTTGCAGGCATACGGCAGATCTGCCCCCTGACGCAGGGCGGCATCCAGAATGCTTTCGTCGTCCGCCGTCAGGGTTATTTCACGGTCGCGCCCGTCCTGGCGAACGGTCACTTTCTGTCCGCCCGCCTGCACGTGCACCGCGCGCTTAACGGTGATTCCGGAGGTGTTAAAGCGCTCAAGGTGAATGGATTTGTCCGGCATCCCCAGCGCCTTCAGCGTGGCTTCCGCGTCATCCATCATCGCCGACGGGCCGCAGATAAAGGCCTCGTCATACTGGCGAAAGTTGATCAGGGTTTTCGCCAGTGCCTGCAGTTTTTCCCCGTCGATGCGGCCATAGAGCAGATCGCTGTCCAGCCGCTCCTGGCTGAAGATGGAGACCAGCTGCAGCCGCTGCGGGTATTTGTCCTTCAGGTCCGCCAGCGCCTGGCGGAACATCATGCTCTGGCTGCTGCGGTTGCCGTAGATCAGGGTGAAATGGCTGTTGGGTTCGGTCGCAAGCGTCGCGGAGATAATCGCCAGCATCGGGGTGATCCCGGAGCCTGCCGCAATCGCCAGGTAGTGGCCTTCGCGTTCGGCCTGTGGCTGGTAGCCAAACTGCCCCTGAGGAACCATCACCTCCAGCGCCATGCCCGCTTTGATCTCATCCCGGGCATAGCGGGAGAAGCGCCCGCCGTCGATGGCTTTGACCGCCACGCTGATTTCGCCCGGGGCGGTACTCCGGCAGATGGAGTAGCAGCGGCGCAGCTCGTCTCCGCCAAGCGTCGTTTTTAACGTCAGGTGCTGGCCGGGACGAAAGCGGTAGGCCTCCTGCAGCGCCTGCGGCACCGCAAAGGTAATGGTCACCGCGTCGCGGGTTTCGGGTTCCACTTTTGCCACTGTTAATGAATGAAACGTTGTCATGGCAGCCTCAAATACATTTGAAATAGTCGAAGGGCTCACGGCAGGAATTGCAGCGGTAGAGCGCTTTGCAGGCCGTCGAGCCAAATTCACTGATAAGCGAGGTGTCGGTGCTGGCGCAGCGCGGACAGCTCACCTCCACCGGCGTGTGCGCGTGACAGCTATGCCCCACCGGCGGACTGATGCCGTACGCCCGCAGGCGCTCACGCGCGTCGGGGGTCATCCAGTCGGTGGTCCAGGCGGGTTCAAGCTGGAGCACAATGTGCACCGGAGTAAAGCCGTGCGCGGTCATCGCCTCGCGGATCGCCCCCAACAGGTGTTCCGTCGCCGGACAGCCCGAGTAGGTTGGTGTGAAGCCAATGACCCAGCCTTCCCCCTGCGCCTTCACGCTGCGCACCATGCCTAAATCGGTGATGGTTAACACCGGCACTTCCGGGTCAGGGATCTGGCTGAGCAGCGCCCAGATCTGCGGGATTTGCGCGGGCGCGATGTCGACGAGGCGTTGCATAGCGTTCTCCTTTACCACTGCTGACCGGGATACACGCGCTGGAGGTACTGCATTTCCGCCAGCATCGGGCCCAGATGTTCGGTATGCAGCCCCTGCTTGCCCCCGGTGCGGTACGCCACCTCGGCGGGCACCTGCAGGCAGGCTTCATTCAGACCGGCATACACTTCGCTTTCCCACGGCTGGCGCAGGAGGCGCGGGTCAACCGCCACGCCGGACTCAATCAGCTCCCGCTCGACCTCGTCGGCTTCAAACAACTCGGCCGTAAAACGCCACAGGTTGTCGATGGCCTGCTGCATTTTTTGCGCGGACGTTTCGGTCCCGTCGCCCAGACGCACCAGCCAGCCGCGGCTGAAGCGCAGGTGGTAGCGCGCCTCTTTAATCGCTTTGGCGGCAATGGCGGCAAGCTGGCCGTCGCGGCTTTGGGTCAGGCGTTCATACAGCGCCACGTTCCAGGCATCCATCAGGTACTGGCGGGCAATCGTGTCGGCGAAGCTGCCGTTCGGCTGCTCCACCAGCAGGACATTGCGGAACTGGCGCTCATCGCGGCCATACGCCAGCGTGTCTTCATCGCCCTGGCCTTCCCGCTGCGCGGCATAGGTCAGGAAATTGCGCGCCTGTCCCAACAGATCGAGGCCGATATTGGCGAGCGCGAGATCGATCTCCAGCTCCGGCGCGTGGCCGCACCAGGCGCCGAGACGCTGGGAGAGCACCAGACCGTTGTCGCCCAGACGCAGGGCATAGGCAGTCACTGAATTCATTCTTTGCCTCACATGTGCTCGATGCCGTCAGGGATGGTGTAGAACGTCGGATGGCGGTAAACCTTGCTTTCCGCCGGATCGAAGAACTCGCCGCGCTCTTCCGGCTGGGAGGCGACAATCTCGCTCGCCTTAACCACCCAGATAGAACAGCCTTCGCTGCGGCGGGTGTAGGCATCACGCGCATTTTCCAGCGCCATGCGATCGTCGGCGGCATGCAGACTGCCCACGTGACGGTGGGATAACCCTTGTTTGCTGCGTACGAACACTTCGTACAGCGGCCAGTAGACATTGCTCATCGTGATTCCTCTTAAGCCACTTTGCGGGCGTGTTGTTTTTCGGCGTGCGCCAGTGCGGCTTCCCGCACCCACGCCCCCTCTTCCCAGGCTTTACGTTTGGCGGCCAGGCGTTCGTGGTTGCAGATGCCGCGCCCGTTAATGACCTCGTCAAACTCGTGCCAGTCAATCTCGCCGAAGCGATAATGACCGCTCTCTTCATCAAAACGCAGGTCGGGATCGGGCACCGTCATGCCCAGCATCTCTACCTGCGGCACCGTGTTGTCGACAAAGCGCTGGCGCAGCTCGTCGTTGCCGAAGCGTTTGATTTTCCACGCCAGGCTGCGGGCGCTGTTCGGCGAATTGTCGTCGTTCGGCCCGAACATCATCAGCGCCGGCCACCAGAAGCGGTTGATGGCGTCCTGCAGCATCTGGCGCTGGGCTTCACTGCCCTGCGCCAGCACCATGCAGGCTTCAAAGCCCTGACGCTGATGGAAGCTCTCTTCTTTACAGATTTTCACCATCGCGCGGGCATACGGACCGTAGGAGGTTCGGCACAGTGCCACCTGGTTGACGATGGCGGCACCATCTACCAGCCAGCCGATCACGCCGATATCGGCCCAGCTCAGGGTCGGATAGTTGAAGATGGAGGAGTATTTCATCTTGCCGTCGAGCATCTTCTGGTAGATGTCTTCCCGTGCGCAGCCCAGCGTTTCCGCCGCGCTGTAGAGGTAAAGCCCGTGTCCGGCTTCGTCCTGCACCTTCGCCAGGAGGATTGCCTTACGGCGCAGCGTCGGGGCGCGGGTGATCCAGTTCCCTTCCGGCAGCATGCCGACAATTTCGGAGTGCGCATGCTGGCCAATCTGGCGGATCAACGTCTTACGGTAGGCGTCAGGCATCCAGTCCTGAGGCTCAATCGCCGTCTCCTGCGCTATGCGCTGCTCAAACCGTTGTTCTTGCGTCACGTCATCACCTTTATGATTCGTTAGTTTGCAAATTAAAGCGTAATGTTGAATCACTTTGTTTTTTAAAAGTTACACAAAGGTTAAATATAACCCCAAGAATTGTTTCCTGATTATGTGACTCTGCTCGCAAGTCTTTTACTACAAGCGCGCTGAAGAGCGTCCTGGCGCGCCGCGTTTCATCAGAGCGGATCACAATGTTAACAATTCATTAAAACTCAGCTTGATTTTTATGATTCATGATCAAACTATTAATGGGTAAATTACGTAACATTTGGAGATAAGCGATGCAGCAGTTAGCCAGCTTCTTATCCGGTACCTGGCAGTCTGGCCGGGGCCGCGAACGCACTATTCATCACGCCATCAGTGGCGAAGCGCTGTGGAGCGTGACCAGCGAAGGGCTGGACATGGCGGCCGCCCGTCGCTATGCGATTGAGCGCGGCGGCGAAGCGCTTCACGAAATGACCTTTATCGAACGCGCGGCCATGCTGAAGGCGGTGGCAAAGCACCTGCTTAGCGAGAAAGAGACGTTTTATGCCCTGTCCGCCCAGACCGGGGCGACAAAATCAGACAGCTGGGTCGATATCGAAGGCGGGATCGGCACCCTCTTCACTTATGCAAGCCTGGGCAGCCGCGAGTTGCCGGATGACACCGTGTGGCCGGAAGACGAGCTGATCCCGCTGTCAAAAGAAGGCGGCTTTGCCGCGCGTCACGTCCTGACCTCCAAATCCGGGGTGGCGGTGCACATCAACGCCTTTAACTTCCCCTGTTGGGGAATGCTGGAAAAACTGGCCCCGACCTGGCTTGCCGGTATGCCCGCCATCATCAAACCCGCCACCGCCACCGCACAGGTGACGCAGGCGATGGTGAAATCCATCGTCGACAGCGGCCTGGTGCCGGACGGCGCCATCAGCCTGATCTGCGGCGGTGCGGGGGATCTGCTCGACCAGCTCGACAGTCAGGACGTGGTGACCTTTACCGGCTCCGCCAGCACCGGGCAAAGCCTGCGCGTGCACCCGAATATTGTGGCGAATGCCATTCCGTTCACGATGGAAGCCGACTCCCTGAACTGCTGCGTGCTGGGGGAAGACGTCACGCCGGAGCAGCCGGAATTTGCCCTGTTCATTCGGGAAGTGGTGCGCGAGATGACCGCCAAAGCCGGGCAGAAATGTACGGCCATTCGCCGCATTATCGTCCCGCAGAGCCAGATTGACGCCGTGAGCCAGGCGCTGGTTGCCCGGCTGGAAAAGGTGGTGGTGGGCGACCCGGCGCAGGAAGGGGTAAAGATGGGCGCGCTGGTCAACGCCGAACAGCGTGCGGACGTGCAGGAGAAAGTGGAGCAACTGATCGCCGCAGGCTGCCAGGTCCGCCTGGGTGGCAAAGCGGATTTGCAGGCCGCGGGCGCGTTCTACCCGCCGACCCTGCTGTTCTGCCCGCAGCCGGATGAAACTCCGGCAGTGCACTCAACCGAAGCCTTTGGCCCGGTCGCGACGCTGATGCCGTATCGCAACGCGCGCCACGCAATACAGCTTGCCCGCGCGGGCGGCGGCAGCCTGGCGGGTACGCTGGTCACCGCAGACCTGGACATTGCCCGTCAGTTTATTACCGGTGCGGCGCGCGCCCACGGGCGTATTCAGATCCTCAATGAGGAAGCCTCGAAAGAGTCCACGGGCCACGGTTCCCCGCTGCCACAGCTGGTGCACGGCGGCCCGGGCCGCGCGGGCGGCGGCGAAGAGCTGGGCGGCCTGCGCGCGGTGAAGCACTACCTGCAGCGCACCGCCATTCAGGGCAGTTCGACCATGCTGGCCGCCATTGGCAAGCAGTGGGTGCGTGGCGCAACGGTGCAGGAAGATCGCGTGCATCCGTTCCGCAAATACTTTGAGGAGCTGCAGCCTGGCGACAGCCTGCTGACGCCGCGCCGCACCCTGACGGAAGCGGACATCGTGAACTTTGCCTGCCTGAGCGGCGACCACTTCTACGCCCATATGGACAAGATTGGCGCGGCAGAGTCGATCTTTGGCGAGCGCGTAGTGCACGGCTACTTCCTGATTTCCGCCGCAGCAGGGCTGTTTGTTGATGCGGGCGTCGGGCCGGTGATCGCCAACTACGGCATGGAAAACCTGCGCTTTATCGAGCCGGTTAAACCGGGCGATACCATTCAGGTGCGTCTGACCTGCAAGCGTAAAACGCTGAAGAAACAGCGTACCGCCGAGGAAAAACCAACCGGCGTGGTGGAATGGGCGGTTGAGATCTTCAACCAGCACCAGCAGGCCGTGGCGCTCTACTCTATCCTGACGCTGGTGGCGCGCCAGCAGGGGGATTTCTGACACCTTCCCTTCACCGCCTTTCCTGCCGGGTGGCGCGATGCTTACCCGGCCTACGACGACCAACCGGGGTGTGACATCGCCCCGCTCTTTTTTTAACCTGGCAAGACTGGCAAATAATCTGGCAGATGCAGGCAAACGCTTTTCTCAGGCGCCTGTCAGGATAAGGCTGTCACAACACAATAAACACAACAAGATGAGGTCTACGATGGGAAGCAATTCTTCTTTTTCTGCCCGTAGAACGGCGCTGGCTATGGCCGTTGCGCTGTGTTGCGCCTGGCAATCCCCTGTTTTCGCCCACGGCAGTGAGGCGCATATGGTCCCGATGGACAAAACGCTGCAGGACTTTGGCGCCGACGTTCAGTGGGATGATTACGCACAGATGTTCACCATTGCGAAAGACGGCGCCTTTGTGAAGGTCAAACCGGGCGCTAAAACCGCCATCGTCAACGGGAAAACCCTCAAGCTCGAGGTGCCGGTGGTAATGAAAGGCAAAAAAGCCTTTATCTCTGACAGCTTCATCAACGATGTTTTCCAGTCCGGTCTTGACCAGACTTTCCAGGTTGAAAAACGCCCTCACCCGCTAAACGCGCTGACGGCGGACGAAATTAAGCAAGCCGTTGAGATTGTCAAAGCCTCAGCGGATTTTAAACCGAATACCCGCTTTACCCAGATTGCCCTTGCTGAGCCAGAGAAAGCCAAAGTGTGGGACTTTGTGCTTAACGGTACGGCTGTGGATGCCCCGCGTCAGGCAAAGATTGTGATGCTCGATGGAAAGCACGTTATCGAAAGCCTGGTGGATCTGAAGGATAAAAAAATCCTGCGCTGGGAGCCGGTGAAAGATGCGCACGGCATGGTGCTGCTGGATGATTTCACCGCGGTACAGCAGATCATCAACGACAGCACGGAGTTTGCCGAGGTGCTTAAAAAACACGGCATCACCGACCCGAAAAAAGTGATTACCACGCCGCTGACCGTCGGCTATTTCGACGGTAAAGATGGCCTGAAGCAGGAAGATCGCCTGCTGAAAGTGGTGAGCTATCTGGATGTCGGCGACGGCAACTACTGGGCGCACCCGATTGAAAACCTGGTGGCCGTGGTCGATCTTGAGCAGAAGAAAATCCAGAAGATTGAGGAAGGTGCCGTTGTTCCGGTTCCGATGACGCCGCGCCCCTACGATGGCCGCGACCGTATAGAGACGCCGAAAAAACCGCTCGACATCATTGAGCCGGAAGGCAAGAACTACACCATTACCGGCGATATGGTGCACTGGCAGAACTGGGACTTCCACCTGAGCCTGGACTCCCGCGTCGGCCCGATGATTTCAACCGTCACCTATAACGACAACGGCAAAAAACGCCAGATTATGTATCAGGGGTCGCTCGGCGGCATGATCGTTCCTTACGGCGATCCGGACGTGGGCTGGTACTTTAAGGCCTATCTTGATTCCGGCGACTACGGCATGGGCACCCTGACCTCGCCGCTGGTGCGCGGTAAAGACGTGCCGTCCAACGCGGTGATGCTCAATGAAACCATCCCGGACTACACCGGCGCGCCGATGGAGGTCCCGCGCGCAATCGCCATTTTCGAACGCTACGCAGGCCCGGAATATAAGCATCAGGAGATGGCCCAGCCTAACGTCAGCACCGAGCGCCGCGAACTGGTGGTGCGCTGGGTGAGTACCGTGGGCAATTACGATTACATCTTCGACTGGGTGTTCCATGAAAATGGCACCATCGGCATTGACGCCGGTGCGACGGGTATCGAAGCGGTGAAAGGCGTGCAGGCGAAAACCATGCACGATGCCACCGCCAAAGACGATACAAAATACGGTACGCTGATCGACCACAACATCGTGGGCACCACGCACCAGCACATCTACAACTTCCGTCTCGATATGGACGTGGACGGCATCAACAACAAGCTGGTGGCCATGGATCCGGAAGTGAAGCCGAATACCACCGGTGGCCCGCGCACCAGCACCATGCAGATCAATCAGTATGATATTGATACCGAGCAGCAGGCAGCGCAGAAGTTCGACCCGGGCACGATTCGCCTGCTGAGCAACACCCGCAAAGAGAACCGCATGGGCAACCCGGTTTCGTACCAGATCATCCCTTACGCGGGCGGCACGCACCCGGTGGCAACCGGCGCGAAATTTGCGCCGGACGAGTGGATTTACCATCGCCTGAGCTTTATGGACAAACAGCTGTGGGTGACCCGCTACCACCCGGATGAGCTCTACCCGGAAGGAAAATTCCCTAACCGCTCCGTGCACGACACCGGCCTGGGGCAGTACAGCAAGGATAACGAGTCGCTCAACGATCAGGATGACGTGGTCTGGATGACCACCGGCACCACCCACGTGGCACGTGCGGAAGAGTGGCCGATCATGCCAACGGAATGGGTGCATACCCTGCTTAAACCGTGGAACTTCTTCGACGAGACGCCAACGCTCGGAAAGAAAAAAGACGAAAAATAACCATCCACCGGGCAGTTGCCCGGTTTTTTTTGCCCTGAAGTTTGAGGATCGCCCTGGCTTGCTTATAGTTACTGATATCTCACCTGCATGATTTATCCCCCGGACGGGAAAGGCCTTTATGGAAAAAAGAAAACAACCGACGCTGGAACGGGCAACCTGGTCCACGCGCCATGCCATGGTCATGCATGGGCTGGCGATGAACCTGCCGTGGCTGGCCTTCGTCAACGTCAGTTTCGCGGTGATGATCCTGCTGCGACACATCCTGCTTAAGGCCAGCGATCCCCTTTATCCCCACTCGCCGCAGCTGACGAGAATGGTCGATGCCTCCATGCTCGGCATTATTATTCTCTCTGCTGCGCTGATCCTGATGGCCTGGCGGCGTATCGCCGGAATCAGCGTGGTGTTATTTATCTGTAGCGCCATCTGGTCGGTCTCCTGTTTCTGGTTCATCACGCAATTGCTGCTGCCCCACGTCTGGCCGCTGTGCGTCATTCTGTTACTCGCTGGGTTAACGGCGCTTTATTTTTACCCTGAGGGGCTGCTCGCCTTTGTGCTCCCGCTCTGGATCACCCTGCCGGTCGCAAGCTGGGTACGCAATGATGGCCTAAACCTGCACTTCATCATCATCTGGAGCGTGTTTACGCTGATCCTGGTCTGCGGGCGTTTCATTCTGCTGAGCTGGTTTGACGAAGCCTGGCGACGTAACCAGCAAAATCAGCTGCTGATATCACGGCTGGACGCGCTGGCGCACCAGGACCCGTTAACCAAGACCGCCAATCGCCGGAAAATGGAGGTGGTGCTGGAGAACGCGGTTGAGCAGAAAAAAACCTTCTCGGTGATCATGCTGGATATCGACTACTTCAAGCGCTACAACGATACCTACGGGCACCAGGCAGGCGACGACTGTCTGACCCGCGTGGCGCGCGTGCTGAAGCAGTCGGTGCGCACACCTGATGATGTGGTGTCACGCTACGGGGGTGAGGAGTTCGTGGTCATCCTCTTCAATTGCCCGGCAAACATCGCGGAAAAGGTTGCCCTGCGTATTCAGGACGGCCTGCGTACGGAAGCCATACCGCACGACGCCTCCACGGTCAGCGACCATGTCACCGTAAGCATGGGGATTGCGAGCATGGCGGAGGGGCTGGCCGGCACCGAGATCATCGCCCGCGCCGATGCGGCGCTTTATCGTGCGAAAGAGGCCGGACGGGATCGGTGGTCGCTCTAAATAAAAGCCGGGTGACGCTGCGCTTACCCGGCCTACGGTTCGAGTCGTTGTAGGCCGGGTAAGGCGTAGCCGCCACCCGGCTTGCTTTTTAATACCGTACGCAAACCGACTTGGTTTCACACCAGCCGTCCAGCCAGTCCGGACCAAAGTCGCGCCCTGTCCCGGACTGCTTCATGCCGCCGAACGGCAGGTTGGCGTCGATCAGCGTATGGCTGTTGACCCAGACGGTGCCCGCCTGCAGGCGGTCGGTATATTCCAGCGCCTTGCTGATATTCTGCGTCCAGACGCTCGCCGTCAGGCCATAGTCGCTGTCGTTTGCCAGCTGAAGCGCCTCTTCCCCGTCGGCGACGCGCACCACGTTGACCACCGGGCCAAACACCTCTTCGCGGGTCAGGCGCAGCGAGGCATCCGGGTTCACCACCAGCGTAGGCGAAACGTAATAGCCTTTGCCTTCCGGCCCACGGTTACCGACAATCAGCTCCGCGTTGCGCGACTTCGCCTCATCGAGGAAGCTCTGCACCTTGTCACAGTGCGCACGCGACACCAGCGGGTTGATAAACGCCTCTGGCGACATGCCCGGCCCGACGCTGAGGGATTTCACCGCCTGTTCAAACCCGCTGACCAGCGTGTCGAACAGCGGCGCTTCAATATAGATACGCGAGCTCGCCGCGCACACCTGCCCCTGGTTCAGGAAGCTGCCGGTCATCAGGCCTTCGATTACCCACGCCGGGTCCGCATCCTTGAGCACAATTGCCGGGTTTTTCCCGCCAAGCTCCAGGGTCACGCCGGTGAGCGTGTCCGCCGCCGCGCGGGCGATTTGCTTACCCGTCGCCGTTGAGCCAGTGAAGCTCACCTTTGCAATATGCGGATGCGAGGTCAGCGCTGCGCCACACACCGCGCCGCTGCCGGTCACCACGTTGAACACCCCGTCCGGGATGCCCGCTTCACTGGCCAGTTCCGCCACGCGCAGCATGGTCAGCGGCGTGGTTTCAGACGGCTTGATGACAATAGAGCAGCCCGCGGCCAGCGCTGGCATCACTTTCCACATCCCGATCATCAGCGGGAAGTTCCAGGGCACAATCCCGGCCACCACGCCAACGGGCTCTTTACGCGTCCACGCCTGATAGCGGGCGCCCTGCGGTAACGGAATGGAGAGGTCGAGGGTCTTACCCGTAATTTTGGTGGTCAGCCCGGCGGTATAGCGCATCCAGTTCAGGGTGCAGCTGACTTCAAACATACGGGAGATGTTGATGGATTTGCCCTGCTCCAGCGTTTCAAGCTGGGCCAGCTCCTCGCTGTGCTGTTCCACCAGATCGGCGAAATGGAGCAGGATCCGCTCGCGCTCCGCCGGGAGTTTTCCGGCCCAGGTACGGGCCACAAAGGCGCGCCAGCCGGACATGACGGCACGATCAACGTCGTCGACGCTGGCGTCGGCAGTCGAGGCGATGACCTCGCCCGTGGCCGGGTTGTAGACATTCAGCCGCTTTTCACTGTCCGATGCGGCCTGACGCCCTTCAATCCACAGGCCATGCTGTCGGTCTAAAAATTGTTGCACGGCAGGCTGAATAGCTACCAGTGATTCAGACATAGGATACTCCTTCGTTATTCTTCGCAGGGTGTTCATCCAGTCTAAGTGGGGTTTTGCATTCTCGCTTTTGTCTCTGTGACATTCGCTTTGCCACCTGTGACAGGCTCCGCAAATCACGATAATTGCCGCTTATATCGCTGTTACCGGTGAGTGTTCTTTCCTATAGTCAGCCTCATAGCTCTGACAAAATGCAACACAAATGCAACAATGCGAAAACGTTGACGGTGCAGTGAGAGAAACGATGGCGTGTGCAAGCGAGCAGGAACAGTATCAGCAGTGGCTGGCGCAAATTAACCAGGTTTGCGGGCGTTTTAACGCGCAGCCCACCGAGGGAAAATTCTACGGCGAGCTGGAGACCAGCTATGCGCGCAGCCTGAAGCTCAGCACCGTCACCGCCGGCGGCGTCAACTTGTTCCGCTCCCGTCAGGAGATCAAACAGAGTAACGATGCCTGGTTCTATACCGTGTTCCAGCTCGAAGGGAGTGCGGAAATTGAGCAGGATGACCGCCGCGCGGTACTCAGAACCGGTGATATTACGCTGATTGATGCCTCACGCCCCTGCTCGATCAACTGGCAGGAAAAATCCCGCCAGATTTCGCTCCTGGTTCCCCGTCAGATCATTGAGCAGCAGTGCCGCTTTCAGGAGATAAGCTGCGCCACCGCCCTTTCCCGCACGCTGCCCACGGTACAGCTGAGCCATCGCCTGTTGATGGAGAGTATGAGCAATACCAGCCTGAGTGACCGGGAGAGCGAAGCGGCGCTCGAAGCGATGATCTGCCTGCTGCGCCCCGCTTTCCAGCAGCGCGAAATCATTCAGCCGCGTAAGGAACGCCAGTTCCAGCATGTGGTGGCGCTGATTGACGACCACATTCAGTCTGAATCGCTGCGCCCGGAATGGATTGCCGCCGAGAGCGGTATGTCCGTGCGCAGCCTTTACCGCATGTTTGCCGAGAAGGGTCTGGTGGTGGCGCAGTACATTAAAAACCGCCGCCTGGATCGCTGCGCGGAGGTGCTGCGCGCTGCCGGTGATGACGAAAAGCTGGCGGGCATTGGCTACAGCTGGGGGTTCACCGACCATAGCCATTTTTCAACGGCGTTTAAGCAGCGCTTTGGCGTTTCGCCGGGTGAATACCGCAAGCGCTACCGCTAGCTATTTTTTGAGCCACTTTCCGTTAATGCCCTTCACGTACTCGCCCGGCTGCGCGCGGGCAACCAGTTTCTGCCCTGCAATTTTGGCCACTTCATCGACCGGCAAATTATTGCTGTCAGCCAGCTTCTGGTAGCTTTCCGTGCGTGCCGCGTTGATGCGATTAACCAGCGCCAGCGTTTCGGCGTCCTGTTGAATCGGGGCGAGATAACCGCTGAGGGTTTCCCCCACGCGCCCCTGCGCCCGGGCGTCATTTAGGGTGAGCGTAGCCGCCTGCACGTTCATCCCCAGCGCCAGTAGAATCAGAGCTACTCGTTTCATGGCGTCCTCAGAACAGATCGCTGCGCGATTTCAGCAAAGTTTCAACGTCTTTATCGACCTTAATGTGGATCTCATGTTCGATTTTGACATTCATATTGATGGTAATCGGCTCCTTTGGTGCAGCGACTTCAATTCGCGGCGTACAGCCGGACAGTAGCACGGCAACGGCAACGGTGAGCGCACCAGCCATCTTTTTCATTGTTGTTCCTCACTTTCCTTGCCAGTCGAACTGCGGAGACCGGGTATCGCCGCGTGTTGCTCAAACCAGGTTTGCAGATTGTCTCCAAAACGCAGGCTGCGCCAGAGGGTAAAGACATTCTCGTCATGGGTATAGTTCAGGTTGACGGAGCTGCTCTTGCCATCGACCCGGCTGGTCCCCTTGATGGTCGCCTGCATGGTTAATTCACCCAGGTTATCTAAATTGATTCTCGTCCACGAACGCGAAATTTCCATATAGCGGAGCCAGTTAATCGCGGCGCCCGCGACCATATTGTCTTTGACGATGGCGTCGGCCGTATCTTTGTCGATGCGCAGCGTCATTGGGCCCGGGTTAGTCAGCCAGCCATCCTTAATGATCCATTTTTCGTTGTCCAGCCAGAACGGCAGCGCCCCGCTGACGGGACCCGACATGGCAAACTGTTTTGGATTGACGGCGCTAATCAGCTCGCTCGAAGAGATATTGTCTACCCGCAGCAGGGCCGGATCGTGCTGCGGCATCCGCAGTTGCTGCATGGTGATCTTCCCGCCGAGGGTTTCCACCTTCACGTTGGTGAGCAGCAGCGGATTGTCCTCCGTCCAGGGATAATCGCCCTGTAAATCCGCGGTAATGTTGCGCGCGGTCACCAGGTTTACCACTTCGCCAATGCGCAACGTGACCGGTCCGCGCGTGCCCAGAGACCAGGTTCCCTCGCTGAAGCGGAACGGCAGCACAAAATCGACGCCGTTTATCTGGTTGTCCGGCATCCAGGCGCTGCCGGATTTCAGTACCCCGTGACCACCCGCTTCAAAGCCCTGATCGGCCGCCGCCGAGAAGGCGACCTGCGCATAAAGCTCACCGTCGCGCAGCGTCATTTTCCAGTCCGGCGGAATAAGCGGCTGGAATACGGTGAGGGACTGTTTCGGCCACCAGGCCTGCCCGCGCAGGCGCACGCCATCCCACCTTCCGTTGACCTGTACCGGGCCGATGTTGTCCGCATGGAGGTCGCCCTTAAACTGAAAAATTGTCGGGTCGGTGCCATCGA
The DNA here is from genome assembly GCF_048685095.1 of Enterobacter sp. BNK-8. Taxonomy (NCBI): domain Bacteria; kingdom Pseudomonadati; phylum Pseudomonadota; class Gammaproteobacteria; order Enterobacterales; family Enterobacteriaceae; genus Enterobacter; species Enterobacter sp. BNK-8. The sequence goes on along the minus strand of NZ_JBLQTN010000001.1, from coordinate 1,747,148 downwards.
CGCTGAAGGTCAGGACCGATGGCGGCAACACGCTGCCGCCGGAGAAGCGCGTTTGCCCGGCATTCAGCGACAGCGCACCGCTGAAGGCCGGTTTTTCGGCATCGCGCAACCAGCGTACAGGCTGATCCAGCACCAGACGCGGCTTGCTGACCTCCATCGTGCCGTACTGAAGCTTGTCAAAACCGGTGGAGAGCGCCGTCAGCTCAATAAGGTTGTCGCGCCACTCGCCTTTCCCGGCGACATCCCAGCGGGCATGCATCGGCGTAAAGCCGCCTTTCCCCCAGTACCGCCACTGCCACAGGCCGTTATCAGGTAAAAAGTCGTTGGCCTGACCGTCCAGATGGAGTTCAAAATCGCCCATCTCGTTTTCATGGGCGCGTAAAATCGCCTGTAAACGACCGTCCACGCCCTTCTGGGTGAGCTTCACGCCCGCCAGCGGCCAGCGGATTTCATCGATATCGAGTGAATTGATGATGCGCCCGCGCGAGCGGAGCAGCGCGCCCGGCTCAAAGGCGAGCTGCGGTTCATACAGGCTGCCGGTCAGTTTTGCCGGTAATTTGGCGTAAAGAATGAGATCGTTTTGCTTCGCCTCGCCGCTCAGATGCAGCGGCATGTCGCTGTTTTCCATGCTGAGCCTGCCGGGCCCGATATTCAGTACCGCGTTGCCTTTCCCCGCATCGCCTTGCGTCAACACGTTCAGTCGTCCGGTCAGCGTAGCTTTCTCCAGCCCCTGCTGCCAGTTGTCGGCGCGAAGGGACACCCGCCCGCTCAGCGGCATACCCGAGAGATCCCAGTTCCAGCGTCCGTCGCTGATGTTCAGCTGTTCCGCCGTGATCTGCCACGGCAGGTCGAGAAGCGGATCGGGGTTGTCTCTCGCCATCACCACCAGCTGTCCCTGATTGTCTTCCCAGTCGAGATCGGCATCGACCAGAGACGTTAACTGTGGCACGTTAAAGGTCGCCACCGCGTGGCCTTTCACCGGCACGCCGTCCGGCACCAGCGGCAGGGTAAACTCGCCCACCAGCTTAACAGGCTGCGGCTGGTCAGGGAGCTGAACATCGAACTGGCTGACCGATAGCGTCTGACCGCGAAGCGTGCCTTTAATGCTGACCTGCTCGCCTTTATAGGCGATCTCCTGGCTGGACGGGGTCAGGGACGCGTGAAGCTCACCCTGCCACTGCTGCCAGGGCGACAGCGTCAGGCGGTGAACCGTAAGCCAGGTATTGGGCAATACCGCCTGCCATTCCGCCAGCGTTTTCGGGGCGACCGTTGAAGGCGCTGACTGGGGAATTTTGCTCAGGCAGACGGAGTTAAGATCCAGCGCGCCGATATCCAGCTTCCAGCGGCTGGGATGTGACAGCGTCACGTTATCGATGCGGGCAATTTCGCAGTCTTCCACCAGATAGCGAAGGTCGGGGATCACCAGCGCGTGGCGAGTCAGTTTCGGGCTCTCTTCGAAAGCGATGCGCGTCCCGACGGGAAGCCAGATCCCAGCGAGCGTCGGCACCCACTGGGCGAGCGTCATCAGCAGCGTCAGCGGCAACAGTATGAACAGCAGTAATAGCGCAAGAGCGGCTTTGTATTTACCCTTCATGGGCAGTTAATATCCTGATTTAGCGAAAGAATTAAGCCGGCAGTGCCGATCATTGTCGCATGTTTAGCGGTTGAGTTGAAGTTAACGCCAAGATTAAGGATAGATGCTGTAAATAGTATGAGGTAACTTTTTTGCTATGCGTAACCTGAAGAACACAATTTAGATTCAGTGGGTTACGCATAATTTCAGGCGAAGAAGCCGGAATAACTGCGTAATTAATACCTGTTCCTGGGCATTGCCAGCAGGTAAAGCATTGCGAATATCAATGACCCCCAGTACACCGAGTCGTACCGCCAGGGATCAAAATCGATATGTAAAAAACCGCGAACAAACTCATAGCCGTTGGCAAAAACGTTAATCTGGATGGCTGCAATGGCTATCACAAACAGCGTATAGCCAATGAACAGTGGGTATTTTCGTAGCCGGTTAATCTTCTGTTTCCCAATATATAACAAGAAAAAAACTACTATAGATACAATGAAATAGTACAAAGCGGGCAGCATTGGCGGAGATAAGGACAACCCCAGTTGTTGCGACATGCATCATTCTCCCTCTTTATCAGAAACTCACCCGGTTCCTGATATCGTCCCATCACATCCAGAAGGATTGCAGTTTTCACACCCTCTTGCCATTCTTTAACGTAATTCAGACAGGCTTTTTTCGCATCCTCAACCCACTGTATTTTTCTCTACACGCCCTGACCAGATTCACGCCAAAGATTCCTCGTAGCAAGAATATCATGGAGTTAGGGTGGACATATGCTCTAGAATAATTGATAGAACTTATTGAATTCAATAATATTTTAGAAATTGTAAGATAATTTTAATCATGCTAACGTGAATGCAAAATCACTGGAGAAAGTCTTATGAAACTCGCGGTATACAGCACAAAGCAGTACGACAAAAAGTATCTGCAACATGTTAACGAGGCTTACGGGTTTGAGCTTGAATTTTTCGACTTTCTGCTGTCCGAAAAAACCGCTAAAACGGCGCACGGCTGTGAAGGCGTCTGCATTTTCGTAAACGATGATGGCAGTCGTCCGGTGCTGGAAGAGTTGAAAAAACAGGGGGTGAAGTACATCGCCCTGCGCTGCGCGGGCTTTAACAACGTGGATCTCGACGCGGCAAAAGAGCTGGGTCTGAAGGTGGTGCGCGTCCCGGCGTACTCCCCGGAAGCGGTGGCGGAACATGCGATTGGCATGATGATGTCGCTCAACCGTCGTATTCACCGCGCTTATCAGCGCACCCGTGACGCCAACTTCTCGCTGGAAGGGCTGACCGGCTTTACCATGTACGGCAAAACCGCTGGCGTGATCGGGACCGGTAAAATTGGCGTGGCTGCCTTGCGCATCCTGAAAGGCTTCGGCATGCGTCTGCTGGCATTCGATCCGTACCCAAGCGCCGCAGCGCTGGATCTGGGCGTGGAGTACGTCGACCTGCCGACGCTGTTCTCTCAGTCCGACGTAATCTCCCTCCACTGCCCGCTGACGCCGGAAAACTACCACCTGCTTAACCAGGCGGCATTTGACCAGATGAAGGATGGCGTGATGATCATCAACACCAGCCGCGGCGGACTGGTTGACTCCCAGGCCGCTATCGAAGCGCTGAAGACCCAGAAAATTGGCGCGCTGGGGATGGACGTCTATGAGAACGAACGCGACCTGTTCTTTGAAGACAAGTCTAATGATGTCATCCAGGACGACGTGTTCCGTCGCCTCTCTGCCTGCCATAACGTGCTGTTTACCGGACATCAGGCGTTTCTGACTGCCGAAGCGCTGATCAGCATTTCGGAAACCACGCTGGGTAACCTTCAGCAGTTAGAAAAGGGTGAGCCGTGCCCTAACGAGCTGGCTTAAGTGCTACGCCGGGTGGGGCTAAGCCTCACCCGGCGCGTTTGTTTCCCAGCTCCGGTGCGCAACGCGCCACCAGAGCAGAACGGCGGCCAGGGCAATGGCGCTCAGGACACTGAATGCCGTCGCAAAGGAGTAATGTCCGGCGATCGTCCCGGTTAACGCCGGGCTCATGGATGCCCCTACTCCCTGCATCAACATCACCACACTCTGCCCGGCATTGACGTGCCCGCTTCCACGCAGCAGCACCACAATAAACGACGGTACGACGACTCCCAGGATCCCGGCGGCCAGGCCGTCGAGAATTTGTACGGGGATCATCATTAACGGCGCGTCCGTGGATGCCGCCAGCGCCGCGCGCACCGGCATAACCAGCAGCGCCAGCATAATCAAGCGCCAGTAACCATAGTGTTCGATCCGGCGCGAGGCCCAGATGGCGACCGGGATCATCACGGCCTGAGAGATGATGACGGTACCGGCCGCATACAAACCGGGGTTGATCGCGGCAGGTGCCGCAGCAACCCTCATGCTCAGCATCGGCAGCAGCGCGGCGTTCGCCAGGTGGAACAGCAGCAGCGTCAGTCCGGTCACAAACAGCGCCCGGTTTTTCATCAGCACGGCAAAACCGGGGACCGGCAGGCTCGCTGAAGAGGACAGCCCGCGCGCCGCGTCGTTATCGATATCGCTGTTGCGAATGGCAAGCAGCGCACACAGCGTTAGCAGCGTGGTGCTGGTCATCAGCAGGAAAATCCCGCCCACGCCCCAGTACCACGCAATGCCGCCCGCAATCAGCGCGGTGACAAAATTTCCGCCGTGATTGAACGCCTCGTTTCTGCCCATCTGCGCGCTGAAGCCGCTCTGCCCGGTCAACCCCAGCATAATCCCGGCGATCAACGGCCCGACAAATGCCGCACAGATACCGGTGACGATTTGCGACACGGCGACAACGCCGCTCTGCTGGCTAAACCAGAGCAGAAGCGTGCTTAGTGTGATCAGAATGCACAGCAGCGCGAGTACAGCACGCTTGTTGCGGGAGGTGTCGGTGATGAACCCCGCCGGCAGCGTGGCCAGTAACCCCGCCAGCCCGCCGGCCGTCATCAGAATGCCAATATCATCAGGGGTCCAGTGGCGTTCGGTCAGAAAAATACCGAGAAAAGGCCCCAGGCCATCGCGGACATCTGCAATGAAAAAACTTGTCAGGCATAGCGCCCGCAGCGAACGAAGAGACATACTTCCTGCCTTGCCTGTTATCGCCTGAAAAAAAGAAAATGTAGTATACCGGGTATTTTTGAAAATCAGATGACGTCTTAAAAAACATGCCTTCCGAACTTAAACAATTCATAACGGACGATGTTTTTTCACTTTACTCATAATCGGCCCTGACTATACTGGCAATAAATTTTCACAGGAGTCCTTCGTTGGAAAGTTATTTTATCGTCGATACGAAGGTAAGCTGACGCGATTTTCTCGCTGCTTACCTTAAGGGTGGGCAGCAATCCTCTTGACGTGATTGCATCCCAATACATTAAGAACGACCAAATTTTTGGGGCATCGCGATGTTCATGTTTCATCATTCACTCTTTCCACCGCCCTCGCGCTGACATGCTTTGCGTTTTAATGGCGTCATACTGTGCTTTGTGAAGCGCTGACGCTTATCGTTTAATCATGTTAACAGGCGACAGGTTGATGTTCCCTTATATCTCTCATCTGCTCGCAGCGATGCTGCTGGGCGCAATTATCGGCGCGGAAAGACAATGGCGCCAGCGTATGGCGGGGCTTCGTACCAATGCACTGGTTGCGACGGGCGCGGCCGTGTTTATTTTAAGTTCCCTCTCGACGTCACCCGATAGCCCGGGGCGCATCGCAGCGCAGATCGTCTCCGGCATAGGTTTTCTTGGCGCAGGCGTTATTATGCGTGAGGGAATGAATATCCGGGGTCTCAATACCGCCGCAACGCTGTGGTGTTCGGCCGGAATTGGCGTGCTATGCGGATTAGGTCAATTCTGGAATGCCGGTATGGCCAGCGTGATTATTCTGTGCGCCAACATTCTGCTTCGCGAAGCTGCGCAGCGGATTAATCAACTGCCCGCGCTCCATGAAGGCGAAAAATGCTATGTCCTGAAAATCACCTGTAATGACGAGCATGAAGATGCGGTGCGGCAGAATATTGTCAACATGGCGAAAGAGTTGACGTTAAGCCTGAAAGCCATTTATTGCGATACGGCGCAAGCAGAAGGTAAAACCGAAATACGGGCCGAGGTGATGACCCGTGAGGAATACCGGAAATTACTCGAGCTAATTATGGGTAATATTGGCGGGAATAAAATTATGGCTTCCGTAAGCTGTCACGCAATATGAATACGATACCGGGCATTGCGCCCGGTTGAGGCTTTGCTGTTTTGCAGAAAAGAGCAGTGACACGGAGAGAGTCATAGAGAAGCGCTGATTCTGGCAAGACTTTTCATCATTTTCGTCGTGAGGCTAAGCTGCTCGCTGCCCACAAGTTGGGACAATTCCTGCTTAGCGGATTGCCATACCGGAATGACCTGTTCAAGCAGACGCCAGCCTTCCCCCGTCAACATGAGTCGTTTTCCTGAACGTCCACGCCCTCCAGTAGAGCCAATAATGCCTCGGGACTCCAGACTACGGATATTACGACTCAGTGTTGTCGCATCCACCCCTGCTCTGGCGGCGAGTTCCGCAACGGTTTCATTAGGAGAACCCCCGATGCCAACTATCAGACTGAACTGCTCAGCGGTCAGATCAAACGGTCTGAAGCAGGCGTTGTAATAGCGCGTAATAGCCCGAGCAGTAGCGCGCGCCTGAAACGCCGGGCAGACTTCCGGAATGGCCTTCAACAACGTTACATCAATGTTGCTCATCATTTCATCTCGACATTCAATGCTAAAGTTAATAGTGTATATACACTATTAAGCATGTTTGAGGAACGGTTATGCCAGCCTTTGTTCATATCAACTTACGCGTTATTGACCCAGCCAGACAGGCCAGCCTTGCCCCCCGCTTCACGTCAGCATTAGAGGAAGCAGGCGGTAAAATTGTTCATTTTGGTGCTGTCGCACAGGTACTGGAAGGTGATGAAGAGCCGTTACCCTATGCGGGCATTTTTGAATTCCCGACGTTAGATCAGGCCCTTGCCTTCTATCATTCGGAAAAATATGCGCCGATTAAGGCTGAACGCCAGCTCGCCCAGGAAGCAAGAATGTTCATTGTCACGACGGAATGACAGGCAGGTTCAACTGTACCTAAATCACAGAACCGAAATTTGTCCCCGTTATGACCACCTGCTCTCTGTTTTGCTGGAAATAACGGTTTACCCTGAGTTGTGCAAAAAATACCCAGGAGGGACACGTGTACAATTCAATTTTGGTTCCCATTGATATCTCCGAGGATAGCCTGACGCACATGGTTATCCCTTTCGTTCAGGCACATACCGCACTTAACACGGCCAAAGTCCACTTTCTTACCGTTATTCCTTCGCTTCCCTATTATTCATCGTTAGGTTTGGCCTACCCCGTAGAAATGCCGAAGATGAAAGAATTCCAGCACGCGGCCTTAGCAAAACTGGATGAAATAGTTAAGCAATTCAAAATCCCTGCAGACAAGATACAGACGCATGCCGTGACGGGGTCTCCGAAGGATCAGATCCTTAAGCTCGCAGATACGATCGGCGCCGACCTGATCATTATCGCCTCCCATAAGCCGGACATCTCGACCTATCTGTTGGGCTCAAACGCTGCGGCAGTGGTTCGGCATGCGAAATGCCCTGTGCTGGTGGTAAGATAAAAAAACCGGGCGTAACGCCCGGTTTTTCATTTACGCTTCCCTGAGTGAAAGCACGCTTTAGAGATTTACGCTGTTTGCATTTAAATTTAAGTCCGTAATAGCGGCTGGTTTTCCCAGCAAGTAGCCCTGAACTTCATCACATTTATTTTTTTTAAGAAAAGAGAGCTGTTCGGCAGTCTCCACCCCTTCTGCGGTTACCGCCATCGAATAGGCTTTACCCAGATCGATAATTTTCTCTACGACTGATTGGTTCTGCGGTGAATCGCCAAGGGTAAAAATAAAACTCTTGTCGAGCTTGAGCCCGTCAAACTGAAACTTCCGCAGATAGCTCAGAGATGCATAGCCGGTACCGAAGTCGTCAATCAGGATGCGGATGCCCATTTTTTTGAGAGCCTTCATTGTCTGCAAGGTTTTTTCAGGATCGGAAAGCGTGACATTTTCAGTCACTTCTATTTCCAGACGGTTAGGTTCAAGTCCTGTTTCGTGAAGTATCTCTTTTATCCTTTCGGCAAGATCGCTTGCCTGAAATTCGATGGCCGAAATATTTACGGATACCGATAACCCCGGCAATTTCTCTTTTGTCTCCGCACACGCTGTACGTATGACCCAGTTGCTGAGGTTAATAATCAGGCCTGTTTCTTCCGCCAGGGTGATGAACTGATCGGGCATCATCGTCCCTCGCTGCGGGTGCTTCCAACGTACCAGCGCTTCGACGGCATCTATTTTTGAATATCGGAGGTTATAACGCGGCTGGTATACCAGGTAGAGCTGCTCTTCACGAATTGCAGTCTTCAGTTCTAATTCCAGTTTTCTCCGTTCGGTCAACTTTTCCGACATATCCGGACGATAATAGACCCATCGGTTTCTGCCGGATTGTTTCGCCTGGTAAAGCGCGATATCTGCATAGCGTAAAAGATCGCTTGCGCTGCTGCTATCCTGGGGAGCCAGCGCAATACCCATGCTTACGCCTATCGCCACATCATTGCCCTCAATGGAGAAAGGACGGTTAAGTTCTTGCACGATACGGTGACACACCTCCTCAATTTGCGCTTTTTGGCTGCTGTTGCCGAGGAGCAGCATAAATTCATCTCCCCCCTGCCTTGCGACAAAATCACCTCGACGAACACAATTTTTTAGACGTAAAGCGACCTCGCCAAGCAGAGCATCGCCCGCGGAATGTCCAAAAATATCATTAACGGGTTTAAACTTGTCTAAATCGAGGCAAATCATGGCAAAGGGGTAATGACTGACGCCTTCTTTAGCGAACTGGCCTGCAAGAAACTCCTTAATATGATACCGGTTCGGCAGACCGGTTAATTCATCATGGCGTGAAAGGAACTCCACACGTTTTGTTGCTTCAACTTCCTGAGAGACGTCGGTTGCCGCGCCTCGCAAAACCACCGTTCCATCAGGTTGAGTCGAAAACTTTGCCAGAAGCGTGCAATAGGACGTGGATTGTTGCGCGTGTGTATAAGGACAGTTCTTAAATTCAAATCGTTCAGTTAACTCGCGGCGGCTGACACAGCCATGTAATAATGCGCTTGTCGAGGAAAAAAGGTCATCTAATTTACGGCCTATCCATTCGCTATTTTCATATCCCGTCACTGTAGAAAAACGACCTGAAAGCCAGGTAATCTTTAACGATAAATCTGTTTCCCAGAACCAGTCGCTGGTTGTTTCACTGACGTCCCGGAATCGTTTTTCACTGGTGATAAGATTCAACCGCGCCTGATCGAGGAGAAAGGTATTTTCATCAAGCATTCTTGCCTTCTGCATAATATGACGCATGAGAATAACCGTCATTGATACCGTCAGAATGACTGAAAGGATGAGTAATGGTAAAAAATAAACAATCAACGCCTGGCCGGGGTTTTCGCTGTCCCAGATAATTTGCACATCGCCATTCTGAGTTCTTAAGGTAAATGCTGTCTGATTGTTTATTGGAGAACTGATTATTGTGGGTGAAGTACGAACATTTTTGATTCCGGCATCCAGCCCAATCGTAAGGAGTTTTTCAGCCGTTAATTTGTCGATAAACACCATTGTCGAAGGTTTCCCCGGTAAGGGTTGCACGCTCGTATCATCGCCCGTCGTTATCCATTCTGCAGAAACAATGGCCGGAACGGAGTCGATGAGCGCGAGCATAGAAACCGGCAATCCATTTCTTATGCTCACATCATGGAGTAAACGGTCTTTGGTTGATTTATCTAACCAGCGCTCAGGATCCTGAAGCTTCAGTTTCCCGTCAACCACGCTGTATCGCGTGGTGCCTGCCGGGGACAGAACAAAAACCCCTTCGTAACCAAAGTTGTCATAAAGGGACTTACCCAGGTTTTGCTTATCCCATGCCCAGTGAACGTCAGTGTTCAGATGAAGATGTTTGTAGGCATCTCCCCACTCTGCATTGTCTTTCAAATGACTTCGCATGCTTTCCTGACGGGCATCCAGCGCTTTCCTTAACAAAAATTCATCATGTTTGTCGCTGATTTCATTAACATTATTTTTTATTATTAGCAGAGATATTATTGCTGCGATGAAAATACTAATCAACAGCGTTACTATATAGGTAAAGGTTTTATTTATCAGGCCTTTAGAAGGCTCGGTATCCGTGAAGCCCGGAGTGTTCAGAGGTAGGGTCATCTTTCGCCTTCTTAACAACTATTACGACAATTTTTATGCCACCTTCATTTATCGGCAAATATTAATGAAATTTTATAGCTAAAAGCATGAAGCTAAAGAATGTTTAATTTTTACAGTCCAGATCAAATTATTAATCATTAATTCTTTTACAGCCCAAACCCGGTTAATTAAATATACCGGTAAAAGTAACTGTTAACCTCAGCGGTTGTATTTACTCAGAATGGGTATTAAGACTATTTTTGTTATCGTGGTCACAGGAACGATGAAACGTATAAAAAACCGGGCGTAAGCCCGGTTCTGTTTTCTGACGAGACTGACTCTATTCGCTCAACCCGCGATTCTCCAGCATCGGCTCAATCTTTGGATCGTGCCCGCGCCAGTTGCGATACAGTTCAGCTAAATCAGTACTATTGCCGCGCGACAAAATCGCCTCGCGGAATTTTTGCCCGTTTTCACGGGTCAGGCCGCCCTGTTCAACAAACCACTGATAGCCGTCGTCAGCCAGCATCTGCGTCCACAGGTAGGCGTAATACCCCGCCGCGTAGCCGCCGCCGAAGATATGGGCAAAATAGCTGCTGCGGTAGCGCGGCGGCACGGCAGGCAGATCCAGCCCCTCTTTTTTCAACGCAGCCGCTTCAAAATCCTCCACGCTCGAAACGGCCTCGCCGATGCCATGCCAGTTCATGTCCAGCAGCGCGGCAGCCAGCAGTTCAGTCATGTCATAACCCTTGTTGAAATGGGTCGCGTTGAGCATGCTTTTCCGCAGCGCGTCCGGCATCGGCTCACCGGTTTCGTAATGGCGCGCATAATGGGTAAACACCGGTGGATGGCTGGCCCAGTGCTCGTTGATTTGCGACGGGAACTCAACAAAATCACGCGGCGTATTGGTGCCGGAAAGCGTGGCGAACCGCTGGCTGGCAAAGAGACCGTGCAGCGTATGGCCAAACTCGTGGAACAGGGTTATCACGTCATCCCAGGAGAGAAGCGCGACACCGCCATTCGCCGGTTTTTGATAGTTACAGACGTTGTAGATCACCGGACGGGCAGCAAACTCGAAGGATTGCTCGACGAAATTCCCCATCCATGCCCCGCCCTGTTTGGAATCACGGGCAAAGAAGTCACCGTAAAACAGTGCCATGCCCTCACCGGTGTGGTCGAAAATTTCCCATACGCGGACGTCCGGGTGGTACACCGGGATATCGAAGCGTTCGACGAAGCGAATGCCAAACAGCTGGCTGGCTGCCCAGAATACGCCATCCTGCAGCACGGTATTGAGCGCAAAGTAGGGCCTGATCTGCGACTCATCGAGAGCATATTTTGCCTGGCGCACGCGCTCCGCATAAAAGGCCCAATCCCAGGCCTCCACGGTGAAACCGCCCTGCTCGTCGTCGATAACTTTCTGAATGTCGGCCTGCTCGCGTTCCGCGCGGGCGCGGGCGGCAGGCACAATGCCGCGCATAAATTCCAGCGCGGCAGCCGGGGTTTTCGCCATCTGATCGGCGATGCTCCAGCTGGCGTAATCCTCAAAGCCCAGCAGACGGGCCTGCCGCGCACGCAGCGCCGTCAGACGCAGGATCAGCGCGCGAGTATCGTTTTCATCCCCTTTCTGGGTACGCTTCCAGCCTGCGTTGAAGAGGCTTTCGCGCGTCTGACGATTGCGCAGCGCGGAAAGCGCGGGCTGCTGGGTGGTGTTCAAAAGCGGGATCAGCCAGCGATCGTTTAGCCCTCGCTCCGCGGCAGCCTGAGCCGCATCAGTAATCTCACCGGCGCTTAGCCCGTCAAGCTGGTGCGCATAATCCACCACCAGCCCACCCGTTTTATCGGCCGCCAGCAGACGCTGGTTAAACTGGCTGGTCAGGGAGGCCGCCTCGGTATTCAACGCCTTTAGCTCGGCCTTTTCTGTCTCATTCAGACGCGCGCCGGCCAGAATAAACCGCTGATACGTCTCTTCGACCAGACGGCGGGATTCGGCGTCAAGCGCGGCACGGTCCTGCCAGACGCTCTCCACGCGGGCAAACAGCACGTCATTCAGCCAGATATCGTTTGCCAGCGCGGCAAGCTCGGTGGAGAACTGTTCCTCCAGCTCCTGTAAATACGGATTGGTGTGCGCGGAAGTCATGGCGAAGAACACGCTGCTGACGCGCGCGAGCAAAGCGCCGCTTTTCTCCAGCGCCAGCACGGTGTTAGCAAAGTCAGGCGCAGCGGCCTGAGCGACAATCGCGTCAATGTCCACCCGCTTCTGGCGAAGGGCTTCATCGAAGGCCGGACGATAGTGACTGTCGTTGATCTCATCAAAATGGGGGGCCTGGTAAGGCAGCAGGCTGATGTTAAAAAAGGGATTCGTGGCCGTCATCTTTCGCTCCTGAGTACGGGTATCCTCCCAGAGTAGGCCAGGCCGCCTTCCCCTGCAACGCTGTCATACAAATGTTGCCTTAACGCACCCTCTACGGCCGTGCTATGTTAGTACAACACAAAAAGCGTTGAGGAACAGTGAGATGATTATTTTAGTTACCGGGGCAACGGCAGGTTTTGGTGAAAGCATCACGCGTCGCTTCGTCGCCAACGGGCACAAGGTTATCGCGACCGGCCGCCGTCAGGAACGTCTGCAGGAGCTGAAGGACGAACTAGGCGACAGCATTCTGACCGCGCAGCTGGACGTGCGTAACCGCGCGGCGATCGAAGAGATGATTGCGAATCTGCCAGCAGAATGGCGCGCCATCGACGTGCTGGTCAACAATGCCGGTCTGGCGCTGGGCATGGAGCCTGCCCACAAAGCCAGCGTGGAAGACTGGGAAAACATGATCGACACCAACAACAAAGGGCTGGTCTACATGACCCGCGCAGTGCTGCCGGGCATGGTTGAGCGTAATCGTGGCCACATTATTAATATCGGCTCCACCGCCGGAAGCTGGCCCTATGCAGGCGGTAACGTCTACGGGGCGACGAAAGCGTTTGTGCGCCAGTTCAGCCTTAACCTGCGGACCGATCTGCACGGCACCGCCATTCGCGTCACCGACATCGAGCCGGGCCTGGTGGGTGGCACCGAGTTTTCCAACGTGCGTTTCAAAGGCGATGACGCGAAAGCAGACAAAACCTATGAAAACGCAAACGCCCTGACGCCGGAAGATGTCACCGAAACGGTCTGGTGGGTGGCGACGCTGCCAAAACACGTCAACATCAATACCGTAGAAATGATGCCGGTCAGCCAGAGTTTTGCCGGACTTAGCGTCCATCGTGGCTAACGCTGACCTTCCCGGCCTGCGGGCCGGGTCTGTTTCGGGTTATAAAAGAATGGTAGTATGTTCAGGCTAACTCTCTGAGAAATGACAACTCATGGCCGCTGAATCGCAACTCAATCCCACCCAGCCCGTAAACCAGCAAATCTATCGCATTTTGCGACGTGATATTGTCCATTGCCTGATCCCACCGGGAACGCCGCTTTCTGAAAAAGAGGTGTCCGTGCGTTTTGACGTTTCCCGTCAGCCGGTGCGTGAAGCGTTTATTAAGCTTGCGGAAAACGGTCTGATTCAGATCCGCCCGCAGCGCGGCAGCTACGTGAACAAAATTTCACTCTCTCAGGTGCGCAACGGCTGTTTTGTTCGCCAGGCCATTGAATGCGCGGTGGCGCGCCGTGCCGCAACGCTCATCAACGACAAGCAGTGTTACCTACTGGAGCAAAACCTGCATCAGCAGCGGATTGCGATTGACCGTAAGCAGTTGAATGATTTCTTCCAGCTTGATGATGAATTCCACCAGAAACTGGCGCAGATTGCGGATTGCCAGCTGGCCTGGGACACCATCGAAAACATCAAGGCCACCATCGACCGCGTGCGTTATATGAGTCTCGATCACGTCTCCCCGCCGGAAATGCTGCTCCGACAGCATCACGATATTTTCAGCGCGCTGGAAAAACGCGACCCGGACGGCGTGGAAAAAGCGATGACGCTGCATCTGCAGGAAATTAGCGAATCCGTGCAGCTGATTCGTCAGGAAAATAGCGAGTGGTTTAGCGAAGAGTAATATTACGCCGCCCCCTTTCGGACGCGGCGATAGGTTTAGCGAACGACTAACACCGGAATTGTGGCGTAGCGCAGGATAGATTCCGCATTTGATCCCAGCAGATGGGTGGTGATGCCCGGATTTTTCGACCCAATGACAATCACGTCATATTCCCCCTCCTTGCTCAGCCTGATAATTTCATCGCGGACGTTGCCAAAGCGCACCAGGCTGTCAATTTTCTCCAGCGAGATATCGAACAGTCTTTTTAACGCGTTCATTTTCTTACCGGATTCCTCGGTCATATACTCTTCGAACTTTTTAATATCGGCATTAAATCCGCGCAGCAGGGAGCGGCTGCTGGCCGGCAGAATATTGACCAGGGTAATCGAGGCGCCCTCTGCCTTCGCAAGGTTTGCCGCGTGGCGAACCGCTTTGTCGCTCAAATCCATTTCAAACACATCAACAGGCATCAAAATCTTCTTATACATAAGCCTGACTCCTTATTCCGATGAAAGGGTTATTTCCTGTACCCAGAATGGCACCGGGAATATAAACCAACCCTCAACGCTTCCCTGCTGAAACTATCAATAAATGAAAATAACGGTCTGCTTTGTCAATTGCTGTCGTGAACCGTCAGCGCCCGGCACAATAAAGAAAAAAGTGTGAGTTTGATCAAAAACAAAAACATGTGATGCAGACAGGCGTATTTATATGCTCCGTGAACGGCAACCCTGAAATAACGCCGTAACGAACAGGTTAGAGAGGAGAAAATACCATGATGACATACGACCGTAACCGCAATGCAATCACCACCGGCAGCCGCGTCATGATTAGCGGCACGGGCAAAACTGGCGTGATTAAAGCGATCCACAGCGACGGGCTGGATGCCGCGCAGGTGCGCCGCAGCAAAACGGTTGAAGTGGAAGGATGCGAAGGTAAGTTCGAACCGATTGAGCTGATTCGCCTGGGTATGCACTAAACGGTGCGTAGACATGCCGCCGCGAACGGCGGCATGTGCTGAATTACCGTTGAGACACGTACTGTGCCACGGTCGCTTTCGCCCCCTTTTGCAGCAGCGTCTGGTACGCCTTCATCACCGCATCAACAAAGACGGCTTCACGCGGTAATTCCTTGCCGAAGATGGCCTCGATGCCGAGCAGCGCCTTGACCCGGTTTTCCCCTTCCGCACTGCCTTTAACCGCCGCCTGAATCACTGCCAGCTGCGGATCGCTCACGTCAATCGCATTACCCTGCTCGTCCACGCCGCCGACATAGCGCATCCACCCTGCCACGCCCAGCGCCAGCAGCGGGAAAGGCTTCTGATGCACCAGGTGCCAGCGCACGGAATCCAGCATGCGCTGCGGAAGCTTCTGGCTGCCGTCCATCGCAATTTGCCAGGTCCGATGGCGCAGGGCCGGGTTGCTGTAGCGGGCAATCAGGAGATCGGCATAGCGTCCTAAATCGACGCCTTTGACCTTCAGCGTAGACGCCTGCTCGTTGAGCATCAGCGCGTGCGCGGCGATGCGGTAATGTTCATCTTCCATACACTCATTGATATGCTGGTAGCCCGCCAGATAGCCCAGGTAGGCCAGAAATGAGTGGCTGCCGTTAAGCATGCGCAGCTTCATCTCTTCAAACGGGATCACGTCCGACACCAGTTCAGCACCGGCTTTTTCCCACGCAGGACGCCCTGCCACAAAGTTATCTTCGATTACCCACTGGCGGAACGGTTCACAGGCCACCGCCGCAGGATCGCGCACACCGGTAAGCTGTTCAATTTTATCCAGCGTGTCGGGGGTGACCGCAGGCACGATGCGATCCACCATGGTTGACGGGAAGGTGACGTGGGATTCGATCCAGTCCGCCAGCTCACCGTCTACCGCACGGGCGTACGCGCAGGTGACATTGCGCATCACGTGACCGTTCTCTGGCATGTTGTCGCAGGACATTACGCTAAACGCCGGCAGACCTGCCGCCTTACGGCGCGCGAGCGCTTCCACGACGACACCCGGCGCAGATTTTGGCTGGTGCGGGTTTTGCAGGTCGGCGACGATAAACGGATGATCGAGCATCAGTTGCCCGGTCGCCGGCGAGTGGCAGTACCCTTTCTCGGTGATGGTCAGAGAGACAATCGCGACCTGCGGGTCACACATCGCCGCCAGCACCGTCTCCAGCCGGTCAACCTGCGCATGAAGGGCCTTTTTGACCACGCCCACCACGCGGGAGGTCCACGCATCGGCAGACATTTCCGCCACGGTATAGAGATTATCCTGCGCGTTCAGATCGGCAATCTGCTGCTCACCACCAATCAGGTTAACCTCACAGTAGCCCCAGTCGCTGCCGTGCTCAGCGGCGAGAATATCGGCATACACTGCCTGATGCGCCCGGTGAAATGCGCCAAAGCCTAAATGAACGATGCGAGCTTTAAGGCTGTCGCGATCGTACTGAGGCAGCGTCGCATTGGCCTGTAATAAGGTATTTTCCATGATTAAGACTCGTTAATTAGAAAGCTGTGGATCGCTGCCGCTCTTTCTGAAGCGGCAGCGCCTGCTGACTACACCAACTAGAATGGCAGTTGGGGTAAAAAATTACTGCCATCAACCATACTGATACTGCCGTTTGAGATTTTGATTTATATTAACTTTTGGTCATGTGGTGTGACATAAAAACAAAGTTGTGTGATAAGTCACGCAAGCTATAAACCGCTAGCGGCGCGAGGAGACAGCGCCGTAACCGACCGTCTCTTTTGTCGCAGACTCAGCTGCGTCATGCGGCGCGCTCAAATCACGGTCGCGCACTTCCGGCATCAGGATCGCCGAGACCAGTCCAATCACGGAATAGGCCACCAGCATGGCAACAATCGGCCACCAGGAGCCGGTCATATTGCAGAAGATCCCTGCCAGCACCGGACCAAAACCCACCGCCACCAGACCACCCGCCTCTTTGGAGATGGCCATACGCGTAAAGCGATTTCGCGAGCCAAACATCTCCGCCATGGTGATATTTTCCAGCGCGAACAGCCCCAGAACGGCGAAGTTATGGATAACGATGATAGAGAGCATGATCGTTCCCGGCGCATAGCTCTTATCGACGATGATCGACAGCATTGGGTACGCGAGCAGAATGGCGGAGATATTGAGGATAATGTACGGCAGACGGCGCCCCACTTTATCGGAAAGCCAGCCCAGCAGCGGGATGGAGATAAACCCGAGAATGGAGCTTATCATCAGCGCATCGGTAGGGATGGCTTTATCGAACAGCAGTGTCTGGACCAGATAGCCCGCAAGGAAAGTCTGGATCAAACCTGAGTTGCCTGCCTGGCCGAAACGCAGACCTGTCGCCAGCCAGAAGGATTTGCTTTTCACCATGGAACCGAGCGACGTGTCCGGCTGCACGGTTTGTGCATCGTTCACTTTCTCAAAGACCGGACTCTCTTTCAGGTTCATGCGCAGCCAGATGGCAAAGATCATCACCACGACGCTGGCGAGGAACGGCACGCGCCAGCCCCAGGCAATCAGCTCTTCACGATCGAGAGCAAAGAACATCACCGCCCAGATCGCCGTGGCGCTGAGCGTCCCGCAGTTCGTGCCCATCGCCACCAGCGAGGAGATGATGCCGCGTTTTCCTTTCGGCGCGTACTCCGCCAGCATGGTCCCCGCCCCGGAGATCTCAGCCCCGGCGCCCAGACCCTGAATGATGCGCAGCGTCACCAGCAGAACCGGGGCAAAAATCCCGATCTGCGCGTAGGTCGGCAGGACGCCAATCAGCGTGGTGCAGATCCCCATCATAGTGATGGTGATAAACAGCACCTTCTTACGGCCAATGCTGTCGCCCATTCGGCCAAAGATAAAGGCCCCGACGATGCGCGCAATATAGCCTGCGCCGTAGGTCCCCATCGCCAGGATCAGCGCCATCGCGGCAGACTGTTCGGGGAAGAAGATCTCATGGAAGACCAGAGCGGCCCCCAGCGAATAAAGCTGAAAGTCCATGAACTCCAGAGCGGTGCCAAGCCAGCCGGAAACGGCGGCTTTCACCAGATCGGCGGTGGATCGTTGCGGTTGTACTTGTGTCATGATGGCTATCTCTGAAAGGTAAGATGCGAACCACATAGAGCCTGTCTGCGCAGGCTCTTAATCGCGTAAATGATTATTGGCCGAACGTCAGTAAGACTTTGCAGCACTGCCGCTGATCTTTCTCAAACAGTTCGATGGCGTCTGTTACGTGGTGATAGTCAAAAGTATGGGTGATCAGTTTTTCCGGGTCGATCAGCCCCCTCTTCAGCCAGTCGATGACGACCGGGAATTTGTTGGCATTCAGGCGCGAGGAGAAGATCGCCAACTCTTTGCCGGTAATGCCCTGCTGAACAATCTGGCTCGGCTCGCTGGAAAAGCCCATCAGCACGATGCGCGCCGCTGGCGAGGCCAGGGTTATCGCTTCCTGCAAAATAGATGGATGGCAGGCGGCATCAATGATTAACGTCGGTTTGATGCCTTTTTCCTCCAGCGCGGCCTGCAGCGACTGCTCGCCGTTATTAAAGACCCAATCCGCGCCGCTGCGCCGGGCCATCGCCAGGCGCTCGTCTATGCGGTCAACCACGATAACCTGCTTCACCTGATAGACGCCTTTCAGCGCCTGCACGGTGACCAGTCCCATCGGGCCAGCGCCGTAAATCAGTGCGACGTCCTGTTCCGTCGGTTTCACCTGTCCCGTTACGTTGGCGGCAATGGTAAAGGGCTCAACCATGACGGCGTGTCGATCGGGAATGTCATCCGGAATGGCCCAGGCATTTTGAGCAGGCACTGCCGCATATTCACTGAAGCCGCCATCACGGTGCACCCCCAGCACGACCAGCGAGGTGCAGACGTTCGGTTTTCCCACGGAGCACAGGTAGCAGTGTCCGCAGCTGATCACCGGGTCAACCGCGACGCGCTGGCCCAGGCGGGCAGCGTCAACCCCTTCGCCTGTGGCGTCAATCACGCCAAAGAACTCGTGGCCGATCGTGCGTGGGTATTTCGCAAAAGGATTATGGCCGCGATAGATGTGGCTGTCCGACCCGCAGATACCCGCCAGCGTGATTTTCACGCGGACTTCGCCTGCGCCTGGTTCCGGGCGTGGCCGCTCTTCAATCATCAGTTGGTTTGGCTGCTGAATCACTACGCTTTTCATCGTTCGCTCCTCGCTTACCAGTTCCACAGCGTGCCGTCTTCAAGACGGGCTACCGGCAGATAGGCCGGATCGTACGGGTATTTCGCTGCCAGCTTTTCATCAAACTCAATGCCCAGCCCCGGCTTGTCGCCCGGATGCATATAGCCGTTATCAAAGCGCCAGCTGTGCGGGAAGACCTCCAGCATCTGTTCGGAGTAGCCCATGTATTCCTGCACGCCAAAGTTCGGTACCCACAGGTCGAAATGCAGCGCGGCGGCATGGCAAACGGGCGACAGATCCGACGGACCGTGTGAACCGGTACGCACCTGATAGAGCGAAGCAAAGTCGGCGATGCGACGCATCCCGGTAATGCCGCCCGCGTGGGTAATGGTGGTGCGGATATAGTCGATAAGCTGCTCTTCGATAAGCTGCTTGCAGTCCCAGATGCTGTTAAACACTTCGCCTACCGCAATGGGGGTGACGGTGTGCTGGCGGATCAGGCGGAAGCAGGCCTGGTTTTCCGCAGGCGTTGGATCCTCCATCCAGAACATGCGGAATGCTTCGATGCTCTTGCCGAAGCGCGCCGCTTCAATTGGCGTCAGGCGGTGGTGCATGTCGTGCAGGAGGTGCTCATTGAAGCCAAATTTACTGCGCACCGCGTCGAACAGCTTCGGCGTGAAATCGAGGTATTTTTCGGTGGACCAGAGCTGCTCTTCCGGCCAGTCGCCTTTGGTCGCAGGCTCGTAGGCCAGCCCCTTTCCTTTGGCCATGCCGTAGGTGGTTTTCATGCCCGGCACGCCGCACTGCACGCGGATCGCCTTAAAGCCCATCTCTTTATGACGGGCGTAATCTTCCAGCACGTCGTCAATGGTGTGGCCGGTAGTATGGCAGTAGACCATCACCCCTTCCCGGGAGGCGCCGCCCAGCAGCTGGTAGAGCGGCATGTTGGCCGCTTTGGCTTTGATATCCCACAGCGCCATATCCACGGCGGAGATGGCCGACATGGTAACCGGACCGCGACGCCAGTAGGCGCCTTTATAAAAGAACTGCCAGATGTCTTCGATGCGGTGCGCATCGCGGCCAATCAACTGGGGGCAAAGGTGATCCTTCAGGTAAGAGGCCACGGAGAGCTCGCGTCCGTTTAACGTAGCGTCACCGAGACCGACAATCCCCTCATCGGTGGTGATTTTGAGGGTGACAAAGTTCCGCCCCGGGCAGGTAACAAACACGTCAGCCGCGACAATCTTCATAATTCCTTTCCTTACATCGTTCGTTGTGATGCTGGAAATCCACCCACCAACCCTACTACCATACAAGTATAATGATCATAAAATCAGCTAACGATCACAAAACCCGGGGCTCACGCGCGCCCCCATCCCGCCACAATAATCAGCATACCGCACAGGGCAATCAGCGCCCCGGCCCAGTCATATGCGCTGAGTTTGATGCCGTCCACCACGCGTAACCACAGCAGCGCCGTGCAGACATAGACGCCACCGTAGGCCGCGTAGACGCGCCCACTGGCCGCCGGATGCAGCGTTAACAGCCAGACAAACAGGGCCAGCGCGACGCTTGCCGGGATGAGCAACAGTACGGATCCTCCCTTCTTCAGCCAGAGCCAGGGCAGGAAGCAACCGATGATTTCGCATAGCGCGGTGGCAAAAAAAAGCAGCGTCGTTTTAAGCATATTTCACGTCAGGTGAGGATTTATTTAACCATCATACCTGATGATGCCCTTTACTTTTCCATACTTGCTCCGCGGGTATGCCGTCATTTCGCTTTAGTGTAGAATCTGTACGGGGTAACTTGATTATCTGCACCCATTTAAAAGGAAACGCTATGACCACATTAAGCAAACGCCTTTGTCTGACAGCCCTGCTGGCGCTGTCTTCGTTCGCCTTTGCCGCCTCTGCGACAGCGGAAACTAGCAAGCTCATTATTGAGTCTGGTGACAGCGCGCAAAGCCGTCAGAACGCCGCCATGGACAAAGAACAATGGAATGACACCCGTAACCTTCGTCAGAAGGTCAACAAACGTGCTGAAAAAGAGTGGGACAAAGAAGATGTCGCTTTTGACGCGCGCGATAAGTGTCAGCAAAGTGCAAACGTCAATGCCTACTGGGAGCCTAACACCCTGCGCTGCCTGGATCGCCGCACTGGCCGCACGGTAGCCCCATAATGTCGGTGTCCTGCGACGTTAAACTCCGTCCGCTGGAGCGTGAGGACCTGCGCTTTGTCCACCAGCTCGACAACAATGCCAGTGTGATGCGCTACTGGTTCGAAGAGCCTTACGAGGCGTTTGTCGAGCTTTCCGATCTCTACGATAAGCACATTCACGATCAGAGTGAACGTCGTTTTGTGGTGGAGTGTGAAGGTGAAAAAGCCGGGCTGGTGGAGCTGGTTGAGATCAACCACGTTCACCGCCGGGCGGAGTTTCAGATCATCATCTCCCCTGAGCATCAGGGAAAAGGCCTTGCGTCACGGGCGGCTAAGCTGGCAATGGATTACGGATTCAACGTTCTGAATCTCTACAAGCTTTACCTGATTGTGGACAAAGAGAACGAGAAAGCGATCCATATCTACCGCAAGCTGGGCTTTATGGTGGAAGGCGAGCTGATTCACGAGTTCTTTATTAACGGTGAATACCGCAACACCATCCGCATGTGCATTTTCCAGCATCAGCACCTGGCCGGACACAAACCGTCAGGCGCCAGCCTGCTGAAACCTACCGCGCAGTGAGATTGATGACAAACCTTGTCATGAACCATTGCGCTGTCTTTCTTGCCGGGTGGCGCTGTGCTTACCCGGCCTACAGGGTGCTTCATTGTAGGCCCGTGCAAGCGTAGCGTCGCCGGGCGAAACGTACAAAATGCACGTTACTCTCAGTAATATTCAATCGTGTTCTTGATGGTGTACTTGCGCTCAACGGCAGGTTTGACGCTGTCGTCCGTGATCGTCAGATCGCAGCTCACCGGGTTATTGTGGCGGTCGTAATCGCAGCTCTGCTTCACGTTGCCCAGCGGCTTATCATTCAACATGCTCACTGCCGAGTAATCCATTCTTTTGCGAAGATCTTTAGACGGCGTCGACTGGACGGACAGATGCTGATCCCCGGAGACGGTGGTTTTGCCCAGCGGGTAGCCATCCGCGTCGTAGCGATACTTCACTTCCATCTCTTTGCCGTGCGCCGCCACCACAAAACCGTTGTCGTCGGTATCCCACGTCACCCCGGCTGACGGCAGTTCGGCCAGCTGGCATTTCCCCTGCAGCTTCACTTTGCGCTGCTGGGTTTCTGCGTCGAGATAGTAATTGGCATCCAGCACCAGCGCCACGCCGGTGTTGGCCTCCAGGTCGTGCAGCTCCAGCGTATCGAAACACCCTTCCGTCGAGACGGTGCCGGTGACCCGTTTGGACACTTCGCCCTTCTCGTTGAACAGCGTCTGGGTAAAGTCTTTGACCGGCCCGCGCAGCGGATCAAAATCAAACTCGTTTGAAAAACTCGCCATCTCGGGCGTAAACGACAGCGGCGCGGAGCTGTTGTCGCACCCCATCAGTGTTGCTGCCAGTAGCGTTATCGCTGCGTATTTCTTCACATTTATTACCGTACAGGGAGATTATTCCCAATCATATTAGCAAATACAGTTGTTTACACGAAGCCTGCTAAAATTAATCTCTACACAGAGAAAAGGAGCTACAGATGAAACGGTTACCCTGGATTACCGCCCTGCTGTTAATGAGTGCCTCAACGGTCGCGCTGGCGGCACCGGATTCCTGCGAGCGCGTGAAAAGCGACATTCAGCAGAAGATTATCAACAACGGCGTGCCTGAATCAGGGTTTACGCTGAGCATTGTGCCGAACGACCAGGCCGACCAGGCGGGCACGCAGGTGGTGGGCCACTGCGCCAACGACACCTTCAAAATTTTATACACCCGCACAGGCAGTGGTGCGGCAGCTGAAGCTCAGTAATTGACCCTCAATCCCCTTTGATTTGATGAGGATTAATATTTAATACCCCCAAATAAGTAACACTCACCCCATCATTAGCCCGGATATCATTTCGGGAAAAATAATACGCAATTATAATGATGGGGTGAGCCATGTCCGATATTGAACATCACGGCGGAATTAGCCGTCGAACTCTCGTGAAATCTACGGCGATAGGTTCTCTGGCGCTTGCCGCTGGTGGGATCTCGCTGCCTTTTGGTTTAAAAAGCGCCGCCGCGGCGGTGAAGCACGCCGTCCAGCCGCCTGAAGATACCGTGGTGTGGGGCGCCTGCTCGGTCAACTGCGGCAGCCGCTGTGCGCTGCGTCTGCACGTGCGTGACAACGAAGTGTACTGGGTCGAAACGGACAACACTGGTGAGGATGTGTATGGCGATCACCAGGTGCGCGCCTGCCTGCGCGGACGTTCAATTCGCCGTCGCATCAATCACCCTGACCGTCTGAACTACCCGATGAAGCGCGTGGGCAAACGCGGCGAAGGTAAGTTCGAACGCATCACCTGGGATGAAGCGCTCGACACGATCGCCGCCAGTCTGAAAGACGTGGTGGCCGACTACGGCAACGAAGCGGTGTATATCAACTACTCCTCCGGGATTGTCGGGGGCAATATCACCCGCTCCTCCCCTTACGCTTCGCTGGTGGCGCGTCTGATGAACTGCTACGGCGGTTTCCTGAGCCACTACGGTACCTACAGCACGGCGCAAATTGCCTGCGCGATGCCCTACACCTACGGCAGTAACGACGGCAACAGCACCTCGGACATCGAAAACACCAAACTGGTGGTCATGTTCGGCAATAACCCGGCAGAAACGCGCATGAGCGGCGGCGGGATTACGTACTATCTGGAACAGGCCCGCGAGCGGTCCAACGCGCGCATGATTGTTATCGACCCGCGCTACACCGACACGGCAGCCGGACGTGAAGATGAGTGGATCCCGATCCGTCCGGGTACCGATGCCGCGCTGGTAGCGGGTATTGCCTGGGTGTTAATCGACGAAAACCTGGTCGACCAGCCGTTCCTCGACAAATACTGCGTCGGCTATGACGAAAAAACGCTGCCGGAAGGCGCGCCCGCTAACGGTCACTACAAAGCGTATATTCTCGGCCAGGGCGATGACCACACGGCGAAAACGCCGGAGTGGGCCTCACGCATCACCGGCATTCCGGCGGATCGCATCGTTAAGCTTGCCCGCGAAATCGGCTCCGCGAAGCCGGCCTACATCTGTCAGGGCTGGGGACCACAGCGCCAGGCAAACGGCGAGCTGACCTCCCGCGCCATCGCCATGCTGCCGATCCTCACCGGAAACGTGGGGATCAACGGCGGGAACAGCGGCGCGCGTGAGTCCACCTACACCATCACCATCGAACGTATGCCGCTGCCGGATAACCCGGTCAAAACGCAAATTTCCTGCTTCAGCTGGACGGACGCTATCACCCGCGGTCCGGAGATGACCGCCCTGCGCGACGGCGTGCGCGGCAAGGATAAGCTGGACGTGCCGATTAAGTTCATCTGGAACTACGCGGGCAATACCCTCATCAACCAGCACTCCGATATCAATAAAACCCACGATATCCTGCAGGATGAAAGCAAGTGCGAGATGATTGTGGTCATCGATAACTTCATGACGTCGTCAGCGAAATATGCCGATATCGTGTTGCCGGACCTGATGACCGTCGAACAGGAAGACATCATTCCTAACGATTATGCGGGTAACATGGGCTACCTGATATTCCTTCAACCCGTGACCGCGCCGAAATTTGAACGCAAGCCCATCTACTGGATCATGAGCGAAGTGGCGAAACGCCTCGGGCCGGATATCCATCAGAAATTTACCGAAGGACGGACGCAGGAACAGTGGCTGCAGTATCTGTATGCCAAAATGCTCGAAAAAGACCCTCATCTGCCGTCCTATGACGAGCTGAAAAAAATGGGTATTTACAAGCGTAAAGATCCGAACGGCCATTTTGTGGCCTATAAAAAATTCCGCGAAAACCCGGAAGCCAACCCGCTGAAAACGCCATCGGGTAAGATTGAAATATACTCCAGCAAGCTGGCGGAGATTGCGGCCACCTGGGAGCTGGAAAAAGATGAGACCATCAGTCCGCTGCCCGTCTACGCATCAACGTTCGACGGCTGGGATGCGCCCGAGCGCGCACAGTTCCCGCTGCAGCTGTTTGGTTTCCACTTTAAGGCCCGTACCCACTCGAGCTACGGTAACGTTGACGTGCTGAAAGCCGCCTGTCGCCAGGAGGTCTGGCTTAATCCTGTCGATGCTGAAAAACGCGGCATTAAGAACGGCGATACGGTGCGCGTCTTTAACGACCGCGGCGAGGTACGAATTGAAGCAAAAGTGACGCCGCGCATCATGCCCGGCGTGAGCGCTATGGGCCAGGGTGCCTGGCACGACGCCAATATGAGTGGCGATCGCATCGATCACGGCTCCTGCATCAACACCCTCACCACCCACCGCCCTTCACCGCTGGCAAAAGGCAACCCGCAGCACACCAATCTGGTGCAGATCGAGAAGGTGTAGCGGGTGAATGGCGTGGTCGTGGTTTATTCTATGGTTTGTATTATCGGTTAACACAGTCGCGCGGACACTCTCCGCGCGAACAAGGAAGATGTAATGAAAGACGTCTCACATCGTGAATCGTTCGCGTTCAGCGCCCGGGTGCTGGGCGCGCTGTTTTATTTCTCGCCAGACAGCGAGCAGGCCGCGCCGCTGGTGCAGGCCCTCACCGCAGGGGATTGGGTTCAGGACTGGCCCCTGCCGTCGGAAACGCTGCAGCCTGTAGCTGACACCTTTGCCGCGTCTGCCGATGAGCCGCTGAAGGACGCCTGGCAACGGCTGTTTGTTGGCCCTTACGCCCTGCCCGCGCCACCGTGGGGCTCCGTCTGGCTTGACCGCGAATCCGTACTGTTCGGCGACTCGACCCTCGCTCTGCGCCAGTGGATGCGGGAGAACGCTATCGCATTTGAAATGCAGCTGAATGAACCGGAAGATCACTTCGGGACTTTGCTGCTGCTCGCGGCCTGGCTGGCTGAGAACGGCCGCGATGCGGAGTGCGCTCAACTTCTGGCGTGGCACCTGCTGCCGTGGAGCACCCGCTTCCTGTCCGTGTTTGTCGACAACGCCGGACATCCGTTTTATACCGCGCTCGGTAAGCTTGCGCAGCTGACACTCGCGGACTGGCGATCCGGGCTCCTTATTCCGGTTGCGGAAAAAACGCTGTATCGCTAAGGGGTGTGGCTTGCTCGCGGATAGCGAGCAAGCTACGGTCAAAAGAGGAAGCTTAAAAAATTTAACTCGAAACAGGAGGCATATTGAATTTAATAATATAAAATAGCTTTTCCTGGTAAGGTCAACACTTTCGTTTGATACATACAAAACAAAACCATGACTAAAAATTATTCTTTCGAAGATAAACGCAAGAAATTACTTGTTACAGCCGTGATATTCAGCGTTTTAGGTGGATGGTTCTGGTATATGTCATGGGCATCTGGCATCTCCCATAATACTATATTAAAAAAATCCGCTCCTGAATGGATGACATATATTTCACTTGGCGTTTTGATTGGAACAATTTTTGTTATGCGCGCTTTTTACCTGCGCACTTTTAACAAAACATTAGAATATATTGCCAGTGCTTTTTTTAGCGGCTTTTGCCTTGGGTTTGTATTGAGCTTAAATTGCTATGATATTTATGTCTATCTCTTCCCGGACAAAATAATTGGCTATGAATCTGAATATGAGGTTGTCTTTCCGGGGCCTTCGAGAGGTAAGTATGGCCATTGTGAAGCGGGTCTCTGGTTAAAAGATCAGAACACCAACAGATGGATTCAGCTTTGTACAAACAAAGAATATCTGCACAGCCACCGTAAGCAGGGAATGACTGGGGTGTGGGTAACGGCTCGTGTGAATAATATTGGAAGTTACATTGTGAATTATGAGTTTATTTATTTGTAGGCACGACCCTATCTATTTTTGTTCCGGCAAAAATGAATGGTACTCAAGGTCCGCTCCTTGCTTATAGCCGTCAGCCTGATACGTCGCACCACAGATTGCGCATTCACAGCGGAGAAACCGGCTATGGGCAGGGTCATCTCAAAATCGAATCAGGGTAAATTTCATTCATACCCCCACATTTAGTGGTGGATACGTGACGACTGTTCATCTATTCTGCTTTTTCAGCGAGCAAGCCGGAGTCATTTTTAGTGGATAATCCCATATTTCTGAAAACTATCATTATCTTTATTCTCATCCTGTGGGTAATAGACGTAGTCAGGAGAAAGAAAAAAAAGCGTTATGACTCCGCTATAGCAGAGGCTAATGCCAGAGAACGCTATGAATGGCGCTATCTCAGATGGAGTTGGCAGGCAATACGAGTGGCGGCGGCAGTGTATATCTTTGTTCAGCTGATTCAGTTTTTACTGAGATAGATGGCAGAAGAAGGTAAGACAGGCTAGGAACACCTCACTGTCCAGGCCAACTGTAGTTGCGCCTCGGTGGTAGAAAGTGTGAGGGTTCCCTGCCTGCCAGTAGCATGCGTTACAAGCCTTTAACCAGTATTTGGTTATGTATCACTGACTGATTCCCCCTCACTCGCACTCTCTTTACTTTGAATGAAGCGAAGTGCCAGGTAGAGGTCTGGCGCCAGAATCATGTCATCATCATTCATTGTTGGCCGACTGTCTTTAAACCAGCGTGTTAATTCCGTTTTCCTGCCCGCAAGGATTAATTTAATCTGTCGGCCTTTCAGGTCACGCTTTAACTCATTAATGGTTGCCAGGACGCTGATGTCTGAATAGGTGAAGCAGGCAACGGCATCAATGACCACCCATTTAGGTTGTATGGCTGCCCCATCAACCAGGTTCAATACCCGACGTTTAAAATAAGCCACATTAAAATAGGTCAACGGTGAGTTAAATCGATACATCAGCACGCCCGGGACCATTTTAATATCGGTGGTATTCCCTAACGAATGAATCATTCCATCTTCGTCAGTGCCCAGCAGGTGCTCAGAGGGACGAAATACTGTACGAAGGAATTGTAACAACCCAAGCAACACCGCAAGGCCAATCCCCTGGATAACGCCGATAATTAAAACACAGCCAAACGTGAAGAAGGCCAGGCGAAAGGCCTGTTTATTTCTGCGTCTCAGGTTCCATAGTCCACGTAAATCGATTAATGACCATGATGCATACATTAGAACAATACCTAACGCAGATACCGGAATGTATTGTAATGGCTGAGTGAAAAACAGCACGACGATACCGATGATCAAGGCGGCGACCACGGAAACCAGTTGGCTTTTTCCCCCAACCGAATCATTCACCGCGGTCCGGGAATCGGCGCCACTGATAGCAAACCCCTGAGATAACCCCGACATAATGTTCGCAATACCCAGCGCACGGAACTCTGCATCCGCATTAATTTCGTAGCCATTTTTCGCGGCAAAACTGCGGGCGGTCAGCATCAGACTGACAAAACTGACCAACGCCAGGTTCAGCGCCGGGATCACCAAATCACGCATCGGCCCCGGCTGGAACGCCCCCCAGTGAACGACCGGTAAACCAGGCTGGAAGCCATCTCCCCCTATCGTGGCAATACCGTACTGTTGCGCAGAGGTCACCCATACCAGTGCCGT
This sequence comes from Enterobacter sp. BNK-8, assembly GCF_048685095.1. Lineage (NCBI taxonomy): Bacteria > Pseudomonadati > Pseudomonadota > Gammaproteobacteria > Enterobacterales > Enterobacteriaceae > Enterobacter > Enterobacter sp. BNK-8. The sequence continues at coordinate 1,718,466 of NZ_JBLQTN010000001.1, read as the reverse complement.
TGTTATTACAATGGCGATTAAAGGTGCTGGCCACTGGCTGCGATACGTTTTGATCACCATTAAAATAATTAACGTAAAAAGGGATATTCCTACGGTTAATAAATGGCTATCTGAAAGTCGACCTGGCAAGGCGATTATTTTTTCAATAACCTGCGCCTCATCAAGCTTGATCCCCAATACCTTGCCTAATTGCCCGACAATAATCGTCACGGCTACGCCATTAAGTAATCCGGTAAGAATGGGATGAGAAAGCAGATCCGCGAGCGCGCCCAGGCGAAATTTACTTGCAAGGAGGCACCACCCGCCCATCATCAATGTCATGATGATCGTCAGCTGCCAGTGCAGTTCGGGATTCCCGGCAGAAAGCGGAAATACGACGGCCGCAATCACCGCACAGGTTGTGGCATCAGGGCCCACAATAAGCTGGCGTGAAGAGCCAAACAGTGCGTAAGCTATCATTGGTAAAACGCAGGAATAGAGCCCTACAATTGCCCCCACACCCGCCAACTCAGCGTAAGCAATCGCAACAGGGAGCGCGACAGCCGCAACGGATAACCCCGCTTTAACATCATGTTTTAGCCAGCTTTTATCGTAGGCCAACAAATTTTGTAGCCCTGGCATGTAGTTCAACAATAGCTTTCCGAACACGTTATTCTCCGGACATGAATATTACCCACGAAATGTTGCCACACTTTAAACTGAGGTTCTGGCTTTCAAATGCTCCGGAGGGAGGCCCCGCCGCTCAGGTCCTGTAAATACTTAACAATTTTATTATTCTGACTGGTGTTAAACATAGTTCAAAAACGAACGGTTAGTCGGAGGTGGAACCGGCAGCAAGGTCACCGACGTTGTAACCCGTTATTGGTAGTTGAAAAGAGGCCAGGAAATACGGAAGAATATTTAAACATTACTGAAGCTAAAATGGATTGCGGGGTAAGAGATGGGAATGTCTCAAGCAGTAAAGAAAATCGCTGTGGTGGCTATAGTGGTGAACCTGTCCCCTGGATAGAGTAACTGACAACATTTCCTGGGCTGACATGAGTGCCGCTGACACCCGCTATGAGAGCGATTGCAAACTTCCGCTCCTCGATCCAAACTGACCTACTATTTCTGCAATGTCAGTTTTGTGCCAGGGGCGGACATTAAGAACAAGAGTCTTAGTTGGTCAACGGGGAGCAGGTCAGCGGTTGTTGTCAATGCCAGGCTTCAAAGTTTTAAATATTGCATTCATAATGGTAGGGACTCTACACATGAAAAAACAATTGTTACTGCTTATATTGCTCGTCACTTCCCAATCGTGGGCAAATCAATCCTCCCCTGGGGAGCAAGCTAAACAAATGGCTGAAGCAGCATGTCTATACCAATACAATGTTATCTACTCTCGCTTTACTTTGGGTTTTTCTGAGGAAAAAGCAATTCAAGTATCTTCTCAAATACTAACTAATTATTTGGAGAGTCATAAAGAAAATTCAGGGGACTTTTTTCTTTCCTCGATTCGTAGAAGCACAATCGCACAATTACGGGAGTTAGAAGTAAATAAAGCGGCAGTGCAGCAACTAAAAACTCCCCCATCAGATTTTAAAGATAATTTTTTATCCTCTTGTAATGCAATAAAAAAAGAGCAATTGGAAACTATGCATGTTTTTGGTTAAATCCACCATACATGCTGATGAGCTTATTTTTCGGCCATCGCATTTGTTACTTTTAGCCGGCCCTCATAGCATATTTCGCGGCGCTTCAGGCGGTCCGTTGCAAGCCAAAAGCAGACGTTGATAACGTTGAGATATGTTAATTTATGGGGATCAGGTCAACACATAAAAGGAGAAGAAGATGCAAATCAAGTTTGGGGTGTTGTTACTCGTGGTGCTTGTGCCATTGACATCGACTGCAGCAAAAGGGAGTTTTGTTTTTTCGGTCGGTAATGAGAAAACTTCGTTTGACTCTGGATGTGTAAAGTCAATTGATTATGTAGAGAAGGATGAGACAGGAGCAGAGAATTTAGTCTTTAGATTCTCCGATGAATGTGGCAAAAGGTTGTCGGACATGACCCGACAGAATATCGGAAAGCATATGACCGTCACCTACGATGATAATAAAATTACTTCCGCCATGATTGCCTCGCGCCTGAGCACCAGTTTCAGAATATCCACAAAAGACATACCAAGAATAATATTAATGCAAATACTTAATGATTATGATGGTGTTCGTGATTAACCAGAAAAAAGCGGCAAATAATAATTTATTTGGCTATGTAAAAGTCATTCATAAATACTATTTCCGCTCTTCGCTCAGAGCGGATATCGATCTTCGAGTCGATCCGCGCCGTGACACGATCGGATCTTTCTATGGCTATTGCGTGTCAAAAAATTGAGCGCATGCCGCATCAGCATATCATATCTATAAGTCAATTTCTCTATCTGCAACATAAATCACACCTTTCACTTCATTTGGCAATGTTTCATATTTCAATGGTGTTTTTGGTTGCGAAATTAATTTATACCCATCTTGTTCATAGTTGTAGCTGAACAATCCTTTACTTGACATCTCAACAAATGAGCGCAGATAGCAAGAACGTTCATTTTCATTTGAAAAAGCAGGCAGATTGCCTTCTATCACATAGACCTCTGACAAGGGTTCCAATGAGTAAATATAATCAAGAATAAAATTATAGTCCTCGACAGATGACTTGATCCTTTCAGGAATCGGCCCCTGACCTGCTGTTGCAAAATGCGCTAAGTACCCTTCCTGGCTGGATAAAAACCAGTCCAGATCATATTCTAAAAAGTCATCGTCCATTTTCGTCATTTTTTAACACCAAATATCTTTGTTCATTTCTTACACCGTAGAATCACATCGCCACTACCTGACCAGATGCGATGACCTACCCCCGGTAGATTATCACATGCTAGTGTTAGTCCTGCATCTGATACAGAATGGATTAAAGGACCGTTTTTCGCTCACTGCGAACCTTAAGCTCAGTCAGATCGTCCGCATCGAGCCAGAGGCGGACTGTACCAGCCGTGTACTGAATTGAGATGACTCGCATGGAACTGTCTGACAAGGTCCGCGTTGTCTGCACCGAAAGCGAACATTTTCCCGTTCCCGTGACGCAAGATCTCAACTTTCCGTATGTATGCTAAAATTTGTACAGCTGCAGGCCAAAAATTAGTTCTTATAAATTCAGTACGTTAGCCAAAGTGAGCGAATATGGATAATATTCCACATAAGCAGACAGCACGTAAAAGATACCCCGCATGGCTGTGGTGCGGAATTTTTTATCTGGTTACATGGAATTGCTCTGCAGATGAAATAAATCTGTATTCTATAAACACGGGCTCATACGTTTATCATCTGACAAATAATCACGGACAATACACGGAGAACTTTGAAAACAAGTTTATATCCGTGGAGAGGAAATTTTCGGATACATCGAAATATAGTGTTGTGCTAGGCACAATGAAAAACAGCTTTAATGACAGATGTCTGGCTGCCGGCGTAAGAAGAGACTGGGCTGGGTGGAATAACGGTTGGGTTTTTAAGGGAATCTATGGATATGTAGGCGAATTTTTCTTTGATACATTCGATGATTGTGGCGACCATGGTTCATACCATGATTTTAAAAAAGTAACCGGGATAGGATTTTCCCCCTACATATATCACGGATTCCAGTATAATTTTACGTCTTATTTTGGCATGGATGTGGGTATTATCATCCCTTCCGTGTTTGTCATCACAGCACAATGGAGCTTTAGATAAATCCGTCAACCACGTGTGCTGTAATTGTCAGCAAGAGGTTCCGCCCCGCCATCTAAACCGGAGCGGCTTATATACGGCTCAAGACCACCAGCCGCCGCAACCCACAATTAAAAACTGTACGTCACCTTCAAACTCCCCGTAGGCGACGTTTTGCGTTGCACAATCGGACTATCACCCGCATCCCCCGTCAGCTGCGTCACGCCCGCTGAGGCAAGCACGCTCCAGCGAGAGGTGAGCTTGTGGGTCCAGTCCAGGTTCATCGACCAGGCATAAACCCCGGCCCCGGCGTCATGTCGGGCAAAGCCCGATGCGGCCGACTGGGCGGCGTTGACCCCGTAATACGTCTGCATATACTTGTCGGATCCCCAACTGCCGGTCAGCGCCAGCGTCACCGCATTTGTTGGTGAGGTATAGAGCGGGCTGCTCAAGCCGAAATGCACCGCCTCTCCGTTGTCTCTCTCAGACACCGGAACCTCAGCCTGCAGCTGCAGATTCAGCCAGTCGGTCACCTTGTACCCCAGCCCGGGCACGATGATTGCCGAGCCTTTAATCTCTCCCATCCCTCGCAGCTCGTCGCTACCGGAGCTGATCGAATCGCTGCTCACGTCTTTATCTTTACGGCCAACTCGATAGCTCAGCGCTGCGCTGTAATCCAGGTTGCCAACGTTGTTACCGTAACCGATCCCTCGCGTGGTGCCGATAAAGAAGCCATTTGCCATGGAATAATCCACTACCTGAGCCGCTGAGACGCGGGTTTTATCTGAACCCGAGTAGCGCGGCCCCACATCCACGCCGCCCCCCAGGGTTAAGACGTTACCCTGGCGCTGTTCTTCCGCCAGTACAGGCGTAGCCAGTAACGCCAGAACGACGCCCGGCACGAGGGTTTTCAGGCAGCGGTCCGAAAGTAAATGAGGGAACGTATGACGCAGTTCGATATTTCTCATTAAGGAAGTCCTTATGGATTCAAATGATGACGATGCAGGCGGTTAAACGCCGGAACGCCCATTTTGAAGAGTGACCCTAAGGTTCTTATGAGCCGAAAATGAAGAAACACTGAAGCGCGGGCAGGTGCTGTCATCCGGACAGATTTCCTGCTACCGTTTTTTTCTTAAGTTATTCTTCATTCACGGTTGATACCGTTACCAATGTGAAAATTCTACTTATCGAAGACGACCTGGATCTCGGCAATGGCGTACGTATCGCCCTCTCAGATCAAGGATTTGACGTCATATGGGTTCGCCGTAAAGAGGATGCGTTGCATCAGCTTGACGTCTGCGTGCCGGAACTTATTTTGCTCGACCTGGGGCTGCCCGATGGCGATGGCATGAGCCTGATGACGCGTTTGCGTCAGCAACTCAAGGGGATCCCCGTCATCATCCTGACGGCGCGAGGGACGCTGCAGGATCGCCTGTGCGGGCTGGATGCCGGCGCGGACGACTATCTCGTCAAACCCTTTATTCTCGCCGAGCTGCTGGCGAGAGTGCGAGCCCTTGCACGGCGCAGCTACGGTTTTGAAAATGAGGCGATAGAAATTCGTGGGCTATCCCTTCATGTCCCGACGCGCCGCGTGACGGTGAGTGCGCGGCATATCGATTTAACGGCCAGTGAATACGCGCTGCTGGAAACGTTGATGCTGCGCGCGGACCGCGTGCTGACCCGGCGGTTTCTGGAAGAAAGGATATTCGGCAACAAAGAGAACATCAGCAACGCGCTCGACGTGCATATGGGAAATTTACGGCGAAAAATCGGCGACGGCTATGTGCGAACGGTCCGGGGCGTCGGGTACGTTATTGATACCGTCTCAATACAGAAGGTGACCGGTTAATGCAAAACGTCTGGTATCACCTGAGGCGTCCGACGCTGGTACGGCGAATTATCATCGCCCAGATGCTGCTGCTTACCCTGCTGTGGTGTCTTTTTTTAACCTTTATTCTGTGGGAGGACCTGCGTAGCCCCCCTATCCTCACGGGCAGTAAAACGTACGAAACCGTTTTTACCCTGGCTGAGCGTATGGACGGACGCCCGCAGGATCGTACCGCCGTGCTGGAGACCTTCAGCAAGGCGCTGCGTGAAGGTTACGGCGGAGGGGAAGATCCCGTGCTATCGATTAACCTCATCGTTCGCAAAAATAATGCCGTTATTTTTGCCTCCGACGGTGCGCCCGCAGGGATAACAAACACCCGGTTCGGCGAACTGGAGCATGTTCAAAGTGGTGATCGAACCTGGACCAGCCGCACCCTCAAATCCCCGCACTCCGACGTGGAGGTTACCCTTTTCACCCCAGCCAGCGGCTGGAACTTCTTTATCTATCTGAACTCACGCGGGTACTACATCCTGCCGCTGCTGGTCTGCTTCCCTTTTCTGCTGTTTCCCGCGTGGCTGTCAATACGCATTGCGATGCGTCCCTGGAATAAGGTGGTCAATGAGATTACGTTACGCACGCCGGACGATCTCTCCCCGTTAAAAGCCGTACCGAAGCACAGAGAGCTTCGCCAGATGGTGGACGCGATCAATGACTTTCTTGCCAGGGTGCGTGAAAGCGCGGAAAGGGAGCGTGTTTTCATCGCGGATGCCGCGCACGAGCTGCGTACGCCCCTCGCGGCGATGCGCATCAACGTGGAAGCGCTGCAGTCTTGGGTCATCAGCGAAAGCCAGCAGGAGCTGCTTGCCGGCGTGATCCGCAGCAACAGCCGCGCCGCGCGTCTCGTCAATCAGCTGCTGCTGATGATGCACAGCGAAGCGCGTATTGATACGGCCATGGAGCCCGTGCCGCTGACGACGCTCATCCAGGCACGTATGGCCGAGCTGGAGCCCTTAGCGTCTGCGCGGAGGATCGAGCTGGAATTCTTTGCGGAGGATGAAGTGTGGATCTCAGGCGTCAGGGAACGCCTGGTGTCGCTGATTGATAATCTCATTGAGAATGCCGTGAAGTACAGCCCCGAGGGCGGGCGGATTCAGGTCGACGTGCGTGCAGGCGATCGCGTCGTTCAGCTGCGCGTCTCCGATGCGGGCCCGGGTATTCCGGTCGAGCTGCAGGAGCGCGTGTTCGACCGCTTTTTCCGCGATCCCAATCAGGTGCAAAGCGGCAGCGGCCTGGGGCTTGCCATCGTCAAAGCGGTGGCGCAGCAACACAACAGCAGCGTAAATCTGAGTACCTCTGCAGAAGGTGGCCTCCTGGTGACGGTTGACTTCCCGAACCGCACGTTTAGCTAAAGCAGAACAGGGGGTTTGATCGCAAATGCCGCAGATTGCTTCAAAATAATTACCGTATTTGTTATATTGTTGTTTATTGCTTATTCACCTCTGCGGTGCCAAAAAGAACAAGATTCACCGCAACCCAGGACAGAGAAATGTTAGATTACCGCTTCCCGACAGCTTTGCAGATGGTTCTCAGCGTAGCGATGGCGGAGCAATTGGGTGAACGTTCAACGAGTGCGATTCTGGCCTATGGCCTGGAAGCGAACCCGAGCTTCATCCGCAAATTGATGGTTCCGCTGACGCGAGACGGCATTATCGTCTCAACGCTTGGCCGTAACGGCTCCATTCATCTTGGTCGCCCGCCGGAAGAGATCACCCTGCGCGACATCTATCTGTCGGTCATCGAAGATAAAAAGCTGTGGGCGTCGCGCCCTGACGTACCGGCTCGCTGCGTGGTCAGCGCTAACGCGTGCTGGTACTTTAAATCAATTTCCGAAGAGGCCGAGCAGGCGTCGTTAGCGGTACTGGCCCGCCATACCGTAGCAAGTGCCCTGGAAGCGGTGAAAAACGCCGACAGCAGCGGCTGGGATCCGCTCCCCGACCTCATCGCCCAGTATCAAAAAACGTCTTAACGTTTTACCTGATGCAAAAAAAAACCGCCTTCACAGTGAAGGCGGTTTTTTATTATCAGCAACGTCCTTAAGCGGGCAGCACGTCCCTTTCCTCTTTCTTCCCACGCGTGACGAACTTACGCAGCGTCACGTAGAACACCGGCGTCAGGAACAGACCAAACAGCGTCACCCCCAGCATACCGGAGAATACCGTGATCCCGGTGACGCCACGTACTTCTGCGCCCGCGCCGTGGCCGAGGATCAGCGGAATGGTCCCGGCAATAAAGGCGATGGAGGTCATCACAATCGGGCGTAAACGCAGGCGGCACGCTTCCAGCGCGGCCTCCATGATGCCTTTACCCTGAATTTCCAGCTCGCGAGCAAACTCCACGATAAGAATGGCGTTTTTACAGGCCAGCCCCATCAGCACCACCAGCCCCACCTGCACGAAGACGTTGTTATCGCCCCCGGTCAGCCAGACGCCAAACAGTGCGGAGAGCATGGTCATCGGCACGATGAGGATCACTGCCAGCGGCAGCGTCCAGCTTTCATACAGCGCCGCCAGAACCAGGAATGCCAGCAGCACCGCGACCGGGAAGACGATCAGCGCCGTGTTGCCCTGGGTGGCCTGCTGGAAGCTCAGATCCGTCCATTCGATGTTCATCCCGTTCGGCAGGATCTGCTTAGACATCGCGTCCAGCTGCGTCATCGCCTGCGCTGATGAGAGCACGCGCGGGTCGGCATCGCCAATCAGGTCCGCCGCCGGGTAGCCGTTGTAGCGGATCACCGGATCCGGCCCGTAGGTGGTCGTGATGTTTACCATACTGCCAATCGGCACCATTTCGCCCTGGCTGTTACGGGTGCGCAGATTCGCAATATCTTCCACGCTGTCGCGGAACTGCCCGTCCGCCTGCGCCATCACGCGCCAGGTACGTCCGAACTGGTTGAAGTCATTGACGTACGACGAGCCCAGATAGGTTTGCAGCGTCCCGAAGAGATCGGTCAGCGACACGCCCTGCGCTTTCGCCTTATCGCGGTCAACCTGCACGTCCAGCTGCGGCACGTTAGCCTGGTAGGTTGAGATCGGGAAATGCATCCCCGGCGTCTGCATAATTGCACCGGACATGGTGTTCACCGCATTTTGCAGCGCGCCATATCCCAGACCACCGCGGTCCTGGATGTACAGGGAATAGCCCGACCCCTGACCCAGCCCTAAAATCGGCGGCGGCAGGATGGAGAAGCCAAAGCCCTGCTGGATTTGCGCGATTTTCGCGTTAATCTCGGCATTAATTTCCGCCGCGGAATGTTTACGCTGGTCGAACGGCTTCAGACCGAAGAAGACCGTCCCGGTATTCGGCGTGTTGGTGAACTGCAGCGCATTCAGTCCCGGAAACGCGACCGCATAGTCCACGCCTTCGGTATTCATCCCGATTTCGCTCATTTTGCGGATCACCGCATCGGTGCGGGCCAGCGAAGAGCCTTCCGGCATTTTCACGCCGCCGATCAGGTAAAGCTTGTCCTGCGTCGGAATAAACCCGCCGGGCACCGCTTTAAACATGACGCCTGCGGCACAGAGCAGCAGCAGATAAACCACGAATACCGCCCCGCGTCGTCCCAGCGTTTTGCCCACCAGCCCCTGATAGCCGTTTGAGCTGCGGAGGAAGAAGCGGTTAAACGGACGGAAAATCCAGCCGAAGAGACGATCGATAAGCCGGGTCGGGAAATCTTTCGGCGCGCCGTGCGGCTTTAACAGCAGTGCCGCCAGCGCCGGAGAGAGCGTCAGCGAGTTAATCGCTGAAATCACCGTAGATATCGCGATCGTCACCGCAAACTGCTTGTAGAACTGGCCGGTAACGCCCGACAGAAACGCCATCGGCACAAACACCGCGCACAGCACCAGCGCAATCGCGATAATCGGCCCGGACACTTCACGCATCGCCTGGTGCGCAGCCGCAAGCGGCGCAAGCCCCTCTTCGATGTTTCGCTCGACGTTTTCCACCACCACGATGGCGTCGTCCACCACGATACCGATGGCCAGCACCAGCCCGAACAGGCTAAGGGTATTCAGCGAGAAGCCCAGCAGGTAGAGAATGCTGAAGGTACCCACCACCGACACCGGCACCGCGATCAGCGGAATGATCGACGCGCGCCAGGTTTGCAGGAACAGAATGACCACCAGCACGACCAGCACCACGGCTTCCAGCAGCGTCTGCACCACCGCACGGATCGAATCACGCACGAAGACCGTCGGATCGTAAGGTGCCGCCCACTTCATGTCTGCCGGGAAGCGCGTGGACAGTTCGTCCATTTTCGCGCGCACCGCGTTAGACAGGTCGATAGCGTTCGCCCCGGGTGACTGGAAGATACCAATCCCGACTGCGTCTTTATTGTTCAGCTGGGAACGCAGCGCATAGCTCCCGGAGCCCATTTCAATCCGCGCCACGTCGCGCAGGCGGACGACCGTACCATCCTGCGTTGTTTTCAGGACAATATTGCCAAACTCTTCTTCGGTATGCAGGCGGCCCTGGGCGTTAATGGAGATCAGGAAATCACTCTCTTTCGGCAGCGGCTCGGCGCCAAGCTGACCGGCGGAGACCTGTACGTTTTGCTCCTGCATCGCCGTGACCACGTCCGAGGCGGTCAGACCGCGCGCCGCCACTTTATTTGGGTCCAGCCAGACGCGCATCGCGTACTCGCCGGAGCCGAAAATCTGGATCTGGCCGACGCCGGGCAGGCGCGCCAGCTCATCCTTCACCTTCAGCGTGGCGTAGTTGCGCATATACAGCGAGTCGTACTTACCGTTTGGCGAAAACAGATGCACCACCAGCGTCAGCGTCGGGGACTGTTTCTGGGTGGTAATGCCCAGACGCCGCACGTCCTCCGGCAGACGCGCCTCGGCCTGCGCGACGCGGTTCTGCACCTGAACCTGCGCCTGATCGGGGTCAGTTCCCGGACGGAAGGTCACGGTAGTCACCAGCACGCCGTCCGAACCCGCGACGGATTTCATGTACATCATGTTCTCAACGCCGTTGATCGCCTCTTCCAGCGGCGTCGCCACGGTCTCAGCAATCACTTTCGGGTTGGCGCCCGGGTACTCCGCGCGCACCTGCACGCTTGGCGGCACGACATCAGGGTATTCGCTCACCGGCAGCAGCGGGATGGCGATTAACCCTGTGATAAAAATCAGAATCGACAGGACGGCAGCAAAGATCGGCCTGTCGATGAAAAAACGGGAAAAGTCCATGGGTTGGATTCTCAGGTCAAGGGATCAGTTGAGGGCGCTGGTGGCGGTCATGGCAACGGTTTTGGCGTTAACCGGCATACCCGGCATAAACACTTTCTGTAAACCCTCGACGATGACTTTGTCGCCAGGGTTCAGCCCCTGCCGCACAATGCGTAAACCGTCTGCCAGACGTCCCGGCGTAATGTCGCGACGCTGCGCTTTCCCCTCTTTATCCACGATATAGACGTATTTTCGATCCTGATCGGTCAGCACCGCCTTGTCGTCGATAAGCGTGGCTTTGAACTCCGCGCTGCCCGGCAGGCGTACGCGGGCAAACAGTCCCGGCGTGAACTGACGCTGTGAGTTATCCAGCAGCGCGCGCATGCGGATGGTCCCGGTGCTCGGCGTGAGCTGGTTATCCAGAAAATCCACTTTGCCCTGATGGGGATAGCCCTCCTCGCCCGTCAGGCCAATCTCAACCGGCAGCGCCGTGTGATTGCTGGTCGCCCCCTGCCCGCTGCGGGCCAGGTTTTGATAGTGAAGGTAGGTTGACTCGTCCACGTCAAAGTAGACGTACACCGTCTTCTGCGAGACCAGCGTGGTGAGGACGCTGGCAGTGTCGCCCGCAGTCACCAGGTTCCCGCTGGTGATCAGCGCCCGGCTGGCGCGACCATCGATAGGCGCGGTCACTTTGGTAAAGTCCAGGTTGAGCTGGGCTGCGTCAACCGCCGCCTGCGCGGCGCGAATGTCGGCCTGCGCCTGAACGGCAGCCGAACGTCGCTGCTCCCACTCTTCCCGTGAGACCAGATGGGTATTGATCAGCTTATCGGTACGGTTAGCCTCACTTTGCGCCAGGCTGGCCTGCGTTTTGGCTCTCGCCAGGTTCGCCTGCGCCTGTTCCAGCGCAGCGCGATAGGTACGATCATCAATGGTGAACAGCACCTCGCCCTTCTTCACTTCCTGACCGTCGGTGTAATTCACCTTATCAATGTAGCCGGACACGCGCGGGCGCAGCTGAACGCTCTCCACCGCTTCAATCCGACCGTTAAAGCTATCCCACTGGCTAATCGATTTCACCACCACGTCAGCGGCACTCACGGCAGGCGCAGGTGGCGCGGCATTTTGCGCGACGCTGTTATCGCATCCGACGAGCAGCACGGAGAGCAACATGGCCCCCAGCGCGCTCAGATGAGAATTACCCCAGGTTTTTTGCAGGCTCATTATTTTTATTCCGATAATTGTCGCCACCGGGCAAGACGCAGCAGGAGGCACCGCGCCACTTCCTTTGTCCGGGGGCTGTCTTAAGGCCATTTGTGTCGTTCATCGCCACAAAACTGTAACAGTTGCGAATACACTATTCGCGGCGATTGTAGGAAGGCGCTTAACTAAGTGCAAGAATAATTGTTGCACTTTATGTGCTATTTGAGTGGATGTGAAAAGACCCGTTTCGGTCAGGGATTTAAATGCAACAATAAAACTTGCAATTACTGCAAAAACGCGCCACCTTTAAATGCAACAGACAAAGATACTTTTTCATCCGCTGCGTGGGGGTAACCAGATGAACACTGGCGCATTTATGCATGATTTACTCGACTGGATCGACAACAACTTGGACAGCCGACTGGACATTGAGACCGTCGCCAGGCGTTCCGGCTACTCGAAATGGCACCTCCAGCGCCTGTTCAAAGAGCATACGGGCTATCCCCTCGCCGGGTATATTCGCGCGCAAAAGCTGCAAAAATCGGTTGAGCGGTTATCCCACAGCGATGAACCGATTCTGAACGTGGCGATCGCGCTGGGCTTTGACTCCCAGCAGTCCTTCAACCGCAGCTTTAAGCGTCAGTATGGTCAGGCGCCTGGGGCATGGCGACGGAGTATGAGTGGCCCGGAAACACAGCAGCTTCGCCAGTAATGCATATTTTGCTGCAACATCGATCTGTTGCTGCTATACTGTATATAAATACAGTATAACGAGGTGCACGATGGCTGTTGAAACAAAATTTGTTGTCGTAAGAAAAGGTGAAGAGAAAATGACATTTGCCAGTAAGAAAGAGGCTGACGCTCACGACAAGCTGCTCGATATGGCCGATGCGTTCACCGACTGGCTGTTGCAAAGCGGAATGCAGATGGATGAAACGCAGGCTGAAAATCTTGGCCTGTATCTCGCCGAGCAGAAAGAGACCGTGCAGCATATTCTGCGTACCAGCAAGCTTCCCGATCTCACTGCTCCAGCTGTAGCGGATAAAACAGAATCCGACGCGGCTGACGCCAAAAAAATCAGGGCTGTGAAAGCGGCCTGATTGCCAGAAAATCATCACCGTTCTGGAAGCCGTAAGCAGATAACTGCTTACGGCTTTTTGGCTGTCTGTAGTACTCTCCTGCTGATTGATGTTAACGATACCATCGTTCCAAAGCAGGAGATGATGCACTTACATAAAAAAATAGTACGTTAATCAACCTTTCGGGAAGATGACGTGGGTTCAGTCCTTTTAATATAATTTAGAAATATTCATTTTTGTGATTAGAAATCCATACGAGGCTTGAGTCACGATAGTCGTCGTTAGTGGATGCTATCAGCGAGCATTTATCTGCATTACCATCAGCGGTGTAAGCACAGCTTTGCTTCACCATGAAAGTGATGTCCTCTCTTTTCGACACTAATTCTGAGTCAAGGAATTGCGCACTCCCGGATGGGTAAACGATGCGTTCATCTTTTGGATCTTTGTAGTTTATTATGCGAACGGGGAATTGGCTGTTGTGATATTCATATCGCTCTACAACTTCGCCCGTATCTTTGTCCATTATTTTTTCCAGCAAGCCACGTATATTATAACTGAGTAAGTAATTACCTTTTTCATTCTCAAGCTCAGTAATTTCGCAGCGCTTATTTATTTTCCCGGTAATACGCTGGCCTTTAAGTGACGTCAGTAATCCATCTTTATTGACCAAATGAAACTCTCGATCATTTGCCTTGTCAACCATGTTGATACTCGTAAAGCATCCGCTGCGATCATATCTAACTTCTGTCATAACCTGAAGTTTACCTGTAACATCCCGCATCCACTGGAGGCTATGTTTTACGTTCCCGGTTGTTGCATCATGATCGAATAAAAGAGCAGCATTTAAGACCGCCGGTTTGAATTGAGTAAATGCCGCGACATCAAATGATAACGTCAATAATAATAGATTTAAAAAAACACCTGCTTTCATAAGTCATCCCTTTATTAATAAAATAGTCTTCAACGATGATGTGAATTCGCGCTCTTATATTTTACGAATAATCAAAGCGTTTCCATGCCACCCGTTAAGTGTCTGCTTTTTGTTCTAGTCAATCGATACAAGAGTCCCTCATTTTTTGTGAGCACTCGCTTTCCGACGGATCTCAATCATCCTGATATACATATCACGCAACTCCTTATTCTGCTTGATTACCATTTCTTTGGGCAAGGATTCTCTCTCATGATTCCATTCATCAACGACACCCTGGCACGCCAGATAAGCGTCATTAACAATATTTTCAGCTGGAATCATCGTGTTGATATAGGGAAAGGTATGTTTGTTCAGGCATACAGAGACAGGTGGGCCATAATCATGTTCTTCGGCATGTAAGGTAATAGCAATAAGGAGGATAAACAATGTTAGAAATCTCAACTTCTTTTTCCCCTGATAAATACTGTTTCGTCAAATGACTGTCTTCCGGGGAGTTATCGACTTTGTGCAAAAAATCTTTAGTTACCCAAGGAAGTTATTATCCTGCTGTAGTGACTGCTGACACAAAACCTGACAGATGCAGGTTTTAATGACTTGATATCAGTTTAGAAATCACCCCGTTGAGCTCACAATTCATAGCAGGCGTAACCTTAAAACTATCCGCTTCTATGCTAAACCTTCCAATCACAAAACCTGGTAGCTATACAAACACGCCAGACTGTTACGTTAATACACGTTCCCCCCACCAACGAGGGATCGCGCATGACCCCACATCCGCTACACCAGATCATCAAATCCTGCGATCGCGCCATCACCACCAAAAACTATGACGCGCTGATGGAATACTACGCCGAAGACGCGGCTCTGGTCGTTAAGCCCGGCATGACGGTTAAAGGCAAAGAAAACATCCGCAACGCGTTTATTGCCATCTCGGATTATTTCCAGGACCAATTGATTGTGGAACAAGGAGAGATGCAGGTGATCGAAGGCGGTGACAATGCCCTCGTTATCATGGAAACCGTTCTGCGTTTTCCTGATGGTCAGGGTGGAATAACGGAAATGTCGCGCCGCGCGACCTATGTTTTTCGGCTGGAAAGCGACGATCGCTGGCTTTGTACTATCGACAACTCCTACGGTACGTCGCTTCTGGATACCGGGAACCGATCGCGTTAATCACGGCTTCAAAGGGGCGCTGCCGCCCCTCCACGCCAGCCCCTTAATGCGCAGTAATGCGCGGCTCCTTTACAAACTCAGCCAGCAGCCACACCATATCGTGCAGCAGGCCCGTCAGCTCTTTCGCTACGTGAGCGGGTAGCGTTCCACCCATAACTGCTTGCGTCAGCGCCAGAACATAGTCCACCTGCGTTAAGGTGTCCTGCCAGCAGTCGGGCACGCAGGAGTTGGTTTTCTCACCCATGATCAACTGTTCAATCAGGTATGGCGGAAGATCGACATCACAGAGTTCACGCAGCCTGCGCAGAGCCTGAAGGAGACGCTCGCACAGCGCTGTACGGCTCGCGATATCATCGGTTTCGACCAGCACGCTCACCAGCGCGGCGCAGTTGTCGGCGACGTCAAAGAGATCGGCATCAGCCGGAAGCGGCCGGGAGATACGTTGCAGAATGACGTTTTCGTCAGACGGGAGATAAGTCAAGGTTGGGATAGTCGCCATACAAGGCTTCCTTCTATATGGAGTTTATTTAACCACCCTTTGAGTTCCTACGCTCGGGGGGTAGCGCTGACAGAGGTAGGAATACCGCCCATATAGAAAACGGCCAGCCTTACGGCTGCTCCGTCAGCGCCACCGTTATTGTAACGAGATCGGCACTGCTGCGACATACGTAATGTCACTATATGGTTGACGGGTTCCTACGCCCGATTGCAGATGTGCCGCAACGCAGGCACTTTACGACCGCGCCCCGTAGAGGAAAAGACATAACGCTGAATTTCATAAGGTTACTTTGCGGTTTGCGAGACGCCTTCCAGAATGACAACGCTGCCCTAAATTTTAAGGGTATCAATCACCGCTCTCGCTGGGCTTTGACTCCCGGCAGTCCTTCAACCGCAGCTTTAAGCGTCAGTATGGTCAGGCGCCTGGGGCATGGCGGCTAAGTACTGGCTGTCGTGAAACGTTAACCGAACGTTTTTAGGGTCAACGAACTTACCGTCGGCGGTAACATAGGCGCAATTCACCACTTCTCCACTTTCTTTGTCTGTTAACGCAATATGCGGTGCGTCGTGCAGTATGTTTTTATGACCCCACTCCATCAAAGAGAAAAGAATCGGCGCAAGGCTGCGGCTTTTGGCGGTGAGAACATACTCATACCGTTCACGCGCCCCTTCTTCCTGATAAGGGATTTTGCAAAGCAGGCCGAGTTCAGTCATTTTTTTTAACCGGTTCGCCAGCGTCTGCCTGGTGATTTTTGTATGATCACGTATTGTTTCAAAGCGTGTTACCCCATAAAACGCCTCTCTCAGAATCAACAAAACCCATTGATCGCCAAGAAGCTCAGCGGCCGCCGCTAACCCACAAAGCTCAGGTAATAAGTACGGTAATGATTTATTTTTTGACATCTCTTCGTTTGCCTCGTAACCTGAGTATGATTTAAAGACTCAGTTATTTAAGGAGAATACAATGCCCTTCGTAAATGTGCAAACCATTAAAGGAATTATGAATTCGGAGCAAAAAAAAGAACTGCTACGTCGTATGACTGACCTTATTGTTGAAATTGAGGGAAACGGCGATCCTGAATTCCGGCGTTCAGTATGGATCCGTATTGACGAGCATGAACCGGAACAGTGGAGTCTTGGGGGAATACAGCCCACATCTGAAATGATTGCTGCAAAATTTGCCTCACCACAGCGGTCCTGATTTATTTTTAGTCATAGCTCACCGGCGGGCAGTTTGAATGTCCGCTCTCGTGATGTTATGCAGCCCTAAATTTTCAGCGTATCGATCACAGCCCTCAGGGCAGGCGACACGTTGCGGTGCGGATAATAGAGATACAACCCGTCCATGCGCAGGCTATAGCGCTGCAACACCCGGATAAGCGTTCCGCGCTCCAGATCGTCAGCCACCAGCTCCACCGGAACATAGGCCAGCCCAAGCCCCAGCCGGGCGGCCTCGGCTTCCATGTAGCTGTCAGACAGCGCCCATTGCCCCTCTGGCCGATGGGTGATTTTTTTCCCGTCGTGCACCAGTTCCCACTGATAGTCACTACCGTCGGCAAACTGGTAGGCAATGCAGGGATGAGCCACTAAATCGGCTGGCGTCTGCGGAAAACCGTAGCGTCTGAAGTGTTCCGGGGCAGCCACCGCGGCCATTTCCATATCAGGCGTGATACGCACTGCAATCATTCCCTGCCCCACTTCCGGCCCCAGTCTGACACCCGCATCGAACCGCTCGGCGATAATGTCGACGAAGCGGCTTTCATTCATCAGTTCCAGCCTGATGTCCGGGTAACGCTGTTTAAAAATGGCGAGCTTTGGCAGCAGACACTTATCGATAGCGTGCTGGCTGGCATTAATGCGCACCGTGCCGGACGGCGTCTGACGATAGTGTGCCAGGGTCGCCAGACCCGTATCGAGCGTATCGAATGCAGACTCGGCGGTCTGATAAAGCTGTTCCCCGGCATGGGTGAGCGAGAGCTTGCGCGTGGTGCGGACCAGAAGTTGAACGCCCAATCGCTCTTCCAGCTCGCGAACCGAGCGGCTGATCCCGGATTGCGCCAGCCCAAGCCGAAGCGCGGCCGCCGTGAAGCTCCCCTCCCGTACCACCTGCATGAACAGGTACAGCTCATTATAGTTTTCCCGTTTCGCCATCATCCCCACCCATTTATAACAATATGATATGAATCCTAGCAGCTTTAACCCTCTAATCAGCACTATTTCTGCTAACTATAATGACCGCAACACAACAACCCAGGGTTCATTTCTATGAAAACATTTACCCAAAAACTGTCCGTTGCGATGCTGCTATGTGCATCATTAAGTGTAGTGACAACAATGAGTTATGCAGAAACCACCAACCCAAACGCGCCTGTTTCGATGGTGAGCACATGGGATAAAACCTTCGCCGAAAGTGACAAAGTCGATCACCGTAAAGTGTCCTTCCAGAACCGATACGGGATCACTTTGGTAGGCGATCTGTATCTTCCCAAAAACCGCGGCGACCGCAAGCTGGCGGCGATTGCGGTCAGCGGGCCATTTGGCGCAGTCAAAGAGCAGTCCAGCGGCCTGTATGCGCAAACCCTGGCAGAAAATGGGTTTGTGACCCTGGCGTTCGATCCGTCCTATACGGGCGAAAGCGGTGGCCAGCCGCGCAACGTAGCGTCTCCGGATATCAACACCGAAGACTTTAGCGCGGCGGTGGACTTCCTCGGGTTGCAGAAAGAAGTTGATCGTAACCGCATTGGTATTCTCGGCATCTGCGGCTGGGGCGGTATGGCGCTCAACGCAGCATCCATGGACACCCGCGTGAAGGCGGTCGCCACCAGCGTGATGTATGACATGAGCCGGGCGATGGGCCACGGCGTGGGCGACGGGAAAGATCGCTATTCAACGTCTGACCGCCGTGCCGTTCTGCAGTATCTGAACGCACAGCGCTGGAAAGATGCTGAGAACGGTACCTTCGCGCACGGCGGCCATGACATTTATGTCGATGAGAACGGCAAGGTGACGGCAGCTGAACGTATTCTGCCGGAGGCGTTACCTGACAACCCGAATCCGGTACTCAAAGAGTTCTTTGACTACTACCGTATGCCGCGCGGCTTCCATGCGCGATCCGTCAACTCAACCGGCGCGTGGACCGCGACCACGCCATTATCATTTATGAATATGCCGCTGCTGAGCTACGGCGGGGAAATTACTATCCCAACGCTTATCGTAACCGGTGAAAAGGCACACTCCCGCTACTTTGCTGAAGATGCGTTTAAAGCGGTCGGCAGCAAGCAGAAGGAACTGGTGATTGTTCCGGGCGCAAACCATGTCGATCTCTACGATAATGCTGCCGGGAAGATCCCCTTCGGCCAGTTTGAGCAGTTCTTCAAAACCAACCTGAAATAAATCTCTACGCCACCCGCCCTGTACGGGTGGCTCTTTGTGAAATCTGACTATGTCTACACTGAGCCGCACCACATCACAGAACACAGAGCATGCACACTGGAGTGGCGTTTTTGCCATGACCCTGTGCGTATTTGTCCTGATTGCCTCGGAATTTATGCCCGTCAGCCTGCTTACCCCCCTTGCCAGAGATTTGGGCGTTACGGAGGGTCTCGCTGGCCAGGGGATCGCGATTTCCGGCGCACTGGCGGTGCTGACCAGCCTCTTCCTTTCCCGGCTTGCCGGGAATATAAACCGCAAACACCTTCTTCTGGGCATGACGCTCCTGATGGCGCTCTCGGGGATGATTATCGCTTTCGCCCCAAACTATCTGGTTTACATGGCAGGCCGCGCGCTGATCGGTATCGCTATAGGCGGGTTCTGGTCCATGTCTGCCGCAACGGCCATTCGCCTTGTTCCGCCGCATAAGGTTGCGCGCGCGCTGGCCATTTTCAACGGCGGTAACGCGCTGGCAACGGTGGTGGCCGCCCCGCTTGGCAGCTATCTTGGGGCCACTATTGGCTGGCGCGGCGCATTTCTTTGTCTGGTGCCCGTGGCGATAGTCGCGTTCATCTGGCAGTGTTTAAGCCTGCCTGACATGAACGCGCGTAAAAACGGTACATCACGAGGAAGTGTTTTTCGGTTATTCCGCCAGCCTGCCGTTTCCGTTGGTCTGCTGGCCTGCGGCCTGTTCTTTATGGGGCAGTTTGCGCTGTTTACCTATCTGCGCCCGTTCCTTGAAACCGTCACCCGGGTGAGCGGAGCCGGGCTGTCGCTGATTTTGCTCACCATAGGCGTTGCAGGTTTTGTGGGCACCCTTTTCGTTGCCCTGGTGCTTAATGCCGCGTTTTACATAACGCTGATCGCGATCCCTCTACTGATGGCGGCCATCGCAGTCGCGTTGATTCTCGCCGGGCATAACGTGTGGATTGTGGCCCTGCTGTCAGGCCTATGGGGGATGCTGGCAACATCAGCGCCGACGGGGTGGTGGACGTGGATTGCGCGAACGCTGCCGAAGGATGCTGAAGCCGGCGGTGGACTGATGGTCGCGGTGATCCAGCTCGCCATTGCGCTCGGCTCAACGGCGGGCGGTATAGCGTTCGATCGTTATAGCTGGCAGAGCTCGTTTGCATTGAGTGGCATAGTGCTCCTCTTTGCGGCAGCGCTAACGTTTCTGCTTTCGCGTCTTCACAAATAACGCACCGGATGATTTTTTGACGCTTTTCTTCACCGTTCGTGTATTGTTTTTAAACAATAACATCCATTAAAGGACACCTGCGTAATGATCAGCATCCTCGGCAAAACCACCTCCATCAACGTTCGTAAAGTACTCTGGACCTGCGAAGAAGCAGGCATCGCTTATCAGCAGGAAGATTACGGCAGCGGTTTCGCCTCGACGGAAACGGATGCCTTCCGCACCCTGAACCCCAACGCCATGGTGCCGGTGCTGATTGACGGTGATTTCGTGCTGTGGGAGTCCAATTCCATCTGCCGTTATCTGGCGCGCAAGGCCGAACGTCACGATCTGCTGCCCGCAGAACCGCAGGCCTGCGCCAACGTTGAGCGCTGGATGGACTGGCAGGCCACTGAGTTTAACAACGCCTGGCGCTATGTCTTCCCGGCGCTGGGGCGTAAAAACCCGGCCTTTAACGACCCTGAGCGCATTGCGGCAGGAATCAAGGAGTGGAACCACTGCATCACCATTCTGGAACAACAGCTGCAGCGCACCGGGGCCTTTGCGGCGGGCGAGACGTTTACCCTCGCTGACGTGGTGCTTGGGCTGTCGGTGAATCGCTGGAAAATGACGCCGTTTGATAAGCCAGACGTGCCCGCCATTGAGGCCTGGTTCGAGCGCCTTAACCAGCGTCCGGCATTTTTGCGTCACGGCAATAACGGCATGGTGTAAAACTTAATGCCTGAATGAATACCGCAACGAGGCTGTTTTTTTAATTACGAAACCCTGATTGTCGTCAGAGGGAATAATAATTAAGCCATATCCTGGACAGCCCGTTGCACCGCTTTGCTAGCCTGAATAGTCAGGCAAAGCTCAACCCGGAGGTATTCTTGCTGATTAAACTCAAGAAAGAACGAACGCATCAGGAGGATCGCCGGCTTGCTCTCTGGCTGGCGACCTCAGCAGGTTTGCTGAACGCCATCGCCCTCGGGGCATTTGGTTTTTTCCCCTCACACATGACCGGCAACACCTCACAATTATCCAGCGAAGTTTCTTCTACCGATCTGAGCGATATTATTTTCTTCGGCTCGATAATTCTCTCTTTTGTGGCTGGCGCCATTATTGCGCGTACGATCGTCATATGGGGTATTATCCATAACGTCAGGCTGGTTTTTTGCCAGATCCTTTTTGTCGAGGGGATATTACTGACCGGCGTTTCCTTCTACGAAATGTATTTCCATGCGCTCACCAGCAATCGCGAGATTATTCTTTTTCTCTGCTTTCTGATGGGCATTCATAATTCCACCTCCACACAGCTTTCCGGCGGACGGGTAAGATCGACGCACATTACCGGCACGCTAACGGACGCGGGGATTTCCCTGGCCTCCGTCATGGTGGCGATGCTGCGCAGGGATTACTCCAAAGATACGGCGGCGCAAAAAAGTCAGCTAAAAACCCACTTAACCACCCTGTTTTCGTTCATTACAGGTGGTATTGCGGGGCTGCTGCTGTTCAGATGGATTGGCTTCAACGCCATGCTGGCGCTGGGGTTGATGCTCGCGGTTGTCGCCACCGTCTCAATTATCACCGTCTCGTCGCGGGTTCGACGGGTTCGCGCTGGCGTCTGAGGGTTGCAACTGCCCCAGCAGGCGCTGCATGTTGTCATCACAGGTGATGCCCTCCGGCCTGTGGGTGATACTCGTGACCAGGTCCAGCAGCTCCCTTCGGTTTTCCTCCAGCTGCTTCTGCATCGCCTCTATTTCAGCAATGCGTGTCTTCAGGGACTGGATCAGTCCCTCATGATCCCAGCGCTGTTGCGGCTGCGGCAAGAAGCGCCGTATTTGCTCAAGGGTGAACCCGGTCCGTTGTGCATTGTCGATAATGTTCAGCAGCGCAACCGCATCAGCGGAATAGGTACGGTACCCGTTCCCCTGCCTGACGGGTCGCGGCAGTAAGCCTTCCGCCTCATAAAACCGAATGCGCGACGGGGTAATTCCCGTCATTTTCGACAGCTCGCCAATTTTCATTTCGTCCGCTCTGGCATATTGACCTTAAAGTTAACTTTAAGCTTAAACTTTTTATGCGGTCAACCGGATCGTCATCTCATCAGGAGCTAAAATGCACACTATTCTGGGCGCCAGCGGGCAAATTGCCCGTGAACTTGCCCGCGAGCTTAAACGCGAATATACCGACGAGATCAGGCTGGTCAGCCGCCATCCGCAGAAAGTCAACGCCAGCGATAGCACGGTTGCAGCCGATCTCCTGGATGCGCAGCAGACGCAAGTGGCGATTAACGGTAGCGATACGGTCTATTTTACCGCCGGTCTGCCGCCTGATTCCGCGATGTGGGAGCGTCATTTTCCGACCATGCTGGACAATGCCCTGGAGGCCACGCGTAAGGCGGGGGCAAAATTCGTCTATTTCGACAACACCTATATGTACCCCCAGAGTAACGTGCCGCAAACCGAAGAGACGCGCTTTGCGCCCCGGGGGCGGAAAGGCCACGTGCGCGCCCTGATGGCAAACCGGGTGCTTGACGAAATGCAACGGGGCGACATTCCCGTCCTCATCGGTCGGGCGCCGGAGTTTTACGGGCCTGAGAAAACGCAGAGCTTCACCAATACGCTCATTATCGACAGGCTGAAGCAGCATAAGCGTCCGCGCGTTCCGGTGCGTGACGACACGCTTCGCACCCTCATCTGGACGCCGGATGCCAGTCGCGCGCTCGCTCTGCTGGGCAATACCCCTGAGGCCTACGGGCAGACGTGGCACTTGCCCTGCTGCGATGAAAGGCTGACGTACCAGCAGTTCGTCACTCTCGCCTGTGAGGTCTTTGGACAGCCAGCGGACTACTCCGTCCTCGGCAAGTTGGCCTTCGCCGCGACGGCGCTGTTTTCGCAAGGCGCGCGCGAAATGCGCGAGCTGTTGCCCCGGTACGAGGCTGACAACCTGTTTGATTCGACGAAGTTTAAAGAGCATTTCCCTGCGTTCACCGTTACGTCATACCGGAAGGGACTCGAGAACATCTGGCAAGAGTGGAAATCAAAAGAGCCCGGTGCAGCGTAATTACGGCGCCGCGTCACCGGGAATGCGGTGTATTATTCGTGACAACGTCACATTCAAATCTCTTCTTTAGGACTATTCTGCCCGCCCCACAATCAGGCCTTACGCCATAAGGCCTGACCTGAGGTTGCCACTAGTTTCATAGGGTTACTGATTTTACCCCTTCGCTGGAACCCTTCCCAAACGCTTGCTATAGGTCATCTACCCCTGCCGAAACATGGCATAACAACAGGCAACCGGTGGTTGCTATAACGCATGCGCACAGGGAGACACACCGCAATGCACCCATTACTCAAACGTTCGCTGCTGTTTGTCGGCGCCATTATTGTGGTCCTCGCCCTCCTCGTCTGGGGGATCGGGCTGGAGACCCTCAGAGCGCGTCAGGTTGACCTGATCTATCTCGGGCAACAGCATATGATTCTGGTTTTCTCATCAATGTTCTTTGCCCTGCTGGTGGGTATTCCGGCGGGTATTCTGCTGAGCCGCCCGGCCGCGCGGGGTATCGCCGAATATGTGATGCAAATCTTCAACGTCGGCAATACGCTGCCGCCGCTGGCCGTGCTGGCCCTGGCAATGGTGGTGATCGGCATCGGCGATACGCCCGCCATCATCGCCCTGTTCCTCGCCTCGCTGCTGCCGATCGTGCGTAATACCTACGCCGGGCTGTGCTCGGTCCCGCCGTCGCTGCTGGAAGCGGCAAACGGGATTGGCATGACCAAATGGCAGCGTCTGCGCCAGGTTGAGCTGCCTGCCGCCTGGCCGGTGATGCTCTCGGGGATCCGCATCGCCACCGCCATTAACGTCGGTACCGCACCACTGGCGTTCCTGATTGGTGCCAGCAGCTACGGCGAGCTGATTTTCCCCGGCATTTATCTGAACGATTTCCCGACCCTGATCCTCGGCGCGGCGGCCACCGCCCTGTTCGCCCTGATCCTCGATACCCTGCTGGCGGCGCTGGGTCGCGTGATGAGTCCCCATCTCGCTCGATAACAATAACAAGGAGCTTTTATGAGACTGTTTTCCGGCCTGACGGCGCTGTGTGCCGCGGCGCTGTTCACCAGCCAGGCGATGGCGGCCCCGCTGATTCTGGCAACCAAGAGCTTTACCGAGCAGCACATTCTCTCGGCGATGACCGTGCAGTACCTGCAAAAGAAAGGATTCCAGGTTCAGCCGCAAACCAATATCGCCACGGTGATTTCCCGTAACGCGATGATCAACAAACAGATTGACATGACCTGGGAGTACACCGGCACGTCATTAATCATCTTTAACCACATCAACAAGCGCATGTCGCCAGAGGAGTCTTACGAGACGGTGAAACGTCTGGACGCGAAGCACGGTCTGGTCTGGCTCAAGCCCGCCGACATGAACAACACCTATGCGTTCGCCATGCAGCGCAAGCGCGCCGAAGCGGAACATATCAACACCATGTCGGACATGGTGGCGAAGATTGAGCAGATCCGTCAAACCAACCCGGACAAAAACTGGCTGCTGGGCTTAGACCTGGAATTTGCCGGGCGCAGCGACGGCATGAAGCCGCTTCAGGCCGCCTATAAGATGGATCTGGACCGCCCGCAGATCCGTCAGATGGACCCCGGCCTGGTCTATAACGCGGTGCGCGACGGCTTCGTCGACGCCGGGCTGATTTACACCACCGACGGTCGCGTGAAAGGCTTCGACCTCAAGGTGCTGGAAGACGATAAAGGCTTCTTCCCGAGCTATGCGGTCACCCCGGTGGTCCGTAAGGACACGCTGGAGGCCAACCCCGGTCTGGAAGAGGCGCTCAACACCCTCTCTGCCCAGCTCAACAACGACGTTATCACCGAACTGAACAAGAAGGTGGATATCGACCATCAGTCACCGCAGCAGGTCGCCCGTGATTTCCTGCGTAGCAAACAGCTGCTGTAGGAGGCGCTATGGAGACGATTCACTACATTCTGGACAACTGGGACTACCTGTTAACCCTGACGCTGCAGCATCTGTGGCTGGTGGCGCTGGCTGTGGGCTTAGCCATTCTCATCGGCGTCCCGCTCGGCATTCTGATTGTTCGCCACAAGTGGCTGGCAACGCCGGTGCTGGGGATTGCCACCATCGTGCTGACCATTCCCTCCATTGCGCTGTTTGGCCTGATGATCCCGCTGTTTTCGCTGATCGGTCAGGGGATTGGCGCCCTGCCCGCGATCACGGCGGTGTTTCTCTACTCGCTGCTACCGATTGTGCGTAACACCCATACGGCGCTCGACAGCCTGCCGCCTGGCCTGCGTGAAGCCGGACGCGGCATCGGCATGACCTTCTGGCAGCGTCTGCGCTGGGTCGAAATTCCGATGGCGCTGCCGGTGATTTTCGGCGGGATCCGCACCGCCGTGGTGATGAACATCGGCGTGATGGCGATTGCCGCGGTGATCGGCGCGGGCGGTCTGGGCCTGCTGCTGCTCAACGGCATCGGCGGAAGTGATATCCGCATGTTGATCGCGGGCGCGCTGATGATTTGTCTTTTAGCGATTGTGCTCGACTGGCTGCTGCACCGTCTGCAGGTGGTTCTGACTCCAAAGGGGATTCGATAATGATAAAACTGGAAAACCTCACCAAACACTTTTCACAGAAGCACGGCCAGACCTTTAAGGCCGTCGACAACGTCAACCTGAACGTACCCGAAGGGGAAATGTGCGTCCTGCTCGGTCCGTCCGGCTGCGGAAAGACCACCACCCTGAAGATGATTAACCGCCTTATTACACCCAGCAGCGGGACGATCCTGATCAACGGTGAAGACACCAACGGGATGGACACCGTCACCCTGCGCCGCAACATCGGCTACGTGATCCAGCAGATTGGCCTGTTCCCGAACATGACCATCGAAGAGAACATCACCGTCGTACCGCGCATGCTGGGCTGGGATAAAGCGCGCTGTAAAACCCGCGCCGAAGAGCTGATGGACATGGTGGCGCTGGATCCGCATAAGTTCCTGAATCGCTATCCCCGTGAGATGTCCGGCGGCCAGCAGCAGCGCATCGGCGTGATCCGCGCCCTGGCGGCGGATCCTCCGGTACTGCTGATGGATGAACCCTTCGGCGCGGTGGACCCGATTAACCGCGAGGTGATCCAGAACCAGTTCCTGGAGATGCAGCGCAAGCTGAAAAAAACCGTCATGCTGGTCAGCCACGATATCGACGAGGCCCTGAAGCTCGGCGACCGTATTGCGGTGTTCCGTCAGGGGAAAATCGTGCAGTGCGCCAGCCCGGATGAACTGCTGGCGAAACCGGCGAACGAGTTTGTCGGCTCGTTTGTCGGTCAGGACCGCACGCTGAAGCGCCTGCTGCTGGTCTCGGCGGGCGACGTCACCGACCAGCAACCGACCATTACGGTGCGGGGCTCTACTCCGCTCCCTGAAGCCTTTGCGACCATGGATGATAACGATATTCGCGCGATTACCGTAGTTGACGAACACGGCAAACCGCTGGGCTTTGTGAAGCGTCGCGAAGCGCGTAACGCCAGCGGAACCTGCGCCGACATCCTGCATCCGTTCCGCATGACCGGCAAAGCGGAAGACAACCTGCGCGTGGTGCTTTCTCGTCTGTATGAGAGCAACACCAGCTGGATGCCGATCGTGGATGAGGACGGTCGCTACAACGGTGAGATTTCTCAGGACTATATTGCCGAGTATCTCAGTTCAGGGCGTACGCGTCGGGCGCTCAATATTCATAGCGAGAGCTAACCTTTCTGGCCGGGCATCGCCCGGCTTTTTCGCACGCATACCTTTTGCTAACCCCGCGATTTCCCGCCACAATATTGTATCGTCCCCGTTTACTCGCGACTCATGCAACGTCTTCATACGTACCCCGACATCCGCGCGATGTTTCGCCGACTGCTGATTGCCACCGTCACCGGCGTGCTGGCCGCGCTGGCCGTTGCAGTATTCCGCCACAGCATGTACCTGCTGGAGTGGCTGCTTCTCAGCAACGACAGCGGCAGCCTGGTGAATGCCGCCGCCTCGCTCTCACCCTGGCGGCGCGCGCTGACGCCCGCGCTGGGCGGGCTGGCTGCCGGACTGTTGCTCTGGGGATGGCAACGGCTGACCGCCCAGCGGCCTCATGCCCCCACCGATTATATGGAAGCGCTGGAGACCGGCGACGGCCAGTTTGATTACGGCGCCAGCCTGGTGAAATCCCTTGCCTCGCTGCTGGTCGTGGCCAGCGGAAGCGCCATCGGGCGTGAAGGGGCGATGATCCTGCTTGCTGCCCTTGCCGCCTCCTTTTTTGCCCGGCGCTTTACGCCCAAATCCGAATGGAAGTTATGGATCGCCTGCGGCGCCGCGGCCGGGATGGCCAGCGCCTACCACGCTCCGTTAGCCGGAAGCCTTTTCATTGCGGAGATTCTGTTTGGCACCCTGATGCTGGCCTCGCTCGGGCCCGTGGTTATCGCGGCGGTGGTGGCGCTTCTCACCACGCAGCTCCTGGCACCGGGTGCCGGCACGCTCTACGCGGTCCATCTGAGCGGCATCCTCACCGCGGCCGATTATGCCCTGCTGGCCGCGATGGGGCTGGTGGCGGGTCTATGCGGGCCGCTGCTGATGTGGCTGATGGCGTTCAGCCACGGTCTTTTCCTGCGCCTCAAACTTTCGCCGCCGTGGCAGCTGGCGCTCGGCGGTGCGATCGTCGGACTGCTGTCTCTTCTGACGCCGAAGGTGTGGGGGAACGGCTACAGCGTGGTGCAGGCTTTTCTGCTCGCGCCGCCGCTGCTGTCGGTTATTGCCGGGGTGTTCATCTGTAAATTGCTGGCAGTACTGGCGAGCAGCGGGTCGGGCGCGCCGGGCGGCGTGTTCACGCCGACGCTGTTTGTTGGCATGGCGACAGGCATGCTGTTTGCTCAACTTTTCGCGCTGTGGCTGCCGGGTTCTGAGGCGGCAATTTTGCTGGGGCTGGCAGGGATGGCAACGCTACTCGCCGCGACCACGCACGCGCCCATTATGTCGGCGCTGATGGTCTGTGAAATGACCGGACAGTATTTTTTACTGCCCGGTTTGCTGGTCGCCTGCGTGCTGGCGTCCGTGCTGTCGCGGACGTTACGCCACGACTCTGTCTACGGTCAACACGCCACCGAGGGCAGAGAGATCGATGTACTGCGCTAGTTCGCGCTGCTCGGCGCGAGGCAGATAAGGCAGCTCACCCACCAGCGGTCCGGGCAGTTTAGCGCTCAGCACGTCGATGATCTCCGCATAGTGCGCGAGGCCCGGGTTGATGCGGTTGGCCACCCAGCCCATCAGCGGCAGACCGTCATTGGCAATCGCCTGCGCCGTCAGCAGCGCGTGGTTGATGCACCCTTCCTGGATCCCCACCACCATCACCACCGGAAGCTGTTCCTGCACGACCCATTCCGACAGCGGGCGCAGGTCGTTCATCAGGCTGCGCCAGCCGCCCGTCCCTTCGACCACCACGTGATCGACCTTCTCGCTCAGGTTCGCCAGGCCATCGGACAACAGGGGATAGTTAATCAGGCCGCTGTGCGCCACGCTGCTCTCCTCTTCGCTTAACGCGATGGGATTGACCGCATGATAAGGCAACTCCAGTGACGAGACGCTTTGCAGCACCAGGGCGTCTTTATTACGCAATCCCTCTGGCGTCTCTTTACTCCCTTTTGCGACCGGTTTGTACCCTGCCACGCGTTTACCGCTTGCTGCCAGCGCCTGCAGCAATGCGCGGGATACGACGGTCTTGCCGACAGAGGTATCAGTACCAGTAACAAAGAAACGCTTAAGCATGACTCACTCCACCTCTTGGGTATGCTTCGAAAATATAAACCAGGTAAATAATTCAGTGGAGGAAGTCTACGGGATGCGTGCGCTACCCGGCTTGAGATAGCGCAATTTTTCTTACATCTGCGGAAAAGAGTTAACCCTGTAACAGGCGGATCAACAGCGAGCCATTATACATGGCATCTTTGACCAGCGCCGCGCCGGCCATCGTGCCCTGATTGGAAAACTGGGTGCTTTCTACCGCAATGTTCCGGCTGTAGGCGGGAAGCGACTGCTGCTGAATACAGGCCGTAATCGCCGGGAAGAGGATCTCCGCCGCCTGGCTGAGCGGTGAGCCAATGAGGATTTTTTGCGGGTTGAAGAGGTTCACCATAATCGCCAGAATGCGGCCAACGTTATTTCCCACCCCGGTAATAATGTCCTTCGCCAGCAGATCGCCCTGACGCGCGGCGACGCAGAGAGAATCCACCGTTAAGGGTTGTCCGTGCAGCGAGGAGCTCATGGACTGGCTGAGCCTGACCTGCGCCAGCTCCAGCACGCTTTCCACGCTGGCAATGGTCTCCAGACAGCCGTGGTTGCCGCAGTAGCAGCGCTTGCCGTACGGGTCGACCTGGGTATGGCCAATTTCCACCAGGCTGCTGCTTCCGGCGTGGAGAAGACGACCGTCGGTAATCACCCCCGCCCCGACGTTATGATCGATAACCACCTGAATCACATCCCGCGCGCCGCGGGACGCGCCGAAGAGCGCCTCCGCCATCGTCCAGGCGCTGATGTCATGCTGAATGTAGACCGGTACGCCAGTATGGTTTTTCAGCACCTCACCCAGCGGCATCTCTTTGACATCGTCATAAAACGGCATGCGGTGGACAATACCATTTTCGGTATCAATAATGCCCGGCATGGTGATGGCAATCGCCGTTAAGCGTTCAAGCCGCTGCTGATGGCGGATGAAGAAGCGATCGATGTGCGAGACAATCGCCTCGAGGAGCGATTCCTCGGCGTTGAGCGGCAGTTCAAGACGGTCCTCTACCACCAGCTTGCTGCTCAGATCGCGCAGCGCAAGGAAGATCTCGCCGCGGCTGATGCGCAGCGACAGGTAGTGCCAGGCTTCCGTCTCCACCACCAGCCCGACTGCCGGACGGCCACGGCTGCCCGGCTCCTGAATTTCCGTCTCCTGAACCAGGTGCGCTTCCAGCATCTCGCGGACAATCTTGGTGATACTGGCGGGTGCCAGCTGTGCCAGGCGCGAAAGATCGATACGCGAAACCGGACCAAGCTGATCGATCAGGCGATATACCGCGCCAGCGTTGGTCTGCTTAATCTGATCAATGTGCCCTGGCTGACTATCAGCGACCACCTCGTACTCCCTTATTTTCGAGCTTCGAAATAAACTGTTGGCTATGGTGAAGCACTTGCATGGCTGCCGTCAAATATTTACTTAGCCATGTGATTTACTGCACATTTTTGCCCACTTTTCCCTGAAAATGCCCCCCGGAGGAGGCATTCATCAACTGCTGTTTGAAGCGCTGTGCGGCATGACTCTGTTCGCGATGTTTTGCCCAGACCAGCCACATCTCTGAAACGGCATCCTCTTCGGCGATGGTCACCCAGCGCATTTCGCGCAATTGTACCCGTTTAAAGGAGGCCGGAAGAATAGAGACGCCCAGCCCGGCGGCGACCAGCCCGATAATGGTCATCGCTTCCCCGACTTCCTGGGTAATGACCGGGGCAAGATCGTAGCGGCGCATCAGCCCCAGGATATCGTCATACAGACCCGTTCCGACCTGCGGATCAAAAAAGACAAACTGCTCTTTTGCCAGCTCTGCCAGCGACACCGTCGGACGCGACGCCAGCGGGTGATCGTGTGGGATCATGGCCATCAGCGGCTCGCGCAGGATCACCTCCCA
Organism: Enterobacter sp. BNK-8; assembly: GCF_048685095.1. Taxonomy (NCBI): domain Bacteria; kingdom Pseudomonadati; phylum Pseudomonadota; class Gammaproteobacteria; order Enterobacterales; family Enterobacteriaceae; genus Enterobacter; species Enterobacter sp. BNK-8. Next base: position 1,687,475 of record NZ_JBLQTN010000001.1, on the reverse strand, counting down.
CGCCAGCGAGTCCGGCAGCTGGGTATTACGCATCAGCCCCAAATCCAGCGAACCTTCATTGAGCGGCGCAATCTGCTCGCGGGTATTGATCTCGCGCGTCTGAATATGAACATCCGGGAAATGGCGGCGGAATGACGACAGCGTTTCCGAGACGGCGCTGATAAACGGCGCGGACGAGGTAAACCCAATGCGCAGCTCTCCGGCCTCCCCGAGATACAGCCGTTCTGCCCGAGCGGCGGCGTCCTCAACCATGCTCAAAATTTGTCGGCTGTCGATGAGAAATTGCTTGCCCGCCGCCGTCAGGCTCACGCTGCGGTTGGTGCGGGCCAGCAGGCGCGCCCCGACCTGCTGCTCCAGGATCTGAATTTGCTGGCTTAACGGGGGTTGAGAGATATTCAGCCGTGCCGCCGCGCGGCCAAAATGCAGCTCTTCGGCGACGGCGACAAAGTAGCGAAGATGACGCAGCTCGATATTCATATTTCTAACGTATCATTTGAGATTATTAATATATTAGACAGAATATTTACATTTTCCTACCCTGAAGAGGTGGTCATACCCGTCACCAGAAATCACGGGGATGTTTAAGCAAGGAAACTGTGTGAGTCGTACAACTACCATTGATATCGATCCGGCAAGCGATATCAATGATTTACCTGCAACATCGCAGCCGGTTCAGTTCATTAAACGTGGTACTCCCCAATTTATGCGCGTCACGCTGGCGCTCTTTTCCGCCGGTCTGGCCACCTTCGCCCTGCTCTATTGCGTTCAGCCGATCCTGCCCGTGCTCTCCCATGAGTTTGGCGTATCGCCTGCCAGCAGCAGCGTTTCACTCTCCATTTCTACCGGGATGCTGGCGATTGGCCTGCTCTTTACCGGCCCTCTTTCCGACGCCATTGGGCGTAAACCGGTGATGGTAACCGCGCTGATGCTGGCTTCGGTCTGTACGTTACTTTCAACCATGATGACCAGCTGGCACGGGATTCTGGTGATGCGCGCGCTGATCGGGCTCTCGCTCAGCGGCGTGGCGGCGGTCGGAATGACCTATCTCAGCGAGGAGATCCACCCGAGCTTTGTCGCCTTCTCTATGGGGCTTTACATCAGCGGGAACTCGATTGGCGGGATGAGCGGACGTCTGCTGAGCGGGGTATTCACGGACTTCTTTAGCTGGCGGATTGCGCTGGCGGTCATCGGCTGTTTCGCGCTGGCATCCGCCCTGATGTTCTGGAAAATTCTGCCGGAATCGCGTCATTTCCGCCCGACATCGCTGCGTCCGAAAACGCTGTTTATCAACTTCCGTCTGCACTGGCGCGACAAGGGGCTGCCGCGCCTGTTCCTGACCGGCTTCCTGCTGATGGGCGCCTTCGTCACGCTGTTTAACTACATTGGCTATCGCCTGATGCTCTCACCGTGGCATCTGAACCAGGCTATTGTCGGTTTACTCTCGGTGGCTTATTTGACCGGTACGTGGAGTTCACCAAAGGCCGGGGCGATGACCGCCCGCTATGGACGCGGCCCGGTCATGCTGTTCTTCACGGCGGTGATGCTGGTCGGCCTGCTGCTGACGCTCTTCTCCTCCCTGTGGCTGATTTTTGCCGGCATGCTGCTCTTTTCCGCGGGGTTCTTCGCCGCCCACTCGGTCGCCAGCAGCTGGATTGGCCCGCGTGCGCGTCGCGCCAAAGGTCAGGCATCGTCTCTTTATCTGTTTAGCTATTACCTGGGGTCCAGCATCGCCGGGACGCTCGGCGGCGTGTTCTGGCATAACTACGGCTGGAACGGCGTGGGCGGGTTTATCGCGCTAATGCTCTGTGCCGCACTGCTGGTGGGCGCAAGTCTTCATAAACGTCTGAAATAATAGGCTTGCGGGCGGATGTCCGTTTCCCGAAAAACGGCACCAGCGTACTGGTGCCGTTTTTCGTTCAGGAATCCCAGGCCTGTTCTATCTTACCGGCTTCAAACTGCGGAGGCGGTTTGCGGAAACGGCGCGTGAGCCATGTCAGGTAAAGGATCCCCAGTGCCGCCCAGATGAGGCCAAGCGTCAGGGACGTCGCTTCGAGGTTTATCCACAGCACGCCGACCGTGACGGCACCAATGAGCGGCAGCAGGAGATAGTGGAACCGATCTTTCCACGTTTTGTTCAGCCCCTTACGCCGCCAGAAATGGTTGTACACCGAGAGATTAACAAACGTAAACGCCACCAGCGCGCCAAAGTTGATCAGCGCCGTCGCGGTCACGAGATCAAAGTACAGGGCCGACAGCGCCACTATCCCAACCATAATGACGTTCAGGGCCGGCGTACGCCATTTCGGATGCACGTAGCCAAACACCCGCTCCGGAAACACGTTGTCACGCCCCATCACATACAGTAAGCGCGAGACGCTGGCGTGCGATGCCATGCCTGAAGCGAGCGTATTCACAAACGTGGTACACAGAAACACCGACTGGAAAAGCTTGCCGCCCACGTACAGCGCGATTTCCGGCAGCGCGGCGTCCGGGTTCTTGAAGCGGGCGATCGTCGGGAAAAAGAGCTGCATGAAAAACGAGGCAACAATGAATATCAGCCCGCCATACAAAGCGGTGAGGAAAATGGCTTTGGGGATCACCCGCGCCGCGTTTGGCGTCTCTTCCGACAGCGTGGTGACCGCGTCAAAGCCGAGGAAAGAGAAGCAGACGATAGTCGCGCCGGTAATAATCGGGATCAGGTGAGCGTTCTCGCTGATAAACGGCTGGAGCGACCAGACGGTGCCGACGCCCTCCCCCTTATGCAGTCCGTGCACCACGAGGATGACAAACACCACCATGATGGCGATCTGCACCAGCACAAACAGGGTGTTGAAGTTGGCGACCAGATTCACGCTCTTCAGGTTCGCCAGCGTCAGGATCGTCACAAACCCCACTACCCAGACCCACGGCGGAACTTCAGGGAACAACGCGGAAAGGTAGATCTTCGCCAGCAGCACGTTAATCATCGGCAGGAAGAGATAGTCCAGCAGCGATGACCAGCCGACCATAAAGCCTAAGTGGGGGCCGATCGATTTCTGCGTGTAGGTATATGCGGAGCCCGCTTCCGGGAACTGCCGTACCAGTTTGCCGTAGCTAATGGCGGTAAACATGACGCCAGCCAGCGCCAGGAGATACGAGGCGGGCACGTGGCCGTTGCTGATACCGGACACAATGCCGAAGGTATCAAACACGGTCATAGGAGTGAGGTAAGCCAGCCCCATCATGACCACCTGCCAGAGCTTGAGGGAACTGCGCAGCCGGGTTCTTCCGGCCATGCGCGGCGAGTCAAGAGAGGTGTTAGTCGCCATAAACCGTCCCCCCCATGCTTACCGTGGTTTGCAATCGCGCTGTCCTTAACGCAAACCTGCTTAGCAAAGGGGGAAGTTGTAAAGAACACACGCGATCGCACCAGCGCACCGTCTCTGGCTCGCACTCACAGCAGGTGCCTGACTGGCCCCCTTCGCCCTGCGGATAGTTGAACATCTGCATCATTTCCTACCTCGTCACACAGTGTCGTTAAGAAAATCCCTGTGCCGCCTGCGCTCCATAACGCGACTCCCGGGAGATAGCTGGCGTGCCAGCAAACAGTTAGGCCAGGCTCCGCGCAGGCCGTTTGGTGATACGTATGAGATGAAACAAAGCGGCCCCTTACCGGGGCACGTCATCAGGCGTTTTTGAGCATCCACTCAATTTCAGTTTCGGTAATCAGGCGTTCAAACTGCAGTAATTCATCGTTTTTGCAGGCGTGATAGACGTGGCAGAAACGTTCGCCCAGCCGCTCGCGAAGGCTATCGTTTTGCATAAATTCCCACAGCGCATCGCTCTGACGAATCGGGAACGGCAGTCCGTCCTGCTCCAGACCATTGCCTTCCACTTCTTCCTGCAGGGGTAAATCGTTATCCAGCCCATGTAAAATACCGGCAAAAATCGCCGCCATCACCAGATACGGATTCGCGTCAGCGCCCGCCACCCGGTACTCGACCCGATGGTTATGGCGATCGCCGCAGGGGATACGCAGGGCAACGGTGCGATTATTATGTCCCCATGAGGCCTGCGTCGGCACGTACATTCCCGGCTGGAAGCGACGGTAGGAGTTGACGTTCGGTGCCAGCAGCGCCATGGATGCAGGCATCAGATCGATCATCCCGGCCAGCGCGCGTTTCAGCAGCGCGGAATCCTCGCCGTTGGCGTCTGCGAGCACGTTTTGGCCTCGGTTGTTTTGCATGCTGATGTGGATATGCATCCCGCTGCCCGCATGCTCTTCATACGGCTTTGCCATAAACGTGGCGTGCATCTTATGTTTTTCCGCCATCTGCCTGACGAGACGTTTTAGCGCCAGCGCATCGTCGCAGGCATCAAGCACGTTTTCCGTATGGTGCAGGTTTATCTCAAACTGGCCCGGGGAAGCCTCAGCCACTGCCCCGTCAGCGGGGATCAGCTGCAGCTGCGCCAGTTCGTCAATGTCGTTCAGCACGTCAGCAAAGTGGTTCAGATTATCAACCGAGTAGACCTGACTCTGCGTGTTGCGCACGTCGGTGCCCGGCGCGCAGGGTGGCTGCAGGTAGCCGTCGGCATCGCGTTTACGGTCAAGTAAATAGAACTCCAGCTCTACCGCTACCACGGGGAACAGACCGCGCTGGCGCAGCTGCTGCCAGAGTCGGTTGAGTACGTTCCGCGGCTCAACGTCAAAGGGAGCGCCATCTTCATCGACCATGGTGAGTTGCACCTGACCAATGTATTCCGGGTCGGCGGCGGACGGTGTCAGGGTGCCCGGTACCGGCACGCAGATGCAGTCCGGCTCGCCGAGCTCCTGCCCCAGGCCCGCCTCTTCCACGACGTTACCTAAAATGTCCATGGCGAAAACCGATGCCGGGAAATAGCAGCCTTTTTCAAGCTTGCTCAGTCCGGCAACCGGGATGCGTTTGCCGCGAAAACAGCCGTTCAGGTCGGTCAGGAGGACATCAATAAACTGGGTGTCAGGATACTTTTCTAAATAGCGCTTCACTTCCTGCGTAAAGGCGCTGCCCCGCCTCTCATCCGTGTGCTGCACAAAGTTCTCAACTTCTACGATATTGGTTTCCATGATTTACCACCGTTTTTGGATTTGCGTTCGCTGCTCTGGACTGTCAAATATAATGTCCACCCTATCGAATCTGTATGCAAATAAATTGTTTGTCAAATGTTAAATTAAGTTTGCAAAAGGCAGATCCCGTTGCTAGATTGAGAAAATATTGAACGAAAAGGCCGTTTTGCAGGCGATAATGGCCTAAATTTAGTCCACTTTGTGAGGGCGATCATGGAAAATATAATGAACAAGCCAGTTATTGGCGTGGTGATGTGTAGAAACAGGCTTAAGGGTCATGAGACCCAGACCCTGCAAGAAAAGTACCTGAATGCCATTATTAACGCGGGAGGCTTACCGATTGCCTTACCGCATGCGCTGGCAGAGCCAGAGCTCCTTACCGCTCTGCTCCCGACCCTGGACGGGATTTACCTGCCGGGCAGCCCAAGTAATGTGCAGCCGCACCTTTATGGTGAAAACGGCGATGAGCCTAACGCCGATCCCGGGCGAGATCTTCTGAGTATGGCGCTGATTGCCGCCGCGCTCGAAAGGCGCATCCCCATTTTCGCCATCTGCCGGGGGCTGCAGGAACTGGTTGTTGCAACGGGAGGGACGCTGTATCGCCGCCTGTTCGAGCAGAACGACCTGCTTGAGCACCGGGAAGATCCTGAACTGCCGGTTGAGCTACAATACGCCCCGTCTCATGAAGTTCAGGTTCAGGAGGGAGGACTGCTGTCTCAATTAATACCAGGCTGTAACACATTTTGGGTAAACTCGTTACACGGGCAAGGTGCACGGACGTTAGGACCACGGCTTCGCGTGGAGGCCCGCTCGACGGACGGGCTGGTCGAAGCGGTCAGCGTTCATGACCACCCTTTTGCCCTCGGTGTGCAATGGCACCCCGAATGGAACAGCAGCGAGTACGCCCTGTCACGTATGTTGTTTGAAGGTTTTATCACCGCCTGTCAAAGCCACATTGCTGAGAAGCAGCGGCTTTGACCACTACCGTAAAGGAAATGCAACTATGAGCGATGACGGACTGGCGCCAGGGAAACGTCTGTCTGAGATCCGCCAACAGCTGGGTCTCTCGCAGCGGCGTGCCGCCGAACTGTCTGGGTTAACACACAGTGCCATCAGCACCATTGAGCAGGATAAAGTCAGTCCTGCCATCAGTACGCTACAGAAGCTGCTGAAAGTTTATGGGCTGTCGCTCTCGGAATTCTTTTCGGAACCGGAAAAACCTGATGAACCGCAGGTGGTTATTAATCAGGAAGACCTTATCGAAATAGGCAGTCAGGGGGTTTCGATGAAGCTGGTTCATAACGGAAATCCGAACCGTACGCTGGCGATGATTTTTGAAACTTACCAGCCTGGAACCACGACCGGAGAGAGGATCAAACACCAGGGTGAGGAGATCGGTACGATACTGGAAGGTGAAATATTGTTGACCATTAATGGCCAGCAATATCACCTGGTTGCGGGGCAGAGCTATGCCATCAATACCGGCATACCGCACAGCTTCAGCAACACCTCGGCAGGCATCTGCCGCATTATCAGTGCCCACACCCCTACCACGTTCTAATTACCACTCAGTCCCGGCGTAAGCGCGCTTACGCCGGGAAATATAAAAACGATCGCTGTCGGCATTTAACGGGTTAATTCCCGGGATGCCCCACGGCTTCGTATTGCCTGAAACGGCCATGACCTTATTTATCTGATTGCGAAAGAAAGGAGTGAATATGCATTTTCAGCACCTGACTTACTGGCAGGATAAAGCAAAAAACAGCGCCATTGAGACCCGGTTATTTATTAACGGCGCCTATTGTGACGCCGCCGATAACACCACTTTTGAAACCGTCAATCCCGCGACCCAGCAGACGCTGGCGAACGTCGCCCGGGGCAAACAGGCGGACGTGGACCGCGCGGTTCAGGCCGCGCGTGAGGTATTTGAGCGCGGTGACTGGTCGCAGGCGTCTCCGGCGCGGCGCAAGGCCGTGTTAAATACGCTCGCCGATTTGATGGAACGCCATAGCGAAGAGCTGGCCTTACTGGAAACGCTGGACACCGGAAAACCCATCCGCCACAGCCTGCGCGATGATATTCCCGGCGCGGCGCGCGCCATTCGCTGGTACGCCGAAGCGGCGGATAAAGTCTACGGCGAAGTGGCGCCTACGGGTCCGGGCGAGCTGGCGATGATCGTGCGCGAGCCCATCGGGGTTGTTGCGGCCATCGTCCCCTGGAACTTCCCGCTGCTGCTGGCCTGCTGGAAGCTGGGCCCGGCGCTGATCGCGGGCAATAGCGTGGTATTGAAACCGTCGGAGAAATCACCGCTCACCGCCCTGCGGCTGGCCGGGCTGGCGAAAGAAGCGGGCCTGCCGGACGGCGTGCTGAATGTGATAAGCGGCTACGGCCACGAAGCAGGCCAGGCGCTGGCACGTCATCCGGAGGTCGAGGTGCTGACGTTTACCGGCTCTACCCGTACCGGCAAGCAGCTGTTGAAGGACGCGGGAGAAAGCAACATGAAGCGCGTCTGGCTGGAGGCAGGCGGCAAGAGCGCCAACATTATCTTTGCCGACTGTCCGGACCTGGACAAGGCCGTGAGCGCGACCGCCGCCGGGATTTTTTACAACCAGGGGCAAGTCTGTATCGCCGGTACCCGCCTGCTGCTCGAAGAGAGCATCGCCGATGAATTCCTGACAAAGCTGAAAGCGCAGGCCCGTCACTGGCAGCCGGGCGATCCGCTCGACCCCGACAGCACGATGGGCATGCTCATCGACGCTGCGCACGCCGATACCGTCCACACGTTTATTCGCGAAGGAACCCGGAAAGGCTCGCTGCTGCTGGACGGGCGGGAACAATCATGGCCTTCCGCAGTCGGTCCAACCATTTTTGTCGACCTCGAGCCCGACTCCCCGCTGTGCCGGGAAGAGATTTTCGGCCCGGTGCTGGTCGTCACCCGATTTAAAACCGAAGAGGACGCCTTAACGCTGGCCAACGACAGTGAATACGGGCTTGGCGCGGCGGTATGGACCCGCGATCTCTCCCGGGCGCACCGCATGAGCCGCCGCCTGAAGGCAGGCTCGGTCTTCGTCAATAACTATAACGACGGTGATATGACCGTTCCCTTTGGCGGCTATAAGCAGAGCGGCAACGGTCGCGATAAGTCCCTGCACGCGCTGGAAAAATTTACCGAACTGAAAACCATCTGGATTGCTCTGGAGTCTCAATCATGACCGAACATACCACCAGCTACTACGCGGCCAGCGCGAACGCTTACGAACCTTTCCCGACGCTTAACGAGTCGATCAGCTGTGACGTGTGCGTGGTGGGCGGCGGCTATACCGGCCTCTCCTCCGCGCTGCATCTCGCCGAAATGGGCTATGACGTGGTGCTCCTTGAAGGGGCGCGCATAGGCTTCGGCGCCAGCGGACGCAACGGCGGCCAGCTGGTTAACTCCTACAGCCGCGATATCGACGTGATCGAGAAAAACTACGGGCCCGATGCCGCCAGAATGCTCGGGAGCATGATGTTTGAAGGCGGGGAAATCATTCGGGAGCGTATCAAGCGCTATCAGATCCAGTGCGACTATCGTCCCGGCGGGCTGTTTGTGGCGCTAAACCATAAGCAGCTGGAGACGCTGGAGGAGCAAAAAGCCAACTGGGAACGCTACGGCAACACGCAGCTGGAGTTGCTGGACGCCAGCGCCATCCGCCGGGAGGTCGACAGCGAACGCTATACCGGCGCGCTGCTGGACCGCAGCGGGGGGCATATTCATCCGCTGAACCTGGCGATCGGCGAAGCGGACGCCATTCGCCTGAACGGCGGGCGGGTATATGAACAGTCCCCGGTGACCGCCATTCAGCACACCAGCCCGGCCGTGGTTAGCACGCAGCATGGCCAGGTGACGGCCCGCTACGTGATCGTCGCCGGGAATGCTTATCTGGGCGATAAGATCGAACCGGAACTGGCAAAACGCAGCATGCCCTGCGGCACCCAGGTGGTGACCACCGCCCCGCTGCCGGAAGAGGTCGCCCGCACGCTGATCCCCAATAACTACTGCGTGGAAGATTGTAACTACCTGCTGGATTACTACCGTCTCACCGCCGACAACCGCCTGCTGTACGGTGGTGGCGTCGTCTATGGCGCGCGCGATCCGGACGATGTCGAGCGCCTGGTGATGCCAAAGCTGCTCAAAACCTTCCCTCAGCTGGCAGGCGTCAAAATCGACTACCGCTGGACGGGCAACTTCCTGCTGACCCTGTCGCGTATGCCGCAGTTTGGTCGTCTGGATAAAAACATCTATTACATGCAGGGCTACAGCGGCCACGGCGTGACCTGCACCCACCTGGCCGGACGGCTGATCTCGGAACTGTTGCGCGGTGACGCTGAGCGCTTTGATGCGTTTGCTAATCTTCCGCACTACCCCTTCCCGGGCGGTCGCAGCCTGCGGATTCCATTCACGGCGATGGGCGCGGCGTATTACAGCCTGCGCGATCGTCTTGGCGTATGATCGTTTTCGACAAAAGGGTATCTGATATGAGTAACCAGGAATTTCATCAGCGCAGACTTTCTGCCACCCCGCGCGGCGTTGGCGTAATGTGTGATTTCTTTGCCCGCTCGGCGGAGAATGCCACGCTTACCGACGTGGAAGGCAACGACTATATTGATTTCGCCGCCGGGATCGCGGTACTGAATACCGGCCATCGTCATCCTGAACTGGTGGCCGCAGTGGAAAAACAGCTTCACCAGTTCACCCACACGGCCTACCAGATTGTGCCGTATGAAAGCTACGTTTCATTGGCCGAAAAACTTAACGAGCTGGCCCCGGTGCAGAGCCCGGCCAAAACGGCGTTCTTCACCACGGGCGCAGAAGCGGTGGAAAATGCCATTAAAATCGCCCGGGCCCACACCGGCAGACCGGGTGTGATTGCCTTCGGGGGAGGTTTTCACGGCCGAACCTATATGACCATGGCGTTAACCGGCAAGGTCGCGCCTTACAAGCTCGGATTTGGTCCCTTCCCGGGGTCGGTTTATCACGTGCCGTATCCCTCCGAGCTGCACGGCATCACGACGCAGGATGCCATCACGGCGATAGAACGCCTGTTCAAAGCAGATATTGAGGCGAAACAGGTGGCGGCGATTATTTTTGAACCCATTCAGGGTGAAGGCGGATTCAACGTCGCCCCGCCAGAGCTAGTGGCCGCCATCCGCCGCATCTGTGATGAGCACGGGATCGTAATGATTGCCGACGAAGTGCAGAGCGGCTTCGCCCGTACGGGTAAACTGTTTGCCATGGAACACTACGCGGACAAACCCGACCTGATGACGATGGCTAAAAGCCTGGCAGGCGGAATGCCGCTGTCCGGCGTGGTGGGTCGCGCCGACATCATGGACGCGCCGGCTCCCGGCGGCCTGGGGGGAACCTATGCCGGCAACCCGCTTGCGGTGGCCGCCGCGCATGCGGTGCTGAAGATTATCGACAACGAGTCGCTGTGCGCGCGCGCCCGTCAGCTGGGCGATCGGCTGAAAGCCACGCTGGAGGAGATTCAGGGCACCTTCCCTGCGCTCGTGGCGATAAGGGGAAGAGGATCGATGATCGCGGCGGAGTTTTTTGATCCCGAGAGCCGTGAACCTTCAGCCGCCATCGCGCAGGCGATCCAGCAAAAGGCGCTCGCTCAGGGCCTGCTGTTATTGATCTGCGGCCAGTACGGCAACGTGATCCGCTTCCTTTATCCGCTGACCATTCCGGATGCCCAGTTCAACCAGGCGCTGGCGATCCTGCAACAGGTTATGCGCGATAAGTCCTGAGTGCCCACCGAAAACCGTCTCCCGGAATGCCGGGGACGGTTTCAACGGAGGAGATCTGCACAGATTTCCTCCGCGTGGGAAATGTTGGGGAATTTGGTCTGTTTCATTGTATGCTCCCTGAAACACATCCCCGGCATGAGGAAATAAGAATTGGAAAAAACATCAGCCTATCAGTCACTTGTGAAAACCTTCCAGCGCCTCTCCCGCTTCTCGCACCTCTCCTCCATCGCCAGCTGGGACATGTTCACCATGATGCCGCCCGGCGGCAGCGCCGCGCGCGGCGAGGCGCTGGCGGAAATGAGCGTCCTGCAGCACCAGCTCCTGACCGATAAAAAAGTCGGCGACCTGTTAGCCGCGGCGGCAGGGGAAGATCTGAATGACGTCGAACAGGCCAACCTGCGGGAAATGACGCGCCACTATCAGCAGGCCTCGCTGCTGCCGGAAACGCTGGTGGAAGCCAAATCCCTGGCGGGCAGCAGGTGTGAACACGCCTGGCGCACCCAGCGTCCCGCCAACGACTGGCAGGGTTTTTCCGCCAACCTGAAAGAGGTGGTCAAACTCAGCCGTGAAGAGGCGCGCCTGCGGGCGGAAGCCAAAGGCTGTACGCCGTACGATGCGTTGCTGGATATTTTTGAACCCGACATGACCAGCGCCCGTCTGGACGTGCTGTTCGGCGACATGAAGTCCTGGCTGCCGGACCTGCTGGCAAACGTCGTGGAAAAACAGGCTCAGCGATCGTTTGTTCCTCCTCAGGGGCCTTTCCCGACGGCAACACAGCGTGAACTGGGCCTGGAAGCCATGAAGATGCTCGGCTTCGATTTTAACGGCGGTCGCCTCGACGTAAGCGCGCACCCGTTCTGCGGCGGCGTACCGGAGGACGTGCGCATCACCACGCGCTATGACGAGGATGAGCTGCTCAGCGCGCTGTTTGGCGTGATCCACGAAACCGGACACGCGCGCTACGAACAAAACCTGCCGCGCGCATGGGCAAGACAGCCGATTGCGCTGGCCCGCTCAACCGCGATCCACGAATCTCAGAGCCTGTTCTTCGAGATGCAACTGGGACGCAGTGAAGCCTTCCTCAAGCATCTTCTCCCTGCGGTGCACGCCCGTTTTGGCAGCCAGGCGGCGTTCAGCGAAGAGAACTTTATCGCCTGGAACCAGCGCGTGAAGCCGGGCTATATCCGCGTCGATGCAGACGAAGTGAGCTACCCGGCGCACGTGGTGCTGCGCTATGAGATTGAGCGGTCGCTGATCAACGGCGAGATCGAAGTGGACGATATCCCTGCCCTGTGGGACGAGAAAATGCAGGCCTGGCTCGGGTTATCCACCAAAGACAACTACCGCAACGGCTGTATGCAGGATATCCACTGGACCGACGGCGGTTTTGGCTACTTCCCGTCGTATACGCTGGGGGCCATGTATGCCGCACAGCTGTTCCACGCCGCGAAAACGGCGCTTCCGGGTCTGCAGGCCTCCATCGCTGAGGGCGATTTTTCCGCACTCTTTGACTGGCTGCGTCAGAACATCTGGAAGCACGGCAGTCGCTTCAGCACGTCGCAGTTAATCACCCAGGCGACGGGCGAGGATCTGAACATCCGTTACTTCCGCGAACATCTGACCTCCCGCTATTTGTAATCTGTTTGGCCGGGGATGAGGGACCTCAGGTAAAAGAGCCGTATGTTCCCCCTCACCCCAGCCCTCTCCCTCTATGGAGAGTGGGCCGTCTGTGCTAGCCCCCCGGCAATGTACATATGGTTACACGCCGATACCAATCACTCACGGAAACCCCGAGTTTACAGGGATATAGTTATTTCAACGGCCCCGCAGTGGGGTTAAATGAAAAACCAAATTCGAGGGTATGAGAATGAATAAAGTATTAGCTCTGGTTGTTGCCGCTGCTATGGGTCTGTCTTCTGCTGCATTTGCTGCTGACACTACCGCAACTGCTGCACCGGCTGCCGCACCTGCTGCAACCACCACCGCTGCCCCAGCAAAAGCGGTTCATCATAAGAAACACCACAAAGCTGCAGCGAAAAAAGAAGCCGCTGCACCTGCAACCGCAGCACCAACCGAGCAGAAAGCGCAGGCTGCCAAAAAGCACCACAAAAAAGCCGCTAAACCCGCTGTAGAGCAGAAAGCGCAGGCCGCTAAAAAGCACCACCACAAAAAAGCCGCTAAACCCGCTGTAGAGCAGAAAGCGCAGGCTGCTAAAAAGCACCACCACAAAAAAGCCGCTAAACCGGCTGTAGAACAGAAAGCTCAGGCTGCTAAAAAGCATCACAAAAAAGCAGTAAAACACGAAGCTGCTAAACCAGCTGCACAGCCAGCTGCGTAAGAGTACAAGCTAAACCGTGCCCTTCGGGGCACGTTGGTAAACCGGCGCCGAACCGGAACAGGTTCCGCGCCGTTTTTTTTATCCGGAGGGCGTATGCTGCGACGCTATCGGTTTGAGCTGATTCTGATCCTGCTTATTTTATGCGCGCTCATCGCCAGCCACTTTTATCTTTCCTGATTGTAGCACGCTGATTTTACTCCCACTTTAGCGCTGTCCCGTCTATAGTATTTTCATAGGGTTCACTTTTAATAATCATAATTACCCCCACCAGAGTGTGATATGCGTAAATCTGTTGTGTTGTTACTGGGAACGTTTGGTCTTTTTTCTGGATTCTCACATGCGGATGATGGCGGTGATGACACCATTAGCGCGAAAGAGCTAAAGACGCTTTTTTTCGGTCATGACGATCGCACGCGCGTCGCCGATCCCACCCAGGCGCCCTGGGATGCTATAGGTCAACTGGAAACCGCCAGCGGTAACTTATGTACTGCGACGCTGATTACCCCACAGCTTGCCCTGACAGCAGGCCACTGTCTGTTAACGCCGCCAAACGGCAAGCCGGATAAAGCGGTGGCCTTGCGGTTTGTGTCGCAAAAAGGCACCTGGCGCTATGAAATTCACGGCATTGAAGGCCGGGTCGATCCGTCTCTCGGCAAACGACTGAAACCGGATGGTGACGGCTGGATCGTGCCACCGGCGGCCGCCTCATGGGACTTTGGCCTCATCGTTTTACGCTATCCCCCTTCCGGCATTACACCGCTGCCGTTATTTGACGGCGACAAAGATGCCCTCACCGCCGCGCTGAAAGCTGCCGACCGGAAAGTGACGCAGTCCGGCTATCCTGTCGACCATCTGGATACGCTTTACACGCACTCCGACTGTATTGTGACGGGCTGGGCGCAAACCAGCGTACTCTCGCACCAGTGCGATACGTTGCCGGGTGACAGTGGCTCACCGCTGATGCTGAAAACAGATAACGGTTGGCAGTTGATCGGTGTGCAGAGCTCTGCCCCGGCGGCGAAAGATCGCTGGCGCGCAGATAACCGAGCCTTGTCCGTGACCGGTTTTCGCGACAAGCTGGAAGCGCTGGCGCAGCAGTAAATCAGCATCGTCTGACCTGATGTAATGCCCTGATTGACTCAATCGGCATCGGCTGGCTGAACCAAAAACCCTGCAGTTGATCGCAGCCAGCCAGCCGCAGCAGTTTCATTTGTCTTTCGGTCTCGACCCCTTCGGCGACCACCGCCATCCCCAGCGCGTTGGCGATCCGCACCGTGCCGCTTACCAGCGCGGCCGCCTGTTCATCGTTGTCCACCAGCCCGGCCAGCGATTTATCAATCTTGATCGTGTCGAAGTTAAAACGCCGCAAATAGCCAATGCTGGAATAGCCAGTGCCAAAGTCATCCAGCGCCACCGCGGTGCCCAGCGCTTTAAGATTGGCTATCGCCATGCGGGCACGCTCCGGGTTTTCCAGCACATAGGACTCCGTGACCTCCAGTTGCAGTCGGTTAGCAGGGAAATGAGTGGTCTCCAGCACGCTGGCCACTTTGTCTTCGAAGGCGGGATCGCGGAATTGCGCGGGAGAAATGTTAACGGAAAGCATTAAGTCACCATACGGCTGGAGATCCTGGCAGGCGCGCTGCAGCACAAACTGGCCCAGCTTGTAAATCAGACCGCTGGTCTCCGCAATGGCGATGAAGGTATCCGGGCCCAGCGGCCCGTCCGGGCGACGTGGCCAGCGGACCAGCGCTTCGACACTGCTCATTTTCTGGCTGCGGGCGTCAATAATCGGCTGATACCAGACCTCAAACTCATCGCGCTCCAGACCGTTACGGATCTGATTTTCAATCGCCAGCTTACGCTCCCGGGCGCTGTTCAGCTCGGCGTCGTAGTGGGTGATACGCCCTTTCCCGCTCATTTTGGCATGGTACATGGCAATATCGGCGCGGCGAAACAGCTCGGAGCTGGTGCATTCAATCAGGGTTCCGCTGGCGATACCGATACTGGCCCCGATATGGATCGTGCGTTCCCCCAGCTGAATCGGGGTGGTGAGAAAATCCAGCACCGAAACGGCAAAGGCGGTGGCCTGTGCTTCTGCCTCATCATCGCCGATGGTCATGGCAAACTCATCCCCGCCCATACGCGCCAGCATTCCCCCTGGCGGCACGCGTTCACTCAGCGTTTTCGCTATCGCCACGATGAGATCGTCTCCCACGCTGTGACCGTAGATGTCATTCACGTCTTTAAAACCATCCAGATCGATAAACACCACGCTTTTGACGTCGATATCCCCGCGTAGACTCACCCGATCCAGCGCTTCGATGAGCGCTCGTCGGTTCGGCAGATGGCTTAGCCAGTCCGTTCTCGCCACCAGACGCGCCTGGCTTTCTCCTCGCGCAAGCTTGTACAGCCCCACGCTGCTCACCAGAATAAAGAGCAGGATCAGAGCCGATGCCAGCACAACAATCTGCGTGATATCAGAGGATGCCGCCCGGGCGGCCTGCGCCCCCGGAAGCCGTGCCTGCCAGTTAAGATAGCCCAGCAGCTCCCCTGCCGAACTGCGCAGCGGCATACTCATTTCGTTAATTTTTTCCGGCGTAAAGTGCAGGTTATCGATCTGAAAGGTCGCCCCCAGGTCGGCTAAGATTCTGGCGTTCAGATGACGGGTGATCACCAGATAGCGGCGCGTTTCGTCGGTGACCTGTAATCTTCCAACCATCGGGCGAATCAGCCCAATGCCCACAAAGGCGACGCCGCTTCGCGTTTTGCTGATCCCGGCATAAATATTTTTATCGCTTGATAAGGCGCGCGCGTGCTGAGCAATCAGGGCTTTTAGCCCCTTACCGAAAAAATCGAGATTCGTCTCCAGAAAAGGCTGACTTTGAAACGATCCCCAGATGACATTGAAATGCTCATCAAGCACGAAGGTGCCATCATAGAGGTTGTTGATTTTAAAGCCGGCGCCCCAGGTGTTATACAGCCAGTCGGTATCGAGCGTGGGACGGTAGGCCTCCCGCACCGCATCGTCCCAGACTGCGTTATCCAGCACCAGCGAGGAGACGCGGTTAACCGATGTCTGAATGGCCCCCTGCACGGAAAGCGCCGTGCGGTGTTCATCAATTTCATTGGTTTTGGTGCTGATAAGATGCAGGGAAAGATAGAGGAGTGCGACGACGGAGATGATTAAGCCGATGCCCGCCATAAAGACCATGGCAAACAACGTTCTCGCGGTGGGAATATTGCGCCAGCTTAATGTGCGATACATCAGCCATCCTCTTTAAGGTTTTGCTTTTCTAAGCGTAATACAGGCAGCGAATTTCGCTGCCTGTAAAGGATGGCTTTATGAACGTCAGGCAAGTTTTATCATAATCATACCTGCAAGCAGCAAGATGAGTCCCATCCAGCCCTTGTTATTTAAACGCTGACCGAAAAGCACCCAGCCTGCAGCCAGCGTCGCGGCGATACCAAAACCGCCCCACAACGCATAGGCGACCGAAAGATCGATTCCTTTTACCGCCTGGGACAGCGCGCTGAACGCCCCCAGAACCGCGGCAATCGACATCAGGCCGTAGAATTTACGGCGAAAACCATCGGAGAATTTCAGCAGAACGTTCGCCAGAATTTCCAGCACGATGGCGAACCCCAGCCAGGCCGCATGAACCCACTCAAACTGTTGCATGGTTCTGCTCCTTCTGCACTTTAGACGGCTTACGGGTACCTGATTTAATCAGCACAATACCCGCGACCAGCGTCGTTAACCCGGCGACCTTCATTGTTGTTAATGTTTCGTCAAATATCAGCACGCTGAACAGCGTAATCAACAAAATACCGATCCCTTCCCACAGGGCATACGCGACGCCCAGCGCAATTTTTTTCACCGCAAACGAGAGGAAAATATACGAAAGCGAAATCATCACCAGCATCAAAATAAAACCGGTGTTGCCATCGCTGACGCTAGCCCACTTCATCGACAGCGTGCCGGTAATTTCAGCGATAATAGCCAGGGCTAATAAAATCCAGTAAAACATGTTTTTCTCCTGCTTGAGAATATAATCCTTCGTGGCCCGCTGCGTGCAGCAAACCCAAAAATACGAATTGAAATCAGTCAGCTAAGCGCTTAGCGCCAGCTCAGGCAGAAGAAATGACTATAGTGCGGTGCGCCAGTGTTGCTCACCAGAAAGCAGGCAGAAAGAGGTGGAGTATACAGCAGTATTGTTTGAAGAGTACGTCCTGAACATATTGTCCATAAAATTACAATTATCCGCGTTGTTGCTTCTCGTCTTTGCGGATGAAAATTGTCCTCGGTAGTTAAACACACCGAATTTGTACCATAAGCCAGGATTTTACTCAAAGTCTTTGCAATTCTTTACCCACTCCGTTTTATTTTGGTTAGTTTATTGCAATGCCTTTCACCTTTATTATAAATATAAAGAAAATTTCGGAGTCACCATGGCTAAACCCATCATTACCCTGAACGGGTTAAAAATTGTCATCATGCTGGGCATGCTGGTGATCATATTGACAGGCGTGCGCTTTGCCGCCGACATTATTGTGCCCTTTATTCTGGCCCTGTTTATTGCGGTGATCCTCAACCCGCTGGTTCAGCGTATGACGCGGCTACGCATCCCGCGCGTGCTGGCCATCACGCTGCTTATCAGCATCATTATTGTGGCGATGGTACTGCTGGTGGCTTATCTGGGGACCTCGCTCAATGAACTGGCGCGAACGCTGCCGAAATACCGCTCTTCGCTGGCAATACCGCTGCTGCAGCTGGAGCCCTGGCTGCAACGCGCGGGTATCGAAGTCTCAGTTGAAGAACTGCTGAAATATATCGACCCCAATGCGGCGATGACGATCGTCACCAGCCTGCTGGCTCAGCTTTCCAATGCCATGACCTCCATTTTCCTGCTGTTTTTAACGGTGGTGTTTATGCTGCTGGAGGTGCCGCAGCTTCCTGCAAAGCTGCAGCAGATAATGGTCCGTCCGGTCGAAGGAATGGGGGCGATTCAACGCGCGCTGGACAGCGTCTCCCGCTATCTGGTGCTGAAAACGGCCATTAGCCTGGTGACGGGCGTTGTCGTCTGGGTGATGCTTCTGGCGCTGGACGTCCGCTTTGCGTTCGTCTGGGGGTTACTGGCGTTTGCGCTTAACTACATTCCCAACATCGGCTCCGTGCTGGCGGCGATCCCCCCTATTCTTCAGGTGCTGGTTTTCAGCGGGCTTTATGACGCGCTGATCCTGCTGGCCGGATACCTGGTCATCAATCTGGTGTTCGGTAACATACTGGAACCCCGCATGATGGGCCGGGGCCTGGGGCTGTCCACGCTGGTGGTCTTTTTGTCCCTGATATTCTGGGGCTGGCTGCTCGGGCCCGTTGGGATGCTGCTCTCCGTTCCGCTCACCATCATCGTCAAGATTGGTCTGGAGCAGACGGCGGGCGGGCAAAGTATCGCCGTGCTGCTGAGCGATATGAGCCATCACTAGCCGTCATTCCGCCATCGACAGGAGGGGCTTGCGAGTCCTTCCACCTTCACGATAAGCGCTGAGCGCCCTTCGCCACTCCGCCAGCGGGTACACCGTAACGTCGCTGTACTCACTGTCGGGCAACCTCAGCCAGATGCGATCGAACTCCGCGCGCCACGCCTCAACGCTGAGCGCATCCAGACCGTTTCGAATATGGAACCACGCCACGCGCGGCGCAGGCCGCTGCTGTGTGAAGGTTTGCCCGGAGAGCAGCCCGTAGCAGACAAACATGCCCTGCTCGGGCATCACGCTGAGGATCGTTTCCGCAAGCGGCCCGCCGGTGGCATCGTAGACGATATCGCTACGGGCGGCGACGGTGCCGATTCTGTTTGCGTCATGCTGTGCGACAGGCGTAATGCCCATCGCCTCCAGCCGTTCAGCATGCACGGCAGAACGGTGAATGCCATACACCGCTTCCGCCCCCGCCTGACGCGCCCACTGCCCCAGCAGAATGGCGCAATCCGATCCGGCAGCCGTGAGCAAGACTCGCTTTCCACGCGGCGGGTAGCGGGTCAGCATCATCTGCGCCGCCAGCGGGTTAATATAGGCCCGCGCGGCCAGATGTGCGTCGACGGTGTCCGGAACGGGTATCGCATACTCTGCCGGGCAATCCACATAGCGCTGCCAGGTGCCCTGACCGCGCAGCGGCAGGACGCGCTGCCCCACCAGATGCTTAAACGAGGCGGGCGCCTCGGTGACAACACCGACACCTTCATACCCCGCGACCGCCGGTAACGGGGTTCTGTGACGATAGGCACCGGTGATGGGGATAAGATCGGACGCGTTGACCGGAGAAAACAGCATCCGCACGCGGAGCTGTCCCGGCGCAAGCGCGCCCGGCGGCGCGGTTTCAGGTTGCAGAACAGATTCTGGCTCGCCAAACCGGCGATACCAGAGGGCCAGATTTTCCATTACGATCTCAAGGCTGATAGCGGAACTACTCGCGCCAGCCCATTGCCGGTGCGACATGTTTGAGAATAGACTCAATCACGTGCGCATTATAATCCACACCCAGCTGGTTCGGCACGGTCAGTAAGAGCGTGTCCGCCTCGGCAATCGCCTCGTCCTTTTTCAGCTGTTCAACCAGCTTGTCCGGCTCCGCGGCATAGCTGCGCCCGAAGATGGCGCGCGTTTTCTCATCAAGATAACCCACGCTATCGCTGTCGTTGCGGCTGGCCCCGAAATACATCCGGTCACGGTCGTCCATCAGCGCAAAAATACTGCGGCTGACCGACACCCGCGGCTCACGCGTATGCCCAGCCTCTTTCCAGGCCTGACGGTACGCGCGGATCTGTTTTGCCTGCTGAATATGGAACGGCTCACCGGTTTCATCGTCCTTCAGCGTTGAGCTTTGCAGGTTCATGCCCAGTTTTGCGGCCCACACGGCCGTCGCATTAGAACCGGCACCCCACCAGATACGCTCGCGCAGCCCTTCTGAATAAGGCTCCAGGCGCAGCAGCCCCGGCGGATTCGGGAACATGGGCTGCGGGTTCGGTTTGGCAAACCCTTCCCCACGCAGCACCTCAAGCAGCACCTCGGTATGACGACGTGCCATATCCGACTCGTTTTCCCCTTCCTGCGGGACATAGCCGAAATGACGCCAGCCATCAATAACCTGCTCCGGGGAGCCACGGCTGATGCCCAACTGCAGGCGACCACCGGAAATCAGGTCCGCCGCGCCCGCATCTTCAGCCATGTACATCGGATTTTCATAGCGCATATCAATCACGCCGGTGCCGATTTCGATGGTCTTCGTTTTTGCGCCAATGGCGGCCAGCAGAGGGAACGGCGAGCTAAGCTGTCGCGCGAAGTGATGCACGCGGAAATAGGCGCCGTCTGCCCCCAGCTCTTCAGCCGCCACGGCTAAATCGATGGACTGCAGCAGCGTGTCAGCCGCTGAGCGCGTGCCGGACTGCGGCGAAGGCGTCCAGTGACCAAACGATAAAAACCCGATCTTTTTCATAACTCTGTGTCCTGATAATGCATTGCGTTCTGTCCACTTTACGCATTACCCGGTAAGAATAAATGCCGTTTATTTAACGGAATGATTCAAATAAATTGATTGAAATAGTTTCATGTCCCTCAGGTAAAAACCCGTTGGTTATCCGTTTGAATTAACGTTACTACTATAGGTCGGGACCTTTCACACTGGATAAAAAATGAAAAGACGCTATGTTGTGGCGGATGTTTTTACTGACACGCCGTTTCTGGGTAATCCTGTTGCCGTCGTACTCGATGCGGAGGGCATGAGTAAAGCACAAATGCAGCAGGTCGCCGTTGAGTTTGGTTACAGCGAAACGACGTTTGTGCTGCCGCCAGACAACCCATCCAATACAGCACGCGTCCGAATTTTTACGCCCTCGCGCGAGATCCCCTTCGCCGGGCACCCGAATGTGGGTACCGCCTACGTGCTCGCTCATCACACTGCGATGAATCATCAGCACCTGCCTGATACACTGCACTTCGAGGAAATCGCTGGCCTGGTGCCCGTGCGCCTGCTGCGTGACAACGATACGGTGACTGGCGCAGAACTCCTGGTACCAGAGGCACTCTCCTGCCGCTCTGAAGTTAGCCCGGAAAAGGTGGCTGCCTGCTTGTCCCTGAACGCAGAAGATATCCGTACCGAGGTACATATGCCCGTCGTCGCGTCGGTGGGTCTGCCCTTCCTGATAGCCGAGCTGGCCTCTCGCGAGGCGCTCCGTCGATGCGTGCCCAATTTACAGGGTTTTCGTGCGACGTTACCACTGGACGGTGCAGTTTCACTCTATGCCTATACCCTGGATTCAGATTCCGATGCGCCCTGCGATGTGCAAGCACGCATGTTTACGCCCCGAATGACGGAAGATCCTGCAACAGGCAGCGCGACCGCCGCTGTTACGGCGCTACTGGCATTACACCGCGACAAAACGACGCTTGACCTGACAGTCAGTCAGGGGGTCGATATGGGACGAGCAAGCGTACTGTTCACGGGATACGATGCCTCCTCAGGAAAGGCGGTGGTTCGCGTCGGCGGAAAATGCGTCATTACGCTTGAAGGCACATTATCACTCTAACGGAGGAAGCGTATATACATTTACAGTGCCTGATGAGATATATTGGCTCACTATTTTTATGACAGGTAAAACCGGCAATGGCTTTGATCCCCAAAAACTACGCGCGGCTGGAAAGCGGCTATCGCGAAAAAGCATTAAAAATCTATCCATGGGTGTGTGGACGCTGTTCGCGCGAGTTTGTCTATTCCAATCTGCGTGAACTCACGGTTCACCATATCGATCACGACCATACCAACAACCCGGAAGATGGCAGCAACTGGGAGCTGTTGTGCCTGTTTTGCCACGATCACGAGCATTCGAAATACACCGAAGCAGATCAGTACGGCACCACCGTGGTGGCCGGGGAAGATGCGCAAAAAGACGTGGGCGTCGCCACGTTTAACCCGTTTGCCGATTTAAAGGCGATGATGGATAAGAAGAAGTAATCCTCTCTCCCCCTCGCTCACATCGTGCGGCGCGAATTTAAAATGTCCAGGTGATAGCGGCGGTTGCAGACCCCTCATTGCGCCGCATCACGATCGGGCTTTCATTGGCATGGTCGCCAAGCCAGGTATAGTCCGCGCTGAGGACTGTTCCCCAGTGAGCATCGAACTGATGGCTCCAGGTCAGGCTGGTGTCGACGCCATAAAATCCACCCGGCGCTGAATAGCGGCGATAGCCGGTGCGGCGGCTCTGCTGCTCACTGACGCCATACCAGGTATTCATATAACGGCTGTCGCCAAACAGGGCCGCAGACTGAAAGGCGATCGTGTCCTGGTTATTTTGTACCGGGATCAGCGTAACGGAGGCCTGATAGCTTGCCCCCTGACTGTCGGTTAACGGCAGCGTCGCTTTGCCTTCCATGCTCAGCCATGGCGCGGCCTGCCAGCCGACGGCAAGGCCGGTATTCAGGGTGGCATTAATGTCCCCCATCCCTTTCAGGTTGTTTGCACCCTCACGCCAGCCAGAATTTTTATCAGCCCTTCCGGGGTCGTAGCCCAGCGTGTGTTCGAAATACCAACCGCTGTCGTTTTGCAGGTCATATCCCACCCCTTTTGGTGCATCAACAAAGAAAGCGCCTTTGCGTCCCTGCAGCACAGGAACCACCTGCCACACCTGCTTGTCTGAGCCTGAGTAACGCGGGGCATATTGCCCTCCCAGCCCGACGGTTAAGGAATCGGACGCGGTGTCATCATCCGCCTGCGCGGCGGATGCCACGACCATCAGAAGCGGGACGGACATATACAGGACTTTTTTTATCGCTATCATACTGCTCTCCTTACAGACGCTGGCGTCTCCTGAGACAGGGACAGCCACACAATGTTGGCGCAGTATGATTTGGCTGAATCAATGAATCGTCGGGATAGTGTTAAGAAATGGTCAAGGTGAACGGATGTTATCCAGAAGAGTGCTGATTATTGAAGATGACGCCGATGCGGCTGGCGTGCTCGAAGCCTATTTACGGCGTGAAAATTACGACGTGACCATTACCGGAGACGGTCTTTCCGGGCTGGATATGGCGCAGCGGTGGAAGCCCGACCTCATCCTGCTGGATGTAATGCTGCCGGGACTTAACGGCACCGAGGTGCTGGCGGGCCTGCGTCGTAAAAGCGATGTGCCGGTGATCATGGTCACGGCCATGGGGGATACTCCCGATCGCATTGGCGCCCTGCGTTACGGTGCTGATGATTACGTTGTGAAGCCTTATCATCCGGGCGAAGTGGTGGCGCGGGTGCAGGCGGTGCTGCGGCGCAGCAGTAAAAAAGAGACAGAGGAAAAGATCCTTCGCTGGCAAACGCTGGCGGTGGATGTCGCCGCCATTGTGGCGTGCGTGGACAACGGCGACGACACGCCTGTGATGCTCGATCTTACGCCAACGGAATTCTCGCTTCTGGCAACGCTGCTGCGCTCGCCTGCGCACCCGTTCTCCCGCCAGTATTTACTGGAACACTGCTTGCCGGAAAGCGAGGCGCTGGAGCGCGTGGTGGACACCCATATTTATAACCTGCGTAAAAAACTCGAAGCGGTGGGTATTTCCGGCGTGCTGATCAACGTGCGCGGCGTGGGTTACAGGTTCAGACAGCCATGATAAAAAACCGACACGCCTCTCTGTGGCGCTGGATTTGCGCGCGCATTTTAGCGCTGGCCATCGGCAGCGTGATCGTCATTGCCACCTGCATGTGGCTGCGCTATGCGGTCCAGAACTACTGGATCATGGGCAGGATGCCGCCAGCGGTCCGGCAGGAGTTTCTGACGCTCAGCCAGAACCCGCAGGCCAACCCGGCCCGCTTCCACTCGATTGTGGACACCTGGTGGGGCCTGAGCTATTCCACGCCGTCCATCGCCTCAGCGGACTGGGTCACGGTGGCCCTGCTGGTGCTGGTGATGATCCCGTTTATTGTGGTGATGGGGCTCAAACACGCCCGCCCGCTGGCACTGCAGTTCAGCCGACTTCGCGATGCGGCAAAGGATGTCGCCGAAGGTCAGTTTGGCCGTCAGGCTGAGCTGATCAAAGATGCACCGGCAGAAATGGTCAGCTTTGCGACCGACTTTAACTCTATGACGGGACAACTTGCCCGCTATGAGAAAGAGCTCCGCGCCTCGCACGTCGCGATGGCGCACGAGCTGCGCTCGCCCCTGACGGCCGCCATCGGGCGTCTGCAGGGCATGCTAGACGGCGTGTTTGATGCCAGCCCGGCGCAGCTGGGCATGGTGATGAAACAGCTCCAGCACCTCAACCGCCTCACCGATGAACTTCACCTTCTCTCTTTGGCAGACGCGGGTAACCTTGTGCTGGAGGACCAGCCGTTCTGTCTGGATGAGCTGATTCAGGAGCGGGCTGCCTGGATCATGCCCCAGGCGGATGCGCATCATTTCAGGATAACGCTGCGTAACCCGCACACCAGCCCCTTCCGGGGCGATGCGTTCCGTATGGGACAGGTCGTTACCATCCTCATGGAAAATGCGCTACGTTACGGACGCGAAGGCGGCCACCTTGAGGTGGCTCTGCATTACGCCAGCGGGCATTACATCCTCGAATTCACCGATGACGGGCCGGGCGTGTCGCCTCAGTTCCTACCGGAAATGTTTAAACGCTTTAGCCGCGAGGAGCAGTCCCGCGCGCGGCATTCCGGCGGCAGCGGCCTTGGTTTGTCCATCGCCCGGGCGATTTGCCAGGCGCATGGGGGAGAGATTAGCGCGTCATTACCGGAAACCGGCGGCCTCGCGGTGTGCATTTTGTTGCCCTGGCATCCGTCCGATAATGAAAATCTCCACTCTTGATAAAGCCTTGACAGAACATCGAATCTTTCTCGACGTAGCGCGCATTTAATAACGCCATTCCCTTTATGGAGCGGCGTTATGTCAGACGAATTTTTTCTCTCCCTCCGCCACTGCCTGCATCATTTGTACGGCGTGGCGCGCACCCTTTCCTGGCTGCATTTTCTTCCCCTGGCCCTGCTTGCGCTGGCGATTTTTCCGCTGACCGGCTGCGGTGATAAACACGAAAACAAACCTGACCCAGTGCGTAAGGTACGCTACGTCGTCGTTGGCACCGCCCACTCCCTTCCCGCGCTGGAAAGAACCGGTGAGATCCATGCCCACGATGAAACGACCCTGAGCTTTCGCACCGGAGGCCGGATACTGACGCGTAGCGTTGATATTGGCGACCGGGTCACTGCCGGACAGCTGCTGGCCACGCTTGATAATACGACCGGGCAAAACCAGCTCGACAGCGCCGCGGCCGACTATGAAGGCGCCAAAGCCTCAGCCCAGGTCGCCGCGCTTAACGTCAGTCGCATGCAAAAGCTTATGCCAACAGGCGCGATAGCCCGCACGCAGCTCGACAGCGCCCGGGCTGACTGGCTTGTCGCTCGCGCGCGCTTAAAAAGCAGCGAGGCCGCATGGCGAAATGCCCGCGAAAGTCTCGGCTGGACGCGCCTGATCGCCCCACAAGCGGGCGTCATCACAGCCGTGAGCGCCTCTGCGGACCAGGTTGTCAGTGACGGTCAGTCCGTGCTGACGCTGGCGACCGGGGAAGCCCGCGACGTGGCGTTTGACATTGCCGCGCCCGATGCGATCCCGACTCTGGATAAAGCGGTTTTGCAGGTTTCCCTCCTCAGCGACCCGTCGGTGCAGGCGTCTGCCGTACTGCGGGATATCACCCCGCAGGCCGATCCTCAGACCCGCACGTGGCGCGTCAGAGCTACCCTGCAAAACCCGCCGGAGGCCATGGCGCTGGGCGCCAGCGTCACCGTGACGTTGCCCTCCGACGCCCCGCACGGGTACGCGCTTCCCGCGTCGGCGCTGACCCGCGTCGGCGACAAACCGGCCGTTTTCGTCATTACCCCGCGTTCGCAGGCGCAACTGCGCGTGGTGGTGCCCGTCGGCTATACGGCCTCCTCCGTCATAATTGCCTCCGGCCTTGAGCCAGGCGATCGGGTGATTACGGCGGGCGTGAGCACATTACGATCCGGCGAGCCGGTGATGGCCGGAGAGGTTCAGCCATGAACACAGAATCGGAAACCAAATTTAACCTCTCCGCCTGGGCGCTGAAGAACCAGCAGATGGTCAGCTTTTTCATGCTGCTGGTAATTGCGATGGGCGTGTTCTGCTATGAAAAGCTGCCGCGTAATGAAGATCCGGCATTCACCATTAAAACGGCCGTCGTCTCCGCACAGTGGTCGGGAGCCTCCGTGACGGATACCACCCGCCTGCTGACCGATACGCTTGAAAAAAAGCTGCAGGAAACGCCCTGGCTGGACTATCTCGAAAGTGAAACCCGTGCCGGACGCACCGTTATCCACGTCAACCTCCGTGATGATACGCCCCCGCAAAGCGTGCCCGATATCTGGTATCAGGTTCGCAAAAAAATGCAGGACATCGCGCCGTCCCTGCCCGAAGGGGTGCAGGGTCCTGCCGTGGATGACGAGTTTGACGACACGTTCGGCACAATTTACGCCTTTATTCCCGAAGGTTTTACGCTGCGGGAGGTGCGGGATCGCGCAGAGACAATACGGCGCGAGCTCATGTCTCTGCCGGATATGGGTAAAACCACCCTGCTGGGCGAACAGCAGGAGCAGTGGGTTCTCGCCTTTTCTCCGGCGCGCCTGGCCGGTATGGGGCTGGATATTCAGGACGTTGCCGACGCCCTCCGGGCGCAAAACGCCGTTGTCCCGGCAGGAACGATGCGTACCGGGCAGGAGAACATGGCGATAAAAGTCAGCGGGGCGCTCACCACCGAAGAGAGTTTACGCGCCGTCACGCTGCACGTTAACAATCGCTATATTCCGCTGACCGACATTGCCACCGTCACTCGGGAAATCGCTGAGCCACCGGCCCCGGCCTACCGGGTGAACGGCAAACCGGCTATCGGTCTGGCGGTGTCGATGGCGCCGACAGGCAACATGCTGCGTTTCGGTGCTGCGCTGAACGCAAAAATGGCGACCCTCAGCGCCGGGCTGCCGCACGGTATCGAGATGGTGAAAGTCGCCGATCAGTCAGCGGTGGTCAGTGACGCGGTAAGCGGATTTATCCGGGTACTTATCGAAGCCGTTGTTATCGTGCTGGCGGTTTCATTTGTCTCGCTGGGTTTGCGGGCCGGACTGGTGGTGGCGACGGCCATTCCGCTGGTGCTTGCCATGACGTTTGTCGGCATGATGCTCGCCGGTATTGGCCTTCAGCGTATCTCGCTCGGGGCGCTGATCATTGCCCTGGGCCTGCTGGTGGATGACGCCATGATCGCCGTCGAAACGATGGTCTCCCGGCTGGAAGCCGGGGATTCCCGTCGACACGCGGCCACCTATGCATTCAAAACGACGGCCTTCCCGATGCTCACCGGTACTCTGGTCATGATTGCCGGCTTTATTCCCGTTGGTTTTGCGGCCTCCAGCGCCGGTGAATACTGCTTCTCCCTGTTTGCGGTGGTGCTCATCGCCCTGCTCTGCTCCTGGGCCGTCGCGATCCTGTTTTCGCCGCTAACGGGCACGTGGCTGCTGCCGGAAAAAGTCAGACATCACGCGGCAGGACCGGGAAGGATCGCGCGCGGGTATGGACGGCTTTTACGCCTGGCGCTCCGCCACCGGCTCGCTACCGTACTGATTGCGCTTGCCGCGCTGGGGCTGTCAGCGTACGGCACGACGTTTATGCAGGGCGAGTTTTTCCCCGCCTCGGACCGGCCCGAGTTGCTGGTCAGCCTGACGCTTCCGGCCAACGCGTCGCAGCCGGAAACGCTCAGAGAGGTGGAAAAGCTGGAAAAAGCGCTGGCCGACAACAGCAATATCGTTCGCTTTTCGACGTACGTTGGCTCAGGCGCCATCCGTTTTTACCTGCCGATGGACGTGCTGCTGGAAAATGAAAATATCGCCCAGATGGTTGTGGTCGCGAAGGATCTTGCGGCGCGGGATCGTCTGCACGCACAGCTCAACACGATCCTGGCGACGCAATTTAGCGACATCATCACGCGCGTGTCGCCCCTTGAGCTGGGGCCTCCCGTCGGCTGGCCCATCAAATACCGGGTGAGCGGGCCGGATTATCTGCAGGTCCGGGCGTTTGCGAACCGTCTCACGGACGCGATTGGCCGCTCCCCGTTCT
Source organism: Enterobacter sp. BNK-8 (assembly GCF_048685095.1). Taxonomy (NCBI): domain Bacteria; kingdom Pseudomonadati; phylum Pseudomonadota; class Gammaproteobacteria; order Enterobacterales; family Enterobacteriaceae; genus Enterobacter; species Enterobacter sp. BNK-8. The sequence continues at coordinate 1,659,121 of NZ_JBLQTN010000001.1, read as the reverse complement.
CACGCGACGTTAACCAGACGGCCGGAGAGCCGGAGAGAGTCATTACCCTTGAGGTAAATCAGACGGCGGCCAGAGCGGCGGGAATATCGTCAGAAAGCCTCGCCCGCACGCTGAATACCGTCTGGTCCGGCAGCGTTGTCACGTCCATCAGAGATAATGACCGCCTTGTCGACGTGGTGCTCAGGGCCAAGGACAGCGCGCGCCAGAGCACCGCCACCCTCTCCTCACTCACGATTCAGGGGAATGACGGTAAAAAAATTCCGCTCAGCGCCGTCGCAACGCCGGTTTGGGGCGTGGACGATCCGGTCATCTGGCGTCGGCAGCGTGTGCCCTTTATCACGGTGCAAACCGACCTCGCCCCGGGGCTGAGGGCTGAAGAGGTATCCGCCGCGCTGCGTCCGACGGTGGATAAACTGCGCGCGAACCTGCCCGCAGGTTACAGCATTGAAGAAGGCGGCGCGGTTGCCGAATCGAATAAGGGGAACAGCTCCGTATTTACCGTTCTTCCGGTAACGCTGGTCATCATGCTGTTGCTGCTGATGCTTCAGCTGCGGCGATATTCCCGGATGCTGCTGGCGCTCCTGATGGCCCCGTTTGGTTTACCGGGGATCGTGCTGGCTATGCTGCCTGGCGGAACGCCGATGGGGTTTGTCGCGCTGCTGGGCGTCATCGCCCTGGCGGGGATGATCGTGCGTAACGCGGTAATATTGATTAGCGAGGTTGACAGCAATCTTGCTCAGGGGATGGCAAATGATGCCGCGATTATGGCGGCCGCGGAGCACAGGGCCAGACCCATCTGTCTGACTGCCTGTGCCGCCATTCTGGGGATGATCCCCATCTCTCACCAGGTCTTCTGGGGCCCAATGGCCTATGCCATCATCGGCGGGCTGCTGGCTGCGACGCTGGTGACGCTGACCGTGTTACCCGCGTCGTTTAGCCTGCTGTTACAGTGGGGGGCTCAGCGCAAAGCCACAGCCGACGGGCCGGGCTGAGTCTCCATTTTTCTCCGATTACGCGGCGGTGAGCGCAAAACGGTCTGTCAGGACATGGCGGATTTCATCCTCCGCCAGCTGCCGCGTTTCAGTGCCGTTCGCCGTGATGGTTTTCAGCATATCGCCCAGTAAAATCTGGCGTCCTTCCGGGCTGTGCTGCACCACCACCCGCTTCTGCACAAAGATCGCATCCGGGTGCGTGGAGTTCAGGTAGTTGGCCGGGACGAAATCAATCCACTCCTGAGGCGTGAGATCGAAGCCGTATTGTCGGGCCCATTCGCCTTCCACCTTCGCCTCGAGCAGATACTCACCCTCTGTGCTGCGGCTCAGGCGAAACGTGTCGAAATCCTGGGGGATATCCACGTCAAGCGTGTCCAGCGCCATTGGCGCGCGGATGCCGTAGCTGCCGAACCCGAGATCGCAAAGCCACTGCCTGCTCTCCACTTCAGCGATTAACGCCATATGGGTTTTTGGCCGCCGTGCAGGGTAGAACATCGGACGCGCCGCCACAAAACGGTAAGGTATCCCTAACGCTTCCAGCGCCATGGCGAAAAGCCCGTTCACCTCATAGCAGTAGCCGCCGCGCCCTTTCTTTAACACCTTATCGGCAATGTCGTCTGGCGCCAGCGAGACAATTTTACCCGCCTGCACGTCCAGATTTTCAAAGGGAACGGAAAAGAGCTGATGACGCATCAGCGCATGCAGGGTGGACGTGTCGGCCGCCGCCGGTCCGGTGTAGTTTATGCGTTTGAAATACGAGGAAATGTCGAAATTATCGCTGTGCATAATGCCTCCTTGTCCTGAACATGCCGGACACTATAGATGGCGCGCATCATTGGCTGTATAGTCAGTTTTATCGAAAATTAGCCTGAACAGATACCCATGTCTGCCCCGTCCACCTCCTCACCACACTATCGCCGGATTGCTGAGAGTCTACGCCTCACGCTCTCTTCAGGCGCATTGCGAGTCGGTGACCGGATGATCTCCGCGCGAAAACTGGCCGAACGCGAGCACGTTAGCCTTCCGACGGCGCTGGAGGCCCTTCGCTGCCTTGAGGCCGAGGGGCTGATCGTTGCGCGTCCGCGTTCGGGTTACTACATTCGCCAGATCAGCCAGCCTCAGCGTGCGGAGCCCGCGCGTTCCCCGGCTGGCCCGGTCCCCGTCACCCTGTCCGCCGTGGCCCGGTCGCTGTTCAGCAGTGCAGAAACCCGTCTGGTCCCGCTGGGCGCCGCCCTGCCCGATCCCGCGTGGCTGCCCGGGGAAGCGCTGCAGCGGGCGTTGCACTCCGCGGGCCGTCGTCTGGACGCGCATGGGCAGAGCTACAGCCTGCCTCCTGGAAGAGCAGACTTGCGAAGTAAGATTGCCGCGCGCGCTGCGCAGTGGGGAGCCCGTTTCGGCGCGGACGATCTTATTATCACCGCGGGCGCGACGCAGGCGCTGCGCCTGGCCCTGCGGGCCGTGTGTCAGCCAGGTGATGTGGTGGCGATTGAGCAGCCCGCCTACTTCGGCACGCTCCTGCTGCTGGAGGATTTAGGCCTGAAGGCCTTAGAAATCCCCACCGATCCTGCTGAAGGCCTGTTACTGGAACCGCTGGCTGACGCCATCCGCTGCCACCGTCCTGCGGCCGTTCTGGCCTCGCCCACCGTGCAAAACCCATTGGGTGCCAGCATGCCCGTCGCGCGCAAGCAGGAACTGGTTGCTCTGCTTGAAGAGGCCGGTATTCCTCTGATTGAGGACGACGTTTACGGTGACCTGGTCGGTGACGGGCAACGTCCTCCGGCCTGCAAAGCCTTCGACCAGAGCGGGAATGTGATTTACTGCAGCTCCCTGTCAAAAACGCTTGCGCCGGGGTGGCGAATCGGCTGGATTGCCGCCGGACGCTATTACACGCAGGTCTTGCAGGCCCGCATGGCCGGAGAGTGGGCAGGTGCGCCGCTGCTGGAAGCCGCGACGAGCGAGATGCTGGCAAGCGGCGACTACGACCGTCACCTGCGGCGGCTAAAGCGGCGGATCGCAGAGGGAATAGACGCCGTCGTGGCGCAGGTCGGGGCCAGTTTTCCCCGGCACCCGCGTAAACGTCCCCGCAGCTGGCTTTCTGTTGTGGGTCGAACTTCCTCCGCAGGTCAACGCGCTGGAGGTGCATCGTCGCGCGCTGGCGCGGGGTATTGGCGTCAGCCCCGGTCCCCTGTTTTCTCCTGGCGCAGAACTCACGCACTTTCTGCGGCTAAACTGCGCAAACGAACCGACGCCCCGCCTGCTCAATGCCGTGGAGCAGATTGGTGCGCTATGCCATGAGCTGGCCGCTTTCACACCAGACTCTCCAGCCACTCGGTAAATACCCGCACCTTGCGGGAGAGATGGCGGTGTGGGTAGAGCAGTGACAGTTTGCGGTCCGGCGAGCGATAGGCTGGCAAGACCTCAACCAGCAGGCCGCGGTCAATGTAAGGCTGGAGAAAGAGATTCATCCCCTGCATTACCCCTAGCCCGGCCAGGCCTGCCGCGATGTAGGCCTCGGAGTTATCCACCACCAGCTTACCGGGTAGCGCGATCTCCGCGACGCCCTCTGGCGTGGTAAACGTCCACGGCTGAATGTGCCTGCTGCTGTTGTTAATCCAGTTGATGGCCTGATGCTTTCGTAAATCCTCCAGCGTTTCTGGCGTACCGTGTTTTGCCAGCCAGGCCGGGCTGGCACAGGTCGTGATTTTAATGTTCCCGACTTTACGCGCGATATAATCGCCATCGTCCAGCTCGCCCACCCGCAGCACGCAGTCCAGGCCGTCCCGCAGCATATCCCGACGGCGGTCAGAGCTGCTCAGAATGATCTCGATCTCGGGATGCTGACGATAAAAATCAGGCAGATTGGGTATCACCCGCAGCGTTGCAAAAGAGACAGGCATATCGACTCGCAACTGGCCGTGTATTGCACGGTCCGAACCAAACGACTCCAGTAATTCATCCGCCTGCGCCAGCAGGGGTTTACTGCGGCGATAAAACGCTTCCCCATCCGGCGTCAGGCTAATCCGACGCGTTGTGCGCTGCAGGAGCCGCGTGCCGCTGTGTTGTTCCAGAAGCTGCAGCGCTTTGGTCACTGCCGGTCGATGGACCTGCAGATTCTCTGCCGCCTGGGTAAGGCTCCCCGAGTCGACAATTTCAATAAAAATCCGAATAGATTCAAAGAGGTTTATTTGCATAAGGGATGTCTTGCCGCGAGCGGGAGAAAATGATTGTTATTGATTTTATAACAGTGATGAATCTTTCTGGCTATTTTTCCTAACAATCTTACTCTCTACACTCTCCCTCATTCAAACGTAAGGGAGAGTCTGCTATGAAAAATAACCGTATCTGTCAGATCCTGGGTATCGAAAAGCCCGTTATTCAGGGACCGTTATCCTGGCTTACTGATGCCCGTTTAGTGGCCGCGGTCAGCAATGCCGGAGGACTCGGCGTGCTGGGTCCCAACGCAGGGTTAACCGCCGATACCGCGGTCTCCACGCCGGAAGCAACCGCCGAAAAAATGCGGGAAGAAATTCGTAAAACCAAACGGCTGACCGAAAAACCCTTCGGCGTCAACCTGATCCCCACCGCCGTTAATGACGTCTGGACCGGGCCAATTCTTAAGGTGGTAAAAGAAGAAGGCGTCAGGGCCGTGGTGTACACGGGCTACGGGGAAGGCAGCATTATTCCCGCGCTGTTTAGTGAGTTAAAAGAGGCGGGCATTGCCATTATCTACCGCGACATCAATCCCACGCCGGAAAACACCCTTCTGGCTGAAGAGATGGGGGCAGACATCATCGTCGCCACCGGTTTTGACGAGGGTGGGACGCTACCCGCGACGGCGCTGGGGACCTTTTCCATCGTGCCGCTGATTGCCGACGCCGTGAAGCACGTCCCGGTGATGGCCGCGGGCGGTATTACCGATAATCGCACCGCCAGAGCGGCGCATGCATTGGGGGCGGAAGGCGTGTTTGCCGGTTCCGTATTTATCAGTACCGAAGAAAGCCGCGTGCCGCAGGGGGTCAAAGAGAAAATTGTTGCCGCCAACGGCCTGGACCTGCTGCTTTTCCGCACCGTCCCCCACTACTATCGTTCTCTTCCCGGCAAGCTGGCGGAAAAACTGGCGGCGATGGATAAAGCGGGCGCAAGCAACGAAGCGCTGGGCAAGGCGATGGGCGGATTACGGGGCCTGCGCCTGGGCATGCTGGAAGATAACACCGATGAAGGCTATATCGCGCTCGGCACGGGGATTGGGAATATCCGAAGCGTGAAAAGCGTGGCCGAGGTTGTCGATGCATTAACGGTTGAGTAAGCCCTTAACCCTGATGCTATGGGCGCTGCACAGGAGCAGCGTCCGCAAACCGTCTGCGGCTCTTTTTCATAGATTGAGGATTGCGCGTTCTTTAACGACAGCGTCAGGATTGGCACGTTTTACCGCTGCCAGAAAAGCCGTGAAGTTATGATTCCAGAGGGTAAGATTGTTATAAAACTGCACCTGCTTTTCATTTGCACCATCACGGTAAATAACAATCCAGACCCGTCTGCTGTTTATCTCTGTATTCCCCGGTCTGATTTTAATGATGTTAGCCAGCGCAATTTTACGGGTGGCGTTGTTTTTAACTTCATATAAAAACTGGTCATCATAAAACCAGGTTTTACCTGCATTTCCGCCAAATATTGAGGGATTGGCAGATATCTTTTTCATCCCGTTACGGTCTGAAATGATACGTTTTGCCTGGCGAATGCGTCTGACCAAAAAGCTTAACAGAATGAGAAGCGCAATGAGGGGCAGAGCGACTGATATCATTTTTAGACTTTCGTGCATATCCCTGCCCCACAATACATTTATTTTAACGCGTGAGTATAACGCGCCGATCGTTGATGACAAGTCGTCAGCGTGATTGAGCAATTACTGCCTGAGATCGCGACCCACAACGCCACAAAATAACCGCCTTTTACCTCGCCACCGGTAAATCCGCGTATCGCGTCGTATAGGCCGGTGACAACATTTCCCGCTTCATCGCCCACGGTTTCTCAATCCCCTGCCCGGCGAACCATATCTTCCCTTTGCCGGAGTGATTTACGCTGTCGATCATCTCCATCAGCGCCGCGCTATTGGCGCGCAGGCGATTGTCGTCAAACAGATTAAGCTGAGCGACACCGCTGCTGAAAAAGTCCGCCAGCATGACACCGGCCTTCATATAGCGATACCCGTCGAGCCATATCCGCCCCAGCGCCTCCGTGGCGGCACGGATGATATCCCGCGAGTCATTGGTGGGCGTCATCAGGGTGACCGAAGCCTGATTACCGTAATAAATTTCGTTGTCTGCATGCGGGCTGGTGCGCACAAACACGCTGATAAAACGACAGTATTGATGCTCGCCGCGCAGTTTCTCTGCGGCGCGTTCCGCGTAGGCGCAAATCGCCTGGTGCATCTCTTCATATTGCGTAATGCGATGACCAAACGAACGGCTACAGATGATTTGCTGCTTCGTGGGGGTGTACTCTTCCAGGTCAAGACAGGGCTCGCCGCGAAGCTCGCGCGCCGTACGCTCCAGCACCACGTTAAAATGTTTGCGAATGACCCACGAGGAGGCCTCCGCCAGCTCCAGCGCCGTGGTAATCCCCATCGCATTCAGTTTTTTCGTGATGCGCCGCCCTACGCCCCATACCTCCTCTACCGGAACCTTTGCCAGCAGTTTACGCTGCCGCTCCCGGCCCGACAGATCGACCACGCCGCCGGTACTGACCCAGCGTTTCGCCGCATAGTTGGCCAGCTTCGCCAGCGTTTTTGTCGGGGCAATGCCGACGCCAACGGTTAAGCCCGTATTTTTAAAGACCTGCGTGCGCATCTGGTGTCCGAACGCTTCCAGTGCAAGGCAGTTACCGATCCCTGAAACGTTCACGAACGCCTCGTCGATCGAGTAAATTTCTATGGCCGGAGCGAGATCGGTCAGCGTCTGCATCACCCGACTGCTGAGGTCGGCATACAACGCATAGTTTGAACTGAAGACGTAAACCCGTTCCGGAAACCGTTTTTCTTTGAATTTAAAATAGGGCTCACCCATTTTTATGCCGAACTGCTTTGCCTCCCGCGACAGTGAAATAATGCAGCCGTCGTTGTTGGACACCACCACGATGGGCTTCCCCTCCAGATCGGGGCGGAATACCTTCTCGCAGGAGGCATAGAAGCTGTTCACATCAACCAGCGCGAACATGTTTATGCGTTTTAAGCGTGTGGGTGACGACGCCGAAGATCTGCAGTTCCTCTTCGGAATGAAAGGTAATCGGCTGATAGCGGACATTATGCGGCAGAAGTCTCAGAGCCGGGCGCGTCTGTAGCTCCTTCACCGTAAACTCACCGGCGACCGACGCCACGACGATATCCCCATGTTCGGCATTTAACGAGCGATCAACTACCAGCAGATCGCCGTCGCCAATCCCCGCGCCAATCATGGAGTCTCCACTCACCTTGATAAAATAGGTCGCACTGGGATGTCTTACTGCCAGCCGGTTAAGATCGAGACGATCCTCCACATAATCCTGAGCCGGACTGGGGAAACCACAGGCTACACGCTCTGCAAACAACGGTAATTCAATAGATTGGTTTGGATGATAAGAAAAGAGAGTGTCCATAATGCCTTTCTCGCCAGATACTGTATATAAATACAGTATTACGGATTATGGCCAGGGATCAAGGTCATTTCCGGAAGCGAACCCAAACGCGTTGAAGTGTCAGAAGATTTAAAACGCGCAAAGCCCGGAAGTGCATGTCGGGCTTTGCGCCTGTGACGATCAGTCCATCAGCGTATTCAATGTTTCCAGCGCGTCAGGCGGCAGCTGCAGTTCCCCCGCCGCGAGGTTTTGCCGCAGATGCGCCACGGAAGAGGTGCCCGGGATCAGCAGGATATTCGGGGAACGCTGCAGCAGCCATGCCAGCGCAACCTGCATTGCCGTGACGCCCAGAGAATCCGCCACAGCCTTCAGCCCGGACGATTGCAGCGGCGTAAAGCCGCCCAGTGGGAAGAACGGCACATACGCGATCCCCTGCTGCGCGAGCAGATCCACCAGCGCATCATCACCCCGGTTCACAATGTTGTACATGTTCTGCACGCACACCACCGGCACCATCTTCTGCGCTTCCGCGACCTGGGTGGCCGTGACGTTGCTCAGGCCAATATGCCGCACCAGCCCCTGCTGCTGTAATTCTGCCAGGGTGGAGAGCGGTTCAGCAATCGACCCTTCCGCTGGCCCGTGCGCGCTGAACATGATCCGCAGGTTCACCACGTCCAGCACGTCCAGCTGCAGATTACGCAGGTTGTCATGCACCGCCTGCGTCAGCTCCTGTGCGGAAAAGGCCGGCAGCCAGGCGCCTTTGTCGTTGCGACGGGCACCAATCTTGGTGACGATCGTCAGATCGTCCCGATAAGGATGAAGCGCCTCGCGGATCAGCTGGTTGGTGACATGAGGGCCATAAAAATCACTGGTATCAATGTGGTTCACCCCCGCCGCCACGGCCTCGCGTAACACCTCCAGCGCGGCCTGCTTATCCTTCGGCGGCCCAAAGACGCCCGGCCCGGCCAGCTGCATCGCGCCGTAGCCCAGTCGTTTCACCGTCCGCGTCCCAAGCGCGTACGTCCCGCTTTTATCAATGCTGCTCATGTTGGCCTTCCTCATAAAAATGATCCGGATTTACAACAGGTTCCCTCTGGGAGCCTTTAGTTAAGCGCGAGTTAATTAAAGTTTACATTCTCTACGACGATAGTAATGAAGTAACCCTGCATCTTCTCTAACGGACGACCGCTATGCTGAAAAATCTGCACGTGATTACCGGTATTATCTTTGCCCTCACCATATTCTGTCTGCTGCAAGTTGTCACGGGAGGGTTGTTCTACTCTGCCGTCAGCAACGATCGCCATAACTTCCAGAACTCCGGCGTGCTCAACGCCCAGCAGGAAAGCCTGAGCGACAGCGTGAACACGCTGGTGAAAACGCGCGTCACCGTCACCCGCGTGGCGATCCGCTACCTGAAAAACCAGCGTGACCCGGCTTCCCTTGCGGCGATCAATAAACTGCTGGGCACCGCAAGCGACTCGCTGGCAAAAGCCGAAGCCTATAACAAAGAGTGGCAGAAACTGCCGCAGGTTAAGGGCCAGGAGGCGGCATTGACCGACGAGATGCAGAAATCCTGGAACCAGATGCACGAAGTCATGCGTTTATCGATTGAGTATCTGCGCGCCGATAACTATCAGGCCTATGGCGATCTGGACGCGCAGCAGGCGCAGGACGATATGGAAGCGGTCTATAACCGCTGGCGCGCCGAAAACAACACCCTGCTGAAGGCCGCAACCGAAGAGAACCAGAGCAGCTTTACGCAGATGCAGTGGACGCTGGCGGCAATTCTGCTGGCCGTTATCGCGGTTCTGGTGGTCATCTGGCAGGGTTTACAGCACCTGCTGTTAAAACCACTCCACTCCATTATGAACCATATTCGCGCCATTGCAGGGGGCGACCTGACGCAGGATATCGCTATCTCGGGCCGCAATGAGATGGGTCAACTGGCAGCGGGTCTGCATGAGATGCAGCAGTCGCTGGTAACCACCGTCAGCGCCGTGCGCGGAAGCACCGATTCCATCTACACCGGCGCAGGCGAAATTGCCGCAGGAAGTAACGATCTTTCCGCCCGCACCGAGCAGCAGGCCGCCTCGCTCGAAGAGACCGCCGCCAGCATGGAAGAGCTGACCGCGACGGTTAAACAGAACTCCGATAACGCCCGTCAGGCCACGCTGCTGGCGAAAAACGCCTCTGAAACGGCCGCGCGCGGCGGTCACGTCGTGGATAACGTGGTTCGCACCATGAACGAAATCGCCGACAGTTCGCAGCAAATTGCGCATATTACCAGCGTGATCGACAGCATCGCGTTCCAGACGAACATTCTGGCGCTTAACGCCGCGGTGGAAGCGGCACGCGCCGGGGAACAGGGGCGTGGCTTTGCGGTTGTCGCGGGCGAGGTCCGTACGCTGGCGAGCCGCAGCGCGCAGGCGGCGAAAGAGATCAAAGGGCTTATCGAGAACTCCGTCAGCCGGGTGAATACCGGTTCTGAACAGGTTAGCGAGGCAGGCACCACCATGAAGGAAATCGTCGCCGCCGTTACCCGCGTGACCGATATCATGGGCGAGATTTCCTCTGCCTCTGACGAGCAGAGCCGCGGCATTGAGCAGGTGAGCCTGGCCGTTTCGCAGATGGACAGCGTGACGCAGCAAAACGCCGCGCTGGTGCAGGAGTCCGCCACGGCGGCAGCGGCGCTGGAAGATCAGTCCGAACAGCTGCGCCAGGCGGTGGCCGCGTTTCGTCTGAACGGCAAAGAAAAAGCAGTAGCTCCACGTCCGGCCAGCGTGAAGACGCCTCAGCTGTTGCGCCCGGCAACCGCAAACGCCGCCACCGACAACAACTGGGAAACCTTCTGAGTTTCAGGCGGGCGAGAATATCGCCCGCTAGCGGCTGCGCTTGGCGTGCCGCTCCCAGTTCTCCTGTTTTGCTTCATCGGATTTACGCAGTGAAACGTAGCATGCCCCGCTGCCGCCGTGATGCGGCAGCGCCACGCAGAAGGCCTGTACATCCTCGAACTCGGTTAACCAGCGCGCCAGATAGCTGCGCACCACATTAGGATGTGAGTTCTGCTCCCGCCCTTTCCCGTGAATGATAATCAGGTTACGTAACCCGTCACGTCTGGCCTGGCAGATAAAAGAATAGAGCATCTGACGGCAGCGTTCGGCGGGCTGGCGCAGGAGGTTTAAGCTGGCCTGGCGGGCATATTTACCCGAGCGCAGCTTATCGATAACGCCCTGCTGCACCCCTTCGCGCTGGAACGCCAGCGGTTCTTCCAGGGGAAGAAGGTCAAGAAAATCCAGCGTCAGGAAGTTATCCAGCTGTTCACTATCCACCTCCTGGCGCGTCCGCGTATTGCGGCTGGGCTGCCAGTGAATATCCGGGCCACGCTTCAGCGGCTGGACATCTTCCATGGCGTCAAGAAAAAAGGATTTGTCGTCAGGGTTCATGGATATCCTCCGGCTACAACTGAGGACGGTACTATACCTGCGCCCGAGACAGGCCTCAATCACCGTTACAGGCCGTCGTGCGCAACAAATATTAACCTGATGAATATATATAGTATTTATAAAATAAAGTTAAATATGACTTAAGTAAAATTTCAGCAAAGATGAAATAAGTGATTTGTGTTAAATTTTCGTAAAATCAAACACTCAATATCCTTTCATTTTGCGGGAAAGGTGTTATACCTAAATATACCTGCTTCATGGATATAATACTCAGGATTGGCGAAAGGACGCACTGCTGTGTGTACTGGAGGATCTGTCTGATGTCGGGCAGATCCTGTTTTTTTATTATCTCACTTTCACGCCACGATTATTTTTCTCGCTTCCCGTCTGAACTGTGTAATTAATGATTCAGCCAGGGGCGTCTGACGTGAATCGCGGCGCTGAATTAAATAATATGCTGCTTTTGGAAGCGATTCGACAACCGGCAGCATGACCAGGCGGTGCGCCAGCAGCGGGTCACACCCTAGCTCCTGCGGCAATATGCTTAGAAAATCACTTTGCGCAACCAGGCTAATACAGGAGGAAAAGGTTTCGCAGACCACACCAATTCGCGGTATTTGCGAGCGATGCCTAAATACCTCTTCTAACTGCTTATAATAACTTCCCCGCGGCGTCGGCATTGTCCAGTTATAATGCAGAAGTTCATTAATCGACGTTGCCCCTGTTGCCGGATGCCCTTCGCGACAAAATACCGCAAACGGCTTCTCGAAGAGTTTTTCAAACGTAAATTCCTGGTCGTAAGGTCCCTGATAATAGGTGTTGATGGTGAAGTCCAGTTCGCCCTGCCGTAATTCGTTAATCATCGACACCAGCTGTCCTTCCATTATCCGCACTTTGACCTGCGGATGTTGGGCATGAAAGCGGGTGATGACGGCGGGCATCAGGCTGCGCGAAACGCTGGCCCCCATCCCGATGTTGATCTGCCCGGCCTGTTCCCCCTGCCGCTGACGAATATCATCCTGCGCCGCGCGCAGCTCTTCCAGAATTAGCCGGGCGCGCTGGTAAAAGCCCTCGCCGCATTCAGTCAACGCGACGCCCTTACTCCTGCGCACGAAAAGCTGCGCCGCCATGCCCTCCTCCAGCTCTTTGATGGATTTGGTCAACGCCGGCTGGGAAAGATTCAGCGTCCTGCTGGCACCGCGAATGCTGCCCTGACGAGCAACTTCAACAAACGCCCGGAGATGATGGAATTTAACCTGAAATGACATAGCCCGACCGATAACCGTTGTTTATCAGAGTAAAGAAACTGTCATCTACTTTACTGGAAAGGGATGTGCGAGGGTAATTCCTGAACGGTTAAAACTGTGAAAAATCGGTTAGTGATAAGTAAAAACTATCACAGCGTGAAGCAGTTCACATATTTTAATGATGACAGGAACAGATATGGACACACTGGCGCACTACATCCAGACGTTAACCCCGCAACTGAGCGCGTGGCGTCGCGATTTTCACCATTTTGCGGAATCCGGCTGGGTAGAGTTTCGTACCGCCGCGAAAGTCGCGGAGACCCTGGACTCGCTGGGTTACGCGCTGGCGATGGGGCGCGACGTCGTCGATGCCGAAAGCCGGATGGGGCTGCCCGATGACGCGACCCTGGCGCGAGAATTTGCCCGCGCGCGCAAGCAAGGCGCGCCTGAGAAATGGCTGGCGCCGTTTGAAGGCGGCTTTACCGGCATTGTTGCCACCCTGAATACCGGACGCCCTGGCCCAACCCTGGCGTTTCGCGTGGACATGGACGCCCTTGATTTAAGCGAAGCGCTCGACAACAGCCATCGCCCGTTCCGCGACGGGTTTGCCTCCTGCAATCCGGGAATGATGCACGCCTGCGCACACGACGGCCACACCACCATTGGTCTGGGGCTGGCACAGGTGCTTAAGCAGAATGAAGCCCGGCTGAACGGCACCATCAAGCTGATCTTCCAGCCTGCCGAAGAAGGAACGCGCGGCGCGCGCGCCATGGTTGCCGCCGGGGCGCTGGATGACGTGGACTATTTCACGGCTATCCATATTGGTACCGGCGTCCCTGCCGGTACGGTAATCTGCGGCAGCGATAACTTTATGGCCACCACCAAGTTCGACGTGAGCTTCACCGGCGTGGCCGCACACGCGGGCGGTAAGCCGGAGGACGGTCGTAACGCTCTGCTCGCCGCCGCGCAGGCCGCCCTCGCCCTGCACAGCATCGCCCCGCACAGCGACGGCGCATCCCGGGTAAACGTCGGCGTGATGCAGGCGGGCAGCGGACGCAACGTGGTGCCCGCGAATGCGCTGATTAAGGTTGAAACCCGCGGTGAAAGCGAAGCGATTAATCAGTATGTCTTTGAACGCGCGCAGGCGGTGATTACCGGCGCAGCGGCGCTCTACGGCGTGAGCGCGGAGATGCGCCTGATGGGGGCCGCCACCTCCAGCGCGCCGACGCCGGCCTGGGTTGATTATCTGCGCGAACAGGCGAGCCAGGTTTCCGGGGTTGTTCACGCCATCGATAAGGTGAAAGCCCCGGCCGGATCCGAAGACGCCACGCTGATGATGGCCCGCGTGCAGCAGAACGGCGGCATGGCGTCCTATATGGTGTTTGGCACGGATTTGAGCGCCGGACATCACAACGAAAAATTCGACTTCGATGAGCAGGTGATGCCTGTCGCCATCGAAACGCTGGCGCGAACTGCGCTGAATTTCCCGTGGACGCGAGGTGTGTAATGCAGGAGAACTACGCTTTTATTGCCGATGCGATCGATACGCGATGTCGGACGTTAACCGATATTGCCGACGCGATCTGGGATCGCCCCGAAACCCGCTTTGAAGAGTTCTGGTCCGCCGAACGGCTGGCCAGCGAGCTGGAAGCCGAAGGCTTCACGCTGACCCGCGAGGCAGGCGGTATTCCAAATGCCTTTATCGCCAGCTTCGGCAGCGGAAAACCGGTTATCGCCCTGCTGGGCGAGTACGACGCGCTGGCCGGGTTAAGCCAGCAGGCACACTGCGCGACCGCGCAAACCGCCACGCCGGGGGCTAACGGCCACGGCTGCGGACATAACCTCTTAGGCACCGCGGCGCTTGCGGGCGCGGTGGCGGTGAAAAGCTGGCTGGAGCAGCACGGCGGCAGCGGAACGGTGCGTTTTTACGGCTGTCCCGGTGAAGAAGGCGGCTCCGGGAAAACCTTTATGGTGCGCGAAGGGCTGTTTGATGACGTCGATGCCGCCGTCACCTGGCACCCGGAAGCCTTTGCCGGGATGTTTAACGTCAGCACGCTGGCGAATATTCAGGCCGCCTGGCGTTTTCACGGCGTGGCGGCGCACGCGGCCAACTCCCCTCACCTGGGACGCAGCGCACTGGACGCCGTGACGCTGATGACCACCGGCACCAACTTCCTTAACGAACACATTATCGAGAAAGCGCGCGTCCATTACGCCATTACCGATACCGGCGGGATTTCACCCAACGTGGTGCAGGCGCAGGCCGAGGTGCTGTACCTGATCCGCGCCCCGGAGATGGCGGATGCGCAGCAGATCTACGAGCGCATCGAGAAAATTGCCCAGGGCGCGGCGATGATGACCGAAACCACCGTCGAATGCCGCTTTGATAAAGCCTGCTCCAGCTACCTGCCGAACCGCACGCTTGAGGCGGCGATGTATCGCGCCCTGCAGCACTACGGCACGCCGGAGTGGACCAACGAGGAGCGAGAGTTTGCCCGCGAGATCCGCGCCACGCTGACGCCCAACGATTTGCAAAACAGCCTGAAAAATATTGCCGCCACGGGTGGCGAAGCAGGTAAAGCCTTTGCCCGTCGTCATCAGGCGACGCTGCTGGTGGATGAAGTCGCGCCTTATGCCGTCACCGACAACGTGCTGGCAGGTTCAACCGACGTGGGTGACGTCAGCTGGAAAATGCCGGTCGCCCAGTGCTTCAGCCCCTGCTTTACCGTCGGCACGCCGCTGCATACCTGGCAACTGGTATCTCAGGGGCGAACCTCTATTGCCCACAAAGGCATGCTGCTGGCCGGGAAAGTGATGGGCGCGACCGCGCTCAATCTGCTGCAGGACGCCGCGCTGCTGAAAAAATGCCGTGAAGAGTTCGAACAACAAATAGAAGAAAAACCGTACGTGTGTCCGATCCCACAAGGCGTGACACCGTCACCTTTAAAATAAAAAAACACAACACAACAACACAACAGTCCCGAGGAACGCCCATGAGTATGTCATCCATACCTTCGCATTCCCCATCCGGTAAGCTCTATGGCTGGGTTGAAAGGATCGGCAATAAAGTGCCGCACCCTTTCCTGCTTTTTATCTATTTGATTGTGATTTTGATGGTCGCCACCGCCGTGCTCTCCGCCTTTGACGTCAGCGTGCGCAGCCCGGCCGACGGCAGCCTGGTGGCAGTGAAAAACCTGCTGAGCATTGAAGGGCTGCACTGGTTTTTACCCAACGTGATTAAAAACTTCAGTGGATTCGCCCCGCTCGGCGCCATTCTGGCGCTGGTGCTGGGCGCCGGTCTGGCTGAACGCGTCGGCCTGTTGCCCGCATTGATGGTGAAGATGGCTTCTCACGTCAGCGCGCGGTACGCGAGCTACATGGTGCTGTTTATCGCCTTCTTCAGCCATATCTCCTCCGACGCCGCGCTGGTGATCATGCCGCCGATGGGGGCGCTGATCTTCCTCGCCGTCGGGCGCCATCCCGTGGCGGGTCTGCTGTCCGCGATTGCGGGCGTGGGCTGCGGTTTTACCGCTAACCTGCTGATCGTCACCACCGACGTGTTGCTCTCGGGCATCAGTACGGAGGCGGCGAAAACCATTGATGCGGCCATGCACGTCAGCGTGATCGACAACTGGTACTTTATGGCAAGCTCGGTGATTGTCCTGACGATTGTCGGCGGACTGATTACCGATAAGATCGTCGAGCCGCGACTGGGTAAATGGGAAGGCCGCAGTGATGAAAAGCTGGAAACCCTGAGCAAAGAGCAGCGCTTCGGCCTGCGCGTGGCGGGGATTGTCTCGCTGGCGTTTATTGCCGCGGTGGCGCTGATGGTGGTACCGGAAAACGGCATATTGCGCGATCCGGTTAAACATACCGTCCTGCCTTCGCCGTTTATCCAGGGCATCGTGCCGCTGATTATCCTCTTTTTCTTTGTCGTCTCGCTCGCCTACGGTATCGCCACCGGTAAAATCCGTCGCCAGGGCGATCTGCCGCAGCTGATGATCGAGCCGATGAAAGAGATGGCGGGCTTTATCGTGATGGTGTTCCCGCTGGCCCAGTTTGTGGCGATGTTTAACTGGAGCAACATGGGCAAGTTTATGGCCGTGGGCCTGACCGACGCGCTGGAGGCGGCCGGGTTAAGCGGCGTACCGGCGTTTGTCGGCCTGGCGCTGCTCTCCTCCCTGCTGTGCATGTTTATCGCCAGCGGTTCCGCCATCTGGTCGATTCTGGCACCGATCTTCGTGCCGATGTTTATGATGCTGGGGTTCCACCCGGCTTTCGCGCAGATCCTGTTCCGCATCGCGGACTCTTCGGTCATTCCGCTGGCGCCGGTTTCGCCGTTTGTTCCGCTGTTTTTAGGCTTCCTCCAGCGCTATAAACCCGAGGCCAAACTGGGTACCTACTATTCGCTGGTTTTACCCTACCCGCTTATCTTTTTAGGGGTATGGCTGGTGATGCTGGTGGCATGGTATCTTGTCGGCCTGCCGATTGGACCGGGGATTTACCCGAGGCTGAACTAAAGGAATGAGGATGCTGAGATTACTCGAAGACAAGATTGCGACGCCGCTTGGCCCGCTGTGGGTGCTCGCGGACGAGCAGTTTTGTCTGCGCGCCGTTGAGTGGGAAGAGCACAGCGACCGCATGGAAGAACTGCTTGCGATTCACTACCGCTCACAGGGGTATGAACGTATCCGCGCCACCAATCCGGGTGGACTGAGCGACAAGCTAGCGGCGTACTTCGAAGGCGATCTCAGCATCATCGACACGCTGCCCACCGCCACGGCAGGCACCCCTTTTCAGCGCGAAGTGTGGCAGGCGCTGCGGGCCATTCCCTGCGGACAGGTGATGCATTACGGCCAGCTCGCGGAGCAGTTAGGTCGCGCAGGGGCCGCACGCGCCGTAGGCGCCGCGAACGGCTCTAATCCGGTCAGCATCGTGGTGCCCTGCCATCGCGTTATTGGCCGCAACGGTACCCTGACCGGCTATGCCGGTGGCGTGCAGCGAAAAGAGTGGTTACTGCGTCACGAAGGGTATCTTTTGCTCTAGTTCCCAGGCTTTTTGTGCTTAATTTTCTACCGGTTAGGCTAAAAATCCATAATCAAGCTGTGGAATTTCAAGAAGATGGCGACGCATTGTCGTCTCTTGTCCTTATTGAGGGTTTGTCAGGCTTACGTACTTACCAAAAAGATGTTAAAATTGACCAATATCAATTAAGGCTTGAGCAAACCTATGATCCCGGAAAAGCGAATTATACGACGCATTCAGTCTGGCGGTTGTGCTATCCATTGCCAGGATTGCAGCATCAGCCAGCTCTGTATCCCGTTTACCCTGAATGAGCATGAACTCGATCAGCTTGATAATATCATCGAGCGTAAAAAGCCTATTCAGAAAGGGCAGACGCTGTTTAAAGCGGGAGACGAACTGAAATCGCTCTATGCTATCCGTTCTGGCACCATCAAGAGCTACACCATCACCGAACAGGGCGATGAGCAGATCACCGGCTTCCATCTGGCAGGTGACCTGGTAGGCTTTGATGCCATCGGTACGGGCCATCACCCGAGCTTTGCTCAGGCACTCGAAACCTCGATGGTTTGCGAAATTCCGTTTGAAACCCTGGACGATCTGTCCGGCAAGATGCCTAACCTGCGTCAGCAGATGATGCGTCTGATGAGCGGTGAGATCAAAGGCGATCAGGACATGATTCTGCTGCTTTCTAAAAAGAACGCAGAAGAGCGTCTGGCCGCGTTTATCTACAACCTCTCCCGCCGCTTCGCCGAGCGTGGCTTCTCGCCGCGTGAATTCCGTCTGACCATGACGCGTGGCGATATCGGTAACTACCTGGGTCTGACCGTGGAAACCATCAGCCGTCTGCTGGGTCGTTTCCAGAAAAGCGGGATGCTGGCCGTTAAGGGTAAATATATCACTATCGAAAACGGTGAAGCGCTGGCCGTTCTTGCCGGGCACGCCCGCAACGTGGCGTAAACGCCATACGTATACAGCCAGACCGATAAATTTTCCTGATTTAGCGGTCTGGCCTGTCACCCCGTCCTTTATCTGACCTTTTCACCGTAGCACGTCCCCACACAGCACCAAAAAGGTTCTCGTTGAGGTTATGAATTGAGAGAAAGTTTGTTTTTCGTTTCAGTCGTGATTGCCTCCGTGACCTTTATCTTCATCTGGATCATGCTTGTCGGCCCAATGAAGGGAGAGGAAAAAACCTACGTTCAGGATTCCACGACCTTTGCGATAGCGGTGATGGTGCTGCTGTTTATTGCGTTTGTTGCGGTAACGACCACGGTGCTTTTCCTCTGATAAATTTTCATGAATTATTGATCTGGCAAAACCTCCCCTCTGTTTCATTCAGGATATATAGGTTACTCTTTTAATTACAGACTGTGGTGACAGTAGTAAGGAGACCTGTATGGCCAAGTATCAAAACATGCTGGTAGCAATCGATCCGAATCAGGACGATCAGCCGGCATTACGACGTGCTGTGTATTTACATCAACGGATTGGTGGCAAAATCAAAGCGTTTTTGCCGATCTATGACTTCTCGTATGAGATGACCACCCTTCTGTCGCCTGACGAGCGCACCGCTATGCGTCAGGGCGTCATCAGCCAGCGTACCGCCTGGATCCGCGAACAGGCGAAGTATTACCTGGAAGCAGGTGTGCCCATTGATATTAAAGTGGTCTGGCACAACCGACCTTTCGAAGCCATCATTCAGGAAGTCGTTGCCGGTGGGCACGATCTGCTGCTGAAGATGGCGCACCAGCACGACAAGCTGGAATCCGTGATCTTCACCCCGACAGACTGGCATTTGCTGCGTAAATGCCCTTGCCCGGTCTGGATGGTGAAAGACCAGCCGTGGCCTGAAGGCGGGAAAGCCGTTGTGGCGGTAAACCTCGCCAGCGAAGAGGATTACCACAATTCGCTGAACGAGAAGCTGGTGAAGGAGACTATCCAGCTTGCCGATCAGGTCAATCATACCGAAGTGCATCTGGTTGGCGCCTATCCGGTCACCCCGATTAACATCGCCATTGAACTGCCGGAATTTGACCCGAGCGTGTACAACGACGCGATTCGCGGTCAGCATCTGCTGGCCATGAAAGCGCTGCGCCAGAAATTCAGCATCGATGAGAAAATGACCCACGTGGAAAAAGGGCTGCCTGAAGAGGTGATCCCAGACCTGGCTGAACACCTGCAGGCGGGGATTGTGGTGCTGGGTACCATTGGCCGTACCGGTATTTCTGCCGCCTTCCTCGGCAATACCGCCGAGCAGGTGATCGACCATCTGCGCTGCGACCTGCTGGTTATCAAGCCGGATGAGTACCAGACGCCGGTTGAGCTCGACGATCCGGAAGACGATTGACCCCTAACGCCCGGCGGCGCAAGCTTGCCGGGCCTACAAAACCGTAGGCCGGGTAAGCGTGAGCGCCACCCGGCAATAAAAAAACCGCCGGATTCGGCGGTTTTTTCGTTTCAACGCAACTTACAGCGCTTTCAGAATCGCATCCACGCTGGCTTTGGCATCGCCAAACAACATGTGGGTGTTCTCTTTGAAGAACAGCGGGTTCTGCACCCCGGCATAGCCGGTATTCATTGAACGTTTAAACACGATCACGTTCTGCGCCTTCCACACTTCCAGAACCGGCATCCCGGCGATTGGGCTACGTGGATCGTCCTGCGCCGCCGGGTTAACGGTGTCGTTAGCCCCAATGACCAGCACGGTGTCGGTGTCGGCGAAATCATCGTTGATCTCATCCATCTCCAGCACGATGTCGTAAGGCACTTTCGCCTCCGCCAGCAGCACGTTCATGTGGCCTGGCAGACGCCCCGCCACCGGGTGAATACCAAAGCGCACCTTGATACCGCGCGCGCGCAGCTTCTCGGTGATTTCCGCCACCGGATACTGCGCCTGTGCCACCGCCATGCCGTAGCCCGGGGTGATAATGACCGAGTGCGAGTTCTTCAGCATCTCGGCGGTATCTTCCGCGCTGATCTCACGGTGCTCACCCACTTCCTCATCGGAACCGGTAGACGAGCCGTCAGAACCAAAGCCACCGGCGATGACGCTGATGAACGAGCGGTTCATCGCCTTACACATGATGTAAGACAGGATCGCACCCGAAGAACCCACCAGCGCACCGGTAACGATCAGCAGGTCGTTGCTCAGCATAAAGCCCGCCGCCGCCGCCGCCCAACCGGAGTAGGAGTTCAGCATGGAGACCACCACTGGCATATCCGCACCACCGATGGACGCCACCAGATGCCAGCCGAAGGCCAGCGCGATGATGGTCATCACCAGCAACGCCAGCACCTGCAGACCGACGCTTTCGGTACGCACGAAGACCACCAGCAGCACAAACGACACCACCAGCGCAGCCAGGTTCAGCTTATGACGGTTTGGCAGCATCAGCGGCTTAGAGGAAATCTTCCCGCGCAGCTTGCCGAACGCGACAATGGAGCCGGTGAAGGTGACCGCACCGATGAAGATACCGAGGAACACTTCCGTCAGGTGAATATTCACCAGAATCGGTTCCAGACCCGGCGTGTGGTACAGGTAGCTGTTGAAGCCCACCAGCACCGCGGCCAGACCCACAAAGCTGTGCAGAATCGCCACCAGCTCCGGCATCTCGGTCATTTCAACGCGTTTCGCCAGGCGAATACCAATCGCACCGCCGATGATCATCGCCACCAGGATCCACGCTACGTTGCCAGTATCCGGCCCGAAGATGGTGGCAATCAGCGCAATCGCCATCCCGGCGATACCAAAGTTATTCCCCTGCTGAGACGTTTCGTGTTTGGAAAGCCCCGCCAGACTGAAAATAAACAGGATTGCAGCAACAATGTATGCGGCTGTCACTAATCCTCCAGACATATGCTACCCCTTAGCCTTTACGAAACATTTTCAGCATGCGCTGAGTCACGGTGAAACCACCGAAAATATTGATACTGGCGATCAGCACCGCGATAAAGCTCAGGAAGCTGATCCAGCCGCCGTGGCCAATCTGCAGTAACGCCCCCACCACGATGATCCCGGAGATGGCGTTGGTTACCGACATCAGCGGCGTATGCAGCGCATGGGAGACGTTCCACACCACGTAGTAGCCCACGACGCAGGAGAGCGCGAAGACGGTAAAGTGGCCGAGGAACTCTTTCGGCGCGACGTCAGCCAGCCAGCCGAAGAGAATAATCACCAGCGCCATGATCGCGTATTTGCGCCACGGGGAAGCCGGTTTGGCAGGTTCTTTTGGCTCAGGCGCCGCTTTAGGCGCTGCCTGAGGCTGGGCCGAAACCTGAATCGGTGGCGCAGGCCAGGTAATTTCACCTTCACGCACCACGGTCACACCGCGCACCACCACGTCGTCAAAATCGACGGTGATGTTGCCGTCTTTCTCTTTGCAAAGCAGCTTCAGCAGGTTGACGAGGTTAGTGCCGTACAGCTGAGAAGACTGGGTCGGCAGGCGACCCGGCAGATCGGTATAGCCGATCACCTTCACGCCGTTCGCGGTCGTGGTCACCTGATTCGCTACGGTATATTCACAGTTGCCGCCGTTTTGCGCAGCCAGGTCGACAATCACGCTGCCCGGCTTCATGGAGTCAACCATCTCACGGGTAATCAGCTTCGGCGCCGGTTTACCCGGGATAAGCGCGGTGGTGACAATGATGTCGACATCTTTCGCCTGCGCGGCGAAAAGTTCCATTTCGGCTTTGATAAAGGCTTCGGACATCACCTTCGCGTAACCATCACCGCTGCCCGCTTCTTCCTTGAAGTCCAGCTCAAGGAATTCGGCGCCCATACTCTGGACCTGTTCCTTCACTTCAGGACGGGTATCGAAAGCGCGCACGATAGCGCCCAGGCTGTTTGCCGCACCGATGGCGGCAAGTCCCGCCACGCCCGCGCCAATCACCATCACCTTCGCCGGAGGGACTTTACCCGCCGCGGTGATCTGACCGGTAAAGAAGCGACCAAATTCGTGGGCCGCTTCAACGATGGCGCGATAGCCCGCAATGTTTGCCATCGAACTTAAGGCGTCCAGCGACTGGGCGCGCGAAATACGCGGCACGGAGTCCATCGCCATGACGGTAACGCCGCGCGCAGCCAGTTTTTCCATCAGCTCAGGATTTTGCGCAGGCCAGATAAAGCTCACCAGCGTGGTGCCCGGATTCAGCAGCGCAATCTCACTCTCTTCCGGTGCGTTGACCTTCAGAATTACCGGCGACTGCCATACGTCGGCACCGTCCACCACTTCCGCGCCAGCCTGGATAAAGGCCTCGTCATCGAAACTCGCCAGTTTGCCTGCGCCGCTTTCAACCGCGACGGTAAAACCCAGCTTAAGCAGTTGCTCCACCGTTTTCGGTGTTGCCGCTACGCGGGTTTCATTGGCTAACCGTTCTTTTGGTACCCCAATACGCATAGTTTTCCCTTCCATCGGTTTTTGATGATGGTTTATCGATAAATGCCCGCGGTTTGTATCATTTTTCGCCATCACACAAGCAATGAGACACAATTCACCCCGGAAAATAAAACAGTAACAAACTGTCTATAACCTACTGAAAATACCGGCCGTGATCTACCGCCAGAAAACACTATTTCTTACTTTATCTGTGAAAAATAAGCGATCGGCGTCACTGACAGTGATATTTACCTTAAATTCATCGCCAGAACCGATAATTCGCGCAAGCGAAGCGGTAAAAACATGATATAGCGCCATAAGAGAACAACTTATTAACATTAAATTAACTTGTAAAAGTCATAAGCTTTATCAGTTTTACTTGTCAAACGCGTGTTTTTTCAACATATCACTAAATGTTATCGAATAAGGTGATTCAGTGAGCACTGGCTGTGAAAAATGGCGCAGACAGCGACGGGTTTTAAATGCCATAATCGGGACCGTCTCAAATTAACAACAATACCAGTACATGGTTTGCGCAAGGCGAAGGATCATTTTTATGAAGCTTAAGAACACACTCCTGGCGTCCGCACTTCTCTCCGCGACCGCCCTGTCTGCGAATGCCGCAACAGAGTTAACGCCGGAGCAAGCGGCAGCGTTAAAACCTTTTGACCATAAGGTCATTGTGGGTCGTTATAATTCTATTGGCGACGCCGTCGCCGCTGCATCAAAGGCCGCTGATAAAAACGGGGCAGCCTCGTTTTATGTTGTTGACCAGTCTGATAACGGCAACAGCGGTAACCAGCGCGTGACCATTGCGCTGTATAAAGACAACGCGCCAAAAGCTGACGCAGCGAAAAATCGCGTGATCAACGGTATTGTTGAACTGCCGAAAGATCAGGCAATTGCGCTGGAACCGTACGACACCGTCACCGTTCAGGGCTTCTACCGCAGCCAGCCTGAAGTGAACGATGCCATCACCAAAGCCGCGAAAGAGAAAGGGGCCTACTCGTTCTACATCGTGCGTCAGGTCGATGCTAACCAGGGCGGCAACCAGCGTATTACCGCGTTCATCTATAAAGAAGATGCGAAAAAACGTGTTCTGCAGAGCCCGGATGCGATTCCGGCGAACTCAGAAGCCGGTCGCGCGGCGATAGCGAAAGGCGGCGAAGAAGCGAAGAAAGTGGAAATCCCAGGCGTCGCAACGACGGCTGCGCCAAGCGCTGAAGTGGGCCGTTTCTTTGAAACGCAGTCCACGAAAGGTGGCCGTTATTCGGTTACGCTGCCAGACGGTACCAAAATTGAAGAGCTGAACAACGCCACTGCCGCGCAGATGGTGCCGTTCGACAGCATCAAATTTACCGGCAACTATGGCAACATGACGGAAGTCTCTTACCAGGTCGCGAAGCGTGCGGCGAAGAAAGGGGCGAAGTTCTACCACATCACCCGCCAGTGGCAGGAACGTGGTAACAACGTGACCATCAGCGCCGATCTGTACAAGTAACAAAATCGTTTGAGAAAGGCGGCGCAATGCCGCCTTTTTTGTTACTTTTTTTGAATTTCTGCCACACGTCATTGCATGCTTTCGTTACACTCCGTAAAATCCCGCGCCTTAGTGTGATCCACCATTTTTATGCGCCTGAGCGAAATAATTATTCTGGATTTTGACCTTTCATAACAGGAAGCCAATGGAAAAGAAACTTGGCCTGAGTGCTCTGACTGCACTCGTTTTAAGCTCAATGCTGGGTGCGGGCGTATTCAGTTTGCCGCAAAATATGGCGGCCGTCGCCAGCCCGTCTGCGCTCATCATTGGCTGGGGCATTACGGGAGTCGGAATATTGCTGCTGGCCTTCGCCATGCTGCTGCTGACCCGCATTCGCCCGGACCTGGACGGCGGCATTTTCACCTATGCCCGTGAAGGCTTCGGCGAGCTGATTGGCTTCTGTTCCGCATGGGGATACTGGCTGTGTGCGGTTATCGCCAACGTCTCCTATCTGGTGATTGTCTTCTCGGCGCTCAGTTTCTTTACCGATACGCCTGAATTGCGCCTCTTTGGCGACGGGAATACCTGGCAGTCTATTGTGGGCGCTTCGGTATTACTGTGGTTCGTCCACTGGCTGGTGCTGCGTGGCGTACAAACGGCCGCCAGCATTAACCTGGTGGCGACGCTCGCGAAGCTGGTTCCGCTCGGCCTGTTTATCGTTCTGGCCTTTATTGCGTTCCGTCTCGACGTGTTTAAGCTCGATTTCAGCGGCGTTGCGCTGGGCGTCCCCGTCTGGGAGCAGGTGAAAAACACGATGCTGATTACCCTGTGGGTATTCATCGGCGTTGAGGGTGCGGTTGTGGTTTCTGCCCGGGCCCGAAATAAACGCGATGTAGGCCGCGCCACGCTGCTGGCCGTACTGGCTGCGCTCGGGGTCTATCTGCTGGTAACGCTGCTGTCGCTGGGCGTGGTAGCGCGTCCTGAACTGGCTGAAATGCGTAACCCGTCAATGGCAGGCCTGATGGTGAAAATGCTCGGCCCCTGGGGCGACGTGGTGATTGCGGCGGGTCTTATTATCTCCGTCTGCGGAGCCTACCTGAGCTGGACCATCATGGCGGCTGAAGTGCCCTTCCTGGCCTCTACGCACAAAGCGTTCCCACGGCTGTTTGCGCGTCAAAACAAAAACAGCGCGCCGTCTGCCTCACTCTGGCTGACCAACATCAGCGTTCAGATCTGCCTGGTGCTGATCTGGCTCACAGGTTCAGACTATAACACGCTGCTGACCATCGCCTCGGAGATGATTCTGGTACCCTATTTCTTAGTGGGTGCGTATTTGTTAAAAATTGCCACTCGCCCCGCGCATTATGTCGTGGGTGTCGGAGCCTGTATTTACGGCCTGTGGTTGTTGTATGCTTCCGGACCTATGCATCTGCTGCTGTCGGTGGTGCTGTACGCACCGGGTCTGCTGGTGTTCATCTACGCCCGCCGCACGCATCAGCTGGAGAACGCGCTGAAACGCCGCGAAATGGCATTAATTGGACTCTTACTGGTTGCTGCCGTGCCGGCAACCTGGATGTTAGTGGGATAGCATCGCCTTTCCCATTGTTGAACTGTAAAGGAGAATACGATGGGAAATGCACCGCTTCGCCCCATACTGATCACCGGTGGAGGCCGCCGTATCGGCCTCGCTCTCGCCCATCACTTTCTCAACCTTCGCCATCCGGTCATTGTGAGCTACCGTACGGAATACCCGTCGATTGAAGGGTTACGCAAAGCCGGGGCGGTCTGCATTCAGGCTGATTTTTCAACCGATGAAGGCATTCTGGCCTTTGCGGAAAAGGTGAAATCCACCACTGCGGGGCTGCGCGCCGTGATCCATAACGCCAGCGCATGGCAGGCCGAGAAATCCGGTAACTCGCTCAGCGAAACGCTTGCCGCCATGTTGCAGATCCATGTTAATACCCCTTATCTGCTGAACCATGCTCTGCAGGATCTGCTTCGCGGCCACGGGCATGCTGCGGGCGACATCATTCACTTCACTGATTATGTGGTGGAGCGCGGTAGCGACAAGCACATCGCCTATGCGGCCAGTAAAGCCGCGCTGGATAACATGACCCGCTCGTTTGCCCGCAAGCTCGCCCCCGAGGTGAAGGTGAACGCCATCGCCCCGGCGATGATTTTATTCAACGAAAACGATGATGCGGAGTATCGCCAGCAGGCGCTGAATAAGTCGCTCATGAAAATTGCCCCGGGCGAGAAAGAGGTCATCGACCTCGTGGATTACCTGCTCACCAGTTGCTACGTCACCGGCAGAACCTTTGCCGTGGACGGCGGCCGACCGCTGCGTTAGTGAAAGCGGCTCCAGACGAAAATTAACAGCCAGGCGCTGAGCCCCCAGCAGACCACCGCCCCGCTCAGCGCCAGTGGAAGACGCAGAAAACCGGTGAAATACCACAGCGAAAGCAGGTAGAGAAAATACGGAATGATTGACCACATGCCAAACACGATGGTCGTGCGTAACGCTTCCGTACCGCGTTCAGACGCCACGATATAGTGGGCAATGAGTGCAAAGGTCGGGAAGAGAGGGATCAGCCCGGCAATATAGTAGTTTTTCGTTTTCGCCAGCATGCCAATCAGCAACACCACCAGCGCGCCCAGCCCGGCTTTGATCACCAGCCCCATCGTTTTCCCTATAATAATCAACTCACAATATCAGCCAGAATAACGGAACCGACGTTAATTTTGAAAGATTAATGGAAGGTTAAGGTTTCGCGGTGTATGTTGGCTTTTTTCACGAAAACAGACGCTGTATGAATAAGATTGTTTATGTTGAAGACGAACCCGAAGTCGGGCAGCTGATCGCCGCCTATCTGGGTAAACATGATATGGACGTCATTGTTGAACCTCGCGGCGATCGTGCCGAAGAGGTGGTCGTCCGTGAAAACCCGGATCTGGTATTGCTGGATATTATGTTGCCTGGCAAAGACGGCATGACGCTCTGCCGGGACCTGCGCGCCCGTTGGGAGGGCCCTATCGTCCTGCTCACCTCACTGGACAGCGATATGAACCATATTTTGTCGCTGGAGATGGGTGCCAATGATTACATTCTGAAAACCACACCGCCTGCCGTCCTGCTCGCTCGCCTGCGCCTCCATTTACGCCAGCACGCCAGCATCGAACGCGAAGCACCGGCGCCGTCTCTGACGCCGCACAAAGCGATGCGCTTCGGTACGCTGTCTATTGATCCGATTAACCGTCAGGTGCTGCTCTCTGGCGAGCTTATCGCCCTTTCCACCGCAGATTTTGACCTGCTATGGGAGCTGGCAACGCATGCCGGGCAGATCATGGACCGTGACGCGCTGCTGAAAAACCTGCGTGGCGTAAGCTATGACGGAATGGACCGCAGCGTTGACGTGGCGATTTCGCGTCTGCGCAAAAAACTGCAGGATAACGCCACCGAGCCCTACCGCATTAAAACCGTGCGTAACAAGGGCTATCTGTTTGCCCCACATGCGTGGGAAACCTGATCGCCGGATAAGATAACCTGTGCGAAATGAAGGCATTGCGCGACGATGCCTTCTCTTCGGGCGTTTATTTTTACGTTTGCGCAACAATTAACTTGCTAAGCACGCGAACTATTCCATAATTACCTTCTCGACTCTCCTTTCTTCAGCTCGCCCCGCTCTTGCGATTGTTTTACTCATTTTCGCCGTGAAGCTTTCACGACATCTCTCACATAAATCTTGAAATGAGGATTTAAGCTCATGAATTATGTATAGCTACGGTCAGGTAGAAGCGATAAAAACCAATCTTGAGTGGATTGTTAATCAGGCAACCCTGAACCACGCCTCCCCCTCACGCACCGATCAAAAAGCGCTCTTTGACCTGCTGGAACTCATCCAGTCTTACGAAATACTGCTGGACCTCATCAGCGAATACGGAACGGATGTGATTGATACGCACATTGCGAAAGGCCTGGCCGTGACGGAAAAATTCATCGCCAAGGTAAAAAACAGCGCGAAAGCCATGTAACACGCTCGACAGACGTGAAAAACTCGAAGGGTTTTCATGTATATTCTGCACATAGCGTTTTTTCGGTGAGATCCAATGAAAAAGCTGTTTGTGCAGTTTTATCTTTTACTGTTTGTCTGCTTCCTGGTGATGACCATGCTGGTCGGGCTGGTCTATAAATTTACCGCCGAACGTGCGGGCAGGCAGTCTCTGGACGACCTGATGAAAAGCTCGCTGTATTTGATGCGCAGCGAGCTGAGAGAGATCCCGCCACACGACTGGGCGAAAACCCTGAAAGAGCTGGATCTCAATCTGTCATTCGATTTACGCATCGAGCCGTTGAAAGATTTCGATCTGGACCCGCCCGCCATGCAGCGTCTGCGCGACGGGGATATCGTCGCGCTGGATGAGAAATACACCTTTATCCAGCGTATTCCGCGCAGCCATTACGTGCTGGCCGTCGGGCCGGTGCCCTATCTCTATTATCTGCATCAGATGCGCCTGCTGGACATGGCGCTGATGGCCTTTATCGCCATTTCGCTGGCGTTTCCGGTTTTTATCTGGATGCGCCCGCACTGGCAGGACATGCTGAAGCTGGAATCCGCCGCGCAGCGTTTTGGTGAGGGACACTTTACCGAGCGCATCCACTTCGACAGCGGTTCCAGCTTTGAACGTCTGGGCGTGGCCTTTAACCAGATGGCCGATAACATCAATGCCCTTATCGCCAGTAAGAAACAGCTCATCGACGGGATTGCGCACGAGCTGCGCACGCCGCTGGTGCGCCTGCGCTATCGTCTGGAGATGAGCGAGAATCTGACAGAAGCAGAGTCTCAGGCGCTTAACCGCGACATTGGCCAGCTTGAGGCGCTGATTGAGGAGCTACTGACCTACGCGCGCCTCGATCGCCCGCAAAACGAACTGAACCTCAGCACGCCGGATCTGCCCGCGTGGCTGCAAACCCACATTGACGACGTTCAGAGCGTGAACCCGCAGCGTACGCTGTTGACGCGCGTTACGCCGGGTGACTACGGCGCACTCGATATGCGCCTGATGGAACGCGTGCTGGACAATCTGATGAACAACGCCATGCGCTACAGCGAAAGTACGCTACAGATTGGGCTGGATTTGCAGGGTAATCAGGCCAGCCTGACGGTAGAGGATGACGGGCCGGGGATTGCGCCGGAGGCGCGCGAAACCGTGTTTGAACCGTTTGTCCGCCTCGATCCCAGCCGCGATCGCGCCACCGGAGGCTGTGGTCTGGGGCTGGCCATTGTCTACTCTATCGCGCAGGCCATGGGCGGCACGGTACATTGCGAGGAGAGCGAGCTCGGCGGCGCGCGCTTCTGCTTTAGCTGGCCGGTGTACCATAACATCGCCCTTCCCGTTCCTGCCTGACCTTAACCGCACGCTGGCCTGACCCGGCGTGCTGTGCTATATGGTAAGTATGTTGTAACTAATGAGGGTACTTATGGCGACCTACGATCTTATCGAACGGCTGAACAGCACGTTTCGGGAAATAGAACACGAGCTGCTGACCCTGACAGAACGTTTGCAGACCTGCCGCCTGCTGGCCGCGCGCGTTTTTACCCTGCCCGAGGTGGTCAAAGGGGCCGAGCACGATCCGCTGGACACCATCGACGTGAAGCAGCACATCGGCAAGGCCGCACTGGAGCTGGCGATGAAACACTATCGCCATCTTTTTATCCAGCAGCAGTCTGAACAGCGCAGCAGCAAGGCAGCCGTGCGGCTACCCGGCGTGATCTGTCTGCAAACCGATGCCGCCGCGCGCGACGCGCTGGAAAGCCAGATTACCCATATCAACAGCCTGAAAGCGGCATTTGAGAAGATCGTTACCGAGGAGTCGGGCCTGGCCCCTGCTGCCCGGTTTGAATGGGTACACCGACAGCTTCCGGGGCTAATTACGCTGAATGCCTATCGTACGCTGACGGTGCTGCGACACCCCGCCACGCTGCGCTTCGGCTGGGCGAATAAGCATATCATTAAAAACTTCACCCGGGATGAGATCCTGGCGCAGCTGGAAAAAAGCCTCAAGGCGCCGCGCACCGTCGCACCGTGGTCGCGTGAGCAGTGGATTGAGCGCCTGGAGCAGGAGTACCACAGCATCGCCTCGCTACCGGCGGATACGCGCCTCAAAATTAAGCGCCCGGTGAAGGTTCAGCCTATCGCCCGCGTCTGGTATTCCGGCCAGCAAAAACAGGTGCAGTATGCCTGTCCAACGCCGCTGATTGCGCTCTATGATGCCGATCAGGGGGCTATCGTGCCGGATATTGGTGAGTTGCTGAATTACGATGCTGAAAATGTCCAGCACCGTTACCGACCCCAGGCGCAGCCGCTACAGCTGATTATTCCGCGGCTGCACCTGTACGTGGCGAGTTGATTATTTCAGACTGCCGACCATCGCCTCGGGGCGTACCCAGGCATCAAACTCCGCCTCCGTCAGATAGCCCAGCGCCAGGGCGGAGGCTTTCAGCGTCAGCCCCTCCTTATGCGCTTTTTTGGCGATCTCGGCGGCTTTGTCGTAGCCAATGTGGGTATTGAGCGCGGTCACCAGCATCA
Organism: Enterobacter sp. BNK-8; assembly: GCF_048685095.1. NCBI lineage: Bacteria > Pseudomonadati > Pseudomonadota > Gammaproteobacteria > Enterobacterales > Enterobacteriaceae > Enterobacter > Enterobacter sp. BNK-8. The sequence goes on along the minus strand of NZ_JBLQTN010000001.1, from coordinate 1,628,362 downwards.
GCGACTCATTTAACAGCTGGCTGATGCGCTCGCGGTTTGGCTCGATCCCCACCGCGCAGTGTTCGTTAAAGCTCTCCATGCCGTCTGCCAGTAGACGAATCGATTGCAGAACGTTGTGGATCACCATCGGACGATAGACGTTCAGCTCGAAGTTGCCGGATGCACCGCCCAGGTTAACGGCCACGTCGTTGCCCAGTACCTGACAGCAGAGCATGGTCATGGCTTCGCACTGGGTCGGGTTGACTTTACCCGGCATGATGGAGCTGCCCGGCTCGTTTTCCGGAATGCTGATTTCACCGATGCCGCAGCGCGGGCCCGAGGCCAGCCAGCGCACGTCGTTGGCGATTTTCATCAGCGAGGCCGCCAGCCCTTTCAGCGCGCCGTGAGTGTGGACCAGCGCATCGCAGGTCGCCAGCGCTTCGAACTTGTTGGGCGCCGTGACGAACGGCTGTCCGGTAATGGCCGCAAGCTCCTTCGCCACGCGCACCGCATACTCCGGATGGGTGTTTAACCCGGTCCCAACCGCCGTCCCGCCGAGCGCCAGCTCCGCCAGGTGCGGCAGGCTGTTCTCAATGTGCTTCAGGTTGTGTTCCAGCATCGCCACCCAGCCGGAAATCTCCTGGCCTAGCGTCAGCGGCGTGGCGTCCTGCAGGTGCGTACGGCCAATTTTGACGATGTCGCGGAAGGCCTGCGCCTTCTCGTTGAGCGTAGATTTCAGGACGTTAAGCTGGGGGATAAGCTGTTCGCGAATCGCAATCACCGCCGCCACGTGCATGGCCGTGGGGAAGACGTCGTTAGAACTCTGGCTCTTGTTGACGTCATCGTTCGGATGAACCTTACGCTCCATGCCGCGCACGCCGCCCAGCAGTTCGCTTGCCCGGTTCGCCAGCACTTCGTTCATGTTCATGTTGCTTTGGGTACCGGAACCGGTCTGCCAGATGGCGAGAGGGAATTCGTCGGGATGCTTGCCCGCCAGCACTTCGTCGGCGGCATTTATGATGGCGGTGGCCTTGTCTGCCGCCAGCAGGCCTAAATCCTGGTTCACTTTTGCGGCCGCGCGTTTGGTGAGGGCCAGCGCCTGAATCAGCGAGACGGGCATTTTTTCAGTCGAGATACGGAAATGCTCCAGCGAACGCTGGGTTTGCGCGCCCCATAGCTTGTCGGCCGGGACGTCGATGGCGCCCATCGAGTCTTTCTCATGGCGTACCGTTGTCATTACTTTCTCCTTGATAACACTGTCGGGATTGCTCACATGCTTAAGGGATAAGTATTGATGACTTCTGAGAAACGTTATGGCGCTTTGTGCGCTCTTTTTGGTGTCGGGTGTCGGGTGGCGGCTGCGCCTTACCCGACCTACGAGAATCCAGGCCGGGTAAGCGTCAGCGCCACCCGGCAATTTACAGAATTACTTCACACACGCCGAACATTGGGACGACTGGATCTGCTTGAAGAAGTCGTTGCCTTTGTCATCCACGAGGATAAACGCCGGGAAATCTTCCACTTCAATTTTCCAGATCGCTTCCATACCCAGTTCCGGGTATTCCACGCACTCCAGGCTCTTGATGCTGCCCTGCGCCAGAACCGCAGCCGGGCCGCCGATGCTGCCGAGGTAGAAGCCGCCGTGCTTGTGGCAGGCGTCCGTCACCTGCTGGCTACGGTTGCCTTTCGCGAGCATGATCATGCTGCCGCCGTTAGCCTGCAGCTGGTCGACGTACGAGTCCATACGGCCTGCCGTAGTCGGGCCTAACGAGCCAGAGGCGTAGCCTTCAGGCGTTTTCGCCGGGCCCGCGTAGTAGATCGGGTGATCTTTAATGTACTGCGGCAGCCCTTCGCCGTTATCCAGGCGCTCTTTCAGCTTCGCGTGCGCGATGTCGCGGCCCACGATAATCGTGCCGTTAAGGGAGAGACGGGTCGAAACCGGATACTGAGACAGCTGCGCCAGAATCTCTTTCATCGGACGGTTCAGGTCAACGCGAACCGCTTCCCCCTCGCCCGCTTTACGCAGCGCTTCCGGAATGTATTTACCCGGGTTGTTTTCCAGTTTTTCGATCCACACGCCTTCGCGGTTGATCTTCGCTTTGATGTTGCGATCCGCAGAGCAGGAGACGCCCATCCCGACCGGGCAGGAAGCGCCGTGACGCGGAAGACGGATCACGCGCACGTCATGAGCGAAGTATTTGCCGCCGAACTGCGCGCCGAGGCCCAGGTTACGCGCTTCTTCCAGCAGCTCCTGCTCAAGCTGCACGTCGCGGAACGCCTGACCATGTTCGTTACCTTCGGTAGGCAGGCCGTCGTAGTATTTGGTTGAGGCCAGCTTCACGGTTTTCAGCGTGCTTTCCGCCGAGGTACCGCCAATCACAAACGCGATATGGTACGGCGGGCACGCCGCGGTGCCGAGGGTGCGCATCTTCTCAACCAGGTAGTTCTTCAGCTTGCCCGGGGTAAGCAGCGCTTTGGTTTCCTGATAGAGATAGGTTTTGTTGGCCGAACCGCCGCCTTTGGCGATACAGAGGAATTTGTACTCATCACCGTCGACGCTGTAGAGGTCAATCTGTGCTGGCAGGTTGGTGCCGGTGTTGACCTCTTTGTACATGTCCAGCGCGGCGTTTTGCGAATAGCGCAGGTTGTCTTCGGTGTAGGTGTTATAAACGCCGTGCGCCAGCGCGGCTTCATCACCGCCGCCGGTCCAGACGCGCTGGCCTTTTTTACCGACGATGATCGCCGTACCGGTATCCTGACAGGTTGGCAGAATGCCTTTCGCCGCGATATCGGAGTTACGCAGGAACTGCAGGGCAACGTATTTATCGTTTTCGCTGGCTTCCGGGTCACTCAGAATATCGGCAACCTGCTGCTGATGGGCAGGACGGAGCATAAACGAGGCGTCGTGGAAAGCGTGCTGCGCCAGCAGCGTCAGCGCCTGCGGATCCACCTTGAGGATCTCTTGTCCTTCAAACTCAGAGACGGAGACGTGATCGCGGGTTAACAGGTAATACTCGGTCTGATCCTTACTGAGGGGAAAAGGATCCTGATAATGGAAGGGTTTATTCGACATTGTTCTCTCACTTACTGCTTCGGTCTGTTTATTCAGGGCAGATGTTCCGCTGCCCGGCTTAAAAGCGAGTCAGCTTATCCTACACAATTTTTTAACAAAAACTGAGACTAGTACGACTTTTTACATCCACAGGTTACTTCCATGTGGTTTATTGCTTTAATACCCGGAGTTAATTCCATCATTGAATCAGGGCTTGATAATGCAAAAACTCATTAACTCAGTGCAGAACTACGCCTGGGGAAGTAAAACTGCGTTAACGGATCTCTACGGTATCGCGAACCCGAACAACCTGCCGATGGCAGAACTGTGGATGGGGGCGCACCCGAAGAGCAGCTCAAAAATTGAAGACGCCAGCGGCCAGGTGCGCAGCCTGCGTGACGTAATAGAGGCCGATAAAGCCGCGCTGCTGGGCGACAAGGTGGCTCAGCGCTTTGGCGAACTGCCGTTCCTGTTTAAAGTGCTGTGCGCAGACCAGCCGCTCTCCATCCAGGTTCACCCGAACAAGCAAGCGTCTGAAATCGGCTTTGCGAAAGAGAACGCGGCAGGTATTCCGTTAGACGCCGCCGAGCGTAACTACAAAGATCCTAACCACAAGCCGGAACTGGTGTTCGCGCTGACGCCTTTCCTGGCGATGAACGCGTTCCGCGAGTTTTCAGAAATTATCTCCCTGCTGCAGCCGGTCGCGGGTGCCCATAACGCTATCGCGCATTTCCTTGAAAACCCGAATGCCGACGCGCTGAGCCAGCTGTTTGCCAGCCTGCTGAATATGCAGGGTGAAGAGAAGTCCCACGCCCTGGCGGTGCTGAAAGCCGCTCTTGACAGCCAGCAAGGTGAACCGTGGGAGACCATCCGTCTGATTTCCGAATTCTATCCGGACGACAGCGGCCTGTTCTCCCCTCTGCTGCTGAACGTGGTGAAGCTGAATCCGGGTGAAGCAATGTTCCTGTTCGCTGAAACCCCGCACGCCTACCTTCAGGGCGTGGCGCTGGAGGTGATGGCCAACTCCGATAACGTGCTGCGCGCGGGCCTGACGCCAAAATACATCGACATCCCCGAGCTGGTTGCCAACGTGAAGTTTGTGGCGAAACCTGCCGCAGAGCTGCTGACTCAGCCGGTGAAAAACGGCGCAGAGCTGGATTTCCCGATTCCGGTGGACGATTTTGCCTTCTCCCTGCACGACCTGAGCAGCGCCGAAACGTCTGTGGCTCAGGAGAGCGCGGCGATCCTGTTCTGCGTGGAAGGCGAAGCGACGCTGCACAAAGGCGAACAGCGTCTGGTGCTTAAGCCCGGTGAGTCAGCATTCGTTGCTGCCAATGAGTCTCCGGTTAGCGTAAGTGGCACCGGCCGCCTGGCGCGCGTTTTCAATAAGCTATACCCTAAATAATTCGAGTTGCATGAAGGCGGCGACGCAGCGAATCCCCAGGAGCGTACATAAGTACGTGACTGGGGTGAGCGAGGAAAGCCAACGCACAGGCAACTTGAAGTATGACGGGTATTAGGGACTTACTGATTTTTTTAACAACTCTTGCTAAGCTAGTTGCAGGCTTAATATCTCCAGGCGGTTTTTACCGCCTGGTTTCATTTTAGGGATAGTCGCAATGAAAAAATCGGTCGTAGCGGTAGGAGTGATTGTAGCGTTAGGCGTGGTCTGGACGGGTGCCTCCTGGTTTACCGGGAAACAGCTGGAAGGCCGTCTGGCTGAGATGGTGGCGCAGGCTAACGGAGAGATTAAGCGCAGCGCGCCGGAAGCGGGCCTTGAGCTGAGCTACCAGAACTATGAGCGCGGTGTGTTTACCAGCCATATGCAGGTTGTGGTGAAGCCGGTTGCCGGTACGGAAAACGGCTGGCTGAAACCGGGCCAGAGCGTGGTGCTGGATGAAGTGGTAAGCCACGGTCCATTCCCGCTGGCGCAGCTGAAGTCCTTTAATCTGATCCCGTCGATGGCGTCCGTTCACACGGTCCTGGTGAATAACGACGTCACCAAACCGCTGTTCGACCTGGCCAAAAATACCTCACCTTTCGAGATCGACACCCGCATCAGCTATGCCGGTGACACGAGTTCTGATATTGCCCTGAAAGCGCTGAACTACGAGAAAGAGAATGAGAAAGTCGCTTTTAGCGGCGGTCACTTCAAACTTGACGCGGACCGCGACGGAAACGTGTTCTCTCTGACGGGTGAAGCGGAAAGCGGCCTGGTCAACGCCGTAAACGAATACAATCAAAAAGTTCAGCTCACCTTCAACAACCTGAAAGCCGACGGCAACAGCCGCATGACCGATTTCAAAGAGCGTATCGGCGATCAGAAACTGTCTCTCGATAAAGTTGCCATTGCGGTTGAAGGGAAAGAGATGGCCGTGCTGGAAGGCATGGACGTGAACGGAAAATCCGACGTGTCCAAAGACGGTAAGAGCATCAATACCCAGCTGGATTACACGCTGAAGAGCCTGAAAGTACAGAATCAGGATCTGGGCACCGGCAAACTGTCGCTGAAGATCGGCAATATCGACGGCCAGGCGTGGCACGAATTCAGCCAGAAATACAGCAAAGAGAGCCAGGCGCTGCTTACCGATACCGCACTGCAGCAGAATCCGGAAGTGTACCAGCAGCAGGCGATGGCGGTACTGTTCAACAACCTGCCGATCCTGCTGAAAGGCGAGCCGGTGATCACCGTTGCGCCGCTGAGCTGGAAAAACAGCAAAGGCGAAACCAGCTTCAACCTGTCTCTGTTCCTGAAAGATCCGGCCACTGCAACGGGTGAACCGCAGACGCTGGCGCAGGAAGTGGATCGCAGCGTGAAGTCGCTCGACAGCAAGCTGACCATCCCGATGGATATGGCGACCGAGTTTATGACCCAGATTGCGAAACTGGAAGGCTACGGCGATGAAGATGCCGGCAAGCTGGCGAACCAGCAGGTGAAAGGTCTGGCGGCAATGGGCCAGATGTTCCGCATCACGAAGGTGGACAACAACACGATTTCCACCAGCCTGCAGTACGCCAACGGCCAGGTCACGCTCAACGGCGACAAAATGCCGCTGGAAGACTTCGTCGGCATGTTTGGTATGCCTGCTCTGGGGATGCCGGAACCGGCTGAACCGGCAGCGCCAGCCGAACCGGCGGCGCCTCAGCAGTAAACGTCAAAACCCCTCGCATGAGGGGTTTTTTATTGCCGGGTGGCGCTGACGCTTACCCGGCCTACGATTCAGAGCCAGCGCAGCGCCGACGGGCGATATTATTTCACCGTCACTAACCGCGCCGCCACAATCTGGTGCCCAGCCTGCACATCCGCATTGTCGATACGCTGCATGATTCTGTCCGCCAGGGTGTAACCCATCTCCCGCGCAGGGGTAGTGGCCCAGACGATCGGCAGGTCGTCGAGGGCATTTTCACCGACGTCGGCGAACGCCCCCAGCGCCACCTGGTGGCCGAAGAAGGTTTCCACCCCGCCCTCGCCGCTCTGGCGCCCGGCGCGGATCAGGCCAAACCAGGCGCCCATGGCGATCACATCGTTATAACAAATGACGGCGCTGATGGTCGGGCTGCTTCGCAGCAGCGCGCCTATCGCTTCCGCCGCCATCTTCTGGCTGGACTCACACTCAACAACCCACTCGCTGTGGAACGGCAGGCCGTATTTAATCAGCGTCGCACAATAGCCGCCGACCCGCTCGGCGCGGGTAAGGGACGAGCTTTTACCGCCCAGCCAGGCAATGCGCTGATGCCCACGACGAATAAGATGCTCGGTCAACATTTGCGCGGCCTGCATGTTATCCGGACGCAACGTATCGGCTTCGTCGAGATAGCTGGCGCGCGAGGCAAACACCAGCGGCACGCCTTTTTCGGCGGCGCGCTCGCACAGTTCACTGCCCACGCCCGATGCTCCGGCGACGATCACCCCGTCCACCCCCTGGTTCAGCAGCATATCGAGCCGGGAAAGCAGCTGATCGGCCTCGCGACCGCCATGCAGCAGAAAGACCATCCGCCCCTGCGCTTCAAGCGCTTCGGTTAAGCCGGCGGTTAACTCCGCATAGAACGGTGACGTCAGGTCACGAACAATCAGGCCAATCACCCCGCTTTGCCCACCACGCAGCGCCGACGCCTGGCGGTTACGCACAAAGCCCAACTGTTCAACCGCCTCGTTCACCCGCTGACCGGTCGCGGGAGAGATGCGCCCTTTTCCGCTCAGTACCAGAGAAACGGTGCTGACGGAAACACCCGCCGCCAGCGCGACATCGTTGATGGTGACTTTTTTCGCTACAGCCATGTGTTGGCGTGACTCCCTGAAAAATGAGATCGGTAAAACGTTTTATCAATACGTTATCTTTATACTACCAGTCAAAGCCTGAGAATGTGATTTAGCGCGCACTAAACTTTGATAAAACGTTTTATCTTCTCGCAGCATTGAAGCAGACAAACTGATTTTAACAATAAAGGAGTCGTTTTATGACGGCGAAAGCAGCAGCACAAAAAATATCGCTGTGGGAATTTTTCCAGCAACTGGGTAAAACCTTTATGCTGCCCGTGGCACTCCTCTCGTTCTGCGGGATCATGCTGGGTATCGGCAGCTCCCTCAGTAGTAAAGACGTCATCACGCTGATCCCGTTCCTCGGCACCCCCGTGCTGCAGGCGATCTTTATCTGGATGAGTAAAGTCGGCTCCTTCGCGTTTAGTTTCCTGCCCGTGATGTTCTGTATTGCAATCCCGCTGGGCCTGGCCCGCGAGAACAAAGGCGTCGCGGCGTTTGCCGGTTTTGTGGGTTACGCGGTGATGAACCTCGCGGTTAACTTCTGGCTGACCGCGAAAGGCATTCTGCCGACCACCGATGCTGCCGTGCTGAAAGCTAACAACATTCAGAGCGTGATTGGTATCCAGTCTATTGATACAGGGATCCTCGGGGCGGTGATCGCTGGGGTGATTATCTGGATGCTGCACGAACGCTTCCACAATATCCGTCTGCCGGATGCCCTGGCCTTCTTCGGCGGTACCCGCTTTGTACCGATTATCACCCTGGTGGTGATGGGCCTGTTTGGTCTGATCATTCCGCTGATTTGGCCAGTTTTCGCGATGGGCATCAACGGCATTGGCCGCATCATCAACGGCGCGGGAGATTTCGGTCCGATGATCTTCGGTACCGGCGAGCGTCTGCTGCTGCCGTTTGGCCTGCAGCATATCCTGGTGGCCCTGATTCGCTTCACCGAAGCGGGCGGGACGATGGAGGTGTGCGGTCACGACGTGAGCGGTGCGCTGACCATCTTCCAGGCGCAGCTGAGCTGCCCGACTACCCACGGTTTCTCTGAAAGCGCCACCCGCTTCCTGTCTCAGGGTAAAATGCCTGCCTTCCTCGGCGGCCTGCCGGGTGCCGCGCTGGCGATGTACCACTGTGCGCGTCCGGAAAACCGTCATAAAATTAAAGGCCTGCTGATTTCCGGCGTGATCGCCTGCGTCGTGGGCGGGACCACCGAGCCTATCGAGTTCCTGTTCCTGTTCGTTGCGCCGGTGCTGTATCTGATTCACGCTGTGCTGACCGGTCTGGGCTTTACCGTGATGGCGGTGCTGGGCGTCACCATCGGTAACACCGACGGCAACGTGATTGACTTCGTGGTCTTCGGGATCCTGCACGGCCTCTCCACCAAGTGGTATCTGGTTCCGGTCGTGGCGGCAATCTGGTTCGTGGTGTACTACGGGATCTTCCGCTTCGCCATCACCCGCTTTAACCTGAAAACGCCAGGCCGCGATACCGATACGGCCACCAGCGTGGAACAGGCGGTTGCCGGTACCGTGGGCAAATCCGGCTACAACACTCCTGCCATTCTGGCGGCGCTGGGCGGTGCGGAGAACATCACCTCGCTGGATAACTGCATTACCCGCCTGCGTTTGTCGGTGGCGGATATGTCAAAAGTGGATACCAACGCCCTGAAAGCCAACCGGGCCATCGGCGTGGTACAGTTAAATCAGCACAATTTGCAGGTGGTTATCGGCCCGCAGGTACAGTCAGTGAAAGATGAGCTGGCAACCCTGATGCGAACAGTTGAAGCCTGATGCCTCCGCCCCCTCACCATGAGGGGGTTTTACGTTAAGGATTTAAGCATGTTTGATTTCTCCACCGTCGTGGATCGACACGGCACCTGGTGTACGCAGTGGGACTACGTCGCCGACCGTTTTGGCGCGGACGATCTGCTGCCCTTCACCATCTCGGATATGGATTTCGCCACCGCCCCCTGCATAATCGACGCGCTGCATCAGCGCATTCATCACGGCGTGTTTGGCTATAGTCGCTGGAAAAACGACGAGTTTCTCGCCGCCGTCGCGCACTGGTTCCAGCAGCGTTTTAACAGCCGGATTGATACTGAAAGCGTGGTTTATGGTCCGTCAGTCATCTACATGATCTCTGAACTGATACGCCTCTGGTCAACCCCCGGCGACGGCGTGGTGGTCCACACCCCGGCTTACGATGCGTTTTATAAAGCCATTGAGGGTAACGCGCGTCGTGTTGTGGCGGTTGAGATGGAAAAGCAGGCTGCAGGCTGGCAGGGCAATATGGCAGCCCTCGAAGCGGCGCTGGCGAAACCGGAAAACAAAATTTTGCTGCTGTGCAGCCCGCAGAACCCGACCGGCAAGGTCTGGACGCGGGATGAGCTGACGCACATGGCGGAACTGTGCGCACGCCATGACGTGGCGGTTATCAGCGATGAAATCCATATGGACATGGTATGGGGAGAACATCGTCACACGCCGTGGAACGCCGTGGCGCGGGGCAAATGGGCGCTTCTGACCTCCGGCTCGAAAAGCTTTAACATTCCGGCGCTGACCGGGGCTTACGGCCTGATCGGCGATGAAGAGAGTCGTAACGGCTATCTCAGCGCGCTAAAAGGACGGGACGGGCTCTCTTCCCCTTCCGTGCTGGCGCTGACGGCGCATATCGCCGCCTACCAGCAGGGGGAGCCGTGGCTGGATGCCCTGCGGGGTTATCTCGAAGGGAATTTGTCGTATATTGCGCAGGAAGTAAACCGCGCTTTTCCGAAACTGAACTGGCAGCCACCGGAAGCGACCTATCTGGCCTGGATCGATCTGCGCCCGCTGAACATTGACGATCGGGCGCTGCAAAAAGTGCTGATCGATCAGCAAAAAGTCGCCATCATGCCGGGATATACCTACGGGAAAGAGGGAAATGGCTTCGTGCGCTTAAATGCGGGCTGCCCGCGCAGAAAGCTGGAGCAAGGGGTTCAACGCCTCATCGCCGGGATTAACACGCTCCTGTAATTAACTTGCGCAACGGAATATTCCCTTGCGCAAATAGCTTTTTACCCCGTTTTGTTTTTATAATATGGCGCACTTTAACCAGAAAAGAGTGCGACCATGATTGATACACGCCTGCCTTTAACTGATATTCATCGTCACCTTGACGGTAACATTCGTGCCCAAACCATCCTCGATCTTGGCCGCCAGTTCAATTTAACGCTTCCTGCTCAGACCCTTGAGTCCTTGATCCCTCACGTACAGGTGACCTCTAATGAACCGGACCTGGTGAGCTTCCTGAGCAAACTCGACTGGGGCGTGAAGATGCTGGCGTCGCTGGATGCCTGCCGCCGCGTGGCGTTTGAGAACATCGAAGATGCCGCCCGCAACGGCCTGCACTACGTCGAGCTGCGCTTCTCGCCGGGCTATATGGCGATGACCCACAACCTGCCCATTGCAGGCGTGGTGGAAGCCGTTATTGAAGGCGTCCGCGAAGGGTGTAAAACCTTCGACGTTCAGGCCCGTCTGATCGGCATCATGAGCCGTACGTTCGGCGAAGCCGCCTGCCTGCAGGAGCTGGAAGCGCTGCTGGCCCATCGTGATGCCATCACCGCCGTCGATCTCGCCGGTGACGAGCTGGGCTTCCCGGGTAGCCTGTTCCTCTCCCACTTTAACCGCGCGCGCGATGCCGGCTGGCGCATTACCGTACATGCAGGTGAAGCGGCTGGCCCGGAAAGCATCTGGCAGGCCATCCGCGAGCTGGGCGCAGAGCGTATTGGTCACGGCGTGAAGGCGGTCGAAGATCGCGCGCTGATGGATTTCCTGGCGGAGCAGCGTATCGGTATTGAGTCGTGCCTGACGTCTAACATTCAGACCAGCACCGTAGCATCGCTGTCGCAGCACCCGCTGAAAACGTTCCTTGAACACGGCGTGCTGGCCTCTCTGAATACGGACGATCCGGCGGTTCAGGGCGTGGATATCATCCACGAGTACAACATCGCAGCTCCGCAGGCTGGGTTGAGCCGCGAGCAGATCCGTCAGGCGCAGATTAACGGGCTGGAGATCGCCTTCCTGACGCCTGCGGAGAAGCAGGCTCTGCGGGATAAGGTGGCAACCGCGTAAACCCTTTTGCCGGGTGGCGGCTACGCCTTACCCGGCCTACAACAACGTCAAAAACTTATGCCAGACAGAGCGTGGCGCGATGTTTGGCAGATTCGATGCCAAGCTCAATCAGCTCCATAATCTGTATCGCCTGGCTGGCCGGAACCGGGTTCTCTCCCGTGCCGTTCAGCGCATCGCGAATAGCGGCATAATACGCCGGATAGTTACCCGGTATCGTCAGCAAGGTCTCTTCGACCAGCTCCTCGCCTTCCACCCGCGTGACAACGCCGTCGCGCATATCATAGCCCCAGTCTTCCTGCGGCAGACGCTCACCGTTTTTCAGCCTGTCTTCCTGCGGGTCGAGACCAAACTTCACGTAGCTCCCGCGCGTGCCGTGAATAATATAGCGGGCAGATTCTGCGGCCGCGACCATCGTGCCGTGCAGCACAATCCGCCGCTGCGGGTAACTGAGCACCGCGTGGAAGTAATCGGTTGTCTGCGCCCCGGGTCTGAGCTGGGCCAGATCGACCGTCATGCTCACCGGCAGACCGAAAAGATTAACGGCCTGATCCAGCAGATGCGGGGCTAAATCATACCAGATGCCGCTGCCAGGGCCGGCCTGCTCGCGCCAGCGGTTTCGTACCTGCGGACGAAAACGGTCAAAGTGGGATTCAAAAAAGAGGATCTCCCCTAACGTGCCTTCACTGAGAAGCCGTTTTACCGTCAGAAAATCGCTGTCCCAGCGGCGGTTCTGAAACACCGACAGCAGCCTGCCCAGACTCTTTGCCAGCGCATCCAGCTCGCGTGCCTGTGACAGCGTCACGGTGAAGGGTTTATCGACAACCACATGTTTCCCGGCTTCCAGCGCGGCCTTTGCCAGCGGAAAGTGGGTATCGTTCGGCGTGGGGATAACGATTAAATCAATATTGGGATCGTTGAAAAGATGTTTCGGCTCGGAGACAACCGGCACGGAAGGCCAGTCGGCATGGACTTTTGCAGCGTCGCTGCTGGATACCGCCGCCAGCGCCATGCCCGGCGTCCCGGCTATCAGAGGCGCATGAAACGTTTTGCTCGCGTACCCGTAACCGATAAGCCCAACGCGGATATTATCACTCATAGTGCCATCCTCTGTTATGACGTTCTTATTTCACACTGGCTAGCCTGGCATTACCACGGATTAATAATGTGCCCTATGACGTAAAATAGCAGGTTATACGGATTGTTTTTGTTACATAGTATTAACCTACTGATTTTGTTTAAGGGAACCGTTCCCAAAGCCCTTGCCGTCAGGGAAACGTCGCTGTAACATTTGCGCCCTGTCTTTATGGATAAAGTACAATTACGTATCATGACGTCAATTATTAATCGAATCATTGAATTAGCGGGATGGATTGTCCTTGGGGTTTCGGTCATTTTGCTGGGCGTTGCCAGCCATATCGATAACTACCAGCCGCCGGAGCCTGTCACCGCCGCTCAACCTAAGTAACCGGTTACTGCAATAAAGAGTGACATAATATGTCAGTTACTTATTGCCAGCCCTGGTGAACACGGTTAACCTTCTCTTCCGGGCATCGTCTGATGCCTGAATTTCAGCAAAGAAAACTCCTAATTTCGTCGCGTTACCTGAGTGGGCTGTTTACGTCTTTATTAATCCGTTTATTATTCGAACGAATTACCTTAACTGGTATTACTCACTTTTATATGGAAACTTATTAATATGACAGTTCAGGACTATTTATTAAAATTTCGCAAGATCAATTCGCTTGAGAGCCTGGAAAAACTGTTTGACCATCTGAACTACACCCTGTCGGATAATCAGGACATCATTAATATGTATCGCGCCGCTGACCATCGCCGTGCGGAGCTGGTCTCCGGTGGTCGTTTGTTCAACGTCGGCGAAGTGCCTAAGTCCGTATGGCGTTACGTTTTATAAGAAAGTAGCCATCCGCGCGAAATGTTATATACTCTCCGCCCTGCCAACTGGCTGTACAACATTTCGCGCAGATTATGGGAGAGTTCATGACCGCAACGCCTGGAGAACGCATTGGAGGCTGGTTAATCGCCCCACTGGCATGGCTGCTGGTTGCCTTATTAAGCGCATCACTTGCGCTGCTGCTTTATACCACCGCACTGATTACCCCCCACGCCATCCAGACCCTGATGTCGCAAAGCGTGCTTAATATTGCTTTGTGGTTTGTGTCGTTCGTTTTCGCGATCGGGATGTGGTACTACACGCTGTGGCTGACCATCGCCTTCTTTAAGCGCCGTAAGAATGTGCCTAAGCACTACATTATCTGGCTGCTGGTTTCGGTCCTGCTGGCGGTGAAGGCATTTGCTTTTTCGCCCGTTTCAGACGCGCTGGCCGTTCGTCAGCTGCTTTTCCCGTTGCTGGCCGCGGCACTGCTGGTGCCCTACTTCAAGCGTTCGACACGGGTGAAAAACACCTTCGTGAACCCGTAATAACCCTACAGATAACCTGTTGTCGCCTGCGTGTGTTTGTCCGATAATAGGCGGCTTTTTTATTTCAGGCTAAATAATGACCGATTACTTACTGCTCTTTGTCGGCACCGTGCTGGTAAACAACTTCGTTCTGGTGAAGTTCCTTGGCCTGTGTCCGTTTATGGGCGTTTCCAAAAAGCTGGAAACGGCAATGGGTATGGGGCTGGCGACGACCTTCGTCATGACGCTGGCGTCCATCTGCGCGTGGTGGATTGATACCTGGATCCTCATTCCGCTGGGGTTAACCTATCTCCGTACGCTGGCTTTTATTCTGGTTATCGCGGTGGTGGTGCAATTTACCGAAATGGTGGTACGCAAAACCAGCCCGGCGCTCTATCGCCTGCTGGGTATCTTCCTGCCGTTGATCACCACCAACTGCGCCGTTCTCGGCGTGGCGCTGCTGAACATCAACCTTGGCCATAACTTTATGCAGTCGGCGCTGTATGGTTTTTCTGCGGCCGTCGGTTTCTCGCTGGTGATGGTGCTGTTTGCCTCTATTCGCGAGCGCCTGGCGGCAGCGGATATTCCTGCGCCCTTCCGCGGTAACGCGATTGCGCTAGTGACCGCCGGTTTAATGTCTCTGGCCTTTATGGGCTTTAGTGGTCTGGTGAAGTTGTAATGAATGCTATCTGGATTGCCATCGCCTCTATCAGCGTCCTGGGGTTGGTGTTTGGCCTTATCCTGGGTTACGCCTCCCGCCGTTTCGCGGTAGAGGACGATCCCGTTGTAGAGAAAATTGATGAGCTTCTGCCACAAAGCCAGTGCGGGCAGTGTGGCTACCCGGGCTGCCGCCCCTATGCCGAAGCGGTAGGGGTTCAGGGTGAAAAAATTAACCGCTGTGCGCCCGGTGGCGAAGCGGTGATGTTGAAAATTGCGGCCCTGCTTAACGTTGATCCGCAGCCTGTTGACGGCGATGCGGATGTGCAGGAGCCAGTCCGCGCGCTGGCCGTGATCGACGAAGCGAACTGCATCGGCTGCACCAAATGTATTCAGGCCTGCCCGGTCGACGCCATTGTTGGCGCAACGCGCGCCATGCACACCGTGGTGGCGGACCTGTGCACCGGCTGTAACCTCTGCGTAGCACCCTGCCCGACGCAATGTATCGAGCTGCGCCCGGTTGAAACGACTACCGAAAGCTGGAAGTGGGATCTTCAAACCATTCCGGTTCGCAATATTCCTGTGGAACAACATGCTTAAGTTATTTTCTGCTTTCAGAAAAGAGAAGATTTGGGACTTTGACGGGGGTATTCACCCACCGGAGATGAAAACCCAGTCTAACGGCACGCCGCTGCGTCAAATTCCGCTGGCGACCCGTTTCGTTATGCCGCTCAAGCAGCACATCGGCGCGGAGGGTGAGCTGTGCGTGAAAGAAGGCGATACGGTTCTTCGCGGTCAGCCGCTGACCTTTGGTCGCGGACGTATGCTGCCGGTGCACGCCCCCACCTCCGGTAAGGTGGTCGCCATCGCGCCCCATACGGTGGCCCATCCATCAGCGCTCTCAGAGCTGAGCGTGATGATTGAAGCCGACGGCGAAGACCGCTGGATCGACCGTGACGGCTGGAGCGACTACCGCTCCCATAGCCGCGAAGCGCTCATCGAGCGCATTCATCAGTTCGGCGTTGCCGGCCTCGGCGGCGCAGGCTTCCCGACCGGCGTCAAACTGCGCGGCGGTGGCGATAATATTCAGACGCTGATTATCAACGCCGCCGAATGCGAACCGTACATCACCGCCGACGATCGTCTGATGCAGGACTGCGCCGCCCAGGTGGTGGAAGGCATCCGCATCCTCGCGCACATTCTGCAGCCGCGGGAAGTGCTGATCGGTATCGAAGACAATAAACCGCAGGCTATCTCTATGCTGCGCGCCGTGCTGGCGGGCAGTCACGATATTAGCCTGCGCGTTATCCCGACCAAGTACCCCTCTGGTGGTGCTAAACAGCTGACGCAAATTCTCACCGGTAAGCAGGTTCCGCACGGCGGACGCTCTTCGGATATTGGCGTGCTGATGCAGAACGTCGGGACCGCATACGCCGTGAAGCGCGCGGTAATCGACGGCGAGCCGCTGACCGAGCGCGTGGTAACGCTGACCGGGGAAGCGGTCTCTCGTCCGGGCAACGTCTGGGCGCGTCTGGGTACGCCGGTGCGTCACCTGCTGGAGCAGGCTGAGTTTTGCCCGTCAAGCGACCAGATGGTGATCATGGGCGGTCCGCTGATGGGCTTTACCCTGCCGTGGCTCGATGTGCCGGTGGTCAAAATCACCAACTGCCTGCTCGCCCCTTCCCCGACCGAGATGGGTGAAGAGCAGGAAGAAAAAGGCTGTATTCGCTGCAGCGCCTGTGCCGACGCCTGCCCGGCGGATCTACTTCCGCAGCAGCTGTACTGGTACAGCAAAGGCCAACTGCACGACAAGGCGAAAGCCCATAACCTGGCCGACTGTATCGAATGCGGCGCCTGCGCCTGGGTCTGCCCTAGCAACATTCCTCTGGTGCAGTATTTCCGCCAGGAGAAGGCGGAAATTTATGCCATCTCCATGGAAGAAAAACGCGCGGCAGAAGCCAAAGCGCGCTTTGAAGCACGTCAGGCGCGACTGGAACGCGAAAAAATTGCCCGTCAGGAGCGCCATAAGCAGGCCGCCGTTCAGCCTGGCGAGAAAGATCAGGATGCGATTAACGCCGCACTGGCGCGCGTTCGCGAGAAAAAAGCCACTGCGGCACAGCCTGTGGTGATCCCGGCCGGCGAGAAGCCGGACAACAGCGAAGCGATTGCTGCGCGTGAAGCGCGTAAAGCTCAGGCCCGCGCCCGTCAGGCAGAAAAAGCGCAAACGACCCAGACGGATGCTGAGGTTGACCCACGCAAAGCCACCGTTGAAGCGGCAATAGCCCGCGCCAAAGCACGCAAAGCCGGCGAGCAGAACGTGGTGGTTGAGCAGGAAGCGGTCGACCCTCGCAAAGCGGCCGTTGAGGCGGCGATTGCCCGTGCCAAAGCGCGCAAGGCGGCACAGCAGACGCAAACCGCAGAACCCGAAGCGCCGGTCGACCCGCGTAAAGCCGCCGTCGAAGCGGCGATTGCCCGCGCTAAAGCGCGCAAAGCGGCGCAGCAGGATGAACAACCGCAGGCCGCCAACGATGACCCGCGCAAAGCCGCCGTCGCCGCCGCCATTGCGCGCGTTCAGGCAAAGAAAGCCGCACAGCAAGCAGTTAACGAGGATTAAATGGTTTTCAGAATCGCAAGCTCCCCTTACACCCACAATCAGCGCCAGACATCGCGCATTATGATGCTGGTCTGCCTGGCGGCGCTGCCGGGCATTGCCGTTCAGTGCTGGTTTTTCGGCTGGGGAACCCTGTTTCAGATAATCCTGGGCTGCGCCAGCGCCCTGGCGGCGGAAGCGCTTGTGCTTAAGCTGCGCAAGGCAGCGGTCTCCCGCATTCTTGCCGATAACTCCGCGTTGCTGACCGGCCTGCTGCTGGCTATCAGTATCCCGCCGTTTGCCCCGTGGTGGATGGTGATCCTCGGCACCGTGTTTGCGGTGATCATTGCCAAACAGTTGTATGGTGGACTGGGCCATAACCCGTTTAACCCGGCGATGATTGGCTACGTGGTGCTGCTGATCTCCTTCCCGGTACAGATGACCAGTTGGCTGCCACCGCACGAGATTGCGGCCACGGTTCCGGGCTTCATGGATGCTCTGCACGTGATCTTTACCGGCCATACGGCACTCGGTGCCGATATGAACGCGCTGCGTATGGGCGTGGACGGTATCAGCCAGGCGACGCCGCTTGATACCTTTAAAACGTCCCTGCATGCCGGGCACAGCGTTGAGCAGATCATGAAATCGGCGATCTACAGCGGCGTGCTGGCGGGTGCCGGCTGGCAGTGGGTCAACCTGGCGTATCTGCTGGGCGGCCTGTTCCTGCTGCAACAGAAAGCCATCCGCTGGCATATTCCGGTCAGCTTCCTCGTGACGCTGGCGGTCTGCGCCACGCTGGGCTGGGTATTCTCTCCTGAATCACTGGCCAGCCCGCAGATGCACCTGCTCTCCGGCGCGACCATGCTGGGTGCCTTCTTTATCCTGACGGATCCGGTAACGGCCTCAACGACTAACCGCGGACGCCTGATCTTCGGCGCACTGGCAGGCCTGCTGGTCTGGCTCATTCGCAGCTTTGGCGGCTACCCGGACGGCGTGGCTTTTGCCGTCCTGCTCGCCAACATTACCGTTCCGCTCATCGACTATTACACGCGTCCACGCGTGTACGGTCACCGCTAAGGGTTTCGCCATGTTAAAAACGATGCAAAAACACGGCGTCACGCTGGCTATCTTCGCCGCGGTGCTGACAGGGCTGACGGCGCTGGTTAATGCGCTGACCAAAACGACCATCGAAGAGCAGGCCTCGAAGCAGCAAAAGGCGCTGTTCGATCAGGTGATCCCGTCCGACTTCTACGATAACGACCTGCAAAAAAGCTGCTTTGTGGTAGACGCGCCGCAGCTTGGGAAAGGCCCGCACCGCCTCTTTATTGCCCGCAAAGGGGATAAACCGGTCGGCGCAGTGATGGAAGCGACGGCGCCTGACGGCTATTCCGGTGCCATTCAGCTGCTTGTGGGCAGCGATTTCTCCGGCACCATACTGGGCACCCGCGTGACGGAACACCATGAAACGCCGGGTCTTGGCGATAAAATTGAAACCCGTCTGAGCGACTGGATTTTGCACTTTGCCGGTAAAGTGATCCATGGTGAAGATGACACCGCGTTTGCGGTGAAGAAAGATGGCGGCGAGTTTGACCAGTTCACCGGTGCGACCATCACCCCACGTGCGGTGGTGAATGCCGTAAAACGAGCCGGGCTGTATGCTGAAACGCTGCCCGCGCAAATCAACAATCTTCCGGCCTGTGAGGAGTAATCATGAGCCAGGTTAAAGAGGTTATTGTCCAGGGGTTGTGGAAAAACAACTCCGCGCTGGTTCAGCTTCTGGGCATGTGCCCACTGCTGGCGGTGACATCCACCGCCACCAACGCGCTCGGTCTGGGTCTGGCAACCACGCTGGTATTGACCCTGACCAACCTCTCCATCTCTGCCCTGCGCCGCTGGACGCCGTCGGAAATTCGTATTCCGATTTACGTCATGATCATTGCGTCGGTGGTCAGTATTGTTCAGATGCTGATTAACGCCTACGCGTTCGGTCTGTACCAGTCGCTCGGGATCTTCATTCCCCTTATCGTCACCAACTGTATCGTGGTCGGGCGTGCGGAAGCCTTCGCGGTGAAAAACAGTCCAGCCATGTCGGCGCTGGATGGATTTTCCATTGGCATGGGCGCCACGTGCGCCATGTTCGTGCTGGGGTCCCTGCGTGAAATCCTCGGCAACGGTACGCTGTTTGACGGCGCAGATGCGCTGCTGGGCGGCTGGGCCAAAGTGCTGCGCATTGAAGTGTTCCACACCGATACGCCATTCCTGCTGGCGATGCTGCCGCCCGGTGCGTTTATTGGCCTTGGCATGATGCTGGCGATAAAATACCTGATTGATGAGAAACGTAAGCGCCGCGCGGCTGAGCGCAGCGTTCTGGAAGGGACACCCGAGAAGGCCTCATGAATAAAGAAAAGCGCATTGCGATCCTGACCCGTCTGCGGGACGAGAACCCGCACCCGACGACGGAGCTGAATTTTACCTCCCCGTTTGAGCTGCTGATCGCGGTGTTGCTCTCTGCACAGGCGACCGACGTGAGCGTCAATAAAGCCACCGCCCTGCTCTATCCGGTCGCCAATACGCCGAAGGCCATGCTGGAGCTGGGCGTGGAAGGCGTGAAGTCCTATATCAAAACCATCGGCCTGTTTAACAGCAAAGCCGAGAACGTCATTAAGACCTGCCGGATCCTGCTGGAACAGCACGGAGGCGAAGTGCCGGAAGACCGCGCTGCGCTGGAAGCCTTACCGGGCGTAGGTCGTAAAACCGCGAACGTGGTGCTCAATACCGCGTTTGGCTGGCCTACTATCGCCGTCGATACGCATATATTTCGCGTGTCTAACCGGACCAACTTTGCGCCGGGGAAAAATGTCGAGCAGGTCGAAGAGAAGCTGCTCAAAGTGGTTCCGGCGGAATTTAAGGTTGATTGCCATCACTGGCTGATTCTGCACGGCCGTTACACGTGTATTGCCCGTAAGCCTCGCTGCGGCTCCTGCATTATTGAAGATCTCTGCGAATACAAAGAAAAAGTATATCCCTGAACCACAAAACCCCACACCAAAAGAAGGGTGATGGTGCACGCTTCTTTTGGCCGTTATTTGTTCGCCTTTCGTCTCCCCCAGGCTGTCACTTGTTCGGTGCTTTAACGCTCAAACAGGTTAATACTTTTTTCATAGCCGAAAATTTCTATACATCTGTGATCGCGATCACTCTGATAACTTCATGTTGTTTTTTTGTTGTCAAAATCGAGCTAAAGCCTTTGTCTGACAAGACACTCTTCTTTTTTTACCGACGATAAGACCAGCTATTTTTCAGAATTTGGGCTATATCACTGCCAGAGACGGCAAATAGCAGAACATATCGCCAAACACCGATCCTGGCGGGTCTCTGCCAGTCGAAAAAACTACCTTTACACATCATATAAAATTTAACGCTGAATAACATTTGTATGAACCGACGATTATACCACCCCAGATATATGTAACAGATTATTACAAACGTATTGCCAGATGGGGCAGGATAGTGAACATTACCCGCCGTTTCTCCTCCCAATATAACTATAAGGCGTATGGACTACGGCCATCACGCTATGAACACCCCCGTTAATATGGGATGTAAAAAAAGAGGTATATGTGTCTACTGCAAACAATAAACCAACAGATGAAAGCGTGAGTCTTAACGCTTTTAAACAACCAAAAGCGTTCTATCTCATCTTCTCTATCGAGTTATGGGAGCGTTTTGGTTATTACGGCCTGCAAGGGATCATGGCAGTTTACCTGGTGAAACAGCTGGGTATGTCCGAAGCCGATTCCATCACGCTGTTCTCCTCCTTCAGTGCTCTGGTGTACGGTCTGGTCGCGATTGGCGGCTGGCTGGGCGATAAAGTCCTTGGCACTAAACGTGTCATCATGCTGGGCGCCATTGTCCTGGCAATTGGCTATGGTCTGGTTGCATGGTCAGGGCACGATGCCGCTGTCGTGTATATGGGTATGGCGACAATTGCCGTCGGTAACGGTCTGTTCAAAGCGAACCCGTCCTCCCTGCTCTCTACCTGCTACAGCAAAGACGATCCGCGTCTGGACGGTGCATTTACCATGTACTACATGTCCATCAACATCGGTTCGTTCTTCTCAATGCTGGCCACCCCATGGCTTGCAGCAAAATTCGGCTGGAGCGTGGCGTTTGCGCTGAGCTTCGTCGGTATGCTGATCACCGTGGTGAACTTCCTGTTCTGCCGCAGCTGGGTTAAAAACTACGGTTCAAAACCGGACTTCGAGCCTGTGCATATGGGCAAACTGCTGGCGACCATTGTGGGCGTTGTTGCCCTGGCGGCGATCGCCACCTGGCTGCTGCACAACCAGGGCATCGCACGTGCCGTTCTGGGCGTGGTCGCGCTGGGTATCGTGGTCATCTTTGCGAAAGAAGCATTCGCCATGCAGGGTGCTGCCCGCCGTAAGATGATCGTGGCGTTCATTCTGATGCTGGAAGCGATTATCTTCTTCGTACTGTACAGCCAGATGCCAACCTCTCTGAACTTCTTCGCCATTCGTAACGTTGAGCACTCCATCCTGGGTATTGCGTTCGAACCGGAGCAGTATCAGGCGCTGAACCCGTTCTGGATCATGATTGGTAGCCCGATTCTGGCCGCGATCTACAACAAAATGGGCGACCGTCTGCCAATGCCGCACAAGTTCGCTATCGGTATGGTGCTGTGCTCCGGCGCGTTCCTGGTGCTGCCGCTGGGTACCAAATTTGCTACCGACGCCGGTATCGTATCCGTTAACTGGCTGATCCTGAGCTACGCGCTGCAGTCTATCGGCGAACTGATGATCTCCGGTCTGGGTCTGGCGATGGTTGCACAGCTGGTGCCACAGCGTCTGATGGGCTTCATTATGGGTAGCTGGTTCCTGACTACTGCGGGTGCAGCCATTATCGCAGGCAAGATTGCGAACCTGATGGCCGTACCGGAAAACGTCACTGATCCACTGGTTTCTCTGAACGTCTACGGTACCGTGTTCATGCAGATTGGTATCGCGACTGCCGTTATTGCCGCTCTGATGCTGCTGACTGCACCGAAACTGAATCGAATGACTCAGGACGACGACAAGACCGCTAAGGCGACCAAAACCGCTACCGCGTGATATCCGTGAGAAACGACTGACCAGAAGCCGCTAATCTATTAGCGGCTTTTTTTTTATCCGTTTGCGCACTAACATAGCTGAAACCTCAGCGAAAAGGAGTTACCGATGAAACTGTTCTACAAACCGGGCGCGTGCTCTCTTGCTTCCCATATCACCCTGCGCGAGAGCGGCAAAGATTTCACGCTGGATGGCGTTGATCTGATGAAAAAACGTCTGGAAAACGGCGATGATTTTCTTGCCATTAACCCGAAAGGACAAGTTCCGGCGCTCCTGCTGGATGACGGTACTCTGCTGACCGAAGGCGTGGCGATTATGCAGTTCCTGGCCGATAGCGTGCCCGATCGCCAGCTACTGGCCCCGGTCAGTACCATTTCTCGCTATAAAACGCTGGAGTGGCTGAACTACATTGCCACCGAGCTGCACAAAGGCTTTACCCCCCTGTTCCGCCCGGATACGCCGGAAGAGTTTAAGCCTACCCTGCGCGCCCTGCTGGAGAAAAAGCTGCAGTACGTTAACGAATCGCTGAAAGACGAGCAGTGGATTGGCGGGTCGCGCTTCACGATCGCTGATGCGTACCTGTTCACCGTGCTGCGCTGGGCGCGTGCGGTTAAGCTGAATCTGGAAGGGTTAGACCACATTGCATCGTATATGAAGCGTGTGGCAGAGCGTCCTGCGGTGGCTGCGGCGCTGAAAGCGGAAGGGCTTAGCTAATATCGCCCGGCGGCGCTTCGCTTGCACGGGCCTACGGGTGTTGTAGGCCGGGTAAGCGCAGCGCCACCCGGCATCGTTTAAAGCTGGGTTGCGCTGAAATAGTGCTCCGGCTTCGCGATTCGATCCTGTGCTGCGACCACCTGCAGCTCATATTCCTGCATCTCTTTCGTTGCCGTCATAATTTCGTACACTGCAGCAGTAACATGCTCCAGTGCATCGCGCAGCGTTGCCCCTTGCAGCAATTTCACCAGCAGCAGGCCGCTGGTCACATCCCCCACACCCACCGGCTGGCGCAGGCCAAAATCCACCAGCGGACGGCTGATGTGCCAGGCATCCTCTTTCGTCACCAGCAGCATCTCAAAGCGATCCTGACTTAGCCCTGCGCGCGCGAGGTGTTTTACCAGCACAACCTCAGGCCCCTGCGCGATCAGCTCGCGAGACGCGCTTACGGCCTCTTCTACGCTGTTAACCGGATGCTCGCAGAGAATTTCCAGTTCAACCAGGTTTGGCGCAATGATATCGCTGGCGGGCAGCGCGTGGCGGACGTGGAACTCCGCTACACCCGGCGCCACGATGCAGCCTTTCTCCGGATGGCCCATGACGGGGTCGCAGAAATATTTTGCCGACGGGTTAGCGGTCTTCACCTGGCGTACGATGCCGAGAATATGCTCCCCCTGCTCTGCGGAACCAAGATAACCGCTCAGTACGGCGTCACAGCGCTTGAGCTGGCCGATATCGGCAATGCCCTGCACCACCTCGGTGAGGTGTGAAGGCGGCATTACGCAGCCGGTCCATTTGCCGTACTGCGTGTGGTTGGAAAACTGAACGGTATTGAGGGGCCAGACGTTGGCGCCGAGGCGGCGCATCGGGAATTCCGCTGCGCTGTTGCCAGCATGTCCAAAAACAACGTGGGACTGAATGGCGAGGATGTTCTTCATTTTATGCTTACCCAACCCTTAAAAAACAAAAGGGGCGTGGTTTCCCACGCCCCTGAAGACTGTGACTTATTTCCAGCAGACAAGGCAGTAGTTTTTCTTACCGCGACGCAGCAGGGTGTAGCGGCCATACAGACGGTCGCCGTCAACAAAGGTGTATTCCGGGTCGGCCTGCTTTTCACCGTTGATGGTGATGGCGTTGGACGCGATGGTTTTACGCGCCTGACCGCGGGAAGGCTGGAGTTCAGAATCCACCAGCGCCTGCATCAGGTCAGCCCCTTTCTCCATCTCAACCATTGGCACGCCGTCCTGCGCCAGCTGTTCGAAGTCCGCTTCGCTCAGATCGCTCAGGGTGCCGTTAAACAGGCTAGCGGTAATGCGTTTTGCCGCGGCCAGACCTTCTTCACCGTGAACCAGTTTGGTCACTTCATCCGCCAGCACGTACTGCGCGCGCGGCGCTTTACCGCTGTTCTTGTCTTCTTCTTCCAGCGCGTTGATGTCTTCAATATCCATAAAGGTGAAGAACTTCAGGAAGCGGTAAACATCGGCGTCCGCCGTGTTGATCCAGAACTGGTAGAATTTGTACGGGCTGGTTTTCTTCGGATCGAGCCATACCGCACCGCCTTCCGTCTTACCGAATTTGGTGCCGTCTGCTTTAGTGATCAGCGGAACGGTCAGACCAAAGACCTGATTCTGGTGCAGGCGACGGGTCAGGTCGATACCGGAGGTGATGTTACCCCACTGGTCAGAACCACCAATCTGCAGGGAAACACCGTGCAGTTTGTTCAGGCAGGCAAAGTCATACCCCTGCAGCAGGTTGTAGGAGAACTCGGTAAAGGAGATACCCTGGTCGTCACGGTTCAGACGCTGCTTCACGGCCTCTTTGTTAATCATCTGGTTAACAGAGAAGTGCTTGCCGATGTCACGCAGGAAGGTCAGCACGTTCATGCTGCCAAACCAGTCGTAGTTGTTCGCGGCAATCGCGGCGTT
This sequence comes from Enterobacter sp. BNK-8, assembly GCF_048685095.1. Lineage (NCBI taxonomy): Bacteria > Pseudomonadati > Pseudomonadota > Gammaproteobacteria > Enterobacterales > Enterobacteriaceae > Enterobacter > Enterobacter sp. BNK-8. The sequence continues at coordinate 1,603,528 of NZ_JBLQTN010000001.1, read as the reverse complement.
ATCGCCACAGTTGAAGTCGAGGAACGGTGCAACCTGTTTGCGGATCTTATCGACCCACTCCTGCACGGTATCTTCGGTGTTCAGTTTACGCTCAGCGGCTTTGAAGCTTGGGTCACCAATCAGACCGGTCGCGCCGCCCACCAGGGCAACAGGCTTATGGCCCGCCATCTGGAAGCGTTTCAGGCATAACAATGGAACAAGATGCCCCAAATGCAAGCTGTCAGCGGTGGGATCGAAGCCGCAATAGAGCGCGATCGGGCCTTGCGCCAGTCGCTCTGCTAACGCTTCCTCGTCCGTCACCTGGGCCACGAGGCCCCGCTCTTGCAATTGTTTAATCAAGTTACTGCTTGCCATCAAATTCTCCATGTATAAACGACTGCACCTTTGCCGGTACACGACTTTTCGCCTGATGCGAAAGGACCATAGAATAAAGCGCAAGCGCGGTGTGCGCTAGCGCTTAAATCAACAAATTTCGGGGATTACGGCGCCAGTCTGTCGATTTTCCAGCCGCCATTCTCGCGCTGGTATAAAAAGCGGTCGTGCAGGCGATGTTCGCCCCCCTGCCAGAACTCAATTTGCTCAATCGGGATGCGGAAACCACCCCAGAAGCTCGGCAGCGGGATTTCACCCTGCTGGAACTTCTGCTTCAGCTCCAGGAATTTACTTTCCAGCACCCCGCGGGCGGAAATGCGGCTGGACTGTTTTGATACCCAGGCACCAATCTGGCTGTCACGCGGGCGGCTGTGGAAATACTTCACCACTTCCAGCGTCGAGAGACGTTCCGCTTTGCCGGTGACCATGACCTGACGTTCCAGCATGTGCCAGGGGAACAGCAGGCTGATACGCGGATTGTTTTCCAGATGGTGTGCTTTGCGGCTGCCGAGGTTGGTGTAGAACACCAGTCCTTTCTCGTCATAATGCTTGAGCAATACGATGCGCTGATACGGTTGACCGTTTTCATCCACCGTCGCGACAACCATCGCCGTGGGGTCGGCCAGTTTCGCTTCGCAGGCCTGTTTCAGCCAGCGTTCAAAAAGCACGAGGGGTTCAGCGGGAAGATCCTGGCGACGCAGGCCGCCTTTGGTGTATTCACGGCGCAGATGCGCAATTTGCTGCAGTTCGTCGTTATCTGACATGGCGTTAGCTGACATTGAGAGTGGGTGGCGCTATTGTGCGCCGCCCCTGTAAAAATCTCAACGCTTCGGATTTTCGAGCTGGCAATTGTTCAGCACAATACGGTCACGTTTGTAGACCGTGGCGCTGTCGCCTTTCGACCAGAAGACATAGATACCGTCGGTGTAACGCGCGCCTGAGGCTGAAATGCCCTGCTTCAGCGTCAGCAGTTTATTGTCATAAACAAAACTGGCTTCCTGGCGTGGATTGTTCAGCTTCACGGTCAGCGGTTTTTCGTCGCAGCGATACTCAAGCGTATCGGTCTGCATGCGCTCAAGGAGCTGGTTGTAGACGCTGCATCCTGACAGCAACAAAGGGGCGGCAATAAGAAGAAGTTTTTTCATGGGCGTATTCCGAAGACTTTCCTGGTCCTGGAGGGCATGGCTGCCCCCCTGTTTCGTTCCATTTTAACGACGACGCGCCGCGCTGAATTTCAGTTAACTCTGATTATGACGCGGATTTGCCGGGAAAATCGCCCCAAGGACGCTCGCCTCGCGCGCGCCGGTTACCGACGGTAAATTGCCCGGCAGCCCGGCAATGGTGCGCCAGGCAAGCCAGGCGAAGGCCAGCGCCTCCATATCATCTCCGCTGATGCCGACCTCATCGGTCGTCGACACTTCTGTGCCCGGCAGCAGCCCGGCAAGACGCGCCATCACCAGCGGGTTACGGCTTCCCCCGCCGCACACCAGCAGGCGTTCACATCCGCCGCTGAGGAGCACCTGTTCGGAAATCGACACGGCCGTAAGCTCGGCAAGCGTCGCCTGAACATCCTGCGGCGCGAGTGCCGGGAATGACGCCAGCTGGCGCTCAAGCCAGCCAAAGTTGAAGTATTCACGCCCCGTGCTTTTCGGTGCCGGTAAGGCAAAATAAGGATCGCTCAGCATGGACTGCAACAGCGGGATAATCACCTTACCCTCGCTCGCCCACTCCGCGTTTTTATCATACGGTTGACCGCACTGTCGCCAGATCCAGGCATCCATTAACATATTGCCCGGGCCGGTATCGTAGCCGCGGACCGGCTGCCCCGGGATAAGCATCGACAGATTGGCGATCCCACCAATGTTGAGCACCATACGCCGTTCTGAAGGGTGCGCCAGCAGCGCCTGATGAAACGCGGGCACCAGCGGGGCGCCCTGTCCGCCAAGGGCAATATCGCGACGACGGAAATCGCCGACCACCGTGACGCCCGTCTTCGCCACAATCTGGTTGTTATCGCCGATTTGCAGAGTGTGCGGGGCCTCTCCGATGGGCTCATGCCAGACCGTTTGTCCGTGACACCCGATGGCGACCACATCCTGCGGGCGAAGATGTTCTTTTTGCATTAAAGCCTGCACCGCATCCGCAAACAGCGCCCCGAGGCGGACATCCAGCTGCCCAAGCTGGGAGAGGGTCAGCTGCTGCCCCTGACAGATACTGAGAATATCCTCTTTCAGTGAAATGGGGATTGGCCAGGTCAGGCTCGCCTGCTGTGCCACCATGTTTTCATCAATGGCGGCCAGAACGACATCTACCCCATCCAGACTGGTGCCTGACATCACACCAATGTAGCGACCCGATTTCATGCGCTTTCCTTACGTTGCGTGGGCTAAGGATATCCACTCAACCATAAACGGCGTCGCTTTGCCATCCGGCAATAATATTTTTTAACAATGTCAGACGGGTAGCGCGGGCGGATCCTGTTTATGTCTCGTTAAGTCAAATTCAAGTACAATTTTCCTATTGTTAGTGCAAAGATATGAACTATGGCTCCTTATGCCATATAATTTAGCCATAACGGATGCCCCCAATCGGGCGTTTTTGGTGAACAGGAGATTCAAATGATTTTACGTGTACTGGGCGTTTCGCTGATTGGTTTAACTCTGGCTGGCTGTGTGAATGACAGTTCACTTTCTGGCGACGTTTACAGCGCTTCTGAAGCGAAACAGGTTCAGAACGTGACTTACGGTACCGTTGTTAACGCACGCCCTGTACAGATTCAGGGGGGTGATGAAAACAACGTGATGGGCGCAATCGGCGGTGCCGTTCTGGGTGGTTTCCTGGGTAATACCGTCGGTGGTGGTACGGGACGCTCTCTGGCGACAGCCGCAGGTGCCGTTGCGGGTGGCGTAGCCGGCCAGGGCGTTCAGGGTGCGATGAACAAAACTCAGGGCGTAGAGCTGGAAATTCGTAAAGACGATGGCAGCACGATCATGGTTGTTCAGAAACAGGGCAGCACCCGCTTCTCTGCAGGCCAGCGCGTTGTACTGGCGAGCAACGGAAGCCAGGTAACCGTTTCTCCACGTTAATTAAAAGTGGATGTGGTCCTCGGGCCACATCCATTTACAAAATATATCACTCTCACAAATATAATTACAAAATACATTCACCCGATCCATTATTAATCACTCCTTATATTGTTTCTGCGCAAAGTATTTATTGCACTAATTGATTAGACTCTTCGCAATCACCTTCTCTTTATTCATTATAATTTGTAAAAATTCTATGCTTGCGAATCGTCGTGCTCTACCGAGCCGTTATATCGCGTTCTGTCTCGGTTGCCTTGTTGTTATCGGGATATTACACGCGCTGTTTTTAAAACTCGTTGAATGGGTTCCGTCCTTTTCACCGCTTTTATTCCCTACGCTCACCATTTTTCTTCTGGTGTTTCACCTGTTTATTGCCTGTTTTATGGCGATGAAATACTGGTGTGACAAAAGACGGTTGTATCTGGTCGCAATCGCCTTTGCCTTTGCCGGATCCGCATTGCTGATGGTCGGAACGCTGACCAGCTTCCCCGCCTGGCTGGATCTCTATCAGTTCAACGTCGTGAACTACAACGATGCGATGATCTACTATATGTTCCGCCACTTTTTAATGGCGGTGCTGTTCATCGTGGCGGCAATACTCTATCCCATGCGCAAATACCCTCTTTCACGGCTGGCGCATATCTCAATTGTGAGCGGGGCATCTCTTTTTACCGCCTGTGCCGTGGGACTGGCCTGGATATATTCCAGCCACTCGCCCTTGTTATCGATTGACCTGGTTGATAATGAAACCCGGCAGTTTATGGTCCTCTGGAGCCATTGCATTAATATCTCTTTAATTGTTTTCTGGGTGATAACATTAGTAGCGCTGATGTTTGTCACGCGCGTGCGCAATTTATTCTGGGTAGGCGGAAATTTTCTGTGCGTTTGCTATATCGTCACGCTTTCAATGCTGTTAGCGGCTGGACATGCCGAAGATATCTCCTGGTACCGCGCCCGGTTATTTGAAACTGTCGCCACGCTGCTGATTATTTTTGTTCTGCTTTACGATGTCTTCAGACTGTATCGCGACTCGCACGTAAAATATCAGCAGTCCTATCAGAACTCGATTCGCGATCCGCTCACGCGCCTTTATAACCGCAGCTATTTTTATGAATCGTTAAACCAGGCGCTGGATATTGCCAGACCCAACCGCCCCGTTTCCGTCATTGTCAGCGATCTCGATCGCTTCAAGCGCATTAACGACACCTACGGGCATCTCCAGGGCGATAAAGTCCTGCAGTTTGTCGCCAACCTGCTGATGGATTCCGTGCGCCCGCAGGACATCGCGGCCCGTATCGGCGGCGAGGAGTTTGTGCTGATGCTGGCCAACACGTCGTCAGACTCCGCGTACCAGGTGGCCGAGCGCATACGTCTGAAGCTAAGCAGCTTTGATAAAACCAGCAGCGGCGGTCAGTTGCCGGAGCCCATCACCATCAGTATGGGGGTGTTTACGGCAACATCATCGACGATAACCGCAGAAGCGTGCGTGGAAAGTGCCGACAAGGCGATGTATGAAGCGAAGGAGACGGGTCGTAATCGTGTGGTCGTCTTTAAGTAAAAAAAAGGCCTTGCTGGTGCAAGGCCTTCGTGTTTATCAGTCGCGAGACTGCAGCTCATGGATATTTTGCTCAAGGCGAGCAATGAGGCTGATGAGCATTTCCAGCTCCGCCGGTGAAACGCCTGAGAGGATTTCACCGCGCGTTTTGGTGATGACGGCTTCCATTTCGGTGATGATAGGCGCCGCTTTCTCAGTGAGTTTAATCCGCTTAGCACGACGATCGCTGGCGCAGGTTTGTCGGGAGATCAACCCCTTCTCTTCCAGCTGATCAAGCGTGCGCACCAGCGACGGTTGCTCAATGCCTATCGCTTTTGCCAGCTGAATTTGTGACTGATCGGGCGGCAGCTGATGAATGTTGTGCAGCGTGACCCAATGCGTCTGTGTTAATTCCAGAGGTTTCAGGCGATGGTCAATCAGAGCACGCCAGACGCGTACCAACCTTGCCAGATCAGAACCTAATGGCGATTCCAATTTCATCTCCTTATAATTAGCTTGCTAAGTTATTATACTGATTTTAGAATAGTGTGCAGCATTTGTATTGCCAAAACAAATGCAATACTGCATTCATCGAACTTAAAAGTATGACTTACACTGAATTGTGATGCTTCATCATGCTAAGACAAGCCAACGCGGCATTCTGTTCACTGCAAAGGATTTCTGCCCGTGACGTTTTTTCATCGCTCAGAGGGGTTACCCCTTCAGGATCTGATCTTCGGTGCGTCAGTCTACTTTCCTCCCCTGTTTAAGGCCGTGCTGGTGGGCTTTATTCTCTGGCTCATCGCGCATCGTCTGCTTCGCGACTGGATGTACTCCGGCGAAATCTGGCATCCCATGCTGATGGATCTTTCCCTGTTTGCCCTCTCCGTATGTCTGGGCCTTGCTGTTTTGATGGTGTGGTGACTATGCCTCTGAAAACGCTGAAGTACTTTTCCACCCTCTTTGTTCTCGCCCTCGCACTGGTTGCAGGCTGGTGGATGTGGAATTTTTATATGCAGTCCCCCTGGACCCGTGACGGCAAAATTCGCGCTGAACAGGTCAGCATCACCCCGCAGGTGTCGGGAAGCATCACGACGCTGCTCGTTAAGGATAACCAGTACGTCAAAAAGGGTGAGGTACTCTTCCGGATCGACGATACCCCGTACCACATCGCGATTCTGAACGCCGAGGCGCAGCTGGCAAAAGCCCAGTCAGACTTAGCGAAAGCGAATAACGAGGCCAACCGCCGCCGGCATTTATCGCAAAATTACATCTCAGCGGAAGATTTAGACACTGCCAACATCAACGTGAAGGCCATGCAGGCGAGCGTCAACGTGGCCGAAGCCACGCTGAAGCAGGCCCAGTGGGAGCTGACCCAAACGGTGATTACCGCGCCGGTTGACGGGTGGGTCACCAACCTTTCCACTCGCGTGGGGAATTATGCCACCACGGGCCAACCCGTTTTTGCCCTCGTCGACAGCCACTCCTTCTACGTGGTGGGCTATTTTGAAGAGACCAAGCTTCGCCATATTCGCGAGGGATCGCCCGCCGCCATTACGCTTTACAGTGGCTCGCAGAAGTTACAGGGTCACGTATCCAGCATTGGCCGCGCCATTTACGATCAAAGCGTCGAAACGGATTCCGGCCTGGTGCCGGACATCAAGCCGAACGTGCCCTGGGTGCGTCTCGCTCAGCGCGTGCCGGTTCGCGTGGAGTTTGACCATTTACCGCAGGACATCACGCTGGTCTCCGGCACCACCTGTACTGTCTCCATCGGAAACCGGTGATGAAGCTGCCGGCACTCTCCTGGCAAAACACGCCGTGGATCAAAGCGACGCGCCCTCAGTGGCGCTACGCGATGCGTAACGGCATTGCCATGTGTCTGGCGCTGACCGTCGCCTATTACCTGAACCTGGATGAACCCTACTGGGCAATGACCTCTGCCGCGGTGGTGAGTTTTCCTACGGTCGGCGGGGTGATCAGTAAGAGCCTTGGGCGCATCGCCGGCAGCCTGCTGGGCGCGACGGCGGCGTTAATTATCGCCGGCCATACGCTGAACGATCCGTGGATGTTCCTGCTGAGCATGGCGGCGTGGCTGGGGTGCTGTACCTGGGCCTGCGCCCATTTTACCAATAACGTCGCCTATGCTTTCCAGCTGGCGGGCTATACCGCCGCCATTATCGCCTTCCCGGTGGTGAACGTGCTCGACACCACCGAACTGTGGGATATCGCGCAGGCGCGCGTCTGTGAAGTCATTGTCGGGATCCTCAGCGGTGGCTTCATGATGATGATCCTCCCCAGCACCTCCGACGGCACCGCGCTTATCACTGCCCTCAAGACCATGCACACCCGGCTGCTTGAGCACGCGAGCCTTCTATGGCAACCGGATACCAGCGATGAGATCCGCCTCGCGCATGAAAAGGTGATCGGACAGATCCTGACGATGAATCTGTTGCGTATTCAGGCGTTCTGGAGCCACTACCGCTTTCGTCGTCAGAACACCCTGCTAAATTATTTACTGCACCAGCAACTGCGTATGACCAGCGCCATCTCCAGCCTGCGCAGAATGCTGCTCAACTGGCCGACACCGCCGGAAAACACCCGTGCCGTCATCGAAACGCTGCTCGCTGCTCTCGCGCGCCCGGATGCGGACATCTACACCGTTGCGAAGATCATCGCCCCGCTCGCCCCGGTTGATGAGTACGACTATCGCCATCGCGCCTTCTGGCAGCGTCTGAATTACTTTTGCCGACTCTACCTGCGCAGCAGCCGCTGGATTAACGCGGTTGAGAATGCCACGCCGGTCACGGAGTTCAACGTGCCCGGGAGTCCGGCTCTCGCCCGCCATACCGACTACCTGGAAGCGCTGTGGAGCGGTTTTCGCACCTTCTGCGCGCTGACGCTGGTGGGGGCGTGGAGCATCACCACGCAGTGGGAGTCCGGTACGGCGGCCCTGACGCTTGCTGCCATCAGTTGCGTGCTTTACTCCGTCGCGGCCTCGCCGTTCAACTCGCTGACGCTCCTGCTACGCACCCTGGTGCTGCTGTCGTTGTTCAGTTTTGTGGTGAAGTTTGGCCTGATGGTGCAGATAAGCGATCTGTGGCAGTTCCTGCTGTTTCTGTTTCCGCTGTTGACCACCATGCAGCTACTCAAGCTGCAAATGCCAAAACAGGCGGGCCTCTGGGGACAGTTGATTGTCTTTATGGGCTCGTTTATCTCCGTGACCAATCCGCCGGTTTATGATTACGCCGATTTTCTTAATGACAACCTGGCGAAAATCCTTGGCGTGGGGCTGGCGTGGCTGGCTTTCGCAGTGTTGCGCCCCGGCTCCGATGCTCGCAAAAGCCGCAGGCATATCCGGGAGTTACGCCGGGGGTTTGTGGACCAGCTCAGCCGTAAACCGCATCTTCGTGAAAACGAGTATGAATCGCTGGTTTATCATCACGTGAGCCAGCTCAATAACAGCCAGGACGCGCTTTCCCGGCGCTGGCTGCTGCGCTGGGGCGTGGTGCTGTTGAACTGTTCGCACGTGGTCTGGCAGCTTCGCGGGTGGGAAACACGTTCCGATCCGCTGTCGCAGGTTCGCGATGTATGCATCTCTCTGCTGCGCGATGTGATGAGCGAACGCGGTGTCCAGCAGCGACCGCTGGCAACCACGCTGAATGAACTACAGCGGATCTGCGATACGCTTGCACGACATCATCTCCCCGCCGCCCGTGATTTGGCCTCGATAATCTGGCGGCTGCACTGCTCGCTGTCGCAGCTGGAGCAAGCACCACCGCCGGGTACCATTGGGGATCAGATCACGCCGCAGGCATAACGCGCCCCGCCGCCGCCAAGCGGTTTAGGCTGATCGGACATATTGTCGCCGCCGACATGAATCATTAGCGCTTTACCTTTTACCTCATCCAGCTTTTTCAGACGCGGCGCGACAACGGGATCGGTGGCTTTACCGTCGTTATTGACCACCAGCACGGGCAGATCGCCCAGGTGTCCCATTCCATCCGGGCCCTCATGCTTGCCGGTATGCTGGGGATCCAGGTGCCCCCCTGCCGCTTCCGCCGCTGACGCTTTACCCTCTTTTAATGCGGGCTGACAGCTGCCTTTGGCGTGAACATGGAAACCATGCTCACCGGGAGGGAGTGCTTTGAGGTTGGGAGCGAACTCCAGCCCTTTGTCGGTTTCCGTGATTTTCACCGTACCGATGGACTGACCCACCCCCTGAGAGGTGACGAGATTCATTTCCACTTCGTCGCTGGCTGCCTGCGCCCCTGCGCAAACAACCAGCGCGACCATTGCCAGAGCAAAACGCTTCATATGACCTCCGCTGGTTATTTTTTGCCCCTTAAGTGTATACCAGGGGCAAAGATTTCACCGGAAAGTCACCTTCTGGCGGTTTATGGCACGTCGTAACCCAGCGCGGCTTTGCGGATGCGGAACCACTGCTGGCGGGTCATCTGCAGCTCTTCAGCGGCCAGTGCAGAACGCACGCGTTCTATTTTGCCAGAACCAATAATGGGCAGCGGTTTTGACGGCAGACGCAGGATCCAGGCGTAAACCACCTGTTCGATGCTCTCCGCGTTCAGCTCGCGGGCGATAGTGTCCAGTTCGTTGCGCAGCGGCTGGAATTCATCATCATTAAACAGGCGTCCGCCTCCCAGGCACGACCAGGCCATCGGGCGAATACGCAGCTGTTGCAGCTGGTCGAGGGTACCGTCCAGCAGCAGCGGCTGGTGTACCGGGGAGATCTCCACCTGATTGGTGGCCAGGGTAAACGGCAGGCGAGACTGAAGCAGTGCAAACTGCGCCGGGGTAAAGTTGGAAACGCCAAAGTGACGCACTTTGCCGCTCTGATGCAGGTTCAGGAAGGCTTCTGCCACCTCATCGGCATCCATGAGCGGATCCGGACGGTGGATTAACAGCAGGTCGATACGGTCGGTCGCCAGATTGACCAGCGACTGCTCAGCGCTCTTGATGATATGCGCGCTGTCGGTGATGTAATGCCCAAGGGCGTGTTTCGGTTTTGCCGTGGTGGCAATCCCGCACTTCGTGACAATTTCCATGCGGTCGCGGAGTGCCGGAACCAGCTTGAGCGCCTCGCCGAATGCGGCTTCACACTGATAGCCACCGTAAATGTCCGCATGGTCGACCGTGGTTACGCCCAGATCGATATGCTCTTCAATAAAGCTCGCCAGCTGGAGGGGGGACATATTCCAGTCCATCAGGCGCCAGTAGCCCATCACAAAACGGGAGAATTCTGGCCCCTGGGGGGCAAGGGTAATTCGCTGAACCATAACATTTTCCTCAAGGACGTGATGTCATGAGTATACGCAATTACCGTGTTAAAAAAGTGAAGGTTGCTGGGGTTCTTCGGTCTCACCGGCTTTGTTTGCGCGTATTTTGCGCAGAAGACGCTGTCGGCAGAGGCGTAGCACCTCCTGCTTTTGCGTGTCGCTGAAGTTTTGCCAGTTGAAACGCTCGTCGCGGGTACGCATGCACCCGCGGCAATATCCGCGTTCATCCACCTGACAAATCCCCCGGCACGGGCTCTGGATGGGGAAAAACTCCAGCTGCTCTGCCACACTCACCTCCGGATAACCACTCTCACCTACAGTGAAGACGCTAAACGCGCCACGTGCAAGGCCTATACCACAGATTTGTGGCATTAAGGTTTCACTAATCTTCCCTCTTTATACTCGGCCCATCATGACAATGACAGGTTTACCGATCGATGTGGTTAATCAAAAAGTTACAATGTAACGATATTAAATTTACTCTGGGCTGTGCACTCTTCTTTACGCTTATCAACGGGCTGTTTATCCAGCGCAGTTGGGCCATTATTGCCCCTGCGCACCTGCACGACATCCTCTTTGCCGCGTCCGTACCGCTGGTGCTGTTTTGCGGCTGGGTGATTGTGTTTAGCCTGCTGAATATCCCCTATATCCGCAAGCCGCTGCTGATTGTATTGACGATCGGATGCGCCGCGGCAACCTACTTTATGTACACCTACGGCGCGGTGATCGATCAGAACATGATTGTGAACGTGTTCGAAACCAACTCTCAGGAAGCGACAGCCCTGGTGACGCCGCAGATGATTCTGTGGATTGTTATTGCTGGCCTCGTGCCTTCCGTGGTGCTGGCGCTGACCCGCATTCGTACCGGGAAATGGTGGTATGCCCTGCTGACGCGCGTTGCCGCGATGCTTGGCGCTCTGCTGGTGATTATCCTGATTGCCGCCGTGTTTTATAAAGATTACGCCTCGCTGTTTCGCAACAACAAAAGCATCGTCAAAATGGTGACCCCGGCCAACTATGTCAGCGCCGTGGTGAAGTACAGCAAAATGCGCTGGTTTGCCGGCGATCAAACGCTGGTACGGATTGGCGAAGATGCCCATAAAGGACCGTTGATTTCAGGTCAACAAAAGAAAACCGTTCTGGTACTGGTCGTTGGGGAAGCCTCTCGCGCGGCGAACTACTCCCTGAATGGTTACGATCGTGAAACGAACCCGGAGCTGAAAAAGCAGAATGTGATTAACTTCCCGCAGGCCTCCTCATGCGGCACTGAAACCGCCGTTTCCGTTCCGTGCATGTTCTCCGGCATGACGCGTAGCAAATACGATGCCGACCTGGCGCACCATCAGGAAGGTCTGCTCGATGTGCTCAAGCATGCGGGGATCAACCTGCTCTGGCGTGACAACGACGGCGGCTGTAAAGGTGCCTGCGATCGCGTGCCGCATACCGATATGACGCAGTGGAATCTGGATCAGTTCTGCAAAGACAAATCCTGTATTGATGATGTGAATTTCTATCGTCTGGACAACGTGCTGGATGGTCTGAAGCAGGACACGGTGCTGGTTATCCACCTGATGGGGAGCCACGGTCCGGCGTACTATCGCCGTTACCCGGACACTTTCCGGAAATTCACCCCAACCTGCGACACCAACGAGATTCAGGATTGCGATCATCAGGCGCTGATGAATACCTATGACAACACCATTCTGTATACCGACAGCATGGTCAGCAAAACCATTGATGCCCTGAAAGCACGCCAGGCAAGCATGAATACCGCGCTGATTTATCTCTCGGATCACGGTGAGTCACTGGGTGAAAGCGGCATTTATCTGCACGGGACGCCGTACATGCTGGCGCCGGAGCAGCAAACGCACATTCCGTTTATGTTCTGGCTGTCACCGGACTACGCGAAAAACTTTGGCATCAATGAACAGTGTTTACGCGACCATGCAGCAAAAAATGCGGTCTCCCAGGACAATTTATTCTCAACCGTATTGGGTATGATGGACGTTAAATCAACGGTTTATCAACAGCAGCTGGATATTCTGAACGCATGTCGTCAATAAACTCGCTTGCATTAGACCGAACGGTCTATTAGAGTGCGGCCATGAGCAGAAATACTGAACACGATACCCGCGAACATCTACTGGCAACCGGCGAGCGTCTTTGCATGCATCGCGGGTTTACCGGTATGGGTTTGAGCGAGTTATTAAAAACCGCTGAGGTACCGAAGGGGTCGTTTTATCACTACTTCCGGTCCAAAGAGGCCTTTGGTGTGGCAATGCTGGAGCGTCATTACGCGGGATACCACCAGCGTCTGGCCACCCACTTTGCGTCGGGTGAAGGAAACTATCGGGATCGTGTTCTGAACTACTATCAGGAAACGCTGAACCAGTTCTGTCAGCAGGGCATTATCAGCGGATGCCTGACAGTCAAGCTGTCTGCCGAGGTGTGCGATCTTTCCGAAGATATGCGCTCGGCGATGGATAAGGGTGCCCGCGGCGTGATCGCCCTGCTGGCCCAGGCGCTGGAAAAAGGCCGCGACGAAAAAACGCTGGCCTTTACCGGCGACCCCTTAATGCAGTCTCAGGTGCTCTACTCCCTCTGGTTAGGGGCCAACCTGCAGGCAAAAATTTCGCGCAGTGCCGTGCCGCTGGAAAGCGCGCTGGCACATGTGAAAAACAGCATTACTGCGCCTGGCGTATAACGGGCGCTTTTTATTTACCTTATTACTAGTCGACTGGTCTACTCAGGAGTCTTTATGTCAGCTGAAAAACTGTTTACCCCATTGAAAGTGGGTGCCGTCACGGCGCCAAACCGCGTGTTCATGGCTCCGCTGACCCGTCTGCGCAGCATTGAGCCGGGTGACATCCCCACCCCGCTGATGGGCGAATACTATCGTCAACGCGCAAGCTCTGGTCTGATCATCACCGAAGCCACGCAGATCTCTGCGCAGGCGAAAGGTTACGCCGGTGCGCCGGGCCTTCACAGCCCGGAACAGATCGCGGCATGGCAGAAAATCACCGCGGGCGTTCATGCTGAAGAGGGCCGTATTGCGGTCCAGCTGTGGCATACCGGTCGTATCTCACACAGCAGCATCCAGCCTGGCGGTCAGGCACCGGTCTCAGCGTCAGCCCTGAGCGCCAATACCCGTACTTCCCTGCGCGATGAAAACGGCAACGCGATCCGCGTGGATACCTCTATGCCGCGCGCGCTGGAGCTTGACGAAATCCCGGGGATTGTTAACGACTTCCGTCAGGCCGTGGCCAACGCCCGTGAAGCCGGCTTTGACCTGATTGAGCTGCACTCCGCGCATGGCTATCTGCTGCACCAGTTCCTGTCACCGTCGTCTAACCACCGCACCGATCAGTACGGCGGCAGCGTCGAAAACCGCGCCCGTCTGGTGCTGGAAGTGGTGGATGCGGTATGCAAGGAGTGGAGCCCGGACCGTATCGGGATCCGCGTCTCCCCAATCGGGTCTTTCCAGAACGTCGACAACGGCCCGAACGAGGAAGCGGATGCGCTCTATCTGATTGAAGAGCTGGCCAAACGCGGTATTGCCTATCTGCACATGTCTGAGCCTGACTGGGCTGGCGGTAAGCCTTACACTGAAGCCTTCCGCCAGAAAGTGCGCGAGCGCTTCCACGGGGTGATCATCGGTGCAGGTGCCTATACGCCTGAGAAAGCCGAAGATCTGATTAATAAAGGGCTGATCGATGCCGTCGCGTTTGGCCGCGACTACATCGCCAACCCGGATCTGGTTGCTCGCCTGCAGAAAAAAGCGGCACTCAACCCGCAGCGTCCGGAAAGCTTCTACGGCGGCGGCGCGGAAGGCTACACCGACTACCCTTCACTGTAATCTCGCCATTGTTCATTGATAGCGGCGACAGTTCGCCGCTATACTAAAACATCGTTTCTGATCAAAAAGTTTTTTTATTCCATTGGTTAATGAGGAAATTATGCGCCTACTTCACACCATGCTGCGCGTTGGCGACCTGCAACGTTCTATCGATTTCTACACTAACGTCCTGGGCATGAAGCTGCTGCGCACCAGCGAAAACCCGGAATATAAATACTCACTGGCATTCGTGGGTTACGGCCCGGAAACGGATGAAGCCGTGATCGAGCTGACCTACAACTGGGGCGTTGACAGCTATGAGCTGGGCACGGCCTACGGCCATATCGCGCTGGAAGTGGATAACGCGGCCGACGCGTGCGAACGCATTCGCAAAAATGGCGGTAACGTCACGCGCGAAGCGGGCCCGGTAAAAGGCGGCACCACCGTGATTGCGTTTGTGGAAGATCCGGACGGTTACAAAATCGAGCTGATTGAAGCCAAAGACGCCGGTCGCGGTCTGGGCAACTGATCCCTCAGGGCGCAACGTGCGCCCGTAGTTTTACTGCATCACCCCGCAAAATTTGCCATAATGCGCTCTGCTTTTTCCCCATGTAAGAGACCCTGATGTCCGATAACGCTCAATTTAGCGGTCTGTGCGACCGTTTTCGTGGTTTTTATCCCGTTGTCATTGATGTAGAAACAGCCGGATTTAACGCTAAAACCGATGCGCTGCTCGAAATTGCCGCCATCACGCTGAAGATGGATGAACAGGGCTGGCTTACACCGGACACCACGCTGCATTTCCACGTTGAACCTTTCGAAGGGGCAAACTTACAGCCGGAAGCGCTGGCGTTTAACGGTATCGATCCGCATAACCCGCTGCGCGGTGCCGTCAGTGAATATGACGCGCTGCACGCCATTTTTAAAATGGTGCGTAAAGGCATGAAAGAGAGCAACTGCAGCCGCGCCATTATGGTGGCCCATAACGCCACCTTCGATCACAGCTTTACCATGGCTGCCGCGGAGCGCGCGTCGCTCAAACGCAACCCCTTCCACCCTTTTGTCACCTTCGACACCGCCGCGCTGAGCGGCCTGGCGCTGGGACAAACGGTGTTGTCAAAGGCCTGTATTACGGCTGGCATTCCGTTCGACGGCACGCAGGCACACTCCGCGCTGTATGACACCGAGCGTACCGCAGAGCTGTTCTGTGAGATCGTCAACCGCTGGAAGCGTCTGGGCGGCTGGCCGCTGCCGATGGGTGATGAGGCCGAGCGCCAATCGTAGGTCGGATAAGCGCAGCACCACCCGACAAAAAAAGCGACCCCATAGCAGGTCGCTTTTTTATTTCCGCAGAAAATTACTCTGCGTCCGGCTCTTCCGTTTTGTACTTCGCCGCGGTTTCTTTGATCAGCTGCTGCAGTTCACCGCGCTGATACATTTCAATCAGAATATCGCAACCGCCAACCAGTTCACCGTCTACCCACAGCTGTGGGAACGTCGGCCAGTTCGCGTACTTCGGCAGCTCAGCGCGGATGTCCGGGTTCTGCAGGATATCAACGTAAGCAAAACGCTCACCACAGGCAGACAGCGCCTGAACCGCTTGCGCGGAGAAGCCGCAGCTTGGCAGCTTTGGAGAACCTTTCATATACAGCAGAATCGGGTTTTCAGCGATCTGGCGCTGGATTTTTTCAATAGTGGTGCTCATGTCTTGCTTCCTTTAACTTCTGTTACGGCATTCGTCTGACATTGTAGCGGTTCAGACTGGCATCGGAAAATAACATTTTTGTCACGTATAGACATTCTACTCCGAGTCACGAAAAGTTGCATTGCAAATGGTGTTTACCCCTGCGACGGCCAGGGTTTTGCTTAGGGAATGGGCAAATGTACGACAGAACGATGAATTTTTTTGCACTTGCTAACGAAACAGGATTAGAGATTGAAAAATGGTATTAACTTTCTGGCTTTTTATGGATTAGAATCGACGGGCTTTGTAAATCACACGCGGGTATTATTGATGACCTGCATTTATCAGGGGACTGCCCAGTGGCGCGGATAAATAAAATCTCGATCACGCTCTGTGCTTTACTGTTTACTTCACTCACTTTCACGCCAGTGGCAAACGCCTCTCAGCAGGCGCGGCATTCTGCTGTACAAAAAAACCATCTGGTGAAAGCCACAGAACGTAAGAAAAAAACCACCGCTAAGAACGACAAGAAAAAGACAAACACACAGACTAAAAAAACCGCTTCCAGCAAGACGAAAACCACTTCTTCCCGCACTGCCCACACCGCCAAAAGTAAAGCTTCGCAAACCGCCGCTAACCTCGTGACTGAAAAATGCATCGCGCGTAAAGGCCATAAGGCGAAATGCACCAAGGTCACTAAAATAGCGGAAGTGCATAAAGTACGCGTCCAGAAAGCGCAAAAAACCGCAATGAACAAGCTGATGGGGCAGATTGGCAAACCTTATCACTGGGGCGGGACTTCGCCGCGTACCGGTTTTGACTGCAGCGGCCTCGTCTATTACGCCTATAAAGATCTGGTCAAGTTCCGCATTCCGCGCACCGCCAACGAAATGTACCACCTGCGCGACGCGTCCCCGGTCAACCGTGGAGAGCTGGAGAACGGCGATCTGGTCTTCTTCCGCACGCAGGGCCGCGGGACGGCTGACCACGTTGGCGTCTATGTCGGCAACGGAAAATTCATCCAGTCACCGCGTAGCGGCCAGGATATTCAGATCACCTCTCTCAGTGAAGACTACTGGGTACGCCATTACGTCGGCGCACGCCGCGTGATGACGCCGAAAACCATTCGCTAACCCCTGCCCTGCCACCCCCGTGGCAGGGTAAGTTCCTCTTTTGCATACCCTTTCAATTTGCTATCCTGTCCTTGTTGTCTTTGTGGTTATTGACAACACAAAATACAATAAGGAGAGAAGCAATGTCGTTCGAATTACCTGCACTACCGTATGCAAAAGACGCCCTGGCCCCGCACATTTCTGCGGAAACCCTGGAATATCACTACGGCAAGCATCACCAGACGTACGTCACCAACCTGAACAACCTGATCAAGGGCACCGATTTTGAAGGCAAAACGCTGGAAGAGATCGTGCGCAGTTCTGATGGTGGCGTATTCAACAACGCCGCTCAGGTGTGGAACCACACCTTCTACTGGCACTGCCTGGCGCCGAATGCCGGTGGCGAACCTGCCGGTGAACTGGCTACCGCCATTAACGCCGCCTTTGGCAGCTTCGCGGAATTCAAAGCGAAGTTTACCGATGCCGCCATCAAGAACTTCGGTTCAGGCTGGACGTGGCTGGTCAAAGAGGCGGATGGCAAACTGGCTATCGTGTCTACCTCTAACGCAGGCACCCCGCTGACCACCAGCGCGAAGCCGCTGATGACCGTGGACGTATGGGAACACGCTTACTACATCGATTACCGTAACGCGCGCCCTAACTACCTGGAGCACTTCTGGGCACTGGTTAACTGGGACTTTGTGGCGAAGAACTTCGCCGCGTAAGAGACACGCAGAAGGGTTCGCCCTTCTGCGTTTTTGGTTTATTCCGCAGCGCAGGCTGCTTCTGGCTGTTTACGACCCGACATCATCACCAGCAGCAGGCCGAGCGCGGCAATAATCGCCCCCATCACCGGCACAAAACTGTACCCCAGCCCACCAGAAATCACGGCCCCACCGGCCGCCGCACCGAGCGCATTGCCCAGATTGAAGGCACCAATATTGACCGAGGATGAGAGGCCCGGCGCTTCATGCGCGACGCGCATCACGCGCATCTGCAGCGGTGGCACCACAGCGAACGTTGCAGCCCCCCAGACGACCATCGCCACCGCGGCGCCAAACTCGTTACGCGCCAGCCACGGAATGGCGATCATGATAACAATCAGCAGCGTTAAGAACCCCTTCAGCGTTCCGCTCACCGAACGGTCGGCAAATTTCCCGCCGAGATAGTTGCCAATCGAGAAGCCCACGCCAATCAGCACCAGCATCGCGGTCACAAAGAGAGGCGTTGCGTGGGTGATGTCATGCAGCACAGGTGAAATATAGGTGTAGAGGGTAAACATCGCCCCTGCCCCCAGCACGGTGGTCAGCAGCGCAGAGAGCACCTGCGGGCGCACCAGCACCGATAGCTCTCTGCGTACGTCAGGGCGTTCACCTGCGCTGCCTTTTGGCAGGGAGAAGAACAACGCCACCATCGCGACGACGCCCAGTCCGGCCGTCGCCAGGAAGGACATCCTCCAGCCAATGACCTCGCCCAGCCAGGTTGCCGCAGGAACGCCGCCGATGTTAGCAATGGTCAGGCCCATAAACATGGTGGCCACGGCGCTGGCCTGCTTATGTTTTGGCACCACACTTGCCGCCACAACCGACCCGAGCCCAAAGAACGCGCCGTGGTTGAGGCTGGTCAGAATACGCGACAGCATCAGCGTGGTGTAGTCCGGCGAAATGGCCGAAAGCACGTTACCGAGGGTGAAAATCGCCATCAGGAAAATGAGCGCATTGCGGCGCGCGCGGTGCGAAAGGAGAAGCGTCATCAGCGGCGCCCCCACCATCACGCCAATAGCGTAGGCGCTGATTAACATGCCTGCCGCAGGGATCGAGACGTCCACGCCGCGGGCGATGACGGGCAGTAACCCCATCGGGGAGAATTCAGTGGTGCCAATCCCAAAAGCGCCAATCGCCAGGGCCAGCAGGGGAAAATTGATTTTCATGCGTCAACTCCGGATGCCGTGTCATGTGGTGACACAGAACAAAGAAGCGGAAAGCATGACATCAATCACAAAAAATGAGAAGTTAACAAAATGGCAAAAGATTTTTGCCTTAGGAGTAACAATCGGGGTGAGCGGGAGGGAGAAGGCTCTCCCTCCGTGTAAATCAGTGCAGCGCGGCCGTCAGACCCGCCGCGACAATCAGAGCCAGCACAACAACGGTGGTGAACAGCGAAAACTTCAGATCGGAACTCATCAATTTTTCTCCTTTTAATCCCCCCACGAAAAGTGAGCCTGCTCATTTTTGCATAATTTACGTCAAAAATCTTCCTGGATTTAGGCTGATAAACACTTTACCTCTTCCCCTTTTCATCAAGATAGGACAAAATTCCACGCTAAATTTATTAGCGTACCGGCCATTGACCCCCTCCTGACGTCCCGTGTCGTTTTCCCGGCGTGCCGCAATTCAAGATTGCGTGATAAGGGTGAGAGAAGGCAAACGTTTACCTTCAAGTTTTTCAGGAGTTTAGGATATGGTCTGGAGTGACATTTAATGGCAACAATTAAAGACGTAGCAAAACGCGCAAACGTTTCCACTACAACCGTATCACATGTAATTAACAAAACCCGCTTCGTGGCGGAAGAGACCCGCAACGCCGTCTGGGCAGCGATCAAAGAGCTGCACTATTCGCCAAGTGCGGTTGCGCGCAGCCTCAAGGTTAATCACACCAAATCCATTGGATTGCTGGCCACCAGCAGTGAAGCGGCCTATTTTGCCGAGATCATTGAAGCGGTAGAGAAGAACTGCTTCCAGAAAGGCTATACCCTGATTCTGGGCAACGCATGGAACAGCATAGAAAAACAGCGTGCCTACCTGTCGATGATGGCGCAGAAGCGCGTGGATGGCCTGCTGGTGATGTGTTCCGAGTACCCGGAATCCGTGCTGTCGATGCTTGAAGAGTATCGCCATATCCCCATGGTGGTCATGGACTGGGGTGAAGCGCGCGCGGACTTCACCGACTCCGTTATCGACAACGCCTTTGAAGGCGGTTACATGGCGGGTCGTTACCTGATCGAACGCGGTCACCGCGAAATTGGCGTGATCCAGGGTCCGCTGGAGCGTAACACCGGCGCGGGCCGTCTGGCCGGTTTTATGAAAGCGATGGAAGAAGCGCTGATCACCGTGCCGGAAAACTGGATCGTGCAGGGCGACTTTGAGCCGGAATCAGGCTATCGCGCAATGCAGCAGATCGTTTCCCAGCCGCACCGCCCGACCGCCGTTTTCTGCGGGGGTGACATCATGGCCATGGGTGCGCTCTGCGCCGCCGATGAGCTGGGTCTGCGCGTACCGCAGGATATTTCCGTGATCGGGTATGACAACGTGCGTAACGCGCGCTTCTTCACCCCGGCGCTGACAACCATTCACCAGCCAAAAGATTCGCTGGGCGAAACGGCCTTCAATATGCTGTTGGACAGAATCGTCAACAAACGCGAAGAGTCGCAGTCCATTGAAGTTCACCCACGCCTGATTGAACGCCGTTCCGTTGCGGATGGTCCGTTCCGCGACTACCGTCGTTAATCCCTTGACGGGGCCAGCTACGCTGGCTCCCGTAACCATTCCCGGTTTAGCGTTTCGCTGTCCCCCAGATAATCCAGCAGCCAGGCCATGGCGGGCGAGACATCATTTTGTTGCCAGGTCAGGCAGCAGGCCGCGTCCGGGAACGGATTCTCCAGCGTCAGTTCAACCCATTCTCCGGTATCGATGCGCGGACGCGCAAAATGAACGGGCACCATCGCGACGCACAGCCCGGCGCTGAGGCACGTCGCCGACGATTCCCAGTCAGGGGCTACCACTCGCCGCTGGTTGTCCAGAAGCCAGGTGATACGCTTGGGCAGTGAACGGGACGTATCCTCCAGCACCAGCGAGGGCCAGTTACGCAGCGTATCGTCGCTCAGCGGCCCGTCCATCGTCGCCAGGGGATGATCGCGTGCCACCACGCATTTCCAGCTCAGCATCCCCATGTCGCGAAAGGCGTAACGTCCCCCGACCGGGATCGCCTGCGTCGCGCCAATCGCCATCTCCGCCCTGCCGTCCGCCAGCGCATCCCACACCCCGTTGAACACCTCCTGCGAGACCCGCAGCTCAACGTCGGAGAAATGACGATAGAAATCCACGATCATCTGCCGGGTGCGTTCCGGCTTCACGATGTTATCCACCGCGATGGAGAGATGTCCCCGCCAGCCGTTGGCGATCTGCTGGCACTGTTCGCGGGTGATCTGCATTTTTTTGATAACAGAACGCCCTTCCTTCAAAAACCACGCGCCTGCGGGCGTTAATTCCACGTCGCGATGCCGCCGTTCAAACAGCGGAACCGCCAGCCACTCCTCAAGCTGACGCACCGTGTAGCTAATGGCCGAAGGGACGCGGTGCAACTCCTGCGCTGCACCGCTAAAGCTGCCGTTACGCGCAACAGCATCGACCACTTCAAGAGAATAATCTGACCACATTTTCTGCCTGCAAAAAATTTGAATGCACCCGCCAAATATTAGCGTTTCACAAGCCGCTTTGCACTCCCTACACTCTGCGCCAACGTACACCTGCCTCCTCAGGAGAATAAGAGAATGCAACCCAGGAAAGGATTTTTAGTCTGGCTCGGCGGCTTAAGCGTGCTGGGCTTTTTGGCCACCGACATGTACCTGCCCGCGTTTGCCGCGATGCAGGAAGACCTGCAAACCCCTGCGGCGGCCATCAGCGCCAGCCTGAGCCTGTTCCTTGCCGGTTTTGCTTTCGCGCAGCTCCTGTGGGGACCGCTCTCGGATCGCTTTGGCCGTAAACCGGTACTGCTGCTGGGTCTGGCCATTTTTGCCGTGGGCTGCCTGGGGATGTTGTGGGTGCGCGATGCTACCTGGCTACTGGTGCTGCGCTTTATTCAGGCCGTGGGCGTCTGTGCTGCGGCGGTGACCTGGCAGGCGCTGGTGACCGACTACTATCCGGCTAACCGCACAAACCGTATTTTCGCCACTATTATGCCGCTGGTGGGTCTTTCCCCTGCCCTGGCTCCGCTGCTGGGCAGCTGGATCCTCGCACACTTTGACTGGCAGGCCATTTTTGCCACGCTGTTTGCTATCACGCTGGTGCTGATGCTGCCGGCGTTTGCCCTTAAGCCCGCGCATAAAAAAGAGGCGCATGCCGACGCGAAGCCGATTACCTTCATCTCCCTGCTGAGCGCCAAGGCGTATCGCGGGAATGTCCTGATTTATGCCGCCTGTTCGGCCAGCTTCTTCGCGTGGCTCACCGGCTCGCCGTTTATTCTGCACGATATGGGCTACAGCCCGGCGGCCATCGGTCTAAGCTATGTTCCGCAGACCATCGCGTTCCTGGTGGGCGGGTACGGCTGCCGCGCAGCGCTGCAAAAATGGGAAGGTCAGCAGATGCTGCCATGGCTGCTGGTGCTCTATGCGCTGAGCGTCATCGGTACCTGGGCCGTCGGGTTTATTCCGGGCGCGGGCCTGGCTGAAATTTTGATTCCCTTCTGCGTGATGGCCGTGGCGAACGGGGCGATTTACCCGATCGTGGTGGCACAGGCGTTACGTCCGTTCCCGCAGGCGACAGGCCGCGCCGCCGCGCTGCAAAATACCCTTCAGCTGGGTCTGTGCTTCCTGGCAAGCCTGGTGGTCTCGGCGCTGATTGCGACGCCGCTTTTGACCACCACCAGCGTGATGCTGGTCACCGTTGCGCTGGCGGTATTGGGTTACCGCATGCAGGCGTCCGCGCAGCGTGAGCAGGATAGCGGTGCGCAGGTGGAAACCTCGCATGCCTGATTGCGCCAGAAATCATGTTACATTTCAGTGATTAGGTTGCTAACAATTTTCTATTGAATCACCAAATTTTGAGGCCTATACTAAATTTGGTTCGATTAAATACGATAAATATTAAGTGTTAACGGGAGCCGGAGTGCTCCCGTTTTACCATGGAAGGCATTTCGGCAAGGGTTATCTCCCTTCCTCTGTTCTACGTCGGATACTAGCCTCGCGGTATTTACCGTGAGATTTCTCACAAACCAAAAAAAGCGTCTACGCTGTTTGAAGGTTCTGATCACATCAGGGTGATGGAGAAGCTATGAGTTCATCGTGTATAGAAGAAGTCAGCGTTCCGGACGACAACTGGTCCCGGATCGTCAGTGAACTGTTAGGTCGAGCAGGCATCACTATCAACGGATCTTCGCCATCCGATCCCCAGGTTAAACATCCCGACTTTTTTAAACGCGTGTTGCGGGAAGGGTCGTTAGGCCTGGGAGAAAGTTATATGGACGGCTGGTGGGAATGTGAACGGCTGGATATCTTTTTTGCCAGCGTGTTGCGTGCCGGTCTGGAAAATCAACTCCCCCGCAATCTGAAAGACACCCTGCGTGTCGCCTCTGCCCGACTGTTTAACTTGCAAAGTAAAAAACGCGCCTGGATCGTCGGCAAAGAGCATTACGATCTCGGCAATGACCTGTTCAGCCGCATGCTGGACCCTTTCATGCAATACTCCTGCGCCTACTGGAAAGACGCGTCGACGCTTGAGGAAGCACAGCAGGCCAAGCTGCGTCTGATCAGTGAAAAGCTGCAGCTACAGCCCGGCATGCGCGTGCTGGATATCGGCTGCGGCTGGGGCGGGCTGGCGTATTTTATGGCGAAGCACTATGGCGTCAGCGTGGTCGGCGTGACGATCTCAGCGGAACAGCAAAAAATGGCGCGAGAGCGCTGCCAGGGTCTCGATGTGGATATCCGGCTGCAGGACTACCGCGACCTGAACGAGCAGTTCGACCGGATCGTTTCCGTCGGCATGTTCGAGCACGTGGGGCCAAAAAACTACGATACCTACTTTGAGGTGGTGGATCGTAATCTGAAACCGGACGGGCTCTTCCTGCTGCACACCATCGGCTCTAAGCGGACCGACAATAACGTTGACCCGTGGATCAATAAATACATCTTTCCGAATGGCTGTTTACCGTCCGTTCGCCAGATCGCCAACGCCAGTGAATCCCATTTCGTGATGGAAGACTGGCATAACTTTGGCGCGGACTACGACACCACCTTAATGGCGTGGCATGAACGTTTCCAGAAAGCCTGGCCCGAGATTGCGGACAACTATTCAGAACGATTCAAACGGATGTTTAGCTATTATCTGAATGCCTGCGCGGGGGCGTTTCGCGCACGGGATATTCAGCTCTGGCAGGTGGTATTCAGCCGGGGGATTGAACACGGACTGCGTGTCGCACGCTAAAAAAATAACCCCGGATAGCCGGGGTTATTTTTTATTCTTCTTCTGCGGTCTTTATTATTGCGCCTTCTTTAGCTGCCAGCACGCGTTCAACCGTATCCACCACCGCCTGGGTTTGCGGATCGATTTCGATATTCACGCGATGCCCCAGTTTTTTGGCGCCCAGCGTAGTGCGCTGCAGCGTTTCAGGAATTAAATGCACGCAAAAACGCGTTGGCGTCACTTCTCCCACGGTCAGGCTAATCCCGTCAATGCCAATAAATCCTTTATAGAGGATGTATTTCATTAATGACGGGTCCTGCATTTTAAACCAGATTTGACGGTTATTTTCCGAGGTCACAATTTTCGCCACTTCGGCAGTGGTCATGATATGCCCCGACATCAGGTGACCGCCAATCTCATCGCTGAACTTCGCCGCGCGCTCAACGTTGACGGTATCGCCTACCACCAGCTCGCCCAGGTTAGTGATCCGCAGCGTCTCTTTCATTAAATCAAAGCTAATCTGGTTGCCGTTAATTTCGGTCACGGTCAGGCAGCAGCCGTTATGGGCAATCGAGGCGCCGGTTTCGATACCCTCAAGCATATATTCCGGCAGCTCAACAACATGAGTACGGAAATTAGGTTTTTCATCAATGGACACCACTTTGGCAGTGCCCTGCACAATACCAGTAAACATGCTTACAACTCCTGTTTTTTCCGAACGGTGATGACACCGTTTAATCCCTCCACAATAACAGTTGGAAAAACAGGTTGCCAGCGGAGCGCATTTTCTGGCGATTTTTTCACTAGATAAATAGCTAAAGCCCGCTACAATAGCTGGCACCCCCCTGCATTTTCTTCTTGCTGCCCGTTTCGGCGGCTTTTTTAGTCTCTCAAATAACTACAAAATAAAGGTGTTCACGTGCAGAAGTACATGAATGAAGCGCGCCAGTTATTGGCACTGGCTATACCAGTGATCGTCGCGCAAGTGGCCCAGACCGCAATGGGATTTGTGGATACGGTAATGGCAGGTGGCTACAGCGCCACCGACATGGCGGCCGTGGCTATCGGCACGTCAATCTGGCTTCCGGCCATCCTGTTCGGTCACGGTCTGCTGCTCGCGCTCACGCCTGTTATCGCTCAGCTCAATGGCTCGGGCCGTCGCGAGCGCATCGCCCATCAGGTTCGCCAGGGTTTCTGGCTGGCAGGGTTTGTCTCCGTGCTGATCATGGTGGTGCTCTGGAACGCGGGCCATATCATTCGCGCTATGCATAATATTGACCCGGCGCTGGCGGACAAAGCCGTGGGCTATCTGCGCGCGCTGCTCTGGGGCGCGCCGGGCTACCTCTTTTTCCAGGTGGCGCGTAACCAGTGTGAAGGCCTGGCGAAAACCAAGCCCGGCATGGTGATGGGTTTTATCGGGCTGCTGGTCAACATCCCGGTTAACTATGTCTTTATTTACGGTCATTTCGGGATGCCGGAGTTGGGCGGCGTCGGCTGCGGCGTGGCAACGGCAGCCGTTTACTGGGTCATGTTCTTCTCGATGCTTACCTTCGTGAAGCGCGCCCGCTCAATGCGCGATATTCGTAACGAGAACAGATTCAGCACGCCGGACTGGAGCATCATGACGCGTCTGGTGCAGCTAGGGTTGCCGATTGCCCTTGCGCTGTTCTTTGAGGTGACCCTGTTTGCCGTGGTCGCCCTGCTGGTCTCCCCGCTGGGCATTGTGAACGTCGCCGGGCACCAGATTGCGCTGAACTTCAGCTCCCTGATGTTCGTCCTGCCGATGTCGCTGGCTGCGGCAGTGACGATCCGCGTGGGCTTCCGCCTGGGACAAGGCTCGACGCTGGATGCGCAAACCGCCGCGCGCACCGGACTGGGCGTCGGCGTCTGCATGGCCATTTGCACGGCGCTTTTTACCGTCGCGCTGCGCGAGCAAATTGCCCTGCTCTATAACGACAATCCGGAAGTCGTCACGCTGGCATCGCACCTGATGCTGCTGGCCGCGATTTACCAGATTTCGGACTCCATTCAGGTGATTGGCAGCGGCGTGCTGCGCGGCTATAAAGACACGCGCTCCATTTTCTTTATCACCTTCATCGCCTACTGGGTGCTGGGTCTGCCGTGTGGGTATATTCTGGCCCTGACCGACCTGGTGGTGGACCGCATGGGACCGGCGGGGTTCTGGATGGGCTTTATCATCGGCCTGACGTCGGCGGCGATTATGATGATGATGCGCATGCGCTTCCTGCAGCGCCAGCCATCCACGATCATTTTGCAACGCGCTGCACGTTAAATACGCAGTAGCCGCCACCCGGCGGCTACTTTCTCTTCACTTTGCGCGGTAATACAGCAATCGCGTGAAATCAGAGAGAAAATTGCATTTTCCCTCTTGCCACCTCGGTGCTGTGCCGCTAATATTCGTCCCCGTTGTCACCGACAACACGTTGCGTTCATAGCTCAGTTGGTTAGAGCACCACCTTGACATGGTGGGGGTCGTTGGTTCGAGTCCAATTGAACGCACCATTCTGCGTCCGTAGCTCAGTTGGTTAGAGCACCACCTTGACATGGTGGGGGTCGGTGGTTCGAGTCCACTCGGACGCACCATTTCAGTCCTGAAATGGTGCAAATTCTCCTCTGATAGCCTGAATTTTCTTAATCCTTTATTTTCATCATTATTCTCCTGCTACGCTTTTCCTATGGAAAAAAAACACAGGAAACGTGTCGATGAAGAAGATCGCGATTATCGGCTCCGGCCCCACAGGGATTTACACCTTTTATCACCTGCTTCAAAACAGCACGCCGCTCTCTGTTTCCGTTTTCGAACAGGCTGATGAAGCCGGCGTGGGCATGCCCTATAACGACGACGATAATTCCCGGCTGATGCTGGCGAACATTGCGAGCATTGAAATCCCGCCTATTTTTATGACCTACCTCGACTGGCTTAAGGAACAGAGCGACGCCCATCTGGCACGCTTTAAGGTGGATAAAGCCAGCCTGCATGACCGACAGTTCCTGCCCAGGCTTCTGTTGGGAGAGTACTTTCGCGACAGTTTTCGTTCAATCGTAAAAGAGGCGAAAAAGCTGGGGTTCGAGGTTAAGGTCCATGAATCCGCGAAGGTCACCGACATCATCCCTTCGACAACCGGCGTGACGATTTCGGTCAACGACCGCACCTTACCGGATCAATTCGACCTGGCGGTTATTGCCACCGGCCACGTCTGGCCAGAGGAGGATGAAGCCACGCGCACGTTCTTCCCAAGCCCGTGGTCCGGTCTGATGGACGCCCGCATTCCCCCTTGCCGCGTGGGCATTATGGGCACCTCGTTGAGCGGCCTGGACGCGGCTATGGCGGTGGTGATGCAGCACGGTGCGTTTCGTGACGGTAAATTCATCCTCGACAAAGACAGCGAAGGGTTACACATTACGCTGATGTCCCGGACGGGCATTCTGCCGGAAGCCGATTTTTACTGCCCTATTCCTTACGAGCCGCTGTCGGTATTGACCGAATTCGTGGTGGAAAGCGAGATAGCCAAAGGACCGGATGGCCTGCTTGACCGCATTTTTGCCCTGATGGTCAAAGAGCTTCAGCTTGCCGATCCGGCGTGGTGCGAGAAGATGTCTCTGCATACGCTGAATGCGGACACTGTTCGTGAGGCCTGGTTTGAGGATCGTCAACGCCACGGCCCCTTTACCTGGGCGGAAGAGAATCTCAACGAGGTTGAACGCAACAAACGGGAACGCCGTACCGTGGCGTGGCGCTACACCGTGCTGCGGCTGCATGAGGTCGTTCAGGAGATTGTCCCCCATCTCGACGAGCGAGACGCTGAACGCTTCAGGCAGGGGCTGGCTCGGGTATTTATCGACAACTATGCCGCCATCCCTCCGCAGTCTATCCGCAGGCTGCTCGCACTTCGCGAAGCCGGCATCATCAGCGTGGCCGCGCTCGGTGACGACTACACGCTCGACGTTGGCAGCGATCGAACGGTGATAACCACACAAGAGACCGTCTATCGTTTCGACGTATTTATTGACGCGCGCGGACAAAAGCCGCTCAAAACGAAAGATCTGCCCTTCCCGACGCTGCGAAACCAGCTGGAAGCGATCGGCGATGAGATACCCGATATCGGCGAGGATTACACCCTAAAAGCGCCTGACACCGTTCGCGGGCGCATCGCCTTCGGTGCGATACCGTGGCTGATGCACGATCGTCCCTTCGTTCAGGGGCTGGTGGAGTGTGCAGAGATTGCAGAGGCGATGGCGAAAGCGGCGGAAAAACCTGCGTCGCGCGTGCGGCGGAGATTACCCTATTTTGAATACTGACAGGGCATCCGTGCCCTGCTGTTGCGGGTTACTCGAAGAAGACTTCCGGGTTTTCCGACAGCGAGACGAAGCTTTTCGTCGCTTTATCCAGCGCGAGGATTTCGCCGCTTTCAATGTCGTACACCCAGCCGTGCAGTCGGATGGAGTTATTACGCAGGCCCACCGCGACGGACGGATGGGTCTTGATGTTGCTCAGTTGCGCAAAGACGTTTTCCTGCACCATCGCATTCACTTTATCGATCGGCTTATCCCAGGTTTTCTTTTCCACCACCGCTTTTGCCGCGTCGGAATAGCGCAGCCAGTGTGACACGGCAGGCATCGGCTCCAGGTTCGCGTTATCGGCAATCGCCTTCATCGCGCCGCAGTTGGAGTGACCGCAAATCACGATATCCGTGACGCCCAGCGCCACGACGGCGTATTCGATGGTAGCGGACACACCGCCTGGCTCCGGTCCGAACGGCGGCACAATGTTGCCAGCATTACGAATGACAAAGAGTTGTCCTGGCTCTTGCTGGGTGACCAGTTCCGGGACCAGACGGCTGTCGGAGCATGAGATGAACAGCGCTTTGGGATTCTGGCTGGACGCTAAACTGCGGAAGAGTTCTTTACGTTGCGGGAAAATCTCTTTTTGAAAGCTGAGAAAACCTTCAATGATATGTTGCATAGCAATGTCTCTTTTATCTGTTTTAGTTTAGGTATGATCGAGATCACACTCGTAAAGTTTACCCATCGTGGTTTACTTCAGACAAGCAATATATTTCTGGCCCGACCGCTGCACAATTTCGTCCGCGTTAGCGAGGATGTTCTGCCCTTCGAACGCGCCGTACAGACGTTCAAACGTTCTGCCTTCCAGATGACTCACGACGGACGCCACGGTGCGGGCAGGCAGCGGAAGATAGTTCGGGTAGCTCCACATAAACGAGACGGCGTCTTTACCCGGCGTGACCTGCAGAATATCGCCCACCAGCAGCTTCCCGTCCCCCTCCTGCCAGTGCAGCACCGTTCCCCCGGCAAAATGCCCGCCCAGACGCAGCAGGGTAACAGACGGGAAAATCTCCAGCGCATCGCCTTCCCAGAAATGAATGGCTGGGCTGTCGCGCATCACCCACTCTCTGTCGCTGGCGTGCAGGTACACCGGCGCGTCAAACGCCGCAGCCCACTCCTGCATCGTGGTGTAATAGTGCGGGTGTGAAATCGCAATCGCGCTGATGCCGCCGAGGGCGTTAATAAGCGTTTTGGTTGCCGGGTCAATGTTGGCGATGCAGTCCCAGAGGATATTGCCGTGCGGCGTTTGCAAAAGCAGCGCCCGCTGGTTGATAGCAAACGCCGGAACGGTTTTGATACCGAACAATCCCGGCTCCAGCTGCTGCCATTTGTTGCTGTGCGTCGCGTTGACGGTATCGAGATCGGTCCACGCCTGCCCCGTGATGGGCACATACTGGCGTTCATCCTCACAAATTGGGCATCTGTCCGGCTGCGTATCGTAGGCGGTTCCACAGGTTTTACAGAGTGTAATCATGTGCTCTCCTCAGCGATAAAGCACTGAGTATGGCAGGGATTATCCTTATGTGCTGCGAGGTACATTGCTGGCTTTTTTTGCCCTATACTGTGCCAGTATCGAAAACTGAACAGAGCAGGTGCAACATGGAAATTGATCTCGATAACTTAGTGTTTAACGGTCTGGATGAAGCAGAAGAGCGTAATGCAGAACGTCTGGACGACGCGGATAAAAAAGCGCAGGCGATTATCGCCGACGACGACTGCGGCGACGCCTGCAAGATCTAATAAAAAAGCACCGGGAAACCGGTGCTTTTTTATTTCACTCGTTAAACGTCACGCACACTTCGTTCCAGTACGTTTCGCGCGTGCGGCGCAGTTCAGCGTGGCGTTTTATCATGGAACCACTCCGGGTCAATGTTGGCAACGTCTACGCCATACAGGCTGGCGACAGGCAGTATCGACTCAAGAACACGTTGCGCGCTGTTCTCCGCATTCGCTGGCCGGGCCGCAAAAAACCGCCGTAACGTGCTGATCCATTTTTTCATCGTCTTACCCTCTCTCGCCGTATCTGCCTTCAGTTAAGCACCCCTATCCCGTGCAGGGGAAATACCAAAATCCACTGTCGATGTGCAGAATCTGCAAATAGCACCCTCGTCCTTTTCACTCTTCATTAACACCTTGTTCACTAATGCTTTTTTGCTCATAGCAAAGAACGATTTCTTATTTGGCGATAGCTTTCCCTTATGGGAGCGTAACGGGGTAAAACAAAAACAACGGGATGGCGAATGACTATGGCAGCAAAAATGAAAGGGTTTAAAAAACGGACGCTGGCTCTGGGCGTAGTGGCAGCCTGGGGCCTGTTTTCAGCGCAGGCGCAGGCCGATCAGCTGGCGGATATCAAGGCAGCAGGGGTGGTGAAAGTGGCCACGTTTGATGCGAACCCGCCGTTTGGCTCGATTGATGCCAAAACGCATGAGATCGTGGGTTACGACGTGGACTTCGCCAAAGCGCTGGCAAAATCGCTCGGCGTGAAGCTTGAACTGGTTGCCACCAATCCGGCCAACCGCATTCCGCTGCTGCAGTCCGGCAAGGCCGACCTGATCGTGGCGGATATTACTATCACCCCGGAACGCGCACAGGTCATTGATTTCTCGACGCCTTACTTCGTCACTGGCCAGCAATTCCTGGTTCCGGCGAAATCACCGGACAAGCTCGATGACTATAGCCGGGCGCGCATTGGCGCAGTCAAAGGCACAACGGGCGAGCAGGCGCTGCACCAGCGTTTCCCGCAGTCCCGCGTCCTCTCTTATGACGACATTCCCCTGGCGCTGACCGCACTGCGCAACGGCAACGTACAGGCCATCACTCAGGACAGCACCATTCTGGCCGGTCTGCTGGCGCAGGCGCCGGACAAAGCCAACTTCAAAATCCTGCCCGATCTGCTCAGTAAAGAAGAGATTGGCGTGGGGGTGAAGAAAGGTGAAACGGCACTGCTGAAAGCCGTCAACGACGAGCTGGTTAATCTCGAGAAGACCGGTCAGGCGGCAAAAATCTATGATGTCTGGTTTGGTCCTGGCACCCCTGCTCCACAGCCTCGCGGCTTTAAAATAGAAGCCAGGTAATTATGCTCTCAGGTTTATTTTCACACTCCGCGGCCGGTGCCGCGGATTTTTCACATCTGGAACAGGCCAGAGTCGAGTTTCGTCATGTGGACAAACGCTACGGTGACCATCAGGTTTTGAACGACATCAACCTCACCATCACGCCCGGTGAAGTGGTTGCTATCCTCGGCCCGTCGGGTTCCGGTAAATCCACCCTGATTCGTCTTATCAACCAGCTTGAACCCCTGAGCGGCGGAGAGATCCTGGTCGACAACAAGCCTACCGGAAAGCTCTCCGGTAGCGGGATGCGCCAGCTGCGAAGCCGCGTGGGGTTTGTATTCCAGCAGTTCAACCTTTATGCCCATCTTACCGCCAGCCAGAACATCACCCTCGCACTGGAGCACGTTCACGGCTGGAAGCCACAGCCAGCCCAGGCGCGCGCGCTGGCCCTGCTGGAGAAAGTCGGGATGCTGGAAAAGGCCCACCATTTCCCGGCAGAGCTATCCGGCGGACAGCAGCAGCGCGTGGCGATAGCCCGCGCCCTCGCCTCTTCACCGCAAATCATTCTTTTCGATGAACCAACCTCCGCGCTGGATCCGGAGATGATTGGTGAAGTGCTGTTCGTGATGAAAACCCTCGCCCACAGCGGGATCACGATGATCGTAGTGACCCATGAGATGCAGTTTGCCCGGGAAATCGCCGACCGGATTGTCTTTATCGACGGCGGGCAAATTCTGGAAACCGCGCCGCCAGCGCAGTTTTTCAGCCAGCCAGCGCATCCGCGCGCGCAGCGTTTCCTGCAAAAGGTGCTGGATCCGCTGCATCAGGAGCATCTGTAATGCCCGCGCTCGACTGGCAGGGGGTACTGACCGGACAGCCTCTGCAGTGGATACTTTCCGGATTTCTCACCACCTTGTGGGTAACGCTGGCGGGGATCGCGCTGGCCAGCCTGCTCGCACTGCTCTTTATGCTCCTGCGCCTGTCCGGTGGACGCGTCGGGAAAGCGATCGTCAGCGGCTGGGTATCGCTGTTTCGCAATACGCCGCTGCTGGTGCAGCTGCTGTTCTGGTATTTTGCCGCCTGGAACGGGCTGCCGCAGGCGTTTCGCGACGTGGTCAACGCCGATCACAGCTGGTCCATTCTGCCCGGCGACGTCTGGTGGTTTACGCCCGAATTTTTATGTTCTGCCTGGGGGCTGGGCGTTTTTACTTCGGCGTTTTTAATCGAAGAAGTGGAAGCCGGGTTGCGTTCTGTGCCAGTCGGGCAACGGGAGGCGGCGCTCACCCAAGGATTCTCAGCATGGCGCGTGTTTCGCTACATCCTGCTGCCGCAGGGGCTGGCTAACGCCTGGCAGCCCGTTGTGGGCCAGTATCTCAACCTGATGAAGCTCTCCTCGCTCGCCAGCGGGATTGGCTTCGCCGAGCTCACCTACCAGGTCAGGCAGATCGAAAGCTTTAACGCACACGCGCTGGAGGCATTTACCCTCGGTACTGCACTCTATCTGCTGACCGGTCTGGTCATGGGAATGGTGCTGGTCCGCCTTGGGCCGCAGGCGAAACGTAAACGCCCGATCGTCGCCACCACAGGGAGTGAAAAACATGATTGCCGGACTTAATGTCATCACCGATAACCTCGATTATCTGCTGTGGGGACGCGCGGCAGCCGGTGAACCGGGAGGCGTACTGCTTTCGTTAATGATGGCAGCAGGCGCTGCGGTTATCGCTCTGCCCGGAGGGATACTGCTCGCGTGCCTGGCCTGGCGCTTTACCGGGCTCGTGCGAAAAGTCCTCTTTTTATGGGCAGAGCTGATTCGCGGGATCCCGCTCATCTTCGTGATTTTCTGGATGTGGTATCTCCTGCCGCTCATGACCGGGGGCGATCTGCCCGGGGCGCTGACCGTCACGCTGGCGCTGGCCTGGTTTACGGCGGCCACCGTGATGCACTCGGTGCTGGCCGGACTGAGCGCGCTGCCGACCGGGCAGTTCGAAGCCGCGCTGTCACAGGGATTCAGCACGCAGCAAACCCTGTGGCGCGTGCTGCTGCCGCAGGTGCTGAGGAATATTCTGCCGTCGCTGGTGGGGATTTTTATCAGCCTGCTGAAGGATACGTCGCTGGCGTTTATCGTGAACGTCCCGGAGCTGACCACGGTGGCGGGACAGGTCAACAACCGGGTGCAAATCTACCCGGCGGCCATTTTTATCTTTACGGGCGTGGTCTACTACCTGCTCTGCTGCTCGCTCGAGCAGCTTGCGAAACGCTGGCGCCTTACCCGGCCAGCGCTTTAACCACCGTTTCCATTGCCTCAGTTGTCAATGCACTGCGTTTCACGCGCTGGTTCGCCAGCGCGGTACGCAGTACCCCGGCAATGACAATATGCTTTGGCTCCTGCCCTAAATCACGCATCTCAAGCACGACCTTCCCGACCACCCGGCACATCTCCTGATACAGCGCTTCATCTTTGGTCACGTTACCCATCGTCATCACTCCATTGCCTGTTAAACGTTGAGCTTAAATGATTCTCCTGCCGGATACAAAAAAGAAGCCCGGCGAGGAACTCGCCGGGCTTCATCTGTAAAATCAGCTAATTAGTTGTTTACTGGAATGACCGCGCCTTTGTACTTGGTGCGGATCCAGTCCTGAATCTCTTTCGAGTGCAGCACGTTCACCAGCGCAACGATGTCTTTCTTCTTCTCGTCACCGCGATGCACGGTGATGATGTTGGCATACGGGTTGTTTTCACCGCTCTCAACCGCAATCGGGTCGTGAACCGGATCCAGACCGGCGTCAATCGCGTAGTTGGCGTTAATCACCACCGCATCGCCTTCGTTGTTGTTGTACATCTGCGGCAGCAGAGACGCCTCCACGTTAGGCGTGAACTTCAGCTTTTTCGGGTTCTCGACGATGTCGCTGATGCGCGCGGTCACTTTATCGATGCCCGGCTTCAGCTTGATCACGCCCTCTTTCTCGAAGATGGAAAGAATACGACCCTCTTCAGAAACCGCGTCACGCATGATGATCTTGCCACCTTCCGGCAGGTCTTTCAGCGACTTGTATTTTTTGGAGTAGATGCCGATTGGTTCAATGTGGATCGCGCCCGCACTGACAAAATCGTAGTCCTTATCGCCCGCATGATCTTTCAGCACGCTGTTCAGGTAAGGAATGTGCTGGAAATAGTTCGCATCGATGTCATGACCCGCCAGCGCGGTGTTCGGCAGAATGTAGTCCTGGAACGGTTTAATCTCCAGGTCGATTCCCTGCTTCGCCAGAATCGGCTTTGCCTGCTCCAGAATTTCCGCATGCGGCGTGTTGGATGCCCCCACGGTCAGGGTGTCGGCCCAGGAGGCGAAGCTCAGGGCGCTCAGGGTTGCAGCGGCGATCAGTGTCAGTGTCTTTTTCATGATGTGGTTCCTGTGTGTATTTATTAGCGTTTATCTAACAGTGAAGTAATGACATCGCCGCAGAACTGGATAATGAAAACGATGATCAGAATGGTCACCGTTGCCACCAGCGTGACGTCACCATGGTTGCGCTGGAATCCTTCCAGATAAGCCAGATTTCCCAAACCACCGGCGCCAATCACCCCCGCCATGGCGCTGTAGCTCACCAGCGCAATCAGCGTTACCGTAATACCCGATACCAGTGCAGGTGATGATTCCGGCAGTAAAACCCGAAACACGAGCGTGCTCAGTCGTGCGCCCATCGAGCGCGTCGCTTCAATCACGCCTTTATCCACTTCACGCAGGGCGATCTCCACCAGGCGTGCGTAGAACGGTGCGGCACCCACAATCAGGGCCGGCAGCGCCGCGTTGGCGCCAAGAATGGTGCCAACAACGGTCTTGGTGAACGGGATCAGCAGCACAATCAAAATGATGAACGGAATCGAGCGGAACACGTTCACCACAATCGAAATGACGCTATACACCGTGCGGTTGTGGAACAATCCGCCGCGCGCGGTTAAAAACAGCGCCAGACCCAGCACGATGCCTAATACAAAGGTCGCCACGCCGGAAAGCGCGGTCATGTACAGCGTCTCCAGCGTCGCCGCCCAGAGCTGATCCCACTTGAGATGCGGAAAGAGATTCTCAGCCATGTTTAATCACCTCGCCTTCAATATCGCTGTGCTGCAGGTCGGCGAGGATATTGTTCAGTTGTTCATCAGATGCCACGACGTGCACCCAGAGTTGACCAAACACGCCGTGAGCGGTTTGGGTCATTTTTCCGTGCAGGATGTTAAACGGCAGGCCGTAGCGCAGCGTCAGTTCGCCCACAATCGGTTTGTGCGTGCTGTGCCCGGTAAAGGTCAGCCTGATAACCGTACCTTCCAGATCGTTTGCCAGTTCGGTATTGAACGTTTCTTCTTCAGCGTACTGGCTCACCTGACGAACAAACTGCTGCGTAATCGGCTGCTGCGGATGGGTAAAGACGCTCAGCACGTCTCCCTCTTCCACCACTTTACCGTTCTCCATCACCGCCACGCGGTCGCAGATTTTGCGCACCACGTGCATCTCGTGCGTGATCAGCACGATGGTCAGCTTGAACCGACGGTTAATATCCAGCAGCAGATCGAGGATCTGATCGGTGGTCTGCGGGTCAAGCGCGGAGGTGGCTTCATCGCAGAGCAGCACATCCGGGCGATTAGCCAGCGCACGCGCAATGCCCACGCGCTGCTTTTGCCCACCGCTCAGCTGTGACGGATAAGCATGCTCGCGACCTTTCAGGCCAACGAGTTCAATAAGCTCGGCCACGCGGGCCTTTATTTCGGCTTTTGGTACGCCAGCAATTTGCATCGAGAACGCAATATTCTCGCTGACCGTGCGCGACCACAGCAGGTTGAAGTGCTGAAACACCATGCTGATCTTCAGCCGCGCCTGGCGCAGTGCTTCACCTTTTGCGGCAGAAATGTTCTGCCCGTTGATGGTTACGCTGCCGCTGCTCGGTTTTTCCAGACCATTCAGCAGGCGGATAAGCGTACTTTTACCTGCGCCGCTGTAACCAATGATCCCGTATATCTGTCCCTGTGCTATCGTCAAATTGACATTATCAACGGCTGTGAGTGCCACCTTTCCGTTGTCAAAAACCTTCGAAATATTGCTCAGTACAATCATTCTTATTCGTTATCCGTGCCGCCCGTGGCGGTTTAGCAGTATGGATGTCCAAACGATAGTAAACAGGCGTTATCAGCTTTTAAATGAACAAAAAAGAATGTGTTATAACTTTCGGCAATAAACAGCGGATTTACCGGGTGCGAAGCATTTAGACCAATTTCAGCAATGATTATCTGCCGGATGCATATCCGCTGGCGGACGGGCGCAAAAAACGGTCATTTTTGCAGCATTTTATCCCGATATAGCCATCCTCACATCCAGACAACTTTACGTCTTGCTGTCCTTCCATCCAGAAATGGCATTTATATTCCTTTCTGTTCTAAACGGCAGTGAATGGTTCTTTATTGAGAAAATTTCACCGCCCTATCATCCCGTCATGACATCCAGAAAGGAAAACATCATGACGATTTATCACTCCGTCACCGAACTGATTGGTCGTACCCCGCTGATCCAGCTGCATAAGCTTGATACCGGTCCCTGCTCGCTGTTCCTGAAGCTGGAAAACCAAAATCCGGGCGGGTCGATTAAGGATCGCGTTGCGCTGTCGATGATTAACGAAGCAGAACGTACCGGCCATCTGCAGCCAGGCGGCACGATTATTGAGGCCACGGCGGGCAATACCGGTCTCGGCCTGGCCCTGATCGCCGCCCAGAAAGGCTACTCGCTGATCCTGGTGGTGCCGGACAAAATGAGCCGCGAGAAGATTTTCCACCTGCGCGCGCTGGGTGCCCATGTGGTGCTGACCCGCTCCGACGTCAACAAGGGCCATCCTGCCTATTACCAGGATTACGCCCAGCGTCTGGCGAACGAACTGCCTGGCGCGTTTTACATCGACCAGTTCAACAACGAAGCCAACCCGCTGGCGCACCGCACCACCACGGCGCCGGAACTGTATGAGCAGCTTGACGGCAAAATCGACGCCATCGTGGTGGGCGTCGGCTCAGGCGGCACGCTGGGCGGCCTGCAGGCGTGGTTCGCCGAGCACTCTCCGCACACGGAGTTTGTCCTGGCTGACCCGGCTGGATCCGTTCTCGCCGACCAGGTGGAAACCGGACGCTACCACGACGCGGGCTCCTGGCTGGTTGAGGGAATTGGCGAAGACTTTATTCCTCCGCTGGCCCACATTGAAGGCGTCAATCGCGCCTGGCGCATCACCGACCGGGAAGCGTTCACCACCGCGCGCGAGCTGCTGAAAACGGAGGGCATTCTGGCGGGCTCCTCCAGCGGCACGCTGCTGGCGGCCGCGCTGAAGTATTGCCAGGCGCAAACCACGCCGAAGCGGGTGGTGACCTTCGCCTGCGACAGCGGCAATAAATATCTCTCGAAGATGTTCAACGACGACTGGATGCGACAGCAGGGGCTCATCACGCGTCCTCAGGCCGGCGATCTCTCCGACTACATCGCCTTGCGCCACGACGAAGGTGCGACCGTCACCGCCGCCCCGGACGACACGCTCTCCACTGTCCTGGCGCGCATGCGTCTGTATGACATCTCCCAGCTGCCGGTGCTGGAGAACGGCAAGGTGGTGGGCATTATCGACGAGTGGGATCTCCTGCGGCATATCGGCGGCGACGGCGAT
This sequence comes from Enterobacter sp. BNK-8, assembly GCF_048685095.1. Lineage (NCBI taxonomy): Bacteria > Pseudomonadati > Pseudomonadota > Gammaproteobacteria > Enterobacterales > Enterobacteriaceae > Enterobacter > Enterobacter sp. BNK-8. The sequence goes on along the minus strand of NZ_JBLQTN010000001.1, from coordinate 1,565,331 downwards.
CGCTTCGCACTGCCGGTGACGGCAGCCATGACGCGTCAGGTCGAGTTCCTTGATAAACACGCGTCGGAAAGCGCCCTGAACGCCATCTTCGACCGCGGCCTGGTGGCCGTCATTAATGACAACGACCGTTTTCTCGGTCTGATTACGCGCAGCGACGTTCTGACCGCCTGGCGCAATCGTCTACAGCAATAAAGGAATCAATGATGAAAAATCTGGCCACCCTCAGCGTACACAGCGGCGAATTCAACGACCAGCACGGCGCCGTCATGCCGCCGATTTACGCCACCTCGACGTTTGCGCAACCCGCGCCCGGGGAGCATACCGGTTATGAGTACTCCCGCAGCGGCAACCCTACCCGCCATGCGCTGGAAACGGCGATTGCCGAACTGGAAGGCGGCACGCGCGGCTACGCTTTTGCCTCCGGTCTGGCGGCCATCTCCACGGTGCTCGAACTGCTGGATAAAGACAGCCATATTGTCGCCATTGATGACGTTTACGGTGGGACGTACCGCCTGATCGAAAATGTGCGCAAGCGCAGCACCGGGCTGCAGGTTAGCTGGGTTAAACCGGACGACCTGGCCGGGCTCGAGGCCGCCATTCGCCCACAGACGCGTATGGTGTGGGTCGAGACGCCGACCAACCCGCTGCTGAAGCTGGCCGATCTGGCGGCCATCGCGGCCATTGCCCGTCGGCATAACGTCATCAGCGTGGCGGATAACACCTTCGCGTCGCCGGTGATCCACCGTCCGCTGGAGTCCGGTTTCGATATCGTGGTGCACTCTGCCACCAAATACCTTAACGGCCACTCTGACGTGGTGGCTGGGCTGGCGATTGTCGGGGACAACAAGGAACTGGCGGACATGCTGGGCTATCTGCAAAACGCGGTGGGCGGCGTCCTGGATCCGTTCAGCAGCTTCCTGACGCTGCGCGGTATTCGCACGCTTGCTCTGAGGGTCGAAAAGCACAGCACCAACGCGCTGGCGATTGCGCAATGGCTCGATCAGCATCCTCTGGTCGAAAAGGTATTCTATCCTGGTCTGGAGTCACATCCACAGTACCAGCTCGCCCGCACGCAGATGGCGCTGCCCGGTGGCATGATTTCCGTCGTGGTAAAAGGCGATGCGCAACGCGCCACCGAGGTGATTCGCAACCTGAAGTTGTTCACCCTTGCGGAGAGCCTGGGCGGCGTGGAGAGTCTGGTAAGCCAGCCTTACAGCATGACGCACGCCTCGATTCCGCTGGAGCAACGGCTGGCGAACGGCATTGTGCCGCAGCTGATCCGCCTGTCGGTGGGAATTGAAGATCCTAAAGACCTGATTGCGGACCTCAGCCAGGCGCTGCAAAAATAAGCAAACGGCGGCAGGTTACTCACCTGCCGCCACAAGTTGTCATCATGGCTTAACGCCTTGATAACAATATTATGTGAAACAGCATTGATTATTTCTGAAACACCGTTTCCATTTTCCTTTTATCTTAAAATCAGCGTATAATGCGCGCCAAATCCCTGGTGAATGGTTTCAGCGCTTGGAATACAAAAAACAACGTACAACTTCTTCTCTCCTTCGTTGGGCTGTCACTCAGGCACACTTTCTTCTGCACGCTCATTTGATGTCTCCTATCCTTAGTGCGTGTCATATACTCTTTTGCAACACAGGTTTGACTCCGCGGCGGTGCGCCCCCGGAGCGAGATTTCCATATCCTTCCCAACTTAAAGACTAAGACTGTCATGAAAAAGACGAAAATTGTTTGTACTATCGGCCCGAAAACCGAATCTGAAGAGATGCTGAGCAAAATGCTGGACGCCGGCATGAACGTGATGCGTCTGAACTTCTCCCACGGTGACTACGCAGAGCACGGCCAGCGCATCCAGAACTTGCGCAACGTGATGAGCAAGACCGGTAAAAAAGCGGCCATCCTGCTGGATACCAAAGGTCCAGAAATCCGTACCATCAAACTGGAAGGCGGTAACGACGTCTCTCTGAAAGCGGGCCAGACCTTCACCTTCACCACCGACAAATCCGTCGTCGGCAACAGCGAAATCGTTGCAGTGACCTACGAAGGCTTCACCAGCGATCTGTCCGTCGGTAACACCGTGCTGGTCGACGATGGCCTGATCGGTATGGAAGTCACCGCTATCGAAGGCAACAAAGTTATCTGTAAAGTGCTGAACAACGGCGACCTGGGCGAAAACAAAGGCGTTAACCTGCCGGGCGTCTCCATCGCGCTGCCAGCCCTGGCTGAAAAAGACAAACAGGACCTGATCTTCGGCTGCGAGCAAGGCGTTGACTTCGTCGCGGCCTCCTTCATCCGTAAGCGTTCCGACGTGGTTGAAATCCGTGAGCACCTGAAAGCGCACGGCGGCGAGAAGATCCAGATCATCTCCAAAATCGAAAACCAGGAAGGCCTGAACAACTTCGACGAAATCCTCGAAGCGTCTGACGGCATCATGGTTGCACGTGGCGACCTGGGCGTTGAAATCCCGGTTGAAGAAGTGATCTTCGCGCAGAAGATGATGATCGAGAAGTGTGTGCGCGCGCGTAAAGTGGTTATCACCGCAACGCAGATGCTGGACTCCATGATCAAAAACCCACGCCCAACCCGCGCTGAAGCAGGCGACGTGGCAAACGCCATCCTCGACGGTACTGATGCGGTTATGCTGTCCGGCGAATCCGCGAAAGGTAAATATCCGCTGGAAGCGGTCGGCATCATGGCGACCATCTGTGAACGTACTGACCGCGTGATGACCAGCCGTCTGGACTTCAATAACGACAGCCGCAAGCTGCGTATCACCGAAGCAGTATGCCGCGGTGCAGTAGAAACCGCTGAGAAACTGGAAGCCCCACTGATCGTGGTTGCCACTCAGGGCGGTAAATCTGCGCGCGCCGTGCGTAAATACTTCCCGGATGCGACCATCCTGGCCCTGACCACCAACGAAACCACCGCTCGTCAGTTGGTACTGAGCAAAGGCGTCGTTGCGCATCTGGTTAAAGAGATCGCCTCTACTGACGATTTCTACATTCAGGGTAAAGCACTGGCTCTGGAAAGCGGTCTGGCACAGAAAGGTGACGTTGTGGTCATGGTTTCTGGCGCGCTGGTACCAAGCGGCACCACCAATACCGCATCTGTTCACGTGCTGTAATAATTCCCGAACGAATTAATTTGGATAAAAAGCGCCCGCCGGGCGCTTTTTTTATTCCTGGCATTAGCCAAAGTCATTCAAAATGCAAATCGGGTTTTTCTATTTAATTGCGAATTATCTAAGATGAATCCGATGATAAATGCCTTTTTTTCCTTAGATTTTTACCCGAAACGGGCTGATTCGATGCTTCTTTGAGCGAACGATCAAAAATAGGTGTATTCCCATCAAAAAAATATTCTCAACCCAAAAAACTTTGTGTAATACTTGTAACGCTACATGGAGATTAACTCAATCTAGAGGGTATTAATAATGAATCGTACTAAACTGGTACTGGGCGCGGTAATCCTGGGTTCTACTCTGCTGGCTGGTTGCTCCAGCAACGCTAAAATCGATCAGCTGTCTTCTGACGTTCAGACTCTGAACGCTAAAGTTGACCAGCTGAGCAACGACGTGAACGCAATCCGTTCCGACGTTCAGGCTGCTAAAGACGACGCAGCTCGCGCTAACCAGCGTCTGGACAACCAGGCTACTAAATACCGTAAGTAATAGTACCTGTTAATAAAATGGCGCACATTGTGCGCCATTTTTTTTGCCTGCGTTAAACGGCTACTGCGTCATCTTCTCCCCTTCATCTTCCGCTACCGCAGCAGATACCCGGCTGTTCTGCACCGACAACACGCTATTGCTGGCTGACGGGCCGCTACCGGCCGACACGATAACCGGGATCCCGGCGCGACGTGACAGCGCTTTATCAATTAGCGCCTTATCGCTTCCCGCCTGGGAAACAAAGGTCGCAAACTCGGCGGAATGGGTAATGGGCGAGACCTGTGGATTTTCCCCTTCTACCTGTGCCAGCGGACGGTGGACCTCAATATAGCGTTTACCATCCGGCTCAACGGAAAACTTCACGGGTTCATTAATAATCTGCACCCGCGTGCCCACCCGCACCTGTTCGAACAGGGCCTTAATGTCCGGGGCGTTCATCCGCATACAGCCAGAGCTGACCCGCAGGCCGACGCTGTCCGGCGCGCTGGTACCGTGGATAAGATATTCCCCATTCCCCACGCCTAAACGCAGCGCGAAGCGTCCCAGGGGGTTATTTGGCCCGGCAGGAACCACCGGAGGCAGTTTAATGCCCTGCTCCAGAGAGCGTGCTCTGATGCCAGGCGTGGGTGTCCAGGTCGGATTAGGGATTTTCTGGCTTACCCGCGTGGTCGTCACCGGTGTTTCCAGCCCCAGCTGACCAATGCCCAGGGGGAAAACCTGAACAATGTTTTGCCCCGGCGGGAAGTAGTAGAGCCGAAGCTCAGCGAGATTCACCACAATTCCCTCGCGGGGCGTATCCGGCAACAGCATTTGCGACGGAATGGTTATCACGGTTCCCGGCGCAGGGTTTACCGGCGCAATGGTATTGTTGGTTTCCAGGATCACCTGGGCCGCCGTATTAAACCGACGGGCAATGGTCTGCAGCTTATTATCCCCTTCCTGTATCGTGTAGGTTTGATTTTGCCCAATCAGACGACTGCCTGCGGGCGGCAATGGATAGTCCATCGCACGGGCCGAATTAAGGGCACCGAGCGAACTGAGGAGTAATAGAGTAATGAGAGACGCGCGCTTCATGCTGAGATTCCTTATTCACTGACAGAACGCCAGAAAGCTGAAAAACCAGCGAGGCGGGAACCACCTCGCGAAACAGAATGAATGCAGTTCTGTAAGTCTAGCTAAGGATTGCAGCTTTGGCGCGGATGGCGCGAATCATCGCTTCCAGTCCCTGAGAACGGGACGGGGTGAGGTGTTGGGTTAAGGCCATTTTTTCAAACCATGGACGGACATCAAACGCGACGATATCCTGCGCCGACATCTGCTGGTAAAGGCTAAAAACGACGGCAATAAGCCCTTTTACAATGGCGGCATCGCTGTCGCCGCGCAATTCGATCGTGCCGTCATCAGACTGCGCCATCACAATCCACACCTGGCTCTGACAGCCCTGAATAGTGTTCTCTGCGCTGTGCGCCTCTTCACCGAGCGGCGGTAAGCGCTGTCCCAGCTCAATGATATAGAGATACTTCTCTTCCCAGTTTGCGCAACGCGAGAAGTTGCGCAGTAATTTATCTTTGTCCGGCAGCTCTGCCATCTTTCGCCTCTCCGTTAGCCCAGCAGCTGATGAATGCGCTTAAGCCCCGCCACCAGCCTGTCGACCTCTTCCGTCGTGTTGTACATCACCAGCGATGCGCGGCACATTGCCGGTACCTGGTAAAACGCCATCAGCGGCATGGCGCAGTGGTGCCCGGTACGGACCGCAACGCCGTAGTTATCGAGAAAACTGCCCACGTCATAGGCATGGTGTTTCCCGAGATTAAACGCAATCACCCCTTGCCGATCGGCAGGCCCGTAGAGGGTCAAATCCGGCACGCTGGCAAGTTCCGCCAGCGCGTAGTGCATCAGCAGCTGTTCGTACTCCTGAATGGCGTCCAGGCCGATGCCAGAGACGTAAGAGACCGCCGCCCCCAGCCCGATAATCCCCCCGGTGTTGGGCGTACCCGCCTCAAAACGCCACGGCGCGCGCGCATAGGTCGTGCCTTCCGTCAGGCTGACAGTGGCGATCATCGACCCGCCCCCTTCCCACGGCGGCATCGCCTGCAGGATGTCTTCCTTCACATATAGCACGCCGATCCCGGTCGGCCCATAGAGCTTGTGGCCTGAAAAGACGTAGAAATCACAGTCCAGCGCCTGGACGTCAACCGCGTGGTGCATCACCGCCTGGGCACCGTCAATCAGGACCTTTGCGCCTGCCTGATGGGCCTTTTCGACGATCTCTGCCACCGGGTTTTCTGTCCCCAGCACGTTGGAGACCTGGGTAACCGCCACCAGCCGCGTACGGTCATCCAGCAAGACGTCAAGCTGCTCAAGCTGAAGCGTCCCGTCCGCATTTAACGGGATCACCCGCAGCTGGGCGCCCACGCGCTCGCAGAGCATCTGCCACGGCACGATATTGGCGTGGTGCTCCATCTGGGTGATGATGATGTTATCGCCCGCGTGAACCTGAGCATTGCCCCAGCTGTTAGCGACAAGGTTAATCCCTTCGGTGGTCCCGCGAACAAAGACCAGTTCTTCCGGCGAGCGGGCGTTAAGGAAGGCGGCAAGCTGCGTGCGCACGTTTTCCATCCGCTGGGTCGCCTCGGCGCTCAGGGTATGAATACCGCGATGCACGGCAGCATAGCCGTGGCGATAGAACTCGGCTTCGGCATCCACCACCTGATTCGGCTTCTGCGCGCTGGCCGCGCTGTCCAGGTAGGCCAGCGGCAGACCGTTTACTTCACGGGTCAGAACCGGGAAATCTGCCCGTACTTTCTCGACGGGAAAACTCATGCTTCGCCTCCAGGCAGACGCTGACCGATCCGATCCAGCACCTGCAGTTTTAACTGACCATCGTGCAGCGCTTCCGTCAGTTCGGCGGCAAACGCGTAGATAATCATTTTCTGCGCCGCCTGCTGGTCGATGCCGCGGGAGCGCAGGTAGAACATCTGCTCGTCGTCGATTCGCCCGACCGTCGCACCGTGGCTGCATTTGACATCGTCGGCGTAGATTTCCAGCTGCGGTTTGGTGTCCACCTCCGCCAGTCGCCCTAACAGAAGATTGTTGTTGGTCATCTGCCCGTCGGTTTTAATGGCGTGCTGCGCCACGTTAATCAGGCCGTTAAACACCGCGCGCCCTTTATCACTGACGATGGTTTTGTGCAGCTGGCGGCTGTTGCAGTAGCCTTTGTTGTGCTCCAGCCACGTGCGCGTGTCACACACTTCCGATTTAACCGGCATCGCCAGGCTGTTGATGCGCAGCGTGGTGTTTTCCCCGTTAAGCTGCGTGCTGGTGTTGTGGCGCAGCACCGCCCCACCGAGCAGGAAGCTGTGGCTGTACGCCGCGGCATCCTGGCCCAGGACAATGTCGTTATGGGCAAAGTGATGGCTCTGCGCATTCTCAAACGCCAGTTTGATGTGGTGTAGCTGGGCATTGGCCGCCACGTTCATCGTCAGACGCGACCCGGTAAAGTGACGCGTCTCATTGAGGCTGACGTAATGTTCGATGACCGTGGCCTCCGCGCCCTCCGCCAGCTCAAGATGGTGACGATAGTGCGCGGTATTGATTTCATCGCCGTTCAGACCCTGAGTGATATGCATGAGCAACAGCGGCTTTGTCGGACGCTGGTTACGCTTCACGGCGATATGCGTCACGCTGCGGGCCAGGCTCTCGGTCAGGTGCAGGAAAACCTCGGGCTGAACCGGGGCGCTCAGGCGCTGGCGATCGTCGTTTATCTCAATCTCAAAGCCGCTCTCCTGGAGCGTGTCGCTCAGTTCCGGACGGAACTGGCCATCGACAAACACCAGGCGCACGGCATCGACACGCAAGGCCAGCGCGTCGCGCTGCGCTGGGGTGAGATCCGCCAGACGGGTAACAAACTCGGCGTTCAGCAGGCCATCAAGCGGGGTGTACTTCCAGTTCTCATGCTTACGCGTCGGCAGGCCAAGACGCAGCATCTGCTGCAGATGCTGCTGCGCCTGCGCCGAGCGTGTGCCGCCCTGGGCTTCAAACAGCCGGTGCCACTGCTGGAGCGCATTACTGCTGTTCGGTAAGCCAGCCATAACCCTGCTCCTCCAGTTGTTTAACCAGCGTAAAATCACCGGATTTCACAATGCGCCCCTGGTAAAGCACGTGGACGTAATCCGGCTTGATGTAGTCCAGAATGCGCTGGTAGTGGGTGACGATAATAAATGAGCGATTGCCGTCGCGCAGGGCGTTGACGCCGTCAGCGACAATCTTCAGGGCGTCGATATCCAGACCGGAATCGGTCTCATCCAGAATGCACAGCTCGGGCTCGAGTACCGCCATCTGTAGAATGTCGTTACGCTTTTTCTCGCCGCCGGAAAAACCGACGTTCACCGAGCGGGTCAGCAGATCTTCCGGCATTTTCAGCAGCCTGATCTTCTCTTCCATCAGATCCTGGAAGTCGAAGCGGTCGAGCGCCTCCAGCCCACGGTATTTGCGCACCGCATTCAGCGCCGTTTGCAGGAAGAACTGGTTGCTGACGCCAGGAATTTCGACCGGGTACTGGAAGGCCATAAAAATGCCCTCTCCCGCACGATCTTCCGGCGACATCTCCAGCAGATCTTTGCCGTTAAACTCGACCGAGCCGTTGGTCACTTCATAATCTTCGCGCCCGGCCAGCGTCGCAGAAAGCGTACTTTTCCCGGAACCGTTCGGCCCCATGATGGCGTGGACTTCGCCCGGCTTAACGTCAAAATTGAGGCCACGCAGGATGGCTTTATCTTCTACGCTGACCTGTAAATCTTTAATGCTTAACATGTGCTTTCCTTAACCGACGCTGTGTTCAAGACTAATGGCGAGGAGTTTCTGGGCTTCAACGGCAAATTCCAGCGGCAGCTCAGAGAACACGTCCTTACAGAAGCCGTTGACAATCATCGAGATGGCGTCTTCTTCGCTAATCCCGCGCTGCAGGCAGTAGAAGAGCTGGTCTTCCCCAATCCGTGACGTGGTCGCCTCGTGCTCCAGCTGGGCTGTGTTATTACGGCATTCAACGTACGGGAAGGTATGTGCACCGCAGTCTGCGCCAATCAGCATCGAGTCACACTGGGTAAAGTTTCGCGCATTGGTGGCCGTCGGCATGATTTTCACCAGCCCGCGATAGCTGTTCTGGCTGTGTCCGGCGGAGATACCTTTCGAGATAATGGTCGATTTGGTGTTTTTACCAATGTGGATCATCTTGGTGCCGGTATCGGCCTGCTGATGGCCGCTGGTGAGCGCCACCGAGTAGAACTCGCCGATGGAGTTATCCCCGCGCAGGATGCAGCTCGGGTATTTCCAGGTGATGGCCGAACCGGTTTCGGACTGGGTCCACGACATCTTGCTGTTTTCCCCTTCGCACAGCGCACGCTTGGTTACGAAGTTCAGGATACCGCCAGTATTGCCGTCGCCCGGGAACCAGTTTTGCACCGTCGAGTATTTCACCTCGGCGTCTTTATGGATGATGACCTCCACCACCGCCGCGTGCAGCTGATAGCTGTCGCGGACCGGGGCGGAGCACCCTTCGATGTAGCTGACGTAGCTCCCCTCATCGGCCACCAGAATGGTACGTTCGAACTGGCCGGTTTTTTCGGCATTAATACGGAAATAGGTGGAAAGCTCCATCGGACAGCGCACGCCTTTCGGCACGTAAATAAAGGTACCGTCCGAGGCCACCGCCGCGTTAAGCGCCGCAAAGAAGTTATCGTTTGAAGGCACAACGGTCCCGATGTACTTTTTCACCAGTTCCGGATGATCGTGAATCGCTTCGCCGAAGGAGCAGAAAATGATCCCCTGCTCTGCCAGCTTCTCGCGGTAGGTGGTGGCCACCGAGACCGAGTCAAAGATAGCGTCCACCGCCACCTCTTTCCCTTCGCGCACCGGTACGCCCAGTTGGTTAAAGGCTTCTTCCACCTCTTTGCTGAGGAAACTGTTCTCCGCGCCGGTTTGCTGCACCGCGCCGGGCTGCGAGGCGCAGGTGTCATCACAGCTGCCGCAGGACGGCGCGGAGTAGTAGCTGTAATCCTGGTAGTTCAGCTTGTCATAATGCGCTTTCAGCCAGTGCGGCTCTTCCATCTCCAGCCAGGCGCGGTAGGCACTCAGGCGAAACTCCAGCATCCACTCGGGCTCGTTACGTTTCGCCGAAATCGCCCGCACGACATCCTCGTTGATGCCTTTTGCCAGCTCATCGGTCTGCAGCTGGGTGAAGAACCCCTCTTTATAGTTGAGGTGCCCGCCGCTCCAGGTATTTACTTCACTCGTTGCTTCAGTATTACGAGACATAGTTCCGCCTATACCCCAAAGCTTTCGCCGCAGCCGCATTCGTTCTGGGCTTTCGGGTTATGAAATTTGAATAACTGATTTAAGCCTTCGCGGACGTAGTCCACTTCGGTGCCATCGATAAAGGGCATGGCCTGCAGCGCGACGTACAATTTTGCGCCGTCGGTCTCGAACACCAGGTCATCTTTCTCGGGTTCGGTGACGGTATCAAGCACGTAACCGAAACCTGCGCAGCCGGTCTGTTTGACACCTAAACGCACACCAAGGATCTCGGGCTTTTTCGCCACCAGCTCGTGAATATGTGCCGCCGCCGCTGGCGTGAGCGTTAACCCGCGCCAGGCGAAATCGGCAGGATTAAAGGTTTCTGAATGCAGTTCCATAGGTCCACCTCATCTGATAAGCCATCAGGGCATAACACCATGTTAGTGATAACGATTATCACTTCAACCCTCTGTCAGCAGGGGCATTCGGCTAAACCGCCCTTTTTGCCTACTTTTATTAAGCATAGACCCTATGGCAGGATGCAGGCAGGATGGATTTAATTGTTCAATGCATTGATTAATAATGCATTTTGTCGTGGGATTTATGGCGGAGAGGTGAAAAGTAAAATATGCATCGGAAATGCCTATTTTTGAGATAGTCTTTGCATGGAAAGTGACAAAAACAAAAAAAGGCCCTCAAGGCCTCTTACACTCAATGATGGAATGAGACAGCAAAACCCTGCTCACGCCAGTGGTCGAGCTGTTCCTGCTGTCGAGGCGTTGGCGATTTCCCCGTCCAGACGAAGATTTTCTGCCCCGGGAAAAGCTCGGGACGCGGCGAATCAATCGGTTCTGCCAGGACATCAATGTGCCAGCCCTTCTGCGATAAGCGCGCGGCTTCAAGCCACAGATGGGTGCGGTCATCACACTCCCACCCAATCAGGAGCGCATCTTTACCGGCTTTTTTGCGAGACTCCGCCAGGCTTGCGATCGCGAATTCGATCAGGACCCCGTCAAACAGGCTCGCCATGTGACGCACGGTATTTTGGTCCTGGTTCATCCGCTGACGGACGGGAGAAATAATATTGTCAATCAGGGCATCTATCGGGTGATCGCGGCGGAACTCACCGACTTTGGCGCGCAGCTTTGCCGGGCTGGCATAGCGCAGAACGGTCATCATCTCTTCCTGGAACGAGACCCAGTTACCCTGAGTCAGAACTTCCTTGTTTTCCAGCAAGGCTTTTACTTTCCCGACCGAAACGCCACTCTTCATCAGGCGTTTGATCTCTTCGATACGCAGGATATCTTCATCGTCAAACTGACGATGACCCCCTTCGCTGCGCTGCGGCTTCAACAATCCATAACGGCGCTGCCAGGCACGCAGCGTAACGGGGTTGATACCGCATCGTTCGGCCACTTCGCCGATACTGTAATAGGCCATTAACTCCCTCACGCTCAGAACTTCCATACCTAACTGCACCAACCTTATCAGATTGTACACACCATTTGTATAACTAAGACCGCATTTTGAACGGGTGAATGGCTTACGACGCCATTCACCTGTTAATACATTGTTGTATAAAATTTACCGTTCGTACAGTTACGTCTGCCAGATTGTGTACAGCTTTATCACAATTCGAACTTTTTCTCCGGCCACGCAATCGCTGGAATCCCGCCGTGCCGGGGGCTGGCAAAAAGATGCCCCTGGAACTGGGAAATACCCGCAGATTCCAGCCACATCCACTCTTCCGCCTTCTCTACTCCCACCGCGCAGAACTGGATTTCAAGCGAGGAACAGCATTTGATGATGGCCTGGATAATGGCCTGTCGGGGGCCACTTTTATGCACGTTCGCGACCAAATCACGATTAATCTTAATTCTGTCAGGCTGGAAGTGGGCCAGCAGTTGCAGCCCGGCAAAACCGGCACCAAAGTGATCGATCGTCACGCTGATACCCGCGCTTTTTAACTGCCTGACCGAATCCGTGAACTCATCAAAACGGGAAATGGCTTCGCTCTCGGTGAACTCCACCACGATTTGTTCAGGTACAAAACCGTTTGCTTCAATCGCGGTGAGCAGAAAATCCACGGCATTGGGAATGTTAACCAGCGTCATAGGCAGCAGGTTAAGGGATAACGTCTGGTCCTGTAACCCCAGCGCGCTGGCCATGGAGAGCGCCACCTGCTTGCTTTGCAAATCAGACGCGTACACTTCCTCATGCGGAAGGCTGGCGAAATAGGCCCCCGGCGAGTCGCCGGACGGGGTGCGGAGAAGCGCCTCCCAGGAGACAACCTGCTGCATAAACGGATCGACTATCGGCTGGAACGCGAAGCTGCAATCCGCCCCCTTCGCGACCACCTCAGGCTGCGCGGACAAGCGCGTTTCTTCGCGAACGAATTCCCATGAGTCCGCAGGCGGCAGTTCAAAATAGTTCGCTTTTTCCGTGGCCTCGACAAAGGTGCGGAAAAACTGCAGAGGGCGGTCGTTATACGTCAGCTGGTAGCGTGTCGTCCCCTTATTGAGCACCTGCTGCAGTACCTCGTCCCTGTCGAAGTGGCGCAAATCAAAAAGCTCCATACCCACGTTGCCAAAACGCCGGACAGGCCCGTGATCGCGCATTAACTCGACCACGTTATGGTGGCGCGGGTCGTTGCAGATCTGCTCATAGATAGCCGAAACGTGCTCAACCGGCCCCTCCAGCAGTTGAAAAAAATGTGTGCCGTTAAACAGCAAGATCCCCGTGACATTGGATTGCCGATTTTTACGATTTGCAGCAGCGACCATTGCTTCCAGCGCTTTCACTGGAACGTCCTCGCAGATATGACTGCGGTAAATGATGGTTGTGAGCATGCTATTCCTGGGGGTTAGGGTTTTGGCCACGAAAGACGTGGGTAATGTTCATTTATAGCACATTAATTGCCTGACAAATAATTTACATCTCAACCATTTACGGCAGTTAATGAGACCTTTTGACTCGGCTGTACAACTTACCAGCACCTGCGCTTTTTGTACAATATATCCTGCACTCGCCCCCCATCACAACGCCAACCCAACGCAATGAAAAATAAATGATTTATAAGATATATCGTAAAAAATCTAAAAAACTGTACATTTTAGATGTACAGATTTGGAAATTATGTATACCTTAAATGTAACGTTACTGATTACAAAATTTTACAGGAGCGAAACATGCAGCAGAAAGGTTACGTCGCAGATTCCGCAGCAGCAATCGCACAGTACTTCGAAAAAGCCGCGCTTCCTACCCAGCAGGAAACGCTGGGCCAGGTGGTTGTTGAAATTCTCAGCGACGGGCGAAACCTTAATCGCAAATCGCTTTGTACAAAATTGCTGAGTCGCCTCGAAAAGGCCGACGGCCCGGAAGAGGAAGAGCATTACCACATGCTGCTTGGTCTGCTCTTCGAACGGTAAGGATATGAATAGCAGTAACGCAGACCGACTGATAGACCAGCTTATCGGTGAAGCCGTTCTCTCTCTTCTGAAAGAGCGGGGACCGGTGACAACTGAAGGCTTGCTACAGCGTCTGCGGGTCATGAAAGAACATGAAAAGGATCCCCAGCGGCGGGAGACACTTGCGGTGGTGATTGCCGAGATCGGCTCAAACAGCACCGCTTTTACACGTCGCAGAACCGCGCAAGGACGAACGAAAAGAGAGGGATCTCTCAACGATACCCGAGACAATGTTGTGCCGTTATTTGGAAGTGGAAAACCGTCCGATCCCAAAAAAATACATTGACTGCAATTTAACAGCTACGGTGAGAACAAATGAGACAAAATATTCAGCTTCAACCCGAATACCACTCTGCTTTTTTAGACAGTGCGCTGGCGGAGTATTTCCGCCATGCAGGCGATCGTTTTGCTGAAGAGTCCGCTATTTTTTCTACTGCAGTACGCTGTGTTCTGGCCTCCGAAGGGCATCTGTCCAATAAGGCGATCATCCTCTGGCTCATCCAGACGCTGGAAGCCACCAACGACGTGGTTCAGGCGGATGTGATTCGCAAGACGCTGGAAATCGTGGTGGGTTACACGATGGACGATCTCTGAGTTCCTGCTCGCCACGCCCCCTAACGTGTCATCGTCAAAACTGACGATCGGCCTGACGATGACACGCGCCCTCCCCGCATAACGCCCTGTAATCCACGCAAAATCAACCTGGCACGGTTCCTGCTTATTTACTCATACGGGACTGGGTTTCCAGTCAACTTTGCTTCATTTCTTAACAGGTCTGTTATTGATGAAAAAGATCGCCAGCGTCTGCCCGTACTGCGGTGCAGGCTGTAAATTGAACCTTGTCGTTGAAAATAACCGTATCATCCGTGCCGAAGCAGCAGCGGGAGTCACAAACCAGGGCACTTTATGTCTGAAAGGATTTTACGGCTGGGACTTCCTTAACGATACCCGTCTGCTCACCCCTCGCCTCACCCAGCCCATGATCCGCTACCGCAAAGGCGAAGCCTTCACCCCCGTTACCTGGGAAGAGGCGATCCGCTACACCGCCCACAGGCTCAGCAGTATTAAAGCGCAGCACGGGCCGCGGTCGATCATGACCACCGGCTCCTCGCGCGGAACCGGCAATGAAACCAACTATGTGATGCAAAAGTTTGCCCGCGCGGTGCTGAACACCAACAACGTGGACTGCTGTGCGCGCGTCTGTCATGGCCCGTCCGTCGCCGGTTTACAGGAAACGCTCGGTAACGGCGCGATGAGCAACTCCATTAGCGATATTGAAAACTCAAAATGCCTGCTGGTCTTTGGCTATAACTGCGCGGACTCCCACCCTATCGTCGCCCGCCGCGTGCTGAAAGCGCGTGAAAACGGCGCAAAAATTATCGTCTGCGATCCGCGGCGTATTGAAACGGCGCGTATTGCCGACCAACATCTGCAGCTGAAAAATGGCAGCAACATGGCGCTGGTGAACGCCTTTGGCTATGTGCTGCTGGAAGAAGAGCTGTACGATAAAAACTACGTGGCGCGTTTTACGGAGGGGCTTGAGGCCTACCGGCAAACGGTAAAAGACTATGCGCCGGAAAAGGTCGAACATCTTACCGGCATCCCCGCCCGTGACGTCCGCCAGGCAATGCGCACCTTCGCGGCGGCCCCTTCCGCCACCGTGATGTGGGGGATGGGCGTGACCCAGTTTGGACAGGCTGTGGATGTGGTCAAAGGGCTGTCCAGCCTGGCGCTGCTGACCGGGAATCTCGGTCGCCCTGCCGTCGGCGTCGGGCCGGTGCGCGGTCAGAACAACGTCCAGGGTGCCTGCGATATGGGCGTTCTGCCGAATATGTTCCCCGGCTATCAGGATGTGACCGATCCGGCGGTCAGGCAGAAGTTCGCCAACGCCTGGGGAATTGACGTCAATGCGATGGACGATCGCGTCGGGACGCGCATTACCGAAGTGCCGCACCTTGCGCTGGAAGGCAAGGTGAAGGCCTATTACATCATGGGGGAAGATCCGCTTCAGACCGAAGCCGATCTCGGCCTGGTGCGCAGCGGTTTTGAGGCACTCGAGTTTGTCGTGGTTCAGGACATCTTTATGACCAAAACGGCAGAGGTGGCGGACGTTCTGCTTCCGGCTACCTCCTGGGGTGAACACGGCGGCGTCTTTACCTGTGCCGATCGCGGCTTCCAGCGTTTTGGCAAAGCCATCGATGCCAGCGGCAACGTGAAGCGCGACTGGGAGATCATCAGCCTGCTCGCCACCGAGATGGGCTACCCGATGCATTATGATTCCAACCAGCAAATCTGGGATGAGATGCGCGCGCTGTGCCCGCTCTTCTACGGCGTGACGTATGAAAAAATGGGCGAGATGGGCCACGTGCAGTGGCCCTGCCCGACGCTGGATCACCCCGGTACGCCGTACCTGTACAAAGACAATCAGTTCGACACGCCGAGCGGTAAAGGGCAACTCTTTGCCGCACCGTGGCGCGCGCCGGCGGAAACCCCGGATGCGGATTTCCCGCTGGTGCTGTGTACGGTACGCGAGGTGGGACACTACTCCTGCCGCTCCATGACCGGGAACTGTGCCGCGCTGCAAAGCCTGGCCGACGAGCCGGGTCGGGTGCAAATGAACCCTGCCGATGCAGAAAAGCTGGGCATTACTGACGGGCAGCTGGTCTGGGTACGTTCACGTCGCGGGAAAGTGATTACCCGCGCCAGCATCAGCGAGCGTATCAACGCCGGGGCCGTCTATATGACCTATCAGTGGTGGATTGGCGCTTGCAACGAGCTGACCCAGGACAACTTCGATCCCATCTCCAAAACCCCGGAAACGAAGTACTGCGCGGTGCAGCTGGAGGCGATTGAGGACCAGCGCTGGGCGGAGGACTATGCCGCGTCGGCGTATCAGTCCATGAAGTCGCGGCTGATTAACGCGGTGAATATCTAAGGGAAACACCCTGTAGCTTCTGGTCTACCCGGCCCAAGGATAAGTGTTTTTGGCGCCGGGTAAACACTAACGAAACTGCTCTAATGCTTCGCGAAACAAATTGGGGTTACAGCGTTTTTCCAGTAAGCGGTTCAGGAGCTCAAGCAACTCGTGTTCACTGCTCAGGTTGAACTTATGCATAACAGCATACTTATGGGCATAGATCGTCTTTGGCGTGAGCATCATCTCTCTGGCTATGTTTTTGACGGATTCCCCCTTGTAAAGACCGGCCATAATATTGAGTTCGCGCTGTGATAACGTTTTATGCTTACAGCTTTCACAGGCTTTTAAAAAGACAGGGATAGCTGACGCACTGTAGGCCACCCATGCCTGACGGAATACCCTTTTCAACAGATAGAGTGGTGCTGAGCGTGATACAAAATAAGTCTGCTGAATGCAGAACGGTAAAAATGATGATGACGGTTCTTCCGCTTCAGTAATACCAATGATGACGCATTTACGCGCACTTTTTAATTCTGGAAAGCAGGTATGGTGTTCACCCTTACTGAACGCATAAACGATAATTTCCGCCCGGGCAATATTCTCAGGCACATAGCCTTTGAGAAAATGGACATTTTTCGCATATTCATTTTTAAAAAAATCGCCAATAAATGACCTAAGGCTATGGTGATATAAAAAATCTTCTTCTTTAATTAAAACATTTATCATTTATCAGACCGGGACATAATCAATACTCAACCTTTTCTCAGGCCAAAGAAATCCTTGCATTAAATTGCATCCTGTACCCTGAGCCAAAGCAAGTAGTTCGTTATCTTCGATGCCTTCTATAAGCACCTGCTCTACCATCAACGAGCAGTAGGCAATCATTGATTTTAATACCCATGGGGAACCTCTGTTTTTCCATAGACTCATTTTATCTACCTTGACACCGTCAAATAAACAAATGCGTTCACCCAGCAGTGACAAATGCTCATGTTTAATATCATCCAGCCATATCTTTGCACCTGTATTTTTTATTTTTTGATGCATGGAGTAAAAAACCTCCTGTTCTTTTTTTGACAATGAAATAAAATTACAGGGATCTTGTATCTCAATAACAATGCCAGAATGCAGGCTGGGCAATAGTTCATCAATCAAAACTGAACGACAGAGTAATTTCGCAGGCACATTAATAAAATACGCTTCACTGTCTACACAAAGAGAAGCTATACGCAACTGCCAGCATAATAAACGAAAGCTAGCATTTAACGACATCTTTTCAAAAAAGGTTTCGCAGTCGATCCCCTGGCGTAAGGAACTTAGCATTTCCCATGCCTTTATCTTTTTTTCCTGTAAAGAATAGATGGGCTGGAACCGAACACCACATATAGCATGCTCAAGCAAGGAATTAATCAACATGAAAGTCTCAAACTAACAATTTTTAAAAAAAATTTCAGCCGTTACTGATAGGTAAAATCAACGTTCATTACTGACTGGAATGTTCCGGCAGTGGAATTTCCTTGCGGCGTAAACATTCTCGCTGACAGCGGAAAGGTGGAGCTGCGCGTGCTGCTATCGACATTCACCTGCATTGTGCTGTTTACGCTATATGTTGTCGCATGATCCCTGCTGGCGATACGTAATGCAATATTGTTGCTGGTTCCGCTGTTTTTCCATGCCGTGGGATCTTGTGTATCGGCATTACCGGTAAATTTGGCCGTTACGCTGCTGGTGCCAGCAGGACAGTTTTGCACCAGCAAATCAAAGTCAGACCAGACGCCCCCATCACCGGCATTAATGAGATTCTGCTTGGTATCTTCCCCCAGATTGACCACTTTAGAAACGGTGCCCGTGTCAACGACACACGGGCTGGCAATGACCTGGCCGGTAACATTGATATTGGTATCAGCGCAGGTAATTAACGGGGCTGAACTCAAGAGGAAGGCAGATAAAAAGAGTTTAGTATTCATATAATTTTACTTTCACTGATAACTCATTGTAACAATTATAACCGAATTAATCGTACCAGGTGTCGTATTGCCATAAAGAGAATATGCGCCAACTTTAAGTGCCATCGATGCTGTACGGTCGCTCTGCACTGGTAAAAATACTGCAGAGCCAGGACCTAAAGAATCACCCGTCACGCCATTATACAAAACAACATAAACATTCCCTGCTGTACCTGAATTCTCATAAAGATTAGGCGCATCATGTGATGCAGAACCCCCTATATCAGCTCGGACAGTACTGGTACCTGTTGGGCAATTTGTGACTGTCAGTGTAAACGGTACCGCAGTAGATGATGAGTCAGGAGCTGCCAGTGCTGTTGCCTGAATATTACCTAAATCAACATTAAGGCTGCTTGCTCCTCCGTTGACAATACAGGGTGATGCCACGATATTACCTGTCACGTTAATATTTACCGTATCTGCTGAATAAGACAAAAACGGTATCATTGCGAACCAGCTCAGGACTAAACATTTAATATTCATATCTTCCCCCTTATTGATAGGTAATGTTCAACGTTGCTGTTGTGTTCGCTGTCCCAGGTAAAACAACAGATTTAGTCTGATAATAACGGGCCACGATTGGGAATGACGCCAACCCACCGCCAGATTGCTGCAGGAAAACGGTATTATTAAGATTAAGAGGTGTACCACCATATAATATTTGTACACCTACTCCCTGCGCGACCCCCGGGCCACCCTGACCCGATAACGCTAAAACGCTGGTATTGGCCACATCAGGGTTTTGCTGTCCACTCAAAGAAATGTTGATATTTGCGCCAGGATTGCAGGTCAAGCCGAGAGTCTGCGAAACCTGAGTATTAACTGGCGTTGTACCCACTGTTGAGCCAAAGCTTGTCGCAGGGATATTACCTATCGGAAAACTCAGCGATCCCGAAGAAAGACTACAGGCAAGTGTCGTAATGCTTCCGCCAGTGATGTTCCATGTCGCAATGAAAAATTGGTTTGAAATAGATACGTTAGCAATTTGACCGCTGCGTAGCGATCCGGATGCGGCAGTACCAGACGTCCTGACCAATTCAACTTTATACATATATGACGCGCTATAACTGCCAATAGTAAACCCCATTGGAAAATAATGGTGGAAACCGCCACCTGAATCATTTTCTGACACACGTATGCCGTATCCACTTACGCCTATATCATAGAGGTTATTTCCCAGAGAGGTACCGTTCATCGCTTCCTGATAGGTATTCGTGGAATCAGTACATGAGAAATTCACATTGTAAATACCCGACTGTGCAGCGACAACCGTTCCCGGCGCCACGTCCCGCTGAGCAGTAACTGCATTAAAATTTAAATTAAAGTTTTGCGTAGCGATATTGTTCGTACAGCCTGCAAAGCTTTCTACGGATATTAATGTCAAAAGCAACAGCAAATAATATTTAAATGCATTCATTTTCTTTCCTATCGACAGACAGTACTGACAACCGCAATGTTATTTTTAACATCGGTAGGTTTTAAAATATATGAGGCTTTACACTGTTTATCACTACCCTCACCCCACTGAGCAATAAGGTCGACATTCTCGCCTAAGCCTGTGAGATAAACCTGTCCATTATCGCCGACAATAAAGCCATTGTTTTTGATCCCATTGACGCTGACAATCGCCCCAAATGGAACAGGCTTTCCGTTACCACGCAATAACGTAAATAATGCACGTTGACCGACGTTGGCAGTGTATTCAGCGCGAACAACAGCCCCACGCGTTGGCACAACGGTTCGGGTCGTGAGATCCAGTTCTACATCATCGGACATACTTTCTGGATCGATGACAATATCGTTTTTACGGTAGACGTTGACGTTATTTACCGTTGTATATCCCCGATAGTCCGTTTTCGCGCCCGTTTGGTTTCGCACCGTCAGACCTTTCGCCCCCGGGACTTTTACCAGGACGTTCGTTTCTCCCAGCGGTTGCGATAACGTCACGCCGTCAGCATGCGCGATGACGCCGCCCTGAATACCATAGTTCAGACGCTCATTATTCTGGTCGTAGCTGTATCCGGCCGTCACCTCACCATAGGTACCCTTGTAATCACCGTTCACGTTGCCGCTGTATCCGACATTGTCACTGCCGTACCCCTGTTGAACGTTCCAGTTCAGGGCATTGTTATCCAGCGCGGTCCCGTTGATGCCAACCGTATGGGTCGTTCCGCTATTTTTACTGTTACTGACGCTATAGTTTGCCCACGTCTGCGGCAGGAATTTATCCAGCGGCACGCTAATGTTAAAGGCCACCATCCGGTCTTTGTCATAGCTTGTCGGGTTACCATAGGTGCCTGGCGTGCCGTTTCGCGTGGAGGTATACGTCAGGCCGTAGCTGATGCCGTTCCAGAAATTGTTATACCCCAGACTCCAGGACTCCATTGCTCGCCCGGAATTCCAGTAATCTTCGCGAACGGCGCTCACCATGATCGAACCTAATGAACCGCCCAGAGACTGGTTCATCGTCAGTTCCATACGGTTACGACGTCTGTTTTGCATCACACCGTTATCGCCATAGGAATCAAGCACTTCCTGCATTCCGTAAAAGCCTTTGGTCGAATAGCGGTAGCCTGCAATAGCAAAGTTAGTGCCGGTTTCGACAAAGTTTTTACTGTAGCGCGCGCGCCAGGACTGGCCGCTATCGCTCGGCAGATTTTGTGGGGTAGACCATGCCTGAATGACGTCGACAGAAACTGCGCCGAGATCTCCCATGTTCTTACCCATACCGGCAGCGACCGACTGGTAGTGGCTCGACGTTTGACCACCGCCGTAAGCCGTTAAGCCATACGGTAAGCCATAGATGCCCGTAATTTGCGCAAACGGCGTCTTATCTACACTACTGTTGTAGGAACGATATTGCCCACCCGTGACGGCGTACTTGAATCGCCCTTCTCGCTGCAGTACAGGCAGTGACGCAAAGGGAACGGTAAACTGTTGAATGCTACCGTCGGCCTCTTTTATCGTGACCTGTAGATCGCCAGCTCCCCCTGTCGGATACATATCCGTAATCTCGAAGGCGCCAGGCGCAACGTAGGTCTGATAAATCTCATACCCATTCTGACGGACAATAACCTGCGCATTGGTACGCGCGATACCGCGGACGACGGGTGCGTACCCTTTGAGTGAATCGGGTTGCATATCATCATCGGAGGCCAACTGCGCACCGCGGAACGGCATGCTGTCGAAAACATCAGCAGGCGCAGTGCTGTCCCCGAGCGTCATCTGCGCTTTTAGCGGTACGATCGCGCGCTGGGCGTAGGTATAAACGCTATCCCATTTGTCCTTGCCATCTTCATCTCGTGACCAGGTCGTGTAGTTGCGCAGACGCCATGGCCCGATGTTGATTCCCGGACGCAAATTAGCGTACTGCGTGTTGCTGGTATCACTGCTCCCGTTGCGCGAGCGGTTATTGGCACCACTCAGGCTGTAGTTGAGCAGTGCAGCCGTGATTCCGTCATCCCACTGTTCCGGTGGAACGTATCCGCGGGCCTGACGAGAAATTGCCGCCTGAGGGATACTGATAAGCAGACGCTGCGCGCCAAACTGAAATTCAGTGGATCCGGAAGGTATCGCCTGCAGGTTCGCACAACGCTCGTTGTCCACTGCCAGCGCCGGGAACAGCTCGGTTTTTACGCCCCATTCTTTAAGCTGCTCCACGGTCAGACAAGGTTCTAATTTCCCCTCATCATTGGGAGCACCTGAGGTTTTGAATTCGATATCTCGCGTATCAACGAGTTCGTTATCCAGCATCACATCGACGTGATAGGTTCCCGGCGCCTGCGAGCCCGCTTCAAACGCAGCGAGATCGGCTTTACCCCCATTTTGCGGATTATCGAGTTCAACCAGGTCCGGGTTGAAGTAATCACGCGCCATGGCATTCTGCATTGAGCCAGCAAGGGCAAATGCAATTAATAAAGCCAATCGCGCAGGTTTAAAATTATTATATTCCCTTACTATCATCATTCACGTCACCTTGGAAACGACATTCCAAAACCAATTATTTTCACAAGCTTGCGCTTTCCACGTCACTCACCGCCCCATAATCATTAATGACTTTATAATTAATAGAGGTTGAGTTAGCGCCAGCAGGCAGCGTGAAATTCATTGATTCCCCAGGAAGTACATACGAAACATTTTCAATTTTTTTACCGCCCAGACTGATTTCATTGAAGTTAATGACATAGCTGGTTGGGTTGGTAACCTGAAGTTGGTTTCCATTGCGGCGCCAGGTTAACTGGTGACTCAGCTCCTGCGGCTGCTGAGATTTTAATCCTGCCGGACGATAAATCAGCTTAATGCGCGTTTTGATCGCAATTTGCAGCGTATTATCTTTTTTGGGCGCTGACGGTATCGCTTTAATATTTAGCCAGTAAAGACTTTCCTTATCCTGTGGCAAGTTGCCGGTCACTACGACACGCTCAATATTTTGCTGGCCACCATCAAGTCGATACAACGGAGGGGTGATAATAAAAGGAGCTTTCTCAGCGCCACCATTTAATGTTTCAACCCACGACTGAATAAGGTACGGCGTCTTATCCGGGTTGTTAACATCAATGGAAGCTTCTTTTTTATTGCCATCATAGACGACACGCGTTCCGCCAATAATGACACCCGCATTGGCAAAGGACACGCTTGCTGAAATTACTGCGCAGGCAATTAAAGTTTTGCTAAGAAAATTCATTTTACACCTCGATAAAAAAGGGCCGTATACCGGCCCTCATATATGTTTCCGGTCAGGAAGATTACTGGTAGCTAACGGAGAAGTTAGCTACACCGTTTGCTGGACCTACGCCGACAGTTGCAGACGTTGCTTCGTACTGAGCAAAGAAGTCCAGTGTGTTTGGTACAGTTTCAGCCAGGCTGTATACGTGGCTGTTTACGCCCGCCAGCGGCAGATCCTGGCTATCAGCCGTCATCAGGTTAATAGCAACGCCCGTTGCGCCACCGGTTACAGCCAGCAGGTTGGAGTTTGCTGGGTCCGCAGAACCGTCAAACTTGATAGTTGCACCTGTTACGGTTGCCGGGCAGTCGGTCAGAACGATAGAGAATTTAGTCGCAGCGGTTTTATCGCCAGCAGCGGTAAATTCAGATTTGCTGTAACGGCCCAGATCAACGGTCTGGTTTACAGAACCCGCGTCAACGGTGCACGCTGCATCGATGATTTCGCCGGTGAAATTAACGGTACCAGCAGCAGCGAAAGCATTAGACATGGTCAGAGCAGCAGTCGCAGCGAAAGCAGCAGCAATAATCGTCTTTTTCATGATTTATATCCTTAGTAACTTTATTTATAACTATCATTTCGGCAACATCATCCCTATGGTTTATTCGACCATTTATATGTGCCGGTTTTAAAAGTGCCGTAAGCATAACGTTGAACCCTCTCCCTTTAAATAACAGACAACGTCTGCAAACAAGACAGGAGCTTCAATGCTGTTCACTGGCTGAAACGAAATTTATTAAAATGTCCGATAAAAGACAATTTAATTTTCAGTCCAACTGTAGACCTTAACTCCATAAAGAAAACATTAACCTTTTAATAACTTCACATACAGAATCAAAGCCCAAGAAAATTCTCACATTCAAATAAAAAACCAGTCCAAACATAGACCAACCATTCGCAAATAAATAAATCAAGGACTTATAACAACCATTACTTTAACGGTCTACATTTAGACCGGTAGGGTATATTTCCCTGGTGCTTAACGTTTTAGATAATGCGGCTATGTGCGCATGCTCAACTGCACCGGTTAAAACAGAGGTTAACTATGAATACCAGGCTAGAGACGTTATCCCCTCAGGCGCGGATCTCCGCCTTAGCGACAAAACCTTTCTCCGCAATTGAATTACTCATTAATCACATGGTGCCATTCTCAGAGCGGATGGTAATCGAGAAAGGTGAGGTTATGCACTATTATCGCGACGAAGCACGCTATTGCTTTTTATTGTTAAGCGGCAGCGTTGCCCTGCACCGTCGAGGGGATGGCATCATTCTCAACTCTGAGTCGGCTCCCTTTGTTCTGGGCGTCAGTAACCAGCATACCAACGGCCATATGTACGTCAGGGCGTTAGAAACATCTGAGATTGGTATGCTGGCGCTCGCCAGCTTCAATCAGATCATTGCGAATGACAATTTGTGGGAACACTTCGCCAGGCTGCTAATGTATTCGGCTTCCCGGGTATACGAGCATTGCGCGATGATATCGCAGCTGTCCGCGTACGATATTATCTGCACTCAGCTCGTGGAGCTTATGCAGGAACCCGAGTCCATTCGGGAACATACTACTGCGGCAAATTACATTAAGAGCCGTACATGGCTTTCACGTAGCGGCATCATGCGGATCCTCTCCGAACTCAGAACAGGCGGATACATTACGATGCAGCGTGGGGTTCTACAGGAGATAAATCATTTACCGTTAAAGTATTGATAACACCTTGCTGAGTTAGAGCCTGAAAGCCCTGTCGGCGCTATAATGTTTCGATAATACAATGAAACAGTAAGGTCGTTATCTATGCCAGATTTTGAGGACATCGCAGATGATCGTTATCGCTCATCACCTTTCGCGAGTGAACTAATTGCACATCTGCGTCCCTTTGCTGTCTTTCATACGACAGTCGTCGGAGAACGTTTAGAGCATACAATTCATGGTGAGGCCATGTGCTACCTCATACTGGAGGGAAGCGTGGCCTCCTACCGCCGGGATGATGAGACCCTGTTGTTCACCGTGCAGGCCCCCGCTTTGTTTGGGATAGGCAATGTGACGGACGTCTTTTTTGATGAGTATTGTAAAGTCATTACACCAGGGCTGACGGGTGTTATCTCGGTAGAAAAAGCGCGGGAAGTTGTGGAAACCCACAATCTCTGGAACATTCTATCTCAACATATTATGCATGTTACCAATCGCCTCTATAAAAACATGCTTCATCGAATTGCGCCCTCTGCCTATGAGATTATTCGTGGACAGTTAATCGATTTGATGCGCGAAGAAGACACTTTTCGCAAATCGATAACCGCTGAACGCTATATCCGCGATAAAACCCACCTCTCCCGCAGCGGCGTGATGCGCATTCTGGCGGATTTAAAAACCGGCGGATTTATCGAAATGGAAGAAGGCAGGCTTATTAAAATCAACAAGCTCCCCGCTAAATACTGAACGTCAGACACAAAAAAGGCCGCTCTTGCGGCCTTTTTTACTCTCTCAATGGACGTGAACGCCCAACCGCCAGGCAAAGTAAATCTCTTCTTTCAACTCATTCGAAGAGAGCGCCAGCAAATCTGTAAATTCCAGCTCAAGCTGTTTCAGCTTTTTCAGGTACTGCGCCGGGGACAGATTGCTCTTATCGCGACGTAAATATTCAATTGCCAGCTGTGTTGGGGTTATTTCAGTATCCATGATGTCCTCGCTTATGTACAAAACCTGACCAGTATATCACAACCCACTGACTAGTTTTTGACCAAAGGCAAAACATCTGAAAACTTTACACGACCGCCGTCGTCAGCCGCGACGAGCAGCACAGGCGATCCTGCTCGTCGAGAATGTCAATCTGCCATACCTGATGGCGGCTACCGGCGTGGAGCGCGCGGCAAACTCCGCGCACGCGCCCGCTGCGTACCGAGCGGATATGGTTAGCATTCACCTCGAGTCCGACCACCTTCTGCTCCCCTTCGGTACAGAGATATCCCGCCACCGAGCCCAGGGTTTCGGCCAGCACGACGGACGCCCCGCCGTGCAATAAACCAAACGGCTGATGTGTGCGACGATCGACGGGCATGGTGGCCTCGATATCATCGTCGCCAATGCGGGTGAACTGGATATCCAGCAGCCCCACCATATTCCCCTCGCCCATGGCGTTCAGCGCCTGCAGCGTCACGGCACGTTTCCAGATCATCCAATTATCTCCAGTAAAGCCTGCAATGGGTGACGTACCCCGTTACCTTCTACCCGTTTCACCTGGCTTCGACAGGAGTAGCCCGTTGCCAGACAGCGGTTTCGCGGCAAACGCTGCATCGCCTGATGCCAGGACAGCTCATAGATACCGAGCGAGTTGGCGTGGTTTTTCACTTCGTGACCGTAGGTGCCAGCCATGCCGCAGCAGCCCACGCTGACGCTTTCCAGCTTCGCGCCGAAGCGGGCAAAAACGGAGGCCCACTCCGCGGGTGCACCCGGCAGCGCGGTGACTTCCGTGCAGTGTCCGAACAGATACCACGGCTCGCCGCTGACCTCCTGTACAGCTTTGCCTTCCAGGGCCATCGGCAGCCACTCGTGCACCAGCATGACGTGGAAATCACCGCGCTTGTCGCCCAGCGTCTGCTTGTATTCATCGCGATAGCACAGCACCAGCGCCGGGTCGACGCCGACCATCGGTATCGCGAGTTGCGCCACGCGGTTTAAGAAGTCAGCGGTTTTCTGCGCGGTCTTCGCAAAGCGCGTCAGGAAGCCTTTAATGTGCTGCGCCTTACCGTTGGGTGAAAACGGCAGGACCACCGGCTGATACCCCAGCTTTTCGGTCAGGCGGATGAAATCCGCCACCACCTGGGCATCGTAGTAGCTGGTAAACGGATCCTGCACCACCAGCACCACCTTCGCTTTTTGCTCAGGCGTGAGTGCCTCCAGCTGCTCCAGGGTCATGTTCGCCGAGCGATGCCCGACGAGCTGGCGCTGCAGAGACGGCACCGACAGCAGCGGCAGATCGACCATGCCGATATGTTTTTCGGAGAGCTTGCGCACCAGCGGCTGGTTGATAAAGAAGTTGAAGGTCTTCGGCGCGCGCGCCATCAGCGGCGCGTAGCTTTCCACCGTCGCCACCAGATGGTCGCGAACCGGGCGGAGGTAGCGGGTGTGATACAGCTGCAGGAAGCGCGAGCGGAATTCCGGCACATCGATTTTAATCGGGCATTGGGTTGAGCAGGCTTTACAGGCCAGACAGCCGGACATCGCCTCTTTCACCTCATGGGAGAAATCATACTCGCCCTTGTTGGCATGCCAGCTGTTGCGGGTGCGTTCAATCAGCGAGCGCAGGCTGGCCCGTTTTTCCGGAAGCTGCTGCTCCAGCCTGAGCGGGTCAACCCCGCGATCGGCCAGCAGACGCAGCCATTCACGCACCAGCGTCGCCCGCCCCTTTGGCGAGTGGATACGGTTGCTGGTGATTTTCATTGACGGACACATCGGGCTTTTCACATCAAAGTTAAAGCACAGGCCGTTGCCGTTACACTCCATCGCGCCGCGCCAGGAGGAGCGCACCGCAATCGGGATCTGTCTGTCGTATGTGCCGCGCTTGACGGCATCCACCTGCATCATTGGCGCGTCCACGCCTTCAGGCGGGCAGATTTTGCCCGGGTTGAGGCGGTTATGCGGGTCGAAAGCCGCCTTCACCTTGCGCAGCTCCGCATAGAGCTGTTCGCCGAAGAATGCGGGGCTGTATTCCGCGCGGAATCCTTTCCCGTGCTCTCCCCAGAGCAGACCGCCATATTTGGCGGTTAAGGCCACCACATCGTCGGAGATCTGCTTCATCAGAATCTCCTGCTGCGGGTCGCACATATCCAGCGCCGGACGCACGTGCAGTACCCCGGCATCGACGTGGCCGAACATGCCGTAGCTCAGGCCGTGGCTGTCCAGCAGGGCGCGAAACTCGACGATATAATCCGCCAGATGCTCAGGCGGCACGCAGGTGTCTTCGGCAAAGGGAATGGGCTTCGCCGCCCCTTTCGCATTGCCGAGCAGGCCCACGGCTTTTTTACGCATCGCATAGATACGCTCAATCCCGGCCAGATCGTTACAGAGCTGCCAGCCGATCACGCCGCCTTCGCCCTGCGCAATCAGCTCATCCAGCCGCTGGCAGAGCGTGGTGACCTGGCTCTCAATCAGCGCCGCATCGTCGCCGGCAAATTCCACGATGTTAAGACCGAGCATCTCTTTATCCGGCACGTCGGTAATGAGATCGCTGACGGAGTGCCAGACAATATCTTCCCGGGCCAGGTTAAGCACTTTGGAGTCAACCGTTTCCACCGACAGCGCTTTCGCTTCCACCATAAACGGCGCATTGCGCAGCGCGGAATCGAAGGAGTCATATTTGACGTTCACCAGACGACGCACCTTCGGCAGGCGGGTGATATCCAGCCGCGCCTCGGTGATAAACGCCAGCGTCCCTTCGGAGCCGGTGAGCACGCGGGTTAAATCAAACTGGGTCAGGTCGTCGTTAAAGACGTGACGCAGGTCGTACCCGGTCAGGAAGCGGTTCAGTTTGGGGAACTTATCGAGAATAAGCTGGCGGTTGTCGCGGCAGCGCTCCAGCACGGTACGATAGATGCGTCCGCTGGCCGTGTTATCTTTGCCCAGCGTTTCCGCCAGTTCGACCGGCATCGGCTGCGTATCGAGAATATCGCCGCCCAGCAGAACGGCACGCACGCCCAGCACGTGATCGGAGGTTTTGCCGTAGACCAGCGAGCCCTGACCGGAGGCATCCGTGTTGATCATCCCGCCAAGGGTCGCGCGGTTACTGGTGGAAAGCTCCGGGGCAAAAAAGTAACCGTAAGGCTTGAGGTACTGGTTAAGCTGATCTTTGATAACGCCCGCTTCGACCCGCACCCACCCCTCTTCCGGGTTGATCTCAATGATGCGGTTCATATAGCGCGACATATCAACAATGATGCCCTGGTTCAGCGCCTGACCATTGGTCCCGGTGCCGCCGCCGCGCGGCGTAAAGACCAGAGAGGCAAAGCGCTCCTGTGTGGCCAGCCGGGCAATCAGCGCCACGTCAGCCGTTGAACGAGGGAAAACGACGGCGTCGGGAAGAAGCTGGTAAATACTGTTATCGGTCGCCATCGTCAGCCTGTCGGCATAGTTCGTGGCGGTATCACCTGTAAAACCCTGTTGCTCCAGTGCTTGCAAAAAATTAAGCACCAGCTGAACGACGCCAGGTGCCTGAGAAATCTGTGGGATCATAACTGTCGACCCTAATTAGAGTTGTATGAAATCGTTTGCGTGTATCTTAAAAGTTTTATCACATTTTTTTCTTATAATCTCTGCCGAATTACAGGCAAAATCCGCCTGTCAAAAACCGCTGAGATCATCAATGATTAGAGAGACGCGGTTTTCCGTTCCCGCCAGCCATGCTGGCGTTCTTTTAAGGAAAGTTTCATTTATGGTCAATCTTCGCCAGCCCAGGGATGTTGCGCAAATTTTGCTGTCGGTGCTGTTCCTGGCCCTCATGATTATTGCGTGTCTGTGGATTGTTCAACCCTTTATTCTCGGCTTCGCCTGGGCCGCGACCGTTGTCGTTGCCACGTGGCCTCTGCTGCTGCGTTTGCAGAAGCTGCTGTTCGGCCGCCGCGGGTTAGCGGTGCTGGTCATGACGCTCCTGCTGTTCCTGCTGTTTATTATTCCGATTGCCCTGCTGGTGAATAGCCTGGTGGATTCCAGTGGCCCCGTTATTCGCGCTATTAGCAGCGGTGACCTGACGCTGCCGGATCTCGCCTGGCTGAACAGCATTCCGGTGGTGGGCGCCAAGCTCTACAGCGGCTGGCATAGCCTGCTGGAGATGGGCGGCAGCGCGCTGATGGCAAAAGTCCGCCCGTATATAGGCACGACCACGACCTGGTTTGTGGGTCAGGCGGCGCATATCGGCCGGTTTATGATGCACTGTACCCTGATGCTGCTCTTCAGCGCCCTGCTCTACTGGCGCGGCGAGCAGGTGGCTTTAGGCGTTCGTCACTTTGCCACCCGCCTGGCGGGCAAACGGGGTGACGCGGCGGTTTTACTGGCTGCGCAGGCCGTGCGTGCGGTGGCGCTGGGCGTGGTGGTGACCGCGCTGGTGCAGGCGGTGCTGGGTGGTATCGGTCTGGCGATTTCCGGCGTACCGTACGCCACCGTGTTCACCGTGGTCATGCTGATGACCTGTCTTGCGCAACTGGGACCGCTGCTGGTGCTGGTCCCTAGTATTATCTGGCTATACTGGACGGGTGATACCACGTGGGGAACGGTGCTGCTGGTCTGGAGCTGCGTGGTCGGCACCATGGATAACGTCATTCGTCCGATACTTATCCGCATGGGTGCTGACCTGCCGTTGATCCTGATCCTCTCCGGGGTCATTGGCGGACTGATTGCCTTTGGCATGATAGGCCTGTTTATTGGCCCGGTGCTGCTCGCCGTCACCTGGCGTCTGTTCTCCGCCTGGGTGCATGAAATTCCGCCTCCGGGAACAGACCCGGACGTGATTTTGAGCGAACTGGAAGAGTTGGAAGAGAAGAACACGCATTAAGTTTTTTTGCCGGGTGGCGCTAACGCTTACCCGGCCTACATTCCCCCTCATAATACTTTAACGCTGCTAAAGTATTTATTCGTTGTTCACTGGTCAGACCCGCCTTTTTTGCTCTAAGTCCGCTATTCACCTTAAAAAATCTTTACGTCTCTTTAACTATTGAGACGAATCCGATCGACGCTAAAAGATGACATGCCTACTATTAGGACACGGTTATAGATCAACACCTTGATTTATAAGCATGGAAATCCCCTGAGTGAAACAACGAATTGCTGTGTGTAGTCTTTGCCCATCTCCCACGATGGGCTTTTTTTTTATCCTGACTACGCGCGCTTAACGTCACAGGTACTGAGCATCCGCCACTCAACAGGCAGCACCCGTGTTTCCCCTGTCACATTAACCGTCACCGCCGCGCGAATATCCGCCGACGATGCGCCAACCTGCAGTTCAAACTCACCCGGCTCAACGATGCGTTTCCCGTCCCGACGGGTAAAGTTGAACATCTCAACCGGTAGCGTAAAGCTGAGAGTGGCGGTTTCGCCCGGCGAGAGCGTGACGCGCTGGAAGGCTTTCAGCTCCTGAAGCGGTCGCACCTGGGTGGCGACCTTATCCCTGACGTAAACCTGCACCACCTCGCTGCCGCTGCGTTCCCCGGCATTGGTGATATCCACGCTCAGCGTCACCTCGCCGTCGACCGGCACGCTGCTTTCAGCTACGCGGGCAGCCCCCCAGCTAAACGTCGTCCAGCCAAGGCCGAAGCCAAACGGATAACGTGAACCGAAGTGGAACGCAAACGGCGTGCCGCCGCTTTTGAGCTTGTGATTGTAGTAATACGGCATTGCCCCGGCGCTTTTCGGCACGCTCACCACCAGACGCCCCTGCGGCTCTGCGCGTCCCGTTAGCACGTCCGCGATCGCCCAGCCCCCTTCCTGCCCTGGCGCCCACGCCACCAGCAGCGCTGCGATCTTATCCTCCAGCCCCTGCAGGTTGTACGGGCGCCCGCCGGTCATCACGACAATCACCGGTTTGCCCGTCGCCACCAGCGCCTCCAGCAGCTGTTGCTGCACGCCCGGCAGATTCAGGGAGTCGGTGTCGGAACCTTCCCCCACGGTTCCGCTCTGGAACAGCCCGGCGAGATCGCCCACACAGGCCACCACCACGTCACTCTCCTGCGCCGCGTTCACAGCCTCGGGGATCAGCGCGGTGCTTTGCGAGACCGGCGACTGCTGCATCGGCTTACCGCCGCTGTCGCCCGGGAAGACCGGCGCACCCGCCATCCGTTTCTCGATGATGTGACACCCTTTGGCGTAACGGACCTGCGACGCGCCGAGGTAATGTTCCAGCGCCGCGCGCGGGGTCGTTACCTGCGAGGTCTCTTCCACCATATCGCTGATGATCAGATGCACCGGGAAGCTGTAGCCGCTGAGCAGCGCCAGCGGATCGTCTGCCGTCGGCCCCACCACCGCCACGCGAGGCTTACCGCCGAGCGGTAAAATACCGTTGTTTTCCAGCAGCGTGACCGATTTCGTCGCCACCTCCCGCGCAACCTGTCGGGTGGTGTCATTTTGCAGATCGATACCATTTTCATCCGCGTACGGGTTTTCAAACAGGCCCAGGCGGAATTTTTCGGTCAGCACGCGCGCCACGATCTCATCCACCCTGGTCATAGAAATCAGCCCGCGCTCAACGGCGTCCGCCAGATGGCGCGCGCAGTCATCTTTCGGCAACTCGACGTCCAGCCCGGCGTTAAAGGCCAGCGCGGCGGATTCGGCCGCATCGTGGGACACACCATGATGCTGGTGCAGCAGGCTGACGCCGCCGTAATCCGCGACAATAATGCCGTCGAACCCCCACTGTTCGCGCAGGACGGTGGTCAGCAGGAAGCTGTCGCTGTGCCCCGGCTGATTGTCGATATCGTGGTAGGCCGGCATCACCGACCCGGCATTGGCCAGCTTCACCGCCATTTCAAACGGCAGTAGGAAGGTGTCGTTCAGTTCGCTAAAGCCCAGATGTACCGGTGCATGGTTGCGCGCCCCTTCGCTGAACGAGTGGCCCACGTAGTGCTTGAGCGTCGCCAGCAGATCACGCCTATCGCCCTGCAACCCTTTCACGTAGGCGGTTGCCATCACCCCCACCAGCCAGGGATCTTCCCCGAAGGTCTCTTCGGTTCGCCCCCAGCGCACGTCGCGGGAAACGTCCAGCACCGGCGCCAGCCCCTGCTGACAGCCGACGGACCGCGCCTCTACACCGATCTGCTCTGCCGCGCGCTGTACCAGTTCAGGATCCCAGGTAGAGCCGTAGTTAAGCGACGACGGGAATAGCGTGGCGTCTTTGCACAGCAGCCCCACCAGGCACTCTTCATGGAACAATGCCGGAATGCCGAGGCGTGTCTCTTCCATCATCATGCGCTGCAGGCGGTTAGCGGCGCGCACCCCGGTTTTCGCGTCAACGATATGGGTACCCAGCGGACGGGTGATCTGCCCGACGCCCAGCTTTAGCCGTTCGCTCAGCGCAGCCTGCTCGCTCACGCCGGCGAATTCATCGCTGAGGTCGCTGCGCTCGCGGTGGTTGCCGTTTTCATCGAGGATCAGCCAGTAGGCATGCATCTGGGTGAACTTCTCTTCCGGGGTCATACGCGCCAGTAAATCGGCGACGCGCTCGTGCACGGGACGTCCCGCGTCCTTATAGATAGCTGTCATGTTTTACTCCTGTAGTGCGGAAGGGATTGTTGGGCTGAGCTGCCCCGCGTCGGGTCTCACCTCACGCTTGCTGGCCAACTCCCGGGCGATGGAATCCACCAGCCGACTGTTGAGCTTGTAGATAGCAAGCAGCGCGACCATGCAAAGGAACAGCGCGCAAGGGATAAGGGTGAACAGCGCGTTAATCGTAGAGAGTACGTGGGGTGCCTGAGTTGCCTGTCCCGGGGCGTAATCCACCATGCCCAGCACCCAGCCGACCACCGCGCCACCCAGCGCCAGGCCGAATTTGATGGCAAACAGTGCGGTGGAGAAGACCAAGCCGTCCAGGCGGCGGCCGCTGCGATGATCTTCGTAGTCGACCACATCGGAGAACATGGTCCACTGCAGCGGCGTGGTCAGGTTTTGCACAAAGCTAAAGACGATGTTGAGGCCAAAAATCAGCCACACCTGCGAAGGCGGCAGGAAGAAAATCAGCGCGCCGAAAATGACGAAGGAAATAATGGTCCACTGGTAGGCGCGCACGCGATCAAATTTCCCCAGCAGCCGTTCAGATAATAATGCGCCGCTTAAGGAGGCGACCATTCCGGAAACAATAAAGGCAAAAACCAGTTCCGGGCGCAACAGCACGTAGTTCACGTAATACATCGTGGCGGAACCGCGCGTCACCACCGCCGTTAACAGCAAAATATTAAACAGGAAAACAATGCGCCACTGGCTGTTTCCGGCCAGCAGTTTTAAATCGGTGAGCATCGAGCCGGAGGTATCATTGCGCGGCGAATAGCGCTCTCGGGTCATGAGGAAACAGCAGAAAAAGAGCACAATGCCCAGCAACCCCATCAGGCTCATGGCATAGAAATAGCCTTTCTGCACGTTGCCCTGGCCTAACAGTGAGACCAGCGGCAGGGCAATCACCGTCACAATCAACCCGCCGATAAACGACAGGCCAAAGCGCCACGACTGCAGGGAGTGACGCTCGCGCGGATCCAGCGTCAGCGCGCCGGGCATGGCGCAGTAAGGTACGTTAATGGCGGAGTAAATCAGGCTTAAGATCGCGTAGGTCACACAGGCATAAACGATTTTCGCCGTCGGCCCCACCTCCGGTACATAGAAAGTGATGAGGCAGCTTACGCCAAACGGAATGGCGAACCACAGCAGCCAGGGACGGAAACGACCGTGACGCGTCTGGGTGCGATCCACCAGGGCTCCAATGCACGGGTCGACAAACGCATCAACCACACGCACCACTAAAAACATGGTGCCCATGATGGCGGCGGGGAGCCCAAAAACGTCCGTATAGAAATAAGCGAGAAATAAGGTTGCCGTTTGCCAGACCAGCGCGCTGGCCATATCACCTAAGCCATAACCTATTTTATCTTTGGTACGCAATACAGAGGAGAGTGTCATTGTTATTTGCCTTTTTATCAGGTTAAAACGTATTTCAACCAGTTGCGCATCACTGAAAGGGAAATGCGCAGTAAGGCTCAAGTATTAGCAACGCGTTGCGCGCTAACAATTGTCTAAATTGACAGACAAATTATGATATTTGGTTTTTTACTTTATTTGTGATGGGGAGCAAATAAGAGGGAAAATAAAAAAGGCGAGGAGATATCTCCTCGCCTTTATCCGTTTTTAAGCGGTTACTTGTTCAGTTCCGCCAGGCTCAGCCAGGTTTGCACCACCGTATCCGGGTTCAGGGACAGGCTATCAATCCCCTCTTCCATCAGCCAGGCAGCGAAGTCTTCATGGTCGGATGGACCCTGACCACAAATCCCGACGTATTTGCCCTGCTTCTTCGCCGCGCGGATGGACAGGGAGAGCAGCGCCTTCACCGCCTCGTTACGCTCATCGAACAGCTCGGAGACCACGCCGGAGTCGCGGTCCAGACCCAGCGTCAGTTGCGTCATGTCGTTCGAACCGATAGAGAAGCCGTCGAAGTGCTCCAGGAACTGCTCGGCCAGCAGGGCGTTGGACGGAATTTCACACATCATGATGATCTTCAGCCCGTTCTCGCCGCGCTTCAGACCCTGACGCGCCAGCTCGTCCACAACCGCTTTCGCCTGATCCACGGTACGTACGAACGGGATCATGATCTCCACGTTGGTCAGCCCCATGTCGTTGCGCACGCGCTTCACCGCCTCACACTCCAGCGCGAAGCAGTCGCGGAAGCTATCGGACACGTAGCGTCCGGCCCCGCGGAAGCCCAGCATCGGGTTCTCTTCTTCCGGCTCGTAGCGCTCGCCGCCGACCAGGTTGGCGTATTCGTTAGACTTAAAGTCAGACAGACGCACAATCACGCGTTTCGGATAGAAAGCGGCACCCAGCGTCGCGATCCCTTCGGTCAGACGGCCAACGTAGAACTCTTTCGGCGAGTCGTAGCCTTTCATCATCTCGCGGATTTCGTTCTGCAGCTTCGGCTCCTGGTCGTCAAACTCCAGCAGCGCACGCGGGTGAACGCCGATCATACGGTTGATGATAAATTCCAGGCGCGCCAGGCCTACGCCTTCGTTCGGCAGGCAGGCGAAGTCGAATGCGCGGTCCGGGTTACCGACGTTCATCATGATCTTCAGCGGCAGATCCGGCATGGTATCCACGCTGGAGCTCTTCACGCTGAAGTCGAGGATATCGGCATACACGTAGCCGGTATCGCCTTCGGCACAGGAGACGGTCACGTTCTGTCCGTCCTTCATGCGCTCGGTAGCATCACCGCAGCCGACAACCGCAGGAATACCCAGTTCGCGTGCAATGATCGCCGCGTGACAGGTACGGCCGCCGCGGTTGGTGACGATAGCCGCCGCTTTCTTCATGATCGGTTCCCAGTCCGGGTCGGTCATGTCGGTCACCAGCACGTCGCCGGGCTCAATACGGTTCATCTCGCTGATGTCGTGGATCACTTTCACCGGACCGGCCCCGATGCGGTGACCGATAGCACGGCCTTCCGCCACGATTTTGCCCTGGGCGTGCAGCGTATAACGCTCCATCACCTGGCCGCGTGAGCGGACGGTTTCCGGACGCGCCTGCACGATAAACAGCTTGCCGGTGTTCCCGTCTTTCGCCCATTCAATATCCATCGGACGGCCGTAGTGTTTTTCAATCTGCACCGCCTGCTTCGCCAGCTCCTGCACTTCGGCGTCGGTCAGGGAGAAGCGGTCGCGCTGCTCCTGCGGTACGTCTTCAATTTTAACCTGCTTGCCATGCTCCTGGGTCGGGGCATAGATCATGCGGATTTTTTTCGAGCCCATGGTGCGGCGCACCACCGCCGGACGACCAGCGGCCAGCGTAGGCTTGTGAACGTAGAATTCGTCAGGGTTAACCGCACCCTGCACAACCATCTCACCCAGACCCCACGCGGAGGTGATAAACACCACCTGGTCGAAGCCGGATTCGGTATCAATGGAGAACATCACGCCGGATGAGCCCACGTCCGAGCGCACCATGCGCTGCACGCCAGCGGAAAGTGCCACGCCGCGATGGTCGTAGCCCTGGTGCACGCGATAGGAGATGGCACGGTCGTTAAACAGGGAAGCAAACACGTGCTTCACAGCCACCAGCACCGCATCGTAACCCTGGACGTTCAGGAAGGTTTCCTGCTGCCCGGCAAACGAGGCGTCCGGCATGTCTTCCGCGGTCGCAGAGGAACGCACGGCAAAGGAGGCCTGAGCATCGTCAGCAGAGAGCTGGTTGTATGCGTCGTGAATGGCTTTTTCCAGTTCCGGCTGGAAAGGTGTGTCGATGATCCACTGGCGGATCTGCGCCCCGGCTTTGGCAAGCTCGCTGACGTCATCAATATCCGTTTTATCCAGCAGGTCGTAAATGCGCTGGTTAACACCGCTCTGGTCTAAAAACA
Source organism: Enterobacter sp. BNK-8 (assembly GCF_048685095.1). Lineage (NCBI taxonomy): Bacteria > Pseudomonadati > Pseudomonadota > Gammaproteobacteria > Enterobacterales > Enterobacteriaceae > Enterobacter > Enterobacter sp. BNK-8. Next base: position 1,528,164 of record NZ_JBLQTN010000001.1, on the reverse strand, counting down.
GGTTAAAGGCATCGGCGGTGGTGGCAAACCCGTTCGGTACGGAGACACCCATACCCGACAGGTTTGTAATCATTTCACCCAGGGAGGCATTTTTGCCCCCAACTCTGTCTACATCATTCATGCCGAGTTGGTTATACCAAAGCACCAGCGGTGACGAGCCATTGTTGGACATCGAAACAATCCTTTTGTGATATTTGATCGGAGTAAGTAACACCTGACTACGTATTTATACTGGCATATTTATTTCCGCTAAAAAAACGGTGAATCGTGTAAGCAATTTAAAATTTCAACTTTTCGGATACTTTCCCATCAACGATTAACCCGATGATTCCTCTATATTCAGCCAGAAACCCCAAAAATAAAGTCGCTCTTTGAAAAATGAAATCCACTTTTCAGGAAAATCAAAAACAGCGTTTCATTCATAATTAGGATAAGTTCTTTGCTGTGTAAATTACTTTTTTAATTTATGCTTTCAGACAATTACGTCTGATATTCAGGGTGGGTAAAATGGATAGTGCTGTCGATCGTCACGTTTTTTATATTTCTGATGGTACGGCGATCACCGCCGAGGTGCTGGGCCACGCGGTGATGTCGCAGTTTCCCGTATCGATCAACAGCATTACGCTGCCGTTTGTCGAAAATGAGAGCCGCGCCAAAGCGGTGAAGGACCAGATCGACGCCATTTACCAGCAGACCGGCGTCCGCCCGCTGGTGTTCTACTCCATCGTGATCCCCGAGATTCGCGCCATCATTCTGCAGAGTGAAGGCTTCTGTCAGGATATCGTGCAGGCGCTGGTGGCTCCGCTGCAAAGCGAGCTGAAGCTCGACCCGACGCCTATCGCCCACCGTACCCACGGACTGAACCCCGGCAACCTGACCAAGTACGACGCGCGTATCGCCGCCATCGATTACACCCTCGCGCACGACGACGGTATCTCTCTGCGAAATCTCGACCAGGCGCAGGTGATCCTGCTTGGCGTGTCGCGCTGCGGCAAAACGCCGACCAGCCTCTACCTGGCGATGCAGTTCGGCATTCGCGCCGCCAACTACCCGTTTATTGCTGACGATATGGATAACCTGGTGCTGCCCGCCGCCCTTAAGCCGCTGCAGCACAAACTGTTCGGGCTGACCATTAATCCGGAACGCCTTGCTGCCATTCGCGAAGAGCGCCGCGAGAACAGCCGTTACGCCTCCATGCGCCAGTGCCGTATGGAGGTCTCCGAAGTGGAAGCCCTGTACCGCAAAAATCAAATCCCGTGGCTGAACAGCACCAACTACTCTGTGGAAGAAATTGCCACCAAAATTCTCGACATCATGGGACTTAACCGCCGCATGTACTAATATGCTAGTACATTAGCTCAGATTCAGGTATCATCATCGGCAACCACGGGGCGGTGTCGCCCCGAACTTGAAATCAGCAGGGATTGGTTTAAGGTGATGCCCATCACTTCCCGGTAGTCTGCCGATGAAGCAAAAATTTTCTGAGACATTCCATGAATAAAACCGATGAACTCCGCACTGCGCGCATTGACAGCCTGGTCACGCCGGCTGAACTGGCCCAGCGGCATCCTGTTTCCGCTGCCGTTGCGGAACACGTAACGGCCTCCCGCCGCCGCATTGAAAAAATACTGAATGGTGAAGACAAGCGTCTTCTGGTGGTGATTGGTCCCTGCTCCATCCACGATCTGGATGCCGCGATGGATTATGCAAAACGGCTTCAGGGCCTGCGGGATAAGTATCAGCACCGCCTTGAGATTGTGATGCGAACCTACTTTGAAAAACCGCGGACCGTGGTGGGCTGGAAAGGGCTGATTTCCGACCCTGACCTGAACGGCAGCTATCGCGTGAACCACGGCATTGAGCTGGCACGTAAGCTGCTTTTGCAGGTCAACGAGCTGGGCGTGCCGACCGCCACCGAGTTTCTTGATATGGTGACCGGGCAGTTTATCGCCGATCTGATCAGCTGGGGCGCGATTGGCGCACGCACCACCGAAAGCCAAATCCACCGCGAGATGGCCTCCGCCCTCTCCTGTCCGGTCGGCTTTAAAAACGGGACCGATGGCAATACCCGTATTGCGGTTGATGCCATCCGCGCTGCCCGTGCCAGCCACATGTTCCTGTCGCCGGACAAGAGCGGTCATATGACCATCTACCAGACCAGCGGTAACCCGTACGGGCACATCATCATGCGCGGCGGCAAGAAACCCAATTACCATGCACAAGATATTGCGGCGGCCTGTGAAACCCTAGCCGAGTTCGACCTGCCGGAACATCTGGTGGTGGACTTCAGCCACGGCAACTGCCAGAAGCAGCATCGCCGCCAGCTGGACGTCTGCGATGAGATCTGCCAGCAGATCCGCAGCGGTTCAACCGCCGTTGCAGGGATTATGGCGGAGAGCTTTATCAAAGAAGGCACGCAGAAAATCGTTGCTGGCCAGCAGATGGTATACGGCCAGTCGATCACCGACCCGTGCCTGAGCTGGGAAGATAGCGAGCTGCTGCTGGAGAAACTCGCAGCAGCCGTGGACACACGCTTTTAACATCCTGCCGGGTGGCGCTGCGCTTACCCGGCCTACGATTCGTGCCCTTCTCCCTCTCCCTGTGGGAGAGGGTCGGGGTGAGGGCATCAGACCGCACCTCACCCCCAAATTTGATCCTCTCACCCTTTTTTCACAAAAACGCTTGCCGTGAATTTGTAGTTTATTGATAATGATTATCATTGTTACATTGATTGTTATTTATAAACATTATGTCACGTACGGATAACAGCGCGGCAACGCCAGCAAAAACAGACACAGCACCAGCCCCAACCGAGCGTCGGATTGACAGCAAAACCCTGCTCGGCGATGAGGGCCGGGTCATTATCGAGCATGACGGCCAGCACTATCTGCTGCGCCAGACCCATGCCGGAAAACTGATCCTCACAAAATAAACAACACAAAAAACTACGCCAGCCACCCAGGTAAACCCCAGGCAGCCAGCGCTTTTCAATTCTAATGGAGAGTTGCTATGCCACACCTGTCTTCCGCGTCTTTACGCCCGTCACTTCTGACGCTGGCAATTGTCAGCGCCCTGCCGACCGCGGCGTTTGCTGCCACAGATGACATTACCGTCACCGCCACGGGCAACGCCCGCAGCGCCTTTGAAGCCCCCATGATGGTGAGCGTGATTGACGCCAGCGCGCCGGAGAAGCAAACCGCCAGCTCGGCGGCCGACCTGCTGCGTAGCGTCCCCGGCCTGACGCTGGACGGCACCGGGCGCACCAACGGGCAGGACGTGAACCTGCGCGGCTATGACCGTCGCGGCGTGCTGGTGCTGGTTGACGGCGTGCGTCAGGGCACCGACACCGGTCACCTGAACAGCACGTTCCTCGATCCGGCGCTGATTAAACGTATCGAAGTGGTTCGCGGCCCTTCGGCCCTGCTGTACGGCAGCGGCGCGCTGGGCGGCGTGATTTCCTATGATACCGCCGATGCGAAAGATCTGCTGGAGCCGGGTAAAAACAGCGGCTACCGCGTGTTTGGGACAGGCGCGACGGGCGATCACAGTCTCGGCATGGGGGCCAGCGCCTACGGCCGCACCGACAGCCTGGACGGTCTGGTGGCCTGGTCCAGCCGGGATCGCGGTGATATTCGCCAGAGCGACGGAGCAACCGCCCCTAACGACGAATCCATCAATAACATGCTGGCGAAAGGCAGCTGGAAAATCGACCCGGCCCAGACCCTGAGCGGCTCCCTGCGCTACTACAATAATGACGCTCAGGAACCGAAAAACCCGCAAACCCCCGGGGCGGACAGCAGCAACCCGATGACCGATCGCTCCACCATTCAGCGTGACGCGCAGGTGGGCTATCACATCGCCCCGGAAGGTAACGACTGGCTGAACGCCGACGCGAAGGTCTACTGGTCCGAAGCGCGCATTAATGCCCAGAATATCGACAACAGCGGTGAGTTCCGCAAGCAGACCACCAAAGGCGGCAAGGTGGAAAACCGCACCCGCCTGTTCAGCGACACCTTAGCATCACACCTTCTGACCTACGGCGGGGAATATTATCGTCAGGAGCAACATCCGGGCGGGGCAACCACCGGCTTCCCGGAGGCGAAAATCGACTTCAGCTCCGGCTGGCTGCAGGACGAAATTACCCTGCGCGATCTGCCAGTCACCCTGCTGGGCGGCACGCGGTATGACAACTACCGCGGCAGCAGCAATGGCTACGACGATGTCGATGCCGACAAGTGGTCCTCCCGCGCCGGGTTGACCGTCAGCCCGACCGACTGGCTGATGCTGTTTGGCTCTTACGCACAGGCGTTCCGCGCGCCCACCATGGGTGAGATGTACAACGACGCCAAACACTTCTCTATTGGCCGCTTCTATACCAACTACTGGGTGCCGAACCCGAACCTGCGCCCGGAAACCAACGAAACGCAGGAGTTTGGTTTCGGTCTGCGCTTTGACGATCTGCTGCTTGCCAACGATGCGCTGGAGTTTAAAGCCAGCTATTTCGATACCAAAGCCAAAGACTACATCTCCACCACCGTCAATTTCGCGGCGGCAACCACCATGTCGTATAACGTCCCGAACGCCAAAATCTGGGGCTGGGACATGATGGCAAAATACTCTGCCGACCTCTTCAACCTCGACCTGGCCTACAACCGCACGCGCGGGAAAGATACCGATACGGGCGAGTACATCTCCAGCATCAACCCGGATACCGTCACCAGCAAGCTGGACATTCCGGTGGCACAGAGCGGTTTTTCCGTCGGCTGGATTGGCACCTTTGTCGATCGCTCAACGCATATCAGCAGCAGCTACAGCGAGCAGCCGGGCTATGCGGTCAATGACTTCTATGTCAGCTATAAGGGCCAGGAACGGCTCAAAGGCGTGACCACGACGCTGGTACTCGGCAACGCCTTCGACAAAGCGTACTGGTCACCTCAGGGCATTCCGCAGGACGGCCGTAACGGGAAGATTTTCGTCAGTTATCAATGGTAATCCCTTCGCCCCGGCTGACCGGGGCATTGCTTTGAAAGGAAGAGACAATGAATCACTACACACGCTGGCTTGAGCTAAAAGAAGAAAATCCGGGTAAGTACGCGCGCGACCTTGCAGGGCTAATGAACATCAGCGAAGCGGAGCTGACCTTTGCCCGCGTGGGCCACGACGCCTGGCGACTGCACGGTGAAATGCGCGAGATCCTGGGCGCGCTGGAGGCGGTGGGCGAAACCAAATGTATCTGCCGCAACGACTACGCCGTTCACGAGCAGGTCGGGAACTTCACCAACCAGCACCTGAACGGCCATGCCGGGCTGGTGCTGAACCCGCGCGCGCTGGATCTGCGCCTGTTCCTCAACCAGTGGGCAAGCGCGTTTCACATCAGTGAAGCCACCGCCCGCGGCGAGCGGCAAAGCATTCAGTTCTTCGACCATCAGGGCGATGCCCTGCTGAAGGTCTACGCCACGGACAACACCGACCTTTCCGCCTGGGGCGACGTGCTGACCCGTTTTATCTTTGCCGATAATCCACCGCTGGCGTTAAAGGCGCCCGATGCCCCTGCTCACGCGGAAAGCCCACAAGCCGCCCTCGTGGACAAAGAGTGGCGCGCCATGACCGACGTGCATCAGTTCTTTAGCCTGCTCAAACGTCATAACCTCAGCCGCCAGCAGGCGTTTCGCCTGGTGGGGGACGATCTGGCCTGTCGGGTAGAGAACAGCGCGCTGGCGCAGCTGCTGGAGACGGCGCGTCGGGACGGCAATGAAATCATGGTCTTCGTCGGCAACCGCGGCTGCGTGCAAATTTTCACCGGCGTGGTGGAAAAGCTGGCGCCGATGAAAGGCTGGCTGAACATCTTCAACCCAACCTTTACCCTGCACCTGCTTGAAGACGCGATTGCCGAGACGTGGGTCACGCGCAAACCGACCGCGGACGGGCATGTCACCAGCCTGGAGCTGTTTGCCGCCGATGGGACGCAAATCGCCCAGCTGTACGGCCAGCGTACGGAAGGCGAGCCGGAGCAGAGCCAGTGGCGCAGCCAGATTGACGCCTTAACGGCGAAAGGGCTGGCCGCATGAAACGGTGGCTTGCCCTGTTCAGCGCCCTGCCCCTGCTGGCGTTTGCTGCGCCGCAGGAGAAAATCATCACGCTCGGCGGCGACGTCACCGAGATTGTCTACGCCCTCGGCGCGGCTTCTTCCCTCGTGGCCCGCGACAGCACCAGCCAGTGGCCGCAGGCGGCAACCGCACTGCCGGACGTGGGCTATCTGCGCCAGCTCAACGCGGAAGGGATCTTATCCATGCGCCCTACGCTGGTGCTGGCCAGCGCCCAGGCGCAGCCGTCTCTGGCGCTCAAGCAGGTTGAGCAAAGCCACGTCAGGGTCATCGCAATTCCTGCCGGTAACGATCTGAGCGTCATTGACGAAAAGGTACGGATCGTCGCTGAAGCGACGCACCGCGAGGCCGAGGGGGAAGCCTTGCGCAAGACGCTGCGTCAGGCGCTGTCGGCGCTTCCCGCGTCGCCGCTCAATAAGCGGGTGCTGTTTATTCTCAACCACGGCGGAATGACCGCCATGGCTGCCGGACAACAGACCGGCGCGGACGCGGCCATTCGTGCGGCGGGGCTGCAGAATGCGATGCAGGGGTTCACCCGCTATCAGCCGCTGTCTCAGGAAGGCACGATTGCCAGCCGACCCGATCTGGTGGTGATTTCGCAGGACGGCATCAACGCCCTGGGTGGGGAAGCGAATCTGTGGACGCTGCCCGGCCTGGCGCAAACCCCGGCAGGACGGAACAGGCAGGTGCTGGCGATTGATGACATGGCGCTGCTGGGCTTCAGCGTGCGAACGCCGGAAGCCATCCGGGAGTTGCGTGCCAAAGCGGAGCAACTGCCCTGATGTCCCGGCGAGCCGCACTGTCATTATGGATGCTGGCCGCGCTGCTGGTCGTCACGACGCTGACGGCCAGCGGTATTGGCGCGCTGCGCCTGCCGGTCAGCCTGCTGTGGAACGGCACCGACGAGGCCCTGCGTCAGATCTGGCTGACGATCCGCCTGCCTCGCGTGCTGCTGGCACTGGCGATCGGCGGTTCGCTGGCGCTGGCGGGCTGCGTGATGCAGGGGCTGTTTCGCAACCCGCTGGCGGACCCGGGCCTGCTCGGCATCAGTAGCGGCGCGGCGCTTGCCGTCGCCCTGTGGGTAGTGCTTCCGCTCTCGCTGCCAGCGCTGGTGATGCTGTATGCCCCGATGCTGGCGGCTTTTCTCGGCGCGCTGGCCGCCACCGTCGTGATTTTCCTGCTCAGCCGACAGCGTGACGCTTCCCTGTCGCGCCTGCTGCTGGTGGGCATTGCCATCAACGCCCTGTGCGGTGCCGCCGTCGGCGTGCTGTCATGGCTCAGCAATGATGCCCAGCTTCGCCAGCTTTCCCTCTGGGGAATGGGCAGCCTCGGCCAGGCGCAGTGGTCGACGCTGCTGGCCGTCGCGTCGCTGATGATCCCCACCCTGCTGGCGATCTGGCGTCTGGCAGGGCCCCTCAACCTGCTGCAACTGGGCGATGAAGAGGCGCACTATCTCGGCGTGGAGGTTCCAGCCGTGCAGCGGATCCTGCTGTTGTGCAGTGCCCTGCTGGTGGCTGCCGCCGTTGCGGTCAGCGGCGTGATCGGTTTTGTCGGCCTGGTGGTGCCGCACCTGGTGCGCATGTGGCTGGGAGCCGACCACCGGGCCACGCTCCCCGGCTCGGTGCTGGCCGGTGCGCTGCTCCTGCTGGTGGCCGATACGCTGGCGCGTAGCCTGGTCGCCCCAGCGGAAATGCCGGTCGGCTTATTGACCAGCCTTCTCGGCGCGCCGTGGTTCCTGTGGCTTATCTTTCGTCGCGGAGGTGCGCATGGCTGAACGCTATTGTGCAGAAAACCTTGTTTTTCGCGCCGGGCAACGCACGCTGATTCACGACGTGTCGCTGACCTTATCTCAGGGCGAGCTGGTGGCGTTGATTGGCCCCAACGGTGCCGGGAAATCGACGCTGTTGCGGCTGCTTACCGGCTACCTTAAACCTGCGGGCGGACGGTGCAGCCTGGCGGGCACACCGCTTGCGGCCTGGTCGCCGGACAAGCTCTCCCGCTACCGGGCGGTGATGCGCCAGAACACGCAGCTCGGATTTGACTGGCCGGTTGAGGCGGTCGTCGGTATGGGGCGTGCGCCCTGGACCCGCACGCCAGAAGCGACGGTGATCGAGGAGGTCATGGCCATCACCGGCTGTTTACCGCTGGCGGGCAGGCAGTTTGCCGCGCTCTCCGGCGGCGAGCAGCAGCGCGTTCAGCTCGCCCGCGCGCTGGCTCAGCTCTGGTGCGACGGTGCGCCGCGCGGCTGGCTGTTTCTTGATGAACCCACCTCTGCGCTCGATCTCTATCACCAGCAGCATCTCCTGCGCCTGCTGAAATCCCTGACCAGCCGGGGACATCTGCACGTTTGCGCGGTGCTGCACGACCTCAACCTGGCAGCGCTGTGGGCGGATCGCCTCCTGCTCCTGCACAGCGGCAGGATCGTGTCTCAGGGAGAGCCGGAAACCGTTTTGCAGGCCGATGCGCTGGCGTGCTGGTACGGCGCACAGGTTCACGTCGGCAGGCACCCGGCTCACGCCGCGCCGCAGGTGTTTCTCGTCCCTTAATCGGGCTGGTAAAAATCCTTCAGCGTTTCCAGCAGGGCATGCGCCGCTTTTGAAAGCTGCGTGTGCCCGGGATGGATCACCCCGATACACTTTTCAATAGGCGGACTGTCCAGCGGAATACAGACCGCGCCCAGCGACGCCATCTGCGTCTTGCAGAGCGCCGGTACGGCGCTGCCGCCCAGCCCGCTTGCGACCATCCGCCCGACCGTCACCAGCTGATGACTTTCAAGCGCGACGTCCAGCTTTCTGCCGCTTCGCGCCAGCTCCTCTTCCATCATCAGACGCACCGCCGACGGGCGCTGCAGGGTGATGAAATCCAGCGTCAGCAGCGCTTCCCATGTCAGGCGTTTTTTGCCCGCCAGCGGGGAATCTTTCGGCACAATAGCAACAAAGCGGTCGAGACCCAGCGGGGTAAACAGCAAGTTGTGCGTGGGCGCGGGCTCAAAGGCGATGCCCATCTCGACCCGCCCTTCCCGCACCATCTCAATCACCTGCTCGTTAATCACGTCATGCACGGTGACGTTGATCCCGGCATGGCGATCGCGAAACGCTTTCAGCACCTCGGGCAGGACATTCGCGGCAAACGACGGCATCGCCGCGACCGAGATTTTACCGCGCTGCAGGGTAAAGCACTGGTGCATCGCCTCTTCGACATTATCCCAGTCGGCAAGCAGCTGCCGCGCCATCGGCAAAAACGTCTCGCCCTCCTGCGTCAGCGCGACCTTGCGCGTGCTCCGCTGCAGCAGCGGTCCGCCGAGCGCGTCCTCCAGAGCTTTAATCGTCAGGCTCAGAGCTGGCTGGGAGAGATTCAGCCGTTCGCTGGCGTGGGCGAAATTCAGAGTGTGAGCTACCGCTAAAAACGCGCGTAACTGTTTGACACTCATTCTCATTTTTCATCCTGTTAACTAATTGAAAAAATTTAGTTAACAGGAAATTAATAAAAAAACCAAATGAGTGGGTCACAAATTCAAAATTAACAAATGAGTTGCCGCCCCTAATGATACCGCCACGGTTAAGAGGAGGAATGACGATGGCGGGACTGGATAAGCGCGTCGACAGCTATGCGCAGGCGCTGGATGGGCTGACGGACGGGATGACTTTGCTGGCGGGCGGCTTTGGCCTGTGCGGTATTCCGGAGAACCTGATTGCAGAGGTCAGACGCCGTCAGGTGAAAGATCTGACGGTGGTATCAAACAACTGCGGCGTGGACGGCTTCGGTCTCGGGCTCCTGCTTGAGACGCGGCAGGTTCGTAAGGTAGTGGCTTCTTACGTCGGCGAAAACGCGCTGTTCGAGCAGCAGGTACTGAGCGGTGAACTGGAGATTGAACTCACGCCTCAGGGCACGCTGGCGGAAAAGGTGCGCGCGGGCGGCGCGGGTATTCCGGCATTTTACACGGCCACCGGCTACGGCACCCCCGTGGCTGCAGGCAAAGACGTGCGCCAGTTTGCCGGTAAGCATTACATCCTCGAAGAGGCCATTACGGGGGATTTCGCGCTGATCAAGGGCTGGAAAGCGGACTGGTACGGCAACGTCGTCTACCGGCATACCGCGCAAAACTTTAATCCGCTGATGGCCACGGCGGGCCGGATAACGGTCGTCGAGGTGGAAGAGATTGTTGCGCCGGGTGAGCTTCCCCCGTCGGCCATTCATACCCCGGGCATTTACGTCGACAGGCTGATTGTTGGCCAGTTTGAAAAACGCATTGAACAGCGCACGTTGCGCGCGGAAGGAGTGTGACGATGTTAACCCGTGAACAGATGGCCATGCGCGTCGCCCGCGAGCTGCGCGACGGATATTACGTCAACCTGGGGATCGGCATTCCTACCCTGGTGGCGAACTACATTCCGGAAGGAATGGACGTGATGCTTCAGTCGGAAAACGGGCTGCTGGGGATGGGCGCGTTCCCTGACGAGCAGAGCCTCGACGCCGACATGATCAACGCCGGTAAACAGACCGTGACCGCACGGACGGGCGCGGCCATTTTCGACTCGGCCCAGTCGTTTGCCATGATCCGCGGCGGCCATGTTGACCTGACGGTGCTGGGTGCGTTTGAGGTGGACGTCGAAGGCAATATCGCCTCGTGGATGATCCCCGGAAAGATGGTCAAGGGGATGGGCGGCGCGATGGATCTCGTCGCCGGGGCGCAGAACATTATCGTGGTGATGACCCACGCGTCAAAAAGCGGTGAGTCAAAGCTGCTGTCTCGCTGCACGCTGCCGCTTACGGGCGCGGGCTGCATCCGCCGGGTCTTAACCGACCTCGCGCTGCTCGAGATCGCGGACGGCGCGTTCATCCTGCGGGAATACGCCCCCGGCGTCAGTATCGACGAAATAGCGGCTAAGACGGCCGGAAAAATGATTGTGGCGGACGACGTTCGCGAGATGCGCTTTAGCTGAGGACTCAGGATGAAAGAGGTCATGATTGTCGGGGCAACGCGGACCCCCATTGGCAGTTTTCGCGGATCGCTCGCGCCCCTCTCTGCGGCTGAGCTGGGGGCCGTCGCGGTTCATCGTCTGCTTGAAAACAGCGGTCTTCCTGCTGAGACGATAGATGAGGTGATTTTCGGCCAGGTGCTGACGGCGGGATGCGGACAAAACCCTGCGCGTCAGACGGCCATCGCCGCCGGATTACCCGTCAGCACGCCAGCGACAACGGTCAACCTGGTGTGCGGCGCGGGATTAAAAGCGGTGCAGCTCGCCGCGCAGGCGATCCGCTGCGGCGACGCTGAGGTAATGATTGCCGGCGGACAAGAGAGCATGAGCAACGCCCCCTATCTGCTGGACGGCGCGCGTTCAGGGCTGCGTTTTGGCCATACGGGCCTGCAGGACAGCATGATCACGGACGGTCTGTGGGACGCGTTCAACGATTACCACATGGGGATCACCGCTGAAAACGTCGCCCGGCAGTACGGCATTTCCCGCGAGCAGCAGGACGCCTTCGCTGCCCGGTCGCAGCAAAAAGCGGCCTCCGCCGCCGAAGCGGGCCGGTTTGATGCCGAGATAGCCCCGGTGACGGTGAGGCAGGGTAAAAAGCCGCCACTTATTGTCAGCCGTGACGAGCAGCCCCGGCCAGGCACCACCGCCGAGCAGCTTGCGCAGCTGCGCCCCGCCTTTTTGCAGGAGGAAGGCACGGTCACGGCGGGAAATGCCTCCACGCTCAACGACGGCGCCGCGGCGGTGCTGCTGATGAGCGGCGAAAAGGCGCGGGAGAGCGGTTTGCCGATTCTGGGGCGCATCGTGAGCTATGCCGTGACGGGCGTTGACCCGTCGGTGATGGGCATCGGGCCGGTCAGTGCCTGTCAGACGGCGCTGGCGCGGGCGGGCTGGACGCTCGATGACGTGGACCTCATTGAAGCCAATGAAGCCTTTGCCGCCCAGGCGCTGGCTGTGGGCCAGCAGCTCGGCTGGGATGAACGCAGGGTGAACGTTAATGGCGGCGCGATCGCCCTCGGTCATCCGATTGGCGCTTCCGGCAGCCGCATCCTCGTGACGCTGCTGTACGAAATGCAGCGCCGTGACGTCAAAAAGGGGCTCGTCACCCTGTGCGTAGGCGGCGGGCAAGGCATTGCCCTCACCGTCGAGCGTTAAACATCTCGTTGGTACCCGAATAATAATGACAGTGAGGAGTCGTGATGAGTGTATTAATTGCCCTGGCGGCGCTGGCGCTGCTGATGCTGGCGGCCTATCGCGGATATAGCGTGATTTTGTTTGCGCCGATTGCGGCGCTCGGTGCCGTACTGCTGACCGATCCGGGCGCCGTTGGCCCGACGTTTACCGGTCTGTTCATGGAAAAAATGGTGGGCTTCGTCAAGCTCTACTTCCCGGTGTTCCTGCTGGGGGCGGTGTTTGGCAAACTGATTGAGCTTTCCGGCTTCTCGCGCTCCATCGTTGCCGCCGCGATTCAGATCCTCGGCCGTCGCCACGCCATCCCGGTGATTGTCCTGGTGTGTGCGCTGTTAACCTACGGCGGCGTGTCGCTGTTCGTGGTGGCGTTTGCAGTTTACCCGTTCGCCGCGGAACTGTTCCGCCAGAGCGGTATCCCTAAACGGCTGATCCCGGCCACGGTGGCGCTGGGGGCATTCTCGTTTACCATGGATGCCCTGCCCGGCACGCCGCAGATCCAGAACATCATTCCCACCAGCTTCTTTGGTACCAACGCCTGGGCCGCGCCGTGGCTGGGGCTTATCGGCTCTCTGTTCATTATCGTCTTTGGCCTGCTCTGGCTGGAACGCCAGCGGCGTAAGGCGCTCAGCAACAACGAAGGTTACGGCACGGATCTGAAAAATGAACCGGAGACGCCGGACAACATTAACCTTCCGCATCCGCTGATTGCCATCGCCCCGCTGCTGGTGGTGGGCATACTCAACCTGCTGTTTACCCGCTGGATCCCCGGCTGGTACGGCACGAGCCACGAGCTGACCCTTCCCGGTCTGGCGAAACCGATCGTGACCGAGGTGAGCAAGATCACCGCCATCTGGGCCGTGGAGGCGGCGCTGATCGCCGGTATCGTGCTGGTACTGATTTTTGGCTTCCGCAACATCCGGGGACGCCTGGCAGAAGGCAGCCGGACGGCGGTGAGCGGTGCCATTCTGGCGGCGATGAATACCGCCTCGGAGTACGGTTTCGGCGCGGTTATCGCCGCCCTGCCCGGTTTTCTGGTGTTATCCCACGCGCTGGCGGCCATTCCGAATCCGCTGCTGAATGAAGCCATCAGCGTGACCGTTCTCGCGGGGATCACCGGCTCGGCGTCCGGCGGGATGAGTATTGCGCTCGCCGCCATGTCCGACACGTTTGTCGCCGCCGCACACGCCGCCAATATCCCGCTTGAGGTGCTGCACCGCGTGGCGTCAATGGCGAGCGGGGGAATGGATACCCTACCCCATAACGGGGCGGTGATTACCCTGCTGGCTATCACTGGCCTGAGCCATCGCCAGGCCTACGGCGGCATTTTTGCTATCACGATTATTAAAAGTCTGGCAGTGCTTTTTGTCATTGCCGTGTTCTATCTGACCGGCATTGTGTAAGGAGAGAAAGATGAATCTGAACGGTAAAACCGCCCTGGTCACCGGCTCGACCAGCGGCATTGGCCTGGGGATCGCCCGCGTGCTGGCGAAGGCCGGGGCGCAGCTGATCCTCAACGGTTTCGGCGACAGTGAATCAGCAATTGTTGAGATTGCGCAACTGGGCAAAAAGCCGGGCTATCACGATGCAGACCTGCGTGACGTCCTGCAAATAGAAGCCCTGATGCGCTACGCCGAATCGCAGTTTGGCGGCGTGGACATTCTCGTCAACAACGCTGGCATACAGCACGTGGCACCGGTTGACGCGTTTCCGGTGGAGAAATGGAACGACATTATCGCCATTAACCTCTCGTCGGTGTTTCACACCAGCCGGCTGGCGCTCCCTGCCATGCGCGAGAAAAACTGGGGGCGCATCATTAATATCGCCTCCGTTCACGGGCTGGTCGCGTCAAAAGAGAAGTCGGCCTACGTGGCAGCCAAGCACGGCGTGGTGGGCTTTACGAAATCGCTGGCGCTGGAAACCGCGCGCACCGGCATTACCGCCAATACGATCTGTCCCGGCTGGGTGCTGACCCCGCTGGTGCAGCAGCAAATTGACAAACGTATCGCTGACGGCGTACCGCCGGAGCACGCTCGCGAACAGCTTCTGGCGGAGAAACAGCCTTCGGGCGAGTTTGTTACCCCGGAGCAGCTGGGTGAACTGGCGCTGTTTTTGTGCAGCGACAGCGCCGTTAACGTTCGCGGCGCCGCGTGGAATATGGACGGCGGCTGGGTCGCGCAGTGATGTTCAGGCCGGGTAAGACGAATCCGCCCCCCGGCCAAAAGACTAGCTTGAGCAGCTGACCTCCAGCCGCTTGCCCCAGTCAGGCGGGCGGCTGACGTAATCATCACCCCGGTCGGCAAACGGCGTGCGCAACGCCACGTGCAGACGGTGTAACTCGTCATACTCGCCCTGCTCTGCCTGCTCAATCGCCCGCTGTGCCAGCCAGTTGCGCAACACCATCGCCGGGTTCGTGGCGTTCATCTGCGTCTGGCGGGTCGCGTCATCCACCTGCTCCTGCTGCAGCCGCGCGCGGTAGGATGCAAACCAGTCGTCAAACGCCTGTCTGTCAATAAACTCATCGCGCAGCGGCGAGGCGGCGCTGTGCTGCTCCGTCTGCCCCAGCATCCGGAAGGTGCGCGTGTAATCGCTGCCCTCGCGCGCCATCAGGGCAAACAGGCCATTGAGGATGTCGTTATCGCCCTTCTCCTGCGTCACCAGCCCCAGCTTATTGCGCATCAGCGTGCCATATTCCCGCAGTAAGATCTCCTGATAGCTGTCGAGCGCATCATTCAGGGCATCAACGTCGATAAACGGCGACAGGGTTTGCGCAAGCCGCTGCAGGTTCCACAGGCCCACCGCGGGCTGATTGTCAAAACTGTAGCGCCCCTGATAGTCGGAGTGGTTGCAGATATAGCCTGGCTGATAATCATCCAGGAAACCAAACGGGCCGTAGTCAAAGGTCAACCCGAGAAGCGACATGTTGTCGGTATTCATGACGCCATGGGCAAAGCCTACCGTTTGCCAGCGGGCAATCAGGGTGGCGGTACGGGCCACCACGTCCCTGAACCAGAGAACGTATTTATCCGCCTCGTCCTGCCAGTGCGCCCAGTGGTGACGAATGGCAAAGTCTGCCAGCTGGCGCACCTTTTCCGGCTCGCGACGATAGTAAAAGTGCTCAAAATGGCCGAAGCGCAGATGGCTTTGCGCGATACGCATCAGCATGGCGCCCTTTTCCACGGTTTCGCGCACAACCGGTGTGTCGCTGGTCACGATCGACAGCGCTCGGGTGGTGGGGATCCCCAGGGCATGCATCGCTTCGGTGCCCAGGCTCTCGCGGATCGTTGAACGCAGAACCGCACGCCCGTCGCCCATCCGCGAATACGGCGTCAGGCCCGCGCCTTTGAGGTGCCAGTCAACCGTCTCCCCGTTGGGAAGCTGTTGTTCACCGAGCAGGATCCCCCTGCCGTCGCCCAGCTGTCCTGCCCAGACGCCAAACTGATGTCCGCTATAGACCTGAGCCAGGGGTTGCATACCGGCGAGAAGCGTTTCGCCTCCCCAGACGCCAGCGCTCTCTGAACGCTGAAACAGCTCAGGCGGAATGGCCAACTCTTCTGCCAACCGATCGTTATGCCAGATAAGACGTGAATTTTGTAATGGTGTGGGTTTGAGTGCGGTATAAAATCCCGGCAACTCGTCATGCCAGCGAGCAGTAAAAGACAGGGTCATAAGTCCTCCTGCTTTTAGTGTAGAGGGTTTACCCGGACTTAAACACGGGCGAAAGCAAGGGTTATCGCTGCTGAACCAGCGTAGTGACGTGTCCCGCCGAGACGGCAGGCCAGAGTGTCCCCTGCATGGCGCCAAAATTAAAGGACAGCACGCGCTGTAAGAGGCCGTGGTCATCAATGCCTGAGACAATCACAGACTGGCAGTGTGGCGTGATTTGCCAGAGGATGGCGCGCATAAAGGGCTCAAAAGAGAGTTCCGCCGCACGCTGCTGAATGAAGCCTTTATCGAGAATGACCCGTTTAAATAATCCATCGTAGACCGCCTTGAGCGATGCCGCGCCTGCGCCAAAGTTTGCCAGCACCAACGGAAAATGGATCGCCATTCTCGCCAGCTGAAGATCGTCCTTTCCGTTATTTAAACCTGGATAATTCTCATTAACAGTAAACTCAAGAAACGGATAACGCTCAAGAATTGAAACAGCGTTTCCATTACTTAATAAAAATTCAACTATTGCAGGTGTAATATTGATCCATGCAATTAACTGATGCTGAATAAAAAACAGTTTACAGGTATCAAGCAATTGCAGTTTTTCGTTAAACAGCGTTAACTCTTCAGCCGCTGAAAGTCGTGGGATAACAAGCTCAGTGGGGATCCGCACATCGCTGCCGACGCCAGTAAAGTTAACCAGAATTTCTAAACCTTTAAGCTCCCCTGCGCTATTACGGGCAGGCAGAAGCAGTAGTTCAGACTGGTAAGCATTATCTAGCGTAATTATCATTGCACTCGCCCCGCATTAAAGATGAGAGAGGACATCCTGGAGCAATTGCCGACACAATTCCACTGTCTTGATTTTAATAAGATTAATTTCATTAGTTCCGTATTAATTTTCAGATTTATCCCTGAATCTAAAATAATCTTATCCTGGTTGCAGAATAATAGCCAGTTTTAGATAAAACAGACACATGCGGGATTCGCTAATTTTAGATAAATTTAACTTTAATCATCTTATTTGAGAAAAAACGGCATGTTTTATTCGTTTCCATGCCGTCATAAGAGAGGTATACGACGAAGACTATATACGTCGTGCCTGCCAGAAATTTTTACGCCAGTAGACATTATCCAGGGAAGAGCGCATCACGCCGCGGCTGGTTGACGCGTGAATGAACTGGTTGTCAGTGTCATAAATGCCCACATGAAGACCGCTTTCCCCCGATCCGGTTTTGAAGAAAACCAGGTCCCCGGGCAGAAGATCGTCTTTATCAATTTCCGTGCCGATTTCTGCCTGTTTGCGCGTTTCGCGCGGCAGCTGTAAATCAAACTTGTCGCGGAAGGTCATCAGAACGAAGCCGGAGCAGTCCACACCGCCACGGCTCATACCGCCGTAGCGATAAGGCGTGCCGCGCCAGTTGCTCAGCTGATCGTTGAGGCTGGCGATGACGGTGATCGAATCTGAAAGCCGTGGGTTAGGCGGCGGTGCACGATGGCTACTGCATCCCGCAAGAAAAAGTGTGGCCATCAGGAGAAACCAGAATCGCATTTTCAGACGAATCCTCTGCTTTTATTGTTCTTTTCGTAATTTAGCGTGCAACTGTGCTCACAGGCAAGAAACGCTTACTCCTGCCCGGTCGAAATCAGCATCTTATGGCCCTCGATATCCAGCCTGCGGAACGACATGTTGTATGCGCGGGCAAGATTGGGCGGCGTCAGAACCTGATCCCGCGTACCGCTGGCGATCATCTTCCCCTTCGCCAGCAGCCACACCCGATGGGCATGTCGCAAGGTGTGGTTGAGGTCATGGCTGCTCATCACCACGGCGATGCCTTTTCGGCTCAGCGCGCTTAGCAGCGTATCCAGGGCCGCCTGCTGCGCCACATCCAGACCGCTCATCGGTTCATCGAGAAGCAGCATCCGACCATGCGGGTTACCGGCCGGGTGGATCTGGACGATGACAGCCGCCAGACGTACCCGCTGCCATTCGCCGCCGGATAGCTGGCTGACATGCCGGGAGAGTTTATCTTCCAGCCCCAGCGCCGCGGCCACGTCCGCCAGCAGCGCCGTACGGTGTTTGTCGTGCAAATGCAGCATCAGATACTGCCAGACCGGCATCGCAAAAGGCGGCACCTGCTGCTGCACGAGATAGCTGCGCCGATGCGCCAGTGAGACCGGAGACCAGTCGGCCAGCGTATGCTCCAGCAACGTTATCTGCCCTTCTCCGGCAGTCATGCCCGCCATCCGTGCCAGCAGCGTGCTCTTTCCGGCGCCGTTTGGCCCGACAAGATGCAGGATTTCTCCCGCATTGACGGTGCCGGTTATCGGCTCCAGACGTCCCTTCTCGGCAACGTCCGTGAGCTGCATCAGCAGTGACATTATTTCGCCAGCGCCAGCTTGATAGATTCCATGACGATCGGATCTTCAGGGGTCATATCCGGTGAAAAACGCTGAACGACCTGGCCGTCGCGACCAATCAGGAATTTTTCGAAGTTCCAGAGTATATCGTCCGGGTAAAGCGGCGCGCGGCCTTTGCTGGCCATGCGTTCATAAAAACCGCTGCCTTCCGGCGCAACGGCTTTCGGTGCGGCAGCGATCAGCTTCGCATACAGCGGATGGCGGCCTTCACCGTTGACATCGATTTTGCTGAACAGCGGGAACGTCACCCCGTAAGTGGTGCTGCAGAAGGTTTTAATCTCCTCTTCGCTGCCCGGCTCCTGGCCCAGGAACTGGTTGCAGGGGAAGCCCAGCACGGTGAAACCGTCTTTTTCCCAGGCCTTCTGAATGTTTTCCAGCTGCTCGTACTGCGGCGTCAGGCCGCATTTGGATGCCACGTTGACGATCAGCAACACGTTGCCTTTGTAGCCTTCCAACGTGGTTTTATCGCCATCAATGGTGGTCACTTCAGTATTCAGGATATCTGACTGCATAGCATTTCCTCAGGTTGTCGATTTAACGTCCAGCTTTTAATAGTAGCCAGATAAAGACCGGCGCGCCCAGCGTGGCGGTCACCACGCCGATGGGCAGCTCTGCAGCCGTCAGGGCAAGCCGGGCGATGATGTCAGCCACCAGCAGCGTGACGGCCCCGGCAACCGCCGAGGCCGGAAGCAAGGTTCGATGGTCCGTGAGGCCGCACAGACGGAGCATGTGCGGGATCACCAGGCCAATAAAGCCAATCGCGCCCGCCAGGGCCACGCTGACGCCGACCAGCCAGCCAATGGCGATCACCAGCGCATTACGCCAGAACCCAATCGGCATGCCCAGCTGGCGGGCTGAGGTTTCACCCAGCGCGAGCATATTCAGCGGCTGCGCCTGCAGGGCAGCCCACACGATGACCGGCACCAGCAGCGCCATCAGCCAGCCCTGCTGCCAGTCGACGCCGCCAAAGCCGCCCATCATCCAGTACATGAGCTGCCGCAGGTCAAAGGAGGTCGAGAAGTAGACCGCCCAGGTCATCAGCGCGCTGCAGATGATCCCCAGCGCAACGCCGGCAAGCAGCAGACGGCTGGTCGATAAATGCCGTCTGGCAAAACGAAGCAGGATGAGCGTTATCAGTAATGCGCCAAGGATCGCGCTCAGGCTAATACGCCATCCGGAGAGTTCGCCTCCGCCCAGCATTACCGCCGCAATCAGCCCCACGCCCGCACCGTTGGACACGCCGAGCAGCCCGGGCTCCGCCAGGGGATTCTCAAACAATGCCTGCATTATGGTGCCGCACAGCGCCAGCGCGGCGCCCACCAGCATCACCGCGACGGTCCGCGGCAGACGAATTTGCCAGACGAAGAGCTGTCCGTCAGGCCCCCACCAGCTTTCGGGCCCTATCCATCGGTCACCGGCGCAGAGGCTAACGCCTGCGGCAATAATGAGCAGCAGCGCCAGCAAAAGCAGGCGACGCCGATCGGAACGGTGCTGGTGATGGGCATAATCAAGCATGTGTACGGTTTTAGTAGCGTGAGATGTAATTGATTTTACGGCGGGTTTACCAAAGAGCGCAAAGAAAAAAGGCCGCGTGGGCGGCCTTTTTAGTTAGTTCATATTACTCTGCTTTGGGCGTTGCGTTTTCGACACGGCTTTTTAACTTCTGGCCGGGTCTGAAGGTCACCACGCGGCGGGCTGTAATGGGAATATCTTCCCCCGTCTTCGGGTTGCGGCCCGGACGTTGGTTTTTGTCGCGCAAATCAAAATTGCCAAAACCGGAGAGTTTTACCTGCTCACCATTTTCCAGAGCACGACGGATCTCTTCGAAAAACAGCTCTACCAGCTCTTTGGCATCCCGTTTGCTAAGCCCAAGCTTATCAAACAGATATTCTGACATTTCAGCTTTTGTAAGCGCCATAGGTTCAATCCCTCAATGATGCCTGGAATCGCTCTTTTAATGCCTCTACACATTTGGCGACGGTAGCGGCAATCTCCTCTTCTTCGAGTGTACGGCTGGTATCCTGAAGGATCAGGCTGATAGCCAGGCTCTTAAAGCCCTCTGCTACGCCCTTGCCGCGGTACACGTCAAATAAGTTTACGCCAACTACCTGATTTACGCCAACTTTCTTACATTCGGCCAAAATATCTGCTGCGGGCACATTTTCCGCGACCACAACCGCGATATCACGGCGGTTTGCCGGGAAGCGGGAGACGTCCTGAGCCTGAGGAATCACGCGGTCTGCCACCAGGTTCCATTCCAGCTCGAACACGATGGTACGGCCGTTCAGGTCCAGTTTACGCTCCAGCTCAGGGTGAACAACCCCAATAAAACCAATGCGTTTGCCGTCTAAATAGAGGGCAGCGCTCTGGCCTGGATGCAGGGCCGGAATGGCTTCTGCGCGGAATTCAATTTCAGATAATTTACCGGTCAGATCCAGAATCGCTTCCAGATCGCCCTTCATATCGTAGAAATCAACCGTGCCTTTTGCCAGGTCCCAGTGTTCTTCATAGCGGTTACCGCTGATGGCGCCAGCCAGCATGAGATCCTGACGGATGCCTAAATTTGCCTGATTATCCGGTACAAAGCGCAAACCGCTTTCGAAAATTCGCACGCGGTTTTGCTGGCGATTCTGGTTATAAACGATAGTGCCCAACAGGCCCGTCCACAGGGACAGACGCATCGCGGACATTTCGCTGGAGATTGGGCTTGGCAGGATCAGCGCTTCCTGACCCGGGTGGATCAGCTGCTGCAGTTTTGGATCAACAAAGCTGTAGGTGATCACTTCCTGGTAGCCTTTGTCGTTCAGCATGGTTTTCACACGCTTCAGGGACAGGTCGGCTTCACGGTGGGTGCCCATCACCAGACCGGCCTGGACAGGCTCGTCAGGGATGTTGTTGTAGCCATAAACACGGGCCACTTCTTCCACCAGATCTTCTTCAATTTCCATGTCGAAACGCCAAGAAGGCGCAACGGCTTTCCACTCGCCCTGACCTTCGGTCACGTCGCAACCCAGACGCTTCAGGATATCGGTCACCTGCGCATCAGCAACATGGTGCCCAATGAGGCGATCCAGCTTGCTGCGGCGCAGGGTGATGGTCGCACGCTTCGGCAGCGTCGCTTCGTTGGTGACGTCGATCACCGGGCCCGCTTCGCCGCCGCAGATGTCGATCAGCAGGCGGGTGGCACGCTCCATTGCTTTGTACTGCAGCGCCGGGTCAACGCCACGCTCGTAGCGATGAGACGCATCGGTGTGCAGACCGTGACGGCGTGCGCGACCGGTGATAGAGAGCGGGCTGAAGAACGCGCACTCCAGCAGCACGTTTTGGGTTTCGTCGTTGACGCCCGAATGTTCGCCACCGAAGATACCGCCCATTGCCAGCGCTTTGCTGTGGTCAGCAATCACCAGTGTGTCGGCGTTCAGTTTCGCTTCGCTGCCGTCCAGCAGAACCAGGGTTTCACCCTCTTTCGCCATGCGCACCACAATGCCGCCTTCGATACGATCTTTATCGAACGCGTGCATTGGCTGGCCCAGCTCCAGCAGAACGTAGTTGGTCACGTCAACCACGGCGTCGATAGAGCGGATACCGCAGCGGCGCAGCTTCTCTTTCATCCACAGCGGGGTTGGCGCCTTAACATTGATGCCTTTCACCACGCGACCGAGGTAGCGCGGGCAGGCATCCGCAGCGTCAACCTGAATAGGCAGCACGTCACTGATGGTCGCTTCAACCGGCGCAATGTCCGGCGCGTTCAGTTCGGTCTGGTTCAGCACAGCAACGTCGCGCGCCACGCCGATGATCCCTAAACAGTCGGCACGGTTTGGCGTGACGCTGATTTCGATGGTGTTGTCATCAAGCTTCAGGTACTCACGGATATCGGTGCCGATTGGCGCATCCAGCGGCAGCTCAATGATGCCGTTGTGATCGTCGGAAATACCCAGCTCGGAGAAGGAACACAGCATGCCTTCAGACGGCTCGCCGCGCAGCTTAGCCGCTTTGATTTTGAAATCGCCCGGCAGTACCGCACCGACGGTCGCCACGGCCACTTTCAGCCCCTGACGGCAGTTTGGCGCACCGCAGACGATATCCAGCAGACGGTCACCGCCTACGTTTACTTTTGTTACGCGCAGTTTGTCCGCGTTAGGATGCTGACCGCACTCTACCACTTCGCCGACGACCACGCCGTTGAATGCGCCGGAAACCGGCTCAACGCCGTCCACTTCCAGACCTGCCATGGTGATCTGGTTAGAAAGCGCGTCGCTGTCCAGCGTGGTGTTCACCCACTCGCGTAACCACAGTTCACTGAATTTCATTGTTCTGTCCTGCCCTTATTTAAACTGTTTGAGGAAACGCAGATCGTTTTCGAAGAATGCACGTAAGTCGGTCACGCCGTAGCGCAGCATGGTCAGACGCTCCATGCCCATACCAAAGGCAAAGCCGGAGTAAACTTCCGGATCGATACCCACGTTACGCAGTACGTTTGGATGCACCATGCCGCAGCCCAGCACTTCCAGCCATTTGCCGTTTTTGCCCATCACGTCAACTTCCGCAGACGGTTCAGTGAACGGGAAGTAGGACGGACGGAAACGAACCTGCAGATCTTCCTCAAAGAAGTTGTTCAGGAAATCGTGCAGCGTGCCCTTCAGGTTGGTGAAGCTGATGTTTTTATCAACAATCAGGCCTTCCATCTGGTGGAACATTGGGGTGTGGGTCTGATCGTAGTCGTTACGATAGACGCGGCCCGGCGCGATAATACGGATTGGCGGTGCCTGATCCTTCATGGTACGGATCTGAACGCCGGAGGTCTGGGTACGCAGCAGACGCGTCGCGTCGAACCAGAAAGTGTCGTGGTCAGCGCGTGCCGGATGATGGCCAGGAATGTTCAGGGCATCGAAGTTGTGGTAATCATCTTCGATTTCCGGGCCAGTCGCCACGGTAAAGCCGAGCTCACCGAAGAAACTTTCAATGCGATCGATGGTACGGGTAACCGGGTGCAGACCGCCGTTCTCGATGCGGCGACCCGGCAGAGAGACGTCGATCGTCTCTGCGGCCAGACGCGCATTCAGCACCGCGCTTTCCAGCTCGGCTTTGCGTGCGTTCAGCGCCTGCTGTACCTGCTCTTTGGCTTCGTTAATCACCGCCCCCGCTGCCGGGCGCTCTTCTGGCGGCAGCTCACGCAGGGTTGTCATTTGAAGGGTCAAGTGCCCTTTCTTCCCAAGATATTCGACGCGGACATTGTCTAACGCGGCAACATCTGAGGCCTGATTAATGGCGGCTGTTGCACTGGCAACCAGCTCTGCGAGATGTGACATGAT
Source organism: Enterobacter sp. BNK-8 (assembly GCF_048685095.1). Lineage (NCBI taxonomy): Bacteria > Pseudomonadati > Pseudomonadota > Gammaproteobacteria > Enterobacterales > Enterobacteriaceae > Enterobacter > Enterobacter sp. BNK-8. The sequence continues at coordinate 1,504,506 of NZ_JBLQTN010000001.1, read as the reverse complement.
TTTCCTCATTATGTCGGTGCAGACACCGATTTGGTGGAGTTATTCTCTCAAATTCAGGCACAAAAAAAGCCTCCATCGGGAGGCTTATCTGGCGCTGTTTTTCGTTTCATCTTTCACGCGCTAGCCTCCTGAAGTCAGGTGCTAAAGTAAAAGAAGAAGCGGAAAATAGCAGCATTCATGCTTGCGTTACCTTGTTGGGTAAAAACCGTTGAGACCTTATTGAAAAGCCTGCACGGGTAAATGTCAATCTTCTTACAGGGTTATATGAAAAGAGGGAGCCAGGCCCCCTCTCTCAACTGGCTTATGCCAGTGCTGCTTTCGCTTTTTCGACCAGAGCGGTGAACGCTACTTTGTCGAATACTGCGATGTCAGCCAGGATCTTACGGTCGATTTCAACAGAGGCTTTTTTCAGGCCGTTGATGAATTTGCTGTAAGAAATACCGTTCTGACGTGCTGCTGCGTTGATACGCGCAATCCACAGTTGACGGAACTGACGCTTACGCTGACGACGGTCACGGTAAGCGTACTGACCTGCTTTGATAACAGCCTGGAAGGCAACGCGGTATACGCGTGAACGCGCACCGTAGTAGCCTTTAGCTTGTTTCAAAATTTTCTTGTGACGTGCACGTGCAATTACACCACGTTTTACGCGAGCCATGTGTGCTCTCCTGTATCTATTCTAAGTTAAAAAAGTTAAACGAAACGACTTATGCGTACGGCAGGCACGCGATGACCAGGCCCAGATCGCCTTTAGAAACCATGGCTTTTGGACGCAGGTGACGTTTACGCTTGGTAGCTTTCTTAGTCAGAATGTGACGCAGGTTAGCGTGCTTGTGCTTAAAACCACCTTTACCGGTTTTTTTGAAGCGCTTAGCAGCACCGCGTACGGTCTTAATTTTTGGCATTTTAATAACTTCCACTTCGCATTGTTAAATAAACGAAACATAGGCGAACAAAACCTATGAAACCCGAAGGCTCCACAGATTTTGCTGCTTGAAGGCCTTACTGTTTCTTCTTAGGAGCGAGCACCATGATCATCTGGCGGCCTTCGATCTTCGTAGGGAAGGATTCGACTACTGCCAGTTCACTCAGATCGTCACGGACGCGGTTAAGCACTTCCATACCAATCTGTTGGTGGGCCATCTCACGACCGCGGAAACGCAGTGTGATCTTGGCCTTATCGCCATCTTCCAGAAAGCGAATCAGGCTGCGGAGTTTTACCTGATAATCGCCATCGTCGGTACCAGGACGGAATTTGATTTCCTTAACCTGGATAACTTTTTGCTTCTTCTTCTGTTCCTTAGAAGACTTACTCTTTTCATAAAGGAACTTGCCGTAGTCCATGATACGACAAACTGGCGGTTCGGCGTTAGGGCTGATTTCAACTAAATCTACTCCAGCTTCTTCAGCCTTTTCGATTGCTTCTCTCAGACTCACAATCCCCAGCTGCTCGCCTTCCAGACCTGTTAAGCGAACTTCCTGGGCGCGAATCTCGCCATTGATACGATTCGGACGTGCCGTTTGAACTCGTTTTCCGCCTTTAATACCTTATTCCTCCAGTTGTTGAAGACTGCGGCTGCGAATCTCTTGTTGCAGCTTCTCAATCACTTCACTTACGTCCAGGCTGCCCAGGTCTTTACCACGGCGGGTGCGAACGGCAACTTTGCCTGCTTCCACCTCTTTATCACCACAGACCAACATATACGGGACACGACGTAAAGTGTGCTCGCGGATTTTAAAGCCAATCTTCTCATTTCTCAAGTCTGCTTTTACGCGAATGCCCGCATTTTGTAGTTTCTGCGTCAATTCTTTAACGTAATCTGCCTGAGAATCGGTAATGTTCATCACCACCACCTGCACCGGCGCAAGCCAGGTTGGGAAGAAGCCGGCGAACTCTTCGGTCAGGATGCCGATGAAGCGCTCCAGAGAACCGAGAATGGCACGGTGAATCATTACCGGCACCTGACGCTCGTTGTCTTCGCCAACATAAGAGGCGCTTAAACGCTGCGGCAGGGAGAAGTCCAGCTGTACAGTACCGCACTGCCATGCGCGATCGAGGCAGTCATACAGGGTAAATTCAATTTTCGGACCGTAGAATGCGCCCTCGCCCAGCTGGTATTCGAACGGAATGCCGTTCTCTTCCAGCGCCACGGCGAGATCCGCTTCTGCGCGATCCCAGGTCTCATCGCTACCGATACGTTTTTCCGGACGCGTTGAGAGTTTGACCACGATCTTCTCGAAGCCAAAGGTGCTGTACATATCGTAGACCATACGGATACAGGCGTTAACTTCGTCACGAACCTGATCTTCGGTACAGAAGATATGCGCATCATCCTGCGTAAAGCCACGCACACGCATCAGACCGTGCAGCGCACCTGATGGCTCGTTACGGTGGCAGCTACCGAACTCCGCCATACGCAGCGGCAGGTCACGGTAGGATTTCAGACCCTGGTTGAAGATCTGAACGTGCCCCGGGCAGTTCATTGGCTTGATGCAGTATTCACGGTTCTCAGACGAGGTGGTGAACATCGCATCTTTGTAGTTGTCCCAGTGGCCGGTTTTTTCCCACAGCACACGGTCCATCATGAACGGGCCTTTCACTTCCTGATACTGGTACTCTTTCAGCTTGGAGCGTACGAAAGTTTCCAGTTCACGGAAGATGGTCCAGCCGTCGTTATGCCAGAACACCATTCCCGGCGCTTCTTCCTGCATGTGGTACAGGTCAAGCTGCTTACCGATTTTACGGTGGTCACGCTTCGCCGCCTCTTCCAGGCGCAGCAGGTAGGCGTTCAGGGCTTTTTTATCGGCCCACGCGGTACCATAGATACGCTGCAACATCTTGTTGTTGCTGTCACCACGCCAGTAGGCGCCAGCGATCTTCATCAGCTTAAAGTGATGACAGAAGCGCATGTTCGGCACGTGCGGTCCACGGCACATGTCGATGTATTCTTCGTGATGGTACAAGCCAGGCTTGTCATCATGCGAAATGTTTTCGTCAAGAATCGAGACCTTATAGCTCTCGCCACGCTTCACGAAGGTTTCACGCGCTTCGTGCCAGCTGACTTTCTTCTTGATGACGTCATAGTTTGTTTCGGCGAGCTCGTGCATACGTTTTTCGAGCGCGTCGATATCTTCCTGAGTCAGGGTGTGGTCAAGGTCAACGTCGTAGTAGAAACCATTATCGATAACCGGACCGATCGCCATTTTGGTGTTTGGCCACAGCTGTTTGATGGCATGGCCTAACAGGTGCGCGCAGGAGTGACGAATGATCTCCAGACCTTCTTCATCTTTTGCGGTGATGATCGCAAGCGTCGCATCGTTTTCGATCAGATCGGAGGCATCTACCAGCTCACCGTTAACGCGGCCGGCGATAGTCGCTTTCGCGAGACCAGGACCGATGTCCAGGGCAACATCCATTGGGCTAACAGCACGGTCGAAATGGCGTTGGCTGCCATCAGGAAGAGTAATTACAGGCATTTTATATCCTTATTTGCAGTGATGCCCCACACATAAGAGCATATACAAAGAAAATAATCGTGATTTGACAATAGATTACGACACCATCTGACCAACAATCGTCAAATTGGTTCGTCATCATTCACCTGCCGGAAAATCAGACAACGCCGGATATACGGCAAGCCTTGCAATGTTAACACTAACAAAAGGGAGATTGCACCCTCTGCTGGCAGATTGATGTGCTGGCACTTTCGCATGAATTTGCAGGTCGCATGATCCCGGTGCTCGCATTTCAAAGATGCTGGGCTAATCTTGAACAGGTCTTTAAACCCAAAGGTGCATACTATGAACGTATCCAGTAGAACGGTTGTGATTTTAAACATCCTTTCCGCCACCGGTTTATTGTTGATTCTCGCCGAACGATTCCACTGGTTCTGAGCCGAACCCTGCGCTGGCATAACCCAATCGTTCCTGAGTAGGGGCATATTTCGGCCCTGTTTGGTAGACTGTGGGTATCAACGAACAAGGATTAGGTTATGCCAACAAAACGATTTGCCGTAAAACACTGGAAAATGGTGCTGGTGCTGATCGCCATCTGCGGCGCAATGCTGTTACTCCGTTGGGCGGCAATGATTTGGGGTTAGGGGCGAATACTGCTCATCAGAAGGGACGTCACAAGACCAGACAGAATAAACGGGCCGACATGATCATCGGCCCGTCTTCATTACATTCTATAACCCAGTGAAACCGTGGTTCTGCGGTCGGTATGATCCGGTGCAGATTCGGGTGGTGAAGAGTTCCAGGTCACGTTGTAGGCGACTTTCAGACCAAAGTGTTCGTTAATGGCCACGTTCAGCGCCGTCTCAGAGTTCAGCGTCGTATCGTCGGCACCAAATACAGAAACACCCTGGGTAAATTTGGTGTTGTCAGTCATCTGCCAGGCATAGGTGCCGGAAGCGTAACCGAGCGGTTGGGTTTTGGTATCGCCATTGGTGTACTCGTCATAACGCACACCCGGACCGAATTCAAAACGGAGGCTGTGTACCGGACCGTTCAGGAACTGACGACCATAACCCGCGGTGAACACGTCACGCTGGCGATAACCATTGTAACGGTCGGTTAACCAGCTTGCCTGACCAAACAGGTAATCATAGTCGGTCATGTTGTAACGGCTACGTCCGCCTACCGCATATTTCTCGGAAGAACGCTCGTCATTAGCGGACGTATTGCTGGCATTACCCCACAGAGACCAGGCGGTGGTATTACCGTACCAGGTAAGCGTACTGTCCGCCGTCAGAGAAGAGCTTTTCGTGTTACCGGATTGTGCCAGGTACCCAGCGTTCAGGTTACCTTCAAACGGTTTTTTCGCGGTGGAGGGATCGTCCATGACAGTAAAAACGGAATCATCGGCGGTCGCGTTCATAGCCGCAAACACGCCACCCGCCAGCATCAGTGCAGCGGGAACTGTCTTTAAAAGCTTCATTTTATTAAGGAGTCCGTACAACAAAAAAAGAGACCACACGGTCCCGGAATCTTTCTTGAGGATCAATGACAAGGCGTCCAGAGAAAGGTAACAAATTATAAAAAGCCGCAAATAACATAGCAATGATTTCTTATTTCATTTTTTGAATAAGAACGATCCCAAAAAGCGTTTTATTTTATATATCTCCGGTCTTACTTTTATTCAGTATTCATATTTAAAATCATACTGTTATTTACGTTGCCTTCCTGACAAATGGTGCCAGACTAAAAGGAACCCATGCTAAAAGGAGGTAATGATGGTTTCTATCTACACCCTGACGCTCTCCCCTTCCCTTGATTCCGCCACCCTGACGCCGCAGATTTACCCGGAAGGTAAATTGCGCTGTAGCGCCCCGGTCTTTGAGCCCGGCGGTGGCGGTATCAACGTGGCGCGCGCCATTACCCACCTCGGGGGCAAGGCCACGGCCATTTTTCCCGCAGGCGGTGCCACCGGCGAACACCTGGTCTCTCTGCTGGCAGATGAACAGGTTGCCGTAGAGACCGTCGAGGCGAAAGACTGGACGCGGCAAAACCTGCATGTCCACGTTGAATCCAGCGGCGAGCAGTACCGGTTTGTCATGCCGGGCGCGAAACTCACCGATGACGAGTTTCGTCAGCTTGAAGAGAAAGTACTGACCATTGAAAGCGGCGCGCTGCTGGTGGTAAGCGGCAGCCTGCCCCCCGGCGTCAGCACGGAAAAATTAACCGCGCTTATTCAGGCGGCGCAGCAACGCGGTATCCGCTGCATCGTTGACAGCAGCGGCGAGGCCCTGCAGGCGGCCTTAGTGCCGGGCAATCTTGAACTGGTCAAACCCAACCAGAAAGAGTTAAGCGCGCTGGTCAACCGCGACTTGACGCAGCCTGACGATGTGCGCACCGCCGCGCAGGAGCTGGTGCGCAGCGGCAAAGCGCGGCGCGTGGTGGTTTCCCTTGGTCCGCAGGGGGCACTGGCCGTCGATGAAACGTCGTCCGTTCAGGTTGTTCCTCCGCCAATGAAGAGCCAGAGCACGGTTGGCGCGGGTGACAGCATGGTAGGCGCGATGACGCTTAAGCTGGCGCAGGGCGCGTCACTGCTGGAGATGACGCGCTACGGCGTGGCGGCGGGTAGCGCCGCTACCATCAACCAGGGCACGCGTCTCTGTTCGCTGGCCGATACGCAAAAAATTGTCGATTATCTGTCCCGAAATTAACCCCTGTTCCCCTTCATCCTTATGGAGGGGAATGTCATCACCGAGTCGCCAAACGCAAACTATCGACTATGCTAAGAAAACTTCCATGATAACAATGAGGTGAATTATGAGCAGTGGTGACATCACCCGCTACGTCGTAACCGTCAACCTTCATGAAGCATCGCTGACCGAGCTGAATGAGCTCAACAACGCCTTCACCCGGGCTAATTTTCTCCTCACGCTCACGGATGACGAGGGCAATATTCATGATTTAGGCACCCTGGCATTTGGTCTGATCGGTGCCCTGAATAAAGAAGAGGTTCATGCGCTGGCCGCCAGTCTGGTGGAAAGTGTGACCGACAAGCCAGCCGAAATTGACGTCGACACCTGGGAAAACTGGCAGAAAAAAGAACAATAAGTGCCCTGTATGAAATTAAACCGCTCAGGTGTGCGTTAGTTCGTATTTTTTTACCGCAATAATGCGCTAACTTTATGATCTGGCAGACAACATGGGAGAGTCAACATGTGGCAGGCTATCAGTCATCTTTTAAGTGAGCAGCTGGGTGAAGGTGAAATTGAACTGCGTAACGAACTGCCAGGCGGAGAGATCCACGCCGCGTGGCATTTACGCTACGCAGGGCGCGATCTCTTCGTAAAATGCGATGAACGTGAACTGCTTCCGATATTTACCGCCGAAGCCGATCAGCTTGAACTGTTGTCGCGCAGTAAAACGGTGACGGTCCCGCAGGTGCTGGCCGTCGGTAGCGACCGCGATTACAGTTTTCTGGTCATGGAATATCTCCCCGCCCGTCCGCTGGATGCCCATAACGCTTTCATTCTTGGCCAGCAGCTAGCACGCCTCCATCAGTGGAGCGACCAGCCGCAGTTTGGTCTCGATTTTGACAATGACCTCTCCACCACGCCACAGCCCAATGCCTGGCAGCGTCGCTGGTCGACCTTTTTTGCCGAGCAGCGTATTGGCTGGCAGCTTGAGCTTGCCGCCGAGAAAGGGCTGGAATTTGGCAATATAGACGCCATCGTCGAGCACGTGCAGCAGCGTCTGGCCTCCCACCAGCCTCAGGCGTCTCTGCTCCACGGTGATTTGTGGTCCGATAACTGCGCGCTGGGGCCCAACGGCCCCTATATCTTCGACCCGGCCTGCTACTGGGGTGACCGAGAGTGTGACCTTGCCATGCTGCCGCTGCACCCTGAACAACCGCCGCAGATATATGACGGTTATCAGTCGGTTTCTCCCCTGCCGCCCGGCTTCCTCGACCGTCAACCGGTGTACCAGCTTTATACGCTGATGAACCGCGCCATACTTTTTGGTGGGGAGCACCTGGTTAACGCACAGCGTGCGCTTGAGCGCATGCTTGCCGCCTGAGACGCGAACGGGTGGCCTTGCCGCCACCCGTATCGGTTACAGAAAACCGAGCAGTGAGAAGAAGAAGTATCCTGCCACAATGATCATCACGGGAAGGATATAGAGCGGGAAGATTTGCAGGAAAATAGTGTGGCGCGGCACAACAATGCGGGATTCAATCTGCTCCCGGCTCATGCCTTCCGGGCCTTTGGCCTGCTCCAGAATGAGCTGGTCCTCAACGCCCTCGCGTAAAAAGCGCGTCTGACGGCTCATTCGCGCGCCAGAGGCCTGCAGCGCCAGCGCAACAAAGATCAGGGCGTATATCACCCAAAAGCCGATATTCAGCTGATGGTGAAAATCCGGGGTGGGTGAGTTAAACCAGAAGACATTCAAAAATGGCGTATTGAAACGCATCATCTCAATCATCACATGCGCAAAATCAAGCATAACCGCATTGATACCCGGCTGTTTTTCGCTGTGATCGTACATAAATTTGAGTACAGAAATCAGCGTAGAAATGACGGCAGGAATAAAAATCACCCAGCCAGCAATACGTTTTAAGACCGCAATGCGTCCAGCTTGTTGATACGTCATCAGTTCCTCTTCATAAAGACGCGTTATTTGTGCCTTAGTCTACCTGCTGGTCATCAATTTCGCCCGCTCTTTAAAAGCAATATGCTAAATTGCAGAGTGTGCTTAGCACTTATCGTCTGTCGAACACCCTGGATAAGGAGACGTTGTGATGTCGACACCGCGCCAAATTCTTGCCGCAATTTTTGACATGGATGGATTACTGATCGATTCCGAACCGTTGTGGGATCGCGCTGAACTGGACGTCATGGCCAGCCTGGGCGTGGATATCAGCCGCCGTAATGAACTTCCCGATACGCTGGGCCTGCGCATCGATATGGTGGTTGACCTGTGGTATGCCCAACAGCCGTGGGCTGGACCAGGTCGTGATGAAGTGACCGCGCGCATTATCAGCCGCGCCATTTCGCTGGTAGAAGAGAGCAAGCCGCTGCTGCCCGGCGTTCGTGAGGCAGTCGCGCTGTGTAAAGCCCAGGGGCTGAAGGTCGGCCTGGCCTCGGCGTCACCGCTGCATATGCTGGAAAAAGTGCTCATCATGTTTGAACTGCGCGACAGTTTCGACGCGCTTGCCTCCGCTGAGAAACTGCCTTACAGCAAGCCGCACCCGCAGGTCTATCTGGACTGTGCCGCTAAGCTCGGCCTGGATCCCCTCAACTGCGTTGCGCTGGAAGATTCCGTTAACGGCATGGTGGCCTCTAAAGCCGCGCGGATGCGCTCCATTGTGGTGCCTGCGGAAGAAGGCCGCCACGATCCCCGGTTCGCGCTTGCCGATGTGAAGCTACATTCACTGGCAGAACTGACGGCGCGCCACCTGCAGGGCGGTTAACGCCCTCCTCCGGTTTGTGACAAACAGTTACACCGTCACCTCTTCCGCCTACTGTATAAAAACCCTATACTGTATGAATTGACAGTTTTGTGGGTTTTATCATGACGGCGGAAGGCCACCTGCTTTTTTCTATCGCGTGCGCAGTATTTGCCAAAAACGCTGAACTCACCCCCGTGCTGGCACAGGGGGACTGGTGGCATATCGTCCCTTCCGCCGTATTGACCTGTCTGCTGCCCGACATCGACCATCCCAAGTCGTTCCTCGGACAGCGCCTGAAGTGGGTATCGAAACCCATCGCCCGCGCGTTCGGCCACCGGGGGTTTACGCACAGCTTGCTGGCCGTGTTTGGCCTGCTGACGCTTTTCTATTTAAAAGTGCCCGAAAGCTGGATCGTCCCCGGTGATGCCATTCAGGGAATGGTGCTGGGATATTTAAGCCATATTCTGGCCGATATGCTGACGCCCGCGGGCGTACCGCTGCTGTGGCCCTGCCGCTGGCGCTTCCGTTTTCCCATCCTGGCACCGCAGAAAGGGAACCAGCTGGAGCGCGTCTTGTGCATGGCGCTGTTTGCTTACGCCGTCTGGATGCCGCAAACGTTGCCCGAAAACAGTGCAGTCCGCTGGTCTTCCCAGATGATTAATTCGCTGCAATTTCAGTTCAATCGCTTTATTCATCACCAGATTGAACAGTAAACCAACAAAATTATCCCATTTGTCATAACCCATTCCATTTGGATATAAGCGCTACATCACACTTCTGCTAACCTTCCGCCAACAGGATCGGTAAAAACCGACCCGATAATAAATCAGGAGAACGGGGATGAATTTTCCACTCATCGCGAACGTCGTTGTGTTCGCTGTATTGCTATTGCTTCTCGCGCAGGCGCGCCACAAACAGTGGAGCCTGGCGAAAAAGGTGCTGGTTGGTCTGGCCATGGGTGTCGTATTTGGTCTGGCATTACAGGCAATTTATGGCTCCGATAATCCAGTTCTGAAAGATTCCATTCAGTGGTTCAACATTGTCGGTAACGGCTATGTCCAGCTGCTGCAGATGATCGTTATGCCGCTGGTCTTCGCCTCTATTCTGAGCGCCGTTGCCCGCCTGCATAACGCGACCCAGTTGGGAAAAATCAGTTTCCTGACCATCGGCACGCTGCTGTTCACCACGCTGATTGCCGCGCTGGTGGGTGTGCTGGTCACTAACCTGTTTGGCCTGACTGCAGAAGGTCTGGTTCAGGGTACCGCTGAAACGGCGCGTCTGACCGCGATTCAGACCAACTACGTTGGGAAAGTGGCTGACCTGACCGTGCCGCAGATGGTGCTCTCCTTCATTCCGAAGAACCCGTTTGCTGACCTGACCGGTGCGAGCCCAACCTCAATCATCAGCGTGGTTATTTTCGCCGCGTTCCTGGGCGTAGCGGCGCTGAAGTTGCTGAAAGACGATGCGCCAAAAGGCGAACGCGTGCTGACCGCAATTGACACCCTGCAAAGCTGGGTGATGAAGCTGGTCCGTCTGGTCATGCAGCTCACCCCTTACGGCGTGCTGGCGCTGATGACCAAAGTGGTTGCCGGCTCTAACCTGCAGGACATCATTAAGCTGGGCAGCTTCGTTGTCGCCTCTTACCTGGGCCTTGGCATTATGTTTGTGGTGCACGGCATCCTGCTGGGCGTGAACGGCGTCAGCCCGCTGAAGTACTTCCGTAAGGTCTGGCCGGTACTGACCTTTGCCTTCACCAGCCGTTCCAGCGCCGCGTCTATCCCGCTGAACGTTGAAGCGCAAACCCGTCGTCTGGGCGTGCCTGAATCTATCGCCAGCTTCTCTGCCTCCTTTGGTGCCACCATCGGTCAGAACGGCTGTGCGGGTCTGTACCCGGCGATGCTGGCGGTAATGGTTGCTCCTACAGTCGGCATCAACCCGCTGGATCCGGTCTGGATCGCCACGCTGGTCGGGATTGTCACCGTAAGCTCCGCAGGCGTTGCGGGTGTTGGCGGCGGTGCAACCTTCGCCGCGCTGATTGTGCTGCCTGCGCTGGGTCTGCCCGTGACGCTGGTCGCCCTGCTGATCTCCGTTGAGCCGCTGATCGACATGGGTCGTACAGCGCTGAACGTGAGCGGCTCCATGACCGCCGGTACGCTGACCAGCCAGTGGCTGAAGCAGACCGACAAAGCGATTCTGGAAAGTGAAGACGACGCCGAGCTGGCGCACCGCTAAACACGTTAGAAATAAAAAAACCGCCTGATGGCGGTTTTTTTATGGCTGTTATTCTTCAACCTCTTCATCCTGGCGGATTTGCATCGCCCACCGCTGTGCGGACTCCGGCACCGTAAAGGTGGGAGAGCGACGGAAATGCTCGCCGACCAGCACAAAGGCCACGTATTTCCCCCGTAACTGCCACACATCGCGAAAGCCCTCCACTTTCAGGGCATGGTCTGGCGGCGCGGGCTCAACGCGGGGCACATAGCTAATAACCTGGCGGTTTTGTTGACGAAGAGGTTTCATAAGCAACGGATTCACTAAAGCAAATTCTTGAAGCAGGAAAATTCTATGATAGCCGATCCTGCTGCCTTCCGTCGCGCTCCGAGTGGGTGAGATGGCTCCTTTCGCTAATCACGGCATATGAAAACTCTTAGTTCGCGAACCATGTCGCGACATTGTTCTATCCTTAATAGGGTTTTTAGCAATGGATAAAGGAGAAGCGTGCAATGTCGAACAAAGATAAAACACATCAATCACCCATTCATGGCACTGAAGAATCTCAACCGGGTATGGACTCTCTCGCTCCCGCTGACGGCTCTCACCGCCCCTCCCCTGGCCCCTCCGCACCGGGCGAACAGCCTACCGCACCGGGAAGCATGAAATCGCCGGACACGGGAAACGAGAAGCTGAAATCTCTTGAACCACACCGAAAAGGCGGTGAAGGTTTCGCGCTCACGACCAATCAGGGCGTACGCATTGCTGACGATCAAAACTCCCTTCGCGCAGGCGCGCGCGGGCCAACCCTGCTGGAAGACTTTATCCTGCGGGAAAAAATCACCCATTTTGACCACGAGCGGATACCAGAACGCATCGTCCACGCGCGCGGTTCCGCTGCGCACGGCTACTTTCAGCCCTACAAGAGCCTGAAAGCGATCACCAAAGCGGATTTCCTCTCCGACCCGGATAAAATCACCCCGGTGTTTGTGCGTTTCTCCACCGTGCAGGGTGGCGCGGGGTCGGCAGATACCGTCCGGGATATCCGCGGCTTTGCCACCAAGTTTTATACCGAAGAGGGTATTTTCGATCTGGTCGGCAATAACACGCCGGTGTTTTTCATTCAGGATGCGCATAAATTTCCTGACTTTGTCCATGCGGTAAAACCGGAGCCCCACTGGGCCATACCGCAGGGACAAAGTGCGCACGACACCTTCTGGGACTATGTTTCCCTGCAGCCTGAAACCTTACACAACGTGATGTGGGCGATGTCAGACCGCGGCATTCCGCGCAGCTACCGCACCATGGAAGGGTTTGGCATCCATACCTTCCGTCTGATCAATGCCGAGGGGAAAGCCACGTTTGTCCGCTTCCACTGGAAGCCTGTCGCGGGTAAAGCCTCGCTGGTGTGGGACGAGGCGCAGAAGCTGACCGGGCGCGATCCGGACTTCCATCGCCGCGAGCTGTGGGAATCCATTGAAGCGGGCGACTTCCCGGAATACGAACTTGGCCTGCAGCTCATACCGGAAGAGGACGAATTTAAGTTCGATTTCGACCTTCTGGACCCGACGAAGCTGATCCCGGAAGAGCTGGTGCCGGTGCAGCTGGTGGGTAAAATGGTGCTTAACCGTAACCCGGATAACTTCTTTGCCGAAAACGAGCAGGCCGCGTTCCACCCGGGGCATATCGTGCCGGGGCTGGACTTCACCAACGATCCGCTCCTGCAGGGACGCCTTTTCTCCTATACCGATACGCAGATTAGCCGACTCGGCGGGCCGAACTTCCACGAAATTCCGATTAACCGCCCAACCTGCCCGTATCACAACTTCCAGCGCGACGGGATGCACCGTCAGGATATTGATACCAACCCGGCAAACTATGAGCCGAACTCCATCAACGATAACTGGCCGCGTGAAACGCCTCCCGGACCGAAACGCGGTGGATTCGAATCGTATCAGGAGCGTATCGATGGCAATAAAATTCGCGAGCGCAGCCCCTCGTTCGGTGAGTATTACGCCCACCCTCGCCTGTTCTGGAACAGCCAGACGCCGATTGAGCAACAGCACATCATCGGCGGCTTCAGCTTCGAGCTGAGCAAAGTGGTGCGCACCTACATCCGCGAGCGCGTGGTTGATCAGCTGGCGCATATTGATGTTCAGCTTGCCCAGAGTGTCGCGGACAACCTGGGCATTACGCTGACCGACGAGCAGCGTAACCTTGCTCCGCCGAAAGAGGTTAACGGCGTGAAGAAAGATCCGTCGCTGAGCCTGTATGCGGTGCCGGGCGGCTCGATTAAAGGCCGTGTGGTCGCCATTCTGCTGAACGATAAAACCCGCGCCAGCGACGTGCTGGGGATTATGCAGGCGCTGAAAACCCAGGGCGTGCATGCCAAACTGCTCTATTCCCGCATGGGTGAAGTGACGGCCAACGATGGTTCTGTGCTGCCGGTCGCGGCGACCTTTGCCGGTGCGCCATCACTGACCGTCGATGCGGTGATCGTGCCGTGCGGGGATATTGCCAGCCTGCTGACCAACGGCGACGCCGTCTATTATCTGCTGGAAGCCTATAAGCACCTGAAGCCGATCGCGCTGTCCGGCGACGCGCGGCAGTTCAAAGCGCAGCTGAAGGTGGCCGATCAGGGTGAGGACGGGATTGTCGAGGGAGATAACGTTGACGATGCCTTTATGACGAAGCTGTTTGATTTGCTCGCCGCGCACCGTGTCTGGTCGCGAAGCAGCAAGATCGATCAGATTCCGGCGTAAAAAAAGCCGGGTGGCGCTCGCGCTTACCCGGCCTACATTCGATTGGTTTTGTAGGCCCGGTAAGGCGAAGCCGCCACCGGGCTTTATTTCAAAGATCCCCGAACGTCCCCAACCGATACCCGCGCTCGGCAATCGCGAATTTCAACGACGGCGACGTCAGCACATCCAGCTCCGCCAGACGCGGCCAGCAGTAGGCGCTTTTACGCACGGTGTTATCGACAAAGGCAGGATGTGCCATGACCTCCAGCGAACGTTCACCCCGCGCGGCGGAATCATCCAGCACCTTCAGGAACAGCGCGTCGTCGATCTCGTCGCCGTAAAACGCGCTGCTGAACCCCTCAGTGGTGGTGACAGCACAGTCCGGCAATCCGTGCACCTCGCGATCCACGCGCATCGCCACGCCTTTGCGCTGTGCAAACCCGGCAACAAGCGGGAAAATCGCCGGGATCATATGCACGTGGTGATGGCTGTCGATGTGCGTCGGCGTCTGACCAAACACATCAACGAAGCGGTTGAACTGACACTCCAGCTCGCGGGCAATCTCTTCGAGCGGCAGAGCACCCTGCTCCGCCAGTTCCCAAATCCATTTACCCAGCTGGCCATCGCGCGTCAGGCCCGGCATTGGCGAAAGCGGCATCCCGAGCGTCAGCACAAAATGCATGCCTACGCCCAGCTCCGGCACCTCGCGGCTCAGCTGCGCCGCGTGTTCAACCGCCTCACCATTAACCAGCGCCGTTGTAGAGGTCACAACCCCCCGGCGACAGGCTTCAATAATGCCGTAGTTCTGACCTTTCGAGAGGCCAAAATCATCAGCATTAACGATCAGCAGGTTTTCCATTGTGCGTCCTCTTATTGCTGTTTGAACTTCAGCTTCTCGATCGTGGCGGCAAAGTTCGGCAACCATTTTTCATGCGCCAGGATCATCTCGCTGGCCAGTTGCTCCGCGTCGCGGTCAGAATGCACCAGCGGGCTGAGGTTCAGGGCCAGCAGCACGTCATTGAGCTCACCGCTCAGCGCCGCGTTGCTTGCCGCCACTTCAAAGCCTTTGATGGTGTGGATCAGCCCCATGACCTTGTCATCGAAGTGGGTGATACGAGGATGCGGTTTAGCCCCCTCGCGTCCCAGGATGCAGGTCATTTCGACGGCCCAGTCAGCCGGAATATTGTCGACATGGCCGTGGTGCGGCACGTTGACATAGTGCTCCGCCTGCTTGTCGTTGTAGATGGCGTTGATCACTTCACACGCCGCATCGGAGTAGTAGGCCCCGCCGCGCTGCTCCAGCTCTTTCGGTTTGACGTTCAGGTTCGGGTCTTTATACAAATCGAACAGCTGCTTCTCAACCTTCTGAACGATCTGCGCACGCGCGCCGCCCTTATAATACTCGCCCATTTCGATGGCCAGCATCTCTTTCTGCTTGAAGTAGTAAAGCAGGTACGAGCAAGGCAGCAGATTCAGCGAGCGGATCAGCCCTTCGCTGAACGGCAGGTCAAAGATGTTTTTCACCGATGCCGCCGTCAGACGACCGGAGGCTACGCCGTCGAGGAGCTCGGCAAAGCGCGATTTTCCGTTCACGATGACATCTTTAATAAATACCATGTGGTTCAGGCCAAACAGATCGATGGAGAGATCGTCGCTGTCGGTCAGCGCCAGCACGTCGCGGATAAACATCTTCATGCCGATCGGAATGTTGCAGACGCCGATAAAACGTTTGAAGCCGGTATGACGATAGACCGCTTCAGTGACCATGCCGGCCGGGTTGGTGAAGTTAATGACCCACGCGTTCGGGCAGATTTCCTGTACGTCTTTGACGATGTCGAAAATGACCGGGATAGTACGCAGGCCTTTAAACAGGCCGCCCGCGCCGTTAGTCTCCTGCCCCAGATACCCGTGGCTCAGCGGAATACGCTCGTCCAGCTCACGTGCCTTCAGCTGGCCGACGCGCAGCTGGGTGGTGACGAAATCCGCATCTTTCAGCGCCAGACGACGATCGAGGGTTTTATGCACGGTCAGAGGCACGCCCGCTTTTTCCACCATGCGCTTGCACAGGTCGAAAATAATATTCAGCTTCTCCTGACCTTCCTCAACGTCCACCAGCCATAATTCGCTGACCGGTAATTCATGATAACGTTTCAGGAAACCTTCAAGTAATTCCGGGGTGTAGCTGCTGCCGCCACCAATGGTTACGACTTTTAATTTCTTCTGCATAATATCTTCCTTAGCGTATCAGGTTAATCGCCTGCAAGGTATAGCGTGCTCTTCCCGCTATTTGGGCAAGCCATTAAAGCAATATTCGTGGCGGGTAATCCGCCGAAAGTTAATTAATTACCGTCAAATTTTTCCGGTAACTGTTCGGTGTGAATGACGTCAATTTCTTAAAGGTTTTAATAAACAGGCTGGGACTGCTGTATCCTGACTCGTAAGCAATATCGGTGACAGAATAGTTGGTAATTTCCAGCTGTTTTTTAGCAAAATTAATGCGGATTTCATTAATAATTTGCACGGGCGTTTTACGATAATAACGCTGCGTCGCACGGGTCAGATATTCCTGGGATTTGCCCGACAGGGAGACCATATTTTCCAGCGCATTTTCGCTGAACTGGCCTTTGTCGTGCATCAGCTCAACGGTGCTGCGTAGCCATTGCGGAATATCATCCGTCACCTGCTGCTCTTCACGATGATGACGCAGCCGGTTCATCACGTAGAAGGTCACCGTTTCAATAAACTCATCAAATTCATTGTCGCGGAAGTTAAGCGAGGCGATCACCGTTTCAATCCAGGTCATGAACTCGTTTTTGACCCGATAGACCTGAGAGGCCACAAAGCAGAACGGCACCAGCGGCAGATAGTGCTTCTCGAAGAAACGTCTGCTGACGCCCACATTCAGAATGCGGGTGGCACCAAATTCGTAAAAGCTCTGGTGATAAGACCCCATCGGCAGGAAGACGAAATCCCCTCGTTCAAGCAGGACGCGCTTACCGTTGATCTCCTGATAGTAGCGACCGGTCAGAACAATCGTGAACTCGTAGTAGTCATGCTGATGCAGACCACTGGCGCTCTCCGTCTTGTTGTAGATAACCACGTGAAAATTTTTGCCATTAAACAGCTGCTGTTCAAGTGCGGTTTTAATTTCCATCGTGCTGACCTCCTGCTACTCAGTCTGACTTACTGCATCTTCTCGTGAAGCTCAATGAGCTCCGCCACCAGCTCACGTGCCAGCATCGAGGTCATCAGGTGATCCTGCGCGTGAACCAGCACCAGGCTGACCTTCATCTTCCCTTCGCCCTGATCGCTTTCAATCAGCTTTGTCTGCACCAGGTGCGCTTCGTTCAGCGCCGTGCGGGACTGTTCCATCATGGTTTTTGCCGCGGCGAAATCCCCCTGCTTGGCCTGCTTCAGTGCGGCATAGGCCAGGCTGCGGGCCTGCCCAGAGTTGATGATAAGCCCCATCACCACTTCTTCCAGATCGTTCTCGGCGGCGTCGTCTGCGACAATACTATCCAAATCTAACATCTTTAAGCTCCTTGTGGCTGGCGCGGGTTTCCCCGCGCCGTCAATCTTAGAATTTCAGTGAGAGGGCAATATCCTCTTCGCTCTCTTCTTCATCAATGATGGTGGCGGCTTTGTTCGCAATCGCCACGAATGGCATGTACAGCAGGGTGGCAATCCCGAGGTTGAATATCGCCAGCAGGAAGGCCGCGACGCTGCCGTTGGTGTTGAAGAAGGCGCCCAGACCCGCCGGCATGGTCCACGGTGCAATGTTGGTAACCGGTGGAATGATGCCCATGTAGTACGCCGTCAGGGTGATAGCGGCCAGCAGCGGCTGAATCAGGATGAACGGAATGAACATGACCGGGTTCATGATGATTGGCAGACCGAACAGGATCGGTTCGTTAATCTGGAAGATGCCTGATGGCAGCGCCAGCTTCGCGACCTGACGGTAATCAGCACGACGAGAGACAATAAAGACCGCGATGATCAGACCCAAGGTCGCCCCGGTACCGCCCAGGAAGATATAGGAGTCAAGCATCGGCTTCGCCCACACATGGAAGGTTTTACCCGCTGCCAGCGCCGCGTCAACGGAGCCGTACTGCTGATAAAGTGCAACGTTTTCCAGTGCCCATGGGGTCATAATTCCGCTGTCCAGCGCAGCCAGTGCCAGTGAACCATGCACGCCAAAGAACCACAGCAGAGAGGTGAAAATCACATACGCCCAACCGACCACGCCACCCATCGACGCCAGCGGCGTAGAGATAGAGTCCATGATGATCTGGTGGAAGTTTGTGCCCCAGTGAGAGAGCGCCCAGGCAATAATCCCCATGATGGAGAGAATAATGAAGCCTGGAATCAACGCGGAAAATGAACGGGATACAGAAGCCGGTACGCTATCCGGCAGGCGAATCACCCAGTTTCGACGGATGATAAAGGTGAACATCTCTGCCACCACCAGGCCGATAACAATACCGGAGATGATGTTAGCCCCACCCAGCCAGTTGGCGCCAACGGCATAGGCTTCACCCACGCTGTAAGGCGTGACGGTCATAAAGGCGGCGACGGATAATAACCCGGCGGCCAGCGGATCGACCTTACGCTCTTCTGCCAGTGCCATCCCAATAAAGAAAGGCGCCATCAGCGACATAATTCCCAACGTACCGTTATAGACGTTGCCGCCGATGGCTTTAAAACCATTAAGGGTTTCAATAGTGGAAGCGTCTAACCGAATTCCTAATGAATAAAAGAAGGAACCTTCACCAAAGCTCAGAAAAACGTTGTTAATTAAAACGAACATGGCCCCGGCCAGCGTCAACGGCATTAATTTAATAAAGCCGTTTTTGATGGCATTAACGTGAGGCTGCTTTCCTATTTTAACAGCAAAAGGAAGGAGTACCTTTTCAAGTGAAGCGATGACTTTACTCATAGGAAAATACCCTTAAATGCCGTAACGCATGTTACGGCGTATTGTGTGTGAAATAACTCTTTGACGGGAAAAATAAAAATTAATTAGCAGCTTTTTTAATGGCTGCCACAGCAGCTTTAAGAACACCTAAACCATCAATTTTGCCGTACAGCCCCGAGTCGATCACTTCGACCGGTTTATTAGGTAACAGTCGTTGAATTTCGGGCAACATATAGGCAATTTGCGGTCCCAGTAAAACAACATCGGCTGTCTGACCTTTTTCGCCCGCCAGCGTCTCTGGGAACGCTTCGATCACCACAGGGACTTCATACTTTTCAGCCTGCGCACGCATCTTTGAGACCAGAAGCGAGGTTGACATGCCCGCTGAGCAGAACAGGTAGATATGTTTCTTTTCCATCGTGATTTCCCTCTTGTATGACTACCTGCCATCGCGCTATCACTCGACTCGCTGTCCCGGCAGACAGGTAGTTTGCGTACTGTTGTTTATCGTTGGAGTGAGTATACGCAATGGTACAGACAGGGGATAATTCTGGATAGACTAGAATTGTCTCTCATTGACCTGGCTTGTTGACTACCCTCACATTTCGGGTAAATAATTCGCGAAAAGAAATAAGATTTTCTGATGCATAAAAAAACCGGCCCCGGGGCCGGTTTGTTAACATCCTCAGGCAAGCAGGGTGACTACGCCTTAGGTGCCTGCGGATCGGTGTCGTATTCAGCACAGGTCTGATAGCCGGAGTTGATCACATGACCGGTATCATCCAGGGCGACAAAGTAGGTTTCTGCCTTACCATCACGTTGACCCAGGATATAGGTCTGGCAGGTCCCTTTCGCATGAATCATGGTGACTTCAGAAGAAGGTTTACCGGCAATCGCAGCCACCTGCGAACGGGTCATCCCCTTTTTAACGTCTTTTACTACGGGCTGCGTAAACTGATCCTTGGTGCGATCGTAAGCCGTACACCCTGCCAGCATAGTCAGTACCGCCGCTGCGCTAAGAATTCCTGCTACGTTCTTGTTCATATTCCGTCCTCTTGTTTATCAGCGTGTTATCTAAGCATGGGATAAAAAGTACTATTGTTCAACTTTGTGCGTTACGCCAGACGAATTTCGGAAAATTCTAATAAAACAACGATAAGCTGCTAAATCGGCGCAAAATAGCGCACTCGAAACTGTGATCCTTGTCGTTTCTCGCCCAAAGGGTTAGTTTTAACAGTTAACACATTCTGTTTATGGAGAGCGTGATGACTCTGCAACAAGAGATTATCCAGGCGCTGGGCGCGAAGCCTGCGGTAGATGCACATGAAGAGATCCGCCGCAGCGTGGATTTTTTAAAAGCGTATTTAAAGAAGAACTCTTTCCTGAAATCTCTGGTGCTGGGCATCAGCGGCGGCCAGGATTCAACGCTGACCGGCAAGCTTTGCCAGATGGCAATTTCAGAGCTTCGCGAAGAGACGGGCGATGAGACGCTGCAGTTTATCGCTGTGCGCCTTCCTTACGGCGTACAGGCAGACGAGCAGGATTGCCAGGACGCCATTGCCTTCATTCAGCCTGACCGCGTACTGACCGTGAATATTAAAGGCTCGGTGCTGGCAAGCGAGCAGGCGTTACGCGAGGCGGGCATTGAGTTAAGCGATTTCGTTCGCGGCAATGAAAAGGCACGCGAGCGCATGAAAGCGCAGTACAGCATCGCCGGGATGACCAAAGGCGTCGTGGTCGGCACCGACCATGCGGCCGAAGCGATCACCGGCTTCTTCACCAAATATGGCGACGGCGGCACCGACATTAACCCGATCTTCCGCCTGAACAAGCGTCAGGGCAAGCAACTGCTTGCCGCGCTGGGCTGCCCTGAGCATCTGTATAAGAAAGCACCGACAGCTGACCTTGAAGACGATCGCCCTTCCCTGCCGGATGAAGCGGCCCTTGGCGTCACCTACGACAACATTGATGATTATCTGGAAGGCAAAAAGCTGGATGAAGGCACCGCGAAGATCATCGAAGGCTGGTATCTGAAAACCGAGCACAAGCGTCGCCCACCGATTACGGTGTTTGACGACTTCTGGAAATAAAGGCAAAACGGTAACCAAGGTTACCGTTTTTTGTGTTTGCGCCCTCTCCCGTGGGAGAGGGTTGGGGTGAGGGCATCAGGCCGCACGTCCTGGCCGGGTAAGGCGTCGCCGCCACCCGGCTCTTTTTTAACCACCACACTCCTGCTACACTGTATACCTGAACAGTATATGGAGCAGTATGTGAGCAGGCGTCAATCCGCCCCGCGTCTTGAGTTTGAAGCGGCGGCTATCTACGAATATCCCGAGCACCTTCGCCCCTGGCTTGAAGCATTGCCTAAACAGCCGGGCGTGTACATCTTTCACGGCGAAAGCGACACCCTGCCGCTCTACATCGGCAAGAGCGTTAACATTCGCAGTCGGGTATTATCCCATCTGCGTACGCCGGACGAGGCCGCCATGCTGCGCCAGTCGCGACGCATTACCTGGTTCCAGACGGCGGGAGAAATGGGCGCGCTGTTGCTGGAGGCGCGGTTGATAAAAGAACAACAGCCGCTTTTCAACAAGCGCCTGCGCCGCAACCGTCAGCTCTGCTCCCTGCAGATCAACGAAGGCAAGCCACAGGTCGTCTACGCGCGCGACGTCGATTTTTCTCATGCCCCGAATCTCTACGGACTGTTCGCCAATAAACGTGCCGCACTTCAGGCGCTGCAGACGCTGGCGGACGAGCTCCAGCTTTGCTACAGCCTTTTGGGCCTGGAGGCGACCACGCGCGGACGCGCCTGTTTTCGATCCGCGCTGAAGCGCTGTGCCGGTGCCTGCTGTGGCAAAGAGAGCGTTGAGGCGCACCACGCACGGCTCCTCTCCGGTCTGGGGGCCATCAGCGTGAAGTGCTGGCCCTGGGAAAGCGCCGTTGCGCTCAAAGAAGTGGGTGACGCGATGACCCAGTACCACATCGTCAATAACTGGCTCTGGCTGGGCGCTGTAGACGATATCAACGACGCGGCAACCCTGCTGCGCACGCCCGCCGGATTTGACCACGATGGCTACAAAATTCTCTGTAAACCTGTGCTGGCCGGTAAGTTTGAGATCATTGAACTCAATGGCCTGGCAGCCACGTGATTTCGCTGAACAATAAGGTACCCTGAGCCTCCAGCAGACGCAGCGTATGGGTACCTTCCTCCCAGCTGGCGCCCTGATCGGCCGTCAGCAATTTATCACCCAGTTGCCACGCCCCGCTTAACACAAACACCACGCCCCCGCGTGTGCCAAAGGTGGTAAAGGTACGGTCAGCCACGCGCACCTTCGCCCGGCAGCAGTCGCGACGGGTCATGATGTTGAAGTCCATCGCCATCCGCCCATCGGACAGCAGCGCTTTCACCGGCAGGTCGCCGGCAAAACTATAGGGCTGATGGTGCTTCAGGGTATGGAAGAACGCCTGACCGGCATCCAGCGTCACCTCCCCACCTTCCAGCAAGGTAATCACCCGATCGACGCCGGGGAAAGAGGAGAATTCGCCGTTGCTGGCGATAGTCGCGATACTGGCACGCCAGTGAAAATCACGCGTCGCGGGAGGGAAACAACAAATCTCACGCGTTTCACCCGCACCATTGCGCCACAGGCTGACCGGCATTTTACGGATATCAAAGAACTCCATCACCACTCCTGAATGGCACAACCCGTGCCAGGGCAAGGATATTGCTATCGTTGCTGTCTTGTTTGTTATCGTTAGGTATTCACAGACACAGTATCGGCAGCAGAGCGGGCAGGCCTTAGCGGAACGTTAATAAAAATGCTAACGCCATGACTCTACAAACATTCTCTGATGCGACTACAGGAGCATACCGCGCTGGCGGCGGCAGACAAGAGGGCAGGAAAGAAAAACCGCCGGTCCTGTCCACAGCGTTTTCGCTTTTGTGGACAGGATCCCGGCGGTCTTAAGAGAGTGAACCGATTATTCGGTTGGTGCTGGCATTTTACCTTCCATCGCCGGACGTTCTGTCAGACGCTTCTCAAAATTCGCATTAAATTGTTTTTTCTGTTCCGGGGTCAGAATGTTGTAGATCTTGTTCTGGGTTTCCAGGTGAGCCAGCATGCGGGCTTTGTGCTGCTCGGCCATTTTGTCGATCTGCGCTTCGGCTTTTGCCTTGTCGAAGCTGTCGCTGGCGATGATGTCATGCATGGCACGACGCTCTTCCAGCGGCGGACGTTTCATCTGGTCGCGTTCGCTTTTCCGGATATCGCGGATCTGCTGTTTCTGCGCATCCGTCAGGTTGAGATCCTTAAACATCATCATCTCGTTGTGCATACCCGGGCCTTTATGATGCATCATCATTTTGCCTTCAGCAGGCGCGGCAGCGGTTGTGGTCGCAGTATCTGCGGCGAACGCCATGCTGGTAGCGCCCAGAGCCAGGGTAGAAGCAACAAACAGTGCAGTAAACTTACGCATAATTTATTTCCTTTCTTTCAGTTATTCTTCGGCGCTATGCCGTGTTGACGAGATTAACTTTACGGGGTTTATCGTCAATTAGTCAGAGCAACGGTAAAACAATGAAAGTGTAAAAAACAAATTTTCGCCAAATGTGGAGGAAATAAGGATAAAGCGTGGAGAGTTGCAACAAAAAATATTCAATGCGATGATTTTAAAGCGATTTAGCAAAAGTATAACGGAGTAAAGGTGAATAATAAAGCAATTCACCAGGAATATTCCGCAAAACACGCACAGGCGCTTTAATTGCTAAGAAAGGGTATTTTACTTCCCCTCCCGGATGAAGAGAGGGGAAAGGGTCAGGATATTTTTTCCAGCATCAGTCCGGCACGCAGGCCAAACGCCACGGTGGGATTAGGAAATAAAACATACTCGGTGGTTTTCTGCACCTCATAACGCTCCTCGCCATCCTCGGCCAGCAGCGCCCCTTTGCGGAACGGCGTGAAGTTCAGGGTATGCGCGGCCATATGGAGCAGGAAGGCATCGCTGCGGCGCGTGATCTGCTGTACGACCCGGTACCGCTCGACGGGCTGATGCGTAGGCTCGGGAGCCTTTCCTCCCAGCAGCGCCCGCAGGGCGAGATGCGTGGGTGCAAAGCGAGAGAGATCGTTTTGCCCAAACGGCAGCGCTTTCCCCAGCTCCAGCGTACAGGACAACGCACCAAAGTGCTCACAGGTGAAGTGCGTAAAGGTTCCGCCCGGCGACTGGTGAAACACCAGCGCCTCCAGCCCGGCGTCTCCCAGCCAGCTCAAAAAATCTTCCTCCCACGGCTGATTGCGCTGCGGCAGCACGCCGAAGCGAACATGGTAGGACGCGCGGATGGCCGTATGCAGATCCAGATGCCAGCGCGCCGGTCCCGCATCGGCAAAAAACGCGGTCACGACGTTCTCCAGCCACGCTGCCCGCGCCGTTTCGTCACTCTGCGGAAACTGCGACCAGCGGCCGCCGAACATGCGGTTAATGTCGCTCACCAGATACCGTTTGTTTTCCGCCAGCGCAGGCGGATTGCCGAGCACCACCAGCACGCGGCACGTCAGGGCAATCTCATTGCGATACAGCGCGCGCAGCAGCAGATCGACAATCTCAACCGGTGCCGTTTCATTCCCGTGAATGCCCGTTGAAAGCAGCAGCGACAGATCGCTTTTTGCTGTCGGCGTCAGCTCAAGCACTCCGCGCCCCAGCCACCGCCAGCGAAATGAGGGACCGTCCCCCTCTTTCTGTTCCGGCGTTTCATCGGCCAGGGTCAGCGCCAGTAAATTTTCCATATCCACTCCTTTAGCGCTGGAACGGATAAACCGATCCCAGTTGCAGGATTGTCGACAACGCGTCCAGCGCCTCGCGTCCTTCACGCAGAAGCTGCGGGTCAACCAGATCGGCCTGCGTTAGCCGGTCGCGATAGTAGCGATCGACCCAGTCATTCAGGCGCGTAAAGAGCGTATCGTTCATCATGACCGCCGGATTAACCGCCTGCATTTCGTCCTGAGTCAAGACCACGCGCAGACGTAAACAGGCGGGACCACCGCCGTTGGCCATACTTTCACGCAGGTCAAACACGCGCAGTTCGTCAATCGGGTTATCGGCCTTCACCAGTTCGGTCAGGTAGCGCCACACGCCCTGATGATCCCGGGACTCCTGCGGCAGAACCAGCATCATGCTGCCGTCATCGCGGCTCAGCAGTTGGCTATTGAACAGATACGTTTCAACCGCGTCCTGCACGCTTACCGCCGCCGTTGGCACCTGAATGGGCGTAAAGCCGCGTACGCGCTCATGCAGCGTGGCGAGCAGCTTTTCCTGATGGGCGAACGCCTGCTCGTGACAGAACAGCACCTGGCGGTTGGAAACGGCAATCACGTCGTTGTGGAACACGCCCTGGTCGATCACATGCGGGTTCTGCTGGGCGAAAATCACCTGGGAAGGATTGACCTGGTTCAGGCGGGCAACGGCCTGGCTCGCCGCCAGCGTCTGACGTGCAGGATAACGGGTTGGCGCGGCGTGGCCCCCCTCTTCGCGCCCGTAAATAAACAGCTGCAGACCCGGCTCGCCATAATCGCCCCCCAGGCGGTTATGGTTGGCCGCGCCTTCGTCGCCAAACATCGCCACCTGCGGCAAGGCCTGATGCACCGCGAAATGGGCGTCCTGGTTGAAAATGGCGCGCAGCACGCGCTCGGTGGTTTCCGCTTCGGTGGCGCGGTGGAACTTGTTATTCAGGTTCGCCACCGTCAGATGGACTTTGCCATCCAGCGTATCGGCTGACGGCGCGACGGTTGCCGCGTTGGCGACCCACATCGAAGAGGCCGAGCTTGCCGCCGAGAGCAGGTGCGGCGTCTGCGTCCCCGCTTTTTCGACCACCTGCTCATCGGTACCGCTAAAGCCGAGCTGACGCAGCACCGCCACGTTCGGACGCTCCTGCGGCGGGATCACCGCCTGCGGGAAACCGGCATCCGCCAGCGCTTTCATCTTAAGCAGCCCCTGCTTCGCCGCCAGCTTCGGGTTGGAAACCTGAAAACGGTGCTTCGTGGAGGCTTCATTACCAAAAGAGAGACCGGCGTAGTGGTGGGTCAGCCCCACCAGCCCGTCAAAGTTGACTTCACGCGCTTTCATGACGATCCCCTCCGGTAAAGTCCAGCCCCGGATTAAGCGTCTCCGGCAGCGTCAGCGCCGGGGTTTCCAGGCTCGCCATCGGCCAGGCACAGTAATCGGCGGCATACCACGCGCTGGCGCGATGGTTGCCCGATGCGCCCACGCCGCCAAACGGCGCGGTGCTTGCGGCCCCGGTCAGCGGTTTATTCCAGTTCACAATCCCGGCGCGCGCTTCCAGCAGCAGTTGTTCAAACTTCTCGCGATGCGGCGAAATCAGCCCATTCGACAGGCCGTAGCGGGTGTTATTCGCCATCGCAATCGCCGCATCGAAATCGTCATAGCGCCAGACGCACAGCAGCGGGCCAAAGACCTCTTCATCCGGCACGTTGCTCGCGCCGCTCATCTCAACGATGCCCGGCGTCAGCAGCGAGGTACCCGGCTGAACCTGCTTCGGTTCGAGCAAGGTTTTCGCGCCGCGCGCGACGTGGTCCTGCCAGGCCTTCAGCACGTTCAGCGCGGCCTGTTCGGAAATCAGTCCACCGATAAACGGCTGCGGATCGGCATCCCACTCGGCTGGCACCAGGCGCGCGCTTACCTCTACCAGACGCTTCAGGAAAGCATCACCCTGCGCGCCTCTTTTCACCAGCAGGCGACGGGCGCAGGTGCAGCGCTGTCCGGCGGTAATAAAGGCGGACTGAATCGTCAGGTGCACCGCGGCGTCAATATCATCCGGGTCTTCCACAATCAGCGGGTTGTTGCCCCCCATCTCCAGCGCCAGAATTTTTTCCGGCTGCCCCGCCAGCTGGCGATGCAGCTGATAGCCCGTCCCGGCGCTGCCGGTAAACAGCAGGCCGTCGATATCGCTCAGCGCGCTCAGCGCCTGGCCGGTTTCACGTCCGCCCTGCACCAGGTTCAGCACGCCCGGCGGCAGGCCAGCCTGTTCCCACAGCTTAACCACCGCCTCGCCGGTGAAGGGCGTGAGCTCGCTCGGTTTAAAGATGACGGTATTGCCCGCCAGCAGCGCGGGCACAATGTGGCCATTCGGCAGATGCCCCGGGAAGTTGTACGGCCCAAAAACCGCCAGCACGCCGTGCGGACGGTGGCGCAGCGTGGCCGCGCCGTCCGGCATCTCGGTGTGCTGTTCGCCGGTACGGGTGTGGTATGCCTTCACCGAAATGGCGATTTTGTTGATCATCGCCGTCACTTCGGTTGCCGCTTCCCAGCGCGGTTTACTGGTTTCTGACGCGATGATGCGCGTCAACTCGGCCTTGTTTGCCTCCAGCAGCCCGGCAAACTTTTCAACAATTTCCTGGCGCACCGCGAAAGGCTGTTTTGCCCACGCCGGAAACGCGCGGCGAGCGGCATGGCAGGCTTTTTCCACCTGCGCAGCGCTGGCGTCATTCCCCTTCCAGAGCGCCTCTTTTCCTACCGGATTGGTCTTTACGCGCTGTTCGCCTTCGCCCGTGACCCAGTCACCGTTAATCCATAATGTCATGCTGTTTTCTCCTCAGGGCAGAGACGCACCAGGCGAACCTTATCGCCGGCGTTACATTTCAGGGCATCCAGTTCTGCAGCCGTCAGCACCAGACGTTCACATTTCGGGTTGGTCCGCACCAGCATGGCGCGGAAGTTGGCATAATTTTCGTTCGCCACCAGGCACGCCGGCCAGTCGCCCGGCGCGGGCTGGCCTTCAGAGACCTCAACCAGCCGGCTCTTACGGATCGCGCGCACGCGGTCGATATCGCACTCAAGCGTAGGCCCTCCGTCAAAGATGTCGACATAGTTGCGGTAGCGGAAGCCTTCTTTCTCCAGCACCGCGCGGGCGGGTGCAGTTTGCGGATGCACTTCGCCGATCACCGCCTGCGCTTCCGGGCTGAGGAAATGGGTATAGATAGGATGCTTCGGCATCAGTTCGGCAATAAAGGCCTTCTGACCGGTGCCGCAAAGATAGTCTGCCCGGCTGAACTCCATCGAGAAGAAACGCTCTCCCAGGCTCTCCCAGAACGGTGAGTAGCCGGTGTCGTCGATTACGCCGCGCATCTCCGCGACCACTTTTTCGTTAAAGCGATCGCGGAAGGCGGCCATAAACATAAAGCGCGATTTGGAGAGCAGATAGCCGTTGCCCTCTTTGCGCCACGCCGGATCGAGGAACAGCGTGCAAAGCTCGCTGGCGCCCGTGTGGTCATTGCAGAGAAACAGCGTGGGCAGTGCGTTATAGACGTTCAGCTCTTTCGAGGCGTGAACCATGGTACCCACGCGGTAGTTGTACCACGGGTCGTTCAGCCCGACGGCCACTTCAATGGCGCAGATCCCGGCCACGGTGCCCGTATCGGTGTCTTCCAGCACGAACACATACCCCTGTTCGCTTTTTGGCAACGTCCCCTGCCAGGTTTGCAGGGCGCGCTCAATGCGCGCCGACAGCGTTTTTTCATCGGCAGGAAGCGAGGTCAGCCCGCCTCCCGTCTTACCGGCAAGCTGCATGAGCCCGGCGAGATCGCCGCGCTCAACGGGACGGATGACCATCATGATGACACCCCGGATTTCACTTTTTCACACGCCAGCGCAAAGCGGTCCAAACCGGTTTGCACCTCTTCCTCGCTGACAATCAGCGCGGGAGCAAAACGCACGACGTTAGCACCGGCAATCAGCACCATCACGCCCACTTTTGCCGCTTCCTGTGAAATAAGTTTAGCTTTTCCGGCAAACTCAGCGGTGAGCTCACAGCCAATTAACAGCCCCAGGCCGCGAATTTCTTTAAACAGGCCAACCTTGCTGTTGATGGCATTCAGGCGCTCAACAAACCAGTCGTGGCGCTGCTTAACGCCCTTCAGCACCTCAGGGGTGTTAATGATGTCGAGCACCTGTCCGGCGACGGCGGTGGCCAGCGGGTTGCCGCCGTAGGTGGTGCCGTGGGTGCCGACGGTCATCACGCTGGCGAATTTATCAGTGGTCAGCGTCGCGCCAATCGGGAAGCCGCCGCCCAGCGCTTTGGCGGTCGACAGCACGTCCGGCGTCACGCCGTAGTGCATATAGGCATACAGCTCGCCGGTGCGGCCCACGCCGGTCTGCACTTCGTCGAAAATCAGCACCGCGTTGTGACGATCGCACAGCTCGCGCAGCCCCTGCAGGAATTCCTTTTTCGCCGGAAGCACGCCACCCTCACCCTGCATCGGCTCGACGATCACCGCACAGGTGGTGTCGTTAATCAGCTCGCTGGCAGACTGCAAATCGTTATAAATACCGTGACGGATATCCGGCGGCAGCGGTGCGAAATCCTGCGAGTAGGAGGGCTGCCCGCCTGCGCTGACGGTAAAGAGCGTGCGTCCGTGGAAGGCATTTTTGAACGCCACGATACCGCTCTTGTGGGTTCCAAATTTATCGTGCGCATATTTGCGCGCCAGCTTCAGCGCCGCCTCGTTGGCTTCCGCCCCCGAGTTACAGAAAAAGACCTTCTCCGCAAACGTCGCGTCGATCAGTTTTTTGGCCAGGCGCAGCGCGGGCTCGTTGGTGAAGCCGTTGCCGGTATGCCAGAACTTCGCCGCCTGATCGTTCAGCGCCTGACGCAGCGCCGGGTGCGCATGACCCAGCGCGTTCACCGCAATCCCACCTGCAAAGTCGATATACTCTTTACCCTGCTGATCCCACAGGCGCGAGCCTTCCCCACGAACCGGAATAAAAGCCGCCGGAGCGTAAACCGGCATCATCCATTCATCGAAATTTTCACGCGTAATTGACAGAGACATAGCGACCTCATCCGGTAAATAAAAGGTTATTTGAATGTTAAATAATTGAGTGTTTGCACTGTGAATGTAGATTGCAGCCTTCGTGCCAGCCAGCGATAAAAATGCATAAACGGGTTGATGTAACAGAATATCAATGAGTTACAATATGGAGTTATTCACTATTAATGCATAAAAAGTGAATATTTTTACGACAAGCGGCGCTTTGCCGCATGAAAATCAGAAAGAGTATGCACAGGCCAAATATAATTCTGGAATTGTGATCGCTCGCGAAATTTATCGGCCATTTACGCCCTGTTTGGGGGCGAAGCGCGTCAGAATGGTGCAAATATTGCACCACCGGCATTATCTGTTGCAGTTATTGGTCGAAGCCGGTAACAGTTGACGCAAATTCTGCTACCATCCTTGCACTATTCACCTTGCACTGGCAGCGACTATGAAATTTGTCTCTTTTAATATCAACGGCCTGCGTGCCCGCCCTCATCAGCTTGAAGCTATCGTTGAGCAACATCAGCCAGATGTGATCGGCCTGCAGGAGACAAAGGTTCACGACGACATGTTCCCCCTCGAAGAGGTGGCGAAACTCGGCTACAACGTCTTTTATCACGGCCAGAAAGGTCACTATGGCGTCGCGCTGCTCACCAAAGCGCCGCCGGTTTCCGTGCGTCGCGGCTTCCCGGGCGACGGTGAAGAAGCGCAGCGTCGTATTATCATGGCGGAAGTCCCTTCTGCGATCGGTAATATCACGGTCATCAACGGCTATTTCCCGCAGGGTGAGAGCCGTGACCATGAAACCAAATTCCCGGCGAAAGCGAAGTTTTATCAGGATCTGCAGGACTACCTGACCACCGAACTCAAAAAAGAGAATCCGGTGCTGATCATGGGCGACATGAATATCAGCCCGACGGATCTCGATATCGGTATTGGCGAAGAGAACCGCAAACGCTGGCTGCGCACCGGCAAATGCTCCTTCCTGCCGGAAGAGCGTGAGTGGATGGAGCGCCTGCTGGGCTGGGGCCTGGTGGATACCTTCCGCAATGCCAACCCGGAAACGCAGGATCGCTTCTCCTGGTTTGACTATCGCTCTAAAGGCTTTGACGACAACCGCGGCCTGCGTATCGATCTTCTGCTCGCCAGTACACCGCTGGCCGAGCGCTGCATCGAAACCGGGATCGACTACGACATCCGCAGCATGGAAAAACCGTCTGACCACGCGCCAGTGTGGGCTAAATTCAAGCTGTAATGACGCGTGAACATTCCAAAAACACTCTTCCTGTGCGCCCTTCTGGGCGCATTTATGTTGACGTTTGTCATGCTTCCCCCGGGAATCCTCTCCCTGGAAGGGATTAAAACGCACCAGCAGGCATTACTCTCCTATGTCGACCACGCGCCGCTGCGCAGCGCGCTGATCTTCTTTGCGGTCTATGTGGCGGTCTCCGCCCTCTCGATCCCCGGCGCGGCGATCCTGACCCTGCTGGGCGGGACGTTGTTTAGCCTGTGGGAAGGCACCGTGCTGGTCTCCTTTGCCTCCACGCTTGGGGCCACGCTGGCGATGCTCGCCAGCCGCTATCTTTTGCGCGACTGGGTGCAACGGCGGTTTGCCCGACAGATGGGTACGGTGAATACCGGCATGGCACGCGACGGCGCGAACTTTCTTTTTGCCCTGCGCCTGATGCCGCTGTTCCCGTTTTTTCTGGTGAATTTGCTGATGGGGCTAACCCGGATTGGGGTATTTCGCTACTGGTGGGTGAGCCAGGTCGCCATGCTGCCCGCCACGATTATCTTTCTGAACGCCGGGCGCGAGCTGGGAAAAGTGACCTCGCTGCGCGATATTTTGTCGCCGGGCATGGTATTCGCCTTTACACTACTGGGGTTATTACCGCTGGTCACCCGCCAGCTGTTTTCCCGTTTTCTCCCGTCTGCTAAAAAGTGAGGCATTATGCGCCGTGTGCGTTTTTGCACGTTTCTGACCGGTCTGCTGCTGGCAGCCCCCCTATTTGCCGCCGACGGCTGGCAGGCCATTCAGCAACAGGCTAAAGGCCAGACCGTCTGGTTTAACGCCTGGGGCGGCGATCCGGCGGTCAACCGCTATCTGGAGTGGGTCAGCGGTGAGATGCAAACGCACTATGCCATTACCCTTAAAATTGTCCCGCTGGCGGATGCCGCCGACGCGGTAAAACGTATTCAGACCGAAGCCGCCGCGGGGCGTAAGACCAGCGGCTCCGTCGACCTGCTGTGGGTTAACGGCGAGAACTTCCGCACGCTGAAAGAGGCAAACCTGCTGCAGACCGGATGGGCGCAGACGTTACCCAACTGGCGCTATGTCGATACCCGCAAACCGGTTACGGAGGATTTTGCGATTCCCACAGACGGCGCGGAATCGCCGTGGGGCAGCGCGCAGCTGACCTTTATCGCCCGCAAGGCCAGCATGCCGACGCCGCCTGTGGATCCTCAGGCGCTGCTGGCTTACGCGCAGCAGCATCCGGGCAAGATCAGCTATCCTCGCCCGCCAGATTTTACCGGCACGGCATTTCTTGAGCAGTTGCTGCTGACGCTGACCGCTCACCCGGACGCGCTGCAAAAGGCCCCCGATAGCACCTTTGCCGAGGTGACGGCGCCGCTCTGGGATTATCTGGACAAACTCCACCCGCTGCTGTGGCGCGAAGGGAAAGATTTCCCCCCTTCTCCTGCACGAATGGATGCCCTGCTTGCCAGCGGCAGCCTTAACCTGTCCCTGACCTTTAACCCCGCACATGCGCAGCAAAAAGTGGCGAGCGGCGAACTGCCCGCCGACAGCTACAGCTTTGGTTTCCACGGCGGAACGATTGGCAACGTCCATTTTGTGGCGATTCCGGCCAATGCCAGCGCCAGCGCAGGGGCGAAAGTGGTCGCCAATTTCCTGCTTTCACCGCAGGCGCAGATCCGCAAAGCTGACCCGGTCATCTGGGGCGATCCGAGCGTGCTGGATGCCACAACGCTGCCTGAAGATGAAGCCAGACAGCTGCTGGCCCACACGCCGCAGGGGCTGCCGAAGGTGCTTGCAGAGCCCCAGTCCGCCTGGGTAAATGCGCTGGAGCAGGAATGGCTGCGTCGTTACGGCACCCGCTGAGCAGGCTTGTCTGGCTGGCGATGGCGGTGATTTATCTGCCGCTCCTGCCCGCCGGCGCCATGCTGCTTGCCCCGGCGTTTTCGGTGACAAACTGGCAGCGGCTGCTGAACGATCCGCAGTTGCCTCAGGCAACCATTGCCACGCTGGTCTCAACGCTCATCGCCACGCTGGGGGCGTTGCTGATTGCCCTTCTCCTCGTCAGCCTTGTCTGGCCCGGGAAACGCTGGCGACGTCTCACAACCCGCCTGCCGTGGCTGCTGGCGATCCCCCATGTGGCGTTCGCCACCGGCGCATTACTGCTGTTTGCCGAGGGCGGTCTGTTTTATCAGGTCTGCACCGTCTGTTCCCCACCGTTTGACCGCTACGGCGCCGGGCTGGGGCTGACGCTCGCGGTCAAAGAGAGCGCGTTTGTCCTGTGGGCCATTTATGCCGTGCTGCCGGAAAAACGGCTCGCGCAGCAGAAAATCGTCCTGCAGACGTTCGGCTACGGGCGTTTTCAGACGCTCAGCTGGCTGATCCTTCCGGCTATCGCCCCTGTCCTCGGGGCAGTAATGCTGGCGGTGCTGGCGTGGTCGCTGTCGGTCGTCGATGTGGCGATCGTTCTCGGGCCGGGCAACCCGCCTACCCTGGCCGTGCTGGCCTGGCAGTGGCTGAGCCAGGGCGACGCGCAACAGCAGGCAAAAGGGACGCTGCTGTGCCTGATTCTCCTTCTGCTGCTGGCCGCGCTTGCCGCTCTGGGATACGGTATCTGGAAGGCATGGGTTCGCACGCTTGCGAACTTCTCCGGAACGCGTCCCCGGTCTCAACTCGCCCTGCCTGAGCGAGCACTGAGCGGGTTCCTGCCCACCTGCGGCGTGCTGTGCGCCGCGGTGCTGCTGATGCTGGCGCAACGGGAAGACGTTGGCCCGGTGGGAACCAGCGTGTCATTCGGTCTGCTTTCAGCCCTGATTGCCCTGGTCGTCGGCTTACTCTGGCTGGAATGGGGTCCGCAGCGCGGCGCGCTGTGGGTATGGTTACCGCTCGCCCTTCCGGCCCTCCCGCTCGTCACCGGCCAGTATGCGATTGCGTTGCACCTGGGCATCGACGGGCACTACGCCGCCGTGCTCTGGAGCCACCTCCTGTGGGTCTTGCCGTGGACGCTGCTGGTGCTGCAACCCGCCTGGCGCCGGATCGATCCCCGTCTGCTCCTCACCGCCAGAACCCTCGGCTGGCGACGGGCCAAAGTCTTCTGCCTGGTGAAATGCCCCCTGCTGGTGCGCCCTGCGCTACTGGCCTTTGCCACCGGCTTTTCCGTCAGCATGGCGCAATACATGCCGACGCTGTGGCTGGGCGCGGGGCGTTTCGCCACGCTGACCACCGAAACCGTGGCGCTGAGCAGCGGGGGCAGCATCCCGATTCTTGCTAACCGGGCGCTGGGATTACTGCTGGTCACGGGCACGGTGTTTGGTCTTGCCGCCCTGCTATCCCGGCTCGTGGGCCGCTACCGACAAGGGTTACGTTAATGCTGAAGGTAAAAGATCTTACCATCGAACCGCTTTTCCGCGAGGTTAGTTTTTGCGTGCCCCGGGGGGAGATCGTCACCCTGATGGGGCCGTCCGGCAGCGGCAAATCGACCCTTTTTGCCTGGATGATCGGCGCGCTGTCAGACGATTTCCAGGCGCGGGGCGAACTGTGGCTCGACGCGCGTCGCTGCGACGGTCTTCCCGTGGAGTCCCGCGGGCTGGGTATTCTCTTTCAGGACGCGCTGCTGTTCGACCAGTTCAGCGTCGGGCAAAATTTGCTGCTGGCGCTGCCTGAGCGGATCGCCGGCAGCGCGCGGCGGGAAGCGGTCGCGCAGGCGCTGGATTCCGCCGGGCTGAGCGACCATTACGCCAGCGATCCGGCCACCCTTTCCGGCGGGGAGCGCGCACGGGTCAGCCTGCTGCGGGCCCTGCTCGCGGAGCCGCAGGCGCTGCTGCTGGATGAACCGTTCAGCCGCCTCGATAAAGCGTTGCGGGCCTCATTTCGGGCATGGGTGTTTGACGCCGTCCGCGCGCGCAATATTCCGGTGGTGCTGGTCACGCACGATGAGGACGATATTCCACCCGGCGGCGAGCTGATTGAGATTTCTCGCTGGCAATAATGTGCTAACGCAATGTTTTCCGATTCGGGAGAGACGACAATGCCCCCCTCTTTTACTGACGTCAGGTTATTCGATGAAACGTGTTTCTCAACTGACCGCGCTGGCCCTGCTCTGCGGCCTCGCTTCTTTTTCCTCGCTGGCGGCTGATATGCCCAACGCCATCACGCTGTCTCAGCTTCAGGCACAGCACGGCACGCCTGTCGACACACGCGCCAGCGCCTTCTATAACGGCTGGCCGCAGACGCTCAGCGGCCCCTCCGGGCATGAACCCGCCGCACTCAACCTTGCTGCTGCCTGGCTTAGCGCCATGAGCGATGAGCAGATTGCGCTGTGGGCAAAACAGCATCAGCTTACCCCTGCGACGACCATCGCCCTGTATGGCGACGAGAACGATAACCAGGCGGTGAAAGCCCGCCTGGAGAAAGCCGGTTACCGCCACGTTTCGCTGCTCAGCGACGCACTGCAGACCCCAGACCGCCTTCAGCGCCTGCCCCACTTTGAACAGTTGGTTTACCCACAGTGGATCCACCGGCTCCAGCAGGGTAAACCCGTGACTGCCGCACCGGCGGGCGACTGGAAAGTGATCGAAGCCGCCTGGGGTGCACCGAAGTTTTACCTGCTGAACCACATTCCCGGTGCGGGCTATATCGACACCAACGAGGTGGAAAGCGAACCGTTGTGGAATAAAGTCTCCGACGACAAGCTGAAAGCGATGCTGGCGAAGCACGGGATCCGTCACGACACCACCGTCATCTTGTATGGCCGCGACGTCTACGCCGCCGCGCGCGTGGCGCAGATTATGCTGTATGCGGGCGTGAAGGATGTGCGTATTCTCGACGGCGGCTGGAAGGCGTGGTCAGATGCAGGCCTGCCGGTTGAGCGCGGCACGCCCGGTAAAGTAACGCCAGCCCCCGATTTTGGCGCGCCGATACCCGGTCAGCCGCAGCTGATGGTGGATATGGAACAGGCGCGTGGCATGCTGCACCGTCAGGATGCCTCCCTGGTCAGCATTCGCTCGTGGCCGGAGTTCATCGGCGAAACCAGCGGCTACAGCTACATCAAGCCAAAAGGTGAAATTGCCGGTGCCCGCTGGGGCCACGCGGGCAGCGATGCTACCCACATGGAGGATTTCCATAACCCGGATGGCACCATGCGCAGCGCAGACGACATCGCCGCCCAGTGGAAGCGCTGGAATATTCTGCCGGAACAGCACGTCGCGTTTTACTGCGGCACCGGCTGGCGGGCGTCCGAAACCTTTATGTACGCCCGGGCGATGGGCTGGAAGAATATCGCCGTCTATGACGGCGGCTGGTACGAATGGAGCAGTCACCCGCAGAACCCGGTGACGACCGGTGAGCGCGGGCCTGAAAGCGCGCTCTAAGGGTTAAGTGACTTCAGCGTCACGTAGCCGCTCCAGATGCGCGTTGTGGTGGTCAACCAGCACAGCGCGCCAAATACCCACGCGAAGAGCGTAAAGTGCGCCGGAAAGAGGCAGCACAGCACAAACAGCGCGAGGGTCTCCGTCCCTTCCGTTAACCCGCCGATGTAATAAAACGACTTGTGCGCATAGCCGGGGTTGTCGATGTCGTGCTTCGCGGCCAGCGCCGCAAACGCCAGAAAACTGCTGCCGGTCCCGATAAACGCAAACAACAGCCAGGCCGCGGCCAGCGCATTCTCAACGGGTGCTGCCAGCGCAAAGCCAAACGGCACCAGGGCGTAGAACAGAAAATCGAGCGCAATATCGAGAAATCCCCCCGCATCGGTCAGCCCTCTGCGGCGCGCCAGCGCCCCATCCAGACCGTCCAGCAGGCGGTTCAGCACGATGACGGCCAGCGCCGCCGGATACCAGCCAAGGGCCAGAAACGGCAGCGCCAGCACGCCGATGGCAAACCCGGTCAGGGTTAATCCGTCGGGCGTTATTCCCGGTCGGTCCAGCACGGAGACCAGACGATTCAGCGCCGGTTTTATCTGCGGATGAAGGTGGCGATCAAGCATGAGGCGTCTCGTTAAAGGTGGCGCACAGCCCCTGCGCCGGAATATCCAGCGCGGCATTAAAGCGGGCAGAGAGATTCTGAAAGGCAATGAGCGCCGTCATCTCGGTGATGGCGTCATCCGTAAAATGGCGCTTCAGCGCCGTTCTGATGGCCTCATCCGTCCGGGGCGGCGTGGCGGTCACCGCCTCGGCGTAGGCCAGCGCCGCGCGCTCCTGCTCCGTGAACAAGGCGGAACCCTGCCAGTCGCTCACGGCCTGCACCTTATCCAGCGCCCCGCAGCGCTCGGCCAGCCGCAGGCTGTTGGCATCAATACAGAAAGCGCAGTGGCAGAGCTGGGACACCCGCGTCATGAGCAGCGAACGAAGCACGGGCGTCAGGCGCGCGCGACGACGCTCCAGAAAACCGACGAACAGCGCCACCAGCCAGAACAGACGCGGCATGCGCCCCCACCAGCGCGTGGGATTCAGCACGGCGCCAAAATGCTTTTTCTGCATCACGGTAATGGGTTTAAGGCTGGCGGGAAGGGATTCGATAGGGGCAACCCAGGCGGTAGTCTCTTTCACCTGATTCTCCTGATAGCTGGACTCTGAGAAAGGGCACGATAATATGTCTTTTTTCGCTATCAATTATTGACGACCATGCTGAAAACACTCGATGTCGTTGCCGCCATCATCGAAAAAGACGACAAAATTTTACTGGCACAGCGCCCTGCCCACGCCGACCAGCCGGGCATGTGGGAATTTGCAGGCGGCAAAGTCGAGGCGGGAGAAACCCAGCCCGAGGCGCTTATCCGCGAGCTGCGTGAAGAGTTAGGTATTGAAGCACGCCCTGCGCAATACGTGGCCAGCCACCAGCGTGTAGTCTCGCAGCGGTTAATCAACCTGCACGCCTGGCACGTTCCTGCGTTTAGCGGCGAGCTCACGGCGCACTACCACAGCGAGCTGGCGTGGTGTACGCCGGAAGAGGCGTTTGGCTACGCCTTAGCCCCCGCGGATATCCCCCTTCTGGAAGCGTTTATTGTTTTACGCGACGCCAGACCAGCGGGTTCGTGCCAATAACGCGCTCGTCGCGCTGGCACTGCAGCAGAACGCCCTCCGCTTTCACCACGGCCCCTTCCGAGTAGTTCTGATTCTGATAGATGCAGCACTGATTACAGGGCTGCACCGTTTGATTCTGGCCGCTGGAGCTAAACACTTCCGGCGGCACATTCACTTCCACGTCCGGGCGAATGCGGTCAGCCTGCGCACCTGCGGTAAAGATCACACATAACGCGGTCAGTAGATAACGGTTCATAGACACATCTTCCTGTTGTTCCCTTGATAATGACTATAACGGTAAACCAGCGCGGAACCTTTAATATATCTCGTCATCGCTTTTAGTTATGACGCAGCGCATTTCATTAATTTCCCTTTCGCCCTGAATTTCTGCTTGCCAGACAAAGCAGTACGGGTGGTATAGTCAAAAAAACAACACAAAACGCATAAGTCATATACAAACATTATTATAAGAGGTTCTTATATCTATGGATCAGACACGCTCTCTGGAAAGTTTCCTTGCCCATGTTCAGCAGCGCGACCCGCACCAAAGCGAGTTCGCCCAGGCCGTGCGTGAAGTGATGACCACCCTGTGGCCCTTCCTTGAACAAAACCCGCGCTATCGCCAGATGTCTTTGCTTGAACGCCTTATCGAGCCAGAGCGCGTGATCCAGTTCCGTGTGACGTGGGTGGACGATCGCAACCAGGTGCAGGTTAACCGCGCGTGGCGCGTACAGTTTAACTCGGCCATCGGTCCGTTTAAGGGCGGCATGCGTTTCCATCCGTCCGTGAATCTGTCGATTCTGAAATTCCTCGGCTTCGAGCAGACCTTTAAAAACGCGCTGACCACGCTGCCCATGGGCGGCGGGAAAGGCGGCAGCGATTTCGACCCGAAAGGCAAAAGCGAAGGCGAAGTGATGCGTTTCTGCCAGGCACTGATGACCGAACTCTATCGCCATCTTGGTCCTGACACCGACGTGCCTGCCGGTGATATCGGCGTGGGCGGACGTGAAGTGGGCTTTATGGCCGGGATGATGAAAAAGCTCTCCAACAACAGCGCCTGCGTCTTTACCGGCAAAGGGTTGTCGTTTGGCGGGAGCCTGATCCGCCCGGAAGCGACCGGGTACGGCCTGGTTTACTTCACCGAAGCCATGCTCAAGCGTCACGGCTTAGGTTTCGAAGGTATGCGCGTCGCGGTGTCCGGCTCCGGTAACGTGGCGCAGTACGCAATTGAGAAAGCGATGCAGTTTGGCGCTCGCGTAGTGACCGCCTCTGATTCCAGCGGAACGGTGGTGGATGAAGCGGGCTTCACGGCAGAGAAGCTGGCGCGCCTGTGTGAAATCAAAGCCAGCCGCGATGGACGCGTAGCGGATTACGCCCGGGAGTTTGGCCTGACCTACCTCGAAGGTAAACAGCCGTGGGGCGTGCCGGTGGATATCGCCCTGCCGTGCGCCACGCAGAACGAGCTGGATGCTGAAGCCGCGCGCACGTTAATTAGCAATGGTGTAAAAGCGGTCGCCGAAGGGGCAAACATGCCGACCACGATCGACGCGACGGACCTGTTCCTGGAGGCAGGCGTGCTGTTTGCACCGGGCAAGGCCGCCAACGCGGGCGGCGTCGCAACCTCCGGCCTCGAGATGGCGCAAAACGCCGCGCGTCTCGGCTGGAAGGCGGAGAAAGTGGATGCGCGCCTGCACCATATCATGTTGGATATTCACCACGCCTGCGTGGAATATGGCGGTGAAGCATCGCAAACCAATTACGTGCGCGGGGCGAATATCGCCGGGTTCGTGAAGGTAGCGGATGCGATGATTGGGCAGGGTGTGATTTAAGTTTTCGCTGCGTTCTCAACGTGTAGGCCCGGTAAGCGTTAGCGCCACCGGGCTTTTTTCAGGACGCAGAGCTGCTTTTCGCCGGGTGGCGGCTTCGCCTTACCCGGCCTACGGGTTAAGAGGCGGCCGCGCTCTTTTTCTTTTTGAAAGGTTTCTTCGCGCCACCACCGGGTGCAACCATCCCTCTGAAGCGCTTCACCGGCGTGCTGCGCGCCTGATCGATCAGCTGGTAAAGCGTCCCCACCAGCGGCTGCATAAAGTCCTGATAGCGGCACTGCTTCTCGCTGATCTGCGTCAGCACCGACTCCCAGTGCGCGGTCATGTCCGGCCTGGCGGCCAGCTCCGGCAGGGAATGAATCAGCGCGCGGCCCGGCTCGGTCGAATGGATATAGCGCCCCTTTTTCTCAAGAAAACCGCGCTTAAAGAGCAGCTCGATGATCCCCGCGCGGGTTGCCTCCGTACCCAGACCGTCGGTGGCGCGCAGGATCTTCTTCAGATCTTTATCCTGCACGAACCGGGCGATGCCGGTCATCGCGGACAGCAGCGTCGCATCGGTAAAATGGCGCGGCGGCTGAGTCTGACGTTCCACCACTTCCCCTTTTTCACACAGCAGCTCATCGTCTTTGGCAACGACGGGCAGCGGCGTGCCGTCGTTCTCCTCGTCACGCTCTTTATTCCCCAGCAGCGTGCGCCAGCCTGCTTCAGCAAGGAAACGGGCTTTCGCAATGAATTTCCCTTTCGCGATTTCCAGTTCGATCACGCATTTGCGGAACACCGCGTCCGGACAGAACTGCATCAGGTACTGGCGGGCGATCAGGTTATAGACCTTTGCTTCGTTGTCGGTCAGATTGACGTTGCTGGCGCGCACCGTCGGGATAATCGCGTGGTGGGCGTCCACCTTTTTGTCGTCCCAGCAGCGGTTATGGGTGTCCGGGTTCACCACCGGCTGCGGCAGCAGATCCGGCGCATGCACGCTAATGGCGTTCATCACTGAATGACGACCGGCAAAATGCTCTTCCGGCAGATAGCGGCTATCTGAACGCGGATAGGTGATTAGCTTGTGGGTTTCATAGAGCTTCTGGCAAATGTCCAGCACGTTCTGCGCGCTGAGGCCAAAGCGCTTCGCGGCCTCAATCTGTAGGGCCGACAGCGAGAACGGCAGCGGCGCGGGTTCTGATTCCCGTTTATCGTTATAGCTGGTAACGATAGCCGGCTGCCCGGTAATGCGATTAACCACATGATCCGCCAGCGGGCGGTGCAGCAAACGCCCCTCTTCATCCTGATACGATTCGCAGGCATCGCTCGGCTGCCAGACGGCGGTAAAGCGCTCGTCTTTAGGCGTGACGATATGCGCTTTCACCTCAAAGAAATCTTTAGCGACGAAGTTCTCAATCTCTTCGTCACGACGCACGACCAGCCCCAGCACCGGCGTCTGCACGCGCCCCACGGAGAGCACGCCCTGATAGCCCGCGTTGCGCCCGAGGATGGTGTAGGCGCGGGTCATGTTGATACCGTACAGCCAGTCGGCGCGGGCACGCGCGAGCGCCGAGACGCACAGCGGAATAAACTCGCTGTTGGCGCGCAGGCGCGAAATGGCTCGCTCGACCGCCTGTGGGTTGAGGTCGTTGATCAGACAGCGCTGCACCTGCTGGCGCTTTTCCGGCGCCAGCTCCAGATAGTCCAGCACCTCATCGACCAGCAGTTGTCCTTCCCTGTCCGGGTCACCCGCGTGCACGATTTCTTCGGCTTCATGCAGGAAGCGCTTGATCACGTTGAGCTGTTTGGTGACTGAAGGCCGGGGCTGCAGGCGCCATTTTTCCGGCACGATGGGCAGATCGTTCAAATTCCAGCGGGCGTAGCGGCTGTCGTAGACATCCGGCTGCGCCTGCTCAAGCAGGTGACCGATACACCAGGTGACCACCTGCCCGTTACCGCATTCGATAAAGCCGTCGCCCTTGCGATGCGGCTTGGGCAGCACATCGGCAATGGCACGGGCCAGGCTCGGCTTTTCGGCAATAAACAACCGCATCGAATTAACGGATCTCAATCATCGGTCGGCCACCGCGCGCGGTTACCAGCTCGCCGATCGCCGTCAGGGTAATGCCGAACTCGGCGGCAGTGGCCTGGACCTCGGCTTCGGATTCCGGCGTGACCGCCAGCAGCAGGCCGCCGGAGGTTTGCGGATCGCACAGCAGGTTGCGCCATTCTTCTGGCATTTCGCCCATCAGGTGACCGTAGCTGGCGAAGTTACGCTGGGTACCGCCCGGGACCGCGCCCTGAGCAATGTACTCCTCCACGCCCGGCAGCTTCGGCACGTCCTGATACCAGACCTGCGCCTGCACGCCCGCGCCCTGACACACTTCGGAGAGGTGCCCCAGCAGACCAAAACCGGTCACGTCGGTCATCGCCTTCACGCCGTCGATATTGGCGAACGCCGCACCGGCGAGGTTCATCTGGCACATGACTTCGGTTGCCAGCCCTTTGTGCTCCGGTTTCAGTAGGGACTTTTTCTCGGCTGTGGTCAGCACGCCAATGCCCAGCGGCTTGGTGAGGAACAGCTTGCAGCCCGCCTGCGCGGTGCTGTTGCGCTTCACGCGTTCGGTCGGCACCACACCGGTGACGGCCAGGCCGAAGATAGGCTCCGGCGCATCGATAGAGTGACCACCGGCCAGCGCAATCCCTGCCTGCTGGCAGGCGAAACGGCCGCCATCAATCACTTCACGGGCCACTTCCGGCGGGATGGTGTTGATCGGCCAGCCCAGAATGGCGATCGCCATAATCGGCTTACCGCCCATGGCAAAGATATCGCTGATGGCGTTGGTGGCCGCAATGCGCCCGAAATCGAACGGATTGTCGACAATCGGCATAAAGAAGTCGGTGGTACTGATAATGCTGGTGCCGTTACCTAAGTCATAAACTGCAGCATCGTCGCGCGTTTCATTGCCGACAAGCAGGTTCGGGTCGACAAACTTCGCCTGTTCACTGTGAAGGATGGTCTCCAGCACTTTCGGGGAAATTTTACAACCGCAACCGGCTCCGTGGCTGTACTGCGTTAAACGAATGGTTTGCTCGCTCATGGACGTCTCCTGTCATCTCAATCGCGCTATGGTAGCGCTCATTCCATAAAGAGGTAAGTATGGCTGTCTGAATTCTGCGGCAGATGCTCAGAATCCAGACAGTTTAGCGTGCGTTATCAGAAGCGGCTGACGAAAGGCGTGGTGTCCGGCACGCTGATGGTGCTGGAGGCTTTAAGCTGCGGGGTGCCGAGGTAGAGGAAACCGACAATTTTGTCATGCTCACCGCAGCCAAAACCGTCACGGACCGCCGGGCTTTCGGTCAGCGCACCGGTGCGCCAGATACCGTTGAAGCCTTGCGCGACGGCGGCCATTTGCATCGCCATCACCGCACAGCCCGCGGACATTTCCTGCTCCCAGACCGGCACCTTATGGCCCGCCTGGCATTTTGCCACGACGGCGATGATCATCGGGGCGCGGAACGGGGCATTGCGCGCCTTGTCGATCCCCTTCTCATCCTGCCCTGCGGCCACCGCCCCCTGCTCCAGCAGCTGGCTGAAACGATCGCGTCCTTCGCCTTCAATTACAAAGAAGTGCCACGGCTGCAGTGTGCCATGATCGGGGGCACGCATGCCGGCACGCAGAATGTTCTCCAGCTGCTCGCCTGCCGGGGCAGGTTCGGCCAGACGGGAAGCGCTACGGCGGTTAACAAGCAGTTCGAGTGCGTCCATTGGTTAACTCCTTTCTTGAAATTTACTCACAAAATTAACACGACGGCAGATTTTGTTACAGCCTGGCAGGCGATTCCTGCTGACAAGTGGCGGTTGGGTCATTACGATAACCCAACATTACCGTCCAGTGGCGACGGAAACAGTCATTTTCTGGTTAGGGAGAATACATGCGAACCCTTTGGCGAATTATTGCCGGTTTCTTTAAATGGACGTGGCGACTGCTCAACTTCGTCCGCAACCTGGTGATGAACATTTTCTTCATCCTTCTGGTTCTGGTTTGCGCGGGTATCTGGATGCACATCAGCAACGCGAATCAGGCGCAGCATTCGACTCGCGGGGCCTTGTTACTTGATATCACCGGCGTAATCGTTGATAAACCGTCAGCCAGCAACCGTCTGGGCGTAATCAGCCGTCAGCTGTTTGGCGCCACTTCAGACCGTCTGCAGGAAAATTCCCTGTTCGATATCGTCGATGCCATCCGTCAGGCCAAAGATGACCGCAACATCACCGGCATCGTGCTGGATCTGAAAGATTTTGCCGGCGGCGATCAGCCGTCTATGCAGTACATCGGTAAAGCGCTGCGCGAATTCCGCGACAGCGGCAAGCCGGTGATTGCCGTGGGCGACAGCTACAGCCAGGGACAATATTATCTGGCGAGCTTCGCCAATAAGATCTGGCTCTCCCCACAGGGTACGGTCGATCTGCACGGCTTTGCCACCAACGGCCTGTACTACAAATCGCTGCTCGATAAGCTGGAGGTCACCACCCACGTCTTCCGCGTCGGTACGTACAAATCTGCCGTGGAGCCGTTTATCCGCGACGATATGTCCCCTGCCGCCCGCGAAGCGGACAGCCGCTGGATTGGTGAGCTGTGGCAGAACTATCTGGGCACCGTTGCCGCGAACCGTCAGATTACGCCTGAACAGGTGTTCCCTGGCGCGCAGGGCGTGCTGGCAGGCCTGCGTAAGGTTGACGGCGATACCGCGAAATATGCGCTCGATAACAAACTGGT
This sequence comes from Enterobacter sp. BNK-8, assembly GCF_048685095.1. NCBI lineage: Bacteria > Pseudomonadati > Pseudomonadota > Gammaproteobacteria > Enterobacterales > Enterobacteriaceae > Enterobacter > Enterobacter sp. BNK-8. The sequence continues at coordinate 1,460,054 of NZ_JBLQTN010000001.1, read as the reverse complement.
TGATGCCCTGGGCACCAGCGCCGAGATTGAAAAATCCCTGAGCAAACAGTTTGGCTGGAGCAAAGAGGACAAAAATTACAGTGCCATCAGCATGTATGATTACTCGACGAAGAAACCGGATGAGAACGGTGACAGCGTCGCGGTGGTCTTTGCTAACGGTGCGATCATGGACGGTCAGGAGACCCCGGGGAACGTGGGCGGCGATACTACCGCGTCACAAATCCGCGATGCGCGCCTGGATCCGAAAGTGAAGGCGATTGTCCTGCGGGTCAACAGCCCTGGCGGTAGCGTCAGCGCCTCCGAAGTGATCCGCGCTGAACTGGCCGCGGCGCGCGCCGCCGGCAAGCCGGTCGTCGTCTCAATGGGCGGAATGGCCGCCTCCGGAGGTTACTGGATCTCCACGCCAGCCAACTACATCGTGGCGAACCCAAGCACGCTGACCGGCTCGATTGGTATCTTCGGGGTGATCAACACCGTAGAGAACAGCCTGGATTCTCTCGGCGTGCATACCGACGGCGTAGCGACTTCTCCGCTGGCGGATGTCTCGGTGACCAAATCCCTGCCGCCGGAAGTCTCTGAGATGATGCAGCTCAGCATTGAGAACGGCTATAAACGCTTTATCACCCTGGTCGCAGACTCGCGTAAAAAGACGCCTGAGCAGATCGACCAGATTGCACAGGGCCACGTCTGGACCGGTCAGGATGCGAAGAGTAACGGACTGGTGGACAGCCTGGGTGACTTCGATGACGCGGTGAAGAAAGCCGCCGAACTGGCGAAGCTGAAGCAGTGGCATATCGAGTATTACCAGGACGAACCGTCGTTCTTCGATATGGTCATGGACAGCATGTCCGGCTCGGTACGCGCCATGCTGCCGGAGGCGCTGCAGGCTTACCTGCCTGCGCCGGTCGCCACGGCGGCAAAAGCGATGAAGGCGGAAAGCGATAAGCTTGCGGCCTTTAACGATCCACAGAGTCGTTACGCGTTTTGCCTGACCTGCGCGAACGTCCGTTAAAAACCGTCCCCTCTTCCCGCGAAGAGGGGATTTTTTTCTTTTGAAGAACAAGAACTCACTACCATGCAGAAGAAATCGATTTATGTAGCCTACACTGGCGGTACCATCGGTATGCAGCGCTCCGAAAACGGCTATATCCCCGTCTCCGGCCACCTGCAGCGTCAGCTTGCGCTGATGCCCGAATTCCACCGTCCGGAAATGCCTGACTTTACTATCCACGAATACGAGCCGCTGATGGACTCCTCCGACATGACGCCGGAAGACTGGCAGCACATCGCGGATGACATTAAAGCCCATTACGACCAGTACGACGGCTTCGTGATCCTGCACGGTACCGACACCATGGCGTTTACCGCCTCGGCGCTCTCCTTCATGCTGGAGAACCTGAGCAAGCCGGTTATCGTCACCGGGTCGCAAATTCCGCTGGCGGAGCTGCGCTCCGACGGGCAGATCAACCTGCTGAACTCCCTGTACGTGGCGGCGAATTACCCGATTAACGAAGTGTCGTTGTTCTTTAACAATCGTCTTTATCGCGGTAACCGCACCACCAAAGCCCACGCCGACGGCTTTGACGCCTTTGCCTCACCTAACCTGCAGCCGCTGCTGGAGGCCGGTATTCATATCCGTCGTCTGGGAACCCCTCCTGCGCCGAACACCGCGGGCGAGCTGATTGTGCATCCGATTACTCCGCAACCGATTGGCGTGGTCACCATCTATCCGGGTATCTCTGCGGACGTGGTGCGTAACTTCCTGCGCCAGCCGGTGAAGGCGCTGATCCTGCGCTCCTACGGCGTGGGCAATGCGCCGCAGAACGGTGAATTCCTGAAAGAGCTTCAGGAAGCCAGCGAGCGTGGAATTGTGGTGGTGAACCTGACCCAGTGTATGTCCGGTAAAGTGAATATGGGCGGCTATGCCACCGGCAACGCGCTGGCGCATGCGGGGGTGATCAGCGGTTTCGATATGACCGTTGAGGCAACGCTGACTAAACTTCACTATTTACTGAGTCAGGATCTGGACATTCAGTCCATTCGCAGCGCGATGATGCAAAACCTGCGCGGCGAACTGACGCCTGACGAATAAGGAGGTCTCATGAAGCAACGCGCCCTGCTCCTGGTCGATTTGCAAAATGATTTCTGCGCGGGCGGTGCACTGGCCGTCGCCGAAGGTGACAGCACCGTTGACGTGGCCAACACGCTGATTGACTGGTGCAAAGCCCGTGGTGAAGCAGTTGTCGCAAGCCAGGACTGGCACCCGGCAAATCACGGCAGCTTTGCCAGCCAGCACAATGTCGAGCCGTTCACCCAGGGTGAGCTCGACGGGCTGGCGCAAACTTTCTGGCCGGATCACTGCGTACAGCAGACGGAAGGCGCGGCGCTGCATCCGCTCCTGAATCAAAAGGCCATCGATGCGGTGTTCCATAAAGGCGAAAACCCGGCTATTGACAGCTATAGCGCGTTTTTTGATAACGGGCATCGTCAGAAAACCGCTCTCGATGCGTGGTTACGTCACCACGAAATCACGGAGCTGATTGTGCTGGGGCTGGCAACGGACTACTGCGTGAAGTTCACCGTGCTGGATGCGCTTCAGTTAGGCTACACCGTCAGCGTCATCACCGACGGCTGCCGCGGGGTGAACATTCACCCGCAGGACAGCGCCCAGGCGTTTATTGATATGGCAGCGGAAGGCGCAACGCTGTATACGCTCGAAGACTGGCTGGAAACGCAGGCTTAGGCCTTTTAAGCTGGGTGGCGGCTGCGCCTTACCCGGCCTACTTCTTTGGTTTTGTAGGCCGGGTAAGCGTCAGCGCCACCCGGCAAACCCCCTCCGTTCTCCCATAAAGTGAACTCCCTCGCAACCTCAGCGAAGCGGCAATGCTATTCTCTTTAGGCTGTCTTTTCGCCACGCCTTTTCCGTGGCGTGGTTAATTTTATTAAGTCAAAGAGGAACTTGTATGAAACGTTTGCCCTTGCTGGCAGCATTACCCTTGCTTTGCGCGTCAGTTGCCTCCGCCAGTTCCCTGATGTCCGTGGGCTACTTTAACGGGGGTGGCGATGTCACCGCCGGACCGGGTGGCGATATCAATAAACTGGACGTTCGCCAGATCACCCACCTGAACTACTCCTTTGGTCTGGTCTATAACGACGAAAAAGACGAAACCAACGCCGCGCTGAAAGATCCGGCGAAGCTGCATCAAATCTGGCTATCGCCAAAAGTGGCGTCCGATCTGGCCTTAATCCCCACTCTGCGTAAGCAAAACCCAAATCTTAAGGTCCTGCTCTCCGTCGGCGGCTGGGGCGCGCGTGGCTTCTCTGGCGCAGCGGCAACCCAAGAGAGCCGCGCGGTGTTCATCCGCTCCGCACAGGAGATTGTCGAAAAATATGGTCTGGACGGGATCGATCTCGACTGGGAGTATCCGGTCAACGGCGCCTGGGGGCTGGTGGCAAGCCAGCCCGCCGACCGGGATAACTTTACCGCCCTGCTGAAGGAGATGCGCGACGCGTTCGGGCATAAAAAGCTGGTGACCATTGCGGTAGGCGCGAATGCGGAAAGTCCGAAAAGCTGGGTGGATGTGAAAGCCATTGCGCCCCTGCTCGACTACATCAACCTGATGACCTACGACATGGCGTACGGTACGCAGTATTTTAACGCCAACCTGTATGACTCCAGCACCTGGCCGACGGTGGCCGCCGCGGACAAATACAGCGTCGATTTTGTGGTGAACAACTATCTGGCCGCCGGGCTGAAGCCGCAGCAGATGAATCTCGGGATTGGTTTCTATGGCCGCGTACCGAAACGCGCCGTGGAACCGGGCATTGACTGGACAAAACCCGATGCGCAAAAAAATCCGGCCACTCAGCCCTACTTCGGGCCGCAGGAGATTGGGTTGTTCAAGTCACTCGGCTATGACCTGACCAAAGATACCTATGTGAAGTACAACGATATCGTCAAAAAGCTGCTGAACGATCCGCAGAAACGCTTTACCGAACACTGGGACGACCAGGCAAAGGTGCCGTGGCTCTCGGTGAAAGGTGCCGATGGCAGCGCGCTGTTTGCGATTTCGTATGAGAACCCGCGATCCGTGGCGATCAAAGCGGACTACATCAAAGAGAAAGGGCTCGCCGGAGCGATGTTCTGGGAGTACGGCGCGGATGACGAAAACCAGTTAGCGAAGCAGCTGGCGGCGTCGCTCGGGATCCCACACTAAGGTGTAGTGTGCCGGGTGGCGCTAGCGCTTACCCGGCCTACAGGGAGAGCCTTATTTGAAAGTCACAATCGGCTTCGGCGTGATACCGAAGTCCTCTTTCAGCTCACGCTTGCTCTTCATCACCATCTGACCACGGGTGTCGATCGTCATGTGCTGCGCGTCGGTGTTGTTGCGCGCCTGCCACAGCATCACCAGCTGCAGGCTGTTCTCTTTCTGCTCCGGGGTCAGCGCGACGCCATCGGGCCATTTTCCCAGCTCTACGGCGGTGACCAGACGCTGATAAATTTCCGGCGTCATACCGCTAATCATGTCTTCAATATTCACAATCCCGCCCTTTCGAAGGAATAATTTGCTGAATCGTTTTTTCAACCCTTGATCTGGTCGCCATTCTCATCATCGGTAAAGCTCATTGAGGCTGAATTCACGCAGAAACGCTCGCCCGTTGGCTGAGGGCCATCCGGGAACACGTGTCCAAGGTGCGCATCGCAGTTGCCACAGCGAATTTCCGTGCGCACCATGCCGTGCGACGAGTCGGTCAGATAGCGGATAGCCTCATCGCTCACCGGCTCGTAAAAGCTCGGCCAGCCGCAGCCCGAATCAAATTTCGTTTGTGAATTAAACAGCGGGGCATCACAGACCAGGCAGTGGTAGACACCGTCCCGCTTGTTGTGCAGTAAACGCCCGGTGAACGGGGGTTCCGTTCCGTGGTTCTGCGTCACGTAAAACTGCATTTCTGTGAGGTTTTTTTTCAAATCGTCAGGGTTACGTTGATTCGACATATGCTTACATCTCGCTGTAGAAACAGACATCTTTTACCCCGCATTCTAACAAAACATTAACACCCTTGCGTGCACTTTTGATCTAAACTTATGTGTCGCGAAAAGGCGGTCAGGCAATTGTGATCACATTCACATTTTTATCCTGCGAGGACTTTAAAATTCCGGGCGCAGCCCCCATGTGGTTGCAAGCTCAAAGGGAAAGTGAGGCGAGTCAGTCGCACAAACGTTAGTCACAGGATTGATTTGTCGCAATGATTGACACGATTCCGCTTGACGCTGCGTAAGGTTTTTGTAATTTTACAGGCAACCTTTTATTCACTAACAAATAGCTGGTGGAATATATGACTATCAAAGTAGGTATCAACGGTTTTGGCCGTATCGGCCGTATTGTTTTCCGTGCTGCTCAGAAACGTTCTGACATCGAAATCGTTGGTATCAACGATCTCTTGGACGCTGAATACATGGCGTACATGCTGAAGTACGACTCAACTCACGGTCGTTTCGACGGCACCGTTGAAGTGAAAGACGGCCACCTGGTTGTAAATGGCAAAACCATCCGCGTTACTGCTGAGAAAGACCCAGCTAACCTGAAATGGAACGAAATTGGTGTTGACGTTGTTGCTGAAGCAACCGGTATCTTCCTGACCGACGAAACTGCACGTAAACACATCACTGCGGGTGCAAAGAAAGTTGTTCTGACTGGTCCTTCCAAAGACAACACCCCAATGTTCGTTCGTGGTGCAAACTTCGAAACTTACGCTGGCCAGGATATCGTGTCTAACGCATCCTGCACCACCAACTGCCTGGCACCGCTGGCTAAAGTTATCAACGACAACTTCGGCATCATCGAAGGTCTGATGACTACCGTTCACGCAACCACCGCTACTCAGAAAACCGTTGATGGCCCGTCTCACAAAGACTGGCGCGGCGGCCGTGGCGCGGCTCAGAACATCATCCCATCCTCTACCGGTGCGGCTAAAGCTGTAGGTAAAGTACTGCCAGAACTGAATGGCAAACTGACTGGTATGGCGTTCCGCGTTCCAACTCCTAACGTATCCGTTGTTGACCTGACCGTTCGTCTGGAAAAAGCTGCTTCTTATGAAGAAATTAAGAAAGCAATCAAAGCTGCTTCCGAAGGCCCAATGAAAGGCGTTCTGGGTTACACCGAAGACGACGTTGTTTCTACCGATTTCAACGGTGAAGTGTGCACTTCCGTGTTTGATGCTAAAGCAGGTATCGCGCTGAACGACAACTTCGTTAAACTGGTATCCTGGTACGACAACGAAACCGGCTACTCTAACAAAGTACTGGACCTGATCGCTCACATCTCCAAATAAGTTGAGATGAGTGTTTGATCCAAAAAGGCGACTTCGGTCGCCTTTTTTATTTATAAGACAGAGGATTGCTTAATGATTAATAAAATTTTTGCACTTCCGGTAGTCGAACAACTTACCCCTGTGCTCTCCCGCCGCCAGATTGACGGTGCTGACGTTATCGTCGTTGACCATCCACGCGTTAAGGCCTCCGTGGCGCTGAACGGCGCCCACCTGCTCTCCTGGAAACCCGAAGGTGAAGCAGAGGGATTGTGGCTGAGCGATGTGACCTCTTTCAAAAAAGGGGCGGCGATTCGCGGCGGCGTACCGATCTGCTGGCCGTGGTTCGGCCCGTCCGCACAGCCTAGTTTGCCTTCTCACGGTTTTGCCCGTAACCAGCAGTGGACCCTGAAAGCGTATAACGAAGACGACAACGGCGCCGTGCTGACCTTTGAGCTGCAGGCTAATGACGAAACCCGCGCGCTCTGGCCGCACGATTTCACCCTGTACGCCCGCTTTAAGCTGGGTAAAACTTGTGAAATCGAACTGGAAGCCCACGGCGAGTTCGAAACCACCTCCGCCCTGCACACCTATTTCAACGTGGGTGACATCAGCGCAGTGAAGGTGAGCGGCCTTGGCGATACCTTTATCGACAAAGTCGATAACGCCAAAGAAGGGAAGCTGAGTGACGGCGTTCAGGCGTTTCCTGACCGTACCGACCGCGTCTATCTGCATCCGGAAGCATGCAGCATGATCCACGACGGTGCCCTGAACCGCGGCATCGAGGTGGTACATCACCACCATAGCAACGTGGTGGGCTGGAACCCGGGTCCGGCGCTGTCTGTCAGCATGGCCGACGTGCCTGACGACGGTTATAAAACGTTCGTCTGCGTGGAAACCGCCTGCGTGACCACCCCGCAGAAAGCGAGTGAAGAAAAGCCATCGCGTTTAGGGCAGACGATCCGCATTGTTAAGCGATAATCTCGCTGCACCACACTAAAGCAAACGGGGCGCATGCGCCCCGTTTTAATGCATCAATTGCACACTTTGAGTGCACAATCAGAACTTGTAGGTCACACCGACAGAGAAGATGCCTGCCCAAGACTTGTCGACCATCGGGCTATCCTTCACTTCATCGCTCAGACGCTCATAACGGCCAGTACCGTACACGCTCCAGTCGCCGAGGAAGTTATAGCTCGCGGTCAGCTCCAGGTACGGATCCCAGCCGTCATCTGCACTGTAACTCTTCAGACCGCTACGACGGGACTCGTTTTTAGAGACGCCATAATAGTAGTCGTTGTAGTTCTCGCTGTTGTACTGCACACCAATTCCCGGGGTCAGGGTCAATGCACCGTTGGTATAGCGGTACAACCACGCCAGGTCCCAGATAAAACCGTTGCTGTTATCCAGCGTATCGCCTGCCAGGGCCGTACGCAGGAAGCCATACTGGGTGTTATGCACATAAGAGAGGCCAGCCATCATTGAGCTTTTACGCTTGTCGAGCTGGCGAAGCGCGTGGCTGTCGCTGTCACCCGGCTTGAAGTGCGTCGGATCGTAGTAGGCCATGATGGAGAGCTTATCGGCAGTATCGTTCCACAGATAGTAGCCGCCGCCGAGCCCACGGAACCAGACGTTATCCCCTTCATAGGTGATAACGGGAACAGGGTAAACATCACGGTCATACTGTTTGTACGGGCTGTTAATGACGCCAACACCCGCGCCAACCGTCCACTGACTTTCCGCCTGTGCGGTGCTTACTGCGGTCGCGGCAAGGATGCCTAATGCCAGAAGTTTGAGTTTGGTCACAATCCATTCTTTCCTGTAGTCAAATAATCAGCGGGTGAAGTGTAACCGCCATTCCCGTACATCCCAAAATTTTTTGCCTGCTAATCAGTCCGATTAACCCATTATTTTTAACTTATCAGATGACAACCTGCTTTCATTTACATGACCGCTGAATGAAAAACGTGCTTTTGCCTTATTACCAGAGTGGAAATTTTTGGATGAGTTATTGATATGTCATTGAAAGTAGATTTTATGGGCATGCAAGTTTTGCAAATGCCATCTACGCTTTAATTTAAGAAGAGTTTTCCTGAACACCTGCGGTTCTTAGCGTCTGACCTGGCACACAGGTTGCTGCTCTGGCAGTGAGGTGCGAGAGATTCTCTTCCGGGAGCCTCCACTACTCATACGAACGGCTCTTATCCTGTGCTAAAAAACGAAAGGACGGCATGCCATGAATATATTCGATCACTATCGCCAGCGCTATGAAGCTGCCAAGGACGAAGAGTTCACACTGCAGGAGTTTCTTACCATCTGTCGGCAAGATCGCAGTGCCTATGCCAATGCGGCAGAACGGCTATTAATGGCTATTGGTGAGCCAAACATGGTTGACACTGCCCTGGAACCCCGGCTTTCCCGTCTCTTTTCGAATCGGGTGGTCGCCCGATACCCGGCGTTTGAAGAGTTCTATGGTATGGAAGATGCCATCGAACAGATTGTCTCCTACCTGAAGCATGCCGCTCAGGGTCTGGAAGAGAAGAAACAGATCCTCTATTTACTCGGCCCCGTGGGCGGCGGTAAATCCTCGCTGGCGGAACGCCTGAAGTCGCTGATGCAGCGTGTGCCTATCTATGTGCTGAGCGCCAACGGCGAGCGCAGCCCGGTGAATGACCATCCGCTGTGCTTGTTCAATCCGCAGGAAGATGCGCAGATTCTGGATAAAGAGTACGGCATCCCGCGTCGCTACCTCGGCACCATCATGTCCCCGTGGGCGGCCAAACGCCTGCACGAGTTTGGTGGCGACATCACCAAATTCCGCGTGGTGAAAGTCTGGCCGTCGATCCTTGAACAGATCGCCATCGCCAAAACGGAACCCGGTGATGAGAATAACCAGGATATTTCGGCGCTGGTCGGTAAGGTCGACATCCGTAAGCTGGAAAACTTCGCGCAAAACGACCCGGATGCCTACGGCTACTCGGGCGCGCTGTGCCGGGCTAACCAGGGGATTATGGAATTCGTCGAGATGTTTAAAGCGCCCATCAAGGTGCTGCATCCGCTGCTGACGGCGACTCAGGAAGGAAACTACAACGGGACGGAAGGTATCTCTGCCCTGCCGTTTAACGGGATCATTCTTGCCCACTCGAACGAATCTGAATGGGTGACTTTCCGTAATAACAAAAACAATGAGGCCTTCCTTGACCGCGTGTACATCGTCAAGGTGCCTTACTGCCTGCGGATCTCCGAAGAGATCAAAATTTACGAGAAACTGCTTAACCACAGTGAGCTGGTGCATGCGCCGTGCGCACCGGGCACCCTGGAAACGCTGTCACGCTTCTCTATCCTTTCGCGCCTGAAAGAGCCGGAAAACTCCAGCATCTACTCGAAAATGCGCGTGTATGACGGTGAGAGCCTGAAGGATACCGATCCGAAAGCGAAATCGTATCAGGAATACCGCGACTACGCCGGGGTTGATGAAGGGATGAACGGTCTGTCCACGCGCTTCGCGTTTAAGATCCTCTCCCGCGTCTTTAACTTCGACCATGCGGAAGTGGCGGCCAACCCGGTGCATCTGTTCTATGTACTGGAGCAGCAAATTGAACGCGAACAGTTCCCGCAGGAGCAGGCTGAACGCTACCTTGAGTTCCTGAAAGGTTACCTGATCCCGAAATACGCCGAGTTCATTGGCAAAGAGATCCAGACGGCCTACCTGGAATCCTATTCAGAGTACGGGCAGAACATTTTCGACCGTTATGTCACCTACGCTGACTTCTGGATCCAGGATCAGGAGTACCGCGACCCGGATACCGGCCAGCTGTTTGACCGTGAATCCCTGAACGCGGAGCTGGAAAAAATCGAGAAGCCAGCCGGGATCAGCAACCCGAAAGACTTCCGTAACGAGATTGTGAACTTTGTCCTGCGCGCCAGAGCGCATAACAACGGGCGCAATCCGAACTGGACCAGCTACGAGAAACTGCGCACGGTCATTGAGAAGAAAATGTTCTCCAATACCGAAGAGCTGCTGCCGGTGATCTCGTTTAACGCCAAAACCTCAACCGATGAACAGAAAAAACACGACGATTTTGTCGACCGTATGATGGAAAAAGGCTACACCCGCAAACAGGTCCGCCTGCTCTGCGAATGGTACCTGCGCGTGCGTAAATCGTCTTAAAACAAGTGCCCGGCGGCGGTTAGCGCCTGCCGGGCCTACAAAATGCAAGTTGGCAAATGCAGTACGGGGGGTATATGACCTGGTTTATTGACCGGCGTCTTAACGGCAAAAACAAGAGCACGGTAAACCGCCAGCGCTTCTTGCGTCGTTATAAAGCGCAAATTAAACAGTCTATCTCCGAGGCCATCAACAAACGCTCGGTGACCGACGTCGACAGCGGCGAGTCTGTCTCCATCCCCACCGATGACATCAGCGAACCGATGTTTCATCAGGGGCGAGGCGGCCTGCGCCATCGCGTACACCCAGGTAATGACCACTTCGTTCAGAACGACAGAATTGAGCGCCCTCAGGGCGGCGGCGGTGGTTCAGGAAGCGGTCAGGGACAGGCCAGCCAGGACGGTGAAGGTCAGGACGAATTTGTCTTCCAGATTTCGAAAGATGAATATCTCGACCTGCTGTTCGAAGACCTGGCGCTGCCGAATCTGAAAAAGAATCAGCATCGTCAGCTTAATGAATATAAAACCCACCGCGCGGGTTATACCGCCAACGGCGTGCCCGCCAACATCAGCGTCGTGCGTTCGTTGCAGAATTCGCTGGCGCGACGCACGGCCATGACGGCAGGCAAACGTCGCGAACTGCGCGAGCTGGAGAGTAGCCTGAAGGTGGTGGAAAACACGGAACCGGCGCAACTGCTGGAAGAGGAGCGCCTGCGTAAAGAGATTGCAGAGCTGAGGGCGAAGATCGAACGGGTACCGTTTATCGACACCTTCGACCTGCGCTACAAGAACTACGAAAAACGCCCTGAGCCCTCCAGCCAGGCGGTGATGTTCTGTCTGATGGACGTGTCCGGCTCGATGGATCAGGCCACCAAAGATATGGCGAAGCGTTTTTATATCCTGCTCTATTTGTTCCTGAGCAGAACCTATAAGAACGTGGAGGTAGTCTATATCCGCCACCACACCCAGGCGAAGGAGGTGGATGAACATGAGTTCTTCTACTCGCAGGAGACCGGGGGCACCATCGTCTCGAGCGCGCTGAAGCTGATGGATGAAGTGGTCAAAGAGCGCTACGACCCGGCGCAGTGGAATATTTATGCCGCGCAGGCGTCGGATGGCGATAACTGGGCCGACGACTCGCCGCTGTGTCACGAGATCCTGGCGAAGAAAATTCTGCCGGTCGTGCGTTACTACAGCTATATCGAAATCACCCGTCGCGCGCACCAGACCCTGTGGCGGGAGTATGAGCATCTGCAGGCGATGTTCGATAATTTCGCCATGCAGCATATCCGTGACCAGGATGACATTTATCCGGTGTTCAGGGAGCTGTTCCACAAGCAGTCTGCTACCAGCAACGCATAACCCCACAGCCAGCGAACCCGCTGGCTGTTTTCTTTCGACCCTGTTCATCCCGTGCTAATGTAGAGAGCTGCATACTGGATTATCACCGGGAAAATCGTTATGACTGACGACGTTATTGGAACAGGAACCCACCAGCAGCTCATTACCTTACTTACCGAGCAGGGCGCGCGTTTTCGCGTCATGGAGCATGAGGCGGTCGGGAAATGTGAAGCGGTAAGTGAAATTCGCGGAACCGATCTGCGGCAAGGCGCCAAAGCCCTGGTCTGCAAAGTGAAGGGAAACGGCGTAAAAAAACACGTTCTGGCGATTCTGGCCGCCGACCTGCAGGCTGACCTGAGCCAGCTTGCCAGCCATTTTGGCGGGCTAAAGGCCTCCCTCGCCAGCCCGGCCGAAGTCGATGCCCTGACCGCTTGCGTTTTCGGCGCTATCCCGCCCTTTAGCTTTCATCCTGACCTGGCACTGGTTGCCGACCCGCTGCTGTTCGAGCGCTTTGACGAAATCGCGTTTAACGCCGGCCTGCTGGAGAAATCCGTGATTATGGATACCCAGGATTACCTGCGCATCGCCCGTCCTGAGCTCGTCACCTTCCATAAAGCGTAACTGCGATGGCTGACGCCCTGTCAGCCTTTTCGTTCCAGAAACAGCACGGAGGCAACGAGAATAACGGCAATAGCGAAAAACGATGAGGAGATAATCAGCGTTTCCACAAACATGTGATCGTTCATGATGGCGACCCCTTTTGTGATATCTGCTTTCGTTTTAATCCGCGTAAATGACAAGGTTATGACAACGACAAAATCTTTTTAACACTGTTCTCTGCCGCGTTTGCGCGTACAGTAAACAGAACAATTTTTCTGGCAAGGATTCCCTATGTTTGACCCTACTCTGCTCATTCTTCTGGCACTCGCCGCGCTCGGCTTTATCAGCCATAACACTACCGTCGCCATCTCGATTCTGGTGCTGATTATTGTGCGCGTGACCCCGTTAAATACCTTTTTCCCGTGGATAGAAAAACAAGGCCTCACCATCGGGATTATCATCTTAACCATTGGGGTGATGGCGCCGATTGCCAGCGGTACCCTTCCCGCCTCAACGCTGCTGCACTCGTTTGTAAACTGGAAATCGCTGGTGGCGATCGCGGTGGGGATTTTTGTGTCGTGGCTGGGCGGTCGCGGCGTCACGCTGATGAGCAGCCAGCCCTCGCTGGTGGCGGGTCTGCTGGTGGGCACCGTGCTGGGCGTGGCGCTCTTTCGCGGCGTGCCGGTCGGCCCGCTGATTGCGGCTGGCCTTGTCTCGCTGTTTATTGGGAAGTCGTAGTCAGGCTGGCCATATAACGCGCCGGCGTCTGGCCCAGTCCCTTCCTGAACATGGTGATAAACGCGGTGGTCGAGTCATAGCCCAGTGACTGGGCCACCTGCTGTACCGATTTCCCGCCGATCAGGTGCTGTAATGCCACAATCAGCTGCAGCTGGTGGCGCCAGCGGCGAAAGCTTAAGCCGGTCTCTTTCACCACCAGCCGCGCCAGATTACGCTCGCTCATGGCGAAGTGGCTTGCCCACTGCGTTAGCGTCTGCCAGGCGGCGGGCTCTTCCGCCATCTTCTCGCTCATCAGCCTGATTTTGGGATGGGGCGACACGGGCAGCTGCAGATGCTCCTGACGCTGGAGCGGTAGCTCGTCAAACAGCACGTCCACCAGGCGCGACGTGGTCGCAAGAGAGAGCTGCTCACGTGATTTTTCCGCCAGCGATAAAATCAGCTCCCGCACCAGAGGGGAGATTTTCAGGGTACAGCAGCGCTCGGGCAGGCTGACGGCCCCCGGCTCAATAAACAAAAAGCAGAGCTGCGCGCCCGGCGTGGCCCTGTTGCTGTGCGGCATCTGACCGGGGATCCAGACGGCATACTGAGGCGGCACCATCAGCATCGCATTTTCCACTTCACAGGTGATTGCGCCGCCGAGAGCCAGAATCAGCTGCCCCTTACGGTGATGATGCCGGGGAATGTACTGTTCCTCCGCCACCACCTGAATGCGAAATGCGACGGCCGCATCGTGCTGGCTATCTGGATCGTAGCCTTCTAGTCCCAGACCAATCATCAGTTTGTCCGATATTAGCGATAAACTGTCATTTTAGCCTGATTTCAACCGCTGAGAAAATCGGTATTGTGTGCGCTCGCTTGAACGTATGAGAACATAATGACTACTGCTATTCGCACCTCAGGAAAACACGGCGCGCTGTTGATTGCAGGCATCCTGATGATTGCCACTACGCTTCGCGTCACCTTTACCGGCGCAGCGCCGCTGCTTGATACCATTCGTCTTGATTATGGCTTAAGCACGGCGCAAACCGGTCTGCTGACCACCCTGCCCCTGCTGGCTTTCGCCCTCGTCTCGCCGCTCGCCGCAGGCGTTGCCCGGCGCATCGGCATGGAGCGCAGCCTGTTTATTGCCCTGCTGCTGATTTGCGCCGGGATTGCCGTTCGCTCGCTGCCCTCCGCCGCTTTGCTTTTCACCGGAACGGCGATCGTCGGCTGCGGTATTGCGCTCGGGAACGTGCTGTTACCCGGATTAATTAAGCGTGATTTTCCAGGCCAGGTGGCGAAGCTCACCGGCGCCTATTCCCTGACGATGGGCGTTTCGGCGGCGTTTGGCTCAGCGATGATCGTTCCCCTTGCACAGGGGAGTGCGGGCTGGCATGGCGCGCTGCTGATGCTGATGGCGTTTCCGCTGGTCGCATTGCTGCTCTGGCTGCCGCAGTGGCGTCAGAAACACGTCGCAACCGTAACGGGCGCAGGCGCGCTGCATAACCGCGCGATCTGGCGCTCGGCCCTCGCCTGGCAGGTCACGCTCTTTTTGGGGATTAACTCCCTGATTTACTACGTCATCATCGGCTGGCTGCCGGCAATACTGCTGAGCCACGGCTACAGCGAAGCGCAGGCTGGCTCGGTGCACGGTCTGTTGCAGCTGGCCACGGCCGTGCCGGGACTTGCCGTTCCGCTGATCCTCCACCGTCTGAAAGACCAGCGGGCGATCGCAGGCGCGGTGGCGCTGATGTGCGCGATAAGCGCGGCGGGATTATGGTTTATGCCGGGCATGGCGGTGATGTGGACGCTGGTGTTTGGCTTTGGCACAGGGGCAACGATGATCCTCGGCCTGACGTTTATCGGTCTGCGCGCCAGCACTGCACACCAGGCGGCGGCGTTGTCCGGCATGGCGCAGTCGATTGGCTATCTGCTCGCCGCCTGCGGCCCTCCGCTAATGGGGAAAATACACGATAGCGCGGGAGACTGGCGGATCCCGCTCTTGGGCTGCGCGCTGGCCGCCGTGATAATGGCCCTCTGCGGCATCTTAGCCGGGCGAGACCGGGAGATCGCGCCCCGTTAAACAGTGTGGCAGACCCTCGGGTCTGCCTTTTTTATCCGCGCGCCGCGCGCAGCATCGCCTGTACCAGCACGACCGGACGTCCTTCCAGCGCAGCACGCTCGTGCTGGAATAAGGTGATCACGAAGAACGGGTGCGTGACCAGTTCCGCGGCACGGATTTCACCCTGATCGTCCCAGCCCGTCACATGCATATCTCCGTTTTCCAGCGCCTGTGCAAACGCTGGAGACACGCCATAGTTACAGTGATATCCCTCTTCAATTTCCGGCTTGCCGTACGCTTTGGCGATCAGCGTATTCCTGCGCAGTTCAATCGCATCGGTTTTTTCCACCAGCGAGCAGGTCAGCGGCGCAATCACCATGGTGCCTTCGGTATCCGTCTCAGCGTGTGCCGCATCAGCCCAGCCCAGCACGTTTCGGGCATACTCAATCAGCGCATGCTGGAACCCGCCGCAGGTGCCCAGGAACGGGATGCTGTTTTCACGGGCGTAGCGCGCGGCGATAAAAGCGGCCTCGGTGTTTTTGTAGGGGCTGGCAGGAACCAGCCAGATGGCATCGTAGCCCACCAGATCTTCAGAGCTTGTCAGCTCCGTCGTGGCCAGCCAGTCGTAATCGGCGGTGAGGTCAAGCACTGCGGCGGCGTCGTCAATGGCCAGCGGGATCGCCTGATGCGCAATAACATTGGGATTGTAATCGCCAACCAGCGCAATGCGCAGCGTCGTTTTAACCGGGAGGTGTTCCATGAAAGGTTCCTTATGCCAGAGTATTATCAGATAACATAAGGAACCTCAGACTACCGATCTTTTGCAATTATCACAATACCTTAAATTGGGAGGGTGAAATCATGATTCAGTGCAAACGGGTCTACGAACAGGCAGGCTCTGATGACGGCTATCGGATACTGGTGGACAGGCTGTGGCCGCGCGGTGTTAAGAAAACGGACCTTGTGTATGACGAATGGTGTAAAGCGCTCGCGCCCTCAACGGAACTACGCAAGGCCTTTCATAGCGAAACGATTGATTTCACCGCCTTCAGCCAGGCCTATCGGGAAGAGCTGGCGCAGCAGGCTGACGAGGGCGCGCGGCTGGCGACGCTGGCGCGCAGGCAGACCATCACCCTGCTCTTTGCTGCCAAAAACACGGAGCAAAATCACGCCCTGGTCTTAGCCGACTGGCTACGCCATCTGTGATCAGCCGATCGTCAGTTCATCCAGGATTTGCGGTGCATCATCCGGGGTGAGCGGCATCAGATGTTCGGCGCGGACAAACGCAAAGCCGTGCTGATTATCGAAGGCGTAGACATCACCCGTCACCAGCCAAAGCGCGCGATCTGCGGTGGCCGGTAATTGCGTCATCACGCCGTTGACCGGGTTAACGAAACGTAGGCCAGGCTGGCAAAGGCCAAACAGCTCAACAGATTTACCAATATTGCGACGGCCTGACGCCGTGCGGGCACCCACGATCATCGCCATGCTGCCCGGTTTTAGCTGAAACATACTTCTCTCGCGGAAACGAACGCCAGATACTGGCTAAGATTAATCCTAAAGAGAAGTGTATCGCAGGCGGTATCCGTCTGTCACCTGGTGGGTTGCGGATGATCGCGACGATAGAGCGTCCATTCATCGATCACTTCCCCGCCCGGTAATTTGCACTCGGTGCGAACGCCCTGCGGGCTTTGAACCGGGATCTGTTCCCCACCTTTCTCCAGGCAGTAGACGGAGGCCGGGTTGGCCATACCGATAACGTGCGGCGGTTTCGGCGCATCGGGTGGCGTGGTTTTTGCGGTGCAGGCGGCCAGGGGAAGCGCCAGCGTCAGAAGCAGAAATCTCATCTCATTGATCCTTTTGACGTCATTACACCCTAAGGGTAACGGGTCATCGCCGCGTTCTCCATGATTTCTCCATTTTAACTGCACTTTTCAGCACTATAGTGTGGCATGTTCTCGATATGACCAGAGAACATCATTCCGTAATCAAGATGTCTTTGCCCCGGTCTCAACAACGGGGCTTTTTTTCTCGCCTGCTCCCCGCTTCCTGCATATATTAAATTTTCTGTATTCATGTTTTACTATGCCTGAAGCCTAAAAACTCAGCATAACATGCAGATGCAGACGTCTTCTGCCTGGGAGTCATTCTACGTCATGTCGGACCTTATCCTCGCTCGCGTTTCAGAAACCCTTGCCACCGAGCAATCCCTTGAAAGCCTCGTTCGCCAGCTGCTGGAGATGCTGGAAATTGTCACCGACATGGAGTCGACCTACCTGACGAAGGTGGATATCGAGGCGCGGCTACAGCACATCCTCTACGCCCGCAACAGCAAACAGATGACGATCCCGGAGGGGCTGAGCGTCCCATGGGATGAGACGCTGTGCAAACGCGCGCTGGATAGTGACACGATGTTCAGTAATGACGTGCCTGAACGTTGGCCCGAGTGTGAAGCCGCAAAAGCACTTGGCATTACCACCTACATGAGTATTCCTGTCCATCTTGCCGATGGTTCACTTTACGGAACGCTCTGCGCCACCAGCACGGCCAGAAAGCCGCTGAGCGAGCGCGCTGAACAGGTGCTGAAGCTCTTCGCCGGGCTGATTGCCCAGTCCATTCAGAAAGAGTCGCTGGTGACCCAGCTTCGCGAAGCCAATGCGGCCCTCATCGCGCACTCCTATACAGATGCCCTTACCGGTTTACCTAACCGTCGCGCCATTTTTGAAGATCTGACCACCCTCTTTTCTCTGGCCCGGCACCTGAAGCGTAACGCCATCATCGCGTTTATCGATCTGGATGATTTCAAGCTGATTAACGATCGTTACGGCCACGAGGCTGGCGACCAGTTCCTGATAGAAGTGGGCAAGCGTTTGACCGAAGAGAAACAGCAGGACGATATTATCGGTCGTCTGGGCGGGGATGAATTTCTGGTCGCGTCGCTGAGCCAGCCCCACCTGGACGGGGATAACGCGCAGCTTACGCTGCTCAAAACGCGCCTCAGCGCCTGCATCGCCGGCGAATACTGGCTCGGCAGCGTTCATATTATTTATCCGGGCGCCAGCTTCGGCGTGATCGAAGTGGACCCTGCCGCAACCGATCCTGACAGCGCGTTACGCGCTGCGGATGTAGCGATGTATCAGGATAAGAAAGGAAAAAGCAAAACACGCTTTCTCACTATGGATTAACCCCGTACACTCTACGGCGTTACAGAAACCGAAACAGGTGATGGTATGAGAATAGGGATCCTCTTCCCGGTCGTTATTTTTATAACGGCGGTGGTTTTTTTAGCATGGTTTTTTGTTGGCGGCTACGCGGCGCCGGGGGCATAAATGCGGAAGACAACCGTCATTATGCTGATCGTTGCCATTGCAGCGTTTACTGGCACGCAGCTTGGCTGGTGGTAAACCCAATACGTAAAAAGGCCGCCATCCGGCAGCCTTTTTCAACGCTTTCAGAACTTAGCTTTTGATCTTTCTGTAGATAAACAGAACAACCAGCGCACCGATCACCGCGACGGCGAAACTGCCGAAGTTAAAGCCATCGACCTTGCCAAAACCGAACAGCGTACTGATCCAGCCGCCGACTACCGCGCCGACAATACCCAGTATTACGGTGACGATAAACCCACCGCCATCTTTGCCCGGCATGATCCACTTCGCCAGAATACCCGCAATAAGCCCAAAGATAATCCAGGATAAAATTCCCATAACTTTCCTCTCTGTATGGTTTTTGTCATTAAATCAACGACACAAAAAAGAATAGCACAGGATTCCAGAAAGGAAATTTGTGATAAGCATCACAGTGAGAGAGTGCGTCATTTTTCATCAACAAAAAGAACGGGCCACATAAACTGTGGGGTTGCAACTTTTGTTGAGAAAGATTATCTTTCTCAACACTGAATAGTTGAGAGAAACACTCAGGTATTCAGTACGACATTGCTCACATTGCTTCCAGTATTTCTTGCCCACTCCTGAGTGGGCTTTTTTTTAGCTCATACCCCAACAAACGCGTACCGGTTACGTCCCGCGCGTTTCGCCTGATAGAGGGCCTGGTCTGCGGCAATAATGATATTTTGCTGGCTGCCCGCGATGTCGACGGCACGGGCGGTAGAAATTCCGACGCTTACCGTCACCCGGCCGAAGGGGCTAAAGGCATGGGCGATTTGCAGCGAGAACACATTGCGAATAATCGTCTGGGCCAGACGAAGCGCCTCCTGAATATCCGTATCCGGCAATATCAGCGCAAACTCCTCTCCGCCGTATCGCGCCACAAGCTGATTATCACGGGTAAGGCTCTCCCTGAGGCTGTTTCCAAGCATAGCCAGACACCGATCCCCTTCCGGATGGCCGTAGTTATCGTTGTATTTTTTGAAGTAGTCCACGTCCACGATCAGTATCGAAATCGGTGCGTCATGCGCGGCACACAGAGCGATGTCCGAGAGGATTTTTTCATCAAAGACGCGGCGATTGTACAGCCCGGTCAACGCATCTTCTGAGGCAATAATCTTCAGCGCTTTGTTATCCCGTGTTTTACGGGACAGGTCGGAATAGAGGAAGTATGACGCGACGATGAGTATCGCCGTGAACACGAAAATGAGTACCGCCAGCTGAATCGCCTGCTTGCGCCAGGGGGCAAGAGCTTCATCAATGCTAACCGCCACGGTAGTGACCAGTCCGTAGCGTCTGTTTTTCTCATAGGCATAAATGCGCTCGATTTTATCAAACCGTGAGATGGAGCTGGCTATCCCCGTATTTTGTACCTTGAGATATTTCCTGAAGAGCGGTGAATCAGAAACAATCGTGCCGATATAGGTATTTTTAAAGGGATACCGGACCAGCAGCACGCCTGATTGCGTCGTTAAGCCGATGACGCCCGAGTGACCGATATTAATCTGCCCGTAGAGCGCCAGAAAATTTTCGATACCCAGCGTCACCACCACCACACCGTTAAATGCCCCGGTCTGGGTTTCAAGGCGACGGCTGATGGTGATAACCCATTTGCCATTGGTTCTGCTTACCACCGGCTCCCCAATAAAAATCGCCTGATTTTTATTTTCTTTGTGATAGATAAAAAACTCTCTGTCCGAGCCTTTGCGTGGCCCCGTAAAAGTTTCATGCAGCGCGGTAAAGATATCGCCCTGAGCATTGTAAACAACCACATTATTAATCTGGGTAAGAAGGTTATCCTGATTATTGATCATGTGCTGAATATTAGTCGCCTGCTGCGGGGTCATGCCATAAATTTCGATTATGTCGGAAACGGTAGTAATTAACATTTCACTCTGGCGCATGATCCCTTCGGTATACACATCAAGGGTATGGCTCAGGTTAGCGACGCTGGTATTAATTTGCTGGATTGACTGCTGTCTGGACGTGGCAATTTGGACAGCAAGCGCCAGCGAGATGATCAATGAGACAATGATGACGGTAATGGTTGTTGTGTAAAAAGTATTTTTCACATGCACGAGCTTTTCCACCTTATCACGCCTGATATCCCTGGCTGACAACTCTTGTCACTGTAACAAAGCTCAGGATAAGAGGAAAATGAATTGCACTTAAGCATACAACAGAAGATCGTCTTTATTTTGTTTTTCACCGCCTGGTAACCAGCGCTATTCCTGACGCTCAGCAACGCCCGCGTTTTACACCATCACGGTCTCCCTGGGCTTAGATAAAATGACTTTAATAAAATCGATATAGGAGACGGGTTTACCAAAATAATAACCCTGCAGCAGGGTAATCTCATTACGGTTGAGATACTCCAGCTGCTCTTTCGTTTCTACGCCTTCGGCCACGATCCGCAACGAAAGTTTTTTCGCCAGGTCAATAACGCAGTCCAGCAGGATCGTTGAGTCCTTCTCCTCTGATACCCGGTTAACAAAGCTTTTATCAATTTTAATATAATCTATGGCAAGCGCATTGAGACATGACAGCCCGGAATAGCCTGTACCAAAATCATCCAGTGCTATGACAAAACCGGCGTTATGCAGCGCGTTGAGGTTTTCCACCAGATGAGGATTATCGATCAACGGTTCACGTTCGGTCACCTCAAGAACCAGCTTCACGGCTTTACCCTGAAACCCCTTGCCGAAGATTCGGCAGTCACCGATGAAAGAAGGGGCATTGATGTGTCTGGCGCTGATGTTCACCCCGATATGGAACCCGTCCGGCAGCTTAGGCAGGAGCGGCTTAAGCTGTGTGACCACTTTCGCCATCAAGCCTTTGGTCAGCGGAATAATCAACCCGCTACGTTCAGCTATCGGGATAAAAACGTCCGGCGGGATAAAGCCTGACTTAGGATGCTTCCATCTTGCCAGGACTTCAACACCGTATAACCCGCCGGTATCGCCGTTCACGATCGGCTGGTAATAAGGCACGATCTCTCCCTGCAAAATGGCCTTACGCAAATCGTCTTCAAAGGTGGTACTTTTCCCCTTGTAGCGGCGGATCAAAATGCCCACCGCCACGGATAGCGCGAGAATCAGCAGAATCAGGCTCCATCCCTGTTGCAGTAGCCGCGTCAGGCTAAAAAAGGCAGGCGGTTGCCAGGCCAGACTGAAGGGGAAGTGCGAAGAGGTCGTCAGTGACCCCGCCCACGAGGCCGCTTTCCAGCCGGTCACCTCACCGTTGCGCGTAAACATCCTGTCGCCGACAACCAACCCCAGGTTAACGCTGTTTGATGCGTTTGCGATGACGTCCTGCAAATGCGCATCACTGACGCTGACGATGACGCGCCCTCCCGCAATGGGCATCTGGAAGACAAGCACCGGGATGCCATTCACCAGTCGATTACCGGGTAGCAGCATTAATTTTTGTTCAGGTAACGTCTCCGGATGCACAATCAAAACGCCATTCCCGGGAAGGGATGTACAGATGATTTGCCCCTGCTGCTGGATCATGATGGCGCGCAGATGCGGTTTTAGCGCGGCTTCTGTCCCCAGCGCCAGCTGCCCGCTGCTGGTACACCCCTGCTCCGCAACGCGCTTCGCCGTGCTGGCCGCACTGACGGCTTCCGACAGAATGTTTTCTATTTTCTGGGTGCTTACCGTGGCGGTATGAACGTTATTCATTTTCGCCATCTGCCATAACTGCCAGTTAATAATCAGTATGCCGATCAGAAAAAGAAACAAGGCACTGAGAACAGGGATCATCACGTTACGCACGATGTTTTCCTTAATAGAATAAACAAGCATGGAGGATCGGAAAGAAGAACCCGTGGTTTAACCGGCGTTGCTTATCACAATGAAAATAGCTTAGCTGAGAATTATCTTAAAAAACTGATGCTTTCGTATGAGTTCACCCGTTCAAATTTGCTCACCCGACGTGACTATCAGGCTTGTACCTTGCCCTGGCTGTGTTAAGCTTTGTGAAATCAGGGAGCGGACAGGATAACTGGAAAATGAAAAAGCGCATTGCCGTTGCGATCGTTTCAACGCTTCTGGTCATCCTGTCTCTTTATGCGGTCAACGTGGTTATCATCGGCCAGCAAAAAACCAAACAGCTTGAAATATCCCAAACCCTTTTACATTATTCAGAAGATCTGTCCCAAAGCGTGGCGCTGGGCCTCAAAAGCATAACGACGCAGGGATGTGATAAAGCCAGCCTTGATAGCTACAGGCAAATAAAGCTTAATAACCTCTATTTCAGCGATATCGGTTTTATCGAAAAGGGAAAAATTGTCTGTACCGCTTTTTGGGGTAAACTCGCGACGCCCGTTCCACTTCCTGCGGAACTGCATAAAACGCCGAGAGGTTTTCTGCTGGCGCAGTTTTCCAGAAAAGACTTTTTCACCGGCAATGCGGCTATTTATAATAATATTATTATCTTCACCTCCCGCTATGCTTACGATAAATTTACCCCGGTAACCGCAAGCTATTCTCTGAGCGCCACCACGAAGGACTTTGGCCGGATCTTTTTTTCAGCCGCTCCTGAGTTGAAGCCGCGGAGCTGGCTGCATGCGACATTGTTCACCCTGACCATTACACAGTGCAGCGCCTCGTGGGATCTATGCGTGATTGTAAAACACCACGATGCGGGACTGGCCTCGCTCCCCCCGTTTATCTTTACGTTTCTCGCGGTCATACTCTTTTTTATCTGGGTCGCGATAACGTTATTTATCTTCCGTCTCTATGAAGACCGTTATTCGCTGGAACGCACGCTGATCAAAGCCGTAATAACGAATACCTTCAGCGTTAATTATCAGCCCATTATTCGTATTCGCGATCAAAAAATCGTGGGTGTCGAAGTTCTGTCGCGATGGCGCGATCAAAAGCACGGAGACGTCTCGCCGGAGCTGTTCATCCCATTAATTAAGAAAATCGGTCTGTATAAAAAATATTACAGCAATATTATCGCGAAGTCCCTTTCAGAAATTGCCCCGCTGGCGATTAAGCATCAGCTGATCGTTTCAATCAACGTTGGGCGAAAAGAAATTGAAGATGGACAGTTTATTAACATTTTGCGTCGCGAGTGCTTAGCCAATCGCCTCCCCCTTTCCCTGATGAAGGTCGAGCTTTCTGAGAAAGCAGTTTCCGCGGCGGGTATCCTCGAGGAGTTCTGTCAGGAACTGAAGTCGCTTGGCGTTAAAATTTCAATCGATGATTTTGGCGTGCAAAATTCAAATCTGGCCCGGCTGTCGCAGCTTGAATATGATGAAATTAAAATTGATAAGTCGCTGGTGGATGGCGTCAGCGAGCATTATAAGCAAAACATCTTTGTTATCTTCAGCGATGCCCTTGCGAAGTTAAATAAAACCCTTGTTTTCGAGGGCGTGGAAAATGAAATTCAGTATCGCTTCATTGCGGACAGATATCCCGATGCCTTGATCCAGGGATGGTATTTTTCAAAAGCACTCACCCGGAGCGAACTGGCGAAGCGACTCACCGGCGTCGCCCCGTAATCAGAAGCCTGCCATGCACGTTTTTTTACACGCAGGCGTTTCCATTTTTTCCGCCAAAACATATAGTCGTCATATTCAGACGGTAGATTACCCTGAAGCACACTCTTATTTTGGTTAAAAACGTGAAATTATCCTTACTTTTTCCAGTGGTACTGTTCTTTCTGATCGTTATTTTCGCGCTGTTTATTGATAAACCCGCTTCGCCTATTCTGCGGAAAAAATGCATGTGGTCCGATAGCGTGATGCTGAGCTGTATCGCAAAGCATCAGCATAACGGTTTCTAAGGCAGGCTATTCATTTCCCCACTGATTGAGGAAGTTCGCAACATCATCAATGCGACCCGCACGGATCCCGGCTTCAGTGGCCATCTCCTGCTGGGCTTCCTCGCTGATCTCCTCATTATTCGCTAAGCGGGTGAGCAGCAGCTGGAAATAGTGTGCCAGCGCGTCGCGCTCTGACTCCGCGACTTGCTCTGCGGCTTCCGTCGCGTACTCGTCGGCAATGTCATAATATTTCAGTGGGATGTCGTTGTGCATAACAGTCTCGTCTCAGGTCAATAAAGGTAACGTCACGAGTATATCGGAGGCGTTATCTCAACCAAAGCATTGCTTCAGAGGAGTAACGCAAGCAGCGCTGCAAGCGCGGGCATGGCCTGCACATACAAAATTTTACGGCTGGCGGTGGCTGCGCCAAAAAGTCCGGCGATCAGTACACAGGTCAGGAAGAAGATGGCTACCTGAATCCCCTTTTCGCCGAGCCAGAGGCTCCAGAGCAGACCGGCAGCCAGAAAACCGTTGTAGAGCCCCTGATTCGCGGCCAGCACGCGGGTGTCGCGCGCAAAATCAGGACGCAGATTAAAAGCCTTGTGCCCTGTTTTGGTATTCCACAGGAACATTTCCAGCACAAGAATGTAGAGATGGATGAGTGCAACGACAGCGATAAGGACAGTGGCTAACATCGAGTTGTCTCCCGCAGGCAGAGGCAAAAAAAACGGGAACCCTCAGGCCCCCGCTCTTGTTTAACCCAGAATCTGGATTACATGTTCGCGATAATCGCGTCGCCAAACTCTGAACATTTCAGCAGCTTAGCGCCTTCCATCAGACGTTCGAAGTCATAGGTTACGGTTTTCGCGTTGATTGCGCCTTCCATACCTTTAACGATCAGATCTGCGGCTTCGAACCATTCCATATGACGCAGCATCATCTCTGCGGACAGGATGATAGAGCCTGGGTTCACTTTGTCCTGACCTGCGTATTTTGGTGCCGTACCGTGGGTTGCTTCGAACAGGGCGCACTCGTCACCGATGTTCGCGCCAGGGGCGATACCGATACCGCCAACCTGTGCAGCCAGGGCGTCAGAGATGTAGTCACCGTTCAGGTTCATACAGGCAATCACGTCGTATTCTGCAGGACGCAGCAGGATCTGCTGCAGGAACGCATCGGCGATCACATCTTTAATGATGATCTCTTTGCCGGTGTTCGGGTTCTTGATCTTCTGCCATGGGCCGCCGTCGATCAGCTCACCGCCGAACTCTTCTTTCGCCAACTGGTAGCCCCAGTCTTTGAACGCGCCTTCGGTGAACTTCATGATGTTGCCTTTGTGAACCAGGGTCACAGAGTCACGGTCGTTGGTGATCGCATATTCGATGGCCGCGCGCACCAGACGTTTGGTCCCTTCTTCGGAGCACGGCTTAATGCCGATACCGCAATGCTCAGGGAAGCGAATTTTCTTCACGCCCATCTCTTCGCGCAGGAATTTAATCACTTTTTCTGCGTCAGCAGAGTCCGCTTTCCATTCGATACCCGCGTAGATGTCTTCTGAGTTTTCGCGGAAGATAACCATGTCGGTCAGTTCAGGGTGCTTCACCGGGCTTGGGGTGCCCTGATAGTAACGAACCGGACGCAGACAGACGTACAGGTCCAGCTCCTGACGCAGAGCCACGTTCAGAGAACGGATACCGCCGCCAACTGGGGTGGTCAGGGGGCCTTTAATAGCAACGCGGTAGTCGCGGATCAGGTCCAGCGTTTCTGCTGGCAGCCAGACGTCCTGGCCATAAACTTGCGTCGATTTCTCACCGGTGTAAATTTCCATCCAGGAAATTTTACGCTCGCCTTTGTAGGCTTTCTCAACAGCGGCATCAACCACTTTCAGCATTGCCGGGGTAACGTCTACACCGATACCGTCACCTTCAATGAACGGAATAATCGGATTGTGAGGAACGTTAATCTTGCCGTTTTGCAGGGTGATCTTTTTACCTTCCGCCGGAACAACTACTTTGCTTTCCATTAACCTCTCCTTCGAGCGCTTCTGGTTGTTACTGATCTTATGTTAATAAATTGTAATGAGCCCTTCGATAGTACCTGATTGTCCGACGCCATGAAAGGTCTTCGTTATTAGGCTATAATGCGGCAATTGATAACGCCTGAAAATACCATGAAGAAAACTTCTTTTACAAAACACCGGGTTGAGCGATTCAGCTCGCGACAAGCCGCCAGACGACCGCAAGAAACCCAGCCAAAGCGGGTGATTCTGTTCAATAAACCCTACGATGTTTTGCCGCAGTTCACCGACGAAGCCGGACGCAGCACGCTAAAGGACTACATCCCTGTTCAGGGGGTCTACGCGGCCGGGCGTCTGGACCGGGACAGCGAAGGCCTGCTGGTCTTGACCAACGACGGCGCGCTGCAGGCGAAGCTCACGCAGCCGGGAAAACGCACCGGCAAAATTTACTTCGTCCAGGTCGAAGGCGAGCCGGACGAAGAAACGCTTGATAAATTGCGCAAAGGCGTCACGCTGAACGACGGTCCCACCCTGCCGGCAGGTATTGAACGCGTGAATGAACCGGAGTGGCTGTGGCCGCGCAATCCGCCGATCCGCGAACGCAAATCCATTCCGACCAGCTGGCTCAAAATCACCCTTTATGAAGGCCGCAACCGTCAGGTTCGACGGATGACCGCGCACGTCGGCTTCCCTACCCTGCGTCTGATTCGCTACGCTATGGGTAACTACACCCTGGAAACGCTGGCAAACGGTGAATGGCGAGACGTTACCTGTTAAGGAGTCACTATGTTTAAACCTCATGTCACGGTTGCCTGCGTGGTCCACGCCCGGGGTAAATTCCTGGTTGTCGAAGAGAGCATTAACGGCAAAGCGCTGTGGAACCAGCCAGCCGGGCACCTTGAAGCCAATGAGACCCTTCTTCAGGCCGCAAAACGCGAGCTATGGGAAGAGACCGGCATTCACGCTGAACCCCAGCACTTCATCCGTATGCACCAGTGGATTGCACCCGATAGCACCCCCTTCCTGCGTTTTTTATTTGCCGTTGAGCTTAGCGAAACGTGCGCCACTGAGCCGCAGGATGACGATATCGACCGCTGTCTGTGGGTCACCGCCGACGAGATCCTGAACGCGCGAAACCTGCGCTCGCCGCTGGTTGCGGAAAGCATTCGCTGCTGGCAGTCAGGCGCACGCCTGCCGCTGGATGTCATCGGCGCTTTTAACTGGCCGTTTACAGAGGGTGCCAATGGTGGGGGGGCGTGATAGAATACGCCGCCTTGAAGTTCAATGTCGTGAGTATTCCATGTCAGATAATAGCCAGAAAAAAGTGATCGTCGGCATGTCCGGCGGTGTCGATTCCTCCGTTTCCGCCTACCTGTTACAGCAACAGGGCTATAAGGTGGAGGGCCTGTTCATGAAGAACTGGGAGGAAGATGATGGCGAGGAATACTGCACTGCCGCTGCGGATCTCGCCGATGCGCAGGCCGTATGCGATAAGCTCGGCATTGAACTGCACACCGTTAACTTTGCCGCAGAATACTGGGACAACGTGTTTGAACTGTTCCTCGAAGAGTACAAAGCGGGCCGCACGCCGAACCCGGATATTCTGTGCAATAAAGAGATCAAATTTAAAGCCTTCCTGGAATTCGCCGCGGAAGATCTGGGCGCAGACTACATTGCGACCGGTCACTACGTGCGTCGCGCAGACGTGAATGGCAAAAGCCAGCTGCTGCGCGGTCTGGACGGCAACAAAGATCAAAGCTACTTCCTCTATACGCTGAGCCACGAGCAAATCGCCCAGAGCCTGTTCCCTGTCGGCGAGCTGGAAAAGCCGCAGGTGCGTAAAATCGCCGAAGAGCTGGACCTGATTACCGCGAAGAAAAAAGACTCTACCGGTATCTGCTTCATCGGCGAGCGCAAATTCCGCGATTTCCTCGGACGTTACCTGCCCGCACAGCCGGGTAAAATTGTCACCGTCGACGGGGAAGAGATTGGCCAGCATCAGGGGCTGATGTACCACACCTTAGGCCAGCGTAAAGGCCTGGGTATCGGCGGGACGAAAGAAGGTAGCGAAGATCCGTGGTACGTGGTCGACAAAGATGTCGAAAACAATATTCTGGTTGTTGCTCAGGGTCACGACCATCCGCGTCTGATGTCCGTTGGCCTGATTGCGCAACAGCTTCACTGGGTCGATCGTGAGCCGCTGAAAGGCACGCTGCGCTGCACGGTGAAAACACGCTACCGTCAGACCGATATTCCTTGCACCGTTACCGCGCTCGATGACGATCGCATTGACGTGCGCTTCGACGAGCCGGTCGCCGCCGTCACCCCGGGCCAGTCTGCTGTCTTCTACAGCGGAGAAATCTGCCTGGGCGGCGGGATCATTGAACAGCGCCTGCCGCTGCCCGCTGTTTAACAGCGATTGCACACATAAAGGAGACCGTGTGGCGAAGAACTACTATGACATCACCCTGGCGCTGGCGGGAATTTGCCAGTCAGCCCGTCTGGTGCAACAGCTGGCACATCAGGGTCATTGCGACGCTGACGCCCTGCACGTTTCACTCAACAGCGTTATCGACCTCAACCCCGGTTCAACCCTGGGCGTGTTCGGTGGCAGTGAAACCAATCTTCGTCTCGGTCTTGAAACCCTGCTTGGCGTGCTTAACGCCAGCAGCCGTCAGGGGTTAAACGCAGAGCTGACCCGCTACACGTTGAGCCTGATGGTGCTGGAGCGTAAGCTGAGCGCAGCAAAAGGCGCGCTTAATACCCTGGGCGATCGCATTGCCGGGCTACAGCGTCAGCTCGATCATTTTGACCTGCAGTCCGACACGCTGCTGAGCGCCATGGCCGGCATTTATGTTGACGTCATCAGCCCGC
Source organism: Enterobacter sp. BNK-8 (assembly GCF_048685095.1). Taxonomy (NCBI): domain Bacteria; kingdom Pseudomonadati; phylum Pseudomonadota; class Gammaproteobacteria; order Enterobacterales; family Enterobacteriaceae; genus Enterobacter; species Enterobacter sp. BNK-8. Next base: position 1,430,806 of record NZ_JBLQTN010000001.1, on the reverse strand, counting down.
TGGGACCGCGTATACAGGTCACCGGCTCCCCTGCCGTGCTGCAAAGTCCGCAGGTACAGGCAAAAGTGCGCGCGTCCCTGTTGGCTGGGATCCGCGCCGCCGTGCTGTGGCACCAGGTTGGCGGTGGCCGCCTGCAGCTAATGTTTTCTCGTAATCGCCTGACCACTCAGGCAAAACAAATTCTTGCTCATTGTTAACCTCCCGGAGTTGCGAATTATGGAATTATCCTCACTGACCGCCGTATCCCCTGTCGATGGACGCTACGGCGATAAAGTCAGCGCGCTGCGCGGGATCTTCAGCGAATATGGTTTGCTGAAGTTCCGTGTTCAGGTTGAAGTACGCTGGCTGCAAAAGCTGGCCGCCCAGGCAGCAATCAAGGAAGTTCCTGCTTTTGATGAAAAGGCAAACGATTACCTTGATAAAATCGTTGCCGACTTCAATGAAGAAGATGCCGCGCGCATTAAAACTATTGAGCGCACCACCAACCACGACGTGAAGGCGGTCGAGTACTTCCTGAAGGAGAAAGTGGAAAGCGTTCCTGCGCTGCACGCCGTGTCTGAGTTCATCCACTTCGCCTGTACGTCTGAAGACATCAACAACCTGTCGCACGCCCTGATGCTCTCTACCGCGCGCAAAGAGGTGGTGCTGCCTTACTGGCGTAAAATCATCGATGCGGTGAAAGCGCTGTCCGTGGAATACCGCGACATTCCGCTGCTCTCCCGTACCCACGGCCAGCCAGCCACCCCATCCACGATGGGTAAAGAGATGGCGAACGTCGCGTACCGTATGGAGCGCCAGTATCGTCAGCTGGAACAGGTTGAAATTCTGGGCAAAATCAACGGCGCGGTCGGTAACTATAACGCCCACATCGCCGCGTATCCGGAAGTGGACTGGCACCAGTTCAGCGAAGAGTTCGTGACCTCTCTGGGCATTCAGTGGAACCCGTACACCACCCAGATTGAGCCGCACGACTATATCGCCGAACTGTTTGACTGCATCGCGCGCTTCAACACCATCCTGATCGACTTCGATCGTGACGTGTGGGGCTACATCGCCCTGAACCACTTCAAACAGAAAACCATCGCGGGTGAAATTGGCTCTTCCACCATGCCGCACAAAGTGAACCCGATCGACTTCGAAAACTCCGAAGGCAACCTGGGTCTGGCGAATGCCGTGCTGCAGCATATGGCAAGCAAACTGCCGGTATCCCGCTGGCAGCGCGACCTGACCGACTCCACCGTGCTGCGTAACCTGGGCGTGGGCATCGGCTACGCGCTGATTGCGTACCAGTCCACCCTGAAAGGCGTGAGCAAGCTGGAAGTGAACCGCGATCGTCTGCTGGACGAACTGGATCACAACTGGGAAGTGCTGGCGGAGCCGATTCAGACCGTGATGCGTCGTTATGGCATCGAAAAGCCGTACGAAAAACTGAAAGAGCTGACCCGCGGCAAACGCGTTGACGCCGAAGGTATGAAGCAGTTTATCGACGGCCTGGCGCTGCCGGAAGAAGAGAAAACCCGCCTGAAGGCCATGACTCCGGCGAACTACATTGGCCGCGCCATCACCATGGTTGACGAGCTGAAGTAATCTCCTCTCCCCCTTTCCGCCCGGAAAGGGGGTTGCTTTTCCCCGGTTTACTCAATGTTTATCCCCACAGCAACATAATCAGCGTTAAACTATTCGTACTATTTATTCTGGGAGAAAAGATGATGCGCGTACTGGTTGTTGAGGATAACGCATTGCTACGTCATCACCTGAAGGTTCAGCTTCAGGAGATGGGACATCAGGTGGACGATGCTGAAGATGCAAAAGAAGCCGATTATTATCTCAATGAACACCTGCCGGATATCGCCATTGTCGATTTAGGGTTGCCTGATGAAGACGGTCTGTCGTTGATTCGTCGCTGGCGCAGCCACGATGTTTCTCTGCCGGTTCTGGTGCTGACCGCCCGTGAAGGCTGGCAGGATAAGGTCGAAGTGCTCAGCGCGGGTGCAGATGATTACGTCACCAAGCCGTTCCATATAGAAGAGGTGGCGGCCCGCATGCAGGCGCTGCTTCGTCGCAACAGCGGGCTGGCATCTCAGGTTATCTCCATCCCGCCTTTCCAGGTCGACCTCTCCCGCCGGGAATTATCCATCAATGATGAAGTGATCAAGCTCACCGCCTTCGAATACACCATCATGGAGACGCTGATCCGCAACAACGGCAAGGTCGTGAGCAAAGACTCCTTGATGCTCCAGCTCTATCCTGATGCTGAACTGCGTGAGAGCCATACCATTGACGTGCTGATGGGACGTTTACGTAAGAAAATTCAGGCGCAATATCCACAGGATGTGATTACCACCGTCCGTGGTCAGGGCTACCTGTTCGAATTACGCTAAATGAGACGGATCTTGCGCCATATTTTGCCCCTCTCGCTGCGGGTGCGCTTTTTACTGGCAACGGCAGCCGTCGTGCTGGTGCTGTCGCTCTCCTACGGCATGGTCGCCCTGGTGGGCTACAGCGTCAGCTTTGATAAAACCACCTTTCGCCTGCTGCGTGGCGAAAGCAATCTGTTTTATACCCTGGCGAAGTGGGAAGACAATAAAATCACCGTCGAAATGCCGGAAAACCTCAATCAGCAGAGCCCCACGCTGGCCCTGATTTATGACGAAAAGGGGAAGCTACTGTGGGCGCAGCGGGACATTCCGTGGCTGGTCAAAAGCATTCGTCCGGACTGGCTTAAAACCAACGGGTTTCATGAAATTGAAGCCGATCTCAACACCACCAGCTCGCTGATCCGTGAAGATCGCTCCCTGCAGCAAAAGCTGAACGAGATCCGCGCCGACGATGCCGAAACGGAGATGACGCACTCCGTCGCAATTAACCTCTATCCGGCGACGCTAAACATGCCGCAGTTGACCATCGTGGTGATCGACACCATTCCGGTCGAGCTGAAGCGTTCTTATATGGTCTGGAGCTGGTTCATCTACGTTCTGGCGGCAAATCTGCTGCTGGTGATCCCGCTGCTGTGGGTAGCGGCGTGGTGGAGCTTGCGCCCCATAGAATCACTGGCGAAAGAGGTTCGCGAGCTGGAAGAGCATCATCGCGAAAAGCTTAATCCGGAAACCACCCGCGAGCTCACCAGCCTGGTGCGAAACCTCAACCGCCTGCTGAAAAGTGAACGCGAACGCTATGATAAATACCGTACGACGCTTACCGACCTGACCCACAGCCTGAAAACCCCGCTCGCGGTCATGCAAAGCACCCTGCGTTCCATGCGCAGTTCGAAGCTGAGCGTTGACGATGCCGAGCCGGTGATGCTGGAGCAGATCAGCCGTATTTCCCAGCAAATTGGCTATTACCTCCACCGCGCCAGCATGCGTTCCGGCAGCGCGCTGCTGAGCCGCGAGCTGCATCCGGTCGCCCCGCTTCTGGATAACCTCACGTCTGCCCTCAACAAGGTGTATCAGCGTAAAGGGGTGAACATCAGCCTTGATATCTCGCCAGAGATAAGCTTTGTGGGTGAAAAAAATGACTTCATGGAAGTGATGGGTAACCTGCTGGATAACGCCTGCAAATACTGTCTGGAGTTCGTGGAAGTGTCGGCGCGGCAGACGGATAACGAACTGCATATCATCGTTGAGGATGATGGTCCGGGGATCCCGCGCAATAAACGTGATGTGGTGTTCGATCGCGGTCAACGCGCCGATACGCTACGTCCTGGCCAGGGCGTTGGATTAGCCGTCGCGCGTGAGATTGTCGATCAGTACGACGGGAAAATCGAAACCAGTGAAAGTTTGCTGGGCGGCGCGCGAATGGAGGTCATTTTTGGTCGCCAGCAGCCCACATCGAACGATAGTTAACCCGTTATGTGAAAAATGCGAGGATCTCGCAGCCGGGGGGCTGAGCTTCCGTTATAATCCGAGTCAGTAAGAGCCTGCGGAATAAAAAAATATGGATTATCACTTAACGCTTAACTGGCCCGAGTTTATTGAACGTTACTGGCAAAAACGCCCGGTCGTTCTGAAGCGCGGGTTCAGCAATTTTGTCGACCCCATCTCGCCTGACGAGCTGGCCGGTCTGGCCATGGAAAACGAAGTCGACAGCCGTCTGGTCAGCCACCAGGACGGGAAATGGCAGGTTAGCCACGGTCCTTTCGAAAGCTACGATCACCTCGGTGAAAACAACTGGTCGCTGCTGGTGCAGGCGGTTAACCACTGGCACGAGCCAACGGCCGCCTTAATGCGTCCGTTCCGCGCCCTGCCCGACTGGCGCATGGACGATCTGATGATCTCCTTCTCCGTTCCTGGCGGTGGCGTCGGTCCGCATCTGGACCAGTACGACGTGTTTATTATTCAGGGTACGGGCCGCCGCCGCTGGCGCGTGGGCGAAAAAGTCCCCATGAAGCAGCACTGCCCGCATCCGGACCTGCTTCAGGTTGACCCGTTTGACGGGATTATCGACGAAGAGCTGGAGCCGGGTGACATTCTCTACATTCCACCGGGATTCCCTCACGAAGGTTACTCCCTGGAGAATTCCCTCAACTACTCCGTCGGGTTCCGCGCGCCAAGCGGGCGCGAGATGATCAGCGGATTTGCCGACTATGTTCTGCAGCGCGAGCTGGGCAGCTATCGTTACAGCGACCCTGATGTGCCTGCACGCGAGCATCCGGCCGATATCCTGCCCGCAGAGCTGGATAAGCTGCGCGGCATGATGCTGGATCTGATTAACGAGCCGGAGCACTTCAAACAGTGGTTTGGCGAGTTTATCAGCCAGTCCCGCCACGAGCTGGACGTTGCACCACCGGAGCCGCCTTATCAAGCTGACGAGATTTATGATGCGCTTCAGCAGGGCGACAAGCTGACGCGCTTGGGCGGACTACGCGTGCTGCGTATTGGTGAGGACGTGTTCGTCAACGGCGAGAAGCTGGACTCTCCACACCGTCCGGCGCTGGAAGCGATTGCCAGCCATCTGGTGCTGACTGCCGATACCTTTGGCGATGCGCTGGAAGACCCGTCCTTCCTCGCGATGCTGGCCGCACTGGTCAACAGCGGGTACTGGTTCTTTGAGGACTGACTCGCCTTAATGCCCGGTGGCGCTGCGCTTACCGGGCCTACAATTTTAACGTAGGCCGGGTAAGACGTAGCCGCCACCCGGCTTAAAGCGGCTACCGCTTCGCGGTCAACTCCGCAATCCGCACAATCACCTGCACCGCCTTTTCCATTCCTTCAAGCGTCACAAACTCATGTTTGCCATGGTAGTTATAGCCACCGGTAAACAGATTCGGGCACGGTAGCCCCATGAATGACAGCTGAGAACCATCGGTGCCGCCGCGAATCGGCTTCAGCTGCGGTTCAATATCGCAGTCGCGCATCGCCTGCTGGGCGATATCGAGAATATGCGGATGCGCCATCACCTTCTCGCGCATATTGTAATAGCTGTCTTCGATGATGAGCTCGATATAGCAGTCAGGATGCAGGCCCTTGCCCACCTTCTTGGCGATCTCCATCATCTTACGCTTGCGCGCCTCAAAGGCTTTACGGTCGAAATCGCGGATGATGTAGTGCATCTGCGCGCTGTCCACGGTGCCTTTGATGCTGGTCAGGTGATAGAACCCTTCATACCCTTCGGTCTGTTCGGGGCTCTCTTCCGCCGGGACTTCCGCATGAATTCGCGACGCAAGCGACAGTGCGTTCACCATGACGCCTTTCGCCGAACCGGGGTGAACGTTGTTGCCAACAATTTTGATCGTCACTGAGGCAGCATTGAAGTTTTCATACTCCAGCTCACCGACGCCGCCACCGTCAACGGTGTAGGCCCACTGCGCGTTAAAGGCGTCCACGTCGAAGTGCTTCGCCCCCTTGCCGACCTCTTCATCCGGCGTAAAGGCCACGCGGATATCGCCGTGCGGGATATCTTTGCCCTTCAGCACCGCCAGCGCCGTCATGATTTCCGCGATCCCCGCTTTATCATCCGCCCCCAGCAGCGTTTTTCCGTCGGTGGTGATCAGCGTCTGGCCCAGCAGCTGGTGCAGCACCGGGAACATGACGGGCGAGAGCACTTCGTCGCCTATGCCCAGCGCAATGTCGCCGCCGCGGTAGTTTTCAACAATCTGCGGGTTCACATGTTTACCGCTAAAATCCGGAGAGGTGTCGACATGGGAGATAAAGCCAATCGCCGGAATGTCACCCGGGACATTCGCCGGCAGCGTTCCCATCACAGTGCCTTTCTCGCTTAACGTGACGTTGACCAGCCCCATGGCGTCAAGCTGCTCTTTAAGCAGGTTTAATAACTTCCACTGGCCTTCGGTGCTCGGCACCTGGCGAACACCCGGTTTAGATTGGGTATCCAGCGAAACGTACTGTAAAAAACGCTCAAGTAATTTATCCATGCAGTCACCCTCACTTTTTGTGACAACATTATCAATAAGCATCAAAACGCAAATATTGCGTCAGGTCACTTTTATCCCGCAAACGAGAATATTTTCCGTTTATATCGTTATGCGTTAGTAAATGTAGCTTATGAATCAGTGACAAGGATTGGCGATTGCAGGGGATTGCCGTAGAATGTCCGCCCTCATTACGAGTCACCAAGGTGGTTACACACAAACCCCGCTTCAGTCTGCTGCCTGAGGCGTCTATATGGGACAGCGCAAAAATTGAATACACAAACCCGTTCACCGCTGGTGAAACTGGAACGAATTTGTAAAAGTTTTGATGGCAAGGACGTCATTTCCGACCTCACTCTCACCATCAATGACGGTGAGTTTCTGACGCTGCTTGGCCCCTCCGGCTGCGGCAAAACAACCGTACTGCGCCTTATCGCCGGGCTGGAAAGCGTCGATAACGGCCATATCCATCTTGAAAACCAGGACATCACCCAGGTTCCCGCCGAAGACCGCCACGTCAACACTGTCTTTCAGAGCTATGCCCTCTTCCCGCACATGACCGTGTTTGAAAACGTGGCGTTTGGCCTGCGGATGCAAAAAACCCCGGCGAATGAAATCGAACCGCGCGTCACCGAAGCCCTGCGCATGGTGCAGCTTGAGACGTTCGCCCAGCGAAAACCGCATCAGCTTTCCGGCGGCCAGCAGCAGCGTGTGGCCATCGCCCGCGCCGTGGTCAACAAGCCGCGTCTGCTCCTGCTGGATGAATCCCTCTCCGCGCTGGATTACAAACTGCGCAAGCAGATGCAGAACGAACTCAAGGCTCTGCAGCGCAAGCTCGGCATTACCTTTGTCTTCGTCACCCATGACCAGGAAGAGGCCCTGACCATGTCCGACCGCATCGTGGTGATGCGTGACGGTAAAATCGAGCAGGACGGCACGCCACGTGAAATCTACGAAGAGCCGAAGAACCTGTTTGTCGCCAGCTTCATTGGTGAAATCAATATTTTCGACGCCACGGTGATCGAACGTCTGGACGACCAGCGCGTCCGGGCCCGCGTCGAAGGACGGGAGTGCGCCATCACGGTGAATTTCCCCGTCGAAAAGGGACAAAAGCTCAACGTTCTGCTGCGCCCGGAAGATCTGCGCGTCGATGAAATCCACGGCAATGCCGAGGCCGAAGGGTTAATCGGCTATATCCGCGAGCGCAACTACAAAGGGATAACGCTGGAGTCTGTCGTCGAGCTGGAGAACGGCAAAATGGTGATGGTCAGCGAGTTCTTTAACGAGGACGACCCTGACTTCGACCACTCTCTCGACCAGAAAATGGTTATCAACTGGGTAGAAAGCTGGGAGGTTGTACTGGCTGATGAAGAACACAAGTAAGTTCCAGAATGTGGTGATTGCCACGATCGTCGGTTGGCTTGTGTTGTTTGTCTTTCTCCCCAACCTGATGATTATCGCCACCAGCTTCCTGACCCGCGACGATACCCATTTCGTTTCGCTGGTCTTTACGCTGGACAACTACACGCGCCTGCTCGATCCGCTCTATTTTGACGTGCTGCTGCACTCACTGAATATGGCGCTGATTGCCACGATTGCCTGTCTGGTGCTGGGATATCCCTTCGCGTGGTTCCTCGCGGGCCTGCCGCAAAAGGTGCGGCCCCTGCTGCTGTTTTTACTGATTGTGCCGTTCTGGACCAACTCGCTGATTCGCATTTACGGGCTGAAAATCTTCCTCAGCACCAAAGGCTACCTCAATGAATTTCTGCTGTGGCTGGGAGTGATCGATACGCCGATCCGCATCATGTTCACCCCGAGCGCGGTGATTATCGGTCTGGTCTATATCCTGCTGCCGTTTATGGTGATGCCGCTCTACTCCAGCATTGAGAAGCTGGATAAACCGCTGCTGGAAGCGGCAAAAGATCTGGGTGCCAACAGGTTCCAGACCTTTATCCGCATTATCATCCCGCTGACCATGCCCGGCATTATCGCGGGCTGTCTGCTGGTGATGCTCCCGGCGATGGGCTTGTTCTACGTTTCTGACCTGATGGGCGGGGCGAAAAACCTGCTGATTGGGAATGTGATCAAGAGCCAGTTCCTCAACATCCGCGACTGGCCGTTCGGGTCCGCCACCAGCATTACGCTGACGGTGGTGATGGGTCTGATGCTGCTGGTCTACTGGCGCGCATCACGGCTGCTGAACAAGAAGGTGGAACTCGAATGATCGGTCGACTGCTTCGCGGCGGTTTTATGACCGCCATTTACGCTTACCTGTATATCCCGATCATTATTTTGATCGTGAACTCGTTTAACAGCTCGCGCTTTGGGATTAACTGGCAGGGCTTTACCACCGACTGGTACAGCCTGCTGATGAACAATGACAGCCTGCTGCAGGCCGCTCAGCACTCGCTGACGATGGCGATTTTCTCCGCCACCTTCGCCACGCTGATTGGCTCCCTGACCGCCGTGGCGCTCTATCGCTATCGCTTTCGCGGTAAGCCGTTCGTCAGCGGCATGCTGTTTGTGGTGATGATGTCGCCGGACATCGTGATGGCGATTTCGCTGCTGGTGCTGTTTATGCTGCTGGGCGTTCAGCTTGGCTTCTGGTCGCTGCTGTTTTCCCATATCACCTTCTGCCTGCCGTTTGTGGTGGTGACCGTCTTTGCGCGCCTGAAAGGGTTCGACGTGCGCATGCTGGAGGCGGCGAAAGATCTGGGTGCCAGCGAAATGACCATCCTGCGCAAAATCATCCTGCCGCTGGCGATGCCCGCCGTGGCGGCCGGATGGCTGCTGAGCTTTACCCTGTCGATGGATGACGTGGTGGTCTCCTCCTTCGTGACCGGGCCGAGCTATGAAATTCTGCCGTTGAAAATCTATTCGATGGTGAAAGTCGGCGTTTCACCTGAGGTGAACGCGCTGGCGACCATTCTGCTGGTGTTTTCGCTGGTTCTGGTGATCGCCAGCCAGGTTATTGCTCGTGATAAAACAAAATCTCAGGGGACAATGAAATGAAAAAAATGCTCGCCGCTGCGGCGCTGGTGCTTGGCATGGGTGCCGCGCACGCTGATGACGGCAAAACGCTCTACTTCTACAACTGGACCGAGTATGTGCCGCCGGGACTGCTGGAACAGTTCACCAAAGAGACGGGCATCAAGGTGATCTACTCGACCTACGAGTCGAATGAAACCATGTATGCCAAGCTCAAAACCTACAAAGACGGCGCATACGATCTGGTGGTTCCTTCCACCTACTTTGTCGACAAGATGCGCAAAGAGGGCATGATCCAGAAGATCGATAAAACGAAGCTAACCCATTTTTCAAACCTCGATCCGGAGATGCTCAACAAGCCGTTTGACCCGAATAACGACTACTCCATTCCGTATATCTGGGGGGCAACCGCGATTGGCGTTAACAGCGAGGCCGTCGATCCGAAATCGGTGACAAGCTGGGCCGACCTGTGGAAACCGGAGTACAAAGGCAGCCTGTTATTGACCGACGACGCGCGTGAAGTGTTCCAGATCGCGCTGCGCAAGCTGGGCTACTCGGGCAATACGACGGATCCAAAAGAGATTGAAGCGGCGTATACCGAGCTGAAAAAGCTGATGCCTAACGTGGCGGCATTCAACTCCGATAACCCGGCAAACCCGTATATGGAAGGTGAAGTGAACCTGGGGATGGTGTGGAACGGCTCCGCGTATGTCGCCCGCCAGGCCGGTACGTCGCTTGAGGTTGTCTGGCCAAAAGAGGGTGGGATTTTCTGGATGGACAGTCTTTCAATCCCGGCCAACGCGAAAAACGTGGACGGGGCGCATAAGCTGATTGACTTCCTGCTGCGCCCTGACGTGGCGAAACAGGTTGCCGAGACGATTGGCTACCCGACGCCCAACCTGGCCGCACGCAAGCTGCTGAAGCCTGACGTGGCTAACGATAAGTCGCTCTACCCGGACGCCGAAACCATCAGCAAAGGTGAATGGCAGAACGATGTCGGCGACGCCAGCCGCCTCTACGAAGAGTATTACCAGAAGTTAAAAGCGGGCCGCTAACCGGTATCGCGCCCCTCCTCACGCCGCCTGTACGGCGTGAGGGGGAATTAACTGACCGCATTCTCTCCTGCCCAGATCGTCGCCTTTCGCATCGCCTCCACCACCTCCTCATCAGACAGACCCAGCGTCTGACGAACCTGTGTCGCCTCGTCCCAGCGCTGCTGTTCATAGTAGCGACAGAGGTTAATCATGTCGGCTAACTGCCCCTCCTGATGGCACAGCGCGTTGCTCACGCTCTGCGGTACCGCAATTTGCTTCATCAACTCGGCCATCGGCAGCTCAAGGAGGGTATCGAGCAAAGAAAACAGGCCGCACATGAATGCATTTTCAGCCAGAATCGGGTCTTTCATCGTCTCTGCAATCAGTTCGCAGAACTTGCCGCGCATCATGCTTAGCGGGTAAAGCTCGCTGACGGTGTCATTACCCGCACTGGCGAGGACCACGACGGCAACAAACCGTCGGAGCTGATTTTCGCCAAGATACCTGAGCACCTCGCTCAGGGTTAACTTGCTGAAATTACAGGCGCCGACATGTTTAAACGCCGTATGCTTCATATAGCGCATGATTTTATAAGAGAGCGTCAGATCCGTTTTTATCAACGACTCGATGATTCGAAAATCAGGTTTATTGCGTCCGACCTCCATTTGCAGCCGGAAAATCGCCAGCTGATTTTGCGACAGCCGTTTATATTTAATGACCTCCGGACGGCAGAAAAAATAGCCCTGAAACAGCGAGAACCCCTCGTCCCTGTATTGGTTGAATTCCTCTTTAGTCTCAACTTTTTCAGCGAGATATTTAATATGACCGGTCAGATGTTTACGTGCTTTCAGATACGCTTTAATTTGCGCTAAAGTATAATTTCTGACGTCGAATTTCAGGATCGAAATATAGGGTAAAAAAGCATCCCATTCTGGCGCAAGGGTGAAATCATCAAGCGCAAACTGGTAGCCATGCGCATTCATCTCCCTGACAGCCTGCAGCAGTTCGGCCCCCGGCACAGCATCTTCAAGGATCTCAATCACCACGCTCTCTTTATCAAGCGCTTCGCCACTGCGGTCAATGACCATCCTTGAAGGGAAATTAATAAACGACGTATGTGCCCCGGCGATGCGCTGGGACGGCACACATAAAAACTGATCGGATATCATCCTGGACGTGGCATATTCCGCCGACACATCCGGAAAACGATTTGTCATCCCGTCTCTGAAAAGCAGCTCATAGGCCACGGTATTCATCTCTGGGTTAAAAATGGGTTGTCGCGCGATAAATCCGTACATATCCCATCCTCCTCTACCACTTAATATTTATTAGCATCCTCTTTCTACACGATGATAACGAGCATTATCGAGCGCTATTTTGATTGAATGCACAAAATAAAAGCATCCACACTAATTAACGGGATTTAATATTCTGGAATTTAAATTAAATATATCCGGCGCTCTACAGAAAGAGAACGAAATATCCGATAAGTACTGTGTGCCTGCCCGACATGCACGACATTACGGGAGATGAGAATGAAAGACGCCATGGTCCGAAAACAAAAAATAAGAGTCAAGACGTTGATGCTATTGTCCATTTTCCTCACCGTGACGGTGGGCTTTACGGCAACGATCGGGTTTATGATGTGGCAGTGGATGGCGCAGCAAGAGGTGCTGGCCAAAAAACATATCCGCCAGATAGCCGAGGTACAGGCTTTACAGGTCAGCAAACAGCTGGATTCCGCCCTGACTGCCGCCCGGGATATGGGCAACAGTGCCCTGGCGCTGCGCGAGGCGGGCGTATCCGATCGCCAGAGCCTTAACCAGTTGCTCATCCACTACCTCTCGGCTCACCCGTCGTTTCTCTCCATGTCGATGGCCTTTGAGCCCAACGCGTTTGACGATAAAGATACCGCCTTTGCCGGTCAGATCGGTGAAGATCCTGCCGGCCGCTACGCCCGCTACGTCGACCGCGATGCCACCGGCAAACCGGCGTTGCACCTGCTGACGGACATCGAAACGCCCGGCAGCGGTGATTATTATCTGCTGCCGAAACAGCGGCATAAAGATGTGATCATCGAACCCTATATTTACCCCTACAACGGCGTGGACGTGATGCTCACCTCGATTGCCGCCCCCATCATGCGTGACGGTCAGTTTCTGGGCTCGGTCACCTCTGACTTCTCGCTCGCCACGCTGCAGTCCACGATCGGCGCAATTAAACCGTGGAACGGCACAGGCTACGCCCTCCTCCTGTCTGCGGGCAATAACGTGGTGTCCAGCCCGGACAAACGGGCTGCAGGCAAGCCTTACGCGGGTCAGATTGCCGGTCATGACGTCACCCGGGTAAACGATCCGCTGCTGAAGGAAGAGGTGTTTATCACCTGGCAGGACATCGCCGTCGGCAACAGCCAGACGCCGTGGAAACTGGCTATTATCACCCCGGTCAGCGAAGTGATGGCCGAAGCGCGCGCATTTTTACTGAAAGCCATCGTCCTGATGGTGTTAAGCATCGTTGCGGTCAGCCTGGTGATGGCCCAGATCTTTACCCGCAAGGTTGACCGTCCGGTGGGGGGAGAACCTTCCGAGGCCGCCGGTATTGCCCTTGCCGTCGCCCGGGGAGATCTGAACAACACTATCCCGGTGCGTTCCGGGGATACCCACAGCATTTTTTATGCCCTGCACACCATGCAGACGCAGCTCAAGCGCATCGTCGGCAACATCAGCGAAGCCAGCCATTCGGTGCACGGCGGGACCAGCGAAATTTCGGCGGGCAACCTTGACCTCGCCTCGCGTACCGAAGAACAGGCGGCGGCGATTGTTGAAACAGCTGCCAGCATGGAAGAGATTTCGGTCACGGTGAAGAATAACGCCGACAACGCCCACAAGGCCACCACGCTGACCGATCGCGCCGCGAGCCTCGCCGGGCATGGCGAAACGCTGGTAAACGACGTGGTAATGGTGATCGGGGAGATTGACGAGAGCGCACGTAAGATCGGTGAGATTAACAGCATCGTCGACGGCATCGCCTTCCAGACCAATATTCTGGCGCTGAATGCGGCCGTTGAAGCGGCGCGCGCAGGCGAACAGGGACGCGGTTTCGCAGTTGTCGCAGGTGAAGTGCGCAATCTTGCCCAGCGAAGCGCTAACGCGGCCAAAGAAATCTCTCAACTGATTGCCGAGTCCTCAGGCCGCGTCAGCAAAGGCGTTGAGCTGGTCAATGAGACCGGCGTAATGATGAAACAGGTGATTGAGGCGGTGTCGCACGTGCATCTGGTCATCAACGACATTGTTCAGGCGCTGGACGAGCAGAATCGGGGGATTAGCCAGGTCAGTACCGCCGTTAACCAGATGGACAGCACCACCCAGCAGAACGCTTCACTGGTTCAGCAGATCTCAGCGGCGGCGCTCTCGCTGGACGAGCAGGCTAAATCGCTGGAGAAGACGCTGGCGTTCTTTCATTCTTAAATAAAAAGGCACCCGTCCAGCGGGTGCCTTTTCACGCGATTCGCGTTACAGCCCTTTCAGCAGCTTGTCGACAAATTCCGGAACAACCGTGCTTGCCAGACCGTAGTGTTTCTCTTCAAATTCGCTGCCCACCTGGCTTGGCTCAAGATTGAGTTCAACGGTATGCGCGCCGTGCAGTCGCGCTTCGTGGACAAACCCCGCCGCCGGATAAACATGGCCGGATGTGCCGATGGCGATAAACACGTCGGCCATCGCCAGCGCGCTGTAGATCTCATCCATTCCCAGCGGCATTTCGCCGAACCAGACCACGTGCGGACGCAGGCGCGACGGGAACTGGCAGCAGTGGCACTTATCCTCCGGCAGCACGTCCTCTTTCCAGTCCAGCACCTGACCGCTCCAGGCGCAGCGAACCTTGAGCAGCTCGCCGTGCATATGGATGATATTCTTGTTACCGGCCCGCTCGTGAAGGTTGTCGATATTCTGCGTTACCAGCAGAAAACGATCGCCCAGCGCCTCTTCCAGCTTCGCCAGCGCCAGATGCGCCGCATTCGGCGCGACGTCAGGCTGCTGAAGCTGACGACGGCGGGCGTTGTAAAACGCCTGCACGAGATCCGGGTCGCGGGCAAAGCCTTCCGGCGTGGCGACATCCTCCACGCGGTGCTCTTCCCACAACCCGTCCGCCGCGCGGAAGGTTCGAATTCCTGACTCGGCGGAGATCCCCGCCCCGGTCAGCACCACCACTCTGGGTTTATCCATCGCTTCTGGCATCATTCTGTCTCTGAAAAAGATCCGCTGGCGCAGACGCTCACGCAAGCGGCGTTTGTTTTTGCGAAAACGGCTGAGTCGACCCTGGCGACGCGACAGCATAGTAACCTCGTAAACTAATCGGTGAGATGAAGGAATGCGGCTCCGCGCATGCCTCCTGCGTCCCCGTGTCGCGCGCGTTCAATACGCGGCACGCGGGCAACCGGCAATAAGTGTCGGGGCAAACGCCCGGACAACCGTTCCGTAATCGCGGTAAAGTTTGAGAGCCCTCCCCCGATCACCAGCAGATCCGGGTCGACGATAGTGAGAATATTGCCCAGACATACCGCCAGCAGATCCAGATAGCGCTCGACGTGCTCACGCGCCTGCGCATCCCCTTGCTCCCACAGGGTAATGATTTGAGGGGCCTCAAGTTTCTGATGATAGAAGTGTTCGTAAAGCCATGCAAACCCGCGGCCGGAAAGGTAGTTCTCAATACAGCCGTGCTGGCCACAGCCGCAGCGGGTTAGCGGAAAATCACGTCCCACCACCTCGAGGGCATCCACCGGCAGGCGAATATGACCAAACTCGCCGGTGATGTAGCTGCGGCCGGTGATGGGCTTACCGTTGATGACGATTCCGCCGCCGACGCCGGTACCGAGGATCAGCCCCATCACCAGCGGGTAGCGACGGAATTCATCATCCCAGGCTTCAGAGAGCGCGAAGCAGTTGGCATCGTTATCTAAACGCACGTCGCGTTCAAGGAGAGCAGAGAGATCGGCGCGCAGCGGTTTACCGCTGGCGGCAGGCACGTTGGCCGCGTAAAGCGTACCGTCGTCGGTTTCCGGCATGCCCGGAATACCAATGCCGACACTGCCTTTCACGCCAAAGCGTTCATCGGCCTGCGCCACCAGCGCGGCAATGGCGGTTAAAAATTCGTCGTAGCTGTCGCGCGGCGTGGGAACGCGGGTTTCCCATTGCAGTTTGAGGTCTTTATCAAACACGCCGAGCGCAATCTTGGTGCCGCCAATATCAAATCCATAATACATAACGCATTCCTCTTTCGATCTGGCGACCCGAAAGCCGCTAGATCATGACGTAATTACTGGCCACTTAATACCCTCGCCGGATCAATTCGGCTTGCGCGACGCGCCGGATACCAGCTTGCCAGCAGACTCAGTAAAAGTGCTGTAAGCAGCACATAAAAAACATCCAGCCAGTGCAGTTCAGACGGCAGGAAGTCAATAAAATAGATATCACCCGACAGGAACTGGTGACCAATAAGCTTTTCAATCCCGTTGATAATCGGCGTCAGCTGCAGGGAAACCACCACGCCAATCACCACGCCGCACAGGCTGCCGAACAGACCCGCCAGCAAACCGTACCAGACGAAGATGGCGCGAATAAGACCGTCTTTAGCTCCGAGGGTACGCAGCACGGCGATGTCGCCGCTCTTGTCCTTGACCGCCATGACCAGCGTCGAGACGATATTAAAGCACGCGACGCCAATCACCAGCACCATCGCCAGATACATAATGGCGCGGATCATCTGGATATCACGGTACATATACCCGTAAGTGCCGATCCAGCTTTTGATGTAGACATAGTTATTGGTCACGCTGCCCGCGTCGCGCACCAGTTTGTTGGCGTTAAAGACGTCGTTCACCTTAATCGCTATGCCCGTCACGCTGTCGCCCATGTCGAGATACTGGCGCGCATCCTCCATCGGCACCATCGCAAAGCTGTGGTCAAGCTGGCCGCTCAGCTGAAGAATACCGGTAACGTGCAGGCGCACGCGTTTTGGCTGCTGCAGTTTGTGATCGGCGCTGGCGTTGGGGATCATGATTGACACCCAGTCGCCCTGCTTCACCTTCAGGGCATCAGCAACGCCTTTACCCATGATGATCTGCTGCTCGCCCGCCCTGAAGTTGGCCCACGCGCCGTTTTGCACATAGTTAGGCAGCGCGCTGAGACGCGCTTCCTGCGCCGGGTTCACCCCTTTCACCTGAATGGCGCGCAGGTTTACCCCGCTCTCCACCAGCCCGGTAAAGTTAATGTAGGGCGCGGCCGCGGCGATGCCCGGCACTTTTTCAACTTTGGTGAGCGCATCGCTCCAGTTCGTCCACGGCTGGTTAACCGGTTCGATCTCCCCGTGCGGCACCACCGCCAGAATGCGGTTATTCAGCTCGCGCTCAAAACCGTTCATGGCGCTCAGGCCGACGATCAACACCGCTACACCCAGCGCAATACCGATGGTCGAGATGACGGAGATCAGCGACACCATGCCGCCGCGACGGCGGCCGCGGCTAAAACGTAAACCGATGAGTAACGATAACGGTGACCCCATTACTCTGCTCCCATCAGGGTCAGTTCCGCGTTCAGATGACCGTCGCGCATCTCAAGCTGGCGCCCCATGCGTTTTGCCAGCTGCAGATCGTGGGTCACCACCAGGAACGCGGTACCCTGTGAGGCGTTCAGCTCGCCCAGCAGCTGGAAAATACTGTCCGCATTGCGGGCGTCCAGGTTACCGGTGGGCTCATCCGCCAGCACCAGACGCGGGTTGTTGACCAGCGCACGGGCAATCGCCACGCGCTGGCGTTCGCCGCCGGAAAGCTCCGACGGACGGTGGTTACCGCGATGGCCCAGCCCTACCGCTTTCAGCATGTCGCAGGCCCGGGCGTTAATTTCTGCGGGTTTCTTCTTGCCAATCAGCAGCGGCATCGCCACGTTTTCCAGCGCCGTGAAATCCGGCAGCAGGTGGTGGAACTGGTAGATAAAGCCCAGCTCGCGGTTGCGCAGCTCGGCCTTCGCCGCCGAGGACATTTTGCTCATCGGCTGGCCGGAGAAAATCACGTCGCCGTTGGTTGGGGTATCCAGCCCGCCCAGCAGATGTAATAAGGTACTTTTACCGGAGCCGGAGCTGCCGACAATCGCCATCATCTCGCCTTCGCCCACGCTAAAGCTCACATTGTGCAGCACGTCGGTTTGCACAGTGCCTTCCTGATAGCGTTTGGACAGGTTGTCGCATTGCAACAGGATCTTATTCATAACGTAAAGCCTCAGCGGGTTGAGTGGCGGCGGCGCGCCAGGAAGGATAAAGCGTTGAAAGCAGCGCAATGGCCATCGCGGCCAGCGCAATACCGACCACCTGCAGCGGCTCGATAGCCACCGGCAGCGCCGCGCCGTCGAGCAGCGCGCCGATAATCGGCATTAAGTTGTTGAGCTGGCTGGCAAGCAGTGCCCCCAGCACGGCACCGAGCAGCGCACCGATGATACCGGCGCTGGCGCCCTGCACCATAAACACGGCCATGATCTGGCGCGGCGTCAGCCCCTGGGTTTGCAGGATAGCGACCTCGCCCTGCTTCTCCATCACCATCAGCCCCAGCGAGGTGATGATGTTAAATGCCGCCACGGCGACGATCAGGCTCAGCAGCAGCCCCATCATGTTTTTCTCCATCCGCACGGCCTGGAACAGCTCGCCTTTACGCTCGCGCCAGTCCTGCCATTTGGTGCCGTCCGGAAGTTTTTGCTGGCTGAGGGTATCCACCTTCAGCGGCGCGTCAAGCCACAGGCGCCAGCCGGTGATATTTCCGGCCGGGTAGCGCATCAGGCGTGACGCGTCCTGGATGTTAACCAGCATCTGGTAGCCATCGACTTCGCTGTTGGCGGCAAAGGTACCAATTACGTTGAACAGGCGCTGGCTTGGCAGGCGCCCCATCGGCGTAAACTGGCTGGCTGAAGGCACCATCACGCGCAGCTGGTCGCCACGGTTGACGCCAAGCTGGCCGGCAAGCTGCTCACCCAGAATCACGTTGTATTTCCCGGCTTCCAGGTCGGTCTGCTTCACGTTAACGAGATACGGCGTCAGCGGATCTTTTTGCGCAGGGTCGATACCCAGCATCACGCCGACCGCCACGCTGCGGGCGCTTTGCAGCACCACGTCACCGGTGGTCAACGGCGCAACGCGCGTGACGCCCTGTAACTTCGCCGCGCTTTCCGGCAGCTGCTGTGGGTTAACCGAACCGTTAGTCGATGAGAGAACGGCCTGCGGCATCAGCCCCAGGATATTGTTTTGCAGCTCGCGCTCAAAGCCATTCATGACGGAAAGCACCGTCACCAGAGCCATCACGCCAAGCGTAATGCCAATAGTCGAAAGCCAGGAGACAAAGCGACCGAAGCGGTCCGCGGCGCGCCCACGCATGTAGCGTAAGCCTATGAAGAGTGCGACAGGTTGATACATGAAATCCGTCTGTTTGCTGATAGCAGACCCACGAGTATATAAGCGAATCCGTTAAGCGTAAATGACTGAAACCGTAAGCTTTGGTAATCATTTTTCCGAAAAATTCAGATAAATCAGGGTACTAATGTCTGAAACCGCCCCTCGCAACCTCCACCTTTTCCGAAAAATCTCCTGATACAGACTGTTACCCATTACAGCCCGGTTTCGTTTAACAACAATTGTTCGTTCGTCTATGGCAATAAGGTAGTTGCGAACAATGAAGCAAAAAGCATTATGGATTAACCAGATAAAAGGGCTGTGTATCTGCCTGGTGGTTATCTATCATTCGGTTATCACGTTTTATCCGCACCTGATCGGGCTGCAACACCCGCTCTCCGGCCTTCTCGCCAAATGCTGGGTCTATTTTAATCTCTACCTCGCCCCCTTCCGTATGCCGGTCTTTTTCTTTATCTCCGGCTATCTGATCCGTCGTTATATTGATGAGGTGGACTGGCGAACCAGCCTCGACAAGCGAATCTGGAGCATTGTCTGGGTCCTGGCGCTGTGGGGAATTCTGCAATGGCAGGCGCTGACCCACCTGAATGCCTGGCTGGCCCCCGATCGTGAGCTTGCCACCTCGTCGAACGCGGCCTACGCCGACTCGCTCCCGGGATTTGTGCGAGGCATGCTCACTGCCAGCACCAGCCTGTGGTATCTGTATGCCCTGGTTGTGTACTTCACGCTGTGTAAACTGTTGAGCCGCTGGAAGCTGCCGATGCTGGGGCTGCTGGCGCTGGCAAGCATCGCGATCAACTTCCTGCCGCTGCCGTGGTGGGGAATGAACAGCGTGGTACGCAACATGATCTACTACAGCCTCGGGGCGTGGTATGGCGCAGCGCTGATGACGTGGATGAAAAACCTCAGCCTGCGCCGCAGCTGGCTTACAACCGGCGCTTTCGCCGCCGTCTCCGTGGTGCTGTGGTTTGCTAACGTTCCGCTACTGCTCTCATTGCTGTCGATTGTGTTGATCATGAAGCTGTTCTACAGCTTTGAGCAGCGCTATGCCGTTCACCCTGACAACCTGCTGAACGTGATTGGCTCCAATACCATTGCGATTTATACCACTCACCGCATCCTCATTGAGGCCTTCAGCCTGTTCCTGATTGGCGAGATGAATGCCGCTTACTGGCCGGTCTGGGCTGAACTCACCTTAATTCTGGTCTACCCGTTTGCCAGCCTGCTGATCTGTACCCTTGCCGGACTCGGGGTGCGTAAGATTTCCACCGCGCTGTTTGGCGACATTTTCTTCTCTCCGCCTTCACCGCTCACGCTGTCACCCACCACCCGTTAATGCCCTCACCGCCCCCCTTCCGGGGGCGTATAATCCTGCCGTGCGGTTACGATTTGCTTATGTAAAACGATCGAGGATAATAAAGACATTGCGTATCAGTGATATGCCCCAATACTGTTGGTATATCCATAAGAGACTCTGACATAGCCATGCCTGAACACTATCGTTATTCCTTGCCTGTCAAAGCGGGCGACCAGCGCCAGTTGGGTGAACTCACGGGCGCAGCGTGCGCCACGCTGGTGGCGGAAATCGCCGAGCGTCATCCTGGCCCGGTGATCCTGGTTGCCCCGGATATGCAAAACGCCCTGCGCCTGCACGATGAAATTCGCCAGTTCACCGATAATCTGGTGTTCAGCCTGGCCGACTGGGAAACGCTGCCCTATGACAGCTTCTCTCCGCACCAGGAGATCATCTCCTCGCGCCTGTCGACGCTCTATCAACTCCCGACCATGCAGCGCGGCGTGCTGATTGTGCCGGTGAATACCCTGATGCAGCGCGTCTGTCCGCACAGCTACCTGCACGGCCACGCGCTGGTGATGAAAAAAGGCCAGCGCCTGTCCCGTGATGCCCTGCGGGCGCAGCTTGACGGTGCCGGCTATCGCCACGTCGACCAGGTGATGGAGCACGGGGAATACGCGACCCGCGGCGCGCTGCTCGACCTTTACCCTATGGGCAGCGACCAGCCGTATCGTCTGGACTTTTTCGATGATGAAATCGACAGCCTGCGCGTCTTTGACGCCGACACGCAGCGCACGCTGGAGGAAGTGGAGTCCATCAATTTACTGCCCGCACATGAGTTCCCGACGGACAAAACCGCTATCGAACTGTTCCGCAGCCAGTGGCGCGATAAGTTCGAGGTGAAGCGCGACGCGGAACATATTTATCAGCAGGTCAGTAAAGGCACGCTGCCTGCAGGGATCGAATACTGGCAACCGCTGTTCTTCAGCGAGCCGCTCCCTGCCCTGTTCAGCTACTTCCCGGCGAATACCCTGATTGTTAACACCGGGGATATCGACGTCAGCGCCAGCCGCTTTGAAAGCGAAACCCGCGCTCGCTTCGAAAACCGGGGCGTTGACCCGATGCGTCCGCTGCTGCCGCCGGAAGCGCTGTGGCTGCGTACCGACGAGCTCAACGCCGAGCTGAAGCGCTGGCCGCGCATGCAGCTGAAAACCGATTCGCTTGCCGATAAGGCCGCCAACACCAACCTCGCCTTCCGGACGCTGCCGGACCTGGCCGTCCAGGCGCAGCAGAAATCCCCGCTGGATAATCTGCGCAAGTTCCTGGAGTCCTTTACCGGCCCGGTGGTGTTCTCCGTTGAGAGTGAAGGCCGCCGCGAAGCGTTAGGTGAGCTGCTGGGACGCATTAAGGTGGCGCCGAAGCGCATCCTGCGCCTGAGCGAAGCGACCGGAAACGGCCGTTACCTGATGATTGGCGCCGCCGAGCACGGTTTTATCGACACGCTCAACAACCTGGCGCTGATTTGCGAAAGCGACCTGCTGGGTGAGCGCGTCGCGCGCCGTCGTCAGGACAGCCGTCGAACCATCAACCCGGACACGCTGATCCGCAACCTGGCCGAGCTGCATCCGGGCCAGCCGATTGTTCACCTGGAGCATGGCGTTGGACGCTATCAGGGGATGACCACGCTGGAGGCGGGCGGCATTAAAGGTGAATACCTGATGCTGACCTACGCCAACGATGCCAAACTGTATGTCCCGGTGTCGTCCCTGCATCTGATCAGCCGCTACGCGGGCGGTGCTGAAGAGAACGCGCCGCTGCACAAGCTGGGCGGCGATGCCTGGGCGCGCGCGCGCCAGAAGGCCGCGGAAAAAGTGCGCGACGTGGCCGCCGAGCTGCTGGATATCTACGCCCAGCGCGCGGCCAAAGAGGGCTTCGCCTTTAAGCATGATAAGGAACAGTATCAGCTGTTCTGCGACAGCTTCCCGTTTGAAACCACGCCGGATCAGGCTCAGGCTATTAACGCCGTGCTGAGCGACATGTGCCAGCCGCTGGCAATGGACCGCTTAGTCTGCGGCGACGTTGGCTTCGGTAAAACCGAAGTGGCGATGCGCGCCGCCTTCCTTGCGGTGGAAAACAACAAGCAGGTGGCGGTGCTGGTGCCGACCACCCTGCTCGCTCAGCAGCACTTCGACAACTTCCGCGACCGCTTCGCCAACTGGCCGGTACGCATCGAGATGCTGTCACGTTTTCGCAGCACCAAAGAGCAGACGCAGATCCTGGAGCAGGCAAGCGAAGGCAAGATCGATATTCTGATCGGCACCCATAAGCTGCTGCAAAGCGACGTGAAGTGGAAAGATTTGGGGCTGCTGATTGTCGACGAAGAGCACCGCTTCGGGGTGCGTCATAAAGAGCGCATCAAAGCGATGCGCGCCGACGTCGATATCCTGACCCTGACCGCAACGCCGATACCGCGAACCCTGAACATGGCGATGAGCGGCATGCGCGATCTGTCGATTATCGCCACGCCGCCGGCGCGCCGTCTGGCGGTGAAAACCTTCGTCCGCGAGTACGATAATCTGGTGGTGCGTGAGGCCATTCTGCGTGAAGTGCTGCGCGGGGGTCAGGTCTATTACCTGTACAACGACGTGGAAAACATCCAGAAAGCGGCCGACAGGCTGGCGGAGCTGGTGCCGGAGGCGCGCATTGCTATCGGTCACGGGCAGATGCGCGAGCGCGAGCTGGAACGGGTGATGAACGACTTCCACCACCAGCGCTTTAACGTGCTGGTGTGCACCACCATCATCGAAACCGGGATCGACATTCCGACGGCGAACACCATCATCATTGAACGTGCGGATCACTTTGGCCTGGCGCAGCTTCACCAGTTGCGCGGCCGCGTCGGGCGTTCGCACCATCAGGCCTACGCCTGGCTGCTGACGCCGCATCCAAAAGCGATGACCACCGACGCGCAAAAGCGCCTGGAAGCCATCGCCTCTCTGGAAGACCTCGGTGCAGGCTTCGCACTGGCCACGCACGATCTCGAGATCCGCGGTGCCGGTGAACTGCTGGGTGAGGACCAGAGCGGCTCGATGGAGACCATCGGCTTCTCGCTCTATATGGAACTGCTGGAAAACGCGGTTGATGCCCTGAAGGCAGGGCGCGAGCCGTCGCTGGAAGATCTCACCAGCCAGCAAACCGAGGTCGAGTTGCGTATGCCTTCCCTGCTGCCGGACGATTTCATTCCGGATGTGAATACCCGACTGTCGTTCTACAAGCGCATCGCCAGTGCGAAGACGGAAAACGAGCTGGAAGAGATTAAGGTTGAGCTGATCGACCGCTTTGGTCTGCTGCCCGATGCGGCGCGAAATCTGCTGGATATCGCTCGCCTGCGCCAGCAGGCGCAGAAGCTGGGCATTCGCAAGCTTGAGGGCAACGAAAAAGGCGGCGTGATTGAGTTCGCGGAGAAGAACCACGTCAACCCGATGTGGCTCATCGGTCTGCTGCAAAAACAGCCGCAGCATTTCCGTCTGGATGGCCCAACGCGTCTGAAATTTACTCAGGAGCTGACGGAGCGCAAAACCCGCATGGACTGGGTGCGTAACTTTATGCGCCAGCTGGAAGAGAACGCGATCGCATAACCTCCATTCCCCTCTTAACTGAGGAATTTCATGTAGTTTATTAACCGGAAGCGATGAAAGTTGCTTCCGGAAAATGAATAGCCTACAGCGACACCCTGGTCCGGCTGTAAATCGCTGAGGCGTTTCCTGCAGGCCGGGGCGAGGCGCAGGGATGCGCCGAGAGGACGGGCTTTACAGGGATGTTACCTCCGCCCGTCCCCGAAAAGCCGGAAGGAATAAGCCAAAGGTACCGCGTAGCGGCGATTTACCGCCGGGAGCCCGGGTCGCCAGGGTGGTGGCGACTGAGCCACCCTGGCACGTTCACAGGTCATGTCGTTACAGAGTACTAAGGGACATAAAGTGAACGGAATGACCACCAGAGTCGTATGTTCCCCCTCACCCCAGCCCTCTCCCTCAAGGGAGAGGGGGTCGTCCGTGCAGGCATTATTTTATGGGGATCCCTTCCCCTGTTAGCCCAGCGCTACGGGGGGACAATTTACAAACTCTTTGCACTTCACCCGATCTTCCCGACACACCCATTCGCCATAATTATCATTAACGCCTTATAAAACAATAACCTTATCATTTGCATGGATTATGGTGATGATGACCTCTTCGCGTTTTACTCGCTGGTTAACCCTGTTTGCGCTGGCAGCCACCGTTGCGGTGGCGCTTCCTGCTCGCGCAAATACCTGGCCCCTTCCTCCGCCCGGCAGCAAAGTGGTGGGTGAAAACCGCTTTCATGTGGTTGAAAATAATGGCGGTTCGCTGGAAGCCATTGCCAAAAAATATAACGTCGGTTTTCTGGCTCTGCTGCAGGCGAATCCCGGCGTCGACCCGTACGTTCCGCGAGCGGGCAGCGTGTTGACTATCCCGTTACAGACGATCCTGCCGGACGCCCCGCGCGAGGGGATTGTGATAAACCTGGCGGAGCTACGTCTGTACTATTACCCGCCGGGTAAAAATGAGGTGACCGTCTACCCGATTGGTATTGGTCAGCTGGGCGGCGACACCCTGACGCCGACGATGGTCACCACCGTCTCGGATAAACGTGCGAATCCAACCTGGACCCCGACGGCCAATATTCGTGCCCGTTATAAAGCTCAGGGCATCGATCTTCCGGCCGTGGTGCCGGCAGGCCCGGATAACCCGATGGGTCACCACGCGATCCGCCTGGCGGCCTACGGTGGCGTTTACCTGCTGCACGGAACGAACGCGGACTTTGGCATCGGCATGCGCGTCAGCTCCGGCTGTATTCGTCTGCGCGATGACGATATCAAAACGCTGTTTAACGTTGTTACGCCGGGTACCAAAGTGAATATCATCAATACGCCGATTAAGGTTTCTGAGGAGCCGGGCGGCGTGCGGCTGGTCGAAATTCATCAGCCGCTATCGAAAAACATTGGCGATGACCCGCAGACGCTGCCCATTAACCTGAATGCCGCAATGGTGAGCTTCAAAACGAATGCGAATACCAACAGCGTGGTGATGGAGCGTGCAATGGAGGCCCGTTCAGGCATGCCGACCGATGTCACCCGGCATCACGATGTAATCCAGCAATCGATGTAAATCATAAATAAAAAACGCCCTGCTCAGCAGGGCGTTTTTTATTGCAGTGGCATAAATGAGGGTTTATGCCCGGCTTATTTGTAGATGACGGCGGTGCCGTGCAGGGTGTTAGGACCGGTCACAGAGGTGATGCGGTAAGATTTAGCACCCATCTCTTCCGCTTTTTGTGCCAGCTGATCTTCCAGTGAACCCAGGTTAGTACCGGCAGACGCAGAGATCGTCCCGACTTTATGCTGATCGACCGGGGTGGACTGTACTTGTACAGCCGCAAAGCTTGCGAAAGAAAGTGAACTCAGAACAGCAGCAGCGATGAGGGTTTTTACGTTTTTCATGATGTTTACCTTTAGCAGATGAATTTGGAGGTCGTTATCTATTTAGTTAACGATCGATAGGTAAATCATAAATGTGATCCAGGTCACGCGTCAACATAATTTTATAACGACCATTAACTTAATTTTAAAGTCGTTATTTTTCATATAGATATGATTAATATATTTTTAAGCATTCAGCACTGGTGGTGGGTTGCGTTTATTTTTATAATGGTTATTCACCAAACCAACAGAGGACCAACGGCACATGACAACCGACGTCACGAGTTGTGCGAAGAAAAGCCGTGGCCGACCAAAAGTGTTTGACAGGGATGCAGCGCTTGATAAGGCCATGACTCTCTTCTGGCAACATGGGTATGAAGCAACCTCGCTTTCCGATCTGGTAGAAGCTACCGGAGCCAAAGCGCCGACGCTGTATGCCGAATTTACCAATAAAGAGGGGCTGTTCAGGGCGGTGCTGGACAGATACATTTCGCGTTTTGCAGCGAAACATGAAGCCCAGCTATTTTGTGAAGAGAAAAGCGTCGAACAGGCGCTTCGGGATTACTTCACCGCCGTCGCGACCTGCTTCACCAGTAAAGATACGCCTGCGGGCTGCTTTATGATTAACACCTCTGCCACTTTGGCGGCGTCCTCGAAAGAGATTGCCAATACGGTGAAATCGCGTCATGCGATGCAGGAGGAGACGCTGAGCGCCTTTCTGGCACAGCGCCAGCAGCGCGGTGAAATCCCTGCGCAGTGCAACCCCCAACTGCTGGCACAATACCTGAGCTGTATTTTGCAGGGGATGTCGATCAGCGCCCGTGAAGGGGCAACGCTGGAAAAACTGCAGAATATTAGCGAAACCACGCTGCGGCTGTGGCCTGAGCTACTCAAAATCTAAAGCAAAAAAAAGCTCCTCAGCCTGAGCGCATGAGGAGCTAAATTCAGAGAACATCTTTTTTACACTTTGTTATTCAGAACCAGCTGACCATTTCCATCCAGTGGAATTTGCGTGCCAGGGTCTTTGTCCATGCGGATTTTGCCCTGCTGATCGCCAATTTTGTACGTCACGTCATAGCCCAGCATTTTTTCCGACTTGTCATAGACGGTTTTGCAGCGTTGCTGAGTCGTGGTGTAGGTATCGTTATCCTGCATCGCGCCCTGCACCTGGTTACCGGCATAGCCGCCACCCAGCGCGCCGACCACGGTCGCCACATCTTTACCCCGGCCGCCGCCGAACTGGTGACCAATCACGCCACCCGCTACCGCGCCCAGAACAGAACCGGCGATACGGTTTTCATCCTGCACCGGACGACGATGCGTCACGGAGACGTTACGGCACTCCTGACGAGGCGTTTTTACCGTTTCTTTAATCGGTGTAGCAGAAACCACCTGCGCATACTGCGGGCCGCGATCTAATACGTTGAGACTGGCAACGGCAGCCACACCTAACGCAGCCGCGACGCCAATCCCTATACCCGCCAACATTGATTTATTCACGGGACTTCCTCCTTTGTTGCTATTGGTAACAATTTTGCAATGGAGGCACGGCTTCGCCAATCAGATAAAGGATCAAAAAAGGGACGTTCAGAGGAGATATATTGTATTTAGGAGAACTCTTAAGCGCTCAATCTGTGATCTACAGCATGAAATGCTAAAAACTCCCTCCGGAGAGCCCGGAGGGAGTGAAAGATTAGTGCAGCTTCAGACGCGGACGGATCACGCGGTTGATTCTGCCCACCAGCATCATCAGCCCGGTTTTGAAGTAGCCGTGCAGCGCAATCTGGTGCATACGGTAGAGGGAGATATACACGAAGCGGGCAATGCGCCCTTCTACCATCATCGAGCCGCGCATCAGGTTACCCATCAGACTGCCGACAGTAGAGAAGTTTGATAGAGACACCAGAGAACCATGGTCTTTGTAGACATAGGCCTTCATTGGCTTGCCTTTGTACTGCGCCAGAATGTTGTGCAGGACCAGGCTTGCCATCTGGTGTGCGGCTTGCGCGCGCGGCGGCACGAATCCACCCTCAGGACGGGCGCAGGAGGCGCAGTCACCGATAGCAAAGATTTCAGGGTCACGCGTAGTTTGCAGCGTTGGCTCCGTGACCAGCTGGTTAATGCGGTTGGTTTCCAGGCCGCCGATATCTTTCATAAAGTCAGGCGCTTTGATACCGGCCGCCCAGACCATCAGATCCGCTTTGATATACTCGCCGTCTTTGGTGTGCAGGCCGCCTTCGTCGGCGCTGGTCACCATGGTCTGCGTCAGCACCCGGACGCCCAGCTTGGTGAGTTCATTGTGCGCCGCACCGGAAATACGCGGAGGCAGCGCAGGCAGAATGCGTTCACCGGCTTCGACCAGCGTGACGTTCAGCGCTTCATTCGTTAACCCTTTGTAACCGTAGCTGTGCAGCTGTTTCACCGCATTGTGCAGCTCCGCAGACAGCTCAACGCCTGTCGCACCGCCGCCGACAATGGCGATATTTACCTTACCGTTCGCACCCATATTGCTGGTGTACTTCAGGAACAGGTTCAGCATTTCCTGATGGAAACGACGCGCCTGGTGCGGGTTATCGAGGAAGATACAGTGCTCTTTCACGCCCGGCGTGTTGAAGTCGTTGGAGGTACTGCCGAGCGCCATGACCAGCGTGTCATACGGCAGCTTGCGCTCAGGAACCAACAGCTCCCCTTTTTCATCACGCAGTTCCGCCAGAGTGATGGTTTTGCTTTCACGGTTGATGTCCACCACCGAGCCCAGCTGGAACTGGAAATGGTGGTTGCGCGCGTGCGCCAGATAGCTGAGCGCGTCCACGCCCTCGTCCAGAGAGC
Organism: Enterobacter sp. BNK-8; assembly: GCF_048685095.1. Taxonomy (NCBI): domain Bacteria; kingdom Pseudomonadati; phylum Pseudomonadota; class Gammaproteobacteria; order Enterobacterales; family Enterobacteriaceae; genus Enterobacter; species Enterobacter sp. BNK-8. The sequence continues at coordinate 1,402,349 of NZ_JBLQTN010000001.1, read as the reverse complement.
CGGTCGCCACTTCATGCAGCAGCGGTTTCCACAGGTGGCTGTGGTTACGATCCACCAGCGTGATTTTGGCTTTTTTACCGCGACCCAGCTTCTTACCCAACTGTGTCGCCAGCTCCAGCCCGCCAGCACCACCGCCTACAATCACTATCTTTTTCAATGGCGTAGTCAACGTGACCCCCTCAAATTATTAACCAATTGTTAATTAAAAGTTATAAAAATAACCCTTAATTAACAACAGGTTACAGCACTGAAACCATTCAGGTGCATTGAGAATACCACGTCAGGCGCATTGGTCATACCAAAATTGATATGCATCAAGTTTTGATGGCTTAAAAGTAGACAATTCTGGTCAAAAAGAAAGCCCGGCACGCTTTCGCGGCCGGGCTTAGACGCCTGCAGGCAAGGAATTAACCCAGCGTTTTAAACGCTTTGATACGCTGCAGGTGTGGGGAGATGTTTTTGAACTTGTGGGTCTGTTCTTCGTCCCAGACGATCTCATAGTAATGATGCAGAAGTTCTGCAGCCCGGTGGCTGTTGAGCGCCTCATCGTGACGCGACAGGATCACCAGACAGCGGTCACGGTTTTTCTCACGAAAATTGCTGACGCACTTGGTCGCAATATCGACATACTCTTCCGGGCGGTCGATTTTGCCTTCCATGTTTTCGTTCGGGAAAAGGTTGGGATTGAATACCACCTGACGGATGTCACACAGGAAGCCAATCCGCTCTGCCCAGTAGCCGCCCAGCCCCACGCCGCAAATCAACGGCCGATCGTCGACGTTGAGCTGCAACATCTTGTCCACCTCTTTGAGCAGATGCTGCATATCATGCTTCGGATGGCGCGTGCTGTAGCTGATCAACCGTACATCCGGATCGATAAACTGCAATTGCAGCACCTTCTCATGATTACCAGGACTGTTTGAGTCAAAACCGTGTAAATAGATGATCATCGTCTTCTCACCACGCTACGCCTTCCGGGAGGGTTTACAGGCTGGCTTTATGTGCCTGCCAGCGCTCATTCAGGTCTTCAAGCCGGGCGTTGACCGTCTTCCAGCGCGCCGAATCCATCAGCTCCTGACGGCTAAATGAACCTTTATGATACAATTGTGTAACACGCTCTGCATTGATCGGCGACAGGTTATCCAGCACGCTCACGGCACCTTTACGATTATTGCAGACCAGGATCATATCGCAACCTGCATCCAGCGACGCCTGACCGCGTTCAGCGTAGCTGCCCATAATCGCCGCCCCTTCCATCGACAGATCGTCAGAGAAGATCACGCCATTGAAGCCCAGTTCCTGACGCAGAACGGTTTTCAGCCAGTGCGGAGAGCCGCTGGCAGGGCGCGGGTCAACGTCGCTATAAATCACGTGCGCAGGCATGATGGCATCCAGCTTGTTGTCAGTGATAAGCGACCTGAACACCGACATATCTTTGGCGCGAATTTCCGCTTCCGGGCGCGGATCGCGCGGGGTCTCTTTGTGTGAGTCCGCCGTTACCGCCCCGTGACCCGGGAAGTGTTTGCCGGTGGTTTTCATCCCGGCATCGTGCATGCCGTCAATGAACCGGGTCGCCATGGCCAGCGCAATGCGCGGATCGTCATGGTACGAGCGCTCGCCAATGGCGGCGCTGATATGCCCCACGTCCAGAACCGGGGCAAAACTGATGTCGATATCCATGGCAATCATTTCGCTGGCCATCAGCCAGCCGGCCTCCTGCGCCAGTTTCCCGCCCTCTTCCGTGCCGAGCAGCGCGGCAAAAGACTGGGCCGCCGGCAGGCGGGTAAACCCTTCGCGAAAACGCTGCACGCGGCCGCCTTCCTGATCGACGGCGACCACCAGATGATTGCGCGACGCGGCGCGGATCTGACGCACCAGCTCACGCAGCTGCGCCGGATCGTGATAGTTGCGGGTAAACAGGATCAGACCACCCACCAGCGGATGCGCCAGAATTTCACGCTCCTCCGCATCCAGTTCAAACCCTTCTACATCCAACATGACTGGACCCACATCCACCTCTCTTATCCTTTCGTTTGTAACTGACGCCAGGCATCGTCTGCCAGCGCAATAAAGTGTTTGTCTCTGGACTGCTGATAGCGCATTTCAAACCAGCCAGCCATTAACATGACGACCCAGGGCCGCCAGCGTTTGACCTGACGCCTCAGCGCGTCGGCGTTGATATGTGCCACCTCGGCGTAGTCCCTGATCAGCGTCTGCCGCGCAGCGTCACTCTCTGTCCAGACTGCCGCCAGCTCCAGCGCCACATCGCCATCTCCGGCATATTCCCAGTCGATGAACCTGATGCCCGCTGACGTATGCACAATATTTCCGGCATGAACATCCATGTGCAGCGGCGAGAGCCGAATCGGCTGCGGCTCGCCCGTTTTACGCAACCGCTTGAGATGCGCCAGCCACACTGGGGTGCGTCTGTCAGGCGCGGCCTGCTGCCAGTAGCGTTCCAGCAGCGGGTATAACGTGATTCGCCATCCCAGACGTGGCTGCCGGTGCAGATGATACAGCATCGCCGCGAGCGCCGGCGTGTCCGGCAGCGCGCTTTTCACGTCACCGTCCAGATAGTCGACGGCCATCCAGCTCTCTCTGAAAAAACGGGGGGCAGGCACGAGATCTGACGGAAGACGCCTCAGGGCGCGAAACTGACGACGGAAATGGGAGGCAGGCGCATAGGGGTCGTGATGTTGCCGCAAGACCAGACGTCGTTCGCCCTGCGCTATAATGCAACTCGCGCCGCCAAGCCCGGAGTGGGCCTGCGGCGCGATAAGGCGGTACTGAGGAAAATAGCGCGTCAGAATCTCTTCACGCGTGCTGTCATTGTTGCGTAACCGCACCTTTACCTGACCAGATAATTTCGCCTGTCTGAACCAGCATCAGCTGCATCTGCAGGGCCGGTGTATTCACGTTACCGGTGGCGTTAGAGTACAGCACATACTGTGCGCCAACGTTACGGGCAATGCCGATCGCCTTGCTGCGTGTGCCGAGGCTATCCTGCGGCGACAGGCCCAGCTGCTGTTTGGCTACCGCGAGCTGCTGAGCCGAGACCAGCGTAAACTTACCGTTGTTTGCCAGGGCGTTGCGCAGCGTTTCAGTCGCTTCGCCCGCGTTCAGCGAACCGTTGGTACGGTTGTTCACGCTATCAACCAGCAACACGCTACCTGCCGTCACGCCCTGTGCCTGCAGCATTTTGCCGACCATGGGCTGCATTGCGCCGTTCCAGTCGTAATGGCGCACGCGCGGCGTGGGCTGCGACGTCTGGTCCGGATGCTCAATCGGGCCTGGCTGTGCCGGTATAGACGGTACGGACGGCACGGTTGGCTGCGGCTGCGTTGGCTGTGTCGGCTGTTCAGTGCCCGGTTTCGCCTCTTCCACAGGCGCTGGCTGTTCAGTTCGGGTCACACACCCCGCCAGGAACAGCGCGAAAGCTGTCACGAGCGCATAGCGGCTCAAGTTTTTAATCAAGGTTCACCCCTTAGAGATAAAGATAAAGTCTCACCTTATGCGCACCCAGATAGTTGGCGCTGCCATAGAGCGTTACCGACGATCTGGCCGGAATGGTGACGCTGCGCGGCGCCTCCAGCGGATGCATTTCGAGACCTCTTACGTCATACCAGAAAAAACGGTAGTGGACCGTCACGGGTTCGTGTCTTTCATTAAAGAGCGTAGAGGAGGCAGATGAATTGATTTCACTGATGGTCAGCGCGGGTTGTTGCGCCGTGATGCCCGCGGCAAGCACGGAGGATTCCATCACCAGCGTCTGTTCATCGTTCACGGGGATCGCCGGGCGCGAACTGCACCCCACAATCATCATCGTCATTACCAGCGCTGTAATACGCCCTTTACGCATGTCAAAGACCTTTATGTGCCAGCATCGGCCCCAGAGGACGTCCACCCAGCAGATGCATGTGAATATGATAAACTTCCTGGCCGCCATGACGGTTGCAGTTCATGATCAGACGGTAACCGTCTTCTGCAATCCCTTCCTGTTCGGCGATTTTCGCGGCCACCGTCAGCATACGACCTAATGCCACTTCATGCTCGGTTTTTACGTCGTTTACGGTCGGAATCAGAATATTGGGAATGATAAGGACGTGCGTCGGAGCCTGAGGTGAAATGTCCCGAAAAGCCGTTACCAGTTCATCCTGATAGACGATATCCGACGGAATTTCGCGACGGATAATTTTACTGAAAATCGTTTCTTCAGCCATGACCTATTCCTTTTTTGATTAATCAGGCGCGATGCGTCCGCTGTTAACACACGCTCTGGATGAGGGTGTGACACAATTCAAGAGTATGAGCGAGTTTCTCCTGTCCTTTCAACCTCCTCCCTCGATTTCTTTCCCGAATGTTCATCAGCTGAGTGAAGAGTGACCGCTCGCGGGCCTTAATGGGCTGAAACATTATTTCAGTTCCGGTCGACACATCTGTTTACAGCATTAATGGCAATGCGTATATTTCGCATTTGCATTTTCATGCGCTTTTTTAACATAGAAAACGACGCCAGCCCGCGTCCGCGGGACTGACGCATACCCTCTTCATCGTTCATAAGGGTTTAATCATGTCTTTCATTCATCACACCAGGGATGGGCAACGTCAGCCTGTCGCAACACCTTCGTTGCTGGCAGTCTGCATTGCTATGGCACTGACGCCAGCCGCCGCTTTCGCTGCATCAACAGCCGAAGATACCGTTATTGTTGATGGCGGTTTTGACCAAACGCAGGATCCTTCCGCAAGTCAGGAGCGGGATTACAGCGTCAAAACCACTACCACCGGCACGAAGCTGTTGCTGGTTCCCCGCGATATCCCGCAGTCCGTGAGCGTGATTAGCCAGCAGCGCATGGCCGATCAGAACCTGCAGTCCATCGGCCAGGTGTTAACCAACACCACGGGCGTAACGGCGCAGGTGCAGGACAGCGACCGTACCGTGTTTTACTCGCGCGGATTTTTCGTCAGTAATTACGCCTATGACGACCTGCCAACCTCCATCAGCGAAGTGTGGAACTTTGGTGATACCGCCGCCGATACGGCGATTTATGACCGCATCGAAGTGGTCCGCGGTGCAACCGGCCTGATGTCCGGTACGGGCAACCCGGCAGCGTACGTCAACATGGTGCGTAAGCATGCGGACAGCAATGAATTCAAAGGCAATGTTTCGGCCAGCTATGGCAGCTGGGATAAGCAGCGCTACGTGCTGGATCTCCAGGCGCCGCTGGTGGAGTCAGGTAAGCTACGGGGCCGGATGATCGCAGGTTATCAGGACAACGACAGCTTCGTGGATAACTATCACTACCGAAAGAAATTCCTCTATGGCGTGATGGATGCGGACGTCACCGACAGCACCACTCTCTCGGTGGGATACGAATATCAGGAAAGCCATACCGCCGACCCAACCTGGGGCGGACTCCCGACCTGGTACAGTGACGGGAGTAAAACCCATTACGATCGCAGCCAGACCGTCGCGCCTGACTGGGCCAGGTCTGATAAAGACAGCACCCGCATCTTCGCTAATCTGACGCAGCGTTTCGATAATGGCTGGGAAGCACACATTAACGGCATGCATGCTGAAACCAACTTCGACTCTAAGCTGATGTATATTTCCGGCTATCCGGATAAAGAGACCGGTGCAGGCATGGTTGGCTACGGCGGCTGGAACCGTGGCGAACGGAAACAGGATGCCGTGGACGCTTTCCTGCGCGGCGATTTCGATCTCTTCGGCCGTCAGCACGAGATGATGTTCGGCGGCAGCTTCAGTCGTCAGCGTAACCATTACGACAACTCAATGCCTGACGCGGTTTACGGCATGGTTGATGTGGGTAACTTTAAGAACTGGAACGGTAACATTGCCGACCCGCAGTGGACGCCGTGGAAACTCTACAGCCAGGACGACATTCGCCAGTCCTCAGCGTATACCTCCGCCCGCTTCTCGCTGGCCGATCCGCTGCATCTGATCCTCGGCGCACGTTATACCCACTATAACATTCGCTATAACCCTGCGGGCTCCCCGGACACCCGTCTGGAAAGTACCAAAGATGACGTGACGCCCTACGCGGGCCTGGTCTACGACATCAATGAAGACTGGTCGACCTACGTCAGCTATACCTCTATCTTCCAGCCCCAGGACAAGCGGGACGCCAGCGGACGCTATCTCGACCCCACTACGGGCAAAAGCTACGAAGCCGGTGTGAAAGCAGACTGGTTCAATACCCGTCTTACCACCTCGCTGGCGATTTTCCGCATTGAGCAGGATAACGTAGCAAGCAATACCTATACCTATATGCCGAGCGGTGAGTCGATTTACCAATCGCTGGACGGCGTAGTGAGCAAAGGGATCGAGTTCGAGCTGAACGGCGCGTTGACCGATAACTGGCAGCTGACCTTCGGCGCGACCCGCTACATTGCGGAAGATAAGAATGGCAACGCCGTCAGCTCCGATCAGCCGCGTACAACCATGAAGCTGTTCACCCGTTATCAACTGCCAATGCTGCCGGAACTGACCGTGGGCGGAGGCGTGAACTGGCAAAACAAGGTGTGGACGGATGTGGATGGCGCGCCGGCTGGCCGTACCCGCGCGGAGCAAGGCAGCTACGGGCTGGTTAACCTGTTCAGCCGTTATCAGATCACCAAAGATTTTGCTGTTCAGGCGAACGTCAACAACCTGTTCGACAAAGAGTATTACGATTACGTCGGCTCTTATGTGGTTTATGGTGCGCCGCTGAACGTCTCGGTGAGCGCGAGCTACGACTTCTGAGTGTTAAGCCGGGTGGCGGCTACGCCTTACCCGGCCTACATTTGCATTTCGTAGGCCCGGTAAGCGCAGCGCCGCCGGGGATGACAAACAGCACAAATAAAAAAGGCAGCCATTCGGCTGCCTTAGTCTCCCCAGGGTCACAACTTAGTTGTTGCGGATGTACTCATCCATTTCGGTTTTCAGGTTATCGGATTTAGTACCGAAGATTGCCTGTACACCCGAACCTGCAACAACTACGCCAGCTGCACCCAGTTTTTTCAGACCCGGCTGGTCTACTTTCGCGACGTCAGCAACGCTCACACGCAGACGAGTGATACACGCGTCCAGGTTAGTGATGTTCTCTTTACCACCGAACGCGGCAACCAGTGCAGGAGCCATTTCGCTGGTCGCGCCCGCTTTGCTGTCTTCTGTCGCATCTTCACGGCCTGGGGTTTTCAGGTCCAGTGCTTTAATCAGCACGCGGAAGATGGTGTAGTAAACAACGGCATAGCACGCACCGACGATTGGGAACAGCCACAGTTTGCTGCTGTTACCGGACAGAACGATGAAGTCGATCAGGCCGTGAGAGAAGGACGTACCGTCACGCATACCCAGCAGAATACAGATTGGGAACGCCAGACCCGCCAGAATAGCATGGATAACGTACAGGATCGGCGCAACGAACATGAAGGAGAACTCGATCGGCTCGGTGATACCGGTCAGGAACGAGGTCAGCGCTGCGGAGATCATGATACCGCCCACTTTTGCACGGTTCTCTGGCTTCGCAGAGTGCCAGATAGCAATCGCCGCTGCTGGCAGACCGTACATTTTGAACAGGAAGCCACCAGACAGTTTACCTGCAGTTGGGTCGCCCGCCATGTAACGTGGGATATCGCCGTGGAATACCTGACCTGCTGCGTTGGTGAATTCACCAATCTGCATCTGGAATGGAACGTTCCAGATGTGGTGCAGACCAAATGGCACCAGGCAACGCTCGATGAAGCCGTAGATACCAAACGCCACAACCGGGTTCTGGTAAGCAGCCCACTGAGAGAAGGTCTGGATAGCGGAACCGATTGGTGGCCAGATGAAGGACAGGATCACGCCAGTGAAAATCGCTGCCAGACCAGAGATGATCGGAACGAAACGCTTGCCCGCGAAGAAGCCCAGGTACTCAGGCAGCTTGATGCGATAGAAGCGGTTGAACATATACGCTGCAATCGCACCGGAGATGATACCGCCGAGAACACCGGTGTCTGCCAGGTGTTTCGCAGCGATCTCTTCTGCCGGTAAATGCAGAACCAGCGGCGCAACCACAGCCATGGTTTTCACCATGATGCCGTAAGCAACCACTGCAGCCAGCGCAGATACGCCGTCGTTATTGGTGAAGCCCAGAGCCACACCGATCGCGAAGATCAGTGGCATGTTAGCAAAGACAGAACCGCCTGCTTCGGCCATCACATGGGACACTACGGCTGGCAGCCAGCTGAAGTTAGCAGAACCGACACCCAGCAGGATACCTGCGATAGGCAGTACGGATACTGGCAGCATCAGCGATTTACCGACCTTTTGCAGGTTAGCAAATGCATTCTTAAACATAATTGAGAGTGCTCCTGAGTATTTGTGCTTTTTTTACGCTTTCACGCATTGGCCCGGGGGAGTACCGTGCCGTGGACAGGACATCTAAGCGCCCTTTATTTATTACACAGAGTAAAATAATTCCCTCTGAGTTTGTTTGACGGCTATCACGTTTCAGCTTAAGACGGTCGAAAAACTTTCAGTTATTTACAAAAAGCATGTCCGGATGTGTCTAAAAACAGCATCACCGCCCCAAATGAGGCGGTGAACTTTACTCGGTTTATTTATTAATTACGAGCCTAAAAAAAACAGGTGTATCAGACAGATTGCAGGCGGGCAGGGTCAATATGGAACAGCGTGGAGAAGTTTTCTGTCGTCATGCGGGCCAGCTCTTCGATGCTGACGCCCTTCAGGACGGCCATGTACTCAGCCACATCTCGCGTCATCGCGGGCTGATTCTCTTTACCGCGATGCGGAACCGGTGCCAGATAGGGAGAATCTGTCTCTACCAGAATGCGATCGAGCGGAACATAACGTGCAGCATCACGCAGCTGCTCAGCGTTACGGAACGTCACAATCCCGGAAAACGAGATATAAAACCCCAAATCAAGCAGTTTACCCGCCGTTTCTCTGTCTTCTGTGAAACAGTGTAGTACGCCACCGCAATCCGTCACGTTTTCTTCCCGGAGGATCGCCAGGGTATCCGCACGCGCATCGCGGGTGTGGACGATAACCGGCTTGTTCAGTTCGCGGCCAATGCGAATATGGTTGCGGAAGGACGCCTGCTGCTGCGGTTTGGTTTCCGGCGTGTAGAAATAGTCCAGCCCGGTCTCGCCCATTGCCACCACGCCCTCTTCCGCCGCCAGACGACGCAAATCGTCAACGTCATATTCTTCATCCTGGTTCAGGGGGTGTACGCCGCAGGAAAACACCACGTTATCGCGAACGCCCACCAGCTCGCGCATCGTACGATAGCCCGGCAGCGTCGTCGCTACCGCAAGGCAGAATTTCACATCGCGGGCGGCAGCTTTTTCCAGCACGTCATCCACGTTTTTATGCAGGGATTGATAATCCAGGCCATCAAGATGGCAGTGTGAGTCGACTAAAAACATAATGTCTCTCTCAGAGATGGGAAACCGGCGGTGTGGTGCCGGGTTGCAGGTAGTGTTCAATACGCAGTAACTGGTCGGTCAGTAAAAGCTCGCGATTAAGACCCGTCACGGTTAAAAGCTGTTCTCGGCTCTGGCAAATTTCATGAAGCATCGCATGAAGAATCGTCCCTGAGAGGCGGTTCGCCAGCGTATTCACCAGTGTCCACGCGTCCGGGTTGGTCAGCAGCGTTGCCCCTTGCTGAAGTTTGAGGGCATCCAGCAGTAACGAGGCCAGCCAGTGCAGGCGCTCAACGGCCTGATCGCTGTTAAGCGCAGGCAATACGCTTAGCCAGTCGTGGTTATTCAGTGCCATTTCGACGGCCCGGCAAAGCGTTTCTCGCTGTGACCAGACGTCAGGCTGCAGCAATGCCAGCGCCGCTGCGGGCGCGCCGCTGCTCAGGCGCAAGGCGGACAACGCACTCTCAGGTGACGTTGTCACCTCTCGCTCCAGCCAGCTCAGCGCCCACGATTCCTGAGGCACAGCAAGGTGATGAAGACGACAGCGGCTGCGCAGCGTCGCCAGCAAGCGTCCCGGGTCACGGCACGAGAGGAAAAACCATGTTTTTACCGGCGGCTCTTCCAGAGTTTTCAGCAGGGCGTTAGCTGCCGCCTCGGTCAGCTGCGTGGCGTCTTTAAGCCAGACCACTTTAGCGCCGCCCAGCCGCGCGTGTTCGTACAATTTTTCACTGACTTCCCGCACGGCATCGATACCGAGCGCGCTTTTCCCCTTCTCAGGCTCAAGCGTGTAGTAGTCAGGATGTGTGCCCGCCTGCATCAGCTGACAGCCACGGCATTTGCCGCAGCTTTTATGCCCTTCAGGCTGCTGGCACATCAGAAAACGGGTGATGGCATAAATCAATGCATCATCGCCCATTCCCGGCAATGCCTGAATCAGTAACGCATGATGCCCCCGCCCCGCCTGATAGCTGCCGATCAGCTGTTCAAAGTGCGGGCGCAACCATGGATACCATTTCATGCCTGCTGCTCCTGCACCCACTGCGTCACGGTTTGCTGAATGTCACGCGTCACCTCATCCAGGGATTGCGTTGCATCGATGGTACGAATGGAGCTGTCCTGTGCGGCCAGCTCAAGATAGCGCGCACGGGTGCGGTTAAAGAAATCAAACGACTCTTGTTCAATGCGGTCGAGCTCGCCGCGCGCGCGGGCGCGTTTAAGACCCACTTCCGGGGTCACATCCAGATAGAGCGTCAGGTCGGGGCGAAAATCCCCCAGTACGGCATTGCGCAGCGTTGCCAGCATGGTCTGGTCAATACCGCGTCCACCGCCCTGATAAGCCTGAGTCGACAGATCGTGACGATCGCCGATTACCCACTTGCCATCGGCCAGGGCGGGTTTGATCACCGTCTCAACCAGCTGTACGCGCGCCGCGTAGAACATTAACACTTCGGCTTTGTCAGTGATAACTTCGTCGCCAACGGATTTAATGTCCAGCACCAGGCCGCGCAGTTTCTCCGCAAGTTGCGTACCGCCCGGCTCGCGGGTGAAGACCATGTCGGCGACGCCAAGCGATTTCAGCGTATCCACCACCACGTTGCGGGCGGTGGTTTTACCCGCCCCTTCGAGTCCCTCAATCACAATGTATTTACTGCGCATTTTTTTCCTTAAGTGCCTTCAGATAGTCCTGAACAGAGCGATTGTGGCTGGCAAGGTTGGTGTTAAAGGTGTGTCCCCCTTTTCCATCAGCCACAAAATAGAGATACGGTGTTTTCGCCGGATGCGCGGCGGCTTTGAGAGAAGCCTCGCTCGGCGTGGCAATCGGGCCAGGCGGTAAACCGCTAATCACGTAGGTATTATACGCCGTTGGCGTCTCCAGATCTTTTCTGGAGATCTTACCGGCATAGCTCTCGCCCATGCCGTAGATGACGGTAGGGTCGGTTTGCAGGCGCATGCCAATGCGCAGACGGTTGATAAATACTGACGCCACCCGATCGCGCTCGGCGGCAACGGCGGTCTCTTTCTCGATAATCGAGGCCATGGTGACAAACTGGTTTTGATCTTTATAGGGTAACCCCTCCATTCGCCCTTCCCAGGCCGCATCCACGGCGGCGACCATTTTTTTGTGCGCCCGCTTCAGGATCGCCACATCGGTCGTACCGGCGGTGTACATCCAGGTATCTGGCCAGAACCAGCCTTCCACCCATTCGGGATGCTCAAACTTGAGCACGTCGGCCACCGTCTGGTAGCTGTCATCCTTCAGGGTATGTTTGATATACGGCGCATCGCGCAACTGTTTGAGGTAATCACTCAGGCGCATCCCTTCCACAAATCGCAGCGGAAACTGGGCTTCTTTGCCGCTTTCCAGCAGCTGCAGCATCTCTCTGACGGTCATTCCCGGCGTAAAGCGATAGGTACCGGCTTTGAAATGTGACAGTTCAGGCTCCACACGCAATAACCACTGGAATACCCGTGGACGATTGATAATTTTATCACCGTAGAGCTGTTCCCCAAGCGCCTGGCGGCCGGTTCCCGCTTTCAGGGTAAAGATCGTTTCGTCTTTAACCAAGATCTTGCTGTCTGCCAGCTGGCGAACTTTCCATACGCCTGCTCCGCCAGCAACGCCCAGCGCAACAATGAGGAGAAGGACAAAGCGCAACATTTTTTTCATGACTATCTGGTTTGCTCACATATCGGGGCTAAAAACTGAAACAGCTCGCGCGACGACCAGCGTAGCTGGCCACAGGCGCGAACGGGCACAACAGGCATCAGCGCGTTACAAATAATGACTTCATCAGCAGTCTGTAGCACCTCTTCCTTTGCGTTAACTTCGACAACGTGAAAGTCAGAGTGTGCCAGCTGCTGCAAACAAAATTGGCGCATTATGCCGTTCACGCCAGCCTGATCCAGCGCGGGGGTGAACACGTTCCTGCCCTGTCGCCAGAACAAATTAGCCGCACAGCATTCCGTAACGAACCCTTCGCTGTCAAGGACCAGCGCCTCATCAGCGTCCGTCTGTTCAAGATGAATACGAATGAGCACCTGTTCCAGGCGATTGAGATGCTTAATCCCGGCCAGCATCGGGTTTCGTCCCAGTCGTACCGGGCTTAGCGTCAGCGTGACGCCGTCTTCTCGCCAGCGAGAGTAATGCGCGGGATAAGCAGACACGGAAAGAATACGCGTTGGGGCGAGACAAGATGCAGCGCTGTAACCCCTTCCACCACTGCCGCGGCTGATGATAACCTTGAGTACGCCGCTGTGCTTCCCCGATGCGAGCTGGCACATTTCCTGACGTAAGGTGTCCCAGTACGTAAAGGGGATCATGAGCTTTTCACAGCCATGCTGCAGGCGTCGCATGTGCGCTTCCAGAAGGCAAACATGGCCATCCAGAATGCGCGCCGTCGTAAAGCAACCATCCCCGAACTGTACCGCCCTGTCGCTGGCAGGCAGCGTGTCCTGCTCAAGGCCATTGATTAAAAACATGGTGGCTCCTTATGCGTGGACGTTTAGTCTGGCAGGATGTCATGCAGTCGACAAGAAGATTAGCCTTAATAAAAAAGGTCCGGCAAGCGGACCTTTTTTAGTGCGATCGGAACGTCAGGATCAGATCTTTTTGAAGATCAGAGAACCGTTGGTACCGCCAAAGCCGAAGGAGTTACACAGGGTATACTCCATTCCGCTAACCTGGCGCGCTTCGTGAGGAACGAAGTCCAGATCGCAACCTTCATCCGGGTTATCCAGGTTGATGGTTGGTGGAACAGCCTGATCGCGCAGCGCAAGGATGGAGTAGATTGACTCTACTGCACCCGCCGCACCCAACAGGTGACCGGTCATGGATTTCGTGGAGCTCACCAGTACGCGGCTGGCAGATTCGCCGAAGATAGACTTAACCGCCTGAGCTTCCGCTTTATCGCCTGCAGGTGTAGATGTGCCGTGCGCGTTGACGTAGCCAATCTGAGCCGGGGTAATACCCGCATCACGGATCGCGTTTTCCATCGCCAGCGCAGCACCTGCACCGTTCTCCGGAGGAGACGTCATGTGATACGCATCGCTGCTCATACCAAAGCCAACGACTTCAGCATAAATTTTCGCACCGCGTTTTTTCGCGTGTTCGTACTCTTCCAGTACGATCATGCCCGCACCGTCGCCCAGCACGAAGCCATCACGGTCTTTATCCCACGGACGGCTTGCCGCCTGTGGATTATCGTTGCGGGTAGAGAGCGCACGGGCCGCGCCGAAACCGCCGACACCCAGTGGGGTACTGGCTTTTTCAGCACCGCCGGCAACCATAGCATCTGCATCGCCGTACGCAATAATGCGCGCGGCCTGGCCGATGTTATGTACGCCAGACGTACAGGCGGTGGCGATAGAAATGCTTGGCCCACGCAGGCCGAACATGATGGTCAGGTGACCTGCCACCATATTAACAATCGTGGACGGAACGAAGAACGGACTGATCTTACGCGGGCCGCCATTCATCAGGGATGTATGGTTTTCCTCGATCAGGCCAAGACCGCCAATCCCGGAGCCGATAGCGGCGCCGATACGGGTTGCGTTCTCTTCCGTAATCACAAGGCCAGAATCCTGCATGGCCTGAACGCCAGCGACAATTCCATATTGAATGAAGGCATCCATCTTGCGCTGCTCTTTGCGCGAGATGATCTCTTCACAGTTAAAATCCTTTACTAAGCCAGCAAATTTCGTTGCATAGGCGCTAGTATCGAAATGGTCGATTAGGCTGATGCCGCTCTGACCGGCAAGGAGAGCTTTCCAGGTGGACTCTACGGTATTGCCGACAGGAGACAACATGCCAAGTCCGGTCACAACTACACGACGCTTAGACACGTTTGTCCTCCAGGGAGGGATAAAAAAAGAGATTCGTGGGACTAAAAAAGATAAAACTCAGGCGGTCGAATGACCGCCTGGAGATGTTCACTTACGCCTGGTGACCGTTGATGTAATCAATGGCAGCCTGAACGGTGGTGATCTTCTCAGCTTCTTCGTCCGGAATCTCAGTATCAAACTCTTCTTCCAGAGCCATTACCAGCTCAACGGTGTCAAGAGAATCTGCGCCCAGGTCTTCAACGAAGGAAGCGGAGTTCACAACTTCTTCCTGCTTAACGCCCAGCTGTTCGCCGATAATTTTCTTAACGCGTTCTTCGATAGTGCTCATACTCTTAAATTTCCTATCAAAACTCGCTTTCGCGATGGTTTTCGTAGTGTATAAAATGTTGAAAAATTTGCAACTAAATCCCGGCAGTTCTTACCACGATTTTACGTTATTTTGAGGCCATTCGCCCTAATAACGCAAATATTTTTCATCGTGGTTAAACCATATACATCCCGCCGTTGACGTGGAGGGTCTCACCAGTGATGTAACCCGCTTCGTCAGAGGCTAAAAATGCAACCGCACTGGCGATTTCTTTAGGGTCGCCAAGACGACCCGCCGGAACTGCCGCCAGCGTACCCGCACGCTGCTCATCAGTCAGCGCACGCGTCATGTCCGTTTCAATAAAGCCCGGAGCAACAACGTTTACCGTAATACCGCGGGACGCGACTTCACGCGCCAGCGACTTACTGAAACCAATCAGACCGGCTTTCGCCGCAGCGTAGTTAGCCTGACCAGCATTTCCCATGGTACCAACCACAGAACCGACAGTGATAATACGACCATGACGCTTTTTCATCATAGCGCGCATTACCGCTTTTGACAGACGGAATACAGATGACAGGTTGGTTTCGATAATATCGTTCCACTCGTCGTCTTTCATTCGCATTAACAGGTTATCGCGAGTGATCCCGGCGTTGTTTACCAGAATATCCACTTCGCCAAACTCTGCGCGAATATTTTCCAGAACAGATTCGATAGATGCAGGTTCGGTCACATTCAGTACCAGACCTTTACCGTTTGCACCCAGATATTCACTGATAGCCTGAGCGCCATTCTCGCTGGTTGCTGTCCCAATCACCTTCGCGCCGCGCGCAACCAGTGTTTCAGCAATTGCACGCCCGATACCGCGGCTTGCGCCAGTGACCAGGGCAATTTTTCCTTCAAAACTCATGGTATTCCTCTTTTATTGCGAGAGTGCCGCTGACATCGCTTCCGGCTCGTTAATCGCCGAGGCTGTCAGGGTGTCAACAATACGTTTTGTCAGACCGGTGAGGACTTTCCCTGGGCCGACTTCATACAGATGCTCAACGCCCTGAGAGGCCATAAACTCAACGGTTTTGGTCCACTGTACCGGGCTGTAGAGCTGGCGAACAAGCGCGTCGCGGATAGCTTCCGGCGCGGTTTCGCATTTCACATCGACGTTGTTCACAACGGAAATCGTCGGTGCGTTAAACGTAATTTTTTCCAGCTCAACCGCCAGTTTCTCGGCAGCGGGCTTCATCAGCGCACAGTGAGACGGCACGCTGACCGGCAGCGGCAGCGCACGTTTGGCACCCGCAGCTTTACAGGCTGCACCGGCACGCTCAACCGCTTCTTTATGACCGGCGATAACCACCTGGCCCGGCGAGTTGAAGTTAACCGGAGAGACAACCTGACCTTCAGCAGACTCTTCACACGCTTTTGCAATCGCGGCATCATCCAGACCGATGATAGCTGACATGCCGCCCGTGCCTTCTGGCACTGCTTCCTGCATGAATTTACCGCGCAGTTCCACCAGACGTACCGCGTCAGCAAACGCGATCACACCGGCACAGACCAGGGCTGAGTATTCACCCAGGCTATGTCCTGCGAGCAGCGCGGGCGCTTTACCGCCCTGCTGCTGCCAGACACGCCACAGCGCAACGGACGCGGTCAGCAGCGCGGGCTGGGTCTGCCAGGTTTTGTTCAGCTCTTCGGCAGGACCCTGCTGGGTCAGCGCCCATAAATCATAACCCAGTGCATCAGAAGCTTCACGGAAAGTCTCTTCAATGACCGGATAGGTTGCTGCCATTTCAGACAACATCCCAACGGTTTGAGAGCCCTGCCCCGGGAACACAAAAGCAAATTGCGTCATTTTTTATTCCTTATCCTAGAAACGAACCAGCGCGGAACCCCAGGTGAACCCGCCACCGAAGGCTTCAAGCAAGACCAGCTGGCCCCGTTTGATTCGCCCGTCGCGTACCGCTTCATCAAATGCGCACGGTACTGACGCCGCAGAGGTGTTGCCGTGACGATCCAGCGTCACCACAACGTTATCCATCGACATGCCCAGCTTTTTCGCGGTTGCGCTGATGATACGCAGGTTCGCCTGATGCGGCACCAGCCAGTCGAGCGCGGAGCGTTCAAGGTTATTCGCTTCCAGCGTTTCATCAACGATGTGCGCAAGCTCAGTCACCGCCACCTTGAACACCTCGTTCCCTGCCATCGTCAGGTAAATCGAGTTGTCCGGATTTACGCGATCGGCGTTAGGCAGGGTCAACAGTTCGCCATAGCTGCCGTCAGCATGCAGATGCGTAGAGATGATACCCGGCTCTTCGGACTGCCCCAGCAGCACCGCACCCGCACCATCACCAAAAATAATGATCGTTCCGCGATCGGTCGGATCGCAGGTACGCGCCAGCACGTCAGCACCGATCACCAGCGCATATTTAACGGCACCGGACTTCACGTACTGATCGGCTACGCTCAGCGCATAGGTAAAACCTGCGCATGCGGCAGCGACGTCAAACGCCGGGCAGCCCTTAATACCGAGCATGTTTTGCACCTGGCACGCCGCGCTTGGGAAAGCATGCGTGGCAGACGTCGTGGCCACCACGATCAAACCGATCTGTTCTTTATCAATGCCCGCCATTTCGATAGCACGCTGTGCGGCTTCGTAACCCATGGTCGACACGGTTTCGTCTGGCGCGGCAATACGACGTTCACGGATACCTGTGCGCGTGACAATCCACTCGTCAGACGTATCTACCATTTTTTCCAGATCGGCGTTGGTACGCACCTGTTTTGGCAGGTAGCTGCCGGTACCTAAAATCTTCGTATACATGTACGCTCAGTCACTTTTAGCTAATACAGATCCCAGGCGAGCGGCAATCCGCTGAGGGACTTGTCGCTGCACCGCCTGCACTGCCTGTTCAATCGCGACAGCAAATGCTCGCTGATTGGCGGCGCCATGACTCTTAATCACGATGCCGCGCAATCCTAACAGACAGGCGCCATTATACTGGTCGGGGTTGAGGTGACTGAATCGCCGCGTCAGGCTCTTTTGTAACCAACGCTTCAATAAAATCAGCCACCAGGCGCTTTTTTTGCCCTCTCCCTGTGATTTCAGCAGAGAAAGAAACATCCGCACGACCCCTTCCATGGTTTTCAACGTCACGTTCCCGGTGAAGCCATCGCACACCAGAACATCCGTTTTACCCGTCAACAACTCATTGGCTTCGAGATAACCAATATAGTTGATGGAGGGAACCTGTTTGAGCAATTCAGCTGCTTCGCGAATGCTGTCCAGGCCTTTGGTCTCTTCTTCACCAATGTTCAGTAACGCAACACGGGGAGTGTTGATCCCGACCACCTCTTCTGCCAGCACCGATCCCATGACGGCAAACTGAGCCAGCATTGTACTATCACAATCGACGTTTGCGCCCAAATCGAGCACCACCGTCTTGCCCTTTTGCTGATGCGGCAACACCGTCACCAGCGCCGGACGCTCAATACCGTCAATCGGTTTGAGCAATAATTTCGACAGCCCCATCAGCGCGCCGGTATTTCCCGCGCTAACGCAAGCCTGGGCTCGACCTTCTTTCACCAGCTCCAGCGCTATCCGCATCGAGCTGCCGCGGCTATTACGAATCGCCTGCGAGGGTCGGGCATCACTGGCAATAACTGACTGCGCAGGAATAATCTGCAGACGTGAACGTTGTTCAAAGTCAGCTTTTGCAAGTAATGGCGTGATTGTGTCGGGATTGCCGACTAAAAGAAGAGTGAGTTGCGAATTAGAATTCAGTGCCTGCAATGCTGCAGGCACTGTCACGGAAGGGCCAAAATCTCCCCCCATGACATCTAACGCCAGGGTTAGACGTGTCAAGGTATCGTCGCAGCCTGGTTCGGTAAGTTCCCCGTTTGCACGGGGAGCTCCTCACTAAGCCTAATCACGCTGACGCGTGATTACTTAGTGATAACCTTGCGGCCGCGGTAGAAACCGTCAGCGGTGATGTGGTGACGCAGGTGTTTCTCACCAGAAGTCTTGTCTACAGACAGGCTGGTAACTGCAGTCAGCGCGTCATGGGAACGACGCATGCCACGTTTGGAACGGGTTGGTTTATTCTGTTGTACGGCCATGGACCTTACTCCTCAATTACTTACGCTTTAAGCTGGCTAATACGGCAAATGGGTTTGGTTTTTGCGCTTCATCAGGCAGTTCCCCAAAGACCATGTCCGCCTCGGACACTTCACAGTGTTCAGAATCATGCACCGGAACCACTGGCAAGGTGAGGATGATTTCATCTTCAACCAGAGCCAGAAGATCGATTTCACCGAATTCGTTAACCTCAATCGGCTCATACGCTTCCGGGAGTGCTTCAGCCTGTTCGTCAGAACGAACCGGACTGAAACAATACGTTGTGTGAACATGCTGTACAAACGGTTTCCCGCAACGCTGACACTCGAGCGTTACCGTCACCTTTGCATCACCGGTTAAAACGGCGAGACGCTGGTTGTCGATAGCGAACGACATGGAGCATTCTACATCACTGTCCACACTGACTACGGATTCGGCAATACGCTCAGCCTGATCGGAAGTATAGATACCTTCGTAATCGAGGCGTTTTTGAGCCGTACGAACCGGATCAAGAGTCAGGGGTAATTTTACCTTTTGCATAGGGCGCGCATATTAACTTTGTAACGTCATAGAGTCAAAGAAAAAGGCAACCAGAGCTGCCTTTTGCCAATTATTCGCACACATTGCGGCCTGTAGTTTAAAATGGCTGGCATCGATACGCTATATCTGGTGATAAAAATATGCCAAATCTCGTCCTTGCTTCCACGTCTCCCTACCGCCGAATGCTGCTGGAAAAGCTCGGGATCCCGTTTGAATGCGCCGCGCCAGAGGTGGATGAGACGCCACAGCCGGGCGAGTCACCGCGCCATCTGGTGACGCGTCTTGCTAAGGAGAAGGCGCAGTCGCTGGCCGCACACTATCCTTCGCATTTGATTATAGGCTCCGATCAGGTTTGCGTGCTGGACGGCGAAATCACCGGCAAGCCCCATACTGAGGAAAATGCCTGCCAGCAGCTTCTGCGTGCGCGCGGTACTATCGTGACCTTCTATACGGGCCTGGCCCTCTATAACTCCGCGTCAGGCCATCTGCAAACCGAGTGTGAGCCGTTCGACGTACACTTCCGTCATCTCAGCGAACAAGAGATTATGGATTATGTGCGCCGTGAGCGACCGCTGAACTGCGCGGGGAGCTTTAAAAGTGAAGGATTGGGGATTGCGCTGTTCGACAAGCTGGACGGTCGCGATCCCAACACCCTGGTGGGGTTACCGCTGATTGCCTTGTGTCAGATGTTACGGCGAGAAGAGTGTAATCCGCTGACGATGTGACCTTCGCCGGGTGGCGCTGCGCTTACCCGGCCTACAAAACCGTAGGCCCGTGCAAGCGCAGCGCCGCCGGGCAAAATCAGCCGCGCAGAACCTTAAGACAGCGTTTCAGCTGCTCATCCAGCGGCGCTTCAATACGGATCACTTCACCGGTATTCGGATGGGTAAACTTCAGCGCTGCCGCATGCAGGAACAGACGCGACAGTCCCGTCCCCGCCAGCTGCTTATCAAACTCGCGGTCGCCATAGCGGTCATCAAAGGCGATGGGGTGCCCTGCAAACTGCGTATGCACACGGATCTGGTGGGTACGACCGGTCACCGGACTGCAGCGCACCAGCGTGGCAAACTCATAGCGCTCTTCAACCTTAAAGCGCGTCTCAGACGGTTTCCCTTCCTGGCTCACGCGGACAATACGCTCACCGCTTTGCAGAATGTTCTTCAGCAGCGGCGCCTGCACCACTTTTACATGGGACTGCCACTGGCCGCGCACCAGCGCCAGATAGTCTTTCTGCATCCCTTTTTCACGCAGCTGTTCATGCAGCGAACGTAGCGCGGAACGCTTTTTCGCCACCAGCAGTACGCCTGAAGTGTCGCGGTCAAGACGGTGCACCAGCTCAAGGAAGCGCGCTTCCGGACGCAGGGCACGCAGCCCTTCAATCACGCCGAAGCTCAGACCGCTACCGCCATGGACTGCCGTTCCTGACGGTTTATTCAGCACCAGAATATGGTCGTCTTCGTAAAGGATGACATCGCTCAGGGCCGCCACTTTCTGCAGCTTTGGTGAAACGGTCTCTTCTTCGCGCTCTGCCACGCGCACCGGCGGAATACGCACTTCGTCACCGGCTTCGAGCTTATACTCAGGCTTCACGCGTTTTTTGTTAACCCGCACCTCGCCCTTACGCAGGATGCGATAAATCATGCTCTTTGGCACCCCTTTCAGCTGGGTACGCAAAAAGTTATCGATACGTTGCCCCGCTTCATCGTCGGCGATGGCAACCATTTTTACGGCTGGAGTCTCTGTTTTCATGGTTGGCGATTCTAAATATCGACAGCCATTAGCGCCACTCATTTTTCTATGCTTATATTTACTTTTATCCGGCCTGTCCCCCGTTTCGCGCAACCGATTTGGTGGTTATTAAACCAATCGCCATTCTGAAGTGAAGAAACTGTGAGTAACCGGGTGATAATTGGTAAAAGTCATCTTGCTATAACCCGGCGAGCAGTGGAATAATGAGGCTGTTTTCCGTGTTAAATCCTGGTTAAGTAAGGATGTTGACGGAATGACCAATTTTGTCTGACCGATCATCCACGCAGCAATGGCGTAAGACGTATTGATCTTTCAGGCAGTTAGCGGGCTGCGGGTTGCAGTACTTCCCGGTATAAGGATTGTTCTCTGGAGAGTTCTACCCAGGCAATTCCCCTGATAATTGCGCTGTGTTTCCGTATGAAATACAGGCAACCGACACTCTGCGCCTCTTAAGCGAGCGACAACCGTGAGGTTGGCGACGTGAACAGACACGAGGCCATCGGTTCATACCCCGGAAAGCGTCACCTTGCCCGCAGCTTTGTCGTCAATGTAAGAATAACGAGTAAGTTACGATGAAAAGAATGTTAATCAACGCAACTCAGCAAGAAGAGTTGCGTGTCGCCCTTGTGGATGGGCAGCGCCTGTACGATCTGGATATCGAAAGTCCTGGACACGAACAGAAAAAAGCGAACATTTACAAAGGTAAAATCACCCGCATTGAACCAAGCCTTGAAGCTGCATTTGTCGATTACGGTGCTGAGCGTCATGGTTTCCTCCCTCTGAAAGAAATCGCCCGCGAATATTTCCCTGCAAACTACAACGCCCATGGCCGACCAAACATCAAAGATGTTCTGCGTGAAGGTCAGGAAGTTATCGTTCAGATTGATAAAGAAGAGCGTGGCAACAAAGGTGCCGCACTGACTACCTTTATCAGCCTGGCAGGGAGCTATCTGGTGCTGATGCCTAACAACCCGCGTGCGGGTGGCATCTCTCGCCGTATCGAAGGTGATGACCGTACCGAACTGAAAGAAGCGCTGGCAAGCCTTGAACTGCCTGATGGCATGGGGCTTATCGTGCGTACCGCGGGCGTCGGCAAATCCGCCGAAGCGCTGCAGTGGGACCTGAGCTTCCGTCTGAAGCACTGGGAAGCCATCCAGAAAGCAGCGGAAAGCCGCCCTGCTCCGTTCCTGATCCACCAGGAAAGCAACGTGATCGTGCGTGCCTTCCGTGACTACCTGCGTCAGGACATCGGTGAGATTCTGATCGATAACCCGAAAGTGCTTGAGCTGGCCCGCCAGCACATCGCCGCGCTGGGTCGTCCGGATTTCACCAGCAAAATTAAACTGTACACCGGTGAAATCCCGCTGTTCAGCCACTATCAGATCGAATCCCAGATTGAATCCGCCTTCCAGCGTGAAGTGCGCCTGCCGTCCGGCGGTTCTATCGTTATCGATACCACTGAAGCGCTGACCGCTATCGACATCAACTCCGCTCGCGCAACGCGCGGTGGCGATATCGAAGAGACCGCCTTCAACACTAACCTTGAAGCCGCTGATGAAATCGCCCGCCAGCTCCGCCTGCGCGACCTGGGTGGTCTGATTGTTATCGACTTCATCGACATGACTCCTGTTCGCCACCAGCGTGCGGTAGAAAACCGTCTGCGCGAAGCGGTGCGTCAGGATCGTGCGCGTATCCAGATTAGCCATATCTCACGCTTTGGCCTGCTGGAGATGTCCCGCCAGCGTCTGAGCCCGTCGCTGGGTGAGTCCAGCCATCACGTTTGTCCGCGCTGCTCCGGCACCGGTACCGTGCGTGATAACGAATCGCTGTCCCTCTCGATTCTGCGTCTGATTGAAGAAGAAGCGCTGAAAGAGAATACCAAAGAGGTGCACGCGATTGTCCCTGTGCCAATTGCCTCTTACCTGCTGAACGAAAAACGTGCAGCGGTCAGTGCGATTGAAGCGCGTCAGGGTGGCGTTCGCTGCATCATCGTGCCAAACGATCAGATGGAAACCCCGCACTATCACGTGCTGCGTGTCCGTAAAGGCGAAGAGACGTCAACGCTCAGCTACCTGCTGCCGAAGCTGCACGAAGAAGAGATGGCCCTGCCTTCAGATGAAGAGCCAGCAGAGCGTAAACTGCCAGAGCAGCCTGCGTTAGCCACCTTCATCATGCCAGAAGCCCCACCGGAAGCAGCCCTGGAAAAACCAGCGGCCAAACCTGCGGCGCAGAAACCAGAAGCAACCGCAGCGAAAGCCCAGCCGGCGCAGCCGGGTCTGCTGAGCCGCTTCTTCGGCGCGCTGAAGAAGATGTTTGCCGGTGAGGAAGTTCAGCCAGAGCAGCCGAAAGAAGAGCCAAAAGCGGCCAAGCCAGAACGTCAGCAGGACCGCCGTAAGCGTCAGAACAACCGCCGCGACCGTAATGACCGTAGCGATCGTAATGACCGCAGCGAGCGTCGTGACAACCGTGACAACCGCTCTGAGAACAATGAAGGCCGTGAGCAACGCGAAGACAATCGTCGCAACCGTCGCGAGAAACAGCAGCAGAATGTTGAAGATCGTGAAATTCGCCAGCAGGCGGGCGATGAGTCTGAGAAGAGCAAACAGCGTGACGACCAGCAACCGCGCCGTGAACGCAACCGTCGCCGTAACGACGAGAAGCGTCAGGCACAGCAGGAAGTCAAAAACCTGAACCGCGAAGAGCCGGTTGAACAGCAGGACGGCGAGCAGGAAGAACGTACTCAGGTCATGCCACGTCGTAAGCAGCGCCAGCTTGCTCAGAAAGTCCGCTTCGCCTCCGAAGCAACCGAAGAGTCAGCAATCGTCGCGGTTGAAACCCGCGAGAGCGCAACCGGCACGCAGCTGGCAAAAGTTGACCTGCCAGCGGTCGTTGATAACAACGTTGAGCAGGATGAAAACGGTGAAAACCGTGATAACGCCGGCATGCCGCGCCGTTCACGTCGTTCCCCACGTCATCTGCGCGTCAGCGGTCAGCGCCGTCGCCGCTATCGTGACGAGCGTTACCCGACTCAGTCGCCAATGCCACTGACCATTGCCTGTGCTTCGCCAGAAATGGCTTCCGGCAAAGTCTGGATCCGCTACCCGGTAGCGCGTCCGGAGCAGGTTGTTGAAGAACAGCCAGTTGCGGAAGAGATCATTGCACCTGCGGCAGCGGTAGAAGACGTTGTGACTGAAGCGGCAACCGTGGTTGAACCTCAGGTTGTTGAAGCGGAAGCACCTCAGGCAGCTGAGGTCGAAACCACGCATCCGGAAGTGATTGCCGCGCCGGTTGATGCCGCGCCGCAGCTTATTGCTGAAGAAGATGTGGTGGTGGCTGAGGAAATCGCTGAAGAAGCTGAACCTGTAGTCGCCGTGGAAGACACCGCTGAAGCCATCGTCGAAACGACCACTGAAGAAATCGTTCAGGACGTTGAGATTGCGGTTGAACCGGTTGTTGAAGAACCGAAAGCGCCTGAAGTGAAACCTGAGCCGGTTGTCTCTGCACCAGCCGCTGCCCACGTGGCGACAGCACCGATGACCCGCGCTCCGGCGCCGGATTACGTGCCAGAAGCACCGCGTCACAGCGACTGGGTTCGCCCGGCCTTCAGCTTCGACGGTAAAGGCGCAGCCGGTGGTCACAGTGCAACGCACCAGGCGACTGCACCCGCGACGCGTCCACAGTCTGTCGAATAACGACAAACAACGCTGAAAGTAAAAAGCCGACCTTAAGGTCGGCTTTTTTTATGGCTGCTGTACGGGCTTCCTCATTCCGGTCACCTCCGGCATGACCTGCCGCATCAGCTCAAGAAAACGCCGCAAGCGTGCCGGATAATAACGGGACCAGGGATAAACCAGATGCACCGGTAGCGCCGCTGGCTGCCACTCCGGCAGCAAATGCACCAGCCGCCCTTCCCGAATATCATCCTGTACCGTCCAGCTTGATACGACCGCCACACCGAGCCCGGTCAGTGCCGTATTGCGTGCAACGTACAGGCTGTCGGTGCTGAGGCGTGGCGTAATAGCAATCCGCGCGGTGGCGGGCGAAGCATCGTGAAATAGCTCCACGTGGCGCTGGTAGAAAGAGCTGATGGCTATCCAGGGAAACTGCTGCAAATCTTCCGGCGTATTCACCGCCGGGAAGCGGGCCAGCAGCGCCGGCGCGGCCACCACCGAGCGCGGCACTTCCGCCAGCAGCACGGATACGGTCGCCGGATCGACCTCCACACCCACCCGAATAGCGCAGTCAAGGTTGTCGCCCAGAAAATCTGCCGACCGATCGTTGAGCATCCACTCAATCGAAAGCTGCGGATAGCGTTGCAAAAATTCGGTTACGGGTTTCAGAAGCTGGTCCTGACCAAACGCGTGGGGGGCGCGCACCCGCAGCACGCCTACCGGCTCATCTTCCGTCTGCCCCACCTCATCCTCCAGCGCCAGCCAGCTGTCAATCACCCGACGGGCGTGCTGATAGCAGCGCTCGCCGTCATCCGTTAGCCGCGTCGTGTGGGTGGTGCGCAACAACAGGCGCACGCCCAGCATGGTTTCAAGCGACTGCAACCGTCGGCTTACCGTGGCCTGGGTTGTTGCCAGCTGCCGCGCCGCCGCTGAGAGCGAACCCGCCTCGACAATGCGGACAAACGTCCGCATTAGCTCTACCCTGTCTATACGCTCAGCTCTTTTCATCGCATTTTCACTTATACGTTCAACGTATAAGCGTTTTACCACCGGGCCCGCTACCGTCGCAAGGCGTACTGATAAAAAATAGCCGCACACGATGAATGAGGAACAACTTATGAACACAACAACGACTCCCCATGCTGCAAGCCGCTGGGTGATCTTTATGCTGGCTCTGGGGGCTGGCTTCAGCGTGGCATCAATCTATTACGCGCAGCCCCTGCTGCCGCTGATGGGTGCCGACCTGCATTTGAGTATTGAAGGTATGGGCCTGGTGCCAACATTAACGCAGGCAGGCTACGCGCTTGGCATCCTGTTCCTGCTTCCTCTGGGCGATCGCCACGACCGCAGGACGTTAATCCTGATAAAGAGTGCGGCGCTGGCGCTGTTTCTTCTCGGCTGTAGCCTGACCGGGCAGATCCACTCTCTGCTGCTGGCAAGCCTGCTTATTGGCATGGCCGCCACCATGGCACAGGATATCGTCCCTGCCGCGGCCATTCTTGCGCCGGAAGGCAAACAGGGGAAAACCGTGGGCACGGTAATGACCGGGCTGCTACTGGGTATCTTATTATCCAGAACCGTAAGCGGCGTAGTGGGCGAAGCGTTTGGCTGGCGCGTCATGTACCAGCTGGCAGCGGCGAGCATTGCGTTCATCGGGGTAATGATGTGGTTTGTACTTCCCCGTTTTGCCATTCACTCCACGCTGAGCTACCCCGCGCTGATGCGCTCGATGGAACACCTGTGGCGTCGCTATCCGGCGCTGCGCCGCGCGGCGCTGGCTCAGGGTTTCCTGTCGATTGCCTTTAGCGCCTTCTGGTCAACGCTTGCGGTCATGCTGCTGGAACGCTATCACCTGGGTAGTGCCGTCGCAGGTGGTTTTGGTATTGCCGGTGCCGCGGGTGCGTTAGTTGCCCCACTGGCGGGGGGTCTGGCGGACAAACTGGGGGCCGGAAAAGTCACGCAGCTTGGTGCCGTTCTTGTGACCGTCTCTTTCGCCCTGATGTTCCTGATGCCCGCATTGGGCGTTCATGGACAGCTGATGCTGATCGCCATCTCTGCCGTCGGGTTCGACCTGGGCCTGCAGTCCAGCCTGGTCGCCCACCAGAACCTGGTGTACAGCCTTGAACCGCAGGCGCGTGGTCGTCTCAACGCCCTGCTCTTTACGGTGGTCTTTATCGGGATGGCGCTGGGATCCGCGTTAGGCAGCAATATCTACTCGCTGGCTGGCTGGACGGGCGTGGTCGCGCTGGCCACCGTCTGTGGCGTCATTGCGCTGGCCATCCGTCTGATAGAAAGTGCGCGTGTCGCCTCCGTACCGGCGGAAGCCGCATAAAAAAAATGCCCAATCCAGACGGATTGGGCAGTAAAACATGCCCAGTTTCAAGACATGTTCCAAGAGGTCAAGATGTTATTTGTTCAGCTGGAACAGAGACATGCCCTGCATATCGCTAAACGCTTTATAAGACGCCTGCAAGGCCGCCTGCTGCATGGTGTAAGAGGAAATCGCTTCGTTCCAGTCGACATCAACCAGGTCGCTCATCTGCTTGGTCTGACCCAGCGCGCGGTCATCGCCCAGCGTATCGAGTTTTTCCAGCTCGTTCATCTTGGTGCCCACATCCGCAACGACCGTCAGAATATTGTTCTGAGAGTTTTTGATGCCGATTTGCGCATTGGCAATCACCTGGCTTTGCGCCGTTGCGGCAGCCGGATCGTTCTCAATCGGCGTCTTCAGCGACGCAATCGCAGAATCCAGGATTTTGAACATGTTCGTCTCGCCATATCCACCGCCCGGCAGCTGTTCCGCATTACTGGTAATGCTTTCGAAAATTTGCTGCCCGGTATGGCTAATGGCCATATTACGCGCCGTATCAACCTGCTGCGTGATGGCCTCAGCGCCGCCGTTATAATCCCCGGTCGCGGCATCAAACGGTGCGCTCTCGGTTTTGTATCCCGCAAAGATAAAGCGACCATTACCATCCGTCGTGTTGGCCAGGTTCATAAGCTGATCGCGGATCCCCTGAATATCGGTCGCCAGAGAAAGACGGTCGTCATCGCTTAATGTGCCGTTCGAGGCGTAAACGAGCTTCTCGCGCACGCTTGAGATCGCGGTGTTCACCTGAGTTAACACGTTATCTTCCAGCGAGACTTTTTGCGTGGCGAAGGTACGCGCAAGCGCGAACTGGCTGTTTTGCGACTGCGATTGTGACAGAACGATGGCCTGCGACGCGGCGATAGGATCGTCCGACGGACGGTTGACGCGCTTGCCGGTGGACATCTGTTCACCGTAGCTCAGCCATCTGCTCTGGGAATCGGTGATCCCACGCATGTTCTGCTCATACATCATCTGGGTGCTAATACGCATTGTTCACCTCAACCTTAACGAATGTTGATAATTGCATCGAAGAGCGTACTGGCAGTCTGGAGAACCTGGGCGTTCGCCAGGTAATACTGCTGATAACGCTGCAAATTGCCATACTCTTCGTCGAGGTTTACCCCAGAGATGGTCTGCTGCTGCTTGATTAACTGCGTCTCTACGTTAGCTTTCGTCTGGCTGCTCACCTTCAGTGACGCCGTTGAGCTACCCACGGTACTGACGAGAGAGGCATACGCATCGTTGAAGGTTTTGTTGCCCCCCACGACTTTCGCGTTTTGCAGATCGAGCAGTTTCTGGCCGTTACGGTTATCACTTTCGCCGCCGTTCTGCACTGACGCCATCGCCAGTTTGGACTCGTCGCTGATCGCCAGATCCATGTTCATGATGACGTCGGAAACCGGCTTCACGGTAAAGCTGTCTTTGGTATTTGCCGTGCCGCTCACGTTGACGTTAAGACCATCAAACGACAGATTGCCGCTGGCATCCGGGCTCATCGTAAAGCTGGTTTTGTCTGATGTACGGGTGATCGTCCAGTCAGTGCCATTGAACTGCAGCTTATAGTCTGTCGCCTGGACCTGTTTGCTGTCCGTCACAGAGGCCGTAACAACCGCCGATCCGCCGTTCTTGCTGTTGGACAGCACCGCCGGAGAACCAAAGTTGAACAGCTTACCTCCCGCATCACCGTTAGCGTCAAAACCGGCTTCATGCTGCGTGTTCATCGAATCGGCAAAGGCCAGCGCCATCTGGTTCAGGGTATTACGGGCTTTATCCAGATCTTCCGTACGGAAAGTCAGTAAACCGCCTAATGAACCGGTGGTGATCATTTTTTCCGGGATCTCGACGTTCCCGGCCACGTCATCGACATAGGCCACGGTAGTACGGGTCGGATCGGCACTCGACTTCACGGCAGCCAGCTGGTTGGCTTTGCTGCCCTGAACCAGGCTGTAACCGTTGCCGAAAGAGATGTTAAACGTGCCGCTATCCTGGACAGAGACTTCCACGCCGACGATTTTGTTCAGCTCATTGACGAGCTGATCGCGCTGATCAAGCAGATCGTTAGGCGATGCGCCCGCGCCGACGCCGGTCAGACGGGAAATCTGATCGTTCAGATTGGCAATCTGTTTGGCATAGTTGTTGATCTGAGAAACGCTGGTGCTAATCGCGGTATTCACCTGCGTATCCTGGTCGCGAAGATACTGATCGTTGGTTTTAAACTGATTGACCAGACCGCCCGCTTTACCCAGCACCGTCTGACGTGCCGCCGGGTCTTCCGCGTTGCTCACCAGCGTTTGCAGGCTCTTGAAGAAGTCCTGCAGCGTGGTGGAGAGCGAGTTGGTGGTATCGGAGAGCACGTCGTCGATTTTTGACATCTGCTGGTAGCGCGTCGTCAGGCCGCTGCTCTGCGTCTGCGCGGCGCGCAGCTGGTTGGTGATGAAGGCGTCATACTCACGCTGGACACCGGAGACATACACCCCGTTACCCACCCAGCCACCGCCGGTCAGCGTGCTGTTAGATGCGCCCAGCACCGTGGTCTGGCGGGTATAGCCTGCCACGTTATAGCTTGAAATATTATTACTGACGGTATTGAGTGCCGACTGCGCAGCACTGAGGCCACTCATGGCGCTGTTAATCAAACTGGACATGGGGGTTCCTTTTATACGTTCAGACACGAGTCCTGATGAAGGTTATCGGCAACCTCCACCGGGACTTGAGAACTTTCAGAACAGATTTTCAATATCTGTGCTATAGGCTTTGCTGACCTTCTCGCCCATTGATTTCAACTGCTGGATCATGCTGGTGAGCTTACGCGCATAGTTCGGGTCGGTCGCGTAGCCCGCGTTTTGCAGCGCCTGAGCGCCCTGCTCCGCCGTCGCCGCCTGCGTCACGGCGGTATAGCGCGGATTTCGGCTCAGCAGGCCAACATAATCGGACAAGGCTTCCAGATACGAGCTGTAGACGCGGAATTTGGCTTTCACCTTCACCGCCGCACCGTTCTCGTATTCGGTGGTCGTGATCTCCGTGGTTGGCCCCTTCCAGCTGGAGGTAGCCTTCACGCCGAAGATGTTGAAGCTCGGCTCGCCGTTTTCCTTGCGGATCTGGCGCTGACCCCAGCCCGACTCCAGCGCAGCCTGCGCCAGAATCAGGTGATGCGGCACGCCGCTCTGTTCGCTGGCAAGGCGCGCAGGCAGAGAAAGCTGCGCCAGGAAGTCTTTGCTGTCACCGGAGAGCGGCTCATCGCCGCTGCCCGTGGCTTTCGGCATGGCTTTACGCACCATTTGCGTCAGAGCCTGGTTCTGATAGCTGGTCACCGTTTCCAGGTCGAACTTCATCGGTACCTGCTGCGGCTGATCCTGAGGCTGAATGCCCTGCGCGGCTTCGGTCTGCTTGACAATCATGTCAGCCAGACCGAGGCCTTTCCCGGCGGTCATCTGCTGCGCAATCTGCTGGTCATACATGCTGGTGTAGAGACGCGTTGAATCACTGCTGAACATCCCGTCTTTCGGCAGGGTTTCGCGCATGCTTTTCAGCATCATCTGTACAAACATCCCTTCCACCTGGCGGGCGACCGGGCGGATATTCGCCGCCGGGTCTTTTCCTGCTTTGGTTTTCAGTTCGTTGAGCGACTGGGCGTCCCAGGCTGCACTGGTCAACAGTTTGCTATCGGTCAGCATTAGATGATTTCCAGTTTGGCGCGCAGGCAGCCCGCGCTTTGCATCGATTGCAGGATGGACATCAGATCCATCGGCGTTGCCCCCAGGGCGTTCAGAGCACGCACCACGCTGTTCAGGTTGGCGCTGGAGCGCACGCTTTGCAGTGACCCGCCGCTCTGGCGCATATCAATCTGCGTTTGCGGCGTCACCACCGTCTGACCGCCACCAAATGGCGTATTCGGCTGGCTCACGTTCGCGGAGCGGTTTACCGTCACGGAGAGGTTCCCCTGCGCCACGGCGCAGCTGTCGAGCGACACTTCCCGGTTCATGACCACCGAGCCGGTACGGGAGTTGATGATCACCTTCGCATCCTGGACCGGAACGTTCACTTCCATATTCTGGATATCGGCCAGCATGCGCACCTGATTGCTGCTGCCGGTGGAGGTACGGATCTGCACGGTGCGCGCATCGAGTGCCGTTGCGTTACCGTAGCCGCGGCTGCGGTTGATGGTATCGGCAATCTGCTGCGCCATCGTGAAGTCTTCATTATTGAGCTGCAGGTTGATGGTGTTGCCCGCGCCAAACTGGGTCGGCAGTTCACGCTCAATGATCGCCCCGTTGGTAATCCGTCCACCGTTGAGCTGGTTCACCTGCACGCTGCTTCCGCCTGCGGATGCTCCCGCACCGCCGACCAGAATGTTCCCCTGCGCCAGCGCATAGACCTGGCTGTCGACGCCTTTCAGCGGGGTCATCAGCAGCGTACCGCCGCGCAGGCTTTTGGCGTTACCCATTGAGGAGACCACCACGTCAATGGTCTGTCCCTGGCGCGCAAACGCCGGGTAGGACGCGGTGACCATTACTGCCGCCACGTTTTTCAACTGCATGTTAGTTCCCGCTGGCACGGTAATGCCGAGCTGGGAAAGCATGTTGTTCAGGCTTTGGGTGGTAAAGGGGGTCTGGGTCGTCTGGTCACCGGTACCGTCCAGCCCCACCACCAGGCCGTAGCCAATCAGCGAGTTTTCACGCACGCCCTGGACGCTGGTGAGATCGCGAATACGGTCAGCCTGGGCAAAGGTAGCCACCAGCGCGAGCGCCACGGCGAAGATCGATTTAAACATGGGTCACCTCGCTTACATCGGCGATAAATTAAGGAAGAAGCGCTGCAGCCAACCCATATTTTGCGCTTCATTGATATAGCCGTTCCCGACGTACTCAATGCGCGCATCCGCCACCTGAGTGGACGGAACGGTGTTGGTGCCGCTGATGGTGCGAGGGTTAACCACGCCCGAGAAGCGAATGAATTCAGTGCCCTGGTTGATGGCGATCTGTTTTTCACCCACAACATGTAGGTTGCCGTTAACCAGTACCTGGTCAACCGTCACCGTCAGCGTACCGCTGAAGGTGTTGCTGGCATTCGCGCCGCCTTTACCGTTAAAGGTATTGCCGCCGGACGCGTTCACATCAGCACGCGCGTTGCCGAACAGCCCTTCGAGATAGCGTGGCACGGTGTCGAAGCCAAAATTCGTTTTGCCATCGCGGCTGGCGTTCGCCGACGAGCTCTTGCTCGCGCTGACGTTTTCCTGCAGCACAATGGTCAATGTATCGCCGACGTTACGCGGGCGGCGATCTTCAAACAGCGGCTGATAGCCGTAATTAATCGGCTGCGCGGTCTGGAAAATGGAGCCGTTTACCACTGGCGCAGGGCCAGGAACGGGTTGGGCAGTCGTCGCACCCTGGACCAAAGGTTTAGACGGGATCCAGGCACACCCGCTGAGGGTGACGGCCAGAACAGTCAGTATCGGATAACGAAACGCCGCGTTTTTTTGCATTGCCTTCATCTTCGAAAACAGGGAGCCGGCGCGGCGTTTACCGCACCGGGCTACACCTTAGAGTTGCGTCAGTTTCTGCAGCATCTGGTCGGTCGTCGACACTGCTTTACTGTTAATTTCATACGCGCGCTGGACCTGGATCATATTCACCAGCTCTTCCGCCACGTTCACGTTGGAGGTTTCAACATAGCCCTGATACAGCAGGCCCGCGCCGTTCAGGCCCGGGGTACTTTCATTTGGCGTACCGGAGGATTGCGTCTCGGTGTAGAGGTTCTCACCAATGCTTTCCAGACCGGTATCGTTCATGAAGGTGGTCAGGTTAAGCTGCCCAACCTGAACCGGCGCGGCCTGCCCCTGCTGGGTTACGCTGACCACACCGTCACGACCGATGGTGATGCTCAGGGCGTTCGCCGGGATGGTAATCGCAGGCTGGACCTGGAAACCGCCCGCCGTCACCAGCTGGCCGTTCTGATCGACCTGGAACGAGCCGTCGCGGGTGTAGGCAGAAGTCCCGTCAGGCAGCTGCACCTGGAAGAAGCCCTGGCCTTTGATCGCCACGTCTTTGCTGTTGTTGGTCTGAGACAGGTTGCCCTGACTGTGCAGACGCTCGGTGGCCACCGGGCGAACACCGGTACCGATCTGCAGACCCGAAGGCAGCGTCGTCTGTTCAGAAGACTGCGCCCCCGGCTGGCGGATGGTTTGATAAAGCAAATCTTCGAAAACGGCGCGCTGACGCTTGAAACCATTGGTGCTGACGTTTGCCAGGTTGTTGGCAATCACGTCCATATTGGTTTGCTGGGCGTCCAGGCCAGTTTTCGCGATCCATAAAGAACTGATCATAAGGAATCCTGTTAGCTCATAGCCAGAAGTTGGTTAGCCTTGCCCGCGTTTTCATCCACGCTGCTGATGATCTTCATCTGCATTTCAAAGCGGCGGGCGCTGGCGATCATGTCGGTCATGGCTTCGACCGGCTTGACGTTACTGCCTTCCAGAACGCCGGACATCACGCGGATGCTCGGGTCGGCCTGTAAGGTGGCACCCCGCGTTGCCTGTGCCGCCTGGGTCAGACGGAACATGCCGTCGTCGCCACGCTGCACCTCTTTGCCTTCCGCTTTGACCAGCTTCAGACGACCGACGGGCGCAACGGTATTGGCCGGGTCGCCCGGGTTGAGCGCCGAAATGGTGCCGTCCGCAGCGATAGTCAGCTCAGAGCCTTCCGGTACGGTCAGCGGACCCGCTTCCCCCATCACCGGATGCCCCTGAATCGTCAGCTGGCCCGTCGCGCTCACCTGGATGTTCCCGTTACGGGTATAGCCTTCACTGCCGTCCGCCGTTTGCACCGCCAGCCAGCCGTCCTGCTGCAGAGCCACGTCCAGCGGGCGTGAGGTGTAATCCATCTGCCCTGGCGTCATATCGGCGCCAGGGGTCGATGCGGTCACCAGTGTACGGGTCGGCAGGGAAAGCCCTTCTACCGGCACCGCGCGCAGCGCATTAAGCTGCGCGCGAAAGCCCGGCGTTGAGGCGTTTGCCAGGTTGCTGGCGGTAACGGCCTGCTGATTGAGCGTCTGACTTGCCGCGCCCATCGCGGTATATATTGCGTGATCCATTGCGCTTTCCTGTTAGCCGCTTAACGCAGGTTAACCAGCGTGTTGAGGATCTGGTCCTGGGTTTTGATGGTCTGCGCATTAGACTGATAGTTACGCTGCGCGACGATCATGTTCACCAACTCTTTACTCAGATCGACGTTAGAGGCTTCCAGCGCACCGTTGGTCAGCGTACCGAAGTTACCGCTTCCGGCAGTACCCAGCAGCGCCACGCCGGAGGACTGGGTGGCAGACCAGACGTTGTCACCTTCTGATTTCAGACCTTCGTTGTTGGCGAAGTTTGCCAGCACGATCTGGCCCAGAACCTGGGTCTGTTCGTTGGAATAGTTACCGACCACAGTGCCGTCGTCGTTGATTTGATAGCTCACCAGGTCGCCTGGTTTAAAACCATTCTGGCTGGTCGCGACGATATTGTTCGCACCGGTGTTCTGCTGCATGGAGTTAGCAAAACTCATGGCGAAGGTCGCTGGCGTCGCACCTGGGATGGTCGCGGTAGTGATGTTGATATTTCCACCACCGGTCAGCGTACCGTTATTATCGAAGGTCAGCGTGGTGGCCAGTGCCGCCGTGCTGCCTGCGACGCTACCGTCCTGGGCATACACTTTCCAGGAGTTAGCTGGGGTCGCATCTTTGACATAAAACAGGTTCATGTTGTGCGCATTACCCTGGCTATCAAAGACGGTCACCGTACCTTTTTTGTTGTACGTGTCCGGGTTAGCCGGATCAAAAGCGGTGGTCGGCGCGGTATCGGTGGAATTCAGGTTAATCTGCTGGGAAGCCGTGGTGGTGGACTTCGCGGCCATCAACGTGGTTGGGATATTAATGACCTGTGGGTTCGCCCCGGTCTGAACCGTTGATGGCGTCCCGGCAACCGGATAACCGGTTAACTGCATCCCCTGCATGTTCACCAGGTTACGGTTTTCATCCAGCTTGAACTGGCCGTTACGGCTATAGAACACGGAACCGTTGGAGTCGACCATACGGAAGAAACCGTTCTGGCTGATGGCAACGTCCAGACCGCGACCGGTGTTGGTGGTGGTGCCGTCGCTAAAGTCCTGAGTGATGCCCGCAACTTTAACGCCCAGGCCGACTTTGGAACCGGCAAACATGTCTGCAAAGGATGCAGAACCGGATTTAAAACCATAGGTCGCGGAGTTGGCGATGTTGTTGCCAATGACGTCCAGGTTGGTGGCCGCAGCATTCAGGCCGCTGACCGCTTGAGAAAAGGCCATGACTTACTCCTGATAAGTGTTAAGGCTTAGATAATCTGCCGAACTTCGTCGAGTGTGGTGGAACCAGAGGTTCCCAAATCCAGTTTGTTGCCGTCGCTTCCTTTAATCACGCCCTGGACCAGCGCGAACTGCAGCGGCTGCGCTACCAGCTGGGTCGTCCCGTTGCTGGCGCTGATTGCCACTTTGTAGGATCCGTTTGGTGCTTTGGTGCCGTCGGTCAGGCTGCCATCCCAGGTAAAGGTGTGAACGCCCGCCTTCAGCTCGCCGATATCAATGGTGCGAACCACCACGTTATTGGCATCCGTGATCGTTGCCGTCACCTTCTCAGCCGGCTGCTGGAGCTCAACGCCAAACGGCGTGGTTGTCGTGGTGGTATTGCCGTCGGTGGTGCTGGTGCCTGCCAGAATCGTGGTTCCCGGGATCATCACCCCGTGACCAATCAGGCTTGCCGCCTGCAGAGACTGGGCGCTGTTAATCTGCCCAGAGACGGAACCGAGGGTGGTGTTCAGTTTCTCAATGCCGCTCACGGTACTGATCTGCGCAAGCTGCGTGGTCAGTTCGTTGTTCTGCATTGGGTTGGTGGGATCCTGGTTCTTAAGCTGCGCCACCAGCAGCGTCAGAAAGCTGCCCTGAAGGTCGGCGGCGTTACTCCCCGTCAGGGAGTTAGAACCTGTCGTACTCTTTGTGTTGTTAACACCCGAGTTCGTAGGATCATTCACATTTACGGCGATGGACATGCATGTCTCCTTTACTGGCCGAGAGTGAGTGTTTTGAGCATCATGCTCTTCACGGTATTAAGCACTTCGACGTTGGCCTGGTAGCTACGGGAAGCCGACATGGAGTTCACCATCTCACCCACCACATCCACGTTTGGCATCTTCACGTATCCGCTGGCATCCGCAAGCGGGTTACCCGGCTCATACACCAGCCTGTCCGGCGCCTGGCTCTCTACCACATCAGAGACCTTCACGCCGCCCGTCGCCGCGCCTGGCGCAGCATCGACCTGAAAGACAACCTGTTTGGCACGATAGGGCTGGCCGTCGGGTCCGGTGACACTGTCGGCGTTCGCCAGATTACTGGCGGCCACGTTCAGGCGTTTGGACTGTGCGGTTAACGCCGAACCGGCGATATCAAAAATATTCAGCAAGGCCATCTATCAATTCCCCCCCTGCAGGACGTTCATCATGCCTTTGATTTGTCCGCCGAGTACGGTCAGGCCCGTCTGGTATTTCAGGCTGTTGTCGGCAAACTGGGTACGCTCCCGGTCCATATCCACGGTGTTACCGTCGAGTGAGGGCTGATCGGGTATGCGATAAAGTAAATCGGTCGCTGGCGCAGTCATCGCCTGAGCAGGAATATGGCGAGAGGATGTCATGGCAAGTGCAACACCCGTTCCTTCGGCACGTCCACGCTCCATCACCTTTTTGAGTTCACTGGAAAAATCAATATCGCGCGCCTGATACCCCGGGGTATCGGCGTTAGCGATATTGGCGGCTAAAATCTCCTGCCGCTGGGCGCGTAAGTTGAGCGCTTCCTGCTGAAAACGTAACGCGGCGTCGAGTTTATCGAGCATGTCTCCTCCGCTGATGGCAAAATTTCAGTTCACAGCTTAAATCTCACCCGGTCTCCCCTATCGACGGAATAAGCGCAAAATGCGTCGCTATTTATTCCGTTGATGCAAAACCACTGCAGGTAGAATTCGTTCAACTCAGGAAACGGTGGAACTTGCGATGCAAACGTTAAAACGTGGTCTGGTGGCGGCTCTCTTGCTGTTAAGCCCTCTGGCGCAGGCTGAAGGGTTACAGGATCGGCTAACGGCTTTTTTTGCTGAAAAACTGGCAGGCTTTAGCGATGACGTGACCGTTACCGTGCGCACGCCACCGAATCTGTACCCGACGTGTGACCAGCCGTCCTTCAGCGTGGTAGGGTTCACAAAGCTTTGGGGGAATGTGAACGTGCTGGCACGCTGCGCCAACGAAAAACGCTATTTACAGGTTGCCGTTCAGGCGACGGGCAATTATGTTGTCGCTGCCGTGCCCATTGCGCGCGGCAGCGTGCTGCAGACAAACAGCGTGACGCTGAAGCGCGGCCGTCTGGATCAGCTGCCGCCACGCACCATGCTGGATATTAACCAGGCACAGGACGCCGTCAGCCTGCGCGACGTCGCGCCAGGCCAGCCGATACAGCTCTCCATGCTGCGTCAGGCATGGCGGGTAAAAGCAGGCCAGCAGGTGATGGTGGTCGCCAACGGAGATGGCTTTAGCATCAACAGTGAAGGGAAAGCGTTGAACAATGCCGCGGTGGCGCAAAACGCCCGCGTCAGAATGTCCTCAGGCCAGGTGGTGAGCGGAACCGTCGATGCTGATGGGAATATTCTGATTAACCTATAATCTTTTTAAAGATTTCGCGGCGCGTGCCGATAAATATTCCACTAATGATGATGTCAGGCGCAAACGCCGCGAACCCTCGATGAGGACAACACTATGAGCATTGATCGTACATCAGCCCTGAAGCCGGTAAGCGCTGTACAACCTCGCGAAACGAATGACGCTACGGCGCAGAAAACGCGTCTGGAAAAACCGTCAACGTCCAACAGCACCAGCGTGACCCTGAGCGACGCGCAGGCAAAACTGATGCAGCCGGGCAGCAACGATATCAATATGGAACGTGTTGAAGCGCTGAAAACAGCTATTCGTAACGGTGAGCTGAAAATGGACACCAGCAAAATCGCTGACGCCCTGATTCAGGAAGCACAGAGTTTCTTACAGAGTAACTAACCGTATGAGTCGACTGTCAGAAATACTGGATCAAATGACGGTTGTCCTGAACGACCTGAAAACGGTAATGGACGCTGAACAGCAGCATCTCTCTTCCGGTCACATCAACGGCAGCGCGCTGCAGCGTATTACTGAAGACAAAAGTTCGCTTCTGGCAACGCTGGATTATCTGGAGCAGCAGCGACGCGCTGAGCAGGATCCTAAGCGCAGCGCCAATGACGATATTATTGAGCGCTGGCAGACCATTACCGAAAAAACCCAGCACCTGCGCGATCTTAACCAGCATAACGGCTGGCTACTGGAAGGTCAGATTGAGCGTAATCAGCAGGCGCTTGAGGTGTTGAAACCGCATAAAGAAACCGGGCTGTACGGTGCGGATGGTCAGACAGCAACTGCACGTATTGCGGGTGTGAAAAAGATTTCGATTTGACGCTAAAGCGACAAATTATGCAGTGGGGAGCACCCTAAGGTGAACTCCCCTTTTGGCGTTTATGCCGTCCGGCGGGCAAACTCTTTGACTTTGAAACCCAGCACCGCGAGCGTGGCAAAGTACGCCACCACCCCGACGCCTACTACGGCCATCAGCCGCATCAGACGATAAGGCATGGTACCCAGGGACCATTCCGGCATCACGTACATCATGCCAAGCAGCGCGGCAGACATCACCAGTACCGCAACGATCAGGCGCGCCAGGAAACGCCCCCAGCCCGGCTGCGGCGTGAAAATATCCTGCTTGCGCAGTTGCCAGTACAGCAGCCCGGCATTCAGACAGGCCGCCAGACCAATCGATAATGACAGGCCTGCATGCTTCAGCGGACCAATAAACGCCAGGTTCATCAGCTGCGTCATAATCAGCGTCACGATGGCAATTTTTACCGGCGTTTTGATGTCCTGACGCGAATAAAAGCCCGGCGCCAGCACTTTCACCACGATCAGCCCCATCAGTCCCACCGAGTAGGCAATCAGCGCGCGCTGGGTCATGGCGGCATCGAAGGCGGTGAATTTCCCATACTGGAAGAGCGACACCGTCAGCGGTTTGGCCAGAATACCCAGCGCCACCGCGCTTGGCAGGGCCAGCAGGAAGCAGAGACGCAGGCCCCAGTCCATCAGGCGGCAATACTCATCATGATTACCGCTGGCAAAGCTTTTCGACAGCGACGGCAGCAGGATGGTTCCCAGCGCCACGCCCAGCACCCCGGATGGGAACTCCATCAGGCGGTCGGCATAGTACATCCAGGAAACCGAGCCGGACACCAGGAACGAGGCAAAGATGGTGTTGATAATCAGCGAGATCTGGCTGACGGAGACGCCGAGAATGGCGGGCCCCATCTGCTTGATGACGCGCATCGCCCCGGCATCTTTGAGGTTGATGCGCGGCAGCACCAGCATGCCGATTTTTTTCAGATGCGGCAGCTGATACGCCAGCTGTAGCACTCCGCCCACGGTGACCGCCCAGGCCAGCGCCAGTACCGGCGGGTTGAAGTGCGGCGCGGCGAACAGGGCAAAGCCGATCATGCTGACGTTAAGGAACGTCGGCGCAAACGCGGGAACAGAGAAGCGGTTCCAGGTGTTGAGGATCGCCCCCACCAGAGAGGCCAGCGAGATCAGCAGAATATAGGGGAAGGTGATGCGCAACAGCTGCGAGGTCAGGGCAAACTTGTCGGCCGTATCGGCAAAGCCGGGCGCGGTCACCATAATCACCCAGGGCGCGGCCAGCATCCCGAGGACGGTCACCACCGCCAGCGCCAGCGTCAGCAGGCCGGAGACATAAGACACAAAGACGCGCGTTGCGTCCTCGCCCTGCTTGCTTTTATATTCCGCCAGGATCGGGACGAATGCCTGAGAAAACGCCCCTTCCGCAAATATACGGCGCAGCAGGTTCGGTAATTTGAACGCGACGAAAAAGGCGTCCGTGGCCATCCCTGCACCAAATACCCTTGCCACAATGGCGTCGCGCGCAAAACCCAGCACGCGGGAAAACATGGTCATCGAGCTGACGGCCGCCAGCGATTTTAATAAGTTCATTAACGTGAATTTCCAGAACCATACGGATTTCCAGGACGGGCAAGCGTAAGCGCCACCCGGCAAAGCCTACAAGCGGCGCTTAGTCTACCCGGATTTCAACGAATTACTATCCGCAGATGTTACAGCGAGTTATTCACTCATGGCCTCGCGCCAGAGCCTTTCCACAACGCGCTGCGCCATGATGGCCTGCTCGCCGGACGTTTCAGGAACCGTCTGATTTTGCACGCAGGAGATGAAGTGACGGGCACAACCGGCAAAACCGCGCTGTTCAAGCGTACTCTGCCAGCCAGGGGCAGGTAGGGTCACCACGCCGCTGCCCTTCTCCTCCCGCCATTCACGCATGTCGGTAATGTCGTACAACGCGCCGTCGGTGACGGCCTGGACACATTCTCGCTGGCTGCCCGCACGACGATGCATACTGGTGGTTACCTGCAGATGGTCAATCGCGAAATGATGTTCGGCGTAGACCATTTCACCCTGCTCGTTCGTCAGTAGCGTGCCACTTTGCAGCTGCGCATTGCCGCTGGCGAGCCACAGCGCCGTATCCACAACGTGCAGATAGTCATCCAGCAGCGTGAAGCGCAGATCGTTCGGCCCGATGCTGTCTGTGCGGTGCTTATCCATCCGCAGCGAGGAAAGCGTGCCCGACTGCGCCTTAAGCTGCTGGTAAAGCGGTGCGAAGCGGCGGTTGAAACCGACCATCAGCGTCAGTTTTTTACGCGCGGCCAGTTCAATCAGCCGCTCGGCATCCTGAACATTTTCAGCCAGCGGTTTGTCCACGCAGACGTGAACCCCCAAATTGAGCAGTTCGCTCACCACCTGATAATGAGTTGCCGTTGAGGTATGGACAAATACCGCATCGCACTCGCGGGACAGATCCTGCAATGAGGCAGCATACGGCATGCGCCAGGTTTCGCAGATACGTTCTGCCTTTTCTCGGGTGGGTGACCATGCCGCTTGCAGGGTCCAGTCCGTCGCCGCACCTAAAACAGGCAGCCAGGCTTTTTGTGCAATACCGCCCAACCCCACCACGCCTACGCGTAATTTTTTCACCGTCAGTCTCCCAAATGTGCCAGCAAGGCATCCAGACGCTGTTTCAGCCCTGCGACCTCGTCTTCCAGTGCCTCTACGCGGGCAACCAAATCGTCATCTCCAGCATTGATATCAGTTGCGCTGGATTTCACTGAAATATCAACGTCACCGCTGAACAGATGCATATAGCGGCTTTCACGCTTGCCCGGCTCGCGCGCCAGACGGACCACGTAAGGGCCGTCTTCGCGAGAAGCCAACCCTTCCAGGGTCTGCTCAACCTCCTGCATATCGCTGAACTCATGCATGCGGGAAGCGCGGGTGCGCAGCTCCCCCGGCGTCTGCGCCCCGCGCAGCAACAGCGTGGTGATGACCGCCACTTCCGCACTGCTCAGCTTCAGGTCGCCAAATTCGGAGTTACAAAAGCGCTGTTCATATTTGGTCACGCGGTTGCCGAATCCGCTGACGGTGCGCAGATAGTGGCGTTTTACCAGGGCGTCCAGCACCTCCTGAACGTCATGTTCGCTGAGGTTCATCACCGGCTCGCGGTTGGTTTTCTGGTTGCAGGCCATGGTCACTGCGTTGACGGAGAGCGGATACTGCTCCGGCGTGGTGACCTGTTTTTCGAGTAAGCACCCAATTACGCGCGCTTCTGTACCGTTTAGCTGATACTTCATCTTTTCTCCTTAACGACCTGCAGTCCAGTCCCGGGTGGTTAATGCCGTCAGAACGTGGTCGCGCCACTCTCCGTCTATCAGCAGATAGTCTTTGGCGTAACCCTCTTTCTCGAACCCTAAACGCGCCAGCAGATTTCCGCTGCGCTGGTTATGAGGCATATAGTTCGCCATAATGCGATGAATGTGCTGGGTGCGTTGCATATAGCGGATCGCTACCGTCAGCGCCTCGTACATCAGCCCCTGTCCCTGCCACTTCTGGCCGATGGAGTAGCCCAGGTAGCAGGCGTGAAACGATCCCCGCACCACGTTTGAAAAATTGGCGATCCCGATAATCTCTTTCTCTTCAGGATCCAGCAGCGCGAAATAAAACGCGCTGCCCTGCTTGTGAAATTCCGTAATCATGCTGAGGCGCGCCTGCCAGCCGGAAGGATAACAATGGCTCTCATCCCGAACGGGTTCCCAGGGCTTTAAAAACTGGCGATTCTCGGCGTAATAATCCGCCAGACGCCAGGCATCACGCTCATGCACCAGACGAACGACCAGCCTGTCCGTTGTCAGACGCACTTTTGGCACATTACTGCGATAGCCAAACATCGATACCACTCCTTCCCGTCACTTCAGCTTACCCATTAGCTTTACTATACCTGCGCCTGCGCCGTCTGTGAAAACAGTGACATACCATTTTCACCTCTTTTCACACTTTTCGATGAGAACTCTCTATCAAAGCACCCTTTTGATAAAAAAATATTGTCGCGTTCAGGGGTGGGAAAAAACGCGGCGACACCGCAGAATGTTAGCGTGCTCACCATCTTATTTTCCCTGGAGGGAAAATGTCCCGCGTATCACAGGCCAGGAGCCTGGGTAAATATTTCCTGCTCGTCGATAACATGCTGGTCGTGCTCGGCTTTTTTGTCGTTTTTCCGCTTATTTCGATCCGCTTTGTCGATCAGATGGGCTGGGCGGCATTAATGGTCGGCATTGCCCTGGGGCTACGCCAGTTTGTCCAGCAGGGCCTGGGCGTCTTTGGCGGGGCCATCGCCGACCGCTTTGGCGCGAAACCGATGATCGTAACCGGTATGCTGCTGCGCGCGGCAGGCTTTGCCACGATGGCGGTCGCTCAGGAGCCGTGGCTGCTCTGGTTCTCCTGTTTCCTCTCCGGTATCGGGGGCACGCTGTTCGATCCGCCCCGCACCGCGCTGGTGGTAAAGCTGATTCGCCCGCAGCACCGCGGCCGCTTCTTCTCGATTCTCATGATGCAGGACAGTGCCGGGGCGGTTGTCGGCGCCCTGCTGGGAAGCTGGCTGCTGCAGTATGACTTCCGTCTGGTCTGTGCGGCTGGCGCGGTACTCTTTATTCTGTGCGCGCTGTTTAATGGCCTGTTCCTGCCGGCGTGGAAACTGTCGACGGTGAAAGCGCCGGTCCGGGAAGGGCTTGGTCGCGTCCTGCATGACAAGCGCTTTGTCACCTATGTGTTGACCCTGACGGGATATTACATGCTGGCCGTGCAGGTCATGCTGATGCTGCCGATCATGGTTAACGACATTGCAGGTACCCCTGCGGCGGTGAAATGGATGTACGCCATCGAAGCCTGCCTGTCGTTAACGCTGCTCTATCCGATTGCCCGCTGGAGCGAGCGACGTTTTCGTCTGGAACATCGTCTGATGGCCGGACTGTTCCTGATGACGCTGAGCATGATGCCGATCGGCCTGGTGAACACGCTCCAGCAGCTGTTTACGCTGATTTGCACATTCTATATTGGCTCGATCATCGCCGAGCCTGCCCGCGAAACGCTGAGCGCCTCGCTTGCGGATGCGCGTGCGCGCGGCAGCTATATGGGGTTCAGCCGCCTGGGGCTGGCACTCGGCGGGGCATTAGGTTACGCCGGGGGCGGCTGGTTGTTTGATGCCGGCAAAGCGTTAAATCAACCTGAACTCCCGTGGATGATGCTTGGCGCGGTGGGCTTTATGACGCTACTCGCCCTGTGGTGGCAGTTCAGCCAGAAACGCAGCGCGAGCGGCATGCTCGAGCCAGGCGCATAACTTTTCCCTCGGGCGGGCGCCGCTCCCGCCCCACTTCTCAGTTTTTTCTGCTGGTTTCTACCCATTCACGCTGACATACTGGCGTAACAGGACAGAAGCGCCGATTTTTCGTTGAGGAACACTATGAAGAAAATTGTTTTAGCCGCGGCATTGGTTGTCAGCGGTCTGCTGGTTGGCTGTAACCAGCTCACACAATATACCGTCAGTGAACAGGAAATTAATCAGGCGCTGGAAAAACATAACAATTTCTCGAAAGACATTGGCGTACCGGGTCTTGCCGATGCGCATATCGTGCTCACAAATCTCACCAGCCAGATCGGACGTGAAGAGCCAAACAAAGTCACCCTGGCCGGTGATGCGGACCTTGATATGTCCTCCCTCTTTGGTAACCAGAAAGCCAACATCAAGCTCAAGCTGAAGGCACTCCCTGTTTTCAATAAAGAGAAAGGGGCAATTTTCCTCCAGGAGATGGAAGTCGTCGATGCGCAGGTGTCTCCGGACAAAATGGCTCCGGTTCTGCAAACCCTGATGCCCTATCTGAATCAGTCGCTGCGGAATTACTTTAACCAGCAGCCCGCGTACGTCTTAAGTGAAGACAAAAGCAAGGGTGAAGCCCTGGCGAAAAAATACGCAAAAGGGATAGAGGTTAAGCCGGGTGAAATTATCATTCCTTTCACCGATTAACCCGAAGGGCGCTGCGGCGCCCTTTTTTTACGGAAAAGTGTGCAAACGAAAACGTTTCCGCTT
Organism: Enterobacter sp. BNK-8; assembly: GCF_048685095.1. Classification (NCBI taxonomy): domain Bacteria; kingdom Pseudomonadati; phylum Pseudomonadota; class Gammaproteobacteria; order Enterobacterales; family Enterobacteriaceae; genus Enterobacter; species Enterobacter sp. BNK-8. Next base: position 1,357,717 of record NZ_JBLQTN010000001.1, on the reverse strand, counting down.
ATGATTTGTGTCCGGCAAAAACAGCCATCCTAATGACTGATTCCTGACAAGCCGGAGCTTCCATGACTGCACAACCCCAGGTTCTTAAAATCCGCCGCCCTGACGACTGGCATATTCATCTGCGTGATGGTGATATGCTGAAAACCGTCGTGCCTTATACCAGCGAAATTTATGGCCGCGCGATTGTCATGCCTAACCTGGTGCCACCAGTCACCACCGTCGATGCCGCGATAGCCTATCGCCAGCGCATCCTCGACGCCGTTCCTGCGGGACACGATTTTACCCCGTTGATGACCTGCTACCTGACCGATTCACTGGATCCGAACGAAGTGGAGCGCGGCTTTAACGAAGGCGTGTTTACGGCAGCGAAACTCTACCCGGCGAATGCCACCACCAACTCCAGCCACGGCGTCACCAGCATTGATGCCATTATGCCGGTTCTGGAACGCATGCAGAAACTGGGTATGCCGCTGCTGGTTCACGGTGAAGTGACGCATGCTGACATTGACATCTTCGACCGTGAAGCCCGTTTTATCGAGACCGTGATGGAGCCTCTGCGCCAGCGCCTGCCCGCGCTGAAGGTGGTCTTTGAGCATATCACCACCAAAGACGCGGCAGAGTACGTGCGTGACGGCAACGATCTCATCGCCGCCACCATTACGCCACAGCACCTGATGTTTAACCGTAACCACATGCTGGTGGGCGGGGTGCGCCCTCACCTCTACTGTCTGCCTATTCTCAAGCGCAACATCCACCAGCAGGCGCTGCGTGAGCTGGTCGCCAGCGGGTTCTCCCGCGCGTTCCTCGGTACCGATTCCGCGCCTCACGCCCGCCATCGTAAAGAGGCAAGCTGCGGCTGTGCAGGCTGCTTCAACGCCCCAACGGCGCTTGCCAGCTACGCAACTGTATTTGAAGAGATGAACGCGCTGGAACATTTCGAAGCGTTCTGCTCCCTTAACGGCCCACGCTTCTACGGCCTGCCGGTCAATGACACCTTCATCGAACTGGAGCGTAAAGCGAGCCACGTTGAGGAGTCCATTGCCCTGACGGATGACACGCTGATCCCATTCCTGGCGGGTGAAACCGTAAGCTGGACGGTAAAACGTTAAAAAATCAATGCCCCTTGTTGTCAAACTGATAATATACCTGTATAAATAAACAGTATATTACACAGGGGGCATTTATGCGTATTGAAGTCACCATAGCCAAAACTACCGTTCTGCCTGCCGGCGCGCTTGATGCACTGGCAGGCGAATTATCCCGTCGTATTAACAATACCTTTCCTGACAACGCAGGTGCCGTCACGGTGCGTTACGCCGCGGCAAACAACCTTTCCGTTATTGGTGCCGCAAAAGAAGATAAAGATCGCATCAGCGAAATCCTGCAGGAAACGTGGGAAAGCGCTGACGACTGGTTCATCACAGATTAACACTGCTCCCTCATTGTGTTTTTGCCGGGTCGCCCCGGCTTTTTTTTGCCTAAAAATCCCGTAAGTTCAAATTAATTCGGCATCTTCTTTAAAAATCGTGAACGAGATGGTGTTTTATTGTTCGAACAATCCTAAAAAGCAGAAAAATGTGTTGCCACCTGTTTATTTTTCCCTTCGGAACCCTTATTACTTGGTATACTGAAGTTGCTTTCAGAAAAACATGCATTGAACCTCAAAGCCGTTGTCTTCTAACACGCATTAAGGGGGTTATAATGGAAAAGAATAGTGAAGTCATCCAGACCCACCCACTCGTTGGCTGGGATATCAGTACCGTAGATAGCTACGATGCGCTGATGCTGCGTTTGCACTACCAGACCCCAAATCAACTCAACCGTGAAGAAGCGGAAGTTGGACAGACGCTGTGGCTAACAACAGACGTCGCCCGTCAGTTTATTTCTATTTTAGAGGCAGGTATTGCAAAAATAGAATCTGGCGACTATCAGGAAAATGAGTATAAACGGCACTAAGCTTATGCCCACTTTTCACTCAACAGGCACCCTCGCGGTGCCTTATTTATTTCTCCCTTGTCTAACCCCGCGTTGTTAATTACTCTGCTAACAAAACATCAGTTTACGAGATGCATATGAGATACGACTTAATCATTATTGGCAGCGGATCCGTGGGTTCTGCCGCCGGTTATTACGCGACGCAGGCGGGCCTGAAGGTCCTGATGATCGATAGCCATCTTCCGCCTCATGCGGAGGGCAGCCATCATGGCGATACCCGCCTCATCCGCCATGCGTATGGCGAAGGCGAGCGCTATGTTCCGCTGGTGCTTCGCGCCCAGACGCTGTGGGACGAACTGGCGAAACAGACTGAAGACCGCATTTTCGAACGTACCGGCGTTATCAACCTGGGCCCGGCCCATTCTGAATTTCTCGCCGGCGTCGAACGCAGCGCGAAAACGTTTAATCTGGACGTTGAGAAACTGGACGCGACGGGCATTAGCGCGCGCTGGCCCGAAATTAGCGTCCCGGACGATTATATTGGCCTCTTTGAAGCCCACTCTGGTGTGCTGCATTGTGAAACGGCGATCAAGACCTGGATCGAGCTGGCCGAGAAGGCAGGCTGCGCGCAGCTGTTCAACTGTCCGGTAGACGCCATCACCCATGACGGTAATGGCGTCACGGTAACGACCCTTGACGGTGAATATTCCGCGGATCGCCTGCTGGTCAGCGCGGGAACCTGGGTTACCCGTCTGCTGCCCGATCTGCCGATCCAGCCGGTGCGCAAGGTCTTCTCCTGGTTCCAGTCGGATGGTCGTTACAGCGTCCAGAATAAATTCCCGGCCTTCACCGGCGAATTACCCAACGGCGACCAGTTCTACGGCTTCCCGTCAGAAAAAGACGCGCTGAAAATCGGTAAACACAACGGGGGCCAGGCAATCTCCTCCCCTGAAGAGCGCAAGCCTTTCGGCGCCTTTCCTCAGGATGGTTCGGAAGCCTTCTCGTTCCTGCGCACTATTCTTCCGGGCGTCGGCGGCTTGCTTTATGGCGCGGCCTGTACCTACGACAACACGCCGGATGAAGACTTTATCATTGATACGCTGCCGGGGCATGACAACACGCTGCTCATCACCGGACTGAGCGGCCACGGCTTTAAGTTTGCTTCCGTGCTGGGTGAAATCGCCGCGCAGTTTGCCCAGGGTATTGCACCGCAGTTTGATCTGACGCCCTTCTCCCTCTCGCGTTTTAACGGATAATTCGCCACGGGCACCGGACGTCCCGGGGCCCGTTTCATTCACACTGCATTACGGGGCGTTATGCGCAGGATCGTTAGCTTTCTGATGAATAATATTCGCGAGCATTTTATGCTCTATCTCTTATTGTGGGCGCTGTTGGCCATTATTGATTTTGTTTACATTGTATTTTACTGAAAAGCCTTACTGACAATAATTGACGTTAATTTATCTTTATTGAAACTCACCATTTCGCTTGCACGAAGAGATTGAATTAGCGCTAGCGATCCTTTTCAAAATTGCTGAAATAAATAAAATAAAAATCAATAGACAATTATTTCAGTTGCAATATCCCGCCTTCCCGTTCATTTTTACTTTCCGGTTAATTTGAAAATGGACATTCTGATGCAATTGCGTAACTCCTCCCGGCGCTACGGAATAATATCCATAGGTTTGCACTGGATATTTGCTCTTGCCGTCTACGGTATGTTTGGACTTGGACTCTGGATGGTCACGCTCAGCTATTACGATGGCTGGTATCACCAGGCGCCGGAGTTGCATAAAAGCATTGGTGTCCTGCTGATGCTGGGGCTGGTTTTCCGCGTGATCTGGCGACATATTTCCCCGCCGCCCGCTGCGCCAAAGACCCACAGTAAATTTACCCGCCTCAGTGCCGTCGCCGCGCATATTGCGCTCTATGCACTGCTGTTTGGCATCCTGATTAGCGGCTATCTCATTTCGACGGCTGACGGTAAGCCGATTAACGTCTTCGGCCTGTTCGACGTTCCGGCAACACTGAGCGATGCCGGGGCGCAGGCCGACACGGCGGGGGTCATTCACCTCTGGCTTGCCTGGAGCGTGGTGATCCTGTCCTTACTTCACGGGCTTGCCGCCCTCAAACACCATTTTATTGATAAAGACGATACGCTAAAGCGCATGCTTGGCCGCTCGTCAGTTGACTCTGGAGCATAAAATGAAAAAACACCTGCTGGGTATCGCACTGGGTTCTCTGTTATTCACCGCCGGTTCCGCCGTGGCGGCGGATTATAAAATTGATAAAGAGGGTCAGCACGCTTTCGTCAATTTCCGTATTCAGCACCTGGGATATAGCTGGCTGTACGGTACCTTTAAGGATTTTGACGGCACGTTCACCTTTGACGAAAAAAATCCTGCGGCCGATAAAGTCAATGTGACGATTAATACGAACAGCGTCGACACAAACCACGCAGAGCGCGATAAACACCTGCGCAGTGGGGAGTTCCTCAACGTCGCGAAATTCCCGCAGGCGACCTTCACTTCTACTGAGGTGAAGAAAGACGGCGATAAGCTGAATATTACCGGCAACCTGACGCTTAACGGCGTAACCAAACCGGTCACGCTTGATGCGAAATTACTGGGTCAGGGTGATGACCCGTGGGGAGGTAAACGCGCAGGTTTTGAAGCGGCAGGGAAAATTCACCTGAAAGATTTTAATATCACAACGGATTTAGGCCCGGCGTCTCAGGACGTGGAGCTGATTATTTCCGTTGAAGGTGTACAGCAGAAATCGTAATAATGTCGCCCGGCAGGCTTTCACCGTGCCGGGCGTTATTATCATTCCGGGTCAGGGATACCCAGTTTGGTATTCAGACGACCGCGTGATTTATTGAAAATCTTGTTGCCGTTTTCACGTCCTGCGCGACGGCGACGCTGCTCTTCTTCCGGCAGGATGCTCTCTTCGCTGCACAGCTCGCTACAGCAACCGTTAAACTTCTCGGCACAGGCCGGGCACTGAATGAACAGCAGATGGCAACCGTCATTTTTGCAGTTGGTGTGGGTATCGCACGGCGCGCCGCACTGGTGGCACTGGGCAATGACGTCGTCCGAAATACGTTCGCCCATACGCTCGTCAAAGACAAAGTTTTTCCCGATAAAGCGTACCGGCAGCCCCTGCTCACGGGCGCGGCGTGCGTACTCGATAATGCCGCCTTCAATGTGCCAGACCTTATTAAAGCCGTTGTGCTTCATCCACGCGCTGGCTTTCTCACAGCGGATACCGCCGGTGCAGTACATAACGATCTTTTTATCTTTATGCTCCTGCATCATCTCAACCGCTTTCGGCAGCTGCTCGCGGAAGGTATCGGCCGGGATTTCCATCGCGTTCTCGAAATGCCCCACCTCATACTCATAGTGGTTACGCATATCAATAAACACGGCATCCGGATCGTCCAGCATCGCATTCACTTCCGCCGCCTTCAGGTATTCACCGACGTCCGCCGGGTTAAACTCAGGATCGTCGATACCGTCCGCCACGATGCGTTCACGCACCTTCATGCGCAGCACCCAGAAGGATTTCCCGTCATCATCCAGGGCAATGTTCAGGCGTAAGCCGTTAAGGGCCGGGTCAAACTGATAAAGTACGTCACGGAAGGCGCTGACTTTGCTTTCCGGTACGCTAATCTGCGCGTTAATGCCTTCACGGGCAAGGTAGACGCGGCCGAAGACGTTCAGCGCTGTGAACGCCTGATAAAGCGCATCGCGGGTCGCCTGCGGATCGTCGATCGTGAAGTATTTATAGAATGAGATGGTGGTGCGCGGTTCGGTTTCAGCCAACATACGCGCTTTTAACATCTCATTCGACACGCGGTTGTGTAACACTGGCATGGTGTACAGTCCTGGAATCGTTAGAGAGAATGAAAATTCGGTCGGCATCATATAGCAAACAAAACCAATTTACATCCACACAATTTACGCTACATTTCACACACCCTGATTAATCAGGCTTAACAATTGCTGTATTCGTGCACGCTTCGAAAGCAGATATTTTGGCTACGCCTCAAAAAATGAGACACTAGCAAAACAGGACGTTTGAACACAGGAAAGACATGACCCAGTTACCAACATTTACTGCCGCCCTTTTGCATCCCCGCTATTGGTTGACCTGGCTTGGCATCGGCTTTTTATGGCTTCTGGTACAGCTTCCCTACCCTATTATTTTTCGGTTGGGTAAATTTCTGGGCCGTTTCGCACAGCTGTTTATGAAGCGTCGCGCCAGAATCGCGTACCGCAACCTTGAGCTGTGTTTTCCGCAGATGAGCGAATCAGAGCGTCACGACATGGTCGCGAAGAATTTCGAATCCGTCGGGATGGGGCTTATGGAAACCGGCATGGCGTGGTTCTGGCCGGACAAACGCATGGCTCGCTGGAGTGAGGTGACGGGAACCGGCATGGATCCGGTGCATACGCTTCAGGCCAACCAGACGGGCGTTCTGCTGATCGGCGTCCATTTTCTGACGCTGGAAATCGGGGCGCGTATGTTCGGCATGCAGGCGCCCGGCATTGGCGTTTATCGCCCTAACGATAACCCGGTCATCGATTTAATCCAGACCAACGGCCGCATGCGCTCTAACAAAAGCATGATCGACCGTAAAGATCTGAAGGGAATGATCCGCGCGCTGAAATCCGGTGAAGTGGTCTGGTATGCCCCCGACCACGACTATGGCCCACAGGCCAGCGTTTTTGTCCCCTTCTTCGCCGTTGAAGAGGCCGCGACAACCACCGGTACCTGGATGCTGGCGCGGATGTCCAAAGCCGCCATCGTGCCTTTTGTTCCCCGTCGCAAGCCGGACGGTTCGGGCTACGAGCTTATGATGCTGGAGCCGGAACTCGCACCGCCGCTTGACGATGCAGAAACCACCGCACGCTGGATGAACAGCGTTGTGGAGAAGTGCATCATGCTCGCCCCGGAGCAGTATATGTGGCTGCACCGTCGCTTTAAAACCCGGCCAAAAGGCACGCCGTCCCGCTATTGATTTTCAACGTGCGGCCCTCAGGGCCGCATGCTGTTTTAGCTTTAAAAGCTCCCCCTCATTGCGGCAATCATAACCCAGGCGCATAATTAGCAGGCTTATTACTTCATGCTTCAGGTGCTCAGCACCTCATTATGCGGATTGTTATGTCACCCTCAGATGCCCCCATAAGCTGGAAGCGTAACCTCACGGTTGCGTGGCTTGGCTGTTTTCTCACCGGTGCAGCGTTTAGCCTGGTCATGCCTTTCCTGCCGCTTTACGTCGAACAGCTGGGCGTGACGGGCCACAGCGCGCTCAATATGTGGTCCGGCCTGGTATTCAGCATCACGTTCCTGTTTTCCGCGATGGCCTCGCCCTTCTGGGGTGGCCTTGCCGACCGCAAGGGGCGAAAAATTATGCTGCTCCGCTCGGCGCTGGGGATGGCCATCATCATGGCGCTGATGGGCGTGGCGCAAAACGTCTGGCAGTTCCTGATTTTGCGCGCGTTGCTGGGCCTACTGGGAGGCTTTATTCCGAATGCCAATGCCCTGATTGCCACACAAATTCCTCGCCATAAGAGCGGCTGGGCGCTGGGCACGCTCTCAACCGGCGGCGTGAGCGGTGCCCTGCTGGGGCCCCTGGCCGGCGGACTCCTGGCCGACAGCTATGGCCTGCGCCCGGTATTCTTCATCACCGCCAGCGTGCTGTTCCTGTGCTTTATCGTCACCCTGCTCTGTATTCGGGAAAACTTCACACCCGTTGCGAAGAAAGAGATGCTCCACGCCAGGGAGGTGCTGACCTCGCTCAAAAATCCCAGACTGGTACTGAGTCTGTTCGTGACGACCCTGATTATTCAGGTTGCAACCGGATCGATTGCTCCTATCCTCACGCTGTACGTTCGCGATCTGGCGGGCAACGTCAGCAATATTGCATTTATTAGCGGACTGATCGCATCCGTGCCCGGTGTGGCGGCATTGCTCAGCGCCCCGAGGCTGGGGAAACTGGGAGACCGCGTCGGCCCGGAAAAAATTCTGATCTGTGCGCTGGTGATCTCTGTCCTGCTGCTGATCCCCATGTCGATGGTGCACTCGCCCTGGCAGCTTGGTGTTCTGCGCTTTTTACTGGGCGCCGCCGACGGCGCGTTACTGCCCGCCGTTCAAACCCTGCTGGTCTACAACTCCACAAACCAGATTGCCGGGCGTATATTCAGCTATAACCAGTCATTTCGCGACATCGGTAACGTCACCGGGCCGCTCCTCGGGGCTGGCATTTCCGCCAGCTTTGGTTTTCGCGCCGTCTTTATCGTGACGGCAGGCGTAGTGCTGTTTAATGCGATCTATTCGTGGTTCAGTTTATCCCGCGCGTTACGGCCGGTGGCTGAATAAGACGAACGCCTGAAGCTTATTTTCGTATTCATACTTGCAGAATCAGATATTCAGCTATTCTTTCCCTGAAACCTTCTGGAAAACAGGGAGACACCAATGACCATGTACGCCACGCTGGAAGAAGCTATTGATGCCGCTCGTGAAGAGTTCCTCGCCGATAACCCCGGCGTTGAAGAAGAAGATGCTGACGTGCAACAACTTAATATCCAAAAATACGTTCTGCAGGATGGGGATATTATGTGGCAGGCCGAATTCTTTGCCGATGAAGGTGAAGAAGGGGAATGTCTGCCGGTCCTGAGCGGTGAAGGTGCGCAGGCCGTCTTTGACGGTGACTATGATGAAATCGAACTGCGGCAGGAATGGCTGGAAGAGAACACCCTGCACGAGTGGGATGAGGGCGAATTTCAGCTCGAGCCACCGCTCGATACGGAAGAAGGTCAAACCGCAGCCGATGAGTGGGACGAGCGTTAATTTACGCTACTCGTAAGGGCCGTGGCTGGCATCGATCGGCAGCAGCAGCGTGTCGAAAATTAGCGAGAATGGCAGATCCAGCACGGTGAGGTAGCGCCATGCGGAGTCACGGAGATCCCATTTCACGCCAGGGTAATACTGATTCCCGTGGCCTTGCCCTGGAATGGTGCGGCTGATGATGCTGCCGCAGCCGCTGAGCAGGCATGCCATCAGAACGACGATGATTATTCTCATGAGTAACCTCTAAAAAAATACCGGCGATTAAGCCGGTATTTTATCTGGCGGGTGGCGCTTCGCTTACCCGCTCTACTTAACCACTTACTTCGCCTTCAACGCCAGCGGGTTCAGCTTCAGTTCTTTATAGTAGTTTACCCACGAAGAGTATCTCTCCGGAGCGGACCACACGCGGTAGTGAAGACGCGCCATCGTGACCGGGTCGCTCAACAGGACCAGACGACGGTCACGGTTGAGTTTTTCCGGGGTCTCGTTCAGCGCCTGCTCAACGTGACGATCGCGGGCAATCTCCAGCACCTGGCTGGCACGGTGGCGCGCGGTGGCCATCGCCGTTGCCAGTGCGTTAAATGACGGGTTAAACACCGCGTGCATAAAGCCGTCATCCAGCGTGCGATTGCGGTTCTGCTCGAGATAACGATCGGTGTCCACCAGCACCTGCGGCGGGGAATACTCTTCCGGGATCAGGAACAGCTTCCAGCGTTTGGTCCGCAGCCCCACCGTCGAACGGCTGGAGATCACGGAGACAAACGGCGACAGGATCAGCGAGAAGACAATCGGCGCCAGCCAGAACAGGAAGCGCAGATCCAGCCACGCCATCCCGGCCGCCCACACCAGACCCAGCAGCAGCTGAGAACCGTGGCGCATAAAGGCTTCGCTCCACGGCGTGGAGTCGTCATCACGCTGCGGTGAGTTCCAGACCACTTCCCAGCCCAGGAACGCACTGACCACGAACACGGTGTGGAACAGCATACGCACCGGTGCCAGCAGCACGGAGAACAGCACTTCCAGCAGCAGTGAAAGGGTCACGCGGAAGAAACCGCCGTACTCTTTCGAGCCTTTGCACCAGATCAGGATGATGCTGAGCAGCTTAGGCAGGAACAGCAGCACCATGGTGGAGGCAAACAGCGCAATCGCCAGTTCAGGGCGCCACTGTGGCCACACCGGGAACAGCTGCCGCGGTTGCAGGAAGTATTGCGGCTCCGTCAGGGCATGCACGACCTGCAGCGCAGTAGAGAGCGCAAGGAACATAAACCACAGCGGTGCGGAGAGATAAGACATCACGCCCGTCAGGAACACTGCACGGTGAACCGGGTGCATCCCTTTCACCAGGAACAGGCGGAAGTTCATCAGGTTACCGTGACACCAGCGGCGGTCACGCTTGAGTTCGTCCAGCAGGTTCGGCGGCAGCTCTTCGTACGATCCCGGCAGGTCGTAGGCAATCCAGACGCCCCAGCCAGCACGACGCATCAGCGCCGCTTCCACGAAGTCATGCGACAGAATAGAACCGGCAAACGAACCCTCGCCCGGCAGCGGCGCCAGCGCACAGTGTTCAATGAACGGCTTCACGCGGATAATGGCGTTGTGACCCCAGTAGTGCGATTCACCCAGCTGCCAGAAGTGCAGACCCGCCGTAAACAGCGGCCCGTAAACACGGGTGGCGAACTGCTGGCAGCGCGCATAGAGGGTGTCCATACCGGAGGCTTTTGGCGAAGACTGAATGATACCCGCGTTCGGATTGGCTTCCATCAGACGCACCAGACCGCTCAGGCAGTCACCGCTCATGACGGAGTCCGCATCCAGCACGACCATATAGCTGTACTGATTACCCCAGCGACGGCAGAAGTCATCGATGTTACCGCTTTTACGCTTCACACGACGGCGGCGACGACGGTAGAAGATCTGCCCTTCGCCCTGCACTTCCGCAATCAGCTCCATCCACGCTTTTTGTTCCGCCACGCAGATATCCGGGTTGTAACTGTCGCTCAGGATGTAAACGTCGAAATGCTCCGCGTTGCCAGTCGCCTTTACGGACTCCCAGGTGGCACGCAGACCCGCAAACACGCGGTCAACGTCTTCGTTACAGATAGGCATAATCAGCGCGGTACGGTGCTCAGGATTGAGGGGTTCATCCCCGACCGTTGACGCCGAAATGCTGTATTTGTCACGCCCCATCAGCAGCTGCAGGAAGCCCATCAGCGCGGTCCAGAAACCAGCCGAGACCCAGCAGAAGAGAACCGCGAACAGCAGAAGGATGCCGCTCTGCAGGATGTACGGCAGCAGCTGCATGAAGGAGACCCAGAGATCCTGGCCCATCATGTCCGTCGGGTTGATAAACGCCCAGCCCTGATAAGGCAGGATGGTTTTCATATACCAGGTCGCGACGACCGTCTGCGCCAGCGTCAGCAGCAGCAGGATGTAGCGACGGATGGTCCCCACGGTACGCCATTTCTGTTCGGAAGCCTGCTCTTCTTTCGTCAGGCGTGACAGATAGCGGGGCGTCACATCACGCCCGCGCAGGCGATCCCAGAAGCGGCCCACCGGGTTGGTGCGCCATGGATCGGGAAACATTGAGGAACGCGTGGCCTTCGGCATCGCCTGAAGCTGATCGCGCCCTTCGTCGTCTTTAATCAACTGCCCTTCTGCCAGCGAGTCCGGCCAGGCCTGCTCCAGACGTGCCTTTACTGACCCCAGCGGCGTATCATCATCACGGGAAAACTGACGATGTTCACCATCCAGCGCGGTGTGAACCGCGCGGATGTCGCTCTTAGGCAGTGCCGCTTTTTCGATATCCGTCAGCGGCATAGCATCAATATATTCAGATGTATTATTCATTGGCAGGTAGCTGATAGCTCCAGGTTTCACTCAGCGGCTGATCGTTACTGACCAGCGCTGCACGCATTTCAGTGGTCTGTTTCGGATCTTTCACTTTCACGCGCAGGGTCAGACGCCAGCCTTTTGTTACCGGGTTGTAACGCACGGTATTCTCAACGATTTCACCGTTCTCACCGATGCTGGCCTGAGCGGCAACGGCAGTGTCCGGTGACAGTTTCTTCATATCCTGGCCTGTGAAGTCCACGACAAAGGCCACGGTACCGTCAGGCTGACGGATAAGATTAGACTGCTTCACATCACCCGTTGAGCGGCGAGTCTGCATCACATACGCGTTATCCGGCGCATGCAGCTTATCTTCGTCGCGGCTGAAGGTGATGGTGTACTTGAAGTTCATCTCTTTACCGGCTTCCGGCAACTGATCCGGCGTCCAGTAAGCGACGATGTTATCGTTGGTTTCGTCGTTGGTTGGAATTTCTACCAGCTCGATCTTACCTTTACCCCAGTCACCGTTTGGCGTGACCCAGGCGCTTGGGCGCTGGTCATAGCGGTCGTCCAGATCTTCAAAGCGGGAGAACTGACGACCACGCTGCAGCAGGCCAAAACCTTGTGGGTTTTCCATTGCGAAGCTGCTCACCGCCAGATGTTTCGGGTTGTTCAGCGGACGCCAGATCCACTCTCCGTTACCGGCGTGAATAGACAGACCGTTGGAGTCATGCAGTTCTGGGCGGAAGTTGGTTGCTGGTGACGGCTGGTTCGGCCCAAACAGGAACATACTGGTCAGCGGCGCAACGCCCAGTTTGCCCACTTTATCACGCAGGTAAACCTTAGACTGCACGTCAACCACCGTGTCACGACCCGGCATGATCACAAAGCGATAGGCACCGGTCGCACGCGGAGAATCCAGCAGCGCATAGATAGTCAGACGTTTGTCCGTTGGTTTTGGACGTTCAATCCAGAACTCACGGAAACGTGGGAATTCTTCACCTGATGGCAGCGCGGTATCAATAGCCAGTCCGCGCGCAGAAAGCCCGTATACCTGCCCCGCGCCAATCACGCGGAAATAGCTGGCACCAAGCATGCTGACGATTTCGTCGTTTTTATCTTTGCTGTTGATCGGGTAAAGCACCTTAAAGCCAGCGAAGCCCAGGTCTTTCACCGTATCTTTGTCGTGTTGCACATTGCCAAAATTGAAGTAATCCGGGCTGTATTTAATCTTACGTACCGCTGTGGCCGTCACTTCATTGATGGCAACAGGCGTGTCGAAATACATACCCTGATGATAAAACTCAAGCTTGAACGGGGTCTTGATGTTGCTCCAGTAGGCTTTGTCGTGATTGAACTGGATCTGCTGATAGTCCGCATATTTCATATCGCGGAAAACGGAGGGCAAGTTACTTTTCGGCGCTTCGTAGCTCTTGCCCGCCATCGATTTTGCCTGTTTTGCGACATCGTCGATGTTAAAGGCCAGTGCCGATGAGGTATACAGTGATAACACCACTGCAGCACCTAACCAACGCATTTTCATCATCTGTGGTTTATGTTTCATAATAAGTAAGCACTTCCCCCTTTGTGTGCTTATATCGATCCGATCCATTTTAATGGAAACTCAGGCAATCCGACAACATTATCACTGCTTTGTTCAGCTGCTGGCTCATGGATTAAGCAAATGAAAGAACCCATTATTCACTTTGCGTGCTTATCCTGGAGACAGGGTGTCGGTCTTGGTGTAGGGTTGCTTTCGAATGTAACCATTATGAGTCTTAGGGATAAGACGAAAAGTCTGAGAATGCACAACGTTATATGAGCACAACACCAACAGAACGTGAATATTTCCTCGACTCGATCCGGGCATGGCTGATGCTATTGGGGATCCCTTTTCACATATCACTGATTTACTCCAGCCACACCTGGCATGTGAATAGCCAGATGCCGTCCTGGTGGCTGACGCTGTTTAATGACTTTATTCACGCCTTCCGTATGCAGGTGTTTTTTGTCATCTCCGGCTATTTCTCTTACATGCTGTTTCTGCGATACCCGCTTAAACGCTGGTGGAAGGTGCGCGTCGAGCGCGTGGGGATCCCCATGCTGACCGCGATTCCGCTGCTGACGCTGCCTCAGTTCATGATGCTGCAGTACGTCAAAGGCAAAGCGGAGAACTGGCCGAATCTGTCGCTGTATGAAAAGTACAATACGCTGGTCTGGGAGCTGGTGTCTCACCTGTGGTTCCTGCTGGTCCTGGTGGTGCTCACCACGGTGAGTCTGTTCATTTTTAGCCGCCTGCGCCACCACCTGAGTTCGACAGCCGACGCCTTTTTCGCCAACGTTACGATGGGCAAACTGTCAGTGCTCTTCTTGCTGTTGGGGATCGCTTATGCTGCCGTGCGACGGACCCTGCTTATCGTCTATTCGCCGATTTTAAGCGACGGGCTCTTTAATTTCGTGGTGATGCAGTCGCTGTTCTACATCCCGTTCTTTTTAATCGGCGCGCTGGCGTTTATTTATCCGAAGCTGAAAGCACTGTTTACCACTCCGTCACCGTGGTGCGCGATAGGTGCGGCCTTCGCGTTCGCAGCCTATCTGCTGAATCAGCGCTACGGCAGCGGCGACGCCTGGATGTACGAAACGGAAAGCGTGATCACCATGCTGCTGGGTTTGTGGATGGTGAACGTGGTATTCGCGCTCGGCCACCGCCTGCTGAACTTTAAGTCCAGCCGTGTGACCTACTTCGTCAATGCTTCGCTGTTTATTTATCTGGTGCATCACCCGTTAACGCTTTTCTTCGGGGCTTATATCACCCCGCATATCGCCTCCAACACGCTGGGGTTCTTTACCGGTCTGGTGTTTGTCGTGGGGATTGCGATCGTGCTCTATGAAATCCATCTGCGGATCCCGCTCCTGCGTTTCCTCTTTTCAGGAAAACCACAGGTAAAAGCCTCATAAACAACCGCGGCGCACTGAGTGCGCCGCGCTTTCTTCAGGTGTCCAGTTCCTGCCCGCGCTGGGTCAGCAACCGTTGATAAAGGTGGGTAGTTTCTTCGTCGAAACAGACAAAGATAACCTTCTCAGGCATCGGTTTTAGCGACAGGTAGCGGTAAACGGTTTCGACGGCGATCGTCGCGGCAGCCGCCTTAGGATAGCCATACACACCGGTACTGATGGCCGGAAACGCCATTGTTTTATAGCCGTTGTCGGCAGCCAGCCGCAGACAGTTCCGGTACGCCTCTTCCAGAATACTCGCCTCATGCCGATCGCCACCGTGCCAGACAGGCCCTACGGCGTGAATTACCGCTCTGGCAGGCAGATCCCCCGCAAGCGTAATGACCGCATGACCGGGAGGACACTCACCCTGCTGTTGCCGCACGGTTTTGCAGGCTTCCAGCAGCTGCGGTCCGGCAGCCCGGTGGATAGCCCCGTCCACACCGCCTCCCCCCATCAGGGAGGGATTGGCGGCATTGACGATGACGTCGACATGCATGGTCGTAATATCGCCATGAATCACTTCAATTTGCGGTTTCATAAAGCCCCTCTGCAACCCGCCTTTTTCTTAAGTGTATCGCAGGGCTGCCCGGGAGAAAAAACTATCAGAAAAAATCCTCTTCCGCACAAAGCGGAAGAGAGAGCGTTATCGATACTGTATTTCGACAACCGCGAGCGTTTTTTCAGGGTTGAGGTATTTCATGCGCAGCGATGCCAGGTTCGAATCGGACACGTGGCCATTAAGCGCCTCTTCATAGCTGACCATGCGCGTTTGCATACGATTATTATCCGGGCAGGACAAGGCAAACTGTCTCTGATGCGGCGAAACTTCACAGGGGTCGGCAACAATGGCACCGCGAAAATGAATGACGCCACCGTTCACAATGGTAGCGGAATAAACCGGGAGGCTAAAAACAGAAACGGTCAGGCCCAGACCCGTCACGAGTCGAGCGAAAGAGTGGTTCATTATAGGTACTCCTCAATGAAAATCGTCCTTGAGGGGTAAACGCACTTCATTATGACAAACGAAGTCTCACGTTAAGGAACATAATGACCTGGTCCCTGATATCAGCATAGCTCAACGGTGCAGACCCGCCACATTCACAAGCCATTGATTCCATGAATGTTTAGATCGAACTTCCCGCTGGCGACCACTGTTGTGATAAATGAAGCGATTTTCCATCTGAGACGGTGACAACGATTTTTACCGTGTCTCCTGCGTTAATATTTAAACTCAGGCGCATTAAATCAATCGTCTGATTAGCGGGTATAAAAAGGGTATTTTGCTGTCGGGACGAACTTTGTCCCCCCTGCCCTTCCCGAACGGAAACAATCTGAACCTGACAATCACACGGCTGCGCCAGAGTGACCTGCGGAATAATGGTGGTCATATTTTCCTGCTGCGACGTTTTGAAGGTTATCTGGCTGGAAAGCGCGGCAAGGAGAATTAAGGTATTCATGATGAACTCCCGAAAAAAAACAGGGCATCAGCCCTGTTTTTTTGTAGCACAGATTTCAGTATCAGTACTGATGAGCTGTCGCGTGGTTACCGAAGCCGATCTGGGTAACGTTGACAGTAGAGTTAGAAGCAGTCTGGTCTACGAGGGCACCGTTAAAGCCGCCGGACTGGCTAACGTTCATAACAGATTTTTTACTGTTCCACTGATCAAGTGTTGCACTGTTGCCAAATCCTTTCTGGGTCAGGTTGATTTTACTGTCATCAGAACCCTGACCAACGTCAGCGCCGTTACCGCCACCTTTCTGGGTAATATTCAGCACGGAATTTCTGGCGTCTGTCTGCAGAGCAACCGCGGAGTTACCGCCACCGTCCTGATAAATATTCAGGGTTGAATTTGGGCCACTGTATCCGCCATGACCATGTCCATGACCCCAGCCGCCCTGATTAATAGAACCCGCCATAGCACTACCAGAAACTACGATTGCTGCAAGCGCTGCCACTTTGAGAAATTTCATGGTAAACCCCCATCGGATTGATTAAAGTCGTCGCGAAGGCGCTAATGTTGAATAACGTTAATCGCCATTTGCGACTGTTTCTGCACTACAACTGCGGTTTTCTGCGTACCGTACTGCGTAATATTTGCTCTATTACCCGACCCTTTCTGGATAATTTTCGCGCTATTACCGTATCCATCTTGCGTAATACCTGCATCATTCGCGTTACCGCTCTGATCGATCCAGGCAATATTGTAACCCCCTGATTGATCAACTCTCGCTCTGTTACCTGCCCCATCCTGGGAAACAATGGACAAGAGTTTTGAACCCTCCTGGCGAACCTGAGCGTCATTGAAAACACCCTGTTGACCAATAATGGCTGCCTGATTGAGTGATGAAAGACTTAATTCGTTAACCGCAAAGTTATATTCAGGATTGGCTAAATCTGAATTCGCTGCGGTTACAAATCCAGGCGCACCCAGTAATGTAAACACCATAAATAACGATGTGTATTTCATGTTGTCACCCTGGACCTGGTTATTGAATCACACCATAACCGTATAACCGTGTTGCTTGTAAAAACGATTCGTATTGTGTTAACGCGTCGTTACGGTGAAGAGTATGTCCGCTGAAACATTTTAAATATCTCACCCGCGCGGCTTATTTTTATTTTTCAGATCACCACAAAGTCGTAATTTACATCAAAAAACACTTTATTCAGGCCAGCTTATATTTTTTATTACAGGTGTTTTGCGAAAGGGTTGTACAGCGAAGCGAAGGCTGTCCACGGGTCTTCCCGGGTGTTTAAACGTAACGGCTGAAGAACATTTTTTCTCAGTGCGTGACACGACCCCTGTTTTCTTAAGCCAGACCACTGCTCATTCCTGGACTTAGAACCAACCTGTAACTCATACTTAATTATCGTTTCATCAAAATAACAAATAACTCTATAAATCAAATAATTATAAATATTTGTATGATTTTTAAAATCTGTGCACCTCTATTAATATGTACAACTTTCTCATCATTTCTCGCCATTCATTACAAGCTAATTTCACAAATTAATATTGATTTTTACATTCAGTTACATGTTTAACACTTGCTTTAAACTTCGTAAAAGCTAGATTGAAATTAGATGTACGAAATTGGTTTTATATTTACCTCCCTGTGGAGGTTATGGTCTGATTCTACACACAGCAGTGCAACATCTGTCAGTACTTCTGGTGTCCTCTAATAAACAGGAGGGCAGCTGCCAGGTGCCAAAAAAAGTGGGGTTTCATCATGTATAATGAAGTCCATAGTTTACATGGTCATACATTACTGTTGATCACAAAACCTTCTTTGCAAGCGACAGCGTTATTACAACATTTAAAGCAATCTTTATCACTGAACGGGAAATTGCATAATATTCAACGTTCTTTTGATGATATTGTCCCTGGCAGCATCATTCTGTTCGATATGATGGAAGCTGATAAAAAGCTTATCCATTACTGGCAGGATATTTTAAGCAGGAAAAACAATAATATCCGCGTGCTATTGTTGAATACACCTGACGAATATCCCTTCAGAGATATTGAAAGCTGGCCGCATATCAATGGCGTGTTCTACGTCACGGAAGAAGAAGACCGGGTGGTTGAGGGCCTGCAAGGTATATTGCGCGGCGAGTGTTATTTTTCGCAAAAGCTTGCCAGCTATCTCATTACGCATTCCGGAAATTATCGCTATAACAGCTCAGAGTCAGCACTGCTCACGCACCGTGAGAAAGAGATCCTGAATAAGTTACGCATTGGTGCTTCAAATATTGAAATCGCCCGTTCGTTATTTATCAGCGAAAATACGGTAAAGACGCACCTTTATAATCTTTTCAAGAAGATAGCTGTGAAAAACCGAACTCAGGCGGTTTCGTGGGCTAACGATAACCTCAGGCGTTAATCATATGAAACGCACGTTGAGTTGGATCGCCGCAGCGAGTTTCCTGCTCGCTGCAGGGAATCTGAAGGCCGTCGAGGTCGAAGTTCCCGGATTGTTAACAGACCACACTGTCTCATCGGTCGGGCACAGTTTTTACCGGGCCTTCAGTGACAAATGGGACAGTACTTATACCGGAAATATAACAATCAACGAGCGGCCCAGTGCACGATGGGGAAGTTGGATAACAATAACGGCCAATCAGTACGTTATTTATCAAACGTTTTTATTCCCCACAAAAATGGACTTCGATAAAAACGTAGCCTTAGCACTGGCACAATCAGAAGACGCTATTAATCGCCTGCAAATAGATAAAGCCCTATTAAGCACCAGCGATTTAGCAAAAGACGAGTTCTAGCGAACCGATATGCGGAGGCTGTCATGCGTATTGCATATGCAGTTGTTTCGATAATGCTGATCACCCCCATAAGCTGGGCCGGAAACATGACGTTTCAGTTCCGTAACCCTAACTTTGGCGGTAACCCTAACAACGGTGCGTTTCTGCTGAATGAGGCTCAGGCGCAAAACTCCTATAAGGACCCAAGCTTAAAGGATTTTAGCATTGATACCCCATCCGCCCTGGACAACTTCACTCAGGCTATCCAGTCGCAGATTTTAGGCGGGTTATTGACCAACATTAATACCGGTAAACCCGGCCGGATGGTGACCAACGATTTTATCGTTGATATCGCCAACACTGATGGACAGCTTCAGCTGAACGTGACCGATCGTAAAACCGGAAGAATATCCACCATTCAGGTTTCCGGTCTTCAAAGTAATTCAACTGACTTTTAAACAATAGCTAAATAAGGACAACGATCATGCAGCGCTTCCTGATATTTGTTGCAGTGTGCTTATTGAGCGGTTGTTTAACTGCTCCACCTAAAGAAGCTGCAAAACCAACATTAATGCCTCGGGCCCAGAGTTATCGTGATTTAACACATTTACCTGCTCCAACGGGGAAAATATTTGTCTCCGTATACAACATTCAGGATGAAACCGGGCAATTCAAACCTTACCCGGCAAGTAACTTCTCCACGGCCGTGCCGCAAAGCGCCACCGCGATGCTGGTTACCGCACTCAAGGATTCGCACTGGTTTATTCCGCTGGAACGTCAGGGTCTTCAGAACCTGTTGAATGAACGGAAAATCATTCGTGCCGCACAGGAGAATGGTACCGTCGCGGCCAATAACCGCACGCCTCTGGAATCTCTGGCGGCAGCAAACGTGATGATTGAAGGATCGATTATTGGTTACGAAAGTAACGTTAAATCGGGTGGTGCGGGCGCGCGGTACTTCGGTATCGGTGCGGATACCCAATACCAGCTCGACCAAATCGCCGTTAACCTGCGTGTGGTCAACGTCAGTACAGGCGAAGTGCTCTCTTCGGTGACCACCAGCAAAACCATACTGTCCTATGAAGTTCAGGCAGGGGTATTCCGCTTCATCGATTACCAGCGTTTGCTTGAGGGTGAAATTGGTTACACCTCTAACGAGCCGGTCATGATGTGTCTGATGTCAGCCATTGAAACCGGCGTGATCTTCTTAATCAACGACGGTATTGACCGCGGGCTGTGGGATCTGCAAAACAAAGCAGACGTGCAGAACCCGATACTGGTGAAATACCGCGATATGTCAGTCCCTCCGGAATCCTGACAGGAAGCGCATAAAAAAGGCGAGATGATTATCTCGCCTTTTTTTATTCGCTCACCGCCGTGATGTTTTGCGCTTTTTCCCGCCGCGACGCCAGCCAAAGACCGCTGTTTTTCATGGCATAGCCAAACAGCAACCCCAGCGCCAGGGAAGGCACCACCAGCTTCCAGTCACCCTGCCCTGCAAAGGTCGCGCACGCTCCCATGAAGGTTCCCGGCACAAACGAAAGCAGCAGATGCTTAGCCTGAACGCACATCAGGAAGGCAACCACGCCCGTCATGACGTACCCCAGTATCTCCAGATGCGGTGCCAGCGCGCTGCCTTTCATGATCACCAGCGCCCAGATAACCCCGCTCATCAGCGTGCAGCCTGAGATGAAGAGCCCTTTGACGCCCCCCTGCGGACAGGCGAAATAGGCCGTACAGCCAAGGAATCCGGCCCAGCTGAGCAATCCGAGAGACACGGCCACCCATCCCCAGAGTCCGGAGAGAATGCCCGTCGTTATTGCGATAGAAAGTAATATGTTCATGGCGCGCATCTTAGCAGAAGCGCACCATAGAAATGCGATCAGAAGCACATTATGTGCAAATTGAAATGCGGAGTTGCAGAATTTATGTGATCTAAATCACTCTTCATTCTCTTCTTCCAGCTCATCCCACATCGCCGCGATCGCGTCGCGGGTCAGCGGTGCCAGCGTTCTCCAGAATGGCGAGGTGGCATGGGCTTCGACTTTACCCAGGAATGTGCCGACCCACGGCAGCAGGTACGTTTCGAACAAGGTTTCGATGGCTTCGTTCTCATCATCCCCGGCGTTGTCTTCGATCCAGGAGGCAGCAAGCAGCAGCGTACCGATATGATCGGCTGGCGTATCGCTTAGCGGCATACCGCGGGTGGAGAGGAAAGCACGGACTTCCGCTTCCGTCGCCCCTTCCTGCCAGGCAGAACGGTATGGCGAAACGCGGCACTCTTCACCGACGAACAGCGCATTGTAATCGGTCGCAATCTGCTGCATGTCGCAGCTTTTTTGCAGACGCGCCAGTAAATCATCCTGTTCCAGCGGCCAGTTCTCCGCCAGTTTACCTTCACGAATTAACGTAAAAAGCGGAACCAACAGCGGGTCTTGCGGCTGGCGATAATAGAGCGTACCCAGCACGCGGCAAAGGATGGAAAACTCGTTCATTTTTATTATTCCATTACACAATTAAAGATCGGCAAATTCGGCAATCGGCTCCATGCCGCGCGATTCGAGGAAATCGAGCATGCGGCGCGGGGTGACGTTCAGGATTTGCGCTTCCGGGAAGTTAACGTCATTCAGCACCTTCAGGCACTCGCTGAAATCGCCCAGCGTGAAGGCGGTATGGGAATCCGAACCCAGCGCCACCATGCCGCCCGCATCGCGGACGGCGGCCGCCACTTCGCGGCAGTTGGCTTCACTGCCCTTACGCGAGTGAACAAAGGAGGAGTTGTTAATCTCCAGCGCCACGCGGTGCTTCGCTGCCGCCTGCGCGACAGCCTGAATATCAATCGGGTACTTCGGGTTGCCGGGGTGGCTGATAATATGCACATTGCCGCTGGCAATGGTGGCAATCATCGCCGCGGTGTTGGTCTCTTTATCCTGAGGTGCAAAAACCGGCTCGTGGAAACCGGCGAGGATAAGGTCCAGAGACGTCAGCATCGGGCCGGTGCAGTCGATCTCACCGTCGGTATTTTTGATGTTCGCCTCGATGCCGCGCAGTATCCCAATGCCGTCCACCAGACGTGGCCAGATCCGCATATTCACAAAATGCCAGTAGTGCGGCGCATCCGCCATGTCCGGGCCATGATCGGTGATTGCGAACAGCTTAATCCCCTTAAGCTTCGCCTGGGCGATATAATCATGGAGGTTGCTATACGCGTGGGTACTGGCGACGGTGTGCATATGCAGGTCAACGGGATACATCTCTCTCTCCTCTGCGGTTTTTCCAAAGGATAGCAGTTATCAGCGGCGAATATTAGCAAAAACCCGGCGAACGCCGGGTTTCTCTCAGTAGCCGCGCTGTCTGTCGACCTGGCCGGTGACCGCGTTACCCTTCTCCATTTCGCTGATGGTATGGGATATGTACGCCACCGCTTCTGCCGGACGCGTCACGGCGGCCACGTGCGGGGTCATCGCCACGCGCGGATGTGCCCAAAGCGGGCTTTCCACCGGCAGCGGCTCACGGCTATAGACATCCAGCATAGCGCCTTTTAGCTTTCCGCTGTCCAGCGCCTTCAGCAGATCGGTCTCGACCAGATGCACCCCGCGCGCCAGATTCATCAGGTAGCTCTCATCGGCTAACTGGTTGAGCAAGTCTTCATTGATGATGCCGACCGTTTCCGCCGTATTGGGCAGCAGGTTGATCAGCACGCGCGTGCCGTTCAGAAAGGCCGGGAGTTCATCCGTGCCGGCAAAGCTCTCGACGCCCGGATAATCTTTGCGGCTGCGGCTCCAGCAGCGCAGCGGAAAGCCCCACGGTGCGAGGGCTTCAGCCACCTTTGAGCCCAGCACGCCCGCACCGAGGATGCCGATGGTAAAGTCTTCACGACGGTAATCCGGCAGCGGCTCCCAGTGGGCCTGCTGTTTAAATGCCTGATAGTCATCGAAGCGGCGGAACCAGTGCAGCACCTGGCTGACTGCATATTCCTGCATCTGCTGCCCCATTCCGGTATCTTCCAGGCGGAACAGGGGAATCGCTTCCGGCAGCATGTCAGGGTGCGCCTTCAGCTTGCTCAGAATGGAATCCACACCGGCTCCCAGGGCAAAAACGGCCTTCAGTTTACGGCCCTGGAGCATTTCTACCGGCGGATGCCAGACCAGCGCATAGTCAGCATGTTCGTTATCTCCACGCTTCCACTCGCGAACGCGTGCGCCGGGTAGTGCCGCCGTGAGCGCCTCGATCCAGTAGGCCGTATCAAACGTAGGGTGATAGAAAAGTATATCCATAGTCATTCCTGCCTTTTATTGCGCTGATTTATTTTGTTTTTTAACGAGGTTGTCAGCATAACAAATTTATTGCACGGCTGTGTTGTTGATAAAAAAGACGCTTTCAGCACATTTAAGAATCATGTTGTCTGAAGTTTGTCTAAACGCGCTAAATTACTGAAAAAGTGAGTTGACGGCAGTTCGGCTTTTCCTTACATTAGCGCCCGTCCCGTCAACAACGGGATGACAATATGGTGAGGTGTCCGAGTGGCTGAAGGAGCACGCCTGGAAAGTGTGTATACGGCAACGTATCGGGGGTTCGAATCCCCCCCTCACCGCCATATTTAAAGAAGAGCTCGCATGAAAATGCGGGCTTTTTTTTCGCATATTGCACGCATGCAGGGGGGATTCGAACCTTGAAACTCCCTGCGCTCTTTATGTCGGGTGGCGCTGCGCTTACCCGACCTACAAAAAGCTACTCCTCCACCATCTTCGCATACTCTTCAGTCAGAAAATCCACCAGCGTCCTGACCGACGGCAGCATGCCGCGCCGCGAAGGATAAACCGCGTGAATTACTTCCCGTCGGGGTTCCCACGCGTCCAGCACCCGTACCAGTTCCCCTGACGCAAGCTGATCCTTCACCATCAAAATCGGCAACTGTACAACGCCCACGCCCGCCATCGCTGCTTCCCGCAGTGCCAGCATGTCGGTGGTAATAAAGCGCGGTGCGTAGTGGATCTCCGCTTTCGCCCCTTCTGGACCACTGAGCTCCCATTTATGCACCTGTTTACCGGCCCCCATACTTAATCCAGGCCATTCACTGAGTTCGGAAGGCATTCGCGGTTTACCCATACGTCCAATCAACTGCGGACTTGCCACCAGGCAATGCCCCGGTCAGCCAGCACCCTTAACACCAGGTCGCTGTCATCAAACGGACGCGGACGCACGCGGATAGCCACATCAATACCTTCGCCAACAAGATCGACCCGACGATTGGTGGCCTCAAGCTGGAGATTAATCCCGGGGTAGCGCGCCATAAACCGCGCCAGCATCGGTCCCACGTGGACGTGCAGTAACGTGACGGGACAGGTGATCCTGACGACGCCGCGCGGCTCAGCCTGCAGCGCAGCAACGGCCTCCTCTGCCGCTTCTGCTTCTATCAGCATTGCCTTACAGTGCTGATAGAAAGTGTGCCCCACTTCCGTCACCGTAAACTGCCGCGTCGTGCGCTGTATCAACCGTACGCCGAGACGCTCTTCCAGCTGCGCAATCCGGCGGCTTAGCCTGGACTTCGGCAAATCAAGCGCCCTTCCCGCCGCCGCAAACCCCCCGTACTCCACCACCTTCACAAACCAGACGAAGTCATTGAGATCCTGCATACATCCTCATCGTTCTATTTTCAGAACAGTGAATGCCATTTTCACTATCTACCGGGATATTAACCCTGAATATAAGCTAATTACATCTACAGAACATCAGGAGTTAATCATGAAAAACATCACTGGCGTTTATACCGCTCCACGTCAGCACTGGGTGGGCGACGGTTTCCCGGTCCGTTCAATGTTCTCTTATCAGACGCACGGCGAGCCGCTCAGCCCGTTTCTGCTGCTGGACTACGCAGGCCCGTACACCTTTCCGGCAGATGGTGCGAAACGCGGCGTCGGCCAGCACCCTCACCGGGGTTTTGAGACGGTCACTATCGTCTATGACGGTGAAGTGGAGCATCGCGACTCCACGGGGAAAGGCGGCGTCATTGGCCCCGGCGACGTGCAGTGGATGACCGCAGGCGCAGGCATTTTGCACGAGGAGTTCCACTCCAGCGCGTTCTCGCAGAAAGGCGGGGAACTCAAAATGATGCAGCTTTGGGTCAACCTGCCGGCGAAAGACAAGATGGCCGCACCGGGCTACCAGAGCATCACGAAAGCCGACATCCCGGTGGTGACGCTGCCTGACAATGGTGGAACGCTGCGGGTTATTGCCGGTCGCTACGACACGGTGACCGGCCCGGCGCACACCTTCTCGCCGCTCAACGTCTGGGACATCGCGCTGAACCAGGGAAGCCATCTGACGCTCGCTCAGCCGGAAGGCTGGAGCACGGCGCTGGTCGTGCTTGAAGGCAGCATCACGGTAAACGGTACCGCTCAGGCGGGTGAAGCCCAGCTGGTCGTGTTAAGTCAGGAAGGCGACAAACTGCACCTGGAAGCGAACAGCGATGCAAAAGTGCTGCTGATGGCCGGTGAGCCGCTGAATGAACCGATCGTGGGGTATGGCCCGTTTGTGATGAACAGTAAAACCGAAATCAACGAAGCCATTCGTGATTTCAATTCCGGCCGCTTCGGCCAGATCTGAACGTAATAAAGGAGAAGAAGATGTCTACACCTGCGAATTTTAACGGAACCCGTCCGGCCATCGATGTAAACGATGCGGTGATGTTGCTTATCGATCACCAGAGCGGTCTGTTCCAGACCGTTGGGGATATGCCAATGCCGGAACTGCGTGCCCGTGCGGCAGCGCTGGCAAAAATCGCAACCCTGGCGAAGATCCCGGTGATCACCACCGCGTCCGTCCCACAAGGACCAAACGGACCGCTTATCCCGGAGATCCACGCCAACGCGCCGCATGCGCAATATGTTGCCCGTAAAGGCGAAATCAACGCCTGGGATAACCCGGAGTTCGTGGCGGCGGTAAAAGCCACCGGGCGTAAGACGTTGATCATTGCGGGCACCATCACCAGCGTCTGCATGGCCTTCCCGTCAATCAGCGCGGTGGCGGACGGGTATAAAGTGTTTGCGGTGATTGATGCCTCCGGCACCTACAGCAAAATGGCGCAGGAGATCACGCTGGCGCGCGTTGTACAGGCCGGTGTGGTCCCGATGGATACGGCGGCGGTGGCCTCTGAGATCCAGCGTACATGGAACCGTGAAGATGCCGCGGAGTGGGCGGAAGTGTACACCCACATCTTCCCGGCTTATCAGTTGCTGATCGAAAGCTACAGCAAAGCACAGGAAGTGGTTAAAAACAGCGAAGTGCTCGATTCACAGCGTTAATCCCCTGCTCCACGGCGTAAAAACCGTGGAGCTGATTATTGCTTAACCGAACAGGCACTAAAGCTGAAAATCTGCTTGACCGTGTCAGCGCAACTCCCTATAGTAGCGCCCCGTTGCCCCCCAAGCGGTCAGGCAGCAAAACAATATGGTGAGGTGTCCGAGTGGCTGAAGGAGCACGCCTGGAAAGTGTGTATACGGCAACGTATCGGGGGTTCGAATCCCCCCCTCACCGCCATATTTAAAGAAGAGCTCGCATGAAAATGCGGGCTTTTTTTTCGCATATTGCATGCATGCAGTATTGTAGGTCGGGTAAGCGCAGCGCCACCCGACGACATGCCCGCACAAAAAACAAAGCCCGGTTTCCCGGGCCTTGAACGCAACAGCAAACTCAGTAATACGCTTGAAGCGTGCGCTGGCAGAGCGCCGAGCGCACGCAATCATCTTTGGTGAAGCGTACCACCCCAATCATCTCATCTTCCTCAAAACGTGACATGGCGTCGCTCAGTCCGGATTTCACGCCGGACGGCAGGTCACACTGGGTAATATCGCCGTTAACGATAACCGTCACGTTCTCCCCGAGGCGCGTTAAAAACATCTTCATTTGCGCAGCGGTCACGTTCTGAGCCTCGTCAAGAATGACGACCGCATTTTCAAATGTACGTCCGCGCATATAGGCGAACGGCGCGATTTCCACCTTGCCAATCTCTGGCCGCAGGCAGTACTGCATAAAGGATGCACCCAGCCGCTTCACCAGCACGTCATAGACGGGCCTGAAGTACGGGGCAAACTTCTCCGAAATATCACCGGGCAAGAAGCCGAGATCTTCATCAGCCTGCAGTACCGGACGGGTAACAATGATTCTCTCCACGTCCTTATGGATCAGCGCTTCCGCCGCTTTGGCTGCACTGATCCAGGTTTTCCCGCATCCGGCTTCACCGGTTGCAAAGATGAGCTGTTTACTCTCGATAGCATTCAGGTAGTGCGCCTGAGCCTCATTGCGCGCCACAATTGGAGAATTATCACGGCTGTCACGGGCCATGCCAATTGCTTCTACGCCACTCATCTGCACAAGCGAGGTGACCGATTCTTCTTCACGCTGTTTATGGCTACGTGAATCCCGTCTCAGCACACGTTTTGCTTCGCGACGAGCTTTGATCACTGCTTTTTGTCTTCCCATGGATAGCACCTTGAGTTGTTGGTATTCATCACACGCGCCAGCGTCGGCACGATTATGCGCACGAACATCAGAGGGTTGGCTTCCTTGTAAGCCATTGCTTGCACTATCGGATGACGATACGGAACAGCTACGCGCACCGTTCTGCACGTCGGTCGAATCAGATTCTTGAGGGAGGGGGGAAAATTTAGTGGTGAGGAAATCGCTGCCGGAGTCTGAGCCTCCGCGCCGGGTGCTGCGGTTGTTATGTTTACCTTGTCCAGTACAGGACGCAACCATTCGCGATCTCCATAGTGATTCAGCATCACTGCCGGGAACTACCGCTGTCTTATCTTAAGTACATCAGGAGTTATCATAAATGCAACATTTATTTTACCTGAATGCAACTTTTAAGACTGTCCCTACAGTTGAAATCAGTCTCATATAGAAATATTACAGAAATATAACAGCAGGATAGTCATATGAAAAAATAATGTCCCTGCGAATCGTCGCAGGGACAATTATCAGGCTTCAATAAGACCTTGAGCGAGATACACGTTGCTGTCGCGCACGCCTGGCAGGGCAAAGAAATAACCGCCGCCGATGGGTTTAATGTACTCTTCCAGCGCTTCGCCATTGAGCCGCTTCTGCACGGTCAGGAAGCCCTTTTCCAGATCGTGCTGATAGCAGACGAACAGCAGCCCCATATCGAGCTGACCGGAATTGGTGACGCCCAGCGAATAGCTGTATCCCCGACGCATCATCAGGCTCGACTGCGTCTCTTTGGTGCGCGGATTGGCCAGACGAATATGGCTGTCCAGCGCAATCACATCGCCATTCGGATCGCTGGCGTAGTCAGGCACATCATGCTCGTTCTTCATGCCGAGCGGAGCCCCGCTTTGCTTATCACGACCGAAGATCGTCTGCTGCTCTTTCAGCGGCGTGCGGTCCCAGAACTCCACGTGGAACTGAATAATCCGCACCGCCTGATAGCTGCCGCCCACCGCCCATGCCGGTTCATTCTGGTCGGCAGTGACCCACACCACCTCCTTCATGAGCGCGCTATCGTGGCTGTCCGGGTTGGCCGTGCCGTCCTTGAAGCCCAGCAGGTTCACCGGGGTTTCTTTGCCTTTGCTGCGGGCGGCGTGGTCAGAGATAAACCCTTCCCGCTTCCAGCGCACGCTCAGCAGATCCGGCGTATGCTTGATGATGTCGCGCAGGGCGTGGATCACCGTGTCCTGGGTGTTGGCGCAGATCTGCAGGAGCAGGTCGCCGTGACAAAGGGCGGCATCCAGGGAATCATTCGGGAAGCGCGTCATTTTTTGCAGCGCTTTCGGCTTCTGTTTTGCCAGCCCGTAGCGCGCGTCAAACAGCGATTCTCCCAGCGAAACGGTTATGGTCAGGTTATCCGGGGCAATGAATGGCCCCAGAATGCCGGAGTCCATTGGCGGCAGACGCGGGTTCGGCGTATCGGGCGCCGGTCCACCGGCGGTAAGAAACGCGATGCGCGTCGTCACCAGGCGGAACAAACGTTCCAGATCGGCTTTATCACTGGCCAGCGAATCAAAGGCCACCAGCATCATCGACGCCTGCTGCGGCGTCAGGATACCGGCCTGATGCTCGCCATAAAACGGCTGCGTCTCCATGCGGGCATTAGGTGACAGCGTGCCGGGCGCGCTTTGCGGTTTCGCCGCGTGCGCCACCGGACACCCGCCAGCCAGAGCAAGCGCGCCCCCCAGCGCCCCTACCCCTTTTAACAACCGGCGACGGGAAGGTTCAGCCACGTCGCTCTCGTTATGCTTATTCATCGTGCTTAGTCCAGACCCAGTACGCCACGCAGCAGGGAGAGATCTTCCGCCAGGGCGGTAATCGGGCCTTTCAGCGCATTACGGTCGGCATCGGTCAGCTTGTCGTAGGTCTCAAACCCGTCTTTGGTGCGGTACTTCGCCAGGATGGTGTCGACTTTTTTGAAGTTGGCATCCACTTTGGCCAGCAGCTCGCCGTTCTCTTTCTGCAGCTGAGGACGCAGCAGGTTAACAATTTTCTGCGCGCCGTCGACGTTAGCCTGGAAGTCCCACAGGTCGGTATGGCTGTAGCGATCTTCTTCGCCGCTGATTTTGCTCGCGGCCACTTCTTCAATCAGCCCGGCCGCACCGCCCACCACTTTTGATGGCGGGAAGGCCAGCTCGCTGATGCGCTTTTGCAGCTCCAGCACGTCGCTGTTCAGCTGGTCGGCATACTTCTCCATCCCTTTGGCAGAATTATCGCCAAACAGGGCTTTCTCCAGACGGTGGAAACCGGTGAATTTCGGATCGGCCGCTTTCTGCTCGAAATCATCTTCACGAGCGTCAATGCTGCCATCAAGGTCAGAGAACAGCTCGGCGATCGGCTCAATGCGCTCGTAATGCTGACGGGTTGGCGCGTAGAGGGATTTCGCTTTTTCGATATCACCGGCCTTCACCGCATCGGTAAAGGCTTTGGTTGCCGCTGCCAGATCCGCCGTCTCTTTCGTGACGTACGCTTTATACGCGGTAATCGCATCGCCCAGGCTCAGTACCGCAGCGCCTTTCGCCGCATCGGCCGTCGCTTCACCTTTGACGATAAGCTTCCCTTTCGGGTTGGTCAGCAGACCGCAGGTCATCTCATACTCGCCCGGCTGCAGGTTGGCGGTCATCTTCTGGCTGAAGCCAGGGGCGATATTTTCACGCTCTTCCACCACCAGAACGCCTTTCAGGATCTCCCACTCCAGCGCCTTCTGGCTGTGGTTCTGAATAATAAACTGGGTTTTTCCGCTGTTCACCGTGAGGGTCATCGGCTCACACTGCTTGTCGTTGACGGTGACCTTAACCTGTGGAACATCAGCGCCCCAGGCGGAGAATGCAGAAGCGAACAGCGCGGCAATGCCTGCGCATAACGCACTACGACGGAACTGAATTGCCATGACTCTTCCCTTTAAAAGTATGTTGTTACTCAATCAAAGATTACGGCGCAACGCGCGACGCCTGCGTGCCGGTACGCGGCGGCATTGCGAACAGCACCAGCGCCGGAACCAGATAAATAAAGTACATCGCCACTTCGCTGACGCTCGGCGTTTCCTGATAGCCGAAGATACCTTCGAGCAGGGTGCCGGTCAGAGAGTGCGTGGAGAGAACGTTGCTGAGGTCGAACGCCACGTCCTGGAAATGGTTCCACAGGCCCGCTTCATGGAAGGCGCGAATCGCCCCTGCCGCCAGACCCGCGGCTACCAGCAGAATAAACAGGCTGGTCCACTTGAAGAAGGCGCCCAGGTTCAGGCGGATACCGCCCCAGTAGAGCAGGAAACCGAGCACCACGGCCGTGGCAAGGCCCAGCATGGCCCCCAGCGGCGGCCAAATCCCCACATCCTGCTGAAACGCCGCCAGCAGGAAGAAAACAGACTCCAGCCCTTCGCGCGCCACGGCGAAAAAGACCATCATAATGAGCGCCCAGCCGTGGTTGTTCCCCTTCTGTAGGGCGTTATCCACCGCCTGCTCCAGCTGCACCTTCACGTTACGGGAGACTTTACGCATCCAGAACACCATCCAGGTGAGGATCACCACCGCAATCACGGCGACGATACCTTCAAACAGCTCCTGCTCTTTCTGCGGAAACTCGCCGGTGGTTTCGTTGATGAGGACACCTAAGCCCAGGCAGAGCGCCGCGGCAAGGAAGACCCCGATCCACATGACGCCAATCCAGCGCCCGCGCTGGGTTCGCTTCAGATAACTGGCGATGAGGCTCACGATAAGGGCGGCTTCGAGCCCTTCACGTAACATAATGAGAAATGGAACAAACATGCCGACACCTTAAATGTTTATCGCGGTCAACTGATGCAAAGAAAGGTAAATTCTTGTGATAGTGATTATCATTACGGCAGAAAGAAACACAAGCGAAATGTGCGGTGTTTTGATGACGAGTTGTAAACGCAGAGCCTGATAATAGTTACATACGTAACGGTCAAGTTTATAAGTTATAACGAAAATGCCCATTTACGCTGATTCAGGGCTGTGGCTAAATATCCGCCTCAAACACCTGGTGAAAATAAATTATGTTTAAAATTGTCCATTTCCTGCTGGCGCTGGTCATTATTCTCGCGCTTGCCTGGCTTACGAGTTTTGACCGCCGAAAAATTCGCATTCGTTTTGTTTTACAGCTGATTGTCATTGAAATTGCCCTGGCGTTCTTTTTCCTGCACGCCGAAAGCGGGTTATTCCTGATTAAATACGTCTCGGGATTTTTTGAGTCACTGCTCAAATTTGCTGGCGAAGGGACTAATTTCGTCTTTGGCGGTATGGGAGAAAAAGGGCTGGCGTTCATTTTCCTCGGCGTACTTTGCCCGATTATTTTTATTTCCGCGCTGATTGGTATTCTTCAGCACTGGCGGATCCTGCCGATTTTTATTCGGGTGATCGGTACGCTGCTGTCCAAACTGAACGGCATGGGCAAGCTGGAATCCTTTAATGCGGTAAGCTCGCTGATCCTCGGCCAGTCGGAAAACTTCATTGCCTACAAAGGCGTGCTGGGCGATCTCTCCTCGCGTCGTCTGTTCACCATGGCGGCCACGGCCATGTCGACGGTCTCCCTGTCGATTGTCGGGGCGTATATGACCATGCTCGATGCTAAATTTGTCGTCGCGGCGCTGATTCTGAACATGTTCAGCACCTTTATTATTCTCTCCGTCATCAACCCGGCGCGCCCGGAAGCGGAGCCGGATATCAAGCTTGAAAAACTGCATGAATCGCAGAGCTTCTTCGAGATGCTCGGCGAGTATATTCTGGCTGGTTTTAAGGTGGCGATGATTATTCTGGCGATGCTGATTGGCTTTATCGCCCTTATTAGCGCCGTTAACGCCCTCTTCTCCAGCGTATTTGGCATGAGCTTCCAGCAGATCCTGGGCTATGTATTTTATCCCCTGGCATGGCTGGTAGGTATTCCGCTGAGCGATGCCTTAAACGCAGGCAGCATTATGGCGACCAAGCTGGTGGCGAATGAATTTGTGGCGATGATTGAGCTGCAGAAAATAGCGCACCAGATGTCCCCGCGCGGGCTGGGGATTTTATCCGTCTTCCTCGTCTCGTTCGCGAACTTCGCCTCCATCGGCATCGTGGCCGGGGCGATTAAGGGCCTGAACGAGCAGCAGGGTAACGTGGTATCGCGTTTCGGGCTGCGTCTGGTCTACGGCGCGACGCTGGTGAGTTTGCTGTCAGCGAGCTTTGCGGGGTTGGTGCTCTGACGCAATGCCGGGTGGCGCGCAGCGATCCCGGCCTGCAAAACAACAACGGCGGGAATTCCCGCCGTTTTCATTAAAACTGCACGCACACCGGCTGATCGACACGCATCACCGACTCCTGCGCGAAGCGTGACTTATAAATCCCGCGTAACGCTTCGATGTTCTTCTCACTCTGCGCATCTTTACCGTGGATCAGCATCAGCGCCTTGCTCGGTTCACGCGCCACTTTTCCGTCGTTCCCCAGCCACTGCCCGCGGGCATCAAATACCGTTAAGCCATCGCGAAAGCGCGGCGTCACGTCCTGGTCAACAAACTGCTGCCACTCGTTGGGGGTAATCTGCGCCCCGGCAGGACGGTTTAAGCCGAAATAGAGCGTGGTTTGCTGCATCTGGTTATCCGCTTTGCAGGTCTCTACCGCCGCGTGTTGCGATGGCGCGTTGCAGCCCGCCAGCATCAATAATGCCGCCGCCATTAACCCTGTTTTGATTGTCATGCTTCGCTATCCTCATTGTTATAAGCACAGGGATATCACAGGAAAAGACGGATTTTGGCAAGAAAAAAGCCGGGTGCGCTTGCGCTTACCCGGCCTACGGTACTGCGTGAGAAAATTATTCTGGCTGCAGCTTAGACGGCGGTGCGGAGTGGTAATGCGCGTCGGCTTCCGCAAAGCGTTTCTGCATGGAGGCAGACGGCGCTTTACCCAGCAGGCTGAAGACCACGATACCGATGCTGCCGAAGATGAAGCCCGGAATGATTTCGTACAGGCCCAGCCAGGCGAACTGTTTCCAGACGATAACGGTCACCGCACCGATAATCATCCCCGCCAGCGCGCCGTTACGGGTCATACGGGACCACATGACGGAGAACAGGACGACCGGACCAAATGCCGCACCAAAGCCCGCCCACGCGTAGCTCACGAGACCCAGCACGCGGTTTTCCGGGTTGGCCGCCAGCGCAATCGCAATCAGCGCCACCAGCAGCACCATAAAGCGCCCTACCCATACCAGCTCTTTCTGGCTCGCGCCCTTGCGCAGGAAGGCCTTATAGAGATCTTCGGTGATGGCACTGGAGCAGACCAGCAGCTGACAGCTCAGGGTGGACATCACCGCGGCCAGGATCGCGGAGAGCAGAATACCGGCAATCCACGGGTTAAACAGAATTTGCGCCAGCTCGATAAACACGCGTTCGGCATTCTGGTTCACCGCGCCCGCCTGCGCCGGGTTATTGCTGAAGTAGGCGATCCCGAAGAAGCCGACCGCACACGCGCCCGCCAGGCACAGAATCATCCACGTCATACTGATGCGGCGCGCATGGACGATGGTGTGGTGAGAATCCGCCGCCATAAAGCGCGCCAGAATGTGCGGCTGACCGAAGTAGCCCAGACCCCAGCCCATCAGGGAGACGATGGCGACAAAATTGAGCCCTTTCAGCATGTCGACGTTTTCGATGCTCTTCTGCTTGATCACTTCCAGCGAATCGCCAAAGCCGCCAACGGTGAAAATCACAATCACCGGGGTCAGGATCAGCGCGAAGATCATCAGACTCGCCTGCACGGTGTCGGTCCAGCTGACGGCCAGGAAGCCGCCCACGAAGGTATAGAGGATGGTTGCCGCCGCACCGGCCCACAGGGCGGTTTCGTAGCTCATGCCGAAGGTGCTTTCGAACAGACGCGCACCGGCCACGATGCCGGAGGCACAGTAGATGGTGAAGAACACCAGGATCACCACCGCCGAGATAATACGCAGCACGCGGCTGTTATCCTCAAAGCGTCCGGTGAAGTAGTCCGGCAGCGTCAGGGCGTTATTGTTGGCCTCGGTGTGCACGCGCAAACGGCCTGCCACCAGCTTCCAGTTGATCCATGCGCCCACGGTCAGACCGATGGCAATCCAGCTTTCCGAAATACCAGAGATAAAAATCGCACCGGGCAGACCCATCAGCAGCCAGCCGCTCATGTCCGATGCGCCCGCAGAGAGTGCGGTCACCATCGGGCCTAAACTGCGTCCGCCCAGGATGTAGTCGTCAAAGTTTTTCGTTGAACGCCACGCCAAAAACCCTATCAGGATCATGCCAAAAATATAAACGAGAAATGTCACCAGCATCGGTGTGCTAATTGCCATTCAAATTCTCCAAAAGTGTCGAGCGACAACCGTCCGGGTTGCCTTGTTATATGATCACCGGAACGAGGTGACGGTATCTTGTGTTTCGGTGAGGCGCGCTATCCTGCCGTATGCGCCCTCCGCTGACAAACGATTTAACACTGCATTTACATCAATTTCATCCCCGGTTTGATACGAGTTTCCTATAGGTTGCACTCGCTCACGCTTTTACGGGTTGCACCTTTTAAAAGTGTTAACTCCCGCATAAAAACAGGCTTCCCGGGACAAAGGCAGCACGTTTTTCCAGCTAACCATCCGTTAACAATTCATTCATTTCCCGGGTTGCAAACCAGGTCACATTTAACACGGTTGCACAAAGTTGCAACATGGTGGATATTTCACGCTAACGACCAAACACGATGAAAGCACAACAGGAGCTTTGGCATGGGTATGACCACCATGGGGGTTAAGCTGGATGACGCAACCCGCGAACGGATTAAGACCGCAGCAACCCGCATTGACCGCACGCCGCACTGGTTAATTAAGCAGGCGATTTTTAACTATCTCGAAAGACTCGAGAGCGACGAGGGCCTGCCGGAGCTGCCTGCCCTGCTCGCCGGCGCCGCCAATGAAAGCGAGGAAGCGCCGGCCGCTGGCGACGAGAGCCATCAGCCGTTCCTGGAATTCGCCGAGCAGATCCTGCCGCAGTCCGTCAGCCGCGCCGCCATTACCGGCGCGTACCGTCGCGCCGAAACCGACGCCGTACCGATGCTGCTGGAGCAGGCTCGTCTGCCGGAAGCCGTTGCCGCCCAGGCGCACAGCCTGGCGTACCAGCTGGCTGACAAACTGCGTAACCAGAAGACCGCCACCGGCCGCGCCGGGATGGTTCAGGGTCTGCTGCAGGAATTTTCCCTCTCCTCGCAGGAGGGCGTGGCGCTGATGTGCCTGGCGGAAGCGCTGCTGCGTATTCCGGATAAAGCCACCCGCGACGCGCTGATCCGCGACAAGATCAGCAACGGTAACTGGCATTCGCACATTGGCCGCAGCCCGTCGCTGTTCGTCAACGCCGCGACCTGGGGTCTGCTGTTTACCGGCAAACTGGTCTCCACCCATAACGAAGCCAACCTGTCACGCTCCCTGAACCGCATTATCGGTAAGAGCGGCGAGCCGCTGATCCGCAAAGGCGTGGATATGGCGATGCGTCTGATGGGCGAACAGTTTGTGACCGGAGAAACCATTGCCGAAGCGCTGGCGAACGCCCGCAAGCTGGAAGATAAAGGTTTCCGCTATTCGTACGACATGCTCGGCGAAGCGGCGCTGACCGCCGCCGACGCGCAGGCCTACATGGTTTCTTACCAGCAGGCGATCCACGCCATCGGTAAAGCGTCCAACGGTCGCGGTATTTATGAAGGCCCGGGCATCTCGATTAAGCTCTCCGCCCTGCACCCACGTTACAGCCGCGCCCAGTACGACCGGGTGATGGAAGAGCTCTACCCGCGCCTGAAGTCCCTGACCCTGCTGGCGCGCCAGTATGATATCGGCATCAACATCGACGCCGAAGAGGCCGACCGTCTGGAGATCTCCCTCGATCTGCTGGAAAAACTGTGCTTCGAGCCGGAGCTGGCGGGCTGGAACGGGATTGGTTTCGTTATCCAGGCCTACCAGAAACGCTGCCCGTTCGTCATTGATTACCTGATTGACCTGGCCAGCCGTAGCCGCCGTCGCCTGATGATCCGCCTGGTTAAAGGGGCCTACTGGGACAGCGAAATCAAACGCGCCCAGATGGAAGGGCTGGAAGGCTATCCGGTCTATACCCGCAAGGTCTATACCGACGTCTCTTACCTCGCCTGCGCGAAAAAGCTGCTTGGCGTGCCGAACCTGATTTATCCGCAGTTCGCCACCCACAACGCCCATACCCTGGCGGCAATTTACAGCCTGGCCGGGCAGAACTACTATCCGGGCCAGTACGAATTCCAGTGCCTGCACGGCATGGGCGAACCGCTGTACGAGCAGGTGACCGGTAAAGTGGCCGACGGCAAGCTGAACCGTCCGTGCCGAATTTATGCCCCGGTAGGTACCCACGAAACCCTGCTGGCCTACCTGGTGCGTCGCCTGCTGGAAAACGGCGCGAATACCTCCTTCGTTAACCGCATCGCTGACACCACGCTGCCGCTGGACGAACTGGTGGCCGATCCGGTGCAGGCCGTTGAGAAGATGGCGGCCCAGGAAGGCCAGATTGGCCTGCCGCATCCGAAGATTGCCCTGCCGCGCGAGCTGTACGGCAAGGGTCGCGTCAACTCGGCGGGGCTGGATCTCGCCAACGAACACCGTCTGGCATCGCTCTCCTCTGCCCTGCTCAACAGCGCGCTGCAGAAGTGGCAAGCTAAACCGATGCTGGAGCAGCCCGTTGCTGACGGCGACATGCAGCCGGTCATCAACCCGGCTGAGCCAAAAGACATCGTCGGCTACGTGCGTGAAGCCACCGATGCGGAAGTGGATCAGGCGCTGGACAGCGCGGTGAATAACGCCCCTATCTGGTTCGCCACCCCGCCGCAGGAACGTGCCGCCATTCTGGAGCGCGCGGCGGTGCTGATGGAAGACCAGATGCAGTCACTCATCGGCATTCTGGTGCGCGAAGCGGGTAAAACCTTCAGCAACGCCATCGCCGAAGTGCGCGAGGCGGTCGACTTCCTGCACTACTACGCCGGTCAGGTGCGCGATGATTTCGATAACGAGACCCACCGTCCGCTCGGCCCGGTCGTCTGTATCAGCCCGTGGAACTTCCCGCTGGCGATCTTCACCGGCCAGATTGCCGCCGCCCTGGCCGCTGGCAACAGCGTGCTGGCAAAACCGGCAGAGCAGACCCCGCTGATTGCCGCGCAGGGCATCAACATTCTTCTGGAAGCCGGCGTACCGGCGGGCGTGGTCCAGCTGCTGCCGGGCCGCGGTGAAACCGTGGGCGCCAAACTGACCTCCGATAACCGCGTGCGCGGCGTGATGTTTACCGGTTCGACCGAAGTGGCCTCGCTGCTGCAGCGCAATATTGCCACCCGTCTGGATGCGCAGGGTCGTCCTACTCCGCTTATCGCGGAAACCGGCGGCATGAACGCCATGATCGTTGACTCCTCTGCCCTTACCGAGCAGGTGGTGGTTGACGTGCTGGCCTCCGCCTTCGACAGCGCCGGTCAGCGCTGCTCCGCCCTGCGCGTGCTGTGCCTGCAGGATGACGTGGCGGACCACACGCTGAAAATGCTGCGCGGCGCGATGGCCGAATGTCGCATGGGCAACCCGGGCCGTCTCACCACCGACATCGGGCCGGTGATCGACGCGGAAGCCAAAGCCAATATTGAAAACCACATTCAGGCCATGCGCGCGAAAGGCCGTCCGGTGTTCCAGGCGGTGCGAGACAACAGCGAAGACGCCCGCGAGTGGCGTTCCGGCACCTTTGTGCCGCCTACGCTTATCGAGCTGGCAAGCTTCGACGAGCTGAAAAAAGAGGTCTTCGGTCCGGTGCTGCACGTGGTGCGCTACAACCGTAACAACCTCAACGAGCTGGTTGAGCAGATCAACGCCTCCGGCTATGGCCTGACGCTCGGCGTACATACCCGTATCGACGAAACCATCGCGCAGGTAACCGGCAGCGCCAAAGTGGGCAACCTGTACGTTAACCGCAACATGGTTGGCGCGGTCGTGGGCGTGCAGCCGTTCGGCGGTGAAGGCCTCTCCGGCACCGGCCCGAAAGCGGGCGGTCCGCTCTACCTGTACCGTCTGCTGGCGAACCGTCCTGAGAACGCGCTGGGCGTCACCCTGGCGCGTCAGGATGCGGAGTATCCGGTGGATGCGCAGCTGAAAACCGTGCTGACCCAGCCGCTGGAAGCGCTGATCGCCTGGGCGGAAAAACGTCCTGAACTGCGTGCCGTGGCGCAGCAGTATGGCGAGCTGGCACAGGCCGGTACGCAGCGTCTGCTGCCGGGGCCGACCGGCGAGCGCAATACCTGGACGCTGATGCCGCGCGAGCGCGTACTGTGCGTGGCGGATAACGAGCAGGACGCGCTGGTACAACTGGCCGCCGCGATGGCCACCGGGTGTGAAGTGCTGTGGCCGGAAGATGCGCTGCATCGCGACCTGGCCAAACAGCTGCCGAAAGCGGTCTCGGCCCGTATCCACTTCGCGAAAGCCGATGCGCTGCTGACGCAGGCGTTCGATGCCGTGATTTATCACGGTGATTCCGATCAGCTGCGCGAGCTGTGCGAGCAGGTTGCGGCCCGCAGCGGGGCAATTGTTTCGGTGCAGGGCTTCGCGCGCGGGGAAACCAACCTGCTGCTGGAGCGTCTGTACGTGGAGCGCTCGCTCAGCGTCAACACCGCGGCAGCGGGCGGTAACGCCAGCCTGATGACCATCGGTTAATCGTGTAAACTCTCCCCGGTGGCGCTATGCTTACCGGGGCGACAAAACAACCGTAGGCCGGATAAGCGCAGCGCATCCGGCTTTTTTACACTGAGGGAAAGATGAAAAGAGTATTTCTCGCAGGCGCAGCACTGCTGCTGAGCGCCAGCGCGCTGGCCGACGAGTGCGACAAAGCGACCACTCAGCTTGAACTGAATACCTGTAGCGCGCAGCAATACCAGGCTGCCGATAAAAAACTCAACCAGACCTATCAGGCCGCCGTCAAGCGCGCGGAAGCTCCCCAGCGCGAGCTGCTGAAAAAGGCGCAGCAGGCCTGGATTACCCTGCGCGACGCGGACTGTGCGTTTATCGGTTCGGGAACGGAAGGTGGCAGCGTTCAGCCGATGATCGTGAATCAGTGCCTGGCGGAGAAAACCGTGGAGCGCGAAGCGTTTCTGGCCTCGCTGATGCAGTGTGAAGAGGGCAACCTAAGCTGTCCCCTCTCACCATAGGGGCGAGGGAGAAAAGACAGCGCAGAACAGTTCCCTCTCCCCTCTGGGGAGAGGGTTAGGGTGAGGGGAACTAGCGCAAGCGGATCCCTTCGATAATCATCCGTTGCACGTTTTCCAGGGTGCTGTGGAAAAACGCTTCGTCCTGGAGCGTTTTTCCGGTCACCGCCTCGACCTGGGCCGCAAAGTCAGCGTAATGCTGCGTGGAGGCCCAAATCATAAAGATCAGATGATGCGGATCGACCGGGGCCAGTTTTCCGCTGGCCACCCATCCGGCGATAATGGCCGACTTATCGTCCACCAGCTGTTTTAAATCTCCGGTCAGCTCCGCCTGCAACAGCGGCGCCCCCTGCAGCATCTCAAGGCAGAACAGCCGTGATGCCTGCGGGTAATCGCGCGACACCTCCAGCTTCAGGCGAATGTACTCTTTGATCGCCACCAGCGGGGCCAGCTCTTCGCGGAACGCTTTCAGCGGCGCCAGCCAGATATCAAGGATCTGCTGCATCACCGCAACATACAGCGCCTCTTTCGACGGGTAATAGTAGAGCAGATTGGTTTTGGATACCCCGGACTGCTCCGCCACCTGCTCCAGGCGCGTGCCGTGAATACCAAACTGCGAAAAGGTCTCCAGCGCCGCGCTGAGGATCGCCTGCTTCTTGGCGCTCACCGCCTGCGAACGTTTACC
Organism: Enterobacter sp. BNK-8; assembly: GCF_048685095.1. NCBI lineage: Bacteria > Pseudomonadati > Pseudomonadota > Gammaproteobacteria > Enterobacterales > Enterobacteriaceae > Enterobacter > Enterobacter sp. BNK-8. The sequence goes on along the minus strand of NZ_JBLQTN010000001.1, from coordinate 1,317,465 downwards.
TGGTGTTTTCACTGCGCCTTGTGTCATTCCCGCTCTCCTTATTCTGCGTTGCCCTCAGCATAGCAAAACCCCCGTCTCGCCACGACATCCTGCACTCCGATCGCGCATGAATGCCTGTTTTCTGTGCAATGTTTTTGACCAGTTAGTCCACATTTAATCGCATCAAACCTCCAACCTCTGATTAACACATTAATAACACTGCCATTTTTAAAACTGGCACTGCCTTTGCAAAAACACCGTTACACCTGCGACGTAATGAAGAGAGGTTCGTGATGAAAATTGGCGTATTTGTACCCATCGGCAACAACGGCTGGCTTATCTCGACCACTGCACCGCAATACATGCCGACCTTTGAGCTGAATAAAGCCATCGTGCAGAAAGCGGAGCACTACCATTTCGACTTTGCGCTTTCGATGATCAAGCTGCGCGGCTTCGGTGGCAAAACCGAATTCTGGGATCACAACCTGGAGTCCTTCACCCTGATGGCCGGGCTGGCCGCGGTCACCTCGCGGATCCAGATCTACGCCACCGCAGCCACCCTCACCCTGCCCCCGGCGATCGTGGCGCGCATGGCCTCCACCATCGACTCCATCTCCGGCGGACGCTTTGGCGTCAACCTGGTCACCGGCTGGCAAAAACCTGAGTACGAGCAGATGGGGCTCTGGCCGGGTGACGATTACTTCTCGCGTCGCTACGACTACCTGACCGAGTACGTGCAGGTCCTGCGCGATCTGTGGGGTACCGGCAAAAGCGATTTCAAGGGTGACTTCTTCACCATGAACGACTGCCGCGTCAGCCCGCAGCCGTCGGTGCCAATGAAGGTGATTTGCGCCGGGCAGAGCGACGCGGGAATGGAGTTCTCGGCGAAATACGCCGACTTTAACTTCTGCTTCGGTAAAGGCGTTAACACGCCAGCCGCCTTCGCCCCGACCGCCGCGCGCATGAAAGAAGCCGCCGACAAAACCGGGCGCGACGTGGGCTCCTACGTGCTGTTTATGGTGATCGCCGACGAAACCGACGACGCCGCGCGCGCAAAATGGGAGCGCTATAAGGACGGCGCCGACGAGGAAGCCCTGAGCTGGCTCACCGAGCAGAGCCAGAAGGACACCCGCTCCGGGGCGGATACCAACGTTCGTCAGATGGCCGACCCGACCTCCGCCGTCAATATCAACATGGGCACGCTGGTCGGCTCGTACGCCAGCGTTGCCAGAATGCTCGATGAAGTGGCTGCCGTTCCCGGTGCGGAAGGCGTCCTGCTGACCTTCGATGACTTCCTCACCGGCGTGGAGATCTTCGGCGAGCGCATCCAGCCGCTGATGCAGTGCCGCGCCCACATCCCTGCCGTCACGAAGGAGGTGGCGTAATGACAACCCTTAACGCACGCCCGGAAGCCATTACCTTCACGCCACAGCAGAGCGCGCTGATCGTGGTGGACATGCAAAACGCCTACGCCAGCCCCGGTGGTTATCTTGATCTGGCGGGCTTCGACGTCTCCGCTACGCAGCCTGTGATAGCGAATATCAAAACCGCCGTCGCCGCCGCGCGCGCTGCGGGCATGCTTATCATATGGTTCCAGAACGGCTGGGATGACCAGTACGTTGAGGCCGGTGGCCCCGGTTCACCGAACTTCCACAAGTCGAACGCCCTGAAAACCATGCGCAAGCGGCCCGAACTGCAGGGCAAGCTGCTGGCGAAGGGCGGCTGGGATTATCAGCTGGTGGATGAGCTGGTCCCGCAGGCGGACGATATCGTCCTGCCGAAACCGCGCTACAGCGGCTTTTTCAACACGCCGCTCGACAGCCTGCTGCGCAGCCGGGGCATTCGCCACCTTGTCTTCACCGGCATTGCCACCAACGTCTGCGTGGAGTCGACCCTGCGCGACGGCTTTTTCCTCGAGTATTTCGGCGTGGTGCTGGAAGACGCGACCCATCAGGCCGGGCCGGATTTCGCCCAGAAGGCGGCCCTGTTCAATATCGAAACCTTTTTTGGCTGGGTCAGTAACGTTGCGGATTTCTGCGACGCCCTGAATCCCCCGCTCGCCCGTATCGCCTGAGGAGACGCACGATGCCGAAATCCGTAATCATCCCGCCGGGCACCAGCACGCCCATCGCCCCGTTTGTCCCCGGCACCCTTGCCGACGGCGTGGTGTATGTCTCCGGCACGCTGCCGTTTGATAAAGACAACAACGTGGTGTTTATCAACGACCCAAAGGCGCAAACCCGCCACGTGCTGGAAACGATCAAAACCGTGATCGAAACGGCGGGTGGCACGATGGAGGATGTGACCTTCAACAGCATCTTTATCACCGACTGGAAAAACTACGCCGCGATTAATGAAATCTACGCGGAGTTCTTCCCCGGCGATAAACCGGCCCGGTTCTGCATTCAGTGCGGGCTGGTGAAGCCAGACGCGCTGGTTGAGATCGCCACCGTTGCGCACATCGCGAAGTGAGGCGGCCATGAAACTCTCCGTCTCACCGCCCCCGTATGAGGGTGCGCCCGTGGTGGTCCTTATTGCCGGTCTCGGCGGCAGCGGCAGCTACTGGTTGCCCCAGTTGGCCGCGCTGGAACCGGAGTATCAGGTGGTGTGCTATGACCAGCGCGGAACGGGCACTAACCCCGACGCCCTGCCGGAAGGCTACAGCCTGGCACAGATGGCAGACGAACTGGCCCAGGCGCTGGCTGAGGCTGGGATCGCGCGCTACAGCGTTGTCGGCCATGCGCTGGGGGCACTGGTCGGCCTGCAGCTGGCCCTCGACAGGCCCGACGCCCTCACCGCGCTGGTGTGCGTCAACGGCTGGTTGACCCTCAACGCGCATACCCGCCGCTGCTTTCAGATCCGCGAGCGCCTGCTGCATTACGGTGGCCCGCAGGCGTGGGTTGAGGCGCAGCCGCTGTTTCTCTACCCGGCAGACTGGATGGCCGCTCGCGCTCCCCGCCTGGAGGCCGAAGAAGCGCTGGCGCTGGCTCATTTCCAGGGCAAAGCCAACCTGCTGCACCGGCTCAGCGCCCTGAAAAAGGCTGACTTCAGCCGCCATGCGGCGCGCATTCGCTGCCCGGTACAGATCATCTGTTCCGCCGACGACATGCTGGTGCCCTCTGTCTGCTCGTCTGAGCTGCAGGCAGCGATCCCGCACAGCAACAGCGCGGTGATGCGTCAGGGCGGCCATGCCTGCAACGTCACCGAGCCGGACACCTTTAACACCCTGCTGCTGAACGGGCTGGCCAGCCTGCTGCACAGTCATGAACCCGCTTTATAAGGAGCTGTAATGAGCGAAGCCATTAATCCCACCGCGCTGGAAACGCTGTTCACCGGCGCCCGCACCCATAACGGCTGGCAGGATATTGCCGTCAGCGACGAGACGCTGCGCGAAATCTACGACCTGATGAAATGGGGTCCAACCTCCGCCAACTGCTCCCCGGCGCGCATTGTGTTTGTGCGAAGCGCGGAGGGAAAAGAGAAGCTGCGCTCGGCGCTCTCCAGCGGCAACCTGGAGAAAACGCTCACCGCCCCGGTCACGGCGATTGTGGCCTGGGACAGTGAATTCTACGAGCGCCTGCCTGAACTGTTCCCGCACGGCGATGCCAGAAGCTGGTTTACCGCAAGCCCCGCGCTGGCGGAAGAGACCGCCTTTCGCAACAGCTCGCTGCAGGCCGCCTACATGATTTTCGCCTGTCGCGCGCTGGGGCTGGACACCGGCCCGATGTCGGGCTTTGACCGCCAAAAGGTCGACGAGGCCTTTTTCACCGGCACGACGCTTAAAAGCAATCTGCTGATCAACATCGGCTACGGCGACCCGGGCAAACTTTACGGCCGCCTGCCGCGCCTGACCTTCGACGATGCCTGCGGGCTGGCGTAAGGAGTGATGATGACGACACCGGATAAACAAACCTTTCGCGATGCCATGGCCTGCGTCGGCGCGGCGGTGAATATCATCACCACCGACGGTCCGGCGGGGATGGCAGGCTTCACCGCCAGCGCGGTGTGCAGCGTCACGGATTCACCGCCCACCCTGCTGGTGTGCCAGAACCGCGGCGCGTCCGTCTGGCCGACGTTCAGCGAGAACCGCACGCTGTGCGTCAATACCCTCAGCGCCGGACAGGAGCCGCTCTCAAACCTGTTTGGCGGCAAAACGCCGATGGAAGAACGCTTTGCCGCCGCCCGCTGGCAGACGGGCGATACCGGCTGCCCGCGTCTGGAGGATGCGCTGGCCTCGTTTGACTGCCGCATCAGCCAGGTGGTGAGCGTCGGTACCCATGACATTCTGTTTTGCGACATCGTTTCGATTATTCGCCACCCCGCGCCGCAGGGCCTGGTGTGGTTTGACCGCGGCTACCACGCGCTGATGCGACCCGCCTGTTAAGGCGCTCTAAGGAGACAGACCATGTTCGGATTTCCCCACTGGCAGTTGAAATCGACCTCCACAGACGCTGGCGTGGTCGCGCCGGATGAACGCCTCCCGCTCGGGCAGACGATGGTAATGGGCGTTCAGCACGCGGTCGCCATGTTTGGCGCCACGGTGCTGATGCCGATGCTGATGGGACTCGATCCCAACCTCTCGATTCTGATGTCCGGTATCGGCACCCTGCTGTTCTTTTTTGTCACCGGCGGGCGCGTGCCCAGCTATCTGGGATCCAGCGCCGCCTTTGTCGGCGTGGTGATCGCCACCACCGGATTTAACGGCCAGGGAATCAACCCCAACCTGAGCGTGGCCCTCGGCGGCATCATCGCCTGCGGTCTGGTGTATACCCTGATTGGTCTGGTAGTGATGAAGATCGGCACGCGCTGGATCGAGCGCATGATGCCTCCCGTGGTCACCGGCGCGGTGGTGATGGCGATCGGCCTTAACCTTGCGCCGATTGCGGTCAGGAGCGTCTCCGGCTCGCCGTTTGAAAGCTGGATGGCGGTGATCACCGTGCTGTGCATCGGCCTGGTGGCGGTGTTCACGCGAGGGATGATCCAGCGGCTGCTGATCCTGGTCGGGCTGATTGTTGCCTGTCTGGTGTATGCCCTGCTGGCGAACGTTTTTGGTCTCGGCAAGCCGGTTGATTTTACCCTGCTGCATCAGGCCGCCTGGTTCGGCCTGCCGAAAGTGACCTCGCCCACCTTTAACACCCAGGCGATGATGCTCATCGCCCCGGTGGCGGTGATCCTGGTGGCGGAAAACCTGGGTCACCTGAAGGCGGTCGCGGGGATGACCGGACGCAGTATGGACCCGCACATGGGCCGCGCGTTCGTCGGAGACGGGCTGGCGACCATGCTTTCGGGCTCAGTCGGCGGCAGCGGCGTCACCACCTATGCCGAGAATATCGGCGTGATGGCGGTAACCAAAGTCTATTCGACGCTGGTCTTTGTCGCGGCGGCGGTGATGGCGATGCTGCTCGGCTTCTCGCCGAAATTCGGCGCGCTGATCCACACCATTCCGTCACCGGTGATCGGCGGAGCCTCAATCGTGGTGTTTGGGCTGATCGCCGTGGCCGGCGCGCGGATCTGGGTGCAGCATCGGGTCGATCTCAGCCAGAACGGCAACCTGATTATGGTGGCCGTTACGCTGGTGCTGGGCGCGGGCGATTTTGCCCTGACGCTGGGCGGGTTTACGATCGGCGGGATTGGCACGGCGACCTTTGGCGCGATCCTGCTTAACGCCCTGCTGAGCCGCCGGAAAGGGGATGAAACGCAAGGAGAAGCCATCAGTCCCTCCACCTGAAATAAATGTCGCTTTCTTGCCGGGTGACGCTACGCTTACCCGGCCTACATGCCTGTTGTAGGCCCGCGCAAGCGAAGCGCCGCCGGGCAAAACGGGCAGCACGCTGCTAGCGATCTGCCCCTTGTTCTGCGCCCAACCCGGCAATCGCCTTACGTCGTTTTTTTAACTTCAACTCGCTCACCAGCACCCCGGCGACAATAAACGCCGCGCCCACCAGGGCCAGCAGCGGCAGACGTTCCCCGGCCAGTCGCCCGAAAATGCCCGCCCAGACCGGTTCACCGGTGTAAATGACCGTTGCCCGGGTCGGCGATACGCTACGCTGCGCCCAGTTCATGGTGACCTGGATAATGGCGCTGAAAATCCCCAGCCCCAGCGCCACCACGACCAGGCCGGTGGACATCGGCGGCACGGACTCCCCTGCCGGCACCATGGTCGCAAAGGCCACCAGCGAGGCCGTGGCGAGCTGCACCACCGTCACCCGTTTGACGTCCACCTTGCCCGCCCAGGCGCTGATCAGAATAATCTCCGCCGCAATGGCAATGGCCCCAATCAGGGTGATGATTTCACCCTGTCCCAGCGCCAGAAGATTGTTTTCCGGCCCGGCCAGCAAAATCAGACCGATAAACGCCAGCACGATGCCAATACAGGACATCAGCCCCGGCAGCCGTCCCAGGCACAGCCACTGCAGCAGCGGCACCAGGGGCACATACATGGCGGTGATAAATGCGGATTTGCTGCTGGAGATGGTCTGCAATCCCCACGTCTGCAGGCTGTAGCCCATCGCGATCGCCACCCCAATCGCCACGCCCGCCTTAAGCTCTTTCAGCGTCAGACCCCGCAGCGTGTTAAGGGATATCAGTCCCACGGCTATCGCCGCCGTTGCAAAGCGCAGACCAACAAAAAAGAACGGATCGCTAAGGGTCACCGCGTACTGAACGGCCAGAAACGTCCCGCCCCAGAACATGGTGATGAGAATGAGGATGGCTTCCTGCGGTTTTACGGAGAATTTAAAGCGTGAGACAGACATGCGGCACCAGCAAGTGAGAACAATTCTGTAGTGTGCGTTGCCTTTGGTTACAGTTCAATGTTGCAGAAATAAAAAAACCGCCGGGATATCCCGGCGGCAGGGGTTCAACCCGGCGTGTTACTTACTGCTGCCGTGGCTGTTTTTCCCCCTTTCTTGCCAGCTTCAGATGCGCGTTGCGGGTCATTCTTGAAGTTACCCCCGCTATGCTGGCCACCTTTACGGCCTGCTTCTGATGCTCTTTCACGGTCTTCTGCGAAATTACCTGAACCACCACGATGGTTTGCCATCTCTAACCTCCAGAATGTGAAACATTAGACATCATATTGCATTCAGTAAAAGAGGATTCTTTCACCTCGCGGCTCAAGGACAACGCCTTTATCTGTGCCGCGTGAAACTAAGCTTAGTGGAATGAGGTCATCCGGCAAGTCGAAGGTAATATCCTGCAACATGATCTCAGTCTTTCGGGTGAGATGACGCGGCGGCAATCCATAAGCCTTTCTTATCATTTTAAAAATCCGCACCGGGAAAGTTGTATCATTTTGCTACAAAGTCATTTTTCTCCTCATGTTGTTATAAATCAAATAAATGGCGTTCATTTTTGCAGTCTGGCTGTGATGACATATCTTTAAAAGAGCGCAGCGATCCGCTGTCAGAGAAACCAACGAGGAGTGAAGCAAAATGGCAAAAGTTCTGGTGCTCTATTATTCCATGTATGGACACATTGAAACCATGGCTCACGCGGTAGCAGAAGGTGCAAACAGGGTTGATGGCGTAGAGGTTGTGGTGAAACGCGTACCGGAAACCATGCAGGCGGAAGCCTTCGCGAAAGCCGGGGGAAAAACGCAAAATGCCCCGGTCGCCACCCCGCAGGAGCTGGCGGATTATGATGCCATTATCTTCGGCACCCCGACCCGCTTCGGCAACATGTCAGGCCAGATGCGTACCTTCCTCGATCAAACCGGCGGACTTTGGGCATCCGGGGCGCTCTACGGCAAACTCGCCAGCGTATTCAGCTCTACCGGGACCGGCGGCGGTCAGGAGCAGACGATTACCTCAACCTGGACTACCCTTGCTCATCACGGGATGGTGATTGTGCCGATTGGCTACGGCGCGCAGGAGCTGTTTGACGTTTCCCAGGTGCGCGGCGGTACGCCGTACGGCGCAACCACCATTGCCGGTGGGGATGGCTCACGTCAGCCAAGCAATGAAGAACTGTCTATCGCCCGCTATCAGGGTGAATACGTCGCGGGTCTGGCCAAAAAACTGAACGGCTAACACCCAACAGGAGGACAAGCATGCCAACTCAAGAATCCAAAGCTCACCACGTGGGCGAATGGGCAAGTTTACGCAACACTTCTCCGGAGATTGCCGAAGCTATCTTTGAAGTCGCGAAATACGATGAAAAGCTGGCCGAGCAGATTTGGGAGGAAGGTAACGATGAGGTGCTGGTGCGCGCCTTCGAAAAAACGGACAAAGACTCGCTCTTCTGGGGTGAGCAAACCATCGAACGTAAAAACGTCTAAGCGTTTCCCCCCGCCGCAGCGGGGGGTTCTCTCTTACTTCGCCGCGTTATTCATCACCGCATTGAATTTATCGACAGGACAGAAGCCGTTCGCATCCACCGGGCAGCCCTTCAACTCCAGCGTCACGCGCTGTGCCGGAGACTGCAGCGACAGCACGCTGGCATTGCGCAACTGCTCTGAGCTCTGGTAGACATACTCAATTTTCATCAGCTCCTGGTTGGCATTTTTGTCATGCCAGCGCTGGAAGACAATCTTGCCGCCGATCGGGGTACGTTCCTGCTGATCGTGCAGCTGATACGGTTTGAAATCGAGGGCGGTAAGCAGGGAAGCAATGTTCGAATCATGCCCCACCAGCAGGGTGATTTTCGGCGCTTTCGCCTGGTCGGTAACCAGCGTTTTATCGATATATTTCACCAGCGGTTTCGCCACGTTTTGCGCCACCTCGGTGGAGGTAAACAGCGAGTCCTGATAGCCGTTCTTCAGCTTCGACAGCACGCGCCACTGCTGGTCGGTTTTGATTTCTCCCCAGGCGACCTGGTCGGCCGGGAAGCCTTCGTAATACTGCAGCGTGAACGCATCCACCAGCGAGTTGCCCACCTTCAGCGGCCCGGATACGCCAGGCTCTTTTTCATAGTCAGCGCTGAAGGTATCTTTCGCGTCCGCCAGCGAGCAGACCTTTTTCTCTTTGCAGGACGGCGAGTCGGCGTAGTTCGTCATCTGCTCCAGCAGCTTATAGCTTTCGCCAAGCTGCATTTTCTGCCGTTCCGCCTCCATCGCCTTGAGCGCTTTTTCGCGGAATTCCGGCGAATTATCGGTGATCACCGGATTAAATGTCGGATCCATGGTGCCCATTTTTTCCTGATGGTGCACGGGCACATCGCAGCCCGGGAACGCGCCGGTGATAAAGAATTGCGCAGTGGCGACGGTGCGCTGCAGGCTGTTAGCATAGGCGTAAACGCTCTCCGCCGGTGGACATTCTCCCGTCTTCACCATCCCCTGCTGCGCCAGCCACTCGCGCATGTAATGGCCCATATAGACCTCCAGCACGCCCCCTTTGGTCGTGAGCTGGCCGCCCGGCACCTCCCACTCCGGCCACTGCTTCGGCGTGGACTGCTCCAGCACGCTGCCGTTGTTAGCCAGCGGCGCGCGCAGGTTATGGCGACTCATGATTAAAACTTGCTCCAGCTGATACCCTTCCGGCGTCTCTTGCGCCTGCACGCCAAACGTTGCTGAAATGGAACCGGCGACTGCCAGCGCGAGTAGTGCTTTTCTCATCCCTAATTCCTCACTCGTTTTAAAATGTCGCGCTCAGTGTGACAGATTCGTCACAATTTTCCGGGAAGCATTTCTCAAACTGATGATTAACGTGCTTACGGTGTGTACGGATTAGTTTTATAATAAAACCATACCCCACCGGAGAATTCGCTGTGAAACGTACCCGCCTTGAAGAGAGCACCTGCCCCGTCGCCCGTTCGCTGGATATCATCGGCGACTGGTGGTCGCTGCTGATCGTCCGCGACGCGCTCCGCGGGATTAAACGCTTCGGCGAGTTTCAGAAAAGCCTCGGTATCGCAAAAAACATGCTGACCACGCGGCTCAAGCTGCTGGTAGACGAAGGCATTCTCCGGCTTCAGCCCGCCTCCGACGGCAGCGCCTGGCAGGAATACGTCCTGACCGACAAGGGACGCGCCCTGCAAACCGTGCTGGTTGCCCTGTCCCAGTGGGGCAATGAATTTTTGTTCGCGGAAAACGAATGCGGCACCGTGCTGGTCGATAGCGAACAGCGCAAACCTCTGCGTAAACTGATGCTTATCGCCGACGATGGCCGCGAACTGACGCCTGAAGAGATCGTGGCTAAACTCCCCTCCTGACCGTTCCCGACGGCAAAAGCACAAAATGATCGCCAATATGGTTGCATTATAAAACCAAATAGCCGAGAGTTAATTCAGTTTCATATTGAAACCAAATAACCCACTTTGCCTGAGGTAATACACGATGACTACGCAAATCACCACCGCCCTGATTACGGGTGCCTCTTCCGGGATCGGTGCCGTCTATGCCGATCGCCTTGCCGCGCGCGGTGCTAACCTGGTCCTGGTCGCCCGCCGCGAGGATCGCCTGAAAGCCCTCGCCGCCGACCTGCGCGCACGCTATGGCGTGGCCGTCGATATTCTGGTGGCCGATCTCACCGATGAAGCCGGGATCCGGGCGGTGGAAGACGAACTGCGCAGCAATACCGCCATCGATACGCTGATTAACAACGCGGGCACCGCGCAGATGGCACCGTTCCTCGCGGGCGAGGTGGCGCAGCATCAGGCCATTAACACCCTAAACACCACGGCGCTGATGCGTCTGACCTACGCCATCCTGCCGCGCCTGGCACAGAACAATCGCGGCACGCTGATCAATATCGCGTCCGTGCTGGCGCTGCACGTCCGGGCGGGCAGCGCGCTCTACAGCGCCACGAAGGCGTGGGTATTGAGCTTTACCCGTGGGCTACAGGAAGAATTTGCCGACAGCAGCGTGCGCATTCAGGCCGTGCTGCCCGCCGCTACCGCAACGGAGATCTGGAGCCATTCAGGCGTCACGGTGGACGATCTGCCGGAAGGATCGGTAATGACCACCGACGATATGGTGGATGCGTCGCTGGCGGGTCTGGATCAGGGCGAACCGATCACCATCCCGCCGATGCATGATGCAGGCCTGTGGGACCGCTACGAAGCGGCGCGCCTTGAGCTGTTTAGCAGCGCGCGCACCGGCATCCCGGCACCGCGCTACGTAAAACAGTAGCCTAACGCTGAAGCTGGTCGCCGTACTCGCTCATCCAGGCGGCCAGCGGCGAGAGCGCATCCTGCAGGGTTAACCCCAGCCCGGTAATCTGATACTCCACGCGCGGCGGGATCTCCGGATAGACCGTCCGCGTCACCAGCCCGCGCTGTTCAAACAGGCGCAGCTGCTTTGTCAGCTCTTTCTGGGTGATGGGGGCAGCCGCCCGCAGCAGGTCGCCAAAGCGGACAGGCGTGTTAATCACAATAAGACGATAGAGGATCGGGATCGCCCATTTGCCGGAAATCAGGTTTACAAACTGCGTCATCGGGCAGGTATAGGCCTCAGATTTTTTTTCACAGCACTCCTCCAGCATTTCAGCCATAGCACACCTCTTGCCTCTTTAGTATCCATTTGGTACCTGGTTTCCTTTCGATACTAACGTTTCTATAGTGCTTTCTCCAGTGACATTTCAGGAGAAGAACATGGGTCGTTTAACCGATAAGTATACGTTGATTACCGGCGGCACCAGCGGTATCGGTCTCGCCACCGCGCAGGCATTTATCGCCGAAGGGGCGCACGTCGCCGTGACCGGACGCAACCCGGACACCCTCGCCGAAGCAGAGCGCATTCTGGGCGATAAGGCCTGGGTGATCCCAACCGATGCGGGCGATATCGCGTCGCAAAAAGCGCTGGCGGCAACCCTCGCCGCCCGCTGGCCACGCCTGGACGCGGTCTTTCTCAACGCCGGCGACGTGACACACGCGCCGCTGGAAGCCTGGCAGGAAGAGACCTGGGACCGTCTGATGAACATCAACCTGAAGGGACCGTTCTTTTTAATCCAGGCGCTGCTGCCGCTGCTGAATAACCCATCGTCGGTGATCCTCTGCGGCTCCGTGAGCGCGCGCATCGGCCTGCCCACCAGCAGCGTGTATGCCGCGAGCAAGGCCGCCCTGCTGTCGCTGGCGCGCACGCTGTCGGCGGAACTGCTGCCGCGCGGGATCCGCGTCAACGGCCTGAGCCCCGGTCCGGTGGAAACCCCGGCCTTTACGAAAACGGGCTTAAGCGAAGAGGCGCTTAACGCAATGATGGCGGAGATCATTAAGCTGGTGCCGCTGGGCAGAATGGGCTCGACGACGGAGCTGGCAAAAGCCGCGCTCTATCTCGCCTCCGACGAGTCGAGCTACACGGTAGGAACGGAACTGCTGGTGGACGGCGGAATGGGGAGCCTGTAACTCAAAAGGCGCTGATGCCGGTGACGATGCCGACATACAGCGCCGCCCATACGCCGGCAGAGGCCAGGCTCACGCCGTAAACTTTCACCACGTTCAGCCTGAGCATGCCTGCCGCCAGCGGCACGATGTAGCGCAGTACCGCCAGGAAGCGCGCGGTGAACAGCACCAGCACCCCGTTTTTTTGTAGCTGATGCTGCACCCGCAGAAATTTACCGGCGTGTTTTGCCGTGAAGCGGGTCATCCAGCGCGTGTGCCCCATCCGCTGTCCTAAGTGGTAGTTCAGCGCCGAGCCCGCCGTTGCCCCCATCACCACGGCCAGCCACGCCAGGGCAGGATGCATGCTTGCCTGGCTGACGGTAATGCCCGCCAGCAGCATTACCGAGGCAGGCGGCAGCACGGAGGAGATCAGCACCGTCGACTTGCTCAGCGCCATCATAAATAACAGCGCGAACAGATGTGCCGGATACAGCGCAAAATGATTCAGCAGATTATCAAGCCACGCCATTTTCCCCTCCCCCGTTAATTATTTAATTCTCCATTTAAAATGAATAACCTTAAATAAACCCTCAACATTCTATTAATAATATTCTCCTAAACCGTTCTTAAACATTTTTTAAATTCCTGAGCGGTAGCGTTAAATAAGCGTATTATTCCTCTCGTTTTACAACGATCTCGTTATGGCGAGGCTCCTGTACAAATACACGTTATCGCTCTGGTAGGTTCGAGAGAATCGACACAGGGTAAAACAGGCACTGTCGAATCAAGGCTTTGTCAGTATAACTTCCCTCGCGGGATACGGTGTACAGTGCTGAACCCAGGACGTGGGGATCTCCTCTTCGACATGCCCTGTCTTGCTCGCCCCTGAGAGATTTTATTATTCAAAGGGAATTCACTATGTCTTACGCTATTCACAACCAAAACCTGGCATTCAATGACAGCGCGATCGCGCAATATATGAATACCGATTTTATCGTCCTCGATATAGCATTATGCGTGGCGCTGGCACGCGAACAGTTTTTCGAAAAATTAAAAGACGATGATATTCCGTCGCATATTTTTATCGAAGACCATGGTCGCCTGGCGGGGATGGTTGCCGTGCGCAAATTGCTGCAGACCACCGATACGGTGCAGCCGCTGAAATCGCTGATGATTTCGCAGTTTTTGCAGGTCAAACCGGAGGATGAACGTGCCGATGTTGCCGGACTGCTGGCGCACGGCGGCGCGGATGTCGTACCCGTGGTCACCCACGGCAAGCTCGTCGGCTGCCTGACCGAGCGCGAAATCGCCCATCTGCTGGAAGATGACGTCACCGAAGATGCCCAGCTACAGGGGGCGACGCTACCCCTGGAGAAGCCTTATCTGGAGACCAGCCCGTATAGCCTGTGGAAAAAACGCTCCGTCTGGCTGCTGCTGCTGTTTGTCGCCGAAGCCTACACCAGTTCGGTTATTCAGCATTTTGAAGAGGCGCTGGAGTCCGCCATCGCGCTGGCGTTCTTCATTCCGCTGCTGATCGGCACGGGCGGCAACAGCGGGACGCAGATCACCTCCACGCTGGTGCGCGCCATGGCGCTGGGGGAAGTGCGTCTGCGCGACGTGGGCCGCGTGCTGCGTAAAGAGATGACCACCTCGCTGATGATTGCCGCCACGCTGGGTCTTGCCGGGTGCATCCGCGCCTGGATGATGGGTATAGGGCTGGAAATTACGCTCATCGTCAGCCTGACGCTGGTCTGCATTACGCTGTGGAGCGCCATTGTCTCGTCCGTCATTCCAATGGTGCTCAAGCGCTGCGGCATTGACCCGGCGGTCGTCTCCGCACCGTTTATCGCGACGCTTATCGACGGTACCGGGCTGATTATCTACTTTAAGATCGCGCAATATACGCTGGGGCTGGAGTGAACGATCACGCGCCTCAACCTCCCACTGGAGGTTGAACACACCTTACTGACGAACTGAGCGGTCAGTTCGTCTTTATAAATTCCGGAACGTATTGCTCTGCTTGCGAAAGGCATAAATAAAGCGAGATAGTAGCCCTGTTTTCGTCGGACGAATGGATAGGGATATGTGGCAGACGCGAGCGGTAGAACTGAATACCCAGGCTTACTGGGACTGGAATAAAACCGGTGAACTGGTGGAGTGGGCTGTAGCCCATGGCTTCAATACCCTTATTGTCGGGCAGGCTGACCTCTTTAATCTGCTTGCCACACCGAAAGGGTATACGCCACATCACTACAATGACCGCTTATCCAGCCAGCAGCGGGCGCGCTGCGTTTATCTCAACCGCCTGGGCCAGCTGTGCCGACGTCAGGGGCTGCGATTTTACCTTCAGGCCAAAGAGCTCAACTTTCCAACCGATCTCTTGCTTTCCCATCCGCACCTGTTTGATCCCAACCAGGGTGTACGCTTCGACGTCGACTTCTGGTGCAGTTACCTTGCGGATAAGATTTCGCAGATCTGCCAGCGCATTCCGTCTCTCAGCGGCCTGATGATTGCGATTTCTAATACCGACGGATTGCTGCCAGTCTCACGCCCCAGTTGGGAGCAGCCATCAACGGAAAAACCCGCCCCGTTACAACGCGACGATCGCAGCTTCATGATTTATAGCTGCTGCTTCACTGCCCTCTCCCGCGTGATGCAGCAGGAAAATAAACATCTGGTGCTGCGTGTATTTCCGGCGGATAACCACGATCTTGGCAACGTGCTGGAGGCCATCCGTCCCTTACCGGCGAGCGTCAGCGTCTCGATCAAGCTCACCCCCGAACGTTTCTGGCCATCCTTTCCTAATAACCCCGCACTGCTGGAGGTTCGGGAGCGCGAGGTCTGGACAGAGATCGACCTTGTCGGGGAAGAGGTTGGCTGGGGCATCTTTCCATTCCCGCGTATTGATGAACTCCAGGGGCGGTTGCTCTGGTGTCGCAGTAACCCGGCCATCACTGGCGCGGTATGCAAAGTGAGCTGGGAAAGTCTGGATAACCATTGGATCATGGGTACGCTCAGCGAATGTAATCTGGTGGCCTGCAGCAGAATGCTAAGCAACGAGGGGACAACGCTGACGAAAGCGCAGCTGATGACCGACTGGCTACACGAAAGCTATGGCTGGCAACCCGACGAGCAGACCTTGGAGACATTTTGTTCCCTGCTTGAGCAAGCGGGACAGGTGTTATACAGCGCTATTTATGTCCGCAAGCACGTTTTCCATCGTCACAGCCAGGTACCCGAAAGCTATGGCCAGGCGGTGTGGAGCCTTTACGGCCAGCTAAACCGCAATTACTGGCTGCCCGGCTCAGAACGGGCAATCACCTTCGATCGCAACGATCCAGAAACGTCCGCCGCTTGCCTGTCACGTATCGCAAGGGAGAAAGACGAGGCGGGCAACGCTGCCGCCGCGCTGCAGGAAGCGGCACTGCATTTCGTAAAACGCGCCGCGTTTCCCCGCTCGCTTGAACGTCGCTGGTATGAAGAGTGGCAGGGCTTTACCCTCTATTGTCGTCTCTTTTTACATGCGCAAAAGGCGTTCTTCACGCTGCACTATGCCCGTGAGGTCGAGAACAGCTGGAGCATGCAGGAGATTAGCCATATCAATATTCAGGAGCTTTATCGATGCGCCTGTGAAATGGAGGATTACTGCCTTAAACACGCTGACGCCTCACCCGGTCTGCATGTGTTATTTGATGCCTCGCGGGTACGTGCGCTGGCTGACAGTCTGAGCCATGAATTAACGTCGCTGAAAGGGCGTTCATAACCCCTCACCTGCGTCTCTGACAACCACGATTTCTCTTTTTTGCAACACCCTTTCGGTCTGAAAAAACGCGAAATGTGACAATTTTCAATAATTAATTGTCCTGCAGAAATCAAACGTGAAGTGCTTCACCGTTACGTCAAGAAGCACCGTTTCTGCGCACTCCGGCGACGGTAAAAACGCGTTAAATCCTGGTCATCAGGTTGATGAACAGGAATGACGATGAAAATTTCTTTAGACAATGCGCCACTCGACCGCAGTGGCAATACGGTACTGACGACGCAACTGCAACAGCTTATCGATGAGATAGCCTCCGCCGGGGGCGGAACGCTTGTCGTGACGCCCGGCATCTGGCTCACCGGTACGCTGGTTTTACCCTCTCATTTTACCCTGCATCTGGAAGCCGGTGCCTGCCTGCGCGCCAGCGCAAACCCTGCCGATTACCAACATACGGAGACGGTGACGCTCGCAGAAATGTCAAACATGGCGCTCCTTTACGCCCGTGGCGGGCAGCACATCACGCTGAGTGGAGAAGGAAAAATTGATGGAGACGCCGCAAGCTGGTTTTCATCAGATGCGGATGACCAGGGCTATCGCCAGCCTAAATCACAGCGCCCGCGACTGGTGGTGTTTGAAGGCTGCGAACAGGTACGCCTGCAGGATATTACCCTGCATAACTCGCCGATGTGGACCGCTCACCTGGTGAGCTGCAACCACGTTTTTGTCCGGAACATCACCATTGATAATGACCTGGCGCTCGCCAACACCGATGCGCTCGATATCGACAGTTGCCAGCACGTCCATATCAGCGACAGCTACTTCAGCGCCGCCGACGACGGGATTTGCCTGAAAACCACCCGGAAACCCGCGGCGCTACAGCAGCCCATTCGTAACGTAACGGTGAACAACTGTATTGTGCGTTCCAAAAGCTGCGCCATCAAAATCGGTACGGAAACCTTTGCCGATATTGAGAACATCACTGTCAGCAACTGCACGATTTTTGAGTCCAACCGGGGTATTGGGCTGGTCTCACGCGATGGGGGGCGTTTTCAACGGCTGGTGTTCAGCAATATTCTGTTTGACTGCCGTCACGGCCATCCCTGTCACTGGGGAAAAGCCGATCCGATCTATATTTCGGTACGCCACCGTGCGCCAGAGGTTCAGCCTGGCACCATCGAAAACGTCATTTTCAGTAACCTTGCAGGCCACGCTGAAGGCGCGATTAACCTGCACAGCGACACGCCGGGCAACATTCGCGACGTCATGTTTAATGGTCTCTGCGTTGAACAATGCCTCAGCGACTCGCAGGAACAAGGCTTCTACGATATTCGTCCGCCGTGCAACCCCGCGCGTCCCACCGGAATGGGGCTGGACAATGCCTACAACATCAATCCGTCTACCGGCCGTGCGCATGGGGTAGAGCCCTACCCTGGCGGTATGCCCGTTTTTTACGCCAACGGCGTAAGCGGGCTGCGGCTCTGCGCCACGCACCTCTGCCGACCGGTGCCCTTGCCTGCAGGCTGGAACGCGGAAAAAACCGTCCTGCTTAACGTTCAGAACCTCATCACCGACTCCGCCTGTGCATAAAGGTGGAACCTTTGGACGACTTCGTCACTGGGGATAAAAATGATAAAAAAAGTACGTGAAATAAAACTGCAAAACTACGTTTGTTATGGTCTTGCTGATGTAATAGGCTCTGGCGCGTTCACGCTGGTGAGCGCATGGTTACTCTTCTTCCTGACCACCTTCTGCGGCTTAACGCCGATTGAAGCAGGCTCGCTGTTTGCCGTGGCGCGCATTGTCGACGTCATCATGTGTCCGCTGATGGGCTATGTCTCCGATAACTTCCATAAAACCCGGCTGGGCCGTCGTTTTGGTCGTCGCCGCTTCTTCTTGTTGGTCAGTATTCCACTGGTGTCGGTCTACAGCCTGCTGTGGGTAGAGGGGTTTAACTACTGGATCTATCTGCTGGTCTATATTCTGTTCGAAATCGTCTATTCGATGATTATTATCCCTTACGATACGCTCTCCGCAGAAATGACCTCCGATTTTAGCAAGCGTTCGAAGCTGACCAGCGCCCGTATGTATATCGCCCAACTGGCGGGATTTGCCGCCGCCTTTCTGCCGGGACGCCTGGTGGCTTATTTTGGTTCAGACTCCGCAGATTCGTTCTTTTATGCCGGCGCGATCTTCACGCTCTCATTTATGGTCGTCCTGTTCTTTGTCTACTTCGGTACCTGGGAACGCTCGCTTGATGAGATAGAGCAATGCGAGCGTCACGTTGACCAGGGGGAAAAGCAGCCGCTCCTCGCCCGCGTTCACGCCATCTGCTACGACTTCCTGTCCACGCTGAAAATAAAAACCTTCCGCTCGCATCTGGGGATGTATCTGGGCGGCTCAGTTGCCCAGGATATCTTCAATTCGGTATTCACCTACTTTGTCGTCTTCGCCCTGATGACCACCCCGGTCATGGCCTCCAACCTCCTGGCGACCATCAACGGCATGCAGTTCTTTGGCGTCGGTGTGGCAACCTGGCTCACGCTGCGTTTCTCACCCTCACGCGCGTTCGCCACCCAGGCAACACTCGCCCTTCTGGCTTTTCTCCTTTTCGGCGCGGCATGGGTAAACGGCTCTACCAGTATGGCCCTGCTCTATCTGACGGCAGGGATTGCGGGTCTGGCGCGCGGGGGGATCTACGCGATCCCGTGGAACAACTACACCTTTGTGGCGGACGTGGATGAAATCCTTACCTGCAGCCGCCGCGAAGGGATCTTTGCTGGCTTTATGAGCCTGTTGCGTAAAGCCTCCCAGGCGCTGTCAATCTTCCTGGTCGGCGTTGCGTTGCAACTCTCCGGCTTCGTTTCAGGGCAGAGCCACCAGCCGGGAACGGCCATCACAATGATCGTGATTATCATGATTGCGCTCCCCGTTGTGCTCACGCTCTGGGGGATATGGTCGGCCTTCCAGTTCAAGGTGAACAGCCGTACTCATGCCATCCTTAACGACGAGGTTGCACGCCTCAAACGTGGCGAAAAGAAAGACGCTGTCAGCGCTGAAAACAGAGCCGTGATTGAAAGTCTTACCGGCTTACCTTACGAGCAGTGCTGGGGGCAGAACACGGTGGGCCACGTCAATCGTAGCCAGATGAAATCCCGTTCGACCGTACAACTGAAAAATGCCTGATGTTCCGGGCGGGCAACCGTGCCCGCCCGGCAGGAAGAAGAGAACAACATGACTGAACATAACCTGATGATGCAGCAAGGGATATGGGCGCGGATAGGATTACCCCGGGAGCTTAGCTGGGGATTCATCGGTGTTTTTTTATTTATAACCGGAGCGACCATCGAACAAAGCTGGCTGGCTTCACTTTTGCAGCAGCGGGGCTTTGATCCTGTTGAAATTAGCCTGCTCTCATCCATCTTCGGCCTGTGCGTTGCCGCTGTCTCCTGGTTTTCCGGTATCGGAGCAGGCGTGCTGGGGGTGCGCCGGCTGATGTGGATCGCGACGGTGGTCTATTTTATCGGCTCGGTGCCCTTTATTTTTGTTGCCCTCCCCCAGAATAACTATCCGCTCATGGTCGCAACCTACGCGCTACGCGGGGTGGCTTACCCGCTGTTTGCCTACTCGTTTCTGGTATGGATAAACCAGCGCTGCGAAAGCCGTATTTTAGGCCGTGCGGTCTCCTGGTTCTGGATAGCCTTCGGTGTCGGAATGACAATTGTTGCCCCGTGGTACTCCAGCATGATGCTGGCCCGCATGGGCGAAACGGGCACGCTGTTGAGCGGCTTAGCGTTTGTTCTTTGCGGCGGGTTTTGTGCACTGGTCCTCAACCACGACCGGCCCGTTTTCAGGGACGGTTATCCGCTGAGAACAGCGCTTCTGGAGGGGATTATCGTCCTGGTGCGAGAGCCGAAAATGCGTCTGGCGGTCGTGGTGAAAACCATCAATGACATCGGTAAATTTTCGCTGGTGATCCTGATGCCGGTCTATTTACCGCAATTCGGCTTTAGCATTGCCGAGTGGCTAACAGTCTGGGGCCTGGTCAATATTGTGAATATTTTCGCCAGCTATCTGTTTGGCTGGCTGGGCGATTGCCTGGGCTGGCGAAAAACGGTGATGTGGTTTTCCGGTACGCTATGCGGCGTAGCCTCCATCGCGGTGTGTTATGCCCCCGTGCTGTTTGGCCACAGCACCCTCGCCCTGTTTCTGGCGCTCGCCCTTTACGCTATCGGCCTGGGGGCGTTTGGCCCGCTGAGCGCCCTGATCCCCACGCTGCTGCCGGAAAACAAAGGGGCGGCGATCTCCTGTCTCAACCTTGGTTCGGGGCTAAGCAATTTCGCCGGCCCCTTCATCGTCACCGTGTGCGTCGCGCCATTGGGTGTGGAAGGGACATTGTGGGTGATAGCAGTACTCTATTTCGCCGCCAGCCTGATGACGGTACCGCTGCGCCTACCGGAAACGGCGGCACGCCCGAACGCTTAAGCCGTTTCATCGCCTGCCAGTTTTTTTACCGCTCGCCCAAACGCCTCAATTGCCAGAGCGACATCCTCAGCCATCACCGATTCCGCCGGATGGTGGCTGACCCCGCCCCTGCAGCGCACAAACAGCATCCCCACCGGCCAGCGTTCCGCCAGGGCGATGGTGTCATGCCCGGCGCCGCTGGGCAGGGATAACGAGCGCCCCTGCACCGATTCCACGGCGTCACCCAGTAGGTGCTGCAAACGCGCATCGCACGGCGTGGCGGCGATCCGGTAAAACTCCTCGGCGCTGAAGCTCAGCCCGCGACGAGCGGCAATCGCCTGCGCCTGCGCCAGCAGCTTAGCGAGCAGCGCGTCAAGCGGGGCATCCTGCGGGCCGCGAATATCCAGCGAGAGCGCAACCTCGCCGGGGATGACGTTGACCGCACCGGGCAGGCAGCGCAGTTCACCGACCGTCGCCACCCGGTTGCCGCCCTGCTGTCGGGTGGTATTTTCAATCAGCACCATCCATTCGGCGGCGGCGGCCAGGGCATCCTTACGGTGATGCATCGGCACGGTACCCGCGTGCCCGGCCTCGCCGGTGAAGCGGCAGTTGAGGCGGCGCGCGCCGTTAATGGCTTCCACCACGCCCAGCGCCAGCCCTTCCTGCTCCAGACACGGTCCCTGTTCGATATGCAGTTCCAGGCAGGCGCTAAAATCGTCCTGATGACGTGCCGCGAGCGCCACGCGGGCAGGATCGAGCCCCGCCTGCACCATCGCCTGCGCCACGCTGATGCCCTGAGCATCACACGTCTCCAGCCAGCCCTGCGGCCAGGTGCCCGTCAGCCCCCGGCTGCCTAGCAGGGTGATCCCAAAACGGGTTCCCTCTTCGTCACCAAAGCCGACAATCTCTATGGCCTGCGCCAGATGCACACCCTGCTGGTGTAGACTATCCACCACTTCGATGGCGGTAAGCACCCCGAGCATGCCGTCGTAGCGCCCGGCGTTGCGTACGGTGTCCAGATGCGAGCCAAGCAGCACCGCCTGGACCCCCTCCTGCGCGCCCTCATAGCGTCCACAGATATTGCCCACGCTGTCCTGCCAGACGGTCATGCCCGCCTGGCGCATCCACTCCCCGACCAGCTGGTTGGCCTGCAGATGCTGCGTGGAGAGATACACCCTTGTCAGCGCATCCGGGGTTTCGCTGATGGTGGCCAGCGCGTCGGCGCGCGCCATCACCCGTTCTGCCGCCGGGCTCATTGCGGCGTCTCGCGGCGATAGTGGTCCCACGCGGCCTGCATGGCGGCCCCCTGCGTGGTGGTAAATTTGAGGTAGTTCAGCACCGACTCCAGCGCGCTCAGGGTAGTCATCACGCAGTCCTTGCGCGCGTTATAGCCCATGGTGCCAATGCGCCACACTTTGCCGTGCAGCGGGCCAAACGAGGTGCCGATTTCAATCCCGAAATCTTCCAGCATCAGCTTACGCACCTGGTCACCGTTGACGCCCTGCGGTATCACCACGCCCAGCACGTTGTTCATCTTGTGCTTCAGGTCGCCGAAGGTCTCCAGCCCCATCGCCTGAATCCCCTTAAACAGCGCATCGCCGTGCAGCTTATGACGCGCGATGCCGTTATCCAGCCCTTCCTGCAGGATCAGCCGCGCGCATTCGCGGGCACCAAACAGCGCGGTAGTTGCTTCGGTGTGGTGGTTCAGCCGCTCCGGCCCCCAGTAGTCCATCACCATGCCGAGATCGAAGTAGTTGGAGTAGATCATTTCCTCGTCGCCATCGCGGTGGGCGTCAGTGCGAATGCCCTCCTCCACGCACTTGCGGCGGCGGATCGCCTCTTCCATCCGCGCGCTCAGGGTGATCGGCGACGTGCCCGACGGGCCGCCGAGGCATTTCTGCATCCCGGCCGAGACGGCATCCAGCCCCCAGGCGTCGGTCTCCAGCGCGTTACCGCCGAGCGACGCGGTGGCGTCGGTGTAAAACAGCACGTCGTAGCGGCGGCAGATCGCGCCCAGCTCCGCGAGCGGCTGCAGCATGGTGGTGGAGGTGTCGCCCTGCACGGTCAGCAGCAGGCGCGGACGAATACGTTTTATCGCATCCTCGACCTGGTCCGGGGTAAACACCTCGCCCCACGGCACCTCGATGGTATGCACCTCTGCACGGCAGCGGCGGGCAATTTCGCACAGCAGGTGGCCAAAGCGGCCAAAAACCGGCACCAGCACCTTATCTCCCGGTCGAATGGCGGAAACCAGAATGGCTTCAATTCCCGCGCGGGAGGTGCCGTCCACCAGCATCGTCCAGCGGTTTTCGGTACGGAATACGCCGCGATAGAGCGCCATCACCTCGTTCATGTAGTGGGTCATGGCCGGATCGTACTGGCCGATCAGCTGGCTCGACATGGCGCGCAGCACGCGCGGGTCGGCGTTGATCGGGCCCGGGCCCATCAGCAGGCGCTGCGGCGGGTTGATTTGCGGAAAGTGTGCGATATCCATTGTTCAGTCCTTATCAGTTGAGGCCGCGCACGGAGGAGATGAACTGCTTCAGTTCCGTGGTCTGCGGGTTGGCGAACAGCGTTTTGCTGTCGCCCTGCTCCCAGACTTTCCCCTGGTGCATAAACACCACGCGGTCGCCCACTTCGCGGGCAAAATTCATTTCATGGGTAACCAGTATGAGCGTCATCCCCTCGGCCGCCAGTTGCTCCAGCACTTTGAGCACTTCGCCCACCAGCTCCGGATCCAGCGCGGAGGTGATCTCGTCGCAGAGTAATACTTTCGGCGACATCGCCAGCGCGCGGGCAATCGCCACGCGCTGCTGCTGGCCGCCGGAGAGGCTCGACGGGTAGTAATCCAGACGATCGCCAAGGCCAACCTTCTCCAGCATCTGCTGCGCCAGCGCCCGGCATTCGGCGGCGCTTTTTTCAGCACCCGACGTGGGGCGAGCATCACGTTCTCCAGCGCCGTCATGTGCGGGAACAGGTTGAAGCTCTGGAAGACCATCCCAACCGAGCGGCTGATTTCACGCGCCTGGGAATCCCGGTCGGTAATGGTCATGCCGCCCAGCTTGATGCTGCCGTCCTGATAGCCTTCCAGGCCGTTAATGCAGCGCAGCAGCGTGCTTTTGCCCGATCCGCTGCGCCCGATGATGGAGATCACCTGGCCCATGTCGATATCCAGATCGACGCCCTTGAGCACGTGGTTATCGCCGTAGTACTTCTGCACCTGATTAATGGTGATGAGAGGCATTGAATTTCGTCTCCAGATAGCGGCTGTAGCGCGACAGCGGATAACACAGAATAAAGTAGCCGAGCGCCACCAGCGCAAAGACCTTAAACGGCTGATAGGTCACGTTGGTCAGCATGGTCCCGGCCTTGGTCAACTCGACAAAACCGATAATCGATGCCAGCGCGGTGCCTTTGATCACCTGCACGGCAAAGCCGACCGTCGGCGCAATGCCGATGCGCAGCGCCTGCGGGGCGACCACGCGAAACAGGGTCTGGCCGAAGGTCAGCCCCAGGCAGCGCGACGCTTCCCACTGCCCTTTCGGCAGGGCGCGAATGCTGCCGTACCAGATATCGAGCAGAAACGCGCTGGTGTAGAACGTCAGCGCCAGCGAGGCGGCGGTCCACGGCGAAACGTCGATGCCGAACAGCGCCACGCCGAAGAAGGCCAGGAACAGCTGCATCAGCAGCGGCGTGCCCTGAAACAGCTCAATATAGCCGCGGATAATGCGCTTCACCGTGCGCCCGCCCGTCAGGCGCAGCAGCAGGAGCGGCAGCGTTACCACCGCCCCGCCGACGAACGCCACCAGCGACAGCAGCACCGTCCAGCGTCCGGCCAGCAGCAGGTTGCGAATAATGTCCCAGTCGGTAAAGGTGGTCATCATGCCTGCACCCCCAGCCATTTGCGTCCTGCCGCCATCATCAGCTGGCGCAGGGTAATCGACAGCGCTAAGTAAATCCCGGTGGTCACCAGATAGACCTCAAAGCTCAAAAACGTTCTGGACTGGATCAGGTTGGCGGCGAAGGTCAGCTCTTCATAGGAGACCTGCGACACCACCGACGAGCCGAGCATCACGATGATGCACTGGCTCACCAGCGCCGGGTAAATGCGCTGCAGCGCGGGCGGCAGCACCACGCGGATAAAGGTCTGCAGGCGGGTCAGCCCCAGCACGCGACCGGCCTCCCACTGCCCTTTCGGCGTGACCTGAATGCCCGCGCGAATAATCTCGGTGCTGTAGGCGCCCAGGTTGACCACCATGGCCAGCAGCGCCGCTTCCCCCGCCGTCATCTTCAGCCCCAGGTTCGGCAGGCCGAAGACGATGAAAAACAGCTGCACCACAAACGGCGTGTTGCGGATGATCTCCACATACCCGCCCCAAATCCGGCTGTACCAGGTGGTGCGTCCGCTGCGGATCGCTGCCCCGACAATCCCTGTTGCCAGCCCGCCGACGGTGGCCATCACCGTCAGCTGAATAGTGACCCACAGCCCGGCCAGCAGCTCCGGCCAGTGCGGCCAGAGGGCGGAAAAATCAAGTTGCTCAGTCATCGGCTCAGGCGCCAAGGTTTGCCGGCAGCGGGGCCTTCAGCCATTGCTCAGACAGACCGTTCAGCGTGCCGTCCTTAATGCCCTGCTCGATCAGCGCGTCCACTTTTGCCTTCAGGGCCGGTTCGTTTTTCTTCAGGCCAATGAAGCACGGCGAGTCTTTCAGCATAAAGCTCGGCACCGGGGCTTTCGCCGCGTTCTGGCGCGAAATGGCCGCCACCACGAGATTGCCGGTCGCCACGTACTGCACCTGGCCGGACAGATATGCCGACAGCGTGGTGTTGTTGTCTTCGTAGCGCTTCACATCCGCGTCTTTCGGTGCCAGGCCGGTCAGCACCATGTCCTCCACCGCCCCGCGCGTCACGCCGATGGTTTTTCCGCTGAGCGCGGCGGCATCCTTCAGTTCAGCCCCTTTCGGACCAAACACGCCGAGGAAGAACGGCGCGTAGGCGCGGCTGAAGTCGATTACCTTCTCGCGCTCCGGGTTTTTACCGAGGCTGGAAATGACCAGGTCCACCTTGTCGGTTTGCAGGTACGGCACGCGGTTGGCGCTGGTCACCGGCACCAGCTGCAGCTTGAGCTTCATCTCTTTAGCGAGATAGCGCGCCATGTCGATGTCATAGCCCTGCGGCTGCAGATCGGTTCCCACCGAGCCAAACGGCGGGAAATCCTGCGGAACGGCAATGCGGATGGTGCCGCGCTTCTCAATATCCTGAAGCTGGTCAGCCTTTGCCGGCAGCTGTGTGAAGAGGCATGCTGCCCCGGCCAGTGCAATCAACAATTTTTTCATGGTGCTTCCCCGTAACGTTAACATGAAACAAAAGATTCTTTGAGTGTGATTTTGCAACTAATGTGCCAGGTCAGGCGAAACGGGGGATATTGTCATAAAGCCTGATAAAGCGGGGAATGGCGAAAAGGGGGGCGCTCTTTTACGCCCCGTCTGATTGCACTGTTTTAATGCAAAGCACCAGCCTGATGCCCCATTATCGCTGTTCCAGCTCGTCCAGCTGCTGGTAGAGGGAGGCAATCTCGTGAATGCGCGGGCGGCCTTTATCGAGAATGTCATGCAGGAAGGCGTTCGCCAGCAGGTTGATCAGACTGTTGACCGACGAATAGCTGTCATAGGCGGAGACGCTGTCCAGCGGGGTGCAGAGCTGCCAGCTCGCCAGCGGGAACAGGCTGTGGGCTTGCGGCTCGCACATCAGCAGCACCGGAATACCGCTACTCTGAAGCTGCTGCATCAGCGGGCGAATGATGCGCGGGCGACGGCGAAAGGCCATCATCACCACCAGATCGTCCGGCGTTAAGTCCACCAGCTCCTCGCTCAGGCTCTGCCCCGGCTGCGGCAGCACCAGCACCTGACCGCGCGCCTGCAGAAGCTGCTGGCGCAGGTGCAGCGCCGCCGGATAGGCGTTACGCATGCCGATAATGACGATCCGGCGCGCCCTGACCATGCAGGCCATGGCGTCGGCAAACTGCTGCGCGTCGAGGGCATTGACCCACTGGGTCAGGTTTGCCATCTCTTGCTTATAGTGGCGCGCCAGCAGCGTATTGCCCTGCACCGCATCGCGATTGTCGGTGAGCGGCATCCCGCTCTGGCGCAGGGTGCGCAGCTCTTCGCGCATGTCCTTATATTTCTCATAGCCCAGACGCTTAAACAGACGGCTCACCGTGGCTTTTGATACCCCGCTCAGCTGCGCCAGCTCGGCGCTGTTGTAGCTAATGAGGTCGTCAAAATGATCGAAAATAAAATCCGCCACCCGCTGCTCCTGCGGCGACAATGACGCGTATTGTGCTTTCAGTCGTTCATCAAGCTGTTCCATAACGCCTCTGTAACGTTTGTTTCATCTCATGCTCATTATTCATTAAGCATGCCAGCTTCTGCGGCAACTGGCATGAAACTTTTTATTCAGAACTGGAACAGCTTTTGCAGCACCTTGTGACTTTCAGGGTTACGAGGACTCTTCATGCAAAGTAATGTCTCCACACACGGTATGGCGGTTGCGCCCCACCACCTCGCCAGCCAGAGCGCGCTGGCGGTGCTGCGCGAAGGCGGCAGCGCCATCGAAGCGATGGTCGCGGCGGCGGCCACCATCGCCGTGGTCTATCCGCATATGAACGGACTGGGCGGCGATGGCTTCTGGCTTATTGTGCCCCCGGAAGGCGATCCCATCGCCATCGATGCCAGCGGCGCGGCGGGATCGCGCGCGACGCTGGCCGCCTACGACGGGCTCACGCAGATCCCCCATCGCGGCCCCCGTGCGGCGCTGACCGTCGCCGGAACCGTCAGCGGATGGGACGAGGCGCTGAAGGTCTCGCGCGAGATGACCGGCAAGGCGCTGCCGCTGGCCCGCCTGCTGGCCGACGCTATTGACTATGCGCAAAACGGCACGCCGGTCACGGCCTCTCAGGCCCACGCCACGGCCAGTAAATTCGACGAACTGAAGGACGTTCCCGGCTTCGCGGAAACCTGGCTGGTGGACGGCAAGCCGCCGCAGGTCGGGAGCCGCTTTTACCAGCCCGCCATGGCCACGACCCTGACGCGCCTGGTGCAGGACGGTCTGGACAGCTTTTATCGCGGTCCGCTGGCGGAAGTGCTGGCTCAGGGCATGGAGACGCTGGGCCTGCCCGTGACGTGGGCCGATCTCAACGCGCACGCCGCCCGACGCACCGTGCCGCTGAAGCTCAAGCATCAGCAGGGAGAGATCTTTAACCATGCCCCGCCGACGCAGGGACTGGTCTCGCTGGCGATACTCGGCATTACCGATCGCCTGAACATGGCGGAGGCCGACGACGCCGACACCCTGCACCGCATCGTGGAAGCCACCAAGCTGGCCTTTGGCCTGCGGGATGCCCACATCACCGACCCGCGCGCGCTGAACACCGATGTTCAGCAACTGCTGGATCCCGCCGCCCTGCAGGCGCTTGCCGACAGGGTTGACGACAGCCGCGCGGCGCCGTGGGGAACCGGAAAAGGTCCCGGCGATACGGTGTGGATGGGGGTGATGGACAGCAGCGGGCTTGCCGTGTCGTTTATCCAGAGCCTTTATCACGAGTTCGGCAGCGGCGTGGTGCTGCCCGATACCGGCATCGTCTGGCAGAACCGCGGCGCATCCTTCAGCCTCGATCCCGCCCATCTTCTGGCCCTCGCGCCGGGCAAACAGCCGTTCCACACCCTGAACCCGGCGGCGGCGCGTCTGAAGGACGGTCGCGTGATGGTCTACGGATCGATGGGTGGCGACGGACAGCCGCAAACCCAGGCCGCGCTCTTTACCCGCTACGTTGTTCAGGGCGTCCCCCTGCAGGAGAGCATTACCCGCCCGCGCTGGCTGCTAGGGCGCACCTGGGGACAAACCTCGGACACCTTAAAGCTTGAAGGGCGTTTTTCACCCGAGACGGTCGCGCGCCTGCAGGCACTCGGTCACGAGGTGGAGCTTTTTCCTGACTTTAGTGAAGCCATGGGCCACGCAGGCGCGATTGTCCGCCACCCCAACGGGCTGTTCGAAGGGGCATTTGACCCGCGCAGCAACGGCACAGCCGCCGGATTCTGAGGAGAAAACAATGACGACACACCAACCCGACTGGCAGGCGTACCTGGCGCAAATGGAAACCGTACTCGGCGTGACGCTGGATGACGCCCGCCGCGCCGAGCTGCAGCTGCAGTTCAGCCGCATTGCCAGCATGGCCGCCCCGCTGATGGCGCTGCCGCTCGACGACCGTCTGGAGATTGCAGGAGTGTATAAAGCATGACGCTACACGAGATGAGTATCAGCGCGATCCAGCAGGCGCTGAGCGCGGGAGAGCTGAGCGCCCACGAGATCGCCCAACAGACGCTGGAGGCGATTGCGCGCGTAAATCCGCAGATCAACGCCTGGACCACCGTGACGGAAGCACGCATGCTCGCCGAAGCCGATAATATTGATACCCTGCGACGGGAAAAGCGTCCCCTGCCGCCGCTGGCGGGCGTGCCTTATGCGGTTAAAAACCTGTTCGACGTTGCCGGTCACACCACCCTCGTCGGGGCCGAGCTGTTCAGCCAGCGCCCTGCCGCCGCGGCTGACGGCTTTGCGGTACGCCAGCTGCGCAGCGCGGGCGGGCTGCTGACCGGGATGGTCAATATGGACGCCTACGCCTACGGCTTTACCACCGAGAACAGCCACTACGGCACGACGCGTAACCCGCACGACCTGGCGCGCATTACGGGCGGGTCGTCCGGCGGGTCAGCGGCCGCGGTGGCTGCCGGGCTGGTGCACTTTTCACTCGGCACCGACACCAACGGGTCGATTCGCGTTCCGGCCTCCCTGTGCGGCATCTACGGCCTGAAGCCCACCTTTGGCCGCCTGTCGCGCGCCGGAAGCCATCCGTTTGTCCCGAGTCTGGATCATATCGGCCCCTTCGCCCGCCGCGTGTGTGACCTGGCGTCCGTATATGACGCCCTGCAGGGACGGGACACCAGCGACGGTTTTCAGGCAGAGAGCTCGCGGGAGCAGACGCGCCCCCTGCTCGATCGCGGGCTTGACGGCCTGCGCTGCGCGGTACTCGGCGGCTACTTCACCACCTGGTGCGACGCGGACGCCAGAGAGGCCGTGGCGCGGGTGGCGAAGGCGCTCGACGTGCAGGATGAACTGGCGTTCCCGGACGCCGAGCTGGCGCGTTCCGCGGCGTTTATCATCAGCGCCGCCGAAGGGGGAAATCAGTACCTGCCCGCGCTTCGCCAGGAGCCGGCGCGTTTTGAACCGCACTCCCGCGAACGCCTGCTGGCCGGGGCGATGATCCCCTCCGCCTGGTACATTCAGGCCCAGCGGTTTCGCGCTCACGCCCGGCAGGCGTTTAAAACCTTATTCGCGCAGGCCGACGTGCTGATCGCCCCGGCCACCCCGCGCAGCGCCACGCTGGCAGGCGAGCCAACCATGGAAATTAACGGTCAGCCGCTGCCCATTCGCGCCAGCATGGGGATGCTGACCCAGCCAATTTCGTTTTTGGGCCTGCCCGTCACCACCGTTCCGCTGCGCACCGCGCAGGGCGCGCCCATCGGCCTGCAGCTGATTGCCGCGCCGTTTAACGAGCAGGCCTGCCTGCGCGTCGCGCGGGTTCTGGAGGAGAGCGGAATCACCGATGCCCGTCCGGCGGAGATAGCTGCATGATGAATCACGATGACATTAACCTCCCGTGGGTGGTTGCCGAGGTGACGGCCGCGTTTTACCGCTATGAGGACGCGCTGGTGAGCAACAACGTTGCGGTGCTGGACGAGCTGTTCTGGCACGACAAAAACACGGTGCGGCTGGGGGCGGGGGAAAACCTGTACGGAATTGATGAAATCCGCGCCTTTCGCGCGGCGCGCCCCGCCGCCGGGCTGCAGCGGACGTTGCGCCACACCGTAATCACCACTTTCGGGGAGGATTATGCCGTGTGCAGCACCGAGTTTACCGGGAGAGCACAGAACGCATTGGCCGCCAGCAGCAGACGTGGGTGCGGTTTGCCTACGGGTGGCGCATCGTGGCGGCGCAGGTGAGTTTGATGGTGTAACGCTGAAAAACCTGCCCGGTGGCGCTGCGCTTACCGGGCCTACGATGTCCCGTATGCCCTGTGGGCCCTGTAGGCCGGGTAAGGCGCAGCCGCCACCCGGCAAAACATCGCACACTTACTTCTGAAACGGATGTACCTCCCGCCAGTGGTCGGCAATCTGCTGGCGGGTACAGACCCACACCCGCTCGTGCTGCTCAACGTAATCCAGGAACCGCTGCAGCGCGCGAAAACGCCCCGGTCGCCCCAGCAGGCGGCAGTGCATGCCGATGGACATCATCTTCGGCGCGCTTTCCCCCTCTTCGTACAGCACGTCAAAACTGTCCTTCAGATACGTATAAAACTGCTCGGCGGTGTTAAACCCCTGCGCAGTCGCGAAGCGCATGTCGTTCGCATCCAGTGTATACGGCACAATCAGGTGCGGTTTACGGGAGCCATCGCTGCAGGCCACCTCCGTCCAGAAGGGCAAATCGTCGCCGTAGTAGTCGCTGTCGTAGTCGAAACCGCCGTGCTCCACCACCAACTGGCGGGTGTTGGGGCTGTCGCGCCCGGTGTACCAGCCCGTTGGCGGCTTGCCAAACAGGTCGGTCAGAACGTGCACCGCCTTGTGCAGGTGTTCGCGCTCCTGGCTGATGTCCATATTCTGGTAGTGGATCCAGCGCCAGCCGTGGCTGACCACGTCGTAATCCGCGGCTTTGATTGCCTCGACTATCTCCGGGTGACGCGCCAGCGCCATCGCCACGCCGAAGACCGTCAACGGCAGGCCCCGTTTCTGAAATTCATTGTGGATCCGCCAGAACCCGGCGCGACTGCCGTATTCGTAGAGAGAGTCCATCGACATGTGTTTGTCCGGGTAGCTGGCCGCGCCGATGATGTCCGACAGGAACTGCTCGGATCCGGCATCGCCGTGCAGAACGTGGTTTTCTGCCCCTTCTTCGTAATTGAGCACAAACTGCACGGCGATGCGCGCCTGATTCGGCCACCGCGCGTGCGTCGGGTTGCCCGCGTAGCCGCGCAGATCCCGCGGATAATCCTGTTCAAAAAGCCCCATTGCCACCCCCAAAAATTAAAATGGATTCAATGCCTGAAAATGCCCGCTTAACGCTTTGTTCTCCGGGTACGCCAGATCCCCGTGCTTGCTGGTCGACAGCCCCAGCGCCACCAGCGATTCCACCATCTTCACCGCCGCGCTGACGCCGTCGATCACCGGCACGCGCAGCTCGCGGGTCAGCTCCTGCGCCAGCGTCGCCATGCCGCCGCAGCCCAGCACGATGGCGCCACAGCCATCCTCTTTCAGCGCCTGTATACAGCGCGCGCGCACTTTCTCCTGCGCCAGACCGCTGCCGTCTTCCAGCGCCAACACCGGAAGGTCGATGGCGTGCAGCGCCGCACAATGGTCCTGAAAGCCATACTGGTGCAGCAGATGTCGGGCAATGATCAGCGTGCGCGGCAGCGTGGTGACCACCGAAAAGCGCGTCGCGACCAGCGTCGCCATATGCATGGCGGCTTCGGCGATGCCGATAACCGGCCCCTGCGCCAGCTCGCGCGCCGCCAGCAGGCCCGGATCGCCAAAGCAGGCGATCACGTGACCGTCCACGCCCTGCTCCCTGCCTTTTTTGATCTGCTCCAGGACACCGACGGCGGCGATGGCCTCATCAAAGTGGCCTTCTATAGACGGCACGCCCGCGCTCGGGCAGACCGCGAGGATCTCCGTTCCCGGCGCCGCCACCGCGCGGGCCGCCGCGCCGATGGTTTCCGTCATGGCGAGGCTGGTGTTGGGGTTGATCACTTGTATACAGACAGACATTACGACTCCTTGTGGCCGGCAAACAGCCGGGCAAAATCAGGCAGGCACTCGCCTGCCCGCTCGAAGCAGAGGCTGGCGACGATATGTTCAAAATGGTGCATGAGGGCATCGCTTAATGGCTCAAGCGCCTTCTGGCGCAGCAGATCCACCAGCTGCTCGTGATCGTTGCAACGGCAGCCCTGACGCCACGGCGCGCCCCAGGTGGCAATCACCAGCGAAGAACGCTGGCTCAGGCTGGTCACCATCTCAGTAAGCACCTGGTTGCCGGAGATGGCCTGCAGCTGAATGTGGAAATTGGCGGAGTGGCGGATCGCCGCCGGGCCGTCATAGGCCTCGTGCGCCTGCTGCTCCTGACGAATAATGGCCTCCAGCGCGGCAAGATGCGGCGGCTGGCAGTGCGCCAGCACGTCCGGCAGGTTAGCGACCTCCAGCAGGGCGCGGGTGCGGAAGATGTGCCGCGCCTCTTCCACCGTCGGGCTGGCGACGTGTGCACCACGCTTGGGCGTCAGGGTGACCATTTGCACAGCGGCGAGTCGTTGAAGCACCTTGCGGATGCCCGTGCGGCTCACGCCAAAGACCTCGGCCAGCGCCTCTTCCGGTAATTTGCTCCCCGGCAGCAGCTGGTGTTCGACAATCGCGGTCATCAGCGCCTGGAAGATGGATTCGTCTTTATCATGCAGGTCTGGCGCGGTCTGCAGGGCGTTTATGTTGTTCATTCACCACTCCGAATTTTACTTTCCGTTATCGAATCGTATACATAAAAATAAAATATTGCATACAAGATTTATTATTTTGGCCTGGATCCTGCAACACCGTTTGCACTCCCACTCAACGGGTTTTCATTCACAGGAGCAGGTTTCATGCCAAACAGTCAAAACGCACAGCAAGGTACGGCCGCTGATTCCGGTGCGGTTTACAGCCCACGTCTTTGCAATGAGGATCTGGCACCGACGCGTGACCAGAACTGGAGCTGGTACAACATCTTTTCGTTCTGGATGTCTGACGTTCACAGCATGGGGGGTTATGTTGTCGCCGCGAGCTTCTTTACGCTCGGGCTGGCAAGCTGGCAGGTGCTGCTCTGCCTGCTGGTGGGGATTTGCATCGTGCAGCTGTGCGCCAACCTGGTGGCCAAACCGAGCCAGATGGCGGGCGTGCCCTACGCGGTGATCAGCCGTCAGGCGTTTGGCGTCTTCGGGGCCAATATTCCGGCGGTGATCCGCGGGCTGATTGCCTTCGCGTGGTACGGCATTCAGACCTACCTCGCCGCCAACGCCCTGATGCTGGTGGCGCTGAAGTTCTGGCCATCGCTCTCTTCACTCACTACCGGCGCATTCCTGGGCCTGTCGCATCTGGGCTGGATCTGCTTTGCCATTATGTGGGTCCTGCAGGCGATGGTCTTCTGGCACGGCATGAGCGCCATCAAGCGCTTTATTGATATCGCCGGTCCGGCGGTTTACGTAGTGATGCTGGCCCTCGCCGGCTGGATTGTATACAAGACCGGTTTTGACGGCATCTCCTTTACCCTCGCCAGTAAATCCCTGAGCGCGGGCGAGCAGACCTGGCAGATGATCACCGCCACGGCGCTTGTGGTCTCCTACTTCTCCGGTCCGCTGCTCAACTTTGGCGATTTCTCCCGCTACGGCAAAAGCATGGGTGAGATCCGCCGCGGCAACCGCTGGGGGCTGCCGTTTAACTTCCTGCTGTTCTCCATCGTCACCGTAGTGATTGTCTCTGGCACCCAGTCGCTGTTTGGCCGCATGATCACCGACCCGATTGAGACCGTCAGCCGCGTGGGCAACGATCTGGCCGTGGCGATTGGCCTGCTGACGATGATCACCGCCACCATCGGGATCAACATCGTGGCGAACTTCGTCTCACCGGCGTTTGATTTCTCTAACTGCTCGCCGCAGAAAATCAGCTTCCGCACCGGAGGCATGATTGCCGCCGTCGGCTCGATCCTGCTCACCCCGTGGAACCTGTTCAACTCGCCGGAGCTTATCCATTACACCCTGGACGTGCTCGGGGCGTTTATCGGCCCGCTGTTCGGCATTCTGATCGCCGATTTCTACCTGATTAAACGCGGCAAGGTGTCGGTTGACGATCTGTTCGACGACACGCCAAAGGGCAAATACTGGTACCGCAACGGCTTTAACCCGAAAGCCATTGGGGCGCTGATCCCGTCCGTTGCCGTGGGCCTGGTCATTAGCTTTATCCCGGCCCTGCATGAGGTGGCAAACTTCAGCTGGTTTATTGGCGTCTTCCTCGGCGGCGTCACCTACCGCTGGCTGGCGCGGGAAGAGCGCGAGACGGCAGGCGCGACGTCGTTTGGCTCCCGCGTGGCGACGCAAAAAGAGTAATTCCCTCCCTCCGGCCGCAGCATCTCTGCGGCCCGTTCATTCTGGCACCGTTCTTGCTGAGCCTTCTTACCCCCCCGCTACGCACACACGAAGGCAGGAACCATGATGGAATACCAGACTGCGATACGCGGTGCTTTTTTTGATATTGCCCGGGTCTGCGACAGCGCAGACGCCATTGCCCAGCACGCGCGCTACCTTGAGGACGGCCTGCTGTTTATCCAGCACGGAAAAATTCTGGCACAGATGCCGTGGCAGGAGGGCGAGCAGTATCTTGACCCGCACAAAGGCTATACCGACCTGCGCGGCAGGCTGCTGCTACCCGGTTTTGTCGACACCCACATCCATTATCCGCAAACGGAGATGATTGGCGCCTTTGGCGAACAGCTGCTGGAGTGGCTGACCACCTACACCTTCCCGGTGGAGAGCCAGTTCGCCGATGAGGCCTACGCAAAAGAGATCGCCGAATTTTTCATTAACCAGTTGGTGAGCAACGGCACCACCACCGCGCTGGTGTTTTGCACGCTGCATCCGGAATCGGTCGAGGCACTGTTTACCGAGGCCCTGCGCCTGAACATGCGCCTTATCGCCGGAAAGGTGATGATGGACAGGCACGCGCCTGACTACCTGAGCGAAGACGCGAAGCAGAGCTACCGGCAGACCCGGGCGCTGATCCAGCGCTGGCATCACCGTGGACGGCTGGGCTATGCGATTACGCCGCGCTTTGCGCCGACGTCATCACCCGAGCTGCTTGCGGCGGTCAGCCTGCTCAGAGAGGAGTTCCCGGACACCTGGCTGCAGACCCACCTGAGCGAGAACCCCAACGAAGTGGCCTGGGTGAGCGATCTCTGGCCGGAGCATGAGCGCTATCTGGACGTGTATCACCACTACGGCCTGACCGGCGAACGCAGCGTGTTTGCCCACGCGATCCATCTGCACCACAGCGAGTGGCAGTGCCTGCATGACACCGGCTCGGCGGTGGCGTTTTGCCCCACCTCTAACCTGTTTCTCGGCAGCGGGCTGTTTCGCCTGCCCGCCTGCTGGCAGCACAGGGTGCGGATGGGCATCGGCACCGACGTCGGGGCGGGCACCACCTTCAGCATGCTGCGCACGCTGGGGGAGGCCTACAAGGTGGGCCAGCTTCAGAGCTACCGCCTGCGCGCCAGCGAGGCGTTTTATCACGCCACGCTGGGCGGTGCGCACGCCCTCCGGCTGGACGATAAGATTGGCAACTTCGCGGCAGGCAAAGAGGCGGATTTCGTGGTTATCGACCCCGATGTGACGCCGCTGCAGCGCCTGCGCAATCGCCGCTGCCAGGATATCTATGAGCAGCTCTTTGTGCTGATGACCCTCGGCGACGAGCGCAACATCAGCGAGACCTGGGTCAACGGCGAGCGGGTGTGGTCAACTTCCCCGGTAGGTTGACCACCCGCCGGGAGCAATCACAAACGGCAGATGAAAATGCTCGTCTGCCGTTTCTCCCGTGACAAACTCAATGTGCGCGCAGGGATAGATCGTCTCCCGGCCGGTATCACTAAACCACGCCCCAATCTCCGCCACCAGCCGATAGCGGCCCGCGGGCAGAGAGGGAACGAACGCGGCGATGCGTCCCTGGACGTTGGTCACGCCCGTGGCCAGCGTCTTCCCGTCCTGTTGCAGATGAACCGTCACGCCCTGTGCGGGCTTGCCCGTCGAAATATCGAGGATATGGGTGCTGAGTGTGCTCATTCGTGAATGACTCCTTCCAGTCGCAGCAGCGTAATTTCCCGCAGCTGTTCCAGCGCGGCACGGATTTCCTGCGCGTCGCTGTTCTCCAGCCGCGCGTGCAGGGCCTGTAATATCTCCTCGCCGCTGCGTCCCTTCGCGCGGATCAGAAAGACGCGCCCAAAGCGGGCTTCATAGCGGGCATTACCTTCACGCAGCGCCTTGGCAAGGGCGGTATCGCGATCGTTCACCGCGCCCTGTTCCTGGCGCGACAGTGCCGCCTCCGCCGCTGAACCCGCGGGCTTTTCCCCGATGCGCGGATGGGCGCTCAGGGCTTGCGTTAAGGCCGCTTCATCCCAGCGTTGCGTCAGAGCCTGCGCCGCAATGAACAACGCGTCCCGGCTCGAATAAGGCCGCCCACTCACCAGCGCGTCGGCCCAGCCGGGTATCGCCACGCAGGGCTGAAGCAGCGTAAAAGCGTCTTTCTCAGGCAGCTGATTGAAGTCGTGCAGTGCGATCATAGGTTCTCCTTGATTATCCTCCTTCAGGTTAGTGCACAAACCACGCCACTCTTGAGACAAACGTGAAACAGTCGATTCCGGATGGCTAACCAGGAAATTTTTGATTCATAAAAAGGCACGCTCACCGCCTTTGCGCACCTTAGCAGTGCAAACATCTCCCTCACAACGCCGTTTTCACCACTCTGCAGCCTGGTACGCAAATTGCTGAATGTCTTTACACCCTGCAAAAGGAGAGAAGCATGAGAGCAATCGTTATTGGTGCGGGTATTGGCGGCCTGAGCGCCGCCGTCGCGCTGAAGAAAGCGGGCATCGACTGTACCGTGTTTGAAGCCGTAAAGGAGATCAGGCCCGTCGGGGCGGCCATCTCCATCTGGCCGAACGGCGTGAAATGCATGCAGCACCTCGGCATGGGCGACATCATCGAGACCTACGGCGGACCGATGCGTTTTATGGCCTATAAGGATTACCGTCGCGGCGATACCCTGACCCGCTTTAGCCTTGCCCCGCTGGTTGAGCGTACCGGCGGGCGTCCCTGCCCCGTCTCGCGCGCTGAGCTTCAGCGCGAAATGCTGGACTTCTGGGGCGCGACAAGGTGCAGTTCGGCAAGCGCGTGGAACGCGTCCATGAAGACGAGGCTGGCGTGAGCGTCACCTTCACCGATGGCAGCACAGCTGCCGGGGATTTCCTGATTGCCGCCGACGGCAGCCACTCGGCGGTTCGCCCGTACGTGCTGGGGTATACCCCCGAGCGCCGCTACGCCGGCTACGTGAACTGGAACGGGCTGGTGAAGATTGACGAGGAGATCGCCCCGGCGCACCAGTGGACCACCTTCGTTGGCGAAGGCAAACGGGTGTCGCTGATGCCCGTCTCCGGTGGACGCTTCTACTTCTTCTTTGACGTGCCGCTCCCTGCGGGTCTGGCGGAGGATCGCACTACCCTGCGCGCCGATCTCACGGGCTACTTCCGCGGCTGGGCGCCGCCGGTGCAGACGCTTATCGCGGCGCTGGATCCTGAAACCACCAACCGGATTGAAATCCACGACATTGAGCCGTTCGACAGTCTGGTACGCGGCAACGTCGCGCTGCTGGGCGATGCCGGGCACAGCACCACGCCGGATATCGGCCAGGGCGGCTGCGCAGCGATGGAAGACGCCGTGGTGCTGGGGGAATGCCTGCGTGAAAACCACAACATCACGCTGGCGCTTCGGCAGTACGAGGCGCTGCGCTGCGACCGGGTGCGCGACCTGGTGCTGAAGGCACGTAAGCGCTGCGACGTCACCCACGGCAAAGACATGGCGTTGACGCAGGCGTGGTATCAGGAGCTTCGCGAGGAGACCGGAGAGCGCATCATCAACGGTCTGTGCGAGACCATTCAGGGCGGCCCGTTAGGCTGAATGTAAGAGGGATAATGATGAAAAGAGAACCGACTCCACCCGCCCACTGTACGTTTGAGCCAGAGGACTGGCTGCGTCTGGCGAAATGCTGGCATCCGGTCGCGCGTGCCTGCGACGTCGGTCCGGCGCCGGTCAAAGCGACGCTACTGGATGAACAGCTGGTGATTTACCGCATTAACGACCAGGTCGTGGTCGCCCGTGACGTTTGCCCGCACCGCGGCGTGCCGCTGACGCTCGGCTTTCACGACGAGCACGGGATTATCTGCCCCTATCATGGCTTACGCTTTGGGGAGGACGGACGCTGCAACCGTATTCCCTCCAGCCCCGACCAGCCCGTTCCGGCGAAGCTGAACCTGATTAACTACGCCGTGGAGGAACGGTTCGGGCTCATCTGGACCTGCCTGGCGTTTGATCCGGAAAACCCCGCGCCGCTGCCCACCATGCCGCACTGGGATGACGACGGATTTCAGCAGATTAACTGCCCGGCGTTTGAGGTCAACGGCTTTGCCGGACGTCAGGTAGAGGGTTTTCTGGACGTGGCGCACTTTGCCTGGATCCACACCGATACCTTTGCGGACCCGAATAACCCGCTGGTGCCCCACTATCAGCCGCAGGAGACGCCGTTTGGCTTCGTGGCGGATTACTGGAGCTCCGTGAGCAACTATCCCGCCAGCTCCCCCGTGCAGGCTCCGGAAGGGTTCCAGTGGTTGCGCCATTTTGAGATGCACCTGCCGTTCACCGCCACCCTGACGATTCATTTTCCGGGTGAGTCGAGACTGGTCATTATGAACGCCGCATCGCCGGTGTCATCGCGCGTGACCCGCATGTTCGCCCCTATCGCCCGCAATTTTGACCTGCATATTCCGGTGGAGGATGTGCATGCCTTCAATCTGCGGATTTTTGAAGAGGACCGTCTGATGGTGGAAACCCAGCGCCCGGAAAGCCTGCCGCTGGACCTGACCCTGGAAGCGCATATCCCCGCAGATAAAAGCTCGATTGCCTACCGTCGGGGACTGAAGAAGATGGGCTTTGGCGAGTTTTTCCTGGTATGACGGAGGCCGATATGCTGAGCGTGATTGTTGACGGGTTGTGGCGCGAGGGCGACAAAAGCCTCGCCGTCAGGCTGGTGGCGGAAGACGGCGAAGCGCTGCCACCGTGGCAGCCCGGCGCACACATTGATGTTCATCTGCCCTGCGGCGTGGTTCGCCAGTATTCCCTGACCGGAGCGTGTGGCGGTGAGAGCTACCTGATCTGCGTGGGGCGAGAAACCGCCTCACGCGGCGGGTCGCGCTATGTTCACGAGACGCTGCGTCCCGGGCAGAAGCTGATGATATCGGCCCCGCGCAACCTGTTTCCGCTTCAGCAGGCAGAGCGGGTTTTGCTCCTGGCTGCGGGAATTGGCATAACGCCGCTGTATGCGATGGCTCTGCAGCTGAAGGCGACCGGAACGCCGTTCACGCTGCACTACTACGTCAGGAACCGGGAAAGCGCGGCGTTTACGCGCGAACTCTCTCAGTGCGATGAGTGCATCATTCATACCGCCAGCCCGCGCACAGTGCTGGCGGAACATCTCCCGGCGGCCGAATCGGGCCTTCACGCCTGGATCTGCGGACCTGCGGGGTTTATGGAAAAAGTGCGTGAGGTCGCCACGGCAAAGGGATGGGATGACGCCCATCTTCACAGCGAGGCGTTTCAGCCCGTTGCGCCCGCCGCAGGCGGTGAAACCGGGGAGATCTTCACGGTCAAGCTGGCCTCCACTGGGGAGCGCTGGCCGGTGCCTGCGGATAAAACCATCGCCCAGGTGCTGCAGGAAAATGGCGTGGCGGTCCCCCTTTCCTGTGAGATGGGGATCTGCGGAGCCTGCCTGACGCCGGTGATTGACGGCGTGGTGGATCACCGGGATAGCGTGCAGTCGGAGGCGGAAAAAAGCGCAACGGACCAGCAGGTGGCGCTGTGCTGCTCGCGGAGCCATTCCGGGGAGCTGGTGATTGGGCTGTAAACCGTCTGCACACGCTTTCTTGCCGGATGGCGCTGCGCTTACCCGGCCTACAATCCGTAACAATATCAATATATTGCACTATTCACTGTAGGCCCGTGCAAGCGTAGCGCCGCCGGGCGAAACTTACAAATCGCGCTTTGCCAGCCCGTAAACGGGCTCGCTATCCTGCCACGCATAATCAATATGGCTGGCCTGCTCGCGCGCCAACGCGTCATCGCCCTGCAATCGCGCCGCCAGGGTAAAGGCGAAATCAAACACTTTACCCAGCCCACGGCCGCTCAGCAGATTGCCGTCT
Source organism: Enterobacter sp. BNK-8 (assembly GCF_048685095.1). Taxonomy (NCBI): domain Bacteria; kingdom Pseudomonadati; phylum Pseudomonadota; class Gammaproteobacteria; order Enterobacterales; family Enterobacteriaceae; genus Enterobacter; species Enterobacter sp. BNK-8. Next base: position 1,276,871 of record NZ_JBLQTN010000001.1, on the reverse strand, counting down.
TCCACCACGTCGGCATCGACGTAGATGCCATCGCTGACTGTTTTCCACAGATCGCCGGAACAGACATAGCGTCGTCCCTTCAGCAGTCCATTGCCGCCCAGCACGCGGGCGGCGGCGGAACAAATCGGGCAGATATATTTGCCCGCTTCATCGTGGCGGCGGACGAAGGCAATGACCTCCGCGCTTTTCGCCAGGTTAACGCTGCCTTGCGGGCCGCCCGGTAACACCACGGCGTCAAAGGTCCGGTCGAGACTGGCCTGCAGAGTACTGTCCGCCACCATAGGGATGGCGTGATAGCTCACCACTTCGCGACTCTCGCCGCAGGCAATCGTCTGCACCGTAATATTCAGGCGGCGCAGGATATCGATAGTGACAATCGCTTCCCCTTCTTCAAAACCAGGGGCTAATAGCACGGCTACGCTTTTCATTTCGCTCTCCATTGCTTAAGGGTTACCAGTACGGGTGCCAAATCTGTCGCAGCCGCGCCAGCAGTTCAAGATAGAAATAGTCTCCCCAGCTACAGCACTGATCGACGCCCTTACCGCTGCCCATATGATAAACCGAGTGCTGCAGCAGCCCTTCGGTCGGATCGTCGTCGTGAGCAAGGTAGTTATCGGTCAGCGACAGCGCAATACGCAGCGCCATCTCTTCATAATATGCACGGTTTGCGTCGAGCGTCGGCAGCGCCTTGACCAGCTCCAGCAGGCCACAGGCGGCAATCGCCGCCGCTGAACTGTCGCGCACGGCGTCAGTACCGAGCAGCGCCAGATCCCAGTGGCAAACATCATCTTCCGGCAGACGGTTGAGGAAGTAATGCGCCAGGCTGCGGGACAGCTCTACCATCTGCTTATCACCGGTGTGCTGATAGCTGAGCAAGAAGCCGTAAATGCCCCATGCCTGGCCGCGCGACCAGCACGAGGTATCGCTGTAGCCCTGATGGGTGTTGCCAAAGCGCGGCTCACCCGTCTGCACATCCATATAGTAAGTGTGATAAGTCGAGGCATCTTCACGCACGATATAGTTCGCGGCCTGTCCGGCATGAGCCGTCGCCGCCTGCGCATAGCGCGGATCCCCGGTCTGTTCGCTGGCCCAGTACAGCAGCGGCAGGTTCATGTTGCAGTCGATGATCATTCTCCCCTGCTGCTCCGGGTCGTTTAAATCACCCCACGCCTGAATAATGTTGGCCGTCGGGTTAAAACGCTCCATCAGGCGCTCGGCTGCCAGCAGCGCCGACTGGCGAGCGGCTTCGTTACCGGTGAGGCGCCAGGCGCTGATGCAGGAGAGCGAATAGAGGAACCCGAGATCGTGCGTTGCGGTGTCGATGCGCTGCTCAATACGCCGGGCGAACGACGGTAAATAGCGTTCGGCGGCTTCGCGATAATGCGCTTTGCCGGTCATCTCCCACGCCAGCCACAGCTGGCCAGGCCAAAAGCTGGTGGTCCATTCCACGTTATCGGTGCGCGGCCAGACCCCCTTCTCACAGGCCTCACCGGGGAACTTATCGCCGAAGGCGACAATATTGTTGTCGAGCTTGCGCGTGACGCGGGCTAACGCCGCTTCCAGCTTCTGGCTCAGTGCCAGGCGATCGACCTGATGCAGTTCGATCGGCCGCAACGCTTCGGTGATAACAGATTTGGTCATAACAACTCCTGAATTAATGTTTGGCCGGTTCAACCGGGGCGGTATCTATAGCCGGAGCAAAGGATCGTGAGTCATCGCGCGTCGACTGGCAGCGCGACAGCGTAAAGGCGGAAATCAGCGTAAATACCAGGGCGCAGCTGCCCATCAGCAGATAGGTATGCTCAAAGCCAATCTTGTCGTACAGATAGCCGGCAGGTGGGGCGACCACAATCGAACCCACGTAAATCATCGCCTGGTAGCCCAGCAGGTACATCGTGGCGTTAACCCGACGATGGAAATGTTCGGCGATGTATTTGAAGACGGAGATGAGCAGCAGCGCGATCTCGACGCCATAAAACGGTTTGATGATGGAGATAACAATCGGGTCACTGGTCAGCCCGGAGGCGATCAGCCGTGCCCCGACCACGCAGCCGCAGAACAGCAGGCCGCGCTTAGCACCGTAGTGGTTCACCAGCCACGGGATAAACATCATCATCACGAACTCCATCCCCGACTGGACGGTACTCAGGTAGCCGTACCAGGCATTCCCCTGCTCTTTTGTGGCGAAGAACGAGACGAAGTAGCGCGGGAACTGCTGTTCGGCGATAAACATCATCCACGCGACCCCGGCGACATAGAGGCTGAACATCCAGAATTTGCGGTTTTTCAGGAGCATCAGCACATCGGCGAAGACGATCTTATTAGCGGAAATGACGCTGTTATTGCGCAGTTGCTCATCGCCGATTTTGAGGCTAATCAGCACCAGCAGCATCAGTACCGAGGTACCGCTGCTGAGGAGAAAGTTGGCCAGCGGGGTGACGTTAAACAACAGCCCGGAGACCGACGCCGCCATCGCCCAGCCCAGTGAGCCCCACATTCTGATGCGGCCAAACTCCAGCCCGTACAGGCGGCTAAAGCGGTCGGCGTAAGATTCAGACGCCGCCACACCGGCGTACCAGCCCAGGCTCAGATACAGCGCGCCGATGATAATCCCCGCCATCGCATGGCTTTGCAGCAGCGGCTGGTAAACCAGCGCAAAAAACGGCGCCATCAGCGCAGAAATGGCGCAGACAAAATAGAGCAGCCACTTGCTCATGCCAATTTTGTCCATGATGTAGCCGTACACCGGCTTCAGGACCACCGCGAAGACGCCATTTATAGCGAACACGCTGCCGATGGTGACGCTATCAAGGCCCACTTTCTGGCTCAGCCACAGGGCGTACAGGCCAAAGCTGGATGACCACGTGAAGAAGTAAAGGAAAATAAAGGTACTCATTTTGTACTGCGCGGCGCGTACGGACGATGATGTGCTCATAGCGATGCCTCCGGAGCCAGAAGGAGCGTCGTTTCTTGTCGTGCCGTCACGAAGCGTACCGCGTCATCGCTAATGAAGGCCTGCGGGCAGCGTTGCGGCTCGAAGTCGGCGGCATTTCCCGCCCACACCGCGCTGATTAACACATGCGTACCGGGGTCGAGCTCGCCGCGCAGCACCGGCACCGCTGCGCGCTCGGCGAACAGCAGATTACTGTTTGGCGGCGTCACCACCGTCTCGCCGCGGCGAGCGTGCGGATGTAAACAGAAAATGGCTGAGACATCCCGGGCATTGCGTAACCAGCAGGCGCCGTCACTCTCGTGGACCTGCGGCTGCGGGCGGTTTGCCAGGCTAAAGCCGCCTTCCGCGCAGTCCAGCGCGCGTCGGGTATTGATACGATGAACGCGCAGCTGCCAGTCGCCCAGCGCCAGCAGCCAGCTATCAATCACCACGTCGTGCCACGGCAGCCAGCGGCTGTATATAGTGCCGTCAGCGGTGACCACGTGCTGACATTCGCGACGGCCACGCCAGTAGTTGTCCTTTTCGGCCAGCAGCAGCATCGAATCGGGCGCGGCATGGTTCAGGCCGTAGCGGCCGCGTTCGATGGTGAAGCCAAAGCGGGTGGAATAGGCAAATTTGCAGTATTTCGCTTCGGTGTTCACGAAGTTGTTCAGCTCCAGCTGGCCGGACGTCAGCATCCACAGGTGGTCGGCCTGATGTACCACCACCTGATCCGCGTGGGCTATCGTGTGCTGCGCGGGCAACGGCGGCAGCGGCAGCTCAGCCGCCTGCCAGAAGGCATCGTCCTCATCTAATGCCAACACCAGCAGGGTCTTAAGGCCCCAGTACGGCGACCCCGGCGCGTTGTAGTCTTCCGCCATCGCCAGGTTCGGATAGCTGTAACCGACGCTCAGAACGCCGTCGCGGTCGAATATCGGCTGCTTCAGCCACCAGCGCAGATGACGCAGGACGATGCCCTTCATCACGCCGGGCGAAAAGACCTCCAGCCCGGCGAAGGCCGCCGCACTCCAGAACGCCGCCTCGGCAAAGCGGTAGGTCAGGCTACGGCCAAACGGGATCGCCGCGCCGTCTTCGGCAAAGAAATGGATGAAGTCAGAGGAGAAACGCGCGGCCCGGTCACGCAGCGTTGCACAGCGCTTCGGATCGACCCCGGCCATGAGCTTCGCGTAAATCAGTCCATAGAAATGGAAGCCCATCGAGATGTAATAGTCGCGCGGCCGTCCCGGACCATCGGAATACCAGCCATCGCCGAGGTAGTAGTGCTCCATGGCAGCAAAATGATCTTCCAGCGCCTGCGGGTTGGTCGGCATACCGCAATAATGGAAGCCGACCTGCACCAGAATCGGGAAGAAGTGCCAGTTGTTATCGGGGATTTCCTGGGTCTCGCACTGCTTTAGCCAGCGCCATAAATGCTCTTTCTCCGTCTCAGTGAAGTGTGCCAGTACGGTTTCACCCGCCAGCGCCAGCAGCAGCCCGTAGGCCGCCATCTCGACGATTCGCTGATCGTAAGGCCCGACATCGCCCCAGTAATCGGCATGCTGCGGATCGGTACCGTTTTTTATCGCCTGTAAATAGAATGAGAAGTGCTGCGGCTCGCTGCCGCCAGCCAACAGCGGCGTCACGCCCCACAGCAGGCGGGAAAACGTTTCCATGCTCGCCACCTGCTGACCGTAGTGAGCGGTAAAGTTCGCTAAATCAATGCGGCTGGCGTCTTTTTTAAACCAGGGTGCCACCGCGTTCAGCATGTCGTTGACCAGCCGTAGCACCTCTTCCCGGCTTGTCAGTGGATTATCCAGATGAATATTTTCAGGTTGCACAGGGTCCTCCCGCATTACACGAGGGTAGAGATAAGTTATTGTTATTAGGCTTTTTAAAGCCACGAATGCGACGTCTGAATGAAGAGTAACTGCTTTTATTCCTGGCGCTGAGTGAGCAGACTCACAAAATTAAACCGCCATTTCATTTTTTCTGGATTTTGTCGAACGCGAGGGGGATAAATTACAAATGATGGCCTAAAAATTTAAATCTGTTGTTCTGGAGGTAATATGGGTGAAACGCAACTACTGGAACGCATTACGCTCGATCGGCAGGCCATTTCTTTTAACCGCATGTACACCACCAGCGCGATTTACTACCACTGGCATCAATGCGTTGAATTGCTCTATATCTCCAGCGGCTACGGCATCGTGGTGGTGGATAACCAGCACTACACCGCCCGTCCGGGGCGACTCTTTATCTTCCCGCCCTTCCGTTTGCACAAAGTGCAGGTCGATCATAGCGATAAGAACCCCTATCACCGCACGACGATGCACATTGAGCAATCGGTCGTCGAAAGTGCGCTCGGCGCCTTCCCGCGCCATCAGGCCCGGTTCGCCGCGCTGGCCGCCAGCAATCTGCCAGCACAGATTTACGATCTCAGCAATCACGCGGCGTTTATCGAGAGGATCCTTGAACAATTTCAGCGCCTGGAGGGCAACGAGCAGACAGAGGCCTGCGAGGTGGCCTTTCTGATGATGCAACTCATGACGTTTCTGCCCGAGCAGCCGCAGCCCTACCCGCCGCGCCAGCAGACCGTCGCCTCGCGGATTATGAGCTGGGTCGAAGCCCACTATGCCAGCAAGTTTTCGCTCGACCAGTTAGCTCACGACTTGGGGCTTTCACGCAGCTATACCTCACGCATTTTCCGCCAGCAGACCGGCGGTACCATCCACGAATATTTGCTGACCCGGCGAATAAAAAGCAGCTGCGAGCTGTTACGGTACAGCGATGAGCCTGTTGACGCTATTGCCCTGGCAGTCGGGTTTAGCGAGGTGACCTATTTCATTACCTGCTTTAAAAAGATGATGCGTCAGACGCCACTGCAGTATCGGCGCAGTATCCGCTGCACCAGGATTCTCTCTCAGGGCGATTTTGGACAGGTTTGCTGAACCTCCAGCCTGGCCGGAGGTTTTATGCACAAAAAAACCCAGGTCGCATAACGACCTGGGTTTCGAATTTGGCGGAAGCGTAGAGATTCGAACTCTAGAACCCTTTCGGGTCGCCGGTTTTCAAGACCGGTGCCTTCAACCGCTCGGCCACGCTTCCAAAGTGAGGCGCACTATAAACATCTATTAGCGCCTTGTAAAGCAGGAATTTTTCTATTTTTCCCCACACGCGTTTGACTGCGCAAAAAGTCACCCGCATGCTGACCTTACGTCACTCTCCACGACCTTGTACATACCGTAACATAGCAACGCTCATCCTTTTAAATCGCTCTGGTATAGAATGCCACAAAAATAGACGGTCATTTGTAGTGTAATTGTTATAAATCTGAATTCCCGCAGATTTTAGACATTACTGCCATGCAGTGTTACGGGTTGATGATGAAAATCAAGAATACGCTTTGCTTACATATCCTGATGGCAACCCTGGCCATTTTGTTCCTTTGTATTCACCCGCTGGTGACGAGCTTCGATCCACCGCTCGCCTTCCAGCCGCTGATTAAATCAATGGCGGGCACGCCTAAAGAACAAGCGGAAAAAATTGCCACTATTTCTCATGCTTTAGAAGGGAATGCGATATTCTTCATTGGTGCGTCTGAGGTAGCGACCTCAGAAGATGAACATTACGCTGTCTATAATTATTTTAATAAGCAATTACACAAACCCGTCGTGGCGTATGGCGATGCGTTTGTCGATGACGAAACGCAGTTTTTACTGTTCTCACGTTTTAAAAATAGCCTTAACGCAAACAGTAAAGTTGTTTTGCTTCTGGCACCTGACAGCTTTTACTCAAAAGGTCTGCCACCCGCTATCTACGCCGATAATTTCCCGGGCTCTATTTTTAATCCTTTGATGAAGGATCCGCAGGCGCGCCCAATATTAGTCAATTATTTAAAACATATTGATAGTAAAGAAATAAGCCATTTAACCTTTGGTCAAATGCGTGTCTTTGGCTGGCACCCCGATCTGATATGGGACGAGGTGAGTTTTCAGTTTGCCAACATCTGCACCTTGATAAAAAACGACTGGCTGGCGCTGCTCAACGTTACGCCCCGGACGGTACAGCCGTGGCCGCCGCAGCCAACCACCCATATTGCCCCAGACTGGGATAAAGAGCTGGCGAATGCCCGCGAGTTAAATAAAAAACGCCAGCAGAGCGCGGCCACCCTGTGGATGGACAAAACGATTTACGAGGAGGACGGTACGCGACAGCAGTGGGATGACACGCCGGTCGTACCTGCGCAAATCGCCGCGTTCAGAAAAACCGTCCAGCTGCTGAAAGACCGTCACGTGCAGGTGATTGCTATCGTCGACCCGGTTAACCCCTGGGCGCTTTACAACACCGATACCTTCCGCCCGGTTGATAAGCAAATTCAAACCATTCTGGAAGCGAACCAGATCCCCTATTTAGATATGTACGCCATGCCTTATCAGAATGGCTGGAACTGGGATCGTTTGCACCCTTCCGAGCTGGCCTGGGTTCCTATGATTCGCTTTATTGCACAGAGCTTTAAATAATGAAAATCGCGATCCGTCTTTTTTTCCTTTATCTCCTGCTGGCGATCACCATCGTCGCGTGGACCTCTGTCGATGACAGCATGAGTATGCAGCTGCATTTTGAATATCAAAAGTTCTGAGGCCGAATAATGTATAGCTCAGGCATGTTTTTTGTCTATTTATTTTCATCCGCCCTGGCGTTTGCGCTGGTCAATCGCGTATTACGTCATCGCCTGACGTATTTATCGGCGTTATCCGTCCTCGCCGCATTAGGCTGGGGCTATATTTTTCAGGGTGATTACCGTGTTCCCGCGGTCGTTTTTTTCAGTTTTTACCTTGTCGCCACGTTAAAAGAAAAAGGATGGTTAAAAACCTGGCAGGCGATTGTGTTAACGCTGCTGCCTTTATTTTTGGTGAAATTGCACCTTAATCATCATCTCGGCATGATCGGCCTCTCTTTTATGACGTTCCGCGCGGTGGACGTGCTGCTCTATCGCAGTAAAAAAGAAGGGCAGAATTTCCTGCATTATTTCTGCTATCTGTTTATGCCCTTTATTATTCTGGCGGGCCCAATGTATCGCTGGCGGACATGGATGAGCGACGTCAGTAAGCCCGTCTTTGCCCTTAACCGCGAACAGTTTTTAGTGGCGCTGGAGCAAATCATTACCGGCATTGTCCAGAAGTTCCTGTTTGCCATGCTGGTTGATTCACTTGTCGTGCAGCCCTGGAGCCATAAGCCGTTTACGCTGACCGTGGGCGTGGTGATGTCGATTGCCTATAGCGCCTACCTCTACTTTGATTTTGCGGGCTACAGCAATATGGCCATCGGTGCGGGCCGCCTGTTTGGGTTGAATATTCCGGCAAACTTCAATATGCCGCTTCTGGCAAAGAATCCGCAGGACTTCTGGCGCCGCTTCCACATTAGCCTGTCTGAATGGCTGCGCGATGTGGTCTTTATGCCCGTTTATATGAACCTGATGAAGTTCAACTTTTTCCGTCAGAACAAAACGCTGGCGCAAAATATCGGTATTTTTTGCACCCTGTTTTGCATGGGGGCATGGAATGGCCTGGAACGCCATTACGTCATCAGCGGCGCGCTGTTTGGCGCCATTTCTGTCGCTCACAACATGCTGCTGTGGTCAGCCAAACGCAGCCCGGCGTTACACCGCGGGTTGCAGTATCCGGCTGTTGCGTTTTTGGGACGCATTCTGACGCTGGGAAGCGCCGCGGGCTCCCTTTACATCTTTAGTGGAATGTCACCTCTATGAAAAATCACTCCGATCTTCAGGAACTGCAGGATTTCTTGCGTGCGGCATTATACGATCCCGCCTCCCCGCAGCAGCTGGCCATCAGCGGCAGCGACGAAGCCTTAAGCTGGCTGCAGCTTTCCGCTGCCGTGACGGACTGGGCTCAGCGCTATCAGCGTTGCCAGCCTGTTGCCGGTACGCCGGTCGTCTTGTACGGACACCAGCAGGCCGAGTTCGCCGTGGCGATTTATAGCTGCCTGCTACACAACATTCCGTACATTCCGGTGGACTGCATTTACCCGCAGGAGCGCCTGCGGGAGATCTGCCATCTGGCCAGCGCCCCTTACTATTACGACGTCGTGACCCGGCAGTTCATCGCCACCGGTGAACCGGGCAAGGTGCTGGAGGAGCAGGATCTGGCCTATATCATGTTTACCTCAGGCAGCACCGGCAAGCCTAAAGGTGTGCAGATTGGGCGTGAAAGCGTGTGGCACTTCATGAAATGGGTCAGCCAGGACTTTTCGCTGCCGGAAAAACCGGTGCTGATGAACCACGCGGTGTTCAGTTTTGACCTCTCCCTGATCCCTTTGCTGGCGAATCTGGCGATGGGTGGACACATCGTGCTGAACGCCAAAGACGATATTCAGAAAGAGAACTGGCTGGAGCGACTGAAAAGCAACGCCGTCTCCGCCTGGGTTTCCACCCCCTCTTTTGCGTATCAGCAGCTGCTTTCCCCGCAGTTCAACAGCGAGTATTTGCCTGCGCTGAGCGTCTTTATCTTCATTGGTGAAGTGTTGAATAAAGCGCTGGTCAAACAGCTGCGCCGCCGTTTCCCGCAGGCCAAAATTATTAATTCCTATGGCCCAACGGAAGCGACCATCGCAACAACCGTCGTCGAGATCACGGATGCGATCCTGAACAGCGACAGCGCCGTGCTGCCGGTGGGGGTCATGATGCCTGAGAGCAGAATGGAAATTTCCGCTGAAGGCGAGCTGATCATCTGGGGGAAAAATGTCATGCGCGGCTACCTCGGCCTGCCGCAGGAGAACGCGGCGAAATTACTTCATCGGGAAAACGAGGCGTTTCGCGGCTACCGGACCGGCGATCTGGGTTATGAAGCGGGGCTCATCTACTGTCAGGGCCGCAACGACAGCCAGGTCAAACTGAATGGCTACCGTATTGAAATTAACGAGATCGAAAACCGCCTGCTGGCGATGTCCGGCATTAACGAAGCGGTGGTTTTGCCGCTGATGAAATCCTGCGGCAGCGTGCTGCGCATTGCCGCGTTCTGCGTGACGGAGCTGGCGCCGGATACCATTAAAACCTCGCTGTCGAAGGTGGTTCCCCACTATATGGTGCCTTCACAAATTATCGTAAAAGACGCTTTGCCGCTGAATCCTAACGGCAAAATTGACCGCAAGCTGCTGGACGCTTACGCCCGCACAAATTAATGACCCCAGGAAAAATTATGGAACAAGAAATTCTCGCCCTGTTCGAAAAAGTGTTATCCCGTAAGGTGGGCTTTCACGATGAACTGATTGAATCCGACATTCTCGACTCCATCCTGGCGGTCGATATGGTCCTGGAAGTACAGGACGTTTACGGCTGCATGATCCCGCCGACAGACGTGGCGACGGTGCTGAAAACCCCGGCGGACCTGGCCCGCTATATTGAAGAAAACCGCTAAACGCCCCTGCTGTTAATCCTGTCCTGAAGGCTCTGGCGCATCGCGCCAGAGCCCAGACGCAAAATGAATATCCTTCACCGGAATTAAACCAACCGCTTTTGTGATTTCTCCTACACTTTAGGGGTCGTGTTGTTCTTAACAGAGGAGTCTGCGGTATGGCATTCGTAACCACGAAAGACGGCGTCAATATTTACTACAAAGACTGGGGCCCAAAAGAGGCCCAGCCCATTGTCTTCCACCACGGCTGGCCGTTGAGTGCCGATGACTGGGATAACCAGATGCTCTTCTTCCTTGCAGAAGGCTATCGCGTTATCGCTATCGATCGCCGCGGACATGGACGATCGGACCAGGTGAGTGAAGGCCACGATATGGATCATTATGCGGCCGATGCGTCAGCCGTGGTTGAAAGCCTGGATCTGCACAATGCCGTGCACGTCGGTCACTCCACCGGCGGCGGCCAGGTCGCCCGCTATGTTGCGCGGTATGGACAACCGCAGGGGCGCGTCGCGAAAGCGGTGCTCGTCAGCGCCGTCCCGCCTCTGATGGTCAAAACGGAGACGAATCCCGGCGGAACGCCCATCGAGGTCTTCGACGGCTTCCGCAAAGCGCTGGCGGCTAACCGCGCCCAGTTTTATCTCGACGTTGCCAGCGGTCCTTTCTACGGTTTTAATCGCGATGGCGCCGAGGTTTCGCAGGGTACGATCCAGAACTGGTGGCGACAGGGTATGATCGGAAGCGCCAAAGCCCACTATGAGGGGATTAAGGCGTTTTCAGAGACCGACCAGACGGAAGATTTGAAAACAATCACGGTTCCCGTTCTGGTGTTGCAGGGCGATGACGATCAGGTTGTACCGTATAAAAATGCCGCCCTTCTCCAGGACAAGCTGCTGGCGAACAGCGTGCTGAAAATTTATCCGGGCTTCCCGCACGGGATGCATACCACCCATGCGGATACTATCAACGCGGACATTCTGGCTTTTATTCGCTCATAACGCCGCGTTTCTTGCCGGGTGGCGCTGCGCTTACCCGGCCTACATTCCGCTACGATATTCCATTAAATGCATGAACGCCACCCGAGGGTGGCGTTGTTTATTCTGCTTAGCGATTATCCAGCTGGGCGCGAACGTTGTTCAGCCCAGTGGTGTTGATCCGATAAGGTTGCCCGTTCACGGATCGGATCAGCTTTTTGGTGCGGAGTTTTTTGAAGACGCTGAGCGTGCAGTCGCTCAGCACCAGCCCTTCACGGGTATAGCACTCAACGGACGTGATGCGGCCAGAACTGTCGCGGACGTGCACAATACGTCCACCTTTGGCGAGAACGTGTAAGGTACGTTGTTCCTGACGGGATAAATTCATACTGGAAAACCTGTGTAATCATCATGCGTAAAAACGTGCCCACACCCGCAGGTGCGTGCGTAAGGTTTAAGCGCAGCGATAACCAGTCCGTCCTGAAAAGGGCGGGAAGCTGATTATCTGATGAAAACATTCTCCAGCATCAAAGCCTCGGTAAGCGATGAAAAGGTATTTACGGGGTGAATGATAACGCCAGTTTTTTACAGGGGAATAGTGAGAGGTTAAAAGTGTGAACGGGATCGGTCCGTAAAATCGTCTTTCGTCAATTTTACTGCCAGACTGAAGCCCTTTACTGAACACCGACTGGAGCTCTTCTTATGCCTGATAACTATACCGTGGTTGAAACCGTCCCCACTGCAGAAGCGTTTTGCCGGCTGCGCGAAATCTCGGGTCTTAGCCCTCGCCCGCTGGAGGCGGCCCAAAAAGCGCTGCCCGGCAGCTGCTATGGAATGCATATAGTGTTTCAGGGAAAACCGGTCGGTATGGGGCGCATCGTAGGGGATGGTGCGTTGAATTTTGATATCGTCGACGTCGCGGTTGATCCGCTTCATCAGGGGAAAGGACTGGGCAGAGTCATTATGGAAACGCTTGTTGCCTGGCTGGATAACCACGCCTGTAAAGGAGCGTACGTTTGCTTAATGGCCGATGTGCCTGAGCTTTATACTAAATTTGGTTTTACGCTCGTTCGCCCGGCAAGCGAAGGAATGGCAAGAATCTGGTGAAGGACGAACCTGCGTTAAGGCAAAAGAAAAACCCCAGGTTAACAAGTAACCTGGGGTTTATATCTGGCGGAAGCGCAGAGATTCGAACTCTGGAACCCTTTCGGGTCGCCGGTTTTCAAGACCGGTGCCTTCAACCGCTCGGCCACACTTCCTGAGTGAGGCGAACTATAAACACCTCACCGCGTGCTGTAAAGAGTGCCAGCAATCGTTCGCTGTAAAAATAGTCAAAACGTGTTTAATCGGTTGAACTGACAACACATCGACGATTTTATCAGCACAGGCCTAGTGTTTTTTGATGTACATGTCTTTCGTGTAATAGTACCCCAGCTTATCCGGCGTAAATCCGCCCACCCACGGTTTAACCAGGTGCGTACGGACGTAGTGATAAACCGGAATGGCGGGCACATCGCGTCCCAGCAGATCTTCCGCCTGCTGGTAGAACTTACCCCGCTCTTCCGTTGTTTTGGCTTTTGCGGCATTCACCAGCGCCTGGTCATATTCCGGATTGCTGTACTGGCTGGTGTTTTCGCTGTCGCCGGTGCGGAAGGTGTTCAGGAAGGTCGCCGCGTCGTCGTAGTCGGCAATCCACGCGTACCGCACCGCGTCAAAGTTGTGGGTGTGCATGGTATCCAGCATGGTTTTCCACTCCTGATTTTGCAGCTTCGCCTCCACGCCGAGGTTTTTCTTCCACATAGAGCTGGCCGCAATCGCGATACGCTGGTGCGATTCAGAAGTGTTATAGAGCAGGTTAAAGCTCAGAGGGTGGCTTTCGTTGTACCCGGCCTCGTTGAGCAGTTTTTTCGCCTCAGCGATGCGCTTGTCCTGCGGCCAACTGGCGTAGTCTGGATTCTGAAGCTTAACGCCGCCGATATCCGGCTGGCTGATGAGCCACGCCGGGCGCTGCCCCTGCCCTAAGACTTTCCCGGCAATGATGTCTTTATCGAGCGCCATGTTCAGCGCCTTACGCACGCGGGCGTCGTTGAACGGTGGTCGAGTGGTATTGAATTCGTAGTAATAGGTCGCCAGCTGCGGAGAGACATCCAGCTGGCTGCCCAGGGTTTTCTTGAGCTGCGCGAACTGGTTGATCGGCACCGTGTAGACAATATCAATTTCACCCGCTTTATAGCGGTTCACATCCGCGGCCTCGGAGGTGATAGGCAGATAGGTCACCTTGTTAATCACGGTATGGTCATTATCCCAGTAGCGCGGGTTGCGCTCCGCCACGATGCGTTCGTTGACCACCCACTGGGATAGCTTATAGGCCCCACTGGTGACGATATGTTCAGGCTTGGTCCACTTGTCGCCAAAGCGGCCAATCAGCACTTTATCCACCGGCACCAGCGACGGGTGCGCCAGCATCGCGAGGAACGCCGCGTTAGGTTGCGTCAATGTCACTTCCAGCGTGGTGTCGTTAATGGCTTTCACGCCCAGCGTATCGGGCGCTTTTTTCCCCTGGGCGATATCCGCACCATTTACGATGTGCATGTTGCCTGGATAGCTGGCATACGGTGAAGCGGTTTTAGGATCAACCAGACGCTGCCAGCTCCAGACCACATCTTCCGCGGTAATCGCAGTGCCGTCGCTCCAGGTGATGCCTGGACGCAAATGGAACGTCCAGACGGTGTTGTCCTTGTTCTCCCATTTTTCCGCCAGCCGTGGCTGAACTTCACCCGACGGGGAAACGCTGACCAGCCCGTCGAATAAATCACTGATAATATTGAATTCGACGTCGCTTTCGACTTTATGCGGGTCGAGCGAAGCGGGCTCATTACCGTTGTTCCTGACCAGTTCCTGCTTATCGGCCAGCTGCGTTCCTGCCGGCACGTTAGCCGCCCAGGCTGCCGTGCTGGCGCACAGGATCCCGGCGGTAAGTAAAGAGAGCGTAAAGCGCGTGCGTGTTTGTGGTTTCATTTCCTTCGCCTTATTGTCTGTTTTTGTGACGATCCGGAAATAACTCTTAGCGGCCTTATGGTAATAACGCAATAATTTTCAGTAACCTATAAGAGGTTGATCTGATTAATCGCGTCAAACCGCTGTTCATACTGGTGAAACGTATTTATGCAGAAGAAACAACCAGCTCCCGCGCTAACCTGCTGAGTAAAGATGGGTAAAACCACTTTGAGAGTGACGCGCCGTTTCCTATTCTTTCCGTTAATTACATCTGTCATAAGAGAGTGACTCATGGATCGTATAATTACTTCCTCACGCGACCGCACATCGCTACTCAGCACCCACAAGGTGCTGCGCAATACCTATTTCATGCTCAGCCTGACGCTGGCGTTTTCCGCGATCACCGCCACCGCCAGCACCGTGCTGATGCTGCCGTCTCCGGGGTTGATTCTGACCCTGGTGGGTATGTATGGTTTGATGTTTCTGACCTACAAAACCGCTGACAAACCGGTCGGTATTCTGTCCGCGTTCGCCTTCACCGGCTTCCTGGGCTACATCCTGGGACCGATGCTGAACGCGTATCTGTCAGCCGGTATGGGTGACCTTATCGGTATGGCGCTGGGCGGTACCGCACTGGTGTTCTTCTGCTGCTCGGCCTACGTGCTGACCACCCGTAAGGACATGTCCTTCCTCGGCGGCATGCTGATGGCGGGTGTTGTGGTGGTGCTGGTGGGTATGGTGGCCAACATCTTCCTGCAGCTGCCTGCCCTGCATCTGGCGATCAGCGCCGTGTTTATTCTGATTTCTTCCGGCGCGATCCTGTTTGAAACCAGCAACATCATTCGCGGCGGTGAAACGAACTATATTCGCGCCACCGTGAGCCTGTATGTGTCGCTGTACAACATCTTCGTCAGCCTGCTGAGCATCCTGGGCTTCGCCAGCCGCGATTAAGCACAACCGATACGAAAAAGGAGAATGCCCCGGCATTCTCCTTTTTTTATGCCCTACTCACCCCGGCAAATATAGGTCGGATAGCGCCGGTCCTGAATCAGCCACACGGAAGGCGAGAGTTCAGAGATGGTGAGATAGTAGCGTGCGGTCGGACTGGCAAAGCTCCCCCACTGGGCGTCGGGCGTATTGTCGTTGTGTCGACGCCAGGTTTCGGTGTAGCTCAACACAATGACGTTATCATCGTCCCGCTGCTGCCAGGTAAAGTCCACGTCCCTGTCAACGATCAGATTTTGCCCGTCAGCCCTTGCCGCGCCTTTATAGGTGGTCACTCCGGTACCGTCCCGATGAAAATAGAACTGGGCAACAGTATTGACCTTCACTTCGCTGGCTTTTCCCTCATTGCGCGTAAAGTTAAATTCGGTGCTGCAGGCCAGCACATCCTTTTTAAACACACAGCCGGAATAGTAAAACAGCGCCAGGGCACTGCCCACCAATGCACCACCCAGCCCAAAAAGAAGTTTTATTTTCATTTTTGTGCCCCGCTTTTATAACGGATGGTTTTGCACAGGCTGGATTGACTGACCGGGCAGGCGCCAATGAACACCTCATCTGCGGCGGCAATAGAAAAACGGGCGCTGAAATAATAAATGTCGTACTCCTCACGTTCGCACGCCACGTTATTGGCCGCCAGCTGCGCCGCTAATTTCGATAACACCAGCGGTCTTCCGTGATCGTTGATAATCCAGAGACGACAATGCGCGATTTTCTCCTTAACCGGCATGAGTTTCGCCGGAACGAATATCCCCTGCTGCCGGCTAAAGTAGAAGCTCGCCCCCAATGCAGCAATAATCAATACGGCCGGCATCCCCCACCTTTTCAGGGAAGCGCGTTGTGGCTTTTCCACTTTCGCTGCAGACGGAGGCTGCGGTTCGGCGGGTTGAATACACTCTCCGGGCTGAAAAATCACATCGGCCTCAAAACGAAACCCATAACGGGGTACGGTTACGATAAATTCGTACCCCTCTCCCAGTGCCTGGAAGCTTTTACGTAATTCGCTCACCGCTTTATTGAGATTATTTCCCGATGGCGTAAAGCCAAACTCCTCCCACACGCGGGTAATCAATTCCTCCCGACTCAGGTCGTGCCCTTTGTGCTTAATAAATTCCTGTAAAAGGCGAACGGCGGGGGCCGAAAGCGTTAATACAGATTCCGGTTGCCCAACAAGACTTATTGCATGTGCTTCAGGATCAAATAACAACGAATTATTGCATATAAAAAACATCTTTTATTCTCGGCTGTTACCGCATGCTTTTTAATCCCTGGTACATCGACATGAAAACCCCCTCCTGACTTGCTTATTTTTTCATCAGAAGGAATTTTCTCTCCATCCCTGGTCGCGGTATTTTCGCTTAACTATACAACCTTAAAGCCAGAAAATCAGGATAAAAAACTGTATATAACGAGTTAATTAATACAAATTTTCACAAGCCGCTGTTCTGGTTAAAGTTTCCCTGCCCTGAAGCGATACGAAAGCAGACGGTGTCCTGGTGTTAACGCGCCGCCTTTAAACTCAGAGCAGGCAGACTTGATCGTGAAACAGAAAAAAAGAGTGAGCGTCACAACCGCCTTTTATGTCGCCGCGCTGTCATTGCCATTTTTCCCGGAAATGGCACTGGCCAATATGAGCGTGTATCCCATGGAACTTAACGTGGATAAGTCCGGTGCGGCGCAAATTAAGGTGGCGTCAAAAACGGATGATATTCAGTTCATTCGGGTGAGGCAAAAGAAAATTCTTAATCCCGGCACGGCCCTGGAAAAAGAGATTGATGTGGCGTCGTGGAAAGAGGGTGGCGTTGTTGTCACGCCGGAAAAATTCGCCCTTGCGGCAGGCGCAATGCGCGTGGTTCGCCTGGTATCGCTTACGCCCCCGGAAAAAGAGACGACCTGGCGCGTCTATTTTGAAGGGGTCAAGCAGCCTGACAGCATTATTCCGGGCAAGGCAGAAAGCCCTGCTGCGACGGCAAGACTGGGCGTCAATGTAATCTGGGGCGCCCTGATCCATCTCGCACCGGAAAAAAGCGTGGTTTCTCTGTCGATTGACCCTCAGAGGGGAACGTTAAAAAACAACGGCACGTTGCGCGTGCCGCTGAGAGAGATCGGTATTTGTGATGCGGATTCGTCGTGCAGATGGATTAAAGAAGACGCGACGATTTATCCGGATACCGAACGGAAATTAAAAACGCTCGCGAAGGCACAAGGCCAGAAATATAAATTCCGCTACTTCAACTGGCTGAATAAAACCGCTGAAGAAGCTGATTTACCCGTCGTGCAATAACACGACGTTACCGTAAAGACCCCAAAGGGTTTGTTTAAAGAGCCAGGGTGCTCATTTGTAAATATGGAGATATCAATGCGTAAGTATTTTAAACCTCTGATGATTGTTGCCGCGATGACCACGTCCGTTAACGCGCTGGCGATTCAAAAAGATATTACCGTCAACGCCAGCGTTGATTCACAGCTGGATATGACCCAGGCCGATAACACGCCGCTGCCGGCAAGCATCGATATGCAGTACCTGCCTGGCCGTGGCCTGGAAAGCTACCGTCTGAATACCAAGGTGTGGTCTAACTCCGCGACCAGCAACGTAAAAGTCCGTCTGGTAAGCGCCGCGAAGCTGGCGAATGCCGACGGTGCTGAGACCATCCCAATGACGGTGATTCTGGGTGATAAAACCCTCTCTACCGCAGATGTGGAATATACCGGCGCCGAACTGTTCCCGGGCAGCATTGAAAACGGTTCAGCGGTACTGCCGCTGACCATTTCCCAGACCACCAAAGGCATTCTGAAAACCGGTCAGTACAGCGGCGTTGTCAGCCTGATGCTGACGCAGGCGACGACCACGGAAGGCGGTGCGTAACACCACAGCACCTAAGGAATAACGTCAGAGGGTGCTCACCCTCTGACGTCAGGATGATGTCGAGGCTCGTTCATGGCGTTTCACAGAAATACCCTCCTCTTTGTTGCTTTGTTACCCGCTTCCATCCAACTCGCCTGCGCAGGGATGGCCGTCCCGCCAGGTTTTGAAGACCTGGCGAAGACGCAGCGCCT
This sequence comes from Enterobacter sp. BNK-8, assembly GCF_048685095.1. Classification (NCBI taxonomy): domain Bacteria; kingdom Pseudomonadati; phylum Pseudomonadota; class Gammaproteobacteria; order Enterobacterales; family Enterobacteriaceae; genus Enterobacter; species Enterobacter sp. BNK-8. The sequence goes on along the minus strand of NZ_JBLQTN010000001.1, from coordinate 1,258,482 downwards.
GTGGACAGAGGTGAACCTCTACGGCGAGGCGCTGGGCCTTTTTGAAACGGATATCACGCTTGAAACGGTCAGCTTTGTCGCACCTGAAACCGTGGTAGCGGCCATCAAACGCCGGTTTAATGACGACCCATCCCTCGTTGCCACCGTGTCTGCCGCGCTGGCCGTTCCGCTTGCCCGTAACGGCAACCTGGCCTGCAGCAGTAACGGCTCCGCAACGGGCTGTGATTACATCAATACCGACCGCGCGGCCATTATTTATGACGAGAATAACGCCCGCATTAACCTATTCCTGGACAAGAAATATCTACCTAAGCAGACGGCAGAGAATCAATGGTATCAGCCCACTCAGGGCACCGAAAATGCGCTGATCCATCAGCAGAACATTAACTTCGTGGCCGACAGGGATTATCAGTCGGCAACCGTGCAGGGCAACGGCGCGCTGGCGCTCACCCATGACGGCTATGTGAATCTCGACTGGACCTGGCTGGGGCAGCGTTCACGGCACCAGCAGCAGCAGGAGGTCACCGTCAACAACGCCTGGTTCCGCCAGGATATCCTGCGTCAGTACTATGTCCAGTTAGGTGAGATGGATACCCGCGATCTGTTCAGTAACGCGGGCGGAAATATCAACCTCAGCCAGCTGCCGCTGGGCAAAATTCGCGGCCTGCGCACGGGTTCAACACGAGCATGGATGAACCCGGTTCAGCAGTCGAAGGGAACCCCTGTTACCGTGCTGCTTTCCCATGATGCGCGTATCGATGCCCGCCGGGGAAATCAGCTACTGGCGAGCTTCTATCTGAATGCCGGGGCGCAAACCCTGGACACGCGTTCGTTCCCGGACGGGAGCTACACCGTGACGCTCTCCATCTATGAAAATAACCGGCTGACGCGCACCGAGCAGGTGCCGTTTACCCGAACCGGCATTACGCCATTTGACCGCGTCGAGTGGTTCCTGCAGGCGGGCGAAACCGACAACAGCGATCAAAACGAAGAACGCCGCGCGGTTGCGCAGGCGGGCGTTCGTCTGCCCGTGACCCCGACGCTGGCGCTGACCAGCGGCGCAACGTTCAAGAAAAACCAGCGTTTCCTGGAGAACGCGCTCGACTGGAGCCGGGGCTTCAACGCGGGCCCGATCGATGGCGTGCTGAGTACCCGGTTTAGCTACCTCTACGGCAGCGAAGGCCAGCGCGGCAATATTCAGCAAATCAGCTACAACGACGGTTTTTCTTTGAGCGTCTATCGCAACGCGTTATCCGCTGAAAACTGCAACACCCAAAGCGCGGGATTTGACGCCGTGAATGGCTGTTATCGCACCCTCTCGGTGATGTTCTCCGTCCCGGTCGGCGCCTGGTATGCGAGCCTGGGGTATTCAGATAACCGCAACGAAGGCCGGTACGTTTCACGCCGGGAACTGCCGAACAGTGACAATCGCCACGATGCGGGTCTGCCGTGGGAATCGGTCTATATGACCCGCTCGCGCACGCGGGCCTGGCAGGCTGGCCTGAGCAATGCCTTTAGCACCCGAGGCCTGAACATTAACAGCAGCATTAACCTGTTTATGCGTAACGATGACGCCCGCGACGGCAGGGATAAAGGCGGCTACCTGAGCGTGAGCCTGTCCATGGCGCATAACCGTCAGGGTGATGCCTCAAGCTACACCTCTCTGGGCGCGACATGGCAGCACCAGCAGCGTGAAAAAAACCAGCTGAGCTACAGCGTGGCGCATAACTGGTATGCCGATGCCCGCGGTGAAAATGAGTACGGCCTCAGCGCGTCGGGCATTAACAGCGACTCGCTGAATACCTCAGCCTATACGCGCCAGGGAGGACGATATGGCAACGGAAGCCTGACCGTCAGCGACGCCTGGGATCGTCAGGATCGTCGCCATACGCTGAGCAGCAGCGGCAACTACAGCTCAACGCTCGCGCTGTCCCGCTCTGGCCTGTGGCTGGGCCGCTGGAGCGACGGTCGCCCTGCTTCCGCCGTCGCGGTGAACGTGGCGACGCCGGAAGATGCTCAGGATCCGCGCGTCGCCGTGTCGCTGGATAACAGCGGGAGCGCAGACATTCCGGGCAATAGCCGCGCCCTCTTCGCGGTACCGGGCTATCAGCAGACGACGTTGACGATTAACGAATCGCTGGACGTCTCCCGGGGAGCCAGCAGTGAAATCACGCAAGGGTCAGGCAGCAGAACGCTGTTTATGGTGCCAGGCAAACTGCTGCGCCGGGACGTGCAAACGACCGCAAGCTACACCTGGCTTGGCCAGTTAACCGACGAGCACCATTCGCCGTTTATCGGCGGCGTGCCGCTGAACGTGAACGGCTGGAGCGACCTTGGCAACGGCGGGTTTAGCGCGCAAAGCGACGCCCTGCTGCATAACCTCTACCTGGTGCGTCAGCAGCAATTTTATCAGTGCGCGCTGAACGTGAAGAGTATGCGCGACGTCGTGCGTTACGTCGGTTCGATTCCCTGTAAGGAATTAACCTTCTCCGCCCTGCCGGATGCTGTCCAGCAGCAGGCGCAGCTGATGCTGGCCGGACGGTCGGTCCCTGCTGGCCCGACAGCCATGAATACCGATAGCCTCACTAAAGGGAAATGATGTGATTAAGTGCCTCTTTATTTTACTGTTATTAAGCCTGTGGGCCGGCCAGACGCTGGCGGGCGCTCCCGCGGGACGAAACTCCAGCGTTGGGATCAGCTTCGATCGTATGGCACCGCCTGCGCGTTTTGACATCTGGTTTCATGAATCGGGTGGTTATGACCCCGCCGATCCGCAAAAGTGGGGGCGTAACACCCTGACCTGTGAGTCCCGGACTGACACCACGAACGGCGCCTGCATGAACGCCCCGGTCTGGTTCTCGGCGAACCCAGCTGCGCCTTATGCCATCAACTTGCGTTTTACGCATGCCCTCACCAGCAAGACGGTGGATATCAAGGTGTATGGCGATCACTACATGTTTATCAACAATAAAGTGTTTACTTTCGCCAGCTTCGTGACAGGAGGAACGGTCGACGTCTCAGCCTGGAACAGAGAGCCCTACTTCGATTTCTATATCGTGAAAAGCGAACTGGATAAGCTCGCCCTGCCGGGGATCTGGACCGCCACGCTGAAGCAGAACCTGCGCCAGTGGGGAAGCGCCGACTGCGGCGGGAACTTCAATGACGTGAATGTCGGCTGTCCTGGCTATCTCACCATCGCCAAATGGCAGGCCAATATTCGCATTGAGGTAGTCGACCCAGGAAACCAGCAGATCTATCTGCCGGCCTTTCCGCACTCCACGCCCATCGTTAACCTCAACCTGACCAACTTCCCGGGGCGCCCCGGGGGCAGCGAGATCCAGGGGGAAAACACGCTGGATATGTGCCTGTACGACGGCAAAAACAGCACCAGCACCCGCGCCTATCTGCGCTTTGAGGATGACGGGCTTCCCTCAGAGGGGCGTGCCGAAGGGGCGTTTTCTATCAGGCGGCGCGGTGGAAGCCAGACCGACGCGCGGGATCGACTCGATTATCGGGTCTCCGTCACTAATCCCATCACAGGCGCAACCGAAACGGTCGCGAACGGTAAAACCCTGGTCTGGCAGGGCACTAACGATCCGCAGTTTCTGCGTCAGGTCGTGCTGCCGGGCGGACGCGAAAGCGTACTGTGCATTCCTGCCCCTATTATCCTGAAAACCCCTGCGTTTGCCGCCAGCAGCAAAAACGCAGGCGACTATACCGGCACGCTGCGCGTTATCTATACGCCCAGCACGTTATAACGAGGTCACCGTGAGTTACGCCATTCTCGACAATAATCGATTTTACGCCGAAGGGTTGCGCTATGCGCTGCTGCGTCGGGGCGTCCAGCCAGAGGTCATAAGCGATACCGTACAGTGGCAGCCAACGCTGCTTACCCGTCGCGTGGTGGTCGTCCGCTGCCGTTTTTCCGTGGCGGCGACGCATCAGGCGCTGATCAACATTTTGCTCAGGCTGGAAGCCGCCCGCTGGAAAGGCAGCCTTTATCTGGTCTGCAACGAAAAGGGGTGGGCGCTGGCGACGCATTTACGCAAGCGTTTCGGTACGCTAACGCTTTATATCATCGACGACAGGATCGCCGTTGCCGATGCGGCGTATTTGCTGGCAAAAGAGCCGCGTCGCGTTCGAAGCCTGGACTGTTGCCTGACCGTTCCTGAATTCAACGTGCTCGATCTGATGCTGACCGGGTTGCCGGTCCGCCACATTGCCATCGTGACGCACATGTCGGAGAAACAGGTTTCAACCCATAAATGCAACGCGCTGAAGAAGCTCAATGCCAACAACCTGCTTCAGCTGCTCCTGTAGGTCACGGTTTATCCTGAGCCCGCTTTTTTGCTACACTGTCGCCGATTTTTCACCTACGACAGAAGATTATGTTCATTTTTGCAGGCCAGGAAATTGAGACCGATAGCGAAGGCTATCTGAAAGATACGACGCTCTGGAGCGAACCGCTGGCGGAGAAAATTGCGGAAAACGAAGGCATTACCCTCTCCCCCGAACACTGGGAAGTGGTGCGTTTTGTCCGCGAGTTCTACCTTGAATTCAACACCTCTCCGGCCATCCGCATGCTGGTCAAGGCGATGGCCAATAAGTTCGGTGAAGAGAAAGGCAACAGCCGCTATCTCTATCGTCTGTTCCCGAAAGGCCCGGCAAAACAGGCCACCAAAATTGCCGGCCTGCCTAAACCGGTGAAGTGCATTTAGTAGCGAATACCGAAGTTAACGTACTCCCGGCCGGGTTGATGCGGTTCCGTTAGCACCTTATCAACCCGCGCGCTGCGCGGCCCGCCCGCCTTTAGCCACGCCACCAGCTTGTCGACCTGCTCCGCTTCGCCGCAGGCGACCACCTCAACGCTGCCGTCATCCATGTTGCGCGCGTATCCCGTTAGCCCAAGCTGAACAGCCTCGCGCTGGGTGCTGTAGCGGAACCCGACGCCCTGAACGAGGCCGTGAACCCAGGCAATAGTGCAGACTTTTGACATTCTTCTTCTCCTTAACGTAGCGTTTTCGGCAAACAGCCGTAGTGTTGCCGAAAACGGGCGGTGAAACGAGAGCTGGACAGATACCCACATTGTAATGCGATTTCGCCGATCGGTAATCGGGTTGACTGTAACTGTGACAGCGCAACGCCCATCCTCACCTCCTCCACAATCTGGCGAAAACTCTGTGACTCCTCGCGTAACCGCCTGCGCAGCGTCGGCACGCTTAATGCGAGACGGCTGGCGACATCCTGCGCGGTCCAGGCTCTGGCGGGCGACAGCATGATGAACTGTCGCACCTGCTCGGTCAGGTTATTGTTTCGCTCAATAAGCAGCGGACCTGCCACGCCGTCATGCAGCAATGCCAGCAACAGACCGAAGGCCTGATGTTTTTGCAACGCCTCCGGTAACTCCTGACGCACGGCGTGCAGCAGGTTATCCCACATAAACGCCAGCCCCTCGCTCAGCGGAGCACAGAGCGAATGTAACGTCATGCGCGGCCAGGATTTCAGGTAATGCGCTTTAAACTCGGCAACGATTTCCGGCGATAACATCAGCAAGTCCGAGTGAAACAGACCGTTTGCAGGCTGATTGATGATCTCCATTGCCGTATTGGCAGGGATAATGATGAGTTCATCCCGGGTGGCCACCAGGCGGTTATCGTCCTGCACAATCACCTTACTGCCGTGAGTGATATGGCAAATCGCCGGGAAAAAGAGCTTAACCTGGTGCAGGCGATGCATTTTGCTGGCACTCACTTCACCCGCCGTGAGATGTTTATGTCGAAAATGGAACTCCTGCACCCCGCCATCCTTATCTGCTGTAGGTTGCTGTTAACTGAGCCTTTGCCAGAACGTGACTATTGAGCATAAAACCGACCAGCGCGCCGCTGGCATTTTTGTCGATGGGCAGTTTATCCACGTCCAGCGCCCAGACGGTCATCTGATAGCGGTGAGGCTTGTCCCCGGTAGGGGGACATGCGCCGCCGAATCCAGAATAACCGAAATCATTACGCCCCTGCACAGCGCCAGCAGGTAATTTTTCGCCATTTGGGTTACCGGCACCAGCGGGCAGCGTCATTGTCTTCGCGGGAATGTTGGCTACGGTCCAGTGCCACCAGCCGCTGCCGGTAGGCGCATCCGGGTCATAGACCGTAATGGCAAAACTTTTCGTACCCGCAGGCGGATTTTCCCACACCAGCTGCGGTGAGGTATTCCCACCGTGGCAGCCAAATCCCTCAAACACCTGCGGTAACGTTAACCGCCGATCGCCGGAAATATCCCGGCTGGTCATGCTGAAAGACGTTGCTGCGAAAACCTGAAAACTCATTGCCGTCAGAGCGGCTATTGTGATGACACTGCGCTTTTTCATGGGTATTTCCTTTGCTGAACCGGAAGCCCTAAGATAAAGCACGCAACAATGCCTCAATGTGCCTAAGCGATTTGATTTTGTGCCGAAACGCTCAACGGCATCCGCAGATGATTGCGCCTTGCTGAATGTGCTACTCTACGCACCGTGAGTATGTACGTGTATAAACAGTAAATGGGATTTTTTGCGTGAAAGGAAAACGATATGAATGTCACTGATGAAGCTCTGTTGCGTTCTGGTTTCACACTGTCTGACTTGCAGAAGATAAAAAATAACGTTGAGAGATACGGTGGAACGCTTGAAGAGGCGATTTACGATCTCGCCCGTCGATTTAATACCTTACTTTGGGTAGCCAGTGTATGCTTCACGATCCTGATTATACTTGTCGTTTTCAGTTCACCTCTCAAAGCATTGGCGTGGGGGCTGGCGATTATCATAGGGGTAAGCATTATGACTCTCGCACAGCCTCCTGTACTGTCGTATAAATCCTGGCGTTACCGAAAAAGCACCAGAGATTAACGGGTTCCGTTATCTGTTGTTATCAGATCAAAAATGACCTTGGCTTTAACGCCATATCCGACAATCTTCATCGTGAGTTTAGGCGCGCCCATCGTACTGACTTTGCGATAGTAATCGTGTGGAAGCCATCGAAACAATCTCCACGCTCCCGTTTTTCGGGCTAGTCCAGCGATACTATAGACACTGGCACCAAGAGTAACACCGTTATAAAAAGCCAATCCTGAGTTGGGACTGAACCCCATAAACTGAGCTGTTTCCATAACGGTATCAGCAATCATTCCCTGTGAAGGTTTTTGTCCTGCTGGTAGATCAAAGTTGAGTACTTCCCGGGTCAACCCGTTAATTCCATCAGCAATAAGGACAGCTCCTGCAAACATGCCTATCGGCCCCATAGTGGATAACATCACAAATCCACCAAACAAAACGACGCCTGATAGCACAACATTCACTGCCGAAATGACATATCCGACAATTTTATTATTTTCCCTGACAAACTCGACTTTTGCATAAAGCTGCGCGGCGCGGGTTCTTAGCAGATGCTCTTGCTCACGAAGATTTTCCGTTTCAGCTCGAAGATTCTTGATGCAAACCATACATTCTTCATCTGTTCTGGCACGACGCGCTGTTGCAAACTCCTTTTCAACGACCTGTTTTATTTCTTCTACAAACTTGATACGACAAAGCCCGTCCTGAAGGTAGAAGGCTGATAACTGGTTGGCTGTATCAACGAGCTTACGCGCCTCCAGATTAACCATGGTCTCAGACCATGCCCTGTTTCTTCCCTTATTTAGTAACGCAATATCCATTTTGATTCCCTCCGGCTTTTTAACGGTAACGAGCTTAATTACTCCATCGCTTTGATTATTTTATGTGCGACGCGATCAGGAACAACAGAAAATGATTTCAACAAGCTCTGATCCGTTTTGATGTGCTACTCTACGCGCCATTTCCCTGAAATCGACAGAACAGCAAATTATGAGTGTACGTTTAGTGTTAGCCAAAGGGCGCGAGAAATCATTACTGCGCCGTCATCCCTGGGTCTTTTCCGGCGCGGTTGCCCGTATGGAAGGCAAAGCCAGCCTCGGTGAAACCATTGATATCGTGGACCACCAGGGGAAATGGTTAGCGCGAGGCGCCTACTCGCCAGCGTCCCAGATCCGTGCCCGCGTCTGGACCTTCGATAAAGACGAAACCATCGACATCGACTTCTTCGTGCGTCGTCTGCAGCAGGCGCAGCAGTGGCGTGAGTGGCTGGCAAAACGCGACGGGCTGGACAGCTACCGCCTGATTGCCGGTGAATCTGACGGTCTGCCGGGCGTGACCATCGATCGCTTCGGTAACTTCCTGGTGCTACAGCTTCTGAGCGCCGGGGCGGAATACCAGCGCGCTGCGCTGATTAGCGCCCTGCAAACGCTGTTCCCGCAGTGCGCCATTTACGACCGCAGCGATGTGGCGGTGCGCAAAAAAGAGGGCATGGAGCTGACGCAGGGTCCGGTCACAGGTGAACTGCCGCCTGCCCTGCTGCCGATTGAAGAGCACGGCATGAAGCTGCTGGTGGATATTCAGGGCGGGCACAAAACGGGTTATTACCTCGACCAGCGCGACAGTCGTCTGGCTACGCGTCAGTACGTTGCCGACAAACGCGTGCTCAACTGCTTCTCCTACACCGGTGGTTTCGCCGTTTCGGCGCTGATGGGCGGCTGTGCCCAGGTGGTCAGCGTGGATACCTCACAGGAAGCGCTGGACGTGGCAAAACAAAACGTCGAGCTGAACAAACTGGATCTGAGCAAAGCCGAATTTATACGCGACGACGTCTTCAAGCTGCTGCGTAAATACCGCGACCAGGGCGAGAAGTTCGACGTCATCGTGATGGATCCGCCAAAGTTTGTGGAAAACAAAAGCCAACTGATGGGCGCCTGCCGTGGGTATAAAGATATCAACATGCTGGCCATCCAGCTGCTGAACCCGGGCGGAGTTCTGCTCACCTTCTCCTGCTCCGGCCTGATGACCACAGATTTATTTCAGAAAATCATCGCCGATGCCGCAATAGATGCTGGCCGTGATGTACAATTTATAGAGCAGTTCCGTCAGGCAGCCGATCACCCCGTGATTGCTACCTACCCGGAAGGACTGTATCTGAAAGGGTTTGCCTGTCGCGTCATGTAACTTGAAAAGAGAAATATTGCCCGCACATAACGTGTAAGTCGTATTTCCCGGGAGGTGACTATGATTGCCAGCAAATTCGGTATCGGCCAGCAGGTCCGCCACACTTTGCTCGGGTATTTGGGTGTGGTCGTGGATATCGACCCGGAGTATTCCCTTGATGAACCGTCAGCAGACGAGCTGGCGGTGAACGCAGAGCTTCGCGCCGCGCCCTGGTACCATGTGGTGATGGAGGGGGATGATGGACAACCCGTTCACACCTATCTTGCTGAAGCGCAGCTAAGCAGCGAGCTGCAGGAAGAGCATCCGGAGCAACCCACTATGGATGAACTTGCTCAGACTATCCGCAAACAGTTACAGGCTCCGCGCCTGCGGAACTAAGCGTGTAAAAAAAGCCCGATGAACGGGCTTTTTTTTATTATTTCGCCAGCCCCAGACGGGGGATATCGATCGCCGGACAGCGATCCATGACGACGTTTAACCCCGCATCCCGCGCCAGCACCGCAGCCTGCTCGTTAATCACGCCCAGCTGCATCCACAGCGTTTTCGCCCCGACGGCAATAGCGTCCTGCGCCACTTCCCACGCGGCCTCGGAGTTTCGGAAGACATCAACCATATCAATTTTTTCCGGCACGTCAGCGAGCGTGGCATAACCCTGCTGGCCCAGTAAGGTTTTCCCCGCCACTTTTGGCGAGACCGGGATGACGTGGTAGCCCTGATCGAGAAGGTATTTCATCACCCGATAGCTTGGACGATCGGGTTTATCGCTCGCGCCCACCAGCGCAATGGTACGCGTGGATGTCAGAATCTCGGCAATATCGTTCTCTTTCATGGTTTTTCTCCTGGCTTTTTTAAAAGTGTACGCCAAACCGCACATCTCAACCATCCATCCCATACCGACGCATGAGGGCAAAACGGCGAAATATGTCTATATGTTAGTAAACATGATTCTCGAAAAATTTAGATACATTAATGCGGCGACAGGATTTCTGACGGGAGCCTTCTATGAAAACCGGTATTGCCACTGCTCTGATTGCGTTAGTGATGCCGGTCTGCGTTTTTGCTACCACGCTCCGGCTCTCTACCGATATTGATCTCCTGGTACTGGACGGAAAAAAGGTCTCCAGTTCCTTATTGCGCGGTGCGGACAGCATCGAATTGGATAACGGGCCGCATCAGCTGGTATTCCGGGTGGAAAAATCGATCGGTCTGGCGAATCACGAGCAAAGGATGTATATCTCCCCGCCGCTGATTGTCAGCTTTAATACCCGGCAAATCAGTCAGGTTAACATTACACTGCCTCGTCTTGAAACCGAGAAGGAATCGGCGGCCTTCGACGCTTCACCCCGCATTGAACTGCTGGACGGGGATGCGATGCCGATTCCGGTGAAGCTGGATATTCTGGCGCTGACGACCTCACCGAAAGGTCCGGACTACGAGGCCGCGACGCAGACCTATAACAAAGCGGGTAAACGCGCGTCGCTTCCTCAGTTTGCCACCATGATGGCTGACGACAGTACGCTGCTTTCCGGCGTCTCAGAACTGGACGTCATTCCTCCCCAGTCCCAGACCCTGACGGAACAACGCCTTAAATTCTGGTTCCAGCAGGCCGATGCCGACACGCGGGCCCGATTTTTACAGTGGGCAAAACAACAACCTTCATCATAAGCCACATTTTTTACGCCTTTCTCTTGCAGCGTCAAACGGTTCCCGTCATCGTGTAGGCAGTTAACCTGATGGATATGATTATGGAACTGACAACACGCACGCTCCCGGAACGCAAACACATTGCTCTGGTGGCGCACGATCACTGTAAACAAATGCTGCTTAACTGGGTTCGCCGCCATCAGTCTTTGCTGGAAAAGCACGCCCTGTCGGCAACCGGCACTACCGGTAACCTGATCCAGCGCGAAACGGGTCTGGAGGTGAACGCCATGCTGAGCGGCCCGATGGGTGGCGATCAGCAGGTCGGCGCGCAGATCTCCGAAGGGAAGATTGATGTGCTGATCTTCTTCTGGGATCCGCTAAACGCGGTTCCGCACGACCCGGATGTCAAAGCCCTGCTGCGTCTGGCGACGGTGTGGAATATTCCGGTGGCGACAAACCTCTCGACGGCGGATTTCATCATCGAATCGCCGCAGTTTAACTCACCGGTAGATATCCTTATTCCGGACTATCAGCGTTATCTTTCAGAGAGATTGAAGTAGCTTTTTTTGCCGGGTGGCGGCTACGCCTTACCCGGCCTACCCATCCTTGCCCGTCTTCGTTAAGGCTTCCGCGCCACCGGCACATCAATACTCTTCAAAATATCGACAAACACGGATGGCTCCTCTTTATTGAACAGCAGCCACACGCGATGGCGCGCGCGGGTCATGGCCACATACAGCAAACGCCGCTCTTCGGCATCCGGGAAGTCTTCCGGCACCGGCAGCAAGGCCTGCTCCATGACCGACTCGCGGGCCGGAGCCGGGAAACCGTCGCTGCCCTCTTTCAGCCCCATGACAATCACATAGTCGGCCTGCTGCCCTTTGCTGGCGTGAATCGTCATAAATTCAAGCTGCAGCTTCGGCCAGCGGGTGGCCGCCTTTTCCAGCGCCTCGGGTTTGAGGTGATGGTAACGCGCCAGCACCAGGATACGCTCATCGGGCTTCGCGTAACCGCTGAGCTTGTCCAGCAGCGGTTCCAGCTGATCGTCCGCCAGCAGGGTCACGGCTTTTTTATCCCCTGGCCGCAGGCTATTGAGCGGTTTTGCCAGCTGATGCGGGTTCTGCTGGATAAAGCGGTTGGCGATTTCACCAATCCGTGAATTGAAGCGGTAGGTCGTGTCCAGATCGCTGCGATCGCCTTCGCCAAAATAGTGGTGGAATGCGGTCGTCAGCGAAAGCTGTGCCCCGCTGAAGCGATAGATGGCCTGCCAGTCATCCCCCACCGCAAACAGCGAGGTATGCTTATTTTGCGCCCGCAGCGCTGAGAGCAATGCTGCGCGCTGCGGAGAGATGTCCTGGAACTCATCCACCAGAATATGCTTCCACGGGCTGACAAAACGCCCCTTCTCAAGAATGATGATGGCCTGATGGATCAGGCCGGAAAAATCGACGGCATTTTCCGCTTTTAGCGCGGTTTTCCAGGCCTTCAGCAGCGGCGCCATCAGCTTGACCCGCTTCGAAAACAGATCGCGGATCGCCTCCGGCGCGCTTTCAATCATCTCTGCCTGCGTTCCACCGTGCATTCGCATCAGGCTGACCCAGCGGTCAAGCCGTGAACCCAGCCGACGCGCCAGTTTGTCATCCTGCCAGAAGCTGCCTTCCGGCACGTCCCAGTTGAGCTCCTCCTCGAGCCACTGACGCCATCCTTTCGCCTGCGCCTTTTTCTCACTGCACTGCTGGCGCCACGTTTTGATAAACAGCGCCTGACGCGCCTGCGCGTCGTTTTCCAGCTTACTGATAGCAGGCACTTTTTTACTGCCCTGCTGAATAATATACAGGGCAAGGGCATGGAAGGTTCTGGCCGTGATATCCCGGGTATGCAGACGTTCCTGGATCCGTTCGTCCATCTCCTGGGCCGCCTTGCGACCAAAGGCCAGAAGCAGAATTTGATCGGCGACCGCTTCCCCGGTCGTCAGTAGCCAGCCGGCACGGGCCACCAGCACCGACGTTTTACCGCTACCGGCCCCCGCCAGCACCAGCAGCGACTGCTCGCCGTTAACCACCGCGCGCGCCTGGGCCGGGTTGAGCGGCGAAGACTCCACCGTACTGAAAAAGTCGGCGTATTGGGTGAGCATGGCGTCCGTCCAGGCCTTATTATGGGCGAGCCGGCTTTTATCCTTATCATTCAACCAGGCCTGGCACTGGCGCCAGGCGTCGCGACAGTTGTCAAACTCCTCGAGACGCGTCACGGAGATCGGCAGCGCCGAGAGTGCCTGCCGGATTTTTTGCTGTAGCCCGGCGGTCTGCTGACGGGTGAGCCACGAATGCTGCGCGTTGCTTTGCGCGATATCGTCCAGCACCTTCTGAAGCACCCCGGCGGCAATCACGCTCATATCCTGACTCCACCGCTGCCAGAGCGCGTTCAGGTGATGATGAAAACGCTGGGTTTCTGCCCACTCGGTGCCGTGAAGACGCACGACTTTATCGTCAGGCAGTACGAACTCCAGTTCGCCCCACACCAGCCCGCGTTTGCAGTGGATAGCCAGAAGCTGATTAAACGGAATAAGGTATTCGTGGCGTTCTCCGGAGACTTTCACCCCGGCATTAAGGAGAACCACCCGGTCGTATGGGTGTTGCGCCAGACGTTTGCCTAACGACGTTGCTTTCAGTTCCATGTTCCGCCAAATCCACGAAGAGATAATTTACCTGACAGTGTAACTGCCAGTTTTAAGGTGCTCCAGCCTAAAAAAACGTTACAATCATTGGGCGTTAATTTTATCGAAAGGAAGTGAGGGTTTATGCGTACCGTTCTGAATGTGTTGAATTTTGTGCTGGGCGGTTTTGCCACCACCCTTTCCTGGCTTTTTGCCACGCTGGTGAGCATCGTCCTGATTTTTACGCTCCCCCTGACCCGCTCCTGCTGGGAAATCACAAAACTCTCCTTCGTCCCCTACGGGAATGAAGCCATCCACGTTGACGAGCTGAATCCGGAGAACAAAAACGCCCTGATGAATACGGGCGGAACCCTGCTGAACATTCTGTGGCTGATTTTCTTCGGGTGGTGGCTCTGCATCATGCATATTTTTGCCGGTATTGCGCAGTGCATCACGATTATTGGTATTCCGGTGGGGATCGCGAACTTTAAGATCGCCGCGATCGCCCTTTGGCCCGTCGGGCGCAGGGTTGTTCCGGTCGAAGTGGCCCAGGCGGCGCGTGAAGCCAATGCGCGTCGTCGTTTTCAGTAACTAAGGACTGGCCGCGTTTATGCTAAGCCCACTGCTTCGCCGTTATACCTGGAACAGCACCTGGCTTTATAACGTCAGGATATTTATCGCGCTTTGCGGCACGGTTGCCCTGCCCTGGTGGCTGAATGATGTCAAGCTCACCATCCCACTCACGCTGGGCGTCGTGGCCGGGGCGCTGGCGGACCTGGACGATCGTCTGGCCGGACGTTTACGTAACCTGGTCATTACGCTCGTCTGCTTTTTTATTGCTTCAGCGTCCGTTGAGTTACTTTTCCCCTGGCCCTGGCTGTTTGCCCTGGGTCTGACGCTCTCAACCAGCGGGTTTATTTTGTTGGGCGGCCTTGGGCAGCGCTATGCCACTATCGCATTTGGCGCCCTGCTGATCGCCATCTACACCATGCTGGGCGCATCCCTCTACGACCAGTGGTACCAGCAGCCGGTTCTGCTGTTGCTCGGTGCCATCTGGTATAACCTGCTGACCTTAACCGGTCATCTGCTCTTCCCGGTTCGCCCTCTGCAGGACAACCTTGCCCGCAGCTTTGAGCAGCTAGCCCACTATCTGGAACTGAAATCCCGGCTGTTCGACCCGGATATCGAGGAAGAAAGCCAGGCGCCGCTCTACGATCTGGCGCTGGCTAATGGCCAGCTGGTTGCCACCCTCAACCAGACAAAAGCCTCTCTGCTGACCCGTCTGCGTGGCGATCGTGGTCAGCGCGGAACGCGAAGAACCTTGCACTACTATTTTGCCGCCCAGGACATTCATGAACGTGCCAGCTCCTCGCACGTGCAGTATGCCGCCCTGCGCGAGAAGTTCCGCTATAGCGACGTGATGTTCCGCTTCCAGCGCCTGCTGTCCATGCAGTCCCAGGCGTGCCAGCAGCTCTCGCGCTCCATTCTGCTGCGCACGCCCTATCAGCATGACCCACGTTTTGAACGCGTCTTCAGTCATCTTGACGCGGCGCTCGACCGCGTTCAGGCCAGCGGAACGTCACCGGAACACATCAAAGCGCTGGGCTTTCTGCTGAACAACCTGCGGGCGATTGACGCGCAGCTGGCGACCATTGAGTCCGAGCAGGCGATGGCGCTTCCGGGCAGTGAAGTGGACAATCAGCTTGCTGATGACAGCGTGCACGGTTTTAGCGATATGTGGCTTCGCCTGAGCCGCAACTTTACCCCGGAGTCGGCTCTCTTCCGCCACGCGGTGAGAATGTCGCTGGTGCTGTGCGTGGGGTATGCCTTTATCCAGATAACCGGGCTGCATCATGGCTACTGGATCCTGCTGACCAGCCTGTTCGTCTGTCAGCCGAACTATAACGCCACCCGACACCGTCTTGCGCTGCGCATTATCGGCACGCTGGTCGGCGTCGCAATCGGCCTGCCGGTGCTCTATTTCGTGCCTTCCGTCGAAGGGCAACTGATTCTGATCGTGATCACTGGCGTGCTGTTTTTCGCGTTTCGCAACGTGCAGTACGCCCATGCCACCATGTTCATCACGCTGCTGGTGCTGCTCTGCTTTAATCTGTTGGGTGAAGGGTTTGAAGTCGCCCTGCCCCGCGTGATTGATACGCTGATTGGCTGCGCGATCGCCTGGGCCGCGGTCAGCTTTATCTGGCCGGACTGGCGTTTTCGCAATTTGCCGCGCGTGGTAGACAGGGCGATGAATGCCAACTGTCGTTACCTTGACGCTATTCTGGAGCAGTATCACCAGGGCCGCGATAACCGTCTGGCTTACCGGATAGCACGTCGCGACGCGCATAACAGTGATGCTGAACTGGCCTCCGTTGTCTCTAATATGTCAACGGAGCCACGCGCCACGGCAGAGATTCGTGAAACCGCGTTTCGCCTGCTTTGCCTTAACCATACGTTCACCAGCTATATTTCGACGCTGGGGGCCCACCGTGAGAAGCTCACCAACCCGGGAATTCTCAACCTCCTTGATGACGCCGTCTGCTATGTCGATGATGCACTGCATCACCGCCCAGCCGATGAACCGCGTGTGCAACAGGCTCTGGATGAACTGGCTCAACGCATTGCGCACCTTGACCCGGGAAACGACAGCAAAGCGCCGCTGGTTCTTCAGCAGATAGGCCTGCTTATCGCTCTGCTGCCTGAAATTTGCCGGCTGCAACAGCACATCGCTACCTGGAGGAACGACTCTCCTGTGGCTCAGGCAGCGCATTAAACCACTCCGTCAGCTCCCGGCGGATGCCTGCCGGGAGTGCCGCCTCATGCAGCCCTTCGATAGCCCCTTCCAGCGCAAAGAGAACTTTAATACTGAGTGCTTTATTCTTAGCCCGCATCTTCAGCCAACTCGCTCTGGCGCCCAGCGCCCGCAGCGTTTCTTCATTGGTGATACCGGCTTCAAAGAGCAAGACTTCAAGCTGAAAGGTCAGGTTCGGCAGATCCTTAAGACGGTTTCGTTGGTGACGCTGGTAGCGCTCTTTCCTTGCCGCACTGAGCGCAAACGAGGAGAGCTGAAGCAACCGCTCCCTGTCCTGCCATAATCCGTCATCCACACGATAATAGTTGAGCAGCACCGGGCGGCCTCGCTTCATCAACGTCAAAAAGGAGGAGGCGTTTTTTACACAGTATTTTGCACTCTCCTCACACGCACGAAGATAAAGTTCGCCATCGGACACCATGGCAAAGACCGCATCATCCACCGCCAGGGTGTAGCCGCCAAACAGCGCGCGATGATGAATCTCGCCCAACGGGGACAGGTATTCCTGGGATTTATAAATCCGTTCATAAGATATCTTTTTCATGATATTTCCCTTCAGAATCATAGACTAACAACAAAATTTCTTACTAGCGGATCCGTTAGCAGGAAAATAGGCAACTTATCGTCGTTGAGCAAGATGATTTTTCGAGGGGCATCAAGATTGAATGAATTTTGCGAGTCGCTTTCCGAAAATGAGGTTGATCTTTGGGCATACAGGGGTTACTGTATATCCATACAGTAACTACAGGGCTGGAATGAATATGCACACTTCAGGCTATGCAAATCGCGCAATCTCTCTCTCTTCTGCCGCAGGCAATGTCGCGCAGAATTCCGTCGAGCGTGTTTCCACAGGGCTTATCAGTGAAGTGGTTTATCGTGAAGACCAGCCCTTGTTAACGCAACTTCTTTTACTGCCGTTATTACAACAGCTCGGTCAGCAATCGCGCTGGCAGCTTTGGCTCACGCCACAGCAAAAGCTGAGCCGCGAGTGGGTTCAGTCCGCTGGCCTGCCGCTGACCAAGGTCATGCAGATTAATCAGCTCTCGCCTTGCGATACCGTTGAGTCGATGATCCGCGCGTTACGCACAGGGAATTACAGCGTGGTGATTGGCTGGTTACCGGAAGAGTTGACGGAAGAGGAACATTTCCGCCTGACTGAAGCTGCTGAAGAAGGGAATGCGATCGGGTTCATTATGCGTCCGGTTCGATCGGATTCTTACCGCAGAGGACAACTTTCTGGGCTAAAAATTCACTCAAATTTGTATCATTGAGTGAAATTAAGATTTTTCCTGGAATTTTTTTTGACCGCAAGATGAGGTTTTAGTTCCCGACCTCAAAATTGCGGCAAGGCTTGTCTGGTGCGGTTCTCCTTCATTTTATTGCACAAAATTCGTTCGAAAAATGTTAAATAATCGGTATACGGAACTTTTTTTTTCATATGCCTGACGGACTTCACACTTGTAAGTTTTCAGCTACGTTGTAGACTTTACATCGCCAGGGGTGCTCGGCCTAAGCCGAAGATATCGGTAGATTTATATTTGACCACGCCCCCCGGTGAAGGATTTAACCGTGATTCTCTCTTGAGACTTTCATGGCGAATTTTGGATGATAACGAGGCGCAAAAAATGAAAAAGACAGCTATCGCGATTGCAGTGGCACTGGCTGGCTTCGCTACCGTAGCGCAGGCCGCTCCGAAAGATAATACCTGGTATGCAGGTGGTAAACTGGGCTGGTCTCAGTTCCACGACACTGGCTGGTACAACAGCAGCCTGAACAATGATGGCCCAACTCACGAGAGCCAGCTTGGTGCAGGTGCGTTCGGTGGCTATCAGGTTAACCCGTATGTTGGTTTTGAAATGGGTTACGACTGGTTAGGTCGTATGCCATACAAAGGCGACACCGTAAACGGCGCTTTCAAAGCACAGGGCGTTCAGCTGACCGCTAAACTGGGTTACCCAGTAACTGACGATCTGGACGTGTACACCCGTCTGGGCGGCATGGTATGGCGCGCTGACTCCAGCAACAGCATCGCTGGCGACGACCATGACACCGGTGTTTCCCCAGTATTCGCTGGTGGCGTTGAGTGGGCTATGACCCGTGACATCGCTACCCGTCTGGAATACCAGTGGGTTAACAACATCGGCGACGGCAACACCGTTGGTGTTCGTCCAGACAACGGCATGCTGAGCGTAGGTGTTTCCTACCGTTTCGGCCAGCAGGAAGAAGCAGCACCAGTTGTTGCTCCAGCGCCGGCTCCAGCTCCAGAAGTACAGACCAAGCACTTCACTCTGAAGTCTGACGTTCTGTTCAACTTCAACAAAGCGACTCTGAAACCAGAAGGCCAGCAGGCACTGGATCAGCTGTACACCCAGCTGAGCAACCTGGATCCTAAAGACGGTTCTGTAGTGGTTCTGGGCTTCACCGACCGTATCGGTTCTGACGCTTACAACCAGAAACTGTCTGAGAAACGTGCTCAGTCTGTTGTTGATTACCTGATCTCTAAAGGTATCCCAGCTAACAAGATCTCCCCACGTGGTATGGGCGAATCTAACCCAGTTACTGGCAACACCTGTGACAACGTGAAAGCTCGCGCTGCACTGATCGACTGCCTGGCTCCAGATCGTCGCGTAGAGATCGAAGTTAAAGGCATCAAAGACGTTGTAACTCAGCCAGCGGCATAAGTTATCGTCTTATAAAAAAACCCCGCAATGCGGGGTTTTTTATTGTCTGAAGAAAAGTAAAAAAATCTACTTTTTACCCAACAGCGCCTGAAGGTCGTTCTTCAGTGTCGACATCTGGTTGGCGTATTTCTCTTTATGTTCTGCATCCTCAATCAGCTGCACGATGGTTTCCGACAGCGTTTTGCCCCGTCGTTGCGCCAGCCCGGCCAGGCGCTGCCAGACAACAAATTCCAGGTCGATTGATTTTTTGCGTGTGTGCTGATGCTCAGCATTAAAATGCCGTTTGCGTCGCGCACGGATAGTTTGCTTCATCCGGTTTAACAAGGCTGGATTGATGTGTTTCTCAATCCAGCCGTTAACCTGTACCGGTTCATTTTCGAGGGTCAGCAAAATATCCACGGCTTCTTGTGCAGCGCTGGCTTCGATGTAGCAGGTGATCAGCTCCCCTTCACGGTGCTTTTTGACCAGGTACTTCCATTTCCAGCCGCTTTCGAGATTTTCCAGTTGTTGATATTTCATTGCGATCTCAGTGTTACCACGTAACTCTGTTCAGAATATCAGTTTTTTAGCAATCTGCTGAAAAGAAATCATATCCTGTGAGTGAATGCAGCCAATCACCCTGTCGAAATCCCCAATCCTGCTTGGGTACAGCCCCCCGCTTACGGTATACTCCACGCTTTTACATCTGACTAAAAAACATCAACTTTGACCATTACGAAACTTGCATGGCGTGACCTTGTTCCGGATACCGAAAGTTATCAGGAACTGTTTGCACAGCCAGATCTCGCAAAAGAACACGAATTCATCCTTAGCGATACGCAGCCCCGTTTGCATTACGCGCTGGAGCAGGTATTAAGCCCATGGGCAACTGCGCCTTTTATGCTGCTCAAAGCCCCGGAAGAAGCGGAATACCTGACGTTGTTCGGGGATGCCGTGCGTCAGTTAAAGCCGGAAGCGAATGCCGTTTTTGGCGGCCAGTATCGTATTACGGGACATGATGTCACTTTCGAACCGGCGGCACAGGCCGACGGTCGTTTTGCCGCCAAGGGCGAGGTGATTACCGCGAACTGGGTCGAGGCAGAACAACTCTTTGGTTGTCTGCGCCAGTTTAACGGCGAGCTTTCGCTGCAGCCGGGGCTGGTACATCGCGCAAATGGCGGTGTTCTGATTATCTCACTGCGTACCCTGCTCTCGCAGCCGCTGCTGTGGATGCGTCTGAAAACCATCGTGCACCAGCAGCGTTTCGACTGGGTCGGCTACGATGAGTCCCGTCCTCTGCCCGTCTCTGTTCCGTCTATGCCGCTGTCGTTAACCGTCGTGCTGACGGGCGATCGTGAATCGCTGGCGGATTTCCAGGAAATGGAGCCGGAACTGGCTGAGCAGGCGGTATATAGCGAATACGAAGACAATATCCAGATTGCCGATGCCGACGATATGGCGCAGTGGTGTCAGTGGGTGATGGCCGTTGCCGAACGATTTGCGCTGCCAACGCCTGCGGCTGACGCGTGGCCAGGCCTGATCCGCGAAGCGGTGCGCTATACCGGTGACCAGGAAACGCTGCCACTCTGCCCGCTCTGGATCGGCAAGCAGCTGCGTGAAGTGGGTGTGATTAGCGGTAACGGTGCGTTCACCGGAGAACAACTCACCCAGATGCTGGCTCAACGAGAGTGGCGAGAAGGCTATCTTGCTGACCGTATGCAGGATGAAATTCTGCTGGAACAAATTCTGGTGGAAACCGAAGGCGAACGCGTCGGTCAGATTAACGCCCTGTCGGTGATTGAATTTCCTGGCCATCCGCGCGCGTTCGGGGAGCCATCCCGTATCAGCTGCGTTGTGCATATTGGCGATGGTGAATTTACCGATATCGAACGCAAAGCCGAGCTGGGCGGAAACATTCACGCCAAAGGCATGATGATCATGCAGGCGTTTTTGATGTCTGAACTGCAGCTTGAGCAACAGATCCCCTTCTCCGCCTCGCTGACGTTTGAGCAGTCCTACAGCGAAGTGGATGGCGATAGCGCCTCTATGGCTGAACTGTGCGCCTTAATCAGCGCCCTGGCGGAAGTGCCTATCAATCAGAACATTGCGATCACCGGTTCGGTGGATCAATTTGGTCGTGCACAGCCTGTGGGTGGCCTCAACGAGAAAATTGAAGGTTTCTTCTCTATCTGTCAGCAGCGCGGTTTAAACGGCAAGCAGGGTGTGATTATTCCGGCTCCCAACGCACGCCATTTAAGCCTCAGTCAGGAGATCCTGGATGCGGTTGAACAAGAGCAGTTCGCTATCTGGGCCATCGAAGGGATTGAGGATGCACTACCCTTACTGACAAACCTGGTATGGGATGGCGAAGGGCAAACCACCCTGATGCAGACTATCCAGGAACGTATTGCTCAGGCGACACAGCAGGATGCTCGTCATCGTTATCCATGGCCGTTACGCTGGCTGGGCTGGTTTAGTTCGAACTGATCGGACTTGTTCAGCGTACACGTGTTAGCTATCCTGCGTCCTTCACTAAAATAAGGCTTACTGAGAACATGGTAGATAAACGCGAATCCTATACAAAAGAAGATCTTCTTGCCTCTGGTCGCGGTGAACTGTTTGGCGCGAAAGGCCCACAGTTACCGGCCCCGAACATGCTGATGATGGACCGTGTCGTGAAAATGACCGAAACCGGCGGCAACTTCGATAAGGGTTACGTAGAAGCAGAACTCGATATCAACCCGGACCTGTGGTTCTTCGGTTGCCACTTTATCGGCGATCCGGTAATGCCTGGCTGTCTGGGTCTGGATGCGATGTGGCAGCTGGTTGGCTTCTATCTGGGCTGGCTGGGTGGTGAAGGTAAAGGCCGCGCGCTGGGCGTAGGCGAAGTAAAATTCACCGGCCAGGTTCTGCCTACAGCGAAGAAAGTGACCTATCGTATTCACTTCAAGCGCATCGTTAACCGCCGCCTGATTATGGGCCTGGCAGATGGCGAAGTGCTGGTCGACGGTCGTCTGATCTATAGCGCAAGCGACCTGAAGGTTGGCCTGTTCCAGGACACGTCCGCGTTCTGATCGTGCTTTTTGCACCCCCGGAAAGGCGAAACCTCCGCATTGCGGAGGTTTCTTTTTTAAAAGAGACGTTATCAGGCTATGAGTGCCCTGTCGCCGATGGCTTCTCGCCAGCCTCCAAGCCATTGTGACCTTTGATTTATCGTCTGATAAGGACACATTTCTTTAGAACGTCCAGCGATGCCGGCCTGATAACCACGTTGATGAGCCCGTTCCAGGCGATCTCGTTTCTGTCTCTTCATGCCTCGTTTCCCTCATTCTTTTGTCTGGTGGAAAGAAAACAGTGTCTGCACTATCTGCACAGGCACAGATAACGAATACCCCGAATTAGTCGCATCGTCAATGTTCAAAATTCATACGGGTGTCATATTTGTGAGCTACCTGGAAGATCATTTGTACAAAAATTGTGACGTGGCACAAGTAACAACCTGAAGTGAAAACGAAAAAAAACCGCAATCAGCAACAGACCGATTGCGGTTTTTGATGATGAATTTTACTTATGGCAGCCGGGAAATCTCTCTCGCGATACTGGCCGACTCCTGCGCCCAACCCTGAGCCAGGACTTTCACCATTTCGTCATAGCCATCCTTCTGCTGCTTCAGCTCCAGATGGAAAGGACGCTTAATCAGCTGCCCCTGATGATTCAGCAACCACTCCCCGCTGATCACCACTGCACCGTCATAGCGGCCGTGGAAGCCCGTTACGGTGACGTTCAGCGTATCCTGATCGTTACCCAGCGGCTGCGACGCGACAACCCAGCCCGGAAGCTGGCTACCCAGATTGGCCACCAGCGTGTTGCGCAGTTGCTGATCCAGCGGACTGGCCCACAAGTTGTTGGTCGCAATCACATATTTAACGTCGCTGGTCTGATAGACCACGCCGTTTCCTGCCAGATAATCCGGCACGGCAACCTGCTCAACCCACAGCTGGCGGTTTCCCTGACTCGCCGTGCTTTGCCCGCCGCTGTGGGTCGCCACAGGCAGCTGATAGTAGCTTTTATTCTCTACCCCTGAACTGCACGCCGTTAACAGCAGAGCGCCAACCATCAATAGCCACTTTTTCATTCTTTTGCCCTCTTCGGCTCAGGATCCTTTTTATCTTTCGCTTCGAACACCAGCGCGTTGCTCTTCTCGTTGAGCGTTTTCAGAACAGGCTGCAGTTCACGCAGGACCTGATCAAGACGCTGCATATCTGCCACCATCTTGTTATAGGCTGCTGAGCCCGGCTGGAAGCCCTGCATACTGCGGTTCAGCTCACGCAGCGTTTTCTGCATGTCCTGCGGCAGCTGCTGCATGCTCTGGCTCGCCGTGATCTTGTTGATGTTATCCAGCGTGGTTTGCAGGCGCTGCATTGTCTCCTGACTCTGATGTAACGACCCGGTCGCCGCTTCAATCATCGGATTCAGTGGCAGATTGTTGATCTTATCCAGCGTCTCCATCAGACGCTGCTGGATCTGCGCCAGGCCGCTGCTCACCGTTGGGATGATCTTATAGCCACCGAATTCACGGATACCGGTAATCGGCGGTGCTTTCGGGTAGAAGTCCATATCCACATACAGCGCACCGGTGACCAGGTTGCCGGTTTTCAGCGACCCGCGCAAACCGCGTTCCATCAACTGAGAGATATGGGCTGCAATATCCTGATTTTCGCCAATCTGGTTTAGCAGACGCTCCGGCTCAATGCGGATCAGCACCGGAATGCGATAGTCATCATCCAGCATCTGGCTCAGACCCGGGACGAAGAACGGCACTTGCCCAACCGTACCGAGGCGAATACCGCGGAACTCAACAGGCGCCCCCGGCTGCAGGCCGCGAACGGAGTCTTTAAAGAACATCAGGAAGTCAACGTGATCGGTATAGAGCGCATCCTGAATGCTTTTTTGATCGTCAAAGAGACGGAAAGCGGTGTTCTCTGCAACCGGCTGGCCCAAATCAAGGCCCTCCGGCACATCAAAACTCACGCCGCCGCCAAACAGCGTGGTCAGCGACCCCATTTCAACGCGCATGCCTGCCGAGGTCAGATCCACCGCGATCCCGCTGTCTTTCCAGAAACGGACATTGCTGGTGACCAGGCGATCGTTTGGCGCATTGATGAAGAGCTGATAGCTGATCGCGCGTTTCTGTGGATCAAACGTGCTTTTCTCAACCGACCCGACGCGGTAGCCGCGGAACAGAACCGGGTCGCCCGCCGTGAGCTGACCTGCTTTTTTACTGTCGAGGATCACGCGGATACCCTTGGCATCAGGCGGCGCAAGCGGCGGTGAGTCCAGGAGCTGGTATTTAGCTGGCTGGTTACCCTTAGCGCCGGGCTGCAGCTCAATGTAGGCGCCCGAAAGCAGCGTCCCTAAGCCGCTGATCCCTTCACGCCCCACCTGCGGCTTAACGACCCAGAAAACGGAATCGCCGTGCAGCAGTTTTTCCATGCCGGCATTAAGGCGCGCCTTAATCTCCACATGGGTTAAATCGTCCGTCAGGGTTGCGCTTTCGACCACGCCCACATCCACGCTACGGCTTTTGATGGTCGTTTTACCGCCCTCAATCCCCTCGGCATTGGTGGTTATCAGCGTCACTTCCGGTCCCTGATGACTGTAATGATAAAACAGGATCCAGGCACCGATCAGCGCAGTCACGATGGGAAAAATCCACACCGGAGACCAGTTTTTGACCTTCTGCACTTTCGCCTCTCCACTCTTATTTTCCATGCTCTTACTCTTCCTCATGGCTTGATTCAGGCTCACGATCCCACGATAAACGAGGGTCGAAGGTCATGGCCGCAAACATGGTCATGATCACGACCAGTGCAAACATTAAAGCCCCCATCGCAGGATAAATACTCATCAAACCGCCCATCCGCACCAGCGCAGAGAGAACGGCGATGACAAACACGTCAATCATTGACCAGCGTCCGACAAACTCGACCACTTCATAAATCAGGTGCATGCGTTCGCTATCGCGTTTCCCATGACCTTTCGCATCCCAACAGAGCCAGGCGATGGCGATCATTTTTAAGGTGGGCACCATAATACTGGCGATAAAGATGACGCCAGCGACCGGATAGGAACCTTCGCCCCAGAGCAGTATCACCCCGGCGAGGATCGTCGAGGGCATTTTGTCACCGAGCAAATCGGTGATCATGATTGGCAGAATATTGGCTGGCAGATACAGCATGACGGACGTGACCAGCAGCGCCATCGTCCACTGCAGGCTATTTTTACGGCGTACGTGCCCCTTTGTTTCGCAGCGCGGACAGACGTCGAGATCGGCGGGCAGCACGGCGGTACAGCACGGACACGAGCGAAGCCCCTGGCGAATGCCGGGCACCCCGACCTTCACCGTCTGAGCAAGCGTCGGCGCTGGCGCGATATCGTCCCACGCCCAACGCCTGTCCACACACTGGAAGGCGCGCAGCTGCAGAACGCAGTACAGACACCAGGGAATAAAGCTGCTGCCAATCCCCACGTCGCCGTACGCCATCAGCTTCACGAAGCTGACCAGAATCCCCGCCAGAAAGATCTCGGCCATCCCCCAGCTTTTGAGCTGAAAAAGAATACGCGCCAGTCGGATTTTCAGCGGTGCCGGCATCCTGACGCGGTTCACCAGCAAAAGGATGACGACCAGGCAAAAAGCCGGGACTATCTGGACAAACAGGAGAAAAAAGGTCCCCAGGCTGGCGTAATCTTCCGAGAACATCACGCCCGGGATTTCAAGCAAATCCACCTGGCTGGTGATCCCCCCCACCTTCATATAGATGAAGGGGAAGAGATTGGAGAGCAGCAGCATAAATAAGGCTGCCAGAGCGTAAGCAGTGGGACGCTGCCGCGGCGCGTCCCACTCGGTTGTCAACGTCGCACCGCAACGTGGACACAGGGCTTTATGTCCGTGACCAAGCTCTGGCAACGCCACGAGCATATCGCATTGCGAGCATAAAATATGCCTGTCGGCATGGTGCTGGTCACACATATGTTATCCCTGTTTATGCGCCGTTTTTCAGAGACTCAAGGTACTCCCAGCGCTCAAATGCTTCTTCCAGGGCTTTTTCAGCCGCGGACAGTTCTGACAGTACTTTCTGAGTATAGTCATGCGATTGAGTAAAGAATGACGCATCAGCAACCTGAGTTTGCAGATCCTCAAGCGCGGCCTCCAGCTCTTCAAGACGCTGCGGTAGCCCCTCCAGTTCGCGCTGCAGGTTATAGCTTAGTTTAGCCGAGGTTTTCTTGACAGTTTCTGCTTTTGTTACAGCAGGTTCAGCACTTATTTTGGGCTTTGACTGCTTCGTCGCCAGCGACTGTGCCTGTTGCCCTTTTGCATCGTGATAACCGCCGACATATTGACCAATTCGCCCTTCACCTTCGAAGATCCAGCACTCGGTCACGGTGTTATCAACGAACTGACGATCGTGGCTGACCAGCATCACGGTGCCCTGATAGCCGTCAATCAGCTCTTCGAGTAATTCCAGCGTTTCGACATCCAGGTCGTTAGTCGGTTCATCGAGGATCAGCAGGTTGCTTGGCTTCAGGAACAGGCGCGCCAGCAGAAGGCGGTTTCGCTCACCGCCGGACAGCGCGCGCACCGGCGTCATGGCGCGTTTCGGATGGAACAGGAAGTCCTGCAGGTAGCCCAGCACGTGGCGCGGCTTGCCGTTCACCATCACTTCCTGCTTACCTTCGGCGAGGTTGTCCATCACCGTGCGGTCCGGATCCAGTTCCGCGCGGTGCTGGTCGAAGTAGGCGACCTCCAGCTTGGTCCCGCAGTGAATGCGTCCGCTGTCGGCCTGCAGCTGGCCCAGCATCAGCTTCAGCAGCGTGGTTTTACCGCAGCCGTTCGGGCCAATCAGGGCGATTTTGTCGCCGCGCTGGACCTGCGCGGAGAAATCGTTCACCAGCACTTTACCGTCAACCTGATAGTTGACGTTTTCCATTTCAAAAACAATCTTGCCGGAACGGGACGCCTCTTCCACCTGCATTTTGGCGCTGCCCATCACTTCACGGCGTTCGCTGCGCTCGCGACGCATCGCCTTCAGAGCGCGCACGCGGCCTTCGTTACGGGTACGGCGGGCTTTGATGCCCTGGCGGATCCAGACCTCTTCCTGCGCCAGCTTGCGGTCGAACTCGGCATTCTGCAGCTCTTCCACGCGCAGGTTTTCTTCTTTCTCCAGTAGATACGTATCGTAATCGCCGGGATAGGTGACCAGCTTGCCGCGGTCGAGGTCGACAATGCGCGTCGCCATATTGCGGATAAACGAACGGTCGTGTGAGATAAAGATGATGGTGCCGCTGAAGGTTTTCAGGAAACCTTCCAGCCAGTCGATCGCTTCGATATCCAGGTGGTTGGTCGGTTCGTCCAGCAGCAGCACCTTCGGCCCGCTGACCAGCGCGCGACCCAGGGCCGCTTTACGCAGCCAGCCGCCGGAGAGCGCCGACAGCTCCATATCGGGTTCCAGGCCGAGCTGTGCCAGCACTTCATTAATGCGGTTTTCAAGCTGCCACAGACCGTGGTGATCGAGCATCTCCTGCACTTTCGCCAGTTCGTTGAGGTTTTTGTCGCTCGGATCGGTCATCACCAGATGCGAAATCTCGTGATAGCGCTTCAGGTATTCAGCCTGCTCGGAGATCCCTTCCGCCACGAAATCGTAAACGCTGCCGGTCACGTGACGCGGTGGATCCTGCTGCAGGCGGGAGACAATCAGATCCTGCTCGTAAACAATACGTCCGTCATCCAGCCCCTGTTCGCGGTTAAGGATTTTCATCAGCGTGGATTTACCCGCGCCGTTACGGCCCACCAGACAGACGCGCTCGTTATCTTCGATGTGCAGTTCTGCATTGTCGAGAAGCGGTGAGTCGCTGAAAGAGAGCCACGCGCCGTGCATACTAATTAAAGACATTTATTTTTCCTTTCAGACCGCGGTAATCAACCAGCAGTTATGGATTTGACGGTTACGGGCAAAGTCCTGAGACAGCGTTTTTTGGCTGATTTCTTGTGCTTTCAGTCCCAGGGCTGCTAAGCCGTCATGATCCATACGGAAGCCGCGTTTGTTGTTCGAGAACATAATGGTGCCGCCTTTGCGCAGCAGGCGCTTCAGGTCGGTCATCAGGCGCAGGTGATCGCGTTGTACATCAAAGCTATCTTCCATACGCTTGGAGTTGGAGAAGGTCGGCGGATCGATAAAGATCAGATCAAACTGCTCGTCGGTATCGCGCAGCCAGCCCAGCACGTCAGCCTGCATCAGGCGATGCTGACGTCCGGTTAAGCCGTTAAGACGCAGGTTGCGCTCCGCCCACTCCAGATAGGTACGGGACATATCCACCGTGGTGGTGGTGCGCGCGCCGCCCAGACCGGCATGCACGCTGGCGCTGCCGGTATAGGAGAAGAGATTCAGGAAGTCCTTGCCTTTACTCATCTGGCCCAGCATGCGTCGGGCGATACGGTGGTCAAGGAACAGACCGGTATCCAGATAGTCGGTCAGGTTGACCCACAGGCGCGCGTTGTATTCGCCCACTTCGATAAAGTCGCCCTTCTCGCCCATCTTCTGGTACTGATTTTTGCCTTTCTGACGTTCACGCGTTTTCAGCACCAGCTTGTTTGGCGCAATACCCAGCACGGCGATGGTGGCGGCAATGACGTCCAGCATGCGCTGACGCGCTTTTTGCGCATCAATGGTTTTCGGCGGCGCATATTCCTGAATCACCACCCAGTCCGCGTAGCGGTCAACCGCCACGTTGTACTCCGGCAGGTCGGCATCGTACAGGCGATAGCATTCAATGCCCTCCTGCTTCGCCCACTTCTCAAATTTCTTCAGGTTCTTGCGCAGGCGGTTGGCGTAATCTTCCGCCACGCCGGACGGCTTGCTGTCGGCCGCCTTCTCCGCCAGATGGTAGTTTTTCTGCACGCAGTCCAGCGGGCCGTTTTTCGCTTTAAACTGGCGATCGGCGCGCAGCTGCAGGCAGCTCAGCAGCTCCGGCGAGGCGCTGAACAGAGACAGGTTCCAGCCGCCGAAGTGGTCCTTCATATTGCGGCCCAGCAGGCTGTGCAGGGCAATCAGCGCCGGTTCGCTATCGAGACGTTCGCCGTATGGCGGGTTGCTGATGACGGTACCGTACGGGCCTTTTGGCAGCGGGTTAGTCAGGTTCGCCACGTCTTTCACTTCAAAGGTAACCAGCTCGCCGATACCGGCACGGCGGGCGTTGCTGCGCGCACGCTCAATGACGCGAGGGTCGCTATCGGAGCCGTAGAAATGAGAGGTATATTCCGCCAGCCCCTTGCGCGCGCGGGTCTGCGCGTCGTCTTTGACCTCTTTCCAGAGCGCTTCATCGTGCTGCGCCCAGCCCTTGAAGCCCCACTGGCCGCGGTGCAGTCCCGGCGCGCGGTCGGTGGCCAGCATGGCCGCTTCAATCAGCAGGGTACCGGAACCACACATCGGGTCGAGCAGCGGCGTGCCCGGCTGCCAGCCGGAGCGCATCACAATCGCGGCCGCCAGGGTCTCTTTGATGGGTGCCATACCGGTACGATCGCGGTAGCCGCGCAGGTGCAGGCCCGCGCCGCTCAGATCGAGGGAGATACTCGCCGTGTCGCCGTTCAGCCAGACGTTAATACGCAGATCGGGGTTTTCACGATCGACGTTGGGACGTTCCTTATTTTTACGCGTGAAGCAGTCCACAATGGCGTCTTTTACGCGCAGGGCACCGTACTGGCTGTTGCGGATCTCGTCGTTCACGCCGTTGAAATGCACCGCAAAGGTGGCATTCGGGGTGAAGATCTCTGTCCAGTCGATCATCTGTACGCCGGTATAGAGATCAAGGTCGCTATAGACCTTGCACTCCTTCATCGGCAGCATGATGCGCGACGCCAGGCGGCTCCACATCAGGCTCTGGTAAATAAGCCGCGTGTCGCCCTCAAAATGGACACCACCCTGAACCACCTGGCACTCTTGCGCGCCCAGGCTTTCCAGTTCAGTTTTTAACAGCTCTTCCAGCCCACGGGCCGTACTGGCAAACAGAGAATTCATATCGTCACTTTTACTCTTAGAAAATTGTCGCGCATTATAGCTAATATGGCGTGTATGTCATAAAGTTGAAGGCTTATTTTCATTCGAGGGAGTGTGCAGTGGCGACGTTATCCAGGCTTTTTATTCATCCGGTGAAATCCATGCGCGGCATCGGCGTCTCTCACGCGCTGGCCGACATGAGCGGATTTGCCTTCGATCGTATTTTTATGGTCACCGAGCCTGACGGTACGTTCATTACCGCACGCCAGTTCCCTCAGATGGTTCGCTTTACCCCTTCCCCGCTTCACGACGGTTTGCACCTTACCGCGCCGGACGGTTCCAGCGCGGTGATTCGCTTTGCTGATTTTGCGCCCGTCGATGCGCCAACGGAAGTGTGGGGTAATCATTTTACCGCGCGCATCGCCCCGGATGAGATTAACCGCTGGCTGAGCGGCTTCTTTTCCCGTGACGTGCAGCTGCGCTGGGTTGGGCCTGAACTGACGCGTCGCGTGAAGCGCCACGACGCCGTTCCTCTCTCCTTCGCCGATGGCTTCCCGTTCCTGCTGACCAACGAAGCCTCGCTGCGTGATTTACAAAGCCGCTGCAAAGCCAGCGTTCAGATGGAACAGTTCCGTCCGAATCTGGTGGTGACGGGTGCAGAGGCCTGGGACGAAGATACCTGGAAAGTGATCCGCATTGGCAGCGTCATTTTTGACGTGGTGAAGCCGTGCAGCCGCTGCATTTTCACGACGGTCAGCCCGGAGAAAGGCCAGAAGCACCCTTCCGGCGAACCGTTGAAGACGCTGCAGTCATTCCGCACCGCGCAGGATAACGGTGATGTCGATTTCGGCCAGAACCTGATCCCGCGCTCCTGCGGCGCGATCCGCGTCGGTGATGAGGTAGAAGTGCTCGCCCGTGGGCCAGCAAGGGTGTACGGCTCGGGTCAGGAAGAGGAGTTTGTCGACGTTGAGACAAACGTCGCCGCTGCGGTAGAGATTCACTGGCAGGGCAACGTGATCCGGGGTAATAACCAGCAGGTATTGCTTGAGCAGCTGGAACAAGCAGGGATCCGCATCCCCTACTCCTGTCGCGCGGGAATTTGCGGATGCTGCCGCATCAGGCTGGTGGATGGCGAAGTGAGTGCGTTGAAAAAATCGGCAATTGGAAATGACGGCACAATTCTGTGCTGTAGCTGCGTCCCGAAAACGTCCGTACAGCTGGAAGCTTAAACCGCCTGCTCGAGGCTGAAGGCATCCACGCGAAGCTGGGGCTTCAGCCTGTCGTTCATAACCTTAATGGCATCCCCAAGCTGCATTGTCCGCCCGGCAATCGTCACGCCGGGCTGGGCCAGCAAACAGAGCGCGGCATTTTCGCCGGGCTCCACCACCAGCAGGCTCACCTCTTCTGCGGTATCGCTCAGATTGACGCTGGCCGCATCACCCGTTGCCGGGGTCCAGTTCATGCCGTGCGGCAGGAAATGCCAGCTCTTTGGCATTTGCGGTTTCAGGAAACGGATAGCCACCAGCGCATTTAATACCAGTTCGGCACGCTGCTCTTTCGAGAGCACCAGATCGCGACATTTTTCCTCAAAGGAGAAATACAGCGCAGCGTCATCAACGCAAAAGCCTGACGGGGAAAAGGCGTCCGGGGTTAACATTCGGCGGGCAAAACGAGAGCGAAACAACATGCCATTGGCTAAGTCGAGCATCATTCGGTCATGCTCGTCGCAAAAATACCAGCGCCAGTTATCGTCAGGTTTAATTCGCATGTTTCTCTCCCGTCCCCGAAACGTCCTGTACTAAAAATGTCCTGATCGCCGCTTCGTTTATAACACCATTAATAAAAGACTATAATGTCTAAATAAGCAACAGTGACGGAATATAAAACAACCAGGGCTGGAAATAAAGCCCTGGTTGTCTGATTAAGAGAAAAGATTAGATATGAGTAACGATTTCTTTAATCAGCGGCGGCCCTTTAAAAATAAAGCCGGAATAGATTTGCACCAGTGATGCACCCGCTGCCATCTTCTCGCGCGCAGCAATCACCGAGTCAATGCCACCGACGCCAATAATCGGCAGACGGCCATTTAATTCCGCAGACAGAGCGCGAATAATTTCGGTGCTTTTTAATTGCACCGGACGGCCGCTTAACCCACCCGCTTCGTCACAGTTTTTCATTCCCTGCACGAGGGAGCGATCGAGGGTGGTATTGGTCGCAATCACACCATCAATATTATGACGAACTAAACTGTCGGCAACCTGGATCAATTCTTCGGCAGAAAGATCCGGCGCGATCTTAACCGCGACCGGAACATATTTATGGTGGATCGACTGGAGTTCATTTTGTTTATTTTTAATGGCACTCAGAAGATCGTCCAGCGCCTCACCATATTGTAAGGATCGCAGCCCCGGGGTATTGGGGGAAGAAATATTCACCGCAATATAACCGGCATAGGCGTAGACTTTTTCCATACAAATCAGATAGTCATCTTTACCCTGCTCGACCGGCGTGTCTTTATTTTTGCCGATATTGATGCCCAGAATGCCGTCAAAGTGGGCTTTTTTAACGTTCTCAACGAGGTGATCAACACCGTGGTTATTGAAGCCCATGCGGTTGATCAGCCCTTCGGCTTCCACCAGTCGGAACAGGCGCGGCTTGTCATTTCCCGGCTGCGGGCGCGGGGTAACGGTGCCGATTTCAATGGAGCCAAAGCCCATCGCGCCCAGGGCATCAATGCACTCGCCGTTTTTGTCCAGACCGGCCGCCAGACCCAGCGGATTTTTAAAGGTCAGCCCCATGCACTGCACAGGTTTTACCGGCACATGCTGGCGCACCAGCGCGGCCAGAGGCGTTCCGGTAATACGACGTAATTGCTGGAATGTCAATTCATGAGCGCGCTCAGGGTCGAGCTGGAAAAGGGCTTTACGAACGAAGGGGTAGTACATGAACTCTCCTGGATTCCCGGTGTGCAAACCGGGAGGGGATTATGGGCGATCCCGGCGCGAAAGGGAATTGACCTGCGGCAAAAAATCAGCGCAAAACGCAATCGTTTACCTCCCCGCCTGTTTCTTATGCACTTTTTCGCATTTTAATTGCAGATAAATCATTTAGTGGAATAAACGCGCGGTGTCACACTCCTTAAAATTGTTATGAATGTTAGATAAAAGCAAACAATTAGTTATAAGGAGGAAGTATGCGCGTCATTACCCTGGCCGGAAGTCCACGATTCCCGTCACGCTCCAGCGCCCTGCTGGAATATGCCCGTGAAAAACTGAATGCTCTGGATGTGGAAGTGTGCCACTGGAACCTGCATAACTTCGAACCTGAAGATTTGCTCTACGCCCGTTTCGACAGCCCCGCCCTGAAAACCCTCATTGAGCAACTTAACGGCGCGGACGGCCTGATCGTGGCAACGCCCATTTATAAAGCCTCTTTTTCCGGGGCGCTGAAAACCCTGCTCGATCTGCTTCCGGAACGCGCGCTGGACGGAAAGGTGGTGCTGCCGCTGGCAACGGGCGGTACGGTTGCCCATTTACTGGCCGTGGATTACGCCCTGAAGCCGGTGCTGAACGCGCTGAAAGCGCAGGAGATCCTCCACGGCGTTTTCGCCGATGACTCACAGGTTATCGACTATCAGCACAAACCCCACTTTACGCCCAACCTGCAAACCCGCCTCGATAACGCTCTGGAAACCTTCTGGCATGCCCTGCATCGCCGGGATATCCAGGCCCCGGCGTTTGGTCAGCCTCAAGGAGTCGCCCATGTTTAAAATCTTAACCCGCATCGGACTGGCCGGTTTGATGGCATTTACCTCGCTGGCCCATGCCGCAGAAACGGCTCCGGAAAGCTTACGTATCGGCTATCAGAAAGGCAGCGTCAGCATGGTGCTGGCAAAAAGCCACCAGCTTCTGGAAAAACGCTTCCCGGACACCAAATTCTCCTGGGTGGAGTTCCCTGCCGGCCCGCAGATGCTGGAGGCCCTTAACGTGGGCAGTATCGATCTCGGCAGCACGGGCGATATTCCGCCAATATTTGCCCAGGCGGCGGGAGCGGACCTCGTCTATGTAGGCGTTGAGCCGCCCAAGCCGAAAGCCGAGGTGATCCTGGTGCCTGAAAACAGCGATATCAAAAGTGTCGCCGATCTCAAAGGCCATAAGGTCGCATTCCAGAAAGGTTCCAGCTCACACAACCTGTTGCTGCGTGCCCTGCAAGAGGCCGGGCTCAAGTTCACTGACATTCAGCCTGTTTACCTGACGCCTGCCGACGCGCGCGCCGCGTTCCAGCAGAAGAACGTTGATGCCTGGGCCATCTGGGATCCGTACTACTCCGCCGCATTACTGCAGGGCGGCGTTCGCGTGCTGAAAGACGGTACCACGCTGAAGCAGACCGGCTCGTTCTATCTGGCCGCGCGCCCTTATGCGGAAAAGAACGGCGCATTTATTCAGGGCGTGCTGGATACCTTTACCCAGGCCGATGCCCTGACTCAGAGCCAGCGTCAGGAGAGCATTGCCCTGCTGGCGAAAACCATGGGCTTACCTGAGCCGGTGATCGCGAGCTATCTCAACCACCGCCCGCCGACCACCATTACGCCCGTTGACGCGCACGTCGCCGCGCTTCAGCAGCAAACAGCCGACCTCTTCTATCAAAACCACCTGGTTCCAAAACAGGTCACTATTCGCGAACGCATCTGGCAACCCGCAGGCAAAGAAGGAGCTAAATCATGAGTCTGAATCTTTTCTGGTTTTTACCCACCCACGGTGATGGACACTATCTTGGCACAGAAGAGGGTTCACGCCCGGTTGACCATGGCTACCTGCAGCAGATTGCTCAGGCTGCGGACCGTATCGGTTTCACCGGGGTGCTGATCCCGACCGGACGGTCATGTGAAGATGCGTGGCTGGTCGCCGCGTCGATGATCCCGGTCACTCAGCGTCTGAAATTCCTGGTCGCGTTACGCCCGAGCGTGGTCTCTCCTACCGTGGCGGCACGTC
This sequence comes from Enterobacter sp. BNK-8, assembly GCF_048685095.1. Lineage (NCBI taxonomy): Bacteria > Pseudomonadati > Pseudomonadota > Gammaproteobacteria > Enterobacterales > Enterobacteriaceae > Enterobacter > Enterobacter sp. BNK-8. Next base: position 1,223,625 of record NZ_JBLQTN010000001.1, on the reverse strand, counting down.
AGGCGGCAACGCTGGACCGACTGTCCAACGGCCGCGCCTTGTTTAACCTGGTGACGGGCAGCGATCCGCAGGAGCTGGCGGGCGACGGCGTGTTCCTCGACCACACCGAACGCTATGAGGCCTCCGCCGAGTTCACCCGCGTCTGGCGACGCCTGCTGGAAGGGGAAACCGTTACCTTTGAAGGCAAGCATATTCACGTTCGCGACGCGAAGCTCTACTTTCCGCCGGTGCAGCAGCCGCGCCCGCCGCTCTATTTTGGCGGGTCGTCGGATGTGGCGCAGGATCTGGCAGCAGAGCAGGTCGATCTCTATCTGACCTGGGGCGAACCGCCTGAACTGGTAAAAGAAAAAATTGCCCAGGTTCGCGCGAAGGCGGCCGCCCATGGCCGCAAGGTGCGCTTCGGTATCCGTCTGCATGTGATTGTGCGCGAGACCAATGAAGAAGCCTGGCAGGCGGCGGACCGCCTGATCTCCCATCTGGATGATGAAACGATCGCCAGAGCCCAGGCCGCATTTGCCAAAACCGACTCCGTCGGGCAGCACCGGATGGCGTCCCTGCACAACGGCAAGCGCGAGAACCTGGAGATCAGCCCGAACCTGTGGGCGGGCGTCGGTCTGGTGCGCGGCGGTGCAGGCACAGCGCTGGTCGGCGATGGCCCGACCGTGGCCGCGCGTATCAATGAATACGCCGAACTGGGCATCGACAGCTTTATTCTCTCCGGTTATCCGCATCTGGAAGAGGCGTACAAGGTGGGCGAACTGCTGTTCCCGCACCTGGATGTCGCCATTCCGGAGGTGCCACAGCCGCAGCGGCTCCAGCTTCAGGGCGAAGCCGTGGCGAACGAATTCATTCCACGCAAAGCCGCACAGAGCTAAGGAGTGACCATGTCTGCCACCTCACAAAAATGGCTGCTGCGCGCCGCACCGTGGTTTTTACCCGTCGGCATTGTGGCGCTCTGGCAGCTCGCATCGTCTACCGGCTGGCTGTCGAGCCGCATTCTGCCCTCTCCGGAGGGCGTTGTAGAAGCGTTCTGGTCGCTGAGCGTTAGCGGAGAACTGTGGCAGCACCTGGCGATCAGCTCCTGGCGCGCCGTGATCGGGTTTTCCATCGGCGGCAGTATCGGGCTGGTCCTGGGCCTGATCAGCGGCCTTTCACGCTGGGGTGAACGGCTGCTGAATACCTCCATCCAGATGCTGCGTAATGTGCCGCATCTGGCGCTGATCCCGCTGGTCATTTTGTGGTTTGGAATTGATGAGAGTGCCAAGATCTTCCTCGTGGCACTGGGCACGCTCTTCCCGATTTACATCAATACCTGGCACGGCATCCGCAATATCGATCGCGGTCTGGTAGAGATGGCGCGCAGCTACGGCTTATCGGGTTTTTCCCTCTTTATTCATGTGATTCTGCCGGGCGCCCTGCCCTCCATTATGGTCGGCGTGCGTTTTGCGCTCGGCCTGATGTGGCTGACGCTGATTGTGGCGGAAACCATCTCAGCTAACTCCGGGATTGGCTACCTGGCGATGAACGCCCGTGAATTCCTGCAAACGGACGTGGTGGTGGTTGCCATTATCCTTTATGCCCTGCTCGGCAAACTCGCTGACGTCAGCGCCCAGTGGCTGGAGCGCAGCTGGCTGCGCTGGAACCCGGCCTATACCCTTCAGGAGGCGAAAGCATGAATACGGCACGACTGAATCAGGGGACCCCGTTACTGCTGAACGGCGTCACCAAACGCTACGGCGAAAACACCATTCTTAACGGGCTGGATCTGCATATTCCCGCCGGACAGTTTGTGGCCGTTGTCGGGCGCAGCGGCGGCGGCAAGAGTACGCTGCTACGGCTGCTGGCCGGACTGGAAGCCCCCAACGGCGGCGACATTCTGGCAGGGACAACGCCGCTTGCGAATATCCAGGACGATACCCGCATGATGTTCCAGGACGCGCGGCTGCTGCCGTGGAAAACGGTTATCGACAATGTCGGGCTCGGCCTTAAGGGGAGCTGGCGGGATGAAGCCCGCCAGGCGCTGGCCGCCGTTGGGCTGGAAAATCGCGCCGATGAGTGGCCTGCTGCCCTTTCGGGTGGACAGAAGCAGCGCGTGGCGCTGGCGCGGGCGTTGATTCACCGTCCGGGACTGCTGTTGCTCGATGAACCGCTGGGCGCGCTCGACGCCCTGACGCGAATCGAAATGCAGGATTTGATTGGATCCCTCTGGCAGGCGCACGGCTTTACGGTACTGCTGGTGACGCATGACGTGAGTGAAGCCGTCGCAATGGCCGACCGGGTGCTGTTAATAGAGGACGGGAAAATCGGTCTGGATCTGACTGTGGATCTTCCGCGGCCCCGTCGCGTGGGTTCGGCAAGACTGGCGGAGCTGGAGGCTGAGGTATTGGATCGGGTGATGAAGCGAGGGGAAACGGAGTTGCGGCGAGTTAAGGCTAATGTCTGACACCCTCACTCCGGCCCTCTCCCACGGGGAGAGGAAGGAAACACTAAAAACGGCAACCGAGGTTGCCGTTTTGCGTTTACCTGCCCACCGGGCTTTTTTTTCTACATCACGCTAAGGCTTTAGCAATCTTCTCGTACAGATCGCCAGACAGGTTTTCCAGCCCTTTCAGCTGCTCAAGCGCGGCACGCATCTTCGCCTGACGCTTCGCATCGTAGCGTTTCAGACGGATCAGCGGCTCAATCAGACGCGACGCCACCTGCGGGTTACGGCTGTTCAGCTCGGTCAGCATTTCCACCATGAACTGATAACCGCTGCCGTCTTCGGCGTGGAACGCGGCCGGGTTGCTGCTGGCAAACGCGCCAATCAGCGAACGCACGCGGTTTGGGTTGCTCAGGGTAAAGGAGCGATGCTTCAGCAGGCTGCGCACGTTGCTGAGCGCATCGGCCGCCGGGCTGGTCGCCTGCAGGATGAACCACTTGTCCATCACCAGGCCATCCTGATGCCACTTGTCATCGTACTCCTGCATCAGCGCATCGCGGCACGGCAGTTCGGCGGCAACGCTTGCGCCCAGCGCGGCCAGCGCGTCGGTCATGTTATCCGCTTCGTGATACTGCTTGCTCACCAGGGTGTTCGCCAGCTCGGTTTCACCAAACGCCAGATAGCGCAGGCAGGTGTTGCGCAGAGAACGTTTACCGATGTCCGCGTGCTCAACGCGATAAGCGTCAAGCTTGTTGGCGTTATAAATGGCGAGGAACTCGTCCGCCAGCTCAGCAGCCAGCGTACGGGTCAGCGCTTCACGCACCGCCACGATCGCGATCGGATCGATAATCTCGAACAACTCCGCGATTTCCGTTGCTGACGGCAGGGTCAGAATTTCAGCGGCGAGCGCCGGGTCAATTTTCTCATCCAGCAGGACCGCGCGGAACGCGTCAGCTACGTGAACAGGCAGCGACAGCGGCTGGCCCTGCTGATGACGGTTTACGTTAAGCTTGATGTAGGTCGCCAGCAGGCTTTGTGCGGCATCCCAGCGGGAGAAGTCGTTACGCGCGTGACGCATCAGGAACGTCAGTTGCTGATCGCTCCACTTGTACTCCAGCTTCACCGGCGCGGAAAATTCACACAGCAGCGCAGGCACCGGCTGGAAATAGACGTTATCGAAGATAAAGGTCTGCTCGGCCTGGGTCACGTTCAGCACGTGGTGTACCGGGTGGCCACCCTTCTGCAGTGGAATGACTTTGCCTTCGTTATCGTACAGCTCAATGCTGAACGGAATATGCAGCGGGTATTTCTCTTCCTGCTCTGCCGTCGGCGGCGTGCGCTGGCTGATGGTCAGGGTGTACTGCTCGGTCTCTGGATTGTAATCGTCTTTGACGGTAACAATCGGCGTACCTGCCTGGCTGTACCAGCGGCGGAAGTGGGAAAGATCGACATTAGAGGCATCTTCCATTGCCTGCACAAAATCGTCGCAGGTGGCCGCGCTGCCGTCATGACGCTCGAAGTAGAGCTGCATCCCTTTCTGGAAGTTCTCTTCACCCAGCAGAGTGTGGATCATGCGGATAATTTCAGCGCCTTTCTCATACACCGTCAGGGTGTAGAAGTTGTTCATTTCGATGACTTTATCCGGGCGGATTGGATGCGCCATTGGGCTGGCATCTTCCGCAAACTGCAGGCCGCGCATGGTACGCACGTTGTTGATGCGGTTCACGGCGCGTGACCCCAGATCGGAGCTGAACTCCTGGTCACGGAAGACGGTCAGGCCCTCTTTCAGGCTCAGCTGGAACCAGTCGCGGCAGGTGACGCGGTTACCGGTCCAGTTGTGGAAATATTCGTGGCCGATGACGCGTTCGATATCGAGATAATCTTTATCGGTGGCAGTATCGGTGCGCGCCAGCACGTATTTGGAGTTAAAGACGTTCAGGCCTTTGTTTTCCATTGCGCCCATGTTGAAGAAATCAACGGCGACGATCATATAGATGTCGAGGTCATATTCGAGGCCGAAGCGCTCTTCGTCCCACTTCATGGAGTTGATGAGCGAGGTCATCGCCCACGGCGCGCGGTCCAGGTTACCACGGTCAACAAACAGCTCCAGCGCCACCTCGCGGCCTGAGCGCGTTTTGAAGGTGTCGCGCAGCACGTCGAAATCGCCCGCCACCAGCGCAAACAGGTAGCACGGTTTTGGGAACGGATCCTGCCACTGAACCCAGTGACGGCCATTCTCCAGCTCGCCTTCACCTACGCGGTTGCCGTTGGAGAGCAGGAAGGGATACAGGGTTTTATCGGCGATGATCTTGGTGGTGAAGCGCGCCAGGACATCCGGGCGATCGAGATACCAGGTAATGTGGCGGAACCCTTCCGCTTCACACTGGGTACACAGCGCCACGCCAGACTGGTACAGCCCTTCCAGCGCGGTATTGGCGGCCGGGCTGATTTCATTCACGATGCGCAGCGTAAACTGATCCGGCAGGTTGTCGATGACCAGCTGGTTGTTTTCTTCTTTATAGTCCGACCAGGCTTCATCATTAATATGCAGGGAGACCAGCGTCAGGTCTTCGCCATCCAGACGCAGCGGCACGGCAGTTGCGCTGTGGCGCGTCACCTGACTCACCGCCGTGACAACGGTTTTAGTGGCATCCAGGTCAAAAGTCAGATCGATTTCGCTAATCAGATAATCCGGCGCACGGTAGTCGTGGCGGTATTTGGCTTGTGGCTGTTGTGTCATAGAAAACCTTATGCATCGTTTGTCGAGTAACGTTTCAATATATTCCTGTTGCGCAAAACGCGCTATGCAGAATGTTCATCTTTTCAGGGTCAACACCTTTTTTTGCTACATTTGTATAACACGGGGCACAAAATGCCCTCGACCATAAAACGCGCTTATGTTGTGATCGGGGTTCAATAAATCACTAAACAAGGTATACTCCGGAGTTGTTTATTGTACTAAACGCTCCTGTGAGAGGATGCTACTGCGCACCTATGACTCAATTCGCTTCTCCAGTTCTGCATACGTTGCTGGATACCGACGCGTATAAACTGCACATGCAGCAAGCCGTTTTCCACCATTATTATGACGTTCATGTCGCGGCGGAATTCCGCTGCCGTGGCGACGACTTGCTCGGTATCTACGCAGACGCCATTCGTGAACAGGTCAATGCTATGCAGCATCTGACGCTGCAGGACGAGGAATATCAGTGGCTTTCTGGCCTGCCTTTCTTCAAAGCCGACTACCTGAACTGGCTGCGCGATTTCCGCTATAGACCGGAGCAGGTCACCGTGGTTAACGATAACGGCAAGCTGGATATTCGCCTTGAAGGTCCGTGGCGGGAAGTGATCATGTGGGAAGTGCCGCTTCTGGCGGTGATCAGTGAACTGGCTCACCGCTATCGCTCACCGGAAACGGGCGTAGCGCAGGCGGTTGCCTCGCTGGAAAATAAGCTCGCTGACTTCTCCACGCTGACCGCAGGGCTGGACATGTCCCGCTTCCGCCTGATGGACTTTGGCACCCGTCGCCGTTTTTCGCGCGACGTCCAGGAGGCCATCGTTAAACGTCTGCAACAGGAGCCATGGTTCGTGGGCACCAGTAACTACGATCTGGCCCGCCGCCTCAACCTGACGCCAATGGGTACCCAGGCACACGAGTGGTTCCAGGCGCATCAGCAGATCAGCCCTGACCTGGCAAACAGCCAGCGCGCGGCATTGGCCGCATGGCTTGAGGAGTACCCGAATCAACTCGGGATCGCCCTCACCGACTGTATTACGATGGATGCTTTCCTGCGCGACTTTGGACCTGAATTTGCGGAGCGTTATCAGGGATTACGCCACGATTCAGGGGATCCGATTGAGTGGGGCGAGAAGGCCATTGCCCATTACGAGAAACTGGGCATTGACCCGATGAGCAAGGTGCTGGTCTTCTCCGATAACCTCGATCTGGCGAAAGCCGTCGAACTCTATCGCCATTTCAACGCCAGAGTGAACCTGAGTTTTGGGATTGGTACCCGGTTAACCTGCGACATTCCTCAGGTAAAACCTCTGAATATCGTGATAAAGCTGGTGGAATGTAACGGCAAGCCGGTGGCGAAACTCTCCGACAGCCCAGGCAAAACCATCTGCCATGACAAGGCGTTTGTCCGCGCATTGCGCAAAGCCTTCGATCTTCCCCAGATCAAAAAAGCCAGTTAAGCGCTTAAGGGAGCCTTCATGGCTCCCCTCTTCTTATTTATTTCTCAATTCTTCTCTTTTGACTGCGAAATTTACTTGTCTGATAGCGGATGGCAGGTAACATAGATATCCCCCCATAAGGGTGGACAAGTGTTTATTTTTTCCGACTATTAACAGAGAGAATATTATGAGCGTTGTGCCTGTAGCCGACGTACTCCAGGGCCGTGTCGCCGTTGACCAGGAAGTCACCGTGCGCGGATGGGTGCGTACCCGCCGAGATTCTAAAGCTGGCATCTCCTTCCTTGCCGTCTATGACGGTTCCTGCTTTGATCCTGTACAGGCCGTCATTAATAATTCTCTGCCCAATTACAATGATGACGTTCTGCACCTGACGACGGGCTGTTCCGTTATTGTCACCGGCGTGGTCGTGGCATCCCCGGGTCAGGGTCAGAGTTTCGAAATTCAGGCTTCTGCCATTGAAGTCACCGGCTGGGTTGAAGATCCGGATACCTATCCGATGGCGGCTAAACGTCACAGCATTGAGTATCTGCGTGAAGTGGCGCACCTGCGTCCACGTACCAACCTGATTGGTGCGGTTGCTCGCGTACGTCATACGCTGGCGCAGGCGCTGCATCGTTTCTTCGATGAGCAGGGTTATTTCTGGGTGTCTACCCCGCTGATCACCGCGTCCGATACGGAAGGCGCCGGTGAGATGTTCCGCGTCTCAACGCTGGATCTCGAAAACCTGCCGCGCACCCCGGAAGGTAAAGTGGACTATGACAAAGACTTCTTTGGTAAAGAGGCCTTCCTGACCGTATCCGGTCAGCTCAACGGCGAAACGTACGCCTGCGCGCTGTCTAAAATCTACACCTTTGGCCCTACCTTCCGTGCCGAAAACTCCAACACCAGTCGTCACCTGGCGGAATTCTGGATGCTGGAGCCTGAAGTGGCGTTCGCCAACCTGGACGATGTTGCGGGTCTGGCAGAAGCGATGCTGAAGTATGTCTTCAAAGCGGTGCTGGAAGAGCGTCCGGACGACATGAAATTCTTCGCCGAGCGCGTAGACAGCGACGCAGTAGCCCGTCTGGAGCGCTTCGTCTCTGCCGATTTTGCGCAGGTGGACTACACCGACGCGGTGGCGATCCTCGAGAAATGCGGTGAGAAGTTCGAGAACCCGGTTTACTGGGGCGTAGACCTGGCGTCTGAGCACGAGCGCTATCTGGCCGAAAAGCATTTCAAAGCGCCGGTTGTCGTTAAAAACTACCCGAAAGACATTAAGGCCTTCTATATGCGCCTTAACGAAGACGGTAAAACCGTGGCGGCGATGGACGTCCTGGCGCCGGGCATCGGTGAAATCATCGGTGGTTCACAGCGTGAAGAGCGTCTTGACGTGCTGGACGCACGTATGGAAGAGATGGGTCTCAACCCTGCGGACTACAGCTGGTACCGCGATCTGCGTCGTTACGGTACCGTACCGCACGCTGGTTTTGGTCTGGGCTTCGAGCGTCTGATCGCCTACGTGACCGGTGTGCAGAACGTTCGTGACGTGATTCCGTTCCCACGTACACCACGTAACGCCAGCTTCTAATCGGTAAAAGACTAAAATGGCCAGCTTGTGCTGGCCATTATTTTATTCTGCATTGTCAGTTTTCGTCAGCGCAAAGTCAGCTTCTTTAAACCATCACCCCGTCACAATCCCTGGTTGTTACGTTTTATTTCCACGAAATATCCAGCCACAAAAAATAAACCCCATTCTTATTGCGATTATTACATTCTCAAGCGATAGCACAAATTTCAACCAGTTTTACAGCCATCCAGAAGGCTTTTCGGCGCCATAAGAAAAAACGAGTCGTTTAGTGTCTGTTTATATGAAATGCCTTTATCCAAATTAATCATAAGGAATTCATATATATAGGATATGTCCTGTCGCTTAATTCGCCAGGACGCTCTGAAGTTTGAGGTGGTTCACAAAGTTCCCAAATATACACATTTAGTTACACATATTTTCTTTTGGTTACCTAATCTTGAGAATTGTAGCACTTTCAGGCTAGCGAAACGCTTCGGCGAATGGAAAGATGCCTGTCAGATACATAAAGACACCAAACTCTCATCAATAGTTCCGGAAATATTTATTGACAGAATTTATTGACGGCAGTGGCGAGTGTCATAAAAAAACCAATGAGGGTAATAAATAATGATGAAGCGCAATATTCTGGCAGTGGTAATCCCTGCCCTGCTGGTAGCCGGTGCAGCGAACGCTGCAGAAATCTATAACAAAGACGCTAATAAACTGGATCTTTACGGGAAAGCAGTTGGTCTGCATTACTTCTCTGATGATGACAGCAACGATGGCGACCAGACCTATGCTCGTCTGGGCTTCAAAGGCGAAACAAAAATTAACGACCAGCTGACCGGTTATGGCCAGTGGGAATACAACTTCCAGGGTAACAACTCTGAAGGCGCCGATGCTCAGACCGGTAACAAAACCCGTCTGGCGTTCGCAGGTCTGAAATTCGGTGATGCAGGCTCCTTCGACTACGGTCGTAACTATGGCCTGGTGTATGATGCAATCGGCATCACCGATATGCTGCCAGAGTTCGGTGGCGACACTGGCAAGAGCGATAACTTCTTCTCCAGCCGTAATGGTGGTCTGGCGACTTACCGTAACAGCGGCTTCTTCGGCCTGGTTGACGGTCTGAACTTTGGCGTTCAGTACCTGGGCAAAAATGACCGTGCTGATGCAGTACGTTCTAACGGTGACGGCTGGGCAACTTCAGTCAGCTATGATTTCGAAGGCTTTGGCGTTGTAGGTGCGTACGGCGCAGCTGACCGTACCAACAACCAGCAGACTCTGGCTTGGGGTAAAGGCGATAAAGCTGAGCAGTGGGCAACTGGCCTGAAGTATGACGCAAACAACATTTACCTGGCAGCGCTGTACGGCGAAATGCACAACGCCGCACGTTTGGGCAGCAGCGGTTTCGCTAACAAATCTCAGGACTTCTCTGTTGTCGCTCAGTATCAGTTCGACTTCGGTCTGCGTCCATCCATCGCTTACTACAAATCTAAAGCGAAAGACGTTGAAGGCATTGGTGATGAAGATTTCATCAACTACATCGACATTGGCGCGACTTACTACTTCAACAAAAACATGTCCACCTATGTTGACTACCAGATCAACCAGCTGAAAGATGACAACAAACTGGGTCTCAGCAACGATGACATCGTAGCACTGGGTCTCGTTTACCAGTTCTAATCAGTACACCACTTTGTTATATGCTTAATGAACAGGGCTACGGCCCTGTTTTTTTATGCGTGACAGAAAATAATGGCGACTTTTGAAAAGCCGCACGCTTTTCGTCGCAAACGGTTGGCATTTTGTAAATCTACCGTTAACCTGATAGCGGATTTCACTTCTGTAATCACAATGGAACTTCGTCATGTTTGAGAACATTACCGCCGCTCCTGCCGACCCGATTCTGGGCCTGGCCGATCTGTTTCGTGCCGACGACCGCCCTGGCAAAATCAACCTGGGTATTGGTGTATATAAAGATGAAACCGGCAAAACTCCGGTACTGACCAGCGTTAAGAAAGCTGAGCAGTATCTGCTGGAAAACGAAACCACCAAAAACTACCTCGGTATTGATGGTATCCCTGAATTTGGTCGCTGCACCCAGGAGCTGCTGTTCGGTAAAGGCAGCGCAATTGTGAGTGACAAACGTGCCCGTACAGCTCAGACCCCGGGCGGTACCGGCGCGCTGCGCGTGGCGGCGGATTTCCTTGCGAAAAACACCTCTGTGAAGCGTGTCTGGGTAAGCAATCCAAGCTGGCCGAACCATAAGAGCGTATTTAACTCTGCGGGTCTGGAAGTGCGTGAATACGCCTACTACGACGCAGCAAACCACTCTCTGGACTTTGACGGCCTGCTGGCAAGCCTGAGCGAAGCGCAGGCGGGTGACGTGGTGCTGTTCCACGGCTGCTGCCACAACCCAACCGGTATCGATCCAACGCTTGAGCAGTGGGAACACCTGGCGAAGCTGTCCGTAGAGAAAGGCTGGCTGCCGCTGTTTGACTTTGCCTACCAGGGCTTCGCTCGTGGTCTGGAAGAAGATGCTGAAGGCCTGCGCGCGTTCGCTGCCGTGCATCAGGAGCTGATCGTTGCCAGTTCCTATTCCAAGAACTTTGGTCTGTACAATGAGCGTGTAGGTGCCTGTACGCTGGTTGCGGCTAACGATGAGACCGTCGATCGCGCGTTCAGTCAGATGAAATCCGTTATCCGCGCTAACTACTCTAACCCACCGGCACACGGTGCATCTGTTGTTGCGACTATCCTGAGCAACGATGCGCTGCGCGCCATCTGGGAACAAGAGCTGAACGATATGCGTCAGCGTATTCAGCGCATGCGCCTGCTGTTTGTGAACACCCTGGCGGAGAAAGGCGCGGATCGCGACTTCAGCTTTATCATCAAACAGAACGGCATGTTCTCTTTCAGCGGCCTGACCAAAGAGCAGGTTCTGCGTCTGCGTGAAGAGTTCGGCGTGTACGCCGTGGCGTCTGGCCGCGTGAACGTTGCAGGCATGACGCCTGACAACATGGCGCCGCTGTGCGAAGCGATTGTCGCCGTACTGTAATTTGCGCCTATAAAAAAGCCTGCATTATGCAGGCTTTTTTTATGCGGGTTACCAGACAGGCATTTCATCCTGAAGGAACGGATTATGGAGCCGTTCATAGCCCAGCGTCGACATCGGACCGTGCCCAGGGATAAACGTCACATCATCACCCAGCGGCAATAACTTCTGTTTAATCGACTGAATCAGCTGTCCGTGATCGCCGCGCGGAAAATCGCTGCGTCCTACGCCACCTTTGAAAATCACATCGCCGGAGATCAGCAGACGGGACTGGTCATCAAAGAAGACGATATGGCCTGGCGTATGCCCAGGACAATGCAACACCTGTAAAGTCACATTCCCTATGCTAACGCGCTCTCCTTCATTCAGCCAGCGATCGGGCGTCAGAGGCTGACACTCATCAAGGCCAAACATGCGGCTTTGGGCAGGTAACCCCTGCAGCCAGAACTCATCTTCTTTTTCCGGACCGACAATCGGCACGCCGTAGTGTTCAGCCAGTTCAGCCGCTGCGCCCACATGGTCGAGGTGACCATGCGTCAGTAAAATCTGCATGAGCGTCACGCCGCTGTCGGCGACTTCCTGCTTGATCTTCTCAGCGTCACCGCCGGGATCAACAAGCGCGGCCAGTTTAGTCTGTTCGCACCAGATGAGTGAACAATTCTGGGAGAACGCGGTAACCGGAATAATACGATAGTTCATACTGCTCCTGTGTTTCGTTATTACCAGTGCCGAACCGGACCGGTATCAATATGCACAAAGTTGCTGCTGGGGTAATATCCTACACCACCTGCGCGCATAGATAACGCAGCTTTGCGAATATTGGCTAACGAAACGCCCTCAATATGGAAATCCATTGCCTGGCCCTTCGTGTGATAGCTTTTTTCGCTACCCCGCGACTGTGGGCGCGCAGTTCATTATTGGTATCAACCGAGCGATAACCAGAAATAAGCTGCACCGGCTTGCTGGTACCCAGCAGGCCCTGAAGGCGGAAAAGCTGATCAAACAGTCCTGGGTCGATGGCTTTAATTTTATTCGCGCGGAAATCACGGAAAAAATGGTTAAGTCTTGCTAATTCATCCTGAATATAGCCTCTGCCATCGAAGAACTCCGCTTTTAACGACTCACCGGTATGAAGATTGTTGAGCGTTAAAACTCGCGGACGAGGTGTCGAGAGGGTGGCAAATGCTGGCGTCGGCAAGATGGCCGCTGCGCCAAGCGCAACACCACCTAACGCCAGCAGTTTGCGGCGATTAGCGTCAAATTTGTCCATGATAATCAGGTCTACAGGTAAAAGAAATCGTAATATGCTTAGCGCACGAAGGGCACCTTAACTGGCAAAACCGGGTACGTCAAGGCGCCCAACCCCAGTGAATACGCGGCTTGCAGCGATATAGCCCCTTATTCACCCTAACTTACGACAATCATTTTTCCCGAACTGCTTCATTTACCTGATTAATTGTTCCGCTTTTGGCAAAATTTGTGCGCCGGATCGCGCGGTGAGATCATAATTGTAAATATCTGTACGGTACTGAGTCCGCCCGTCTTCGCCAACAAACGCCGTCAGATAGTAAAGATTGACCGGAATATTGTGTCGGATATTAACGTAACGCGTATCTCCCTGCTTCAGGGCATCCGAAATGCGCGTATCGTTCCAGCCCGCGTCCTGCAGCAGCATATTGGCCAGCTCCGAGGCTTTGTTCACGCGCACGCAGCCAGAACTCAGCGCGCGCGTATCTTTCTGGAACAGATTGTGGTTCGGCGTATCGTGCAGATAGATAGCGTCAGAACTCGGCATATTGAATTTGTAACGCCCTAAAGAGTTATGCGCCCCCGGAGCCTGCTGGAAACGGAACGGTAGGTTAGAAGCCGTGATTGTCGACCAGTCGACCATATAAGGATCGATGGCCTCTTTACTGTTCCAGCCACGCATCACCGTATAACCATGACGTTCCAGATAACCCGGATCGTTCCAGACCTTCGGCAGAATGTCTTTACGCGCCAGCGTCGGTGGCACGTTCCACGGCGGGTTAACCACCACGTTATTCAACGCGCTGCTCATCATCGGCGTTTTGCGATCCGGACGCCCGACAATCACGCGTGACGCCAGTTTTTCGCTACCGTCCTGGTAATAGACCAGTGAATACGCCGGAATGTTAACCATAATCCCGGTAGAGAGGGTTCCAGGCAGCAGGCGCAAACGCTGGATATTGAGCGCCAGCACCCCAGCCCGCTGCGCAGGCGATACGTTCAGCCAGTCTCGTGTCGTCTGGCCAATGACGCCATCGGCTCCCAGTCCCTGAGCGGCCTGGAATTGCTTCACTGCCGCAACCAGCTCGCGATCGTATGCTGCGGGTTTATTGTTGACGGCAATCGCTTTTTTCTCTTTCACGGGCGCTGACGGACTGACCGCCCCGTTTTGTGGATCGTCACCAGGCAGAGCGATATGTGGCCCGCCATCAAGAAGACCGGAGCGCGTCAGGATCTCACGCAGAGCAGGCACATCGCTGCTCCACTGCCCCGGACGCAGCGTCGCGGTGCCGCGCATCTGCGGCCATGGACGCGAGTCGCCCACCAGCGCGAGAAGCGACTCGTGCAGAGTGGCATATTGTGGATGCGCTGGTGCGAGGCTGGCAATAAAGCGCGGCAGTTCGCCGTTATCCAGGGCTAACTGCCACTGGTTAATCACCGACAGCGCCGGCGTCGCCAGCTTATACGGCTTATCGCTATACAGCCAGCGGTTGCCATTGACCGGAATACCCGCCACAAACTGCAGATAGCCCATCATGGCATCGGAAAGCACGACGTCCCGTGCCTGACCGGACACGGCAGGATCGGTTAACAGCTCAACCCACTTTGTAAACTGTGGCTGAAACCCTGCAATCGCGACCTCCGCCAGCTGCTGCTGGAAGGCGCGCACGGCATCGCGGTTTTCCCACATCGGTTTCATATCGCGGGCAGCATAGAGGAGCGTGAGCTGACTGATATAGACCGGCGTGTAGCCTGACGGCAGCCCTGACTGCAGCTGCTGGCTGAGCGATTCGGCATCGATGCCTTCCGGCAGCGGCTTAATACCGGCCATGATAGCCGTCGCCGGAGACTGTTCCAGCGGCTGGGACAACGACGTAGGCTGCGCGCCTGTCGTTGCCGAGCTGTCAGTCGGCACAATTTCAGGCTCGTCGGCCTGGGCGGTTAACAGTGGAGCAAACATCACTGCCAGGCATAAACTAAGCGCCGACAGCTGACGACCACATTCTTTCTTAAGCAACATCCCTTGCCCCCTGTTTTCACGACATGCCCATCACGTTGGGGCTTTCTTTCATTATAGGTAGACGGCTAAGCTGTTGCCTTACCTTATGTAAAGAAGTTTAAAGATAACGCAGCCCTAAGCACAAGTTAAGTTTAAAAAAAAAGCGGCGCCAGGGCGCCGCTTCGGATCGGAAAACGCGTCAGGAAGCGTCCGCCGTGGTTTCTGGCAGTGACTCTGGCGGCTGCGGCGCAAAGCCACGCAGCCCCACAACGTGGACGTGTTCGCTGTTCTGGAACACTTTACGCACCAGCTTGTAGGTTGTCCCTTTTTCAGGACTGATGTTCTCCGGTGCCGCAATGATGAGCTGCATATCGAGACGTTCACAAAGCTCAAACAGCGTGGCAATGGAGCGCGCATCAAGACGCGCAGCCTCATCCAGGAACAGCAGTCGGCATGGGGAGATATCTTTGCCGCGCAGGCGGCGCGCTTCGTCTTCCCAGCTCTGTACCACCATCACCAGAATTGACATACCGGTACCGATCGCTTCACCGGTTGAGAGCGCTCCGGATTCCGCACGCAGCCAGCCGTCTGAACCACGGTTTACCTCTACCTCCATTTCGAGGTAGTTACGGTAATCCAGCAGCTCTTCACCGATGGTTTGCGGCGTACGCTGGCCCATATCAATCTGCGGGTTCAGGCGCTGATACAGTTTCGCCAGCGCTTCAGAGAAGGTCAGACGGTTACTGTTGAACAGATCCTGATGCTGTTCGTGCTGCTCAGACAGCACTTCCAGCAGGGTGGCATGCGCTTCGCGCACGTTAACGTTGAGGCGCACGCTGTTCACCTGGCCAAACGACACGCTCTGCAGACCCTGGTTGAGCTGGCGGATACGGTTCTGCTCGCGCTGAATGGTTTTACGGATGATGTTCGCCACGCTGCGGGAGCTGATCGCCAGCTTCTGCTCGCGGGAGGTCAGCTCTTCCGTCAGACGACCCAGTTCGATTTCCATCTGTTCGATAGCCTCGACCGGATCGTCAGTACGAATGATGTCCTGACGAATACGTTCGCGCAGGTGCTGGTAAACCGCCACGAAGAACTGGATTTTACGTTCAGGACGTTTCGGATCTTCGGACATGCGCAGAACATCGCGCAGGTGTTCGTTATCCGCCACCGCCAGACGCAGAGCACCCAACGCCTTATCCGACATGGAACGCAGCTCATCGGCAGAAAGATATGCCAGCTCGCGACGGTGCAGGCGACGCTCAACGTTATTGTCTTTCACCATGCGCATCACCGCGCACCAGCCCGCCTTCGCGGTCACGACCTGCTCGCGCATCTCAAAGTAGTCGCGCTCCAGCTTGCGCAGGCGACGGGTCAGGTTATCCATTTCTGCTTCGCAGAAGGTCAGCGCTTTTTCCAGCTGATTGCGACGCGCACGGTTGTTGCTCAGCTGAGCATGCAGCTCGTCACGACGAATGCGCGCGCGCTCTTCTGCCCCGCTGTCGGCACGAACGCCGATGTCCTGAAGCTCTTTCTGCAGGTCGTTTAACAGCTCTTTCTTGGTATCGAAGGAGCTTTTCAGCGAGGCCAGCACCTGGTTGTACTGGTTCAGCTGAGCGGAATGGCTGCGCATTGCCTCGCGGGCGCGGGTACGTTCCGCTTCCGCCTGCTCAAGGCGCTGACGCAGCTTTTCATTCAGATCGCTGTTACCGCTCAGCATTTCTGCCGAATCGGAGTAGCCGAAGTGGGCGCGACGCTGCACCACCTCCGTCAGGGCGAACGCCTGCTGACGCGCCTCGCGCTGCACCTGCTGCGACCAGGCATAGTCTTCTTTCAACTGCTCAAACTGTTCCGGGTCACTCTGCAGGACAGAGACAACCGGCTCCAGCTTCGCCAGCTGATTGCCGTGCTGCTGCACGAAGCGCGCGGCTTCCTGCGCTTCATCCAGGCGCTCCTGGATCTCGTCCACGCGATCGGCCAGCGTGTCATCCGCCAGCAGATTCAGGCGCGGCAGAATACGGTTAAGGGCCGCGACGCCCTCTTTCGCCTGCTCGAACTGGACGCGGCTCTGCTGGTTGTCGCTTTCATGACTGGCAATCGCCCGCTCCAGCTCGCCGCGACGGGTATTGAGCTTGCGAATTTCCGCTTCCGGGTCAGCTTCAAAGGCCACGGCCAGATGGCTGCCGATAAAGCGGCTAAACGCCTGATGCAGGCGCTGGGTTTTCTGCACGTCAAACGACAGGGTCGCAAAACGTTCAGACAGCGTTTCACGCTCGGCGTGCAGGCTTTCGATGCGGCTTTCGCGCGCAGCGCGGCCAAACAGCGGCAGCTCCGGGAAGCGGGAGTAACGCCACTGACGGTCAGCGATTTTCACCACCACCGCTTTTTCCAGTTCGTCGACGCTGAATACGCTGTCATCGAACGACTGCGGATCCCCTTCGATCAGGTAAAGATCTTCCGGACAATCTTCCAGGCCGGCAAGCTGTTCAGAAATCAGCGACAGATCCGGCACCACAATCGCATTACGGGATGGACCGTACAGCGCGGAGAAGTATGGCGCATCGTCCAGACCGACATCATCGTAAATCTCGGACAGCAGCACGCCGCCAAAACGCTCCGCCAGGGCATTGAGACGCGGGTCTTCCGCACCGCCCGGCTGGCTTAAGCGTTCAATTTCTTCGTCGACTTCACGCTTGCGCGTGCCGACTTCATCACGCTCAACAATGGCTTCGCGCTCGCGCTCCAGCAGCTGCTGCAGGTATTCGGTCACTTCCTGACTGGATTCAAACTGCTCGCCGCACTGTTCGCTGAGCTGGTTAAGGCTACTCTGGGCCGCCAGCCAGACCGGTGCACGCTGCAGAAGCGCTTGCGAACGGGACTGCAGCTGTTCCAGCTCCTGACGCAGGGTCATACGCTGTTCGCTGGCGCTGGAGACCGTGTCTGAAAGCGCAGCGATACGCGCCTCGAGTTCCTGATGCAGGGCCTCAAGCTCGTCAAAATCGTAATTTTTGCCCTGACGTTTGCAGAATTCCGCCAGCAGACGCTCGGCTTCCTGCTGCTCGCGCAGGCGCTGTTCCAGCTCGTTCAGACGCATACGCAGCGGCTGAACCTGCTCGGCCAGATGGCGCTGGTTCACGCCGTCGCGCAGCAGTTCACGGGCAACGTCCCAGGCTTCGTTACGCGCCAGCGGGCCGTTAATCGCTACGACCAGCTGATAGGCCTGCTCAAACTGGCTGTGCGCCGTTTGCGCAACGCTCATTTTCTGTTCGAGGGACAGCAGTTTCTCAGTGGCTTCCTGCTCTTTGGCCTGGAAGGTATCCAGCCACTCGTCGGCGCTTTCCGGCGTCAGGTCAGGCAGATGGCACAGCTCTTTCGCGCGCTGTAATGCCTGCAGTGCCTGGGTGTACTGGATCGCACGCGTCTGCTGCACGTCCAGCGCCTGCTGGTAATCGGCAAGCTGGCTTTTCAGCTCATCCACTTCCAGCTCGGCCGCTTCGGCGCGGGCTTCGTTCTCTTCCTGCATCTCGGCGGCTTCGGCCACCACTTCATTTTGCTCTTCGAGACGGATCTGCAGCTCGTCGAGGTCCGCTTCATAGCGCTCGATTTTTTCCTGCTGACGGAGCGCAGTTTGCACCAGGTTCAGGTGATCGCTGGCGGCCTGGTAATCGGCTTCCAGGTCGCCCTCGGCACCGTTGTGCTCACCGAGCTCGCGCGCCATTTCGACGTGCTTGTACTGCTCGGCCACCAGCTGTTTACGGGAGGTAAACAGCTCGCGGCGATATTCTAATGCCTGATCGAGGTGGACGCGGCGCTCGTTAGCGTGGCGCATGTAGTCCGCCGCCACGTAGTTGGTGGCTTCGCTGATCAGGTGTTTAAACAGGTCACGGTCAGACTGGGTCACGCGAATCGCTTCCAGCGTCATGCGGTTTTCACGCAGCGCCGCTTCCATATCCTGGAAGGCCTTACGCACGCCGCTGTTTTCCGGCAGCAGGTAATCGCGCAGGGAGCGGGTAATCGCGCTGGAGATACCGCCGTACAGAGACGCTTCAATCAGGCGATAGTATTTGCTGCGGTCTGATGCCGTGCGCAGACGACGCGCCACCACGCCCAGATCGAACATTAACGAGTGGTAGTCGGTAATCGAGTTGAACTGCTTGAACTGCACGCCTTCGATCGCTTCGAGCTTATCTTTCAGCTCCTGGAGCGTCAGCACGCGCGCCTGGCGTTCGTTCAGGGTTTCCGTCAGCAGCGCCGTTGGCTGCATGGACGTTGGCAGCCCCTGGATGGCGAACGGTTTAATATCGACTTTACGATCGCGACCGGCAACCTGCTGCAGGCGTACGCCCACCACCACGCGCTGATGGCGGGAGTTAATGACGTCCAGAACCGAATAACAGACGCCGGCCTTCAGCTTCCCGTGCAGACCTTTATCACGGGAGCCGCTTGTGGCCCCCGCTTCGGTGGTGTTACGGAAGTGAAGCAGCGTCAGGTCAGGGATCAGCGCCGTGACAAAGGCCGCCATGGTGGTGGATTTACCCGCACCGTTACCGCCGGAGAGCGTCGTCACCAGCTCATCCAGATCGAACGTTCGGGCAAAGAAGCCGTTCCAGTTAATCAGCGTCAGTGAGCGAAATTTACCGCGTTCAATCATTACTCTTCCTCCCCGCTATCCGGCAGATTCTCTTCATGCTCATCATTGAGCTGCAAATGGTTTTCCACCGGCATCGCTTCACCGTCGCGGATCATGCGAAGCTGCGCTTCACGCGCGTCATCGCCCGCACGCACGTCGGCGCCGAAGCGGAAGACAGATTCCGTAATGCGGAATTTGCTGCTGTCGTGACCCATAAACCAGACCATCCCCAGACGACGCAGACGGTTCAGGGAAGAGCGAACCTTTTCCTGTAATTTCTGACGGTCAAGATCCGACCCCGTGGAGCGGTTGTTCACCAGCTTGAGCAGCTTGCTCTCATCTGCCAGCGTCAACAGCTCGTCGTAAAGCTCCTGCTGGGTGAAGATCCCTTCATTCGCCAGACGTTCCGGGCTGAGGTAGAGGTAGCAAAGAATTTTGCCGACCATCATATCCAGCTCGGAGAGCACGGAACGCGGGATCAGCGTCGTGGAGCGCGGGCGCAGGTAGAAAAACCCTTCCGGCGCGCGGATAAGCTCCACGTTGTAGCGTGCGTAAAACTCTTCCAGGTACTCCTGGAAGTCCATCAAAAAGGCGTGATTATCCAGCTCGTCTAAGCCAATGTGACGACCGGCACGCAGCTGGCTGTCCAGCGCCGGAAATAACGGATTCGCCAGCGCCTGTGCCAGCTTAACCGGCATCACTTGTTCAATATTTGTCAATGACATGCGCCTGTACCTTGGCTCCGTAATCGTTAATTGGCTGCCACTTCGGCGGCAGTCCGGTGAAGTCTGCTTGCGCGATACCCAGGCGAACCGCCTGGTCTACCACAATGCGGGCAACGTCGAAGTGGCGCGCGCGCGGATATTGCGCCAGATAGTCGCGCACCACGAGTCCAAGATCCAGCGGAGCTTGTCTGGTTTTATAGACCGCGAGCTGTTCTTCGATCATCGCCGCAAGCTGCTCGCGAATTTCGTTAAATTCTTCATATTCCAGATCCGGCGGCAGTTCACCGGTCACCTCTTCATCGCGCAGCGCCATCTCTTCGTCGCGCATATCCAGCAGACGATCGGCATTGGCGTAGGTCAGCGCCCACGGCGCATCGAAATAGGTCTGCACCGACTGGCGCAGACGCTGGGCAAAGACGCGGTTTTTATCCATATCGATCGCGGTACGGATAAATTTATGCACGTGTCGGTCATAGCCAATCCACAGGTCGATCGACTGCTGGCCCCAGCTGATAATACGGTCCAGTTTGCTCTGCAGGTCGAACACCAGACGGTCGATAAAGTGCAGATCGTCGTGCGCCAGCGTCGCGTCCTGGATACGCAGCAGGTTCGCCTGCAGCTTATCCCCTGCGGCTTCCAGCGTATCCTGCAGCTCACGCAGCGTACCGGAGGTTTCTGACAGCAGAAGTTCACAGCTGGAGATGGCCGCTCGCCAGTCTTTATTCAGCAGCTGTGCGATATCGTCTTTCACCTGCTGCTGCTGTTCGTCCATCAGGCGCTGGGTCAGATCGATACTGTCGAAGATTTCCGCCACCGAATATTTCAGCGGTGCATAGACGTTTCGGTGCCAGTGGAATTCGTCACCGTCTTCATCTGCCGCATCGGCGGCGCGCTTAAGCTCACCCGCCACGATCGACAGCTGCATGGAAAGACGCAGCGTGGAAAATTCACGCTGGCGGATATAATAATCGGTGATGCCGATGCCCAGTGGCGTCAGGCGATAGATGGCGTTTCCTTCCGCCTGCTCGCTGGTAAAGCGGTTCAGCAGACGTTGACGCACCATATCGTTGATCGCGTTGTTGGCACGGACGCTAATGGTTTCGCTGGTTTGCTCAAACGCATCACTGACGTGGCGGAACGCATCCACCAGTTCACCCTCGCTCATTTCACCATCCAGCCGCTCGCCGTTCAGCGTGGCGACCGCCAGCAGGAATGAAAGTCTGTCTACCGGCAGCGAGATGGAGAAATCGTTTTTCCTGGCCCAGGCAACCAGTTCGGGGACTGTCTGGGAAAATTCACTCATAGGTTATCCTTGCATCTGCGGCTTGTGCGCGGTGACGTGAATATAGCGGCCAAGGCTGACAAAAGGCTCCTGACGGCAATACCGCGTTTCCAATTCTGTTAAGGTGTCAAAACAGTCACGCTGTTTGTGTTTTTCACGCAGATAATCATGAAACACCCTGACGCCCGTCTTCCCGACAATCTGCCAGCCAATCGCTTCCAGCCAGCCATAAACCTGCTGTGGATCGCGCGGATAGTCCGGGGAAAGCGTGCGCTTTTTCTTTTTGGGCATCCCGACCTGAACATAGTCGAAGTTTCCCGCAACCATGTTGTGCATCAGGAAGCCGTTAGCATTGTAGAACATCAGCGACAGCGTGCCGCCCGGGCGCAACATCGACCACAGGGTTTGTAACACGCTTTGCGGATCGGCAACCCACTCCAGCACCGCATGAAACAATATCAGATCAACCTGGGTTTCCAAATGCTGTGCGATGTCCTGAGCGGCGCATTGTATAAAATGCATGTTGTCGCTCACACCTTTCTCTTCTGCCGCACGCGTCGCGCGGGCGACCATTTCAGCAGAAAGATCGCAAAGCGTGACGTGATGACCGCGTTCAGCCATTTTTATGGCCGTCTGCCCTTCACCACCACCGGCGTCCAGCACGCGCAACGTTTGGCCGCCGAACGTAGCCAGAATGGTGTCCAGATCCTGCCAGAGGATCGTCTGACGGAGCTGCCCCTTCGTGGTGCCATAAATGTTGCGCGAAAATTTTTCCGCGATGTCATCAAAATTGCGATCCCGCATTGGGAGAGTTCCACTCGCTAACTGCAAAACCGCTATTTTGTCACACCCGCGCGGAGAATGAACCTCTCTGGTGTAATATCACCGGCAATCACCTGCTATATGGTCAAAAAAGGAACCAAAAAGGATGCTTTTTACCCTTAAGAAATACATTGGAGGGATGATGCTTCCCCTTCCGCTGCTGCTCATCATCATCGCGCTGGGGCTGGCGCTGGTGTGGTTCAGTCGCTTTCAGAAGAGTGGCAAAACGCTTATCACGCTCGGCTGGCTGGTCTTGCTGCTGTTGAGCCTGCAACCGGTCGCGGATGGCCTGTTACGCCCCATCGAGAACAGGTACCCAACATGGCAGGGAAATCAGAAAGTGTCGTACATCGTGGTGCTGGGCGGTGGATATACCTGGGATCCTGACTGGGCTCCGAGCTCAAACCTGATCAACAACAGCCTGCCACGGCTGAACGAAGGTATTCGCCTGTGGCTGGCGAATCCGGGATCAAAAATGATCTTCACCGGCGCGGCGGCGAAAACGAACCCGGTGAGTACGGCTGAAGCGGGCGCCAGGGTCGCGGAATCTCTCGGCGTGCCGCGTTCCTCAATCATCACGCTGGACAGCCCGAAAGACACCGAAGAAGAGGCTGCTGCAGTGAAGCAGGCGATTGGCGATGCCCCGTTCCTGCTGGTGACCTCCGCCTCGCACCTGCCGCGCGCGATGATTTTCTTTGAGAAGCAAGGCCTGCACCCGCTTCCCGCACCGGCAAACCAGATGGCCATCGACGCACCGCTCAACCCGTGGGAACGGGCGATCCCCTCCCCGGTGTGGCTGATGCATAGCGACCGCGTCGGCTACGAGACGCTCGGACGCCTCTGGCAGTGGCTGAAAGGATCCTCAGGCGAGCCAGGGCAAGAGTGATTTTGTTGCCAGATCGAAGTTTGCGCGATTGAATCGTCCGGTGTTCACCAGCTGCGCGACTTCGTCCCAGAGCAGGTAGAGCCAACGTCGCCAGAGAAACGCTTCCGCAACGGGGGCGCGTTGGAGGTAATGCCACAGTAAGCCTTCCGCCGCCCCGCTGTCGCTGAGCCTGAACAACTCATATTCGCGCGGTGCCCAGAGCATGATGCCCGGCCCCACCATTGCCAGAAGCTGATCGCTGCGGGCGTCTTTGAGCATGCTGCGCAGGGTAAAATTGCCGTGGATCAGCACGCAGTTGTCATTAAAACCGTCGAACAAGGCCGGTAAGCACTCCCGGGTGCGAAACAGGATACGTTTGTCCTGCATGGTTAAACCGGTATTGTTGAACTGGTTAAGCGTTCCCCACAGCACTTCAACCCGCTGGCGGTACCACAGCGGCCAGAGGTTTTCCTGGGTGCTGTCAACCGGTCCGACAAGCCCACGGCTATCCTGACGGTGCCAGGCCAGCAGCGCCTCGACAATCTGGTCTTTCAGCTGCTCCCAGCGTTCCGGCGTTCGCGCGGGCGCTTCAACGGGCACACCGCGTAAACGTTCAATCAGCAGTACGTCCGGGCCGGGGTGTTCCTCATGGGTCATCACGCCATACACCGTCGGCATACGCACGGTTCCCTCCCGCGCCAGCATCGACATTTTCCATGCAAGCTGCCTGGCAACGCCGGGTGACGTGAAACTTCTTGCCATTAGCGGCATTGGGTTACCCTGACTGTCGTAAAGCGACCAGAGCGCGGTATCGGCTTTTTCACTCACGCATTCGACCCGGCTTAACTTTTCACCCAGCAGATGGCTAAGTTCGGCACGCAGCTGTTCCATATGAGATTACCCCCATTAAGACTACTGCTTTTATAATGAGCGTCCTTAATGAAGATGTCACCCGGAAGAGATCAATCAGGAAAAAGAAAGTGAAAAATAAAGCGGAGAGTGCATCCCTCCCTGCGGAGAGATGCCGGTAAGATTAACGCAATTCGGCGCGAACGCGCTCAAGATCTTCAGGGGTGTCTACGCCCGTGCCGGGGACTTCCTCAGCAACGGCAACGTGAATTTTCTCGCCGTACCAGAGCACGCGAAGCTGCTCCAGCATTTCGATATGCTCCAGCGGGCTCGGCGCCCAGGCCACATAGCGGCGAATAAAGCCAGCGCGATAACCGTAGATCCCAATATGACGCAGGAAGGTATCACCGATGGTCTCTTTAGAGAGCGCAAAGCGATCGCGATCCCACGGGATCGTGGCGCGGGAGAAATAGAGCGCATAGCCTTCCGCATCCATGACGACCTTCACCGCATTCGGGTTAAACGCTTCTTCTGCATGATGAATGGGTACCGCCAGCGTCGCCATTCCGACCTGACGCTGCGCCAGGTTTTCGGCCACCTGACGGATAATGACCGCGGGGATCATCGGCTCGTCACCCTGCACGTTTACGATGACCGTATCATCACTGAAACCGCATTTCTCAACCACTTCCGCCAGACGTTCGGTGCCGGACTGGTGATCGGCGCGAGTCATGCACACCTCTCCGCCTGCGGCCTCAACCGCACGAGCGACATCCGGATGGTCGGTGGCAACAATCACGCGGTCAGCACCCGATTCACGCGCGCGCTCGAGGACATGCACAATCATCGGCTTGCCGTTAATATCCACCAGCGGTTTACCCGGCAGACGCGTTGAGGCATAACGCGCAGGAATAATGACGACAAAACTCATGGCTTGCTCTCTTCTGCCACCAGGGAACGGGCTTCATTTTCCAGCAATACCGGAATACCGTCACGCAGCGGGAAAGCCAGACTGTCCAGCTTGCAAATGAGCTCTTGTTTGTCCTGGCTGTAGTAAAGTTTGCCGTTGCATACCGGGCAGGCAATAATTTCAAGTAAACGGTGATCCATAGTTCCTCCGTATGGGTAATCGCTAAAGCTTAACACATTCCCTTTTCAGGACGTGCCTGTTTCCCAGCCACTTCGACAGGATGTAAACAATCCATCAGGTACCCGGCCCAGCGTCACGTCGTCGGCCCCCTGCCAACGCGCGAATTCACTAATGGCGGACGTTAATCCTTTTTCCAGGCTCGCCGTCACCCTGACGCCCTCTTGCAGATAAAGCGCAATGATTTCAAGCGTGCCGGTCTTGCGGTGCATTTTGGCATCCATGCGCCCGACCAGCTGTCCTTTATGCAGCAGCGGTAAAACAAAGTAGCCATACTGGCGCTTTGGGGCCGGGGTATAACATTCCAGCCGGTAGCTAAAATCAAAGAGCTGCTCGGCGCGTTTTCTGTCCCAGACGACCGGGTCGAACGGCGACAATACCGCGCTGTGGGTTGCCTGAAGTTTCCCCTCCAGAGCCTGAGGCAATAACGGAAGGAGATCCGCATGCAGCCACATTTCGCCCAGCGTTTCCACGGTAACGGGAATAACGCGCTGCTCGTGTTGCCACATGTCCAGCAGCGGTTTCAGCACGGGCTGGCGCAGGCGATAATAATCTGCCAGCCACTGCGCGCGAAAAATCCCCAGACTGCGGGCGCTGTTCTCCAGCATAATGGCCTCGGCCGCCTCCTGGGTAAGCAGGTCGCGCTCGTCGTCCCAGTGCGGCATCACGCGATGCGTCAGATCGTAGACGCGCTGAAAGTTACGCCGCTCAATCACCATGACTTTCCCAGAGGTAAATAACCCTTCGAGATGACGTTTGTGCGGCTTCCACTCCCACCAGCCGCTTGCCCCCTTGCGCGGGTGTTCAAAATCGGCAGAGCGTACAGGACCGTTTTCCTGAATATGCGCGATGAGCTGCTCTATTTCAGCCGCATGTTCCTGCATCCAGGCCTGTCGGTATTTCCAGCCCATCTTTTCCGGCGCAAGCATACGGTGACGCACCAGGGCAAAATCGCTGCGAGGAAGGAAGCAGGCTTCATGCGCCCAATACTCCATCAACTCCCCCTTGCTGAGCGCCTCATCCAGCCACTGGGAAGGATAACTCCCCAGGCGGCTAAACAGCACCAGGTAAGGGCTGCGGGCCACAATATTAATGGTGTCGATCTGGAGGAGCGACATGCGCTGTACGGTAGAGAGGATATCGGCAGGCTGCGCGCGGCGGCGGGGCTTTTTGAGCAGCCCCTGCGCGGCCAGGTGGAGATTACGTGCGGCTGAAAGCGAGAGTTGCGGTAGAGACATGCGTTTTCCTGTCAGTCAAAGCGCCACCAGAACCGCGTAAGCCTTTAGTGCACCAACGCAATCAGTTCCTTGAGCAAATGTTCCGGCTGCTCACCGCTGAGTTCGGCGTCAACCGGCAGATACCACCAGTTATCTTTCGCAAAGGCGCGGCATTTCACCGCATCTTTTTCGGTCATGATCAGCGACTGCCCGGGTGCGGTCAGGGCGTCTACCTGCCCTTCCACCAGCGCCTGATGGTCGGCCAGCGGAACGCGTTTTTCCAGCCGGGCACCACACTGTTCCAGCGTCGCGAAGAAGCGCGGCGGATGACCAATGCCCGCCATCGCTACCAGTGAAGGCAACTCTGAAACCGACCGGCGTTCCCCCGTCACCAGGTTGATCGCCAGGCCCGGCTGCAGGTGCATCGGGATTTCACCCGTTTTCGCCTCACCCCCGTTCACGATCACCGCATCCACAGACTTCAGACGTGAAGCGCGTTCGCGCATGGGCCCGGCAGGTAACCACCAGCCGTTACCAAAACGGCGAACGCCGTCGATGATCACAATCTCTTTATCACGCGCCAGGGCGTAATGCTGCAGACCATCGTCAGTGATGATGATTTGTACCGCGTGTTCGGCAAGCAGTGCCTGTACGGCATCGCTGCGCACCGGGGAAACCGCGACCGGTACGCCGGTACGCTGGAAAATCAATACCGGTTCATCACCCGCTTCAGCCGTCGTGGTTTCCGCCGTCAGCAACAGCGGGTAATGCGCCGCTTGACCACCATATCCGCGCGATACCACGCCCGGGCGTATACCGCGTTTTTGTAACTGCTCTACCAGCCAGATCACCACCGGCGTTTTGCCGTTGCCGCCCGCCGTAAGATTACCGACAACCACAACCGGCACCGGCGCGCGCCAGGCCCGCTTCACCCCCAGACGATAAAGCAGGCGGATGATGCCGCTCACCAGGCCGTAGAGCCAGGAGAGCGGCAAAAGCAGCAGCCACAGCGGGGATTCACCGGACCAGATGCGTGCAATCATTCGCCGAACTGCATCTTATGAAGCTGAGCGTAAACGCCGCGGTGTTCCAGCAGGTCAGCATGGCTTCCACGCTCAACAATGATACCGTCCTCAACCACGACGATTTCATCAGCCTGCTCGATAGTCGACAGACGGTGCGCAATCACCAGCGAGGTACGGTTCTTTTGCAGCTCATCCAGCGCGGACTGAATCGCGCGTTCAGATTCCGTATCCAGCGCAGAGGTCGCTTCGTCCAGGATCAGGATCGGGCTGTCGCGCAACAGCGCACGGGCAATGGCGATACGCTGACGCTGCCCACCGGAGAGCAGTACGCCGTTCTCACCGATGATGGTATCCAGACCGTTATCCATCTTGTTGATAAAGTCCATCGCGTAAGCCATACGCGCGGCGTTCTCAATCTGCTCGCGGCTGTACTCTTCAGTACGCGCATAGGCAATATTGTTTGCCACGGTATCGTTGAACAGGTGCACGTTCTGAGAGACCAGCGCTACCTGATTACGCAGCGACTGCAGGGTATACTCCCGCAGGTCGTGGCCGTCTAACAGAATTTCACCTTCGTCAATGTCGTAGAAACGGGTGATCAGGCTGGCAATGGTCGATTTCCCCGAGCCAGAACGGCCTACCAGCGCAACGGTTTTCCCCGCCGGAATGGTCAGGTTGATATTGCGCAGAGCCGGTGTTTCGCGGCCAGGATAGGTAAAGGTCACATTGCGGAACTCAACGTCGCCGTTCGCGCGCTCAATGACGCGTTTACCTTCATCTTTTTCCTGTTCGGAATCCAGAATGCTGAACAGGGTCTGGCAGGCGGCCATCCCACGCTGGAACTGGGCGTTTACGTTCGTCAGTGACTTCAGCGGACGCATCAGGGCAATCATTGAGGAAAAGACCACGGTAATGGTACCCGCCGTCAGCGTCTCCATGACGCTCGGGAAGCTTGCTGCATACAGGACGAACGCCAGTGCCAGCGAAGCAATCAGCTGAATAATCGGGTCAGAGATGGAAGAGGCCGAGACCATTTTCATCCCCTGCAGACGCATTTTGTTGCTGACTTTATCAAAGCGTTTGGTTTCGACGTCCTGACCACCAAAAATCAGCACTTCTTTATGCCCTTTCAGCATCTGCTCTGCGCTGGTGGTCACCTGCCCCATCGTGTTCTGCATATTCTTACTGATATTGCGGAAGCGCTTTGACACGACGCGGATAGCAATGGAAACCACCGGTGCCAGAACGATAAGGATAAGCGACAGCTGCCAGCTGTAGTAGAACATCATCACGAACAGACCGATGATCGACGCGCCCTCGCGCACAACGGTAATCAGCGCGCTGGAAGAGGAAGAAGCAACCTGCTCGGAGTCGTAGGTAATACGCGACAGCAGCGTCCCGGTTGACTGCTTGTCAAAGAACGCAACCGGCATGCCCATCATGTGACTGAACAGTCGACGGCGCATGGTCATCACCACTTTCCCGGATACCCAGGAAATGCAGTAGCTTGAGATATAGCTGGTGATACCGCGTAAGATCATCAGTCCGATAACCACCAGAGGCATCCATAGCAGCACTGAGCGATCCGTTTTACCAAAACCGTCATCCAGTAACGGTTTAAGAAGCGATAGCATAAAAGTATCGCTGGCTGCGTTGAGGATTAACGCTACACCCGCCACGATCAAGCCTGCTTTAAAAGGGGCAATCATCGGCCAGAGTCGGCGGAACGTTTGCCACGTGGAGAGATCTTTGTCGTTATGCATTCAAAAAACCAGCATTGTTGAAATAGCCGCATATTCTACCCGTTATCGACGGGCGCGCCAAACCACTGATGATACCAACGTGGTAAAATTTGCTCTCGCAAGCGCCGGATTTGCCAGTGATGTTGCGAGAATGTCACCGATATTTGTCCTGAATGAGGGGTATCGTGCCAGATATACCCCTCTTTTCGATAGCGTCGGACAACTTTTGCTGACGGGAAATGCCATGCGTTATAGCGGGCCGCGGAATCCAGGGCAATCTGTCCTCCCACCCGCTGTACCAGCGGCAATGAAGACGAGGTATTGCTGCCATGATGGGGCACCTGTATCAGCGTGGACGTCATATAACGCCAGTAATGGCTAAGCATAGCCTGTTCCGCTTGCGCTTCAATATCTCCTGTTAACAGAACACTTTGCTCCCCGTCGTCCACCTTTACCACGCAGGAACGGTTATTCCCCTGGGCCGGGTAATTTTCAGGGGGCCAGTGGACGGTGAAGGTTAACCCCTGCCATTCCCATTTCTGCCCACGAAAACAGGGATGGTGTCCCGTCCTGCGCAACGGGCTTCTTATCCATATATCCGGCCATGCTTTTTGCAACGAAATGAGGCCTCCTGCATGGTCGAGGTGTTCATGACTGAGAATCACCCCGTCTGGCCGCAGGTGATGCCAGCGAAGCCAGGGAATAATTAACCGCTGCGCGCTGTCTCCGTCCGGCCAGGCGAGCCCGGTATCATAAAGAATGGCTTTTCCCTGCCTTTCAATGACCATGGCCAGCCCCTGCCCCACATCCAGCATATGCAGCGTCCAGCTCTCGCTTTTTGCCTCTCGCCAGAGAGGAAACGTCAGTAAGACGCTGCCTGCAAGACAAACGGCAGGAACAGTTTTCCAGGCACGAAAACGCCAGGCAATGATGATCAACCACGGCAGTAATGCCATAGTTTGCCAGCGTTGATCGACATTCTGCCAGCCATCAGGCAGGCGCATCAGTAGCCAGAAGAGTCCCGCAAGCGACTTATCGGCAGCAAACCAGATGGCACTTTCAACCGCTGCCAGCGGTAGCAGATGGAGCAGCATACCGAGCAGGATCAGCGGGACGGAGACAAACGTTACCAGGGGCACGGCAAAGAGATTCGCGACCAGGGATGAGAGGCTGAAGCCATGGAAAATCAGAACCTGTAACGGCATGAGCAGAAGCAACATGCCGACCTGCAGATAAATCAGGTTCACTAGCGGCTGTATACGTCTTGCCCACTGCCAGTCAGGAAGCGGCAGCCACTGAAACCAAAATATCAGCGCGGCGACGGCAAAGGCTGACAAAGCCAGACTCTGCGAAAGTACGGCTAACGGATCGTTTAACAGTATCGCCGCGATACAGCACCCCCATACCTGCCAGGGCGACCATTGACGGCCAGCGATCCGCAACATGGCAAGCACAGCAAGTGCGATGACCGTCCGCAGCGCAGGCGGTTGCAGGCCGGTAAGCCAGGCGTAGAAAGCAGCAAAGATTAACCCGGCAAGGAGAGGCATTTGCCAGTGGACCCGATGGCTGGGTAATAAAAACTGGAGTCCACGTGCAAGTAACCAGACGAGAGAGGCTGCCAGTGCGATATGCAGACCCGAAATCGCCATCAAATGCAGCGTGCCGGTTTCCCGCATCAGATCTTTTATTTCCCGCGGTACATCCAGGCGTTCCCCCATCCCAAGGCCCAGGATAACCGCTCCCCATGGATAAGCAGAAAGTCGGTTTTCCAGCGACAGCAGATATTGCGCTCGCAGGCTGCAGCGCCCGTCGACGAGTTCCGCACGGGTGAAGCGCCCGCTCAACGTTTGATGTCGGGCAAAAGCGCTGCGCTGAGCATCATAACCGCCGTCGT
The DNA here is from genome assembly GCF_048685095.1 of Enterobacter sp. BNK-8. NCBI lineage: Bacteria > Pseudomonadati > Pseudomonadota > Gammaproteobacteria > Enterobacterales > Enterobacteriaceae > Enterobacter > Enterobacter sp. BNK-8. Next base: position 1,192,957 of record NZ_JBLQTN010000001.1, on the reverse strand, counting down.
TCAGTTCGCCGTGTGCAGGCCTGAGCCTGAGCGTCATGGTCCAGCGCTGACCGGCACAGGCTTTCTGCGGCAGATAATTGCCATACAGCGTTACGCCGGTGGAGGCCCACCAGCGCTTGCCATCGACGCTGCGAATGTTTCCCTGATGCAAAGTGGCGCCGTCGGTCGCGGTGAGCTCTACCTCAGCCTGCACGGCCCCCGTTGTTAAATGCTGCATCGGCCAGACGCTCTCTTGCGCGGCCAGAATGCCCCACGCACAAAATAACAGCGTGATACCAGCATACTTCACTCGACGGTTTTGCCATGCAGCAAGCACTATCCCGCCAGCCACCATGACCCACACGGCGTAAGGTGACGGCAATTCAGGTAACCAGAGTAACGGAACTATCGCCAGCATGGCGCAGACACTAAGCGCGGGAATTCCCATTGCTACCTCCCTGTTTCAGGGTGGCAGTATGCAAGCAGGTTGAGCGGGTCGTCAGGTGTGAAGGATGCGATTTACAGCAAGCGCAGCAAGGTATTTTACGGGTTGCAGAAAACGAAACGGAAAATGCGGGGCACCTTCAGAAAGAAAGCGACGGGTACAAAAAAAGCACCCGCAGGTGCTTTCTTTCGAACCCAGTTTAACCGGCTGGCTAAACTCAGTTGCCGTAAATATTGGCGCGATCGCGCAGTTCTTTACCCGGCTTAAAGTGTGGAACGTACTTACCTTCCAGCTCGACTTTATCGCCAGTTTTCGGGTTACGCCCGGTACGTGGAGCACGATAGTGCAGAGAAAAACTACCGAAACCGCGGATTTCAATGCGCTCGCCCTGGGCAAGAGTGGAGGCCATATGCTCCAGCATCTCTTTTACGGCATCTTCCACTGCTTTGGCAGGGATATGCGGTTGCTGACTGGCAAGTCTTTCAATCAATTCTGACTTGGTCATGATTCCTCCGGTTCCTTTCAAACCAATTAGCTGAACAGCTCATTAAACAAGGGCGGCCGTAGCCGCCCTTTGTTATTGATTACAGGACGAATCCTGTAATCTGTCAAGTTTGCTCCTCATCCTTCACGCTGTAAATGCATTACAGCGCACATGATGCTGAGAACCTGATATTACTCGCCTTTAGCTGCTTTGAAAGCTTCAGCCATTGCGTTGTTAGAGAAGTTTGCATCTTCCTGTTTGTTAACAGTTGCGATTGCATCTTTCTCATCAGCTTCGTCTTTAGCACGAACAGACAGGCTGATTGCACGGTTCTTACGGTCAACACCGGTGAACTTAGCTTCAACGTCGTCGCCTACGTTCAGAACCAGAGTGGCATCTTCAACGCGGTCACGGGAAGCTTCAGAAGCGCGCAGGTAACCTTCAACGCCGTCAGCCAGTTCTACGGTTGCGCCTTTAGCGTCAACTGCAGTCACTTTACCGTTTACGATTGCGCCTTTCTTGTTCAGTGCAACCCAGTTGTTGAACGGATCTTCTGCGAGCTGTTTAACGCCCAGGGAGATACGCTCACGCTCTGCGTCAACCTGCAGAACAACTGCAGCGATTTCGTCGCCTTTTTTGTATTCACGAACTGCTTCTTCGCCTGCAACGTTCCAGGAGATGTCAGACAGGTGAACCAAGCCATCGATGCCGCCGTCCAGGCCGATGAAGATACCGAAGTCAGTGATAGACTTGATTTTACCTTCAACACGGTCACCCTTGTTGTGGGTTTCCGCGAACTGCTGCCATGGGTTGTTTTTGCACTGCTTCAGGCCCAGGGAGATACGACGACGTTCTTCGTCGATATCCAGAACCATCACTTCCACTACATCACCAACGTTAACAACTTTGGATGGGTGGATGTTTTTGTTGGTCCAGTCCATTTCGGAAACGTGCACCAGACCTTCAACGCCTTCTTCGATTTCAACGAAGCAGCCGTAGTCAGTCAGGTTGGTTACGCGACCAGTCAGTTTAGTACCTTCTGGGTAACGCTTAGCGATAGCTACCCATGGATCTTCGCCCAGCTGTTTCAGGCCGAGGGATACACGAGTACGCTCGCGGTCGAACTTCAGCACTTTAACAGTGATTTCGTCGCCCACGTTCACGATTTCGCTTGGGTGCTTAACGCGTTTCCACGCCATGTCGGTGATGTGCAGCAGGCCATCAACGCCGCCCAGGTCAACGAATGCGCCGTAGTCAGTGAGGTTCTTAACGATACCTTTGACTTCCATGCCTTCCTGCAGGTTTTCCAGCAGCTGATCGCGTTCTGCGCTGTTTTCGGATTCGATAACGGCACGACGGGAAACAACAACGTTGTTACGCTTCTGGTCCAGCTTGATTACTTTGAACTCAAGCTCTTTACCTTCCAGGTGCAGGGTGTCACGAACTGGACGAACGTCTACCAGAGAACCTGGCAGGAACGCACGAATACCATTCAGCTCAACAGTGAAGCCACCTTTAACTTTGCCGTTGATAACACCGACCACAGTTTCAGCTTCTTCGTAAGCTTTTTCCAGCGTGATCCATGCTTCGTGACGTTTCGCTTTCTCACGAGAAAGCAGGGTTTCACCGAAGCCGTCTTCTACTGCGTCCAGAGCAACGTCAACTTCGTCGCCAACCTGGATTTCCAGCTCGCCCTGGGCGTTTTTGAACTGCTCTGCCGGAATGGCGGACTCAGATTTCAGACCGGCGTCAACCAGTACTACGTCTTTGTCGATAGCAACAACAACACCGCGAACGATGGAACCCGGGCGGGTTTCGATTTCTTTTAAGGATTCTTCAAACAGTTGAGCAAAAGATTCAGTCATGTTTAATCTTCAGGTTAATATTAACGTCCACCTGGCTCCGTGCCGGATGGGGTTGTTTCACATACCCGCCGTCAATCCCTTGCAGCGGGGGTACTGCTAAATCGGTCGCGATTACGCGAGTGCCAGTTTTTGGCGCGCATATTGTAGCGCTTTTTCAATCACTTGCTCAATAGTTAAACTGGTTGAATCCAGAACTAATGCATCTTCTGCTGGAACAAGTGGGGCGACGGCGCGGTTACGATCGCGGTCATCGCGCTCTTTTATCTCGGATAAAAGGCGATCAAAGTTAACACTAAACCCCTTTTCCTGCAACTGAAGCATGCGGCGTTGAGCACGTTCTTCCGAAGAGGCGTCAAGGAAAATTTTCACAGGTGCATCAGGGAATACCACGGTTCCCATATCGCGTCCGTCTGCGATCAAGCCCGGTGCTTCACGAAACGCGCGCTGACGACGTAACAATGCCTCACGAACGCGCGGGAAGGCTGCTACCTGGGAGGCCGCATTCGCCACTTCCTGAGTACGAATTTCCCCGCTCACGTCTTCCCCTTCAAGGATGACTTCCAGGTTGCCATCGGTCGACACGAAACGCACATCAAGATGTGCAGCCAGCGGAACCAGCGCTTCTTCAGACGCCACGTCCACATGATGATGCAGCGCAGCCAGAGCCAGCACGCGATAGATTGCTCCCGAATCTAAAAGATGCCATTGCAATGCTTCCGCCATCGCTTTGCACAGAGTCCCTTTCCCTGCGCCACTCGGCCCATCAATGGTGATTACCGGGGCAATTGCCGTCATCTTTTTCTCCTTAAATAAGGCATACCGTTTACATGAACGCCGCGCATTATACGCGTCAACGTGCGCAACTGTTACCTTTGCGTGCAAATTACGGATTGATTGAAGCAGAGTGTAGAAGAAATGAACGGATGTGTTCGTCAGGAAGCGTAAGGAAATGCCGCATCGGGTGATGCGGCAGGCGTTATCAGGCCAGCGTGCTAATGCGTGCCAGCTGTTCGAAGTAGTCCGGGAACGTTTTCGCCGTACATTTTGGATCAAGAATGGTGACAGGCGTGTCTGACAACGCCACCAGCGAGAAGCACATCGCCATACGGTGATCGTTGTAGGTTCCGATCTCGGCAACCTGCAGTTTTGCAGGAGGCGTGACGCGAATGTAGTCTTCGCCCTCTTCCACCTCAGCGCCGACCTTACGCAGCTCAGTCGCCATCGCGAACAGTCGGTCGGTTTCTTTTACGCGCCAGTTGTAGATATTACGCAGCGTGGTGGTGCCTTTTGCAAACAGCGCCGCTGTGGCAATGGTCATCGCCGCATCCGGAATATGGTTCATGTCCATGTCGATGGCCTTCAGCTCGCCGCGGGTACAGGAGATGAAGTCATCGCCCCAGGTCACAACCGCGCCCATTTTCTCCAGCACGTCCGCAAAACGGATATCGCCCTGCACGCTGTTGCGGCCAATACCAGTCACCTTCACGGTACCGCCTTTGATGGCGCCCGCCGCCAGGAAGTAAGAAGCCGACGAGGCGTCGCCTTCAACAAGATAGCTGCCCGGCGACTGGTACTGCTGCGCCCCACGTACTACGAAGCGCTGATAAGACTGGTTTTCCACCTCGACGCCGAAGGTTTTCATCAGGTGCAGCGTGATATCGATATACGGTTTGGAGACCAGCTCGCCTTTAATCGTAATTACCGTATCCTGCGGTGCCAGCGGCGCGGTCATCAGCAGCGCGGTCAGGAACTGGCTGGAAACGCTGCCGTCAACCTCGACGTGACCGCCGGTAAAGCCCCCGCGCAGACGCAGTGGCGGATAATTTTCCTGCTCCAGATACTCAATCTGCGCGCCGCCCTGACGCAGGGCATCCACCAGATGACCAATCGGACGCTCTTTCATGCGCGGCTCACCGGTCAGCACAATGTTGTTGCGCCCAAGACACAGAGCCGCCGCCAGCGGACGCATCGCGGTACCCGCGTTGCCCAGAAACAGCTCAAGCTCTTCACCCGTCTGCAGCGCGCCGCCGTTGCCGGTCACTTCGCAGCGGGTGCGATCGTCGGAGAGAGTGTAATGAACGCCCAACGCTTTCAGCGCATTGAGCATATGGCGCACGTCATCGCTGTCCAGCAGGTTTGTAAGGACGGTGGTGCCGTTTGCCAGTGCTGCCAGCAGCAGAGCGCGGTTCGAGACACTTTTTGAACCAGGCAGATTAATGGTGCCATCTACCCGCGCGATAGGTTGTAACGTCAGGGATTCCATGAAAACTTAACTCTCAACTCAACATAATAAAAACCCCGCAGCAGGGCTACGGGGGTGAAAACAGCGCAATTAACCGTGGCGACGTTCGAAGTCGATCATGAAATCGGTCAGAGCTTTAACGCCTTCCAGCGGCATCGCGTTATAGATGGAGGCACGCATGCCGCCCACGACACGGTGACCTTTGAGCGCGTGCAAGCCTGCCGCGAAGGACTCTTCCAGGAACACTTTATCCAGGTTGCTGTCCGCCAGCTGGAACGGCACGTTCATGCGGGAACGGTTAGCTTTCGCCACATCGTTGCGGTAGAAATCGCTCTTGTCGATCACGCCATACAGCAGTTCGGCTTTCTGCTGATTCACTTTGTCCATCTGCGCCACGCCGCCGTTTTGCTTCAGCCATTTGAAGACCAGGCCGGAGAGGTACCAGGCAAACGTCGGTGGGGTGTTGAACATAGAATCGTTGTCGTTCAGCACGGTGTAATCAAGAATCGACGGGCAGGATGTATGCGCTTTACCCAGCAGATCTTCACGCACGATAACAATCGTCAGGCCTGCAGGGCCGATATTTTTCTGTGCGCCCGCGTAGATCACGCCATAACGGCTGACGTCAATTGGCGCAGACAGAATGGTGGAGGAGAAGTCAGCGGCAACCACGACATCGCTGCCGAAGTTTGGCGTCTCGTCGATGGCAATGCCGTCAATGGTTTCGTTCGGGCAGTAGTGCAGATACGCGGCGTTATCAGAAAGCTGCCACTCGCTCATTGGCTTCACGGCGCGCAGGCCGTCAACAGTCACTTTGGCGTCGATCACATTCGGCGTGCAGTATTTGTGCGCTTCTTTCACCGCACTGGCCGCCCAGTAGCCTGCGTCAACGTAGTCTGCCGTCGTTTTATCGCCCAGGATGTTCAGCGGTACGCCCGCAAACTGGCCGCGCCCGCCGCCGTGACAGAACAATACTTTGTAGTTCGAGGGAATATTCAGCAGATCGCGAAAATCCTTTTCTGCCTCTTCCGCCACCTGAATAAACTCTTTACCCCGGTGGCTGATTTCCATCACCGACGTTCCCAGACCGTTCCAGTCACAAAGTTCCTGTTGAGCCTGTTTAAGCACGTCTGCCGGTAACATTGCCGGACCTGAACTGAAATTAAAGACTTGAGCCATTTCCCCTCACCACGCTAAAAGCCATAAGTTATAACTGTGGATATCGGTTTTATCATTCAGTGACACGCGCCGCAATGTCTAAAACTTATGACCCGTGAAATGTGCCCCACGTCACACAAAACAATCTGCCGCCTCGCCAGGACAAAACCGACAAAATGGCTGTCAGGTGATGCGTTTAGCCCGGCTAACCTTCGTCCATTCCGGATTTGCACAGCGGGGGCATAATTGACGATCCCCCGGCTGCATCGCGACGACATGGCTACATCTCACGCAGGCGTACTCGCCTGACTCAGGTACGGTTCTGAAACGCTCGATCAGCATATCCGGCAGGATGCACAGTCCCGGCCTCACCTCATCGTCAGAATAGTAATAGACGCTAATCTGCCCGTTGGTTTCCATGATCGCCAGACGCACCTGCCCGAGCTGTTCCACGCTGTTGAGGCGTAGCTCCATAAAGAACTCAAACTCGGTCATATTGGCGCTCTGAACGTTTTCCCAGGCCAACTGACCGTCCTCGACGATAACGACCGGCTTCCCTTCAAGCAGATCTTCCAGCTTTTCACTTTTCGACATCAGCCACATGACAAGCCGGTAAAGCAGCGCCAGGGAGACAAAAACGATGAAGACCGGCACCATCGGCACATCATCATAGAAGGCGACATCCCCCGCCGCGGAACCCAGCGTCAGGATAATCAATACTTCAAAGAGCGACATCTGCCTTACGCCACGGCGGCCCGTGATTTTGAGAAACAGGAACACGAGGACGAAGGTATACAGGCTGCGAAGCGCGACTTCGCCTAAAAACTCTGGAGGGACTTTATCAAACGCCATCCGCTGGAGATCAAACGCTTTCATTTTTCTATGCCTTAACAGTAGGTTACTGACTGTAAGCATAGCTCAGGCATTTATTTTCGCCGAAGATAGCACCCGTCACGCAAAACCCGTATCATTGCGCGCTTTACGTACGATAAAAGTGAACGCCATGACTCAAACGTTTATCCCCGGCAAAGACGCCGCTCTGGAAGATTCCATCGCTCGCTTCCAGCAGAAACTGACCGACCTGGGTTTTAACATCGAAGAAGCCTCCTGGCTCAATCCGGTGCCTCATGTCTGGTCCGTTCATATTCGCGATAAAGACTGTGCCCTGTGCTTTACCAACGGTAAAGGCGCGACGAAAAAAGCGGCACTGGCCTCCGCGCTGGGTGAGTATTTTGAGCGTCTGTCCACCAACTATTTCTTCGCTGACTTCTGGCTGGGCGAAACCATCGCCAACGGCCCGTTCGTTCACTATCCGAACGAAAAATGGTTCCCACTGACGGAAGACGACGAACTGCCGGAAGGTATTCTCGACGCGCGTCTGCGTGCTTTCTACGATCCGGAAAACGAACTGACCGCCAGCATGCTGATCGATCTGCAGTCCGGAAACGACGATCGCGGTATTTGCGCCCTGCCCTTTACCCGTCAGTCTGACGAGCAGACCGTCTATATCCCGATGAACATCGTCGGCAACCTGTATGTGTCTAACGGCATGTCCGCCGGTAACACCCGCAATGAAGCGCGCGTGCAGGGTCTGTCTGAAGTCTTCGAGCGTCACATCAAAAACCGCATTATTGCCGAATCCATCAGCCTGCCTGAAATTCCGGCAGACGTGCTGGCGCGCTACCCGGGCGTGGTGGAATCCATCGCCAAACTGGAAGCAGAAGGTTTCCCAATCTTCGCGTATGACGGCTCGCTGGGCGGCAAGTATCCGGTGATCTGCGTCGTGCTGTTTAACCCGACCAACGGTACCTGCTTCGCCTCCTTCGGCGCGCACCCGGACTTCGGCGTGGCGCTGGAGCGTACCGTCACTGAGCTGCTGCAGGGCCGTAGCCTGAAAGATCTCGACGTGTTTACGCCGCCAACGTTTGACGATGAAGAAGTGGCCGAGCATACCAACCTCGAAACCCACTTCATCGATTCCAGCGGCTTAATTTCCTGGGATATGTTCAAGCAGGACGCGGACTATCCGTTCGTGGACTGGAGCTTCGCCGGTACCACGGAAGAAGAGTTCGCCACGCTGATGGCGATCTTCAACGCGGAAGACCAGGAAGTGTACATTGCCGATTACGAGCACCTGGGCGTTTACGCGTGCCGCATCATCGTGCCTGGCATGTCTGATATCTATCCAGCGGAAGACCTGTGGCTGGCAAACAACAGCATGGGCGCCCATCTGCGCGAAACGCTGCTGGCTCTGCCGGGCAGTGAATGGGAGAAAGAAGATTACCTGAACCTGATCGCCCAACTGGACGAAGAAGGCCACGATGACTTCACCCGCGTACGCGAACTCCTGGGTCTGGCGACCGGTAAAGATAACGGCTGGTATACCCTGCGTATCGGTGAACTGAAAGCAATGCTGGCTCTGGCGGGTGGCGATCTGGATCAGGCCCTGGCCTGGACCGAGTGGACCATGGAGTTCAACCAGTCGGTCTTCTCTGCCGAGCGCACCAATTATTACCGTTGCCTGCAAACCCTGCTGCTGCTTGCACAGGAAGAGGATCGCGAACCGCTGCAATACCTGAATGCTTTCGTGCGTATGTACGGGGCTGAGGCCGTTGAAGCAGCCAGCGCGGCCCTGAGCGGCGAAGCGCCGTTCTATGGCCTGCAGGCTGTTGATAGCGATCTGAAAGCCTTCCCGGCGCATCAGTCACTGCTGAAGGCCTACGAAAAGCTGCAGAAAGCAAAAGCTGCTTACTGGTCAAAATAAGCGCATATAACATTACCAGCAGTAGGCGTATTCAATCGTCTGGGCTATATTACGGGGCAATTTCATTGCCCCGTTTTTTATTTTCTTCGGCAATGATTGTTGATTGTAATAATAAAGTTAAACACGGGTAAATATAATAATATTGATCTGGGCTTTACTGTTACTTTTTATGGTTAATACTCCATATTAATTAACTGATAAAGAGGTGGCTGAACGAAAAAATTCAACTCTTTTCATAACTTTTAAAATTTATTTTTATACGGATAATCAAACACTTACTCCGCATTTGCTGTAAATCCATACACGCTGCGGGCCTATAAGCCAGGCGAGATATGATCTATATCAATTTCTCTTCTATAATGCTTTGTTAGTATCTCGTCGTCGACTTAATAAAGAGAGAGTTAGTGTGAAAGCTGACAACCCTTTTGATCTTTTACTCCCTGCTGCGATGGCCAAAGTTGCCGAAGAAGCAGGTGTCTATAAAGCAACGAAACACCCGATGAAGACGTTCTATCTGGCGATCACGGCTGGTGTGTTCATCTCTATCGCTTTCGTCTTCTACATCACCGCCACCACCGGTACTGCCGGAATGCCTTTCGGCATGGCCAAACTGATTGGCGGCATTTGTTTCTCACTGGGTCTGATTCTTTGCGTCATTTGCGGCGCCGACCTCTTCACCTCAACGGTGCTGATTGTCGTGGCAAAGGCCAGCGGAAGAATTACCTGGGGTCAGCTGGCACGTAACTGGCTTAATGTTTACGTGGGTAACCTGGTTGGCTGTCTGCTCTTTGTTTTGTTGATGTGGCTTTCTGGCGAGTACATGACCGCCAACGGTGGCTGGGGCCTTAACGTCCTGCAAACCGCCGACCACAAAATGCACCACACATTTATCGAAGCCGTTGCTCTCGGCATCCTCGCTAACCTGATGGTCTGCCTGGCTGTATGGATGAGCTACTCGGGTCGTAGCCTGATGGACAAAGCCTTAATTATGGTTCTGCCGGTTGCGATGTTTGTTGCCAGCGGCTTTGAGCACAGTATCGCGAATATGTTCATGATCCCAATGGGCATTGTTATCCGCGACTTTGCGAGCCCGGAGTTCTGGACCGCAGTTGGTTCATCCCCGGAAAGTTTCTCTCACCTGACTATTATGAATTTCATTACTGATAACCTGATCCCTGTCACTATCGGGAACATTATCGGTGGGGGTCTGTTAGTTGGGTTGACATACTGGGTCATTTACCTGCGTGGCGACGATCATCATTGATGGTTTTCTCAGGCAGTAAATAAAAAATCCACTTAAGAAGGTAGGTGTTACATGTCCGAGCTTAATGAAAAGTTAGCCACAGCCTGGGAAGGTTTTGCGAAAGGTGACTGGCAGAATGAGGTAAACGTACGTGACTTCATTCAGAAAAACTATACCCCGTATGAAGGTGACGAATCCTTCCTGGCTGGCGCAACTGACGCGACCACCAAGCTGTGGGACAGCGTAATGGAAGGCGTTAAACTGGAAAACCGCACTCACGCGCCAGTTGATTTTGACACCTCCGTTGCTTCCACCATCACTTCTCACGATGCTGGCTATATCAACAAAGCCCTTGAGAAAATCGTTGGTCTGCAGACTGAAGCACCACTGAAACGCGCAATCATCCCGTTCGGTGGTATTAAAATGGTTGAAGGTTCCTGCAAAGCGTATAACCGCGAGCTGGACCCAATGCTGAAAAAAATCTTCACCGAATACCGCAAAACCCACAACCAGGGCGTATTCGATGTTTACACCAAAGACATTCTGAACTGCCGTAAATCTGGCGTTCTGACTGGTCTGCCAGATGCGTATGGCCGTGGTCGTATCATCGGTGACTACCGTCGCGTTGCGCTGTACGGTATCGACTTCCTGATGAAAGACAAGTACGCGCAGTTTGTTTCCCTGCAGTCCGATCTGGAAAACGGCGTAAACCTGGAAGCGACTATCCGTCTGCGTGAAGAGATCGCTGAACAGCACCGCGCGCTGGGTCAGATCAAAGAGATGGCGGCTAAATACGGCTGCGATATCTCTGGTCCTGCTACCAACGCTCAGGAAGCTATCCAGTGGACCTACTTCGGCTACCTGGCCGCAGTTAAGTCTCAGAACGGTGCTGCGATGTCCTTCGGTCGCGTATCCACCTTCCTGGATGCTTACATCGAACGTGACCTGAAAGCAGGCAAAATCACCGAGCAAGACGCTCAGGAAATGATTGACCACCTGGTCATGAAACTGCGTATGGTTCGCTTCCTGCGTACGCCTGAATACGATGAGCTGTTCTCCGGTGACCCAATCTGGGCAACTGAATCCATCGGCGGTATGGGCGTTGACGGCCGTACTCTGGTGACCAAAAACAGCTTCCGCTTCCTGAACACCCTGTACACCATGGGTCCTTCTCCGGAGCCGAACATCACCGTTCTGTGGTCTGAAAAACTGCCTCTGAACTTCAAGAAATTCGCCGCTAAAGTGTCCATCGACACCTCTTCTCTGCAGTACGAGAACGATGACCTGATGCGTCCGGACTTCAACAACGACGATTACGCTATCGCTTGCTGCGTAAGCCCAATGGTTGTTGGTAAACAAATGCAGTTCTTCGGTGCGCGTGCAAACCTGGCGAAAACCATGCTGTACGCTATCAACGGCGGCGTTGATGAAAAACTGAAAATGCAGGTTGGTCCTAAGTCTGAGCCGATCAAAGGCGACGTTCTGAACTTCGACGAAGTGATGGACCGCATGGATCACTTCATGGACTGGCTGGCGAAACAGTACGTCACTGCGCTGAACGTTATCCACTACATGCACGACAAGTACAGCTACGAAGCTTCTCTGATGGCGCTGCACGACCGTGACGTTATCCGCACCATGGCGTGTGGTATCGCAGGTCTGTCCGTTGCTGCTGACTCCCTGTCTGCAATCAAATATGCGAAAGTTAAACCAATTCGTGACGAAGACGGTCTGGCTATCGACTTCGAAATCGAAGGCGAATATCCGCAGTTTGGTAACAACGATTCTCGCGTTGATGACATGGCGGTTGACCTGGTAGAACGTTTCATGAAGAAAATTCAGAAACTGACTACCTACCGTAACGCTATCCCGACTCAGTCTGTTCTGACCATCACCTCTAACGTTGTGTATGGTAAGAAAACCGGTAACACCCCAGACGGTCGTCGTGCTGGCGCGCCATTCGGCCCAGGTGCGAACCCAATGCACGGTCGTGACCAGAAAGGTGCGGTTGCCTCTCTGACTTCCGTTGCTAAACTGCCGTTTGCTTACGCGAAAGATGGTATCTCTTACACCTTCTCTATCGTGCCAAACGCGCTGGGTAAAGACGACGAAGTGCGTAAAACTAACCTCGCGGGTCTGATGGATGGTTACTTCCACCACGAAGCGTCCATCGAAGGTGGTCAGCACCTGAACGTGAACGTCATGAACCGTGAAATGCTGCTCGACGCGATGGAACATCCTGAGAAATATCCTCAGCTGACCATCCGCGTATCTGGCTACGCAGTACGTTTTAACTCCCTGACTAAAGAACAGCAGCAGGACGTTATCACCCGTACTTTCACTCAGTCCATGTAAGTGGAATTGACTGAAATCACGCGTTAACAAGCGTACAATAAAGGCTCCACGTCAGTGGGGCCTTTTTAGCACCCTCTCCACCTCAGTCTCTTTTGTCCGCTATCTATACTGAATGGATAACAGCCAAAACAGACTTAACACAGCCGGCTTTGAGCTGTGCATACACAGGCCCGGGACGGGCCGATGATGGAGATATCACCGCAATGTCAACTATTGGTCGTATTCACTCCTTTGAATCCTGTGGCACCGTCGATGGCCCGGGTATCCGCTTTATCACCTTTTTCCAGGGCTGCCTGATGCGCTGCCTGTACTGTCATAATCGCGACACCTGGGACACGCACGGCGGTAAAGAAGTCACCGTCGACGATCTGATGAAAGAGGTGGTGACCTATCGCCACTTTATGAACGCTTCAGGTGGCGGTGTGACCGCATCCGGCGGTGAAGCCATTCTTCAGGCTGAATTTGTCCGCGACTGGTTCCGCGCCTGCCACAAAGAAGGCATTCATACCTGCCTGGATACCAATGGCTTTGTACGTCGCTACGATCCGGTAATTGATGAACTGCTCGAGGTGACCGATCTGGTGATGCTCGATCTCAAACAGATGAACGATGAGATCCACCAGAACCTGGTGGGCGTCTCCAACCACCGCACGCTGGAGTTTGCCAAATACATTGCCGATAAAGGCATCAAAACCTGGATCCGCTACGTGGTGGTACCAGGCTGGTCAGATGACGACGACTCCGCGCACCGCCTGGGGGAATTCACCCGCGACATGGGCAACGTCGAGAAAATCGAGCTTCTGCCCTATCACGAGCTGGGTAAACATAAATGGGTGGCCATGGGTGAAGAGTACAAGCTCGATGGCGTGAAGCCGCCGAAAAAAGAGACGATGGAACGCGTCAAAGGTATTCTTGAACAGTACGGTCACAAAGTGATGTATTAAAGAAAAGGCCCGGTAAAAACCGGGCCTTTTTATATTCTATTTAAAGACGCCGTTAATAACGGACGTCACAATGGCAGTACTCAGCGCAATTAAGACCAGGTCGTCACCCACTACGCGCCATTCATAGCCGGGATAGGAAGGAAGCTGGTCCAGCATTGAGGCCGGCACGGCCTTCTTCGCAATACCCGGAGGCAGTGGTTTACCGCGCGCCAGGTTTTTTGCGATCCCCGGAGGCAGAGACTTATAGCCCGTTAAGCCGTAATTCACGGCCAGATGGCGGGCATGATCGAAGCTCACGCGAGCATCAACGTCATTACCGACATCTTTGCTGCTTTTGAAGTTCTTATCCGATTTACCAGGGTTATCCTGACCGTTATTTTGCTTATTACCATGGTTACCGGCGTTACCAGAATTCCCGTTACCATGATTGCCGCTGTTACCCTGTCCGCCTCCGTTTCCGTGACCATTGCCATTCCCGTTGCCAGGATTAGCCATGACCGGAGCCGTTGCAAACGTTAAAGACAACACTACGGCCAGTGCGGTAGTGGAAAAACGACGTATAGACATGATTGCTGCCTTATTGTGGTAGGACTCACCTGAATTATCGTCCGGCGCAATAAACAAACAATAAGTAAAACTCTGAGTTGTGATGGGGACAAAAAAGCCTGTCATCGACAGGCTTTTAATTCATCAGGCATGTGCCACCGGCGTTGGATGTTCGCCCGCTTTACGCAGCAGCATTAACAGATAAATAAACGACACGCTGGCGATCATGATAAACAGTAAATTGTCGGAGTAATTCTGCATCAGCATCGCGGTAAACGTCGGCCCTAACAGGCTGCCGATGGTATAGCTCAGTAACAGCGCCTGGTTCATTGCCACCAGTTGGTGATGCTCAACTTTCTCACAGGCCCAGGCCATCGCGACGGGATAGAGCGTAAAGCCAGCAGCCCCGAGAATGAACAGCGCAGGCGCCATCGCGGCGTTGCTGAGCATAGCAAGACAGCCCATGATCACCACGAAGACTTGAACGCGCAGCACCAGCAGACGTCCAAAGCGGTCCGCCAGGCGGCCAATTGGCCACTGCCCCACAATACCCGCACTCACCATCACCGCCATCCAGAAACCAATCCCGGAGTCGCTGACGCCCTGATGGTTCAGATAGAGTGGCATCAGGCCATAGAGCGAGCCGAGGACAATCCCCGAGATAATGCAGCCGTTAACGCCAAGACGCGCCTGACGCAGTCTCAGCATTGGCCAGACGTGGGTTGCTTCCTGGTGTTCGCTGTTCTGGTTCACAATGCGCGTAAAGAGCAGCGGCAGGATCGCGGCCAGCACCATACCGGTCACCCACGGCAGAACGCTCATCAGGTCAGTTGGCAGCTTGCTTACCATCAGTTGTCCCAGCACGGTGCCGACGTAATAAACCATCATGTAGGCAGCCAGCAGGCGACCGCGGTTGCGGGAGGTGCCGCTGCACATCAGCGCACTTTCAACGACCACCCAAATCATCGCGCAGCCAACACCGGCGATAAAGCGCCATGCCATCCAGCTCCAGAAGCCGACCATCAGGCCCAGCCCCGCACACCCGGCAGCGAAAATCAGCGAAGCCAGATAATAGCTACGGTTAAAGCCAAAGCGCTTGATCAGGCTCCCGGTCACCAGCGTCCCCAGCAGGTTCCCGGTAAAAAAGGATGAGCTGACCATACCTACCTGCCAGGTCGGTAAGTTTTCATGGGCGAGCCACAGCGGGACGAGCGTATTTAACACTGCGATCGCCAGGGTCAACAGAAGCAGGCCACAGAGCAACAGCAGCACTGGCCGGGTATAGGTGGTCATGGATTAAAAAGCCGTGAGGAAGTTCAGATTTCGTGCGCATCATGCCACTGGCAAAAACAAAGTCAATCCACTGATTTAGCCGCCTCGCACAATATGTTCCCTGTCGATTTAAAAAACTTATCCTGCTAATGCCACGCCTGCTATAGATATTAATTATGTCTCTGTTTTCATTTATTAATGGGCAAAATTAAAACAACACGACAGTCGAAAAATTTCATGATCGAAAAAAGAAAAAGCCGGGCACTCAGGCCCGGCTTGATATAACCAAATATAACATTAACTGGCGATAGCCATACCTACAGTCATATGCAACCCGTAGAACACGCCGCGACCAATCAGTTCACCCGCCAGTACCAGCACAAAAGCCAGTGACAACAGCGGCAGCGCAGGTTGATAGCCTTTAAGCTGAGGAGCAATCCAGAATACCAGCGCAGCGACCAGCAGGACGATACGCCAGGCCATCAGAGCACCGTAGTCCGGCACCAGAGCAGAGGCCTGCTGGATAGAGCTGTGAATGGTTGCCAGTTCAGAACCCTGCATCAGAGCGACCATCGCACTCACTACCAGCGCCAGAAGCGAAACAGCGGGCAGCAAACGCATAGCCCATCCGTCGACACCCGCCACGCGCAGCAGCAGGTAGCCCAGCAGCGGCCCGCCGATAAACATCGTCAGGAAGAAGCTCATTGGCGTCCAGACGCTGTACCAGGTGGGGACGGTATCAATGGTGTTATAGACACGCACCATCATCCACACGAACACCACGCCCAGCACCATGGTCAGGATCAGCCACAGGCTGCGCAGACCCGCAGGCAACTTCTTCATAGCGGCCAGCAGCCAGCCTAGCCCACCGACGGCAAAGAAAATTGCGCCACTGGCAATCTCGTTACTCAGTGATGAGGCCCCCACGCGGTTCAGGGAGTTAAACGCGCGCATCGGCGAGCCCAGGTGCAGCGTTGAGGCGATAAAGCCAATCCCCATCAGCACCCACAGGCCAAACATGCTCAACACTAAACGCTGCTGCTGTTCAGCATTGAGCTGACCTTTCAACAACGCCAGCGCGAGCACAATGAAGCCGCCCGCCACGCACTGACCAAAGACCGTGAAGATCATCAGCGGCCATTCATGCCATCCACTTCCCATCTCACACCTCCTTCGGGTTTGCCAGGTAGCCGGTGGTGTCACCTGTAGGACGGCTGTTGGCGTTAGGTTTAATCACAATACTTGGCTTCGTGAAGTGCGCAGACGGCAGCGGTGCCACGGCGGCGAGCTGACCGTGTTTCTGACGCAGCTCTTCAATCGGGCCGAAGTCCAGCGCGCGCAGCGGACAGGACTCGACGCAAATCGGCTTTTTGCCATCCGCTACGCGGGTGTGGCAACCATCGCATTTGGTCATGTGGCCTTTAGCGGCATTATACTGCGGTGCGCCGTACGGACAGGCCATATGGCAGTAGCGACAGCCTATGCAGACATCTTCATCCACCACCACAAAGCCGTCTTCGCGCTTGTGCATCGCTCCGCTCGGACAAACCTTCGTGCAGGCAGGATCTTCACAGTGGTTACAGGCAATCGACAGGTAATACGCAAAGACGTTCTGATGCCAGACGCCGTTATCTTCCTGCCAGTCGCCCCCGGCGTATTCGTAGATGCGACGGAAGCTCACGTCCGGCGTCAGGTCTTTGTAGTCTTTACAGGCCAGCTCGCAGGTTTTGCACCCGGTACAACGGCTGGAATCAATAAAAAATCCATACTGAGTTGTCATCGGTTACTCCTTAAACCTTTTCAACCTGGACAAGGTTTGTGTGGGATGGGTTACCCTTCGCCAGCGGCGACGGACGCTGTGTGGTCAGTACGTTAATACTGCCCGCCTGGTCGATGCGGTTGGCATCCGGGCTGTACCAGGCCCCTTCCCCTAACGCCACCACGCCGGGCATCATGCGTGGGGTGACTTTGGCTTCAATATGCACCTCGCCGCGACCGTTGAAGATACGCACGCGATCGCCATTGCTGATGCCGCGCGCTTTCGCGTCCATCGGGTTGATCCACATCTCCTGGCGGCAGGCGGCCTTCAGCACGTCGACGTTACCGTAGGTAGAGTGAACACGCGCTTTATAGTGGAAGCCGGTCAGCTGCAGCGGGAATTTCGCCGTCAGCGGATCGTTATAGTTTTCAAAGCCCGGCGTGTAGATCGGCAGTGGATCGATGACGTCCCCTTCCGGCAGCTCCCAGGTTGACGCAATGTTTGCCAGCGCTTCGGAGTAGATTTCGATTTTGCCCGACGGCGTGGTCAGCGGGTTCGCCTGCGGATCTTCACGGAACGCTTTGTACGCCACGTGGTGCCCTTCCGGATCTCGCTGTTTGTACATCCCCTGCTTGCGGAAGGTATCAAAGTCCGGCAGGTCCGGGATCGCCTTGCGGGAGAGTTCATGCAGATGGCGCATCCACCCTTCCTGAGTACGTCCCTCGGTAAACTGCTGCTCAACGCCAAGACGTTTCGCCAGCTCAGAGGTCATCTCATAAATGGTTTTGCACTCAAAGCGCGGTTTAATCGCCTGGTCGGTAAAGATCACGTAGGACATGTTGCCGCAGGAGGCGTCCAGCGCGAAATCCATCTGCTCAGAGGCGGTGCAGTCCGGCAGCAGGATATCGGCATATTTTGCCGAGGAGGTCATGTGGCAGTCGATCACCACAATCATCTCGCACTTCTTGTCGTCCTGCAGGATTTCATGGGTGCGGTTGATTTCAGAGTGCTGGTTGATGAGACAGTTACCGGCATAGTTCCAGATCATCTTGATCGGCACGTCCAGCTTGTCCTTGCCGCGCACGCCGTCGCGCAGAGCGGTCATTTCCGGGCCGCGTTCAATCGCATCGGTCCACATAAACATGGAGATGCTGGTCTGAACCGGGTTATCCAGCGTCGGCATACGTTCGAACGGCACTTCATATGAACCTTCACGCGCGCCGGTGTTACCGCCGTGAATGCCGACGTTGCCGGTCAGAATGGAGAGCATGGAGATGGCACGGGTCGCGATTTCGCCGTTCGCATGACGCTGCGGACCCCAGCCCTGGCTGATATATGCCGGTTTGGCTGAGCCAATCTCACGCGCCAGCTGAACGATACGCTCTGCCGGGATGCCGGTGATGGTGGAGGCCCACTCCGGCGTTTTCGCCACGCCGTCACTGCCCTGTCCGAGAATATACGCCTTGTAGTGACCGTTTGCCGGCGCGCTGGCGGGCAGCGTTTTCTCGTCATAGCCGACGCAGTATTTATCCAGGAAAGGCTGATCAACAAGGTTTTCGGTGATCATCACCCACGCGAGCGCGGAGACCAGCGCGGCATCGGTACCCGGACGGATTGGGATCCACTCGTCTTCACGTCCGGCACCGGTGTCGGTATAGCGCGGATCGATGATGATCATGCGGGCATTGGATTTGGCGCGTGCCTGTTCGAGGTAGTAGGTCACCCCGCCACCGCTCATGCGGGTTTCACCCGGGTTGTTACCGAACAGCACGACCAGCTTACTGTTTTCGATATCGGACGGGCTGTTGCCGTCAGCCCAGCCGCCGTAGGTGTAGTTCAGTCCTGCCGCGATCTGCGCAGAGGAGTAGTCGCCATAGTGATTGAGATAACCGCCGCAGCAGTTCATCAGGCGCGCCACCAGCGTTTTTCCCGGTGGCCAGGAGCGGGTCAGCGTGCCGCCAAGCGTCCCGGTACCGTAGTTCAGGTAGATAGATTCGTTACCGTACTCTTTAATCAAACGCTGCATGTTGGTGGCGATGATATCGTAGGCTTCGTCCCAGCTAATCCGCTCGAATTTCCCTTCCCCACGCTTACCGACGCGCTTCATCGGATATTTCAGGCGGTCCGGATTATAGACGCGACGACGCATGGAACGACCACGCAGGCAGGCACGGACCTGATGTAACCCTTCGTAGTTATCATCCCCGGTATTGTCGGTTTCGACATATTTAATTTCACCGTCCACCACATGCATACGCAGCGGACAACGGCTACCGCAGTTGACGGTACAGGCACTCCACACCACTTTTTCCGGCGAAGTGGCCGGAGACAGAGCCTCTGCCGCCGACGCCAGTCGGGTAAAAGGGAGCGAGAAGGCACTGCTGGCTACGGCCAGGCCGCCTATGGCCGTGGTTTTCATCAACCCACGGCGAGTGACCTCGGCAGCCATTAATGCTTCAGGCGCGTTGATTTTCATAGAGACTCACTTTGGTTGCTCACAAAGAAAAGAGAGGCGGCGCAAACCGCTATGTAGTTTTATATATAACGAATTTTTTCGTTATCAGCGTTTTATGCTGACTTTCATTCGGAGGAGTATTACTACTTTAGAGGGAGGGGTTATTGCGTCGTATCAAATCAAAGGCATAAAAAAAGCGCCCTGAGGCGCTTTTTTGTTTTAAGGCAAATATTAACCGATGTACTGCTGGCCTTTCATGTATGGACGCAGCACTTCAGGGATCTCGATACGACCGTCTGCCTGCTGATAGTTTTCCAGCACGGCAACCAGGGTACGGCCCACAGCCAGACCAGAACCGTTCAGGGTATGCACCAGACGGGTTTTCTTGTCAGATTTGCTGCGGCAGCGTGCCTGCATGCGGCGCGCCTGGAAATCCCAGACGTTAGAGCAGGAGGAGATTTCACGGTAGGTGTTCTGCGCAGGCACCCACACTTCCAGATCGAAGGTTTTGCAGGCGCCAAAGCCCATATCACCGGTGCACAGCGCCATACGACGGTACGGCAGACCCAGCAGCTCCAGCACTTTCTCCGCGTGGCCGGTCATTTCTTCCAGCGCGTCCATGGACTCTTCAGGACGAACGATCTGCACCATCTCAACCTTGTCGAACTGGTGCATACGGATCAGACCGCGCGTGTCGCGACCGTAAGAACCGGCTTCAGAACGGAAGCACGGAGAGTGCGCCGTCAGTTTGATTGGCAGATCGTCTTCGTCGATGATCTCATCACGCACGAGGTTAGTCAGCGGCACTTCCGCGGTTGGGATCAGCGCGTAGTTGCTGCTGTCTGCTTCTTCGTCCAGCGGACGGGTATGGAACAGATCGCCGGCAAATTTCGGCAACTGGCCCGTACCGTACAGCGTATCGTGGTTGACCAGATACGGCACGTAGGTTTCGCTGTAGCCATGCTGCTCGGTGTGCAGATCCAGCATGAACTGCGCCAGCGCGCGGTGCAGATGGGCAATCTGGCCTTTCATCACCACGAAGCGAGAACCGGTCAGCTTAACCGCTGCCGCAAAATCCAGGCCCGCGTGCATTTCGCCCAGCGTCACGTGATCGCGCACCTCGAAGTCAAACTCACGAGGCGTACCCCAGCGTTTCACTTCAACGTTGTCGTTTTCATCTTTGCCGACAGGCACGCTGCCGTCAGGAATATTCGGGATAGCCAGGGCAATATCACGAATTTCGGCCTGAAGAACATCCAGCTCCGCTTTCGCCTGATCCAGTTCTTCACCCAGCTTGTTCACTTCCAGGCGTAATGGCTCAATATCTTCCCCGCGCGCTTTCGCCTGGCCGATGGATTTCGATCGAGAGTTACGCTCTGCCTGCAGATTTTCAGTTTGTACCTGCAGAACTTTACGACGCTCTTCAAGAGCGCGCAGCTTATCTACATCCAGCTTAAAGCCCCGGCGTGCCAGTTTTTCAGCGACTGCGTCTGGCTCATTACGCAGCAGATTGGGATCGAGCATGCTTATCCTGTGCTTATCGAATTAAAATAGGAAATGTGACCACAGCCTGCGGTCACAAGGATACAATTGCCAACATTACCGCAACGACTGAACTAACGGTAGCGTTTTATAGGGCTATTTTGATCCTGTCCGGCGAGCCAGGTGAGCTTTTCACCAATCTTGCCTTCAAGACCTCTGTTTGTGGGGTGATAATAGCGCGTTTGTGCCATCTCCTGCGGGAAATATTCCTCCCCGGCGGCGTAGGCATTGGGTTCATCATGAGCGTAGCGGTACTCCTGCCCATACCCCATCTCTTTCATCAGTTTGGTCGGCGCATTACGCAGATGAACCGGTACATCGTAGTCCGGGCGTTCGCGTGCGTCAGACATCGCGGCCTTAAACGCGGTATAAACGGCATTGCTTTTCGGCGCACAGGCCAGATAGACAATCGCCTGCGCAATGGCACGCTCGCCCTCCGCAGGTCCAACCCGGGTGAAACAATCCCAGGCCGACAGCGCGACCTGCATGGCACGCGGGTCGGCATTGCCGACATCTTCTGAGGCAATCGCCAGACAGCGGCGCGCGACGTATAACGGATCGCCGCCCGCAGTGATAATACGCGCGTACCAGTACAGCGCCGCATCCGGCGCGCTGCCGCGCACGGACTTATGCAGGGCCGAAATGAGATCGTAAAAACGGTCACCTTTATTATCGAAACGCGCGCTGCGTTCCCCGGCAATTTCGGTGAGCAGTTCCGGTTTTAGCACCCGCTTGCCAGCATCGTCGACCTCGGCCATATCGGCCATCATCTCCAGCGTGTTCAGCGCCCGACGCGCATCGCCGTTAACCAGTTCCGCAATCGCACGACGCGTCTCGTCAGGCAGAACGATATCCTGCCCCCCGTAGCCGCGCGATTTGTCGTCCATCGCCTGAGTAAGAACCTTTTCGATATCCTCGGTCGTCAGCGATTTGAGCAGGTAAACGCGCGCGCGGGAAAGCAGCGCCGAGTTCAGCTCAAACGACGGGTTTTCGGTGGTCGCGCCGATGAAGAAGATCGTGCCGTCTTCAATGTGCGGCAGGAAGGCATCCTGCTGGCTCTTGTTGAAGCGGTGGACTTCGTCCACAAAGAGAATGGTGCGCCGCCCGGCATTGCGGTTCTGCCGCGCACGCTCGATCGCTTCGCGGATCTCTTTGACGCCGGACGTCACCGCCGAGATACGTTCGACGTCTGCGTTGGCATAGCGGGCAATCACTTCAGCGAGGGTCGTTTTACCGGTGCCGGGTGGCCCCCAGAGGATCATGGAGTGCAAATGCCCCGCCTCAATGGCGCGCGGCAAGGGCTTACCGGCAGCCAGCAGGTGCTGCTGGCCGATGTACTGCGCTAAATTTTCTGGCCGCATACGTGCGGCCAGAGGTTGAAACGCGTTATCTGAAAAATCGAGCGACAGATTGCCCACTCACGCCTCTTACTTATTGCGTTGGTCGTCCACCGTTACGCCCTTCGGCGGGGTAAAGGTGAATTTCGATGCATCAACGGCGCCGTTCTGCTGAGACTTGAGCTGATAGCTGCTGCGCTGATCGTCCTGCTCAACCGCGCCGAACTGATTAATGGTACCGTTGGTGCTGACATTGATGGTGAACTGCTTCAGGTTGCCGTTGCTGCCTTTCGGCGTCAGGACAAATTCGTCACCCGTCTGTTTAATATTGTACTGCTGCCAGTCGCTGGCCTGGTTACGGGCAATCAGCATAAACGGCGTATTGCTGGTCGCATCCTTCAGCCAGGTCGCCGTGGCCTGCTCAACGAACGGGTTGAAGAACCATAGGGTTTTACCGTCAGAGACCAGGATGCTCTCATCCGGCTGGGTCATGTGCCAGTTGAACAGATTGGGGCGTTTTACCCACAAATCTCCCTGACCTTCCTGCACCGCGTTGCCGCTGCCGTCCGTCACTTTTTGGGTGAAGCTGGCGTGGAAGCTGCTTACTTTATCCAGTCGGCTTTTAAGGTCGCTGGCTGCATCAGCCCAGACGCTGCTGGCGACAAAACTGGTGAGTAATGCACAGGCGATGGCGATTTTTTTCATTGTTATTCCTTAAAATACGTCTTCCCGATAGGGGTTTCCGTCTTCTATTCTGGACCTGCCCGAAGGCAGGCGACAGAAGAAAATGCTTAATTTTGGCTGATTTACCCTTCTTTGCAATTGCGGAAGGTTAATCAAACGGTGGCGGTGCCAGCACCTCGCGGTTACCGTTATGCCCCTGCTCGCTCACAATGCCCTGCGCTTCCATCTGCTCGATGATGCGCGCAGCGCGGTTATAGCCGATGCGGAACTGACGCTGTACGCCGGAGATAGATGCTTTACGTTTTTCGGTAACGAAGTTAACCGCCTGATCGAATAACGGATCCAGCTCTTCACCGCCGTCAAAGCCACCGCCGCCGCCTTCGCTTTCCGTGTCGCTGGTGATGCCATCGACGTATTGCGGACGACCGCGCGCTTTCCAGTCCTGCACAACCGCGTGCACTTCCTGGTCGCGCACGAACGCGCCGTGAACACGCACAGGAGAGGTAGAGTTCGGACCGGAATAGAGCATGTCACCCATACCCAGCAGCGATTCTGCACCGCCCTGGTCAAGAATAGTACGCGAGTCAATTTTACTGGATACGGTAAAGGCGATACGCGTCGGAATGTTCGCTTTAATCAGACCGGTGATGACGTCCACGGAAGGACGCTGAGTCGCCAGCACAAGGTGAATACCGGCCGCACGCGCTTTCTGCGCCAGGCGGGCAATCAGCTCTTCCACTTTCTTACCGACGGTCATCATCAGGTCAGCGAATTCATCGACCAGCACCACGATATAAGGCAGTTTTTCCAGCACCGGATGCTGGGCATCCATGCTGTCACCCGGCTTCCAGTATGGATCCGGAATCGGACGTCCCATGCGCGCCGCTTCGGCGATTTTCTCGTTATAACCGGCCAGGTTACGTACGCCCAACGCAGACATCAGCTTGTAGCGACGCTCCATCTCATTCACGCTCCAGCGCAGAGCGTTGGCGGCGTCTTTCATGTCGGTGACCACTTCGGTCAGCAGATGAGGAATACCTTCATAGACCGACAGTTCGAGCATTTTCGGGTCAATCATGATGAAACGCACATCTTCCGGCTGCGCTTTATAGAGCATGCTGAGGATCATGGCGTTCACACCGACGGACTTACCGGAACCAGTAGTACCCGCGACCAGCAGGTGAGGCATTTTTGCGAGGTCTGCCACCACCGGATCGCCAGCGATATCTTTACCCAGCACCACGGTCAGCGGGGAGGGGTTATCGCGGAACTTGGTGTTATCCAGCACTTCACGCAGGTAGACGGTCTGACGTTTTTTGTTCGGCAGCTCAAGACCAACGTAAGGTTTACCCGGTATCACTTCCACCACGCGCACCGCTACGGTCGACAGCGAACGCGCCAGGTCGCGGGACAGGTTGGAAATACGCGCGGCTTTTACGCCCGGCGCCAGGTTCAGTTCAAAACGGGTGATCACAGGACCCGGCGAGTAGTTCACCACGTCCGCCTTGATACGGAAGTCAGCCAGACGTGCCTCCACCAGACGCGCCATCTGCTCCAGCGCGAAGGTATCAACCGGTTCAACTTCTGACGGCGGCGGCGTTAACAGATCCAGAGACGGTAGCGGCGTGCTTGGACGCTGCAGCGGACGGCTTTCACCGTTACGCATCAGCAGCGGGTGAATCAGGCTCTCCTGAGGCTGAGGCGCAGGCTGCTGGAACTGCGGCGGCTGTGGTGGCTGCTGCGGTTGTGTATACGGCTGCTGAACGGGCTGTTGCGGCTGCGCGTAGGCCTGTGGTGCCGGTGGCTGGCGCACAGGCTCAGCTTCCGGCATCACGCTCGGGGTAAATAAAGGCTCGCTTGGGCCATCATCCACCAGATCTTTCATCGGCGAGAATTCAAAGTCCGACAGCGAGAACGGATTTGCACCAGCCGGTTGTTCACCGGAATAGCGCTGCTGCTGGGTGGCGGCAAACTGACGCGCCAGTTCCGCTTCCGCGGCGTCATCGTCGTCTTCCAGCGCCGGTTCATCGTGCTGATACTCTTCACCGTAGCGCTGATTCTGCTGCGCAGCGAACTGGCGGGCCAGCTCGTCCTGCTGCATTTCATCAGCATCATCGTCGTATTCAGACTCGCGCGCTTTTTCTTCAGCCATACGCTGGGAAGGCAGCTTGATGCCATAAGAAGCAAGCTCACGGCGGGTTGGCACGCGGACGCGGTTAGGACGAGGCAGCTGCGGACCGATCCCCTCTTTCACCTGAGGACGAGGTGCCCCCCCGGTTGCCAGGCTAAAGACGGGTGCAGCCACGGCCGCCGCCGCGGTAGCCTGCTTCACGCTTTCCGCTACGGGTGCAACAGCAGGCGTCGGGTCGACAGGTGGAACAGAAACAGAAGGCGCTTTCGTAACCTGCTCCTGCACTGGTTCAGGCACAGGCTGATACCAGGCGGCCAGCTGTTCGCGCTCACGCGCGCGGCGCTCTTCGACTTCTTCAAAATAGTACAGCGGTGGACGGGCAGGCTTCACCTCTTCCACGATTTCAGGCTCAGGTTCAGGCTGCGGTGCAACATAAGGCTGCACAGGTTCAACCGGTTCAGGCACGTACTCCTGATACGGTTGAGCCACTGGCTGCTGATATTGCTGCGGTTCATACTCAGGCTGCGGCGGCTGATAAGGCTGCTGCCACTGTTCCTGCTGCACGGGGATGTAGCTTTCAGGTTCAGGCGCAATGACGGGCTCTGGCGTGTGAACACCCGGCGCAGCCTGCCACTCAACCTGAGGCTGCTGAATAACGGATTCCGGTGGCGGGACCGGCGCGGATGGCATCACGGCGTCGACAGGCGCGGCATACGCCTGGGCTGCAGTCGTCGCGGCGGCCGCGGCTGCTACCGGTTCGGTGACCGAGTGGCCGTTTAACAGCGGGTCGTATTCGTCAAAGTCCCCGGGCGTGGCCCGGCTGCCGGAGAAGAGCACATCGTCAGGATCGACGGCGACACCCGCAGCGCGATACGCCACCTGCTCGTCTTCATCCATGCGTTTACCGGAGAAGAGCGCCGCATCGGTTTTACGGCCGAGCGGGTTGGCAAATTTCTCAGCAACACGCTGGCGACGCGCCAGCGCGCCGCGCAAAATTCTGGCACGACGAGACTCACGACGCTGCACAGGCGCGTCATCTTCCTCTTCATCTTCGTATTCGTCTTCATCCACCCACGTATCGTCACGGCGGGTACGATTGCTGGCAAAAGTCAGAATGGTGAGGATAAAGCTGCCAATTTTCTCGGCAATGCTCACCCAGGACCAGCCGGTAAACAGCGTCAGCCCGGCGGCCCAGATGCACAGCAGCGCCAGCGTGCCGCCGCTGCTGTGCAGCATCGGCTGGAGCGCAGAACTTAATAAGCTGCCGATCACCCCGCCAGAGGCGAAGTACCAGATATCATCGGCGTTAATCGCCGCCAGCCCGCAGGAGGTGAGGATCAGCGCCAGCGCGCCAATCAGGCGCAGCGAGACGGCGAAATAGTCGATGTAATCATCGTTCTGACGATGACGCCACGCAAACCAGCATCCGCCAATGATAATGACGGGAAGGGTGTAGGCCATCACACCGAAAATGAAGAACAGCGTGTCCGCAAGCCAGGCACCGGGGACACCGCCCAAATTATGGATAGGCTCATGCCATGCAGTTTGTGACCAGCTGGGATCCGAGGGGTTGAAACTGAGTAAGGCTGCCATCAGCCAGACGGCAAAAAGGGCAATAACAATCAGCAAAGCCTCGAGGAGACGACGTCCGCTGCTTAGCTTCGATAGTGTGACTTCTTTGTCTTCAGTGTATTCCTGGCTCAAGAAAGGCTCTCCAGGTATCAGGCATATCCTGCCTGTTTGCTAAAACGGACAACAGCGCCGGGACTCCCCGGCACTGTTGCTGTATGGATTAACAGGAGTGTAATCAAACTACGCTGATTTTGCACCTGTTCCGTGTTAGCGCGTCTTAATAACCAGACGATTGCTCTGTTTGACCTCTTCCATCACCACGTACGTACGGGTGTCGTTCACGCCCGGCAGACGCAACAGGGTTTCCCCCAGCAGCTTACGGTAGGCGGACATATCAGGCACACGGGTTTTCAACAGGTAGTCGAAATCACCGGACACCAGATGACACTCTTGAATTTCTTCAAGTTTTTGTACAGCGGCGTTAAATTGCTCAAACACATCCGGCGCACCACGATTCAGAGTAATCTCAACAAATACCAGAAGTGAGGCATCCAGATAATGCGGGTTCAGCAGAGCCGTATAGCCCTGAATAAAACCCTGTCTTTCCAGTCGGCGCACACGCTCAAGGCACGGCGTCGGGGAAAGTCCCACACGTTTTGAAAGCTCGACGTTGGAAATACGCCCATCCTTTTGCAATTCATTAAGAATGTTACGATCGATACGGTCGAGATCTTTGCCAGGGCGCTTCTTGCTATCTACCATTATTATTGTCTCTCTGTATTCCTTCCCTACTCCTGCCTGGACCCTGTGCACATCACTGTTCAGAGCCTGTACCCGTTAGTCATCACATCGCCTGATTATGTAATAGACGCGATGCGGATTCGGGTTCTGTTGGTAAGAAAACCGTTGCCCGAAGGCAGTCACCGACATCACGTATGGCGTCTGTCCACGCCATGCGTAGATTTCACTGACCCGGTAAAAATGGCATTTACGTGCATGCCTATGCGGCATACGGTTAACGCGGTTTTTTTTCTTCCTTGAATGTTTTCGCAAAAGCGCAGGGGATTGTCAAAGCAAAACATCGTTTTTTAGTACAACATGCCGGATATTCATTGCGGCAGGGTATTAATCCTCATTTTATTGCCTTACAAACGACCGCTTTTCTGGAGAAAGCGTGATGTTATCGGGCGCGATTCATCGTCCATGGCTATTACACAGATTGATATCAAAATTGCTGCGCTCTTTTTTTACGGCAACAAATTCCCTACAATCCAGCCAAATGTCTGCCAACAACAATGGGGATCTCATGGGCACGGCCAAACACAGTAAGCTGCTAATCCTTGGTTCTGGACCTGCGGGATATACCGCGGCGGTCTATGCTGCACGCGCTAACCTGCACCCGGTATTAATCACCGGCATGGAAAAAGGCGGTCAGCTGACCACCACCACCGAAGTGGAAAACTGGCCAGGCGACCCGAACGACCTGACCGGGCCGCTGCTGATGGAGCGTATGCACGAGCATGCTGCTAAATTCGAAACCGAAATTCTGTTCGATCACATCAATAAGGTCGACCTGCAGAACCGTCCGTTCCGCCTGACGGGTGACAGCGGTGAATACACCTGTGACGCGCTGATCATTGCAACCGGTGCCTCTGCCCGTTACCTCGGCCTGCCATCCGAAGAAGCGTTTAAAGGCCGCGGGGTTTCTGCCTGCGCCACCTGCGACGGTTTCTTCTATCGCAATCAGAAGGTCGCGGTCATCGGCGGCGGCAACACTGCCGTGGAAGAAGCGCTGTACCTGGCGAACATTGCCTCTGAAGTACACCTGATCCACCGCCGCGAAACCTTCCGCGCGGAGAAGATCCTGATCAAACGTCTGATGGACAAAGTAGCAAGCGGCAACATCGTGCTGCACACCAACCGTACGCTGGAAGAGGTGACGGGCGACCAGATGGGCGTTGCCGGTCTGCGTATTCGTGATACCCAGAACACCGATAATGTCGAAACGCTGGAAGTGGCGGGTCTGTTTGTGGCCATTGGTCACAGCCCGAACACCGCAATCTTCGACGGTCAGCTTGAGCTGGAAAACGGCTACATCAAAGTGCAGTCCGGCATTCATGGTAATGCGACTCAAACCAGCATCCCGGGCGTATTCGCGGCTGGCGACGTGATGGACCATATTTATCGTCAGGCGATCACCTCTGCGGGCACCGGGTGTATGGCCGCGCTGGACGCTGAACGCTACCTTGATGGACTGGCTGAACAAGGTAAATAATCTTTACAAGTCAGTAACAAACGTAAATAAAGGCGGCGATAAGTCGCCTTTATTGTCTCCCCGTTGTAACATTGCGCTGCCCAACTTCTAATAACGTCACCTGCAAAGTACGCAATGGAAAAAACCCGTCAACAAGAGTTAACACGCTGGCTGAAACAGCAAAGCGTTCTTTCCCGCCGCTGGCTTACGATTTCCCGTCTTTTGGGTTTCGTCAGCGGTCTGTTGATTGTTGCCCAGGCATGGCTGCTGGCCCGCATTCTTAATCACATGATCATGGAGAACATTCCACGCGAAGCGCTCCTGCTGCCCTTTATTGTCCTGATCCTGATTTTTATCCTGCGCGCCTGGGTGGTGTGGCTGCGTGAGCGTGTCGGTTTTCACGCCGGACAGCACATCCGCTACGAGATCCGCCGTCAGGTGCTCGACAGGCTTCAGGAAGCCGGGCCCGCGTGGATCCAGGGTAAACCGGCCGGTAGCTGGGCGACGCTGATCCTTGAGCAGATTGACGATATGCATGACTACTACGCACGCTATCTGCCGCAGATGGCCCTTGCCGTCTTCGTTCCGCTGCTGATCGTGATCGCCATCTTCCCGGTGAACTGGATGGCGGCGCTGATTCTGATGGGCACCGCCCCGCTGATCCCGCTGTTTATGGCGCTGGTCGGCATGGGAGCTGCGGATGCCAACCGCCGTAACTTCCTCGCACTGGGTCGCTTAAGCGGTCATTTCCTCGATCGTCTGCGCGGCATGGAGACGTTACGCATTTTTGGCCGCGGTGAAGCGGAAACCGAAAATATTCGCCTGGCGTCACAGGACTTCCGTCAGCGCACCATGGAAGTACTACGCCTCGCCTTCCTGTCTTCAGGCGTTCTGGAATTCTTCACCTCGCTGTCGATTGCCCTTGTGGCGGTCTACTTCGGCTTCTCCTACCTCGGTGCGCTGGATTTCGGCCATTACGGCACGGCGGTGACCCTTTCCGCCGGTTTCCTGGCGCTGATCCTGGCGCCGGAATTTTTCCAGCCGCTTCGCGATCTGGGAACTTTCTATCACGCCAAAGCTCAGGCGGTTGGCGCCGCCGATAGCCTTAAAACGTTCCTGGAAACGCCGCTGGCCCACCCGGAGCGCGGTGACGTGACGCTGAATGCGAAAGATCCGGTGACCATTGAAGCGCAGGACTTTTCCATTCTGTCGCCCGAAGGCAAAGTGCTCGCCGGTCCGCTGAACTTTACCTTACCTGCCGGACAACGCGTGGTCCTTGTCGGCATCAGCGGTTCCGGGAAAAGTTCTCTGCTGAACGCGTTGTCCGGTTTTATGGCCTACACCGGTTCACTGCGGATCAACAAAACCGAACTGCGCAATCTCGACCCTGACGCCTGGCGTAAACAGCTCAGCTGGGTAGGCCAAAACCCACAGCTTCCCGCCGCTACGCTGCGCGAAAATGTACTTCTGGCGCGCCCGGACGCGCGTGAAGATGAACTGCAATCGGTTCTCGACCGCGCCTGGGTTAGCGAGTTTCTGCCGCTGCTGCCGCAAGGGGTGGATACCGTTGTCGGCGACCAGTCCGCCGGGCTGTCGGTCGGGCAGGCGCAGCGTGTAGCCGTTGCCCGCGCGCTGCTCAACCCATGCCAGTTGATGCTGCTGGACGAGCCTGCAGCCAGCCTTGACGCACACAGCGAGCAGCGCGTCATGGAAGCGCTTAACGCCGCCTCCCTGCAGCAAACCACACTAATGGTCACCCACCAGCTGGAAGGGATTGCCGACTGGGACCAGATCTGGGTCATGGAAAACGGCCGTATTGTTGAGCAAGGCGATTACGCCTCTCTCGTTGCCGCCCAGGGGCCATTTGCTACCCTGCTGGCGAACCGTCAGGAGGATATCTGATGCGCGCTCTGCTACCTTACCTGGCGCTCTATAAACGCCACAAATGGATGCTGACGCTGGGTATTGTGCTGGCTATTGTCACGCTGCTCGCCAGCATCGGCCTGCTCACGCTTTCCGGCTGGTTCCTGTCGGCCTCGGCCGTCGCGGGGTTCGCCGGTTTATACAGCTTCAACTACATGCTTCCGGCTGCCGGGGTTCGCGGTACCGCCATCACCCGTACTGCCGGACGCTATTTCGAACGGCTGGTCAGCCACGACGCCACTTTCCGCGTGCTGCAGCACCTGCGTATCTATACCTTTAGCAAACTGCTGCCCCTCTCCCCTGCCGGATTGGCGCGTTTTCGTCAGGGCGAGTTGCTTAACCGCGTGGTGGCGGATGTCGACACGCTGGATCACCTTTACCTGCGGGTGATTTCCCCGATCGTGGGCGCGTTTGTGGTGATTGTGGTGGTCACGCTGGGGCTGTCTGTTCTGGATGTCCCCGTTGCGCTGACGCTGGGTGGGATCATGCTGCTGACGCTTATCATTCTGCCGCCGCTGTTTTACCGCGCCGGGAAATCCACCGGGGAAAACCTGACGCGCCTGCGCGGGGACTACCGTCAGCAGCTGACCGCCTGGCTTCAGGGGCAGGCGGAGCTGACCATTTTTGGTGCCAGCAAGCGCTACCGCGCGCGGATGGAAAGCACGGAGCTGAACTGGCATGAAGCCCAGCGCCGCCAGTCGGAACTGACGGCCTTCTCTCAGGCGCTGATGATGCTGATCGGCGGCGTGGCGGTGATAGCCATGCTCTGGCTGGCATCCGGCGATATCGGGGGAAATACACAGCCGGGTCCGCTTATTGCCCTTTTCGTCTTCTGTGCGCTGGCCGCGTTTGAAGCGCTGGCCCCGGTGACGGGCGCCTTCCAGCATCTGGGGCAGGTCATCGCTTCTGCCCTGCGCATCACCCAGATTGCCGAGCAGAAACCTGAAGTCACGTTCAGTGCCGGGCAGACCGTGGTACCTGGGCAGGTTGCGCTGACGCTTGAAGATGTCACCTTCAGCTACGACAAACAGGCGCAGAACGCGCTGGACGGTATTACCCTTTCTGTTAATGCCGGTCAGCGGATTGCGATCCTCGGCCGTACCGGCTGCGGTAAATCGACGCTGCTTCAGCTGCTGACCCGCGCCTGGGATCCGCAGCGCGGCCAGATTCGTTTTAATAACACATCGCTGAATGATTTCAGCGAGCAGGCCCTGCGCAAAACGGTCAGCGTCGTTCCGCAGCGCGTGCATCTGTTCAGCGCCACCCTGCGCGATAACCTGCTGCTGGCAGCCCCAGAGGCCACGGATGATGCGCTTCGCGCCATGCTGGAACAGGTCGGTCTGCATAAGCTGCTTGAGGACGAGGGATTGAACAGCTGGCTGGGCGAAGGCGGTCGTCAACTCTCCGGCGGTGAACTGCGCCGCCTGGCGATTGCGCGCGCGCTGCTGCACGATGCGCCGCTGATGCTGCTTGACGAGCCCACCGAAGGGCTGGATGCCACGACCGAGAGCCAAATCCTTGATTTGCTGGCCAATGTCATGACCGGTAAAACCGTCCTGATGGTCACGCACCGCCTGCGTGGACTGTCGAGTTTTGATCGGATAATTGTGATGGACAACGGACACATTATTGAGCAAGGTAGTCACGCAGAGCTGTTGGCGAAACAGGGTCGCTACTACCAGTTTAAACAGCGTCTGTAGACTATATTTGTAGCGTCCTCACTCGCGTACTGGAGTTTTGCTGTCATGCGCCTGGTCCAGCTTTCTCGTCATAATATCGCGTTCCCTTCTCCGGAAGGGGCGCTGCGTGAGCCCAATGGGCTGCTGGCCCTTGGCGGTGACCTCAGCCCTGCGCGGCTATTGATGGCGTACCAGCGCGGAATCTTCCCCTGGTTTTCTCCCGGCGACCCCATTTTATGGTGGTCTCCCGATCCGCGTGCCGTGCTGTGGCCAGAGCAGTTTCACCTGAGCCGCAGCATGAAGCGTTTCCATGCGAAATCCCCCTACCGCGTCACCCTGAACCACGCCTTTGGACAGGTCATTGAAGGCTGTGCCGAAGACCGCTTTGAGGGAACATGGATTACCCGCGATATCATTACCGCCTACCACCAGCTTCATGAGCTTGGCTACGCTCATTCCATCGAGGTATGGGACGGTGGAGCACTCGTCGGCGGCATGTATGGCGTGGCGCAGGGGACGCTGTTTTGCGGCGAATCGATGTTCTCCCGCGCGGTGAATGCCTCGAAAACGGCGCTGCTGGTCTTCAGCCAGGCGTTTGCCCAGCGCGGTGGACGCCTGATCGATTGTCAGGTGCTTAACGAGCACACGGCTTCTCTCGGCGCCGTTGAGATCCCGAGACGCCAGTACATCGAGCATCTGGATGCCAGTCGTCAGGAGAAGCTCCCCCGCGACTTCTGGATACCGAGAACGCTCTTTATGCCCAATGCCTAAATGTTTTCCGCATATTTTTTGTGAGGGTGTTATAATTATGCCGCAGAGTAGCTTCTGCCTGTTGCCCCGCCGCCGTTTGGGACCCTCGCTTCAGATAACGTCCTGACGTTTATCCTGTTGTCTCCCCTTTACGAATGCGCTTCCTGTTCGGTTGTACCGT
Source organism: Enterobacter sp. BNK-8 (assembly GCF_048685095.1). NCBI lineage: Bacteria > Pseudomonadati > Pseudomonadota > Gammaproteobacteria > Enterobacterales > Enterobacteriaceae > Enterobacter > Enterobacter sp. BNK-8. Next base: position 1,159,393 of record NZ_JBLQTN010000001.1, on the reverse strand, counting down.
GACGCTTGGGCAATGCGCCGAAACTGTTTTGCTGCGTTTTAATCGCGCAATTCTTTACTTAATTGATGAATTTCGGCATTATCTTGCCGGTTCAAAACTTGGTAGTGATACCCCAGAGGATTAGATGGCCAAAGAAGACAATATTGAAATGCAGGGTACCGTACTTGATACGTTGCCTAATACCATGTTTCGCGTAGAGCTGGAAAACGGTCACGTGGTAACTGCGCACATCTCCGGTAAAATGCGCAAAAACTACATCCGCATTTTGACGGGCGACAAAGTGACTGTTGAACTGACCCCGTACGACCTGAGCAAAGGCCGCATTGTCTTCCGTAGTCGCTAATTGTTTTCGCCTGTAATGGCAGATGAATATTAAATAAGGCCGGGGTTTTCCCGGCTTTATTTTTTTGTGGTGCAGTTGATTATTTGAACAATTATTTGGGTTTTGTTTCTGCTTCAGGGCTGTCTGTTCGACAGTGCAGAGAGCAAGAAGTGTGAGGCCTTATTTTCTATTTTGCTGAGCTGCGTGTGCGGCAGTGCACTACTCCCGGAACTGTCGGTTAATTCGATTGAACTTCTAAGCTGCCTGTACGGCAGTGCACGCCGTCCGTGGCTTCATTCCCAGGTACTTTTCTTTCTAAGCTGCCTGTACGGCAGTGCACAAATTAACCGCTGCAGCGTTAATGTTTTCCACTTTCTAAGCTGCCTGTACGGCAGTGCACGCGATATCCTGCGTGACATTCGCGTGATTACCTTTCTAAGCTGCCTGTACGGCAGTGCACGGTTAAACATTGAGCGCTGGATATTTGTTGAATTTCTAAGCTGCCTGTACGGCAGTGCACGTTGACTTTGACCACGGGGTGGCGCTGGTGATTTTCTAAGCTGCCTGTACGGCAGTGCACGCTCTTGATAACCAAATATATCCTGGTCAACTTTTCTAAGCTGCCTGTACGGCAGTGCACATCGGCCACATCACCATATTTCCATCCGCCGGCTTTCTAAGCTGCCTGTACGGCAGTGCACTAACAGAGTATTCAGGAATCTTCAGGCCATAATTTTCTAAGCTGCCTGTACGGCAGTGCACTGATCCGGCGCTTCTACGAACTCCGCGCGCCATTTCTAAGCTGCCTGTACGGCAGCGCACATCCGCCGCATTAATGGTGTTAACGTCCTGGCTTTCTAAGCTGCCTGTACGGCAGCGCACTTCCCGCCCGGTGGCGGGGGTTGGGACGGCATTTTCTAAGCTGCCTGTACGGCAGCGCACGATAACAGATCGTGTGCTTGCCAGCTCTCCTGTTTCTAAGCTGCCTGTACGGCAGCGCACAAGCCGGTTTTATTCAGGCGCTACTCGATACAGTTTCTAAGCTGCCTGTACGGCAGCGCACCTTGCCAAAAAGAAGCGTGCCGGCAATGGGGTTTTCTAAGCTGCCTGTACGGCAGCGCACCGCCAGTAGCGAGGCCTTGACCTCTGGTGTCAGTTTCTAAGCTGCCTGTACGGCAGCGCACCGAGCTGCTGCGCATGGATGAACTGACTGCACTTTCTAAGCTGCCTGTACGGCAGCGCACCTATCACGCGACAGGTCATTACCCGGAATGGTTTTCTAAGCTGCCTGTACGGCAGCGCACTGAAATAATATCTCCACACCCTTATGATTTGCATACAAAAAAAGCTAAAAAACCTTCTCTAACCCTCTTTTTCATCCACCCAAAATAATCATTTAAAATCAATATATTACACAATCTCTAAAAATTAGGGTCAAAACACTTTTCTTCGCATTAACCACCCGCACAAAAAACGCCCATTCCACTCCCTCTGACAAATGACTATACTTGTCTATGACAAATGACATTACTCAGGAGGTTACATGAGAACATGGATCCCCGCACAGAAACCTGCTGATAACGCGCTTTGGCGTTACGCCGGTTTACCTGCCAACCGAGGTATGCGGTTGATTGAATTTCTCAATCAGGGATTACCCGTCAGCGTGCTCGACAACATCCACGAGTGGACGTCCATGTCGAAAGCGGACATTTTGCGTGTCACGGGTATCAACGAACGTAACGTAGCCCGCCGCAAAAGCGCGGGACGGACGTTAACGCCCGACGAGAGCGAACGCGTGGCCCGTTTCGTTCGGGTGCTGGATGCTGCCGTTGACTATTTTGGCAGTAAAGAAGAAGCATGGACCTGGCTGCAGGCACCAGTGCGCGGACTGGGGAACGTGGCGCCCGTCGACTTAATAGCGACGGAAACCGGTGCGCTGGAAGTCACCGATTTAATTGGCCGCCTGGAACACGGAGTGTTCGCATGATTTTTTATCGTCTGGTGACAGGCCGCTATGCCAGCGAAGCGTGGAGTGGAAGTGGCGCAAATCAGTATGGCGGACGGTGGAATCATAAAGGCCATCCAGCTGTATATGCCTCCACCTCCATCTCGCTGGCCTCACTGGAGATTTTGGTACATGTCAGAAAAGATACCGTGCTGAATCAGTACCAGCTTTTCAGCATTGATATCCCGGATGACCAGATAGATTACCTGGATAAAGCGTGGCTCCCTGAGGACTGGCAGGAAAATCCGGCGCCGGTATCGACAATGGATCTGGGAACCGGTTGGTTACAGGCTAACAGTGCCCTCGCGCTCATCTTACCTTCCTGTATCATTCCTTATGAAAACAATGCCATCCTTAACCCCTTACATCCGGCGTTCCACCCGGCGCTAAATTCAGTTCAGCAACTCCCCTTTGTTTTTGATACCCGCCTGACAGAAAAAACCGCACCCTGAACGCGGATGCGGTGATGCATATCAGAACCAGGGAACCGTCGCCGTCGCGCTAAGACCGTAGGTCGTAAACGTCCCCGCGACAGGCGAGGAGAGCAATTCTCCATGACAAATAAAGAGTTTAAACGTCTGGCCCGTAGAAAGGCTGCGCAAGTTTAGCCAGGGTAGATCCGACCTTGTCTCCTGCATCGTCAGAAGACGTTGTTGCGCCTCCTCCTCTGTCAACCATCCTTTTTTCACCGAACGTCGCATAAGCCGATGCGCGCTGCTTTTAACCTGAACGCGACTCACGCAGCGCCATTGATTAACGGCAGGTACAGGCTGTATTCCCGAGGACAAGCAATAGTCACTTAATCCTTTTCGCCAGGACAATGCTTCAAGATCGCTTAATGCCTGATGATGACCGTGTACGCGTAATACGGGGCCAGGCTTAAGGCCATATGCCGGGAAGCTGATCCCAATATCCCCCTGCCCTCGTTGTCCCAGCGCGCGGTGCAGTTTGGCCACCAGCGCAGCCATCAGCATCTCCTCGCTGAACTCCGGATCAGGCAGAACGCGGATCTCAAGATAGTGATCCATAGCCACTCCTTAGTCGCCCTTCTCACCGAAAACGCCACCGCGGATCAGAACAGCCATGACGTAATGCTGCTGCTCGATCTCAGGTTTCAGTCCTTTCGTCACCCAGTTATCCAGTAAGGTGTAGAAGTCCATTTTCTCTTTCGGTTGACGACAAGCCACACCGCGACTGGTGACTGAGCCGTACGGCTCAACGGCGATAGCGCCCAGCGCATCTACCTGAGGATGCCAGGTATCGATAGTTCGAATGGCATTCCCGATTTTCTGCGAATGCATGCCCGCAACACTGTCTACCTGATACAACAGACGGCTCTTGCTGCTGTTGCTGTCCAGAACCAGCTCCTGCGACGGGAAGATCTCCTGCCCGGCACCGAGCAGCACCTGCGCTTCGACGTTCAACAGCACAAAACCTTCACCGCTAAGTCCTTTTTCGATTTCCTGCGCCAGCGCGTTTAGGCTCTCGTCGCTGGCTGTAAAATCTCGCAGCGCATAATTGTATGCATCAAACGTCCACGACTTACTGCCCGTCACGTTCACGATGATTTTTTCAGCACCGACGCGGTTGCGCCATAAAAAACGGCCGTTCGCCAGGTTAGTTGCGTAACGGCGCGCCAGTTCGGCAAAACCGTGTTCATTGATGTAGCCATCGATAACCTGCTGAAGTTCATCCTGATACGCGCGGTCATTACACACAGAAGGCGTCGACAGGTTTCCCAGCACGCGCAGGGTAAATTTCACCTTCAGGGTATCTGCATCGGCAGGCAGCGCCGCCACATCCACACGCTGCAGGTTCGCTTTCTGGATCTCAGCATCCAGTTTTGCCGGATCGTTGGTTAGCGCGTTTTTCAGACGGTTAGAAATGGTGCCACGCACCGCTTTTTCCTGGATGCGGATCGGTTGCCACTGCTTGCCCTCCCAGCTTCCGGAATACATCACCGCATCCGAGGTTGCCAGCTTACGTTCAAATGCCAGTACAGATGCCGTTTTAACGGCAGTTGGAGCCTTTGCCATAGATAAGTCCTTTTTAATTAAGATGTTCAGTTGTCACCGGCGCGCCCGCGCCCTGACAGTAGTAGCCTGTTTCTGTCGTGCGATAACGCCAGAAAATCTCTTCCAGTGACCGAATCCGGTGCAGACCGCACCACTCGCCCACGCCATACACCGCTTCGGTAAATGCAAAGGGCGTTTCTGCATCGCGTGCGTTTGCCACGATGCCCGGCGCGTAGAGTTCAGAGATGCGCTGATAGCCCGTCATCAACGGCACCAGATAACCGGGGTTAGGTTTGGGAACAACGTGCCAGTTGGCCGGTTCGCCTTCCTGGATATTGCTATCCTCTGGCGTTTCTGCCTGTATTTTTAGCGCGGCAAAATCCAGCCAGGCGTCGAGAAGCGTTGCATCCGGGTTATGTTCAAGCAGAGTCTTATGATGCTCGCCCAGCCAGTTGCTGCGATCCCGCAAGGCAAAGCCCGGCATCAGTTGCCACTTTAATCGGCCCATCTCCTGACCGCTGGCAGGCATCGCCATAACCGAAATGTCCTGGATATTGACGATGATTCCCCCCGCCAGTCGGAGCGTCGGACATACCTGCCTGAGATGCTCGGCAAGGTCGCGCTGACCGTATTCGCCATTTGGAATTTCCCCGTGACACTCCAGCAGCAGTGAAACCGTCATGTGCATGCGCCCCTCTTCGTTAAAGGAGGCCGTTTTCGCTTCCCGTGTGAGCGGGTTGCGGGTCAGGGCAAATTGATAATCGCGGCCAGAGGTATGCGCGTGGATCTGGTGTTCGTGACTGACGACAGCACAGCCATCAATGCGCAGCCCGTGCGTTTCCTTCAACCTGCGGGACAGCACATGGGTAAATCCCAGGAAATGGGTAATGGCGGGGAAACCGTAAGTCAGGCCAGCAATTGCGTTGGCGTTTTCGACGCTGATATGGTGAAGCAGGATCAAGGAACTCATTTCAGCGCCTCCCGGATAATTTTTTCCATCTCACGTAAGTTGCTGCGTAAACGTTCACGGGTTTGCCATTCACGCTGTTCCACATACCCCACATCCTTCAATGCCTTGCTCAGGCGCCCGTTAAGCCACAGGGCAAAATCTGTCGCGACGCTTACCTGCCAGTCGTCTTTATCCCGCTCGAGACGAAAAGCCTCATCGGTTTTGGTGCGCCAGGGATCGAGCCAGAGTTGTTGATGACTGACTAGTCGTTCGCACGAGAGCGTCCAGTTTTGCCACGTATCACGCTGTAGTTCCGATGCGACCACAAAGAGCAGATCGATAAGCGCATCAATGTATTCATCACGCGCTTCGCGAATACGGACGTTGGTGTAATCACCGGTTCTGGTCAATAAAGACACAAGCAATTGAACAGTGCTGTTTGCACGCCGATCAAACTGACCACCTGAAGTGAAAATAGAACGTAACTTCGTCGGCGGCTTTTCTGTTTTTTTCCACTGCGGAGGCTGACAGGAAAGCAGCCAGCTACGCCCCCCGCGCACGCTGTTGAGATAGGAAATGTTTTGCGGTTTGGTGCCACCAAAGTGTATTTCCGCTGAATCCGGGAAAAGCGTCAGCGGAGTGGGATGCCAGGTTTTTTCCCGGCGTGCTTTCCAGATAGCTTTAACATCGTCGCCAAAACGGAAGGCAATCATTTTCTGATGCATGGCGTGAACAAGCGAGGTGGCAAATAACGGGCTCAACAGATGGTAATTTTCACCTACCGGGAAATACCCCTGTTTAGCCAACTTGTGCGAAGCGGGTTCGCCGGGCGTTAACGCACGGGAAAAACCCGCAATCCATTCACGCCGTTGGTTCGCCTCATCGGTAAAAGCGGCCAGCGCAGCGTGATCACCACGTTTCAGGCTCGCCAGTAGAGAATCACCACCGTTAACCCGTGTTTGCAGCAATTTCGCAACGTCCAGCGCAGCAGCGTTTCCCACGGCATCCGGTTCCAGACCTGACAACGCAGCGGTGCAGAGATACCCTTCCTGCGCCACTGCCTCGCTGTAAATACTGCTACTTTTTGAATCCCCGTGGGTAAATTTCGCCGCATGCGTCACAAGGTTAATTTGTCCGGCTCGCTTCGCGGCATCCGTCAGCCAGGCTTTCGGTTCATAGCGAAGCTCCAGATCCCGCCGTTCTGCCGCAATCGTCGCGCTCTCTTCAGCGCTACGCTTTGCGGCCTCTTTATCAAATGCTTCCAGCTTTGTTTGCCGTCGTCCGGCAATATAAGTTGAAAGAAATGAGACTAAATCTCCTTCCTTCATAATCCACCTTAATATTAAGCCTTTCCCATAACTCTTATTTATATATGTTAAAAAAACATAATTAATATAAATTCCCTGAGTACATGAAAAGTATAATCATAAACGCATATAATAAAATCCCATTAATTATCATCAGCATGAATATTCCATTTACTTTACCAAAGGTAAAATACTCTATTTCATGCCTTCCATCCACACCTATATAAAATCACTGACATCATTAAGCTGCATTAATTTGTTATAAATAAAAATATGAATATAATGCCTACCACTGTCGATTAGACAGCTTAGAAATATATAAAATCTCCATGAATCACACTTCACTGCTGTACAAGCAGCTCGCGCCCTCTTTCAGAGGGCGCGAAACACACCTAGCATCGGGTGATACAGCCATTGCTCTGTCTCCTCCTGCCTGCTGATTCTCAATGTGATTTCGCCATACCGTCGCGATACCGCGGCCAGCTCCATCTGTCTTGCCTCGGCCAGCGCCTGTAATACCTCGCCATACTCAATCGCCATCCACGGTTCTATGCCACGAGCCATCGATAAGGTCTTCTCGCAAAACCGTCCCGCAGGCTTTAACACTCCGTTTTCCTGCATCAGGCAAAACTCAGGTTGATCACCTTCCTCTTCCATACTCAAAAAGAAAGTGTCCTGCGGCGACGAGCGGCGAAACGGTGTACGTCTCTGAAGCTCGCCGTTCCACGTCAGCGGCAGCCGCCACCACGAGGCGGCAACTGCATCTGTGCCCAACTCTGCGCCCAACAACGCGGCGCGCAAGCGAGCATGCTCCAGCTCTGCCAGCGCATTGCCGGGAAAATTTTCAACGATGCGCGGGATCGCATTCAGAGTGCGATAGCTCTCTTCGCTGAGCAGCTCCCGGAGATCGTGGTGAGGCAGAAGGTGATGCTCGGTTTCAAAACCGGGTCGGCAGTAGGCGATCTTTTCTCCGCGAAGCGCGCGAACGTTACGTTCCAGAATCACCAGATTTTCGTTGTCAGGAACGATCTGACGATGGCGCTGAATACGCCCCGCAAACTGAATAAGCGAACGCATTGAACTCGGCTCAATAATCCCCCAGTCGGCATCAAAATCGCGCCCGACCTCCAGAACAGAGGTCCCCAGCACGACAAAGAGGTGATGTTGTTCCGGTGACATCAGCGCCTGCTTAACGTCAGGCAACTGCCAGACCTGCTCCGGTTCGTGTCGCGTGAACACCGCGTCGAGACGTTTTTCAATGGCCGCCCGCACCGCCAGCGGGTGCTGGCTGTGGTACACGCAATAATGAATACGATGGTTGTCCGGGGATGGTAATGCCATCAGCGCCTGCGCGACGGCAACCAGCGGATTGATATTGGCCATCCTCACCAGACCAAACGACACGGTTTTGCCGCTTTTGTGCGTGCTGCGATGATCGCCGTGCAGCGCGATCATTTGCTGGTGAAACGTCTGTGCCAGCGCAGAGACAACATCGGCATTACGGCAAGATTGCGGTATTACTGCGGCCAACTTACCCAGACGAAGCCGGGGTTGGTCTGGCAGACGTTTAATCCGCTGCCTGACAAAATCGTCATGTGCCTGACGAAATTGAGCATCGTCGGCCACATCCTGCGACTGCGCGCCATACTCATCAAACCAGGCGCAGCAGATACTCGTCAGTCTGTCCGACTGGCCGGACGCCGTATGCCAGGCTTTGCGCCCTTCCCGATAGGCTTCAAACAGCGCTTCCGTTAAGGCGGGGGGTAATGTTGCAGAGGAAAGCAGCACGCGCGAGCCGAGCATTCCCGCCCAGTTAACCAGCCTACAAAGGGCGTGCAAATCATCAACGTCAAAATCGTCAGGCTCATCAAGCACCAGATCGCTGGTCAGCAGGCGCAGCATGGCAGGGATCTGCCTGCCGCCGCGCACGCCTTCCGTTGCCGGCATCAGATGATCGATAGTTGTCACCAGCACCGGGGCACTGACCAGACGATTGAGCATCGGTTCTTTCGCCAGCCACTGCTGCGCGATACCGCTACTGGTGGCACCTTCGTAATGCACGTAATGGTGGCTGGCGAAGAATGTTTCGTCGCTGGCGCTGTTGGTATCTTCAGCATCATTGCCCTGATACAGTTCCTTCACTGCCGCAGCACCGGTCACCACGGCCAGCGTGTCGTCATCCAGCCCCAGGCGCGACTGCAGAGCCTGACCCGTCTGCAGCGTCAGCGTGCGTAACCCCAGCGTGACGCTGAAACGGCACCCTTCCTGCTCATCCGCCAGAGCGTACATAATTCGGGCATTGGCAAAGGTTTTACCGCATCCGGTCGAGGCCATATTGATGCCGAAGAAGCCTTGCCCGGCACTCTTCTCGCGCAGAGAAGACGCCACGTCCCACGCCTTGTTTTGCCAGTGAAAACGCGGATCTTTCGCCCTCTCCCGAAACGTTTTATGCCGGGCGATGGCGGGCAATGAACGGCGCAACGCCGGAAGAGAACGTCCCATCAACAGCGCCTGATGGGCGACACCGACATTGTGCTCATCCAGTTTTTGCTTAAGCAGCCCGGACTGGCGGTCGCTGTTGGCCCAGCACGGGACGGCATCATCCTGCCAGGCTAAATACGCGGGTTGTGAGGAGTAAACGTGATCGGCCAGCATCAGCGACAGGCGGGCGAGATGGAGGGTGAAAAGATTATCCAGCGATCCCGCGTGAAGTAGCGCGGGCAGGTTCCGGATGCGTTTACCAATCTGGCGGGCCTTCTCGCGCCAGGTTTGACTTCTTAGCGGTGTGCCGTGGGGGAATTTCCAGACATTTTTAAAATCACGCTCTTTCCACTGATGTTTTTCATTGGATTTATGATTAAGCGCGTTCCAGTCTGCATTTAGCTGCCGCTCAAGCCAGCCTTCGCTGTACAGTAACGAGGATTTTGCCGGGTACGGTTGAGGTAAACGATGGTGCGATAGTATTAGCCACGCCACCACCCTGGCGACAGGGGGCAATTTTTCGAGTGGGCTATTGCTCCACTCTACCCTGTCCATCTTCAACACTTTCAGCATGCACTTTTCATCAGCGGCTTTAAGCTGTGTCAACGATGCCAGCCACTGCGCATCCGTTTGCTCTCCCACAAACGCCTCGAACAGACGAACCGAGATCCACTCATGTCGATACGGCTGGCAAACGTGCTGACTTTCTCCCTTAAGCGTTTGCTGGAAGCACATCCCCGCTTTGCCAAAATCATGAAACAGCCCGGCGATCGCCGCCAGCAAGGCGATGCTTTCCGCACTTTGCCAGCGGTATTCCCCGTCGTTGCGGATAATTTGCAGCATCGTGCGATTCGTAGGCACGCGCCCTTGCGCGTTAAAGCGACGCAAATTCCCGACTATCCACAACAGCTCGCTTTGACCGTTTTTTTTCAGCCAGTGGCAGGCCACAGCGGTATTACGGCGTGCCGTTTTACGCAGCAGCTTGCGCAGCGTGTTAACGCCTTCCATCGTTATCGTCGTCTGCCACGCGGCATCCCCAGTACGTTCAGCAAACTGATCGATAATCTGACAGCTTTGCTCGCGCGCGCGTTTGGTACACCGGGAGATAATCAGCACATTCATTTTGCGACGCCAGCCAGCGATTGCGAGATGTCCTGCAAGGTGGTGATCATCACATCCAGCGCATCAGACTGTTGAAACGCGTTGATGCAGCGCTGACGAAACTGTTGATTATCCTCACCCTCCATAGCCGCAATAAACGCCTGCGGCATAACGAGTGCGTCTTTGATTAGATCGGCAATATCAAAAACCAGCCCGCCGCGCCGGGTTTTACCGTGCATGACCGCCAGACCGTGAGGAATGCCCGTTACCCAAGCCGCGACGGCCGCCAGCCCATAGGCCAGATAGTTACCCTGATCGAGAAAACGGTTCGCCATATCAGCCCCACCACCGCGTTTGGCGCGGGTAAAGCTGCCATAACCCAGCGTCTGACTGGTCAGTTTGTAGAGCGATTTTGTGAGCTGTGCTTCCTGGAGCATCAGTGAGGTGTGATCCTGTGCGTTTTCCATGCCCGTTCTGGCCCGCTCCAGGATAGTCTCCAGCGCGACCTTATCAGGCTGAAAAAGTGTTTCCCGATGCATCCGCAGCCTCTCCCACTGTTTTTCAATTTGCTGTAAACGGACAAACTGAAAATGCTTTGCCGCCTGCAGACGTTTTTCTTCATCAAACCAGAATGAGACCCAGTTTTGTAAATATGCGGTCGGGCGGTATTCGCTTTGCGGGCTGAGCCATGAGACGTCAATGTCCACCTCGTTCGCAGAATAAAGCGGCGTGCCATCCGTTCCACAGAAACCGACCATCACACCAGCCCGGGCAAACTCCCGCATTGCCATTTGCGTAACGGATGTTCCCATTCCCAGCATCACTGCCGTGGTATTCGCGATGGGAATATTCCAGTAAAACGACTCCCTGCCTTCCTGGGTGACATATTCAACACGCCCACCATTTACCTGGATGCGACATTTTTCCAGATAATAAATGTTGGCGCGTTTCGAATGCAGGATAGTTTTTAAATCTGTTGGGGTAATGCTGTTTGCAGGCATAGCAACGGCTTTTACTTCAAGGTGTTGAATGCGGGTATGTTATCGAAGATAAGATGAAAACAAATGTGACGAGTATCAAATGAACAGTAATTACCGTGATAATAAAACTGAAGATCACTTTTCCATTTAATGCATTATTTTTACCAAAAATATATTGGTCAGAATATAATTAGTGTGTGAATGGATTTTTTATTTATTGTGAAAAATAAAGAGTGCAGGTTTGATGGCATTAAGGTTTAAATAGGTAGAGTGAATGTTTCATAGGGTTGGTTTTAGGTGTGCTGCCTGTACGGCAGTGAACGAAGGCGCATCAGCAAGAAGCTAAACGCCATGTTTCTAAGCTGCCTGTACGGCAGTGAACCATAATGGACGTTGCACGCCCTGGCGGATCAATTTCTAAGCTGCCTGTACGGCAGTGAACCGAAAGCAGCGCTAAATGACCGCAGCCAGCCATTTCTAAGCTGCCTGTACGGCAGTGAACGCCGTTGTAACATCCACGCCCGATGCGTAGATTTTCTAAGCTGCCTGTACGGCAGTGAACGTTAGCGGGAGATCTCCTCGCGTGCGGCCGCTTTTCTAAGCTGCCTGTACGGCAGTGAACGCCTTTGACCGCCTGCTGCGGCGGGCGGCAAATTTCTAAGCTGCCTGTACGGCAGTGAACGTCAGGTTATCACCTGCGGCATAGCCGCTTCCTTTCTAAGCTGCCTGTACGGCAGTGAACTTTTCAGGCGTGACTGAATACACGCCCGGCAATTTCTAAGCTGCCTGTACGGCAGTGAACGCTTCGAGCCCACTTTTGATGTGCAAGTGATATTTCTAAGCTGCCTGTACGGCAGTGAACCTTACACGTTTTGTTTTTCAGTTCATCGAGCTTTTCTAAGCTGCCTGTACGGCAGTGAACGATACGGTTTGCAGCAGACAGGTAGCGCAGCATTTCTAAGCTGCCTGTACGGCAGTGAACTATTGGCCTCTTGAAATGAAAAAACCCGCCGATTTCTAAGCTGCCTGTACGGCAGTGAACGAGTTCGCTGTGTATTCATGTATGAGGCGTGGTTTCTAAGCTGCCTGTACGGCAGTGAACCGATATCATCGGCTGCAATCTCTGTGATTTCATTTCTAAGCTGCCTGTACGGCAGTGAACATCAAAAGCCACCGAGCGTGCTATCGCGCTCCATTTCTAAGCTGCCTGTACGGCAGTGAACCTCCTTTCGTGCGTCGCCCAGGGTTTGCGGGATTTCTAAGCTGCCTGTACGGCAGTGAACTCGCTCTGTTCGTCCACCCACGCGAACACAATTTTCTAAGCTGCCTGTACGGCAGTGAACCCGCCAAAGCCGTCGAACTCGGTCTTCTTGAATTTCTAAGCTGCCTGTACGGCAGTGAACTGAAAGGAAACCACGCCATCTTATTGTTAGAAAAGAAAATAATCAACTTTCCCGCATAAAACCCTTTTTCTGGAACGTAAATTCGCATTATATAAATCAAAAGGTTACGTAATCATCAAAAAAAAGGTCAAGCCAGTGGTGTCAGTAGTCTTTCCCCGACACTACGAATTACATTCAGGAAATAATGTGAACTATCGTTTCTGCACGTTGAGGCGCAACGACATCCGCGGCCATTGAATGCGTAATGTCATGCAGCAACCCCGTCAGGTGCGGCAGCATATCGCGGTCAAACTGCGACACCATTAGTACATGGTTTAACGCCCGACAGTAGTCACACTTTGTTTTTGTATCTTCCAGCAGCCATTCCTTTTGTTGCGGTGGTTCCGATTCGTCCTCAAATTCCACTATCTGAAAATCACGCATGGATTCTGTGAGGCCGGATTTTACCTCTTCCAGATAAGCCCCGAGGCAACGACATACGGGCTGCGTTTGTGGGAGTGATTTGCAATCCAGCAGGATCTCGGTGAGCAGGTTGCAGCGCTCGGCCAGGGTGGGGAGATCGGGGTTGAGGAAGAGTTCGCTGTAAAGTTGGGCGAAATTATTAATATCAATCATATGTGATCCTTTATGCACGTAAGATTGTTTGTGCACACTTTCAGGACGCCAATCCCGGCACCTGATTTTGCAGGTGCGCCGCCATTTTATTACTGTGGATTTATCCAGCAACCAACGTCGTACGAAACTGGAAAGCGCCTCGCAAAATTCCTCTGCGGTCTGTTGCCCTCACCCCAACCCTCTCCCACAGGGAGAGGGAGAAAAGCAGGCATAAAAAAACCGGGCTATTGCCCGGTTTTTTAAGACCTACGTAAGAAATCAATGAGCCGCTTCCGGCTTGTGCTTCGCCGCACTCTGGAAATCGTACGTCAGTTCGTTCTTCGCCTGGTCCAGCGCCACGGTCACCTGGCCGCCGTCCACCAGCGAGCCAAACAGCAGCTCGTTCGCCAGCGGTTTCTTCAGGTTGTCCTGAATCACACGCGCCATCGGACGGGCGCCCATCGCACGGTCGTAGCCTTTCTCGGCCAGCCAGTTGCGGGCCTCCTGGCTCACTTCCAGCGACACGCCTTTCTGATCCAGCTGAACCTGCAGCTCGACGATGAACTTGTCTACGACCTGGTGGATCACTTCGGTAGACAGGTGATCGAACCAGATAATGTTGTCCAGACGGTTACGGAACTCCGGCGTGAAGATCTTCTTGATCTCCTCCATCGCATCGGTGCTGTTATCCTGGTGGATCAGGCCGATAGATTTACGCTCGGTTTCACGTACCCCGGCGTTGGTGGTCATCACCAGCACCACGTTACGGAAGTCCGCTTTGCGCCCGTTGTTGTCGGTCAGCGTCCCGTTGTCCATCACCTGCAGCAGGATATTGAACACGTCCGGGTGCGCTTTCTCGATTTCATCGAGCAGCAGTACCGCGTGCGGATGCTTGATCACCGCGTCGGTGAGCAGGCCGCCCTGGTCAAAGCCCACGTAGCCCGGAGGCGCACCGATCAAACGGCTGACGGTGTGACGCTCCATATACTCGGACATATCAAAGCGCAGCAGCTCAATGCCCAGCGCTTTGGAGAGCTGAACCGTTACCTCGGTTTTCCCCACGCCGGTCGGGCCGGCAAACAGGAAGGAACCGACAGGCTTGTGCTCATGCCCCAGCCCGGCACGGGCCATCTTGATCGCTTCGGTTAAGGCCTCAATGGCTTTATCCTGACCAAAGACCAGCATTTTCAGGCGATTGCCGAGGGTGCGCAGCGTGTCGCGGTCGCTCTGAGAGACGCTTTTCTCAGGGATACGCGCGATGCGGGCTACCACGGACTCAATATCCGCCACGTTAACGGTTTTCTTACGCTTGCTGGCTGGCATCAGGCGCGCACGCGCCCCTGCCTCATCAATCACGTCAATCGCCTTATCCGGCAGATGACGGTCGTTGATGTATTTCACCGCCAGCTCCACCGCCGCACGTACCGCTTTCGCGGTGTAACGCACGTCGTGGTGCGCTTCGTACTTCGGCTTAAGGCCGTTGATGATCTGCACCGTTTCCTCGACGGACGGTTCGGTCACGTCGATTTTCTGGAAGCGGCGCGCCAGCGCACGGTCTTTCTCAAAGATGTTGCTGAACTCCTGGTAGGTGGTGGAGCCAATCACGCGGATCTTGCCGCTGGAGAGCAGCGGTTTGATCAGGTTAGCCGCATCCACCTGGCCGCCGGAGGCCGCACCCGCGCCGATGATGGTGTGGATCTCATCGATAAACAGGATGCTGTTGGTATCCTGCTCCAGCTGTTTTAACAGTGCCTTGAAGCGTTTTTCAAAATCACCGCGGTATTTCGTGCCCGCCAGCAGCGAGCCGATATCCAGCGAGTAGATGGTGCAGTCGGCAATCACTTCCGGCACGTCGCCCTGCACAATGCGCCAGGCAAGCCCTTCGGCAATTGCGGTTTTACCCACGCCAGATTCCCCCACCAGCAGCGGGTTGTTCTTGCGGCGACGGCACAGCACCTGGATCGCGCGCTCCAGCTCTTTATCGCGACCAATCAGCGGGTCGATACCGCCAACGCGAGCAAGCTGATTAAGGTTGGTGGTGAAGTTTTCCATACGATCCTCCCCGCCTGCTTGCTCTTCATTGTTATTGACCTGATTGCTGGAATCCGACGCCTGGTTAGGCTCGTCTTTGCGCGTTCCGTGAGAGATAAAGTTAACCACATCGAGGCGGCTGACTTCGTGTTTGCGCAGCAGATAGGCAGCCTGTGACTCCTGCTCGCTGAAGATGGCGACTAAGACGTTTGCGCCAGTCACTTCGCTACGTCCGGAAGACTGGACGTGGAATACCGCGCGCTGCAGCACACGCTGGAAGCTGAGCGTCGGCTGCGTGTCGCGCTCCTCTTCACTGGCTGGCAGCACCGGTGTGGTTTGTTCGATGAAGGCTTCGAGTTCCTGACGTAGCGCCACCAGATCCACGGAGCAGGCTTCCAGCGCTTCGCGGGCAGATGGGTTGCTAAGCAGTGCGAGCAGTAAATGCTCGACGGTCATAAACTCATGTCGGTGCTCACGCGCTCTGGCGAAAGCCATGTTTAAACTGAGTTCCAGTTCTTGATTGAGCATAGGCACCTCCCCCAATTTTATGCCTTATCAGGCCTTTTCCAGCGTACACAGCAACGGATGCTCGTTCTCCCTCGCATAGTCGTTCACCATCGCCACTTTGGTTTCCGCCACTTCGGCAGTGAAGATGCCGCAGATAGCTTTGCCACGATAATGAACGGTAAGCATCAGTTGCGTTGCACGTTCTACATCATAAGAAAAGAACTTTTGTAGCACGTCAATAACAAATTCCATCGGCGTGTAATCATCGTTCATTAACATAACTTTATACATAGATGGCGGTTTTAGCGCGTCACGCACTTTGTCTTCCGCCAGCTGGTCAAAATCCAGCCAGTCGTTGGTCTTACCCATTTTGCATAACCACTTTGAATCTACCTCAGATGTTAGATAACAATCATCTATTACTGTCATCCGCGATGTCTGTCACAAACTGTTGCAATAGCGTTAACTGCTTCAAACTTTGGTTGATTATTGTCCCATCTCCAGCGCCAAACGCTTGACGACTTCTTTCGTTTCTCTAAATTGTACAAGCGTGAGATGGCGAGGTTTTGAACAGCCCCCACTCCACCACCGGTTCATTCCATCTTAACTTATAAGATTTACGAAGGATGTCGAAGCATGGAAATGGGTACTGTTAAGTGGTTCAACAACGCCAAAGGGTTTGGCTTCATCTGCCCCGAAGGCGGCGGCGAGGATATCTTCGCTCACTATTCCACCATTCAGATGGATGGTTACAGAACGCTCAAAGCCGGGCAGTCCGTCCGGTTCGATGTCCACCAGGGACCAAAAGGCAATCATGCAAGCCTTATCGTCCCCATTGAAGCAGAGACGGTTGCATAGCTCTCTGTTTTATTGTGTACATCCCGCAGTCAAAATGCCAGCCCGATCGGCTGGCATTTTTATTTTCGGGTTATTCCCGAGCCAGCGCATCCACCGGATCCAGCCGCGCCGCGTTGCGGGCGGGCAACCAGCCAAACAAAATGCCGGTAAAGGTCGAACACAAGAATGCGGTAATAATGGCCACCGGCGAGAAGCCAATCTCCCAGCCGGGTAAAAAGAGCTGGAGCGCGAAGGCGATCATCATCGAGAGCGCAATCCCCATCGCACCGCCGACCAGACACACCAGCACGGCTTCAATCAAAAACTGCTGCAGCACGTCGCTGGCTCTGGCCCCGACCGCCATGCGGATGCCAATCTCCCGGGTTCGCTCGGTTACCGACACCAGCATGATGTTCATCACCCCGATGCCGCCGACGACCAGCGAAATCACCGCCACCAGCGTGAGGAACAGCTGAAGAGTACGTGTGGTCTTTTCCGCCGTTTTCAAGAGGCCGTCCATATTCCAGGTGAAGAAATCCTTCTTCCCGTGGCGCAGGGTTAACAGCCGCTCCAGCTGCTGCTCGGCCAGCGCGCTGTCGTAGCCCTCCTTCACGCGCACGGTGATGGAGTTGAGCCAGGACTGCCCCATAATCCGCCCGGAGATGGTGGTATAGGGCAGCCAGACGCGCAGGATCTTGCTGCTGCCAAACATCGACTGTTTCTCTTCCGCCACACCGATGACCGTGGCAGGCATGTTGCCGACCAGGATCACTTCGCCCACCACGTTGGCTTTATTGGGGAAGAGCTGTCTGCGCGAATTCGCGTCCAGCACCACCACCTGCGCCCTGCCCGCCAGTTGCTCGGCGTTGAAGGTGGCACCTTCGCTGAAGGTCATGCCGTAGACGTTGAAATAATCCCCGCTGACGCCGTTCGCGCTGGCAGCCACGTCAACATTGCCCACCCGCAGGCGCAGATTCTGCGACACCGCAGGCGTGGCGGAGTTGACCCACGGCTGCTTCTGAATGGCCGCCAGATCGTCGTATTTCAGCGCCTGCTGATACTGCGGCTCGTCGTCCCCGAAGTCTTTGCCGGGATAGACGTCAATGGTATTGGTGCCGATTGCGCGGATATCGGCCAGCACCAGCTGCTTGGCCGCATCGCCCACCACCACAATCGACACCACCGAGGCAATACCGATGATGATGCCGAGCATGGTCAGCAGGGTACGCATTTTATTGGCCGCCATTGCCAGCCAGGCCATGGTCAGTGCTTCACGAAAGCCGCTGGAAAACTGTCCCCAGCCGGTTGATGCCGGAAGCACTTCTTTCGGCGCCGCAGCCCTGGACTCACGCGGCGGCGGGTTGCTGACCAGCTCGCCGTCATGGATCTCAATGATTCGCTCCGCCTGCGCCGCCACCTGCGGATCGTGGGTCACGATAATGACCGTATGCCCCTGATCGCGTAGCTGGTGCAGGATCGCCATCACCTCTTCGCCGGAATGGCTGTCGAGTGCGCCGGTTGGCTCATCCGCGAGGATCACCTGCCCGCCGTTCATCAGGGCGCGGGCAATACTCACGCGCTGCTGCTGGCCGCCGGACAGCTGCGAGGGCTGGTACTCCACCCGCTCCGCCAGCCCCAGACGCGTCAGCAGCATCTGCGCGCGTTCGAGCCGTTTTTTCCGCTCGACGCCCGCATAGACCGCCGGAACTTCCACGTTCTGCGCGGCATTGAGGTGAGAAAGCAGATGGTAACGCTGGAAGATAAAACCGAAGTGCTCCCGGCGCAGCTTCGCCAGCGCGTCGCCATCCAGCGTGGAGATATCCGTTCCGGCCACGCGATAGGTCCCGCTGGTCGGCTTATCCAGACAGCCGAGAATGTTCATCAGCGTCGATTTACCGGAACCCGATGCCCCGACAATCGCCACCATCTCGCCCGCTTCCACGCGCAGGGAGATGCCCTTCAGCACCTCCACCGGCCCATCGCCCGACGGATAGCTGCGGCGAATGTCCTTCAGCTCAAGCAATGCCGTCATTTCGCGGCTCCGGGCAGGCTTTCACTGACAACAACCTCCTCACCCTCTTCCAGCCCTTTCACCACCACCACGTCGGTGTCATTGCGCGCGCCAATCACCACTTCGCGCTCGCGCGTTTCGCCGTTGCGCAGCACTTTCACTTTATAGCGGCTTTCCCCGGCGGATTCACCCAGCGCAGAGAGCGGAATGGTCAGCACGTTCTTCAGACCAGTCAGCTGAATATGCACCTGCGCGGTCATGTCGAGACGCAGCACGCCCTTCGGGTTCGGCACTTCAAAACGGGCATAGTAGAAGATGGCATCGTTCACTTTTTCCGGCGTCGGCAGAATGTCCTTCAGCACGCCTTCGTAGCGCGTCTGCGGGTCGCCCAGCACCGTAAACCAGGCGTTCTGCCCCGGCTTCAGATGGATCACATCCGCCTCGGAGACCTGGGCTTTGACCAGCATGGTGCTCATGTCCGCCAACGTCAGAATGTTTGGCGCCTGCTGCGCGGCAATCACCGTCTGCCCCTGCAGCGTGGTGATCTGAGTGACCTCACCGGCCATCGGCGCCACGATCTGGGTGTAGTCGAGGTTGGTTTTTGCCGTATCCAGCGAGGCCTGGTTACGTTTGATTTGCGCGTCAATCGTGCCAATCTGCGCCTGCTTCACCGCCAGTTCCGTGGTGGCCGTGTCTAAATCCTGCTTCGAGATCGCCTGGGTTTTGGCCAGCGCCTGCTGACGGGTCAGCGTCACCTGGGCCAGGTTACGCTCTGCCTGCGCCTGCGCACGCTGCGCGCGCAGCTCCATCAGCGTGGCTTCCACCTCGCGGATCTGGTTCTCAGCCTGTTCAGGATCGATCACGCCGAGCAGCTGGCCTTTTTTCACCTTATCGCCAATCTCAACCGACAGCGTTTTCAGCTGACCGCTGACCTGCGCGCCGACGTCAACCTTGCGCAGGGCATCAAGCTTGCCCGTCGCGAGGACGTTTTGCTGCAGTTCGCCCGGGCGAACAATCAGCGTCTGATACTGCGGCACTGGCGCATTCAGCACCTGCCATAGCCAGTATCCACCGGCTAACACCACGACCGCCAGCAGCAGAAACAGCGTTCTGCGTTTTCCCTTGAGGTTCATAAATATTCCAAATAAATGTTCTGGCAATGATAAATGCTGATTCTATCTAAACGACTCCTCAACGAAACCCCTGTTCTCCGAAATCGTCACAATTTGTTTACGAGACGTTGAACGTTCGCCTGCTGAAATGGAAATCTTCATCAAGAAGCAGGATCTAACATGTCTTCCATCGTCGATACACCTTTTTCAAACCTGCCACAGCCTGCATCGGGTTGGCAGCTCTTCAGTCATCTGGCTTCCGGTAAGCTCACGCCAGGGCTGGCGTGGCAAAACCCCGCCTATCGACGTAAATTCATGCTACGTTCGCTGGCGACGCCTGTAAGTACCGCTCGCCTGTTGACGAGCCTTGCAAAACAGCCGAGCCTGATGCAAATGCTGCAGGTACAGCCAGGACTGCCGTGCCGTCTGCATCGCCCCTGGCTGACGGTGAATATGAATCGCCAGCAGGTCCTTGAGTCCCTTAACTGGCACTATCAAACGATGAGCCGCCATATGCCGGCATCGCTGCTCTCGGGCTATCTGTCGAAAAAGGGCTTCACGCTGCTCACCTTAACCGGTAAAGATGAAGAGCAATTTACCGTCCGCCTGTGCGCCGATGCGTTTCTGGATAAAGAAGGGGAAGCCACCCTCGCCTTCTGCGACCATCAGAATACGGTGCTGGCCGAGATGACCTTCACCCTGTGCCAGTTTGAGGGAAAATCGACGCTGTTTATCGGCGGCCTGCAGGGCGCAAAAGCCCACGTTCCCCATGAGCTGATCCAGGGCGCGACGAAGGCCTGCCATGGTCTGTTCCCGAAACGTCTGCTGGTCGAAGCCGCCATGACGCTCGGCACCGCCTTCCCGGTAGAACAGATTGTCGCCGTCAGTAACGACACCCATATTTATCGCAGCTGGCGCTACCGCAAGAAAAAAGAGGGGAAACTGTTGGCCGATTACGACAGTTTCTGGATCTCCATCGGCGGTGAAAAGCAGGATAGCGGCAACTTTATGCTGCCCCTCGTCATGCCGCGCAAACCGATGGAAGAGATCGCGAGCAAAAAGCGTTCCGAATATCGCCGCCGCTACGCGCTGCTGGATAGCCTGATTCAGCAGGTGAACCAGGCGACTCAACGTTAATCCGCTCTCCCGCGTGCCAGCCATAGCACGCGGGAGAACATCTTCCGCAGCAGGGTCGGCACCGCCTCCACGCCCCGTCTCCCCGCTTCCGTCGCCACTTCAATGGCTAAATCCGGTTTTGAAGAACGATGAATAGCTTTGGCGATCACGCGCCGCATGTTCATCGGGACATCGACCGGCACCATGGCAATTCGGTGGAATACGTCGTCGAACCCCTGACGATACATAAAGTGCTCCATGTCCATGGCGGGCAGCATGGTTAAATGGTCGCGCTCTTCTTCTCGCTCGTTATTCAGCAGGCTGCGTACGGTGGAGGCATATTTTTTGCCCGCCTCATCACCGTCGACCAGAACGTGCCACTCGATCCCCATCCGGCGGGCAAATTTTATCAGCGGCTTTAATCCCGACTGGGCAAATTCAATCACCTTAATGCCTTCCGCATCAAAATGGTGGCCGCACTGGCGCGCCAGTTCGTTGATGACCCAGGTTTCCGTCTCTCCTTCCACCAGCAGCCAGCAGCGGGCAAAGAGCGACGACGCGCGGTTAAAGCGAATATGAAACGCGATGCGCCGCCCGTCTTCCGCGTTCAATCCCCCCGGACCTAAGCGGAAGGCGGAGACGCGGGAAGATTCACGCACCAGACGACAGACGTGCTCTACCGGCGTTAGCGATAATAACTCACCGGAATTGGTGGTCGTAATGCGCTGGAGCGGCAGCAGGTTCAGCAGATGCCATGCCACGGAGAGCATGATGGGATGCAGGCGCGTTTCCGGGTCTTCCACCAGCAGCAGCGGCCGGGCGTCCCGGTCAAGACGAACAGTGCCTTTGGCCTGCAGTAGCGTTGAAAACAGCCCCAGCAAAATCACACGATGGGTACGACCGCCGGGCCGGTCAATCATCCGGTTAATGATATCGAGGTAGCGCCAGCTGCGCTGCTCGTCATGAGAGCGGCGGCGCATCAGGCGATGGCGCGACTCCGACGTCCCCTGCTCGGAAAAATAGTGCTCCAGAAGCTGTACCATCGCGGACAGCCCCTGACGAATTTGACCATCGGTCAGATTTTGCGGACGCGACACCAGCTCTCTTGCCAGAAAATCCAGCTCGCGGGCGGTGACTTCCACTTCCGGCATATTCGGGACGGTACCGTTACGTATACGCCGCATAAAACGCGCGTCGCGCAGGCGCAACACCGGCGTCAGGCGGATCAGGTGGCGGGCCAGATCGTCGATATTGTCCAGCGGGATCGGACTGGCTTTCTCATCAAGAAAATCACGCAGGGTCAACACGCCCTCGTTTTCCGCCATTTCACCCTCCAGCCGATAGAAAATCCGGTGGAAGCCGTCATCGCACGGCACCCAGCAGGGTGACAGCGGGCGGAAGCGACGCACCCGATGCCGTCCGGGCTCGGATTCGCGGAACGTCAGGATGATATGCAGGTGCTTCTCGCGCCCCGTCACGTCGCCGGGCGGGAACCAGAAATCATCGCGAACGAAGTGATACAGATCGTCTTCGGGCGAAAGCAGTAACGTCAGCGCATCCAGCAGGCTGGACTTACCCCACGCGTTCTCGCCGATCAGGACGTTGTTCTGTTCCAGCTGCAGCGACAGGCGGTTAATACCGCGAAACCCGACAATTTCCACACGTTCGAGAAGCATAAATCCCCCGCGCAATGAACACTTTTTCCTTTAAGTTATCAGCAGTATAGCGGGAGGCGCCCTGTCACGACAGCACAACATTCACCGTGGCGAGAATTGGTCTATGCTCTATTTACCGCTGATTTGAACAAGGATTGACATCACATTGCCTTAAATCAAATTAATCGAATTTATTTAAGTGGCGAAGGGGTGTTGTTGGTTTTTAAAATACGGACTCTTTGAGTCGTCATCCCTTTATGGCGATATATCCCGCGCGCGGGAAAGCGTGCGGAAAATTATTTGAGGTGGTTATGTTTAGAAAATTGGCTGCAGAATGCTTTGGTACATTCTGGCTGGTATTTGGTGGCTGCGGTAGCGCCGTTCTGGCAGCAGCATTCCCGGAATTAGGTATCGGTTTTGTCGGCGTCGCGCTGGCATTTGGTTTAACCGTATTAACCATGGCCTTTGCCGTGGGGCATATTTCCGGCGGTCATTTTAACCCGGCAGTAACGTTAGGTTTATGGGCCGGCGGTCGTTTTCCGGCGAAAGAGGTGATTGGTTATATTGTCGCCCAGGTGGTTGGCGGTATTATCGCAGCGGGCGTTCTGTACGTGATTGCCAGCGGTAAAGCCGGGTTCGACGCGGCGGCCAGCGGCTTCGCCTCTAACGGCTTCGGCGAGCATTCTCCGGGCGGTTATTCCATGCTGTCAGCCATCGTGATTGAAATTGTGCTGACCGCAGGCTTCCTGCTGGTGATCCACGGCGCAACCGATAAACACGCGCCAGCAGGCTTTGCCCCTATTGCGATTGGTCTGGCGCTGACCCTTATTCACCTGATTTCGATTCCGGTCACCAACACCTCCGTTAACCCGGCGCGCAGTACCGCCGTCGCCATCTTCCAGGGGGGCTGGGCGCTTGAGCAGCTGTGGCTGTTCTGGGTCATGCCGATTATCGGCGGTATCCTGGGTGGCGTGCTGTACCGCACCCTGCTGGAAAAACGCGATTAATTGCGCGCGGTGTCGGGCGGCGCTAACGCTTACCCGACCTACGTGAAAGTGCACTTGTAGGCCGGGTAAGGCGCAGCCGCCACCCGGCTTTTTTATTGCTCCTTTACCTGACAGCCTTTATTGGGTAGTGTCTCTGGCGCTCAACAGATACTCAAAAGGACCGGCTGTTCATGTTTTCAGGACTCCTCATTATTCTGCTGCCCCTGATTGTGGGCTACCTTATTCCGCTGCACAGAGAATCCGCATTACGGCTCATCAACCGTTTTCTCAGCTGGATTGTTTACGTCATTCTTTTCTTTATGGGGATAAGCCTGGCCTTCCTGGATAATCTGGCGACGAATTTGCTTTCCATCCTGCATTATTCGGTGGTCACCGTGGTGGTTATTTTGCTGTGTAATATCGCCGCATTATTCTGGCTTGAGCGCACCGTTCCGTGGAAAAACCATCATCATCAGGAAAAGCTGCCTTCCCGAATTGCGATGGCGCTGGAATCATTAAAACTGTGCGGCGTCGTGGTGCTCGGTTTTCTGCTTGGGCTGACCGGCTGGGCGTTTTTACAGCACGCAACAGAGGCCAGTGAATATACGCTGATCTTCCTGCTGTTCCTGATCGGTATCCAGCTGCGAAATAATGGCATGACGCTGAAGCAAATTGTTCTGAACCGTCGGGGAATGATGGTCGCGGTCATTGTTATCGCCAGTTCCATGGTGGCGGGCGTGATTAACGCTTTTATTCTCGACCTGCCGCTGAAAACCGGCCTCGCGATGGCGTCAGGTTTTGGCTGGTATTCCCTCTCCGGTATTTTGCTGACCGAATCATTCGGTCCGGTGATTGGCAGCGCCGCCTTCTTTAACGATCTGGCGCGTGAACTGCTCGCCATTATGCTGATCCCAGGACTGGTTCGCCGCAGCCGCTCTACCGCGCTGGGCCTGTGCGGCGCGACGTCGATGGACTTTACCCTGCCAGTGTTACAACGCTCTGGCGGGCTGGAGATGGTGCCCGCCGCCATCGTTCACGGCTTTATTTTAAGCCTGCTGGTTCCGGTTCTGATGGCCGTCTTCTCGGCCTGATACTTCTTTGGCGGTAGGGTTCCTGCCGCCAAAATTGCGCTAAATCAATCTCCCTCTATTTTGTAGTAAAAAGCCCTTTTCACCGTTCTGGCACAGGCATAACCTTAAACATGTATATTAAATATAACTTTAACAGGTGTGATTATGTTTTGTGTGCAATGTGAACAAACCATCCGTACCCCGGCAGGCAATGGCTGCTCTTATGCACAGGGTATGTGCGGCAAAACCGCAGAAACATCTGACCTTCAGGACCTGCTGATTGCGGCCCTGCAAGGCCTTTCCGCATGGGCGTTTAAAGCCCGCGAATATGGCATCATCGACCACTACGTCGACAGCTTCGCCCCGCGCGCCTTCTTCTCCACGCTAACCAACGTTAACTTCGACTCTCCGCGCATTGTTGGCTATGCCCGCGAAGCCATTGCCCTGCGTGAAGCGCTGAAAGCGCAGTGTCTGAAGGCGGATGCCTGCGCCCGCGTGGAAAACCCGATGTCAGACCTTCAGCTGGTGAGTGACGATCTGGGCGAGCTGCAGCGTCAGGCGGCAGAATTCACGCCGAATAAAGACAAAGCGGCGATTGGCGAGAACATTCTCGGCCTTCGCCTGCTGTGCCTGTACGGCCTGAAAGGCGCGGCAGCCTATATGGAGCACGCGCATGTGCTCGGTCAATACGACAACGACATTTACGCGCAATACCATAAAATCATGGCGTGGCTGGGCACCTGGCCTGCCGATATGAACGCGCTGCTGGCATGCTCGATGGAAATCGGGCAGATGAACTTCAGGGTGATGAGCATTCTGGACGCCGGTGAAACCAGCACCTACGGCCATCCGACCCCAACGCAGGTCAACGTCAAAGCGACCGAGGGTAAATGTATCCTGATCTCCGGTCATGACCTGAAAGATCTCTACAACCTGCTGAAGCAGACCGAAGGCACCGGCGTTAACGTCTATACCCACGGTGAAATGCTGCCGGCGCACGGCTATCCGGAGCTGCGTAAGTTTAAGCACCTGATCGGTAACTACGGCAGCGGCTGGCAGAACCAGCAGGTGGAATTTGCCCGCTTCCCTGGCCCTATCGTGATGACCTCTAACTGCATCATCGACCCGACCGTGGGCGCGTATGACGACCGCATCTGGACCCGCAGCATCGTCGGCTGGCCGGGCGTGAGTCATCTTGAAGGTGACGATTTCGGTCCGGTTATCGCCCAGGCGCAGCAGATGGCAGGCTTCCCGTACAGCGAGATCCCGCACCTGATCACCGTCGGCTTCGGTCGTGAAACCCTGCTCGGTGCCGCCGATTCGCTGATCGATCTCGTCAGCCGTGAAAAGCTGCGCCACATCTTCCTCGTCGGCGGCTGCGACGGCGCGCGCGGCGAGCGTAACTACTTTACCGATTTCGCCACCCGCGTGCCGGAAGACTGCCTGATCCTGACCCTGGCGTGTGGCAAATACCGTTTCAACAAGCTGGACTTCGGCGACATCGAAGGCCTGCCGCGCCTGATCGATGCGGGCCAGTGCAACGATGCTTATTCGGCCATCATTCTGGCCGTTACCCTGGCGGAGAAACTGGGCTGCGGCGTGAACGACCTGCCGCTGTCACTGGTGCTCTCGTGGTTTGAGCAGAAAGCGATTGTCATCCTGCTGACCCTGCTCTCTCTGGGCGTGACTAACATCGTGACTGGCCCGACCGCGCCAGGCTTCCTGACGCCGGACCTGCTGGCGGTGCTCAATGAAAAATTCGGTCTGCGCTCCGTGACCAACGTTGAAGACGATATGAAGCAGCTGCTGAGCGCGTAAGGAGTAACTCATGACCATGCCAACCTCACACTGCCCGTGGCGCATGCAGGTTCATCACATCCATCAGGAGACGCCGGATGTGTGGACGCTGTCGCTGCTGTGCCACGACTACTATCCGTACCGTGCGGGTCAGTATGCGCTGGTTAGCGTTCGCCATTCGGCAGACACCCTGCGCGCCTACACCCTTTCTTCCACGCCGGGCGTGAGCGAGTACATCACGCTTACCGTCCGTCGCATTGAAGGCGGAGCCGGTTCAGAATGGCTGACCCGGGACGTGAAGCGCGGGGATTATATCTGGCTGTCCGATGCGCAGGGTGAATTCACCTGTGACGACAAAGCGGAAGAGAAATTCCTGCTGCTGGCGGCAGGCTGTGGCGTGACGCCGATTATGTCAATGCGCCGCTGGCTGGCAAAAAACCGCCCGCAGGCCGACGTGCAGGTGATCTTCAGCGTGCGCTCTCCGGACGATGTCATTTTTGCCGAGGAGTGGCACAACTACCCGGTGACGCTGGTAGCGGAACATCACGCGACGCACGGTTTTATTCCCGGTCGCCTGAGCCGCGAGCTGCTGCAAAGCGTGCCGGATATCGCGAACCGCACCGTGATGACCTGCGGCCCGGCGCCGTACATGGCTATCGTGGAAGAAGACGTGAAAGCGCTCGGCGTGACCCGTTTCTTCAAAGAGCAGTTCTTCACGCCGGTGGCGGAAGCAGCAACCAGCGGGATTACGTTTACCAAACTGCAGCCTGCGCAGACCTTCTTTGGCCGCGTGGGGACCACGCTGCTGGAGGCGCTGGAAAGCAACCACGTGCCGGTGGCGGCGGCCTGCCGTGCCGGGGTGTGCGGCTGCTGTAAAACGAAGGTGGTTTCCGGGGAGTACACCGTCAACAGCACCATGACGTTGTCCGACGCGGAAATTGCCGAGGGTTACGTGCTGGCATGCTCGTGCCATCCGCAGGGGGATTTGGTTCTCGCATAAACGATAAACGTTCGTTCGTAGGCCCGGTAAGCGTCAGCGCCACCGGGCTTTTTTGCCGGGTGGCACTACGTTTACCCGGCCTACGTTGTGCCTACTGCCTGTTCGGCATTCGACCCTAACCACCGACGCTTACCCGGCTGAAGTGCTTTCTACGCTGCCTGTACGGCAGTGAACAAATCCTCTTGGCCTTATCGCGACGAACGGAACTTTCCAAGCAGCCTGAACGGCAGTGAACGTCAGAACGATGGCCGGGAGACCGAACCGTCATTTCTAAGCTGCCTGTACGGCAGTGAACAGCGATGCGCCGGTTATAGACTTTCGTTTCGTTTTCTAAGCTGCCTGTACGGCAGTGAACTATGGCGATGTTAATTTTGCGAATGACCATCCTTTCTAAGCTGCCTGCACGGCAGTGAACACTCAGATTACGCAGGTAACGCGCTCATCTTCTTTCTAAGCTGCCTGCACGGCAGTGAACCGGACGAAAAAAAACCCCGGCCGCCACAGCTATTTCTAAGCTGCCTGCACGGCAGTGAACAACCGGCGCGAACACCGTGAGGTCTCCTGTGCTTTCTAAGCTGCCTGTACGGCAGTGAACATTAAGCTCACGCTCTAAAGATGGGTTGGACTTTTCTAAGCTGCCTGTACGGCAGTGAACATTCAATCGCAAAAGCTACCGTTGCCCGCGTTTTTCTAAGCTGCCTGTACGGCAGTGAACTGATATCCAATTCCTGGCTTAAGTGACTGGCATTTCTAAGCTGCCTGTACGGCAGTGAACTTCCAGCTTTTCCGGGCTCTTGATTACTTCCTTTTCTAAGCTGCCTGTACGGCAGTGAACTTGCCGGAACATTAGGGAGCGACATCACCACATTTCTAAGCTGCCTGTACGGCAGTGAACTGGAACAATCTACACCTATCTTCTTGTGATATAAAGAAATCCCCCTAAAATTCTCCGTAACTCCTTTTTCACCACCTACAATTCACCGTTGTGAAATCAACAAGTTAAAACTCACCAATAAAAAGGGTCCGTAGACCCCTTCCCTCGGAACAGATTCCAACCCCTACCGCCACGCAGGCGCTTTTCCCAGCGCAAACCGCCCTGCGCCTAAAAACGCCACCGCCAGCGAGCCGATAAAGAAGTACACCAGGCTTTCAATCGCCCATGCCCCAACCTTATCAAGGGCGAGCGTTTCCCCCATTCCCACCATCAGCCATGCCACGATCATCGTAAACGCCAACACCAGCGCGGCCGGGCGCGTAAAGAGCCCGACAATAATCAGGATCGGCGCCACCACTTCGCCAATCAACACGCCGTAGGCAATAAACCCCGGCAGCCCTTTCTCCACCAGCATGCCGCTGATAAAGCCCACCCCACCAAACAGCTTATGCAAACCGTGAAAGAGCATCAGCCCGCCGACGGCAAGTCGTAACAAGAGTTTGCCAAGATCGTCGCACGATAGCTTTTCATTAACAGCAATTAACAATGATTTAACCATTTGAAATGATTCCTGTTTTCACTGAGGTATCACCAGATTATGCCGAATAATTGCGCGTGAAAAGCGCCTTTTAATTGGGGGGATTTGACGGGCAATACGGAGACTTTCTTCTAAGCTTGTAAGCGTTATCACAAAAAGGAGACGGACAACCATGAAACAAACCGTGGCTGCATATATAGCGAAAACGCTCGAACAGGCTGGCGTAAAACGTATCTGGGGCGTCACCGGCGATTCCCTGAACGGACTCAGCGACAGCCTTAACAAGATGAAGACCATCGAATGGATGCCGACCCGCCATGAAGAGGTTGCCGCGTTCGCCGCAGGTGCTGAAGCGCAGCTTACCGGTGAACTGGCCGTCTGCGCCGGATCCTGCGGGCCAGGTAACCTGCACCTGATCAACGGTCTCTTCGACTGCCACCGCAATCACGTGCCGGTGCTGGCGATTGCCGCCCACATCCCCTCGTCCGAAATCGGCAGCGGCTATTTTCAGGAGACGCATCCGCAGGAGCTGTTCCGTGAATGCAGCCACTATTGCGAACTGGTTTCATCCCCGGAGCAGATCCCGCAGGTTCTGGCGATCGCCATGCGCAAGGCCGTGCTAAATCGCGGCGTTTCGGTGGTCGTTATTCCGGGCGACGTGGCCCTCAAGGCTGCGCCAGAAGGGGCCAGCACCCACTGGTATCACGCGCCGCAGCCGGTGGTGACGCCAGCCGAGGAGGAGCTGAAAAAGCTGGCGCAACTGCTGCGTTACGCCAGCAATATCGCCCTGATGTGCGGCAGCGGCTGCGCGGGCGCGCACAAGGAGCTGCTGGAATTTGCCGGTAAGCTGAAAGCGCCGATCGTCCACGCCCTGCGCGGCAAAGAGCACGTCGAATACGATAACCCGTACGACGTGGGCATGACCGGACTGATCGGTTTTTCTTCCGGCTTCCACACCATGATGAACGCCGACACGCTGATCCTGCTCGGCACCCAGTTCCCGTATCGCGCGTTCTACCCGACGGATGCCAAAATCATTCAGATTGATATCAACCCGGCCAGCATCGGCGCGCACAGCAAGGTCGATATGGCGCTGGTGGGCGACATCAAATCCACCCTTGCCGCCCTGCTGCCGCTGCTGGAAGAGAAAACCGATCGCAAGTTCCTCGATAAAGCGCTAAGCGACTATCGCGATGCCCGCAAGGGTCTGGACGATCTCGCCAAACCGAGCGACAAAGCCATTCACCCGCAGTATCTGGCGCAGCAGATCAGCCATTTCGCGGACGACGATGCCATTTTCACCTGCGACGTAGGCACGCCAACCGTCTGGGCGGCACGCTACCTGAAAATGAACGGCAAGCGCCGTCTGCTCGGCTCGTTCAACCACGGCTCGATGGCCAACGCCATGCCGCAGGCACTGGGCGCAAAAGCGACAGCGCCGGAGCGCCAGGTGGTGGCGATGTGCGGCGACGGCGGGTTCAGCATGCTGATGGGCGATTTCCTGTCGGTGGTGCAGATGAAGCTTCCGCTGAAAATCGTGGTCTTCAACAACAGCGTGCTGGGCTTCGTGGCGATGGAGATGAAGGCCGGCGGCTATCTGACGGACGGCACCGAGCTACACGACACCAACTTTGCCCGCATCGCCGAGGCCTGCGGCATCACCGGCATCCGCGTGGAGAAAGCCTCCGAGGTGGATGAAGCCCTGCAGCGCGCCTTCTCCATCGACGGCCCGGTACTGGTGGATGTGGTCGTCGCCAAAGAGGAGCTGGCGATCCCGCCGCAGATCAAGCTTGAGCAGGCCAAAGGCTTTAGCCTGTACATGCTGCGCGCCATCATCAGCGGTCGCGGTGACGAGGTGATCGAACTGGCAAAAACCAACTGGCTCAGGTAAAACATCTGGCATCGCCTTTTTAAATATAAGGACATGCCATGATTGATTTACGCAGTGATACTGTTACCCGCCCGAGTCGCGCCATGCTCGAAGAGATGATGGCCGCCCCGGTCGGGGACGACGTCTACGGCGACGACCCGACGGTCAACGAACTGCAGCGCTATGCCGCAGAGCTGAGCGGAAAAGAGGCCGCGCTGTTCCTGCCCACTGGCACGCAGGCCAACCTGGTGGCGCTGCTCAGCCACTGCGAGCGCGGTGAAGAGTACATTGTCGGCCAGGGCGCGCATAACTACCTTTACGAAGCCGGCGGTGCCGCGGTGCTCGGCAGCATTCAGCCGCAACCGATTGACGCCGCGCCGGACGGCACTCTGCCGCTCGACAAGGTCGCGGCGAAAATCAAAGCCGATGATATTCACTTCGCCCGCACCAGGCTGCTCAGCCTTGAAAACACCCACAACGGCAAAGTGCTGCCGCGCGAATACCTGAAAGCCGCATGGGAGTTTACCCGCGAACGCAGGCTGGGCCTGCACGTGGACGGCGCGCGCATCTTCAACGCCGTGGTGGCGTACGGCTGCGAACTGAAAGAGATTACGCAATACTGCGACTCATTCACCATCTGCCTCTCTAAAGGGCTAGGTACCCCAGTGGGTTCCCTGCTCGTCGGCAATGCGGACTACATCAAGCGTGCCAACCGCTGGCGCAAAATGACCGGCGGCGGCATGCGTCAGGCGGGTATTCTGGCAGCTGCGGGGCTGTATGCCCTGAAAAACAACGTGGCGCGTCTGAAGGACGATCACGACAACGCCGCGTGGATGGCGGCGCAGCTGCGTGAAATTGGCGCCGACGTGATGCGCCACGACACTAACATGCTGTTCGTTCGCGTGGGCGATGACCACGCCGCTGCGCTGGGTGAATTTATGAAAGCACGTGGCGTGCTGATCAACGCCTCGCCTGTCGTGCGTCTGGTCACGCATCTCGACGTCAGCCGCGAGCAGTTGGCCGACGTGGTGAAACACTGGCAGGCGTTTTTACAGCGATAAGGAGCAGCACGTGCCGCAACGCATTCTGGTGCTCGGCGCCAGCGGGTATATCGGTCAGCATCTCACCGCGGCGTTAAGCCAGCAGGGGCACCAGGTGCTGGCTGCGGCACGCAACACCGAACGCCTGCAAAAACTCAGTTTAGCGGGCGTTACCTGTCACAACGTTGACCTCAACTGGCCGAAGTCACTTCCCACGCTACTGGACGGGGTCGACACCCTTTACTACCTGGTGCACAGCATGGGCGAAGGCGGGGATTTTATCGCCCACGAGCGTCAGGTGGCGATGAATGTCCGCGATGCCCTGCTGCAAACCCCAGTGAAGCAGGTGATTTTTCTCAGTTCACTCCAGGCGCCTGAACACGAGCAGTCCGATCACCTGCGCGCCCGCCAGCTGACGGCGGACATCCTGCGGGGGGCAAATATCCCCGTCACCGAACTGCGCGCCGGGATCATCGTCGGCGCAGGCTCTGCCGCCTTCGAAGTGATGCGCGATATGGTCTACAACCTGCCGGTGCTCACGCCGCCGCGCTGGGTCCGTTCGCGCACCACGCCGATTGCGCTGGAGAACCTGCTGCATTATCTGGTGGCCCTGCTGGATCATCCGGCGGAGCAACACCGCGTGCTCGAGGCGGCAGGCCCGGACGTGCTGAGCTATCAGGAGCAGTTCGAACATTTCATGCGCGTCAGCGGACGCCGCCGCTGGCTGATCCCCATTCCCTTCCCGACCCGCTGGATTTCGGTGTGGTTTTTGAATGTCATCACCTCGGTGCCGCCGACGACCGCCAAAGCGCTTATTCAGGGGCTGAAGCATGATTTACTGGCCGACGATCGCGCGCTGCGCGCCTTAATTCCTCAGGACCTGATCCGCTTTGACGATGCCGTGCGCAACACGCTCAAGGAAGAAGAAAAGCTGGTGAACTCCAGCGACTGGGGTTACGACGCCCAGGCCTTTGCCCGCTGGCGGCCGGAGTATGGTTATTACCCGAAACAGGCGGGCTGTACGATGAAAACCGGCGCCAGCCTGGCCGCGCTGTGGGAGGTGGTGAACCAGATTGGCGGCAAAGAACGGTATTTCTTCGGTAATCTCCTCTGGCAAACGCGCGGGGCACTGGACCTGCTGGTGGGCCACCGGCTGGCAAAAGGCCGCCCGGCACGCCCGTATCTTGAGGTGGGTGACGCGGTTGACAGCTGGAAGGTGATTATTGTCGAGCCGGAAAAACAGCTGGCGCTGCTGTTCGGCATGAAAGCCCCGGGGCTGGGCCGACTCTGCTTTACCCTGAAAGACAAAGGCGATCATCGTGAACTGGACGTCCGCGCATGGTGGCATCCGCATGGAATGCCGGGTCTGTTCTACTGGCTGTTGATGATCCCTGCCCACCTGTTTATCTTCCGGGGCATGGCGAAACGCATTGCACAACGGGCAGAACAAAAGACGGAAAAGATCTAAATAAAACTCTCTTTCTTTCACCTTTCCCATTGCATAGCGCCGTAATTCACGAAAGAATGCGCACGAAATTCTTTTCAACACAGTGGATAGCTATGAAGGTACTGGTTACCGGGGCGACCAGCGGCTTAGGCCGAAATGCGGTCGAATTTCTGCGCAATAAAGGCATCAGCGTCAGGGCTACCGGTCGCAACGAAGCGATGGGTAAACTGCTGCAAAAAATGGGCGCAGAGTTCGTCCATGCCGACCTGACGGAGCTCGTCTCCTCGCAGGCGAAAGTGATGCTCGCCGGTATCGACACGCTATGGCACTGTTCCAGTTTTACCTCCCCGTGGGGGACCCAGGAAGCCTTCGATCTGGCCAACGTGCGGGCCACCCGCCGTCTGGGTGAATGGGCCGTTGCCTGGGGCGTGCGTAACTTTATTCATATCTCTTCACCGTCACTCTATTTCGACTATCACCACCATCGCGACGTGCAGGAAGATTTCCGCCCTGCCCGCTTTGCCTGTGAATTTGCCCGCAGCAAGGCGGCCAGCGAAGAGGTCATTGACCTGCTGGCGCAGTCAAACCCGCATACCCGCTTTACGGTCCTGCGTCCGCAGAGCCTGTTCGGGCCGCACGACAAGGTATTTATTCCCCGTCTGGCGCAGATGATGCACCACTACGGCAGCGTGCTGCTGCCGCGCGGCGGCGATGCGCTGGTGGATATGACCTATTACGAAAATGCCGTTCACGCCATGTGGCTGGCCAGCCAGCCGGACTGCGATAAGCTGATCTCCGGTCGCGCCTATAACATCACTAATGGCGAACCCTGCACGCTGCGCAGCATTGTGCAGCGGCTGATCGACGAGCTGCAGATCGACTGCCGTATCCGTTCTGTTCCCTATCCCATGCTGGATATGATTGCCCGCAGCATGGAGCGCTTTGGCAGTAAAACAGCCAAAGAGCCTGCGCTGACGCATTACGGCGTCTCTAAACTCAACTTTGACTTCACGCTGGATATTTCGCGGGCGGAGAATGAGCTGGGGTATAAACCGGTTGTTACGCTGGATGAAGGGATTATGCGCACGGCGGCGTGGTTACGGGATCACGGGAAGCTTCATCGCTAGCCTTTTTGCCCGGTGGCGGCTTCGCCTTACCGGGCCTACAACTGCTCCGTACTGCCCCCTCGCCCCATTAGCCTCATGTACGAAAACGGCAACCCGAGGGTTGCCGTTTGCTTTTACAGAGCTGTCCAGGCATCTGCCCACGCCAGGCCAGCGCCTGGTTCGTAGTATGCCGGAGAGTTGTTACACCAGCCGCTGTACGGGAACGGTTTGCACTGGAACAGTTTACCGTGGTTGTTCACGATATCACCTGCGTTGTACTTGCTGTTCGCGCTCCACGCGGCGTAAGAGCCGGAAGTGCCTTCGTCCTTAGACGTGGCTTTCGCTTTCACGTTCAGCAGGTAGGACGTGGTGCTGGTCAGTTCGCCATCGCTGACGGTCAGGCCGATTTCGTACTGCTGAGCCGTTGCAGACTCTGGTGCCTTGAAGGTCACCACCGCTTTGTCCTGACCGGTCACGGTCTGGCCATCCTGGGAACGCCAGGTGTAGGTCAGCTTGTTACCGTCGGCGTCTGTGGAGCCTTCCGCGCTCAGGGAAACCTGCGCACCCGCTTCAACTGCCCCGATTGGGCCCGCAATCTGCGCCACAGGAGCGTGATTCACGGTTGCCGGTTCAACAGGGGTGGTATCTTCCGCTGGCGTGGTATCCGCTGGCGGCTTGGTGTCTGCCGGAGTTTTGTCTTCGCCTGGGGTCACTGCCGAGCCGTCATCGTTAATGATGTTCACGTTATAGAACTTCTTAACGCAGTTGGTGTAGTCACCCTCTTTGAACGCGCTGAACGGCGTCTGGTAACCCACCAGCTGGCAGGAGTAGGTCTTACCGTCCGGCGTATCCGGACTCCATCCCCAGTCCTGCTCCCAGTAGATCTTCAGCGCGCCGGAGCCGCCTTCATCGAACTGCTTCATGTTGGCGCAGCCCAGCACTTCATTCGCCGGAACTGGCACTTTCAGGTAGTTCGCGAACTCTTTGTAGTACTTGATGCGGTTTTCAGACTGGGCAATCTCGGTCGGACCGCCGCACTCTACGCCACCGTTGATGATCTGGGTGGTCACGCCGAAGCCAGGAACCAGGCCGTTGGCTTTATCGTGATCGTTTGGCTGCCAGGTGCCATCGATAACCTGCAGCATGCTTGGTTTTGGCGGCTGCGGATAGGCGAAGAAGAAGATCGCACTCGCCAGGTTCAGCCAGGTATCCGCCACCAGCTCAGGCTTGTCGAGCAGGGTGCGGACGGTGCCAAACATCGCTTCCGAGAACGGACCGTAGTTGTAGTTGTAAGACAGCTGCTTCGCGCCGCGGCCAAAGTAGCTTACGAAATCGCCGTCTTTGTCCTTACCGCATGGCCAGGTCTGCCCCTGCCAGATGTCAGGGTTACATTCGCCGTTATAGCCGCCTTTCTGGCCTTCAGTCCAGCCCATTTCACGAACGTGAACCAGGGCCTGACGCCATTCGGCTTCCGGACGCCAGCTTTCATGACCGCCGGTTTCCTGCGCAAAGTGGGCAAACATGGTCGCCAGCTCTTTGCGGCAAATGGCGTCGCTGTCGCGACCATCGTTATAGGTCTTACACAGTGCCGGGAATTTACCAACAGCCTTCAGGAAGTTACTGTAGGTGTAAGACTGAGCGCGCAGCGGGAAGAGATATTCCCAGTCGCTGGCCTTCACGATCCCTTCCACGCGCTTGACGTTGTCAGGGTTCGACGCACGACCTGGCTCAATCTGCTCAACGAGGCTGTTGTCCAGAGTCGCAATGGTGTCTTTCACCGAAACCATCAGCGGGAAATTGGTCAGCTCTTTTTCCTTTTTCGCCAGATCGCTGGCTTTCATGGTGTACGGCTCGCTGCTGGCCGCCTGCAGTGATGCAGCCTGCGCCATAAAGGGTGCAATGCATGCTCCCGCCACGAGAACGCTCAGTAATGTCCTTTTCGTCATTTCAAATAATCCTGTATTTAAGCAACTAGGGTGAGTACATTCCCGGCTTATGTATTACTCCCTTAATAAATAAGCCTGAGAGTGTGGTTCTTTTTCATTTTCTGAAGAACACCAAAAGGAATTCTTCAAAAAACAAAAATGACGCTATCGTTATTTACCCGACTTTATTTGCTGATACTTCGCCCACACTTTATGGGCATAACGCATGCGCTGCGGATAATTTTCTTTTTTCAACCCGGCGTTATAGGCGCCTACCGCTTCCCAGTTATAGCCATACACTTTTATCATCCCGGACAGGATGGACGCGCCGACCATAATGGAGGTACAGGGCTCAGTCATAAGCTGGTTCTCATCAATCCCCTGACGCTCTAACTCGCTGAAGTGCGAGCTATTAATCTGCATCAACCCGACGTCACGCGTGCCGTCGTGGTTCCAGCCTACCGCGTAGGGATTCATTCCGGATTCCACTTTGGCAATCGCATATAACAGCCACGGATCGACGTGATAATAATGTCCGGCGTTATCCCAACAGTTCGCAAATACGCTTTGACTAAACAGCAGTAAAAATAAAATCACGCGTTTCATGAGCACCTGCTCTTAAATACTGAACCTCTTCCTGCTCATAATTAGCGATCATTCTGAAGTGTTGGTCACACCCGAAGTGGGGTGTGACCAACCATTGCGGGTTGATATCATTCCCGCAATTCACGGTTCAGAAGGTTATTTGCAATCGGTTGATGCGCCTTCTTTCACCCATACGTCGCTGTTGGCCGGGTTATCACCCTGTGTCCACCATTTCGCGCGGTAAACGTTACCCTGGTAGGTCGTGGTTTCGCCGCCGTTGTATGCCAGGTCAGAGCGCCAGTTCATCTTCACGTTGCTTACCATTTCCCATGCGTCCACGCCGAAGTCAGGCTGGTTGCCCTGCGTCCAGTATTTCGCTTTCCACACCAGATGGTCGAAGCTGACGGTATCGCCCGTGTTGTAAATTTTGCTGGATTCCCACGCCGGATATTTGCTGGCGTTGGCGTCAACAGGCTTATCGCAGCTGCCGGTCGCCGTACCTTCATCAGACGGCGGGGTCACCTCGTCTGACGGTGGCGTCACTTCATCCGCAGGCGGGGTGACGTCTTCTGCCGGAGGCGTCACTTCGTCAGCCGGTTTTGGTGTGACCACGACCTGGACGTTGGACTGAACGCTGGTCTTGCCATCGCTCACCACCACGCTCAGGGTATAGGACGACTCAGAGCTCACCTCAGGCGCGGTGATGTTCACGTTCGCGCTATCGGTACCGGTCGCGTGCATATCAGCCGGTACGCTCCAGGCGTAGGTCAGCGCATCACCGTCTGGATCCGCCGCCTGCGCGTGCAGGGCATAGGTTTCGCCTGCCTGCAGGGTGACGTTCTGCATTGGGTTAATCACCGGCGCCTGGTTCGCTTTTGGCGCTTTGTTAACGACCTGAACATCAGCGGAGTTGCTCAGCCCCTTCGCGTCGGTCACGGTCAGTCGGAACGCCAGCGTCTGGTTGCTGGTGACGGCCGCCACGTTGAAGGAAGCCTTCGCTTTGGTGCTGTTGGTGAGGGTCACCGATGGGCCAGAGATCTGGGTCCATTTGTAGGTGATGGCATCACCGTCTGGATCGGTTGAAGCCGAACCGTCCAGGGTCACGGTAGCCGGACCGGTTACCGTCTGGTCAACCGCGGTGGCAACCGGCGCATGGTTGGTCACGACCGGATCAACTGGCGCAGAGCCGCCCATCAGGCTTTCGTTCATCGCGTTCAGGATGTCGCCGGTATCGGAGTCGATAGACCAGGCGAAGAGGCCGCCCAGGTTTTTCGACAGCACGTACTTCCCTTTTGCCGTGGTAGAGCGTGCATCTTCATAGGAGATCAGATCCCCCGTTGCCTTATTGAAGACGTACGGCGCTTCGGCAGTCGCATCGTAGCCGGATTCCCAGCCTGGCTTGCCTTTGTACTCGTTCATAATCTGACGATAGTCCACTACGCCCGGTTCCCAGGTGCCTTTCACCATGCCGGTTGCGGTACCGGTGAACGGATTGTCGCCGGTGTAGCCATGCACGCCAGTCCAGCCGCGGCCATACATTCCCGCACCCACCACGATCTTGCCTGGCTGTACGCCCTGAGCAAGCAGCGCGTCCACGCCGTTCTCGGTGGTGTAGTTCGTGTCCGGACGCCATGACGGCGCGCGCAGCGCGGCCTGGTGGCCCAGCTCGGTGTTGCTCCAGCCGCCGTAGAAGTCGTAGCTCATCAGGAAGATATGGTCGAGGTCGCGCTGAGCGGTGGTGTAATCCACGTCTTCGATCTTGTCGCGGCCTGCACCCACGGCGCTGGTCAGCTCATAGGTACGACCCGTCTGCGCGGAGAGCTCGTTCAGCATGGTACGCAGATCGTGAATCAGCGCCGTGTAGGTGGCTTTATCCTGCTGCGGGTTGCCTTTGGTTTCAGTCACGCCGCCGCCGCCCGGGAATTCCCAGTCGATGTCCACGCCGTCAAAGAATTTCCAGGTCTGCAGGAACTCCTTCACGGAGGCCACGAAGCGAGAGCGGATTGCCGGGTCGCCCATGTGGTAGAACGGGTCGGACAGGGTCCAGCCGCCGATGGATGGCAGCACTTTCAGGTCAGGATGCGCTTTTTTCAGCGCCATCAGCTGGCCAAAGTTCCCTTTGTACGGGTCGTCCCAGTCGGCGACGCCCGCCTGCGGTTTTTGCAGAGCAGCCCACGGGTCATGGATGGCCACGGTAAAGTCCGGACGTCCGGCGCAGTCGCGCTGCAGCACGGAGAAGCTGTTGCCGCCCTCAACGGTTTTCAGGCCGTCGTTAATGCCGTCGCCGCCACAGATTGGAATGAAGCCATAGAGGATGTGGTTAAGGTTTGCAGCCGGGATTTTATCAACCGGGAAGTTACGATCGTAAACGCCCCATTCAGGGAAGTACGCCGCAACCACTTTATCAGGATGTTTGGCGAACGTTTTGTTGTTCTCCTGCAGCGGTGCGTTCAGCGGCAGCAGATGGCTGCCGTCGGTGTCCGCCACGATGATCAGCTTGCTGGCGCTTTTGGTACAGCCGCTGGCGTTACAGGCTTCCACCTGTTCCTGATAACGTCCGCCTTTTTTCACCTTAAAGGTGGCTGAGCCGCTTGCACCGGCTGCACCGGTCCACACGGTTTGACCATCGAGCAGCACTTTTGCAGAGGTTGGCGCGTCGCCGCTCCACACGTTCCACTCGACTTTCACATCCACGCCGTCGTTATGCACCTTGACGAGGCTGTTGTAATCCTGCGCGGCCTGATCCACTTCCACCAGCGCAAATTTGTCATTGCCGTAGCCGATGGTCGGTGCACCTGGCGCAGCTGCGAATGCAGAACCGGTTGCCGCTGCAATAAAGAGCGCCAGATATTTAGGCTTAATAAATTTCATTTTTATTTCCTGATAAATTTATTCGTAAACGTAATTGACCCATGTCTTCCTTTAAAACATGGAATATTATTCACATAGTGCGTTTTTTAAATACGCAGACAGCCGTTACCCAAACCTTAAAGACGCGTTGTATTCCTCCATTAAAAGATACAAGCTAAAACTCCGTGTAGCTTATGCCTTTTACGATACACTGAGGATAAAAGATCGTCCTTCTCTTTCCCCGTCGAAAAAATTGATAAAAAAACTTGACCCGGTTATTTAATATGTGAGCGCAAATAACTGGCTGGTATAGAGTGCTATTCCAGCAAAAGCCAGATAAGGTCCGAAAGCGATGGTGAGGTTATTTTTATTTAATTTATTTAAAAGCAAATAACCCACGATGCCGCTTAATGCGGCAATTAATTCAATCTCAGGCAGCGCCTGCCAGCCGCACCAGGCGCCCAGCGCCGCCAGCAGCTTAAAATCGCCGTAGCCCAGCCCTTCCCGGCGGGTGAGCAGACGAAACGCCCAGTACACCAGCCAGAGCGAAAGATAGCCCGCCACCGCGCCCAGCAGCGCATCACGCAGGGGCAGTCCGTGGCTGAAGGCGTGGAACAGCAGCCCGGCCCACAGCAGCGGCTGCGTCAGGCAGTCGGGCAGCAGCTGGTGCTGTCTATCAATCATCGCCAGCGGCAGCAGAAAGGCCGCCAGCACCCACAGCGAGAAAAGGGATGCTAAGCCCGGTATCCACCAGGCGGTGACGCCAAAGAACAGCGCCATCACCAGTTCGAGTAAAAATAACCGCAGCGGAATCGCCGACTGACAGCAGCGGCAGCGTCCCCGCAGCGCCAGCCAGCTCAGCAGCGGGATATTCTCCCAGGCGCGCAGCGCATGCTGGCAGACGGGACAATGCGATGCCGGGAAAAGCAGGTTGCTGCGGCACGCCTCCTCCATCACCATCCCCGGCACGCGGTCCACCACGACGCCGAGAAAGCTCCCCAGGATCGCGCCGAGCACGCCGCTCATCGCGGCAAACCCGACGGGATAACTCTCCCTGATGAGCATCAGCCCGTTCATGCCACTTTTTTCCAGGTCAGCTGGATTTCGGCCTTCACGTCGCTCAGGTGATCCACCGGCGTGAGGTTTATTTTCTCCAGCCTGACACCGGAGGCGAGGTTCATCTCACGCAGCCAGTTTTTTAATTCATAGACGTTGACCCGGTTCACCACAAAGGCCAGGGTCTGACCGTCCTGGCGAATATCGGTCAAGGTCAGGTTAATTTCATGCGCACTATTCTCCACCACGCTGCGTGGATTATCGGTTTTCACCTGTAGCACCGGCAGATGGTTTTTATCAATTTCTGTTTTCATCCAGTTTACCGTTTCAGTTTGTCGCGCCAGCGTCGCCTGGCTATTTTTTATCATGTTATCCAG
This sequence comes from Enterobacter sp. BNK-8, assembly GCF_048685095.1. Taxonomy (NCBI): domain Bacteria; kingdom Pseudomonadati; phylum Pseudomonadota; class Gammaproteobacteria; order Enterobacterales; family Enterobacteriaceae; genus Enterobacter; species Enterobacter sp. BNK-8. The sequence continues at coordinate 1,118,386 of NZ_JBLQTN010000001.1, read as the reverse complement.
GGGTATTACCCCCGCGTAATAGATGACGGCGCCGAATAAGGCTCCCGCCGCTATTTTTAAAATGCGTTGTTCTCTGACGCTGTATTGTTGATAACGAGATTTAAGCTGTGCAATTCGCCCTTTCATTTATATTTCCCTGTAATCATGGCCGTATACGGCGCGTCCTTTGAAATAGGCTGTAACGTAAAATCAAAATTCGCGCTGGCCTGATGAATGAAGTCCTGTAACGCCTGCTCGTTTTGCGCACTCACGCTTAACGTCAGGCCCCCCTGCGTGTCGTCATATTCAAGCAGCGTAATTTCCATTGACGGAACGGACTGACGGATTTTTTCCAGCTCGTCCATCTGCAAAAAAATGCCCTTAGGCTGCTTCTTGATGTTCTGCCCGAAGTGGTACTTGATGTTGGTCTGCTGGCGCATGCTAGGAAAATGGTGCTGATAGAGCTGGACCATCTCCTGCTGGACCTGATTTTCCTGATCGACCAGCATCCACGCCAGGGCGATGCGGGGGCCGAGCAGCAGGCCCAGAGAGAGAAGCCCCATCGCCGCGACGGCGGCCTTCATCCCTTTCGCCGCCCTCGCGCTGGTCGCCTTCGCGCTGAACGCACCGTGCAGCAGGTTGACGCGGCACGCCTGCCACTGGGGCTGGATCAGCACCAGCGGATGTTCGCCCGCCAGCTGGTCGTCAACCTCAACGCCTGGCGGGATCTCCCCGTAGCAACGCACCTCGCCGTCTCCGGCTTTTTGCATCAGCAGCGGCAAGAGACCCGCCTCAACGTTACAGGCGGTATGCGGGGATAAGCGCAGCCAGTAGTTCTCCTCCTGCGCGACCAGCGTGCTTCCGCCCGCCGTCACCGGCAGCAGCCAGGCGTCCGGCAGGGCCTGAATCACCTTCAGACCCGCCTCGTGAAAGCGGGTCAGCCACTGCTGCAGGCGGGCGGTATCTATCGCCACCGCGTCCACCTCGGCGCCTTTTTTGTTCAGCACCGTCCAGTGGAGATCGTCCACCTCGCCGATCAGGGTCTCCTCCGCCATCCACGAGAAGGCGGTCGCCTGCGACGCGACTTTCTTCGGCAGCGTAAAGTGGCGGAAGATCATCTCGCTGGCGGGCAGCAGCAGACAGACGCGCGCGGCCAGCGGATGATCGGCAAGGGTATGCAGCGCCTGCGGGGTGTCCAGGGTTGTAACCTGTTCGCTTCCCGACTCACACCACATGATTTTCCCGTCCTCACGGCTGTCGGGACGAACAAAAAGGACCTGTTTCATAACGTTCTACTTTTCTTATTCAATCATTCGGTAACGACGTTGCCACGTCACAATTTCACCGGCTTCGTTATTCACCTGAAGCTGGCTCACCACGCGAAGCGTTAACTCATCGGTATTGCCGGTATAGTTGACGCGGAAATACCGGCTGTTGATGGAGAGAACCTCAGCCACCTGCGGGAGATTGTCCTTCAGCTGCGGGAAGGCCTGTTCCAGCGCTTTGCTGAAGACTTCCATACTTTCCCAGCCGGTCTCCGGCCGCGACGCAATCAGGCGAACGGCATCGTCCGCGGTCAGTTTTCCCGGGAACAGGGCTGCCAGTAAGGGAGCCTGCTCCGGCGTCAGGGTATTGACATCCACCTTGCTGGCGGAGTCCGGCAGCGCGCATAACAGCTTGCTCACCTTCGGGTACGCCGCAGCAGGAAACGCCGGCAGCAGCTTTATCTCGGCAAGGGTGCGCATCATCTGATTCGCTGGCTGACGCGCCGGCACCACGCCAGCCCAGGCGTCCGTCTCCGCGCCCTCTTTCACCGTTGTGGTGTCGCCGTCGAGATAATCCACCAGCTGCTGATAAACCTCTTCCGCCGTCGTCTGGCTGACGCCGCCGTCCGTCAGGATCTGTTCGACAATCTTCTCTTTTCGCGGTTTTTCCGGCACGGCTGACGCCGTTTGATCCTGAGCCACTTTGTCTGCGGCCAGCAGGTTATTGACGTTGAAGCAGTCCTGCGCGTCCTCGACCTGACTGACCACCGTATAGTCTTCACCCTGCGTCTCCAGCGGCTGGTGCCAGTCGCCCTCCGGGTCGAGCGGTTTGCTCTCGCCGCTGGCGTCGCTCTGCAGGCGGTCTTTCACCACCTTTTCCTGCGCCTGCATTGCCCAGCGCAGCTGCTGCTGGCTCATCTGATAGTGGGTTTTCTGCAAATTACGGCAGAACTGCTGGCTGATTTTGGCCGCCAGGGCCGACATCATGACCAACAGGATCAGCACAACCAGCAGGGCAACGCCGCGTTGTTGATGTATCCGGCTCATGGCTTCACGTCCGGCGCAGGCGCACGTTGCGGGGCGGGTGCATTTTCCGCCGCCGGTGCCGCCGTTTCGGTGCCCGGCTGCGGTGCCGCCGCTTCCGGCATATCTCCCGGCGTGGTAAACACCCAGCGCCAGGTTTCGCCATTTTCCATGGTCAGCGTGAGCTCCACGCCGTCTGGCAGATGGGCGGACTCACCCCAGCTTTTTTGCCAGCCCTTGCGATAAAACCGCCACTGCATCGATTTCACCTCGCTGACAATCGGTACTTCATCGGGTTTGACGTCTGCCGGGCTGTCAATGACCGGCCAGACGTCGCGATACAGGCGCCCCTCTTCCAGCCGCCAGCGCACGCGCTCCAGCTGGACCGTGCCGCTTACGCCGTTCAGCGTGGTGAATTCAACCGCATCGCCATCCTGCAAAAACAGGCCCGGCTCGTTGCGCGGCGCCCGCGCCTGCAGCTGGAAAAAATCGCGCTCCATCAGGCTCCAGGCACGCTGAAGCTGGTTGAGCTTTGCCGCACTGGCATCCGTGGCTGAACTGGTGCGCATCGCGCCGTCCAGAATTTGCCAGGCCAGGGTGCTGATGACCGCGAAGATGGTCAGCGCAATCATGATCTCCAGCAGGGTAAAACCGCGCTGGCGTCGGATCGTCTTCACTTGCTCTCTTCTCCCGGCCCGATAATCTGAAGCGAAATGACCGGCTGGCTTTCATCACCTTCGGCGTAAACGCGGATGGCATTGGCCCAGCCGCTATTGGCGGTTTTCACCCGCTGCTTGTGCCAGTACCAGCTGCGTCCCCCCATAATTTCCGTCCCCTGCTCCTCGGCATCGGGAAAATCGGCTTTACCAAGCTGGGCTTCTGCCAGCTGATTTTCCGCAACCCAGCTGGCCTGCAGCGTGTCGGCCAGCCCGTGGGTGAAGCGTACGTTCAGGGAGACGGAATTCATCAGCGCCAGCGCGGCGGTGGAGAAAATGACCAGCGCCACCATCACCTCCAGGAGCGTCATCCCGTTTTGCTTAACCTTGCCTTTAGTCATCGTTTTCTACCGATACCGGGGCAGCGCCCTGCGACACCACGCGGAAGTGATGCTGTTTGTCGTAACTTTGCAGCGTCAGCGTAAAACGGCCAATCTCGCCGTCCGGCAGAAAGAGGATCTGGGGGTCGGCCTCGACGGTCGCCGCCAGACGCTGAGGCGAAAGCGATACGTGCATCTCTTCCGGGAAATCGCCCTTCGTGGTAATACGGCCTGCGGATAATGGCACCCAGCGACGTTCGCCGTTTTTATCGTCGAGCGTGACCAGCTGATAGTTATCGGTAGTGATGACCAGCCCGACAATATTTCCGTCCATTACCGCGCGGTCTGAACCATAATCAACGAGGGCTTTTAATTGCTGACCAAATATATCCGCACCGCTGCGTGAGGGTATTGTTGATACAACCATCATGGCGCAGCTGGCAAATATCACCAGCGCCAGAATAATTTCCAGCAACGTAAAGCCGCGTTGACGCTTCATTATTTCTCTTTCTTATCCAGAGACCAGTTCGTAATATCGTCTGCGGTATTGGCTTCGCCATCAGGACCGGCAGAGAAGACGTCTACGGCGCCGTGTTCACCCGGGCTGACAAGCAGATAATCGTTACCCCACGGGTCCTGCGGCAGGCGGCGAATATAGCCGTCGGCGCGGTAGCCGTTGGGAATAGGCGCGATCTCAGGTTTGGTCACCAGCGCCTGCAGGCCCTGCTCGGTGGTCGGGTAGCGGTGGTTATCGAGCTTATACATATCCAGCGAGCCTTCGAGCGCAACAATATCGCTGGTCGCCTTTTGCGCGTCCGCTTTTTCTTTATTACCCATTAAATTTGGCACCACCATACTCGCTAAAACGCCGAGAATAACGATCACCACCATTAATTCGAGCAAGGTGAACCCCGCCTGGCGAGCCAGACGTTTTGTTTTTATAGCCATGATTTAACCTACCATATTATTAAGTTGCAGAAGCGGCTGTAATATTGACAGCACGATGAATAAAACAATCGTCGCCATGGAGACCACCAGCGCCGGTTCAAATACCGACAGCGTTAACGTAATACGATGCTGTAGCGCCGACTCCTGGTTTTCCGCCGCGCGGTCCATTAAGTTGCCTAATTCGCCGCTCTCTTCACCGGAGGCAATCATGTACAGCATGGTGGGCGGGAATAATTTCGCCTGCTCCAGCGCGGCATAGAGCGATGCCCCCTGGCGCACGGTATCCGCCGCCTGCTCCAGCACCTGCCGGGCGTAGAGATTTTCGATACCGTCCATCGCGATATACATCCCTTCAAGCAGCGGCACGCTGCTCGCCTGCAGGATGCTGAGCGTGCGGATATAGCGGGCGCTGTTGATGGCGCACACCAGCTTTTTAATCGGCGAGCCGTTCACCAGCCAGCTGTGCCAGCGAAAGCGGTTTTTAGCGTTTCTGAGCCAGGTCTTAAAGCCGATAACCCCACCGGCCAGGATCCCGACAATATAGATGCCGTACGCCTGCAGGAAATCGCTCACCGCAATCAGCGTGCGGGTGGTGATCGGCAGCTGCTGCTTCATGTGGGTGAACTGCTCGATCACCTGCGGCACCACCGCCACCAGCAGAATGCTAATGACCGCGATGGCCACCACCGTCAGGGTGATCGGGTAGACCATCGCCTGCGTCAGCTTGCTCTTCATCTTCTGGCGCTGCTCGTTGTACTCCGCCAGCTTCTCCAGCACGTCGCCGAGGTGGCCGGTTTTTTCACCGGCCATCACCAGCGTGCAGTAGAGCTTGTCGAAGGTGCGCGGAAACTGGCTGAAGGCGTCGAACAGCGTATGCCCTTCCACCACCTTCTCGCGGATCTCCACCACCATCGCCGCCAGCTTTTTGTCCTCCGTCTGCTTCGAGATCGCCTTCAGCGCGCTCTCCAGCGGCAGAGCGGCGTTGACCAGCGTGGAGAGCTGACGGGTAAACATCGACAGCACCGGCGTGGAGAGCTTCGCCCCGGTTTTCGCTTTCCCGGACGCCGCCGCCTCGCGCGTTTCGGAGATGCTGACGGGCATCAGCTTTTGCTCACGTAACGTCTGGCGAACCTGCTTTTGCCCTTCGGCCTGCAGCGTGCCGCGCCGGGTTTTGCCCGCCGCATCCGTTGCCGTCCATGCGTAGAGGGCCATTACTCATCCCCTCCACGCTCGGCGGTGACGCGCATCACCTCTTCCAGAGAGGTGACGCCGCTGATCACCTTCAGCAGCCCGTTTTCGCGCAGGCTGTAGGCCTGCTTAAAGAGTTGCGTTTCGATGGACATCTCATCTTTATCTTCATGGATGGCGCGACGCATGGCGGTGTCCACCACCAGGAATTCATGAATACCCGCACGTCCCTGATAGCCGCTCTGGCGGCAATGCTCGCAGCCCACCGCGCGATAAATCGCTTTCGGCGGCGTCGCCATGAAGCTGAACAGCGCTTTTTCATTGGCGTCCAGCGGACTGGTGGTGCGGCAGTGCGTACACAGCCGACGCACCAGACGCTGGGCAATGACACCGAGCAACGATGAACCGATTAAAAACGACTCCAGCCCCATATCCCGCAGACGGGTGATAGCCCCGGCGGCGCTGTTGGTGTGCAGCGTAGACATGACCAGGTGACCGGTGAGCGAGGCCTGCACCGCAATTTGCGCGGTTTCGCCGTCGCGAATCTCCCCGATCATCACCACGTCCGGGTCCTGACGCAGGATGGCGCGCAGCCCGCGGGCAAAGGTCATGTCCACGCGCGGGTTCACCTGGGTCTGCCCCACCCCTTCCAGCTCGTATTCAATCGGGTCTTCGACGGTCAGAATGTTGCGTTCATGGCCGTTCAGCGCCGAGAGAATGGCGTACAGGGTGGTACTTTTCCCGGAGCCCGTGGGCCCGGTGACCAGGATGATGCCGTGCGGGCGGTCAATCAGCCCTTTTAACTTCTCCAGCTCTTCATCAATCAGGCCCAGCTTGTTGATGTCGGGCTTGAGGTTACTTTTATCGAGCAGGCGCATCACCACGCGCTCGCCGTACTGGGACGGAATGGTCGAGACGCGCACGTCGATGGCCTTGCGGCCAATGCGCAGGGAGATACGACCATCCTGCGGCAGACGTTTTTCGGCGATGTCGAGTTTTGACATGACCTTGATGCGCGACACCAGCAGCGGCGCGAGCTTGCGCGCAGGCTGGAGAACCGGGCGCAGGACGCCGTCAACGCGGAAGCGAATGCTCAGCGTCCGTTCGAATGTTTCAATGTGGATATCCGACGCGCCGTCCTTCACCGCCTCGCCGAGAATGGCGTTGATCAGGCGGATCACCGGCGAGTTTTCGTCGTTATCGAGCAGATCTTCGTTATCCGGGATCTCCTCGGTTAACGCCATCAGGTCGATATCCGCGTCCATATCGTCCACCAGCTGCTGGGAGACGCCGCTGCTCTGCTGCCAGATTTTGGCCAGCATCTCCTCAAAGGCCTCAGGGGCGAGGATCGTCGGCTCGAAGGGGCGTCCCAGTACCCGGCGCATCTCCAGCAGGGCAAACGCGGGAGCATCCTCGCGAATGTAGACGTCGTTGTTGTAAAACAGGACGCCGTTATCCTTTGCGTAACTGCTGCTGCAGAGCGTTTTACTAAGTTCATCCACGTTGCGCCCTCCGCCTTAGTTTTTAAACGGATTGCGCGACGTGCTGGCGCGGGTCGTGGCCGGCGCGGCGCTGGCCGACGGGAAGGCTGGCAGCACCGCGCTGTCGGACGGTTCAATAATACCAAGCTTCTTCTCCTCCACGCGCTGCTGCTGGCGGGCGCGGATCTGGTCATATTTCTCTTTCGACGCCGCGCTGAAGTTATCGTCGTCGCGCAGGACGGTGGTATGGATAAACACCATCAGATTGCGCTTCGAGGTATCCTGCGAGGTGTAGCGGAACAGCTGACCAACCAGCGGGATATCGCCGAGCAGCGGCACTTTGGAAACCGACTGCTTGGTGACGTTTTCCATCAGGCCGCCAAGCACCACCGTCTGGCCGCTGTGTACCATCACTTCGTTGTTGATGGTGCGGGTGTTGAAGGTTGGGCCGAGGCTGGCGTCCTCCGTCGCGCTGTTGTCGACGCTGGAGACTTCCTGCTCAATCTTCAGGTGGATCATGTCGCCATCGTTGATCTGCGGCACAATTTTCAGCTTGGTACCGACCGTCTTACGCTCAACGGAGTTAAAGACGTTGTCGCCGCTGGTAGTCTGCGAGCCGGAGAGCACCGGCACATCCTGCCCGACGTTGAACGACGCTTCTTTGTTATCCAGCGTGACCACGCTTGGGGTGGAGAGAATGTCGTTCTTGCCGTCGGTGGAGAGCGCGGTCATCAGGGCACCGAAGTCGCCGTTAAAGAAGCCGGTCGCCAGGCCAGTGAAGCTCGCCCCCTTCATGGTGCCGTTTTTAATCTGGCTGATAGGCAGGCCGGTTGAGCCGAACTGTACGCCGCCGTGCTTGCTGGTCCACTGCACGCCGAGATCCAGGCCGTTACCGTCCTGCACTTCCGCGATGATGGCTTCCACCAGCACCTGTGGACGACGGATGTCGAGCTTGTCGATCACCTTCTCCAGAGAGTTCATCACGTTAGGCTGGGCGGTAATCACCAGCGAGTTGGTTGCCTCGTCGGCGGTAATGTTCAGATCGCTGGACGCAGGCGCGGCTTTCGACTTCGGCGCGCCCGCCTTATCCTTCAGCTGCTCGCCAATGCCGGTCAGGACCGGAACCACCTTGGTGGCGCTGGCATACTTGAGATAGAAGACGCGGGTATTCCCCTCGTTATTTTGCTCGCGATCCAGCTGATGGATCAGGGAGCGGGTACGCATGCGCGCGTCTTCCGAGCCGCTGATCACCAGGCTGTTGGTTTCGTCATCTGCCACCACTTTGGTGGCCAGCTGCGGCGCGTTCTGCCCCTTCTGCTCTTCATTGTTGAGGTTGTTCAACATGTCGGAGAGCTCTTTAGCGGACGCAAAGCGCAGCGGCACAATCTCGCGGCGCTGAATACCGTCTTTGTCCACGCGTTGAACCAGATCCACCAGGCGATTGACCACCGAGGCTTTACCGGTTAGCAGCAGCACGTTGGACGGCTCGAAGTGCACCACGTTCCCGATGCCGGTGGCATCGTTGAGCTGGCGCAGCAGCGGGGCCAGCTCGCGCACCGGCACGTTTTCCATGCGCACGACGCGGGTGATGATTTCGTCGCCTTTGCCCGGATTTTTACCGTCGGCCAGCGGCGCACCGGCGGTGCGGGCAATGCTTGAACGCACCACCTTGACCATGCCGTTATCCATCGGGATCACCGACAGGCCGTACAGGTCCAGCACGCTCAGGAAGAACTGATAATACTCATCTTCCGTCAGCACGTTATAGGTTCTGACCGACACCGTGCCCTGAACGGACGGATCGACCAGAATGGTTTTGTTCAGATTGCGGCCTACCGTATCAATAAACTCGCGGATATCGGTATTTTTAAAGCTGGCGCTAAAGTTAGCTGCGAGCAGCGAACTGGAATATAACGACAATGCGGTCAGCGCCACGCACGCCCAAGGAAATTTCTTCATGTCTGTACACTTGTTAATTGTTTAGAACATTGACCCGAATATTTTCAAGGTGAGCGTGACGTCTGACGACGACCTCCGCTTCTTTCATTTTCGACCAGTTGGCAATAATATTTTTTGCCTTTGCTGCATCGGTCATATCGACAGAATTGACTTTTACCGCCACATCGCCTTTTTCCAGCCCGGAATGGCTGTAGAAGGCAGAGGCATTCCTTGGATTAATGTTGTAGCCTTCCAGTTGGCCCTTTTCGATAAGTGGTTTTAACACCAGATAATCATCCAGATGCACGCTTTCCGCACCTGCATCTTTCGTCGATTTGGTTACCGGACCGCTGTCTACGCCGCCCTTAAAATAATCAGGTTTATTTAACGCCAGTACCTGCGTAGCACCTTCGTAATTAACCACCACATTGTCTTTGTTAATTTCCTGAATAAAGGCATCGTTAAAACCGGTCAGCGCCTCGCCTTCGCGATAGCTCTTCTGTCCCCCGGCGTTTTGATCACGGCGAAGGAGAGCCAGGCATCGTCGCTGCGGACGATCCCCTCAATTTCGGCGGCGAGCGGGGCTTTCGCGGCCGCAGGCAGGCTATCCTGACGCACGGCGGCGGTGAAAAGTGAAAAAGCCTTTTCTTCCTGACGTCTTTTTTGCGGTTTCGCCGCTGCGTTCGCCAGCTTATTCGTCACTTTTTTATAATCTTTAAAAATGACGTAGCCTTGCTGACCGCAAAAAATCAGCAATACAAACATAATACAGGGCGTTATCCACCGTGAAAGAAGTGAGAACCTCATTATTCATCTGGCCTTTAGCAAAGCGAAAATAAGCAGCATCATGCTGCGCCAATATGTGGCATAAATAGTAATTAGCGGCCAGATAATCGACCACCTGCTTCGCCGTTAACTTTGATAAAGAAAAAGATTGACCGTCAAAAAGAGCGGTGTTAGAGGTAGCCAACAGGTTATTTTTACCCTGTCCGTAAATTGACCATGATGCAGCCTTGCCGTACTTTTCCGGACCATTGCTATTCATGTCCAGAGACGGTAAGTCGCTATGTATCAGAGTCATTTTAAATTTAATCACCCGCCTTTTCGAAAAATCACCCGCGCCTCGGGCGATTTCTTCGTGCCGTATCATCAGGATATTTTCAACCTGCTGAAAGAGAAAACCCAACAGGCGGGGGTTATTGGGCTCTTTGCTGACGATGCCCCGCTGCTGGGCCAGTTCAGCGACGCCCTGAAATCCACTTCCCCTGCCGTTATTGCTATCAATGCGTTTCCAAAACTGAGTGCCAGTAGCCTGCTGTATAAGCTCAACCCGGGAACGAAAGAGAGCAAAAACCGGCTTCAGGCGGTGGATACCATCCTGCACCAGTGGCAGGGAGGGAAAAGCAGGACGAAAGTGCTGGTGATTAGCCATACCGATGCCATGAAAGAGACCTGTCGGGAGGTGCTGGCTCTGCTGCTGACGCGTGCGCAGGAGCTGGAGTTTCGCCTGTCCGTCGTGCTGATGGGGCCAGCGGATCGGGATACCGCGCTGATGCAGCAGCCTGAACTGCGTGAATATGCGCATACCTGTCACACCCTGCGTCCCCTTACCTGCCGGGAGTTTCTCAGCTACGTTCAGGCGCAGTGTGAAGCGCACGGGGGTGAGCACGCGCCGTTAACCCCGGCGCGGGTACGTAAAATGCATGCCCTGACTAAAGGGAATATCAGTAAGCTGAACGAGCTGGCGCACCTGTCGATGCTTGCCGCCTGGACCGAACGTGCAGCCCAGGTCAGCCCGCGTCATTTGCGCCTGGCGGCAGGTGAGATCCTGCCCGCGAAAAAACACGGTAAGCGCCTGGCTACCGTGGGCTTATTCGCCTCCGTACTGTTCGCCGCCTGCGGCTGGTATTTGACCTCTTCGATCGGTGCAAGACTTCCGATTCAACTGCCGGTGCCTGCCAGCTGGAAACAGCAGACGCCAAAAGTTCAGGCGCCGGTGGTGCCGGTTATCGACAACGAGGTGGTTAATCAGCCGGATGCGATGCATCAGCTCTATCTGATGTGGGGGTATGACGCCTCGGCGGAGGATGCCCTGTGCCAGAACGCCGCGAAGGTGAACCTGATGTGTAAGCAGGGAAATGCTTCCCCGGATGCGCTGGCACAGGAAGGGTATCCGTGGGTGAGTGAACTGAAAACCGGCAACCACCTTAACTATGCCGTGGTCGCCCGCGTCGGTGATAACTCACTCGACCTGCTGATGAACAACCGCACCTGGCAGGTAAGCCGTCACTGGTTTAACCAGCATGCCACCGGCAACTATACCCAGCTCCACCGCCTGACGCCGGAAGGCAAAGACGCCATCAGCGCCGCCAGCGACGGCAAAGAGCTGGCCTGGCTTGACCAGCAGCTGAGCCAGGCCCTTGCCGAACCGGTAACCCACGCGCAAACCTGGACGGCGGAGATGATGAAACGCACCCGCGAGTTCCAGCAAAAAATGCATCTGCGCGTCGACGGCATTCCCGGGGAAGATACGCTGATGCAGTTAATGCGTGACACCAACACCACGCCGAGCGTGCTGCTTCAGACCACCCACGCCGCGCCGGACGCGAAAACGCAGGAGAAGCATTCCTAATGTCTACCATCTGTCTTGCGGCTCAGCGCAGCTACGTTTCCGGGGAAGCGGTCTGGTTTTCGTACCGCATGCCCAGCCTGAGAAAGATCGTTTCTAACGCCTTGTTAGGAATAGTAAGCCTCTGCGTCATGCTGATGGCGGGGCTGTACGCCCACGTTTACTGGCAACTGCGCCACCCTGCGCCGGAGCCGATAAAAAAAGTGCACGTGGCGAAGCCTGAAACGCAGCTTTCCGACATGCACTACGTGTATGTGAGTAAGCCGTTCCCGCATCCGCACCCGAAACCCGCGCCGGTGCAGGCCGACGTCCCTGCCATGCAGGATCTGCCGATTAACAGCGACGACGCCGACTGGCAACAAGCGCCGGACGGCACGGTGCCGCACGATACCTCGCGGGATACTCTCCCCGGCACGCAAGCGCACGACGATGCAGCCCCCGCCCGCACGGACGGTGACGACGGTTCATTAACCGAGCTGTTTAAGCAGGCGTTAAAAGAACAGGAGCAGGATTATTCGCAAGGAAAAATACCCGCGCCGCCGGTTGACGAAACGCAGGATAATGCTCAGGCCAGCACATTACATAAAGAAAGTTCCCGGTCTCCGTTAAGTGAAAAAGGAGACCGGCTGGAATAGTTAATATTTTTCAGGCAGGTTGGTGATGTTAAGGAGTCGACCCTTTTCCACCACAATATATTGACCTTTTTTCAGGTCAGAAAGAATTTTGATAATGGTGCTGCGTGCCAGGTTGGTGTATTCCTGAATATAATCATAAACGTTAATATCGCGTTGATGATGGACAATCAGTTCATTAATCTCCAGCAAAAACTCGCGCACAACAGAATAGGCGCTGCGGGCGACCAGCACGTCATCACGCTTGCTCAGCATGCAGATATACCAGGCCAGCACTTTGGTAAGCTCAGGCCATAAGCCTTTCTCCGTCATAAGCTGAGAAAAGGCGTCTTTAGGAATCGAACGCACTACGGTATTCGAGCGGACCAGGCCATACATATGGGATGAATGATAAAAAATGGAAGAGAGTCCAAACACGCACTGCCCCTGCAGGGTGAACATGCAGAGCTCGTCGGATTCGCGGCGAAATTCCACTTCACCGCTGACGATAACATGAATAAATTCATTGTCGACGGTGGTAATTTTTTGCCATTTCTTTAACGTTTTTTCTTCATATCCTTCTGTTGCGGAAATAATGTTTTCCATTTCATGATGCGGACGCAATTTTCTGCCGTAAATGCTTAACATTGTTATACCCGAATTAAGATGTTAATTTTAGATAAAAAGGGGCCACGGTGGAACCACCGAACTATTCGTATAATCCTGATAAAAACTTCTGGAAGAAGTGAAATAAGAGCAATAAGCAGGTGTTATTTTTTGTTATTACTTAGCAAGCTATACGTCTATCTTAAATGAGGGTATTTTTAAGTCAATTAACTAAAAATGAATTGAGAATGTACTTAAGATTAATCTCATAGAAAATAAGGTAATATGACCTGGTCAGGGGGCAGTCCTGAAGGACTACCCCTGCCCGTATTTCTCTAAAAGCGCCTCGGCGATGGCCAGGGTTTCTACGTCAGCCACACCGTTCCACAGCGCGGGGCGGAAGTGCATCTGAAACGCGCAGATCACCCTCTTCTGCTGCTGTTCCGTGGCGTTGTCCGGCACCTCGTAGCCATAGCGCTTCAGCACATCGAGCAGCGCCCCTCGTTCGACCTCCTGATAGCGCGGCCGTCCATTGATATAGAACGCCACGCGGGCAGGATCGGGCCAGGCACCTATCCCCTGCTGAGCCAGTTGCTGCCACGGAAACAGCGGACCGGGATCGTCTTTACGCTGCGGGGCGATGTCCGAATGGGCCACCACATTTTCAGGTCTGATGTTGTAGCGGGTAATAATGTCTTTGGCGAGCGGCACCAGCGCCGCAATCTGCGCAGGCGCAAACGGAGTAAACGTTTTCACGCCGTCGCGCATTTGCCAGCCGCGGTTCTCGAGCTCAATGCCGACAGAGGTATCGTTGATGCGGTTTGTACCGCGCCAGAAGCTGATGCCCGCATGCCAGGCCAGCTCGCTCTCGGGAACCAACTGCCAGATGCGCGGCTTGCCGTCTGGCGCCGGGGGGCTGGCAGGGATCAAATAGTGAGAGCTGACGTTTTTATCCGTCAGCGTGGCCAGCGAGCTGTCAAAATCATCCGCGGTGTAGTGGATCACCAGCACCTTAATGCGCGGGTAAGCCGCCTGCGCCTGATGACGCATATCCAGCTCGTAGGCGCCTTTATCAACGATCCCCTTTTCCGTGACGCATCCTGCCAGCAGCAGCGCCAGCAGGAGGGGGGTAAACAAACGCGTCATCGCAGGGTTTTCACCGCCGTACCGCTCACGCTCACCATCAGCATGCTGGCATCTTTACCGACCGTTTCGTAGTCGATATCAATCCCCACGACCGCATCCGCGCCGAGGGCTTCCGCCTGCTCGCCGAGCTCTTTGAAGGCGATTTCGCGGGCTTTGCGCAGCTCTTTTTCGTATGCACCCGAGCGGCCACCCACGATATCGCGGATACCGGCAAAAAAGTCACGGAAGATATTGGCGCCGAGAATCGCTTCGCCGGTGACCACGCCGCAGTACTCGGTAATTGTCTGCCCTTCCAGGGTTGGCGTTGTTGAAAACTGCATGGTTTCTCTCCTTCTTTAGCGTTCAATGCCTTAGGCACAGCATTATCGGTTCGTTACGCTATGATTGAAAGGATAGTTAATAAATAAGGAAATCAACATGCGCTATTCAGCTTTAACACTTTTGGTGCCCTGCGCGCTGGTGCTCAGCGCCTGTACCACCACGGTCACGCCTGCCTTTAAGGATATTGGTACCCGCAGCGGCCCCTGCATTGAGGGCGGCCCGGACACCGTGGCGCAGCAGTTCTATGATTATCGCATCCAGCACCGCAGCAACGATCTTACCGGCCTGCGCCCGTATCTGAGCGATGGCCTGGCAAAACTGCTTAACGATGCCACCCGCGATCCGCAGCACAACGCGCTGCTGAAATCCGATCCGTTCTCCAGCCGCACCACGCTACCGGACAGCGCAGAAGTGGCCAGCGCGTCAACCATCCCGAACACGGATGCCCGTAATATTCCACTGCGCGTGAAGCTGACGCAGGGCACCCAAACCTGGCAGGACGAAGTGCTGATGATCCGTGAAGGACAGTGTTGGGCGGTGGACGACGTACGCTACGTGGGCGGCAGCGTTCATGCCCCGGCAGGCACGCTTCGCCAGTCGATTGAGAACCGCTGATTCATCAATGATAAAAATGTTACCCCCGTAAAATGTCCGGCATTTCTTGCGGAATGCCGACATTTATACTCGCCGACCTTGCCATTCGCTATTTTGTGCTATGTTTAAGAGGAAATACGGGTTATATTTAACTTTTAACGCAGAAATATTGCATAACTATTCTGTCAACGGTACTATCTGCGGCCTCAATTGCTATAGATTGCCTGGATGAGTAAAGACTGCCCCGATGAGTATTAAACTAAACGGCATTAACTGCTTCTACGGCGCACACCAGGCGCTGTTTGACATCACGCTAAACTGCCCGGAAGGCGAAACGCTGGTTTTGCTTGGCCCAAGCGGTGCAGGTAAAAGCTCCCTTCTGCGTGTTCTTAATCTGCTTGAGATGCCCCGTTCAGGTACGCTCGCGATTGCCGGTAACCATTTTGATTTCGCTAAGACGCCGTCTGATAAGGCGATTCGCGAACTGCGTCAAAACGTCGGCATGGTCTTCCAGCAATACAATCTCTGGCCGCACCTGACCGTGCTGCAGAACCTGATTGAAGCCCCGTGCCGCGTGCTGGGGTTAAGCAAGGATCAGGCGATTGCGCGTGCCGAAAAGCTGCTGGAGCGTCTGCGCCTTAAGCCCTACAGCGACCGCTACCCGCTGCACCTGTCCGGTGGTCAGCAACAGCGCGTGGCCATTGCCCGTGCGCTGATGATGGAGCCTGCGGTGCTGCTGTTTGATGAACCGACGGCGGCGCTGGATCCGGAAATCACCGCCCAGATCGTGAGCATCATTCGCGAGCTGGCGGAAACCAATATTACGCAGGTTATCGTCACCCACGAAGTGGAAGTGGCGCGCAAAACCGCCAGCCGTGTGGTCTACATGGAAAATGGGTATATCGTTGAGCAAGGTGATGCGAGCTGCTTCGCTAACCCGCAAACCGATGCCTTCAAAAACTATTTATCTCATTGATTGTGTCAGGGGAAATATAATGAAAAAAGTATTACTTGCCGTGCTGCTTGCTGGCGTTACCCTTTCCGCTACCGCAGCCCAGACCATTCGTTTCGCGACGGAAGCCTCTTACCCTCCGTTTGAGTCCATTGATGCGAACAACAAAATTGTGGGCTTCGACGTGGACCTGGCTAACGCCCTGTGTAAAGAGATCGATGCAACCTGTACCTTCAGCAACCAGGCGTTCGACAGCCTGATCCCAAGCCTGAAGTTCCGCCGTATCGACGCCGTGATGGCCGGTATGGACATCACCCCCGAGCGTGAAAAGCAGGTGCTGTTCACCACCCCTTACTACGACAACTCCGCCCTGTTCATTGGTCAGAAAGGTAAATTCACCTCTGTCGATCAGCTGAAAGGCAAGAAAGTGGGCGTGCAGAACGGCACCACGCACCAGAAATTCATCATGGATAAGCATCCGGAAATCACCACCGTTCCGTATGACAGCTACCAGAACGCGAAGCTGGATCTGCAAAATGGCCGTATCGACGGCGTATTTGGTGATACCGCGGTGGTGACCGAGTGGCTGAAAGCCAACGACAAGCTGGCGCCAGTGGGCGACAAAGTGACCGATAAGGATTACTTCGGTACCGGTCTGGGGATTGCCGTTCGTCAGGGCAACACTGAGCTGCAGCAGAAATTCAACGCTGCGCTGGAAAAAGTGAAGAAAGACGGCACCTACGAAACCATCTACAAAAAATGGTTCCAGAAGTAATTCCTGATGAATGAAATTTTTCCTTTAGCAAGCGCCGCCGGGATGACCGTCGGCCTTGCCGTTTGCGCACTGATTATCGGCCTCGTGCTAGCGATGTTCTTTGCGGTGTGGGAATCCGCGAAATGGTTCCCCGTCGCCTGGACAGGCTCCGCGCTGGTCACCGTGCTGCGTGGGCTACCGGAAATTCTGGTGGTCCTGTTTATCTATTTCGGCTCCTCACAGCTGCTGCTGACGCTGTCTGACGGCTTCACGATCAATCTTGGCTTTGCGCAGATCCCTGTGCAGATGCAGATTGAAAACTTCGACGTCAGCCCGTTCCTGTGCGGCGTGATTGCCCTCTCCCTGCTCTACTCCGCGTACGCGTCGCAAACCCTGCGCGGTGCGCTGAAAGCCGTGCCGCAGGGACAATGGGAGTCGGGTCAGGCGTTAGGGTTGTCGAAATCCGCCATCTTTTTCCGTCTGGTGATGCCGCAGATGTGGCGTCATGCCCTGCCGGGGCTCGGCAACCAGTGGCTGGTGCTGCTGAAAGATACCGCGCTGGTGAGCCTGATTAGCGTTAACGATTTAATGCTGCAAACCAAAAGCATCGCCACCCGTACCCAGGAGCCGTTTACCTGGTACATTGTGGCGGCGGCGATCTACCTGGTGATCACGTTGCTCAGTCAGTACATCCTCAAGCGTATTGACCTGCGAGCGACGCGCTTTGAACGGAGACCAGGCTGATGCTTGAATACTTTCCCGAGTTGATGAAAGGGCTGCACACCAGCCTGACGCTGACCGTGGCGTCCATTATCGTGGCGCTGATCCTGGCGCTCATCTTCACCATCATCCTGACGCTGAAAACGCCTGTTCTGGTGTGGATTGTGCGCGGGTACATCACCCTGTTTACCGGTACGCCGCTGCTGGTGCAGATCTTCCTGATTTACTACGGCCCGGGCCAGTTCCCGTCGCTGCAGGATTATCCGGTTATCTGGCATCTGCTTTCTGAACCGTGGCTGTGCGCCCTGATTGCCCTTTCACTGAACAGCGCGGCCTATACCACCCAGCTGTTCTACGGGGCGATCCGCGCCATCCCGGAAGGCCAGTGGCAGTCCTGCGGGGCGCTGGGCATGAGCAAGAAAGACACGCTGGCAATCCTGCTGCCGTACGCCTTTAAGCGCGCCCTCTCCTCCTATTCCAACGAAGTGGTGCTGGTGTTCAAAAGTACCTCGCTGGCCTACACCATCACCCTAATGGAAGTGATGGGCCACGGACAACTGCTGTATGGACGCACCTATGACGTAATGGTGTTCGGCGCGGCGGGCGTGGTGTATCTGGTGGTGAACGGTCTGCTGACGCTGATGATGCGCCTGATTGAGCGTAAAGCGCTGGCGTTTGAGCGCAGAAATTAACCACGCGAATGCATAAAACGGTATTCATAAAGCGGGTAACCTGATGGGTTATCCGCTTTTTTTTTGCGATAAAAATAATACTTAATCATTTTTATTGCATATAAATTCATTAACTGGCATTGTACATCCAGGCCGCAGACACGGCGCATCAATAAGACAGACGGGAGCATTACAATGAAAAAGTTAGTTCTGGCCGCATTACTCGCCACCTTCGCCGCTGGCGCATCCGCTGCGGATAAAATCAATTTCGGCGTGTCCGCCACCTATCCGCCGTTTGAGTCGCTGGATGCCAGCAACCAGATCGTCGGTTTCGATATCGATCTGGCGAAAGCGCTGTGCAAACAGATGCAGGCCGACTGCACCTTTACTAACCATGCTTTTGACAGCCTGATCCCGTCGCTGAAGTTCAAAAAATACGACGCGGTGATCTCCGGGATGGACATCACGCCTGAGCGCAGCAAGCAGGTCGCGTTCACCGACCCGTACTACGCCAACTCGGCGGTGGTGATTGCGAAGAAAGGCGCGTATACCTCTTTCGATCAGCTGAAAGGCAAACGCATCGGGATGGAAAACGGCACCACGCACCAGAAATACCTGCAGGACAAACATCCTGAAGTGAAGACCGTGGCCTATGACAGCTACCAGAACGCGATTATCGACCTGAAAAATGGCCGTATCGACGGCGTCTTCGGCGACACCGCCGTGGTGAACGAGTGGCTCAAAACCAACCCGCAACTGGGCACGGCTACCGAGAAAGTGACCGATCCACAGTACTTCGGCACGGGCCTCGGCATCGCGGTACGTCCGGATAACAAAGCGCTTCTGGAAAAACTGAACGGCGCGCTGAAAGCGATTAAAGCGGACGGGACGTACCAGAAAATCAGCGAGCAGTGGTTCCCGCAGTAATGTCTTTTGCCGGGTGGCGGCTTCGCCTTACCCGGCCTACGGGGGGATTTGTAGGCCGGGCAAGCGCAGCGCCGCCCGGCACTCTCTCATAACGGCACAAAGAACCTGAACCGTGCCCCGCTCACCGACTCCATTAGCCTGATCCCGCCCCCGTGCAGCTCCAGCATCCGTTTCACGATTAATAGCCCCAACCCGCCGCGATTCTCCCGCGAGGCCTGGGTATTGAGCGCCGACGGCCGCTGGAACAGATCATCGCGCAGCGAGGCATCCACGCCCGTTCCGCTGTCGGACACTTCGACCTGCAGCTGTTCATTTTCCTGCCACACCGCCAGGCGAATTTCTCCGCCGCCCGGCGTATGGCGCATCGCGTTATCCAGCAGGTTGGTCACCACGCGTTCAATCATCGACACATCGGCGTTTACCATCGGCAGCGGCCCCGGCACGTCAATATGCAGATTGACCTCTCGCGTGCGGGCGGTGAGCTCAAACTTCTGCGCCACGTCGGAAATCAGCTCCGCCATTGCGAACCGCTCGCGCTGGGGTTTAATGCCGCCGTGCTCCAGGCGCGCCAGCTCAAACAGCTGCTGCGAAAGATGCCGGACTTTTTGCCCCTGACGCAGCGCGGTGGCGAGATACTGCTGGTGCTCCTGCGGCGTCAGGGTGGCGGATTTGAGCGACAGGGTTTCGAGATACCCCAGCAGTGAGGTCAGCGGCGTGCGGAGATCGTGCGAAATATTGGCGATAAACTCCCGGCGCTGGCGATCGCTGTCGGCCAGCCGATCCCACTGTTGGGTGATTTTGCGCGCCAGCTCGATAAAGCTGTTGCGCAGGATCGCCACTTCATCTTTTGCCGCCGCGTCCGGCGTCTGTGCCGCCAGCAGCCTGATTGCGCTCATGCTGTCCTGCTCCAGCCCGGCGACCTCCACCGTCAGCTGTTTGACCGGACGCGTGACCCAGTACCAGACCAGCAGCCCTGCCAGCAGCCCAAACAGCGCGACCCACAGCAGTGACCACAGGACGGTACTCCACAGCGCCTTGTGCCAGGCCATTTCCGCCAGAGCGTTTGACTCCTCGCCCTGCAAGATAATGTACAGATAGCCTTTTAGCTCGCCGTCCTGCCGCAGCGGCGTGGCACTGAAGACTTTTTGATTTTGACTGCGCGGATCGTCGCCCAGTACCGGCATGACGGTGCCGCTCAGGAAGCTCTGCACCGGCGCCAGGTCGATTTTTTGCCGCTGAATATGGCCCGGCGGTGCGGCATCGGCGAGGATATCGCCGTCAGGAGAGATAACGTACAGCTCAACGCTCGGATTAAAGGTCATCAGCCGGCCAAACAGCGGTTTCAGCGCGCTGCGGTCGACCCGGCCCTGCGCGTCAAGAATCGGTTCGCGCTGGACGATCTGCTGCGCCAGCCCACCCGACAAACGCTGCACCATTGCATTACCGTACTGCATGCTGCTGTAGAGCTGTACCGCGCAGGCGACGGCGGCGCAGAGCATCATCAGCAGGATGAAGAGCAGCGTCAGGCGCTGGCTCAGGCTAAAGCGACGCATCATGCTGCGGCTCCGCAAATTTGTAGCCCTTGCCCCAGACGGTGCGAATGATCTCCGGCTCGGCGGCGTCCTTCTCTATCTTGATGCGCAGGCGGTTGATATGGGTGTTGACGGTGTGCTCGTAGCCTTCGTGCTGGTAGCCCCAGACCTGCTCCAGCAGCGCCAGACGGGAGAACACCTCGCCGGGATGACGGGCAAAGAAGTAGAGCAACTCGAACTCGCGCGGGGTGAGGTCCACCACCTGGCCGTGAAGCAGCACGCTGCGCGCCAGCGGATCGATGGTCAGTCCGTGCGCCTGAATGTGTCCGTCGGTTTGCGCCTGCCCCATCGCCTGCTGGCGACGAAACAGTGCTTTGATACGCGCAATCAGCTCCTGCACGGAGAACGGTTTTGCCAGGTAGTCGTCGGCGCCGGTTTCCAGCCCGGTGATGCGGTCGGTTTCGCTGCTGCGGGCGCTGATGATGATCACCGGCAGGTAGCGCGTCATCTGACGGATGCGGCGGCAAATCTCCAGACCGTCCACGTTGGGCAGCATCAGGTCGAGGATCACCGCATCCCACGTCTGTGCTTCAAGACGCTGCAGGGCGTTGCCCCCGTCGGGCTCGTGGGTGATGGCGTAGCCTTCGTCTTCTAAATTGAGTCGCAGAAGCGCCGCGATATCGTGGTCGTCTTCCACCAGCAGGATCTGCTTCATGGGTAAGCCTTCATTCATTTCTTATGACGTAAGCTTACCTGATTTCGCCGGGATGAAGAGTTCACATTTTGTTGAAGATTTGGAAGGTAACAAACCAACATACTGAGGATGTTTATATGTCGATCGTCTCGTCTTTTTCAGACACACTTCTCACACTTCCTGTTAATCACAATACCGATTTCACCGATCTGGCCGACAATTGCCAGCGCTACTGCGAAGCGCTGGTTGAAGAAACCGATCCTGCCAGAAAAATCGCGCTCTGTGGCCGCCTCGCCACCTGTCTTGCCTTGCTCCGCCCGATGCTGCTGGAACCTGTGCCGCAGCATTTGTATGAACGATTAACGGTGGACATTTTCCCAGAAAGAGAACCTGCATTCAACGCGGAGCCTGATCAACTGTGCCGTTATTGTGAGGAGATTACGCAACTCTTAATAGGGGGGGTACTTGCGCCGGAGTCAGCCCGCGTGATGGGTGATCTGCTCTTTGAGCTGACAGGCTATTTTGCCGACCAGTTGAAAGCGCCACGCTGGCTTAAAACAGAGGCGGGAGTCGCATTCCAGGGTTGAGCAAACAAAGCCGGGTGGCGGCTACGCCTTACCCGGCCTACTCCGGATCGTAGGCCCGGTAAGCGCAGCGCCACCGGGCGATGTTGAGGATTAGTGCGTTTTCACCAGCAACGTCAACACTTCATAATGCGCGGTATGCGGGAACATATCAAAAAGCTGAACGCGTTCAACGCGATAGCCCGGTAGTTGCGCAATGTCTTTCGCCATGGTCTGCGCGTTGCAGCTGGAATAGATGATGTATTCCGGCGCCATCTGGCTCAGGTAGTCGCACAGCGCATTGCCGATGCCGCGGCGCGGCGGGTTGACCAGCACCAGCTCCGGCACGTTGCCCTGGCCGGTCGCGAACTGCGTGGAGTCGAGCGCCTGGAAGTGCAGATTCGTTAACCCCAGTTCGGCGGCGGACTGCTTCGCGCAGGCAATCGCTTCGGCAGAGATCTCAATGCCGGTGAGCTGCATCTCCGGCGTGGCGCAGTGCAGGCCAAACCCGCCCACGCCGCAGAACAGATCCCACATGTGGTGAACGTTCAACGCACGCACCCAGTCGCGGGCGGTAGCGTACAGGCTGCTTGCCACGGTCGGGTTGGTCTGGAAGAAGCTTTGCGGGCGGATCCACAGCGGCACGCCGTTGAAGCTCTCCGCCAGCGCGTGCTGGTCGGTGAAGAAAACCTCTTTCTCCCCTTCCATGATCGCCATATGCACCGGCTGAATGTTCGCCGTAATGACCTTCAACTGCGGAAGCTGCGCCTGCAGCCACGGTAGCGCCGCGCGCAGCTGCTCAAGCTTAGTTTCAGAGCGCAGCACGAAGCGCAGCATCATGCCGCCGTCGATCTGGCTTTCCGTCAGCAGAAGGTATTTCAGCTCGCCGCGCTTGCGGGCCACGTTATAGGGCGTTAACCCTGCCCGGGCAATAAACGGCTTGAGTGCGGCAAAGACCGGCGCAAAGGAGTCGGGATAGAGCGGGCAGTCGGTTAAATCTTCCGGCGTGCCGTCGCGGTGCAGCATCCCCAGCAGCGGTTTTTCCACGCTGCCGCTGACCACCATTTTGGCTTTGTTGCGAAAACCCTGTTCCGGGCCGCTGACGGGTGCGCACCACTCGCCCACCGCGTGTTCTGCCAGCAGCTGTTGCAGGTCGGCCATTTTGGCGGTGAGTTGTTGAGAGACCGGTTGTTCTATCCACTGACAGGAGCGGCAGCGTCCGGCGTCATAGAGTGCGCACTGCATATGAAAACCTTAAAAATCACGAGGGCTGCGATTATATACACAAAATCATTCAAGTTGTATCAAGGCGGCAAGTCTGAGAATCCCCAGGAGCTTACTCAAGTAAGTGACTGGGGTGAACAGACGCGGCCAACGCAGAGACGGCTTGAAGGATGACGTGTATACACATTATTGCAGGCGGAAGAACCGTCGACTGGAGGCCGGAACGAAGAGAAGAAAGAGCACCAGCATGTCCGGCAGTTTCTGCATAAACAGCGCGCGCAGGATCTCGCGTTTGGACTCACCGGCAATACTGAACAGCTCCGGGTAGCCATACCCCAGCGAAGCGGCCCAGAGATAGCTCGCCGCGGTAATCTGCGTCAGCATATAGACCCAGCGCGCCCAGTTGCGCCCTTTAACCAGCGAAAACGCGCAGTAGATCTCGATAAACACCAGCACCAGACTGCTCAAAAAGACCAGCGTCAGATTCCACGTCTGCACGCTGCGGTGAATGAATTCACCGATGCCGCGCACACCCAGGGTATTCAGAATCATCAGCACGTCCAGGCAGCGGATCATAATAATGGCGAGCGCCGCCACCTGAACCAGTGCAGGTACGTTAGGACGTGCGTGCGTAATACGTGATTTTTTTAATAATCCCAATGTTTTACTTCCCTGAAAAACAGTGCCGCGTCATGCGCGGCACATCACTGGAAATTTTAAATCCTTCAGCCGCGTCTTGCACGCTGGATATCGCGCACGCGCTGTTTTTCCGCGCGCGCCATCAAATACCAGGCGATAAATCCGACAATTCCGACCACGCCGAGGATGATAGAGGCCAGGGCGTTGATCTCCGGGTTGACCCCCATGCGCACGCTGGAGAAGACCAGCATCGGCAGCGTCGTCGCCCCCGGGCCGGAAACAAAGCTGGCGATAACCAGATCGTCGAGCGACAGGGTAAACGCCAGCAGCCAGCCGGAGATCACCGCCGGCATAATCATCGGCAGCGTGATGATGAAAAAGACCTTCAGCGGCGTCGCGCCGAGATCCATCGCCGCCTCTTCAATGGAGCGATCCAGCTCGCGCAGGCGCGAGGCGATCACCACCGCGACATAGGCGGTACAGAAGGTGACGTGCGCCAGCCAGATGGTGAGCATCCCGCGGTCCGCCGGCCAGCCGATGGCATGTGCCAGGGCCACGAACAGCAGCAGCAGCGCGAGACCGGTGATCACGTCCGGCATAACCAGCGGAGCGGTGATCATAAAGGCGAAGCCGTTTGAACCGCGAAAACGCCCGAAGCGCACCATCACCAGTGCGGCGATCGTGCCCAGCACGGACGCCATGGTCGCCGCCAGCGCCGCGATGGTCAGGCTCAGCCCCACCGCGCTCATCATCGCATCATCGTGGAACAGCTCGCTGTACCAGCGCGTCGACCAGCCTGCCCATACCGTCACCAGCTTGGAGCTGTTAAACGAGTAGATCACCAGCATCAGCATCGGCGCATACAGGAAGGTAAAGCCGATAACCAGGATCGCAATTCGCCACGGGGAGCGCACTACCGGTAAGTTGTTCATCCGTGATCTCCCATCTGTTTCTGCTGATGCTTGTGGAACCACATGATCGGCACGATCAGCAGCAGTAGCATCACGATCGCCACCGCCGAGGCCACCGGCCAGTCGCGGTTATTGAAGAACTCCTGCCACAGCACGCGGCCAATCATGATGCTGTCAGGCCCGCCGAGCAGTTCCGGGATCACAAACTCCCCCACCGCCGGGATAAAGACCAGCATCGACCCGGCGATAATGCCGCCCCTGGTCAGCGGGACAATGACGCTGAAGAAAGTTTTTAACGGACGGGCACCGAGATCGAGCGACGCTTCTACCAGCGAGTAGTCGATACGGGTCAGCGCCGTGTAGATCGGCAGCACCATAAACGGCAGATAGGCGTACACAATGCCGATATAGACCGCGAGATTGGTGTGCAGGATCGTCAGCGGCTGATCGATAACCCCGAGCCACATCAGGAAGTTATTTAGCACGCCGTTGTTTTTCAGGATCCCCATCCACGCGTAAACGCGGATCAGGAACGAGGTCCACGACGGTAAAATCACCAGCAGCAGCAGGATATTTCGCGTCGACGGCTTGCTGTGCGCCACCGCCCACGCCAGCGGGTAGCCCATCACCAGACAGCAGAGCGTCGAGATCGCCGCCACCTGCAGCGACTGCAGATAGGCTTCGAAATAGAGCGGGTCGTCGGTGAGCTGCAGGAAGTTACCCAGGTTTAAGGTCAGCGTCAGCTGCCCGTCGGCCCAGTCCAGCAGGTTGGTGTAAGGCGGGATCGCCCGCGCCATTTCCGCCAGGCTTATCTTGAAAACAATCAGGAACGGCAGCAGAAACAGCAGGATCAGCCACACGTATGGCATGGCGATCACCAGCTTGCGGCCGTGCTTCATCTGCATGCGCGTCAGCCAGTGGGCAAAGCCGCCCGGCTTTTCGACGCGGGCTGGAGGTTCAAGTGTACTCATTGGCCGCTCCTTATACCGTCAGCACAACGCAACTGTCTGCATCCCAACACAGGCGCACTTCGTCGCCCCAGGTCGGCTGTCCCTTGCGATAGCGATGTTCGTTCTGTAACTGCGCGCTGAGCATCTGCCCGCTTTTCAGGCGCACGTGATAGATAGAGAGATCGCCCAGATAGGCAATGTGCACCACTTCCCCGACGGCAAAGTTATAGCCATCAGCAGGCGGGTCTTCACAGAGCATGATCTTCTCCGGACGTAGCGCGACGTAGACCGGCACGTTATCCACCACCGAGTTATCCGGATCAACCTTAAGCGGATGCTGCAACCCCGGCGATTCGATGACCAGACCGTCTTCCTGACGATCTTTCAGCAGCCCTTCGAAGACGTTAACCGAGCCGATAAACTCCGCGCTGTAGCGGGTGGTCGGATGCTCATAAATCTCTTCCGGCTCGCCAATCTGCACGAACTTGCCGCGGTTCATGATCGCAATACGTCCGGCCATAGTCATGGCCTCTTCCTGGTCGTGGGTCACCATCACGCAGGTCACCCCCACGCGCTCAAGGATATCGACCACTTCGAGCTGCATACGGTCGCGCAGCTTTTTATCCAGCGCGCCCATCGGTTCGTCGAGCAGCAGCAGTTTCGGGCGTTTTGCCAGGCTGCGGGCCAGGGCCACGCGCTGACGCTGGCCGCCGGAGAGCTGGTGCGGCTTACGCTTCGCGAACTCCTGCATGTGCACGAGGCTCAGCATCTCGGCCACGCGCGCGGTAATTTCGGCTTTCGGCAGCTTGTCCTGCTTCAGGCCGAAGGCGATGTTCTGCTCCACCGTCATATGCGGAAACAGCGCGTAGGACTGGAACATCATGTTGATCGGGCGCTGATACGGCGGCACGCTGGAGAGATCCACGCCGTCGAGCACGATCTGCCCGGCGGTAGGCTGTTCAAAACCGGCCAGCATGCGCAGCAGGGTCGATTTACCGCAGCCGGAGGCCCCCAGAAGGGCAAAAATTTCGCCTTTATAGATCGTCAGGCTGACGTCGTCCACGGCATGCTGGCCATCAAAAGATTTGGTGAGGTTACGAATTTCAAGCAGCGGGGTCAGCGCTTTACGGACTTTCGCCTGCGGGCGGGGGATCGCGTCATTCACGGGGTGTTCTCCGGTAGAGATCAAAACTGGTGCAAACGCACCGTCAGGGTGCGCATCGCCGGGCGGCGCTAACGCTTGCCCGGCCTACGGGTTGTAGAGGCCCGGTAAGCGATAGCGCCTCCGGGCAGCAATACCAAACGCCGTTATTTACCGCTTTTCACCTTGGTCCACGCGCGGGTACGCACGCGGTCAATTTTTGGATCCTGGACTTTCAGGGTGAAGAGCTTGGCGAACACATCTGCTGGCGGATAGATAGCCGGGTTATTACGGATTTCTTCGCTCACCAGCGGCACGGAGGCCTTGTTACCGTTCGCATAGTAAACGTGGTCGCTGATGTGGGCGATCACGTCAGGACGCATCAGGTAGTTGAGGAACTGATACGCTTCGTCTTTGTTTTTCGCGTCAGCCGGCATCGCGAAGACGTCAAAGAAGGCCAGCGCCCCCTCCTTCGGAATGAAGTAAGAGACGTTCACGCCGTTTTTCGCCTCTTTCGCGCGGTTAGCCGCCTGCCATACGTCCCCTGCCCAGCCAATCGCGACGCAGATGTCGCCGTTCGCCAGGTCGTTAATGTACTGGGAAGAGTGGAAGTAACGAATGTTTGGACGCAGCTTCAGCAGCAGATCGGTCGCCGGGCCGGTGTAATCATCCGCCTTATTGCTGTTCGGGTCTTTGCCCAGGTAGTTCAGCACGGTCGCGAAAATCTCTTCCGGCGCATCGAGGAAGGAGACGCCGCAGCTTTTCAGCTTCTCAAGGTTTTCCGGCTTCAGCACCACGTCCCAGCTGTCCAGCTTCACGTCCGGGCCCAGCGCCGCCTTCACTTTATCGACGTTAAAGCCGATACCGGTGGTCGCCCAGAGATACGGCATCGCGTATTTGTTGTCCGGGTCATGCTTGGCCACCAGCTTCAGCACTTCCGGATCGAGATTTTTCCAGTTCGGTAACTTGCTCTTATCCAGCGGCTGGAAGACGCCTGCCGTCAGCTGGCGCTCGAGGAAGCTTGCGGAAGGCACCACGAGGTCAAACCCGGTGCTGCCCGCCATCAGTTTTCCTTCCAGCACTTCGTTGGAATCGAACACGTCGTAGACCACTTTAATGCCGGTCTCTTTTTCAAAATTTGCCACCGTGTCGGGAGCAATATAGTCAGACCAGTTATAAACGTGCAGCGTTTTTTGTTCCGCAGCGAGCGTGCCGGCAGAGACGGCCATCAGAGCACCCGCAACCAGACCCGATAACCATTTTTTATTCAAGGCGATCATAGTGTTATTCCTTCTGAAAGCTCGTTAACAAACGAACTAAAACTGTGCAATCTGGATATATGCAAAAATCATGCATAGTTTGTCGCTCTGCTCAAAATAAAAAGAAACCTCTTTACCCGGCAGCTTCCGCTCGCTTTTTGAAGCATCGCAAGAATAACTGTAGCCCGTGTCTCCGGCTATAGCCCAGACGAAAAAACGCCTTTTATCAATTTTTTATGCAGGTTAAGTCTACGTGATAAGCCGAAACGGCCTTCAGGGAGGTGAATAATTCTTTAAAGGAAGGTTAAAAGCAGCAGAAAAAATGGCCTTCTGCAGCCGCCATGGCAGCGACTGCGCAAAAGTCAGACAGGCTTAGTGAAGAAAATTGGGAGATGCATCATTATTCTCTGCATCATCTTCCGCGCTATACAGCAGATGGTGTGCATTGGCTTCCATCATGACCATCGAAATTTGCTCTTCGCTCAGGCGCATAAACCAGGCGAACTGCTTGAACGACAGCCCTGCCCCGGAGAATAAAGACTGGCAAACGACCAGTTTTGGCAGATTATCATCCTGTATGTCGAGAAATGCCTTCACCGTCAAAGAACTGGCATTGATGGCCGACAGGTCGGAGGCCAGCGCCAGTAACGCGGACGGCTTCACTTCGGCCAGCGCGGAGAAAAGGATCACGTCGTTAATCAGATCGATTTTGGCATCGAAAATGCCGTCGAAATTCTGCATATGAGGCAGATGCAGCGCCTGGCAGGAATCGCATTCGAAGAACGTAATTCCGGCATCATCAAGCCATTGACGTAACGTATCCAGTGTAGGTACGACCTGTAAATCCATCGCGATGCAGCCTCTTTAATAAAAACTTCACATAGGGTACTCAAAAAGCGCGCGGTAATCCATTTAACCACCCGTTTTCAGACAGTAGCCCGGCGTCGCATGACGCTCGATCCATAAGATCATTTTACCCGCAATATCGACCCCTGTGGTTTTTTCCACGCCTTCCAGCCCCGGCGAGGCGTTCACCTCCATGACCAGCGGCCCGCGCGTTGCGCGCAGCAGGTCTACACCCGCCACGTCCAGCCCCAGGGTTTGCGCGGCTTTCACCGCAATCTCCCGCTCCCGGTCGCTGATATCGGCTACACGCGCGACGCCGCCGCGGTGAAGGTTAGAGCGGAAATCGCCCTCTTTGGCCTGACGCTCAATGGCTGCCACCACCTCGTTTCCCACGACGAAGCAGCGGATGTCGCGCCCTTTGGCCTCTTCGATATACTCCTGCACCAGAATGTGGGCATTCAGCCCGCGGAAGGCGTCAATCACGCTCTCCGCTGCCTGACGCGTCTCCGCCAGCACCACGCCAATGCCCTGGGTGCCTTCCACCAGCTTGATCACCAAAGGGGCGCCGCCCACCATGTCGATCAGATCGCTGGTGTCGTCCGGTGAATGGGCAATCCCCGTGACGGGGAGATCGATCCCCTGACGGGCAAGGAGCTGCAGCGAGCGCAGCTTGTCGCGGGCGCGGGAAATGGCGACGGATTCGTTGAGCGGATAGCTACCCAGCATCTCGAACTGGCGCAGCGCGGCGGTGCCGTAGTAGGTAATCTGGGAGCCGATGCGGGGGATGACTGCATCAAAATGCGGCAGCTTGCGACCTTTGTAGTGAATCGACGAGGCGGCCGGGTCGATGTTCATATAACAGGACATCGGGTCGAGGATCTCAACCTGATGCCCGCGTTTCGCCGCCGCTTCTCTCAGGCGCTTACATGAATAGAGCGTTCCATCCCGGACAATATGGCAATTTTCACCCTGCACCTCTCTGAAGACATGGAAAAAGCCTGCGTATCATATACGCAGGCAGGCGCAGGATAAATGGACTATCGCGTCGCCCAGCCCTGTTTGTGCAGATAATCAAGAATAAACGGGCGATTTTCTTTAATGATGGTGCGACGAATATGGTCAGTCCAGGTATCACGACGGTTATTGCTGCCGCGCGTCAGGTAGTAGTTCGCCAGCTCTTCATCGTATTGATTCAGGACGTCCTGATCGACCGGCTGGTAGTGGTTTTCATGCACCAGCATCGCCGCAGGAATGCGCGGCTTCAGATCCGGGTTATCCGCAGGCCAGCCGAGGCACAGGCCAAACAGCGGCAGCACGTGTTTTGGCAGCTTCAGCAGCTCGGTCACGCTTTCGATGTTGTTACGCAGGCCGCCAATGTAGACACCGCCTAACCCCAGCGACTCTGCCGCCGTGAAGGCGTTTTGCGCCATCAGCGCAGTATCCACCACCCCCAGCAGTAGCTGTTCGGCCAGCCCGAGCTCGGCCTCAGGGCAGATCTGCAGATGACGGTTGAAGTCGGCGCAGAACACCCAGAACTCCGCCGCCTGGGCCACATGCTTCTGCCCGCCGGTCAGCGTCACCAGCTGCTCGCGCATGGCCGGGTCGGTAATGCGGATAATGGAGCTGCACTGCAGGAAGCTGGAGCTCGAGGTCGCCCTGGCGCTGTCAATAATCGCGGCACGCTGCGCCTCGGTAATCGGCTCATCGGTGAAGTGGCGAATGGAACGGTGGGAACGGAGCAGGTCAATTGTGGGTGTCATCTTCTCTCTCTTTGTCGTGCTTAAACCTTATGCCAGCCAGTATAGGCAATGATTTGCGCGATGTAATTGGCGAAACATAGCCTGACTGTATCAAAGCGACAGGCGAAACCTTCTTTAATGGCGGCAGGTTATCGGGCACTATATGTCTTATTCGCCGTCAGGCTTGTTTTTTGAGGAGAGAGAAATGTTTGCAGTAATTTTTGGTCGTCCAGGGTGCCCATACTGTGTACGCGCGAAAGAGCTGGCTGAGAAACTGACCGAAGAGCGCGATGACTTCAACTTCCGCTACGTGGATATCCACGCGGAAGGTATCACGAAAGCGGATCTCGAGAAAACCGTCGGTAAGCCGGTTGAAACCGTACCGCAGATCTTCCTCGATCAGAAACACATCGGCGGCTGTACTGACTTTGAAGCTTACGCCAAAGAGCATCTGGGCCTGTTTGCTGCCCAGTAATGTGAAGACGCCCTCACCGAGAGGGCGTTTTTATTTGTGATGCCGCCGGTTATGAAACAGACTGCGCACAAATAAGTAGCAGAGCGCGCCAAGGGCGCACCAGAATACAGCGCTCATCAACCATGCCAGCTCCTGCCAGAAACTCCGCGTTGAGATATAGAGCAAGCGCATCAGCAGCAAACAGAGCGGCGCAGCCAGCATGGCGCCCAGCAGCGGCTTCACTACCTCCCCTTTACGGGAGAGAAAACTGGCAGCAGCCCCCGGCAGCGTAAAAAAGAGCAGCCCCAGCTCCGGATGACCCGATGCCCTGAATGCCCCTTTCACGTTAAAAGCAAGCGACATGCATACGACCGTGAACAGCAAAAAGCAGCTGATCACCCCCGCCCAGTTTCGTTTAATGTTCAAACTATCCTCCTGACTTATCTCTATCAAATACACTTTCGTCGGGTAGACGCCCAGTCAGATAAAGCAATGCGGCAATCCTTGCCAAAGTACGCACAGGGTGATGCGATAATCAGTAGCTGTCAGTAGCTAATACGATTAAACTACACGCCAGCTAATGTTTTAGGGAATAAAGCAGGAAACAGGGAGCGTTAACGCCTTTCCCTGACCCAGAAAACAGTAGCCCAAAAAGTCCTTTCATTCAACAACTTACTGGTAAACAAGAAGTTAGCCTCCGTGAATATAAACGTCGCAGACTTGTTAAATGGGAATTACATCCTGTTATTATTTGTGGTACTGGCGCTGGGCCTTTGCCTGGGTAAATTGCGCCTGGGTTCAGTTCAACTTGGTAATTCCATTGGCGTTTTAGTCGTCTCCTTATTATTAGGCCAGCAGCACTTCAGCATTAACACGGACGCGCTCAACTTAGGTTTTATGCTGTTTATTTTTTGTGTTGGCGTGGAAGCGGGACCGAACTTTTTTTCAATTTTCTTCCGCGACGGCAAAAATTATCTGATGCTGGCGCTGGTAATGGTCGGCAGCGCGCTGCTGATCGCGTTAGGGCTGGGTAAACTGTTTGGCTGGGATATCGGGTTAACGGCCGGTATGCTGGCAGGCTCCATGACGTCCACCCCTGTGCTCGTGGGTGCCGGTGATACCCTGCGCCATTCCGGCATGGCCGGCGCGCAGCTTTCTACCGCACTCGACCACCTGAGCCTGGGCTATGCCCTGACCTATCTGATTGGTCTTGTGAGCCTGATTGTCGGCGCACGCTACCTGCCAAAACTGCAGCACCAGGATCTGCAGACCAGCGCCCAGCAAATCGCCCGCGAGCGCGGTCTCGATACCGACTCCAAACGTAAAGTCTATCTCCCGGTGATCCGCGCCTATCGCGTCGGACCAGAGCTGGTTGCCTGGGCTGACGGCAAAAATCTGCGTGAGCTGGGGATTTACCGCCAGACGGGTTGCTACATCGAACGTATCCGCCGCAACGGCATTCTGGCGAACCCGGACGGCGACGCGGTGCTGCAGATGGGCGATGACATCGCGCTGGTAGGTTACCCGGACGCCCACGCCCGTCTCGACCCGAGCTTCCGTAACGGCAAAGAGGTGTTCGACCGCGATCTGCTCGACATGCGCATCGTCACAGAAGAGATCGTGGTGAAAAACCATAACGCCGTGGGCCGCCGCCTGGCGCAGCTGAAGCTGACCGACCACGGCTGCTTCCTCAACCGCGTGATCCGCAGCCAGATTGAGATGCCTATCGACGACAACGTGGTGCTCAACAAAGGCGACGTGCTGCAGGTCAGCGGCGACGCCCGCCGCGTGAAAACCGTGGCCGACCGCATCGGCTTTATCTCCATTCACAGCCAGGTCACCGACCTGCTGGCCTTCTGCGCCTTCTTTATCGTTGGCCTGATGATCGGGATGATCACCTTCCAGTTCAGCAACTTCAGTTTCGGCATCGGTAACGCCGCCGGGCTGCTGTTCGCCGGGATCATGCTGGGCTTCCTGCGAGCGAACCACCCGACCTTCGGCTACATTCCGCAGGGTGCGCTGAACATGGTGAAAGAGTTCGGCCTAATGGTCTTTATGGCGGGCGTGGGCTTAAGCGCGGGCAGCGGGATTGGTCACAGCCTCGGCGCCGTCGGCTGGCAGATGTTGGTTTCCGGACTTATCGTCAGCCTGGTACCGGTGGTGATCTGCTTCCTGTTCGGTGCCTACGTGCTGCGCATGAACCGCGCCCTGCTCTTCGGGGCAATGATGGGGGCGCGTACCTGTGCGCCGGCCATGGAAATCATCAGCGACACCGCGCGTAGCAACATCCCGGCGCTGGGCTATGCGGGCACGTACGCTATCGCTAACGTGCTGCTGACGCTGGCGGGTACGCTGATTATCATCATCTGGCCCGGACTCGGATAACTCCTAAGAATGCGCGTAGCGGAAAATATTTTTGTTACGCGCAGAACTTTTTTATCAGGGGGCAGTCATAACTAGTGCCACTGCTTTTCTTTGATGTCCCCAATTTGTGGAGCCCATCAACCCCGCCGTTTTGGTTCAAGGTTGATGGGTTTTTTGTTGTCTGAATTTCATGGCCTTTCTAATCAGTAAATTACGCCCCATCTTTGAGCCTGATGGCGACAAAATGGCGGCAGCGTAAAAACTTGTAGCCGCAGGCCAACAAACTTCCCTCTGATTTTCCACCTGCCCTCCCTTTCAAAGTCATCGCCTCTAGACGACAAATGAATACAATCGAAAAAAACGGCAAGGAAAGCGCATGTTCGACTTTTACCCAAAGAAGACCTACAGCAGAACAGAAGTCATGAGCAGGCCAACTCCTGTTCCTGCAGTTAACGGGGTTTATTTTTGGTGGTTCAAATAAATTCCGCCAGGGGTGCCAACAAAAGGGTGCATCACAGCAGAAGGTTACACGCTTCTCTATGTCGGCATTTCCCCAGACAAGCGCGGGAAACCCAACAGTCGATCGAATTTACGAAAGCGCTTCAAAACGCATTACAGCGGCAATGCCTCAGACTCAACGCTTCGACGCACACTCGGCGTACTGCTGAGTGGAGTAAGTTGCTTCCCCCTTCGCCGGGTTGGTTCCGGCTCCAGAATGACATTCACTCACCCAGGCGAGCAGTGGCTTGACCTTTGGATGGAGCAAAATGCCAAGGTTCACTGGATACCTGTTGAAGCGCCGGGGGAGGTTGAAGACAAATTGATCGCATCCATTCCCCTGCCTTTAAATATTCAGGGAAATGCTCACAGCTTTAAGCCGACGCTTTCTGGGATGCGCACACAGGCGTCAGCAGAGGCACGATTGATGGATATTGCAGATGAGCGGGGTTTAAAAAGACGATTAGCGGTGCAGTAAAACCGCGCCGCCCGTTCAGAGTCAGTAAGCAAATTGTTCCTGCATACCTTTTGGATGAGGTGGTGCGGCGCTGATTTTTTGCGTACGGCATACTGACCGCACAAAAGTTTCATGCGTCACGAAGGTATACCCGCACTCGATGTTAGTGCACTGGTTGTAGCTTTCTTTAGTTTCGTTGGAAACCTGGAAGCTGCTTCGGGTATGTGCCGCCTGTCCGCACATAGGACAATTCACCATAATAATCAGCCCTTATTATTAACCAGTTCGCAATTTGGAACCAATCATTCTATTGCGAACTCATCTATTTTCACCTCAAAATCAATACTGGTTGTGAAAACACTGTCAGCGCTGACCGTATGCGTGAGCGTGGTGATCGTCCTTTCCGCTTCATCTAAGGGCTGCTTAAAGGCGCTCACCTTCACGGGCATTTACGTGTAGAGATCGGCCCGGCCTTCCGTCAGTTGCAGAGAGAAGGACGCCACACCACGCTGCAAGCGCTCCCACTGCATTTTTGCGGCCCATTCAGCGTTGGTTCGGTTGGCATAGGTCCGGTTGAATACCAGTACGTTTTCATCCGTGCCGACTAGATAATCCCCCTGCTTTGCCTCCGGCTCCTTTGCTGTCGTTGTTTTCTTCCGCCGCTTAACGCTTGTGGTTTCCTTCTTTGCAGGCTCCCGCGTATGCAGCCAGTTGGCAATCACGCCCGTACAGGCTTCACGATCTGCCAAACTGAAACGGTGACTGTCTCCGGCGTTGCGGGTGAGGGTGATTACCGGCAGTGGCTTTCCGCTGACAATTTTGCCCTGCCCCTGCCGGATAAACAGCAGATGACCGACGCCGCTCAGAACCAGGAGGACGTGAACAACATCCGCCAGGCCATGAAAAGCGCAAAAGGGCCGGGCAACTTCCGCAACATGTTTATGTACTCGCCCAACGGCAAAAAGGACGGGATTCAAATCATCCCGCTGTCAGAGGTGGCGGCGAAGGATGAGTTAAAACGTGAGCCGGGATGACATGATGGCGGCACACCGCGTACCACCGCAGATGATGGGTATTATGCCGAGTAATGTTGGGGGGTTGGGGATGTGGAGAAGGCGAGCAAGTTTTTTGTTCGTAATGAGTAACTACCATTGCAAAAAAGAATGCTGGAAATAAACACTTGATTTGATAAGGAAATAATATCATTCGATAACTATCAACTTACTTGAAAAAACGGAGTCAGAAATTCTGACTCCTAATTTCAGCCAAGAATGGATTTCAATGACAAATTGAGTTTATCAATTAATTTTTCATCATCATAATTTACAGATTTGATGTTTTTAAGTGCTGCGGGCAATTCAGCATCACCGATTACAACAGGAATTATAGGAACATAGCTTTCATCTTTTACCGAAGCTTTACGAAGAAAACCATCCACCTCTTTTTTCATATATAATCCCATATCCTCATTAGACAGAAGCAATATAGCCACAGCACTATTATCTATAGCCTCATTGACTTGCTTCTCAACAATCTGCCCCGGCAATATGCTATTTTCATCGAACCATATTTCAAAGCCCAACTCATGAAGTTTATGAGTAATCTGCCGGGCCTTACTTTTTTCTTGCGCAGGATAAATTAAGAATATTTGCTTTCCTTTTTTAACTGCCTTTAATCTTCTTTCCTTCAATTTCATTAGTAGAATCAGGCATAGACCGGAGTAAGCAACAGATAACCCAATGATGGAGATAACGACCTCATCATTAACCCCTCGAAAGAAATACGGAATTCGTGGGATAAGAGTTACAACAAGTCCAGCAATGATCAATGCAACTGAAATAATATAACGAATATTTTTTTCCATTTACACACCCTTAATCCACAGAACAAAGGAAGCAAAAAACAAAACACCGACTAAGTTACACCCAATACATAAAACCCAAACCTGACCTCTTGGATTTCCTGTTCGCCCTTCCCAATCTTGATGAAAAGACATGAATCCGAGCAAAGTAAAAAACGAGAAAACAAGAAAGCTAGTAGTTCCCAAGTATTGATTAACTGCCTGGCTAGCTGTAGTTGCTGTTTGAACAGTTTTAGTCAAATCATATAAATTCAACAACGACGCACCAATTGTTGATAATATCAACTCATTCCCGAAGTAAAAATCACTTTTTTGCCAGCCAGAGGTTCTGGCTATTTTTTTCACAAAAGCCCCACATAGAATCATCAACAATGGGAACACCAAAGCAACAACGTATTTATTACCAATGACATCAATCATTAATCATCATTCCTTAAATAAATCGCATCACGCCTTTTTGTTTTTAGTTCCTACATTACTAGCCACCATAGACATCAATAAGCTATACCCAAAATACATAATAATTTTATCGGTTTATACAACGCAACGAAACATATCATACTATGCTCAACATTCGAAACAACATTATCATCCCAGCGCGCGCTCGTATCCCCGCCACGCCTGCCCGCTTTGTGTAGTGGTTTTCATGCAGACGCATGACAGGCCGGAAAGCGCGCCAGTTCTGGCGGCCCCGACCCGTAGCGATCCTTTTTGGATCATGCGAATCCATGCACCATAGACATGCACTGCGTTCTTAAACCGCAGGATGCCAAACGGGAGGGAGTTTCCCATGGTGCGGAATCACTATGCGTACTCTCATCCTGCCCTACTCCATATTCATTCAGCTTGGTAACCAGATCGCTTGTCAGCTCCGACAGCCACAAAATCGCAACCTCCTTGTCGTCATCGCTACAATCTGAGCTCGCCACCAGTCGGGCCATAAGTTCTATCCGCTGCAGTGCAAGTGACTCCATGAACAAATCGTTCACAACTCCCGCCCAATATTACTGTTTATATACACAGTTCATCATATGATTTTAAAGCTGGAATAGTTTTTTACTCAGCTAACTCTTTAATTAATTGATATGCCATTTCTCTGAGCTGTCAGTACCACTGACGCCATTTGTCATCCTCCTGTAGGCGCTGGTTCCGGTAGAACAGGCGCAGCATGGCTCCAGATGGCAGGCTGCCGCCACGCAAGCAAATCCACTTCCTTTTCACTGGCGTCAAAGCCTCTGGACAGCAACTCCGCATCGAGTTGTAGCCGTTGGTGTTCAGTAATTTCTTGTTTGTAGCCTTTTCGGCGCTTCGGTTTAACCAGCCGCAGCCTTGCCGTCAGCTCGAGCAGTTCCTTTTTGCTCATGTTTTCGACGTCCGGCAGCACTGCCGGTTCTTCGCTGCCCGGTAGTTGGCCCCCTGTCTGGTACGTTTTTTCAACAGGGGGGACAGTTATTGCCACGAGTCCAAGGGCCGCAACCGCCCTGGTCGGCTGTAGCCTCCTGAACGTCAACGATCTTACGAACCATATTCCACTTGATGGCGTGCGTGCAGATCCGGCCCTCAACAATTGAGGACCAGATGCTATAAATGCGAATGCCGTGATCACCATAGGCGCTCGGCTCGTAGTTAAACTCGTATTCCGTTCTGACAAGATGATGTTTACGGGGAACCAGCACGCCGCCCTGCTTCATGATGTAGGTAGCAAAGCATCCCGCAGCCGCCAGCACAGCGTCCAGACGGGCATTTTCCAAAACCGGCGCACCTGCTTTTTTATCTCCCTGCGCTCTACCAGCCTGACCTGCCAATAGGCGCAGCTCTCGATAAGCCTGACGGCCCAGAAACGGAACTGCCGAACACTCTGCAGTGACGCCCAGGCGCTGACGTTCTCCATTGCCTGATGGCGATAGGTTTCTTTTTCCTGAAAAAGCAGTTCCAGCACCTCGTTAACATTGAGCTGATTGGTTTTATGTGGTTCGCCAGATTAGCCATGCGGCTAGCCATTATAGATGCTCTTGCATGTCGTTCTTCCATGCCCGCCTAGGTAAACATCAGGTTAAGCCCAGCATCATCTGGCCCGGTTTTGGTGATTCGGGTTTTAATATTTCGCATTGTGTTCCTCCTGAATTTGGGCAAAAAGAAGCCCGGCGGGTTTACGCCATTAATTTCTGGTCTGAGTTAATTCGGCATGGTTAGCCGTTTTGGAAATAAGCTCACCACTGCACGAAAATGGTTCATTGCTTTTATCAGCTCCCGCTTTACGCCAGTCGTCAGCTCACTAATTTTGACGCCGTGACGCTCTGCCGGAATGTTAGCCATAAAAAAATGGCGGCTAATGCTCGCTTGTTTTGTATATTATTTGCGTCCCGAGGGTCTCTCATTTCATTAATAAACCGCTCAAGCTCTGACTCAATATTAATTCCAAATAC
This sequence comes from Enterobacter sp. BNK-8, assembly GCF_048685095.1. Classification (NCBI taxonomy): domain Bacteria; kingdom Pseudomonadati; phylum Pseudomonadota; class Gammaproteobacteria; order Enterobacterales; family Enterobacteriaceae; genus Enterobacter; species Enterobacter sp. BNK-8. The sequence continues at coordinate 1,080,039 of NZ_JBLQTN010000001.1, read as the reverse complement.
CTTTGCCCTTAATTCCGCTATGTGATTCAACCCCTCATAGCGTTTACCTGGGCTTATCGTGCGAGTCGTTGCAGCACCTTCAATAGCCATAGTTTCCCCTGCTTGATCGTTGACAGGTCAGCCAGCAATTCAGCCTGCGAGTGGCACGGGTGCCAGCGCTTGCTGTCTTTGCCTGCAATCCAGTCATGACCGAAGTGCATTCCTGGACTTTTCTTAACGAGCAATGATGCAAATGACGGTTCATTTGTCAGTATAGCCACCTCAACTCAGGCCGAACGATGAGCCAAGACCCGTAACGGTATCGACAACGCTTGCCATTGCGGGGTTGGCTTGCAATCGCGCCTGCAGTGAAATGGCTGTAAGCGCCATCAGACGAGTCACTGAATTGACACTTTCGATGACCTGCCGACGAGTCGTCTCGTTCAAATGCACACCAGACACGTCATTTGCAGCCACACGCTCGATCTCGGCGGTAGCTTTCAGGACATACTGCGGCATATTCTCCCGCGCGACTTCATTGATTGGTACACATGGCAGGCAATGGATCTGCGCCAGAAACCCATCAACCAATGTTGAATCTTCCGTAAGGTCGGTCAGCAACCATATATCGGGAGCAGTGAGCTGATGAGGCTGTTCCGGGTTCAGCTTGTTACGCAGGGTTTGAACATTCATGCCAGCGCGTTCTGCCTATTTCGCCAAGTTGTGATGCAATGCGCAAGTGCGGCAAGCTTCATCAAAATAGTCTTGTTGGAAACTCTGTAAGCAAACATGGTTTTCATCTCCGAACTTATCGCAAAATCGAACCATAAAAGTGAAAGCAACAAGTAAAGGTTTTACACGCCGAAAGTGCATTTACTGTCAAAGCGGCCATGTTAATCATGACTCTTTCGAGCTTTTTGTCTTTGCGGAGACGATGCCGCGGAAGGCGGCCACCAGCCAACATGTCATTGATCGTATCAACAGGAAGGCCTGTGAGTTCGTTATAACGTTCAATTGTGACATGCGGTGTATTCAGAGTAATTGAAATGTTTGGGGTTATGGTGCAACATTCCTCTTTTAGTCCGGCTTGTGGCGAGTCGTTGTTTAACGTGATTAGTAGTTAAGGCTCCAAAAGAACACTTTGAGTTCAATTTTAAGGTTGCTTTTGGAATCCATCAACACATTTTGATTTCTTTTGAGGTCTTGTGGATTTCAGCAGCGGCGGTAAGAAAATCATTGAACGGTTGGTAGAGGCGTATGGGTTCAATACTCGACAAGCGCTTTGTGATCATTTGGGTGTGTCCAAGAGCACTATGGTTACGCGCTACATGCGGGACATCTTTCCTGCTGATTGGGTATTGCAGTGCTTTATGGAAACCGGTGTTTCAATTGATTGGCTTGTCTACGGTAAGGGTGATTTAAAAGCAAACACAGCTGTAAAGTTAACGGATATAAACACTCAAGAACTGAAAAATGGTGAAGCTGTTGCACTTGGCTCGTACAAAATTGATCCATCGCTCCTACTTCGAGAGGTTAGATCACCATTAGCTATTAAAACTGACCGACAGATTTATGTTTGTGACCGCGATGATGCAATTCTTTCTGATGGTCAGTGGTTAGTTCAGATTGAAGGGAAATTAAGCATAAAAAAAATAAACTTAATCCCTGTTCGTAAAGCAATGATTTCAGGAGATGGATTTACTTTTGAGTGCGACATTAACGCTATTAAACCGATTGCTAAAGTTTACAGTGTGATCAGCGAGGCTTAAATGGATATTAAGTGGAATTGGGAGTTGGATGACGAATTTCTTGGTGAAAAATTACCTGCAGATACATTAGATAGAAAAAAGTACGCCAAATATCTTTATGAAATATGCGCTGCTCGAGGTGAAAAATCTAATTTAGTAATTAACATTAATGCTGAGTGGGGCGCAGGTAAAACCTATTTCACGAAACGTTTAGCCAAAACAATTTCAAATAACCATCCCACAATATACATTGATGCTTGGAAAGAGGACTTTTCAGACGACCCATTACTGACAGTATTTTGTGGTATCAAAGATCAATTATCTGACCAATCTGATGCTTTTACCAAATTAATAAACTCGACCATTGAGAATGTTGGCCCATTATTAAAAACAGCTGCACCTGTGATTATTGATGGACTAATACAAAAATTTACTGGTGTCGAATCCTTTTCAGATTTGACCAAAGATTTATCATCAAAATTAATAGAAATACACACAGAAAAATCAACTAAAATAGAAACTGTAAGAACAGGAATCAGTCGCTGGGTTGAATACGTTGGCCGAAAGGATGGTATAGATAAAGAACTCCCATTATTTATAATAATTGACGAACTTGATAGATGCCGACCTGATTTCTCTATTAGCCTTTTAGAAATCTCAAAACATATTTTCAATATCCCAGGCGTTGTTTTTATTGTGGCCACTGACACCCAACAATTGCAACACTCAATAAAAGTCATTTATGGTACGGATTTTTCTGCAAGCCATTATTTAAGCAGATTTTTTGACCGTCGTTTTCTTCTTCCAACACCAGAATACAAAGATCTATTATTAACAAAAACAGGTGAAAATATTGTTTCAGAATTTGATACTTTACGGGAAAAACTCACCCCATGCCCACCAGATCTGGCATCGTTTGCCAGCAATTGCTCATCAATTTTACTATCGATAAAAATTAACATTAGAGACGCTGTAAAGATATATGAGAGATTGATAGATATCCTTATTACGTCAAATAAGGCATTTGATCCTAATCTGATGCTGATATTAGCTGCATTTAATTTCAAAGATCATGATTTATACGCAAAAATAAAATCTAAAGAAAAATTAATCCCAAGCCCTCTCAACACAAACATTGACTTATCATTCGATCTGTCATACGCAAGGACATCTGTAAGATACTTCCGAAACAATGGTGGTGTATATAGTAATAACTATTCAAACAAAGAAATATCAACCGGGGTCCTATACTACATCGAAACTGCTTGGAATATTTTAACTCTACCGAGATCCATACCTCATGGTACACGACCAAGCAATACACCTGAGCTTTGGATGGAGGGCGAATTATCTAGTGACGAGTCACTAACCAACTTTCTAAAAATGGGATATGCCCGAAGTAAACATTATGAAAATGAATTAAAAATTCATCATTATTTCGATCTAATTGAACTGAGCACAATATTTGATTGATGTATGAAAAAATCAAACCATACATTGACCACTGTTCAAACACACAGTTAAATTTACCCTAAGAGATGAGGGCTTTTTTATGGCAATACGAAAACTCAACCCAGGAAAATGGATTTGTGAATGCTACCCCGCCGGACGTAGTGGGCGTCGCGTGCGTAAGCAGTTTGCCACTAAAGGCGAAGCACTGGCTTTTGAACGCGACACTTTGGAAGAAACGGAGGCTAAGCCCTGGCTGGGTGAATCAGTAGACCGCCGAACTCTAAAAGACGTCGTTGAACTCTGATTCAAACTACACTGAAAATTCCTGACTGCTGGCGAGCATGTTTACGACAAGTTGGTCCTAATGGTCGATGCACTCGGAAACCCTCTCGCTACTGATCTCAGCTTGTAATTGTTCGCGCATTACCGTGACAAGCGCCTGACAGGTGAAATCTACTTTAGCGAGAAGTGGAAGAAAGGTGCCAGCCCGATAACTATCAATCTGGAGCAAAGCTATCTGAGCAGTGTGTTTAGCGAGCTGGCCCGGCTCGGAGAAGGGGCTGCACCAAATCCACTGGAAAGCATGCGCAAGTTCACTATTGCCGAAAAAGAAATGGCCTGGCTAACGCATGAATAGATCACAGAACTTCTGTACGACTGCCTGCGCCAAAGCGCTCTACTCGCTTTGGTCGTTAAAATATGCCTGAGTACCGGAACACGCTGGCGCGAAGCTGTGAATCTCACTCGTTCCTAGGTCACTAAGTACCGAATTACCTTCGTTAGGACCAAGGGCAAAAAGAACCGCAGCATTCCGTTAGCAAAGTGCTTTATGAAGAAATCATTTCTCTGGACGGTTTCAAGTTCTTTACTGACTGCTACTTTCAGTTTTTATCGGTGATGGATAGAACCTCCATTGTGCTTCCTCGCGGACAGCTTACACACGTTCTGCGCCATACGTTCGCAGCACCCTTCATGATGTCTGGCGGCAACATCCTTGCGCTTCAGAAAATCCTAGGCCATCACGACATAAAAATGACCATGCGCTATGCCCACCTAGCGCCTGATCACCTTGAAACAGCATTACTCTTCAATCCTATAGCAACGATGCCTAAGATTCAAGCATAATAGATAACTGGGTTGGTATTGTTAATTTGAATTAAACTCAGCCCATCTTTTTTCAAGCCCCCTAATATTTATTGCTATTTTTGGCACGGATATAGTTTTTCCTTCAAACAACGAGCTTGCAAACCAATCGGTCTTATTTTTAAAATGCACCGTCATATCGGTAGGATTAATGGCCATAAAACCCTGATCAAACAAAATATGAAGACATGAAATAATATATAACCCATTGCTTGTGTTGTTGTTTCCTGAACTGACTGGATCAATATGCGCTGCATGGCAGGTAAGCCCACCACTTCCAGTCACTGCGCATTTATTATAAAAATTAGCAGCAACCCTATTAGAAAAATCAGATTGATTTACTCTAGTTTTGACTACTCTATTTTTAAATATAGCCTCACTAACAACATCATCCGTTGGATAATCGACTTCATGAGACTGTGATTGACTGCTTATTTCTTTTATATATACATCTTCAACATTACTATCAAGATAAGTAGAATTATGTATTGAGTTGATATTATTATACTCAGCCAAAAAAATAGCACTTTTAGATGCATCTTTAGCTATTTTATATGCCTCGCCCTGAGGCAGGGTCCTAATAGCCAAGCGATAAACATCAACATTATAAACTGGAACCTGGTCTAAAGGTGAATCAGCCAATTGCTCACGCAACGCTGCCTTTAATTCATTAAGGCTTCTTCTGTTTTTCAAATCTGCATTGATCTCTGCGAATTTTTCGGCTCTATACTCGGAAGAAAGATCTGTCTTAACAATTTTAACATGCCTTTTTTTATAATGTTTTTGGAATGATTTTATATCTATGCATTCCTTTCTGCATTTCATACAACAAACAATAGATTGTTTTTTATCTCTCATGTTTCCACAACCTTTGAATAATAGCATTTAACAAGTTTATTTATTCACTGGCTTCACCCCAAACGACAGGGTTTTAAACTTATAAAGTTAAAAATCCGCAAGCCTGATAACATCATCACAATATAAAACCAGCAAACATTCAACCTTAGTGAAACCTTCTTTTTTATCTGATATAATTGTATCTTCCTTTTTTGTTGTTAACAAATCGTGATGATTCATTCTTTTTTCCTGAAGTACTATTGGCCAGCTTGATTTGTTTTAAGCGCTATCTATACAGTTGTTCATTGCTGCATACGCTTGCAATCACGATAGTAACAAAATTTCTCACAATAACTTGGCGACAAAGTGGCGGCCGCGATTGGCAATGTCCCGTAATCGCCACTCCTTACCTCCAAACTAACTTATTGATTATATTGCGAATCATTGTTTTCACTAACCCGTTTACATAAATGGGTTTTTGTTGCCTGAAATTCCCTTTGCTCAAATCTCACCTTCTCTCCTGCCATTAAAACATATATGCTTAAACACATATAAAAATCGCACCTGCAGGATCGCCCATGCTCCACCCACTCCACCTCTTCAAAACCCTCTCCGACGAAACGCGGCTCGCCATCGTCATGCTGCTCCGCGAAGCGGGCGAGCTGTGCGTCTGCGATCTCTGCTCCGCGACCGCCGAATCTCAGCCTAAGGTCTCACGCCACATGGCCCTGCTCCGCGAGTCCGGGCTGGTGATCGACCGTCGCGAGGGTAAGTGGGTCCATTACCGTCTCTCTCCCAACATGCCTGCATGGGCGGCAGCCGTTATCGACACCAGCTGGAACTGCCTGCGGGAAGAGACGCGCATGAAGCTGAAAAACCGGCTACCGGGTTCGTGCTAATCAAACACATTCACAAAAACAGATATAACGGAGTAAACAATGTTTCTGGCTGGGGCTATTTTTCTGTTTACGCTGGTATTGGTCATCTGGCAGCCCAAAGGATTGAGTATTGGCTGGAGCGCGACCATCGGCGCCGTGCTGGCGCTGGCCAGCGGCGTGATTCACATTAACGATATACCGGTAGTCTGGAATATCGTCTGGAACGCTACGGCAACGTTCATCGCCGTCATCATCATCAGCCTGCTGCTGGATGAGTCCGGCTTTTTCGAGTGGGCGGCGCTGCACGTCGCCCGCTGGGGGAACGGTCGCGGGCGATTGCTGTTTACCTGGATTATCCTTCTGGGCGCAGCCGTCGCGGCGCTGTTTGCCAATGACGGCGCAGCGCTGATCCTGACGCCTATCGTTATCGCCATGCTGCTGGCACTGGGGTTCAGCAAGCAGGCTACGCTGGCGTTTGTGATGGCGGCAGGTTTTATCGCCGATACCGCCAGCCTGCCGCTGATTGTGTCGAACCTGGTCAACATCGTCTCGGCAGACTTCTTCACGCTGGGGTTCAGCGAATACGCTTCGGTGATGATTCCCGTTGATATCGCTGCGATTGCCGCAACGCTGGTCATGCTTCATCTGTTCTTCCGCAAGGAAATTCCGCCGGAATATGACCTGGCGAAACTGCGTGAGCCTGCACGCGCGATAAACGATCTTCCGACGTTCAGAACCGGCTGGATCGTGCTGCTCCTTCTTCTCGTCGGTTTCTTTGTGCTGGAGCCGCTGGGTATTCCGGTCAGCGCCATTGCGACTGCGGGCGCGCTGGTTTTGTTTGCCGTTGCAAAACGCGGACATGCGATAAATACCGGAAAAGTGCTGCGCGGCGCACCGTGGCAGATCGTCATCTTCTCGTTGGGGATGTATCTGGTGGTGTATGGCCTGCGCAATGCCGGGCTGACTGAGTATCTCTCAGGCGTGTTAAATAGCCTGGCCGGGAACGGATTGTGGGCCACCACGCTGGGTACCGGGTTCATCACCGCGTTCCTGTCATCCATAATGAACAATATGCCCACGGTGCTGATTGGCGCACTCTCCATTGAGGGCAGCACGGCAACGGGATTGATTAAGGAGGCAATGATTTACGCCAACGTGATTGGCTGCGATCTGGGCCCGAAAATCACGCCTATCGGCAGCCTCGCCACCCTGCTCTGGCTCCACGTGCTGGCGCAGAAAAACATGACGATCACCTGGGGTTACTATTTCAGAACGGGCATCATCATGACGCTGCCGGTCCTGTTTGTGACGCTCGCCGCGCTGGCGCTACGTCTCTCCTTCACACTGTAATGAGCCACTGATATGAGCCACATCACCATTTACCATAACCCCGCCTGCGGCACCTCGCGCAACACGCTGGAGATGATCCGCAACAGCGGCACGGAGCCAGAGATTATCCTCTATCTGGAAACCCCGCCGTCGCGCGATACGCTGACCGCCCTGATTGCCGATATGGGCATTTCAGTGCGGGACCTGCTGCGTAAAAACGTGGAGCCCTATGAGCAGCTCGGCCTTGCCGACGATAGCTTCACCGACGACCAGCTAATCGAGTTTATGCTGCAATACCCGATTCTGATTAACCGTCCGATCGTGGTCACACCGCTGGGCACCCGCCTGTGCCGCCCGTCAGAAGTCGTCCTCGACATCCTGCCGGATGCGCAGAAAGGGGCATTTACGAAAGAAGATGGCGAAGCGGTGGTGGACGCCAGCGGGAAAAAAATCTCGCCAAAGTAACCCATTGATAATGGCACGGTAAGATCTGCCAACCGCATACCCCGCCCAACGGCTGAGTTGCATCAGCCGAAACCCGGCACATACTGTTGAGGGTTAACTCTGGTGAGGGTATGCAGGCATGGGTCTTAAAAACAAAACCGCCGTCATCTTCGGCGGCAGCGGCACCATCGGCAGCGCTGCCGCACACGCTCTGGCACGTGAAGGCGCGGAGGTGTATCTCGCCGCACGCACCCACGCCAGGCTGGAGCAGGCCGCCAGCAGCATTCGCGCCGCGGGCGGTTCTGCAAGCACGTTTATTTTCGATGCGCTCGAGGAGTCCTCGCTGCTCCCCGACCTTGCCCGCATTGATATCGTCGTCAACGCCACGGGCTTTATGCACGATCAGGGCAAACGTCTTGAGGCATTAACGCTCGGCGAATTCCGTCAGGGCTTCGACCCTTTCCTGGCCGCGTACTTTAACATTGCGAAAGCCGTGTCATCCCGCATGGGCGGCGAGCATGGCGGGACCATAATTACCGTCGTCGCCCCCGCCGCAAACATGACGATGGCGGGCCACCTCGGACATATCGTCGGCTGCGCGGGAACGGAAGCCTTTACCCGGGCGCTTGCGGCTGAGCTGGGGACTCAAAATATTCGTGTGCTGTGTCTGCGCTCGCACGCAATAGCCGACGCGGTGCAGGCGGGTTCGTATGTGGGCGCCATTTTCGCCGCCAAGGCGCAGGCGATGGGGATAACGGTTGAGCAGTTTCTCGGCGGCGCCGCGCAAAGCACCCTGACGCATCGCCTGCCGACGCTAGCGCAGGTAGCAGACACGATTGCGTTTCTGGCTTCAGATGCGGCCAGCGCCATCACGGGAACCACAGTCAATATGACCGCCGGTGCAACCTAGCTCTCGCCCGCAATCCTGCCCACCATGGCCCGGATCTCTTGGCGGGTTAAGGGCGTCCGGTCAGTGACGTAGTGCAGCGTCATCCCTTCGATAAAGGCATCCAGCGCGCGGGTGGTAACCGGGTCGAACCACTGCTCCAGCGTGGTCTGGCTCATTTTCATCCAGTCCTGCATCACCGTTTTGAGCGCCGCGCTGCGGTGCATAAAAGCGTAAAGCTGATACATCAGCGCCATGTTGTGCGGCGTGGTCACCTGCGAGCTGTGGATCAGGGTAGTGATGGATTCGCACGCCATTTCCGGCCCGGTGACGCCCGCAAAGAAATCCCGGTACTGCTGCGACATCTGGCGGGTAAACCACGTGAAGGCCTCCTCCAGCAGCGGCTCCATACCGTCGAAATAGTAGGTCATCGACCCCAGCGGCACGCCCGCGCAAGTGGCGATTTTACGGTGTGTGACGGCGTGAATACCGTGTTCAGCAATGGTGTCGAGCGTCGCCTGCAGGATTTTCTCCCGGCGATGCGGATCGTTGGGTGGTCTGCTCATCAATTCCTCACATGGTTTGTGTACAAATGTACACAAACTTGCTAGTGTTGTCGCTATTGTTGTACTTCTGGTGCTACCCCAATGACGCTGACCTCTCCCCGCAAAGCCCTGCAGCTCCGCATGTGGGCGCTGTTTATGTTCTTCTTTATTCCCGGTCTGCTGATGGCCTCCTGGGCCACGCGCACCCCCGCCATTCGCGACATTTTGTCCGTTTCTACCGCGGAAATGGGCATCGTGCTGTTCGGCCTGTCGATAGGCTCCATGAGCGGCATCCTCTGCTCCGCATGGCTGGTGAAGCGCTTCGGTACGCGGGCGGTGATCCGCACCACCATGTGCTTCGCGGTGTTCGGGATGATGGTGCTGAGCGTGGCGCTGTGGTTTGCCTCACCGGTGCTGTTTGCGCTGGGGTTGACGGTGTTTGGCGGCAGCTTCGGCTCGGCGGAAGTGGCGATAAACGTTGAAGGGGCGGCGGTCGAGCGCGAGATGAACAAAACCGTGCTGCCGATGATGCACGGCTTTTACAGCCTCGGCACGCTGGCCGGTGCGGGCGTGGGGATGGCGCTGACGGCCTTCGGCATGACCGCGAATCTGCATATCCTGCTGGCGGCGCTGGTGTGCATTATTCCGATTCTGACCGGCATCCGGGCGATCCCGGACGGCACCGGCAAGAACGCCTCAGATGAACAACATTCGGCTGAAAAAGGACTGCCCTTCTACCGTGATTATCAGCTGATGCTGATTGGCGTGGTGGTGCTGGCGATGGCGTTCGCGGAAGGGTCCGCCAACGACTGGCTGCCGCTGCTGATGGTGGACGGTCACGGCTTTAGCCCGACCTCCGGCTCGCTGATCTACGCCGGGTTTACGCTGGGGATGACCGTCGGGCGCTTCACCGGCGGCTGGTTTATCGACCGCTACAGCCGCGTGGCGGTGGTGCGCGCCAGCGCCCTGCTCGGCGGGCTGGGTATCGCGATGATCATCTTTGTGGATGTGGACTGGATTGCCGGCGTCTCGGTGATCCTCTGGGGGCTGGGCGCGTCCCTCGGCTTCCCGCTGACCATCTCCGCCGCCAGCGACACCGGCCCGGATGCCCCGACGCGCGTCAGCGTGGTAGCGACTACCGGCTATCTCGCCTTCCTGGTCGGGCCGCCGCTGCTCGGCTTCCTCGGGGAGCACTACGGGCTGCGCAGCGCCATGCTGGTGGTATTAGGGTTGGTGATCATCGCGGCGCTGGTGGCGCGCGCGGTGGCAAAGCCGGAAACGAAACACACGACACTGGAGAAGGGATATGAGCGTTAAACTGATCGCCGTCGACATGGATGGCACATTCCTGAATGATGCCAAGACCTACAATCGCCCGCGCTTTCTGGCGCAGTACGCGCGCATGAAGGCGCAAGGCATTCGCTTCGTGGTCGCCAGCGGCAACCAGTACTACCAGCTGATCTCCTTTTTCCCGGAGATTGCGCATGAAATTTCATTCGTCGCCGAAAACGGCGGCTGGGTCGTGAGTGAGGGTGAAGACGTCTTCAACGGTGAACTGTCGAAAGCCCATTTCGAGACCGTCGCCAACGTGTTAAACGACGTGCCGGGCATCGAGATCATCGCCTGCGGGAAGAGCAGCGCCTACACGCTCAAGTGCTATGACGAGGGCTTTAAGGCCATCGCGGCAAAGTACTATCACCGTCTGGAAATGGTCAGCGATTTCGACAACCTGAACGATATTTTCTTCAAGTTTGGGCTTAACGTGTCTGATGATGAAATTCCGCGTATTCAGGCGCTGCTGCATGAAAAACTCAGCGACATCATGGTGCCCGTCACCACCGGTCACGGCAGTATCGACCTGATTATCCCCGGCGTGCATAAGGCCAACGGCCTGCGGATCCTGCAGCAGTGCTGGGGGATAGAGAACAGCGACGTGGTGGCCTTCGGCGACAGCGGCAACGACGTGGAGATGCTGCGCCAGTCCGGGTTCAGCTTTGCGATGGCGAATGCCAGACCGCATATCAAAGCGGCGGCGCGTTTTGAAGCGCCGCATAATAACGAGGAAGGCGTGCTGGATGTGATTGAGAAGGTGTTGAATGGGGAGGCACCGTTTAATTAACACTGTGCGGTCTGGTGCCCTCACCCTGACCCTCTCCCACAGGGAGAGGGAATAAAGATTAAGGTTGCAGGGCGTTTCCGACGCGCTTGTCTTTCAGGAACACCACCATCAGGCCAACCCACAGCACGCCGTTGGCGAGGTTAAACAGGCTGAACAGCCCGTTACCGCCCATCGCGTAGGCATGCTTGCTCACCTCGATACCGACGGTAAAAATCAGCATCTGCAGCATCCCCATCGCCGCGGAGACCGTGCCTTTACTCATCTCGCTGGCAAACAGCGTCAGGCGCACCAGCCCGGCGTTCGCCACGCCAATCCCGAAGGCGTAAATGCTGAGTCCTGCCGTCATCCACAGATAAGCGTGTGATGACGCAACGGTCGCCACCGCCGCCAAAATCAGCCCGGCTGCAATCGGCCAACCGCCCATGATAATCAGTGAACGCACGGTGCGGCGTGACGTCAGACGCGCCAGCACCAGGTTACCGATAATCAGCGCGCCAAAGATTGGTACCTGCAACAGGCCATACTCGTAGCTGCTCAGCTTTTCACCGCTGATGATAATGACCGGTGACTGGGCAATCCACGCCAGCAGCGGCAGGCTAACGAACCCGGTCGCCAGCGCGCCCGCCACAAAGCGGCCATTCTTCAGCACTTCTTTGTAATCCCGCCCCAGCTCTTTCAGCGAGAGTTTCTCGCCGATGCGGGTGGCGGTTTCCGGCATTGCCCGGTGCAGACCAAAGAACGCGATGGCGGCGAGAACCGCAAAGAGCACAAACATCCCTTCCCAGGGGGCCATATGCACCCATGCGGCGCCTACCAGCGGCCCGAGCAAGGGAGCGATCAGCGCCACGTTCGCCATCAGCGCGGTAATTTTGATACACACCGCCTCTTCAAACGACTCCTGAATGGCGGCATACCCCACAGCGCCGATAAAGCACAGGCTCACCCCCTGCAGGAAACGCAGCAGGGTAAATTGTTCAATGTTTTGCGCCAGCAGCGTGGCAAGACAGGTGACGATAAACCACACCACACCCGTCAGCATCACCGGACGACGGCCAATACGATCCGACAGCGGGCCTAACAGCCACTGCAAAAACATGCCGCCGGCCAGATAGGCGGTCATGGAGGTCGGTACCCACTCGATTCCGGCGTTGTACTGCGCCACCACGGCCAGCATTCCGGGCTGGATCATATCGTTACCGATATAGGTAGAAAATTCGTAGAGCACCAGACACAGAGGGAAAAGCAACGCCTGACGACCCAGACGTGAACCTGAAGAAGAACGGTTTAACATGCAATCTCTTTATAATGACAAAATCGCGACGAGTGTAATGAAATGCCGCAGCCCGAGATAGTGATTTATCGAGGATAAACAGAAATAAAGCACATATCGTCTTCGTTTAAGGTTTCCTTAATTTGACAGATTTATGATAGCCCCATTACTCGTCAACGACCCCAAATTATGGCACTCACCTCCAGCCGTTCAGAATTGTCTAAGTTACAGACAAATAAGACAAAACGCCTTTACCGCTTACCGGCCCGCTTTTATGGTTATCAGCTTTTCATACTGATAGCCCTTGCCGTGGTGTTTACGTGGCTATCGCGCAATGAAGCGCTCGACAGATGGGTAACCGGCTTCTGGTATGACGCGGCGACGCAGAGCTTCCCGCTGCAGAAAGACCACCTGCTGGATCTGCTCAACCATCGTCTGGCGAAGTACATCGCCATCGCCCTAGGCGCCGTGGCGCTGTTTTACGGCGCTTACAAGCGTAACGCAAGGCTGGTGACGGCGGCGCTGCTGATGGGCGTTGGCGCGCTGGTGGTGGGCCTGCTGAAAAGCATGAGCCATCACAGCTGCCCGTGGGACCTGGTGGAATATGGCGGTAAGGCTGTCTCTTATCCCCTGTTCAGCGCCGTTCCTGCTGACAGCGGTCCGGGGCGCTGTTTCCCCGGCGGTCATGCCTCCAGCGGCTTTATGGTGATGGGGCTGTTTTTTGCCTTCTGGCGCGAGCGTCCGCGTCTCGCCTGGAGCTTCGTTGCGCTGGGCGTGGTGTTAGGTCTGGTGATGGGTTATGGCCAGATCATGCGCGGGGCACATTTTTTCTCTCACAACCTGTGGGCTGGGTGGTGGGTCTGGTTTTCTCAGGTGGTGGTCTACGGCCTTGTTTCCACCCGGTTTGCTAAAGAGTGATAACGCTATGCTAGAGAATCTGAATTATCAGCTGTTCTATCTGATCAATGCCTCCCCGGCCTCGCCCGAGTGGATGATCGACTTTGCCACCTTTCTGGCAAAAGATCTGATCAGCATCGTACCCGCGCTGGCCGCCATCCTCTGGCTGTGGGGACCTCGTAGCCAGGTGAAAGCGCAGCGCCAGCTGGTGATCAAAGTGGCGATGGCGCTGGGCGTGAGCGTTCTGGTGAGCTTCGTACTGGGTCATGTGTTTCCGCACGCCCGCCCTTTTGTTGCCCACGTGGGCTATACCTTCCTGCACCATGCGCCAGATGACTCTTTCCCGAGCGATCACGGGACGGTGATCTTCACCTTTGCGCTGGCCTTCCTGTTCTGGCATCGCCTGTGGTCAGGTGCGGTGTTGATGGTGGTCGCGGTGGCCATCGCCTGGTCTCGCGTTTATCTGGGCGTCCACTGGCCGCTGGATATGGTGGGTGGCTTCCTGGTGGGGCTGATTGGCTGCGTGAGCGCGGCTATCCTGTGGAGCCTTATCGGTGAGGCGCTCTATAGCGGGCTCTCTACCCTCTATCGCGCCATTTTCGCTATCCCGATCCGCAAAGGCTGGATACGTGACTAACCCCGACCTGACAGGTTACACTTGAACCCCCGCCCTGCGGGGGTTCACTTTTTTATCCCGAGGAACTATGGAAACACGTCGCGATGACCGCATTGCTCAGCTGCTTCAGGCGCTGAAGCGCAGCGATAAGCTGCATCTTAAGGAAGCCGCCAACCTCCTCGGCGTCTCTGAGATGACCATTCGTCGGGATCTGAACAGCGAGAGCGCGCCCGTCGTGCTGCTGGGCGGATACATTGTGCTTGAGCCACGCAGCGCCAGCCATTATCTGATCAGCGACCAGAAGACGCGCCTGGTGGAAGAGAAACGCAAAGCCGCGCGGCTTGCGGCCTCACTGGTACAGCCGCACCAGACGCTGTTTTTTGACTGCGGTACCACCACGCCGTGGATTATCGAAGCCATCGACAGCAGCATCCCTTTCACTGCCGTGTGCTACTCCCTGAACACCTTTCTGGCGCTTCAGGAGAAACCCGAGTGCCGGGTGATCCTCTGCGGCGGTGAGTTTCACGCCAGCAACGCGATCTTTAAGCCGCTCAACCTGCAGGACACGCTCAGTAATCTCTGCCCGGATATCGCGTTTTATTCCGCCGCCGGCGTTAATGTGCGCCAGGGCGCAACCTGCTTTAATCTGGAAGAGCTGCCGGTAAAGCACTGGGCGTTAAGCGCCGCGCAGTATCATGTGCTGGTGGTCGATCACAGCAAGTTTGGTAAGGTACGTTCGGCAAGAATGGGCGAGCTGGCGCAGTTCGATGCCATTGTCAGCGATTGCCGCCCGGACGACGAGATTGTGGCCCACGCGAAGGCGCAGCAGGTGAAGTTAATGTATTGAGGTTATGCCGGGTGGCGGCTTCGCCTTACCCGGCCTACAACGGCTCGAACGTAGGCCGGGTAAGCGCAGCGCCACCCGGCAAAAAACTTAGCTAAACCAGCTGCCAAACCACCCGTGGAATTTCATCATCACGAAATCCCACATCCGGCTGAAGAAGCCGCCCTCTTCCACCGCTTCCATCACAATCAGCGGACGCTGTTCAATCGATTTACCGTTAAGCTGGAAATCAATCGTCCCGACCACCTGGCCCTTTTTCAGCGGAGCCGTAAGCTGCGGGTCAGTCAGGGTGTAGCTAGCCTTCAGGTTTTTCAGCTGGCCGCGCGGAATGGTCACCGAGCCCGCCTCACCTGCGCCCAGGTTCACTTCGCTCTTGTCACCAAACCAGACGCGCTGGCTGACGAACGTGGCATCCGGTTTAATCGGCGTCACGGTTTCATAGAAGCGGAAGCCCCAGGTCAGCAGTTTTTCGGATTCGTTAAAGCGAATGCGGTCGGTTTTGGTGCCCAGCACCACCGAAATCAGGCGCATGTCGCCCTGCGTCGCGGAGGCCACCAGATTGTAGCCTGCCCCCGCCGTGGTGCCGGTTTTCATCCCGTCCACATTGACGTTGCTGCTCCACAGCAGGCGGTTGCGGTTCGGCTGGCGAATTTTGTTGAAGGTAAACTCTTTCTCTTTGTGGATGGCGTATTCATCCGGCACGTCGTGGATCAGCGCTTTCCCCAGCAGCGCCATGTCGCGTGCGGTGCTGAACTGGCCCGGCGCATCCAGACCGTGAACGGTTTTAAAGGTTGTATTGGTCAGGCCCAGCTTTTGCGCGTAGCCATTCATCAAACCAATGAAAGAATCCTGGCTGCCGGCAACGTAATCGGCCAGCGCGATACACGCATCATTTCCCGACTGAATAATCACCCCTTTATTCAGATCGGAAACGGAAACCTGATCGCCAGGCTTCAGGAACATCACGGAAGAACCCCGCAGCGCCGGGTTGCCGGTCGCCCACGCGTCCTTCCCGATGGTCACCATATCGTCCAGCTTGATCTTGCCCGCTTTCAGCGCCTGGCCCACCACATAGCTGGTCATGATTTTGGTCAGGCTTGCCGGATCGAGTTTCTCATCCGCATTCCCTTCCGCCAGCACTTTACCGCTGGCGTAATCCATCAGGATCCAGGCGCGCGCATCCACTGGCGGCGCTTCGGGCGCAGCCTGTTCAGCTGCGTAGAGCGTTGGTGCAAACAGGAAAAGAAGCGCAGAGCCTGCCGCCAGGCTGCGCAGAGAAGTCATTTTACGCGTCATAAATGCCACCCGAGTGTCCATTCAAAAATTACGTCACATCACCGTGTCGCAAGAAGCGATGAGTAATAGCGCACTAAAACCATTAAAGAAACCCAACGAGGGTAAAGTTATTAAAGTTTATGCAATAACATTCAGATACGCTTTGATTAAGACGATTTTTTTGTCTTCTGTTGCGTAATTGTTAGGTTTATCTCACCATGGCGAAAGGCTGACTCGGATTCACATCTCATCGGGAGTAAATATGATTACGCTGTGGGGCAGGAATAATTCGACCAACGTTAAGAAAGTGCTCTGGACGCTGGAAGAGCTGGATTTACCGTTCAATCAAATCATGGCTGGCATGGCGTTCGGCGTGAACAAAGAGGCCGACTATCTGGCCATGAACCCGAACGGCCTGGTGCCGCTGCTGCGCGATGATGAAACAGACGCGACGCTTTGGGAGTCCAACACGATTGTGCGTTACCTCGCCGCCCAGTACGGTCAGGGCCGCCTGTGGGTAGAAAACCCGGCCCGCCGCGCCCAAGGCGAAAAGTGGATGGACTGGGCAAACCAGACGCTGTCCCCAACCCACCGCGTGATCCTGATGGGGCTTATCCGCACGCCGGAAGCTGAACGCGATTATCCTGCGATTCACGCCGCGCAGGATGCCTGCGAAAATCTGTTTGCGATGATGGATGACGAGCTGGCGAAGCACGCCTGGTTCTCCGGCGAGGCGTTCGGCACAGGCGATATCGCCGTGGCGCCGTTCGTCTGGAACCTGACCAATATGGGTCTGAAGTGGACGCCACGCCCTCACCTTGAGCGCTGGCTTAAACAGCTGAGCGATCGCCCGGCTTACCGTAACGTCGTGATGATCCCGGTCACCTGATTACGTGCCGGACGGGCTGACTTTCAACAGTTGCCCGTCCGTCTCGTCGGTCAGGACATACAGATACCCATCCGGCCCCACCCGCACGTCGCGAATACGCTGATCCCGGTCGCCCAGAATGCGCCCGTCCTCCGTCACCTTGTTTCCCTCCACGCTCAGCACGATAACGTCCTTCTCCTTCAGCGCGCCGATAAACAGCTTGTTTTTCCACTGCGGGAAAACGTCGCTGTTGTAGAACGCCATGCCGCTCACCGCGGGTGAGACTTTCCAGACGAACAGCGGCTTCTCGGTGCCCTCAACGTGCTCGCCTTTGGCTTCCGGGATTTTCAGGCCGCTGTAGTTAATGCCGTGCGTCGCCAGCGGCCAGCCGTAATTCTTACCTTTCTCCGGAATGTTGATCTCATCCCCGCCGTGCGGGCCATGCTCGTTCAGCCACAGCGTGTCGCTCCAGGGGTTCATCGCCATCCCCTGCGGGTTGCGAATGCCGTAAGACCAGATTTCGGGTCGCGCACCGGGGGTGTTCACAAAGGGGTTATCCGACGGGACTTTCCCGTCTTCGGTGAGGCGCACCACTTTGCCCTGCAATTTATCCAGATCCTGCGCCGTCGGACGCTGATTGTTCTCGCCGAGTCCAATAAAGAGAGAGCCTTTGCCGTCGAACACCATCCGCCCGCCAAAATGGTTGCCGGTTGAGAGTTTTGGCATCTGGCGGAACGCCACCTGGAATCCCTCGATGCGGGAATAGTCGTCGCTCAGGCGGCCATAGCCTACCGCCGTTCCGGCTTTGCCGTCATGCCCGGCCTCGGCGTAGCTCAGCCAGACGCGGCGCGACTTCTCAAAATCTGGCGCCAATACCACATCCAGCAATCCTCCCTGACCGTTTGCCCAGACCTTCGGTACGCCGACAATCGGATCGGAGAGCCCTTTTCCGGCCTGCCAGCGTTTGAGCTGCCCCCCCTTCAGGGTCACCAGCAGCCCGTCATTATCCGGCAGGAACGCCAGGGACCAGGGGTGATCGAGTCTGTTTTGCAGCACCTCGACCTTCACCGCCTCTGGCGCAGCAAGAAGTGAAAACGAAATAAACAACGCAGGCAGGGAAATCAGCGAGGATCGAGGCATAACGCGCTCCTTTATCGGCATATGGCATAAAGATTAGCCACTGCGTCCGGGCGCGTTATCACTTTTACAAAAGCTTAAGCTGAAGGGGGAGTTGCCTCCCCCGGGATCAGTGCTGTTCGAGCTGTTTGTGCTCGTTCAGACACATGATGCATAGAGAGAGCGTTGTCAGGCAGTTTTCAAGCTTCTCCGCGTTTACGGCGATAAAGTTCGGGCAGTCGTGGCGTCCGTTCATCAGACACACCCCTGCAATGGAGAGCACCTCGGCGGCACGGCGCAGCGCGATCTCTTCACTTTCGCCGCCGTTCGCCTTCAGGGTCGGTGCTTTTTCACGCATGAAATTACACAGTTCAAACAGGTTATCACGCAGATGTTCGCTTTCGCTGACTGACATATACCCTTTTGCCTTCCTCAACTGCAGGTACGCGGCCAGGTCGATTCGGGCGTTGATCAGCTTGTTCAGCAGATCGCGTTTTAGTCTGTCAACGGTCATGCTCTTTCCTCCTCTGTCAGCCATGGTGCATAGTCAGGATAAGTACATTTTTTGTACAGTTTAATGCCTGGGATCAATTTTTATTAACTGATTAACATTATTTACAATGTTACAACCTCGGCCCGACGCATCCGCCTTGCAAAGAGTGTATAAATCCCCCGCGATACGCTGTAAAATCCCGCCCTGATAACTCCATAATTGATGAATTTTTAACCTATGAGCAATGTTACGCACCAGCCGAAAATCGGCTTCGTCTCCCTGGGCTGCCCGAAAAACCTGGTGGATTCAGAACGCATCCTGACCGAACTGCGCACCGAGGGCTATGACGTGGTGCCAAGCTACGACAACGCCGATATGGTGATCGTTAACACCTGCGGGTTTATCGACAGCGCGGTCCAGGAGTCACTGGAAGCCATCGGTGAAGCGCTGACCGAAAACGGCAAAGTGATCGTGACCGGCTGTCTGGGCGCGAAAGAAGACCAGATCCGCGAAGTGCACCCGAAGGTGCTGGAGATCACTGGCCCGCACAGCTACGAGCAGGTGCTGCAACATGTTCATCACTACGTGCCAAAACCAAAACACAACCCGTTCCTGAGCCTGGTGCCGGAACAGGGCGTGAAGCTGACGCCGCGCCACTACGCGTACCTGAAGATTTCCGAAGGCTGTAACCATCGCTGCACCTTCTGCATCATCCCGTCCATGCGTGGCGATCTGGTGAGCCGTCCCATTGGCGAAGTGCTGGCTGAAGCCAAACGTCTGGCCGATGCGGGCGTGAAGGAGCTGCTGGTCATCTCCCAGGATACCTCTGCCTATGGTGTGGACGTGAAGCACCGCTCCGGTTTCCACAACGGCGAGCCGGTGAAAACCAGCATGGTGGGCCTGTGCGAGCAGCTGTCCAAACTCGGTATCTGGACGCGTCTGCACTACGTCTACCCATACCCGCACGTTGACGACGTCATCCCACTGATGGCGGAAGGCAAAATTCTGCCTTACCTGGACATCCCGCTGCAGCACGCCAGCCCGCGCATTCTGAAGCTGATGAAGCGTCCTGGCTCCGTTGATCGCCAGCTGGCGCGCATCAAGCAGTGGCGTGAAATCTGCCCGGATCTGACCCTGCGCTCCACCTTTATCGTCGGCTTCCCGGGTGAAACCGAAGAAGACTTCCAGATGCTGCTCGACTTCCTGAAAGAAGCGCGTCTGGACCGTGTCGGCTGCTTCAAATACAGCCCGGTGGAAGGCGCAACCGCCAACGAGCTGGCGGACCAGGTGCCGGAAGAGGTGAAAGAGGAGCGCTGGAACCGCTTCATGCAGCTGCAGCAGCAGATCTCTGCCGAGCGTCTGCAGGAGAAAGTGGGCCGCGAAATCATGGTTATCATCGACGAAGTGGACGAAGAAGGCGCGATTGGCCGCAGCATGGCGGACGCCCCTGAAATCGACGGTGCGGTGTACCTGAATGGCGAAACCAACGTTAAGCCGGGTGATATTATTCGCGTGAAGGTTGAAAACGCCGACGAATATGACCTGTGGGGTAGCCGGGTTTAATCACCCCACTCCGCTTTTGTAGGCCGGGTAAGGCGTAGCCGCCACCCGGCACATTTCACTGCACTACCCCTTTATCCTCGGATCCAGCGCGTCGCGCAGCCCGTCACCTAACAGGTTAAACGCCAGCACGGTCAGGAAAATCGCCAGGCTCGGGAAAATCGCCACGTGCGGCGCAATCACCATATCGGCCCTCGCCTCGTTCAGCATCGCGCCCCACTCCGGCGTCGGAGGCTGTGCCCCTAACCCCAGAAACGACAGGCTGGCCGCCGAGATAATCGACACGCCGATACGCATGGTGAAATAGACCACGATGGACGACACCGTCCCCGGCAGAATATGGCTGAAGAGGATGGTCGCATCGCTGGCCCCCATACTGCGGGCCGACTCGATAAAGGTCTGCTGTTTTAACACCAGCGTGTTGCCGCGCACCAGGCGGGCAAAGGCCGGAATCGAAAACACCGCGACCGCGATGATGACGTTGGCCATGCCGCTGCCCATGATCGCCACCACGGCAATCGCCAGTAGAATGCCGGGGAAGGCAAACAGCACGTCGCAGATGCGCATGATGATGCGGTCCCACCAGCCTTCGTAATACCCGGCAACCAGCCCCAGCACGATCCCGATGGCCGCGCCGATCAGCACCGCGAACACCCCGGCGGCGAGCGAGATCTGCGCCCCTACCAGTACCCTGCTAAAGATATCCCGCCCGAGGGAATCCACGCCGAACCAGTGGAGCATCGAGGGCCCGTCGTTCAGGCGGTCGTAGTCAAAATAATTTTCCGCATCAAACGGCGCCACCCACGGCGCCACGATCGCCACCACAATCAGCAGCAGCACGAACAGCCCCGCCGTCATCGCGACCGGCTGACGGCGGAAACGCCGCCAGAATTCAGACCACGGGGTGCGGATGTGGTCCGGTTTTAGCCCCGGCATGGCGTTTAAAACGGCCTGACGTCGCCAGTTCAACAATCGCATCTTACTTATACCTGATGGCCGGGTTAATGGCGGCGTAGAGCACGTCCACCACTAAGTTGATAAGAATAAACTCCAGCGAGAAAAGCAGCACTTCCGCCTGGATCACCGGGTAGTCGCGCATCTCGACGGAATCGACCAGCAGACGTCCCAGCCCCGGCCAGTTGAAGACCTTTTCCACCACGATAGAGCCGCCCAGCAGGAAGCCAAACTGAAGCCCCATCATCGTCACCACCGGGATCATCGCATTGCGGAACCCGTGCTTGAGAATGACCCACTTCTCGCTGACCCCTTTCGCCCGCGCGGTGCGAATATAATCTTCGCTCAGCACGTCAACGAACGAGGCGCGGGTAAAGCGGGCCATCACCGCCGACACGGCAGCCCCCAGCGTCATCGAGGGCAGAATGTAATGCTTCCAGGTATCGGCCCCGACGGTGGGCAGCCAGCCCAGCTCAACGGAGAAGATCTGCATCAGCAGCATTCCCAGCGCGAACGCCGGGAAGGAGATGCCGGTCACCGCCAGCGCCATGCCGAGCTTATCCGGCCAGCGGTTACGCCAGACGGACGCCACAATCCCGGCGCCAAGTCCGAACACCACGGCCCAGCTCATGCTGGCTATCGTTAACCAGAACGTGGGCATAAAGCGGCTGGCGATCTCCTCCGACACCGGACGACGCGACACCATCGAGATACCAAAGTCACCCTGCAGAACGTTGCCAATATAGTGCAGAAACTGCATATACAGAGGCTGGTCAAGACCCAGCTGTTTACGCACCAGCTCAATGACCGTGGCATCCGCTTCGGGCCCGGCAACCAGACGCGCCGGATCCCCCGGCAGCATATGGACAAACAAAAACACCAGCACTGCCACAATCAGCAGCGTCGGGATAAGCCCCAGCAGGCGTTTACAAACATAATTCAGCATGGGCGTTATTTTAAATCCGCATCGTCAAAGCTAAAGCCCGTATCCGGCATGATGTAGAACCCGGTCAACGCTTTGTTATGGGCTGACACCAGTTTCTCCACCACCAGCGGCACCCACGGCGACTCTTTCCAGATGATGTCCTGCGCGTCCTTGTAGAGGCGAGCTTTCTCCTCCGGTTTGGTGGTTTTCAGCGCGTCAGCAAGGTCTTTGTCCACCTGCGGGTTGCTGTAGAACGCGGTATTGAACAGGGTTGGCGGCCAGTTCTGCGAGGCAAACAGCGGCGACAGCGCCCAGTCGGCTTCACCGGTCGAGGCCGACCAGCCGGTGTAGAACATCCGCACGCCGCTCTCTTTCTGCCCTTTCCCCTCGACCTCTGCCGCACGCTGTCCGGCATCCATGGCGGTAACCTGCGCCTTGATACCCACCTGCGCCAGCTGCTGCTGGGTGAACTGCAGCACCTTCTGCGCGGTACTGTGGTTATGCGACGACCACAGCGTGGTGCTAAAGCCGTTCGGATAGCCCGCCTCTTTCAGCAGCTCGCGCGCTTTGGCCGGATCGTACGGCCACGGCTGATAGCTTTGCGCATACGCGATAGCCGGCGGCAGCACGCCGGTGGCCGGGGTGGCATAGCCCGCAAAAGCGACCTTCACCAGCGCCTGACGGTTAATGGCGTAGTTAATGGCTTCGCGCACCTTCGGGTTATCGAACGGCTTTTGCGTGACGTTCATGCTGATGTAGCGCTGCATGATCGACGGGCTGGCGACCAGCTCCAGCTTGCTGTTTTTCTCCAGAATGGCGGCCTGCTCATACGGAACAGGGAAGGCAAACTGCGCCTCGCCGGTTTGCAGCATCGCCGCACGGGTGTTGTTGTCCACCACTGGGCGCCAGGTGATGGTGTCCAGCTTCGGCAGCCCTTTTTGCCAGTATCCCGCGTATTTTTTCACCTTCACAAAATCGGTCTGATTCCAGGTGACCAGCTCATACGGGCCGGTACCGACCGGGTGGAAGCCGATCTCCTTGCCGTATTTCTTCAGCGCGGCAGGGGATATCATCGCCGTCGCCGGATGCGCCAGAATATTGATAAACGCGGAGAACGGCTCTTTCAGGGTAATTTTTACCGTCGCCGGGTCGACCACCTCAGTTTTGGCGATGTTTTTATAGAGGTTATAACGCTTGAGGCTGTTTTCAGGATTGCTGGCGCGATCGAGGTTAACCTTCACCGCGTCTGCATTAAAGTCGGTGCCGTCCTGGAACTTCACCCCGGTTTTGAGCTTAATGGTGTACACCAGCCCGTCATCCGAAACGGTGTACCCCTCCGCCAGCACGTTTTTAAGCTTCATCTCTTTATCCAGGCCAAACAGGCCCTGGTAGAACGATTTCGCCACCGCCTGTGAGAGCGTGTCGTTAGCATCATACGGATCCAGCGTGGTGAAGTTAGAGCCGACGGCGACCACCACATCTTTGGCAGCGAACGCGGGGGCAGCGGCCAGGGCTGCCGTCACGCTCGCGGCTAACAACCATCTACGCGCTACAAATGTAACCATTGTGTTCTCCTGCCTGTTGAAAGTTATAACCGCGAAAAAGCATTGTCCTGACGCGGGGGAGCCACGAAATGACCCGGCCCGACCTCACGCAACGCCACGCGCTCCACGGCCTCGCCGCGTTTACGAATATTGCTCGGCATTTCATCCTGCAGCAGCACGCGCTGGCCGTGACGATGCGCCGGATCGGCGACCGGGACCGCCGCGATGAGCTTGCGGGTATACGGGTGCTGTGGGTTCTCGAACACCGCTCTTCGCGGACCGATTTCCACAATTTGCCCCATAAACATCACCGCCACGCGATGGCTGATGCGCTCAACCACCGCCATGTCGTGCGAGATAAACAGGAAGGCGATCCCCATATCCCGCTGTAAATCCAGCAGCAGATTGATGATTTGCGCCCGGATAGAGACATCCAGCGCCGAGACGGACTCATCCGCAATCACCACTTTCGGGTTCAGCGCCAGCGCGCGGGCGATGCAGATACGCTGCCGCTGCCCGCCGGAAAACTCGTGCGGATAACGCCAGGCATGTTCCGGCTTCAGGCCAACGCGCTCCAGCAGCCAGGCCACGCGACGCTGCGCCGCCTCGCCGTCGAGCAGGTTATGCACCCGCAGCGGCTCCATGATCGAATACCCCACCGTATGGCGCGGATCGAGGGAGGCATACGGATCCTGGAAAATAAACTGAATATCCCGCCGCACCGCCTGCAGCCTGCTGTCCGGAAGAGTATCAATGCGCTCGCCGTTAAAGGTAATGCTGCCCTCCTGAGAGGCCACCAGACGGAGCAACGCGCGCCCGGTCGTGGATTTACCGCAGCCGGACTCCCCCACCAGCGCCAGCGTTTCGCCCGGCCACAGATCGAAGCTGACGTTTTCCACCGCGTGCACTTCGCGCTTTACGCGGTTCAGTACACCGCTGCGCAGCGGAAAACGCGTGACCAGATTGCGCACTTCCAGAATGGGCTTGCCCGGCACCACGGTGTCCTGCTCGCGTTCCTCCTCCTGCGGCTCAGACGCCGCCAGGGAAATCAGCGGAAAACGACGCGGCAGATCGCTGCCGTTCATCGCCCCAAGACGCGGGACCGCCGCCAGCAGCGCTTTGGTGTAGGGATGCGCGGGCGCGTGAAAAATCTGCTCAACCGTGCCGGTTTCGACCGCGCTGCCCTTGTGCATCACCAGTACCCGATCGGCGATATCGGCGACCACGCCCATATCGTGGGTGATAAAGATCACCCCCATCTCCATCTCCTGCTGCAGCACGTTGATGAGCTGCAGGATCTGCGCCTGAATCGTCACGTCCAGCGCCGTCGTCGGTTCATCGGCAATCAGCACCGCGGGACGGCACGAGAGCGCCATGGCGATCATCACCCGCTGGCGCATGCCGCCGGAAAGCTGATGCGGATAGCGGCCCAGAATGGCCTGCGCCTCCGGAATGCGTACCAGCTCCAGCATGCGTCTGGCTTCCCTGAGCGCCTCATCGCCGCTCAGCCCCTGATGCAGGCGAATGGACTCGGCAATTTGTTCCCCGACCGGGAACACCGGGTTCAGGGAGGTCATCGGCTCCTGGAAGATCATCGCAATATCCGCCCCACGCACGCCCTGCATCTGCGCGCCGCTCAGCTCATTTAAATCAATGACCTGGCGGTTACGGCGGCGCAGCAGCATTTTCTCGCTGCTGATTTGACCGCCCATCTGTTCCAGCAGGCGCATCAGCGCCAGCGCGGTGACCGATTTCCCGGAACCGGACTCGCCAACAATCGCCAGCGTCTCGCCGCGCCTGAGCGTGAACGATAAATTCTGTACTGCGGGGATGAACTGCCGCTCTTCCTGAAACGCAATATTCAGCTGATGGACAGCCAGCACTTCACGGTTGTCCAGCTCTTCACTGTGCGGCACGCGCTGCCCCCTTATTCACGATAAATCCCCGTGCTCGGCTCATCGCCGGCATAGCCCCAGGCACGGTACATGCCTTCGCTGTTGAACGGCAGGGCCACGTTGCCCTCACGATCCACCGCAATGAGTCCGCCGATGCCGCCCAGGGCAGGTAATTTTTCCATCACCACGCGCTCGCAGGCCTCGCTCAGGCTTAAGCCGCCGTAATCCATCAGCGCGGTAATGTCATAGGCCGCGAGAGCGCGGATAAACACTTCTCCGGTGCCGGTACACGACACCGCCGCCGTCGCGTTATTGGCATAGCAACCCGCGCCAGGCAGCGGGCTATCACCCACGCGTCCGGGCAGCTTGTTGGTCATCCCGCCCGTGGAAGTTGCCGCCGCGAGGTTGCCGGCTTTATCCAGCGCCACCGCGCCCACCGTGCCCATTTTGCTGCGCTCATCCAGCGGCGCAGTATGGTCAAGCTGCGTCATGCCCGCCGAACGGGCGTCCAGCAGTTGCTGATAGCGGGCTTCCGTGGAAAACAGGTCAGGCGAGACCGGCTCCATTCCGTGTTCGAAGGCAAACCTCTCCGCCCCCGCGCCCGTCAGCAGCACGTGCGGGCTCTCTTCAATCACCAGACGCGCGGCCAGCACCGGGTTACGCAGGTGGCTGACGCCTGCCACGGCCCCCGCTTTCAGGGTGATACCGTCCATAACGCAGGCATCCAGCTCGTGCGTTTCATCCCGGGTAAAGACCGAACCGATCCCCGCATTAAATAACGGGCACTCTTCCAGCAGACGCACCGCCTCGGTGACCACATCCAGCGCGCTCTCGCCCGCTTCCAGCATTTTCTGGCCCGTTTCGACAATGGCGTACAGCGCGTCGATGTAGCGTTTTTCCTGCTCAGAAGTGAGCTGTGCACGGGTGATTGCCCCGGCCCCGCCATGAATTGCGATTACCGCCTTAACCATTCGCATTACCCGTTAGCCTGTTTTGCGGCTTTTTCTATAAATATCATTATCGTCGACGAAACTTCAGATGATTTTTGAATATAGAAAGACGTAACAGTGATGTAAAGCGTGCACCCTTCGGTCATACAGTTAGCCGCACTTTTCTGCCATAATGGACGCTTTCGTTGTTACTCCGCAGGAGCCCACCATGGATTTTACCGCCGGACTGATGCCGCTTGAGACGGCACTCACGCAGATGCTTGACCGAGTTTCCCCGCTGCATGACGTTGAGACGCTTCCCCTCGTGCGCTGTTTTGGCCGTATTGCCGCGCGCGATATCGTCTCTCCGCTTAACGTGCCGGGGTTTGATAACTCCGCGATGGACGGTTACGCGGTACGCCAGGCGGATCTCCAGACGGGTAACGCCCTGCCGGTGGCGGGTAAAGCCTTTGCGGGTCAGCCGTTTAGCGGCGAATGGCCTGCAGGCACCTGCGTGCGCATCATGACCGGCGCACCGGTACCGCCAGGCTGCGACGCCGTGGTGATGCAGGAAGAGACCGAACAGACCGATGACGGCGTGCGTTTTACCGCGAGCGTCAAAGCGGGCCAGAACATCCGTCGCACGGGCGAAGACATTACCCTCGGCGCGACGGTCTTTGCCGCCGGGCAAAAGCTGACGGTGGCGGAGCTGCCGGTGCTGGCGTCGCTCGGCATCGCGGACATCGATGTAATCCGTAAAGTGCGCGTCGCCGTTTTCTCCACCGGCGACGAGCTGCAGCTTCCGGGCCAGCCGCTGCAGGACGGCCAGATTTACGACACCAACCGCCTGGCGGTACACCTGATGCTGGAGCAGCTGGGCTGCGAGGTGATTAACCTCGGCATCATTCCAGACGATCCGGAAAAACTGCGCGCGGCGTTTATCGAGGCGGATAAATCCGCCGACGTGGTCATCAGCTCCGGCGGCGTCTCCGTGGGCGAAGCGGATTACACCAAAACCCTTCTTGAAGAGTTGGGTGAAATCGCCTTCTGGAAGCTGGCGATCAAGCCGGGCAAGCCGTTCGCGTTTGGCAAGCTTTCACACAGCTGGTTCTGCGGCCTGCCGGGCAACCCGGTCTCGGCGGCACTCACCTTCTACCAGCTGGCGATCCCGCTGCTGGCGAAGCTTTCCGGCAACAAGGCCAGCCCGCTGCCGGAACGCGTGCGCGTGCGTGCCGCCACGCGGTTGAAAAAATCACCGGGCCGTCTCGATTTCCAGCGCGGCATTCTGACCCGCGGTGCGGACGGCGAGCTTGAAGTACGCACTACCGGACATCAGGGCTCGCACATTTTCAGCTCCTTCAGTCTGGGCAACTGCTTCATCGTGCTGGAGCGCGAGCGCGGCAACGTGGAAGCCGGAGAATGGGTTGAGGTCGAGCGCTTTAACCACCTGTTCGGAGGCTGACATGACGGTGGAGCTGAGCGACCAGGAGATGATGCGCTACAATCGCCAGATTGTGCTGCGCGGGTTTGACTTCGAGGGTCAGGAAGCGCTCAAGGCGGCCAGCGTGCTGGTCGTCGGGCTGGGCGGGCTGGGCTGCGCCGCCGCGCAGTACCTTGCCGCGGCGGGCGTGGGAAGCATGACGCTGCTGGATTTCGATACCGTGTCGGTCTCCAACCTGCAGCGCCAGACGCTGCACAGCGACGCGACGGTGGGCCAGCCGAAAGTGGAATCCGCCAGGGCTGCGCTGGCGCGCATCAACCCCCACGTTCAGTTCACGCTGATTGACGCAATGCTGGATGACGACGCGCTCTCCGCGCAGATTGCCCGGCACGACCTGGTCCTGGACTGCACTGATAACGTCACCGTCCGTAATCAGCTCAATGCGGGCTGTTTTGCTCACAAAACCCCGCTGGTCTCCGGCGCGGCGATCCGCATGGAGGGGCAAATCAGCGTCTTCACGTACGCCGAGGGTGAACCCTGCTACCGCTGCCTGAGCCGTCTGTTTGGCGAGAATGCGCTGACCTGCGTTGAGGCGGGCGTGATGGCGCCACTCGTCGGCGTGATTGGTTCATTGCAGGCAATGGAAGCGATCAAGGTGCTGGCGCATTACGGCACGCCCGCCGCGGGGAAAATCGTGATGTATGACGCGATGACCTGCCAGTTCCGCGAGATGAAGCTGATGCGTAACCCGGGGTGTGAGGTTTGCGGAGGGTAAACCCTGCTGCGGCCTGATGCCCTCACCCCGACCCTCTCCCACAGGGAGAGGGAGAAAATCGTAGGCCGGGTAAGCGCCAGCGCCACCTGGCAACCGCGTCAGATAGACGTCCGTCCAAACGCCCCCTGCCAGTCCTGCTCAAACTTCACAATCGCCGCATCCACAGCCGGAGAGGTAATAAACTGCTGCGCCACGTCCAGCGGGAGCGTGATGGACTCGCACCCTGCCAGCAGGCAGTCCAGCGCCTGACGCGGGGTTTTAAAGCTCGCGGCCAGCACTTTTGACTGCGGGGCATGCAGCGTCAGCAGCTGCTGTAATTCCACCACGGTCTGGATCCCGTCCCCGCCCTGCGCGTCCACGCGGTTAACGTAAGGCGCCACATACTCCGCCCCCGCCAGCGCGGACAGCATCCCCTGCGCGGCACCGTATACCGCCGTACCCAGCGTCGGGATCCCTTCCGCTTTCAGCATCTTGATCGCCGCCAGCCCTTCTGCGGTCACCGGCACTTTCACCACCAGATCGTTAATGATGGCGCGCAGCTTACGCGCGTCTTCCACCATCCCTTCGGCGGTGGTCGCCATCACCTGCGCGAACAGACGGCCTTTACCGCCCAGCGCGTCGTGCAGCGCGGGCAGCAGTTCGTCGAGCGGCGTTTTACCGGCCGCAACGATGCTTGGGTTGGTGGTCACCCCCGCCAGCGGGAAGATACGCGCCAGCTTTTTGACTGCCGCAACGTCAGATGTGTCGAGATAAAGTTCCATGATGTCACCCTCAAAATTAGCCTGCACTTACCCTATCACGACAAAACCTGCTCAAGAGTTGACCTGCATCAAGATAACTTTCATTCGAAAGTCATTTAATCTTCGTATGCAAGATGAGAGGCAAAAACATGATCTTCAATATTCAGCGTTACTCTACCCACGATGGCCCCGGTATCCGTACCGTGGTGTTCCTGAAAGGCTGCTCGCTGGGCTGTCGCTGATGCCAGAACCCGGAAAGCCGCTCCCGCACGCGGGACGTGCTGTTTGATGCGCGTCTGTGCCTGGACGGCTGCGACCTGTGTCAGCAGGCGGCACCGGGCTGTATCGAACGTGCGCTGAACGGGATGGTCATTCATCGTGAGAAATTAAGTCAAGAGACGCTTAATGCCCTCACCGACTGCTGCCCGACGCAGGCGCTGACCGTCTGCGGTGAAGAACGGCAGGTCGAGGAGATCATGGCGACCGTACTGCGCGACAAACCCTTCTACGACCGCAGCGGCGGCGGGATCACCCTCTCCGGCGGCGAACCGTTTATGAACCCGGAGCTGGCGCAGGCCCTGTTTCAAGCCAGCCATGACCAGGGGATCCACACCGCCGTCGAAACCTGCCTTCACGTGCCGTGGCACTATATTGAGCCGTCATTACCGTATGTCGATCTGTTCCTCGCCGACCTGAAGCACGTCGACGGTGACGTGTTCAAGCAGTGGACGGACGGTTCGGCTAAGCGCATCCTGGACAACCTGAAACGCCTGGCCGCCGCCGGGAAAAAGATCACCATCCGCGTGCCGCTGATCCAGGGCTTCAACGCGGATGAAGCCTCCATCACCGCCATCACCAACTTCGCTGCCGATGAGCTCGGCGTCGACGATATTCATTTTCTGCCGTATCACACGCTGGGCATGAACAAATACACCCTGCTCGGCCAACCCTACTCTGCCCCTGACAAACCGCTGGATAACCCTGCCTTGCTGGACTTCGCGCAGCAGTACGCCTGCCAGAAAGGGTTAACCGCGACCTTACGAGGATAAACTTATGACAACCCTGAATCTCAACACCCTCAGCGAGCGCATTAAGACGCACAAAACGGCGCTGGTGCATATCGTTAAGCCGCCGGTCTGCACCGAGCGCGCGCAGCATTACACCGAAATGTACCAGCAGCACATGGACAAGCCGATCCCGGTCCGTCGCGCCCTGGCGCTGGCCCATCACCTGGCCGAGCGTACCATCTGGATCAAACACGACGAGCTGATTATCGGTAACCAGGCCAGCGAAGTGCGCGCCGCACCGATCTTCCCGGAATACACCGTCTCCTGGATTGAGAAAGAGATTGACGACCTGGCGGACCGTCCGGGCGCGGGCTTTGCGGTGAGTGAAGAGAACAAGCGTGTGCTGCATGAGATCTGCCCGTGGTGGCGCGGCCAGACGGTGCAGGACCGCTGCTATGGCATGTTCACCGACGAGCAGAAAGGCCTGCTGGAAACCGGCATCATCAAAGCCGAAGGCAACATGACCTCCGGCGACGCGCACCTGGCGGTGAACTTCCCGCTGGTGCTGGAGAAAGGTCTCGGCGGCCTGCGCGCCAAAGTGGCCGAGCGCCGCTCGCGCATCAACCTGACGGTGCTGGAAGACCTGCACGGCGATCAGTTCCTGAAGGCAATTGATATCGTGCTGGAAGCGGTGAGCCTGCACATCAAACGCTTCGCCGATCTGGCGCGCGAGATGGCCTCCACCGAAACCCGCGAAAGCCGCCGCGATGAGCTGCTGGCGATGGCAGAAAACTGCGACGTGATTGCTCACGAGCCGCCAAAAACCTTCTGGCAGGCGCTGCAGCTGTGCTACTTCATTCAGCTGATCCTGCAGATTGAGTCCAACGGCCACTCCGTCTCCTTCGCGCGTATGGACCAGTATCTCTATCCGTACTACCGCCGGGACGTGGAGCTGAACCAGAGCCTGGATCGCGAACACGCCATTGAGCTGCTGCACAGCTGCTGGCTGAAATTGCTTGAAGTGAATAAGATCCGCTCCGGCTCGCACTCCAAAGCCTCCGCCGGCAGCCCGCTGTACCAGAACGTCACCATCGGCGGCCAGAAGCTGGTCAACGGCGAGCCGATGGACGCGGTGAACCCGCTCTCCTACGCGATTCTGGAATCCTGCGGCCGTCTGCGCTCCACCCAGCCGAACCTGAGCGTGCGTTACCACGCGGGCATGAGCAACGACTTCCTCGACGCCTGCGTGCAGGTGATCCGCTGCGGCTTCGGGATGCCCGCGTTCAACAACGACGAAATCGTGATCCCGGAATTCATCAAGCTCGGCGTTGAACGAGACGACGCCTACGACTACGCGGCCATCGGCTGTATCGAAACCGCGGTGGGCGGCAAGTGGGGCTATCGCTGCACCGGCATGAGCTTTATCAACTTCGCCCGCGTGATGCTGGCCGCGCTGGAAGGCGGCCGCGAT
The DNA here is from genome assembly GCF_048685095.1 of Enterobacter sp. BNK-8. Lineage (NCBI taxonomy): Bacteria > Pseudomonadati > Pseudomonadota > Gammaproteobacteria > Enterobacterales > Enterobacteriaceae > Enterobacter > Enterobacter sp. BNK-8. The sequence continues at coordinate 1,048,059 of NZ_JBLQTN010000001.1, read as the reverse complement.
GCCACCAGCGGCAAGGTATTCCTGCCACAGGAGAAAGCGCTCTCTGCCGGTAACTTCGACAATTTCGACGAGGTGATGGCGGCCTGGGATAGCCAGATCCGCTACTACACCCGCAAATCCATCGAAATTGAGTACGTGGTGGACACCATGCTGGAAGAGAACGTCCACGATATTCTCTGCTCGGCGCTGGTGGACGACTGCATCGAGCGCGCGAAAAGCATCAAGCAGGGCGGCGCGAAGTATGACTGGGTGTCCGGCCTGCAGGTGGGGATCGCCAACCTCGGCAACAGCCTGGCAGCGGTGAAGAAGCTGGTGTTCGAACAGGGCGTCATTGGCCAGCAGCAGCTGGCGGCGGCGCTGGCGGATGACTTCGACGGGCTGACCCACGAGCAGCTGCGTCAACGTCTGATCAATGGCGCACCGAAGTACGGTAACGATGACGACAGCGTGGATATGCTGCTGACCCGCGCCTATCAGACCTACATTGAAGAGCTGAAGCAATACCATAACCCGCGCTACGGCCGCGGCCCGATTGGCGGTAACTACTACGCAGGCACCTCCTCGATTTCCGCGAACGTGCCGTTTGGCGCGGCGACGATGGCCACCCCGGACGGACGTAAGGCGCACACGCCGCTGGCGGAAGGGGCAAGCCCGGCTTCCGGTACCGACCACCTGGGTCCAACGGCGGTCATCGGTTCCGTGGGTAAACTGCCTACCGAGGCGATTCTCGGCGGTGTGCTGCTGAACCAGAAGCTGAACCCGTCAACGCTGGAAAACGACAGCGATCGCCAGAAGCTGATGGTGCTGCTGCGCACCTTCTTCGAGGTACATAAGGGCTGGCATATTCAGTACAACATTGTCTCCCGCGACACGCTGCTGGAGGCGAAGAAACACCCTGACCAGTATCGTGACCTCGTGGTGCGCGTCGCAGGTTACTCGGCGTTCTTCACCGCCCTGTCGCCGGATGCGCAGGACGATATTATCGCCCGTACTGAACATACGCTGTAAGAAAAACGCCCGGTGGCGCTGCGCTTACCGGGCCTACAGAGTCTCCCCGTAGGCCGGGTAAGGCGAAGCCGCCACCCGGCTTTCTGACTTTCATTCGAAATTAAATTTGTGCTCCCCGTCACCTTGTTATTAGAATGTTTCAAAACGCAGTGACCCAGGAGCACAGTATGACCGTTAAAGTTATCGTCACCGATATGGACGGAACTTTTCTTGATGATGCCAAGCAGTACGATCGTGACCGCTTCCAGGCACAGTTTGAACAGCTTAAAGCCCGCGACATTGAATTCGTTGTCGCCAGCGGCAACCAGTATTACCAGCTCATCTCCTTTTTTCCGGAGCTCAAAGATCGGATCTCCTTCGTGGCGGAAAACGGCGCGCTGGTGTTCGATCGCGGGGAGCAGATTTTTCACGGTGAGCTGACCCGCCATGAATCGCAGATCGTGATTGGCGAACTGCTGAAAGATAAAGGGCTGAACTTCGTGGCCTGCGGGCTGAAGAGCGCGTACGTCAGCGATAAAGCCCCGGACGCGTTCGTGGCGCTGATGTCAAAGCACTACCACCGCTTAAAGCGCATTAGCGATTACCGCGACATTGACGACGTGCTGTTTAAGTTCTCCCTGAACCTGCCGGACAGCGATATCCCCAATCTGGTGGATAAGCTGCACGTCTCGCTGGACGGCATCATGAAGCCGGTCACCAGCGGCTTTGGCTTTGTCGATTTGATTATCCCCGGCCTGCACAAAGCTAACGGCATCAGCCGTCTGCTGAAGCGCTGGAAAATCTCCCCGCAAGAGTGCGTGGCGATTGGCGACAGCGGCAACGATGCCGAGATGCTGAAGCTGGTGAAATATTCCTTTGCGATGGGTAACGCGGCAGAGAGCATCAAAGAAATCAGCCGCTACAGCACCGATGACAACAACCATCAGGGCGCGCTGAACGTCATTCAGGCCGTGCTCGACAACCATTCCCCGTTCGACGCCTGATCCTTTCTTCGCCGGAGCCTGGCTCCGGCCTCTCACTCTTTTTCCGTCCTGTGGCGCACGTCAAGTTTTTAAACTTGCATTAACTTATTTTTAACTTAAAGTATCACTTGTAGACACTTTTACTTTCGAATGAAAGATGCGAGGCAGTTATGACCTTTACCAGTGAAACCTTGCCGGCGGATCACAAAGCGGCAATCCGTCAGTTGAAACGTGAGTTACGCGCGCAGATCGGCGACGTGCAGGCGGTGTTCAACAAGCTCAGCGATAGCATTGCCACCCGCGTGGCGGAAATTAACGCGCTTAAAAATAAAGGTGAATCCGTCTGGCCGGTGATCCCGTTTGCCGATGTAAAAAACGGCACGATTACCGACACGCAGCGCGACGCCGTTAAACGCCGCGGCTGCGCGGTGATTAAAGGTCACTTCCCGCGCGAGCAGGCGCTGGCGTGGGATCAGTCGATGCTCGACTACCTCGATCTGAACAAGTTTGACGAGGTGTACAAAGGGCCAGGCGATAACTTCTTTGGCACCCTGACCGCTTCCCGTCCGGAGATTTACCCGATCTACTGGTCGCAGGCGCAGATGCAGGCGCGTCAGAGCGAAGAGATGGCGCAGGTGCAGTCGTTCCTGAACCGTTTATGGACGTTCGAGAGCAACGGCAAGCAGTGGTTTGACCCGGACGTGAGCGTGATTTACCCGGATCGTATTCGCCGCCGTCCGCCGGGAACCACCTCGAAAGGGCTGGGCGCGCATACCGACTCCGGTGCGCTGGAGCGCTGGCTGCTGCCGGCCTATCAGCAGGTCTTTGCCCGCGTGTTTGACGGCAACGTCGAGAAATACGATCCGTGGAACGCCGCGCACCGTACCGAAGTGGAAGAGTATACCGTCGATAACACCACCAAATGCTCGGTGTTCCGCACCTTCCAGGGCTGGACCGCGCTGTCGGACATGATCCCTGGCCAGGGGCTGCTGCACGTGGTGACGATCCCGGAAGCGATGGCGTACATTCTGCTGCGTCCGTTGCTGGACGACGTGCCGGAAGACGAGCTGTGCGGCGTGGCGCCGGGGCGCGTGCTGCCGATTTCCGAGAAGTGGCACCCGCTGCTCATCGAGGCGCTGACCAGCATTCCGGCGCTGGACGCGGGCGATTCGGTGTGGTGGCACTGCGATGTGATCCACTCCGTCGCGCCGGTGGACAATCAGCAGGGCTGGGGCAACGTGATGTATATCCCCGCCGCACCGATGTGCGAGAAAAACCTCGCCTACGCGAAGAAGGTCAAGGAAGCGCTGGAGACCGGCGCATCGCCGGGGGATTTCCCACGCGAAGATTATGAAAAGAGCTGGCAGGACCGCTTTACCGTGAACGATCTCAACATCCACGGCAAGCGCGCGCTGGGCATGGTCTAACTGTCATACAGCCCTTCCCGCTCAACGGCGGTGCGTCGTTTTCCCTGACGTATCCGCCGTACCGATTCCCGCACGGTCAGCGTGCCGTTAAGCAGTAACGTCCCCACCGGCGCGTCCGGGCGCATGAGCCGCTGCTGGAGCATGTGTACCGCTTCCGTTCCCAGCTCGTCGCGGGGAACATGCACGGCAGTGAGCGGCACATCCTGGATCGCCGCCAGGTTAAACCCGTCAATACTCATCACCGAGACGTCCTGCGGCACGCGCAGGCCGTGGTTTTGTAATGCGCTGATGGTCCCCGCCGCCATAAAATCGCCACCGACCAGGAACGCGGTTGGCAAATCCTTGCCCTGCATTTCGCTGAGCCAGGCGCTGACCACCTGTTCCGTTTCGCGCGCGCTGAAGCTGGGCACCACCAGCAGATCGCGCCTGTCGTTGAACGCCAGGTTGTGAGACTGCCACGCGTCACGGATCCCTGACAGACGCAGCTCCATGGTGTAGCGACGCAGGCACAGCACGTTCATCACCTCACGGTGCCCCATCTCGAACAGGTATTCCGCCGCCCGCTCGCCAATGGCGCGGTGATCCGGCGCAACGGCAGGCAGACGCATGTGCCGGTCGCGGCAGTTAATCAACATGCAGGGCTTACCCACGTCCACCGCCAGATCGTGGATATGCGGGTCGTCGATACCGAGAAGAATGGCGGCCTGCGTGTCCGACTCGTTCATCCGCGCCAGAAACAGCTGGGCGTCGCTGTCGTTCTCTTCCAGCGCGCAGTAGCGCAGGCGCACATCGTGGGATGCCAGGCCTTTACTCACGCTCTGGATCACGCGGTAGTAAAAGATGTCGGACCGCTCGTCGAAGGCGCGCTGAGGAGCAAAAACCACCAGGCTATTGAGCAGCAGCCGTCCCGCCGCCATGCCCTCCATCACGCCCAGCTCCCGCGCGCACGCCAGCACCTTTGCGCGCGCTTTTTCACTGGTATTCGCTTTCCCCGCCAGCACGCGTGACACGGTGCTGATCGAGAGCTGCGTGCGGGCAGCGATTTCGGTGATTTTTAGCCTTTTGTCCATTTTGTGATCTGGCTCCATTTGCGAAATGAAAAAATTTTCATAGCGTGTTTGTCAGGCAATAACTGACATCAATACCATCCTGCCATAGTGTTTACGTCAGTTATGAGAAATTTTGCACAAAATAGACTATTGCCCGCTCATTTTCTCCCTTAAGGTGAACCTGTCACACAACTTCCATACTAGTTGTATACCAACTTAAGCAGTTTAAACGGATAGAAATCAAAGGCATAAAAATCTGTGTGACACCTGAACCTCCGTCCCCTTACCGTCCGTCTTGTGGAGAGTAAAATGAGTCAGGACATCAATAACACCGTTGCGACAAGCAAAACCCGTCGCGTCATCAAGAACCTGCGCTGGTACGTGCTGGTGCTGTTCTTACTTGGCGTCACCGTTAACTACATCACCCGAAACTCGCTCGGGATCCTCGCCCCGGAACTGAAAGAGAGCCTTGGGATCACCACCGAGCAATACTCCTGGATCGTCGGTGCGTTCCAGATTGCCTACACCATTTTCCAGCCCCTGTGCGGCTGGCTGATTGACGTGATCGGCCTGAAGATTGGTTTTATGGTCTGCGCCGGGATCTGGGCGCTGATGTGTATTTTCCATGCGGGCGCCGGAAGCTGGCTGCACCTGGCGATTCTGCGCTTCTTTATGGGAGCTTCCGAAGCCGCCGCTACCCCGGCGAACGCCAAAACCATCGGTGAATGGTTCCCGAAATCAGAGCGTCCCGTTGCTGCCGGCTGGGCGGGCGTGGGCTTTTCTATCGGCGCGATGCTGGCTCCGCCTATCATTTACTTTGCTCACGCGTCGTTCGGCTGGCAGGGGGCGTTCATGTTTACCGGCGTGCTGGCGCTGCTGTGGGTGATCCTGTGGTGGGCGTTCTACCATAACCCGGAGCAGCACCCGAACCTGAGCAAGGACGAGCTGGCGTTTATCAAGCAGGATAACGAACCGCCTGCCGTCAAACTGCCCTTCCTGACCGCGCTGAAAACCGTCTCGAAGAACAAACGCTTCTACGGTATCGCCATCCCGGCCTTTATGGCGGAACCGGCCTGGGCGGTGCTGAGCTTCTGGGTGCCGCTGTACCTTGCCAAAGAGCACGGCATGGATCTGAAGCAGATTGCGATGTTTGCCTGGCTGCCGTTCCTCGCCGCTGACCTCGGCAGCGTGGCGAGCGGTTACCTGACGCGTCTGTACACCCGCCTGTTCGGCTGCTCCCGCGTGAACTCTGTCGTCGCCAGCTCCGTGACGGGCGCGTTCCTGATGATCTCGCTGGCCATCGTGGCCATTACCCGCGACCCGTATATCACCATCGTGCTGATCTCCATCGGCGGCTTCGGGCACCAGATCATCTCCTGCATGCTGAGCGCCCTGGTCGTTGAGTCGTTCGACAAAGGCCAGATGGCGACAGTCAACGGCATGCGCGGCTCGGCGGCGTGGATCGCCAGCTTCCTGTTCTCGCTGTTAATCGGTGTGACCGCCGACAAAATCGGCTTTAACCCGCTCTTTATCGCCATGGGCTTCTTTGACCTGATTGGCGCTCTCTTCCTGGTAGCATTTATTGCTGAACGTCGCGCCAAGCGCGCCTGATAGTGGATGTATTGCATATGAAAACCCTGAAAAACTGGACCGTTGATACGCAGTCGGCAAACCATCTTGAACTGCTGGTCGATAACCAGCACCGCCTGTGCCTGTATGTACTGGAAGAGAACCTGTTCCGCGTGCTGATCAAACGCAAAGGCGAGCTGGCGCTGGACCGCACCTGGAGCATCGCCCCGGAACAAGACGTGCCGTGGGAAGGTCGCCGTCGTGACGATGTCAGCGGCTTCACCTGCCCGGCCTGGATCCTGACGCAGCAGGACGACACGTTAACCGTGGCAACCGAACAGCTGCGCGTCACCGTGCACCAGCCGCTGTGGCTGGAGTGGCACTACCGCAATGAGGCGGGCGAGTGGCAGCCGCTGGTCAACGACCGCCCCACCAGCGCCTACCTGCTGAACGCCCACGGCGACGGCGTGGCGCACTACCTCAGCCGTCGTAAAGACGAGCGTTTCTACGGCCTGGGTGAGAAAGCGGGCGATCTGCAGCGCAACGGTAAACGCTACGAGATGCGCAACCTCGACGCCATGGGCTACAACGCCGCCAGCACCGACCCGCTGTACAAGCACATTCCGTTCACCCTTACCCGCCGCGACGACGTGAGCTACGGCCTGTTCTACGACAACCTGAGCAGCTGCTGGCTGGATCTGGGTAACGAAATCGACAACTACCACACCGCCTATCGCCGCTGGCAGGCGGAAGCGGGCGATATCGACTACTACATCTTTACCGGCAGGCGAGTGCTGGACGTCACCAAAGCCTTTGTGCGCCTGACCGGGAAAACGCTGTTCGGACCGAAATGGAGCCTGGGCTACAGCGGCTCGACCATGCACTACACCGACGCGCCGGACGCGCAGAATCAGCTGATGAACTTCATCCGCCTGTGCGAAGAGCACGCCATTCCGTGCGACTCGTTCCAGCTTTCGTCTGGCTATACCTCCATCAACGGCAAGCGCTACGTCTTCAACTGGAACTATGACAAGGTGCCGCAGCCGAAGGTGATGAGCCAGGCATTCCACGACGCGGGATTGAAGTTGGCCGCAAACATCAAGCCGTGCCTGCTGCAGGATCATCCGCGCTACAGCGAAGTGGCGGAGAGCGGCCTGTTCATTCGCGATTCAGAAACCGATGCACCCGAACGCTCCAGCTTCTGGGATGACGAAGGCTCGCACCTCGACTTTACCAACCCGCAGACGGTGCAGTGGTGGCAGAACGGCGTCACCACGCAGCTGCTGGAGATGGGCATCGACTCCACCTGGAACGACAACAACGAGTACGAAGTGTGGGACGGGGAAGCCCGCTGCTTTGGCTTCGGCAAGGAGATCGCCATCAAGCATATTCGCCCGGTCATGCCGCTGCTGATGATGCGCGCCTCGCTGGAAGCGCAGCAGCGCTTTGCGCCGGAAAAACGCCCGTATCTCATCTCCCGCTCCGGCTGCGCCGGGATGCAGCGCTACGTTCAGACCTGGAGCGGTGACAACCGCACCAACTGGGACACGCTGCGCTATAACATCCGCATGGGGCTGGGCATGAGCCTGTCCGGGCTGTTCAACGTCGGCCATGACGTGGGCGGTTTCTCCGGCGACAAGCCGGATGCCGAGCTGTTCGTGCGCTGGGTGCAGAACGGCGTGATGCACCCGCGCTTTACCATTCACTCGTGGAACGATGACCACACGGTAAACGAGCCGTGGATGTATCCGGGCGTCACGCCTGCCATTCGCGGCGCGATTGAGCTGCGCTACCGCCTGCTGCCGTATCTCTATACCCTGCTCTGGCAGGCGCACGCCGACGACGAGCCGATGCTGCGCCCGACCTTCCTCGACCACGAGCACGATGCGCAGACCTTCGAAGAGTGCGACGACTTCCTGCTGGGCCGCGACCTGCTGGTCGCCAGCGTCGTCGAAGCCGGGCAGCGCGAGCGCCGGGTCTGGCTGCCGGATAACGAAACGGGCTGGTATGATTTTTACACCCACGCGTGGTATGCAGGCGGGCAATCCATCGTCCTCGATGCGCCGCTGGAAAAACTGCCGCTGCTGGTGCGCGCCGGAGCCGGTCTGCCGCTGAGCGAGCGCATCACGCATGTCAGTGCCGAAAAAGATACGACCCGCGAGCTGAAGCTGTTCCCGGTGAAAGGCGTCGGCACAACCTCGGGGCTGCTGTTTGAAGACGACGGTGAAAGCTGGGGTTATCAGAACGGCAATGCGCTGTGGGTGGAATGGGAAATGGTGTGCGACGGCGCAACCATCAACCTGAGAGTGAACGCGCGCGGGGATTATCGTCCGGCGTGGAAGGCGCTGAAGGTGTCATTACCGGCGGGGGAAAAACGTACGCTGCGGGTGAACGGGGTTGAAAGGAGTGAGTGGGTGCTCTGAACATTGCCGGGTGGCGGCTTCGCCTTACCCGGCCTACAAAGTCACCCGTAGGCCCGGTAAGCGAAGCGCCACCGGGCTTTTTTTTAGCCGTCGATACCTTTGCTGCGCAGGTAATCTTCGTAGTTACCGGTGAAGTCCACCACGCGCTCTGGCGTAATTTCGATCACGCGGGTCGCCAGCGAGCTGACGAACTCACGGTCATGAGAGACGAAGATCAGGGTGCCCTGATACATCTCCAGCGCCATGTTCAGGGATTCGATCGATTCCATGTCCAGGTGGTTAGTCGGTTCGTCCATCACCAGGATATTTGGTTTTTCCATCATCAGCTTGCCGAACAGCATGCGGCCCTTCTCGCCACCGGAGAGCACTTTAGCAGGCTTTTTGATGTCGTCCTGGCTGAACAGCAGACGACCCAGAATACTGCGCACCGCCTGCTCGTCGTCGCCTTCCTGCTTCCACTGGCTCATCCAGTCAAAGACGGTCAGGTCATTTTCGAACTCGTACTCATGGTCCTGCGCGTAGTAACCAATTTGCGCGTTTTCGGACCATTTCACGGTGCCGTTGTCCGGCTGCAGTTCGCCGACCAGGGTTTTCAGCATGGTAGATTTACCCACGCCGTTGGCGCCCAGAATGGCAATCTTCTCGCCCACTTCCAGCAGCAGGTTGAAGTTTTTAAACAGCGGGCCTTCATCGAAGCCTTTGGTAAGGGCTTCCACTTCCAGCGCGTTACGGAACAGCTTCTTGTCCTGCTCGAAGCGGATGAACGGGTTCTGACGGCTGGAGGCTTTAACCTCTTCCAGCTTAATTTTATCAATCTGACGCGCACGCGAGGTTGCCTGACGCGATTTAGAGGCGTTAGCGCTGAAGCGGCTGACGAAGGACTGCAGGTCGGCAATCTGCGCTTTTTTCTTGGCGTTGTCCGCCAGCAGACGCTCGCGCGCCTGAGTGGCCGCCGTCATGTACTCGTCATAGTTGCCCGGATAGACGCGCAGCTCGCCGTAGTCCAGATCCGCCATGTGCGTACAGACCATGTTCAGGAAGTGACGGTCGTGCGAAATGATGATCATGGTGCTGTCGCGATCGTTAAGCGTCTGCTCCAGCCAGCGGATGGTGTCGATGTCCAGGTTGTTCGTCGGTTCGTCGAGCAGCAGGATGTCCGGGTTAGAGAACAGCGCCTGAGCCAGCAGCACACGCAGCTTCCAGCCTGGCGCGACTTCGCTCATCGGGCCGTAATGCTGTTCAACCGGAATGCCGACGCCCAACAGCAGCTCGCCCGCGCGCGCTTCCGCAGAGTAACCGTCCATCTCGCCGTACTGCGTTTCCAGCTCGGCCACTTTATAGCCGTCTTCTTCGCTCATCTCGGCCAGCGCATAGATGCGATCGCGCTCCTGCTTCACTTCCCACAGCTCCGCGTGCCCCATGATCACGGTGTCTAGCACGGTGAACTCTTCGAAGGCGAACTGATCCTGACGCAGCTTACCGATGCGCTCGTTCGGATCGAGCGACACGTTGCCGAGGGTCGGCTCCAGATCGCCGCCGAGGATCTTCATAAAGGTGGATTTACCGCTACCGTTGGCACCAATCAGGCCGTAACGGTTGCCGCCGCCAAATTTGACGGAAATGTTTTCGAACAGCGGCTTACTGCCAAACTGCATAGTGACGTTGCTGGTAACTAACACGGGGAGATTCCTGCGAAAAGTGTGATAAACACGGCATTATGCCACAATTCCGAATTGAGATCCCGCGTTGCGGCCATCCACTAAACTTTAACAAAATCGAAAAAAATGTGATTTCGTACACATCTGAATTCCCAGTGAGCGGGAATGCACATATAATGCGCTCCCATCACAGATTCAGACTTATCAACTCATCGCCAGAATGGCTTAGATACCTCGCACAACATGAACATGAAATTAACAGCGCTTTTTGCGGCGGCGTTAGCCGTAGTAGGTTTTTGTAAGACCGCGTCTGCGGTGACGTATCCCCTGCCGACCGACGGAAGCCGTCTGGTGGGTCAAAACCAGGTGGTGACGGTTCCTGAAGGTAACTCTCAGCCGCTGGAGTATTTCGCGGCGCAGTACCAGCTGGGTCTGTCTAACATGCTGGAAGCGAACCCGGGCGTTGACCCGTACCTGCCGAAAGCAGGTACCGTGCTGAATATCCCTCAGCAGCTGATCCTGCCGGATACCGTTCATGAAGGTATCGTAATTAACAGCGCCGAAATGCGTCTGTATTACTACCCGAAAGGCACCAATACCGTCATCGTGCTGCCAATCGGTATCGGCCAGCTGGGTAAAGACACCCCGCTGAACTGGACCACCAAAGTTGAACGTAAGAAAGCGGGCCCAACCTGGACGCCAACGGCTAAAATGCACGCGGAATACATCGCTGCGGGCGAACCGCTGCCAGCCGTTGTGCCAGCAGGCCCGGATAACCCGATGGGTCTGTATGCCCTGTACATTGGCCGTCTGTATGCGATTCACGGGACCAACGCCAACTTCGGTATAGGCCTGCGCGTGAGCCACGGCTGCGTGCGTCTGCGTAACGACGACATCAAGTTCCTGTTCGAAAACGTGCCGGTCGGTACGCGTGTGCAGTTCATCAACGAACCGGTGAAAGCAACGTCTGAGCCAGACGGCAGCCGCTACATCGAAGTGCACAACCCGCTGTCCACCAGCGAAGACCAGATCAACAACAACGAAGTCGTTCCTGTTACGCTGAACAGCGCGGTACAGGCGGTAACGTCTCAGCCAGACGTTGAAACGGCGATTGTTGACCAGGCCGTGCAGAACCGTTCCGGTATGCCGGTACGTCTGAACTAATCACGTCACGCGCATTAAAAAAGCGGGCTTCGAGGCCCGCTTTTTTTTACCCGTTATTCACGATCACAATCCCGCCGTGGTCGTACCGATAGTGACAGTGGGCATACTCCAGCGGCGTGCCATCTTCCAGATAAATGACCTGTTCCACCTCCAGCACCGGATCGGTTTCCTCGCAGACCAGATGCTCTCTGTCCAGCACGCTGGGCTTAAGCGCCCGCACCACCCGATACGAGCCCATAATTTTCAGCCCCAGGGTCTCCTGAACGTACTGAAACACTGAACCTTCAAGATGGTTTTTCGTCAGGCCCGGCACCAGATTCATCGGCATCACCGTGGAATCCAGCGACATCGGTTCGCCGTTCAGCAAACGCAGGCGAATGAAGTCGTAGATCGGCGCATCGGCGTTAATCATCAGCGACGCCTGCTCTTTTTCGTTCGGGAAGCGCAGTTCGAAATGCACCACCTGGCTCGTAACCGTACCCAGATGCGCCCAGGTTTTGGTCGCGCCAAAGTAGTCGCTGCCGGAGAGATCCCACTGCGAAAGCTGGAGGAAATTTTTGCGGATGAACGTCCCCTGCCCCTGGCGGGTATAGACCAGCCCTTCGACGATCAGCTGGCGCATCGCCTGCTGGATGGTCATCCGGCTGGTACTGAACTCCGCCGCCAGCGCAAACTGGTCCGGCAGCGGTTCATGGGCGGCGTACTGCTGGCTGATAATGCGTTTCTTGATTTCCCGCGCTATGGTGATGTACTTCGCCGCCATCGTCCTTCCTTTCTGTTAGTTTTCTATCCCGCTGTTTTTCAAGGCCACTCGCTCGGCAATTTTGAGGAAAGGCAGGTAGAAGAATACACCAAATACGATGATTGCCAACTGCACCACCACCGCCCGCCAGTCCCCCGCCGTGGCCAGCCAGGCGCTGAGAATCGGCGGCGTGGTCCACGGGATCATCACCACGCAGCGCGACATGAACCCCAGCGTAGTACAGAGCCAGGCGAAGTAAATGCCTATCGCGGGCAGCAGCACAAACGGGATCATCAGCGGCAGGTTAAACACGATCGGCAGGCCAAAGATCACCGGCTCGTTGATGTTAAACAACCCCGGCGCCAGCGACAGGCGCGCCACCTGCTTCGCCGACTGTTGTCGGGAGAAGATAAAGATGGCGATCAGCAGCGAGATCGTGCTGCCCGTGCCGCCCACCATGCCGAACGTCGGCACGAAGATGTTATTGATGATGTGCGGAATGGGCTGGCCGTTTGCGAAGGCCAGCATGTTCTCGTTGGTATTGATCAGGAGGAACGGCTCCAGTACCACGCTGTTGACCACTGACTGATGAATGCCGAGCGTGAACAGGAAGTTGCCGAAGCTATAGATGAAAATCGTCCCCGGCAGGCTGGTGTTGATCAGCCGCAGCGGCTGCTGGATGAAGGTCGTAATGAGATGGATCAGGTCCGTATGCAGCACGTTTGCCAGTATCGCCGCGAGCACTGCGAACAGGGAAAGCGTGAGAATGGTTGGGATCAGCGCGGTAAAGGATTTGCTCACCGCCGGGGGGACGTTTTCCCCGAGCGAAATGTGCAGCGCCTTCAACCGCGAGATGGCGATAAACACTTCCGTTGAGAGCAGCCCAATCAGCACCCCGGCGAAAATCCCGGTGGAGCCGATATTGGCGAAGGTCAGCACCTGCGTCACGCTGACCGCAGCGTCGCTGCCGACGGGCGTAATCTGTAAGCGCATCGGCATCATAATGATAAAACTGCTGACGGCGATAACCACTGCCGAGACCGGGTTGTCGAAATCTTTGTTGCGCGCCAGCGACCAGGCAATCATCGGGGCCAGCAGCAGCGCGGCGATGTTCAGCGTGCCGTTGATAATCGCCTCGCCCCACACCTGAAAATGCGCCAGCGTATCGCCCTTAAACATCCACGGAAACACCACGTTGTTCACCAGCACCGCCAGACCGGCGAGGATGAAAATGGGCATTACCGTAGCGAAGGCGTCGCGCAGGGAGCGCAGGTGCACCTGGTTTGCCAGGCGCGCCGAGAACTCGACAAACTTATCGACAAAGGACTGCATGTGCGGTGTGATTTTTGTTTCAGACATAGCGGCGTGTTCCCATCAATCAGTCACAAAAACGGCCCGGCAGCGTACGGCTTACATCTCGCGTCCGTTGGTATGGATAACCTGTTTTAACCACGCGTAGCTCTTCTTCGGCACGCGCTTCAGGTCTTTCAGGTCGTGGTTTTCCCGGTTGACGTACACCACGCCGTAGCGCTTACGCATGTCGCCCTGGGAGCTAAGAATGTCGATTAACCCCCAGCCGAGGTAGCCAATGACCTCTGCCCCGTCTTCGAACATCGCCGCTTTCATCGCCTCGATGTGCGCCCGGTGATAGTCGATGCGGTAGGTGTCCTCAATCGGGTTCACCCCGTCCCAGGACTCAATCACCCCAATGCCGTTTTCAATCGGGAACACCGGAAGGCGCCAGTCGTTGTAATAGCGGGTAATGATGGTGCGAAAACCGAGCGGGTCGATCTGCCAGTTCCACTCGGTGGCTTTCAGGTAGGGGTTATTTTTCTCGCCGTGCAGCAGGTAATAGTTCACCGGCGTGCCTTCCGGGATCGCATCGCTGTCCAGTGTTTTGCTGGCGTAGTAGCTGAAGGCCATATAGTCGTTTTGGGTGCGCGCCAGCAGCGCGAGATCGTCTGCGCGGAAGATATCGCCAAAGCCCTCCTGCTCCACAACCGCCATCACCGCCGGGCTGTAGCCCTGCCCGGCAAAGACGCGCAGCAAATTCTGGTTGAGGAATTCGTCATACTGCTGGGCGCAGAAGATATCGCGCGGTTTGCAGGTGGCCGGGTAGATCAGCTGGTGCGCCAGCATGCCGCCCATCAGCTGGCCCGGTTTCGTCTGGTGCAGGTATTCGGTCAGCGCCATGTGCGCCACCATCGTATGGTGCTGGAGCAGGTACAGCTCGCGCAGGGTTTTCTCGCCTTTCATATAGCCGGAAATGCGGAAAGCTTCCGGCATATGGAAAATATTCTGCTCATTGAAGGTCAGCCAGTACTTCACGCGGTCGCCAAAGCAGTCGATCATCTTTTTGCCGTAGCGGATAAAAGCGTCCATCACGCGGCGATCGATAAAGCCGTTGTACTCCTGCGCCAGCGCGAGCGGCATGTCGAAATGGTACAGGCAGATCATCGGCTCGATGCCGCGGGCGATCAGATCGTCAATAAAGCGGTCGTAAAATGCGATGCCTTCGTCGTTGAACGGGCCGTCGCCCTGCGGGCAGACGCGGCTCCAGGAGATCTGGAAGCGGTAGCAGTTCATGCCCAGATCCTGCATCAGGTCGAAATCTTCCCGGTAGCGGTGGTAGGAGTCGGTCGCGACTTTCCAGTCGGAGACGTTCTCCCCGGCTTCACGAATGTCATACACCGACATCCCCTTCCCGCCCTCGTTCCAGGCCCCTTCCGTCTGCATGCTGGAGACCGAGTTGCCCCATAAAAAGTTGGCTGGCAGCTGATTCTTCATGTTCTCTCCCTATATGACTAGTCATTTAAAAATTCATGACTAGTCATATATGCGAAGATGTAAAAACGATCAAAGAGGAGGATCGTTTTTTGTGAGGTATGTTGGAAAGAAGAAGCCGGGCATGAAAATGGATCGCGCAAATCCTTTTCCTGAGGTCGGAGCGTTAGCCTATGCAAAATCACATTTCCCGATCGTGCCACTGGCTGGCCTCATAAAATCATTATTAACTTAATGAGCATGAACCCAGGCCCTGGCCGGAAAATAAAAATCTCAACCCTATCAAATGGAAAATGACGCACATGAAGATATCTACTAGCCGTATCGCATTCGCTCTTAGCTTAGCGTTGTCATGCTCAATGACTCACGCGGCAACGGTGTATACGGGTGATAAGGTGCAGGGAGTACCTGTTATCTCGACTCTGGATGTAGCTGACCTGACAGCAGGACAACATCGCTTCATGTTCGAGGGGGTTGAGACAGGAACGGGACAGCGATGGTATGTCCCCATAATGGTGGCAAAAGGGAAAACGGACGGGAAGAAAGTTCTGCTTCAGGCTGGCGTCCACGGGGATGAGCTAAATGGGGTTCGTATCGTACAAAAAGTGATGGAACAACTGGACCCCGCCAAAATGAAAGGAAGCGTTATTGGTATTATTGGCCCAAACCGTTCTGGTCTTGAAAGGGTTTCCCGGACATGGTCTGTTTCAACCGATGGTGGTGAGACGATCGACTACAACCGCGTACATCCAGGAAAAGAAACGGGTAACTCTGCTGAGCGTCAGGCATGGATGATGTGGAATAAGGTTTACAAGGGAAATGTAGACCTGGCGATTGACTATCACACCCAGTCTACCGGAACGGCTTATCCGCTGTTCATTTATGCCGACTACCGCAATGCGGATGCCCGGACGATTGCAGAACTTTTTCCGGCCGATCAAATTAAGAAAGATCCCGGCGAAGCCGGCTCAATGGAGACAACCTTTATTCAAAATGGTATCCCGGCGATAACGGCCGAGACGGGAGAACCGAGGATTTACCAGCAGGATATGATTGCCCGGGGCTTAGAGGGGGCCCTCAATGTACTGATCCACTACAAGGTTATTGAAGGCAAAATCGGCGCAACCGCCAGCAGTAATAAAACGTATATTGGTAATGCTATCAGTTCAATACGTGCAACCACAGGTGGGTTTGCGGAAGTTTTCGTTAAACCCGGCGACACGGTAAAAGCAGGACAAGAGGTCGCCCTGCAGCGAAATGCGTTCGGTGATGTTGTCGCGAAGTATTCAGCAGAGCGGGACGGCAAAGTACTGTCAATTGGAACAGATGTGGTCAGAGAACCCCGAGCCCTGCTGGTAAGAATCCTTGAGCAAAATCCAGCGGCAACCTGCAAAGACGGTTGCTGATTGCCGCCACAGCCCATCGTTAAATCGGCAAAAGCATGCTTAATGAAATAAACAGCTTTTGCCGACTGCTGCAACGAGGGGCAAACAAATTAAAAAATTACCTGATGCGGAGTGTTACTGCTGCGCGAGCTGGTTGCGGCGATATTCACCCTGCCGCTCCAGCATCCAGCCAGGATATTCCCGCGGCAGCGCGCTCACCGCATCAAGCTGCTGAAGCTCGTCTTCGCTGAGACGGATCCCGGTGGCGGCAATGTTGTCGTCCAGCTGTTCAACGCGTTTCGCGCCAATGATGACGCTGGTCACCGCTTTCTGATGCAGCAGCCACGCCAGCGCGATTTGCGCGACGGAGACGCCCTTGCTTTCGGCGATCGTGCGCATCACGTCCACGCAGTCGAAGGCGCGATCTTTGTTCACGGGCGGGAAGTCAAACTCCAGACGACGACCACCGGCTTCGCTCTGCCCGTCGCGGCCATATTTTCCGCTCAGCAGGCCGCCTGCCAGCGGGCTCCAGACCATCAGCCCGACGCCTTCGCTCTGCATCATCGGCACCAGCTCGCGCTCAAGATCGCGTCCGGCGATGGTGTAATACGCCTGGAGGGATGCGAAACGCGCCAGCCCGAGACGCTCGGAAATGCCCAGCGCTTTGGCAATCTGCCACGCCGCCCAGTTCGAGACGCCGATATAGCGCACGTGGCCGTGCTGCACCAGGTTATCCAGCGCATAGAGCGTCTCTTCAATCGGCGTGGCCGGGTCGAAGCCGTGCAGCTGATAAAGATCGATATGATCGAGCTGCAGGCGGCGCAGGCTCTCCTTCACGCTGCTGATGATGTGATAGCGCGAGCTGCCGCGCGAGTTCACCCCTGCCGTTCCGGTTTCGCCGAACACTTTGGTCGCGACGACCACGTTCTCGCGGGGGATTTTCAGGTTTTTCAGCGCCTGGCCGGTGATCTCCTCCGAACGCCCTTCCGAGTAAACGTCCGCGGTATCGATAAAGTTGATCCCGGCATCCAGCGCGCGGCCCACCAGCTGTTCTGCTTCGCTTTGCTGGAGCTGACCAATCTTGCCCCACATGCCGCCTTCACCGCCGAAGGTCATGGTGCCGAGGCACAGTTCAGAAACGAACAGACCGGTGTTGCCCAGTTTTTGATAACGCATAAGATAATCCTCGCATGTCGTTTAAGGGGTACCCGATAGTTATACCCGCCCCTCAGCCATCGCGAATGTGGCGTTCCTGTCCGTTTCTTGCCCAATCCTCTGAAAATTTATCCGCGCGGGGCGTCGCCAAAGACGCTGTAGTCCGGTAATTGCACTTGCTGATACGGCTCCCAGCCGCCACCGAGCGCCTTGTAGAGCGCCACCAGATCGAGCGCGCTTTGCACCTGCGCCTGCGCGCGCTGCTGCTCGGCCTGCGCCAGCTGTCGCTGGGCATCCAGCACGTCAATGAAGCTGGCGATCCCCTGGCGATAGCTGTCGCTGGCTAAATCAAAGGCGTTTTGCAGGGCGTCGATCGTTTTTGCGAGACCCGCTTCACGCTGCTGGTCGGTGCGATAGCTCACCAGGGCGTTTTCGACATCGCCAAGCGCGGTGAGTACCGTCTGACGATAGTCCAGCACCGCCGCCCCCTGCTGCGCGCGCGCCACCTTCACGCTGGAGACCAGCCGACCGCCCTGGAAGATGGGAATGGAGACCTGCGGGCCAAAGCTGTAGAAGTGGCTGCTCCAGTCGGTCAGCCAGTTGGTTTCGCTGTTGCGCAGGCCAAACTGCCCGGAGAGGGTAAAGCTCGGGAACAGCTCCGCCACCGAGACGCCGATTTGCGCCGTGGCGGCATGAAGGTTCGCCTCCGCTTCACGCACGTCCGGACGGCGGCGTGCCAGCGTCGACGGAATGCCGGTCTGCACGATATCCGGCAGCGCGGGCATCGGCTGCACGCTTTGTAATTCCGCATCCAGCGCCCCCGGCGGCTTGCCCAGGAGGATTGCCAGGCCATTCATCGCCTGACGCGCCTGCGCCTGGTACTGCGGCAGCTGCGCCTCCAGGTTACCCAGCTGTGCACGCGCATTCTCCACGTCCATCTGCGGCGACAGCCCGCCGCGCTGGCGGCTCTCGGTCAGATCCAGCGTCTGCTGCGCGCTTTTAATCTGGGTGTTCAGCGTGTCGATAACGCTTTGCGCCCCGCGCAGCTGGAGCCACGCGCGCGCCACTTCCGCCTCCAGCGACACCAGCGCGTCGTTACGCTGCTCGATAGCCGCTTTCTGCTGCGCTTCGGCGGCTTCCACCTGACGACGCACCTTACCCCACAGGTCAATTTCCCACTGGGCGTCGAAGCTGCCCTGGTAGAGGTTGATCGGCTGCGTCAGCGGTCCCAGCGCGCCCTTGAGAGCGGGATCGATGCTATCCACCTGGTCATACACGCCGTGGGATTTCAGCTCCCCTTCCAGCCCGAGCTGCTGGCGCGTCGCCTGCAGATTGCCGTTCACCGACGGGTAAAACGCACCGCCCGCCTGGTTAATCTGCTCGCGCGCGCCGGCGATGCGCAGCACCGTCTGCTGCAGCGTCAGGTTCCCGGCAATGGCGCGTTCCACCAGGCTGTCGAGCTGTGGCGAGCCGAAGGTCTTCCACCAGCGCGGGTTGGTCGCCGCGGAGGTCGTCTGCGATTTTACCGCGCTGTCGCCCTTATCGTTCCAGTGCGTGACAGCAGGCGGCGCGGGCGGTTGATAGTCCGGTCCGACGGCGCAGCCTGCCAGCAGCATCATTATCATCAGGGGGTGTAAACGTCTGTGTATCATCAATGTGCTCCTGCACTCCCCTCGCTCTTAACCGGCGAGAGCAACAAACAAAACGGAATCAGTAACAAGGCCACGGCGCTCAGGATGGTGAAGACGTCGATGTAGGCCAAAAAGCGCGACTGCTCGATCATGGTCTGGTACAGGCGTCCGGTGGCGATGCCGGTGGGGTCTCCCACCTGGGTCGTGAAGTTCTGGATCGCCTGGGCGCTTTCGCGTATCGCCTGCTGGAACTGCTCGTTAAATGGCGAGGCGTGGTACGCCAGATGCGCACTGTGCGCCTGGGACCGTTCAGTGATGGCCGCCGTCGACAGCGAGATCCCGACCGAGCCCGCGACGTTACGGAACATGGTGAACAACGCTGCCGCATCGGCATTCAGCCGTCTTGGAATCGAAATAAAGGCAATGGTGGTCAGGGGTACAAACAGGAACCCCAGCCCCAGTGACTGGGCGCTGCGGAACAGCACCAGCGTCTCGAAGTCGATATCCGGGGTCAGCGTGCGCGACCAGAAGAACGACACCGCCAGACAGGTAAAGCCAAAGGCGATAATCCAGCGCGTTTGCACCACCGGCATCAGCTTCAGCACCAGCGGAATGGTCAGCACAATCAGCACCGCCCCGGGCGACAGCACCAGCCCGGACCAGGTAGCGGTATAGCCCAGGTCCTGCTGCGCCAGCTGCGGGATCACCACGGAACTGCCGTACAAAATCATCGCCATCCCCGCCATCAGCAGGCTGGAGATGGCAAAGTTGCGGTCCTTCATGCAGTGCAGATCCACCACCGGTTTTCTGGCATACACCAGCCAGTAAATGGCACCGATAATGCCGATAAGCGTTAACACCGCGAAGGTACGAATAAAGTTCGAGTAGAACCAGTCCTCATCTTCCCCCCGGTCAAGCATCACCTGCAGGCAGCCCAGCCCCAGGGCAATCAGGCCGATCCCCGTCCAGTCGATAGTCAGCTTCTCTTTTGACTTGCTCTCCCACGGCGGATCTTCCAGCAGCTGGTAGATCGCCAGCACCGTGACAATCCCCACCGGGATGTTGATAAAGAACACCCAGCGCCAGGAGTAATTGTCGGTGATCCAGCCCCCCAGCGTCGGGCCGAGGACCGGTGCAACAATAATCGCGATGGACGAGAGCCCAAAGGCTTTGCCCCTGTCCTCCGGCTTGAAGTAGTCGAGCAGTACCGACTGCTGCGTGGGCTGTAGCCCGCCGCCAAAAAAGCCCTGCATCACGCGGAACAGGATGATCTGCCACAGCTCGGTGGCGATGCCGCAGAGGAACGAGCAGACGGTGAACATGACGATGCAGATCAGGAAGAACTGCTTGCGGCCGAAGACGCGGCTCAGAAACGCCGAGATGGGCAGCACGATGCCGTTCGCGACCAGGTAGCTGGTTAACACCCAGGTGGATTCGTCATAGCTGGACGAGAGTGAGCCTGCAACGTGCGGCAGCGCCACGTTGACGATGGTGGTGTCGAGGATCTCCATAAACACCGCCAGGGTGACGACAATCGCCACCGCCCACGGATTGCTGGCGGGCTTCCAGCTGTCGTGGCTGTGATCCGTCATTCCACCGTCACCTTCGGCGCAACCGACAGCCCCAGCGGCAGCGGTTTGTTCGGATCGAGCCCCTTATCAATCACGATTTTGACCGGCACGCGCTGCACAATTTTGACAAAGTTACCGGTGGCATTTTCTGCCGGGAAGGCGGAGAAGCGCGAGCCGCTGCCCTGCTGGATACTATCAACATGGCCCTCAAGCGCCATATCCGGCCACGCGTCGACCGACACGGTGACCTTATCGCCGGGCTTCATGCGCTCAAGCTGGGACTCTTTGAAGTTCGCCACCACCCACACGTTCGGCGAAACCAGGGAGAACAACGCCGTTCCCGCCTGCACCAGCGTGCCGGGCTGCACGTTGCGTTTGGTGACAAACCCGTCGAACGGGGCGCGGACTTCGGTGTAAGAGAGGTTCAGATTGGCCGTTTCCAGCTGCGCTTTCGCCTGATCGACCTGACGCTCGCGCGCTTCAACGTTGGTTTCCTGCTGGCGGATTTGCAACTGGACCTGCTCTGCCACCTCCAGCTGCGCCTGGGCGCTGGCCAGCCCCGCCTGCGCGCTGCGCAGCTGAGCGTTCGCGGAATCAATGCTTTGCTGGGTGGTTGCCCGCGGGTCGACACCGCGCTGGCGACGGTACTCCGCCTGCGCGTTCGCCAGATCGGCCTGCGCTTTCAGCACCTGCGCTTTGGCTTCGTCACGCTGGGCGGGATACTGCACTTTGGAGAGCGCGAGCTGCGCCTGGGCCTGATGCAGCTGCGCGATAGCCAGCCCAAGCTGGGCCTGAGCCTGATCGCGCTGCGCGGTGGTATCCCGCGGATCGATAACCACCAGCAGATCGCCCTTTTTCACGCGCTGGTTATCGCGCACCCGCAGCTCGGTGACGTAGCCTGCCGTTTTCGGGGCAATCGTCACCACGTCGCCGTCGGTAAAGGCGTCGTCAGTCGTCTCTTCGTTACGGGTTAAAAACCACCAGACCAGCGCCACGACAACCATCACCACCACGACAATGCCGAGGATAATTAACGGTTTTTTGCCCGGGCGCTTACGCTCATTATTATTTTTGTCCTGCTCGTCAGCAGGCTTATTTTGATCTTCAGCCATAGTTCAGCAACGGTCCTGTCAGTGAGCGGCATCACACTATGCCGTTCACTAAAGCTAGGACGTTGCTATACGTTTGCCAGGAAAAACTGACAAATTGCGCACTATATGAGAAGGAATATTCCGAAACCGATCGCCGCGGCCCAAACCAGCATCGGTATCGACCAGAGATGGAAGCGCCACCAGATACGACGGTCGTTGGCCATGCGCAGAGCAATCAGGTTGGCCAGCGAGCCGGGCAACAGCCCAAACCCGCCGATATTCACCGCCCAGGCCAGCAGCGTGTCCGGCGGAACATAGTTGAGTAGCAGAATGGTGGACGGCACGTTGCTGATAAACTGCGACAGGCCAATCGCCGTCAGCCACAGTCCCGGCTGAGACAGCGTACTGACGCTGTGGAGCACGTTTTGCAGCACCGGAAGCTGGATAAGCAGATGCACATCAATAAACATCACCATAAAGACCAGCAGCAGCGTCCAGTCCACGCTGACCAGCACGCGCCGCGCGAGGACGACAAAGCCTGCGGCGACCAGCAGGACACCCGCCAGCTCATACTTCAGCTCGAGCGCGAACAGAAAGACGATGTATAACCCGAGACAGCTCCAGACCAGACGCGGCTGCCACTGCGGGCCCGTGGTGCCGCTGTGGTATTGCAGTTTTTTATCCGGAAACGCAAACCAGCACACCACCAGCAGCGACAGCATCATCACCAGCGCCAGCGGCGCCATCTGCCAGGTAAAGGCGGCGAACGACAGCCCGGAACGTCCCCAGAGGAGGATATTTTGCGGGTTGCCGATAGGCGTTAACAGAGAACCGGCGTTAACGGCGAGCGCTTCAAAGATGATCAGCCGGCTGACCGGGATCTCGCAAAGCTTACGCAGCGTGAGCGTGAGGGGCACGATGATAAACAGCGCCACGTCGTTGGTCAGAAACGTCGACAGCACCGCGGCGGAAAACACCATAAACAGGGACAACCTGCGCTCGGTGGCAAAACGGCGCACCATTTTACGGCCCAGCACGTCAAAATAGCCGCTCAGCTCGACCCCTTTGGTGAGCATCATCAGGCCGCTCAGGGTAATGATGGTGCGCCAGTCAATAGCGGCGGGCCAGGCCTGCGGCGCAAACGGCACAAAGAGGCTTAATCCTGCGCCAATGAGTAATAAGAGATGGAAGAAACGATCGCGTGCCAGGGCCTGCAGTCCAGGGATTTTCATTCAGCGGAGGGACCATATTTAAGCGTAAACTCACGAAACTTCACCAGCGTCTCTTCGCTGACGTGGTGTTCCATTCCTTCCGCATCCCGGCGGGCAATCTCCGGGCTGACGCCCAGCACCAGTAAAAAATTCTCGACAAGCTGGTGGCGCTCGCGGCTCTCCTGCGCGAGTTTCTCCCCTTCTGGCGTCAGAAAGACCCCGCGCCAGGGGATCATTTCGATTAGGCCCACGGAGGCGAGACGTTTTAACATTTTTGCGACAGTTGGCTGCGATACCCCCAGCCTGGCGGCCATATCGACCTGACGCGCTTCCCCGACCTCACGAATCAGATCGGAAATGAGTTCAACATAATCATCAATCAGTTCACGCCGGTGCGCTTCACGGACCTGGCGAAAACCTTCGACATGCTCTTCAACATTCACCAGTTGCGTCGTTTTTTTAATGGTTGGCTTACCTGCGCGACGGTTCATTGTACTTCCTCAGTGGGGTGACGCTTCCAGCGCCCGGTATCGAGAGCGCACATTGTAAACCATCCCTCCACAAGCACAAAAAATTAACGAAATAGCCATAGCTATACAATATAGCCTGTGCTATATCTGTATGTAATGCAGTCACCCTTCACGGATCGAAGGGATCAAAAATCAGGAGGTCTTATGAACGAATTCAAGAGGTGCATGACCGTGTTTACCCACTCACCCTTTAAAGTGCGCTTAATGCTGCTGAACATGCTGTGCGATATGTTTAACGGCAAACCGCATCAGGATGACAAACCTTCCCACTAAGCGGCGTCGCGGTACGCCGCTTCATTTTCCCGTCACATTTTCGCTGTAAACTGGCTTCCAGCCGCCCTATTCCCGATCTTTTTTACGGATTTGCAATCCCCTTCGCAAAACATCTGCTTAGCAACTGTTGATATTATTTAGCGCTCGCACTATCTTCTTGCAGCCCTGCACAATTTGCGGCTCGCTGAAGCGGACCCTCATTCCCTCTCCACGCACTGTCAGGCAGGTTATGACCCTTGACGCCAGGGTGAGCACATGGCGTTTTCATCCATGATAGTGACCTATGAATTTAACCCTGATAGATACCGTTGTGACCCGCAGCCGGGCCTTAAGCCCGTGGACGGGGTTTTACTTTTTGCAGTCATTACTGATTAACTTTGCGCTCGGTTATCCCTTTAGTCTGCTCTACGCGGTGGCCTTCACCTGCATTCTGCATGTGCTGTGGCGAGCCGCGCCGCGCGCGCAAAAAGCATTAATCGGCATCTGTTCGCTGGTTGCGGCACTCTATTTTCCGTTTGGTCAGGCCTACGGCTCGCCAAACTTTAATACCCTGCTGGCGCTGCACTCGACCAATATGGAAGAGTCGACGGAGATCCTGACGATCTTCCCGTGGTACAGCTACGTGGTCGGGCTCTTTATCTTCGCGCTGGGCGTTATCGCCATTCGCCGTCAGCCGGGCGAGAAAAAATCCTGGGGTAAGATCGACATACTCTGTCTGGTATTCAGCGTTGCCGTGGCGTTTGTCGCCCCCATCCAGAATATTCCCTGGGACGGTAAGCTAAGACTTATTAACATCGGCTATCCGGTTTTCCGCTTCGTGAAAGACGTCGTGGTAAATAATAAAGAGGTTCTCGACGAACAGGCCCGCATGGCAGAGCTTTCCAATATGAAAGACACCTGGAACGTGCTGGCCGTTAAGCCGAAATATCACACCTATGTGGTGGTGATTGGCGAAAGCGCACGTCGCGATGCAATGGGGGCGTTTGGCGGCCACTGGGACAACACCCCGTTCGCGAGTTCGGTCAAAGGCACCCTGTTTACCGATTATGTCGCGGCCAGCGGCTCAACGCAGAAATCGCTCGGCCTGACCCTTAACCGGGTGGTGGATGGCAAACCGCAGTATCAGGATAATTTCGTCACCCTGGCAAACCGCGCAGGTTTTCAGACGTGGTGGTTCTCGAATCAGGGGCAAATTGGCGAATACGATACGGCCATCGCCAGCATCGCCAAACGGGCTGACGAAGTGCAGTTCCTGAAAAATGGCGACTTTGAAGCCGACAAAAATACCAAAGACGAAGCGCTGCTGAAAATGACGGCGCAGGTCTTCGCGACCCCGCGCACCCAGCCTCAGCTGATCGTCCTGCACCTGATGGGGTCGCACCCGCAGGCCTGCGATCGGACCGGCGGGAAGTACGCGGAGTTCGTGCAGTCCAAAGAGACCTCCTGCTATCTCTACACCATGACGCAAACCGACGACCTGCTGAGCAAGCTGTACGATCAGCTGCGCAATACGGGCGACAGCTTCTCCCTGGTCTATTTCTCGGATCACGGACTGGCGTTTAAGGAGCGCGGGAAAGAGGTGCAGTACCTGGCGCACGATGACAAGTTCCAGCAGAACTTCCAGGTGCCGTTTATGGTGCTGTCGAGTGACGATAAAACGCATCGCGTTATTAAAGCGCGTCGTTCAGCGAATGATTTCCTGCAGTTTTTCTCGCAGTGGACGGGGATTACCGCCGGGCAGATAAAAAACGCTTACCCGTTTGTCTCTAACAAGAAAGCTCCCCAAGTGTACGTTACCAACTTCAAGTTACAGAAAGTTGACTACAACCATCTGGGTACGGATATTTTTGATATTAAGAGTAAGTAGCGGTCTGATGCCCTCACCCGGGCCCTCTCCTACAGGGCTGAGGCCTGCACGGACGACTCCCTCTCACTTGAGGGAGAGGGATGGGATGAGGGGGAACATACGGCTCTGGTGGTAATTCCGTTCACTTTATGTTCCTTGCTACTCTGTAACGACATCACCGGTGAACGTGCCAGGGTGGCTCAGTCGCCACCACCCTGGCGACCCGGGCTCCCGGCGGTAAATCGCCGCTTCGCGGTACCCTCAGCTTATTCCTTCAGGCTATCGGGTCGGGCATGAGCCTGCATCCCTGCAGGCCACGCCCTCTCGGCGCATCCCTGCGCCTCGCCCCGGCCTTACGGAAACGCTTCGGCGATTTACAGCCGGACCATAGCATCGCTGAAGGTTAATCATTTCACTTCAAAACCTGAATCGCTTCTGGTTTAAAGTTACCTGGGATCTTTCCCCACAGCGGGAGGGATCAAAATAAAAAAAATCCGCCACAGTGGGCGGATTTTTTATTTAATCACCGAAGTGATTAGAAGCGGTAACCTACGCCCGCGATCCAGGTGCCAACGTCAACGTTGCGGATACGGCTCTGCTCATAGGAGAAGTCCAGAGCAACGTCCTGGATTGGGTTGAACTGCAGGCCTGCGCCATAGGAGAAGCCGTAGTCGCTGTTGCTTGCAGTGCGGTTCAGACCTTCGTTTTCGGTCTGCTGGAATTTACCGTAGCCAACACCTACAACACCGTAGATGCTTGCCCAGTCGTTCAGACGGTAAGCTGGGCCCGCGGTGATACCGTAGTACTGGCCTTTATTGTATGCGCCGTTTTCAGAACGATCTTTCTCGGTGTAGGTGAAAGAACCGATCACGCCCAGTGGGTTGTTATCCTGCTCGTAACGATACTTCAGGTTGAAACCGTTAGCTTTGTTCATCACGCCCTGATAGTCGCTCTGAGCGTAACCACCAGTAACAGTAGAAGTAGCAGCTACAGCGGTACCTGCGGAAACAGCCAGTACAGCGGCCAGTGCTGAAAGACATGCAATTTTTTTCATAACCACCTCAAATGTGATCCAAGTAAGTCCGTAAGTTTTAAATATATCAAAAAAATTTGCGAAACTCTTTGTGATTCGTGATGTCTAATAAAACCTTTCCTGTAACAGAACGTTTCCAGCATCAGCTATCTCTTTCAAATCACATGCAATTTTCACTACTAAATGCGCATAGTGCGCGTCTGCGCAGTTACATTCATCCAGATTATTCCTAATCTGACAGGCGATAAATCCACCAGCGCTTAACCATTTTACGGATTTCACCTGCTTTTTTTTCAACAGTACCTCAACCGTAGCCGCATATTTCCTTTACACTGCAACCTTTACCTCATTTGACATAAGCTGACAGGAGAAAGGATGCCTGGGTTATCCCGCACGTCGTCGGTCTGGTTGCCGGTAGCCGTCATACTCATTGCCATGTTGTCCATTCAAAGCGGCGCCTCGCTGGCAAAATCGCTTTTTCCGCTGGTTGGCGCGCCCGGGGTGACCGCCCTGCGTATTGTGCTGGGCACGGCAATACTGGTGGTCATTTTTAAACCGTGGCGTCTGCGCTTCAAAAAGGAGCAGCGTTTACCGCTGCTGTTTTATGGACTCTCCCTGGGGGCAATGAACTACCTGTTCTACCTCTCCATCCAGACGATACCGCTGGGTATTGCCGTCGCGCTGGAGTTTACCGGCCCGCTGGCGGTGGCGCTGTTCTCCTCCCGACGTCCGGTCGATTTTATCTGGGTCGTGTTAGCCGTACTGGGCTTATGGTTCCTGCTGCCGCTGGGCCAGAGCGTTTCTGAGATTGACCTGACGGGCGCAGCGCTGGCGCTGGGCGCAGGTGCCTGCTGGGCTGTCTATATCCTCACCGGTCAGCGCGCTGGGGAAGAGCACGGTCCGGCGACCGTCGCGTTGGGTTCCCTGATTGCGGCCATCGTGTTTGTGCCCATCGGTATGGCGCAGGCGACAGAGTCTATCTGGCAATGGTCCGTCATGCCCATCGGTCTGGCGGTCGCGATTCTCTCTACCGCACTCCCCTATTCTCTGGAGATGATTGCGCTGACGCGTCTGCCGACACGCATATTTGGCACCCTGATGAGTATGGAGCCTGCGCTTGCCGCGATTTCCGGGATGGTGTTTCTCGGCGAAACCCTGACATTGACCCAAACGCTGGCGCTCTGCTCGATTATCGCGGCATCAATGGGCTCGACGCTTACCATGCGCCCGGAGCCAAAAGTTGAGAAAGTGGATATCAACTAAGGCCATATATTCTGCATGGCTTCCACGCCATGCAGAATAAAGGCCAGAAACACAGGCGTTATAATTTCTTACACACTCACGCCTGCCAGCAAAATATTCTTCTGCGTTAACTTCCCCATTCAGCAATTAAGATTGATCTGTATCAATTTATAAATTATCTAATACTTTCAATAAATTAAATTCTCAACCTCCTTCTCGCTATTAAACCGATAGGCACAGCCAAACCGCAGAGAAAAAATCCGGTGCTATACTTAGTTCCGTAATTACCTGGGACATAAACATCAAGAGGATATGAGATTATGAGTACCGCTAAACTGGTGAAAACGAAAGCGTCTAATCTGCTTTATACCCGTAACGATGTATCGGACAGCGACAAAAAAGCGACCATTGAGTTGCTGAATCGCCAGGTGATCCAGTTCATCGATCTTTCGCTGATCACCAAACAGGCCCACTGGAATATGCGCGGTGCAAACTTTATTGCCGTTCATGAAATGCTGGATGGCTTCCGCACAGCACTGGTTACCCACCTCGATACGATGGCTGAACGTGCCGTTCAGTTAGGCGGCGTGGCGCTGGGCACCACGCAGGTGATCAACAGCAAAACCCCGCTGAAAAGCTATCCGCTGGATATCCATACCGTTCAGGATCACCTGAAAGAGCTGGCGGACCGCTATGCGATTGTGGCGAACGATGTGCGCAAAGCGATTAGCGAAGCGAAAGACGAAGATACCGCAGACATCTTCACCGCCGCGTCCCGCGATCTGGATCAGTTCCTGTGGTTCATCGAATCTAACATCGAATAATTCATACGAATTTTCTATCAAACCCTCGCCCTTCGGTGAGGGTTTTGCACATCTATGGTGCACGTTTTTTGCCTGAGAACGTGCAAAAGTGAAGAAATTGTAATAATCACCTCACACAACCGTTAACGGAAGATTGTTTTTTCGTCAGAATTTACGCTAAATATCTCCCCGTCAGTTGAGCCAAACGAAGCGCACCAAAACAGTGCTCCACTTTGGTGCAATAAGACCTCATTGCCCCATTTATTGTGCAATGCATGACATCATCCCCTTTGCAAAACAATAGCTTGTAAAGTTGGCACGATTTTTTCATTGTGCCACCTGTTCTCGCAGGGGATCGCCCCGTGGATATAAAAGGAAATGCTATGAAGTCTGTATTAAAAGTTTCACTGGCTGTACTTACCCTGGCTTTTGCGGTGTCCTCTCAGGCTGCCGACAAACTGGTTGTGGCGACCGACACGGCGTTCGTTCCGTTTGAATTCAAACAGGGTGATAAATACGTTGGTTTCGATGTGGATCTGTGGGCCGCCGTCGCAAAAGAACTCAAACTGGATTACACCCTGAAGCCGATGGACTTCAGCGGCATCATCCCTGCACTGCAAACCAAGAACGTTGATCTGGCGCTGGCGGGTATCACCATTACCGACGAGCGTAAAAAAGCGATCGACTTCTCTGATGGCTACTACAAAAGCGGCCTGCTGGTGATGGTCAAAGCCGATAATAACGACGTAAAAAGCGTGAAAGATCTCGACGGCAAAGTGGTGGCAGTGAAGAGCGGCACCGGTTCGGTTGATTACGCGAAAGCCAATATCAAAACCAAAGACCTGCGTCAGTTCCCGAACATCGACAACGCGTACATGGAACTCGGCACCAACCGTGCTGACGCTGTTCTGCACGACACGCCGAACATCCTGTACTTCATCAAAACAGCCGGTAACGGCAAGTTCAAAGCCGTTGGCGAGTCTCTGGAAGCCCAGCAGTACGGTATCGCGTTCCCGAAAGGCAGCGACGACCTGCGCACGAAAGTTAACGGTGCGCTGAAAACGCTGAAAGAGAACGGCACCTATAACGAAATCTACAAAAAATGGTTCGGTACCGAGCCTAAATAATTTCACCTGAATTCAGGTTTGTAACGCCCGGTGGCGCTGCCGCTTACCGGGCCTACGTTTTTCGTTTTTCACCACGGTATACAGGAATACATCATGCAGTTTGACTGGAGCGCCATCTGGCCTGCCATTCCACTCTTGCTTGAAGGCGCTAAAATGACTCTGTGGATTTCGGTCCTGGGTCTGGTTGGCGGGTTGATTATCGGTCTTGTCGCCGGTTTCGCCCGTACCTACGGTGGCTGGATTGCAAACCACATCGCACTGGTTTTCATCGAAGTGATCCGCGGCACCCCCATTGTCGTGCAGGTCATGTTCATTTACTTCGCCCTGCCTATGGCGTTCACTGACCTGCGCATCGACCCGTTCAGCGCAGCCGTCGTCACCATTATGATCAACTCAGGCGCCTACATTGCGGAA
Organism: Enterobacter sp. BNK-8; assembly: GCF_048685095.1. NCBI lineage: Bacteria > Pseudomonadati > Pseudomonadota > Gammaproteobacteria > Enterobacterales > Enterobacteriaceae > Enterobacter > Enterobacter sp. BNK-8. Next base: position 1,017,961 of record NZ_JBLQTN010000001.1, on the reverse strand, counting down.
ATCACCCGCGGTGCGGTGCTGTCGATTCATAAAGGTTTCAGTGAAGCCGGTCTTGCATTAGGCCTTTCGCGTCGCGAAACGATCCGCCACGTTATTCTGCCGCTGGCGCTGCGTCGCATGCTGCCACCGCTGGGTAACCAGTGGATCATCAGCATTAAAGATACGTCGCTGTTCATTGTTATCGGCGTGGCCGAACTGACCCGTCAGGGACAGGAGATCATTGCTGGCAACTTCCGCGCGCTGGAAATCTGGAGTGCGGTGGCCGTGGTCTACCTGATCATTACTCTGGTTCTGAGCTTCGTTCTGCGTCGTCTTGAAAGAAGGATGAAAATCCTGTGATTGAATTTAAAAACGTTTCCAAGCACTTTGGTCCAACCCAGGTGCTGCACAATATCGATCTGAACATCCAGCAGGGTGAAGTGGTGGTCATTATCGGGCCATCCGGCTCCGGTAAGTCGACCCTGCTGCGCTGCATCAATAAGCTGGAAGAGATCACCAGCGGCGATCTGATCGTCGACGGTTTGAAGGTGAATGACCCGAAAGTGGATGACCGTCTGATTCGTCAGGAAGCGGGCATGGTGTTCCAGCAGTTCTACCTGTTCCCGCACCTGACGGCGCTGGAGAACGTGATGTTTGGCCCCCTGCGCGTGCGCGGCGCCAACAAAGCGGCGGCAGAAGCGCTGGCCAAAGATCTGCTGGCGAAAGTCGGCCTGGCTGAACGCGCGCACCACTACCCTTCTGAGCTGTCCGGTGGTCAACAGCAGCGCGTGGCAATTGCCCGTGCGCTGGCGGTCAAACCGAAACTGATGCTGTTTGATGAGCCTACGTCCGCACTCGACCCGGAGCTGCGCCACGAGGTGCTGAAGGTCATGCAGGATCTGGCGGAAGAAGGGATGACGATGGTTATCGTGACCCACGAAATCGGCTTCGCTGAGAAAGTGGCGTCCCGCCTGATCTTTATTGATAAAGGCCGTATCGCGGAAGACGGTAACCCGCAGGAATTGATTGCGAACCCGCCGAGCCCGCGTCTGCAGGAGTTCCTGCAGCACGTCTCCTGATCCCTCGCTTGACGCTAAAGCCGGGCTTGCCCGGCTTTTTTACGCCAGATTGTTCCCAAAAATCCCCCTCCGCGTCCCGACTTCTATACTTATCATCTTGTTCGACATTTTCACCGGAGGACGCCGTGCCGTGGATCCTGTTGCTGTTGATTAGCCTGTTTAGTGCGCCATCGTTCGCCGTCGCGATCCCCGGCGTGACCACCGGAACAACCGCCAGTCAGCAAAGTACGCCCCCTCCTGAACCCGATGTCGAACAGAAAAAAGCCGCCTACAGCGCCCTCGCCGACGTCCTTGAGAACGACACCTCCCGGCAGGAACTCATCAGCCAGCTGCGGAAAGTGGCCGCCACGCCGCCGCAGGAGCCGGTGCCTGTCATCACCCCTCCCCAGGTGGAGGAACAAAAAACGGTGTTGGAAAATGTCACCGACGTGAGCCGACACTATGGAGAAGCGCTCTCCTCGCGCTTTGCTCAGCTCTACCGCAACCTGATTGGCTCACCGCATAAGCCGTTTAACCCACAAACGTTTACCGCCGCCGCCACGCAGTTCCTGATGCTGGCTGGTGCAGTCTTCCTTTTTTACTGGCTGGTGCGCCTGTGCGCGTGGCCGCTGTACCGCAAAATGGGGCAATGGGGACGCAGAAAGAATCAGCAGAAAAGCAGCTGGCTGCACCTGCCGTTGATGATAGCCTCTGCGTTTATCATTGATTTACTGCTGCTGGCCCTGACGCTGTTCTTAGGCCAGATGCTGGCCGACAGGCTGAACGCGGGCAACAAAACCATCGCCTTCCAGCAGTCGCTTTTCCTGAATGCCTTTGCCCTGATTGAGTTCTTCAAGGCGCTGCTGCGGCTACTCTTTTGTCCCCACGTGCCGGCGCTGCGTCCTTTCGCCATCCGGGATGAAACGGCGAAGTACTGGGCGCTGCGCCTGAGCGTGCTCAGCGGGCTGATTGGCTACGGCCTGCTGGTGGCCGTGCCGATCATCTCCAACCAGGTGAACGTCCAGTTTGGCGCGCTGGCAAACGTCATTATCATGATCTGCATTACCGTCTGGTCGCTGTATCTGATCTTCCACAATAAAAAAACCATTACCCAAAGCCTGCTGAATCTGGCCGATCGCTCCCTCTCGTTCTTCAGCCTGTTTATCCGCGCTTTCGCCCTGGTGTGGCACTGGCTGGCAAGCGCCTACTTCATCGTATTGTGCTTCTTCTCGCTGTTCGACCCGGGCAATAGCCTGAAATTCATGATGGGGGCAACGTTCAAAAGCCTGGCCATTATCGGCATCGCGGCGTTTGTGTCGGGGCTGCTGTCGCGCTGGATTTCGAAAACCATCACCCTGTCGCCGCAGGTACAGCGTAATTACCCGGAACTGCAAAAACGGGTAAACGGCTGGATGTCGGTATCGCTGAAGGTGGCGCGCATCCTCACCGTCTGCGTGGCGATTATGCTGCTCCTGAATGCGTGGAGCCTGTTTGATTTCTGGAACTGGCTGCACAACGGTGCGGGTGAAAAAACGGTCGACATCCTGATTCGCATCGCGTTGATTTTGTTCTTCTCTGCCGTCGGCTGGACGCTGCTGGCGAGCCTTATCGAGAACCGTCTGGTATCGGATATTCATGGCCGTCCCCTGCCCAGCGCGCGGGCAAGAACGCTGTTAACCCTGTTCCGCAATGCGCTGGCAGTCATTATCAGTACCATCACCATTATGATTGTGCTGTCGGAAATCGGGGTGAATATCGCCCCGCTGCTGGCCGGTGCCGGTGCTCTGGGGCTGGCGATCTCCTTCGGGTCGCAAACGCTGGTGAAGGATATTATTACCGGCATCTTTATCCAGTTTGAGAACGGGATGAACACGGGCGATCTGGTGACCATCGGGCCGTTAACCGGCACCGTTGAGAGGATGTCGATTCGCTCGGTGGGCGTGCGCCAGGACACCGGGGCGTACCACATCATTCCCTGGTCCTCGATAACCACCTTCGCCAACTTTGTACGCGGCATTGGCTCCGTGGTAGCGAACTACGATGTGGATCGTCATGAAGATGCCGATAAAGCGAAGCAGGCGCTGCGCGATGCGGTAGAAGAGCTGATGCAGACGGAGGATATTCGCGGACTGGTGATTGGCGAGCCGTCATTTGCCGGCATTGTCGGGCTGACGAACACGGCCTTTACCCTGCGCGTGTCGTTCACCACCCAGCCGCTGAAGCAGTGGACGGTGCGCTTTGCGCTCGACAGCATGGTGAAAAAACACTTCGATCTGGCGAACGTGCGGATGCCGGTCCAGACCTATCAGGTACTGCCGCCGCCCGCAGCGCCGCTCCCACCGCAGGAGCCGACGCTGTAGCCTCGTGGCCGGGTGGCGGCTTCGCCTTACCCGGCCTACGACGGCGTGCTATTTGCGACGTTTGTTATTGTCCATAAACGTCCAGGCGATAAAGCGGCTTTGCTTCTGGCCCTGCGCCATCTCTTTTTTCACCACTTTTACGGCACCCGCTTCGGTGAGCGCGCGGTAGAGTGGCGGCAGGTTATCTCCGCGGGAAACCAGCGTCGTGAACCACTTCACCTGACGACCAAACTGTTTGCTTTCCGCAATCATGCGCAGGATAAACGCCACTTCGCCGCCTTCACACCATAATTCCTGGTGCTGACCGCCGAAGTTCAGCGCGGCATCTTCCGCCTGACCCAGGTTGCGGCGCTTGAGCTCGCTGCCCGCACGCGCCGCGGCCGCCGAATCATGGAACGGCGGGTTGCACATCGTGGCGTCATAGCTTTCATTTTTGTGAATGATACCGTTGAAGATCGACGCCGCCTCTTTCTGACGACGCAGACGAATGGCGCGGCTTAACCCAGGGTTCGCGCTGATAATCGCCTGGGCGCTGGCAAAGGCCTCGGCACCGATTTCGCTTCCGGTAAAGCGCCAGTGGTATTCATGCGCGCCGATCAGCGGGTAAATCAGATTCGCCCCGGTGCCAATATCCAGAATGGTGGCCTGCTCTGGAACAACGCCCTCATTACCTTCGGCAAGAAGGTCGGCAAGGTGATGCACGTAATCCGCGCGGCCCGGCACAGGTGGACAGAGAAAGCCTTCGGGAATATCCCAGTTCGCCACACCGTAATAGTGTGCAAGCAGCGCTTTGTTCAACATTTTAACCGCCTGGGGGTCAGCAAAGTTGACCGAAGGTTCACCCGCGGGGGTCTGGACAATGTAGTCCTGCAGCGGCGGGCAGCTCAGGCATAACGCATTCATGTCGTAGCGGCTGCGGTGGCGATTTCGTGGGTGCAATCCCGGCTTTTGGGAAGTCATGGCGTTCTCCTTTAAACAGCGGCGTAAGATACCCTTTGCTGGTCCAACGGTAAATCTTTCTCTGCATCGATTAAAAATTCGACATAAATCAAACACCTTTATGTCTATGATCTGTCAGCGAAATGTCAAATGATGTTGTTCAAAAAATAAGCAGATCATCATCAAATATTTGCGCTAAGTCACACTCCTCCGGCTTCTAAACTTAAGGGGAATCACCTGTTGTTTCCTCATGAGGATGTGATTATGAAAAAGTATCTGACCCTTGCTGTTATCGCTGCCGCCCTGGCGACTGCGTCATTCTCTGCGATGGCCGTTCAGTCGCTGACCCCGAGTACCGACACCAGCCAGCTTCGGCCTGCGGGCACCGTCTCGGTAAGCCGTGCCAGCAACCTTGACGATCTCCAGTCTAAACTTGCCGAAAAAGCCCGTCAGGAAGGTGCAAAAGGCTTCGTGGTGAATTCCGCTGGCGGCGATAACCATATGTACGGCACAGCGACCATTTATAAATAATCAGCTTTTTTCCCCAGACTGCATCTGTCCACCGGATGCAGTTCTCTTCCCCCTCGCCTTGACTGTTCGTTTTTTAACCCCATATTAAAAGCAGGGCTGAACCAATCTTAGGAGGACATAATGGCTTCCGGCTGGGCAAATGATGATGCCGTTAACGACCAGATCAACAGTACAATTGAAGATGCGGTAGCGCGTGCCCGCGGTGAAATTCCGCGCGGCGAAAGCTTAACTGAATGCGAAGAGTGTGGAGACCCTATTCCCGAGGCGCGCCGAAAAGCCATCCCCGGTGTAAGGCTTTGCATCACCTGCCAGCAGCATAAAGATTCGAAAAATTCATCGCATTCGGGATATAATCGCAGGGGTTCGAAATACAGCCAGTTACGTTGACTTTCCTTTACCTAAGTTAACCGCACAGGCCCTTACCTTTACGCTCACGATTTTTAGCGAACCGCGTAGCAAAATGTGCCCTTCATCTTTCTTCTGTAAAGCGCATCAACAAGAAGTGTAAATCGCCAGTTTGAATTTATTAATATTCAATAAGTTATTTGTCATTCAATTTTTTTGAGCAACCACGTCAATTCTCTTCGATTTTATCCCTCGCAAAAAACCGTGATACTTATCACATCGACGGAACATCGTCCCCTTAACAGAAACACCTGCGAGAGATTAATTATGAAAACCATCAAATATGCTGTAGCTGCTGTTGCCCTGTCCGCTCTGTCCTTCGGTGCTTTCGCCGTAGAGCCAGTCTCTTCAACTCAGGCACAGAACATGAATAAAGTCGGTGTGGTAAGTGCTGATGGCGCGACCACGCTGGACGGTCTGGAAGCCAAACTGGCTGAGAAAGCGGCTGCTGCCGGTGCAAGCGGATATACCATTACCTCCGCTAACGGCAATAACAAGCTGAGCGGTACCGCGGTTATCTACAAATAATCGCCTGAACGAATGCTGTCCCCTCGCCAAACCCTCTGGTGAGCTGCTCCAACCCTCATTGACCCTGTTGTTTGTTACCCTTGCTTGCCCGTCCGCCACTGGACGGGCTTTTTTTTAGTTAAAAAGACTGCGCCACGCGCGCCAGACCATCCTCTATCGAGTCCACCTCGCCCGTCGCCAGCAGACAGCAGGCCATCTGCTGCGTAATGGCGTGCGGAACAGGGACCTGGCCCGCCAGACACTGGGTGATCCAGTGGGCGGTGGTGTGCGGCTCTTTGGCTTCGGGCAACGCCACATCACGATTATCCGTCCCGCGCTCCAGAATGACGCGCGCGCCGGCAGAATCAATGTGCACAATCTGCGGGCAGCGCTGCGGGTTGGCATACACCTCCCCTTCGGTGCCGTGCATCAGTAAAGCGCGCCCGCCAACCTCTTCAAAGAACTTGCCGACTCGCGTCACGTACTCCGGATGAGAGACGCTGGAAAGCCGCAGCGCGGCATCTTCGCCAAACGGCGTTGCCAGTTTTGCCAGCGTGTGGGCGCTGTTACGCACCCCCATACGCCAGCGCATATCCAGCTGCTTTTCCAGCGGCGGGCAGAACGCACCAACCGGAATATAGACCGGCTGATGCCCGTCAAGCTTCGCCTGCGCCTGACCCGCATGAAGGGTCGGCTTGATGTCCAGCAGCTCAAAGATGGTTTGCGTCAATACGCGCGTGGGATCTTCACTTACGCCGTGTACGACAACCGGGAATCCAAGCTTGTGCAGTAAAATCGCCAGCAGCGGCGTCAGGTTTGCCTGTTTACGCGCCCCGTTATAGCTGGGGATGACAATCGGCATCGGCTTTGCGACTGGCGGCGTTAAGCGCATCGTTTGCGCCTGCATCGCCTCGTAAAAACCGCGCATCTCCGCTTCACCTTCCCCTTTAATACGCAGCGCGATCAGGATGCCGCCCATCTCCAGATCTGGCACATCGCCATTCAGCATGTGCGTATACAGTGCCTTAGCCGTTTCGTAATCCAGGTCGCGCGCATGATTTTTGCCCCGCCCTACCTCTTTGATAATTTTGCGATAATCCACGTCTTTTCTCCTGACTACGTCATCTTGTGAACACTATAGTCCTGAAGAAGCGCTGGCTGATAGTTTTTTATGAAGACAATCAACCCGCTGATTTTTTAGCAGTTAACGAAAGACAAGCTTTATTTCAATTATTTGTGATTTCTATAGAAGATTCTAAAGCATATCTTTTTTGATTAAATAGTCGCCGAACACTATTGAGGGTCACGGTGAAAACGTCCAGGCAACGTTTTTACCCGAAACACACCAGGATTGACTATGAACAAGGTTGCTTTAGGTTTATTTATCGCTGCAACGATAGGGTGTTCTGCATCCGCCTTTGCGGCAACAAACGGTGAAGGGCAGATTAACTTTACCGGCGAAATTATTGATTCTGCCTGTCAGGTAGTAAATGGATTAAGCGATCCACTCAACGTCCAGTTAGGCAAAGTTTCTAAAACGGTATTCACCGGTGCAGGCTCCACCAGCACACCAACAAAATTTGATATTCAGTTAAAAGATTGTCCGGAGACGGTCACCTCTGCAGCAATTAATTTTGGCGGTACGCCAGATGCGAATAACAGCACCACGCTGGCGTTAACGGCAGATGCGAATGCCGCAACCGGCGTCGCCATTCAATTGCTTGACTCATCTGAACAACCCGTCAGCTTATATACGCCTTCCCGCGCGTATCCACTCAACGCAGGAAGTACGGTTAACGATCTGGAATTTGCAGCGCGATATATTCAGACGCAGGCTGCCGTTACGGCTGGCCCTGCTAACTCCGTATCGACCTTCACCGTTATTTATAACTGATATTTTCAATCTGAAGATATTAGCTTTGTGTCAAAGCTAATATCTTTTCTTTATGTTGAGAAATATTTATGCGCCATGGTTATTTACTGAGCACTCTGTTACTGGTAGCCGCGACCGCTCATGCGGGGGTCATTATTAATGGCACCCGTCTGGTCTACCGGGGAGATAAAAAGGAGTCATCTCTTGGTATTTCAAATCCAGATACAACGGATTATCTGGTGCAGTCCTGGGTTGATGCCGACAGTAAAAATCATGCCGCTGCGCCATTCCTGATTACACCGCCCCTGTTTCGTCTTGATGCGAAAGAGGATAACGTACTGCGCGTCGTTCGCACCGGTGGGAATTTACCGGAAGATCGCGAATCGCTGTATTGGTTAAATATTAAAGCGATTCCCTCATCGAAGCACGTTGAGGGGGTGAATACGCTGCAAATTGCGATTAATACGCGCATCAAATTGCTTTACCGTCCATCGTCCGTTAAGGGCAAGCCGGAAGAGATGGCGGATAAGCTGGAATGGCATCGTGAAGGTAACGATCTGGTCGTTAATAATCCGACCCCCTTCTATATGAATTTCCAGAGCGTGACGTTGAATGGTCATAAAATCACGAAAGCCACCTGGGCCGTGCCTGAAACCGGAACGCACATTACCCTGCCAGCCAATACGGGTGGCGATACTGTGACGTATTCCATTATTACGGATTACGGCAGCATCAGCAAAACCTGGACAAAATCCGTTCATTAATTTCATGTCTGATAACGCATTAAAATAATCATGTACAGCCATAAAAAGCCGTTCACCTGCCAATTATTCACGCTGCTGACCCTGCTATGTGGTCTGGCAGCCGTGTGTTTTGCGCAGTTCGCGTGGGCTGATGATTATTTTAACCCGGCACTGCTGGATATTGACAACCCTCAGCAGACCAAAACGGATCTCTCCGTATATGAAAAAGGGCCTGGACAGGCGCCGGGGAAATACCAGGTCGCGATCTATATTGATAATAATAAAATCGACACCCGTGACGTGACGTTTACATTGCAGCAGGATAGCCGGGGCAACAGTTCGCTTCAGCCTTGTTTTAGCCTCGAAGAGTTAAAAAGTCTGGGCATCAAAACCCAAAAATACCCGCAGTTAATGGCAAAGGGTTCGTGTGCCGACATAAGCGCCATCCCTTCGGCATCGGCCTCGTTCCACGTTCGGAATCAACAGCTGCTCCTGAGCATACCGCAAACGGCACTGGGCCAGGTGCCACGCGGCTATATCGATCCCAAAGAGTTTGATGAAGGGATCACCGCAGGCTTATTAAACTACAGCGCCAACGCCAGCCAGAGCCACGCTCGCCAGCAGGGCGAAGAGGATAACAGCAGCCAGTACGTCAATTTGCGCCCGGGCTTTAATGTCGGGGCCTGGCGCGTACGCAACTATTCCACCTGGAATCGCAGCACGACGGGCAAGGAAGAACAGCAGAAGTTCTCCTCCGTCTATACCTATGCCCAGCGCGATATCGTGTCGATGAAAAGCGATCTCACCGTCGGGCAGAGCTCTTCGCCTGCCGATGTGTTCGACAGCGTGCCCTATACCGGGGTGCAGATTAACTCCGACAGCGACATGCTGCCGGACAGCGAAAAAGGCTATGCGCCGATTATTCGCGGAACGGCGCACAGTAACGCGCTGGTGATGGTTCGCCAGAACGGCTATGTCATTTACCAGAACACCGTCGCCCCCGGCGCGTTTGAAATTAACGATCTCTACCCTACCGGCAGCAGCGGCGATCTGCAGGTGACCGTAAAAGAGACCGACGGAAGCGAAAGCCACTTTGTGGTGCCCTACGCGTCGGTGCCGGTATTGCAGCGTGAAAAAAACCTGCGCTACAGCGTAACCGCAGGCCGCTACCGCTCGTATGACAGCGACGTCGAGAAAACGCCGTTTGCCCAGGGGAGCGTAATTTACGGCTTACCTTACGGATTCACCGCCTACGGCGGCGTGCAGCAGAGCAGCCATTATCAGTCTCAGGCGGTGGGTGTCGGTAAAAACATGGGAGATTTAGGCGCCTTCTCGCTCGACGTCACCCGCGCAAAAGCGCTGCTGAAAAAACAGCAGTCCAGCAAAGGGCAGTCTGCGCGCCTCCGCTACAGCAAAGATTTTGCGGGATCGGGGACGAATTTTTCCGTGGCGGGCTATCGCTACAACAGCAAAGGGTTTTACACGCTGGAAGACACCATGGAATCCTATACCCGCTCGGATGACTGGTCGGCACCGCAGCAGCGCCGCGAGCGTGAAGAAGCCACCATCGACCAAACCCTGCCCGAAGGCTGGGGCTCAATGACGCTGAGCCTGGTCAAAGAGACCTACTGGAGCCAGAGCCAGGACATGACCTCAATGAGCGTCAGCTACAACAACAGCTGGCACGGCGTGAGCTACAGCCTGAGCTACAGCATGAACAAGAATACCGACGCCAGCGATGAAAACGGGAATTCCGTCTCCAACGATAACCAGTTTTCACTGAGCGTCTCCGTGCCGCTCGATCGCTGGATGCATAACACCTGGGCAACCTACAACCTGAACAATACCAAAGACGGCACGACGCAGAACATTGGCCTTAACGGCACGGCGCTGGCCGAAGATAACCTGAACTGGAACATCCAGGAGGGGCTTAGCCGCACCGGTAGCGGAAACTCGACCAGCATGAACGCTGACTACAAAGGCACCTACGGCGAGCTCAGCGGCGGCGTGAGTCAGGACAACTATCAGCAGAGCGTAAACGTCGGCGTGCAGGGCGGCGTTATCGCCCACGCCAACGGCATAACGCTGAGCCAGCCGCTCGGCGAAACAATTGCACTGGTCAAAGCGCCGGGCACCCACGGTACGCACATTGCCAACCAGACCGGCGTTGAAACCGACTTCCGCGGCTATACCGTGGTGCCGTTCGTCACGGCCTACCGCCATAACACGATTGCCCTGGACACCGAAACGCTGCCGGACGACGCCGACGTTACCCACGCCGCCCAGGTTGTTACCCCGACCCGCGGCGCGGTGGTGCGCGCCAGCTTTAACACCCGCGTGGGGAACCGGGTATTGATGGTGCTCACGCAAAACGGGAAACCGCTGCCCTTTGGCGCAACGGTGACCACCGACGATAAGGACAGCGAATTTATCGTGGGCAGCGGCGGCCAGACCTACCTTTCCGGCATGCCACTGCGCGGCACGCTCTCGGTTTCATGGGGTGAAGGTGCCGGCGAACATTGCGTCGCTGAATACGCCCTCACGGATGAGAAAGACAAAAACAGCATCATTAACGCTGCCGCGCAGTGTCATTGATTCACCGTAAAGGTTGACCTTATGCAGATTGTAAAACAACTGGTGTTCTTATTCGTGCTCGGCCTGTCGGCGCTATTCATGCCCCATGCAAAGGCCGAATGTACGACGCCCGATATGCCAAAGTTGCTAAACGTGGCAACCATATCGGTACCCAGCACGTTGCCCGTGGGCGAAAGTATTCCCGGAACGGAACAAACCGTTCACGTTGCGGGAAGCTGCGACCACGCCTATGAAGCCGGTCAGGAAATTGTCTCCTGCTACTACGGCACCGGCACCGAAATTCCGGGCCTCGCCGGCGTGTACGGTACCGGCGTGGAGGGGATTGGCATTGCGCTGGTCAACGACAAAGGCCAGCGGATAACGGGCGCGGGTGGGGTCTATTGCGATTCGCGCAGTACACCCATTGGCTACATCTCAAATGATGATGCGCGAAACTTCAGCTTCGATGTCACCCTTGAACTGATAAAAACCAGCAATGCGGTAAGCTCGGGTACGCTTTCAATTGACCAGACAAAGTTTGGGATTGGCGTTTATGGCATGGACGGGATTGGTTCTCCGAACACCGTATCTTACGCTGGCGACGTCAATATTCAGGAGGTGACCTGTTCGGTTTCCCCTAAAAACCTCACCGTTGTACTAGGCGATTTTCCGGTCAGCGATTTTATCGGCATCGGCACGCTCTCCATGCCGGCGCAGGAGTTTAACGTAACGGTCAACTGTAACGCCACGGTACAGCCTGAAGTGAAAATCACCAGCGCTAACGGCTATGAGACCGGCTACGCTGGGGTGATCAAACTCACTCAGCAGCCCGGAATGGCCACCGGGGTAGGGGTGCGAATGTTGTTCGACAACGATATCGCCACCTTCGATCAATACGTCACGACCTCCAGCGAGGCCGTTGCCAACCAGACGCTGGATATTCCTTTCCAGGTGCGCTACCAGCAAATCAGCGACGAGGTCACGCCCGGCCCGGCCAACACCGTAGCCACCATAACTCTGGCCTATAAGTGACGATGATGAAAAAAATAGTGCTTTTCATTGGGATGAGCCTGATGACGCAGGCCTGGGCGGATGATATCCAGGTTCAGATGGTCGGGAATATCTATGCCAATACCTGCGTGATCGACAGCGCCAGCAAAAACTTAACCGTCGACCTCGGCCAGACAGCGTCCGGCAACTTTAAAGACGTGGGGGACACGGGCGAATGGAAAGAATTTTCGCTGAACGTCTCGCATTGTCCCAAAACGCTGACGCTGGCAACGGCCTTTTTCTATGGCCAGGCAGACAGCCTGCACCCGACAAAATTTGCCAACATCGGCAGCGCAAAAGGGCTGGCGCTTGAGCTGGCGGACCGGCAGGACAATATCCTCATTGCCCCGCAGGCGAGCTTTAACGCGCTGATTAATCAAAACGATCACACGGCCACCTTCCCTCTCGCCGCACGCTACTACGCCACCTCCATGCCGGTGAGCGCGGGGACGTTCAGCAGCGTGGTGCAGGTGACCTTCACTTACCAGTAGGACCGCGCCCCTTAGCACGGATGCTTTTCCTGCGCCCGGCGGTCAGTGTTGCCGGGCGTTTTTTTACCTCGGGCACCTCTGGCTGTTCAATCGGAAAGATCGGCAGCGCGTTTAACAAACGTTGGCCGTAATTTTTGGTGAGCAGACGTTTGTCATAAATCACCACCTCCCCCCAGCAGCCGTGGCTACGGATCAGACGCCCGACCTGCTGAATGAGATTAAACGACGCCGCAGGTAAACTTTGTACCTCAAAGGGATAGCGATTGAGGCTTTTCAACCACTCGCCTTCGGTGATGACGACCGGGCTGTCGATGGGCGGGAAGGCAATTTTATGAATATGCACCTGCGTCAGGTAATCGCCCTTCAAATCCAGACCTTCCGCGAAGGACTGTAATCCCACCAGCACGCTGCGCTCGCCGTTATCGATACGTTTGCGGTGCGTTTCCACCAGCCGGTAGCGCGGCTGATCGCCCTGCACCAGCAGCAATAAACGCAGATCGGTGACGTGCTCCAGGAAGCGCTGCATCGCGCGCCCGCTGGCAAACAGCACCAGCATGCCGGGGTATTTTCTGCTCTCAACCTGTTCGCGGAAGTAGGCCGCCATTTCCGCAATGTGCTGCTCTTCGTTGTCGATCAGCGGCTCGAATTTCATGCGCGGGATCACCAGCGTCCCCTGCTCGCAGTGGTTAAACGGCGAGTCCAGCGCGACAAAACGATCGCCCGCTTTCTCTTTCAGGCCGCTCATTTCCTGCAAACGCGAAAAACTGTTCAGGGAGCGCAACGTGGCAGAGGTGATCACCACGTGCGGCACGCTGCGCCAGATGAGCTTTTCCAGCTGATCGGCCACGCGGATGCCCACGCAGTGGAAAAACAGATGGACCTGCCCGTCGCGCACCTCCCGGGTGGCCCATTTGGTGACCGGCGCGCCCGACGCCTGCGCCATCGAGGCCAGCCGCCAGAGCTTGCTCTGCGCTTCAAACATGCCGAGCGCACGGTTCATTTGCAAAAGAATACGGTGCAAGCGAACCACGTCGTGCGAGCCGGTTTTCTCGCTGAGATCGTTTAAGAACATCTCCGCCAGCCCGCGCAGCTTTTCGAGATGCTTCGCCAGCTGCTGGCAAATCTCCATCACCTCGTCCGGCAGTTCGCCCATCGCAAAGCGGTGTTCCGCTTCCTGGGTTGCGGGAAGATAAAGATTCAGGATGTTGTTCAGCGACGAGATAAGGCTGTAAACCTCTTCGCAGTGGTCGCTCAGACGCTCCGGCACCGCCAGCGGCGGCGTGGTTTTCGGCCGGAACTGCTCCATGCAGGTGGCGACAAGCTTGCAGAAGAGATCCAGCTGCAGGCGGAACCAGGGGGCGGTAATTTCTGCGCTCATCTCCAGCGCGTCGCGCGCCACGTCGGGCAAATGGTGGCCTTCGTCGAGCACCAGCAGCAGGTTTTTCGGCTCCGGCAGCACCGCTTCGCTCTCCAGCGCCGCCATCACCAGGGCGTGGTTAGCCACCACCACTTCCGCCTCCTGAATTTCACGCCGGGCGACAAAAAACGGGCATTCGCGATAGTAGTGACAGTTGCGGTTCAGACAGCTGGCTTTGTCCGTGCTGAGCCTGCGCCACAAATCATCGCTGATGGCTTTATCAGTGTGATCGCGCAGGCCGTCCCATTTATAGCCATCGAGATCGCCTTTCAGCGTTGCGCAGAGCTCCTGCTCGGCTTTGTTGTTTGGCGTGAGATCGTCGTCGAGGAACGCCAGCAGATCCTGCTGCGACGCCTCGCTGCTGGCAAGCCCTGCCAGGTTACGCGGACAGACGTAGCGACCGCGACCAAAGGCGGCCGTAAACCGCAGGTCGGGGATGATTTTGCGCAGCAGCGGTAAATCTTTGCTGAAGATCTGATCCTGCAGCGCCACGTTGGCGGTGCTGACCACCAGCGTTTTGTCCTCTTCCCGCGCGATGGCAATGCCGGGAATGAGATACGACAAGGTTTTCCCGACGCCGGTCGGGGCTTCAATCGCCAGATGTCGCCCGTCGTCCCCGGCGAGCGTTTTTGCCACGTCAGCAATCATCTGCCGCTGCGGCGCTCGGGGGATAAAATCGGGGATCTGCTGTTGTAGCGCCTTATACCATGCGCCAATTTGCGCCTTGAGCGCAGCGGTTAAAGCCATCGGAAAACCTGAAATACTGTATAAACAGCCACTATTGTGGCACTTTCTCTTCGCAGCCGCAAAAAGAAAAGCCCGGCTTTACGACCGGGCTTCCAGATTACTGCGGGTTAGCAGGCTTGCGCGGGCGGCGTCGGCGCTGCCCTTCTCCTGCCGGCTTGCCTTCGCCGCTGCGCCACGGATTGTCACCGGCCGGTTTGCTGTCGTTGCTACGACGCGGCGGTTTGCCCGCTGACTTCGGCGCGCCGCCTTCGGCACGACGCGGCTGCTGACCGCGACCACCGCCGCCCTGACCGCGACCGCCCTGGCGACCGTTCTGAATCGGCTCGGCTTTGATCGACGGATCCACTTCATACCCCGGGGTTTCGATACGCGGGATTTCTTTCTTCAGCAGACGTTCGATATCGCGCAGCAGCTTGTGCTCGTCCACGCAAACCAGAGAGAGCGCTTCACCGGTTGCCGCCGCACGACCGGTACGGCCAATACGGTGCACGTAGTCTTCCGGCACGTTTGGCAGCTCGTAGTTCACCACGTGCGGCAGCTCTTCAATATCGAGGCCACGGGCAGCAATGTCGGTTGCCACCAGCACGCGGATGTCGCCAGACTTGAAGTCCGCCAGCGCACGGGTACGCGCGCCCTGGCTCTTGTTGCCGTGGATCGCCGCGCTGCGGATGCCGTCTTTATTCAGCTGTTCCGCCAGGTGGTTCGCGCCGTGCTTGGTGCGGGTAAAGACCAGCACCTGTTGCCAGTTACCCTGGCCGATCATCTGGGAGAGCAGTTCGCGCTTGCGCTTTTTATCAACAAAGTGAACATGCTGCGTCACCTGCTCAGAGGCGGTGTTGCGGCGCGCCACTTCCACTTCCAGCGGGTTATGCAGCAGCTTTTCCGCCAGCGCCTTGATCTCGTCGGAGAAGGTCGCGGAGAAGAGCAGGTTCTGACGACGCGGCGGCAGCTTGGCCAGCACGCGGCGAATATCGTGAATAAAGCCCATGTCGAGCATGCGGTCGGCTTCGTCCAGCACCAGAATTTCGATGTTATCCAGCTTCACCGCGTTCTGGTGTTCCAGATCCAGCAGACGGCCCGGCGTTGCCACCAGCACGTCCACGCCGCCGCGCAGCTTCATCATCTGCGGGTTGATGCTGACACCGCCGAACACCACCAGCGAGCGAATGTTGAGATAGCGGCTATAGTCACGCACGTTCTCGCCAATCTGCGCGGCCAGTTCGCGGGTTGGGGTGAGGATCAGCGCACGAACCGGACGACGGCCTTTGGCGTGCGGCTGGTTTTTTACCAGCAGCTCTAACAGCGGCAGCGTAAAGCCCGCGGTTTTACCGGTGCCGGTCTGGGCGCTGGCCATCAGGTCACGGCCCTGAAGAACGGCAGGAATTGCCTGCTGCTGGATTGGGGTTGGCTCAACGTAGCCCTGCTCTGCGATCGCGCGCAGAATTTCCGGGTTCAGGCCAAGGGAATCAAAAGACATAAAAACTCCGAACCGCCCCGACCATCACAGGTGTAGTTTTCAGGGAGATATAACAATTAGGAGGACAAAAACCACAATGTCGCGAAGGGGCGGAGTGTAGCAGCTTTTGTGACGTGGCGCATAAAATATCCCTCTGCGTTCCCTCGACGTAAGCGTGAATCAGGCATAATCTTAATCAATCGATTGATTAATTTTTAATGCCGCCATGAATACAACACCCACAACAACCAAAGGTGAACAGGCCAAAAACCAGCTTATTGCCGCCGCGCTGGCGCAGTTTGGTGAGTACGGGCTGCATGCGACCACGCGCGATATCGCCGCGCTGGCCGGGCAAAACATTGCGGCGATTACCTACTATTTTGGCTCAAAAGAGGATTTATATCTCGCCTGCGCCGAGTGGATTGCCGATTTTATCGGCACGCAGTTTCACCCTCACGTCGAGGAGGCCACCGCGCTGCTTAGCCAGCCGTCACCCGATCGCGAGGCCATCCGCCAGCTGATCCTCAATGCCTGCCACAACATGATCCGCGTGCTGACCCACGACGATACGCTCAACCTGAGCAAGTTTATCTCCCGCGAGCAGCTCTCCCCCACTGCCGCCTATCAGCGGGTACACGATCGGGTCATTGCCCCGATGCATACCCACCTGACCCGGCTGATCGCCGCCTATACCGGGCGGGATGCCAACGATACCGCGACAATTTTGCATACCCACGCCCTGCTGGGTGAAATCCTTGCCTTCCGTCTGGGCCGGGAAACCATCCTGTTACGCACCGGCTGGACACAATTTGATGAGGATAAAGCCGCGCAGATCGGTGAGGTGATCGCCTGTCATCTCGATCTGATCCTGCAAGGCTTAACGCAAAGGAGCCTGAAGTCATGAAAAAACCTGTCGCCATCATTCTGGTGGTTGTTGTTTTGCTTGCCGCGGGCGTCGGTGGATGGCTGTGGTACCAGAGCCATCAGGATAAAGGCCTGACGCTGTACGGTAACGTGGATATTCGCACGGTGAACATGAGCTTCCGCGTCGGCGGCCGTCTCGCCGCGCTGAGCGTTGACGAAGGCGATGCCATTAAAACCGGGCAGACGCTGGGGATGCTGGACAAAGCGCCCTATGAAAATGCGCTGCTGCAGGCCAAAGCGGGCGTCTCCGTTGCGCAGGCACAGTATGACCTGATGCTGGCCGGCTATCGCGACGAAGAGATCGCTCAGGCCGCTGCGGCCGTCAAACAGGCGCAGGCGGCCTATGACTACGCGCAGAACTTCTACGCTCGCCAGCAGGGGCTGTGGAAAAGCCGAACCATTTCCGCGAATGACCTGGAAAATGCGCGCTCCTCCCGCGACCAGGCGCAGGCAACGCTGAAATCCGCGCAGGATAAATTAAGCCAGTACCACACCGGTAACCGCCCGCAGGATATCGCTCAGGCGAAAGCCAGCCTTGAACAGGCGCAGGCGCAACTGGCCCAGGCGGAGCTGGATCTGCACGACACCACGCTCATCGCGCCGTCTGACGGCACGCTGATGACCCGCGCCGTGGAGCCGGGCAGCATGCTCAGCGCGGGCAGCACCGTGTTAACCCTCTCCCTGACCCGCCCGGTCTGGGTACGTGCCTACATTGATGAGCCTAATCTCGGCCAGATGCAGCCGGGCCGCGAGCTGCTGCTCTATACCGACGGTCGCCCGGACAAGCCGTATCACGGCAAGGTGGGCTTTGTCTCCCCTACCGCCGAATTCACGCCGAAAACAGTAGAAACGCCGGACCTGCGTACCGACCTGGTGTATCGCCTGCGCATCATCGTGACTGATGCGGATGACGCCCTGCGCCAGGGCATGCCCGTCACCGTAAAAGTGAACAGCGGGGAACGACATGAATGATGCGGTTATTCAGCTCAACAATCTGGTCAAACGCTTCGCAGGGATGGACAAACCGGCAGTCGCGCCGCTGAACTGCACCATCCAGAAAGGCTATGTCACCGGCCTGGTCGGCCCGGACGGTGCGGGAAAGACCACGCTGATGCGCATGCTGGCGGGGCTGCTGAAGCCGGATGAAGGCTCGGCCAGCGTGCTGGGCCTTGACCCGATAAAAGATGACGGCGCGCTCCACGCCATGCTCGGCTATATGCCGCAGAAGTTTGGCCTGTATGAAGATCTGACGGTGATGGAAAACCTGAACCTGTACGCCGACCTGCGCAGCGTCACCGGCGAAGCCCGACAGAAGACCTTCGCCCGCCTGCTGGAATTTACCTCCCTCGGCCCGTTCACTGACCGGCTGGCGGGCAAGCTTTCCGGTGGGATGAAGCAGAAGCTGGGGCTGGCCTGCACGCTGGTGGGCGAGCCAAAAGTGCTGCTGCTGGACGAGCCCGGCGTGGGCGTCGACCCGATATCGCGCCGCGAGCTGTGGCAGATGGTACACGAGCTGGCGGGCGACGGGATGCTGATCCTCTGGAGCACTTCCTACCTCGACGAAGCGGAACAGTGCCGGGACGTGCTGCTGATGAACGAAGGCGAACTGCTTTATCAGGGCGAGCCGACGACGCTGACGCAGAGCATGGCCGGGCGCAGCTTCCTGCTGCACAGCTCGCAGGCGTCCAACCGCTCGCTGCTGCAGCGGGTGCTCAGGCTGCCGCAGGTCAGCGACGGGATGATTCAGGGCCGCTCGGTGCGGGTGATCCTCAAAAAAGAGGCCACCGTCGACGATATTCGCCAGGCCCCCGGCATGCCTGAGATCGACATGGAAGAGACGGCGCCGCGTTTCGAAGATGCGTTTATTGACCTGCTGGGTGGCGCGGGGACGTCCGAGTCGCCGCTTGGCGCAATCCTGCACACGGTGGACGGCACGCCGGGCGAAACGGTGATCGAAGCCAAATCCCTCACCAAAAAGTTCGGGGATTTCGCCGCCACCGATAACGTCAATTTCGCGGTAAAACGCGGCGAGATTTTTGGCCTGCTTGGACCGAACGGCGCGGGAAAATCGACCACCTTTAAGATGATGTGTGGCCTGCTGGTGCCGACGTCCGGCAAAGCGCTGGTGCTGGATATGGATCTGAAGGTCAGCTCCGGCAAGGCGCGCCAGCATCTGGGTTATATGGCGCAGAAGTTCTCGCTGTATGGCAACCTGACGGTCGAGCAGAATCTGCGCTTTTTCTCTGGCGTGTATGGCCTGCGCGGACGGGCGCAGAACGAGAAGATCCGCCGCATGAGCGACGCCTTCGGGTTAACGACGATTGCTTCTCACGCCACCGACGAACTGCCGCTCGGCTTTAAGCAGCGGCTGGCGCTGGCCTGCTCGCTGATGCACGAGCCGGATATTCTGTTTCTGGATGAGCCGACCTCCGGCGTTGATCCCCTCACCCGCCGCGAGTTCTGGCTGCATATCAACAGCATGGTGGAAAAAGGGGTGACCGTGATGGTGACCACCCACTTCATGGACGAGGCGGAGTACTGCGACCGCATCGGGCTGGTGTATCGCGGCAAGCTGATTGCTCACGGTACCCCGGACGACCTGAAAAACCAGGCCGCCGACGATGAGGTCCCGGACCCGACCATGGAGCAGGCGTTTATCACCCTCATCCACGACTGGGATAAGGAGAATGCCCATGCGCAGTAACGCCATTTCCTGGCGCCGGGTGCGCGCGTTGTGCATAAAAGAGACGCGGCAGATCGTGCGTGACCCCAGCAGCTGGCTGATTGCGGTGGTGATCCCCCTGCTGCTGCTGTTTATCTTTGGCTACGGCATTAACCTGGACTCCAGCAAGCTGCGGGTCGGGATTTTGCTGGAGCAGCAGAGCGAGGAGGCGCTGGACTTCACCCACGCCATGACCGGCTCGCCCTACATTGACGCCACCATCAGCGACAATCGTCAGGAGCTGATCCAGAAGATGCAGGCCGGGAAAATTCGCGGTCTGATCGTCATTCCGGTGGATTTTGCCGCCAATATGGCGCGGGTGAATACCGATGCGCCGATCCAGGTGATCACCGACGGCAGCGAGCCGAACACCGCGAACTTCGTGCAGGGCTACGCGGAGGGGATCTGGCAGCTCTGGCAGATGCAGCGGGCGGAAGATCGGGGTGAAGAATTTAAACCGCTGATCGACGTGCAGACGCGCTACTGGTTTAACCCCGCCGCCATCAGCCAGCACTTTATTATTCCGGGCGCGGTGACGATTATCATGACGGTCATTGGCGCGATTCTGACCTCGCTGGTGATCGCCCGCGAGTGGGAGCGCGGCACTATGGAGGCGCTGCTTTCAACCGAAGTGACGCGCGTCGAGCTGCTGCTGTGCAAGCTTATTCCCTACTACTTCCTCGGCATGCTGGCGATGCTGCTCTGCATGCTGGTGTCCGTCTTTATCCTCGGCGTGCCGTATCGCGGCTCGCTGGTGGTGCTGTTCTTTATCACCAGCCTGTTTTTACTCAGCACGCTGGGGATGGGGCTGCTCATCTCCACCATCACCCGCAACCAGTTTAACGCGGCCCAGGTGGCCCTCAACGCCGCCTTTTTGCCGTCGATTATGCTGTCCGGCTTTATCTTCCAGATAGACAGCATGCCTGCCGTGATCCGCGCCGTGACTTACGTGATTCCGGCGCGCTACTTTGTGAGCACGCTGCAGAGCCTGTTCCTGGCAGGGAATATTCCGGTGGTGCTGATCGTCAACACGCTGTTTTTACTGGCGTCTGCGGCGATGTTTATCGGGTTAACGTGGATGAAAACCAAACGGCGGTTAGATTAAGGAGCGCCCATGTTTCACCGTTTATGGACATTAATACGCAAAGAGCTGCAATCCCTGCTGCGCGAGCCGCAAACCCGCGCCATTCTGGTGTTGCCGGTGCTGATCCAGGTTTTACTGTTCCCGTTTGCCGCCACGCTGGAGGTGACCAACGCCACCATCGCCATTTACAACGAAGACAACGGCAAACACGCTGTTGAACTGACGCAGCGTTTTGCCCGCGCGAAAGCCTTTACCCACATTCTGCTGCTGAAAAGCCCGCAGGAGATCCAGCCTACCATCGACACGCAAAAAGCGCTGCTGCTGGTGCGGTTCCCGGCGGATTTCTCCCGCAATCTGGATACCTTCCAGACCGCGCCGCTGCAGTTGATCCTCGACGGACGCAACTCCAACAGCGCCCAGATCGCGGCCAACTATCTGCAGCAGGTCGTGAAGGATTACCAGCAGGAGCTGATGGACGGCAAACCGAAGCCCAACAACAGCGAACTGGTGGTGCGCAACTGGTATAACCCGAATCTGGACTACAAGTGGTTTGTGGTGCCGTCGCTGATCGCCATGATCACCACCATCGGGGTGATGATCGTCACCTCCCTCTCCGTCGCCCGCGAGCGCGAACAGGGCACGCTGGATCAGCTGCTGGTCTCCCCGCTCGCCACCTGGCAAATTTTCGTCGGCAAAGCGGTGCCGGCACTGATTGTCGCGACCTTCCAGGCCACCATCGTGCTGGGGGTGGGAATTTGGGCCTACCAGATCCCGTTCGCCGGATCGCTGGCGCTGTTTTACTTCACGATGGTGATTTACGGGTTGTCGCTGGTGGGGTTTGGGCTGCTGATTTCCGCACTCTGCTCGACGCAGCAGCAGGCGTTTATCGGGGTATTCGTCTTTATGATGCCCGCGATCCTGCTCTCGGGGTACGTCTCACCCGTCGAGAATATGCCGGTGTGGCTCCAGGATCTAACGTGGATAAACCCGATACGACACTTTACGGATATCACCAAGCAGATCTATCTGAAGGATGCGAGTCTGGATATTGTCTGGGGAAGTTTGTGGCCGCTACTGGTCATCGCGGCCACGACGGGCTCAGTGGCGTACGCGATGTTTAGACGCAACATCGCGTAGCTTTTTCTCTTTGGTCAGCAACGAGACCACCGCAGGCCCTGCGAGGATAGCCAGACCCGCCAGGGCCAGCAGCAGGTTGTTCTGCAGGACGCGTGACAGCAGCCACAGGACAATCATCGCTGCACCAAAGTACCAGGTGGTGGTGAGCTCTTCGAGCAGATCACCCACCTCACGCCAGCGCGCTTCATGGTGGCGCTGTAAGAACAGCATCGACAGCACGGTGACGCCGTAAAGGACGCATAGCCCCAGGCCAACACGCACCAGCGTGCCGCTCATCCAGCCCATCACCAGTACGGCCACGACCAGTAAATGCAACATTATCTGCCAGCAACTCAGGCCAGTTGCGACACGAACACGTTGTTGCCACTTCATGGCTTCTCTCCTGAAGGATTTTTCTCTGCTTAATCAGACTACCGCACTTTACGGAAAATTCCGTAACGCCGCATCTTTTTGTGACGCCGACTACACTTTATTTTCATTGGGATAGTCACTCAGGAAGGAGCTTATGACGAAAAAAATGCAGCATTTCTCGCTTAAAGTGCTGACGATAAACATTCATAAAGGCTTCACAGCATTTAACCGCCGCTTCATTTTACCGGAGCTGCGCGACGCGGTGCGCACCGTCAGCGCGGATATTGTCTGCCTGCAGGAGGTGATGGGTGCACACGAAGTGCATCCGCTTCACTTTGAGAACTGGCCCGACACGCCGCACTATGAATTTCTGGCCGACACCATGTGGAGTGATTATGCCTACGGCCGCAACGCGGTCTATCCGGAAGGGCATCACGGCAACGCGGTGCTGTCCCGCTACCCCATTGAACATTACGAGAACCGCGACGTTTCCGTCGGGGAGAGCGAAAAACGCGGCCTGCTTTACTGCCGCATTACCCCGCCCGACCTTGAGCTGCCCATCCACGTCGGCTGCGTTCACCTGGGCCTGCGCGAAGCCCATCGTCAGGCACAGCTGAAAATGTTGGCCGGATGGGCCAACGCGCTGCCTGACGGTGAACCTGTTGTCGTGGCAGGCGATTTCAACGACTGGCGCCAGCGGGCAAACCACCCCCTGAAGGTGGAGGCCGGACTGGAGGAAATTTTCACCCGGGCGAACGGCAGGCCTGCGCGCACGTTTCCAGTCCGTTTCCCGCTGCTGCGGCTTGACCGCATCTACGTAAAAAATGCCCATGCCAGCAGCCCGACCGCCCTGGCGCTCCTCAACTGGCGGCATCTTTCCGACCATGCCCCGCTCAGCGCGGAGATCCACCTATGAAATGTTCCTGGCAGGAAGGCAACCGGATCACGTTGCTGGTCAACGGGGACGAGTATTACCCGGCCGTGTTTAAGGCGATTGATCACGCCCAGCAGAAGGTGATCCTCGAAACCTTTATCTGGTTCGAAGACAACGTCGGCAAGCAGCTGCACAGCGTGTTGCTGCGCGCCGCCCAGCGCGGCGTCAAAATTGAAGTGCTGCTGGATGGCTACGGCTCGCCGGACCTTAGCGATGCGTTCGTCAATGAACTGACCGCCGCGGGGGTGGTGTTCCGCTACTACGATCCCGGCCCTCGCCTGTTCGGCATGCGTACCAACCTTTTCCGCCGGATGCACCGCAAAATTGTGGTGGTGGATGAGACGGTGGCGTTTGTCGGCGGCATTAACTACTCCGCTGAGCATATGTCCGACTACGGCCCGGAAGCGAAGCAGGATTACGCCATTCGCATTGAAGGCCCGGTGGTGCAGGACATTTTGCTGTTTGAGCTGGAGAACCTGCCGGGGAAAGAGGCCGTTCGCCGCTGGTGGCGACGCCGCCATCGCCCGGAGGAGAACCGGAAGCCCGGTGAAGCACAGGCGCTTTTCGTCTGGCGCGACAACGGCGAGCACCGGGACGATATTGAACGTCACTACCTTAAGATGCTCGCCAACGCCAAGCGCGAAGTGATTATCGCTAACGCCTACTTCTTCCCGGGCTATCGCCTGCTGCATGCCATGCGCAATGCTGCCCGTCGCGGCGTGCGCGTGAAGCTGATCGTGCAGGGCGAGCCGGATATGCCGATCGTCAAAGTCGGGGCGCGGCTGCTGTACAACTACCTGGTGAAGGGCGGCGTCCAGATCTACGAATACCGCCGTCGGCCGCTGCACGGCAAAGTCGCGCTGATGGACGATCACTGGGCCACCGTGGGCTCCAGCAACCTCGATCCGCTGAGCCTGTCGCTTAACCTTGAAGCCAACCTGATCATTCACGACCGCCAGTTTAACCAGACCCTGCGGGATAACCTGCAGGCGTTGATCGTTAACGACTGCGTGCGCGTGGATGAGTCTATGGTTCCCAAACGCACCTGGTGGAACCTGGGCATCAGCGTGGTGGTGTTCCACTTCCTGCGGCATTTCCCGGCGATGGTCGGCTGGCTGCCGGCGCATACGCCGAAGCTGGCGCAGGTGGACCCGCCGGTACAACCCGAAATGGAAACCCAGGACCGCATAGAAGCGGAAGATGGAGGCAAACCCTGATGTCAAAATCGCATCCACGCTGGCGTCTGGCAAAAAAGATCCTCACCTGGGTATTCTTTATTGCCGTCGCGGTGCTGCTGGTGGTCTACGCGCAGAAAGTGGACTGGGAAGAGGTGTGGAAGGTTATCCGCAACTATAACCGGATGGTGCTGCTGGGCGCGACGGGGCTGGTTATCGTAAGCTACCTGATGTACGGCTGCTATGACCTGCTGGGTCGGGCCTACTGCGGCCACAAGCTGGCCAAACGTCAGGTAATGCTGGTGTCGTTTATCTGCTACGCCTTTAACCTGACGCTGAGCACCTGGGTCGGGGGGATTGGCATGCGCTATCGCCTCTACTCGCGGCTCGGGCTGCCGGGCGGGACCATCACGCGCATTTTTTCCCTGAGCATTACCACCAACTGGCTGGGCTATATTCTGCTCGGCGGGGTGATCTTCACCATCGGCGTGGTGCAACTGCCCGCGCACTGGTATATCGATGAGGCCACGCTGCGGATTCTGGGCATCGTACTGCTGCTGATTATCGCCGTTTATCTGTGGGCCTGCGCCTTTGCCAGACGCCGTCATATGACCATTAAAGGGCAAAAGCTGGTCCTGCCCTCGTGGAAGTTTGCGGTGCTGCAGATGGCGGTTTCCAGCGCCAACTGGATGGCGATGGGAGCCATCATCTGGCTGCTGATCGGCGAGGACGTAAACTACTTCTTCGTGCTGGGCGTGCTGCTGGTGAGCAGTATTGCCGGGGTGATTGTGCATATTCCGGCGGGGATCGGCGTGCTGGAGGCGGTGTTTATTGCCCTGCTGGCCGGGGAGCATGTTTCTCAGGGAACGATTATCGCCGCCCTGCTGGCGTACCGCATGCTGTATTACTTCCTGCCGCTGGCGCTGGCCACGATCTGCTATCTGGTGCTGGAAAGTCGGGCGAAAAAGCTGCGGGCGAAGAATGAGAGGATGCTAGCGAAGTGAATAAGTCGGGTGGCGGCTTCGCCTTACCCGACCTACGGTTCGCGCTTCGTAGGCCGGGTAAGGCGAAACCGCCACCCGGCAAAGCAATCTTAACGACGGTTGCCAAGAATTCGCAGCAGCATCAGGAACAGGTTGATGAAGTCCAGATAGAGCGTCAGCGCGCCCAGAATCGAGTATTTGCGCAGGTTTGAACTGTCGCGCACGTCGATCTGCTCGCCGATGTTTTTCAGTTTCTGCGTGTCATAAGCCGTCAACCCGACGAAGAGCACCACCCCGATATAGGTCACGGCCCACATCAGCGCTTCGCTCTTCAGCCACAGGTTCACCAGTGACGCCAGCACAATCCCAATCAGCCCCATAAACAGCATGCTGCCGAAACCGCTCAGATCGCGCTTCGTGGTGTAACCGTACAGGCTCATCGCACCGAACATCCCGCCGGTGACCACGAAGGTGCTGGCAATGGATGAGTAGGTGTAAACGATAAAGATGCTGGAAAGCGTCAGCCCCGTTAGCGCCGAATAGAGCATAAACAGGGTCGTTGCCATGCCGGCACTCAGCTTGTGCACCAGACCCGAAAGCACAAACACCAGCGCCAGCTGCGCGATAATCAGCCCAAAGAAGGTGATTTTGCTGGAGAAGATAAACATCATCAGCTCCGGCGTGTTCGCCGCATACCACGCGATAAACGCGGTAAGTAGCAGGCCAACCGTCATCCAGCCGTACACCTGAGCCATATACGTCTGCAGGCCGCTACGGGTCTGCTGTACTATTGAATCGGAACGCGGAAATCGGTCCATGATTCACTCCTGATTAAGATTAAGTAGACACACTCGTTAAGAGTAACACATCCACGTAAACCGACTACCAACGACTGGCGGCCTGCTTATCGCTGTCGCGAGATTCTACCCAGCGGTCGCCTTCCGGCGTGGCTTCGCGCTTCCAGAACGGGGCTTTGGTTTTGAGGAAATCCATAATGAACTCCCCTGCGGCAAACGCGCTGCCGCGGTGGGCGCTGGTCACCCCGACAAAGACAATCTCCTCGCCAGGCCACATCTCGCCGATGCGGTGAATCACCGTGACGCGCCCGAGCGGCCAGCGGCCTCGCGCCTCGTCCACAATCTCCGCCAGCGATTTTTCCGTCATGCCGGGATAATGCTCCAGCGTCAGCGCCTTCACGCTGTCACCGAGGTTATGGTTACGCACCTTGCCGGTAAAGGTCACGACCGCGCCGTCTTCATCGCGTTCCGCCAGCCAGCTGTATTCGGTCCCCACGTTAAAACGCTCGGGACTTACCAGAATTCGGGTTTCAGCCATCTTAACCCCCTGTCACCGGCGGGAAGAAGGCCACTTCATCCCCGGCCTTCAGCGGATGGGTAAGCTCCACCAGCGTCTGGTTAACGGCGGCCAGCAGCTTGCCTTCGTCCAGCGCCAGCGCCCAGCGGTCGCTCTGTGCCGCCAGATGCGCGCGCAGAGCCGCAACGTTTTCAAAAGAGGCATCCAGCGTCAGGCTGTCGGTATTGACCAGCTCGCGCACCTGCGCAAAAAAGAGCACCTTAATCATGGCTGTCCACCTTAAAATCACCGGATTTGCCGCCGCTTTTTGCCAGCAGGCGAACCGGGCCAATCACCATGTCTTTCTGCACCGCTTTGCACATGTCGTAGATGGTCAGCGCGGCAACGGAAGCCGCCGTCAGCGCCTCCATCTCCACGCCGGTTTTACCGGTTAAGCGGCACAGCGATTCAATCCGCACGCGATTGTGCTCCGGCTGGGCCTGCAGGTTTACCTCCACCTTGCTCAGCATCAGCGGATGGCACAGCGGAATGAGATCCCAGGTGCGCTTGGCGGCCTGAATACCCGCGATGCGCGCGGTCGCAAAGACATCACCCTTGTGATGGCTGCCGTCGATAATCATTGCCAGCGTTTCCGGCAGCATGGTGACGAACGCTTCCGCGCGCGCCTCGCGCACCGTTTCCGCTTTGGCGGAGACGTCAACCATATGCGCTTCGCCAGCGGCGTTAATGTGGGTCAGTTGTGACATAGCTTATTTCTTTAAATGGGGATGGAAATTACACGGACGGGTACGGGCATCCAGCTGCGGGGCGATGATGTTTTCCCACGCGGTGCGGCAGGCTTTCGTCGAGCCCGGCATGGCGAAAATCAGGGTTTTGTTCGCCACCCCGGCAACGGCGCGCGACTGCAGCGTGGAAGTGCCAATCTCTTCAAAGGAGAGCATGCGGAACACCTCGCCGAAGCCTTCCACCTCGCGGTCGAACAGCGGGAGCAGCGCTTCAGGCGCCTGATCGCCTGCGGTAAAGCCGGTGCCGCCGGTGATCAGCACCACCTGCACCTCATCACTGGCGATCCACTGCGAGACCTGCGCGCGAATGGCGTAGCGGTTCTCCTTCACGATCGCTTTATCAACAATGTTATGCCCCGCGTCATGGGCCGCCTCGCGCAGCCAGTGGCCGGAGGTATCATCCTCTTCGCCACGGCGGTCGGAAACGGTAAGGATCGCAATGCGTGTCGGGATAAATTCTGCGCTGACCTGACTCATCTTCTGATTCCTTCTTAAGACTGGTTACCCGCCGATGTAAGACAGGTTCTGAGTAATGCCGGTATTGCCCTGATGCAGGAAGTGGGTCTGTTTTTTATGCGTCAGTGCTTCAGAAATGCGCGCTTCAAGCGCGTCCTGCTGCGCATCGTCTTCCAGCAGATCGCGAAGGTCCACGCCGCCGTCGCCGAACAGGCAGAGATGGAGTTTGCCCACGGAAGAGACGCGCAGGCGGTTGCAGCTGGCACAGAAGTCTTTCTCGTAAGGCATGATAAGCCCGATCTCGCCTTCATAATCAGGATGGCAGAAGACCTGTGCCGGACCGTCGCTGCGCTGGCGGATCTGGTGGATCCAGCCGCGCCTGAGCAGTTCGTCGCGCAGCACCATGCCGGAGATGTGATGGCGGCGAAACAGCTCGCTGCCCTCGCCGGTTTCCATCAGCTCAATAAAACGCAGCTGAATGGGGCGAGTTTTGATCCACGCCAGGAAAGTATCGAGCTGGTGATGGTTTACATCACGCATCAGCACCGTGTTGACTTTGACTTTTTCGAAGCCGGCCGCAAATGCCGCATCGATACCGTCCATGACCTGCTGGAATTTATCCTGGCCGGTAATGGCGTGAAACTGGCGGGCGTCCAGACTGTCCACGCTGACGTTAATGGCGGTTAAGCCCGCATCGCGCCAGGTGGCCACGTCGCGCGCCATACGGTAACCGTTGGTGGTCACCGCAATCTGGCGGATACGTTCATTTTCACGCACGGCGGCAATGATGTCGGGGAAATCGCGTCGCAGCGAGGGTTCACCGCCGGTAAGGCGCACTTTTTCGGTGCCGAGTTCAGAGAAGGCGCGCGTGACGCGGCGCACTTCATCCACGGAGAGAAAGCCGTTATTGGTGACGCTGCCCGGTTTGTAGCCGTCGGGCAGGCAGTAGGTGCAACGGAAATTGCACACATCGGTAATCGACAGACGTAAGTAATAAAACTTACGCGCGAAAGCATCAGTAAGTTGTGAAGCCATGTACACCTTTCCAGATACGGGAGGCACAGTCATTTCTTTCTGTACCCTGGTGGCAAATTCGCCACGGCCAGAGCGCCATATCTTTCGACACAGGCACAAGGGCTAGAGTGTATGTTTTCAATGTTGAAAACGTGGTTAGGGCGATAGTAGCGCGGAAATTCGGACAGCGCCATTGTCGCTTTTCGCTATATAACTATGTATATAGCGAATCATTCGCCCATTTTCGCTACAGAATACCTAAAAACCGCACTTTCACATTGATATACGTCATTTTGCATCGGGTGAGGCATCGTCTTTTAGGGGTAGTTAGGTTACTGTTACGCGATCGAACGTGATAAGGAATACGTATGCGCAATCGCACTTTTGCGGATCTTGACCGAGTGGTCGCTCTTGGCGGAGGCCACGGCCTGGGCCGCGTCATGTCCTCATTGTCGTCACTCGGCTCAAGGCTGACAGGGATAGTGACCACCACCGACAACGGCGGCTCAACCGGGCGGATCAGACGTGCCGAAGGCGGTATTGCCTGGGGCGATATGCGCAACTGCCTGAACCAGTTAATTACCGAGCCGAGCGTCGCGTCGGCGATGTTTGAGTAC
Source organism: Enterobacter sp. BNK-8 (assembly GCF_048685095.1). Lineage (NCBI taxonomy): Bacteria > Pseudomonadati > Pseudomonadota > Gammaproteobacteria > Enterobacterales > Enterobacteriaceae > Enterobacter > Enterobacter sp. BNK-8. The sequence goes on along the minus strand of NZ_JBLQTN010000001.1, from coordinate 988,335 downwards.
CGTTTTGGCGGCAATGGCGAACTTTCCGGACATAACCTCGGAAATCTGATGTTAAAGGCGCTGGATCACCTGAGCGTAAGGCCTCTCGAAGCCATCAATCTGATCCGTAATCTGCTCAAAGTGGACGCATTTCTGATCCCCATGTCTGAACAACCGGTTGACTTGATGGCCATCGACGCCGAAGGGCATGAAGTTTACGGCGAGGTGAATATTGACCAGCTTCTGCTGCCGCCCAAAGAGCTGATGACTTACCCGAGCGTGCCGGCGACGCGTGAAGCCGTAGAAGCAATTGGCGACGCGGATTTAATTCTGATCGGCCCGGGCAGCTTTTACACCAGCCTGATGCCGATCCTGCTGGTGAAAGAGCTGGCGCAGGCGCTGCGCCGCACCCCGGCGCCAATGGTTTACATTGGTAACCTCGGGCGTGAACTGAGCCCGGCAGCCGCAAGCCTGTCGCTGGCGGATAAACTCAATTTGATGGAGCATTACGTCGGTAAGAAGATCATTGACGGCGTGGTGGTGGGGCCGAAGGTGGATGTATCCGGTATCGGCGATCGTCTGGTGGTGCAGGAGCCGCTGGAGGCCTCAGACATCAAGTATCGCCACGACCGCCATCTGCTGCGCGAGGCGCTGGAGAAGGCGATTCAGGCGCTGGGTTAGATTCGTTTTGTGAGGCCTGATGCCCTCACCCCGGCCCTCTCCCAAGGGGAGAGGGAGAAAACAACGCTTTACTCACGATGCCGCGATAAACAGATCCCGCAGCTGATGAAGCTGGTCGCGGATCTGCGCCGCCTCTTCGAACTCCAGGTTCTGCGCGTGCTGCATCATCTGTCCTTCCAGCTCGTGGATTTTCTGCTGCAGCGCTTTTGGCGTCAGCACGACGGTATCTTCTTCCACCACTGAACGCGCCTTGCCGCGGCCTTTCGCTTTGGTTTTGGCGATGTTCTGACCCAGCGCCAGAATATCCACCACCTTCTTGTTCAGCCCCTGCGGGGTAATGCCGTGTTCTTCGTTGTAGCGCTGCTGTTTCTCACGGCGGCGCTCCGTCTCACCAATCGCTTTCGCCATCGACGGGGTAATTTTGTCGCCGTACAGAATCGCTTTACCGTTGACGTTACGCGCGGCGCGGCCAATGGTCTGAATCAGCGAACGCTCGGAACGCAGGAAGCCCTCTTTGTCCGCATCCAGAATCGCCACCAGCGAGACCTCCGGCATATCGAGACCTTCTCGCAGCAGGTTAATCCCTACCAGCACATCAAACTCACCCAGACGCAGGTCGCGGATAATCTCCATGCGCTCCACGGTATCGATATCCGAGTGCAGATAACGCACCTTCTCGCCGTGCTCTTCAAGATACTCGGTCAGGTCTTCCGCCATACGCTTGGTGAGCGTGGTCACCAGCACGCGCTCGTTGATGGCGGAACGGGCGCGGATCTCAGAGAGCAGGTCGTCCACCTGCGTGGCCACCGGACGCACCTCGATAACCGGATCCAGCAGCCCGGTCGGACGTACCACCTGGTCAACCACCTCATCGCCCGATTTTTCCAGCTCATAGTTGCCCGGCGTGGCCGAGACGTAGATGGTTTGCGGCGCCAGCGCCTCAAACTCTTCAAACTTCATCGGACGGTTATCCAGCGCTGACGGCAGGCGGAAGCCGTATTCCACCAGCGTCTCCTTACGCGCCCGGTCGCCACGGTACATCCCGCCGATCTGCGGGATCGTGACGTGGGATTCGTCGATCACCAGCAAACCGTCGGCCGGAAGGTAATCAAACAGCGTCGGCGGCGGCTCGCCCGGCCCGCGCCCGGAGAGGAAGCGGGAGTAGTTTTCAATGCCGGAGCAGTAGCCCAGCTCGTTCATCATCTCCAGGTCGAACTGGGTACGCTGGCTCAGGCGCTGCTCTTCCAGCAGCTTATTGTTCGCCAGCAGCACCTTACGGCGCTCGGCCAGCTCCACTTTGATCTCTTCCATCGCCTGCACGATACGCTCGCGCGGCGTCACGTAGTGCGTTTTCGGGTAGATGGTGAAGCGCTGGATCACCGACTCAACGTGTCCAGTCAGCGGGTCGAAGAGCGACAGGCGTTCGACCTCCTCGTCAAACAGCTCGACGCGCAGCGCCATATCGTCCGATTCTGCCGGGAAGATGTCGATCACTTCACCGCGCACGCGGAAGGTGCCGCGCTGGAAGGCCTGGTCGTTGCGGGTGTACTGCAGCTCCGCCAGGCGACGCAAAATCGCGCGCTGGTCAATGATCATCCCCTGCGTCAGGTGCAACATCATCTTGAGATAGAGATCCGGATCGCCCAGACCGTATATCGCGGAAACCGAGGCAACGACGATCACATCGCGACGCTCCAGAAGCGCCTTCGTGGCCGACAGTCGCATCTGCTCGATGTGTTCGTTCACCGAGGCATCTTTCTCAATGAAGGTGTCAGAACTCGGCACATAGGCTTCAGGCTGGTAGTAATCGTAGTAGGAGACGAAATACTCTACCGCGTTTTCCGGGAAGAACTCTTTCATCTCGCCGTATAGCTGCGCCGCCAGGGTTTTATTGGGTGCCAGCACCATCGTTGGGCGCTGGAGATCCGCAATCACGTTGGCAATGGTAAATGTTTTACCCGAGCCGGTGACCCCCAGCAGCGTCTGGTGCGCCAGCCCATCCTCCAGTCCTTCTTCCAGACGACGGATCGCCTCAGGCTGATCGCCAGATGGACGGAAAGCAGAATTCAATTTGAACGGTTTACTCATGGGCGACAACCTGATGACGTTATAAGCGGCAGGTGAGTAATTTTACTCCTTGTTGCCAGGAATGCCAGTAAAAAACACTGGATGAAAAACCAGTAGCATGTCAGGATATTTAGAGTAGCGCCTGAATGATTAGCGCGATAGCGACCAAAATTTGGACTGTGACAACATAAAACACCAGTCAGGTCAGGTTATCCCCAGAACTTTTTCTTTTTTAACATTTGTCAAGCCAGGTAATGATAGTTTTGTGGCAACCGGTGACACTTTCATGACGGGAATTGCTTTTATCTAAGCAATTAAAAACTAAACGATATTTTCTAAAGCCGCGTTTCGCGTCAATTTGGGCGTAAGCCGCGTCTTCTCTCGCTTATCGCGTGTTTTCTAACTCTAATGCACATGGTTATCCACAGGAATAGTGGATAACTGCTTCCAGCCCATACAGACTGGCGCTCCGCAAATTCCCGGATTTTCCCACGAGACGGCGGCAAAAAATTTTTATAGCTATTTTTTGCTGATTAACAGTTGCGTCATTCATAACCAACCGATGCGATCTTGCTCACATTTTCACCCTTTCGGGCTCTGCACCACAACTCACCACCACCAGCACCGTCGATGTGCAAGCCCGGTTTTTATCCGCCGCGCTTCTGTGACTTATTCCTAAAAAAGTCGCTTTTTTAACCACTTTCCGCTTTATGGCAGGGGTTTTGCAGATTCATCCACGAGCCACACCTACACACATTTTTAAGGAGAGAAAGATGTTGAGTCTGCGTGCAGTGAATCAGTTTTACGGAAGTCAACATACGCTATGGAATGTGGATTTAGATTTTCCGCAAGGGATGTGTACAGGCGTCGTTGGTCTGCCGGGCATGGGGAAAACCACCCTCATGAATTGCATCGCCGGGAAAGTGCCTGTCGAAAGCGGCAGCATCATCTGGTATGAGGCGGGCGCACCGCCGCGTGATTTGCTCCACCCGCCGTCAGAACAGCGCTCCGGGCCGGGGATTGGCTATGTCTCGCAGGACAGGCGGATCTTCTCTCAGCTAACGATTGAGGAGAACCTGCATATCGCCATGCGGGCGACGGGGAAACCTAACCCGGAGGCGAAAAATGACGTTTACGACCTGTTTCCGGCGCTCTATGGGGTGCGGCAAACCCGCGCGAACACGCTCTCTCCGGACGACCAGTATCAGCTGGCGCTGGCTAATGCGCTGGTAAACCGCCCTCACCTGCTGATCCTGGATGAACCCCTGCAAGGCGCGGGGCACAGCGTTGCCCAGAAGCTGGTGCAGCTGCTGGGGCGATTAAACCGGGAGTTAGGGATGACGGTGCTATTAGCGGAGCAGCAGCTGTCGTTTATCCGTCGGGTGGCGGACCGTTTCTGTATGCTCTATCGCGGGCGTAACGTGGCGCAGGGCCACGTTACCGAACTGGATGATGAGCTTATCGCTCACTGGATGTCGCGGGAAGCAAAACGCTGAGATCGAGATAACGTCCTGTTTCGGCATTTTCCGCGCCGTCAGCAAGCCATGGGATCTCCCCGAGGCACGGCGCGGGCAGGACGCGCCTGAGCGTCGCCAGATACTCCAGGTGTCGTTTACCCGGCGCAACCACGTCGTTGGCTATCCAGCCCGCCAGACGCAGCCCGGCCTGCTGTATGGCCTGCGCCGTCAACATGGCGTGATTGATGCAGCCCAGCTTGACGCCGACGACAAGAATGACCGGAAGCTGCTCGGCCTGCACCCAGTCAGCAAACGTCTGCGTGTCCGAAAGCGGCGTAAACCAGCCGCCAGCCCCTTCCACCAGCACCCAGTCGGCCTGATTTTCCAGCGTCCGCAGTCCGGCAGACAACACAGCGAAATCAATCGGACGACCTTCATCGGCGCTGATAATGTGCGGTGAGGTCGGCTCGGCAAAGGTGTACGGATTCACCGCGGAATAGGCGAGTTCACGCGTGCTGTTACGCTGGAGCGCCAGCGCGTCGGTGTTGCGTAACCCTTCCGCCGTCATCTCGCTGCCGGACGCCACGGGCTTATACCCGGCAGTGTTTTTCCCGAGCAGCCGTGCCGCCTGCAGCAGCGCCGAGCTGGCCACCGTTTTGCCCACTTCTGTGTCCGTGCCGGTGACAAAATAACGTTCAGTCACGTTCGATAATCCCATGAAAAAGTTGATAGGAGAGCGGGAATTGACCCCGCTGCTGCGGCCAGGCCAGCTCAAGGCGCTGCAGCTGACCGCGGGTGAGCGGTTTTTTCTCGCGTCCGGTATGCAGGTGCGTGGCGCCTATGCCCTTCAGCGAACGCATGGCGCTGAACGCATCGCTAAAATTGAGTGTGATGGTCTGCACCACGCTGCGAGCGCGCCAGCCTGCCAGCGCCTGCGTCACCTGATCATGCGATAAAAACCGGTTAGCGTGCGGCTGTTCATCGACTGCCTGCCAGGCCTGATTCAGCTCCGGCAGCGAACTTTCCAGCAGGGTGGTAAACGCCACCTTCCCGCCCGGTCGCGCCACGCGATAAAGCTCACGCAAGGCCTGCGGCAGGCTGCTGCACCACTGAACCGCCAGATGGCTCCAGACCAGATCATACTGCGCATCTGCCAGCGGGATCGCCTCGATATCGGCCAGCAGATAACGATCTGCCGCCTGCCGCTGGCGCGCCTCTTCCAGCATCTGGGCTGAGAGATCGATAGCCGTCACCTGGCTTCCTGCCCCGCGCCAGTAGCGGCTGTTGCTGCCGGGACCACACCCGGCGTCCAGCACCTGTGGAAAACCGTTCTCGCCAAGGGCGGCCAGAAGCCCCTGCGCGCTCAGACGCTGCAGCTCATCATGCTGCGAATAGCTCTGCGCGGCGCGGCCAAATGCGGCCGCGATGGCCTGCTTATTCACCGGCATCATGGAGCGCCTCCAGCAACGTCTCAATATCCTGTCGTTCATGCGCCGCCGTCAGGGTTAAGCGCAGCCGCGCCGTGCCCGGTGGGACGGTGGGCGGGCGGATGGCCGTGACCCACATGCCGCGCTGGCGCAGCGCCTGTGCCAGGGCCAGCGCGCGGGCATTTTCACCGACAATCACCGGCTGGATAGCGCTCTGCGAATCGGTGCTGCGGAAGGGCAGCGCCGCGAGTCCCTGACGGAAGCGGGCGATATGCTCTGCCAGCCGCTGGCGACGCTCATCCCCTTCCGCGCTGCGTATCACCGCCAGCGACGCTGACAGCGCCACGGCCTGCGCCGGAGGCATGCTGGTGCTGTAAATCAGGTGTCGGGCAAACTGCAGCAGATAGTCGGCGACGGATTCGCTGCACAGCACGGCGGCACCGCTAACGCCAAAACCTTTGCCGAAGGTGACAATCAGCAGTTCCGGCTTCACGTTTTGCTGATACGCGCTCCCGCGCCCTTCGTCGCCCATCACGCCAATGCCGTGCGCATCATCGACCAGCAGCCAGGCATGCTGCCGCTTTGCGGCCTCGTGCAGCGCGGCAAGCGGCGCGCTGTCGCCGTCCATGCTGAACACCCCTTCCGTGACCGCCAGCTGTTGTCCTTCGCAGGGTTTATCCAGCAGCGCAGCGAGCTGTCCCGCATCGTTATGGGCAAAACGCCGCAGCTGCGCCGGGCTTAAATTTGCCGCCTCCAGCAGGGAGGCGTGGCTCAGGCGGTCGGCGACAATGCGGTCCGCCTTCCCCATCAGGGCCGTGATGACCGCCTGGTTGGCGGCAAAGCCGGAGATAAACAGTAGCGCGCGCGGGTAGCCGAGCCAGTCAGCCAGTTCCTCTTCCAGCGCCTGATGCGCCGTGGTGTATCCGCTGACGTGTCCCGATCCGCCGCTGCCCACGCCAAACCGCTCCGCGCCCTGCTGCCAGGCGCGGATAATGGCCGGATGCTGGCTCAGCCCGAGATAGTCGTTGCTGGAGAAATTGCAGAACCGCTGGTCTTCACGGGTAAGAAAACGACCCGCGCCGTTTTCCACCACCCTGCGAACGCGAAATGCCTCTGCCGCCCGACGGTCGTCGAGCGCAGAGTTGATACGTGCCTGCCAGGTCATACGGCTGCCGCGTTGTAGAACTGGTCGGTGTCGGCATTGAAAATCTGCTGCTCCAGCTGCTGCTGTTGCTCGTTATCGCCCGTCAGCACTTCGGTTTGATGCGGGTTCAGCCCCAGCTTACGGAACAGCTGAACGTCTTTGTCCTCTTCCGGGTTAGGCGTGGTCAGCAGCTTGCAGCCGTAGAAGATGGAGTTGGCGCCGGCCATAAAGCACATCGCCTGGGTCTGCTCGTTCATCTGCTCGCGGCCCGCCGAGAGGCGAACGTAAGACGTTGGCATCATGATACGCGCCACCGCGATGGTGCGGATAAAATCAAACGCATCCACGTCCTCGTTATCCGCCAGCGGCGTGCCCTTGACCTTCACCAGCATGTTGATCGGCACGCTTTCCGGCGGAGTCGGCAGGTTCGCCAGCTGCAGCAGCAGGCCCGCGCGGTCTTTCACCGTCTCGCCTAAGCCCACGATGCCGCCGGAACAGACCTTGATCCCCGCGTCACGCACTTTATCCAGCGTATCCAGACGCTCCTGGTAGGTACGCGTGGTGATGATATTGCCGTAAAATTCCGGCGAGGTGTCGAGGTTGTGGTTGTAGTAATCCAGCCCCGCGGCCGAGAGGCGCTGCGCCTGCTCTTCGTTGAGCGTACCGAGGGTCATGCAGGCTTCGAGGCCCATCTCCTTCACGCCCTTCACCATCTGCTCCAGATACGGCATGTCGCGATCGTGCGGGTTCTTCCACGCCGCGCCCATGCAGAAGCGGGTTGATCCAGCGTTTTTCGCCTTGCGCGCGGAGTCAAGGACCTGCTCCACTTCCATCAGGCGCTCTGACTCCAGACCGGTTTTGTAGCGCGCACTCTGCGGGCAATATTTGCAGTCTTCGGGGCAGGCGCCGGTCTTGATCGACAGCAGCGTGCTGACCTGAACATGGCGAGGATCGAAATGCTGACGATGCACCTGTTGGGCTTCGAACATCAGCTCAAGGAAAGGTTTGTTGAATAATTCAGTAACTTGCGACATCGTCCAGCGTGCGTGGTGAGCCATCGGGCTTCTCCAAAGGGTTTTGTTAATTTTCGGTTCGGTTTATACTCGTAAACCTAAAACTTTTCAAAATGGTTTACAAGTCGATTATGACCCAGGACGATCTCGCCTTCGACAAGCAGCATATCTGGCACCCTTACACCTCCACGACCCGCCCCCTTCCCGTCTATCCGGTGGCCTCCGCCCACGGCTGCGAGCTGCACCTCGCCAGCGGCGAGCGGCTCGTTGACGGGATGTCCTCCTGGTGGGCGGCGATTCACGGGTACAACCACCCGCGCCTGAATGCGGCGATGAAGGCCCAGATTGACCAGATGTCGCACGTGATGTTTGGCGGGATCACCCATCAGCCCGCGGTGGATTTATGCCGACGTCTGGTAGCGATGACGCCTGACTCGCTGGAGTGCGTATTCCTGGCGGATTCCGGCTCCGTGGCGGTGGAAGTGGCGATGAAAATGGCGCTGCAGTACTGGCACGCGAAGGGCGAAGCGCGCCAGCGTTTCCTCACCTTCCGCAACGGCTATCACGGGGATACCTTCGGGGCGATGTCGGTGTGCGATCCGGATAACTCCATGCACAGCCTGTGGAAGGGGTATCTGCCGGAAAACCTGTTCGCCCCTGCGCCGCAGAGCCGCTTCGACGGCGAGTGGAACGAGATGGACATGGTCGGCTTCGCGCGGCTGATGGCAGCACATCGTCACGAGATTGCTGCCGTCATTCTTGAACCGATCGTGCAGGGCGCGGGCGGAATGCGGATGTACCATCCGGAATGGCTGAGGCGTATTCGCAGGATGTGCGACCGCGAGGGCATTCTGCTGATTGCCGATGAGATCGCCACCGGCTTTGGCCGTACTGGCAAGCTATTTGCCTGCGAGCATGCGGGTATCGCCCCGGATATTCTGTGCCTCGGCAAAGCGCTGACGGGCGGCACCATGACGCTCTCCGCCACGCTCACGACCCGCCAGGTGGCCGACACCATCAGCGACGGCGAAGCAGGCTGCTTTATGCACGGTCCGACGTTTATGGGCAACCCCCTGGCCTGCGCCGTGGCGAGTGAAAGCCTGGCGATTCTGGCGAGCGGCGAGTGGCAGACGCAGGTTGCGGCGATTGAAGCGCAGCTGAAAGCGGAGCTGAAAGCGGAGCTGAGCGCCGCCTCGGGGGCGAATTTCGTGGCGGATGTGCGCGTGCTGGGCGCCATCGGGGTGATTGAAACCACCCATCCGGTGAATATGGCGGCGTTGCAGCGTTTCTTCGTGGATCAAGGCGTGTGGGTACGGCCTTTCGGCAAGCTTATCTACCTGATGCCGCCGTACAGCATTACGCCGGAGCAGCTGCGTAAATTAACCGACGCGGTCGTAACAGCCGTTAACATTCCCGCGCATTTCACGATTTAACCCTATGCATTACACTTGCTGAACGAGCGATCAACGAGGGTAAACCGTATGAAAATCATCAGTAAAGATCTGCGCGACGGTGAAAAACTGCCGGAACGTCACGTTTTTAACGGCATGGGGTATCAGGGAGACAATATCTCCCCGCACCTGGCGTGGGACGAGGTTCCGGCAGGCACCAAAAGCTTTGTCGTGACCTGCTACGACCCAGATGCGCCTACTGGCTCCGGCTGGTGGCACTGGATTGTGGCGAACCTGCCTGCCGACACGCGCGTACTACCGCAGGGTTCCGGTTCAGACCTGGTTGCCCTGCCTGAAGGTGCCATTCAGACGCGCACTGACTTTGGTAAAGCGGGCTACGGCGGCGCGGCGCCGCCAAAAGGGGAAACCCACCGCTATATCTTCACGGTGCACGCGCTGGATGTGGAGAAGATTGAGGTCGATGAAGGCGCGAGCGGCGCAATGGTCGGGTTTAACGTGCATTTCCATTCCCTGGGGAGCGCATCGATTACAGCGATGTATTCCTGAAAAAAGCCGGGTGGCGGCTACGCCTTACCCGGCCTGGATTTCGCACGCGTAGGCCCGGTAAGCGCAGCGCCACCGGGCAAAAAAAATCACAGCACCGAAGGTAACAGCCCCACCAGCCGCCCTTCTTCCAGAAGCTGCATCGCCTTATCAATATCCGGGGCAAAGAAGCGGTCGTCGTCGTAATGGGTGACGTGCTCGCGCAGCACCTGACGCGCCTGCTCCAGCAGCGGGCTGGATTTGAGCCCCTCACGCAGATCGATACCCTGACTTGCCGCCAGCCATTCCACCGCCAGCACACCGCGGGTGTTGGAGGCCATTTCCCAGAGACGACGCCCGGCAGCCGGTGCCATCGAAACGTGATCTTCCTGATTCGCCGAGGTTGGCAGGCTGTCCACGCTGTGCGGATGCGACAGCGCCTTGTTCTCGCTTGCCAGCGCTGCGGCCGTCACCTGAGCAATCATAAAGCCCGAGTTGACCCCGCCGTTACGCACCAGGAACGGTGGCAACTGGGACATGTGTTTATCCATCATCAGCGCGATGCGGCGCTCGGACAACGCGCCGACTTCGGCAATCGCCAGCGCGATATTATCCGCCGCCATTGCCACAGGCTCGGCGTGGAAGTTACCGCCGGAGACCACCTCGTTTTCCTGGGCGAACACCAGCGGGTTATCGGACACCGCGTTGGCCTCCACCAGCAGCACCTCCGCCGCCTGGCGCAGCTGCGTCAGGCACGCGCCCATCACCTGCGGCTGGCAGCGCAGGGAATACGGATCCTGCACCTTTTCACAGTTGTGGTGTGACTCCGCGATCTCGCTGGTGTCGGTAAGCACGTGACGGTACATCGCGGCAGCATCGATCTGCCCGCGCTGACCGCGCACCTCGTGGATGCGGGCATCGAACGGGCGACGCGAGCCCAGCACCGCTTCGGTAGCCAGCGCACCGCACACCACCGCCGAGGCAAACAGATCTTCCGCTTCAAACAGGCCGCGCAGCGCGAAGGCGGTCGACGCCTGGGTGCCGTTCAGCAGCGCCAGCCCCTCTTTCGCCGCCAGCGTGATCGGCGTTAAGCCGGCTTTTTTCAGCGCCTCTTTCGCCGGAAGCCACTCGCCCTGCCAGCGCGCTTTGCCTTCACCCAGCAGCAGCAGCGACATGTGCGCCAGCGGTGCGAGATCGCCGGAGGCCCCGACGGAGCCCTTCGCCGGGATCCACGGATAGACCTCCGCATTAACCAGCGCCATCAGCGCCTGGATCACACTCAGGCGAATGCCGGAGAAACCGCGCGCCAGGCTGTTGATTTTGAGCACCATCATCAGACGGACAATCTCATCGTCAAGCGGCTGGCCGACGCCCGCCGCGTGCGACAGCACCAGAGAACGCTGCAGGTTTTCCAGATCGTGCGTCGCGATGCGGGTCTGCGCCAGCAGCCCAAAGCCGGTATTAATCCCGTAAGCCGTGCGCCCTTCGGCAACGATGGCTTCAACGCAGGCCACGCTGTCGTTAATGGCGGCGTGAGCACTTTCATCCAGCGAAAGGGTGACCGGCTGACGCCAGACGTTACGCAGCTGTTTGAGCGTCAGTGAGCCGGGAGTGAGGGTTAATGCGTTCATTCATGCTTTCCTTGTGTGGCAGGGATCATCGGCAGGTTAAGGCCCTGCTCTTTGGCACAGTCAATGGCAATCTCGTAACCCGCATCCGCGTGACGCATCACGCCGGTTGCCGGGTCGTTGTGGAGCACGCGAGCGATACGCGCGGCGGCTTCATCCGTTCCGTCACAGACAATAACCATCCCGGAATGCTGGGAGAAGCCCATCCCCACGCCGCCGCCGTGGTGCAGCGACACCCAGGTCGCGCCGCTGGCGGTATTCAGCAGGGCGTTCAGCAATGGCCAGTCGGACACCGCATCCGAGCCGTCGCGCATGGCTTCCGTTTCACGGTTCGGGCTGGCGACGGAGCCGGAGTCCAGGTGGTCGCGGCCAATCACAATCGGCGCGGAGACTTCACCGCTGCGCACCATTTCGTTAAAGGCGAGGCCGAGTTTTTGACGCCACTCCAGCCCTACCCAGCAGATACGCGCTGGCAGCCCCTGGAAGTTAATGCGCTCGCGGGCCATGTCCAGCCAGTGGTGAAGGTGTTCGTCATCGGCGACGATCTCCTTCACTTTGGCGTCGGTTTTGTAGATGTCCTCTGGGTCACCGGACAGGGCAACCCAGCGGAACGGCCCGATGCCGCGGCAGAACAGCGGGCGGATATAGGCCGGGACGAAGCCGGGGAAGTCGAAGGCGTTATTCACGCCCATCTCTTTCGCCATCTGGCGAATGTTGTTGCCGTAATCAAAGGTCGGAATACCCATCTGGCTGAAGGCCAGCATGGCGGATACGTGTTCCGCCATGGAGCGTTTCGCGGCAAGCACCGTGCCTTCCGGATCGGTCTCCGCTTTTTGCTGGTAGGCTTCCCACGTCCAGCCTTTTGGCAGGTAACCGTGCAACGGGTCATGGGCGCTGGTCTGGTCGGTGACCAGATCCGGACGCACGCCGCGGGCGACGAGTTCTGGAAGAATGTCCGCCGCATTTGCGCACAGGGCAATCGACACCGCTTTGCCTTCGGACGTGTATTTTTTGATGCGCGCCAGCGCATCGTCCAGGCTGGTCGCCTGTTCATCGACGTAGCGGGTACGCAGACGGAAATCAATGCGGCTCTGCTGGCACTCAATGTTCAGGGAACACGCGCCGGCCAGCGTGGCGGCCAGCGGTTGCGCGCCGCCCATGCCGCCCAGACCGGCGGTCAATACCCAGCGGCCTTTCAGCGAGCCGTTGTAGTGCTGGCGACCGGCTTCCACGAAGGTTTCGTAGGTGCCCTGCACGATCCCCTGGCTGCCGATGTAGATCCAGCTCCCGGCGGTCATCTGGCCATACATCGCCAGCCCTTTCGCGTCCAGTTCGTTGAAGTGTTCCCACGTTGCCCAGTGCGGCACGAGGTTTGAGTTGGCGATCAGCACGCGCGGGGCGTTTTTGTGCGTTTTAAACACGCCCACCGGCTTGCCGGACTGCACCAGCAGGGTTTCGTCGTGTTCGAGTTCGGTCAGGGATTTTACAATTGCGTCATAGCATTCCCAGTTGCGCGCGGCGCGGCCAATGCCGCCATAAACCACCAGCTCGTGGGGGTTTTCCGCCACCTCAGGATCGAGGTTGTTCATCAACATGCGCAGCGGGGCTTCGGTGAGCCAGCTTTTGGCGGTAAGGGTGGTGCCGCGCGCGGCGCGGACGTCCTGCTGGCGGTATTTACCTGACGACATTGTGTGCTCCTATACGGGACAGATGATGCATTTAGATATACTTGTATAGACAAGCACACACAAGGTCGAATTTAACAAAAAAGATACAATTTTGTTATATTGCGTTAGCGATCACGCTTATAAAACTTATGACATAAAGTGGCCCTGCAGCCGGTAACGGTTACCCGGGAAAAGCAGCCGGGCATGCGACACAATGTGCGACGAGGACCAGGTTCGACGGCGGATCAGCAGGCACGGGTCGTGCTCTTTAATGCGCAGCCGCTCGCACTCCTGCGGCGTGGCGCGCACGGCTTCCACAATGTGCTCCCCTTCCGTCAGCGGTGCGACAAGCGAAAGATAGGCATGCGGCGTGGTGTGGGTGTAATCCTGGTTCAGATAGTCCGGTATCCGTTCGGCGTTAACGCAGCGATCTTCAATCTGCACCGGAATGTCGTTTTCGAAATGCACCATCACGGAGTGGAAGATGCGGCTGCCTTCTTTGACGTTCAGCTCTACCGCCTGCTCGGGGCTGGCCTGGGTCTCTTCGAGCACCAGCACCTCACAGCGGTGCTGATGATTACGCGCGGCAATTTCGTCCGCAATACTGCGGATTTCAAACAGGGCGGATTGCCCTTTCGGTTCCGCCACAAACGTCCCGACGCCCTGCAGACGCACCAGAAGCCCTTCGTCGGTCAGCTCGCGCAGCGCGCGGTTGACGGTCATCCGGCTAAAGCCAAACTGCGCCACCAGATCGGCCTCCGAGGGAATGCGGTCGTGCGGCCGCCAGACGCCGGTGGCGATTTTTTCGCTGATCGCCTGCTTCACCTTTTCGTAGAAAGGTGCGGGAGAGCTCGACTGCGGCAGGGGTGAGCGTGAAAACATCGTGACTCCTTGAATAGTGTTATGCCCACCAGTGAGCAATTTGCCAGGCCAGGCGGGCGGCGAGCTTAGCGCCCTGCCCGTCCCGATCGTACTGCGGGTTAAACTCTACCAGATCGGCGGCCTGGAGCTTACCGCTACGGCAGATATGTTCGATGACGGGGAGGAGATCCAGTGCCGGAATGCCTAACGCAGCCGGAGCGGAAACAGCAGGCATCTCGCTGGCGGGCAGGACGTCCAGATCGATCGTCAGGTAAACGCGATCGGCCTGCGCCAGCACACTTTCCAGCGCGGACAGTGCATCGCGCCTGAAATGGAGATCCTCCACCAGCGTGACGTTCAGGCGTTCGGCCTCATCCCACAGCGCCTGCGTGTTTGCCGCCCGGCTCACGCCAAAGCAGGCGTACTGAAATGCCCGCCCGCGCTCATCGCAGTAGTGCGCCAGCTGGCGAAACGGCGTGCCGGACGTCGCCCGGTCGGCCTTGCGCAGATCGAGATGGGCATCAAGGTTGATGATGACAACCCGCTCGTTCGGGAAGGCGTCCAGCACGCCGCGACCGTGCGCCCACGCGGTTTCGTGTCCGCCGCCAAAGACCAGCGTGCGCATCCCGGAGCGCTGGCAGGCTGTCACGGCATCGCTTAACGTCTGCTGTGCCGCCTCAAGCTCGTCACCTTCAACGTAGACCGATCCCATATCCGCCAGCCGATCGTGTCCCTGATGGCTTGCCATATTCGCCAGCGCCTTTCGCAGCATATCAGGCGCCTGCACAGCACCGGGTCTGCCCTGATTGCGTTTTACCCCTGCATCACATTCAAAGCCTATCAGCGCAATGCCGGATGATAGCGGCGTGAACGCTCCCTGCTGCCGTATCGTCTGGAAAATGCGCGTTGCGTTGCTGGCCTCGGCGCTGTCGTCGCGCCCCTGCCAGACCGTTTCGGCTACGGGCCGCCATAACCTCATACTGCCTCCCCACGGAAAATACGTTGATACAGCGGATTGCGTCCCGGCTCGTAGACCATCTCTACCGGATGGTGTGCATCCCAGACGATGAAATCAGCGACAAACCCGGCCCGCAGCTGTCCGTGGGTTTCCCCGCGGCCCAGCGCCTGCGCGGCATGCCGCGTGACGCCAGCCCAGGCCTCTTCAGGCGTCAGGCCAAACTGGACGCAGGCCATGTTCATCGCCAGATGCAGGCTGGCAAACGGGCTGGTACCGGGGTTATAGTCGGTCGCGACCGCCATCGGCACGCCCTGTTTTCTGAGCTGTTCCACCGGCGGACGCTGGCGCTCCTGCAGAAAATAGAACGCGCCCGGCAACAGGACCGCAACCGTGCCGCTTTGCGCCATCGCCTGAACGCCTGCGTCGTCAAGATATTCGATATGATCGGCGGAGAGTCCTTTATACCGGCTGACCAGCGCCGCACCGCCCTGATTCGACAGCTGCTCGACGTGCCCTTTCACCGGAATACCGAGCGCGGTCGCCGCCTTAAAGAGGCGCTCGGTTTGCGACGGCGTAAAGCCGACGTTTTCGCAGAACACGTCTACTGATTCGTATAACTCTTTTTGCCACAGCGTGGGCAATATCTGATCACAGACCAGCGTGAGGTACGCATCCGGATCCTGTCGGTATTCCGGCGGAACCGCATGAGCCGCCAGCAGCGTTGGGCTGATATCAACCGGATTATTGAGGCTCAGCTGGCGTGTGACCTGCAGCATCTTCTCTTCGGCCTCGGCGTTGAGACCGTATCCGGATTTGATTTCAACCGTGGTGACACCTTCATTCATCAGACGCTGAAGCCGCTGCTGCGCCAGCTTAAGCAGGGTTTCGGGCGAGCTGCTGCGCGTCGCCGTCACGGTAGCGTTAATCCCGCCCCCCTGGGCGCTGATGGTTTGATAAGAGACACCGTTAAGACGCTGCTCCCACTCCGCCGCGCGATCGCCGCCAAACACCAGGTGGGTATGGCAGTCAATCAGGCCCGGCGTGACCAGACGTCCCTGAAGATCGACACAGTGACGGTGTCCGGCCGGAATGTCAGATTCAGGGATCACGGCCAGAAGGGTGTGGCCGCGTACGACCAGGGCGTGTTGCTCTTTCAGTCCATAGGGCGCACAGACGTCCGGCGCCATCGTAGCCAGTCGCGCATTTCGCCATATCACATCGTCGGGATGAATCTGCTGCATGGGCATTCCACTTGTCATAGGTTGTATAGACATTTATTTTCATCTGTTGTCTGCTGTCAACCGACTTTGCGGAAAATGTTATTTATTTGTGATCACTTACCCGCCGCCCCTGGGCTAAAAATGCAACTTTTACCCTTTTTATCTTCCCGTTTCGCTCAACTTAGTATAAAAAAGCAGGCTATTTCGTCTATCCCGTAAAGACTTGCATACCCAGGAGCTTCACCTTGAACATTTCCAGGATTTCCCGTCTGGCGTTAGCACTCGCCTTTGGCGTGACATTATCCGCATGCAGTTCAACCCCACCGGATCAGCGGCCTTCTGAGCAGGTCGCGCCCGGTACGGCCTCCCGCCCGATTTTGTCTGCTGATGAAGCGAAGAACTTCGACCGTGCGCACTACTTCTCGTCGATGGATCCTAACGCTGCGCCGTGGACCCCGTCCTCGATTAACCTGCCGAAACAGCCTGACTTCGTGGTTGGCCCGGCGGGAGCGCAGGGCGTAACGCATACCTCGATTCAGGCTGCGGTAGATGCTGCCATCACGAAACACAGCGCGTCTCGCCAGTACATCGCGATCCTGCCAGGTGAATATGAAGGCACCGTGTATGTTCCGGCGGCACCGGGCAGCATTACGCTTTACGGTCTGGGCGAAAAAGCGATCGACGTAAAAATTGGCCTGGCGATTGATTCCGAAATCGACAGCAACACCTGGCGTCACCTGGTGAACCCGGCCGGTAAATATATGCCGGGTAAACCGGCGTGGTACATGTTTGATAACTGCCAGAGCAAGCGTGCCGCCACCATTGGCGTGATGTGCTCTGCGGTGTTCTGGTCCCAGAATAACGGTCTGCAGCTGCAGAACCTGACCATCCAGAATACCCTGGGTGACAGCGTTGACGCCGGTAACCACCAGGCCGTCGCGCTGCGCAGCGATGGCGATAAAGTGCAGATTAACAACGTCAACATCCTGGGTCGTCAGAACACCTTCTTCGTGACCAACAGCGGTGTACAGAACACGCTGCAGAATAATCGTCTGACCCGTACGCTGGTAACCAACAGCTACGTTGAAGGTGATGTGGATCTGGTGTCCGGCCGCGGAGCGGTGGTATTTGATAACACCGATTTCCGCGTGGTGAACTCACGCACTCAGCAGGAAGGTTACGTGTTTGCTCCGGCAACCCCGTCGAACCTCTTCTTCGGCTTCCTGGCCGTGAACAGCCGCTTTAACGCTGCCGGTGACGGCGTGGCGCAGCTGGGACGCTCCCTGGACGTGGACGCTGCGACCAACGGTCAGGTTGTAATCCGCGACAGCGTGATCAACGAAGGCTTCAACATGGCGAAGCCGTGGGCGGATGCGGCGATCTCCAAACGTCCGTTCTCCGGCAATACCGGTGCGGTGGACGATAAAGGGAACGTGCAGCGTAACCTTAACGACGCTAACTTCAACCGCATGTGGGAGTACAACAACCGCGGTCTGGGTAGCAAAGTGGTTGCTGAGCCGAAGCAGTAAGCAGTCCTTTTGCCGGGTGGCGGCTTCGCCTTACCCGGCCTACAGGTTATGTAGGCCCGGTAAACGCGGTGCCACCGGGCATAAAAAAACCTCGCATTCGCGAGGTTTTTTGTTTTAAGCCGCTTAGTGAGCGTTAACCACCACCCACATCGGCCCCTGGCCTACGGCGTAGCGCCCTTTCTCTTCCAGCAGACCCTGCTCGCCTTTAATTTCATACAGCGCGATATGGTGGGATTTCTGCCCCGCTGCAATCAGGTATTTGCCGCTGTGATCGATATTAAAGCCGCGCGGCTGAGTTTCCGTCGGCTGGAAGCCTTCAACCGCCAGCACGCTGCCGTCTTCGGAAACGCTAAACACGGTAATCAGGCTGGAGGTACGGTCACAGGCGTACAGATGACGGCCATCTGGCGTAATGTGGATATCTGCCGCCCAGCGGGTGTCGGAGAAATCAGACGGCATCATGTCCAGCGTCTGCACGCACTCAATCTGACCGTTTGGATCTTTCAGTTCCCATACGTCCACAGAACTGTTCAGTTCGTTGACCACGTAGGCGTACTGCTGGTTCGGATGGAAGACCATATGACGCGGACCTGCGCCTTCTACCGTCGTGACTTCAGCTGGATTCTGCGCCACCAGGTGACCATCGTCGCTCAGGGTGAACAGGCAGATACGATCCTGCTTCAGCGCAGGCACCCACAGCGTGCGGTTATCCGGAGAGATATTCGCCGAGTGGCAGCCTTCAAGCCCTTCCACCACATCCACGGTTTCGACCGGAATGCCATCTTCAAGACGGGTTACGCTGACGCAACCCGCGTTATAAGAGCCGCTGAAGACAAAGTTGCCTTTACGATCGGTTGAGATATGGGTTGGGCTGCCCGGCAACGGGGCTTCGGCAGTGTAAGTCAGCGCGCCGTCGTCCGGAGAGATGCGATAGGCCAGCACGCGAAACTCCGGGCGCACACCCACGTACAAGAAACGTTTATCCGGGCTGATAACCATCGGTTGCACCTGACCTGGTACATCAACAACCTGAACCAGCGTGAGTGTCCCCTCGGTATTTAAACGCCAGACGTGGATCTGCTGGCTTTCAGGACTGGCGGTATAAACGGTTTGTTTCATGAATATTCACTCCTCACTGCGCATGAAAGTAGTTAACTTTTGACGGTGAATGCTGAATTGTCGACAGGAGTTTTGAAGCGTTCGCCTCTCGGTGTACCATCCCATCAAAACGTAAATTCAATATTAACCCGGAAAAACAAATGACCTCGCGTGTGATTGCTCTGGATTTAGACGGTACCTTACTGACGCCGCAAAAAACCCTTCTCCCCTCTTCTCTGGAAGCGCTTAAACGCGCACAGGAAGCGGGATATCAACTCCTTATCGTAACGGGTCGACATCACGTTGCCATTCACCCTTTTTATCAGGCACTGGCGTTAGATACACCTGCAATTTGTTGTAATGGCACTTATTTGTATGATTATCAGGCAAAAAAGGTTTTAGCCTCCGACCCGCTGCCGGTTCCCCAGGCGCTGCAACTGATTGATCTGCTGGATGAGCATGCCATTCACGGCCTGATGTACGTGGATAACGCGATGGTGTACGAGCGCCCAACCGGCCACGTGGTGCGCACCAGCAACTGGGCGTTGTCCCTGCCTGAAGCGCAGCGTCCGGTCTTTACCCAGGTATCCTCGCTGCGTCAGGCAGCCCAGGACGTTGAGGCTATCTGGAAATTCGCCCTGACGGATGAAGACACCACCAAACTGAATGCCTTCGCGAAACACGTGGAACAGACGCTGGGTCTGGAGTGCGAATGGTCCTGGCACGATCAGGTGGATATTGCCCGCAAAGGCAACAGCAAAGGCAAGCGTCTGACGCAGTATGTGGAATCGCAGGGCTGGTCAATGCAGGACGCGATCGCCTTCGGCGACAACTACAACGACATCAGCATGCTGGAAGCCGTCGGTACGGGCGTGGCGATGGGCAATGCCGATGACGCGGTAAAAGCGCGCGCTAACGTGGTGATTGGCGACAACACCACCGACAGCATCGCGCAGTACATTTATACCCACCTGCTGTAATCAGGCGGTGATCGAGACGCTCTTGATTTGCGCGTAGAGCCACAGGCCAGGTTTGATCCCTAACTCATCCCTGGCCCACGGGCTGATGCGCGCCCAGAGCGTTCTGCTTCCCACCTCGAGCTTCACTTCCACCTGGCCGTTATCATCAAAACACTCCGCCACTTTGGCGCGCAGGATATTTCGAATACTGGTTTGCAGCGGCGGCTGCAGCACCAGCGAAACGTCAGATGCCTGAATACGAATACGCAGCGCGGACTGTAATGGCTTGTCGATCTTATTGACCCACAGGTGCTGATCGCCCAGCGCCAGCGCCGTCATCGCGTAGTGCGGGTGGTGTTCCAGCACGCTCACTTTCAGGATGCTGCTCTGCTGTTCCCGGGGTAACCACGGGTGCATTACGCTGCTGCCCCACACCTCTTCCAGGTTGCCGAAGGCCTTGACGCTGCCCTCTTCCAGCACCAGCACTTTGTCGGCCAGATGCAGGATCTCATCCAGCGAATGGCTGACGTAGAGCATTGGAATATTAATTTCCCGCGTCAGGCGCTGCAGGTAGGGCAGGAGCTCACGTTTGCGCGGAATATCCAGCGAGGCCAGCGGTTCGTCGAGCAGCAGCAGTTCGGGCGCGGTCAGCAACGCGCGGCCAATGGCCACGCGCTGTTTTTCTCCGCCGGAAAGCGAGGATGGCAGCCTGTCGAGCAGTGGCTCAATGCCTAAAAGCGTCACCAGTTTATCAAACTGTCCGGTCATGCTTTTCGCCATGCCGTAACGCAGGTTGCCGCGCACGCTGTAATGCGGGAATAAGCGCGCGTCCTGGAAAACATAGCCAATGCGGCGTTTATCCGGCGACAGATACACCTTGTTTTCCACGTCATTCAGAACGCGGTTATTCAATACAATCCGTCCTGACTGCGGGCGCGTCAGGCCGCTGATGGCATTTATCAGCGACGTTTTTCCCGCCCCCGACACGCCGAAGATGGCGGTGATACCGCTTGCAGGCAGCGTCTCGTTAAGCGTCAGGGTATGGTTTCCCAGCGTCTGGGAGAAATTTAGTTCCAGCATGCTTATTTCCCCATCCGCTCACGGCTGAGCCGCGCCAGCCATTCCGACACCAGCAGCGATACCAGGGCTAATACGATTGAGATGATACACAGCCGCGCCGCCGCGCCCTCTCCGCCCGGCGTTTGAATCAGGGTATACATGGCCGATGGAATGGTTCGCGTCTCGCCGGGAATGTTCGAGACAAAGGTGATTGTCGCGCCAAACTCGCCCAGCGAGCGGGCGAAGGCCAGTACCGTCCCGACAATAATGCCGGGTAACGTCAGGGGAAGCGTGATGGTGAAAAAGACGCGCCAGCGCCCGGCACCCAGCGTACGCGCCGCCTGTTCGAGCTTCATGTCCACGCCTTCCAGCGCGAGGCGGATCGCCCTCACCATCAGCGGGAATGACATTACCGCTGCCGCCAGTACCGCACCGCGCCAGCTAAAAGCGAACGTCAGCCCAAACCAGTCGTAGAGCTTCTCGCCGATAAAACCGCGCCGCCCCATCGAAACCAGCAGCAGATAACCGACCACCACGGGCGGCAACACGAGCGGAAGATGAAGCACGCTGTCGAGCAGCGCTTTGCCGGGAAACTGACAGCGAACCAGTAACCAGGCAAAGAAGATCCCAAAGGGCAAACTCAGCGCAACCGCCAGGGAAGAGACTTTAAGGCTCAGCAGAACAGCCTGCCATTCAGGATCGGTCAATATCATCAGTGAGTCGTAAATCCGTAACGTTTAAAGATTGCGGACGCTTCAGGCCCCTTCAGATAATCGCGGAAAGCCGTCACGGTCGCATTTTTATGTCCATCAACAATCGCAACAGGATATTCCACTTTCTTGTGGGAGTCTTCCGGGAACGTTGCCACCACTTTCACACCCTTACTGGCGACGGCATCAGAGCCATACACAATGCCCAGCGGGGCTTCGTTGCGTTCCACCAGCGCCAGCGCGCCGCGGACATCTTCCGCCGGAGCCAGCTTCGGTGACAATGTTTCCCACGCGCCCAGCTTTTGCAGCGCTTCTTTGGCGTAGATCCCGGCCGGAACGTGCTCCGGATCGCCCACCGCCAGACGCCCGCCGTTCAGCAGACTTATCCAGTTGGTCTCTTTGTTGATAGTGAAGTCAGCCTGAGCGCTGGCTTTTGGTGCCACGACAACCAGGCTATTCCCCAGCAGCGTTTCGCGGGTTGCCGCATCAATCGCTTTCTTCTCCACCGCGTAATCCATCCACTTCTGGTCAGCCGAGATGAACAGATCCGCCGGTGCGCCCGCTTCTATCTGGCGCGCCAGCGTCGAGGAAGAGGCAAACGAGGAGACAACCTCGACGTTTTTCTCTTTTTTATACGCCGCCGCGATATCCTGCAGCGCGTTGGTCAGCGACGCCGCCGCAAAGACCGTGATTTTACCCTCGTCCGCCAGCGCGTGGCCGGTAAGTGAAAGCGTCAGCGTTGCCCCTGCGAAAAGGCGTACCCAGGTACGTGCCATTTTTAACTCCTGTGAGTAGCGTTATATACACATCAATATAACGGTAACGTCAGGGAGATCCCAGCGTTAAATCGTACCGCTGAAGAGGTAAACCGGCGTGATACGTTAAATATTATCGGCGAAAACGGGAAAATCTTGAGAGCAAAACGCCCGGGCAAGCCGGGCGTTTTGGGGGGAATCAATGCTGCTTTTTAGCCTGGTCTCTGTGACCAATGTTCGAAAAGACGTTGAACACTTCACCCAGGCCGTAGATGGCACCGAGGATGATGGCCATCACTACTGGTACCATGATCACGGCGAATACCAGACTTTTCAACAACTCTAACATGGTTTTCTCCAGATATTGTGAATAGCGTATTCTACCCTTTCAACTGAGAAAAACATCCCCTTTTGTGCGGTACCCTTTGCGCCCTGCACCATTTGGGTCACAATACCCTTTTTGCCAGGACACTGTTATGCAGGCCGAAATTCTCCTTACACTCCGACTTCAGCAAAAGCTTTTCGCCGATCCGCGACGTATCGCCCTGCTTAAACAAATAGAACAAACGGGCTCGATTAGCCAGGGGGCGAAAAACGCGGGCATCAGCTATAAAAGCGCCTGGGACGCCATCAACGAAATGAACACCCTGAGCGAACAGCCGCTGGTGGACAGAGCCACGGGCGGCAAAGGTGGCGGCGGTGCGATCGTGACGCGTTATGGACAGCGCCTTATTCAGCTTTACGATCTGCTGGCCCAGATTCAGCAAAAAGCGTTCGATGTGTTAAGCGATGACGATAACGTGCCACTGGACATTCTGCTGGCCGCCATTTCCCGCTTCTCGCTACAAACCAGCGCCCGCAACCAGTGGTTTGGAACGGTGACGGCGCGCGATAATCTGCAGATACAGCAGCATATTGAGATCCTGCTTGCCGATGGCACCACCCGCCTGAAAGCCGCCATAACGGCGCAAAGCGCGGAACGTCTTGAACTGGATGAAGGTAAAGAGGTGCTGGTGCTCCTGAAAGCGCCGTGGGTCACTATCACGCGCGATCCCGATGCGGCAAAGGCAGCAGATAACCAGCTGCAGGGCACAATCAGCCACATCGAACGCGGCCAGGCGCAGTGCGAAGTGCTCATGACCCTGGCAGATGGGCAGCCGCTTTGCGCGACCATACCGCTCAGCGAGTCGGTCGACTTAGAAGAAGGTGCTGTCGTCACCGCGTATTTCAACGCGGACCGGGTGATTATCGCCACTTTGTGCTGAGCGCATTGACAATCGTACCGACAGTGCGTATCCCTGATATCTATTGCTGCAAAAACAGGGATAAATCATGTCATCATTGCATATTTCGCAAGGCACGTTTCGTCTTAGCGATACCCGAACGCTGACGATTGCTGATTTGACACTACGCGCGGGTGAAAGCTGGGCGTTTGTCGGCACCAACGGCAGCGGTAAATCTGCGCTGGCCCGTGCGCTGGCGGGAGAGCTCAACCTCCTCAAGGGCGAATACCAGAGCGACTTTACGCGCCTGACGCGCCTGTCGTTTGAACAACTGCAAAAGCTGGTCAGCGACGAGTGGCAGCGCAACAACACCGATTTGCTCAGCCCTGGCGAAGACGATACTGGCCGTACGACCGCAGAAATTATACAGGATGAGGTGAAAGACCCCGCCCGCTGTGAGCACCTGGCAGAACAGTTCGGTATCACCCCTCTGCTGGACCGGCGCTTTAAATACCTTTCTACCGGCGAGACGCGAAAAACGCTGCTTTGTCAGGCGCTGATGAGCGAACCTGAACTGCTTATTCTGGACGAACCGTTCGACGGTCTTGACGTGCAGTCCCGGGCGCAGCTGGCGTCCCTGCTGGCATCGCTTAATCAGCAGGGATATACCCTCGTGCTGGTGCTTAACCGCTTCGATGAAATTCCGGACTTTATCCAGCACGCGGGCGTCCTGGCCGACTGTAACCTGACCGAGACCGGCGAAAAAACCGCGCTGCTTAAGCAGGCGCTGATTGCCCAGCTCGCCCACAGCGAACAGCTCGACGGTATTACCCTTCCGGAACCTGACGCCCCGTCGGCGCGCCACGCGCTTGATCCCCACCAGCCGCGCATCGTGCTGCGTGACGGGATGGTTGCTTATGACGATCGCCCGATTCTTAACCGCCTCAGCTGGACGGTCAATCCGGGCGAGCACTGGCAGATTGTCGGCCCCAACGGCGCGGGGAAATCCACGCTGCTGAGCCTGATCACCGGCGATCACCCGCAGGGCTATAGCAACGATCTGACGCTGTTCGGTCGGCGTCGCGGCAGCGGCGAAACCATCTGGGATATTAAAAAACATATCGGCTATGTCAGCAGCAGCCTGCATCTGGATTATCGGGTCAGTACCACGGTACGCAACGTGATCCTCTCCGGGTATTTTGACTCGATCGGCATTTATCAGGCGGTGTCGGACAAACAGCACAAGCTGGCCCAGCAGTGGCTGGATATCCTGGGCATGGACAACCGGGTCGCTGACGCGCCGTTTCATAGCCTGTCGTGGGGGCAACAGCGTCTGGCACTGATCGTTCGCGCGCTGGTGAAACACCCTACGCTGCTGATCCTCGACGAACCGCTGCAGGGACTCGACCCGTTGAACCGGCAGCTTATCCGCCGCTTTGTGGACGTGCTGATTAGCGAAGGTGAAACGCAGCTGCTGTTTGTTTCACATCATGCCGAAGATGCCCCCTCCTGCATCACGCATCGCCTGGAGTTTGTTCCGGATGGCGAGCACTATCGTTATCTGCAAAGCAAAATCGATTGACCCCCGGAGGGCACCGCCCTCCGTTTTTCAGATAACCTGCACTAATACATTGCTATCCCGTTGATCTACAATGCCTCATGGCAGCTGAAAATCGGATTTTAAAAACAGTGTAAACGATTCCACTATTTTATCCCATGTCACACTTTTTGCGTCTCTGTTATGCTATGGTTATTACATACCATAAGCCCAATGGAGCGAAATATGCGAGTTCTGGTAACAGGTGGTAGCGGTTACATCGGTAGTCATACCTGCGTGCAGCTGCTGCAAAACGGCCATGACGTCATCATTCTCGACAACCTGTGCAACAGTAAGCGCAGCGTGCTGCCTGTGATTGAACGTCTTGGCGGTAAACAACCGACTTTCGTGGAAGGCGACATCCGCAACGAAGCGTTGATGACCGAGATCCTTCACGACCACGCCATTGAAGCGGTGATCCACTTCGCGGGTCTGAAAGCCGTCGGGGAGTCCGTTGCAAAACCGCTCGAGTATTACGACAACAACGTCAACGGTACCCTGCGTCTCATCTCCGCCATGCGTGCGGCTAACGTCAAAAACTTCATCTTTAGCTCTTCCGCCACCGTCTATGGCGATCAGCCCAAAATTCCTTACGTTGAAAGCTTCCCGACCGGGACGCCGCAGAGCCCGTACGGCAAAAGCAAGCTGATGGTGGAGCAGATCCTGACCGACCTGCAAAAAGCCCAGCCGGAATGGAGCATCGCGCTGCTGCGCTACTTCAATCCGGTCGGTGCCCATCCGTCTGGCGATATGGGTGAAGATCCGCAGGGCATTCCGAACAACCTGATGCCGTATATCGCGCAGGTTGCCGTCGGTCGTCGCGATTCGCTGGCGATTTTTGGCAATGACTACCCCACCGAAGATGGCACTGGCGTGCGCGACTATATCCACGTGATGGATCTGGCAGATGGCCACGTTGCCGCCATGCAGCAGCTGGCGGATAAACCTGGCGTGCATATTTACAACCTCGGCGCCGGGGTCGGCAGCAGCGTGTTGGACGTGGTCAATGCCTTCAGCAAAGCCTGCGGCAAGCCGGTGAACTACCACTTCGCACCGCGTCGTGAGGGCGATCTGCCTGCTTACTGGGCCGACGCCACCAAAGCCGACAAAGAGCTTAACTGGCGTGTTACGCGCACGCTTGATGAAATGGCACAGGATACCTGGCACTGGCAGTCACGCCACCCGCAAGGCTATCCGGACTAAGGATCCGTCATGACGCAATTTAATCCCGTCGATCATCCGCATCGTCGCTTTAACCCGTTAAGCGGGCAATGGATTTTAGTTTCTCCGCATCGCGCCAAGCGCCCCTGGCAGGGGGCGCAGGAGACGCCTGCAAAACTGACCTTGCCGCAGCACGACCCGGACTGCTTCCTCTGTCCGGGCAACACGCGCGTGACCGGGGATAAAAACCCGGACTACAAAGGCACCTTCGTGTTTACCAACGATTTTGCCGCCCTGATGACCGACACGCCGGACGCGCCGGAAAGCCACGATCCGCTGATGCGCTGTGAAAGCGCGCGCGGTACCAGCCGCGTGATCTGCTTCTCTCCCGATCACAGCAAAACGCTGCCGGAGCTGAGCGTTGAGGCACTGAAAGAGGTGGTCAGCACCTGGCAGGCGCAAACTGCCGAGCTGGGTCAAACTTACCCATGGGTGCAGGTGTTTGAAAATAAAGGTGCGGCAATGGGCTGCTCCAACCCGCATCCGCATGGCCAGGTCTGGGCGAACAGCTTCCTGCCTAACGAAGCCGAGCGTGAAGACCGTCTGCAAAAAGCGTATTACGCGGAAAACGGCTCGCCGATGCTGGTGGATTACGCGCAGCGTGAGCAGGCAGACGGCAGCCGTACCGTGGTGGAAA
The DNA here is from genome assembly GCF_048685095.1 of Enterobacter sp. BNK-8. Lineage (NCBI taxonomy): Bacteria > Pseudomonadati > Pseudomonadota > Gammaproteobacteria > Enterobacterales > Enterobacteriaceae > Enterobacter > Enterobacter sp. BNK-8. The sequence continues at coordinate 961,511 of NZ_JBLQTN010000001.1, read as the reverse complement.
CCGAACACTGGCTGGCCGTCGTCCCTTACTGGGCCGCCTGGCCGTTTGAGACGCTGCTGCTGCCGAAAGCACACGTGCAGCGCATCACCGAACTCAGCGACGCGCAGCGCGACGACCTTGCCCTGGCGCTGAAAAAACTGACCAGCCGTTATGACAACCTGTTCCAGTGCTCCTTCCCATACTCCATGGGCTGGCACGGCGCACCGTTTAACGGGGAAGAGAATCCGCACTGGCAGCTGCATGCCCATTTCTATCCGCCGCTGCTGCGCTCTGCGACGGTACGTAAATTTATGGTGGGCTACGAAATGCTGGCGGAAACCCAGCGTGATCTGACGGCGGAACAGGCGGCAGAACGTCTGCGTGCCGTTAGCGACGTCCACTATCGCGAATCAGGAGTTTAAAAAATGAGTCTGAAAGATAAAACACAATCCCTGTTTGCTGAGAAATTTGGCTACCCTGCCACCCACGTAATTCAGGCGCCTGGTCGCGTTAACCTGATCGGTGAACACACTGACTATAACGACGGTTTTGTGCTGCCGTGTGCCATCGATTACCAGACGGTCATCAGCTGCGCGAAGCGCGACGACCGCCAGGTTCGCGTGATTGCGGCGGATTACGGGAATGAGACGGACGCGTTTTCCCTCGATGCCCCGATTGTGACGCACGACAGCCAGCAGTGGTCTAACTACGTGCGCGGCGTGGTGAAGCATCTGCAGAAGCGTAATAAAAACTTCGGCGGCGCCGATTTGGTCATCAGCGGCAACGTGCCGCAGGGGGCGGGCTTAAGCTCCTCTGCGTCTCTGGAGGTCGCCGTCGGCACCGTGTTCCAGCAGCTCTATCATTTACCGCTGGATGGCGCACAAATCGCCCTGAACGGTCAGGAAGCGGAAAACCAGTTCGTGGGTTGCAACTGCGGCATCATGGACCAGCTAATCTCCGCGCTGGGCAAAAAAGAACACGCGCTGCTGATCGACTGCCGCTCGCTTGGCACCAAAGCCGTTCCCCTGCCAAAAGGCGCGGCTGTCGTGATCATCAACAGCAACTTTAAGCGCACGCTGGTGGGCAGCGAGTACAACACCCGCCGCGAGCAGTGCGAAACCGGCGCCCGCTTCTTCCAGCAGCCCGCCCTGCGCGACGTGACGCTCAATGAATTTAACAAAGTGGCGCACGAGCTGGATCCGATTGTCGCCAAACGCGTTCGTCACGTGCTGACGGAAAATGCCCGTACCGTTGAAGCCGCCTCCGCGCTGGCGAAAGGTGACCTGAAACGCATGGGTGAGCTGATGGCAGAATCTCACGCCTCCATGCGCGATGATTTCGAGATTACCGTTCCGCAAATCGACACCCTGGTGGAGATCGTCAAAGCGGTCATTGGCGACAAAGGCGGCGTACGCATGACGGGCGGCGGTTTTGGCGGCTGCATCGTTGCGCTGGTCCCGGAAGAGCTGGTCCCTGCCGTACAGGACGCCGTGGCGAAGCAGTACGAAGCGAAAACAGGTATCAAAGAAACCTTCTATGTTTGCAAAGCATCACAAGGAGCCGGACAGTGCTAAACGAAACACCTACCCTCGCACCGGATGGTCTGCCGTATCGCCTGTTAACCCTGCGCAACCGCGCGGGGATGGTGGTTACGCTTATGGACTGGGGTGCAACCCTGCTTTCAGCCCGCGTACCGATGCCGGACGGCAGCGTGCGCGAAACCCTGCTCGGCTGCGCATCGCCCGAGCAGTATGTTAATCAGTCCGCCTATCTGGGCGCATCCGTAGGACGCTATGCTAACCGCATCGCGAAGAGCCGCTTTGAGCTCGACGGCGTACAGTACACCCTGCTTCCAAGCCAGGGTGAAAACCAGCTGCACGGCGGCCCGGAAGGCTTTGATAAACGCCGCTGGAAAATTGTTCGGCAAAACGACGGCGAAGTGCTGTTCTCGCTGGATTCGCAGGATGGCGATCAGGGCTTCCCGGGTAACCTTATTGCCTCCGCGCGCTTTACGCTGACCGACGACAACCGTATCGCCATCGAATACCGTGCGACGGTCGACAAGCCGTGTCCGGTCAACCTGACCAATCACGCGTACTTTAATCTGGACGGCAACCAGTGCGACGTGCGTGAGCACAAGCTGCAGATCCTGGCGGATGCGTATCTGCCGGTTGACGAAATGGGCATTCCGTATCAGGGGCTCAAGGACGTGAGCGGGACCAGCTTTGATTTCCGCCGCGCGAAAACGATCGCCCAGGATTTCCTGAGCGATGACGATCAGCGCAAGGTGAAAGGCTACGACCACGCGTTCCTGCTGCAGGCCAAAGGTGATGTGAAACAACCTGCCGCACAGGTCTGGTCTGCGGATGAGAAGCTGCAGATGACGGTTTATACCACCGCCCCTGCCCTGCAGTTTTACTCAGGTAACTATCTCGGCGGCACAACGGCGCGCGAACACGAAGAGTACAGCGACTGGCAAGGCCTGGCGCTGGAGAGCGAGTTCCTGCCGGACAGCCCGAATCATCCGGAATGGCCGCAGCCAGACTGCGTGCTGCGCCCGGGTGAAGAGTACGTTAGCGTGACGGAATATCATTTTATTCCACATTAATCTTCAGCCCTCCCTCTGGAGGGCTTTTTTCTGTGCGCCTTGCTGAAAATAGCGCCGATCGCAGACAAAATCATAACCCTGGATTCACAAGCATCTTACACTCAGAGACTATTTTCGCTATGGTTAGGGTTAAGCGTTGCTGCTGGCACGGCCACGGCAATATAATGAGAATTGTTATCATTCTAAAAATGCTTGAGGAGTAAGAGATGGCTATTACTAAGCTGGTTCTGGTGCGTCACGGCGAAAGCCAGTGGAACAACGAAAACCGCTTTACCGGTTGGTACGACGTTGATCTGTCCGAGAAAGGCGTAAGCGAAGCAAAAGCAGCAGGTAAACTGCTGAAGGAAGAAGGCTTCAGCTTTGATTTTGCTTACACCTCTGTGCTGAAACGTGCCATCCACACCCTGTGGAACGTGCTGGACGAACTGGACCAGGCCTGGCTGCCGGTTGAGAAATCCTGGAAACTGAACGAGCGTCACTACGGTGCACTGCAGGGCCTGAACAAAGCGGAAACCGCTGAGAAATACGGTGACGAGCAGGTTAAACAGTGGCGTCGCGGCTTCGCGGTCACCCCACCAGAGCTGACCAAAGATGACGAGCGCTACCCGGGCCACGACCCGCGTTACGCGAAACTGACCGACGCTGAGCTGCCAACCACCGAGAGCCTGGCGCTGACCATCGACCGCGTTGTGCCTTACTGGAACGAAACCATTCTGCCACGTCTGAAAAGCGGCGAGCGCGTGATTATCGCGGCTCACGGTAACTCCCTGCGTGCGCTGGTGAAATACCTGGACAACATGGGTGAAGACGAAATTCTCGAACTGAACATCCCAACTGGCGTACCGCTGGTGTATGAGTTCGACGAAAACTTCAAGCCAATCAAACACTACTACCTGGGTAACGCGGACGAAATCGCAGCGAAAGCGGCGGCCGTTGCGAACCAGGGTAAAGCGAAGTAATTTCGTTGACCATAAAAAAAGCGCGGAACCGTCCGCGCTTTTTTATTTGAGCCGTCAGAATTAACCGCGACGCGCTTTCACTGCGTTAGCCAGCTGGCGCAGGATGGCGTCGGTATCGTCCCAGCCGATGCAGGCATCGGTCACGCTCTTGCCATATACCAGCGGCTCGCTGCCTTCCAGGTTCTGGTTACCTTCAACCAGATGACTTTCGATCATCACCCCAATTACCGCCTTCTCACCGCCGGCAATCTGCTGACAGACGTCTGCGCCCACTTCCATCTGCTTTTTAAACTGCTTGCTGGAGTTGGCGTGGCTGAAATCGATCATCACCTGCGGTGGCAGCCCGGCTTTTTCCAGCCCGACTTTGACTTCGGCCACATGTTTTGCGCTGTAGTTCGGCTCTTTGCCGCCGCGCAGAATGATATGGCAGTCACCGTTACCGCTGGTGTTAACGATGGCAGAGTGACCCCACTTGGTCACGGACAGGAAGCAGTGCGGTGCGCCCGCTGCGTTGATGGCGTCGATAGCCACCTTAATGGTGCCGTCAGTGCCGTTTTTGAAGCCCACCGGACAAGAGAGACCGGACGCCAGCTCGCGGTGAACCTGAGATTCAGTAGTGCGGGCACCAATTGCCCCCCAGCTCATCAGGTCTGCCAGATACTGGGGCGTAATCATGTCCAGGAATTCACCGGCCGCAGGCAGCCCGCTGTCGTTAATCTCCAGCAGCAGCTTGCGCGCAATGCGCAGACCGTCGTTGATCTGGAAGCTGTTATCCATGTGCGGATCGTTAATCAGTCCTTTCCAGCCCACGGTGGTGCGCGGTTTTTCAAAGTAGACACGCATGACGATTTCCAGCTCGTCCTTCAGCTCTTCACGCAGGGTGAGCAGACGGGCTGCGTATTCTTTCGCGGCAGCAGGATCGTGAATCGAGCACGGGCCAATCACCACCAGAAGACGATCGTCATTACCTTTCAGGATCTTATGGATCGCTTTACGAGCATGAGAAACCGTGTTTGCGGCATTTTCAGTGGCGGGGAATTTCTCAAGGAGTGCTACAGGAGGTAATAACTCATTGATCTCTTTAATGCGTAAATCGTCGTTCTGATAATTCATTTTCGTTCCAGCTCTGCCATATCTTTAGTAATGAAAGCAATCCTTTCAATCTATCTTGTCGACTAGGAAGTGTAAACACGGTTTTACACTTCACGCAGATAATTCCTGGAATTCGCCTAAAAATCGCCACAAAATAGCGAAAAATGAGATCTAACCTAAGCTTTTTAACTGTAACAACCAATTTTAAACGCTTAAACGCGATTCCCTACTGACGTAAGTCCGTAAGGCGGAATCTTTCGCCTCAAAAAAGATGCACTGTTGGAGAATGTTATCCAGCGTAACGACAAGAACAGGAGCACCATGATGAAAATGACAAAACTGGCAACCCTCTTCCTGACCGCCACCCTTACCCTTGCCAGCGGCAGCGTCCTGGCCGCCGAAACGGGCACCTCAGAGAGCAACGGTGACGCGAATGCGGCTGCGGCAGCAGGTCAGCCTGCGCCTGATGCAAAACAGAATATTGCCCCGAATAACGTCGACAACGGCCAGATCAATACCGGCAATACCAACACGGGCGGCACCATGCTGCATCCAGACGGTAGCGGTTCCGGCACCATGAACCATGACAATATGAGTTCAGACGAGGTCCACAAGAACTCCATGTGTAAGGACGGAAAATGCCCGGACCCTAACGACAAAGTGGGTGACGACGCCAATACCAAAACGGATGGTACCACCCAGTAATTTGTATGCACCGTCAGAAAAAGGAGAGCCCAGGCTCTCCTTTCTTTTTGGAGTAACCTATTAAAAACGCTACACTAAAAACAATAACACTTCAGGAAAGCAGACATGGCGCACTCCCATTCCCACTCGCATGCCTCCGGCAACGACAACGCTAAACGACTGATGCTGGCCTTTGGCGTCACGGCAACGTTTATGATTATCGAGGTCATTGGCGGCCTGGTTTCCGGCTCTCTGGCGCTTTTGGCCGATGCCGGACATATGCTGACCGATGCCGCCGCCCTGCTCTTCGCCCTGCTGGCCGTGCAGTTTGCGCGCCGCCCACCGAATGCGCGCCACACCTTCGGCTGGCTGAGGCTGACCACCCTGGCCGCGTTTGTTAACGCCATTGCGCTGGTGGTCATTACTGTGCTTATCGTCTGGGAAGCCATACAGCGCTTTCGGCATCCACAGCCGATCGCCGGGGCGACAATGATGGTCATTGCCGTGGCAGGGTTGCTGGCGAATATTCTGGCCTTCTGGATCCTGCACCGCGGGAGCGGGGAAAAGAACCTCAACGTGCGCGCGGCGGCACTGCATGTGCTGGGGGATTTGCTCGGTTCAGTCGGGGCGATTGTCGCCGCGCTGGTGATCCTCTATACCGGCTGGACGCCTGTCGATCCGATTCTGTCCGTGCTGGTGTCGTGTCTGGTCTTGCGCAGCGCCTGGCGGCTGCTGAAGGAGAGCGTGAACGAACTGCTTGAAGGGGCGCCAGCATCCATGGACATCGACGAGCTGAAGCGTAACCTGCGCCGTACTGTCCCGGAAGTCCGTAATGTCCATCACGTGCACGTCTGGCTGGTGGGAGAGAAACCGGTCATGACGCTGCACGTCCAGGTGATCCCACCTCACGACCACGATGCGCTGCTCGATCGCATTCAGCACTTCCTGGAGCACCACTACGACATTAGCCACGCTACCGTTCAGATGGAGTATCAGCCCTGTAGCGGACCGGACTGCCATCTTAACGAGGCGCAGTCCGGTCATTCACATCATCATGACCACTAGCTGGAAAGCGCGCGAGAGCCTCGCTCACGCGCGCTGTTAATCCACATTCGGCTGCCGTTCAGTGCGATGAAGGTCAGCAGCAGATATTCCAGCGACATGGCATAGACGCCCTGCAGGGCGAAGATCGCCACGCTGATCACGTTGATGATGACCCACAGCAGCCAGTTCTCAACGTATTTACGGGTCATCAGAATCATTGCCGCAATCGACAGCACCATCATGCAGGAATCCCAGAACGGGAAAGCATCCGGCTGGAGTTCTGGCATCGTCACGTTCAGGCCGATGCCGGACATGACTGAAACGGCAACGCGGGTCAGGAAGGCAAACACCGGGTTGATGTAAACGGTCATTAAGCCAATGGCCACCACGCAGACGACGAACCAGGCGATGGCTTTCGGCAGGGGCAGCCAGCGGATCTGCAACTCGGCCTCCTGCTGGCTGTTCTGACGCGACCAGGCATACCAGCCGTAAATATTGGCGGCAAAGAAGAACAGCTGCAAAAGCAGGCTGGCGTACAGCTGGATCTGGAAGAAGATAATCGCAAACAGCGTGACGTTAATCAGCCCGAACGCGTAGTTGCTGATCTTCTCCAGGCTTGCCAGCCAGATACACAATAAGCCCGCCAGCGTACCTACGGCCTCAATCCATGACAGGTCATAGCCACCTGCACCAATCGGTATATGAACCAGAATGTTATGTGTGCTAAAAAAATCCATCTTTTCCCCGGGGCGAGTTGAATTAAGTACGTAGTGTAGCCGCAAAATCCAGCATGCGGTTAAGCGGAATTAACGCGCCTTCACGCAGGGCGGCATCCACATGGATTTCATGCGCCGCACCACCGGTTTCTAACCCTTCGGCAATTGCTTTCAAGCCGTTCATCGCCATCCAGGGACAATGCGCGCAGCTGCGGCACGTTGCGCCCTCGCCCGCCGTTGGCGCTTCAAGAAGCTCTTTCTCCGGCACGGCCTGCTGCATCTTATAGAAGATACCGCGATCGGTCGCCACGATAAGCTGCTTGTGAGGCAACGTTCTGGCCGCGTTAATAAGCTGGCTGGTTGAGCCTACGGCATCCGCCATGTCGACAATTGACTGCGGTGACTCGGGGTGAACAAGAATGGCGGCGTCAGGATAAAGCGCCTTCATGCGCGCCAGCGCCTGAGTTTTAAATTCATCATGCACAATGCAGGCACCCTGCCAGCAAAGAACGTCAGCCCCCGTCTGCTTCTGAACATAATTGCCGAGATGACGGTCAGGCGCCCAGATAATTTTTTCCCCCAGGCTGTCCAGATGTTCAATCAGCTCGACGGCGATGCTCGACGTGACCACCCAGTCAGCCCGCGCTTTTACCGCCGCTGAGGTGTTAGCGTAGACCACCACGGTCCGGTCAGGGTGAGCGTCACAGAAGGCCGTGAATTCGTCAATCGGACAGCCGAGATCCAGGGAACACTCCGCGTTAAGCGTGGGCATCAGAATGGTTTTTTCCGGGCTCAGAATCTTTGCCGTCTCGCCCATAAAACGCACGCCGGCAACCAGCAGCGTGGAAGCGGGATGTCGTGCACCGAAGCGCGCCATCTCCAGTGAGTCAGAAATGCAGCCGCCGGTCTCTTCCGCCAGCTGCTGAATTTCCGGGTCGGTGTAGTAATGGGCCACCATTACCGCATCGCGCTCTTTAAGAAGACGTTTGATCTTCTCGCGGTAGAATTGCTTTTCGTCCTGGCTCAGCGGGACAGGCTTTGGCGGAAACGGATAGATTGCGGCTTCAGGATCAAACATCACACTCATTATGGCTTCTCGTTTTACGGGCTTAACAATATTGCCGTTCATTTGCCTGACATAGCAAAACGCGTGGCAATTGTGTTTTGTATACTAAACAAGATAGCGAATCTGGCGTGAAAAGTCACCGGGAATAGATGGGCGGAGCATTTGTTGTACCGCAGATAGCAAAAAGGCGCCTTTAGGGCGCCTTTCTACACTGGTGGGTCGTGCAGGATTCGAACCTGCGACCAATTGATTAAAAGTCAACTGCTCTACCAACTGAGCTAACGACCCCTTGCGGGATTTTTTTCTTCGAAGTGGTGGGTCGTGCAGGATTCGAACCTGCGACCAATTGATTAAAAGTCAACTGCTCTACCAACTGAGCTAACGACCCATTCGGGTGCTGACTTCGAAGATTTTTACTCGGTACCACTTTAAAGTGGTGGGTCGTGCAGGATTCGAACCTGCGACCAATTGATTAAAAGTCAACTGCTCTACCAACTGAGCTAACGACCCGAGTGGTGGGTGATGACGGGCTCGAACCGCCGACCCCCTCCGTGTAAAGGAGATGCTCTACCAACTGAGCTAATCACCCACTCTGTACTGCCGGAACTGCGTTAAGTGGTGGGTCGTGCAGGATGACTCGGCTTCGCCTCGCCCTACGGGCCGTTGCTGACGCAACGTTATCCTTCACGTTTTACTACTACTTCCACCTGACTTAGTGGTGGGTCGTGCAGGATTCGAACCTGCGACCAATTGATTAAAAGTCAACTGCTCTACCAACTGAGCTAACGACCCACTTTTATGCTGCTTTCACGTTGTTTGATATCCCGTGGCAACGGCGGCATATATTACTGATTTAAGAATTCTGCGCAACAAAAATTTCGATGAAGATCACTTAACTGCTTAGTAATCATGCTGCACGACCAGAAATAACGCGATTTCTGGTCATGCGATAATCATCCCATCGAATTCAGACGTTTTTGCGCCTGCTTAGCACCTTCGGTACCCGGGAATTTTGCGACCACCTGCTGATAAACCGCTTTGGCTTTCGCGGTGTCGCCTTTGTCCTGCATGATCACGCCAACCTTATACATCGCATCGGGCGCCTTCGGCGATTTTGGGTAATTTTTCACCACTGAGGCAAAATAAAACGCCGCATCGTCCTTTTTACCCTTGTTGTAATTCAACTGACCGAGCCAGTAATTGGCATTTGGCTGATAAGTGGAATCAGGGTATTTCTTAACAAAGCTCTGAAACGCAGCAATCGCGTCATCCTGACGAGATTGATCCTGTACCAGGGCAATGGCCGCATTGTAGTCCGTATTCGCGTCACCGCTCTGTACAGGCGCGCCTGTTGAGGCTGACGTATCAGCAGATGGCGCTGGCGTAGACGTCGCCGCACCACTCTGATCGCCTGCGGCTGGCTGTGCTGCTGCACTACCACCACTGCTCAGGCTATCGATCTGCAACAAGATTTGCTTCTGACGTTCCACAACCTGGTTAAGCTGATACTGGCTTTCCTGAATCTGACCGCGGAGAGAGTCAATATCATTCTGGTTATCGGAAAGTTGTTGCTGGAGTTGGGTTAAAAGCTGGCTGTGAGCGTTAGAAATACGCTCGAGTTGAGTGACCCGGTCTTCTACCGAGCCTGAGCCGACACTACTGATTGGTGCCTGAGCAAAAGCGGCCCAGGGGGCCGCTATTCCAACCAGTAACGACAGACTCAACAGATGATGTCTGAAGTTACTGCTCATGCAATTCTCTTAGTAAACCAGTACGGCACGACGGTTTTTGGAGTAAGCCGCTTCGTCGTGACCCAGTACTGCAGGTTTTTCTTTACCGTAAGAAACGATGGAGATCTGGTCAGCAGAAACGCCTTTACCCTGCAGGTACATTTTAACAGCGTTAGCACGACGTTCACCCAGGGAGATGTTGTACTCTGGAGTACCACGTTCGTCCGCGTGACCTTCTACGGTGACTTTGTAAGATGGGTTGCTACGCAGGAAGTTAGCGTGCGCATCCAGCATCGCAGCGAAGTCAGAACGGATGTCGTATTTATCCAGATCGAAGTAAACGATGTTGTTCTGCTGCAGCTGCTGCATCTGAAGACGCGCCTGCTCTTCAGAAGACATGTTGCCATTGCCGTTCGCGTCCATACCGGTGCCGGCACCCATCATGCCTTCGCCGCTCTGGTCATTGCTGGCGTTCTTGTTAGAAGAACACGCTGCGATTGCCATTACAGGCAGAGCGATCATCAGCCCCTTCAGCACTTTGTTCAGTTGCATTTCTATGATTCCTTTAGTAATCAATTAATTATTATTTACAGATACGGCGACCAGGCAGGTGATTTTACCTGTCCATCAGTAGCCGGAATACGCGCTTTGAAACGCCCATCTGTAGAAACCAGATTCAGCACAGATCCCATCCCCTGAGAAGAGCTGTAGATTACCATCGTGCCGTTAGGTGCCAGACTTGGCGTTTCATCCAGGAACGTTGACGACAGAACTTGAACGCCACCCGCTACCAGATCTTGTTTGGCAATGTGCTGCTGCCCACCGTTAGAGCTGACCATTACCATAAATTTACCGTCGCTGCTCACGTCTGAGTTCTGGTTCTGTGAACCTTCCCAGGTAATACGCTGCGGAGCACCGCCGTTGATGTTGACTTTATAGATTTGTGGACGGCCGGCCTGGTCAGAGGTAAACGCCAGGTTTTGACTGTCCGGGAACCATGAAGGTTCGGTGTTGTTGCTGCGACCGTCGGTCACCTGACGGATCTGGCCAGAGCCAATGTCCATCACGTACAGGTTCAGGCTACCGGTTTTAGACAACGCAAACGCCAGTTTAGAGCCATCTGGAGAGAACGAAGGCGCACCGTTGTGACGTGGGAAAGACGCCACCTGACGAACCGCACCGTTTGCCAGCGTCTGGATAACCAGCGCAGAACGGCCGCTTTCGAAGGTGACATACGCCAGCTTAGAACCGTCCGGAGACCAGGCTGGAGACATCAGTGGCTGCGAAGAGCGTTTCACCAGGAACTGGTTGTAGCCATCGTAATCAGATACGCGCAGCTCATACGGGAATTGACCACCGTTGGTCTGCACCACGTACGCGATACGGGTACGGAACGCACCTTTAATGCCGGTCAGTTTTTCAAATACCGCATCGCTGGCAGCGTGTGCCGCGTAGCGCAGGTACTGCTTGGTGACCTTGTAAGAGTTCTGGGCCAGAACGGTACCTGGTGCACCACCGGTATCCACCAGCTGCCAGGCCACGTTGTATGAACCGTCTGGATTAGGGGTAACCTGACCCACAACCACGGCATCAATACCCAGTGCAGACCATGCTGCAGGCTGTACTTCCTGCGCGCTACCCGGCTGCTGAGGCAGACGAGAACGATCTAACGGGTTGAATTTACCGCTGTTACGCAGGTCAGCCGCCACGATGCCACCAGCATCTTCAGGTGCAGCGCCAGGACCGGCCCACTGGAACGGAACAACACCGATTGGGCGTGCCGAGTCCACCCCCTGGGTGATCTCGATACGTACTTCTGCGTGCAGTACTGCTGCCCACAGCATTAAAAAACTAAATGCTACACGTAATGCCTGCTTCATCATATCTCCCTTATCCGGGTAACCTTACCCACGATAATTTAGCAGAATGTTAACAAACTCAAATAGACAAAACTACCCGAACCCTGTGACTAAACCTGGTCTATTTTTCCCCGTTTGCACGGGGAAAATGTAACTTAAGGTTTGAAGTCCAGCGGCGCATTTTTGAAGACTTCGTAGACTGCCTGCGAAGGCGGTTTAGGCATCTTCGCCTGACGCGCTGCAGCCAGGGCCGCAGTACATAAAGCCGGGTCGCCACCTTCAGACTTAATATCCAGCAGCATGCCATCCGGAGCCAGTTTTATACGTAACGTACACGTTTTACCGGTATAGGAAGACGCATCATAGAATCGGCTTTCAATAGCGGATTTAATCTGCGCGGCATAACCGTTGATTTCAGCCCCTGTCGCACCGTTACTCTTAGTGTTACCACTTCCGGTCGGCGCTGCGTTGTTTCCTTTCGCCCCACCGCCCGTTTTCGGCGCATTCTTACCGGAGCTTAAATCGCCCAGCAGATCGTCAACCCCTGCGGCAGCAGCGGCTTTTTCAGCGGCGGCAGCCTTTTTAGCAGCCGCTTTTTCAGCAGCTGCTTTCTTATCGGCAGCGGCCTTCTCAGCTGCAGCTTTTTTGTCAGCAGCGGCTTTTTCGGCGGCTGCCGCTTTTTCTGCCGCGGCTTTTTCTGCTGCGGCTTTCTCGGCAGCAGCCGCTTTCTTCGCGGCCTCGGCAGCAGCTTTCTTCTCTGCTTCCTGAGCGGCCTTCTTCGCGGCTTCCGCTTCTGCTTTCTTCTGAGCATCAGCTGCGGCTTTCTTCGCGGCTTCGGCTTCCGCTTTCTTCTGAGCATCAGCGGCGGCTTTCTTCGCGGCTTCGGCTTCCGCTTTCTTCTGGGCATCAGCAGCCGCTTTCTTCGCCGCTTCTGCCGCTAATTTCGCCTGGGCATCAGCCTGTGCTTTCGCGTCCGCTGCGGCTTTTGCTGCCGCCTCTTCCGCCTGCTTTTGCTGTTCCTGTGCTTTTTTCGCGGCCTCTTCGGCTTGTTTCTGCTGTTCTGCCTGCGCTTTCGCGGCTTCCTGCGCCTGCAAACGTTCTTTCTCAAGCTGCTTCAGACGCTCCTGCTCTGCGGCCTGCTTTTCACGCAGTTCTTCCGCTTGCTGTTGCGCCTGTTTTTCACGCTGCTCTTCAGCCCGTTTTGCACTCGCCTTCTGCTGTTGTTGGCGATTATAGTTCTGTACTACCGCACCGGGATCCACCATCACGGCGTCAATGGAAGACCCTCCACCGCCGCCGGCTGATGCATCAATATGCTCGTCGAACGAACTCCAGATCAGCGCTGCAAAAAGAATCACGTGCAGCACTGCGGAGACGATTATCGCTCGCTTAAGCTTGTCGTTCTGTTCGGTTGCCTTTGACACTATCGGTTCCCAAAAACTACGCGGATGATCAAATAGGTTGGGTCATTAAGCCAACTGACTTAACACCCGCACTATGTAGCAAGTTCAGCGCTTTAATAATTTCATCGTAGGGTACGTCTTTCGCGCCACCGATTAAGAAGACCGTTTTCGGATTTGACTCCAGGCGACGCTGCGCTTCGGCAATAACCTGCTCAGGTGGCAGCTGATCCATACGATCCTTCTCTACCACGACGCTGTATTGCCCTACGCCGGAAACTTCAATGATAACCGGAGGATCGTCATTGGTGCTCACCGCCTGTGATTCTGTCGCATCCGGCAGATCCACTTCCACGCTCTGGGTAATGATTGGCGCTGTTGCCATGAAGATCAGCAGCAGTACCAGCAGGACGTCCAGCAGTGGAACGATATTGATTTCGGACTTGAGCTCGCGACGACCTCGTCCACGCGATCTGGCCATGGTTTACCCCTTGTTGCTCTCGGTGCTGGTAAACGCCTGACGGTGCAGAATCGCAGTGAACTCTTCCATAAAGTTGTCGTAGTTCAGTTCCAGTTTGTTCACGCGCTGGTTCAGACGGTTATAGGCCATAACTGCCGGAATTGCCGCAAACAGACCGATAGCGGTCGCAATCAGTGCTTCAGCGATACCCGGTGCAACCATCTGCAACGTCGCCTGCTTCACCGCGCCCAGCGCGATAAAGGCGTGCATGATCCCCCACACGGTACCAAACAGACCAATATACGGGCTGATGGAACCGACAGTACCGAGGAAAGGAATATGCGTTTCAAGGTTTTCCAGCTCACGGTTCATGGAAATGCGCATCGCGCGCGAGGCACCTTCCACCACCGCTTCCGGCGCATGATTGTTTGCACGATGCAGACGGGCGAACTCTTTGAAACCGCTATAGAAAATTTGCTCGGAGCCGGTCAGGTTTTCACGGCGTCCCTGGCTCTCCTGGTACAGACGAGAAAGCTCAATGCCCGACCAGAACTTATCTTCAAACGCTTCAGCTTCACGGCCGGCGGCATTGAGGATACGCGTTCTCTGGATGATGATGGCCCAGGATGCGATTGAAAAACCAATCAAAATCAACATGATAAGTTTAACCAGAAGGCTTGCCTTCAGGAACAAATCAAGGATATTCATGTCAGTCACTGCTTAAACTCCGCGACAATAGACTTAGGAAGCGCACGAGGCTTCATTATGGTTGGATCAACACAAACAATCAGTACTTCAGCTGAGTTCAGTACGGTGTTCTCTGCGTTGACTATCCGCTGCGTGAAAACCAGTGAGGTCCCGCGCATTGATGTAATTTCAGTTTGGACTTCGAGCATATCGTCGAGTCTGGCAGGCGCAAAATACTCAAGCGTCATCTTGCGTACCACGAAGGCAACTCGCTCAGCCAACAGCACCTGTTGACTAAAGTGATGATGGCGCAGCATCTCTGTGCGTGCCCGTTCATAAAAAGCAACGTAGCTGGCGTGGTAAACCACACCACCGGCATCGGTATCTTCGTAATAGACACGAACCGGCCATCGAAACAGCGTTGTATTCACTTTACATCCCAGTAATGCAACAAAAGTTAGAGCTTTTAAACTTCGCTACTATACGCGCGGGAAAGATGCTTTGGAATGGGGGAAAGTAAACGGAGAGTAAATTTTTATGGGCTCGGGTAAGCCCATAACGTTAACGGACATTTCTTATTCAGAAGAAGAAGAAAATCAAACCGGCGAGTAGCACCAGATCGGCAATCAGCGGGCAGAAAATTCCCTGCCAGTGAACGGCTTTCGGACGAAAGCCCACGCCGTGGATCACACCTGCGCACACCGCCCACATAATGAGGAAGCCGTGCCAGATTTCAAGCTCGCTGGTTTTCGCTGCAAAGCGCGAAGGGTCCCAGAAGATACAACCTGCCAGCAGTAATGCCATCACTAAAGAAAGCGCCCGTAACGGGCGCTTGTCCATTACCGCGTAAAGTTTCGCGATAATATTCATCAGTGTTTTTCTTCACCCGCTTTGGTCGCTTCTACATGCTCAAGCGCCAGGGCAGTGATGACACCAAATGCACAGGCAAGAAGCGTCCCTAAAATCCATGCGAAATACCACATATTCAGCTCCTTACTTAGTACATAGAGTGGGTATTGCTTTCAATATGTTCTTTCGTGATACGACCGAACATTTTCCAGTAACACCAGATGGTGTAGGCCAGAACGATCGGAACGAACACGCATGCAACATACGTCATCAGGTTCAGCGTCATATGGCTGGACGTTGCATCCCACATGGTCAGGCTAGCATTCAGCATGGTGCTGGATGGCATGACGAATGGGAACATCGCAATACCCGCCGTCAGGATAATGCATGCCAGGGTCAGTGAAGAGAACACGAACGCCAGCGCGCCTTTTTCCAGACGAGACGTCAGCACGGTCAGCAGCGGCAGCAGCACGCCCAGCGCCGGGATCGCCCACAGCACAGGGGTATTGTTGAAGTTCACCAGCCATGCCCCCGCCTGACGCGCCACTTCTTTGGTCAGCGGGTTAGACGGTGCGGTGTGGTTGATCGCAGACGTCACCACGTAACCATCAATGCCGTACACCACCCACACACCGGCCAGCGCGAAGCAGACCAGCGTAACCAGCGCAGCAACCTGAGCCGTCGCGCGGGAACGCAGATGCAGCTCACCCACGGTACGCATCTGCAGATAGGTTGCACCCTGAGTGATGATCATCGCCACGCTCACGACACCGGCCAGCAGACCAAACGGATTCAGCAGCTGGAAGAAGTTTCCGGTGTAATAAAGACGCATGTATTCGTCCAGGTGGAACGGCACGCCCTGCAGCAGGTTACCGAACGCCACGCCGATCACCAGCGGTGGAACGAAGCTACCGATGAAGATGCCCCAGTCCCACATATTGCGCCAGCGGGTATCTTCAATCTTGGAACGGTAGTCGAAACCGACCGGACGGAAGAATAAAGAGGCCAGCACCAGAATCATCGCCACATAGAAACCGGAGAACGCAGCCGCGTAGACCATCGGCCAGGCAGCGAACAGCGCGCCGCCTGCGGTGATCAGCCACACCTGGTTACCGTCCCAGTGCGGGGCGATGGAGTTGATCATGATTCGACGCTCGGTGTCATTACGACCGAGGAAACGGGTGAGCATCCCCACCCCCATGTCGAAACCATCCGTGACGGCGAAACCGATCAGCAGAACGCCAACCAGCAGCCACCAGATAAAACGCAATACTTCATAATCGATCATTTGATGACTCCTGTCTTAGCGTGCCGGCTGAGTAGTCGCAGTGGACTGCTCGTAGTGATAGCGACCGGTTTTCAGGCTGCTTGGGCCAAGGCGCGCGAACTTGAACATCAGGAACAGTTCAGCCACCAGGAACAGGGTGTACAGACCACAAATCAGCAGCATGGAGAAGATCAGGTCGCCTGCGGTCAGGGACGAGTTCGCTACCGCCGTTGGCAGCACCTCACCGATCGCCCATGGCTGACGGCCATACTCCGCCACAAACCAGCCGGATTCAATTGCGATCCACGGCAGTGGAATACCGTACAGCGCAGTGCGCAGCAGCCATTTTTTCTCGCCGATACGGTTGCGAATCACGGACCAGAAGGACGCCGCAATGATCAGCAGCATGATGATGCCGCAGCCCACCATGATACGGAATGCGAAGTACAGTGGCGCAACGCGTGGAATCGAGTCTTTGGTTGCCATCTGGATCTGCGCTTCCGTCGCATCAGACACGTTCGGGGTATAACGCTTCAGCAGCAGACCGTAACCCAGATCTTTCTTCACGTCGTTAAACTGGTCGCGAACGGCCTGGTCGGTAGAACCGGCACGCAGCTGTTCCAGCAGCGAGTAGGCTTTCATACCGTTACGGATACGCTCTTCGTGCTGCACCATCAGCTCTTTCAGACCTGTCACCTGCTTATCAACAGAACGGGTGGCGATGATACCCAGCGCGTAAGGGATTTGAATGGCGAAGCGGTTTTCCTGCGCGTCCTGATCCGGAATACCGAACAGCGTAAAGGCAGCAGGCGCCGGCTGGGTTTCCCATTCGGCTTCGATGGCGGCCAGTTTGGTTTTCTGCACGTCACCCATTTCGTAACCGGATTCATCACCCAGAACGATAACGGAGAGGATAGCAGCCATACCGAAGCTTGCAGCGATAGCAAAGGAGCGCTTAGCAAACGCGAAGTCACGACCGCGCAGCATATAGTAAGAACTGATGCCCAGTACAAACATCGCGCCGCACACATAGCCAGAAGCGACGGTGTGAACGAATTTAACCTGAGCAACCGGGTTCAGGACCAGCTCGGCAAAGCTGACCATCTCCATACGCATGGTTTCGAAGTTGAAATCAGACGCGATAGGGTTCTGCATCCAACCGTTCGCGACCAGGATCCACAGCGCGGACAGGTTCGAACCTAATGCCACCAGCCAGGTCACCGCCATATGCTGGACTTTACCCAGACGGTCCCAACCGAAGAAGAACAGACCTACAAAGGTGGATTCGAGGAAGAATGCCATCAGACCTTCAATGGCCAGCGGCGCACCGAAGATATCCCCGACATAGTGGGAATAGTAAGACCAGTTAGTCCCGAACTGGAACTCCATGGTCAGACCGGTTGCCACGCCCAGTGCGAAGTTGATACCAAACAACTTGCCCCAGAACTTGGTCATATCTTTATAAATCTGTTTGCCGGAGAGAACGTATACCGTTTCCATGATGGCCAGCAGGAACGCCATACCGAGCGTCAGTGGCACAAACAGGAAGTGGTACATCGCGGTCAAGGCAAACTGTAAGCGCGACAGTTCGACTATATCTAACATTATGACTCCTTGCTCATCGCATGAAGACTCCGAGAGTGAACCCCGTCAAAGCGATCCACACGCATGCCCCAATACAAATTATTCGCATCCTTGTCGTCGTTATTACCCTGAAGGAGGATAAAAACGATGACGTGAGGTTACAAATACGTTAATAAAAAACTCAAATTGATCCCGCAAATATAATACGCTGCAAAACCCTTACAATAAACAGGTTTTTATAGAGTCACATTTACGTTTTTCGACGGTGATCAATTTATAGCAAAATTACCACTTCTCGGCTATTTTGATCGGGGACAATTTAGCGCTTTTCAGCACCTTTTTCCAAGGATTAAACATTGATTTAAATCAAAAACAATCCGTTATGTTAATTGTGTTTTGATGTGGTGAACATGGTAAAAACCATGTTAAAGATATGTATATGAAATACAATTAAGGTTATCGAATCGAATGATGAATATAAACAGAAGTGATTTTTATTAACTCAGTAGCGCTTAATGACTGATTTATTCAGGACATAAATTTTAGTGCGTTTTTCATTTTTTTCCATCTGCCCTCTTAAAGGCAAATAAATAACAATTATTTTACTTTTGCATCCTCTGTAATTAACACCACTTTGTGACTATTGCATGACACCCGGCAGGCAATAAAAAAGGCCGCTTTAAAGCGGCCAACCATGTCGAAACGGACATTTTTATACTGCAACGCCCCCCTTCCGGGGAGCAGAGAGGACTTACTTAATGATGGATTTCAGTGCTTCGCCGATATCCGCCAGGCTGCGAACGGTTTTCACGCCTGCGGCTTCCAGCGCTGCGAATTTCTCATCAGCCGTACCTTTACCACCGGCGATGATCGCGCCTGCGTGACCCATACGCTTGCCTTTCGGCGCAGTCACACCCGCGATGTAACCCACTACTGGCTTGGTCACGTGTTCTTTGATGTAAGCAGCCGCTTCTTCTTCCGCGCTACCACCGATCTCACCGATCATCACGATCGCTTCGGTCTGTGGATCTTCCTGGAACAGCTTCAGGATGTCGATGAAGTTAGAACCCGGGATTGGGTCACCGCCGATGCCCACGCAGGTGGACTGGCCGAAGCCGTAGTCGGTGGTCTGCTTAACCGCTTCATAGGTCAGGGTACCGGAACGGGACACGATGCCCACTTTACCCGGCTTGTGAATGTGGCCCGGCATGATGCCGATTTTGCATTCGCCCGGGGTGATAACGCCTGGGCAGTTCGGGCCGATCATACGCACGCCAGCTTCATCCAGCTTCACCTTCACGGTCAGCATATCCAGCGTCGGGATGCCTTCAGTGATGGTGATGATGAGTTTGATGCCTGCGTCGATCGCTTCCAGAATAGAATCTTTGCAGAACGGCGCCGGAACGTAGATCACGGTCGCGGTTGCGCCCGTCGCTTCTACGGCTTCACGCACGGTGTTGAACACCGGCAGGCCCAGGTGGGTAGTGCCACCTTTACCTGGCGTTACGCCGCCAACCATCTGCGTGCCGTAGGCAATCGCCTGTTCGGAGTGGAAAGTCCCCTGGCTACCGGTGAAGCCCTGGCAGATAACCTTGGTATCTTTATTAATTAAAACTGACATTATTTCCCCTCCACTGCGGCAACAACCTGCTGAGCTGCATCCGTCAGACTTTTCGCTGCAATAATATTCAGGCCGCTGTCAGCCAGTTTTTTCGCGCCGAGTTCAGCGTTGTTACCTTCCAGACGCACAACCACCGGAACGTTAACACCTACTTCTTCTACCGCGCCGATGATACCGTCGGCGATCAGGTCGCAACGGACAATACCGCCGAAGATGTTAACCAGAACGGCCTTCACGTTGTCGTCGGAGAGAATGATTTTGAACGCTTCGGTTACGCGCTCTTTGGTAGCGCCACCGCCCACGTCGAGGAAGTTTGCTGGCTCACCGCCGTGCAGCTTAACGATGTCCATGGTGCCCATTGCCAGGCCCGCACCGTTAACCATGCAACCGATGTTACCGTCCAGCGCCACATAGTTCAGTTCCCACTGTGCCGCCTGCGCTTCACGCGGGTCTTCCTGAGACTGGTCGCGCATTTCGCGCAGATCCGGCTGGCGGAACAGCGCGTTGCCGTCAGCGCCCAGCTTGCCGTCGAGGCAGATCAGATCGCCCTGGGCCGTGATCACCAGCGGGTTGATCTCGATCAGCGCCAGATCGCGCTCCAGGAAGATGGTCGCCAGACCCATGAAGATCTTGGTGAACTGCTGAACCAGTTTACCTTCCAGACCCAGCTTGAACGCCAGCTCGCGACCCTGGTAAGGCATTGGGCCTGCCAGCGGATCGATAGCCACTTTGTGGATCAGGTGTGGGGTTTCTTCCGCCACTTTTTCGATTTCCACGCCGCCTTCGGTAGACGCCATGAACACCACGCGACGGGAGCTACGGTCAACCACCGCGCCCAGATAAAGTTCTTTCGCGATATCGGTCGCCGCTTCAACCAGGATCTGGTTAACCGGCTGGCCGTTCGCATCTGTCTGGTACGTTACCAGACGCTTGCCGAGCCAATGTTCAGCAAACGCACGAATCTCTTCTTTGCTCTTAACAACCTTCACACCGCCCGCTTTACCACGGCCACCAGCGTGAACCTGACACTTAACTACCCACGGGCCGGAACCGATTTTAGATGCGGCTTCTTCTGCTTCACGCGGGGTAGTACAGGCATAACCCACCGGAGCCGGTAAGCCATACCGGGCAAACAGCTGTTTGGCCTGATATTCATGTAAGTTCATGTGTTCTATCCATCCTTCAGGGTAATCGTTATCTTCAAACCTGTAGACCGGCGCAGCGTGTGCCGGTCCACGGGGCAGGTGATGCTAAATCGTGACTAGACGTCCAGCAGCAGACGCGTTGGATCTTCCAGCAGCTCTTTAATGGCAACCAGGAAGCCCACGGACTCGCGGCCGTCGATCAGGCGGTGGTCGTAAGAGAGCGCCAGGTACATCATCGGCAGGATCTCAACTTTACCGTCTACCGCCATCGGGCGATCTTTAATGGCATGCATACCCAGGATCGCGCTCTGCGGCGGGTTAATGATCGGGGTAGACATCAGCGAGCCGAATACGCCGCCGTTGGTAATGGTGAAGTTACCGCCGGTCAGATCGTCTACGGTCAGCTTGCCGTCGCGGCCTTTCACAGCCAGCTCTTTAATGTTTTTCTCAATGTCAGCCATACCCAGGGTATCCACATCACGCAGAACCGGCGTTACCAGGCCACGTGGGGTCGAAACCGCCATGCTGACGTCGAAGTAGTTGTGGTAAACCACGTCATCGCCATCGATGGACGCGTTCACTTCCGGGTAGCGTTTCAGCGCTTCAACCACCGCCTTCACGTAGAAGGACATAAAGCCCAGACGGATACCGTGACGTTTTTCAAACGCATCACCGTACTGCTTACGCAGGTCCATGATTGGCTTCATGTTTACTTCGTTGAAGGTGGTCAGCATCGCGGTAGAGTTTTTCGCTTCCAGCAGACGCTCGGCCACGCGCTTACGCAGGCGGGTCATTGGCACGCGTTTTTCGCTGCGTGCGCCCAGCGCAGGCTGTGCAGCCGGTGCTGCCGCAGGGGCTTTCGCTTCTGCCTGAGCTGGCGCTTTCGCCAGATGCTTATCGATGTCTTCGCGGGTCAGACGACCGCCCACACCGGTGCCTTTAATGGCTGCCGGGTCAAGGCTGTGTTCCGCCAGCAGGCGACGGATCGCCGGGCTGAGGGCGTCGTTAGACTGCTCTTCCAGAGACGCCTGCTGGCGCTGAGCCGGCGTAGAGGCTTTCTCTTCAGACTTCGCGCTGGACTCTTTGCCCGCGCTGTTGCCTTCACGCAGGCGACCCAGGATCTGACGAGAGGTGACGGTGGTACCTTCATCTTCCAGCACCGCGTCCAGAACGCCATCCGCCGAAGCCGGTACTTCCAGTACCACTTTGTCAGTTTCGATTTCTACCAGCACTTCATCGCGCTTAACGGCATCGCCTGGTTTTTTGTGCCAGGTAGCGACGGTCGCATCTGCTACAGATTCAGGCAGGTCGGGAACAAGAATATCTACGCTACTCATTATGTATCCTTTAATTAATCGACGTTCAGCGCGTCATTGACCAGATCTTGTTGCTGCTTCTGGTGAACGGACATATACCCTACCGCCGGAGAGGCGGAGGCCGGGCGACCTGCATAGCGCAGGGCTGACCCAAATGGAATCACTTCACGGAAATGATGCTGGCTGCAGTACCATGCGCCCTGGTTGAGCGGCTCTTCCTGGCACCAGACAAAATCATGAACGTGAGCGTACGGTTTCAGCGCTTCCTGCACCGCCTGGTGCGGGAACGGATAAAGCTGTTCGATACGCACGATGGCGACATCTTTCTGATCGTTCTTACGGCGCTGTTCCAGCAGGTCGTAATAAACCTTACCAGAACACATCACCACACGCTTCACGGCCTGTGGATCCAGCTCGTCAATTTCACCGATGGCTGGCAGGAAGGTACCGTTAGCCAGCTCTTCCAGGCTGGACACCGCCAGCGGGTGACGCAGCAGGGATTTCGGTGACATGACCACCAGCGGACGACGCATACCGCGCAGCGCCTGACGACGCAGCATGTGGTAAACCTGCGCCGGGGTGGACGGCACGCAAACCTGCATGTTCTGCTCAGCGCAGAGCTGCAGATAACGTTCCAGACGCGCGGAGGAGTGCTCCGGACCCTGGCCTTCATAGCCGTGTGGCAGCAGCATCACCAGACCACACATACGGCCCCATTTCTGCTCGCCGGAGGAGATGAACTGGTCGATAACCACCTGCGCACCGTTGGCGAAGTCGCCGAACTGTGCTTCCCAGATGGTCAGGGTGCGCGGTTCTGCCGTGGCGTAACCGTATTCGAAAGCCAGTACCGCTTCTTCAGACAGCACGGAGTCCCAGACCTTGAACTGGCCCTGACCGTTGTGCACGTGCTGCAGCGGGGTGTAGGTTGAACCGTTAGACTGGTTGTGAACGACCGCGTGACGGTGGAAGAAGGTGCCACGGCCCGCATCTTCACCGGACAGACGAACAGGAATACCTTCGTCAACCAGCGTCGCGTAAGCCAGCGTTTCCGCGCCGCCCCAGTCGAACAGCTTCTCGCCTGCCGCCATGGCCTGACGGTCAGCATAAATTTTCGCTACGCGAGATTGCATTTCGATAGCGTCCGGCACGGTGCTGATGCGTTTAGCCAGCTCCTGCAGGCGCTTCATCTCCACCTTGTTCGGGTAGCTCTCATCCCACTCGTGGTTGAGGTACGGCGACCAGGTAAAGGAGTGCATGTTCATCGGGCGCAGCTCTTTCACTACGCACTCACCCGCATCCAGCGCGTCGCGGTAGAGGTTGACCATTTCGGTCGCATCTTCCAGCGTCGCCACTTTGTCGCTCTCCAGCTTGTCAGCATAGATTTTGCGCGGGGTCGGGTGTTTTTTGATTTTCTGGTACATCAACGGCTGGGTTGCACTTGGCTCATCCGCTTCGTTGTGGCCGTGACGGCGGTAGCAGAAGAGGTCAATGAACACATCGCGTTTGAAGGTGTTACGGAAGTCCAGCGCCAGACGGGTAACGAAAGCCACGGCTTCCGGGTCATCCGCGTTAACGTGGAAGATCGGCGCCTGCACCATCTTACCGATGTCGGTGCAGTACGGGGTAGAACGCGCGTCCAGCGGGTTAGAGGTGGTGAAGCCCACCTGGTTGTTGATTACGATGCGAACGGTACCGCCCACTTCATAACCACGCGCTTTCGACATGTTCAGGGTTTCCTGCACCACGCCCTGCCCTGTCACCGCCGCATCACCGTGGATGGTGATTGGCAGAACTTTGTTACTGCTCGGCTCGTCCAGACGATCCAGACGCGCGCGCACGGAACCGATAACCACCGGGCTGACGATTTCCAGGTGTGACGGGTTAAACGCCAGCGCCAGGTGAACCAGACCGCCTTCGGTTTCGATATCAGACGAGAAGCCCATGTGGTACTTCACGTCGCCGGTGCCGAGGTGTTCTTTATGTTTGCCCGCGAATTCGTCGAACAGGTCCTGCGGTTTTTTACCCAGCACGTTGACCAGTACGTTCAGACGACCACGGTGTGCCATGCCCAGCACCACTTCACGGGTGCCGCTCTTGCCTGCGTGACGAATCAGCTCTTTCAGCATCGGCACCAGGGCGTCACCACCTTCCAGCGAGAAGCGTTTTGCGCCCGGGAACTTCGCGCCCAGATAGCGCTCAAGGCCTTCCGCTGCGGTCAGTTCGCTGAGGAAGCGTTTTTTCTCGTCAGCCGAGAAGGTCGCGTGGCCCGCTACGGATTCGATGCGCTGCTGGATCCAGCGCTTCTCTTCGGTAGAGGTAATGTGCATGTATTCCGCGCCGATGGAGCCGCAGTAGGTTTGCTTGAGCGCGTCAATCAGATCGCCCAGCTTCATCGTGTCTTTGCCGATGGCAAAGGAACCTACGTTAAAGCTTTCCTGGAAATCGGCCTCGGTCAGATCGTGATACGCCGGATCGAGATCGGCCACACGGTCTTGTTTCCACAGTCCCAGCGGATCGAGATTCGCATGCTGGTGACCACGGAAGCGATAAGCGTTGATAAGCTGCAGGACTTTAACCTGCTTCGCATTGGTGTCAGGGTCGGAAATCGCAGAAGAGTAACGTGAGGCATCCTTCGCCAGACGACGGAAATAATCACGTGTTTTGGAATGGAATTGATCCGGTTTGACCCCTGTACCAGGCAACTGCTGGAACATGGAACGCCAGTTTGCGTCCACTGAGTCAGGATCGGTTAAGAAGTCTTCATAGAGCTGTTCTATCCAGCTCTGGTTGGCACCAGAGAGGTAAGAAGAGTCCAGCCAGGCTTTCATTGCGCCGTTCTGCATCGTGATCCCTTAAGCATTTTTATGCTTACTTTCGCCGTAGAAACTACCACGCACACCACGTGTACGTGCCGGGGTTCACCTGCGAGCTCTTTGTGGCCCGCGAAGGAACCTTTAGAAACTGTCTAGACTTCAGGGCAGTTTTTAAAGGTTTCTGCATTTTGCCCGGTGGCGCTACGCTTACCGGGCCTACAGTTTCGTAGGCCGGATAAGCGCAGCGCCATCCGGCAAATTTACTTACGCACTGCGCTGCAGCAGCATCGACTTAATATGGCCGATGGCGCGCGTCGGGTTCAGCCCCTTCGGACACACACTGACGCAGTTCATGATGCTATGGCAGCGGAATACGCTGAAAGCGTCACTCAGTCCTTCCAGACGGCTGTCGGTTTCGGTGTCGCGGCTATCGATCAGGAAGCGATAGGCAGCCAGCAGACCGGCCGGGCCGATAAACTTGTCCGGGTTCCACCAGAACGACGGGCAGGACGTAGAACAGCATGCGCAGAGAATACACTCGTACAGACCATCGAGTTTTTCACGCTGCTCAGGAGACTGTAAGTGCTCACGAGCAGGTGGATTTTGCCCATTATTCAATAAGTAAGGCTTAATCTTCTCATATTGTGCATAGAATTGCCCCATGTCTACCACCAAATCACGCACGACCGGCAGGCCTGGCAGAGGACGGATAACAATTTTCTGACCAGGACGCTGCAACGCTGAAATTGGCGTGATGCAGGCCAGGCCATTTTTGCCGTTCATATTCACACCGTCAGAGCCACACACCCCTTCACGGCAGGAGCGGCGAAACGACAGGGTTGGATCTTTTTCTTTCAGCTGGATTAAGGCATCCAGCAGCATCATGTCACGACCTTCTTCCGCTTCCAGCGTGTAATCCTGCATGCGCGGAGCGTCGTCTACATCCGGGTTATAACGATAAACTGAGAATTCGAGTTTCATTATCCTGTCTCCGCATTAGTAAGTACGAATCTTCGGCGGGAACGCCGGACGCAGTTTCGGTTCCATGTTGACGCTACGACGCGTCATGGTTTCCGACTCTGGCAGATACAGGGAATGGCACAGCCAGTTTTCGTCATCACGCTCCGGGAAGTCGAAGCGGCTATGCGCGCCACGGCTTTCGGTACGGAAGTTTGCCGACATCGCGGTCGCGAACGCGGTTTCCATCAGGTTATCCAGCTCCAGGCACTCAACGCGCTGGGTGTTGAACTCGCTGGAGGTATCGTCCAGACGGGCATTTTTCAGACGCTCGCGGATCGCTTTCAGCTGCTCAAGACCTTTGGCCATCGCGTCGCCTTCACGGAATACCGAGAAGTTGTGCTGCATGCATTCCTGCAGCGCTTTGCGGATTTCCACCGGATCTTCGCCGTTACGGTTGCCGTTCCAGCGGTTGAGGCGCTCAAGAGAGGCATCAATTTCGTCGTCGGTTGCGTCACGCAGTGCGCCCTGCTCGGCAATGGATTCCTGCAGATGCAGACCCACCGCACGACCAAACACCACCAGGTCCAGCAGCGAGTTGCCGCCCAGACGGTTTGCCCCGTGTACGGATACGCAGGCAATTTCGCCCACCGCGAACAGGCCAGGAATGACCACGTCTTCGCCCTGCTCGTTCACGGTCAGCGCCTGACCGGTCACTTTGGTCGGAATACCGCCCATCATGTAGTGGCAGGTTGGGATAACCGGAATCGGCTCTTTCACCGGATCGACGTGCGCGAAGGTGCGGGACAGTTCCAGGATGCCCGGCAGACGGGATTCCAGCACTTCTTTACCCAGATGGTCGAGTTTCAACTTCGCGTGTGGCCCCCATGGGCCGTCGCAGCCGCGGCCTTCACGGATTTCGATCATGATGGAACGCGCCACCACGTCACGACCCGCTAGATCTTTCGCATTCGGAGCATAACGCTCCATGAAGCGCTCGCCGTGTTTGTTCAGCAGGTAGCCACCTTCACCACGGCAGCCTTCCGTCACCAGAACGCCCGCACCGGCGATACCGGTTGGGTGGAATTGCCACATCTCCATATCCTGCACCGGCACGCCCGCGCGGATAGCCATACCGACACCGTCACCGGTGTTGATGTGGGCGTTGGTGGTGGACTGGTAAATACGGCCTGCACCGCCGGTCGCCAGCACGGTAGCACGGGCTTTGAAGTAAACCACTTCACCGGATTCGATACACAGCGCGGTACAACCAACAATGGCGCCATCGGCGTTTTTCACCAGATCCAGCGCATACCACTCGGAGAAGATGGTGGTGTGGTTTTTCAGGTTCTGCTGATACAGGGTGTGCAGCAGCGCGTGACCGGTACGGTCAGCCGCCGCCGCGGTGCGTGCCGCCTGCTCGCCGCCGAAGTTTTTCGACTGGCCGCCAAACGGACGCTGATAGATGGTGCCATTTTCCAGACGGGAGAACGGCAGACCCATATGGTCCAGCTCCAGAATCGCTTCCGGGCCGGTTTTACACATATATTCGATGGCATCCTGGTCGCCGATGTAATCGGAACCTTTTACCGTGTCATACATGTGCCATTCCCAGTTATCTTCATGGGAGTTACCCAGCGCAACGGTGATACCGCCCTGCGCGGACACAGTGTGGGAACGGGTCGGGAAAACTTTAGAGAGCAGCGCACAGCTCTGGCCGCTCTGGGAAATTTGCAGTGCGGCACGCATACCTGCGCCACCAGCACCAATCACAACAGCATCAAATTCTCTGACTGGCAGTTTCATTACACACCCCACACCACAACAAATCCATAAATAACGTAAACCACCAGTGCAACGACAATGGCCAGCTGCAGTGGGAGGCGAATCGCCAGCGGTTTAACGTAATCGGTCAACACCTGCCACATGCCAATCCAGGCATGAATAAGGATGGAGAACAGGGCCAGCAGGGTGAACACTTTGGTGAAGGCGGATCCGAAGAACCCACTCCAGATTTCCCACGTCAGCGTGCCGCTGGTCGCGAAGAAACCGATCATATAGATGATGTAGAGGGTGAGAACGATGGCGGTAGCACGGACCAGAATGAAGTCATGTACGCCGTTGCGTCCTAATGCGGAGGCGTTGCTTACCATACGAGAACTCCTGCGAGAAGTGAAAGCACGACTGTAATCACAAATGAAATGTTAGCGGAGCGTTTCCCGGCTTCGAAGGTCTCTTCCAGGTAGCCAAAGTCCATCAGCATATGGCGAACACCCACCACAACGTGGTACGCCAGTGCGGTCAGAATGCCCCACATGATGAATTTCACGAAGAAGCTGTTCATGATGGCTGAGGCCTGGAGGAATCCTTCAGGGGAAGAGAGGCTGGTGCCCAGTAACCACAGCAGAATACCGACCGCCACAAACGTAATCACACCAGAAACACGGTGCAGAATGGACGCTATTGCTGTTACGGGGAACCGGATCGTTTTGAGATCCAGATTGACAGGTCTTTGTTTTTTCACATTTCTTATCATGAATAACGCCCACATGCTGTTCTTATTGTTTCCTTCCTCCGGACTGCGATGCGGGTCAGACAGCGTTCCTTTTCTATAACTGCGCGTCATGCAAAACAGTGCTTCCAGATGCTTAAACGACACATTACAACGCTGGGTGGCTCGGGATTGCAGGGTGTTCCGGAGACCTGGCGGCAGTATAGGCCGTTCACAAAATCATTACAATTAACCTACATACAGTTTGTCGGGTTTTCTCTGGAACAGTGATCAGGGTCACGATAACAACATCTTTTTAATTTTTAATCATCTGATTTGACAAATGTTAAACAATATTGTTACAAACGTCATCAGAAAAGGCATATAATGCGCAAAAGTTATGAGGTCTCTCTTTCACCTGACAAATAGTTATGTAACAGTGTGATGGTATTGACCGAAGTTATCAGGACAGTTATTAGTGATATACAGGTTTGAATAATTCGGACTGCAAAAACGCTGATTTGCTGTTGTTTCACTGATATTTCATTCGTTTACCTGCAAGGCGCCATAGCTCTGTACCCTGGTTTGTCCTCGTGAGCTGAGCGGTAAGCCAAATAACAATCTGGTAACGGTGATTAACAGCTGAAAGCAAATCCGGTAAAGCGCAGTCTTAAGCATAAGGCGCTAAGGAGACCGTAAATGGCTGATACAAAGGCAACGCTCACCCTAAATGGTGACACTGCTATTGAACTGGATGTGCTAAAAGGCACGCTCGGTCAGGATGTTATTGATATCCGTACGCTGGGTTCCAAAGGGATGTTTACCTTTGACCCTGGATTTACCTCTACCGCATCTTGCGAATCCAAAATCACCTTTATCGACGGTGACGAAGGTATCCTGCTCCATCGCGGCTTCCCTATCGATCAGTTAGCCACCGAATCCAACTACCTGGAAGTGTGCTACATCCTGCTGAACGGCGAAAAACCGACGCAGGCCCAGTTCGATGAATTTAAAACCACCGTGACCCGTCACACCATGATCCATGAGCAGATTACCCGTCTGTTCCATGCGTTCCGTCGTGACTCTCACCCAATGGCTGTGATGTGCGGAATTACCGGTGCGCTGGCAGCGTTCTACCACGATTCCCTTGACGTAAATAATCCGCGTCACCGTGAAATCGCCGCTTACCGTCTGCTGTCCAAAATGCCGACCATGGCGGCGATGTGTTACAAATACTCCATCGGTCAGCCGTTTGTGTATCCGCGCAACGACCTCTCCTACGCGGGCAACTTCCTGCGCATGATGTTCTCCACGCCGTGCGAAGAGTATGAAGTGAACCCGGTTCTGGAACGCGCGATGGACCGTATTCTGATCCTGCATGCTGACCACGAACAGAACGCCTCGACCTCCACTGTCCGTACCGCGGGCTCTTCAGGCGCGAACCCGTTCGCCTGTATCGCTGCGGGCATCGCCTCCCTGTGGGGACCGGCGCACGGCGGCGCGAACGAAGCGGCACTGAAGATGCTGGAAGAGATCAGCACCGTTGAGCATATTCCTGAGTTCGTGCGTCGCGCGAAAGACAAGAATGACTCCTTCCGCCTGATGGGCTTCGGTCACCGTGTTTACAAAAACTACGACCCACGCGCCACCGTGATGCGTGAGACCTGCCACGAAGTGCTGAAAGAGCTGGGTACCAAAGATGACCTGCTGGAAGTAGCGATGGAGCTGGAACACATCGCGCTGAACGATCCGTACTTCATCGAGAAGAAACTCTACCCGAACGTCGATTTCTACTCTGGCATTATTCTGAAAGCGATGGGCATTCCGTCTTCCATGTTCACCGTCATCTTCGCGATGGCCCGTACCGTAGGCTGGATTGCGCACTGGAACGAAATGCACAGCGAAGGCATGAAGATCGCCCGTCCTCGTCAGCTGTATACCGGCTACGAGCAGCGTGATTTTAAGTCTGACCTGAAGCGCTAAAAGTTAAGCCCGGTGGCGCTACCGCTTACCGGGCCTACAAATAAATGCGAAACGTAGGCCGGGTAAGGCGTAGCCGCCACCCGGCTTTTTTACATCTGGCACCCTGGACACCAGTAAAACGGTCTGGAAGAGATCGTAGCCTTCTCAATCACGCCGCCGCACCGCTCGCACTTTTTCCCCGCCCGATGAAACACCTTGAACCGGAACAGCGCCCCGTGGTGCTTGTTTTCATCTACGATGCCGCGCGTGTTGTACGATAGCCGCGGGATGTCCAGCAGCGCGTGGGAAAGCGCCTCCAGCTGTTCATCGCTCAGCTGAGAGGCTTTATGCTGCGGCGCCAGCCCGACTTCCCAGAGGATTTCCACCCGCAGGTAGTTGCCAAGCCCGGCCAGAAACGCCTGGTCAAGAAACAGGCCGGAAAACTGCCGGTTGCGGAATGTGGGCGATAGCAGTCGGGCCTTAACATCGCTCGCCGTCAGACGCATATCCAGCACGTCCGGCCCCACTCGCTGCAGGAACGGGTGTGTGAGGAGTTGCTCCGGCGTTAACATTTCAATATCAGAGGCGCTATAGAGCAGGATCGCCTTATCGGCCGTTTGCAGCCTGACGCGCAGCACGCGGGTAGTCTGCGGCTGTTCACCCGCCTCCACCACTCGCCAGACGCCGTAAAGCTGGTTATGGCTATATAACGTCAGGTTATGGGAAAAATGCGTCAGCAGCGCTTTGCCACGCGTTTCAATATGCGTTACCGACTGCCCCACCAGCTGTGATTCAAACGGTTTCAGTTGAGGAAAAGCAAACCAGACCTCCGTCAGGGGTTTGCCCTTTATCGCCGCCTCGAGGCTATCCGCCGCGCGGCGGATCTCCGGGCCTTCTGGCATTTTTCTGTCCTTTCATAATTAGTCTGCGCTGACAAGAATGCCCTCTTCAGAGAACGCTGCCCGCAAGCGGCGCGCGAACTGGAGCGCATGCTCGCCATCACCATGTAAACATACCGTATCAGCCTGAACGTGCGCCGATGTGCCATCCACGGCGGTCACTCGCCCGGCGCGCACCATCTCCAGCGTCTGCGCCAGCGCTTGACCTTCGTCCGTTATCAACGCACCAGCTTGCGTACGCGGTACAAGACTGCCATCGGGTTGATAACCCCGGTCGGCAAACACCTCCTGCCGCGTGGTTAACCCCAGACGCTGGCCGGCGCGAATAAGCTCGCTGCCTGCCAGCCCCACAAGGATCAGCTGCGGGTTGCAATCGCGTACCGCGCGGGCAATCGCCTCCGCCAGCGCCGGATCTTTTGCCGCCTGGTTATAGAGCATGCCGTGCGGCTTCACGTGGCGCAGCACGCCCTTCCCGGCGCGAACCATCGCCTCCAGCGCACCAATCTGGTAGAGCACCTGAGCGTAGACCGTCTCAGGCGGCAGGTCCATCGCGGTGCGGCCAAAGTTTTCCCGGTCAGGGAAGCTCGGGTGAGCGCCAATCGCCACGCCATTTTTGATGGCATGACGCACGCTCTCTAGCATGGTTTGCGCATCGCCCGCGTGAAAGCCGCAGGCGATATTGACCGAGGAGACCAGCGTCATCAGCGCCGCATCGGCGCTGCCGCCCTCGCCCAGATCGGCATTCAAATCAATCTTTACCATCGAGCCTCCACGCCAGCTGTTCGAGATAGCGCTGCTGATCCTGCCGCGCCTTTAGCGCCTCCTCCAGCGAACACTGCACAAAGTGAATCGGCTGTCCGAGGGGAATTTGCGCCAGATGGTAGCGATCGGCTTCAATGATGCAGGCAATTCGCGGATAACCGCCCGTCGTCTGCGCGTCGTTCATTAACACGATCGGTTGCCCGTTGCCCGGCACCTGAATAACCCCAGGCAGTAAACCGTGGGAAAGCAGTTCCCTGTCGGTCGTCCGGATCAGCGGCTGTCCCTGCAGGCGGTAGCCCATACGGTTACTCTGCGGACTGAGCTTCCACGGCGAGCGCCAGAAGGACTCTTTGGATGCCTCGTCGAACTCATGATATTCCGGCCCCGGTAAGGCGCGGATCTGGTTTCCCCAGAGAAGTTGTTTCACCCCCTGCGCCGTCGAGAAGTGACGCGAGGAGGGCTTAATCGCCAGGCGATCGCCATCGCGCAACAAACGTCCTTCGTGACCGCCAATTCCTGCTTTCTGATCGGTACTGGATGAGCCCAGCACCTCAGGCACATCAATGCCGCCAGCCACCGCGAGATAGCTACGCACGCCGTGCAAAGGACGCTTTAAGGTCAGACGCTGTCCGGCTTTCGCCCGCAGACGCCAGCCGGTCCACACCGCTTTGCCGTCCAGCGTGGCATCACAGCCTGCGCCGGTGAGCGCGAACCACGTCTCCTGACCAAACTCAATCACACACTGGCCGAGCGTAATTTCGAGCGCCGCCGTGCTGCCGGGGTTGCCCACCAGCACGTTAGCGATTTCCAGCGCAGGACGGTCCAGCGCGCCACAATAGCTCACGCCCGACTGGCGCATGCCAAAGCGGCCGGCATCCTGTACGGAGGTATAAAGCCCGGCGCGAATAAGCGTTAACATACCCCCTCCTTCTGCGGGATAAAGCGAAGGGTATCGCCCGGGCGCAGGAGTATTGGCGACGCCAGCCCAGGGTCAAATAACGGGGTGGCGGTATGCCCAATAAGCTGCCAACCACCGGGCGAAGTCAGCGGATATACGCCGGTCTGCTCGCCACCAATCGCGACCGTCCCCGCCGGTACGCTCAGGCGCGGTTCAGCGCGGCGCGGCGTATGCAGCCGGGGAGATAATCCCCCCAGATACGGGAATCCGGGCTGGAACCCCAGGAACCAGACGACGTAATCCACCGAACTGTGCAGCTCAACAACCTGCTTTTCGGTGAGTCCGCAATGGTCTGCGACCACACCAAGATCCGGTCCCCCCGTACCGCCATAAACGACCGGGATCTCAATGGCACGCGATTCCGGCTCCAGCGCCTCGCTCTCTTCCCACCAGCGCTGTAAACGTTCAATGGCATCCAGCGCCAGCGTATGCGGACTACGCAGCACCACCGTGATGTTATTCATCCCCGGAATGGCTTCAACCACGTCCGGCAGATCGACCAGACGCTGGGTTAGCCGCCAGATACGCTTTTGCGTGGCAAGGGTCACCGGCGGCTCGAGCTCCAGAACCACTGCCGTTTCTCCCAGAAGATAACAACGCGCTCGCTGCACTCAGGCACCTCTCATCAGGCCGGATTAGGGATATCAATAAAGGTTACATCCAGATCGGTATTTTCCGTCAGCCACTCGCTGAGGGCACGAATACCGCCGCGCTCGGTGGCATGATGCCCGGCCGCGTAGAAATGCAGCCCCTGTTCACGTGCCGAATGAATGGTCTGCTCGGAAACCTCGCCGGTGATAAAGGCATCGACACCGAAGCGCGCGGCGCTGTCGATAAAGCCCTGCCCGCCCCCGGTGCACCAGGCAACACGCTTCACCGTATCCGGACCGGTATCGCCGCTCCACAGCGGACGACGCCCCAGGCGCGCTTCAATCCACGAGGCCAGCTCCAGTCCGGGAACCGGCATCGCCAGCTCGCCCCACGGCACCAGTGGCTCGATTTCGCCCATTACGGTGATCCCCAACAGTCGGGCAAGCTGAACGTTGTTGCCAAGCTCCGGGTGCGCGTCCAGCGGCAGGTGGTAACCGTACAGGTTGATGTCATTTGCCAGCAACGTTTTCAGGCGGTTGCGCTTCATGCCGCGAATAATCGGTGATTCGTTTTTCCAGAAGTAACCGTGATGGACAATCACCGCATCGGCTTCCTGACGGACAGCCTCGTCCAGCAGTGCCTGGCTTGCCGTGACGCCGGTGATAATTTTCTGCACCGTTTCGCGCCCTTCTACCTGCAGGCCATTTGGACCGTAGTCGCTGAAGGAGGCGGTATTGAGTTTTTCGTTAATCAGGCGTTCCAGTTCGCTGTTTTTCATCATCACTCTCTTATGCTTTGCGGGCCGCTTCGTACGCAGCCAGCGTGGCGACACGCGCCTGTTTATGGTCGACGATCGGACGGGGATAATTCAGTTTTACACGCTGTTTATCCGCCCATGCCCACGGTTCGTGGATCGCTTTAGCCGGTATCTCTTTTAGTTCAGGGAGCCAGCGGCGGATAAACTCGCCGTTCTCATCAAATTTTTGTCCCTGAGTGGTTGGATTAAAAATCCGGAAATAGGGAGCCGCATCGGTGCCCGTAGAGGCCGCCCACTGCCAGCCGCCGTTATTCGCGGCGAGATCGCCGTCGATCAGTTGAGAAATAAAATAGCGCTCTCCGATACGCCAGTCGATAAGCAGATCCTTTACCAGAAAACTCGCGGTAATCATTCGCAGGCGGTTGTGCATCCACCCCGTCTCATTGAGCTGACGCATCGCGGCATCAACAATCGGATAGCCCGTCTCCCCTTTTTTCCAGGCCTGTAAAAGTGCCTCATCATGCTGCCATTTTACGTTGTCGGTCCAGGGAATGAACGGACGATGCTTACAGAGATCGGGATGATACGTCATCAGATGGCGGTAGAACTCACGCCAGATAAGCTCGTTCAGCCAGACAGAACCGGTGCCTCCATCCAGCGCCTGCGGCTGCTCGGCCAGAAGACGGTGTAAACACTGGCGAGGAGAGATCGCGCCCAGCGCCAGACAGGCCGACAGGCGGCTGGTGCCCTCGATGGCCGGAAAATCCCGCCGCACGTCGTAGTTGGCCGCGTCCTGTTTGCAGAACTGGCGGAGTTGAGCGATAGCCGCTTTTTCATCGGCGGGGAACAGCGTTTTATCAAACGGCTCCTGTGGGTAGTCAAACGTCAGTTCAGACAGGTCCTTCAGGGGTTCGCCCCTCGCGGCAGGCGCGGCAACGCACTCCGGCAGCGACTCTTTCAGACGCTTGATAAAGGCATTTTTAAACGGAGTGAAAACTTTATACATCTCACGGTTGCCGGTCATCACGCTGCCCGGCGCCAGCATCACGCTGTCATCAAATCCTTCACAGACCACATCCTCCAGCATCTTCTCCAGCTGACGGTCGCGCTGCTGCTCGTTGAATTCGTACTGATAGTTGTAAAAAAGATGCGTGACGTTGTGCTGCTTACAGGTCTCCTGCACCGTCTGCAGCTGTGCGGCAAAATCACTTACCTCTTTATAAATCAGCGGTATGCCTTTTCCGGCAAGCGAATGCTGCAGATCGGTCAGATACGCACGCAGCAAGGCCGCCTGGCGTGGCGCCATATCATGCTGCCGCCACTGCTCGGGCGTAGCCACAAACAGAGCCAGTACGTTAGCGTCTTTGGCGCGGCAGGCCGCCGCCAGGGCGATGTTGTCATGTACGCGCAGGTCCGCGCGAAACCAAACCAGATGGGTGGGCATAAAACTCCAGGCAAATATCCATTATGTCCGTAAGGGCATGCCGTAAAAGGAAAAAGCATGCATTGAACTACTTTGCCATGAAGTGTAGACGGGATGAAATAAAAAAGGCCGCCCAAGGCGGCCTTAACGCTACTTGTCCTGCGCTATCGTGGTAAATGCAACAAACCCGATCGGTTCATCACTTTTGACAACGAGTACGCTGGCGACAATGAACGCGATGCAAAAATAGCGTTTCATTATGCGGTCCCTGCTGCTAACCGCTCCACCGTTCACCACCGGTGATAAGTCGGTGGACACAAGCCCGGGTAGGCGGGCTGCTTTACGGCTGTAAAAATACCTTTCCCAGGACCGATGCCCATTTGCGAGATGGCGGAAAGGGACGCCGCATCATAATGAACATCCGCTGCAAAGGTAAGATACTCGAAGAAAATTAGGACTTTATAAAGGCCTGGAGGGATTGCCATCTGCTTACAGGAGGGTATGATAAAAATCCCGGGTAGGGGCTGCAAGACCACCCAACGGACCGCGAATCCCGAGGGACAAAAAAACCGCCACATTGCTGTTGGCGGTTTTTTTATTGCTGTGTGTCGTCTTAGTAGAAGTCGCAGGTCGCTTTCTCGGCCTGATCCATCCATACCGGCTTCTCGCTGGTTTTCGCCCAGACGCGGTGCAGATAGCTATAAAAACGTGCACGATCTTTCCAGAACAGCATCACCGGCAGAGCCAGCACGCCAGCCACTACGGCGAAAGCGCGGCGTATGAACACGATATGAGCCGGAAACTCTTTATAAAGATCCATATTTTTCTCCCCTATAGTTGGCCGGAAACGTCATCCGGAAAATTCAAAATCTGTGACCTGGCTAAAATAATATCGCTTTGTTTGTAATTTTACTACTCATCCGACCACTTATTTTCGTCCGTTTAGCCAAAATTTACATTCACGCCGTAATTAAGTTACAAAAAAGTTAACAATTTACTTATCAATAGTTAAATTGTGGGCTTTGCCATTTTTATACTTTTTTTACACCCACCCTTCTCATTTTTGCGAAATCTTTGCGCCATAAATCCTACCGTTAGCACAACAACAAAAGTCACCCGGAGGTGGATTGTGAGTGCAGGTCTTATTGCCGGCATCGTGCTGGTGTTCCTGTTATTGGGTTATCTGGTTTATGCCCTGATTAATGCGGAGGCATTCTGATGGCTGCTCAGGCGTTTTTGCTTATTGCCAGTTTCTTAGTGGTGTTGTTCGTCCTGGCAAGGCCACTGGGCTCGGGGCTGGCACGGCTGATCAATAACGTTCCCCTGCCCGGCACGGGAAGCGTTGAAAAAGGGATCTGGCGCGTACTGGGTGTAGACGATCGGGAGATGAACTGGCGTGACTATCTGATCGCCATTCTGCTGCTGAACATTGTCGGACTCATTGCGCTTTTTGCCATGCTGATGTTGCAAGGCATCCTGCCGCTGAATCCGCAACAATTACCGGGCCTGTCCTGGCATCTTGCACTGAACACGGCAGTCAGTTTTGTCACCAACACCAACTGGCAGTCCTATTCCGGTGAAACCACGCTCAGCTACTTCAGCCAGATGGTCGGATTAACCGTGCAGAACTTCCTCTCTGCCGCCAGCGGTATTGCGGTGATCTTCGCGCTGACGCGTGCGTTTGCACGTCAGAAAGTGAGTACGTTAGGTAACGCATGGGTAGACCTGACGCGCATTACGCTGTGGATCCTGCTGCCGATTGCGCTGCTGATCGCGCTGTTCTTCATTCAGCAGGGCAGCCTGCAAAACCTGCTGCCTTACGCACCTTATACCTCGCTGGAAGGCGCAAAACAGCTCCTGCCTATGGGGCCAGTGGCGTCGCAGGAAGCCATCAAAATGCTCGGGACGAACGGTGGCGGCTTCTTCAACGCCAACTCCTCGCACCCGTTTGAAAACCCTACCGCCCTGACCAATTTTGTGCAGATGCTGGCGATTTTCCTGATCCCCGCCGCGCTCTGCTTTGCCTTTGGCGACGTGGTTAACGATCGCCGTCAGGGGCGTACCCTGCTCTGGACCATGTCGCTTATCTTCGTGGTCTGTGTTGCGCTGGTGATGTGGGCCGAATGGCAGGGTAATCCGCACTTCCTCTCACTCGGGGCCGATAGTGCAATCAATATGGAAGGTAAAGAGAGCCGCTTTGGCATTCTCGCCAGCAGCCTGTATGCGGTGGTCACCACGGCAGCGTCCTGCGGGGCCGTCAATGCCATGCATGATTCCTTTACGGCGCTGGGTGGCATGATCCCGATGTGGCTGATGCAGATTGGCGAGGTGGTGTTTGGCGGCGTGGGCTCCGGTCTTTACGGCATGCTGCTGTTCGTGCTGCTGGCGGTGTTTATTGCCGGTCTGATGATTGGCCGCACCCCGGAATATCTGGGTAAAAAAATCGACGTCCGCGAGATGAAATTAACCGCGCTGGCAATCCTGGTCACCCCGGCTCTCGTGCTGCTCGGCACCGCGCTGGCGCTGATGACCGAGGCCGGACGCAGCGGCATCTTTAACCCCGGCATTCACGGTTTTAGTGAAGTGCTGTATGCCGTCTCCTCTGCCGCCAACAACAACGGCAGCGCCTTTGCAGGCTTAAGCGCCAACTCTCCGTTCTGGAACTGTCTGCTGGCGTTCTGCATGTTCGTGGGCCGCTTCGGGATCATTGTGCCGGTTATGGCGATAGCCGGATCGCTGGTGAACAAAAAAATCCAACCGACCACCACCGGGACATTACCGACCCACGGCGCGCTGTTTATCGGCCTGCTAACGGGCACCGTGTTGCTGGTCGGCGCCCTGACCTTTATCCCCGCCCTCGCGTTAGGCCCGGTCGCGGAATACCTCTCTTTACGCTGATTTTGCGGAGAAATTGTCATGAGTCGTAAACAACTGGCCCTGTTCGAACCGTCATTAGTTCGCCAGGCGCTCATGGATGCGGTGAAAAAGCTGAGCCCGCGCGTGCAGTGGCACAACCCGGTGATGTTTATCGTCTGGGCGGGAAGCGTCCTGACCACCGCCCTGGCGATTGCCATGGGAACGGGCCATATGCCGGGAAATGCGATGTTTACCGGCGCCATCAGCCTGTGGCTGTGGTTTACCGTGCTGTTCGCCAACTTTGCGGAAGCGCTGGCGGAAGGCCGGAGCAAAGCCCAGGCCAACAGCCTGAAAGGGGTGAAAAAAACCGCCTTCGCGCGCAAGTTACGTGAGCCGAAATACGGTGCCCAGATGGACCACGTTCCGGCGGATGAACTGCGTAAAGGCGATGTGGTGCTGGTGGAAGCCGGTGACATCATCCCTTGCGACGGCGAAGTCATTGAAGGGGGCGCATCGGTGGATGAAAGCGCCATCACCGGTGAATCCGCGCCGGTGATCCGTGAGTCCGGCGGCGATTTCGCCTCCGTGACGGGCGGGACGCGCATTCTCTCCGACTGGCTGGTGATCCAGTGCAGCGTTAACCCGGGTGAAACCTTCCTCGACCGGATGATCGCCATGGTGGAAGGCGCACAGCGCCGGAAAACGCCAAACGAGATTGCCCTGACCATCCTGCTGGTGGCCCTGACCATCGTCTTCCTGCTGGCAACCGCCACGCTGTGGCCGTTCTCCGCCTATGGTGGTACCGCGGTCACCGTCACGGTGCTGGTGGCGCTGCTGGTTTGTCTGATCCCTACCACCATCGGCGGCCTGCTGTCGGCCATCGGCGTGGCTGGCATGAGCCGTATGCTCGGTGCCAACGTCATCGCCACCAGCGGGCGTGCCGTAGAAGCCGCCGGTGACGTGGATGTCTTGCTGCTGGATAAAACCGGCACCATTACCCTCGGTAACCGCCAGGCGTCTGATTTCTTACCCGCCCCGGGCGTGGATGAAAAAACGCTGGCGGATGCCGCCCAGCTCTCATCTCTTGCCGATGAAACCCCGGAAGGCCGCAGTATTGTGATCCTCGCCAAGCAGCGCTTTAACCTGCGCCAGCGCGACGTTCAGAGCCTGCACGCCACCTTCGTGCCCTTCACGGCGCAAACCCGCATGAGCGGCATCAACATCCAGGATCGCATGATCCGTAAAGGCTCGGTTGACGCGATTCGCCGCCACATTGAGGCCAACAATGGTCACTTCCCGCCGGAAGTGGACAGTCTGGTCGAAAGCGTGGCCCGTCAGGGGGCGACGCCGCTGGTGGTGGCCGAAGGCGCTCGCGTGCTCGGGGTGATTGCGCTGAAGGATATCGTCAAAGGCGGCATCAAGGAGCGCTTTGCCCAGTTGCGTAAGATGGGGATCAAAACGGTAATGATCACCGGGGATAACCGTCTTACCGCCGCGGCGATTGCCGCCGAAGCGGGCGTGGATGATTTCCTTTCTGAAGCCACCCCGGAAGCCAAGCTGGCACTGATTCGTCAGTATCAGGCGGAAGGCCGTCTGGTGGCGATGACCGGCGACGGGACCAACGATGCCCCTGCCCTCGCACAAGCCGACGTGGCGGTGGCGATGAACTCCGGAACCCAGGCAGCAAAAGAGGCGGGCAACATGGTCGACCTCGACTCTAACCCGACCAAGCTGATTGAGGTGGTGCACATCGGCAAGCAGATGCTGATGACGCGCGGGTCGCTGACCACGTTCAGCATCGCCAACGACGTGGCGAAGTATTTCGCCATCATTCCGGCCGCGTTTGCCGCGACCTATCCGCAATTAAACGCGTTGAACGTGATGCACCTGCACTCTCCAGCCTCGGCGATTCTGAGCGCAGTCATCTTTAACGCCCTGATTATTGTCTTCCTGATCCCGCTGGCGCTGAAGGGCGTGAGCTACAAGCCGCTCACGGCGGCCGCCATGCTGCGCCGTAACCTGTGGATTTATGGCCTGGGCGGGCTGGTGGTGCCCTTCGTCGGTATCAAGGTTATCGACCTGCTGTTGACGCTGTTCGGCCTGGTTTAAAAGGTGAATCAAATGACCATGTTACGCCCCGCTATACTTCTGTTTATTCTGCTGTCTCTCATTACCGGCGGGTTGTACCCGCTGGTGACCACCGCGCTGGGCCAGTGGTGGTTTAAGGATCAGGCTAACGGCTCGCAGATACAGCAAAACGGTGAAAACCGCGGTTCTCGCCTGATTGGTCAGAACTTTACGGATGCCCGCTACTTCCAGGGACGCCCTTCCGCCACTGCCGAAAGCCCGTATAATCCGATGGCATCCGGCGGCAGCAACCTGGCGGGCAGCAACCCTGAACTGGACAAAGCCGTCGCTGAGCGCGTAGCAGCCCTGCGCGCCGCGAATCCGCAGGCCAGCCGTGACGTCCCCGTGGAGCTGGTGACCGCCTCGGCCAGCGGGCTGGACTACAGCCTGACGCCGGCAGCGGTGGCATGGCAGATCCCGCGCGTTGCCGCTGCCCGTCAGCTGACCGTCGAACAGGTGAGCAGGCTTGTGGCAGAGCACACGCAAAAGCCGCTGGTCAGCTTCATCGGCATGCCTGTGGTAAATATTGTTGAGCTGAATCTGGCGCTGGACGCGCTAAGGAAAAACTAAATGACCGACGAGCCCATGCGCCCGGATCCGGACAGGCTGCTCGAACAAACAGCTGAAGCCCATCGCGGCAAACTGAAAATTTTCTTCGGCGCCTGCGCGGGCGTCGGGAAAACCTTCGCCATGTTGACGGAAGCCCAGCGGCTTCGGGCGCAGGGGCTCGATATTCTGATCGGCGTGGTTGAAACCCACGGACGTAAAGAGACAGCATCACTGCTGAAGGGGCTGGCTACCCAGCCGCCCCGCCGCATCAGCCATCGCGGTCGGTTAGTCACTGAATTCGATCTCGATGCCGCCCTCGCCCGCCGTCCCGCGCTTATCCTGATGGACGAGCTGGCGCACAGCAATGCGCCTGGCTCACGCCATCCAAAACGCTGGCAGGATGTTGAAGAATTACTTGAAGCCGGTATCGATGTGTTCACCACGGTTAACGTTCAGCATCTCGAAAGCCTGAACGACGTGGTCAGTGGCGTGACCGGCATTCAGGTGCGCGAGACGGTGCCCGACCCCTTCTTTGATTCCGCGGACGAGGTGGTGCTGGTTGACCTGCCGCCCGATGATTTGCGCCAGCGCCTGCACGAAGGCAAAGTGTATATCGCCGGCCAGGCCGAGCGCGCCATCGAACATTTCTTCCGCAAAGGCAACCTGATTGCCCTGCGCGAGCTGGCCCTGCGCCGAACCGCCGACCGGGTGGACGATCAGATGCGCGCCTGGCGGGACCTGCAGGGCCAGGAACGCGTCTGGCACACGCGAGATGCTATCCTGCTGTGCGTGGGCCACGGCAGCGGCAACGAAAAACTTGTCCGCACCGCCGCGCGCCTGGCGGCCAAATTTGGCAGCGTCTGGCATGCGGTGTATGTCGAAACGCCGCAGTTGCACGCGCTGCCCGAAAACCAGCGTCGCGCGATCCTGAGTTCGCTGCGCCTGGCGCAGGAGCTCGGCGCGGAAACCGCCACCCTTTCCGATCCGCAGGAAGATAAAGCCATTCTGCGCTACGCGCGCGAGCATAACCTGGGGAAAATTGTCATCGGCCGTCGCCAGCATCGCCGCTGGTTTAGCCGCGAATCCTTTGCCGACAAGCTGGCCCGTCGTGCGCCGGATCTGGATCTGGTGATCGTGGCGCTGGACGACAAACCTACCCCCTTACCCAATCGTGCGCCGGACAGCCGCACCTTCAGCGATAAATGGCGCATTCAGCTTCGCGGCTGTCTTGTCGCCGTCGTGCTCTGCACCCTGATTACCGTGATTGCCAGCCAGTGGCTGATTGCGTTTGATGCCGCTAACCTGGTGATGATCTACCTTCTGGGCGTGGTGGTGGTGGCGCTCTTTTACGGCCGCTGGCCGTCGGTCCTGGCGACGGTTGTTAACGTCATCAGCTTCGATCTGTTCTTTATTGCCCCCCGCGGGACGCTGGCCGTCTCGGACGTACAGTACATCCTCACCTTCGCGGTGATGCTCACCGTCGGGCTGGTGATCGGGAATCTGACGGCGGGCGTGCGCTATCAGGCGCGTATCGCCCGCTATCGCGAACAGCGTACGCGTCATCTCTACGAGATGTCGAAATCGCTGGCGGTGGGCCGTACGCCGCTGGATATCGTGCAGACCAGCGAGCAGTTTATTCGCTCGACGTTTCATGCCAGCAACCTGATTTTACTCCCGGACGAACACGGTAAGCTGCGCCCGCTGACCTCGGCCACCGGCATGACGCCCTGGGACGAGGCCATCGCACGCTGGAGCTTTGACAAAGGCTTACCGGCGGGCGCGGGGACGGACACCCTCCCCGGCGTGCCCTATCAAATTCTGCCGCTGCGCAGTGCCGATAAAAATCAGGGGCTGGTCATCGTGGAGCCTTCCAACCTGCGCCAGCTGATGATCCCCGAACAGCAGCGTTTACTGGAGACGTTTACGCTGCTGGTTGCCAGCGCGCTGGAACGACTGGCCCTCACCGCCAGCGAGGAACAGGCCCGGCTGGCGAGCGAGCGTGAAAGCATTCGTAACTCGCTGCTGGCGGCGCTGTCTCACGATCTGCGTACCCCGCTCACCGTCCTGTTTGGTCAGTCAGAAATTCTGACGCTGGACCTGGCGGCGGAAGGCTCTAAACATGCCCTTCAGGCCAGCGAGATCCGCCAGCACGTGCTGAATACCACGCGCCTGGTGAATAACCTGCTCGACATGGCGCGTATCCAGTCAGGCGGATTTAACCTCAAAAAAGAGTGGCTAACGCTGGAAGAGGTGGTGGGCAGCGCGCTGAAAATGCTCGAGCCGGGCCTGGGCGGGCGACATATTGCGCTGAACATGCCCGAGCCCCTGACCTTAATTCACGTTGATGGGCCCTTATTCGAGCGGGTGCTGATCAACCTGCTGGAAAATGCCGCCAAATATGCGGGTGCCAGTGCTCAGATTGGGGTGGATGCGACAGTGGAAGATGGCACGCTTCGCCTTAACGTCTGGGATACCGGCCCCGGCATTCCAGCCGGGCAGGAGTTGGCTATTTTCGAGAAATTTGCACGCGGCAATAAGGAGTCGGCCATTCCGGGCGTGGGGCTGGGGCTGGCAATATGTCAGGCGATCATTGACGTCCACGGCGGGTCCATTTCCGCAGAGAATCGTCCCGAAGGCGGCGCACGTTTTTGTGTTACACTTCCTCTGGAAACCCCGCCAGAACTTAATGAATTACCAGAGGATTTGTGATCAACGTTCTGATTGTTGAAGATGAGATCGCCATTAGCCGTTTTCTGCGCGCTGCGCTGGAAGGAGACGGTCTGCGCGTCCATGATGCGGGTACGCTTCAGCGGGGTTTAATTGAAGCCGCCACCCGCAAGCCGGACCTGGTGATCCTCGATCTTGGACTCCCGGACGGCGACGGCATCGATTTTATTCGTGAAGTCCGGCAGTGGAGCCAGATGCCGATCCTCGTGCTCTCCGCCCGTACGGAAGAGACGGATAAAATCGCCGCGCTGGATGCCGGGGCGGATGACTATCTGATTAAACCATTTGGTATCGGCGAGCTACAGGCTCGCCTTCGCGTGGCGCTGCGTCGCCACAGCGCCACCACGCCTGCCGATCCAACCTACACGTTTGGGGATATCCGGGTTGACCTGGCCGCGCGGCGCATTGTGCGCGGCGAAGAGGAAATTCACCTCACGCCCATTGAATTTCGCCTGCTCGCCGTGCTGCTTAACAATCACGGTAAGGTTCTCACCCAGCGCCAGCTGTTAAGTCAGGTGTGGGGACCCAACGCCGTGGAACATAGTCACTATTTACGCATATATATGGGACACCTTCGTCAGAAACTCGAAGTCGACCCCGCTCGCCCTCGCCATTTATTAACTGAAACCGGTATCGGTTATCGGTTTATGCTCTGAATAACTATTCATTTTATTTTTAATTAAAATAAAAACCTCTCAGAAAATATATCAAAAATAATCCAGTCAGTGTTTTTTGGATTATTTATGTCCATTTAAAACATTGATAAAACGTCCTGTTAACTCATCGGTAACAAATCAGAGTTTTGATCTGCGATATTCATCAAAAACGACTATTTATTTCTGAAATGATCGGTTAACGGTGATCTTCTTCACAGTTAATCGCCTTTTCCTGGATAAAATGACCGTGCTTTCAATTACTGAAAGGAAAATGA
This sequence comes from Enterobacter sp. BNK-8, assembly GCF_048685095.1. Taxonomy (NCBI): domain Bacteria; kingdom Pseudomonadati; phylum Pseudomonadota; class Gammaproteobacteria; order Enterobacterales; family Enterobacteriaceae; genus Enterobacter; species Enterobacter sp. BNK-8. The sequence goes on along the minus strand of NZ_JBLQTN010000001.1, from coordinate 916,642 downwards.
ATCATGGAAAACAACAATCGTTTAATGCCCCATATAAGGCGGACAACACATATCATGATGTTTGCCCACCGAAACTGCTTTGACTTTCATCTCTTTAATGCCCGGTAGTCCTTCGACTTCTGGCGCACTCGCTTACAGGTTATCCTGAAACATCTTATTTTACAGGCTTTTGCCTGTGAACTCGTGCGCTCATTCATTTTGATTCAGACTCATCCGCACCGGGCGGACTGAATTTCAATCATCAAAAAAGCAATGTACTGATTTTAATCAGCGGCCACCCTTTGCTTTTTTTCCGGAAAATTATCGATTTCTTTCTTGCAAGAAATCGAGGGACGCTTATTACCTAAAATAAAGAGAGAAAGATGAAAAGTTTAAAAATCGCAGCCAGCCGTGCATGCCCGGATTGCTTTACCACCCAGCGTGAACTGGTGGATGTCAGAACCTCTGATTATATCGACGTTGCCGCTATTGTGCTGGCGGTCAGTGATATTACCGACGGCATACTGGAGGAAATAGAAGCCACCGGATTTGGCATTCCTGTTTTTGTTGCGACGCATAAAGAAGAGATCATTCCGGCAGACTATTTATCGCGCATTCATGGCGTATTTGAGTATTCAGACACCAGCAACGACTTTTATGGACGCCAACTGGAAGCGGCTGCCCTGCGGTATGAAACCCAGCTGCGCCCGCCGTTTTTCCGCGCCCTGGTCGACTATGTGAAGCAGGGCAACAGCGCGTTTGACTGCCCGGGTCATCAGGGCGGCCAGTTCTTCCGCCGCCATCCTGCCGGTAATCAGTTCGTTGATTTCTTTGGCGAGAGGCTTTTCCGCGCCGATCTGTGTAACGCCGACGTCGCAATGGGCGATCTGCTGATTCACGAGGGCGCGCCGTGCATTGCGCAGCAACATGCAGCGAAGGTCTTTAATGCCGATAAGACCTACTTCGTGCTGAACGGCACCTCGTCATCTAACAAAGTGGTGCTTAACGCCCTGCTCACCCCGGGCGACCTGGTACTGTTCGACCGTAATAACCACAAATCCAACCATCACGGTGCCCTCCTCCAGGCAGGCGCAACGCCGATCTATCTGGAAACGGCGCGCAACCCGTACGGCTTTATCGGCGGCATTGACGCCCACTGTTTTGAAGAACATTACCTGCGCGAGCTGGTGGCCGAAGTTGCACCGGGCCGTGCGCGCGATGCGCGTCCGTTCCGTCTGGCGGTGATCCAACTGGGCACCTACGATGGCACCATCTACAACGCCCGTCAGGTGGTGGATAAGATTGGGCATCTGTGTGATTACATCCTGTTTGACTCCGCCTGGGTGGGTTACGAGCAGTTTATCCCGATGATGGCCGACTGCTCTCCGCTGCTGCTGGAGCTGAACGAAAACGATCCGGGGATTTTGGTTACCCAGTCCGTGCATAAACAGCAGGCTGGCTTCTCGCAGACCTCGCAAATTCACAAGAAAGACAGCCACATCAAAGGCCAGCAGCGCTATGTCCCGCATAAGCGGCTGAATAATGCCTTTATGATGCACGCCTCCACCAGCCCGTTCTATCCGCTGTTTGCCGCGCTGGACATCAACGCCCGTATGCATGAAGGCCAGAGCGGCCGCAACATGTGGATGGACTGCGTGGTGAACGGTATTGAAGCGCGTAAGCTAATCCTGGAGAACTGCCGGTATCTGCGCCCCTTCGTGCCGGAGACGGTGGAGGGTCGTCCGTGGGAAAGCTGGGACACGGCGGAGATTGCGACCGATCTGCGCTTCTTCCACTTCGTGCCGGGTGAAAACTGGCACGCTTTTGAAGGCTACGCCGAGCATCAGTATTTTATCGACCCGTGCAAGCTGCTGCTAACCACGCCGGGCATTAACGCCCGCACCGGCGAGTATGACGATTTCGGCGTGCCCGCCACCATCCTCGCCAACTTCCTGCGTGAAAATGGCATCGTGCCGGAGAAATGCGATCTCAACTCGATCCTGTTCCTGCTCACGCCTGCGGAAGATATGGGCAAACTGCAGCAGTTGGTGGCGCAGCTGGTGCGTTTCGAAAAACTGCTCGAGAGCGATGCTCCGCTGAAAGACGTCCTGCCTTCTCTCTACAAACAACATCCGGAACGTTACGCGGATTACACCCTGCGCCAGATCTGCCAGGAGATGCATGACCTGTACGCCCGTCACAACGTAAAACAGCTGCAGAAAGAGATGTTCCGCAAGTCCCATTTCCCACGCGTGATGATGAATCCGCAGGACGCGAACTATGCCTATCTGCGCGGAGAAGTGGAACTGGTCTCCCTGCGCGACGCGGAAGGCCGGAAGGCGCCCTGCCTTATCCGCCGGGGGTGCTGTGCGTTGTCCCTGGGGAGGTCTGGGGCGGCTCCGTGCTGCGCTACTTCACCGCGCTGGAAGAAGGCATCAACCTGCTGCCGGGCTTTGCACCGGAGCTGCAGGGTGTGTACGTCGAGGAGTGTGAGGGCCGTAAACAGGTTCGCTGTAACGTCATCAAACAACCCGCCGCTCAGCCCGCGCTGCTGAAAGGAGAGAAATTATGAGTAAGTCCAATAAGATGGGCGTGGTGCAGCTGACCATCCTCACCATGGTGAACATGATGGGCTCCGGCATCATCATGCTGCCCACCAAGCTCGCCGAAGTAGGAACCATTTCAATCATCTCCTGGCTGGTGACCGCCGTCGGCTCGATGGCGCTGGCGTGGGCATTTGCCAAGTGCGGGATGTTCAGCCGCAAGTCAGGCGGCATGGGAGGCTACGCCGAGTATGCCTTTGGCAAGTCGGGCAACTTTATGGCCAACTATACCTACGGGGTATCATTGCTGATCGCCAACGTGGCGATTGCCATCTCCGCCGTGGGCTACGGTACGGAGCTGTTTGGCGCGACGCTCAGCCCGGTACAGATTGGTTTAGCCACCATCGGCGTGCTGTGGATCTGCACCGTGGCTAACTTTGGCGGCGCGCGTATCACCGGACAGCTCAGCAGCATCACCGTCTGGGGCGTGATTATTCCGGTTGTCGGCCTGTGCATCATCGGCTGGTTCTGGTTCAGCCCGACCCTGTACGCCAACTCCTGGAACCCGCACCATGTGCCGTTCTTCAGCGCAGTCGGCTCTTCTATCGCCATGACGCTCTGGGCCTTCCTCGGTCTGGAATCCGCCTGCGCGAACGCAGAAGTCGTTGATAATCCCGAAAAGAACGTCCCGATTGCGGTCCTCGGCGGTACGCTGGGCGCGGCGGTGATCTATATCGTCTCGACGAACGTCATTGCGGGCATCGTTCCGAACATGGATCTGGCCAACTCCACGGCGCCGTTCGGGCTGGCCTTCGCGCAGATGTTCACGCCGGAAGTCGGGAAAGTGATTATGGGTCTGATGGTCATGTCGTGCTGCGGTTCACTCCTTGGCTGGCAGTTCACCATCGCGCAGGTGTTTAAATCCTCGGCTGATGAAGGTTATTTCCCAAAAATCTTCTCCCGCGTCACCAAAGCCGATGCGCCGGTGCAGGGCATGCTGGCGATTGTCATCTTCCAGAGTGGATTGTCGCTGATGACCATTAGCCCGTCGCTGAACAGCCAGTTCAACGTGCTGGTCAACCTGGCGGTCGTGACGAATATCATTCCGTATATCCTGTCGATGGCGGCGCTGGTGATTATTCAGAAAGTCGCGAAGGTTGATCCACGCAAGGCGCGTGCGGCAAATATCGTGGCGCTGATTGGGGCAATCTACAGCTTCTATGCACTCTATTCCTCCGGCCAGGAAGCGATGCTGTATGGCGCGATGGTGACCTTTATGGGCTGGACGCTGTACGGTCTGGTGTCACCGCGGTTTGAATTGAAGAATAAGCACAGTTAGGTAAAAGCAAAACGGCAACCCATGGGTTGCCGTTTTTAGTGTTTTCTCCCTCTCCCTGTGGGAGAGGGCCGGGGGTGAGGGCATCAGCCCGCACCCGAACACCACTTACGCGTTTTTCAGCACTTCGCTGACAATCTCTACCGCTTCTTTCTCAATCTGCTGACGATGCTCAGCGCCGAGGAAGCTTTCGCAATAGATTTTATACGCATCTTCCGTGCCGGATGGACGCGCAGCGAACCAGCCGTTTTCGGTCATCACTTTCAGCCCACCAATGGAGGCGCCGTTACCCGGTGCCGCCGTCAGACGCGCAGTAATCGGGTCGCCGGCCAGGGTGCTTGCGCTGACCATCTCAGGAGAGAGTTTGGACAGGGCTGCTTTCTGGGCTGACGTTGCGCTGGCCTGAATACGGTTATAGCTTGGCGCACCAAAGCGTGCCGCCAGGTCGTTGTAATGTTCCTGCGGGTTTTTACCGGTGACCGCGGTGATCTCCGCCGCCAGCAGGCACATGATGATGCCGTCTTTATCGGTTGACCATGGCGTGCCGTCGAAGCGCAGGAAAGAGGCCCCCGCGCTCTCTTCACCACCGAAGCCAAAGCTGCCGTCGTGCAGACCGTCAACAAACCATTTGAAGCCCACCGGCACTTCCACCAGCTTGCGGCCCAGCGCGTCCACCACGCGGTCGATCATCGCGGAGGAAACCAGCGTTTTACCGACAGCCACCTCTTTGCCCCACTGCGGACGGTGCTGGAACAGGTAGTTAATCGCGACTGCCAGATAGTGGTTCGGGTTCATCAGCCCGGCAGGGGTGACGATACCGTGGCGGTCGTAATCCGGGTCGTTAGCAAACGCCAGATCAAATTTATCACGCAGCGCCAGCAGGCCCGCCATTGCGCACTCGGAGGAGCAGTCCATGCGGATCGCGCCGTCTTTGTCCAGGTGCATAAAACGGAAGGTCTGATCGACGTGATCGTTCACGATGGTCAGATCCAGCTTGTAGTGCTCGGCAATACGTTTCCAGTATTCAATACCGGAGCCGCCCAGCGGATCCACACCCAGCTTCAGGCCGGCTTTCTGGATGGCCGCCATATCGACGATATCCGCCAGACCTTCCACGAACGGCTGAACCAGATCCTGCTCTTTTACGTGGCCGGACGCCATGGCCGCATCCAGAGAGATGCGCTTCACGCCTTTCAGACCGTCGGCCAGCAAGGCGTTCGCACGATCTTCAACCACTTTGGTGACGTTGGTGTCTGCCGGGCCACCGTTAGGCGGGTTGTATTTGATGCCGCCATCTTCCGGTGGGTTGTGGGATGGCGTGATAACGATACCGTCAGCCAGCGCGCCACCTTTTTTGTTGTGTACCAGGATGGCGTTAGACACCGCAGGCGTTGGGGTGAAGCCGTTGTTCTCCTGAACAATCACATCAACGCCGTTCGCTGTCAGAACTTCCAGCACGGAAATAAAGGCCGGTTCAGACAGGGCATGGGTATCTTTCCCCACGTAGCACGGACCGGTAACGCCGTTTTTAGCGCGCTCTTCCGCAATGGCCTGAGCAATGGCCAGAATGTGCGGTTCGTTAAAGCTGTGGCGCGCCGCGCTGCCGCGGTGACCAGATGTACCAAACTTCACTGCGTGTTCTGCGTTGCCCACGACCGGCTTCAGCACGTAATACTGCGCGGTCAGCTGAGCGACGTTAATCAAATCGCTTTGTTGTGCAGGTTGGCCTGCACGGCTGTGATTTGCCATTACCGGGTCCTTCTGATGCAAGGGTTAAATTGTACCGCAAACCTTTTCAATCAATTCCGCCGGGAACTGCATGGACTGCATGATGTGTTCAATCATGCTGCACTTGCGGCCCGTGTTGGTATTGGTGATCACCCAGTACGGGGTGCCAGGAACATGTTTGGGTTTGGTTTGATTGCCATTTTGCAGCAGCGTCTGCTCGTCGCCCGCGAAGTAGACGCGAGTACGACCATGCAGTGACTCGGTCGCTTCAGCAAACGCTTTGTTATCCAGTGAATAAAGTGTAGACAGCACCAGCATAAAGCGGTTGACCGCCTTTTTCTGCTCCGCGTATTCATCGGAGAGCAGCAGCTCGCGCATCGCGCGCACTTTATCTTTTGCCGGCGTCACGGCAGGTTTTGCTTGTGCAACAACGCTTGGCTGAGACACGACATCTTTGGTGACTGGGGTAGCAGGCTGTGAAGCGGCGGAAATTTTAAGCATGCGCCGTAAAATGTCGGACGCGCTCTCCCCGATATGCCGCGTCTGGCTGGCAATATACTGATAGAGTTCGTCATCAACTTCGATTGTTTTCATCTTAATCCAGTGCGATATCTTATCTGAATACAAGTCATTGGGATTATAAGGTCAAATCCCAACAGCGGATAGCGTCAAACCAGGTTGGCGGCAAAAGTCAGATTAAACTGGAACCTTGCAGCCGGGCGGCAGAATGGTCAACATGATACCCTAACCTGACATACGTAAAAAAAGAACTTTGCCATGAAATTGAATACCCGAGCGCAAACTGCACAATCGCCGAACAATAATTCTCCCATCGTACTGGTTCACGGGCTTTTTGGCAGCCTGGATAACCTGGGCGTGCTGGCGCGCGATCTGGTTACCGATCACGATATCTTACAGGTTGATATGCGCAATCACGGTCTTTCCGGCCGTTCCGACGAGATGACCTACGCCGCGATGGCGCAGGATCTGCTGGATACGCTGGATGCCAACGATCTGCAAAAGGTCACCCTCATCGGGCATTCAATGGGCGGCAAAGCGGTGATGGCCCTGACGGCGCTGGCCCCGGAGCGTATTAACGGCCTGGTGGTGATTGATGTTGCGCCCGTGGATTACGACGTGCGCCGTCACGACGAGATTTTTGCCGCCATCAATGCGGTCACCGAAGCGGGTGTCGCGACTCGCCAGCAGGCAGCTACCATCATGCGTGAGCATCTTGATGAAGAAGGCGTCGTGCAGTTCCTGCTGAAGTCGTTTGTTGACGGCCAGTGGCGTTTTAACGTGCCGGTGCTCTGGAACCAGTACAACAATATTGTGGGCTGGCAAACCGTACCCGCCTGGCCGCACCCTACCCTCTTTATTCGCGGCGGTAACTCCCCTTACGTTACCGACGCGTACCGCGACGCCATACTGGCGCAATTCCCGCAGGCTCGCGCCCACGTCATTGCCGGAGCCGGGCACTGGGTGCATGCGGAAAAACCTGACGCCGTACTGCGCGCCATTCGCCGCTATCTTACTGATACTGCAAATTGATTAAAAAGAGAGCGACTGGATGGCTGCGGGCTTCCAGTCGTTGGCGCGCCGTTTTTGGTGATGTATGATGGCGCGCTTATCGCCCGGGCATTAGCAGGGCGGCGTGTTTCCCCCGAAGTCTCAGAATCATGGCCAAAGAACAAACGGACCGTACGACACTAGATCTGTTCGCGAATGAGCGTCGCCCGGGACGACCGAAGACGAATCCGCTTTCGCGCGATGAACAGCTGCGTATCAATAAACGCAATCAGCTTAAACGCGATAAAAATCGTGGGCTTAAGCGTGTCGAACTGAAGCTCAACGCTGACGCGGTCGATGCACTTAACGAGCTGGCCGAGGCGCGAAATATCAGCCGCAGCGAGCTCATTGAAGAGATGCTGATCGCCCAGCTTGAGACATTGCGCGGCCAGGCATAAGTCTGAAAATTCCCTTAATTACCCTTTTCATGTAGCACAGAGTGCAGTCCTGCGCGATAGCTGTTTCCGCAGGGTTGCCAGTTCTGCTATTATTGCCCTTATCCGTGGCCGAATTGCGCCACCATACTATTAAGTTTCAAGAGGTTATTTTACTCATGGCAATCATCGGCATTTTCTTTGGCAGTGATACCGGCAATACCGAAAATATCGCGAAAAACATTCAAAAACAGCTCGGTAAAGACGTTGCTGATGTGCATGACATCGCCAAGAGCAGCAAAGAAGATCTCGAAGGCTATGACATTCTGCTGCTGGGTATTCCGACCTGGTACTACGGTGAAGCCCAGTGTGACTGGGATGATTTCTTCCCGACGCTGGAAGAAGTGGACTTCAACGGTAAGCTGGTCGCCCTGTTTGGCTGCGGCGATCAGGAAGACTACGCCGAGTACTTCTGTGACGCGCTGGGTACCATCCGCGACATCATTGAGCCGAATGGCGCAGTGATCGTCGGCCACTGGCCGACCGCCGGTTATCACTTCGAAGCATCTAAAGGCCTGGCCGATGACGATCACTTCGTGGGTCTGGCCATCGACGAAGACCGTCAGCCAGAACTGACCGCAGAGCGCGTTGAGAAATGGGTTAAGCAGATCCGTGAAGAACTGCACCTGGACGATATTCTTAACGCCTGATTTTTCTCGCGGCGCAACGGCGGTTGCGCCCGTGCACCAGGTCAAACCGATTAAATTAATTGCTACAATCTTTTAACTTTTTCGCCCAGACCTGTACAATGTCTCCCTGATAAATGTGGTTTTCCATCGAGCAAGTTTGTTGGTGATACCCCATTTTTATAAGCATATTTTGCCTGAGACTTGCAGTTTTCATTTAGCCATGGCAGTTCTATAATGAGACGCATTATCCCAGGTGCATTTTCTGTCACTTCCTACAGAAGTGAATCGTTTAGCAACAGGACAGATTCCGCATGACTGACAACAATACCGCATTAAAGAAGGCTGGCCTGAAAGTTACGCTTCCTCGGTTAAAAATCCTCGAAGTGCTTCAGGGTCCAGACAATCACCATGTCAGTGCGGAAGACCTTTATAAACGTCTTATCGACATGGGTGAAGAGATTGGGCTGGCTACCGTCTATCGCGTGCTGAACCAGTTTGATGACGCGGGCATTGTCACCCGTCATAATTTCGAAGGCGGTAAATCTGTATTCGAACTGACCCAGCAGCAGCACCACGATCACCTGATCTGCCTCGACTGTGGCAAGGTCATTGAATTTAGCGATGATTCCATCGAAGCGCGTCAGCGTGAAATCGCCGCGCGTCACGGTATCCGCCTCACCAACCACAGCCTGTACCTTTACGGTCACTGCGCTGAAGGCGACTGCCGTGAAGATGACCACGCGCACGACGCAAAATAAGCGAGTATTCATACTCTGAGCCAGCCGCAAGGTTGGCTTTTTTTTGCCTGAAAAAAAGCCCGGTGGCGCTGCGCTACCGGGCGTAAAGCAACTTATTTATTGTTATTGCGTATCTCGTTCCAGATCTTATCGCAACGCTTCGCCACTTCCTGATCGTTACCGGTTTTACGCGCCTGGATACAGGCCTGGTAATCCATCACCCGGACATTTTCCTGCGTCGCAAACTGCTCGTGCGCTTTTTCTTTCTTCAGCACATTCAGCACGCTCTGGCAGGCTTCAATTTTCTCCGGCGAGCCTTCCGCAGTATTAATACAGGCGCTGTAGGCCTCCCTGAGACGGGAATCCTCTTTCGGTGCCTGAGTCTGGGCGCACGCCACCAGCCCCGATGCCAACAGCGCGACGATTACGATTTTTTTCATCATATGCAGTCTCCGGTCCGGCGGGAGCTGACCCGCCGGACGATTCATCAGAAGATGGTGAACGGTGCGATAACCATGAATTTCACGTCACGTTCATCCTGGAAGATGTTGCCGTAACCGCCCGCGTAGCTCGGGATATCGGAGTGGTTGTCGTACTGGGTGAAGTGCAGTTTGAACATCGTGCCTTTCGCGCGGCCATCCTGCAGGGTATAGATTGCATCCAGGCTGTAGGAAGACTCTTTCAGGCGATAGTTTGGATCGTAGTAAGCATCCGGTGTTGCCATGTCGGCAGGTTTTGCATCCCAGGCGTAAGCGTAAGACGCGCCCACCGCCCAGCCAGGCAGGTTCCAGTTTTTCAGATCGTACATTGCGCCGAAGAAGACCGCTTTCTCACCGTCGGCGTTGAAGTCGGAGCGGTTATCCCACCAGATATCAAGACGACCGTTGGAGGAGGCGTAGGTCGGGGTCATACGCTGCAGGAAGTAGCCCTGCTGCCCTTCTGCTTTCACCCATGTGCCTTCAAGACGCAAATCAACCTGACCGACCTTGTAGCCAAAGGTGAGCGCCTGCAGCCACGCGGTGCCGTCGTAGATGTCGTTGACACCACCGTTACTGACTTTGTCGCGCGTACCGTAGAACTGGTAGCTGGTACTCAATGGGCTACCCGCGATATCGAACTTATAGCTGGCCTTGGCAAAGTATTGATCGATATACCCTTGCGCCTGGCCAAATGCCGCTTCGAGAACCAGATCGTTTTTGAAGTCGTATTTCGCACCCAGCGAGTGGAGGTAATCGACCTTGGTTTTCTTATCGTTCTGGTAGAACTTGTCCATCTCAATGTGCCACGGTGCTTTGTACTCGTTGGTCCACATATAGGAGAAGCTCAGCGCACCCGTATCGCCGTAGTCAAAGTTAGCCCCTGCTTCCGCCCCCTGATAGGTACCCGGCATAAAGCTCCAGTGTGGGGCTAACAGCGTCTGGCCAGTTGGCTGAATATACCCCCCACGCGCCCAGACCGGGCCGTATTTGAATTTCGCTGCGGCTTTGTAAAGGCTGATACCGCTCTTATCCCCGGACCAGTCTTCATCATAGGCTTTGTTGCTGGAGGAGAAGGCGATTTCGTTCGGGTGGCCGCTGTCGCCGTTTTCCGCCATTTCGATCGCGGTGAACGCGGCAATATCCAGACCGAACATATCCGCGGCGTAGCCTGACTGGAAGTCCAGATTGGCGTTCCAGGTGGAGTGCGAGAGGTTGGTTTTGTATTTATCTTCAGTGACGTCTTTACGGTCACGCTCACGCTGCCAGTAATAAATACCGCCCGTGAGGGTAGAATCTTCGATGAAACCCGCTGCTTTTGCCTCTGGCGCAATCACCAGGCCCGACATTGCTGTCACACCGGCAATAGCCAGCGCCAGCGCACTACGTTTGCCACTGAACGTACGCATAGATTATTCCTCTTTGACGAATTAAAACGCCTGAAACGGCGTAAATAAAAAAGACCAAATGGTCAGGGGTAGTTTTAAATACCCTCGAATTAACTACCGTCTTTAGGTTATTTTTCGCGACGCGAATTATCAATGCTTTTCAGCGGGCAAAAGTCAGGATTATGACGAAGTGCACATAATTGGTAGTGCTTTGTAACATTTACAGGAAGGCGAGGAATGACGGGTAATTATCAGGTTTTTCAGTGGCCAGGCGTGAGATTGCGTTCCTTTTTTATCACCTTTTTAATTTTGGCAATGACACAAACTTTTTTTTAAAAAATAAGTAGCACCTCATTGACCTGTTATTTTCAGAACGCCTCTTTAGTCCCTGGCTTAATACTCTGATCGTTAAATAAAAAAAACGCCGCATAATGCAGCGTTTGTCTCTCATTGACCAGAACAGGAATATTATTCGCCGATCTTCGTCCAGGTATCACGCAGGCCTACGGTACGGTTAAATACCGGTTTTTCCGCCGTGCTGTAACGGCTGTCCAGGCAGAAGTAACCTTCACGTTCGAACTGGAACGCTTTGCCCGCTTCAGCCGCTTTCAGGGACGGCTCCGCATAACCCTGCTTAATCACCAGCGATTCCGGGTTGATGGTCGCCAGGAAGTCTTCCGCCGCACCTGGGTTAGGCACGCTGAACAGGCGATCGTAAAGACGGATCTCGACCGGCAGCGCGTGGGTTGCGCTCACCCAGTGGATAACGCCTTTCACCTTGCGGCCATCCGCCGGATCTTTACTCAGCGTTTCAGCGTCATAAGAACAGAAGATGGTGGTGATATTCCCTTCCGCATCTTTTTCAACGCGCTCGGCTTTGATGACGTAAGCATTACGCAGACGCACTTCTTTACCCAGCACCAGACGCTTGTACTGCTTGTTGGCTTCTTCACGGAAGTCAGCGCGGTCAATCCAGATCTCGCCGCTGAACGGCACGTCACGGCTTCCCATTTCCGGTTTGTTCGGATGGTTAGGCATGGAGACCAGCTCGCTCTCGCCCTGCGGATAGTTCTCGATGACCAGTTTCACCGGATCGATAACGGCCATCGCGCGCGGGGCGTTTTCGTTGAGATCTTCGCGAATGCAGGATTCCAGAGAGGCCATCTCAATGGTGTTGTCCTGCTTGGTCACGCCGATACGCTTGCAGAATTCACGGATTGACGCCGCGGTGTAGCCACGACGGCGAAGACCGGAGATGGTCGGCATACGCGGGTCATCCCAGCCTTCAACGTGCTTGTCGGTCACCAGCAGGTTCAGCTTACGCTTGGACATCACGGTGTATTCCAGATTCAGACGAGAGAACTCGTACTGGCGCGGATGCACCGGAATGGTGATGTTATCCAGCACCCAGTCGTACAGACGACGGTTGTCCTGGAACTCCAGCGTACACAGCGAGTGGGTGATGCCTTCCAGCGCATCGCTGATGCAGTGGGTGAAGTCGTACATCGGGTAGATGCACCACTTGTTGCCAGTCTGGTGGTGTTCAGCGAACTTAATACGATACAGCACCGGATCGCGCATTACGATGAACGGCGATGCCATGTCAATTTTGGCACGCAGGCAGGCTTTGCCTTCTTCGAAACCACCGGCGCGCATTTTTTCAAACAGCGCCAGGTTCTCTTCCACGCTGCGATCGCGGAACGGGCTGTTTTTGCCCGGCGCGGTCAGCGTACCGCGGTACTCACGGATCTCATCTGCAGACAGTTCGTCAACATACGCCAGACCTTTGTTGATAAGCTCTACCGCGTAGGCATACAGCTGATCAAAGTAGTCAGAGGAGTAGCAGATATCGCCAGACCAGTTGAAGCCCAGCCATTGCACGTCATTTTTGATGGACTCAACGTATTCGATGTCTTCTTTTACTGGGTTTGTGTCATCGAAACGCAGGTTGCACTGTCCCTGGTAGTCTTGCGCAATGCCAAAGTTCAGGCAGATGGACTTCGCATGCCCGATATGCAGGTAGCCATTCGGCTCCGGCGGAAAACGGGTATGAATTGTGGTGTGCTTACCACTGGCCAGATCTTCATCGATGATCTGACGAATAAAGTTACTCGGGCGGGCTTCAGCCTCACTCATCGTGGATTCCTCAAAGCGTAAACAACGTATAACGGCATATGATCTTATAAGCCGGACGTAGTGACAACCCTTAAAACGTCTCTGAAGAAAATAATGGGGGCATTTGCTGCAAAAAAAAGCGGCGGAGGATATCCCCCGCCGCTTAAGGCATGACTCTACTCAGGAGCGATTACTTGCCTTTAATCTCGTACAGCGGGGTTTGACCCGCAACAACCTGACCTTTCGCCTGGATGACCAGACCGCTGAAGTCGTCGATGTTGCTGCAAACCACCGGGCTAATCATGGAACGCGCGTTGGCATTCAGGAAGTCCAGATCCATTTCCAGAATCGGCTGCCCGGCCACCACTTCAGCGCCCTCTTCCACCAGGCGAGTAAAGCCCTGACCATTCAGCGCAACAGTATCGATACCCATATGGACAACGATCTCCGCGCCCTTGTCGGTTTCGAGGCAGAACGCGTGGTTGGTGTTGAAGATTTTCACGATAGTACCGGCAGCAGGAGACACCACGGTTTTATCCGTTGGTTTCACCGCCACACCGTCACCAACCGCTTTGCTGGCGAACGCTTCGTCAGGTACCTGCTCAAGGTCAACCACCTCACCCGTTACCGGAGAGACCAGCGCGGCCACCGTCACGGCGTTAGGCACGGCCTGCGGCTTCGCTACCGGGGCAGCCGTCGACGCAGGTGCGCTGTCGGTTGATGCCGCCGCGACCGGTCCACGGGCAACCACTTTCTTCATTTCGTCACCGATGGATTCCGCTTTGGCGCCCACGATAACCTGGATAGTTTGTTTGTTCAGTTTAACCACGCCCGATGCACCAAGGCGTTTACACATTGCGTCGCTGACGCGCGCAGAGTCACCCACCGTCAGACGCAGACGGGTGATGCAGGCGTCAATGGCTTTCAGGTTGTCAGTCCCCCCGACGGCAGCAATATAGCTGGTCGCCAGCTGAGTCAGACCCTCTTCGGTATTGCTGTTGGCTTCGTTGGTGACTACTTCGTCTTTGGTGTCCTCGCGGCCCGGCGTTTTGAGGTTAAACATACGAATAACCGCAGTGAACAGCACGAAGTAGATGACGAAGAAGACCAGACCCATTACCACCAGCATCCAGACGTTCTTGCTTGCCGCCGGCAGGTTGTACATCAACACGTAGTCGATCGCGCCTGCAGAGAAGGAGAAGCCAGCATGGATACCCAGCAGGGTCGCCACAAACAGGCTGATACCGGTAAGCACCGCATGCATGAGGTACAGCACCGGCGCCAGGAACATGAACAGGAATTCCAGCGGCTCGGTTACGCCGGTCAGGAACGCGGTAATCGCAACGGACAGCAGCATGCCGCCAACCATTGGGCGACGCGCTTTTGGCGCAGCCAGGTACATTGCCAGCGCAGCGCCCGGCAGACCAAACATCATGATTGGGAAGAAGCCAGACATGAACATGCCTGCGGTGCCGTCACCCGCGTAGAAGCGGTTGATGTCGCCGTGGAATACGGTGCCCGCAGCATTGGTGAACTCACCAATCTGGAACCATGCGATAGTGTTCAGCACCTGATGCAGACCGGTTGGGATCAGCAGACGGTTGATAAAACCAAAGATACCTGAGCCCACTGCACCCGCTGAAACAATCCACTCACCGCCCGCATGGATCGCATGCTGTACCGGTGGCCAGACGTAGCCAAAGATAGCGGCCAGAACCAGACAGAAGAAGCCCGTCGCGATCGGCACGAAACGTTTGCCGCCAAAGAAGCTCAGGAAGTCTGGCAGCTTAATGTTTGCCCAGCGGTTGTACACAGCACCACCGACCAGACCGGTAATGATACCTGCCAGCACGCCCATGTTGATTTCCGGGTTAATCGTTACCATCGCTTTCGTCAGGATGAAATAACCGACTGCCCCTGCCAGCGCTGCAGCACCCGCGCTGTCTTTTGACCAGCTTGAGGCAACACCGATGGCGAAAATCAGCGCCAGGTTGTCAAAAATAGCACCGCCAGCCTGAGCAATAAACGGTACGTTGAGAAGATCGGGTTGCCCGAATCGCAGCAGCAATGCTGCAACCGGTAGCACGGCGATAGGGAGCTGCAAAGCCCTACCGAGGCGCTGGAAAAAACCTAAAATATTCATCCTATTCCCCCTACGAGACCCGTTTTTCAGGCTCGCGCATAAACTATGTTTTTATTGTGTCACGAACGATAGATACCGTTGATAATTCACTGGCAGTCTGAGTGTGTGAAAAATTAATTCGTATCGCAAATTAAACACCTATTTTTTGTGATTTTTGTCACCAAATATCGTATTCAGACCTCCCTTACACTGGCTAACAGCGAAAACTTATTTTATCATTCAAAAAATCAAGACGGATTGATCCGGCCTGAAAGTTTCCAGGTTACGCTTTAGTATCAGGTTCCGAAGCCATCCGCCCACTCTTCTACTTAAACTTTGAGGTGAACAATGAGACTGATTCCCCTGGCAACTGCTGAACAAGTCGGTAAATGGGCCGCTCGCCATATCGTAAACCGCATTAACGCGTTCAAGCCGACCGCCGATCGTCCTTTCGTTCTTGGCCTTCCGACCGGCGGCACGCCGCTGACCGCCTACAAGGCGCTGGTTGAGATGCATAAAGCAGGCCAGGTTAGCTTCAAACATGTTGTGACCTTCAATATGGATGAATACGTTGGCTTACCGAAAGACCACCCGGAAAGCTACCATAGCTTTATGCACCGCAATTTCTTTGATCACGTTGATATCCCTGCTGAAAATATTAACCTGCTGAATGGAAACGCGCCGGATATTGACGCAGAATGCCGTCAGTATGAAGAAAAAATCCGTTCCTACGGTAAAATCCACCTGTTCATGGGTGGCGTAGGTAATGATGGTCATATCGCGTTTAACGAACCGGCGTCCTCTCTGGCTTCTCGTACCCGTATTAAAACGCTGACCCATGACACGCGCGTGGCAAACTCCCGCTTCTTTGACGGTGACGTTAACCAGGTTCCAAAATACGCCCTGACCGTAGGCGTAGGCACCCTGCTGGATGCCGAAGAAGTGATGATTCTGGTGCTGGGCGGCGTGAAAGCGCAGGCGCTCCAGGCTGCTGTTGAAGGCAACGTTAACCATATGTGGACCATCAGCTGTCTGCAGCTGCATCCTAAATCAGTCATCGTCTGCGACGAGCCGTCCACGATGGAGCTGAAGGTTAAAACGCTGAAATACTTCAACGAGTTAGAAGCCGAGAACATCAAAGGTCTGTAATTGAATAACCGCCTCTTTCTCAAGAGGCGGCCGCTTTTTTTAACCGGGGGTCGTTATGTACACTTTAACCCACGGTCGGATTTATACCGGCCATGAAATTCTGGATGACCACGCGATTGTTATCGCGAATGGCCTGATTGAACGTGTTTGCCCGCTGGCAGAACTACCGCCGGAGATTGAACAGCGCTCACTCAATGGAGCAGTAATCTCCCCCGGTTTCATCGACGTACAGCTCAACGGCTGCGGCGGTGTGCAATTCAATGATACCGCCGATGCGGTAACGGTAGAAACGCTGGAGATCATGCAGAAAGCCAACGAGAAATCGGGCTGCACCAGCTATCTACCAACGCTCATCACCAGCAGTGATGACCTGATGAAGCAGGGTATCCGCGTGATGCGCGAATATCTGGCCAAACACCCAAATCAGGCGCTCGGTCTGCACCTTGAAGGACCATGGCTGAACATGGTTAAGAAAGGAACGCATAACCCGGATTACGTGCGTAAGCCCGATGCAGAGCTGGTTGACTACATGTGTGCCAACGCCGATGTGATCACCAAAGTGACGCTGGCACCGGAAATGACCGGCACGGACGTCATCAGCAAGCTGTCCGCCGCCGGAATTGTGGTTTCAGCAGGCCACTCAAACGCCACGCTGAAAGAAGCGAAAGCCGGTTTCCGCGCGGGTATTACCTTTGCGACGCACCTGTATAACGCGATGCCGTATATCACGGGGCGTGAACCGGGTCTGGTCGGGGCGATTCTGGATGAGCCAGACGTCTACTGCGGCATTATTGCTGACGGCTTACACGTCGATTACACCAACATTCGCAATGCCAAGCGGCTGAAAGGTGACAAGCTTTGCCTGGTGACGGACGCTACCGCGCCGGCAGGTGCAAATATTGAGCAGTTCATTTTTGCCGGTAAAACAATATACTACCGCAATGGACTGTGTGTGGATGAAAACGGTACGCTGAGCGGTTCCTCTTTGACCATGATTGAAGGGGTACGTAACCTGGTTGAGCACTGCGGGATTGCGCTTGAGGAAGTCCTGCGCATGGCAACCCTTTATCCGGCCCGCGCAATCGGCGTGGATAAACAGCTCGGCGGAATTGCACCAGGTATGGTTGCAAACCTGACGGCATTCACACACGATTATAAAATTATTAAGACCATCGTTAATGGTAACGAGGTCGTCACTGAGTAAGTAAAAGTATGACACCTGGCGGACAAGCTCAAATCGGTAATGTCGATCTCGTTAAACAACTTAACAGTGCGGCGGTGTATCGCCTGATTGACCAACACGGACCCATCTCGCGGATTCAGATAGCCGAACAAAGCCAGCTTGCTCCCGCCAGCGTGACAAAAATTACCCGCCAGCTCATTGAGCGAGGTCTGATCAAAGAAGTCGATCAGCAGGCCTCCACCGGGGGCCGCCGCGCCATCTCCATTATTACCGAAACCCGCAATTTCCAGGCGATTGGCGTCCGGCTCGGCCGTCATGACACCACGCTCACGCTGTACGATCTGAGCAGCAAAGCCATTGCGGAAGAGCATTATCCCCTTCCGGAGCGCACCCAGGAGACGCTGGAGCATGCGCTGCTGAATACTATTGCGCAGTTTATTGAAAGCTGTCAGCGTAAGATCCGCGAACTCATCGCCATCTCGGTAATACTGCCCGGTCTGGTCGACCCGGAAAGCGGCGTGATCCGCTATATGCCGCACATTCAGGTTGAAAACTGGGGGCTGGTCGACGCGCTGGAAAAGCGCTTCAAGGTGACCTGCTTTGTGGGCCATGACATCCGCTCTCTGGCGCTGGCAGAGCACTACTTTGGTGCGAGCCAGGACTGTGAAGACTCTATTCTGGTGCGCGTCCACCGCGGAACGGGCGCAGGCATTATCTCTAACGGCCGAATCTTTATTGGCCGCAACGGTAACGTCGGTGAGATCGGCCACATTCAGGTTGAGCCCCTCGGGGAGCGCTGCCACTGCGGCAACTTTGGCTGCCTTGAAACCATCGCCGCCAACACGGCCATCGAGCAGCGCGTTCGCCATCTGCTTGAACAGGGTTATCAAAGCCGCGTCACGCTGGACGACTGCAAGATAGGCACCATCTGCAAAGCCGCTAATAAAGGCGACGCGCTGGCCTGTGAAGTGATCGAGCAGGTGGGGCGCCATCTGGGGAAAACCATCGCCATCGCCATTAACCTGTTTAACCCACAAAAAGTGGTGATCGCCGGTGAAATTGTGGAAGCGGAAAAGGTGCTGCTCCCCGCGATTGAAGGCTGTATTAACACCCAGGCGCTGAAAGCATTCCGCCAGAATCTTCCGGTGGTTCGTTCAAAGCTTGACCATCGTTCGGCGATTGGCGCGTTCGCGCTGGTCAAACGCGCCATGCTCAACGGAATTCTGCTCCAGCATTTGCTGGAAAGTTGATCGGACCTTATAGTAACGCCTTCTTTTTTTTAATGTCGGACTGTCCATGACCATTAAGAATGTAATTTGTGATATCGACGGCGTGCTGATGCACGACAACGTTGCCGTGCCGGGTGCTGCGGAGTTTCTTCACCGCATCATCGACAAAGGAATGCCTCTGGTTCTTCTCACGAACTACCCTTCTCAGACCGGTCAGGATCTGGCAAACCGCTTTGCCACGGCAGGGGTCGACGTCCCGGACAGCGTGTTTTATACCTCGGCGATGGCCACGGCGGATTTTCTGAAGCGTCAGGAAGGGAAAAAAGCCTACGTGGTGGGTGAAGGTGCGCTGATCCATGAACTATACAAAGCGGGCTTTACCATCACCGACGTCAACCCGGACTTTGTGATTGTGGGTGAAACGCGCTCCTACAACTGGGAGATGATGCATAAGGCATCCTTCTTTGTGGCTAACGGCGCGCGCTTTATTGCGACCAACCCGGATACCCACGGTCGTGGTTTTTATCCGGCCTGCGGTGCGCTGTGTGCCGGTATCGAGAAGATCTCCGGGCGCAAGCCGTTCTACGTCGGCAAGCCCAGCCCGTGGATCATCCGTGCCGCACTCAACAAGATGCAGGCCCACTCAGAAGAGACCGTGATTGTCGGCGACAACCTGCGCACCGATATTCTTGCCGGTTTCCAGGCAGGCCTGGAGACGATTCTGGTCCTGTCAGGCGTCTCTCAGCTTGATGACATTGATTCGATGCCGTTCCGGCCAAGCTGGATTTACCCCTCCGTCGACGAAATCGACATTATCTGATTCCGAACCACGCCTCAGGGCGTGGTTTTTTATTTTCTCGCCTGTAAAACACAACTGCATCTAACGGAAAAGCACTTTCATTGCATAATCATCAATAAAAGCGCTCACGACATACGCATTTTTCACCGATCCGCAACCACCATTGCACTATTTACGTTTTCACCCGTAAAACGCTTGCGCGCCCTGCCCCTTTGCGGCATTTTCATAAGCAAGCAACATTACAAAGCAACAGGGTTAACGGAGAAGGTTATGTGTTCAATTTTTGGCGTACTGGATATTAAAACTGACGCAGGCGAACTGCGTAAAAAGGCACTCGAACTGTCCCGCCTGATGCGCCATCGCGGACCGGACTGGTCAGGCGTTTACGCCAGTGACAAAGCGATTCTGGCTCACGAACGTCTGTCTATTGTTGACGTCAACGCCGGTGCACAGCCGCTGTATAACGAGAAAAAAACGCACGCGCTGGCTGTCAACGGTGAGATCTACAACCATCAGGCGCTGCGCGCCGAGTACGGCGACCGCTACGCGTTCCAGACCGGGTCCGACTGTGAAGTGATCCTGGCGCTGTATCAGGAGAAAGGTCCCGAATTCCTGGACGACTTGCAGGGTATGTTTGCCTTTGCCCTGTACGACAGCGAAAAAGACGCCTATCTGATTGGCCGCGACCACATCGGTATTATCCCGCTGTACATGGGCCACGATGAACATGGCAACTTCTACGTTGCCTCTGAAATGAAAGCCCTGGTGCCGGTCTGCCGCACCATCAAAGAGTTCCCGGCGGGTAGCTACCTGTGGAGTAAAGACGGCGAGATCCGTCCATACTACCAGCGTGACTGGTTCGATTACGACGCGGTAAAAGACAACGTCACGGACAAAGCCGAGCTGCGTCAGGCGCTGGAAGATTCCGTGAAAAGCCATCTGATGTCAGACGTACCTTACGGCGTGCTGCTTTCTGGCGGTCTGGACTCCTCCGTGATCTCCGCGATCACCAAGAAATTCGCGGCCCGTCGCGTGGAAGATCAGGAGCGCTCAGAAGCCTGGTGGCCACAGCTGCACTCCTTTGCCGTGGGCCTGGAAGGCGCGCCGGATCTGAAAGCCGCGCAGGAAGTCGCAAACCACCTCGGCACCGTGCACCATGAAATTCACTTCACCGTGCAGGAAGGACTGGATGCGATCCGCGATGTGATCTATCACATCGAAACCTATGACGTAACGACCATCCGCGCTTCAACGCCGATGTACCTGATGTCGCGCAAGATCAAGGCGATGGGCATCAAGATGGTGCTCTCCGGTGAAGGTTCTGACGAAGTGTTTGGTGGCTACCTGTACTTCCATAAAGCGCCAAACGCCAAAGAGCTGCACGAAGAGACCGTGCGTAAACTCCAGGCGCTGCACATGTTCGACTGCGCGCGTGCCAACAAAGCGATGTCCGCCTGGGGCGTGGAAGCGCGCGTGCCGTTCCTGGATAAGAAATTCCTCGACGTGGCGATGCGCATCAACCCGCAGGACAAGATGTGCGGCAACGGAAAAATGGAAAAACATATCCTGCGTGAATGTTTTGAATCCTACCTGCCAGCGAGCGTGGCATGGCGTCAGAAAGAGCAGTTCTCCGATGGCGTAGGCTACAGCTGGATCGACACCCTGAAAGAGGTCGCGGCGAAACAGGTTTCTGACCAACAGCTGGAAACCGCAAGCTTCCGCTTCCCGTACAACACGCCGGGTTCGAAAGAAGCGTATCTCTACCGTGAAATTTTTGAAGAATTGTTCCCGGTACCGAGCGCTGCGGAGTGTGTGCCGGGTGGCCCGTCCGTCGCCTGCTCGTCTGCCAAAGCGATTGAATGGGATGAATCGTTCAAATCCATGAACGATCCGTCAGGACGTGCGGTAGGCGTTCACCAGTCAGCCTACAAATAATCGTGCATTTCATCATCAGGCCCTGCGGGGCCTGATTTTTTTTGCCCCGCTTTTGCACAGCTAAAACCGATTAATAACCAATAATTGCCGAATATTCGGTCACGCTGTTCGCAACCTAACCAAACAGTCACATTCCGGCTATTTTCGTTGAAAAAGGTGTTGACGCTGCAAGGGTCTATACGCATAATGCGCCCCGCAACGCCGATAAGGTAACGCGAAAAAAGATGGCTACGTAGCTCAGTTGGTTAGAGCACATCACTCATAATGATGGGGTCACAGGTTCGAATCCCGTCGTAGCCACCATCTTTTTTGCGGGAGTGGCGAAATTGGTAGACGCACCAGATTTAGGTTCTGGCGCCGCAAGGTGTGCGAGTTCAAGTCTCGCCTCCCGCACCATTCCCGGGTAAGCGTTGCACGGATGGGGTATCGCCAAGCGGTAAGGCACCGGTTTTTGATACCGGCATTCCCTGGTTCGAATCCAGGTACCCCAGCCATATTTCTTCGATTTTGCGGTTCTCCGCGGTATTGGGGTATCGCCAAGCGGTAAGGCACCGGTTTTTGATACCGGCATTCCCTGGTTCGAATCCAGGTACCCCAGCCATCGAAGATTGCAGTACTGGCTACGTAGCTCAGTTGGTTAGAGCACATCACTCATAATGATGGGGTCACAGGTTCGAATCCCGTCGTAGCCACCAAATTTAGATTATCGATGTTGTTCGGTAATAAAAAAAATTGTTGGGGTATCGCCAAGCGGTAAGGCACCGGATTCTGATTCCGGCATTCCGAGGTTCGAATCCTCGTACCCCAGCCAATTTAAAAAAGTCGTTAAGCAGCTTGTTTAACGCAATTGGGGTGTCGCCAAGCGGTAAGGCTCTGGTTTCTGATACCAGCATTCCGGGGTTCGAATCCCTGCACCCCAGCCACTTAGTAACAAAAAAGCCCGCTCTGCGGGCTTTTTTGTTTTTGTACAAAATTGTGCGGCCTGATTCCCTCACTCTGGCCCTCTCCCGCGGGGAGAGGGAAAAAAGTTTAGAGTCCGAGGGCGTACTTCAGGGCCTGACGCTTCAGGCCACCGGCGCGTTCCGCTGCCATCAGACCTATGTTACGCAGAATACGCACCGGGGCTACGTCATTGCTAAACCCGGCATAGAACAGATCCATTCCCGACTGCATGAGGAAGTTATCCGCCATACGCCGCGTCTGATAACGCTTCAGCACCTGATGGCTGGCCCAGTTTTCCGCGTGTCCGCGGGCGCTGCCCAGCACATCCAGTAAGGCATCGACGTCACGATACCCCAGGTTCACACCCTGCCCGGCCAGCGGATGAATGGTGTGTGCCGCATCCCCCACCAGCGCTAAGCCTTCGCGGGCATACTGCAACGCATGACGGCGCGTGAGCGGGAACGCCCCGGCGGCGACCGGCGTGACGTGTCCCAGACGGCTCGGGAAGTGCAGCAGAATTTCGCGCTGCAGCTGTTCCATGTTCATTCCCTGCAGCTGGCGAATGCGCGCCGGTTTGTCGTACCACACCAGCGACGCCCAGTTATCGAAGAGCGGTAAAAAGGCGTGCGGGCCGTTCGGCGTAAAGTGCTGCCAGGTGCTTTCACCCGGCGCATTCTCGCACCTGGCGGTAATCAGCATACAGGACTGTTCATACTGCCAGGCATGAACCCCGATCCCCGCCATCTGTCTGACCTGCGAGTTAGCGCCATCCGCCCCGATGACCAGCTTCACGGACAGCTCATCGCCGCTGTCGAGCGTCAGTAGATAGCCGCTCTCGTGAGGATACAGCGCCTTAAGCGACGCAGGAACGCGCAGCGTCACCTTCGGGTGCGCCTCCAGCGCCTGCCAGAGCGCCAGCTGGAGCACGTTGTTTTCCACCATATAGCCCAGGCGCGGCAGCTTCAGCTCCGCGGCATCAAACGAGACGTGGGCATTTTCCCATTCCCAGGTTTCAAGACGGCTGTAAGGATGGGCGCGCATCGCCAGCACCGTCTCCCAGACGCCCAGCCCGCGCAGCAGATCGACGGACGACGCGCTGATAGCGGAAATGCGCACATCCGGTTTACTGGCGGGATCGTAGGCTGGCGGAGCCGCCTGTTCGATTACCGTTACCTCAAATCCCTGCTGCGCCAGCCCCAGCGCCAGCGCGCCGCCGACCATACCGCCGCCGACAACGGCAACTTCGGTGTGTTGGAGTGTCATGGTCAATTTTCCTTATTGGAGAATCCCTTAAGTTTACCGGATTTTTGCGGTCCTGAGACACACAACCTTCATACTGGTCACAACCCCACCAAAGCATTACAATACGCGGCTTGCAATCCTGAGCTGAGCAAGTCGATGACTAAAAAACTCCATATAAAAACCTGGGGCTGTCAGATGAACGAATACGATTCATCCAAGATGGCCGATCTGCTGGATACCACCCACGGATACCAGCTGACTGAAAATGCGAAAGAAGCCGATGTGCTGCTGCTGAACACCTGTTCAATTCGTGAAAAAGCGCAGGAAAAAGTCTTTCACGTGTTAGGCCGCTGGAAACTTCTTAAACGAAAAAATCCGGACCTGATCATCGGCGTGGGCGGCTGCGTCGCGTCGCAGGAAGGCAAGCTGATCCGCCAGAGAGCCCCGTATGTGGACATCGTCTTTGGCCCTCAGACCCTGCACCGTCTGCCTGAGATGATCAATCAGGTTCGCGGTAACCGTAGCCCGGTCGTTGACGTCAGCTTCCCGGAAATCGAAAAATTTGACCGTCTGCCTGAGCCACGTGCCGATGGCCCGACCGCCTTCGTCTCCATCATGGAAGGCTGCAACAAATACTGCACGTACTGCGTGGTGCCGTACACCCGTGGTGAAGAGGTCAGCCGCCCGGCAGATGACATTCTGTTTGAAATCGCGCAGCTTGCAGCGCAGGGTGTGCGCGAAGTGAACCTGCTGGGCCAGAACGTTAACGCCTGGCGCGGTGAGAACTACGACGGCACGACCGGCAGCTTTGCCGAGCTGCTGCGTCTGGTGGCCGCGATTGACGGCATCGACCGCATTCGCTTTACCACCAGCCATCCGATGGAATTTACCGACGACATTATTGACGTCTATCGCGATACGCCAGAGCTGGTGAGCTTCCTGCACCTGCCGATCCAGTGCGGCTCGGACCGCGTGCTGAACCTGATGGGCCGCCCGCATACGGTGCTGGAGTATAAATCCACCATCCGCAAGCTGCGTGAAGCGCGTCCGGATATCCAGATTAGCTCTGACTTTATCGTCGGCTTCCCTGGCGAAACCGCTGATGACTTCGAGCGCACCATGAAGCTCATCGGCGAAGTGAACTTTGACGTCAGCTACAGCTTCATCTTCTCCGCGCGTCCTGGAACACCGGCGGCCGATATGGTTGACGATGTGCCGGAAGAAGAGAAAAAGCAGCGTCTGTATATTCTGCAGGAGCGTATCAACCAGCAGGCCAACGCCTGGAGCCGCCGCATGCTCGGCACCGTTCAGCGCATTCTGGTGGAAGGCACTTCCCGCAAGAGCATTATGGAACTCTCTGGTCGTACGGAAAATAACCGCGTGGTGAACTTTGAAGGCACTCCGGATATGATCGGTAAGTTTGTGGACGTCGAAATTATCGAAGTGCTGACCAACTCGCTGCGCGCGAAGGTCGTCCGCACCGAAGACGAAATGGGCCTGCGTATCGCAGAGTCACCGCAATCCGTGATCTCGCGTACCCGCAAAGAAAACGATTCTGGCGTTGGGATTTACCAGCCCTAATCCTTCAGGCCTGCCTCTTTTGGCAGGCCTTGTATTTCCTCTCATCGCCCCCAATATCTTCCGCAACGCTTGCGCCTTTATTCTGTGGCGTGAATAATTTCGGTAATGACCGTTTTATTACGCCTGTCGCAACGGATCAGTTAACCAATCAAAGAGGAACAGTTTGAACATAGATACGCGTGAAATTAGCCTTGAGCCAGCAGACAACGCTCGCCTGCTGAGCCTGTGCGGGCCGTTTGATGACAACATCAAACAACTGGAGCGACGTCTGGGTATCGAAATCAATCGTCGCGATAATCATTTCAAACTCACCGGACGCCCTATCTGCGTCAACGCCGCTGCGGACATTCTGCGTAGCCTGTATGTCGACACCTCCCCCATGCGCGGCGAAATTCAGGATATCGAACCGGAGCAGATTCACCTCGCCATTAAAGAGGCGCGCGTGCTTGAGCAGAGCGCGGAGAGCGTGCCGGACTATGGCAAGGCGATCAACATTAAGACCAAGCGTGGCGTCATCAAGCCGCGTACGCCAAACCAGGCGCAGTACATCGCCAATATTCTCGACCACGACATCACCTTCGGCGTGGGGCCGGCGGGTACGGGTAAAACCTATCTTGCCGTTGCCGCAGCGGTCGATGCGCTGGAGCGTCAGGAGATCCGACGTATCCTGCTGACCCGCCCTGCCGTTGAGGCCGGTGAAAAACTGGGCTTCCTGCCAGGCGATCTGAGCCAGAAGGTCGATCCGTATCTGCGTCCTTTATACGATGCGCTGTTCGAAATGCTGGGCTTTGAGAAGGTCGAGAAGCTCATTGAGCGTAACGTGATCGAAGTGGCCCCGCTCGCCTACATGCGCGGCCGCACGCTGAACGATGCGTTCATCATTCTCGATGAGAGCCAGAACACCACCATCGAACAGATGAAAATGTTCCTGACGCGTATTGGCTTTAACTCGAAAGCGGTGATTACCGGCGACGTCACCCAGATTGACCTGCCGCGCAGCACCAAATCGGGCCTGCGCCACGCCATCGAGGTGCTGGCCGAGGTCGATGAAATCAGCTTTAACTTCTTCCACAGTGAAGACGTGGTACGCCACCCGGTGGTCGCGCGTATCGTTAACGCCTATGAAGCCTGGGAAGAGGCGGATCAGAAGCGTAAGGCCGAACTGGCCGCAGAACGTAAGCGCGAAGCGCAGGAGCAAGAACAGAAATGAGTCAGGTGATCCTCGATTTACAGCTGGCCTGTGAAGACAATTCCGGCATGCCAGATGAGGCACAGTTTCAGAAATGGCTGGATGCCGTTATCCCGCAGTTTCAGGAAGAATCAGAAGTCACGATTCGCCTGGTGGATGAAGCAGAAAGCCATGAGCTTAACCTGACCTATCGCGGGAAAGATAAGCCGACCAACGTGCTCTCTTTCCCGTTCGAAGCCCCACCGGGCATCGAGATGCCGCTGTTGGGCGATCTGATCATCTGCCGTCAGGTGGTTGAACAGGAAGCCAAAGAGCAGCAGAAACCCCTTGAAGCCCACTGGGCGCACATGGTGGTACACGGCAGCCTGCATCTGCTCGGCTACGATCATATCGAAGACGACGAAGCGGAAGAGATGGAGTCCCTCGAGACAGAGATAATGCTTGCTCTGGGCTATGAGGATCCGTACATTGCCGAGAAAGAATAGTCCGTCACCTGACTGACTCACCTGCCGCCACGAAAGGACATCGCGTGGCGGTAAACGTTGAACTAACAAGAGAACCCTTAACAAACGCCATGAGCGACGACAATTCACACAGTAGCGACACGACAACCAGTAAAAAGGGATTCTTCTCCCTCATTCTGAACCAGCTTTTCCACGGCGAACCCAAAAACCGTGATGAACTGCTGGAGCTGATTCGTGATTCCGGGCAGAACGACCTTATCGACGAAGATACGCGCGAAATGCTCGAAGGGGTTATGGACATCGCCGACCAGCGCGTTCGCGATATCATGATCCCCCGCTCGCAGATGATCACCCTGAAACGTAACCAGACCCTGGACGAGTGCCTCGATGTGATCATCGAATCCGCTCACTCACGTTTCCCGGTTATCAGCGAAGACAAAGATCACATCGAAGGGATTTTGATGGCGAAAGATCTGCTGCCGTTTATGCGCAGCGATGCCGAAGCCTTCAGCATGGAAAAAGTGTTACGCCAGGCCGTGGTTGTGCCGGAAAGTAAACGTGTGGATCGGATGCTGAAAGAGTTTCGCTCTCAGCGTTACCACATGGCGATTGTTATTGATGAATTTGGTGGCGTCTCCGGTCTGGTCACGATCGAGGATATCCTTGAGCTGATCGTGGGCGAAATCGAAGATGAGTACGACGAAGAAGAGGATATCGACTTCCGTCAGCTCAGCCGCCACACCTGGACCGTGCGCGCGCTGGCCTCCATTGAGGACTTCAACGACGCCTTCGGGACCCACTTCAGCGACGAAGAGGTCGATACCATTGGCGGGCTGGTGATGCAGGCCTTTGGCCATCTCCCGGCGCGCGGTGAGACCGTTGACATCGACGGTTACCAGTTCAAAGTAGCCATGGCCGACAGCCGACGTATTATACAGGTTCATGTCAGAACGCCGGACGACTCACCGGTGCCAAAACTGGAAGATTAATGTAAATGGCATTTGCCCCAT
This sequence comes from Enterobacter sp. BNK-8, assembly GCF_048685095.1. Classification (NCBI taxonomy): domain Bacteria; kingdom Pseudomonadati; phylum Pseudomonadota; class Gammaproteobacteria; order Enterobacterales; family Enterobacteriaceae; genus Enterobacter; species Enterobacter sp. BNK-8. The sequence goes on along the minus strand of NZ_JBLQTN010000001.1, from coordinate 888,863 downwards.
TGCTTGAACGCCAGCGCGTCCGTTTGCTGCTGGCGCTGTTACTCGGAGCCAGCGGTACGCTGGCTTTTTCTCCTTACGACATCTGGCCTGCGGCCATTCTCTCCCTGATGGGGCTTCAGGGTCTGACCCTGAATCGTCGTCCGGTACAGGCTGCTGCTATCGGCTACTTCTGGGGACTGGGGCTGTTTGGCTCAGGTATTAACTGGGTCTACGTCAGCATCGCCCAGTTTGGCGGTATGCCGGGCCCGGTAAACGTCTTCCTGGTGGTACTGCTCGCCGCCTATCTCTCGCTCTATACTGGCCTGTTCGCCGGCATCCTTTCTCGCCTGTGGCCCAAAACCAGCTGGCTGCGCGTCGCGATTGCCGCACCGGTGGTCTGGCAAATCACGGAATTCCTGCGCGGCTGGGTGCTGACCGGCTTCCCGTGGCTGCAGTTCGGCTACAGCCAGATTGACGGCCCGCTCAAAGGCCTGGCGCCGGTCATGGGCGTTGAGGCCATTAACTTCCTGCTCATGGTGGTCAGCGGCCTGTTGGTCCTGGCGCTGGTCACGCGCGGCTGGAAGCCGCTGGTTGTGGCGCTGGTGCTGTTCGCTCTTCCCTTCCCGCTGCGCTATATCCAGTGGTTCACGCCTGAGCCCGCGCGCGCTATGCAGGTTTCTATGGTTCAGGGGAACATCCCGCAGTCCATGAAGTGGGACGAGAAAGAGCTGCTGAATACGCTGAAGATCTACGCTAACGCCACCGAAGAGGTGATGGGTAAATCGCAGCTGATTATCTGGCCGGAGTCTGCTATTCCCGATCTGGAGATCAACCAGCAGCCGTTCCTCAACATGATGAACGACCTGCTGCTCTCGCGTGGCAGCACGCTGATCACCGGGATTGTCGATGCGCGTCTGAATCAGCAGAACCGCTACGACACTTACAACACCATCATTACGCTCGGCAAAGACAGCGAATACAGCTACCACTCCACTGACCGGTACAACAAGAACCACCTGGTGCCGTTTGGTGAATTTGTGCCGCTGGAGTCGATTCTGCGCCCGCTGGCTCCCTTCTTCGATCTGCCGATGTCCTCCTTCAGCCGCGGCCCGTACGTTCAGCCTCAGCTGCACGCGCACGGCGTTGCCCTGACGGCGGCCATCTGCTACGAAATCATCCTCGGCGAGCAGGTGCGCGATAATTTCCGCCCGGATACGGACTATCTGCTGACCATCTCTAACGATGCCTGGTTTGGTAAGTCAATCGGCCCGTGGCAGCACTTCCAGATGGCACGCATGCGCTCCCTGGAGCTGGCGCGTCCGTTATTGCGCAGCACCAACAACGGTATCACCGCCGTGATTGGTCCGCAGGGTGAAATCCAGGCCATGATCCCACAGTTCACCCGTGAGGTACTGACCACTCACGTCACCCCGACCACGGGGCTGACGCCATACGCCCGTACCGGCAACTGGCCGCTGTGGATCCTGACCGCGCTGTTCGGCTTTGGCGCGGTGCTGATGAGCCTGCGCCAGCGTCGTAAATAACCTTCCCTTCTGTTGCCGGGTGGCTGCTACGCCTTACCCGGCCTACCTTCAACATTTCCGTTCCCGTAGGTCGGGTAAGGCGCAGCCGCCACCTGACAATTCCTTCCAGACTCCAATTCTGGCACGCCTATTGCTTTGTTTATTCAGGTAAACGCAGTTTGGCTTAACGTGCAACTTTGTCGCACCAGCGTAGATCATCGGTAGCACCGAAACGGTGCAACGGGAGATATTTGCCTCTGAATGGTGCGGCGCGCTTCGCAAAAATAAACAATAACGCAGCAAAATCTTTACATTAAGCCAGACTAAATGTTAACAAGTTTGCATAACACTGCACTCGCATTGCGCGAGATATAACAACATCACAATGGGTATCAATGCGTCTCTGGCGCTGATAAGAAAGGAGTTGGGTATGCAATTACGTAAACTGGCCACAGCAATGCTGGTTATGGGAATGTCTGCAGGCGTGGTTCACGCTGAAGATGCGCCAGCAGCAGGCAGCACTCTCGACAAGATTGCCAAAAACGGCGTCATCGTGGTCGGCCACCGTGAATCTTCTGTCCCGTTCTCTTACTACGACAACACGCAAAAAGTCGTGGGCTATTCACAGGATTACTCCAACGCTATCGTTGAAGCCGTGAAGAAAAAGCTGAACAAACCTGACCTGCAAGTGAAGCTGATCCCAATCACTTCACAGAACCGTATTCCACTCCTGCAAAACGGCACCTTTGATTTCGAGTGTGGCTCCACCACCAACAACCTCGAGCGTCAGAAGCAGGCTGCCTTCTCTGACACCATCTTTGTTGTAGGCACCCGCCTGCTGACGAAGAAAGGCGGTGAGATTAAAGACTTCGCTGACCTGAAAGGCAAAGCAGTCGTTGTCACCTCCGGTACCACGTCTGAAGTGCTGCTGCACAAGCTGAACGACGAGAAGAAAATGGATATGCGCATCATCAGCGCGAAAGACCATGGCGACTCCTTCCGTACCCTGGAAAGCGGTCGTGCCGTCGCGTTTATGATGGATGATGCCCTGCTGGCGGGCGAGCGTGCGAAAGCGAAGAAACCAGACAACTGGGATATCGTCGGCACCGCGCAGTCGAAAGAAGCCTACGGCTGTATGCTGCGTAAAGACGATCCGCAGTTCAAAAAGCTGATCGATGACACCATCGCTCAGGTGCAGACCTCCGGCGAAGCGGAAAAATGGTTCGACAAATGGTTCAAGAACCCAATTCCACCTAAAAACCTGAACATGAATTTTGAACTGTCTGACGACATGAAAGCGCTGTTCAAATCTCCAAATGACAAGGCTCTTAACTAATTAGAACAACAGGGGCGGGATCTCCTGCCCTCTCGATTGTCGGGAAGCATGGACAGACTATACGTTGAGTGGTCGTTCCCCACTCAGCGCGAAAAATGAGCTTCTCACCAATCTTCGAGGGTAGCGCTGCTACCCTTTTTTTTCTGGAGTTTATTATGTCAATCGACTGGAACTGGGGCATATTTCTGCAACAAGCCCCGTTCGGCAACACCACCTATCTTGGCTGGCTGTGGAGCGGCTTTCAGGTCACCGTGGCATTATCGATAACGGCGTGGATCATCGCGTTTCTTGTCGGTTCTCTGTTCGGTATTCTGCGCACCGTCCCTAACCGTTTTCTTTCAACGCTTGGCACCCTCTATGTGGAACTGTTCCGTAACGTTCCGCTGATCGTGCAATTCTTTACCTGGTATCTGGTTATCCCGGAACTGCTGCCGGAAAATATTGGCATGTGGTTCAAGTCGGAACTGGATCCGAATGTGCAGTTCTTTGTCTCCTCCATGATGTGTCTGGGGCTGTTTACCGCTGCGCGCGTTTGCGAGCAGGTGCGTGCCGCCATTCAGTCATTACCCCGTGGACAAAAAAATGCGGGTCTGGCGATGGGATTAACCCTGCCACAAACCTACCGCTACGTGCTGCTGCCTAACGCCTACCGCGTCATCGTTCCGCCGATGACCTCCGAGATGATGAACCTGGTGAAAAACTCGGCCATCGCCTCAACCATCGGCCTGGTCGATATGGCTGCACAGGCGGGCAAGCTGCTGGATTACTCCGCTCACGCGTGGGAATCCTTTACCGCGATCACGCTCGCCTATGTTCTGATTAACGCTTTCATCATGCTGGTGATGAACCTGGTTGAACGCAAAATTCGCCTGCCGGGCAACATGGGGGGCAAATAATGTACGAATTTGACTGGAGTTCTATCGTTCCATCCATGCCTTATCTGCTTGATGGACTGATGATTACCTTAAAAATCACCGTCATTGCCATTATTGTCGGTATCGTCTGGGGCACCCTGCTGGCCGTCATGCGCCTGTCGAGCTTTAAGCCGCTCGCCTGGTTCGCGACCGCCTACGTTAATGTGTTCCGCTCCATCCCGCTGGTAATGGTGCTGCTGTGGTTTTACCTGATCGTGCCCGGCTTCCTGCAAAACGTACTGGGGCTGTCGCCGAAAACCGATATCCGTCTGATCTCGGCGATGGTGGCGTTCTCGATGTTTGAGGCCGCTTACTACTCGGAGATTATCCGTGCGGGCATTCAGAGTATCTCCCGCGGGCAATCCAGCGCCGCGCTGGCGCTGGGGATGACACACTGGCAGTCCATGCAGCTCATTATTCTGCCGCAGGCGTTTCGCGCCATGGTTCCGCTCCTGCTGACCCAGGGTATCGTGCTGTTCCAGGATACCTCTCTGGTCTACGTGCTAAGCCTGGCAGACTTCTTCCGTACCGCGTCAACCATCGGTGAGCGTGATGGTACGCAGGTTGAGATGGTGCTCTTTGCGGGTGCGGTCTATTTTGTGATTAGTTTAAGCGCGTCGCTGTTGGTCAGCTGGCTGAAAAAAAGGACGGTACAATGATTTCCCTGAAAAATGTTTCTAAATGGTATGGGCACTTTCAGGTGCTGACCGACTGCTCCACCGAAGTGAAAAAAGGCGACGTGGTAGTGGTGTGCGGACCGTCCGGTTCCGGTAAATCGACGCTGATCAAAACCGTCAATGGTCTGGAGCCGGTCCAGCAGGGCGAGATCGTCGTCAACGGTACCAAAGTCAACGACAAGAAAACCAATCTTGCCCAGCTTCGCTCTCACGTTGGCATGGTGTTCCAGCATTTTGAGCTGTTCCCTCACCTCTCCATTATTGAGAACCTGACCCTGGCCCAGGTGAAAGTGCTCAAGCGTGATAAAAAAGCGTCGCGCGAGAAAGGCCTGAAGCTCCTGGAACGCGTTGGCCTCTCTGCGCATGCCGATAAGTTCCCGGCGCAGCTTTCCGGCGGCCAACAGCAGCGTGTGGCGATCGCCCGCGCGCTGTGCATGGATCCGGTTGCCATGCTGTTTGATGAGCCAACGTCGGCGCTCGATCCGGAGATGATCAACGAAGTGCTGGACGTGATGGTCGAACTGGCGCACGAAGGGATGACCATGATGGTGGTGACCCACGAAATGGGCTTCGCCCGTAAGGTGGCCAACCGCGTGATCTTTATGGACGAAGGGAAAATTGTCGAAGATTCCCCGAAAGAGGAGTTCTTCGCCAACCCGAAATCCGAACGTGCGAAAGATTTCCTCGCCAAAATCCTGCACTGATCTTCACGGTGCGCAATCTGCGGATTGCGCACTGCTTCACGCTTTAGCTCTCTTTATCTATTCGGCGTCACATTGCAGCGTTAACCTTGTCACAAAATAACGCTATGAATGGAGAACGCTATGGCACAACCCATCATTTTCGATTGCGATCCGGGTCATGATGACGCGATCGCGCTCGTTCTTGCACTTGCCTCCCCTGAACTCGACGTCAAAGCCGTCACCTCTTCCGCCGGAAACCAGACGCCGGATAAAACCCTGCGTAACGTTTTGCGCATGCTGACGCTGCTCGGGCGCACCGATATTCCCGTCGCCGGTGGCGCCCTCAAGCCCCTGATGCGTGGATTAATTATCGCGGATAACGTGCATGGTGAAAGCGGTCTGGACGGTCCGGCGCTGCCTGAACCGGGCTTCACGCCGCAAAACTGCACCGCCGTGGAGCTGATGGCGAAGGTGCTGCGCGAGAGCGCGGAGCCCGTGACGCTGGTGGCTACCGGGCCGCAAACCAACGTCGCGCTGCTGCTGAACAGCCACCCTGAACTGCACAGCAAAATCGCCCGTATCGTCATCATGGGCGGGGCCATGGGTCTGGGAAACTGGACGCCGTCCGCAGAATTCAACATTTTTGTCGACCCGGAAGCGGCGGAGATCGTCTTCCAGTCCGGTTTGCCCGTCGTGATGGCGGGGCTGGACGTGACCCATCGCGCGCAGATTATGGCTGACGACATTGAACGCTTTCGTGCCGTGGGTAATCCGGTCGCGACAACCGTGGCTGAGCTGCTCGACTTCTTTATGGAGTATCACAAAGCCGAGAAATGGGGATTCCACGGCGCGCCGCTGCACGATCCGTGCACCATTGCCTGGCTATTAAAACCGGAGATGTTTACCACCGTCCACAGGTGGGTTGGCGTTGAAACTCAGGGGAAATACACCCAGGGGATGACGGTGGTGGACTACTACTCGCTGACGGGAAATAAGCCGAATACAACGGTGATGGTGGATATTGACCGTGAGGCGTTTGTGGATTTGCTGGCGGAGAGGCTGGCTTACTATAGTGCGGCCTGATGCCCTCACCCCGGCCCTCTCCCACGGGGAGAGGGAGCACACACTAAAAACGGCAACATGGTTGCCGTTTTGCTTTTACCTTGTGCGGCCTGATGCCCTCTCCCACGGGGAGAGGGCGCAAACCTGCGCTTTTACCTAGGGCTCAAACGGACGACGCTGGAACTGATCGTGGCCGCATTTCGGACACAGCGACAGAACCTCCGGCGTATACACCGCAATATGGTGGTGGCAATTCTCGCACACCAGATTTCCCAGCCCGACCACTTCACCGCTGTGGTAAACACCGTGGTGGTTCAAATCCTGAAAGACTTCACGCCACTCCAGCTGCGTTTTATCCGTGATATCGGCCAGCTCCTGCCACAGGCTCTCTTTGATCACCCGCATGAAAACGCTGTCCGTGACCTCCTCCTGGCTCTCCTGGTAGCTGCGCGCGAACTCTTCCAGATCGCGACGCACGGCACGCGTCACCTCTTCCACTTCGGTTCGCGTTAACTCACCCGTTTGCGACACGCGGGCACGCGCCTGCTCTACCAGCGCATCGATATCGCGCTCGCCGTTACGCAGCCGTTCCGTCAGTGTCGCCACCAGTTCGCGGTAAAATTGAGCAACCTTGTTCATCATTTTGCCTCCCGGGTAAGTAACTATTTCTAATAATAGACCTTATTTCATCGCCGCTTTGTCAGGTGAAGCACAGACCCGGTAAATTCCTGCAAAGCGCATTTGCGCGAAAGGCTGTTTTGACGCGGGCGTTTGGGCTATGCTATGCGGATCTGAATTACCACATCCATTGGCTACATTTGTAGCTGTATTGAAAACAGGACCACTGGCTGCCATGCAAGAGCAATACCGCCCGGAAGAGATAGAATCAAAAGTCCAGCAACACTGGGACGAGAAGCGCACCTTTGAAGTAACCGAAGACGAGAGCAAAGAGAAGTATTACTGCCTGTCGATGCTTCCCTATCCTTCTGGTCGACTACACATGGGCCACGTGCGTAACTACACCATCGGTGATGTGATTGCGCGTTACCAGCGCATGCTGGGTAAAAACGTTCTGCAACCCATCGGTTGGGATGCGTTCGGTCTGCCTGCGGAAGGCGCGGCGGTAAAAAATAATACGGCGCCGGCACCGTGGACGTATGACAACATCGCGTACATGAAAAACCAGCTCAAAATGCTGGGCTTCGGCTATGACTGGAGCCGCGAGCTGGCAACCTGTACCCCGGAATACTACCGCTGGGAACAGAAGTTCTTCACCGAGCTGTACAAAAAAGGCCTGGTGTACAAGAAGACCTCTGCCGTTAACTGGTGCCCGAATGACCAGACCGTTCTCGCGAACGAACAGGTTATCGATGGCTGCTGCTGGCGCTGTGACACCAAAGTAGAGCGTAAAGAGATCCCGCAGTGGTTTATCAAAATCACCGCTTATGCTGATGAGCTGCTGAACGATCTGGATAATCTGGACCACTGGCCAGATACCGTTAAGACCATGCAGCGCAACTGGATCGGCCGTTCCGAAGGCGTGGAAATTACCTTCAACGTTGAGAACTACGACCAGACCCTGACCGTCTACACCACCCGTCCGGACACCTTCATGGGCGCGACCTACCTGGCCGTGGCCGCAGGTCACCCGCTGGCGCAGAAAGCGGCAGAAAACAATCCGGAACTGGCTACCTTCATCGACGAATGCCGCAACACCAAAGTGGCCGAAGCCGATATGGCAACGATGGAGAAAAAAGGCGTTGATACCGGCTTTAAAGCCATTCACCCGCTGACGGGCGAAGCGATCCCTGTCTGGGCCGCCAACTTCGTACTGATGGAATACGGCACGGGCGCCGTGATGGCCGTTCCGGGTCACGACCAGCGCGACTACGAATTTGCCACCAAATATGGCCTGACCATCAAGCCAGTTATCCTGGCGGCTGACGGTTCTGAACCAGACCTGTCCGAACACGCGCTGACCGAAAAAGGGACCTTGTTCAACTCCGGCGAGTTCAGCGGTCTGAGCTTCGAAGAGGGCTTCAACGCCATCGCCGACAAGCTGGCCTCCCTTGGCGTGGGCGAGCGTAAAGTTAACTTCCGTCTGCGCGACTGGGGTGTTTCCCGTCAGCGTTACTGGGGTGCGCCAATTCCAATGGTGACGCTGGAAGATGGCACCGTGATGCCAACGCCAGAAGATCAGTTGCCGGTGATCCTGCCGGAAGACGTCGTCATGGACGGCATCACCAGCCCGATCAAAGCCGATCCTGAGTGGGCTAAAACCACCGTCAACGGCCAGCCTGCGCTGCGCGAAACCGACACCTTTGACACCTTTATGGAGTCATCCTGGTACTATGCACGCTACACCTGCCCGCAGTATCAGGATGGCATGCTGGATTCCAACGCGGCGAACTACTGGCTGCCGGTAGATATCTACATCGGTGGTATCGAACACGCCATCATGCACCTGCTCTACTTCCGCTTCTTCCACAAGCTGATGCGCGATGCGGGCATGGTGAACTCTGACGAACCTGCAAAACAGCTGCTGTGCCAGGGCATGGTGCTGGCGGATGCCTTCTATTACGTCGGTGCAAACGGCGAGCGTAACTGGGTTTCTCCGGTTGACGCGATCGTTGAACGCGACGAGAAGGGCCGTATCGTGAAGGCCAAAGACGCCGAAGGTCATGAGCTGGTCTACACCGGCATGAGCAAGATGTCTAAGTCGAAAAACAACGGTATCGACCCGCAGGTGATGGTTGAGCGTTACGGTGCAGATACCGTGCGTCTGTTCATGATGTTTGCTTCTCCGGCGGACATGACGCTGGAGTGGCAGGAGTCTGGCGTAGAAGGCGCAAACCGCTTCCTGAAACGCGTCTGGAAACTGGTTTACGAGCACACCTCACTGGGCGATGCCCCGGCGCTGAACGCCGCCGCACTGACTGAAGATCAGCAGGCGCTGCGTCGTGATGTTCATAAAACGATTGCGAAAGTGACCGATGATATTGGTCGTCGTCAGACCTTCAATACCGCAATTGCGGCTATTATGGAACTGATGAACAAGCTGGCGAAAGCGCCGCAGGACGGCGAGCAGGATCGTGCCTTAATGCGTGAAGCACTGCTGGCCGTCGTTCGCATGCTGAACCCGTTCACGCCGCACGTTAGCTTTACCCTGTGGCAGGAGCTGAAAGGCGAAGGCGATATCGACAACGCGCCGTGGCCGCAGGCTGACGAAGCCGCGATGGTGGAAAACACCACGCTGGTCGTAGTCCAGGTGAACGGCAAAGTCCGCGGTAAAATTACCGTGGCGGTCGATGCAACCGAAGAACAGGTTCGCGAACGCGCGGGCCAGGAACCACTGGTCGCTAAATATCTTGAGGGCGTTACCGTACGTAAAGTGATCTACGTACCGGGTAAACTGCTGAATCTGGTCGTTGGCTAAGCGCGGGAGGAAACGTGCGACAACTGGCAACAATACTCTTATCTCTGGCGGTGCTTGTCACCGCTGGCTGTGGCTGGCACCTGCGCAATACCACGGCGGTGCCTGCTCAGATGAAAACCATGATCTTTGATTCCGGGGATCCGAATGGCCCACTCAGCCGGGCAATTCGCAATCAGCTGCGTCTGAACGGCGTTGAGCTTGTTGAGAAACAGACGCTGCGTCAGGATGTACCGTCTCTGCGTGTGACAGGAAGTGGTCTGTCGAGAGATACCGCGTCTATCTTCCAGGATGGCCGTACCGCAGAGTATCAAATGGTGTTGACGGTCAACGCGGCAGTTCTGATCCCGGGTAAAGACATCTATCCGATCAGCACGAAAGTGTACCGTTCGTTCTTCGATAACCCGCAGACGGCGCTGGCAAAAGATGCCGAACAGCAGATTATCATCAACGAAATGTACGACAAGGCGGCGGAACAGCTGATCCGTAAACTGCCTAGTATTGCAGCGTCAACCAAACAAGGATCTGACATTGTTGATAAACCGGTTGATGGCACGCTTCCTGCTGCTAACTCTCTGGGTAAATGATGATCAGGCTGTATCCTGAACAACTCCGCGCGCAGCTCAATGAAGGGCTGCGCGCGGCGTATCTGCTTCTTGGAAACGATCCGTTATTGCTTCAGGAAAGCCTGGATGCCGTGCGGCATGCCGCCGCCGCGCAGGGTTTTGATGAACATCACACCGTCCAGCTGGATAACAACACCGACTGGAACGCCCTCTTCTCGCTCTGTCAGGCGATGAGCCTGTTCGCATCGCGCCAGACAATTCAGATCCTGCTGCCGGAGAACGGCCCTAACGCGGCGATAAACGAGCAGCTCGCTACGCTGGTCAGCCTCTTACACAGCGATCTGCTCCTTATTGTGCGTGGCAACAAGCTGACCAAAGCGCAGGAAAACGCGGCCTGGTTTACCCAACTCGCGACCCATGCGGTGCTGGTCACCTGTCAGACGCCTGAGCAGGCACATCTGCCTAAATGGGTCGCCGCGAGAGCGAAACAGCACAACCTTCAGCTGGATGACGCGGCAAATCAGCTGCTTTGCTACTGCTATGAAGGTAACCTGCTGGCCCTGGCGCAGGCGCTTGACAGACTCTCCCTGCTCTGGCCGGACGGCAAGCTGACCTTGCCGCGCGTCGAGCAGGCCGTTAACGACGCGGCGCACTTCACGCCGTTCCACTGGGTGGACGCGCTGCTGTCGGCAAAAAGTAAACGCGCCCTGCATATTCTGCAGCAGCTGCGCCTCGAAGGCAGCGAACCGGTTATTCTGCTGCGAACCCTGCAGCGCGAATTACTGCTGCTGATTACGCTCAAGCGTCAGTCTGCCCATACGCCTTTGCGTTCGCTGTTTGATAAACACCGGGTGTGGCAAAATCGCCGGGCTTTGACCACCGAGGCCATCAACCGCCTGAGTCATGAACAGCTTCGCCAGGCGGTACAGCTTCTGATGCGCGCCGAGCTTACGCTAAAGCAAGATTACGGCCAGTCGGTCTGGGCGGAGCTGGAAAGCCTTTCTCTGCTGCTCTGCCACAAGGCGCTGGCAGACGTTTTTATTGATGGATAGTATGCATTCTTTACAGGCCCTGTATGGCGGCACCTTCGACCCGGTACACTACGGGCATCTGAAGCCGGTTGAAATTCTGGCGAATCTGATCGGCCTTCAGCGCGTTACCATCATGCCCAATAATGTCCCGCCCCACCGTCCGCAGCCCGAGGCGACCAGCGAGCAGCGAAAAGAGATGCTTGCCCTGGCCATCGCAGATAAGCCACTCTTCCGGCTTGACGAGCGTGAGCTGCGTCGCGAAACCCCCTCCTGGACCTCGCAGACGCTTCAGGAGTGGCGCGCAGAACAGGGGCCAGACCAGCCGCTGGCTTTTATCATCGGTCAGGATTCCCTGCTGAACTTCCCCACATGGCATAAATATGAAACCATTCTGGAGAACAGCCATCTGCTCGTCTGCCGCCGTCCTGGCTATCCGCTGACCATGCGCGAAGCGCAGTACCAGCAGTGGCTGGAAGATCATCTCACCGCCAATGTTGAAGATCTCCACAATCAGCCTGCCGGGAAGATTTATCTGGCGGAAACGCCGTGGTTCGATATCTCTGCGACCCTCATTCGCGAGCGTTTACAGCAGGGTTTAGCATGTGACGATCTGCTCCCCGCACCGGTGCTGGCCTATATCCATACGCACGGTTTGTATCAGAAAAGCGCAGATGAATAGCGGGAAGGCATAAAAAGCGGCTTATTGTTTATCCTGCCTTGACAGGGTAAGCCATACTGTTATTCTCCGCTGCCAGACTTTCCCGCCAGTCATTGCTTTACAGAAATTGTTTTACAAAAATGGCGATGCAATCTCAGGCGGAGGGTGGGATGATACCCGCCTTCAAAAGCCCGGCCGGAGACATTTGTCCCGACACAGGCATGAGTTCAGGTATACTGCCTGGCTACGAATTCAAAGTTTTACAATCTCATTCACCCCAGGGGGAAAACTTGCAGGGTAAAGCACTCCAGGATTTTGTTATTGACAAAATTGATGACCTGAAAGGTCAGGACATCATCGCGATTGACGTGAAGGGTAAATCCAGTATTACCGACTGCATGATTATCTGCACCGGTACGTCCACGCGTCATGTTGTTTCGATTGCCGATCACGTGGTTCAGGAATCGCGTGCAGCAGGGCTGTTACCGCTGGGTGTTGAAGGCGAAGCGACGGCTGACTGGGTGGTTGTCGATCTCGGCGATGTGATTGTCCACGTCATGCAGGACGAGAGCCGTCGCCTGTATGAACTGGAAAAACTCTGGGGTTAATGCGTGAAGTTGCAGCTGGTCGCCGTCGGCACCAAAATGCCGGACTGGGTACAAACCGGTTTTACTGAATATCTGCGCCGTTTTCCAAAAGACATGTCGTTCGAACTGGTGGAAATTCCCGCCGGTAAGCGCGGCAAGAACGCCGATATCAAACGTATTCTCGATAAAGAGGGCGAACTGATGCTGGCTGCCGCAGGCAAGAACCGCATCGTCACCCTCGATATTCCAGGAAAACCCTGGGATACGCCGCAGCTGGCGCACGAACTGGAGCGCTGGAAGCAGGATGGTCGTGACGTCAGTCTGTTGATTGGCGGGCCTGAAGGGTTATCCCCTGCCTGCAAAGCGGCAGCAGAACAAAGTTGGTCCCTCTCCGCGCTGACGCTTCCCCACCCGCTCGTTCGGGTACTGGTGGCAGAAAGCCTGTATCGCGCGTGGAGCATTACTACCAACCACCCCTATCACCGCGAGTAATGACTGACCAGGGTAGATTAAGCAGCGGATGAAACTACAGAATTCTTTTCGCGACTATACGGCTGAGTCCGCGCTGTTTGTGCGCCGGGCGCTGGTCGCCTTCACCGGGATTTTGCTGCTTACCGGCGTGCTGATCGCCAACCTTTATAATCTGCAAATTGTCCGCTTTACCGATTACCAGACGCGTTCCAACGAAAACCGTATCAAGCTGGTACCTATCGCACCCAGCCGCGGCATTATTTACGATCGTAACGGCACCCCGCTGGCGTTAAACCGCACCATCTATCAAATCGAGATGATGCCGGAAAAAGTCGATAATGTTCAGGATACACTGGAAGCGCTGAAAAGCGTTGTTGACCTTAACGACGACGATATCGCCGCCTTTAAAAAAGAACGCGCCCGCTCACACCGATTCACCTCCATTCCGGTTAAAACCAACCTGACGGAAGTCCAGGTGGCCCGCTTTGCGGTGAACCAGTACCGTTTCCCTGGCGTGGAAGTAAAAGGTTACAAGCGTCGCTACTACCCCTACGGCTCCGCGCTGACGCATGTGATTGGCTACGTCTCCAAGATTAACGACAAAGACGTCGACCGCCTCGATAAAGACGGCAAGCTGGCGAACTACGCCGCAACGCATGATATCGGTAAGCTGGGCATTGAACGCTACTACGAAGATGTCCTGCACGGGCAAACCGGCTATGAAGAGGTTGAGGTTAATAACCGTGGCCGCGTGATTCGCCAGCTTAAAGAGGTACCGCCGCAGGCGGGGCATGACGTCTATCTGACTCTCGACCTTAAGCTGCAGCAGTATATTGAAACCCTGCTAGCGGGCAGTCGTGCAGCCGTTGTGGTCACAGATCCTCGAACCGGCGGCATCCTGGCGATGGTGTCAATGCCAAGCTATGACCCGAACCTGTTTGTTGACGGCATTTCCAGTAAAGACTACTCCGGTCTGCTGAATGACCCCAACACGCCGCTGGTGAACCGCGCGACGCAAGGGGTTTACCCACCGGCATCAACGGTTAAACCGTACGTGGCGGTCTCTGCACTGAGTGCTGGCGTCATCAACCGCAATACCAGCCTGTTTGACCCGGGCTGGTGGCAGCTGCCGGGTTCGGATAAGCGCTATCGCGACTGGAAAAAATGGGGCCACGGTCATCTGAACGTCACCAAATCGCTGGAGGAGTCTGCGGATACCTTCTTCTATCAGGTGGCCTATGACATGGGGATCGACCGCCTGTCAGAGTGGATGAGCAAATTCGGCTACGGACACTACACCGGCGTTGACCTTGCGGAAGAACGCTCCGGCAACATGCCGACGCGCGAATGGAAGCTGAAGCGCTTTAAAAAGCCGTGGTATCAGGGCGATACCATTCCGGTGGGTATCGGTCAGGGCTACTGGACGGCAACGCCGCTTCAGATGAACAAAGCCATGATGATCCTCATCAATGACGGCGTGGTGAAAGTGCCGCATCTGCTGCAGAGTACGGTTGAAGACGGCAAAAAAGTGCCGTGGAACCAGCCGCACGAAGCCCCAGTGGGTGACATTCATTCCGGCTTCTGGGAAATCGCGAAAGACGGTATGTACGGCGTGGCAAACCGCCCGAACGGTACCGCACACAAGTATTTCGCCGGGACGCCGTACAAAGTGGCGGCGAAGTCCGGTACTGCGCAGGTATTTGGCCTGAAAGCCAACGAAACCTATAACGCGCACCGCATTGCCGAACGTCTGCGTGACCATAAGCTGATGACGGCGTTTGCCCCTTATGACAACCCGCAGGTCGCGGTGGCAATGATTCTGGAGAACGGCGGTGCCGGGCCTGCAGTAGGGACCATCATGCGCCAGATCCTTGACCACATCATGCTGGGTGATAACAACACCGAACTGCCGGCTGAAAACCCGGCCGCCGCTGCGGCGGAGGACCAATAATCATGACGGATAATCCAAATAAAAAATCGCTGTGGGACAAAATCCACATCGACCCAGCCATGCTGCTGATCCTGCTGGCTCTGCTGGTTTACAGTGCGCTGGTTATCTGGAGCGCCAGCGGCCAGGACATCGGGATGATGGAGCGCAAAATCGGCCAGATCGCCATGGGCCTGATCATTATGGTGGTGATGGCGCAGATCCCGCCGCGCGTTTACGAAGGCTGGGCGCCCTATCTCTACATCTTCTGTATTATTTTGCTGGTTGCGGTCGATGCGTTTGGTGCCATTTCAAAAGGGGCGCAGCGCTGGCTGGATTTGGGTATTGTCCGCTTCCAGCCCTCGGAGATTGCCAAAATCGCCGTGCCACTGATGGTGGCACGCTTTATCAACCGCGACGTCTGTCCGCCGTCTCTGAAGAATACCGCCATCGCGCTGGTGCTGATTTTCCTGCCAACGCTGCTGGTTGCGGCACAGCCTGACCTTGGCACCTCAATCCTTATCGCGCTCTCCGGTCTGTTTGTCCTCTTCCTGTCGGGCCTGAGCTGGCGCCTGATTGGTATCGCGGTGGTGCTGATAGCGGCGTTCATCCCTATTCTCTGGTTCTTCCTGATGCACGATTACCAGCGCCAGCGCGTCATGATGCTGCTCGATCCGGAAACCGATCCGCTGGGCGCGGGCTATCATATTATTCAGTCCAAGATTGCGATTGGCTCCGGCGGCCTGCGCGGGAAAGGCTGGCTGCACGGTACGCAGTCGCAGCTGGAATTTTTACCGGAACGCCACACCGACTTTATCTTTGCCGTACTGGCGGAAGAGCTGGGGCTGGTGGGTATCTTAATACTCCTGGCGCTATACGTTCTGCTGATCATGCGGGGATTGTGGATTGCAGCACGCGCGCAAACGACCTTTGGTCGCGTCATGGCTGGCGGGTTGATGCTGATTTTATTCGTTTATGTCTTCGTAAATATTGGTATGGTGAGTGGTATTCTGCCGGTGGTAGGCGTACCGCTGCCGCTGGTGAGTTACGGGGGCTCGGCACTGATCGTGTTGATGGCCGGGTTTGGTATCGTGATGTCGATCCATACCCACAGAAAAATGTTGTCAAAAAGCGTATAAAAATAAGGGGATCGGAATGCGTAAGCAGTGGCTGGGGATCTGCATTGCGGCAAGTTTACTTGCGGCCTGCACAAGTGATGATGGTCAGCAACAGGCAACCGTCGCGCCGCCGCAGCCTGCGGTGTGTAATGGCCCAATCGTTGAAATCAGCGGTGCCGATCCCGTTTATGAACCGCTGAATGCCAGTGCCAATCAGGATTACGAGCGCGACGGCAAAAGCTATAAAATTGTTCAGGATCCTTCCCGTTTCAGTCAGGCGGGCTTTGCCGCCATTTACGATGCCGAGCCAGGCAGTAACCTGACGGCCTCCGGGGAGACGTTCGACCCGATGCAGCTGACGGCGGCACACCCAACGCTGCCGATCCCGAGCTACGCCCGCATCACCAACCTGGCAAACGGCCGTATGATTGTCGTGCGTATCAACGACCGCGGCCCGTACGGAAATGACCGGGTGATCTCCCTGTCTCGCGCGTCAGCCGATCGTCTGAATACCTCAAACAACACCAAAGTCCGTATTGACCCGATTATCGTGGCACAGGATGGTTCGCTGTCCGGGCCAGGTACCGCGTGTACGACGGTGGCGAAACAGACCTATGCCCTGCCCGACCGCCCAAATCTTGACGGCGGAATGGGCAGCGTCTCTTCTCCGGCCGAGCCTGCTCAGCCGGGGGAGAAATACGCCCAATCAGCAATGACACGCTGCAAAGCGACGATTCAACGGGCGCACCGGTAAAGAGTAGCGGCTTTCTTGGCGCACCGACGACCTTAGCCTCGGGCGTGCTGGAAGGCAGTGAGCCTACCCCAGCCCCCGCTCCCGTTGCTACGCCAGCGACCCAGTCGGCTCCCGTAACGGCGCCCGCGGCCACGCAAAGTGCAGCGGTGACGGCTCCAACAGCGGCCAGCGGCAGCTATGTGGTTCAGGTCGGCGCAGTGAGCGATCAGGCCCGGGCCAAACAGTATCAACAGCGTCTGAGCCAGCAGTTTGGCGTACCAGGACGCGTTGAGCAGAACGGTGCGGTCTGGCGCATTCAGATGGGGCCGTTTGCCAGCAAATCGCAGGCAGCCTCCCTGCAGCAGCGTCTGCAGAATGAAGCTCAGCTTCAGTCATTTATCGCTGTTGCGAAATAATTAACCGGCGGTATCCGAATTGTCAGTTTGTGTAAAACACATTCACAAACTCATGCTTAAAGTCGGATGCCTGCCTGAATAGCATTTGCTATAGTAAGGCACTTTTTTTAATTCCATCACGGATGTCGTAGTTCTGACCATGAAGACCACTTTTTCTGCTCGTTTTGTGCAGCGCATGGCGCTGACCACGGCCCTTTGCGCGGCTGCGCTCTCTGCAGCTCACGCCGATGACCTGAATATCAAGACCATGATCCCTGGCGTTCCGCAAATCGACGCGGAATCCTACATCCTGATCGATTACAACTCTGGCAAAGTGCTGGCAGAACAGAATGCCGATGCCCGCCGTGACCCGGCCAGCCTGACCAAAATGATGACCAGCTACGTTATCGGCCAGGCGATGAAGGCAGGTAAATTCAAAGAAACGGATCTGGTCACCATCGGTAACGATGCGTGGGCGACCGGGAACCCGGTCTTTAAAGGTTCCTCTCTGATGTTCCTGAAACCGGGTATGCAGGTTCCTGTTTCCCAGCTGATTCGCGGTATCAACCTGCAGTCGGGTAACGATGCCTGCGTGGCGATGGCCGATTTCGCCGCCGGTAGCCAGGATGCTTTCGTGGGCCTGATGAACAGCTACGTGAACGCACTGGGTCTGAAAAACAGCCATTTCCAGACCGTACACGGCCTGGACGCAGACGGTCAGTACAGCTCCGCACGTGATATGGCGCTGATTGGTCAGGCGCTGATCCGCGATGTCCCTAATGAGTACTCTATCTATAAAGAGAAAGAGTTCACCTTCAACGGTATCCGTCAGACCAACCGTAACGGCCTGCTGTGGGATAACAGCCTGAACGTTGACGGCATCAAAACCGGTCACACCGACAAAGCGGGCTACAACCTGGTCGCCTCCGCCACTGAAGGCCAGATGCGTCTGATCTCTGCCGTGATGGGGGGTCGCACCTTTAAAGGCCGTGAAACAGAAAGCAAGAAGCTGCTGACCTGGGGCTTCCGTTTCTTCGAAACCGTGAATCCACTGAAAGCAGGCAAAGAGTTTGCGTCTGAACCCGTCTGGTTCGGTGACAACGACCGTGCTTCTCTCGGCGTTGATAAAGACCTGTACCTGACCATTCCGCGCGGTCGTATGAAGGATCTGAAAGCCAGCTACGTACTGAACAGTACCGAGCTGCACGCCCCGCTGCAGAAAAACCAGGTTGTGGGTACCATCAACTTCCAGCTGGATGGTAAAACGATCGATCAGCGTCCGCTGGTGGTCCTGCAAGAAATTCCTGAAGGCAATTTCTTCGGCAAAATCATTGATTACATTAAATTGATGTTCCACCACTGGTTTGGTTAAAAATCGAACACTTGAAAGTGTGATTTTGATCCCCATATACTAAGTATCCTGATAACTCCCACCTGACGTGGGAGTTATTATTTTTTGACGTTACGCCGGAGCTGACATGAAAACCAAACTTAACGAACTGCTTGAATTCCCTACCCCATTTACCTACAAAGTAATGGGTCTGGCGAAACCTGAGCTGGTTGATCAGGTGGTTGAAGTGGTACAGCGCCATGCGCCGGGTGACTACTCTCCGTCAGTAAAACCAAGCAGCAAGGGCAACTACCACTCGGTTTCTATTACCATCACTGCGACACACATTGAGCAGGTTGAGACGCTGTACGAAGAGCTCGGCAATATCGAAATCGTTCGTATGGTGCTGTAGTCCCTTTGCGGTTACCCGGTTTGTCGGGTAACCCCTCTCCCCGCTGTGATATACTCCCGCATACCTTTTGTCCCTCGTCTTCGGAGACGCAGTTTTGTATCAGGATAAAATTCTGGTCCGTCACCTCGGGCTGCAACCTTACGAGCCTGTCTCCCAGGCTATGCATGACTTCACCGATTCACGCGATGATACAACCCCCGATGAGATCTGGCTGGTCGAACACCTGCCGGTCTTTACGCAGGGTCAGGCGGGTAAAGCAGAACATTTATTAATGACGGGCGATATCCCGGTTATCCAGAGCGATCGCGGCGGCCAGGTCACGTACCATGGGCCCGGGCAGCAGGTGATGTACGTCCTGCTCAATCTGAAGCGCAGAAAGCTGGGCGTCCGTGACCTGGTTACCCTACTGGAACAAACCGTCGTCAACACGCTGGCGGAATATGGTATTGATGCGCATCCGCGTGCCGATGCGCCTGGGGTTTACGTTGGGGAAATGAAGATCTGCTCTCTGGGGCTGCGTATTCGTAAAGGCTGCTCATTCCACGGCCTGGCATTGAATATTAATATGGATCTTGCCCCTTTCCAGCGCATAAACCCCTGCGGCTACGCCGGTATGGAAATGACGCAAGTGCGCCAGTGGGTTGAAACCGCTACGCCAGACACTATTCGTCCCGTGCTTTTGAAGAACGTGTTAGCACTACTTAACAATCCCCCGCACGAATATATCCCTGCTTAATATATCCTACAACAGGGCTCGCTAATTTGGCGGGCCACCGTTTATTTACCGTTTTTGCACTTTACAATAATCCACAGATTCTATATTTTCGAAGCGCCCGAATATTACCGCTACATATTATTTAGCCTCCAGCAAGCACGGCAAACACGGCATAAGTAACGTGAGCAATTATCACACAAGTGTTTGCTTTTGATAAACAAGTGAAACAAAACCAACACTTTACGAATCTCTACAAGCATAATAAATAAATTCAACTATCATTCATATTGTGAATGTATACGGAGTGAAAGCGTGGAGTATAATAATTTACCAGCCAAACGACTGAATGAACCTGGTGGCGAAGACAAGCCGCAAATTTTTCGGACTTTACGTAATATTGATCTCAATTTACTGACTATTTTTGAGGCAGTATATGTCCATAAGGGTATCGTTAACGCTGCGAAAATTCTTAATCTCACGCCATCAGCAATTAGCCAGTCCATCCAAAAGCTACGCGCTATATTTCCTGACCCGTTATTTATCCGTAAGGGTCAGGGGGTAACGCCGACGGCCTACGCCACGCATCTCCATGAGTACATCAGCCAGGGGTTGGAGTCGATTCTGGGCGCACTGGATTTAACCGGGAGCTACGATAAGCAGAGAACCATCACCATCGGCTGTTCCCCTTCGGTGGGTGTGCTGGTCATGCCTGCGATCTTCCAGGCCGTGAAAGAGCATGCTCCGCAGCTCCTGCTTCGCAATGTGCCTCTCCATGAACCTGACGTTCAGCTTGCCCAGTTCCAGACGGACCTGATTATTGAAAGCGGCAGCTTCAGCGCCAGAGCGCTGGGGCAAAATGTGCTTTATACGGACAACCTGGTACTGGTTTGCCGGCAGCAGCATCCGGTTCTCAGCGAACCGCTGACCCTCGAAAACCTGCGCAACTACGACCACTCGTCTTTTATGACCGAAGGGCAATCTAACCATGCCCTTCGTCAGCGTATTGATGAAATTTTCCCGGAACGTCAGATCAGCTTCAGCAGTTACAATATGTTCACCACCGCCTCTCTGATCGGCAGCAGCGATATGCTGTGCGTGATGCCATCACGCCTGTATAACCTGCTCCAGAAGTGCTGGCCGCTGGACAGCATTCCCCTCAGTCAGCTTAATGCGGAATCAGTTGAGATTTCACTGCATTACAACAAGCTGAGTTTGCGCGATCCGGTCCTGGAAAACGTCATCCGCATTATCCGTCAGGCCTTCTGACAGGTTGAGCCAGCATAAGCCCCTGTGACAGGCAGGGCAAAAGGCACAAAACAACAACTATTTTACAAATTGGCGATCTGGCAGGCTGCTTTAACGACCGTTTCAATGATATACTGCCTGTCGTTCGTTCAAAAATAGTTGATAAATACAACATTCCCTTGAATTGAAACGCTTTCCTTCGATATTCGCAACTGGAACACGCACGCTATGAGTAAACCCATTGTGATGGAACGCGGTGTTAAATACCGCGATGCCGATAAAATGGCCCTTATCCCGGTTAAAAACGTGGCTACAGAGCGCGAGGCGCTGTTAAGAAAACCGGAATGGATGAAAATCAAACTTCCGGCCGACTCTTCGCGTATCCAGGGGATCAAAGCGGCGATGCGCAAGAATGGCCTTCACTCCGTTTGTGAAGAAGCCTCTTGTCCGAACCTTGCTGAATGTTTCAATCACGGTACCGCGACGTTTATGATTCTGGGTGCTATCTGTACCCGCCGCTGCCCGTTCTGCGATGTTGCTCATGGCCGTCCGGTCGCACCTGATGCTAACGAACCTCAGAAGCTGGCGCAGACTATCGCCGACATGGCGCTGCGCTATGTGGTTATCACGTCCGTTGACCGTGACGATCTGCGCGACGGCGGAGCGCAGCACTTCGCTGACTGTATTACGGCCATTCGCGAGAAAAGCCCAAACATCAAAATCGAGACGCTGGTGCCTGACTTCCGCGGCCGTATGGACCGTGCGCTGGATATCCTGACCGCGACGCCACCGGATGTGTTTAACCACAACCTGGAGAACGTGCCGCGTCTCTATCGTCAGGTGCGCCCGGGCGCTGACTATAACTGGTCTCTGAAACTGCTGGAGCGTTTCAAAGAAGCGCATCCGCATATTCCGACCAAGTCAGGCCTGATGGTGGGTCTGGGTGAAACTAACGATGAAATCATCGAGGTGATGCGCGATCTTCGCCGCCACGGTGTGACCATGCTGACCCTGGGCCAGTATCTGCAGCCAAGCCGTCACCACCTGCCTGTACAGCGCTACGTGAGCCCGGACGAGTTTGATGAAATGAAAGCCGAAGCGATGGCGATGGGCTTCACCCACGCAGCCTGCGGCCCATTCGTTCGCTCCTCATACCATGCCGATATGCAGGCTAAAGGCGAAGAAGTTAAATAAAGCTGTAATATTCATTTACAGTAATACAAAAAAACCGGCCTCATGAGCCGGTTTTTTTTCGCATGCCCTCAGGCGTTGCTGTCACTCTTTGTGAGAAAGCTTATCTGCCGGGACGTCATCCTCAGCGCTTTTCTTCGCGGCTGCATCATCGTCGTTCATCGCTTTCTTAAAGCCTTTGATGGCAGCCCCCAGGTCACCACCCAGCGTGCGTAACTTCTTGGTACCAAACAGCAGGACGACCAGTGCGGCAACCACCAGCAGTTTGGTAATACTAATCTCACCCATAGATACCTTCTTTACTTAAAACAGGCTGCATTCAGCGCCAAAACCTGATTGTATTAACGGTCATTTAGCGCGTGCACACAATAGCAATCTGTAACAAGGTGAATCAAGCATTGTTGAAAAAAACATCACAATAATTGCGGTGGCGCAAACCGACGATTGCGAAGAACAGGTAATTGCTGACGTGCAAGCGCAATTCTGTCTATGTTTATCTCCGCCACCAGCAAATCCGGCGCTTCCGCAGCGGCGGCAATCGTCACACCCAGCGGATCGACCACCCTGCTTTGCCCGATGTTTTTCGTGCCGCACTCTCCTGCAGCAACAACATAGCAGGTGGTATCCAGCGCGCGTGCCGCCAGCAGCGTTGCCCAGTGGTGCTCTTTTAACGGTCCTTTGACCCACGCGGCAGGGAGTACCAGTACGTCCGCCCCTTGCAGCGCCAGATGGAGCGCCAGCTCCGGAAAACGCAGGTCATAGCACGTCATCAGCCCGATCTTGAATCCGTCAATCTCCAGAAGCGGTGGGATACTGTCTCCGGGGTCAACGCGCCGCGACTCCTGAATGCTGAACGCATCATAGAGATGGAGCTTGGCGTAACGTGCGACAATGGCTCCGCCGCGAATCGCCACCAGCGTATTCACTGCACGGCCCGGCGTGGAGGGAACATGGATCGTTAAGATCGTCGTCATCGTATTGCCCATGCTCTGGGCAAGCAGTTGCTGTAAAAATTCACCGTCCAGCGGTTGCGCGGACTTCACCGATAAATCCGGATCATTATCATCCCTGGCCAGCAGCGCCTCGGGGAGCACCAGCAGCGATGCGCCTTTCTGCCGGGCCTGCATCATCAGGTTGACGCATGTTATCGCGTTCGCCTGCCAGTCTGGCGTGACCGCAAATTGCCCTACCGCAACATACATATTTGTCCCCTCATCATAAACGGCGTTAAACTCGCTTCTCTTACACATCAAATAGCAGGTATTTAGCGTGTTACAACTACTTTTAGCCGTTTTTATTGGTGGGGGAACGGGTAGCGTTGCGCGATGGTTTCTGAGTATGCGGTTTAACCCGCTGCATCAGGCGATTCCCATGGGGACACTGGCTGCAAACCTGATTGGTGCCTTTATCATTGGCATGGGGCTGGCCTGGTTTAACCGAATGACGCACATTGACCCAATGTGGAAAGTCCTGATTACCACCGGATTCTGCGGCGGATTAACCACCTTTTCGACGTTCTCTGCGGAAGTGGTGTTTCTCTTTCAGGAAGGCCGTATCGGCTGGGCGCTGGCAAATATCGCAATTAACATGCTCGGCTCGTTTGCGATGACGGGGATCGCATTTTGGCTCTTTTCCTCCGCAAGCACGCATTAACAGACGGACCGTTAATGTTGGCTTAATTTTTCTCTGTCACTCTGAGTGCAGTACTGAACGAGGGTGACAGAATGAAACAGAGTCTGATGAGCGCAGGCATGGTGTTGTTGAGCATGCTGATCGTTGCAAGCTTCCTGAAAATGTATCTGCTTGGCTGATTCAAAACGAAAAAAACCCGCTCAATGAGCGGGTTTTGAAATTCTTGCTGACGCGTCTGAATTACAGAGCGATTACGTTAGCAGCAGAAGGGCCTTTGGCACCGTTAGTGATTTCGAACTCTACACGCTGACCTTCAGCCAGAGTTTTGAAACCATTAGACTGGATTGCAGAGAAGTGTACGAACACGTCTTTGCTGCCATCTTCAGGAGTAATGAAACCGAATCCTTTGGACTCATTAAACCACTTAACGTTACCTTTAATCTTAGACATCAAAATTACCTTTACATTAAAAAACGACACAAATGCTGTGTCGGTTACCAGTACATCAATTGTGAGACCTTTTGTCCAGCGGATCTTTGATAAAAAGTGACTAAAGTCGCGTTAATTTTCACTGGCCGATTTTTATCGTTTATGAATCAACGCCTGCACGTTTTTTCACCAGACTATGACGTTTTTTCAGTTAAAACTGAAAACGCATCCAGGCGAAGTAAACGTTACCGTTGTTATACGTGCCCGGAATGTAGGTCATCTGGAACGTTGCGGGACCGTAGCCGATAGAAGCCAAAGGCAGCAGCACCGGGATCGGAATGTAATTCCAGTTGTCACGCGCGGTGACCCCCGCGGTGTAGCCTAACCCAACATGAAAGTTCTCGTCGGCTAGCGGGCGCCAGGTTTTCTCCCAGCCGTAGCCTCCGATCGGCTCCCATTTATTAAAGGAGTCTTTAAAGGCCATCAGATAGATGCCATGCCAGTTTCCCTTTTCATCCCAGCGCGACTGACCAAAACCCGCGCCCCACGGACGCTCGTTGTATTTATCGGTCTTCTCTTTGTCATATGCAAAACGCGCATGCCACGTTATTGCCGGAACATAGAGATCATAATGTTCCGGCGACGTCCAGGTCTGGGAGACATTATCCGTAAAGGTTGAGAACCATCCTTTATCCGTCGCGTTGTCCTCTGCCTGTGCAACAGAAGAAAACGTTAACTGCCCAAAAATAAACAATAAAATTGAGAAAAATGTATTACGTACGATCACAATGCAATTACCATTCTTAGTATTCGAGGCAAAGTTTACCATAAAATAGTTGAATCAAAGCTTAACGGCATCAGCGTTATTCCTAATTATTCGGCCTTTTTCCGGGAATATTCTTAATAAAACCGGACAGTAAGGTCGAATAAGCACATACAGGGTGGGCCTTTAGCCTGTTTCACCTTCTTTATCAGTAGCATGCCGCATTATACAAAATATTAACAATCTGTTATCATTGTAAGGACATATTGCGCTATTTCTGACGGTCAAGACCCGCATGGCATAAATGTATGAGCCATGGCAAAAACACGGTTGTTCTGCTCTCTAGTCGTCTGTTTATTGATTTTAATCAGCAAGAACAGGCCATTTATTCGGCACATTTTCATCCTTCTTTTTTTTATTGATTTTTTGTGCTCCATAGCAGCAGAGATACAGGGGAAATCATGCTTACGTTATTCGAGCTCCTTATTGGAGTCGTCGTCATTGTCGGTGTCGCACGCTACATCATTAAAGGCTACTCGGCCACGGGCGTATTATTTGTTGGCGGTTTAACGCTGCTGATTATCAGCGCACTGATGGGGCATCAGGTGTTGCCTGCCAGCGCAACCAGCACCGGTTACACCGCCACCGATATTGTGGAATATATTAAAATATTGCTCATGAGCCGCGGCGGTGACCTGGGCATGATGATCATGATGCTGTGCGGTTTTGCGGCCTACATGACTCATATCGGCGCCAACGACATGGTCGTTAAGCTTGCCTCCAAACCCCTGCAATACATCAACTCGCCGTATCTGCTGATGGTCGCCGCCTATTTCCTCGCCTGCCTGATGTCACTGGCCGTTTCGTCGGCTACCGGACTTGGCGTACTGCTGATGGCCACGCTGTTCCCGGTCATGGTGAACGTCGGTATCAGCCGCGGCGCGGCAGCAGCCATTTGCGCGTCTCCGGCTGCGATTATTCTCTCTCCGACCTCCGGCGACGTCGTGCTGGCGGCAAAGGCTGCGGAGATGTCGCTCATCGACTTCGCCTTTAAAACCACGCTGCCGATCTCCATTGTTGCCATTGTCGGCATGGGTATCGCGCATTTCTTCTGGCAGCGCTATCTCGATAAGAAAGAAAACATCAGCCATGAAATGATGGACGTGAGTGAAATCACCACCACCGCTCCCGCGTTTTATGCCATTCTGCCCTTCACGCCGATTATTGGGGTGCTGATTTTTGACGGCAAATGGGGCCCGCAGCTGCACATTATCACCATTCTGGTGATCTGCATGCTGCTGGCTGCCGTGCTGGAATTTGTGCGTGGTTTTAACACGCAAAAGGTGTTCTCGGGTCTGGAAGTGGCCTATCGCGGCATGGCGGATGCCTTCGCTGGCGTGGTGATGCTGCTGGTGGCAGCGGGCGTTTTTGCTCAGGGTCTGAGCACCATCGGCTTTATCCAGAGCCTGATCTCTATCGCCACCTCGTTCGGATCGGCCAGTATTATCCTGATGCTGGTCCTGGTGGTACTCACCATGCTGGCGGCGATGACCACCGGTTCCGGTAATGCGCCTTTCTACGCTTTCGTTGAGATGATCCCGAAACTGGCTCACTCCTCCGGTATTAACCCTGCCTATCTCTCCATTCCCATGCTGCAGGCGTCAAACCTGGGCCGTACCATCTCCCCGGTATCAGGCGTGGTGGTTGCCGTTGCCGGGATGGCAAAAATCTCCCCATTCGAAGTGGTAAAACGCACCTCCGTACCCGTTCTGGTTGGGCTAATTATCGTAATTATCGCCACGGAGGTGCTGGTTCCCGGCGCAGCCTAACCTAAATTAGGGATATCCAGAAAGCGCCTGCGGGCGCTTTTTGTGCTTTAATAACCCCCAGAAATTAATCACGCTCATTCGATCAGGAAATCATATGTTCAGGAAGGATATTGTTATCCCGTCCGGCGCAATCGCGCTTGCACTCTGTGTCTTCTCCACACAGGCAGAACCGCTCAAGGCAACCCAGTATGGCGATTTCGATCGCTATGTGCTGGCTCTGTCCTGGCAAACCGGGTTTTGCCAGAGCATGGTCGAGCGCAACCGCAATGAACCTGACGAATGTCGCCTGCAAAAAGAGCGCGAAAATAAAGCCGATTTTCTGACCGTTCACGGGTTATGGCCCGGCCTGCCGAAATCCATTGCCGCACGCGGGGTAGATGAGCGTCGCTGGATGCGTTTTGGTTGCGCCACGCGCCCCATTCCGAACATGCCGGAAGTGAAGGCCAGCCGCAAATGCGAAGCTGCCGAAACCGGGCTGTCGCTTTCCGCTGCCGCAAAGCTCAACGACGTGATGCCGGGCGCGGGCGGTAACTCCTGCCTGGAGCGTTACGAATACGCTAAACATGGCGTCTGCTTTGGTTTCGATCCCGATGCCTATTTCGGCACGATGGTGCGGATGAATCAGGAAATTAAAAACAGTGCGGTCGGTAAATTCCTTGCCGGTCACTACGGGAAAACCGTCACTCGCAGCGATTTTGACAGTGCCGTGGCCAGGAGCTGGGGCAACGAGAACGTCAAAGCGTTCAAGCTGACCTGCAGCGGCAACCCGGCTTATCTGACCGAGATGCAGATTTCGCTGAAGGCAGACACCATTAACAACCCGCTTTCTGCGACCTCATTTGCCCCGCAGCCACATCCGGGTAACTGCGGTAAACAATTTGTGATTGATAAAGCCGGCTACTGATCCACCGTTGGGCGCACCATATCAAACCGGTTTTCATCGCTGATGCCATAGTACGCCGTCGGCCCACCCGCACGCAGGATGGGCTGCGCTTTCGCCGTCTGGTATATCCCCTCTTCCAGCAGCGTTTCGGCAATATGGATACCGACCACTTCCCCCAGCACCAGCCACGTGTCCACCGGCGTACCGTCAGCCCCCGTCAGCTGAATGCACTGCGACAGGCGACACTCAAAATTCACCGGGCTTTCTGCAACGCGAGGGGCGTTCACCAGCTGGCTGGCCGCTGGCGTGAGCCCGGCAAAGCTAAATTCATCCCGATCGTGGGGAAGCATCGCGGAGGTTTGATTCATCGCCTGGGCAAGATCGCGCGTTGCCAGATTCCAGACAAACTCTTTTGTCTCAGTAATATTACGCACGCTGTCCTTCCAGCCGTTGCTGGAAAAGCCGATGATCGGTGGGCGATAGTTAAAGCAGTTAAAGAAGCTGTACGGTGCGAGATTCAGCTGACCGGCCTTATCGCATGAGGAGATCCAGCCTATCGGACGCGGACCAATAATGGCGTTCAGCGGGTCATGCGGGAGGCCGTGTCCCTGAGACGGTTGATAGAAGTACATAATTCTCTCTCGTTGGCGGGCAACGCCCGGATTCAGGACACTCAGCGTAACGTATTCCGCCAGGAATGAAGACTGAATAAATTTCAGCAAAATTCATATGGCCCATGAATGTGACTTTCATCACTTCAAACTTGCGCGCTCAGCCAGTATCATCGGGAGAGTTAAACCCTCGCTGCCAGACGGCGAGGGTTTTCTTTTGGATCAGTTTCTGCGTAAGACGCAGCATTAACGACATGGAGTAAAAAATGTCCAGACCTACCATTATCATCAATGAGCTCGACGCAGAACGTATCGACAGGCTGCTGGAAAAAGCGGAGTTCGCCTCGCTCCCCGTGGCCGACGCCCTGAATGAGGAGCTCGACCGGGCACAGATGTGCACGCCTGAGACGATGCCGCATAACGTGGTCACCATGAACAGCCAGGTGAAATTCCGCAACCTGACCACCGGTGAAGAGTTGACCCGTACGCTGGTTTACCCCGCTCAGATGACCGACAGCAGCGCACAGCTTTCTGTTCTGGCCCCTGTGGGTGCCGCACTGCTGGGGCTGCGTACGGGGGATACGATCCACTGGGAATTGCCGGGCGGTGCCTCGACCCATCTGGAAGTGCTGGAGCTGCTCTACCAGCCAGAAGCCGCGGGCGATTACCTGCGTTAATCTCTTCTGAATAAGCGCCTACCCGCTTTGCACAGAGGATGCAGCCGCATCCTCTTTCCGCAAATTCACCCGATTTTCCTATACCGCGCAAAATGGCCTTAATCCACGCTTAATCTGTTTTGGTGCCGCGGGGACGGTCATGAGTGAGATAGGCGTTATCACACTTATCTTTCTGATTTTTGTGGCGATTATCGTCACGGCTGTGCTCTATCTTGAACGTCACTGGTAAGCGAACATTCTCAGGCCCCCCCACCCGGGAAGGCATTCACCAGTCCCTTAACGGTCTGCTCTGCGGCTTCGGGCGTGTCTGCCCCCGGGACCAGAATCACCTTCCGGCACTCCTCCTCCCGTTTTTCGAAAATCTTATAGGCACGCTCCGCATCGGCAAGGGGGAGATAATGGGTCACGATCTCTTCCGGCGTAAGCAGCCCTTTTTCGATCAGCGGTAGCAGTTCCCCCAGCCAGGCATGGACGTGCGTCTGGCCCATCTTAAACGTCAGCCCCTTATCAAAGGCATCGCCAAACAGGAAGCCATGGATAAACCCTGCGTATACGCCGGGTACGCTGACCACCCCGCCGCGCCGCACGGCAGCCATGCACTGACGCAACGCTTTGCCGCTGCTGCCTTCAATTTTAAGATTGCTGAGGATCGTTTCCGTGGTGCTGCCTTTCGCTTCAAACCCGACCGCATCAATCACAGCGTCAACGCCGCGCTGGCCCGCGGTCTGCTCGATGATTTTTTCCGCGGCGTCGTTATCATCATCAAAGTTGATGGGAATTGCACCGTATCGTGCCTCGGCAAATCGCAACCGGTACGGATGGTGATCGATGACAAAGATCTGCTCAGCCCCCAGCAGTCGCGCGCAGGCAATGGTCAGTAGCCCCACCGGCCCGGCACCGAAAACGGCTACGCTTGAGCCTTTTTCAATCTGTGCATTTTTTGCCGCCTGCCAGGCCGTGGGTAAAATGTCGGACAGGAACAGTGCTTTATCATCAGAAAGAAGCTGCGGGACTTTAAACGGCCCGATGTTCCCCTTTGGCACGCGAACGTATTCCGCCTGTCCCCCCGGCACACCGCCGTAGAGGTGGCTATAGCCAAACAGCGCGGCCGGCGCGGGGATTTGCTTTTTATTCAGTGCAGCACCCTGCCCGGCGTTGGTATTCTCACAGGCCGCGTATTGCTGCAGACGACAGAAGAAACAGTCTCCGCAGGCGATGACAAAAGGGATCACCACGCGATCGCCTTTTTGCAAATTCTTGACCTCTGCACCGCACTCGACGATTTCCCCCATAAACTCATGGCCAAAAATATCGCCGTGCTGCACCTTCGGGATCTTTCCGCGGTAGAGATGCAAATCGGAGCCGCAGATAGCCGTGGCCGTGACACGCAGAATGATATCGTCGGGCTGTTCGATGATGGGGTCGGGGACATTCTCGACGCGAACATGGTGTGGACCGTGATACGTAAGTGCTTTCATGCGACCTCCGAAAGGTTCCAGGTAAGTGTATAAGGGTAGCTACCCCTGAAGGTCTGCCCGTGAATACGGTTCTTTTGAGATTTATCCTGGCAAGATAAGAAAACTGACGGGGCGCTTACAGAAACCATGACTATTTTGTGGTTGAATGAGTACAGCGTTTATAAACAAGGAGAAACGGGTATGTATCAGAGAATCATTATGCCGGTTGATGTTTTTGAGATGGAGTTGAGCGACAAGGCCGTACGCCACGCGGAGTTCCTGGCGCAGCACGACGGGGTCATTCATCTGTTGCACGTGCTCCCGGGCTCCGCCAGCCTGAGCCTGCACCGCTTTGCTGCCGATGTGCGCCGCTTCGAAGAGCATCTGCAGCACGAGGCGGAAACGCGCCTGCAAACCATGGTCAGCCACTTCAGCATCGACCCTTCACGGATCAAAACGCACGTCCGATTCGGCAGCGTACGTGATGCGGTAAATGAACTGGCGAACGAGCTGAAAGCAGACGTGGTGGTCATCGGTTCGCGCAACCCTTCCATTACTACGCATCTGCTGGGATCTAACGCCTCAAGCGTGATCCGCCACACGCATATACCGGTGATGGTCGTCAGATAAAAAAAGAGGCCACCTTTCGGTGGCCTCTCGCTATTGCAGGTGTAGCCTTACTTTCTTTTCTTATGCGGTTTTGGTGCGGATCAGGTAGTCAAACGCGCTCAGAGACGCCTTCGCCCCTTCACCTGTGGCGATAATGATCTGTTTGTACGGCACGGTGGTGCAGTCGCCCGCCGCAAACACGCCCTTCACGCTGGTTTCACACTTCGCATCGATGATGATTTCGCCCATGCGGTTGCGCTCAATCGCGCCTTCCAGCCAGGTGGTGTTTGGCAGCAGACCAATCTGCACGAAGATCCCTGAAAGCTGCACGCTGTGCACGTCGCCACTCACGCGGTCGCGGTATTCCAGACCGGTCACCTTGCTGCCGTCGCCCTTCACTTCCGTGGTCTGCGCGTTCAGTATGATGTCGACGTTTTTCAGGCTGCGAACTTTGTCCTGCAGCACCTGGTCGGCTTTCATTTCTGGCGCGAACTCCAGCAAGGTTACGTGTTCAACAATCCCCGCCAGGTCAATAGCCGCTTCCACGCCGGAGTTTCCGCCGCCGATCACCGCCACGCGCTTGCCTTTGAACAGCGGGCCGTCGCAGTGCGGGCAGTAGGTCACGCCTTTGGTGCGATACTGATCTTCACCCGGGACGTTCATGTTGCGCCATTTCGCCCCGGTGGCAATGATGATGCTGCGTGCTTTCAGCACCGCGCCGGAGGCGGTTTCAATCTGGTGTAACCCCCCCTCAACCGCAGCAGGCACCAGCTTGCTGGCGCTCTGGCTGTCGATCACGTCTACGTCGTAATCGCTGACGTGCGCCTTCAGCGCGCCAGCCAGCTTCTGGCCTTCGGTTTTCGGCACGGAGATATAGTTTTCAATGTCTACGGTATCCAGTACCTGGCCACCGAAGCGCTCGCCCATCAGGCCCGTGCGGATCCCTTTACGCGCGGAGTACACTGCCGCCGCCGCGCCCGCCGGACCGGAACCGACAATCAGCACGTCATAGGCATCACGTTTGTTCAGCGCTTCTGCGGCACGTTTTTCGGCACCGGTATCCACTTTGGCGACGATTTCCGTCAGCGTCATACGACCCTGACCGAATTCCTGACCGTTCAGATACACCGCCGGCACGCCCATCACGTTGCGATCGGTGATTTCATTCTGGAAGGTACCGCCGTCAATTGCCGTGTGCTTGATGCGCGGGTTGAGGACCGACATCAGGTTCAGCGCCTGCACCACGTCCGGACAGTTGTGGCAGGAGAGCGAGTAATAGGTTTCAAACTCAAAATCACCGTCGATATCGCGGATCTGCTCCAGCAGCGCCTGCGCCTCTTTCGACGGATGACCGCCGGTCCACAGCAGCGCCAGCACCAGCGAGGTAAATTCATGCCCCAGCGGCGAGCCGGCAAAACGCGGCCCCAGCTCAGAGCCTGGGTTAGTAATCAGGAAAGAAGGCTTACGGACGTTAAGCGAGTTATCTTCTTTGAAGGTCACTTTTGGCGACAGTTCGGCGATCTCAGCCAGCAGTTCTTTGATCTCTGCCGATTTCGCGCTGTCGTCCAGCGTGGCAATCAGCTCAACGGGTTTAGTCAGTTTCTCAAGGTAGGCCTTGAGCTGGGTTTTCATATTTGTGTCGAGCATTGTTCTTCCCTCTCTTAAGACGTCATCATGCAAGCTGCCTTATGTGGGCGGCCTGAATGCAACTTGCATCATGGTGCTGGAATAACATGGGCGCGGGTGCGCCCATTGATTGCCGGGTGGCACTTCGTTTACCCGGCCTACGATACTGTAGGCCTGTGCAAGCGTAGCGCCGCCAGGCTTTACAGACTTAGATCTTGCCGACCAGGTCCAGAGATGGCGCCAGCGTTGCTTCGCCTTCTTTCCATTTAGCCGGGCACACTTCGCCTGGGTGAGAAGCGACATACTGCGCTGCTTTCACTTTACGCAGCAGGTCAGACGCATCACGGCCGATACCTTCAGCGGTAACTTCGATAGCCTGGATAATGCCCTGCGGGTCAACGACGAAGGTCGCGCGGTCTGCCAGGCCTTCATCTTCACGCATATTGTCGAAGTTACGGGTCAGGGCGCCAGTCGGGTCACCGATCATCGCGTATTTGATTTTGGCGATGGTTTCAGAGCTGCTGTGCCACGCTTTGTGGGTGAAGTGGGTATCGGTAGACACAGAGTAAACGTCTACGCCCAGCTTCTGCAGTTCGTCGTAATGGTCAGCCACGTCGCCCAGTTCGGTCGGGCAAACGAAGGTGAAGTCAGCCGGATAGAAGAAGAAGACGCTCCAGCGACCTTCGGTATCTTTCTCGGTTACTTCGATGAACTCACCGTTTTTGAACGCCTGGTTTTTGAAAGGTTTAATTTTAGTGTTAATCAAAGACATCTGTACTTCCTCCGTGTTTTCGTTGAGATGTAAGGTAACCAACTTTATCCATCGGGGCTAATGCGTATGCTTTATCAAATCAATCAGCCAAACCTTACAACACCAACAAGACAACGTTGTGAACTGAATTAACGGAAAGCCTGAACGTAAAAAGGCCGCCCTGGTGGGCGGCCCTGATACCTGAACTTTCCACAGGAACTTTCAGTGCCAGCCGGGGCTGGCGTTGCGTTGCGCTCTACATACCTTATATCAGGCCGTAACAGCGGTTTGATTACAGCACCGGTTTTCAGTTTGGGCAATCCGTCACGCCGGCATTCCGCCCTATGGCTGCGATAGGTTTTACCGAATAACGCCCGCGTCTGCCCGACATAACGAGAGAATTAATAATGAGAATGGATTGCAATAAGTGGTCAGACTGGTAGCCGGCGCTAAAGTGGCAATAATGCGTCACAGCAAATGTATAACCGGGAGTGCTTATTTGAGAACAACGCCGCACGTTTTAAAGATAAAAATATCTTAATAACGGCTGAAGTTCTATTTCAATAATCCAGCCTCGTGATATATTAAGCTTGAATTCAAAATATAATAAGCAGGTTAATCACAAGGATTGTAAATGATTAACTTCGAACTATAGTTATCAGTTATGAGATGACAACAACACACTCAGGATGATCCATGGCAAATCTTTATGACCTTAAAAAATTCGATCTCAATCTGTTAGTCATTTTTGAGTGCATTTATCAGCACCTCAGCATTAGCAAGGCAGCGGAAACACTCTATATCACGCCCTCTGCGGTGAGCCAGTCTCTGCAACGCCTGCGTACGCAGCTGAATGACCCGCTTTTTATTCGTTCGGGTAAAGGCATCACCCCGACGACCGTGGGGATCAACCTGCATCATCATCTGGAAGAAAACCTTAATCATATTGAGCAGACCATCAATATCCTGAATAACGCGCAGATCAAAAAGAGCTTTGTCATCTACTGCCCGCAGATTCTGGTCCAGGGGCGATTGGGCGACCTGCTAAGGTCTCTGCTTGCGGACGGAAATTACGAGATAGAACATAATGATGTGGTCTTATCGCCTGAGTCGGCCGAGGATCTGCTCGCCTACCGCAAGGCCGATCTGGTGTTTAGTTTTGCGCCGGTTAACAGCCGCTCTATCGTCTGTACCCGCTTTATCCAGTTTTCGGCACAGCTGGTCTGCTGCAAAGAGCACCCCCGCCTTGGCGATAGCGCAACGCTTGAGGAGCTCTGCCAGGAAAAATTCACGCTGATGCGCAGCCAGGAGAACGGCATAAAGGACTTCCAGCAGCAGTCGAACGTACTCCTTCCGGAACGGAATTTCTGCTTCCGCAGCGACTCGCTGATTTCGATTATGAATATTATTGGCATGAGTGATTTTAGTCGGTTTTGTTCCAACCGCAATGTTTGAGCGATATAAAGACATTCTCAACCTGAAGCGC
The DNA here is from genome assembly GCF_048685095.1 of Enterobacter sp. BNK-8. Taxonomy (NCBI): domain Bacteria; kingdom Pseudomonadati; phylum Pseudomonadota; class Gammaproteobacteria; order Enterobacterales; family Enterobacteriaceae; genus Enterobacter; species Enterobacter sp. BNK-8. The sequence continues at coordinate 854,124 of NZ_JBLQTN010000001.1, read as the reverse complement.
GTCGCCTTGCCTTTCACGGTTCCGAAATTAGATATTTTTATGCTATATAATCGTTCAGCGTTAAACAGCAGCGTGTTTTCGCAATTCATTGAAAAAATCGAAGCGGAATAATTTCCGATATTGCCCGAATACTTTTTAATTACATTTGGGCAACAATCCAGGCATGGATAAATCGCATTATTCCGGTTTCGCTTTAATATCTTTACTATTCATGTTTAATTAGCGTAAATAAAAGCCCCGACAGTCATCCTCAGGAAGAGATTGCACATGTCACTGTATAAACATCCCCTGCAGCTTAACGTGCTGGAGGCCGCACAGGCGCGCATCGACTGGACGTTCGCTACTTTTTCCCGCATCTGCGTCTCCTTTTCCGGCGGCAAAGACTCCACCGTCATGCTGCATCTCACCGCGCAAATGGCCCGGGCGCAAAAGCGAAAAATCAGCGTGCTGTTTATTGACTGGGAGGCTCAGTTCTCCTGCACCATTGAACACGTTAATGCGCTACGCGAATGCTACCGGGACGTCATCGAGCACTTTTACTGGGTGGCGCTTCCGCTGACCACGCAGAATTCGCTCTCACAGTATCAGCCGGAATGGCAGTGCTGGGCGCCGGGCGTACGCTGGGTGCGCCAGCCGCCGGAAGACGCCATCACCGCTGCCGATTATTTTGATTTTTACCAGGCGGGAATGACCTTTGAAGCATTTGTCCGCTCGTTTTCCGACTGGTTTGCCCTGCACCGGCCGGCAGCCATGCTGGTGGGCATCCGCGCCGATGAATCCTACAACCGGTTTTTGACCATCGCCAACAACCGCAAGCAGCGCTTCGCGGACGATAAGCCCTGGACAACCACCGCTCCCGGGGGGCACGCGTGGTACGTCTATCCTCTCTACGACTGGAAAACCGCAGACATCTGGACATGGTTTGCAAAATCCGGGTGCAGCTATAACCCGCTCTACAACCTCATGTTTCAGGCGGGCGTCCCGCCGCGCTATATGCGCATCTGCGAACCCTTCGGCCCGGAACAGCGCCAGGGGCTCTGGCTCTATCACGTTCTCGAGCCCGAGCGCTGGGCCGCGATGTGCGAGCGCGTCAGCGGCGTGCGCAGCGGCGGCATCTACGCCGGGCAGGACAACCATTTTTACGGCCACCGCAAAATCCTCAAACCCGAGCACCTCGGCTGGCGCGACTACGCCATGCTCCTGCTGGACAGCATGCCGCAAAACACGGCTGAGCATTACCGCAATAAAATCGCGATCTATCTGCACTGGTATCAGAAGAGAGGCATGCCGGATATTCCCGAGACGCAGGAGGGCGATATCGGCGCCAAAGACATCCCCTCATGGCGCCGTATTTGTAAGGTTTTACTTAATAATGACTACTGGTGCAGGGCGCTGTCGTTCAGCCCAAATAAACCCAAACATTATCAGCGCTACAGCGACAGAGTGAAGGCGAAACGCAAGGAGTGGGGCATTTTATGCGACAAAGAATAATTACTGAGATCGAAACGTACCTGCAGTCACTTTCCGAAGAGGATCGGATTAACGCCATCAATGCCTTTCGTGAAGCGATCCATCGACACAGTCCTTTTCGTGAGCAACCGATAGACTGCGTGCTCTGGATCAAACAGGACGCGATTATCGCTAACGACTACAACCCCAATAACGTTGCCCCTCCAGAAAAACGGCTGCTCACCAGGTCGCTGGAACTCGATGGATTCACCCAACCTCTTGTCGTAACGGAAAGTGAACCGCAACATTACGAAATTGTGGATGGTTTCCATCGCCATGAAATCGGCAAAAATCGGGCGGCGTTAAAGCGCCAGCTCAAGGGATATCTCCCCGTCACCTGCCTGCGCCAGGACCGACAGGAAAAGCATGACCGTATGGCCGCCACGATCCGTCACAACCGGGCGCGGGGTCGGCACCAGATTAACGCCATGTCAGAGATCGTGCGCGAACTGGCACAGCTCGGCTGGAATGATGAGCGAATTGGCAAAGAGCTCGGAATGGACAGCGACGAGGTGCTGCGCCTCAAGCAAATCAACGGTCTGCTGGCGCTGTTTGCAGACCGTCGCTATTCCGAAGCCTGGACGGTGAAATAATCAGAGCGTGTTCAAACGCTCTGCCGCCGCCAGCAGCGTCGATTCCTGCTTGGCAAAGCAAAGACGGATCAGCTTGTGTGGGAAGGGATCGGCGCAGAATACCGACAGCGGAATGGCGGCCACTCCCACCTCTTTTGTCAACCACTGGCAAAAGCTGACGTCATCCAGATCGGAAATTGCGCTGTAGTCCGCGAGCAGGAAATAGGTTCCTTCAGACGGCAAAATTTCCAGGCGGCTTTTACTCAGCGCCGTCACGAACAGATCCCGACGTTCACGGTAGAAACGCGGCAGCGCGCGATAATGCTCGGGCTCCGCGCGCAGCATATCCGCCAGCGCCAGCTGAGCCGGCGTGTTCACGGCAAAGGTCAGGTACTGATGCACCTTGCGCAGCTCAGCGCTAATGGCGGCCGGTGCGACGCAGTAGCCCACTTTCCAGCCGGTCATATGGTAGGTCTTACCGAACGATGAGACGGCGATAGCGCGTTCGCGAAGCTGCGGATGGGCCAGCACGCTGGCGTGTCCCTCTTCTGCAAAGCAGATGTGCTCGTAAACTTCATCGCTCAGCACGTAAATTTCACGTTCAGCAATGGCCTGCCACAGCGCGGCGAAGTCCGTTTTCTGCCACACCGTCGCGGACGGGTTATGCGGGGTATTCAGGATCACCAGACGGGTTTTATCACTCAGCAGCGCAGCAAATGCCTGCCAGTCAGGGCGGAAATGCGGTGGCTGTAACGCCACGCGTTTCACCACGCCGCCGGAAAGTTCAACCGCAGGCGCATAGCTGTCGTAGCTCGGGTCAAAGCAGATCACTTCATCGCCCGCGCGCACCAGCGCGGTGATGGCCGCGTACAGCGCTTCGGTCGCCCCTGCCGTCACCGTGATGTCGCTGTTCGCATCGGGCTTATGCCCATACAGCTCAGCCGTTTTGTCGGCAATGGCTTCCCGCAGCGCCTGTACGCCCGTCATTGGCGCATACTGATTCGCTCCCTGCGCCACGTGATACGCTAAACGCGCCTGCAGATAAGCTGGGCCGTCGAAATCCGGGAACCCCTGCGAAAGGTTAATGGCGTTGTGCTGCTGCGCCAGAGCGCTCATCTGCGTAAATATGGTGGTACCGAGATTGGGAAGTTTACTTTGCGGAATCAAGGCGTTAATGCTCATTGTGTTGTGCCTGTTTGTAATACTTATGTTGCTGCCACTATAACACGATGTTAGTCTTTGGCAATCAAGACGCTTAGACGTCTAAACAATATGAATATTCCTGTCCGAGAGGGTAAAAGGAAAATGACAGACAACCTGCAACTCACGCATCTGGTCGACGCCTGCCGCTGGATTGGTGCCAAAGGCTGGGCACCCGCTACCGGCGGTAACATGTCGGTGCGTCAGGACGAACATCTCTGCTGGCTCAGCGAATCCGGCAAAGACAAAGGTAGCCTCACAACCAATGACTTTCTGCAGGTGGAGATCGCCACCAACCGCGCGCCGTCCGGTCGTAAACCGTCGGCGGAGACCGGTCTGCACACGCTGATTTATCGTCTGTTCCCGGAAGCCAACGCCGTGCTGCACGTTCATACCGTCAACGCCACGGTGCTGTCCCGTCTGGTCAAAGAAGCCGAGCTCAACATCAGCGGCTTTGAGATGCAAAAATCCCTCACCGGACAGACCACGCATCTGGACACGGTGGCTATCCCGGTCTTCGATAACGACCAGGATATTGACGCCCTCGCCTCGCGAATCGCCCATTACGCGCAGGAACGTCCGCTTAATTATGGTTTTCTTCTGCGTGGCCATGGCTTAACCTGCTGGGGACGCGATGTGGCCGAAGCCCGCCGTCATCTGGAAGGACTGGAGTTCCTGTTTGAATGTGAAATGCGTCTACGACAACTGGAGAGAGTATGATTCGCGCGATTGTGACGGATATTGAAGGGACCACCAGCGATATTCGTTTTGTCCATGATGTTTTGTTCCCCTTTGCGCGTGAGCGGCTGGCGGCCTTCGTGACCGCTCAGCAGTACGCCGAGCCGGTGAAATCCATTCTGGACAACCTGCGTGATGAAATCGGTCATCCGCACGCCAGCGTCAGCGAGCTTATCGACGCCCTGTTTGCCTTTATGGATGAAGACCGCAAATCGACCGCGCTCAAAGCGCTGCAGGGGATCATCTGGCACGACGGCTACGTCAACGGCGACTTTACCGGCCATCTCTACCCGGACGTGCTGCCCGCGCTGGAAAAATGGAAAGCGCAAGGGATTGATCTCTATGTTTATTCCTCTGGCTCCGTCGCTGCGCAGAAACTGTTATTTGGCTACAGCGACGAAGGTGATATTACTCATCTGTTCAGCGGCTATTTCGACACCCACATCGGCGCCAAGCGCGAGGTGCAGTCTTATCAGAACATTGCGGCGCAAACGGGCATAGCCCCGTCGCAGATCCTCTTCCTCTCCGATATTCATCAGGAGCTGGACGCGGCTGAACAGGCAGGTTTTCGTACCCTGCAGCTGATTCGCGGTGATGATGACGGCGCAAGCCACCACCATCAGGTCCACCAGTTTGACGAGATTAACCCGGAGCAGATCCCTTCATGAGCGCATTGACCATTTATTCCGACAAAGACGCCAGTCAACACCAGTGGCACAGCACTGACGCCGCCGAGATTGCCCAACAGCTCAACGCGAAAGGCGTGCGGTTTGAACGCTGGGCGGCGGATCGCGATTTAGGACACGATCCCGCGCCTGAAGCAGTGATCGCGGCGTATCAACATGCGATCGACAAACTGGTCGCAGAGAAGGGTTACCAGAGCTGGGACGTGATCAGCCTGCGCGCCGACAATCCGCAGAAAGAGGCGCTGCGCGCGAAGTTCCTGAACGAACACACCCACGGCGAGGACGAAGTACGCTTTTTCGTGGAAGGCGCGGGCTTGTTCTGCCTGCACATTGGCGATGAGGTGTATCAGGTGCTGTGCGAGAAAAACGACCTGATCTCCGTGCCCGCGGGCACGCCGCACTGGTTTGATATGGGCTCAGAGCCGAACTTTACGGCGATTCGTATTTTCGATAATCCGGAAGGCTGGGTGGCCCAGTTTACGGGTGATGCGATCGCGGATGCGTATCCGCGCCTCGCTTGATCTTTTCTCCCTCTCCCTGTGGGAGAGGGCCGGGGTGAGGGCACCAGCGCGCACTACGCGTTTAGCCTCTTCACATACTCCACCAGCTGATCCAGCACAATCCCCCACCCTTCGTGGAAGCCCATCTGCTCGTGCTGCTCGCGGATTTCCTTCGTGGGGTGGCGCGCAATCGCCGTATAGCGCGTTTTGCCCTCGCCCACCTCTTCCAGCAGCAGGATCGCCGTCATAAATGGCTTCTCGGCCGGTTTCCAGCCTTCGGTATAGCCGTCGGTAAAGACCAGCTTTTTTCCCGGGTCGATTTCAAGGAACACACCCCGGTTATCCATCCGCTGACCGTCCACCTCAAACACGGTGTTGAACCGTCCGCCCACGCGGAGGTCGAGGTCGCATTCGGTCACCTTATGGGGAGCAGGAATGAAGAAGTTTTTGATATGCTCGGGCGTAGTCCAGCACAGCCACAGCAGGTCGCGCGGGGCATCCACCACGCGCTCCAGTTTTAAGTCTGTTTCAGGATCGAGCGTCACGATATTGTCCTCTTAAGGGAACCCCTTAAAGGATAGCCGGACTCAGGCGAATTTGCCGTTTGCCACCGCTTCCGGCGTGACCACCCCCGTATCCAGCACCCAGCCGCTAATCAGCGAGGCGGGCGTTACGTCAAACGCCGGGTTGTAGACTTGCGCGTTTTCCGGCGCCCACTGCACCGCGCCAAAGCTTCCGGCGACGCCCGTCACCTCGCTGGCGGCGCGCTGCTCAATCGGGATCGCGTCGCCGTTTGGGCAATCCGGGTCGAGGGTCGTTTGCGGCGCGGCCACGTAGAACGGGATGCCGTGGAATTTTGCCAACACCGCCAGGGAATAGGTGCCAATCTTGTTCGCCACGTCGCCGTTGGCGGCAATGCGGTCTGCACCCACCCACACGGCGTCCACCTGCCCTTTCGCCATCAGGCTGGCGGCCATAGAATCGGTAATCAGCTGATACGGCACGCCCAGCTCGCCAAGTTCCCAGGCGGTTAACCTTCCCCCCTGCAGCAGCGGACGGGTTTCATCGACCCAGACGTTGCTGACCTTGCCTTCCTGATGCGCGCGAGCAATCACGCCCAGCGCCGTACCGACGCCCGCCGTTGCCAGCCCGCCGGTGTTACAGTGGGTCAGCAGGCGGCTGCCGGGCTTCACCAGCGCGCTGCCCGCTTTCGCAATGGCGTCACAGAGCCGTTTGTCTTCGTCGATCAGGCGCAGCGCCTCCGCCACCAGCGCCGGAACATACTCTTCCTGCCACAGCGCCAGCTTCATGCGGTCAAGGTTGTTCATCAGGTTCACCGCCGTCGGGCGGGATGCGCGCAGGGTTTCCAGCGCAACCGCCAGCTCGTCACGGCTTTTGCCGTTTTCCGCCAGCAGCGCCAGCAGCAGACTTGCAGAGAGACCGATCAGCGGCGCGCCGCGCACCCGCAGGGCGTGAATATGCCCCACCAGCGCCTCTACCGTTGAGGCATCCAGCCAGCGTTTCTCCTGCGGAAGGGCCTGCTGGTCGAGAATAAAGAGCTGATTATCCGCTACCCGCAGGCTGGTCGTCTGTAATGTCTGCATGTCGTTAATTCCCTGTTGCGTTGTTGTAGCACATTGTGTCAGGATGAAATCCAGATGTATAGACGTCTACATGTCTTTATTAGCAAACCCGTGAGGAGCAGGCCATGTCGCAATACCGTACCTTTACCGCTCAGGACGCCGTGGAATATGCCAGGCAGTTTGGCGGCCTTGACGATCCTTCATCGCTGGTGGAGGCGCAGGAGGTAGGCGACGGCAACCTCAATCTGGTGTTCAAAATCTTCGACAGCGCGGGCGTGAGCCGCATCATCGTTAAGCAGGCGCTGCCCTACGTGCGCTGCGTCGGCGAGTCCTGGCCGCTGACGCTGGACCGCGCCCGTCTGGAGGCGCAAACCCTGGTCGAGCACTACCGGCACAGTCCGCAGCACACGGTGAAAATCCACCACTTTGACCCGGAACTGGCGGTGATGGTGATGGAAGATCTCTCCAGCCATCGCATCTGGCGCGGCGAGCTGATCAAAAATAATTATTACCCGCAGGCGGCGCGTCAGCTGGGTGAATACCTCGCGCACGCGCTGTTCCACACCAGCGATTTCTACCTGCACCCGCACGAGAAAAAAGCGCAGGTGGCGAAATTTATCAACCCGGAGATGTGCGAGATCACCGAAGATCTGTTCTTCAACGATCCGTACCAGATCCACGAACGCAACAGCTACCCGGCCGAGCTGGAAAATGACGTCGCCGCGCTGCGCGACGACGCCCAGCTGAAAATTGCCGTGGCCTCCCTGAAGCACCGTTTCTTTTCTCAGGCTGAAGCCCTGCTGCACGGGGATATCCACAGCGGCTCGATTTTTGTGGCCGACGGCAGCCTGAAGGCCATCGACGCCGAGTTCGGCTATTTCGGGCCGATGGGCTTTGACGTCGGCACCGCTATCGGCAACCTGCTGCTGAACTTCTGCGGCCTGCCGGGACATCTGGGCATTCGCGATGCCGCCGCCGCCCGCGAACAGCGCCTGACCGATATTCAGGAACTGTGGAACACCTTCGCGGAGCGCTTCCAGGCGCTGGCACATGAGAAAACACGTGACGCCGCGCTCAGCGCGCCGGGCTATGCCTCCGCCTTCCTGAAAAAGGTCTGGCATGACGCCATTGGATTCTGCGGCACCGAGCTGATTCGCCGCAGCGTCGGGCTTTCCCACGTCGCGGATATCGACACCATTCAGGACGAGGCGATGCGCCACGAATGCCTTCGCCACGCGATAACGCTCGGCAAGGCGCTGATTGTTATTGCTGACCGTATCGACAGCGCGGAAGATCTGGTGGCGCGGGTGCGGCAGTACAGCTGAGTGCCGGCTTTGTGCCCGGTGGTGCTGCGCTTACCGGGCCTACGGCTGCAAAATGTAGGCCGGGTAAGGCGAAGCCGCCACCCGGCAAAAACTCACCCCAAATACTCAATCACCGACAACCCACCGTTATAGTCCGTGCTGTAGATAATTCCCTGCGCATCCACGAACACGTCACATGACTGGATCACCTGCGGGCGATTCGGGCGGGTATCCATCATTTTCGCCGGCGCGGCAGGCACCAGCGCCCCCGTTTCAACCGGACGATACGGATTGGAAATATCATACGCGCGCACGCCCGCATTCTGATACGTGGCAAAAATCAGCGTGGAGCTGACAAAGCTCCCCGGCCGGTTCTCGTGCAGGTTGTGCGGCCCGAAATGCGCCCCTTTCGCCACGTAGTCAGTTTCGTCCGGCTGTGGGAAGGTAGAGATGCTTACCGGGTTCGACGGCTCGCGGATATCAAACAGCCAGATCAGCTTCTCCCCGTCCTCCTGGTTGTCGAGCACCGCTTCATCCAGCACCACCAGCAGATCGCGGTCCGGCAGCGGCAGCGCGGTGTGCGTGCCGCCGCCAAACGGCGGACTCCAGTTACGGTGGCTAATGAGCTTAGGACGGGTACGATCCTTCACGTCCAGCAGCGTCAGGCCGCCGTCGCGCCAGCTGCCGTACGCGGTATCGCCGGCAATAATCGCATGGTGGAGCGCGTAGCGTTTCCCTTCCGGCCAGTTCGGCTGTTCGCCTTCGGCCTGGTTCATCCCCGGCAGCCACCAGCGCCCTGCCACCTCAGGCTTACGCGGGTCGGTCAGATCGATCGTCAGAAAGATGTAGTCGGTAAAACCGTCGATCAGCGCTGACACGTACGCCCAGCGGCCACCGACGTACCAGATGCGGTGAATGCCAATCCCGCTTAGCGACAGAAAGCCGATTTCGCGCGGTCTGTCCGGAGTGGAGATATCAAACACGCGCAGCCCGGCGCTCCAGCCTTTGTCCTGCACGTCGCGGACAGTCTCGCCCACCTGGCGGGTGTAGTAGACCTTCTCGTCGGCAAAGCGGGCATCGGCAAACAGATCCCGGGCGTTGATGACCAGCAGCAGGTCATCATGCGCCTGCAGATGCACGTTCCAGGTGCCGGGCGGCGCGGGCACGTAGCCCGCCGCTTTCGGGTTTTTCGGATCGCGCACGTCGACAATCGAAAAGCCCTGCGACACCATATGGCCGATATAAGCGAAACCGCGGTGCACCATCAGTTGCACGCCGTCTGGGCGACCACCCTGATCGCTATGGCCAATCAGCCGCATGTTGCGGCTGTATTCGGGTTGAGGTAATGCAGACATAGTTGAGTCCTTTCGCCGGATGGCGGCTTCGCCTTATCCGACCTACAACACCGTAGGCCCGGTAAGCGAAGCGCCACCGGGCATTATTTTGACCTGGCTTCCAGCGTCGCAAACCACGGCGCGATAAAATCTTCCGTCTGACCCCAACCCGGAATGATTTTCCCCAGCGACGCCACGTTCACCGCACCCGGCTGGGCGGTCAGCAGCGCCTGCGGAATAGCGGCAGCCTTAAAATCGTAGGTCGCAGGCGTGGCTTCCCCGGCAATCTTGTTCGCCACCAGACGCACGTTGGTCGCGCCAATCAGCTTCGGATCCACCGCCACGCTCACCTTCCACGGGCTGCCCGGCTCGCGCATCAGCTGCAGATCCTGGTTGGAGATGTCGATGCTGTAGAGTTTGATCTCGGTACGGCCGTTCTCTTTCAGCGCTTTGTACGCGCCCTGGCTGAAGGCGTCCCAGGTCCCCCAGATGGCGTCGATTTTACCTTTCGGGTACTTCGCCAGGATCGCACCCACCTTGTTGGCGGTGTCGCCCTGCACGTCAGAAGAGACCGCGCCGATAGACTCCAGCTCTTTGATGTCCGGGTACTGTTTTTGCAACTCTTTATACGCCGCCTGACGACGCTCCATCGGCGGGAAGCCCGCCACCCACAGCTTGACGATATTGGCCTTGCCGTTGAAATCTTTCGCCAGCTGGCCGAAGGAGAGGTTCGTCAGGGAGGCATCGTCCTGCTGGGTGACGGTCACGCCCGGGATCTCGCCGTTAACCGCCGTATCAAAGACGGCGACTTTGATCCCGGCGTCCACCGCCTTTTTCACCAGCGCGGTGGAGTACGGATCGCGGCCCTGAGAAAGGATAATCCCGTCGTACTTCTGGCTGATGGCCTGGTTCACGAAGTCCTGGAATTTGGCGTCGTCCCCGTTGCTTAAAAAGGTGCTGACCTTAAAGCCAAGCTTCTTCCCTTCCTGAATGGCCCCGGCAATAAACTGCGTGGTGTTGTCGTCTGAGCCGAGGTTACGGATCACCGCGATGCGAATGGGGCCGTCATGATTGGCAATGGCCGCCGGAAGCGGTGCGGGCGTGGCCGCGAAGCCAGGCAGAGCGGTGAATAACCCTAATGCCACCAAAGAGAGTGCAATCTTTTTCATTTTTTATCCCGTTGTGTTGTCAGCGTTTTTGTATGTACGTAATCGCCAGCGCTACCGCGAGCACCAGCCCTTTTATAATGTCCATGGCGTAATACGGCACGGAGAGCATCACCAGCCCGTTCGACAGCACGCCGAGAATCACCGCCCCGACCAGCGTGCCCAGGGCATTCGGCTTGCCGGACCCGGCCAGCGAGAAGCCAATCCACGCCGCCGCCACCGCATCCATCAGGTAACCGCCGCCCGCGTTTACCTGCGATGAGCCAATGCGCGAGGCCAGCAAAATCCCGCCCAGGCCTGCCAGCAGGGAGGCAATCACGTAGGCCGCCACCTTGTAGCGGGTGGTGCGAATCCCCGAGAGGCGCGCCGCTTCCGGGTTACCGCCAATGGCGTACATCCGACGACCGTGAGTGGTGAGCGACAGCCCCAGTTGCGCCAGAACCGTCACCACCAGCATGATGATCACAATCGTCGGCACCTGCCCCAGCAGGCTGAACGTCGCAGGGATGGTGCCTTCCGCCATGTCACCGCTCGGCAGCACCATGTTCTCGGTAATCGAGCCGCCGTAGCTGTAGGTCATCGCCACGCCCTGGATCACAAACAGGCTGGCCAGCGTCGCGAGCATGTCCGGAATGCGCAGGATGACGATCAGAAAGGCGTTAAACAGCCCCACCAGCGTGCAGAGCGCGAGGGTGATCAGAATCGACTCGGTGGTGCCGAAGCCGTGCCAGACGAAAAGGGAAATCACCAGCGCGTTCGCCAGCGACGCGGTCGATCCTACGGAGAGATCGAACCCGCCAATGGTCAGCGAGATAGACACGCCGATAGCTATCACCGTCACGATGGCAATCGAACGCAGAATATTGATGATGTTGTTTGGATCGAGGAAGCTGTCCGACGCCAGGCCAAAGACGGCCACCAGCGCGACGACGGTTAACAGCATGCCCCACTTGTAGAGAAAATCGAAAATCTGCTGACGACCAGACGCCGTCGCGTTTACTGAAAGGGCCTTGCTCACGACGCCGTTCCTCCGGTTGAATAATAAAGTAGTGTCTCTTCACGGGCCTCGGCCCCGGCGATTTCCGCCACGATGCGCCCGTCCCACAGCACGCAGATGCGGTCGCACAGCCCGACCAGCTCGGCAAACTCGCCGGAGGCGTAAATCACCCCTTTGCCCTCGCGCGCCAGGCCGTCGATCAACTGGAACAGATCGGTTTTGGCCTTCACGTCCACGCCTTTGGTCGGCTCGTCGAAGATCAGCACGCTCGCGTCATTGCGCAGCCACTTGCCAATGGCGACCTTCTGCTGGTTGCCGCCGGACAAACGTCGCAAAACCTGTCCGGGACCGCGGGCGCGCACGCCGACGCGAGCGATCACCTCCTCCGCCCAGCGCCACGCCTGACGATGGCCGAACAGGCTCCAGCGCGAGAAGCTGTTATCGGCGCACACGGCAAGGTTCATACTCACCGGCTCGTCGATAAAAATGCCCTCTTTACGCCGCTCTTCCGGCACCAGCGCCAGGCCGCGCAGCACCGAGTCCGCCGGATCGCGCGGCTGCCAGGGCTGTTGATTCAACTCACCGCGCGACACGCGGCTTTTGCTGGCGCCAAACAGCGCCTTACAGAGTTCGGTTTTGCCCGCGCCCGCCAGCCCGGCAATACCGAGAATTTCGCCCTTGCGCAGGTGCAAGGAGATATCTTTCAGCAGCGCGTCGTCATGCAGACCTTGCACCCGCAGCAGCGTTTCGTCGCCGTGCGGCGGCCGAGCGGGCGGGTAGATATCGCTCAGCACGTGGCCGAGCATCTTCTCGACGATCGCTTCGCCGCTAAGATCGGCCATCGGGCCGGACTCGATCAGCTTGCCGTCGCGCAGCACCGTCAGGGTGTCGCAGATGGCCTTCAGCTCGTGAATGCGGTGGGAGATAAACACCACGCCGATGCCCTGCTGCTTTAACCGTCTCACCACCGCAAACAGGCGCTCGCTCTCGTGCGCGTCCAGCGGCGCGGTGGGCTCATCAAGAATGAGAAAACGGCAGTGGTGTGACAGGGCGCGCGCCAGCAAAATCTGCTGCTTTTCGGCAAGCGTGCAGCTGTCGATGGAACGGCGGACGTCCAGCGTAACGTCAAGCTGCGCCAGCGCCTGTCTCGCCTGCTGGCGGACGGCGCGCCAGCGGAAGCGATGCCCCGGCTGCGCCAACTGGTCGAGCATGATGTTCTCGGCGATGCTTAACCCCGGGATCAGCGCCACGTCCACTTCCTGCTGCACGAGGTGGATCCCCAGCCGTTTGGCATCGAGCGGCTCGCGGATGCTTACCGGCTGGTTATTGATGGAGATTTCGCCCTCATAGTGGTCGTGCGTCCCGCACAGCACCGCCATCAGCGTCGATTTCCCCGCACCGTTGGCGCCGGTCAGCGCATGTACCGATCCGCCGGTTAAGGTGAAGTTCACGCGCGACAGCGCCTGAAAGCCGGAAAAGGCCAGGCTGATACCGCGCATCTCAAGGCGACTGGAAACCATCCGCGTAAATCCTTCATAACTCTTCTGATTTATCGAATTTTTCACAGCTCCGGTTGACTGACAACGACGGAAAAGGCATAAGTTAAAGCGAAATATTATTAGCCATCCGGATGTCCAGACATAACATCGGGTTAGCGCTTGCTAAAAAAGGACAACACCATGAGCAACACCGATATCCGCGTCGTGCCTGGCCCGGCGAACTACTTCTCCCATCCCGGAAGCCTTGCGCATCTGAATGACTTCTTTACCCAGGAGCAGCTTTCCCGCGCGGTGTGGATTTACGGCGAGCGCGCTATCGACGGCGCGCGCCCGTTCCTGCCGGAGAGCTTTCACGCGCCGGGGGCAAAACACCTGCTGTTTAAAGGCCACTGCAGCGAGCGCGACGTCACTCATCTGGTGAACGAATCCGGCAGTGACGCCAGCGTGGTGATTGGCGTCGGCGGCGGTGCGGTGCTGGATACCGTCAAGGCCGTGGCGCGTCGTCTGGGCGTGCCGTTCGTGGGTATCCCCACCATTGCCGCTACCTGCGCGGCATGGACCCCACTCTCCGTCTGGTACAACGATGCCGGGCAGGCGCTGCATTTTGAGATCTTCGATGACGCCAACTTCCTGGTGCTGGTAGAGCCACAGATCATTCTTAACGCACCCGCGGAATACCTGCTGGCGGGTATCGGCGATACGCTGGCGAAGTGGTACGAAGCGGTAGTGCTTGCTCCGCAGCCTGAAAACCTGCCGCTGACCGTGCGGCTGGGCATCAACGGCGCGCTGGCGATCCGCGACGTTCTGCTGGAGCACAGTGAGGAAGCGCTGGCCGACCAGCAGCGCGGCGAACAGACGCAGGTCTTTCGGGACGTGGTGGATGCAATAATCGCCGGCGGCGGGATGGTCGGCGGTCTGGGTGAACGCTATACCCGCGTGGCGGCGGCGCATGCGGTGCACAACGGTTTAACCGTGCTGCCGCAGACGGAAAAATACCTCCACGGCACCAAGGTGGCCTACGGCATTCTGGTGCAGAGCGCCCTGCTCGGCCAGGACGACGTGCTGGCGCAGCTGGTCTCGGCGTATCGACGTTTTAACCTGCCGACCACGCTTCGCGCGCTGGAGGTCGATATTCACAACCGCGACGAGCTGGATAAGGTGATTGCCCACACCCTGCGTCCGGTGGAGTCAATTCATTATCTGCCGGTGACGTTAACGCCTGAGGTTCTGCGCGCGGCGTTTGAGAAGGTGGAATACTTCAGCCGTTAATCTCCCTGACCGTCTATACCTAATGATGATTCTTACCACTCTCGTAACGAGGTCATCATGCAGATCGATTTAACAGGTAAAAAGGCGCTGGTTACCGGTGCCAGCCGCGGGTTGGGTCGGGCTATTGCACTGTCGCTGGCGCGCGCCGGTGCGGATGTGATTATTACGTATGAAAAATCTGCCGATAAAGCCCAGGCGGTCGCCGAAGAGATTAAGGCGCTGGGACGACACAGCGAAGCTGTGCAGGCCGACAGCGCCAGCGCGCAGGCGATTCAGGATGCCGTCACCCATGCAGCACGTTCCCTTGGCGGGCTGGACATTCTGGTCAACAACGCGGGTATCGCGCGCGGCGGCCCGCTGGAGTCCATGACCCTGGCGGACATTGACGCGCTCATCAACGTCAACATTCGCGGCGTGGTGATCGCCATTCAGGAAGCGCTGGTGCACATGTCCGACGGCGGGCGCATTATCAACATCGGCAGCTGTCTGGCCAACCGCGTGGCGATGCCGGGTATTGCCGTTTACTCGATGACCAAGTCTGCCCTTAACTCCCTCACCCGCGGCCTGGCGCGCGATCTGGGCCCGCGCGGTATTACCGTTAACCTTGTCCACCCCGGCCCCACCAACAGCGATATGAACCCGGAAGACGGCGAACAGGCGGAAGCCCAGCGCCAGATGATCGCAGTCGGTCACTACGGCCAGCCGGAAGACATCGCGGCGGCGGTCACCTTCCTTGCTAGTCCGGCCGCCGGGCAGATCTCCGGCACAGGGCTGGATGTCGACGGCGGGTTGAACGCCTGATCGCAAATTTCCTGAAAGCCTCTGTCGCCCGGCAGAGGCCTTGTCGAGCCGCCTCGATGTTTCGCTTTTTACCGCTTACTTCCGTTTTATGTCCGCTCTACAGTACCCCATAAGAAATTCGGAATTTATCTAATAGTCTTATTATTTCCTTATAGTTTGTGTGGGCGTACAGTGGAGGTACGGATGAAGATTGTCTGGTCCAATGGTGCAAAGAAGGCGTTTTCAAAGATTGACGAGCGGTATCAGCACCGCATTGAGGTAAAGCTTAATGAGCTGGATGACCGTTCAACTCCCCGGCCCGATATCAAAAAAATATCGGCGACCGAAAATCATTTCCGGCTACGCGTTGGCGATTACCGCATCATCTATACGCTTCGGGACGATCCCGATAACCATTGTTATGTTTTAGCCGTCAAGCGCAGAACTTCAACGACTTACCTGCATGAGGAGAGTGCCACCTATGGCTGTACAGCTAATCAAGGACGATAACGGGAAAACGCAGTACGCCGTTATTCCCTATCACGAATATTTTCGTATGCTCTTACAGATGTCAGAAATTGACGACGAAACCGATGACGATCTGGAGGATATTGAGGTCGAACACGATAGTCTGGATGACGTGGAATTGCCCGGAGAAGTGTGCAGCATCATGACCTGGCAGAACGTCAGCCTGCAGGCCGCGTGGCGTATCCTGCGCGGGCTATCCCAGCAGGAGGTGGCGGAGAAACTCGGCATCAGCCAGTCCGCCGTGTCACAGCTGGAAGCGCTGGACTCCCGTCCGCAAAAGCGCACCCGTGAAAAGCTGGCAGCGATCTACGGCTGTAAGCAGGAGCAGATCAGCCTCTATCTCCCGAAAGAGGGTTAACAGCACTTCGCCCCGCCCTTGCCGCCGTAGCGGGCGTCCTGGCGGTCACGGAAAAACTCTTCGTAGGTCATTGGCGTCTGGTCCGGATGATTGACGCGCATATGCTCGACGTAGTTGTCGTAGTCCGGCACGCCAATCATCATTTTGGCGGCCTGGCCCAGGTACTTACCGGCTTTGGAAAGGGTGTCGAACATGATTCTGATCTCACAGGGAATGTAGGCCGGGTAAGGCGAAGCCGCTACCCGGCACAAAGGTTAGTGCGCCCCTTTCGCCTGGGTCACAATCTCTTCCAGGTTTTCAGGCATTGGCTCATACGGCGTCTCTTTCGCCGTTGGCGTGTCGACTTTCAATGCCGCCAGCGCGGTCTTGAGAGAATACAACGCCAGCACCACGACCACCACCATAAAGAAGATGGTCAGCCCGGCGTCCAGACGGTTGTTAAACACCAGCTGCGACAGCTGTGATTCGGTGTACTGTGCCGGGATCTTGCCGCTGTCGATCATCGCCTGGAACTTGTTGGCAATTGCCAGGAAGCCCACCTTATTATCCGGACTGAAGGCCTTCTGCCAGCCCGCCGTCAGGGTACAGATCAGCAGCCACGCGGTAGGCACCAGCGCCACCCACGCATAGCGCTGGCGCTTCATCTTGAACAGCACCACCGCGCAGAGCATCAGCGCCATGCCCGCCAGCATCTGGTTGGCGATACCGAACAGCGGCCACAGGGTGTTAATCCCGCCCAGCGGATCGACCACGCCCTGATGCAGGAAATAGCCCCACGCCAGCACGCACAGCGCCGTCGCCAGCAGATTAGCCGGGAGCGAGTCGGTCCGCTTCAGGTTCGGGGAGATGACGCCCAGCAGATCCTGCAGCATAAAGCGCGCCGCACGGGTTCCCGCATCCACCGCGGTCAGGATAAACAGCGCTTCAAACAGAATGGCGAAGTGATACCAGAACGACACATCCATCAGCCCGCCCAGCGCGCCGTGGAGAATATACGCCATGCCCACCGCCAGCGTCGGCGCCCCGCCCGCGCGGGAGATAATGGACTGCTCGCCCACTTCGCTGGCGATGCTCGTCAACGTATCAGGGGTAATCGCGAAGCCCCAGCCGCTCACCACCTGCGCGGCAGATGCCACCACGTCAACGGTACCGGCCGGAGCCAGGACCGCCATCGGGCTGTTCATCGCGAAGTAGACGCCCGGGTCGATAATGCAGGCTGAGACCAGTGCCATGATGGCCACGAAGGACTCCATCAGCATGCCGCCGTAGCCAATCAGGCAGGCCTGATTTTCATTCGCCAGCATCTTCGGCGTCGTCCCGGAGGCGATCAGCGCGTGGAAGCCCGACACCGCACCGCAGGCAATGGTAATAAACAGGAACGGGAACAGGTTGCCGGTCCAGACCGGGCCGGTGCCGTCGATAAATTTGGTTAATGCCGGCATGGTCAGGGTCGGGCGCATAATCAGAATGCCGATTGCCAGCCCGA
This sequence comes from Enterobacter sp. BNK-8, assembly GCF_048685095.1. Taxonomy (NCBI): domain Bacteria; kingdom Pseudomonadati; phylum Pseudomonadota; class Gammaproteobacteria; order Enterobacterales; family Enterobacteriaceae; genus Enterobacter; species Enterobacter sp. BNK-8. The sequence continues at coordinate 836,615 of NZ_JBLQTN010000001.1, read as the reverse complement.
CGATGGTGCCGATTTTCAGGAACGTTGAAAGGTAGTCGCGCGGGGCCAGCAGCAGCCACACCGGCAGCACCGCCGCCACAAAGCCGTAGCCCACCAGCATCCAGGTCAGCTGTACACCGGTAAAGTCGAAGAACGGTGCCCAGGTCGGGCTTTCCGCCACCCAGCCGCCGGAGATAATGGCGAACACGAGCAACACCAGACCAATCACCGACACTTCACCAATGCGGCCCGGACGCAGGTAGCGGATGTAGATCCCCATGAACAGCGCCAGCGGAATGGTAAAGGCTACGGTATACGTTCCCCACGGGCTGTGCGTCAACGCTTTCACTACGATCATCGCCAGCACCGCGAGGATGATCACCATGATCATAAAGGTCGCCACCAGCGCAATCACCCCGGCAGTGGCCCCCATCTCCTCTTTCACCAGTTCACCCAGCGAACGTCCGTCGCGGCGGGTGGAGACGAACAGCACCATAAAGTCCTGCACCGCCCCCGCCAGCACCACCCCGGCGAGGATCCAGATCATCCCCGGCAGGTAGCCCATCTGCGCCGCCAGCACCGGGCCCACCAGCGGGCCTGCCCCGGCGATCGCCGCAAAATGGTGACCGAACAGCACTTTCTTGTCGGTCGGCACGTAGTCCAGACCGTCGTTATGGCGGACGGCAGGCGTCATGCGGGTGCTATCGACCGCCAGAACATTTTTAGCGATATAGCGGCCATAAAAACGATAGGCGATCAGGTAAACGCAGACCGAGGCAACGACGATCCAGAGCGCGTTGATCTGCTCCCCCCGGTTGAGGGCGATGTAGCCCAGGGCAAAGGCTCCCACAACGGAGAGCCCTGCCCATGTAAGGTATTTCCCTGAGTTGTTCATAGTTGTTGTCCGTTGTTGTGAAACAGTGAGATGTTACATTTTGTTTCTAGAACAACCGGAAAAATTTAACAACTTTGAAACGCAATAATGCGTGGTCAAACCAGAGATTTACACCACAGTGTTAAGCCGATCACTTTGATCTGCCTGGGCTAGCCCAGCACCATCGTACTCAATCGGCAGGTACAGCACCGCCGCCCCTGCTCGTCGAAAACCCCAATCTCCCAGCTCTGGCTCGAACGCCCAAGATGCAGCGGCTGACACACGCCACGAACCGTGCCGTGGGATACCGCCCGATGATGCGTGGCGTTCAGCTCCGTTCCCACCACGCTCTGTCCGTCGCGGGTCATCAGAAATCCGGCCATTGAGCCGAGCGTTTCCGCCAGCGCCGCCGAGGCCCCGCCGTGGAGCAGGCCAAACGGCTGATGGGTACGCGCATCCACCGGCATCTCCGCTTCCAGCGTATCGTCCCCGAGGCGGGTATAGACGATGCCCAGGTTCGCCACCAGAGTATTCACGCTGGTGGCGTTCAGTTCCTCAAGCGATAAATGACGTTTCCAGATCATTTACGCCCCCAGCGTGGAGCCGCCGTCCACCACGATATCCTGCAGGGTGATATGGCTGGCGGCATCGGAGGCAAGGAACAACACCGTACTGGAGATCTCCTGTGGACGGGCAATTTTGCCCAGCGGAATACCGAGCTTAAACTGCTCGCCGAAGCCGCGGATGCGCTGCTGCTCCGCATCGTCGCTTTTCCACAGGGTGCGCTGCATATCGGTGTCCGTTGAGCCCGGCGACACCAGATTGCAGCGCACGCCGCTGCCTGCCAGCTCCAGCCCGACGGTCAGGGCCAGGCTTTTCAGCGCCGCTTTCGATGCGCCATAGGCGCTCATGCCGATGCGCGGCGTGTGCGCCGCATCGGACGCCACGGTAACAATCGCCCCGCCCTGCTGACGGCGGAACTGCCCCATGGTCTGCTGGAACAGATTGAACGCGCCGCCAACGTTGACCGCAAAGGTGTCCTGCCAGTCCTTCTGCGAGAGCTGGTCCGTCGCCCCCATGCGCAGAATGCCCGCCGCGTTGACCAGCACGTCCAGCCGTTCGAGCGAAGCCAGCACGCGCCCGCACACCTCATGCACCTTCGCGGCATCCGCCACGTCCAGCGTTTCGGTGGTAAACGGATAGTGATCCTGCGGGAAGGCCAAATCGAACCCGGTCACCTGCGCGCCGGCTTCGGCAAATGCCAGTGCGGTCGCGTAGCCAATCCCCTTCCCCGCGCCCGTCACCCAGACGGTTTTACCGGTGAAATCCCATCCCATCACTTCACCTCGCGGGAAAGCAGCGCCCACCAGGCGTCGAGGGTCGGATTTTTCGCCAGCATCACGAAGTCGATATCGCCGTGTACTTTGCGCCAGCGGGCGGCCAGCGCCATCATGCGTACCGAATCCAGTCCGTAGTCGATCAGGTTTTCGTCATCCATCGGCTCGTCGGACTCATCCAGCAGCGGCAGGATCAGCTCGCGCAGCGCGGCCTTCGAGGCCGGAACGGACGGCAGCAGTTCGTCAGTCATCACTACGCGGCCCGAGCGTCCGGCCACATAGTTCAGCGACATCAGGTGCTCGTCACGGGTGAAATCCGCCAGTGCGTCGGCAATGAAGAACGGCTTAATGTCGCGCATAAAGGCGTCGGTGGCGGTGGTCATGCAGCCGATGTGGGCGTACACGCCGGTAATCAGCAGCTGGTTGCGGCCCGTCTCTTTCAGCATCTGCTCCAGCGGCGAGCGGTGGAACGCGCTGTAGCGCCACTTCACCAGCACCGTGTCCGCTTCGTCCGGCGCCAGCTCGGCGACGATGCGCTGCTGCTCCGGCGAACGGGTCAGGCCCGGGCCCCACATGTCGTTCAGCAGGGCGCGATCGTCATCGCTCTGCTCTTTTGGCTGCGCGGTGTAGTACACCGGGATATTGTGTTCTTTGCACCAGGCGCGCAGTCTGGCGATGTTCGCCACCACCTGCTGCATCATCTCGCTGTTTTCGCCCCAGAAGTTCAGGAAATACTCCTGCATATCGTGGATCAGCAGCGCCGCGCGCTCGGGCTCAAACGCCCAGTTCACCTTGCTAGTTGGCAACTCTGCGGCGGTCGGCAGCGCGTAAGCGGTTAATTTTGGAATGGCCATACTCTGTTCCTCAGCCCCGGGCGCGTTCAGCAAGCCACAGGCGCAACTGTTTCTTATCGACTTTGCCGACCGGCGTCAGCGGGAGCGCATCCACGCTCTCCACGCGGTCCGGCAGCTTGAATTCGGCGACGCCCTGCTCGCGCAGAAAGCGACGCACCTCGACCGCGCGCAGGGGCTGTTTCACCACCAGATACGCGCAGCTCTTCTCACCCAGCAGGCTATCCTCCATGCTCACCAGCGCGGCGTGGATCACCGACTCATGGCGCAGCAGCAGGTTCTCGATCTCTTCGGCAGCAATCTTCTCGCCGCCGCGGTTGATCTGATCTTTCTCGCGCCCCTGCACGGTGATGTAGCCCTGCTCATCAATGGCGATCAGATCCCCGGAGCAGTAAAAGCCGTCTGCGTCGAAGGCGCTGGCGTTGTGTTCCGGGCTGTTGAAATAGCCGCGGAAGGTATACGGGCCGCGCGTCATCAGGCGCCCGACTTCCCCGCGCGGCAGCGGGTTGCCGTGCTCGTCCGCCACCCACACTTCGTCGTCCGGGCACATCGGTCGGCCCTGGGTGTTGATGATGCGTTCCGGCGCGTCGTCGAGCGCGGTGTAGTTCACCAGCCCTTCTGCCATGCCGAACACTTGCTGCAGCTGGCAGCCGATTTCTGCCGGAATGCGCGCCGCAAGCGTGGCGGAAAGGCGTGCGCCGCCCACCTGCAGCAGCTTCAGGGAGTTAAGCTGCGCGTTCCCCGCACCGTCGGCAATCGCCTGCAGCCAGAGGCTGACCGCCGGCGGGACCAGCGAGGTGACGTTAATCTGATGCTGTTCGATCAGCGGGAAGCAGAGCGTGGCGCTCGGATCGTTCGCCAGCACCACGCAGCCGCCCGCGGTAAAGACGCCCAGTGAGCCCGGCGAGCTCATGGCGTAGTTGTGCGCCGCGGGCAGCGCGTTCAGATACCGGGTATGCGCAGTGATACCGCAGATCTCGTTGCTGCGGCGAATGCTGTAGTCGTAGTCGTTGTGCGTCCGCGGGATCAGCTTCGGCGTGCCGGTACTGCCGCCGGAGAGCTGGAAGAATGCCACTTCGTCGGCGGGCGTCGGGTTAGGGATAAAATTGTCCACCGGAAGCGCAATCGCCGCGTCCAGAGCATATTCACCCTTATCGCCACGCAGGAGCACGACGCGCACCGAGCGATGTTCATCCACAAAGGCATGAAGAAAATCATCGCCCGCAAACAGCGCATGGTCGCGATCGGCGATCAGCACGGCGGGGTTGATCTGCGCCGCGTAGGCGTTCAGCTCGCTGCGCTGGTGGCTAAAGAGCGCGTTGACCGGCGCGACGCCAATTTGCAGCAACGCGAAGAAGGTCATGTAAAACTCGGCCACGTTGCCAAGCTGCACCAGCGCCGTCTCTCCACGCTGCAGCCCACGCGCCTGAAGGGCTGAGGCCAGGTTGTTTACGGCCTGATTCAGCGCGCGGTAGGTAATGTGGCGATCGCCATCGATAATCGCCACCGCATCGCTGTCCGCCCGATCCGTCAGGATGTGGGTCAACGGCAGATCCTGCCAGTAGCCTTTTTCACGGTATCGGCGGGCAAATGCCTCAGGCCAGCGGGTAAAGGGAATGGTCATGAGTCTTCCTTAGTGCAAACCAAACACGTTGAGCATGGTGGAGAGCTTCACGCCCGTCTCGCGCCACTCGCCCACCGGGGAGGAGGCAGGCACAATGCCCGCACCGGCAAACAGGCGAACGGTATTTTCACGAAGACGCGCGCAGCGGATGGTCACCACCCACTCGCCGTTGCCTTCGCTGTCGCACCAGCCAACGATGCCGCCAAACAGCTCGCGGTCGAACGGCTCCAGCTCGGCAATCAGCTCTTTCGCCGCCTGATGCGGGAAGCCGCTCAGCGCCGGGGTCGGGTGCAGCAGGCAGGCCAGGGTCAGGGCGTTCTCGTTTTCACGCGCCTCGCCTTCCACCGGCGTCGCCAGATGCCACAGCGTCGGCGTGGTAATCAACTGAGGAGAATCAGGCATGCTGAGATGATGGCTGCGCGGTGCCAGAATGGCCTTCATCGCCTGGGTGACCAGGTCGTGCTCGTGACGGTCCTTTTCGGAGGCCAGCAGCTTGTTGCCCGCTTCGCGATCCAGCACGTCGTCCGGCTGACGGCGCGCGGAGCCTGCCAGCGGCAGCGAGCTAAAGTGCGCCCCCTCTTTGCGCAGCAGCAGCTCCGGGCTAGCGCCCAGCAGCACGCCGCCGTCTTCCAGCGGCACGTGGAAGTTGAAGCTCGCCGGGTTCTGGGCGATCAGGCGCTCCATCAGGGCGCCGCTGTCCATGCGTTTGTCGGTCGCGATATCAATCAGGCGTGACAGCACCACCTTGTTCACCTGCGGCGTGGCGGTCAGCGACGCGGCGCGAGCGACCATCTCTTCGAAGACGGGCTGCGGCGGGATCTCGGTGCGTTGTGCCACCTTCAGCGTCTGCGCGCCGGAAAAATAACGTGCGGACTGCTGACGTGCGGGACGGGAAAAGGTTTCCCAGCGTTGCGGAATAAACAGCGACGAGGGCTTGCGGGTGTCGAACGGGATCGCCCCCACCATCACCGGGTGAGCAATACCGCTGGCTTTTGCCGTGCGGAAGGCCTGGGCTAATTTTTGCTGGAAGCGACCCGCCGGATCGTCACCGCCGACGGCGGGTTCACTGAAGCGGGCAAAGCAGCCGGACGTGGTAAAGCTGCGGTAAGGCGACATAAAGAAAAAACGGTCTGATTCCAGCGTGGTTGCGGCGTGCTGAACTTCCTCAGCCAGGGACGTATCCATATCATCCTCCTCAAAATGATAAAAGAAGCAATAATGATTATCATTTATATTTTCGTCGGCTAACCTAATCCCACATCGCTTCGCTGTCAACCGTCGGGCAAATAACTTGTGCGACAAAAGCTTGCATCCCAGTGCGGCAACCATGAAAATGAGAAGCATTATCTTCAACAAAAACAGGATCCCGCGCTGTGAAATTCCCTGCCGTTTTCCGTAATCCCCTGCTTTTATTATCACTTTTTGTTTTAGGACTTACCTCAGCCGCAGCCGCCGACTGGCCGCGTCAGGTGACTGACAGCCGCGGGGTACATACCCTTGAGCACAAACCGACGCGCATTGTCTCCACCAGCGTGACCTTAACCGGCTCCCTGCTGGCCATTGACGCACCGGTCGTCGCCAGCGGCGCGACCACGCCAAACAACCGCGTGGCGGATGGACAGGGTTTCCTGCGCCAGTGGGGCGATATCGCGAAGCAGCGCAAGGTAGCGCGGCTGTACATTGGCGAGCCGAGCGCCGAAGCGGTAGCCGCGCAAATGCCGGACCTGATTTTGATCAGCGCCACCGGCGGGGATTCCGCACTGGCGCTGTACGATCAGCTCTCAGCTATCGCGCCGACGCTTATCATCAACTACGACGACAAGAGCTGGCAGGCGCTGCTGACTCAGCTGGGCGCGATCACCGGACACGAAAAGCAGGCCGCCGGGCGCATAGCCGCGTTTGATACACAGCTCGCGCAGGTGAAACAGCAAATGACGCTGCCGCCGCAGCCGGTGAACGCCATCGTCTACACCGCCGCCGCGCATTCCGCCAACCTGTGGACCGCCGAATCGGCGCAGGGCAAGCTGCTGCACCAGCTGGGCTTTACGCTGGCGGAGCTGCCTGCCGGGTTGCAGACCTCAACAAGCCAGGGCAAGCGCCACGACATTATCCAGCTGGGCGGTGAAAACCTGGCGACGGGACTGAACGGCGAAGGGCTGTTTGTGTTTGCCGGTGATGAGAAAGACGTGGCGGCGATTTACGCTAACCCGCTGCTGGCGCACCTACCGTCGGTGAAAAACAAGCGCGTGTGGGCGTTAGGAACCGAGACGTTCCGCCTGGATTATTACAGCGCGATGTTGGTGTTGCAGCGTTTAGAGGCAATTTTCGGGTAATGTATGCGCCCGGTGGCGCTTCGCTTACCGGGCCTACGGGTGCAAAATGTAGGCCGGGTAAGGCGCAGCCGCCACCCGGCAAATCACACAGGGGCACTCTCCTGCCTGAACCGCCGCAATTCCACCAGCACCACCAATAAGATCACACCAACCATCGCTAACACAAACCCGCTGCTGCTCGCTGACGCCACCGGGCTCATTATCGCCCCCAGCCCGCCGAGGATCGCCGCACCGATGGCATCGCCCGTGACGTTCTGCGCGGTCCACAGGCCGTTGATGCGCCCGAGCATCCCTTCCGGCGTCTGGGTCTGGATCAGGGTGTACTGCAAGAGCGAGCTGATGGCGCTCAGCCAGCCAAAGATCACCAGACACATCACCCCGAGCGCCCAGACCGGCATCAGGCTAAAGAAGCCAATGGCGATAAACGAGGCCAGCGTGGCAAGCAGCATAATCAGCCCCGGACGCGCGCTCTGCGCCAGGTTGCCGCTGGTCAGCGCCCCGCAGGCCGCACCGAGCGGAATCGCGGCGTACAGCAGGCCAATCTCCGAGGCGCTCATCCGCCACTCTCCCGCTAACGCCGGATACAGCACGCGCACGGCGCTCGCCATGGTCAGCAGGCCGCCAAGCAGCGCAATGCCGCCAATCAGCGGGTTACTCAACAGAAAACGAATAGCGGCCATCAGTGATGTCAGCGGATGCTCGCGCGGCTGCGGCGGGGGTGGCAGCAGCGGCAGGCGCAGCAGCGTCAGCGTGGTGATAAACGTCCCCGCCGCCGCCAGGCCGTAGTTCCACGCCACGTTGCCGGTCGCCAGCAGCAGGCCGCCGACCATCGGCGAAATCACCGAGCCGAGGCGCACGGTGAGCATGGTGATTGCCCCCGCCTGCATCAGGTTCTCGCGCCCGACCAGCGCGGGCGTCGCCGCCAGCAGCGCCGTCACGCCTAAGGAGGCAAAGAAACCGTCCCACAGCCCGAGGGCATATATGGCCATCAGCGACGGCTCCGGCAGCATAGCGTTCAGACACAGCCCGATAAAGCCCACGCCGCAGGTGCCGCGCGCCAGCAGGATCAGCTTTTTACGCTCGTAGCGGTCCGCCAGCACGCCGCCGACCATCAGGCCGATGAACATCGCCCCGCCGGTTAACGTCACCGATAACCCCACCAGCCAGCTGGAGTGCGTCATAGTCTGGATCTGGACCGGCACGGCCACGCCGAGCAGACCGAGGGATAAAATGGAGATAAAACGAGCGATAAAGACGGCGCGATACGCCGGGTGCGTTTTGAGCAGGCTGAGGTTGAGCAGCCAGGATTTTTGATTCATGACAAAGCCTTGAGTGTAATTCTACCCATTCCATGGGCGCACATGCTAACATAGCCAAATAAGATAGATAACGATAATCACTATCATTATCAAATCATGGATGTTGCTATGTCGTTTTCCTCTTCTTCGGTGCGCGCCATTGCCGTGCCCGTTTTATTGCTGCTATTGAGCCTGGCGATTGCGCTCAGCCTGCTGGTCGGCGCCAAGCCGCTGCCCGCCTCCGTTATCGTTGATGCGCTCTCCGGCACCTGTCAGAGCGCCGACTGCGTCATCGTGCTCGACGCCCGTCTGCCCCGCACCCTTGCCGGACTGCTGGCCGGCGGCGCGCTCGGCCTTGCCGGTGCGTTGATGCAAACCCTTACCCGTAACCCGCTGGCGGACCCCGGCATTCTCGGCGTGAACTCCGGTGCCAGCTTTGCCATCGTGCTCGGCGCGGCGCTGTTCGGTTTGACGTCGCCCTCTGAACAGCTGGTGATGGCCTTTTGCGGCGCGCTGGCCGCCTCGCTGGTGGTGGCGTTTACCGGCAGCCAGGGCGGCGGGCAGCTGAGCCCGGTACGCCTGACGCTGGCGGGCGTGGCGCTTGCCGCGGTGCTGGAAGGCTTGTCCAACGGCATCGCCCTGCTCAACCCGGACGTTTACGACCAGCTGCGCTTCTGGCAGGCCGGCTCGCTGGATATCCGCACCCTTGAAACCCTGAAAGTGGTGGCGATCCCGGTGATGATTGCCGTCGTCGTAGCGCTGTCGTTAAGCCGGGCGCTGAACAGCCTGAGCCTCGGCAGCGACACCGCCACCGCCCTAGGCAACCGCGTGGCGCGCACGCAGCTGACGGGCCTGCTGGCCATCACCGTCCTGTGCGGCAGCGCGACCGCCGTGGTTGGCCCGATTGCCTTTATCGGCCTGATGATGCCCCATATGGCGCGCTGGCTGGTGGGGGCGGATCACCGCTGGTCCCTGCCCGTCACGCTGCTGGCGACCCCTGCCCTGCTGCTGTTTGCCGACGTGCTGGGCCGCCTGCTGGTGCCCGGCGAGCTGCGCGTCTCGGTGGTCAGCGCCTTTATCGGTGCGCCGATGCTGATTTTCCTGGTACGCCGTAGACGCGGAGGTGGCGCATGATGGCTCCCTCCCGGCGTTTAGTCGCCTGCGTCTCCCTGCTGGTTATCGCCATTCTGCTGCTGGCAACGTGGAGCCTGCGCAGCGGCGCGGTGACGCTTGATTTCACCCAGGTGTTTGACGCCCTGCTCGGCAGCGCGCCGCGCAATATCACCCTGGTTGTCACCGAATGGCGACTGCCGCGCGTGGCGATGGCCATTCTGGTGGGCGCGGCGCTCGGGGTCAGCGGCGCGATCTTCCAGTCGCTGATGCGCAACCCGCTCGGCAGCCCGGACGTGATGGGCCTCAATACCGGGGCCTGGAGCGGCGTGCTGGTGGCGATGGTGCTGTTCGGCCAGCACCTGACGGCCATCACCTTTACGGCGATGGCGGGCGGCATTCTGACGTCGCTGGTTATCTGGCTGTTGGCCTGGCGCAACGGCATCGACACCTTCCGACTGATCATTATCGGTATCGGCATCCGTGCGATGCTGATGGCCTTTAACACATGGCTGCTGCTGCAGGCCTCGCTGGAAACGGCGCTTTCCGCCGGGCTGTGGTACGCGGGCTCCCTCAACGGCCTGACGTGGGGCAAAACCTGGCCCGCGGCACCGCTGATTGTGCTGATGTTTATCGGCGCGCTGCTGCTGGTACGGCGCATGCGGCTGCTGGAGATGGGCGACGACAGCGCCTGCGCGCTGGGCGTGGGCGTTGAGCGCTCGCGCCTGATGCTGATGCTGGTCGCCGTACTGCTGACCGCCGCCTCCACCGCCATCGCCGGGCCGATATCGTTTATCGCCCTTGTCGCGCCGCATATCGCACGACGTCTAAGCGGGACGGCGCGCTGGGGATTAACTCAGGCGGCGCTGTGCGGCGCGCTGCTGCTGCTGGCCGCCGATCTCTGCGCCCAGCGGCTGTTTATGCCTTACCAGCTTCCAGTGGGCGTGGTGACCGTCAGCCTCGGCGGCATTTACCTTATCGTCTTGCTCGTTCAGGAGTCACGCAAGAAATGACAGATTCAACCACCCGCTTGCGCGGCGAAAATCTCACCCTCGGTTACGGCAAAAAAATTATTGCCCGTGATTTATCCGTCGCCATTCCGGACGGCCACTTCACGGCGATTATCGGCCCGAACGGCTGCGGAAAATCGACCCTGCTGCGCACACTGAGCCGCCTGATGACGCCGGTTGCGGGGAGCGTGCTTCTCGACGGCGAGCAGATCCAGCGCTTCGCCAGCAAAGAGGTGGCCAGGCGCATCGGGCTGCTGGCGCAAAACGCCACCACGCCGGGGGACATCACGGTGCAGGAGCTGGTCTCGCGCGGACGCTATCCGCACCAGCCGCTGTTTACCCGCTGGCGCAAGGAAGATGACGAGGCGGTGAACCGCGCGATGCGGGCGACGGGCATTACCGATCTCGCTCAGCAAAGCGTGGATACCCTTTCCGGCGGACAGCGTCAGCGCGCGTGGATCGCGATGGTGCTGGCGCAGGAGACCTCCATCATGCTGCTGGACGAGCCGACAACGTGGCTGGATATCAGCCACCAGATTGACCTGCTGGAGCTGCTGAGCGAGCTGAACCGCGCGCAGGGGTACACCCTGGCGGCGGTACTGCACGATTTAAACCAGGCGTGCCGCTATGCCACGCACCTGATTGCCTTGCGAGACGGGGAGATTGTGGCGCAGGGCGCGCCGAAGGAGATTGTTACGCCGGAGCTGATCGCGCGGATCTACGGCCTGCGCTGCATGATAATCAACGATCCGGTGGCGGGCACGCCGCTGGTGGTGCCGTTAGGTCGACGGTAATTGCCGGGTGGCGGCTACGCCTTACCCGGCCTACACCCGGCGCTTTTGACGTTACCCCAAAATATTCTTCAACACCGGCCCTATCTTCTCAAACGCCTGCGGTGAAATGATATCCACGTGGGCGCAATCCTGGCTGTACACCTCAAGCTCCGCCACCCACGGCGCCCAGGCCGCCTGCGGATCCATGGTTCGCGTGCGCTCGGCGACAAACAGCGTCGCTTTGCCGTCAAAGCGCGCGCTGTGTGCCGTGGTGAGCAGCCGCACCGCGTCGGCGTAGTTGCCTTCAATGGCGTTAAACAGCTCGCTGGAGCCCTGCCCCTGCTGGGCGGCGATAAACGCCTGACGTTCCCGCTCGATCTCTGCCAGCACCGCCGGGTCGAGGCCGTTAGCCTCTTTTTCCGCCCAGTTCTGGGTTTCCGGCGGCCAGGTATCCAGCAGGCCGAGGAACGAAACCGCTTCACCCTGCCCGCGCAGGCGGGCCGCAATCCCCTGCGCCAGCGTGCCGCCGAGGGAATAACCGAACAGGTAATACGGCCCCTGCGGCTGCTGCTTACGTAACGTAGACAGGTGGCGCTCGATCACCCCATCCAGATCCGCACTTTCCTGCATCGGCCCGTCCGGGCGCGGCGACTGAATGCCGACGATTGACCAGCGCGGGCTGAGGTAGCGCGCCAGCACGCTAAACTGCCAGGCAAAGCCGGACGCCGGATGGAAGCAGAACAGCGTCGGGCCGTCGCCCTCACGCAGCGGCAGAAGCGTTTCATACCCCAGACGCTGCGCCTGCTCGTCGCTCATCTGCGAGTCCAGCAGGGCGCTAAGCTTGCTGACCGTCGAGGCGACCATAATCTGCCCCGGCGTGACCTTGCGGTTGAACGCACGGCTAAGCTGTGCCGCCAGACGCATAGCCAGCAGCGAGTGGCCGCCGAGGGCAAAGAAATCCGCCTCAATGTCGTTGATCTCGCAGCCCAGCAGCGCAGCAAACGCCTGCGCGACGGCGATTTCGGTTTCGCTTTCCGGGGCCCGTCCGGACGTTTTACCGGTCAGTTCCGGCAGCGGCAGCGCCTTGCGATCCAGCTTGCCGTTGGCGCTCAGCGGCAGCGCGCTGATTTGCAGCAGCACCACCGGCACCATATGCGGCGGCAGCTGGGCTTTGAGCGATTCCAGCAGCGCGTCGCGGTCCAGCGGTAAGCCGGATTCAGAAACCACGTACCCCACCAGCTGGCGGGCATCGCCGCCCGTTGCCGCCGCCTGGTTGAAGACGCAGGCGTGCGCCACGGCCTGGGCCACGTCCGGCAGCGACAGCATCGCCCGGTCGATTTCACCCAGCTCGATGCGCTGGCCGCGAATTTTAAGCTGGTCGTCGCTGCGGCCCAGATATTCCACCGCGCCGTTATCCAGCCAGCGGGCAACGTCTCCGGTGCGGTACATCCGCTCGCCCGGCGCAAACAGGTCGGCGATAAAGCGGCTGGCGGTGAGATCGGGGCGTCCCAGATACCCCTGCGCCAGCTGGATGCCGGTGAGGTAGAGATCGCCCGCCACGCCGAACGGTACCGGGCGCATCATCGCATCCAGAATGCGCAGCCCCGTATTCCACACCGGGAAGCCGATCGGCACGCTGTTGCCTTCCACCGCCGCCAGCTCAGGCCCAAACGCCGGATACCAGCTGACGTCCACCGCCGCTTCCGTCGGGCCATAAAGATTGTGCAGCGGCACGCGGGTCAGCTCTTCCCACTCGCGGCACAGCGCCGTCGGCAGCGCTTCGCCGCTGCAGAACACTTGCTTAAGCGTTTTGCAGCAGTCGACGTTTTCCGGCGTCAGCGAGGCAACAAACGCCGCCAGCATCGACGGCACGAAGTGGGTAGTGGTCACGCCATAGTGGGAGAAGAAGCTTTGCATCGCCTGCGGATCGCGGTGCGCGTCCGGCTCGGCCATCACCAGCTTCGCCCCGGCGATAAACGGCCACCAGAACTCCCACACCGACACGTCAAAGCTGCACGGCGTTTTCTGCGCCACTACGTCAAACGACGTCAGTGGATAATGATCCTGCATCCACTTCAGGCGGTTAACGATGGCGGTATGGCCGACCATGACCCCTTTTGGACGCCCGGTCGAGCCGGAGGTAAAGATGATGTACGCCGTCTGCTCCGGCTTCGCCAGCCGCAGCGGTTCAGCACCCGCGGTCGGTAATAGTGTGTTGTAACTAAACGTCTCGACGGAGAGATCGCTAAAGCGCGGAAGCTGTTCGTCAGTGGTAATGAGCAGGGACGGCTTCGCATCCTCCAGCATCATCCGCAGGCGATCGTCCGGGTAGCCGGTGTCGAGCGGCAGCCACGCGGCGCCCGCCTCCACAATGCCGTGCAGCGCTAACGTCAGGAATACCGAGCGCGGCAGGGCCACCGCCACGCTGTCGCCCGGCTTCACGCCGCGCGCGCGCAGCAGATTTGCCAGCGCGACGACCTGCTCGCGCATCTGGCGATAGTTCAGCTCAACGTGCGCATCCGCCAGCGCCGGGGCATCTGGCGTTTTGCTCGCCTGTTCCGCCACCAGATCCGCGAGCGTAGTGGACGGCAGCGCCAGTCCGGTATCGTTGATGCGTGCGAGCTTTGCGTATTCCTGTTCTGAAACGGTTTCCACCTCGCCGCAGCGCAGGTCCGGGTTGGCCGCAAATTGCCTCAGCATCGCGTTCAGGCGCGCGACGTGACGCGTCAGCGTCGCCTCGTCGTAGCGCTGTTTATTGGCGATGATCTCAATGCTCAACCCGCCCTGCTCGTCCGGGAACAGCGCCAGTTCCAGATCGTTCACCGGGCCGGTCGCCAGCGTGTGGGTGATGGCCTCCACGCCGTCGATATCCAGCTGGTAGTCGAACACTTTCACGTTCAGCACCGGGCCGAACAGCGCTTCATCGCCCGCAGCTTTCCCACTGTCGCGCACGATCTGCTCAGCGTCGTAGCGCTGGTGGCGGCGCATTTTTTTCAGCTGGTTCGCCAGGCGCAGCGCCAGCGAGGGCAGGCTCTCCTGCGGATCGATATTGACCGCCAGCGGCAGGACGTTAAGCACCGGTCCGGTCGCGGTCAGGGCTGCGGACCCCATCCTTCGCATAAAGATAAACCCGGCGGCGTAGTCCAGCCGTCCGGTGAGGCGCCCCAGCCACAGCGCCACCAGCGCAAGCGCCAGGTCGGTGCGCTGTACGTTTTCTGCCGCCTGCGCAAGCTGGCTAAAAGCACGACCGTCGGCGGCGATTTTCAGGCGCAGGATATCCGTTGTCGCGGCACGACCCGGCAGCGGCGCGGAGGAGAGCGAGACCGGAGAAGGCAGCTGTTTGCGCTGCTCGGCCCAGAACGCGCCGTCGCGCTGGTACGCCTCGCTGTCGCGATAGCGCTGGTACTCGTCCACCACCTCTGCAAATGGGGTAAACGGGGATTCAGGCGTGGGGTCGCCCTTTTTCCACGCGGCATAAATTGCGGCGATCTGGCGGGTAATGGCCGGGAAGCTGAAGCCATCCACTACCAGATGATGATAGCGCTGATACCAGTACCAGTGGTTGTCACCGACCTGAATCAGCTGGTGAAACGCCAGCGGCTGACCGCTGTCGACGCGCAGGTTCTGGTTAAGATCGGATTCCATCAGCGCCACGGCGGCGGCGTGGGAATCAACGCGAACAACGGACGGTTCCGGCAGAATGAAGGTCTCATCCACCCACTGCCACACCTCACCGTTTTCTTCTGCAAAACGCATGCGCAGGGTATCGGCCTGCAGCATGCCTTCCGCAATGGCTTTAACCAGCAGTGGCGCATCGATATTGCCTTTCAGCTCGGTGTAGTGCGCCACGCTCCAGGCGTTTGGCAGCGTGGACAGCTGTTCCGCCATCCAGATCCCCAGCTGGGCGGCGACGAGAGGAAGACGGTTCATGCTTTCTCCCCCACAAAGTAAGACGGCTCAAGCGTTTGCCAGTGCCCGGCAAGCCACTGCTGGCACGCCTCCTGCGACTGTGCTTCGCACACCACGCGCCACCCTGCCGGCAGTTCGCACTGCTGCGGCCACAGGCTGTACTGCCCCTGGTCGTTTTGCAAAATGGCGAACTGTCCCTGCGGATTATCGAAAGGATTGCTGAATTCCATACAGACTCCGTTAGTGAATAAGCGGCTGCCAGAGGGTCATCAGCCCCTGCGTCAGCCCACCGCGCCAGCAAAGCGCATCGTGTCCGCCGTCAACCTGACGCCAGATAACCGGTTGGTGTATGTGCAGTTCGGCGTAAATCGCCTGATTCGCGCGGAAGATGAGCGGCTCGTTGCGCCCGGCTTCAAGAATGATGCGTAGCCCGCGAGGAGATATTTCACCGGCTTTAAGTTGTTCGATTAACAGCCCGTCCTGCTGGCCGCCGCGGTGTGGCCACCAGTAAGAGCCGGACTGGCTAAGCACGCAGCCAAAACGCTGCGGCCAGTGGAGGCCAGCATAAAGCGACGCGAGACCGCCAAAGCTCTGGCCAGCCACCACCGTACGGTCGGCGCGGTCGCTAAACGGCACGCGTTTTTTAACAAGGGGGAGAAGTTCTTCCTGCACCGCCAGCCAGAAATCGGGATTGCACGGCAGCTCGCGGTTCCGATGCTCCATGTCGATAACATCGATTAAGACGTAGACCGCAGGCGGTAATTTGCGCTCGGCGGTGAGCGACGCCAGTGCAGGCCAGACCGGCATGCTTTCGGCCCAGAACTGCCCGTCGAGCAGCACCGCCAGCGGGCGTTCCGGGCTATGATCCCCGGTAGTGAAAATCCAGACGCGACGGCGATTTTTCAGGCGCGCGCTTTCCCACTCAATGCAGACTGGCGGCTGATACGGCGTATCGGGATGATTCCACCCCGGCTGAACCGGCGCGCCCGGCATCTCCAGCGCGGAGACGGCATGGCCGCGCCCGCCGCGCCAGCTTTGCGGATTCAGCGGGTCGGAAACCGCGTGCGGCAGCAGCTTGCGCCACCCTTCGCGAAGCGCCATGCGCTCCGGCTGCTCGCCTTCAAACACGACACTGGCAAAATCGTTTTCATTCACGGAAGGGATAAAACAGTAGCTTCCGCGCCACTCGGGGCTGAACTCGCCCTGCCACTGCCAGACGTCGGTATCGGGAATGCGTTCGAGAGACTGCGGGCGGGCATTTTGGTGGTGATCGGTCACGCCGGTGACGTAGAGCCAGACGCGTTTGATCGGTGACGTTCTTTGCGTTCCTGCCGGGTCACGCCACCAGAACGTGACGCGATAGTTTCCCTTTTCCGGCGTCCATTCAGGCCCGTTTTTCGACTGCCACCACGCTTCACTTCCCGTTGTTAACGCCGTCACCCTTATAACCTCATGTTTAACAGTCTTTTTTGTTTCAGAGCAAATTTTATTGATAATATTATTGATAACTATTTGCATTTGCAATAGCGTAGTGCCCGCGCTGTGGGAAGCGCTCATAAAACAACCACAAAAGCAGGACGTACAATGAATAAGAAGATTCACTCTCTGGCCTTGCTGGTCAATTTAGGGATTTACGGCGTCGCGCTGCCCGCTCTGGCAGACGACAACTCCGCCTCTGCGCAGCACGAAGACACGATGGTGATCACCGCCGCCGAGCAGAATCTGCAGGCGCCGGGGGTATCGACCATCACCGCCGATGAGATACGTAAAAACCCGCCCGCGCGGGACGTGGCTGAAATCATCCGCACCATGCCAGGCGTTAACCTGACCGGTAACTCCACCAGCGGCCAGCGCGGGAATAACCGTCAGATTGATATCCGCGGCATGGGGCCAGAAAACACCCTGATCCTGATCGACGGTAAGCCGGTGACCAGCCGTAACTCCATCCGTCTGGGCTGGCGCGGCGAGCGCGACACCCGCGGCGATACCGGCTGGGTGCCGCCGGAGATGATCGAGCGCATCGAAGTGATCCGCGGTCCGGCCGCCGCGCGCTATGGCAACGGCGCGGCAGGTGGCGTGGTGAACATCATCACCAAAAAATTCGACGACCAGTGGCACGGCTCCTGGAATACCTACCTGAATGCGCCTGAGCACAAGGATGAAGGTTCCACCAAACGCACCAACTTCAGCCTGAGCGGCCCGCTGGGCGGCGACTTCAGCTTCAGCATGTTCGGCAATCTGGACAAAACCCAGGCCGACGCGTGGGACATCAACCAGGGTCATCAGTCTGACCGAACCGGTGCCTACGCCGACACGCTGCCCGCGGGCCGTGAAGGGGTGGAAAATAAAGACATCAACGGCGTGGTGCGCTGGGACTTTGCGCCGATGCAGTCTCTGGAATTTGAGGCGGGCTATAGCCGTCAGAATAACCTCTACGCCGGTGATACCCAGAACACCAACAACGACAACAGCTCCAGCGGCCTGGTGAAAAAGAACTACGGCAAAGAGACCAACCGTATCTATCGCCAGAACTTCGCGGTGACCTGGAACGGCGGCTGGGATAACGGCATTACCACCAGCAACTGGGCGCAGTACGAGCACACCCGCAACTCCCGTCTGGGCGAAGGGCTGGCGGGCGGTCTGGAAGGCCTGTTCAACAGTAATAAATTCACCGACACCGATCTGGCAGACGTGATGCTGCACAGTGAAATCAACCTGCCGATTGATTTCCTCGTTAACCAGAACCTGACGCTCGGCACCGAGTGGAACCAGCAGCGCATGAAGGACTCAACCTCCTTCACCCAAACCCAGCAGGGCGGCACCATTCCGGGCATGAGCAATGACCGCAGCCCGTACACGTCGGCAGAGATTTTCTCTCTGTTCGCCGAAAACAACATGGAGCTGACCGACAGCACCATGCTGACCCCTGCCCTGCGCTTCGACCATCACACCATCGTCGGCAACAACTGGAGCCCGTCACTTAACCTGTCGCAGGGTCTGGGGGATGACTTCACGCTGAAGATGGGGATCGCCCGCGCCTATAAGGCGCCGAGCCTGTACCAGACCAACCCGAACTACCTGCTCTACAGCAAAGGCCAGGGCTGCTACGCCAGCTCCGACGGCGTGGGCTGCTACATGATGGGTAACGACGACCTGAAGGCCGAAACCAGCATCAACAAAGAGATTGGCCTGGAGTGGAAACACGACGGCTGGCTGGCGGGCGTCACCTGGTTCCGCAACGACTACCGCGACAAGATTGAAGCGGGCTACGCGCCGATTGGTCACACTTCTTCCGGTAAAGTGCAGACGGATATCTACCAGTGGGAAAACGTGCCGAAGGCGGTGGTTGAAGGTCTGGAAGGCTCCCTGAACGTGCCGGTCAGCGACACGATTAACTGGACCAACAACATCACCTACATGCTGCAGAGCAAGAACAAGGAGACCGGCGACCGTCTGTCGATCATTCCGGAGTACACGCTGAACTCCACTCTGAGCTGGCAGGTGCATCAGGACGTGTCGCTCCAGTCGACCTTTACCTGGTACGGCAAGCAGCAGCCGAAGAAGTACAACTACAAAGGTCAGCCTGTCACCGGGTCTGAGAAAGACGAAGTCAGCCCGTACAGCATCATGGGTCTGAGCGCAACCTGGGACATGACCAAAAACGTCAGCCTGACCGGCGGCGTGGATAACGTCTTCGACAAGCGCCAGTGGCGCGCGGGTAATGCCCAGACCACGGGCAACGCCACCACCGGTGCGTATATGTACGGCGCGGGGGCTTATACCTATAATGAGCCAGGCCGCACGTGGTATATGAGCGTGAATACGCGTTTCTGATAAAGGCAACAACGCCTCCCTCTCCCTGTGGGAGAGGGCTGGGGTGAGGACGAGGTGAAAGCAAAACGGCAACCCCGTTGCCGTTTTTAGTGTTTGCTCCCTCTCCCCGTGGGAGAGGGCCGGGGTGAGGGCATCAGGCCGCACAATTCTGAAGGAAAAACCATGCACACAATCCACACCACGTTCATTCTCGCCGGCCACACCGTTCACCACGTCACCTTCGACCCAACCACCTTCACCGACGCCGATCTCCTCTGGCTCCCCCACCACGCCGAGCTTGCAAACGCCGGGCGCAAACGCAAAGCCGAGCATCTGGCAGGCCGCATCGCCGCCGCGCATGCCTTACCTGACCACACCGTGCCCGGCATCGGCCCCAGCGGTGAACCGCTCTGGCCGGAAGGCGTTTCAGGAAGCATCACCCACAGCGGCACGCAGGCGATGGCGGTTGTGACATGCGACCATCCGGCGATTATCGGCATCGATTGCGAAACGATCCTCTCCGAGAATGAAGCTCAGGAAATAAAAGACGGCGTCATTGATGCCCAGGAAGAGATCGTCCTTTCCTGCTCAGGTTTTCCGTTCACCCTCGCCCTGACGCTGGCGTTTAGCGCCAAAGAGAGCCTGTTCAAAGCCCTCTTTCCGAAGGTACAGTCCTGGATGGGGTTTGACAGTACTCGCGTCACACAGCTCGACGATAAAACGCTTACCCTGGCATTAACCCTTCAACGCGCAGGACATGCCAACGCCACCGCCTTCACCCTTCACTGGCGACAGCACGGCGAACAGGCGATCACCCTGCTGTAAGGCTCTCCTGCCGACGGGAATGCAGAGGCTCAACCCGACACCAAACATGCCGGAAAAAATGATCCCCATAACCCATTCTGCTTGATTCAGGTGTTATCTTTCAGGCATTCGGTGGAAACCGCGCAGAACAGACCGGATGCGAGGGTATTTCAAATAATGCGTTAACGATAGGTCATAGTAAACGACGCCGTGGCGCTCACCGAGCCTGATCGAGCATTCGCAGAGGTCATATAATACGCGGCCTTAAAGGGAATATTGACGATTTCTCCTGCCGAGGTCGTCGTGCCGTATTTAATAAGCTTGCCGAACTGCACGGGCGAATCGTTATATTTTAGCTGAATGCCCAAACCTGTAGCCGTCGAACTGCTGTTTAACCCCAATACTCCGTTAACAGGATCGGCAAGCGGGCTGACATTATCCAACGTCACATTCACTGCGGTCTGTGCACTACAGATAAGTGGTATGGAAAATGTCACCTGATTCTGGGTGCTGCCGACGCCGTTAAACTTCGGTAATAGCGCAATTCCCATATTGATATTCAAATTTTTATCTTCAATCTGACAGGATGCAGTGCTTATATTCATCGGCGAAAATATATATTTAAAAAGCGGTAGGCGCATAATGTTATTACTTCTCGGAGTACTGTATTCCATATTTAGCGCCTGAGCGGGTATTGAGCCCGTCTCCGGGGTAGTGCTGGTTTTGATCAGCTCAAAAGTATCCGTGAACGTTGATACACCATCCTGGAGGATCCCTCGCCTCCAGTTCGGGTTATTAAGGTCCATTCTGGTGACAAATTCGCTACTTTGCGTGGTGCTGGAAAAGTTCTTCCACCGGATGCCAATACCCGGAACCTCTGTCGCCCGCACGTTTGCCAGCGGCGAGGCGCCGTAATCCGTATTCGCCCCGGAGAGCTGAATAAACCACGAGCCATCATATCCGATTTGCTGACCCTCAGGGTCACATTTTATGGGGTTACTGGTGATTATCGTTGCTAATACCGTTCCAACCGGCGCATCCCGCTGAACGACAATATTGTGATCGAAGTTGACCGCTACGTCGTTTGCAGAACACAGCGCAAAGGCATTCAGAGAGACAGCGCATCCCACGGCTGCCGTCGCGATTTTAAATACGGTGGACATGATATGTTCCTTCATTTCAGGCAAGGCGTAGGCCTTCTCTCGTAAAAGTAATAATACGTATTAACGCAATGAGAAATTTAACGACACGTCGCAGCGGTACGCTGAATTTTACCCGGTAAGGCGTTCAAGTTTATTTTGGCGCGACAGGTTTTCGCTCCCCACTGTACCGTTATGCTGTCACCGTCGTTCAGGCCGCTCATATAGACCTCTCCGTCGCTCCCAACAATACTCATCGCATCGCTTCCGTTAAGCTTTACCATGGCCCCAAAGGGCACCGGCGAGTTCTGATACAGCAACGTTATCAGAGCACGGAACCCTGTTCTCGCTTTGAACGTCGCGCGCACCACGGCACCGCGCGTAGGTACGACGTTGACTACGGATTCGTCCACATCCACGTCCGGCCTCAGCGAACCGATGTCTATCGCAATCCGGTTTTCCTGATAAGCGCTGGCATAGGGCACTACCGCATATCCGCGCCAGTCCGTTTTAACGCCAGGGTTATTGCGCACGCTCACGCCTGATGCGCCCTGCGCTTCTAGCAGCACAATGGTATCCCCCAGCGGCTGAGAGAACGTCACGCCATGCTCGTGGCCGACAACCCCCCCCTGCAGGCCGAAGTTCAGCTGACTGTTCTGTCGGCTGTAGTTGTAGCCTGCGCTTACGGTACCGTAGCCGCCTTTATAGGTTCCGCTTAGGGAACTTCTCGATTCTCCGCCAGACGACGTATAGCCCTGCTGGACAAGGTAGCTCAGGTTATTATCAGAGAGTGCGGTGCCGCTCAGCCCCACCAGGTGCGTCTCCGGACCGTTCTTTTGCATATTCACGCTATAGCTGGCCCAGCTTTGCGGCAGCCATTTGCTCAGCGGCACCTGTAAGTTAAAGGCTACAATCTGGTCCCTACGGTCTTTGCCCGGCGTTTCGCTGTAGGTGTAGCCGAGCGAGTAATTGATATCGCGAATACTGGTGTTAAAGCCGGTGCTGACGTTGCGCTCATAGCCCTGTCTGCCCCAGTAGTCCTGCTGGTATGCCGAAATATAAAAATTTCCCCAGCTTTGCAGCGACTGGCTGAGGTTGAGCTGCAATCGGCTTCGCTTGTTGTAGCGCTGGCTGCTGAATTCATTCACTTCCTGGAAGGTATAAAACCCTTCCGTGGAGTAGCGATAGCTTGCGAGCGTCACGGTGGTATCGGTCGTGGCCACCGTTTTTGAATACTGCACCCGATAGGACTGTCCCCGGCTGCGGCGATTTTTCTCCTCAACGAGCTGGCTTTCGGCAAGGGTAACGTCCGCCGATAGTGAGCCTATATCGCCAAAGCTGAGGCCGGAACCAAGCACGCCGGACGCATAGTTACTTGCCCCCAGGACGCCACCGTACAGCGTGAGATTATTGGCGAGGCCATAAGCCAACGTGCCCAGGCCAAATGTGGGCGTATGTGCCCCATGCTTCGTCGTTCGAAACTCGCCTGTGCTCAGCGCATACTTCACGCGGCCTTCCCGCAGCATGACGGGAACCGCGGAGAAAGGTTGCACGAAATGCTGGACGCTGCCGTCAGCTTCGGTGACGACAATATCCAGGTCGCCGCTCGCTGACGTAGGATAAAGATCGCGAATGATAAAGCTGCCAGGCGCCACGTAGGTTTGATAAACCGTGTAGCCGTTTTGCTTCACGGTAACCGTGGCGTTGGTGCGGGCGATCCCCCGAATGATGGGGGCGAAACCGCGCATGCTTTCCGGCAACATAGTGTCATCGGAAAAAATTTGGGCGCCGCGAAACATCACGCTGTCAAACACGTCGCCGGGGGTGCTGCTTTCACCCACCTGAAACTGCCCTCTCAAAAACTGGACGTCGCGGCTCAGGGTCGTATTCAACGACGAAAACAGCTGTTTTCCGTTGTTCGTGGTCACAGTGCTGTAGTTACGCAGGCGCCACGGCCCCGCATTAATACCACTTTGCAGATTGGTGTAAAGCTGATCCTGCGTCTCGCCGTCCCGGCTCCAGCTGCGCGAGCCGTTGATGCTGTAATTTACCAGCAGTGCAGAAATGCCCTGGTCCCAGCGCGACGGGTCAACGGTGCCGCGTGCCCGCGCGTTAAGCGCCGATTGAGGGATAGAGATATCCAGTCTCTGCCTGTCAAAATCCAGCCGGGTGGAGGCATCCGGTATAAAGGCGCCGGGATCGGTAATTATTGCCTCGGCAGGTAGCATGGATAATTCAGGAAATGCCTTGACCCTGACACCGAGTGATTCCAGCACGCTCCGGTTAAGCTCCGGCGCCAGCCCGACGCCGTTAACAGATACAAAAGAGATATTTTCCGTTCGGATATAATTTTCATTAAGCCATATTTCCACCCTGTAGGTGCCGGGTAACTGCTCTCCCCGCTCGAAGCGGCCCAGATCTATGCCCTGAGAAGTCGAGTGTGTTTTTTCAAGCGCATCGGCCATAAAATAGAGTTCGCCCGCAGCTGCGGGAAAAACGCCCGAAATAAAAAGCGCTATCGTCGAGAGTCGACTTACGCGGTTAGGCCACGAGCCAGAGAAAAAACCATATCGAGAAAAAGGAACAGTATTCACTTTGCTTACCTGCGCGAGTGACATAGCGTATTGTTAATATTTTTTATTTCAGCATCTGGCGCTTTTCTGTCGTTACGCCACCAAAATCATTTATGGCTTTCCAGGCCACCTGCGTTCCACTGCCGGCCACCGTTGCGGAACTAAAGGGTGAAATCATCGGCGGCTGCGCAATCGTTTTATTGCCAATCGTTAATGAATAAAGAGAAACGTAGAACGGCGTTGGGTTATTAATCACCAGGTGTTCACCGCGCGTCTCAAACTTTAATTTCGTCCATGCCTCACCAGATTTTTCAGACGCCAGCGCCGCAGGGCGATAGAAAATTTTCATACGCGTCTTAACGGCAATAAGCAGCCGATTTTCATCTGACCGGGTCATTGAGGGAATAGACTTAACGTTTAGCCAAAAAACAGATTCGCGATTATCAGGCAATTTTTTTTCACCGGTATAAATGATCCGCAGCGTATTTTCATGGCCTCCGTCGAGGCGGAACAGGGGCGGCGTGACGATAAAAGAAACCTTCTCCTTCGAGTTTTCACCTAACTCAACCCATGACTGAATTAAATAGGGAACGGCATCCCGACTGTTACTCACTGGGAGTGAGGCTTCGCTTTCATTTCCATTATAAATTAAGCGTGTCCCCCCGACGGTTATGCTGGCCTGAACCGGTATAGAAAGCAGGCAAACGCCTGATAACGCAATCGTTCGAATAAGTTGACTCATCATACGTTCCCAATATTTCAGCAAGAAACAACGGGGCGCACCTTAGGTACGCCCGGGATATTACTGATAGGTGATGGTAAAATCTGACGTCGCGTTTGCAGTACCCGCCACCACGGCAGCCTGCGTTGCCTTATATTTCGCCACGAAGGTCATCTTATTGCTATTTGCGGCATCTTCGCCTGCACTGGTGTCAAGGGTGATGCTCTTCGACTGGGTTGCCAGAGGGATCGCTGTAATGCCGTCCTCTTCATAAAACGCAACGCCTACACCTTTCGCCGTTTGATCGCTATTCAGCGCAAGAATACTGGTGTCAGAGCTGTCTGCAGTACCATCAAACTTAATGGATGCAGAGGTAACGGCCGCAGGGCAATTATTCAACATAATGCTGAAGCGGGTTGCAGCAGCAACAGATCCGGCCGCGCTAAACGAGCTTTTAGGGATTTTCCCAAGGTTAACGGTCTGATTCGCCGTACTGGTATCAATCGTACAGGCCGAATCAAGGATTGTGCCGGTGAAATTAATTTTTCCATCGGCCGCCTGAGTGGCAAAGGTGATTCCACTCACGGCAGCGGCCGCCAGGACATTACGAATTACACGGGTAACTTTAGTTTGCATAGCTTTATCCTTAGGATTGAACATTATCTGCATTGACGTCATGTCAATGCAGGAACAGCGGAATAAGTCCGCTAAACCAGTTAATGTATTATTTATTGCCCAGTCAGGCTGATTTTAAACAAGGATGGTGACAAGCCTGAGTGGATAAAATAACGATGAGCTGTTTCATCTCTGAACTGCTTCCTAATGCAAGTCGCTTTCTTAAATAGTAGTTTTTATTTATGTCATCGCGGTCATTGCAACGATATTTCCCGGTCGCCACATCGTATAGCGACATCAGAAAGTCCAGATGTTCTGGCGATAACTTTACCGATAACCTGTCGTAAATAACATCGGCTACTTCCCAGGGTTTTTCCGTTGCGGGGAGTTTCGCTGCGCGATCGCAAAGCGCCTTCAACTCTTTGATCGTCGTAACCAGCCAGAAGAGTTTTAAATAGCTATTGCCTGTGTTTTCTTCTGGCGAAATAAAATAGGTTCGTCGCGATAATCCTCTGGCCGCGAGCCGAGAATACAACCACCTTATGTTATCTGTTGTTTCATCAATTGCATCAATCAAAATGCAAGGCTTATCCAGGATCGTTGCACAGACGATAAACTCAAGGCGGTTATCAAAAAAGAATACCGCTTTGTCCGCTGAGGATAAGCCCTGAATGGCCTGCCTCATTGCAAAATTCCGAGTGAACACCAATAGCGTCGTCAACGTTCATTCCTTTTTTTAATTCATATAACATGATTAAGATGAAGTTTTGACAACATATATGCGCTCTAAGCAAGACCTATCGATTACATAAGCTTTTCCATCAACCCTTGCAAAGGGATACCGCTCAAAGCCGACGGTATTAAACGCATTTTGAATTTTTTTAATCATGGACAGTAGATAAGATCTGGAACACCGCAATCCATGATCCTCAAAAACATGTACGATGATGTCATTATCGTAGACAATTCCTTCATCCATTCCTGACAATAAATACTCAAACAATCTGGCTTTCGTTGTACCAAATCTTTTGATTCGGCCATTTTTGATATTAATTAGCGTGCGCGTTGTTGGCCTGTATTCCAGATGCTGGAAAATGGTGTATCCATACAGAAGTTCGTCAGAGACAAAAGGCACAACCACTCCTTAGGGGCTTATCGTTCTCATTTCTTTGACATCTCCTCCTCCGCACTGGGTAATCAGTGTTCGCCTGATTTGTAGAAGATGGTATTTGAATGAAGAAAATGTGACAATGAGACAGATTTATCAAGATAAAAAATCACAATCTCGACTCTATTAGAAATATTCAACCGCTAACGTAACATTATTAAGTATAAAAATCCTTTTGATAAAACAATGTATAAAGCCAACACTAATTTTTAACACGATTATTACACAAGCATATTCATCCATTATAATTAACAAAACAGAACAAAAAACCAAACAAAAAACAATCAATAAATCAAATCAATAAGTTAGTAGAGTAAAGAAAAGGAATTAAACCTTTTCTTAATAGGGTTAATTTAAGATTATTCATGACAAAACTTTGAGTTTTAGTAAAACGCCCAATACAAAACCTGAATTTTCTTTACAAAACTCTAACACCCGCTCGTGTGAATAATAAAAAACATATTAAAAATCAATCACATCATGAGAAATCACACTCAGATCAATTTTTTTGATGAAAATTAACATTATTCCGGCACATTCCTTCTTCCCTTCCCGTGATGAGTTCTGCCAGCAAACTCAAGAGATAAAAAAGGCAAGTGCCGATAGACACTTGCCTTATATTGCGCGTTTGTAAAAAAGTAACTTACGTATCCGGGAACATCACGCTATTCCCCGGCGCTTCCCTGTGCAGGTGGATAAAGTTCAGATGCCGTTCATACTGGTCCAGAATATCCGTAATCACCTGCTCCTTGCTGTAGTCCATCAAATCATTCCCCTGACTTCCTTCCAGCAGGAAGGTCTCCAGCCGATAGTAGGTCGACTTCCCGCTGCGCGCCCGGTAGGTAAAGCCGGGGACCGAGTACTGCTGCGGCCAGATCTGGTAGACAAAATTCTGCTCGTCGCCCATGTGCACCAGCAGGTCCAGGTGCCCCAGGGTCTCGCCCTCCTCCGGCGGCAGGTTTTTCAGCTCCACGTAGGCGCCGCGCAGCTTCAGCTCCTGCGCCACCTCTTCCATTGCCGGGAAGCAGACCGTCTCCATCATCTGTTTGGTGTAGCGCGTGCCCGGGTAGTTCATCAGGCGCGACAGGCGTTTCTTCCAGCTCAGCCTGTCCTGGGCCCCCATCGGACGCGGTGCGGTGTCGCGGCTGGCGCTGACACGGCGGTAATCTTCCACCTTGAGCGATTTATACAGCCCGGCCATCACGAAGAAGATAACGAAGCTGAACGGCAGCCCCATGATCACCGTGGTGTTCTGCAACGCCGAGATGCCGTTGGTCATCAGCATGCCGAGCGTCAGCAGGCCGATGGCGACGGACCAGAAGATGCGCAGCCAGTTCGGCGCATCGCTGTTGATGTCTTTGAGCTTCGAGGTGAAGTTGCCCAGCACCAGCGCGCCGGAATCCGCTGAGGTGACGTAAAACAGCAGGCCGGTAATGGTCGCCACGGAAGCGCTAAAGGTGAACGCCGGGTACTGCGCCAGCAGGCTGTAGAAGCCGCGCTCCGGGTGCGCCATCGCTTCCTGTGCAAAGGTTGCGTTGCCGTGGATGATCTCATGGAGCGCGCTGTTGCCGAACACCGACAGCCACAGCAGGGTAAAGGTGAACGGGATAATCAGCGTGCCCATAACAAACTGACGGATGGTGCGGCCACGTGAAATACGCGCCAGGAACAGGCCGACAAACGGCGACCACGCGACCCACCACGCCCAGAAGAAAAGCGTCCAGTTGTTCATCCACTCCACCGGGCGGTCGAAGGCGAAGCTGTTCAGCGTCATGCCCATAAAGCGGTTCACGTAGTCGCCCACGTTCAGCACTAAGGCATTGAGCAGGAATGAGGTGTCGCCCATAAACAGCACGAACAGGATCAGGCCCAGCGCCAGCGCCACGTTCAGCTCGGAGAGCACGCGGATGCCCTTATCGACGCCCGACGTCACCGAAATGGTGGCGATAATGACGGAGAGCGCAATCAGCGCCGCTTTCGCCGCCATCGAATCCGGAATATCAAACAGCACGCTCAGCCCGTAGTTGAGCTGCACCACGCCAATCCCGAGCGTTGTCGCGATGCCGAAGATGGTGCCGATCACCGCCGCAATGTCGACGCTGTGGCCAATCGGGCCGTTGATCTTTTTACCGAAAATTGGGTACAGCGCGGAGCGGATGGTGAGGGGCAAATTATAACGATAGCTAAAGTATCCCAGCGCCATCCCCATCAGGGCGTACATTGACCAGCCGGTCAGGCCGTAGTGGAACAGCGTCCAGACCATCGCCTGGCGTGCGGCCTCCATCGTCTGCCCTGCCCCTTCCGGGGGCTGCATATACTGCGTGACCGGTTCCGCCACGGAGAAGAACATCAGGTCGATGCCGATGCCCGCGGCAAACAGCATCGCGGCCCAGCTCAGCAGGCTGAACTCGGGCTTGGACTGCTCGGGACCGAGCTTAACGGAGCCGAAGCGCGAGCAGGCAATGCAGACCACAAAGACGATATAGAGCGTCGCCGCCAGCAGGTAGTACCAGCCGAAGGTCTTTGACACCCAGTTCAGGGTGCGTCCAATCCACTCGGCAGAAAAATCGCGAAAGAAGATCGTTGTCAGGGAAAACAACAAAATCAGCCCGGCGGACGTATAAAAAACGACCGGGTTGATTTTGTCTTTTTCTCTGTCCTGTGAAAGGTCTGTCATCCAGTATCCTCACTATTTTTGTAACTATTAAAATCCAAATCCGCAACAATTAAGACACATTTTATATTGAACGTCCAATCAAAAACCGCTTTAATGGTTAACCAACGCTGATGAATGGAGTGGCAAAAATGCCCAAAGTGGGGATGCAGCCGATCCGGCGCAGGCAGCTTATCGACGCCACGCTGGAAGCAATAAATGAAGTGGGAATGCATGACGCGACGATCGCGCAGATCGCCCGTCGGGCAGGCGTTTCCACGGGGATCATCAGTCACTATTTCAAAGACAAAAACGGCCTGCTGGAAGCGACTATGCGCGACATCACCGGCCAGCTGCGCGATGCGGTATTAAGCCGCCTGCACGCCCTGCCGAACGGCAGCGCGGAGCAGCGTCTGCAGGCGATTGTCGGCGGTAACTTTGATGAAACCCAGGTGAGCAGCGCGGCGATGAAGGCCTGGCTGGCCTTCTGGGCAAGCAGCATGCATCAGCCGATGCTCTACCGCCTGCAGCAGGTGAGCAGCCGCCGCCTGCTGTCGAACCTGGTGTACGAGTTCCGCCGCGAGCTTCCGCGCGAGCAGGCCCAGGAGGCGGGATATGGGCTGGCGGCGCTGATCGACGGGCTGTGGCTGCGCGCCGCGCTGAGCGGCAAGCCGCTGGATAAGACCCTGGCGCAGTCACTGACCAGCCACTTTATCAGCCAGCATTTACCGACCGAATAACCGAGGAGAATTTATGTCCCGAATGGCAGAACAGCAGCTTTATATCAATGGTGGTTATACATCGGCCACCAGCGGTCGCACCTTCGAGACCATCAACCCGGCCAACGGTGAAGTCCTGGCGACCGTACAGGCCGCCGGGCGCGAAGACGTCGATCGCGCCGTAGAAAGCGCAACGCGCGGGCAAAAAGTCTGGGCGGCGATGACCGCCATGGAGCGCTCTCGCATCCTGCGTCGCGCCGTCGACATCCTGCGCGAGCGCAACGACGATCTGGCAAAGCTGGAAACCCTCGACACCGGTAAAGCGTATTCCGAAACCTCAACCGTGGATATCGTCACCGGTGCGGACGTGCTGGAGTACTACGCGGGTCTGATCCCGGCGCTGGAAGGCAGCCAGATCCCCTTGCGTGAGACCTCATTCGTCTATACCCGCCGCGAGCCGCTGGGCGTGGTGGCGGGCATCGGCGCGTGGAACTACCCGATCCAGATCGCCCTGTGGAAATCGGCCCCGGCGCTGGCGGCGGGCAACGCAATGATCTTCAAGCCGAGCGAAGTGACGCCGCTTACCGCCCTGAAGCTTGCCGAGATCTACACCGAAGCGGGCCTGCCGGACGGCGTGTTTAACGTCCTGCCGGGCGTGGGTGCGGAGACCGGCCAGTACCTGACCGAGCATCCGGGCATCGCCAAAGTCTCCTTTACCGGCGGCGTCGCCAGCGGCAAAAAGGTGATGGCGAACGCCGCGGCCTCCTCCCTGAAAGAGGTGACGATGGAGCTGGGCGGCAAATCGCCGCTGATTATTTTTGACGATGCGGATCTGGATCTCGCGGCGGACATTGCCATGATGGCCAACTTTTTCAGCTCCGGCCAGGTGTGCACCAACGGCACCCGCGTGTTTGTTCCGGCTAAGTTCAAAGCCGCGTTTGAGCAGAAAATCGTTGAGCGCGTGGGCCGCATCCGCGCGGGCGATCTGTTCGATGAAGCGACCAACTTTGGTCCGATGGTCAGCTTCCCGCACCGCGACAGCGTGATGCGCTACATCGCCAAAGGCAAAGAGGAAGGCGCGCACGTGCTGTGCGGCGGCGACGTGCTGAAGGGCGAAGGCTTCGATAACGGCGCGTGGGTGGCCCCGACCGTGTTCACCGACTGCACTGACGAAATGACCATCGTGCGCGAAGAGATCTTCGGCCCGGTGATGTCCATCCTCACCTATGAGTCCATTGAGGAAGCGATTCGCCGCGCCAACGACACCGACTACGGGCTGGCGGCAGGCATCGTCACGGCCGACCTGAACCGCGCCCACGGCGCCATTCATCAGCTCGAGGCGGGCATCTGCTGGATCAACACCTGGGGTGAATCCGCTGCAGAGATGCCGGTCGGCGGCTACAAGCACTCCGGCATTGGCCGCGAGAATGGAGTGATGACGCTGCAGAGCTACACCCAGGTGAA
The DNA here is from genome assembly GCF_048685095.1 of Enterobacter sp. BNK-8. Lineage (NCBI taxonomy): Bacteria > Pseudomonadati > Pseudomonadota > Gammaproteobacteria > Enterobacterales > Enterobacteriaceae > Enterobacter > Enterobacter sp. BNK-8. Next base: position 805,848 of record NZ_JBLQTN010000001.1, on the reverse strand, counting down.
GTCCATCCAGGTTGAGATGGGTAAATTCCAGTCCATATTTTAACCGGGAGGTTTATTTGCAATTTGACTACATCATTATCGGGGCCGGCTCTGCCGGCAACGTGCTGGCTACACGACTGACTGAAGATCCGAACACCACCGTCCTGCTGCTTGAAGCGGGCGGACCGGATTACCGCTTTGACTTCCGCACCCAGATGCCCGCCGCGCTGGCGTTCCCGCTGCAGGGCAAGCGCTACAACTGGGCGTACGAAACCGAACCAGAGCCATACATGAACAACCGCCGCATGGAGTGCGGACGTGGCAAAGGGCTGGGCGGCTCGTCGCTGATCAACGGCATGTGCTACATCCGCGGTAACGCGATGGACCTCGACCACTGGGCAAAAGAGCCGGGTCTGGAGCACTGGAGCTACCTCAACTGCCTGCCCTACTACCGCAAGGCGGAGACGCGCGACGTGGGACCGAACGACTACCACGGCGGCGACGGTCCGGTGAGCGTCACCACCTCGAAACCGGGCGTGAACCCGCTGTTTGAGGCGATGGTGGAGGCGGGCGTGCAGGCGGGCTATCCGCGCACCGACGATCTCAACGGCTATCAGCAGGAAGGCTTCGGCCCGATGGACCGCACGGTCACGCCGCAGGGCCGACGCGCCAGCACCGCGCGCGGCTATCTGGATCAGGCGAAACCGCGCCCAAACCTGACCATCCGCACCCACGCCATGACCGATCGCATCCTCTTTGAGGGCAAGCGCGCGGTGGGCGTCGAGTGGCTGGAGGGTGAAAGCACCATTCCATCCAAAGCGACGGCAAAAAAAGAAGTGCTGCTGAGTGCCGGGGCGATTGCCTCTCCGCAGATCCTCCAGCGCTCCGGCGTGGGCAACGCTGACCTGCTGAAACAGTTCGATATCCCGCTGGTACACGATCTGCCCGGCGTGGGCGAAAACCTGCAGGATCACCTGGAGATGTACCTCCAGTACGAATGTAAAGAGCCGGTCTCCCTCTATCCTGCCCTGCAGTGGTGGAACCAGCCGAAGATTGGCGCCGAGTGGCTGTTTGGCGGCACCGGCGTGGGCGCGAGCAACCACTTCGAAGCGGGTGGGTTTATCCGCAGCCGTGAAGAGTTTGAGTGGCCGAACATTCAGTACCACTTCCTGCCGGTGGCGATTAACTACAACGGCTCGAACGCGGTGAAAGAGCACGGCTTCCAGTGCCACGTCGGCTCCATGCGCTCGCCGAGCCGTGGGCACGTGCGCATCCAGTCGCGCGATCCGCACCAGCATCCGGCGATCCTGTTCAACTACATGTCCCACGAGCAGGACTGGCAGGAGTTCCGCGACGCGATCCGCATCACCCGCGAGATCATGCACCAGCCCGCGCTGGACAAGTACCGCGGCCGTGAAATCAGTCCGGGTATTGACTGCCAGACCGACGAGCAGCTGGACGAGTTCGTGCGCAACCACGCCGAAACCGCCTTCCACCCGTGCGGCACCTGCAAGATGGGCTATGACGAGATGGCGGTGGTCGACGGCGAAGGCCGCGTTCACGGGCTGGAAGGGCTGCGCGTGGTGGATGCGTCGATTATGCCGCAGATCATCACCGGCAACCTGAACGCCACCACCATTATGATTGGCGAAAAGATTGCCGACGCCATTCGTGGACGCGAGCCGCTGGCGAAGAGCACAGCGGCGTATTATGTGGCGAACGGGGCACCGGTGAGGCGCTGAGGATATTTCCCCTCACCCTGCCCCTCTCCCCATAGGCTGAGGGATCCCCAGTAATTTTAAGCAGCATCAATAACGTTGTTTAAGAACGACTGAAGCCTTTCAGCGATGCCCTGGTCCGGCTGTAAATCGCTGAGGCGTTTCCTGCAGGCCGGGGCGAGGCGCATGGATGCGCCGAGAGGGCGGGCTTTACAGGGACGTTACCTCCGCCCGTCCCCGATAAGCCGGAAGGAATAAGCCGAGGGCACCGCGTAGCGGCGATTTACCGCCGGGAGCCCGGGTCGCCAGGGTGGTGGCGACTGAGCCACCCTGGCACGTTCACAGGTTATGGGGTTACAGAGTAGCAAGGAACATAAAGTGAACGGAATGACCACAACAGCTGTATGTTCCCCTCACCCTAACCCTCTCCCCGGAGGGGCGAGGGGACTGTTCCGTGCTGGCATTACTTTGTGGGGCCCCCTCAGCTCCATAGGGGAGAGGGGATTAACCTCCCCCTTCAAAAATTTATTTTTATTTTCCTGCATCCAGTTTCCACCCGCCCCTCGTATATGAGTTTGTGAGCAACCCCTTTGCTCCCCAATCCGAGGAAAGATGATGAAAAAGCTAACCCGTGTTGCATTCGTAACCAGCGCTTTACTCTTCTGTGCAAGCGCATCAGCCGCCATGACGTCAGGCTCCGTGATGGTGGGCGGAGCGGAAATGTTCCCGAGCAAAAATATTGTTGAAAACGCCATAAACTCGAAAGATCACACCACGCTGGTAGCCGCCGTCAAAGCGGCAGGACTGGTGGATACGCTTCAGAGCAAAGGGCCGTTCACCGTGTTTGCGCCGACCAATGCGGCGTTTGCGAAATTGCCTGCCGGCACGGTCGAGAACCTGGTCAAACCCGAAAACAAAGCCACGCTCACCAGCATCCTGACCTATCACGTGGTCGCCGGTAATTACGATATGAAAGCGCTGGAGCAGAAAATTAAACAGGGCGGCGGCCACGCGGAGCTGAAGACCGTTAACGGTCAGCCACTGTGGATCATGAGCAACGGCCCGCACAATATTCAGCTTAAGGACGGTAAAGGCAATGTGGCGAACATTAGCACCTATGACGTTCATCAAAAAAACGGCGTGATCGATGTGATTGATACCGTCCTGATGCCTAAGTAGTTGTCTATACTTCGGAAGTGTGACGTTGCCTTCCGGGAAAAACATGGATAACGCGCTGGCTGAACAGCAAATGAAATTAATGCAGGCGGTCGCAAACGGCGATCGCCGTGCATTTGAACAACTTTATCGACTCACGTCGCCACACCTGTTTGCCGTCGCGCTGCGCATGCTGCGTGACCGCGCGTGGGCAGAAGAGATCCTTCACGACTGTTTTATCACCGTCTGGAGTAAAGCCGAAACCTACAACGCTACACTGAGCTCCCCGATGACCTGGCTTACGCACATTGTGCGCAACCGCTGTATTGACTGGCTGCGCAGCGGGCAAACCCGCGCTGCCGACCGCGAGACGGCGTATAACGACGCGATTCTGCCTTGCGAGAACGATGAGCAGAATAACTGGCACGACGATGTGCAGGCAGAACGGCTCAGACAGTGTCTCGAACATTTGAGCAGCGAGCAGCGCCAGAGCATTACGCTCGCCTACTATCAGGGAATGTCTCACAGCGACATTGCCGACTGGCTCCAGCAGCCTCTGGGCTCGGTGAAAAGCTGGATACGTCGGGCAATGGACCATCTTCGGGAGTGTGTCGGGCTATGAATGACGCAGAAAAACGTGACGACATGCTGGCAGCAGAGTATGCCCTCGGCACGCTGCGGGGAGGAGCGCGGCTTCAGTTCCAGAAAAGGGTCCTCCATGAACCCGCTCTGGCCGCCCGCGTGGCGTACTGGCAGGAGATGTTCAGCACGCTGGATAGTCATCTTGTGCCCGTCCCTCCACCCGAGACGGTGTGGAAGAGAATCGCCCTCGATCTGCCGCCCAAAAAGCCTTTACGCAAAAGTCGGCCTTATGTCGGCTGGATGGCTGCGGCCTCCCTCGCCGCCCTGTCGGTCGTTGCCTGGTATGCCATCCGTACCCCGGAACTCGCTCCGCTGATGGTACTCAACGATACCCAACAGCACGGACAGTGGGTCGTCAGCGCGGACGCCAGCCGTCAGCACCTGAGCATTGCCCCTCTTCGACCAACGGCCGTCGCGGCGCAACACAGCCTGCAGCTTTGGCTGATCCCAGGCGGGCAGGCGCCGATATCCATGGGGCTGCTGCATAACGACATCCCCACACGCGTCACCCTCAGGAACACAACGCTCCCTCCTGACGCCATGATAGCCATAAGCCTTGAACCAGAGGGCGGCTCGCCCACTGGTCTCCCGACAGGGCCGGTGCTTTACAGTGGCAAATTGTAATCTCAGGCCCTGTTCGCAGGGCCACTATCGTGACCTGATTTCATTTATATACTATTCTCGGTTACCTATAAGAATTAAATATTAAGCCTGTAATTAATTTGATTATTAAAAAACGACATTGACAGACTCTCCCGCACTCCATTAAGTTTTAAACGAACATCATTTTATTCCCGATACACAATATATCAAAAACCGCGTTAATGAATTTGTCATTATTCATTAACGCTTCTCTGCCTTTTATTTTTTGCATCACTCAATAGCGAGATAAGATCATGAATAATAGTGCAAACAAGGTTGTTGTCATTACCGGTGCCAGCAGCGGTATTGGTCAGGCGATTGCCCTCCATTTAGCGAATAACGCGTTTTCGCTGGTGCTGGTGGCGCGCCGTCTGGACAGAATTAATGCCCTGGTGGATCAGATTATTCAGCAAGGCGGCAAGGCTATTGCCGTCAAGGCCGATGTCACCCGTCAGGAAGAGGTTCAGCGCGCCATTGACGCTGCCGTTGACGCCTACCAGCGCGTGGATGTGCTGATCAACAACGCGGGCTTTATGGCTATCGCCCCGCTTAGCGAGCTGAAAACCGACGAATGGGACAAGATGATTGACACCAATCTGAAAGGGGTACTGTACGGCATCGCTGCCGCTTTCCCGGTGTTCCAGCGTCAGGGCAGCGGGCATTTTATTAACGTTGCCTCCGTCGCGGGCATCAAGGTGCTGGCGCCTGGCGGCGTGGTGTACAGCGCCACGAAATTCGCCGTCCGCGCGCTGAGTGAAGGCTTACGTCAGGAGGCGGGTAGAACCCTCCGCACGACGCTTATTTCGCCCGGCGCCGTCGAGAGCGAACTGCAATTCGGTAGCTCTGACGAAGAGAGCAAAAAATTTCTCCATGAGTTTTATAAGCAGGCTATTCCGGCTGAAGCAATTGCCCGCGCGGTTTTATTTGCTATTGAACAGCCTGGCGACGTTGATATTAATGAAATTGTTGTTCGTCCAACGCAGGAAGAATTTTAGCCTGGGTTAAATAATACTGAATGAGGTGTCAGTATGATTAAATCATTAACGTCCTTATCAGATCTCAATATGCGAACGGGTGCCGATATTCTCCTTGAAGTGCTGGAGAGTGAAAGCGTGGAATATATTTTTGGCAACCCCGGAACCACCGAGCTTCCACTCATTGATGCCCTGCTTCGCCATGAAAATATTCACTATATTCTGGCGCTACAGGAGAGCACCGTGGTGGCAATTGCTGACGGCTATGCGAAAGCCTCCGGCAAAACGGGCTTTATCAATTTGCATACCGCCAGCGGTCTGGGGCACGGGATGGGGAATCTCATTAATTCGCGGATCATGAAAACCCCGCTGGTTGTCACCGTCGGACAGCAGGATACGCGACACTACGTGCGCGACCCGCTCCTGTACGATGACATTGTCTCCATTGGCTCCCCGGTCATGAAATGGGCGCAGGAGGTCACCAGCGCCGACCAGCTCCCGGTGCTGGTGCGCCGCGCGTTTCACGCTGCCAGCTATCCTCCGGCTGGTCCGGTGCTGCTCTCTCTGCCAATGGACGTGATGGAAGAGCTGAGCGACGCCGGGATACAAACGGCCTCTAAAGTGAACTACCACACCGTGGCGGGCTCGCTGGACGAACTGGCCGAAGAACTGAGCCAGGTTACGCCCGGCAGGATCATGATTGTGGCGGGCGATGAGGTGCACTCCAGCGGCTCGATGCAGGAGATTGTCCAGCTGGCGGAAGCGCTCAGCGCCCACGTCTACGGATCCTCCTGGCCGCTGAATTTACCTTTTCCCACTCAGCACGCGCTCTGGCGGGGCAATATGCCCACCACCGCCAGCGAAATCGCCAGCATCATCAACGCCTACGATGCCGTATTCATCATCGGCGGCAGAAGCCTGATCACCATTTTGTACAGCGAGGGCGAGGCCATTCCGGCGACCTGCGCGGTGTATCAGCTCTCGGCGGATATGCACGAGCTTGGCCGTACGTATGCCACTCGCCTTTCGGTGATGGGGGATATCAAGCTCTCCCTGCACGAACTGTTGCCGAAGCTTGAGCAGCGCCTGATCGCCAGCAGGCTGGTCCACCAGCGGCTGCTGGTTGCGGCCCGCGACGAACGGGAGAAGGAGTGGCAGCAGCAGGAGGAACGTCTGGCCGCCGAGCGGCTACGCCCGGCGATCTCCCCGATGGTCGCAGCCTGGGAAGTCATCCGATCCATTCCGGCGGGTACCACCATCGTTGATGAGGCGATAGCGACCGCCAGGCATGTCCGCCGGTTCATCTCTGACCAGCAGCACCAGCGCTACTACTTTATGCGCGGCGGCGGACTGGGCTGGGGGATGCCTGCCTCAGTAGGGCACTCGCTGGGACGCGGACGGGAGCCGGTGGTCTGCCTGATAGGTGACGGAGCCTCCCTGTACTCGCCGCAGGCGCTCTGGACGGCGGCACACGAAAATCTGCCGGTCACCTTTATCGTCATGAATAACAGGGAGTACAACATCCTGAAAAACTTTATGAAGAGCCAGGCTGACTACAGCTCAACGCGGCTGGGGCGTTTTATCGGGATGGACCTGGTGAACCCGCATATCGATTTTCAGTCGCTGGCCACCGCCATGGGCGTCCACTGCTGCCGGGTAACCGAAGCTGCCGATATCGCCGAAGCGGTAGCGCGCGGGCTACAGTCAGGAAAAACCAACCTGATTGAAATCGCGATTTCCGCGGATTAGCCGCGCGTTTACGCTGTACCCTACATAAAAAACTTATAACCGAAACGCCTCAAGACGCTTTATCTGACGCCCGTCGTCGTCAAAATTCTCCGCCGCCAGCCAGGCGCGCAGCTCCGCATCTCTTTGCGGCCATTCGCCGTCAATAATAGAAAGCATATCGCTGTCGCGGTTGCGCCCTTTGCGCACCAGCTTCTGGCGCAGGCGCCCTTCCCAGACAAACCCCAGCCGCTCCGCCGCCCTGCGCGACGCCACGTTCATCGAATCGCACTTCCACTCGAGGCGCCGGTAGCCGTGCTCAAACGCATTTTTCAGCAGCAGCCACACCGTTTCAGTGCCGATGCGGGAACCTTTCATCTTACGCGACCAGGTGACGTGTCCTATCTCCACCGACCCCAGCAGCCGCTCGTTAGCCATATAGCTCACCAGCCCCACCGCCCGTTCGGTGCGTAAGTCAATGACGGCAAACGGCACAAGCTCATCATCCATGACCTTCGCCATGATCCAGTGCGCGGTGGCTTCCACGCTCGTGGGCTGCGTGCTGGCAAGCCACGTCCAGTCGCTGTCGTCGCCCAGCGCGTAGGCCTCATAGAGATCGGCCGCGTGGCGGTCGGCGTCCAGCGGCTCCAGGCAGCAATACTGGCCGAACAGCGGCGTGCGGGTTAACGCGCGCGCGCCTTTCCAGTCGGGAACGATATCGTTAACGGTTTGACCATGTTGATTGATTTCGGGCACGGCGGTGACTCCCTGAAAGGTAAGGCATTTGTTATAGCAGGTTAAAAAGCAGGCGAAAAGCAGCGTGTTTTAATAGCCCGAGCGCATGCGATATTCCCGGAAGGCATAAGTAAAGCTGAATTTCGACTTTGTGGAATGTCACAGTCGCCCTAACGTAGCGGAGCATAAAACAATCACAATATATTCTTCTCAGGGATCGCTATGACAAAAAAACTGTTGCCGTTACTGGTGCTGGCTGCGCTCTCAGGCGCAGCCCACGCCGCTACGCCGCCCAACACGCTGGTGGTTGCCCAGGGGCTTGATGATATCGTGAGCCTCGACCCGGCCGAAGCCAACGAGCTCTCCAGCATCCAGACCGTGCCGAGCCTGTACCAGCGTCTGGTGCAGCCGGACCGCGATAATCCGGAAAAAATCACGCCGATTCTGGCAGAAAGCTGGGAAGCGGACGCGGCAGCAAAAACCCTGACCATTAAGCTTAAACCCGATGCGAAATTCGCCTCCGGCAACCCGCTGCGCCCGGAAGACGTGATCTTCTCTTATACCCGCGCCGTGACGCTGAACAAATCCCCGGCCTTTATCCTCAACGTGCTGGGCTGGGAGGCGAGCAATATCGCCAGCCAGCTGAAGAAAGTGGACGATCATACCCTCCAGCTTCACTGGACGGCGGACGTCAGCCCGTCGGTGGCGCTGAATATTCTCTCCACGCCGATTGCCTCTATCGTCGATGAAAAAGAGGTCGCCGCGAACGTGAAGGATAATGACTTCGGTAACGCGTGGCTGAAAATGCACTCGGCGGGCAGCGGCGCCTTCAAAATGCGCGTCTATCAGCCGCATCAGGCCATCGTGCTGGAAGCTAACGACTCCGCGCCCGGCGGCGCGCCGAAGCTCAAAAGCATCATCATTAAAAACGTCCCCGACCCCGCTTCACGCCGCCTGCTGATCCAGCAGGGGGATGCGGACGTGGCGCGCGATCTGGGTGCAGACCAGATTAGCGCCCTGGACGGCAAGCCGGGCGTGAAGGTGCTGAGCATTCCGTCCGCCGAGCAGAATTACCTGGTGTTTAACACCGGCAACAGCGCCAATCCGCTGCTTAATAACCCGGCCTTCTGGGAAGCGTCGCGCTGGCTGGTCGATTATGACGGCATCACGAAGAACCTGCTGAAAGGCCAGTATTTTGTTCACCAGAGCTTCCTGCCGGTCGGGCTGCCGGGCGCGCTGGAAGATAATCCGTTTAAATTTGACCCGGCAAAAGCGAAAGCCATTCTCGCTAAAGCGGGCATTAAGGACGCGCACTTCACGCTGGACGTGGAGAACAAGCCGCCGTTTATCACGATTGCCCAGTCGATGCAGGCGAGCTTCGCGCAGGGTGGCGTGAAGGTGGATCTGCTGCCTGCCGCCGGGAGCCAGGTCTATGCCCGCGTGCGCGCGAAGCAGCATCAGGCGGCGATTCGTCTGTGGATCCCGGACTACTTCGATGCGCACTCTAACGCCAGCGCCTTCGCGTGGAACGACGGGAAGTCCAGCACCGTGGCTGGCCTGAACGGCTGGAAAATTCCGGAGCTGAACAAGGCCACGCTGGCGGCGGTTGCCGAACCGGATCCGGCGAAGCGTCTGGATCTGTACAAGAAAATGCAGGAACAGCTGCAGCAGAGCTCGCCGTACGTGTTCGTCGATCAGGGCAAAACCCAGATCGTGGTGCGCGATAACGTGAAGGGGTATCAGCAGGGGCTGAACGCGGATATGGTCTGGTACGATCGCGTCACGAAGTAGCCCTTGTTGCCGGGTGGCGCTGCGCTGACCCGGCCTGTGTTCTCGGTTTTTGTAGGCCGGGTAAGGCGAAGCCGCACCCGGCATGAAGAGATTTCCCATGCCACATCTTTCCACCCGCGTGCTTCAGGGCCTGCTGACCCTGCTGCTCACGCTCTTCGGGCTGCTGCTCGTCACGTTTGCGCTCTCGGCGTTTTCACCGGTCGATCGCGTGCTGCAGATCGTCGGGGATCACGCCAGCCAGTCGACGTACGATCAGGTTCGCCACCAGCTTGGGCTGGATCGTCCCCTGCCCGTGCAGTTCTGGCACTACCTGCAAAACCTTGCCCACGGTGATTTGGGCACCGCCAGCGCCACCGGACAGCCGGTGCTGCAGGATCTGCTGCACGCCTTCCCCGCCACGCTGGAGCTGGCAACGCTGGCGCTAATTATCGGCACGGTACTCGGCGTGATTGCGGGTGTGCTGTGCGCCCGCTACGCCGGTTCGCCACTGGACTTAGCGATCAGAACGCTCACCCTGCTCGGCAACTCGGTGCCGATTTTCTGGCTTGGCCTGCTGATGCTGGCCCTGTTCTACGCGAAGCTGCAGTGGAGCGCAGGCCCCGGCAGGCTGGACGATATCTGGCAGTTCACCGTCGAGCCACGCACCGGCTTTGCGCTGATAGATACCTGGCTTTCCGGCGATCGCGAAGCATTCCGCAACGCCCTCAGCCACCTGGTGCTGCCGGTGCTGCTGCTGGCCTATTACTCGCTGGCAAGCATTACCCGCCTGACCCGCTCCGCCTGCCTCGGCGAAATGAACAAGGAGTACATTCTCCTTGCCCGCGCCAAGGGTGCCGGGGAGATGACCATTCTGCTGCGCCACGTGCTGCCGAACATTCGCAGCACCCTGCTGACGGTGATTGCCCTGGCCTACACCAGCATGCTGGAAGGTGCGGTATTAACAGAGACCGTGTTCTCGTGGCCGGGCATCGGACGCTATCTTACTACCGCCCTGTTCGCCGGAGACACCACCGCGGTCATGGGCGGCACGCTGCTGATTGGCGTCTGTTTTGTGCTGATCAATAACCTTACCGACCTGCTTGTGCGGGCGACCGACCCCAGGGTGCGCTGATGCCGTTTTATCTCTTCTTACGCCGCCTGCGCCGCTCCCCTGCCGCCGTTTGCGGACTGATTGCCATCGCGCTGCTGGTGTTTATTGCCCTCTTCGCCCCCTGGCTGGCGCCGGTTGATCCGAACTGGCAGGACGCCGCCGCGCGCCTGCAGGCACCGAACGGCCAGCACTGGCTGGGCACCGACGGCTACGGGCGGGATCTGCTCTCGCGCCTGATTTACGGCACGCGTCCGGCGCTCGGGCTGGTGGCCCTGGTGACGGTTATTACCCTGCCCGCCGGGCTGCTGGTGGGCATTTTGTCCGGCTACTACGGCGGCTGGATAGAGCGTATCCTGATGCGCTTCACCGACGTGGTGATGTCAATGCCGCGCCTGATCCTCGCCTTCGCATTTGTGGCGATGCTCGGTCCGGGGCTGGTCAACGGTGCGCTGGCGCTGGCTTTAACCACCTGGCCTGCCTACGCGCGGCAGGCGCGGAGCGAGATCCAGCGTCTGCGCCACAGCGATTATCTGGCCGCCGCCGAGATGATGGGGATCCGCGGCCTGCGCCTGCTGGTCGGCCATATTCTGCCCCTGTGCCTGCCCTCCGCGATTGTGCGGCTGGCGCTGGATCTGGCGGGGATTATTCTGGCCGCGGCCGGTCTCGGCTTCCTCGGCCTTGGCGCGCGTCCGCCCATGGCCGAATGGGGGGCGATGATTGCCGACGGCATGCAGGTCATTTTCGACCAGTGGTGGATTGCCGCCATTCCGGGCGGAGCCATCCTGTTTGCCAGCCTGGCGTTTAACCTGTTAGGCGATGGCCTGCGCGACGTACTGGAGCCACAGCATGACTGAACATCGCATCATCGTCGATGCGCTGAATATCGACTACCCCGCCGCACGCGTGGTCAACAACCTGAGCTTTACGCTTGGCAACGAGCGGCTGGCGCTGGTGGGGGAATCCGGCTCCGGCAAGTCAATGTCCGCCCGCGCCCTGATGGGTCTGGTGCGTAAACCCGGTATCGTGAGCGCCAACCGGCTTAACGTGCTGGGCAACGACCTGCTGACCCTGAACGCCCGCCGCTGGCAGGCGCTGCGCGGCAACGGCATTGCGATGGTCTTGCAGGATCCGCGTTACGCCCTTAACCCCGTCAAAAGCGTCGCCGCCCAGCTTGATGAGGCGCTCACGCTGCATCAGCGCCTGCCGCGCCCGGAGCGTGCGGCGCGTATTCACGACATCCTCCGCGCCGTCGGGCTGAGCGAGAGCGTGCTGTCACGCTACCCCGGTGAGCTTTCCGGGGGCATGGGCCAGCGGGTGATGATTGCGATGGCGCTGATCAACAACCCGCAGGTGCTGATTGCCGACGAACCGACCTCCGCGCTGGACGCGCGCCTGCGCAACCAGATCCTCGAGCTGCTGGTGCAGCAGTGCGAAGAACGCCAGATGGCGATGCTGTTAATCAGCCACGATCTGCCGCTGGTGGCGGAGCACTGCGACCGCGTGCTGGTGATGTATCAGGGTGAAAAGGTGGATGAGATGACAGCGAGCCAGCTCCCGCAGGCGACGCATCCGTACACGCGAACCCTGTGGACCTGTCGACCAGACGCCCATACTTATGGACAGATGCTGCCGACGCTCGACCGTTCACAGCCGTGGAAGGAGGACAACGATGGCGCTCGTTGAGGTTAACCAGGTGCAGGTCACCTTCGGGGAAAAAACGGCGGTCTCTGCCGCCAGCTTTAGCATTGAGAGAAGCGAAACGTTCAGCCTGATTGGTGAATCCGGCTGCGGCAAATCGACCCTTCTGCGCGTGCTGGCTGGGCTGCAGCGCGAGTGGCGCGGCAGTATTGCACTGCTGGGAGAAGCGTTAACGCCAGGGCGACGTTTTGAAGGCGAGCTTCGCCGCAACGTGCAGATGGTGTTTCAGGATCCGTGGGCGTCGCTGCACCCGAACCACACCATTGCGCGCACGCTGTCGGAGCCGTTAAGCATCCACGGCGAGACGCAGATCGCGGAAAAGGTGGCCAATGCGCTGCACGAGGTGGGGCTCTCCGCCGACGCGGGCAGGCGCTACCCGCACCAGCTTTCCGGCGGCCAGCGTCAGCGCGTTGCCATTGCCCGCGCGCTGCTGCTGCGCCCGCAGCTTCTGCTGCTGGATGAACCGACCTCGGCGCTGGATATGTCGGTACAGGCGGAAATCCTGAACCTGCTTAACCGCCTGAAGGCCGAGCATGAGATGACCTATCTGCTGGTCAGTCACGACGCGGACGTGATTGCCCATATGTCCGACCGGGCAGCGTTTATGGCGCACGGGGTGATCCAGAAGGTGTTTGACCGTGAGGCGATGTTACGGGGCGAGCACAGGATGGGTTAAGTGCGTGCGGCGGTGCCCGGTGGCGCGTTGAGGTTTTTCGTAGGCCGGGTAAGGCATCGCCGCCACCCGGCAAACAATTACTTCAGCAGCTTCACCGTGGCATCGATGTCGATCTCATCTTCAGTGAAGATCAGCGTCGTATTCTGGAAGGTGGTGATCGCCAGCTTCTTCACCGTGCGCATTTCGCCCGGTTTTTTATCAGATTTCGGCTTGATGCTGTTCATCAGCAGACCCACCGACAGCACCGCATTTTCTTTGTCGATTTTGGTATCCGCGGGCTCTTCTTCGTTGAACACCACGAAGGATTTGATCGAGGTGAGCTTCACGCGCTCGCCTGCGATATAGAGATGTTTGCTTTCGGGGATCACCTTCACCGCGTAGGCGGAAAGGCCTTTGTTGTTGGTGGTTGGCTCGAAGGTCACCGCGGCATCTTTCTTAATCAGATCGGGGTTCGCGACCTTAATCACATGAAAATAGCGGTTGTCGCCGTTTTCATCTTTGATAAATCCAAAGCCTTTATCTTTAAACCACGTTGTGATTGTACCGTTCATCGCTGTTACCGCCTGTCAGATCGTAATGACTAAAGTTTTGCAGCGCGCAGTGTAATGCACAATGGCAGAGGAGACAAAAAAAAGCCCCTGCACGGGTGCAGGGGAAAACTCATGTCAGAGCTTATTAGTATTGAATTTTTAGTTGAACACCATCCCACCATCGATGAGCAGCGACTGGCCGGTCATGTAGTCGGAATCCGGTCCCGCCAGGTATGAAACGCAGGCAGCGACATCTTCCGGTTCGGACAGGCGGCCAAGCGTGATGCGTTTGGCAAAGGTTTCGGTCCCGTAGCCCAGCGGTTTACCCGCCGCCTCGGAGACCTGACGGTCGATCTCTGCCCACATCGGCGTTTTCACGATGCCCGGGCAGTAGGCGTTAACGGTGATCCCCAGCGGAGCAAGATCCCGCGCGGCGGTCTGGGTTAAGCCGCGTACCGCAAATTTACTGGAACTGTAGACGGCCAGCTCCGGGTTGCCGGTGTGGCCCGCCTGGGAGCAGGCGTTGATGATTTTGCCGCCGTGCCCCTCTTTGCGGAACGCGTCAATCGCGGCCTGGATCCCCCAGATCACCCCTTTCACGTTAATGTTGTAGACCTTGTCGACAATCTCCGGCGTGATGGACTCGATCGGCGTGGACGGCGCAACCCCGGCGTTGTTAACGATCACGTCGAAGCCACCCAGCGCGGTGCGGGCTTTCTCCACCGCCGCAAATACCTGCTCGCGGTCAGAGACGTCCACCTTCACGGCGACGGCGTTACCGCCGTTACGGATAATTTCATCGGCGACGGCTCTTGCCGTTTCCACGTTATAGTCGGCGATGGCGACGGCAAATCCATCCTTCACCAGGCGAAGCGCAATTGCTTTACCAATCCCCTGACCTGAGCCTGTTACGAGAGCAACTTTTTGCATTTCTCTGTCCTTATGTTGAGTCACAAAATCTGGCTGAGATGGAGCTGGCCCATCAGCAGCGGGTTATCGCTGTAGTCAACGGGAATGGCCACCACGGCCGGGCCATCCACATCCATTGCCGCACGCAGCGTGGGTTCGAGCGCGTCGGCGCTCTCCACGGCAAAGCCTTTCGCGCCAAAGGCGTCGGCATAGACTTTGAAATCGACCGGGCCGAACTCGACGCCGGAAAGACGCTGGTATTTTTTCTCTTCCTGAATGGCAACCATGTTGTAGCCGTTATCCACCCAGATGATGTGCAGCACGTTAGCGTTGAGGCGCACCGCGGTTTCCAGCTCCATGCTCGACTGCAGGAAGCCGCCATCACCGGAGACCGACACCACCTTGCGGCTCGGGTTGACCAGCCACGCGCCAATGGCCCACGGCAGCGCGACGCCCATGGTCTGCTGACCGTTGGAGATCATCACCTGACGCGCCCGGAAGCTGTAGAGGTAGCGGGCGATCCAGATGTGGAAGCTGCCCATATCCACGGTGAGCGTCACGTCGTTATTGACGATGTCCTGCATGGCCCGCACGATGCGCAGCGGATGCAGGGCAAACTGATTAAGCGAGGCGCCGCGACGATCGAGCAGATCGCGCTGATGCTGGCGATCGACCAGAATTTCGGAGGCCCGCTGGCTCAGCTCAAGCTTGTGGTCGATACGGTTAGCGAGCTGATTCAGCGTTTCGGCGATGTCCCCCACCAGCTCCAGATCCGGCACGTAGTTACGTTCTTCATAGGCTGGCAGCACATCGATGTGCACCAGCGTGGCGTCGCCGCTGTTCCACATGGACGGCTCGTACTCCACCGGGCTGTAGCCGATGCAGATAATCAGATCCGCCAGATGGAGCAGCCGGTCACCCGCCTGGTTATTGAACAGACCGACGCGCCCGGCGAAGCGGGTGAAGTGCTCCTGATTCACCGCCCCGGCGGCCTGATAGGTGCTGGTGACCGGAATACGGCTTTTCTCCAGCAGCTTGCGCAGCGCCGCGCTGTTGGCGGGCTGGCTCGCCATCAGCCCCAGCAGGATGACTGGATTTTTGGCCTTTTCGATAAGCTTCGCCACGTCGTTGATGGCGGATTCCGGTGCCGGCCCCATCAGCGCGGGACCGCTGGCGGGTAAAATCGCCCCCGTGGCGGGCTGATCGACAATATCCTGCGGCAGGCTGACGAAGGCGCCCCCCGGCCTGCCGTGCTCGGCGGCGCGAAACGCGTTGGAAACCACCTCCGCAATCGCGTCCGGCGCACTCACCTCCACGGCGTATTTGGTGACCGGGCTGAACATGGCGACGGTGTCCATGCTCTGGTGCACCAGCTTGGCTTTATCCGCCCGCTTCACTGCCCCGCCCAGCGCCACCACCGGGTCGCCTTCGCTGTTGGCGGTGGCAATGCCGGTGATCAGGTTGGAACAGCCGGGCCCGGAGGTCACCAGCGCCACCCCGGCCTTGCCAGTCAGACGCCCTACCGCCGCCGCCATAAACGCCGCGTTGGCTTCGTGACGCACCGGAATGATCTCGATAGAGGAGTCCAGCAGGGAGTCAAAGACTTTGTCGATTTTCGCCCCCGGGATCCCGAACACCTGCTTCACGCACTGCGCTTCCAGCTGGCCGACAACCAAATCGGCGCCGTGCGCCCACTGACGTGACTGTTTCTCACTGTTCACGGTAGTTCTCCTGTTAGTTTTCGACGGCACGGATCGCCGCATCCAGATTGCTGGGGTGAAGGTTGGCCTGTAAAAACGCGCTGTCGGCGGGCAGGTCGATCATCAACTTGTGAATTTCACCGAAGGTGAGCACGCCGCTCTCCAGCTGGTAGTCGAGCAGATGCCCCCCGCCCTGACGGTCGTCGGTAATGAAATGTTCGTGGTAGCCCGCCACGTTGATGCCCTGCATATGCTGCGGCGTGCGGAACCCGACCAGCACCCCTTCACGCTGGTTAAAGCGGAACACCGGCTGGTCGTCCAGCACGTCGGTCATCGCGCGGTACGGCGGCTTCTGGCGCGGTACTGTGCGGGTGTGGGCATGGCGGAAGTTGCCGTCAATGCGCAACGCGCAGAACAGGTTATCGGAGGGGATCTGCTGGTCGATCGCGTCGTGGATCTGCTGACGGCTGACCGGCGCATTGAAGGTGATCCGATACTGCGGCTGGAACCAGGTCATCACCGCGAACGGCGTTTTTTGCTCCGGCTTCGCGGCCCGGGCGCTGCCGTCGGCGCGCAGCTGGTACACCTGGCTGCTGAAGGCGATCATTTCACCGTCCAGCTCGTTGAAGGTGCCCAGACCAAAATCACCGTGTGCCAGCAGATCGGCGATGGTGGTCTCTCCTTCATACACGCCGCTTAGCAGGGCGCTCATTAGCGATGTCTGATAGATCACGCTGTCAGGATGCTGGGCAGAGAACCCGCGCAGGGTCTCGCACAGACTGGCTTCACAGTCGCAGGCAGATGAATGCACCATCATGCTCGTCCTCTTCAACTTTATTTAGAAAGGTTAAATAAATGTTGACCCGATTCAGCAGAGAGTTCCAATATAGAAACCATGCTGGTTTGAGACGTTTTAGATATGGAACTTCGTTATCTGCGGTATTTTGTCGCGGTAGCACGCGAGCGACACTTCACCAGGGCGGCCGAAGCGCTGGGTATTTCACAGCCTCCTCTGAGTCAGCAGATCAAACGGCTCGAAGAGGAAGTGGGCACGCCGCTGTTCAGGCGCCTGACGCGGGGCGTGGAGCTGACCGAAGCGGGAGAAGCCTTCTACGAGGACGCCTGCAAGATCCTGGCGCTGAGCGATGCCGCGCTGGAGAAAGCCCGCGGCATCGCGCGCGGGCTGAACGGCAACCTGTCGATTGGCATCACCAGCTCCGACGCTTTTCATCCCAAAATCTTTGCCCTGATTCGCCAGTTTCAGGTGCAGAACATGGCGGTGCAGGTTCACCAGGTGGAAGCCAATATGTCGTCGCTGACGACGATGCTGGCAGAGGGCGAACTGGATATCGCCTTCGTGCGCCTACCGTGCGAGAGCAGCAAGGCGTTCGAGTTAAAAATCCTCGACCGGGAGCCGATGGTGGTGGCGCTGCATCGCGATCATCCGCTGGCGGCGTGCGATTCGCTGGCGTTAGAGCAGCTTCGGGATACGCCGGTGGTGCTGTTCCCGCAGGAGGTCGCGCCGGGCCTGTACGACCGGGTTCACGGCTGCTGCGAGCGGGCCGGGATTGACGTGCAGCACGCGCTGCAGTCGTCGCAGCTTTCCTCCTCCCTGAGCATGGTTTCCGCAGGCGGCGGGTTCGCGCTGGTGCCGAAATCCATGGCGGCTATATCTCCGCCGAATGTCACCTATCACACGCTGAGTTCACCGGAGCTTTATACCGACATCGCGCTCTGCTGGCGCCATTTTGAACGCTCGCGGACGGTGAAGCGGTTTTTGACGATGCTGAGCGAGGGGTGACGGCAGCGCGCAGTGCCCGGCGGCGCTGCGCTTGCGCGGGCCTACGGTTCGTGTCGCTTTTCTTTTGTAGGCCGGGTAAGGCGTAGCCGCCACCCGGCAATACCAGTCTCCGGCGTTAACTCCAGATATCGTTCTCTGCTATGGCTTAAGAGGACAATTTTGGCGTTCAGGATGGTTTCGCACGTCTGATACCCCTGTTCAGTTCCCCGTTGACTTATTTACGCTGTGTTTTCATCATCCGTTTCCGGGACAACGCGAGTCCGTTCAGTCTGCGAAGATCGAACGTCACTTGACAACAGCGGCGCTAACCTTAAACAGCGGGACTATTTGCTATGAATCCAAGGGAAAATATTGTCAGTACATTCAGTGAGTTGTCTGCGGAATTACAGCGTGCTGCCGAGTTCTCGCTACAGAATACCAATCAACTGGTCGTGCTATCGATGCGTGCCTTCGCCAGTGAAGCCGGTGTAAAACCCGCTACGCTGCTGCGGCTCGCGCAACGATTAGGCTACAACGGCTGGGGTGAACTCAAGGACGCATTCATCGATGAACTCGGGCTGCGCAATGATACATATGTATCCAAAGCCGAGAAGCTGATTGCCAAAGGCACTCAGCCGCAGCTGTATGAAGAGGTGTTTCAGGCGCATCAGGCCAATTTGGCTTTCACACAGCATGAGAACCATCAGGCCATGGAGCAGGCCGTATCGCTGCTGGACGCGGCTGAGAATGTCTATATTTGCGGCTTCCGGGCCAGCTTTCCTATCGCCTGGTCGCTGTTTTATGTCTATAGACTGTTCAATCGGCAGGCGTCGTTAATTGATGGTCTGGCAAGCAACATCGAGGTGTTCACCCGCGAATTAACAGCACAAGATTGCCTGTTACTCACCAGTTTTGCCCCCTATTCCCGTGAGTCGCTCGATGTCCTGCGCGCGGCCCAGCAGGCAGGCGCGACGATCGTTGCCATCACGGATTCTCCCGTCTCGCCATTAGCCCAGGCTGCCGATTGCACGCTGCTGTTCTCTATCGACAGCCCGTCGTTTTTCCCCTCCGTGGTGTCCGGCATGGGGCTGGCAGAGTGTTTACTGGCGATGCTGGTCGCGCGCCATGGTCGAGATGCAGTGAATAAAATCGAAAATGCTGAACGCTATCTTATTAACTCTGGTGCCTATGTGGTGCCCGGGAAACCCTGAAAAATAATTCATTTGCATCCGGCATAAGAAAACAGAATACATTTGAATCAAAATGGAATTGACGTGATACAAATGAATCCTGCATGATGCGCTTCATTAGCACAGCGCATTCAGGAGCAGGACCAGCATGACCCATATCATTCACCGCAGTCTACGCAGCACGCCCGCCGTGGCGGTACGCGCCCAGGGGGCGTACATTTTTGATGCACAGGGAAAACAGTATCTGGATGCCTGCGGTGGCGCCGCCGTTTCCTGTTTAGGCCACGCGCATCCTGACGTGTTGGCTGCGATGCATCGCCAGATCGATCAACTGGCCTATGCCCATACCAGTTTTTTTACCAGCGACACCGTTGAGCAGCTTGCTGAACAGCTGACGCGCACGGCGCCTGGCGATCTTAACTATGCCTATTTCGTTTCGGGCGGTTCGGAAGCGGTCGAAACCGCGCTCAAGCTGGCGCGCCAGTATTTTGTTGAGATCGGCCAGCCGTCGCGCACCAAATTTATCGCCCGCAAGCAGAGCTATCATGGCAATACCCTTGGCGCGCTCGCGGTGGGAGGCAACGAATGGCGCCGCCGCCAGTTTGCTCCCTTGTTGATCGACGTGATCCGCGTTTCGGCCTGCAATGAGTATCGCGACCGCCGCGCTGACGAAACCCAGCAGCAATACACCACGCGTCTGCTCAACGAGCTGGAGCACGCCATTATTGAGGCCGGTCCCGACACCATTATTGGTTTCTGCGCAGAAACCGTGGTGGGGGCCACCACCGGCGCCACCCCGCCTACCCCGGGCTATCTAAAAGGTGTACGCAACCTGTGTGATAAATACGGCATCCTCTACATCGCGGATGAAGTCATGTGCGGCATGGGACGCACCGGCACATTGCATGCGTTTGAACAGGATGATGTGGTGCCGGATTTGGTGACCATCGCGAAAGGGCTGGGGGGCGGCTATCAGCCGATTGGAGCAGTATTAGCGAGCGAGAAAATTGTCTCAGCCCTGCAGGCCGGTAGCGGTCTGTTTCAGCACGGGCACACCTACATTTGCCACGCGACCGCCGCGTCCGCAGCCCTGGCCGTGCAGCAGGTGATTGCACGTGACAATTTGCTGCAGGCGGTCAGGCAACAGGGGGATTACCTGCACAGCGCATTGCGTGAAGTGCTGGGGGAATTACCGCACGTCGGTGATACGCGTGGACGCGGCTTGTTTGCGGGCGTTGAGCTGGTACGCGATAAAGAGAGCAAAGCCCCCTTCGATCCTGCCCTGAAGCTGCATGCAGCCATCAAAGCAAACTGTATGTCACGTGGGCTGATGGTCTATCCAATGGGTGGAACCATTGACGGGCAGTATGGCGACCATATCCTGATCGCACCACCGTTTATTGTCACGCCTGGCCAGCTCGACTTTGTGGTAGACACGCTGAACACCGTGATTCGCGAAGAGACCAGCAAATTATGATCAATCGTTTACCGACGCTGGCGGAGCATGAGTGGGACGACCAGCAGCGCGCGTTGGCCGAAGAGATAATCAACGGGCCCCGCGGTGCGCTGCTGCCACCTTTCGAGCCGCTGCTGCGCAGCCCAGAGCTTATGGCGCATGCACAACGCATGGGGGAATACCTGCGTTATCGCAGCGCACTGGGGCAGCGCCTGTCTGAACTGGCGATTTTGATGACCGCGCGTCATTGGTCGCAGCCTGTGGAGTGGGCGATTCATGCGCCGATAGCGCGCGAGAAAGGTATATCTGCCGCGGCGGTGCAGGCGATTAATGAAAAGCGTCTTCCAGAGGATCTGCTGCCGGATGAAAGGGCGGTCTATCACTTTTGCAAGGAATTGCAGGAGCAGCAGAAGGTCAGCGATGCCACCTGGCAGCACGCTATCGCGCTGTGGGGCGAGAAAGGCGTGGTGGACCTGATCGGCATCAATGGCTATTACAGTTTTCTCTCAATGGTAATGAACGGCGCGCAGACGCCGGTACCCGACACCCGGGATGAGATTATTCCCGCATAAGCTTTCGCTTTAAATTTGGCGCATGAAAGTGCGCCCTGCATATCAACATTTTATTTCCCCACCCCGCCGATGTATTTCGCCGGGTGACATTCATGCACGCTACTTCACTGACGCCGAGGGTTATCATGTCTGGATTATTAACTAAATTAAAAGTTACGTTAGCGCTGGTCGCTTGCTCCGCCAGTTTTGTGGCACAAGCGCAGGATAAATTAACGGTTGGCGTGGATACCGCCTTTGTCCCCTTTGAATTTAAACAAGGCGATAAATACGTCGGCTTTGATATTGATTTGTGGGATGCCATCGCCAAAAAAATGGATGTCAGCTACGAATTACGCCCGATGGACTTCGGGGGACTGATTCCGGGTTTGCAATCACGTAATCTGGATGTCGCCATGGCGGGCATTACGATTACCGACGCGCGTAAACAGGTCGTCGATTTCAGCGACGGTTATTATGATGCTGATTTATTAATGGCAGTGAAAAGCAGCGATAATACCATTACTAAATTCAGCGATTTAGCAGGAAAGAAAGTGGGATTAAAGCAGGGAACGGCGGCGGCCAGCTTTATGAAAAGCAAATATAAGGCGAACTATGTTGAATTCCCGAATATCGACAACGCCTATCTTGATTTGCAGGCAGGTAACCTTGATGCCGTGGTACATGATTCCCCCAACGTGCTCTATTACGTAAAAACGGCGGGTGATGGCAAAGTGAAATCGACCGGCGAGACTGACAGCATTCTGCCGCAGCACTACGGTTTTGCGATGCAGAAGAACAGTAGCCTGACGCCGAAGATCAACGCCGCACTGCAGGCGTTACGTGCGGACGGAACTTACAACAAGATTTACGTGAAGTGGTTTGCTAAACAGCCAAAATAATCCCGCCAGGTCGGAGCGATCCGACCTCGTTGCATCTTAACGGGTAACATATGAATTTCGACAGTAAATATATTTGGGAGTCCCTGCCGCTGCTGTTGCAAGGACTACAGCTGACGCTGATTATTTCATTATCAGGTTTATTGGGTGGTTTTGTTATTGGCCTGCTGGCCGGAACCTGCCGGGCGCTTGGAGGGAAAATATCAAAAACAGTCTCGTTAGTTTTTGTCGAGTTAATCCGCGGAACGCCTATTATGGTGCAAGTGATGTTTATTTACTTCGCACTCCCCATGGTGTTACCGATTCATATCGACCCGGTAACGGCGGCCATTACGACCATTGTGATTAACTCGGGTGCTTATATTGCAGAAATCACCCGTGGAGCGATCCTCTCGATTAATAAAGGTTTTAGAGAGGCCAGCCTGGCAATGGGATTATCCCAGCGCAGCACGCTATGGCATGTCATTATGCCGCTGGCATTACGCCGTATGATCCCTGCGTTGGGTAATCAGTGGATTATCAGTATTAAAGACACCTCGCTGTTTATTGTGATTGGTGTGGCGGAATTGACTCGTCAGGGGCAAGAAATTATTGCCGGTAATTTCCGCGCGCTGGAAGTCTGGACCGCAGTGGCAATGATTTACCTGCTGGTGACGCTGTGCCTGAGTTTCCTGCTGAAGCAACTGGAGAAGAGGATCCATATTTTATGAGCATGGTTGAATTTAGCGCAGTGTCGAAAAATTTCGGCGCCACTCAGGTGCTGCACGACATCAATTTAAAAATTGACGCTGGCGAAGTCGTGGTGATCATCGGCCCTTCCGGTTCGGGCAAATCGACGCTGCTGCGCTGCATTAACAAGCTGGAGGAAATTTCCTCCGGCACGCTGCTGGTAGCGGGAATGCATATTACCGATCCTCACGCTAACGAATGTGATATCCGCCGTGAAGCCGGGATGGTGTTTCAGCAGTTTCATCTGTTCCCCCATCTGACGGCGCTGGAGAATGTGATGTTTGGTCCGGTTCGCGTACGCAAACAGAGCAAAGCCGCCGCGCGGGAACAGGCACTGGCGCTGCTGGACCGCGTTGGCTTACGCGAACGCGCCAGTCACTACCCATCAGAGCTCTCTGGCGGTCAGCAGCAACGCGTGGCCATCGCCAGAGCCCTGGCGGTGAAACCGAAAATGATGCTGTTCGATGAGCCGACCTCAGCGCTGGACCCCGAATTACGGCATGAGGTGCTGAAAGTCATGCGCTCGCTGGCCGAAGAAGGCATGACCATGATGATTGTGACCCATGAAATCGGCTTCGCCCGCGATGTGGCATCCCGGCTCATTTTTATTGATGGCGGTACCATTGCCGAAGATGGTCCACCTGATATGCTGCTGAATAGCAGTCGCAATCCCCGCCTGAAAGAATTTTTGCAACACGTATCCTGAACAGAAGTGAATGATAACACTATGAAAAAAATCGACATTCGTGGTTCCGCTTTTGCAGTAGGTCAGGCGCTTGGCGCGTTCGGACGCGAGGCCTGGCATGCAAAACTGACGCAAACGGCATTGTGGCAAACCGTTACCGCCATGAAAGACGCAGAACAGACCCGGAGCATGCGCTCGCGGGTCCAGTCTCAGTATCCCCTGATCTGGCAGGAGCTGGAGGGATTGGCCGAGGGTCTGGATGCACCGTTTGATGAGGTGTTTGCCTGGAACTGCCGCGGCGATCTGGTGCGCTCAACCTCTGATGGCTGCACCACGGTAGCGGGAAGCACCGCGGAGGGAGAGCTGATTATCGCGCATAATGAAGACGGTTTCCCGCAGCTTCGCAATGACTGCGCCATCGTCAGCATCACTCCGGATGATAGCCTGGCGTTCACCAGTTTCGCTTATCCGGGATCAATTTGCGGACACACCTTCGCCGTAAACGAAAAGGGCGTGGTGAATACGGTGAATAACATACGCGCTTTGCACCGTCCGGACGGCATGCCGCGCCAGATACTTGCCCGCGCTGCGCTGAATGCCGCCAGCCTGGATGAAGCTATCACTATACTGACCTCATCACCACGCGCCGGAGCCTTTCATCATACGCTGGGACAAATGGGAGACAGCCGGCTGTTTAGCGTGGAGGCGACGGGAACAGGCTGTTCCGTCACGCCGCTGCGGGACGTTTTCGCCCATGCTAATCACCTTATCCACCCTCAGCTTGATGCGGTTGAGCAGGTGATCACTGACAGCTCCCGGTCACGCCAGCAGCGGCTTAACGCCTGGCTGGAGACGCAATCTCACCTTGATGGTGCAGCGGTTCTGGGGATTCTTTCAGACCAGCATGATCCTGCGCTCCCGATTTATCGTCTCTCGCCACACGACCCGGATGAAGAGAACACGCTGGCCACGGCCATTTTTACCCTGAGTACGTCGCAGATAAAATGGCAGATATTCACACACGATCGGCAAAAACCCGTTTTACAGCAGGAATGCCCGGCGGCGCTGCGCTAGCGCGGGCCTACAGGGCTGTGATTTTTGTAGGCCGGGTCAGGCGTAGCCGCCACCCGGCAATGCCCTTCTGGAAGCCGCCTCGCAAACCTGTAAGCAACCTTATGTAATTCAGGGGCATCCCCTTTCCTTCCTTTTTTCACCGCCGTAAAGTGCCTGCGTTGCGGCACATCCGTAACCGGGCGTAGGAACCCGTTAGCATAACATGACATTTTTTGGACAAAGAGGATGCTAAATGGCGACTACCCCTGAATTTTCCAACGCGCTTTCTGAGGAAAGCGCTGTTCATCAGCTCATCACCCACCCCATTTCCGATTCTGCGGATCTCTTCGAACTGGCCGATGCCTGCGCCGCTTACGTAAGCGTACTGGTGGAAACTGACGATGCAGTGACGTTTGCCGCGCTTTGCAAGCAATTGCTGGCTGCGCTCAAACGGCTGCGAGAGTGCTGTGACTCGGAACTTCCGCCGTATCTGGTTGAACAGCTTATTGCGGGGGAAAAGATTGCTTCCTGCGTGCCGGACTGCTGGCAAGAGACGACGTTGCAAGTGGATTATGCCGTAGCGTTAACGCTGGCGGTGATGGGCGGGACGCTCTCTGTAAACGTGGCGAAAGAACTGACCGGGCTGCTGCATGATATGGTCTGGCTGCTGGCGGAGTTTGTGAAGGAGCCTTATATCACGGCGCACTGAGTCGGGTGATGGAAGGCCGGAATTCTGCAGGATAAAAAGCAGGGCTTTGGCCTTACTAAAAGAATAGCGTTGTTTGTTGAATGTCCGTTAGGAGCGAACAGCGGACATAATTTCTCGCAAGCCGATTGCGGTGCGTTAGATTACATGCATAACGATAAGCTAAACAAATTAGGATAGAATGTTCTTGTATAGGGACACAATTCGAACTGTTTGACGAGCTAAAATTAAAGTATTCATGAGTAGACGACTTAACAGAGACTATCGAACCAAAATCAGAAATATTCCCCGACGCATCAAAGCTCTTAACCGTTGGGCTAGTACTTTTCACAACCCTGAACGTAGCATTTTCTCAGAAGATGAGCATTACTGGAATTTTAAAATTCCAGTAGACATTAATATCGTTGAGGGGAAATGTAGCACGCTTAAAACCAAAGCGGCTTGTGCGCAAGCTTTGATTAATGCATGTTCAAACCTCATAACGGCTACTGCTGGTATGAATTACAGTCCTCGAATTACCGCTGTCGTATGTCTTCCTGATATGTTTACAAGTGAGGTCTGTCTTTATCGTTCTGAAGAATATTTTCAAGGCTTTATAGCTGAAGATCTTTCTGAAAATGGTGCTTCAGCTTTGATCAAAGATCGTAGCCTTGCAGCTGAGTGGGGGCTCGTTCTTCCTACTAACATACAGGAAATCGGTATCACTCTCGAATATTATGGAAGTGAGGACCGTGATGAGTGGTTTACGGGGGAACGCTGGTATTATGGTCAGGTGACTTGAGGGGGTTGCTTTCATTTGATTAAAAATAAGGCACTTATAAAAAGGGCCACTACTTTTGTCTAACGTCCGCCCTTGGCACGAAGAAGACCGCTTGAAGCGCAGTTAGGTCATCTGTGAGCAAAGAGCTGTCACTGGGTTTACCCTTTCGGTAGAACTTAGCTGGAAGATTTCGATACGACACCAGACCCGCTTAACAACATGCGGATACCGAGGCCTATCATGACAACGCCTGTAAATCGTTCTTGCCATTTGATAAAGCCAGGGTGTTTACTTAGCCAGTTTCCAAATGTCCCTGATGCCATCGCGACTGACCCCAGGGAAATAATTCCTGCCAGCTTCTGGATACTTCCCAGAACAAGCAATTGCAGCCAGACAGGACCCGCAGCAGGATCGACAAACTGAGGAAGAAAAGCAAACATGAACAGCAGGGATTTTGGGTTAGTCAGGCTGTTCAGGGCGCCTTCCTTAACGGCACTCCAGTCAGAAATTTTGGCCGTTTTTCGCAACCGCGTATCTGTGCCTGAAATCGCAATCATTTTTATGCCCAGCCACATCAGATAAGCCGCACCAGCCCACCTTAACAGATCTAGTGCAACCGGCCAGGCATGAACAACGGCTACCAGCCCCAGGACAAGAAAAGAAACCTGCACAAAACCCGCTACAAATACATTACCCAGTACCGTAAACAGTGCAATACGTCTTCCCTGACCGACGCCTCTGGCGATAGTTAGCATCATGTCTGGCCCCGGAGAAATCTCCAGAAGCGTCAGCGCGAGAAGAAAAGTGATAAACGTTTCGATGGAAGGCATCTTGGTTGAGTCCGGATAAATATTTCTGCTACGTTACCTCAGTCCGATTCGAGCCGAAAGTGGAATATACTGCAGCGTCTGCTGCTGGCACAAAGCGGACTCATCTTTCGCACACTTCCATAAGATATTTTTAGTAAAACTAACCTCCACCAGACTCCTTTTCAGCAAACAATCTCTGAATACGCTACGCAAATCAAACAAATACCCAAAACCGAGCCATACCATCCACTTTAATCTCTCACCACCACCTCTTAAAGTATTCGCACTCATTAAATGAGCGCCGTAATCACGGGCATGTAGAAACTGCACTCCCATAGTAGTTTCCACATTGTCAACTCACCAATCACCACCTATAATGTTTCCATCCTGGAAACAAGGGGCATGGATGCACGTAGTCTCAAGAGCGCCTTTCGATACGGCGACCAGACATTTTCCCAATCAAGCACTCGCCCTGGACGATCTTTACCGGGTACTAAAGAAGGAACACTACTCGTCACCAGGCGACATGCGAAAGCGCTTTCCCAGCCTGGACCGGATGAAATACCGGGAAAAATGGTGGGTCATTGATGTAGGTGGCGGACATTTAAGAATAATATTTTTTGCTGATTTTGAGCGGGGAAAGATCTTCATTAAACACATCAGCACGCACGCAGAGTATGACAAGCTCACGGACCACTACCGGAGAACGAAAGAATGAATTATGCAGCAGCCATCAAAGCGGCAAACGAGCTGACTAACGAGCTTCCCTTCCTGGGTTCAAGCCCGTCGCAACAAGATTACGAGGATGCTCTGGCGATGGTGGAACATCTTATTGAGCACGACCCCGATAGCCCGCTGGTAGAGATGCTTACCGCGAAAATCGATAAATACGAAAACGAGTCTCCGGAGTTTGCAGAATTTAACGCGCGTGTTGCCCGCATTCCGTCAGGCGTTGCGTTATTACGAACGTTGATGGATCAGTACCAACTCACTCAGAGCGATTTCGAGAATGAGATTGGTAAGAAGTCTCTGGTGAGTCGGATCCTTAATGGACAGCGCACATTGACCCTGGATCATATGCGGGCGCTGGCGAAGCGTTTCGGTTTGCCTGTGAGTGCGTTTGTGGGGAAGTGATCGCGAGCAGACTCTATGCACCCATTCTGCGATAAAGAGTGGTTCACATAAAAGAACAAAGGAATGCTGATGAAAACGATAGAAGAACTACGAAACGAGCTTCTAAAAATAGGTGAGCAACTTGGGGGAGGCACAAGACCAAATCATTACTT
Organism: Enterobacter sp. BNK-8; assembly: GCF_048685095.1. Classification (NCBI taxonomy): domain Bacteria; kingdom Pseudomonadati; phylum Pseudomonadota; class Gammaproteobacteria; order Enterobacterales; family Enterobacteriaceae; genus Enterobacter; species Enterobacter sp. BNK-8. Next base: position 777,983 of record NZ_JBLQTN010000001.1, on the reverse strand, counting down.
CTTTATCCCTGACCAACCTGATGGGGTTGCAACTCCCTATCTGGAAATTCATGGGAAAGAATATCATTTTATCATCAGTGAAAGGGGTCTTGAAATACAGCGAAAAGTAACGCTCAGTGACGATGAAATTCTTTATTGGTTTGTGGATAGTGCCGTGGCGGGGCTGGCCTCAACCTATGCAGCAAAACATTCATCTGAACGGGAATTCAGAGAGGTTTATTTCAGAAAGGAATACAGTTTAATGCTCTCAATCAAGCCCGAATGGGCAACAAGAAAGCGCAAAGAAATCACTCAGCTTCTCCATTCGCAAAGAAGCGAACATCGTTAACCCAACCGGCTCGTTACATTTACTGCCTATCCCCCTCTCTTTTCCTGGTGATTGCCTGCAGCACGCCATCTGATACTCTGGCTGCACTCAAGGGATGACAAGGAAGAGAAATGCTGAATCCTGGATTCGTAACCCGCAAAGCGCTTGCTCAGTGGCAGGATGTCCCCGCTTTTTTACCTCAGTTCCAGTTTCATGAAAAACACCGAACGGTCATTCATACTGCGCACCCTGAACATATTCTGCCGTTGATTGCCAACTTTGACGTCCGGCAAGACGCTGTGATTCGTCGGTTGATGGCTTTGCGGCAATTACCGCAAAAACTTCTGCGCGTTCAGCAGGCTGACTCAATCAGCAACTTTGGTCTGCACAGTTTTACCCTTTTGAAAGATTCAGCATCGGAGCTTTGCTATGGCTTAAGAGGGCAATTCTGGCGTGCAGATTTCGGTCTGGAAAGCGTGTCGGATGCCAGCGCGTTTCAGACGCCTGCCGTGCCGGGCAGCGCGATACTGTTGCTGCGCTACCAGGTAAAGGAACTGGCACCAGACCAGCATGAACTCAGTACGGAAACGTTCGTCTTTTGCCCGGACAGAAGCACCCGGCTCAGGATGGCGGCTTACTGGCTGGTAATACGGGCGGGCAGCGGCTGGATCCGCAGGAGAACGCTGAAAGCGGTTAGGATGAATATCGAGAAGCTGGACTGAAGTGCAACAGAGAACCTTATGGTGTTCAGTGTTAGCACTTTACTTTAAATATTCGTTTCCGGTCGGGAACTGTCGGGAAGAAATGTTTGAGGAACCGTTATTAGCAAAGCGCGGTCCCTGGTAGGGACTTAGAATGAATATCTGTGCTACGGGAATCTCCCCTTAACACAAATTTACTCGAAAAAGTCACCTGCACAGCATACTTATTTATCAGTCAGTTGCGTTTGTAATAGACTTCGTTTAATCTATTGTAAATTATAAAATACTTCAAAGGTCCATATATGGAATGGGGATGCATAAAGTGTGGGGTCGAAATACCTCAGGACAGAGAGTTTTGCGACAGTTGTGAAGATAAAAAATTCAGGAAAATTGGAGGTTTTCTTTTTTTACCCCTTATAGGATTAGTGGTTACTGCTGCTTCCTATCTTTTTGCAATGACAGATGCATTTAAATTTACGATAGAGAATTATTGGCACCTGACTGCAAATGCAAAAATTTTCTTCATAGTTTCCATGGTTATTTATATTGGTGAATTTCTTTTTACAGTCACTGTTTTTTCATTTTTCCTAAGAAAGAAGAAATCGCTACCAAAGCTTTATATCTTGTTTTTAATATCAATCGTGACGACAATGTCATTTAATGCCTACTTGCTTTACATATTAATTCCTGGCGCTGAGATTGGCTATAATGAACTTGTACCTATTTTTAGAAACGTGATTTCGGCTTTAATTTGGATTCCCTATTTCATAACCTCTGTTCGTGTAAAAAGAACGTTTATCCGTTAAAAAGCACGAGTGGTTTCATCATATGATACCTGTGCATGCAGAGCTCTATTGTTCAACGTCCCGACATCAAAACTGAGCGGAGGTTATCGCCCTCCGCTCATGATAGGGAAAGGGCAGAAAAGCGGGCAAGGTCCGCTTTAAGCAAAGAAAGGACATACCTCAATAACTGAAACTATATCCATCTAAGCAAACTGCATGGGGAGGCTTATCACTCTGGTAAGTAAATATCAGTGTTTTTAATGCTTTCATACCACTCCATAGCTTTTGCATAATCTTGCGGCACTCCTTTCCCGTAGTAATAAAGATTTCCAATATTTTTTTTAGCATTGGCATTACCGTTACTGGCCGCTTTAAGATACCACTTCATAGCCTGAGCATAATCTTGCGGTATACCCTCTGCTTTTTCATACATGACGCCAATGTTATTTTGAGCTTCAGCATGGTTTTGTTGTGCGGCTTTTAAATACCACTCCATCGCTTTTGAATAATCTTTTTTAACCCCTTGCCCAGAAACATAACAAAATGCCACATTATTTTGGGCTTGAGCATAATTTCGAAGAGCTGATTTCATATAAAATTCAAAAGCTTTATGGTAATCCGCCTCAACACCTAGTCCTTTCGCGTACATAACGCCCATTTTATTTTGCAGTTCAGGACTTATATCACCCTGGTTATTTTTCTTGACAGTGCAAGAAGTTAACACCAGAGTAATAAAAAGCATGCAAGTTATTTTTCCCATTTCTCGTTCCATTTAGGTTTAAATCAACTTACTCATTCAATAAAAATCATTTATATAAAATCAAGGAGGAAGCAAATCGTCGCTCTGCATGTCGGTTAATTGATGTTGTAAATCCAGGCAAAGTGCCCAGTGCTTTTCAACAGGCACAGTAACCCGCGAACGATTTTCTATAGACAACTGCTGTTCGGTCCAGAGAAAAGGATAGAAAGAATAAACCAGGTCACAATTCATTGAGGCCGTTTCTTCGCGCCAACCTGTCCAACGTACGTTTTTATAGAATAAATCCAAATCTCCGCAAAGCGCCCAATGCAGAAAACCCGAATAGTTGGTATCGAGGCTCTCCCATTCAAGAGTATCCGGTGCAAGATAATATATTCCACCGAGATCTTTACCTAATCCGCCCCCGTTAAGTGCAAAAAAACCTCCGGATGCATCATCAGCAATTAATAATGCCTGAAATGTCAGTTCAGCTGTTAACAAATGCGTCCATGAAGCTAGAGTTCTTGACAGCCTGGTGTGACCAGACCCTAAAATTCGCAACCAACCATTATCTATGAGTATTCCTCCCGTTTCATATAAAATAGCACCAAGCGGAGAGAAAGTTGTTATCTGAAGCTGATGTAAATCAGCGCGTGCTTGCGCCAGGTTACAAGGTAAGACTTCATAGCTATTGATTGCTTCTTGCAGCCATTGTTTCACTGAATGCCAGCCAGATCTCTTCTGATCGATTAATTCAGCTAGTTCCCTCATCCTTTATCCTCATTCAAACTACGCTATTTTACATCATTAATCGGACGCTCAACCGATAACATGAGCATGAAATCAGAGAATCTGGTCGGCAACGACCGCAATCAGCGAGCAGCGCACGTTCGCAACTCTCTCAACTACATGACTAACATTGAGGTGTTGTAATCAATAGAGAGCAGGCTATATTCATTTTAGCTGCTTAAAGAAATAAGGTGAGCGAGAAGCGGATCTACTCTCTTCAAGCAATGTTCGTCTCGGGCAAATCAATGATAACCAGTATTCCAAAACTGCCTGTTTCTACAGTATGAGGAATACCCGCTTTGGCTACATAAAGCTGACCAGACGATACAGAGATTTTTTTACCATTCACACTCAGCTCCAGACGTCCATCAATGACCAGCAACCCCTCGTCATACTCATGTACCTCTTCAATGACTGAGCGCTCATCCATGCGTAAAACTTTGAGGTTAGCTGTGCCAATGCGGCCTAATACATGGGAGTGCCAGGCCTCCGGTAATGCATACGCTTCAGTTCTGAGGTCATAAAGCGACATAACGTCATTCCTTTTACTATTCGTGTAATGCTCTTATGCCATATAAGTTCCCTGACGTTATAGAACAAATATGGAAAAAGAAGTCGAATTCGTCGCTATACCCTTCCTCAATACACTCTTATTTTATGAAGGATAAGATGCAGCAATCTGACCTGAGCGAACCCTGCTAATCAACAGGCCGATGGGTTAATCGCGTTAGCTTATGGCACAAAGTGGACATTTACATTCCCATCTATCATCTTCCTTCTCTTTCGCCCCACAGCCACGCTTGCCCATTACTTTGCCGAACGGAAAAACAGCGGCCGTTAACCCGGCCCCTCGCTCCCCGCCGCCAGCAGCGGCACCACCACGTCGCTGATGGGCACCGCAATCCCGTGTTCGCGGCCGTAGCGCTGGATCACGCCGTTGCGGATATCCCACTCCATCGGGCGATCCGCCTGACGGTCAGCGAGAATCGACGTACCCAAATCCACTGGCGCGCGCTGAAAGTTCGCCAGAATCTCCTGCGCCACGTCATCGGCCAGCTTCGCCCCTTCGGCGCGGGCGACGGCAAGCCCTTCCCGCAGGTAGGCCAGCGCAAGGTCGCTGATATCCTCGCGCCTGAACATCCCGGCACGGCGGTTAGCGAGCACCATCAGCCCGGCGACCGCATTTTGCAGCAGCTTGCGCCAGGCGACGGTGGGGAAATCAGCCGAGAGTTCAACTTCACAGCGCGTACCGCGAAGCGCCTCGACCACCCGCTGCGCCTGAGGCTCGTCCGGCAGCGTCAGGCGCGGCTTCGCCCGTAGCCAGACGGAGGCATCCGGCTCGCGCTGCGCCGGGAACCAGACCACCGACGGCAGCACAGTCGCGCCACTGACCAAAGGCTCAAGCTGAGCCTTCTGCTCTACGCCATTTTGCAGGGCACACACCACCGTATTTTCATCGCACAGTGCGCGCAGCCACCCGGCGCTGTCGGCATTTTGCGTCGTTTTCACCGCGATAAACACGAGGTCGACGGGGCGCGTGATGGCCGCCGGATCGGTTAATACCGGACCGGGCACCACCGTTTCCCCCTCATCGTGACGCAGGCGTAATTCCGGATGCGCGGTGCGTCCGCAGAGCAGCGGCGTGCGGCCCGCGTCATGCAGTACCGCGGCAACGGTGGTGCCAATCGCACCGGGACCAATCAGCGCAATGGTTGGATAGTCAGACATGAGTCACTCCCTTTTTGCTAAGCCTGCTATCAGTTATACCACCCTGAGTCGAGCGCGCCACACCCGTTGTCTATACTCAACACTCTACAGACAACGGAGTGCGCCATGCCTTTACCCGATTTTAAATCCTCTAAACCGTTCACCCTTGGCATCGAGCTCGAACTGCAGGTGGTTAACCCGCCGGGGTACGATCTCAGCCAGGACTCCTCCGCGCTCATCGCCGCCGTCAAAGACGACATCAAAGGCGGTGAAGTCAAACACGACATCACCGAAAGCATGCTCGAAATCGCCACCGGCGTGTGTCAGACCATCGATCAGGCGGCGGCGCAGTTCTCGGTGATGCAGCAGAGCATCCTGCGCGCGGCGGCGGAGCAGCACATTCAGATCTGCGGCGGCGGGACGCATCCGTTCCAGAAATGGCAGCGCCAGGAGGTGTGCGACGACGAGCGCTATAACGTCACGCTGGAGCGCTTTGGCTATCTGATTTTGCAGGCGACAGTGTTCGGTCAGCACGTTCACGTCGGCTGCCGGACCGGGGATGACGCCATTTACCTCCTGCACGGCCTGTCGCGCTTTGTGCCGCACTTTATTGCCCTGGCGGCCGCCTCGCCGTACATGCAGGGCACCGACACAAAGTTCTCCTCGTCGCGGCTCAATATCTTCTCCGGGTTCCCGGATAACGGACAGATGCCGTGGGTCAACAGCTGGCAGGAGTTTGAAGGGCTGTTCCGCCGTCTGAGCGCCACCAGCATGATCGACAGCATCAAGGATCTGCACTGGGATATTCGCCCCAGCCCGCATTTTGGCACCGTGGAGGTGCGGGTGATGGATACGCCGCTGACGCTCGGCCACGCGATTAACATCGCCGGGCTGATTCAGGCCACGTCACACTGGCTGCTGACCACGCGACCGTATAAGCATCAGGAACGGGATTTTCTGCTCTACCGTTTTAACCGTTTTCAGGCGTGTCGCTATGGGCTGGAGGGGATCCTGACGGATGTGCATACCGGCGAGCAACGAACCGTGGCGGAAGACATCGCCTGGCTGCTGGAGCAGGTGGCGCCGTCGGCTGATAAGCTCGGTGCCACAAGCGCAATCAATGAAATTGCCCTGCTGTTAAAGCAGGGCAAGAGCGAGGCGCAGCGCATGCGCGACTTTATCGCCGACGGCGGCTCGCTGATCTCTCTGGTGCAGAAGCACTGCGAGCTGTGGGCGACGAGTCCGTAAGGCCGTGGCCCCACTCCCGCAGGCGCTGGAACAGCACGAACAGCGCGGGGATGAACAGAATCCCCACCACGGTCGCCACCAGCATGCCGCTGAAGACCGTGGTGCCGATGATGCGGCGGCTCTGGGCGCCTGCGCCGGTCGCCAGCATCATCGGCAGAACGCCGATAATGAACGACACGGCGGTCATCATCACCGCGCGGAAGCGGCGCGAGGCCCCTTCCCGCGCGGCATCGACAATCGCCATTCCGTCCATACGCCGCGCGCGGGCGAACTCGACGATAAGAATCGCGTTCTTGGCCGCTAACGCGATCAGCAATACCAGACCAATCTGCACGTACACGTCGTTGGCGTATTCGGCCATCCACAGCCAGACCAGCGCCCCGCCGATGGCAAACAGCACCGAGAGCATCACGCTTGCCGGGAGCGTCCAGCTCTCGTACTGGGCGACGAGGAACAGCCATGCCATCACCACCGCCGCCAGCACGATCCAGATCGCCTGATTGCCGGTCTGCTGCTCCTGGTACGACATACCGCTCCAGGCGTAGTCGTAGCCGGCCGGCAGGCTTGCCGCCAGGATCTCGCCCATCGCCGCCATCGCGGTGCTGCTGCTCACCCCAGCCGCTGCCGAGCCGCTCACCGACACGGACGGGAACTGGTTGTACTGCTGCAGGAACGGCGCGCCGACGGTCGGCGTGATGGTGACGAGGTTGCTCAGGCGCACCCGCTCGCCGCTGTTGCTGCGCACGAACAGCTCGCTGATCTGCTCTGCACGCTCGCGCCACTGCATCTCGTTCTGCATCACCACGTGGTAGACGCGGTTGTTGATGCTGAAATCCCCGGCGCGTGTGCCGCCAAAGGCGGTTTGCAGGCTGCTGAAGATGCGCGACACCGGCACGTCGAGACGGGCGGCGCGCTCGCGGTCAACGGTCAGCGTCAGCTGCGGCACGTTGCTGCTCCAGGTGGTGAACACGCGGCTCAGCTGCGGATGCTGGTTGGCTTTCGCCAGCACCTCGCGGGTGACGCGCTCCAGCTCCGCCGGGCTCTGCCCCGCCTGAGCCTGGATGCGCAGGTCAAAACCGGAGGCGTTGCCCAGCCCCGGCAGCGTCGGCGGCGCGAAGGTCATGATGGTCGCTTCCGGCAGGGCCAGCAGTTGGCGCTGCAGGGTGCCCATCACATCCTCCAGCGGTGGACGCTCGCTCCAGTCCTTCAGCATGATGGAGATAAACCCGCCGTTTGAGGCGCTGGTGCCGTTGAGGATGTTAAATCCGGAGACCTGAATGACGTCCTCCACCGCCGGATTTTGGGCGATCAGCTCCCGTGCGGTGGTCATCACCGCTTCGGTGCGCTCCAGCGAAGCCGCTTCCGGCAGCTGAACGCTGGCGAAGAAGTAGCCCTGGTCCTCCTGCGGCAGGAAGCTTTTTGGCATCGACATAAAGCTGAACAGCACGACTGCCGCCGCGCCTGCGGTGGCCAGCAGCGCCAGCCACGGTCGCAGATTTAAGACATGCACGAGGCGGGTGTAGAAACCGCGCGTGGCGTCCAGCCCGCGGTTGAAGGCGCGATAAACGGCCGCCGGTTTCTCCGGGCGCGGACGCAGCAGCATCGCGCACAGCGCGGGCGTCAGGGTCAGCGCCACCAGGCTTGACAGCGTCACGGCGGTGGAGAGCGTCACCGCGAACTGGCGGTACAGCTCGCCGACAATCCCCGGCAGCAGCGCCACCGGCACAAACACCGCCAGCAGCACCAGCGTGGTCGCGATGACCGGCCCGGCGATCTGGCGCAGCGCCAGCGCGGTCGCCGCCGTGCCGCTCTGCCCTTCCGCCATCAGCGTTTCAACGCTCTCCACCACCACGATGGCATCATCCACCACCATGGTCAGCGCCAGAATAATGGCAAACAGGCTGAGGGTGTTGGCGGAGTAGCCGAGCGTATAGAGCACCGCGAAGGTGCCCACCAGCGACACCGGAATGGCGAGGGCGACAATCAGCGTCGCGCGCCAGCTCTGCAGGAACAGGGAAACGACCACCACCACCGCCAGCATCGTCAGCGCCAGCGAGACGCCGATCTCTTTAATGGTCGCGGCGACAAAAGAGGTGGTGTCGAATTTCACCTCATAAACCAGGTCGTCCGGGAAGCGCGTTGAGAGGCGTTCCAGCTCCGCGCGTACCGCATCGGCCACGCGCAGGGCGTTGGCGGACGGCGTCGGATAGATACCCAAATAGGCGGAGTCGTGCCCGTTCAGCTGCGCACCGGAGCTGTAGCTGCGCGAGCCGAGCTCGATGGTGGCGACGTCCTTCAGGCGCACCAGCTGGCCCATCTCCCCCGCGCGGATGATGATGTCGGCAAACTCTTCGGCCTGGCTTAAGCGCCCCAGCCCGTTGATGGTCAGGGTCTGCTGCTGGCCGTTAAACACCGGCGGGGTGCCCACCTGACCCGCCGCGCCCTGTACGTTCTGCTCGCGCAACGCCTGCGCCACGTCATCAGTGGTGACGTTCAGGGCGTTCATGCGGTCCGGGCGCAGCCAGATGCGCATGCTGTAGTCGCGCGCGCCGAACATCTGCACCTGCCCCACGCCGGGCAGACGCGACAGCGCCTCGCGCACCTGGGTGCTGGCGAAGTTGCTGACGAACAGCGGCGTGTGGGTGTTATTCGGTGAGTAAAGACTTACCCCCATCATCAGGTTGGTGGCCCGCTTGCGCACCTGCACGCCGTTTTGCTGCGCCTCGGTCGGCAGCTGCGCCACGGCCTGCGCCACGCGGTTTTGCACGTCGATGGCCGCGAGATCCGGATCGGTGCCCGCCGCAAAGGTAATGTTCAGGCTGTAAGTGCCTTCATCCGAACTGGTGGACTCCATGTAGAGCATATGGTCCACGCCGTTCAGCTGCGTCTCCAGCGGCGTGGCGATGGCCTCCGCCACGTCCGCGGAGCTGGCACCGGGCCAGCTGGCAGAGACGTTCACCACCGGCGGCGTGATCTGCGGGTACTGCTCCACCGGGATAATCCTCAGCGCAATGGCCCCCAGCAGGGTGATGACCAGCGCAATCACCATCGCGAAGCGCGGGCGTTTGATGAAAAACGTCAGCATGATGGCTCCTTAATTCAGTATCTGGACAGCAGCGCCGGGCTGCACGCGCTGCGCGCCGTCAGTAATCGCTCGCTCACCGGGCTTCACGCCAGAGGTGATCTGGAACTGCTGGCTAATCTGACCAGCCACGTTCAGCGGGCGCATTTCGGCGTTGCCGTCGGCATTAACGACCCAGGCAAAGTAGCCGTCGCCGTTCTGCTGGACCGCGGCGGCAGGCAGGGTCAGCACCGGCTGTTCGCTTGCCGGGCGCAAAAACACGTTCACATTGCCGCCGGGCAGCAGCTGATGGCGCGGATTGGCAAACTCGGCGCGCAGCATCACGCTGGCGGTACGCGGGTCAACGCGGTTATCCACTGATGTCAGCTCGCCGCTGACGCGCTGGCCGTTGTTGTCGATCAGCGCCTGCCAGGCACGCTTCATGGCGTTGATATCCGCATGCTGTCCGGCTTTGGCGGCAAACGCCCCCTCTTCCAGCGCAAAGGCGATGCGGATCGGGTCAAGCTGCACCACCTCCACCAAAACGCCGCTCGCCGGGTTGACCAGGCTACCCACGTGGAAGCTGCTGTGCCCCACGCGGCCGTCAATCGGCGAGGTGATACGGGTGTAGCTCAGGGTGACGTTGCGGGCTTCGAGCCGGGCCTTCGCCTGCTCAAGAGCGGCGCTGGCGACGTCGCGCTGCATGCGGGCGTTGTCCACGTCGTGACGGCTAATGGCGTTGCTGCTGCCGAGACTTTCAAAGCGGGAAAGCTGCTGCTGTGCCTGGCGCAGCGTGGCTTCGGCGCTTTTCACTTCGGCCTGCGCCAGGCGCAGGGCGGCGCGCGGCTCGGCGTCGTCCAGCTCAAACAGTACGTCGCCTTTTTTCACGTACTGCCCGTCGCGGAAGTGGATTTTGGCGATCGCGCCTTCCGTGCGCGCCCGTAGCTCAACGGTGTGAATGGCTTCGATGCGGCCCGGGATCTGGCGCTCGGCGGCGTGGGCGGTTTGCTCCACGGTGGCGACGCGAACGGGAATGGCAGCGAATGCGGGTTGCAGGGTACAGGCGAGGAGCGCGAACAGGACCGGGAATTTCATGGCAGTACCTCAGGGTTGTTTCCCCTCACCCCGGCCCTCTCCCCAAAGGGGCGAGGGAGAAAACCGGGCGGTCCCCTCTCCCCTGTGGGGAGAGGGTTAGGGTGAGGGGTAAGGTTTTCGTTATGCAGCCTTACGGAACCTGCGGGTCAGTCGCTTCTCGATTTCGACGACGAAGAACATCACGCCTGCAACGGCCAGGGTCACAAACCAGTAGCGCAGCGGCAGGGCTTCGGTACCGAACAGCATCTGCATAAACGGCAGGTAGATAATCGCCGCCTGGAGCAGGAACAGCACGCCCGTCACCAGCCAGATCCCTTTGTTCGCCAGCAGGCCGCGGTTGAGGGAGAACCCTTCGGTGTTGCGGCAGTTAATCATGTATACCCACTGGGCGCAGACCAGCATCTGCAGCAGCACGGTGCGGATGAACTCCGCGCTGTGGCCGCGCGGAGTCAGCCAGGCTTCCAGCGCAAAGGCGGCGATGGCAATCATGGTGCCGACGAAGGCCACGCGCCAGACGGCGTAGGCGTCCATCACGTGCTGCCCGGTCTGACGCGGCGGACGGCGCATGATGTTGCGCTCGGCGGCCTCAAAGGCCAGGCCGAAGGAGAGCGTGGCGGAGGTCGCCATGTTCATCCACAGAATCAGCACCGGCGTCAGCGGAATGATGTTCCCCGCCAGCAGCGCAATCACAATCAGCAGACCCTGCGCCAGGTTAGTCGGCATGATGAACAGGATGGTCTTCTTCAGGTTGTCGTAAACGCGACGCCCCTCTTTCACCGCGCTGGCGATGGTGGCGAAGTTATCGTCCGTCAGGACCATGTCCGCCGCCTCTTTGGTCACTTCCGTGCCCTTAATGCCCATCGCAATACCCACGTCCGCCTGACGCAGCGCCGGGGCATCGTTCACGCCGTCGCCGGTCATGCCGACGATTTCGCCTTTGTCCTGCAGCGCTTTCACCAGGCGCAGCTTATGCTCCGGGCTGGTACGGGCGAAGATGTCATACTTCACCGCCGCGTCCGCTAGGGCGGCATCGTCCATCTTCTCCAGCTCGTAGCCGGTAACCGCCTGCTCGCTGTTGCTGATCCCCAGCATCTGCCCGATGCTCATTGCCGTCTGCGGGTGATCGCCGGTGATCATCTTCACGCGGATCCCCGCCTGCTGGCAGGCGTTAATCGCGTCAATGGCTTCCGGGCGCGGCGGATCCATCATCCCGGCGATGCCGAGGAAGATCAGGCCGTGGCTCAGGTCATCGTGCGTCAGTTCCTGCTCGCCGTTCGCTGGCTTGAACGCCGCGGCGACCATGCGCAGCCCCTGACGCGCATAGCGCTCCATCTCACTTTCCCAGTACGTGCGGTTGAAGGCTTCTGCACCGTGACGGGTCTGCTGCTGCGCGCAGAGGGCGAAAATGACGTCCGGCGCGCCGGTGATCAGGATCTGCTCCTCACCGCCAATCTGGTAGTGGGTGCTCATGTACTTGTACTGCGAGTCGAATGGGATCTTGTTAACCAGCGTGGTCATCACTGGCTCAAGGCTGGCTTTCGCCGCCAGCACCTTCAGCGCGCCCTCGGTTGGGCCGCCGGTGATGCCCCACAGCCCGCGATCGTTCTGAATCAGCTGGCTGTCGTTACACAGGTCGATGGTGCGCAGGTACTGCTCCAGCACGGTGCCCGGCTGGATCTGCACCGGCTCGTCGCTGCCTTCCAGGTAGATGTTACCCACCGGTTCGTAGCTGTTGCCATCCACGCGGTAGCAGGCGTCGGCGGTGATGATGGCTTTGACCGTCATCTCGTTCATGGTCAGGGTACCGGTTTTATCCGAGCAGACCACGGTCATCGCGCCGAGCGTTTCAACCGTCGGCAGCTTGCGGATAATCGCCCGCTTGCGCGCCATCGCCTGCACGCCCAGGGAGAGGATGATGGAGATAATGGCCGGCAGACCTTCCGGTACGGAGGCCACCGCCAGGCTAATCAGGGAGAGCAGCAGCTCGCCCATCGGGATCTCCCGGAACGCCAGGCTGAAGACAAACAGCGCGGCCATCATCGCCAGAATAATCGCGAAGATCGCTTTACCCAGCTTGTCCATCTGCACCAGCAGCGGCGTACGGTGCTTTTCGATACCCGCCATCATCTGGTTGATGTGGCCGAGTTCCGTATCCTGACCGGTCGCGGTGACCACACCGATGCCGCCGCCCGCGCTGACGGTCGTCCCGGAGAAGACCATATTGGTGCGATCGCCCAGCGGTAATTCGCCGCTGAGCGGATTAACGTGTTTATCCACCACGGTGGATTCACCGGTCAGAATCGCCTCTTCCACACGTAAATTATGCGCTTCAATTAAACGCATATCCGCCGGAATACGATCCCCCGCGCGTAATACAATAATATCGCCCGGGACTATTTCAGTTGTGGGGATTGTTTCATGGTTGCCGTTACGAATAACGCGCGCCTCGCTGGCGAGCATATTACGAATACTCTTCAGGGATTTTTCCGCGTTACTTTCCTGAATATGACCAATTAAGGCATTGATTACCGCCACGCCCAAAATAACCAGCGTATCAACCCAGTGGCCCATTACTGCCGTTAATACGGCGGCGGCCAGCAGGACATAAATCAGCACATCATTAAAATGAGCCAGGAAACGCAGCCAGGCGGGTTTGCCTTTTTTCTCCGGCAGCGCGTTCGGCCCTGTTTTTTGCAGACGCGCCTGCGCCTCTGCACGGTCCAGACCGCTGGCCTGGCTCTGCGCATGTGCAAGCATCTGCTCTACGGTCTGCTGGTATGCCAGCCCGCCGGAAGGCGGCACGTTCGGAATCACTTTTTTTTCAGTCATCGTATTTTTCCTTCAATTTCCGGTGAACAGAAGCCTGAATTCCTTTCGGGCTTAAATAAATTCATTTTAAAGTCTTGCGAGTAAAATTGATCTACCGCAATATAATGACTTCTCGGTTATTCAAAACTGATTAAAACTATTTCGATGACCTGATTTTTACAAAATATTTCTAAACCAAAACTAAACGAGGGGGAACCATGTGGGGTATTTATCGCGGGCGCAGACTGGTGTTATACGTTATCGCGGCCATTGTTATTGCCACGTTAATTGGTTATAGCACCTATACATTTGTAAAATTATTTTCCTGATGCGGACGTTTATTTACATAACGCGATATTAATATAAACGCCGGGTCGTATGTTGTTATTTGTGCGCAGTAATAATGTCTTTGTTTTATTCAAAAAGGTCAGCGGGGCTGATATTGCTTTACGTTACAGAATGCCGGACAATGACATTTTTAACTGACGATTAACATTACGATGAGACACCCGCTAGAATCGCTGCTCACCGCAGGCGGCATTTTATTACTGGCCCTGCTTTCGTGCCTGCTGCTCCCGGCGCCTTCGCTTGGGCTGGTGCTGGCGCAGAAGCTGGTTCAGACCTTTCACATGGTCGATCTTAACCAGCTCTATACCATTCTGTTCTGCGTGTGGTTTTTACTGCTCGGGGCGATTGAATTCTTCGTGCTGCGTTTCGTCTGGCGACGCTGGTTTTCACTCGCGTCCTGAGCCCATAAAAAAGCCGGGTGGCGGCTACGCCTTACCCGGCCTACACGCGACAGCTTAATGTGTCTGGCTATGGTTCTCTTTACGGTACGCACCCGGCGGCTGATTGAACGTACGGGTGAAGATACGGGTAAACGTCTGCTGCGAGTCAAACCCGTAACGAAGGCAGATGTCGTACACCCGGGCGTCGGATTCTCGCAGATCGCGCGCCGCCAGCAGCAGCTTACGTTCACGAATGTAACGTCCCAGACTCTCCCCTTTGTACTGCATAAACAGCCGCTGCAGGTGCCATTTCGAGTAACCCGCATGGCGGGCAATCTCTTCTATTCGTAATGGCTGGTGCAGATTGTCGTCGATCCATTCGACGATAGTGTCGATGACTTGAGCGGAAATGGTCATACTGCTGTCCCCCTCTGCTTCTCGCTTAAACATTATTCCCACCACGCACGAAAGGTTTGTGCGCTGTCGCTTACCCGGACGGGCTCGCCCAGTTCCGGCGTCAGCAACCGATAATTTTTATCCTTGCTGGCTTTTGCCAGCTGGATCAGCGGATCGTTCCAGGCGTGTTTCGCCAGCACGAAGCGTCCGTTATGCCCGGGCACCACGGCTTTCGCGTTCAGATCCGCCGAGGCCTGCGCCGTTTCCTCCGGCAGCATGTGGATGTACTTCCAGTCCTGGTCGTACTGGCCGTTTTCCATGATGGCGACGTCCACTTCGCCAAACTGTTCACCGATGGCCTTGAAGTGCGGGCCGTAACCGGAATCTCCGCTGTAGTAAACCTTCTGCTCTGGCGTGACGAACATGAAGCTGCCCCACAGGGTGCGATCGCGTTTGATGCCGCGACCGGAGAAGTGACGCGCTGGCAGAACGTGCACCGTCAATTCATCGCTGATGCGTACCGACTGGTTCCAGTCGCGCTCGTCAATAATCTCGGGCTTCATCCCCCAGTAACGCAGGTGGGATCCCACGCCCAGCGGCGTCACCACCCGCTTCACCTTCGGCAGTAGCGCCTTGATAGTGGCGTAATCCAGATGATCGTAGTGATCGTGCGAGATAATCAGCAGGTCGATCTCCGGCATGCGTTCAGCACACCACGGATACTCCCCGGCAAAGGCCTTATTGAGGAACGAGAACGGCGCGGCATAGTTGCCAAGCACCGGGTCAATCAGGATGCGTTTGCCCGCGAGCTGCAGATACCACGAAGAGTGACCGAGCCACACCAGGGTGTCCTGCTCCAGCGGCAGGCTCGCAAGATCGGTTTTCACCAGCGGCAGCGGCTGGGCCGGGCGGGCGTTTTCAGTTTTTTTAGTCAGAAACTCCCACATCGCGACCAGCATATTTTTGTCACCGTTATAACCCGGCGTCGGCAGCGTATTGTGGAATTTCCCCTCGCGATACTGTGGGGAAGCCTCCACTTCAGTGAGCCGTTCACCCTGCGGCGGCTGGCCGAATCCGGCATTCAGAACAAACGGTAAACTCGCGGCTGAAGCAATAATCATGATTAACACCACGCAGATGAAGAGAGGTTTTTTCATATCCTGACCCGAAAACGCGCCCCATCCGATAGCGTGCGCAGGGTAAACTTGATTATGAGTGAGTAAGCACTCATTATAGATATGATGATAAAGTCGTCAAGACGTTTTCGATCTTTGACATTCCGCGTTGCAGCGTGTCAAAGCACGTGTTTCAATCAGGGTTTTTACAATTGACAGGAGGAAAAATTTAGTGGCACGTCCGAAGAGTGAAGATAAAAAACAGGCCTTACTGGAAGCCGCAACGGCGGCGTTTGCACAGTCAGGTATTGCCGCCTCAACGGCGCTTATTGCCCGTAAGGCGGGCGTCGCCGAAGGCACCCTGTTCCGCTACTTTGCTACGAAAGACGATCTGCTGAATGCCCTCTATCTGCATCTGAAGCAGGATCTCTGCCAGACCATGCTGGCAAACCTCGATCGCACCATCACGCTGCCTAAAGAACATACCCGCAATATCTGGAACAGCTATGTGGACTGGGGTATTCGTAACCCCGTTGCACATGCGGCGATCCGCCAGATTGGCGTCAGTGAAAAGCTGAGCGTCGAAACGGAACAGGCGGTGAAAGAGATGTTTCCGGAGCTGCATGAACTCTGCCGCCGCTCGGTGCGTCAGGTGTTTATGTCTGATGAATTTAAAACATTTGGCGATGCGCTTTTCTTATCGCTGGCCGAAAGTACGATGGAATTTGCCACCCGCGATCCGTCCCGCGCCGTTGAGTTTAAAGCGCTCGGCTTTGAGGTGATGTGGCGCGGGCTTGCCCAGGAAGAGAGCGATGGACAGTAAAACGTTGCAGGAGCATGCAAAACGCGTGGCGCTTGAACTGCCGTTCACCGAACACTGCTGGCCGTTTGGGCCGGAGTTTGACGTGTTTAAAGTGGGTGGAAAAATTTTCATGATTGTGGCCGTCGCGCACGGGCGGCCGCACGTCAGCCTGAAGTCAGACCCGGAGAAATCGCTGTTAAATCAGCAGATTTATCGCGGCGTTGAACCGGGCTATCACCTCAACAAAAAGCACTGGATCTCCCTTTACGGTACGGACGACGTGACGCCGGAACTGGTTACCGATCTCATCAATGATTCCTGGCATCTGGTGGTGGATAAGCTGCCGAAAAAAGACCAGAAGTGGATCCGGCCAGTCTGATTGTTCGTCTGAGACGAACAGATTAAACGCTCGAATTGCCCTTATCTTTTTCCCCGTCCCGCTGTAATCTGCTCATCTTTCGCGCCCGCACGCGGGCGAATTTCATCATCAGGAGTTGTTATGGATATCATTTCTGTTGCGCTGAAACGCCACTCCACCAAGGCGTTCGACGCAAGCAAAAAACTGACCGCTGAAGAAGCGGAAAAAATCAAAACCCTGCTGCAGTACAGCCCGTCCAGCACCAACTCCCAGCCGTGGCACTTCATTGTGGCCAGCACCGAGGAAGGAAAAGCGCGCGTGGCGAAATCCGCGGCAGGCACCTATGTGTTTAACGAACGCAAAATGCTGGATGCCTCTCACGTGGTGGTGTTCTGCGCGAAAACCGCGATGGACGATGCCTGGCTGGAACGCGTTGTCGATCAGGAAGAAGCCGACGGTCGCTTCAACACCCCGGAAGCCAAAGCCGCGAACCATAAGGGCCGCACCTATTTCGCCGACATGCACCGCGTGGATCTGAAAGATGACGACCAGTGGATGGCGAAGCAGGTTTACCTGAACGTCGGCAACTTCCTGCTGGGCGTGGGCGCTATGGGTCTGGACGCGGTACCGATCGAAGGTTTCGACGCCGCGATCCTCGACGAAGAGTTTGGCCTGAAAGAGAAAGGCTTCACCAGCCTGGTAGTGGTGCCGGTTGGGCATCACAGCGTGGAAGATTTCAACGCCACGCTGCCGAAATCTCGCCTGCCGCTGAGCACGATTGTGACCGAGTGCTAATCCCTCCTGGCACGCTGGGTTCCGGCGTGCCTGTTTCAATAAAGCGTAATCTGCGGGTGTTTAATCCCACACACCAGCGCATAACGCGTTAACGTATCAAGGCTTGCCCGGGTAATATTCGCTTCCATTCTGGATACCGTGGGTGCGCTGACGCCCATCCGCTCAGCCACCTGCGCGCGCGTCAGGCCAGCATGGTCTCGCCATTGCGCCAGCATCTCTCGCAGGCGTTCCTTGCGCTCTTCTGCATCAAAAGAAGCCTGCACTTCTGAATTGCTTAACAGTTCCGCTCTGAGCTCATCCCAGTCAATAATCTTTTTGCTCATCCAACATCTCCTGTTGTCGTTTCAATGCCAGACGGAGTTCAGCAGAGGGTGTTTTTTGCGTTTTCTTGATAAATACCCGCAGCAGAAAAATTGTCTTTTCCCGCTGATAAACGTAGATCCCACGAGTGTGGATCAGCCCGACGGTTCTGATTTCAAACAAACCATAGGGTAAGGGTTTGCTGTCAGGTTCTCTCAGTACTGTCGGATTGGTGCGTAATTTATCAAGCTGTCGAATCAGCTTCGCCTGCACCCCAGCAGGCAGTGAGAGAATCTCTTCCCTTACCGCCTCATGAACGATAAGTCTGGACACGATATTTCATCCCTGAGAATATTAGCATATAAGGCAATTTGCATTAAAGGCTAATTTAGCTTTTCGTGTCCCACCTTATCCGTTTTTAACAGACAGAACCGGATCCGCTTTGATTACATGAAAGCCCCTCGCAAAAAACTTACTTTCCCTGCGCCGCCAGCCACTCCATTGCCCGCTCTCCCGCCTCATCCACCGGCAGATACACCAGCAGCCGCGATCCGTTTCGCGGCGCGGAATACCAGTACATCTGCTGTAGCGTAAAATCCCCCAGCTCGGGATGGGTAAACAGCTTGAGCTGGTTCTCCACGCCGCGCACGTCGTTGCGCTGGTGCCACAGGGTTTTGAACTCTTCGGACACCGCGAAGAAGCGAGCCAGTTTGGCCTCCCACAGCGGGTCACCCCGGTGTTCGGCCATCGCCGCCCGGAAATAGGAGACAAAGATGGGCAGCACGTCGTCGCGTCTGCCGAGGCGCGCGCGCCACGCCGGATGCGTGAGGAACAGATAAATACAGTTGCGATCTTCGGGAGGGATGTCATTGAAATCGACGCCCATCAGATGCCCGAAGCTGTCGTTCCACGCCACGATATCGAAGTTCGGTTTTTGAATGCTCGCGGGTTTCGGCATCAGCGTATCCAGCAGGCGTCGGGTGCCTTCGCTGATGCCTTCATAGCAGACCGCCTGTGGTGCTTCACCCGGCGGCAAACCCGCTAACACAAACAGGTGCCGGGCCTCGGTCGGGGTGCATTGTAGCGCTTTTGCCACGGCCGCCATCACCGCGCTGGACGGATTGACGTCCCTGCCCTGCTCAAGCCAGGTGTACCAGGTCACGCCCACGTCAGCGAGCATCGCCACCTCTTCCCGGCGCAGACCCGGCGTGCGGCGACGACCGCTGCGCGGCAAGCCGAGACGCTGCGGATCGAGGCTTTCACGCCGGGCGCGTAAAAATGCCCCGAGCTGTTTTCTGGTGTCATCCTGAAGTGAGACGACAGGTTCAGACATCAGCGCCATAAATCCCCCTGCATGGTAGTGCCAGTACCAGTATAAGCAAGAACTGGTACCCGTTTATCTGATGGTAGATGCTACGACCATCTGTTGAATGACGCAATGGAGTTACCATGAATACGTCAGTTGTTTCACCGGGTCGCGCTGGCCTGATATTGCTGTTAACCGGCCAGATGCTGCCGATGATTGATACCTCAATCACCAACGTGGCGCTGGACGCCATTACCCATTCACTGCACGCTACCGCCACCGAACTGGAGCTCATCGTCGCGCTCTACGGCGTGGCCTTTGCCGTCTGCCTCGCGCTCGGCAGCAAGCTGGGGGATAATTTTGGCCGTCGCCGTCTGTTCATGTGGGGTGTGGCGAGCTTTGGCCTGGCCTCGCTGCTGTGCGGAATAGCGGGGAACATTGAACAGTTGCTCGCCGCGCGCATCGTTCAGGGCGCGGGTGCCGCACTGATCATGCCGCAAATTCTTGCCACGCTGCACGTGACGCTCAAAGGTACGGCGCATGCAAAAGCCATCAGCCTGTTCGGCGGCATCGGCGGGATTGCGTTTATCGTCGGGCAGATGGGCGGCGGCTGGCTGGTATCGGCGGATATCGCCGGGCTGGGCTGGCGTAACGCCTTCTTTATCAACGTGCCGATTTGTCTGGTGGTGCTGGCGCTGAGCCGCCGCTTCGTACCGGAAACCCGTCGCGAGACGCCGTCACGCATCGACTGGCCGGGTACCGTGTTGCTGGCCATCATGCTTTGCTGCCTGCTGTTCCCGATGGCGCTCGGCCCGCAGTGGCACTGGTCCTGGCCGCTGAAGGCGATGCTGCTCGCCCTTGTCCCGCTGGCCTGGCTGATGGCGCTGAATGCGCGCAAAAAAGAGCGTGAGAATGCCCACCCGCTGATCCCGCCGCGCCTGCTTGCACTTCGCAGCGTGCGCTTTGGCATTCTGATTGCGATGCTCTTTTTCAGCGTCTGGTCCGGGTTTATGTTCTGTATGGCGCTGACCATGCAAACCGGTCTGGGGATGGCACCGTGGCAGTCCGGGAACAGTTTTATCGCCCTGGGCGTGACCTACTTTGTTTCGGCGTGGTTCGCGCCGCGGCTGATTGCCCGCTACAGCACCAGCACCATCCTGCTGACGGGTCTGGCGATCCAGATTACCGGCCTGCTGGCGCTGATCGCCACGTTCCGCGTTTGGGGCATGGAGAATACCACCCTGACGCTGGCACCCGCGACCGGACTGGTGGGCTACGGGCAGGCGCTGATCGTGAACAGTTTTTACCGCATCGGGATGCGCGACATTCAGCCAGACGACGCGGGGGCCGCGAGCGCTATTTTAAGCACCCTGCAGCAGGCCGCGCTGGGTCTTGGCCCGGCTATTTTTGGCGCCATTTTGCTGCATGCGCTTCAAAACCATCACGGGGATTACACCCAGGCGGTTAACGTCTTCCTCATGGTGGAAACAGCCATGATGGTGGTGCTGGCTCTGGCGACGCTGCGCATCCGCCATCGCCTGTGCCTGCCGGTGGTAAAGGTCTGCCAGGCCGCCAAATAAGTTCGTGAATTTGCATAATAGATCCGCAGCCGCCATTATGGGGCTGCAAAAATACAGGAGACGTTATGCAGGAATTGATTGCTCAGGTTGAAGAGTTAGGCATTGAAATTAATCACACCACCTCTTTAGTGATTATCTTTGGTATTATTTTTCTTACCGCCATCATCGTTCATTTTATTCTGCACGAAGGGGTACTTCGCGCATTCGAAAAACGCGCGCAGGCCAGCAGCCATTTATGGCTGCAGATCATCACCCAGAATAAATTATTTCACCGTCTGGCCTTTACCCTGCAGGGGATAATTGTCAACGTCCAGGCGGTACTGTGGCTGCAAAAGGGTAGCGAAGCGGCGGAAATACTCACCACCTGCGCGAAGCTGTGGGTGATGGTGTATGCCCTGCTCTCCTTCTTCTCGCTGCTGGACGTGATTTTCAATCTGTCGCAGAAAATGGCTACCGCGTCACAGCTGCCGCTGAAAGGGATCTTCCAGGGCATCAAGCTGGTGAGCGCCATCCTGGTGGGGATACTGATTATCTCCCTGCTGATTGGCCAGTCCCCGGCGATTCTGATCAGCGGTCTGGGTGCCATGGCCGCCGTGCTGATGCTGGTGTTTAAAGACCCGATACTCGGACTTGTGGCGGGTATTCAGCTTTCTGCCAACGACATGCTCAAGCTCGGCGACTGGCTGGAGATGCCGAAATACGGTGCCAACGGTACGGTGACGGACATCGGCCTGACCACCGTGAAAGTGCGCAATTTCGATAATACGATTACGACCATTCCGACGTGGGCGCTGGTCTCCGACGCCTTTATCAACTGGAGCGGTATGTCGGCCTCCGGCGGGCGACGCATTAAGCGCAGCCTGAACATTGATACCACCAGCATTCATTTCCTCGACGAGCAGGAACAGCAGAAGCTCATTCAGGCGAAACTGCTGAAGCCTTATCTGGCCGCACGTCATGAGGAAATTAACCTGTGGAATCAGCAGAACGGTGAAGGGGAATCGGTATTAAACCTGCGCAAGATGACCAATATCGGCACCTTCCGCGCCTACCTGAACGAATATCTGCGCAACCACCCGCGTATTCGTAAAGATATGACGCTGATGGTGCGCCAGCTAGCGCCTGATGCGAATGGCTTGCCGATTGAAATATATGCCTTCACCAATACCGTGGTCTGGGCAGAATATGAGGAGATTCAGGCCGACATCTTCGACCATATTTTCGCGGTGGTGGATGAATTTGGTCTGCGTATTCACCAGTCGCCGACGGGGAATGATATTCGCTCGTTGACCCCTCAGCATCGGTGAGGTGGGTTGCCGGGTGGCGGCTTCGCCTTACCCGGCCTACTTTGATTTTGTAGGCCCGGTAAGCGAAGCGCCACCGGGCATGAAGGCAAGTGTGGTCTGGTTTGGTGCGGTCTGGTGCCCTCTCCCACAGGGAGAGGGAGAAAACCGCGCTACTTTTTGCGCGAGAGCTTAAAAGCAATAAACAGGAACACCACCCACACCGGCAGCAGCATCGCCGAGAGGCGCATCTCATGCATGGTACACATCAGTACCAGAATCAGCCCCAGGAAAGCGATACATAGGTAGTTACCCGCCGGGTAAAGCAGCGCTTTGAACTGCGTTTCGCGCCCCTTGCGGCGCATCGCGGCGCGGAATCGCAGGTGCGCCAGGCAGATCATGATCCAGTTCAGCAGCAGCGTAGCGACTACCAGCGCCATCAGCAGGCCAAAGGCCTCTTTCGGCAGCAGGTAGTTGATCAGCACCACCAGTGACGTGATGGCACCTGACAGTAACAAGGAATTCACCGGCACGCCGCGACGGCTGACGCGGGTGAGGAACTTCGGCGCGTTGCCCTGTACGGAGAGGCCAAACAGCATGCGGCTGTTGGAGTAGACGCCGCTGTTATAGACCGACAGCGATGCAACCAGAATGACGAAGTTCAGCGCGGAGGCGACCACGTTGCTGTTCAGATCGTGGAAAATCATCACGAACGGGCTGCTGTCGGATTTCACTTCCACCCACGGATAGAGCGCCAGCAAGACCACCAGCGAGCCGATGTAGAACAGCAGGATACGGTACACCACCTGGTTAACCGCTTTTGGAATGCTTTTATGCGGGTCGCGCGCTTCGGCGGCGGTAATGCCAATCAGCTCGAGACCGCCGAAGGAGAACATGATCACCGCCAGGGAGAGGATCAGCCCTTTCCAGCCGGTGGCGAGGAAGCCGCCGTGCTGCCACAGGTTGTCGATCGTGGCGCGCTCGCCGCCGTGGCCTGAGAACAGCAGCCACAGGCCAAAGCCGATCATGCCGATAATCGCCAGCACCTTGATCAGCGCAAACCAGAACTCGGTTTCACCATACAGGCGGACGTTGACGAGGTTAACGGCGTTAATAATGATGAAGAAGGCCGCCGCCCAGATCCACGTCGGGACATCCGGCAGCCAGTACTGCATATAGATGCCTGCGGCGGTCAGCTCCGCCATCCCCACCAGCACGAACATCACCCAGTAGTTCCAGCCGGACAGGAAGCCGGCAAACGGGCCCCAGTATTTATAAGCAAAATGCGCGAAGGAGCCTGAAACTGGCTCTTCGACAACCATCTCGCCAAGCTGGCGCATGATCAGGAAGGCAATAATCCCGGCGATACCGTAACCCAGCAGCACCGCCGGGCCCGCCATCTGAATAGCGGGGCCGATGCCGAGAAAGAGCCCGGTACCGATTGCGCCGCCAAGGGCAATTAACTGAATATGTCGATTTTGCAAACCACGTTGCAGCGTCGGATTCTGATCCGACGAGGCTTCGGCGCTACCATGGCCTGAAGCGGATGACGCGTCTTTCACGTCCTACCCCTGTCTCTTTTTTAGAAGGGGCACGTTTTAACACTTCATGCTGGAGGTAGCAAGGGATTGGGGCATCCCTGCCCCGGATAACGAGATGGAACGCTTAGAATTCGTAGCCAACCGCGATCTTAAAGGTACGCGGTTCGCCCTGCGTGATGTAGGTACCGGAATCATCCACGCTGGCCCAGTAGTTTTCATTGGTCACGTTGTCGATGCCCGCACGCACCGTCATCTGGTTTGCATTGTGGTTCACCGCGAAGCGATAGCGCATCCCCAGATCCAGCGTGGTGTAGCTGTCCAGCTTTTTGGTGTTTGCCAGGTCAGCGTACTGCGCACCGGAGTGGTTGACGCGGGCGGTCGCCGTCAGGCCATCAATCGGCTTGATGTCATACTCTGCACCCAATACGGCGTAAAAGTTCGGAATACCGATCGCATCGTTACCCTGATTGACACCATTTTTGGTTTTGGTCAGCTCGGCCTGCAGCCAGGTGGCGCTGGCGTTGAGGCGCATCCCGAGCATGGGTTCGCCGAAAATGTTCAGCTCCACGCCACGGTTACGCTGTTCAGCATCCAGGCCGTAGTGATTGTTGCTGTCGAGGATCGCCGACGGCATCTTGATTTCAAACAGCGCAAGCGATCCGCCTACGCGGCCAAAGTCCGCCTTTACGCCCACTTCGTTCTGCTTAGAGTGAACGATACCGGTGCTCTGGCCGTAGTTGGTGGCGGTATTAGGCGCGGTTTTGCCCGGCTGCAGCGCTTCGGTATGGTTAGCATAGAGCGAGATTTCCTCCCACGGCTTGTAGACCACGCCGTAGGTTGGCATCCAGCGGCTGCCGTCGAAGCCGTCTGCCGCGTTTTCCGCACCGGTAATTTTGTTATACCCGCGAATGACCACTTTCTGGTGGCGTGCGCCAGCGGTGAACAGCAGTTTGTCGTCCAGCACGCCCAGGGTATCGCTCAACAGCCAGCCCTGGGTACGGGTGCGTCCGCTGGTCAGCGGGTCGCTGTACTTTCCGCCAGATCCGTTGAAGTTGCTGCTGTCCGGCATATCCACGCCGGTGTTGTGGTAGATGTTGGTCGTCGGGTTATCCTTCGTCGCCGACATTTCCCACGCGATTTTTTCGTTTTTGGTCATCGCCGAATAGCCAACGTTGACCTTGTGCGAGATAAAACCGGTATCAAAGTTACCGCGAATGCCCGCCATGCCGCTGACGGAATCGCTGATGCGGTTGGTATCAAGGCGGCTGACCGTTGCCTTACCGCTTTTATCCACCAGCTTCGGCGCGCTGTAGATCCCTTCCTCGTGCGCGTGCTGCGCGCCAAGCCCGGTATAGGCGGTCCAGCCGTCAGTGATGTCGTACTCGCTGCGCCACATCCCGAACTCGTTTTCGATGTTGCTGTAGGCCCACTTCTGCGAGAAGTTGCGATCGTTTTTCGGCGGCTCGGGCACGAAATCTACCGCCGAAATGTTGACGCTGGTTGGACTGCCGTGGAAGGTTTTTTTCTGATAGCCCAGATCCAGCGAGGTGCGGAAGCGGTCACCGTTGTAATCCAGGCCGGTAGAGAGCAGCGTGGTGCGGCGGCGATCGTTCGGTATGCCGGTTTCCCCTTCGCGGTGCACCAGGTTCACCCGCGCGCCAAACTGGTCGTTGTCGCCGTAGCGACGGCCCGCATCCAGCGTGGTGCCAATTTGAGAATCGGAAGTGTAGTCGACGCCCACTTTCGCCTGCGGGAGTTCGCCCGCGTGTTTTGGCTCAAGGTTGATCATCCCGCCCACGCCGGAGCTCGCCGCGCCGTTCATCAGGGCGTTTGCCCCTTTGAAGATCTCAATGCGCTCAACCATCTGCGTATCCACCACCTGCCGCGGCAGCACGCCGGACAGACCGCCAAAGGTCATGTCGTCACCGTCGAACTTCAGGCCACGAATACGGTAGGTTTCCGCGCTGTTGCCGAAACCCTGAACGAACTGCACGCCCGCGTCGTTGGCGACCACGTCAGCAATGGTTTTCGCCTGCTGATCTTCCACCAGCTTTGAGGTGTAGCTGATGATGTTGAACGGTACGTCCATGGCGTTCTGCTGGCCCAGCATCCCCATCCGTCCGCCGTTTGCCACCTGTCCGTCGAGGAAGGCCGGTACCAGCCGATCGCCACCGGGTTTGAACTCGCTGGCAGGCTTAGCCTGCACGACGAGGGTATCTTCTTTTTGATCGCCCGCCGCGAAGGCGGAATGTGTTACCGCGCCAACGGCGAGCGCCAGCAGCGTTTTGTGTATGTTGGTGTTGTTCATCGTTAACTCATTTGAAAGTGCGCGCAAAAATGACCCGTTGTCGGGCCTTAGAATGTATTGATAGCAATGCAAATGAGAACTATACGCATTATCCATGCGTTAGCAAGCGTAACTGCGAACAACAAGAAGAGATGGGGAGACAGGGGAGGAACAGCCACCCCGAACACGGGGTGGCTGCAGTGACGTTATTTTTTCTTGTAGATATTGGCCGTACCGTGAATTTTATTGTTGGTGTTCCCTGAGGTGAGCACCAGAACATCCGCGCCTTGCTTATCGGCTTTCTCAATCAGTTCTTTTTTTGCATCATCGACCGATACTTCATTTGAAGTGCTTACCGTACCGATTTTTTGATACTGAGACTCGACTTTCTTGAACTCATTTTTAGTCAGCAGTTGGGCAGCAAAAGCATTGGTCGTAAACAGTAACGCCGTTCCCAACAAAATAGCAGTCGTCTTTTTCATAACCTTTTTCCTTGAGATTAATCAGCAACTACGAAAAACCTCACGCATTATGGTGAGGTTTTATGAGCATGGTAGAGAATCTCAGGAAATGCCATTTTTTCGGGAAAATTCTTTTATAACAACCCATTGCATGAAATTATTAACGAATATTAAGAATAGACGAATACACGCGCGGCGCCAGCAATATCAATGCGTACCGCCGTGCCCGGGTTCCATCCTGGCTGGCTGACGGTCTTCAGGGTCACGGGCTCGTGCTGCCCGGCGAGCCCAAGGGTGAGCGTCGACAGGTGGCCGGTAAAATCCACATCAAGAATGGAGATTGGGCTTTCATGTGAGGCACATGCCGTCACGCTCAGCTGCTCCGGGCGCAGCATCACTCTGCCCTGCCCTGTCGCATGTGCGTTGTCCGTGGGCACCTCACCCAGGGCGCAGAGGGCGTAGCCCGCGGTGAGCTGCGCAGGCAGGATTAGCGCATCACCAAGAAACAGTGCCGTCTCTTCGTCAACGGGACGGGTATAAACCTCATAAGGCGTCCCGATCTGCGTGAAACGTCCGGAACGCATGACGGCTACCTGCGTGGCAAAAGACAACGCTTCGTTCTGGTCGTGGGTGACCAGAATCGAGGCCACGCCCGCTTCGGCCAGCAGATCGGCCGTTGCCTTACGCGTCATCGCGCGCAGGCCGGTATCCAGCGCCGAGAACGGCTCATCCAGCAGCATCAATGAAGGACGCTGGGCCAGCGCACGAGCAAGCGCCACGCGCTGCTGCTGTCCGCCGGAAATCTCGTGGGGCCAGTGCGTGGCGAGTTGCCTGTCCAGCGAGACCATCTCCATCAGCGCCTCAACGCGCTGGCGCTTCTCGTGGCGGGTCCCGTCCAGCCCCCAGGCAATGTTGTCTGCCACGTTGAGGTGCGGGAACAACGCGCCCTCCTGCGGCACAAAACCGATCCCGCGCTGGTGGGCTGGGACAAAACGGTTTTCATCAAACAGCGTTCTCCCCTGCATGACAATACGTCCGGTGTCGGGCGTCTCAAACCCGGCAAGAATACGCAGCAGCGTGGTTTTACCCGACCCCGACGGCCCGACAATGGCCGTTCTGCTCCCCGGCGCAACGCTCAGGTTTAAGCTGTCGAGCACCTGCACATCAGCAAACGATTTAGAAATGGCGGTTAATTCAAGCATGTCATAGCCCTGCAATTTTCTTCGACTGCATATAGAGAATGGCGGTCAGCGGGAGGGAAATCAGGATCATCAGCATCGCGTAAGGTGCCGCTGCCACATAATCAATCTCGCTGGTCAGCGCCCAGAATCCGGTGGAGAGCGTGCGCGTGCCCAGGGGAGAGAGTAACAGCGTGGCGGTCAACTCGTTGCTGACGCCGAGGAAAACCAGCGCGGCTCCCGCCGCCGCACCCGGCGCGGCCAGCCGCATCGTGACGCTCCAGAGCGCCTTCGCGGGCGTGCTGCCAAGGCTGCGGGCCACGTTTTCCAGCTCAACCGGTGCCTGCGCAATTCCCGCCCGCAGATTGATGAGCGCACGGGGCATAAACATCAGCAGATAGGCAAGGAACAGGGTTATTTCCGTCTGGTAAATGGGACGGGCGTAGTGAATGGTGACGGTGACCAGGGCCAGCGCCGTGACAATGCCAGGCAGCGAACTGGTGATATAGATGCACCCTTCCAGCATCCGGAAGATACGATGCGGATAGCGGATACCGAGCCACGCAATGGGGATCACGCACGTCGTCGTCAGCAGCGCGCCGCCCACGCCGAGCATCAGCGTCTGGCGCAGCGAGTGCCAGAGATCGGCGCTCATCCAGTTTTCCACACCGCCGAGCCA
Source organism: Enterobacter sp. BNK-8 (assembly GCF_048685095.1). Classification (NCBI taxonomy): domain Bacteria; kingdom Pseudomonadati; phylum Pseudomonadota; class Gammaproteobacteria; order Enterobacterales; family Enterobacteriaceae; genus Enterobacter; species Enterobacter sp. BNK-8. The sequence continues at coordinate 749,934 of NZ_JBLQTN010000001.1, read as the reverse complement.
AATCCAGCGACACAGGACAACTAACGGCACGCCCAGCGCCAGCACGATCAGCACGATGAAAAACAGCTGCCCCAGCGCGGCAGCCGCAGGCTTCAGCGGCCAGCGTTTCTGTTCGCGCGCAGCACCGGCGCCAATGCGCGCGTAGCGTGCCTTTCCACGCGTCACGCCTTCCAGCACTAAGATAGCCAGGCAGCATAACGCCAGCACGCCCGCCAGCATGTTTGCCGCCGGGCCGCTGAAGGTAGACTGAAACTGGTCATAAATTGCCGTGGTGAAGGTATCAAAGCGGATCATCACGTACAGGCCATATTCCGCCAGCAGGTGCAGCGCCACCAGCAGCGCGCCGCCGCAGATAGCCAGCTTGAGCTGGGGCAGCACCACGCGGAAAAAGACTCGCCACGGCGGGGTGCCGAGCGACGCGGCCACATCTTCGAGCGTCGGGTCAAGGCGGCGCAGCACCGCCGCAACCGGCATGTAGATAAAGGGATAGTAGGCCAGAACGGAAAGAAACACGCCCGCGGAGAGCCCGTGCATGGACGGAACAACGCTCACCCAGGCATAGCTTTGCACAAACGCGGGGATCGCCAGCGGGGCGACCGCCAGTGCAGACCAAATTCCCCGTCCGGCAAGCTGCGTGCGCTCGGTGAGCCAGGCTATCGCCACACCCGTCACGATACACAGCGGAACCGCTAAAGCCGTCAGCCACAGCGTGTTGCTGAGCAGCTCAGCCACACGCGGGCGAAACACCAGCGCCTTTATCGTTTCCCAGCCCGTCTCAATGCCAATGGCAATGATAAAACCCAAAGGCAGAAGCGCCAGTAATGAAAACAAGACAGCTAACGCAACCATCGGCAGTGCAGGACGCCTGCAAGCAGGCTCGTGCACTCTGTTTTTTCCGATGTCGAGACTCAGACCAGACATAAGACGTTCACTTCACTCTCAGGATCACAGCAGACCGGCTTGCGTCATCAGCTCGATAACTTTCTTACTGTTGAGCGTTGAAGGTTCAACTTTCGGCGCATCAAGATCTTTCAGCGGAACCAGTTTCGGGTTAGAGGCCGCGTTCACACCCACGGCGTATTCAAAGGCGTTGTTGGTACGCAGACTTTCCTGACCTTCTTTGCCGGTAATGTATTTGATGAAGGCCTGCGCCTGCGCTTTGTGTTTGCTGGACGCCAGCACGCCACCGCCAGAAAGGCTTACGAACGCGCCCGGGTCCTGGTGTTTGAAGTAGTAGAGCTGGGTGTTTTTGCTGTTTTCACCGGTTTTGGACTGATCGACAAAGCGGTAGTAGTGATAAATCACCCCGCCATCAATCTGACCAGCATTGACCGCTTTCATCACCGTGCTGTTACCTTTATAGGCAACGAAGTTGGCTTTCATCGCCTTGAGCCATTCCAGGGTGGCTTTTTCGCCTTTCAGGGCCAGCATCGCGCTCACGATGGCCTGGAAATCTGCGCCTGAAGGAGATGCTGCCCAGCGGCCTTTCCACTCGGGTTTCGCCAGCTCCATCAGCGATTTAGGCAGCTGCTGTTCGCTCAGCTTCGCCGGGTTATAGACGAATACGGTGCTGCGGGCGGCAATGCCGATCCAGCGGCCGTGCGCCGGACGATACTCTGCCGGTACCTGCTTCAGAGTGTCGGCATCCAGCGGTGCAAACAGGTTGGCGTTATCCACCAGCACCATGGATGGCGAGTTTTCCGTCAGGAATACGTCTGCCGGCGATGCGCTGCCTTCCTGAACCAGCTGGTTACCCAGCTCGCTGTCATCACCATTACGCAAAGTCACTTTAATCCCGGTTTCTTTGGTAAAACCGTCAACCCACGACTTCACCAGGTTTTCATGCTGCGCGTTATAGACAACGATACCGTCGTTGTTATCGGCGGCAACCGATTGTGTGGAAAGGAAAAGAGATGAAGACAACAAGGCAAGCGAGAAGCAGGACAGCAGGCGAGAATTCATGAACATATCCTTAATAGACCAACGGGAGTAACCACTCATAGCTTTGTGGGACAGGATTAAAGCATACAACAACGCTAATGATAATTAGTATCAATCCAGTTTACGCGTAAAAGTGTAAAATTTCTTTTTAGCAGATTTTGTAATGATAAAAATCCAAATTTTAACGCGAGATAATTTCTAGATTAAGAAAACCTTAAGCCTGCCAACAACGAAATTCATTAGCCTTCTATTCATTATGGCGCGAAGGTAAATCTGTTATTCGCGCTCCCGGCAGATATAAAAAAGCCCCGATATTGCGGGGGCTTTTTATGGTTATCCGGAGATAGCTAAATTTATTAGGCTACTCATTTAAAAAGCATTACATCGCCGCATGAGGGGCATACACAGGATAGGTGAAGAACAATAAATGCACGCAATTCAGCCCAAAATGGAATAACGTTGCAACCCAGAGCCTGCCGCTCCACATCCACGCCAGGCCGTAAATAATGCCGGCGAGGCTGGCAAAAATAATCAGTAGTAAACCGCCGCTATAATGCATCAGCCCAAAGATGACTGAGGCAATCAACAACGCCACGACAGGGTGAACGATCCGGGACAAGCGCTGCTGCAGATAGCCTCTGAACAGGGCTTCCTCGGCCAAAGAGACGAAGAAAATATTCGCAAGGGCAAATTGCGCGAACCATTCTGGCGCATGTGGCTCAATTCTCAGCCCGCCCAACGCCACAGCCAGAAGTAACAGCGCGGGTACCGCAAGTACCAATATTCCCCAGCCGACCTTGCCAATTTTATAGAGGGGTTTTGCTACGAATAGCGTTGGCATGCACGTAATTAAAAAGAACGGCACCACCGCCTTGTCCATATTAAAGTACATACTGAACGGTATGCTTTGCGGACCAACGACGACAGCATCCAGCACTTTGGGATTATGGAATCCCGGGAGCACATGCATAACCAGGGCAACGGCGATGACCACGCACAGGCCTTCAATCAGATAAGTATATTTATCATCTTTATTACGTAGCCATTCAACAACAGACCAGCCAATAACGATTGATGCAATAACCAGCAGCGCCGGGGCGTCAAGAATGCTCTGTTTCCAGCCGAGAAATGCCGTTAATCCCAGCAGCAGGTAAGCCAGGCTTTTATTAAGGGAAAGTGCGGCAAGCGAAATCGCGAGGAGATACCACATAAATGTCCTTCATGACCGATAAATTTTAGGGTCGATGTCCCAAATATGTCCCAAAACGGAAATCAGGAGGGTGTGAGTGAGGCGTAACTCTATGAAATGAAATGGCACGCCCTGTAGGATTCGAACCTACGACCTACGGCTTAGAAGGCCGTTGCTCTATCCAACTGAGCTAAGGGCGCACTGAGAAGCGTGTACTTCGCGGCGGTGAAACGCGAAGAATTATACGGTCAATGGCAGGTGAGTCAATGCCTTTTCCGTTTTCAGGGGCAATTACCGCTAGCCGATTGTAAATACGGCTATTTTCTCAACATTTATCCCCGTTTTACCGTAAAATTTAGCGCTGCGAAAAGGCTTAGTTGCATTTAAGTAACGCCTGCTGTTTTCCTGTACGTCAGCTCGTCACACTAGAGTCAGGTATCCCGGCCGCCTGGAGGCTGACAGACAACAGGACAATGGAGTGACAGCGCAAAACCTGATCGATACGCCCCCCCGGTTACAGTACTTATCTCAGGACATCGTCGGCATTAAGCTTGAGCCCATCGTCGCCCTTACCTCCTTGCGCCAGGTTGGCGTCGAGGTCCTTAGCGTTCTGGCCGACACGCGGCACAGTGAGGACTTTTTTTGCGATCGGTCCGCTGAGTGGTCGATAACGCTGCTTGAAGCGCAGCTTGCCACGTTAAAAAATATGCCGCACGGTCATAACCTTTTTATTAATTTGCCGATAACCGTCCTGACAGAGCCTGCGTCCTTTCAGCGTCTTATCAGACTCCCCTGCGTGCCGCTCAATATTGAGTTTGTCGACCCTGCGGCTTTTTTGGCGCTGTCTGTCGCGCGCAAGCAGCTTGTGGTTCAGAATCTGCAGCAACTGAGCAGACAGGGGCACGCAATCTGGCTGGATGATATCGATGACGTCTTAGTGCAGCCGTTTTTATCCTGTCGACTCCCGTTAAGTGGCATCAAAATAGATAAGGAAGCATTCTGGCGTTTACGCGACACCCCTGCGCTGAGGCAACTGGTTTCCCTTTGCTTTCAGCTTGCCGGGAAAGTGCTTATCGAAGGTATTGAGACTGAACGCGATCGTACCTGGGCACTGCAGGCAGGCGCAGACTTCGGCCAGGGATATTACTGGCCGTCCTGGACATGGCCGGAGGATTAAAACGCCATTTCCAGGAGGGAGACCATGCGAATGACAGTGCGCCGTTACCGGCGGCGGCGTACAGGAAGTGATGCACTGGGATTTACGCGCTCACCTTTTGCCCCCCCCTTTTTCGACCGGCTCGAATTCTTGAGCCAGTCCATCAGCCAGCCCCGCAAAACAGACGCCCCGTTTATCCTTCTGGTGACGGAGGATCACTATCTGCGCACCGGTTTTCTCAACGGGCAGTTCCCGCTGAGCAGCTGCTGTGACTACGCCACGCTGGATGACGCCCTTGTCGCGCAGACGCAGTGGCCCTCTGCCCGTCTGGTCGTGGATATTGAAAGCCGGTCCACGGGGCTTCTGGAGAAACTGGATCAGTTGAGACGCCACAGCCTGTTTCCGCCTTTCCTTACGCCCTGGCTGTTAGTCCGGGCCGATAATTACGACACTCGCCTCTTCTGCAAAGCGGCGGGTCCTTTTCATGTGCTCGAACGCCAGCTGAACGCCGCAGCACTCCAGCACAGCCTGCTGGATACTCGCCCCCCACAGGGCTCCGACAAAGACTGGTTCTCCCGCAACGAATGGCCGATCCTGCAGGAACTTTCCCGGGGCAAGACGTTACGTCAGATTGCCCTTATGCAGAATCGTCCCTATAGCCGCATTATCTATCGTCTCAGCTGCATCCTGGTGAAACTGGGGCTGAGTCATCGGCAGGAATTACTTCACCTTCTTAATAACCTCTCAGACTGCACGTTTACACTCACGTCCTAACCCCTTATTTCCTAAAGCGCTTTAGGAATTTACTTACCATTTGTGTTTCAAAAATGTTAATTTTTAACAATAAAGTCGAAATTATAACTATTCCTAATTTATGGCCGCGAACCTTGCGAAATGCCACAAATTGAACGAACGGCAGCACTTTCCTCCATCCGTTAAGTGAATGCAGACAGCGTTAACAAGATGATAATGATGTAAAAACAAGCAGGTTAGCGGGAACGCTCAGGAGGAAAAAGCGAAGCGGATAGCATGTTCTCCTGTGCATGAGATGTGGGCCTTCGGGTCAACCTGCGCGCTTTCAGATGAAGGTCTGACGGCCTGCGAGGGCAATTGTTGTCCTCATCAGCGTGGGTTTGTCCCCCTGAATGATGCGTATTTTTGTTAACAATTGATCAACATAAAGAGATATGTGTTATTTTTTGTTATTACATAAAGATGAAAATATGCGGTAAATGAGATAACAGGATATTTCCGCTAAATTTAAAAAAATAGCGATTCAGATCCAGAAGATAATACAAACCCATAAGCGGATATTAATTTACAGGGTTTTCGGAAAAAACTTACCCTGTATAATAAGATGCGTACCAAATCTGAATAAGAAAAACCTTTTTGCCAACACCAGCCAAATGAGATGACCGCGCTGAGGCATAGTTCTTTTCATTACGTAAACAAGGATGCTTTCGCTCTTTCCAGGGAAATACTACGGTATAGGGATCTGCACATTATATCCTTCCGGCATTTCGAGAGTTTTACCAAACTCTGCATAACGCTTTTAACAATCTGAGGCATTAAAAATGAAACCGGCATCCGTTATCATTATGGACGAACATCCTATCGTCAGAATGTCGATAGAAGTCCTGCTACAGAAAAATAAGAATATCACAGTCAAGCTCAAGTCTGGCGATAGCCATGAAGTTCTTGACTGTATCCGTAATCACCCTATCGATCTGGTGATCCTTGACATTGAACTCACGGGCACGGATGCTTTCGCTTTACTTAAGAGAATCAGAAACTTAAACAAAGACATTAAGGTTCTGTTCCTCTCGTCTAAATCAGAGTTATTTTACGCGGGTCGCGCTATTCGCGCCGGGGCAAATGGCTTCGTCAGTAAACGTAAAGATTTGGGTGAGATCTACAACGCCGTAGAAATGATCCTGATGGGCTATTCCTTTTTCCCGTCGGAAACGCTGAACTTTATAAACCATTTGGGTTCAGGGAAAGGGATGGCTGTCGATATGCCATTATCGAATCGCGAGGTCACGGTATTACGGTATCTGGCGAATGGATTATCCAATAAGGAAATTGCTGAACAGCTACTATTAAGCAACAAAACCATTAGCGCGCATAAATCCAATATTTATTCCAAACTGGGTGTGCAAAGCATCGTGGAATTAATTGATTACGCCAAAGCGCACGAGCTGCTTTAACCTGAATTCACTCCCTGCAGCTTATCTGAGCTGCAGGGAGTGCGGTCAGTGCTAATTATAGTTAATCATAAAGGTGGCATCCGCATCGGCTCGTCCTGGCTGAGGGTTATCTGCTGTGGCAATATAATTGGCATAAAACGACAATGTTGCATTCCCCTGCGCATCAACCGAGACCGGCTGGCTGGCCTGCTGGAGAGCCAGACGCGTTTTATCCGCATCCCTGATCTCTACCGCGACACGGCTCGCTGTACTGGCGTCGTTCAGCGCCAGCAATCCGTTATTGCTCCCGTCGGCTTTGCCCGAAAACGTAATGGACGCCGCGCCCGGCGGACAGCCGGTCAGCTTCAACGTAAACGGCATGGGCTGCGTGCGGCTCCCGGTCGTGCTGAGCTGTTTCGTGGGCCAGGTGCCCAGCGTAACGGTCTTGTCGCTGTCGCTCCCCTCGGCGACGCAGGTAAAATCGACAATATTGCCGTAGAGCCGAATGTTAATTTCGCCCAGCGCGGTGTCCGCCTGAGCCTGTGTGCAAAGCGCAAAAAGCGCCACGGTGATAAAACGGATCCCGTTTCGCATACCGGCTCCTTAGTCGTAATCCACACGCAGATACCCGCGCGAGGTAAAACGCCCTTCCGCTGGCTTATTGCCCGTCACGCTCACCGGCCAGACCCGGATCCCAACCTGTGCCTGCGCGCTATCGTCGAGGCGGAACGGAATTTTGCTTGTCAGGTTGTTAGGCGTCAGCGGCGCCCCGCTCTCGTTAGCGATGATAAACCCGACGTCCGGGTTATCCGACACCAGCACATTATCAGAGACTTTTTCCGCCTCAACGCGCATCGTCAGCATGGCGTTCGCCTCCACGTTGGTGCATTTGATCGCAATGGTTTTGCTTTGCGATGAGACCCCCTCCGGTTTGTTACCTACACCCGCCTTGCTGAACAGGGAGGCACCAATGTCACCGAAATCAAACTCCACCACGTTCCCGGCGTTGATGGCGCAGCTTTGCGGCACCTGGATGGTACCGCTGTAGCTAATGGTATAGACCGGCGTGGTGAGCGGATCGGAAGAGGTGGTGGTGACGTAAACGCGGAACATGGTGGCACGCGGGATCACGACCATGTTAATAAAACGCCGGGTCACCTTAAGGCGGAAGACAAGGCTGGAGTCCTGAACGCCAAACGGTTTGTTTTTCGAGACGTTAGGGTGGCTCCCCATCTGGATATAGTTTTTAGGCGGATAAAACACGCCAGCATAGCTGTCCGTGATTTTCATGGCCCCGTCCAGATAGTCGTTAAGCTTCAGATACTGATAGCCATCGCTCGTTCCCGTTACCGGGTAGTCGGTCACATAGCTACGCTTGGTGGTATTCCCGACGGTGCCCTTCGGGCAGACGGCATTCACCCCTACCCACTGCGACTTCTCGCTGAGCGTCACGACCTGTCCAATCTGGTTATTCGAGCTATTGAATTTATCCGTCAGGTCGTAATGCACCTCCGTCGGCACGCCCTTTTCATTGACGCACACGGTAGCGAATGCGTTTGTCGCAGGCAGTAACGCCAGAAGCGACAAGGCAAAGATGTGGGTTTTATTCACAGCGAATCCCCTTCAGTGTGATTGCCTGTTGCAGGCTCTTTTCAGGCAAGCTGTAAGGCGCGCGACACTGGGACTGCGCCCCGTCGCCCCACTGGATCAGCAGTTCGCCTTCCAGCGGCAGCCCGCTCAGGTAAATTTGCCCGTCGTCCCCCACCATGCTGGTGACACCGCTCCGGGTCTCACGGACCACCGCACCGAACGGCACCGGCTGGTTACCGCGCATCACCGTCAGCAGGGCGCGCACGCCAATGCGGGTATCAAAGCTGGCGCGCACCAGCGCGCCTTTGGTCGGCACCACGCTGCTCACGTTGTTTTCGATGTCGGTGTTGTTACTCATGGTGTTGGTATCCAGCGCCACACGGTTATAGCGGTAGACGGTGGCATACGGCATTACCGCGTAGCCTCGCCAGTCGGTTCTCACGCCGGTCTGGTTTTCGACGCTGACGCCGGATGCCCCCGGCGCTTTGATCAGCACGTTGGTGTCGCCCAGCGGCTGGCTGAAGGTCACGCCGTCGGCATGGCCGACGACCCCGCCGGAGAGCTGCCAGTTAAGATCGTGCTGATCGTCGCTGTAGTTGTAGCCCACGCCCAACGTGCCGTAGGTCGCCTGCCAGTTGGCGCTGGCGCTTCCGCTTGCGCCGTTGGTGCTGGTGTGTCCCTGGGTCACGCTGTAGTTCAGGTTGCGGTCCTCCAGCAGCGTGCCGCTGACGCCGGTTTGCCAGCTCGTGTCGCCATCGCTGTTCCGGCTGGCGGAAGCCGTGGCATAGGCGCGGTCAATCGCGCTGTCCCGGCGATAGCCCTGGCGAGTAAAGATACTGAACGGCACGGAGACGTTAAACGACGCGATCCGGTCGGTGCCGTCAATCCCGACGGATTTGTTCCACGACCACGAAACGGAGTAGTTGATCCCCTTCACGCCCCCCGCGTAGCCCAGCTGGTACCAGAGGTTCGACTCGTCGGTTCCCCAGTAGGTCTGCTCGCTGCCGGAGATATAGATCGAGCCGTAGTCCCCCAGAGACTGAGATACGTTGAGCTGGAAGCGGCCTTTTTTATTCCACGTCAGGTTGTGATAACTCTGCACGTCCGGCACGCCGTCATTATCCTGGCTGTCGGCATACTGATAGCCTTCCATTGAGCGCCAGGCCACATCGTCCAGGGTGTAAAATCCTTTTGTGGAGTAGCGGTAGCCCAGCAGCTGGAAGTTGGTGCCGAAGCCGTTAAGGGATTTCGCATAGAGGAAGCGCAGAGACTGCCCTTCATGCTTGCTGTCGTCCGCGAGCTGGCTGCGGGCGTGGGTGATATCGAGCGAAACCGCGCCCCAGTCGCCCAGGTTTTTTCCGGCCCCGACGGCGACCGCGGTATAGCGTGAGGCCAGTTGCGTTCCGCCGTAGAGCGTAAAGCCGTTGGCAAGTCCGGTAATCAGGGTGCCCTGGGTGAAGAACGGCGTGTCCTGATCGCTGTTACCGCTGCGGTAATCCCCCGCGACAAGGTCATACTTCCAGCGCCCTTCACGCTGCAGAAGCGGCACGGTGGAGTACGGCACGGTATAGCGCTGCTGGCTGCCGTCTTTCTCTTCCACCGTCACTTCCAGGTCACCGCTTGAAGAGGTGGGGTTGAGATCGGTAATCGCAAAGGCGCCCGGCTGTACATAGCTTTGATAGATCACGTAGCCATTTTGACGCACCACCACTTTAGCGGGCGTCCGGGCGATCCCGCGCACGGTGGGCGCGTAGCCCTGCAGGCTGTCCGGATACATGCTGTCAGACGAGAAGAGACGTCCGCCGCGGAACCCCATGCTGTCGAAGACGTCATTGCCGGTATTGCTGTCGCCCAGGACCAGTTCGCTTTTCAGCGGGATCACGGTGCGCTGCGCCCAGGTGCCAATATTCTGCCACTCGCTGTGTCGCTGCCCGTTGGTCTGCGTGTATCGCCATGCGCCGTTGTTACGCAAGCGCCAGGCGCCATAGTTCAGCCCGCTCTGCAGGTTGAGATAATAGCTGTCGTCTTCGCTGCCCCGGTTGCCGGAGAAGCTGTAGTTCAGCAGCGCGGCGGGAATGCCCTCATCCCACTGTTCAGGCGGAATGTAGCCCCGGGCGCTGTTCTGCAATGCCACCTGCGGCAGGCTGACGTTCAGGCGCTGTGAGGCAAAGTTGAATACCGTTTCGCTGCCGGGAATGGCCGTGGTCAACGGGACGCAGGTCTCGCCCTGGACCTGAGCCAGCTCGGGAAACGCCGCGACGTTGACGCCAAAGCGGTCGAGCATCGCCCGCGTAATACACGGCGATAACCCGCCCGCCACCGGCGGCGTGTTCTCAGCCTGCTCAAAACGCACGTCCTGAGTTCCGATAAATTCATCGTTACGCCAGATATCCACGCGATAAACGCCGGGCGCCTGCTGGTGTCCTTGTTCAAAACGCGACAAATCCGCCACGCTGGCGGTGTCGTCGGACAAAAAGGCCGGGTTGAAATAGCTTTCGCTCCAGCCAGCCTGTGGCCAGAGCGCAGCCATCAGCGCGAGCGCAACCGGGCAGTAACGTCTCTGGTGGTTTTTCATCGCCCTGACTCTGCTCACAGGTTGACGCTACGCGCCGGCGTGATGGCACCGTAGTCATTCACGCTCTGCCAGGAGAGCGTGCCGCTGGCACCGGCTGGCAGTACCTGCTGAGCCGCGCTTTTCGGCGCCACCATCAGGTTATCCAGCGTCTGACCGCCCAGCTTAAGATTGACGAGGGTGATGTAGTACGGGGATGCGTTGCTGACTTTGAGATGGTTGCCGGCGCGCTCAAACCGCAGCTGGGAAAGCGCCTCTTCCGGCTGCATCGCCAGGTTGTTCGGGCGCACAAACAGCTTGATGCGCGAGAGGATAGCCAGCTGCAGCACGTTATTGTTTTCCGTTTTGGCTTTGTTCACTGACGGGATCGCTTTCACGTTCATGTAAAACAGCGATTCACGGTCGGCAGGCAGCGCAGGCCCGGCGTAAATAATGCGCAGCGTGTTTTCACTGTTCGGCTCGCTAACAAACAGGGGCGGCGTGACGGCAAACGTTTTTTCTTTTTGCCCGTTTGCATTTTCAATCCACGCGTTAATTAAATAGCGTTCCTGTTTATTGCTGTTGGTGATTGCCAGCGACGTTTGCTTCGCCTCTGCGGGATAAATAACGCGGGTGGCTCCCAGCGCAATACCGCCGGATGCATTCGCGCATGCAGAAACCATCATTAAAATAAACGATAAAAAAAGTCCTGGTTTAATTAGGGTATTCATCACAACCGTACCTTTAATAATGTGTTCGCAGGTGTTATGGATAAATCAACGTAAACCAGACATCCGACTGAATTTTGCCTGGCTCGAGGTGTTCGGAAATAGCCCGATAGCGGGCGCTAAAATGGAACGCCAGCTCGCGGGTATCGATCGGCAGCCAGCTGACGGCCGTGGCATTCGGGATAATCTGACGTTGCTGTTCGTCAAAGAGCGCCAGCCCGACGCCGCTGCTGACAGGCGTTTCCCCTGGCCGCGATGTCGCCAGAAAGACCTGCGGATCCTCTGCGGGTGTGACGCCCTGAAACTGGATCCCCACGGTGCGCGAAACATCAACGCTGCAGTCCAGCAGTCGCACGGTGAACGGCACATTTACCGTGGAAAAACTGCCCACGCCGGAAAATGAGTTGGTTCGGTACTGCCCCATATCGATGCGCATATTCTGGCTGTCGGGCGCCACGGCGCAGCCGCCGTTCACCAGTTCACCCCGGAGATGAACCTTGCCGCCTTCAATCACCACGGTATGCGCCGATGCCGGGCAAGCCATCGCAAGGGTTAACAGCAGTAGTGTTCCTGTCCTTGTCATCCTTCGTTCCTGGCAATAGCGTATGACGGGCCTCGTCCCTGAGGCCTGAACATCCCTGTGCGGAGGAATTATTCGTATTTCATTACGAAGGTGGCGTCAGCGTTCGCCTGGCCTGGCTCGGTAGTCGCAGCCGTTGATTTATAACGCGCGGTGAACTTCAGGGTGTTTGTCCCTTCGATCAGCGTCTGCGCAGCAGAGAAGGTCGCACCGTCTGGGGTCAGAACGCTGGATTTGCTGTCGAGGATCTCGATACCCACGCCTTTCGCGGTGTTGTCGTTACTGCCGGAGGTGACGGCAAGCAGGGTTTTGTCGGTTGGGTCGATCTGACCGGTGAACGCAACGGCTGCGGTTTTGGCGACCAGCGGATCGCAATCGTTCAGTTCAATGTTGAACGGAATATTAGAGGTGGTGTCGCCCACTTTGGTGAATTTCGCGGTACGATACTGACCCAGATTAACGGTCTGCTCGGAAGAATCAGTATTTACTGAACAAGCCGCATTAACCAGCTCACCTTTAAAATGTACGGTACCGCCATTTACGGAAACCGGGGCAGCAGGATCTGCTGCATTTGCGGCACCCGCAACCAGGGCCAAAGTTGCAATAACAGTAGAAGCAATGTTGCTGAGTTTCATGTCTATTCCTTTAAAATGTAAATAACCCTTCCCGCGAATAATCGGGAATAAGAAATACGTTCAATTGATAAATTGAAAGCTTATTTCGGAGGAGACAAAGTAGCTCAGGAGGCGATTTTTAAATATGTCAAAACGCTGCCATTTCGCCAGGTCACATCCTAATCCCGCCTAAGAAATTGACCATCCCTTAAGAAGGGTTTTTGCGGCTTGCTGATAAAAACGCGCAAAGGGTGACTGACAGCGAGGCTCGCTTCTGACAAAATACACGCATCCCCCCTTTCGAACGTTACAGACGGAATCTTCTCTCTGATGGCAGCAAAGATTATTGACGGTAAAACGATTGCGCAGCAGGTGCGCTCTGAGGTCGCGGAAAAAGTGAAGGCGCGTAAAGCGGCCGGAAAACGCGCCCCCGGGCTGGCCGTTGTGCTGGTTGGCAGTAACCCGGCATCGCAGATTTATGTCGGCAGCAAGCGCAAAGCGTGTGAAGAGGTCGGCTTCGTCTCCCGCTCTTACGATTTGCCGGAAACCACCAGCGAAGCAGAACTGCTGGAACTTATTGACACTCTGAATGCCGATAAAGAGATCGACGGTATTCTGGTTCAGCTGCCGCTGCCCGCCGGTATCGACAACGTGAAGGTGCTGGAGCGTATCGCACCGGATAAAGACGTGGACGGTTTCCATCCGTACAACGTGGGCCGCCTGTGCCAGCGCGCGCCGCGTCTGCGTCCGTGCACGCCGCGCGGTATTGTGACGCTGCTGGAGCGTTATAACATCGATACTTACGGCCTGAACGCCGTGGTCATTGGCGCGTCCAACATCGTGGGCCGTCCGATGAGCATGGAGCTGCTGCTGGCCGGCTGCACCACCACCGTTACCCACCGCTTCACCAAAAACCTGCGCCACCACGTTGAGAACGCCGATCTGCTGATTGTCGCGGTCGGTAAGCCGGGCTTTATTCCGGGCGAGTGGATTAAAGAGGGTGCGATTGTCGTGGACGTCGGGATTAACCGTCTGGAAAACGGCAAAGTGGTCGGCGACGTGGTGTATGAAGATGCCGCCGCGCGTGCCTCTTACATTACCCCAGTACCGGGCGGCGTAGGCCCGATGACCGTCGCAACGCTGATTCAGAATACCCTGCAGGCATGCGAAGAATATCACGACGTAGAGGACGCGTAAGATGGCCACATTTTCATTAGGCAAACACCCGCACGTTGAGTTGTGCGATCTGCTCAAGCTGGAAGGCTGGAGCGAAAGCGGTGCGCAGGCGAAAATCGTCATCGCCGACGGGCAGGTAAAAGTCGACGGCGTGGTGGAAACCCGCAAGCGCTGCAAGATTGTCGCGGGGCAGACCGTGAGCTTTGAAGGCCAGAGCGTAACCGTTACGGCCTGAGCCCCCTCACCCTAACCCTCTCCCCAACGGGGAGAGGGAACAGTCCGAACGCCGTTTCCAGGCCGGGTAAGGCGAAGCCGCCCCCCGGCAATGTCTCTCACCATCCCCTCACACACATCACGGTTATTTATCGATCCACTTCAAATAATCACTATTTCATCTGTTGAAAAGTGAAAATTCAGTTGCGCGTTTTTCACTCTTTGCCCACGATAAGTAGAACGTTCTACTAAAACGTTCTACTTACAATAACAGCGCCAAAAAAAGCGCTACTCGGGGGAAATCAGCATGAGTCTGATATCAGGGTTTGTTAAATCGCTGTCTAAGTTATCGATGATTGGTCGCGCCTTAATGCTGCCAATTTCACTGCTTCCCGCTGCGGGCCTGCTGCTGGCCTTCGGCGATAAGTTCCATCTGCCGCTGATGATGAACGCGGGCGGGGTTATTTTTGATAACCTGCCGATGCTGTTTGCCATTGGCTCTGCCGTGGGCCTGGCGTCAGAATCCGGCATTGCGGCGCTGTCCGCGGCGGTCTCGGTGTTTGTCACCAATATCACCATCAGCACCGTGCTGAGCATCACGCCGGAAATGGCCTCCCAGGGCGGGAAATACGCCATGGTAGTGGGCATTCCAACGCTGCAGATGGGCGTCTTTGGCGGCCTGATCTGCGGTATTCTCGCGGCCTGGTGCTACAACCGCTTCCACACCATGCAGCTTCCGGAATTCCTGGGCTTCTTCTCCGGCAAGCGCTTCGTGGCGATTGCAACGGCGTTCCTCTCGTTCCTGATGGGGCTGCTGCTGCCGTATGTCTGGCAGCATATCCAGGCCGGTATCGACGCCCTCTCCGTGGTCGTTAACGGCGATAATCAGGCGGCCTCGACCTTTATCTTCGGTCTGGTGGAACGCGCCCTGATCCCGCTCGGTCTGCACCATATCTGGTATCCGTCGTTCTGGTATTCGTTTGGGGATTACACCACCCAGGCAGGCCAGGTGATCCACGGCGACCAGACCATCTGGTTCAAGATGCTGGAAGAAGGGGTGAAATCCTTCAGCAGCGACACCTACCAGAACGCCGGCAAGTTCATGCAGGGTGAATTCCCGCTGATGCTGTTCGCGCTGCCTGCGGCGTGCCTGGCGATGTATCACGAAGCCCATACGAAGAATAAGAAAATCGCGGCCGGTATTCTGTTCTCCGCGGCGCTCACCTGCTTCCTGACGGGGATCACCGAACCGGTTGAGTTTACCTTTATCTTCGTGGCACCGATTCTGTACGTCTTTAACGCCATCATGGCGGGCCTGGCCTACATGACCATGTACCTGCTGCATGCGCATATCGCCAAGTCGTTCTCTGCGGGCTTTATCGACTATCTGTCATTCGGGATCCTGCCGTCGTTTAACGGCTACCAGACCCACTTCCTGAGCGCCATTATCATCGGCATTCCAATGGGCCTGATTTATTACTTCACGTTCCGCTTTGTGATCCGTCGTTTCGACGTGAAAACGCCGGGCCGCACTGAAGTAACCGCCAACGCGGATGAGAAATCGGATTCCGAACTCGCGACCGAGATCATCACCCTGCTGGGCGGCGCGCATAACATCGACTCCGTCGGCGCCTGTATCACTCGTCTTCGCCTGGAAGTCACAAAAAGCGAGGCGGTGGATAAAGACGGCCTGAACGGGCTCGGCGCGCGCGGCGTGGTGTTTGTCGGCGACAACGGTATTCAGGTGATTTTCGGTGCCAGAGCACAGTTTATCGCCCAGACCATGTCCACCATGATCGGCAAATAATAAGATGCCTGAACGACACGTCTCCTGTACGCTGGGAGATGTGTTTTATCTGGCTGATAATCGGTAAATTTCAGGGAGCGGTTTTGAAGAAAGTCAGCATTATTGATGTCGCGAAGCACGCGGGCGTGTCGGTTTCCACCGTCTCGCT
The DNA here is from genome assembly GCF_048685095.1 of Enterobacter sp. BNK-8. Lineage (NCBI taxonomy): Bacteria > Pseudomonadati > Pseudomonadota > Gammaproteobacteria > Enterobacterales > Enterobacteriaceae > Enterobacter > Enterobacter sp. BNK-8. The sequence goes on along the minus strand of NZ_JBLQTN010000001.1, from coordinate 734,055 downwards.
GGTGCTGCGCCAGAAAGGGAAAATCTCAGAGGCAACGATCGAGAAGGTCAACGCTGCCATCAATACCCTGGGCTATGTTCATAACGTTGCCGCTGCCAACCTTCGCGCCAATACCTCCAACCTGATTGGCCTGATCCTCCGTGACTTTAGCGACAGTTTCTCCATCAAGGTGATGGCGAGCATTGTTCAGGATCTTGAAAAACAGGGGTATATGGTTTTTCTCGGTCAGCCCCAGAACGACCATGACCATCTTGAGCGCTGCCTGCTGTCGTTTAAGCAGCAGGGCGTCGCAGGGGTGATCTATCTGGCCTCGGATACCCGCACCGCCACCCTCCCGGAAAAGATTCGCCACTGCCCGCTGCCGCTGGTGGTGGTCTCGCAGTCGCTGCTGGATGAAAAATGCAATCTGGTGATGCGCGATAACCGACAGGCGGCCAGTCTGGCGGTGCGTTATCTTATCGAGCGCGGTCATCGTAATATCGCCTACATTGGCGGACGCGAAGGCTGCCTTATCCGCGAACAGCGCCTGCTCGGTTTTCGCAGCGCGATGGCGCAAAACGGGCTGGTCTGGCGCGATGAATACTCTCCGGCCTGCAGCGATGACACGCTGGCAGCGGGTTTCGCGACCCGCCAGCTGCTGGAAAAAAACAATACCATCACCGCCCTGCTCTGCCACTCGCCGGATGCCATGATCGGCTCCATCTCCGGTATTCATCAGGTCGGGCGTACGGTGGGTAAAGATGTGTTTCTGACGCAGCAGGTCGCCCTGGTCGGTTTCGAAGATATGCTCCACGTTAACCTCACCTCACCCTCGTTTACCTACGTCTCGTCCGCCAGCGAAGAGACGGGGCGTCAGGCGGCCGGGCTGATTATTCGCACGCTGAAGGAGCCGACGCTGCAAACCCAGCGCATTACGCTTTCCGGGCAGCTTATCGCACGCGAGTCGGCGTAAAATCAGAATTTCGCACAGGTTTTTTAGCGCGGAATGACTGCTATATTTCCATGATTTGCCATGGATAATCACAATGCCTACCGTCATTACACACGCTGCTGTTCCGCTTTGCCTGGGCTTAGGCCTGGGGACAAAAGTTATCCCACCCCGCCTGCTGTTTGCCGGGATTGTTCTCGCCATGCTGCCGGACGCCGACGTGCTGGCGTTTAAGTTCGGCGTCGCGTATGGCAACGTTTTCGGCCATCGCGGCTTTACCCACTCCCTGCTGTTTGCCTTCGTGGTGCCGATACTTTGCATACTGACTGGACGACGATGGTTCAGGGCCAGCCTGACGCGGTGCTGGCTGTTTTTAACCGTGTCACTGCTGTCGCACAGCCTGCTGGATTCGATTACCACAGGCGGGAAAGGCGTCGGCTGGCTGTGGCCGTGGTCTGATGAACGCTTCTTTGCGCCGTGGCAGGTGATTAAGGTCGCGCCGTTTGCGCTCTCACGCTATACCACGCCGTACGGGCATCAGGTGATTATTTCAGAACTGCTGTGGGTGTGGCTGCCGGGGGTCGTGCTGATGGGAATGTTGTGGTGGAAAAGAAGGTAAAAAAAGCCGGGTGGCGGCTGCGCCTTACCCGGCCTACTTTTGCCTGTAGGCCCGGCAAGCGTGAGCGCCACCGGGCGTTACAGACTTACTTACGGCGCCAGGTGGTGCCCTGCGGGCCGTCTTCCAGGATGATGCCCATCTCGGTCAGACGGTTACGCGCCGCATCTGCCGCAGCCCAGTCCTTCGCCTGACGCGCTTCCAGACGCGCCTTGATCAACGCTTCAATTTCCGCCACTTCACCGTCGTCCGCCTGCGCACCGCTCTGCAGGAACGCGTCCGGCTCCTGCTCCAGCAGGCCAAGCACGGCAGAGAGCTTACGCAGATGGGACGCCAGCGCATTCGCCGCGGCCATATCTTCTGACTTCAGGCGGTTCACTTCGCGCGCCATGTCGAACAGTACGGAGTAGGCTTCCGGGGTGTTGAAGTCGTCGTTCATCACCTCAATAAAGCGCGCTTCGAACGCTTCGCCGCCTGCCGCCGGAACAGACCTGTCGGTACCGCGCAGCGCGGTGTAGAGACGCTCCAGCGCCGAGCGCGCCTGTTTCAGGTTCTCTTCGCTGTAGTTCAGCTGGCTGCGATAGTGGCCGGACATCAGGAAGTAGCGCACGGTTTCCGCGTCGTAGTATTTCAACACATCGCGCACGGTAAAGAAGTTACCCAGCGATTTCGACATCTTCTCGCGGTCAACCATTACCATCCCGGAGTGCATCCAGTAATTCACGTACTCGCCGCCGTGGGCGCAGGTGGACTGCGCGATTTCGTTTTCGTGGTGCGGGAACATCAGGTCTGAGCCGCCGCCGTGAATGTCGAAGTGTTTGCCCAGCTGCTTGCAGTTCATCGCAGAACATTCAATGTGCCAGCCCGGACGGCCTTCGCCCCACGGGGATGGCCAGCTTGGCTCACCCTCTTTGGACATCTTCCACAGCACGAAGTCCATCGGGTTACGCTTCACGTCAACCACGTCAACGCGGGCGCCGGCCTGGAGCTGATCCAGATCCTGACGGGAAAGCGCACCGTAGGTTGGGTCCGTCGGCACGGAGAACATCACATCGCCGTTGTCGGCAACATATGCATGACCGCGGGCGATCAGCTTTTCGGTGATCTCGATGATTTCGTGAATATGGTGGGTCGCGCGCGGCTCGCTGTCCGGACGCAGAATATTCAGGGCGTCGAAGTCTTTGTGCATCTCAGCGATCATGCGATCCACCAGCGCGACAAAGCTTTCGCCATTTTCATTCGCGCGCTTGATGATCTTATCGTCGATGTCGGTGATGTTGCGCACGTATTTCAGGTTGTACCCCAGAAAACGCAGGTAGCGTGACACCACGTCGAAGGCGACAAAGGTACGGCCATGGCCAATGTGACAGAGATCGTAAACCGTAATACCACACACGTACATGCCGACTTCCCCGGCATGGATAGGTTTAAATTCCTCTTTTTGGCGCGTCATTGTATTAAAGATTTTTAACATCGAAGATTCCATGTAAACACGTGTGTGGTTGAAAACCGGCTATTCTACCCGTAATTCAAACCCGAAGCAGCACACAATGCAAGGTGATCGCATCCTGTGGTTATGCTATAACAAGCCCCTATAGATGACCCGAAGGCGGGTCGACGTACCACAATAACGGAACAGGATGCAAAAATGGTTACTTTCCACACTAATCATGGCGATATCGTAATCAAAACCTTTGATGACAAAGCGCCTGAAACAGTTAAAAACTTCCTGGACTACTGCCGCGAAGGTTTCTACAACAACACCATTTTCCACCGCGTGATCAACGGTTTTATGATCCAGGGCGGCGGTTTCGAACCTGGCATGAACCAGAAAGCCACTAAAGAGCCGATCAAGAACGAAGCGAACAACGGCCTGAAAAACACCCGCGGCACGCTGGCGATGGCACGTACTCAGGCGCCTCACTCTGCTACTGCACAGTTCTTCATTAACGTGGCGGACAACGACTTCCTGAACTTCTCCGGCGAAAGCCTGCAGGGTTGGGGCTACTGCGTATTCGCAGAAGTGGTTGAAGGTATGGACGTAGTTGACAAGATCAAAGCCGTCTCTACTGGCCGCAGCGGTATGCACCAGGACGTTCCAAAAGAAGACGTTGTGATTACAAGCGTGACCGTCAGCGAGTAATTGGTGGCGACACTCTTTATTGCGGATCTTCATCTGCAAACAGAAGAACCGGCGATAACCGCCGGTTTTCTGCGTTTTTTACGCGGTGAAGCGAAAAGCGCCGATGCGCTGTACATCCTGGGCGACCTCTTTGAAGCCTGGATTGGCGACGATGACCCTAACCCGCTGCACCGTGAAATGGCCGCCGCCATTCACGCGCTGGTGGATTCCGGCGTCCCCTGCTACTTCATTCACGGCAACCGTGATTTCCTGATCGGCAAGCGCTACGCCCGTGAAAGCGGCATGACGCTGCTGCCGGAAGAACAGGTGCTCGACCTCTACGGCCGCAAGGTGCTGATCATGCACGGCGACACGCTCTGCACCGACGATACCGGCTACCTGGCGTTTCGCGCCAAAGTCCACACCCCGTGGATCCAGAAGGTGTTCCTTGCCCTGCCGCTGTTTATCCGCAACCGCATCGCCGCCAGAATGCGCGCAGGCAGTAAAGCCGCCAACAGCAGCAAATCCATGACCATCATGGACGTCAATCCACAGGCGGTCGTGCGGGTGATGGAAAAGCATGACGTTCAGTGGCTCATCCACGGTCATACCCATCGTCCTGACGTGCATTCCCTTATCGCCAGCGGCCAGCCCGCACACCGCGTGGTTTTAGGTGCCTGGCACACCGAAGGCTCCATGGTCAAAGTCACGCCTGAGGGCGTGGAGCTGATCGCGTTTCCGTTTTAACCCCCTCCACATCATTCTATTTTTTTGAACAATATTGGCAAATTGTTTCGATTTTAATCAGCCCGTGGTCGGCCTATTATTTATCACATCAGGGCAACACGCCCTATCCCAGACAAAACACTTAAGGAATACGACCATGAAATCCATCAAAACTTTCGTTGCAGTTGCAGCTCTCTCGCTGGTTTCTTTCGGTTCTTTCGCGCAGAGCGTGAGTGCAACCGCCTCTACCCTTGACCGCGCAGAAGCGAAAATCGCTGCACAGGCTGCTGAACAGGGCGCGTCTTACAAAATCACCAGCGCGAAGGTCGACAACCGCGTGTATATGACCGCAGAACTGACGAAATAATGATTGCCCTTCGACAAAAACAGACCGCCAGAATGCGGTCTGTTTTGTTATGAATTGATGGCAACAACGGCTCAAGATTTAACCGCGCAACCGTTTTCCTTGCCCGTATAACATGCTATTCTCTGTGCCCTCGAAAGCAGTGTGTTTCGCACCACAGGAGTTTTAAGACGCATGTCTTCCCGCAATAATCCGGCGCGTGTCGCCATCGTGATGGGGTCCAAAAGCGACTGGGCTACCATGCAGTTCGCCGCCGAAATCTTTGACATCCTGAATGTTCCGCACCACGTTGAAGTGGTCTCCGCGCACCGTACACCGGACAAACTGTTCAGCTTCGCCGAAAGCGCCGAAGAAAACGGTTATGAGGTGATCATTGCCGGTGCGGGCGGCGCAGCACATCTGCCGGGCATGATTGCCGCCAAAACCCTGGTGCCGGTGCTGGGCGTCCCGGTACAAAGCGCCGCGTTAAGCGGTGTGGACAGCCTCTACTCCATCGTTCAGATGCCGCGTGGCATTCCCGTCGGCACGCTGGCGATTGGTAAAGCGGGTGCCGCCAATGCCGCCCTGCTGGCCGCGCAGATCCTGGCGACGCACGATAAAGACTTACATCAGCGTCTGGCGGCGTGGCGTAAAGCCCAGACCGACGAGGTGCTGGACAATCCAGACCCGCGGGGTGCCGCATGAAGCAGGTTTGCGTTCTCGGTAACGGCCAGCTAGGCCGCATGCTGCGTCAGGCTGGCGAACCGCTGGCGATTTCCGTCTGGCCCGTCGGCCTGGACGCCGAGCCGGAAGCGGTACCGTTCCACCAGAGCGTCATTACCGCTGAGATCGAACGCTGGCCGGAGACCGCCCTGACCCGCGAGCTGGCGCGTCATAACGCCTTCGTTAACCGCGACGTGTTCCCGATCATTGCCGACCGTCTGACGCAAAAGCAGCTTTTCGACAAGCTGGGTCTCGCAACCGCACCATGGCAACTCCTGTCTGATAAAAGCGAGTGGAACGACGTCTTCGCCATGCTGGGCGAGCTGGCGATCGTGAAGCGCCGCGTGGGTGGCTACGACGGCCGCGGCCAGTGGCGCCTGCGCGCAGGCGATACCGCCGAGCTGCCGGATGATTGCTACGGCGAGTGCATTGTTGAGCAGGGCATCAACTTTAGCGGTGAAGTGTCGCTGGTTGGCGCGCGCGGTCATGACGGGCATACCGTCTTTTATCCGCTGACGCATAACCTGCATCAGGACGGCATTCTGCGCACCAGCGTGGCCTTCCCGCAGGCCAATGCTGACCACCAGGCGCAGGCGGAAGAGATGCTCTCTGCCATCATGCACGAGCTCGGATACGTGGGCGTGATGGCGATGGAGTGCTTTATCACCCCGTCTGGTCTGCTGATCAACGAGCTGGCACCGCGCGTGCACAACAGCGGCCACTGGACGCAAAACGGCGCCTCCATCAGCCAGTTCGAGCTGCACCTGCGCGCAATTACCGACCTGCCGCTGCCGCAGCCTGTGGTCAACAGCCCGTCGGTGATGATCAACCTGATCGGAACCGATCTGAACTACGACTGGCTGAAGCTGCCGCTGGTGCATCTGCACTGGTATGACAAAGAGGTTCGTCCGGGTCGGAAGGTTGGCCACCTGAACCTGAACGACAGCGACACGGGCCGCCTGAGCGCCACGCTGGAAGCCATGATCCCGCTCCTGCCGCCGGAATACGCGAGCGGTATTGTCTGGGCACAGTCAAAGCTTAAATAGTTATCCCTCCGCCGGGGAGTTGACCTCCTCTTTCCCCGGCGTACAATTCCCGCCCATTGCTGCTTAGCTTTCTTCTGGAATAACCATGAACGATGGAATGGACTATCGCGCGATCCTCGCGTCCGATACCCCTTTAATCGACGTTCGCGCGCCGATCGAATTTGCCCAGGGCGCGATGCCAGCGGCAGTCAACCTGCCTTTAATGAATGATGACGAGCGCGCCGCCGTCGGCACCTGTTATAAACGTCAGGGACCAGACGCCGCGCTGGCGCTCGGCCATCGCCTGGTGAGCGGCGACACGCGTGAGGCCCGCATCACCGCCTGGCGCGAGGCCAGCCTTGCCCATCCTGAGGGCTTTCTCTGCTGTGCGCGCGGCGGCCAGCGCTCGCATATCTCGCAGGCCTGGCTGAAAGAGGCGGGTATCGACTACCCGCTGATCCGCGGTGGCTATAAGGCCCTGCGCCAGACGGCAATTCAGGTGACCATTGAGCAGTCGCAAAAGCCGATGGTGCTTATTGGCGGCTGTACCGGGAACGGTAAAACCCTGCTGGTGAAGCAGCATGCTCAGGGTATCGATCTGGAAGGACTGGCGCACCATCGTGGCTCGTCATTTGGCCGCACGCTGACGCCGCAGCTTTCCCAGGCCAGCTTTGAAAATCACCTTGCGGTTGAGCTATTGAAAAAAGATTCCGCGCGCTGGGTGCTGGAAGATGAAGGTCGGATGATTGGCTCCAACCACCTGCCAGCCTGCCTGCGCGACCGCATGGTTGAAGCCCCTATCGTGGTGGTAGAGGATCCGTTTGAGATCCGTCTTGAACGCCTGCGCGAAGAGTATTTCGACCATATGTGCGCGGATTTTTCTGCTGCCTACGGCGAGGAAGCAGGCTGGAAAGAATACAGCGAGTATCTGCATCACGGCCTGTTCGCCATTCGTCGCCGCCTGGGGCTGCAGCGCTTTGCGGAATTTACCGCGCTGTTAGATTCCGCGCTGTTGGAACAACAACGATCTGGCCGCACGGACGCGCACTTCAGCTGGCTTGTACCGCTCCTGAACGACTATTACGACCCGATGTACGGCTATCAGCTGGAGAAAAAGGCGGAAAAGATTGTGTATCGCGGGACGTACGAAGAAATTGCTGAGTGGCTTGATCGCTGAAAAATAAAGCCGGGTGGCGGCTACGCCTTACCCGGCCTACGCGTACTGTTGTAGCCCCGGTAAGCGCAGCGCCACCGGGGAACAGACGGCTTAGAAGTCGTAACGCAGACGCACCAGGTTCATGTCGCCCAGGTTGTCGGTGCTGGAAGTGAACACGTGTTCGTAATCCACGCGGAAACCGTAATCCAGCTGGAAGCTGATACCCACGCCGTTGTCGATGCGCTGGTAGTTACGGCCGTTCACGTACTCAATGCGGTCACCCATGAAGTAAGGCTGGATGGATTTAACCGCGTACTGACCGATTGGGAATTTATAACCTGCGAAGTACTCAATACCCCACGCGTCGCCCGCAAAGTAGTTGTTAACAGACACTTTTTTGGTGGTCAGGAAGTTCTGATACCAGCCGCCGCCTGCGGAGAAGGTCCAGTTGTCCGGGGTCCAGCTCAGCGCGGTACCGAGGATGTTCTGGTCGTAGGTTTTGCTGTCGCCGTTGTCCGGGTTACGCATGTCGGCGCGGGTGTAGTTCCACGCGGCGCCCCAGGTCAGGTCGGTAGTCAGGTGGTAATCCAGGCCCAGTGAACCGCCGCCTTTACGCTTGTAGCGCAGGCCGTTGCCCGGCAGGTATTCGCTGTCTTCAAACAGGTAGGATGCATAAATATCAGCATCGCCCACGGTTTTCTTATATTTCAGCATCTGGCGTGAACGGTAAGAACCGTCGTAGTCGCCGTTGATCCCGTTACCTGGCGCCTGAGCGATCATGTCATAGTCCCAGATATCGGTTTTCGCGCCCACCACATCATAGTAAACGCTGTTCTGTTGACCGAAGGTCAGCGTACCCCAGGTGTCGCTCTTCAGACCGGTGTAGAGCATACGACGCGTGGTGTCGTGTGCGCCTTCGGCGTAGTGGTGATCCCAGTTAAACTGCGCAGGAATATTCACACCCAGCTCGTAGTAGCTGATCCAGCTGATGTCATCAAACAGGTAGTAATCTGCAGCGAAACGGAAGCGGGTGCCGCCGTCAAATCCGTTACGCTTGTAGCTGTTTTTACCGTCGTCGCCTGTCATGTTCTGGAACTGAGGACGAATACTGCCGCCAACGGTAAAGTTCAGGCGGCTCAGCGGATTACCCGCCTGAGGATCCTGCTTAAGAACGGTGATTTCCGCCTGAGAAGCGAAGGTCGTTAATGCCACTACCGCGCCGATCGTTGCCGCCAGCGCTGATTTTTTTATAGTCATTATTTTTCCTTAATAGACACGCTGCTAAATATTTAGCGGGTGAATATTAACTGGAAATAATCGGGCTGTGTGGTTGGGTTTTTAATGTTTTGTGCTACTAAATGAGTGGGTATTATCACTTTGTGCTATTTAAACACTACGCACCGGCATAAAAATCCGGTGCGTAATTATCACCATACTAAATCAACTCGCAAACTGACGGAACAGGGCTTTGCCCTTTAACAGCCGCGTGCCGAGCCAGCCTCCGCAGAGAGAAAGCAGCGCAGCGCCGCACAGAGGCAGGATCAACCAAAGACGCCAGTCAGGCTCCCACGGGAAGTCGAAGACCTTTGTCTGCAGCACCGCCAGCGCCGTCTCTGCGCCAATGGCGGCCACCAGACCGGCCACCAGCCCCAGTAGCGCAAATTCGCTCCAGAGCGTCATTCGCAGCAGCCGTTTACCGGCCCCCAGCGTGCGGTAAACCACCAGTTCCTGATGGCGCTGGCGCATGCCCACCTGCACCTGGGCCAGCAGCAACAGCACGCCGCAGATCGTCACCAGCACCACCATGACCTCCAGCGCGCGGCTCACCTGCTCCAGCACCTGCCCCACCTGCTTCAGGATCGCCCCAATATCCAGCAGGCTGACCGTCGGAAACTCCCGGTTAAGCTGGGTCAACATGCCGTTACCGTTTTCCCAGCGGAAGCTGGTCAGCCAGCTCTGGGGCTGCCCGTCCAGCGCCGCCGGCGGGAAGATAAAGAAGAAGTTGGGCCGCAGGCTTTCCCAGTCAACTTTACGTAGGCTGGTCACTTTCGCGGTGAAATCCTGGGTATCCCCTGTGAAGGTAACGCTGTCTCCCAGCTTCACGTTCAGGCGCGTCGCCAGCCCCTCCTCCATCGACACCTCTCCCTCTTTCGGCGGCCAGGTGCCGGCGGTTATCGGGTTGTGGTCAGGGCGTTTCTCCTGCCAGGTGAGGTTCAGCTCGCGGTTCAGCGACTCGTCCTTGTTCCCCTCCGTTGGCTGCCCGTTGATCTGCGTCAGACGCGCGCGAACGATAGGATAAAACGACTCGGGGATGATGTGATGCTCTGACAGGAAGCCCTTCAGCGGCGTAACCTGCTCAGGGGCGATATTGATCAGGAAATAGTTCGGGCTTTCCGGCGGAAGCTGCTGCTGCCAGCGATCGAGCAGATCGCCGCGCAGCACCAGCAGCAGCGCCAGCAGCATAAACGACAGCGAGAACGCCGACAGCTGGCTGAGCGTAGACCAGGGCTGGTGCAGCAGACGGTTAACCGCCAGGCGCACGGGCAGGGATTTTACCGTCACCCTTTTCAGAAGGTTAAGCAGTATCCAGCCCAGCACGCCGCACAGCAGCGCCAGCACAACCGCCCCGGCCAGCACCGCCCACAGCAGCGTGCTGCCGCCCATCAGCCACGCCAGCAGCCCCACCGCCACCGCAATAATCACCGGAAGGTAGAACTTCAGCGGCCAGACGTTCGCCACGACATCGTTGCGAAGCACGCGCAGCGGCTGCGTGGCGAGCAGCAGGCGGTAAGGCCGGAGCCCCACCAGCACCGAGATCACCGTCATCGCGCCCATCGCCCACAGCCACGGCCAGAGGCTGGCCGGCGGCAATGCGGCCGGGAGCACCGGTTTTAGCATCACCATCAGCAGTTTTTCAAACAGCAGCCCCATTATTCCGCCAGTCAGCGCCGACAGGACCAGCAGCATCAGCCACTGGCCGACGATCAGCTTGCGCAGCTGCGCCCGGCCCGCCCCGAGGGTTTTGAGGATCGCCACCAGGTCGTAGCGGCTGCGGCAGTAGTGCCCCATCGCGACGGCCACCGCCGCCACCGCCAGCAGCAGGGTCAACAGGGCCGACAGCAGCAGGAACTGCTGAGAGCGCTCCAGAGATTTACCGAGCGCCCCCTCGTCCTGCTCCAGCCCGTACCAGCGGTGTTCCGGTTTGAGCTGCGGCAGAAGCCATTTTTCATACGCGTCAAGCTGGGCGGGCGTGCCGCCAAATTTATAGCGCCAGGTAACGCGGCTGCCCGGCTGTACCGCATGGGTGGCCGCGACATCCGCGGTGTTCATCAGCAGACGCGGCGCAAGCTGGAACGGGTTAAATCCGCCGTCGGGCTCCTGCACCACTTCCCCGGCAATCCTGAGGGTAGCGTCACCGACGTCAATACTGTCGCCGGGTTTCAGGTTCAGCAGCGCCATCAGACGCGATGCCAGCAGCACCGTACCGGGCGTCGGCTTTAATCCCGGCGGGCGGGTCTGCAAGTCACCGTACATCGGGTAGATATTATCGACGGCCTTGACGCTCGCCAGCTGCGGCGTGTCGCCCGCGAAGGTCATGGTCTGGAAGGTGAGCTGCTCCCCCACCTTCAGCCCTTCTTTACGCGCTGCGTCAATCCAGCCCGGCGGCACGGGGCGGGAGCTTTCCAGCGCCCTGTCCCCCGCCATAAACTCCCGGCTCTGCTGGCTGAGCCCTTTTTCCATGCGGTCGCTGACGCTGCCGAGCGCCAGCACGCAGGCCACCGCCAGGCTGAGCGCCAGCCAGACAATCAGCAGCGAGGGCGAGCGCCACTCGCGCCAGAACCAGCGGGTAATCATGCTTCCTCCTGCAGAACACCGTTGACCAGCCGCAGGCGACGGTCGCAGCGCGCCGCGAGCTGCGGATCGTGGGTCACGAGGATAAGCGTAGTGCCGTGCTCGCGGTTGAGCGAAAACAGCAGGTCGGCAATCCTGTCGCCGGTTTTACGGTCAAGGTTGCCGGTAGGCTCATCGGCAAACAGCACCTCAGGGCGGCCGTTAAACGCGCGGGCCAGCGCCACGCGCTGCTGCTCACCGCCGGAAAGCTGGGCGGGAAGATGGTCGAGACGTTTCCCCAGACCGAGCTGTTCCAGCAGCGCCTTCGCGTGAGCGCGGCTTTCACGGCTATTTTCACCGCGCAGCAGCGCCGGGAGCTCGACGTTCTCCAGTGCGTTCAGGGTCGGGATCAGCATAAAGGACTGAAAGACAAAACCAACGTGACGCGCGCGCAGCGCGGCCCGCGCCTCTTCATCAAGCTGATGCAGCGGCTGCCCGACAAGGTGGACCTCACCGCTGCTGCCGTCGTCCAGACCGGCTAAAATCGCCAGCAGCGTGGACTTACCGGAACCGGATTCGCCAATCAGCGCAATGGTTTCAGCGCGTTTGACAACGAGTTCAACTCCGGTAAGGATGGAAAGCTCGTGCTCCCCCTGACCGACGGACTTCTTAAGATGATGAACTTCAACACTGTTTTCCGCTGGCATTTGCCCTTCCTGTTTTTGATTCTGATGACTTTCCGCGCGGCGGCAGCGGACACGTTACTGGTTCTCGGCGACAGCCTGAGCGCTGGCTATCGCATGGCGGCCAGCGCGGCCTGGCCCGCTCTGCTTAATGACAAATGGCAGAGCAAAACGGCTGTAATCAACGCCAGCATCAGCGGCGACACCTCGCAGCAGGGGCTGTCGCGCCTGCCTGCGCTGCTCAAACAGCATCAGCCACGGTGGGTGCTGGTTGAGCTTGGCGGTAATGATGGCCTGCGCGGTTTCCAGCCTCAGCAAACGGAGAATACACTGCGCACCATTTTGCAGGACATCAGGGCGGCAAACGCCCAGCCGCTGCTGATGCAAATTCGCCTGCCCGCCAACTACGGTCGTCGGTATAATGAGGCCTTTAGCGCGATCTACCCCAAGCTTGCCAAAGAGTTTGATATTCCGCTGCTGCCATTTTTCATGGAAGAGGTCTATCTCAAACCCCAGTGGATGCAAGACGACGGGATCCACCCCAATCGCGATGCGCAGCCGTTTATTGCCGACTGGATGGCAACGCGGCTGGCTCCTTTAGTTAAACATGACTCCTGATTAAGCGGAGATCCTGACAGGTAAAGTTATGCAAAAATCGGTCTTAATTACAGGATGTTCTAGCGGAATCGGCCTGGAAAGCGCGCTCGAATTAAAGCGCCAGGGGTTTCGGGTTCTGGCGGCCTGCCGCAAACCCGACGATGTCGAACGCATGAACGGTCTGGGCTTTACCGGCGTGCTGCTGGATATGGACTCGCCGGAGAGCGTTGAGCGCGCCGCCGATGAGGTGATCGCACTGACCGGTAATCGTCTGTACGGCCTGTTTAATAATGCCGGCTACGGCGTGTATGGCCCGCTGGACACCCTCTCCCGCGAAACGCTGGAGAAGCAGTTTTCGACCAACTTCTTCGGCGTGCATCAGCTCACCATGCGTCTGCTCCCCGCGATGCTGCCGCACGGTGAAGGGCGCATCGTGATGACGTCGTCGGTGATGGGGCTAATTTCCACCCCGGGCCGCGGCGCCTACGCCGCCAGCAAATATGCGCTTGAGGCCTGGTCCGACGCCCTGCGCATGGAGTTACGCCACAGCGGTATCAAGGTCAGCCTGATTGAACCCGGCCCGATCCGCACCCGCTTTACCGAAAACGTAAACCAGACGCAGGCGGATAAACCGGTCGAGAACCCCGGCATCGCCGCACGTTTTACCCTCGGGCCAGAGGCGGTGGTGGCCAAAGTGCGCCATGCTTTTGAGAGTGAACATCCCAAAATGCGCTATCCGGTGACGCTGGTCACCCATGCCGTCGGCTGGTTAAAACGCCTGCTGCCGGGCCGGATAATGGACAAAATTTTACACGGTTGAGTTGAAGCGCCGACGCGCAACCCCATGTAAAGAACAAACCGACAAAAGAGAAAGCCGCATGTCCGTACAGAATATCGTCAATATCACAGAAGCTAACCTGCAACAGACGCTTGAACAGTCGATGACCAAACCGGTCCTGTTCTACTTCTGGTCTGAACGTAGCCAACACTGTCTGCAACTGACGCCGGTGCTGGAAAGCCTTGCCGCCCAGTACAACGGTCAGTTCATTCTCGCGAAGCTGGATTGTGACGCCGAGCCGATGGTCGCGTCTCAGTTTGGTCTGCGCGCCATTCCTACCGTCTATCTGTTCCAGAACGGCCAGCCTGTTGATGGCTTCCAGGGGCCACAGCCGGAAGACGCTATCCGCGCCCTGCTGGATAAGGTGCTGCCGCGCGAAGAAGAGCTGAAAGCGCAGGAAGGCATGGCGCTGATGCAGGAAGGCAAATACGACGAGGCGCTGCCGCTGCTCAAAGAAGCGTGGCAGCTGTCAAAACAGAACAGCCAGATTGGCCTGCTGCTGGCGGAGACGCAGATCGCCCTGCACCGCTCAGAAGACGCAGAAGCCGTACTCAAGACGGTTCCGCTGCAGGATCAGGACACCCGCTATCAGGGGCTGGTTGCACAAATTGAGCTGCTGAAGCAGGCGGCGGATACCCCTGAAATTCAGCAGCTGCAGCAGCAGGTTGCCGACAATCCGGCGGATGCCGCGCTGGCAAGCCAGCTGGCGCTGCAGCTGCATCAGGTGGGGCGTAACGAAGAGGCGCTTGAGCTGCTCTTCAGCCATCTGCAAAAAGATTTAGCCGCCGCAGACGGCCAGGCGCGCAAGATGTTCCAGGAGATCCTGGCCGCGCTGGGCACCGGAGACGCGCTGGCGTCGAAGTATCGTCGTCAGCTTTACGCGTTGTTGTATTGATGCACTTTGCCCGGTGACGGCTTCGCCTTACCGGGCCTACAAAAGCACGAATCGTAGGCCGGGCAAACGCAGTGCCGCCCGGCACAATCACCGCACCTTTTTCAACTGCGTCACCACCAGCTGGTGACGCGCGTTGTAGAACTTCCGATAGGTCAGGTAGCAGGCAATGATGGTGGACAGGCTTGCCGTGGAAAGCAGCATAAACGTCACCATGATCTGGTACTTAATCGCTTTTACCGGATCGATACCGGCAAAAATCAGCCCCGACATCATGCCCGGCAGGCTCACCAGCCCCACCGTTTTGGCGGAATCTACCGTAGGGATCAGCGATGAGCGAATGCTCTCGCGAATCAGCCGCGCCGAGGCCACTTTTGGCGTTGCCCCCAGGCTTAGTTTCTCCTGCAGCTGCTGCTGTTCGCTACTGAAACGCTGGCCGAGGTTGTTATAACAGAGCCCAACGGCCACCATCGCGTTCCCCGCAATCATCCCGGAAATAGGGATAACCTGCATCGGCGTAAACTCAATCGAGCCGGAAAGTACCAGCACGGCCAGCGTGAGCGCCGTTCCGGTGGTAATCGCAATAAACGATGAAACAAACGCCTTATCGATGTATTTACTGCGCTTTTGCGCATTCCACGCCGCGTTAAAGCAGATAAAGAGCACCATCAGCAGCGTCAGCACCGCGTGGTTAACGTTGAAGATATACTTCAGCACATAGCCGACGATGATGAGCTGAATCACCGCGCGGCAGATACTCCATACGATATCTTTTTCCAGCCCCAGCTTTTCGCGGTAGCTGACCACAATCGCAATCAGCACCAGCACCATCGAAAAGGCCAGCGATTCGTTGGTAATGTTGTGTTCACCCACGGTTTGCCTCCTGCATTTTCCCGCCGTGCGGCTGGAGCGTAATAACGTCATCCGCATGGGTTATTTCGTTAGCGTCGTGCGTCACCCACAGCACGGCAATGTTCTGCTCCCGGGCGTAACGATGAATAATCTCGTTAACGTTGCGCTTGTTGACGTCATCGAGCGCGCTGGTGATTTCGTCCAGCAACAACACCTTCGGTAAAAACTGCAGGTTGCGGATCAGCGAGACCCGCTGCTTTTCGCCGCCCGACAGCGCGTTGATGGATTTGCTCAGCGTCTCCTGCGCCAGGCCAAAGCGGGCCAGATCCTGGATAAACTTTTCCGGCTCCGGCGTTTTATTGCGGATTTGCCACGGGAAAATCAGGTTGTCATAGACCGTATCGCCAAAAAGCACGGGCGTTTGCACGCAGTACGAGACCTGCTGGCGATAGCTTTCCGGGGAAAGCGAGGCGATATCCTCGCCTTCAAACAGAATGGCGCCCTCCGTCGGGCTGAGGAGTGACGCCACAATCTTCAGCAGCGTGCTTTTACCACAGCCTGAGGGACCCGTGATTAATTTAAACTCGCCCGGCGACAGGCTAAACCCGACGTGCTGCAGGATCGTGTTTTCCCCGACTCGAAATCCGACATCCCTGAGCAGTAATACGTTTCTTTTATCGTTCATCGCGCTTCCGTTGACCGCTTCGTGTAATAACCGCCTGTAGCATAATCCTTTCGCCCGCACAGCGCGAATAGCCTCACGCTGAAGCAAGTGTTAAACTTTTTGTTTGCAAATTGTCACCTTCATCACTACAGGAAGTATGCGACATGTCACATATCTTTTATGAGTTCCCCTCCCTGAAGCCTGGTGTTCCTGATGTCGAAACATTAATGGAAGTCATCAAATCGTCGGAGCTCACGCGTTTTGTGATAGGTGCAGAGGTGGTGGACTTTGTTAAGAAGGCGCTCATCGTGAACACCACGATCGGCAGCTTCAAAAATTGCTATTTCGCCTTCGACAACGGAACACACTTCCTTGAATTTGACGGTGAAGGCAAATCAAAACGCTTCAATGAGGTGCCGGACTGGTTCGTCTCTCCGGCGGAATTTTCACGCACCCAGTGGCTTATCAACCACAATCTTGCGGATGTGAAAGCCACACAGTTCATTGACGTCCTGATGTCCTACCCGCTGAAAGCGCGCCGCGCGCACTGCAATTTGCTGTTCGGACTGGAGCTGGAAAAGGTGAACGCGGTTCCGGCCGCAGCGTCAGCGGCAGGTAAAATCGGCAATAAAAACGGTAAAACCACCAAGCCCCGCGTCACCGATCTGGGCTCGTTCGAGCTGTTCAGCCAGTTCTTTGCGCGCATGAAAACCGCCGTGCTGGCCGATGAGTTCCCGACTCTGCAGGTCCTGACGGGCATGGATAACCTGGCAAAAGCGCCGCATAATTTAAAGCAGGGCATCAGAACCTGGTTTAAAGCCATCGCGGGCGACCTTCCACCGAATAACAAACGCGTTGAAGCGGGGAATGCCGTTCTGTTCTGCGCCCCCATTCGCGAACAGATCCAGCGTATCGAAGCGCTGGGGCTGGAGAATTACTACCAGGGATTATCGAAAGCCATTGCTGAAGCGGGTGATGGATTCATCTCTGACTTTACCTATACTTACGAGCAATAAACATACACTTTCACTCGCCACAGCATGCAAAACAGGAGGTTTTTATGCTTATCGTTGTTCCCGTCCTTATTTTCGTTGCGCTGGTTATCGTAGGCGCCGGCGTCAAAATTGTCCCTCAGGGTTATCAGTGGACCGTCGAGCGTTTCGGCCGATACACCAACACACTCCAGCCAGGCTTAAGCCTGATTGTTCCGTTCATGGACAGAATTGGTCGCAAGATCAACATGATGGAGCAGGTTCTGGACATTCCGTCCCAGGAAGTGATCTCCAAGGATAACGCCAACGTCACCATCGACGCCGTCTGCTTTATTCAGGTGATTGACGCGCCGAAAGCGGCCTATGAGGTCAGCAACCTGGAGCTGGCGATCGTCAACCTGACGATGACCAACATCCGTACCGTGCTCGGCTCGATGGAGCTGGACGAGATGCTTTCCCAGCGCGACAGCATCAACACCCGCCTGCTGCACATTGTCGACGAGGCTACCAACCCGTGGGGGATCAAAGTTACCCGCATCGAGATCCGCGACGTGCGCCCGCCGGCGGAGCTGATCGCCTCCATGAACGCCCAGATGAAAGCCGAGCGAACCAAGCGCGCCTATATTCTGGAAGCCGAAGGGGTACGCCAGGCGGAGATCCTCAAAGCGGAAGGGGAAAAACAGTCGCAGATCCTGAAAGCGGAAGGCGATCGTCAGTCCGCGTTCTTGCAGGCGGAAGCCCGCGAGCGTTCCGCCGAAGCGGAAGCCCGCGCGACCCAGATGGTGTCGGAGGCGATTGCCGCCGGTGATATTCAGGCCGTGAACTACTTTGTCGCGCAAAAATATACTGACGCGCTGAAAGAGATTGGGTCGGCGAACAACAGCAAAGTGGTGATGATGCCGCTGGATGCCAGCAGCCTGATGGGCTCTATCGCGGGCATAGCCGAACTGATCAAGGATAGCGGAAACGAGCGTAAAAAATGATTGAGTTGATCGTTGCACATCCTCATGCCTTCTGGCTAAGCCTCGGCGGCTTATTGCTGGCGGCGGAGATGCTGGGCGGCAACGGCTACCTGCTCTGGAGCGGTGTTGCTGCCGTCATTACCGGTCTTCTGGTCTGGATCCTTCCCCTGGAGTGGGCGTGGCAGGGCGCGCTGTTTGCCGTGCTGACGCTGGTGGCCGCCTGGCTGTGGTGGCGCTGGCTCAACCGGCGGGTTAACGAGCAGAAACCGGTGGACGCCCACCTTAACCAGCGCGGACAGCAGATTGTCGGCAAGCGTTTTACGCTCGACAGCACGCTGGTGAACGGACGTGGGCACATGCGGGTAGGCGACAGCTCGTGGCCGGTGGTGGCCGACGATGACCTCAGCGCCGGCACGCGGGTGGAGGTCATCGCGGTGGAGGGCATTACCCTGCGGGTAAAAGCCTGCTAAGCGTGGGTTTTGCGGTGGCAGCAGCCGGCAAGGTTATCGATAATCGGGCAGTCGGCGCTGTCATCCCCCGGACAGGACGCCGCGAGCTGCAGCAGCTGTTCGCGCATCGCCTGTAGCTCGACGATGTGGCGTTCAATTTCGGCCACCTTTTCCAGTGTGCGTTTTTTCACGTCGGCGCTGTGACGCTTTGGATCGTTGAACAGGTTAACCAGCTCGCCGCACTCTTCCAGATTAAAACCGACCTGTCTTGCCTGGCGCAGCAGCGTCAGTTCATCCAGATGCAGCTGCGTGTAGCTACGGTAGCCGTTTTCACTGCGCAGCGGCGGCGTCACCAGCCCCTTCTCTTCATAAAAGCGAATCGCTTTGCTGGTTAAGCCGGTTTTTTTTGCCACATCACTGATATTCACATTTCCCCCTTGACCTTCCCCTTGATGGAAGGTTTAACCTTCATAACAGTTAGTGAAAAGCGTTACTCCGGTCAACAACTGACCAAAATATTATACGGGAGTTTTGTTATGTCTCACACTATTGACCTGACGCTGGACGGTCTCTCCTGCGGCCACTGCGTCAAACGCGTTAAAGAAAGCCTGGAACAGCGCCCTGATGTGGAAAGCGCTGACGTGACTATCGATCATGCCGCCGTGACCGGCAGCGCCAGCGCGGATGCGCTGATTGATACCATCAAGCAGGCCGGTTACGGGGCGGAGTTAAGCCACCCAAAGGCTAAACCGCTGGCAGAGTCATCATCCCCGTCGGAAGCACTGACAGCGGCCACTCCTGAGCTTCCGGCAGCGGATGATATTGATGACAGCCAACAGCTGCTGATCAACGGCATGAGCTGCGCCAGCTGCGTCTCCCGGGTACAAAACGCCCTGCAGGCGGTACCGGGTGTCGCGCAGGCACGGGTCAATCTTGCGGAGCGTACTGCGCTGGTAATGGGCAACGCCTCCGCCGCAGAGTTAGTGCAGGCCGTTGAGAAAGCGGGCTACGGCGCGGAGGCCATCGAAGATGATGCCGAACGCCGCGAGCGCCAGCAGGAAACGGCTATCGCCACCATGAAGCGCTTCCGCTGGCAGGCGATTGTCGCCCTGCTGGTCGGTATTCCGGTGATGGTGTGGGGCATGCTCGGCGACAACATGATGGTCACCGACGACAACCGCACGCTGTGGCTGGTGATTGGTTTGATTACCCTTGCGGTGATGGTGTTCGCAGGCGGACATTTCTATACCAGCGCCTGGAAGAGCCTGAAAAATCGTACCGCGACGATGGATACCCTGGTCGCCCTCGGTACCGGCGCGGCGTGGCTCTATTCGATGAGCGTGAACGTCTGGCCCCAGTGGTTCCCGATGGAAGCGCGGCATCTCTATTATGAAGCGAGCGCGATGATTATCGGCCTGATTAACTTAGGCCATATGCTGGAAGCCCGCGCCCGCCAGCGCTCCTCGAAAGCGCTGGAAAGATTGCTTGATTTAACCCCACCGACGGCCCGCGTGGTCACGGACGAAGGGGAAAAAAGCGTTCCGCTGGCCGAGGTTCAGCCCGGCATGACGCTGCGTCTGACCACCGGCGACCGGGTTCCCGTTGACGGCAAGATAACCCAGGGCGAAGCCTGGCTGGATGAAGCGATGCTGACCGGGGAGCCTATCCCTCAGCAGAAATCAGACGGCGACGCCGTGCATGCCGGTACGGTCGTGCAGGACGGCAGCGTGCTGTTCACCGCCAGCGCCGTCGGCAGCCACACGACGCTGTCGCGTATTATTCGCATGGTGCGCCAGGCGCAGAGCAGTAAACCAGAAATTGGCCAGCTTGCTGACAAAATCTCGGCCATTTTTGTGCCGGTGGTGGTCGGCATTGCCCTGCTGAGTGCGGCGATCTGGTACTTCTTCGGCCCGGCACCGCAGATTGTGTATACCCTGGTGATCGCCACCACGGTGCTGATCATCGCCTGCCCTTGCGCCCTTGGTCTGGCGACGCCAATGTCGATTATCTCCGGCGTAGGCCGCGCGGCCGAATTTGGCGTGCTGGTGCGGGACGCGGACGCGCTGCAGCGGGCCAGCACCCTGGACACGCTGGTGTTTGATAAAACCGGCACGCTGACGGAAGGTAAACCGCAGGTGGTCGCCGTCCACACCGTGGGCATTTCGGAAGAGGATGCACTGCGTCTCGCCGCCGCGCTGGAGCAAGGCTCCAGCCATCCACTGGCGCGCGCCATTCTTGATAAAGCCAATGCGTCTGCCCTGCCGCAGGTGAACCAGTTCCGCACCCTGCGCGGGCTCGGCGTGAGCGGTGAAGCAGAAGGCCACGCGCTGCTGCTGGGCAACCAGACATTGCTCAATGAAAACGGCATTGATACCGCCGCGCTGGACAGTGAGCTGAAGGCGCAGGCGTCACAGGGCGCCACCCCGGTTCTGCTGGCGGTGGATGGCAAAGCCGCCGCGCTGCTGGCCGTGCGCGATCCGCTTCGCCAGGACAGCGTGGATGCCTTACAGCGCCTGCACCGTGCTGGATATCGTCTGGTGATGTTGACCGGGGATAACCCAACCACCGCCAACGCCATCGCGAAAGAAGCCGGTATTGACGAGGTGATTGCGGGCGTACTGCCGGACGGCAAAGCGGACGCCATTAAAAACCTGCAACGTCAGGGCCGTCAGGTGGCAATGGTCGGCGACGGCATCAACGATGCCCCGGCGCTGGCCCAGGCGGATGTGGGGATCGCAATGGGCGGCGGGAGCGACGTGGCCATCGAAACCGCGGCCATCACGCTGATGCGCCACAGCCTGATGGGCGTGGCCGATGCGCTGGCCATTTCGAAAGCTACGCTGCGCAACATGAAGCAGAACCTGCTGGGGGCGTTTATCTACAACTCGCTCGGTATTCCGATTGCTGCCGGTATTTTGTGGCCGCTGACCGGCACGCTGCTTAATCCGGTCGTCGCGGGTGCGGCGATGGCGCTCTCCTCCATCACCGTGGTCAGCAACGCCAACCGGCTGTTGCGGTTTAAACCGAAGGATTGAACCTTGTACCCGTACGCGCTAGCATGAACCTTTCCGTTTATGGAGCGCGTATGGGTCTGTTTCATCGTATAAAAACATCGTTTCGCGCCCTTTTCCCTCGCCGTTACGCCTGGCCCGGTCTGGATATTTCGCTTCCCGGCGGGCAACACCTGCACCTGGTTGGCAGCATCCATATGGGCACGCAGGATATGTCTCCCCTGCCTCCCGGCCTGATTAAACTGCTGAAACACGCCGATGCGCTGGTCGTTGAGGCGGACATTTCGGGTCAGGAGTCACCGTTTGCCGGGCTCGAGAGCGATCTCACCCTGGCGGAGCGCCTGGATGAAGCCCAGCTTGCGGAACTGACGCGCGTCGCCGAGGAAACCGGCGTCTCGCTCTCCATGATTGACACCCTGCCGCTGTGGCAAATCGCGATGGTACTGCAGGCTACGCAGGCGCAGCGTCTGGGGCTGCGGGGTGATTACGGCATTGATTACCAGCTGCTGAACGCGGCAAGGGCGCGCAGTTTGCCCATCATCGAGCTGGAAGGAACGGACAGTCAGATTGCGCTCCTGCGACAGCTTCCCGACGACGGTCTGATGTTGCTGGATGATACACTGACCCACTGGCACACCAACGCGCGCCTGCTGCAGACCATGATTGGCTGGTGGCTGGATGCACCGCCCGCGGACGGCAGGCTGGCGTTACCGTCGACGTTCAGCGAATCGCTGTATGATGTGCTGATGAATGCGCGCAATAAAGCCTGGCGGCAGACGTTGCATGCCTTACCTGCGGGGCGTTACGTGGTGGCGGTCGGGGCGTTACATTTGTACGGAGAAGGGAACTTGCCGTCGTTGCTGAAATAAAAAAATGGCCAATATTTCTATTGGCCCGTCAAAGAGGAATTTCATCGTTTTTATTATGCCGAAGGAGACCTTCGGTTGAGCCGATTGTCGCTCAAAGTGACCATCACTGCCAACACTATTGCGCAAGATGGTGCTATTTTTTAGACAAACGTCAGGCGTATGCTGTTGGCATGATTTGTCTGTCGTAAGAAGGATAGCTATGACTCCCGCCGTTAAATTACTCGAAAAAAACAACATTTCTTTCCGGATCCACACTTACGATCACGATCCGAATGAAACCAACTTTGGTGATGAAGTGGTGCGCAAGCTGGGGCTGAACGCGGACCAGGTTTATAAAACGCTGCTGGTGGCGGTGAACGGCGATATGAAGCACCTCGCCGTCGCGGTGACGCCCGTGGCAGGACAGCTGGACCTTAAGAAAGTCGCCAAAGCGCTGGGGGCGAAGAAGGTGGATATGGCGGATCCGATGGTGGCGCAGCGCACCACGGGCTACCTGGTGGGCGGCATCAGTCCACTCGGGCAGAAAAAACGCTTGCCGACGCTGATCGATGCCCCTTCACAGGAATTTGAGACCATCTATATTTCCGGCGGCAAGCGCGGGCTGGATATTGAGCTTGCCGCGGGCGATCTGGCAAAAATGCTGGACGCGAAGTTTGCGGATATTGCCCGCCGGGAGTAAAAAAAGCCGGGTGGCGGCTACGCCTTACCCGGCCTACATTTTGCACCCGTAGGCCCGGTAAGCGCAGCGCCACCGGGCAACACAACGGCACTACTGCCAGCTCACCTCACCTTTCGGCTCATACGCATTCACGTCAATCGGCGAATTCTGCTCGATATACTGCTTCAGCACTTCCGCGTCGATAAAGCCGGTGTTCACGTATCCTGGTTTATTATCAATATGCGGATAGCCGTCGCCGCCGGTAGCGTTAAAGCTTAACGTCGCCAGACGGTACGTTTTAGCCGGGTCAACCGGTTCGCCTTTGATCTTCAGGTCGTTAAGCTTGCCGTCTTTCGCTACGAAGCTCACGTTGGCAAACTGCGGATAGGCCCCGGAATCCGGCTTCATCTGCGCCACGGCGGTCAGGTAGTCAATGACCTCTTTCCCGCTCATGTCGGCATAAACCACCACGTTACCGAACGGCTGCACCTTCAGAACGTCTTTATAGGTGATGTTTCCACCTTCGATGGAATCACGAATGCCACCGCCGCTCATTACGCCAAAGTCAGCCCCGGTGCGCGCCATTTGCGCCGCGAGCACCAGGTGGCCCATGTTGGTCTGCACGAAGCGAACTTTACTGCGGTCCCCCTCCAGACGACCGTTCAGCGTACCGATTTTCACATCCAGCTGCGCTTTGCCTTTGTTCTGGAACGGCGTCAGCAGGGAGAGCATCTGCTGGTTTTCTGGAATCTCTGGGGTGTAAAGTACGCGCTCGCTTTTCCCGTCAGGGTAAGTGACTTTCTTCTTCAGATTGACCGGAATGAGTTGGTAGTGGACCAGCTTCATCTCGCCGTTACGGAACTCAAAGTCTGCCCGCCCCACGTATTTGCCCCACTCGTGCGCCTGCACAATCCAGATACCGTTTTGACGGTCTGGCGCACACGGCGTGCCCGGGACGTAGTCCACCTGCTTTTTGTTCTCGGATGCCATGCACACCGGATCCTGTGAGTGACCACCCACAATCATCGCTAGCGAGCCCGCAGGCAGGCTGCGCGCCATCTCAACGTCACCGGGCGCGTTAGAGCCGTGCTCACCGTTGTCGTAGTGCCCCATGTGCGTGGTGGCGATAATAGCGTCCGGCTTTTCGTTTTGCTGCAGCTCCTGAATCACCAGCTTCGCTTCGTCTGCCGGTTTGCGGAATTCGATATCGGTGAAGAACTCAGGGTTGCCAATTTTCGCCGTATCGTCGGTGGTTAAGCCGATGACCGCGATCTTTAGATCCTGACGCTTAAACAGCGCCCACGGCTTAAACAGGCGCTCGCCGGTACTTTTTTGGTAAATATTGGCGGAGAGGAACGGGAATTTGGCCCATTTTTCCTGCTGACGGAGTACGGTCAGCGGATTATCAAATTCATGGTTACCGACGGCCATCGCGTCGTAGCCAATCAGATTCATGCCGCGAAAGTCGGGTTCGGCGTCCTGCAAATCGGATTCCGGCACGCCGGTGTTGATATCGCCGCCTGAGAGCAGCAACACGCTGCCGCCCTGGGCTGCGACCTCTTTACGAATGCCGTCCACCAGCGTTTTTTGTGCCGAGAGGCCATATTCGCCGTATTCACTGCGCCAGAAATGACCGTGGTGGTCGTTGGTATGCAGAATGGTAATTTTATAGGTTTTGTCTTTTTCATACGCCTGCGCGGGCAGGCTTACCAGCCCCCACGCCGCGATGAGCGCCAGCGCGACGCCCCGCTTCATTAACTTCATCTTCTCTCTCCCTGACCAATAGACAAAGGCAGAAATTACAGTGACTAATAAGAATAGACAAATAAGTTTTCATAATTGCGACTTTCTTCAAATGTCGCAGGCGGGTATGTTAGTCGGATAATAATTACTCCCTGCACTTCTGCTAACAAAACGTGGTATTTATGGCAATCAGTGAATCAACCCAGCCCGTTCCGGGCGCGCCGGCGTCGCGCACCTCCTTTAAAGTCTTAGGGGCAATCAGTCTTTCACACCTGCTCAACGACATGATCCAGTCGTTGATTCTGGCAATTTATCCGCTGCTGCAGTCCGAGTTTTCGTTAACCTTCGTGCAGATCGGGATGATCACCCTGACCTTCCAGCTGGCTTCCTCGCTGCTGCAGCCGGTGGTGGGCTACTGGACGGATAAATACCCGATGCCGTGGTCGCTGCCGATCGGCATGTGCTTTACCCTAAGCGGTCTGGTGCTGCTCGCCATGGCCGGGAGTTTTGAAGCCGTGCTGATCGCCGCCGCGCTGGTGGGTACCGGCTCGTCTGTGTTCCATCCGGAGTCCTCCCGCGTGGCGCGGATGGCGTCCGGTGGTCGTCACGGCCTGGCGCAGTCACTTTTCCAGGTGGGCGGTAACTTTGGTAGCTCACTCGGCCCGCTGCTGGCCGCAGTCATCATTGCCCCTTACGGTAAAGGCAACGTGGCGTGGTTTGTGCTGGCCGCGCTGCTGGCGATTATCGTGCTGGCGCAGATTAGCCGCTGGTATGCCGCTCAGCATCGCGTCAATAAAGGAAAACCTAAAGCGAAGGTTATCAATCCCCTGCCGCGCAATAAGGTTATCCTGGCGGTGGCTGTCCTGCTGGTGCTGATTTTCTCGAAATACTTCTATATGGCGAGCATCAGCAGCTATTACACCTTTTATCTGATGCAAAAATTCGGATTATCGGTACAAAATGCGCAGATTCACCTGTTTGCCTTCCTGTTCGCCGTTGCGGCCGGTACGGTCATTGGCGGGCCTGTGGGGGATAAGATTGGGCGTAAATATGTCATTTGGGGCTCTATCCTCGGCGTGGCGCCCTTTACCCTCATTTTGCCGTACGCCAGCCTTGAATGGACGGGAATTTTAACCGTGATTATTGGTTTTATCCTCGCTTCCGCGTTTTCCGCCATTCTGGTCTATGCCCAGGAGCTGCTGCCTGGCCGTATCGGTATGGTTTCCGGACTCTTTTTCGGTTTTGCCTTCGGCATGGGGGGGCTGGGTGCAGCGGTGTTAGGGATGGTTGCGGATCACACCAGCATCTTCCTCGTTTATAAAATCTGCGCTTTCCTGCCACTTCTTGGGATGTTGACCATATTCCTGCCTGATAACCGCCACAAAGCGTGAATTACGGGCAGCCAAAGTGTGACGTTGGCTGCCTGACACCCTGATGCCATAAGGGTTTCTTCTTTCTCCTCTCGCTGAATTTATCAAAATGCGCTTTTTTACGCGCATATTGCTGTTTTATTCAAACTTCAACAATTATTCATAAACATAAGAGTAAAAATTGTCATAAACTATTACTCGGTTTTTTGGTTTTTCACCAAAAAGGAACACCCACAACGAAAGGAGACGGAATGCACCACGCCACACCGCTTATCACCACCATTGTTGGTGGACTTGTGCTCGCTTTTATCCTCGGCATGATTGCCAATAAACTGCGTATTTCTCCTCTTGTCGGCTATCTGCTGGCAGGTGTGCTGGCGGGACCGTTTACGCCAGGCTTCGTTGCGGATACCAAACTGGCCCCTGAACTGGCGGAATTGGGCGTGATTCTGCTGATGTTTGGCGTCGGTCTGCACTTTTCCCTGAAGGATTTGATGGCGGTAAAGTCGATTGCCATACCGGGAGCGATCGCCCAGATAGGGGTGGCGACGCTGCTTGGGATGGCGCTTTCGGCCGTGCTGGGCTGGTCGTTAATGACCGGTATCGTATTTGGGCTGTGTCTCTCAACCGCCAGTACCGTGGTGCTGCTGCGCGCGCTTGAGGAGAGACAGCTGATTGACAGCCAGCGCGGGCAGATCGCGATTGGCTGGCTGATTGTTGAAGATCTGGTTATGGTCCTGACGCTGGTGCTGCTGCCCGCCGTCGCCGGAATGATGGAAAAAGACAATGTCGGCTTTGCCTCGCTGGCGCTGGATATGAGCATCACCATCGGTAAAGTGGTGGCGTTTATCGCCATCATGATGCTGGTGGGCCGCCGTCTGGTACCGTGGATCATGTCCCGCAGCGCGGCGACCGGCTCCCGCGAGCTGTTCACCCTCTCCGTGCTGGCGCTGGCGCTGGGCATCGCCTTTGGTGCCGTTGAGCTGTTTGATGTCTCCTTTGCCCTGGGCGCGTTCTTCGCCGGGATGGTGCTGAACGAATCCGAGCTGAGCCACCGTGCGGCGCACGATACGCTGCCGCTGCGCGATGCGTTTGCCGTGCTGTTCTTCGTCTCCGTCGGGATGCTGTTCGATCCGCTGGTGCTGATCCAGCAGCCGCTGGCCGTGCTGGGCACGCTGGCGATCATTATTTTTGGTAAGTCGCTCGCCGCCTTCTTCCTGGTGCGAATGTTCGGTCACTCCCCGCGGACGGCGCTGACTATTGCCGCCAGCCTGGCGCAGATTGGCGAATTCGCCTTTATTCTGGCCGGTCTGGGCATGGCCCTGAACCTGCTGCCGCAGGCCGGACAAAACCTGGTGCTCGCGGGGGCGATCCTGTCGATTATGCTGAACCCGGTCCTGTTTGCCCTGCTGGAAAAATACCTCGACAAAACCGAAACGCTGGAAGAGCAGACGCTGGAAGAGGCCATCGAAGAAGAGAAGCAGATCCCGGTGGATATTTGCAATCACGCCCTGCTGGTCGGCTTTGGCCGCGTGGGCAGCCTGCTCGGCGAGAAGCTGATGGCGCAGGGCATTCCGCTGGTGGTGATTGAAACCTCACGCACCCGCGTCGACGAGCTGCGCGAGCGCGGTATTCGCGCGGTGCTGGGCAATGCGGCAAACGAAGAGATCATGAATCTGGCGCATCTGGACTGCGCCCGCTGGCTGCTGCTCACCATACCCAACGGCTATGAAGCGGGTGAGATTGTGGCCTCCGCACGCGCGAAGTGCCCAACGATTGAGATTATCGCCCGGGCGCACTATGACGACGAGGTGGAGTACATTACCGAGCGCGGTGCAGATAAGGTGGTGATGGGCGAGCGCGAGATTGCGAATACCATGCTGACGCTGCTGGAGAAACCGCCGGTTGAAGAGGCGGTGACGGGGTAAGTTTGGTGCGGCCTGGTCCCCTCACCCCAGCCCTCTCCCCATAGGGGAGAGGGTGTTCAAGTTCCCTCTCCCCTATGGGGAGAGGGTTAGGGTGAGGGGTTTTCTTTTACCTGTCCCAATACGCCTCTTCGAGGCTGTCTTCCCGTTCCGGCAGGCCACGCGTTAAGCGCGGTGAGTGCTGGTTCAGCACCTGATAGCTTACGCGGTTGGCGTACTTGCACACCTGCGCCAGCGACGAATAGGTCAGCCAGCTGAACTTATGCTTGCTGGAGTTCGGCACGTTGGTTTTGTGGTAGGCATTGGCGGTAATGTCGTGCAGCAGCGCGGCCAGCGCGCCGTCGCCTGCGCCGTTGGTGTTCATGATCTTCTCCGGACCGCCCATGTAGGGGGCGATGTGAGAATAAATACGCAGCGGATTCACGCAATCCTTGTAACGCATGCCGCGGCTGAACTCGTACTGGTTAAACTCGGCAATCGCGCCGGGCAGCAGCGGATGCTGGGTTTTGCGTTTGCTCTCTTCCTCCGTGAAGCCGGCCATATACAGTCCGACAGGGCCCGCGGTGCAGAGCACCAGATCCACCCAGTCCAGCGCTTTATCGGACGCCAGCAGCGGATCGCTTTCACCGGTCAGCGCTTCGGCCTCCTCTTCGTTCATCGCCAGAATCGAGACGTGCTCTTTCAGGAACGCCTGCCACCACTCTGGGTTATCGGCAATCACGAATTTGGTGCCCAGCGTCAGAACGACCGGCACGTCGTACTTCTTCGCGTACTCAATCGCCTTCATGGTCGCTTCAGGCATCGGCTCGCCCGGCTTGCAGCGCACCAGGTAGGAGGTCAGCACCAGCGCCGAGGCGCCCGCAATCACCTCTTCGGGAATGCTTTCCGCGCGCAGCTTGTTCATATGCCCAGGACTGATGGCAAAGGTCCGCTCGCCGGATTCGCCGATCAGCGTAAAGCAGCGGCCAATCGGGCCGTCGACGCCCTGAAGATAGTTCAGATCGGTACGGCTGGAGGTGTTGCACAGATAGCGGTAAGCGTAGCCGCCAATTTCAATGTTGCTGCACATCACGCCGAGCAGTACCGAACGGTCGTCGGCCAGCACGGAGTAGTTATGCATGGTATTGCCGATGGTGCCACCGGCGAACTGATGGGTAATCAGGTTTTCGCGCACCAGCTCCTGGTACAGCGCTTCGGCAACGTCGTCTTCAATCACCAGCGAATGTCCGGCGCTCAGACCGTAACGGGCGACAAACGCATCATCCACTTTCGCCTCAATGTCCACCAGCGTCTGATCGATACCGACGACCCACGCCGCGCTGGTTTCATTTTCTGGCTGGATCTGCTGCAGGAGCGGATCGCGGGCATCGACGGGGAAGTAGTGTTTGGATTTACGTTTACCGGGAAATTTCATGGTCTGAACTGTACGAAGAATATGGGCCGGGAATGGTAGCACAAACCCGGCCCGGAGTGCGATCAGCGGCTGTTCGTCACCAGTGAGACCATCATGTCGATATGCTCAGGCGAGTCGTTAAGCGCCGGAATGTACTCGTACTTTTCGCCGCCAGCCTCCAGGAAAAATTCCCGGTTTTGCACCGCAATCTCCTCCAGCGTTTCCAGACAGTCTGCCGAGAAGCCCGGCGACATCACCTGAATATGCTTCACGCCCTTCTCGCCGAGCATTTTGAGGGTTTCATCGGTGTACGGCGTCAGCCACGGCTCGCGGCCGAAGCGCGACTGGAAGGTCATCATCACCTTCTCCGGCGGCAGGCCAAGGGCGGAGACCAGCTCGCGGGTGGTATCGCGACAGCGCTGCGGGTAATCATCCCCTTCGTTAGCGAAACGCTGCGGGATCCCGTGATAGGAGAGCAGCAGCAGATCCGGCTCACCGTGCTTTTCAAACGACGCGCGCGCGCTGTTAGCAAGCGCCTTGATGTACAGCTCGTTATCCGCGTAGTCGCGAATAAAGGTCACGCCCGGAATGCGGCGGCGGGTCGCCAGAATGCGCGCCAGCTCGTCCCAGACGGCGGCCACCGTCGAGCAGGAGTACTGCGGGTAGAGCGCCAGCACCACGATATGGTCCACGCCCTGCGCCAGCAGGGATTCTACCGCGCTTTCCAGAGAGGGTTTGCCGTAGCTCATGCCGAGCGCGACAGGCATCTCCGGCAGGCGGGCAGCCAGCGCTTTTTCCTGGCGACGGCTGTAGACCATCAGCGGCGAGCCCTCTTCCATCCATACGGACTGATAGAGTTTGGCGACGCGCGGAGAACGAATCGGCAGAATGACGCCACGCAGCAGCGGCCACCACAGCAGTCGCGGAAAATCCACGACGCGCGTGTCGCTTAAAAATTGTCGCAGGTAGCGTTTTACCGCGTCTGATGTAGGTGCTTCTGGAGTGCCCAGATTGGCAAGCAGGATGCCGGTTTTCGCCTGACTCATTCACGCCTCTTAACCATTTGAATGGTTGTCAATTGTAGCGGAAATGCGTTTAAACGGAACCCATTGCTGCAATAGGTAAGATGAGAATATTTCTCACCCGGAGGACCCGGGTGAGAGAAGTGCAATTAGCCGAGGATTTTTTCCAGCTCTGCACGTACATCAGCCACGGCTTTGGTGCCGTCGACTTTGGCGTATTTGGTGTTACCCGCCTGCGCTTCTTTGGTGTAGTAGCCGATCAGCGGCGCGGTCATCTGATGGTATTCCACCAGGCGCTTGCGCACGGTCTCTTCCTGATCGTCTTTACGGGTGGTCAGCTCTTCGCCGGTCACGTCATCTTTGCCTTCAACCTTAGGCGGGTTGAATTTGATGTGGTAAACGCGTCCAGAAGCAGCGTGTACGCGACGGCCAACGATGCGGTCAACGATCAGCTCGTCCGGTACGTCGAACTCCAGAACGTAGTCCACGTTGATGCCCGCTTCTTTCATGGCGTCAGCCTGAGGAATGGTGCGTGGGAAGCCGTCCAGCAGGAAACCGTTACGGCAGTCTTCCTGAGCAATGCGCTCTTTGACCAGAGCAATTACCAGCTCGTCGGTCACCAGCTTGCCTGCGTCCATGATGTCTTTCGCCTGTTTACCCAGCTCGGAGCCAGATTTAACAGCGGCGCGCAGCATATCACCGGTGGAGATTTGCGGAATACCGTATTTCTCCATGATGAACTGAGCCTGAGTTCCTTTACCCGCGCCCGGAGCGCCAAGCAGAATAATACGCATTGCGAAAATCCCCTCAAAAGTCGTTTCAATTTTTCAAAAGCGCTAAACAATACCACCAGAACGGGCATCGCTCAAGGAAGGCAGGAAGGCTGAAACGGTTAATGGGGGGAGATAATTTGGGATAATGCGAGAATGCCCCCTCACCCTAACCCTCTCCCCAAAGGGGAGAGGGGACGATTATACCCTCTCCCCTTTGGGGAGAGGGCCAGGGTGAGGGGCAGGTGTTTAATTACGCCAGCAGCAGCGCATTCACACGTTTAATGAAGAGGTTAGGATCTTCCAGCGTGCCGCGTTCGGCCAGCAGGGACTGATCCAGCAGGAGTTCAACCCACTCGGCAAAGCGGGCGTCGTCCTGGGTATCCGCCGCACGTTTCACCAGCGGATGATCCGGATTAAGCTCAAAGATATATTTCACTTCCGGTACCGCCTGACCCGCTGCCGCGAACAGCTTCGCCATTTGGGTGCTCATTTCGTCGGCATCGGTGGTGACGATGGCCGGGGTGTCGGTCAGACGGTGAGTGAAACGCACCTCTTTCACGCGGTCACCCAGCAGGGTTTTCACGCGCTCAACGAACGGCTCCAGCGCCTTCTCGGCTTCTTTCGCGTTCTCATCCACTTCATCCGCCAGCTTGTCGATAGATTCGTCGGCTTTGGCAACGGACTGGAACGCCTTACCGTCGAACTCGGTCAGGTAGTTCATCATCCACTCGTCGATGCGGTCAGAAAGCAGCAGCACTTCGATGCCTTTCTTACGCAGCAGCTCCAGGTGCGGGCTGCTCTTCGCCGCGGCGTAGCTGTCGGCGGTGATGTAGTAGATCTTCTCCTGCCCTTCTTTCATGCGGGAGACGTACTCTTCCAGCGACACGGTCTGCGCGGAGGAGTCGGTGTGCGTAGAGGCGAAGCGCAGCAGTTTGGCGATGGTTTCAACGTTCGCGGTGTCTTCTGCCGGGCCTTCTTTCAGCACCAGGCCGAACTGTTTCCAGAAGGTCTGATATTTTTCCGCATCGTCTTTCGCCAGTTTTTCCAGCATCTGCAGCGCACGTTTGGTCAGGGCGTTGCGCAGGTTACGGGTGACGGTGCTGTCCTGCAGAATTTCACGGGAGACGTTCAGCGGCAGATCGTTGGAATCGATCAGGCCGCGGACAAAGCGCAGGTAGTTCGGCATGAACTGCTCGGCGTCATCCATGATGAAGACGCGCTGCACGTACAGCTTCAGGCCATGCTTGTGATCGCGGTTCCACATGTCCCACGGCGCCTGTGCCGGGATGTACAGCAGGCTGGTGTACTCCTGCTTACCTTCCACACGGTTGTGGCTCCAGGTCAGCGGGTCGGTAAAGTCGTGGGCGATATGCTTGTAGAATTCGTTGTACTCGTCGTCTTTAATTTCAGACTTGTTGCGCGTCCACAGCGCCTGCGCCTTGTTGATTTTCTCCCAAGAAACCACGGTTTCACCGTCTTTCTCTTCCTGTTTTTCAATCTCGACCGGCAGGGCGATGTGGTCGGAATATTTGCTGATGATGGAGCGCACGCGCCAGTCGTTCAGGAAATCATCTTCCCCTTCACGCAGGTGCAGGGTGATTTCGGTGCCGCGGTCCGCTTTGGTGATGTCATCAACGGTGTATTCGCCTTCCCCTTTGGATTCCCACAGCACGCCGTTTTCAGCGCTGTCGCCCGCCGCACGGGTGCGCACGGTGACTTTGTCCGCCACGATGAATGCCGAGTAGAAACCGACGCCGAACTGGCCGATGAGCTGGCTATCTTTCGCCTGGTCAGAGCCCATGGACTCCAGGAACGCCTTAGTGCCGGATTTCGCGATGGTCCCGAGGTGGTCGATCACCTCGTCGCGGTTCATCCCGATGCCGTTATCGGCGATAGTCAGGG
This sequence comes from Enterobacter sp. BNK-8, assembly GCF_048685095.1. Classification (NCBI taxonomy): domain Bacteria; kingdom Pseudomonadati; phylum Pseudomonadota; class Gammaproteobacteria; order Enterobacterales; family Enterobacteriaceae; genus Enterobacter; species Enterobacter sp. BNK-8. Next base: position 700,990 of record NZ_JBLQTN010000001.1, on the reverse strand, counting down.
TGCGGTTCTCTTTATTAAACGAGACGCGCACGCGCAGCTCGCCGTCGCCTTCGTACAGATCCGGGTTAGACAGCGCGCGGAAGCGCAGCTTGTCCGCCGCATCCGAGGCGTTGGAAATCAGCTCACGCAGGAAAATTTCTTTGTTGGAATACAGGGAATGGATCATCAGGTGCAGAAGCTGTTTTACTTCTGACTGGAAACCACGGGTTTCTTGTCCTTTCATCTATGTCGACCTCAACAATGCCATTTAATGGGGTTTTAAAACGTTGAGTGAGAGATGGGGATACGGGGGGAAATTTTCAAGCGGAGGCCGCGCGTGCAGCCTCCGTTTGGTCAGAAAATAATCTTGTGACGTCCGGCCAGAGAGTGCGACAGCGTGGTGCCGTCCACCATCTCCAGCTCGCCGCCGACCGGCACGCCGTGGGCGATGCGGCTGGCGTCAACGCCATACTGCGAGCACAGCTCGGCAATATAGTTGGCGGTTGCCTCCCCTTCCACCGTGGGGTTGGTGGCGAGGATCACCTCTTTGATCGTTTCGGACTCAAGACGCTGTTCAAGGCGGTCAAGACCGATATCGTCCGGACCAATACCGTCCAGCGGGGAGAGATGCCCCATCAGCACGAAATAGCGGCCGGAAAACTGCCCGGTTTGTTCGATGGCGTAGATGTCCGCCGGACTCTCCACCACGCAAATCTGGCCGTTTTCCTGACGACGCGGGTTCGTGCAGATGTTACACACGTCCTGCTCGGTAAAGGTACGGCAATCCGCACAGTGACCGATTTCTGACATGGCGCGGGTTAAAGCCTGCGCCAGGCGCATCCCGCCGCTGCGGTCGCGCTGCAATAGCGTAAACGCCATGCGCTGCGCCGACTTCGGGCCAACGCCCGGCAGGCAGCGCAGTGCTTCCATTAACTGCGTGAGCAGCGGACTGGTTTGCATCAGAACGGCATCTTGAAGCCAGGCGGCAGCTGCATGCCGCTGGACACGGAGGCCATTTTCTCTTTCTGGGTTTCGTCGATACGGCGAGCGGCATCGTTAAACGCGGCTGCAACCAGATCTTCCAGCATCTCTTTGTCGTCTTCGAGCAGGCTCGGGTCGATTTCCACGCGACGGCAGTTGTGCGCACCGTTGATGGTCACCTTGACCAGACCGGCACCGGATTCACCCGTGACTTCCAGCTGAGCGATCTCTTCCTGCATCTTCTGCATTTTTTCCTGCATCTGCTGAGCCTGCTTCATCAGGCCACCCAGACCGCCTTTTCCACCAAACATAGGCTTCTCTCTTCTTTCACGTTTAAGGATTACAACCGTAAGTCAGACTCACGATCAAATGGGGCGAATACTCTCTTCATCCAGATCGGCGTCGAAGAACCGGCGCAGAGTCTGAATGTTGTTATCCGCAATAATCGCCTCGCGCGCCTGCGCGAGCTTCTCTTCATAAATGGCCTGGCGCCACTCGAGCGGCGTTTTCACTGCCGGATTATCATCTTCAATGATAGTCAATTCAACCGGTGCCCCCTGTAAAGCGGCAAGCGCCTCGGCCAGCGCCTTTTGCGCGCCCGGGGAATTCAGGTGACGCTGGCCCGGACGCAGGTGCAGACGCACCTGATTGCCGTCCTGCTCTTTCCAGGCGTTCAGCGCGACCTGCTCGACCAGCTTCGGCAACTGGAGTTTGCTGACCTCGGCGGCCCAGGCATCGCGCGCAATCGACTCTTCGGCAAGCTTCGCGGAAAGCTCCGGCGTTTTTTCATGCTCCAGCGCCTTTTTCAGCGCTTTCGGCGTGGCCACCTCTTCCTTCACGGTTTCGGTGATGGTGGTTGCCTTCCAGCGGTAAGCCTCTTCTTTCACCGGGGCTTTCTGCTCGAGCGCGGACGGTGCCGGACGCGACTGTACGCGCTCCGTTACCGAGGCCAGTCGTTCAAGCGCGGCGTTGTTCACCGGCCGCGCTCTTCCTGGCGCTGCCGGTTCACTCTTTTTTGGTTTGGCTACTCCCTGGGCGCGCTGCAGCTGGCTGCGCGCGGCAAGCACCGAACTGGTGGCATCCGACAGCGGTACGTTCTGCTGCGGTGGCGACGTCGGCTGCGGCGGCACCTGCTGCGGTGACATCACCGCCGTGGGCGCGACCGGCGCGAAAGACTGTCGCGGCACTTCCGGCTCCGGCAGCGGTATGCGCGGGTGGAACGCCAGCGCGCGCAGCAGCGTCATTTCAACGCCCATCCGCGGATCCGGCGCAAACGGTAACTCTTTGCGGCCAATCAGCAGCGTCTGGTAATAAAGCTGGACGTCGGCAGGCGGCACGGTGCGGGCAAGCTCACGCATCCGCTGTTCAATGGCCGCCATATCCGCACCAATCGCGGAGGGAGAAAGCTGCAGCATCGCCACGCGGTGCAGCAGGCTGAGCATCTCAACCAGCAACCCTTCCCACTCAATACCGCGGGCAGCGGCCGCGTTCACCTGCGACATCACGCGTTCGCCGTTAGCGGCAATCATCGCTTCGATAAGCGACAGCGCCTGATCGTCATCCAGCGTGCCGAGCATGGTGCTGACCGCCTCGGTGGAGAGCTTGCCGTCACCGCTGGCAATCGCCTGGTCGGTCAGGCTTAATGCATCACGCAGGCTGCCGTCCGCCGCGCGGGCCAGCAGCTGCAGGGCGCGCGGTTCGTGGACAATCTTCTCTTCATCAAGAATGTGCTCAAGCTGCGCACGGATCTGCTCAACGTCCAGCGCCTTCAGGTGGAACTGCAGGCAGCGCGATAAAATCGTGACCGGCAGCTTTTGCGGATCGGTGGTCGCCAGCAGGAACTTCACGTGCGCGGGCGGCTCTTCCAGCGTCTTCAGCAGGGCGTTGAAGCTGTGGCGCGAGAGCATGTGCACTTCATCGATCAGGTAGACCTTGAAGCGGCCGCGCGCCGGGGCGTACTGCACGTTGTCCAGCAGGTCGCGGGTATCTTCAACTTTGGTGCGCGAAGCGGCGTCGATTTCGATCAGATCGACAAAACGCCCCTGCTCGATCTCCCGGCAGTTATCACACACGCCGCACGGCGTGGCGGTGATCCCGGTTTCGCAGTTGAGACCTTTTGCCAGCAAACGGGCAATAGAGGTCTTACCGACGCCGCGGGTGCCGGAAAAAAGATAGGCGTGATGGATGCGACCTAGCGACAAGCCGTTCGCCAGGGCCGTCAGCACATGTTCCTGACCGACAACGTCAGCAAAGGTTTGTGGTCGCCATTTACGGGCTAACACCTGATAACTCATGGGCAGGCTCTGCAACGCTGGAAGGTGAATTTATGGAGGGGAATGCTATCACAACCTCACCCATTGAGCGAGGTTGTGAAAACCGGGATTAGTGACCCGGGAAAGGCACCAGGCTGTAGCTGGTAATACCCTGTTTTTCCAGGCGCTGTTCACCGCCGAGATCGAACAGGTTGATGATGAAGGCCGCGTCGGTCACTTCCCCACCCAGACGGCGGATCAGCTTCACGGTCGCTTCAATGGTGCCGCCGGTCGCCAGCAGATCGTCAACCACCAGCACTTTGTCGCCAGGCTTGATCGCGTCAACGTGAATCTCCAGCTGATCGGTGCCGTACTCCAGCTCGTAGCTTTCTGCAATGGTTTCACGCGGCAGCTTGCGCGGCTTACGCACCGGCACAAAACCTACGCCCATCGCCAGCGCAACCGGTGCGCCAAACAGGAAGCCACGGGCTTCGGTACCTACTACTTTGGTGATCCCGGCGTTTTTATAACGCTCGACCAGCAGTTCAATGCTGAGCGCGTACGCTTTCGGGTCTTCCAGCAAGCTGGTGACATCACGGAAAAGAATGCCAGGCTTTGGATAGTCCTGGATGCTTTTGATGCTGTTTTTCAGATATTCAAGCTGCTGTGCAGTTGCGGTCATCGGTTTGTGCCTAAATGAAACAGTGTTACTCACGGCGCGCAACGAGTCGGCAAAGGTAACAATTGTTTAACCTTTAACCAGGCGCGCCAGTGCTCGAAAACGGTCGAATTTACTGGCTGTACGCAATAATTGCAACAGCCATGATAAGGCTTCAGTGCTTTTGTTGCTTTTCATCAACCACGGGGATCCGCCACATGAAGATAAGCAGGCAGGTCAGGATGACCAGTAGCAGGATCCGCACCCACATCATTTTCACCAGCCATAATGAAATGGCGAAGGTGATGAGGATCACCGCGATCGCGCGCGGCTTGGCGCCGGGCGGCATGGCCCGGTGTTTTTGCCAGTGCCGCAGATAGCCGCCAAACCATGAGCGATAGAGCAGCCAGTGGTGAAAACGCGGTGACGAGCGGGCGAAGCACCAGGCCGCCAGCAGGATAAACGGCGTGGTCGGCAGCAAGGGTAAAACCACACCCAGCGTGCCAAGCACTACCGCGAGCCAGCCAATGATGATTAAAATAGTACGCTGCATAATGCGAATCGTTATCAAACTGAACGGCTACTTTACCACTGGAGAGCGCCTTGAAAACAGCACTGCTTCTTGAGAGGCTGCAAAATCAGCTGATTGCTCTGCGGGAGCAGGCCACGCCGCTGATGGGGCACGCCACGCTGAAACCGCGCTTTGACCGGCAGCTTTTTCGGACCCGCAGCACCGTTATTCAGGATTACCTGGCTGAAGCGCAGACGAACCTCGACGAGCTTCGCCATGCGGTTGAGCATGAACAGCAGGAACAGGTGGCATGGCTTGCGGCGCATCTCACCGAGCAGATCACCGCGCTGCATCGCGAAATCGCCGCCTGGCCGCTGCGCGCCTGGGACAGCGCCTCGCCGGGGCTCGGCAAATGGCAGCGCAAGCGGCTGGAGAACCAGGAGTTTGAACGCCGACTGTTTGAGATGAAGCGCGAACGCGAGGTGCGCCTGAACAACAGCGAAACGCTGGAAGAGCAGCAGTTATTGATGCGCGAGATTAGCGCGCTGGAAGGACGCATCGTCCGCTGCCGTCAGGCGCTGGATGAAATTGAACGCGTCATAGAACGTTTGACCCGTTAACAGGAGCCACACCCATGTCACTGGAAAATGCACCCGATGAGGTCAAGCTGGCCGTCGATTTGATTATGCTGTTGGAGAATCATGATATTCCCGCCGGGACGGTGCTTAAGGCACTTGAGATTGTACGGCGGGATTTTGAGGCAAAGGTGAAGGCCTGTTGCCCTCACCCTAACCCTCTCCCACAGGGAGAGGGAAAATTATAGATTACGCCGGAGTGGGGTCATCACCCTTAATCTCGCGCTTCACTTCCGTATGCTCATCACCTTTCTCGTTACGCAGGTGAACCTCAAGCTGGTTGAAGGCGATGTTTATATCGTTTTCACGGCACAGACGATCGATAGAGCGGTTAAGTTCATCCACCGTGTAGCTGCGATCGCGCAGCTCGCGCACGTATAAACGCAGCTCGTGATCCAGCGTGCTCGGCCCAAAGGTGGTGAAGAAGACCGCCGGAGCCGGATCGTGCATCACTTTCGGATGTTCAGACGCCGCCTTCAGCAGCACCTCTTTCACCTTATCCAGATCCGATCCATAGGCCACGCCCAGGCGGATCACCACGCGCGTCACCGTATCCGAGAGCGACCAGTTGATCAGACGCTCGGTCACGAACGCTTTGTTCGGGATGATCACCTCTTTGCGATCGAAGTCGGTGATGGTGGTCGCACGAATGCGGATCTTGCTGACCGTTCCCGAGAACGTGCCGATGGTGACGGTATCGCCGATACGTACCGGACGTTCAAACAGGATGATCAGGCCGGAGACAAAGTTACCGAAGATCTCCTGCAGGCCAAAACCAAGACCGACCGAGAGGGCGGCCGCCAGCCACTGCAGTTTATCCCACGAGACGCCAAGCGAACCAAAGACCGTCATCGCTCCAACAATAATGATGACGTAGTTGAGGATCGTGGTGATGGCGTAGGACGCCCCCTGGCGAAGATTGAGACGTGACAGGAGTAGCACTTCGAGCAGGCCAGGCAGGTTGCGGATCAGCGCCCAGGCGACCACCGACGACACCAGCGCAAACAGCAGGCTGCCCATGGTCACGCTTTTCATGACCGCCGCGCCGGCTTCGGTTCCGTTGTATTGCCAGAGGGTAATACTGTCGAGATAGGCGAAAACGGTAATAAGATCGGACCAAATAGCCCAGAACATCACGGCAAACAGGGCGATCATCACCAGCATGGTGATGCGCAGCGTCTGCTGGTTAACCTGCTCCAGCGCGATGGTCGGCTCTTCCTGCGGCTCCGCGCCCTCGGCCCCCTCTTTCACCTGATGTTGACGACGCGCGATGGCACGGCGATAGGCGATGCGACGGGCCGCCACGCTCAGGCCGCGCAGCACGGTCTGATAGAGCAGGTTCCAGACGATCACCAGATAGACCGTTTCAATCCAGCGCCCGGACAGGCGCAGCGTGGTATAGAAGTAGCCCGTTGCCGTCAGCACCATCAGCGCCAGCGGAATGATCGCCAGCACGGTCACGGTGGCCAGACGGATATTGTGGGACTCTTTATCACGCCAGCTGTCGCGGCACATCGGCCACATCAGGATAGCAATCAGCAGCAGGTTCAGCAGGATGACCAGCTGGCCCAGCACATCATCCATCAGATGCAGCGGGGAAAGCTCAGAGACAACCGACCAGAAGTGCAGCGGCAGCAGCGCCAGGCTGATGCGCACAATCTGACGACGCCAGTGACTGGTCAGCTGCGCAGGCATGTTGAAATGACGCACCGCCACGCCGTCTTTTTCCAGCACCTTCCAGCACAGGCCAAACACCAGCCAGAACAGCGCCAGTTTTTTACTGAACGCCCACAGCAGATCGCTGACGTTGAGCTGCATGGTGAGCAGGATCAGGCCCACGGCCAGAATAATCAGGCACACCGGCAGGGCGCGAATGAGATCGATCAGAATCGCTTTTGGCGTATGGAGCTGGCTATCGTTACGCAGTTGCCCCACTTCGGACGCCAGCTTCGCCTGATATTTTTTCAGCCAACCCAGACGCCAGCGGATCAGGCCTGCGATCAGCAGCAGCGGTAGCCCCGCCAGCAAGGCAATCATCACCGCAGGCCAGGCTTTCTCCCAGTTCACGGTGATCTTCATGCTCTTGATCTGCGTTTTCAGCGTCTCAGGGAAGGATTTAATCCAGTCCCAGTCCATCGGTTTGTTGCTGTTTACCCAGAAAATCTGCTGAGTCAGGATCTCCTGCAGACTTTTCGAGACGCTCACCAGCTGCTGCTGGTTGATTTGCAGGTTAATGGCCATCATCAGCTGGTTGCCCAGCTGTTTGTTGAGCTGATCCAGCAGCTCGCGACGCATATCCACGACCTGGAGCAGTGCGTCGTGCACTTCCGGGTTCACGTCGCTGGAGTGCCCTTCTTCAATTTTGGCGACAAAGGTATCGCTCTGGAAAAGGGCATCGCGCTGCTGGTTGACGTCAAACTGTTCCAGACGTAAATCCGCAATGCGGTTGGTCATGTCTTCCAGCTCATCGGCGGACGGAAGCGTCTGCTGCTGCTGGTAGAGAATACGCGACAGCAGGAGGCTGCCTTTCAGGACCGCGATCTGCTCTTTGATGTTGCGTTCCGCCTGCAGGGCACGATCCAGCCAGTTCTTCACCTTGATATTTTGCTGAACCAGCGAGTTGCCGTTTTCGGTCGCCAGTATCAGGCGCTGGCTAAGCTGGTGGTTGGCCTCGAGTTCCTGCTTCACCAGCGGGTTGGCCTGGATGCGGGCGGTTTCGTCAGGGGATACGGCCTCCTGGGCGGTTTTTTCCGTCAGCGTCAGGCGCTTGCTGTTAACCGCTTCCTGCAGCAGCTGTAGCTGGTGCTCCAGACGATTAATGTTTGCGGTGACGTAATCGCGCTGTTTCTGCAGGGTGTCCTGCAGCACCGTATTCCCTTCCAGACTTTTACGCTGCTGTTCAATCTGCGCATTGAGCAACGTCTGCTGCACCAGCAGCAGGGTTTGCTGCGTCGGGCGCAGCGTGCCCTCTCCTACCGTTGTGCCGTTGAGGCGGTTGCGGATCTGCTGCAGCTGCTGAGACGCGGCGTACATCGCATTTTGCACGCGCTCGGGCTGGGTCTGCAGGGAGACAAGCTGGCTGTTGTAGGTGGCGAGATCGGACTGCGCCGTTTGCAGGTCGTCGAGCAGTTGCGCCACGCGCGATTCGAGCTGGCGTAAGGAGAGCGCGGCGAGCGTTTTGCGTGTTTCGTCGTCGTTATCCACGTCGCTCAGGGCATTCAGCGATTCCGTCGCTCTGCGCATGTTTTCTGGGGCCTGCGCCACCTTCTGACGGAGCTGTGCGGTTTCTGCCTTAACGCGTTCAATTTTATCCAGCGTTTCCAGCGTTTCCGTCAGATCCTGCTGCGTCAGTTTTTCCTGAGGAGAGAGTTCTTTTTGTTTGTTCAGCGTGTCGAGCTGCGACTGAACATCCGCACGCGTGGGGATATCGTTGCTGTTGTCGGCGCGGGCCCAGGTCAGCGGCGCCGTGGCGAAGAAAAACAGCATCGCAAAGAGCAATGCAAAAACAGGATGTTGCGAGCGATTGATGGGCAGCATAGTTGTGAATGATGTCAGAAGATGACCGAAAATAGTCCGGCGTGAAGAATATCACGCTCGCCGGAAGCAGAATAGCGCGAACGTGAGCCTCTGAGATAAATCCTGGAAATGAGTCAGGCGGTTAGCGACGGCGCGTCACTGCGCAGCGTCGGGCAGAGCTGTAGCATTTCCAGTAAAATCGCGACGTAGCTGCGGGCCTCCGCTTTAAGATCAAACGACTGTGGCGCAAACAGCCAGTTTTCCATCAGACCGGAAATGTAGCTACGCATCAGAATCGCCGCCCGGCGGGTCAACAGGTTGGCCGGCAGCAGTTTTGCCTGCATGCACTGATTCAGGTTGTATTCAATACGGTCATAGCTCTCCAGGCTGAGGCTGCGTTGTGCCTGCTGAACAATCGCCATCTCGCCCACGAACTCGCATTTATGAAAGATTATTTCCATCATTAATCTGCGACGTTCTTCAACTACCGTTGCTTCAAGGATATATACTAATATTTCTCTCAATACTGAGAGTGGATCGTCAGGGAATTTTGCCCGATACTCACTCTCGAGATCGCTAATGCTGGACTCTGAAAGCTCCCAGATTTCACTGAACAGATCTGACTTGTCTTTAAAATGCCAGTAAATCGCTCCCCGCGTCACACCGGCAGCCTGAGCAATTTGTGCCAGCGAGGTAGATGAAACACCCTGCTGCGAGAACAAACGTATTGCCACATCCAGAATGTGTTGTCGGGTTTCCAGCGCTTGTTGTTTAGTTTTTCGTGCCATAGGTGGGTGAATTTACAGGAGTCAGATTTACATACATTTGTGAATGTATGTACCATAGCATGACGATAATATAAACGCAGCAATGGGTTTTAGACTCAGGACCCTTGATCAATTTGAAATCGGACACTCGAGGTTTACATATGAACAAAAACAGAGGGTTAACGCCTCTGGCGGTCGTTCTGATGCTCTCAGGCAGCTTAGCGCTAACAGGATGTGACGACAAACCGGCTCAACAAGGAGCTCAGCAGGCGCCAGAAGTAGGCGTTGTGACGCTCAAATCTGAACCTCTACAAATCACCACCGAATTACCCGGCCGTACAAATGCTTACCGCATTGCGGAAGTGCGTCCTCAGGTTAGCGGCATTATCCTGAAACGTAACTTCACCGAAGGCGGTGATGTGAAGGCCGGTGAGTCTCTGTATCAGATTGATCCCGCAACCTATCAGGCGTCTTATGAAAGCGCGAAAGGCGATCTGGCTAAAGCACAGGCCGCGGCTAAAATTGCTCAGCTGACGCTGAACCGCTATCAAAAACTGCTCGGTACCAAGTACATCAGTCAGCAGGATTACGATACCGCCCTGGCGGATGCCCAACAGGCTAACGCAGCCGTGGTGGCAGCCAAAGCGGCCGTCGAAACCGCGCGCATTAACCTGGCCTATACCAAAGTGACCTCGCCTATCAGCGGTCGTATTGGTAAATCTTCCGTGACGGAAGGGGCTCTGGTGCAGAACGGTCAGACCACTGCGCTGGCGACCGTGCAGCAGCTCGATCCGATCTACGTTGACGTCACGCAGTCCAGCAATGATTTCCTGCGCCTGAAACAGGAGCTGGCTAACGGCACCCTGAAACAGGAAAACGGCAAAGCCAAAGTGGAGCTGATCACCAACGACGGTATCAAGTTCCCGCAGGAAGGTACCCTGGAATTCTCTGATGTGACGGTCGACCAGACCACCGGTTCCATCACCTTACGTGCGATTTTCCCGAACCCTGACAAGAATCTGCTGCCAGGTATGTTCGTTCGCGCGCGTCTGGAAGAAGGAACGAATCCAACCGCACTTCTGGTTCCACAGCAGGGTGTGACCCGTACGCCACGTGGCGATGCGAGCGCGCTGGTTGTCGGAGCAGATGACAAAGTCGAAACGCGCAATATCACCGCCACGCAGGCGATTGGCGATAAATGGCTGGTGACGGAAGGTCTGAAAGATGGCGATCGCGTGATTGTTTCTGGTTTGCAAAAAGTTCGTCCTGGCGCGCAGGTTAAAGCACAGGAAGTGAAATCTGACGATAAACAACAAGCTTCGGCCGCTGGCCAGTCAGAACAAACCAAGTCTTAACTTAAACAGGAGCCGTTAAGACATGCCTAATTTCTTTATCGATCGCCCCATATTTGCGTGGGTGATCGCCATTATCATCATGCTGGCCGGGGGACTTGCGATCCTGAAGCTGCCTGTCGCGCAATATCCAACGATTGCGCCACCGGCGGTGACTATCTCCGCAACCTACCCGGGGGCTGATGCGAAAACGGTGCAGGACACCGTCACTCAGGTTATCGAACAGAACATGAACGGTATCGATAACCTGATGTACATGTCCTCAAACAGTGACTCTACCGGTACAGTTCAGATCACCCTGACCTTCCAGTCAGGTACGGATGCTGACATTGCGCAGGTTCAGGTGCAGAACAAACTGCAGCTGGCGATGCCTCTGCTGCCGCAGGAAGTACAACAGCAGGGTGTGAGCGTCGAGAAATCGTCCAGCAGCTTCCTGATGGTTGTCGGCGTTATCAACACCAACGGCACCATGACGCAGGAGGATATTTCCGACTACGTGGGTGCCAACATGAAGGACGCCATCAGCCGTACTTCCGGTGTGGGTGACGTTCAGCTGTTTGGTTCTCAGTATGCGATGCGTATCTGGATGGATCCGAACAAACTGAACAACTTCCAGCTGACCCCTGTTGACGTGATCAATGCGATTAAAGCGCAGAACGCCCAGGTGGCAGCCGGTCAGTTAGGCGGTACGCCGCCGGTGAAAGGCCAGCAGCTTAACGCCTCGATCATCGCACAGACCCGTCTGACCTCTGCCGATGAGTTCAGCAAAATTCTGCTGAAAGTGAATCAGGACGGTTCCCAGGTTCGCCTGCGCGACGTGGCTAAAGTCGAGCTGGGCGGTGAGAACTACGACATCATCGCGAAGTTCAACGGTAAACCGGCTTCCGGTCTGGGTATCAAACTGGCGACAGGGGCTAACGCCCTGGACACCGCCACGGCGATCCGCGCAGAGCTGAAGAAGATGGAACCGTTCTTCCCGTCAGGTCTGAAAATCGTTTACCCGTATGACACCACGCCGTTCGTCAAAATTTCGATTCACGAAGTGGTTAAAACGCTGGTAGAAGCCATCATCCTGGTGTTCCTGGTGATGTATCTGTTCCTGCAAAACTTCCGCGCGACGCTTATCCCAACGATTGCCGTGCCGGTTGTTCTGCTCGGGACCTTTGCGATCCTGTCGATATTTGGCTACTCGATAAACACCCTGACGATGTTCGGGATGGTGCTCGCCATCGGCCTGCTGGTGGATGACGCCATCGTCGTGGTCGAGAACGTCGAGCGCGTAATGGCGGAAGAAGGTCTGCCGCCGAAGGAAGCGACCCGTAAATCAATGGGTCAGATCCAGGGCGCGCTGGTCGGTATCGCGATGGTACTGTCTGCGGTATTTATCCCGATGGCTTTCTTCGGGGGCTCTACCGGTGCGATTTACCGTCAGTTCTCGATTACCATCGTTTCCGCGATGGCGCTGTCGGTGCTGGTCGCATTGATCCTGACCCCTGCGCTGTGTGCCACCATGCTGAAGCCAATTCATAAAGGCGGTCACGGCGAGCATAAAGGGTTCTTCGGCTGGTTTAACCGCATGTTTGATAAGAGCACGCACCACTACACCGACAGCGTGGGCAACATCCTGCGCAGCACCGGTCGTTACCTGCTGCTCTATATCATCATCGTCGTGGGGATGGCGTTCCTGTTCGTTCGTCTGCCAAGCTCGTTCCTGCCGGATGAAGACCAGGGCGTGTTCCTGACGATGGCACAGCTTCCTGCGGGCGCGTCGCAAGAGCGTACCCAGAAAGTGCTGGACGAAGTGACGGACTACTACCTCACCAAAGAGAAAGACAACGTTGAATCCGTGTTTGCGGTTAACGGCTTTGGCTTTGCGGGTCGTGGTCAGAACACCGGTATTGCCTTCGTTTCTCTGAAAGACTGGTCTGAACGTCCGGGCAAAGAGAACAAGGTTGAAGCCATTACCGGCCGAGCGATGGGCACCTTCTCGCAGATTAAAGATGCGATGGTGTTCGCCTTCAACCTGCCAGCGATTGTTGAACTGGGTACCGCGACCGGCTTCGACTTCCAGCTGATTGACCAGGGCGGTCTGGGTCACGAAAAACTGACGCAGGCGCGTAACCAGCTGTTTGGCGAAGTGGCTAAGCACCCTGACCTGCTGGTCGGCGTGCGTCCGAACGGCCTGGAAGATACGCCGCAGTACAAAATCGACATCGACCAGGAGAAAGCCCAGGCGCTGGGCGTATCCATCAGTGACATTAATACCACGCTGGGCGCCGCCTGGGGCGGTAGCTACGTTAACGACTTCATCGACCGCGGTCGCGTGAAGAAAGTGTACGTGATGTCCGAGGCGCAATACCGTATGTTGCCAAACGATATCAACAGCTGGTTCGTGCGCGGCAGCAATGGTCAGATGGTACCGTTCTCGGCGTTCTCAACGTCTCGCTGGGAATACGGTTCGCCGCGTCTGGAACGCTATAACGGTCTGCCATCGATGGAGATCCTGGGTCAGGCCGCTCCGGGCCGAAGCACCGGTGAAGCCATGAACCTGATGGAAGAGCTGGCGAGCAAACTGCCTTCGGGGATCGGCTACGACTGGACCGGTATGTCCTATCAGGAACGCCTGTCCGGAAACCAGGCCCCTGCCCTGTACGCGATTTCACTGATCGTCGTCTTCCTGTGTCTGGCAGCGCTGTACGAGAGCTGGTCAATTCCGTTCTCCGTTATGCTCGTGGTACCGCTTGGGGTTATCGGTGCGCTGCTTGCGGCAACGTTCCGCGGACTGACCAACGACGTGTACTTCCAGGTAGGCCTGCTGACAACCATTGGCTTGTCGGCGAAGAACGCGATACTTATCGTTGAATTCGCCAAAGATCTGATGGAGAAAGAAGGTAAAGGTCTGATTGAGGCAACGCTTGAGGCTGTTCGTATGCGTCTGCGCCCAATCCTGATGACATCACTGGCGTTTATCCTCGGCGTACTGCCGCTGGTTATCAGCTCCGGTGCTGGCTCCGGTGCGCAGAACGCGGTTGGTACAGGCGTTATGGGTGGTATGGTTACCGCAACCGTACTCGCTATCTTCTTCGTACCGGTGTTCTTCGTGGTGGTTCGCCGCCGCTTCAGCCGGAAAAATGAGGATATTGAACACACGCATTCGGTAGAACCTCACTGATACCGGTTTCACATGATAAAAAGGCCGCATTAGCGGCCTTTTTCATTTTCAGAAAAAATCATAAATTACGCTTATTGTGGTTCTATTTATTTTCTGCCATCTTAATTAGACATATCATAATTAACTGATAACTTAATCGGTGAATTCAGGATTTTTTTAATTTCATTTCCCCGCTTAAGCTATTAGGAATATTCCTAATAAGAAGTTCTGACAAAGAGAAGTTCGAATCTGAACTTTTCAGGCCGTTTTGCTAAGCCAATGAAACGTAAGGAAGCGATAAAAAATCGCGTTAATTTGGATAAAAAAAGGGTGTCCAGGACGGAACATTGCGTACATGCTCGCAGTCTACGGTTTTATTTGTAATTTTTCGTAATAGCGCGATGAAATCCAGGAAGGAGTGGCTTATAGTTAAGTTATCAGGAACACAGCACTCATGTAGCTAAGTCAGTTGTATCCATCCCGACTATGATGTTCGGTGAGTAAGAAATCACTCAGAAGGGGATGCGCTATGGACGAGTACTCGCCAAAAAGGCATGATATCGCGCAGTTGAAATTTCTCTGCGAATCCTTGTACCATGACTGCCTTGCCAACCTTGATGAAAGTAACCATGGCTGGGTAAACGACCCAACGTCTGCCATCAATTTACAGTTGAATGAGCTGATAGAGCATATCGCAACCTTCGCACTTAATTATAAAATTAAGTACAATGAAGATAATAAGCTCATTGAGCAAATTGATGAATACCTGGACGACACCTTTATGTTGTTCAGTAGTTACGGCATTAACGCCCAGGATTTGCAAAAATGGCGTAAATCGGGAAACCGGCTATTCCGCTGTTTCGTCAACGTGAGCAGAGCTAACCCGGTTAGTCTTTCCTGTTAAAATTATTACAATTACTAAGGTGAATTTATGTCTGATAAACCACTCACAAAAATCGATTATTTGATGCGCTTACGACGTTGCCAGTCAATTGACACGCTCGAACGCGTCATTGAAAAGAATAAATACGAGCTTTCTGATAATGAACTGGCCGTATTTTATTCAGCCGCGGACCATCGTCTTGCTGAACTGACCATGAATAAGCTGTATGACAAAATCCCTACTTCTGTATGGAAATTTGTCCGTTAATGTTTGAAGGGTGTCTGTAGAGTTCTACGCCACGTTCTAAGCTGTTTTTACCTATCCCGTTATGCTCCCTGTGCCCAGGCCAGGTCTCCGTGTAAAACGTGTTTATCAGCAACATTGTTGTGACGCCAGTCACATCGGCTTTTCGGGAACGTTCCCCTCCCGACCTGTTCCTATTACTCTGCGGTAATCTTTTCCAGAGAGGTTTCCTATGAGCGTAGAAAAACAGAAGATGATTGCCGGTGAACACTACCGCCCCGGCGATGAGACGTTACGGGCCGACAGACTGCGGGCCCGCCACCTGGTGTACCGCTATAACCACACCGCGCCCGATGAAAAGACAGAACGCCAGAACATCCTGGCGGAACTGCTGGGACAAAGCGAAGGCGCTTATATCGAACCGAGTTTCCGCTGCGACTATGGATATAACATCTCTCTGGGTAAAAACTTTTACGCGAACTTCGACTGCGTGATGCTGGATGTCTGCCCCGTTCGTATCGGCGATAACTGCATGCTCGCGCCGGGTGTGCATATTTATACGGCCACCCATCCGCTGGATGCAGAGGAACGGAACAGCGGCGTGGAGTTTGGCAAACCCGTCACCATTGGGAATAATGTCTGGATCGGTGGTCGGGCGGTTATTAACCCTGGCGTCACCATTGGTGATAATGTGGTGGTGGCCTCCGGAGCCGTGGTGACGAAAGACGTCCCGGCTAACGTTGTCGTGGGCGGCAATCCGGCAAAAATCATCAAAACGCTGTGAGGGAGTGGGGAGCCAACTGTTATGGTCTTTTAGCACCAGACTGTTACTTTTTTCAGCCCAATGGCTCCCCTAAAATTGGCAGACACCCTGTATTGTCAACTCTCATAAAGGCAAAAAATGACCGAGATACAGCGCCTGCTCACCGCCACCATCGACGATCTTAACCTCCGCGAAAAGCGCGACAATCGCCCGCGCTTTAGCATTAGCTTTATTCGCAAACATCCTGGACTGTTTGTCGCCATGTATGCCGCCTGGCTGGCGACGCTTATTGTGATGCTGAAGTCTGAAACGCTGGTGGACTCCGTCTGGCTGCTGGTTGTGCTGTTTGTGGTCTTTAACGCCTTTTTCTTTTTCGACGTGAATCCGCGCTACCGTTACGAAGATATCGACGTCCTCGATTTCCGGGTCTGCTATAACGGCGAATGGTACAACACGCGTTACGTGCCAGAGGAGCTGATCGACAGCATTCTGCACTCTCCGGCCGTTGAAACCGTGCAAAAAGAGAAGCTGCAAAAAATGGTCTCTACCAAAGGTCAGCTCTCTTTCTATGACGTCTTTACCCTTTCGCGCCCTGCTGCTGCTGCGTAATGAGCGCCTGCAGACGCCGGATCCCCGGCGCAAACTGAGAAGCAGAGGTATTGCCGTAACCTAAAACCAGACCGGTTTGCCCCTGCTTCGCCTCCAGGTAGTACCCGCTCAACGCAGCGGGTGCCAGCTGAAACGCCCTCGCCTGCTCCACCAGTTTCTGGTCATCAATATCGTCTATCGCCAGCGTCAGATGCATCCCGCCTTCACCGGCCAGAATACGGTGCGGCGCATGAAGCTCTGCGCCCAGCACCTCCCGCAGCTGGCGGTATCGTTTACGATAGAGTCGACGCATGGCGGCAAGATGACGGGCATAATGACCTTCTTCGATAAACAGCGCCAGCGTGCGCTGTTCGGCACGATGCCCACCGCGCAACAGCGAGCCGATGGCCGGACGAACCGCCTTCGCCAGCGCAGGCGGCAAGACCATGAACCCTATTCGGAGCGACGGAAACAGCGTTTTACTGAACGTCCCGAGATAAACCACGGGCGCATTGTTGACCATTCCCAGCATCGCCGGCACGGGCTCACCGGCATAACGGAATTCGCTGTCGTAATCGTCTTCGATGATCCACGCGTTGTGCTGCCGGGCGAGCTCCAGCAGCGCCAGACGCCGTCGGGCGCTGAGCACGCTTCCGTAGGGGAACTGGTGTGAAGGTGAGGTAAAAATTAACGAGGGAGAAGGGGCATTCAGTCCCTCCCAGCACATCCCCTCGTCATCAACCGGGATCCCCGTCATGGTCAGGCCGGTTTTAACAAACGCGCTTTTTGCCCCGCTATAGCCGGGGTTTTCTACCCAGGCGATATCCCCCGGCTCACTCAGCAGCATTGTGCACAGGTTGACGCCCTCAAGCGCGCCTTCCGTGATCACAATCTGGCTCGCGTCGCAGTCGATACCGCGAGACAGGGCGAGATGCCGGGCAAACGCTGCCCGCAGCGACGGTTCACCGGCCGGGTCGCCATACCCCAGCAGGGCATTTCCCTCCTCCCGCATCACGCGATCGTACAATCGCCGCCACAGCGGCAGAGGGAAATAGTTGATGGCGGGTGTCCCCGGCGTAAATGCCAGTACCGGGGTATCCCGCTGCACCGGCGCAGGCAGCAGGCCAACCCGCCGGGCGAGCCTGATGTCAGGGTGCGGCAATGTCCGGGTGGCCGAACGGTAAGCCAGCTGTGCCACCCGCGTTCCCTGGCGGTTACGCTGCAAATACCCTTCCAG
This sequence comes from Enterobacter sp. BNK-8, assembly GCF_048685095.1. Lineage (NCBI taxonomy): Bacteria > Pseudomonadati > Pseudomonadota > Gammaproteobacteria > Enterobacterales > Enterobacteriaceae > Enterobacter > Enterobacter sp. BNK-8. The sequence continues at coordinate 683,474 of NZ_JBLQTN010000001.1, read as the reverse complement.
CGTGAGCTGGTCCAGCGCCGCATTGACGGTATTGCGGGAAAGGGAGAGCTGCTGGGCCAGCGTTCGCGAACCGGGAAGCTGGCTGCCGGACAGGAGTCTTCCGCACAGAATCGCCTCCCGTAAAGCAAGATAAAGCGCGCGCTGGAGCGTCTCTTGCCCGCGTTTTTTCAGGGCTGCGTTGAGCAAGGTATAAAATTCATCACCCGGTATATTCATCTCGTCTCCTCGTGGCACCATCAAAACATAGCGCAGTGGTTCTTTTTAAGGAACCAGCAATTCACTAGTCTGAAGCTCTTTTCAACGTCACGGAAATGAAGATGAAGACATTCAATCAGTTCGGACAGCCAGTGGGTGAAGCGCTTAGCGACTGGCAACCTCGTCAGCCCCCATCCCGGGTCGTGTTTCAGGGCCGGTATTGTCGCCTTGAACCGCTGCGCGTGGAGCATGCCAACGCGCTATTCTCCGCCTATTCCCTGGCCGGAGATACGCGCAGCTGGACGTGGCTACTGCGTGAACCCGACGCTACCGCAGAGGAGTTTGCCGAATGGGTCGCGAGCGTGAGTGAGTTATCCGACCCCATACACTTTACCGTTATCGATAACCAGACCCGGTCTCCGGTCGGGACGCTGTCCCTGATGCGGATCGATCCTAAAAACGGGGTCGTGGAGGTGGGGCACGTTCACTTCTCGCCTCTTTTAAGCCGCACGCCCATGTCAACAGAGGCGCAATATCTGCTGATGCGGTATGTGTTCGATACCCTGGGCTACCGGCGTTATGAGTGGAAGTGCAATAGCCTGAACGAACCTTCCCGCAAGGCCGCCCTGCGTCTGGGTTTTCAGTTTGAGGGGCGTTTTCGTCAGGCGCTGGTGATAAAAGGCCATAACCGGGATACCGACTGGTTTTCGATTCTCGATAAAGAGTGGCCGACGCTGGCGAACGCCTTTGAAAGCTGGCTTGCCACCGACAATTTTACTGCCGATGGCAAACAGAAAAGATCCCTGGAAAGCTGGCGAGAAACGCGCGTTTAGCGTCTTTTTTTACGTCCCTGAACCGCCTTAAAGCGCGGATTGGATTTGCAAATCACGTACAAGCGTCCCTTGCGTTTGACTATCTGGCAATCCGGGTGACGCTGTTTTGCACTGCGCAATGAGTTAAGTACCTGCATGGTTAGCCCCGCTTCGCATTGAGAAAACCACCAAAACGCTTGCGGAAGCGCGCTGCGCTACCGTCCGTGGAGAACGTTTTCTGCTTACCGGTATAAAACGGGTGCGATTTTGAAGAAACCTCGATGGTGATATACGGATACGTTTCACCGTCGAGTTCAATTTCGCGGTCGGTCTTAATGGTTGAGCCCACTTTGAAGTATTCATTCGCGCTGGTGTCGTGGAAGACCACGGTGCGATAGGCGGGATGGATATTGGGTTTCATCGTCAATCCTTTATGTTTTGTTATAACATAACAAAATAATATCCAGGCCAGATTCAAAAAACAACCCCTCCCCTCTGACGATATTTTCTGGTTTACCTGAGATAAAATGAAAACCAGGCCAGCCACGTGCTATAACTATATCATTTCGCGGTAAAATCTTTCTCTTCAGGCAGGGAACTCAGTGCTCAGGAACGGGTATACGAGGAAGGACACGACAGCATGAAAACCCGACATCTGGTCAGTCTGGTGACTGGCGTACTCATCTTTTCCGTGCTGGTCCCCATTTGCCTGAGCATCTGGCTGGCCCATCGCCAGGCGGAAGATAAATTTGTCGATGCGCTGGAAAACTATGCCTCACGCGTGCTGATACGCACCGACAAGGTCGTGGATCAGGCGAAAGAAGCGCTTAATCATCTGCAGGCCTTTGAGGGCGTGCCGTGCAGCCCGTTGCAGTTAAGAGAGATGCGACGGGTCGCTTTCTCGTGGCGATACGTTCAGGAAGTGATTTATATCGACAACCTCAGGCCGCTCTGCTCCTCTCTTGAGCAAACCAGCCATGCTGCCCCTTTCCCCCCGCCGATGCGCATTACCGAAGACGGTTACAGCGCATGGCTGACCACGCAAAACGATCTTGGGTTTCATCGCTACATGGCCGTGCTGGGGCAAGGTCATTACCTTGTCCTGGTCGATCCGGCCTCACTGGTGGATGTCATCCCTTTCGGCGAGATAGCGATTGATGCTGCCCTGGTAGGAAGCACAACACACCGTATCTTCGCCAGCAGCAATACGCTCGATCCGCATATCCGTGACATGATCCAAGGTCAGGCGATGACCAGCATACAGTACGACGGTTCAATGTACGTTATGAAGCCTGTACCTGAACTGGGGTTTACCGTTGTCGCATGGGCTACGCTCAAACCGCTGGCGGAAACCTGGCACCGGCAGCTGCTTTTATGGCTCCCCTTCGGCGTCCTGATAAGCCTGCTTGCCGCGCTCTTTGTCCTGCGGATACTGCGTCGCATCCAGTCGCCGCGCAACCGCCTACTTGACGCCATTAACAGCCGCGATTTTGTGGTTCACTATCAGCCCATCGTGGCGCTGTGTAGCGGAAAAATTGTCGGCGCAGAAGCGCTGACGCGCTGGCCGCAGCCGGACGGAAGCAGCCTCTCGCCTGATATTTTTATTCCCCTTGCTGAGCAAACCGGGCTTATCTCTCAGCTGACGCAGCTCGTTATCGAAAAAGTGTTCGAGGATATGGGCAGTTGGCTGCACCTTCACCCCGATCAGCATATCTCCATCAACCTCGCGCCCGCCGATTTGACCTCCGGCACGCTGCCGCCGCTGCTGAGTCACTTGCTAAACAAATGGAAGGTCCACCCGGGCCAAATCGCCCTTGAGGTCACCGAGCGCGGCTTTGCCGATCCCAAAATCAGCGCGCCGGCTATCGCCGCATTCCGCCGTTCGGGGCACCCTGTCTATATAGATGATTTTGGTACGGGCTATTCCAGCCTGAGCTACCTGCAGGATCTGGACGTCGACACGCTAAAAATTGATAAATCGTTCGTGGATGCGCTGGAGTACAAAAACGTGACGCCACATATAATTGAAATGGCGAAGTCGCTGAAGCTGGCGATGGTAGCGGAAGGCGTCGAGACCGCCGGGCAGCTCGCCTGGCTGCACCAGCACGGCGTGCAGTACGGACAGGGCTGGTACTACAGCAAAGCGCTGCCGAAAATGGAATTTATCCTTTGGGCAGAGAATAACCTCGGCACGCACGCTACTTAAGATAGGATTTGATCACCTGCAGCACCACGCCAAGATCGGCTTCACGCTGCGCTTCTTCAGGTTCTTTCACCACATGATCGGTTAAATGCCCTTCGATCACCTGCATCATCATGCCGTTGACCGCCCCGCGGATCGCCGCCAGCTGCTGTAACACCTCGGCGCATTCGTGATCGCTGTTCAGCATTTTCTCCAGAGCGTTGCTCTGCCCCTGAATTTTCTTCAGCCGAGTTAGTAACATTTTCTTGTCGCGAACGGTATGTGACATCTCTCTATCCCTTATTTTTGGCTTTTAAAGCATAACACGCTCTACTCCCCCTGAGTATTTTTCTACTGGGGGGTAGTATTAACCTACTGGGGGGGAGTAGTATTTGCAGACATTTTCCACGCCGGAATCCCCCATGACCGATTTTGCTTCACTTCTGCAGCAGGGTAATGCCTGGCTGTTTGTTCCCAGCGCCATCCTGCTTGGCGCGCTGCATGGCCTGGAACCGGGCCACTCAAAGACCATGATGGCCGCCTTTATCGTGGCTATCCGCGGTACGCTGAAACAGGCGGTCCTGCTCGGCCTGGCAGCCACGCTTTCCCATACGGCAGTGGTCTGGATCATCGCCATGGCGGGTTTATGGTTTGGGCGGGGATGGGATGCGCATACGTCTGAACCCTGGTTCCAGCTGATCTCAGGGATCGCGATCGTTGCGATCGCCCTGTGGATGGCGTGGCGAACCTGGAAAGAGAGCCAGCCACACGATCATCATCACGACCATGATCATCACCACCATCATGATCATGACCATGACCATCATCATGAACATCACCACCACGAACACCCGCTGGTTGAAGAAGAGTGGCAGGACGCCCACCAGCGCGCGCACGCGCAGGATATCAACCGGCGCTTTAGCGGACAAAACGTCACCACAGGACAGATCGTCATGTTTGGCCTGACCGGCGGGCTTATCCCCTGCCCGGCATCCATCACCGTTCTGCTGATCTGCCTGCAGCTGAAGCATTTTGCCCTCGGCGCGACGCTGGTGTTCAGCTTCAGTATTGGGCTGGCGTTAACCCTGGTGGCTTCCGGTGCGATTGCCGCCTTAAGCCTCAAGCACGCGACAAAACGCTGGCCCGGGTTTAACGGGCTTTCCCGTAAAGCGCCGTGGATTTCCGCTGCGCTGATTACCGTAGTAGGAATTTATATGAGCCTGCACGGTCTGAGCGGCATTCTGGCGTAAGCCTGCGGCCACGCCCTGTGGCCGCATCTCAATGATCCGTTAAGGATTTTGCTGCCAGCTAAAGGTGTAGCGAAGCTGGCGTGTCTGCAAAATGAATTTCGGTGAAACGCTGGGGCTCCAGGAATCGTCGCCGCCCACGCCCATATGGAACGCGTCGAGGTTGAGCCAGCACCCCGGCTCTTCCCGCAGCAGATGGTGATGGGTTGTCTCCCGCAGCTGATGCTGGCTGTAGCGGCTCACCGAGAAATGGAACCGGCCATGTAGCTGATGCGTTCCCAGCACCAGCTCCCGCGTATCACAGCGCAAACCATTTTCCGTCGGGAAGATATACGGCGTGTGCATCTCCGCCAGGGGTAATGTCCAGCGTCCCTGCTGTGCCGCCAGCGTTCTGTCCGGGTAGTTTTCATGCGGCCCCAGCCCCAGCCAGGACACATTTTCCGGCGTTTCGGCGAGATGAACGCTCAGGCCAATGCGTGCGGGTTCCGGGATATCGGACGCAATATCCACCTGAATATCGCCGTGCAGCCTCCCGTGGTCATCCACCCGCCAGACTTTACGGCTCAGGAACAGCGTTTTGCCATGATACTCCCCGACGTGAAGGGTGTTGACCACAACTTCGCCCGCATGCTGCTCTGCCTCACAGTACAGAACGCGCGAGGTGAAATTGTACATGCCCACCGCTTTCCAGCGTTCAACCCAGGCATTCGGATCGATCCTCGTCGCTTCACTCACGCCAATATCATTGTCCAGCGGCGCACGGCTGACGTTATCCGTCAAAGGTGACATCAGCGTTTCCACGCCATTTCGCCACCATTGGGTCAGGTTTCCGGATGCACGATCGAACTGCCAGCGCTGATGACCATGCGCGATCGCCAGGATGCGGTCGTTTTGCGTCAAAACCGGCGGCTCGCCCGCAGAGGCTGGCGGTGCGACAAACAGCGGAGACGGAAGCGGCCACTGCTCCCACGCGCAGCGATGGTCAGCCGGTGACCACGGCGTTGCACGCGGCTGGCGCACTTCAACATTCAGCCAGACTTCCCCCGATTCGGCTTTCAATACCGGCAGAGCGATCTCCAGACGCTGAACACCTTCAGGGGCTATCGCCAGCGTCACCTCGCCCGAAGCCAGTACCTTCCCATCCCGGGCGACCGTCCAGCTCAGCACTTCGTTATCGGTATGGCGGAACAGGTAGCCGCTTTGCACCTCAATCACCAGCGGAGAGGTGCTGACCCGCGTAAAGGTGAAGAACTGCTGCGCGCGCTGCGCCTCGTACAGCGCCGGGTGCGGCGTGCGATCGGGGAAGACCAGCCCATTCAGGCAGAACTGTCGGTCGTTTGGCTTATCGCCAAAGTCCCCGCCGTATGCCCAGAACGAATTGCCCTTTTCATCTTGCTTCGTCAGAGCCTGATCGACCCAGTCCCAGACAAATCCCCCCTGCAGGCGAGGGTGGCTGCGAAACGCCTGCCAGTATTTCGCGAACCCGCCGAAGCTGTTCCCCATCGCGTGCGCGTATTCGCAGAGGATCAGCGGGCGTGTTTCATCCGGCATGCCGATCCATTTCTTGATTGACCATTTAGGCACTGCCGGGAAGGGCTGATCCTGATCGACCCGGGCATACATCGGACAGACAATATCGGTCGCCGCCGTGTTCGCGCCGCCGCCTTCATACTGTACCGGACGCGTCGGATCCGTGGATTTCACCCAGCGATACAGCGCATCGTGGTTTGCACCGTGGCCGGACTCATTGCCCAGCGACCAGATGATAATTGAGGGATGATTACGATCGCGCTGCACCATACGGGTCACGCGCTCGCTCATGGCGGGCAGCCAGCGCGGATCGTCAGCAAGGCGGCTCATCGGCACCATGCCGTGGGTTTCGATGTTGGCTTCGTCAACAACGTACAGCCCATAGCGGTCGCAAAGCCGGTACCACAGCGGATGATTCGGGTAATGCGAGCAGCGCACGGCGTTGAAGTTGTGCTGCTTCATGATCTCGATATCGCGACGCATCGTCGCTTCGTCCATCACCTGGCCGTTTTCCGGATGATGCTCGTGCCGGTTAACCCCGCGGATCAACAGCGGTTTACCGTTGAGCTTCAGCAGGCCGTTGCTGATTTCAACCCGGCGGAAGCCGACATCGCAGGCTTCCGTCTCCAGCACGTTGCCCTGCGCATCCAAAAGCGCGATCGTCAGGCGATAGAGTTCCGGGGTTTCCGCACTCCATAACGCCGGGGCTGTAACCGGGATCGCCGCCGTTAACCGCTCGGCCCAGTTGCCGCGCTCGTCCACAATGGCAGAGCCTGGCCGTTGGGTGGTGCTGCCACAGCGTTCACCGTTGCGCCACAGCGTTATCGCCACGTCGCACTCCGCGTAGTCAGCGCCTGTCAACGCGACCTTGACTTTCAGCACCGCGCGGTCCAGTTCCGCATTCAGATCGGTGACCACATGATAATCCGCAATGTGCGTCTCCGGCTTATGCAGCAGGGAGACATCACGGAAAATGCCGCTCATGCGCCACATGTCCTGATCTTCCAGATAGCTGCCGTCGCACCAGCGCAAGACCATGACCGCCAGGCGGTTCTGCCCTGGGCGTAATGCCGCCGAGAGATCAAACTCGGCGGGCAATCGACTGTCCTGGGAATAGCCTATCCACTGCCCGTTGCACCACAGATGGAAAGCCGAGTTCACGCCATCAAAAATAATTCGGGTTTGCCCGCTCTGAAGCCAGGCGTCATCCACGTCGAATGTGAGCGAGTAACAACCTGTCGGGTTTTCCTGCGGTACAAAAGGCGGGTTAACGGGGATCGGATAGGTGACATTGGTATAGATGGGTGTATCGAACCCCTGCATCTGCCAGTTCGACGGCACGGGCATCGCGACGACATCAGCGCAATCTTCGGTGACCCATGCCTGAGGAACCCGCTCGGGAGCAGAAAAGTAGCTAAACCGCCAGATCCCGTTGAGGGAGTGCCTGCTGAGGGATCCAGCGTCATCCCTGGCGGAAGATTCATTACGCCAGCTGTGCAACGGCGCGTGTGCGGGCAGGCGGTTCCACTGGGTAACGCCGGGGTTTTCCCAGTCCCGACGGGCCAGGATGTCGCTGAGGGTCAGCGAAGGTGTATGAGACATATCAACCTCTTTGCGAAGCGCTCACAATTTTGGTTAACATGCCCTGGCACTCTGCGACGGTAAAGCGTTCGATCGCAGGGTAGCGAGTCCGATCACAAAGTTTTATTTGCGGGCAAGCTGCTCGGCCAGAAGTGCCAGACTTCTGAGCTGCTGCGCCAGATCCTCGCGTTCGGCCTGCTGCGGCGCGCGGCGCGCGGTGGAATGCCGGGTAACCAGCGCCACCGGCAGCTGAACCTGCCAGCACGTCTCGCCTTCGGTGGGGGCCAGCAGCCACTCCACGCTGCGTTCGCCCGCCTCGCGAAATGCCTGGCGAATGGTCGTCAGCGGCGGGGAAAACCAGGCGCTGTCAGCCGTATCGTCGAACCCAACCACCGACATCTGACCTGGAATCGCGATCCCCTTTTCAGCACAGGCGCGCATCACTCCGAGCGCCATTTGATCGTTCGCCACCAGAATGGCATCCGGCAATGCGCTACCCGACAGCAGCACATGCCCTTTCTCATAACCGCTGGCCGCGCTCCAGTCTCCATAAGCCACCGCAGCGGCGTCATGCCCCGCGCGGGCCAGAGCCGCTTTCCAACCTGCCAGACGCGCCCGAGCAGAGACCGAGCTTTCCGGCCCGCTCAGCAGGGCAATATGCTGATGCCCCAGTGAAAGCAGGTGCTCAACGCCCAGATGCGCACCCTGACTGGCGTTAAAGACGAGGCTGTTTACCTGTGCTGAAGGCGAGACATCAAGGAACAGCACCGGAACGGGTGATGCCAGCGCCCTGAGCGCTTCAGCGTCAGGATCGTCGAGCGGCACATTCACCAGCAACGCCTCCACCCGCTGTGCCAGCAGCGCCTGAAGCGCGGCCTGACACTGCTGCGGCTGCTCCACCATGGAAATGAGGACGCTCGCCCCTTTTTCGGCCGCACGTGATTTTACCGCCGACACAATTTGCGAGGGCGCATGCAGGGCAAGATCGGTGGTGATGAGTCCCAGCGTGCGGGTGCGTTTACCCGCCAGCTGCTGTGCCCGCAGGTTAGGCACGTAGTGCAGCTCCGCCATCGCCTGCTGCACCTTTTCCCGCGTGCGGGCAGAGACATGCTCGGCGTCGTTAATGACGCGAGAGACGGTCTGATAAGAAACCCCCGCAAGGAGGGCGACATCATAGAGAGTGATCGCTTTCATGCATTGTGGCATCGCGTGAGTCGTGGCCCATTATTGTGGCACAGCGACGCCGTTAAAGCATGTGAGCGCTTCGCAAAATTAGACAACCCGCTCCGGCTGCGCGATTTCAGCAACGCGCGGCTTCTGGCGGAACCAGGGCAGACAGAGCTGGATAAGTGGGCCAATGGTCAGGGCATACACGACCGTTCCCACCCCAAACGTGCCGCCAAGCACGCACCCAATCAGCAGGACGGACACCTCAATGGAGGTGCGCACGCTGCGAATGGACCACCCCAGCCGGGCATGAATGCCGGTCATCAGACCGTCGCGCGGGCCAGGCCCAAAACCGGCGCCAATGTACATGCTGGTCGCAATCGCGTTCATCACGATGCCCGACACCAGGAAAGCGATGCGAACAGGTAACGAATCCAGTTCCGGAATAAGCGCCATGCTGGCGTCCGCCGCCAGACCAATACAAATCACGTTGCTGATGGTGCCCAGGCCCGGCATCTGGCGCAGGGGGATCCACAGCAGCAGCACCGCAGCACCGGTTAAAATGATCACCGTCCCGATGGTCATCCCCAGCTGTATCCCCACCCCAAGGTGAAAAACATCCCAGGGATCGACACCCAAATCGGAACGAATAAACATCGCGGTGGACAGGCCATACAGTCCTAAACCGACATAGAGTTGTAGCAGACGACGTACCATTTTTATCTTCTCCAGTGAACCAGGCTTTCATCCTGACCTAAAATGGCACTATGATTAATGTCCAGTTTTCAAATAGTGGACTGCATATGTCATCACGTCGCTTCGGAAGCCAGTCTCTGGTACGCCTTTTAGGCCACTGGCAGCAAACCTCATCCCGCACGCCGCTCTGGCGACAGCTGGCCGATGCGCTGCGCCTGTTAATTCTTGATGGACGTCTGGCACTGAATACACGGCTACCGGGAGAGCGCGAGCTGGCCACGGCGCTGGACGTAAGCCGGACCACCATCAGCAGCGCCCTCGCCCATCTGCGCGAGGAGGGATATCTAGAGAGCCGCCACGGCAGCGGGTCACGCGTGCTCCTCCCGGATACGCGCGCCGTTCCCACGCTTTCCGCGGCGAGTGCTGCACTGGATCTCTCCACTGCCGCCCTCAATGCCGGGCCGGAGATCCACCAGGCGTATACCCATGCGCTCACGGCCATTACGCAGCACCTCTCGCTGACGGGCTACGATCAGCTAGGACTGCCAACGCTACGGGAGGCCATCGCTGCGCGTTATACCGCGCGGGGCCTTCCCACCCGTGCGGACGAAGTGATGGTGGTCAACGGCGCCGTCAGCGGCTTCGCGCTGGTCCTGCGGATGATGACCGGGCCCGGGGATCGCGTCGTGGTCGATCACCCCACCTATCCGCTGGCGATTGCCGCCATTCAGGGCGCGCAGTGTCGGCCCGTGGGGGTGTCGCTGCCGGAAACGGGCTGGGATACGGATGGCTTCGCCGCCACGCTTGCCCAAACCGCGCCGCGCCTGGCGTATCTGATGCCTGATTTTCATAACCCCACCGGGCGCTGTATGGATATCGCGACGCGCCAGGCCATTACCGATATTGCTGCGCAAACCCGTACGGCGCTGGTGGTGGATGAAACGATGGTGGATCTCTGGTTTGACGCCCCTCCTCCGCCTCCGCTAGCCTCCTTTAACCCGCAGGCCACCGTCATCACCTTAGGCTCCGCCGGAAAAAGTTTCTGGGGCGGGCTGCGTCTCGGCTGGATCCGCGCCTCCTCGCGCACGATCGCCACGCTTGCCCAGACGCGAGATACCCTCGATTTAGGTTCGCCGCTGCTGGAACAGCTGGCGGCGCTGTGGCTCATCAACAACAGCGAGACGTTTCTACCCGCCCGCCGCAAAATGCTGGCGGAACGACGCAATCGATGCGGTGAACTGCTGCGTGAACATTTCCCGGACTGGAAATTCCATGAAGCGGAAGGCGGGCTCTCTTACTGGATCGAGCTACCGGGCATGCTGGCGACACAGCTTGCCGCGCGGGCTGAGATTCTGGGGATTAATCTGGGAACCGGTACGCGGTTTGGCTTATCGGGCGCGTTTGACCGCTATTTGCGGATGCCCTTCTCGCTCGAACCAACAGAGCTTGAACAGGCGCTGCTGAGGATTAAACCGTTATGGCTCGCCCTGAATAAAAACGTGCCAGCCGTTAAACGCAGCGTGATTTAATATTAAAAGTTTGAAGCCGATCATAAAAAATAAAAACTGCTGACTGTCACGGATACAGTCAGCAGTTTTCACCCATCCGGAATTAATGCTGAGCAGGAATAGGAAAACCTTTCAGTGAAATAACGAAGTTTTCACCGTCTTTCTTTATTTTTGCGCCAGTATCACACCAGTCAGACGCAATACGAAAGAACTCATCACTTCCGACATTCCAGCCAAGACGTACATGCTTCACGTAGCCTGAACGCAGCAGATCGCAGGCCTCTTTGTAGTCACTGGCAGTTGACAGTTGTTGTTTCATTTTCTCTTCTTCAGAAGTTTACGTAGAGCCTTGATTTCTTTAGGAGTAAATGGAGAAACACTCTCTTCTTCCGTATGCTGATTATCAATATCCTCTTCCGATACTCCCGCCTCTTCTACTGCTTCGAACGCCAGCAGCAGCAGTTTCTCTGTCGTCACGCTTAAGTTCTCGTTATTCACTTCCGCATAGTGGCGAAGCCTTTCTTTTAGCGCGTCATCAATCTTAACGTTTAATACCGCTGTAGCCATGTTTGTCACTTCCCTTCGGAATAAGTACTTTATTTAATACACGAAGTTAACAATGTTATCCAGATATATATTTTTTTGAGTTATGCCAGAAAATAAACGGCCAATGATAAAATGCCCGACTATTATTACAGGTTTATGACAATAATATTTCAGCACGATGAAATATATATTACACGATATAGGCATACTATTATTGTGGGATAGCCGTCAAAAGTGAGAGGTGAAAGCAGGAAGATTTTGTGAGGGCGGAAATGGGTGGGGGCCCTGCCAGCTACATCCCGGCACACACGTCGTCTGCCCTGGCTGCTTCCTTCCGGACCTGACCTGGTGAACAGAGTAGCGTTGCGGGAGAACCAACAGAGCCCCCATTGAGAGCGTTGATAACCAACGCGCTGGCGCATTATCCCTGTGCGAAGGCCCAATTGCAAGCCGCCAGGAACCGGATGCTGGTTTCTTGCGCAAACAGGCGCAGCAATCATGACGATCTTCGTTTACCATGGCTCTCCAGAAACTCCCCACAGGTGAAGGTATGGACGAGCACGACTCCTTTCCACAGCGCGTATGGCAAATCGTGGCTTCAATCCCGGAGGGCTATGTCACCACCTATGGTGATGTCGCGCGCCTGGCCGGTTCCCCGCGCGCGGCGCGACAGGTTGGAGGCGTCCTGAAACGGCTGCCGGAAGGCAGTACGCTGCCCTGGCATCGGGTGGTGAACCGTCATGGCGTCATCTCACTCACCGGGCCGGATCTCCAGCGTCAGCGTCAGGCGTTAATTTCAGAGGGGGTGCAGGTGTCAGGGTCGGGTCAGATCGATTTGCAGAAGTACCGGTGGGTGTATTAACCCCTCTCCCGAAAGAGAGGGGGATACCCATTACATCTGAGTGGGTGGGGTTGGCAGGGACGGCTGATTGGTCTGCGGTGCGATCGGCACTTCGGTCTGCTGCACAGGCACCAGGTTCAGGTCGATTTTGGTCCCACCGTTGTTAATCGCTTCCTGGACCGTATCGGTGATAAACACCAGCTTACCGTTGATGGTGACCGCTGCGCTCAGCAGAATACGGGCATTAGGCTGCACGTCCGACGGGTTATACGGCAACACGAAGCTAAACGGCGCCTGCTTGCCTTCAGTACGGACGGCACGCTGAGCCACGACTTTCGACGGCGCGTCGGCCAGGGAAGCATCAGACAGCGTCACCGTTAATACCGCATCCGGCGGCAACGCAACTTTCTGTTTAATCCAGATGGTACCGGAAACGTTAGGCTGCTGAATGGACTGCTGCGAAAGGGTATTAATCCCGTTCGGGTCAGCTGCTGGCACTGGCACCTGGGCGCTCTTACCGGCACAGGCGGACAACGCCACCGCAATCGCTACACCACTTAGCATAGGCACGAGTTTCATTGAAGTCTCCTTATCATCAATGCACCAGCGGGATCGATCCCATCCGATGTCGTTTCAATCACATAACGTAGTTAAGTGTGGCACAACTCACTGATTAATGCCTGAAATCATCCCGATATTCAGATTATTCTACCCATCGGACCACTTTCATTTCTGCGTTATACTCTGCCTATCTTTCGCTACGGCGTTTATTGAGGACAACTATGAGTCAGGCACTGAACAATCTGCTGACATTACTGAATCTGGAAAAAATTGAGGAAGGACTCTTTCGCGGACAAAGCGAAGATTTAGGTTTACGCCAGGTCTTCGGTGGGCAAGTCGTTGGACAAGCGCTGTACGCTGCAAAGGAGACTGTCCCGGCAGACCGTCTGGTGCATTCATTCCACAGCTACTTCTTACGCCCTGGCGATAGCGCGAAACCCATCGTGTATGACGTTGAAGTTCTGCGAGACGGTAGCAGCTTCAGCGCGCGCCGCGTCGCGGCCATTCAGAACGGTAAGCCGATCTTTTACATGACCGCCTCCTTCCAGGCGCCAGAGCCGGGTTATGAGCATCAGAAAGTCATGCCCCCTGCCCCCTCGCCGGACGATCTCAAATCGGAAACGGATATCGCTCGCGCCCTGGCGCATCTGCTGCCGCCGCAGGTCAAAGAGAAGTTTCTCTGCGATAAGCCGCTTGAGATCCGCCCCGTCGAATTCCACAACCCGATGAAAGGCCACACCGCCGAGCCAAAACGCCAGGTGTGGATCCGCGCCAACGGCACCGTGCCGGAAGATTTCCGCGTCCATCAGTATCTGCTGGGCTATGCGTCTGACTTCAACTTCCTGCCGGTGGCGCTGCAGCCGCACGGCGTCGGCTTCCTCGAAAAAGGGATGCAGGTCGCGACCATCGATCACTCGATGTGGTTCCACCGTCCCTTCAACATGAATGAGTGGCTGCTCTACAGCGTGGAGAGTACGTCGGCATCCAGTGCCCGCGGGTTTGTGCGTGGGGAGTTTTATACTCAAGACGGCGTGCTGGTCGCTTCAACGGTGCAGGAAGGGGTGATGCGTAACAGAGGTTGATGTAAAAAGCCCGGTGGCGCGACGCTTACCGGGCCTACGTTTTGTGCTGTTGTAGGCCGGGTAAGGCGAAGCCGCCACCCGGCAAGACACTCAGATCATGCGTTATACGCATTCTCGCCGTGGCTGTTCACATCCAGACCTTCGCGTTCCTGCTCTTCCGGTACGCGCAGACCGACCGTCATGTCCGCCAGCTTGTAGCCGATGAACGCGACAACCGCAGACCACACCACGGTGATAGCAATACTTTCCAGCTGCACCAGCACCTGATGAACCATGGTGACGCCTTCTGCATAGCCCACACCACCGAGCGATTTCGCCGCGAAGATACCGGTCATGATACAGCCGACAATCCCGCACACGCCGTGAACGCCAAATACATCGCAAGGGTCATCCACGCGCAGCAGACGTTTCAGTGCGGTCACGCCCCACAGACCCGCCAGACCGGACACCAGACCGACCAGCAGCGCGCCGCCGACACCGACATAACCACACGCAGGGGTGATACCAACCAGACCCGCAATCGCCCCCGAGCAGGCACCCAGCAGGGAAGGTTTACCGCGCACCGCCCACTCGCCAAACACCCAGGAGAGGATTGCGCCCGCCGTGGCCACCACGGTGTTCACGAAGGCCAGTGCGGCAATTTCGTTCGCGGCACTGGCTGAGCCGGCGTTGAAGCCAAACCAGCCAAAGTAGAGGATCGCGGTACCGGTAAAGACCATCGGCAGGTTGTGCGGTTTGAACGCTTCTTTACCGAAGCCCACGCGTTTGCCAATGAGGTATGCGCCCACCAGACCCGCGACCGCGGCGTTAATGTGAACAACGGTACCGCCCGCGAAGTCCAGCGCACCGTGCGTCGCCAGCAGACCGCCACCCCAGACCATGTGCGCAATCGGCACATAGGAGAGCGTCAGCCAGACCACCACGAAGATCAGGACCGCAGAGAAACGAATACGCTCGGCGAGCGCGCCCACAATCAGCCCGACGGTAATGCAGGCGAAGGAGCCCTGGAACGCCACGTGAATATACTGATAGAAGCTGCCCATCAGCGCGGTCAGTTCAATGTTTTTCAGCATCACCCAGTCGAAGTTACCAAAGAACGCGTTGCCCGTGCCGAACGCCAGCGAGTAACCGTAAACCACCCACAGCACGCAGACCAGTGCGAACGTCACGGCAACCTGCGTCAGCATGGAGAGAACGTTTTTGCCACGGATCAGGCCGCCGTAGAACAGCGCAATGCCCGGAATGGACATGAACAGCACCAGCGCGGTGCTGATCATCATAAAGGCGTTATCGGCTTTGTCGGCCACCGCTGGGGCAGCAGCCAGCGCCAGGCCCGGCAGCAGCGCCAGCGAACCCAGACCCGTTTTAAGTGTTGCTATCTTCATTTTCTCGATCCCTATCACTGTGTGCCAGGCGTTAATTACAGAGCCGCTTCGTCAGATTCGCCGGTACGGATGCGAATGACGCGCTGCAGTTCGGCAACGAAAATTTTGCCGTCGCCAATTTTGCCGGTGTAGGCCGCTTTGCTAATGACATCAATGACTTCATCAAGCTGATCGTCAGCAATCGCGACATCAATTTTTACTTTTGGCAGAAAGTTAACGCTGTATTCCGCCCCGCGATAAAGCTCGGCATGACCCTTCTGACGACCAAAGCCTTTCACTTCGGTGACAGTCAGTCCCTGAATACCCATTGAAGACAATGCTTCACGCACGTCTTCGAGTTTGAATGGTTTGATTACAACCGTAACCAGCTTCATAGATCCCCTCCAGTCAGAATTCGGTAATGGCCGCAGCTTACGCGGAAGGTATTGCAAGGGATGTGCCAGAAATGAAAACGGGAGGGAATCGCGGTGCGATGTGCGTTACACGGTCCTGATAAATGAACCGGTGAAAAAAAACGCACCATGCCGGTGCAGGGTGCGTTTCAGTTTTGCACCAACAGGAATGACTGTTAGCGCGGCGCCTCATTTTAGTGCATCAGGCGCTAAGCGACTCTTCATCACGCGCGCTGGCGGCCAGCTCTTCGCCCGCCAGCTGTAGCTGGTACATCTGCCAGTAGCGCCCTTTTGCTTCCAGCAGCTCGCGGTGCGTACCGCGCTCCACGGCCTGTCCGCGATGCAGCACCAGAATAGTGTCCGCGTCGACGATGGTGGAAAGACGGTGGGCAATCACCACCAGCGTCGTATGGTCGTGTACGGCGGCCAGCGCCTGCTGAATCGCCTGCTCGGTACCGGAATCTATGCTGGCCGTAGCTTCGTCAAGAATCAGCACCTGCGGCGTTTCAATCAGGACGCGCGCCAGCGCCAGGAGCTGTTTTTGCCCCACGGAAAGATTGTTGCCCTGCTCGCCCAGCTTCGTGTTGATCCCGTCGCTGAACCCGCGCGCCAGCTCTGCCAGCTGCACCGTTTCCAGTACTGCCCAAACCTGCTCCTCCGAATAGTCCCGTCCCAGGGTTACGTTGGCAAAGAAGGTATCGGCCAGTACGACCGGATCCTGCTGCACCATCGCAACGCCTTTGCGTAACACCGTGTGGCTAAGAGACGCGAGCGGGCGCCCGTCGAGGCGGATTTCGCCTTGCGTGACCGGGTAGTAGCCCATCAACAGGCTGGCGAGCGTGCTTTTACCGCTGCCGGTATGACCCACCAGCGCGACGAAACCGCGCGACGGAACGTCAAGCGTGATGTCCTGCAACACCAGACGGTCTTCACGATAGGCAAACGAGACGTTATCAAAGGCGATAGTCCCGCTTTGCAGAGGTCGCTCATCATTGCCGTAGGCCTGACGCGGCCTGTCCATCAGCTCAAAGACGCGCTCACCGGCGACGACCGCCTGTTGCAGCATCGATTGCTGCGTAGTGAGCTCGATCAGCGGCTCGTTGAGGCGTCCCAGATAGCTAATAAAAGCGTACAGCACGCCCACCTCAATCGTACCGTTTGAGCTCAGGCCAAAGAGCATCAGCAGCCCACACAGCACCAGCGCTGAGAACAGGCTCAGCAGCGGTCGCAGCAGGAAACCGTCCAGGCGCAGCGTCTGCATACGCGCCATATAGTGCGAACGGCTGGCTTCGCCCATGCGCTCGCCAAAGCGCGCCTGCTGGCGGAACTGCTGGATGACGCTCATGCCGTTAATCACTTCGTTGAAGCCATCGTTGATGTCGGCCAGATAGGCGCGAACCCGACGCACAATCGGCGTGCTGTAACGCTGGTAAATCACCATGACGATCAGCACCGCCGGGAAGATAGTGATCGCCACCAGCGCCATGCGCCAGTCGAGGCTGAACATCGCCACCAGCATCGCGCCAATCAGCGCCGCGCTGCGTAATACCGTCGCGACTACGGTGACGTACAGATCGCGGATCACCTCGGTATCGTTGGTTACGCGCGAAATCACCTGCCCGACCGGCTGGATATCAAACTCGCTGAGCGGCTGGCGAAGCGCCGCGTCCATGACATCGGTACGCAGCTGCTGAACGACGCCCACGGCGGCCCGGTTAAACAGCAGCGACTGAGCATAATGCAATCCTGCCGCCGTCAGCTGTAAGCCAACGTAGGCCACGCCTAACCCCGCCACTAGCCCGAGCGGCAGGTAGCTTTTGGCGACCATATTATCGATGAAGTAGCTGATGAGCAGCGGACCGCTCACTTCGGCAATCGCCGCAATCCAGAGTAAAAGCACAGCAACGGAGAGCGGTTTACGCCACGGCGAGCCGTAGGCCAGCAGACGTTTGAGCGTCGGCCACATCGTTCCGAGCTTACGCATTGGCGGCCTCCTCATCCTGCTCCGGCGCATCGTCAAGCGCCGCTTCAAGCTGTTGATAGCGGTACATATCGCGATACCAGCCCGGCTGCTCGGCCAGCGCGTCATGCTGCCCGCGCTGGGCAATATGGCCGTGCTGCAATACCAGAATTTCGCTGGCTTCGGTAAGCGCTGACAAACGGTGGGCACTGATGATTATCGTGCGTCCGTCACCCCACTGGCGCAGGTTATGCAGGATCTGATGCTCGGTACGGCCATCCACGGCGGAGAGCGCATCATCCAGGATCAGGATTTCCGCATTCAGCAGCAGCGCGCGGGCAATGGAGATACGCTGTTTTTGCCCGCCGGACAGCATGACGCCGCGTTCCCCGACTTCGGTGTCGTAGCCCTGCGGCAGGCGCAAAATGTCATCATGTACGCTGGCTAAACGCGCCACATGCTCGATCTCTTCCTGCGTTGCTGCCGGGCACCCAAGCGCGATGTTGTTCGCCACGGTGTCAGAAAAAAGAAACGGCGTCTGGCTGACAACCGCCAGGCGACCACGCCACTCATCCAGCAGCAGGCTGGTGAGCGGAATATCATGGAAGCGAATATCACCCTGCGTGACGTCAAAGTGGCGCTGGAGCAGCGACAGCACGGTACTTTTACCGGATCCCGTCGGGCCACAGATGCCCAGCATCTGGCCGGGCTGCAGCGTAAAGCTGACGTTCTCCAGCACCGGATGCTCCGTATGCGGATAGACAAACTTGCGGACGTCGACATGCATGACGCCGCGCCCTTCCGGTACGGCTTCGCTACCGTCGATGACCACCGGCGCTTCGGCCAGCATGGCGCGAATGCGGCTATAGGCGGCACTGCCGCGCTCCACAATGTTAAACATCCAGGCCAGCGCCAGCATCGGCCAGATCATCAGCCCCAGATACATGGCAAAGCTGGTCAATTGCCCCAGGGTGAGCGTGCCCTGTACCACCATCCAGCTGCCGCCGCCAATGGCCAGCAGGTTTGCCATACCGATTGCGATATAGATCGTCGGGTCAAAGCGAGCGTCAATACGCGCGACGCGCATGTTCTTCGCTCCCGTGTCCGCGGCATCGGCCGCAAACAGCGCTGATTGCCGGTCCTCCAGGCCAAACGCCTTGATCATGCGGATGCTGGTCATGCTCTCCTGGGTGCGATCGTTCAGCGACGAAAACGCCGCCTGCGCCAGCTTGAAGCGCTCGTGCAATTGTTCGCCATAGCGATTGATCGCCAGCGCCATGAGCGGCATCGGCAGCAGGGCCAGCAGGGTCAACTGCCAGCTGATCTGCGTGGACATGACGATCAGCACCGCACAGCCCATCACCAGCGAGTCCACCAGCGTCAACACCCCTTCCCCGGCGGCAAAGACCACGCGGTCAACGTCGTTAGTGGCGCGCGCGATAAGATCCCCGGTGCGGTGGCGCAGATAGAATTCGGGATGCTGTCGGCTCAGCTGGTGATAAAAATCTTCGCGCAGCTCAACGGCCAGCTGATAGGACGCACCAAACAGCAGCACGCGCCAGACGTAGCGCAGCAGATAAACAATGACCGCCGTCAGCACCAGCGTGCCAACCCACATCAACACCCGTGCGGTGGTGTAATGCTGTTCGGTGACGCCATCCACGACGTAGCCCACCACTTTCGGCGGGATCAGCTGCAGGATGGCAATGATAATAAGCAGGGCGACTGCACCGAGGTAGCGTTGCCACTCCCGACGAAAGTACCAGCTTAATTGGGCAAATAATCGCACGCGGTTTGTTCCTGAAGGTATTTTACGAAGTTATTCAATAGGTAATGCTGTGGTGTATTTAATCTGTTCCATGGCGAAGCTTGAGGTGACGTCCGATAACCCCGGCACGCTGTTCACCAGCCGCTTGTAGAAGTCATCATAGCGCTTCATGTCGGCCACCTGGACGCGCATCAGGTAATCGTACTCGCCGGCCATGCGCCAGAAACCGAGCACTTCGGGCATCTCAGACACCTGGGTGACGAAGCGGCAATACCACTCGCTGCTGTGATGCTGGGTTTTTATCAGCACAAATGCCGTCAACCCAAGCCCCAGTTTTTCGGGATCTAACAGCGCGACGCGCCCCAGAAGAATGCCGTCATCTTCCAGCTTCTTAAGACGCTTCCAGCACGGGGTGGTGGTCAGATTAACGGCATCTGCCAGCGCCTGCAAAGAGAGGGTACAGTCACTTTGCAGCAATGAAAGGAGCTTGCGGTCAATTTTATCTAGCATACCCACCTCACAGAGAAAATTTTTCTCCCTTCATTCTATTTTAAAGGCCAGATAGCAACAATTTTTTCTGTGCTTTTCGCTATGCTAGGCACAAAATGACAAACGGATAACGACGATGAATAGCACCTGGGTTAAACATGCGATCAGCGAAATCAATGCCGACTATCAGCGCTCGGCGGATACGCACCTGATTCGCCTTTCCCTGCCGGGATTTGACGGCATTCAGCTCTATCTGAAAGATGAAAGCACCCATCCTACCGGCAGCCTGAAGCATCGCCTGGCGCGCTCGCTGTTTTTATACGGTTTATGTAACGGCTGGATTAAAGAAGGCACCACCATCATTGAATCCTCTTCCGGTTCAACGGCGGTATCCGAAGCCTATTTCGCCCGCCTGCTGGGTCTGCCGTTTATCGCGGTGATGCCCTCCTGCACCGCAAAACGCAAAATCGAGCAGATCGAATTTTACGGCGGTCGCTGCCACTTTGTGGAAAGCGCCTGCGAAATTTACGCCGCCTCCGAAATGCTGGCCCGTGAGCTGAACGGCCACTATATGGACCAGTTCACCTTCGCCGAGCGCGCGACGGACTGGCGCGGGAATAACAACATTGCCGACAGTATCTTCCGCCAGATGACCCACGAACCGCACCCGGTTCCGTCGTACATTGTCATGAGCGCCGGTACCGGCGGCACGTCAGCCACGATCGGACGCTACATCCGCTGTCAGGGCTACGATACCCAGCTGATGGTGGTTGACCCGCAGAACTCCGTGTTCCTCGACTACTGGCAAAACCGCGATGCTGGCCTGCGCAGCCCGGTAGGCAGCAAAATTGAAGGCATTGGCCGTCCGCGCGTCGAGCCCTCTTTCATCCCCGACGTGGTGGACGAGATGATGCGCGTGCCGGATGCCGCCAGCGTGGCCACCGCTCACTGGCTGGAAACTCAACTGGGCCGCAAAGTGGGTGCCTCGACGGGCACCAATATGTGGGGCGCGCTACAGCTTGCCGCACGCATGCGCGAAGCGGGCCGCAGCGGTTCCATCGTCACGCTGCTGTGCGACAGCGGCGAGCGTTACCTTGATACCTACTACAATGCGGAGTGGGTGCAGGCCAACATTGGTGACATCGCCCCCTGGAAAGCGCAGATTGCGCAGCTGCTGAAATAAAAAAAAGCCAGACCGAAGTCTGGCTTGCTGGAAGGGTCTCACTATTCGGGGGAATATGGGAGGTTGTTATTGTCCAGCCAATGCGTCAAAAAATGGGACACCGCTTCATTACGGCAGTGACCAATAACCGGCAGATGAGGAAGTTCTGCTTTCAGCTGCGCCATCGCATTCCCCATGATCAGACCGCGACCTACGCTACCCAGCATTTCGCGGTCGTTCATGGCGTCGCCGAACGCCATACACTCCTGCAGCGTTAATCCCAGGTGGTCGCTCAGCACCGCCAGAGCGGAACCTTTGTTACAGCCCACCGGCAGCACTTCCAGGCAATCCACCGCCGAGAAGGTCAGGTGCGCCCGGTCGCCCAGCGCCTCATTCAGTTGAATCCTTAAGCGGCATAGATCGTCATGATCGCCACAGAAGCAGATCTTGGTTACCGCATGGGCAGGGATCCGACGCAGATCGATAAGCTGGTATTTAAAGCCGCTGTACACATGCGCGTGCAATAATTCCGGGATGTCGCTTCCGGTAAACCAGCCGCGATCGTTAAAGACGTGGACGCTGGCCTGCGTGTCCCAGGTACTGTGCAGCACGATGTCCGCCACTTCCGGGTTGAGATCCTGTCGGTGCAGCACATCGCCTTCTACGGAGTGAATTCGCGTCCCGTTGCCGGTGATCAGAAAGGCGTCGAGGGAAAACGCGCCCAGCAGGTGGCGCATCTCCAGCACATGGCGGCCAGTGGCAAACGTCAGGGTGACATTACGCTCGTGCAGACGCTTCAGCGTGTTCAGGGTTTTCTCCCCTAAACGGTGATCCGGCATTAACAGCGTACCGTCCATATCAAATGCAGCGAGCCGAGCCATGATTACTCCCGAAATGTGATGCGGTTAACTTGTGCAACAGTATCGTGTGAGATATACGGAAGTAATAGTGAAAAGATGATAATTATTGTTCCGGGTTTAGCATGCGCCAGCTCAATCGACTTAACCAGTATCACCGGCTCTGGCAGCCTTCCGAGGGTGCAACGCAACAGGTCACCATCAGCGAGCTGGCCGCCCGCTGTTTTTGCAGCGAGCGGCATGTCCGAACGCTGCTGCGTCAGGCGCAGGATGCGGGCTGGCTGAGCTGGCGAGCGCAGTCCGGCCGCGGTAAACGGGGTGAACTGACGTTCCATGTCGCGCCTGAATCTCTGCGCAATACCATGATGGAGGAGGCGCTGAGGCGGGGAGAACAGCACAACGTGCTTGAGCTGGCCCAGCTCGCCCCCGACGCATTGCGATCATTGCTGCATCCCTTTTTAGGCGGGCAGTGGCAAAACGATACGCCAACGCTGCGCATCCCCTATTACCGCTCGCTGGATCCGCTTCATCCGGGTTTTTTACCCGGTCGGGCGGAACAGCATCTGGCAGGACAGATCTTTTCCGGACTGACGCGCTTTCACGGCAACAGCAGTGAACCGACTGGCGACCTTGCCCATCACTGGGAGGTGTCGGCGGACGGTTTGCGCTGGCATTTTTATATTCGTTCCACCTTACACTGGCATAACGGCGATAAGGTCGAAACCGGACAGCTTCAGCAAAGCCTGAATGCGCTTTTTGCCTTACCCGCCCTGCGGAAACTGTTCCAGAGCGTCCTGCGCATTGACGTCACCCACCCTCAGTGTCTGACGTTCACGCTGCACCAGCCGGACTACTGGCTGGCACACCGCCTGGCCACCTACTGTAGCCGGCTTGCACATCCCGAACAGCCCATGACGGGCTGCGGCCCCTTCAGGCTAAGCGTATATGAGCCCGATCTTGTCCGTCTGGAAAGCCACGAGCAGTACCATCTCAGCCACCCGCTGCTTAAGGCTATCGAATATTGGATCACACCGACGCTGTTTGACTATGGGCTGGGTACCAGCTGTCGCCATCCGGTGCAGATCGCCATTGGCGAGCCGGATGAACTTGAAAGCCTGCGCCTGGTGACGAACAGTACCAGTCTTGGCTTTTGCTATCTCACCCTGAAGCAAAGCCCGCGGCTGAGTGAAATGCAGGCACGACGGCTCATCAACATCATTCATCTCTCATCGCTTCTGCATACGCTGCCGCTCAACGAGGGGCTGATTACCCCAACAGAGGAGCTACTGCCCGGATGGGCGATCCCTCAGTGGTCGGATCTGGCACATGTCCCCCTGCCGGAGACCTTAACCCTGATTTACCATTTGCCAGTTGAGTTGCACACGATGGCGCGTCAGCTAAAACAGTACCTTGCACAGCAGGGCTGCGAGCTAACGGTTATCTTTCACGACGCAAAAACCTGGGACGGATGCCAGCAACTGGCGGACGCGGATCTCATGATGGGTGACAGGCTGATTGACGAAGCGCCGGAATATACGCTTGAGCAGTGGCTACGCTGTGATGCCCTCTGGCCACACCTGCTGAGCGCGCCGCAATATGCCCATCTGCAGGCCACGCTGGATGCGGTACAGACTCAGTCCGATGAGCAGGCCAGACATGCCGGGCTCAGGGCCATTTTCTCCGGACTCATGGAAAAGGCGGTGATCACCCCACTGTTCAATTATCAATACCAGATCAGCGCCCCGCCGGGTGTCAACGGCATACGCCTCAACACCCGCGGCTGGTTTGACTTTACCGAAGCCTGGCTGCCCGCCCCCAAAGCGTGAAGAAGCTGGTCGCCGTCGTGGTCAGACGGTAACATAACGTTTTTACCGTAACAGTCGAGATGATTTATGAAACGTGCCGTCGTCGTGTTCAGCGGAGGACAAGATTCTACTACCTGCCTGGTTCAGGCTCTTCATCAGTACGATGAAGTTCACTGTGTGACTTTCGATTATGGTCAGCGTCATCGCGCTGAGATCGACGTTGCCCGTGAACTGGCCCTGAAACTGGGGGCACGCGCGCACAAGGTGCTGGACGTTACGCTGTTAAATGAACTGGCCGTGAGTAGCCTCACCCGGGACAGTATTCCCGTCCCGGACTACGAACCCGATGCCAGCGGCATTCCGAATACCTTCGTGCCGGGCCGTAATATCCTCTTCCTGACCCTGACGGCGATCTACGCCTACCAGGTGAAAGCCGAAGCGGTGATCACGGGCGTGTGTGAAACAGATTTCTCCGGCTACCCGGACTGTCGTGATGAGTTCGTGAAGGCGTTAAACCACGCCGTCAATCTGGGGATGGCGAAAGAGACGCGCTTTGAAACCCCGCTGATGTGGCTGGATAAAGCCGAAACCTGGGCGCTGGCGGACTACTGGGGCAAGCTGGACCTGGTTCGCAGCGAAACCCTCACCTGCTATAACGGCATCAAAGGCGACGGTTGCGGCCAGTGCGCCGCCTGTAATCTGCGCGCGAATGGGCTGAACCACTATCTGGCCGATAAAGCCGGCGTGATGGCCGCGATGCAGAAAAAAACCGGGCTTAAATAGGGCTACTTAACCGTGCTGTCGAACAGTTTCACGCCGGCAGCACGGGTGACTTTCATCAGCGTTGTCAGCGTTGGGTTGCCGTTGTCTGATAAGGTTCGGTATAGCTGCTGACGAGACAGGCCTGATTTAGCAGAAATTTCTCCGATGCCACCTCGTGCTTCGATAACCTGGCGGAGTGCAATGAGATAGGCAGGGATCCCCTGGTCTTCATAGATTTCTTCCAGGGCTGTTTGCAAATAACGCTGAGCGTAGGAAGGATTCTCTCGTAGCATTTTCACAACAGCATCATGATGGCTAACAGAACTCGAATATTTTCGTTCAGTGGCGCTCATTCGATTGTCCTTTTATTTGATGATCTTTCCAGTAATCTATTGCCAGTTTGATATCCGCTTTTTGGCTCTTTTTGTCACCACCGATAAGTAACAATAAAACCTGCCGATTCTCTACTGCAAAATAGATTCTGTAGCCGGGGCCACTGTCGACTCGCATCTCCCAAACACCTTCCCTGAGGTATCTGTAATCGCCAAAATTACGTTTTATTGCGCGGTTGATCCGCATAAGGATCCGGAAAACTGTATCCGGATCCCTTCGATTCATTCTGGCTACCCACTCCTCAAACGGCACTTTCCCGTCACGGGTCCGGTAACGTTCAACAACGTAGTCCCTGTCCATTATTCTATCCCTGAAAAACCCTTTTGTCTTTTATAAAAGACAAAATCCTACGCGATCATCATCTCCAGCTTTTCGCGCAATTCCCCTTCTAGCGGCAGCGCTTTCTGCGTTTTCAGATCGATACAGACAAAAGTAATCAGCGCATCAGCGACCACCTGCCCTTCGGGATCGAGCGTCACCACCTGGCTTAACACGCCGCTTTTGCCATTGATCTGCTGCACCTGGCTGGTCACCGTGAGTACATCGCCCAGCACGGCCGGACGACGGTAGTTGATGTTGATATTGACGACCACGAACGCGATGTTGTGCGCGGTCAGCCACTGAAAGCTTTCGCTGTTTTCCAGCCCGTCCCAGCGCGCTTCCTCAAGAAACTCCAGGTAGCGGGCATTGTTCACATGCTGGTAAACGTCGAGGTGAAAACCGCGTACTTTAATTTTTGTCTGCATAGCGCAATAGCCTTTACTGTTATTGTAGGATGAGAGGTCATAACTGGTATGACCTCTTTATCCTGGCAAATTTTTGCCGCAGTGCAAGAAATTGCGTGATTACAACGTCAGGTGTGAGAGATTGCGCTCAACCAGCGCGCTCCCCATGCCCGGAACCTGTTTGAGATCGTCGACCGTTTTGAAAGGACCATACTCTTCACGATAGCTGACGATAGCCTGCGCTTTTTTCAGTCCGACGCCATTCATCACGCGGGCGAGATCCTCGGCAGAGGCTGAATTGATGCTGACCCGCGTACCATCATCGTCCGCATTTTTACCGGCTTCGGTCGCTTTAGTCTGCCCTTGCGCCGGCGTCGCTGCGTCGGATTTGCTCTGTGTCGTCTGTTGTTTGGCGGCAGGCGTCGCCGCCAGCGCCCCCGCGCTCATCCCGGTGGTGGCAATAGCCAGTGTAATTAACAGTGCTTTGATTCCACATTTCATGCTGTTATCTCCTTGTTTGTTGACAGCCCCGTCACGATAGCCGCCCGAGAAAACCGGCACAAACAGCAGAGTGCAGAAATGGAAAAGGCCGCGAAAGCGGCCTTTAGTTATTGCAGAGCGTTACGAAAATCTGCGAGCAGATACGTAATTATTGCTGCTGAGTGATGATGTCGCCCAGCTTAATTTTGGCATCTTTACGCAGGTTGCTCATCATGGCTTCAAAGGCAATCTGAGCATTGTTCTGGGTAATCCCCTGGACCATCGCCTTCTTCTGCGCGTCTGGCAGGGTACCGGCTTTCACTTCATCCAGCGCCAGCAGAACGACGTTACCCTGCGCATCGGTGGTAGTACCGAAGCTTGGCTTGTCCTTCGCAGGCAGAGTCAGGCCAAACGCGGCCTGGCTGATTGGATCCTGACCGGTACGGCTCAGCGTTTTCGCCTCACCGAAGCTCAGGCCAGCCGCTTTCAGCGCATCCTCTTTACCCGCTTTCAGATCGGCCAGAATCTTCTCAGCATCCAGCTTCGCCTGCTGTTCCGCTTTGTTGTGCTTAACCTGAGCGACGACCTGATCCTTCACTTCCGCCAGCGGTTTGACCGCTTCTGGCTTGTGCTCGCTGACGCGCAGCACAAACGCACGATCGCCATCGACGGTAATGATGTCAGAGTTACTGCCCGGCGTGCCGTTCTCGCCGACCAGACCACCGTTGAAGATGGCATCTGAAACCGGTTTGAAGTTCAGCTCTTCCGGCAGGTTGTCACGGCCAAACCAGCCCGTCTCAACCGCTTTCACCCCAGCCGCCTGCTCGGCACCCGCCAGAGATTCGTTGTCGTTGCTGGCAGCATCGCTCACCTTCTGCTGCAGTGCATAGTAGGCATCCAGCGCTTTTTCCTGTTTCACTTTCGCCGCGATATCGTCGCGAACCTCAGCCAGCGGCTTGGTTTTCGCCGCGGTGATGTCGTCCAGACGCACGACCAGGAAACCTACGGAAGATTTAATGACGCCAGACAACTGGCCTTTCTCTTTCAGGCCGGCATTTTTCAGCTCGTCCGGCGTGGTCGCGTCTTCCAGCCAGCCCATATCGCCGCCGTTTTTCGCCGAGATAATGTCGGTGGATTTCGCTTTCGCGACAGTCGCGAAATCAGCGCCTTTGTTCAGCTCATCCAGTACCGCTTTGGCATCCGCCTCGGTTTTGGTCTGAATCACGCTGTAGCGGTTACGCTGCGGCTGTGTGAACTGATCCTGATGCTGGTCATAGTAAGACTGGATTTCCGCGTCAGACGCGGTTTCCTGCAGCGCGGCAGCATCCAGCTTGATGTAGCTCACACGGAACTGCTCTGGAGAAACAAAGGTATTCTTGTTCTGCTCGTAATAAGCGTTAACGTCAGCGTCGCTCACCTGCTGTTTCGCGGCAAGGGCGTTCACATCAATGGTCGCTTCACGTACAACGCGCTGCTGTGCCACCAGCGCGGCCAGTTCATCCGTTTCACCTTTGAGCATGAAATCAGTGCCAACAACGGCATTGATGAGCTGCTGAGTGGTCAGCTGGTTACGCAGCGCCTGCGCGTACTGATCGGCCGTCATCCCCATCTGGTTAACGATGCTGTTGTAACGCGCGTTGTCGAATTTACCGTTAGACTGGAAGGCTTGCGTGGAGAAAATGGCTTTTTTCACCTGCTCATCGCTGATGCCAAGGCCCAGTTTTTTGGCATACTGATCCAGCAGCGCTTCGTCGATAAGACGGTTCAGAGTCTGTTGGCGCAGGGTTTTCATGTACCCTTCGTTCGCTGCCAGTTCAGAGAATTGGTCGCCCAGCTGTTGCTGCATACGGTTACGTTCACCGGCAAAAGCATTCTCGAACTGACCGCGGCTGATCTCCTGGCCATTCACTTTTGCGGCATAGTTCGCGCCACCGCCAATAAGGTAACTGCTCACGCCGGTCAATATGAACGACACGATAATGATACCGAAAATAATCTTGAGCACGAGACTGTTAGCAGCCGTGCGTAAGCTGTCCATCATGGTGTAACAACACTCCGCTGTAGGTGACTGGTTACCTGACGCTGACGGAAAATCCTGCCCGTCGCGCGTAAAGTCGTATTGTGACAAGAAAACGGGGCGATTGTCAGCCCACAACTCGCATAAACTCGCACAAATCAGGTCTGGACAAACAAAAAAGGCACATCAAACGAT
The DNA here is from genome assembly GCF_048685095.1 of Enterobacter sp. BNK-8. Lineage (NCBI taxonomy): Bacteria > Pseudomonadati > Pseudomonadota > Gammaproteobacteria > Enterobacterales > Enterobacteriaceae > Enterobacter > Enterobacter sp. BNK-8. Next base: position 655,136 of record NZ_JBLQTN010000001.1, on the reverse strand, counting down.
GCGCCCTTGTACTATCCGGCTTCCCTGAAACGGGAAAGCAATCAGTTTACTGCGTCTTTCAGCGCTTTACCTGCACGGAAACCCGGCACTTTAGCGGCAGCAATGGTGATCTCTTTACCGGTCTGAGGGTTGCGGCCAGTACGGGCAGCACGCTCTTTAACAGCAAAAGTACCGAAGCCTACCAGTGCAACGTCGTCCCCAGCCTGCAGAGATTCAGTAACAGAAGCAATTAATGCATCTAACGCACGTCCAGCTGCAGCTTTAGAAATATCAGCACCAGCAGCAATTTTGTCAATCAGTTGAGATTTATTCACTGTTCTCTTCCTCTCTTTATAATTTATATCGCGCCTGAATCCTTCACAACGCGACCGCGCAGCAGTTATATCAGGCCTGCCATGACCTTACAACACCCGTTGTTGATGGCTGACCTAATCAGCAATCTAAATTAGCTATACAAAAAAAGGCTGGCAAGTGCGAAATGACTTACCAGCCTTGTTTTTATTGACGCTCTTTGCGCGAGGTCACTATTTTGCGGTTACAACCTGCATTCCGGACGGTTCATTCTGCAATGCGAGACTAAGTACTTCCTCAATCCGCTTAACAGGATGGATCTGCAGGTCGGCAATCACGTTGTCCGGAATCTCTTCCAGATCGCGTTTGTTTTCGTAAGGGATCAATACGGTTTTGATCCCACCACGATGCGCCGCCAGCAGTTTTTCTTTTAAGCCACCGATTGGCAGAACCTGACCGCGCAGGGTGATTTCACCGGTCATTGCCACATCAGCACGCACCGGGTTACCTGTCAGGCAAGAAACCAGAGCGGTACACATGGCAATACCCGCGCTTGGACCATCTTTCGGCGTCGCCCCTTCAGGTACGTGTACGTGGATGTCGCGTTTTTCGTAGAAATCCGGGTTGATACCCAGTTTCTCCGCGCGCGCGCGCACCACGGTCAGCGCCGCCTGAATGGACTCCTGCATCACTTCACCCAGCGAGCCGGTATAGGTCAGCTTGCCTTTACCCGGTACACAAGCGGTTTCGATGGTCAGCAAATCGCCGCCCACTTCCGTCCATGCCAGACCGGTCACCTGGCCAACGCGGTTTTCGTTATCCGCGCGACCATAGTCGAAGCGCTGAACGCCGAGATAGGCATGCAGGTTATCACCATTAATCGTGATGTGTTTCAGGCTCTTATCCAGCAGCAGCTGTTTCACCGCCTTACGGCACAGTTTAGAGATTTCACGCTCAAGGCTACGCACGCCCGCTTCACGGGTGTAGTAGCGGATGATGCCAATAATCGCGCTGTCCTCGACGGTCAGCTCGTTGGCTTTCAGCGCGTTACGCTCAATCTGTTTCGGCAGCAGGTGCTGTTTCGCGATGTTCAGCTTCTCGTCTTCGGTATAGCCGGAGAGACGGATCACTTCCATACGGTCCAGCAGCGGGGCCGGAATATTCATGGAGTTCGACGTCGCCACGAACATCACGTCGCTCAGGTCGTAGTCCACTTCCAGGTAGTGATCGCTGAACGCCACGTTCTGTTCTGGATCAAGCACTTCCAGCAGCGCAGACGCCGGGTCACCACGCATGTCCGAGGACATTTTGTCGATCTCATCGAGCAGGAACAGCGGGTTTTTAACGCCCACTTTCGCCATCTTCTGGATCAGTTTACCCGGCATAGAACCGATGTAGGTACGGCGGTGACCGCGGATTTCCGCTTCATCGCGTACGCCGCCCAGCGCCATACGGATATACTTACGTCCGGTCGCTTTGGCGATGGACTGGCCCAGAGAGGTTTTACCCACCCCCGGCGGTCCTACCAGGCACAGAATTGGGCCTTTGATTTTGTTTACACGGCTCTGTACCGCAAGGTACTCAAGAATGCGGTCTTTCACACGTTCCAGGCCGTAGTGGTCGGTATCGAGGATTTCCTGCGCCTGACGCAGGTCTTTTTTGACCTTGCTGCGGGCGTTCCACGGAACCTGCACCATCCACTCAATGTAGCCGCGTACGACGGTCGCTTCAGCCGACATCGGAGACATCATTTTCAGCTTCTGCAGTTCTGCTTCGGCTTTCTCTTTCGCCTCTTTCGGCATCTTCGCCGCGTCGATCTTACGCTTCAGCGCTTCGTTTTCGTCCGGCGCATCGTCCATCTCGCCCAGCTCTTTCTGAATGGCCTTCATTTGCTCATTCAGATAGTACTCACGCTGAGATTTCTCCATCTGCTTTTTCACGCGGTTGCGAATACGCTTCTCAACCTGCAGCAGATCGATTTCAGACTCCATCATCGCCATCAGGTATTCCAGACGTTCGTTAACGTCGGACATTTCCAGCACGGACTGTTTGTCAGCCAGCTTCAGCGGCATGTGTGCAGCGATGGTGTCCGCCAGACGTGCAGGATCGTCGATGCTGTTCAGCGACGTCAGCACTTCTGGTGGGATTTTCTTGTTCAGCTTGATATAGCCTTCAAACTGGCTAATCGCGGTGCGAACCAGCACTTCCTGTTCGCGCTCATCAAGTTCAGGCGAATCAAGGTACTCTGCCTTCGCAGAGAAGTGTTCGCCGTCGTCTGACAGAGTGGTAATACGCGCACGCTGCAGGCCTTCTACCAGCACCTTCACGGTGCCGTCAGGCAGCTTCAGCATCTGCAAAATAGAGGCCACGGTCCCGACGGTGAAAAGATCGTTTACACCCGGCTCATCCGTTGATGCTTCTTTCTGCGCCACCAGCATGATTTTTTTATCATGATCCATAGCGGCTTCGAGGCAACGGATAGATTTTTCCCGCCCTACAAATAAGGGTATGACCATGTGCGGATAAACCACCACATCGCGCAACGGCAATACGGGGATTTCAATGCGTTCAGAACGCTCAGGATTCATAGAGCTCTCTCTTAGTTAGTGTCCGCCAGGTAAGCTGGTCATGTCACTGTGCTTCACATAACCATTAACATGTATCCAGTATATGGGGATGTTTCCCACACATTCAACGCTATGAATACGGAAAAAGTAAAGGGGAGATAAAATCCCCCCTTTTTGATTAACTGCTTGTATGATTTGGTGAATTATTCGCCAGATGCCTGCTGGGCTTCCGGTTTGCCGTAAATCAGCAGCGGTTTGGTTTGACCGCTGATGACCGACTCGTCAATCACCACTTTCTCAACGTCTTCCATCGACGGCAGATCGTACATGGTGTCGAGCAGTGCCGCTTCAACGATAGAACGCAGGCCACGCGCGCCGGTTTTGCGGCTCATTGCTTTTTTGGCAATCGCATCCAGCGCTTCGTCGCGGAATTCCAGATCAACCCCTTCCAGATTGAACAGCGCCTGATACTGCTTGGTCAGCGCATTTTTCGGCTCTTTCAGGATCTGGATCAGCGCCTCTTCACTCAGCTCATTCAGCGTAGCCACAACCGGCAGACGACCGATGAATTCAGGGATCAGACCGAATTTGATCAGATCTTCTGGTTCAACCTGTGCTAGGAGCTCGCCTTCGTTCGGTTTTTCGGATGTGGATTTCACCGTTGCGCCAAAACCAATGCCGGAGCCGGTTTCAACACGGTGGGAGATAACTTTATCCAGACCAGCAAAGGCACCGCCACAGATAAACAGGATCTTGGAGGTATCAACCTGCAGGAACTCCTGCTGCGGATGTTTACGACCCCCCTGTGGCGGAACGGCGGCAACCGTACCTTCGATCAGCTTCAGCAGTGCCTGCTGTACGCCTTCACCCGATACGTCACGAGTGATGGACGGGTTGTCGGATTTACGGGAGATCTTGTCGATCTCATCGATGTAAACAATCCCGCGCTGGGCTTTCTGTACGTCGTAATCGCACTTCTGCAGCAGTTTCTGGATGATGTTTTCGACGTCCTCACCCACGTAACCGGCTTCGGTCAGGGTGGTGGCATCCGCCATGGTGAACGGAACATCAAGCAGACGCGCCAGGGTTTCAGCCAGCAGCGTTTTACCGGAACCGGTTGGGCCGATGAGCAGAATGTTACTTTTACCCAGTTCCACGCCATTGCTGGTATCGCCGTTACGCAGGCGTTTGTAGTGGTTATAGACCGCTACCGCCAGCACTTTCTTGGCCTGCTCCTGGCCGATGACGTAGTCGTCAAGGTGATGACGAATTTCATGCGGCGTTGGCAGCGCGCTGCGCTCACGGTGCGGTGCGACTTCTTTAATCTCTTCGCGAATGATGTCGTTACATAAATCGACGCATTCGTCGCAGATATACACGGACGGCCCGGCAATCAGTTTACGCACTTCATGCTGGCTTTTGCCGCAAAAAGAGCAGTACAGCAGTTTGCCCGAACCATCTTTGCGTTTATCTGTCATGAGTCCAAACCTCTTTTTAAGTTCTTTGTGCCGCACATGACGACGCAAATGCCATTCTAAGACGCAAGCTGCATCAAGCAGCGTGCCGCCCTACCTTAGTATAGCGGCACACTCGCGTCGCGGGCATCAATTACGATGGGTCAACACGGAGTCGACTAAGCCGTACTCAACTGCCTCTGAAGCAGAGAGGAAGCGATCGCGCTCGGTATCGCGCTCGATCTGCTCGAGAGGTTGACCCGTATGCTGCGCCATAAGTTCATTCATGCGCGCTTTTACTTTCAGAATTTCGCGGGCGTGGATTTCGATATCCGTCGCCTGCCCCTGGTAACCGCCCAGCGGCTGGTGAATCATCACGCGGGAATTTGGCAAGCAGAAACGCTTACCCTTCGCCCCTGCGGTTAACAGGAACGCGCCCATAGATGCTGCCTGACCCATACAGATCGTGCTGACATCCGGTTTGATGAATTGCATGGTGTCATAAATGGACATCCCTGCTGTAATCACGCCACCCGGGGAGTTAATGTACAGGTAAATGTCTTTTTCCGGGTTTTCCGCTTCCAGAAACAGCATCTGCGCCACGATCAGGTTAGCCATGTGGTCTTCCACCTGGCCGGTCAGAAAGATAACGCGTTCCTTGAGCAGACGGGAATAGATATCAAAAGAACGCTCACCACGTGAGGTCTGTTCAATAACCATTGGCACCAGAGCCATATGGGGTGCAAAGTTATCTCGTTCGCCACTGTATGACATTTCCGTCTCCTGGATCAAAATTGAAAACACCTGCTGTACTGATTGTAACCTTACGGACGGATTATCAGCCAGTCTCATTCATCATGATTACGTACTTATGGGGTTCACAGTGCCCTATTTCAAGCATAACAACCTTTTGTTGTTACGCTAACACCGAAAGGGCGTTTTAGCACTCTTCCTGGGCTCTGGCTGCGATAAAAAAAACCCGCTGCCGCAAGGCAACGGGTTTTCTGTTCAAACTTTAAACCGTTGGGGCGAAATTACGCCTGCTGGTTCATCAGTTCGTTGAAAGAGGTCGCTTTTTCGGTCACTTTCGCTTTCGCCAGTACCGCTTCAACCGCCTGCTCTTCCAGGGCTACGTTGCGCATATTGTCCATCAGCTCTTTGTTCTTACCGTAGAACTCGATCACTTCTGATGGATCTTCGTATGCAGAAGCCATCTCTTCGATCAGGCCTTTCACACGCTCTTCGTCAGCTTTCAGCTCGTGGGTACGAATCACTTCGCCCAGCAGCAGGCCAACCACAACGCGACGTTTCGCTTGCTCTTCGAACAGCTCGCGTGGCAGTTCCATCGCTTGCTGCTGGTTGCCACCGAAACGCTGTGCAGCCTGACGGCGCAGAACGTCGATTTCGCTGTCGATCAGGGCAGCAGGAACGTCGATTTCGTTGGCTTTCACCAGACCTTCGATCGCCTGAGACTTCACGCGGTTGCGCACAGCACCGTTCAGCTCGCGCTCCATGTTTTTACGCACTTCGGTACGCAGGCCAGCAACAGAACCGTCTTCCACGCCGAAACGTTTGATGAACTCTTCAGTCAGTTCTGGCAGTTCGCGCTCTTCCACTTTCTTCAGGTTGATCACGAACTTCGCTGCTTTACCCTTCAGGTTTTCAGCGTGGTACTCTTCAGGGAAGGTCACGTCGATGGTGAACTCTTCGCCCGCTTTGTGGCCTTTGATACCATCTTCGAAGCCTGGGATCATACGACCCTGGCCCATTGCCAGTACGAAGTCAGACGCTTTGCCGCCTTCGAACTCTTCGCCGTCTACAGAACCGGTGAAGTCGATGGTCACACGGTCTTCCGCGTCAACAGCGCCTTCTTTCTCTTTCCAGTTCGCCTGCTGCTTACGCAGGGTGTCCAGCATGCCGTCAACGTCTTCGTCAGTCACGGAGACAATCGGTTTTTCAACTTCGATAGATTCCAGACCTTTCAGCTCAACTTCCGGGTACACTTCGAACTCTACGGAGTAGGTGAAGTCTTCGCCCAGTTTGTATTCGCCTGGAACGTAGTTTGGCGCACCGGCCGGATTGATTTTTTCTTTGATGATCGCATCGATAAAGTTGCGGCTCATCAGTTCACCCAGCACATCCTGACGCACGGAAGCGCCATAACGCTGAGCAACAACATTCATTGGTACTTTGCCCTTACGGAAGCCGTCAATACGTACTTTTTTTGCTACGTTGACCAGCTCGCTTTTCACAGCAGTTTCGATGCTGTCAGCAGCGATAGTAATCGTTACACGGCGGCCAAGGCCTTGAGTGGTTTCAACTGAAACTTGCATCTTGTTACCTCAAAAAAATCACAGTGCTCGGTCAACTCTGAATCTGTCTGTTATACCGGGATGCTCTCTTAGTGCAGATTCACATTCCCTGTCGCCAGAATCATCCCGAAGACATTCAATAAGACGCGGCATTATAGCGGCATCACTTAGGTGAGTCGAGAACGGTTGGGGCATGTTGCTGCGGCTTTTTTCACACTTTAAGGCTATTTTTAGCCTTAAAATCGCACCATCCGCTCAAAACTCAGACAAAACAAAACGGCCCGGAGGCCGTTTTGAGGAAATCTGTAAGCAACATACTGGAAAAGCTCCAGCCGTTGCAAATCCGATTTATCAGGCGATAGTGCCTGCACCGCGACAGGGCGGCGATGCGAAAACCGTATCCTGCAAGCCTTCCCATTCCTTAATGGTGTAGGTATGCAGTGCCAGCGCATGCACGGTCGTGGAGAGCTCTTCCGTCAAGGTGCTGTAGATCAAGCGATGTCGGTTCAGGAAACGTTCTCCCGTGAAGCGATCGCTAACCAGAACCACTTTAAAGTGGCTTTCAGAACCTGCCGGTACGTTATGACGATAGCTTTCGTCGACGACTTCGAGGAACACAGGGTTGAACGCTGCCCTTAATTTATCTTCTATATGCTCACGTATCATCATGAAATTACTCCTCCGACAACGCCAGGATGTCACCCATCCCTTTAAATGTTAGCCGCTTTTACCGTTTCCATTACACCTTGACAACAAATATTTAGCTTTCGTCTGATTTTCTCATTCAAACGAATGAAGTTCACTGTGAGGCTCATACCTTTTGTCATCCGTGGAAGGAGAAAATGGGTGAGCTGGTCAGTTTTCGGACAAGACGATGAATTTACATGCGTTGACCACTTCCCCTGACCGTTGGCGATGTTATGATGGCGGCAATTTTTCTCTCTATTATGCTTACGATTCGTGAGAACCTTAAAATGTTAAAAAAAATCTTCTTTCCATTGGTAGCCCTTTTTATGCTGGCAGGCTGCGCTACCCCGCCGACCACCATTGATGTCTCACCGAAAATCACCCTGCCTCAGCAGGACCCAAGCCTGATGGGCGTCACCGTGAGCATTAACGGCGCCGATCAGCGTCAGGATCAGGCTCTGGCTAAAGTGACCCGCGATAACCAGCAGGTGACGCTCACCGCCTCCCGCGACCTGCGCTTCCTGCTGCAGGAAGTGCTGGAGAAACAGATGACCTCCCGTGGCTATATGGTTGGCCCAAGCGGCGCGGTGGATCTGCAGATCATCGTGAACAACCTGTACGCTGATGTGTCTCAGGGCAACGTGCGCTACAACATCGCCACCAAAGCGGATATCGCCATCATCGCGACCGCGAAGAACGGTAACAAGATGACCAAGAACTATCGCGCGAGCTACTCTGTAGAAGGCGCGTTCCAGGCATCGAATAAAAATATTGCTGATGCGGTTAACAGCGTGCTGACGGATACCATTTCCGACATGGCGCAGGACACAAGCATTCACGACTTCATCAAGCAGAACGCGCGTTAATCCTGCCCGCTGACCCGGTCTATCGCCGGGTCAGTTTTATAAGAACATGTCCAGCCATTACTTACGCATTTTCCAGCAACCGAAATCAGCGATTCTGCTGATCCTCGGCTTTGCCTCGGGTTTACCCCTCGCGCTCACCTCCGGCACGCTTCAGGCGTGGATGACGGTCGAGAACATCGATCTGAAAACCATTGGCTTCTTCTCGCTTGTGGGTCAGGCCTATGTATTCAAGTTTCTGTGGTCTCCGGTCATGGATCGTTACACGCCGCCTTTCCTCGGGCGTCGTCGCGGCTGGCTGGTGATGACGCAACTCCTGCTATTGCTGGCCATTGCGGCGATGGGTTTTCTTGAACCCGCCACGCAGCTGCGCTGGATGGCCGCGCTTGCGGTGGTGATTGCCTTCTGTTCCGCCTCTCAGGATATCGTGTTCGACGCCTGGAAGACGGACGTGTTACCAGCGGAAGAGCGCGGTGCCGGTGCGGCCATCAGCGTGCTGGGCTATCGCCTCGGGATGCTGGTCTCCGGCGGGCTGGCGCTGTGGCTGGCAGACCGTTACTTAGGCTGGCAGGGGATGTACTGGCTGATGGCTGCTCTGCTGATCCCCTGCATTATCGCGACACTATTGGCGCCTGAACCGAGTGACGTTATCCCGGTTCCCCGCTCGCTGGAGCAGGCCGTCGCCGAACCGCTGCGTGACTTCTTTGGCCGCAACAACGCCTGGCTGATCCTGCTGCTTATCGTCCTTTATAAGCTGGGTGACGCTTTTGCCATGAGCCTGACCACCACCTTCCTGATCAGGGGTGTCGGCTTTGACGCCGGTGAAGTGGGCGTGGTGAATAAAACGCTGGGGCTGTTTGCGACCATTGTCGGGGCACTGTATGGCGGCGTGCTGATGCAGCGCCTGACGCTGTTCCGCGCGCTGCTGATCTTCGGCATTCTGCAAGGCGCCTCTAACGCAGGCTATTGGCTGCTGTCGATTACCGACAAACATATGATCAGCATGGCTGCGGCGGTATTTTTTGAAAATCTCTGTGGCGGTATGGGGACAGCGGCCTTTGTCGCCCTGCTGATGACCCTGTGCAACAAGTCATTTTCCGCTACGCAGTTCGCACTGCTCTCGGCGCTCTCTGCCGTAGGCCGCGTTTATGTAGGCCCAATTGCCGGCTGGTTCGTGGAAGCCCACGGTTGGCCAACATTTTATCTCTTCTCGGTCGTGGCTGCCGTGCCGGGGATTTTATTGTTGCTGGTGTGTCGCCAGACGCTGCAATATACCCAGCGGACCGAACACTTTATGCCGCGCACCGAATATCACCGCGCCTACCGTTTTGCGTTACGACTGTTAATGGTGGGCTGCATTGCGCTGGCACTCTGGCTTGTGGTGCTCATTATTAATGCCAGCACGTCTCTGGCACTCCCCTTCGGGGCCCTTCTGCTGGACGCCGGTGCCCTGCTGGCCATCGTTGGGATCCTGACCGGGGGTCTGCTCGATTTCATGGCGTTGCGTAAAACGCAGCTGACCTGAAGAAAAATACGAAAGGTTATTTCCCGTTGTAATCACTAACCGAAATTATAACGGTGAAATAGCCACCAGCGACGAAAAAAAATATTTGTTGTTTTGTGCGGGATAGGATTTGGAAATTATTGGCTCCGGTTCCAAAACGCTATTTTTCATTAAACGATTCAGCATGTGATTGTTTGATTTTTCGTTTTTTAGATGTCTTTTTATTGATAATCAATTGTTAATTTTTTGTTTATTTTTAACAATGGTTATACCAATTGCCCCTTTTAGGGTATGCTTGGGGGTCCTTTCGTTATAAAGCCCATCTCATGCGGCTTCGGTCATAAAAACCGACATAATTTGCAACACTTGTGACACGTGCGGCAGAACCCGGTAACACCTTCCTGACACAGGCCTAATGATGTTTACAGTAATGTAACCTTCCCGTAAAATGCCCGCACACTTTAAACGCCACCAGACTCCCGTGGAATTGAGGTCGTTAAATGAGACTCAGGAAATACAATAAAAGTTTGGGATGGTTGTCATTATTCGCAGGCACTGTATTACTCAGTGGCTGTGATTCTGCACTACTAGACCCCAAAGGACAGATTGGACTGGAACAACGTTCACTGATATTGACGGCTTTTGGCCTGATGTTGATTGTGGTTATTCCAGCCATTTTGATGGCTGTTGGTTTCGCCTGGAAGTATCGTGCGAGCAATAAAGATGCGAAGTATAGCCCGAACTGGTCACACTCCAATAAAGTGGAAGCTGTGGTCTGGACGGTACCTATCCTGATCATCCTGTTCCTTGCCGTACTGACCTGGAAAACCACTCACGCACTTGAGCCGAGCAAGCCGCTGGTTCACGATGAAAAACCTATTACCATCGAAGTGGTCTCCATGGACTGGAAATGGTTCTTCATCTATCCAGAGCAGGGTATTGCTACCGTGAATGAAATCGCCTTCCCGGCGAACACTCCGGTTCAGTTCAAAGTGACCTCCAACTCCGTAATGAACTCCTTCTTCATCCCGCGTCTGGGTAGCCAGATTTACGCGATGGCCGGCATGCAGACTAACCTGCACCTGATCGCGAATGAAGCAGGCACCTATGATGGTATCTCCGCCAGCTATAGCGGCCCGGGCTTCTCAGGTATGAAGTTCAAAGCTATTGCAACGCCAGACCGTGCCGCTTTCGACCAGTGGGTTGAAAAAGCGAAGCAGTCTCCAAACACCATGTCTGACATGGCGGCGTTCGAAAAAGTGGCTGCACCTAGCGAATACAACAAGGTGGAGTACTTCTCTAACGTGAAACCCGATTTGTTCAAAGATGTGATTGGCAAATTTATGGATCACGGCAAGAGCATGGACATGACCCAGCCTGAAGGCGAGCACAGCGCGCACGAAGGTATGGAAGGCATGGACATGAGCCACGCGGAAACCGCTCACTAAGGGGCCGAGGAAGAAAATGTTCGGAAAATTGACACTGGATGCAGTGCCCTACCATGAACCGATTATCGTGGTTACGGTGGCTGCAATTATCATTGGTGGCGCGGCCTTACTGGCCTTAATCACTTACTTCGGTAAGTGGAGCTACCTGTGGAACGAGTGGCTGACTTCGGTTGACCACAAAAAACTCGGTATCATGTACTGCATCGTCGGTATCGTCATGTTAATTCGTGGCTTTGCGGATGCAATCATGATGCGTAGCCAGCAGGCACTCGCCTCTGCGGGTGAAGCCGGCTTCCTGCCACCGCACCACTACGATCAGATCTTTACCGCCCACGGCGTTATCATGATCTTCTTCGTGGCGATGCCGCTGGTTATCGGTCTGATGAACGTGGTCGTTCCGCTGCAAATCGGCGCGCGCGACGTGGCGTTCCCGTTCCTGAACAACCTGAGCTTCTGGTTCACGGTTGTCGGCGTTATCCTGGTTAACCTGTCACTGGGTGTGGGCGAATTCGCGCAGACCGGCTGGCTGGCTTACCCACCGCTGTCAGGAATTGAGTACAGTCCGGGCGTTGGCGTCGACTACTGGATTTGGGCGCTTCAGCTCTCCGGTGTCGGTACAACCCTGACCGGTATCAACTTCTTCGTGACCATTATCAAGATGCGTGCCCCTGGCATGACCATGTTCAAGATGCCGGTATTTACCTGGGCATCTCTGTGCGCCAACATCCTGATTATTGCCTCCTTCCCAATCCTGACCGTCACCATCGCGCTGCTGACCCTGGACCGCTACCTGGGCACCCATTTCTTCACGAACGATATGGGTGGCAACATGATGATGTACATCAACCTGATTTGGGCCTGGGGTCACCCGGAAGTGTACATCCTGGTTCTGCCTGTGTTCGGTGTGTTCTCCGAAATCGCAGCAACCTTCTCGCGTAAACGTCTGTTTGGTTACACCTCTCTGGTGTGGGCAACCGTGTGTATTACCGTTCTGTCGTTCATCGTTTGGCTGCACCACTTCTTCACCATGGGTGCGGGCGCGAACGTAAACGCCTTCTTCGGTATTACCACCATGATTATCGCCATCCCGACCGGGGTGAAGATCTTCAACTGGCTGTTCACCATGTACCAGGGCCGTATCGTGTTCCACTCAGCAATGCTGTGGACCATCGGCTTCATCGTGACCTTCTCCGTAGGTGGGATGACCGGCGTACTGCTGGCAGTACCAGGTGCTGACTTCGTTCTGCACAACAGTCTGTTCCTGATTGCGCACTTCCATAACGTTATCATCGGTGGCGTGGTCTTCGGCTGCTTCGCTGGCGTAACCTACTGGTGGCCAAAAGCGTTCGGCTTCACGCTGAACGAGAAATGGGGTAAACGCGCGTTCTGGTTCTGGATCATCGGCTTCTTCGTGGCATTTATGCCGCTGTACGTGCTGGGCTTCATGGGTATGACCCGTCGTCTGAGCCAGCAGATCGATCCGCAGTTCCACCCAATGCTGATGGTTGCAGCGGGCGGTGCCGTGCTGATTGCCTGTGGTATCGCGTCTCAGCTGATTCAGTTCTACGTGTCTATTCGCGACCGCGACCAGAATCGTGACCTGACCGGTGACCCATGGGGTGGCCGTACGCTGGAGTGGGCAACCTCTTCTCCACCGCCTTTCTATAACTTTGCCATCGTGCCGCAGGTTCATGAACGCGACGCATTCTGGGAAATGAAAGAAAAAGGTGAAGCGTACAAGCAACCTGCTCATTATGAAGAGATCCACATGCCGAAAAACAGCGGTGCGGGCATCGTGATTGCCGCTTTCGCGACGGTATTTGGTTTCGCAATGATCTGGCACATCTGGTGGATGGCGATTGTTGGCTTCGCTGGCATCGTAATCAGCTGGATTGTGAAGAGCTTTGACGAGGACGTGGACTACTACGTACCAGTCCGTGAAGTTGAGAAGCTGGAAAATCAGCATTTCGACGAGATTTCTAAAGCGGGGCTGAAAAATGGCAACTGATACTCTGGCGCACTCAACTGCCCACGCGCATGAGCATGCGCACCACGATACAGGACCGACCAAAGTCTTCGGTTTCTGGATCTACCTGATGAGCGACTGCATTCTGTTCTGCTGTCTGTTCGCGACCTATGCCGTTCTGGTGAACGGCACAGCGGGCGGCCCGACCGGCAAGGACATCTTTGAACTGCCGTTCGTTCTGGTTGAAACCGCACTGCTGTTATTCAGCTCCATCACCTACGGCATGGCGGCTATCGCCATGTACAAAAACAACAAGAGCCAGGTTGTGTCCTGGCTGGCGTTGACCTGGCTGTTTGGTGCTGGATTTATCGGGATGGAAATCTATGAATTCCATCACCTGATCATGGAAGGCTTCGGCCCGGATCGCAGTGGCTTCCTGTCCGCGTTCTTCGCGCTGGTCGGCACCCACGGTCTGCACGTGACCTCCGGTCTGATCTGGATGGCAGTACTGATGTTCCAGATCTCCCGTCGCGGCCTGACCAGTACTAACCGTACCCGTATCCTGTGCCTGAGCCTGTTCTGGCACTTCCTGGACGTGGTGTGGATCTGTGTGTTCTCTGTTGTCTATCTGATGGGGGCGATGTAATGAGTCATTCTAACGATCATGGCGCTTCCCACGGCAGCGTAAAAACCTACATGACAGGTTTCATCCTGTCGATCATCCTGACGGTGATCCCGTTCTGGATGGTGATGAGCGGTTCTGCGTCTAAGCCGGTTATCCTGGGTGCAATCCTGGTGACCGCGGTGATTCAGATTCTGGTGCATCTGGTTTGCTTCCTGCACATGAACACCAAGTCCGATGAAGGCTGGAACATGACCGCCTTTATCTTTACCGTGATTATCATCGCTATCCTGGTAGTCGGTTCCATCTGGATTATGTGGAACCTCAACTACAACATGATGGTTCACTAAGAGCGGCGAGTATGTTTAAGCAATACCTGCAAGTAACGAAACCAGGCATCATCTTTGGCAACCTGATCTCCGTGATCGGAGGGTTCCTGCTGGCCTCCAAAGGCAGCATTGATTACACCCTCTTTATCTACACGCTGGTCGGTGTGTCACTGGTTGTTGCGTCCGGTTGTGTATTTAACAACTACATCGACATGGATATCGACAAGAAGATGGAAAGGACCAAAAATCGGGTGCTGGTGAAAGGCCTGATCGCCCCTTCCGTCTCGCTGGTGTACGCCACCTTGCTGGGTATTGCTGGCTTTATGCTGCTGTGGTTTGGTGCTAACCCGCTGGCCTGCTGGCTGGGGGTGATGGGATTCGTGGTGTATGTGGGCGTCTACAGCCTGTATATGAAGCGTCACTCCGTCTACGGCACGCTGATTGGTTCTCTCTCCGGCGCTGCGCCGCCGGTGATTGGCTACTGCGCGGTCACGAATGAGTTCGACAGCGGTGCGCTGATCCTGCTGGCTATCTTTAGCCTGTGGCAGATGCCGCACTCCTATGCCATCGCGATTTTCCGCTTTAAGGATTATCAGGCAGCGAACATCCCGGTTCTGCCGGTCGTGAAAGGCATCTCCGTTGCCAAGAACCACATCACGCTGTACATCATCGCCTTTGCCGTGGCAACGCTGATGCTCTCTCTGGGTGGTTACGCTGGATACAAATATCTGGCGGTAGCGGCTGCGGTGAGCGTCTGGTGGCTCGGCATGGCGCTGCGCGGTTACAAAGTGGAAGATGACAAAGTCTGGGCGCGCAAGCTGTTTGTGTTCTCGATTGTGGCCATCACCTCGCTGTCCGTGATGATGTCCGTGGACTTCATGGTGCCGGATTCACATAACCTGCTGACTTACGTCTGGTAAGCCACAACAGGTGAATAAAGGGGTGCTTCGGCACCCTTTTTTATTCACTGAATCTATTAATAACGCATGTAATATTTGTTAAATAACCCTTTATTTACCCCGCCCCTTCCCCGCACTACACTATGGCCTGCTTTTGAACTGAGGTGGTAATGAACGATTATAAAATGACGCCAGGCGAGCTACGCGCGACCTGGGGCTTAGGGACTGTCTTCTCGCTACGGATGCTTGGCATGTTTATGGTCCTGCCTGTTCTGACCACGTACGGTATGGCGCTGCAGGGGGCCAGCGAGGCACTGATTGGCCTCGCCATTGGCATTTATGGTCTGGCGCAGGCGGTGTTCCAGATCCCGTTTGGCCTGCTCTCTGACCGGGTGGGCCGCAAGCCGCTGATTGTCGGCGGGCTGCTGGTCTTTGTGCTCGGGAGCGTCATTGCCGCCCTCTCCCACTCCATCTGGGGCATTATTCTTGGCCGCGCTCTGCAGGGCTCCGGCGCGATTGCCGCTGCGGTGATGGCGCTGCTGTCAGACTTAACCCGCGAGCAAAACCGTACCAAAGCGATGGCGTTCATCGGCGTGAGCTTTGGCGTGACATTTGCGATTGCGATGGTGCTCGGCCCCATCATTACGCACACGTTGGGTCTGCACGCCCTGTTCTGGATGATTGCCGTGCTGGCAACCATCGGTATTGCCTTAACCCTGTGGGTCGTGCCGGACAGCAAAAACCACGTCCTCAACCGTGAGTCGGGGATGGTAAAAGGCTGCTTCAGCAAAGTGATTGTCGAGCCGCGCCTGCTTAAGCTGAATTTTGGCATTATGTGTCTGCACATTCTGCTGATGTCGACCTTTGTTGCCCTGCCCGGCCAGCTTGCCGCAGCGGGTTTTCCGGCGGCCGAGCACTGGAAAATCTATCTGGTTACGATGCTGATTTCGTTTGTCTCCGTCGTGCCGTTCATCATCTACGCCGAAGTGAAGCGCAAAATGAAGCGCGTCTTCGTGGGCTGCGTGGCGGTCCTGCTGATTGCCGAGATCGTGCTCTGGGGTGCCGGCCCGCACTTCTGGGAGCTGATTGCCGGCGTGCAGCTGTTCTTCCTGGCATTTAACCTGATGGAAGCCCTGCTGCCGTCACTGATCAGCAAAGAGTCCCCCGCCGGTTATAAAGGCACGGCAATGGGCATTTATTCCACCAGCCAGTTCCTCGGCGTGGCGATCGGCGGCTCGCTTGGCGGCTGGGTGGACGGACTCTTTGATTCACAAACCGTGTTTCTCGCGGGGGCGCTGCTGGCGACAGTCTGGCTGCTGGTCGCCGGTACCATGAAAGAGCCGCGCTACGTGAGCAGCCTGCGCGTAGAAATTCCGGATGATGTGGAGATGAGCGATGTGCTGAAACAGCGTCTGGAAGCTAAAGACGGGATCACAGAGGTGCTGATTGTTCCCGAAGAGCGCAGCGCTTACGTCAAAATTGACAGTAAGGTGACCAACCGTTTCGAGGTCGAGCAGGCGCTCAAGGCGTGAAAAAAAGCCCGGTTAAACCGGGCTTTTTATATTAATCGCGGAAGTTTTTAAACTGGAACGGCTGCCCCAGATCGCCGCCGCGCACCAGCGCCATCACGGACTGGAGGTCGTCGCGGGACTTACCGGTCACGCGAATCTCTTCGCCCTGAATCTGCGCCTGCACCTTCAGCTTGCTGTCTTTGATGAGCTTCACAATCTTCTTCTGCACCGCGCTCTCGATGCCCTGCTTCAACTTGGCTTCCACAAACCAGTTCTTACCGCTGTGCACAAACTCGTCCGGCACATCCAGAGACGTCCCTTCGATGCCGCGCTTTAACAGCTTGGCGCGCAGAATGTCGAGCAGCTGATTTACCTGGAAATCAGACTCGCTCAGCACCTTAATGGTCTTATTTGCGTCGTTCAGCTCAAACGACGCCTCAACGCCACGAAAATCGAAACGTGACTCTACTTCGCGGGTTGCGTTCTCAACGCCGTTGCGAACTTCCTGGATATCAACTTCGGAAACAATATCGAAAGATGGCATCTTTTCTTCTCCCTTCACTTTTGTTGCGTTGCATAATACCCGCTACGAGGCATAACTCAACAGAAGCTTAGCTGTATAATTAAGCTGTAACACCTGGCGCAGTTGCAGGTGAGGAGGAACAATGAAAATTACAGTGCTCGGATGTGGAGCCCTTGGTCAGCTATGGCTGACCGCGCTGTGCAAGCACGGACATGAGGTTCAGGGCTGGCTGCGCGTGCCCCAGCCCTATTGCAGTGTAAACCTGATTGGTGAAGACGGAAGCATCTTTAACGAATCCCTCACCGCGAACGATCCTGATTTCCTGGCGCAAAGCGACCTTTTACTGGTAACGCTCAAAGCGTGGCAGGTTTCGGACGCGGTCAAGACACTGGCCGCCCAGCTCCCCCCCACTTCGCCCATCCTGCTGCTGCATAACGGCATGGGAACCCTTGACGAGCTGAAAAGCGTTCCGCAGCCCCTGCTGATGGCGACAACCACGCACGCTGCCCGTCGCGACGGCAACATCATCGTGCATGTCGCCAGCGGCGTGACGCACATCGGGCCTGCCAGAACGCAGGATGGGGACTACAGCTATCTTGCCGATGTGCTGCAGAAGGTGCTGCCAGACGTGGCCTGGCATAACCATATTCGTCCACAACTCTGGCGCAAGCTGGCCGTCAACTGCGTGATCAATCCGCTGACGGCGCTGTGGAACTGCCCGAACGGAGAGCTGAAAAATCATCCACAGGAGGTTGCACTGCTCTGTGCGGAAGTCGCGGCGGTCGTTGAGCGGGAAGGCCTGCATACCTCGGCAGACGATTTGCGCTGTTATGTCGAGCAGGTTATTGAGAGTACGGCTGAGAACATCTCCTCGATGCTGCAGGATGTTCGGGCATTACGCCACACGGAGATCGACTACATCACCGGATATCTGCTCAAACGCGCCCGCGCGCACGGCATCGCGGTGCCGGAAAACGCCCGTCTGTATGACCTGGTTAAACGTAAGGAGAGTGAATATGAGCGCGTCGGCACTGATCTGCCTCGCCCCTGGTAGCGAAGAGATGGAAGCGGTCACCACCATCGATCTGATGGTGCGTGGCGGCATTAACGTGACAACCGCCAGCGTCGCCAGCGACGGCAGCCTGGCGATTACCTGCTCGCGCGGCGTGAAGCTGCTGGCCGATGCTCCGCTCGTGCAGGTGGCCGACGGGGATTACAACATCATCGTCCTGCCCGGTGGCCTGAAGGGCGCGGAGTATTTTCGCGACAGCCCGCTGCTGGTTGAGACCGTGCGTCAGTTTCATTTATCCGGGCGCATTGTCGCGGCAATCTGCGCCGCCGCCGGAACGGTGCTGGTTCCGCACGACATTTTCCCCATCGGCAATATGACCGGCTTCCTGGGGCTGAAAGACACCATTCCGGAAGATCAGTGGGTGGACAAACGCGTCGTCTGGGATCCGCGCGTCAACCTGCTGACCAGCCAGGGCCCGGGCACCGCGATTGATTTTGGCTTAAAGATTATCGACCTGCTGGTCGGGCGCGAGAAGGCGTACGAAGTGGCGTCATCACTGGTGATGCCAGCGGGGATTTATAATTACTATGAAGAGTAGTGCATAAAAAAAGCCGGGTGGCGCGAGGTAAAAGCAAAACGGCAACCAAAGGTTGCCGTTTTTAATGTTTGCGCCCTCTCCCTGTGGGAGAGGGTCGGGGTGAGGGCATCAGGCCGCACGCTACGGACGATACACCTTCACATTCGCAAAGCCCTGCTCGCGCAGATACAGCGCCTGCAGGCGACTCATCACCCCACGCTCACACCACAGCAGGTACGTTTTGCTCTGGTCGAGGTCGCCAAACTTCGTGCTCAGCTTATAGAACGGCAGAGAAACCACCTCCACACCCTCCACCTGCAGCGGTTTGTCATCCTGCTCGTCAATCGAGCGGATATCCAGAATCGCGTCGTTCGCGCCGAAACCGCTCACGGTCTCCACTTCAACCACGTCCTGCTCGGTCTGCTGAGCGATCTCGCGGATATCAATGTTGGACGCTTCTTCCACCACTTTATCCAGAATGCTGAAATCGAAGTTCTCTTCTTCCGCTTCGATCTTCGCCTTCACCGCTTTCACCGTTGGGCTTTTTGAGATCACGCCGCAGTATTCCGGCATGGTGCGGGCAAAATCTTCGGTGCCGATTTCGCGCGCCAGATCGATGATGTGTTCTTTATCGTGAGAGATCAGCGGACGCAGGATCAGCGTATCAGACACGTTGTCGATCAGGCGCAGGTTGGTCAGCGTCTGGCTGGAGACCTGGCCCAGCGCTTCGCCGGTGACCAGCGCCTGCACGCCGTAGCGTTCAGCCACTTTGGACGCCGCACGGACCATCATGCGCTTCAGGATGACGCCCATCTGGCCGTCGTCCACTTTCTCCAGAATCTCGCCGACCACCGGTTCGAAATTAATTGCCACGAAACGCACGCGGTGGGAGCTGCCGAAGCGGTTCCACAGGTAATGTGCCACCTGACGAACGCCGATTTCGTGCGCCGCGCCGCCCAGGTTAAAGAAGCAGTAGTGTACGCGGCAGCCGCGGCGCATCAGCATATAGCTGGAGACGCCGGAGTCAAAGCCGCCGGAGATCAGGGACAGGACGTCTTCCTGGGTGCCGATCGGGAAGCCGCCGATGCCTTCATAGCGGCCTTTCACCAGCAGCAGTCGATCGTTTTCGATCTCCAGATTAACGGTTACGTCCGGGTTGGTCAGGCGCACGCGCGCAGACTCGACGTGCTGGTTCAGACCGCCGCCGACGTAACGCTCCACTTCAATGGAGCTGAACTCGTGCTTGCCGCGACGCTTCACGCGCACGCAGAAGGTTTTGCCTTCGATCTGGTCGCGGTACTGGACCAGCGCTTTCTCGAAGATGTCGTGCATATCGCTGAACGGGACATCTTCCACTTCCAGGATATGGTGGATACCTGGAATACGGGTCAGGGCGTCGCGAATATCCTGACGTTTGTTTTCGTCTTTGGCACGGACCTCAACGTGGTCCCAGTGGCGCACCACGGCGAGGGTTTCGTCGTAGTGCTTTAATACGTTACGAATGTTCCCGGTGAGAATTTTAATAAAGCGCAAACGCACAGATTGGCTTTTGATGGTGATTTCAGGGAACAATTTAATGATAAACTTCATGGCGGCAATGTTTCTTAGGCAAGCCTGTTAAGGCTTGTAATGGAAAAGAGTACAGCAGCCCACACCCGTGGCTGCATCCAGGCGCGCAAGTATACCACCATCGCGCCGCTCCTGTGCACATTGCGCGTTATTTGCTTATCCGCCCGAGTCCGTTACCATGTCGGGGCGAAGAATATAAGAGTCAATTCACTATGCCGAAGAAGAACGACGCACCGGCCAGTTTCGAAACTGCGCTGAGTGAACTGGAGCAAATTGTTACCCGCCTCGAGAGCGGCGATCTCCCGCTGGAAGAGGCGCTCAACGAATTCGAGCGCGGCGTCCAGCTGGCGCGCCAGGGTCAGGTTAAGCTGCAACAGGCCGAACAGCGCGTGCAGATCCTGCTGTCCGACAGCGAAGAGGCGAAAACCACGCCTTTCACACCGGACGCCGAGTAAATGGATTTTGCCAACGAGCTTCAGGCGCGTGTCATGCGCGCCAACGACGCCCTGCGCCGTTTTATTGCGCCACAGCCTTTTCAGAACACTCCACTGGTTGAAGCCATGCACTATGGCGCACTCTTGGGTGGAAAGCGCCTGCGCCCGTTCCTGGTGTACGCCACAGGCAACATGTTTGGCATCAGCGATAACACGCTGGACGCCCCGGCAGCCGCCGTTGAGTGCATCCATGCCTACTCGCTGATCCACGACGATCTCCCGGCCATGGACGACGACGACTTGCGTCGGGGTCAACCCACCTGCCATATCAAGTTTGGCGAAGCGAATGCCATTCTGGCGGGTGATGCCCTGCAGACGCTGGCGTTCTCGATTCTGAGCGACGCGCCGATGGCCGAAGTGGCTGACCGTGACCGGCTGGCAATGATTTCCGAACTGGCCATGGCCAGCGGCGTGGCGGGCATGTGCGGCGGACAGGCCCTGGATCTTGAAGCCGAAGGACGTCAGGTTAATCTGGAACAGCTGGAGCGTATTCATCGCCATAAAACCGGGGCATTGATTCGTTCAGCCGTTCGTCTTGGCGCACTAAGCGCGGGTGAGCAAGGGCGCAAAGCCCTGCCGATTCTGGACAGATACGCAGAAAGTATCGGTCTGGCATTCCAGGTTCAGGATGACATTCTGGATGTGGTGGGCGATACTGCAACATTGGGTAAACGTCAGGGTGCGGACCAGCAGCTTGGCAAAAGTACCTACCCCGCCCTGCTGGGTCTTGAGCAAGCCCAACGTAAAGCCTGGGATCTGATTGACGATGCCCGCCAGTCGCTGAATCAGCTGGCCGCGCAATCGCTGGATACCTCGGCACTGGAAGCGCTAGCGGACTATATAATCCAGCGTGATAAATAAACTATATATCTCGATGAGCCTTTGATGAGTTTTGATATTGCCAAATACCCGACACTGGCGTTAGTTGACTCCACCCAGGAGTTACGTCTGTTGCCGAAAGAGAGCCTGCCGAAGCTGTGCGACGAACTGCGTCGCTACCTGCTCGACAGCGTAAGCCGCTCCAGCGGCCATTTCGCCTCCGGGCTTGGCACGGTAGAGCTGACCGTGGCGCTGCACTACGTCTATAACACGCCGTTCGATCAGTTGATCTGGGACGTGGGTCACCAGGCTTATCCGCACAAAATTCTGACCGGACGTCGCGATAAAATTGGCACCATTCGACAGAAAGGCGGTCTGCACCCGTTCCCGTGGCGCGGGGAAAGCGAGTACGACGTATTGAGCGTCGGGCACTCCTCCACCTCTATTTCTGCAGGCATCGGGATTGCCGTTGCTGCCGAAAAAGAGAACAAGCAGCGCCGCACCGTCTGCGTGATTGGCGACGGCGCCATCACTGCCGGTATGGCCTTTGAGGCCATGAACCACGCGGGTGACATCAAGCCGGACATGCTGGTTGTGCTTAACGATAACGAAATGTCGATTTCCGAAAACGTCGGCGCGCTGAATAACCATCTGGCGCAGCTGCTTTCCGGCAAGCTTTACTCCTCGCTGCGTGAAGGCGGCAAGAAGGTCTTCTCCGGTGTACCGCCGATCAAAGAGCTGCTCAAGCGCACCGAAGAGCACATCAAAGGCATGGTCGTGCCGGGCACCCTGTTTGAAGAGCTGGGCTTTAACTATATCGGCCCGGTTGACGGCCATGACGTGCTGGGACTGGTAACCACGCTCAAGAACATGCGTGACCTGAAAGGTCCGCAGTTCCTGCACATCATGACCAAAAAAGGCCGTGGCTACGAACCGGCGGAAAAAGATCCGATTACCTTCCACGCGGTACCGAAATTTGACCCGTCCAGCGGCTGTCTGCCGAAAAGCAGCGGCGGCATGCCGAGCTATTCAAAAATCTTCGGCGACTGGCTGTGCGAAACCGCCGCAAAAGACAACAAGCTGATGGCGATCACCCCGGCCATGCGCGAAGGCTCCGGCATGGTGGAGTTCTCCAGAAAATACCCTGACCAGTATTTCGACGTGGCCATTGCCGAGCAGCACGCGGTGACGTTTGCCGCTGGCCTGGCCATCGGCGGCTACAAACCGGTTGTCGCTATCTATTCCACCTTCCTGCAGCGCGCCTACGATCAGGTGATCCACGACGTGGCGATCCAGAAGCTGCCGGTGCTGTTTGCTATCGATCGTGCGGGCATTGTCGGTGCCGACGGCCAGACGCACCAGGGCGCGTTTGACCTGTCGTTCCTGCGCTGCATTCCGGATATGGTGATCATGACGCCAAGCGACGAGAACGAATGTCGTCAGATGCTGTTTACCGGCTACCACTATCAGGATGGCCCAAGCGCCGTTCGCTACCCGCGCGGCAACGCGGTGGGCGTTGAGCTGCAGCCGCTGGAGAAGCTGGCGATCGGTAAAGGTCTGGTCAAACGTCGCGGTGAAAAAGTGGCGATTCTGAACTTCGGCACGCTGATGCCTGAGGCGGCGAAAGTGGCTGAAACGCTGAACGCCACCCTGGTCGATATGCGCTTTGTGAAACCGCTCGACGAATCCCTGATCCTGAGTATGGCTGAGGCGCATGACGTGCTGGTCACGCTGGAAGAGAACGCGATTATGGGCGGTGCGGGCAGCGGCGTGAACGAGGTGCTGATGGCAAACCGTAAAGCCGTTCCGGTGCTGAACCTCGGCCTGCCGGACCATTTCATCCCGCAAGGTACCCAGGACGAAGCCCGCGCGGCGATTGGCCTGGACGCTGCCGGTATCGAAGCTAAAATCCGCGCCTGGCTGGACTGAACCCTCCCCTTTTCCGCTCCTGCTATGCTTAAACGTATTGTTTAAACAGCAGGAGCGGACCGTGCAATACACAACATTAGGAAAAACAGACCTTAAGGTATCCCGGCTTTGTCTGGGATGCATGACCTTTGGCGAACCCGATCGGGGAAACCACGCCTGGACGCTGCCGGAAGAGAGCAGCCGTCCGATTATCAAACGCGCCATCGAGGGCGGCATTAACTTCTTTGACACCGCCAACAGCTATTCCGACGGCAGCAGCGAGGAGATTGTCGGCCGCGCCCTGCGTGATTTTGCCCGTCGGGAAGACATCGTGGTTGCCACCAAGGTGTACTATCCGGTGGGCGACCTGGCTCAGGGCCTTTCTCGCGCGCAGATCCTGCGTTCCATTGATGATAGCCTCAGGCGTCTGAACATGGATTACGTCGACCTGCTGCAAATTCACCGCTGGGATTACAACACGCCCATTGAGGAGACGCTGGAAGCACTCAACGACGTCGTCAAAGCCGGTAAAGCGCGCTATATCGGCGCGTCGTCTATGCATGCCTCGCAGTTTGCTCAGGCGCTGGATCTGCAGGCACAGCACGGCTGGGCGCGCTTCGTCACCATGCAGGACCACTACAATCTGATCTACCGTGAAGAAGAACGTGAGATGCTGCCGCTGTGCCATCAGGAGGGCGTGGCGGTGATCCCGTGGAGCCCGCTCGCGCGCGGCCGCCTGACCCGTCCGTGGGGAGAAACCACGGCCCGTCTGGTCTCGGATGAAGTGGGAAAAAATCTCTACGAAGGAACAGAGGCCAGCGATGCCCTGATCGCTGAACGCTTAGCCGGAATTGCCGACGATACCGGCGCAACCCGCGCCCAGGTAGCGCTGGCATGGCTGCTGGGTAAACGCGGCGTCGCGGCGCCGATTATCGGCACATCCCGGGAAGAGCAGCTTGACGAACTGCTGAATGCAGTGGATATCACGCTGACGCCGGAGCAGGTTGCCGAGCTGGAGACGCCGTATCAGCAGCATCCGGTGGTGGGGTTTAAGTAACCCCCATCTTTTGTAGGCCGGGTAAGGCGGAACCGCCCCCCGGCAATACAGAGCGCACAAACTCACGCGAAGTGATCGTACCCTTTCCAGTCCAGCGTAACCGGCTCACCGTCTTTCACAAACTTCAGCCCTTCACTCTCCGGCATGATCTGCCCGATACAGGTGAATTTCGCGCCGAGGTGCGCTAATGCCACGTCGAGCGTTCCGCGGTTCAGCTCCGGAACGGTAAAGCACAACTCATAATCTTCGCCACCGGACAGCGCCCAGCGCAGCGCCTGCTCAGGTTCGACATGACGAAGCAGTTCCTCTGACAGCGGGAACAGATCCAGGTCAACGCGCGCGCCGACACCGCTGGCCTTCAGAATATGGCCGAGGTCGGAGATCAGCCCGTCAGAGAGATCGATAGCCGAGCTTGCCCGCTCGCGCAGCGCCTGACCGTGCAGAATACGCGGCGTCGGGCGCAGATGGCGTTTCACCAGATACGCCGCATCGTCGGTATCCTTCACGGTTAAGCGATCCTGGAGGATCGCCAGCCCCGCCGCGCTGTCGCCCGGCGTACCGGTCACATAGATCCAGTCGCCGGGTTTTGCGCCTGAGCGCTTCAGCGCGCGGCCGAGCGGCACATACCCGTGGATCGCCAGCGTCATCGACAGCGGCCCGGCAGTGGTATCACCGCCAATCAGCTGCATATCGTAGTAGTTAAGCTGCTCAAACAGCGCATCGCTAAAGGCTTCAAGCCAGACTTCGTCTACCTCTGGCAGCGTTAGCGCCAGGGTTAACCACGCGGGATCGGCCCCCATCGCCGCCAGATCGCTGACGTTAACCGCCAGCGCCTTATACGCCAGATCGGCAGGATCGATATCCGGTAAAAAATGACGTCCGCACACTAAGGTGTCGGTGCTGATTGCCAGCGTCTGTTTTTCGGGAATATTGAGAAGTGCACAGTCATCGCCGATGCCGGTTTCAACATCAAGACGAGAGGTTCTGACACGGTCGAAATAACGGGCAATCAGGGAAAATTCGCCGCATGCCATACGTTATGCCTCAGCAAATAAAAGAAAAAACCGGAGCCGCACTGCCCGTCAGGCAATGCAGAACTCCGGTTTGCGGATCACTTTTTGTGGGGACGGATCGCAGGTGCTGCTTTATCAAGTACGCCGTTTACAAACTTGTGGCTGTCTTCAGCACCGAAGGTTTTCGCCAGTTCGATCGCTTCGTTAATGGCCACTTTGTACGGCACATCATCACGTTTAGACAGCTCAAACAGCGCGATACGCAACACGGCTTTTTCTACCTGACCCAGCTCTTCGAGCAAACGGGACAGGTAAGGTTTCATCAGACCATCGAGATACGCGCTATTAGTCGCCACTCCCGACAGCAGTTCACGGAAGTACAGAACGTCAACGTCTTTCACGTCCTGTTCTGACAGGAACTGGTATTCAACATCAGCGATGTCGTTCTGGGACAACTGCCAGGAGTAAAGTGCCTGGACGGCACATTCACGGGCGCGGCGACGAGCAGCAGGTTTCACGGAATTCCCCTTACAAAAAAATCAGGCCTTGATGGCTTTCAATACATTGATCATTTCAAGCGCGGTCAGTGCAGCTTCTGCACCTTTGTTACCGGCTTTGGTGCCAGCACGTTCGATGGCTTGTTCAATACTTTCGGTAGTCAGCACGCCGAACGCGACAGGAATTTCAGCATCCTGCGCAACGTGTGCCAGACCATTGCTTGCACCGCCCGCAACGTATTCGAAGTGCGCAGTGCCGCCACGAATAACGGTACCCAGCGCAATCACCGCGTCGTATTTACCGGTTTTCGCCAGCGCGCCCGCCGCCAGTGGCAGTTCGTAAGCGCCTGGAACCCAAACAACGGTAATGTTGTCATCTTTAACCTGGCCGATACGTTTCAGGGCGTCAATGGCACCTTCCAGCAGGCTGTCGTTGATGAAGTTGTTGAAACGCGCAATGGTGATGGCGACGCGAGCGTCCGGGGTAGCTACAGCAGCTTCAATAATGTTCATACTCTTCCTTTACGGGTTCATTTGGCCCCGCAGGGGGGCGGATTTTATCATAATACTTTGCGCACTGCTTCCCTATTTCGGGAGCAATTACGCTGTCGTTAAGTGGAGGCAGACATCCGGACCGACCGGACGAATCTCGCTGAATTTGAGTTGTGGTGCGTCGGCCAGTTTTTCAAGGCCGGGCAGCACAAACAGGCCGCGCGCGTCGTGACCTAACAGTTTAGGCGCAACGTAAACAAGCAGTTCATCCACCAGTCCGGCCTGTAAGAGCGCACCGGCGAGCGTTGGCCCCGCTTCCACCCAGATACTGTTCACCTGTTGCTTGCCGAGCAGCATCATCAGCACCACGAGATCCAGATGGCCGTTATGCTCCGGCACCATGATGCTGCGCACGCCTTCCGGCCATGTGCGCGTATCGTCCTTCGTGCGGGCAATCCAGGTTTCACCCGGCTGCTGGACGATGCGGTGCTCCGGCGTCACGCGGTTCTGACTATCAATGATAATACGCAGCGGCTGACGCAGGTTCTCCTGCGGGTACAGGGCCTGGGTATCGGCATTCAGCTCGTCCCAGCGCACGGTCATGGCCGGATCGTCAGCCAGAACGGTTTCACTGCTGGTGAGAATAGCATGGCTTTGCGCGCGCAGACGTTGCACATCGCGCCTTGCCTGTGGCGAGGTGATCCACTGACTCTCGCCGTTTGCCATCGCCGTACGACCGTCCAGCGAGGCGCCCAGCTTAAGCTGGATATACGGGAACCCGGTGCGCATGCGCTTCAGGAAACCTTTGTTGAGCGCTTCAGCGTCCTGCATCATCAGGCCATGGCTGACGTCAATGCCTTCCTGCTGCAGGCGATACAGACCACGACCGGCCACCTGCGGATTCGGATCCTGCATCGATGCGACCACGCGCGAAACCCCCGCGGCAATCAACGCGTCGCAGCACGGCGGCGTACGCCCATGATGGCTGCAGGGCTCCAGCGTAACGTAGGCCGTAGCGCCGCGCGCCTTCTCGCCGGCCATGCGCAGCGCATGAACCTCAGCATGCGGTTCGCCTGCGCGATAGTGAAAGCCCTCCCCCACGATCTCGCCATCTTTAACGATAACGCACCCGACATTCGGGTTGGGATGGGTCGTAAAACGACCGCGCTGCGCCAGCTTCATGGCTCGCGCCATGTACATCTCATCGTGCATGAGCTTAATCCTGTAAGCGGGCGATCTCTTCGCCAAACTCTTTGATATCTTCGAAGCTGCGGTAGACCGAGGCGAAGCGGATATAGGCGACCTTATCGAGCTTTTTCAGCTGCTCCATCACCAGGTTACCGATCATTTTGCTCGGCACTTCACGCTCACCCAAACCACGAAGGTAAGATTTTATGTGGTTTAACGCCATCTCCACGTCGTCCGCGCTGACGGGACGTTTCTCGAGGGCCTTCAGCATTCCGCTGCGCAGTTTCTCTTCGTTAAACGGCTCACGCACGTCGTTACTTTTTACCACGCGCGGCATGACCAGCTCTGCCACCTCAAAGGTCGTAAAACGCTCGTTGCACACCAGACACTGCCGACGACGGCGTACGGATGACCCTTCGCCCACCAGGCGAGAGTCGATGACTTTGGTATCCACAGCGGAGCAGAATGGGCAATGCATACGGTATCCCTGTTATCTGGTTAACTGATTTTCATTTTACCCTGATCTGGCCTGACAACAAAGGAAGAGCTTTTTGAGACAAAGGATCTATGTCTGACACAATGATGCTGGCTACCATTAGGACGATCCGTTATTTCAAGGAAATAAACGCAATGACAAGACGTTACCTGAAAATATTGCTGGTGGGGAGCCTCTTCACCCTTAGCGCCTGTGCACAGCAAACCGAAGTCCGCCAGTTGAAACAGAGCGTCAATACGCTCAATACGGCGATGGACAAGCTGAACAAAGAAACGGTGAAAATCACCCAGCAAAACGCGCTGAATGCCAAATCCAGCAGCGGGGTTTATCTGCTGCCGGGCGCGAATACGCCTGCGCGGCTCAATAGTCAGATCGGCACGCTAAAAATGTCTCTGGTGAATGTGGCGGCGAATGCAGATGGTACACGCGCAACATTACGTATACAGGGAGAGTCCAACGATCCGCTTCCGGCCTTCAGCGGCACTGTCGAGTGGGGCCAGATCCAGGGCACCACGGAGAATTACCAGGAGGTGAACGTGAAGAATCAACTCTTCACAGCCCCGGCCAGTGTTTTAGCACCAAGCGATGTGGATATTCCGCTTCAGTTAAGCGGTCTTACGCCGGAACAGTTAGGCTTTATCCGCATTCACGACATTCAACCCGCCGCGCACTAATCCCCTCCTTTTTAGCGGAGTGAAATGTCACTCCGCTAACATTTACATTTCGTATGGATTGGCAACATAAATGATTGCCGCTACAATCCCGGCCGTTTAAAGTACGCAAACGTGAACGCAATCGATTACGCGTGTGAGAGATATGTGAAACAACACATATTTTTGTGAGCAGGGATTCCTATAATAGGCACCGCAGAAACACGAAATATTTAGAAACGCAATTCGCGCATTTTTCACTCCCGGAAGGGAATTTCAATCAGTGGCATGATTATGAAAAAAACATTACTCGCAGCTGGCGCCGTGCTGGCACTGTCCTCTTCTTTCACTGTTAACGCAGCGGAAAACGACAAACCACAATACCTCTCCGACTGGTGGCACCAGAGCGTTAACGTGGTGGGCAGCTACCACACGCGTTTCGGACCACAGATTCGTAACGATACCTACCTGGAATATGAAGCCTTCGCCAAGAAAGACTGGTTTGATTTCTACGGCTACATGGATGCACCGGTCTTCTTCGGTGGTAACTCTCAGGCTAAAGGTATCTGGAACCACGGCTCCCCTCTGTTCATGGAAATCGAACCACGCTTCGCCATCGACAAGCTGACCGGCACCGATCTGAGCTTCGGCCCGTTCAAAGAGTGGTACTTCGCGAACAACTACATTTACGACATGGGCCGCAACGAGTCCGGTCGTCAGAGCACCTGGTATATGGGTCTGGGTACGGACATCGACACCGGCCTGCCAATGAGCCTGTCTCTGAACGTCTATGCCAAATATCAGTGGCAGAACTATGGCGCTGAAAACCAGAACGAATGGGATGGCTATCGTTTCAAAGTGAAATACTTTGTGCCAATCACCCAGCTGTGGGGCGGTAACCTGAGCTATATCGGCTTCACCAACTTCGACTGGGGTTCAGATCTGGGCGATAAGAGCGGTTACGCAGAGAACGGTATTAAGCAGCGTACCAATGACTCCATCGCCTCCAGCCACATCCTGGCGCTGAACTACGATCACTGGCATTACTCTGTTGTGGCACGTTACTGGCACAACGGCGGCCAGTGGAACGACGACGCGAAACTGGTATGGATGAACGAACACGTCCGTTCTACCGGTTGGGGTGGTTACCTGGTTGTAGGTTACAACTTCTAATCAGTGCGGGTTTCGCCCGGTGGCGCTACGCTTACCGGGCCTACGACCCAAATGTAGGCCGGGTAAGGCGTAGCCGCCACCCGGCTTTTTACTGCCTCACCTTGCGCAAAAAATCCGCCAAAGACCTGTCCGCACTCTCGCTAAACCGCCTGTCCGTAGTCACAATATTGAGGCATCTGTCGAGCCGGAAACAGCGATAGTCATCGCGCCGTTCACACCACGCGGCCAGCAGCCAGCGCTCTCCCCAGAAGAACAGCCCCAGCGGCTGAACCTCACGATTAGACAGCTGTCCTGCTTCATCACGGTAATGCAGTGCCAGCACCTGCTGAGCGGAAATTGCCTGATGAATCCTGTCAAAGTCGCTGCGGGAGTGGCTTTGCATGCAAAAATCCGGGGCGTAGATCCGCGTCTGCTCCGCCTTTCGACGACTCTCCTCGGGCAGAATCGCCAGCACCTTTTCCTGAGCCGACTCCAGCTCGCGCGACAGCGATTCCCCACCCCAGGTTTTGAGCAGGCGAATCGCGACGATCAGCGCCTCAGACTCCTTATTTGTCAGCATCAGCGGCGGCAGGTCAAAGCCCGACATGAGCCGATATCCGCTCCCCGCCTCACCTTCCACCGGCACGCCGGAAAGCGACAGGTCGCGGATATCGCGATAGACCGTACGCTCAGACACGCCAAGCCGGTCCGCCAGATGCGCTGCCGTTGTCAGACGCCTGCCCCGCAGGATCTGCACAATCTGAAACAAACGGTCAGCGCGTCGGGTCATATCTTTGTCCGCTCTCAGGCAGGTTGATGGAGCCCGACGCGGTTACCCTCGCTGTCGGTAAACAAGGCGATAGTGCCAATGCCATGCGGCAGTTCCAGCGGACCAAACACGCACTCGCCGCCCGCAGAGGCGATGCGATCGAGCGTGGCCGCCAGATTGTCAGTATGCAGGTAAATAATAGCGCCCTGCAAAGACGGTGTAACGCCGTCAAATTTTGCCAGTGCGCCTCCGGTGGCGGGATCCTCATGCGGGAAAACTGCCAGCTCCGCACAATCCATTTTCTCGCGACGCAGCGCAAGCTGCATCACCGGCTCATAAAATTTGATGGCGCGATCCATATCCGAGACCGGAATTTCAAACCAGTTAATGACGCTTTTCATACATCCTCCTGCCTGTTGTTTGGGTTCAGAAGGAGTCTACGACAGGGCTCCTGACAGCATACTGTCAGGAGTGTTTGTCAGGAGCAGATAAAAAAAATCCCGGTCAACCGACCGGGATTTCGATAACGCGCTAAACGTCGCCTTACGGCAGAATGGACGGCTGATCCGCCCCTTCTTTCTCGACTTTCTGCTGGAGCAGGTGCTCGCGCTTCATGCCGAGTTTCAGTGCCAGTGCGGACGCGACGTAGATAGACGACGCTGTACCGATGGTGACACCAATCAACATGGTCAGCGAGAAGCCTTCCAGTACCGGACCACCGAAGAGGAACAGCATCAGGATCACCATCAGGGTAGTACCGGAGGTGATCAAGGTACGGTGCAGCGTCTGGGTCAACGACACGTTAAAGATTTCGTACGGCGTACCGCGACGGATCTTACGGAAGTTTTCACGAATACGGTCAGATACCACGATACTGTCGTTCAGTGAGTAACCGATAACGGACATCAGGGATGCCACAATCGTCAGGTCAATCTCAATGTGGAACAGAGACAGTATGCCCATGGTGATCACCACGTCGTGTGCCAGGGCGATAACCACACCGGCCGCCAGTCGCCACTCAAAGCGGAAACCGACGTACACCAGGATGGAAATCAGCGCCACCAGCAGCGCCATCGCGCCGGTCTGCGCCAGGTCAGCACCCACGCTTGGGCCGACGAACTCAATACGCTTAACCGCTGCGTTCTGGCTGGTTGTTTCGTTAATCACGCTAACAACCTTACTGCCCAGCTCCTGGCTGCCGTTGGCATCGTGCACCGGCGGCATACGTACCATGATGTCGCGGCTGCTGCCGAAGTTCTGCAGCAGCGGCTCTTCAAAGCCCGCTTTCTGCAGCGATTCGCGCATCTGGTCCATATCGACCGGTTTTTCCAGGGAGATCTCGATGACCGTACCACCGGTGAAATCGAGACCCCAGTTAAAGCCTTTCACGCCCATAATGATGATGGACAGAATCAGCAGGAAACCTGAAATGCCGAAGGCCCAGTAGTCCCAGCGCATAAAGTCCCAGACTTTACGGCCGTGGTTCAATTGTTCAACAGTATATTCCTGTGCCACAACGCACTCCTCAGATAGACAGCTTTTTGACGCGCTTGCCGCCGTACAGCAGGTTCACGATGGCACGGGTGCCGACAATAGCGGTAAACATTGACGTTGCGACACCAATACCGGTTGTAATCGCAAAGCCTTTGATCGCGCCAGTACCCACTGCATACAGGATAAGAACCTTAATCAGTGTTGTTACGTTCGCATCGAAGATAGAGCTGAACGCGCCTTTATAACCTTCATCAATCGCCTGCTGAACAGAGCGACCGTTGCTCAACTCTTCTTTGATACGTTCGTTAATCAGTACGTTGGCGTCGACCGCCACCGCAAGGGTCAGAACGATACCCGCAATACCCGGCATGGTCAGCGTCGCCCCCGGCAGCAGGGACATAATGCCGATAATCAGCACCAGGTTCGCGATCAGCGCGGAGGTCGCAATCAGACCAAACTTCTTATAGAAGAAGATCATGAAGAGGATAGAGACCACCAGACCGGCCAGACACGCTTCCAGGCCCTGCTGGATGTTTTGCATCCCCAGCGTTGGACCAATGGTACGTTCTTCAACAATCTGAATTGGCGCAATCAGCGCACCGGCACGCAGCAGCAGAGAGAGCTGACGCGCTTCGTTCGGGTTGCTAATACCGGTAATACGGAAGCTGTTACCCAGACGAGACTGGATGTTGGCGATGTTAATCACCTCTTCCTCTTTCACCAGCACCGCACGACCATTCGCATCTTTCTTACCGCTGTCTTTGTACTCCACGAACAGGGTTGCCATCGGCTTGCCGATGTTGTCCTTGGTGAAGTTAGACATGATGTTACCACCCGCGCTATCAAGCGAGATGTTAACCTGCGGCTGGTTGTATTCGTCCTGGCTCGAGGTGGAGTCGGTGATATGGTCACCGGTCAGAATCACGCGTTTGTACAGCACAACAGGCTGACCTTCGCGAGTCTGTTTCACTTCGGAATCACCCGGAATACGGCCTGCTGCGGCAGCGGACTGATCGACATTGGAATTGACCAGACGGAATTCCAGCGTGGCGGTCGCCCCCAGAATCTCTTTCGCACGCGCGGTATCCTGGATACCCGGCAGTTCAACCACGATACGGTCAGCACCCTGGCGCTGCACCAGCGGCTCAGCCACACCCAGCTGGTTTACACGGTTACGCAGAATGTTGATGTTCTGCTGAACGGCATATTCACGCGCTTCTTTCAGACGCGCATCGGTCATCACCGCGCGCAGCTGGTTGCTGCCCTGCGAGGAGATCACCAGGTCACGGTGACGTTGGGTCAGGTAATCTACAGCCTGATCGCGCGCCGCGCTGTCGCGGAACGTGATGCTCATGCCGTAGTTATCTTCTTTACGCACGGTGGTGTAAGCGATGCCTTTATCACGCAGATCGCTGCGCAGGCTGTCGATATTCTGTTCCTGCAGCTTGCCGAGCGCGGTATCCATATCCACTTCCATCAGGAAGTGAACGCCGCCACGCAGGTCAAGACCGAGTTTCATTGGCTCTGCATTCATCGCAGCCAGCCAACGCGGGGTTGCAGGGGCAAGGTTAAGCGCCACGACGTATTTATCACCCAGCACGCCCATCAGCGCTTCACGTGCGCGGAGCTGCGTGTCGGTGGTGTCGAAGCGAGCAAGAATTGCACCCTCTTCCAGAGCCACAGACTTAGCGGTAATTTTTTCTTCTTGTAACGTTTTCTGGACCTGGATCAGCGTTTGCTCACTGGCGGCGACACCGCGCGCGCCAGTGATTTGAACAGCCGGATCCTCACCATACAGGTTGGGAAGCGCGTACAGCAGGCCGACGAGAATCACGACGACCAGCATGATGTACTTCCACAAAGGATAACGGTTTAACACGGCAGTTCCCTTTGGGAAAAGTTGGGATTACAGCGCCTTCATGGTGCCTTTCGGCAGAACGGCAGCTACGAAGTCACGTTTGATGACCACTTCAGTGGTGTCGTTCAGGGCGATAGCAATGTAGCCGTTTTCAGCCACTTTGGTTACGCGACCGACCAGACCACCGTTAGTCAGCACTTCATCGCCTTTCGCAATGGAGTTCATCAGGTTTTTGTGCTCTTTGGTGCGCTTCTGCTGTGGACGCAGGATCATGAAGTAGAAGATCAGACCGAACACAACCAGCATCAGAATCAGAGACATCGGGCTGCCCTGCGCTGGAGCACCTGTTGCCGCTACCGCATCAGAAATAAAAAAGCTCATTCAAATTCCCTCATTATTAAAATTAATCAACGTTCAACGGTGGAACATCCCGCCCCTGACGTTGGTAGAAATCGGTCACGAAGCTCTCTAATTTACCCTCTTCGATAGCCTTACGTAAACCAGCCATTAAGCGCTGATAATAACGAAGATTATGAATGGTATTGAGACGCGCGCCCAAAATCTCATTGCAACGATCGAGATGATGCAGGTACGCGCGAGAATAATTGCGACAGGTATAGCAATCGCACTCGGAATCGAGCGGGCT
This sequence comes from Enterobacter sp. BNK-8, assembly GCF_048685095.1. Taxonomy (NCBI): domain Bacteria; kingdom Pseudomonadati; phylum Pseudomonadota; class Gammaproteobacteria; order Enterobacterales; family Enterobacteriaceae; genus Enterobacter; species Enterobacter sp. BNK-8. The sequence goes on along the minus strand of NZ_JBLQTN010000001.1, from coordinate 620,469 downwards.
GGTGTCACTCTTATGCTTCGCGTTACGGATTTTCACCACGCCATCGGTAACGAACAGATGGCCGTTACGCGCGTTGCGGGTTGGCATGACGCAGTCGAACATATCAATGCCGCGGCGTACGCCTTCAACCAGATCTTCCGGTTTGCCCACGCCCATCAGGTATCGTGGTTTATCCGCCGGGATTTGCGGGCAGACGTGCTCCAGAATGCGGTGCATGTCTTCCTTCGGCTCACCCACAGCCAAACCGCCGACAGCGTAGCCATCAAAACCTATCTCTACCAGACCTTTAACAGAGATATCGCGTAAATCTTCGTAAACGCTGCCCTGGATAATGCCGAACAGCGCATTTTTGTTCTGCAGGGAGTCAAAACGGTCACGGCTACGCTTCGCCCAGCGCAGAGACATCTCCATGGAACGCTTGGCGTAGTCCCAGTCGGCCGGATACGGCGTGCATTCGTCGAAGATCATCACGATGTCAGAGCCGAGATCGTACTGAATCTCCATTGATTTTTCGGGATCGAGGAAAATCGGATCGCCGTTGATCGGGTTACGGAAGTGAACGCCCTGCTCGGTGATCTTGCGGATATCCCCCAGGCTGAAGACCTGGAAACCGCCGGAGTCGGTCAGGATAGGGCCTTTCCACTGCATGAAGTCGTGCAGGTCGCCGTGGAGCTTCATGATCTCCTGACCCGGACGCAGCCACAGGTGGAAGGTATTGCCGAGGATAATCTGCGCGCCAGTGGCTTCAACTTCTTCCGGCGTCATCCCTTTTACGGTGCCGTACGTGCCCACAGGCATAAACGCGGGGGTTTCCACCACGCCGCGATCAAACACCAGGCGACCGCGGCGCGCGCGACCGTCGGTGGTATCGAGTTCAAATTTCATTTTTTCTCCGACGTCAGAAAAACAGTCCAACGTTGTAAAACGGTGCCGCGGACTTATTCCCCGACACGCTCATTCAAAGCCTGCGGATTGTACGTGATAAACATCGCGTCCCCGTAGCTAAAAAAGCGATATTTTTGTTCTACCGCAGACTTGTAGGCATTCATCGTATGCTGATACCCCGCGAACGCAGAGACCAGCATAATCAGCGTCGATTCAGGCAGATGGAAGTTGGTCACCAGCGCGTCAATCACCTTGTACTGGTAACCCGGGTAGATAAAGATCTGCGTATCGCCAAAGAACGGCTCAATCAACTCGCTTTTCGCGGCCTGCGCGGCGCTCTCCAGCGAGCGCACCGACGTCGTACCGACCGCCACGACGCGGCTACCGCGCGCTTTCGCCGCCAGCACCGCGTCCACGACATCCTGCGGCACTTCAGCATACTCAGAGTGCATGATGTGGTCTTCAATGCTGTCCACGCGCACCGGCTGGAAGGTACCCGCGCCGACGTGCAGCGTCACGAACGCCATCTCAATGCCTTTCGCGCGCAGTTTTTCCAGCAGCGGCTCATCAAAGTGCAGACCTGCCGTTGGGGCCGCGACCGCGCCAGGCTTCTGGCTGTAGACGGTCTGATACAGCTCGCGGTCAGCCTCTTCGTCCGGACGCTCAATATACGGCGGCAGCGGCATGTGGCCGATGGCGTTCAGGATATCAAGCACCGTGCGCTCGTCGTTAAACTCCACTTCGAAAAGCGCGTCGTGGCGCGCGGTCATGGTCGCCTTGATGCTCTCATCATCGCCCAGCAGCAGCTCCGCGCCCGGCTTCGGGGCTTTGGAGGCGCGAATATGTGCCAGAATACGTTTATCATCGAGCATACGTTCGACCAGCACTTCAATCTTGCCGCCGCTGGCTTTACGGCCGAACAGGCGCGCCGGGATCACGCGGGTATTGTTAAAGACCAGCAGATCGCCAGGGTTGAGCTTGTCGAGCAAATCGGTGAAAGTACCGTGCGTCAGCTCGCCCGTTGGCCCATCCAGTGACAGTAAGCGACAGCTGCTGCGCTCAGGCATGGGATAGTGAGCAATCAGGGATTCAGGTAGTTCAAAGGAGAAATCGGCGACGCGCATGACGTATACTCGTGACTTAAAAACAGGCGGCATAGTCTAGTGCTCACACCCTTTTGCTGCAACAACTAGCCGCCCCCGGACAAATAAAACGCATGAATTTTCTCGCTCACCTGCATCTCGCGCACCTCGCTGACAGCTCCCTCTCGGGCAATTTGCTGGCCGATTTCGTACGCGGTAATCCCGCAGAAGACTACTCCCCTGAGGTTGTCGACGGGATTTTTATGCACCGCCGCATCGACGTGCTGACGGATAAACTGCCGGAAGTGACGGAAGCCAAAGCGTGGTTCCGCCCTGAAACGCGCCGCGTTGCGCCGATCACGCTCGACGTGATGTGGGATCACTTCCTGTCGCGCCACTGGGCACAGCTCTCGCCAGAGCTATCCCTGCCCGAATTTGTGCGCTATGCCCACCAGCAGGTGTCGATCATTCTGCCCGACTCGCCGCCGCGCTTTGTCAATCTGAATAACTATCTGTGGTCAGAACGCTGGCTGGAGCGCTATCGCGAGATGGACTTCATCCAGAACGTGCTGAACGGGATGGCAAGCCGTCGACCACGGCTTGATGCGCTGCGGGATTCCTGGTATGACCTGGATGAACATTACGACGCGCTGGAGGCCCGATTCTGGCAATTCTATCCGCGCATGATGGCGCAGGCGAAAAATAAACAGCTGTAACAGAATTCGCATTGATAGGTAAAAGCTGGCGGAACGATTGTCACCACCTCTTTGTCTTATCCATGAACACTCTCTATACTGGCTCGCGTTGCGTTCCAAATAACCTTAGTATCTACAGGAGAATCATATGGTTCTGGTAACTCGTCCGGCTCCGGATTTTACAGCTGCAGCAGTTCTGGGCAACGGTGAAATCGTTGAAAACTTCAACTTCAAACAGCACACCAACGGTAAAGCGACCGTTCTGTTCTTCTGGCCAATGGACTTCACTTTCGTTTGCCCGTCTGAGCTGATCGCGTTCGACAAACGTTATGAAGAATTCCAGAAGCGTGGCGTAGAAGTGGTTGGCGTCTCCTTCGACTCTGAATTTGTACACAACGCATGGCGTAACACCCCTGTCGACAAAGGCGGCATCGGTGCGGTGAAATACGCAATGGTTGCGGACATCAAACGCGAAATCCAGCAGGCTTACGGTATCGAACATCCGGACGCTGGCGTTGCGCTGCGCGGTTCCTTCCTGATCGACGCGAACGGCATCGTTCGTCACCAGGTTGTGAACGATCTGCCGCTGGGTCGTAACATCGACGAAATGCTGCGTATGGTTGACGCGCTGCAGTTCCACGAAGAGCACGGCGAAGTGTGCCCGGCTCAGTGGGAAAAAGGTAAAGAAGGTATGGCTGCTTCCCCAGACGGCGTGGCTAAATACCTGTCTGAGAACGTATCCAGCCTGTAATCGGCACGGTTTACGAGAAAGGCCCGCTTATGCGGGCCTTTTTTTATGCCTTACGCTGCGTTTCCCGCCAGATGCGCCAGGCCATGCCCGCCAGCAGGAGCACGCCCGCAATCAGCACGCCCCATACCAGCAGGGCGTTCATCCAGCTCGCCCGATCGGCAGCAGAGGTGGCGGTCAGACGCCCCTCGCCGCCTAACGCAACGTCATCCACTATGTCGGCCTGCGGCAGGTTCGCCATAGCATAGGTCTTACGCAGGTCGGCGGGGATCAGCATGTCGGGCTCCACGCTGGCAGGCTTTGCGGCGCCGTTGCCCCAGGCAAGCACGTACGGCGCTTTCCCCTGCGCGTTGAACACCAGGTCATAGCGGTCGCGATGCCCCGTGACGCTCGGCAGGTATTCTGGCAGACGCGCATTCAGCGTCGTGATTTTCACGGCCTGCACCAGGCCCCCGCTAAGCGAAACCGGTCCGGACGTTTTTCCCTCCAGACGGTAAATCACCTCTTTTTTCAGGGGGTGCCATGCGTCTTTTTCTGTACTGCGCCACGCGATCTCCACGGGAAGGACACCATCACCGTTCAGCGAAATGCTGACAGCACTCAGCGGCTGCGGGCGCGCCCAGCGCCACTGCGCTTCGCTTGTCGATAGCGGCTCCCCTTCTCCCTCAAGATTGATCTCTTCCGGGGCCACCTGCGCAGGTGCGCTGATTGCGTTTACGCCAGTCAACGTTATCCCCTTGCTCTGCGTATTCAGCACCACCATGAGATAGCGATTCGCATCGGGAGATAAAACCGTATCGGTGTCGATCCGATCGAGCTTAAGGCGATCCTGACCGCTGGCGACGTCCAGCAGCGGCATTTCTTCGCGCAGGGTATACCAGCGCTTAAGATCCTCGCTGTAATAGACCGACGCCGTTCCCTGCCAGGGCGACTGCGGGGTATTCCAGAGCAGCTGCAGCTGGGATATGGCCAGCTCACCCGTCGTCTGCTCCGGCAAGGTCAGCAGATAATGTTGCCCGGCTGCGGCGGCTTTTTGCCCCTCCAGCACAATCTCAACGCCGTTTCGGGAACGGAGCAGGATCTTATCGCTGTCACCGGCGTCTGAGGCAGCTGCGAGCGGCGAGGCGTCCAGCGGAAAGAGACGCAGCGCCATGGAGTGCGCTGTGTCCTGCGGGCGCGTTGCGGCGATCAGGCTAAAGGGAACCGGCTCACCCGACTGGTTAAAGACGCGAACATCATGCAGATCCGCGGATGTGCTCTGCTCATAGACGGCAAGCGGCAGCATCACCCGATACCACCGGGAAGGAACGGACGTGTCGAGTGAACGACCAAAGGCGTAGTCCCGCGGCGATTCCGCGGGTACCTCGTCGCAGAACGCCGGGCCGGAAAGCGCCAGCAGCGCGGTACACGCTACCGCTTTCATCCATTTCATTTTTCATCTCCTGTTTTTGGCGGTAGCGGCGAGAAATAGCCCACTATCAGCACCAGTATCGCCACGCCGATAAACGCCACCGCGCGCGACAGACCGCCTCCGCCCGCGCTGTCCACCAGCATCAGCTTAACCATCACCACACCCAGCAGCGCGGCACCGCAGAGCCACTCCTGCCGGGAAGCCCGACGGGTGGCATGGATCATGACCACCAGCGCGCTCAACATCCAGAACAGGGCAAAGCTGGTCTGGATAAGCCGTGAATCCCATAGCGATGCCATATTCCAGGCCACGTCGCCGTACCAGGCCAGGGCGCGCATCAGCGCACCGTTTAGCCACCAGAAGCCAAACGCCATGAGCGCGACGGCAGGCCACGGGCGCGCTTGCGCAAGCCACGCCGGGTAGTAGCGATCCACCGCCCGATAAAAGACCACCAGACCCAGCAACGCGAACGCGGCACCTTCCTCAAGCGGGTTCACCAGCGGCAGCCAGGTCTGACGATAGACCACGCCGTCCTGGAAATTGGTCACCACCAGCAATACCAGCAGCGCCACGACTACGGGAATCGGTGCCAGGCAGGAGTAGAGCGCAGGCCACTCCCGGAACGGCCACACGCGACGCCGTACCGCAGCAGAGAGCACCATAATCATCCCGCCGCCTGCAGCCATCGCCAGTCCGCTGCCCCAGGCCGCCATGCCCCACGGCAGGGACCGGGCAAACCAGTAAAGCTCGGCGGCCAGCGCCAGTAAAATCATCCAGAACAGCGACAGATGCAGCCCCATCGCGATACGCGGAAGGAGTCTTTCACCGTCGCGCCGCAGCATCATTAGCGCGGCAGGAAGCGCAACGCACCAGGCCAGGTTTGACCAGCCGGCGGAGACGATCTGCTGGTGCCAGAGCTGATAACCCACCATCAGCAGCATAACCGGCCAGAGCAGCCATTTGCTGGCGTCCAGCTCCCGCCACGCCAGACGAGCGGCCACCTGCCGCCAGCCCCAGACCGACGCCGCCGTCAGCGCCAGCACGCCCGCCAGAATCGGTAATGCCTTCGTCAATGCCAGCCGCGATGCGCCCAATAGCGCCACGAGCCAGAACAGCAGACCACCTGCCAGCAGCGCCCAGCTGACCGGCAGGAAGAGAGTCCGCCACAGCCAGGCCGCAGCCAGCCAGCAAAGGCTAAGGATGGCGAAGATAAGGAGCAGGCTCAGCGGCGTAACGCCGTTTGTTTGCGCCCACAGCGCGCTGCCGAGCGCCAGCACCAGCAGCGCCGTCCCGCTATAGCTCATCCGCCGCTGCTGCTGTTGCACGCCCAGCCAGAGGATACCCAGCCCCTCCAGCGCCCAGGCCATTGCCGTCCAGCGCGCCGACAGCGCCAGCGGAATGGCGAGCGTGGCAAACCCGCCGCCGATCGCCAGCGCCGCCATGACCAGCGGCCGTCCGAGGGAGGGATAGCGCCGCAGCGCGAGGTACGCGAGGGTGAGATAAAATGCGCCGTATCCCAGCGCGCTCAGCGCGGGGCCATATTCCCAGTACCGGGTCATGCCGTACTGCATCCCGAAGCCGATCAGCGGCGGGGCAAACAGCAGCACGCCGTCAACGATCTGCTTCCCTTTCTCCTGCGCCCGCAGCGACAGCGCCACGCTCAGCACGCCGAGTATCAGCGTATTGGCAATCAGGAACAGCTGGCAAATCCAATAGTCTTCAGGCTGGTAGTCATTCAGCCCCCACAGGCCGCCCACGCCGAACGTGAACAGCAGCCCGAGCAGGTTCAACTCGCGCCAGTGCTGCCAGATGCTGATAGCAAGAATGCCGATGGACAGCAGGAGGTAGAAAGAGAACAGCGCGACAAAGCTGCCGCCCCCGGTAGACAAGAGGAGCGGGGCAAGATAGCCGCCGAGGCTCGCCAGCATGGCAAGGCTCAGCGCCTTCTGCAGCACCGCCAGCCCGACGCTCGCCGCGCAAATCACCACCAGCAGCGCAAAAGCCAGCGTCATCGGCAACATTTGCCAGAGCCGGAAGGCGCCAAACACCGTCAGGTAGAGCACGCCGGTCGCCCCGCCCTGGAGGATCAACGCATAGACGCGCTGCCTGTGCCGCAGTCGCCACCCGACAGCCAGCAGAACAATGGCAAACAGCGCGGTTGCCACGAGGCGCAGCTCAAGCGGGAACAGGGAATGTTCGACGGTATAGCGCAGCAGGAAAGAGAGCCCGAGGAAGAGCAGCAGGATCCCCAGCTTCGCCAGCGGATTACCCTGCATGAACCAGCGCGCCAGCGACGTCAGGATGCCGCCAAAGGCTGAAGGCGGTTTTGCCACTGGCGCAGGAGCCTGAGCGGGTTCTGCCACCGCAGCGGGAATATCGGGGCGCCAGGGGTCGACAGGCGCGGGAGCGTCCTCCACCACCGGCGCGGCGGTCTGCACCGGCTCCGGCGCGTTCTCAGGCACGCCGCGCTGCTCAAGCGCCTCTATGCGCTGGCGTAGCCGGGCGATCTCCTGCCGCGCTGCCGTACTGCGATTAAACCCGATAACCGCAAGCACAGGCGCAACCAGCAGCGCAAAAATCAGGAATAAACAGCCAAGGATGTAAAGCTCGTCCATGTTTCCACCTTCACCGTAAACGATCCGTTAAGATTGACACAAATCGTTGCATTTGCGCCATCTTAAAAGGTGGAAACAATAGCGCATTAGCTGCCGAACCAGATCGTCGCGGATATTGCAGGCAGCGCCAGCACGCCGTCCTGTATCGTCGCCTTGCCCTCTTTGCTCTTCCACGCTGCCACCTTCAGCAGCGGTGAATCATCCAGCACCACTTCGCAAGCCTCGCCCCGATTGATCGCCACCAGCACGCGCTGCTGGTTATAGACGCGAGCAAACACCACCACGTTATCGTGGGCGTACACCACCTGGCAGCCGCCGTAGCGCAGGGCGAGACTCTGCTTACGCAACTTCGCCAGGCGCTGATACAGGCTGAACAGCACCTTGTCCTGTTTCTCCGGCGCCCACGGGAAGGTTTTGCGACAGAACGGATCGTTGTTGCCGTCCAGCCCCACCTCGTCTCCGTAGTAGATGCACGGTACGCCCGGCCAGGTGAAGAGCCAGGTCACCGCCAGCGGCAGACGCGCGACATCCTTGCCGAGCAGGGATTTAAAGCGCGCGGTGTCGTGGCTATCGAGCTGGTTAAACATCCGCAGCTGCTGCTGATGCGACAGACCGGCGCGGTAGTTCTCCATCCACGCCATGCAGGTTTCAGCGTCGATATGATTCGGATCGTAGGAGATATCGGTGTTGGCGAGGAATCCCCACAGCGGGAAGGTAAAGCCGCGATAGTTCATCGCCGCATCTTCCGCATCGTTCTGCAGCCACTGGCGCGCGTCGCCAAAGTGCTCGCCAAAGACGAACGCCTCCGGCTGGGCCGCTTTTGCCGAGCGCGTAATCCCGGCGACGTGCTGAAGGTTATTCCGCGCCCCGCCCGCTTCGCCGAGCATATGCACTACGTCCAGACGCCAGCCGTCCATATTCCACGGCGCCTTCAGCCAGTGGCGCACGATGCTGTCTTCCCCGCCGTAAATCTCGTTCACAAGCGTTGGCGACTGGAAATCCAGCTTCGGCAGGCTCGGGTAGCCCAGCCAGTCCAGCGCACGCCCCTCCTCATTAAAGCTATACCAGTCGCGCTGCGGCGAATCCGGGTTATGACATGCCCCGCCCATCGACTGGTTATGCCGATCAAACCACGCATGCGAATCTCCGCTGTGGTTGAACACGCCGTCCAGAATGAGGCGCATGCCTTCGTTTTGGGTGTTCTTACGCAGGCGCAGCAGCGCCTCGTCACCGCCAAACTGCGCGTCAACGTGGCGATAATCTTCGGTATCGTATTTATGTACGCTCGGGGCTTTAAACACCGGGTTGAGATACAGCGCCGTCACGCCCAGTTTTTTCAGGTACGACAGCTTTTCGCTGATGCCGTCGAGATCGCCGCCGTAGAAAGTCGATCCGCCCGCCTGCGCGGTCAGCGGCTCATCCCACGCTTTTAGGATAATGTCATGGCCCGCGGCATGGTGGTAGTAGACCTTATCCTGGTCGGCAGTGCGCTTTTCGCTGCGCGCAAAACGGTCCGGGAAAATCTGGTAAAAGACCTGATCGTTGACCCACTGCGGGCCGTTATCCGGGTAATCCACAGCAAACTGTTCCAGCCGTGCGGGCGGGAAACGGCTAAACCCCTGCGGGGTAAACCACAGTTGACGGTTGTTCCACAAAAGCTTGAAGCTGTAGCGGCGACGCGGCTGTCCGCTACGCAGGTCGATATTCGCCCGCCAGGCGGTGATCCCCGGCTGCGGCTGGCTGCGCAGCTTGTGCATTTTCAGCCCGGTCTCTTCGTTATCGATTTCGGCGCGGAGCGTCACGCGTTCAGGCTGATTTTCACCCGCCAGCCAGAGCGTAATCACCAGGTTGTCTTTGTTTTGCTTAACAAATGGGGCAACCGGAAGGTGCCAGGCGTTTAACATCACGAATCCCCTTTGATGAAATTGACGTCACCTTGCCACAGGGTGGTTAAGGATAGCTCACCATGATGGGATTTATTGGGGGAGGAGGACGGGGGAGGAGGCATCAGTGCGGCCTGATGCCCTCACCCTAACCCTCTCCCACGGGGAGAGGGAAAAGGATGTTACTGCGCTTCCGCCAGCTGACGGTCGCGGCGGCATTTAAACACCCAGCCCACCAGCAGCAGCACGATCCACGCGCAGCCCACGTAGAGCGAAATGCGGGTGTCCGGATGGTAGCCAATCAGGCCAATGATAAACACCAGGAAGATCAGCCCCACGACGGTGGTCGCAACGCCGCCCGGTACTTTGAACTTCAGCGCTTTCGCCTCATCCGGTGACAGGCGACGGCGGAAGGCAATCTGCGACAGCAGGATCATGATCCACACCCACACCGTTGCGAAGGTCGCCAGGGACGCAATCACCAGGAAGACGTTCTCCGGCATGATGTAGTTCAGGTAAACCGAGAACAGCAGCGCCACGGTCATCACCACGACGGTCACCCACGGCGTGCCGCGGCGTGAGGTTTTGGCGAACACCTTCGGCGCGCTGCCCTGCTCCGCCATGCCGTGCAGCATACGGCCCACGCCAAAGACGTCGCTGTTGATCGCCGAAAGCGACGCGGTCAGCACCACAAAGTTGAGAATGCTGGCCGCAAACGCAATGCCCATATGCTGGAAGGTCAGGACAAACGGGCTACCGTTGGTGCCTACCTGGTTCCACGGGTAAATGGACATGATCACGAACAGCGTACCCACATAAAACACCAGAATACGCATCGGCACCGAGTTGATGGCGCGCGGAATGGATTTCTCCGGGTCTTTCGCTTCCCCGGCGGTGATACCGATAATCTCGATACCGCCGTAGGCGAACATCACCATCTGCAGCGACATCACCATCCCGAGCCAGCCGTTGCTGAAGAAGCCACCGTTGCTCCAGAGGTTGTGGATCCCGGTCGGCTGCCCGCCGTTGCCAATCCCCCAGATGATAATCCCGAAACCGGCCACAATCATGATGATGATAGTGGCGACCTTGAAGAAGGAGAACCAGAACTCCAGCTCGCCAAACACCTTCACGCTCATCAGGTTGACGGCGCAAATGATCAGCACCACGCTCAGCACCCAAATCCAGTGCGGTACCGCCGGGAACCAGACGCCCATGTAGATGCCAAATGCCGTCACGTCGGCAATCGCCACAATCAGGATTTCGAAGCAGTAGGTCCAGCCGGTGATAAACCCGGCCAGCGGGCCGAGGTTTTCCTGCGCGTAGCGGGAGAATGAGCTGGCGGAGGGGTTGTGAACCGACATTTCGCCGAGGGCGCGCATGATGATATACGCCGCCACGCCGCCGATGATGTACGCCAGCAGCACGCTGGGACCGGCCATTTTGATGGCATCTGCCGAGCCATAAAAAAGACCGGTGCCGATAGCCGAGCCCAGCGCCATAAAGCGGATGTGGCGCGTGCTCAATCCACGTTTAAGTTTGTTAGTGCTTTCCATTTAAATCTTGCCATTCAACACGAAAAAAACAAAAAACCACGGGGCCTTAAGCCCCGTGGTTAAACAGTTTGTTGCCGTTGATTAATGGGCGTTCGATGCGACCTGACGCCCTGCGGCACGGTCCCAGATAATCGCCAGAACCAGCGCAACAACGGTAGGCATCAGCCAGGCCAGACCCTGCTCGGACAGCGGCAGACGCTGTGTCCAGGCTGGCAGAACTTCAGCGAACGCTGATGCTTTAATCCCGTCAAGGATACCAAAAATCAGGCTGATAAACATGGCTGGCGCAATAATTCGTGAGGAGTTGTTCCACCACGGGCGGGTGAAGCTCAGCACCACCAGCACGATGCACGGCGGATAAATCGCCGTCAGTACCGGAATAGAGACCTGAATCAGGTGGCTCAGACCGAGGTTGGACACCGCCATGGAGAAGATACCAAGGATAAACACCAGGGTACGGTAAGAGAGCGGCAGATACTGCGCAAAGAACTCAGCACAGGCGCAGGTGAGGCCAACGGCGGTAACCAGACAGGCCAGGAAGATCAGCGCCGCCAGCAGCATACTGCCCGCACCACCGAAGGTGTGCTGAACGTAGGCGTGCAGGATAGCCGCACCGTTGGCGTTCTGATCGACCAGCATGGCACTATCGGAGCCCAGACGGAACAGCGCCAGATACAGCAGCGTCAGCCCTACGCCAGCCATCAGACCGGCCCAGATGGTATAGCGGGTCAGCAGACGCGCTTCGGTCACCCCGCGGGAACGCGCGGCGTTAACGATAACGATACCAAACACCATCGCGCCCAGCGTATCCATCGTCAGGTAGCCGTTCACGAAGCCGTTAGAAAACGCGGCGTTTTTATAGGCGTCCATCGCGTCGCTAATCGGGCCGGCGGGCCAGACGATGGCCGCCACCGCCAGGACAATCAGCGCCACAATTTTCAGCGGAGCCAGGAAGTTACCCACGGTATCCAGCAGTTTGCCCGGATAGAGAGAAACCAGAATCACGATAGCGAAGTAGATCAGGCTGTAGATGAACAGCGGCATCGCGCCGTCACCGGTCAGGGGAGCAATCCCCACTTCGAAGGAAACGGTCGCGGTACGCGGGGTGGCAAACAGCGGCCCCACGGCCAGATAGCAGACGGTTGCCAGCAGAACGCCTGCCACTTTGCCGATCGGGGAGCTGAGGCTATCCACACCGCCACCGACTTTCGCCAGCGCGATGACGGTTAGCACCGGCAGACCCACGGCAGTAATCAGGAAACCAAACGCGGCGGTCCAGACGTGTTCACCCGCCTGTAAGCCAACCATTGGAGGGAAAATGATGTTGCCTGCGCCAACGAACAGCGCAAATGTCATAAAGCCCAGCGCGATGATGTCACGCGATTTTAAGTGATGGGTCATAAAACCTTACTGCCTGTGGATGTGGTGTTGAAAACATTGAGATTTTCGATATCCCTGACGGGACGATACAGCCGAAAATTTGCTCAATTTCAGCGGGAAATGCTCCCGTCCTGGCGTGGAGAAGAATAGTTTTTCGATTTACCACGCAAATACAGTCGGTCTGACAGTATCTGGGGCGCAATTTAAACGCTTATAACGTTTAAAGGCAAGGTGGGATCGTAAAACCAGAACAATATGCCAGCATGAAAATACGCACCAGCACAATACGCTGTTTATAAGAAAAACCCATGGCTAATCATGCGAACAAAAAACAGCCAGCCGTATAAAATTCATCCGCGTTTCGCTTGACTGCAAAGCAAACGGGCCAGCGATGGCTGACCCGTGGAAAGGTAAAATGACACGCCCGCCGTCAGGCGATCTTTTTGGCAATTAATCGTTCCGGGATAACGAAGCTGAAGCGGGTTCCTTTGCCCAGGGTACTCTGAATATCGAGACGGCTTTCATGGTGGTTGACTGCGTGTTTCACAATCGCCAGCCCGAGGCCGCTTCCGCCCGTCTGCCGCGATCGCGCTTTATCCACACGGTAGAAGCGCTCGGTCAGACGCGGAATATGCTCCGGCGCAATCCCCGGCCCGTTGTCCTCCACGCTAAACTCGGCCCCCGTTGGGGTATGGTGCCAGCGCACCACGATATCCGTCCCCTCCGGCGTATGATTCACCGCGTTATACACCAGGTTGGAAATGGCGCTGCGCAGCTCATCTTCGCTGCCCAGCACCTTCAGCGTGTTGTCGACGTCAAAGGTCAGGTGGTGCTTTTTGTGGCTTAACGTCTGCGCTTCACGCTCCACGACCCGCAGCATCATCGGGACATCAATGGTGTCATTCAGCGCGAGCGTTGGCGCCGCTTCAATCTTCGAGAGCGTCAGCAGCTGCTTAACCAGGCCTTCCATCCGGTGCGTTTGCTCGCGCATGGTGTGCAGCGCTTTTTCACGCGGCGCACCTTCCAGCGTTTGCTCCTGCATCATCTCCAGGTAGCCCTGCAGCACGGTCAACGGGGTTCGCAGTTCGTGGCTGACGTTGGCGAAGAAGTTACGACGCGCCCCTTCCAACTGGTGCATCTGGGTGACATCGCGCGCCACCATCAGCCACTGCTTATCGCTGTAGGGCATCACGCGGATCTCAAGATGGCGACCATTATTGAGCTTGAGATTGTGCGGACGGGAGAAATCACGCTTTTTCAGGTACAGCGTGAACTCGGGATAACGCAGAAGGTTGAGGATATTCTGTCCATTGTCATCCGGCCAGCGCAGGCCCAGCAGCTGCTGCGCCAGGCCGTTACACCAGAAGATCGTCCCTTCTTCGGTCGTCAGAATCACGGCATCCGGCAGCGATTCTGCACCGCTGCGAAAACGCTTAATCAGGCTTCCCAGCTCGCGGCGGCGCTTTTTATTACGCATCTGCATCTGATGCAGACCGTACAGCAGCGGCTCCCAGCTGCCGCTTCCCGGCGGCGGCGTCATGCTTCGGTCAACCCACAGCCACCAGGAGAGGCGCAGCAGGTTCCAGAAATGCCAGATGAGCAGCCCGGTGACCGACGCCAGCAGAAACCACGGCAGGTGTCCAAGAAAGGCCCCCAGAATGAAGGCCGGAATACAGCATAAGATCAGTTCAAAGACGAGCCTTTTCCATGACAGACGTTCCAGCACGCGTCACACTCCTGTCATTGTTCAGAAACGGGTAGAAAAACGATAACCCGTGCCGCGGACCGTCTGCACCATGCGATCGTGGCCGCTCAGTTCCAGTGCTTTTCGCAGGCGGCGGATATGTACGTCAACCGTCCGGTCTTCGACATACACGTTAGTTCCCCAGACGTTATTCAGCAACTGCTCGCGGCTGTACACGCGTTCCGGGTGGGTCATAAAGAAGTGCAGGAGTTTAAATTCGGTAGGCCCCATGTCGAGGGGATTTTCACCGGTCATCACGCGGTGAGACGTCGGATCAAGGCTCAGCCCCTGCATTTCGATCACCTCTTCCACCGCCATCGGCGAAATACGGCGCATTACGGCTTTAATGCGGGCCACCAGCTCTTTGGGGGAGAACGGTTTGGTAATGTAATCGTCCGCGCCGGTCTCCAGACCGCGCACACGATCCTCTTCTTCTCCGCGCGCCGTGAGCATCACAACCGGTATATCGCGGGTCAGCGCTTCACGCTTCAGGTGTTTGATAAACTGCAGTCCGGAGCCGCCGGGCAGCATCCAGTCCAGCAGAATCAGATCGGGCCAGGGTTCATTCAGCTGGTTCACTGCACTGTCATAATCTTCTGCTTCAACCGGCTGGAAGCCATTTTGTTCGAGCACGAAGCACACCATTTCACGAATTGGAGCTTCATCTTCTACGACCAGAATACGTCTCGCCATACTTTGCCCTGTCTTATCTTATTTACGTTACAAGTTTGTAATTCGGCGCCATTATGCGTCAGATTTATGACAGATTTATGAAAAACAGTACCACGTTAACGGGCAAACCGTTGTTTTATTACAGCGGTTATTTTCCCTTCTCTGAACGTTTATAATCCTGCTTTCTCTTTTTTGCCACGGATCAGCTATGCGCATACTTCACACCTCGGACTGGCATCTGGGTCAAAATTTTTACAGCAAAAGCCGTGCGGCTGAACATGAAGCGTTCCTGGGCTGGCTGCTGGAAACGGCCCGGACGCACGAGGTGGACGCGATTATTGTGGCGGGAGACATCTTTGATACCGGCTCGCCGCCGAGCTATGCGCGCGAGTTGTATAACCGCTTCGTGGTGAATCTGCAGCAAACCGGCTGTCATCTGGTGATCGTCGCCGGCAACCATGATTCCGTCGCAACGCTGAATGAATCCCGCGACATCCTGGCGTTTCTCAATACCACCGTCGTCGCCAGCGCCGGGCACGCCCCGCAGATCCTGAAAAAGCGCGACGGGTCGCCGGGGGCGGTGCTGTGTCCGATACCGTTTTTACGTCCGCGCGACATCGTGCAAAGCCAGGCGGGGCTGTCGGGCGCGGAAAAGCAGCAACATTTGTTGCAGGCCATCACCGACTATTACCACCAGCAGCACGCCGAAGCCTGTGCCCTGCGCGGTGACCAGTCGATTCCGGTGATTGCGACCGGGCACCTCACCACCGTCGGGGCCAGTAAAAGTGACGCCGTGCGTGACATCTATATCGGCACGCTGGATGCCTTTCCGGCGCAGCACTTCCCGCCCGCCGACTACATTGCGCTCGGGCACATTCACCGGGCGCAGATCGTCGGCGGCTGCGAGCACATCCGCTACTGCGGCTCGCCCCTTTCGCTCAGCTTTGACGAAACGGGCAAAGCCAAATCCGTACATCTGGTGACCTTCTCCGACGGAAAACTCAGCGCCGTCGACACGCTGGAGGTGCCCGTTACTCAACCGCTGGCCGTGCTGAAAGGCGATCTCAATGCCATCACCGCACAACTGGAGCAGTGGCGCGGCGTCGAGCAAGATCCCCCCATCTGGCTGGACATCGAAATCACCACCGACGACTACCTGCACGATATGCAGCGAAAAATCCAGGCGCTGACCGAAGATTTGCCGGTTGAGGTCTTGCTGGTGCGCCGCAGCCGCGAGCAGCGCGAGAAAATCCTGTTAAGCGCTCAACGCGAAACGCTCAGTGAACTGGGGGTCGAAGAGGTGTTTGAACGCAGACTCTCGCAGGAGGAAATCGACGAGGCGAAGCGCGCAAGGCTCAGCGAACTGTTCAGCCATACCCTGCATGCGCTCAATGATGAGGAAGAAAACGCGTGAAAATTTTGAGCCTGCGACTGAAAAATCTTAACTCCCTCAAGGGCGAGTGGAAAATTGATTTTACCGCTGAGCCGTTTGCCAGCAACGGGCTGTTTGCCATCACCGGCGCGACCGGGGCAGGTAAAACCACCCTGCTCGACGCCATCTGTCTGGCGCTTTATCACGAAACGCCGCGACTGCAGAAGGTCTCCCAGGCGCAAAACGACCTGATGACGCGCGACACCGCCGAGTGTCTGGCGGAAGTGGAGTTCGAGGTAAAAGGCACCGCCTATCGCGCCTTCTGGAGCCAAAACCGGGCGCGCAACCAGCCGGACGGGAACCTGCAGGCGCCGCGCGTGGAGCTGGCGCGCTGCGAAGATGGCAAAATCCTGGCCGACAAAGTGACGGATAAGCTGGAGCAAACCGCCGCGCTCACCGGGCTGGACTACGGGCGCTTTACCCGCTCCATGCTGCTTTCTCAGGGGCAGTTTGCTGCCTTTCTCAACGCCAAACCGAGCGATCGCGCCGAGCTGCTGGAAGAGCTGACCGGCACCGAAATCTACGGTCAGATTTCCGCCATGGTGTTTGAGAAACACAAAGCCGCCCGCATCGTGCTTGAAAAGTGCGAGGCGCAGGCGGCGGGCGTCGTGCTGTTGAGCGAAGAACAACAGCAGCAGTTACAGCAAAGTTTGCAGGCACTTACTGACGAAGAGAAAACCCTGCTGGAACAGCAGCAAAACCAACAGAAAGATTTTCAGTGGCTTACGCGCCATGATGAGCTCGTGCGCGAGCAACAGCGCGTCACCGCGATGCAGCAGCAGGCGCAACAGGCGCTGACGGACGCTGCGCCTGAACTGGCAAAACTGCAGCTTGCTCTCCCCGCCGCCCAGCTTCGGCCGCTTTGGGATCATCAGCAGGAGCAAACCGCGCGCCTGACGCAAACCCAGCAGCGAATTATCGAAGTAAATACTCGCTTACAGGCCAGAACCGCGCTGCGTTCACGTATCCGCAATACCGCCCTGCGTGACCACGAGCAGCGACAGGCCGAACTGTCGGCGCTGGCGCAGTGGCTGGCGGAGCACGAGCGCTATCGTCTGTTAGGCCAGGAGATTGCAGGCTGGCGTGCCCAGTTCTCGCAGCTTAACCGCGATAAAACGCAGTTAGCCTCGCTTGCTGCGCGGATAGGTGAATTACGCAACAGGCTGGCAGCGATGCCGGAAAATGCGCTGACGCTGACGGCGGATGAGGTCAGCGCGGCCATGGAGCAGCAGTCCCGGTTACGCACGCTGCGCCAGCAGCTGACGTCGCTGCATGCCCGCTATCAGCCGCTGCAAAAGCGCCTGCGCCAGAGCAGTGAAAGCGTGCAGAAGGCGCAGGCTGAACAAAGTAAGCTTAATGAAACGCTGACGCTGCGCCGCCAGCAGTACAAAGAGAAAAACCAGCATTATCTCGATCTAAAAGCCCTGTGCGAAACCGAAGCAACGATTAAGAAGCTGGAGCATTACCGTTCCCAGCTTGAGGCAGGCAAACCCTGTCCGCTGTGCGGTTCCTGCGAACATCCGGCCGTTGAGCAATATCAGTCGCTTGAGCTGACGGATAACCAGCGCCGCCGTGATGCCCTGGAAAAAGAGGTCGCCGCCCTTAGAGAGGAAGGCCTGCTGGTGCTGGGACAGGTCAATGCCCTGACTCAGCAGATCCAGCGCGAGACAGACGACGCGCAGACGCTTTCTCAGGAAGAGCAAGCGCTCACTAAAGAGTGGGTGGCGGCCTGCACGTCTCTGAACATTACCTTGAATATTCAGGACGATATTGCGCCATGGCTGAACGAACAGGAACATTACGAGCGCCAGCTTTATCAGCTCAGCCAGCGGCTGACTCTGCAGAACCAGCTGAGCGAACAGGAAGCGCAGGAGCGGCAGTATCAGCAGCAACTGGCGGCCACGCGGCAGGCGCTGGAGCATGCCCTGCTCGCGCTCTCACTTAACGCACCTGAAGAGAGTCAGGAAGCCGCCTGGCTTCAGGCCCGTGAAGCTGAATTCGCGCAGTGGCAGGAGAAACAAACGCAGCACGGCGTGCTTCAGGAACGTATAAACGCCCTGAAGCCACTGCTCGACGCGCTTCCGGCAACGAACAGCGAAGACGCCGAACCGGTTATTCCTGATAACTGGCGCGCCATCCACGACGAATGCGTGTCGCTGCAAAGCCAGCTGAGCGCGCAACAGCAGCAGGAAGCGCTGGAGCGAGAGCGCCTGCAGCAGTCGCAGACGCAGTTCACCGCGGCGCTCTCGGCGAGCTGCTTTACCGACCAGGACGCGTTTCTTGCCGCCCTGCTGGATGACGATGCTATTCGCCACCTTGAACAGCTGAAACAGTCGCTGGAAAACCAGATACAGCAGGCCGCGGCGCTGTGCGGGCAAGCGAACCAACAGCTACAGTCACATCTGGCGCAGAGGCCGCAAGGGCTCGACGCCGATGTACCCACGCTGCAAAGCCAGCTGCAGCAGCTGGCGCAACAGCTGCGCGAGAACACCACGCATCAGGGCGAGATCCGTCAGCAGCTTAAGCAGGACAGCGATAACCGGCAGCACCAGCTGGCGTTGATGCAGCAAATTGAAGAGGCCGCGCGCCAGGCGGATGACTGGGGGTACCTGAACGCGCTGATCGGCTCCAGCACCGGCGACAAGTTCCGTAAGTTCGCCCAGGGGCTGACGCTGGACAATCTTGTCTGGCTTGCTAACCAGCAGCTTAACCGTCTGCACGGGCGTTATTTATTGCAGCGTAAGGCCAGCGACGCGCTGGAGCTGGAAGTGGTGGATACGTGGCAGGCGGATGCAGTCCGCGATACCCGCACCCTCTCCGGCGGCGAGAGCTTCCTGGTCAGCCTGGCGCTGGCGCTGGCGCTTTCCGATCTGGTGAGTCATAAAACGCGGATCGATTCGCTGTTCCTGGATGAAGGGTTCGGCACGCTCGACAGTGAGACGCTGGATACCGCGCTGGATGCGCTCGACACGCTGAACACCACCGGGAAAACCATCGGCGTGATCAGCCACGTAGAGGCGATGAAAGAGCGTATTCCGGTGCAGATCAAAGTGAAGAAGATTAACGGGCTGGGGTATAGCAAGCTGGATAAGGTATTTGCGGTGGAATGAATGGGGGGAGCGTGCGGTCTGATGCCCTCACCCTGACCCTCTCCCACAGGGAGAGGGAATAAACGTTTATTCTGGCCACAGCCACGCCGCGCCGCGCACGCCGCTGGAGTCCCCGTGCAGCGCTTTGCGGATCGGGGTTTCACACTCGCCGCCGAAGACCCACTGCTTCACCAGGTTCGGCACCGTGGCGTACAGCCGATCGACGTTGCTCATGCCGCCGCCGAGCACTATCACGTCAGGATCGAGAATATTCACCACGTGGGCCAGCGATTTCGCCAGCCGCATTTCGTAGCGGCTAAGCGCCAGCTCCGCCACCGGGTCCTGCGCTTCGACCAGACGCATGATCTCGTTACCCTTGAGCGGCTGGCCGCTCAGGCGATGGTAGTCGGTCGCAAAACCGGTACCGGAGATAAACGTCTCAATACATCCCTGTTTTCCGCAGTAGCACGGGACTTCAGTGCGGTATTTGAGTTCGTCTTCATCCATCCACGGCAGCGGGTTGTGTCCCCACTCACCCGCCGTGCCGTTACCGCCGATATGGGCACGCCCGCCAAACGCCACGCCCGCGCCGCAGCCGGTACCGATGATCACCGCAAACACGGTCTGGGCACCGGCCGCCGCGCCGTCGATGGCCTCAGAGACGGCGAGGCAGTTGGCATCGTTGGCCAGACGCACTTCCCGGTTCAGGCGCGCGCTTAAATCTTTATCAAACGGCTGACCGTTGAGCCAGGTGGAGTTCGCATTTTTAACCACGCCGGTATACGGCGAGATCGACCCCGGGATCCCCATCCCGACGCTGCCGGTTTGTCCTGTGGCCTGCTCGGCCATCTCAACCAGCCTGGCAATGGTCTCGATCGTCTGGTGATAATCATCGCGCGGCGTAGGCAGACGGTGGCGGAACAGCTGTTCCCCCTGCTCGCTCAGTGCGATAACTTCTGTTTTGGTGCCGCCCAAATCAATG
The DNA here is from genome assembly GCF_048685095.1 of Enterobacter sp. BNK-8. Taxonomy (NCBI): domain Bacteria; kingdom Pseudomonadati; phylum Pseudomonadota; class Gammaproteobacteria; order Enterobacterales; family Enterobacteriaceae; genus Enterobacter; species Enterobacter sp. BNK-8. Next base: position 600,295 of record NZ_JBLQTN010000001.1, on the reverse strand, counting down.
CCAATACGCACAAGACTCTCCTCATTATTTTGATTATCAACAGAGTAGAAGCACGCATCCCGATTAGCAATGCAAGCGATGCGACAATTCGTTATCATGCCCGCTGATTTAACGACAAGGCCGTGGAAATTATCATGCTGTGGTTCAAAAATTTGATGGTTTACCGTCTCAGCCGCGACGTTTCGCTGCGTGCAGAAGAGATGGAAAAACAGTTAGCCGCTTATACCTTTTCCCCTTGCGGTAGCCAGGATATGGCAAAAACCGGTTGGGTTCCGCCAATGGGTTCACAAAGCGATGCATTGACCCACGCCAGCAGCACGGGTCAAATCATCGTCTGCGCCCGTAAAGAAGAGAAGATTCTGCCCACGCCGGTGGTTAAGCAGGCGCTCGAGGCGAAAATTTTCAAGCTGGAAGCCGAGCAGGGCCGCAAGCTGAAAAAGACCGAAAAAGATTCGCTGAAAGACGAAGTGCTGCACTCTCTGCTGCCGCGCGCCTTCAGCCGCTTCAGCCAGACCATGATGTGGATCGACACCGTTAACGGGCTGATCATGGTGGACTGCGCCAGCGCCAAGAAAGCAGAAGATACGCTGGCCCTGCTGCGTAAGAGCATCGGCTCGTTACCGGTCGTTCCGCTGGCGCTGGAAACGCCAATTGAGTTAACGCTGACCGAATGGGTACGCAGCGGTGCTGCGGCACAGGGCTTCCAGATCCTTGATGAAGCCGAGCTGAAAGCCCTGCTGGAAGATGGCGGCGTGATCCGCGCGAAGAAGCAGGATCTGGTCAGCGACGAGATCGCCGTACACATTGAAGCGGGTAAAGTGGTCACCAAGCTGGCGCTCGACTGGCAGCAGCGCATCCAGTTCGTGATGTGCGACGACGGCTCCGTGAAGCGTCTGAAGTTCTGCGACGAGCTGCGCGATCAGAACGAAGATATCGACCGGGAAGATTACGCCCAGCGTTTTGACGCGGACTTCATCCTGATGACCGGCGAGCTGGCCGCGTTGATTCAGAATCTGGTGGAAGGTCTCGGCGGCGAAGCGCAGAGATAACGGGTAAAACGTAGGCCGGGTAAGCGTTAGCGCCACCCGGCTAATTTTTTATTTCAGGTAGCGGCACAGATAAGAGGTAGGCTCAGCCACCTGCAAATGAAATTCGCTGTGGCCAGGGACGTTGAAAACTTGCCCGGCAGCGTAAACTTTCCATTCCGTTTCACCCGGCAGCAGGACGTTCAGCGCGCCGCTGACCACCGTCATCTCTTCCGCTTCCGCCGTGCCAAAGGTGTATTCCCCTTCCGCCATTACGCCAACGCTGGCGCGGCCAGTGCTGCTGCTGGTAAAACCAATGGATTTCACTTTACCGGAAAAGTATTCGTTACTCTGAAGCATGAACTGGCCCTTATATTTTTAGATAAAAATTCACTATAGGGGCCATGCTCATCACCTGTCACGCAAAATCATTACATGAGCAGTTCCGAGGCCAGGCGAGCCATCAGAACGTTGGATAACAGCACCGGCACATCCAGCGCTTTTTGCAGCAAATCACGATGATGCTGGTGGAACCCCAGACAGTCCAGAATCAGGACATCGGCCCCTCTTTCCAGCAGTTCCTTCCCGGCAGCAATGAGTTTGGCCTCACTGTCCCAGAACGGATTGGCCAGCGCGTACAAGGGCACTTTTTCCAGCACATGCCATTTTGCCTCCTGGTTATCCATGAGCTCCTCAATGGGGACAATCACCCCCACCTGATGACCATCCACGATGGAGGCCACCAGCGGCGGAATGATGCGCATCGGTTCCAGCAGAATCGCATTGCGCGCCATAAGCCCCTTAATGGGGGCCGTGCTCATCAGCAAAATAACGTCATAACCTTGATTATCGAGCACTTCTATTACGCCCTGCAGCGAGCGCTCGATTTTCTGGCGTGAAACATGCGCCAGTTTACCGTCACTTAATAACGTCGCCAGGGGATCCTCCCCCGCCTCGACAGCGTAGTCCTCCATGACCTCTTCCCGACTCATCTTCCCAAGCAGGCTCAGATGCGTTATCTGTTGTTCAGATACATGCTCGGTTAAGAGCGGTAACACTTCGCTTACAGGGACCACACCAATGGTGAGGATCGCCAACGTTGCCTTCATCTTTGTCGCCTTCCATTACTCCAACATCGTGCACACAGGTACAGGCTCACTACGCTGCACAGTTCATTTTTTCAACAAAACAGCACCAAGCGTAGCAGGTGATCCCGACATCGAAATGTAAAGATCGCCTGCCGATACCAGAGTTACTTGTAATAACTAAATATTAACTCCTGCTTAACTTTCACGATGAGTAAAAAGTGTGATTCAGGCACGATCCTGGAGCGTTTAGGAAAACATTCAGGTTATGTCGGGATCTTCGTAGCGCCGTTTCGCATCCAGCGCTTCCTGTTCAGTCTCGTGTTCACTGATCAGCGAGTCCGGTTTTGGGTGATCGGCACGCAGTTGATACCAGGTCACGGTATGACCCGTATGGCCTTTTTCAACGGTAACAATGCGCGCTTCACGCGGATAGGGAGGTCTGGTTGGCATAGCTCATCCTTTTTTTATGTCTGAGCTATAAGTATAGACGCCGCTTAGCTGGCACAAGCCAAACGCAGGGCGGTAATAATCTGAATCACAACGTCTTCGGGAGAGGCTGACGCATCCACCACGTGGTGAGCCGCTTCGCGGTATAACGCATCACGTTCCGCCAGCACTTCACTCACCTCTTCGTTCAGCGGCCTGGAGGTTAGCGCAGGGCGTTGCCCCTCTTCCGGAAAGGCTTCCAGGCGCCCAACCAGGGCCGACACCGGCGCGCTGAGGTAAATCACAATTCCCTTTTCGCGCATAAACTGACGATTACACTCCGCCAGAACAATGCCACCCCCGGTCGCAATCACCGCAGACGGGGTGGTGACCGCTTTCAGCGTGGCCGTTTCGCGCGCGCGAAAGCTTTCCCATCCCTCTTGTTCAACAATCTCAGCGATGGTTTTTCCAGCCTCGGTTTGCAGCCAGTGGTCGGTATCCACAAACTGGCGATGACACACGCGTGCCAGCTCCAGGCCAACGGTGGTTTTCCCACAGCCGCGGGGGCCAACTAAAAAGATGGGTTGGGTCATAGCCAGGTGTTCCCCTTGATGCCGGATGGCTGAAGAGTGTAAAGAAATAATTGCAGAAGATGTTGCGATTACTTTACTGCAAAGCGGTACGGGATGACAACCCTGTGGAGGCCACACTGTACCACAAATTGACAATAATTATCATTACGCTGTACGGCGCTTCACTTCCAGCAGCCATTTATCCAGTTCGGCAGCAAACTGCTGGCGATCGCGCTGTGACAGGCTATCCGGTCCTCCGGTCTGCACGCCGCTGGCCCGCATCGTATCCATAAAATCGCGCATAGTGAGCTTCTCGCGAATGGTCGACGGCGAGTATCGCTCTCCGCGCGGATTGAGCGCCGCCGCCCCTTTCTCCAGCACTTCGGCAGCCAGCGGAATGTCCGCCGTGATCACCAGATCCTCCGCGCTGCACAGGCGGACAATTTCGTTATCCGCTACGTCAAACCCGGCCGGCACGCGTAAAGAGCGGATGAAGCGCGAAGGCGGTACGCGAATATTCTGGTTCGCCACCAGCGTCAGCGGCATCTGAACGCGCTCGGCGGCACGAAATAAAATCTCTTTAATCACATTCGGACACGCGTCCGCATCAACCCAAATCGCCATATTGTCTCCCCTTAATAACTCTGCCGACTATTGTCGCCTGCATTTCGTTGTTAAGCTATCAATCAGAGAAAACAACGCATAATGACGGAGAATCGTGATGGACAAGAAAATCGGGTTTATCGGCTGCGGTAACATGGGCAAAGCCATCCTGGGCGGTCTGATCGCCAGCGGGCAGGTGTTGCCGGGTCAGATTTGGGTCTATACCCCGTCACCGGACAAGGTCGCCGCGTTGCGCGATCAGTACGGGATCAACGCCGCCGAAAGCGCGCAGGAAGTGGCCCAGGTCGCCGATATCGTCTTTGGCGCCGTCAAGCCGAACATCATGATCAAAGTGCTGAGCGACATTACCTCCAGCCTGAATAAAGAGACGCTGGTGGTGTCGATTGCCGCGGGCGTCACGCTCGATCAGCTGGCGCGCGCGCTGGGCCACGACCGCAAAATCGTCCGTGCGATGCCAAACACCCCTTCACTGGTCAACGCCGGCATGACCTCCGTCACGCCTAACGCCCTGGTGACCTCAGAAGACGTGGCGGATGTACTGAACATTTTCCGCTGCTTCGGTGAAGCAGAAGTGATTGCCGAATCGATGATCCATCCGGTAGTCGGCGTCAGTGGTTCTGCGCCTGCGTATGTCTTCATGTTTTTAGAAGCGATGGCCGATGCCGCCGTGCTTGGCGGAATGCCGCGCGCCCAGGCGTATAAGTTCGCCGCGCAGGCCGTCATGGGCTCCGCCAAAATGGTGCTGGAGACCGGCAAACACCCGGGTGAACTGAAAGATATGGTTTGCTCCCCTGGCGGTACCACCATCGAAGCAGTGCGGGTGCTGGAAGAGCGCGGATTCCGCTCGGCCGTCATTGAGGCCATGACAAAATGCATGGAAAAATCAGAGAAGCTGAGTAAATCCTGATTGCTTCAGTCGGGCGTCAGGCGGCCACTTCGGTGCGGCTGCGCCCGGCATTTTTCGCTCTGTACAGCGCCACGTCAGCCGCCTTTAGCCATTCCCGATAATGTCCAAACTGCGGCCCCCAGGGGGCAACGCCTACGCTGATGCGCAGCGCCTCTTTTGGCGCGCACGGTAGCGACAGCGTTTCCAGCCGCTCATGCACCCGGGACATCACGGCGATCGCGCTTTCCGCCGCGGTCTGCGACATAATCACCGCAAACTCATCCCCGCCAAACCGGCCGATGGCATCACCTGACCGCACCGACATCTGGAGTTGGCGCGTGATGGCAATGATCGCCTCATCCCCCACGGCGTGTCCCCAGGTATCGTTGATATTTTTAAAGTGGTCGATATCAATCAGCAAAATCGTGGCGGTGCAGTGGTCACGGCGGCAATGCTCAAATTCCTTTCGCAGCAGCATTTCCCAGTGGCGTCGATTAAAGACCCCAGTCATGCCGTCGCGGGTGCTCATCATTTCCAGCCGCTGCTTGTGCTCAGCAAGCCTGACGGCGGTGCGGTGGCTGAGCCAGGCAAACAGCATGGGATAAAGCACCAGCACCGGCAGCGTTAAGCCCCACTCCACCGGGTCGGGGTTAAAGACGGTCACGCGGCCGACAAGCGGCAGCGTGACCAGCGCGGAGAGCAGGGTCAAGAGGATCCCCGGAATAAACAGACGACAGCCCCCGGAGCCCATCATATTCATCCCTACCATCATCACCAGCGCTGCCGTGGGTAACGCGCTCATCCCCATCACGCCGATCCAGAGCCCGGCAATGATGGCATCGATCTTAAGATTGAATACTTCCTGCTGATGAGGTGACGCGGCCCGGCAGGATAACTGCCAGGCGAAATGGGGCCAGACGAACGCCCAACCGACCAGTAAAAGCCACCAGCCGCCGGGTAAAAAATGGGTGACCAGCATTCCTGCAACCGGGAAAAACATCGCTGCCAGCCCCACGGCGCGCGCCAGCCGAACCCGCCGGGCAAACTGAATGCCAGCGCGGTGAGGGTCATCCTGAGAAAGGGTTAAATTCCACTCTTCCCGAATGCGCTTTTTGTTGTAATACGTTTCATCATTCATCATTTTTGGGAATATTCTGAAACATTTTCCCAAATTATAGAGAGGGGGTCTGCGGGGAAAGTATGAAATTTCGGGTGAGCCGCCGGAGCCGCTCACCCGTTCGAACTACACTTTTTTCTTCAGGCAGGCACTCATGAACTTGCTGCGGTCATCCCCTTTCAGAGACTGTTCGGTGGCCTTGGCATTACACTCGCGCATCTTTTGCTGCTGAGGCGTCAGGCTTTTTTCAGCTGGCTTCGAGGCGCCGTTTTTGAGGCAGTCGCTCATGTAGGTCTTGCGAGCATCGCCCTTCAGACTCTGAGACGTCGCCTGCTGATTACAGGTGGTCATACGCTGCTGCTGCGGCGTTAACGTTTTCTCTTCCGCGTTCGCCGAGGCGACCAGGAACAGGCCGGAGAGCAGAGTAACCAGTAATGTTGTTTTCATTGCACCATCCTTTTGTGAACATTCCCTGTAAGTCTGGTTCGTGACAGGAAAAAAACCACCCGGCAGATGTGATTTCCGCCGGGATTTTTATCATTTCAGACCCAGCGCCGCCTTCATGGTATAGAACAGATCCGTTTGATCCGTCAGGCCTACCACGTTTGCCGCGTGCGGGCCGTAGGCGGCAATGCGCAGCTGGGTGCCCGTGTGCTCCATGGACTCTTCTTCAGAGTTACCGTAGCTTATCACCATGACGGCACCATCTTTGGTGTTCAGCGCCTGCGTCAGGCCAGGGGCTTTGGTATCTGGCGGAATGATCTGGCTGGCGTGCGCGTGGTCCGCGGTGACGATCACCAGGGTGTTACCATCTTTTTTCGCGAACGCGAGCGCCTTCTGCACCGCCTCGTCCAGATCGACGGTTTCGCCAATCTGACCGCACGGATTCGCCGCATGATCCTGCTTATCGATTGACGCGCCTTCTACCTGCAGGAAGAACCCTTTTTCGCTCTTGCTCAACAGAGAGATCGCTTTATCGGTCATCGCCGCCAGCGTCGGTACGCTGTCCGTGCGTTTCGGGTTTGGCGTACAGGTCACCGCAGGCTTATCGATATTGCCGTGATACGAGGCTTTTGGACCTTCCCAGCGCACGGGCATATTGCCGTCGGAGAACAGCCCCAGCAGCGGCTTGTCCTGGTTCGCCTCGCTTATCGCCCCCAGAGCATTTGCGTCACTCACCAGCTGATAGCCGCGAGCCTGCGCCTGCTCGCGCAGCGTTTTGCCCTGCCATTCGCCCGCCGTCGCGGTTTCCGCGAAGGTTTTCGCGCCGCCGCCCAGCGTCACGTCAGGACGCGCGTTCAGCAGTTGTTCCGTAATCGAGCCTTTCCCGCCTTTTTCCAGCGCATTTGTAGGGCATTTTTCGCTGGTCACTGACGGGCCGTAGCACTTACGCGAGGTGACGTGTGCCACCAGCGCCGCAGGCGTCGCATCCTGAAGTTCAGCGGTGGAGACGTTGCCGGTCGCCAGGCCCGCCGCTTTTGCCATCTCCAGAAGGGTTTGATGATCGTGTTCGTGAATATCCACGCCCAGCGCACCATTATAGGTTTTCACGCCGGTGGACCACGCCGTGGCAGAGGCCGCGGAGTCCGTTACGTAATCCGGTTTACCGGTTTTTTTATCCAGCGCGTAGTGGGTATATTGTCCGGTCAGCGGTAAGGCGTCGATACCTTTAAAAAAGCCGCCCGCTCCCTCGGCATAATTTCGCGCCGCCGTGATTTCGGAATCGCCCATTCCATCGCCAATCAGCAGAATAATATTTTTTGCCGGCTTCTCATTCAGCGAAGCGCGAATAGCGGCCGTTTGATCTTCTGATAAACGGCGCGCGCCGCCAGGCTGGGTGATATCCCCTTTTGCCGCACGATTATCCAGCACGCTGGTTTGCGTCGTATCTGCATAAATGGCAGGGGTAATTAAAAGGGGAAGTAATGCAATGAAAAGTGCGCTCTGTTTCAATTTATTTTCTCCATGTACAAATACATAAAAATAAAAACAGAGCGACTATAGGCATCCTGCATGACAATTCTATGACACGTCGTTACGTCCTGTGACGGTTTAGCTGCGCGGATGCCTTAACAGCTTCTTTACGTACTGGTGAAGCATCTCCGCATCCTCAACCGGTACCTGCGATTCAGGCCTGACGCTCTCCAGCGCGCCTTCCACGCTCTCAATCAACGCCTGCTGATCGGTTTTCGCCATTTGTCGCAGCAACGCGGTGACCACAATCTCAAGCGCTTCGACCTGAGCCACCAGCTCTTTTGACTCTTCTTCCTTTTGTGCCAGCTTGACCAGCAATTCAGCAATGAGGTTTTTCATCGTGCCAGTTCCTTTTCAGTTTTGTCTGACGTTATCACTCTGAATCCCTATTGCAAAGAGAAGAAATTAATTATGGTATGCAAAAGTGACACAGGAACAAAAATAAAGAGGTAGCGCCGTGAGCGAAACGTTTTTCTATAAAAAGACGCCGCATTTTGTTATATAAAAATGCGGCTACCATAAGAATATATAATACATCTACTAAAGTGTTATCTCGCCGATTTGGCCTCCGCCATTTGTCGGCGGCGTCGCAGCGCAATAGCCAGCTGGATAATATTGATTAAAACAACAATCGCTGTCGCCGCAAATACCCAACGAAAACCGGCCATTGCGGAAACGGATGCGCCAATAAGCGGACCGGCAACATTCCCCAGATACATAAATGACTGGTTATATCCAAAAATTCGCCCCGTCACATGGTCGCTGGAATATTTGACCAGCAGAGTCTGTACCGCAGGCAACATGGCGCCGTCAGCAAAGCCGAGCAGAAATCGCAATATGCCAAGCTGAAGCGGAGAAGTGACAAACGACATCGCGAAGAAGAGCACCACCGCAAAGATCAGCGTCGCCATCAGGATGCGCGCCGTGCCGATCCTGTCCCCCAGTTTACCCAGACGCGGCGCGGAAATCAGGGCGGATACGCCCGGCACGGCGGCAATCATGCCGCTCAGAAAAGCGATATTCGTGCTCTCCGGCTCCATCGACTTGATAAACAGCGCCAGAATCGGACCGACCGAACCGTTGCAGAGCTGGATCACCATGGTGGTCACAAACAGGCTAATCATCAGCCTCGGATAAGGCAGCGAGGCGAAAACGGCCTTGCCGCTGAGGCGTTCAGATTTACTGATAACCGGGCGGCCCCCTTCTTTAATCAGAAAGAGCGTGACCAGAAAACTGACCACCAGCAGGATCGCGGTGATAATAAATACCGCGCGCAGCCCGACGTGGTCCGCCAGAAAGCCCCCCAGCAGCGGCCCGCCGATGACGCCGCTGATCTGTGCCGTGGAGAGGGTACTCAGCGCCCAGCCGCTACGCTCGCGCGGCACCTGAGAGGCGACCAGCGCCATGGCGTTTGGAATATACCCGGACGTCAACCCCATCACCGCCCGCAGGAAAAACAGCTGCCAGACGTTGGTGGCGAAGGCCTGCAGCAGAATGGCAATCGCCATCCCGAGCGAGGCGCGCAGCAGCATCAGTTTACGGCCTTTTCGATCTGCCAGGCTGCCCCACATCGGTGACACAATGGCGGAGACCAGAAACGTGACGCTGAACGTCAGACCGGACCACATGGAAAGCGCTTCATGCGAGGTCACCCCCAGCTGCGACACGTACAGCGGCAGGAACGGTAAAATCTGGCTGATGGCCAGCCCGGTAAAGAAGCAACCGAACCAGACCGAGATAAGATTAACTTTCCAGGATTCCATAACGAAATAGTCTTCATTTTTAGGCGAATTCGCCGACAGATTAGCAAGTTACGCGTGTCAACGTCGCACCAGAGATGCGGCCCGACAGACTTTGGTGTTTTATCTTCCCAGTCATCATATTTGTGAAATAAGTCACAATTCATCCATTTTCTGGCGGAATATTATGCTTTATCGGCAGAGGCCAAAACCGCGCATTCCCAGATGAAAATGGTTAGCATGCGCCGCGTTATACTCCGGTCCCAGGCCGTTCCCGTAGTAGCCACAGCTCGCCGCCAGCATGGCCTTCAGCCAGGGCTGCGTTGTTGTCGCCTTCCAGCCATTCAGCACCGTGACGCGTTCACCGTTCGCCAGACGAAAAGCGGCAATATCCAGCGCCTCCGCCGTGGCATGTTCACTGCGGCGCGCGTCAGGGCGGTGATAAATATTGCGGCAGGCAAAGCTGCCAAGGTGGTCGATACGCGCGAGCTCGCTGCCCGTATAGCGTTTTGTCAGCGGCCGGGCCTGCTGGCTGATAAAGAGGGCTGAGCTGAGCGCCAGCGGGCAGCTGGCAAGAAAGCTGCTGTTCAGGCCGACAGGGCCGAAGTCACGCACGCGCACGACGTTGTTAAGGGGACACGCGCCGCCGCTGTCCGCTACCGGCTGGGTGCGGATGAGATCGCGTTGGTTAGCCTGTAACAGCAGGCTCGCGCACGCCTGGGGAGTTAAACGCCGAAGCTTATACTGAGTGATTCGGCCTGGCGGATCGTCAAGCGTCAGCGGCGTGAAAGGGTTGTAGTAAGGCGGCAACCAGCGGTAACCCAGCGTTGCGATGGTCAAAATGATAAATCCGGTCAGCAGCGTTTTTCCTCTCACTCTCCCCCCTCAACATTCCCCAAAACATTATGGCAGAAGGCCGCGAAACACGCCGGGCATCGTGGTATGTTATTGGCTTTTCGTCAGACTGGAAGAGAGTGAGATGGCTAAGCAGCGCGTAGGTATTGTCTTTGGGGGAAAATCAGCGGAGCACGAAGTGTCATTGCAATCGGCTAAAAATATCGTTGATGCGATCGATAAAAGCCGTTTCGACGTGGTGCTGCTGGGCATTGATAAACAGGGCCAGTGGCACGTTAACGATGCCAGGCAGTATCTGCTGAATGCTCACGATCCGGCACACATCGCCCTGAATCCTTCAGAAGTGAGCGTCGCCACCGTACCCGGCGTCGTGAAGGGGCAGCTTATCGACGCCGGCAATGCACAGGCTCTCGCCCAGATCGACGTCGTCTTCCCTATTGTTCACGGCACACTGGGGGAAGATGGTTCCCTGCAGGGGATGCTGCGCATGGCCAACCTGCCGTTCGTCGGCTCGGACGTCCTCGGCTCTGCCGCCTGCATGGACAAAGACGTGACCAAACGCCTGCTGCGCGATGCCGGGCTGAATATTGCCCCGTTCGTTACGCTCACCCGCGCCAACCGCGACAAACACACCTTCGCGCAAATTAGCGGAGAGCTGGGTCTGCCGCTGTTTGTGAAGCCTGCAAACCAGGGCTCCTCCGTGGGCGTCAGCAAAGTGACCAGCGAAGCTGAGTTCACGCAAGCTGTCCGCCTGGCGTTTGAGTTCGACCATAAAGTGGTGGTTGAGCAGGGCATCAAAGGCCGTGAAATTGAGTGCGCCGTGCTGGGCAACGATTTTCCACAGGCGAGCACCTGCGGCGAAGTGGTCTTAAACAGCGACTTCTACTCGTACGACACCAAATACATTGATGATAAAGGCGCGCAGGTTGTCGTGCCTGCGGATCTCGATCCAGCGGTTAACGATAAGATCCGGGCGATCGCCATTCGCGCTTATCAGACGCTCGGCTGCTGCGGCATGGCGCGCGTGGATGTGTTCCTGACGGCGGAAAACGAGGTGGTGATCAATGAAATTAACACACTGCCGGGGTTCACTAACATCAGCATGTATCCGAAGCTGTGGCAGGCGAGCGGCCTGAGCTACCCGGAATTGATCACCCGCCTGATCGAACTCGCGCTGGAGCGTCACGCCGCCGACAGCGCGCTTAAAAGTTCCGTAAACGGTTAATCGGCGCCCTTCGCCGACTCTGCCTCATCCGCTGTCGTCTCTTCAGGACGACGGCGGATAATCAACCCCGCCAGCCAGAAACTGATAACCCAGGTCACCAGCCCAACGGCATAGGTTTGCCAGCCTTTTGCCTCAAACCCCAGCAGGCCCACGACACCGTTAAGAATAAAGATCAGCCCGATAGCGAAGGCGTAGTAGTGCCAGTCACGGCGTAGTTTGGACGTGAGCTTCATAACAACTCCGGCAGGAAAAAAAGACATCCTCTCACAGTTTTACGACCAGGTCTGTGGCAGATACGGAAATTCTGAAACGCGACGCAATTTCACTTAAGTTAATAAATTGTGACGTGCTGCAGAAATCAACAATCCAGGAGGATTCCGTCGCGTAAATTACCACGATTCTGATATTGACAAATGCGATGACCTGTCAAACTCACCCTGTACGAAGCGTATTAACAGAGCGATTTATCCGGAGGTCATCATGGCTGACTTTACATTGTCGAAACCGATTTTTGGCGGAAAACCAAAAACCTCCACGGCGGGTAATATCGCGTATGCCCTGTTTGTCCTGTTCTGCTTCTGGGCTGGCTCGCAGCTGCTCAATATGCTGGTCCATGCGCCTGGCGTTTACGAACACCTGATGCAGGTGCAGGATAACGGACGCCCGCGAGTTGAGATTGGTTTTGGCGTCAGCACCCTTTTCGGCCTGATTCCCTTCCTCGCGGGATGTATGATTCTGGGCGTTGTGGCATTAGTGCTGCGCTTTCGCCGCCGCCGTTAAAGCCCCATACAGCGAGCCCGGCGATCGTCCACGCGTTTTGCGAACCACGCGGTGGTCAGGTTACGCGTGATCTTCGGGCTTTCCAGCTGAATACCCGGCAGGATAGCCCTCGGTAACGTTTTCCCGCTTTTCTGCTCTGCGAGCGCAAACACCTTCTTGTACAGATCCGTTTTCTCAAAGGCCAGGCTGTCGCCTTTCTCAAGCTGACGGCGAATGTCGCTGTTGCTCAAGCCAAGCGTTGTCGATAATTTCCGTACGGCAAGCTCGGTGCTTCCCGCCTCGCTGCTGCCGTAAGCGATGAGATCGCCGTCAAGCGCCAGCTTAACGCCGCTTGCGCGGCTGACCGCACTCTGGAATGCCGCATTACGGCTGGCATACCAGCCAGCGTTAAAGTCGGCAAAGCGATACAGCGGCTCATCGTAGTTCGCCGGGTAGTTCAACAGGTGATACGTGCCGAACCACAGTCCGCCGCGCAGGGAGAAGACCTCCTGGCGTACCGTACCGTCGATTTTCCACGGATAGCCGTCGGTGTGTTTCTCCGCGAACGCGATGCTTACCTGCATTGGGCCACCGGTGTGGACCGGGTTCAGTGAACCAAACAGCTTCTGCCCCATTGGGACCATGCTGATGAAATCATCAAAGATGGCGCTAAGCTGTTTTTCGGTTTTCACCGTATCCAGCCGCTCGCTGTAGCTTTTGCCGTTCGGCGAGGTGATTTTAAGCGCGGTATGCACGAGGAACACCGGGATATGCATGGACTCCGCGCGGCGGTCGATCTCTTTCCAGGCGATTTTATTCAGCCCCGGCACAGCCGGATCTGACTGGTACATCGACTCCTGCTGTGCCACCGCCAGCACCGAACAGATGTTCTCCTCGGTCGGCGCGATCTTTTGGCTTTCAAAGGTTTTTGCCAGCGCGTCTGCCCACGCATTGCGATCTTTCACGCTGGCGGGCATTTTCTGCCGCACAACGCTCGCCACATCAACGGGCTTCTCGCCCTTTTTGAGCGGAGCGGCTCCCTTTTCGGCACAGCCTGCCAGCACAAAAGCGGCCAGTATGGTCAACGGTAACGCGCGCGGTACGGCAAAAGGCATAGCAACGTCCTGTATTAGCTAAATGTGTTGGTGACTTCCTGCAGGTCACGATCGTCCAGCTCGCGTTCAAAGCTGCGCAGACGTTTGTAGATGGACATCAGTTCCACCAGCGTGGTCCAGGAGCTGATCAGGTACTGGAATGAACTTCTGACCTGATCAAACACGTTGGTAATTTGGGTCATCAGTCCCAGGGTAATTGTCCCTGCAACAATTGACGGGAACAACAGGACTATTCCAAAAACAGTATCGGCCTGAAGATATAAAATACGAGCTATGTTGAAATACATGTAGTGGAAGTAGAGCTTAAAGTAGTTAAAACGGACGTTCTGAAATAACTCTTTTACCGTTGGTGGCGCAGCTCGTGATGGGTCATCCTCACCGTAAACGAGTTCTTTACGGTAAGCCGCTTCCACGCGCTGATTTTTAAATTGTAACCCCGGCAATTTGATCCCCACCACAGCAAGAAGCCCCGTTCCCATAAGAGACCAGACCAGTGCCGCAATAACCAAACCATAGGGTAAATGACCAACAATTGGAAGTTCAGGCACATGGGGTGAAAGTGCAATCAGAATCGGTAAAAAAGCGATAAGTTTCATCACAGCATTAAGCAAGCTGACCCCCATGTCCTCCAGCGTTGAGGCAAAACGCATGGTGTCTTCCTGCACACGCTGTGCAGCACCTTCGATGTGCCGCAGTCGTTGCCAATTTGCTATGTAATATTCGTTCATAGCTGTACGCCAACGGAAAACGTAATGGCTAACGAAGAAATTGTTCAGCACTGCCACTGTTACTGCAATCATGGCAATGCCGGTAAAACTAACGAGACTGGCATAGAGTTCACCAATCGGAACCTTATTTGGGGCGCTTAGCGCTTTTTGGATCAAATCGTAGAAGGGTGCATACCATGCATTAATTGCAACGCTCACTTCCACCATGAACCAGGTAACGAAAATGATCAGTGCAGATCCCAAAATCGACCAAAACTGCCAACGATGCGGAGAATACTTGAACCAGAAGAGTGCAAACAGCCACACACATACCGTGTAGTAGGCATAAAATACGATAAAGCTCAGCGACCAGAAGCGCGCTGCGCTAATCGGCACCTCGCCTGTCGCCCCCGTGATGCGCGTCAGCCATGCGCCGCCGCCCGCCTGCCAGAAAATGACAGCGATCAGTGCCCAAATAAATGCCGACAGGAAAAAAGGCCCCGGCTTTGGGAAAAAAGACTTAAACATAATGCTTCCTTCTTGTTGTTATGGCTGTTGCTGTGTACAACACGTCACCACACGAAAACCTGCCCGAGCCAGCCTCCCGGCTCCGGCAAAAAGGTCAGACCCGATCGTTAATTATTAGTTCGCTTTCCAGTTTTCAAGAATTGTTTCGGTGCGTTTCACTGCGAGAGGATTCGCCGGCGCAATGAAGTTACGCCAGACGTCGTTGTGATGGTTAATCAGAATCTGTGCTTCAGCAGCCGGGCGGTTGGATGTGGTATGGGCATCTTCCGCCACGGTGATGTGATAACCCCGGCTAACGCCGTTCTTGATCGTCGCATCGACGCAGTAATCGGTGGCGCAGCCGCAGATAACAAACTCGCGAATGCCCTGCTCCCGCAGCAGCGTCTCAAGCCCGGTGTTGTAGAAGGCATCACAGGCCGTTTTAGTCACGTAAAGCGCGTCGGCAGGCTGATGGAGTTCAGGCAGTAGCGCAAACCCTGCACTCCCCTCTTCCAGCCCCCCGGCCTCGGTGTGCTGTATAAAAATCACCGTGTCGGCTGCCTGCGTAAGCTGGTTGATCAGAGAGACACACTTTTCGCGCTGATGACGCGGGGTTTCAAACACCCCGTTCTGCATATCGACAACCATAACCACACGCTTCTCAGACATACCGTTCTCCGTAAAATTGAGTGACACTGGTGCCTATCATAAGCCCGATGTCACAAAATGGGAGATGGCCCGCAAGTAAATTGTTCATATTTACCCATGGTTACGTTTTTCTCGCTATCGTTATGCAATTCGGGGCATTGCACGGTACCGATTAGTAGTATAAATACCCATTACTTTCCTCATTCACTTCATGGATGCTTTTCGTTGAAACGTTGTCTGCTCTCTTTTGCCGCGCTGTGTGCGGTGAGCTTCTCTACCGCCCAGGCAGCCCAACCGCTGACGGCTCCCGTTTTAGCTTCAGATATTGCCGATCGCTACGCGAACCTTATCTATTACGGCAGCGGCGCGACCGGAATGGCGATGGTCGTCATCGACGGAAACCAGCGTGTATTCCGCAGCTTTGGCGAAACGCGCCCGGGAAATAACATTCACCCGCAGCTGGACTCCGTCATCCGCATCGCATCCTTAACCAAGCTCATGACCAGCGAAATGCTGGTGAAACTGCTCGACCAGGGCGTGGTGAAGCTCGACGATCCGCTCAGCAAATACGCGCCGCCAGGTGCCCGCGTACCCACGTATCAGGGGACCCCGATCCGGCTTGTGAACCTTGCTACCCACACCAGTGCCCTGCCGCGTGAGCAGCCAGGCGGAGCGGCGCATCGTGACGTGTTTGTCTGGCCAACGCGCGACCAGCGCTGGAGCTATCTGAGTACCGCCACGCTGAAAGCAGCACCGGGCTCGCAGGCCTCTTATTCAAACCTGGCGTTCGACCTGCTGGCGGATGCCCTCTCAACGGCGGCTGGCAAACCCTACACGCAGCTGTTTGAAGAGCAGATCACCCGTCCGCTCGGCATGAAAGACACCACGTTTACCCCGTCCCCGGACCAGTGCCGTCGCCTGATGGTGGCGGAGAAAGGCGCCAGCCCCTGTAATAACACGCTGGCGGCCGTGGGCAGCGGCGGGGTTTACTCCACGCCTGGCGACATGATGCGCTGGATGCAGCAGTTCCTTTCCTCGGATTTCTACTCGCGCAGCAGCCAGGCCGATCGTATGCAGACCCTGATTTATCAGCGTACTCAGCTGCATCGGGTCATCGGGATGGACGTACCGGGTAAAGCCGATGCGCTCGGCATGGGCTGGGTCTATATGGCACCGAAAAATGGCCGTCCGGGTATTATTCAGAAAACCGGCGGCGGCGGCGGGTTCATCACCTATATGGCGATGATCCCCCAGTCAAACGTGGGCGCGTTTGTGGTGGTGACCCGCTCTCCGCATACACGTTTCGTCAATATGAGTGACGGTATTAATAACCTGGTGGCAGAACTGAGCGCCAATAAAGCCCAGGTGCTTACCGCGTCCAACTGATATTAATATTCCGTGGGCAAGCGGTTGATGCTGACCAGCTTGCCCCGGCTCATATTGATATAGTTTCCCTGTCGCAGGGCGGCCAGAACTTCGGCAACAACAGAACGTGAAATGCGTGTGCTTTGCTGAATATGATTCATCACACCGATTTTTGAACGCAGCGTTTCATCCCACTCGGCCATATTTAACAGCATCGCGCGGATCTGGTGATAGGAGTTATTGCCCACCAACTGCATATCGCGTTTTTCAAGAATGTAATTTATCCAGGATAACCAGCAGAAGGCCTCTTTCCACAGCGAATACTGCTGGATCTGTTGACGGGTAGTTTCCGTGGATAAATAAAAACCGGTACAGGCCGTTTTAGCCATCACTCTGTATTCCTGAGAGTGATTAATGACCACCGTAGACAGACCGAAAATAAAAGGTGCCGTCGCAATCCCCACCAGCAGCTCATCGGAAGGGCGATAGACCTCAATAACGCCAGTTTGTAATACGATCGTTCGAGGCTCAATTGATTCGCCTGACGTAATTAATTGTTGAGGAGCACATGTAAAAGGGGTACTGGCTGCTATTAACCCCTGTTCGAGCCGGCGTAATTCAGAAAGTGGTTTCGCATTAACGTTCATGCAGACCTCAAGTCATCCGTATTTGTCGGTTCAATATTATTTTTATTGCTTCTGTAAAAAGCGGGGGAAGATAACCCCTCCCCCGCTTTTATTCATTACCAGGTATATTTCACACCCAGGTTTGCGCCCCAGTTCTGGTCAACGTCACCGCCGCCCAGATAAGTGGCATCCGTGTAAGCGCTGAAGTTCTTCGTGAAGCTGAACTGGGTGCCCAGCCCAACACGAACAGCGGATCCTTTCACGCCGTTATCAATGCTGTCACCGTTAATATCGGCATTGTTATCGGCGTCGTCATAGACCCAGGCCAGTTTGAAGTAAGGCGTCAGAGCCTGATCGCCGCCGTAGTTGAAGGTATAACCCGTATCAACACCAAGTTCATAACGCAGGCTATCGTAAGATTGTCCATCAACGCGCATGTCATTGCTCAGACGATAGTCATCACCAGACTGGAACAGACCCGATACGGCTGCGTATGGGGTAACGTAGCCAGAGAGGTTTGGTTTCCAGTCATAGCCCAGCTTCAGCCCAAAACCAACAGCATCACTGGTGGTATTGCCGTCAACATACTGGCCGTTGCTCATGTTAGCGGAAAGATCGCTGTTGAAGCGGGTGTAGCTCAGGGAACTGTCGAGGAACAGATCGTTCGTAAACTTCGCTGACGCGTAGATCATCGCCGTCTGGCTATCTTGATCGACCTGACCGGTACGATCGCTGATATCTCCCTTCGCGAAACCTGCTGCCCCACCGACGATCCACTTCGCGTTATTACCGTCAATCTGGCTATCCAGACCCACCATAATACCGCTCACGTCCTGATCGTAGCTGATAACGCCATTGTCACCGTCGAAATTGCCGCCGAAGTAGCTCACCCACGCTCCGCCATTATCCGCCAGGCCGTGACGGCTGTTGGTCAGACGCGCACCTACGGTATCCTGCTGCAGATTCCAGATATTGGTATTGGCAGAAGGAATGCTCAGCGCCATATTGGCGTAGTCGGTCAGCGCTTTCTGCTGGAGGACAACGGTGTCACCCTGCTGCTGCGCCTGGTAGGTATAGGCCCCTAAATCGGCTCTGTTTGCAGCAGTAAAGCTGGCTGCAGTATCCGCATTATTGTCATAGATGCGAACGATCTCTTTGTTTTTGTAATCAGCAACGGAACCCGCTCCGGTCGCGTCATCGATACGGACCTGATAGTTACCGGCGACGTCACCGTTCACCGCCAGATGGCCGTCAGAGTTAATGGCCACTACGCCGTAGTCATAATCAGCGCTGCGCTTATCGTTAGTGATATAGCGTGCGTTGTTCAGATCGCTGTTCAGCACGTAATCACGGCTGGCAACGTTCAGCACGCCGCCATCGGTCAGTACCATATTGTGCGTATCAACCTGACCCAGCCCCAGCGCCAGCTCTGCACCGTTATCCACGGTGATGGTGTTGGCATAGAGCTCGGCCGTTTCTTCCGTCAGCGCCGCACGGCTATCGCTGTCCAGATACAGATGGTCGGTAGCCACGCCGCCGCTGTCGCCGATATTCAATGAGGACGCATTGGTCAGAGTGATGGCATCCGCCAGCAGGCCTGAGTTTTCAACGTTGACCTGAGACTGGTTGTTGACCGTCAGGGTGTCGATGTTAGACACCTTACGGGTATCCCACTCGGAGCCGTTGTCCAGCGCGATGTTAAACAGACCGCTCTGATACACCGCTTCGCCCGCAACATGTCCGTTGTCGTCATAGGTGGAGTCCGGCCAAATGCTGTTAGGGGACAGAGCATTCCAGTCTACGTTGCTGTAGCCCTGGCCATACATCTGCGCCGTGCCGATAGCCTCGACGCTGGACTGTGCTGCGCCGACCCATTTGCTGCCGTTGGTAAGCGTCACATCCAGCTTATCGGTGCCATCCCAGCCGTTGGTGGTTGGGTTATAGATGCCGTCTTCGGTGGTATCGGTTGCCGGATCGCCGTTCGGGTAGAAGTTGTTGTCGAAGGTGCTGGAGAACAGAATATCGCCAGTAACGGTGGAATGATCGAACGTGGCGGTGGTTTGCATCGCGTTATCAGACGCGCTGGCGGCCACAATCAGCGCCGCATCGTCTGCCGCTGTCGCGCTGGTTTCACCATAGTCGCTCGGCTTCGCGGTTTGACCGTAGAATCCGCTGGTACCTAAATCGCTGTACGCACCGGAAGTCAGTACCGAATCTTTCACCAGTAGCGTGTCGGTAAAGACGTTGCTGCTGTTGGCTACGCCTTCAACGCCGTCGTATGGCGTATTATCCAGCTCCTGGTACCCCTGCGTCAGGGTAATCCCCGCGACGTGAGAATTATTCTGGATAACAATATCCGATTCCACATCCAGGGTAATCGCATTACCCAGATCGTACGTATCCAGATAGTGTCTTTCCGTATTTTCCCCATTCACGACATCATACGCATAATGCTCGTACGTATCGTTAAGGGTGGAATTATCAACGGTCAGGCTAAAACGATCGTATTGCGTATGATGGGTGCCGTCAGCATCCACGCCATCAGCACATGTGGTGGTCATACACTCAGAAGTAATCATGCCGTTAATGGTGCTATTGGAAATACTCAACGCATTCGCCCGGCCATTGATGCCATCATCCAGGTAGTACGTTGAAATAACACCATTCACGGTGGCTTTATTAATCACGGGATAAATATCACCATCATGGATGGCATCCGAGTAATCCCAGTCGGCATAACCATAATACCAGGGGGTGGACGCTGTATTATCGTATCCGAAGGTATTATATGTCGTACCGGAAATATCCTTCGCATTGGCCTGAGAAGCGATAGCCAGGGTGCAGGCTAATGCAAGTTGAGATACAACGAGTTTCTTTTTCCATGTTTGCATTGGGTCATCCCTCCTCAGGGACGTAAGCAAGTTTGTCCATCAATGAATTTGCAATATTTAATTGCGGAGGGAATTATGCAGTTTCATTTCGAAAAGGTTCAATGAATGTTTCCATTAAGTCCGTATTCAGACAAAAACACATTCAGACCACAAACCATAAGGCGTCATAAAATAAATATTATAAAAACAGAATGTTAATACACGGCTAAACCAATCGGAAAAACACACCGGAAAATAATAAATCATTTTTAATTATGCTTTCATTTCCATATAGAAATAACACGAATATTTCATTCTCCTCTCAGCGTTATACTGACCTGCATTATATATTATTTATGACAGGCAAACTCACCTGCCGCATTTTACAAAAGCAAAATGCCCACTTTAGTAAAACACCCGTCTTCACTTTGATGTACACTAGCCCTCTTTGTTCCACAAACATCAGGCATACCATGACCGATTTAATTGCACGCCCACGCCGCCTGCGCAAGTCACCTGCACTGCGCGCTATGTTTGAAGAGACAACCCTGAGCTTAAACGATCTGGTGTTGCCGATTTTTGTTGAAGAAGAGATCGATGACTACAAAGCCATCGAAGCCATGCCGGGCGTCATGCGCATTCCGGAGAAATATCTGGCGCGTGAGATCGAACGTATCGCCAACGCGGGGATCCGCTCGGTGATGACCTTCGGCATCTCCCACCATACTGACGCGACCGGCAGCGACGCGTGGAAAGAAGATGGCCTCGTCGCCCGCATGTCACGCATCTGCAAAGAAACCGTGCCGGAAATGGTGGTGATGTCCGACACCTGCTTCTGTGAATACACCTCGCACGGCCACTGCGGCGTACTGTGCGATCACGGCGTGGATAACGATGCTACCCTGCTTAACCTCGGCAAGCAGGCTGTTGTCGCGGCCGCGGCAGGCGCAGATTTCATCGCACCTTCTGCCGCGATGGACGGACAGGTTCAGGCGATTCGTCAGGCCCTGGACGCGGCCGGTTTCACCGACACCGCCATCATGTCCTACTCCACCAAATTTGCCTCCTCCTTCTACGGCCCGTTCCGTGAAGCAGCCGGTACGGCGCTGAAAGGCGATCGTAAAACCTATCAGATGAACCCGCTGAACCGCCGCGAAGCGATTCGTGAATCCCTGCTCGATGAAGCCCAGGGCGCAGACTGCCTGATGGTAAAACCGGCTGGCGCGTACCTGGATATCCTGCGCGACATCCGCGAGCGCACCGAGCTGCCGCTGGGCGCTTATCAGGTGAGCGGTGAGTACGCGATGATCAAATTCGCCGCCCTGGCGGGTGCCATTGATGAAGAGAAAGTGATCCTGGAAAGCCTGGGGGCGATCAAACGCGCGGGCGCGGATCTGATCTTCAGCTACTTCGCGCTGGATCTGGCCGAGAAGAAAATTCTGCGTTAATCCGCTTTAGCGCCGGGTGGCGGCTTCGCCTTACCCGGCCTACGCTCTGCTCAAATCTTCACCCAACTGCAATACAACCGACATCTGCGCCTTCTACTGTCTTCGCAAGACGGCAGGAGGAGTGACCATGTTTAGCCTCGATAGCGTTCTCGACGATCTTTGGCCTCAGGCGAGGCCCGCACCCTGGCAAAAAAGTCTGTTAAAAAGACTGTTCTACGAAGACGAATTTCAGCAATTTGCCGCAGCCCACCGCCACCTGAAAGGCCTGGATATGGTGGAGCAGGTTCTGGAACACCTGGATATTCTCTGCACCGTTTCCGCCCGCGATCTCGAACAAATCCCCGAACATGGCCCGCTGGTCATCATTGCCAACCACCCGACGGGTACGCTGGACGGACTGGCGCTGCTGTATGCCGTCTCCCGCGTGCGGCGCGATGTTAAAGTCGTGACCAACCGGATGCTAACCCACCTTGAGCCCCTCAGTTCGCTGTTTATTCCGGTGGACAATATGGGCGGCAGGACGGCGAAAACGTCTCTGGTGCAGATGGAACAGCATCTGCAAAACGCGGGCGTGCTGATCTTCTTCCCGGCAGGCGAAGTGTCCCGCCCCACGCGCAAAGGCATTCGCGATAAAAAATGGCACTCCGGCTTTATCAAACTTGCCGGCAAGCTGCGCGCCCCGCTGCTGCCGGTGCATATTCAGGCGCATAACAGCCTGCTCTTTTATGCCAGCACGCTGGTCTCCCCGACGCTGTCGATGCTGCTGCTGATGCAGCAGATGTTCCGCCGCCGCCACAGCCAGCTGCCGATCAAAATCGGCCAGCAGATTGCGTGGCATCACTGGCACAGCGCTAACCTTTCGTCGCGTGAGATGGCCGAGCAGTGCCGTCAGCACGTGATGCGTCTTGGCAAGGGAGTGCCCGGCGTCTTTAAAACCCAGTGCGCCATTGCCCGTCCGGAAGACCGGGCCACCCTGAAACGCGCGCTGGCGCAGGCCGAATGTCTGGGCAAAACCAGCGACGGTAAAACCATCTATCTTTGGCAGCGAAACGGTCAGGAAGATGCCCCGCTGCTGCGCGAGCTGGGCCGCCTGCGCGAGATTGCCTTTCGCGCGGTGGAGGAAGGGAGCGGCAAACGTCGGGACACCGACAGCTACGACGATGATTATCTGCATCTGATCCTGTGGGATGAGGACGATCTGGAGATCGTCGGGGCGTATCGCTTTATGCCGACGGCCATGCAGATCGAAAAGCGCGGCGTTGAGGGGTTGTACAGCTATAGCCTGTTTCACTACGACGACAAAATGCAGGACGTGCTGGAACACGGCATTGAGCTGGGGCGCAGCTTTATTCAGCCGCGCTACTGGGGGCGCCGCGGCCTGGACTATTTATGGTCCGGCATTGGGGCTTATCTGGCGCGTTATCCGCACTACCGCTACCTGTTTGGCCCGGTCTCGATTTCCGGTGGCTTACCGCCTGCCGCGCGGGATCTGCTGGTCGCCTTTTACCGCCTGTGGTTCCCGGCGACGCATCCGCTCGCCGCCTCGCGCCAACCATATCCCGCGTCCCTGCCGGACGTGCTGGCTCAGTTTGGCGGCGTGGATTACGTGGACGATCTGACGAAGCTGAAATCCCTGCTCGGCAATCTTGGCTGCGGCATTCCGCCGCTCTACAAGCAATATTCCGAGCTGTGCGAGCCCGGCGGCGTGCAGTTTATTGATTTTGGCAGCGACCCGGCATTCAACAACTGCGTCGACGGGCTGGTGCTGGTGGATTTGTGTTACCTGAAGGCGAACCGCTATCAGCGGTATATTGAGGCGCACCTTTAAATGTGCGGTATTCTGTAGGCCGGGTAAGGCGTAGCCGCCACCCGGCAATTGTGCACCGTTTTCGCCGGGTGGCGCTGCGCTTACCCGGCCTACGGGAGCGACGGGTTAAGGACGATAAAACGGCTTATCGCCCAAAATCGTCGCCCGCTGCATAATCCGGCGCTGCGGCAGATAGTCCGCATTGGCATAATGCTGCGTCACGCGGTTATCCCAGATCGCCAGATCGTTCTCCTGCCAGCGCCAGCGCACCTGGAACTCCGGTTTGGTGATATGCGCAAACAGGAAACCTAACAGCGCCTCACTCTCTTTTTCCGTCACGTCCACGATGCGTGTGGTGAACCCTTCGTTCACAAACAGCGCCTGTTTGCCCGTCACCGGATGGGTCCGCACCACCGGGTGCAGCAGCGGAGGATGTTTCGCCACCGCTTCCTGCCAGCGCTGATGTTCCTCTTCCGTTTTACGGTACTTGTACTCCGGGAATGATTTCTTGAAATCATGCTCCGCCCGCAGCCCGCTCAGCAGCGTCCGAAGCGGCGCGGAGAGCGCCTCATACGCCGCAATCCCGCTGGCCCACAGCGTATCGCCCCCCGTCTCCGGCAGCCGTTTCGCCGCCAGAATCGCCCCCGCAGGCGGCGTGTCGATAAAGGTCACATCGGTATGCCAGTTATCGTTATCCGGCGGGTTATCGTTGTGGGTGTCGAGGACGATAATCTCCTCCACCCCTTCCGCATGCGGATAGACCGGGTGGATATGCAGATCGCCAAAGCGCAGGGCCAGCGCGCGCTGCTGCTGCGGGGTGATCGCCTGCTCGCGCAGGAACACCACCTGATGGCGCAGCACCGCGTGGTACAGCTGCTCAAACTGGTTATCGCTCAGCGGACGGGTCACATCCAGGCCCGACACCTGTGCACCAATGTACGGCCCCAGCGGGGTGATGGTCAGACGTTCACTCATTGTATTTCTCCATGCCAGGGCGTCAGACGGCGCTGTAACGCGCGCAGCCCCAGTTCTAATCCGAAGGCGATCGCGGCGATCACCGCGATCCCTGCCAGCACCACGTCAGTCGCCAGGAACTCTCCCGCCGACTGCACCATAAACCCAAGGCCGCGCGTGGCCGCAATCAGCTCCGCCGCCACCAGCGTGGACCAGCCCACGCCGAGGCCGATGCGCAGCCCGGTTAAAATCTCCGGCAGTGCGCCCGGTAAAATCACGAACAGCAGCACCTGCGTACGGCTGGCTCCCAGCGACTGCGCCGCGCGGATCCGCACCTGCTGGGCGCTCTTCACGCCCGCCAGCGCCGACATGGCCACCGGTGCGAAAATCGCCAGATAGATCAGCAGGATTTTTGACGTTTCACCAATGCCGAACCAAATCACCATCAGCGGCAGATAGGCCAACGGCGGCACCGGGCGGTAAAGCTCAATCAGCGGGTCGAGGATGCCTCGCACCGTCGGGCTAAGCCCCATCGCAATCCCCACGGGAATGCCGATAATCACCGCCGCCAGCAGCGCCACCAGAATACGCGCCAGGCTGGCGCCTAAGTGCTGCCAGAGCGTGGCATCCATAAAGCCCTGCGGCCCGGCGATGGTAATGAGTTTGGCCAGCACCTGTCCCGGCGGCGGCAGAAACAGCGGGCTGACCCACTGCAGGGCAGCAACTGCCCACCACACCGCCAGCAGCACCAGCAGCGTACCGACGCTCAACGTGATGTGACGTGAGAAAGGCCAGCGCAGCGCCAGACGCGTGCGGCGCGTTTTTTCACTGAAGACGATACTCATGAGAAGGCCTCCCGCTGTTCAAACACGCGGCTTAAGACGTACTCACGCTGTTCGATAAACAGCGGATCGGATTTGATGCTGCGCACGGGTTCCCCCGCGACGTAGCGGCGGGCGAAATCCAGCGGCAAGCGCTCCAGCACGCGGCCCGGCCCCGGCGAGAGCAGCACCAGCTCGGTGGCCATAAATACCGCCTCTTCGATATCGTGGGTAATCAACAGCACCTGCTTGCCCGTCTCATGCCAGAGGCGCAGAAGCAGGGTTTGCATCTGCTCGCGGGTGAAGGCGTCGAGCGCCCCGAACGGCTCGTCCAGCAGCAACAGCTGCGGATTCGCTGCCAGCGCGCGGGCAATCCCGACACGCTGTCGCTGGCCGCCGGAAAGCTGCCAGATATAGCGTTTTTCCGCGCCTTCCAGCCCCACTTTTTTCAGCATCGCCCGCGCCGTTTCCAGCCGCTGTTCACGATTAATACCCGCAAGCTGCAGCCCAAACGCCACGTTTTCCTGCACGTTGCGCCACGGGAGCAGGCCTTCATTCTGGAAGACCACGCCGCGCTCGGCGCCGGGGCCTTCCACCTTTTTGCCTTCCAGTTGAATGGAGCCATGCTGATAAGGGACAAACCCGGCGATCAGATTCAGCAGCGTGGTTTTTCCGCATCCGGACGGACCCAGCACCACCAGCAGTTCACCGCTGTCCAGCGTCAGGTTGATCTCCTCCAGCGCGGGTTTGCCACCGTAATCAGCAGACAGATTTGTAATATTCAGCATGGCGGACTCCTTATTTCACAAAACGATCGGTCACGTACTGGCTGTAATCCGTCGCTACCGCGGGCACTTTGCCCTGCTCTTTCAGGAAGGTGGCGGTATCAACAATCGCTTTGTTTACCGGCCCGGTCAGCTGCTGCACCTGCTGCGCGGGGGTCAGATAGGTATTGCCCTTCACCAGCCCCGGTACGTCCGCTTCCGGTACGCCGCTCAGGCGGGAGAGTTTTTCCAGGTTGGCGGGCTGCTTCAGCCATTCATCCGGGTTACTGATGTACGGCTGCTGGGCGTCAATCGCGCTTTTCGCGAAGGCTTTCACCACCTCAGGATGTTTCTCGGCGAAGTCTTTACGCACGACCCACACGTCGAGTGTTGGCGCGCCCCACTGGCCCACTTTTTCGGAGTCGGTCAGCACGGTGCCGTCTTTTTCCAGTTCGTTCACGGCCGGTGCCCACACATAGGCCCCGTCAATGTCGCCGCGCTGCCAGGCCGCGATAATCGCCGGCGGCTGGAGGTTAATAATTTGTACCTGCCCCGGCTTGATGCCCCAGTGTTTCAGCGCCGCCAGCAGGCTGTAGTGGGTGGTGGAGATAAACGGCACGGCGATGCGTTTGCCGATCAGGTCTTCCGGTTTGGTGATGTTTTTCTTCACCACCAGCGCTTCAGAGTTACCGAGCTGCGAGGCGAGCAGGAACACCTCAATCGGCACCTGCTGGCTGGCCGCAACCGCCAGCGGGCTGGAGCCGATATTGCCAATCTGCACGTCGCCGGAGGCTAACGCACGCACCACGGAGGCCCCGCTGTCGAACTTGCGCCAGTCGACTTTCGCGCCGCTCTCTTTGGCAAAGGTGTTGTCCGCCTGCGCGACTTTCGCCGGTTCCGCAGAAGTTTGATACGCGACGGTGACGTCCACCGCCTGCGCCTGAAATGCCCACAGCGCCAGTGCGCCGAGTAGTGTGATTCGCGATGAAATTGCCATAGTGCCTGCTCCCCTTGTTGTTATGAGGGCAGTATTTCCAACGCGGGAATTTTGATAAAGGAATAAAAATGAATCGCTCATAACGATTCGTTTTTAGATAAAAAGCGGGAAAGAATAGTTGGTTTTGTGCGTTTGTTTATGCCGGGTGGCGCTGCGCTGTGCGATCCGTAGGCCGGGTAAGGCGCAGCCGCCACCCGGCAAAAAACTCAGCGCTTCGCGTTAAGCTCAGCAATATCCTTCGGCGTAGTGCGACAGCAGCCGCCAATCAGCTTCGCTCCGGCGTCCAGCCACTGGGGCAGATACCCCGCCAGCGTCTCGCACGCTTCGCCGTGGTGGTGCCAGGTTTTGGTCACCGCATCATAATGCTCGCCCGAGTTCGGGTAGACCACCAGCGGCAGCGGCGTCAGGCTTTGCAGGTGCTTCAGTGCCGCCGTGGTGTTTTCCAGCGCGATACAGTTAATGCCCAGCGCGACGATATGCGGAGAGTCGGCCAGCGCGCTGACTACGTCACGCAGCGGCGTGCCGTCGCTCAGGTGTTCGCTGTCACGCAGGGTAAAGGAGAACCACGCCCGGGCGCGGGGATACCCGGCCAGAAGGGCCGCCAGCGCCTTAATCTCGGCAAAAGACGGCAGCGTTTCGCAGGCCAGCAGGTCAGCGCCCGCATCCAGTAGCGCTTCCACGCGCGGACGGTGGAAGTCGGTGAAGGCTTCCGCCCTGAGCACGTAGTCGCCGCGATACTCTGAGCCATCCGCCAGATAGGCACCATACGGTCCAACGGATCCCGCCACCAGCAGCGTGCCCGCATGCGGATTTTCAGCCAGATACGCTTCACGCGCCTTACGCGCCAGCTCCACGCTTCTGCCAATCAGCGCCCGGGACTGCGCCTCGTCCAGGCCGCGCGCCGCAAAACCCGCAGGCGTGGCCTGATAGCTGGCGGTGATCGCCACCTGCGCACCTGCGCGGTAATAATCAAGCTGCACTTCGCGGATAAGCTCCGGGTTTTCCATCAGCACTTTGGCAGACCAGAGGCTGTCTGCCAAGTTGCAGCCGCGCGCTTCCAGCTCCGTCGCCATCGCGCCATCCAGCACCACAAACGGCTGCTTTTCAAGGAGGGCGGTAAGCGGATTATTCTGCGACATGTTCGGGCTCCTGCGATGTCATATTTCGGGTCAGATAGTAGGCACCATAACACAGGGCGACAAACGGGATCCCGCAATAAAGGGCAATGCGCTGGCTTGGGTCAAACCACAGGCCAACACAGGCCACCACGCAGAGAATAAACCCGAGTACCGGCACCAGCGGATACCACGGCGCGCGGTACTGCAGCGCAGAGAGCGGCTGCCCGGACTGCAGATGGCGACGACGGAAAACGAAGTGCGACGCGCAGATGCTGATCCAGACGGCCACCACCGCAAAACCAGAAATCGCCGAGAGCGCGACAAACACCGTGTCAGGCGCCACGACGCTTGAGAACAGCGCCAGCACGCCGCCGAGCATAGAAACCGACAGCGCCGTCAGCGGCACGCCGTTTTTGTTCACGCGGGCAAAGCAGCGCGGGAGCGTTTTCTCATTAGAGAGCGACCACAGCATGCGCCCGGAGGCGTACAGTCCGGAGTTCGCCGCCGAGAGGATCGCCGTCAGGATCACGAAGTTAAAAATATCCGCCGCGTAAGGAATACCGACCTTTTCAAACACCAGCACGAACGGGCTCTTTTCCACGCCCGCCTGCTGCATCGGGATCAGCGCCGCCAGCACAAACACGGTGCCGATAAAGAAGATGATCAGGCGCGCAATGGTGGTACGGATCGCGACCGGAATCACCTTGTGCGGATTTTCCGTTTCCCCTGCGGCGATACCGATAAGCTCGGTCCCGGAGAAGGCAAAGTTCACCGCCACCATGGTCATCAGGATCGGCAGGCCGCCGTGCGGGAACCAGCCCTCGGCGGTGATGTTGCTTAAGCCCGGCGCGGGTGAACCGTCCTGCATCGGGATAAAGCCAAAGACCGCCGCGCCGCCAAGAATAATAAAGGCGATAATGGTGATGACCTTCAC
The DNA here is from genome assembly GCF_048685095.1 of Enterobacter sp. BNK-8. Classification (NCBI taxonomy): domain Bacteria; kingdom Pseudomonadati; phylum Pseudomonadota; class Gammaproteobacteria; order Enterobacterales; family Enterobacteriaceae; genus Enterobacter; species Enterobacter sp. BNK-8. Next base: position 571,324 of record NZ_JBLQTN010000001.1, on the reverse strand, counting down.
CAGGGAGAACCAGAATTCACCTTCCGCAAAAAAGCGCGTTGAGATGACGTTCAGGCCAAAAATCACCACGCAGAAGACCACGCACCACGCCCAAACGGGCACCTGCGGGAACCAGTACTGCATGCAGAACCCGGCGGCGGTAAAGCTCGACCCGAGCGCCACCGTCCAGGTGAGCCAGTAGAGCCACGCCACGGTGTAGCCCGTCGCTGGGCCAAGATAACGCGCGGCATAGACGTGGAACGCGCCGGTTTCCGGCATCGCCACGGAGAGTTCGCCCAGACACTGCATCACCAGCCAGACCACCAGCGCGCCGATCAGGTACGCCAGCAGCGTGCCCGCCGCCCCGGTCGTGGAAATGATGTAGCCGGTATTGAAGAATAACCCTGTCCCAATCACGCCACCCAGCGAGAGCATGATCAGGTGGCGTGTTTTCATGGTGCGCTTAAGCTGCCCATTTTCTTGTTGTGTTTGCATATTACCTTCTATACGTATGGACATCTAAACATCCAAAGAAGGTGTGTTATACCGCGATTGTTAATAAAAAGCTAGATGACCAGACGCAAACGGGCGCGCCGCGCGCTGAGTCTGGGGTGGGTTGTGAGGATGACATAGAGAATCGGACGCCAGGCCATAAGCACCTCCGCAAGCAGATACTTACAGCATGGTGCGGGAAAAGGCGATCTTCGTTCAGTCGAAAGTGGTATCCGTAAAGCGCGAAGTCATACCGTAACACTGCCCGCAGGACGGGTAAGGCGCAGCCGCCACCCGGTGCAAGGTTGGTAATTCTCACAATCGGTTCTATAGTCGTCACAGTTTCTTAGTAACCAGGACTGACTGATGCGCTTTAACGGACTGACTAAAGGTTTCTTTATTTTCATTCTCGCCCTTGTGACCTGGGCCTTCTTCGACGTGCTGTCTCCCTACTTCTCCGCGATACTGTGGGCCGCCATTCTGACCGTTATCTTCAACCCGGTAAAAAATAAGCTGCGCACCGCGCTGGGGGAGCGCAACGGGCTGGCCTCGCTGTTGACCATCGGTATTATCTGCCTGATCGTCTTTATTCCGCTGATGGTAATCCTCTCCTCGCTCGCCATTGAGCTGAACGTGGTTTACACCAAACTGCAGGAGAACAACACCCAGTTCCCGGAAGTGGTGGCGAGCATCTTCAACCACCTGCCTGACTGGGCCAGCGGTTTCCTCGCGGATCACAACCTGACCAACGCGGCGCAGATCCAGAAAAAACTCTCCGATGTCGCCCTGCAGGGCGGACAGTATCTGGCGGGCAGCGCGTTCCTGATCGGCAAGGGGACGTTTGGCTTTGCGATTAGCTTCGGCATCATGCTGTATCTGCTGTTCTTCCTGCTGAAAGACGGCCCGTATCTGGTACGCCAGATCCTCGATTCCCTGCCCCTGTCCGATTTTGCCAAGCAGCATCTGTTCGCCAAATTCGTCGGCGTGTCACGCGCCACGGTAAAAGGGACGGCGGCGGTGGCCGTGGTTCAGGGCATCCTCGGCGGGATTGCCTTTGCCATTGCCGGTATCGACGGCAGCGTGCTCTGGGGCGCACTGATGGCGTTCCTTTCCCTCGTGCCCGCCATCGGCTCGGCGATTGTCTGGGTGCCCGCCGCTATCTTCCTGTTCGCCACGCACCAGATCTGGCAGGGGCTGTTTATTGTCGGCTTCTTCGTGATTATCGTCGGGCTGGTGGACAATATTCTGCGCCCGCTGCTGGTGGGGAAAGACACCAAAATGCCGGACTACCTGATTCTGATCTCCACCCTCGGCGGCATGGAGCTGTACGGCATTAACGGCTTTGTGATTGGGCCGCTCATCGCCGCGCTGTTTATCGCCTGCTGGAACCTCTTCTCCGGACGCGATCACGAAGGCAACGCCGAAGAGCTGGACGCGGATTTCATCGAAGAAGGAAAAAATCCTCCAGATTTGTAAGGACGTGACGATAAAGACCACACCAGGCGGCACTGTGCCGCCTTTTTTTTCGCCTTAAATCAGACGTTTTCTATAATTTGAAGAACGCCATCCTACTCATGTCGTAAAAGGATCATCTGGTGCGAATCGCGACGATAACAAACTGGGCCTATGGGGCCACGGTCTGCCTGACCATCGCCTCCGGCATCATCATGCTGATGGCGTCCAGCGCGGATACCCTCGAACGTCAGGCCGTTGAACAACGGCAGAAATTTGATCAGCTGACGGAAGATATCGAAACCGATATCTGGGCGCAGTCTGATTTAGCGCGGCTGTACGTCATTAAAAAAGATCCTCAGGTGCTCAAGGAATATAACCAGGCAGAAAACAGCCTGAAGCGCATCGAGCTTCGTCTGGAAAAGCTGCAGGATAACGGCGCATCGGATGAAGAACTGGCCCTGCTGCATGAAGGAATAAAGATCGTCGATGAGCTGCAGGACGAGCAGCAAACCGCCCTCGCCAGCCTGGAACGCGGTGAAGACGCCCAGGCCGTTGCCTTGCTCTATGGTCAGCCCTATGAGCAGGAGCTGGATCGCGCGCAGAATCAGATCGATCACTTTCGCCAGATACTCGACAAGCGCGTTATCGGCTCCGTAAAAGATGCGACAAAAAAATCGAAAGCGCTGCGTACCGCCTCTGAGCTGACGGTCGGCCTGACCGCCCTGCTGTTCCTGTTTGTACTCGGCTTTATATTAAAGCGCCGCGTGCTGCGTCCCGTGGTGCGCCTGAGCGACGTGGTGCACCGCCTGGCATCCCAGGATTACGCGGTTGAAACGCCCAATTTCAACCAGATTGATGAGATAGGCGATATGGCTCAGGCCATCAGCATCTTCCGTGAAAACGGCCTGGCGCGGCAGCGTCTGGAAAAAGAGCGCGATGCCGACTGGGCCATCCGCGAACTGCTGGCGCGCATGACCCAGCGGCTGCAGGGGTGTGAGAACTTTAACGATGTGATTAACGTGGCGGAGCTGTTTGCCCCCAATATCGCGCCGGGGATCGCGGGCCGACTCTACGTCCTTGACCGCGAGCCGTGGCAGATGCGCTGCGTCGCGCAATGGCTTTCGCCGATTGGTGAAGAGACGACGTTCCACCCGGACGAGTGCTGGGCCGTGCGTCGCGGGCAGAGTCACCCGCCGGTGAACGGCGAGCCGGATATTGCCTGTTATCATCTTCCGGCATCCCAGGCGGAAAGCGCGCTTTGCGTGCCGCTTATCGCTCAGGGTGAGGCCATTGGCCTGCTCTCCTTCCAGAATATCACGGCGGATAATGCCCCTTCCCGCGCGTATCTGGAGCTGATGGCCGAGGCGCTAGGGCTTGCGCTGGCCAACCAGCGTCTGCGCGACGCGTTGCTGGAAAAAGCGTTGTTTGACCCGCTCACCGGCCTGCGTAACCGTCATCATCTGGAAGATACCCTGCAAACCCAAACGGCACAGGCGATACGCACTGGCGTGCCGTTAAGCTGCATGATGATTGATATCGACCACTTCAAGAGCATTAATGACCGTTTCGGCCATGAAGCGGGCGATCTGGTGATCAAAAGCGTGGCGTCAATTGTTCAGCGCGCCGCACATGACAACGGGCTGGCATTCCGCTACGGCGGCGAGGAGTTTCTGGTGCTGCTTTCCGGTGCCGATGAAGCAGAAGCGTACGCCTGCGCGCAGAAGATTTACACCGGCGTGCATGAGCTGTCGCTTCGCTACGGGCTGACCGAGATTGGGCCGGTGGACGTGTCGATTGGCATTGCCAGCTACCCACAACATGCCCAGACCGACAACCTGCTGCGCGCTGCGGATGTGGCGCTATACCGGGCAAAAGAGCTGGGACGCGCGCGGATTGTGAGTTTTGGGATGCTGGAGGCGGGTTAGCGGATTTTCGCTTTAGTCGCGCGTCACCTCTGTAATCAATATCGACAAGCCATTCATGTCATGACTTTTTTTAGCCATCTCACGGTATTTGGTTGGGGAGAGTCCATATTGGTTTGAGAACGCTCTGCTGAAGGTGGACGGCTCTTCATAGCCTAGCATTGTAAATATATCTGAAACAGAGAGCTGCGTGTGTCTGAGCATATGCGCGGCTTTTTCAAGTTTCCGGCTGCGGATATAGAGACCTATACTTATGCCACACTCCTGGCGAAAGTTTCGTTGAATATAAGCCAATGAATAACCGGATTTTCGCGCCACATCCAGAACGGTAATAGGTCTGTATAAATTCGAGTCAATCCAGTGAGTCAGGGACTTAATTACAGTTTCACGATCTTTTAAGAGAGTAAACTTTATACACATAAGTATCCACGAAATTTTATTTACAAGAAGGCCGCTGGCAATGTCATCCAATGACAATTGAAAATAATATTTCCAAAAAGAAAAAATCACCCTAATAATAGGGTGAGAGAATGCTTACTGTATTTTAGTGAGATGTCGTTGCAACATCCTCATTTTGTTCAGGACCATACAACTTCATAAACGCATTAACGGAGGCCTGCGCTTTCATGACAATTTCACTTTCGTCCGGCTGATCCTTTCGTGCTTTTAAAAGCAAGGGCTCAAGGATACCGGCCTGGAGAAGAGAGCGAAAATACTCAGCGGCCAGCACTGGGTCATCTTTTCTTAAAATATTTTGATTCATTAAATCGGTGAAAAGCGCCGATACGTTTGAACGAAGTTTTTGCATTCGTTCATAATACAACTCTCCAATTCCCGACCTTCCGGCTTCGGAAATCATTAATCTTTGCAAGTCCACAATATCCGGTGAACAAATATAGCGTAAAAAGGCAACGGCAAATTGCTCGATGACCAGCTGTGGTGATTTTCTGAAAAGGCGCACCTGCCCTGCAGTTTCAATAGTCATGCTCTTAATATACTGTTCTGTTTCAGAAGACATGCATTCTACAAATAGCTCTTCTTTCGAAGAAAAGTGACTGTAAATTGTCGATTTTGAGCCACCCACAATCGCGTTGATCTCAGAGATAGACGTAGCATCAAATCCTTTTTGTCGAAACAGCCCGGATGCAACGTCCAGAATCTGTTGCCGTTTAAGCGCTCTTTTATCCATATGTTTCCTCGGTAGTTTAGGTGTTTGGCCGCTCGCCAACACTTTTTGTTATCTGATTTCGGAATCACGTCTGTGAGTAGGGTTCGTAATCGTACCGACGAGTACATTTTTATTTGACGGCGCTCAGAAGTCAAGATATAAATCGTACCGTACTGTACGGTACTGCATTTGGACTACTTGATGAACAGCATGATGAGCGTACTGATGAAAGGTTTTCAGGAGGCACTCCCGAGGTGTCGTATTTCCGGCTCAACCCGGTCCAGGATAGTGATGGGCTGTGTTGTCTTTTCCGCCATCAGCCTGAGCGGATGCGCCATGATCCCCGATCTCGGCACCCCACCGCCTATGAAGACGGTCACACAACTTAAAAGCGATCAAAGTTTCCCACATCAGAATGGCCAGTGGCCGAAACATGACTGGTGGAAAAAATACGGTGATGAGCAGCTCAACGGACTGATTGATGACGCGCTCAAAAATTCCCCTACGCTTAACATCGCCGACGCTCGCGTGAAGCAAGCGCAGGCGATGACCCAAAGCGCGAGCGGATCGCTTTTCCCCGAGGTCACCGCTAACGCCAGCTTTATGCGGGACAAAATGAGTTACAACTATGTGACGCCTGAAAGCGCAACACCCCAAAACTGGAACAGCTATGGGCGCACCACGCTGGATATGAGCTGGGAAATTGATTTTTGGGGTAAAAACCGCGCAGCGCTCGCGGCTGCAACGTCAGGTGAAATGGCGGCAGTCGCGGAAAAAGCGCAAACAAGACTGGTGCTGTCTTCGTCTGTTGTTACCGTTTACGCGGAGCTGGCGCATTTATACACCGTTCGCGAAACGCTTAACGATACCCTGACGATACGAACCAGTACGCTTGCGTTGTTCCAGCAACGGCATGACGCGGGGCTGGAAGATTTATCCAGCCTTCAACAGGTTGAGACGCGTCAACTCAACGCAAAAGCAAACCTGGTGGCAATAGATGAAGCGATTGCGATCAAAAAACATGCCCTCGCCGCATTGATCGGTGACGGGCCTGACAGGGCGCTGGCCATAACCGCGCCTAAGGCAACGCTTTTAGCGCATGAGGACCTTCCTCCCAATATTGCGTTGGATCTGATTGGTCGCCGTCCCGATATTGTCGCGGCACGTTTACGCGCAGAGGCGGCAGCAGAGAAAATCAAACAGAAAAAAGCCGGTTTTTACCCGAGCGTTAATCTGGTTGCCTTTGCCGGATTCCAGTCATTGGGTATTAACAACCTTACCCGGAGTGGCTCAGCAATTGGCAGCTTTGGCCCGGCAATATCGTTGCCCATATTTAATACGCAACAGCTACAGGGTGATTTGAAATACGCCAGCGGTGAATATGACATTGCGGTGAATGTATATAACGACACGTTAACGAATGCACTTCGTGAAGTGAGCGATGCGCTCACCAGCAGAGCCTCTCTTAAAGACGAGATGCTGTATTCGCAGGCGGCAGTCGCGTCAGCAGAAAAAGCGTATTCGCTCACCAGACAAAGGTATGAAGGAAAAGTTGCTGATTATCTTGACGTCTTATCCTCGGAAGACGAGCTGGTCGCTGCCCGCAGAAAATTAGCCGACGTTAATTCTCGTGCCTTTACGATTGACGTCGCATTAGCGCGCGCATTAGGCGGCGGATATACCTCGAGCAAACAGTGATTATTTAACACCAGGTTAATAACTAAATAGTGGAAAGAAAGGAAATAAAATGAGTCATTCTGCAGCGATTGAAAATCAAAATATTGAATCATCCGATATCAAAAAGAAAAAGAGAAAACGTTTGTTCTCCTGTCTTGCAGTGAGTATTGCGCTTGCTGGTGCAGGCTCTTTTGCCTGGTGGGAATTCGTCGGTTCCCGGTATGTTGAAACCGATAACGCCTATACCGATGTCGAATCAGCCCAACTCTCTTCTGCCGTTACCGGTACGGTAAGCGCCATCCTGGTCACGGATTCCCAGGTGGTAAAAAAAGGCGATGTTCTGATCCAGCTGGATCCCACCGACGCGCAGCTAGCCCTTAATCAGGCGGAAGCAGACCTGAACCTGTCCATTCGGCGAGTAAATGGATATAAGGCCACTGATACAAAGCTCGGCGCAGAAGTTGTGGCTAATGAAAAAGAGCAAAAACGCCTGCTGGCCCAGGTTGATGCCGCAAACGCTGACTTCCAGCGCGCGACGGTTGACCTCAAACGACGCGAGGCGCTCATGCAGACAGGCGCGATTTCAGGCGACGAGCTGACGCGCATTCAAAACGTTTATGCTTCCGCTCTGGCAAACCTGAATGCCGCTAAAGCCGCCGTGGCGCAAGCAGATGCAGCTAAACAGGCGGCGGTGGGTGCAAGACAAGCGAATGCCGTTCTGATTGAGAACGCAGATACCGAGACCAACCCTGAAGTTGTCCTTGCCAGAGCGAAGCGCGATCAGGCCAGACTGGATCTGGAAAGAACCGTAATCCGTTCGCCAGTCGATGGTGTGGTTGCTCGTCGCCAGGTCGAGCTTGGGCAACGAGTACAACCTTCCACACCGTTATTGTCCGTGGTGCCAGTACAGCAAATTCACGTCAATGCCAATTTCAAGGAGGTTCAGCTCCAGCATGTGAAAGTGGGACAGAAAGTGGAGCTGGTAAGCGATCTGTATGGCGATAACGTGCTTTTCCATGGAACGGTAGAAGGCTTTGATGGCGGAACCGGCGCAGCGTTTTCAGTTATTCCTGCTCAGAACGCAACGGGTAACTGGATTAAGGTTGTTCAGCGTTTACCCGTACGCATCAAACTCAATGCTGACGAACTTGCAGCACATCCGCTGCGGGTAGGGCTGTCCATGAAAGCGACAGTTAATTTAAAAAGTGAATAACGGAAACCGGGCTATGTCTACATTCGTTATCGATAACCAGCCTCCTTCGCTGAAGGGCGGTATGTTATGGGTGGGTGCCCTGGTTCTTGCAATGGCGAACTTTTTAGCCGTGCTCAACATGACCATTGCAAACGTCACTCAACCCAATATGGCTGGTGCCCTGGGCGCAGGCACCAGCCAGGGTACCTGGATCATCACGGCCTATGCCGTTGCTGAAGCCATTACGGTACCGCTTTCAGGATGGTTAACCACACGGTTTGGCGGCGTGCGCGTTTTCTCCATTTCCGTGTTCATGTTCGGTATTTTTTCATTGCTTTGTGGCCTTTCCACTTCGCTGGGAATGCTGCTGCTGATGCGAGTTTTTCAGGGCATGGCAGGAGGCCCCCTGATGGCCTTATCACAAACGTTACTGCTGCGTATTTTCCCGAAAGAAAAATCCATGCAGGCGACGGGACTATGGGCAATGACCACGTTGCTGGCGCCCGTTATTGGTCCCGTTCTCGGTGGATGGATTTGCGATCATTACAGCTGGTCGTGGGTGTTTATCATCAACGTTCCAATGGCCATCGCTTTTTCAGTCGTGGCGTGGTCAGTATTGAAAATCTTCGAAGATGAGCTGGTTAATAACGCTATTGATATCGTTGGGTTTGTTTTACTGGTTATCTGGGTTGGCGCACTGCAAATCATGCTGGATGAAGGGAAAGACCTTGACTGGTTTGCCTCAGAAGAAATATGGGTTCTGGCGATTGTGGCCTGCATAGGTTTTTTGTGTTTCTGTATCTGGGAACTGACCGCTGACCATCCGATTGTCGATATCAGCGTGTTTCGCCATCGCGGTTTCTCGGCCAGCATGTTTGTGCTCGCGCTTGCGTTTGGGTGTTTTTTTGGTCTGAATGTCCTGACGCCTTTGTGGTTACAATATAACTTAGGGTATACAACAACATGGGCCGGGATTGTGGTGGCCTGGGGTGGCCTTCTGCAGGTGGTCTTTTCTCCGGTTGCCGCTAACCTTTCCAACAGAATCGATCCGCGCATTCTTATCTTCTTTGGCTGCGCCTGGCTCGGTCTCGATACCTTCTGGCGCGCCTATGCGACGACCGATATGGACTACTGGTCCATCTGTGTCCCCTTGTTATTCATGGGGGTGGGAATGCCGTTGTACTATGTCCCGATTACGGGCCTTGCAATGGGCTCGGTAGATGAAGCGGAAATGCCTTCTGCAGCCGGGTTAATGAACTTTGTTCGAACGTTATCAGGCGCGTTTGCCACATCACTGGTGACGACGTCATGGCAAGACCAGCGCTATATTGCGCATGACAAGCTGGCGTCCGTCGTTGACCCGACAGGCGATCTTTCACAGTACATCAACTCGGCGCCTCAGCAAGGTGGGCAGTTTGTTAGGGAGCTTTTTGACAAGATGGTTAACAGCCAAAGCATGATGCTTTCTACGAATAATCTGATGATGTCGATAGGCGTCATATTCTTTATCGCTGCTTTTGCTATTGCTTTAGCACCGAAACCCTCTCGCGTTGTTGATGCCGCATCTGTAGGACATTAATCGTTATTCAGCACAGGGATGTGGGCGTCAAATAAAAGAGAAAATTTGATGGATGAAAAACCAGGACTTTCTGTACAGAAAAAGCGGTGCTTAATATCAGAAATATATTTTTCAACATATAAAAAAGTGGACGCTTCCCAGTGGAAGAAGCGTCCTAAATCAGGCAATTATTCAGACACAGATTGAAACCGTTGACTGACGATCTCATCGATAATATCGCATACTCCCTTCTGTTCATTATTTACATTTTCTGCCATCGCAGAAGAAAAACACAGCCCATATCCCTCACCCTGCGCCTTCTCGCCGGGGACGTTCAGGTGGCGTGCGTTACTTCGCGCTTCACCGAAGTAACGCACGTTTGCACAACGTAGACTGGGCCTTCGTTAATCAGAGGATGATAAAATGAAAACCCAGCAGGTCGATTTTGCTTCTTTATATTTTGGTACACCGGTCGCCATTATCTCCAGCCAAAATCATGACGGTTCAACCAACCTAAGCCCGGTCTCGTCGTGGTGGATCCTTGACCGGAATATCGTGTTCGGGCTAGGCACCGCTGGAAAATGTTATGAAAATATCACAGGTAACCCTGATATTGTTCTGAACATCCCGGACAGCAGGCTCTGGCAGAATATTGAAGCTATCGCAAATAAAACGGGAAAAGCATCGCCACCGGAATGGAAGAAAAAGAGGGGATATGTTTTTGAACAGGACAAATTTAGCTGCGGGAATTTCCATAAGGAAAAGGCGGTGACGATTAACTCGTTGAGAATTAAAGAGTGTCCTGTACAAATAGAGGCTAAGGTTGGCGGGATAGCGCCCCTGACCGGTTCGCAGGGGAACCTGGTGTCCGTTGATGCCACAATAACCTGCGTCCACATATCTGAGGCATTATTAATTCATACTCAGAGAGGAGTAAAATTTAATGTGGAGAAATGGAACCCCCTCTATTATCTATTTCGCCACTATTTCTCGCTGGGTCACCGACTCGGTCACAACTTCCGCCACGATGAGTAACCCGGTCTTTTTTGCAGCGGAAAGGTTTAAACTTTTCGTGATATTCTTTCTTTACGCCCCTTAGTTCCTATACTCGAGCCATATTCGCCACTGTATTAACACCTGTCACGCGCAACACGTTGTGCATGACAGGTGAAGATATTTTGTTCTGGAAAAACGTCTATGTCGAAACTGGATTTGAGGTCCAAAAAAACCTGGGGCGCGCTGGCAGCGATCGCCGTTGTCGCCGGTACGCTGGCATCTGCTTTTGCATGGACGGCGGGCTGGCTTGGTTCACGCACGGTCAGCCAGGCACTGGTGGGTGAAACACCGAAACCCTTCCCGCCTGGTTTTCGCCGCGCGCATGGAAAAGGCATCTGCTTTGCCGGCACCTTTACGCCAAACGGCTCGGCGGCTTCTCTTTCAACCTCCCGCCTCTTCTCGCAGCAGGAAGTGCCCGTTGTGGGCCGATTCTCTATTGGTACCGGCGATCCGCATGCCCCGGATAGTACGACCAAAACCCTGAGCATGGCGCTGCTGCTGAAGACAGATGATAAGCAACAATGGCGGATGGCGATGAACAACGAGCCTTTCTTCGCCACGCACAGCCCGGAAGGTTTTCTGGCCTTGCGAAAAGCCACGGCCGTTGATGCGGCCACCGGCAAACCGGATCCGCAGCGTCTCAAAGACTTTTTGAAAGCGTACCCGGAGGCGGAGAAATACCTAAAATGGGCGGCACAAAAACCCGCGCCCGGCAGCTTCGCGGGGGCGACGTTTTACAGCATTAACGCCTTTTACCTTGTGAACGCACAGGGGGACCGTCAGGCCGTTCGCTGGATGATGCGTCCGCACGAGCCTTTCCTGTCGATAAGCGATGAGCAACGACAGAAAGCCGATGACAACTTCCTGTTCGAAAATCTGCGTCAGCGCCTGGCGCAGAAGCCACTCTACTGGGATTACGTTTTGCAGCTCGCACAGCCGGGCGATCCGGTGGATGACCCTTCCCAGCCATGGCCGGACGATCGCAAAAAGGTGGTAGCCGGTACGCTGGAAGTGACGCGCGTCGAAGCACAATCCACAGGCGCGTGCCGCGACGTTAACTTTGATCCTTCTGTCGTTCCTGCAGGCGTTGCGGTGTCTGATGATCCCATCTTAAGCGCCCGCTCCGCGGCCTACTCCCACTCTTTCAGCCGCCGTGAACGGGAAATCGGCTACGGCAAGGCCACCGAAGCCGTGCAAAAGCAGGAGGTAAAATGAGCTCAAATAAAGACAGGCGAGAGCACGCGCCGCAGCATTTCAATACCCTGGCGCGAAGCCTGCACTGGCTGATGGCGGTGATGATCCTGACCATGCTTTTCATCGGTGCCGCGATGATGACGTCGTTACATCACCGGATTTGGCTAATCGACCTCCACCGGCCGCTGGGGATCGCCATTTTACTGCTGGCACTGGTTCGTCTGGTCAACCGACTTCTGAGCCGCACGCCCCCACTTCCTGCCGATTTGCCCGTCTGGCAGGTGCTTGCCGCAAAGGCATCACACTGGATGCTGTATGGGTTAATGCTGGCAATGCCGCTGCTGGGCTGGGCGCAACTGTCGGCAGCGGGCCTGCCAATTGTCATGTTTGATGGCGTCAACCTGCCGGCAATTGTCCCGACCAGTCCAGCACTCTATGCCTGGTGTCACGACGCCCATAGCCTTCTGGCAAAGTTGCTTTTTGCCGTGGTGCTGGTCCATCTCTCCGCCGCACTCGTTCATGCGTGGATCTACCGGGACGCAGTGTTTGCCAGCATGGCGAAAGGGAGTAAGTCGGCGTCAGCCCTCCGGGATGACCTGAAGTAAGGCAAGCGCCAGGGGACACGCACAATCAGAATGTTCGTGTCCTCGCTTATCATCGCCATCCTGAAACAGCGCACACAACCGGGGCGCGTATTTAGCCGCTAAATTCGCGCGCCAAAAAGCCACGGACACCCCACAATTATCGTGGAAGATAATATCTCTCAATTAAAGCGATTATTTTTTAAACAGAAGAGCATTTGTGCCCGCAATTTTAGCTTTTATCAAAAAGTTAAGCGTCGCTCTCGTATCAAACATCCTGCCCCCACAACACATAACTCATTGATTAAAATGACTTTACATCAATAAAAACGATAAAAGCCCCTACTCCCCAACAAAATATATCAACTCGTGTGATATCTAAATTATAATTCTTATACTTCTGTTAAAAAGGTGGAGGTCAAAATGCGATTAACCCTACTGCTGTTATGCTGTCTGGTACAAAGTGTAACCTGGGCTGGCGACCTGCCAAAACCAGTTGGTAAACCCATTTTAACGATTTACGGTAATATAGAAAATACCAACGAAAATGGAAAAGCAGTGTTTGATCTCGCCAGCCTTGAAAAACTCGGAGTAGTGAGTTTCGAGACGACCTCTCCCTGGTATAACGGTCGTACGAAGTTTGAGGGGATCCCCATGAGCAAGCTCATGGATTATGTGGGTGCAAAAGGTACGAACGTGAATGTTATTGCGCTCAATGATTACTCAACCGTCATCCCTCTCAGCGACTTTAAAAAATACAACGCCATCCTTGCCTTAAAGGTCAATGGCGAATATATGCGCATCCGCGATAAAGGCCCATCGTTCATTGTATACCCCTATGACAGTCTTCCTGAGTTGAATAATCAGATTTATTACTCACGATCAGCATGGCAGGTAAGCAAAATGAAGATTGAGTAGCCGTTCAGGAGAACATAATGAACAGGATACTGGTTGGTATCATTTTTTCTCTTTTTATCACGACAGGATATATTGCATACCTTGTTTATGATCGACAGCAGGAATTGCAAAAACTGACTCAATACACTGAGTCCTGGTCCGTGGCACAACTGGTATCAGAGTATTACCGTTTTGAATCATGGCTTGGTCTATACGCAACCGATACTGATGACGTTACGATAGACCAGGTCCGTATGCGCCTCGAAATTATGCTCAGTCAGGGCGATTTAATGAAGGGGGGCGATTTAGGTCGCTACATTGATAGCGATAAAACGCATCAGGAGCTCGCTTTACGCTTAGAAAAAATACTGGCCTATCTGGATAGTCATCTTGAAAAAATGAGCCATCCGGAGTTACAGGCGTACCTGACAAATATGCATGAGCTCGACGCACCGCTCAGCCAGCTGTCTGCAACGGCATTAACGAAAGATATTAATACGGTTAATGAATCCAACAACAAAATACAAATCCTGTATTATATTTATTCCGCACTTTCTTTGCTTCTGGTGATTTTAAGCTTTATTCTTGGCTTCTTAATGATCTACCAGAATAAAAACATTCTGAAAGCACACATGCAGGTTAAAAGCCTGGCTGATGAACTTCAAATATCAAAAGAAAAACTGCAAATTCAGAACGCGAAGCTGGAGTATGATGTTTATCATGACTCTCTCACCGGCATGAAAAACCGCCTTTTCTTCTGGGACGATCTCAATAAAATTAATCTTCAGGCAGATAAAAACCACGTCCCCGTCACCGTAATGTTATTTGATTTAGACCGCTTCAAAGAGGTCAACGATACCTATGGCCATGATACGGGAGATTTGCTGCTGAATCAGGTATCCCGACGGCTGACCTCGATGAGCAACGCAACGGATACGTTTTACCGTTTGGGCGGCGATGAATTCGCCCTTCTCTCCAGCGGACTCACGGAAACCGCCGCCGTTTCGCGCGCCAAAGAAATCAGCGATCACATCAGCCAACCCTATACGATTAATAACCAGCTGATAAAAATTGCCACCTGCGTGGGCATCGTTTTATCTGATAATGAACGACGCTCTGATTATCTTTATAAATTTGCCGATCTGGCGCTCTACGAAGCGAAAAAAGAAGGTTCGCAGCAGATCAAAGTCTTCCGGCAGTGGATGCTGCAAAGATTGCAGGAAAGCAGAACCCTTGAACATGATATGGCTCTGGCGATCGATCACAATGAATTCGTTGTGTACTACCAGCCTATTGTCGATTCATTCAGCAATGAAATTTACGGCTATGAAGCGCTTATTCGCTGGATACACCCGGTGAAAGGGATACTCGCGCCAGATTATTTTATTTCCGTCGCTGAAAAAACGGGAATGATCAATGAGATCGGCAAGTCGGTGCTTGAGATGGCCTGCCGGGAAGCGGTGTCCTGGGCGGTGCCGGCCAGGATCTCGGTGAACGTCTCACCCGTTCAGCTAGGCACGAAATCGTTTACCACGATGGTGCAGTCCATCCTGAAAGAGACGGGGCTACCGGCCAACCGACTCGAGTTAGAGGTTACAGAGTCTTCGCTCTTCAGTGACAGCAACATGCCGATCACTATTCTCAAAAAGCTCCGGGCACTGGGTGTCAAAATTTCCATCGATGATTTCGGAACGGGATATTCCTCGCTCTCGCGACTGAGTGAACTTAATTTTGATAAAATTAAGATAGATAAATCCTTTGTGAATCCGATATCCACGCAGGATGATGCCCTTAATATCGTTAAATTGATTACCGGCATGGCGAAGAGCCTCAATATGCGGGTCATTGCAGAGGGTGTTGAAACCGAAGCGCAGCTTGAACGTCTTCAGGCGCTTGGCTGCGATCTCGTGCAGGGGTACCTGTTCGGAAAACCACAGGCTGAGATTGACAGGAAGATCAGATACGGTTGAAATGATTGTGCGGTTGTTTCTGGCCCAAAATCATGTAGACGATTGATAATCAAAGGTTAAACAATGAAAAAAACAGCCCCGGACTATACGCCTGTTGATTTATCTCGTTGGCCAAGGAAGGAGCATTTTGAAGTCTTCCAGTCATTTGCTGAATGCACAATTAACCAAACCGTTCTCATCGACATTACCGCGCTGCGAAAACATATCAAAGCGGTGGGATGGAAGTTTTACCCGACTATCATTTTTCTCCTGTCTAACATCATGAACCGGCATCCTGAGTTCCGTATGGCCATGAAGGACAATGAGCTTGTCATATGGAATGAAATTCATCCCAGCTACACCATTTTCCACCCAGAAACGGAGACGTTTTCGTCATTGTGGAGCCACTATGACGGCAATATTCATCACTTCCAGAACACGTATGCTGAAGATACGGCCCGCTATGGAAATAGCCTTTCATACTGGCCTAAGGAAGAGTCCCGGGAAAATGTCTTTTTCGTCTCGTCTATTCCGTGGGTTACGTTTACGAACTTTACGATGAACATTGCGCATATGAAGAACTTCTTTTCGCCTATGTTCACGTTTGGGAAATACTACGAGCAGGATGGAAAAGTGCTGCTGCCGCTCGCGGTGCAGGTGCATCATTCGGTGTGCGATGGCTTCCATGTGGCAAGGATGTTTAATGAGTTGCAGGAGATGTGTGATGGTTTGTCGGAGCTGTCAGAGGAACCTGGCGCATGATGCGTAAGAAGTGCTGATGGTTTCCATCTGGCAGGAGTGAGTGTGAGAAGCCTACCGGCCTTTCATTATTTTATGCGCTTTCCATGTGAGGCCACACCGTATCCATTAGAGGACCATAGAAATCTGCGTTCCTGCACGTTATGGAGACGGCACACTGCGCCACTATCGATGAGAATGTCTGCCGGGAACGCTGCCCAAAGGGCAGGTTCTTTTCGGGGGCATCGATGCTGACGAGACGAACACACCTGAGGCTGTTGTAAGGTTCTGCGCTTCCCCTGTCAGGCTGGAGGCGTACCCAATAATTTACTGACGGCGCTGGAAACTAACGCTATGGTAAATCACCTGCTTTTAACAAAACGATTGCATGGTCAAGCTGCTTGTAGAGTTTGTGTCTCAAATCGTCTAACTCGTCATTTTCCCGAATGAGAGGTATGCCATTTTTATGAAGAACAATATCGTTAAATGATCCCATCCCGCCGTAGAGTTTTTTCAACGAGTAAATGGATGACTCACAATCAACATCGAGCTCGATGGCTAGTTTTTCGAATGTTTTTGCCCATGAATCCTCATCATTTGAGGAGAGGATTTTGATGATATCAGTTACCGTTTTCTTTATTTCATTTTTCATTTCAAACCACCACTTTCAAGTATCTTAACGCCAGGTATTTTCCACGGGGTAGGTATCACAACTTGCTCAGAGCCACCGGAAAAAAGGTCTGTTTGATAGCCAACTTCTCCAACATATACTTTCGTTCCTGCGGGTATTTGTATCTTGTGATAGCTATCAAGAGGGGATTCACTTCCGTTAGGCCATTTGGGGAGCAGGGCCTTATCTATTCTGGTCTGGAGCACTCCCTGAGGTTGTTCATATCCGAAAAACTGACCTAGTGGTCGCCCCTCTATACCACCTCTGTAGAAACTCGTGTCTGTTGATAGCGTGATCTCTTTATATGTACCACTGGAGAAGGTTTCAGCCAGCTCTTTAGGTAATGGTCCGGGTTTTATCATCGAGTATTCACCCTCGACTTTTCCCAGAACATGAAGATTGCTAAGCTCACTCGCCGTTCCCAGTCTGCCCAGGCCAAGGCCCGCAGCAACAGAAGCACCAGCGATAATCAGCCCTTTATTATCCATAACCTGATCGTAACCCGCCGGTGCATCACCACCGAGCTGCTGCGCGGTCTGACGGAATCCCTCGATATTGCCATTATAGATCCCGCCCGCGGCCAGCAACCGACCGGCAATTTTGCTGTTGATGGTTTTTGCGGCCTGGGCATGTTGCACCGGTGCCGCATGGCGGACCTGATATCTCGGGCGTTTGAGTTGCCGGGACAGGATGTGTCGGAGTCGAGTTTGAAGGAACAAAGGCAGGTCATTGCGAAGGTCACCGGATGTCGTCAGCACGCCCGAAATCGCATTGCCGGTGATGTCTTTTCTCAGCAGAACGAGCTTACCGGATTTGATGTCGTCGAGCGTGTCACGGTATGCCATCCAGGGATGTTGCCAGTGGTATAGTTGATACCGGTTGACAAACCGGGTGTAGCCCTGTGGCAAATTCCACTCCTGAATGATGCGGTTAGGCCTTGCAGTATCTGCGAGGTCTCCTGCCGCCGTATCCGGGTGAATAATGTGAGGAATGTCCTCAAGGTAGATGTCATCCAGTGACATTGCCTGGCTGTGATGAAGCATATTGCCCCTTTTACGCTGCCATTATGTGCCACATTATCGCGCATTCCGGAAATCTGGCAAAGACACGAATATAGCAGGTAATGGCCAGTTGTGTGGCTGTAAGCAACGGGTTCTGCACGCTGAGAAGAAAGCACACTGCTTGCGGAAGATGACAGACATCCCACATTAGCGCCCCATCCGAACGCAAATGATGACGAAGATCTGTTTGTTGTTTAACCACGGACGGCGCAAACCGAACAGGAACATATACACAATCCTATACAGATTCAGCATCGATTTTACTGGAAGGTTACGGAAAATAATGGACTAAAAAGCATTTAAATCAGGGACTTTATGGATGAATACAGACGTTTGAGGAGATAATAGGAACATAACACAACCTATAGAACCATTGATAAGTATAGATATTTTCTTGTTTAATCTTTATAAATGCCCCCTTTTGTGCCCCCATTTTGTTTTTTATGCGTTCACAGACCGTACAAATCTTCTCGGCTCTTGAAGTCTTTCTCACTACAGCGATCGGCTAAGAACAATATTACTTACTTCCCGATACGAACAACTGTTCATTAATCCGCATGCTCTCCTGGCATGAAGGATATCTGTAACGGTCAAATATGGCACTTGTACGGTATCTCGATAGTCATTGCCAGAGGTCTGGCGAATCAGGAAGCATTATAGGACGTCCTGCTTCTCGATGCGCTTCCGCAGACGCACATTACATTTGACCCGCTATCGCAGGTGGTGGCCCTGATAAAGCGTACCGGTGCGAAATTATGGAAAGAGTACGCTCGGCGTTTTACCGGCCTGCGGCGGATGAGACCGTCTTATCGGCTCGGTTTCGCTTCAATAAGGCAGATAATTTCTACGCCACGACACTACATGAGCTGGTTCACTGGGCGGGAGCGGCGCACAACTTAAATCTTATTCACCCTACCCGCTTCGAATCAGAGGAATATGCTTTTGAGGAACTAATTGCCGAGCTGGGCCGTGCATTTTTAATAGCCTACTTAGGCGTACCGGGGGAGGTGCAGCATGAGCGCTATCATGTGCCATGGCTGATTTCCTGTATCCTTTTTGTAATTAATGTAGAGTTCCACCTGAACAACAGACCGGCTGCGCGGTGTATTGATCCCCCTACGCGCTGAAGGAAAACTGATCCTGCAGCACCCAACGTTCAGCTCCATTAACTGCGTATAGACAAAATTTAACGCAAGTGTAATAGGTGGAAAGTATGCGCCTCTCCTGTGTTTGACAATGTAAATATGCTGCCTGGGTAGCTGCGACAGGTCATTTACAAATAAATAATTCACTACATGCCTTTTGGCAACTCTTTTGCCCCAGCAAATACAAGGTCGCGTGATGCTTCTGCGATGCGGATCCCCTCATTGAATTTTGCACTCCGCTCAGCGCGTGCCAGCGAACCGATTTTGAACTGACCAACCCCCAAGCCTACCGCAAGGTGCATTACAGCTGTATCCTCGCTGTCAATAGAGCGCCCTGCCATGATGGCTCCCCAGCCTTTGCTTCGCGCATGACTTAACGCTGAAATCGTCTTTGTTAAGGTGCCAGACTTTGCCGGCTTGATCATGATGGCATTGCACAGTAAAGCTGCATCCTCGGACTGCACCAGTCGCGGATCGGAATCCAACAGATCGTCGCTGATAATTTGTACTTGCTTGCCTGACAGCTGCATCAACTTACGATATCCCGCCCTGTCTTCTACCGCCAGCGGGTCTTCAAGTGACATGATCGGAAATTCTTTGATCAACGAAGTCAATGTTGCAATGTAGTCATCTGAAGTCTGACCGCAACCTTCATTTCCGTTCAGCCAGTAATGGCCTGTCTCGTAAAAACCATCTGCTGCGAAATCGATTGCTATGCCAATATCTTTACCAGCCGTAAGACCCGAATGCGCAACGGCTTCGCTTACCATCTCTAAAGCATGGCGAAAATGGTCGTAGCTTGGCCAAAGTCCCCCTTTTTCACAGAGCCCTGTGGGTTTTCCTGCCTTCACCAGCTGATTTTTAATACGCTGAAATATTTCTGCCCCGATGCAGAGTGCATGCTGATAGTTTTCTGCGCCGGGGGCAATCACCATTACATCCTGTACTGTTGAAGCATAAGATGCATGAGCACCACCGCCGAATATTTCAATTTCTGGCAACGGCATAACGGGTTCAATATATTCTTGTTGAATGTATTTCCATAACGGAATGGCATAGTACCTGGCAGCAAGGTCCGCAACCGCAATAGAAATTGCTGCAGTGTCAGCATGCGAGAGTTTATTATTTTGTGTACTTAAGCTCAAAATAGAGTCAATGATAAGTTGGTTGTCGATACGCTGTCCCAGCAACTGCGGGGTGAGTATTTTGTCAATGTATTGGATTTTACAATCCAGCATTTTATGTAAGTTGGCGCATATGTTTTCGCTATTTAATATTGGGTCAACATAACCACCTGACAGACCCGACTGCGTAATAGCTCTGGCTGAGATCCGTTTATCAATAAAAACCTCAATCTCAAGCGCGGGCAAGCCTGAAGAACTCCAGACCTTACGTGCTATTAATGCAGTGATAGCTGTTTTCACCATGGCTATTGGTCTCGTTGTAACTTGCGGTTAGATAAGTAAGTTCATATGGGAAATGTTTGCCAAAAGAATGCTAAAAGAAAAAGGCTATTAGTCAAAAGATTAATACCTATGAAAATTAGGAGGGTCCCATTAACACCCGAGTTAAAGTGATTATGTTCACATTTAATTTCATAATTAAAAATTATGACCAAAATATATCTTTTAAAAAAATCATAAAAAACAGCAGGCTGCATTAGCCCCCTACTATTTTTGGCATAAGACAATTCTTAAGTTTTTTTTGCATTTTAAAGAAATGTAAATAAAATGCTTTACATGTTAAATATCACCTTGTAGATTCAAATTCGCTCACTGATACAGCTTGTAAATAACAAACGCCAAAATCCAACCGGACAATGTTATGGCTCTAATGGATACCGATATGCCATTTCCCCATGCTGGGGGAATTGTAGAAATTGATTCTGATGAAGTTGATTACGTGCTTGAGTTAATGAATGGCACTGGCATTGAATTGTTTTCCAGACAAAATGTAAGACGACTTCAGGGAGGCGTTTCCTCCGATGTATGGCTTATGGATTGCCTGCAAGGGAATAATCTTAAGCGTTATGTTATTAAACAGCCTTTAGCAACATTACGGGTTCAGAAGAACTGGTCAGCCCCGCTAAAACGAGCATTTTATGAGAATTTATGGCTGGAAATGGCCAGCCGTGTGTCAGCGGAAAGTGTTCCTCACGTTTATTATTTTGATGAAAAAAAACCGCTGTTAGTGACTCAGTACATAGACGTTACTGAAGCTGAAGTCTGGCAAAGGCAGCTGTTCTCTGGGCGGTTCGACTTGCTATTTGTTCAACAATTAGGTGAGCAAATTGCCATTTTTCACGAGATGACGGCAGGTAGCCAGAATTATGCCAGAGAGTTTAATAGTGCTGACATTTTACGTGCGACGCGCATTGAGCCATATATCTTTGCACTGATCGACACATTTCCAGACATGAGTGAACGCCTCGTTGAGATTGGCGAGTCGGTTCTGGCGAATCGTATCTCGGTGATACATGGGGATTTGAGTCCAAAAAATATTCTTAATCGTGATTCGAAACCCGTTTTTTTAGATGCAGAATGTGCCTGTTATGCTGATCCGGCTTTTGATATCGCATTTTGTATTAATCATTTGCTATTAAAATTTTATCGGTTAGGGGATGCCCGTTTTATCTTGATGTCCAGACTGCTTGCTACGTCATATCTGCAAAAAGTGAACTGGGAAGATCGTACGGGACTTGAGAAACGGATAGCGGCACTCATTCCAGTACTGATGCTGGCAAGAGTTGACGGGAAGTCAACGCTGCACTATCTGAATGAGTGCCATAAAAATACAATTAGAAAGAAAGCCCTTAACCTTTTAACTAAGAATCTGTTTTCTCTTGATTTCATTTTTAACGAAGTTGCATTCACACATTAGTTTTCATACAGGAAGGATTAAATATGAGCTTAAAACGTAGTGCTGATAAAGCGCGGACTATTCTCCGTGATAATGGTTTTCCTTTTTCTGATGATGTGACCTTAGAGCCTTCGGGGCGTTCATTTCCGAAGGGGGGGCAATATGGTGTAGAAATACCTGCAGTCAATAATCTGATGATGCTGGAAACAATAGTCTCGGCACTGCGCGAAAGCGAAATCTATTGCACCCGGTTTAATGAAACGCATGGCTCTTTTTTGCGTTCCGACCGTGAAATTAAAGAAATGCTACAACTGTGTCATGAAAATAACTATGGCATGCTCTTCGGTCTGGGACCGCGCCCGGAATATGATGTTAAGTCCTCTTTTTACCGTACCGAGTTCGGAATGGAACAGGGTCGCCAGCTCAATAACAATGATGCCATTTCGCACTCCATTGAAGAAGCGCTGCGCTTGAGTGAGCTGGGCTGCCGTGGCCTCATCGTTTACGATCCGGGTGTGCTGTTTATTCTTAATGAGCTTCGTAAAAAAGAGATCCTGCCTGCAAATATGAAGTTTAAAACGTCCTCACATTGCATGGTAACCAACGCTATTATTGCTCGTCTGATGGCTGATGCGGGGGCTGACAGTATTACTACAGCCCATGATCTTTCTCTCGCTACGATGTACGAAATACGACGTTTCAACCCGGACCTGGTGATTGATATTCCGATTGATGTCTATGCATCAAAAGGTGGGTATCTGCGTTTCTATGAAGTGGGTGAACTGGCTCAGATTGCTGCCCCGATGTATCTGAAAGTCGGCGCAAGCGCTCAATCCCATCCTTATGACAGCGTTGGTGCGCCGGTTGCCAAAGAACGTGTGCGTCGCCTGGGCCTGGTACTGGATCATCTTCAGCAGGTTGCACCTGAACTACAAAAAATTGACCACGCAGATCCTACGGTTTGCTTACCACAGCAGATGTAATGGTTGCATCGTAATGAAAGTATCTCATGCCCGCGAGAGCTCCAGCAGTGCTGGGCTCTACGAAATGATGCAAAGAGGATCGGTGTACGTCGACATATTTGGGCCTGAAAAGCCAGGAGCAGACTACATTGAGAAGGCGGTAAGAGAGCTGGCGTTGGCAATGCCACAGCATAAGGTTAACAGTTACTTTATGGCCAAGCCTGAAACCATTGCCAGGACTGATCTGTGCTTATTTTGCTATACAAAAGAGACAAATGAATGTTGTGGTTTTTTAAGCTGCAACGTCGCTGAGATCGCCGGTAAAACATGTATCATGCTTTACACATTGCTGATATCGGAAAAACAACATGGAACTCGCGTCACTTATTCCATATTGCAAAGTCTCTTTTCGACATTGTCTCAAAAAATAGGCCTGGATTATGAGTATATTATTTTGAAAACCGTTAACCCTCGTTCTTTCAAAATACTTGCTTCTTTTTCAGATATTCAAAATTCTGCTTTCTTTCCGCAGATATTATTGAGCAATGATAACGAACTGGCTGACTTCTCTATACAACTGGCTAACTATCTGCATCCTGGATTTAGATATAATAAAAAAAATGGTGTGATATATAACGCAAGTGGTGAAGTGCCTGATGATTTCTATCAACAAATGCCACAATGCCGTGATGCTGTTGTTAATGAGTTTTTCTCCGCCAACCTGACACTGTCAGACCGGATGATCTGTATATTGCATCTTTCTGATGCTAATGCGAGAGCACAGCTATACAGCCGATTCAAAGTCATATAATGATTTTTGGAGAGCGAGTGAAAATTTTTTTCTTTGGAAATATGGCCTGCTACTTGAGCCGCCAGATGCATTTGTGTGCAGAAAAGCACGTTATGACCTTTTTGGATGAGTCTGCGACAGACGCGGAGATTGCCTCTCATTGTCAGAATACAGATATTTTAGTATCCATGGTATTTGACCAGCGTTTTGTAACCAGCAGTCTTAAAAAGGTTCTTGTTCCGGGAATTGGCGTTGATAAAATTAACTTTTCACAATTACCTGAGAATGTTGAGGTTTTAACTTGTGCAGCACACGAGATGGCCGTATCGGAATATATTCTCAGTTACGTCATCTCATATTTCCGAGAACTGGATAGTATTGGGGAAAGGTTTAAATCCAGCTATGACTGGCGGGATTGTTCACGGCTGGGAGGCATTGCGCGAAAACAACTCAATGAACTCACTGTTGGTGTTATCGGTGGTGGGAGAATTGGTCGCAAGGTGATTGAGGTTTTTTCGTTCTTTGGCTCATCCTGTCGCTGCCTGACGCGCTATCCATACGAAACCTCAGGTTCAGTTTTGTTTTTCCCACGAACTGAACGGGATGACTTTATCCGGGGATGTGATGTCGTAATTGTCGCTTGTGGTGTTGATAAAGATACCCAAAATATTATTGACCAGCACGCCATCACTATGATGGAGCCGGATACATTACTCATTAATATCGCCCGGGCTGAATGTGTAAATTATGAGGCCCTGGCCGCAGCCTGCCACGACAGAAAAATCGGCCGAGCTGTCATCGATGTATGGCAGTTTTATCCTCAAAAAGGAGACCAGGCATTAAGACCATCAGCGGCAGATTTTAGGCAACTCGATAATGTCGACATGACCCCACATATTTCGGCCTGGACCAGAAAGGTCATCGCCGATCGGGCCGCGATCCTTGCGCGTTATATCAACGAGGAGTCGTGCAATAGTGCTGAATACGTATTACAGGAGAACCAGGCGTGAAATCTTTATCCCAACGTTCAGATATCTCACCTTTTGTTGTTATGGACGTTATGCAGGCAGCTGCCGAACGCGAGGCCCACGGCAAGATCGTATGGCACCTCGAGGTGGGGCAACCTGGTACCTCCGCCCCGGCCCCCGTCATTGAGGCATTAAAAATCGCATTACCGCAACAGACGCTGGGTTATACGGTCGCTGCAGGGCTGAGTGCACTGCGTGAAAATATTTCTCAGCATTATGCTGATTTTTACGGGATCTCAGTCCCAGCTGAAAACATTATTGTCACCCCGGGCTCATCGGCTGCGTTTATCCTGGCATTTTTGTCAGGCTTTGACAAAGGGGCTCGGGTTGCTGTACCGGTTCCGGGCTACCCCTGTTATCGCAACATTTTATTAGCACTAGATTTAATCCCGGTTGATATTCACGTCACCACGGAGACTGATTATTTGATTACTGCGCGTCATCTCAGGGACCTGACGGAGCCGGTAGACGGAATCATTGTTTCATCACCGAATAATCCTACCGGTACCATGTATGACGCTGCTGTGCTGGATGAACTGGCGGTGTATTGTGACAGTAACGCTATTACTCTGATTTCAGACGAAATATATCATGGTATTACTTTCGGTACTAAAGCAACCAGCGCACGTCAATATTCCGAGAAAGCGATTGTGGTCAATAGTTTTTCAAAATACTTCTCGATGACAGGCTGGCGCATTGGCTGGATGATTGTACCGGATAACTGGCTGCGAACCGTTGAACGACTGATCCAGAATCTGTTTATCGCTACCTCAACGCTGAGCCAGGTGGGCGCCATTCACGCTTTTAAAGCGTATCAGCAAATGGACGAATATGTATCCGGATATCAACAAAAAAGAGATATCCTGTATGCAGCATTGAAAGAGTGTGGATTACACAACATTACCTACCCTCAGGGGGCTTTTTATATCTACGCTGATGTATCACATTTAACCCATGACAGTGTGGCTTTCTGTAAACAGTTACTTGAGGAAACGGGAGTTGCCATTACCCCGGGTGTTGATTTTGACCCTTATAATGGGCACAAATTCATTCGTTTTTCCTTTGCTGCAGATTTGGCGACGATAACCTCAGCATCTGAGATTCTTATTTCCTGGTTCAGTCGGAGGTAAGTGATGTCCTTAATGTATAATACCGGTGAAGATATTATTGATGAGGTTGGTCATGATAGTTGGGAAGGTCTAACTGTCATGCCGGAGAAAAAAATATTTTATTCTCGAGATGTATACTTCAGGGAAGCCTGGAGTGACGCGCGGAAGATTTTTGGTGAAAATACCGTCTCCTATTTGCAAAATATTGCTGTTCTGGTATTCAAACCCGATGCATTCATGGCCAGGAAATGTCAGGCTGCGCTTGATTATTTGCAGCGCCAAAACTTTACGCCGATTACGTGGCGAGAGTTTCGTTATAATCACTGGACAATGCGGGAAGACTGGCGCTATCAACTGAATCAGTTTTCACTGGACCGAATTTTTCTTAATGAAAAGCTGCTTACCAGTGACGATTGTACTATGGTTGTTTTTCGTGATAATAGCCAGGAGCGTGAGTTGCCGGGTACGGTACGCCTTCAATCCCTGAAGGGAAGTTCTTTACCGGAATTACATAAGCCAGATCAGTTACGAGCGATTTTGAAGAGTCATAATCGTTTATTTAAATTTGTCCATACCACAGATGAGCCCGCTGATATTATCAGGGAATCTGGAATACTGTTTAGTTCAGAGGAACGCCATGATTTTTTTCAGGAGATTGTTGATAATTTTCATGAAAATAAATCGGCACAACTTGCTGATTATTTAGATGGAAAAACATCACGCTTTTCTGAAAATGATTTCAACTGGCCCAAGGCGCTGGAAGAACTACAATCTTCAGTCAGCACTTGCCCGTTTCCGACAGAGGCTAACCTATTGCTTGCTGACATTGAACAGTGGCTTTTGCATGGCATGCCCGCGGGTAAAGCGTTATCCGTGAGGGAACTGGAGAACAAGCTTCACAAGCTTGATATCCACCTCAGCAATGTTGCATTCATGATTATTTGTACCAACTTGATTCATCACAGTTACTCGCTGGAGTTTGCATTAATGCGTGGTGATGGACTTGATGACTGGCTTGCAGGTAAAGGTAAACACGTTCCATTCAACAGTTCAATGCATAACACGACTGAGGGGTTTTATGAGTAATAATCATAGTGAATTCAGACAGCGGGTCGATAAATTTATTGCAGATCGTGTAAATAAATTTCTTACTACTGTGCCTGGCGCATCACACCAGAAAGACGCCAAAAATATTAATCTTGAATATTACAAACGTAATTTAATTGAAATAATTCTGCGTTTGCGGATGAAGCGTACGATTGATGGTTTAACTATTCATTATTTTACAAAAACCGATCCGCGACTTGCCAAACGCTGGTGCGAGTATACGGGTGATGAAATGCTTCATGATTCCATGTTTGCTGCTGATTTGAAGAAAGTTGGCGTGTCACCAGATGAGATTTATTCAACCGAGCCACTTCTATCCACAAAGTTGCTTCAGGGATATTTCTATTACGGTCTTGAACATGAAGGTCGCCCGTTAGCATCACTCTGCAGTTCGTATTTTATTGAATCAGCATCTGAAAAAACGCAACCCGATATTATTGACAATATTGAGCAGGTTATGGGCAAAGAGTATGTCAGAGGTCAGCGCGCACATGTTGATCATGACGATGATGATGATCATGTCGACTTTGTCTGGGATGTGTTGGTCAAAACAGCGAATCTTCCTGAAGATGAAGAGAAGATCCTTTCGCATATTGATAATGTCTACAAGCTTTTCGTTATGTATTACGAAGAGCTCTATCATCTGACCTTTGATCAATCTGATATCGATAATGTGGCCTGATGGAGTGATGTAACATGAGCATGTATACCGAAAGCAGAGCGCAATTTAGTCGTCTTGCGCAGCAACGTGGAGTAGAAGTAACACAGATCCCCGTGACACTGGGGCAGGACGGTAGTGCTCTTCATTTAACGTATACGGTGCTCGGTGATCTTCAGGCGAACACCTGCATTGTTGTTTTTTCTGGTGTGCATGGCGTTGAGGGACTACCTGGTGCACTTATACAGGAAACCCTTCTCAGGGATTTCCCAACGCCAAAACATATAGCGATTTGCCTGGTGCATGCCGTCAATCCCTGGGGTATGCATGAGCTTCGGCGAGTGAATGAAACAAATATCGATCTCAATAGAAATTTTATTGGTGGGTCTGTCCCCCAGCGCAACAGGGATTATGATCGCGCGCGTGAAATAATTTGTCCTGCTGGCTCTGAGCTACCCGACCAGTCGCAGCTTCGATCAAAGTTGCTTGAATGGATTACGCACGACGGGCTTCAACGTGTACAGTCGGTGATCACCAGCGGGCAGTATCATCACCCTGAAGGACTCTTTTATGGCGGGGATAAGATCACGCCGAGCCAGATAGCTGTACGCGAAGTATGCCTGACCTTATCCCGCCAGTTCCGCCATTTTCTGGTGCTCGATATTCATACGGGGCTGGGTGAAAAGGGACAACTAAGTATCATCCGTGAAGGTGGACGTGGTATCGGCAAAGAGCCGGTTCTCGCTCAGGCCATTAATCACGCCAGTCATAATGCGGTTTCCTCTCTACTCCAGGGCACGCTGACCGGCTATGTCGATAGCCTTTTTCCAGGCGGTCGGGCAGAAGGTTATGTTCTGGAGCTAGGTACCAGTCCAGCGCTGGAAGTCATGATTGCGATGCAGCGAGAGAACTGGTTATGGCAACGGCAGATCAGTTCCGGACCACAATACGACAAGGTACGAGAGGAATTTCGCGAGGTATTTTTCCCCTCGGATCCTCAATGGCTGGCACAGGCCAGAGAGGCTATTTACGAGACGGTAGAGGGTGCCATCAAAGTTCTGAATGCTTCTTGCCCGGTGCAGGAGGTATCTTCATGACCCGGCTACTCTTGCAATTTACCTACTCCAAAATTATCGCTGTCGGCCTCTCGGTGCTGATTCCCATTTTTCTGGCTCAGCAGATTGCCGATGCTGATGTCTTCGCCACTTACCGTGCGATGGAATACGTTCCATATATTGTGGTTGGTATTATTGTTGGGGCTTCAATTGATTCCTGGGGGGCGGGGATCATTATGCGCTGGAGTCTTTATCTCCATATACTCCCGCTGGGGTTGATGGTCCTGGTCTATAACAACTGGTTACCTATCCAGGCGCTTTATGTCGCGCTATTTATTATGTCGGCTGTTGCCTACAGCGTCTCTGCAGGGACTAGCCGAACTGCTTATGATGTGCTGCCAAAAGAAAAATGGGGCGATTTTAATACGAGAACATCACTGTTTGAACAGATTGTTACCGTCGTTATTCCCCTTGCAATGGGATGGGCGCTAACCTGGTCTTTGCAGTGGACGCTGTTTCTGCTAATTGGTTTCTCTTTTGGGGTGTCGCTGATTACCCCTCGTTATGAAAAAAGGGAAGGCGTGCACCAGCCCTGGTATTCGCTGTTTTTCTTACGTGTTAAGGAGGGAATTAAGGCATTCAGAGCGAACCGTGCTTTGATGCATCTCTCATTTATTATTTTGCTCGTGAATGCTGTCGAAACTGTACCAGCGACATTGATGGTTTTCTACGCTACCCATGAGTTAAAGCTGAGCGCTCTTGATACTGGGAGTATCATTACAGCAGCAGGGGTGGGGGGCATTGTCGGGGCATGGCTGTTAGGTTTTATCAGTAAAAGGCCCTCAATGCTGCTGGGGCTTCTGGTGGCGTCAATGCTCATCAACGCACTGCTCTATTTCCTTGTTTATGAACTAAACAGCTACCCAGTACTGGTGATTTCAATGTTTATCGAATCACTATCGATAGTGATTTCAGCGGTCTCATTTCGAACATTACGCCAGCTCTGTTCTGATCCTGCCAGCTATGGGACCACGCTAGGTATCTCAGGGGCTCTTGTGAAAAGTGGGATCCCTGTCGCGACCTTGATTGGTGGGTATATAGCCTGGCGGATGGGGGTACGGCAGGTCTATCTACTCACAGCAGTCGTTGAGTTAGTGTTAACTGTTCCCGTTACCATATGGGCACTGAAATCACACAGGAAATCTGTCTATGAAATTTAATAAAGAATTGTTGAGCTTCTACGATTATTTCAGTCAGTATCTTATTTCTGGTCGCGATGCTGTATTACCGTCTATCGATGAAGAACACTGGGAAGAACTGTATCGAAATAAATTACTTTATGCCTGGCTTGAATTTTGGTGCAAAGAAAATACACTTTCTTCATGGGCGCAAAAAAGACTGGATATCTATCGAAAAAAAACCTTGCTGCATGAGAAATTACTTGCAAGACTAACGCAGAAATGTAAGTCTGATTCTCTGATAACCCTTAAGGGGGAAAGTTTTAAGCATTTTTATCCTCAAGGTTTTCAGCGTGAATCTCGTGATGTTGATATCTTATATAAAAATGAAAAAGACTTTATCGAGGCACATGATTATCTTTTGTCTCTTGGCTTCAAAGAAATGTTTGTCTGGGTGCGGAAAACGAATAACAGCATTGCAAGTTCTGCCAAGTTTCGACTGAGGAATAATGCTGGCGAACGTGCTCTTGATGATGTGTATGTTGAGATTCATTTTAATGCATTTCCTGTGTCAAATTTTTCAAATTTATATTTTAATCAATTATGCGCCTTGACAGAAGCAATGAGATTGGTTGTATTATTGATTGCTGAATTTACTTTCCGTGATGGTGTGACAAAAAAATTCACATTGCGTGACATGATGGATGTAAAGCTGACGTTTAATCTGATAAAAAAAGAGGAATGGGATTCTTTAAGCAACTTATTAAAACAGGCTAAACTTGAAGCGCCGTTATTATTGCTGGCTGATTTTTGGCAGAAGGAAATTCATGAGCCAATGCCTCCTCTTCTGGCATGGCTGTATGAGCAATACCACGCGGTACGCTGGGATGGACATTATTCTATTATTGAACATCAGTCATGGCCTTATCAGCAACAGTCTGGGATGGCTCGTCAGGATTTCGATGAACTGGTACAGCTTCACGGCTTGCTTTACGATTCACCGAGGCAGACGACAAGAAAATATTCTACCGAAGAAATGACGTGGTGGATGGAAAAAGGAATGCCTGTTGTTGCTAAATATGAGCCAGCGAATGCAGGTTTCACGGTTCTGGAACGTTATAAGATTTGTGACCGCTTTATTTATTAGTTTTGGGTATTTAACCCGAAAATCGGCGTATGAAAACAGGCCCTCTTCGAGGATTATTAACCTTCAACAAGGAGACTAACATGAAAGTTACTCGTCGTGTTATTCCAGTAATGAACGCTCGTCTGTAATAGATCAAACCAGGCACTCTGTTTCGATAGAGTGCCTTTACTTTTTGAGGGTTTCTTTATGATTTATCAAAATAATCCATGCCTCGCAAAAGATATCACCTATCGACTCGATCGCCAGCAAGTTATTTTTATTACTCCCAGCGAGAGTTTTACCATTGATTTTGAGAATGAAATAATGGCCCAGGCCGCCGGAGATATTCTTAAACATTTAACGGATGCAGATATTAATGTTCCAGCGCTGAATGAAAGGCTGGGTTCGGCAATGCAGCCATATACGGTTAATGATTTTCTCACTATGCTCGATGAGCAACATCTACTTTCTGACGCCCAATCTGTAAATGACGTTATTTCAGGCAAGGCGTTTATCTGTGAGATTGAGAATTATTATTACAATATTGTTTTACCTGCTTTTGAACAGGATGAATTCAGCCGCAAAGTATTTACCAAAACTATAGACGACGCGGCGTTAAAGCGCTGGTCCGTTGAATATTACCATGTCACTCGGGCTGCAGAACGGGTACTAACCGCATCTTTGCGCGACTATGGTAATGACGACCTGACTATGGCGATCCGTGACTTCTTCTTTGATGAAGTCGGTCATGAAAAATTACTGCGCCGGTCGTTACTGGGTTTTGGGATGAGCGACGAGGAAATTGAATCTACCAGTCCTCATCTCTGCACTGAGGCTACAATGGCCATGTTACTCAAAGCGGCTCATTTTCATTTGCCGACCTTCGTCACGCTGGTGGCACTGATGGAAGGGACCAGTGAAGAAAGTCAGGCCTATATTGACGTACTGGAGAACTCCGGTCTCGCTCCAGAAGCAATACGTAGCCAGATAGTCCATGAGAAGATTAATATTGAAGGTGAGCATGGTAATGAAGGGCGTGAAATTTTCTCGCATATTAATGCTCTTAGCGTAAATGATTTAGTTATTGCCAAGAAAGCTGTCCGTGAATTTTATGCTATACGCCGGGCTATTACACCCTGGCTCTTAGGCGGCATTAGCTTTGCCGGCGTGGATAAGGTGCTTTTCCTGCAAACACTGAGTGAAATGCTTCCTCAGTTGAAAATGAGCACATTACCGATTGCAATCCCCAGGGCCACGCTGTCACAAAGTGATAAGCTGGTGAAGACGCTGTGCACGCTTAAGCAACTTCCAGTGTTTGAATTTGATATCAATAAAGACGAAGAGTTGTTAATGCTAATGCTGGAGAATGTTCTCTGGAAAACCGCCTGTACAGATCTTGCTCGTTATACGAATACGCTTGAATGGCTTGAACAGCTCGTTCAGGGTACCGTTTCGGACTACCGTGAAGAGGATATAATTGGGTCAATCTGGAATGCATGGCATGCCTTGCCATCATTGCCTCTTGTGGATGCAGGCCAGCTACTGGAGCAATTGTAATTTCTAATGAAAGTGATTTTAGTGCGGCATGCAGAAACAGAATGGAATCAGCACGGTGTTATCCAGGGACACAAGGATAGCCCGTTGACTGCCCGCGGCACGCTGGAAACATCGGCATTACTGACGGCTTTAACGGATGCTGCTTATCCGGTGGAATGTGTCTTTACTTCACCTCTTGGACGTGCGTGGAAAATGGGTCAGGCACTGGCGGGCCATTTTCAGTGCCCGCTGGTGATCGAAGAGGCCCTAAAAGAACAGTCATTTGGTCAATATGAAGGCATGACGAAGGCACAATTAGAGCAGGAATATCCGAGTCAGTTTCTCGCGTTATTTTCACAGAATGCCGCGTTTTGTCCTCCTGGCGGCGAGTCGCTTGCCCACGCTTCTCAGCGTATTATCCATTTTTTGCACAAGAAGATGGCAACCACAACGCATCAGACGTTCTGTGTTGTCACTCACGGACATGTCATGCAGGGTATGCTTGCGTTGCTTAAAGAGGGAAACATCGATCATTTCAACCGCTACGCACAACCGAACGCGAGTTATACCGTGCTGGAGGCGGGCGGAGGGGAGGATATGACCCTCCGTTGGGGGATCGCTTCCCACTTGCTTAAGCTGTCCAGTGCTGAGTGAACAAATGGGGAAAGACAAGCGCGGTGCGCCAGTATCTGAGAGACGGTTAAGCGTCACCGAATCCTGCTCTCTGGCTGCTTGTAATAGATAAGCGTGTACGACACCAATATCAGCAACGCGCGTTGCCCGGTTTCCTGCCCATTCCGAAGCACAACGCGGCAGGCTCCGCCAGAACATCACCCAGGGTATGGCTTATTGAGTGCCTGCAGTGTGCTGACGCGGGCAGTGCCCGCTTGCGCCAGCTATCCGTATAGACTCCCTCGCCGATCATGGCCTCAAATATCGCCGGAATCACCCGGTCCTCATTCAGGATGATCGTCACGATGTCGTGATTGCGCGTGGCGGCAAGTTGATATCAGGAGATAAGATGCGGCCAGAAAGCGCAGTATACGGGCTTTTAGTTGATTTCGGTATATTTGGGAAGAGTTTGAAATGGTGCCGATAATAGGAGTCGAACCTACGACCTTCGCATTACGAATGCGCTGCTCTACCAACTGAGCTATATCGGCCCTGAGAGGCCGGTTACGAGTGTAACCACGGGGCAAAAGGTTAGATCTAACCGGGTGATGCGTCAATGCCCTTTTGAATCAAACGGCTATTTTTGCATCACCCGTGATTATTTACGCACGAATCGTATCGTCGCCGAAGCCGATCCACTTGTACGTGGTCAGCGCTTCCAGCCCCATCGGACCGCGCGCGTGCAGTTTCTGCGTGCTGACCGCCACCTCAGCGCCGAGGCCGAACTGGCCGCCGTCGGTGAAGCGGGTGGAGGCATTCACATAAACCGCAGAGGAATCCACTTCGTTCACGAAGCGATCCGCATTGCGCAGCGTACGCGTCAGGATGGCGTCAGAATGCTGCGTGCCATGCTCACGGATGTGCGCAATCGCGTCGTCAAGATCGCTCACGATTTTCACGTTCAGATCCAGTGAGAGGAACTCGTCGTCGTACTGCTCCGCGTTGACGGGAACGACGTTAGCCGGGCCATCCTGCAGCAGCGCGAGCGCACTGGCGTCAGCATGCAGCGTCACGCCGCTCTCTGCCATCTGTTTGCTCAGGGCTGGCAGGAAGGTGTTCGCTATGTCCTGATGCACCAGCAGCGTTTCAACGGTGTTACAGGTGCTAGGACGCTGGGTCTTCGCGTTAACGATAATCTTCAGCGCAGGAGCAATCTCAGCGCTGTCGTCTACCACGATATGACACACGCCAATACCGCCGGTGATCACCGGAATCGTCGACTGCTCGCGGCACAGCTTGTGCAGGCCCGCGCCACCGCGTGGGATCAGCATGTCGATGTATTTGTCCATGCGCAGCATTTCGTTGACCAGCGCGCGGTCCGGGCTCTCAATTGCCTGCACGGCACCCGCCGGTAAGTCGCACTCTTCCAGCGCCTGCTGAATGACTTTCACCGTCGCGGCGTTGGTGCGCCAGGTCTCTTTCCCACCGCGCAGAATAGCGGCGTTACCGGTTTTCAGGCACAGGGAGGCAACATCCACCGTCACGTTTGGACGTGCTTCATAAATAACGCCGATAACGCCGAGCGGCACGCGGCGGCGCTCCAGGCGTAAACCGCTGTCCAGCAGCCCACCGTCAATCACCTGCCCTACCGGGTCGGCCAGATTGCAGACCTGACGAACATCGTCGGCGATGCCTTTCAGACGGGCCGGGGTCAACGCCAGACGGTCGAGCATCGCTTCGCTCAGACCGTTGCGGCGCGCTTCCAGTAAATCCTGCTCGTTGGCGAGCAAAATTTCCTGGGACTGTGATTCCAGATAATCAGCGATTTTTTCCAGCACGCGGTTTTTCTCGCGGCTGGAAAGGAGCGCCAGTTTATAAGAGGCGGCCTTCGCGGCGGCGCCCATTTGTTCCAGCATGTTCTGGCTCCTTAACGAATAATCATGTCATCGCGATGCACGGCAACCGGGCCATATTCATAGCCCAGAATGGCGTCGATCTGCTGCGAATGGTGACCCGCGATGCGGCGCAGGGCATCGCTGTTATAGCGGCTTACGCCGTGGGCGATGTCGCGGCCTTCGAGGTTACGGATACGGATCACTTCACCACGGGAGAAGTTGCCTGTCACGCTTTTAATTCCTTTAGGAAGTAATGAACTTCCTCGTTCCAGAATCGCGGCGGTCGCCCCTTCATCAACGACGAGTTCGCCCGCAGGCGGCGCGCCAAAGATCCAGCGCTTACGGTTTTCCAGCGGGGATTCCTGAGCGTGGAAGCGGGTGCCAACGGAGATGCCTTCCATCACGTCGCCAATCACGCCAGGGCGGCTGCCCGCGGCAATGATGGTGTCGATACCGGCGCGGCACGCCACGTCGGCGGCCTGCAGCTTGGTCCCCATCCCGCCCGTTCCGAGGCCAGACACGCTATCACCGGCAATGGCGCGCAGCGCATCGTCGATACCATGAACGTCGGTAATCAGCTCAGCTTCCGGGTTAGCGCGCGGATCGGCGGTGAACAACCCCTGCTGATCGGTCAGAAGCAGTAATTTATCGGCGCCGGCCAGAATGGCGGCCAGCGCAGAGAGGTTATCGTTATCACCCACTTTGATTTCAGCGGTAGCAACGGCATCGTTCTCGTTAATGACCGGAACGATATTGTTGTCCAGCAGCGCGCGCAGGGTATCGCGGGCGTTCAGGAAGCGCTCTCGGTCTTCCATATCCGCACGCGTCAGCAGCATCTGCCCGACGTGGATGCCATAGATAGAGAACAGCTGTTCCCAGAGTTGAATGAGTCGGCTTTGTCCCACGGCGGCCAGCAGCTGTTTGGAGGCGATCGTCGCGGGGAGTTCGGGGTAACCCAGGTGTTCACGCCCGGCGGCAATCGCCCCGGAGGTCACAATCACAATACGATGCCCTGCGGCATGTAACTGAGCGCACTGACGTACAAGCTCAACAATGTGGGCGCGATTTAGGCGGCGCGATCCGCCTGTTAAAACACTGGTACCGAGTTTTACCACCAGCGTCTGGCTGTCACTCATGATTCTCTGCCGTTCAACGATAAGGGAAAGTAATGTCGAACGAACGTTTTAGCAGGAGTCAGCCCCGTTGCCAACTGCCTTAGCACATCGCGAAACACTTTGTTGCGCGGGATCAGGAAGCGTAGCGGGAGAATTTGACACTTTTATTACCGAAATAATAAATCACAGTTTTTTAAAATTATTCTTAGTTTGTCATAAAAGTTTCATTCCAGAACGATAAAACCCTTCCTGTTTTTTCACGGGACTTAAGCATGAGCTTATCGTCCAGCGAATTTTTTAGCGCGTTTATAAGACAGGATCGAAAATGAAAAAGAGCACTCTGGCATTAATGGTTATGGGCGTAGTGGCTTCTGCATCCGTTCACGCAGCTGAAGTTTATAATAAAGATGGTAATAAGCTTGACGTGTACGGCAAAGTGAAAGCCATGCACTACATCAGCGATGATGCCACCAAAGATGGCGATCAGACTTACGTTCGTTTCGGTTTTAAAGGCGAAACCCAGATTAACGATCAGCTGACGGGCTATGGCCGTTGGGAATCTGAATTTGCGGGTAACAAAGCCGAGAGCGACTCCTCTCAGAAAACCCGTCTGGCGTTCGCGGGCCTGAAGCTGAAAAACTTTGGTTCTCTGGATTACGGTCGTAACCTGGGTGCCCTGTATGACGTTGAAGCATGGACCGACATGTTCCCTGAGTTCGGCGGCGACTCTTCCGCGCAGACCGATAACTTCATGACCAAGCGTGCGACCGGTCTTGCTACCTACCGTAACACCGACTTCTTCGGCGCGGTTGACGGCCTGGACATGACCTTGCAGTACCAGGGCAAAAACGAAAACCGTGACGCCAAGAAACAGAACGGTGACGGTTTTGGTACCTCTCTGAGCTATGACTTTGGCGGCAGCGATTTCGCCGTCAGCGGTGCTTACACGAACTCTGACCGCACCAATGCGCAGAACCTGCTGGCGCGTGGCCAGGGGCAGAAAGCCGAAGCCTGGGCTACCGGTCTGAAATATGACGCGAACGATATTTATCTGGCAGCGATGTATTCAGAAACCCGTAATATGACGCCAATTTCTGGCGGATTTGCTAATAAAGCACAGAACTTTGAAGTCGTCGCACAATATCAGTTCGATTTCGGTCTGCGTCCTTCCCTGGGTTATGTCCAGTCTAAAGGCAAAGATATCGAAGGTATTGGTGACGAAGATCTGGTGAAATATATTGACGTTGGCGCGACCTATTACTTCAACAAAAATATGTCCGCGTTTGTTGATTATAAAATCAACCAGATTGACGACAAAAATAAACTGGGCGTGAGCAGCGATGATATCGTTGCCCTGGGTATGACCTACCAGTTCTAATGATGCGAAATAAAAAACCGGCCTGGTGCCGGTTTTTTTTATTTCGGGGATTAATGCGGGCTGGTGCCCTCACCCCGGCCCTCTCCCACGGGGAGAGGGAGAAAACCATCATTTTTGTAGGCCGGGTAAGGCGAAGCCGCCACCCGGCACTGTGACGCTATCAGGCAGTCAGCTTCACCGCTTCGCTGGAAAAATCATCCGCTGGCTCGAACTTAAGGTCCAGGGTGGCCAGCAGTGCGCTCGCTTTGTCGTGAAACTCTTTCAGGGTATATTCCAGGCGATCGATCACTTCCTGATCTTTAATGGTGGTGGCCTGCCAGTTACCGTCTTTATTAAACAGGCCAAACTGGTAGCTATACGTAAAGCGTTTTTCCTCTGCTTCCATTTCCATCCACCAGCCCCAGAATTCACGTTTTTCGGGTGCAGGCTTCACGTTGACGCATACAGCCAGGCAGTCGAAAAAAAAGCGATTCTCTTCACACTGCTCTTCTCGAATATACGGGCCAAGAGCCATGAACTTCTTAATCAATCTACTTTTCGGGTGTCCACTCGGTAACGTCATTGCGATCTCCTTTTGTGAAGCCACTGTTTTACCAAACCAGCGAAATTTAGCAATCTATTAACACAATCTCTGAGCGATCCAGCGCGTAATCTCTTTCAGAGCTTTATCGAAATTCTGATAGACCGGGCTGAACGGCACCTCAAGCAGTTTGCCATCCGCAGATGACGACGTGATTAAGCGCGACTCTTCTTCCGGACTGAACGGATCGTTTTTCCAGAACCCTGACAGCATCGGCGTTGGGCAGCGACGTCCCAGTAACCCTTGCGTTTTTAACGAGTAGCGATTGAGCTCCACGCGCAGCGCTTCGTCTGATGCATCATGCATGCCAAGACGGCTGGCCAGCACATCAAGGTACATTTCAGGCACGCTCCCCTGGCGGGCGGGATCGCTGAGCAGGGCGTGAACGACCGGACCAAGACAAGCGACGGCTTTCAGGCGGGAGGATTCAAGATAAGCCAGACGCACCGCGACGTTTGCGCCAAAGCGGAAGCCAAATGCCGCCACGCGGGTGTGGTCAACCCACGGGATGTTTTCCAGCGCTTTTAGCGCATGCTGGTGCAGCAGGCTGGAATCCTGAGTCAGTTTCCATTTGGAGGAGAAGCCGATTGAGGGCATATCCAGCGTCAGCATCGCGATCCCTTTTGGTGCGAAGTAGCGCTCATACAGGCTGTAATAGTCAATTTGCAGAGAGTCCAGCCCGCCGCACATCAGCACGGTCGGGAACGGACCTTCACCTTCAGGCATATGCAGGAACCCGGTGATGGATGACCCACCCGGAATGGTAAACTCGAGTTCGCGCATCTGGCCCGGCAGGCGTTGAGCCGCCTCTTCGTAAGCGCGATTCGCCAGCGCCTGTGCCTGCTCAGCCAGCTCATCACCTTTCAGATGTGGATACGCGGCAATGGCGTAGAGATTGGCCGCATGCAGCCAGTGCTTGCCGCTGCGCGTGGCATCCTCTTCCTGGGTGGCTTTTTGCTGCCAGAGCATCGCCTGTTTAGACCACTCGTAGATCCAGTTTCCCCCCGGTACCCCACCACCGTATCATAGAGTTCGCTGTCGGTGCGCTCGGCTTCACTCATCACGATACGCGCCTGAACATCAAGGATTTCACGAGGATCGATACCGCGCCAGACCCACATCAGGCGGTTAATCATACGATACCAGTGGGGCACGTTTTTACCGTCTAACGCGGACTGGACGGCAGGCTGGGTCCCCGGATTAAAGCGACGCACCAGCGTCGACGTTTCAGGGTGTTTGAAACGGGGTTTGAAAAGTGTCTCGGTGAGATTCGCCTGCGTCATTGCGTTGCCTCCATGAATACGTCATATGAAGACTATTGTAACGCGTGGC
This sequence comes from Enterobacter sp. BNK-8, assembly GCF_048685095.1. Taxonomy (NCBI): domain Bacteria; kingdom Pseudomonadati; phylum Pseudomonadota; class Gammaproteobacteria; order Enterobacterales; family Enterobacteriaceae; genus Enterobacter; species Enterobacter sp. BNK-8. The sequence continues at coordinate 532,270 of NZ_JBLQTN010000001.1, read as the reverse complement.
AGGCCAAAAAGAACAACGCCCGGCATAGCCGGGCGTGTAAAGTTACATACTGGTATTAACGGCCTGAAATCGGCGGTACGAAGACCACGCCCATATCCCATGGCTGTTCAATCCAGGTATCCTGCGGGATATCAATCACGTAATCGTCAACCAGCGGGCGACCAGCAGGTTTCGCGAAGATAGTGACAAAATGGGCTTTCGGATACATTTCGCGGATAGCCACCGCAGTACCACCGGTATCCACCAGGTCGTCAATAACGATGAAGCCTTCACCGTCGCCTTCCGCACGTTTCAGCACTTTCAGCTCACGCTGGTTATCATGGTCATAGCTGGAGATGCAGACGGTATCGACATGACGAATACCCAGCTCACGTGCCAGCAGCGCCCCCGGTACCAGACCGCCACGGCTGACGGCAATAATGCCTTTCCACTGTTCGGAAGGCATCAGACGCGCAGCCAGTTTGCGTGCGTGAATCTGCAACATGTCCCAGGTGACGACGTATTTTTCGCTCATGTGAAGTGTCCCAGCCTGTTTTTATACGGCTTAAAAAGTGTTCGAGGGGGAAATAGGTTGCGCGAGATTATAGAGATCTGACGCACTAAAAACCAGTGTTTAGCGCCCTCAGCCTGAGTTTTTACATGCTTTATGCTACCAGCCAGCAGAGAAAGTGGTATTCTCAGTTTCATCTCGCAAGCCTGACTTGTGGTAACTATTAACCTGCTAACCCTGTGACCTGCAACCCTGTTTGCAGCGCCTCGACAAGGAGACTTATCGTGTCTGAACTGTCTCAACTATCTCCGCAGCCGCTGTGGGATATTTTTGCCAAAATCTGCTCCATTCCACACCCTTCCTACCATGAAGAACAGCTTGCCGAACATATTATGGGCTGGGCGAAGGAAAAAGGCCTGCATGCGGAACGTGACCAGGTTGGCAACATTCTGATCCGCAAACCCGCCACCGCAGGCATGGAAAACCGTAAACCGGTTGTGCTGCAGGCGCACCTGGACATGGTGCCACAGAAGAACAACGACACCGTTCACGACTTCACCAAAGACCCGATCCAGCCGTACATCGACGGCGACTGGGTGAAAGCGCGCGGTACCACCCTGGGCGCGGATAACGGCATCGGTATGGCCTCTGCGCTGGCCGTGCTGGCTGACGACAGCGTTGAGCACGGTCCACTGGAAGTGCTGCTGACCATGACCGAAGAAGCGGGCATGGACGGGGCGTTCGGTCTGCAGGCGAACTGGCTGCAGGCGGATATCCTGATCAACACCGACTCCGAAGAAGAAGGTGAGATCTACATGGGCTGCGCGGGCGGAATTGATTTCATCTCTACCCTGCCGCTGTCACGCGAAGCGATCCCTGCCGGTTTCCAGACCTTCAAGCTGACGCTGAAAGGGCTGAAAGGCGGCCACTCCGGCGGTGATATTCATCTGGGTCTGGGCAACGCCAACAAGCTGCTGGCACGCTTCCTGGCAGGCCATGCGGCCGAGCTGGATCTGCGTCTGGTAGACTTCAACGGCGGTACCCTGCGCAACGCGATCCCACGCGAAGCCTTCGCCACAGTGGCAGTGCCAGCGGCAAAAGCCGACGAGCTGAAAAAACTCTCCACCGTGTACCTGGATATCCTGAAAAACGAACTGTCGGCGAAAGAGAAGAACCTGACAGTGGTGCTGGAATCCGTCTCCACGGATAAAACCGCGCTGACCGCGAAGTCTCGTGACACCTTCGTTCAGCTGCTGAACGCGACGCCAAACGGCGTGATCCGCAACTCTGACGTGGCAAAAGGCGTGGTGGAAACCTCACTTAACGTGGGCGTAGTAACCATGAGCGACGACAGCGCGGAGATCATCTGCCTGATCCGCTCCCTTATTGACAGTGGTAAAGAGTATGTGGTGAGCATGCTGGAATCTCTGGGCACGCTGGCGGGAGCAAAAACCTCAGCCAAAGGCAGCTACCCGGGCTGGCAGCCGGATGCAAGCTCTCCGGTGATGGCGCTGGTGCGTGAAACCTATCAGCGTCTGTTCAACAGCACGCCGAACATTCAGGTGATCCACGCGGGTCTGGAATGCGGTCTGTTCAAGAAACCGTACCCGGACATGGACATGGTATCTATCGGGCCAACCATTACCGGTCCGCACTCGCCGGATGAGCAGGTTCATATCGAAAGCGTCGGTCACTACTGGACGCTGCTGACTGAACTGCTGAAAGCGATCCCTGCTAAGTAACATCTTCATCCCAACCCTCTTCCTGTGGAATAGGGTGAAAAACCCAGGCCCGGTAAGCGTAGCGCACCGGGCTTTTTTACAATCCCAATACCAGCTGTCGCTCTAACTGCGGATCCAGCAGCGTGACGTGCAATCCCACCAGCCTCACCCCTCGCCCACCTCGTCGCTCTTCCCATGCCTTTTTTGCCGTCGCGATAAGATCGTCTTTATTCAAACGCGGCCAGACATGTTCCTGCGTGGTCTGCTGGAAATCGTTGAATTTGAGCTTGATGCCCTGACGGGCGATGAGCAGGTCCGGTTTTACCTTGCTTAAGCGTCGCTCCAGCTCCGGGTAGAGTTGTTCCGTGATAATAGATTCGCACTCGGACCAGTCATGAATATCTTCAATGAGGGTACGCTCAACGCCGACGGATTTCCGCAGCCGTTCGCTGTTCACATCGCGATCGTCAATCCCCTGGCTGCGCTCCCACAGCACGCGGCCAAACTTCCCGAAGCGCTTAAGCAGCATCGCGAGATCGCTTCGCTGTACGTCTTCGCAGGTGCGTAACCCCATGCTTTCCAGCTTTGCGGCGGAGACTTTACCGACGCCGGGAATTTTGCCGAGCGGCAGCGTTTTTAAAAATGCAGGCACCTCTTCCGGCGTAATGACGTACTGGCCGTTGGGCTTATTTAAATCCGAAGCGATTTTGGCAAGGAATTTAACGGGCGCCACACCCGCCGATGCCGTCAGATTCAGCTCGTTGAAAATCGTCTGGCGGATCTCCTGCGCCATCAGGGTGGCGGAGCCGTGGCAGTGCACGCTGTCGGTCACATCCAGATAGGCTTCGTCCAGCGACAGCGGCTCTATCAGAGAGGTATAGCGGGAGAAGATTTCCCGAATATGAAGGGAAGCCTCTTTATAGGCGTCGAACCGCCCGGGCAGAAGCGTGAGATGAGGGCAAAGCTTTAAGGCCATCGCCGTCGGCATGGCGCTTCGCACGCCAAATTTGCGCGCGGGATAGTTGGCGGTGCTGATGACACCACGCTGAACGCGGCTGCCGCCAATGGCGATGGGAATATCCCGCAGCGCCGGGTTGTCTCGCATCTCCACTGCGGCAAAAAAGCAGTCCATATCAACATGGATTATTTTGCGCATAGTAAGCCCTCACTCATCACTGGATAAGTATACAGTAAATAAATAAGGATTGAGAAGCAGATGTAAGAATGCCGGGTGGCGGCGTTGCCTTACCCGGCCTACAAAAACTTAAATAATGCGCTGCTGCTCGCGCGCCATGCGTTTTTTGCGGGCGTCGCACGGTTCCGGGCAGTCGCAGACCTTCTCCATACCAATGGAGGAAATACCGCCGCAGCTGCCCTGAATGCTTTTCCGCTTAACGATCCAGCCTAACGACATGCCGAAGATGACAAGCACAAAAACCACAAAGGTTGCCAGAAACGTCAGCATCATCAGCCTCCAAAGTCATCAAGCATGATGTTCTCATCTTCGACGCCGAGATCTTTCAGCATCTTAATCACGGCGGCGTTCATCATCGGCGGACCACACATATAGAACTCGCAGTCCTCGGGCGCCGGGTGCTGTTTGAGGTAGTTTTCATACAGCACGTTGTGGATGAACCCCGTATAGCCCGTCCAGTTATCTTCCGGCTGCGGATCGGAGAGCGCCACGTGGAAGGTAAAGTTCGGGTTTTCACGTGCCAGCTGTTCAAACTCGTCGTCGTAGAACATTTCTCGCAGCGAGCGCGCACCGTACCAGAAGCTGATTTTACGCTTGCTGCCGAGCCGCTTGAGCTGGTCAAAAATATGCGAGCGCATCGGGGCCATACCGGCACCGCCGCCGATAAAGACCATCTCCGCGTCGGTATCTTTCGCGAAGAACTCCCCGAACGGACCGGAGATAGTTACCTTATCTCCCGGCTTCAGAGACCAGATGTATGACGACATCACGCCCGGCGGCGCATCCGGCACATTCGGTGGCGGCGTGGCGATACGCACGTTGAGCATGATAATGCCCTTCTCCTCCGGGTAGTTGGCCATCGAGTAGGCGCGCAGCGTCGGCTCTTTTACCTCTGATACAAAGCGGAAGAGATTGAATTTGTCCCAGTCGGCGCGGTACGCCTGCGGAACGTCGAAGTCCGCATATGCCACGGTATGCTCAGGACACTCAATCTGAATGTATCCGCCGGCGCGGAACGGGACATCTTCCCCCTCCGGTACGCGCAGCTTCAGCTCTTTGATAAAGGTAGCTTTGTTATCATTAGAGATAACTTCACATTCCCATTTTTTGACGCCGAAAATTTCTTCCGGCAGTTCAATCTTCATGTTCTGACGCACCGCGACCTGGCAGGCCAGACGGCAGCCCTCTTTTGCCTCACGCTTAGTGATATGCGCCAGCTCGGTGGGCAGAATATCGCCACCGCCCTCTTTTACCGTCACGCGGCACTGCCCGCAGGAGCCGCCGCCGCCGCAGGCTGAGGAGACAAAAATACCGTTACCGGAGAGCGTATTGAGCAGTTTATCTCCCGCCGGCGTGCGGATCTGATTCTGCGGATCGTCGTTAATATCAATCACCACGTCGCCGGAATTCACCAGCTTCGCCCGTGCCGCCAGAATGAGTCCTGACAGCACCAGTACGATCAGCGTGAACATCACCACGCCAAGAATAATTTCCATCTGTTAGCCCTTATAGCTGCACACCGGAGAAGGACATAAAGCCCAGCGCCATCAGACCGGTGGTGATAAAGGTGATCCCTAAGCCACGCAGACCCGCAGGCACGTTGGCATATTTCATTTTCTCGCGGATCCCCGCCATGGTGACAATCGCCAGCATCCAGCCGATACCGGAGCCGAAACCGTACACCACGGATTCACTGAAGTTGTAATCACGCTGAACCATAAACGAGACGCCGCCGAAGATGGCGCAGTTCACCGCGATCAGCGGGAGGAAGATCCCCAGCGCGTTGTAGAGTGAAGGGAAGTACTTATCGAGGATCATCTCCAGGATTTGCACCAGCGCCGCGATCACCCCGATGAAGGTAATGAAGTTCAGGAAGCTGAGATCAACCCCTTCCACCAGCGCGCCATCCCGCAGCACGAAGTTGTACACCAGATTGTTAATCGGAACCGAAAGCCCCAACACAACGGTGACCGCCACGCCCAGGCCAAATGCCGTGGAGACCTTTTTAGACACAGCAAGGAACGTACACATGCCGAGGAAAAACGCGAGCGCCATGTTTTCAACAAACACCGCGCGCACAAACAAACTCAGGTAATGAGCCATCGTCGGTTACTCCTTTTCCTGCTGTTCTGGTTTCAACGTACGAATCAGCCAGATCAACAAACCGATAATGAAAAATGCGCTAGGGGCCAGCAGGAACAGGCCGTTTGGCAGATACCATCCGCCGTTTTGCACCGTGTCCAGCACCGTGATGCCAAACAGCTTGCCGCTGCCAATCAGCTCTCGCAGGAACCCCACGGTCAGCAGGATCGCGCCATAGCCCAGACCGTTGCCGATACCGTCCATAAAGCTCGCCAGCGGCGGCATTTTCATGGCGTAGGCTTCCGCACGCCCCATGACGATACAGTTGGTGATAATCAGCCCGACAAACACCGAGAGCTGTTTGGAGGTTTCATAGGCGAAGGCGCGCAGCAGCTGATCGACCACGATCACCAGCGAGGCGATGATCGCCATCTGCACGATGATCCTCACACTGTTGGGAATGTGGTGGCGGATCATCGAGATAAACATGCTGGAGAACGCCGTGACCAGCGTGACGGCCAGCGTCATCACCACCGCCGTTTCCAGCTTGGTCGTCACCGCCAGGGCTGAACAGACGCCCAGCACCTGCAGCGTGATCGGGTTATTGGCGAGCAGTGGGCCAATGAGCACCTTTTTCACTTCTTTCAGTTCACCGGTATCAGCCATTGTTCAGCGCTCCTTCACGTACGTTTTTCAAGAAAGGACCAAAGCCCAGCTCGCCCATCCAGAAATCAAAACTGTGCTGCACGCCGTTTGAGGTGAGCGTGGCGCCGGAAAGCCCGTCGACCGCGTAGTCGTCACCGGGACGTGCCGCTCCTTTCATCACCTTCAGCGCAGGCAGACCGTTATCGTCGAGCACTTTCTTGCCGACAAACTGTGCCCGCCAGTTCGGGTTTTCCACTTCGCCGCCCAGCCCCGGCGTTTCGCCCTGGTCATAATACGTAATGCCTTTAACGGTGCGGCCATCCGTATCAAGGGCTACAAAGGCATACATCATTGACCACAGGCCGTTGCCGTAGACAGGAAGCACCACTTCCTGAATGCGTTTTTGGGGGTCACGCACCAGGTAAATTTCGGCGAGATTGCTGCGGCGCTTAATTCCGGCAGGGTCTTGCGATGCCTCGAGCGTCAGGCTCATCTGCGGATCTTTCAGCGCCAGCGCCTGGTTGAAGGTTGCCGGGTCTTTATCCAGCAGCTGGCCGGTTTTTAAATCCACCAGACGCGCGGAAATACGTTCGGCAAAGACGGCCGAAACCTCATCTGCGCTCATCCCCTCCTGCATCAGCCCGGCCACGGCCAGAATGTTGCGCTGTTTATCCAGGGCACGTTGCTCCTGCTGCAGGGGTTTTAACCCCACGGCAGAACCGGCCACGACAATGGAGCAGACCAGACAGAGCACCAGCACCACCAGCAGCGTTTTGCTGATGCTGTCGTTATTTTTGACTTCAGCCACGCGCCTTCCTCCGCTTGATGTTGGCCCGCACCACCAGGTAATCGAAGAGTGGCGCAAACAGATTGGCAAACAGAATCGCCAGCATCATTCCTTCCGGATACGCCGGGTTGACCACGCGGATCAGGACACACATCGCGCCAATGAGCACGCCATAGCTCCATTTACCTTTATCGGTAAACGAGGCCGAGACGGGGTCCGTCGCCATGAACATCATGCCGAACGCGAAGCCCCCCAGCACCAGATGCCAGTACCAGGGCATGGAGAACATCGGGTTAGTGGACGAACCGATAAGGTTGAACATCGTGGCGGTCAGCACCATGCCGATCATCACGCCTGCCACAATCCGCCAGGAGGCCACGCGCCCAAACAGGATGATCGCCCCGCCAAGCAAAATCATCAGCGTCGAGACTTCACCGATAGAGCCGGGAATGTTGCCAATAAAGGCATCAAACCAGGTCACGGGCTGACCCGTCGCGTTGTTCACCAGCGTTTCGCCGCCGTGTGCCGCCCACTGTGAAAGCGGCGTCGCGCCGGAAAAACCGTCTGCCGCCGTCCAGACCAGATCGCCTGAGATTTGCGCCGGATAGGCAAAGAAGAGGAACGCACGTCCCGCCAGCGCCGGGTTGAGGAAGTTCCGCCCGGTGCCGCCGAAAATTTCTTTAGCAATGACCACGCCAAAGCTGATGCCCAGCGCCGCCTGCCAGAGCGGTAAGGTTGGCGGGACAATCAGGGCAAACAGAATCGAGGTCACGAAGAAACCTTCGTTGATCTCATGTTTACGGATGATGGCGAACAGCACTTCCCAGAAGCCACCCACGATAAATACCGTGAGGTAAATCGGCAGGAAGAACACCGCGCCCAGCGTCATCATGCTGATCCAGCCCGCGTCTGGCGCGAAGTTCACCCCTAACGACTGGGCCAGGCGGTAGTGCCAGTCAGACTGAAGCACCTGCGCCAGCTGCTGCGCATCGTACATGTGGTGCAGCGCCGGAAGGGTCTGCAAACCGACGTTGTACATCCCCCAGAACATCGCCGGGAAGACTGCAAACCACACCAGAATCATCATCCGTTTAAGATCGATGGCGTCACGAACGTGCGCCGCCCCCTTCGTCACCAGACCCGGCGTATAGAAAATGGTCGCCGTTGCTTCATACAGCGGGTAGTACTTTTTGAGCTTCCCTTCGGTAAAGTGCGGCTCCATTTTTTCAAAGAGGTGTTTTAAGCCCATCGGTTATCCTTCCTGCTCAATGCGGGTTAACACCTCGCGCAATACCGGTCCATATTCGTATTTTCCCGGACAGACATAGGTACAGAGCGCCAGATCTTCTTCGTCCAGTTCCAGGCAGCCCAGCGCCTGCGCGCTGTCGGTGTCACCGGCGAGCAGATCGCGCAACAGCATGGTCGGCAGAATATCCAGCGGCATGACGCGCTCGTAGTTGCCAATCGGGACCATGGCGCGCTCGCCACCGTGCGTAGTGGTCGAGAAGTTAAACAGCCTGTTACGCAGGAAGTGGCCCAGCGTGGTCCGGGTGACGGAGTATTTTTCCGCACCGGGCAGCACCCAGCCGAACAGCTCTTTGTCGCGTCCTTCCTGCACAATGCTGACCTGCAAATGGAAACGCCCCAGATAGGCGTGCGCCTGCACGGCCTGGCGGCCACTGAGGACCGAACCGGAAATCAGTCGGTTTTCGCCCGCTTTGGTTTCGTCGTTCAGCAGTTCATTGATATCCGCGCCAATCAGCGTTTTCACCAGACGCGGGATTACCGCCTGCGGCCCGCCGATGGCGATGACACGTTCTGCGCACAGCTCTCCGGTGGTGAAGAGCTTCCCGATGGCGATGACGTCCTGATAATTAAGGTGCCAGACCTGTTTCGCCAGGCTTACCGGCTCAAGAAAGTGGATGTGCGTTCCAACCAGACCCGCCGGATGCGGGCCCGCAAACGCATTAAACGTGACCTGCCCCTGCGGATGTCCGCCGAGCTTGCCGCCACCGGCCTGGCAAACGTGGACTTTCCCCGACGTCAGGCGGGTTAACACGGTCAGCCCGGCATCAAAGGCTTTGCGCTGCGCCAGGATAACCGGCTGCGGGTCCACGCTGAGTGGGTTAGTGTCCATTGCCGTGACGAAAATCGCGGCCGGTTCCGTGCCCGGCACAGGGGATTTGCTGAAGGGACGGGTACGAAGCGCGGTCCATAAACCGGACGCCAGAAGCTGAGCCTGTACAGCGTCACGGCTCAGCGACACGAGGTCTGCGGCATCGTAATGGGCGAATTCACGCTGTTCGTTGCCTTCAATGCGGATAACCACCGACTGCAGAACGCGTCGTTCGCCACGGTTAATCGCCACAACGGTGCCACTTGCGGGGGCCGTGAACATCACGCCGGGATTTTTTTTGTCCTCAAAGAGCGCCTGGCCTGTGATCACGCGATCGCCTTCCTGTACCAGCATAGAAGGTCGCATTCCCAGGTAATCGTCGCCCACAATGGCGACATGACGGACACGTGCGCCTGTCGAAACGTGCTGCGCGGGCACGCCTGCAATCGGCAGATCAAGTCCTTTTTTTATTTTAAACATGTGGTTAGCAGGTTTCCATGAACAACAATCCAGTGGCCGCGAAGTGTAACATTTTCCCCTTCTCGCGGGCAGGGAAACCGCCGTCGCGCGCGCCAAATTGCGAGCTAATGCGCAAAGTTCCTGGAGCCATCGCGATTTTGATGGTTTATAAAGTAAAACTAATTTGTAAACTCACCGCCCGGCTCTTGCGAAAATCTATAGCGGTGCTAATGTGAGCGCTCCTAACAGAATAATCTGATTTCGGGTCTCTTTTGCCGTCCTGGCAAGTTGGTCATGGTTTTATCAAGGAACTAGTAGTATGCGTAAAATCGCATTGTTCATTGCGATGCTTCTGATTCCGTGCATGTCGTTTGCCGGACTGCTCAGCAGTAATAGCTCAACGACGCCGGTCAGTAAGGAATATAAACAGCAGTTAATGGGATCGCCGGTTTATATTCAAATCTTCAAGGAAGAACGCACTCTCGATCTGTATGTGAAGATGGGCGAGACATATCAGCTGCTTGATAGTTACAAAATTTGTAACTACTCCGGCGGACTGGGGCCAAAACAACGTCAGGGCGACTTCAAAAGTCCGGAAGGGTTCTACAACGTTCAGCGCAGCCAGCTCAAGCCTGACAGCCGCTTCTATAAAGCCATTAACATCGGCTTCCCGAATGCCTATGACCGTGCACACGGTTATGAAGGTAAATACCTGATGATCCACGGTGCCTGCGTGTCTATCGGCTGTTATGCGATGACCGATTCCGGCATTGATGAGATCTTCCAGTTCGTGACCGGCGCGCTGGTCTTTGGGCAGCCTAGCGTACAGGTCAGCATCTATCCGTTCCGCATGACGGACGCCAACATGGCACGTCACAAGTACTCATACTACGCGGATTTCTGGCAACAGCTGAAGCCGGGTTATGACTACTTTGAGCAGACCCACAAGCCACCGGTGGTCTCTATCGTAGATGGCCGTTACGTGGTCAGCAAACCGCTGAGCCACGAAGTCGTCCATCCACAGCTGGCGTCAAATTACACGGTCCCCGAGACAAAATAGCACCCACTCGCCTGGCATAATCTTTTGCCAGGTTTCGTTGCCCGTCAGCGGCTGCGTTGCAATAACAGTGACCACATCGTTCGGTGTGGTCTCCTTCTGAAAGTCTATCTCCACATCCTGATCCAGCAGCGTCGCCACGCCAAACGGCGCACGGCGGGTGATCCAGAACAGATTCGTCGAGCAGAACGCCATCACATAGCGGCCATCAGAGAGCAGCATGTTGAACACGCCTTTTTCACGTAGCTCGGTCGCCAGCGTCGCGATGTATTTAAACACGGCAGCCATGTTGCCGGGCGTACGGGGATAGCGCTCCGTCAGCTTGTGCAGCAGCCAGCAGAAGGCTTTTTCGCTGTCGGTTTCGCCAACCGGGCGGAAATTGCCCGTTTCCAGCGACTTATAGCCCGTGAGTTGCCCATTGTGCGCATAGGTCCAGTTACGGCCCCACAGCTCGCGGGTAAACGGATGGGTATTTTCCAGCGCTACTTCGCCGCGGTTAGCCTGGCGAATGTGGGCGATCACCGAGCGGGACTTGATGGGATAGTCCTGCACCAGTTTGGCAATCGGTGAGTTAAAGCTGGGCTGTGGATCTTTGAACGTGCGACACCCTTTACCTTCGTAGAAGGTGATGCCCCAGCCGTCTTTATGCGGCCCGGTTCCTCCACCGCGCTGCACCAGCCCGGTGAAACTAAAGCAGATATCGGTTGGCACATTCGCGCTCATCCCGAGCAGTTCGCACATACATCACCTCCACAACAGCGGGGGCAGCGCCCCAATGGATATGCCCCCCGCGAAGTCTTACTTAGCCATCTCTTTTTCGATCAGCTGGATCAGGATGTGGATCACTTTGATGTGAATTTCCTGAATGCGGTCAGCATAACCGAAGTGCGGAACGCGAATTTCAACATCCGCCGTACCGTCCATCTTACCGCCATCTTTACCCGTCAGGGTGATGACTTTCATCCCTTTTTCACGCGCGGCGGCGATCGCTTTGATCACGTTACCGGAGTTGCCGGAGGTAGAAATCCCCAGCAGCACGTCGCCTTCACGGCCTACCGCTTCAACGTAGCGAGAGAAGATGTGGTCGTAACCGAAGTCGTTGCCTACGCAGGAGATGTGGCTCACGTCGGAAATCGCAATCGCCGGATAGCCCGGGCGGTTTTCGCGATAGCGACCGGTCAGCTCTTCTGCGAAGTGCATCGCGTCACAGTGAGAGCCACCGTTACCGCAGGAGAGCACTTTGCCACCCGCTTTGAAGCTGTCGGCCAGCAGGACCGCAGCGCGCTGAATAGCGTGAATATTGGCATCATCTTTCAGAAAGTTAGCCAGCGTTTCCGCCGCTTCGTTCAGTTCGTTACGAATAAGATCCTGGTACATGAGGATAATCCTTCAGTATTGATGAAATAACACAGTGGAGTGTACCGGATAGCGGGAAAAGCGAGAAGCTAAAGCCATGCGAAACGTCCGGCGTTTTGCTTTTTCGTGCCGGGTAAAACGCGAACAATGTGAACCAGGTTGTAATTATTTTGTAAACACATTGCTAAAGGAAATAACATCAACTACAACCATATCATCACAAGTGGTCAGACCTCCTACAAGCAAGGGAGCTTTTCTTTATGATGATTTTGAGCATTCTCGCAACCGTTGTTCTGCTCGGTGTGTTGTTCTATCACCGCGTAAGTTTATTCCTGAGCAGCCTGATTCTTCTGGCCTGGACGGCTGCGCTTGGCGTCGCAGGTCTCTGGAATATCTGGCTTTTAGTCCCTCTTGCCATCATCCTTCTGCCGTTTAACTTTGCCCCGATGCGTAAATCAATGATCTCTGCACCGGTGTTCAAAGGCTTCCGCAAAGTGATGCCGCCAATGTCGCGCACTGAAAAAGAGGCGATTGATGCGGGCACCACCTGGTGGGAAGGCGATCTGTTCCAGGGCAACCCGGACTGGAAAAAGCTGCATAACTACCCGCAGCCGCGTCTGACCGCGGAAGAACAGGCGTTTATTGACGGCCCGGTGGAAGAAGCCTGCCGTATGGCGAACGACTTTGCTATCACCCATGAAATGGCCGATCTGCCGCCAGAACTGTGGGCGTACCTGAAAGAGCATCGCTTCTTCGCGATGATCATTAAGAAAGAGTACGGCGGTCTGGAGTTCTCCGCTTACGCTCAGGCTCGCGTGCTGCAAAAGCTGGCAGGCGTTTCCGGGATCCTGGCGATTACCGTTGGCGTGCCTAATTCCTTAGGCCCGGGCGAACTGCTGCAGCATTACGGTACGGAAGAGCAAAAAGATCACTACCTGCCGCGTCTGGCACGTGGTCAGGAAATCCCTTGCTTCGCGCTGACCAGCCCGGAAGCAGGCTCCGATGCGGGCGCGATTCCGGATACCGGCGTGGTCTGCATGGGCGAGTGGCAGGGCGAGCAGGTGCTGGGCATGCGCCTGACCTGGAACAAGCGTTATATCACACTGGCCCCTATCGCCACCGTGCTGGGTCTGGCCTTTAAGCTCTCTGATCCGGAAAGACTGCTGGGCGGCGAAGAAGATCTGGGCATTACCTGTGCACTGATCCCAACCTCTACCCCAGGCGTCGAGATTGGTCGTCGTCACTTCCCGCTGAACGTGCCGTTCCAGAACGGTCCAACCCGCGGCCAGGATATCTTTGTGCCGATTGACTACATCATCGGCGGTCCGAAAATGGCCGGTCAGGGCTGGCGTATGCTGGTGGAATGTCTGTCGGTGGGCCGCGGCATTACCCTGCCGTCGAACTCAACCGGCGGTCTGAAGTCGGTGGCGATGGGGATTGGTGCCTACGCGCACATCCGCCGTCAGTTCAAAATCTCCATCGGCAAGATGGAAGGTATCGAAGAGCCGCTGGCGCGTATCGCGGGCAACGCCTACGTGATGGACGCCGCCGCCACACTGATTACCTACGGCATTATGTTGGGCGAAAAACCGGCCGTACTGTCCGCTATTGTGAAGTACCACTGTACCCACCGCGCGCAGCAGTCAATCATTGACGCGATGGATATTGCAGGCGGTAAAGGCATTATGCTCGGCGAAGGCAACTTCCTGGCGCGCGGCTATCAGGGCGCACCGATTGCTATCACCGTGGAAGGGGCAAACATCCTGACCCGCAGCATGATGATCTTCGGTCAGGGCGCAATTCGCTGCCATCCATACGTGCTGGAAGAGATGGCCGCTGCGCAGAACAACGACGTGGATGCCTTCGATAAGCTGCTGTTCAAACATATCGGTCACGTGGGCAGCAACAAGGTGCGCAGCTTCTGGCTGGGCCTGACGCGCGGCCTTACCAGCGCCACGCCGACCGGCGATGCAACTAAACGTTATTATCAGCATCTGAACCGTCTGAGCGCCAACCTGGCCCTGCTGTCTGACGTTTCCATGGCGGTACTGGGCGGCAGCCTGAAGCGTCGCGAACGTATCTCTGCCCGTCTGGGCGATGTGCTGAGCCAGATCTTCCTGGCCTCTGCGGTCCTGAAACGTTACGACGATGAAGGCCGTCAGGAAGCGGATCTGCCGCTGGTGCACTGGGGCGTGCAGGATGCGTTGTATCAGGCTGAACAGGCGATTGACGATCTGCTGGCAAACTTCCCGAACCGCTTCGTGGCAGGCGCCCTGCGCGCAGTGATCTTCCCGACCGGTCGTCACCATCTGGCGCCGTCCGACAAGCTGGACCACAAAGTGGCGAAGATCCTGCAGGTTCCGAGCGCAACCCGCTCCCGCATCGGTCGCGGTCAGTATCTGGCGCCGACGCCGCATAACCCGGTGGGTCTGCTGGAAGAAGCGCTGCTGGACGTGATGGCCGCCGATCCGATTCACCAGAAGATCTGTAAACAGCTGGGCAAAAACCTGCCGTTTACCCGTCTGGACGAACTGGCAAAACAGGCGCTGGCCGGTGGCATTATCAGCAAAGATGAGGCTGCTCTGCTGGTGAAAGCCGAAGAGAGCCGTCTGCGCAGCATTAACGTGGATGATTTCGAACCGGATGAGCTGGCGACGCAGCCGGTAAAGCTGCCGGAGAAGCACCGCAAACCTGAAGCGGCATAACGCGTTTCGCTTATACAAACCCCGCCTCGCGCGGGGTTTTTTATTGCCACATTTTCTCGTTATGTCGTGCTACAGTGTCAAAAAGTGGTCGTTTGAGGAGTCTGAATTGTGCCTGGTCTGAAGATTTCTATTTTGCAACAACCTTTAGTGTGGATGGATGGCCCCGCCAACCTGCGCCACTTTGATCGCCAACTGGAAGACATTACCGGGCGTGATGTGATTGTCCTGCCAGAAATGTTCACCACCGGCTTCGCCATGGAAGCGGCAAAACAGTCAATGCCTCAGGATGAGGTGGTCGCCTGGATGCACGCCAAAGCGCAGCAGACTAATGCGCTGATCGCCGGCAGCGCCGCCCTGCAGACCGAACGCGGGCCGGTGAACCGCTTCCTGCTGGTGGAGCCGGAAGGGAACGTGCATTTTTACGATAAACGCCACCTGTTCCGCATGGCGGATGAACATCATCACTATGAAGCCGGTAACGAGCGCGTGGTGTTCGAATGGCGCGGCTGGCGTATTCTGCCGCTGGTCTGCTACGACCTGCGTTTCCCGGTGTGGTCGCGTAACCGCAACGATTACGACCTGGCGCTGTATGTTGCCAACTGGCCTGCACCGCGCTCCCTGCACTGGCAATCGCTGCTGGTGGCGCGCGCGATTGAGAACCAGGCGTACGTGGTGGGCTGCAACCGCGTGGGGACGGACGGCAACGGGCATCACTATCGCGGCGACAGCCGGGTGGTGAATCCGCAGGGCGAGATCATCGCCACCGCCGAGCCGCATCAGGCGACGCGTATTGATGCCGAATTATCGTTAACGGCGCTGAAGGAGTACCGGGAGAAGTTTCCGGCGTGGCAGGATGCGGATCCTTTTAGCATTGAGTGAAAAAAAGCCGGGTGGCGGCTACGCCTTACCCGGCCTA
The DNA here is from genome assembly GCF_048685095.1 of Enterobacter sp. BNK-8. Taxonomy (NCBI): domain Bacteria; kingdom Pseudomonadati; phylum Pseudomonadota; class Gammaproteobacteria; order Enterobacterales; family Enterobacteriaceae; genus Enterobacter; species Enterobacter sp. BNK-8. Next base: position 516,741 of record NZ_JBLQTN010000001.1, on the reverse strand, counting down.
CCAATGTTGCTCGCTTCTTTTAACTCACCAGCGCCTGCCCGTCCTTGCGGCTTTCCGTCGCGGCCACGTAGTGTCCTTCCGGCAGGCGGTAAATCACCTGCGCGCCTCCGAAGTTGTAATCCTGAAGCGGATCTTCCACCACGATCTGATGCCCGCGCTCGCGCAGAGCGGCAATCGTGTTGCGATCGAACGTCGATTCAACGATCACCTCCCTGCCCTGCACCACGCGCCAGCGCGGCGCATCGATTGCGGCCTGCGGGTTTTGCCCGTGCAGCATGATGCGCAGCGCCATCTGCATGTGCCCCTGCGCCTGCATCGGGCCGCCCATCACACCAAAGGACATCAGCGGCTGGCCGTTGCCGTCCATCGCAAAGCCCGGAATGATGGTATGGAACGGGCGCTTGCTGCCCGCCAGCGCGTTCGGGTGCTCAGGATCCAGCACAAATCCGCAGCCCCGATTTTGCAGGCTGATCCCGGTATCCGGCACCACAATGCCTGAACCGAAGCCCATATAGTTGGACTGAATAAACGAGACCATCATCCCGCTGGCGTCCGCGGTGCTGATGTAGACCGTGCCGCTCTGCGTCGGGGAACCGTAGACAAAATCAGACGCGCTGTCGTGGTTGATCAGCGCCGCACGTGACTTCAGATAATGGTCGCTCAGCAGCTCTTTTGCCGCGAACGCCATGTGTTCTTCGTCCGCCACGTAGCGGTCGAGATCCGCCAGCGCCAGCTTCATCGCCTCAATGGAGAGATGCAGAGACTGCACGGAATCCGGATGATGCTTCTCAATGCCGCACTGCTCAAGAATGCCGAGCGCGATCAGCGTGGCGATCCCCTGACCGTTAGGCGGGAGCTCCTGCACCGAACCGCCCGCGAAGTCGCGCGACAGCAGCTCTACCCAGTCCACGCGATGGTTGGCCAGGTCCTCAGCCGTCAGGTGCGCGCCATGTTCTTTGGCGAATGCGGCAATTTTCTGCGCCAGCTCGCCGCGGTAAAAGGCGTCGCCGTTGGTGCGGGCGATCAGCTCCAGCGAGTTCGCCTGCGCCGGGTTACGGAAGATCTCCCCCACGCGCGGGGCGCGGCCTTCCGGCGCGAAGCAGGCGCTGAAGCCCGGCTGATCTTTCAGCTTGTGATAGCCGCGCTGCCAGAGATGCCCAATCAGCGGGGAGACCGGAAAGCCGTTGCGCGCGTAGTCAATGGCGGGCTGCGCCAGCGTGGTCAGCGGCAGCGTGCCGAAGCGTTCCGCCAGGGCGACCCAGCCGGATACCGCGCCCGGCACGGTCACCGCGTCCCAGCCGATTTCCGGCACTGCGGTTTTTCCGGCAAACAGATCCGCATGCCAGCTCGCAGGCGAACGACCGGACGCGTTCAGGCCGTGCAGCTTTTCACCGTCCCAGACGATGGCAAAGGCGTCGCTGCCGATCCCGTTGCCGGTCGGCTCGACCACCGTCAGCGCCATCGCGGTGGCGATGGCTGCATCCACGGCATTCCCGCCCAGCTGCAGCATCTTCATTCCCGCCTGCGCCGCCAGCGGCTGAGACGTCGCAACGGCGTTATGGCCCAGCATCGGCGGGCGGCGTGAATCGTAACCGGACGTAAAATCAAGCGCTTTGGTCATCATGACTCCTTAGTCATGGCGCGGATCGAGCGCATCGCGCAGCCCGTCGCCGAGTAAATTAAAGCCCTGCACGGCAAGGAAAATCGCCACGCCGGGGAAAATGGACATCCACGGGGCCTGCTCAAGAAAACCTTTGGCGGTGTTGAGCATAGAGCCCCAGGACGGATTGGGCGGCTGCTGTCCCAGCCCCAAGAACGACAGGCTGGCTTCAGCGATTATCGCCGAGGCAATCGCCAGCGTGGCCTGTACCAGGATCGGCGACATCACGTTGGGCAGGACATACTTAATGATGATCCAGCGATCCGGCAGGCCAATCGCCCGCGCGCCGTCGATATACTCTTCGTTGCGAATGGCGATCACCTGCCCGCGCGTCAGGCGGGCGAAGATCGGCATCGCCGAAAGACCGATGGCGATCATCGCGTTGGTCAGGCTCGGGCCCAAAAATGCCCCCAGCGCGATCGCCATGATCAGGAACGGGCAGGCCAGCAGCGCCTCGATCACGCGCGAGATGACACCGTCCCACATCTTCTGGAAGTAACCCGCCACCAGCCCCAGCGGTACGCCGATAACCACGGCAATTACGACCGACATGCAGCCCGCCATCAGCGAGGTGCGCGCCCCCCAGATAATGCGGGATAAGATATCGCGCCCCAGCTCGTCGGTGCCGAACCAGGACATCGCCGACGGCGCTTTGCGCACCGCCAGGAAGTTGGCCTTGACCGGATCGAACGGGGCGATCCATGGCGCCAGCAGCGCCACCAGCACAAAGAAGCCCACCACCGCCGCGCCAATGACCGCGCTTTTATTGCCGAGGAATTTCTTCAGCACCCGGTTTTGCGCCCGCGGCAGCGCAGGCACAACGGTTTGCGTCGTCAGTTCCGCCATGGTTAACCTCGCATTTTCGGGTTGATGAGGACGTAGAGCACGTCGGCCAGAAGGTTCAGCATCAGGAAACCAATCGCCACGATCAGCACCACGCCCTGCACCACCGCATAGTCACGGTTGAAAACCGAGTCGACGATCATCTTGCCAAAGCCCGGAATGGTGAAAACCTGCTCGGTCAGCACCGCACCGCCCAGCAGCTCGCCAAACAGCAGCGTGGTGAGGGTGATTACCGGCACCAGCGCGTTGCGAAACGCGTGCTTCAGGATCACCGCTTTCGGCAGCAGCCCTTTCGCCCGCGCGGTGCGGATGTAATCCGCTTTCAGCACGGCAATCATCGAGGCGCGGGTATGGCGCATCAGCGTTGCCGCGAGGCCCGTTCCGAGCACGGACGCGGGCAGCAGCAGCGTGCGCAGGTTCTGGAGCGGATCTTCACTGAACGGCACATAGCCGGACGCGGGGAGCCATTGCAGGTTCACCGAGAAGACCAGAATCAGCAGGATCCCCAGCCAGAAGTGCGGGATCGAGATCCCCGAGATCGCCACGAAGTTCGCCCCGTGATCGACCCAGCTGTTTTTGTTCACCGCCGCGAGGATCCCCATGCTGATGCCAAACACCAGCGCGATAATCATCGCCAGCAGCGACAGCTCCAGCGTCACCGGCAGTTTGCTGGCAATCAGCTGCGTCACCGGCTCGTGCGTGCGTAAGGAGACGCCCAGATCGCCCTGCAGCGCCCGCGTCAGCCAGTGGAAATACTGCACGGGGATCGGCGCATCGAGGTTCAGCTCCGCGCGCAGCTGAGCGATAACTGCCGGGTCGCGCTCCTCGCCGGCCATGGCGATCAGCGGGTCGCCGGGCAGCAGCTTTTGCAGCCCAAACACCATCATGCTCACCAGCAATAGCGTCGGAACGGCCAGCAGCAGACGTTTGCAAATCAGTTCCAGCATGGGCTCTCCTCAGGACGGTTATTTCGCCAGCGTTAAGCCAGCCAGACGCACGATGCCGTCCGGGTACGGCTTAAAGCCCTGCACGCTTTTGTTCAGGCCAAAAATACGCGGCTCGAAGTAGAGGTAGGCAATCGGCATATCCGTTTGCAGCTGCTTCACAACCTTGTCGTACAGCGGCTGGCGCGCAGCCTGGTCGGTGCTCTGGCGCGCCTGGGTCAGCCACTCATCGACCTGCGCATTGCTGTAGCGGCCGTCGTTCAGGGTGCCTTTGCTGTGGATAAAGCCGTAGATGCTGCCGTCCGGATCCGGGCGCCCCGACCAGCCGGAGAAGCTCAGCTGATAGTCCCCGCTCTGCTGGCGATCCAGCAGCGTGGCGAATTCGGTCATCTGCAGGTTCAGGTTAAAGCCCGCCTCGGCGACCATCGCCTGCAGCACCTGCCCCACCTGCTGTGAGGTGGGGTTGTTCGGCACCAGCAGGTTGACGGTCAGCGGCGCGCTGACGCCAGCCGCTTTGAGCAGCGCTTTGGCCTTGTCGACGTCACGCGGCGGGACCGGCAGGTTGACGTGATACGGGCTGACCGTCGAAAACGCCTGGTTGGCTGGCGTATACAGTCCTTCAAAGACCACCTGGTTTAGCGCATCGCGGTCGATAGCCTGCGAGAAGGCCTCGCGCACGCGGGCATCTTTGAACGGGTCGTTGGCTGGCACCTTGCCGTTGTTGATGTTGAAGGTGATGCCCTGGTAGCCGAGGCCCGTTACCTTCGCCAGCGCCAGCTTGCTGTCGGCCTCGACGGTTTTCACGTCGCTGGCAGCAATCCCTTCGGTCAGATCGAGATCGCCCGCGCGCAGGTTCGCAAGGCGCACGGAGGCATCCGGGATCGGCAGATAAATAATTTTGTCGAAGTGGTAGGCGTCTTTGTTCCAGTAGTTGTCGAAGCGGGTCAGCACGATGCGGTCCTGGGATACGCGGCTGTCGAATTTATACGGGCCGGAACAGACGGGATGGGCGGCAAAATCAGGCTTTTTCGCCGCTTCAGGGGCCATCATCGCGCCCGCGCGGTCGGTGAGCTGCATCAACAGCGCGGCATCGGGGGTCTTCAGGTGCAGCGCAATCTGCATCGGGCCGGTGACCTCGACCGATTCAACGGAGGAGATCTCACTTTTACGCAGGGAGCCTTTCAGGGTCAGGGCGCGGTCGAGGTTGTATTTTGCCGCAGCGGCATCGAATTTCTCACCGTCGTGGAAGGTGACGCCTTCGCGCAGATTGAGCGTCAGGGTTTTACCGTCGTCACTCCACGCCCAGTCTTTGGCCAGACCGGGGACGACCTTCAGATTTTCATCCACGTCCACCAGCCTGTCGCACAGGGAGGCGAAGACGAAGCGGCCATAGTAGGTGCGCGCCAGATGTGGGTCGAGCATGTCCGGATCTGCCCCCAGGCCAATACGCAGCACGCTTTCAGAATGGGCGGGCAGCGCCGCGCCAAGCAACATAACACTTCCCAGTACGGTCAAAAGAGAATTACGCATTGTCATTATCATGAGTTCCTTGAAGGAAGGGATGAGTGGGTGGCCGCGTGTTCAAACAGCGCGCGGCGACGCAGAAAAGCGGCGGATGGCGGTGCGATCTGGATAACGCTGCGATCGCGGTTAATCTCCTGCCAGCGGTGGCAGGCAACCTGACGCCCGCCATCGAGCACCTGATTAATCGGCTCGACCTGGCGGCATTCGTCGGTGACGTACGGGCAACGGGTGTGGAAACGACAGCCGGACGGCGGGCTGGCAGGGTTCGGTAAGTCCCCCTGCAGCAGCGGCGCGTCGCGTTCAGCGCCCGGCAGCATCTGCGGCGCCGAGGCAATCAGCGCCTGCGTATAAGGATGCAGCGGCGCGTCAAAGATCTCATCCACGGTGGCAAGCTCAACGATTTGCCCGAGGTACATGACCGCCACGCGGTCGCTCATGTGGCGGATCACCGCCAGACCATGGGCGACAATCACCATTGTCAGCCCCAGCTGCTGCTTCAGGCTTTCCAGCAAATTGACCACCTGCGCCTGAACGGAGACGTCCAGCGCGGATACCGGCTCATCGCCCAGCAGCAGCTTCGGTCCCGAGGCCAGCGCGCGCGCAATGCCAATACGCTGGCGCTGCCCGCCGGAAAACTCGTGCGGGTAGCGACCGGCCCAGGCGGCGGGCAGGCCTACGGTTTTAAGCAGCTCGGCAACGCGGTACTGGCGGTCCGCTTTCTTCATGTTCTGGTGCAGCCACAGCGGCTCGCCGACGATCTGCTCCACCGTCATGCGCGGGTTCAGGGAGGCGAAGGGATCCTGGAAGATGATCTGCAGCTCGCGGCGGAGCTGATTGAGCCGCGCGCCCGAGGCATGGGTGATCTCTTCCCCCTGATAAAACACGCGCCCTTCGCTGGCGGCCAGCAGGCGCAGCAGCAGGCGGCCAAGCGTGGATTTTCCGGAACCGGACTCGCCGACAATCGCCAGCGTTTCGCCCGGCATCACGGCAAGCGACACGCGATCGACTGCCGTCACAAACCGGGCCGGGGTAAAGAGTTTTTTAGGGCCTGGGAACAGCTTGCTGAGGTCCCGAGCTTCAAGAATGGGCGTGGTCATGCGGTCTCTCCCAGGGCGATGTGGTGTTCGAGCGGCACGCGGAAGCAGGCAACCTGATGGCCCGCGCCGAGCGCGGCGAGCTGCGGTTTTTCATCATGGCAGCGCGCCTGCGCAAACGGACAGCGGGTGGCAAAACGACAGCCCTTCGGCATGGATTCCGGCAGAGGTACCGAACCGGGAATGGTGGAAAGCGGGCCTTTACGTGCGCCAAGGGAGGGAATCGACCCCATCAGGCCGATGGTGTACGGGTGCTGCGGATCGGCAAATATCGCCTCAACGCTTCCCTGCTCTACCACCTGTCCGGCATACATCAGCGCCACCTGCTGCGCCACTTCGGCCACCACGCCTAAATCGTGGGTGATCATCAGCACCGCCGTGCCGGTCTCTTCTTTGAGGGCGTTGAGCAAGGCGAGGATTTGCGCCTGGATGGTGACGTCGAGCGCGGTGGTCGGTTCGTCGGCAATCAGCAATTTGGGATGGTTAATCAGCGCCATGGCAATCATCACGCGCTGGCGCATGCCGCCGGAAAGCTGGTGAGGATAAGCCTTGAGACGCATCTCTGCCGCCGGGATCTGCACTTTCTCGAGGATCTGCAGCGCGACCTTCATCGCCTCTGCGCGCGAGACGTCCTGGTGTCGCATGACCGCTTCACTCAGCTGATCGCCCAGCGTAAACGCCGGATTGAGCGAGGTCATCGGCTCCTGGAAAATCATCGCCAGCTCGCTGCCGCGCAGATCGGCATACTCCCGCGGCGAGAGCTTGCGCAGATCGTGGCGGCGAAACTGCATCTCTCCGCTGACGATCCGTGCGCTGGCGGGCAGTAACCCCATCAGCGCCAGTGAGGTGATACTTTTCCCGCAGCCGGACTCTCCCACCAGCGCCAGCGTTTCGCCCGCCCTGACGGTCAATGAGATACCGTCAAGCACGCTAACCGGTGAGCCCGCGAACGTAACGTTGAGGTTTTGTACTTGCAGTACGGGCGTGGCGTCCTTAAAGGGGATTGTCGTCATGGCGTGAAGTCGTCCTCAAGGTGGATCGCCTGAATCAGGGCGGTTTGCAGGCTGAGCAGATGTTCGCGCATGGCGGCCGCAGCTTCATTAGGCTGGCGATGGATAATCGCCGCCATGATCTTGTGATGGTGGTCGTTATAGCTATCGACACGTTCGGGCGTGCGGGCTAATTCGCGCAGATGCTGCCAGCCCGGTTCACGTCTGACGGCATCAATGGCATCAAACAGGCCGAGCATCAGACGGTTGCCCGCCGCCTCGGCAATCGCCCGGTGAAAGGCGCTATCCCAGAGTTCGTTAAGATCGCGGTCATCCGGGCTGACCTTATCGATGCGTTCCAGCATGCGCTGCATAAGCGCGAGGTTTTCCCTGGTGGCACGCAGTGCCGCAAGCCGGGCCAGGCCGGGTTCAAGCTGAAGACGAGCTTCCATCACTTCCAGCAGGTTGGTTTGCTGCACCAGTCCCTGAAGGGCCAGCGGTTCAACAGGTGCTGACGGGCCGATAAAGGTCCCTTTGCCCTGCTTACGCCAGATACGCCCCTCCTCTTCCAGTACGTCCAGCGCACGACGGACTTCACGTCGCCCTACGCCGAGAGTGTCCGACAGCTCACGTTCCGTGGGCAGCGGAATGCCTGGTGTTGACTCATGCTGGTTGATTAGCCCGCGCAACTGCTCAAGCGCGGTGCTGGAATTGGCCAGAAACCGTGACGGTTTTTCCATATTGGTTCGCTCGCTTTCATCATTGCTTTATTTTTATTAACGATAAGTTATTGATATGGAATGAAGCTTATCGTGCTAATGATTAAGCAATAACCAAACCAATACGTAATTGGTTCGCTATTTTTTTGGCAAGCGGGAGATAACCAAATGATTCTGCGTGAATTATTTTTACAGAAAGACACATTCTGAATGAGTTCTGAAGAGAGGCATGGTGGCAAAATGCACAACGATAGTGCAAATAACGCACTGCAACCGTGCAATTGTTAATTAATTGCACCATTGATATTAACTTTTTGTTAACGATAAGTGAGAGTATGGGATTTCAGAACGCTGAAACGACGAAGGCCTGAATCATTTCTGATTCAGGCCTTCTGAATAGTGGCGGAACGGACGGGACTCGAACCCGCGACCCCCTGCGTGACAGGCAGGTATTCTAACCGACTGAACTACCGCTCCACTGTTCCCGTTTGGGGAACGAGGCGCATATTACGGTGCGCCTCCGATCTCGTCAACGCTTTTTCTCGCGTTTTGAATCGTTTGCTGCAAAAATCGCCCAAACGATGATTTTACAGGCATTCCGGCGTTTTTTCAGGCACGCCAGAGACAGCTGCCGCCCTTCTTCTGCACCAGATCAAGACGGGATTCGTGGTTAAGCAGCTCTTCATCACTGGCTAAAACAACCCGTAGCCGGCTTGCCTGACGGACAACACGCTGAATACCCGCTTCGCCCTGCGTCTGCTGAGACTCATTTTCCATACTGAACTTCATTGACGTCTGCCCGCCGGTCATCGTCAGATAGACATCGGCGAGGATCTGGGCATCGAGCAACGCCCCGTGGAGCGTTCGTTTGGTATTGTCTATCTCGTAGCGCGAACAAAGTGCATCCAGGCTGTTACGCTTGCCGGGGAACATCTTCCTCGCCAGCGCCAGACTGTCTGTTACCTTACAGAAGGTGTTCGTCTTCGGGATATCACGATTAAGCTTGCTGAATTCATAGTCCATAAAGCCGATATCGAACGAGGCGTTATGGATGACAAGCTCGGCGCCCTTGATGTATTCCAGAAACTCGTCAGCCACATCCGCAAACGTCGGCTTATCCAGCAAGAACTCATCGGCAATACCGTGAACGCCGAACGCTTCGGGATCCACCAGCCGATCGGGCTTGAGGTAGACGTGGAAGTTGTTCCCCGTAAGACGACGGTTCACCACTTCAACGGCGCCGATCTCGATGATCTTATGCCCTTCGTAGTGCGCGCCGATCTGGTTCATACCGGTGGTTTCGGTATCGAGGACGATCTGGCGAGTAATTGCAGTGCTCATAGCGGTCATTTATGTCAGACTTATCGTTTAACTGAACGTTTCAAATACAGGAAGTCTACCAGAGATGCGTAAACAGGTAGAAATTTTCACCGATGGATCTTGTCTCGGCAACCCAGGTCCCGGCGGCTACGGCGCGATTATGCGCTATCGCCAGCACGAAAAAACTTTTAGCGAAGGCTATTTTCTGACCACCAACAACCGGATGGAGCTCATGGCGGCCATTGTGGCGCTGGAGGCGTTAAAAGAACATTGTGACGTGGTGTTAAGTACCGACAGTCAGTACGTCCGCCAGGGAATTACTCAGTGGATCCATAACTGGAAAAAACGCGGCTGGAAGACTGCCGATAAGAAACCGGTCAAGAACGTCGATCTCTGGAAACGTCTTGATGCTGCGCTGGGCCAGCACCAGATTAAGTGGGAGTGGGTTAAAGGGCACGCCGGCCATCCGGAAAACGAACGCTGTGACGAGCTGGCGCGTGCGGCGGCCGCTAACCCTGCGCATGAGGACGCGGGCTATCAGCCTGAATCCTGATCAGGGCTTTTTGTATTGCCGCGTGGCGCCAACGGTCTGACGGATTGGCGTTTTCGATTTGCTCTGCTTCATGGGATTAAGCGTAAGGGGAATGGTTCGCTTACGCGCGACGATAAACTGCATGCAGCCTAAGGCAGGCAAATGCGTGCTCAACAAGACGCCCCCCTGCCGCGCCCAGGGCAGCACCTGAAAACCGCCGTAGCAGAGCACTTCGAAGTTCAGCAGTGACAGCCAGTCGAGCTGGCGCATCATGGTGAACATCCGGCTGTTGTAAGGCGGCGTCCGACGCAGCACCGGTACCAGCTTACGCAGGCCCATCAGGCTCAGCGGATTGAATCCGCTCAGTACCAGCCAGCCGTCATCAATCAGCACGCGATCGGCTTCGCGAAGCAGACGGTGCGGATCGCTGCACCAGGGTAACGTATGTGCGAGCAAACACGCATCAACGGATTTTTCCGCAAACGGCAGATGTAACGGGTCTGCTTTCACCTGAACCGGCGATCCGCCGAGAGAGACGTTGACCTGATGCGAGATAGCGCAGCTTTCGGTATTGATTTCCGCGCTGAGATTGCCAATCTTAAGCAGGTGAAAGCCATACATTTTCGCCAGCCAGGGCTTCAACTGTTGCTCTAACGCTTCGCGATAGTATTCACCCCAGGGCAATTCCGCCCAACGTTCCGGTGCTGCGACAGTCTGAGGTATCCTTGCCGGTTTCATCAACACACCCGCCACGCTATTAGAGGTAATGTATGAATCTTATCAGTATTTCCGCTTTTGAGGACAATTACATCTGGGTTTTGGTGGACGATGAACGTCGATGCGTCATTGTCGATCCCGGAGAATCCGCCACCGTACTGCGCGCAATAAAAGGGAACGGCTGGCAGCCGGAAGCCATTCTGTTGACGCATCACCATCACGATCATACGGGCGGCGTGCCTGAACTGCGCGCCCACTTTCCGCATGTTGTGGTATACGGACCGGCAGAGGCACAAGATAAGGGACTCACGCAAGTAGTCGAAGAAGGCGAAAAAATCCTCATACGTGAGTGGGAGTTTTCCGTATTTGCTACACCGGGTCACACTTTGGGACATCTGTGTTTCTACAGTAAGCCTTATCTTTTTTGCGGCGACACGCTGTTCTCCGGAGGCTGCGGAAGACTGTTTGAAGGCACGCCAGCACAAATGTATCAGTCTTTACAGAAGATTAACGCATTACCCGATGATACCGTTATTTGTTGCGCGCATGAGTATACATTAGGAAATATGAAGTTTGCCGTCAGCCTGTTACCTGAGGATCGGGCGATTCAGGATTATTATCACAAAGTGAAGGAGTTACGTGCAAAAAACCAAAAAACACTCCCCGTAATTCTGAAAAACGAGCGCCAAATTAATTTATTTTTACGAACAGATGATATTGATTTAATTAATAAAATTAACCAAGAAACAAATTTGCAACAACCAGAACAGCGATTTGCATGGTTAAGGTCAAAGAAAGATAACTTCAGATAATTGCGGGTTGCCTTTTCAAAATTTCGCCGTTATCATCGCTCGTCTTTTAAGCAACTATTGACACACACATGAAGGCAAAAGCGATATTACTCGCCTCTGTCCTGCTTGTAGGTTGCCAGTCGCAGAACGGCAGCAACGTACAACAGCACGCACAGAGCCTTTCTGCAGCTGGTCAAGGGGAAGCAGGGAAGTTTACAAGTTCGGCGCGCTGGATGGACGATGGAACATCTTTCGCGCAGGATCAAGACTTGTGGACCTCTATTGGCGACGAGCTAAAGATGGGAATTCCGGAAAATACCCGGATTCGCGAACAGAAACAGAAGTATTTAAGTAATAAGAGCTATCTCCACGATGTAACGTTACGGGCAGAGCCGTATATGTACTGGATAGCCGGGCAAGTTAAGAAACGTAACATGCCTATGGAGCTGGTACTCCTACCCATAGTGGAGAGCGCTTTTGACCCACACGCGACGTCTGGCGCCAATGCCGCAGGCATTTGGCAGATCATTCCGAGCACCGGGCGAAACTATGGTCTGAAACAGACCCGCAACTATGATGCGCGTCGCGATGTTGTCGCTTCAACGACAGCCGCTCTCGACATGATGCAACGTCTGAACAAGATGTTTGACGGCGACTGGCTGTTAACGGTCGCAGCGTACAATAGCGGCGAAGGTCGTGTACTGAAGGCAATGAAAGCGAATAAAGCACGGGGTAAATCCACCGATTTTTGGTCGCTCTCACTGCCACAGGAAACAAAGATTTACGTACCGAAAATGCTGGCACTGAGCGATATTCTCAAGAACAGCAAGCGTTACGGTGTGCAACTGCCAACACCAGACGAAAGTCGTGCACTGGCGCGTGTTCGCCTCAGCAATCCGGTTGATATTCAACAGGTTGCTGATATGACGGGTATGTCGGTAAGTAAACTGAAAACCTTTAATGCTGGCGTTAAAGGCTCAACCCTGGGGGCGAGTGGTCCGCAGTATGTAATGGTTCCGCAGAAACATGCTGAGCAGTTACGTGAGTCTTTAGCTTCGGGTGAAATCGCCGCCGTTCAGTCAACGCTGATCGCGGATGCCTCACCCGTCAACAGCCGCAGTTATAAGGTTCGTTCAGGTGATACGCTTTCAGGCATTGCATCACGTCTTGGCGTGAGCGCAAAAGATCTCCAGCAGTGGAACAATCTGCGCGGATCGGGCTTGAAAGTGGGTCAGAATCTGACGGTTGGCGCAGGTAGCAGCGCGCAGCGTCTTGCCAACAACAGCGATAGCATTACCTATCGCGTGCGTAAGGGTGATTCGCTGTCCAGTATCGCAAAACGTCACGGCGTGAACATCAAAGATGTGATGCGCTGGAACAATGATACTGACAATCTGAAACCAGGCGACCAGCTGACGCTGTTTGTGAAGAACAGCGCGACGCCAGACTCCTGATAACACGACCGAAAGATAAAAAGGCACCGATTCCCCTCGGTGCCTTTTTTGTTTATCCCGCTTTTTGCGCTTCCGCCATGATGGTATCGCTGGTAAATGAACCATCGTCCTGCAGTTCAAAGTACGCCTTCACCTCTGCGGACGCACTCTCCTGATACAGCCTGATTGCCTGACTTAACGCTTCCGGGGTGCGCATACGCGCAATCCACGAGCTAAACTCCAGCGGCAAACGGTCTGTGATTAACGAGCGTGTAATCAGTCCCGCTTCCGTGATAAGCGATAACCACTCTCCGCTGGCGTAGTTTTGCACATGCGAGGTGTCGCGCAGCGCTTCCACCGTTTGCAGCCAGATATTGCGCACCGGATGCCCAGGCGACATCACATCCATAATAATGAGGATGCCACCCGGCTTCAGAACGCGTTTGACTTCGCGTAATGCCTGGCCAACATCATGCCAGTGGTGCGCGGAATAACGGCTGATCACCACCTCAAACGAGGCATCATCAAAAGGTAAGGATTCGGCATAGCCCTGACGCGTATCAATGTTGTCCAGCCCCTTCGCTTTGGCCGCTTCAGCAACCACCTCCAGCATCTGGCTGGATAAGTCATATGCGGTAACCTGCGCCACCTGCTGCGCAGCCGTGAAGCTGGCATGCCCTGCCCCGCAGCCTAAATCCAGCACGTGCGCCTGCGGAAATGCCGACAGGCGCTCACCGAGGCGTACCAGATCGCGGCCTGAAGCGTGTACGGCGCTGCTCAGATACGCATTTGCCTGCGAACCAAACTGTTTTTCTACGTTGTCATGATGGGAGTGTGTTGTTGTCATCGTACTGTCCTTTGTGGGTTAAAAATAAAAGGGCAGCACCTGCACAGGCCTGCCCCACGGCAGACCTGACACACCATTATTTATCAGGTTTGCCGGGACTGAATTCGACGAGTAGAGGGTTATGATCGGAGGCGCGCGTCACCAGCACGGAGGCATCGTGCACGCTCAACCCACGATAGAAGACAAAGTCAAGAGGACGACCAAAGGCTTTTTTGCGCTGGTCATCGCTAAAACGAACTTCACGCAGCGACATTTCGCGCGCAAAGCGATACAGCGCATTCATGCGCGGACGGCTCCAGGCATTGAAATCGCCGGCCATAATGATGGGCCCGCTGTGATGCGCTATCTGATCGCCAATCGGAAGTAACTGTTTACTGTACACATCCACGCCCAGGCTGAAGTTCACCGCGTGGATATTCACGACCATCAGCATACGGGTATCCGGCAGCGGATAGACCGTCACCAGCGCCGATTTCGCCAGGCGCAGAATAGGCTCTCGTTCGCGCAGTGGACAACAATAGACGGGATGTGCCGCTGAAAGCGTCATCACGCCCGAGGGGTGCTGAGGCAGAACAAAGGCGGGTACCTGGTCGGCGGCAAGATAGTGAGTGGTAGCAAACCGAACGAGTTCAGGCGTGGTTTGCGCCTCCTGGAGCAGGACCAGATGGGCATCTTTGCCAAAATTCTTGAGGACCGATAACCACTCCGCACGCTGCTGCTTAAAGATATTCCACACCAGTACACGGATTTTTTCATCGCTGCTTAACGGTGTGCCGGCGGGTAATGCCTGGCTTATGCTCGCAAATGACCCCGGAGGCAAGATCCTCTCCGCGGGCATTCCGGCTACATAACGCATGGCATAGGTATTTTTTCGCACTTTTGGAAACAGCCTCTGTAACATGAACCAGTCCGGAAAACGGACTGGTTCTAATGTTATAGGGACTTTAGGTCACACTTTCAACGCAATTTCTGAGAAACCGCTTTCCAGTTTTGTAAGCAAGCGCTTACTGATGTTAACCCAGTGCGACGCGGGCGGGTTTATCAAGACGTCCGCTCAGACCAATCAACAGGAAAGCGACCAGGACAATCACCGCGCCAATCCATGGCGTCTGGGTTAATCCGACGTGTTCGACGGTTTGCCCACCAATGATGGAGCCCAGCGCGATACCAATATTAAAAGCGGCAATATTCAGGCCGGAAGCCACATCCACCGCATTGGGCGTATAAAGCTCGGCTTTCTGAACAACGTAGACCTGAAGCCCGGGCACATTACCAAAGGCGAAGATCCCCATGACCAGCACGGTGACCAGCGCGGCGTACTGTATCGAAGCCGTGAACTGGAAAATCATCAACAGAACGACCAGCGCGGCGAAGATGAATTTCAGCGCCGGAACCGCCCCATGCTTATCCGCAAGCTTGCCGCCCCAGATATTGCCTATCGCAACGGAAATACCGTATCCCAGCAATATCCAGCTCACGGCATTGGGGGAGAAGCCCGCCAGGTCCTGCATCATCGGTGCAAGGAAAGTGAAGGCGGTGAATACGCCGCCATAGCCAAGCGCCGTAACCGCGTAGATGATCAGCAAACGCGGATGCGTGAGCACCTTCAGCTGATCGCTCAGGCTGGCGCTGGCCCGGCCAGGAATATTCGACGGCACCAGCAGCAGGCTGGTCACCAGGGCAATGACGCCCAGTAAGGAGACGGCCAGGAACGTTTCACGCCAGCCGAAGTGTTGTCCGATAAACGTCCCCAACGGTACGCCCGTGACGAGTGCAACGGTCAGCCCACCGAACATGATCGCAATGGCGGAGGCCGCTTTCTCTTTTGGTACCATGCTGGTTGCAATAGTGGAACCAATCGAGAAGAACACCCCGTGTGCAAGGCCGGTCAACAGACGAGCGATGACCAGCGTGGTGTAGTCCGGCGCCTGCCAGGCCAGCACGTTGCCGGCGGTGAACAGCACCATTAATGCAACTAACAGCTGCTTACGCGGAAAGCGTCCGGTCAGGGCCGTCAGCACGGGGGCACCGACGGCAACACCCAGGGCATAGATGGACACCAGTAATCCGGCGGAGGGCAATGAGATCGCAAGCTGGTTAGCAATGGTGGGAACCAGCCCCACAATAACAAATTCGGTCGTGCCAATTGCAAAGGCACTGATCGTCAGGGCAAGAAGCGCCAGTGGCATAAAATACTCCGTATCATCAGGATTAAGATGACAGGCAGTATGCGCCAGTGCTTAAATAACAAAAATGGTCAAAATATCAATAGAATTTTGCGGGTGGTGCAACAATGAAAGCAACGTCGGAAGAGCTGACAATCTTTGTCGCCGTCGTCGAAAGCGGCAGCTTTAGCCGCGCGGCCGAACAGCTGGGGCAGGCTAACTCAGCCATTAGCCGCTCGGTAAAAAAGCTGGAGATGAAGCTTGGGGTGAGCCTGCTTAACCGAACGACGCGGCAACTGAGCCTGACGGAAGAAGGAGAGCGTTATTTTCGCCGCGTGCAGTCGGTACTGCAGGAGATGGCCGCAGCGGAGACCGAGATTATGGAAACCCGCAGCACGCCGCGTGGGTTACTGCGCATTGATGCGGCCACGCCGGTTGTGCTTCACTTTCTGATGCCGCTGATTAAACCTTTCCGCGAACGTTATCCGGAGATGACGCTCTCTCTGGTCTCCTCAGAGACGTTTATCAACCTCATCGAGCGAAAGGTAGATGTGGCAATCCGGGCGGGAACGCTGACCGATTCAAGCTTGCGTGCCCGCCCTCTGTTTGCCAGCTACCGAAAAATTATCGCGTCGCCACAGTATATTGCTGAACATGGTAAACCGGAGACGGTTGAAGAACTGAAGCAGCATCTGTGCCTGGGCTTTACGGAGCCGGTATCGCTGAACACCTGGCCTGTCGCCTGCCATGATGGGCAACTTCATGAAATTACTAGCGGATTGTCGTCTAACAGCGGGGAAACGCTGAAGCAGCTGTGCCTCGAAGGCAATGGTATCGCCTGCCTGTCAGACTATATGATTGATAAGGAGATTGCGCGAGGTGAACTGGTGGAATTGATGGCCGATAAACGCCTACCGGTCGAAATGCCTTTTAGCGCGGTGTATTACAGTGACAGAGCAGTGAGTACGCGCATTCGTGCCTTTATTGATTTTCTGAGTGAACATATAAAAACAGCTCCCGGAGGAGCTGTGTGAGGGTTCAGGTTACAGAGGGTGGGTCAAACTTAATCCCAGTGAGGAGCTAAGCCTTCCGGGCTGACCAGGCGATCGTTGCACTCCAGGGCTGCGATCGCTTTTTTATCGTCAGCATCCAGGTGAAGATCCGTTGCTAACAGGTTGCTCGCCAGGTTTTCACGTTTAGTTGAAGATGGGATCACGGCATAACCTTCACCCATTGCCCATGCCAGAATGACCTGCGCGGCAGTCGCGTTATGTTTCTCAGCGATACGCGTAATCACTTCATCTTTCAGCGCTTTACCATAGGCCAGCGTCATGTATGAGGTGATGTGGATCCCGTGCTGTTTTGCCCAGTCCACGACTTTGCGGTTCTGCAGGTAAGGAGACAGTTCAATCTGGTTGGTCGCAATATTTTCTGCACCTACAGCCGCAATGGTTTTTTCCATCAGCGGGATCGTGAAGTTGGAGATCCCAATTTCGCGGGTTAAGCCCTGCTTTTTCGCTTCCAGCAGCGCCTGCATGAATTCTTCCACGGAGACGGCATCGTTTGGTGATGGCCAGTGGATCAGCGTCAGATCGACGTAGTCAGTACGCAGTTTTTTCAGGCTTTCTTTCAGGCTTGGGATCAGCTTGTCTTTGCTGAGATTCTCAATCCAGATTTTCGTGGTAATGAACAGCTCATTACGCGGTACACCGCTCTCTTCGAGAGCTTGTCCAACGGCAGCTTCGTTTTCATAGATCTGCGCCGTATCAACTGCGCGATAGCCCAGTTCGAGTGCGGTTTTAACTGATGCGATAACAACGTCGTCTTTCAGGCGGAAAGTGCCCAGACCAAATGCAGGGAGAGTCATAATTTTCCTCAATCGTTATGTTCGTAAACTGAGGACGATTATCGCTGGCTGTGTTATAGAGAAAAAGATCGTAAAACGCAGAGGATTTTTGCTGATTTCGCAATAATTAAACGTCAGATAAGAAAAAAGCCCTGAGCGTTAACTCAGGGCTTTTAATAAGTGGCGGAACGGACGGGACTCGAACCCGCGACCCCCTGCGTGACAGGCAGGTATTCTAACCGACTGAACTACCGCTCCACCGAAGACTGCTTGTAACCACCGGATTAATGCACCGGCTTACTACTTAATTTGATGCCTGGCAGTTCCCTACTCTCACATGGGGAGACCCCACACTACCATCGGCGCTACGGCGTTTCACTTCTGAGTTCGGCATGGGGTCAGGTGGGACCACCGCGCTAAAGCCGCCAGGCAAATTCTGTTTAATCTGTATCAGGCTGAAAATCGTGTCTGTCTCGTCGCCAAAACATCTTCGGCGTTGTAAGGTTAAGCCTCACGGTTCATTAGTATCGGTTAGCTCAACGCATCGCTGCGCTTACACACCCGACCTATCAACGTCGTCGTCTTCAACGTTCCTTCAGGAGACTTAAAGTCTCAGGGAGAACTCATCTCGGGGCAAGTTTCGTGCTTAGATGCTTTCAGCACTTATCTTTTCCGCATTTAGCTACCGGGCAGTGCCATTGGCATGACAACCCGAACACCAGTGATGCGTCCACTCCGGTCCTCTCGTACTAGGAGCAGCCCCCCTCAATTCTCCAGCGCCCACGGCAGATAGGGACCGAACTGTCTCACGACGTTCTAAACCCAGCTCGCGTACCACTTTAAATGGCGAACAGCCATACCCTTGGGACCTACTTCAGCCCCAGGATGTGATGAGCCGACATCGAGGTGCCAAACACCGCCGTCGATATGAACTCTTGGGCGGTATCAGCCTGTTATCCCCGGAGTACCTTTTATCCGTTGAGCGATGGCCCTTCCATTCAGAACCACCGGATCACTATGACCTGCTTTCGCACCTGCTCGAGCCGTCACTCTCGCAGTCAAGCTAGCTTATGCCATTGCACTAACCTCCTGATGTCCGACCAGGATTAGCTAACCTTCGTGCTCCTCCGTTACTCTTTGGGAGGAGACCGCCCCAGTCAAACTACCCACCAGACACTGTCCGCAACCCGGATCACGGGTCTACGTTAGAACACCAGCCATTAAAGGGTGGTATTTCAAGGACGGCTCCATGCAGACTGGCGTCCACACTTCAAAGCCTCCCACCTATCCTACACATCAAGGACCAGTGTTCAGTGTCAAGCTATAGTAAAGGTTCACGGGGTCTTTCCGTCTTGCCGCGGGTACACTGCATCTTCACAGCGAGTTCAATTTCACTGAGTCTCGGGTGGAGACAGCCTGGCCATCATTACGCCATTCGTGCAGGTCGGAACTTACCCGACAAGGAATTTCGCTACCTTAGGACCGTTATAGTTACGGCCGCCGTTTACCGGGGCTTCGATCAAGAGCTTCGCGTTGCCGCTAACCCCATCAATTAACCTTCCGGCACCGGGCAGGCGTCACACCGTATACGTCCACTTTCGTGTTTGCACAGTGCTGTGTTTTTAATAAACAGTTGCAGCCAGCTGGTATCTTCGACTGATTTCAGCTCCACCCGCAGGGGCTTCACCTACATATCAGCGTGCCTTCTCCCGAAGTTACGGCACCATTTTGCCTAGTTCCTTCACCCGAGTTCTCTCAAGCGCCTTGGTATTCTCTACCTGACCACCTGTGTCGGTTTGGGGTACGATTTAATGTTACCTGATGCTTAGAGGCTTTTCCTGGAAGCAGGGCATTTGTTACTTCAGCACCGTAGTGCCTCGTCATCACACCTCAGCGTTAAAAGGTACCGGATTTACCTGGAACCTCCGCCTACATGCTTAAACCGGGACAACCGTCGCCCGGCTAACATAGCCTTCTCCGTCCCCCCTTCGCAGTAACACCAAGTACAGGAATATTAACCTGTTTCCCATCGACTACGCCTTTCGGCCTCGCCTTAGGGGTCGACTCACCCTGCCCCGATTAACGTTGGACAGGAACCCTTGGTCTTCCGGCGAGCGGGCTTTTCACCCGCTTTATCGTTACTTATGTCAGCATTCGCACTTCTGATACCTCCAGCATGCCTCACAGCACACCTTCAACGGCTTACAGAACGCTCCCCTACCCAACAACGCATAAGCGTCGCTGCCGCAGCTTCGGTGCATGGTTTAGCCCCGTTACATCTTCCGCGCAGGCCGACTCGACCAGTGAGCTATTACGCTTTCTTTAAATGATGGCTGCTTCTAAGCCAACATCCTGGCTGTCTGTGCCTTCCCACATCGTTTCCCACTTAACCATGACTTTGGGACCTTAGCTGGCGGTCTGGGTTGTTTCCCTCTTCACGACGGACGTTAGCACCCGCCGTGTGTCTCCCGTGATAACATTCTTCGGTATTCGTAGTTTGCATCGGGTTGGTAAGCCGGGATGGCCCCCTAGCCGAAACAGTGCTCTACCCCCGAAGATGAGTTCACGAGGCGCTACCTAAATAGCTTTCGGGGAGAACCAGCTATCTCCCGGTTTGATTGGCCTTTCACCCCCAGCCACAAGTCATCCGCTAATTTTTCAACATTAGTCGGTTCGGTCCTCCAGTTAGTGTTACCCAACCTTCAACCTGCCCATGGCTAGATCACCGGGTTTCGGGTCTATACCCTGCAACTTAACGCCCAGTTAAGACTCGGTTTCCCTTCGGCTCCCCTATACGGTTAACCTTGCTACAGAATATAAGTCGCTGACCCATTATACAAAAGGTACGCAGTCACACCACGAAGGTGCTCCCACTGCTTGTACGTACACGGTTTCAGGTTCTTTTTCACTCCCCTCGCCGGGGTTCTTTTCGCCTTTCCCTCACGGTACTGGTTCACTATCGGTCAGTCAGGAGTATTTAGCCTTGGAGGATGGTCCCCCCATATTCAGACAGGATACCACGTGTCCCGCCCTACTCTTCGAGTTCACAGCCTGTGTGTTTTCGTGTACGGGACTGTCACCCTGTACCGTGCGACTTTCCAGACGCTTCCACTAACACACAAGCTGATTCAGACTCTGGGCTGCTCCCCGTTCGCTCGCCGCTACTGGGGGAATCTCGGTTGATTTCTTTTCCTCGGGGTACTTAGATGTTTCAGTTCCCCCGGTTCGCCTCGTTAACCTATGTATTCAGTTAACGATAGTGTGACGAATCACACTGGGTTTCCCCATTCGGACATCGCCGGGTCAAAGGTTCATATCACCTCGCCGGCGCTTTTCGCAGATTAGCACGTCCTTCATCGCCTCTGACTGCCAGGGCATCCACCGTGTACGCTTAGTCGCTTAACCTCACAACCCGAA
This sequence comes from Enterobacter sp. BNK-8, assembly GCF_048685095.1. Classification (NCBI taxonomy): domain Bacteria; kingdom Pseudomonadati; phylum Pseudomonadota; class Gammaproteobacteria; order Enterobacterales; family Enterobacteriaceae; genus Enterobacter; species Enterobacter sp. BNK-8. Next base: position 495,900 of record NZ_JBLQTN010000001.1, on the reverse strand, counting down.
GATGTTTCACTTCATGATTGCGAAAATTTGAGAGACTCGAACACACCTTAAAGATGTGTCGTTTCAATTTTCAGCTTGATCCAGATTTTTAAAGAGCAAAACTTCGCAGTGCACCTTTTCAGGTTCACTCTGAAGTTTTCTTGGGTTCGCAGTAAAAGATGGTGGAGCTATGCGGGATCGAACCGCAGACCTCCTGCGTGCAAAGCAGGCGCTCTCCCAGCTGAGCTATAGCCCCATCGTTTTGCAATCTCTGTACCGCTCATCCTTTAAAAGGAGTTTGGTAGGCCTGAGTGGACTTGAACCACCGACCTCACCCTTATCAGGGGTGCGCTCTAACCACCTGAGCTACAAGCCTGCAGAGATTTTTACTGCTGTTTTTTCATCAGACAATCTGTGTGAGCACTGCAAAGGCAGGTTCTTTAAGGTAAGGAGGTGATCCAACCGCAGGTTCCCCTACGGTTACCTTGTTACGACTTCACCCCAGTCATGAATCACAAAGTGGTAAGCGCCCTCCCGAAGGTTAAGCTACCTACTTCTTTTGCAACCCACTCCCATGGTGTGACGGGCGGTGTGTACAAGGCCCGGGAACGTATTCACCGTAGCATTCTGATCTACGATTACTAGCGATTCCGACTTCATGGAGTCGAGTTGCAGACTCCAATCCGGACTACGACGCACTTTATGAGGTCCGCTTGCTCTCGCGAGGTCGCTTCTCTTTGTATGCGCCATTGTAGCACGTGTGTAGCCCTACTCGTAAGGGCCATGATGACTTGACGTCATCCCCACCTTCCTCCAGTTTATCACTGGCAGTCTCCTTTGAGTTCCCGGCCTAACCGCTGGCAACAAAGGATAAGGGTTGCGCTCGTTGCGGGACTTAACCCAACATTTCACAACACGAGCTGACGACAGCCATGCAGCACCTGTCTCAGAGTTCCCGAAGGCACCAATCCATCTCTGGAAAGTTCTCTGGATGTCAAGAGTAGGTAAGGTTCTTCGCGTTGCATCGAATTAAACCACATGCTCCACCGCTTGTGCGGGCCCCCGTCAATTCATTTGAGTTTTAACCTTGCGGCCGTACTCCCCAGGCGGTCGACTTAACGCGTTAGCTCCGGAAGCCACGCCTCAAGGGCACAACCTCCAAGTCGACATCGTTTACGGCGTGGACTACCAGGGTATCTAATCCTGTTTGCTCCCCACGCTTTCGCACCTGAGCGTCAGTCTTTGTCCAGGGGGCCGCCTTCGCCACCGGTATTCCTCCAGATCTCTACGCATTTCACCGCTACACCTGGAATTCTACCCCCCTCTACAAGACTCTAGCCTGCCAGTTTCGAATGCAGTTCCCAGGTTGAGCCCGGGGATTTCACATCCGACTTGACAGACCGCCTGCGTGCGCTTTACGCCCAGTAATTCCGATTAACGCTTGCACCCTCCGTATTACCGCGGCTGCTGGCACGGAGTTAGCCGGTGCTTCTTCTGCGGGTAACGTCAATCGATGAGGTTATTAACCTCACCGCCTTCCTCCCCGCTGAAAGTACTTTACAACCCGAAGGCCTTCTTCATACACGCGGCATGGCTGCATCAGGCTTGCGCCCATTGTGCAATATTCCCCACTGCTGCCTCCCGTAGGAGTCTGGACCGTGTCTCAGTTCCAGTGTGGCTGGTCATCCTCTCAGACCAGCTAGGGATCGTCGCCTAGGTGAGCCGTTACCCCACCTACTAGCTAATCCCATCTGGGCACATCTGATGGCAAGAGGCCCGAAGGTCCCCCTCTTTGGTCTTGCGACGTTATGCGGTATTAGCTACCGTTTCCAGTAGTTATCCCCCTCCATCAGGCAGTTTCCCAGACATTACTCACCCGTCCGCCGCTCGTCACCCAGGAGCAAGCTCCCTGTGTTACCGCTCGACTTGCATGTGTTAGGCCTGCCGCCAGCGTTCAATCTGAGCCATGATCAAACTCTTCAATTTAAGTTTGATGCTCGTGAATTAAACTTCGTAATGAATTACGCATGTTCACTCAGAGACTTGGTATTCATTTATTGTCCGAAGACATTAAGAATCCATGTCACTTTGAGTGCCCACACAGATTGTCTGATAAATTGTTAAAGAGCAGTGCAACGCGGCTTTCGCTCACCGTTGCGAGGTGGCGTATATTACGCTTTCCTCTTTCAGAGTCAACCCGTTATTTCAGGATTTTTTCTCTTCAACCGACCGCGGTGTTTGTGAAGTGATTCACATCCGCCGTGTCGATGGAGGCGCATTATAGGGGGCCGCCGAGGAATGACAAGCGGAAAAATGCATTTTTATTTCAACCGCTCATCTTTTCACCAGAAAGGCTATTTTTGGTGCTTTTTAATCTCTTTTGGCAGCTCGGCCAGACTATTAATTACCCAATCCGCCGCATTCTCAGCTTCTGGCGTCACAGGCTTGCCGGTGCGCACTAATATTTTGGTCCCTACACCCGCTGCTGCAGCTGCCTGCATATCTTCCAGTTTATCGCCCACCATATAAGAAGCCGCCATATCAATGTGCAGGAACTCCTGCGCAGAGATGAACATTCCCGGATGCGGCTTACGGCAATCACAGGTCTGACGATATTCTTCTACGGTTCCCTGTGGGTGATGCGGACAATAGTAGATGCCATCGAGATCCACACCGCGGTCGGCCAGTGACCAGTCCATCCATTCCGTCAGCGTCTCAAACTGCGCTTCGGTAAATTTACCGCGTGCAATACCGGACTGGTTCGTCACCACCACCAGCGCATAACCCATCTCTTTCAGCTGGCGCATGGCATCTATTACGCCCTCGATAAACTCGAACTCATCAATCTCATGGACATAACCGTGATCCACATTAATAGTGCCGTCACGATCGAGGAAAATTGCGGGTACTGATTTTGCCACCGGTTTGCTCCTGAAAAAGGCATGTTCGACTAGTATCTCATGAATCGCAGCGCAATAAAGTGCTCATCGTACAGAGTTGGATTGATTTAGACGTCTGGATGCCTTAACATCCGTTTTGTTTACGGTCATCACCCGTATCTGGCAGAAGAAAATGCCACGGCTAACTTACATACGATAAAAATAATCTAATGATTAAACTTTCCAATATCACCAAAGTGTTCCAGCAGGGGAACCGAACCATTCAGGCGCTGAACAACGTCAGCCTGCATGTTCCTGCTGGTCAAATTTATGGCGTCATTGGCGCATCGGGTGCAGGTAAAAGCACGCTGATCCGTTGTGTTAACCTGCTTGAGCGCCCAACCCAGGGCAGCGTAGAAGTTGGCGGCCAGGAACTTACCGCCCTTTCAGAGAAAGAACTCACCAAAGCGCGTCGTCAGATTGGCATGATTTTCCAGCACTTTAACCTGCTGGCCTCCCGCACCGTGTTCGGCAACGTTGCCTTACCGCTTGAGCTGGATAACACGCCAAAAGAAGAAGTGAAGCGTCGCGTCACCGAGCTGCTCGACCTCGTGGGTCTGGGCGACAAACATGATAGCTACCCGGCAAATCTGTCCGGTGGGCAAAAACAACGTGTGGCCATTGCCCGCGCGCTGGCAAGCAATCCTAAGGTACTGCTGTGCGATGAAGCCACCAGCGCACTGGATCCGGCAACCACGCGTTCGATTCTGGAACTGCTGAAGGACATTAATCGTCGCCTGGGCCTGACGATCCTTCTTATTACGCACGAGATGGACGTAGTGAAACGCATCTGTGACTGCGTGGCGGTCATCAGCAACGGTGAACTGATCGAGCAGGACACGGTAAGTGAAGTGTTCTCGCATCCGAAAACCCCGCTGGCGCAGCAGTTCATCCAGTCCACGCTGCATCTGGATATTCCGGAAGACTATCTGGAGCGTTTGAAAACCGAACCCGCTGCTGACAGCGTCCCGATGCTGCGCATGGAGTTCACCGGTCAGTCCGTTGATGCTCCCCTGCTTTCCGAAACCGCACGTCGCTTTAACGTGAACAACAACATCATCAGCGCGCAGATGGATTACGCCGGTGGCGTCAAGTTCGGCATCATGCTGACAGAAATGCACGGCACACAAGAAGAAACCCAGGCAGCCATTGCCTGGCTGCAAGAACATCACGTAAAAGTAGAGGTACTGGGTTATGTCTGAGCCGATGATGTGGCTGCTGGTTCGCGGCGTTTGGGAAACGCTGGCAATGACCTTTGTCTCTGGCTTCTTTGGTTTTGTGATTGGCCTGCCGGTCGGCGTGTTGCTGTACGTGACGCGTCCGGGTCAAATCATTGAGAACGCGAAGCTGTACCGTACGCTCTCTGCGCTGGTGAATATCTTCCGTTCTATCCCCTTCATTATTCTGCTGGTGTGGATGATTCCGTTTACCCGCGTGATCGTCGGAACGTCTATCGGTCTGCAGGCGGCGATCGTTCCGCTGACCGTTGGCGCTGCGCCGTTTATCGCCCGTATGGTGGAAAACGCCCTGCTGGAAATCCCAACCGGTTTGATCGAAGCTTCCCGTGCGATGGGTGCCACACCGATGCAGATCGTCCGCAAGGTTCTGCTGCCGGAGGCACTGCCAGGGCTGGTGAATGCGGCAACCATTACGCTTATCACCCTGGTCGGTTATTCGGCGATGGGCGGTGCCGTAGGCGCGGGCGGTTTAGGTCAGATTGGTTACCAGTACGGCTATATTGGATATAACGCGACCGTGATGAATACCGTTCTGGTATTGCTGGTTGTTCTGGTTTACTTAATCCAGTTCTCTGGCGATCGCATCGTCCGGGCTGTTACGCATAAATAACGTTACACACAACACAAACTCTACGAGTTAAGGATAAAACATGGCGTTTAAATTAAAGACCTTCGCAGCAGTAGGCGCGCTGATCGGCTCTCTGGCACTGGTGGGTTGCGGTCAGGACGAAAAGGATCCAAACCACATTAAAGTGGGCGTTATCGTAGGTGCAGAACAGCAGGTTGCGGAAGTTGCTCAGAAAGTGGCAAAAGAGAAGTATGGCCTGGACGTGGAGCTGGTGACCTTCAACGATTACGTTCTGCCGAACGAAGCGCTGAGCAAAGGCGATATCGACGCGAACGCCTTCCAGCATAAGCCATACCTGGACCAGCAGATCAAAGATCGTGGCTATAAACTGGTGGGTGTCGGTAACACCTTCGTTTATCCGATTGCCGGTTACTCTAAGAAAATTAAATCACTGGACGAACTGCAGCCGGGCTCTCAGGTTGCCGTGCCTAACGACCCAACTAACCTTGGTCGTTCCCTGCTGCTGCTGCAGAAAGTGGGCCTGATCAAACTGAAAGACGGTGTTGGCCTGCTGCCAACCGTTCTGGACGTCACCGAGAACCCGAAAAATCTGAAAATCGTTGAACTGGAAGCACCGCAGCTGCCACGTTCTCTGGACGATGCGCAGATTGCTCTGGCCGTTATCAACACCACGTACGCCAGCCAGATTGGCCTGACGCCAGCCAAAGACGGTATCTTCGTTGAAGATAAAGACTCCCCGTACGTTAACCTGATCGTGACTCGCGAAGACAACAAGGACGCGGAAAACGTGAAGAAATTCGTTCAGGCCTATCAGTCAGACGAAGTTTACCAGGAAGCCAACAAAGTGTTTAACGGCGGCGCTGTTAAAGGCTGGTAATCTCACCTCAGTGTAATATCATCAGGACGGGCTTATGCCCGTCTTGTCATTTGTGCAGTCAACTGATTCAATATCTGACGTTTTGATTATCCATTGAGGAAATATTATGCGTGCTTTACCGATCTGTCTTTTAGCACTCATGCTGAGCGGCTGTTCTATGCTAAGCAGATCTCCCGTTGAACCTGTTCAAAGCACGGCAACCCCGCCAAAGACCGAGCCTGCGAAACCGAAAGTGGTTCGCCCTGCGCCGGTTCGCATTATCACGAAAGCGGACGAACTCGTCGGTAAACCGTTCCGTGAACTGGGCGAAGTGAGCGGCGAATCCTGTCAGGCGACTAATCAGGACTCACCACCGAATATTCCGACTGCGCGTAAACGCATGCAGATTAATGCCGCAAAAATGAAAGCTAACGCGGTCCTGCTGCACAGCTGTGAAGTCACCAGCGGCACGCCGGGCTGCTACCGTCAGGCGGTTTGCATCGGTTCTGCGCTGAACATCACGGCGAAATGAGTGCATTTCAGTTCGAGCAGATAGGCGTTATCCACTCTCCTTATAAAGAGAAGTTCGCCGTCCCCCGCCAGCCCGGTCTTGTCACCAGCGGACGCGGTGAGCTTCACCTGATTGCGCCTTACAATCAGGCCGATGCGGTACGCGGGCTCGAGGCGTTCAGCCATCTGTGGGTGGTGTTCGTGTTTCACCAGACGATGGAAGGCGGCTGGCGTCCTACCGTGCGTCCTCCTCGTCTTGGCGGCAATGCGAGAATGGGGGTGTTTGCGACGCGCTCGACCTTTCGTCCAAACCCGGTTGGCATGTCGCTGGTTGAACTGAAAGGCATACGCTGCCAGAAAGATCAGGTGATACTCGAGTTAGGTAGCCTGGACCTGGTCGACGGCACGCCGGTGATCGACATCAAACCCTATTTGCCCTTCGCCGAAGCCCTTCCGGACGCGCGTGCAAGCTATGCCCAGGACGCACCACCGGCGGATATGCCGGTGTATTTTACCCCTGAGCTCGCCTCGCTGCTCGGTCAACTGGAGAAACGCTATCCTCGCTTACGGGATTTCATCACCGAAGTGCTGGCACAGGACCCACGTCCGGCCTACCGTAAAGAAGAGGAAGCGGGAAAAACGTACGCCGTCTGGCTACTGGATTTTAACGTTCGCTGGCGCGTCACCGGGGCAGGTTTTGAAGTGTTTGCCCTGGAACCCAGGTAATTTTGTTCTCCTCTCTTTTGGCATCTTTGCCACACTGGTAAACTAAACCACTTTTTTTGTGTCAGGCTGGTGTTTCAGCCTGTTCCAATCGTCGAAATGGAACCGTAACAACATGCGTACTAGCCAATATCTGCTCTCCACTCTGAAGGAGACGCCTGCCGACGCCGAAGTGATCAGCCATCAGCTGATGCTGCGCGCCGGGATGATCCGCAAGCTGGCCTCCGGGTTATACACCTGGCTGCCGACCGGCGTGCGCGTCCTGAAAAAAGTCGAAAACATCGTGCGTGAAGAGATGAACAACGCCGGTGCTATCGAGGTGTCCATGCCTGTGGTTCAGCCCGCTGACCTGTGGCAGGAGAGTGGCCGTTGGGAACAATATGGCCCTGAACTGCTGCGCTTCGTCGATCGCGGCGAGCGTCCGTTCGTTCTCGGCCCAACGCATGAAGAAGTCATTACCGACCTGATTCGTAACGAGCTGAGCTCTTACAAACAGCTGCCGCTGAACTTCTTCCAGATCCAGACCAAGTTCCGTGACGAAGTTCGCCCACGTTTCGGCGTCATGCGCTCTCGCGAATTCCTGATGAAAGATGCCTACTCTTTCCATACCTCTCAGGAATCCCTGCAAGAGACGTACGACGCAATGTACGCGGCATACAGCAAAATCTTCTCCCGCATGGGTCTGGATTTCCGCGCTGTGCAGGCTGATACCGGCTCCATCGGCGGTAGCGCATCCCATGAGTTCCAGGTTCTGGCGCAGAGTGGTGAAGACGATGTGATCTTCTCTGACTCCTCTGATTACGCCGCGAACATCGAATTTGCAGAAGCGCTGGCACCAAAAGAACCGCGTGCTGCGGCAACGCAAGAGATGACGCTGGTTGATACGCCAAACGCGAAAACCATTGCCGAGCTGGTTGAGCAGTTCAATCTGCCGATCGAAAAAACCGTTAAGACCCTGCTGGTGAAATCCACCGAAGGGAGCGCTTACCCGCTGGTTGCCCTGCTGGTGCGTGGCGATCACGAGCTGAACGAAGTGAAAGCCGAGAAGCTGCCACAGGTCGCCAGCCCGCTGACGTTCGCCACGGAAGCGGAAATCCGCGCCGTGGTCAATGCTGGGCCAGGTTCTCTCGGTCCGGTGAATATGCCGGTGCCTGTTGTTATTGACCGCACGGTAGCCGCGATGAGCGACTTCTCCGCTGGTGCGAACATCGACGGTAAACACTACTTCGGCATCAACTGGGATCGCGACGTGGCGACGCCGGAAGTGGCTGACATCCGTAACGTGGTCGCAGGCGACCCAAGCCCGGACGGACAGGGTACCCTGATGATCAAGCGCGGTATCGAAGTGGGTCACATCTTCCAGCTGGGCGATAAATACTCGCGCGCGCTGAACGCCGCCGTTCAGGGTGAAGATGGCCGTAACCAGATCCTGACCATGGGTTGCTACGGTATCGGGGTAACGCGCGTGGTAGCTGCGGCGATTGAGCAGAACTACGACGAGCGCGGCATCGTCTGGCCGGACAACATCGCACCGTTCCAGGTCGCTATTCTGCCAATGAACATGCACAAGTCTTACCGCGTACAGGAACTGGCCGAGAAGCTGTATGCCGAGCTGCGTGCGCAGGGTATCGAAGTGCTGATGGATGACCGTAAAGAGCGTCCGGGCGTGATGTTTGCCGATATGGAACTGATCGGTATCCCACACACCGTCGTGATCGGCGACCGTAACCTCGATAGCGACGAGATTGAATACAAATACCGTCGCAGCGGCGAAAAACAGATGATCAAGACCGGCGACATTCTTGATTACCTGGTGAAAGCCATCAAAGGCTAAACAAAAAACCCCGCTCAGGCGGGGTTTTTTAATGGCGCTACGTCAGCTTATTTGCTGTTACAGTCTTTGCCCGCAATAAATTTCGCGTCTTTGTCCGCCACCAGCGTTTTCACCATCTCTCCGCTATCCGGGTTTGGCTCCAGCGTAAAGTGACCGTCCACCGTCAGCAATATCGGCTTGCTGTCATTGCCGCGCGCCACAGCGTAATCACGCTCAAGCTGGGCATTGTTTGCCACGCTAACCTTCTTGCCGGTTGCGCAGTCGGTAAAGATCGCCGCATCCGCCATATAGAAGTACATCCCGCGCATTGCCATCGGCGTCGCGGGCAGAGCCGCTTTCACCGGCGCCAGCGTGTAGTTGAACTGGGATTCAATAGGATTACCTTCGCGGTCGAGCATCTCCATGCTGTCACCTTTAGGGCGGAACCAGGTTTTCTCGCCGGAGGTATCGGTGAGGACAAGCTTCTCCGCCGTACGCGCCCATGTTCCATAAGTCGCAAAAGAAGAAGGCTCTTTCCCGCCCTGATAGCGCTGATTCATCACCCAGGTGCCGTCTTTTTGCAGGAACAGGGACGTTTCAATGCCTTCACAGTCCGCGCAAGGCAATACGCCGCGCCAGCTCTGCTGCATTGGTTTTAATTCTTCCGTTTGCGTGGGTTGCAAAACCTGCGTTTCTGAACGGTTGTTACACCCGAAAAGCGCAAACAGCGTACTCACTGCCAGCGCTGACCATAATGCTTTTTTCACAATGAATTCCTTATGAAATTTGTGTTCCCTTTCGTCACTCTGTCGGGCGACGAACTTTACCGCGTAATGCTTTCACTGTGGATTTTTGGGCCTTCGAGGACAGCCGACGCTCTTTCGATGCGCGGGTTGGCCGCGTTGCCCGGCGGCTTTTTTGTACTGCCGTTAATTCTTTGATGACCGCCACCAGCCTGGCGATGGCCGCTTCCCGGTTGAGCTCCTGGCTGCGGTACTCCTGGGCTTTGATCACCATCACGCCATCGCTGGTGATGAGGTGATGGCTGGCAGCAAGCAGACTTTCTTTATAATACTCTGGCAGGCTTGAGGCCCGAATGTCAAAACGCAAATGGATAGCTGTTGAGGCCTTGTTGACGTGCTGCCCACCGGCCCCCTGAGCACGGATGGCGGTGATCTCCAGCTCGTTGTCCGGAATGCTGACGTTTCGGGACAAGACGATCATGAGGCCGGTTGCCACGCCGTTAAATGAATTTCCAGATTATTCTGAGAATCAGAAAGCCAGATGGCGCCATCCTGAATCGTCGCCTGTAACACCATGGTCCGGCTGGCAAAGTCGCTCAGCTGCGCCAGTTGCTCATCATCCAGATACCAGACGGTGAGATTTTTAAACTGTCCGCACTTGCTCTTGTTTTGCTGCCACCAAATCTCTGCAGCACGCTGATTATACGCGAATAAGGCCACTTCAGCGGACTGGGTGCAGGCCTTCTTAATTCTGCGCTCGTCCGGCAGTCCGAGTTCGATCCACAAATCGATACCCAGATGATCGTTGCGCAGCCAGGCTTCAGGCTCGTCTTCTGCGCTTAACCCACGGGTAAACTGCAGACGCTCGTCAGCGTATTTAATCCACGCCAGCAGGCGCAGCATCATGCGCTCCTGGGTTTCGGAGGGGTGGCGTGCCAGCGTCAGCGAGGCGTCCAGGAACTGGTTGCGATCAAGATCGGCCACATTGACCACTGCTTTATAGATTGTCGCTTTCAGCGCCATGAGAGAACTCCATTCGAATCAGGCGCACATTGTAGCGAAAACCGCGGCAAAAGGCTGTTACGGGGTAATAAATACACCGCTATCAAGGCGCTGATATTGCTTAAATGAGTATGGTATAGTCACCTTGCTAAACCGAGTTTATCTTCGTAGGCTTAATGATATCTCACAGTAAGTCAGTGCGCTGGCGGGAGGGGATGTGAATAATTATTGTGAGTTAATTCGCAAACGGTATGCGGAAATCGCCAGCGGAGATCTGGGGTATGTCCCGGACGCGTTGGGCTGTGTATTGAAAGTGCTTAATGATGTGGCCTCTGATGAGAGCCTTTCAGAGTCGGTCAGGGAAAAAGCAGCGTATGCTGCGGCGAATTTACTGGTGAGCGATTATGTCGATGAATGATACTTATCAACCCATCAATTGTGATGACTATGACAACCTCGAACTCGCCTGCCAGCATCATTTATTACTGACGCTGGAGCTAAAAGATGGCGAAGTGTTGAAGGCGAAAGCCAACGATCTGGTTTCACGTAAGAACGTGGAATACCTGATAGTGGAAGATGCCGGTGCGACGCGTGAGCTGCGTCTGGATAAAATAGCCAGCTTCAGCCACCCGCAAATCGGCACCGTCGTGGTGAGCGAATCCTGATGACACTAACGGGCAGCCTGGCTGCCCGTTACGCTTTCTGCCACTCAAACCTGACCCCGTCTTCCGCCCATCCCGCTTCCGTGATGAAAACCCCTGCCGCAGCAATCAACGTTTCACCATAGAACAGCAGCGGCGTGGAGTCGCGCAGCCACGGCGGCACGTTGCACTCCTGCCAGATTTTCTTCAGCTTGCGTCCCCCGTTGCGCCCGACAATATGCAGCATGCCGCCGGCCTTAAAGCGTACCGTTACCGGTTCACCTGCCTCTGGCAGCCTCACATGACCAGACGGTATGAGGGAGACACGTCCAGCCTCAGCAGGTAATATCAGCGGAAGCTCAGGAGAAAGCCAGTCAAGCACCACATCCGTCAGGCAGGGCGTTGATTTTACCCACCAGAGTTCCCCTTTATAGCGTCTTACCTCAAAACCGTTCAGATGGACGCGCGGGGAAGCATCGTCCCGCGCAAGGGCAACCTCGTCCCAGATACGGCTCAGCATCGCCCGCGACGGCATCGCAGCGTGATGAGAGGCCAGCCAGCGTCGTAGCAGCGCGGCGCGACGTACCGGGCTCATCGCTGTCAGCGGTGCAATGGCCAGCGCACCGTCTTCAGAAATCAGTTCAGCCAGTTCGTCACTCAACAGCTCGTCCAGCAGCGATTCCTGTTCGGCGCACAGCATAGCGCTTCTTGCCGTCGCGTCGGCAAAATGCGGCCAGCGCTCGCTCAATAGCGGGAGGACGCGCAGACGCAGAAAGTTACGATCATAGCCGTCCTCCTGGTTACTCTCATCTTCGATCCAGCTCAGCTGATGTTCTCGCGCCCAGGCTTCAAGCGAGGCGCGCGTCTCGCCAAGCAGCGGACGCAGTAACGTTGTGCCGGCAAATACCGAACGCGCCGGCATGGCAGAAAGCCCCGCTGGTCCGCTTCCCCGCTTAAGCGCCAGCAGAAAGGTTTCACACTGATCGTCCAGATGCTGGGCCGTGACCAGCGCTTCTCCAGCATGTAATGCCCCGGCAAAGGCGGCATAGCGGGCTTTACGCGCCTGCGCCTCGATGCCCAGCCCTTCCTCTACCAGCGTGACGCGCTCGACGAGGAGCGGGATCGCCCATGCCGCACACAAGGCTTCGCAGTGCGCCACCCACTTCTCTGCGTGAGGACTTAATCCGTGATGAATATGTATCGCCCGCAGCTGGACGTCAGGCTCCTGGTCGCGCCAGCGCTTAAGGCGATGGAGCAGAACGGTGGAATCCAGGCCACCGCTAAACCCCACCAGCAGCTGGCGGTACGGTGAAACGGCGTGTGCGATAGCGGGTAAGGTCATAGGGAATTACACATAAAAAATGCCCGAACTGAGCGGGCATTATCACACAGGACGAAGATTACTGCTGATAAAGCTCCAGCGGCAGGCCGTCCGGGTCGTTGAAAAAGGTAAAACGCTTGTCGGTGAACGGATCGACGCGAATCGCTTCGCACGTCACGCCGTGTGCTTCCAGATGCTTAACTGCGCTATCCAGGTCATCGACGCTGAAGGCGAGATGGCGCAGGCCGCAGGCTTCCGGACGGGACGGACGCGCAGGCGGAAAAGGAAAAGAGAACAGTTCAATCACATACTGCCCGTTTAACGCCAGATCGCCCTTCCAGGAGTCGCGCTCCTCGCGGTACGCCTCGCTCAACAGCGTAAAGCCGAGAATGTCGCAGTAGAAGGCCTTACTCTTCGCGTAATCGGTCGCAATGATCGCAATATGATGAACCTGTTTTAAACCCAGCATAGCTTCTCCTTTTTATGATGCCTGAACGTTACAACCGAAAACCCGCACCATGCAAGCGGTCACCCTTATTTTAGGACTCGCACCCAGTAAATGCCGTTTTCGTCGCGCTTCGCACCGTGGATATCCGTCTCAAAACCGGGGTAGTGACGCCCTACCGAACAGAGCATCAGCAGGAAATCGAGCACAGCCCGGCTCTCCTCGGTAATCATCTCTCCTGGCATCAGGAGCGGTACGCCCGGCGGGTAAGGCAGGATCATGTTGGCCGATACGCGTCCAACCAGATTTTCCAGCTCGACGGTTTCGACCTCCCCCCTAACCTGGCGCTGCCACGCCTTGTGCGGGGTAAACTTCATCTCCGGCAACACATCAAACGCCTGAAGCATCAGACGCGGCAGATCGTGCTGACGGATCAGCCTGTGGATCCCCTGGGCCAGATCCTGAATGCGCATATTACGGTAGAAGTCAGGATCCTCCGCATAGAGATCCGGCAGCATGTTCTTCACCCGCAGGTTGAGATCGTAGGCGCGCTTAAATTCCATCAGACCGCGCAGCAGCCCCATCGCCCGGGTTTTATCGATCCCGATACTGAACAGGAACAGCAAATTATAGGGGCCTGTTTTCTCCACCACCACGCCGCGTTCATCAAGGAATTTCGCCACCAGCGCGGCCGGGATCCCTTCCTCGCTCATCTTGCCCTGCTCATCCATACCCGGCGTCAGGATCGTCACTTTTACCGGGTCGAGGAACATATGGTCGCTATCGGCATCCCGGAAGCCATGCCAGTCTTCGCCGGGCGAGACGGGCCAGCACTCCGCCTCATCAATCTCTTCCGGCTGCCAGATATCAAAGAACCAGCCGTCGGCTTCCTCTTTCAGCCGCTGAACCTCTTTGCGGAAATGCAGCGCGCGCTCCACCGAACGGTTGATGAGACGTTTGCCCGGATTGCCACGCAGCATCGCCGCGGCCGTTTCGATAGACGCCACCAGCGGATAGCTCGGTGAGGTGGTGGTATGCATCATAAAGGCTTCGTTAAAGGTCTCTTCGTCATACTCGCCTTTGATATGAATCAGCGAAGCCTGGGAAAACGCCGCCAGCATTTTGTGCGTCGACTGCGTTTCGAAGAACACTTTACCCGGCACGCGCTCACCGCTCATGCCGCTCTTACCCGCGTAAATCGGGTGGAAATTGGTATACGGTACCCATGCGGAATCGAAGTGGATCGACGGCACGTTCAGCGTCTTTTTGATCCAGTTCGTGTTGTACAACAGACCGTCATAGGTCGAGTTGGTGATCACCGCATGGACAGGCCAGCCTGCGCCGGGCACTGCCGCGACCTTGCTTTCAATGGCTTCATGCATGAACTCCCGGCGCGGAATGCCGCCAAGAATACCGAGCGCGTTACGCGTGGGCGACAGCCAGAGCGGTACGACGTCGCTCATCATCAGCAGGTGCGCCAGCGATTTATGGCAGTTACGGTCAATCAGCAGGGTGCTCCCCGCAGGCGCGGCGTACATCCCGACGATTTTGTTCGAGGTCGAGGTGCCGTTGGTCACCATATAACTCTGCTCGGCCCCAAAGGTGCGGGCGATATACTCTTCAGCTTCCAGATGCGGGCCGGTATGATCCAGCAGCGAGCCTAATTCGGTGACTGAAATGGACACGTCCGCTTTCAGCGTGTTGCCACCAAAGAAATCATAGAACAGGCAGCCCACCGGGCTTTTTTGGTAGGCCGTTCCCGCCATATGGCCCGGCGTACAGAAGGTATATTTTCCCTCTTTCACGTAGGTGAAGAGCGCCCGGGTAAACGGTGGCGTAATGTTATCGAGATATTCATTCGTGTACTGCTGAATGCGGGTCGCAATGTCTTCCGCCACGCCGAGGGAATATTCAAAGAACCACAGCGCCATACGCATATCATTGGCGCTGACGTCCATGGTTGAGTGGGTATTGATAAAGGCGTACAGCGGGAGATATTCGTTCAGCTTGTTGATATCGCTGCACAGTTCGAGGTCATATTCATCCCAGTCGAAGATCACGCCGCAGATACGCGGGTTATGCTCGATGAACTTCAGCAGATCGGCGCTGTTGTGCGGCCAGATTAGCTGATACCCGCGCGACTGCAGGGCTTGCTCCAGCTCCTTAATCGGCTCATCTTTATAAAAGACGCCGTGTGGCCCCATAACGGCAATGATATTCATGGGCTTCCTCCTTAAAAAACATTAGCTAAGCATAGTCCGGCTAAACCGCAGGTATAAAAAAAGCCGCAACATTGTGCGGCTTTTCAGATAATTGTGAAGCTTACGCGTAGCCGTAAGTCATCAGACGCTGGTAACGGCGGTTAAGCAGATCTTCTTTGCTCAGCACGTCCAGGTCTGCCAGATCGGCCAGCAGCTGCGCTTTCAGGGACGCTGCCATCACTTCCGGCTTACGATGTGCACCACCCAGCGGTTCCGGGATGATGGAATCGATCAGCTTAAGCTCTTTCAGACGTGGCGCAATGATGCCCATCGCTTCGGCAGCCAGAGGCGCTTTGTCGGCACTTTTCCACAGAATGGACGCACAGCCTTCCGGGGAGATAACGGAATAGGTGCTGTACTGCAGCATATTCACTTTATCGCCCACGCCAATCGCCAGCGCGCCACCGGAACCCCCTTCACCGATAACGGTACAGATGACCGGCACCTTCAGACGAGACATCTCGCGCAGGTTGCGTGCGATGGCTTCAGACTGACCGCGCTCTTCCGCGCCCACGCCAGGGTAGGCACCCGGGGTGTCGATGAAGGTGATGATTGGCATGTTGAAACGCTCAGCCATCTCCATCAGACGCAGGGCTTTACGGTAGCCTTCTGGGGCTGGCATACCGAAGTTACGACGGATTTTCTCTTTGGTTTCACGACCTTTCTGATGACCAATGATCATCACCGGGCGTCCGTCCAGACGCGCGATACCACCAACGATAGCTTTGTCGTCAGCGTATGCGCGATCGCCTGCCAGTTCGTCAAATTCGTCAAACGCCAGGCGGACATAATCCAGGGTGTACGGACGCTGTGGATGGCGAGCCAGCTGGGCCACCTGCCATGCGCCGAGATCGGCAAAGATTTTGCGCGTCAGCTCTACGCTTTTCTCGCGCAGACGATGCACTTCTTCGTCGATGTTAATATCCAGTTTTTCATCCTGACGGCTTACCGCTGTCAGAGAATCGATTTTCGCTTCCAGCTCAGCAATCGGCTGTTCGAAATCAAGGAAATTCAGACTCATAGTATTCCTGTATTAGTCAAACTCCAGTTCCACCTGCTCCGAACCAATGAGGCCACGGAGATCGTTCAGTAAACGATCGCTCGGAGAGACACGCCACGTTGCACCAAAGCGCAACCGCGCACGTGCATCCGCCCTCTGATAGTAGAGATGTACTGGAATTGTCCCCGAGCGGTGGGGTTCCAGAGACTGACGGAGTCGGTTTAAAAGCTGGTCATCAATTTGCCTGTCCGTCAGCGAGATAGCAAGCCCGCGAGCATATTTTTCCCGGGCTTCGTCAATGTCCATCACTTCGCGGGCGGTCATTTTAAGTCCCCCACTGAAGTCATCAAAGCTGACCTGTCCGCTGACGATAAGTATGCGGTCTTTTTCCAGCAATTGCTGGTATTTATCCAGCGCGTCGGTGAACAGCATCACCTCCAGACGCCCGGAACGGTCATCCAACGTACAGATGCCGATACGATTGCCGCGCTTGGTGACCATAACCCTTGCAGCAATCACGAGCCCCGCAGCCGTGGTGATTTTACCACGTTCTGTCGGATGCATGTCTTTTAGCCTGTGGCCGCCGACATAGCGCTCAATTTCTTTTATGTACTGGTTGATCGGGTGACCCGTCAGGTACAAGCCTAACGTTTCACGCTCGCCGTCCAGCACCACCTGTTCTGGCCACGGCTGGCAGTTGGAATACGACTGTTCAATCTGCTCCGGCTCTTCCGCCAGCACCCCGAACATATCCGCCTGGCCAATGGCTTCCGCTTTCGCGTGCTGATCCGCCGCTTTCAGGGCGTCGCCCAGCGAGTTCATTAGCGCGGCGCGATGCGGCCCCAGCCTGTCGAACGCGCCGGACATGATCAGTTTTTCCAGCACGCGACGGTTCAGTTTTTTGGTATCGGTACGGGCGCAAAGATCGAACAGCTCGCGGAAATAGCCGCCGTTGTTGCGCGCTTCGATGATCGCCTCGATCGGCCCCTCACCTACGCCCTTGATCGCGCCAATCCCGTAAACGATCTCCCCGTCGTCATTGACGTGGAAATGGTAAAGACCCGAGTTGATATCCGGCGGCAGGATCTTCAGCCCCATGCGCCAGCACTCATCCACCAGCCCTACCACCTTCTCGGTGTTGTCCATATCCGCGGTCATTACCGCAGCCATAAACTCAGCAGGATAGTGCGCCTTCAGCCACAGCGTTTGATACGACACCAAAGCATAGGCGGCGGAGTGAGATTTGTTAAATCCGTACCCGGCGAATTTCTCCACCAGGTCGAAGATTTTCATCGCCAGTTCGCCGTCAACGCCGTTTTTCTTCGCACCGTCTTCAAAGATGGAGCGCTGCTTGGCCATCTCTTCCGGCTTTTTCTTACCCATCGCACGACGCAGCATGTCCGCGCCGCCGAGGGTATAGCCGGAAAGCACCTGGGCGATCTGCATCACCTGTTCCTGGTACAGGATGATGCCGTAGGTGGGCTCCAGCACCGGCTTCAGGCTTTCGTGCTGCCACTGAACATCCGGGTAGGAAATCTCTTCGCGCCCGTGCTTACGGTCGATAAAGTTATCTACCATCCCTGACTGCAGCGGGCCCGGACGGAACAGGGCAACCAGTGCGATCATATCTTCGAAGCAGTCGGGCTGCAGACGCTTAATCAGATCTTTCATGCCGCGGGATTCAAGCTGGAAGACGGCGGTGGTCTCCGAGCGCTGCAGCATGTCGAAACTTTTCTTGTCATCCAGCGGGATGGCCGCGATATCCAACGGCGGCTCGCCATTCTTCTCGCGGCGGGCGTTGATCATCTCCAGCGCCCAGTTAATGATGGTCAACGTACGCAGACCAAGGAAGTCGAACTTCACCAGCCCGGCGTATTCTACGTCGTTCTTGTCAAACTGGGTAACCGGGTGTTGGCCCGCTTCATCGCAGTAAAGCGGTGCAAAATCCGTAATTTTAGTCGGGGCGATAACCACGCCCCCTGCATGCTTACCGGCGTTACGCGTGACGCCTTCCAGCTTGCGCGCCATGTCGATCAGCGCTTTGACTTCTTCGTCCGCTTCGTAGATTTCCGGCAGCTGCGGTTCAGCCTCAAAGGCTTTTGCCAGCGTCATGCCCGGATCGGGCGGCACCAGTTTAGAGATGCGATCGACAAACCCGTACGGGTGGCCCAGCACGCGGCCCACGTCACGGATAACCGCTTTCGCCGCCATCGTACCGAAGGTAATGATCTGCGATACCGCGTCACGGCCGTACATATCGGCCACGTGCTCGATCACCTGATCGCGTTTCTCCATGCAGAAGTCGACGTCGAAGTCGGGCATCGAGACACGTTCCGGGTTAAGGAAACGTTCGAACAGCAGGTCGAATTCCAGCGGATCGAGGTCGGTGATTTTCAGCGCATACGCCACCAGCGAACCTGCACCGGAGCCACGCCCCGGTCCGACCGGCACGCCGTTATCCTTCGACCACTGGATAAACTCCATAACGATCAGGAAGTAGCCCGGGAAGCCCATCTGGTTGATCACCTGGAGTTCAATGTCCAGGCGTTCGTCATACTCAGGGCGACGCTTTTTACGCTCTTCTTCATCCGGGAACAGGAATTCCAGACGCTCTTCCAGACCTTCTTTTGATTTCGCGACCAGGAAATCTTCCGTGGTCATGTCTCCCGTCGGGAACTGCGGCAGGAAGTATTCGCCGAGGCGGACGGTGACGTTGCAGCGCTTGGCAATCTCTACGCTGTTTTCCAGCGCTTCGGGGATATCGGAGAAGAGCTCACACATCTCCTCTTCGCTGCGCATGTACTGTTGTGCGGAGTAATTACGCGGCCGCTTCGGATCGTCGAGGGTGAAACCATCGTGGATCGCCACGCGAATCTCATGCGCGTCGAAATCACCCGCCTCAAGGAACCGCACGTCGTTGGTGGCCACCACGGGCAACCCGCGCTCTTCTGCGAGCGCCACCGCGGCATGAAGATAGCTCTCTTCATCCTGACGGCCGGTACGGATCAACTCCAGGTAATAACGATTCGGGAAATATTCTTCATAGAACGAGACGCATTGATCCACCAGCGCACTATTGCCGCGCAGCAGACATTTGCCGACGTCACCCATACGGCCACCCGAGATCAGCAGTAGCCCTTCGTTCAGCTCGGCCAGCCAGTCACGGTCGATCCACGGCCCCAGCGCGCCATAGCCGCGCTGATAGGCTTTTGAGATAAGCAGGGTGAGGTTTTGATAACCCGTGTTGTTCATCGCCAGCACGGAGATTTGCGTCATTTCATCGCCGATGAGATCGCTCTGCACATGAAAATCTGCACCGACGATGGGCTTCATCCCCGCGCCGTGCGCCGTTCCGTAGAACTTCACCAGGCCACAGAGGTTGGTAAAATCGGTGATCGCCAGCGCGGGCATGCCAAGAGAGGCCGCCTTTTTTACCAGCGGCCCGGTCTTCGCCAGCCCATCGATCATGGAGTAGTCGCTATGCACCCGCAGGTGTACGAAACGTGGTTCAGCCATCTTCAGATTCCGCGTTACTTAATTGCTTGCGTAATGATTCAGGACACCCGTCCCAGGGCGCGTTTTACCGGGCCAAAACTGCGCCGATGGTGTTCGGTTGCGCCATGTTCAGCCAGCCTCTCCAGGTGGAAAGGTGTGGGATATCCCTTATGCTGGGCGAAACCATACTGAGGGTAAGTGAGGTCCAGCGCGGCCATTTCGGCGTCGCGTGTCACTTTGGCAATAATAGAAGCTGCGCTAATTTCTGCGACCCGGCTATCGCCTTTGACCACTGCCATTGAAGGCATGGGCAGCGCCGGACAGCGGTTGCCGTCAATCAGGACATATTCAGGGGCGATTTTCAGCCCCGCTACCGCACGCTGCATCGCCAGCATCGTGGCGTGCAAAATATTCAGCTCGTCTATCTCATGCGGTTCAGCGCGCCCGAGACTCCAGGCCAGCGCTTTCTCCTGAATCTCACTAAACAACGCCAGTCGGCGCTTTTCAGACAATTTTTTAGAGTCGTTCAGCCCGACGATCGGCCGAGCCGGATCGAGGATCACCGCAGCGGTCACCACTGCCCCGACTAACGGACCACGACCCACTTCATCCACGCCCGCCACAAGGTGGGTGTGAGGATAAACAAATTCCATCATTTTGCTAACTCCAGCACCGCATCGGCCGCTTGCTCATCAGCATGACAGCGGATCAGTTGATGCAGTTCACGGAAGGTATCGTGCATCTGGTGGCTGGTTTTACCGTTGGCGAGCAGCGGCAGCAGCGCCTCGGCAAGCGCCTGCGGCTGGCACTCATCCTGCAGCAGCTCTTTCACCAGCTCGCGCCCGGCAAGCAGGTTTGGCAGGGAGACATAATCCGTTTTCACCAGACGTTTTGCCAGCCAGAAGGTAAACGGCTTCATGCGATAACCGACCACCATCGGGCATTTCGCCAGCATACATTCCAGCGCCGCCGTGCCGGAGGCCAGCAGTGCGGCATCGCTCGCATACATTGCTTCCCGCCCTTGCCCGTCCAGAAGACGGACGTGAAGATCCGGGGCGACGTCTGCTTTGATGCGCTCAAACTGCTCGCGGCGTTTGGCATTCACCAGCGGCACGACCACTTCGAGATCGGGGTACGTCTGGCGAAGAATTTGCGCTGTCTTGAGGAAATCAGCACTCAGCATCTCCACTTCTGCGCCACGGCTGCCGGGCAGCAAGGCCAGACAGTGCACATCATGGGGGATGCCCAGCATGTCGCGCGCCGCGTTTTTATCCGGATCCAGTGGCATTGCATCCGCCATGGTATGACCGATAAAACGGCACGGAACATTAAATCTGTCGTAAAACGCTTTTTCGAAAGGCAGGAAAGCCAGCACCAGGTGGGTGGACCGTCCGATTTTGAAAACGCGTTTCTGTCGCCACGCCCAGACGGACGGACTGACGTAGTGAATGGTTTTAATGCCCTGCTTTTTCAGGTTCCCTTCGAGGGTAATATTGAAATCAGGTGCATCGATACCGACAAACACATCGGGTTTGAGTTCTGTAAAGCGGCGGGTGAGATCGGCACGAATGTGCAGCAAACGGCGCAGCCGTCCCAGCACCTCAACGATACCCATCACGGCCAGCTCTTCCATTTCGTACCAGGCTTCACAGCCTTCGGCCTGCATCAGCGGGCCAGCAACGCCGACAAAGCGAGCATTGGGTACACGCGCCTTAAGCGCACGGATGAGACCTGCACCAAGAATATCGCCGGAGGTTTCTCCGGCGACCAGGGCTATCGTAAGCGGACGACTGTCGACCATTAACGAATCAGACCCCTTGTTGAACGGTCAAAGAACTCCATGAACGCGTCCACTTCCGGGTGCTTTTTCGCCAGTTCGGCAATTTCCGGCTTCGCCTCTTCCAGCGTTTTACCGCTGCGATACAGCAGTTTGTACGCGTTGCGGATGGCAGTAATCGCTTCGCGACTAAAGCCACGACGCTTGAGGCCTTCGATGTTCACACCAAACGGCGTGGCATGGTTGCCCTGCGCAATCACATACGGTGGGACGTCCTGCGCCACACCGGAGCATCCACCGACCATCACGTGCGCACCAATGATGCAGAACTGATGGACTGCGGTCATGCCGCCAATGATGGCGAAGTCATCAACCGATACGTGTCCTGCCAGCGTGGCGTTGTTGGCAAGAATACAGCGGTCACCCACGGTACAGTCGTGCGCGATATGCGCATTCACCATAAACAGGTTATCGCTGCCCACCTTCGTCAACCCACCACCCTGTACTGTTCCACGATGAATGGTGACGCTTTCGCGAATACGGTTACGATCGCCAATTTCCAGACGGGTCGACTCACCAGCATATTTCAGATCCTGGTTAACTTCGCCGATGGAGGCGAACTGATAGATCTCATTATTGCAGCCAATGGTCGTGTGACCATTCACGACAACGTGAGATTTCAGTACTGTACCCTCACCAATTTCGACATGGGGTCCAACAATACAAAACGGGCCAATGTGGACGTTAGCACCAATGATGGCACCGGTTTCCACAATCGCGGTAGGATGAATAAAGGCGGATTTATCAATCACGTATCAGGACTCCCGGCTACGAGCACACATCATCGTCGCTTCGCAAACAACTTTGCCGTCAACCAGCGCTACGCCTTTGAAGCGAGTCAGGCCACGACGCGTTTTTTCAAAAGTGACTTCCATGATCATCTGATCACCAGGCACGACAGGGCGCTTAAAGCGCGCTTCATCAATACCCGCGAAGTAATACAGCTCACCTGGCTCCAGTTTACCGACGCTTTTGAACGCCAGAATACCGGTAGCCTGAGCCATCGCTTCCAGAATCAACACACCCGGGAAGATAGGCTTACCAGGGAAGTGGCCCTGGAAGAACGGCTCGTTCACGGAAACATTTTTCACTGCGCGCAGAAAACGACCTTCTTCAAAATCCAGCACACGATCTACCAGCAGAAACGGGTAGCGGTGCGGCAGAAGTTCTAAAATCTCTTCAATATGCAGAGTATGAGTGTCAGTAGTCAAAATACTCTTCCTGTCAAAATGTACTGATAACAATAATAACACGGCCTGCCGGTTTATTAGAAAGCCGACAGGCCGGGAAAAATAGCGTTCAACGGATGACGCTTAGTCTTGTTGATCGATCTTACGCTCAAGAGACTTGAGGCGCTTGCTCATATCATCAATGTTCATCACCAGAGCTGCTGTTTTACGCCATACCTTGTTGGGCTGAAGCGGAATGCCGGAGGAATAGACGCCAGGTTCAGTGATAGGACGCATTACCATGCCCATTCCCGTCACGGTCACCTTGTCGCAAATTTCCATATGGCCATTAATCACGCTCGCACCGCCAATCATGCAATAACGGCCAATTTTCAGGCTGCCCGCCATGATGACGCCACCTGCAACCGCGGTATTGTCGCCAATCACAACGTTATGCGCAATCTGGCACTGGTTATCGATGATAACACCATTGCCAATGATCGTGTCGTCAAGCGCGCCACGGTCAATGGTGGTACAGGCGCCGATCTCCACGCGATCGCCAATAATGACGCGACCAAGCTGCGGGATCTTCACCCAGTTACCGCGATCGTTAGCGTAACCAAAGCCATCAGAACCAATCACGGTGCTGGACTGAACGAGGCAGTTTTCGCCAATTTCCACGTCATGATAAACGGACACATTGGCCCACAAACGGGTCCCCGCGCCGATTTTCGTATTTTTCCCAACGAAGCAGCCTGGGCCAATGACGACGTTATCGCCCAGCACAACGCCGGATTCGATAACCGCATTCGCCCCAACGGCGACGTTGTTACCCAGCCTGGCCGTCTCATCAATCGCTGCGCTGGCAGCAATGTTCTGGGCCGGTTGCGGCGTGGTATCAAGAATTTGAGCCATGCGTGCATACGTCAGGTAGGGGTTTTTCACTACCAGCGCGCTTACAGTGGCAAATGGAAGATCGTCCTGCGTCAGAACAACAGCTGACGCCTGGCATTGAGCCAGTTGCTCACGGTACTTAGGGCTTACCATGAAGGTAATCGTGCCAGCTTTAGCAGATTGCATGGACGCAACAGCGGTGATGACGATATCGCCATCACCGTGTAATTCTGCATCCAACTGCTGAGCTAAATCAGCCAGTCGAATTGAAGGCATTACTTATTTAACCTGTTTCAGAACATCAGCAGTGATGTCTTTAACATCTTTGCTGTTGAAAGCAACGGCGTTCGCATCAACAACCAGATCGATGCTCTGATCGGCAGCCACTGCTTTAACAGCGGTCTGAATGCGAGTCACCAGCTTGCCGCGTTCTTCGTTAGAACGACGCTGACGATCCTGCTCGAAAGCCTGCGCTTTCTGGGAGAACGTCTGGCGCTGAGCCATTACGTCTTTTTCCAGCTTGCTGCGGTCGCTTGCTTTCATGGTAGAACCATCACGCTGCAGACGCTGCATTTTGGACTGAAGATCGTTTTCCATACCCTGCAGTTCGCTTGCACGGCCTTTGAATTCGTTTTCCAGAGTCGCAGAAACACCTGTTTTCTGTGCAACCTGCTGGAACAAATTACCCATGTTGACGATTGCAATTTTGTCTGCTGCCTGAGCAGAAGTTGCCATCGCTAAACCGAGACCTGCAGCTAATAACCACTTTTTCACAATTAACTCCTTACCATCCCATTGGCACCAGAAGGTACCGTTCTTTGCGTGGCAAGGCGATCGTTTTACCGATCGCCAGTTGTCAGCGCTACACTGCCAACGCATTCCTTTGCTGCGGATTATTACCAGGTTTTACCAATGTTAAACTGGAATTGCTCCGACTTATCTCCATCATATTTCTTAAACGGCTGGGCGTAAGAGAAGACCAACGGCCCCAGCGGTGACATCCATTGTAATGCGATACCGGCAGACATGCGAATATTGCTCGGATCGCTGTAGTCAGGAACACCTGCCGCACGCATCTGGGCCGTATTCTGCCAGTTGGTATCCCACACCGTGCCCGCATCCCAGAAGAAGGACGTACGGACGGAGTTCGCGTATTTATCGCTGATAAACGGCGTTGGAGTGATGAACTCCAGGCTGGCAACGGCCATAGCATTACCGCCGACTGCGTCATCGGAGCTACAGACATTTTTATTACCGTTTGCATCTGTGGCGGATTTATCGCAGTTATCTTTGTCGTTCCCGCCGTAGTAAACCGCTTTCGGACCAATGTTGTTGGACTGGAAGCCACGAACGGTACTGGAACCACCGGCATAGAAGTTTTCATAGAACGGCAGTTCTTTGCCGCCTAAACCATCACCATAGCCCCAGCGGGTACGACCCAGAACCACCCACTTATGATCGTCGTCGATCGGGAAGTAGGACGCGGTATCCAGCGTCACCTTATAGAACTCGTTATCGGAGCCCGGCACGGTGACTTTACCGTTCAGGTTGACGCGAGAACCTTCCGTTGGGAAGTAGCCACGGTCGAGACGGTTATAGGTCCAGCCGTAGTTGAAGGTGAAGTCATCCGCCGCAAAACCGTTATTATCGCTGGTGGTGCTCGCTGACTGGCCAATAGAATCCAGATAACGCCACATCGCCACCTGCGGTTGCATATTGGACAGGTCGTTATGCACGTAACCTAAGCCCGCACGCAGGGTGTTGTATTCGTTGATCGGGAAGCCAAGCGTACCGTCCACACCGTAACTCTTGTTGGTGTACGAGGACAGATCCGCATCGTCTGCTTTAAAGTCGTTATAGAAGATACGACCGCCCAGGCTCACACCGTCAACGGTGAAGTATGGGTTCGTTACAGAGAACTCAGAGTAAGTCTGGTAGTCGTTTTTGGTACCGTTAATTCCGACAGAGTAACCCGTACCCAGCCAGTTATCTTGCTGCACGCCGACCTGGAAGCTGACGCCGCTTTCGGTACCGTAGCCCACACCGAAGTTGAAGCTACCGGTGTTACGCTCTTTCACTTTATAAACGACATCAACCTGATCCGGGCTGCCCGGTACGCGCTGGGTGTCGGTGTCCACCGTTTCAAAATAGCCCAGACGGTTCAGACGCTCTTTACCCTGATCAACGAGATCGCTACCTAACCATGCGCCTTCCATCTGACGCATTTCGCGACGCAGAACGGAGTCTTTGGAGGTGTCGTTACCGACGAAGCGGATCTTACGCACGTAGAAACGGTTACCCGCGTCAACATTCACGTGCAGCTTAACGGTTTTATCCGCGTCATTGATTTCCGGCTGAGTCTGTACGCGCGGATAGGCATAACCATAACGGCCGAGCAGCTTCTTAATGCTGTCTTCCATTTTGGTGACCTTGGAACCGCTATAGAGATCGCCTGGCTGAATTTTGGTCAGCGATTCGATTTCAGCAGAATGCCCCGCCAGGTTACCACTTACCTCAACACCCGAAAGCTTGTACTGATCGCCTTCAGTGATGTTGATCGTAATGTAGATGCCTTTCTTGTCCGGCGTCAGACTCACCTGAGTCGAGTCGATATTGAAACGCGCGTAACCACGATCCAGATAGTAGCTGCGCAGGGTTTCAAGGTCGCCCGCCAGTTTCTGTTTCTGGTATTTGCGATCGCCTACCACGTTCCACCATGGCACTTCATCGCGCAGCTGGAAGGTGGAGATCAGTTCGTCGGTGCTGAACGCGTGGTTGCCGACAATGTTGATCTGCTGGATCTTCGCAGAAACACCTTCCTGGAAGACCAGCTTCAGGTCAACACGGTTACGTGGCAGCGGAGTAACAACCGCTTTCACGCTGGCGCTGTATTTACCGACGCTGTAGTAGAAGTCTTCCAGACCTTTTTCAATGTCTGAAAGGGTTGTGCGGTCCAGAGACTCCCCCACACGAACACCGGATGCTTCAAGGTTTTGCTTGAGCATGTCATCTTTCACCGACTTGTTGCCGGAGAAAGTGATACTGGCGATCGTTGGACGTTCTTTTACCTGTACCAGCAGCGTATCACCATCGCGCAGGACGCGGACATCCTCGAAGTTGCCGGTGGCAAACAGAGCACGGATGGTGTTACTGATATCATCATCATTAACCGTATCGCCGGGGCGCACAGGCATACTGAGGAGGGCCGCACCAACGGCGACACGCTGAAGGCCTTCGAAATGAATGTCTTTCACTACGAACCCGTCAGCACCGTATACGGTGGCGCTGCTAAACAGCAGCGACGCTATGAGCAACTTTTTCATCGCCATCGTTATTATGCGTTCTTCCTAACTAACTCTCTTACAACCGAGAGAAATCATTGAAAAGTGCAAGCCCCATTAACAGCACCAGCAAAATCGAGCCAATGCGATAACTAAAGTCTTGAACTCGCTCGGATACCGGTCCGCCTTTTAGCTTTTCAATCGCTAAAAACAGCAGATGACCCCCGTCTAAAACGGGAAGCGGGAACAGGTTGATTATCCCAAGGTTCACGCTAATGAGCGCGAGGAACATGAGATAGTAAATCACCCCGAATTCCGCTGACATCCCAGCCCCCTGAGCAATCGAAATTGGCCCACTGAGGTTGTTCAGTTTCACATCACCGGTTATCAATTTCCCCAACATGTTGACCGTCAGCTTCATCAGTTGCCATGTTTTATCCGTGGCTTCAAGGATGGCGCTGAACGGCCCATACTGGCGTATTGTCTTGTACTCATCTGGCAGCGGGATCACTTTTGGCACAACGCCTGCAAACCCTTCTGCCTTCTTGCCGACCGACTTCGTATCCGGGATCAGCGTCAGCGAAAGCGGACTGCCCTGCCTTTCAACTTCCAGCGCGAGAGACGTACCCGGATTATCGCGCACCAGAGTAACAAAGGTCATCCACTCTGTTAATGGTTGACCATCGACTTTAACGATCCTGTCGCCTGCTTGCAAACCCGCTTTGCTCGCCGCCGAGTTGGCCTGGACTTCGGCTAATACCGGCTCGATCTGTGCGCCGCGTGGACGAATGCCCAGCGCAGCGACGGGATCCTCTTTGTCCGGCTCGAAACGCCAGTGACGTAAATCGAGCACTTTGTCCTGACGGGCGTCTGACCCAAACGGCGATACGCTGATGGTGGTCTGCGGATCGCCAATTTTAGCAACCAGCTGCAGTCGCACGGCATCCCAATCAGGGGTTTCGATACCATCAATCGCTTTAAGTTCCATCCCGGATGTAATTTGCGCACTCGCCGCGATGGAGTTGGGGGCAATTTCACCGACCACCGGACGTACGCCAGGGACGCCGATGATAAACACCAGCCAGTAAGCGAAAATCGCAAAGATGAAGTTGGCTACCGGTCCGGCAGCGATGATGGCGGCGCGTTGTCCAACGGTTTTATTGTTGAATGCGCTGTGTCGCAGCTCAGGCGCGACAGGCTCGACGCGTTCGTCGAGCATTTTGACGTAGCCGCCCAGCGGGATAAGGGCGATGACAAATTCTGTGCCGTGGCGATCGGTGCGCGTCCAGAGTGATTTACCAAAACCGATGGAAAAGCGCTCTACGCGCACACCACAGCGGCGAGCAACCCAGAAATGGCCAAATTCATGCACGGTAATCAGTACACCCAGTGCAACTATGAACGCCGCCAGATTCCAGAGAATGCTCAGCATAAAACCTTCCGTTAAATCGTCCCGAATACCAGTAAAAGCAAACACGCAAACACGGGAACAGCCGCTGTCAGGCTATCAATGCGATCCAGTATACCGCCATGCCCTGGAATCAGGTGTCCACTGTCCTTAATCCCTGCTTCACGCTTGAACATACTTTCGGTTAAATCACCGAGCACGGAGGCAAGCGCAGCAAAAATCGAGCACACCAGCAGTATTGACGGTGCCACTTCAAGATTCGCCCAGACGCCGTAGCCCCAGGAGATGATCGCGGCCGTAAACAAACCGCCGATGAATCCTTGCCAGGTTTTGCCCGGAGAAACCTTCGGCGCCAGCTTATGTTTGCCAAACAGTTTACCAAACATATAGGCCCCAGAGTCAGCCCCCCAGACGAGAATCATCACATAAAGCAGCCAGATCGCACCGCTGTAGTGGTTTTCGTCGTAGTGCCAGGCGCGCAGCGCAACCATACCCCAGAAAAAAGGAATAATGGTGAGCAAACCAAAAATCAGTCGCAGCACTTTTGAATGACGCCATAACGCCGCGGAGCCGGGATAAAACAGCACCAGCAACAGCGCGGCCACCCACCAGGCCAACGATATCCACAAGGAACCGGCCACCAGGGGCTGATGAATATCATGATGATATTCAGGCAACGTAAACAGCATTATGGCCAGAATAAAGCCACACAGTACCGCAAGCCATACTCGCTGCGTGCGCGAGGTAAAGCCGCTAAACTGTCCCCATTCCCACGCGGCGAGCATGCACACCACCAGCGTAACAATAGCGAATCCCACCGGGGGCAGTAAAAACAGCGCCGCAATGACAATGGGTATTAATACAAAAGCGGAAATCAGGCGATACTTCAGCAAAAGCTACCCCCATCAGGCGTTATCGCCACCAGGCTCGGTGCCGCCGAAACGACGCTCTCGATTGGCAAAGGCATGCAGCGCACCTTCAAAGTCTTGTTCATCAAAATCGGGCCAAAGAACATCCGTAAAGTAAAGTTCAGCATAGGCAATTTGCCATATCAAAAAGTTACTTATGCGATGTTCCCCCCCTGTCCTAATTACCAAATCCACAGGTGCCTGTTCATTCATGCAGATTTGCTTGCTCAGCGCCTCTTCATCAATTTGGTCGGGTCTCAACAGCCCTTCCTGAACCTGTTCGGCCAGATGCCGAACGCCCTGGATAATATCCCAGCGTCCGCCGTAATTCGCCGCAATATTCAGCGTCAGTCCGGTATTATTTTCCGTCAGCGCTTCTGCTTTGCGAATCCGTTCCTGCAAACGTGAGTTAAAACGACTGGTATCGCCAATGATACGCAGGCGGACGTTGTGGCGGTGCAGGCTTTTTACTTCGCTGTCTAGCGCCCACACAAACAATTCCATCAACGCAGTCACTTCCTGCAGTGGTCGATTCCAGTTTTCACTGCTAAAAGCATAGAGCGTTAACGCATCAATGCCGTTATTGGCGGCAAAAGAAACGGCGCGGCGAACAGATTTCGCCCCAGCTTTATGCCCAAAGGCTCGTATTTTCCCTTGTCTTTTCGCCCAGCGGCCATTGCCATCCATAATGATTGCTACATGACGGCAGCCATGCGCTGGCAAGTTTTCGCTTATTGGTTGATTCGCAGACAACATAACGCGTTTTTTGTCCCTGAAAAGGATTTAACGGTACTCAGGAATACTGAAGCCGATACATAAAAAAGCCGTGTCAAACCACGGCTCACCTGACCACGTAAAGTCAAATACCTGCGATCAGGTGGCGCAGACTATATCACTGAAGCCCAACGCTAACAAATAGCACGACGACTAGTGGTTGCTTTATCACCAGCTTGCGAGACGTGTCACCTGTTGGCGCGCAATATTACGCGCAGCTGCATCCACCGCCAGCACCTCTTCCACGCTCTGTGGTTCGCGCAAATCCATCATCTCCAGTACCGCTAAATTCAACGCCGCGATATCGGTAAAACGAATTTGCTGATTCAGAAATGCTTCAACGGTAATTTCATTGGCTGCATTCAGTGCCGTTGTCGCCGCCTGCCCCTGGTCAAAGGCCGTCATCGCAAGCTTCAGACAAGGGTAACGGTCGTAGTCTGGCTCACTGAACGTCAGGGAACTTAGCTTGCAGAAATCAAGCGGCTTCACGCCGGACTTCACTCGATTCGGCCACGCCATGGAATGGGCAATTGGCGTACGCATATCCGGTTCGCCCAACTGCGCCAGCACGCTGCCATCCTGATAACGCACCATCGAATGAATCACCGATTGTGGGTGAATCAGTACTTCCATCTGTTTCGCTGACGCATTGAACAGCCAGCGCGCTTCAATGTATTCCAGACCTTTGTTCATCATGGTGGCAGAGTCAACGGAGATTTTACGCCCCATCGACCAGTTCGGATGACGGCACGCCTGATCCGGCGTCATGGCACGCAGTTCAGACAGTGGCGTTTCACGGAACGGGCCACCAGACCCGGTAAGCAGAATAGACACGACGCCATTCTGCTCCAGGTCAGCGTACCCCAGGTTCTGTTGAAAAGGTTGCGGTAAACTCTGAAAAATCGCGTTGTGCTCGCTGTCGACAGGCAAAAGACGCGCCCCGTGCTGCTTCACCGCCTCCATAAACAGGCGTCCGCAGGTCACCAGCGACTCTTTATTGGCCAGCAGAACGTCCTTACCGGCATCAATCGCGGCAAGCGTCGGCAATAATCCTGCCGCCCCGACGATGGCCGCCATCACCTGATCCACCTCATCCAGCGCCGCCATCTCGCAGGCCGCCTGTTGACCACTCAGCACCTCGGTTCGGCTGCCCTTCTCAAGCAGCTGTGCTTTCAACAGGCGCGCGCTCTCTTCGTCATCCATCACCGCATAGCGGGGCGTAAACTCCAGGCACTGCTCAACCATTCGCTGCACATTCTTACCGGCCACCAGCGCTGTCACGGTGTAAAGTTCAGGATTATGGCGAACGACGTCGAGAGTACTGCAACCGATAGAGCCGGTTGAGCCGAGGAGTGTTAAATGCTTCATGAGATGCCCGAAAAGTTAGACCAGATAAAAGCAAAACGCCGCCAGCAAGACCCTAAGTCTCTCTGAACGGCGTTTATCAGTGTACGACAGAAATCAGAACTGCATCAGTTCCGCTTCTTTATCTGCCAGCGCCGCATCAATTTTCTTGATGGCAGCGTCAGTCATTTTCTGAATGTCGTCCTGGGAACGACGATCGTCATCTTCACTGATCTCTTTTTCTTTCAGCAGCGCTTTGACTTTATCGTTCGCGTCGCGGCGAACGTTACGCACGGAGACACGACCCTGCTCAGCTTCGCCACGCACCACTTTGATCAGGTCTTTACGACGCTCTTCGGTCAGCGGTGGCAGTGGAACGCGGATGTCAGCACCCGCAGAGCTTGGGTTCAGACCGAGGTCAGACGCCATGATCGCTTTCTCAACCGCCGGGCCCATAGAACGATCGAATACATTGATTTTCAGCGTACGGGTATCTTCTACCGTCACGCTCGCCAGCTGACGCAGTGGGGTTGGCGTACCGTAGTACTCGACGATGATGCCATCCAGCAGGCTTGGGGAAGCACGGCCAGTACGGATTTTGCTGATTTGGGTTTTGAACGCTTCTACGCATTTTTCCATGCGTACTTCAGCATCTTTTCTGATGTCGTTAATCACGTTACGAATCCTTGAAAACTTGTCTCAGGCAGACTATCCGCCAGCACAGCGCTACAGGTGTGCTAAGTATAGTCGCGTTTAATTCATGACAACGCCAAAGGCGCGCCCGGGTAAGATACCACTACAAAATAAAGCGGAATCTTACCTGTATTTATCGTCAACGGAAATTATTCCGTGATCAAAGTGCCTTCTTTTTCGCCCATGACCACGCGACGCAGTGCGCCAGGTTTGTTCATGTTGAAGACACGGATCGGCAGTTTGTGGTCACGAGCCAGCGTGAAGGCGGCAAGATCCATCACTTTCAGCTCTTTATCCAGCACTTCGCTGTAGCTCAGCTGATCGTACATGGTTGCAGACGGATCTTTTGCCGGGTCGGCAGTAAACACGCCATCGACTTTGGTCGCTTTCAGTACCACATCAGCTTCGATCTCGATACCGCGCAGGCAGGCAGCGGAATCGGTCGTAAAGAACGGGTTACCCGTACCGGCGGAGAGGATCACCACGCGGTTGTTGCGCAGCAGGCTGATAGCTTCTGCCCAGCTGTAATTATCGCATACGCCATTCAGGGGGATCGCGGACATCAGGCGGGCGTTCACATAGGCGCGATGGAGCGCATCACGCATCGCCAGGCCATTCATCACGGTTGCCAGCATACCCATGTGGTCGCCCACAACGCGGTTCATCCCCGCTTTCGCCAGACCAGCACCACGGAAAAGGTTGCCACCGCCAATGACCACGCCAACCTGGATGCCCAGTTCGACCAGTTCTTTGATTTCCTGTGCCATGCGATCAAGGATGCTTGCGTCAATACCGAAGCCTTCCGATCCCTGCAGCGCTTCGCCACTCAGCTTAAGCAGAATGCGTTTGTACACGGGTTTTGCATTGGTAGCCATGTTTCTTTCCTGAGACTGTCAACGATTAAGATGGGGGTTAATTCTGGCGACATGATATGCCGCAAATCAGTACAGCGATACTGGAGCCTGTCTGATTTCCTGTGACGGGTGACAAAAAGAAGCCGCCCTCAGGCGGCTCCTTTTCAATCATTAAGACTGCTTGGACATTGCAGCAACTTCTGCTGCGAAGTCAGTCTCAACTTTCTCGATGCCTTCGCCCACTTCGAAGCGGATGAAGCCAGTTACGTCAGCGTTGTGCTCTTTCAGCAGCTGAGCAACAGACTTGCTTGGATCCATAACGAATGGCTGGCCAGTCAGAGAAACTTCGCCGGTGAATTTCTTCATGCGGCCTTCAACCATTTTCTCTGCGATTTCTTTTGGTTTACCAGACTGCATCGCGATGTCCAGCTGAACCTGGTACTCTTTCTCTACCACTTCAGCAGACACGTCTTCTGGCTTAACGAATTCTGGCTTGCTTGCAGCGATGTGCATTGCCAGCTGTTTAACCAGCTCTTCGTCAGCGCCTTTAGCCGCAACCAGAACACCGATACGTGCACCGTGCTGGTAAGAGCCCAGAACGTCGCCTTCCAGAGAAGCAACGCGACGGATGTTGATGTTCTCACCGATTTTAGCAACCAGCGCAACACGTTCTTCTTCGAACTGTGCTTTCAGAACTTCAACGTCAGTGATTTTGCCAGCAACCGCTGCGTCCAGAACTTTGTTAGCAAATGCCTGGAAACCACCATCTTTAGCAACGAAGTCAGTCTGGCAGTTAACTTCCAGAATGATGCCGTAGGTGCCGTCGATTTTAGTGATGATCACGCCGTCAGCAGCAACGTTGCCTGCTTTTTTAGCTGCTTTGATCGCACCGGATTTACGCATGTTTTCGATTGCCAGCTCGATGTCGCCGTTCGCTTCAGTCAGCGCTTTTTTGCAATCCATCATGCCTGCGCCAGTACGCTCGCGCAGCTCTTTTACCAGGGATGCGGTAATTTCAGCCATTCTTAAATCCTCGGGAGATGTGAACTGCCCGGCCGGGGGCCAAACAGTGTAAATTGAAAAAAGGGGCCGGTAATGGGCCCCTATTCATACACGGTACTAATAAGGGGTAAAACCTTATTATTCAGCTTCTACGAAGCTTTCTTCCGCCTGAGAAGCCAGATCCTGGGAACGGCCTTCACGAACGGTAGCAGCTACAGCGCTCAGGTACAGGCTAACAGCACGGATTGCGTCGTCGTTACCCGGGATAACGAAGTCAACACCGTCCGGATCGGAGTTGGTATCAACGATAGCGAATACCGGGATACCCAGGTTGTTAGCTTCTTTGATTGCGATGTGCTCGTGGTCTGCATCGATTACGAACAGCGCGTCTGGCAGGCCGCCCATATCTTTGATACCGCCCAGGCTGTTTTCCAGCTTGTCCAGTTCACGAGTGCGCATCAGCGCTTCTTTCTTAGTCAGCTTGTCGAAAGTACCGTCCTGAGACTGGGTTTCCAGATCTTTCAGGCGCTTGATGGACTGACGAACAGTTTTCCAGTTGGTCAGCATGCCGCCCAACCAGCGATGGTTCACGAAGAACTGGTCGCAGCTGTTAGCAGCATCTTTCACAGCTTCGCTTGCAGCGCGCTTAGTACCAACGAACAGAATCTTACCTTTACGGGAAGCGATCTTGTTCAGCTCAGCCAGGGCTTCGTTGAACATTGGTACCGTTTTCTCAAGGTTGATGATGTGAACTTTGTTACGTGCGCCGAAGATGAAAGGCTTCATTTTCGGGTTCCAGTAACGGGTCTGGTGACCAAAGTGAACACCAGCCTTGAGCATGTCGCGCATGGAAACAGTTGCCATGTTTAAAACCTCTATATTGAAAGTTGGGGTTATGCCTCCACGTATCCCATATTACCGACCCCGAAGGGCACCCCGGAATATGTGCCGATACGTGTGTGTTGTTACACAAAGTGAGATTTGTCGCTCCCGTCCAGCCTGTGTATCTGAGATGGATCGGAAGTCCGGCGCGCTTTATACCACAAAACACGACCAGAAACCAACAGTTGTTGGCGGAGTGTGCTGTTAATGATTCTCAATTTGGCACGAAGCGTGCCTGACTGATACCATTGACGACACTTAGACTAGTATTGTCGAAAAAATCGACACCGATGGACAGATTACATGGCTATCTCTATTAAGACACCTGAAGAAATTGAAAAGATGCGCATCGCCGGTCGTCTGGCCGCGGAAGTGCTGGAAATGATCGAGCCGTTCGTGAAACCGGGCGTCAGCACCGGTGAACTGGACCGCATCTGTAACGACTATATCGTGAACGAGCAGCACGCGGTTTCCGCCTGCCTCGGCTACCACGGTTTCCCGAAATCCGTCTGCATCTCTATTAATGAAGTGGTGTGTCACGGTATTCCGGACGATGAAAAACTGCTGAAAGACGGCGACATCGTTAACATCGACGTGACCGTCATTAAAGACGAGTACCACGGTGACACCTCAAAAATGTTCATCGTTGGCAAGCCGACCATTCTTGGCGAGCGTCTGTGCAAAGTTACCCAGGACAGCCTCTACCTGGCGCTGAAAATGGTGAAACCGGGTATTCGCCTGCGCACCATCGGCGCGGCAATCCAGAAATTTGTCGAAGCAGAAGGGTTCTCCGTGGTACGCGAGTACTGCGGTCACGGCATTGGTCGCGTCTTCCACGAAGAGCCGCAGGTTCTGCACTATGATGCCGATGACGGCGGCGTGGTGCTGCAAAAAGGCATGACCTTTACCATTGAGCCAATGGTCAACGCGGGTGATTACCGCATCCGTACCATGAAAGACGGCTGGACGGTGAAAACCAAAGACAGAAGCTTGTCTGCGCAGTACGAGCATACTATTGTGGTAACAGACAACGGCTGCGAAATTATGACGTTGCGCAAGGATGACACCATCCCGGCGATACTGACGCACGACGAATGATAAAAAAGCCGGCAAATGCCGGCTTTTTTAATGGCTATAGCTTTTTCTTATGGGTGGCGCACGATGAGTAATCTTTTACCCGAACAGTATGCTAACACAGCTCTTCCCACCCTCCCCGACCAGCCCGATAACCCGGGCGTCTGGCCGCAGCACGAGCTGACTTGTGCCGGCATCAAGGCGCACATGGATGTCTTTCACCGCTGGCTGGGCAGCGCATTTGATGCGGGCATATCGGCAGAACAGCTGATTGAGGCGCGCACCGAATTTATCGACCAGCTGCTGCAGCGCCTGTGGATCGATTATGGGTTTGGACAAATCAGCGATGTTGCGCTGGTTGCCGTCGGAGGCTATGGCCGCGGTGAGCTGCATCCGCTTTCCGATATCGATCTCCTGATCTTAAGCCGCAAAAAGCTGCCGGACGAACAGGCGCAAAAAATCGGCGAGCTGCTGACCCTGCTCTGGGACGTAAAGCTGGAAGTCGGCCACAGCGTGCGTACCCTGGAAGAGTGTCTGCTTGAAGGGCTGTCGGACCTGACCGTCGCCACCAACCTGATTGAAACCCGCCTGCTGATTGGCGACGTCGCGCTGTTCCTGGAGCTGCAAAAACACATCTTCAGCGATGGCTTCTGGCCGTCAGAAAAGTTCTTCGCCGCGAAAGTCGAGGAGCAAAACCAGCGCCACCAGCGCTACCACGGCACCAGCTATAACCTTGAACCCGATATTAAAAGCAGCCCCGGCGGCCTGCGCGACATCCACACGCTACAGTGGGTCGCCCGTCGCCATTTTGGCGCCACCTCGCTGGACGAGATGGTTGGCTTCGGCTTTTTAACCGAGGCGGAGCGTAACGAGCTCAACGAGTGTCTGCACCTGCTCTGGCGCATCCGCTTTGCCCTGCATCTGGAAGTTACGCGCTACGATAACCGTCTGCTGTTTGACCGCCAGCTCAGCGTGGCTCAGCGCCTGAATTACCAGGGCGAGGGTAACGAGCCGGTTGAGCACATGATGAAGGATTTCTTCCGCGTCACCCGCCGGGTGACCGAGCTGAACCAGATGCTGTTGCAGCTGTTCGACGAGGCCATTCTGGCCCTGACGGCCGACGAAAAGCCGCGCCCGATTGATGACGAATTCCAGCTGCGCGGCACGCTTATCGATCTCCGCGACGAAACGCTGTTTATCCGCGAGCCGGAAGCGATTCTGCGGATGTTCTATACCATGGTGCGCAACAGCACCATCACCGGGATCTACTCCACCACCCTGCGCCATCTGCGCCACGCGCGCCGCCATTTGACGGAGCCGCTGTGCTATATCCCGGAAGCCCGTTCGCTGTTCCTGAGCATGCTCCGCCACCCGGGTGCCGTCAGCCGCGGCCTGCTGCCGATGCACCGTCACAGCGTGCTGTGGGCCTATATGCCGCAGTGGTCGCACATCGTCGGGCAGATGCAGTTCGATCTTTTCCACGCCTACACGGTGGATGAACACACGATCCGCGTGATGCTCAAGCTGGAAAGCTTTGCGAAAGAAGAGACGCGCTCCCGCCACCCGCTGTGCGTCG
Source organism: Enterobacter sp. BNK-8 (assembly GCF_048685095.1). Taxonomy (NCBI): domain Bacteria; kingdom Pseudomonadati; phylum Pseudomonadota; class Gammaproteobacteria; order Enterobacterales; family Enterobacteriaceae; genus Enterobacter; species Enterobacter sp. BNK-8. The sequence continues at coordinate 458,649 of NZ_JBLQTN010000001.1, read as the reverse complement.
AGCTGTGGCCGCGCCTGACCCATCCGGAGCTGATCCTGATTGCCGCCCTGTTCCACGACATCGCCAAAGGTCGAGGCGGCGACCACTCGGTGCTCGGCGCGCAGGACGTGCTGAAATTTGCCGAGCTGCACGGCCTGAACTCACGTGAAACGCAGCTGGTGGCCTGGCTGGTGCGCCATCACCTGCTGATGTCGGTCACCGCCCAGCGCCGTGACATTCAGGACCCGGAAGTCATAAAACAGTTCGCCGAAGAGGTCCAGACGGAAAACCGCCTGCGCTATCTGGTCTGCCTGACGGTGGCGGATATTTGCGCCACCAACGAAACCCTGTGGAACAGCTGGAAGCAGAGCCTGCTGCGCGAGCTGTACTTCGCCACCGAAAAACAGCTGCGTCGCGGGATGCAGAACACGCCGGACATGCGCGAGCGCGTGCGTCACCACCAGCTGCAGGCGCTGGCGCTGCTGCGGATGGATAACATTGATGAAGAGGCGTTACATCAGATTTGGGCCCGCTGCCGCGCCAACTATTTTGTCCGCCATAGCCCAAACCAGCTTGCGTGGCACGCGCGGCATCTGCTCAAGCACGATCTGTCCCAGCCGATGATCCTGCTGAGCCCGCAGGCCACCCGCGGCGGGACGGAGATTTTCATCTGGAGCCCGGACCGCCCTTATCTGTTTGCTGCGGTCTGCGCCGAGCTGGACAGGCGTAATTTGAGCGTGCACGACGCGCAGATTTTCACCACCCGCGACGGCATGGCAATGGACACCTTTATTGTGCTGGAGCCGGACGGCAGCCCGCTGTCGTCAGACAGGCATGAAGGGATACGTTTTGGTCTGGAGCAGGCGATCACCCAGCGCAGCTGGCAACCCCCGCAGCCGCGTCGCCAGCCGGCGAAATTGCGCCACTTCACCGTGGATACCGAGGTCAATTTCCTGCCCACCCACACCGATCGTAAATCGTTCCTTGAGCTGATCGCGCTCGACCAGCCGGGGCTGCTCGCCCGCGTCGGCCAGGTTTTTGCCGATCTGGGAATTTCGCTTCATGGAGCCCGAATTACAACCATTGGCGAGCGAGTAGAAGATTTATTTATAATCGCCACCGCCGACCGGCGTGCCCTTAATAATGACCTGCAGCTTGAAGTGCAACAACGGTTGACAGCAGCCCTCAATCCAAACGATAAAGGGTGATATGTTTTTTAGTGAAATGGAAAGAGTAAACAATGCAGCAGTTACAGAACGTTATTGAGTCCGCTTTTGAGCGTCGCGCCGAGATTACCCCGGCAAATGTGGATACCGTGACCCGTGAAGCGGTAAACCAGGTGATTTCCCTGCTGGATTCCGGCGCGCTGCGCGTGGCAGAAAAAATCGACGGTCAGTGGGTCACTCATCAATGGCTGAAGAAAGCCGTGCTGCTCTCTTTCCGCATCAACGATAACCAGGTTATCGACGGAGCAGAAAGCCGCTACTTCGATAAAGTGCCAATGAAGTTCGCTGACTACGACGAAGCGCGTTTCCAGAAAGAAGGTTTCCGCGTGGTACCGCCTGCGGCAGTGCGCCAGGGCGCCTTCATCGCACGTAATACCGTGCTGATGCCATCCTACGTGAACATCGGTGCCTACGTTGACGAAGGTACCATGGTCGACACCTGGGCAACTGTCGGTTCCTGCGCGCAGATCGGTAAAAACGTTCACCTGTCCGGCGGCGTGGGCATCGGTGGTGTTCTGGAGCCACTGCAGGCTAACCCGACCATCATCGAAGATAACTGCTTCATCGGCGCGCGCTCTGAAGTGGTTGAAGGCGTGATCGTGGAAGAAGGCTCCGTGATCTCCATGGGCGTTTACATCGGCCAGAGCACCCGTATTTACGATCGTGAAACCGGCGAAGTGCATTACGGTCGCGTTCCGGCGGGCTCCGTCGTGGTGTCCGGCAACCTGCCGTCAAAAGATGGCAAATACAGCCTGTACTGTGCGGTTATCGTGAAGAAAGTGGATGCGAAAACGCGTGGTAAAGTGGGCATCAACGAATTGCTGCGCACCATCGATTAATCGGGTATAACAAAAAGCGGGGGCAACCCCGCTTTTTTTATATCTGAGGGTGGCGAAAATAGATTTTTTCGTTAATTATTCAAAGGTTATGTTGAGATCAAGGGTACCGCTATGTACGATAATCTGAAAAGTCTGGGCATTACCAATCCTGATGAAATTGATCGTTACAGCCTCCGCCAGGAAGCCAACAACGATATTTTGAAAATCTATTTTCACAAGGACAAAGGAGAGTTTTTCGCAAAAAGCGTGAAGTTTAAATACCCACGCCAGCGTAAGACCGTTGTTGCTGACGGTGTAGGACAGGGATACAAAGAAGTACAGGAAATCAGCCCTAACCTACGCTATGTGATCGATGAACTCGATCAGATCTGCCAGCGCGACCGCACCGAAGTCGATCTCAAGCGTAAGATCCTTGACGACCTGCGTCACCTTGAAAGCGTTGTTACCAATAAGATCAGCGAGATTGAAGCGGATCTTGAGAAGTTAACCCGCAACAAATAAGCCGTTTTATTGCCCGGTGGCGCTTCGCTTACCGGGCCTACGAACGCATGTAGGCCGGGTAAGGCGAAGCCGCCACCCGGCAAACAGCATCATCTCTGTTCATCCAACTGCAGCGCCACATACAGCAGCAGCCTGTCGTCGAAATTGCCCAGATCCAGCCCCGTCAGCTCTGAAATTCGGTTTAACCGATACTCCAGGGTATTGCGGTGGATAAACAGCGCTTTTGACGTCGCCAGCGGCTGCACGTTATGACGGAACCACGCCTGCAGCGTTCGGCGCAGCAGGCCGTTATTGTCCATGGCTTTCAGGCGCGCCAGTGGCCGCGCCAGCTCATTGGCCTGCCAGCCACCGCGCAGGCTGTCGAGCAGCACCGGCAGCATCAGGTCCTGATAGAAATAACTGCGGCTTTCCGGCATTCGCTGCTTGCCCACCATCATGGTGGTGCGCGCGGTTCGCCAGGAGCGGGCGATACTGCCCGGACCGGTAAAATAGTTGCCCAGCGCAACGCGAAAACGCAGCTGACCATTCTCCTTCATCCGGGAGATCAGCTGCTCCACGCGACGGCGATGATCGTCCGCATCCCAGCGGCCAAACGCATTGAGCGCCGGTTTGAGCACCACCATCTCCGTCAGAGAGACGATCGCCACCAGGTTATCGCGCTCCGGCGTCGCCAGTGCATTTTGCAGCTGCTGCAGCTCGGCCATCGCGCTGTCTACGCCCAGCTGGCCGCTGTCGACCTCAATGACCGCCACCACGCGCGGCTGGTTCAGATCGATCCCCAGACGCTGCGCCCATTCACTGAGCGCAGGCGTATGCTCTTCCGCCTGAATAAGGTTCATCACCAGCTCCTCACGCAGGCGGCTGTCCTGAGCGAGCAGGTGCATCAGGCGCGACTGCTCGAGCATCATCTCCGCCGTCATGCAGACCAGCTCACCGTATTTTCGCAGTGACTCGGGCTCGCCGGTGAGACCGATGACCCCCACAATCTCGCCTTCAAGGCGCAGCGGTAAATTGATGCCCTGACGGACACCGTGCAGGTGTTTCGCTACCGCATCGTCGATATCGACCACGCGCCCCTGGGAGAGCACCAGCAGCGCGCCTTCGTGCAATTCACCAATACGCTCGCGATCGCCGCTGCCAATAATGCGCCCGCGGGCATCCATTACGTTGATATTGGTATCAATGATGCGCATGGTGCGCGCCACGATATCCTGCGCCATTTTGGTATCAAGATGCCAGCCAGCCATAGAACCCTCCTGTGAGCAGAGCTCAAGCATAGGGATGTTCAGCGACGGCTGCATTGTGCGAATGCACAAAGAGAGAGGAAGAAGTATGGACTTGTGGGAAGGGTCACAGAAACGAGAAAGCCCCTGCGAACAGGGGCTTCAGAGGATTACTGCATCAGCAGGTAAATAGAGGTATCACCACGCTGGATATTCAGCGCCAGCACGGAAGGCTTGCTGTCGAGAATTTTACGCAGTTCAGCGATATTTTTCACCGGCTGCTGGTTAGCGCCCATGATCACATCGCCTTTCTTGAGGCCGATACGGGCTGCCGGTGAATTCGCTTTCACGTTGTTCACCACCACGCCTTTGTCTGCGCCTTTGTTGCTCATCTCGGCACCTTCAATCCCGCTGAAGATGGTGCTGGAGTCCACCTGATTCTGGCTGCTCTGCTGCAGCTCCAGGCTCACGTTAACCGCTTTACCGTCGCGCAGCAGACCAAGGGTCACTTTGCTGCCGATAGGCATAGAGCCGACTTCCGCACGCAGGGCGGCAAAGCTGCTGATCGGTTTACCGTTCAGGGAGGTGATCACATCCCCCGCTTTAATGCCCGCTTTAGCGGCAGAGGAGTTCGGCATCACCTGGCTGACGAATGCCCCGCGCTGGGCGTCAACCTTCATCGCCTTCGCCAGTTCGGAGTTCAGTTCCGTACCCAGGATACCCAGCTCACCGCGTTTCACCTGGCCATACTGCACCATCTGCGCGGTCAGGTTTTTCACCATGTTACTTGGGATAGCAAAACCGATCCCGATATTGCCGCCGTCCGGGGCAAGGATCGCGGTGTTGATACCGATCAGTTCGCCGTTCAGGTTGACCAGCGCACCGCCGGAGTTACCGCGGTTGATCGCCGCATCCGTCTGGATGAAGTTCTCATAGTTCTCGGCATTGAGGCCGCTACGGCCCAGCGCAGAGACGATACCCGAGGTCACGGTTTCACCCAGACCGAACGGGTTACCGATCGCCACGGTATAGTCGCCCACGCGCAGCGCGTCGGAGTCGGCAATTTTAATCGCCGTCAGGTTTTTCGGATCCTGAATCTGGATCAGCGCAATGTCAGAACGCGGGTCTTTGCCGACCACTTTGGCGTCAAACTTACGGCCATCGCTCAGCTGAACCTTAATGCTGTTCGCGTTATCGACAACGTGGTTGTTGGTAACGACGTAGCCTTTCGCTGCATCAATGATTACCCCCGAGCCAAGCGCCATGAATTTCTGCTGCTGGCCGCCGCCCTGGCTGTCATCCCCTGCGCCACCGCCCTGACAGAACGGAGAGCTCTGGAATGGCGAACCGTCCTGGCAGAACGGCGAGTTGTCGCCGAAGAACTGCTGGAAGTTACGCGGCATGCGCGGCGTATTGACGGTCGTGCTACCCTCGACGTTAATACTCACCACCGATGGCATCACTTTTTCGAGCATCGGTGCCAGGCTTGGCATCTGCTGCGCGGTTGCTGCCGACGACGCGGTCTCGGCTGCAGTAGCAGTCAGAGGAGACAGCGCTAAACCTAAACTCAGAGCCAGTGCACTCATTGCTAATGTGGTTTTTTTCATGTTTCTCAATCTCGATTTACAGGTAACGCAAAATTGCTGTGTAACTCAGATTCGTTTTATACCGCTTAGTTCCGGCGATAAGTTTATGGAAAAGGTAAAAATTTATTGGCCGTCTTTACAAAACTCAGGCGTTATTCCACCGCCATCAGCTTGCGATATTCATCCCAGGCATACAAATCCGTCATGCCGCTGATATAGTCCTGGATAAGACGGCAGCGATAATAATATTCCATCACCGGCCACTGGGGGGAATGGCGATCCAGCTTGCCAATCGCTTCGACATACGCCAGACGGTGTCGGGTAGAGAGTTTCTGATAAAGTCGGGATTCGATGGGGATGCGGCGCACGCGCTCGTGTTCCACCAGCTCGCTGAATTCGTCAACGGACAGCTGGAGCAGCGGGGCATAAATTTCCAGTAACCCGCTGATCACCCGGTAGCCCTGCAGCTCTAACTGTTCGACATCCGGATGGCTGAAGACATGCCGCATCGCCACATGTTTATAAAGCTCGAGGAGCTGGCTGAAACTGCTGTCATCTTCCAGTAGCGCATGGTTGAATTCCCCGCTGAAAATCAGCGGCAAATTATCAATAAAGCGCGACGCCGCGTACGGCACCAGCTTATTTAATGTATTTACCCGCAAATACATAAAGAACTGGTCTTCCGTACTGCGGCTTAATGTATTTGAGCGCGATTTATCCCAGGCATTTTCGACAACCTGCGCAAACAGCGAGCCTTTTTCATGGGTGCCCCAGGCCGTATAAAGATGCTGATAAAGCTCCTCGACGCTGAAGATTCTTTTCTCAACCGCGTCTTCCAGATCGGCCACGCAATAGGAAATATCATCGGCGGCTTCCATAATCCAGGTCAATGGAAAGCGGCCGTTTGGCGTCAATGAAAGTTCTTTACGTAGCCGTTCAATATAGGCCTCTTCGGAAAGATAATAGCCCGGTTTTTTCATTAAATAACTGTGGGACGCGGGCGTCTCCCCCATCCACCACGCGGGGCGTGTATATTTCAGAATGCAGCCGACCTGTGCCCAGGTCAGGTTCATACGCATCAGGGAGTGGACCAGCCGGATCCCCTGCGCGTTGCCCTCAAAATGACAGAGATCCTGGCGCACCTTGCGGCGCAAATCGTTCAGCCCCTCTTCGCCTTCACGCAGGCGTAAATCGCGTACGATGCAGCGGTCGTCGCTCAGCGGCTGGCTTACCGCATCCGAAGGGTAAAGCCGTTGTTTAAACCAGTCATTGATTGCCGCCTCACCAAAATGACCGAAAGGCGGGTTGCCGATGTCATGCATCAGGCAGGCCATCTCAACGATGCTCTCAAAAGGCCCCGTCAGCTCGTCCAGACCATAGGTTTCCAGCAAGCGCTGCTCTTTGAGACGGCTCAAAATCTCTTTGGCTATATAGCGCCCGACCTGCTGTACCTCCATAGAGTGGGTTAAGCGCGTGCGCACCGCGGCGTTACGCTCCAGCGGAAAGACCTGGGTTTTTTGCTGCAGACGGCGGATGGCGGGCGAGTTAATGATCCGCCCGCGATCGCTTTCGAAGATACGCAGGATCTCATGTTCGCTCTTGTCGCCCTGCGGCGAACGGAAACGTCGGTGCCAGTTAATTTTGGTGCGAAAATCGATTGGTGACATGTGCTCCCCCGCGTGAGAATGCGTTTCCCCTTAACCGCATGATAGACTATGCATCTTAACAAGGCACATCGCGAGTAAATCTATGAAAATCGGCATTATTGGTGCAATGGAAGAAGAAGTTACGCTCCTGCGTGACAAAATTGAGAACCGTCAGACCCTCTCTCTGGGGGGTTGTGAGATCTATACCGGTCAGCTAAACGGTGTTGACGTGGCTCTGCTGAAATCAGGCATCGGTAAAGTCGCTGCGGCGCTGGGTGCCACCCTGCTGCTTGAGCGCTGCAAGCCGGACGTCATCATTAACACGGGCTCGGCGGGCGGCCTGGCGCCAACGCTGAAGGTGGGCGATATCGTTGTTTCCGACGAAGCGCGTTACCACGATGCTGACGTCACCGCGTTCGGTTACGAGTACGGCCAGCTTCCGGGCTGCCCGGCAGGGTTTAAAGCGGACGACAAACTGATTGCGGCGGCAGAGACCTGCATTGCGGAGCTCAACCTCAACGCGGTACGCGGTCTGATTGTCAGCGGTGATGCGTTCATCAATGGTTCCGTGGGTCTGGCGAAAATCCGTCATAACTTCCCTCAGGCGGTGGCCGTTGAGATGGAAGCGACTGCGATTGCGCACGTTTGCCATAACTTCAACGTACCGTTCGTGGTGGTTCGCGCCATCTCTGACGTGGCAGACCAGCAGTCCCACATCAGCTTCGACGAGTTCCTGACCGTTGCGGCAAAACAGTCCACCGTGATGGTGGAACGCCTGGTGCAGAATCTGGCACGTGGCTAAACATACCCTCAGGGCGCTTGCCGCCCTGCTTCTGCTCGCCCCGCTGTGGCTCTATGCTGTACCGCGCGTGATTACGCTCTCTCCCGCCAATACGGAGCTGGCGTTTGCCGCCGGCATTACGCCCGTCGGCGTGAGCAGCTTTTCCGATTATCCGCCGCAGGCCGCGGGAATTGAGCAAGTGGCTACCTGGCAAGGGATGAACCTTGAGCGCATCGTGGCGCTGAAACCGGATCTCGTGCTGGCCTGGCGTGGCGGCAACGCCGAGCGCCAGGTCAACCAGCTCACTTCCCTTGGCATAAAGGTCATGTGGATTGATGCCGTCAGCATTGAACAGGTCGCTCAGGCGCTACGCGCCCTGGCACCCTATAGCCCTACGCCCCAAAAAGCCGAGGCTGCGGCGAAACAGATGCTGAGCGACTATGCCGCGCTGAAATCCCGATACGATACCCCAGTTAAAAAGCGCATCTTCCTGCAGTTTGGCAGCCAGCCGCTGTTCACCACCGGAAAAGGGTCGATTCAAAACCAGGTGCTGGAAGTTTGTGGCGGTGAAAACATCTTTGCAGCCAGCCGGGTGCCGTGGCCTCAGGTAAGCCGTGAGCAGGTTCTGGCGCGCCAGCCACAGGCCATCGTCGTGGTCGGAAATGCGAGTGAAATTCCCAAAATTGAGCAATTCTGGCAAAAGCAGCTAAAAATACCGGTAATCCCCCTCAACAGCGACTGGTTTGAACGCGCCAGCCCGCGTATTATCCTCGCCGCAAAACAGCTCTGTGCCGCGCTGGCAGAGAGTCACTAACATAAGACCCTTTTCGAGGATTTAACGATGCTCGTTTATTGGCTGGATATTCTTGGCACAGCCGTTTTTGCTATCTCCGGCGTCCTGCTCGCCGGAAAACTACGCATGGATCCGTTTGGCGTGCTGGTGCTGGGCGTAGTGACCGCCGTGGGCGGCGGGACTATCCGCGATATGGCGCTGGCGAATGGCCCGGTGTTTTGGGTGAAAGATCCGACCGATCTGGTCGTCGCAATGGTCACCTGCCTGTTAACCATAGTGCTGGTTCGTCAGCCCCGTCGATTACCAAAATGGATATTGCCGGTACTGGATGCCGTCGGTCTGGCCGTGTTTGTCGGTATTGGCGTCAATAAGGCGTTTAATGCGGGCACCGGTCCGATGGTGGCGATCTGCATGGGCGTATTAACCGGCGTAGGTGGCGGGATCATTCGCGACATTCTGGCACGTGAGGTGCCGATGATCCTGCGTACTGAAATTTACGCGACGGCCTGCATTGCCGGCGGCATTGTCCACGCGACCGCGTACTACACGTTTGCACTTCCGCTGGAAAACGCCGCGATGCTGGGAATGGTCGTGACGCTGGTGATACGTTTAGCGGCGATACGCTGGCACCTGAAGCTGCCGACGTTTGCGCTGGATGAAAATTCAAGATAGGCGTCGTTTATAAGCCCGGTGGCGCTTCGCTTACCGGGCCTACAATCCGCATTCAGGCTTAAATGCTGAACGAAGAACCACACCCGCAGGTGCTTGTTGCGTTCGGGTTGGTGACCACAAAGCGCGAACCTTCCAGACCCTCGGTGTAATCCACCGAACCGCCCACCAGATATTGCAGGCTCATCGGGTCAACCACCAGCGCAACGCCCTGTTTCTCGATGGTCATATCGCCATCGTTAACCTGATCGTCAAAGGTAAAACCGTACTGGAAGCCGCTGCAGCCGCCGCCGGTAATATAGACACGCAGTTTCAGATCCGGATTGTCTTCGTCGGCAATCAGGGTTTTCACTTTGTTGGCTGCTGCTTCGGTAAACTCCAGCGGCAACGCTACATCATCACTCATCTTATGCTCCCATGAATACTGCTACTGCTATTGGGTAAAATTCACCCAATTCTTTGTGTCATTATCTAATACCCTGGTAATTCATTCAAGTATTCTGCGTTGCGGCCCGCTCCGCCTCTTGTTTTGCCAGAGTACGCGCAAGAATGGTGGAGTATAGCGGTTTTCCACCCAGGAACTGGGCTAATAGTGTCGCGCCGAGACAGGTAATGATCATTGGCAAAATGAGCTGGTAATTATCCGTCATCTCCAGCACCAGCACGATCCCGGTCAATGGCGCGCGCAGGGAGGCGGCAAGCAGCGCCCCCATTCCGGCCACCGCAAAGGTCCCGGCGTCAAGGTGATAGGCGGGAAAGCCCGCTTCCGCCGCCATACCAAACGCGGTGCCCAGCAAGGTTCCCAGCGCCAGCATCGGGGCGAATATCCCACCGGGCGCGCCGGAGGAAAAACAGAGCACCGTCGTGATGACGCGGGAGATAAACATAAACAGCAGCAGACCCACGCTAAAGTTCCCCGCCGCCGCAATGGGGATCAGCCCGAACCCGCCGCCAGCGGCATTCGGCTCGATAAAACCGAGCACGCCGCAGATTCCGCCCAGCAGGCCGCCCATCAGCACCCATTTGGTCGTATTCCCACCGTGAATACGCTGGAACATATCCTGAGCGCGTAAGATAAAGGTGTTAAACAGCGGCCCCACCACGCCAAAAATCATGCCGAGGATTAGGTAAAGCCACAGGGTGTTCACCGGCGCGTTGGTCAGTTTACCCACCTCAATGACCGCCCCTTCGCCATTAAAGAGGCGAAACACGATGCTCGACATAATGACGCCGGTAAACACCGCTTTAATGGAGATCAGGTTGTAGCGAAACTGCGCGCGCATCTCTTCGATGATAAACAAAATGCCCGCCAGCGGCGCGTTAAAGGCCGCCGACAGCCCCGCCGCCGCACCGGTTGCCAGCAGCGTATGGCGCGCTTCGGCGCTGCGCATCCGAAACAGATCGCTCACCATGCGGCCGACGTTCCCACCCAGCTGAACCGTAGGCCCTTCCCGGCCAAGAACCATCCCCGCGCCCAGCGTACCCATGCCGCCGATAAACTTCACCGGGATGACACGCCACCAGCGCACCGGACGCAGCTCCTCCAGGGCCCCTTCAATTTCCGGGATGCCGGACCCGCCTGCCTCCGGCGCAAATTTACGCACCAGAAAATACCCCACCATGGCAAACAGCGCCGACAGCCCGAACGCCGCAACCCAGACCAGCCATCGGCTGTCGGCGAAACCGGCCACGGTTCCCACTCGCCAGTTGAGCACGGCATTAACCGCTTTTTCAAATGCCACGCCCACCAGACCGGCGAGTGTTCCCACCACGGCAGCGGCCAGCAGGATCGCCAGCGGCGTTTTATCGCGATTGAGCAGCCGTCGAATACTGATTCGATGCTGAGCGCGCGTAAACTGTTGTTCTTCAAAAGACGGAGAATCTGATTTCATGTCCTGTACTTATTCGTCATACAAAAAGCCGCGAGGATTTTACCAGAGACAGCCCCACCGTCTCCTGAAAATTACTTAACAAATCTTAAAGCATTACCCGGCTAAAAATTTCATAACCTTCCCCGAATCACTTAGAATAGTGGGCTTAATCATTTTATACGAACCAGGAACGACGCCATGAGCAAGTCTGAAAACCTCTACAGTGCAGCCCGCGAGCTTATTCCGGGTGGCGTGAACTCACCTGTGCGCGCCTTTACCGGCGTGGGCGGCACGCCGCTGTTTATCGAACGTGCTGACGGCGCGTATCTGTATGATGTCGATGGCAAAGCCTATATCGATTATGTCGGCTCCTGGGGCCCGATGGTGCTGGGACACAACCACCCGGCCATTCGTAACGCGGTGATTGAAGCCGCTCAGCGCGGCCTGAGCTTCGGTGCGCCAACCGAAATGGAAGTGAAAATGGCGGAGCTGGTCACCGAGCTGGTCCCGACCATGGACATGGTGCGCATGGTGAACTCCGGTACCGAAGCGACCATGAGCGCCATCCGCCTGGCGCGCGGCTTTACCGGTCGCGACAAGATTATCAAGTTTGAGGGTTGCTACCACGGTCATGCGGACTGCCTGCTGGTGAAAGCGGGTTCCGGCGCGCTAACGCTCGGCCAGCCAAACTCACCTGGCGTACCGGCTGACTTCGCGAAGCATACCCTGACCTGCACCTACAACGATCTGGACACCGTTCGCGCGGCGTTCGAGCAGTATCCGCAGGAGATCGCCTGCATCATCGTTGAGCCAGTTGCGGGCAACATGAACTGCATTCCACCGCAGCCTGATTTCCTGCCGGGCCTGCGCGCCCTGTGCGATGAGTTCGGTGCGCTGCTGATCATCGATGAAGTGATGACCGGCTTCCGCGTAGCGCTGGCGGGCGCCCAGTCTTACTACGGCGTCGAGCCGGACCTGACCTGCCTGGGTAAAATCATCGGCGGCGGCATGCCGGTCGGCGCATTCGGTGGGCGTAAGGACGTCATGGAAGCGCTGGCACCCACCGGCCCGGTTTACCAGGCGGGCACGCTCTCCGGTAACCCTATCGCGATGGCGGCGGGCTTTGCCTGCCTGACCGAAGTGGCTCAGCCAGGCATCCACGAAACCCTGACCGACCGGACCACGCAACTGGCAAACGGCCTGCTGGAAGCGGCAGAGGAAGCCGGTATTCCGCTGGTGGTTAACCACGTGGGCGGCATGTTCGGGATCTTCTTCACCGAGGCGAAAACCGTGACCTGCTATCAGGACGTGGTGAAGTGCGACGTTGAACGCTTCAAGCGCTTCTTCCACCTGATGCTGGAAGAAGGCGTCTACCTGGCACCGTCAGCGTTCGAAGCGGGCTTTATGTCCGTGGCGCACAGTGAAGAAGATATCAATAACACCATTGACGCGGCGCGTAAGGTGTTTGCGAAACTGTAAGATGTGCGGCTTGATGCCCTCACCCCAACCCTCTCCCACGGGGAGAGGGAGCAAACACTAAAACGGCAATCTAAGGATTGCCGTTTACTTTTATTACCGACTCTGCTTTCTCAACAGATAAATAAAATACGGCGCACCGATAAAGGTCGACAGCAGACCCGCCGGGATCTGATACGGGAACAGCACCATTCTTCCGCACCAGTCCGCAAACACCAGCATCACCCCGCCCGTCAGGGCCGACATCACGATATGCGGCATCGTCCGGCGGAACCCCATCATTCTGGCAATGTGCGGCGCCATTAGCCCCACAAAACTCAGCGGGCCAATCGTCATGGTCGCCGTCGCCGTCAGGCACGCAGCGAGCAGCAGCAACGCGATACGCGCTGGCGTCAGCGCCATTCCCACCGCGCGCGCGGTTTCCCCGCCGAGCGGCAGAATGGTCATCCAGCGACGGCATAGCGGCACCATCGCCAGCAGTACGATCATCACGATCCCGGACCCGATCGCCTGGCTGCCGGTCGCGCCGTACGTTGAACCGGATATCCAGGTCAGGATCTTCGCCATACGCGGATCGCCGCTTGCCTGCAGCATCATCAGCAGCATCGTGAATGCGGTGCTGAGCGCCATCCCCGCCAGTAGCATACGGTGCGGTGAAAACCCGCCTCGACCAGCGGCAATCAGGATAATCATCAGCGTAACCGCCGCCCCAAGACTACCGGCAGGCAGCAGCCAGCCAAACGCATTGCCCGGCACGAAGAACAGCATCAGCACCACGCCAAAGGCAGCGCCAGAGCTGATCCCGAGCACTTCCGGGCTCGCCATCGGGTTGCCGGTCAGACGCTGAATAATGCATCCTGCCACCGCCAGCATCACGCCTGCGATCAGCGCAGCGAGGATACGCGGCCAGCGCCACTGCAGCAGGGCGTTGAGTAAATCACCCGTTGCCCAGTGCCAACCCGCGGCATCGCGTCCGAATGAGAGCGCCGCGAACGAGGCGATAATCAGCACCGCCAGCCCGACAAGGCTAAACCACAGTACCGACTGACGCTCAGTATGGACTTTATCGCCCGCATCCATCGCCGGTGCGCTCATGCTGCGCAGGCGCGGAAGCAGCCACAGGAGCAGCGGCGCCCCGATCAGCGCGGTGACCGAGCCGGTGGAGACTTCACGCCAGACCTGCGCCAGCCAGAGAATAAGCTGATCGGAAAGCCAGAGGATCAGCGCCCCAATCAGCGGCGCCAGCATCAGACGCGCCAGCAAGCGACGCGCTCCGAGCATCTTCGCCAGCAGCGGGGCAAACAGGCCGATAAACCCGATGATGCCGACCGCATTCACCAGCAGGGCGCTCAATACAATCGCCAGCGTCAGCGCCGCCAGGCGAGCCAGCGACAGCGCCAGCCCCAGGTTGCGCGCCACGCCATCATCCAGTCCCATCAGCGTCAGAGGACGCAGGAGCAGCAGCGTCAGCACAACACCGCCAGCCAGCTGCGGCCACAGGCGCTGCACCACGCTCCAGTCGGTCTGGGTCAGCGTCCCGGTACTCCACATGAACATGCTTTGCAGCTGATCGTGGTGGAACAGAACCAGCAACTGGTTGATCGCCCCACAGTACAGGCTGACCACCAGCCCGGCCAGAATCAGCGTCACCGGGGAAAGGCGTTTACCCCAGGCCACGCCAAAGACCAGCGCGCCCACCGCACACGCTCCGGCAAGCGCCGCAAACTGCGAGGCTAACGCCCCCGGCAGCGTCCACAGCGTGGTGATGGTGATCCCTAGCTGGGCGCCGGTCGCGACGCCGAGTGTGGTGGGTTCCGCCAGCGGGTTACGTAAAACCTGCTGGAACAGCACCCCCACCAGCCCTAAACCGGCACCGACTAAAAGGGAGATTGCCAGACGCGGCAGCAGGCTGTAGTGGAACAGCATCTGCTGAATATTGTCGATATCCGGCGAGGCCAGCGCGGCCCCCCACTGCGTGCACGGTAATGCGGCCGAGAGGTTAAACCCGGTTAACGCCAGCGCGGCAAGAAAAATCAATACCAGCAGAAGCGCCGGGAAGCGGGCAATACGTGAACTCATGCTTTACCTCCCAGCGCGTTATCCAGCACGCGGGCAAAATGCATGGCCGACAGCGTCGCGCCGTAGAACCAGACCGCCGGGGCGCGCTGGAAGCGTTGCTCACGGACAAACGGCATCGCCTGCCAGAGCGGCGTCGCCATCAGGGTTTGCATGGCGCGCTCGTTGCCGTGATCGAAGCACAGCACATCCACGTCGCGAAACGCCGCGAGACGATCGATACCCACAGCGGTACTGCCCCAGAACGTCATCTCCCCTTCCCAGGCATTACGAATACCAAAACTGTCGAGGACTTCCTGGAACAGGCAGTTTTTACCGAAAACCAGCATATGGCGGGCATCCAGCAGCGTCACCATCAGCAGCGGACGATCGCCACGGTGAGCAAAACGCGGCTTCAGAGCGTCAATCAGGGCATCGAATTCGTCGAGATGTTTTTTAGCCTCCGCTTCCCGGTTGAGGAAATGCGCCATCTCGTTAACCGACTTTTTCGCCATCGCCAGTGGTTTTTTACCGTCGCTGAAAGCGAATCCACGTCCGGGCGCAATGCGCGCCATGGTCTCTTCTGACGGACCGTAGCCCGCGGACCAGAACAGGAACGACGGTTTCATCTGGGTGAGCAGCTCGAGGTTTGGCTCCGTCCGCAGGCCGACGTCGATTACCGATTCCGGCAGCTTCGGCTCGTTCACCCAGAGGTTATAGTTAGGAATGTCCGCCACGCCGTAGGGCGTGACGCCGAGCGCCATCATCAGCTCGACCGGCAGCCACTCCAGCGCAACTATGCGGTGCGGATCGACGGCGGCGGCACGCGCCGTATTCATTTTTAACAGCAGCGGTGAGAGGGCCATCGCCGTCAGCAGGCGACGGCGGCTAATGCGCATGTTGTCGAGCATCAGTAGACGAAGCTCACCGGTGCAGCCCCGGCCGGGTGAGGCAGAATACCCATCGGAATACCATAAATATGTTCCAGCGTTTCGCTGCACATCAGCTCGGACGGCGTTCCCTGCGCAATCATTTCGCCGCCGCGCAGCGCAACAAGGTAGTCGCAATAGCGCGCCGCCATGTTGATGTCATGCAGCACCGCAATCACCGTCAGACCACGCTGCTGGCTTAAGCGGTGCACCAGCGCAAGGACATCGACCTGATGGGCGATATCGAGCGCGGAGGTGGGTTCATCAAGGAGCAGGCAGCGGCTGTCCTGGGCCACCAGCATCGCAATCCACGCGCGCTGGCGTTCACCGCCGGACAGGCTATCCACCAGACGGTGCGCCAGCGGTTTCAGCCCGACCAGCGCAATCGCCTCTTCCACTTTCTCTCTGTCGGCCACGCCGAAGCGTCCAAGCGCGCCATGCCACGGATAACGCCCAATCGCCACCAGCTCTCGCACCGTCATCCCCTCCGCCTGCGGCAGCTGCTGCGGCAGATACGCCACTTTGCGGGCAAACGCTTTGCTGCTCCAGCTCTCGAGCGGTTGGTCATCCAGCAGAATGTCGCCTTCTGACGGCGGCTGATGGCGTCCCAGCATCTTAAGCAGCGTGGACTTACCGGAACCGTTGTGACCAATCAGGCCAGTGACTTTACCTGCGGGGAACGTCAAAGAGAGCGGATGCAGCAAGGTGCGCCCGGGTACGCGAAAGGAGAGATGGTTGAGCGTAAAGGTGGTGTCGGGTTGCGTTTGATTATCCTGCATATCAGCCAACTTAAATAAAAAGGGCACGGC
The DNA here is from genome assembly GCF_048685095.1 of Enterobacter sp. BNK-8. NCBI lineage: Bacteria > Pseudomonadati > Pseudomonadota > Gammaproteobacteria > Enterobacterales > Enterobacteriaceae > Enterobacter > Enterobacter sp. BNK-8. The sequence goes on along the minus strand of NZ_JBLQTN010000001.1, from coordinate 442,266 downwards.
GAACCGTGCCCAGACAGAGATTAGAAGCGGAAGGTCGCGGTGGCAACAACCTGACGTCCTGCGCCCCAGTAGCATGCATATTCGCTGTAGCAGCTGGAGACGTATTCACGATCGAAGATGTTGTTCACGTTGACGCCGACAGACGAGCCCGGCAGTCCAAAGCGTGCCAGGTCATATTTCACGGTCGCGTCAGCCAGTGCGTAGCCCGCGACGTTGAACGACTGGTAGGCTTTTGGCGACGAGGCAGAGTAGTAGGACACGGTGTTACCGATGTAACGGGTGCCTGCCCCTACCGTCAGACCGCTCAACGCCGTCTCGTGGAAGGTGTAATCTGCCCACAGAGACGCCATGTTACGCGGCACTTCCGCCGGACGACGGCCTTCATACCAGGTATCGTGCGTGTATTCCGCATCAGTAAAGCTATAGGAAGCCGTCACGTTCACGTTGGCAGATACTGCCGCTTTCGCTTCCAGTTCGAAACCGCGAGAGCGAATTTCACCGCCCTGTACGCTAAAGCCGCTGGTCGGGTTCGCCGGATCGGCCGTCAGGTTGTTGTTTTTGGTCAGCTGATACACCGCAGCGGTGACCACAACAGGCAGATCTTTCGGTACATACTTCACGCCCGCTTCATACTGCTTGCCGCGAGCCGGATCGAACGGTTTGCCGCCCTGGGTTGCGCCGGAAATAGGCTCGAAGGATTCGCTGTAGCTGAAGTACGGCGTAATACCGTTATCAAACAGGTAGTTGATCCCGCCACGCCAGGTGAATGCCCGATCGTTGATTTCAGCCGTCGTGTCGGAAGAACGCGTCAGTGTGGACGTTTTGGCAAAATCATAGCGTCCACCCAGGGTCAGTACCCACTTATCCCACTCAGCCTGATCCTGCGCGTACAGGCCCGTTTGCTCCTGACGATTGAGCACGGCATACGGGAAGTTCACGTTGATATTGGCATTGTTGTGCTGCGGATTCGTCATGCTGATAGGGTCAGCGCTGCCGTAATCTGCATCAATATCGTTACGCATGCGCAGGTAATCGACGCCCGTCAACAGGGTATGATCCACTGCACCGGTCGCAAATTTGGACTGCAGCTGGGTATCGACCGTGAACGAGTTGAGGTCCTCATCAGAGCGCACGTACGCGCGGCTGATCTGAGCCGGTGCAATATAGCCGTTACCGTAAACGGAACGGTAAAGCGTATTGATTTTGGTGTAGCGCAGGTTTTGACGCACGGTAAAGGTGTCATCAAACTGATGCGAGAAGCTGTAGCCCACCATTTTCTGGCGACGGGAGATCTTATTGTCTTCGTCACCTTCGTTGAAATCGGTCGGCAGCTTATGCGCGTTGCCGTTGGCGTCATAGTAAGGCACAACGGTACCTTCCCGCGGCAGCCAGCCGTAATAGCCTGCATCCGGATCGCTCTGGAAGTTGCTCAGGAAAGTAAAATCGGTTTTATCGTCAGGACGCCAGCTGAAAGCAGGCGCAATGGCGTAGCGGGAAGATTTCACCATCTCCTGCTGCGCATTTTCGCTGCGCCCCAGACCGGTCAGACGGTATGACCACACGCCGTCATCATCAATCGCATCGCTGAAATCAAACCCGGTCTGCCACAGGTTATCGGTACCCATTTTGAACTGAATTTCTTTCAGTGGCTCGGTGGTTGGCCGCTTGCTGACCATGCTGACCACGCCACCCGGGTGGCTTTTACCGTACAGAACGGACGTAGGGCCGCGCAGCAACTCGACGCGCTCAAGGAAATACGGATCCATGGACGCTTCAGAATAGTTATCTCCCTGCAGCTTCATCCCGTCCAGATACTGGTTGGTATTCACGGTACTGGAGGTGGTGAACCCACGGATAGAAACAACATCATACGTTGTTGACGCGCCGCGCGTTGCGAACACGCTCGGCGTATAGGCCAGCGCCTGTTTAACCGTACCCGGCTGCTTCATGTCCATCTCTTCGCGGGTGACGACAGAAATAGACTGCGGGGTTTTCTCAATCGGGGTATCGGTCTTGGTCGCGGTGGCGGTGCGTTTGGCCGCAATCGTGGGTGCCGGTCCCCAGGCACTTTCCTGTGCCGCAGGTGCTGCGGTTACCGTGATGGTTTCTTCTTTTTTCGGGGTTTCTGCCGCATGAGCATACGCGGACACGCCGGCAACCGCTGTGGCGACGACGACCGCGAGTTTACGCAGCGACGTGTTCATTGGCTGAGCAGTATTGGAAAGCGCCATGATGTTTCTCTGATGGAAAAGTGAATGATAACGTAAACGAGAATTATTATTATGAGCGCCAGAATAATATGCGAAACGCGGGTTGCATAGCAAGCAGTAAGCGGCCCTACGAGAATTAAGGGTTTAAGAAATAGACAAGAGAAAACGAAGGGTTAATCAGAGTTAAAGTGAGGGTTAACGAAATGAGGTTTACGGGTAAAAAAAACCCCCTTCCGGGGAAGAGGGCTTTAAAAGTTAGTTACCGCCAAACATGTCTTTAATCCAGCCGGCTACGCCATCGCTGTCTTTCTTCTCATTCTGCTGCTGCGGCTGTTGCTGCTGCGGCTGCTGTGGCTGAGAAGACTGATCGAACGGGTTGCCGGTCGGCTGTTCAGGCTGGCTCTGCTGGCACAGGGAATCCGGGTTGGTTGTCCAGACCGGCAGAGTACGCATTCCGCCGCCGCAGACGAAGTTACCGGAGCTGTCCACGCCCATATCGACGATATCTTCCGGCGCGACAAGGTTCAGCGGCACTGGTGACTGATTCGCCAGATAGCGCTGGTAAATCGACATCGCCCCGCTCGCCCCGTACAGCTTGGTCGGCTGGTTGTTGTCGCGTCCTACCCAGGTAATGACCACTTCACGGCCATCGATACCGGCAAACCAGGTATCAACGTTGTTGTTGGTGGTCCCGGTCTTACCTGCCAGATGCAGGCCCGGATACTTCGCACCCAGTTGACGACCCGTACCACGCTGCACCACCTGCTGCATCGTCCACAGCGTCATGTAGGCCGCCTGAGCAGGAACGGCACGCTCCGCCTGCGGGAAGCTCTGATACAGCACAGAGCCATCTTCGGCAATCACCGAACGCAGGGCGGACAGCGGCGCGCGGTTACCGCCGCTGGCGATGGTCTGGAACGCCTGCGCCACTTCGATCGGCGTCAGGTTAAGCGCCCCGAGGATCATCGCCGGCACCGGGTGCAGCTGATCTTTCGCCACGCCCAGCTTCTGCCAGGTATCGACAATGGCCGGCAGGCCCAGCGACATGCCCAGGTTTACCGTCGGCACGTTCATGGAGCGCGTCAACGCATCCACCAGCATCACCTGACCGCTAAACTGCTTATCGTCGTTCTGCGGTGACCACACCTGGCCGTTAGGCTGGCGCAGGGAGATAGGCGCATCCGCAATCCAGGTATTCAGACGATACTGGTTTGGCTGACTCAGGGCAGTCAGATAGGTCGCCGGTTTTGCCAGAGAACCGATCGAGCGACGCGCCTGCATGGCACGGTTGTAGCCTGCAAACTGCGGCTCGGCACCGCCCACCATCGCACGAACTTCGCCGGAGTTGCGGTCAACCACCACCATCGCGGTTTCAAGATCGGAGAGCTTACGCTGTTTCTTCAGCGCCGGAATACCTTCCACCGCCGCTTTTTCTGCCGCATCCTGCGCCACGGAGTCAAAGGTGGTGAAGATCTTCACGCCGGAGAGATCTTTGACCTTATCGCCAAGCTTGCTTTGCAGTTCCTGACGCACCAGCTGCATAAACGCAGGCTGAGGCGAGATCACCCCACCGCGCGGCTGAACGCCAAGCGGACGTGCGCTCAGCATGTCGTACAGCTCCTGGTCGATCACCTGCTGTTGTTGCAGCAGACGCAGCACCAGGTTACGACGCTCCAGGGCCAGTTTCGGGTTACGCCACGGGTTATAAATGGACGCCCCTTTCACCATGCCCACCAGCAGCGCCTGCTGATCCAGGCTCAGCTCTTCCACCGGACGACCAAAGTAGTACAGGCTCGCCAGCGGGAAGCCGCGGATTTCGTTATCGCCGCTCTGACCGAGATACACCTCGTTCATATACAGCTCAAGGATACGATCCTTGCTGTAGCGCGCGTCCATCAGCACGGCCATGTAGGCTTCGTTCGCTTTACGCCAGTAAGAGCGTTCGCTGGAGAGGAAGAGGTTTTTCACCAGCTGCTGAGTCAGCGTACTCGCTCCCTGCACGGTACGACCGGCAGTCAGGTTCGCCAGTACCGCACGACCAATCGAGTAGAGGCTGATGCCGTCGTGCTCGTAGAAGTGACGGTCTTCGGTCGCCAGCAGCGTATCGACCAGCAGATCCGGGAAGCCGTTACGCGCCACGAACAGACGCTGCTCGCCGTTTGCCGACGAGAGCATGGTGATCAGACGCGGATCGAGACGGAAGAAACCGAACTGGCGGTTGTTATCCATGTTCTCGATGGTATCCAGACGATCCCCGTCAAAGGTCAGACGCGCGCGCACCTGACCCTCTTTGCTGTCCGGGAAATCAAACGGACGACGGATCATCTCAATGCTGTTCGCCTGCACGGTAAATTCGCCAGGGCGCGTCATTTTTGACACCTGACGATACTGGGTGGCTTCCAGCAGTTTTACCATTTCGTTTTTCGTGATGGACATATCTGGCTCAAGGTTCACCATACGGCCATACACTGCCGCAGGTAACTGCCAGACTTTACCGTCGATACGGCTGCGGATCTTCTGATCCAGATACACGCCGTAAATTGCCATCAGCACAACAAAAACAATAAAGAGCTTCAGCAGCAGCCAGAACCAGCCGCGTTTGCCCCGAGGCTTGCGCCCTTTGCCTTTCCCTTTACGCGGCATCGGTTCTTCATCCTCATCATCGTCTTCATAGTCATCGTCATAGTCCTCATCTCTGAGGCGACGACGGCTTACTTTTTCTTTCGCCGGACGCGTTGGTTTTCCCTTACGTCCTATTGGCTCGCGGTCATTCCCCGCCATGCTTTTTCTCCGCAACTTTCAGGCGCAAAGGCCAGATTTTCTTTTCTTTCACAGGCCTGTGAAAGAAGAAATCTCTCAAAATTAGTTCTCCCTCTCCCTGGGGGAGAGGGCCGGGGTGAGGGCATCAGGCCACACATCCCTTTCAGGAATATTTCTTCGTCCGCTTCGTCGGCGCCGTATTCGCCGGATCGTCCGGCCAGACGTGTTTGGGGTACCGCCCCTTCATCTCTTTCTGCACGTCACGGTAGCTCCCCGCCCAGAACGCCCCTAAATCTCGGGTGATCTGCAAGGGGCGATGCGCAGGCGACAGCAGTTCAAGCACCAACGGCACGCGTCCTTCAGCGATAGACGGCGTGGTTGCTTCACCAAACATCTCCTGCATCCGAACCGCCAGCGCCGGCGGATTATCCTCATGATAACGGATGGCAATCCGGCTTCCGGTCGGCACAGTGTAATGCCCTGGCAGTTCACTATCCAGACGTTGACGCAATGACCAGTCCAGTAAATTCTGTAACGCAGTCTTAACATCAAGCGCTTTAAGGGCGCGCAGAGAGTGCACGCCGCTCATCTGCGGCAGTAGCCAGCGTTCAAGCGTAGCCAGCAGCGTCTCATCATCCACCGCTGGCCAGCCATGCTCCGGTAGCCACTTTGCGGCGCAGTGCAGGCGAATGCGGTACTGTTCCGCCTCCGGCGTCCAGTTCAGCACGCTCAGCCCTTTTTCCCGAATGCCGTTCAGCATAGCCTGATGAAGCTCGTCTTCCGACGGCTTCGCCAGCGGCTTCGTCCCGAGCGTTAGTTTCCCAATCTGGCTACGACGAAACGCCTTCAGCGTGCCCTGCGCATCATCCCACTCGACGATGTCCGATTGCTTAAGCAACTGCGGACAGCTACGGGTCAGGGCGTCAATATCGACGGCAATCGCCTGCAGGATACGCGCATCGGGGGAGTTGCTCCCCTGCAGCAGGAGCGGCGCAATTAGCCACTCATGACGCGTCAGGGCGTCATCGCTGTCCAGCATCGCCCCCATGCCGTTTGCCAGCTGATAGCGGCCGTCCAGCCCGCGCCGACGCGCAATTCGATCCGGAAACGCCTGCGCTAACAGCCGGGAAATCCTCTCGCTGTCTGGCACGCCGCCGCGGCTGTTAAGCCGTTTGCACAGTTGCTGCGCCCGCTGCTGCCAGTTCCCCTGATTGCGTGAAAACGCCTGCCCCAGATCGCTGCTGCCACCGCGCGGCGGCTCCTCAAGAATAGCCGCCAGTTTTGCCGCCGTGGCAATTTCATCATCCCCTTGCGCGGCCACCAGCATCGCGGCCAGACGCGGCTCGTTGCCCAGCGCCGCCATTTTCTGGCCGCGTACCGTCAGACGTTCGCCTTCCAGCGCGCCAAGCTCAGTCAACAGACTGCGCGCAGCGGTGAGGTTAACGACAGGGGGAGAATCAAGCCAGGTAAGCTGTCCAGGATCCGGACAGCCCCACTGCAGCAGATCCATCACCAGGCCCGACAAATCACTTTGTAAAATTTCCGGCGTGCTTTGCTGCGCCGCGCGTTCTGCCTGTTCCGCGCTGGTCAAATGCAGGCAGATCCCCGGCTCAAGACGCCCCGCACGGCCCGCGCGCTGCACCATTGACGCCTGGCTGATGCGCTGCGTCAGGAGTTTAGTCAGCCCGGTACGCGGGTCAAAGCTTGCCACCCTCTCCTGCGCGCTATCCACCACCAGGCGAATACCTTCGATGGTCAAACTGGTTTCAGCGATGTTGGTTGCCAGCACCACCTTGCGCTGCCCCACCGGGGCAGGAAGGATAGCTTTACGCTGATCCTGCAGCGACAGCGCGCCGTAGAGCGGGCACAGCAGTACATCACCGCCTACGCGAGAGGAAAGCTGTTCCTGCACGCGCTGGATCTCACCGACACCCGGCAAAAACAGCAGCAGGGAACCGGGCTCCTGGCGCAGCAGTTCAGCGGTGGCAATGGCGACCGCCTCGTCAAAACGCAGGTGGGAGGGAAGCGGTTGATAGCGGCGTTCAACAGGAAACGCCCGCCCTTCAGAGCTGATAACCGGCGCATCAGGTAGCGCCTGCCGTAGCCGCACATTGTCCAGCGTCGCCGACATTATCAGCAGACGGAGATCGTCACGCAGTCCCTGCTGAACGTCCAGCAACAGCGCAAGGGCCAGATCCGCCTGCAGGCTGCGCTCGTGGAATTCATCCAGGATCACCAGCCCGATGCCGGTCAGCTCCGGATCGTTTTGCAGCATGCGGGTGAGAATCCCCTCGGTGACCACCTCAAGGCGCGTGGTCGGGCCCACGCAGGTCTCGGCGCGCATCCTGTAACCTACCGTTTCGCCCGGTTTTTCATTCAGCAGTTCCGCCAGGCGCTGCGCCACGTTGCGCGCGGCCAGCCTGCGAGGCTCCAGCAGGATAATTTTCCCGCTGATGTTCCCGTCTTTCAGAATTTGCAGCGGCAGCCAGGTGGACTTACCCGCCCCCGTCGGGGCATTCAGCAAAACCTGCGGGGCATGGCGTAAGGCAGCGAGAAGGTCAGGAAGAACGACGGCGACCGGCAATGAGGACACTAACAGCTCCAGAGGGTTAACATTAGTCGGCGTACATTGTAGCATCGGCGCATATCATTACCGAGTCCTCCGTATGCCTGAGTCGAAACGGCTTTTTTTTGCCATTGAATTGCCCACAACACTACAGCGTCAAATTGTTCGCTGGCGCGCCGATCGCTTCCCGCCGGAAGCCGGTCGCCCGGTCGCGGCGGCTAACCTGCACCTGACGCTGGCCTTTTTGGGCGACGTCAGTGCCGAAAAACAGCGGGCGTTAGCCGCACTGGCCGGGCGTATTGTCCAGCCGGAATTTACGCTACACCTCGACGACGCGGGTCAGTGGCTGCGTTCGCGCGTGGTCTGGCTGGGGACGCGCCAGCCTCCGCGCGGATTATTGCAGCTGGCGAACATGCTGCGCGCGCAGGCGGCGCGCAGCGGCTGTTATCAAAGCCCACAGCCGTTTCATCCGCACATTACCCTGCTGCGCGATGCCGGTCAGGCCGTTGCCATCCCGGCACCAGGTTTTCACTGGGCCTTTCCGGTCAACACATTCGCGCTTTATGAATCCGTCTTTGCACAGGGACGCACCCGCTATACGCCGCTACAGCGCTGGACGCTGGGCAACACCGAAAGGAACTCTGATGAAGTTTAGTCCTCCCCTGCAGCACGCTACGCTTATCCAACGCTACAAACGCTTCCTCGCCGATGTGATCACGCCTGAAGGCGAACCGCTCACCCTGCACTGCCCCAATACCGGTGCCATGACGGGATGCGCGACGCCGGGTGACAGGGTCTGGTATTCCACATCAGAAAATACTAAACGCAAATATGCCCATACCTGGGAAATGACCGAAACCCAGAACGGGGCATTTATTTGTGTTAATACCCTGCGCGCCAATCAACTGGTTAAGGAAGCGCTGACCCATGGCGTAATTCCCGAACTGGTCGGTTATGGCACGCATAAAAGCGAAGTGAAATATGGCGATGAAGGCAGCAGAATTGACTTCATGTTACAGGCGGAAGACAGGCCGGAGTGCTATATTGAAGTGAAATCAGTGACGTTAGCGGAACAGGAAAATGGCTACTTCCCGGATGCGGTAACGCTACGTGGCCAGAAGCATCTGCGAGAGCTAATGAGTGTTGCGGCGGCGGGCAAACGCGCCGTATTGCTGTTTGCAGTGTTGCATTCAGCCATTGAACGTTTCTCCCCTGCCCGCCATATTGATCCTAAATACGCGCAATTGTTGAATGAGGCACAAAAGCAGGGGGTAGAGGTTTTCGCTTATAAAGCGGAACTTTCTGCCGATAATATGACTCTGAGATCCTCTCTTCCCATTGTCTTATAAGGGATTAGACGATTGACGATTAAGTGTTCTGGCCGCGTGCGCAAATACGCTTTTCCTCACAGGCTTGTCAAGTGTTACGTTTAGATAATTGCCATACGGAAAAGCATCTGCTATTTATAGCGACCTGATTTTTCCCCCAACACGGGGATCGATAGTGCGTGTTAAGGAGAAGCAACATGCAAGAAGGGCAAAACCGTAAAACATCGTCCCTGAGTATTCTCGCCATCGCTGGGGTGGAGCCGTATCAAGAGAAACCGGGCGAAGAGTATATGAACGAAGCCCAGCTGTCGCACTTCAAGCGTATTCTTGAAGCATGGCGTAATCAACTCAGGGATGAAGTCGATCGCACCGTTACTCATATGCAGGATGAAGCTGCTAACTTCCCGGACCCGGTAGACCGTGCCGCTCAGGAAGAAGAGTTCAGCCTCGAACTGCGTAACCGTGACCGCGAACGCAAACTGATCAAAAAGATCGAGAAAACGCTGAAAAAAGTCGAAGACGAAGATTTTGGCTACTGCGAATCCTGCGGTGTTGAAATTGGCATTCGTCGCCTGGAAGCGCGTCCAACCGCCGATCTGTGCATCGACTGCAAAACGCTGGCCGAAATCCGCGAAAAACAGATGGCCGGTTAACACCAGCGCTGTTTACACACTCCAAAGGCGGGAGTCTCTCCCGCCTTGTTACTGTTGATATGTCTGAATCACACTATATTGGGCGCTTCGCGCCATCTCCTTCCGGTGAATTACACTTCGGCTCATTAATTGCCGCGCTCGGCAGCTACCTGCAGGCTCGCGCCCGCCAGGGAAAATGGCTCGTCCGCATCGAAGATATTGACCCTCCGCGTGAAGTTCCCGGTGCAGCAGAGACCATTCTGCGTCAGCTGGAACATTACGGTCTTCACTGGGATGACGAGGTTCTGTGGCAGTCAAAGCGTCACGAGGCCTATCGGGAACGTCTGGCCTGGCTTCGCGCTCAGGGGCTTTCCTATAACTGCACCTGCACCCGCGCGCGTATCCAGAGCGCAGGTGGCGTCTATGACGGCCACTGCCGCACGCTGAACAACGGTCCTGAAAATGCCGCCGTGCGCATCAGACAGCACTCCCCGGTGACGCACTTTAACGATTTACTCTCCGGTGAAATTCATGCCGATGAACGTCTGGCGCGTGAGGATTTTATTATTCACCGTCGCGATGGCCTGTTCGCCTACAACCTGGCCGTGGTGGTGGACGATCATTTTCAGGGCGTGACGGAAATAGTGCGCGGGGCGGATCTGGTCGAGCCGACCGTGCGACAAATCTCGCTGTATCACCAGTTTGGCTGGACGGCACCGGATTACATTCATCTGCCGCTGGCAGTTAATGCGCAGGGCTTAAAATTGTCAAAGCAGAATCACGCCCCGGCCCTGCCAGACGGCGATCCACGTCCTGTTTTGATCGACGCGCTGCGATTTCTCAACCAGAATGTAACCAACGAATGGCAGGATCTGCGTATTGACGAACTGCTGAAAATGGCCATTGCTAACTGGACGCTCGCGGCAGTGCCAAAAATCCAGCATTCTCAAATGCGTTGCGCTGAGCTATGATTAGCCGCTTTTTTCATAACAAAACACACTACGAGGTGTACCATTTTTACCCGAGTCGCTAATTTTTGCCGTAAAGTGCTAAGCCGCGAAGAGAGCATGGCGAATGATGCTATTGCACAGCCACACATGTCGGTTATTCCGCGTGAGCAGCACACTATTTCCCGCAAAGATATCAGTGAAAATGCCCTCAAGGTGCTCTATCGTCTGAATAAAGCGGGCTACGAGGCCTATCTCGTGGGCGGTGGGGTGCGTGATTTACTGCTGGGCAAAAAACCCAAAGATTTCGACGTGACGACCAGCGCCACGCCTGAGCAGGTGCGCAAATTATTCCGTAACTGCCGCCTCGTTGGCCGCCGTTTCCGTCTGGCTCACGTGATGTTTGGGCCGGAAATCATCGAAGTGGCGACCTTCCGCGGTCATCACGAAGCGGGCGCGTCCGATCGCACGACGTCGCAGCGCGGCCAGAACGGTATGCTGCTGCGCGATAATATCTTCGGTTCCATCGAAGAAGATGCCCAGCGTCGCGACTTCACCATCAACAGCCTTTATTACAGCGTCGCGGATTTCACCGTGCGCGATTACGTCGGCGGCATGCAGGACCTGAAAGAAGGTCTGATCCGCCTGATTGGCACGCCGGAAACGCGCTACCGTGAAGATCCCGTGCGTATGCTGCGCGCCGTGCGTTTCGCCGCCAAGCTGAATATGCGCATCAGCCCGGAAACGGCAGAGCCAATCCCGCGTCTGGCGACGCTGATTAACGACGTGCCGCCTGCTCGCCTGTTTGAAGAAGCGCTGAAGCTGCTGCAGGCCGGCCACGGTTTTGAAACCTACAAACTTCTGCGCGAATACAACCTGTTCCAGCCGCTGTTCCCGACCATTACCCGCTACTTCACCGAAAACGGTGACAGCCCAATGGAGCGGATGATTGCGCAGGTGCTGAAAAATACCGATACCCGCATTCGCAACGACATGCGCGTGAACCCGGCGTTCCTCTTTGCCGCGATGTTCTGGTATCCGCTGCTGGAAACGGCACAGCGTATTACCCAGGAGAGCGGGCTCGCCTATTACGATGCGTTCGCGCTGGCCGCCAACGACGTGCTGGACGAAGGCTGCCGCACGCTCGCCATTCCGAAACGGATTACCACCCTGGTGCGCGACATCTGGCAGCTTCAGCTGCGCATGTCCCGTCGTCAGGGCAAACGCGCCTGGAAGCTGATGGAGCATCCTAAGTTCCGTGCCGCCTTCGATCTCCTGTCGCTGCGCGCGGAAATTGAACGCAACCAGGAGCTGCAGCGTCTGGCGCAGTGGTGGGCTGAATTCCAGGTCTCCGCCCCGCCAGAGCAGAAAGATATGCTGACCGGGCTGGATGAAGAGCCGGAACCGCGTCGCCGTCATCGTCGCCCGCGCAAACGCGCGCCGCGTCGTGAAGGAACAGCATGACCCTCGCGTATATCGCCATCGGCAGCAATTTAGCCTCTCCGCTGGAGCAGGTAAATGCTGCCGTACAGGCACTGGGCGACATCCCACAGAGTCGGATCGTGGCAGTCTCCTCGTTCTACCGCACACCGCCGCTGGGGCCGCAGGATCAGCCAGACTACCTCAACGCCGCCGTGGTCCTTGAGACTGAACTGGGTCCCGAAGCGCTGCTGGACAATACCCAGCGTATTGAGCTTCAACAGGGCCGTGTGCGCAAAGCCGAACGCTGGGGCCCCCGCACGCTCGACCTCGACATTATGCTGTTTGGTCACGAGACGATTAACACTGAACGTCTCACCGTTCCGCATTACGACATGAAAAATCGCGGGTTTATGCTCTGGCCACTGTATGAAGTTGCCCCTTCCCTTACCTTCCCTGACGGGCTCTCGCTAAAGGCCGTTCTCAACAGTCTCGGTGCGGAAAAACCCGCTCGCTGGTAAAGCCGTTTTTTTATTGGTTAACCATAAAATATTTGTGGTTAATCGATTGCCTAAAATCATTGTTCCCTCGAATGTTACTGTTAGAATGCGCAAAGATTCGCTTTTGGGCTATCAGGAAACAGTATGAAACCAACCACCATCTCCTTACTGCAGAAATGCAAACAGGAAAAAAAACGCTTCGCCACCATTACCGCGTATGACTACAGCTTCGCCAAACTGTTTGCCGAAGAGGGGATCAACGTCATGCTGGTCGGGGATTCGTTAGGGATGACGGTACAAGGACATGATTCCACCCTGCCGGTGACGGTTGAGGACATCGCTTACCATACCCGCGCCGTGCGCCGTGGCGCCCCAGCCTGCCTGCTGCTTTCCGATCTGCCGTTTATGGCCTATGCCACGCCGGAACAGGCATTCGAAAACGCGGCGGCAGTGATGCGTGCCGGTGCCAATATGGTCAAAATTGAAGGCGGCGCCTGGCTGGTTGATACGGTGAAGATGCTCACCGAGCGCGCCGTGCCGGTGTGCGGGCATTTAGGCCTGACGCCGCAGTCCGTGAATATCTTTGGCGGCTACAAGGTGCAGGGCCGCGGCGATGCCGCCCAGACGCTGCTGGATGATGCTCTGGCGCTGGAAGCCGCAGGTGCACAGCTGCTGGTGCTGGAGTGCGTGCCGGTTGAGCTGGCGAAACGCATTACCGACGCGCTGTCGATTCCGGTGATTGGTATTGGGGCAGGCAACGTGACCGACGGTCAGATCCTGGTGATGCACGATGCCTTCGGGATCACCGGCGGACACATCCCGAAATTTGCCAAAAATTTCCTCGCCGAAGCGGGCGACATGCGCGCTGCGGTCAGGCAGTATATTGCCGACGTTGAATCCGGTGTTTACCCGGGTGAAGAACACAGTTTCCATTAAGGAGTCTCGTTGTGCTAATCATTGAAACCCTGCCGCTGCTTCGCCAGCATATCCGCCGCGCGCGTCAGGAAGGTAAACGTATCGCACTGGTCCCGACCATGGGCAATCTGCATGACGGCCACATGAAGCTCGTCGACGAAGCCCGCGCGCGGGCAGATATCGTGGTGGTCAGTATCTTCGTGAACCCCATGCAGTTTGACCGCGCAGACGATCTGGCGCGCTACCCGCGCACCCTGCAGGAAGATTGCGAGAAACTCAAAAAACGCCACGCGGATATCGTCTTCTCACCTGCACCGGCGGATGTTTACCCGCAGGGTACCGAAGAGGCAACCTACGTTGACGTCCCGGGCATTTCCACCATGCTCGAAGGCGCGAGCCGCCCGGGCCATTTCCGCGGCGTTTCCACCATCGTCAGCAAGCTGTTCAACCTGGTACAGCCGGACGTTGCCTGCTTTGGCGAGAAAGACTTCCAGCAGCTGGCGCTGATCCGCAAGATGGTTGCGGATATGGGTTACGATATCGAGATTGTCGGCGTACCGATCGTACGCGCAAAAGACGGCCTGGCACTCAGCTCGCGTAATGGCTACCTGACCGCCGAACAGCGTAAAATCGCGCCGGGTCTCAGCAAGGTCATGAACACCATGGCTGAGCAGATGCTGGCAAAAGAGTTAACAGCAGAAGAGATTATCGCCCTTGCCGAGCAGGCGCTTAACGATAAGGGGCTTCGTGCTGACGACGTACAAATTCGTGATGCTGATACGCTGCTGGAATTAACCCAGAACAGCAAGCGCGCAGTCATCCTGGTGGCGGCCTGGCTAGGTCAGGCGCGTCTGATCGACAATAAAGTGGTTGAGCTGGCGTAGTTCCTTTCACCCCTGATAATTATAGGTAAACGTAATGATTCGCAAAATGCTGCAAGGTAAGCTTCACCGTGTGAAAGTCACGCAGGCCGACCTGCACTATGAAGGCTCCTGCGCCATTGACCAGGATTTCCTTGATGCAGCAGGTATCCTCGAAAACGAAGCGATTGATATCTGGAACGTGAACAACGGTAAACGCTTCTCTACCTACGCGATTGCCGCCGAGCGCGGTTCTAAAATCATCTCCGTTAACGGCGCTGCGGCGCACTGCGCGGACGTGGGTGATATCGTGATCATCGCCAGTTTCGTGATGATGTCTGACGAAGAAGCACGTCGCTGGCAGCCTAAAGTCGCCTACTTCGAAGGCGACAATGACATGAAGCGCACCGCAAAGGCGATTCCGGTTCAGGTTGCCTGATGTTTATCCCTGCGGCTGATTGCTGATCAGCCGCGACATCGTCTCCAGCGAATCCGTTCTTAAGATATACAGGCGCTTCAGCAAGAACGGATTATCCCCCGGCTTGACCTTCCCTCGTACCGTCGTCACCGCCAGATGGAACCCGGCGTCATTCGCAGCTTTAATCGCCTTATCGTCATAACCGCCGAAAGGATACGAGAGGTAGAGCACGTGCGGGTTAAACTGCGCCAGGTCGCGGCGCGAGCGCTTAAAATCAAACAAAATATTGTGATAGCTGCGGCTCAGTAAAATGGGCTGATGGTTGTCGTCGACGCGGTGCAGGAAGTGCGTGTGGGACTGATAGTCGAACACGTCATGCATCTGCTCCAGCTCCGACACGCTCATAAACTGCAGAAATTTTGGCGCCCATTTTTGCGGGTGGCGCTTGATACGCGACGAGATGATGAACGCCGTCGCCTTAAAGCCATACGCTTTGAGGATCGGGTAAGCATAGCGATTAACGGACTTCAGGCCATCGTCGAAGGTAATCACCACCGATTTCGCCGGCAAGTTCATCTTGTTGCGCACATACCCTTCCAGCTGATACAGGGTCAGAGTGGTATAGCCCTGATCGCGCAGCCAGGTCATCTGGTTGTTGAACGCACGCACGCTGGTGGTCGTGGAGGTATGGCGAAAACGGGTGTTCTCTTCGTCGCGCAAAATATGGTGGTAGGTAATGACCGGAATGCCGTTATCTTCCTGCGCGTCCAGGCTGCTGATCCAGGCCAGGCGGTTGCCGATGCGGATCTGGAACCAGGTCTGATTGAGGCGATCTTTGAGCTTGTTCAGGATCGGATAGCGAAGATTGGCGCTTAAGGTGCCGAAGGGTGCGCTACCGTTGTTCGGGGCGTTATAAACGGGCGTGTCTTTCCACGTTATCAGGTTTTGATTGCTCAGCGGTTTATTCAAATCCCCCAGGCCATCCTCGACGCGCTGTTTGCCCTGCACCGGCTCCAGGTGCCCCTTGTCGATAAAGCCCGTGCCAAATCCGAAGCGAAATTCATAGTAGTCCGCCGCCGCAGGCACCACCGCGAGGATCTGCCCTGCCCGCACGTTGCCGACGTTAATGACGCTGTTGCCGACCTGCGCCCAAATCGCCGCATCTTCGGTGGTTTGCATATATTGAGCAGGCAGTCTTTGCTGACTTAATAAACTGGCAGAAGAAGTGCCGGAGACGAACATCAATAGCAGGAAAACAATACGCGTGAACATGAGGGTCTTATTCGAAGCGGAAATACTTATGCCATTGTAGCAAAAGCGACATCAATACCAATGTTTAATTCTTATACAGGTCATGAAGCAGGACAAAGGGGGGATTTTTTTGCTGCTGATGCCACAAGCTGCTGACGCCCGGTGTACCCTGCGCGACGATAGCGTTACGGAACGCCGCGCTGGTTAATGTTTCGCGCTGGGGATACATCATTTCAAGCAATGGAAGGCTAATACCGGAGATCACCTCGCAGCCGTCGTGCTTATGGCTCATCAGGGCCGCAGCACGGTACGGCGCCGCGCCGGATTTATCAGTAAGAAAAATGACGCCCTCTCCGGTGTCAGTTTCATGCAGGGCATCGCACATCATCCGGCCAAGCATGTTGGTGCTCAAGCCGCGCCAGTAGTTAACCGCGCGACACTGTGGCAGTGGACCAAACCTGGCTTCCAGCTTCAGCAGCATGTCCTGCGCCCGTTCATCGTGGCAGGTGATAACCCATCCCAGCATAACTCTCTCCTTAGCAGGCAAGTAGTTTAGCGGAGTGAAGGTTAGCTTACGGTGATAACTGTCAAAGAAAATGCCCGGCAAACAGAATGTCGCCGGGCTGAGGGCTAGCTGCGCAGACCGCGTCCGCGCTGGATCAGGTACCAGCACAGCAGGTAGAAGACTATGATGAACACCGCCAGCACCGCCACCGTGGTAAACAGCGGCACATCGGTGATGCCGAGGAAGCCGAAGCGGAAGCCGCTGATCATATAGACGATCGGGTTCAGGTGCGACAGCGCCTGCCAGAACGGCGGCAGCAGCGTCAGGGAGTAGAACACCCCGCCAAGATAGGTCAGCGGCGTCAGCACGAAGGTCGGGATCAGGCTGATGTCGTCAAACGTTTTGGCAAACACGGCGTTCAGCAAACCGGCCAGCGAGAAGAGGATTGCCGTCAGGAGCAGCGTCAGCGCGACGAACAGCCAGGAGTGCACCTGGAACGGGACAAAGAACAGCGAAATCGCCGTGACCAGAATCCCGACGCACAGCCCGCGCGCCACGCCGCCGCCGACGTAACCGGCAATAATGACGTGCGTTGGCACCGGTGCCACCAGCAGCTCTTCAATATTGCGCTGGAACTTGGCGCTAAAGAACGATGACGCCACGTTGGCATAGGCGTTGGTGATCACCGCCATCATAATCAGGCCCGGCACGATAAACTGCATATAGGTAAAGCCGTGCATCTCGCCAATCCGGGAGCCAATCAGGTTACCGAAGATGATGAAATAGAGCGTCATCGTGATGACCGGCGGCACCAAAGTTTGCACCCAGATGCGCATAAAGCGGTTAATCTCTTTCGCCCAGATGCTTTTCAGCGCGACCCAGTAAAGATGCGTCATGCCTTGTCTCCTTGTTTATCCTGCACCAGAGAGACAAACAGCTCTTCCAGTCGGTTCGCTTTGTTACGCATACTTAAGACCTGAATACCCTGCGCGCTCAGCTGTGAAAACACGCTGTTGATGCCCTGCTCGCGCAGCACTTCCACTTCCAGCGTCGAGGTATCGACGAGGCGGTATTGATAACCTTCGAGCTTCGGCAGCGGGCTCTTTGCCGCCAGATCGAGAATAAAGGTTTCTGACTTCAGCTTGGAGAGCAAGTTCTTCATCGAGGTGTTTTCCACCAGCTCGCCGTGCTGAATGATGCCGATGTTGCGGCACAGCATTTCTGCCTCTTCCAGATAGTGGGTGGTCAGAATAATGGTGGTGCCTTTGTCGTTGAGGTCTTTCAGGAAGCCCCACATGGAGCGGCGCAGTTCAATATCGACACCCGCCGTCGGCTCATCAAGAATCAGCAGTTTTGGCTCGTGCATCAGCGCGCGGGCAATCATCAGGCGGCGCTTCATCCCGCCGGATAACATCCGGGCGCGTTCGTTACGCTTTTCCCACAGATCGAGCTGCTTGAGGTATTTTTCGCTCCGCTCCAGGGCCTCTTTACGCTCAACGCCGTAATAACCCGCCTGGTTAACGACGATCTGCTGCACCGTCTCAAACGGGTTGAAGTTGAACTCCTGCGGCACCAGACCCAGCTGGCGCTTGGCGTTCACCACATCTTTTTGCAGGTCGTAACCAAAGACGCTCACCCGGCCGGACGTTTTATTGACCAGCGAACTGATAATCCCAATGGTGGTCGATTTCCCCGCGCCGTTCGGCCCCAGAAGCGCGTAAAAATCACCGGCCTCTACTTTTAGATCTATTCCGCGCAGCGCATGAACGCCGCCCGGATAGGTTTTTTTAAGCTGCTCAAGCTCCAGTGCAATTGCCATGAAATTAACTTACCTTCAGTTCTGACACACTTTGTGTGGTTTCATTAAAAGTCGGGTTACCCTATAGTAGCGCAACGCAATTACTCGGTTACAGGTCGCTAACCTCCATGAACAACATAGATACACTCATCAGCAACAATGCACTATGGTCAAAAATGCTGGTGGAGGAAGACCCCGGATTTTTTGGAAAACTCGCGCAGGCGCAAAACCCACGCTTTCTCTGGATTGGATGCTCCGACAGTCGCGTACCGGCGGAGCGCCTGACCGGCCTTGAGCCCGGCGAACTGTTTGTTCACCGCAACGTTGCCAACCTGGTGATTCACACCGATCTCAACTGTCTTTCTGTTGTTCAGTATGCCGTTGACGTTCTGCAAGTCGAGCACATCATCATTTGCGGCCACTACGGCTGCGGCGGCGTGCAGGCGGCGGTTGAAAACACGGAGCTGGGGCTCATTGATAACTGGCTGCTGCACATCCGCGATATCTGGTTCAAACATAGCTCACTGCTGGGCGAAATGCCGCAGGAGCGTCGCATGGATACCCTGTGTGAACTCAACGTGATGGAGCAGGTGTATAACCTGGGCCACTCAACGATCATGCAATCGGCGTGGAAACGCGGGCAGAAGGTCTCGATCCACGGCTGGGCGTACGGTATTCACGACGGTCTGCTGCGCAACCTGGAGGTGACCGCCACCAACCGGGAAACGCTGGAGCAGCGTTACCGTTCGGGAATTGCCAACCTTCAGCTTAAGCACGTAAACCATAAATAAAGCCGGGTGGCGGCTGCGCCTTACCCGGCCTACATGTGCCCATTCGTAGGCCCGGTAAGCGCAGCGCCACCGGGCAACAAACCGCAATTACTCGTCCAGCAATACCACTTTCCCAACATACGGCAGATGGCGATAACGCTGTGCGTAGTCAATACCGTAACCGACGACGAATTCGTCCGGGATAGAGAAGCCCACGAACTCTACCGGCACCTGCACTTCACGGCGATCAGGTTTATCCAGCAGGGTGCAAATCGCCAGCGATTTTGGCTCACGCAGGCTCAGGATCTCGCGCACTTTTGACAGCGTGTTGCCGGAGTCGATAATGTCCTCAACGATCAACACATCTTTGCCACGAATATCTTCATCCAGATCTTTCAGGATTTTCACATCACGGGTGGTGGACATGCCGCTGCCGTAGCTGGAGGCGGTCATAAAATCGACCTCATGGGGCACATGCACCTCACGGCACAGGTCGGCCATGAACATGAAAGAGCCGCGCAACAGACCGACCAGCACCATTTCGCTGCCGCTGTCCTTGTAATGTTCGGTGATTTGACGACCCAGTTCGGCGATACGCGCTTTGATCTCGGCTTCCGGGATCATCACTTCAACAGTATGTTTCATATTACTAACCAAATGATTTTAATGAAAATCTCTCAATACGGATGAGTTAATATCCAGCACTGATACGCAAGCCAGCCATTATATCAGCAAATGGATAACCCTGGCGTATGAGTTATAAAAAGCAAATATTGTGATTCCGATCACACTTGTTAATACCTATAATTAGTTGCTAGCAAATTATTAACAAAAACTGACGAGTACACTTTCTATGGCTGAAACAAACTCTAAACAGCCGCGTCTACTGGTGACATTAACAGCCCTATTCGCCGCCTTCTGCGGCCTGTACCTGTTAATCGGTGGCGTCTGGCTGGTCGCGATCGGCGGCTCCTGGTACTACCCGATTGCGGGCCTGGTTATGCTTGGCGTAACCGTCCTGCTCTGGCGTAGAAAACAATCTGCACTGTGGCTGTATGCCGCACTCCTTCTTGCCACCATGATCTGGGGCGTCTGGGAAGTCGGCTTTGACTTCTGGGCGTTGACGCCGCGCAGTGACATCCTGGTCTTCTTCGGTATCTGGCTGATCCTGCCGTTCGTCTGGCGTCGCCTGATCGTGCCGTCCAGCGGTGCCGTTGCGGCGCTGGTGGTAGCGCTGCTGATCAGCGGCGGTATCCTCACCTGGGCTGGCTTTAACGACCCGCAGGAGATCAACGGTACGCTGAACGCAGAATCCACGCCTGCGGCAGCGATCTCACAGGTCGCTGACGGCGACTGGCCTGCCTATGGTCGTAACCAGGAAGGCCAGCGTTACTCTCCGCTGAAGCAGATCAACGCGGACAACGTTAAGAACCTGAAAGAAGCCTGGGTATTCCGTACCGGCGACCTGAAGATGCCGAACGATCCGGGTGAACTGACCAACGAAGTGACGCCAATTAAAGTCGGCGATATGCTTTATCTGTGTACGGCGCACCAGCGTCTGTTCGCGCTCGACGCGGCCACCGGTAAAGAGAAATGGCACTTTGATCCGCAGCTGAACTCCAACCCGTCCTTCCAGCACGTGACCTGCCGTGGCGTCTCTTATCACGAAGCGCGCGCCGATAACGCGAGCCCGGAAGTGGTTGCCGACTGTCCGCGCCGCATCATGCTGCCGGTCAACGATGGTCGTCTGTTCGCCATCAATGCCGAAACGGGCAAGCTGTGTGAAACCTTTGCCAACAAAGGTATCCTGAATCTGCAGACCAATATGCCGGACACCACGCCGGGTCTGTACGAGCCAACCTCGCCGCCAATCATCACCGATAAAACCATCGTGATTGCCGGTTCGGTAACGGATAACTTCTCCACGCGTGAAACCTCCGGCGTTATCCGTGGTTTCGACGTGAATACCGGTAAACTGCTGTGGGCCTTCGACCCGGGCGCGAAAGATCCGAATGCGATCCCGTCGGACGAGCACACCTTTACCTTTAACTCGCCAAACTCCTGGGCACCTGCAGCGTATGACGCGAAGCTGGATCTGGTCTACCTGCCGATGGGCGTTACTACGCCAGATATCTGGGGCGGTAACCGCACGCCGGAGCAGGAACGTTATGCCAGCGCTATCGTGGCATTGAACGCGACCACCGGTAAGCTGGCCTGGAGCTATCAGACCGTTCACCACGATCTGTGGGATATGGATATGCCGTCCCAGCCGACGCTGGCGGACATTACCGTTAACGGCAAAACCGTACCGGTGATTTACGCTCCGGCGAAAACCGGCAACATCTTCGTACTGGATCGCAGCAACGGCAAGCTGGTTGTGCCGGCACCGGAAAAACCGGTTCCGCAGGGTGCGGCGAAAGGTGATTACGTCAGCAAAACCCAGCCGTTCTCCGATCTGAGCTTCCGTCCGAAGAAAGACCTCAGCGGGGCAGACATGTGGGGTGCCACGATGTTTGACCAGCTGGTGTGCCGCGTGATGTTCCATCAGCTGCGCTATGAAGGCATCTTCACGCCGCCTTCTGAGCAGGGCACGCTGGTCTTCCCGGGTAACCTGGGGATGTTCGAGTGGGGCGGGATCTCCGTTGACCCTAACCGTCAGGTCGCTATTGCTAACCCAATGGCGCTACCGTTCGTTTCCCGTCTGATCCCACGTGGTCCGGGCAACCCAATGGAGCAGCCGAAAGACGCGAAAGGCAGCGGTACCGAAGCCGGTATTCAGCCGCAGTATGGCGTACCGTTCGGCGTAACGCTGAACCCGTTCCTGTCGCCGTTTGGTCTGCCGTGTAAACAGCCTGCCTGGGGTTACATCTCCGGTCTGGATCTGAAAACTAACCAGATCGTGTGGAAAAAACGTATTGGTACCCCGCAGGACAGCATGCCTTTCCCGATGCCGGTTCCAGTGCCGTTTAATATGGGTATGCCAATGCTGGGTGGCCCAATCTCCACCGCCGGTAACGTGCTGTTCATCGCGGCAACCGCAGATAACTACCTGCGCGCGTACAACATGACCAACGGTGAGAAACTGTGGCAAGGCCGTCTGCCAGCGGGTGGACAAGCCACGCCGATGACCTATGAAGTGAATGGCAAGCAGTACGTTGTCATCTCTGCGGGCGGTCACGGTTCGTTTGGCACGAAGATGGGCGACTATATCGTCGCGTATGCACTGCCTGACGAAAACAAGTAACTGAAAAGCCCGGTGGCGCTTACGCTTACCGGGCCGTCGGGTACGCTATGCAGGCCGGGTAAGGCGAAGCCGCCACCCGGCTTTTTTATACGGTAAAGCCCAGCATCATCCCCGTATCTTCATGCTCCAGCAGATGGCAGTGCGCCATATAGGCAAACTCCTTCGGCGCATCGTGGTCAAACTTCACCAGCACCTCGCTGACGCCGCCTTCCACCTTCACCGTATCCTTCCAGCCCGCGCGATGCGCGTCCGGCGCTTTGCCGTTCTCAGAAAGAATGCGGAACTGCGTGCCGTGAATATGGAACGGATGCAGCATCATGTCCCCTTCACCTGAAATCACCCAGCGCTCAAGCTGCCCTTTTGTCGCTGCAAACATCGGCGTGTTCATGTCGAACGCTTTACCGTTGATCATATTGGCGTTATGGAAATCAAAGCCATGGTCGCTGTGATTCATGTTACCCATGCCGCCCATTTTGCCGTGGTCCATATTCATGTGGCCCATCATCTGCCCGTGATGCATCCCCGCCATCGCCTTATCACCATATTTCGCCATCAGCGCCTGCATACCCATCATATCGAGCATCGGGTTCATGGAGAGCTGCAGTTTGCGTTGCGTAAGGCCATCAAGCGACGGGAGTGCCGGTAGAGTGGTTAACGTATCAGGCAGCGTGCCGGAAGCGGTCACCTGTAACGGCTGAATACGCAGCACCGGATGCGGCTTGTCAAACGGCGCGACCGCCATCCCCATCTGACTAACCGGCAGGGTCACGAGGTCAAACACCTTGCCGTCGCTGATATCCACCAGCACCTCAAAACGCTCCCCCATCAGCATCGGTAGTTCGTTGACCTTCACCGGCTCAGGCAGCAGCCCGCCGTCGCTGGCGACCACGTACAGCGGACGCTTATCGCTGGTGGCGAAGTTGAGTGAACGCGCGTTACAGCCGTTAAGCAGACGCAGTCGCAGCCAGCCTTTCGGCGCAGCGTGCTGAGGATAAATGGCGCCGTTGGTCAACAGCGTGTCGCCAAACCAGCCTACCGCCGCGCTTATCACGTCCAGCTGGTAGTCAATTTGCCCGTCAGCGGTGAATTTCTTGTCCTGCACAATCACCGGCACATCGTCGATGCCCCACTGTTTCGGCAGGCGTAGCAGGCGACTCTCGTCGTCTTCAATCAGCACCAGTCCCGCCAGCCCCATCGCCACCTGATGGCCCGTTTTGCCATGCTGATGCGGATGGAACCAGCAGGTTGCCGCGCGCTGGTCGGGCGTAAAGGTTACGCTGCGCGAACCGCCTGCTTTGATGATGCCCTGCGGCCCGCCGTCTACCTCGCCCGGCACTTCCAGTCCGTGCCAGTGCACCGTCGTCTCTTCAGCAAGCGTATTGTGGATATCCACCGTCACCGCCTTCCCTTTGCGCAGCTGCAGCGCAGGGCCGAGCAGATTGCCGTTATAGCCCCAGGTTGTCGCGTTGTGCGCACCGAACAGCGTGCTGCCGGACTGAACAACAAGCTTGATACGGCTACGGGCATCCGCGGTCAGCAAATCAGGGATGGGTAAGGCAGGCCTGTCAGCCGCAAAAACCGCGCGGCTCCAGAGAGGCAATGCGCTGGCAGCACCCAGCGCCACGGAATATTTTAAAAAATCACGACGTTGCATGTTCATTTCCTTATTTCCAGCAGGCGATCTTTTGAGCATAAACCCTCCCCTAACCGGAAGGTCAAGTAAAGCGGCAATAATAAAGATCGTCGCACTGGCATCAAGTATGCTAACGTTAATTTTCCGTGAAGAAGTGGTAGAAGCAATGAAGACGTTTTTCAGGACAATTTTGTTCGGTAGCCTGATGGCAATGTGTGCGAACAGCTATGCGCTAAGTGAAAATGAAGCGGAAGATATGGCCGATTTAACGGCGGTTTTTGTATTCCTGAAAAATGATTGTGGCTACCAGAATTTACCCAACGGGCAAATTCGCCGCGCGCTGGTCTTTTTTGCCCAGCAGAACCAGTGGGATCTCAGCAACTACGACAGCTTCGACATGAAGGCGCTCGGCGAAGACAGCTACCGTGACCTAAGCGGTATTGGCATTCCCACCTCTAAAAAATGCAAAGCGCTGGCTCGCGACTCACTTAGCCTGCTCGCCTACGTCAAATAACCTTCCCGACGCCCCCTGTTGAACCTATAGCCGTGCAACCACGGTTATAGTTAGCTATCATGTTTCGCTCATTTTTTGTGAGCGTAACGGATGTTAACAAAGGAGGAGTCCGCGTATGGCCGACCACACGTTGTGGCATGAAACACTGCATGACCAGTTTGGTCAGTACTTTGCCGTTGATAACGTGCTCTATCATGAGAAAACCGATCACCAGGATCTGATCATCTTCGAGAATGCTGCCTTTGGCCGCGTCATGGCCCTGGATGGCGTCGTGCAAACGACCGAGCGAGATGAGTTTATCTATCATGAGATGATGACCCACGTCCCGCTGCTGGCACACGGCCACGCGAAGCATGTCCTGATTATCGGCGGTGGCGACGGCGCAATGCTGCGTGAAGTTTCCCGCCATCGTTCCATTGAAACCATCACCATGGTGGAAATCGATGCGGGCGTCGTCTCTTTCTGCCGCCAGTATCTGCCCAACCACAATGCCGGCAGCTATGATGACCCGCGCTTTAGCCTGGTGATTGACGACGGCGTTAACTTCGTTAACCAGACCTCGCAGACCTTTGACGTGATCATCTCCGACTGCACCGATCCTATCGGTCCTGGCGCATCGCTGTTTACCTCCTCGTTCTACGAAGGCTGCAAGCGCTGTCTGAACCCGGGCGGGATCTTCGTCGCCCAAAATGGCGTCTGCTTCCTGCAGCAGGATGAAGCGCTGGACAGCCACCGTAAGCTGAGCACCTATTTCGATGATGTCAGTTTCTATCAGGCCGCGATTCCAACCTACTACGGCGGGATCATGACCTTTGCCTGGGCGACGGATAACGACGTCTTACGTCATCTCTCCACCGAAATTATTCAGGCCCGCTTCCATCAGGCCGGTCTTCAGTGCCGATACTACAATCCGGCTATTCATACCGCAGCGTTTGCTCTGCCGCAGTACCTGCAAGACGCATTATCCACTAAGGGGGTGAGCTAATTGAAAAAGCTTAAACTGCATGGCTTTAACAACCTGACCAAAAGCCTGAGTTTTTGTATTTACGATATCTGCTATGCCAAAACAGCGGAAGAACGCGATGGTTACATCGCCTATATCGACGAACTCTACAACGCCAACCGTCTGACCGAGATCCTGTCAGAAACCTGTTCCATAATCGGCGCCAACATCCTGAATATCGCCCGACAGGATTATGAACCCCAGGGCGCCAGCGTGACCATCCTGGTCAGCGAAGAGCCGGTCGACCCGAAGCTTATCGACAAAACGGAACATCCGGGCCCGCTGCCGGAAGTGGTGGTTGCCCACCTGGATAAGAGCCATATCTGCGTCCATACCTACCCGGAAAGTCACCCGGAAGGTGGGCTGTGTACGTTCCGCGCCGATATTGAAGTGTCGACCTGCGGCGTGATTTCCCCGCTCAACGCGCTGAACTATCTCATCCACCAGCTTGAATCGGATATCGTCACGATTGATTACCGCGTGCGCGGCTTTACCCGTGACGTCAACGGCATGAAGCACTTCATCGACCACGAGATCAACTCTATTCAGAACTTTATGTCCGAGGACATGAAATCACTGTATGACATGATGGACGTGAACGTGTATCAGGAAAACATCTTCCATACCAAGATGTTACTTAAGGAATTCGACCTTAAGCACTATATGTTCCACACGAAGCCGGAAGATTTGAGCGAAGAAGAGCGTAAGGCGATTACTGACCTGCTCTGGAAAGAGATGCGCGAGATTTACTACGGCCGTAATATTCCGGCCGTGTAAGTGTTGCCCGGAGCAGGGAAGCTTCGGGAAGTTACCGCTGTTTCATGAACTCGCGGTAGGCATTCACCACCTGAAGGAAGTCTTCTACGCCGCACAGCGACAGGCTTTCTTCGTCATAGTAGCTCATCCCCTCTTCCATCTCGTCGCCTGAAAACTCGAGCTGGTTGGCACGCACCATGACCTCTTCACCATCCATCCACAGCGTGTATTCGTGCCCGGCGCGTTGCCAGGAGCGTTCACTGCCTTTCACCGTATTTGCCGCCTGTTCAACCTCATCAAGAAGGGCGAGATTTTCTTTCACCTCTTCGTTAAACCAGTGTCCAACGGCTTCGTGGCCCATCGACATACGCACTTTCACCACTCCGGTGATGTCGCGCAGAAATTCGTAATCCATAGTGTTTTCCTCTGCAAAGCCATTAGGGTAATTATCGCAGCAGAGAGGAAGAAAAAAAGCGTGAGAGGTGGGAGGAATGAAAATAAAAAGGTGAGAGCAAGACCCTGCGGCCTGATGCCCTCACCCCGTCCCTCTCCCGTGGGAGAGGGTGCAAACACTAAAAACCGTCTCGTAGAGACGGTTTTGCTGTTTATACTGCCGTCTGGAAGATAACCCCGTCAGCCTTCTCGGTGTACTGAGAGAGCTGGTCGAAGTTCAGGTAGCGATAGGTATCCACCGCGGTCTTATCCACCTGAGCCACAAAGGTCTGGTACTCTTCCGGCGTTGGCAGTTTGCCAATCAGCGCCGCAACCGCCGCCAGCTCCGCAGAGGCCAGGAAGACGTTCGCACCGGTACCTAAACGGTTCGGGAAGTTACGGGTCGAGGTGGAAACCACAGTCGCGCCGTCGGCGACGCGCGCCTGGTTGCCCATACACAGGGAACAGCCAGGAATTTCAATACGCGCCCCGCTCTTACCAAACACGCTGTAGTAGCCCTCTTCGGTCAACTGAGCCGCGTCCATACGGGTTGGCGGCGCCACCCACAGACGGGTTGGCAGCTGGCCTTTGTGGGTATCCAGCAGCTTGCCAGCCGCACGGAAGTGGCCGATGTTGGTCATGCAGGATCCGATGAACACTTCGTCGATCTTCTCGCCCTGAACTTCGGACAGCGGACGCGCGTCGTCCGGATCGTTCGGTGCACACAGGATTGGCTCTTTGATATCCGCCAGATCGATGTCGATCACCGCCGCGTACTCTGCGTCAGC
This sequence comes from Enterobacter sp. BNK-8, assembly GCF_048685095.1. Lineage (NCBI taxonomy): Bacteria > Pseudomonadati > Pseudomonadota > Gammaproteobacteria > Enterobacterales > Enterobacteriaceae > Enterobacter > Enterobacter sp. BNK-8. The sequence goes on along the minus strand of NZ_JBLQTN010000001.1, from coordinate 415,017 downwards.
ATCAGCTTCCAGCAGTTGCGGATCGGCCAGCCATTTCTCCATGCCCTGGATACGACGCTCCAGCGTACGACGGTCGCCGTAGCCTTCTGCAATCATCCACTTCAGCAGCACGATGTTAGAGTTCAGATACTCAATAATCGGCTCTTTGTTCAGCTTGATGGTACAGCCCGCAGCTGAACGCTCAGCGGAGGCATCGGTCAGCTCGAACGCCTGCTCAACCTTCAGATCCGGCAGACCTTCGATTTCCAGGATACGGCCAGAGAAGATGTTTTTCTTCCCTTTCTTCTCAACGGTCAGCAGACCCTGTTTAATCGCATACAGCGGGATCGCGTGAACCAGGTCGCGCAGGGTGATACCCGGCTGCATTTTACCTTTGAAGCGCACCAGCACCGATTCCGGCATATCCAGCGGCATCACGCCCGTCGCCGCAGCAAACGCCACCAGACCGGAACCCGCCGGGAAGGAGATACCGATTGGGAAACGGGTATGGGAGTCACCGCCGGTACCCACGGTATCCGGCAGCAGCATGCGGTTCAGCCAGGAGTGAATTACGCCGTCGCCCGGACGCAGGGAAACACCGCCGCGGTTCATGATGAAGTCTGGCAGCGTGTGGTGCGTGGTTACGTCAACCGGCTTCGGATACGCCGCAGTATGGCAGAAGGACTGCATCACCAGATCGGAAGAGAAGCCCAGGCACGCCAGGTCTTTCAGTTCGTCACGGGTCATTGGGCCAGTGGTGTCCTGAGAACCTACGGAGGTCATCTTCGGCTCGCAGTATGCGCCAGGACGAACACCTGCGACGCCGCAGGCGCGACCGACCATTTTCTGCGCCAGAGAGTAACCGCGATTGCTCTCCGCAACGTCTTTCGCGTGACGGAATACATCACTGTGCGGCAGACCCAGCGCTTCACGCGCTTTGGTGGTCAGGCCACGACCGATGATCAGCGGAATACGGCCACCGGCACGCACTTCGTCGATCAGCACGTCGGTTTTCAGCTCAAAGCTCGCCAGCAGTTCGTTAGTTTCGTGGTTACGCACTTCACCTTTGTACGGGTAAACGTCAATCACGTCGCCCATGTTCAGGTTGGAGACGTCCACTTCGATCGGCAGGGCGCCCGCATCTTCCATGGTGTTGAAGAAGATCGGTGCAATTTTACCACCGAGGCACAGGCCGCCGCCGCGTTTGTTTGGCACATGCGGGATGTCGTCACCCATGAACCACAGCACGGAGTTGGTCGCGGATTTACGGGAAGAACCGGTACCCACAACGTCACCCACGTAGGCCAGCGGGAACCCTTTTTTCTGCAGGGCTTCGATCTGTTTGATCGGACCAACGCTGCCAGGCTGATCCGGCTCAATGCCTTCACGGGCGTTTTTCAGCATCGCCAGGGCGTGCAGAGGGATATCCGGGCGAGACCACGCGTCCGGTGCCGGAGAGAGGTCATCGGTGTTGGTTTCACCGGTCACTTTGAAGACGGTAACGGTGATTTTTTCAGCAAGTGCTGGACGATTCAGGAACCATTCGGCATCCGCCCAGGACTGCATCACCTGCTTCGCATAGACGTTGCCTGCTTTGGCTTTTTCTTCCACATCGTAGAAGTTATCGAACATCAACAGCGTAGACGAGAGCGCTTTAGCGGCAATCGGTGCCAGCTTGTCGTTATCAAGCGCGTCAATCAGCGGATGAATGTTGTAACCACCCTGCATGGTGCCGAGCAGTTCAATGGCTTTTTCAGGAGTAACCAGTGGGGAGGTGGCTTCGCCTTTGGCGATAGCAGCAAGGAATCCGGCTTTTACGTAGGCAGCTTCATCTACGCCAGGCGGTACGCGGTTGATCAACAGATCTAACAGGAATTCTTCTTCGCCCTTAGGCGGGTTCTTCAGCAGCTCGACGAGCGCGGCCATTTGGGTTGCATCTAAAGGTTTGGGTACAATTCCCTCGGCGGCACGTTCTGCTACGTGCTTACGGTATTCTTCTAGCACGACGGTTCTCCTCGCTCTCATTGTCATATGCGGCGGGCGTTCTCTTCACGCTCCTGTGAGACAGCAGTTTGTAGGGTAAATGCCCGATACCGCGTCGGGCAGCATAGCAGGATTTCTGCACAGTGTTAATCCGTTTACAAAAAAGCAACATTAAAAAATTTGCTGAATCGTTAAGCATGGTGTAGCGGGGATTTAGGCCACCATTTTGCGGTTTCTTCCGCACCGTGACGCTTCAGTTTTTCCTTCATCAGATATAATTGTGTAATAAATACTCACACTCTTTATCCGGACGTACCGGACGCTTCCCAATAAAAGTCAAAACAGTAAAAGACGGGTGAATAATACTCACGCCAACCGTAGCGCCTCACGGCACAGCGCTTGTCTCGTTGGAGTCATTTTATGAAGTTGCCCTTTAAGCCACATCTGCTCGTCCTTCTGTGCAGTGCCGGGCTGCTTGCCGCCTCAGGCGTCATGTTTGTCAAAAGCCGCGCAACGGAACCCGTTGCGCCCGCCCCCGTCGCTCAACAACCGGCTGCACCCGCTGCACCGGCAGCAGCAACGCCCGCTCCAGTCGTCGCGCCAACCTATACTGCCGCGCAAATCGATCAGTGGGTTGCCCCTATCGCGCTCTACCCGGACGCCCTGCTGTCACAGATCTTGATGGCCTCGACTTACCCGGCCAACGTGATTCAGGCGGCGCAGTGGTCAAAAGACAACCCTAAAATGGAAGGGGACGCCGCCATTCAGGCCGTTGCCAGCCAGCCATGGGATCCGAGCGTAAAATCGCTGGTCGCGTTTCCTCAGCTCATGTCGCTGATGGGTGAAAACCCGCCGTGGGTACAAAATTTGGGCGATGCGTTTCTTGCGCAGCCGAAAGACGTGATGGATTCCGTTCAGCGCCTGCGCGCGCTGGCACAGAAGACAGGCGCGTTACAATCCACGCCTCAGCAGACGGTCACCACCGTGACTAAACCGGCTCCGGCTAAAACCAGCACCACCGAGGCAACGACGACAACCACAACCACGTCTGCGCCCGCGCCAACGGTGATCAAAATTGAATCTGCCGATCCGCAGGTTGTGTACGTCCCCACCTATAACCCCAACACGGTTTATGGGACCTGGCCCAACACTGCCTATCCGCCCACCTATCTCCCGCCTACACCCGGGGAGCAGTTTGGCAACAGCTTCGTCAACGGCTTAGGCTTCAGCCTGGGTGTCGCCACAACCTATGCCATTTTCAGCAACATCGACTGGGATGACGACGATGACTGGGATCATCATCATGACGGTGACTGGGATAATCACGGCGGCTATAACCGCAACGGTGATAACAACATCAATATCAACGTTGAGAACTTCAATAAAATCAGCGGACAGCGTCTGACGGACGCCAACCGTACCTGGCAGCATAACCCGGCCTATCGGGAAGGTGTGCCCTATCCGACTAACCAGCTCAACACCCGTTTCCACTCCACCAGCACGGCTACCGGGCTAAGCTCAACGCAGCAAAAACCGGTTAACCGGGACAGCCAGCGTCAGGCGGCCCTGAGCCAGATGGAGAAATCCACGGGTAAAACCTTCCCGCAAACGGCACGTCCCGGCACGAAAGACGTGCAGCGTCAGGCCTCAAGTGAACAGCTGAAGCAGATTTCCCAGCGCAATAACTACCGTGGCTACGACACCAAACCGCAGACGGCGAAGCGAACCACCACACAGCAGCGAGAAAATCGCCAGACCACCGCGCAGAGACAAGAGAAACGGGTTTCGCAGCCCGCGCAGCAACGCACTCTGCAGCAGCGGAACAGCCAGCCCCGGGCCAATGCGCTGAGCGGCAACGACAGCCGCTCCGCGAACTGGCAGGCGCAGCAGCAGCGTGGTGCGCAAAGCAGACAGCTTGCGGCTCGCCAGCAGCAGCCGCGTCAGGCGTCTGGTGGACGCGCTGAACGCCGTGAAATTCGACATCGCTAAGGGAACCGACATGAAAAGTAAACTACTCAGTGGAATGGTGTTGTTCATGCTTTCGGCCTCGGCGATGGCGCAGCAGTCCTTCAGCACGCCCGATCAGGCGACCGATGCGCTGGCCAACGCCATTGATGAGCATAATGAGCGCGCGATGAGCAACCTGCTTGGAGAGAACTGGCGCGATTTTCTGCCCCCTGAAGGCGTTGATCCGGATGCCGTCGATCGTTTCCTGCGCGACTGGAAAGTCCGTCACAACACCGTTGTCGAAGGGGATACGGCGCATCTTGTTGTCGGCGATAACAGCTGGCAGCTTCCCATCCCGGTGATCAAAACCGCAACTGGTTGGCAATTCGATATCAAAGAAGGGGCGGAAGAGATCCTGACCCGCGAAATCGGGCGTAACGAACTTGCCGCCATTGAAGCCTTACATGCCTATGTTGATGCGCAGCAAAGCTACTTTGCGATGAACCAGAAATACGCGCAGAAGATTGTCAGCTCGAAGGGCAAAAAAGACGGTTTGTACTGGCCCGCCTCTCCCGGCGAAGCGCCCAGTCCGCTCGGACCGGCATTTAGCCCAAAAGAGCCGGGTACCGGCTATCACGGCTATCGCTTTCGGATCCTGCCGGATAAAAACGGTTTCGCGATGGTGGCCTGGCCGGTTAGCTACGGCGAGACGGGCGTGATGAGCTTTGTAATAAATCAGGACGACAAGGTGTACCAGTCCGATCTCGGCAGCGAGTCGGAGCAAAAGGCCCGGGCGCTGGCCTCATACGCGCCTGATAAAACCTGGCAGCCCGTCGAACCCTGAATACCCGCTCTGCCTGTAGACCGGGTAAGGCGAAGCCGCCCCCGGCTTTTTAACTTACAGAATATTGGCGACTGATTTCGCCAACTGAGCTTCCAGAACCGGTTTGGCTTCTTCAAACTTCAGGTTTACTTTGTTAGCATTCGACACCACGCGGGTTTGATACTTCGCACGGTCGCCATGCCGATCAGCCCCGCAGCCAGCCCCACGCGCTGCGCCGGAGGAGTTGCTGTTGTAGGCCGTGATACCGGCACCCAGCGCGGCACCCACAGCGGCACCTTCATAGCCGGTTTTCAGGTAGCCCTGAGATTCACGCAGGTCCATTTTGTCTGCTTTCAGAACGTTAGCCTGCACCCAATAGTATGCGCTGTCAGGAGAGCTGGTGACCTTGTATCCCTTGGCACTCAGATCGTTTGCCAGCAGCGTCTGCAGATTGCTCATGTCTTTATCAGAAGTGTTTTTAACCTGAATGTAGACCGTTTTTTCACTGGATGGCTCAAGCCAGATGGTTTCACTCATCTGCGTTTTTACTTCCAGGTTGCGTTTTTTCACCGCCGTCGTCATCGCACCGCACCCGGTCAGCGTCATCACTGCCGCTAATTAGCCAATCCCCATCACTTTCTTCAAAGACATGTTATTTCCTTTTTGTGTGTAATCAAAAGTCCAGAATCGTTAACCGTGCGGCCAGTAGCTACACAATGGTGCAAAAGGTATCGGCAGACAGATGAAAATTTTTAGAGGAAATAACAATAAGTTACCTACCATAATGGGTAGTTTTCAGGCAAAAAAAAACGCCTCCAGAGGAGGCGTTAGCAATCAGGGAAGAAACTTATTTCTTCTTCGCTTTCGCGTTTGGCAGGTCGGTGATGCTGCCTTCAAACACTTCTGCCGCCAGGCCCACGGACTCGTGCAGAGTCGGGTGTGCGTGGATGGTCAGCGCGATGTCTTCAGCGTCACAACCCATTTCGATAGCCAGACCGATTTCACCCAGCAGCTCGCCGCCGTTGGTACCGACAATCGCACCACCGATTACGCGGTGAGTCTCTTTGTCGAAGATCAGTTTGGTCATACCGTCTGCGCAGTCGGAAGCGATAGCACGGCCAGAAGCAGCCCACGGGAAGGTGGCGGTTTCGTAGCTGATGCCTTTCTCTTTCGCTTCTTTCTCAGTCAGACCAACCCATGCCACTTCTGGCTCGGTGTACGCGATAGATGGGATCACTTTCGGATCGAAGTAGTGCTTCATGCCGGCGATAACTTCAGCGGCAACGTGGCCTTCGTGAACACCTTTGTGCGCCAGCATTGGCTGACCGACGATATCGCCGATAGCAAAGATGTGCGGCACGTTGGTGCGCAGCTGTTTGTCAACGCGGATGAAGCCACGGTCGTCCACTTCCACGCCAGCTTTGCCCGCGTCGAGGTTTTTACCGTTCGGTACACGACCGATAGCCACCAGCACGGCGTCGTAACGCTGTGGTTCGGATGGGGCTTTTTTGCCTTCCATGGAAACGTAAATACCGTCTTCTTTCGCTTCAACGGCAGTCACTTTGGTTTCCAGCATCAGGTTGAATTTCTTGCTGATGCGCTTGGTGAAGACTTTAACGATGTCTTTGTCGGCAGCCGGGATCACCTGGTCGAACATTTCAACCACGTCGATCTCTGAACCCAGCGCATGGTACACGGTACCCATTTCCAGACCGATGATACCGCCGCCCATAACCAGCAGACGCTTAGGAACGGTTTTCAGCTCCAGCGCATCGGTGGAATCCCACACGCGTGGATCTTCATGTGGAATGAAAGGCAGTTCGATTGGGCGAGAGCCTGCCGCGATGATCGCGTTGTCGAAGTTGATCACGGTTTTGCCGTTTTCGCCTTCCACTTCCAGGGTGTTCGCACCGGTGAATTTACCCAGACCGTTTACCACTTTCACTTTACGGCCTTTGGCCATACCCGCCAGACCGCCGGTCAGCTGAGTGATAACTTTCTCTTTCCAGGTACGAATTTTGTCGATGTCGGTTTTCGGCTCGCCGAAGACGATACCGTGTTCAGCCAGCGCTTTGGCTTCTTCGATAACTTTCGCTACGTGCAGCAGCGCTTTAGAAGGGATACAGCCGACGTTCAGACAAACACCGCCGAGGGTGCTGTAACGTTCTACGATGACGGTTTCCAGACCTAAATCCGCTGCGCGAAATGCTGCGGAGTAACCTGCCGGGCCTGCCCCAAGTACTACGACCTGAGTTTTGATTTCTGTGCTCATCATGACCTCTTAGTTTATACCCGTCGTCCACCGGGTCGTTCTATCCGCCCGCAGTTTACAAAATTGTTAACAATTTTGAAACAACAAACGGCTCACGAATTGTCGCTTTCGCCAATAACCTCACAAACACCATGAGATTATCAGAAAAAAGCCGGCCGACTGGCCGGCTTTTCGATTACATCACCAGGCGGCGAATGTCGCTCAGCATGTTGTTGATGATGGTGATGAAACGCGCACCATCAGCACCGTCGATCACGCGGTGGTCGAAGGACAGAGAGATTGGCATCATCAGACGCGGCACGAACTCTTTGCCATTCCACACCGGCTCCATCGCGGACTTGGACACACCGAGGATAGCCACTTCCGGCGCGTTCACAATCGGCGCGAAGTGGGTGGTACCCAGGCCGCCGATGCTGGAGATGGTGAAGCAACCGCCCTGCATTTCGCCGGCAGTCAGCTTACCATCACGCGCTTTCTTGGAGATGGTGGTCAGTTCACGGGACAGCTCAGTGATGCTCTTCTTGTTCACGTCTTTGAAGACCGGAACAACCAGACCATTTGGCGTATCAACCGCAACACCGATGTTGATGTATTTCTTCAACGTCAGCTTCTGGCCGTCTTCGGACAGGGAGCTGTTGAAGCGTGGCATCTGTTCCAGAGCCGCAGCAACCGCCTTCATGATGAAGACCACTGGGGTGAATTTCACGTCCAGTTTACGCTTCTCAGCTTCGGCGTTCTGCTGTTTACGGAACGCTTCCAGATCGGTGATATCGGTCTTATCGAAGTGCGTAACGTGCGGGATCATCACCCAGTTACGGCTCAGGTTCGCACCAGAGATTTTCTGGATACGGCCCAGTTCCACTTCTTCAATCTCGCCGAACTTGCTGAAGTCCACTTTCGGCCATGGCAGCATGCCCGGGATACCGCCGCCAGCGGCTGCAGCTGGTGCAGCTTCGGCGCGTTTCACCGCGTCTTTCACGTAGGTCTGAACGTCTTCGCGCAGGATACGACCCTTACGGCCGGTCCCTTTCACTTTCGCCAGGTTCACACCGAATTCGCGCGCCAGGCGACGAATCAGCGGCGTCGCGTGGACGTAAGCGTCGTTTTCAGCGAACTCTGATTTTTCTGCTTTTGCAGCAGGGGCAGCGGCTGGTTTAGCAGCCTGAGCCGGTGCAGCAGCCGGTGCTGGAGCAGCCGCGGCAGCCGGAGCTGCGGCAGGCGCAGCGCCTTCCACTTCGAAGACCATGATCAGAGAGCCGGTAGACACTTTGTCGCCGGTGCTGATTTTGATCTCTTTAACGGTACCCGCGAATGGCGCAGGGACTTCCATAGAAGCCTTGTCGCCTTCAACGGTGATCAGTGACTGTTCAGCGGCAACTTTGTCGCCCACTTTTACCATCACTTCGGTGACTTCAACTTCATCACCGCCGATGTCCGGTACGTTAACGTCTTTCGCGCCGCCAGCAGCGGCTGGTGCTGCGGCTGGCGCCGGAGCAGCGGCCTGTGCAGGCGCGGCAGCAGGTGCAGCACCTGCCACTTCGAAGATCATGATCAGGGAGCCAGTAGACACTTTGTCACCGGTGTTGATCTTGATCTCTTTAACGGTACCCGCAAACGGTGCTGGCACTTCCATAGAGGCTTTGTCGCCTTCTACGGTGATCAGTGACTGCTCGGCCGCAACGGTATCGCCCACTTTCACCAGGATCTCAGTCACTTCAACTTCGTCACCGCCGATGTCAGGCACGTTCACTTCTTTCGCACTCGCGGCAGCTGCTGGAGCAGCGGCGGCCGGAGCGGCTTTCTTCTCTTCCTGCGCAGGTGCAGCAGCGGCTGCACCGTCGGCGGAATCGAAAATCATGATCAGTTTGCCAGTCTCGGTTTTATCGCCAACAGAGACTTTGATCTCTTTAACGATGCCAGCCTGAGGAGACGGGACTTCCATAGAGGCTTTGTCGCCTTCTACGGTGATCAGCGACTGTTCAGCTTCAACTTTGTCGCCTACTTTGACCAGGATCTCGGTGATTTCAACTTCATCAGCCCCGATGTCCGGTACATTGATTTCGATAGCCATTATTCTTTTACCTCTTACGCCAGACGCGGGTTAACTTTTTCTGCATCGATGTTGAATTTGGTGATTGCGTCCGCAACCACTTTCTTATCGATTTCGCCACGTTTAGCCAGTTCGCCCAGTGCTGCTACAACCACGTAAGAAGCATCAACTTCGAAGTGGTGACGCAGGTTTTCGCGGCTGTCAGAACGACCGAAGCCGTCAGTACCCAGAACGCGATAATCATCAGCTGGAACGTAAGTACGAACCTGCTCAGCGAACAGTTTCATATAGTCAGTAGACGCCACCGCTGGCGCGTCGTTCATCACCTGAGCGATGTACGGAACGCGTGGGGTTTCCATTGGGTGCAGCATGTTCCAGCGCTCACAATCCTGGCCATCACGCGCCAGTTCAGTGAAGGAGGTCACAGAGTACACATCGGAACCGACACCGTAGTCTTTCGCCAGGATCTGTGCTGCTTCACGAACATGACGCAGGATAGAACCGGAGCCCAGCAGCTGAACTTTACCTTTGCTACCTTCGATGGTTTCGAGTTTATAGATACCTTTACGGATACCTTCCTCGGCACCTGCTGGCATTGCCGGCATGTGGTAGTTTTCGTTCAGGGTGGTGATGTAGTAGTAAATGTTCTCCTGCGCTTCACCGTACATGCGCTGCAGACCGTCATGCATGATGACTGCCACTTCATACGCGTAAGACGGGTCGTAAGAGATACAGTTAGGGATAGTCAGAGACTGAATGTGGCTGTGACCATCTTCGTGCTGCAGACCTTCACCGTTCAGGGTCGTACGACCGGAAGTACCACCGATCAGGAAGCCGCGAGCCTGCTGGTCGCCTGCCTGCCAGCACAGGTCACCGATACGCTGGAACCCGAACATGGAGTAGTAAATGTAGAACGGGATCATCGGCAGGTTGTTGGTGCTGTAAGAGGTCGCAGCAGCCAGCCAGGATGCGCCTGCGCCCAGCTCGTTGATACCTTCCTGCAGGATCTGACCTTTCTCGTCTTCTTTGTAGTAAGCAACCTGCTCACGGTCCTGCGGGGTGTACTGCTGGCCGTTCGGGCTGTAGATACCGATCTGACGGAACAGACCTTCCATACCGAAAGTACGCGCTTCGTCGGCGATGATTGGCACGAGGCGATCTTTGATCGACTTGTTCTTCAGCATCACGTTCAGGGCACGAACGAAAGCGATAGTGGTAGAGATCTCTTTGTTCTGCTCTTCCAGCAGCTGAGAGAAGTCTTCCAGCGCTGGCAGTTCCAGCTTCTCGGTGAAGTTAGGCTGGCGAGCTGGCAGGTAGCCTTTCAGCGCCTGACGACGTTCGTGCAGGTACTTGTGCTCTTCAGAGCCTTCCGGGAAGGTGATGTAAGACAGGTTTTCTACCTGCTCATCGGTGACTGGAACGTTGAAACGGTCGCGGATATAACGCACGCCGTCCATGTTCATTTTCTTAACCTGGTGAGCGATGTTTTTACCTTCTGCGGTATCACCCATGCCGTAACCTTTGATGGTGTGGGCCAGGATTACAGTCGCTTTACCTTTGGTTTCACGCGCTTTTTTCAGTGCAGCGTAGATTTTCTTCGGATCGTGACCACCGCGGTTCAGGGCCCAGATCTGCTCATCAGTCCAGTCTGCAACCAGGGCTGCGGTTTCTGGATATTTGCCGAAGAAGTGCTCACGCACGTAGGCACCGTCTTTGGATTTGAAGGTCTGGTAGTCACCGTCAACGGTTTCGTTCATCAGCTGGATCAGTTTACCGCTGGTGTCTTTACGCAGCAGTTCGTCCCAACGGGAACCCCACATGACTTTGATCACGTTCCAGCCAGCACCTGCGAAGATGCCTTCCAGTTCGTTGATGATCTTGCCGTTACCGGTTACCGGACCATCCAGACGCTGCAGGTTACAGTTGATGATGAAGCACAGGTTGTCCAGCTTCTCACGGGTCGCGATGGTGATCGCGCCTTTAGATTCTGGCTCATCCATTTCGCCGTCGCCCAGGAAGGCGTATACGGTCTGCTCAGAGGTGTCTTTCAGACCACGGTGTTCCAGATACTTCAGGAATTTCGCCTGGTAGATCGCACCGATTGGGCCCAGACCCATTGATACGGTCGGGAACTGCCAGAATTCAGGCATCAGTTTAGGGTGCGGGTAAGAAGACAGACCTTTACCGTGAACTTCCTGACGGAAGTTGTTCATCTGCTCTTCAGTCAGACGACCTTCCAGGAATGCACGTGCATAGATGCCCGGAGAGATGTGGCCCTGGAAGTACACCAGATCGCCGCCGTCTTTCTCGTTCGCTGCACGGAAGAAGTGGTTGAAGCACACTTCGTAAACGGTCGCAGAAGACTGGAAGGACGCCATGTGGCCACCCAGCTCCAGGTCTTTCTTGGATGCGCGCAGAACGGTCATGATGGCGTTCCAGCGAATTGCAGAACGGATACGACGTTCCAGATCCAGATTGCCCGGGTATTCCGGTTCGTCTTCGACGGCAATCGTGTTTACGTAGTTGCTAGCCCCTGCACCTGAAGCAACCTTCACACCGCCTTTGCGGGCTTCAGAAAGCAGCTGATCAATCAGATACTGAGCGCGCTCAACACCTTCTTCACGGATGACCGATTCGATCGCCTGTAGCCAGTCGCGAGTTTCGATCGGATCCACGTCATTTTGGAGACGTTCTGACATGGGGGTATTCCTTATCTATCTAATACGTTGATTTGTCTGGAACCTGTCCCATTGTGCTCTTGGGCAAGAACACAATAAGACAGGTTCTGCGTTTAGTTGCCGCGCTCTAAAAGTACCTGGCGCTTAATCCTTTCGTTGCTGTATGCGGCGTAATGAACGTTCGCGACGCGATTGTTCACGGCTGCGGTCCAGCAAGATTTCCTCAATGAAAGCCAGATGGCGGTGCGACGCTTCGCGCGCCTGCTCCGGTTCCCCGGCCATTATCGCCTCGAATACTCGGGTGCGATGGTTGCTTACCAGTGGGAGCATGTCCCGACGGGCATACAACAATTCAAAATTTTGACGAACGTTCTGGGCCAGCATCGGCTCCATGCAGCGTAGCAGATGGAGGAGCACCACATTGTGTGCCGCTTCGGTGACGGCGATTTGATACTGGACGACGGCGCTGGACTCGGCGTCTAAATCGCCGGACTGCTGTGCCCGTTCAATGGCCTGATGCAGTTCGCGGATACGCACGCGATCTTCATCAGTGCTGCGAAGGGCGGCGTAATAGGCCGCAATACCTTCCAGCGCGTGACGGGTCTCAAGCAGGTCAAACTGGGATTCTGGGTGGTCAGAGAGAAGTTCTACCAGCGGATCGCTGAAGCTCTGCCACAGGCTGTTTTGCACAAAGGTTCCGCCGCCCTGGCGACGAAGCAGCAAGCCCTTTGCTTCGAGACGTTGAATCGCCTCACGCAGAGAAGGACGTGAAACGTCGAACTGTTTTGCCAGCTCGCGTTCTGGCGGAAGTTTCTCACCCGGGCGCAGAGTCCCTTCGAGGATTAAAAACTCCAGCTGCTGCTCAATCACATCAGATAGTTTTGGTTGGCGAATTTTGCTGTAGGCCATATTCCCTGTCTTACGCCTTTTTGCCCGGAGTCAATTGGTCTTACCAATTTCTATTTCGTATCGCTAAAGTAACAAAGTATTCACCTTCTGTCCATATTGGTTTTGATTGAAATCAGTAAACCCTGCACATTTTAACAACCTTACAGAAATAACGTTTCAGAAATGTAACTTTGCACAAATGAGTTGATTACCCCCAAAGAGGGAGTTTTAACCATAATGAAACGAGGTTTTTTGCAATCTGAAGCGATTCAACAAGGCAAATAATGAAAATTCGCCCACTTAAGGCGCATTTCTATTCTATAGGTTGGGAGAGGAACAACGAGCGGGCCGATTTACAAATGCTTTCTTTTTATTCAAGTCGTCATCACCCCTTCATAAAGCAGGTGCATTCGCAGGCACTTACCACTATTCTGGCGCTTACGGAAGTCATCTCCGCTTTTTTCGGTCTCGTTAACCGTAAAGAAATAAATACAGAATATGGATTTTCATAATTACACACGCTCAGCGTGAACATAACAACCACACACGAGGTTTCAAATGGAAGCTCAACAGCACGGCGATCAGCTAAAGCGCGGGCTTAAAAACCGCCATATTCAGCTCATCGCACTGGGCGGTGCGATTGGTACCGGCCTGTTTCTGGGCAGCGCATCCGTTATCCAGTCTGCCGGTCCGGGCATTATTTTGGGTTACGCGATTGCGGGTTTCATTGCTTTTCTGATCATGCGCCAGCTGGGCGAAATGGTAGTAGAAGAGCCGGTCGCGGGCTCCTTCAGCCACTTTGCCTATAAATACTGGGGCAGCTTTGCCGGTTTCGCCTCGGGCTGGAACTACTGGGTGCTGTACGTTCTGGTTGCCATGGCCGAACTGACCGCCGTCGGGAAATACATTCAGTTCTGGTATCCCGAAATCCCAACCTGGGCTTCTGCTGCAGCCTTCTTCGTCATTATCAACGCCATTAACCTGACCAACGTTAAAGTGTTCGGGGAGATGGAGTTCTGGTTTGCCATCATCAAGGTCATTGCCGTGGTGGCGATGATTATCTTTGGCGGCTGGCTGCTGTTCAGCGGCAACGGCGGCCCGCAGGCCACCGTGCGCAACCTCTGGGAACAAGGTGGCTTCCTGCCTCACGGCATGACCGGTCTGGTGATGATGATGGCCATCATTATGTTCTCCTTCGGCGGTCTGGAGCTGGTAGGGATCACTGCCGCTGAAGCCGACAACCCTGAGCAGAGCATCCCGAAAGCCACAAATCAGGTTATCTACCGTATTCTGATCTTCTATGTGGGCTCACTGGCCGTGCTGCTCTCCCTGCTGCCGTGGACGCGCGTCACTGCCGACACCAGCCCGTTTGTGCTGATCTTCCACGAGCTGGGCGACACCTTTGTCGCCAACGCCCTGAACATCGTGGTGCTGACCGCAGCGCTCTCCGTATACAACAGCTGCGTATACTGCAACAGCCGTATGCTGTTCGGCCTCGCCCAACAGGGCAACGCGCCGAAGATGCTGCTTAACGTTGATAAACGCGGCGTGCCGGTGAATACCATCATTGTTTCCGCCATCGTGACCGCCCTGTGCGTGCTGATTAACTACATGGCACCGGAATCGGCGTTTGGCCTGCTGATGGCGCTGGTGGTCTCTGCTCTGGTCATCAACTGGGCGATGATCAGCCTGGCACACATCAAGTTCCGCCGCGCGAAACAGCAGCAGGGCGTCACCACGCGCTTCCCTGCCCTGCTCTATCCGCTGGGCAACTGGATCTGCCTGCTGTTCATGGCGGCCGTTCTGGTGATCATGCTGATCACGCCGGGTATGGCGATTTCCGTCTACCTGATCCCGGTCTGGATTGCGATCCTGGGCGTGGGCTATCTCTTCAGTCAGAAAAGCCGTAATGCCATGAAGGCGCACTAAGCCTCCCTCCGCGGTACCTGCTTTTGCGGGTGCCGCGCGTTGTTACCTTCCTCACACTTTCGCGCCCACAGCGCATTTATCCATATCACCGCCCTGATACTGCAACGCATATATCCCTTCGCCAGCGAATAATTCTCTCCATACCGTAAACCGGAGAGCTGTCGATGGATAACAACACACTGTCAGTAAAAGAAAAGATCGGCTATGGGATGGGCGACGCCGGATGCAACATTATCTTTGGCGCCATCATGCTGTTTGTTAACTATTTTTATACGGATATTTTTGGCCTCGCCCCTGCGCTGGTCGGCGTGCTGCTGCTGTCTGTCCGCGTGATTGACGCCGTAACGGACCCGATCATGGGCGCGATTGCCGACCGTACCCGCAGCAAATATGGCCGGTTTCGTCCATGGCTGCTGTGGATCGCTTTCCCCTACGCGCTGTTCAGCATCCTGATGTTCACCACGCCAGAGTGGAGCTATAACAGCAAAGTTATCTATGCCTTTGTCACCTATTTCCTGCTGTCGCTGACCTATACCGCCATCAACATCCCCTACTGCTCGCTGGGCGGGGTGATCACTAACGACCCGAAAGAGCGCGTCGCCTGCCAGTCGTATCGCTTCGTGCTGGTCGGCATCGCCACGCTGCTGCTCTCATTAACGCTGCTGCCGATGGCCGACTGGTTTGGCGGGGACAACAAAGCCAAAGGCTACCAGATGGCGATGACCGTACTAGCGCTGATTGGCACCTGCATGTTCCTGTTCTGCTTCGCCACCGTGCGCGAGCGCGTGCGCCCGGCGGTGCAGACCAACGATGAGTTGAAAAACGATCTGAAAGACGTGTGGAAGAACGACCAGTGGGTGCGCATTCTGCTGCTGACGCTCTGCAACGTCTGCCCCGGCTTTATCCGCATGGCGGCCACCATGTATTACGTTACCTGGGTGATGGGCCAGAGCACCCACTTCGCCACGCTGTTCATCAGCCTGGGCGTTGTTGGCATGATGCTCGGCAGCGTGCTGGCAAAAGTGCTGACCGACCGCTGGTGTAAGCTGAAGGTCTTCTTCTGGACCAATATCGTGCTGGCGATTTTCTCCTGTGCCTTTTATTTCTTCGACCCGAAAGCCACCGTCACCATCGTGGCGCTCTACGTCCTGCTGAACATCCTGCACCAGATCCCGTCTCCGCTGCACTGGTCGCTGATGGCCGACGTGGACGACTACGGCGAGTGGAAAACCGGGAAGCGCATCACCGGCATCAGCTTCTCGGGCAACATCTTCTTCCTGAAGCTGGGGCTGGCGATTGCCGGGGCGATGGTCGGGTTCCTGCTCTCCTGGTATGGCTACGACGCGGGCGCGAAAGCGCAAAGCGCGGACGCCCTTAACGGGATCGTGCTGCTCTTTACCGTCATTCCCGGCATTGGATACTTAATTACCGCGGGCGTGGTGCGCCTGCTGAAGGTGGATCGTGAAACCATGAAGCAGATCCAGGCCGATCTGGAGAAACGCCGCACCAACTACCGTGAACTGAACGACTATCAGGCACTGAAAGCCGCAGAGACAAAATAAGGAGAGCCAAATGCATCAGTGGCCAAACCCGTTTATCGAACAACGCGCCGATCCGTACATTTTACGCCATGAGGGGCAGTACTATTTTATCGCCTCCGTGCCGCAGTACGACAAGCTGGCGATCCGCCGCGCAGCGTCGCTGGAAGGCTTACGTCATGCCGAAGAAGTGGTGGTCTGGCGTAAACCCGACGCTGGCCCCATGAGCCAGCTGATATGGGCGCCGGAACTGCATCATATCGACGGAAAGTGGTACATCTATTTTGCCGCGACGCACACGCAGGCGCTCGATGCACTCGGGATGTTCCAGCACCGCATGTTTGCCATTGAATGTACCGACAGCGATCCGCTTACCGGCACGTGGGTGGAAAAAGGGCAAATCAAAACCCCGTTCGATACCTTTGCTCTGGACGCTACCACCTTTGTGCATCAGGGGAAACGCTGGTATCTGTGGGCGCAAAAGGCACCGGATATCACCGGGAACTCCAACCTTTATCTGTGCGAAATGGCGAACCCGTGGACGCTAAAAGGCGAGCCGGTGATGCTCAGCAAACCGGAGTATGACTGGGAGTGTCGCGGATTTTGGGTTAACGAAGGCCCGGCGGTGTTGGTTCACGGCGATAAGCTGTTTATCAGCTATTCCGCCAGCGCCACCGACGAGAACTACTGCATGGGACTGCTGTGGATAGACCTGAATGCCGCTCCGCAAAACCCTGCAAACTGGCACAAATCCCCGCGTCCCGTATTCGTGACCAGCTACGAAAACCGCCAGTTCGGCCCGGGCCACAACAGCTTTACACAAACGCCGGAAGGGGAAGATGTGCTGGTGTATCACGCGCGGAACTACACCGAAATTGAGGGCGATCCGCTTTACGATCCGAACCGTCATACCCGCCTGAAGCGCGTCCGCTGGAATGAAAACGGGATGCCTGATTTCGGCATCCCGCCTGCGGATACGCTTTAGTCTTTGCGGCGCGCTGGCTTACACCAGCGTGCCGTAGATCGTCAGCAGCGCCACGATAACCACCACCACAAACGACGTTTTCTTCGCCATGGAGACAGCGGCTTTCGGTGTTTCAATCTTGTCGGTATGCGGCTCACGCGCCAGCGAGAACTGTGCCAGACGCGTTAACACCTGATACTGCGACGTATGGCGGTCAGCCAGCGAAGCAAACCATGCGGGCAGCGCTTTCTCACCGTGTCCAATTAACGCGTACACAACGCCCACCAGACGCACCGGGAGCCAGTCGAGCACGTGCAGGATGGCATCGATGCCGGACAGCAAACGTTCATGCGGCGTCAGATAGCGGGCAAGCCAGGTCTGCCAGGCGCGCAGGAACGCATACCCCATCAGCAAGACCGGTCCCCACGGGCCGCCTACCACAAACCAGAACAGCGGCGCCAGGTAGTAACGGAAGTTAATCCACAGCAGCGCGTTCTGCAGTTCGCGCAGAAACTCGCGCTCGTCGCAGTCCGGCGGCACGCCGTGGATCATCGTCAGCTCGCTCGCCATGGCACCGCGCGCATGGGCATCGTCACGGGAGGCGGCTTTCAGGTAGGCGTGATAGTGCAAACGCACCTTGCCCGCACCAATGCACAGCACGCCGAGCAGGATCCACACCACCAGCAGCGGCACGTTGAAAAACAGTCCATGCAGCGCGCGCAGCAGCAGGAACGTAATGACCATCACTCCTGCCATCATCAGCAGCGTGCGCAGCATGGAAAAATGTTTGATACGGCGGAATAACACCTCCAGCCGGTGATCCAGATGCCAGTGCTCGCCGAGCTTGAACAGGCGTTCAGCGATGATAACCAGCAGCATGGTAAACAACGTCATGGTATCTCCTTATTCTGACGACGCGGTGAGCATGGCGCGGAACCGCGGCCAGTCGAATGCCGGGCCGGGATCGGTTTTTCTCGCCGGGGCAATATCACTGTGTCCCGTAATATTGTCGGCAATGGCCGGATAGAGTCCGATAAGCGTGCGGGTCACAGCCGCCAACTGTTGATACTGTGAATCGGTGTAGGGCGTGGTATCCGTGCCTTCCAGTTCGATCCCGATAGAAAAATCGTTGCACCGTTCGCGCCCGTGATACATCGACACCCCGGCATGCCAGGCGCGCTTATCAAAGGGAACATACTGAACCACTTCACCATCGCGACGAATCAGGCAGTGAGCCGACACGCGCAGATGCGCAATCTCAGCAAAGAAAGGATGGGCATCGGGATCAATCGTTCCTGTGAATAACGCATCGATCCACGGGCCGCCAAATTCTCCCGGCGGGAGACTAATATTATGAACCACCAGCAGTGTGGGCTTTTCATCCTCCGGGCGGCAGTCGTGGTGCGGCGAAGGCACATGCCGCGCATCCACCAGCCATCCGTTTTCTAACAACATGCTGGAACTCCTTATGTATGGTGCTGTTACTCGGTTCAGAGTAGCATGTTTCAATATTATGATTCGTTACCAATTTGGAGTTTTATCATGCCGCCTCGCCGCTACAACCCCGACCACCGACGTGAAGCGCTTCTGGAACGTATTAATATGGATATTCCGGCAAGCGTTGCCCATGCTTTGAAAGAAGACCTGGGCGGTGACGTCAATGCCGATAAAGATATTACCGCACAATTGTTGCCAAAAGAGACACGCTCCCACGCGGTCATTATCACCCGCGAAGAGGGTGTTTTTTGCGGCAAGCGCTGGGTTGAAGAGGTCTTTACCCAACTGGCGGGCGATGATGTGCAGGTAACATGGCACGTTGAAGATGGCGATAGCGTCACGCCCAATCAGCCGCTGTTCGAGCTGGACGGCCCCTCCCGCGTCTTGCTGACCGGCGAACGTACCGCGCTCAATTTTGTACAAACGCTCTCTGGCGTTGCCAGTGAAGTGCGCCGCTACGTTGACCTGCTGGCCGGCACCCGAACCCAGCTGCTGGATACCCGCAAAACGCTGCCGGGCCTGCGCACGGCGCTGAAGTACGCGGTGCTCTGCGGCGGCGGCGCAAACCATCGTCTGGGCCTGTCCGACGCTTTCCTGATTAAAGAGAACCACATTATTGCCTCGGGCTCCGTGCGCCAGGCGGTGGAGAAGGCCTTCTGGCTGCACCCGGACGTGCCGGTTGAAGTGGAAGTGGAAAACCTGGACGAGCTGGAGCAGGCGATTAAGGCCGGGGCCGATATCATCATGCTCGATAACTTCGAAACCGAGCAGATGCGCGAGGCGGTAAAACTGACCAACGGCCGGGCCCAGCTCGAAGTGTCCGGAAACGTCACCTTCGAAACAATCCGTGAATTTGCCGAAACCGGCGTGGATTACATCTCCGTCGGCGCGCTGACCAAGCACGTTCGCGCTCTCGACCTCTCGATGCGTTTTAAATAGTCATTCCTCTCCCCTCTCCGCCCGGAGAGGGGAATTTCAGCCCCGCTCGCAAATCCGCTGTTCTTCCCTGCAACGCGGCATAAATTCTCTGAAAGCGCTCTCCCGTTCCTTTTTTTGCCCCTCGTTTCTGCCCTTTCGCGCTGACAGAGTAGCGCCACTTAACGTAAGGAGCAGATATGAACAGACAACACGGATTCACTCTCATTGAGCTGATGGTGGTCATCGGCATTATTGCGATTCTGAGCGCCATCGGCGTACCTGCCTATCAGAACTACCTGCGCAAAGCGGCGCTGACCGATATGCTGCAAACCTTCGTTCCCTACCGCACCGCCATCGAGCTTTGCGCGCTGGATCACGGGGGCGTGGAGAGCTGCGATGCCGGCAGCAACGGCATCCCTTCCCCCACCACGACACGCTACGTGTCGGGAATGAGCGTAGCGAAAGGGATCGTGACCTTAACAGGACAGGAAAGTCTTAACGGGCTGGAAGTGGTCATGACGCCGCAGTGGAACGACGCTAACGGTATGACGGGCTGGACGCGTCTCTGCAACATCAGCGCTGATAGCGCCCTGAAGCAGGCCTGCGAAGACGTTTTCCGCTTCGACAATAACTGAGGAGCGGAAAATGAAGACCGATCAACTCGTGGCGCTTTGTCTTCGCCATCACGCACTGCTGCTTACCAGCGACAGTGAAATGGTCAGCATTGCCGTCGTGGGCAACCCCGCGGCCGAACTCATGGAGGCGCTGCGTTTCGCGACTCAGAAACGGATTGATATTGAGTGCTGGAGCGCTGAGCGCATGGAAAAACACCGGCAGCTCACGTCACAATCGCATCTGCCCGGCGTTTCGCAAGCGCATTCAACGGTAGATATCCTCAACCACACGCTGCAGCAGGCAATCAATCAGCGCGCCTCTGATATTCATATCGAACCGATGGAGCACGCGTGCCAGATTCGTTTACGTATCGACGGCGTACTTTGCCCGCAGCCTCCGCTTGCGGCGGAACTGGCTAACCTGCTCAGCGCACGCTTAAAAGTACTGGGTAACCTGGATATTGCTGAGCGCCGTTTACCCCAGGACGGCCAGTTTACGATTGAGCTGGCCAACGAGCCGGTCTCGTTTCGGATCGCGACGCTTCCCTGCAGCGGCGGCGAGAAAATTGTGCTGCGTCTCCTGCAGCAGGTTCCGCAGGCCCTTGAGCCGAAAGCGCTTGGCATGAATGCTGAGCAGCTGGCCTGTTTTAATGCGGTTCTCCACCAGCCACAGGGGCTGATTCTGGTCACCGGGCCTACCGGCAGCGGCAAAACCGTGACGCTGTACAGCGCGCTGCAGTCGCGTAACACCCCTGACGTCAACATCTGCAGCGTAGAGGATCCTATTGAGATCCCCCTTGCCGGATTAAACCAGACGCAGATTAATCCCCGGGCGGGTTTAACCTTCCAGAGCGTGCTGCGGGCGCTGCTGCGTCAGGATCCCGACATCATAATGGTCGGCGAAATCCGTGACGGTGAAACGGCCGGGATTGCCATTAATGCTGCCCAGACCGGGCACCTGGTGCTGTCGACCCTGCATACCAACTCGACGACGGAAACGCTGGTTCGCCTGGAGCAGATGGGCGTTGCACGCTGGATGATTTCCTCCGCACTGACGATGGTGATTGCCCAGCGACTGGTTCGACGTCTCTGCCCGTACTGCCGACAGAAAAGCGGGGAGCATGCGGACTTACCTCGCTCAGTATGGCCCAGACCACTTCCACGCTGGCAGCCTACCGGCTGCGAGCGCTGTTACCACGGTTTTTATGGCCGCGTGGCCATTTTTGAAGTACTCGGGATCGACAATGCCCTGCGGCAGGCCATTGCCAGCGGAGCGGGAACAGACGTCATCGAGGCGAGCGCCCGCCAGGCAGGGATGATTTCTCTTTTTGAACACGGCTGCATGGCCGTCGAACAGGGGCTAACCACGATTGAAGAGTTGCTGCGCGTCCTGGGAATGCCCAATGGCGGCTAATCAGCTCTGGCGCTGGCGTGCGCTCACCAAAGATGGAGAACCCCGAAGCGGGACACTCTGGGCCACGGACCGCAATGCGGCCTTCACCCGGCTAATGCGTAACGACCTCCATCCTCTGACGCTTACCCGATGCACGCAGCGGCACCGCTGGCGGCAACACCACTGCGACGAGATGTTTCATCAGCTCGCCACGCTTCTGCAGGCTGGACTGACATTGTCCCACAGCCTGCAAATGCTGGCAGAACAGCATCCGTTAAAACCGTGGCAGGCGCTGCTGCAAAGCATTGCCGATGAGCTCAGTGAAGGATGCCCGTTTTCGGAGTCGCTAAAAAAGTGGCCAGCCGTTTTTAGCCCGCTGCATGTCTCGATGGTGAAGACCGGGGAGCTGACAGGGAAGCTGGAGGCGTGCTGTCGTCAGCTCGCGCAGCAACAAAAAGCGCAGCAGCAGCTCAGTGCAAAAGTGAAAAAAGCGCTCCGCTACCCGGCGATCGTCCTGACGCTGGCTGTAGTGGTTGTGCTGGCGATGGTCACCCTGGTCCTGCCCGAGTTTGCCGCGATCTACAAAACGTTTAATACCCCGCTTCCCGTGCTGACGCAGATGGTCATGGGAATGGCCGCCTTTATGCAGACATATGCCCTCGCGTTGTTCGCCCTGCTACTAACCCCCTTTGCCGTCGCCTGGGCTCTGCGGCAGAACCCTCGCTGGCAGCAAATCCTGATGCATACGCCCGTGATGGGCGCACTGGCAAAAGGCCAAAAGCTGGGACACATCTTTACCGTGCTGTCACTCACGCAACAGGCAGGCATCCCCTTTTTACAGGGTCTGGAGAGTGCAGAAGAAACTGTTGAGAGCCGGTACTGGCAAGGGATACTTCGCAACGTGCGGGAGGACATTGAAAAGGGTCTGCCCGTCTGGTCATCCTTTCAGAAGGCGGCATTGTTTACCCCGCTCTGTATTCAGCTTTTACGAACCGGTGAAATGTCAGGTGCGCTGGACATCATGCTGGCAAACCTTGCCCATCATCACACGGAACAGACCTTTCAACGAGCAGATAACCTGGCGGCGCTTCTGGAGCCGCTGCTACTGATTGTGACGGGGGTCATTATCGGTACGCTGGTGGTGGCAATGTACCTGCCGATATTCCACCTGGGAGATGCGATGAGCGCGGGATAGTACAACAGGGCTGGCGCACGGGCATGCGCCAGCGAAAGCCATTACAGACTATTGAATACGCGGTTTTCTTGTTCCTGAACGCGAATAAACGTCGTACGCTTTGTCAGCTCTTTCAGGCGGGAGGCGCCCACGTAGGTGCAGGCAGATCGCAGGCCGCCAAGGATATCGCGTGCGGTGTTTTCAACCGGGCCGCGCAGGGGCAGCTTCACGGTTTTGCCTTCTGCCGCGCGGTATTTTGCCACGCCACCGACGTGGCGGGTCATCGCAGACTCAGAGCTCATGCCGTAGAACAGCATAAATTTCTCGCCGTTCTCTTCAACGACGGTACCGCCGCTCTCTTCATGGCCTGCCAGCATACCGCCGAGCATCACGAAGTCCGCGCCGCCGCCGAAGGCCTTTGCAACATCACCCGGCATGGTGCAACCGCCGTCGCTGATGATCTGGCCGCCCAGCCCGTGCGCCGCGTCGGCACATTCAATGACGGCAGAGAGCTGCGGATAACCGACGCCGGTTTTGACGCGTGTGGTGCATACGGAGCCCGGACCAATCCCTACTTTCACGATATCGGCACCGGAGAGGATCAGCTCTTCACACATTTCACCGGTCACCACGTTGCCCGCGATGATGGTTTTCGTCGGCCAGGCCTCACGCGCCTTGCTGACGAACTGTACGAAGTGCTCGGAGTAACCGTTCGCCACATCAATACAAACGAAGTTCAGCGCCGGGTTAGCCTTCAGGATCTGTTTGGTCTTCTCAAAATCCGCATCGGAGGTGCCGGTGGAGACCATCACGTGCTTCACCACATCAGCAGAGGCGGACGCAACAAACGCATCCCACTCTTCAGGGCTGTAATGTTTGTGAACGGCGGTGAGAATATCGAACTGTGCCAGCGCGGTTGCCATCTCAAAGGTTCCCACAGTATCCATATTGGCAGCGATGATCGGCACGCCAGACCACGTCTGACCGGAATGCTTAAAGGTGAATTGACGTTCGAGTTCAACGTCTGAGCGACTTTTCAGTGTAGAGCGTTTAGGGCGGATAAGAACGTCTTTGAAACCTAACTTCAGATCTTCTTCGATACGCATGTGCGGATTCCTGGGGTTAGAGGCAAATATGTTAAAAGCACAACTCCAGTGACGCTATCATACGCACTAATACCTGCTCCGCAAGACTGCGAAATTCTCTTTTTTTACGCTACAATCCTATAAATTTACCTGGTAAAAAGCCGGTAAACAGGGCTAAACAGTGACTGGCGCATCTGTGATTTTTAATCAACTGATTTTTATAATGAATAATTCCCAGGATTTTATTTAATGGGGTATATCGTTGCATTAACCGGCGGCATCGGTAGTGGCAAAAGTACCGTTGCGGACGCGTTTTCTCGTTTGGGTATCACGATTGTCGATGCCGATATTATTGCCCGCCAGGTGGTAGAGCCCAATACACCCGCGCTAAAGGCCATCGCAGAACATTTTGGTCAGACAATTATCAATGACGATGGCACCCTGAATCGCCGCCAGCTTCGCGAATGCATTTTTTCCGATTCTGCGGAAAAAGCCTGGCTTAATAGCCTTCTCCACCCCATCATCCACCAGGAAACGCAGCGTCAGATCGCCGCGGCCCGCTCGCCCTATGTCTTGTGGGTGGTTCCGCTGCTGGTTGAAAATCAGCTGCAGAAGAAAGCCGACCGGGTGCTGGTGATTGATGTCACCCCCGAAACGCAAATCCAGAGAACCATGACGCGCGACCACGTCTCGCGCGAGCATGCTGAACACATTCTTGCCGCTCAGGCCACGCGCGCTCAGCGCCTTGCCGTGGCGGATGATGTCATTGATAATAACGGCGCACCAGATGCCATTGCATCGGATGTTGCCCGTCTGCACGCGCAGTATCTGACGTTTGCCGCGCAGGCCGTTGCACAGGAAAAACCATAATGTCGACACACATCCTTTTTGAGCATCCGCTCAACGAAAAAATGCGTACCTGGCTGCGCATCGAATTCCTCATTCAGCAGCTTTCACAACATCTGCCGGTTAACGATCATGCTACGGCGTTGCATTTCTTCCGCAATGTAGGCGATCTGCTGGATGTGATTGAACGCGGCGATGTCCGCACAGAATTGCTTAAAGAGCTGGAGCGTCAGCAGCGTAAATTACAGGCATGGGCTGAGGTTCCGGGGGTGGATGTAAGCCGTATCGATTCCCTTCGCCAGCAGCTTAAAACCAGCAGCAGCATCCTGATGGCTGCACCGCGCGTCGGGCAGTTTTTGCGTGAGGACCGCCTGATTGGCCTGGTGCGCCAGCGCCTGAGCATCCCTGGCGGTTGCTGCAGCTTCGACTTGCCGACGCTGCATATGTGGCTCCATATGCCACAAGCCCAGCGTGACGCGCAGGTGAACAGCTGGCTGGCAAGCCTGGAGCCGATGCACCAGACGCTGTCGCTGATCCTCGATCTGATCCGTAACTCAGCGCCGTTCCGCAAGCAAACCAGCCTGAATGGTTTCTACCAGGACAACGGTGATGATGCCGATCTTCTGCGCCTGAATTTATCGCTTGGCGAACAGCTTTATCCGCAAATTTCCGGGCATAAGAGCCGCTTTGCGATTCGCTTTATGCCTCTGGACAGCGAAAATGGCACCGTGCCGGAACGCCTCGATTTTGAACTGGCCTGTTGTTAAGGAGTGCCGATGTCTGATGTCACCACCGTAAACTGCCCTACCTGTGGCAAAACCGTTGTCTGGGGCGAAGTGAGTCCGTTCCGCCCATTCTGCAGCAAACGCTGCCAGCTTATTGACCTGGGCGAATGGGCGGCGGAAGAGAAACGTATTCCGAGTAAAGGCGATCTCTCGGACAGCGACGACTGGAGTGAAAACCAGCAGTAATCTGTAAAGCCTGCTGGCGCGTCGCTTAGCAGGCCTTCGGTTGTGCAACGAGCCGCAGGATCACAGGCTCATTAGCTGGCGGGAATTTTTCGGCATCACTTGCCTGAAGCGCCACCCAGTTACCCGGCTGCCCCTCTTTTCCCCAGGGTTCACCTTCCCAGTTTTCCACCAGCCAGAACCACAGCGTAATGTGCCTGTCCGGGAACTGGTATTCGAGCTTATCAAACAGCGTTGCGCCAAGCGGGGTGATCCCGACTTCTTCCTGAAGCTCGCGAACCAGCGCCGCTTCCGGGGTTTCACCAGCCTCAATTTTTCCGCCTGGAAACTCCCATTTGTTCGCCATATGGGCGTCGGCAGCGCGCTGGGTGATAAAGATTTGCTTTTGCGGGTTGCGAATAATCCCGACGGCAATTTGCAGTATTTTCATATTGTTACTTCCATAAAAAAGGCGCAGATGTCTGCGCCTTTTTGTTTTTTTATGAATTCAGCTCAGACGCCCGTGGCACGCCTTGTACTTTTTACCGGAGCCACATGGGCACGGATCGTTACGACCCACTTTACGATCGCCAGTCTGCGCGGCGATCGCCGCTGCAGCTTCGCTGTCGTCGGTCTGATGGCTCAGCTGTTGCATTTGTGCCAGACGCTCGGCTTCTTCACGACGCTGCTGCTCCATCGCTTCTACCTCTTCCGGCATACGCACCTGAACCTTGCTCAGGGTGCTGATCACTTCATACTTCAGCGACTCAAGCATAGAGGCAAACATGGAGAAGGACTCACGCTTGTATTCCTGCTTCGGATCTTTCTGCGCATAGCCACGCAGGTGGATACCCTGACGCAGGTAGTCCATCGCCGCCAGATGCTCTTTCCACAGGGAATCCAGCGTCTGCAGCATCACGCCTTTTTCGAAGTGACGCATCATCTCAGCGCCAACAACCTCTTCCTTACGCTTGTAAACATCCAGCGCGGTTTCGTAGATACGCTCGCGCAGGGTCTCTTCGTGCAGCTCAGGCTCTTTATCCAGCCACTCTTTGATAGGCAGATCGAGGTCAAAGTCGTTTTTCAGACGTTCCTGCAGGCCTTCGATGTCCCACATCTCTTCCAGAGACTGAGGAGGAATATGCGCATCAATCGTGGCTTTAAACACATCTTCACGAATGCTGTTGATGGTTTCGCTCACATCGGATACGTCCAGCAGTTCGTTACGCTGGGTGTAGATCGCACGGCGCTGGTCGTTAGCCACGTCATCGTATTCCAGCAGTTGCTTACGAATATCGAAGTTGCGGCTTTCCACTTTACGCTGGGCGTTCGCGATCGCTTTGGTGACCCACGGGTGCTCAATGGCTTCGCCAGGTTTCATGCCCAGCTTACGCATCATGCCGGACACGCGGTCGGAGGCGAAAATACGCATCAGCGCATCTTCCATCGACAGGTAGAAGCGGGAAGAACCGGCATCACCCTGACGACCCGCACGACCACGCAGCTGGTTATCGATACGACGCGATTCGTGACGCTCGGTACCAATGATATGCAGACCGCCGGATGCCAGCACCGCGTCGTGACGCACCTGCCAGTCGGCCTTAATCTGCGCAATCTGTTCAGGCGTTGGGTTTTCCAGCTCAGCCACTTCGGCCTGCCAGCTACCGCCCAGCATAATATCGGTACCACGACCCGCCATGTTGGTGGCGATGGTTACCGCAGCCGGATAACCTGCCTGCGCAACAATGTCCGCTTCTTTGGCGTGGAATTTGGCGTTCAGTACGTTGTGTTTAATACCCGCTTTGGTCAGCTCGTGAGAAACCACTTCGGATTTTTCAATGGAGATGGTCCCCACCAGAACCGGCTGGCCTTTAGCAGTACGCTCGCGGATATCTTCGATGATCGCCTGAATTTTTTCCGCTTCGGTCATGTACACCAGGTCCGGCATATCCTTACGGATCATCGGACGGTTGGTTGGAACGACCACGGTATCCAGCTTGTAGATAGAGCTGAATTCAAACGCTTCGGTATCGGCAGTACCGGTCATGCCCGCCAGCTTCTCGTACAGACGGAAGTAGTTCTGGAAGGTGATAGACGCCAGCGTCTGGTTTTCGTTTTGAATATCCACGCCTTCTTTGGCTTCTACAGCCTGGTGCAGACCGTCAGACCAGCGACGCCCCTGCATGGTACGGCCGGTGTGCTCATCGACAATGATCACTTCGCCGTCTTTTACGATGTAGTCGACGTCACGGGTGAACAGCGCGTGGGCACGCAGCGCGGCGGTCACGTGGTGCATCAGCATGATGTTGCTCGGGGAGTACAGAGACTCGCCCTCTTCCATAATGCCTTCAGCAACCAGCAGCTCTTCAATTTTCACCAGACCACGTTCGGTCAGGTTCACCTGGCGCGCTTTTTCATCAACGGAGAAGTGGCCTTCACCCTGGAAGGTATCCGAGTCTTCTTTCTCCTGACGCAGCAGGTGTGGAATGATTTTGTCGACTTTACGATACATCTCGGAGCTGTCTTCAGCCGGGCCGGAGATGATAAGCGGAGTACGCGCTTCATCGATCAGGATGGAGTCCACCTCATCCACCAGCGCATAGTGCAGCTTACGCTGGACACGCTCTTCAGGGCTGAACGCCATGTTGTCACGCAGGTAGTCGAAGCCGTATTCGTTGTTGGTACCGTAGGTGATATCCGCGTTATACGCTTCACGCTTGGCTGGCGCAGGCAGGCCGGACATGTTGATACCGACGGTCATACCGAGGAATTCGAACAGTGGACGGTTGTTTTCGGCATCACGCTGCGCCAGATAGTCGTTGACGGTAACGACGTGAACGCCTTTACCGGTCAGCGCGTTCAGGTAAGCCGGCAGCGTTGCGGTCAGGGTTTTACCTTCACCGGTACGCATTTCCGCGATGCAGCGCTCGTTAAGCACCATACCGCCCAGCAGCTGAACGTCGAAGTGACGCATGCCGAACACGCGCTTACTTGCTTCACGCACGACAGCAAACGCTTCCGGGATCAGGCTTTCTAAGGTTTCACCTTTTTCCAGACGCGCACGGAATTCCGCCGTTTTCGCTTTCAGCTCATCATCAGAGAGCTTCTCCATCGCCGGTTCCATACCGTTGATGACGGCAACAGCTTTGCGCATACGGCGCAGGGTACGATCGTTACGACTACCAAAAACTTTAGTTAATAATTTGATTAGCATAATAAATTCTCAAACGCCCCATCATGGGCAAATAAATTAAGGTATTGAAAAAGTTAATTTAGCTGAGGCGTTGAGGCCCGGCTCGAATGCCGTGAACCTGGCTAATCCAGGTTGATACAGAGAATGAAACAGGAGGAACGAGCGCGCGTTGCGCCGTCTCGCGCACCATGACCGGCGGCTGGCTGTCCTGCGTAAGCAGAGCATTAAGCGTGTCCAGCAGGGCAAGATGCTGTGCCTGCACCGGCAGCGTCTCTTCCGCCACAGGCATTGCCTGGGGCGCCATCGCGAAGGAGAGATGGCGGATAACCGTGCGGATAGCGTGCTGGTGCCAGTAATCAACGGAGAAATTCGGGCGGCGGCTGGCTTCAAGCCACGCCAGGTTTGTAAAGTTAACCCGCGTGTTGAGATCGTGTTTGGTAGTAGAGGTCTTCGCTGGCGTCGCCGCTTCGGCACTGTTGCTGAGCGCAGGCAAGCCGAGACTCGCCGCGACCATCCCTAATAAGAGATGCGGCCAGAAGTAACGTCTGCCAAATTGTCGCCAGCGCGTCAGTATTCCGCTCACTTGCTCCACCACATAAGCCAGCCTGTAACAGGCTACTTTTAAGTTATTTTTTTAAGCGCCCAGATATTACCACTAAAGCCAATGCACATCAGCAGGAATGAGGTGCCACCGCGGGGAAAAACGGTCAAGAATGCAGCTAACGCACGCATTTTCTGCGCAAGACAAACAAGAGATAACGCTGGGGCAAACGAAGAAGGGCAAAAATAAAAACGACTGGTCTTCCTGGTCGGAGAGAGTACCAGGTTAACCAGTCGATTTTTTACGAAACGGCGTGAACCGTTACGCCAGAACCATGTTTGGCGCTTTGAAAGCCAGCGGCAGTTCTGCTTCGTCTTCGAAGGTCACATATTCCCAGGCTTCCTGTTTTGCCAGGACGGCCTGCAACAGTTTGTTGTTCAGCGCATGACCGGATTTGAACGCGGTAAATGCACCAATGATATTGTGACCACACATAAACAGGTCGCCGATAGCGTCCAGCATTTTGTGACGAACGAATTCATCTTCGAAACGCAGGCCGTCTTCGTTCAGTACGCGATAATCGTCAACAACGATGGCACAATCGAAGCTGCCGCCCAGGCACAGGCCGCGGGACTGCAGATATTCGATATCACGCATGAAGCCAAACGTACGGGCTCGGCTGATCTGGCGCATAAACGCATCAGCAGAGAAGTTCATCGCGTAGCGCTGGGTACTGGAATCAATCGCCGGATGGTTAAAGTCGATGGTAAAGTCCAACGAGAAACCATTGTACGGTTTGAATTCAGCCCACTTGTCGCCATCTTCGACGCGAACGGTCTCTTTGATGCGAACAAATTTCTTCGCGCAGTTCAGCTCTTCGATGCCGGCATCCAGCAACAGATAGACGAACGGTGCAGCACTGCCATCCATAATCGGGATTTCTGGCGCATCGACTTCAACAATAATGTTGTCGATACCCAGCCCCGCCAGGGCGGCGTTCAGGTGCTCTACGGTAGAAATCCGCACGTCATGCTCGTTCACCAGACAAGTACAGAGCATAGTATCACGCACAGATTTGGCATCGGCCGGAAAATCTACCGGTGGATTCAAGTCGGTGCGACGATAGATGACCCCGGTATTGGCCGGCGCAGGGCGTAACGTCAGCGTGACTTTCTTGCCGGTATGTAAACCGACACCCGTCGCCTGAACGATACGTTTAAGTGTCCTTTGTTTGATCATCGTATAATCTCGCCAAATTAACTATCCAACCGAGAGTGTATATCACTAACGGTGGGCCAGTTTAGCACAAAGAGCGCAAATCCCCTAATTCCAGCCAATTCTTAATCAGCTTGCTTACGCAGGAACGCCGGGATATCCAGATAATCTGGCTCTTTCGCCGTTTGCGGCGTTGGGTCGTTCACCACTTTCGCGGCCGGTTTCTGCTCCTGAGTCAGCGGAGACATACCGTGCTGCTGGTAACGATCCATTACCGGTTGCTGAGTCTGCTTGTTGGTCACTAAGGTGATCTCAGGACGCTTGTCCATACCGATACCAGTCGCAACAACGGTAACACGCAGCTCGTCGTTCATTTCAGGGTCAAGCGAAGTACCGATTACCACGGTAGCGTTGTCAGAGGCGAACGCACGGATAGTGTTACCCACGGTTTCGAACTCATCCAGACGCAGGTCAAAGCCAGCGGTAATGTTGACCAGCACGCCACGTGCACCAGACAGATCGATATCTTCCAGCAGTGGAGAAGAGATGGCCATTTCAGCCGCTTCTTCTGCACGGTCTTCGCCGCTCGCCACGCCAGAGCCCATCATCGCGTAGCCCATTTCGGACATCACGGTGCGAACGTCTGCAAAGTCAACGTTCATCAGGCCAGGACGGGTAATCAGTTCAGCGATACCCTGAACCGCGCCTTTCAGCACGTCGTTTGCTGCACCGAAGGCGTCCAGCAGGGAGATACCGCGACCCAGAACCTTCAACAGCTTGTCGTTCGGGATGGTGATCAGCGAGTCAACGTGCTTGGACAGCTCGGTGATACCCTGCTCCGCAAAGGCCATACGCTTCTTGCCTTCAAAATTGAAAGGCTTGGTCACGACAGCAACGGTCAGGATACCTAAATCTTTAGCCACTTCAGCTACAACAGGTGCTGCGCCGGTACCGGTACCGCCACCCATACCTGCTGCAATGAAGACCATGTCCGCACCTTCCAGTGCAGCGCGCAGGGCTTCACGATCTTCTTCAGCCGCATTGCGGCCCACTTCCGGGTTAGCCCCTGCTCCCAGCCCTTTGGTGATACCACCGCCGATCTGGATAGTCTGGCCTACAGCCGTCTTACGCAGTGCCTGTGCATCGGTGTTAACTGCAAAGAATTCAACACCTTCAATGCGTTCACGCACCATATGCTCTACGGCGTTACCGCCGCCGCCACCGACGCCGATGACTTTAATCACCGCGTCGTTGGTCAGTTCCATAGGTTCAAACATAATTTCTCTCTCCGTTGTGCCTGTCGCCCGAGACCGCTAATTCTCTCCGGTCTCTTAAAAAAATTAAAACTCTTTTCGCAACCAGTTGTTCAGTCGTTTGACCCACGACCCCACTGAGACGCGTTTTTCCACTTCCGCTTCACCACTGAGATGAGATTCCTTCCCGTAGTGGAGCAGGCCCACAGCCGTTGAATAATACGGCTCCTGAGCGTAATCCGTTAAACCGGTGATATTCAGCGGCGCACCAATACGCACCTGCGTATGGAACACGCGCTGTGCACAGGCCGCAAGACCTTCAATTTGCGCTGCACCGCCGGTTAATACAATCCCCGCCGCAAGATGATGTTTAACACCCTGCTGACGAAGCTGTTCCTGTAACTGTAAAATCTCTTCGTTGACCAGGTTGAGCAGCTCGGTATAGCGCGGCTCGATCACCTCTGCCAACGTCTGGCGCTGCAGGCTGCGCGGTGGACGACCACCGACGCTTGGCACTTCAACGCTCTCATCTTTGCCAACAATAGAGCCCAGCGCACAGCCGTGGCGCACTTTAATCGCTTCTGCATCGCTCGGTGGCGTACCAAAAGCGTAAGCAATATCGCTGGTCACGACGTTCCCTGCGTACGGGATCACTTTGGTGTGGCGCAACGCACCGCCGGTATACACGGCCATGTCCATTGTACCACCACCAATATCGACCACACAGACACCCAGTTCACGTTCATCTTCGGTCAGCACGGAATAACTTGCCGCCAGACCGGCGAAAATAAGTTGGTCAACTTTCAGGCCACAACGTTCAACGGCTTTTACAATGTTCTTCGCCATATCGTTGTGACATGTGATCAGGTGCACTTTTGCCTGCATACGAACGCCTGACAGACCAACCGGGTTCTTGATCCCTTCCTGGTAGTCAATCGCATATTCCTGCGGGATCACGTGCAA
Source organism: Enterobacter sp. BNK-8 (assembly GCF_048685095.1). Classification (NCBI taxonomy): domain Bacteria; kingdom Pseudomonadati; phylum Pseudomonadota; class Gammaproteobacteria; order Enterobacterales; family Enterobacteriaceae; genus Enterobacter; species Enterobacter sp. BNK-8. The sequence continues at coordinate 382,327 of NZ_JBLQTN010000001.1, read as the reverse complement.
TACGCGATGCTCATCGCGGACACGCACGGATTTCGCCGTATGCACAACGTTTTCAACGTCTTCCTGCGTCACTTCTTCTTCGGAAATCGGCACCATGCCGATTTCGTTCTGGCAGCTAATGTGCTTACCAGAGAGGGCCAGATAGACAGAAGAAATCTGGCAATCTGCCATCAATTCAGCCTGATCGATGGCGCGCTGGACGCACTTCACCACCGATTCAAGATCGTTTACCCCACCTTTATCCATACCACGGGACGGGCAACTGCCCACGCCAATGATATTGACCATACCGTCGGGCAGAACTTCCCCTACTAAAGCGGCAACCTTCGCGGTGCCAATCTCCAGTCCAACTACCAGTTTTCTGTCCGTCGCCTTGATCATTGTTGTTCTGCCTGTACCTGTGCCTGATTCTGTTGCTGATTAGGTTCCTCGACCGGAGCCGGTACCCAACCGACTGCTGCGCCTGAGTCATAGCGCAAATCAACGTAGCTTATCCGTTTGCCGTCAGTCTGTGCCTGCTGCTGTAAAACCGGGTAAAGTTCGACAAAACGCGCCAGACGCTTCATGGTGTCCCCGCGCCCCAGGTTGAGCTTAATGCCGTTCGTTAACGTAAGCTGCCAGGAACGGCGCGCCGTCATGGCAGCATCTTTTAACGTAAACCTGTCCTTCGCCAGAACCTGACCCATTTCACGAAAACCCTGTAACACTTCGTTTTCGCTGCCTTCAGGGCCATACAACATCGGTAAATTTTGCTTGTTGACACGATCGGCCGGGACGCTGAAGGAATTTCCGTCGACGTCAACCATGTGCTGATCATTCCAACGCGCAATGGGCACATATTCAACCAGATGAATCTTCAATTCATCAGGCCATTGCTTTCTTACGCTCGCCTGTTTTATCCATGGCAGACGTTCAATCTGGCTCTGGATAATATTGACGTCCTGAGTCATAAAGGTGCCAGGCGAGCCCAGTGCCAGTATTGACTGGCGAATATCGTCGTTACGCGTGTAGTGACGCTCACCGGTGACCACCAGCTTAGAAAGTGGCAACCGCTGCGCATCTTCCATCCAGCCCAGGACCATCCAGCCGCTGATAAACACGGTGCACAGCACCCCGAGCAGGAAAATGATGCCTGCAAGACGCGTTCCATTACTGCGGCGTGAAGAGGTGTATTCTTCCTCGTCATCGCGGTTGCGCGTGTTCAATGCAGCCTGAGACATATCAGCCCGCCTGGTCCAGAATGCGAACGACTAACTGCGAGAAGCTCATCCCCGCCTGACGCGCGGCCATCGGCACAAGGCTGTGGCTGGTCATTCCCGGAGAGGTATTGGCTTCCAGCAGATAAAATTGTCCATCCCGGTCCTGCATCACGTCGATGCGCCCCCAGCCCTGGCAACCCAGAACATGCCAGGCTTTAAGCACCAGGGACTGTAATTCGGCTTCACGCTCAGCTTCAAGACCACTTGGGCAGAAATATTGCGTCTCATCAGAGAGATACTTCGCCTCATAATCATAGAAGACTCCAGCGGATTGGATACGGATTGACGGTAAAATTTCTTCGCCAAGCATCGCGACGGTAAATTCCGGCCCGCTAAGCCATTTTTCTACCAGAACTTCATCATCATGTTGAAATGCCAGCGCTAAAGCGGATGCTAAATCGTCAGCTTTGTCGACTTTGGACATTCCCACGCTGGAGCCTTCCCGGCTGGGCTTTACAATAACCGGTAAGCCCAGTTCAGCAATGCGTGCATTAACGCTATCCGACAGGCCCAATTCAAATTCGCGCCGCGTCAGCGCTACCCATGGTGCGACAGGTAACCCTGCGCCCTGCCACAGCAGCTTGCTGCGCAGTTTATCCATAGAGATAGCGGAAGCCATCACGCCGCTGCCGGTGTACGGCAGGCCGATCAGATCCAGAAGCCCCTGCAGGGTACCGTCTTCACCGCCACGACCGTGTAAAGCGATAAAAACTTTATCGAAGCCCATGGCTTTTAACTGCGTCACGTCGACCTCTTTTGGGTCAACCAGGTGCGCATTGACGCCACCTTCACGCAGGCCCGCCAGTACAGCCGCGCCGGAATTCAGGGAAACCTCGCGCTCGGCGGAGGTGCCGCCAGACAGGACAGCAATCTTATCAGCCATGATGCTCATCCTCCTGGTTTTGCGGCTTCAGTTTGATTTCAGCTAAGGTACGGGCGATTTTGCCGATATTTCCCGCACCCTGAATCAGAATCAAATCGTTACCTGTCAGGACCGGTGCCAGAATTTCCGCCACCTGGGCAGGGTCAGAAACCAGAATAGGGTCAACCTTACCGCGTCCACGAATGGTGCGACACAGAGAACGGCTGTCTGCGCCAGGAATCGGCGTCTCGCCTGCGGCGTATACATCCAGCATTAGCAGGGTGTCTACCTGCGACAGGACGCTGGCGAAATCGTCATACAGATCGCGCGTACGCGTGAAACGGTGCGGCTGGAACACCATCACCAGATTCTTGTCCGGCCAGCCCGCACGTGCGGCTTTAATGGTGGCGTCCACTTCGGTTGGATGGTGACCGTAGTCGTCCACCAGCATCGCCGTACCGGCTTTACCGTTCACCGGATCCAGCGGGAATTCACCGAGGAAGTCGAAACGACGACCGGTGCCCTGGAAGCTTTCCAGCGCGCGCAGGATCGCATCATCATCAATGCCTTCTTCCGTCGCGACGGCCACTGCTGCTGCGGCATTGAGCGCGTTATGGCGCCCTGGCGCATTCAGCGTCACGTGCAGCAGCTCTTTGTCCTGACGCGCCAGCGTGAAGTGCCCCTGCGCGCCAATCTGTTTGTACTCTTCCACGCGGACGTCAGCGTCTTCACTGAAACCGTAGGTGGTGATTTGACGACCCACGCGCGGCAGCAACTCGCGGATCACCGGATCGTCTACGCACATCACCGCGCGCCCGTAGAACGGCAGGTTGTGCAGGAAGTTGATAAAAGTCTGCTTTAAATTCTCGAAGTCACCCTGGTAGGTATCCATGTGGTCCGCTTCGATGTTGGTGACAATCGCCACCATCGGCTGCAGGTGCAGGAACGACGCGTCGCTCTCATCCGCTTCAGCAATCAGATAACGACTGTGGCCCAGACGCGCATGCACGCCCGCGGCTTTGACCAGGCCGCCGTTGACAAACGTCGGGTCGAGACCCGCTTCTGCATAAATACTGGAGACCATCGCCGTGGTCGTGGTTTTACCGTGGGTCCCGGCAATCGCAATGCCGTGGCGAAAACGCATCAGTTCCGCCAGCATTTCTGCACGGCGGATCACCGGAATGCGCGCGTCATGCGCGGCAACGATTTCCGGGTTGTCAGAGGAGATAGCGCTCGATACCACTACCACGCTCGCATCGCGCACGTTTTCCGGGCGATGATTGAAATAGATAGTCGCCCCAAGCGACGCCAGCTGCTGCGTTACAGGGTTTGGCGCCAGGTCAGACCCGCTGATCTGATAGCCTTCGTTAGCTAACACTTCGGCAATACCGCCCATGCCAGCACCACCGATGCCAACAAAGTGAATGTGCCGGACGCGACGCATCTCGGGCACGATTGAACGCAGTTTTGCCAGTTGTTGTGTATTCATTCTCTAAACGCCATCGACTACTTAAAATTCGTGCCGCGCTTCACGCGCTGCGAGGGTTAAGCCTGGGCTGCCAGGCTCACTTCTTTTGCCACCCGTTCCGTCGCATCAGGGATAGCCGCCGCGCGCGCGCGTTCAGCCATCTCAAGCAATACGTCTCTGTTCCAGCCCGCCAGGGTGGTGGCGACCGCGTCGGCGGTAAATTGTGGCTGCTCAAAAATTTTCGCCGCACCGGCTTTCTCAAGCGGCAGGGCATTCCAGTACTGCTGTCTGTCTTTGTGCTGGAAAGGCACAAACAGAGCCGGCAGCCCCGCGGCAGCGATTTCGCTTACCGTTAAGGCGCCAGAACGACAAACCACGACATCGGCCCAGGCGTACGCTGCCGCCATGTCGTCGATAAATTCCGTCACATTATGCTGCGGCTGCCCCGCCTCGGCGTAAGCCTGCTCAACGGTCTGCTGAGCGCCTTTTCCACTCTGGTGCCAGATGGTGACGGTATCACCCAGCTTTGCGGCAACCTGCGGCATCGTCTGGTTTAAAATACGTGCGCCCTGAGAGCCGCCGACGACCAGCACACGCACCGGCCCTTCACGGCCCGCCAGGCGAGCATCCGGCAGCGGCAGTGCCAGTACGTCTACGCGCACCGGGTTTCCCACCACATCCGCTTTCGGGAACGCGCCGGGAAATGCCTGCATGACTTTGGTGGCGATTTTCGCCAGCCATTTGTTGGTCAGACCCGCAATACCGTTCTGCTCATGCAGCACAACGGGAATACCTAACGACCACGCGGCTAACCCACCTGGACCCGAGACATAGCCGCCCATGCCCAGCACCACATCGGGCTTAAAGCGCTTCATGATGGTGCGCGCCTGACGCCAGGCGTTAAAAATGCGCACCGGTGCCAGCAGCATTGCCTTGAGGCCTTTGCCCCGAAGGCCGGAAATACGAATAAAGTCGATCTCAATACCGTGTTTCGGTACCAGGTCGGCCTCCATGCGGTCTGCGGTTCCCAGCCAGCGTACCTGCCAGCCCTGATCCATTAAATGGTGCGCAACCGCCAGTCCCGGGAACACATGTCCGCCGGTACCGCCTGCCATCACCATTAACCGCTTCGGTTGATTCATCGTGAACCTCGTGTAAACGCCTGGGCTTTTTCCAGACGCGTCTCATAATCTATGCGTAACAACAGCATGATGGCCGTCGACATAATCAACAGACTGGAACCACCATAACTGATCAACGGCAACGTCAGACCTTTGGTCGGCAGCATACCTGCTGCGGCCCCGACGTTAACCAATGCCTGGAAGCTAAACCAGATACCAATTGAGCAGGCCAGGAAGCCTGAGAAACGGTGATCGATCTCCAGCGCTTTCCGGCCGATGGACATGGCGCGGAAAGCGACGAAGAATACCATTAATAGCGCTAATACCACACCGATATAACCCAGTTCTTCCGCAATAATGGAGAAGATGAAGTCAGTATGCGCTTCCGGTAAATACTCCAGTTTCTGTACCGAGTTACCCAGCCCCTGCCCCCAGAGCTCACCGCGCCCAAAGGCCATGAGTGACTGCGTCAGCTGATAGCCGCTGCCGAACGGGTCTTCCCACGGGTTCCAGAACGAGGTCACGCGGCGAATACGGTAAGGCTCGGCGAGGATCAGCAGCACAACCGCTGAAATCCCCATCCCAATGATGGCGATGAACTGCCACAGCTTCGCGCCCGCCAGGAACAGCATGGCCAGCGTGGTGACAAACAGTACAACCACCGTACCGAGGTCAGGCTGCGCCAGCAGTAATACCGCCAGCACCAGAATCACGCCCATCGGTTTTAAGAAGCCGCGCAGGTTATTACGCACTTCATCTACCTTACGCACCAGGTAGTTCGCCAGGTAGCAGAACAGGGAGAGCTTGGTAAATTCCGCAGGCTGAATACGCAGCGGGCCAAAGGCGATCCAGCGTGATGCCCCGTTTACGGAACTCCCCACCACCAGAACGATCAGCAGCATAATGATCGACGCGATCAGCATCGCCGTACTGTGTCGCTGCCAGAACTCCATCGGCAGACGCAAGGTCACCAGCGCCAGGCAGAATGCCAGGATGATGTACAGACCATCACGCTTGGCAAACAGGAAAGGATCGTTCGCCAGACGCTGCCCGACGGGCATTGACGCTGACGTCACCATAATAAAGCCGACCGCCGCGAGCCCCATCGTGAGCCAGAACAGCGTGCGGTCGTACATGATCAGGCTGTCGTTATCTTTTTGACGAGAGCCCATCACCCAGCCTTTGAGTGCCGCAAGCAACCACACCAGGATCCCAAATCCTGGCAGGCGCGGCATTTTCAGGCGAGGGAGAGATAAACGCATCAGCCTAACTCCTTCGCCAGGCGGGTAAAGACATCACCACGCTGTTCGAAATTCTTGAATTGATCGAGGCTGGCGCAGGCCGGAGAGAGCAGCACCATATCACCCGGCTTCACGCGAGGGGCAATCAGCCGCATCGCCTGTTCCATGGTTTCGGTTTGCTCGGCGACCTCAGGGCGCAGTGCAGCCAGCTCGCTGCCGTCACGGCCGAAGCAGTACAGACGGACGTTATCGCCGGAGAGATACGGCTTCAGGGACGAGAAATCCGCTGATTTACCGTCGCCGCCCAGCAGCAGATGCAAGGTACCGTCAACGTGCAGGCCGTTCAGCGCGGCCTCCGTGCTGCCCACGTTGGTGGCTTTGGAGTCGTTGATCCAGCGCACGCCGTTGTGCTCCAGCGCCAGCTGGAAACGGTGTGCCAGGCCGGAAAACGTGGTTAATGCTTTCAGGCTTGAGGAGCGCGGCAGCCCCACTGCGTCCGCCAGCGCCAGCGCCGCCAGCGCATTGGTATAGTTGTGCTGCCCAGAGAGCTTCATCTCTTTCACGTTCAGCACTTTCTCACCTTTCACGCGCAGCCAGGTTTCACCCAGTTGGCGGTTCAGATGATAATCACCCATGGTGATGCCAAAACTAATGCAGCGGTCGTCTGCGCCACGCACTGGCATGGTCAGCGCATCATCGGCATTCACTACGCAGACTTTGGCATTCTCATAAACGCGCAGCTTGGCGGCACGGTACTGCTGCAGACCAAATGGATATCTGTCCATGTGATCTTCAGTCACGTTGAGGATCGTCGCAGCGGCAGCATGCAGGCTTGAGGTCGTTTCCAGCTGGAAGCTGGAAAGCTCGAGAACATACAGTTCACAGCCTTTGTCCAGCAGCATCAGAGCAGGTAAACCAATGTTACCGCCAACGCCGACGTTCATGCCCGCCGCTTTTGCCATTTCCCCCACCAGGGTGGTGACGGTGCTTTTACCGTTAGAACCGGTAATCGCGATAACGGGCACCTGCGCTTCGCGGCAGAACAGCTCGATATCGCCGACAATCTCAACACCTGCATCTGCGGCAGCGCTCAGGGAAGGATGCGCCAGCGCCATACCCGGGCTGGCGACAATCAGATCGGCTGCCAGCAGCCAGTCATCATTCAGACCACCAAGGTGGCGTTCAACCTGTTCCGGCAGTTTATCCAGACCCGGCGGAGAGACACGCGTATCCATCACGCGCGGCGTCACGCCACGTGCGAGGAAAAAGTCCACGCAGGAAAGGCCCGTGAGGCCTAACCCGATGATAACGACTTTTTTGCCCTGGTAATCTGCCATGATTAACGTACCTTCAGCGTTGCCAGGCCAATCAGCACCAGCATCAGCGAAATAATCCAGAAGCGCACAATGACGCGCGGCTCCGGCCAGCCTTTCAGTTCATAGTGGTGGTGAATCGGCGCCATACGGAAGATGCGCTGTCCGCGCAGCTTAAAGGAGCCGACCTGCAAAATCACCGACAGCGTCTCAACCACAAACACGCCGCCCATGATCACCAGCAGGAACTCCTGACGCAGCAGCACGGCAATAATGCCCAGCGCGCCGCCTAACGCCAGTGAACCGACGTCACCCATAAAGACCTGAGCCGGATAGGTGTTGAACCACAGGAAGCCAAGCCCCGCGCCGACAATCGCCGTACAGACGATCACCAGCTCACCCGCGTGGCGCAGATAAGGGATGTGCAGGTAGTTCGCAAAGTTCATGTTACCGGTCGCCCATGCCACCAGCGCAAAACCGGCGGCGACAAAGACGGTTGGCATAATGGCCAGGCCATCCAGACCGTCGGTCAGGTTAACGGCGTTACCGGTGCCGACAATCACAAAGTACGCCAGCAGGATGTAGAACAGCCCCAACTGCGGCATCACGTCTTTAAAGAACGGCACGACCAGCTCGGTCGCTGGCGTGTCTTTCCCGGCAAGATACAGCGCGAAGGCCACGCCCAGCGCGATCACCGACATCCAGAAGTACTTCCAGCGGGCAATCAGGCCTTTAGTGTCTTTACGGACGACTTTGCGGTAATCATCGACGAAACCAATGATCCCGTAACCCACCAGAACCGTCAGCACACACCAGACGTACGGGTTGGACGGGTACGCCCACAGCAGTACGGAAACGACGATGGCAGTCAGGATCATGATCCCGCCCATGGTCGGGGTACCGCGCTTGCTGAAGTGCGATTCCGGGCCGTCGTTACGCACAACCTGGCCGAAAGAGAGCTTTTGCAGACGGGCAATCATGCGCGGGCCCATCCACAACGAGATGAACAGCGCAGTCAGCAGGCTGACGATGGCGCGAAACGTCAGATAGGAAAAGACGTTAAAGCCTGAGTAATATTTGACCAAATGTTCGGCCAGCCAAACTAACATGTCCCGTTCTCCTGTAATGCGTGCACAACCTCTTCCATGGCGGCACTACGTGAACCTTTCACTAACACTGTCACAATTTGTTTTTCTGTCATTAATGCCTTAAGGCGCTCAATCAACGCGGCTTTATCGTCAAAATGCTCGCCAACGCCGCTGGCCTGGCTAATCGCCTGGCTCAGTTTTCCTGCGCTCAGTACACAGTCCAGCCCCGCCGCTTTCGCCGCTTCACCGACCTGGGTATGACAGGCTTCGCTTTCGTCGCCCAGCTCTGCCATGTCGCCAACCACCATGATGCGGTAGCCAGGCATTTCAGATAACACCTGCACCGCCGCCGTCATCGAGCCAACGTTCGCGTTATAGGAGTCATCCAGCAGCAGTTTGTTTTCCGCCAACTGGATTGGGAACAGACGACCCGGCACGGCTTTCAGGTTCACCAGCCCGGCTTTGATCGCCTCATGTGAAGCGCCCACCGCCGTTGCCAGCGCCGCCGCCGCAAGGGCATTGGCGATGTTATGGCGACCCGGCAGCGGCAGCAGCACCTCCACGCCACCCGTTGGGGTGGTGAGGGTGAACTCGGTGCCGTGCGACGTCACATGGATATTGGTCGCTGTAAAATCACTGTTGGCCGCATTCGGCGAGAAGCGCCAGGTTTTACGCGCACCAATGATGCTCTGCCAGTTCAGCCAGTCGTTGTTATCGGCGTTCAGAATGGCGATACCGTTTTCCGGCAGGCCGGTGTAAATCTCGCCTTTCGCTTTCGCCACGCCTTCCAGCGATCCAAAGCCTTCCAGGTGCGCAGCCGCGAGGTTATTCACCAGCGCTGCTTCCGGGCGCGTCAGGCTCACGGTCCAGGCGATTTCACCCTGGTGGTTTGCACCTAACTCGATCACCGCATAGTCGTGCTCTTTGGTCAGGCGAAGCAATGTCATCGGCACGCCGATGTCATTATTGAGGTTGCCCGCGGTATAAAGCGTATTGCCGCACTGGCTGAGGATCGCCGCCGTCATCTCTTTCACTGACGTTTTGCCTGAGGATCCGGTCAGGGCGACGACGCGAGCCGGCACCTGCTGACGAACCCAGGCCGCCAGCTCGCCGAACGCGAGACGCGTATCTTTCACCACAACCTGCGGCAGATCGATATCAAGCTTGCGGCTGACCAGCAGCGCACCGGCGCCGTTCTCTTTGGCCTGTTCAGCAAAATCATGCGCGTCAAAACGCTCGCCTTTCAGCGCTACGAACAGACAGCCAGCGGTGACTTTGCGGGTGTCCGTCGTCACAGCATCAATGGTCAGGTCTTGCCCGTGCAGGTCGCCGTGCAGTACCGCAGCGGCCTGGCTTAACGAGAGGCTAATCATGCGACGACTCCCAGCAGGCGAGCTGCCGTTACGCGATCGGAGTAATCCAGACGGCGGTTGCCAACGATCTGATAATCTTCATGGCCTTTACCCGCCAGCAGAACAACATCATTCTCCTGGGCCTGCATGATGGCGTTCGTCACGGCTTCCGCCCGGCCTTCCACGACGCGCGCGCGGCCCGCATCCAGCATGCCCGCCAGAATGTCGTTAATGATGGCGCGCGGCTCTTCCGTACGTGGGTTGTCATCGGTGACAACCGGAATATCTGCGAACTGTTCCGCAATAGCGCCCATCAACGGGCGTTTGCCTTTGTCACGATCGCCGCCGCAACCAAACACGCACCAGAGCTTACCGGTACAGTGCAGACGCGCCGCTTCCAGCGCTTTTTCCAGCGCATCCGGCGTGTGGGCATAATCAACCACAACGGTCGGTTTGCCCGGCGCGCTAAACACTTCCATACGGCCACAAACTGGCTGCAGACGCGCGGCGGTTTTCAGCAGTTCAGCCATCGGGTAACCCAGCGCCAGCAGCGTTGCCAGCGCCAGCAGCAGGTTGCTGACGTTAAACGCACCCATCAGGCGGCTTTCAATTTCGCCTTCGCCCCAGGAAGAGGCAAAGCGGATGGTCGCTCCGCTATCGTGATAATTCACCTCAACCGCCTTCAGCCAGCGGCCGTGGCAGTTCGGATTGATATGGTCTTCCATCGATACGGCAACCGCATCCGGCAGCTTCGTCAGCCAGCGGCGGCCGACTTCATCGTCGGCATTGATGATCGACTGACCACAGTGGTGAGTGGAATAGAGCAGCCATTTCGCGGCTTCGTAGTGCTCCATATCACCATGATAATCAAGATGATCGCGGCTAAGGTTGGTAAACACGGAGGCGGCAAATTTCAGCGCCGCGACGCGGTGCTGTACCAGACCGTGCGAAGAGACCTCCATCGCGGCAAAGGTTGCGCCCTGCCCTGCCAGCCCGGCAAGCACGTGCTGTACGTCAACCGCGGAGCCGGTGGTGTTTTCCGTCGGGCTCACTTTGCCCAGCAGACCGTTACCCACGGTCCCCATCACCGCGCCGGTTTCACCCAGCAGCTGAGCCCACTGCGCCATCAGCTGCGTGGTGGTGGTTTTTCCGTTCGTACCCGTTACGCCAACCAGGCGCAGCTGGTCGGAAGGTTCGTGATAAAAACGCCCCGCCAGTGCGGAAAGACGTTCGTTTAACTGGCTGAGATAGATGACCGGCACGCCGTGCATTTCACGGATCTCACCGTCGGTTGCCTCATCTTTAGCCTCAGCAATAATGGCAGCCACACCTTGCGCAATCGCCTGCGGGATATAACGACGCCCGTCCGCCTGATGACCGACCACCGCCACAAAAAGATCGCCAGACGCAGCCACGCGGCTGTCCAGTACCATCTCTCGCAGTGCTCGCTCCGGTGCATTTGGCACCCACGGAGCGAGAAGGTCGCGCAAATTACGATCTGCCACCTGTACCCTCGCCTTGATTAATTACAAATTCACTTTTTTCGCCCGTCGCCAGCGCATCCGGTTCAATGTTCATGGTGCGTAACACGCCGCCCATGATGGCCCCGAACACAGGCGCGGAGACGGCGCCGCCGTAGTATTTACCCGCCTGTGGATCATTTATCACGACCACCAGCGCAAAACGCGGATTGCTTGCAGGCGCAACGCCTGCGGTATAGGCAATGTATTTGTTGATGTAGCGGCCGTCTGGCCCCACTTTTTTCGCAGTACCGGTTTTAATGGCGATACGATAGCCTTTAATCGCCGCCTTCACGCCGCCGCCGCCCGGCAGCGCCACGCTTTCCATCATGTGCACTACGGTACGAACGATGGATTCCGGGAAGATACGCTCGCCCGGCACCGGTGGATCAACTTTGGTAATCGACAGCGGGCGATAAACGCCATAGCTGCCAATCGTTGCGTAGACTCGCGCTAACTGTAACGGGGTTACCATTAGCCCGTAGCCGAAAGAGAAGGTGGCCCTCTCTATGTCAGACCACCGTTGTTTTTGAGGATATAAGCCACTGCGTTCTCCGACCAACCCCAAATTGGTCGCCTTTCCCAGTCCAAAACGTGAGTAAGTCTCTACTAACGCTGAGGACGGCATCGCTAACGCCAGCTTTGAAACACCGACGTTACTCGACTTCTGTAACACCCCGGTCAGGGTCAATTCGCTGTAGCGCGCCACGTCTTTTATCTCGTGGCCGTTAATACGGTATGGGATGGTGTTCAGAACCGTGTTTTCATTGACGATGCCGCGCTGGAGCGCGGTCATCACCACCATCGGCTTCACCGTGGAACCAGGTTCGAACACGTCGGTAATCGCCCGGTTACGCATGGCATCTTTTGCGGTGCCGGTAAAGTTGTTCGGGTTGTAGGACGGACTGTTGGCCATCGCCAGCACTTCACCGGTGCTGACATCCACCAGCACGGCGCTGCCTGACTCCGCCTTGTTGAACGCCACGGCGTTGTTCAGCTCGCGGTAGACCAGCGCCTGCAGGCGCTCGTCGATACTGAGGGCCAGGTTGTGCGCTGCCTGACTGTCCGTGGAAGAGATATCTTCGATGACGCGCCCGTAGCGGTCCTTACGCACGATTCGCTCGCCCGGCTGACCGGTGAGCCACTTATCGAAGCTTTTTTCAACGCCCTCAATCCCCTGGCTGTCGACGTTGGTGAAGCCAATGAGGTGAGCGGTTACTTCGCCGGAGGGATAGTAACGACGGGATTCTTCACGCAGATGAATGCCCGGAAGCTTCAGTTTGCGAATGTAGTCGGCCATGTCAGGGTTAACCTGACGCGCCAGATAGATAAAACGCCCTTTCGGGTTCGCGTTAACGCGGGAGGCCAGCTGATCCAGCGGCATTTTCAGCGCATCAGCCAGCGCTTTCCAGCGGTTATCAAGGGTAATGCCACCGGCGTCGTGCAGCTCTTTCGGATCGGCCCAGATAGCCTTCACCGGTACGCTCACCGCCAGCGGACGACCGGAGCGGTCGGTGATCATCCCGCGGGACGTGGAGACCTCCTGAACGCGCAGAGAGCGCATATCGCCCTGGCGTACCAGCATGTCAGGGGCGACGATCTGCAGCCAGGCCACGCGGCCCAGCAGAAAACCCAGCGCCAGTAAAATGCAGCCGCAAAGCAACGCAAAACGCCAACTGATAAAGTTGGCCTGTTCTTCCTGACGTTTTGGTTTTAGCGTTTTTGCCGCTGCTTTCATGCGTCGCGTTTTCCCTTATTTTTGTACTACGATATTTTCCTGTGAAGGATCAACATGCTGCAGCTGCAGCTTTTCCGTTGCGATCCGTTCAACCCGGCTGTGATCGCCGAGCGCGTTTTCTTCAAGGATCAGATTTCGCCATTCAATATCCAGCGCATCGCGTTCCAGTACCATCTGCTCGCGTTGCGCAGTCAATAAACGTGTATGGTGGGCTGTCGTCACCACCGTTACTGCCGTGACAATGATGCAAATGAACAGACAGAGTGGCAGTTTCCCAAACCGCAAAAGATCGTCGCCGATCACGCCAGGCAAGGCATGGCGCTCGTTGCTTCCTAACGAATCCTTAACTTTGCTTAGGGTCTCTGTCACTCTGCCGATCATGCGTTCGTCCTCTCTGCAACACGCAGCACTGAACTACGGGCGCGTGGATTCTCTGCCACTTCTTCTTCGCCCGGCATCAACTTGCCTAATGCTCGCAACTGACGGCCACCCAGCTTCCTGAGTTGTTCTTCAGTCATCGGCAGCCCCGCTGGCACCTGTGGACCGCGGCTTTGTTCACGCATAAAGCGTTTCACAATACGGTCTTCCAGCGAATGGAAGCTGATGATGGATAACCGCCCACCCGGGGCAAGCACGTCGAGCGAGCTTTTTAGCGCCAGCTCTATTTCCTCCAGTTCACTGTTTACCCAGATGCGAACCGCCTGGAAGGTACGGGTCGCGGGATGTTTGTGCTTATCCTTCACTGGGGTCGCTGCCGCGATCACCTCGGCCAACTCTTTGGTGCGGGTCATTGGCTCAATGCGGTTGCGCTCAACAATGGCGCGCGCAATACGTTTGCCAAAGCGCTCTTCGCCAAACGTTTTAATGACCCATGCAATATCGGCTTCGTCAGCGGTCTGTAGCCACTCGGCGGCGGATTGTCCGCGCGTCGGGTCCATCCGCATGTCCAGCGGACCATCTCGCATAAAGGAGAAACCGCGCTCAGCGTCGTCGAGTTGGGGTGAAGAGACGCCAAGATCGAGAAGAATCCCGTCGATCTTGCCCGTCAGGCCGCGCTCAGCCACATAGTCCGCGAGCGCAGAGAAAGGTCCATGCACGATGGAAAAGCGTGGGTCATTGATGGTCTGTGCAACGGCAATTGCCTGCGGATCGCGATCGATTGCCAGCAGACGTCCCTCCTCACCCAGCTGGGAGAGGATCAAACGCGAGTGGCCACCGCGACCAAATGTGCCATCAATGTAGATGCCATCCGGACGAATATTCAGGCCGTTAACGGCCTCGTCCAGTAACACCGTTTTATGTTTATAATTTTCCATCATATTTATAGAGACAAGTCCTGCAGTCGTTCCGATAATGTCGCGGAATCAGACTGCTCAGCGTCGATATCTTCCTTGACCTGTTGATACCAGGTCGTTTCATCCCACAGTTCAAACTTGTTGAACTGCCCGACCAGCATCACTTCTTTTGTCAGACCGGCATGTTGCCGCAACACAGGGGCAATCAGTAATCGCCCTGCGTTATCCATCTGACATTCACTGGCATGTCCCAATAACAGCCGCTGCACGCGGCGCTCCTGCGGGTTCATGCTCGACAGTCGCGACAGCTTTTGCTCAATAATTTCCCATTCAGGTAAGGGGTAAAGCAGCAGGCAGGGGGAGTTAATGTCAATGGTGCAAACCATTTGACCCGCAGCGTTCTCAATCAGCTGGTCGCGGTATCGGGTTGGTACCGATAAACGCCCTTTGCTGTCGAGATTGACTAACGTTGCTCCACGGAACATGCCAGTCTCACCCCTCCTCACCACTTTAACCCACAAATTCCCACCTAAAGGAGTTTACGGAGCGAGGGAAAAGCTTGTCAAGCCAGGACTCTCCGTATAAGGACTCGAAAGCCCTCTATTTACAGAGTTAAACAGTCCTGGTTAATAACTGCACAACTGGCGAGGCAAAATTAACGTTATGAATATTTGTAAGAAAAAAACCGAATATGCACACTAGCGTTAAGGCTCACTCAATATCATCGCAGATAAATATAAAGTGTCAGTTTGCGACGCGGGCAGCATTTTATGACAGATTCTCAGGGGATGACAGCGCCAGATTCACCCTAGCACACGGTAAGCGCAGTGGTTAGCACGTAAGCTGGCAAAGGAAGAGGAAAAAACGTCTGAATATTCATCGACCGAAGAGGCTTTGTAACAAAATAATACAAAGAATACCGTTTAAAATCGCTGAGATGTTCTTTAAAGAACAATTTAAAAGCCAAAATGAATTAAGAAAAATAGGCGATTATGATCTCACAAGAATTATCCTAATTTCTCTCCGGGAATTATCCGCACGAATTATCGCAGCAAAATGGGGCAGATTTCGCCGCCCCAGTCATTTCATTTTTGGCGGCTTAAAATTCCGCGATGGTAGAGATTACGTTTGATACGCGTCAGGCCCGGCTTTGGTTTGCGGGGTTCATCCAGACTCGCCAGCACAATCTCCAGCACGCGTTCAGCCACGTCACGGTGACGCTGTGCAACCGCCAGCACCGGACACTGAAGGAAGTCGAGCAGCTCGTTATCCCCGAACGTGGCAATCGCCAGGTCGGAGGGGAGTTTACCTTCACGGCGTAAGGTGACATCCATGACGCCCTGCAAGAGCGCAAACGAGGTCGTGAAAAGCGCCTGAGGCATCGGGTGGGTTTCCAGCCATTTCTCGAACAGCTGCGCGGCGGCTTCACGTTCGTAGCTGTTGGCATAGAGGTAGTGAACCTCGCGCGGATCGTCTTTCCAGGCGGTTCTGAATCCCTGCTCGCGCAGGAAGCTCACCGAAAGCTCGGGCAACGCGCCAAGATACAGCACCGTTTCCGCCGGGAATGTCCGCAGCTCTGCGGCCAGCATTTCGGCATCATCCTGATCCGCACCCACTACGCTGGTGAAATGTTCACGATCGAGCGCGCGATCCAGCGCCACGATTGGGAACGGGTCGTTCGCCCAACGCTGGTAGAACGGATGTTCTGGCGGTAAGGAGGTCGAAACAATAATGGCATCCACCTGGCGCTGGAGCAGGTGCTCAATGCAGCGCATCTCGTTATCAGGCTGATCTTCCGAGCAGGCAATCAGCAGCTGATAGCCACGCTGGCGCGCCTGACGTTCAAGATAGTTGGCGATACGGGTATAGCTGGTGTTTTCCAGGTCCGGGATCACCAGACCAATAGAGCGGGTGCGCCCGGCGCGCAGACCGGCTGCGACAGCATTCGGATGGTAGTTATGTTCACGAACCACCGCCATAACTTTTTCAACGGTCTTGTCGCTGACACGGTACTGCTTTGCTTTACCGTTAATCACATAGCTGGCCGTTGTTCGTGACACGCCGGCTAGCCGGGCGATTTCATCCAGTTTCACAATTGCCCCTTAAAAAAAGAAAAGAGTCCATGGCCCTGTCAAGGTTATGGTTAAATCTTTTAACATCTAAACGCAGAAAAGCCTTCGCGGCAACCGCTTTTATCTGCGTTGTCGGCTGATTACGCAAAAAAAAGCCCGGCTTTGGTGACCGGGCAGAAAGAGGCGAACCTTTTTGACAACTAACGCATGATTTTCTCGCCGCGTGACAGACCCACGACACCCGATCTTGCGACTTCAACAATTTTTGCCACATCCCGCACGGACGTCAGGAAAGCATCCAGCTTGTCACTCGTCCCGACCAGCTGAACTGTATAAAGAGAAGGTGTGACGTCGATAATCTGTCCGCGGAAAATATCCGCATTGCGTTTAACTTCTTCACGCCCGTAGCCGCTGGCCTGGATTTTCACCAGCATGACCTCACGTTCAACGTAGGCCCCCTGCCCCAGCTCGCTCACGCGCAGCACATCAACCAGCTTATGCAGCTGTTTTTCAATCTGTTCAAGCACTTTGGCGTCGCCAACGGTTTGAATCGTCATGCGCGACAGCGTGGGATCCTCCGTCGGCGCGACGGTCAGGCTTTCAATGTTATAACCGCGCTGCGCAAAAAGACCAATGACGCGCGACAGTGCGCCAGACTCGTTTTCCAGTAAAACCGATAATATCCGGCGCATATCAGGTTCTCTCCGTTTTGCTTAACCACATTTCATCCATACCGCCCCCCCGAATATGCATCGGATAAACGTGTTCGGTTCCATCAACAATCACATCCATAAAGACGAGGCGGTTGTTTTTAACGTGCTCAAGCGCTTGTGCGAGCTTCGTTTCCAGCTCGGCCGGATCGGTCACTCGCATCCCAACATGGCCATAAGCTTCAGCAAGACGAACAAAATCCGGCAGCGATTGCATATAGGACTGCGAATGACGGCCAGAGTAAATCATATCCTGCCACTGCTTCACCATGCCGAGATAGCCGTTATTCAGATTCAGCACAAGAACCGGCAGCTCATACTGCAGTGCGGTAGACAGCTCCTGAATGTTCATCTGAATACTGCCGTCTCCGGTCACGCAGACGACGGTTTCATTCGGCAGAGCCAGCTTCACGCCCAGCGCGGCAGGCAGACCGAAGCCCATGGTGCCTAAGCCACCCGAGTTGATCCAGTGACGCGGTTTATCAAACGGGTAATACAGGGCGGCAAACATCTGGTGTTGGCCCACGTCTGAGGTTACATACGCCTCACCTTTCGTCAGTCGCCACACCGCTTCGATGACCGCCTGCGGCTTAATGTTTTCGCTTTGCGTGTCATATTTCAGGCACTGACGCGCTCGCCACTGTTCAATCTGCTGCCACCAGTCGCGGATCTCATCCAGCGGCTGGGTCGCGTTCTCCTGGGTCAGCAGATCCAGCATCTGTTCCAGAACCTGACGAGCATCACCGACGATTGGCACATCAGCCGACACCGTTTTTGAAATGGACGTCGGATCGATATCAATGTGCAACACGGTGGCGTTCGGGCAATACTTCGCCAGATTGTTGGTGGTACGATCGTCAAAACGCACGCCGACGGCAAAGATCACATCGGAGTGATGCATCGTCATGTTGGCTTCATAGGTACCGTGCATACCCAGCATGCCGAGCGCCTGGCGGTGAGTGGCGGGAAACGCCCCCAGCCCCATCAGCGACGACGCCACAGGAAGGTTGAGTTTTTCAACCAGCTCACGAAGCTGGGCTTCACAGGCTGCGTTGATCGCCCCGCCGCCGACATAGACGACCGGTTTTTTGGCTGCCAGAAGCGTTTGCAACGCCCGCTTGATCTGTCCTTTATGCCCCTGCGTTGTCGGATTGTAAGAACGCATGCTCACCGAGTCAGGCCAGACGTACGGCAGCTTGTTTGCCGGGTTCAGAATGTCTTTAGGCAGATCGACCACCACCGGTCCCGGGCGCCCGCTTGCTGCCAGCCAGAAGGCTTTTTTCAGTACGCCGGGAATGTCTTCGGTTTGCTTGACCAGAAAACTGTGCTTCACAACGGGACGGGAAATCCCGACCATGTCACACTCCTGAAAAGCATCGTAGCCAATCAGCGAGGTTGCTACCTGCCCGGAGAGGATCACCAGCGGGATAGAGTCCATATACGCCGTTGCAATACCGGTAATGGCGTTTGTCGCGCCGGGGCCGGACGTGACTAAGACCACGCCCACTTCACCCGTCGCACGCGCCAGACCGTCGGCCATGTGTACAGCCGCCTGCTCGTGACGTACCAGAACATGGTCAATGCCCCCTACCGTATGCAGCGCATCATAAATATCCAGGACCGCGCCGCCAGGGTAGCCGAACACTTGCTTTACGCCCTGATCGATCAGCGACCGCACGACCATTTCCGCGCCAGACAACATCTCCATGCTTTGCCTCCAGGCATTTTGTTATAGACGGACTGCCGAATTCATTTCCGCACCGTCTTACGATCGGGATGAACCAATCTTATATTTTGCAGAGTGTTCTTTACCTTAACCGCTCGTTATGAGGCAGGCAATTAGCAAACCCGGGGAGATAAACGGTGCGTAAAGCAGAAAAAGCAGCCGTTAACTGAAGATATGGTTAATTCCTCTGGGAATAGAGGACGGTGTGATAAATCATCGCTGAAAAGCGGGGCAATGCAGGAAATCATCTATTTTTGCGTACCGAAGAGCGGCCCGAAAAAATGCATCACAGAACAAAATAGTAATTATCTATAAAAACTCAGGATAAATCACACAATCCGATGCGATTTATCCTGATGCGATTACCGGCGGCAGATACCGACCAGCAACTCTTCCATCCATTGGTGTCCTTTATCCCTTCCGGCCGCTTCATGCCAGGAGAGATAGCAGGTTCGGCTATTTAACTTAAGCGGCAGAGGCAAAATTTGCAGATTTAACGGGTCAGAAAACTCTTCTGCCAGCCAGTGCGGTGCAATCGCCACCAGATGTGTTTGGGAGACAACGTTTAATACGCTGACCATAGCCATCCCCTGATAAGCAACGCTCGCCTGCTTATCCGCAGAGTCATACCATGGCAGGCTAAAGGAAGCATATCTGTCGAGGGCAACAACGGCATGCTGCTCGTTATAGACATCATTTTCGCGTAGTGGATATTTCAGCCGGGGATGATTTTTACTGGCCACCAGAACCATTTCATCTTTAAACAGCGGTACGCAGGAAAATTCAGGACGACGGAACTCTTCATACCCCAGGACGAATTCAATCTCCTGATAGCGTAACTGATGCTCTGTACTTTGGTTCAGGGATGATTTAAAAACCAAATGGATATTTGGCGCGATCTCTTCGACTTTATTATAGATAATCGAGGTTAAATAATTATCTAATGGACTGCAGACACACAGATGAAATGTGCGCTCGCTGCTTAAAGGTTCAAAGCCCGATCCCGGCAGCTCGTTTTGTACCAGCTGCAACGCCTGACGGATTGAGCCGAACAGCTGGAATGCACGCGCAGTAGGCTGGATCCCTCTTCCGTAACGAACAAACAATTCGTCGTTAAACATGACCTTAAGCCTGGCAACGGCGTTACTCACAGCAGGTTGTGACATCCCCAACGCCTGGGCCGCGCGGGTGATATTCTGTTCCTGCATGACAGCATCAAACACCGTCAGAAGATTAAGATCCACCGTGCGTAACTGCGGTTTAATCCCATCAGTAGCTTGAGGTTGTTTAATATTATTTTCTGACACTTCTGACTCCACTGTCACGCTACACTCCCTTTGCTCACGTACGGTAATAATCTCGAAAAATATGATTTATCATGCAAATACGATCAGCGAAAGAGAATTATTTAAAATTCAGAATATATAAAGACGCTATACAAACGAAAAGAAAATAGCGCAAATGATATGTTTGACTTTAGGATTTAAATGAAACCATAAACCAAGCAAATACACAATGACTGCCAGATTAATGATGACTTAAGTATTATTAAACTGTTATCGCCACCGCTCATCAGTTAGTTAATAACATGTTACCTCTGTTCATTTTTTAGCGACGCGTAATAGATTCACCGCAATTATAACTTAATGATAGTAAACCCCTTTATGTACAGAATACTCTCTGTAACGCACGTCACTCATTTTAAACAATTATATTTATTTATTTCTGCAACTGTTTTCTTCAGTCCAAAATTAGACAATTAGTCGGCTCGCAAAAGCCAAAACCAGCACAATTAGCTAAAGTAAAATCCTGCCAGTTCCGCCCGTCGGGTCCGTTTTTATCGTCAGGGGTTGACATCAACTGTCGTATCCAGTACCACTAAAAGCATATTGAATTTAACGGAGCACGATTCATGATTCGCACCATTCGTTTCACCGGTCTACTACTACTAAACGCATCCACTGTGCGCGGTAGACTGGCGGGCGAAATTCAGCGTTGAATCGTCACCAGTAAGACTAAAAACCCGCGCCACTGCGCGGGTTTTTTTATGCTCGTAGCAAGGCGCCCTAAGACTGACAAGGACCTAACCCATGAGCCAGCAAGTCATTATTTTCGATACTACTTTACGTGACGGTGAACAGGCATTACAGGCAAGCCTGAGTGTAAAAGAGAAACTGCAGATCGCGCTGGCTCTCGAACGTATGGGTGTCGACGTGATGGAGGTGGGTTTCCCGGTCTCGTCTCCGGGTGATTTCGAATCCGTCCAGACCATCGCCCGCACCATTAAAAACAGCCGCGTATGTGGTCTGGCGCGCTGTGTAGAAAAAGATATCGACGTTGCAGCCGAGTCACTGAAAGTGGCCGAAGCGTTCCGTATCCATACCTTTATTGCCACCTCGCCCATGCACATCGCCACCAAGCTGCGCAGCACGCTGGATGAGGTGATTGAGCGCGCGGTGTACATGGTGAAACGCGCACGCAACTACACCGATGACGTTGAATTCTCCTGTGAAGATGCAGGCCGTACGCCAATCGACGATTTGGCGCGCGTCGTGGAAGCCGCCATTAACGCGGGTGCCAAAACCATCAACATCCCGGACACCGTCGGCTACACCATGCCGTTTGAGTTCGCCAACATCATCACCGGCCTGTATGACCGCGTTCCAAACATTGATAAAGCGATTATCTCCGTCCACACCCACGATGATTTGGGTCTGGCCGTGGGCAATGCTATCGCCGCCGTCCACGCTGGCGCGCGTCAGGTAGAAGGCGCGATGAACGGCATCGGCGAACGCGCGGGCAACTGTTCGCTGGAAGAAGTGATCATGGCGATCAAAGTGCGCAAGGACATCATGGACGTGCACACCCGCATCAATCACAACGAGATCTGGCGCACCAGCCAGACCGTCAGCCAGATTTGCAACATGCCTATTCCGGCCAACAAAGCGATTGTCGGCACTGGCGCCTTCGCGCACTCCTCCGGTATTCATCAGGATGGCGTGCTGAAGAACCGTGAAAACTACGAAATTATGACCCCGGAATCCATCGGCCTGAACCAGGTCCAGTTGAACCTGACCTCCCGTTCCGGACGTGCGGCAGTGAAGCACCGCATGGAAGAGATGGGCTATAAGGACAGCGATTACAACATGGATCAACTGTATGACGCCTTCCTGAAGCTGGCCGACAAAAAAGGGCAGGTGTTCGACTATGACCTGGAAGCGCTGGCCTTTATTAACAAACAGCAGGAAGAGCCAGAGCACTTCCGTCTGGATTACTTCAACGTGCAGTCCGGATCCAGCGACATCGCCACCGCCTCGGTCAAGCTGGCCTGCGGAGATGAAATTAAAGCAGAGGCAGCTAACGGTAATGGACCTGTCGATGCGATTTACCAGGCCATCAACCGCGTTACCGAGTACGACGTTGAGCTGGTCAAATATGACCTGACGGCCAAGGGCCATGGCAAAGATGCACTGGGCCAGGTCGACATTGTTGTGACCCACAATGGCCGCCGCTTCCATGGCGTGGGTCTGGCGACCGATATCGTTGAATCCTCCGCGAAAGCGATGGTGCATGTGCTGAATAACATCTGGCGCGCCGCCGAAGTCGAAAAAGAGTTGCAACGCAAAGCTCAGAATAAAGAGAACAACAAGGAAACCGTGTAATGTCGAAGAATTACCATATTGCTGTGTTACCGGGCGACGGTATTGGCCCGGAAGTGATGGCACAGGCGCTGAAAGTACTGGAAGCCGTTCGCGCGCGTTTTGCGATGAAAATCACCACCAGCCACTACGATGTGGGCGGTATTGCGATTGATAACCACGGTACGCCACTGCCAAAAGCGACCGTGGAAGGCTGTGAAAATGCCGATGCCGTGCTGTTTGGTTCCGTCGGTGGTCCAAAATGGGAACACCTGCCGCCAGCAGAGCAGCCAGAGCGCGGCGCGCTGCTGCCGCTGCGTAAACATTTCAAACTGTTCAGTAACCTGCGTCCGGCGAAGCTGTACCAGGGTCTGGAAGAGTTTTGCCCGCTGCGCGCCGATATCGCCGCTAACGGTTTCGACATTCTGTGCGTACGTGAACTGACCGGTGGGATCTATTTCGGTCAGCCAAAGGGGCGCGAAGGCAGCGGTCAGCATGAAAAAGCGTTCGATACCGAGGTGTATCACCGCTTCGAAATTGAACGTATCGCCCATATCGCGTTTGAGTCGGCGCGCAAACGCCGCCATAAGGTGACCTCGATTGATAAAGCGAACGTGCTGCAGTCTTCCATTCTGTGGCGCGAGATCGTCAGCGAAGTCGCTAAACAGTACCCGGACGTTGCGCTGTCGCACATGTACATCGACAACGCGACCATGCAGCTGATTAAGGATCCGTCCCAGTTTGACGTGCTGCTGTGCTCCAACCTGTTCGGCGATATTCTTTCTGACGAGTGCGCGATGATTACCGGCTCGATGGGCATGCTGCCATCCGCCAGCCTGAATGAAGAAGGCTTCGGCCTGTACGAGCCTGCGGGCGGCTCCGCACCGGATATCGCCGGCAAAAACATCGCTAACCCGATTGCGCAGATCCTCTCTCTGGCCCTGCTGCTGCGCTACAGCCTGGATGCAGGCGATGCAGCAACCGCAATTGAAAACGCCATTAACCGGGCGTTAGAAGAAGGCGTTCGTACCGGTGATTTAGCACGCGGCACGGCGGCAGTCAGTACCGATGAAATGGGCGACATTATTGCCCGCTATGTCGCTGAAGGGGTGTAATCATGGCTAAGACGTTATATGAAAAGTTGTTTGATGCGCACGTTGTCTACGAAGCACCAAACGAAACCCCACTGCTGTATATCGACAGACATCTGGTACACGAGGTGACCTCTCCTCAGGCATTTGACGGCCTGCGCGCGCACAAGCGTCCGGTACGCCAGCCGGGTAAAACCTTCGCGACGATGGATCACAACGTTTCCACCCAGACTAAAGACATTAACGCCTCGGGTGAGATGGCGCGTATCCAGATGCAGGAGCTGATTAAGAACTGCAATGAATTTGGCGTTGAGCTGTACGACCTGAACCATCCGTATCAGGGCATCGTCCACGTGATGGGCCCTGAGCAGGGGATTACCCTGCCGGGCATGACCATCGTCTGCGGTGACTCGCATACCGCAACCCACGGCGCGTTTGGCGCTCTGGCGTTCGGGATTGGCACTTCCGAGGTGGAACACGTGCTGGCGACGCAGACCCTGAAGCAGGGTCGCGCCAAAACGATGAAGATTGAAGTGAAGGGCAAAGCGGCACCAGGCATTACCGCGAAAGATATCGTGCTGGCGATTATCGGTAAAACCGGCAGCGCAGGCGGTACCGGCCACGTCGTTGAGTTCTGCGGCGACGCTATTCAGGCGCTGAGCATGGAGGGTCGCATGACCCTGTGCAACATGGCCATTGAGATGGGTGCCAAAGCCGGGCTGGTCGCGCCAGATGAAACGACCTTTAACTATGTGAAGGGCCGTCTGCACGCGCCGAAAGGGCAGGATTTTGACGACGCGGTAGCCTACTGGAAAACCCTGAAAACCGACGACGGGGCAACGTTTGATACCGTTGTCACGCTGCAGGCAGAAGAGATTGCCCCTCAGGTGACCTGGGGGACCAACCCGGGTCAGGTGATTTCCGTCAACGACGCCATTCCCGATCCGGCTTCCTTCGCCGATCCGGTCGAGCGCGCCAGTGCGGAAAAAGCGCTGGCCTATATGGGGCTGAAGCCCGGCGTGCCGTTGACCGACGTGACCATTGATAAGGTGTTTATCGGCTCCTGCACCAACTCCCGTATCGAAGATTTGCGTGCGGCGGCAGAGATCGCCAAAGGCCGTAAAGTCGCGCCGGGCGTGCAGGCGCTGGTCGTTCCAGGCTCCGGTCCGGTGAAAGCCCAGGCGGAAGCCGAAGGTCTGGATAAGATCTTTATCGAAGCAGGCTTCGAGTGGCGCCTGCCAGGCTGTTCCATGTGTCTGGCCATGAACAACGATCGCCTGAATCCGGGTGAGCGCTGTGCCTCCACCAGCAACCGTAACTTTGAAGGCCGTCAGGGCCGCGGTGGGCGCACCCATCTGGTCAGCCCGGCAATGGCCGCCGCTGCGGCAGTCACCGGCCATTTCGCCGACATTCGCAGCCTGAAATAAGGAGACAATCATGGCAGAGAAATTTACCCAACATACAGGCCGGGTTGTCCCCCTGGACGCCGCGAACGTCGATACTGACGCCATTATTCCTAAGCAGTTTTTGCAGAAGGTGACGCGTACCGGTTTTGGCGCGCACCTGTTCAACGACTGGCGTTTCCTGGACGACAAAGGCGAAGTGCCTAATCCGGAATTCGTTCTGAACTTCCCGGAATACAAAGGTGCCTCCATTTTGCTGGCGCGGGAAAACTTTGGCTGCGGCTCGTCGCGTGAGCATGCGCCCTGGGCGTTGACCGACTACGGCTTTAAGGTGGTTATTGCCCCAAGCTTTGCGGATATCTTCTACGGCAACAGCTTCAACAACCAGCTGCTGCCGGTGACGCTGAGCGATGAGCAGGTCGATGAATTGTTTGCGCTGGTTAAGGCCAATCCGGGCATGTCGTTTGAAGTTGATCTGGAAGCGGAAGTGGTGAAAGCCGGGGATAAGACCTACAGCTTCAGCATTGATGCGTTCCGCCGTCACTGCATGCTGAACGGTCTGGACAGCATTGGTTTGACGCTGCAGCACGAAGACGCCATCTCAGCGTATGAGAAAAAACAGCCTGCGTTTATGGGCTAAAGGCAATGGCCCGCGAAATGCGGGCCATTGATAAGGGTGCGTTGAGGCTCAACCACTCTGGAGAGGCGGGGAAACTTCCCCGCCCATACCGCTAACGTTTTGCTTCGTAAGCCAACACTGCCGCCATTTCTGTTTTCTCCTGTCTGAAATGCAATTCACACAACGAATCACGGACCATCCAGGTGAAGATCAACAACGTCGTACAGATCAGAAATAAACCTAACAGCAGAGTACGTTTTGGCATTCCAGCCTCCTTATTGCTTTTCGGCAATGAAGAGACTAACCTCGCAATGTTGGTTGTGAAGTTGGTCTCCCCATCAATCTTTTGATGTGGGACTCTCCACTGTTTGCCTCTTGCGAAAGCCTGAGGCAAACAGCCTCAAGCACCCGCCACGCACTCTATTCCCCTTCGTGATCTCTGTCAGAATGTCGTTCCAATTTGTGAAGCCGTCTTCCAGAATCACACGTCTTTTACCCGGCAGGTCAGCAGGAGCGTCACAACGGATATCGCCGCAATCACCCAGTAAACCGACGTATGGCCATAGCTTTGCGCCAGCGCGCCCTGGATCACACCGGCCAGAATCACCCCGGTTGAAATACTGTTCGTAAAGAGCGTCGTGGCCGATCCCGCGCGTCCGGGCATCAGATCCTGAAACCAGAGCATGCCAATTCCGGCGACGATCCCAATGAACACGGCATTAAACAGCTGCAGCGCCAGCAGCGCTTCGCGCGAGTGGAATAAGATCAGCCCAAGATAAAACAACACCCCGGCAGCAACCGCAACCACCATCATTTTGCGTTTACCGAAACGCTTAACGTAATAGCCCGCCAGAATCATTGCCGGAATTTCCAGCCCGGCAGCGGTCCCCATTAAGATCCCCGCAAGCTTGTCCGGTAAGCCCAGATCGCTGCTGATCCACAGCGGCATGTCGATGATGTACATGGTGTTGCAGGTCCACATCAGCGTGGAGGCAATAAACAGCATACGGACGTTCTTGTCCTGCCAGCCGCTCACCTGGGTGAGAGGCTTGTCCGTTGTCTGTTCGACGCGCGCCACGGATGGCAGCGCGAAGGCTATCAGCGCCAGGCTGATGACAAAAATCCCGGCCGCGATGGTGAACATGGTGGTAAAGCCGTAGTTCAACGCCAGCATAAAGGCCAGCGGCGGACCAATGACCCACGCCAGCGAGAGCTGGGCACGCATCACCGAGCTGAACATCACCACTTCCCGCGCCGAGCTATCCGCATATTCCCGCGCCAGCGCAAACAGCTGCGGCATGGCGGTATTCGCCAGCGATGCCAGCAGCACGCCGCAGGTAATGAGCGTCAGGTAATGACGGTTGAAAGCAAAGAGCAGTGCGTTACCCACGGCCATGGCGCAGCAAAAGAGGATCAGCTTGCGGCGATCGCCCTGGCTGTCCGATCGTTTCGCCAGCGCGAGGCTGACCAGGATCCCGGCAATCGCGTTAACGGTATAAAACAGCCCTACCCAAAACGGCTGCGCCCCCACCTCGCGGCTGAGAAACAGGCTCAGCGTCGGCGCCTGCAGCGCCCCCGCCACGCCCATCATAAAGGCCACCAGCATAAAAGCGACATACACGCCGTTCAGGCGTCGCCCCATCGTCATCAACCACAGCATGCGCAAGTCCTTGTGAAAGCGAATCGAAATTGGGTGAAAGAATAAACGAAAAAAGCCAGCAAAAACATTTTGCTGGCGGGTGATAAGCACCAATACTCAGTCACACATGATCGAGGCGAGTCAGCGAGAAGAGGCCGGTTTCGTAACGTCCCACTGCATCAGTTCTTCTAACATTTTCAGCCGTTGCTCTGCACACTGGCGGGCCAGCCAGGACGATCCTTTTGTCGCTGAAAAGTACTGCTGATAAAACTGACGTGCGGTAGACCTCTTCATCATTTACCTCCTCGCTTCATCGGGAAGCATTATTGGCCTAATATAGGGATTAATAAATTGCTGGTTTTTTGTCAGGAGTTCCCCTTTTATGCCTTCCGGTCGTCTGCAGCAACAATTTATCCGCCTCTGGCAGTGCTGCGAGGGGCAATCGCAGGAAACGACGCTCAACGAGCTGGCCGACCTGCTTAGCTGTTCCCGCCGTCATATGCGTACGTTGCTCAATACCATGCAGCAGCAGGGCTGGTTAAGCTGGGAAGCGGAAGCGGGACGCGGGAAACGCTCGCGACTGACCTTTCTCTACACCGGGCTTGCATTGCAGCAGCAGCGTGCAGAAGACCTGCTCGAGCAGGACCGCATCGATCAGCTGGTCCAACTGGTGGGCGACAAAGCCGCCGTGCGCCAGATGCTGGTTTCCCATCTCGGACGCAGTTTTCGTCAGGGCCGACACATTTTGCGGGTGCTCTACTATCGGCCAATGAAAAATCTGTTGCCCGGCACGGCGTTACGCCGCTCAGAAACCCATATGGCCCGGCAAATCTTCAGCGGCCTGACGCGGATAAATGAGGAAAACGGGGAACTGGAGGCGGATATCGCGCACCACTGGCAGCAGCTTTCCCCGCGCCACTGGCGCTTTTTCTTACGCCCTGGCATCCACTTTCACCACGGTCGCGAGCTGGAGATGCACGACGTCATCGCCTCTCTGGAACGCGCCCGCAGGCTGCCGCTCTACTCGCATATTTCGCGCATCCACTCCCCTACGGCCTGGACGCTGGATATTGAGCTGTCGCAGCAGGACAAGTGGCTTCCCTGGCTGCTGGGCTATGTACCGTCGATGATTTTGCCCGGCGAGTGGGAATCGATGAACAATTTTGCCAGCCTGCCAATTGGCACCGGCCCCTACGCCGTGTCCCGCAATAACAGCAATCAGCTGAAAATCCGCGCGTTCGATGACTACTTTGGCTATCGGGCGCTGATCGACGAAGTGAACGTGTGGGTATTGCCGGATCTCAATGAAGACCTGAGCTGCGGGCTGACGCTGGAAGGCCCCACCACGGGAGAAAAGGCCGTGGAGAGCCGCCTGGAGGAGGGATGCTACTATCTTCTCTTTGACCGCCGCACCCACCGCGGAGCAAACCAGGACGTCCGGAAGTGGATCAGCCACGTGTTGTCCCCTTCCAATCTGATCTACCATGCGGAAGCGCAGTACCAGACATACTGGTTCCCGGCGTACGGCCTGCTTCCGCGCTGGCACCACGCCCGCCCGTCGCACTGCGACAAACCCGCAGGGCTGGAGTCCATCACCCTGACCTACTACCGCGAGCATGTTGAGCATCGTTTTATCGCGAGGATCATGACCCGCCTGCTGGCAGCCGAGGGGGTCAGGCTGGACATCAGGGAAGTGGACTATGACGAATGGCATCAGGGGGAAATCGCCAGTGATATCTGGCTCAACAGCGCTAATTTTACCCTGCCGCTCGATTTTTCCCTTTTCTCGCATTTGTATGAAGTCCCGCTGATCCAGCACTGCATCGACCGTGACTGGCAGCAGGATGCCGCCCTGTGGCATGCGGGCGAGATGAATCTTGCCGTGTGGTGCCAGCAGCTGCTGGCCGAGCAGGCGATCGTCCCGTTGATCCACCACTGGCTGATGATTCAGGGCCAGCGCAGCATGCGTGGCCTGCGGATGAACACCCTGGGCTGGTTTGATTTCAAATCCGCCTGGTTTGCGCCCCCGGAGCCATAACGCTTTCGTAATATTCACCAAATCATTACAATAGCGCCGTTCTCAACGGGGTGCTGCATCACAGATGTGCGCTGAGATAATACCCGTCGAACCTGATCCGGATAACGCCGGCGAAGGGATTTGAGGCTGTCGCTCAAAATCCTTTGCCACTCAACCCTGAGGTGCAAAGTGTTAAAAAAAGTTCTCCCCCTGCTGGCGCTGTTCGCGCTGCCCGTTTTAGCCAAACCCGTCCTGACGGTCTACACCTACGACTCTTTCTCTGCCGACTGGGGCCCTGGCCCGGTTGTCAAAAAAGCCTTTGAAGCTGACTGCAACTGCGAGCTGAAGTTCGTGGCGCTGGAAGATGGCGTTTCACTGCTCAACCGTCTGCGCATGGAAGGGAAAAACAGCAAGGCTGACGTGGTGCTTGGTCTGGATAACAACCTGCTGGAAGCCGCCTCGCAGACCAAACTGTTTGCCAAAAGCGGCGTCGCAGCAGAGGCCGTTAACGTGCCTGGCGGCTGGAAGAACGACACCTTTGTGCCGTTCGACTACGGCTACTTTGCTTTTGTTTACGACAAAAACAAGCTGAAAAACCCGCCGAAGAGCCTGAAAGAGCTGGTGGAAAGCGACCAGAAGTGGCGCGTGATTTATGAAGATCCGCGGACCAGCACGCCAGGCCTGGGTCTGCTGCTGTGGATGCAGAAAGTCTACGGCGATAAGGCGCCGGAAGCGTGGCAGAAGCTGGCTGCCAAAACCGTGACCGTGACCAAAGGCTGGAGCGAAGCCTATGGCCTGTTCCTGAAAGGTGAAAGCGACCTGGTGCTGAGCTACACCACCTCCCCGGCTTACCACATTATCGCCGAGAAGAAAGATAACTATGCTGCCGCAGATTTTGCGGAAGGGCACTATCTGCAGGTGGAAGTGGCCGCGCGTACCGCTGCCAGCAAGCAGCCGGAGTTGGCCGAGAAGTTCCTGAAGTTTATGGTTTCGCCGGCATTCCAGAATGCCATTCCCGCAGGCAACTGGATGTATCCGGTCACCAGCGTTGCACTGCCTGCAGGTTTTGAACAGTTGACCAAACCGAAAACCTCGCTGGAGTTTACGCCGCAGCAGGTCGCCGCGCAGCGTGCCGCATGGGTAAGTGAATGGCAACGCGCCGTCAGCCGCTAATTCCCGGCTGGTTGCTTCCCGGGCTGCTCGCCGCCGTCGTAATGGTGGCAGTCAGCCTGGGGGCTTTTCTTGCGCTGTGGTTTAACGCGCCGGAGAGCGACCTGCTCGCTCTCTGGCACGACAGCTACCTCTGGCACGTCATTCGGTTCTCTTTCTGGCAGGCGTTTCTTTCTGCCCTGATGTCGGTGCTCCCGGCGATTTTTCTTGCACGCGCGCTGTATCGGCGGCGTTTCCCCGGCAGGCAGGCTCTGCTGCGCCTGTGCGCCATGACGCTGATCCTGCCCGTGCTGGTGGCGGTATTTGGCATTCTGAGCGTTTACGGTCGCCAGGGGTGGCTGGCTTCGCTGTTCGGCCAGCTTGGTCTGGAATGGTCATTCTCGCCTTACGGACTGCAGGGCATCCTGCTGGCACACGTCTTTTTCAATATGCCGATGGCAACGCGCCTCTTTTTGCAGGCGCTGGAGAACATTCCCGGCGAACAGCGCCAGATTGCCGCCCAGCTCGGCATGCGCGGCGCGTCGTTCTTCCGCTTTGTCGAATGGCCGTGGCTGCGCCGCCAGCTCCCGCCCGTAGCGGCATTAATCTTCATGCTCTGCTTTGCCAGCTTTGCCACCGTGCTGTCACTTGGCGGCGGGCCGCAGGCCACCACCATTGAGCTGGCGATTTACCAGGCGCTGAGTTACGACTACGATCCCGGTCGCGCCGCACTGCTGGCGATAGTCCAGATGGCGTGCTGCCTTGCACTGGTTCTGTTGAGCCAGCGGCTGAGTAAAGCCATTCCCGCTGGTAGTCATCAAATAACCGGCTGGCGCGATCCGCAGGACAGCCTGCACAGCCGCGTCAGTGATGTTATCCTGATCGCGCTGGCGCTCCTGCTGCTGTTGCCGCCGCTGCTGGCCGTTATCGTTGACGGTCTAAACCTTAATCTCCTGTCCGTCCTGCAACAGCCCGTCCTCTGGCAGGCCACCTGGACCTCGCTGCGTATCGCGCTGGCTGCCGGATTACTGTGCGTCATCCTGACCATGATGCTGTTGTGGAGCAGCCGTGAGCTTTACGCCCGCCAGGCGCAAAAAGCCGGACAAATGCTGGAGCTGACGGGCATGCTGATTCTGGCGATGCCGGGGATTGTACTGGCAACGGGCTTCTTTTTACTGTTCAACAGCACCCTCGGCCTGCCGGAAAGCGCCGACGGCATCGTGATCTTTACCAACGCCTTAATGGCCATTCCTTACGCGCTCAAGGTGCTGGAAAACCCGATGCGCGACGTCAACAGCCGCTACAGTTTGCTGTGCCAGTCGCTGGGCATGCAGGGCTGGCAGCGGCTGAAGGTGGTCGAACTGCGCGCGCTAAAGCGTCCGCTGGCACAGGCGCTGGCGTTTGCCTGCGTGCTCTCTATTGGAGACTTTGGGGTCGTGGCGCTGTTCGGCAATGACGATTTCCGCACGCTGCCATACTGGCTCTATCAGCAAATCGGCTCTTACCGCAGTCAGGACGGCGCGGTCACCGCGCTGTTACTGCTGCTGCTGTGCTTTGCCTTATTTACCGTTATCGAAAAACTTCCGGGGCGTGATGCTAAAACTGACTGATGTAACCTGGCTTTATCAGCATCTGCCGATGCGCTTCACGCTCTCCGTGCGCCAGGGAGAGATGATCGCCGTGCTTGGCCCAAGCGGTGCCGGGAAAAGCACCTTGCTCAATTTGATCGCCGGTTTTCTGCAACCTGCCAGCGGGTCGATAGTCATCGATAATCGTGATTTCACCAACGCCCCTCCGGCTAAACGTCCTGTCTCAATGCTGTTTCAGGAAAACAACCTGTTTACCCACCTGACGGTGCGGCAAAACATCGCGCTGGGAATGCACCCGGGACTGAGGCTGAACGATGATCAGCGCCATAAACTGGAAGTTATTGCCGCGCAGATGGGGATCGCCGGGTTTATCGACAGGCTGCCGGGCGAGCTTTCCGGCGGGCAGCGTCAGCGCGTTGCGCTGGCACGTTGTCTGGTGCGCGAACAGCCGATACTTCTGCTGGATGAGCCGTTCTCGGCGCTCGATCCCGCGCTGCGCCAGGAGATGCTGGCCCTGGTGCAGGAGGTCTGTCAGCGCCAGCAACTGACGATGCTGATGGTTTCGCACAGCATCGAGGATGCCGCACGGATTGCCCCGCGATCGGTGGTGATCGCGGAGGGACGCATTTTGTGGGATGGAGCAACAGAAGCATTAATGAGCGGAAAAGAAAGCGCTTCTGGATTATTGGGTATAAAACCGTAGGCCGGGCAAACGCAGTGCCGCCCGGCGCTTAACGGCTCACCACCTTCAATAGAATCTCACCGTACACCGGCATCAGCGGGTGACGAATCAGCGCCACCAGCGCCACCACCGCCACACCCAGCGTCAGCGGGGCCAGCCAGAGCAGGCGAGTACGCGGGAGGTAGCGCGTCAGGCGATCGATATTTGCCTTCGCGCTGCGCCACAGTCGCCAGCAGAGCCATGCCGCCAGCCATAGCAGCAGCGCCGTGCCCAGCAGTAGCCACTTAAACTCACCGCTTTGCATACCGTCAGGAATATCGATGGCGGCCCCCGCGAGGATCCCCGGCAGGAAGTAGAACGGCGGCCAGAAGACGCAGCCGATAATGTTTGGCACCACGAATTTCGCAACGGGCAGATCCAGCATCCCGGCCACCATCGGCACCAGCGGACGCGTTGGCCCTACGAAGCGGCCGACGAGGATGGTAAACATGCTGTGCTGGTGCAGCGCATGCTCGGTCTTATCCAGCAAAGCTTTGTTCTTTTTCATGAACGACCAGCGGTGCAGCGGCTTCTTAAAGCGCCAGCCCAGCCAGAAGGAGATCCAGTCGCCGAGCAGGCAGCCGATAATTCCCGCCAGCCACGCCTGCCAGAAATTGACCTCACCGCTGCCGATCAGCGCGCCAAGCCCCGCCATCATCACGGTGCCAGGCAGGATTAACCCGACGAGCGCCAGCGACTCCAGAAACGCCACCAGCGCCACGGCGATGAGCGAGTACATAACGGACTGGGTAATAAAGTGTTCCAGCAATGCCTGCATAACTATTCCGGTCAGAAAACGAATCAGCGATTCTGCTTAGCGCCCCGCACCGCGTCAAGGCAACAATTGTCTGAATAGTTTACAGGTTGCTTCCCGCATTCACCTGTTTGTTTATCTTTTTTTACCGTTTATTCACATCCCGCGCGGAATTCACTGGGGCTGGCACCGGTGCATTTTTTAAATACCCGGGAGAAATAGAGCTGATCCTCAAAGCCCACGTTGCGCCCCACGGTGGCGATGGGCATCCGGGTGGTGCTGAGCAGCAGCTTCGCCTGGCTGATGCGCTGGTCCTCGCGCCAGCTCAACACGCTGACGCCCAGCTGCTGGCGGAACAGATGCGACAGACGCGACGGTGACAGGCAGACGTGCTGGGCAACGCTGGCGATATCAAACTGGCTATCGGCCAGGTGGTCGCTGATGTACTGGCAGGCGTCGCGCACGCGGTTATCCAGCGGCGGGTTAAGCGACGCGTTAATCGCCTCCATCCGTCGCAGCAGCAGCTGCTCAAGCAGGTTAATCGCCAGCAGTTCAGCGTAGCGCCCCCCGGCCTGTCCCGCCTCGATAATCTGCGCAAAAAGTTCGCGAAACTGCGCCAGATGCACCTCGTCCGGACGATAAAAACCGGTGTGCGCAAAAATAGCCGGCCAGGAAAGCCACTCCTGCCAGTAGGCGCGCGGACGGAAATAGACCCACTGGTGATACCACTCTTTGGCATCCGGATGACGGCCATAGTGGTGGATCTCCCCCGGCGGGAACAGCAGGATATCCCCCGGGCGGCAGACAAACTGCTGGTCACCGTTTTTGATGATCCCTTCCCCTCGCACGGTCAGGTTGAGGATATATCCTTTCATCCCAAGCGGTCGATCGACGTAAAAGTCGAGATATCCTTCAGCCTCGATAGGAGTCAGTCCCGCCACAAGGTGCGCGTTAAACGAGTATCCCGGCAGCAGAGGATCGTTTTGCGTTTCGGCCATAGATTCAGTTCTCCCAAGGGTCCTCAAGGAAACCAATTGTCCATATCACTAAAAGCAGGTTAAAAATGGCCCGCGAAAAGATCCAAAAAGCATCACGCCGCTTTTACGTCCGCCATGTTTCAGCCTTTCCCCCTGATTTCTCCGCCTGAGCAGGCAGATAAGCAGTAACAAAAGTGTCTATAACTGCGGCAGAAATGTCCACATTGAATATTTGCACGGCGTCACACTTTCCGTTGTAACAGCAATTTAGTCCATAAGATTAGCGGATCCTGCCTGACGACTTTTGTCCCCAGTCTCTAATGTTCTTCCATACCTCTTTTTTCGATGGAGCAACACCATGGCAATTGCGATTGGCCTCGATTTTGGCAGCGATTCGGTTCGCGCGCTGGCAGTGGACTGTACGTCCGGCCAGGAGATAGCAACCAGCGTTGAGTGGTACCCGCGCTGGCAAGAGGGGCGCTACTGCGATGCGCCGAACAACCAGTTTCGGCATCACCCGCGTGACTACATTGAGTCGATGGAAGCGGCCATTAAAACCGTTCTGGCCGAACTGACCGACGCCCAGCGGGCGGATATTGTTGGGATTGGCGTCGACAGTACCGGCTCCACGCCTGCCCCTGTGGATGCCGAAGGCCGCGTGCTGGCGCTGCGTCCTGAGTTTGCCGACAACCCGAACGCCATGTTCGTGCTGTGGAAAGACCATACCGCCGTGGAAGAGGCCGAAGCCATCACCCGCCTGTGCCATCAGCCGGGCAAAACGGACTACTCGCGCTACATCGGCGGAATTTACTCCAGCGAATGGTTCTGGGCCAAGATCCTGCACGTCACCCGTGCCGACGCAACCGTTGCGCAGGCTGCAGCGTCATGGGTTGAGCTGTGCGACTGGGTGCCTGCTCTGCTCTCCGGCACCACGCGTCCACAGGATATCCGCCGCGGTCGCTGCAGCGCCGGGCATAAATCCCTGTGGCATGAAAGCTGGGGCGGCCTACCTCCGGCAGCCTTCTTCGATGAACTCGACCCGATCATCAACAAGAGCCTGACATACCCGCTGTTTACCGACACCTTTACCGCCGATATTCCCGTCGGCACCCTTTGTGAGGAGTGGGCGACGCGCCTCGGCCTGCCGCAAAACGTGGCGATCTCCGGCGGCGCGTTTGACTGCCATATGGGCGCCGTGGGCGCGGGCGCGCAGCCAAACACGCTGGTCAAAGTCATCGGCACCTCCACCTGCGACATCCTGACGGCGGATAAAGCCACCGTCGGCGACCGCGCGGTAAAAGGTATCTGCGGCCAGGTTGACGGCAGCGTGGTGCCAGACTTTATCGGCCTAGAAGCCGGTCAGTCCGCGTTTGGCGATATCTACGCCTGGTTTGGCCGCGTGCTCGGCTGGCCGCTGGATCGGCTGGCGGCGGCGCATCCTGAACTGAAAACCCAGATCGCCGAGAGCAAAAAGCAGCTTCTGCCCCAGCTCACCGACGCCTGGGCCAAAAATCCGTCTCTCGATCACCTCCCGGTGGTGCTGGACTGGTTTAACGGTCGCCGCACGCCGTTTGCCAACCAGCGCCTGAAAGGGGTGATTACCGATCTCAACCTGGCGACCGACGCACCTGCGCTCTTCGGCGGCCTGATTGCCGCAACGGCATTCGGTGCCCGCGCCATTATGGAGTGCTTCACCGAGCAGGGCATCGACGTGAATAACGTGATGGCGCTGGGCGGCATCGCCCGTAAAAACCCGGTGATCATGCAGGCCTGCTGCGACGTGCTGAACCGTCCGCTGCAGATTGTGGCGTCCGATCAGTGCTGCGCGCTGGGCGCGGCGATTTTCGCCGCCGTCGCCGCGGGCGTCCATGCGGATATCCCCACCGCGCAGCAGCACATGGCGAGCGCCGTCGAAAACACCCTTCAGCCGCGTGCTCAGCAGGCACAACGCTTTGAACAGCTTTATCAGCGCTACCAGCAGTGGGCAAAAAGCGCCGAACTTCACTATCTCCCTGTCGCCGCCCCGGCCAAAAGCACCGCGGACACTACGGCAACCCTGACCCATTAAGGACACGATGATGACCATTTTTAATAACTATGAAGTGTGGTTTGTGATTGGCAGCCAGCATCTGTACGGACCGGAAGCGCTGCAGCAGGTAACGAAACACGCGGAGCACGTCGTTAACGCGCTGAACGCGGAAGCCAAACTGCCGTGCAAGCTGGTGCTGAAACCGCTGGGCACAACGCCGGATGAGATTACCCATATCTGCCGCGACGCGAACTACGACGATAAATGCGCCGGTCTGGTGGTATGGCTGCACACCTTCTCACCGGCAAAAATGTGGATCAACGGCCTGTCTATCCTCAACAAACCGCTGCTGCAGTTCCATACCCAGTTCAACGCCTCCCTGCCGTGGGACAGCATCGACATGGACTTTATGAACCTGAACCAGACCGCACACGGCGGCCGCGAGTTCGGCTTCATCGGCGCGCGCATGCGTCAGCAGCACGCGGTGGTCACCGGCCACTGGCAGGATGGTAAGGCGCAACAGCGTATCGGATCCTGGATGCGCCAGGCGGTTTCGAAGCAGGATACCCGCCACCTGAAAGTGGTGCGTTTCGGCGACAACATGCGTGAAGTGGCGGTCACCGACGGTGACAAAGTGGCCGCGCAGATCAAGTTCGGCTTTTCCGTGAATACCTGGGCCGTGGGCGACCTGGTGCAGGTGGTGAATGACATCAGCGATGGCGACGTAAGCGCGCTGGTGGATGAGTACGAAAGCAGTTACCGCCTGACGCCTGCGGCACAGATCAACGGCGACAAGCGTCAGAACGTGCTGGATGCGGCGCGCATCGAACTGGGCATGAAGCGCTTCCTGCAACAGGGCGGTTTCCACGCCTTTACCACCACTTTTGAAGATCTCCACGGTCTGAAACAGCTGCCGGGTCTGGCAGTACAACGTCTGATGCAGCAGGGCTACGGCTTTGCCGGCGAAGGCGACTGGAAAACTGCCGCTCTGCTTCGCATCATGAAGGTGATGTCGACCGGTCTGCAGGGCGGCACCTCCTTTATGGAGGACTACACCTATCACTTCGAGAACGGCAATGACCTGGTGCTCGGCTCGCACATGCTGGAAGTGTGTCCTTCCATCGCGGTAGAGGAAAAACCGATCCTCGACGTGCAGTACCTCGGCATCGGCGGTAAAGCCGATCCGGCGCGTCTGATCTTCAACACCCGCACGGGCCCGGCCATCAACGCCAGCCTGATCGATCTGGGCGATCGTTTCCGCCTGCTGGTGAACTGCGTCGATGCGGTTGAAACACCACATTCTCTGCCGAAACTGCCGGTCGCCAACGCCCTGTGGAAAGCACAGCCGGATCTGCCGACCGCGTCAGAAGCCTGGATCCTGGCCGGTGGCGCGCACCATACCGTCTTCAGCCACGCGCTGGATCTGAACGACATGCGTCAGTTCGCCGAGCTGCACGATATCGAATTGACCGTCATTGATAACGATACCCGCCTGCCCGCCTTCAAGGACGCGCTGCGCTGGAACGAAGTCTATTACGGTTCAAAACGCTAAAGCACGGAATGCCCGGTGGCGCCGCGTTTACCGGGCCTACGATCCTGTAGGCCGGATAAGCGAAACGCCATCCGGCACTGGAGACAACAATGTTAGAAGAGCTCAAACGGCAGGTACTTGAAGCCAACCTGGCGCTGCCGAAACATAATCTGGTCACCCTGACCTGGGGCAACGTGAGCGCCGTTGACCGCGATAAAGGCGTGTTCGTGATCAAGCCTTCCGGCGTCGATTACGCGGTGATGACGGCGGACGATATGGTCGTTGTCAGCATCGAAACGGGTGAAGTGGTGGAAGGCAACAAAAAGCCGTCATCCGATACGCCCACTCACCGCCTGCTCTATCGATCATTCCCGACTATCGGCGGTATCGTGCATACCCATTCGCGCCATGCCACTATCTGGGCGCAGGCGGGCCAGGCCATCCCGGCGACCGGCACCACCCACGCGGACTACTTTTACGGCACCATTCCCTGCACGCGTTTGATGACCGATGCGGAGATCAACGGCGAGTATGAGTGGGAAACCGGTAACGTGATCGTTGAGACCTTCGAAAAACAGGGAATCGACGCGGCGCAAATGCCCGGCGTGCTGGTGCACTCCCACGGCCCGTTTGCCTGGGGGAAAAACGCGGAGGACGCGGTGCATAATGCCATCGTGCTCGAAGAGATCGCCTATATGGGGATCTTCTGTCGCCAGCTGGCGCCGCAGCTGCCGGATATGCAGCAAACCCTGCTGGATAAGCATTACCTGCGCAAGCACGGTGCGAAGGCCTACTACGGGCAGTAAACCCTTTCCGGTGGCGCTACGCTTACCGGGCCTATGGAACCTGCAGGCCGGATAAGCGCAGCGCCATTCGGCGAAACAGGCACTGTATAAAACCCCAGCAAACCTACCTCAACCAGGCTATAATCAGGCCTGGTTTTGTTTTCTGGGATAACGGCGTGGCGCAGGCGCAAGAAGGCTTTTTACTGACCCGACACTGGCGGGATACGCCTCAGGGCACCGAGGTTGAATTCTGGCTGGCAACGGACAACGGCCCGCTGCAGGTGACGCTGCCGCCGCAGGAGTCCGTGGCGTTTATTCCAGAAGCGCACGTCGAAAAAGTGAAACAGCTGCTGCGCGGTGAAAACGGCTGGCGCATTACCCCGCTTGAGCTGAAAGATTTCCACCGTCAACCGGTTTATGGCCTCTACTGTCGCGCCCATCGTCAGCTGATGCGCTATGAAAAACTGCTTCGCGAAGCGGGCGTGACGCTCTACGAAGCCGACATCCGCCCACCGGAGCGCTTTCTGATGGAGCGGTTTATTACCGCGCCCGTCTGGGTCGACGGCACCGCGCACAACGGCAGCCTCGTTAACGCGCGGCTGAAGCCGAACCCGCACTACCGCCCTCCGCTGAAGTGGGTCTCCCTGGATATCGAAACCACCCGCCACGGCGAACTGTACTGCATAGGCCTGGAAGGCTGCGGCGATCGGGTTGTCTATATGCTCGGACCGCCGAATGGTGATGCCTCCGCCCTGGATTTCCGGCTTGAGTACGTCAACAGCCGCCCGCAGCTGCTCGAGAAGCTTAACCAGTGGTTTGCCGACTACGATCCCGACGTCCTGATCGGCTGGAACGTGGTGCAGTTCGACCTGCGCGTGCTGCAAAAACACGCCGAGCGTTACCGCATCCCGCTGATGCTCGGGCGCGGCAACAGCGAGCTGGAATGGCGCGAGCACGGTTTTAAGAACGGCGTTTTCTTCGCCCAGGCGAACGGTCGCCTGATTATCGACGGCATCGAGGCGCTCAAGTCCGCCTTCTGGAACTTCTCATCATTCGCCCTCGAAGCGGTGGCGCAGGAGCTGCTTGGCGAAGGCAAATCCATCGACAACCCCTGGGACAGAATGGACGAGATCGACCGGCGCTTTAACGAAGACAAGCCCGCGCTCGCCACCTATAACCTGAAAGATTGCGAGCTGGTCACGCAGATTTTCCACAAAACCGAAATTATGCCCTTCCTGCTGGAACGCGCGACGGTGAACGGCCTTGCGGTAGACAGGCATGGTGGATCGGTTGCCGCCTTTAGCCATCTCTACTTTCCCCGAATGCACCGGGCAGGATATGTCGCCCCTAACCTCGGGGAGGTGCCTCCGCAGGCGAGCCCCGGCGGCTACGTCATGGATTCCCGGCCAGGATTGTATGATTCCGTTCTGGTGCTGGACTACAAAAGCCTCTACCCGTCGATAATCCGCACCTTCCTGATCGATCCCGTCGGGCTGGTTGAGGGCCTGGCCCAGCCGGATGATGAACAC
Source organism: Enterobacter sp. BNK-8 (assembly GCF_048685095.1). Classification (NCBI taxonomy): domain Bacteria; kingdom Pseudomonadati; phylum Pseudomonadota; class Gammaproteobacteria; order Enterobacterales; family Enterobacteriaceae; genus Enterobacter; species Enterobacter sp. BNK-8. The sequence goes on along the minus strand of NZ_JBLQTN010000001.1, from coordinate 342,091 downwards.
AGCACCGAAGGCTTCCTCGGCGCACGCTTCTCGCGGGAAAAACACTGCCTGCCCGACATCGTGGGAAACATCTGGCACGGCCGCGATGAGGCCAAGCGCCACGGCAACAAACCGCTATCACAGGCGCTGAAAATCATCATGAACGCCTTCTACGGCGTGCTGGGTACCAGCGCCTGCCGCTTCTTCGACCCGCGGCTGGCGTCGTCGATCACCATGCGCGGGCACGAGATCATGCGTCAGACCAAAGCGCTGATTGAGTCCCGGGGCTATGACGTCATCTATGGTGACACCGACTCCACCTTTGTGTGGCTTAAGGGCGCGCATTCAGAAGAAGACGCCGCGCAAATCGGCAAAGCGCTGGTCGCCTTCGTGAACGACTGGTGGCAGGAACATCTGCAGAAAGCGCGGTTAACCAGCGCGCTGGAGCTGGAATTTGAAACCCATTTCGCCCGCTTTTTAATGCCCACCATTCGCGGTACCGATCAGGGCAGCAAGAAGCGCTACGCCGGGCTGATTCAGGACGGCGACGCGCAGCGGATGGTGTTTAAAGGGCTCGAGACGGTACGTACCGACTGGACGCCGCTGGCGCAACAGTTCCAGCAAACGCTCTATCTGCGGGTGTTTCGCAATGAGCCGTATCAGGACTACGTGCGCGAGACGATAGCCAGCCTGATGGCGGGCGAGCTTGACGCGCAACTGGTGTATCGCAAACGCCTGCGCCGCCCGCTCGCGGAGTACCAGCGTAACGTTCCTCCGCACGTGCGCGCCGCGCGCCTCGCGGATGAAGAAAACGTCCGCCGCGGCCGCGCGCCGCAGTATCAGAACCGGGGCACCATCAAATACGTCTGGACGATAAACGGTCCGGAACCGGTGGATTATCAGCACTCGCCTCTGGATTACGAACACTATCTGACGCGTCAGCTTCAGCCGGTTGCCGACGGAATTTTGCCCTTCATCGACGACGACTTTGCTACACTTGTTACAGGGCAACTTGGCCTATTTTGACGCGTGACGAAATGGCTGCCATCCAGTACCATAGCGCCCTTTCCATTCCCGGACCCATTTTTCGATGACCGTCTTTTTTGACGGTGGTCGAACTATTGCCTGCAATTAAAGATTAGAGCCGAACAACTATGCCTTTTACACTTGGTCAACGCTGGATCAGCGATACAGAAAGCGAACTTGGATTAGGAACCGTCGTTGCCGTTGATGCGCGCATGGTTACCCTCCTCTTCCCTGCCACTGGTGAAAACCGCCTGTACGCTCGCAATGACTCCCCTGTAACCCGCGTGATGTTTAATCCGGGTGACACCGTGACTAGCCATGACGGCTGGCAGCTCAAGATTGAAGACGTAAAAGAAGAGAATGGACTGCTCGCCTACATCGGCACTCGCCTGGACACCGACGAGGCCAATGTCATCCTGCGTGAAGTGCTGCTCGACAGCAAGCTGGTGTTCAGCAAGCCGCAGGACCGCCTGTTTGCCGGGCAAATCGACCGTATGGATCGCTTCTCGCTGCGCTATCGCGCGCGTAAGTTCCAGAGTGAACAGTACCGCATGCCGTGGAGCGGCCTGCGCGGCCAGCGCACCAGCCTGATCCCCCACCAGCTGAACATCGCCCATGACGTGGGCCGTCGCCACGCGCCACGCGTGCTGCTGGCAGATGAAGTGGGCCTGGGTAAAACCATTGAAGCGGGTATGATCTTGCATCAACAGCTGCTTTCCGGCGCCGCCGAGCGCGTGCTGATCGTGGTGCCAGAAACCTTACAGCACCAGTGGCTGGTTGAGATGCTGCGCCGCTTCAACCTGCGTTTCTCTCTGTTCGACGACGAACGCTACGCCGAAGCGCAGCACGATGCGGACAACCCGTTTGAAACCGAACAGCTGGTGATTTGCTCCCTGGACTTCGTGCGCCGCAGCAAGCAGCGTCTTGAGCATCTGTGCGATGCCGAGTGGGACCTGATGGTGGTCGACGAAGCGCACCACCTGGTCTGGAGCGAAGATGCGCCGAGCCGCGAATATATGGCTATCGAGCAGCTTGCCGAACGCGTGCCTGGTGTCCTGCTGCTGACCGCAACGCCGGAACAGCTGGGTCTCGAAAGCCACTTCGCCCGTCTGCGCCTGCTCGATCCCAACCGTTTCCACGATTTTGAGCAGTTTGTGGAAGAACAGAATAACTACCGTCCGGTGGCGGATGCCGTCGCCCTGCTGCTGGCGGGCAAGCGTCTTTCTAATGACGAACTCAACACCCTGAGCGATCTGATCGGCGAGCAGGATATCGAGCCGCTTTTGCAGGCCGCGAACAGCGAGAGCGACAACGCGGAATCCGCGCGCAAAGAGCTGATCGACATGCTGATGGATCGCCACGGCACCAGCCGCGTGCTGTTCCGTAACACCCGTAACGGCGTGAAAGGGTTCCCGAAACGCGAGCTGCACACCATTAAACTGCCGCTGCCGACGCAGTATCAGACGGCGATTAAAGTCTCCGGCATTATGGGCGCGCGCAAAACGCAGGAAGAGCGCGCCCGCGACATGCTTTACCCGGAACAGATCTACCAGGAGTTCGAAGGCGATACCGGCACCTGGTGGAACTTCGATCCGCGCGTGGAGTGGCTGATGGGCTACCTGACTGCACACCGCTCCCAGAAAGTGCTGGTGATCTGCGCCAAGGCGGCTACCGCGCTGCAGCTGGAGCAGGTCCTGCGCGAGCGTGAAGGTATTCGCGCCGCCGTGTTCCACGAAGGCATGTCCATCGTTGAACGCGACCGTGCCGCGGCGTGGTTTGGCGAAGAGGACAGCGGCGCGCAGGTTCTGCTGTGCTCGGAAATCGGCTCCGAAGGCCGTAACTTCCAGTTTGCCAGCAACCTGGTGATGTTCGATCTGCCGTTCAACCCGGATCTGCTCGAGCAGCGTATCGGCCGTCTGGACCGTATCGGTCAGGCCCATGATATTCAGATCCACGTGCCATATCTGGAAAAAACGGCCCAGTCCGTGCTGGTGCGCTGGTTCCACGAAGGTCTGGATGCGTTTGAACATACCTGCCCGACGGGCCGCACCATTTACGATCAGGTGCATGGCGATCTGATCGGCTACCTGGCCGCGCCGGAAAACACCGACGGCTTTGACGATCTGATTAAGTCCTGTCGTGAGAAGCACGACGCGCTGAAAGCCCAGCTGGAACAGGGTCGCGATCGCCTGCTGGAGATCCATTCCAACGGTGGCGAGAAAGCGCAGGCGCTGGCAGAGAGCATCGAAGAGCAGGATGACGACACCAGCCTGATTAGCTTCTCGATGAACCTGTTCGATATCGTCGGCATCAACCAGGACGATCGTGGTGAGAACCTGATAGTCCTGACCCCGTCCGATCACATGCTGGTACCGGATTTCCCGGGCCTGCCGGAAGATGGCTGTACCATCACCTTCGAGCGTGACGTGGCGCTGTCCCGTGAAGATGCCCAGTTCATCACCTGGGAACACCCGCTGATCCGCAACGGGCTGGATCTGATCCTCTCCGGTGATACCGGCAGCAGCACGATCTCCCTGTTAAAAAACAAGGCGCTGCCGGTGGGGACGCTGCTGCTGGAGCTGATTTACGTTGTGGAAGCACAGGCGCCGAAGCAACTGCAGCTCAACCGCTTCCTGCCGCCGACGCCGGTCCGTCTGCTGCTGGATAAAAACGGCACGAACCTGGCCGGACAGGTCGAGTTCGAAAGCTTCAACCGCCAGCTGAGCGCGGTGAACCGCCATACCGGCAGCAAGCTGGTTAACGCGGTCCAGCAGGACGTGCACGCTATTCTGCAGCAGGGCGAAACCCAGATTGAGAAAGCGGCGAGAGCGCTGATTGATGCCGCACGCGCGGAAGCCGACGAGAAACTGTCTGCGGAGCTGTCGCGTCTGGAAGCGTTGAAGGCCGTGAACCCTAACATCCGTGACGACGAGCTGGCGGTGATTGAAAGCAACCGTCAGCAGGTGCTGGAAAGCCTCAACCAGGCTAGCTGGCGTCTGGATGCCCTGCGTCTTATCGTTGTGACGCATCAGTAACCGGAGCGCAAGATGGTGATGGAGCCGTACAATCCGCCGCAGGATCCCTGGCTGGTCATTCTGTATCAGGATGAACACATTATGGTGGTCAACAAGCCCAGCGGGCTGTTGTCCGTGCCGGGGCGTCTGGATGAGCACAAAGACAGCGTGATGACGCGCATTCAGCGCGATTATCCTCAGGCGGAGTCTGTCCATCGCCTGGACATGGCGACCAGCGGCGTGATTGTGGTGGCGCTGAATAAGGCGGCGGAACGCGAGCTGAAGCGCCAGTTCCGCGAGCGCGAGCCGAAAAAGCAGTATGTCGCCCGCGTCTGGGGTCACCCCGCGCAGGCGGAAGGGCTGGTGGATTTACCGCTGATCTGCGACTGGCCGAACCGGCCAAAGCAGAAGGTGTGCTACGAAACCGGCAAGGCCGCGCAGACCGAGTATGAAGTGCTGGAGTACGCGCCGGATAATACCGCGCGCGTCCTGCTTAAACCGATTACCGGACGCTCACACCAGCTGCGCGTGCATATGCTTGCCCTGGGTCATCCGATTCTGGGCGACCGGTTTTACGCGCCGCCTGAAGCACTGACCTTAGCGCCACGTCTGCAGCTGCACGCGCAGACGCTCACCATCACCCATCCTGCCTTCGGTAATGCGATGACGTTTAAAGCTCCGGTGGACTTCTAATCCACGCTCAATAAATATTTGTTATCGGGCACGCGCCTGATAACAAATATTCAAAATCCATATATTTCACACCAATAATAAAACCACCACAAATAATATTCACAAAAGTTATTTCTTATAATAACGCCTCTCTCATTTATTTAAAAAAACTAAAATACATATTAAAAAATAGTAAATTGAAATAACGTCGGCCATTGTTAAAAATTCACTTAAAAAATAAGGAAATACTAATCCCACAGGCTCCCAGGCCAGGTCATTTCGCTAGCCAAAAACATTCAGAAACAATCGACTCATTAATTTACAAGGACGTATATGAACAGGACTTACAACATCATCTGGAATTACGCCAGAAATATGTACATTGTTGCCTCTGAGTTTTCCCGTGGAGACAGCAAAACCCGCTCACGCGTTCGCGCTGGAGGGGCTATCGCGACCTTTATTTTATCCGGCATTGCGGGTTCGGCACTCGCGACTGACAGGACGTTTGAGGCTGTCCCAGGTGATAACGAGATCAGCGGCGAATACTCAACCACAGAGAATGTTACCGCAGCGGTAACAGCCAACGGTTCCGATGTCGTTGTTAACGATAGTGGCGCGCTGACAATATCGACTAGCGGAGACTCAGCGATGGGCCTGTACGTTTTCAATGGCGCGAAAGTCACGCTAGACGATCCCAACACCACCATTACTACTTCTGGGTATGGCATGGCCAGGGGGATCGTTAACCAACAAGGAACAGTCACATTAGCTAACGTTACTATAAAAACCACCGGTGATTTTGGTAATGCGGGCATATTTAACAATGGCGAAATGACCGGCACCGGGGTCACCATTAGTACAACCGGTAGCGAGAGCTATGGGATTCAGAATTACACCCAAACGTTTACCTTTGACTCATCAAAAATTGATACTTACGGTGAAAAGTCTATTGGTTTATTGAATACCGGTCGCGCAGCGCTCTCGGATACGCAAATTACCACGCATGGACAGAATTCTGACGCGATATCCTCCAGTAAAGCAACCAGCGCTGTCGTGCTGAATAACGGTTCTGTTATCACGACAGGGGAAAACTCACGGGCGGTGGTAATCGATAATGGCGGGAAATTTGATGCAACCGGCACAACGATTACCAGTGAACAGTCTGCAGCCATCGTCTTGCAAAACGCCAGCAATGCCGCCATCGCTAACAGTAATATTTCCGGTAGCAAGGCCGTCTTCTCGTTCAGCGGTGGAAAAAATGTCGCCACAATTGACGGCGGAAGCATTACGGCAACCGCATCCGGAGGAAGTGCTTTTGCCGTGGATTCAGGATCTGCCGATATTAGCGTGAAGAATGTGCAAACGATGAATGCAGACAATCTGCTCACCGTGGCCAATACCGCCGATGCAGTCACCCTGAGCGCTCAAAACAGCAAGCTGTCCGGCGCCGTTAAGGCCAGCGGTGATAATGTCAGCATGAATCTGGATGAAAACAGCCAGTGGCTGCTTACCGGCGATTCCAGCGTCGGTAATCTTTCCAGTAACGGGCGCATCACGCTCGGCGATGAAAACGGCAGTGCCGGTACGCTCAATGTCGGTAATCTCATCCTTCAGGATAACAGCCAAACTGATGTCTACCTCGATGCAAACGCGACAAGTGCCCCTGTTATCGCTCAGAATGCAACGCTGAATGGCACGCTGAATATTACGGGTTACGGTGGTGCCAGCACGCTTTCAGCGGATAGCACCTTCACGGTGATTGACGCTGAAAATGCAATCAATGGCAATTTTACCCACTTCACCGTCGCGGGTATGGCATCAGGATCCGTTGACTTCATCACCTTCAGCGGCGCCGTTGACCCCGCCGACGTGACGAATTACGTCCTGACGCCGTCATTAGCCTGGTATGCCAGCCAGAACCCAACGCCAACGGCGGCTCACGGTACATTCACCCTGAACAATGCTGACGGCAGCTTTACGCTGAGCACGGCGCTTGTCGATCAAAATGCTAACGCCACGACGGGATGGGACGGTAAATCACTCACCAAAGAGGGGCAAGGTACGCTGATTCTGAATGCCGCAAACAGTTACAGCGGCACAACAGATGTTAACCAGGGCACGCTCTGGCTGGGCGAGGCCGGCGTTATCGGCGTACAAAACAGCGATCAGGCCGTGAATGTCGCGGCAGGCGCGACGTTTGGTGGCGACAACGGCGTGGTGAACGGCAATGTTAACAGCAAGGGCACCATTCAATTCAACGACACGCTTACGATCAATGGTGATCTGAGCAACGCAGGCAGCATTATCAGCGGCAATATCGAAGGTACCGACGGCACAACGACCGGTAACACACTGATCGTAAACGGCGATTATACCGGTAACCAGGGGTCTCTGACGCTGAATACGCAGTTAGGCGACGACACGTCGCCAACCGATATGATTAACATTACGGGGAATACGTCCGGTAACACTACCCTGTACATTAACAACGCAGGCGGTCAGGGGGCCCTGACCCAAAACGGAATTGAAGTGATTAAGGTCGGCGGTGAATCAAACGGTACCTTTGTTCAGGGTAACCAGGTCCAAATCAACGCCTACGAATACCGTCTGTATCAGGACTCAGGGAACTGGTATCTCCGTTCCCAGGCCACGGGTGAGGGTGGCGACGTAACGCCTCAGTATCGTGCTGATATCGGTTCATACCTTAGCAACCAGTGGCTGGCTCGCGATCTGCAGATGCAGACCCTCTCAGACCGAGAAGGCAGCCAGTTCAAATCGCAAAACGGCACGACATGGGCGCGTTTCAAAGCAGGTAAGAACCAGTCCACTGCGGCAGAGAGCAATATTGATATCGACAGCAACTACTCCCAGTTCCAGATGGGGGGCGATGTTGCAGCCTGGAACAACGGCGAACAAAACCTGGTGGTCGGGATTATGGGTAGCTATATGAACGCCAGCAGCGACAGCACAGGAAATAGAGGTGCTGACGGCAGCCGCTTTAGCGCTGACGGTAAAGTCGATGGCTATAACCTCGGCGTCTATGCCACCTGGTTTGCCGATGCCCGACAGCATCAGGGTTTTTATGTCGACAGCTGGTATCAGTACGGGATGTACCACAACAGCGTAGATAACGGGGACGTTGGCTCAACGGATTACGATTCAAACGCCAACGCCGTTTCGCTGGAAACGGGCTATCGCTACGATGTCGCACTCGGCGACAACACGCTGAGCCTCACGCCGCAGGCACAGATCGTCTGGCAGGATTACCGTGCCGATGACATCAAAGACAGCAGCGGCACAACGATTGATGGGCAAAACGGTGACAGCTGGACCACCCGTTTAGGTCTGCGAGTTGACAGCAAGATGAATAAGGCGAACGACGCGGTTATCCAGCCGTTTGCGGAGGTCAACTGGCTGCATACCTCTGAAGAAACGGCAGTTAACTTTGGTGACACACAGATCAAACAGGATATTCCTGCCGATCGTGCGGAGCTGAAAGCGGGTGTTCAGGCGAATGTGAACAAGCAATGGAGCGTTATCGCCCAGATGTCCGGACAGAAAGGTGATAATGATTACAGCGATGTAAACGGCAGTCTGAACGTACGCTACAGCTGGTAATCACGTAGAAAGGGCCTGGCAGTTCATCCTGCCAGGCCCTTCTTCATTCTGCAGAGGGGCTTATTTAAAGCCTTTCTTCTCTTTAATCAGTTCGTACGCTTTCTGAATTTCCTGCGCCTTTTGCTTCGCCATCTCCATCATTTCCGGCGGTAAGCCTTTCGCGACCAGCTTGTCCGGATGGTGCTCGCTCATCAGCTTACGATAGGCACGTTTGATCGTGGTCTGATCGTCAGAAGGCTTTACGCCAAGTACGTTACAGGCATCTTCCAGCGTCGGACCACGCTGCGCCTGCTGCCAGGCACCGCCAGATGACTGCTGGTGATAGCCGCCGCCAAACTGCGCCCCACCCTGCATCATGCGCAGGAACTGGTCGAACTGCATACGGGAGATGCCCAGCTCTTCCGCAATCACGTATAAAACATCGCGCTCGTTAGGATGAAGCGAGCCGTCGGCGAAGGCCGCCTGAATCTGAATTTCCAGAAACATCCGAATTAAATCAAAACGGCCGAAGCAGATGCTGCGGAACTGACGCATTTTTTCGCGAAGCGGATAGTTATCGGATTTCCCGATGCGAAACGCATTTTGCGCCTCCAGGCGGGAGTCACCGTGCAGATTCATGCGGTCCATAAAGACGCTGGCAATCTGAATATCGGCTTCCGTAACGCGGCCTTTGGATTTGGTTAAATGCCCCATCACCTCAAAAGTGGTGGAGAAAAAGAGTGACTGACGCTCGCGCTGATTGGCAAACCAGGCCATTTTGCGGCTGCGCGCCTTATCAAACATATGGCCAATAATAAGCCCCAGCACTATTCCCCAGAACCCGGCACCCATGATGATGGCGAACGCAACGCCGATTATTTTACCCCAATACTGCATATACTCCCCGGATAGTCATATTCCTGGCCGACGCAACGTCATCATCACTGTGTTCAAGTCACGGTCAATTGAAGGACATCGCCTATAATTTGCTTTATCATACTCGTCATTCGATAGCGAGCCTAACACTCTGGCACGCAAACGGGCAGGATTAACGCTGGTACTGCGCAGATGAGTAAGATAGTCTCTGAGCGTTTGTAAGCCGTAGCCACTGATGACGGAACAATAAAATACAACGTATGAAAAAACGTATCCCCACCCTCCTGGCCACAATGATTGGCACCGCCCTGTACAGTCAACAGGGGCTGGCGGCCGATCTCGCCTCGCAGTGTATGCTTGGCGTCCCAAGTTATAATCGCCCACTGGTGAGTGGCGATACCAATAGCTTGCCGGTAACCATTACTGCCGACAGTTCAAAAGGGACTTACCCTGACAATGCCACGTTTACAGGTAATGTCGATATTAATCAGGGCAATAGCCGCCTGCAGGCAGATGAAGTACAGTTGCACCAGAAGCAGCCGGAAGGCGCGGCCGAACCGGTACGCACGGTGGATGCGCTGGGTAATGTGCACTATGACGACAATCAGGTCATCCTGAAAGGTCCGAAAGCATGGTCAAACCTGAATACCAAAGACACTAACGTCTGGAAAGGTGATTACCAGATGGTGGGTCGCCAGGGGCGCGGTGACGCAGACCTGATGAAACAGCGCGGTGAAAACCGCTATACCATCCTGGAAAATGGCACGTTTACGTCGTGTCTGCCGGGTTCAAATACCTGGAGCGTGGTCGGGAGCGAGGTTATCCATGACCGCGAAGAGCAGGTCGCTGAGATCTGGAACGCCCGCTTCAAGGTGGGTCCGGTCCCCATATTCTACAGCCCTTATCTGCAGCTTCCCGTGGGTGACAAACGTCGCTCCGGTTTCCTGATCCCGAATGCCAAATACAGCACCACGAACTACTTTGAGTTCTACCTGCCGTATTACTGGAACATCGCGCCCAACATGGATGCGACGATCACGCCGCATTATATCCATAAGCGCGGCAACGTCATGTGGGAGAACGAATTCCGCTATCTGACCCACGCCGGTGCGGGTCTGATGGAGCTGGATTATCTGCCGTCGGATAACGTTTACAAGGACGACGCCAGAAACGTCTCGGGTGATAACCGTCACCGTTGGCTGTACTACTGGCAGCATTCCGGGGTGATGGATCAGGTGTGGCGCTTTAATGTTGACTACACCAAAGTCAGCGATTCGGCTTATTTTAATGACTTCTCGTCCAAATACGGCTCGAGTACCGATGGCTATGCCACGCAGAAATTCAGCGTAGGCTATGCGGTGCAGAACTTTGACGCAACGGTCTCGTCCAAGAAATTCCAGGTGTTTTCTGACCAGTCCACGCCTACCTATGGCGCTGAGCCACAGCTGGACGTCAACTGGTATCAGAATGACGTGGGACCCTTCGACACCCATGTTTACGCTCAGGCGGTGCATTTCGTGAACACGGATTCGGACATGCCTGAAGCCACGCGCGTTCACCTGGAGCCGACGATCAATCTGCCGTGGTCTAACGACTGGGCAAGCCTGAATACCGAAGCCAAGCTGATGGCGACGCACTATCAGCAAAAAAATCTCGATAATTACAACGCAACGAACAGTGCGCATCTGGAAGAGTCGGTTAACCGAACGCTCCCTCAGTTTAAAATGGACGGCAAGCTGATCTTCGAGCGTGATATGGCCCTGCTGGCGGATGGGTATACCCAGACGCTTGAACCGCGTATGCAGTATTTGTACGTGCCATACCGCGATCAGAGCAACATTCAAAACTACGACTCCTCTTTACTGCAGTCTGACTACAGTGGCCTGTTCCGCGACCGTACTTACGGCGGTCTGGACCGCATCGCCTCAGCGAACCAGTTAACGACCGGCGTCACAACACGTGTTTATGATGATGCCGCCGTTGAACGTTTTAACGTTTCTGTGGGTCAAATCTACTACTTCACAGAGTCTCGCACGGGCGATGACAATATTCAGTGGGAGAAAGACAACAAAACGGGATCGATAGTGTGGGCGGGAGATACCTACTGGCGTATGACTGACCGTTGGGGCCTGCGTGGCGGTGTGCAGTATGACACGCGTCTCGACAACGTTGCTAACAGTAGTGCAGCCATAGAGTATCGTCGCGATGAAGATCGTATGATTCAGGTAAGCTATCGTTACGCTAGCCCAGAATATATTCAGGCAACGCTACCGAAAAGCAATGATCAGAACAGCATCAACTACTGGAAATCGCCACAATATTCGGATGGTATTTCTCAGGTCGGTGCGGCAGCGAGTTGGCCCATCGCCGACCGTTGGTCAATCGTAGGCGCTTACTACTTTGACACTAACGCGAATAAAGCTGCTGACCAGATGGTGGGGCTGCAATATAACTCCTGCTGCTACGCGCTGCGTGTCGGTTACGAACGTAAGCTTAACGGCTGGGAAAACAATCAAAGCAAATACGATAACGTGATTGGCTTTAACTTCGAGTTACGCGGCCTGAGTTCCAACTACGGTCTGGGTACGCAGAAAATGCTGCGCTCGAATATTCTGCCTTACCGCAGTTCCTTGTAATGTGCTTGATTTGCAACGTAATCCGCTTTGCGGTTAATTGAAATGGAAAAAGTATGAAGAACTGGAAAACGCTGCTGCTCGGTGTCGCTATGGTTGCGAATACCAGCTTCGCGGCCCCCCAGGTTGTTGATAAAGTCGCCGCGGTGGTTAACAACGGCGTCGTGCTTGAAAGTGACGTTGACGGTCTGATGAAATCGGTGAAGCTCAATTCGGGCGAAGCGGGTCAGCAGCTTCCGGATGACGCCACGCTGCGCCACCAGATCCTGGAGCGTCTGATCATGGATCAGATCGTTCTGCAGATGGGGCAGAAAATGGGTGTGAAGGTCACTGACGAGCAGCTCGATCAGGCGATCGCTAACATCGCGAAACAAAACAACATGTCTTTAGACCAGATGCGCAGCCGTCTGGCCTATGACGGCATCAGCTACGCCACCTACCGTAATCAGATCCGTAAAGAGATGCTGATTTCGGAAGTGCGTAACAACGAAGTGCGTCGCCGCGTCACTATCCTGCCTCAGGAAGTGGAGGCGCTGGCAAAACAGGTGGGTAACCAGAACGATGCGAGCACGGAGCTGAATCTGAGCCACATTCTGATCCCACTGCCAGAGAATCCAACGTCCGATCAGGCTGCGGAAGCAGAAAGTCAGGCGCGTTCAATTGTCGAACAGGCGCGTAACGGCGGTGACTTTGGCAAGCTGGCCATCACCTACTCCGCAGACCAACAGGCGCTGAAAGGCGGCCAGATGGGCTGGGGACGTATTCAGGAGCTGCCATCCATCTTTGCCCAGGCCCTGAGTACGGCGAAGAAAGGGGATATCGTCGGTCCAATTCGTTCAGGCGTGGGCTTCCACATTCTGAAAGTGAACGATCTGCGCGGCCAGAGCCAAAATATCTCCGTTACCGAAGTTCACGCTCGTCATATTCTTCTGAAACCGTCACCAATCATGACTGACGATCAGGCGCGTGCGAAGCTGGAACAGATTGCAGCAGACATTAAGAGCGGTAAAACCTCGTTTGCGAAAGCAGCAAAAGAGTTCTCTCAGGATCCTGGCTCTGCTAACCAGGGCGGCGATCTGGGCTGGGCGGCAGCGGATATTTACGATCCTGCCTTCCGTGACGCGCTGATGAAGCTGAACAAAGGCCAGATTAGCGCGCCGGTCCACTCTTCGTTTGGCTGGCATCTGATCGAGCTGATGGACACCCGTAACGTTGATAAAACGGATGCGGCGCAGAAAGACAGAGCCTACCGTATGCTGTTTAACCGTAAGTTCTCTGAAGAAGCAGCCACCTGGATGCAGGAACAACGCGCCAGTGCTTACGTGAAAGTGCTGAGCAACTAATGAAACAGCATCGTGTTGTTATCACGCCCGGCGAACCCGCCGGGATTGGGCCTGACCTCGTTGTCCAGCTCGCCCAGCGCAGCTGGCCAGTAGAACTGGTTGTCTGCGCGGATGCAACACTGTTACAGGACCGGGCAACGCTGCTCGGTCTGCCTTTAACGCTCATCCCTTACGTTGAAGGTCAACAGCCTGCACCGCAGCAAGCCGGTACCCTCACCCTTCTCTCTGTTCCCCTTCGTACGCCGGTCATTCCTGGCCAGCTCAGCACGGAAAACGGCCACTATGTGGTTGAAACCCTTGCGCGCGCCTGCGACGGTTGCCTGAAGGGCGAATTTGCCGCCCTGATTACCGGCCCCGTCCACAAAGGCGTGATCAACGAAGCGGGCATACCGTTTACCGGGCATACGGAGTTCTTCGAAGAGCGATCGCACAGTCCGAAAGTGGTGATGATGCTGGCGACCGAAGCGATGCGCGTTGCCCTGGTGACCACCCATCTGCCGATCAAAGCGATTCCGGATGCGATCACCCCCGATCTCCTGCGCGAGATCATCGGGATTTTGCATCACGATCTGCAGACAAAATTTGGGATCCCGCAGCCGCATGTGCTGGTTTGTGGCCTGAATCCGCACGCGGGCGAAGGCGGGCACATGGGCACCGAAGAGATCGACACCATCATTCCGGTACTCAACGAAATGCGGGCGAAGGGAATGAACCTCAGCGGTCCGCTGCCTGCTGATACCCTTTTCCAGCCGAAATACCTGGATAATGCCGACGCCGTGCTCGCGATGTACCACGATCAGGGCCTGCCCGTGCTAAAATACCAGGGCTTTGGCCGCGGGGTGAATATCACCCTCGGTTTACCCTTTATTCGAACGTCCGTTGACCACGGTACTGCGCTGGATCTGGCAGGCCAGGGGAAAGCGGATGTCGGCAGTTTTATTACGGCGCTTAATCTCGCCATCAAAATGATTGTTAATACTCAATGACTAATCGAGTCCATCAGGGCCACTTAGCCCGTAAACGTTTCGGGCAAAACTTCCTTAACGATCAGTTCGTGATCGAAAGCATTGTCTCGGCTATTAATCCACAAAAAGGCCAGGCGATGGTCGAAATCGGCCCGGGCCTTGCCGCACTGACCGAGCCGGTAGGCGAACGCCTCGACGAACTGACCGTCATCGAACTGGACCGCGATCTGGCCGCACGCCTGCAAACGCACCCGTTCCTCGGGCCGAAGCTGACCATTTATCAGCAGGACGCCATGACCATGAACTTCGGCGAACTGTCGGAAAAAATGGGTCAGCCGTTGCGCGTATTCGGCAACCTGCCGTATAACATCTCCACGCCGCTCATGTTCCACCTCTTTAGCTATACTGATGCCATTGCCGATATGCACTTCATGTTGCAAAAAGAGGTGGTTAACCGTCTGGTTGCAGGCCCGAACAGTAAAGCGTATGGTCGTTTAAGCGTGATGGCACAATATTACTGCAACGTGATCCCGGTACTCGAAGTACCGCCGTCAGCGTTCACACCGCCACCGAAAGTGGATTCAGCGGTTGTGCGCCTTGTGCCGCACAAAACGAAACCGTACCCGGTTAAAGATCTGCGTGTACTGAGCCGCATTACCACTGAAGCCTTTAACCAGCGTCGTAAAACGATCCGTAATAGCCTCAGCAATTCGTTCACCGTTGAGGTATTAGCTGAACTGGGGATCGACCCGGCAATGCGTGCGGAGAACATTTCCGTAGAGCAGTACTGCAAGCTGGCTAATTACATCAGCGAAAATGCGCCGCCGAAGGAGAGTTAAGCCATGATTGATTCGCCCCGCGTATGTGTCCATGTACAAAGCGTCTATGTTGAATCACAGTCCTCGCCGGACGAAGAACGTTTTGTCTTTGCTTATACCGTGACCATTCGCAACCTGGGGCGGACGCCCGTGCAGCTGCGCGGACGCTACTGGCTTATCACCAACGGCAATGGCCGCGAAATCGAAGTTCAGGGTGAAGGTGTGGTCGGTGAACAGCCCCACATCGCCCCTGGCGAAGAGTACCAGTACACCAGCGGCGCGGTGATTGAAACGCCGATGGGTACCATGCAAGGCCATTATGAAATGGTCGATGTCGATGGCAATGGCTTCCGCGTTGCCATTCCCGTGTTCCGTCTCGCCGTAACCACACTTATTCATTAATCTAATGTCTACATATCTGATTGGCGACGTTCACGGTTGCTACGATGAACTGATCGCATTATTAAAACAGGTCGACTTTACGCCAGAACAGGACACGCTCTGGCTGACGGGCGATTTAGTCGCACGTGGCCCCGGCTCGCTTGAGGTATTACGTTTCGTCAAATCACTGGGCGACAGCGTGCGCATGGTGCTGGGCAATCACGATCTGCATCTGCTGGCAGTGTTCGCCGGGATCAGCCGCAATAAACCTAAAGATCGCCTCACCCCGCTGCTGGATGCGCCGGACGCGGACGATCTGATTAACTGGCTGCGCCGCCAGCCCCTGCTTCAGGTCGACGAAGAGAAAAAGCTGGTCATGGCGCATGCCGGGATCACGCCACAATGGGATCTTGAAACAGCGAAAACCTGTGCGCGTGACGTTGAGGCAGTGCTGGCAAGCGACTCGTATCCTTTCTTCCTCGATGCCATGTACGGCGACATGCCGAACCACTGGAGCGAGGATCTCAGCGGTCTGGCCCGTCTGCGCTTTATCACGAACGCCTTCACCCGTATGCGTTTCTGCTTCCCGAACGGACAGCTGGACATGTATTCCAAAGAGACGCCGGAAAGCGCACCGGCCCCGCTCAAACCGTGGTTTGCCATTCCGGGACCGGTGACAAGCGAGTACAGCGTGGTATTTGGTCACTGGGCTGCACTGGAAGGAAAAGGGACGCCGGACGGGATTTACGGTCTGGATACCGGATGCTGCTGGGGCGGAGAGTTAACCTGCTTACGCTGGGAAGATAAAGCTTACTTTGTTCAGCCGTCCAACCGACAGCTGGACTTAGGGGAAAGTGAGGCCGTCGCCTCCTGAATCATGCCCTCTCCCGGGCGGGAGAGGGCAAATCACTTAACGACGTTCCAGGATCTCGAAGCAGTAGCTGTGAGAGTTCTGTGCATCCGCATCGTGGAATTCGCTGAATACCGATTCCCACTCGTCCGGATCGTAGTCCGGGAAATGGGTATCCCCTTCCACTTCCGCATCAATATGGGTCAGATACAGCTTCTGCGCTTTAGGCAGGAACTGCTCGTACACGCGCCCGCCGCCAATCACCATGATCTCTTCGGCATTGCCGCATGCAGCAATCGCCTCGTCGACGGATTTTACCCATTCGACGCGATCGTCAGTACCCGGCTGGCTACTGATAACGATATTTTTACGGCCCGGCAATGGACGACCAATCGACTCCCAGGTCAGGCGGCCCATCACTACCGGCTTGTTTAACGTAGTACGTTTAAACCATGCGAGATCGGCAGGCAGGTTCCACGGCATGGCATTTTCCATACCGATAACGCGGTCCACCGCCAGCGCTGCAATCAGACTGATCATTGAAAATTTCCCGGATGCAAAAAATTGCCGCCACTATACGGAAAGCTTAATCTTTCGTCGACTGGCGGCAGAGTAAAGATACAGAAATTTTTTAATATTGCTGGCAACTCCACTTCACGCGGAAGGTTTACTCTCCGGTTCGTCAGCCGGATCGCCGGTATGCTTGCCCTCTTCCGTGCCCTGCCAGCCGTGACGCTGGATCAGCGACAGGTGATTGCGATCCTCATTGATGATTTCCGTCAGCATGGCGCTGGTGCGTTTAAACACTGCCGCACGCTCCGTGGCCGTACTGCCTGCCATCGCCGCCATCTCTTCCACCATTTCGGTATTAAAGCGACGGAACAGATCCGCCCGTTCGCGGGCTTCATACGCGCCGAGCCCCAGGTTTTCCAGCGCCATGCGGCCAGACTTCAGCGCGCCTTCAAAGGTTTCACGCTCCGGTGCTTCTACCCCCGCCTGCCGCAGCCGGATATAGTGATCCACATCGCGGGCGCGGGAAATGATGGTCAGATCCGCAAAATGCTCTTTCGCCATTTCCACCATCTGCAGGCTGGTCTCCGGATCGTCAATCGCGTTAATCAATACCTCCGCTTTCGCCGCCCCGGCGGATTCCAATAGATCGACGCGCGTTGCATCGCCGTAAAACACCTTCATATCAAATTTACGCAGTGTATCGACATGGTCGGGGTCGTGATCGAGGATAACCATTTTCACCCCGCTGGACAGCAACAGACGACCAACGATCTGCCCGTAGCGGCCAAATCCGGCAATGATGACGCGAGGCTGCTCCTCGTCGATCTCATCGGCTTCGCGCTCCTGATCGCTACCCGATTTTTCCAGACGCGTCAGCACCACCAGCAGAACGGGCGTCGCGGCCATCGACAGTGCGACTGCCAGCGTCAGCGCTTTTGCCCACTCGGGATCGAGGACATTTGCCATCTGCGCCGCGCCAAAGACCACGAACGCAAATTCACTCCCCTGCCCCAGCAGAACCGCAAACCAGCTGCGCTGCTTATTCGGCACCTTCAGCGGACGCGCAATCAGCCACAGCATCGCCATTTTAATGATCAGGAAGCCGACCAGCAGGACGACGATCCGCAGCGGGTGCGTCACCAGCGTGCCGAAGTCGACGGACATCCCTACGCCGATGAAAAACAGCCCCAGCAGCAAGCCTTTGAACGGCTCGATATCGCTTTCCAGCGCGTGACGGTATTCGGAACTCGCCAGCAGAACGCCCGCCAGGAAGGCCCCCATCGCCATCGACAGACCGGCTTCCTCCAGCAGCAGACCGAAACCAAACACCAGGAAGAGCGCCACGGCGCTGAACACTTCGCGAAGGCCCGAGCGGGCAACGAACCGCAGCAGCGGGCGGGTGACGTAGCGACCAAGCAGCACCACCAGCGCCAGCGCCCCCACGACTTTTAATGCCGACAGCGCGAACGCCCCCAGCGTCGTGGAGGAACCGCTGGCCGCCAGCAGCGGAATCATCGCCACCAGCGGGATAGCGGCAATGTCCTGGAACAGCAGCACTGAGAACGCACTGCGTCCCATCTGAGAGACCGTCAGATTGCGCTCGTTCATGGCCTGCATGGCAATGGCGGTCGAGGAGAGCGCCAGCGTCATACCGATAAGCTCTGCCACTTTCCAGTCCATGCCCAGCAGGATGCAGAACCCACCCAGCAGCAGGCCGCAGGCCACCATCTGCAGCGCACCGCCGCCAAATACCGAGGCGCGAAGCTTCCACAGGCGCTGCGGATCGAGTTCCAGACCAATCACAAAGAGCATCAGCACAACGCCAATTTCAGCGAAATGAAGGATCGCCTCTGCATCCGTCACCAGTCGAAAGCCCCACGGTCCAATAACGCAGCCCGCAATCAGGTAGCCGAGAACAGAGCCCAGCCCCAGGCGTACCGCCACGGGCACAATCAGCGCCGCTGCGCCAAGGTATATCAGCGCCTGTATCAGCGTATGGCTATCCATGGTGCGCCTCCTGCCACTCAAGTAAGCGTTGTTTATAATGGCGAGCCTGCGCCTGCAGCGTTTCGTCATCGCAGACAAAAGTGCAGTGCATCGCAAAAGGCGGGAGCCAGTTCAGGCCGCAGTAGAGCGCGGTCGCCTGCAGCGGCTGTGCCAGGACCTCAAAACCCGGGAAGGAACCAATATCAAAGTGGCTTTCTCCTCCGCCCGTGGTGACCGCCCACATCAGGCTTTTTCCTTTTAGCGCATGACCATTGTGGCCATACGCCCAGCCGTGGGAGAAGACTTTATCAATCCACAGCTTCAGCAGCGGAGGCGTGCTGTACCACTGCATGGGATGCTGCCAGACGATCAGATCGGCACGGGAAAGCGCCTCCTGTTCAGCGGCGATATCGATGTTGAAATCGGGATAAAGTTGATAGAGAGAACGTATCTCTACGTTATCAAGCGTCCTTACCTGCTCAAGCATCCGCTTATTCGCATGCGAGTGCTGCGGATAAGGGTGCGCGTAAATAATGAGTATCATCAAATGGCCTGTCTTCTTCTCTTCTTGTAGCAGTGAGTGTAGACAGTTAACCCGCCCGGTGAAAGGGGCGAAAAGCCTTGCAAAGGTAAAACGCAACAATGGGCAATGATTGTCCCGGACGGGTATAGCAGGCGAAAAATGACCGTTTACAGAGAATATATTAAATGAATGGTTAAGGATGAAATATATTAATTAACGATCAATTAAGAAACTCTAAAATCATTATTTAATAAATCAACCTATACATAACGCATTGAAAAAATAATAATTTTATGCTCTTAGTCGTAAGCCCATTCTTGTAAGCAGCCTAAAAGGGTTACTCCATATCATTAATTAGCGTCACTTCTTCTCAAATGGATGTGTACATGCGCAACAAAAAATTCAAATTAAACAAAACCACAAGCACTCTCGGAAAGATATTTCCTGCCTTGTTTATATTCACACCGATAGTGGCCCTTGCCGGAACCATTGATCAATCCACCTCTGTCCCACAAGAGTTTTCCAGCCGAAGCAGAATACACCATCAATAAAGACGTCACCATCTCGTCCTCGGGAAGTGAGAGCGCGGTTTCTGTTTCAGGATTCAACGTAACAACCGTGACTAACAATGGGAATATTTCTGGCGCAGGTAAAGGTCTGGACATTAATACCTCAGCGCAACGTGTTACCTTAAATAACGAGGAAGGTGCGACGATTTCCTCAACCGGTGCCTCTGCCGTTAACATTGAATCCATGCAGGGGGATATAATCAATAACGGAAGCATTACCGCTTTCGACAACGGTATTTATGTCAGTCAGAACTCCTCAGCGGTAAATATATCGAATGGCGCTACCGGGGTTATTAAAGGTAAAACAGGTCTTAGTGCACACGTCGGTGTGGCTATAAATAACGAAGGCACGCTTACCGGCACGGAAAATGATGGTATTCACCTGAGCGACGGTAATACCAAAATCACCAATACCGGAACCGTTCAGGGCGCGCAGAACGGCATCAACGTAACGGATACGGCGAAAGTCGATATCACCAACAACGGTTTGATTGGCGGTGGCGGTACGGCGATTACGTTTGCCAGCAGCAAAAATAATACGTTGGTACTTGATACAGGCTCGTCATTGAAAGGCGACGTCATTTCTAGCGTCTCTAAAGGAAATACGGTAACCCTGGCAGGAACCGGCACAGAAGACAGCAATTTTGTTGGCTTATCGGAAGGCGATGGCTTTGCTTCTTTTGAAATGGACGGTGAAAGCTGGGCGCTCTCAGGGAATATCGACATTATCGGTTCTGGCAATTCGCTGCTGGTTAACAGCGGTGATTTAATCCTGTCGGGGAATGTGTCTAATGCAGGCACGACTCTCGTTGCCAAAGATGCTTCTCTCCAACTGGGTGATGGCACGAAAACCGCGACGCTGAGCGGTGGACTGACCAACAACGGCACCCTTATTTTTAATCAGGGCAGTAATACGGCGTTCGCCACCGGCATTACCGGTAGCGGCAATGTTGAAAAAGTGGATTCCAACACCCTGACGCTAACCGGCAAAAACACCTACACGGGTGATACCGTTCTGCATAGCGGCACCACTCTGGTCGCTGTTGGTTCAACGCTTGGTACAAAGAGTAGCAACGCGACGATTACTGTCGAAAATGGCGCTCAGTTTGCCACTGCTGGCGAAGTAAACGACAATATCAACATCCTCACGGGGGGTACGCTGGCAGCATGGAATGCGATTCAGGGTAACGATACGCTGAGCGTTTCAGGTATCGATACGGTCAACGGCAACGTCACCAACGGTGGCACACTGTTACTCAGCGCTGCCAATAACAGCGTTGGCAATAATTTCACCATTAACGGCGACTATACCGGCTCTGCGGGCAGTCAGATCGTGATGAACAGTACCCTGGGTGAAGACAACTCGCCAACCGATCATCTCACCATTACCGGTAGCAGCTTTGGCCAGTCCGACGTCAGCGTTAACAACATTGGCGGCCTGGGCGCGCAAACCGTTAACGGCATGGAAATTGTCAGCGTTGGCGGCAGCTCCGAAGCCCAGTTGACCCTTGCCAAACCGGTGGTTGCCGGTGCGTGGGAATATAATCTTTATCAGCACAGCAACGGCAACTGGTACCTGGAGTCAAAGGCCACGCCTTCCGATGAACCGTCTGATAATACCGATGATGGCGATAACACCGACAACGGTGATAACACCGACAACGGCGGTAACACCGACAACGGCGGTAACACTGACAACGGCGGTAACACCGACAACGGCGGTAACACCAACAACGGCGGTAACACCGACAACGGCAGCAACAGCGGTCCTGAGGTCATGGCTCCGGAGGTTGGCGCTTACTTAGGCAACTACCTTGCCGCGCAGAGCATGTTCCTGCACAAGCGTGACGATCGCGATCAGATCACCTACCGTAATGAAGAAGACCTCAACACCTGGATGTACGTCAAAGGTCGCTACCATGAAAACAATGCAGGCGGCGACAAAGTCAGCTATGACACCACCACCACCGTGCTTCAGGTAGGCAGCGACTTTATGAGCAAGCCTATGGACAACGGTATTCTGCGTGCGGGCGGCATGTTCGGGGCCGGTCAGGCGAAAACCCACTCTGATGCAAAACACAACGTGCGTGATGCGCAGGGCAAAGTGGACGGCTTTAACGTCGGCCTGTATGCAACCTGGCAGGAAGATCAGAAGCTGCGCCTGGGCAGCTACATTGATACCTGGGCCGCCTACAGCTGGTACAACAATAAAGTGACCAGCAATCGCAACGATGAAGACTACGACAGCACCGGTTTTGCCGCTTCCGTCGAAGTGGGCCATGCGTGGGTGGTTGATTCAGAGAATGAGCGCACCTGGAAAATCGAACCGCAGGCTCAGATCGTCTACAGCTATCTGGATCAGGAAAATCATACCGATCGCGACGGCGTGCGGGTGACAACGCTGGACAACGACGGTCTGTTTGGTCGTCTGGGCGTCAAATCAAGCTACTTCCAGCAGAAAGATGTGAAAGCCTGGCAGCCGTACGTTGCCGTGAACTGGCTGAAAGGTGCGGGTCAAAACGATCTGGCGTTTAACGGCGAGACCGTCAGCAACGATACGCCGGAAGATCGTGGGCAGCTGGAACTGGGCGTCACCGGTAACCTGAACGACACCACCACGCTCTCCCTGCGCGCCAGCGGCGAGTGGGGTGAAAACAGCTATGCTGCTTATGGCGGTCATATCCTGCTGAACCACCGCTGGTAATCGTTCCTGAGAGACTAAAAGCCGTGGCAAACGCCACGGCTTTTTTATTAGTTATCCAGCTCGCCCATTGATTTAACCTGATCGCGGTTGATCTGCTCGGTCTGACCCGTTTCCGCATTTTTATACGACACCAGACCGGTATCATCATCGACCTCTGGTTTTCCGTCGGTGACAATGGTTTTGCCATCGGTGGTTTTCACTGCCTGGTTAGAGGAACAGCCCGCGACGGTAAACGTTGCAGTGGCGGCAAGAAGGGTGGCGATCAGTAATTTATTTTGCATGGTGTTTTCCCCTGCTCTCAGTTGAATTTCGTTATCGACCTAATGATTTTAGGCTAACTCACTGAATGCGGATGAAAAACCAGAAGGTTCTGAAGATGGATAAAGAAAAAAGCAGGGCGGGTAAGCGAAGCGCCACCCGCCATTTGCCCGGCTGCGCTACCGCTTGCCGGGCCTACGCAGATTACTTGCTAATCTGCGCGTGCATTTCCTGAACCGAAATCACCTTCTCGGTGGCATCCGCGTTCAGCGCCATGGCTGTTGCGAAACCGCCGTTCAGGGTGGTGTCGTAGTGCACTTTATACTGCAGCGCGCTGCGGCGAATCAGCTTGGAGTCTTCAATCGCCTGGCGGCCTGCGGTGGTGTTGATGATGTAGGTGTATTCGCCATTCTTGATACGATCCTGAATGTGCGGACGACCTTCATGCACCTTGTTCACCAGACGCGGGTTGATGCCCGCTTCACCCAGCACAATCGCCGTACCGTGGGTCGCGTCCAGCTCAAAGCCCTGCTTCAGCAGCTTGGCGGCCAGGTCAACCACGCGCTCTTTATCGCCTTCGCGAACAGAGAGCAGCGCACGGCCCGATTTTCTCATGGTTGAGCTACTGCCCAGCTGCGCCTTCGCGAACGCTTCTGCGAAGGTGCGGCCTACGCCCATCACTTCCCCGGTTGAGCGCATTTCTGGCCCTAACAGCGGGTCAACGCCCGGGAATTTGTTGAACGGCAGCACCACTTCTTTCACCGAGTAGTACGGTGGAATGATCTCTTTGGTCACGCCCTGCTGTGCCAGCGTCTGGCCTGCCATCACGCGCGCCGCCACTTTCGCCAGCGGAATACCGGTGGCTTTGGAGACGAACGGTACGGTACGTGCCGCACGCGGGTTGACTTCAATCAGGTAGACTTCGTTATCTTTCACCGCGAACTGGACGTTCATCAGGCCGCGAACCTGCAGCTCGAAGGCCAGCTTCTGCACCTGCTGGCGCATCACATCCTGAATTTCCTGGCTCAGGGTGTACGCAGGCAGAGAACAGGCAGAGTCACCGGAGTGCACGCCCGCCTGCTCGATATGCTCCATGATGCCGCCAATCAGCACCATTTCGCCGTCGCAGATGGCATCAACGTCCACTTCTACCGCATCGTCGAGGAAGCGGTCGAGCAGCACTGGCGCATCGTTGGAGACGCTCACCGCCGTCTGGAAGTAGCGACGCAGGTCGGCTTCGTCGTAGACGATTTCCATCGCGCGGCCGCCCAGCACGTAGGAAGGACGCACCACCAGCGGGTAGCCAATCTCTTTCGCCTTCTCTACAGCCTGTTCGATGGCCGTCACCGTGGCGTTCGCTGGCTGTTTCAGCTTCAGACGGTCAACCGCCTGCTGGAAACGCTCGCGGTCTTCCGCACGGTCAATCGCATCCGGGCTGGTACCGATAACCGGTACGCCTGCCGCTTCCAGCGCGCGCGCCAGCTTCAGCGGAGTCTGGCCACCGTACTGCACGATAACGCCTTTTGGCTTCTCAATGCGCACGATTTCCAGCACGTCTTCCAGGGTAACCGGCTCGAAGTAGAGGCGGTCGGAGGTGTCGTAGTCGGTGGAGACGGTTTCCGGGTTACAGTTGACCATGATGGTCTCGTAACCGTCTTCGCGCAGCGCCAGCGAGGCGTGTACGCAACAGTAGTCGAACTCGATGCCCTGGCCGATACGGTTTGGACCACCGCCCAGCACCATAATCTTGTCGCGGTCGACGGACGGGTTCGCTTCGCACTCGTCTTCATAGGTGGAGTACATGTACGCGGTGTCGGTCGAGAATTCAGCCGCACAGGTGTCCACGCGCTTGTAGACCGGGTGCAGGTCATACTGGTCGCGCAGCTTGCGGATTTCCGCTTCGCGCACGCCCGCCAGCTTAGCCAAACGCGCATCGGCGAAGCCTTTACGCTTCAGCACGCGCAGGAAGTCAGCGTCCAGGCCGTTGATGCCCAGCTCGGCCACTTTCTCTTCCAGACGCACCAGCTCTTCAATCTGCACCAGGAACCAGCGGTCGATGTTAGTCAGGTTGAACACGCCGTCGACGGACAGGCCGGCACGGAAGGCATCGGCGATGTACCAGATACGCTCT
Organism: Enterobacter sp. BNK-8; assembly: GCF_048685095.1. Classification (NCBI taxonomy): domain Bacteria; kingdom Pseudomonadati; phylum Pseudomonadota; class Gammaproteobacteria; order Enterobacterales; family Enterobacteriaceae; genus Enterobacter; species Enterobacter sp. BNK-8. The sequence continues at coordinate 317,253 of NZ_JBLQTN010000001.1, read as the reverse complement.
GCGCCCGCGTCTTTCAGCTCGCGGCGGATTTTGGTCAGCGCTTCCGGGTCGTCCAGGCTCACTTTCGGGTCGAAACCGGTCGCGCCCACTTCCAGACCGCGCAGCGCTTTTTGCAGGGATTCCTGCTGCGTGCGGCCAATCGCCATCACTTCCCCGACAGATTTCATCTGGGTGGTCAGACGGTCATTCGCGCCTGCAAATTTCTCGAAGTTAAAGCGTGGAATTTTGGTCACAACGTAGTCGATGGACGGCTCGAAGGACGCAGGGGTGCGGCCACCGGTGATGTCGTTCATCAGCTCGTCGAGGGTATAACCCACCGCCAGTTTCGCCGCCACTTTCGCAATCGGGAAGCCGGTCGCTTTAGAGGCCAGCGCGGAGGAGCGGGACACGCGCGGGTTCATTTCGATAACAATCAGGCGGCCGGTTTTCGGGTTCACGGAGAACTGCACGTTTGAACCACCGGTTTCCACGCCGATTTCACGCAGTACCGCCATCGAGGCGTTACGCATGATTTGGTACTCTTTGTCGGTCAGCGTCTGGGCTGGCGCAACGGTGATGGAGTCGCCGGTGTGTATACCCATCGCATCGAAGTTTTCGATGGAGCAGACGATGATGCAGTTGTCGTTTTTATCACGCACCACTTCCATCTCGTACTCTTTCCAGCCAATCAGCGATTCATCAATCAGCAGCTCTTTGGTTGGAGAGAGATCCAGACCGCGTTCGCAAATTTCTTCGAACTCTTCACGGTTGTAAGCGATACCGCCGCCGGTGCCGCCCATGGTGAACGATGGACGGATGATGCACGGATAGCCCACGTCAGCCGCAACGGCCAGCGCTTCTTCCATGTTGTGTGCGATACCGGAGCGCGCGGTGTCGAGGCCGATTTTCTTCATCGCCACGTCGAAGCGGCGACGGTCTTCGGCTTTATCAATCGCGTCGGCGGTCGCACCAATCATGGTGACGCCGAATTCGGCCAGCACGCCCTGACGCTCCAGCTCGAGCGCGCAGTTCAGCGCCGTCTGGCCGCCCATGGTTGGCAGCACCGCGTCCGGACGCTCTTTCTCGATGATTTTACGCACCACTTCCCAGTGAATCGGCTCGATGTAGGTCGCATCTGCCATTTCCGGGTCGGTCATGATGGTAGCCGGGTTAGAGTTAACCAGGATGACGCGGTAACCCTCTTCACGCAGGGCTTTACACGCCTGCGCGCCGGAGTAGTCGAATTCGCAGGCCTGGCCGATGACGATCGGGCCAGCGCCAAGGATCAGGATGCTTTTTATGTCTGTACGTTTTGGCATTGTCTTCTCGGCTCCTGATTATTTAGCGGTCTTACGGTATTGCTCGATAAGTTCGATGAAGTGATCGAACAGCGGCGCAGCGTCGTGTGGGCCCGGGCTGGCTTCCGGATGCCCCTGGAAGCTGAACGCCGGCTTATCGGTGCGATGAATCCCCTGCAGGGTGCCATCGAACAGCGACTTATGGGTCACGCGCAGGTTAGCTGGCATTGAGGCCTCATCGACGGCAAAGCCGTGGTTCTGCGCGGTGATCATCACCGTGTTGTTATCGATATCTTTCACCGGGTGGTTACCACCGTGGTGGCCGAACTTCATTTTGACGGTGTTCGCACCGCTCGCCAGCGCCAGCAGCTGATGGCCGAGGCAGATGCCGAATACCGGGATGTCGGTTTCCAGGAAGGACTTGATGGCAGCGATGGCGTAATCGCACGGCGCCGGGTCGCCAGGCCCGTTGGACAGGAAAATACCGTCCGGATTCATCTTCAATACGTCTTCAGCAGACGTTTGTGCCGGCACCACCGTCAGGCGGCAGCCGCGGTCAACCAGCATGCGCAGGATGTTGCGCTTGGCGCCGAAATCGTAGGCCACCACGTGGAACGGCAGCTCGCTCTCTTTTTTCGCTTCCGGCAGGTCGCCTTCCAGCGTCCAGCTACCCTGAGTCCAGCTGTAGGCTTCTGCGGTAGTGACTTCTTTCGCCAGGTCCATGCCGTTCAGGCCCGGGAAGGCTTTCGCTTTTTCCAGCGCCAGCGTCGCATCGAGGTTATCACCCGCGATGATGCAGCCGTTCTGTGCACCCTTCTCGCGCAGCAGACGCGTTAACTTACGGGTATCGATATCGGCAATCGCCACGATGTTATGGCGCTTCAGGTAAGAAGAGAGGTCTTCGGTATTGCGGAAGTTGCTGGCAATCAGCGGCAGGTCACGAATGACAAGGCCTTGCGCATGTACCTGAGAGGATTCTTCGTCAGCCGCATTGGTGCCGACATTGCCGATATGAGGATAAGTAAGAGTAACGATTTGGCGAGAATAGGAAGGATCAGTGAGGATTTCTTGATAACCGGTCATTGAAGTATTGAAAACGACTTCCCCAACCGCCGAACCCGTTGCCCCTATGGCCCGACCGATAAACTGGGTTCCGTCTTCCAGAACCAATAGCGCTGACTTAATCAAAACACCCTCCAGAGAATATTCACTCACTTTATTTGCATATTAATTCATAACCATGTCATGGATCAATGCAAATGTGTTGCCAGCGGATTTTTGGCAAACGGCGGCATTCTGGAGATTTGGTGGGTAAAAGTCAACTTAAAACCGATATTTTGTTTAGTCTTTTGCGTATCTGACGAGGTGAGTGAAGCTTAAGCGACAAAAAGATCAGGTAAATCACTGCGGAAAACGCTTGCGCGCCGGGTTTAATGAAAAATGAGTCGACGCAGCATCAAAAAGTGGACCAAATGGTCAAAATTTACATTTCAGTAACGGGGATTAAGGGGAATAGCTACACTTTCAAGGCTAAAGGAACAAAATTGGCGCGAAATAGATAAAATAAAAGGGCAATAAATTATTGCCCTATGCAATCAAAGGATTACGACTGCAATAACCACATCACGATGGGTAATAATGCTTACAAATTGTTGAGATCAAGCACATCTCTCATATCAAAAAGACCATTTTTCTTCTCTTTCAGCCACAAGGCGGACCGAACGGCACCATTGGCAAACGTCATTCGGCTGGACGCTTTATGCGTAATCTCGACGCGCTCGCCAATATCGGCGAACATCGCGGTATGTTCGCCGACGATGTCACCCGCCCGGACGGTTGCGAAACCAATGGTGCCCGGCACGCGCTCCCCGGTGTGGCCTTCGCGGGCATAGACTGCGCAGTCTTTTAAATCTTTATCAAGTGCATGAGCAATCGCTTCGCCCATTGCCAGCGCCGTGCCTGATGGCGCATCAACCTTATAGCGGTGGTGAGCTTCGACAATCTCAATATCGGTGTAGTTGCCCATCACCTTCGCCGCCTTCTCCAGCAGCTTCAGCATGACGTTAACGCCCACGCTAAAGTTTGCGGCGAAGACAATCGCAATCTCTTTGGATGCATCCTGGATAGCCTGCTTGCCCGCATCGTCAAAACCAGTGGTGCCGATCACCATCCCCTTGCCGTGCTGACGGCAAAACGCCAGATGCGTGAGCGTCCCTTCAGGACGGGTAAAATCGATGAACACATCGAAGTCATCTTTAACCGCGTCCAGGCTGCTTTGTACGGTGACGCCGGTCTTTCCCGCGCCCGCCAGCTCGCCAGCATCGGTCCCCAGAAGTGATGAACCGTCACGCTCCAGCACCGCGCCAAGTGCTACGCCATCCATCTGAAGTGCCGCCTGAATAAGCTGACGGCCCATACGTCCACCCGCGCCCGCAATGGCGACACGGATCTGTGCATCATGCATAGTTATTCTCTTACGTTAAAATGATGTAAACCGTTTTCAGATTAACCAGCCTTTCTGAGCACTGCCAACTGAAAACACCAATAATTAGAATTTAACGTGAAACCGACTTAAATATCAGTAAAAGACATGATTTTGTCGTCACGATAAAGTAACGGGTAAAAAAAAGGCCAGCACAGGAGGTGCTGGCCTTTCATCAGAAAAGGGACTATTCGACTTCGCGGGCGTCGATTCTCAGCTCTTTCGGCACTTCGAACACAATGTTCTCTTCGCGTCCTTCCAGCGGCACCGCTTCGCCGCCGCCCAGCTCCTGCAGACGGGAAATGACGTTTTGTACCAGAATATCGGGCGCGGATGCCCCGGCCGTCACGCCTACGCAGGCCGCGTCTTTAACCCACGCTTCCTGAATATCCGTGGCATCGTCGATCAGGAACGCCGCCTTCCCCATTCGCTGTGCCAGTTCAGCCAGACGGTTAGAGTTGGAGGAGTTCTTAGAGCCGACCACCAGCACCACGTCCGCCTGTTCAGCCAGCGCACGCACCGCTTCCTGACGATTGGTGGTGGCGTAGCAGATGTCGTCCTTGCGCGGCCCGACGATTTTCGGGAAGCGCTGACGCAGGGCGTCAATCACGTCTGAGGTATCGTCGACGGAGAGCGTCGTCTGGGTCATAAACGACAGGCGCGCTTCGTTTTTCACGTTCAGTGTAAAGACATCTTCAGGCGACTCCACCAGGTACATTCCCCCTTCAGGGTTGCTGTACTGGCCCATGGTGCCCTCGACTTCCGGGTGGCCGGCATGGCCAATCAGGATCGACTCTTCACCACGGCGGCTGGCGCGCGCCACTTCCATATGCACCTTGGTCACCAATGGGCAGGTGGCATCGAAGACGGTCAGATCGCGACTTTTCGCTTCGTTACGGACCGCCTGAGAGACGCCGTGCGCGGAGAAAATCAGGATCGCACCGTCCGGCACTTCACTGATCTGCTCGATAAAGATGGCACCGCGTTCGCGCAGGCTGTCGACCACGTAGCGGTTATGCACCACTTCGTGACGTACATAAATCGGCGCGCCGTAAATCTCCAGCGCGTTTTCAACAATGCTGATAGCGCGGTCTACACCGGCGCAGAAGCCGCGCGGGTTAGCCAACAGGATCTGCATTTCAGGCCTCCAGTGCCGGATCGATTTCCAGCACTTCAACATCAAAATGAACGGTACGCCCGGCAAGCGGATGGTTGAAGTCAACGGTAATCGAGTCGCCGTTGATTTCGCGGATCACGCCAGGCATTTCGCTGCCGTCCATAGCGGTAAAGAGCATAATCGCGCCGATTTCCGGTTCACCTGCGTCCATAAACTCGCGGCGCGAGAAATACTGGATCAGGTCCGGGCTTGGCACGCCAAATGCCGCATCCGGCTCCAGCGAAAAGGCTTTTTTCTCGCCCTCTTTCAGGCCCAGAAGCTGCTGCTCAAGACCTTCAGACAGGGAGGTATCGCCAAGACGAAACAGGGCCGGTTTGCCGTTATTGCGGGTGGACTCAGCCGTTGAACCATCATCCAGCTTCAGCGTGAAGTGAACGAGAACCGCGCTGTTGCTCTGTACGGATTTAGACATGCAAATTGCTCGCTTGTTTTGGGTCACCTGTTGCCCGGTGGCGCTACGCTTACCGGGCCTACGGGAAGCCACAAATTCTGTAGGCCGGGTAAGCGTAGCGCCACCCGGCATTGATGCTTACGCCTGCTCTTTCGCAGCGGGTTTAGGCAAGAAGCCTTCCAGCACGATTAACGCCGCACCGATGCAAATGGCGCTATCAGCGAGGTTAAAGGTCGCGAAGTGCCAGTCGCCGACGTAGAAGTCGATCATATCGACCACAAAGCCATGCCACAGGCGATCAAACAGGTTGCCCAGCGCGCCGCCAATGATCAGCGCGTAGGCGATGTTATTCAGCTTTTGCGTTGCCTTCGAGCGGTACATCAGCACCGCCAGGATCACGCAGATACCGAGAGCGATACCCGCAAAGAACCAGCGCTGCCAGCCACCGCTGTCAGCAAGGAAACTGAACGCCGCACCGTAATTGCGCGCGTAGTGCAGGTTAAGCGACGGGAACAGCGGGACCGTCTCCCCCAGAGCAAAATTCTGGAGGATCAGGAACTTGCTGCCCAGATCAATAATCAGCACCACCACAACCAGCCACAGCCAGCGCAGTCCTGTTGAACAGAGAGTTTTACTCATCAGGCAAACTTACGTTTTTCGCCGTCACCGGCGACGTTGCTTACACAGCGTCCGCAGATGTCTGCGTGTTCCGCCACCTGACCGACATCGGTGGTGTAATGCCAGCAGCGCGGGCATTTCTCACCGTCGGCTTTGCTCAGCGCGACTTTCAGTCCTTTGAGCAGTTCGCTCTGCTGAGCATCAGCAGAAGCCTCGGCATAATCCGCAACTTTCGCACCGGAGGTCAACAGGACAAATCGTAATTCATCGCCCAGCGCCGTCAGCTTCGCCGCCAGCTCTGGCTCCGCGTACAGGGTCACTGCCGCTTCCAGAGAGCCGCCGACTTTCTTATCAGCACGCGCCTGCTCGATAACCTTGTTCACTTCGCCACGTACTTTCAGCAGCTCGTCCCAGAAGGCATCGTTCATCGCTTCGGTGCTGGAGAGATCGAACAGACCTTCGTACCACTCGCCGGTGAAGACATACTTCTCGCGGTCGCCTGGCAGGTAACCCCAGATTTCATCCGCGGTGAAGGACATGATCGGCGCCATCCAGCGTACCAGCGCTTCTGCGATATGGAACAGCGCGGTCTGGCAGCTACGACGCGCCACGCTGTCCGCTTTCGCGGTGTACTGACGGTCTTTGATGATGTCGAGGTAGAACGAGCCCATCTCGATGGAGCAGAAGCGCATCAGGCGCTGCACCACTTCGTGGAAGTCATAAGACTCATAGGCCTTCAGGATATCTTCCTGCGCCGCTTTCGCGCAGCCTACCGCCCAGCGGTCCAGCACGACCATCTCTTCCGGTTTCACCATGTCTTTTGCCGGATCGAACCCGTTCAGGTTCGCCAGCAGGAAGCGCGCGGTGTTACGGATACGACGATAGCTGTCGGCAGCGCGTTTCAGGATCTCGTCAGACACCGCCATTTCGCCGGTGTAGTCGGTCGATGCCACCCACAGACGCAGAATGTCTGCGCCCAGTTTGTTCATCACATCCTGCGGAGAAACGGTGTTACCGATAGATTTGGACATCTTACGGCCCTGACCATCCACGGTGAAGCCGTGAGTCAGTACCTGACGGTAAGGCGCTTTACCCTTCATGGCGGTAGAGATCATCAGAGATGACATGAACCAGCCGCGGTGTTGGTCAGACCCTTCCAGATACATATCGGCAGCGTGACCGGCAAACTCCGGACGCACGTCAACCACGGAGGAGTGGGTAGACCCGGAATCGAACCACACGTCCAGGGTATCCGGCACTTTCTCGTAGTTATCCGCATCAGCGCCCAGGATGTCGCGGGCGTCGAGATCCCACCACGCCTGAATGCCGTCAACTTCGACGCGCTTCGCCACTTCTTCCATCAGTTCCAGGGTATTCGGGTGCAGCTCCTGCGTCTCTTTATGTACGAACAGAGACATCGGTACGCCCCAGGTACGCTGACGGGAGATACACCAGTCAGGACGGTTAGCCACCATGGATTCGATACGCGCCTGGCCCCAGTCCGGGATCCACTGCACGCCTTTGATCTCTTTCAGAGACTGCTCGCGCAGGCCCTTCTGATCCATGCTCACGAACCACTGCGGGGTCGCACGGAAGATGATCGGGGTCTTGTGACGCCAGCAGCACGGATAGCTGTGCTGCATTTTTTCAACGTGCAGCAGCGCGCCGCTGGTACGCAGCATGTCGACGATAATGTCGTTCGCTTTGAAGACGTTGATACCGTCCAGCGCCGGGTAGGTGCCAGGCAGGTAAGAACCATCCGGACCAACCGGGTTAGCGATTTCCAGACCGTACTTCAGGCTGATGTTGTAGTCGTCAGGACCGTGGCCACCGGCGGTATGTACCGCACCGGTACCCGCTTCCAGCGTCACGTGGTCGCCCAGGATCGCCGGAACGTCGAAGTCCAGGAACGGGTGTTTGAAGCGCATCAGCTCCAGCGCATCACCTTTCACGGTGCCCAGCACGGTGTAGTCAGTGATATGCGCGCGCTTCAGCACGCTCTCAACCAGATCTTTCGCCAGGATAACCGCCTGACCGTCAATCTGCACCAGCGCGTATTCGAACTCACCGGACAGGGAGATCGCACGGTTGGCTGGCAGGGTCCACGGGGTGGTGGTCCAAATCACCAGAGAGATCGGGCCGTTTACCGAGGCGACGCCAAATTTGGCTTTTACCGCATCCTGATCCACCGCGTGGAAGGCCACGTCGATAGACGGAGAGGTTTTGTCGTAATACTCCACTTCAGCTTCTGCCAGCGCAGAACGGCAGTCCACGCACCAGTGCACCGGCTTAGCGCCTTTGTGCAGGTGGCCATTACCGATGATTTTGCCCAGCGCACGGATAATGTTGGCTTCCGTTTTGAAGTCCATGGTCAGGTACGGGTGCGACCAGTCGCCCAGTACGCCCAGACGGATGAAGTCAGCACGCTGACCGTCAACCTGCGTGGCGGCGTATTCGCGGCACTTCGCACGGAACTCGGCGGCGGTGAACTTCTCACCTGGCTTGCCGAACTCTTGCTCGACTTTCAGCTCGATTGGCAGACCGTGGCAGTCCCAGCCCGGAACGTAAGGCGAGTCATAGCCCGCGAGTCCTTTGGACTTCACGATAATGTCTTTCAGAATCTTGTTAACCGAGTGACCAATATGAATGCTGCCATTCGCATAGGGAGGGCCATCATGCAGAATGAAGGTTTTTTTGCCTTTTTTGGCTGCACGAATGATGCCGTACAGGTCATCATCAGTCCAACGCGCCAGCATTCCCGGTTCGCGCTTGGCGAGATCGCCGCGCATCGGGAACCCTGTTTCCGGCAAATTCAGGGTTGATTTATAGTCACTCATCAGATTCTCGGTTCCGTATTTATCACGTAGGCAGTTAAGCCGGTTCTAAAGCCCAAAAAACTCGCGGGCCGTCAATTCATCTCGCGCAATTTGCGCTTTGAGTTCATCCAGCGAACCAAATCGCTGCTCATTGCGTATTTTTTTACGCAGTATTACATCTATATGGCGACCATACAGGTCCATTACAACGTCCAGCAGGTGCACTTCTAGCTGTTGACGCACACCGGCGACGGTCGGACGCGTGCCAATATTGGCGACGCCGTAGAACGGTTTATCGCCCAGTCCTGCCACTTCTACCGCATAGACCCCTTTAACCGGGGAAACCTGACGACGCAGCGGTATATTCGCCGTCGGGAAACCTATCGTGCGGCCCAGCGCATCGCCATGGACCACGCGGCCAGAGATGGTGAACGGATGCCCCAGCAGGGTTTCTGCCGTATCCAGTTCATCATCGGCCAGTGCCCGGCGTACCGCCGTGCTGCTGACGCGAACGCCGCCTTCACAGAAGGTCATCGCGCTGGTGACGTCAAAACCGTACTCCAGACCAGCCTTCTGTAATAGCAAGAAATCGCCCTGACGACCAGCGCCAAAGCGGAAATCATCGCCCACGGCAAGAAACTGCACGCCAAGACGCTTAACCAGCAGGTCGCTGACGAAATTTTGTGCTGTCAGCGCGGCAAAGCGGCGATCGAAACGTACGCACAATACGTAGTCCACGCCGGACTCAGCCAGATAGCGCAACTTCTCGCGCAGGCGTGTAAGACGGGCGGGAGATTTATCGCCCGCGAACAGCTCCAGCGGCTGCGGTTCGAAAATCATCACTACAACGGGCAGACCACGGGCCTCCCCTTCTTTACGCAATCCCTGCAACAGCGCCTGATGACCACGATGCACGCCGTCGAAATTACCAATGGTCAGCACGCACCCGTGCGGGGCTCTGCTGAGATTATGTATGCCGCGTATCAGCTTCATGTCTGGCTCAAAACAGTGAAAATCGCCAAAGTATACCTTGTACAGCGGTTAAGGTTAACCGGCGATTGTTCGTGCAAAACAGAAAGCCGTAATGATTTCATCAGGCTGACCTTTCGCAGCGAAAAAATCTGCTCGCGAACTGCGATTTTTATGCCGAAAAGCTGTATTCACGAACAACAAGCTGGTAGAATCCTGCGCCATCACTACGTAACGTAGCGTCGCCACATTAACGGCGCTTATTTGCACAAATCCATTGACAAAAGAAGGTATAGAGGGCATATTCCTCGGCCTTTGAATTGTCCACATAGATCATATTTGGGAGTTGGACCTTGGCTAATATCAAATCAGCTAAGAAACGTGCCGTACAGTCTGAGAAGGCTCGTAAGCACAACGCAAGCCGTCGCTCTATGATGCGTACCTTCATCAAGAAAGTATACGCAGCTATCGAAGCTGGCGACAAAGCTGCTGCGCAGAACGCATTTAACGAAATGCAACCAATCGTGGATCGTCAGGCTGCTAAAGGTCTGATCCACAAAAACAAAGCAGCGCGTCATAAAGCAAACCTGACCGCGCAGATCAACAAACTGGCTTAATCGCCGCTTGTTGTTGCTTGTTTTAAAAGAACCCGCTTAACGCGGGTTTTTTTATGTCTTCAGATTGCCGGTGGCGTAAACAGCGCCGAGTAGTCACGGTTACAGATTCGCTGCACCGCAGGGTGCTGAATCATTCTTTCGGCAAATATGGCGTGATACTCCTCCATCACGTTATCCACTCTGCCTATCTCCGTAATCTTGTCATCCGAATAGAGATCGTGCGCGTAGAGCGTCGGCGCAACAAAGATGGCGTTATGCGCTTCACCAAAGGCTTTCATCAGCGCCGCATCGTCGAACTCACCGAGGATTTCCACCTTCAGCCCCTGGGAATTAAACCAGTTCAGCAGCTTGCGTCCGAGCATGGAACGCCTTCCCGGCACCAGCAGGCGACGCTCTTCCAGGCAGGCCGGGAAGGGTTTCTCCGGCGGCGGATTAATGCACCAGAAGCTCACGCCGCATTCTCCAATCTTCACCGAGAACAAGCCTTCCTGCTGCGTGGAGTCAATCGGGCAGTCCGAGATAATCATGTCCAGCTTGTGCTGGCTTAGCTGTTCCAGCAGCATCTCGTGAGTGGATTCAAAGCAGCGAAGATGAATTTGTTCATCTTCAACCACCGCCGCGTCCAGCACGCCGCTCACCAGCCGTTTGGACAGCGCATCCGCCACGCCAACATCAAAAAGCAGGTTCGACTCTTTGCGGTAGTTGACGATATCCAGCATCTCCTGGCTCAGGGTGAACATCTTGTCCGCGTAGCGGAAAACCAGTTCACCCAGTTCGCTGGGTTCAATCCCGCGCCCCTTACGCTTGAACAGCTTGCCCTGCAAACGCTCTTCCAGCGCCTTAATTTGCCCGGTGATGGTTTGCGGCGTCAGGTAGAGCGCCTCTGCTGCCCCGACCACCGATCCCTGTTTATAGACGTGCCAGAAGTAGTAAAGATGGTTGTAATTTAAATGAGACATCGCGTCTTCTCTCCCTGAGTGTGGATCGGGAGAAGGCTCGCCTCCTCCCGGTGTTCCGTTATGCCTGGACGGCCTGTCCGGACAATTTTACCTTCAGCAAGGTATAACCGATTACCGCGGCCAGTAATGACCCGATAAGAATGCCGAGTTTCGCCCAGACGATCAGCTCAGGCGCATGCGCGCCAAACGCCAGCGTCGAGATAAAGATCGACATCGTAAACCCGATACCACACAGCACGCCGACGGCCATAATCTGCTTAAACGTAGTGCCGTGCGGCAATGACGCCAGCTTCAGTTTCGTCGCCAGCCAGCAGAAGAGACTAATACCCAGCGGCTTGCCGATAAACAGCCCGGCAATAATGCCCAGCGGCAGCACGGACGTTAGCCCGTCCAGCGTCACCCCGCCGAGGGAAACGCCCGCGTTGGCAAACGCAAACAGCGGCAGGATCATAAAGGCGACCCACGGGTGCAGCACATGCTCCAGCTGTTTGGCAGGCGACTTGCCGTCCTGCGGCTTCAGCGGTACGAAGAAGCCGACGATCACCCCAGCCAGCGTGGCATGCACGCCTGATTTCAGCACCGCCGTCCACAGCACCATCCCCACGAGGATGTAAATACCGATGCGGCGCACATTAAAGATGTTCAGCAGCGCCAGCACCGTAATCGCCCCGGCAGCCACGCTCAGGGAGAGGATCGACAGATCGCTGGTGTAGAACAGCGCGATAATCACAATGGCGCCAAGGTCATCAATAATCGCCAGCGCCATCAGGAAGATTTTCAGGGCTACCGGCACGCGGCTTCCCAGCAGGGCCAGCACCCCGAGCGCAAAAGCGATATCCGTCGCAGCCGGGATCGCCCAGCCGTGACGTGCAACCGGATCCTGCCAGGTGAACGCCAGAAAGAGCAACGCCGGCACCACCATCCCGCCGAGCGCAGCAATGACCGGGAATGCCGCACGCTGGCGGCTGGCAAGCGAACCCAGCACCAGCTCACGCTTAACCTCAAGCCCCACAAGCAGGAAGAACACCGCCATCAGCGCATCGTTGATCCACAGCAGCATATTCTTGTTAATTTCCAGCGCCCCGACCTTCAGTTCAACGGGCGTTTCCAGAAATGCATGATACAGATCGCGGGTCAATCCGACGTTGGCCAGTACCATCGCGGCCGCAGCAGCCATAATCAGGATCACGCCGCCGGATGCCTCACTGCTAAAGAAACGGTGTAGTAATTTCACTTTAGTTCTCTCTTTTACAACAATACCTCGATAAAACCATAATACCAAGCCAGATAGCTCGGCAAAAACAGATTAATATTGAGTATAGGTTCAGTTTAACCGAGCAATACCGATAAAAAGAAAAAGCCCGGAATCGCTTCCGGGCTTTTGCGGATAAAAACCAGCTAGTCGATTAGCGGGTCAAATCATCGAAGAATTTTTTGACGCCATCGAAGAAGCTTTTGGAGCGCGGGCTATTTTTCTCACCCGTCGGGCCACCGAAACTCTCCTGCAACTCTTTCAGCAGCTGTTTCTGCTTGTCGTTCAGGCCAACCGGCGTTTCCACGACGACGCGGCACAGCAGATCGCCCTGCGCACCACCACGAACGGATTTAACGCCTTTACCGCGCATGCGGAACAGCTTACCGGTCTGGGTCTCGCCCGGGATCTTCAGATTGACGCGACCATCCAGCGTCGGTACTTCAATTTCGCCACCGAGTGCCGCCATCGCGAAGTTGATCGGTACTTCACAGTACAGGTTGTTCCCTTCGCGCTCGAAAATCGCGTGCTGTTTCACCTGCACCTGAACGTACAGATCGCCTGCCGGTGCGCCGTGTTCTCCGGCTTCACCTTCGCCCGCCAGACGGATGCGGTCGCCCGTATCGACACCAGCTGGGATCTTAACGGACAGGGTCTTGGTTTTTTCAACGCGACCGTGGCCGTGGCACTTGGTGCACGGATCTTTAATCAGCGTACCGCGACCGTGACAGTGCGGACAGGCCTGCTGTACCGCGAAGAAGCCCTGACGCATCTGCACCTGGCCGGAGCCGTGACAGGTTGGACAGGTCTGCGGCTGCGTACCCGCTTTCGCGCCGCTGCCGTGGCAGACGTCACACTCTTCCAGCGTCGGAATACGGATCTCTTTGGTGACACCGCGAACGGCCTCTTCCAGCGTCAGATCCATGTTGTAGCGCAGATCAGCGCCGCGCGCCGCGCGCTGACGACCACGACCGCCGCCGAAGATGTCGCCAAACACATCGCCAAAGATATCGCTGAAGTCAGCACCGCCGCCAAAGCCGCCGCCACCGAATCCACCGCCGCCCATGCCGCCCTGTTCAAAGGCTGCGTGACCGTACTGGTCATAGGCCGCACGTTTTTGTGCATCGGTCAGGACTTCATAGGCTTCTTTGATCTCTTTAAATTTGGCTTCAGCCTCTTTGTCACCCTGATTACGGTCCGGGTGGAATTTCATGGCCAGGCGCTTATACGCCTTTTTGATTTCACGCTCTTCCGCAGTTTTCGGAACGCCTAAAATCTCGTAATAGTCTTGCTTTGCCATTGGTTTTTTTAAGCCCCTTAACATGCGAGCACGGGCGTGGAGAGTTCTCCTACGCCCGTGCCGATTAATTACCCTGCATCAGGGCGATTATTTTTTGTCTTTAACTTCTTCGAACTCAGCGTCGACAACGTCGTCGTCTTTCGCGTTGTTCGCAGAAGCGTCAGCGCCCGCCTGCTGTTGAGCGTGCTGCTGCTGAGCGATTTCCATCAGCTTCTGGGAAGCCTGTGCCAGCTCCTGCATTTTCGCTTCGATGTCCGCTTTGTCTTCGCCTTTCAGAGACGTTTCCAGTGCGCTCAGTGCAGCTTCGATAGCAGTTTTGTCTTCCGCTGGCAGCTTATCGCCGGCTTCTTCAACCTGCTTACGGGTGCTGTGCAGCAGATGGTCACCCTGGTTACGGGTCTGAACCAGCTCTTCGAACTTACGGTCGGATTCCGCGTTAGCTTCGGCATCGCGAACCATTTTTTCGATTTCTGCTTCGTTCAGGCCAGAAGATGCCTTGATGGTGATCTTCTGCTCTTTACCGCTGTTTTTGTCTTTCGCAGACACGTGCAGGATACCGTCAGCATCGATGTCGAAGGTGACTTCGATCTGCGGCATGCCGCGCGGTGCCGGGTTAATACCGTCCAGGTTGAACTGACCCAGAGATTTGTTATCCGCCGCACGCTTACGCTCACCCTGCAGCACATGGATGGTTACCGCAGACTGGTTGTCTTCAGCGGTAGAGAACACCTGGCTGTGCTTGGTTGGGATGGTGGTGTTTTTGTTGATGAGCGCAGTCATCACACCGCCCATGGTTTCGATACCCAGAGACAGCGGGGTAACGTCCAGCAGCAGTACGTCTTTCACTTCACCGGTCAGTACGCCACCCTGAACCGCAGCACCAATTGCCACCGCTTCGTCCGGGTTAACGTCTTTACGTGGCTCTTTACCAAAGAACTCAGCCACTTTCTTCTGCACCATTGGCATACGGGTCTGGCCACCAACGAGGATAACGTCGTTGATATCAGACACGGACAGGCCAGCGTCCTGCAGAGCAACTTTCAGCGGCTCGATAGAACGGTTCACCAGGTCTTCTACCAGGCTTTCCAGTTTCGCACGGGTCACTTTGATGTTCATGTGTTTAGGACCGGTCGCGTCTGCGGTGATGTACGGCAGGTTCACGTCGGTCTGCTGAGCGGAAGACAGTTCGATCTTCGCTTTCTCAGCGGCTTCTTTCAGGCGCTGCATAGCCAGCGGGTCGTTACGCAGGTCAATGCCCTGATCTTTCTTGAACTCGTCAACGAGGTAGTTGATCAGACGGGTATCGAAGTCTTCACCACCCAGGTGGGTATCACCGTTGGTTGCCAGAACTTCGAAGGTTTTTTCGCCGTCAACTTCGTCGATTTCGATAATAGAGATATCGAAGGTACCACCACCCAGGTCGTAAACCGCGATAGTACGGTTGCCGACTTCTTTATCCAGACCGTAAGCCAGAGCAGCCGCGGTTGGTTCGTTGATGATACGTTTTACTTCCAGACCTGCGATACGGCCAGCATCTTTGGTTGCCTGACGCTGAGCATCGTTGAAGTAGGCAGGAACGGTGATAACAGCTTCAGTTACCGGCTCACCCAGGTAATCTTCAGCGGTTTTCTTCATTTTTTTCAGCACTTCAGCAGAGATCTGCGGTGGTGCCGTTTTGGTGCCTTTCACATCAAGCCATGCATCGCCGTTATCTGCTGCGATGATTTTGTAAGGCATGATGGAAACGTCACGCTGAACTTCTTCGTCCTGGAAGCGGCGACCAATCAGGCGTTTAATCGCAAACAGGGTGTTTTGCGGGTTTGTCACTGCCTGACGTTTAGCCGGCTGACCAACCAGAGTTTCACCATCCTGGGTATAAGCAATGATAGAAGGCGTGGTGCGATCGCCCTCGGCGTTCTCCAGCACGCGTGCAGTAGTGCCATCCATAATCGCTACACAAGAGTTGGTTGTACCCAGGTCGATACCAATAATTTTACCCATCTAAACGTCTCCACTAAAAATTCAGTCAACATGTGGTTGTGTACCTGTAATAAGGGCAGAACGTGCTTTTTCAACTGCCCAGATTTGATTTTTTTCAGGTCCACACACTGCGGTTGACTACAAGATGGGGTCGCGACGGCATCCATCAAGGGGGAATGATAAAAAAAATTTTAATTTCACCCTGATGAGATCATAGACGCCATCGATTGCGCCCATTATGATGCCGCGCCCCGTCAGGGAGAACTGACGCGGGTTTAACCATTTCACCATATTAATGATGATTTTTTTGAGGACTTATGGGCAACACTAAGTTGGCTAATCCGGCTCCGCTGGGCCTGATGGGTTTTGGCATGACCACTATTCTGCTGAACCTGCACAATATCGGGATGTTCCCGATGGATGGCATCATCCTGGCGATGGGCATTTTTTACGGCGGTATCGCGCAAATTTTCGCGGGCCTGCTGGAATATAAAAAAGGCAATACCTTCGGCTTAACCGCCTTCACCTCTTACGGTTCTTTCTGGCTGACCCTGGTTGCCATTCTGCTGCTGCCTAAAATGGGTATGGCAGACGCGGCAAACGCCCACTTCCTGGGCGTTTATCTGGGCCTGTGGGGCATCTTCACCCTGTTCATGTTCTTCGGTACCCTGAAAGGCAACCGCATGCTGCAGTTCGTCTTCCTGAGCCTGACCGTCCTGTTCGCCCTGCTGGCAATCGGTCACCTCGTGGATAACGAAGGCATCGTTCATGTTGCAGGCTGGATTGGTCTGGTTTGCGGCGCAAGCGCTATCTACCTGGCAATGGGTGAAGTGCTGAACGAGCAGTTTGACCGCACCGTGCTACCGATTGGTGAAAAACACTGATCCTTCTGTCGTGTCCGCCTCGCGGGCACGACATCCCTTCTTCTGCCCCAGCCAAATCCCTAATCCCAGCCCCATCACCGACAGCGCCAGCACGTACCAGGCCGGAGCCATGGGAGACACGCCCATCAGGACCGTCACCGCAATCGGCGTCAGCCCACCGAAAATGGCATACGACACGTTGTAGGAAAACGAAATCCCGGTGAAGCGAACCTCTGGCGGGAACGCGCGCACCATCACGTACGGTACCGCCCCGACAACGCCCACGCACAGCCCTACCACGCCGTACAGCAGGAACAACTGTTCAGGATGGCTGCCTGCCAGATGGTAAAACGCCCAGCTTGAAGCGGCCAGTAACAGGCTGCCGACAATAAAGGTGACGCTGGCACCGAAACGATCCGCCGCCAGCCCGGCGGCCAGACAGCCAAAGCAGAGCATGATTGTCGCGATACTGTTTGCCTGTAGCGTCACGGCAGGGGCGAAACCGTACTGCTTTTGCAGCCAGACAGGGGACATCAATATCACTACCACAATGCCCGCCGAGAGCAGCCAGGTGAGCAGCATCGACACCACCACCGCTTTTTTATGGCGTACCACGACCGCCTTCACCGGCAGCTCCTGCGCCAGCGCTTTGCGCTGCCGCATTTCGAGGAAAATGGGGGTCTCCTGCAGCCAGCGGCGCAGGTACATCGCGACCAGACCAAACGCCCCGCCCAGCAGGAACGGAATACGCCAGCCCCAGTCGTGTACGGTCTGCTGCGTCATGCTGGTATTCACAATGGTGGCGACCACCGAGCCGAGCAGGATCCCGACCGTCAGCCCCGCCGTTAAGGTTCCGCAGGCGATGCCAATGCGGCGCGCCGGAACATGCTCCGCGACAAACACCCACGCGCCCGGCACTTCACCGCCAATTGCCGCGCCCTGCAGGACGCGCATCAGTAACAGCAGCAACGGCGCGAGAATACCCATCGAGGCATAGGTAGGCAACAGACCAATGGCCAGTGTCGGCACGGCCATCAGCAGGATGCTAAGGGTAAACATCTTCTTACGACCGACCAGATCGCCAAAGTGGGCCATGATAATGCCGCCCAGCGGACGCGCCAGATACCCGGCGGCAAAAATGCCGAAGGTTTGCACCTGACGCAGCCACTCCGGGATATCTGCCGGGAAGAAGAGCTCCCCCACCACGGCGGCGAAGAAGACGAAGATAATGAAATCGTAAAACTCCAGCGCGCCGCCTAAGGCCGCGAGCGTGAGGGTTTTGTAATCCTGTCGATTCAGAGGTCGGGTGTTATGTGACATAGCGAACCATCATGCGTGTGTTGTGGATTTATTTTTACAGTAATCGTAAAGAAAAAATTACTATACCGTAAAACCGTTACCACGCTATCGCCGCTTCAGCTTATGTCACATATTGATTAATTTCAGGAGATTGTTTCGCGACGCGCGTTTTTAGGACGAAAAGCTGCTACCACTTTCTCATCGGTTTCGACATACGGGCCGTCAAGCAGCTGTATACAATACGGTACACTTGCAAAGATACCGTGAACGATGACGCTGCCGTCTTCCGCTTTAAGCCCTTCCAGGGTCTCTTTGATCGACTTCGGCTGGCCCGGCAGGTTCAGGATCAACGCCTGCTTGCGGATCACCCCCACCTGGCGGGAAAGAATGGCCGTCGGAACAAAGTGTAGACTGATCTGGCGCATCTGTTCGCCGAAGCCAGGCATTTCACGATCGGCAATCGCCAGCGTCGCGTCCGGCGTCACGTCGCGGCGTGCGGGGCCGGTTCCGCCGGTGGTTAACACCAGGTGACAGCTCATCTCATCCACCAGCTCACACAGGGTCTGCTCGATGATCGGCTGTTCGTCGGGAATCAGGCGAGTCTGGATCTCAAATGGGGTAGTCAGTGCACTGGCCAGCCACGCTTCCAGAGCGGGGATGCCTTTATCCTGGTAAACACCGCTGGAGGCGCGGTCAGAAATCGACACTAAGCCGATACGTAAGGTATTCATATCCATTCCATTCAAAGAGTACTGATTAAAGGGAATGATACACGCAGAGAGGGGATTCAGACAGGGGACGAAAGAAGTCGCGTGACCGGGAACCCGGTCACGCAGAATGATTACAGCAGGTCGCCGATCATT
Source organism: Enterobacter sp. BNK-8 (assembly GCF_048685095.1). NCBI lineage: Bacteria > Pseudomonadati > Pseudomonadota > Gammaproteobacteria > Enterobacterales > Enterobacteriaceae > Enterobacter > Enterobacter sp. BNK-8. The sequence goes on along the minus strand of NZ_JBLQTN010000001.1, from coordinate 298,390 downwards.
TTTTCCAGTTTGCCCTGGTCAACAGCAAACTTACGGATACCGTCCGCCAGCTTGTCTACCGCCATTGGATCCTGGTTATGCTGCCACAGGAACTCGGATTCAGTGATGCGCTCTGGGCGTGCTTTCACTTCACCGGTGTAGGACAGTTTACGCTCCAGGGTACCTTCGCTTTCTGCCAGCTCTTTCAGCAGCGCAGGCGCGATGGTCAGGCGGTCACAGCCAGCCAGCTCGATGATTTCACCGACGTTACGGAAGCTTGCGCCCATAACCACAGTCTCATAGCCATGCTGTTTGTAGTATTCGTAGATTTCAGTCACAGAAATCACGCCTGGATCTTCAGCCGGTGCGTACTCTTTCTTATCGGTGTTGGCTTTGTACCAGTCCAGAATACGGCCTACGAACGGAGAAATCAGGTATACGCCCGCTTCTGCACAAGCACGCGCCTGCGCGAAGGAGAACAGCAGGGTCAGGTTACAGTTGATGCCGTCTTTTTCCAGCTGCTCTGCCGCGCGAATACCCTGCCAGGTAGAAGCCAGTTTGATCAGGATACGGTCGTTGCTGATGCCCGCGTCGTTGTACATTTTGATCAGACGTTTCGCTTTGGCGATAGACGCTTCGGTGTCGTAGGAGAGACGCGCATCCACTTCGGTAGAGATACGGCCAGGAACCAGTTTCAGGATCTCCAGACCGATGTTCACTGCCAGTTTGTCAGTGGCATCCACAACCTGCTGCGCGCGGTCATTGCTCTGCGCTTTCGCCCAGGTCACTGCGTCGTCAATCAGTTTGCGATACTCAGGGATCTGTGCGGCGTTAAGGATCAGAGAAGGGTTGGTTGTGGCATCCTGCGGCTGGTACAGCTTCATTGCCGCGATATCTCCGGTGTCAGCTACGACAGTGGTGAACTGACGAAGGGAGGTCAATTTATCCGTCATGATAGTGTTTCTCTTTTAACGTGCCCTGGATAATTCACGCTACCGACAGCATGCCTGCAGCGGAAAAATGACAGGTTTACTTGTTAGGGGGATGTAACCGGTCTGCCCTGATGATAACACGACGGAGGGGTAGCGCAACCGCAGACAGTGCGCTTAGGCAGAGTATGATAAACTGGAAATATTAACAGGCTGCTAAGCAACAGCATGCCCAATCAGTGGTAGCGCTTACATATCCACATTGGCATCAACAAGAGGGACGTTAATGCCTGATTTCTTTTTCTTTATTAACGAAGTCCTTTGGGGTTCGATAATGATATACCTGCTTCTGGGAGCAGGGATTTGGTTTACGCTACGCAGTGGGTTTATCCAGTTTCGCTATATTCGCAAGTTTGGCAGAAGTCTGAAAAACAGCGTCACGCCTCAGCCGGGCGGATTAACGTCATTCCAGGCGCTCTGTACCAGCCTCGCGGCTCGCCTCGGCAGCGGTAATCTGGCGGGCGTTGCGCTGGCCATCAGCGCCGGTGGGCCGGGCGCGGTCTTCTGGATGTGGGTAACGGCGCTACTCGGGATGGCCACCTCCTTTGCCGAAAGTTCGCTTGCACAACTCTACAAAGAGAAAGATAAACACGGCCAGTTTCGCGGTGGTCCTGCCTGGTACATGGCGCGTGGCTTAGGGATGCGCTGGATGGGCGTCCTGTTCTCGGTTTTTTTACTGCTCGCGTACGGTCTTATTTTTAATACCGTCCAGGCGAACTCAGTTGCCAACGCCCTGCGCTATGCCTTCTCCTGCCCCGAGTGGATCGCGGGTCTCGCTTTAGCCCTCGTCGTTCTGCTTACCATCTCGGTCGGTCTCAAGGGCATCGCTCGCCTGATGCAGTGGCTGGTGCCCATTATGGCGCTGCTCTGGGTTGCCGCGAGCCTGTTCGTTGCCGCACTGCATCTCGACCAGGTGCCGGGCGTGATTGCAACCATCGTCAAAAGCGCCTTTGGCTGGCGCGAAGTGGCCTCCGGGGCGCTGGGCTACACCTTCAGCCAGGCGCTGATGGCGGGTTTTCAACGGGGCATGTTCTCCAATGAAGCCGGTATGGGGTCAACCCCCAACGCGGCCGCCGCCGCCTCTTCCTGGCCGCCGCACCCGGCCGCACAAGGCATTGTGCAGATGATTGGCGTCTTTACCGATACCATTATTATCTGTTCCGCCAGCGCCATGATTTTGCTGCTGGCAGGCCCCGTACCGCACGCGTCGGGCACCGTCGGGATACAGCTTCTTCAGCAGGCGCTGGTCAACCTGACCGGCGGCTGGGGAGCCGGATTTGTCTCGCTCATCCTGATCTTGTTTGCCTTCAGCTCGATAGTGGTGAATTACCTTTACGCCGAAAATAACCTTATTTTCCTGAAACTCGACTCCCGCGCCGCAATCGGAACCCTGCGCCTGGGGGTCATCCTGATGGTGATTGCAGGCTCCCTGCTCAGTATGCCGCTGGTCTGGCAGCTGGCCGATATCATTATGGCGCTAATGGCGATCACTAACCTCACGGCAATCCTGCTGCTCTCGCCCGTGGTGACCCTGATTGCCAGAGACTATCTGCGTCAGCGCAAACTCGGCGTTCCGCCGGTCTTTGATCCCGCCCGCTATCCCGATATCAAGGCGCAGCTTGCCCCCGGCACGTGGGATGATTTGCCGCGGCAATAACAGCTATCGATCAATTCGGGGCGATTTTTTGCTAAAGTCGCTCTAAATTTCCTGCAAGGACTGGATATGCTGATTCTTATTTCACCTGCAAAAACGCTCGACTACCAGAGCCCGCTCGCCACCGAACGCTATACCCAGCCTGAACTGCTGGACTATTCGCAACAGCTGATCCGCGAAGCGCGTAAGCTCTCTGCGCCGCAAATCGCCTCGCTGATGAGCATCAGCGACAAGCTGGCAGACCTTAACGCGACCCGCTTTCATGAATGGCATCCGGATTTCACCCCTGCCAACGCTCGTCAGGCGATTCTGGCATTTAAAGGCGACGTGTATACCGGCCTGCAGGCGGAAGATTTTAGCGAAGCCGATTTCGATTTTGCCCAGCAGCATCTGCGCATGCTGTCGGGTCTGTACGGCGTACTGCGCCCGCTGGATCTGATGCAGCCGTACCGTCTGGAGATGGGGATTCGTCTGGAGAATGCCAAAGGCAAAGACCTGTACCATTTCTGGGGCGATATCATCACCGATAAGCTGAATGCGGCGCTGCACGCACAGGGCGATAACGTAGTGATTAACCTGGCGTCCGATGAATATTACAAGTCGGTGAAGCCGAAAAAACTGGATGCCGACATCATCAAGCCGGTATTCCTTGACGAGAAGAACGGCAAGTTCAAAGTGATCAGCTTCTACGCCAAGAAAGCGCGTGGCCTGATGAGCCGCTACATTATCCAGAACCGCCTGACGAAGCCGGAGCAGCTAACCGCCTTCAACAGTGAAGGCTACTTCTTTGACGAGGCGTCGTCAGGGAAAGGCGAACTGGTGTTTAAGCGCCACGAGCAGTAAAAACAAACCCCGCCAGCTGGCGGGGTTTTGCATTAGTGGTGTTTCCAGTCCGGGCCGCGATCGTCGCGGCGGTCATCGTGGTGATGGTCATCGTGACGATCGTCGTGTTTACGATGCTCATCATGTGGGCGCCAGTGGTTATCGCGCCAGTCATAATGCGCTTTCCACCAGTCGTGGTCGCGCCAGCGGCCGCCGTCCCAGTAATGCCCGTTATTATCCCGGTCGCCAATCTGCAGTTTGACCGCGGGTACGAGGGTGATTTCGGATGCCTGTACCGCCATGGGAGCGACCAGCATCAGTGAAAGCGCAATCAGCACAGGTTTCAGTGTAGACATCGGTGACTCCTTATTATCTTTGCCCAACGTGGGCCGATGTAAGGAGAGTACGCGAGGGGAACGGGGGATGTTATTCTCTGCAATCCTAAACGCTAAGTGACCGCATTTATTGGGAATTTCTACTTTTTCCCTGCTATTTTTCTCCTTAATTTCTCCATAAAAAAAGCCGGGTGGCGCTTCGCTTACCCGGCCTACGATTTGTTCGTCGTTGTAGGCCCGGTAAGGCGTAGCCGCCACCGGGCAACACAATCACGCACGCGTCATCATTGGTTGTAGGTCGGGTAAGGCGTAGCCGCCACCCGACAAAAAAATCATGCGCGAGTCATCATCAGCTTACGCAGCGCGGCAAAGTCTGCAGGCAGCTCATGAGACAACAGCGGCAGGTCGGCACGCTCGGCCAGTTCTTTTGGCAGCGGCAGCGTTTCGCCCAGAATCGCCTCCACGCTCTCTTTGAACTTCGCCGGATGTGCGGTTCCCAGGAACAGGCCGTATTCACCCGGATTAAGCTGATCGCGCAGCGCGCGGTAGGCAATCGCCGCGTGCGGTTCAGAGGTATACCCCACCGCCTTCAGCTCGCGCATGGTGGATTTGGTGGTCTCATCCGTCACCGCGGCATAGCCCAGGTCGCCCAGACGCCAGATCTTACGGCGGAACAGCTCTTCCACGCGCGGCCAGTTGTTTGGCTGTGACACATCCATCGCATTGGAGAGGGTCGCCTGCGTGGCGTTCGGCGCCCACTTCCCGTCTTTCAGGAAGCGCGGCACGGTGTCGTTGGCGTTGGTGGCGGCGATAAAGCGTTTCACCGGCAGACCCAGGGATTTTGCCAGCAGGCCCGCCGTCAGGTCACCGAAGTTACCGCTCGGCACGGAGATCACCAGCTGGTTGCGCGCTTCCTGCGGCAGTTGCGCCACCGCTTCGAAGTAGTAGCAGATCTGCGCCAGCAGACGGCTGATGTTGATGGAGTTGGCGGAGTTCAGACCCAGCGCCACCTTCAGCTCTTCGTCGTCGAAGGCCTGCTTGACCAGCGCCTGGCAGGCATCGAAATCACCGTCAATTGCCACGGTTTCAATGTTGCCGCCGAGGGTGCAGAACAGTTTCTCCTGCAGCGGGCTGATTTTACCTTTCGGATAGAGGATCACCACGCGGACGTTTTTCAGGCCGTAGAACGCGTGGGCTACCGCCGCGCCGGTATCGCCGGAGGTTGCGGTCAGGATGGTCACCGGCTTGTCGCCGCTGATGTGGGTCAGCATCTGCGCCATAAAGCGGCCGCCGAAGTCTTTGAACGCCAGGGTCGGGCCGTGGAACAGCTCCAGGCAGCCGACGTCAGGCTCAACCTGCTGAACCGGCGCCGGGAACGCGAATGCCGCGCGTACGCGCTCTTCCAGCAGCTCTTGCGGAATTTCATCGCCGATAAACGCGGACAGAATTTTGGTGCTGCGGGTGACAAAATCCTGCTTCAGCAGGTCATCAATCTCGGTCAGCTGGAATTCCGGCAGGTCATGAGGGAAAAACAGCCCCTGATTTTTGCCCAGTCCCTGAGTCACCGCCTGCGCGAAGCTGACCTGCTCATTATGATCTTTAAGGTTGTAGAGTTTCATTAATTATCCCAGTACTCGTGCGCCAGCCGTGTCCAGACGGCAAATATGAACAAAGCCTTCCTGATTTTGCAGGTAGTGTTTAGAGAGCCAGTCCGCCACGCGCTGCGCAGTGTCTGCCTTGTCGCACAGGGCGAACAGCGTCGGGCCGGAGCCGGAGATGCCGCACGCCTGCGCGCCGATATCCATTGATGCCTGTCGCGCCTCGTTAAAGCCGGGCAGCAGCTTCGTGCGGTACGGCTCGGCAATGACGTCCTTCATCAGTTTGGCCGCCAGCTGCGGCTGGCGGGTGTAGCAGGCGTGGATAAAGCCCGCCAGATGACGCCCGTGGGCAATACAGTCCTGACGACGATACTGCGCGGGCAGGATCGCACGCGCTTCCGCGGTTGAAACCTTGATACCCGGATAGGCCAGCACCCACAGCCACTCATCAAACCCTGGCACCTGCTGGCTGATGATGCCATTTTCTTCGATCATCAATTGCATGCCGCCGAGGAAGCACGGCGCCACGTTGTCATAGTGAATGCTGCCGGAGATACGCCCTTCCAGCTCGCCCATTAAGCCCAGCAGGCGGTTGTTGTTCAGCGGCTTACCGCAATGCTCGTTCATTGCTACCAGCGCGGCGACCACCGAACAGGCGCTGGACCCCAGACCCGAGCCGATCGGCATACTTTTTTCCAGCGTCATGGCAACCGGCACGTTTTTGCCGATCTCCTGACAGAAGCGTTCCCAGCACTGATAGACGATGTTCTCGCGCGGGTCGGACGGTAGCTTGCTGGCGAAGCGGCCCACGTTGTTCAGGCTGAAGCTGTCAGCCGCTTCCACCGTCACCGTATCGCCCAGCAGCGAACCATCCACCGGCGTCACCGCCGCACCCAGCACGTCAAATCCGACGCTCATATTCGCGCTGGAAGCCGGGGCATAAACTTTGACCATGTTAAACTCCTAACTTCCATGACAGGGTACGCAGCAGATCGGCAAACACACCCGCCGCCGTAACATCGTTCCCTGCGCCATAACCGCGAAGCACCAGCGGCAGTGGCTGATAATAGTGGCTGTAAAACGCGAGGGCGTTTTCGCCGTTTTTGACTTTGTACAGCGGGTCGTTGCCATCCACTTCGGCAATCTTTACCCGGCACACGCCATCTTCTTCAATGTTGCCAACATAGCGCAATACCTTACCTTCATCACGGGCTTTTGCAACGCGAGCGGCAAACGCGTCGTCAAGCTGCGGCAACCTGGCCATAAAGGCGCCAACATCGCCGCTGCTGTCAAATTCTGCCGGCAGGACCGGTTCAATCACGATATCGGAAAGCTCAAGCTCACGGCCCGTTTCGCGGGCGAGGATCAGCAACTTGCGCGCCACGTCCATACCGGAAAGGTCGTCACGCGGATCCGGCTCGGTATAGCCCAGCTCGCGCGCGGCGCGGGTGGCTTCCGAGAGGCTCATCCCCTCATCCAGCTTGCCGAAGATAAACGACAGCGAACCGGAGAGAATGCCGGAGAAACGCTGCAGTTCGTCGCCCGCGTTAAGCAGGTTCTGCAGGTTCTCGATAACCGGCAGGCCCGCCCCCACGTTGGTGTCGTACAGGAACTTGCGGCGCGACTTGCTCGCCGCCAGACGCAGCTGGTGATAGTAATCCATCGACGAGGTGTTGGCCTTTTTGTTCGGCGTCACCACGTGGAAACCTTCACGCAGGAAGTCCGCGTACTGGTCGGCCACCGCCTGGTTCGAAGTGCAGTCGACGATGACCGGGTTAAGCAGGTGATACTCTTTTACCAGACGGATCAGGCGGCCCAGGTTGAACGGCTCTTTTGCCTCCTCCATCTCGGCCTGCCAGTTTTCCAGGTTCAGGCCGTGGACGTTGGTCAGCAGCGCTTTGGAATTCGCGATCCCGCAGACGCGCAGGTCGATGTGTTTCTTCTTCAGCCACGCCTGCTGACGCTTCACCTGCTCCAGGAGCGCGCCGCCCACGCCACCCACGCCAATCAGGAACAGCTCGATGACCTGATCGGTGTTAAACAGCATCTGGTGAACCACGCGAACGCCGGTGGTGGCATCATCGTTATCGACGACAACAGAAATTGAACGCTCTGACGAGCCCTGGGCAATCGCCACGATATTGATATTGGCGCGTGCCAGCGCAGCAAAGAATTTGGCGGAGATACCGCGCAGGGTGCGCATACCGTCGCCCACCACGGAGATGATCGCCAGACGCTCCTGAATCGCGAGCGGCTCCAGCAGCTCTTCTTTCAGCTCCAGATAGAACTCTTCCTCCAGCGCGCGGCGGGCGCGCAGGCAGTCAGCCTGCGGCACGCAGAAGCTGATGCTGTATTCGGAAGAGGACTGGGTGATCAGCACCACCGAAATACCGTTGCGGGACATGGCCGCAAACACGCGCGCCGCCATGCCGACCATTCCTTTCATCCCCGGACCGGAGACGCTGAACATCGCCATATTGTTGAGGTTGGAGATGCCTTTCACCGGCAGACCGTCCTCATCGGTGCTCGCGCCAATCAGCGTACCCGGCGCCTGCGGGTTACCGGTATTTTTAATCAGGCATGGGATCTGGAACTGGGCAATCGGGGAGATGGTACGCGGGTGAAGCACTTTGGCGCCGAAGTAGGAAAGCTCCATCGCTTCCTGGTACGACATCGACTTCAGCAGCCTGGCGTCCGGTACCTGGCGCGGGTCGCAGGTATAGACGCCGTCGACGTCAGTCCAAATCTCGCAACAGTCCGCGCGTAAACAGGCAGCCAGCACGGCGGCGGAGTAGTCGGAGCCGTTACGGCCCAGCACCACCAGCTCGCCCTTCTCGTTACCGGCAGTAAAGCCCGCCATCAGGATCATGTGGTCAGACGGAATTTTGCTGGCGGCGATACGGCGGGTTGATTCGGCAATATCAACGGTGGATTCGAGGTAGTGGCCCACCGCCAGCAGTTTTTCAACGGGATCGATCACGGTCACGCTATGGCCGCGCGCTTCCAGCACGCCCGCCATGATGGCGATAGAGAGTTTTTCACCGCGACAAATCAGCGCCGCGTTGATGCTGTCCGGGCATTGGCCAAGGAGGCTGATGCCGTGCAGGACATGTTTAATTTGCGCGAATTCCTGCTCAACGAAGGACTTCAGCTGCGCATGCGGGAAGCCAGGCAGCGCCTCTGCCAGCCCTTGCAGTAAGTCAGCGAAGATACGCTCTGCGTCGCTGATGTTCGGAAGTGCATCCTGACCACCGATGGTCTTTTCAATCATCGCCACCAGATGGTTCGTGATTTTTGCCGGGGCAGAGAGCACGGTCGCAACCTGCCCCTGCCTGGCGTTGCTTTCCAGGATATCGGCAACACGCAGAAAACGTTCTGCATTTGCCACTGATGTACCGCCGAACTTCAACACTCGCATGGTTCTACCTCGTTTCCTTTAGCCGAAAAAAAAGCCCGCACTGTCTAGGTGCGGGCTTTTTTCTGTTTTTCCTGTACGCGTCAGCCCGCATCGTTACCTGTGGTAATGATGATGGTTGTGGTAATGGTGGTGATGCTGATGCGTTTCATGGATGTTGTGTACTCTGTCATTATTATCTGTCTGTGCTGTATTCTTTTAGGGTTAAAGGATCGGGCACCTTAAGTCAACGAATTTTTAATTTGATCACAATTCGGGAGACTCTCACGTCCCGCTGTGTGCAGATTTATTTTCATCCGATTCCCCCATGTGCAACCCATCCAGACAGACTTATTCGCCATAGTAAAAACTTATGTCAGTGTTTTACTCGGCCAATTTTTTTTCAATATCGTGTAGCAAACGGTGCAGCATGGCGGTGTCCCGCTGTTCAAGACGCCCCAAACGCTGCTGCAACCAGTCAGCCATTTTTTGATCGTCCGCCACCCCCAGATGCACGAGCAGGTTTTCTACGCGCGCGCGAAGTGCTGCAAGCTGATTTTCATCGGTTCCTGTATTTTGCGACGGGGGAATTTGTATTAAGGATGCTAATTGATAGCAATACACCATGACCGCCTGGCCTAAATTGAGGGACGGATAATCCGCGACCATCGGTGCCCCCGTCAGCACGTCCGCCAGTTCCAGCTCTTCATTGGTTAATCCGGAATCTTCACGCCCAAACACCAGCGCCGCTTTCTCCAGCCACTGGCTTTTCTCGCTGAGCATCGGCACCAGCTCCGCTGGCGTGGCATAGTAGTGGAACTTCGCCCGGCTGCGCGCCGTGGTTGCGACGGTAAACGAAATATCGTGCAGCGCATCGGCAAGCGTAGCGTAAGTGGTTATATTATCGAGAATATCTCCCGATCCGTGCGCCACCCAACGGGCGGCGGGTTCCAGATGGGCCGTGCTGTCCACAATACGCAAATCGGTAAAACCCATGGTCTTCATGGCACGCGCCGCTGCGCCTATATTTTCTGCTCTGGCTGGGGCAACCAGTACAATCGACAGATGCATTTATGCTCTCTTTTTAATCAGTTAGCCGGTAAAAATGTGATGCACTTCAACATATTACGCAGCGCGAATTTACAAAATTGCAACACAAATCACCGAAATAGCGTTTCATAACAAATTAAAAACGCTAAACTATTCTGTGTCTGAACAATCAGTTAGAATGTTAACAGAACACTATTATCCTTATGTTTTATAATGATAATAGCGACATGAATACCCTATTCTGATTGGATTCGCTTCGTTTATAAATCAATGTCCGCAACTAGTTGGTTTATTGAAAAATTGTGACAAAGGCTAGCATTCGGCTACGATGATTTCATCAAACTGTTAACGTGCTACAATTGAACTTGATATATGTCAACGAAGCGTAGTTTTATTGGGTGTCTGGTGTCACTTAGCCTGTTATGTTGCTGTTAAAATGGTTAGGATGACAGCCGTTTTTGACACTGTCGGGTCCAAAGGGAAAGTACCCAAGACCAAGCTAATGATGTTGTTGACGTTGATGGAAAGTGCATCAAGAACGCAATTACGTACTTTAGTCACGTTAAGCCGATCATGTTAATTTGCGACATGCATCAGGCAGGTCAGGGACTTTTGTACTTCCTGTTTCGATTTAGTTGGCAATTTAGGTAGCAAACATGCAGACCCCGCACATTCTTATCGTTGAAGACGAGTTGGTAACACGCAACACGTTGAAGAGCATTTTCGAAGCAGAAGGCTACGATGTCTTTGAAGCGACCGATGGCGCAGAGATGCATCAGATCCTTTCTGAAAATGATATCAACCTGGTGATCATGGATATTAACCTGCCGGGCAAAAACGGTCTTCTTCTGGCGCGCGAACTGCGCGAGCAGGCGAACGTCGCGTTAATGTTCCTGACGGGCCGTGATAACGAAGTTGATAAAATTCTTGGCCTGGAAATCGGTGCGGATGATTACATCACCAAACCGTTCAACCCTCGCGAGTTAACCATTCGTGCACGCAACCTGCTGTCCCGTACCATGAATCTGGGCACGGTCAGCGAAGAGCGTCGTAGCGTCGATAGCTACAAATTCAACGGCTGGGAACTTGATATCAATAGCCGTTCGCTGATTAGCCCGAACGGCGAGCAGTATAAACTGCCGCGCAGTGAATTCCGCGCGATGCTGCACTTCTGCGAAAACCCGGGCAAGATCCAGTCCCGTGCAGAGCTGCTGAAGAAAATGACCGGCCGTGAGCTGAAGCCGCACGACCGTACCGTAGACGTCACCATCCGTCGTATTCGTAAGCACTTCGAATCTACGCCAGATACGCCGGAAATCATCGCCACGATCCACGGCGAAGGGTACCGTTTCTGCGGTGACCTGCAGGAGTAATCCCGCAGTTAACGCATTAAAAAACGGCGCATTTGCGCCGTTTTTTTTATTTCCAGATCCGCATCGTGTCGTTATCAGGCTCTGCCGGAGGTTCAGGCCGCTTTGACTGAGAGAGCGAGTACCAGTCGAAATGCCGGGTCAGGTACATCACGGCGAACAGCGCCAGCGCGAGAACCGCTGACCCCAACAGCAGCGCGCTGTCCTCCGAGCGCAGCAGGAACCACATCACGACATCCAGCCCGAGTAGCGCCAGCACAAACAGCCCGCTGCGCTTCCAGCTTTTCATCACGGCCTGCAGGTACATTACGTTCATCGCTGCACCAACCAGACTTGCAACAACCCAGGCGGGGGTAAACCCGACGTGTTCAGACAGCGCCAGCAGCACCAGATAGAACAGAACCAGCGACAGCCCCACCAGCAAATACTGCATCGGGTGAAGGCGTAATCCGGTTAAGGTTTCGAAGACAAAGAAGGCCATAAACGTCAGCGCAATCAGCAAAATGGCGTACTTGATCGCACGGTCAGTCAGTTGATACTGATCGGCAGGCGTGGCTACCGTAACGCTAAAAGCAGGGATTGATTCCCACTCTGGCGATTCACTGCCGTTAAACCAGCTCTCAAGATTGTTCGCAAACCAGCTGCTCTGCCAGTTCGCCTGAAAGCCAGAATCACCAATTTTATGCTTTACCGGCAGATAGTTACCCATAAAGCCCGGATGTGGCCAGTTGCTGTTGAGCGTCATTTCACTGTTGCGTCCCACAGGAACCACGGCAAAACTCCCCGTTCCGGCCAGATTCAGGGACATCTCCAGGGTAAACGTTTTTGACTCCAGCGTTTTGTCAGTCAGCGGAATATGAATACCGGAAAGCGCACCATACACACCCGACCCCGGCTCGACGCTCAACGCCTCGCCATTGATGCTGGAGACTTTCACCGTGCCAATGCCCCGCGCATCCCCTACGCCGACAACGATAAACGGTTGCCCAAGGGTCATCGTTTCCCCTTTAAGCTGCGCCATTTTCTCGGTGCTGAACCGCACTTTTATCCTGAGATCAGTGTTCCAGATTTGTCCGTCATAGATCCCGATATTTCGGGACTCAACGTGCTGGCTACCTTCAACAACCAGTGACTCCGGCAGAATAAAATGCATATAGCTTTTCTTGTACTCGACTTTCTTCTCATCCTCTACCTTGTAAAAAATCTCCGTTACCGGGATAGCAATCAGCGGCCCGACCAGTTTTTGCGGCCCGCTGGTACTCTGACGCAGCGTATTTTCAACATCATTGCGGTAGCTCTCTCGCTCTGATATCAGGTTACTGACCATAAAAAGCGGGACTAACAGCAGCAGGATGCACCCCAGCAGGGTGCTAACTTTCCAGAACAGGGGGGATTTCATCATTACGTCTCCTTTGTGATGAGGAGAGCGTAACCAGGCTATGTGGGGCCAGTTTGAAGTTATGTGAAGGGACGGTGAAGTCTCAGCGTGGCCATCACGCCACCTTCATCACGATTACGCAATGTAATCTCACCCTGATGCAGACGCGCCACCTCCTGAACAAACGCCAGCCCGAGCCCGCTGCTCTTTAACCCGTTCTCGCGCGGAAGGGAATAAAAGCGCTCAAAAATACGCTCCAGCGCGTAATCCGGGATCCCGCTTCCGCTGTCGGTGACGATCAGCTCTACCTGCCTGCGATCTTCCCGGGCCGCCAGCGCAATGGCGCCACCCTGCGGGGTGAAATCGATAGCGTTATCCAGCAAATTGCCGAGCGCCTGTTCGAGAAGGTCGGGATCGCCCGCCACATAAAGCGATGTCGGCTGAAGGGTCAGCACAATTTCTTTCGCTGCCAACAGCGTCGCTCGCGCGTCTGCAAGCCGAGTGAAGAGCGAGTCAACGCTGACAGCTTCAGGCGTAATCTCGACACGATTTTCAAGCCGCGCCTGAGTGAGCAGCTTTTCAACCAGCGACTGCATGCGCGCATTTTGCACCAGAATATTATCGATAAACCGCGCGGCGACCTGCGGCGGCGGCTGCTCGGAGAGAATTTCTGCCGCGCCGCGTATGGCGGCAATCGGGCTTTTCAGCTCGTGGGTCAGCGCATGGACATAGCGTTCAATGTAGTTTTTCCCTTCAAGGCGAATACGCATATTTTCCAGCGCCTGTGCCAGCTTTTGCAGCTCGCTACTGCCTGGATTAGGCAATGGGAGAGGCGTATCGGTGGTTACCGAGTCGGCATAGCGCGATAACGTACCGATAGATCGATTGATCCACCACGCCACCGCCAAGCCAATCAGCAGGGCAATGCCGAGCAGCGCACCGCCTGCCCACAATATCCGTCGCTCGCTGCGGTGAATCACCGGAGCCATCGCGCTGTTCGGTTTCCCCACCGACAGCACGCCGATTATCTTGCCCTGATCCACAACCGGCGCGGCAACATACATCACCGTGCTTTCCGGATCGTCGGGATGGCTCTGGGTACTGCGCGCGCCGTATTCGCCGCGAAGCGTCAGCCAGACATCATTCCAGCGCGAGTAATCTTTTCCCACGGCCAGACCAGCGGAATCAAACACGACCCTGCCCTGCGCATCGGTCATGTAGACGTGATACTCGTTACGCACTTTATGAATACCGCCAATATTGGCGCGAAATGGGCGCTGATGAAGCTGAGAAAAGGCCTGTGCAAGCTTGCCCTGCTGCGCGTGACCCGAAAGCAAATCATCACGTCCGATTTCGGCCAACAGGGTCGCGGTATCGATTAACGTGCCCTCGGTTGCCCTGCGCACGCCGGGCTTCACCTCCTGAACAAAGATCGACAGCACGAACCACGCGGCGATGGCGACGATCAGGAAATACCCCAGCAGCAACCGCATCCCAATGCGCATCAGTAAAGGCCCAGACTGTAGCCCATACCGCGATGGGTGCTGATGGGGGACAGCTCCTCGTTCACCGCCCGCAGCTTGGCGCGCAGGGTTTTGATGTGGGTGTCCACGGTACGATCGAAACTGTCGCCGTCTTCACCCCACACCTTGTCCATGAGCTGCTGACGCGAAAAGACCCGACCGGGCGCCTGTAACAAGGTTTTGAGCAGCAAGAATTCGTAGCGGGTCAGGGGCAATGCTTCCCCGCACCAGCTGATTCGCGCGGCAGGCTCGTTCAGTTCAAACTGCCCGATACGCAACGTTTCTGAGGGTGCGGCGGATTTTTGCATGCGCCGTAAAACAGTCCGCACCCGAGCGCAGACTTCACGAGGGGAGAAAGGTTTCGCAACGTAGTCATCAGCGCCCATTTCCAGGCCAAGCAGCTTGTCGACCTCATCACTGCGCGCCGTCAGAAACAGTACAGGCAGCGAGGGATGCTGCGCCAGCAGCCGACGGCAAAGCTCAAACCCGCTGATGTCCGGCAGTCCGACATCCAGAATGGCGAGCGCCGGAACCTGCCGCTGAGCCTCCTCCAGCACGGGTAAACCGCGTTCAAACGCCTTTACCGCGAATCCTTCCTGCTGAAGCATGTAGATCAGCGTATCGGCGATACTGGTTTCGTCTTCAACCAGCCAGACCACAGGTTGTTGCATGATTCATCCCTGAATTAATGCCACGGCATAATCGGCACCGCGCTGATCGCGTTCTTCGGTGAGCCTTCCACCACTTTGTCAGAATAGGCAAGGTAGGCCAGCGTGTTGCGTTTGGCATCGTAGAAACGCACAACCTGCAGCTTTTTGAACACCAGCGAGGTCCGTTTCTGGAATACCACGTCGCCCTGCGCCTTGCCGTTTTTAATTTTATCGCTCAATTCAACCGGTCCCACCTGCTGACAGGAGATCGCCGCATCGGAGGTGTCCTCCGCCAGCCCCAGACCGCCTTTGATACCGCCCGTTTTCGCACGGCTGACATAGCAGGTGACGTTTTTCACGTCTGGATCGTCAAACGCCTCAACGACAATTTTGTGGTCCGGGCCAAACATTTTGAACACGGTATCGACGGAACCAATCTGTTCCGCCTGTGCAGCGCGTCCGGCCATCAACATCAGCGCGGTGAAGAGCAAAGTCTTGTATTTCATATTGTTACCATTCTTTAAAATTACACTGAGCGATTATTCAACACTTTAGACAAAAATGTAGCAAGATCACAGGATTAGAATATATTTGCCCATAATGCCCTGCAAAAAGCATGAATGCGCAAAAAAAACACTGAATGCTAAAACATCAAAAAATGCTATTATCCGCTAACCTGTTATCAGGCACCTGCTGTTTTAAGGATGAGGATAGTATATGGATCAGGCTGGAATTATTCGCGACCTGCTCACCTGGCTGGAAGGTCATCTCGACCAGCCTTTGTCACTGGATAATGTGGCGGCTAAAGCAGGCTATTCCAAGTGGCATCTGCAAAGGATGTTCAAGGATGTCACCGGTCATGCTATCGGGGCCTATATTCGCGCACGTCGTTTATCGAAATCTGCTGTGGCTCTGCGCCTGACCGCGCGCCCGATTCTGGATATTGCCCTGCAATATCGTTTCGATTCGCAGCAGACCTTCACCCGCGCCTTTAAAAAACAGTTCTCGTTGACGCCAGCGCTGTATCGTCGCTCGCCTGACTGGAGCTCGTTTGGCATGCGTCCGCCGCTGCGTCTGGGCGAGTTCGCGATGCCGAAGTATGAAATTATTACCCTGCCGGAAACCCATCTGATCGGCACAACGCAGAGCTACTCCTGTTCACTGGAGCAGATTTCCGAGTTCCGTCATCAGATGCGCGTTCAGTTCTGGCGCGACTTCCTGAGCCACGCGCCGGCGATCCCGCCGATCCTGTATGGTCTCAACGAAACGCACCCAAGCCAGGAAAAAGACGACGAGCAGGAGGTGTTCTACACCACCGCGCTGACGCCAGAGATGGCCAATGGCTACATTCAGGGTTCGAAGCCTGTCGTGCTGGAAGGTGGCGAATACGTGATGTTCGCCTATGAAGGGCTGGGAACGGGGGTGCAGGAGTTTATCCTGACCGTTTACGGAACCTGCATGCCGATGCTGAATCTGAATCGCCGTAAAGGTCAGGACATTGAGCTCTACTACCCGGCTCAGGATGCGAAACCGGAAGAAGGCCCTATCAATCTGCGTATGGAATTCTTGATTCCAATACGTCGTTAACGCTGCAGTTCGTCAAGCGCAGGGGCATCGAGATGCGAAATGTCCCCTGCCATCTCCACGACCCAACCTGACGCCAGCCACGCGCTTTCCTGATAATCAATTCGGGAAATGGAGCAGTTACGCAGACGCAGACGGCGCTCAGCGTAAGCCGGTAACCCCAGAATGGTGCTCACCAGGCAACCCAACGCAATCCCATGACTCACCAGCAGCGGACGGCTTCCCGCCGGAAGCTTCAGGCATTCCGCCAGTGCGGCATGCATACGTACGCTGAGCTCCTGCATGGATTCGCCCTCAGGAATACGGCCATCTTCGGTACCGTTTACCAGCGTGCGGCGCCAGCCCTCTTCCGTTTCCGTCAGCGTATCGATATGGCGTTTTTCCAGCACGCCCATATCCAGCTCGCGCAGGCGCGGCTCAAGCATGACGTCACAGCCGCAGGCGTCTGCGATGATGCGCGCCGTCTGCTGTGTGCGACCTAAATCGCTGGTAATGACGTGGGTAATGCCCAGCGTTCTGGCACGCTCTGCCACCTGCCACGCTTGCTGCACACCCTTCTCAGTGAGAGGACTGTCTGACTGGCCTTGAATACGTCGCTCGGCGTTCCACTGCGTTTCACCGTGGCGAACAAGGTATACCTGTAACATGCTTTTTTTCCGTTATACTGCGATGAGTTTTTTTTGAATCGAGCTTAATTATGCACCATGTTGTCTCTGCTACCACTAATCCTGCCAAAATTCAGGCAATTCTAAGGGCATTTGACGAGATCTTCGGCGCAGGATCCTGCCATATTGAGGCCATCGGCGTCGAGAGTGGCGTTCCTGAACAGCCGTTTGGCAGCGAGGAAACGCGCGCTGGCGCACGAAATCGCGTGGCAAATGCCAGGGCTGCGGCACCGGATGCGGACTTTTGGGTGGCGATTGAAGCCGGTATCGACGAAGGTGCAACCTTTAGCTGGGTGGTGATCGAAAGCCGTGAACAGCGCGGCGAAGCGCGTTCGGCCACCCTGCCCCTGCCGGAAATCATTCTGGAAAAAGTGCGTGCGGGTGAAGCGCTCGGGCCGGTGATGTCGCAGTACACCGGCATTGATGAGATTGGCCGTAAAGAAGGGGCGATTGGCGTCTTTACCGCAGGCGCGCTGACGCGTTCAGGCGTTTACCACCAGGCGGTGATCCTGGCGTTAAGCCCGTTCCATAACGCGATCTATCGTTAAGCGTTTTTCAACAACACCGCTTCCAGCCACTGGCGCAGCTCAACGGGCGCCGACTTCAGGCTGTTCGATCCGCGGGTAATCGTTGCGATGCCCGCGCCGAGCTCATTTTTCAGCTCGCGCTGGCTCATCTCGCCGCGCAGTAACTCTTCAATGATCCGCACGCGCGTGCCCAGCGCCTCACGCTCGTCCGGCGTGAGCATCAGCTGCATCAGGGGTAAATGCAAATCCTGCTCGTAAGACTGACGAAGCAACTCCACAAAACGAAGCCACTCCTGATGACGTTGTTCGGCCATTGCCGAGGAATACGGGGAATGCTGGGTCATGTTATGCTGCCTCTTGTACTCTTTAGCGAGTACAGCATAACACAACCCACGCCGATCAGTAACGTCTCTGCCACTCGGCATCGCTCATCAGGGTATCTTTCTGCCCCATGAAGTAGCGATAGTAGGCATCATAGGCCAGCACGTTCTTCACGTAGCCGCGCGTTTCCGAGAACGGGATGCTCTCGACAAACGCCACGGCGTCGATGCGTCCGGCGCTGTTGCCGAGCCAGGTGCGCACGCGACCCGGTCCCGCGTTATAGGCCGCCGACGAGAAGATGCGGTTGTTGCCGAACTGCTGATACACATACTGGAGATAGCTGGTACCGATATTGATGTTGGTATCCGGATCGAGAAGCTGTGACGGGCTGCTGTATCCAGGGATGTTAAACATCTTCACCGTGTGCGTCGCCGTTCCCGGCATAATCTGCATCAGGCCGCTGGCGCCCACCGGGGAACGGACTTTCGGGTTCCAGGCACTTTCCTGACGGGCAATGGCCATCGCGTAGCTTTGCGGAATATCTTTGCCGCGGGTATAGCGTTCGAACAGATCGTTGTACGCCAGCGGGAAACGCTCCTCCAGATGATCCCACAGCTTACCGGCGATCGTCGCCTGCACGCTCAGATCCCACCAGTGGTTATCAAAGGCATAGCGGGCAAGCTGGGCTTTTTCATCGGTGGTGCGGCTGGTCACCAGATTCGCCCATTCGCTGCGCGCGGTGTTATCCATATTCCAGTACATCAGCTCGCGAACGCGCGCCATTTCTGGCCCCTGCGTCAGCGCCGGGTTCGCGTTAGCGGGCGCCTTATCAATGCGGAAGGTGTACTCCTCGCCCAGGCGCTGCGCGGCCGCCATCGGGTAGAACCCGCGTTGCTGCATCAGCGTATGGAGAATCTCTTTGGCTTCATCATCACGACCGCGCTCCATCAGCAGATCGGCCTGCCAGTAGCGCCATTCGTCTTTCTCTTTGGCCTCCATTGGCAACCGCGCGAGCCAGGTATTGAGCCCGCGACGATCGCCCGTACCCAGCGCCATGCGCACGCGGCGCTCCACCAGCGACGTGGAGTTCGAACGCATAATGGCATCGTCTCGCCAGCGCGCCTGCTCGTCGGTTACATCGGTGCCCATCAGTCGCCACGCCACAATATCGCGCAGCTCCTGGGTTTGCTCCTCATTAAGCTGCTGCGCCTGCACCAGCTGTGGGATCATCAGCCGTGCGTTTTCCACATCGTCACGCGCCACGCTGGCAAAAGCCACCGCCGCCATCTGGCGGGTAAAATCGGTCGCGCCCGTACTGCGGGCAAAGGTCAGCACGCTGTTGGGATCGTTTGCCAGCGAGATAACCGCCGTGGAGATCGTCTGGTAATCGGACGGCATCTGCCCCGCCAGCGTGGTCACCAGCCGCGTGTTGCCTGCCTTCATCGCCAGGCGGATGCGCTCAAGATAGGACAGCGGGTCCTGCTTGCCGGAAGCACGCCACGCGCCAAACAGGGAATCACAGGCGTTCGGCTGATTTTTCCCGGTCAGCCAGAGCTCTTTCGCCCCGGCCCAGGCCTCTTCCTGCTGGCCGGTCGCCCATTTTGCGTAGTAGTAGTTACACTGCGCTTCGGTGGTATTCGGCTTTTCTGGGCTAAACGCCAGCAGCCCGCGCCAGTCTTCGCGACGCGCCAGCTCATTCACAAAACGAGACTGGAGATTTCGGGCTGGCGGCAGGGTCGGGTTCGCCTGAATGAAGTTATTCACGGTGACGGTGGGCTGGTTCATGAGATCGTCCGTGATCTGGCGATACTCAAGATACGGATACAGCGGATAATCCTTTAGCGTCGGCATCAGCGCCTGAACGGTATCCATCTGCTTGTTGTCCCACGCCTGTTTAATCTGAGCGTAGCGACTACGTTGTTCATCCAGTGAATCGGCATGCACCGCCTGGCTTACCGCCATTACGCATACGCTGGCAGCCAGCAGACGCCAGACCACCTGTTTGGCTTTTTCCACAAGCTCTTCCTCATTGTTTTTTCGTCAATTGCAGCGTCTTGCCACGTCAAAGTCTAATTAACTTATGCTAACCAGGCATCCTTCAACGCGCCACGTCATGGACACTTTTTTACCTTTC
Source organism: Enterobacter sp. BNK-8 (assembly GCF_048685095.1). Classification (NCBI taxonomy): domain Bacteria; kingdom Pseudomonadati; phylum Pseudomonadota; class Gammaproteobacteria; order Enterobacterales; family Enterobacteriaceae; genus Enterobacter; species Enterobacter sp. BNK-8. The sequence continues at coordinate 278,417 of NZ_JBLQTN010000001.1, read as the reverse complement.
TTGCGCGTTTTAACACTCCCGACGTTCCTGGCTGGGATTAGGGCGGGAAAAAGGCTACACTTCGAGGCTGAAATTCCTTCTCATTACGATAAAAGAGGCGAAGTCCAACGTGGCTCAATTCGTTTATACCATGCATCGTGTCGGCAAAGTTGTCCCGCCGAAACGTCATATTCTTAAAAATATCTCGCTGAGCTTCTTCCCGGGCGCAAAAATCGGTGTTCTGGGTCTCAACGGTGCCGGTAAGTCCACCCTGCTGCGCATCATGGCCGGCATTGATACAGACATCGAAGGTGAAGCCCGTCCGCAGCCTGGCATCAAGATTGGCTACCTGCCGCAGGAACCTCAGCTGAACCCGGAACACACCGTTCGCGAATCTGTTGAAGAAGCGGTATCCGAAGTGGTTAACGCCCTGAAAGGTCTGGATGAAGTGTATGCCAAATACGCCGAGCCGGATGCGGACTTCGACAAGCTGGCCGCACAGCAGGGCAAGTATGAAGAGATCATCCAGGCGCACGACGGTCACAACCTGAACGTGCAGCTGGAGCGCGCGGCTGATGCCCTGCGTCTGCCGGACTGGGATGCAAAAATCGCGAACCTCTCCGGGGGTGAACGCCGCCGCGTGGCGCTGTGCCGCCTGCTGCTGGAAAAACCAGACATGCTGCTGCTCGACGAACCAACTAACCACCTGGATGCGGAATCCGTGGCGTGGCTGGAGCGCTTCCTGCACGACTTCGAAGGCACCGTTGTGGCGATTACCCACGACCGTTACTTCCTCGACAACGTCGCCGGCTGGATCCTGGAGCTGGACCGCGGTGAAGGTATTCCGTGGGAAGGCAACTACTCCTCCTGGCTGGAGCAGAAAGATCAGCGTCTGGCTCAGGAAGCGTCTCAGGAAGCGGCCCGTCGTAAGTCTATCGAGAAAGAGCTGGAGTGGGTGCGTCAGGGCGCGAAAGGCCGTCAGTCTAAGGGCAAAGCCCGTCTGGCACGCTTCGAAGAGCTGAACAACACCGAATACCAGAAACGTAACGAAACCAACGAACTGTTTATTCCACCTGGAGCACGTCTGGGGGATAAAGTGGTTGAAGTGACCAACCTGCGTAAGTCTTACGGCGACCGTGTGCTGATCGACGACCTGACCTTCTCCGTACCGAAAGGTGCTATCGTCGGCATCATCGGTCCGAACGGCGCGGGTAAATCAACTCTGTTCCGCATGATGTCCGGTCAGGAACAGCCAGACAGCGGCTCTATCACCCTGGGTGAGACCGTGAAGCTGGCCTCCGTTGACCAGTTCCGTGACGCGATGGATAACAGCAAAACCGTGTGGGAAGAAGTCTCCGGCGGTCTGGATATCATGCGTATCGGCAACACCGAGATGCCAAGCCGCGCCTACGTTGGTCGCTTTAACTTTAAAGGCACCGACCAGGGCAAACGCGTGGGCGAGCTGTCCGGCGGTGAGCGCGGTCGTCTGCACCTGGCGAAGCTGCTGCAGGTGGGCGGTAACGTTCTGCTGCTCGATGAACCAACAAACGACCTGGATATCGAAACCCTGCGCGCGCTGGAAAACGCCCTGCTGGAATTCCCGGGCTGCGCGATGGTTATCTCGCACGACCGCTGGTTCCTGGACCGTATCGCGACCCACATCCTGGACTACCAGGACGAAGGTAAGGTGGAGTTCTTCGAAGGTAACTTCACCGAATACGAAGAGTACAAGAAACGCACGCTGGGCGCCGACGCGCTGGAGCCGAAGCGTATTAAGTACAAGCGTATTGCGAAATAAAAGCAAAACGGCAACTTCGGTTGCCGTTTTTTATGGTTGTTCCCTCTCCCCGTGGGAGAGGGCCAGGGTGAGGGCATCAGGCCGCACAGTGTGTAGGCCGGGTAAGGCGAAGCCGCCACCCGGCTTTTTTATTTGCCCACGTAATACCGCTTCACCTCGTCAAACTGCATCGCAAACTCAATATAGCTCATCAGCGCGGGCGAATTCAGCTTGCGGCTCGGGTAGGCCAGCCAGAGGTCGTTGCCTTCAACGTTCCACTCCGGCAGCACCTGCACCAGCGCGCCCTTTTCAATCTTATCTTCCAGCAAAAATGCAGGAAGCAGCGTGATCCCCGCCCCGGCCATCGCGCACTCGCGGGCGTACACCAGATTATCGGTCATGTGCGCGTTATCCGGCAGGTAGCGGTAATCCTCATTCTCGCTTCGCAGAAGCCACTCCGACCAGGCTCTGTGCGTAATGCTGCGGTGCTCCACCAGTTGACGGGGATGCGTTAGCGGCGCCCGCCGCGCCAGATAGTCCGGCGAGGCCAGCATGTAGCGCGGACAATGCCCGATCATTCGGCCAATCAGGGAGGAGTCCTGCGGCTTGCCGGTACGCAGCGCCACGTCAAAGCCGGACTCGACCAGATCCACCACATCATCAGAGATCGACACGTCCAGCGAAACCTCAGGATAGCGAAGCTGGAACTCGGCATTCATATGCGCCAGCAGCGTCGCGCCAATCCCCGCCGGACAGGTGATGCGCAGCCGCCCGCTCGGGTTTTCGCGCAGGCGCTGAATGGCATACTCCGCCCGCTCGCTGGCCGCCAGCATTTCGCGGCAGTGCACCAGATAGTGCTCGCCCGCAAACGTCAGGTTCAGCCTGCGGGTAGTGCGGTTGAGCAGGCGGATACCCACCTGCTGCTCCAGCTGGCTAATTCGCTGGCTGACGCTGGATTTCGGCAGTTCGGCTTTCTGGGCTGCCGCGGTAAAGCTGCCCATCTCCGCCACCAGCGCGAAAAGCGCCATATCCTGCAGCTGTTTAAACATGATTGTTCATCCTGTACGAACGCTGAGTTCTTGATTGTCCATCTTATCATGCAGCTGGCCACTTAATAGACTAGCCTCAACAAAACGCATGCCATTGAGGAGCACACCATGTCAGTTAAAGCCATTGCCGTGAACCCGGAAAATCCGTCCACCTTCATTGAAATCACCCCACCAATGCCACAGCCCGGCGAGCACGATCTGCTGGTGGAGGTCAAAGCCGTCTCGGTTAACCCGGTCGATACCAAAGTCCACGCAGGCATTGCCAAAAACGGGCTGAAAGAGCCGCGCGTGCTGGGCTGGGATGCCAGCGGGATCGTCAAAGCCGCTGGCGCTGGCGTCACCGGATTCAAACCGGGAGATGAGGTGTGGTATGCAGGGGACATCACCCGCCCGGGCAGCAACACCACACACCAGCTGATCGACGCGCGCATAGTCGGGCACAAACCGACAAGCCTCGGCTGGGCGGCTGCCGCTGCGCTACCGTTGACCGCACTCACCGCGTGGGAAGGCCTGTTTGAACGGCTGAATATTCAGGATGCCGGTGCGGACAAAACCCTGCTAATCATCGGCGGTGCGGGCGGCGTGGGATCGCTGGCGATCCCGTTTGCGAAGCACAACAGCAAGGTAAAGGTTATCGCAACGGCGTCCCGTGAAGATTCCGCCCAGTGGTGCCGCGATCGCGGTGCAGATGTGGTGGTGAACTACCGCGATCTGAAAGGCGAACTGGCGAAGCACGGGCTGAACTTTGTGGATTACATTTTCATCCTCAACGATACCGACGGACACTGGGAGGCGGTCAGCGAACTGATTGCGCCGCAGGGGCATATCTGTTCTATCGTGGAGAATGAACACCCGCTGAACCAGGACAAGCTGAAGTCGAAATCCGCCGCGCTGCACTGGGAATTTATGTACACCCGCAGCATGTACCAGACCGCTGATATGGCGCGTCAGGGTGAGATCCTCAATGAGGTGGCGAAGCTGGTGGATAACGGCGTGGTGGAAAGCTCACTGAGTGAAACGCTGCACGGGCTGAGCGTGGAAAGCATTACGGAGGCGCACCGTAAAGTGCTGGACGGGCATATGCGGGGGAAAGTGGTGGTTGAGTATTGAGTGGGTTGTTCCCCCTCACCCTAACCCTCTCCCCATAGGGGAGAGGGGATAGCACGGAGCCGTCTTTAACCCTGCTCCCCCATCATCTCCTTCACCAGCTCGACGCAGCGCAGGAAACGGGAGTCGTAGTCCGACTCTTCCACGTGCACAAACTCAACATTGTTTTCGTTGAGCATATCCACCAGCATGGTCTGGAATTCACGCCTGTCGACGGAGCTGCCGAGGCTGCGCATGCCGTCGGCCACCCACGGGGTGTTGTTTTCCAGCAGGATCACCAGGTCAAAGCGGTATTCGTCAATCAGCGCCTGCACGAACGGATGTTCACGCCCTTCGTACTTTTTGCAGAACGCTTGGGTGGTGACAAAATCGGTATCGATAAACGCCACCTTGTTGGCGTATTTCACCGCGAAATCAATGTACTGGGCATGACCGAGCGCGATTTTGTCGTAGTCGGAATACTGCAGCGCCATCTCATCACCGCCCAGATGGGAAAAGACATAGTCGCGCCCGTACTCCCACGCGCTGGTGGTATTGAAGATATTCGCCAGCTTGTTGACCAGCGTTGACTTACCGCTCGACTCGCCGCCCAGGATGGCGACGGTGCGCACAAAGAACGGCTTCACCTCGGTTGGGATGTAGTCCCAATAGCGGAACGGGTTTTCGCGGATCTGTGCCCCGCTGATGTTCATGAAGGTGCGTTTCGGATCGATCAGCACCGTCTCAATGCCCAGATGCTCGCGGAACTGCGGCGCGTCGGACTCTTCAGAGGTGTAGATCCAGTTAGGCGCAATGCCCTTCTCTTCCATAAACGCTTTGATGCCGTTGCTCCACACGTCCCAGCCGTGCGGGTACGGCTCCATGCCCTCTTCGTTAAAGGCGTGAATACGGATGTTTTTCTGGTACTTGAAGGTCTGAAGCAGCCAGCGCAGGCGGTCCGGCACGGTCGGCTGCTGCGACATGGCGCTGTCTTCAAACAGCTGGCGATCGCGGGTTTCATCGTACCCCATGATGATGTGCAGCTCGTCCACCTGGCTGCAGGCGCGCTGGATCAGATAGATATGCCCGGTATGCAGCGGGTAAAACTTGCCGAACACCACGCCGATGTTCTTTTGCATACGCGGGAATTCCAGCCCCAGAAAGCGGTGCAGCGCTTCCAGCTTCTGCGCGCTGGGGCTTTTGATTTTGGCGTTCAGCAGTTGGCTCAGGTAGCCTTTGGTCATGCCGCTGGCGTCTGCCACCTGCTGCAGCGTGCAGCCCTTCTGGCGGATAGCGGTCTTGATGTAGTCAAATGATGACATAAATTACGGTGCCTCCTGCAAAATCGAATACGTAATTATAAGTCGTCAAAGACATTTAACGCATCTGCGAGTTTCTTCACGCCAAAAACCTGCATCCCTTCCGGGATTTTTTTCGGCACGTTGGCGGCGGGAACGATCGCGCGACGGAAACCGTGTTTTGCCGCCTCGGAGATTCGCTCCTGCCCGCTGGGCACCGGACGGATTTCCCCGGCCAGCCCCACCTCGCCGAAGACGACCAGATCCTGCGGCAGCGGTCTGTCGCGCAGGCTGGAGACCATCGCCAGCAGCAGCGCCAGGTCTGCGCTGGTCTCGGTGACTTTGACGCCGCCGACCACATTCACGAAGACGTCCTGATCCGCCATCTGCAGCCCGCCGTGACGGTGCAGCACCGCCAGCAGGATCGCCAGACGGTTCTGTTCCAGACCAACCGCTACGCGCCGCGGGTTGCCCATCATCGAGTGATCGACCAGCGCCTGAATTTCGACGAGCAGCGGGCGCGTCCCTTCCCACAGCACCATCACCGAGCTGCCGGAGGTGATCTCATCGCCACGGCTCAGGAAGATGGCCGACGGGTTGCTGACTTCACGCAGCCCCTGCTCGGTCATGGCAAACACGCCCAGTTCGTTCACCGCCCCAAAGCGGTTTTTATGGCTGCGCAGGGTACGGAAGCGGGAATCCGCGTCGCCGTCGAGCATCACGGAGCAGTCGATACAGTGTTCGAGCACCTTCGGTCCCGCCAGCGAGCCGTCTTTGGTCACATGGCCCACCATCACAATCGCCACGCCGCGCGTTTTAGCAAAGCGCGTCAGGTAGGCCGCCGTTTCACGCACCTGCGCGACGCTGCCCGGCGAGGACTGGATGTCCGCCATGTGCATCACCTGGATGGAGTCGATCACCATCAGCTTCGGCTGCTCTTCTTCGGCGATCATGCAGATCTGCTCGATGCTGGTTTCCGACAGCATGTTCAGATTACCGGTCGGCAGGCCCAGACGGTGCGCGCGCATCGCCACCTGCTGCAGGGACTCTTCCCCCGTGACGTACAGGGTTTTCATCTGTTCGGCAAGCTTGCAGAGCGTTTGCAGCAGCAGGGTCGATTTACCCGCGCCCGGGTTACCGCCGATAAGAATCGCGCTGCCCGGCACCACGCCACCGCCGAGCACGCGATCGAACTCTTTAAACCCGGTGGAGAAGCGCGGCAGCTCTTCGAGGCTGATGTCCGAGAGCTTCTGGACTTTCGCTACGCCTGCATTGCCCGCGTAGCCGCTCAGGCGCTCGTTGCGCGCCACGCTCGGCGAAGCCGCCACACCACGCACTTCGGTGATGGTGTTCCAGGCATGACAGGCGCTGCATTGCCCCTGCCAGCGCGGATAATCCGCACCACATTCATTACAGACAAATGCGCGTTTTGGAGCTTTCGCCACGGTTTACCTCGTTATTTCTCTGCGGCCTGCGTGCCGGGTGGCGCTTACGCTTACCCGGCCTACAAAGCAGACCGTTATTTCTGATTAAGGCTGCCGGAGAGAATGCAGAACACCCCCATCAGGTCAGCGTGACGGATAGTCACTTCCGTCTTTTCATTCACTTTTGGCTTGGCATGGTAGGCAATGCCCAGGCCGGCCGCTTTGATCATCGGCAGGTCGTTCGCACCGTCCCCGATGGCGACGGTCTGGACAACCGGAATTTCATATTTTTCCGCCAGACGCGTCAGCGTATTGGCTTTGTACTGGGCATCCACAATATCGCCGATCACCTGGCCGGTCAGCTTGCCGTCCATGATCTCCAGCTCATTGGCCACCACGGTGGTCAGATGCAGTTTTTCCCGCAGATAATCCGCGAAGAAGGTGAAGCCACCGGAGGCGATCGCCACCTTCCAGCCGAGGGACTGCAGCTTCAGCACCAGCTGCGTCAGTCCGGGCATCAATGGCAGCACATCGCGCACCTGGCGCAGAATGTTGGCATCGGCCCCTTTCAGGGTCGCCACGCGCTGTCTCAGGCTGGCGGTGAAATCCAGCTCGCCGCGCATCGCACGCTCGGTGACTTCCGCCACCAGCTCGCCGCTGCCCGCCAGCTTCGCAATTTCGTCGATACACTCGATCTGAATGGCGGTAGAGTCCATGTCCATGACCAGCAGGCCAGGCGTTTTCAGGTGCGGAATTTTACCCAGTGGTGCGACATCCAGCCCGGCGTCATGCGCCAGGCGCGTGGCGCGCTGCGTCAGAGAGCCCGCCAGACGAATGACCTGGTAGTCTTCCACGCACCAGGCGGCGACGATGACCATCGCGGCCCCCAGTTTGGTTTGATACTGGGTCAGGCGTTGCTTATCCAGACCGCGTCCGTACAGCAGCCAGCCGCTACGACCGGCGTGGTAATCCAGAGGCATCACCTCATCGCCACTTAAAGAGAGCGGCAATCCTGGCCATAAAGAGACATCCGTTGGCAGGTCACACCAGGTAATGTTCGGCATTAAAGCTCCTGTAATTTCGTTCGCGCCGGAAGGTTGCAGAGGGAAAATAACGCATGAGGCTACCCTGTAACCATCACTTCTGGCAACATTAAGCCGTAAATTTTCAGCAGGTGGAATATGGCTCGCGCAAAACTGAAATTCCGGCTCCATCGCGCCGTGATTGTCCTTTCCTGTCTCGCACTCTTAGTGGTGCTGATGCAAGGGGCATCGTGGTTTAGCCAGAATCATCAACGGCAACGCAACCCGCAGCTTGAAGAGCTGGCCCGCACGCTGGCACGCCAGGTGACGCTCAACGTCGCGCCGTCCATGCGAACCGAAACGCCGGACGAGAAGCGGATAGGCCAGGTTTTACGCCTGCTGACGGAGAACAGCCGCATTCTTGATGCGGGCGTCTATGATGAGCAAGGCAACCTGATTGCCCGCGCGGGCGAACATGTCGACGTGCGCGACAGGCTGGCGCTTGACGGCAAAAAAGCCGGCGGCTACTTCAACCAACAGCTTGTTGAACCTATTCAGGGCAAGAATGGCCCTCTGGGGTATCTACGCCTGACGCTCGACACCCATACTCTTCCGACTGAAGCCAAGCAGGTCGATAATACCACCAACATTCTGCGCCTGATGCTGCTGCTTTCGCTCGCCATTGGCGTTGTGCTGGCGCGCACCCTGCTTCGCGGCAAACGCACGCGCTGGCAGCAATCCCCGTTCCTGCTGACCGCCAGCCGGTCGGTCCCCGAAGACGAAGAGAGCGAGAAGAAAGAATAGTGATAAAGTAGGCGAACGATTCAGAAAAGGAACTTTGCCATGACGACGTTACGCCTGCTTATCTCTGACTCTTACGATCCCTGGTTTAATCTCGCGGTGGAAGAGTGCATCTTCCGCCAGATGCCTGCCACCCAGCGCGTCCTCTTTCTCTGGCGTAACGCCGATACGGTGGTCATTGGTCGTGCGCAAAATCCGTGGAAAGAGTGCAACACCCAGCGCATGGAAGAAGACAACGTCCGCCTGGCGCGCCGGAGCAGCGGCGGCGGTGCGGTGTTCCACGATCTGGGCAACACCTGCTTTACCTTTATGGCGGGAAAACCGGAATACGACAAAACCATCTCAACATCCATCGTCCTCAACGCGCTCAATGCGCTCGGCGTGACGGCTGAAGCCTCGGGACGCAACGATCTGGTGGTCAAAACGCCCGACGGTGACCGCAAGGTCTCCGGCTCTGCCTATCGTGAAACGATGGATCGCGGATTCCACCACGGCACCCTGCTGCTGAATGCCGATCTCAGCCGTCTGGCGAACTACCTTAATCCTGATAAGAAAAAGCTACAGGCTAAGGGCATTACGTCCGTACGCGGGCGTGTGGCGAATCTGGTGGAACTGCTGCCCGGGATTACCCACGAGCAGATTTGCGATGCGATCCGTGACGCTTTCTTCGAACATTACGGTGAGCAGGTAGAAGCCGAAGTGATCTCCCCGGACAAAACGCCGGACCTGCCCAACTTCGCCGACACCTTCGCCCGCCAGAGCAGCTGGGAGTGGAACTTCGGTCAGGCCCCTGCCTTTTCCCATCTACTGGACGAACGTTTTACCTGGGGCGGCGTGGAATTGCATTTTGACGTCGAGAAGGGCCACATTACCCGCACGCAGGTCTTTACGGATAGTCTCAATCCGGCACCGTTAGAGGCGCTGGCCGCGCGTCTGCAGGGCTGTTTGTATCGGGCGGATATGTTGCAGCAGGAGTGTGATGCGCTGATCGGCGATTTTCCGCAACAAGAAAGGGAATTGCGGGAATTATCGGCCTGGATCGCCCAGGCTATAAAATAACCCGGATAAAAAAGCGGTGAATAAATGCACCGCTTTTTTATTATTCGCCTCCCTCTACATGTAAATACATGCACAAATGTATTTACCCGCATTAATATTTCTCAAAACAAAAATTAGAATTAATCATTATAGAATTAACATTAACCATTAATAGAATCCTCGCGCTTGCAACACTGCAAGTTAATGACTTCATGATAATTAATATAATTATTCAATTATTGGTTAAGGAATAACAATGAAAAAAGTTCTTCTTGCAACACTGATTGCAATGACATCCACGGCAGCGCTGGCAGACGGCAGCATCGTGATGAAGGTTCAGGGTAAAATGAACCATGCTTCTTGCACCCCTGAATTAAGCAACGGCGGTTCTATTGATTTTGGGACTATCGCGCTGGATCAGCTCTCTCCAACCCAGACCAACCAGATGGGCCAGAAAGACATGTCTCTGACCATCAACTGCCCGTCTGCAACCAAAGTTGCCTGGAGTATTGCCGATAACAAAGAAGACTCCAATGCGGCAAACGATCTGAGCTCCAGCGAGTTTTATATTCGTGATGCTAAAGACAATGGCGGCGACGTGTATGGTGCAGGCACCACCTATGGCGTGGGCACCACTGCCGCTGGCGACAAAATTGGTGCGTATGCGATCAGCACCCGCGTCAATGAAATCACGGCTAACGGCATGCCTGCCCAGGCTATCTATGCCCCAGCCTACGTGAACAGCAAAGGCGAATACATGTGGCGCAACCTGGCGTCTGGCGTTATCGCTAACGGTAACGCGGAAATTATGACCGCAACCAAGCCTGGCTATACCGCACCGCTGGCCATCACCAACGTGGTTTATCCGTTCAAAGTGTCTCTGGCGATTGTTAACACTAACCGCCTGTCCACCACGGATGAAGCTCAGCTGAGCGGCGAAACCACCATCACGCTGGTTTACCTGTAATCATTGACGATTGGTCACTATCACGGCGGAGTATTCCGCCGTTTTCATTTAAATAAATACATTCATAAATGTTTAAATGAGCCTTATTAAATCTCAAAGCACGTGTAAGTAAAACTAATTATTGAATTACTTAAATCATTACTAAAATCGGCGCTGCTTGTCATGCCGATACTTATCGATTTGCAAGTCATTTTTAAATTAAAAATATCTGAGTTATTAACTCTTTCTATGGTTAAGGAATAACAATGAAAAAGCTCCTTCTCGCTACCGTTTTATCAATGGCAGCGACTGCGGTCTATGCTGAACCGACTGCAATGCTGAAAGTTCAGGGAACGCTGACCAGCGCTGGTTGCGTGCCTGAAATCAGCAACGGCGGTCTGGCCGATTTCGGCGAAGTGGGTCTGGATTCGCTTTCCTCCTCCGCGGCCTACCAGGCTGGCCATAAAGATGTGACATTCACCATCAAATGCCAGTCGGCTACCCGCGTAGGCTGGACGATCAAAGATGACCGTGCAGATTCAAATGCCGGTAAGAATAAAACATCAAGCGAGTTCCACGTGGATAACGGCACGGCGAACGGTGCTCAGGCATCCGGTAACTACCAGCTGAACGGCGTGGGTAAAACCAGCGCAGGGGAAAACATCGGTGCCTATTCCGTTGCGACCTATCTGACTTCCGTCACCGCAGACGGCGCAACGGCTCAGCCTATTGCCGCGTCTATGTACACCGGCGGCGCCATCAGCAGCAGAAGCTGGGTCAACATGTGGACCAGCGGCATCATCATGAACGACGGTACCGACGTGATGACCGTTGCCAAAACGGGTGAGCGTGCGCCAATGGCCTTCACCACTGCAGCTTTCCCACTGAAAATCGCCCTGGCTATCGCGCCAAGCAAAGATCTGACCCTGACCGACAAAACCGATCTCGACGGCCAGTCCACTATTACGCTGGTTTATCTGTAATTCAGCATGTTGCCGCAAAACTCTCCATTTCGATGGGGAGTTTTTTACTACCGTTAACCACGAAAAAATCATGACCAGAATAATGAAAACTTCATCCCTGTTTTCCGTCCTTTTATTCGCGCTTCCCACCACGCTGTTCGCCGCAGGCATGGTACCTGAAACCACGCTGCTGATGATCGATGAAGCCAACCACGGCGGCGTAATGAGCGTCAAAAATACCGACACCATACCGACTCTGCTCTACACCTCTATCAACGATATCGAAGGGGAAAATGGCGTAAAGCTCAACGTCACCCAGCCCGTTGTTCGTCTGGAGCCAGGCCAGGAACAGCAGGTGCGTTTTATTCTTGAAACCGATAAACCTCTCACGGTCGAACACTATAAGCGCGTGATCTTCGAAGGCATTCCGCCGAAGAGCAAAGATAAAAACGTGAAGGTGGGGATTAACCTTCGCCAGGATCTGCCGGTACTGATCCATCCGAAAAGTCTGCCTGTCGTCACCGACGCGTGGAAGTTACTGACCTGGTCGCTGGAAGGAAAAGAGGTTGTGGTGCGCAATACCTCCCCTTACGTCGTGCGCTTCTCAACCGCCATTACCCTCCTTCCATCGCGAGCAACCGGGCTGGTCAACAAGACCTTTATCCTGCCGGGTGAAACCATGAAAGTGCAGATGGACAAGCCGATGGGTAGCGCCGATAACGCAGTAGAGTTCAGCCCCGCGAGCCGCTACGGGATTGAAGTGGATAACTACACAGCCCCCCTTAAACGCTAAAACGACAGGGATGCTTTGGTGACTGAGCTATCATTGCGCAACAGGATGCGCCGAGCGGCAGTAGTGGCAGCATTACTGCCGTCTTCCGCGCTGCATGCGTCCGATATGGATTTTAATACAGATATTCTGGCGACACGTGGCATCAGTACCAACCTCGCCCACTATTTCTCTGAAGCTCAACGCTATCTGCCTGGCAAGCATGCCGTGCAGGTAAAAATAAACGGCATTGAAAAGGGCAGTCTCGCCGTCAAGATTGGGGACGAAGGGCAGCTCTGCGTTGATGATGATTTCATCAGCGCCGTGGGGCTTTTACCGCTAAATATCAGCGAAAAAGAGACGTGTCATGACCTGCTCAAAGACTACCCTTCAGCCACGATCACGCTCATGCCCAACACCGAGTCACTGGAGATCTTCGTTCCGGCAGAAGCCATGGATAACGGGTTCTATGCCGCCAGGTTTTACTCTCACGGCGGCGTTGCGGGCCTCATTAACTACAACGCTTTCACCAACTACAACGAATATGGCAGCGGTGGCAACAGCACGTTTTCACAGGGAAATATCGGCACCGGTATTAACATTGCAAACTGGACGCTGCGCAGTAACTACATCCTGACGGACGATAACGGCACCCGCAGCGCCGAGAATCTTTACACCTACGCTGAGCACGTTTTTGAAGAGAAAAAAATGCGTGCGCAGGTCGGTCAAATCAATATCAACTCCGCCCTGTTTAGCGGCGCGCAAATTACCGGGGTCCAGCTCATGCCTGAAACCGGTCTTCAGCCCAATATTCAGGTCACGGAAGTCTCTGGTATTGCCCGTACAAACCAGGCTCGCGTAGAAGTTCGTCAGTCCGGTCAGGTTATCTATTCTTCGCTGATCAATGCCGGTCCCTTCACGCTGCCGGACGTACCGGTTTTGCGCAGCAATGTCGACCTGGATGTCAGCGTCATCGAAACCGATGGCTCAACAACCCATTTCACCGTGCCCTCATCAGCCCTCAACGTCATCGGGAGCAACCGTGCCGAGGGGTTAAATCTGGCACTTGGTCAGGTTCGCGACAGTGGCGATGAAAAGAACTCTCCCTGGGTGTTCACCGTGTCTGACGGTACGAGCCTGACTACACGCCTGACTGCCGTTGCGGCAAGCGTGCTGGCCGAGAAATACCAGTCTACCGGTGCAAAGCTCGACTGGTCCGTCAATGAAAACTGGCTCATTTCACCCAGCGTATTGCTGAGTCAGTCCCGCTTTTATGATACGCAGCGGGGCAGCAAGTTTGAGCTCAGCAGCAATATTTTACTCCCCGCGCAGCTGACGCTCGGGCTCAGTGCTTCCCAGTATAACGGCGACTTTCGTGAGCTTACCGAAGCCATGGACGAAGAATCGCAAAGCTATGAAAACGCATGGAATACCAGCCTCAGCTGGAACAACGAATACATCGGCTCCCTCTCTTTACAATACAGCGCGAACTCTGGCGATGAGAGCAGCGGTGACTCACGCTATCTGATGGCCTCGTGGAGCAAAAGCCTGGGGCGTACCTCGCTGTCCGTAAACTGGCAACACGCCATGAGCAATAGCGAAACAGAAAACAGCACCAGCAACAATGACGATCTCTTCTATGTCAGTCTGATCGTCCCTCTGGGCGACGATCGCGTCAGTACCTACATGCGTACTCAGGGTGAAAAGCAAAACTATGGCGTCCAGGACAGCGGTTCTGTCGGCCGAAACCTCAACTACAACATTTCTGCCGATCGCGATAATCAGGACAAAAGTGATTCCTTTAACGGCAATATCACGACCAACCTGCACTATACCCAACTTGGGCTGTCTGCCGGTCTGAATGACGGAAACCAGCATAACTACAGCGCATCGTTAGGGGGTGGCATTGTCATGCACCGCCATGGCCTCACCTTTGCCCCCTTCCCGGTGAAAGAGACCTTTGGCATCGCAAGGCTAAGTGAGCCGGAAAGCGGAATAGAAATCACCACACCCGATGGCACCGTCTGGACAGATTACTGGGGGCAAGCCGTCGTTCCCGGGCTCAGAGAGTGGCAGAAATCACAAATTGTGATCAATACCAGCTCGCTGCCGCAGGGGATGGATTTATCAAATGGTATCCAGACCGTGTCCGCGGCCTACGGCTCATTTGCCCAGGTCGATTTCCAGGTGCTGAATACCCGTCGCGTGATGCTGAAGGTAAAACATGTCAATGGCGGCTGGCTCGAAAAAGGGCTAAGTATCGTGGACAAAGACAGCAACTATATTGTCAGCGTGATGGATAACGGCAGCGTGTTTATTTCTGATGCCTCGACGACGCCGGAGCTGTATGTCGTGGACGACAATATGACGCGTTTATGCCAGATCCACTACACGCTGAATGAAGAGAAAGATAAAGACGCCTATTACGAAAAAGCAGAAGGAACATGCCAGTGAAAATAGTTAACGTGATGCTGAGCGGTCTGACATTATTTTTCGCCTCTCAGGTATTCAGCGAGGAGTGCCAGATGACCCTTTCTCAACCGATCGTCTCGTTTGGCCGATTCAAACAGGACGATATTGCTGCCTCGCTGAAAAACTGGAATCGCATGCCCGCAAAAGAGGTGATGATCAACGTGTTTTGCCCTCAGCCTCAGTTCATGGCCCTGTTCATGCAGTCCGCATCTGGCGCCAACGGCGGCGTGCTGTTTGGGCAGGAGGGACGGCTGGCGCTGGTCGCGAACAACATGACGGTAGACGGACGCCGCTACGATCTCGTCAAAACCACCGACCGGGTAAAATTTACCTCATCAGACAGCCCCAAAGAACATGTTTTCCTGAAAAACAACGACGGCATCATTGCTCGCCAAAACGCGACACCGGTTCAGGGCAAGCAAATGAGCGTAACCATAAAACTTATACCCATCATTAATAATAACCAGCTGCGCAGAATTTCCGATAATACCGACCTGGAAAGCACCCTCGCCTGGGAATTATTAACAAGCGAGTAAAAGAATTCACCTTCGTATTCATTTTTTGGGTGAAGAGTAAGAAGAAAAATAAACCTTTTAAATTATGGATCCGTCCATTCAATTTAATATTCATTACATCTATGTTAAGGATTAACCATGAAAAAGAGTCTCCTTGCCGCCGCACTGGCACTGGCAGCGACCTGTGCTCATGCGGGTGACACAGCGGTACTGAAAGTCAAAGCGTCGCTGACAGGCAATTCCTGTACGCCTGAACTCAGCAACAATGGCGTGATCGATTTCGGTACCGTCCAGGTCGGCGATCTCTCTCAAACCCAGGCAACCCAGCTGGGTGAAAAGGGTCTGACACTTACGATCAACTGCCCAACGCCGACTAAAGTGGGCTGGAGCATCGCGGATAACCGCGCAGACACCAACGCCAGCACCGGCAGCAGTTCCAATCTGAAGGTGATGAATGCGACGTCTAACGGTGGCGAGCTGCGCGGCAGCATCTCGACCTTTGGTCTGGGTAAAACGCATGACGGTAAGAACATCGGCGCATACTCAGTGTATACCAGCACCGGTGACGTCACGGCGAACGGCGCAACGGTTGAGCCTATCCGTACTGCGCTGTCTGCAGGTACAAGTATGGGCCGCTGGCAGAAAGCCAATGGTGGCACCATTGCGAACAAAGACCTGGGTCTGATGAGCGTGGCATCTGCCGGTAAAACCGACCCGATGGCGGTGACCAGCGTCTCTTTCCCGCTGAACGTCTCGCTGGCAGTGGAAAACCTGAAGAAGCTGTCTCTGACGGAAGACACCGAGTTTGATGGTCAGGCGACGATCAGCGTCGTGTATCTGTAAGAAGTGAAAATGCCGGGCAGCGAATGCCGCCCGGCAGACAACATTACGCTTTGTCGCCCAGCAGAACGGATTCCAGCGCGATTTTGATCATGTCGTTGAAGGTGGTCTGACGCTCAGCGGCAGTGGTCTGCTCATGAGTACGGATATGGTCGGACACGGTGCAGATAGTCAGCGCTTTCGCACCAAACTCAGCCGCAACGCCGTAGATGCCCGCCGCTTCCATTTCCACGCCCAGAATGCCGTATTTTTCCATCACGTCGAACATCTCGCCGCCGTCTGGTGCATAGAACAGATCGGCAGAGAAGAGGTTACCCACGCGCGCGTCAACGCCCAGCGCTTTTGCCGCGTCAACCGCGTCACGCACCATGCCGAAGTCAGCGATTGCCGCGAAGTCATGGTCTTTGAAACGCATGCGGTTTACTTTGGAATCGGTGCAGGCACCCATGCCGATAACCACGTCGCGCAGCTTAACGTCCATACGCACCGCGCCACAGGAGCCCACGCGGATGATTTTCTTCACGCCGAAGTCGGTGATCAGCTCTTTGGTGTAGATAGAGCAGGATGGGATACCCATACCGTGACCCATGACGGAGATTTTGCGGCCTTTATAGGTCCCGGTGAAGCCCAGCATGCCGCGTACGTTATTCACTTCACGCACGTCTTCGAGGAAGGTTTCTGCAATGTGCTTCGCGCGCAGCGGGTCGCCCGGCATCAACACGACGTCAGCGAAATCACCCATTTCTGCATTAATGTGAGGAGTTGCCATCTTCAGTTCCTTTTACATTGTTGTTTTTGCCGGGTGGCGGCTATGCCTTACCCGGCCTACAAAACCGTAGGCCCGGTAAGCGAAGCGCCACCGGGCAATGACATCAGAACATGGCCTTGCCATATTCCATGTCAGACGTACCAAAATATTTCGCCAGGGTCTGGCCGATGTCCGCGAAGGTTTCACGGTGACCCAGCGAGCCCGGCTTCACTTTCGGGCCGTACACCAGCACCGGAATGTGCTCGCGGGTGTGGTCGGTACCGGTCCAGGTTGGGTCACAGCCGTGGTCCGCGGTCAGGATCAGAATGTCATCTTCACCCACCAGCTCCATCAGCTCCGGCAGACGGCGGTCGAACAGCTCAAGACCCGCAGCATAACCCGCGACGTCGCGACGATGTCCCCAGGAGGAGTCGAAGTCCACGAAGTTGGTGAAGACAATGGTCTTGTCGCCCGCTTCTTTCATCTCTTTGATGGTGGCATCGAACAGCGCATCGAGACCGGTCGCTTTGACCTTTTTGGTAATACCACAGTTAGCGTAGATATCCGCGATTTTACCCACGGACACCACGTGACCGTCTTTCTCATCGACCAGCTTCTGCAGCACGGTTGGTGCCGGCGGCTCAACGGCCAGATCGTGACGGTTACCGGTACGCTGGAAGTTACCCGCTTTGTCACCAATAAACGGACGCGCGATCACGCGGCCAATGTTGTAGCCGCCTTCGGTCAGCTCTTCGCGGGCGATTTCGCACAGCTCGTAGAGTTTATCCAGGCCAAACGTCTCTTCGTGGCAGGCAATCTGGAACACGGAGTCAGCAGAAGTGTAGAAAATCGGCTTGCCGGTTTTCATGTGCTCTTCGCCGAGCTGGTCCAGAATCACGGTACCGGAAGAGTGGCAGTTGCCGAGGTAACCCGGCAGGTTGGCACGCTTCACCAGCTTATCGAGCAGCTCCTGCGGGAAGCTGTTCTCGTGATCGGAGAAGTAACCCCAGTCGAACAGCACCGGCACACCTGCGATTTCCCAGTGGCCAGACGGGGTGTCTTTACCGGAGGAGAGCTCGTGCGCCCAGGCATAGGCGCCCACGACTTCCGCGTTGCCGTCCATACCGGCTGCGATTTTACCGGTAGAGCCTTCATGCGCTTTCACCAGCCCAAGGCGGGTCAGGTTTGGTAGAGTCAGAGGGCCTTTACGACCGTTATCCGCTTCGCCTTTCGCACAGGCTTCCGCGATGTGACCCATGGTATCGGAACCCACGTCACCAAAACGTTCTGCATCTTCGGTTGCGCCGATGCCGAATGAGTCCAGCACCATAATAAATGCACGTTTCATAATTGTTCTCCGTACGTAGTGCTTCAAAAATTATCGATCAGATCAGTATACCGCTATTCGGTGATACGGCGATAGACAGTCGGTGTGGTTTCCGGTGCTTTATCGTCAAGCGTGATGGCCGCTTTCACCGCTTTCGCCGCTTCCTGCCAGCTGGCTTCGTCTTTGGCGTGGATCACCGCCAGCGGACGTTGGCCGTCAACGCTGTCGCCCAGACGGGCCATATCGGTAAAGCCGACACTGTAATCAATGGTGTCTGAGGCCTGACGACGGCCGCCGCCCATTGAGACCACCGCCATGCCGAGGGCACGGGTGTCCATGGCGGAGATAAATCCTTCGCTATCGGCATACACCGCTTTGCTGAGCGTCGCGGTGGGCAGGTACTTCGCGTAATTTTCGACGAAATCGGTCGGGCCCTTTTGCGCCGCGACCATGCGGCCGAAGATCTCCGCCGCTTTGCCGTTGTCCAGCACCGCCTGCAGCTTCGCGCGGGCGTCGGCGTCGTCTTTGGCGAGCTTGCCGGAGATCAACATCTCCACGCACAGCGCCATGGTGACGTCGAACAGGCGCGGGTTACGGTATTCCCCCGTCAGGAACTGGACGGCTTCACGCACTTCGACGGCGTTACCGGCGCTGGAAGCCAGCACCTGGTTCATATCGGTGAGCAGTGCGGTAGTGCGCACGCCTGCGCCGTTGGAGACGCCAACGATCGCTTCGGCCAGCGCCTCAGAGAGTTCATAGGTTGGCATAAACGCGCCGCTGCCTACCTTCACGTCCATCACCAGCGCGTCCAGCCCTTCTGCCAGCTTCTTCGCCAGGATAGAGGCGGTGATCAGCGGGATGGAGTCAACGGTCGCGGTGATGTCGCGGGTCGCGTAGAAACGCTTGTCTGCCGGAGCAAGAGAGCTGGTCTGGCCGATAATCGCCACACCAACGTCTTTAATAATGTCGCGGAAGCGGTTGTCATCCGGGAAGATATCGAAGCCCGGAATGGCTTCCAGTTTGTCGAGCGTACCGCCAGTGTGGCCCAGGCCACGCCCGGAGATCATCGGGATGTAACCGCCACAGGCTGCCACCATTGGGCCGAGCATCAGGGAGGTCACGTCACCCACGCCGCCGGTGGAGTGTTTATCCACAATCGGGCCGTTAAGGTTGAGGCTTTTCCAGTCCAGAACGGTTCCTGAATCTCGCATCGCCATGGTCAGCGACACGCGCTCAGGCATCGACATATCGTGGAAGAAAATGGTCATCGCCAGAGCCGCAATCTGCCCTTCTGAGACGGTGTTATCACGAATGCCGTTGATGAAGAAGCGGATCTCTTCGTCGCTTAATGCATGACCATCACGTTTTTTACGAATAATTTCTTGTGCGAGAAACACGGTAACCCCCATGAGGAATCGGGTGAATGGTGGCGGGTACGGTTTACCCGACCACGATCCGGGTAGGCCGGGTAAGCGTAGCGCCACCCGGCAATTCAAACTTAGTAGCTACTTGCGCTCTTACCGTCGCCGTGACCCAGCGCCTTCAGCAGGCTGGCCAGCAGGCTGGACGCACCGAAGCGGTAGTGACGGGAATCGGCCCAGTCGGCGCCGAACAGTTCGTCGGCAATCGCCAGGAACTGCTGCGCGTCTTCGGCGGTACGCACGCCGCCCGCAGGTTTGAAGCCTACGGTTTTGGACACGCCCATGTCGCGGATCACTTCCATCATGATGCGCGCGCTTTCCGGAGTCGCATTTACCGGCACTTTACCGGTAGAGGTTTTAATGAAATCCGCACCGGCTTTGATGGAGATTTCAGAGGCTTTACGAATCAGCGCCTCTTCTTTCAGCTCGCCGGTTTCGATGATCACTTTCAGCAGCACGTTGGCCGCCGCACACGCGTCTTTACAGGCTTTCACCAGGTCAAAACCGACCTGCTCGTTACCGGCGATCAGCGCGCGGTAAGGGAACACCACGTCAACTTCGTCTGCACCGTATGCAATCGCCGCGCGGGTTTCTGCCAGCGCAATCTCGATATCGTCGTTGCCGTGCGGGAAGTTAGTCACGGTTGCAATGCGCACGTCCGGGGTGCCCTGCTCTTTCAGCGTCTTACGGGCAATCGGGATAAAGCGCGGGTAGATACAAACGGCTGCGGTATTACCCACTGGCGTTTTCGCCTGATGGCACAGGGCGATGACTTTCTCATTGGTGTCGTCATCGTTCAGGGTAGTCAGGTCCATCAGTTTCAACGCGCGCAGGCTGCTTGCAGTTAAATCGGTCATAACAATCTCCAACGGCAGTGCCGTATAAATTTTACCTTGCGGGTCTGTGAGTATTCTAACATCCACCCGCATCCACACTTCGACATTCATCACAGTTAATGAAAACTGCGTACAAATTTGCATTACTGTAATGAGATCTTCTTCAAACTTTAGTGCGCAGATTGCCGACTAAAGCAGCAATACCCCCTGTGGGATCAAAAGCGCCAACAGGCAGGCTTTCTACAATCCGTTCATCATCCGCAGAACATTCAAGGAAGCGAATATGCCCCACTCCAGCCCCGACGCCCTGCAGCAACGTTGCCAGCAGATTGTGACAAGCCCGGTGTTAACCCCGGAACAAAAACGTCATTTTCTGGCGCTGGAAGCGGAAAACAACCTGCCGTATCCGGCACTTCCTGAAGCTGCGCGCGCCGCGCTGGACGAGGGGTTTATCTGTGACATGTTCGAAGGCCATGCGCCTTACAAACCCCGTTACGTTCTGCCGGATTACGCAAAATTTCTGGCTAACGGTTCAGAATGGCTGGAGCTGGAAGGGGCAAAAGATCTCGACGATGCCCTCTCGCTGTTAACCATCCTCTACCATCATGTTCCGTCCGTCACATCGATGCCGGTCTATCTCGGCCAGCTTGATGCGCTGCTGCAACCGTATGTTAGAATTCTAACACAAGAAGAAATCAATAGCCGAATAAAACGTTTCTGGCGCTATCTTGACCGTACGCTGCCGGATGCCTTTATGCATGCCAATATCGGGCCGGAAGATACGCCCATCACCCGTGCCATTCTGCATGCCGATGCAGAGCTGAAGCAGGTCGCGCCGAACCTGACCTTTGTTTATGATCCAGAGATCACCCCGGATGATTTACTGCTTGAGGTGGCGAAAAACATATGTGAATGCAGCAAACCGCATATTTCTAATGGCCCGGTGAATGATAAAATTTTCACAAAAGGCCGTTATGGCGTGGTGAGCTGTTACAACTCCCTGCCTTTGGCTGGCGGTGGCAGCACCCTGGTGCGTCTCAACCTCAAGGCCATTGCAGAACACAGCACGTCAAGTGAAGACTTCTGCAGCCGCGCCCTTCCGCACTACTGCCAGCAGCAAATGGCCATCATTGATGCCCGCTGCGATTTCCTGTATCAACAATCCGGCTTCTTTGAGAATAGCTTCCTGGTGAAAGAGGGGCTGATTGATGCCGATCGGTTTGTGCCGATGTTTGGCATGTACGGTCTGGCAGAAGCGGTAAACGTGCTCTGTGAGAAAGCAAGCATCGCGGGACGTTACGGAAAGGATGAACAGGCCAACGCGCTGGGCTACCGCATCAGCGAACAGCTTGCGGCGTTTGTCGAAAGCACGCCAGTGAAACACGGCTGGAAGCAGCGCGCGATGCTTCATGCGCAGTCGGGGATCAGCTCCGATTCGGGCACCACGCCGGGCGCGCGCCTGCCCTACGGTGACGAGCCGGATCCCATCAGCCACCTGCTGGCGGTGGCTCCCCATCACAAGCACTACTCTTCCGGGATAAGCGATATCCTGACGCTGGATGAAACGGTAAAACGCAACCCGCAGGCGGTGGTCCAGCTGTGCCTGGGCGCGTTCAGGGCGGGTATGCGCGAGTTTACCGCCAACGTCGCGGGTAACGATCTGGTGCGCGTCACCGGATATATGGTGCGGCTATTGGATCTGGAGAAATACCGGGAAGCAGGGTCGAGAACGAACACCACGTGGCTGGGGGAAGAAGCCGCACGCAATACCCGCATTCTGGAACGTCAGCCGCGCGTGATTAGCCATGAACAGCAGATGCGCTTTAGTTAGTCAGGTCATTCCTTTTTCCTGCGTGGACGGGCCGGGCAGCCGCCTGGCCCTGTTCCTGCAGGGCTGCAACCTGCGCTGTAAAACCTGCCACAACCCGTGGACGATCGGCCGCTGCAACGACTGCGGGGACTGCGTGCCCCACTGCCCGCACGACGCGCTGACCATTCAGGCCGGGCGCGTCTGGTGGCAGGAGAGCGACTGCCAGCAGTGCGACACCTGCCTGCACCTGTGCCACCAACAGGCGACGCCCATGGCGCACCGCCTGAGCGTGGAGGAGATCCTCACCCAGGTCCGCAAATCCGCACCGTTTATCGAAGGGATCACCGTAAGCGGCGGGGAAGCCACAACGCAATTGCCGTTTTTAGTGACGCTGTTCACCGCGATCAAAGCCGATCCCTCCCTGCGTCATCTGACCTGTCTGGTCGACAGCAACGGTTTGTTAAGCGAAACCGGCTGGCAAAAGCTGCTGCCGGTACTGGATGGCGCGATGCTGGACCTGAAAGCATGGGGGAACGAACACCACCGCTTCCTGACCGGACGCGACAATCCGCAGATCAAGCAGAGTATCCGCTGGCTGGCAGAACGCCACCGTTTGACGGAGCTCCGCCTGCTGGTGATTCCGGGGCAGTGTGATTATCTGGAACATTTGAAGCCGTTGACGGCGTTTATCCACGGGCTGGGAAACGTGCCGGTCCGCCTTAACGCGTTTCATGCGCACGGCGTATACGGTGAGGCAGCGTCATGGCGCAGCGCCACGCCGGAAGACGTTGAACCGCTGGCGCGGGCGCTGGAAAAACAGAGGATAACGGTGATTCGCCCGGCGCTTTATCTATAGCGTGATGCCAAATACCGAACGCGTATTTTCCAGCAGCGCATCGGCAATTACCTCTTCTGGCTCCTGTCGCAGTTCACACAGGGCGGTGAACACGCGCGCCGCCTGTTCCGGGCGATTCGGCTGTCCCTGAAAACCGTTCAGCGGCATATCCGGCGCGTCAGTTTCCAGCAGAAGCGCCGACAGCGGCAGCTGTGCCATCACGTCACGGGTTTTACTGGCGCGCGGATAGGTGATGGTGCCACCCACACCAATTTTATAGCCCAGTTCAATGAAACGCTGCGCCTGCTGCAGGCTGCCGGAGAAACCGTGCACGACGCCCCTGCGCGGCAAATCGATACGCTTCAGGTGCATTGCCAGCTTATCGTGCGTGCGTCTGGAGTGGAGGATCACCGGCAGATCGTGACGCTTCGCCAGCCTGAGCTGCGCGTCGAGGATCGTCTGCTGGCGCTCAAAATGCGGATCTTCGCGATAAAGATCGAGGCCGATCTCCCCGATGGCGACAAGCTTGTCCCCTGCGGTCCGCAGGATCTCATCAAGTCTCTCAATGTGCTCATCCCGATGCCGCTCAATCACGATCGGATGCAGGCCGAGCGCGGCATAGAGCGCAGGGTGACGCGTGGAAAGATCCAGCACGCGGGAAAAGTACGCCGCTTCCACTGATGGCACAATGATGGCCTGAACGCCTGCGTCAGCCGCTTTCGCAATACTGTGTTCTTCATCTCCCGTAAACGGTGGGAAATCAAAGTGGCAGTGGGTATCGATAAAGCGGTGCGTCACGCCAGATCCTCGTTATCCAGTAAAGCGTCATTCGCCTGCGGAATGTCCACCAGGGGCACCGTCAGAGCGTCGTTGGCTACAATCGCAGGCGGCGTAATAATGCGTTTATGGCGATGAAGCGGCGGTTGCTCCGCCAGCATTTTCCCCACCGTCGCCAGGAAGTAGCGTCCGCACAGCCGCCCCGTTTTATAATCCATGCGCAGCGCAGGGACGCGGCTGCCCAGCGCCATGCTCAGCAGCGGCTTAGGCGGATAAATTTCAAAAATACGCAGCTTACCCGGTGGCTTTTCAATGAAACGCTGCATCGCGCCGTAGGTGGTTTCATGCTGCTTCGCGATGTTCACCAGCGGCTGCAGGCTGCTGTCGCCCAGCCAGCGCTCCATCCGCTTAAACCACTGTGGGGTGTAATACATTTGCGACGGTACGGTACGGATCACCACAATGGTTTTCGCCCCGCGACGGGCGGCTTCCTGCACCGGCACGGCGTCACTGATCCCCCCGTCCAGATAGCTAATGCCGTCCAGCAGCGCACCGGTACGATAAAAACCGGGAATGGCGCTGGAGGCGCGGATGATGTCCAGCCAGTTCTCCTTCTGCGGAGAAAAATAGCCCGGCGAATAGTCATCCCCCCGGCTGGCGCACATCCAGAATTCTTTACCGCTATCAAACAGGCGGGCCGCGGTGTCCATGGCCAGCGGCATCTGGCTGGAAGTTGATTCCAGCAGCCAGTCGAGGTCGATCAGGTTACCGCCGCGCACAAAGCGCACCGGATTAAAAAATTCTTTCGCCGTGGTGTAGCGCATGATGACCTTTCGCGCGTAGCCGGGCTGGTTACAGACATAGGCAGAGAGATTCTGCGCCCCGGCAGACGTGCCGAAGTACAGGTCAAACGGATTGAATTGCGCGCGCATAAATTCGTCCAGCACGCCAGCGGTGAAAATGCCGCGCTGTCCGCCACCCTCGCAGACCAGCGCGAGTTGACCTGCGCGAAACGGTTTTAACGTCAGCGGCGCAATGTTGCCGAGCGTAACGGGAATTCGTTGCCCCACCTCTGCTTTCCTGTTTTGATTATTTTATAACACCACAGTAACGCACCCGACCTGTTACGCAAATAAGAAAAAGCCAGTCGCAGTGACTGGCTTTATTTTGTTGACGGAATAGTGCGTTTGCTACGGACGTCGACGCCCCGTAAACAGGCTGACCAGGAACAGAATAATACCGACAACGAAGACAATTTTAGCTGCCCATGCCGCTGTACCTGCCAGTCCACCAAAGCCCAATGCGGCGGCAATTAACGCGATAACCAGAAATATAATGCCCCAACGAAACATAAGCTTCTCCTTTACCATAGTTAATGTCGGCCGCTAAACGTGAGCGCTCAGGTCACTCACCGGCGTTTTTCCAGAGTCGTTCTTATATCGCCCGCAGGTTTTAGCCAGACGGGCGAATGGTCCAGATTTACTTCGTTTTCAGATCGTTTTTAACGCTTTTCACACCATCAATCGCTTTCGCAATGGACTCGGCACGTTCACTTTGCGCCTGCGAATCTACCGTACCGGAAAGCTGAACCACACCATCGGTGGTTTCCACTTTCACCTTACGGGACGGCACGATGTCATCTGCTAAAAGTTTAGCTTTGATTTCGCTGGTGGTGGCTGCATCACCGGCATAACCCTTCACCGACGCGTTTTTGCCGTCACGGACATGCAGCTTATCGCTGACGGAGGCAACGCCTTCGACGCCTTTCGCCACTTTCACCGCCTGTTCTGCCTGAGCCTGGCTTTCAACAAAGCCGCTCAGCGTGACCACTTTTTTGTCGGTCTTAACGGAAATATCGGTGCTCTTGATGGCTTCATCATCCACCAGTGCGGCTTTCACTTTTGCTGTGATAGAGCTGTCATCCATGAAATTGCCGACTTTATTCATAGAGCTATCGATTTTTTGCCCTGCGCTGTCAGCCGTGGATTGTGCTTTATCCATGGTGCTGCTTTCCGCCAGGGCGGAGCCGCTCACCAGAACGCTACCCAGTGTTACAGCCAGCAGAGTTTTAGAAATCTTCAGTCTTGTCATATTCATCGATCTATTCCTGTGTTGACCCGTTATTCGGGCTACGTACTTCCTTAGTAGTGATATATATTGCGAATAAACACGCGAGCAAAATGGATAACCTAAAGCCATGCATTGAACAGTTAATTTATCCACACCCAGTGTTAAACACTGAGTTAAATATAGATCACTCTCACAGAGCCGCTTTCAGAATTGGGTAAAAAATGGGCGAATAGCGTGAAATTGCGTTGAATTAAGAACATTCCGCAAGGGATTAATAAGACAGGAAATAACGAAGAGCACGGCGAATGCCGTGCTCTGAGAGGGGATTAGTGCTCGCGGGTTTTACGGAACTGAATGTCCGGATAACGTTCCTGCGTCAGATTCAGGTTCACCATGGTTGGGGCAATATAGGTCAGGTTATCGCCGCCATCCAGCGCCAGCTGAACTTCATTCTTACGCTTAAATTCTTCGAATTTCTTCACGTCAGAACACTCAACCCAGCGCGCGGTCGCGACGTTCACCGATTCGTAAATCGCTTCTACGTTGTATTCGCTCTTCAGGCGCGCAACGACCACGTCAAACTGCAGCACGCCGACCGCGCCAACGATCAGATCGTTGTTCGCTATCGGGCGGAAGACCTGCACGGCGCCCTCTTCGGAGAGCTGGACCAGGCCTTTCAGCAGCTGTTTCTGCTTAAGCGGATCGCGCAGACGAATGCGACGGAACAGTTCCGGCGCGAAGTTCGGAATACCGGTGAACTTCATCATTTCACCCTGCGTGAAGGTGTCGCCGATCTGGATGGTGCCGTGGTTGTGCAGGCCGATGATATCGCCCGGATAGGCTTCTTCAACGTGCGAACGGTCACCCGCCATAAAGGTCAGCGCGTCGGAGATGACAACGTCTTTCCCGATACGCACCTGACGCAGCTTCATGCCCTTTTCATATTTACCGGACACCACGCGCATAAAGGCCACGCGGTCACGGTGTTTCGGATCCATGTTGGCCTGAATCTTAAACACGAAGCCGGTGAACTTCTCTTCTTTCGCTTCCACTTCACGGGTGTCGGTTTTGCGCGGCATCGGCTGCGGCGCCCACTCCACCAGACCGTCGAGCATGTGGTCAACGCCGAAGTTACCCAGTGCGGTACCGAAGAAGACCGGGGTAATTTCGCCGCTCAGGAACAGCTCTTTGTCGAATTCGTGAGACGCGCCCTTGACCAGCTCCAGCTCGTCGCGCAGCTGCGCGGCCAGCTCTTCGCCGACCGCCGCGTCCAGATCCGGGTTGTCCAGACCTTTAACAATGCGCACTTCCTGAATGGTGTGGCCTTTACCGGTCTGATACAGGTAGGTTTCGTCTTTATAGAGGTGGTAAACGCCTTTGAACAGCTTACCGCAGCCAATCGGCCAGGTGATTGGCGCACAGGCGATCTTCAGCTCGTTTTCCACTTCATCCATCAGCTCCATCGGATCGCGGATGTCACGGTCGAGTTTGTTCATAAAGGTGAGGATCGGCGTATCGCGCAGACGGGTCACTTCCATCAGCTTACGGGTACGATCTTCTACACCTTTCGCGGCGTCGATCACCATCAGACAGCAGTCCACCGCCGTCAGGGTACGGTAGGTATCTTCGGAGAAGTCTTCGTGGCCCGGGGTGTCCAGCAGGTTCACCAGGCAGTCGTGATACGGGAACTGCATCACGGAGGTGGTAATCGAAATACCACGCTGCTTTTCCATCTCCATCCAGTCAGATTTTGCATGCTGGCTGGAGCCACGGCCTTTAACGGTACCCGCAGTCTGGATCGCCTGTCCGAACAGCAACACCTTCTCAGTGATGGTCGTTTTACCGGCATCGGGGTGCGAGATAATGGCAAAAGTGCGGCGCTTGGCCACCTCTTGCAGATAAGGAGACAACGTCATAATTAAATCTTCTTTTATAAGCGCGGCAGCACGCCACGCATCATGGAATACAAAATTGCGGCTATTTTACCCATCAACGGGGGGCAGGCAATCATTGTTTACACAGGAGTTGCTCCAGTTCGTTCAACGACGTCACGGTCCAGGTCGGCTCGATGCCGTCAGGCTTCTCACGGCCATGCGCATTGAGCCACACGGTCGACAGACCGGCCTTCATGCCGCCCAGAATATCCGACTCTGCCGTATCCCCCACCATCAGGACACGATCGCGGTCGGGATTGCCGGCCTGCGCCAGCGCGTAGTCGAAAATTCGCGGATCTGGCTTCGGCACGCCAACCTCTTCCGAGATCACCAGCGCGTCAAAATGATCGCGCAGGCCGGTACGCTCAAGGCGGATCTGCTGCAGGGCGGTAAAACCGTTGGTGATGATCCCCAGTTTCACCTTGCCTTTCAACGCATTCAGCAGGGAAACCGCGCCCGGCAGCGGCGCACAGATATCGGCCATGGCGTTAAGGAAAGCCTCGTTCAGCGTTCCCGGACTGACCTTTAAGCGTTCCGCCCAGACGTCAAAGCGCTGGTGCTGAAGCTGTAACGCGGTGATGGCACCGTTCTGGTAATCCACCCACAGCGGTTTGTTGACCGCCTGATAGTCCTGAAAATCTTCAGCGGTGAAGGTTACGCTATAGTCGAGAAACATCCGCTGCAGGCCGCCGAACGAGTCGAACGTAAACAGCGTTTCGTCGGCATCAAAGAAAATCCAGTCCCATTTCATCGTTACAACCTTATTTTTTATTATCCAATCGGCAGAGCCATTATGATGGCGTCTTCACGTCCCTCTGCGGTGGGGTAGTAGTTACGGCGGATTGTCGCCTCGTTAAAGCCTAAGCTTTCATAGAGCGCGATGGCGGCGACATTCGACGCGCGCACCTCCAGCCACAGGGTGAAAACGTCACGGGTTTCGAGCTCACGGATGAGGTGCTCAAGCAGTTCTCTTCCCAGCCCACGGCGCTGAAACGCGGGATCAACCGCGATATTAAACAGCGTCGCCTCATCAAGAACAACCTGCGTGATCGCGAAAGCGGCCATGGTGCCGTCAACGTCCAGGCGGTAGTTCAGATACCGTTCGCCCTGATTGCTGGCGAAGGTTTTTTCGCTCCACGGAAACGCGTGGGCGCGTGTTTCAATCGCGAACGCTGTGGACAGGTCAGGCGTCGTGAGGGAAGAAATCGTGTTCATATTCGCAGATTTGTTGCCATAGCGCGCTGCGCGCTTTTGGGTTGGCTTTCAGTTCGTCCAGCGCTGGCGAGCAGATCTGGCTCCCCTGAAGAGAGATCTCATTCGCCTCTCCGATACGCCAGCTGTTACAGCGGCTATCAGGAGGCAGCATCGCGACACGCTCTGGCGTCAGCGGTAAAACCTGGTCGGCCGTCAGCTTCAGGCTGCGAAGGACATCATCGATCAGGGGGTCATTCAGGGCAGGCAGTTCTTCCGCCACCATCACCAGACGAACGTGCGCCGGGATGGAGATGGCGATTTCGCCCTGCAACGCCGTCGGGCGACGCAAAGCCCACTGGGTGATGCCCAGCTGCTGCAACTGCCAGTCTCGTCGGGATGTCATAGGGAAAACTCCTGTCTCTCAGGCGCGCAAATATAGCAAATGTGTCGAAAGTGCGCCATCTACCTACTATAATCCCCGCCTGAGTTTATTGAGGAACAATTCATGTCTGCATTTACCCCGGCAAGTGAAGTCTTGCTGCGTCACAGTGATGATTTCGAAGAAAGCCGTATTCTGTTTGCCGGAGATATGCAGGATGACCTGCCCGCGCGTTTCGACTGTGCTGAAAGCCGTGCCCACACCCAATACTACCACCACTGGCAGGTGCTGAGCCGCCAGATGGGCGAGCGCGCGCGCTTTAGCCTGGTGGCAGAGCAAAGCGATATCGCCGACTGCGATACGCTGATCTACTACTGGCCGAAGAATAAACCGGAAGCCCAGTTCCAGCTGATGAACCTGCTCTCCCTGCTGCCGGTCGGCTGCGATATTTTCGTGGTCGGTGAAAACCGCAGCGGCGTGCGTAGCGCGGAACAGCTGCTGGAAGGCTATGCGCCGCTGAACAAAGTCGACAGCGCTCGCCGCTGTGGTCTGTACCATGGCCGTCTGGAAAAACAGACAACGTTTGATGCACAGGCATACTGGGATGAGTACCAGCTTGACGGCCTGACTATCAAAACGCTGCCGGGCGTGTTCAGCCGTGATGCGCTGGATACGGGCAGCAAGCTGCTGCTTTCCACTCTGACGCCGCACACCAAAGGCAAAGTGCTGGATGTGGGCTGCGGCGCGGGCGTGCTCTCTACCGTGCTCGCCAGCCATTCGCCAAAGGTGCGCTTAACCCTGTGTGACGTGAGCGCCCCGGCGGTTGAAGCCAGCCGCGCAACGCTTGCCGCAAACGGCATTGAAGGCGAGGTGATTGCGAGCAACGTCTTCTCCGACATCACCGGTCGCTTCGACATGATCATCTCTAACCCGCCGTTCCACGACGGTATGGAGACCAGCCTGGAAGCAGCACAAACGCTGATCCGTGGTGCTGTCCGTCACCTCAACAGCGGCGGTGAGCTGCGTATCGTCGCGAACGCCTTCCTGGCGTACCCGAAAGTGCTGGATGAAACCTTTGGCTTCCACGAAGTTATCGCCCAGACGGGTCGCTTTAAGGTCTACCGCACCGTGATGACGCGTCAGGCCAAAAAGTAATCGCCTCCCCTCCAGGCCGGATACGCGAAAGCGCCATCCGGCTATACAGGGCGCGTCCATCGGCCATTTTTCCATCAATCAAGGCATCACGCGCACTTTTCTGTTGACGTAAAGCTGAAAACATCTAGAATGCGCCTCCGTGGTTACGATACTTTTACAGTATCGATGGTATGCGAAGGTGGCGGAATTGGTAGACGCGCTAGCTTCAGGTGTTAGTGTCCTTACGGATGTGGGGGTTCGAGTCCCCCCCTCGCACCATAAATCACGATGATATTGCTCGCACTGGGCGAAGGTGGCGGAATTGGTAGACGCGCTAGCTTCAGGTGTTAGTGTCCTTACGGATGTGGGGGTTCGAGTCCCCCCCTCGCACCAACGAGGCGATATCAACATAGCAATAAAGAGTAAGATGACTGTGCGAAGGTGGCGGAATTGGTAGACGCGCTAGCTTCAGGTGTTAGTGTCCTTAGGATGTGGGGGTTCGAGTCCCCCCCTCGCACCAATTATCTTACAACCCCTCTGAATATCTTCTTTTCCCTGTTATTTCAAACTCATCAGTATCACCAGAATTCCGCTGACCAGCGCGACACACGATGGCAGTAAAACAAAGTGACGCAGTTGCTTATGCCAGATCATGCCTGACGTGACTAACAGTCCTGACACAATGATGGCTTTCCAGGTATCAAGAGAGAGATCGGCAAACGTCAAACCGCCGAGAATAGCTCCCGGTAGCAATACCCCCCAACCGCTGCCCAGCGCCCTGTTCAACATGATCTGCCCTCTTTCAACGATAATGATAACCAATATCATATGACAGAGATTATCATTTGTCAGCTGAATGAATCAAAATCCATCGACCTTTACCTTTCCCGTAATGACAGGAATTGCCTAAGGTGATAAATTGCGCACCTGTTAACAACGTCTAAAGATTTTCTGATAATTACTCTTTGCGCTTTTTGCATATTTTATTGCGAAACGACATCTATTTATTTGTTTTAATTAAATTTTAATAAAAACACACGACTATGACATCACAATCCTGGCGGTCTTTGGTTCACAGAAAATATCAATTATCGTTACGTTTATTTTTATTTCTGAACGCAACCTCGGCAGTGTTCTCGGTAACAAACCCGCTCAATTCTGTACGACTGTTTTCCGCCCCTCTGATTGCTATTTTCTCCATCAGTACCGGCCTGTTCATCTGGCACTGGAGAAAGCGCGCGCGGAAGATAAATATTCCTCTCGTTTCAGGGATCTTCGGTATTTTGTGGGCCTGGCAAATTGTCTCCAAATTCGCCTTAATTACCCACGATCATGCGACGTATTTGTTAATCGCGCTTTTAACGGTGCTTTTTATCGGCACGCTGGCATTCGCCAGTAATATCAAAGCCTTTACGCTGCATTCACTGCCCACCTTTATTGTCTGCCTGTGGTTAAGCGATCACGATATATGGCTGAGAATGACCTATTCTTTCGCACTTCCTGTGGTGGCAATTGCTATTCATAACATTTTGCAAAGACGCAACGACCGTTTCGCTCAGGAGCTGCTCTCTCGCCTTCTGGAAGAACGAGAAACCCTTACCGATCTCAGCATGATGGACCCGCTTACCGGGCTCTATAATCGTCGCGGTCTGCAAAGCCGTCTGGAGAATCTGCCCACGGTAGAAAATGGCGAGCATTTTGTCCTGCTGATGGATATCGACCACTTCAAAGCCTATAACGACCATTACGGCCATATGATGGGCGACCAGGCGCTGAAGCGCGTCTCTGCGGCAATCCGCGATGCCGTGCGTTCTCGCGATATTGTGGCGCGTTTTGGTGGGGAAGAGTTTATGGTGCTGCTGACCAACATTTCACTCGAACACGCCCGCCAGACGGCCGAGCGGATCCGTCAGAAAGTCTATGATTTGAAAATCCCGCATCTGTTTAACGAAAGCGTCGCGACAAACGTCACCATCAGCATTGGTATCGCCATTTTCGAGGATGAAGACGTGGAAGGCGCGCTGGAAAAAGCGGACAAAGCCCTCTATGAAGCAAAGCATATGGGACGCAATAACATTCTGTTAAGTGAAGAGATTCAGACGGCGTAGACATAACGACGATGTCACCCGGACAAAAGTCTTGCCATTGGTATGAGCAATAGTTAGGATTGGCAATCATTATCATTTAGATTTCTATCTATACTATGGCCACGCATACTGCCCACATCGTCGAACCTCTCCTCTGGCGAGCGCCGCTCACCAGCGGGAATGCTTCGCTTGCAGATGCGATACGGGACAAAATTGCGGAAACGCGCGCCCACCTGCTGGATTTTATCCGGCTTGATGAAGCGCCCCCGTCCCACGCGATGACGCTCTCAGAGTGGCGACAGCCGTCAAAGCTGCAATCGCTGCTGGCCACCTATTCCGACCATATCTATCGCAATCAACCCACTCTTACGCGGGAAAATAAACCCCTGCTCTCTCTCTGGGCGCAGTGGTATATCGGGTTGATGGTGCCGCCGCTCATGCTGGCGCTGTTAACACAGAAGAGCATGCTGGAACTCTCGCCGGATAATTTCCATGTTGAGTTTCACGAAACCGGACGTGCTGCCTGCTTCTGGATTGATCTCCACGAAGACCATAGCGCTGAACGCCTGACGGCTCAGGAACGTATGGAGCAGCTCATCACCCAGACTCTGATCCCGGTGGTGGAAGCGCTGGAAGCGACGGGAGAGATTAACGGGAAGCTTATCTGGAGCAATACGGGCTATTTAATCCACTGGTATTTAACAGAAATGAAGCCGCTGCTTGGTGATGAGAACGTTGAGGCCCTGCGTCAGTTCTGTTTCTTTGCCAGGCAGCTTTCCGATGGCCGTGACAACCCGCTATTCCGCACCGTTGTACTCCGTGACGGGCTTCTGGTTCGCCGCACCTGCTGCCAGCGTTATCGCCTGCCGGACGTTAAGCAGTGTGGAGATTGCACGCTGAAGTAGAGCAGTGAATTGCCCAGTAGCGCTTCGCTTACCAGGCCTACAAAAACAAAAAACGGCAACCTGCGTTGCCGTTTTGTTTTCACCTATGCCACCTGCTGATTGTCCTCTTCCGCGCTACGCTGCGCTTCTTCCGCTTCCTGCTCCAGCAACTGCTTCTCATACACTTTGAAGAACGGGAAGTAGATGATCGCCGATACGCAGGCCAGAACCACAACCAGAATAGCCGCGCGGAAGTCCCAGCCCAGGGCCCACGCTGCGCCTATCGGCGCCGGTGCCGTCCAGGGAACGACCGAGATGACGCGCCCAATCAAATCAAACGTCATCGCCGCCCACGCCAGCACGGCGTTGACCATCGGTGCCAGCAGGAATGGAATAAAGAACACCGGATTCATTACAATCGGTGTACCGAAAATAACCGGCTCGTTGATGTTAAAGAAGCTGGGAACCACGCTCAAACGGCCAATAGAGCGTAAATGCGCTGAACGACTGCGCAGATAACAAATCACCAGCCCCATCGTGGCGCCCGACCCGCCAATCACGATAAAGAACGTCCAGAACGCCTCCATGAAGATATGCGGCAGAGGCTGGCTGGCGGCCAGTGCCGTCTGGTTAGCGCCCAGGTTAGTCAGCCAGAACATCTGCAACATTCCGGAGACGATGGCAGCGCCGTGGATCCCGGCGAACCACAGCAGATGACCAATCAACACGGCCAGCAGGATCGCAGGCAGAGAATCCGCCGCGGAAACCAGAGGTTTAAAGACCGACATAATGGCCTGCGGGATCAGCATGCCGAACTGAGACTGAATCACCAGGCTCAGAGGATAGAGGGTCACCACCACCACCAGCACCGGAATCAGCAGATCAAAAGAGTTTTTGATCATCGGCGGGACCTGGTCCGGCAGTCGAATGCCGATGTTATGCGCTTTGAGGAAACGCATCATCTCAACGCAGTAAATCGCCACCAGAATCGCGGTAAAAATGCCCGTTCCCCCCAGACTGTCGACAGGGAGCGTGCCTTTGGTTTTGGGTGCCGCGACCAGCAGAAACGCCATCAGCGACAGCATGGCGCACATAAACGGGTCCAGCTGATGAGATTTGACGTAGTGTTTGCCAAGGTTATAGGCAATCGCCGCACAGATATAAATGGACATAATGCCCATTGTCATATCAAACGGCGTCAGGATTTGGCCTTCAAACTGCTTCGCCATATCCAGCCAGGCGCGGGCGAAACCCCAGGTAGTATCAGGCGAAAAAGGTGGGTAAGCGAACACTAACAAAAACGAACCCACGATCATAAATGGCATCGCGGAGATGAACCCATCACGAATAGCCATAACATGACGCTGGGACGAGATCCGCCCGGCTATCGGGCTGACGTAATTTTCGACGAAACGGAATATCAGGTTAAACGCAGCATGGTTGGCAGACATGGCAGATCTCCTGTCAGACGTTTGTTACGGGCACATACGCGCCGCACGTTGTTCCATACATCAGCTTCACAACCTTGCTGGCTTGCCAACCAGCGGTACTGCTCAGACGAAATGGTTTCATATTTGGCTCTTATTATTGGATACAGGGGACGTTACGTACTCAGTATTAATCTACGCTTCCCGCTCTGCAACCGGTTACTGTAACCGGTTTCTGTGATTGTGAAGAGGATCCAGAAATCAGCCGTTTGGGATATTTGTTACTTAAGAGATATTTACAGAGCATAATTTCTTATGACAGATTACGCAGGATATTTGTCAGGAGGAAACAATGAGTTTGCAGTCTGTACAGCAGTTTTTTGCCGACAACGCGCCGGATATAGACGTTATTGAGCTTAGTCAAAGTACTGCTACCGTTGCGTTGGCTGCTGCCGCCCATCGTGTCGAGCCGGGACAAATCGCCAAGACCCTGTCACTCAAGGTTAAAAATGAGGTGATTCTGGTCGTGGCGAAAGGCGATGCGCGTCTGGATAACAAAAAGCTGAAAGACACGTTTGGTGCGAAAGCGCGCATGCTCAGCAGTGATGAAGTAGTGACCATCACCGGTCATCCCGTTGGCGGCGTGTGCCCGTTCGGGCTGGAAAACCCGCTCGCGGTATATTGCGATATCTCTTTAAAGCAGTACGCCGAAGTGCTGCCTGCCGCAGGCGCAATTCACAGCGCTGTGCGCATTTCACCTGACAGAATGGCAGAGCTGACTTCCGCAAAATGGGTGGATGTCTGTATCTGATTGACGCGCCAGAGCGTATCTGGCGCGCAAAAACGGTTTATAAAAAGGTGGGCGTGAGGAGAGTCAAACATTGCGGCTCTCTTGCAGGAAGATGCGTAATAATATCTGCCGCATCAAGTAACCCTACGTCTGAATTCACGCCCAGTTTCACCATCGCATTAAACTTATGTGCCCGGATGGTCTTAATATTCCGTTCAAGATGTGCCGCGATTTCAGGGATGGAATACCCGCAGGACATATAACGCAATATTGCCCGTTCTGTGGGGCTCAGCATCCTGTTTTGGCTCCGGTACCAGTGATTCAGCATATTGTCATTGATACGCAGCGTTTCGCTCAGCAACTCCACGAGTTCCTTCTGCAGATGCTCAAGCGTCACCGATTTACTGACGACACCGTGCAGGCGTGATGGAGAAAGATGGCTAATTAGCCGTGCTTCCATCTCGTCAGAAACCAAAATGATGCGCTGGATATGGCCGTGCGTAAACGCAAGGTCCCGCAGGTGCGCCAGGCAGTTACGGCGCTCCTCTCGCGCATCGGAAAGGGAATAGATCAGCGAGAAAAAATTAACGTGACGAAGTGCATTCTTAAAGCTGTCAAATTCACTAAACAGGTGTAGCTGATAATGGCTCAGGCCGGGCATCGCAAAAAGATGCTGTAGCCCGACAGCCGTCATCGTGCAACTTTCGATGATGGCGATATGTCTTGTTGAATCGGTTTTTTCCATTCCTCGAACTCTCCATAGGCTGACAACAAACTCAGCTCTCTCATTCCCTGTGTACTGTTGATCCAGGCGTACATATCCGCATTGCTGCGTAATGAAAGCCGTCGCATCGCACTGTTTTTCTGCGCACTGATGGTTTTATTGCTCTTCTTAAGCAATGTGGCGATTTGGTTAATCCCCCATCCTTTCCCTAACAGACGCAGGACCTTACGTTCGGAGTGCGTAAGCGCGATAACGTGTTCGCTTTCATCCTCCGTGCCCTGAGGCTCCGGGGTTAATAACGTCTGGCTTATCCGCTCTGCCCGCTCACTCCCTGCCCGAATCGCGTTAACCACGCCTTCAATGGGTTCCATATCAGAAAGCAACGTACTTTCCGGGCGCATAAGTAACTCAACCGCAATAGGGTAAAGCGGACGCGAGACTAAAAAGATCCAGTGAATGTCCCGGTATTGATTCAATAAACTGTAGTATTCTTCAAGCGCACCCCGAGGATTCCTGTATTCGCCTGAAATATCGGCAATAATGACGTCCGCGCGGCGTAACTGGAGCAGCGTTAATTCCTGCAATGAGCGGCAATAGCTCAATTCAAAATCGGGGAAATGACGTGCCATCACGCCCCCTAACCCGTTTTGCATCACGGGCATCCGGCTAATGACAACGCCATGCTTACCATGCAATGACAACATAGACCCTCCGTGTCCATTTTTCATTTGATGAGTAACGTTAAAACACATCAACGTATGACTATTTCGTCCCTGAGTGTAAGACTGGTTAATACAAGCAGAAGATGAGATGTATGCTTAGTTTAAGAAATGCCTAAACAGCAGTAATATCTCACAAAGCGAAATAAAATTTAATTGTGGAGTCATTAAAATAACGACAATTTAAAATTAGAATAACTAAATACAAATATTTTATATTTTGATATTAATAATTCACGGCATTAATAAATTAATCCCACCCCCTTTCACGTCACCGCCAGCCACTGTTTGCACAAACCTTGATCTGGCCCACAGCAAGAGGGACTGCACTTTGTGCTAAAAGTACTCATTATGAGCTAACCGGCAACCTCTCCATCTTTTTCAGGACACGACATGCAGGCAGAGCGGTCAACGCAGCGTGCTATCACGCGGCTATGTATTCAGTGCGGTCTTTTTCTGCTTCAGCACGGCGCGGAAAGCGCGCTGGTTGAGGAGCTTTCCACCCGGCTGGGGCTGGCGCTAGGGATGGACAGCGTCGAAAGTGCCATCTCATCCAATGCCATTGTGCTGACCACGATTAAAGACGGTCAGTGCCTGACCTCCACGCGCAAAAACCATGACCGCGGCATAAACATGCACGTCGTGACCGAAGTGCAGCACATTGTCATCCTCGCT
Source organism: Enterobacter sp. BNK-8 (assembly GCF_048685095.1). NCBI lineage: Bacteria > Pseudomonadati > Pseudomonadota > Gammaproteobacteria > Enterobacterales > Enterobacteriaceae > Enterobacter > Enterobacter sp. BNK-8. The sequence goes on along the minus strand of NZ_JBLQTN010000001.1, from coordinate 240,668 downwards.
GAACATAAGCTTCTCGATCTCAGGGAGATTGAAAAACGGTTCAACCAGATCAAGCCATTACGTTATCCGCGCTGGCTCGTCGTGTTGATGGTAGGGCTCTCGTGCGCCTGCTTTTGTAAGCTCAACAAAGGCGGATGGGACGGAGCAATCATCACCTTTTTCGCCAGCAGTATCGCCATGTATGTTCGCCAGTTGCTGACGCATCGGCAGCTGCACCCGCAAATTAACTTCTGCATTACCGCATTTGTCGCCACCACGGTTTCTGGCCTGCTGCTGCGTCTGCCGCAGTTTGCCAACACCCCGACCGTTGCCATGGCCGCAAGCGTGCTTCTGCTGGTTCCGGGCTTTCCGTTGATCAACGCCGTCGCCGACATGTTTAAAGGGCACATCAATACCGGTCTGGCACGCTGGGCTATCGCCAGCCTGCTGACGCTGGCGACCTGCATCGGCGTGGTCATGGCCATGACACTCTGGGGGCTACGCGGATGGGCGTGATCGATTTTCTGCTGGCACTGGCGCAGGACATGCTTCTGGCCGCGATTCCGGCCATCGGCTTCGCGATGGTATTTAACGTCCCGCAACGCGCTCTGCCGTGGTGTGCCCTGCTGGGCGCGATTGGCCATGGCTCACGCATGGTGATGATGACGGCGGGTTTTAACATCGAATGGTCGACATTTATGGCCTCCATGCTGGTCGGCAGTATCGGCATTCAGTGGTCGCGCTGGTACCTGGCACATCCCAAAGTATTCACCGTTGCCGCGGTGATCCCGATGTTCCCGGGCATATCGGCCTATACCGCAATGATTTCCGCGGTGAAAATCAGCCATTTCGGCTATACCGAGCCTCAGATGATCCTCCTCCTGAGCAACTTTCTTAAGGCGTCCTCCATCGTCGGCGCGCTCTCCATCGGGCTGTCGATCCCCGGCCTGTGGCTGTACCGCAAACGCCCACGCGTTTGATATTTGTGTTATTTCGCTGCCGTGGAGATAATCCGTCTGGTCCGTTTGGTGAAAATAAGGAAAGGATGTGGCTAACCCTGGCAGCGAACACCCCGAGCACAGTGAAGAATCCAGCCTGAAAGAGAAAATCTTTCAGAGCGCCATCGCGCTTTTTGCCGAGTATGGATTGAACGGTGCACGGATGGAGCAGATCGCAGAGAAAGCGGGCACCACCAAACGCATGGTGGTTTACCATTTCAAGAATAAAGAGAACCTCTATCTCCTGGTACTGGAACATGTTTACACCCAGATTCGCGCCAGTGAAAAAGCGCTAAGCCTGACGGGAATGCCCCCGGTCGAAGCGCTGGTCAATCTGGTTGAAGCCACTTTTGACTATCATGCCGACCACCCTGACTACATCCGGATTATCTGCATGGAAAACATGCAGCGCGGCCGCTTTATGCAGCAGTCGAGCTATCTCCGCCAGGTCAACCGCAGCGCGCTCGACCTGCTGGAGGAGATCCTGCGCCGGGGGAAAGAAAAACAGCTCTTCAGTGAGACGGTAGACGCCCGCGATCTTCATCGTCTGATAAGCAGCTTCAGCTTTCACTACGTTGCCAACAGCTACACCTTTACGCTGCTGTTTGAAGAAGGCGCAGACGAACAGGCGCAGCGCCAGCACTACCGCAAAATGGCCGTTCAGGTGGCGCTCCGTTACACCTGCCCATAAAATTGCTTGCAATTAAATCGTACACTATCTATATTCATCTCATGAACGCGAAAACGAACGATGCAACCGCTGCGCTCAAGCTGGATAACCAGCTCTGCTTTGCCCTCTATTCGGCAAATCTGGCGCTTAACAAGCTGTACCGGCAGTTGCTGGCACCGCTGAACCTGACCTATCCACAATATCTGGTGATGCTGGTGCTGTGGGAGCAGGATGATATGACGGTGTCGGACATCGGTGAACGGTTGTTCCTTGACTCTGCGACCTTGACGCCGCTGTTGAAGCGTCTGGAAAGCGCCGGGCTCATCAACCGCCACCGTTCACGCAAAGACGAACGTCAAGTCGCCGTCACCCTGAGTGAAGCGGGACGTGAGCTCCAGCAGCAGGCTTTGGGTATCCCCCATGCGGTGGGGTGCGCAGCGCAGTGTGATACTGACACCCTGCTGGCGCTCAAACAGCAGCTCGAACTTTTGCGACAACAGCTACACCGCGCGTAACGCTATACTTTACGCGTGATTATTTACCCATATATATCGCACGCTATTTAATAGCACACGTTAAAACAAGATGAGGAACCTGCCATGTCTTTAGAAAAAGTTGTTTATACCGCCAAAGCAAAAGCCACCGGTGGCCGTGACGGTCGTGCCACCTCCTCCGATGGCGTACTGGACGTCAAACTGGGTGTGCCAAAAGAGATGGGCGGCATGGGGGGAGACGTGACCAACCCTGAGCAGCTGTTTGCCGCGGGCTACTCTGCCTGCTTTCTGGGCGCGATGAAGTTCGTGGCGGCACGCGACAAATTTACCCTGCCAAAAGATGCCTTTATTGAAGGCGAAGTGGGTATTGGTCCGCTGCCTACCGGTTTTGGTATCGAAGCAAAACTGAACATCCATGTTGAAGGTATGGATCCTGCGGAAGCTAAAAAGCTGGTCGATGCGGCGCACATTGTTTGCCCGTACTCTAATGCAACCCGCGGCAACATCGACGTCACGCTGAACATCATCGCGTAATAACTGCCTGACGGCGCTGCGCTTATCAGGCCTACAACTGTAGCCCCGGGAAGCGCAGCGCCGCCGGGGAAATCCCCTCCTTCCCTTTCCCCTCTCTGTGCTACCATAAGCCCATATCACGCCCGTAGTCATCAGTAGAGTAAGCGTTATGTCCTCCAGAATTCTGACCACCAGCATTGCTGGTATTGATGCCTTTATGCGCGACCCTCGCGGTGTGTTGACCCACGCCGAAGGGGGCACGGTTGCGGTTTTTGCCGACAACGCGCCAGCGTTTTACGCAATCACACCGGAACGTCTGGCACAGCTTCTGGAGATCGAAGCGCAATTGTCACGCCCGGTAAGCGATGTCACGCTGGATAATCAGTTCTTTGATGAACCGGTTAACGTTCCCGTGACCGTTCCGATGGGTAAATTTGCCCTCTATGCAGGCTGGCAGCCGGATGCAGATTTTCAGCGGCAGGCCGCGCTGTGGGGCATTGCGTTAACCCAACCCGCCACCGCGGAAGAGCTTGCCGCGTTTACCGCCTGGTGGCAGGCGGAAGGGAAAGTGTTCACCCATATTCAGTGGCAGCAAAAGCTCGCGCGTCATCTCCAGATTACCCGCGCCGGCAACAATGGTCAGCCAAAACGTGATATCAATGCGTTTTCAGAACCGGATAAACAGATCCCCAGCGGATTCCGAGGTGCGAAATGAAGAACGTCGGCGACCTGATGAAACGTCTGCAAAAAATGATGCCTGCCAACGTGAAGCCTGCTTTCACCACCGGTGAAGAGCTGCTGGCGTGGCAAAAAGAGCAAGGTAAGATCCGCGCCGCCGCGCTTGCCCGCGAAAATCGGGCGATGAAAATGCAGCGCACCTTTAACCGTTCCGGAATTCGTCCCCTGCACCAGAACTGCTCGTTCGATAACTATAAAATTGAGACCACCGGGCAGATGAACGCGCTGGCCGCCGCGCGGCAGTACGTGGATGAATTCGACGGCAATATCGCCAGCTTCATCTTTAGCGGCAAGCCGGGCACCGGCAAAAACCACCTGGCTGCCGCCATCTGCAACGAGCTGCTTCTGCGCGGTAAATCGGTCCTGATCATCACCGTGGCCGATATCATGTCCGCGATGAAAGACACCTTCAGCAACCGCGAAACCAGCGAAGAACAGCTGCTTAACGATCTGAGTAATGTCGACCTGCTGGTCATCGACGAGATTGGCGTTCAGACGGAATCCCGCTATGAAAAGGTGATCATTAACCAGATTGTCGATCGCCGCTCCTCGTCCAAGCGCCCCACCGGCATGCTGACAAACCACAACATCGACGAGATGACCCGCTTGCTGGGGGAACGCGTCATGGACCGCATGAAGCTGGGTAACAGCCTGTATGTCATCTTCGACTGGGATAGTTACCGCAGCCGCGTCACCGGGAAAGAGTATTAAGACAGTTCCAGGAATCGCCGACAGGTCGCAGGTATATACTGGAACCCCTTCGGCCCAAAACGGACCTTTTGAGAGAGCCATGATGAAAAAACAGATTCTAATCAGCACCTTTTTAGGCGCACTGCTGGTAACCGGCGCAGCGCAGGCGGCGTCCTGGCAGGAGTCCCTGTCAAGCGCAGCAAATGAGCTGACCAAAGAGAGCAGCAGCACGCAGGGCGGACTCTCCGCCTCTTCCCTCACCAGCCTGCTGGGCAACAGCGGTCAGAGCCTGAGCGCGGGCACGATGAACAACGCGGCGGGGATTCTGGAATATTGCGCGAAGCAAAAACTGGCCTCCGTGACTGACGCGCAAAACGTGAAAAACCAGGTGCTGGGTAAACTGGGTCTGGATACCCAGGAGCAAAAAGCGGACACCAACTATATGGACGGCATTCAGGGCCTGCTTAACGCGCAGAACGGTCAGCAGCTTAACCTGAGCACCCTCGGCAACTCCTCTCTGGCCAAACAGGTGAAAACCAAAGCCTGCGATCTGGTGCTGAAACAAGGCGTTAATTTCATCTCCTGATCCACCCCATTTTCTGCCACAACACGCCGCGTTTAATGCGATAGTCTTGCAGCGCGGCGCTAAATGAGCGTTTTTCCTGCCTGCCACCGTCTCAGCGTCCGTTTGTCAGGATGTGCACGTCTTCATAAAAACGATTTTCTAAACCAAATCCTAACAACAGCACACTTTCGTGACACTAAAATTGCAGCTTAACGACATCGCAATTACATTGTATGACCCAAAAAATAAACAGTTAGCCAGCGAAGCATCTGGCGTCACGAGGATATGCTGTTGTCTGAATTCCTGTCTCTTATCCTTTTTCTGGCTTCTGTCGGCGTTTACGCCTGGAAAGCCGGCCGTCATACCTGGTGGTTTATCGCCACGCTGGTGGTGCTCGGCATTTTTATTATTTTAAACATTACCTTATACGCCAGCGATTACTTTACCGGTGACGGCATTAACGATGCGGTGCTCTACACGCTGACAAACAGCCTGACGGGCGCGGGGGTCAGCAAGTACATTCTGCCGGGGCTCGGCCTTGTCGTTGCACTGGTCACCATTTTTGGCGCGCTGGCCTGGGTGCTGCGTCGACGTCGCCATCATCCGCACCATCATGGCTACAGCCTGCTGGCGTTATTCCTGGCGCTGGCCTCCGTCGACGCCAGCCCGGCGTTCCATCAGATCACCGAACTGGTGAAATCCCAGTCGCGCGACGGCGATCCGGATTTCGCGGCTTACTACAAAGAGCCGTCGAAAACGATCGCTAATCCGACGCTCAATCTGGTCTATATCTACGGTGAAAGTCTGGAGCGTACGTACTTTGATAACGATGCCTTCCCGGACCTGACGCCAGATCTGGGTGCGCTGAAAAATGAAGGTCTCGATTTCAGCCACACCATGCAGCTGCCCGGTACGGATTACACGATTGCCGGTATGGTTGCCTCCCAGTGTGGTATCCCGCTGTTCGCGCCTTTTGAAGGTAACGCCTCAGCCTCCATGTCGACCTTCTTCCCGCAGAATATTTGCCTCGGCGATATCCTGAAAAACTCCGGCTACGAAAACTATTTTGTGCAGGGAGCAAACCTGCGCTTCGCCGGAAAAGATGTGTTCCTGAAATCCCACGGTTTTGACCACCTGTACGGCTCAGAAGAGTTAAAAACGACGGTTGCCGATCCGAGCTACCGCAACGACTGGGGCTTCTATGACGATACGGTACTCGACGAAACCTGGAAGAAATTCGAGGAGCTGTCCCGCGCGGGCAAGCGTTTCTCTCTCTTTGCGCTGACGGTGGACACTCACCATCCGGACGGGTTTGTCTCGCGCACCTGCAAGCGCAAAAGCTATGACATTGATGGTAAAAACAATAAATCATTTAGCGCCGTCACCTGCAGTCAGGAGCACATTGCCGCGCTGGTCGAGAAAATCAAAGCCTCGCCCTGGTTTAAAAACACCGTCATCGTCGTCTCGTCCGATCACCTGGCGATGAAAAACAGCGCGTGGGACCAGCTCAACAAGCAGGATCGCAGCAATCTGTTCTTCGTCCTGCGCGGCGACCAGCCGCAGCAGGAGGAGATCGCCACCAAACGCAACTCCATGGATAACGGCGCCACCGTGCTGGACATCCTGGGCGGCGACAACTTTATTGGCCTGGGCCGCAGCACGCTGTCGGGGCAATCCCTGTCGGAAGTGTTCCTCAACATGAAGGAAAAAATCCTCGCCTGGAAGCCCGACATCATCCGACTGTGGAACTTCCCGAAAGAGATGAAGGACTTCACCGTCGATCGGGATAAAAACACCATTGCCTTCTCGGGCAGCAACTTCCGCCTGCCGCTGCTGGTACGCGTGTCGGAGGGTCGCGTTGAGCCGCTGCCAGAAAGCGAGTATTCCGCGCCGCTGCGCTATCAGCTGGCCGATTTTGCGCCACGCGATAACTTCGTCTGGGTCGACCGGTGCTACAAAATGGGCCAGCTCTGGTCGCAGCCGCTGGCGCTCTCTACCGACTGGTGCGTTTCTCAGGGCCAGCTCGGCGGCGAGCAAACCGTGCAGCACGTGGATAAGGCAAACTGGAAAGGCAAAACCGCCTTCAACGATACGGTGATTGATACCGCGCGCTATCAGCGTAACGTCGATATGCTGAAAATCGTCGACAACGATATTCGCTACAAAGCGGACAGCTTTATCTTTAACGTGGCTGGCGCGCCGGAAGAAGTGAAGCAGTTTAGCGGCATCTCGCGGCCGGAGTCCTGGGGACGCTGGTCCAACGCGCAGCTGGGCAATGAGGTGAAAATTGAGTACACCCATCCCCTGCCGGAACAGTTCGACCTAGTGATCACCGCCAGGGCCTATGGGCCGAATGCTAACAAGCCCGTCCCCGTGCGCGTGGGCGATCGGGAGCAGACGTTAACGCTTGGAAACGACGTGAGCACGCACACGCTGCATTTTGAGAATCCTTCACGCAGCAATACCCTGGTCATCGTGCCGCCGGACCCGCAGTCCACGAACGAGGGGAATATCCTTGGTCACTCACCGCGTGAGCTCGGGATCGGCATGGTCGAAATCAAAATCATCAGCAAAGCGGGTTAATGCACGTCGCGCCCGGCGTTCTGCCGGGCGCTTATGAAAATAAATAATCCTATATAATTCTTATAAATTAGATAAAAACACTTTATATAAGCCATTTTTATCTATAAATATCCCGCCAAAAACCAAATCCATAAAATGTGCAGCTCCTGAAATCACCACGGAGCGTTACGCACGTTTATCATGCTAACCGGCTATAAGTTCGAATCCATCCGGGCACTGCGCAGTGAAAATGTGATTGCCTGGGAGGTATTGTCCACGGCAAAGCCCAACGTCAATCTTGAAGATTACTTTGGCTCGATGTCGGCGACGCAGCGTAAAGCGCACTTCTTTGCGCAGCTTCGTCACGCCATGTTTTGCAAGGATGGCGACAAGTATTATCTCAATGCGACATCGGATTTACTGCTGGAAACGGACTTCCTCGACAGGCTAAAAGCAGAAACCCCGTGCCCGGAGAGACTTGCTATCGAGATCACCGATCTCCATACGATGGTCCAACTCGACGATACGCAAAGCCGGGTGCTGCAAAAATGCATCGCGACGCTCCATCAGTGGGGGATAGAAGTGTGGGCAGACGATGTCTGCGAAGACCTTCTTCCCGACCTGCTGACCAGCCAGATCCGCTTCTGCGGCATCAAAATTGACAAACATACCTTCTGGAACGGACGGACCGAGCAGGCGAAGTTTCTGCATCTCACCCGCGAGTGCAAGCGCGTCGCCAGCAAGGTCCTGATCGAAGGCATCGAAACCGCGGGTGATTTCGCGCTGGCCCGCGCCAGCGAGGCCGATTACGGCCAGGGCTATCTGTGGGGGAGAAAATGACCCCTTTCATTCCGAATGCTGGCGATCGGGTCATCGTTCTGCGCGGCAACGCCTGCTTATGGCCTTGCCCCACTTTTTGCTGCCACAACCTGGCGGAATGCCATCAAAAACGCTGCCTGCTGGACGCTCAGTCATTCGCTTTGTAATTGCACTGTTACTCACGTCAGGAAATAAGATCATGAAAATTATTCCCACCGCTGTATGTTGTTCCGCTCTCCTGCTTCCTGCTGCTGCGATCGCCGCAGACAGTACCGCAAGCGCGACGATGCACGTCTCACTTGAGGTCGTGAAGTCGTGCACCCTCAAAGCCAACGATCTTAACTTCTCGCGTCACGGCTCCGATGAGTCGAGCGAAATCCAAGCCAAAACGCAGGTCGATATCGTCTGTACCAACGGCACGCCGTTCACCCTCACTGCCACCAGCAACGACGGCGAAAACGGTACCTTCTGGCTGAAGCCGGAAAATGGCGAAACGGGCGCGCAGAAGATTGCGTGGAAGCTCTTTGCTGACGAAGGCAAACAGACGCAAATCACCGGTACGAATGGCCTGGACGATACCGGCAACGGTGCGGAACAGGAGGAAACGCTGTATGGCGTCATTGACGCCGGGGCGCTGACAACCGCCCAGGCAGGGAACTACAGCGACGATATCACGTTAAAACTGGAGTACTGATCGTGCGTCGCTACCTTCCCTGCTTCATTTTGTGGCTCATGATGCTGGCGCTGCTGTCGCGCTACGCGCTGGCCGCCACGCTTCAGGTGGCCCCGGTAACGCTCGATCTGCAGAGCGACCAGCGGGCAGCGGCGGTCTATCTCACTAACAGTGGGAAAGCGGCTATCCATGCGCAGATTCGGGTGTACGAATGGACGCAAAAAAACGGTAAAGATGTGCTGGTGGCCACCGGGGAGGTGGTCAGCAGCCCGGCGATGACATCACTGGCGCCGGGCCAGCAGCAGCTGGTGCGCATTATCGTCATGCAGCCCGGCAACCGTGCGCAGGAGCAAAGTTACCGGCTGGTCATCGACGAACTGCCGGACGCCGCGTCCCGTGCCGCCAACCCCTCCGCGGTACACTTCCTGCTGCGCTACTCGATTCCGGTGTTTATTGCCGGGAGCCAGAGCGCGCCCGTCAGCCACGATGCCCTGAGCTGTGAGCAGGCAGACATACCGGCCACTCTCCGCTGCTTTAACGCCGGAAACCGCCACATCCGCCTGAGCCACCTTGAGGCCCTGACGGCCGATGGGAAAGTTGTAGGGTCGATTAAAGGCCTGGCGGGCTATGTGCTCCGGGACAAACCGCCCTTTTATCGCTCAAGCAGCCCACACGTCACGCGCTCAGCGCGCTGCGCGTCTATCTCAATGATGACCATCATGCCAGCCAGATACCTCTGCGCCCGCTCGCTTCTCGCGCTCCTGTTTTGGCTACCGCTCATGCTGTCAGCCGGGACTGATCCCGCCGACACCGTGCAATGGCTGGCCATTACCGTGAACCACGCCCCGCGAGGCGAACTTTGGGCCTGCCGGGTGGTGGATAATGCGCTATGGATAAGCCGCAGCGACATGAAAAAGCTGGGGCTTCACGCCCCGGAGGATCGCGCCGGGTGGGTTGAGCTGACCTCCCTGCCGGGCCTGAAGGTCAATCTCGACGTGCTGTCCCAGCAGGTTTCAATTACCGCAGAGGCCGACGCGCTCGAAGGCCAGCAGCATCTGACCGTCTCAAAGCCCGCGCCGATGTACCGCTATCCCGATGCGCAGCCCGTCAGCGCCTATACGGTCGGATACGCGCTCTACGCCAGCGACGTACAGGGGAAGCGCCAGCTTAACGCTCAGACCATGCTGACCGCGTCCGGCGGGCTGCCCGGAACGTTCAGCAGCAGTTTTTCAAGCCATGCCGGAGAGGAAAACAGCGCCGGTCGACCGACCCACACGCGTCTCGAAACCCGCTGGCAGTGGGACAACACCGACTCGCTGACCACGCTGGCGCTGGGCGACAGCGTCACCACCGGTACCCGCTGGAGCCGACAGGTGCGCTTTGGCGGGCTGCACTGGGCACGTAACTTTGAGCTCAATCCCCAGCTCAATACCGAACCGCGCAGTCGCTACAGCGACACCGCCGTACTGCCTTCCACGGTCGATCTGTATATCGACGGCCTTAAGCAGAGCAGCCAGCGCGTCACGCCGGGAGACTTTCTGCTGGATACCCTGCCCTCCTTCACCGGAAGCGGGCAGGCGGAGGTGGTGATTACCGATATCAATGGCCAGCGTCGCGCCGTACAGCTCGATCTCTACGGCGCTCCGGGCATGCTGGCGGAAGGGCTCAGCAGCGGTTCGCTGGACATCGGCTGGATGCGCGAAAACTACGCCCTGCACTCCGACGACTATGCCGCCTCGCCGCTGCTGGACGCAGGCTGGCGCTATGGGGTGAATAATCACCTGACGCTGGCGCTGCATACGGAGCAGCAGCGCAGGCTGCGCAACGTGGGCGCGGGCGCTGACTGGCTGGTCTCCCCCGCCGTAGGGGTGCTCAGCCAGCACGTTGCCGTGAGCAACAGCCCTTACGGTCAGGGCGTTCAATGGGGCCTCGGCTGGCAGTGGAACGGCAGAGGAACGGGCATTTCTGCCAGCACCGTCCGTACCGAAGCGGATTTCGCCGACAACGCCCGCATGAGCGGTGCCGCGCCCGTCAGGCGCAGCGACAGCGTGTGGGTAAGCCAGTCCATCCCCCATTTCGGTACCGTGGGCGCGGGCTGGGTACAGCAGAACATTCAGGGCAGCACAGAGCGCTACCTCAACGCCTCCTGGTCGGTGTCGCTGCCGGCACACATCTCCACCACGCTGAGCTACACCCGCTCGTTTACGGATGCGTCGAGTCACGTTCAGCTGCTGTTTTCCGTCCCATTGGGTCGCGAGGACACGCTCTCCGCTCAGGCCAGCCGGGATACGCCGCGCATGGATTACCGCCACCAGCCGGGCGATGAGGCCGGCGGCTGGTCATGGGAGTTGGGCCAGGGCTTTGGCGAACGACGTGAAAAATATGCGGACGTAGGCTATCTGGGCCGCGCGGGCGAATGGCACGTTGGGCTGCAGCAAGGTGCCAGCCAGGGCAACCAGTACGCCTCCGCCGAAGGTAGCCTGACGCTGCTCGACGGCAGCCTGCACGCGCTGCGCTACATCCAGCAGGGCATGGCGCTGGTCTCCACGCACGGTATTGGGCACGTACCGGTGATGCTGGAAAACCGCCCGGCCGGTGAAACGGATGAGGACGGTTATCTCCTGCTGACCGATCTGCCGCGCTACCACAACAGCAAAGTCAGCATTAACCCGCTCGATCTGCCCGCCGATGTGATCGCCCCCGTCACCGACATGCATGCCAGGCCGGGCAACAGCAGCGCGGTCAAAGTCGAGTTTAACGTCCATCACGCCGTCACGGTTCAGGCCCGGCTGGTCGACAGCCGCCGCAGGCCGCTCCCGCTGGGTAGCGTCGTGTCAACGCCGCAGGGTGCCACCATCGTGGGGCGCGACGGCTTTATCTGGCTTGAAGATCCGCCCCTGCCGGGTGAGCTGGTGGTGAAGACCGGTGAGGGGGAGTGCCGGGTCACGCTTCCGGCGCCGCGTACCGCGTCATCTATACAGAATATCGGAGAACAACTGTGTCACTAAGAGCGCCGTTATTATTGCTGCTCGCCCTGTCCGTGAAGGCGATGGCGGCAGCCTGCTGGATTACGTCCATGCCCGCCATTAACTTTGGCAACGTCGTGGCGGGCAATACCACCTCCGTCAACACCGAGGTCAAGTTTAGCTGCCAGGCCGACAACGAGGGCAGGACGGAATATCTCAACGTCTGCCTGAGCAGCGTAGACGCCCCACCCTTCGAGATGATCTCGCCGGGGGATCAGGAGGGGAAACAGTACACCCTCCTCTTCCGCCTGCTGAACGGTGCAGCGCGATCTCAGGAGCTGGGGCCTGCCAGCAGCGGGAACCTGATTCAGCAAACCCTGGCCGCGGAAAGCAATGCCAACGTCAGCGGTACCTTTCCGCTTATCGCGACCATTCCGGCAGGGCAAAGCCAGCTTCCGGCCTACCACTATTACAACTACAACATGAATCTGCGTATCGCCTGGCACAGCGCCCTGCGTCAGGATGCCCTGCAAAACTGCTCGGACGGTTCCGCAGAGGGGGAGCAGGTGCAGGGCGGCACCAGCGCGCAGGCCGAAATCAGCCAGGGGTGCTACATCGAGCGCGTGACGCCCCTTAACTTCGGCACCCTGACCAGCACCGCGACCCTGCATCCGACGCGTTCCACCGCCACCCTCACCACGCGCTGTCCGGCCGGAACCGCGTTCACCCTTGCCATGGGCAAAGGCAACCATGCCAGCGGTAACCAGCGGCAGCTCTGCAACAGCGAGGGCCAGTGCCTGCGCTACGGGCTCTGGCAGGATGAGGCGGCCACGCAACGCTGGGGAGATCAAAGCAGCGGCGATGCGCTGCAGGTCACCAATCCCGCTGGCGGCACCCAGAACTACACCGTTTACGGCGAGGTCCCGGCGCAGCCGCTAACCGGCACCGGGGAATTTATTGATGACGTGATTATCACGCTGACTTATTAAACCACCCAAAATCCTGTCTGGATCAATGTTATCGGTAACAGTGGCGTTAAAATAGCCAGCAATGCAGCCCGGAAGGCGTAGGCCTTCTCTTTTTATTTTTTATCTCTGTTTTTATTACAAGAACTTATGAAATACCTGCTTGCTGACGCCATCGTCTACAACGACGAGGACGGTTCTGTTTCTCTTATCAATGCGCCGGACGATGATGCGCAGCTCCTCACCTGTACGGCCAATACCATCATGAAGCTGCTGGTTCAGCATCATGGGAACGTCGTTGAACGGGAAACCTTTCTCCAGGAAGTCTGGGATCGGCGAGGGCTCCAGGGGTCTAACAACTCCTTAAACCAGTACATCAGCATTCTGCGCAAGATGCTGGCGACCCAGCTTCCCGACGCGCTGTTTATCGTTACCGTACCGAAAACGGGCTTTATGCTCAGCGCCGATGTCACGGTCACTCCGCTGGAGGAGGCTCCGCCGACCGCCGAAACGGCGAAACCTGCATGGCGCGTTCGCCCGGAAAGGCTGTTCTGCGGCGCGCTCACGCTGGTCGTCGTTGCGCTATGCCTCTGGATCGCGCTCATCAAGCCGGAAAATTCACAGCGGGAGATCCATCTGCTGACGCATATTGGCACCTGTCCGGTCTACACCTTTACGCCGCTGGCGGACGTGTTTCACGGGAAGGCGATTGCGCTGGCGCAAACGCTTCAGAAGGACGGCCATCTTCCGTGCCTGAAAAATTCAATTTTCTACATGCACATTCAGAGAACGCTTTTCTACGGCCACGAAGGGCGGCTGGTGCTCTCCCAATGTTCCCTCACGCAGGGTAAAGCCAGCGCCTGTCGTACGCTTTACTATTACGAGTGGTGATATGAGACACAAAAAAGTTTGGCTAATCCTGATCCTCAATCTGCTGCTGCTGGGCACCGTGCTGGCGTGGTACTTTCACACGCCCCCGCTGTCGGTGGCCTGTGACGGAAACCTGACCTTCTCCGACCGGCGCGACAGTCACGATTTCACCTTTGACGGTGAGATCATTATGCGTTTTCATCCCGACAAAACGGGGTACATCACGGTTAACGGCAGCGTGGTGAATGCCCCACGCAGCTGGGAGGTTTCCCGCCAGGAGATGTTTAAATGGCGTCACGTGGAAGGCGAACTGTATGAGATCGTTATTCAAAAAGTGGAGCGTTTTAGCCATGACGCCATGCCGCCCGGGGTCTTTGAAAAATACGTTGCCGGCCTGACGCTGGGCAATAAAAGGCTTCTGACGATCGAGCGCACGCCGGAAGACGCGCTGGTGATCAGCAATTTCTATTCGCCGGTGCTGATCTGCTCGGAATAATGTCGACGGGTCAGGTTATACTTGCCGCCATGACTATTCGCATTCGCCCCACCACCCGTAACGACGTTGCCGCCCTGTCCGCCATTGAACGCGCGGCGGCCGGGCGCTTCCGTGACTTCCCGGCACTCGCCTGGCTTGCCGATGGCGAGGTCATTTCCGCTGAACAACACCTCGGCTATGTCGAACGCGGGCTAAGCTGGCTGGCGCTGGCAAACGACCACCCCGTCGGGTTTATCCTTGCCGAAGCCCATCCGTCATCACTGTTTATTGTCGAACTCTCGGTTGATCTGGACTGGCAGGGAAAAGGGATCGGCAGGCAGCTCATCGCCTGCGTGGCGGACCATGCCCGTAACAGTGGGCTGACAGCGCTGACGCTGACGACGTTCAGGGACGTCCCGTGGAATGCGCCGTTCTATGCCCGGCTGGGGTTTGAAAAAATGACGACGCTGACGCCTGAAATGCGTCAGAAAAGGGAAGAAGAGACAGCGCACGGTTTCGCGTATGAAACGCGCTGCGCCATGCGCCTGCCTCTGTAATATCGCCCGGTGGCGCTGCGCTTACCGGGCCTACAAAACCACGAACCGTAGGCCGGGTAAGGCGTAGCCGCCACCCGGCAAAATCACGAACCGTAGGCCGGGTAAGGCGCAGCCGCCACCCGGCAAAAGCCACGAACCGTAGGCCGGGTAAGGCGCAGCCGCCACCCGGCAAAACCACGAACCGTAGGCCGGGTAAGGCGCAGCCGCCACCCGGCACAACATACGGCGTTAGAAGGTTTCCCAGTTATCACCTGCATCAGCGGTAACCGTTTTACGCGCCATCGCCGGTGCTGCAACGGTTTTCGCAGAAGCGAATTCGCGCGCTTTCATCTGCTCCTGCTGAATGCGGAACACCGCCACGGCCTGCGTCAGACGGCTTGCCTGCTCTTCCAGTGCGGCTGCCGCTGCGGCAGACTCTTCCACCAGCGAGGCGTTCTGCTGGGTCACGCGATCCATCTCTGCCACCGCCAGCCCGACCTGGTCGATACCGCGGCTCTGCTCGTCAGACGCAGAGGCGATTTCGCCCATGATGTCCGTGACGCGGGTGACCGCATTCACGATCTCACCCATGGTTTCACCGGCACTTTCGACCAGCGTTGACCCCACTTCCACGCGACCCACGGAGTCTTCAATCAGGCTCTTGATCTCGCGTGCAGCCTGGGCGCTGCGCTGGGCCAGGTTACGCACTTCACCTGCTACCACCGCAAAACCGCGGCCCTGCTCGCCCGCACGCGCCGCTTCTACCGCCGCGTTCAGTGCCAGGATGTTGGTCTGGAAAGCAATGCCGTCGATCACGCTGATAATGTCGGCAATTTTCTGCGAACTGCCCGCGATATCTCGCATGGTCTGCACCACGTTATCCACCACTTTGCCGCCTTTCTGCGCGGTTTCGGAGGCGCTCAGGGCAAGATGGCTCGCCTGACGGGCGTTCTCGGCGTTCTGTTTAACGGTCGCCGTCAGCTGCTCCATGCTGGCAGCGGTCTCTTCCAGGGAAGCGGCCTGCTGTTCAGTACGGGAGGAGAGGTCGTTGTTGCCCATCGCGATTTCACTCGCGCCGCTGTAGATCGCATTCGCGCCGTTACGCACGTCGCCAACGGTACGCACCAGCTCGCCCTGCATATGGCGCAGCGAGTCGGCCAGTTCACCCATCTCGTTGGTGCCCTGAACTTCAATACGCTTCACCAGGTCACCGCTGGCGATATGGCGAATGTTGTCGATCAGACGATTCAGCGGGGAGATCAGCGTCTGCTTGATGTTCAGCCAGACGGCCACGATCACCACCAGCACGGCAATCAGGACGCTGATCAGCACCCAGATAGCCTGGCTGTAGGAGCTGTTGCTGTCTTCGACCGCCATCTGGTACAGCTTGTCGTTCTGCTGCAGGTAGCTCACGTACTGCTTCTCAAAACCGTCCTGGTAACTCTGGGTCGGCTGGTCGAAGAAGGCGTTGATTTTGCCCGCGCCCAGCAGCTGGATCAGCTCCGCCAGCGCGCCGTGGTAAATATCATAGTTACGCTTGATCTCCATGGCATCCGCATCGCTTTGACGCGGATCGCGCGGCAGGGCTTCGTAGGCAGCCCAGTTTTTTTCCGCCTGTTTCAGAGACACAGAGGCGATTTGCATCAAATCGTTCACGGTCGCGCCGCTGCCGATATTGCTCTGATCCATCATGTAACGGATACCCGCACGGTTCAGGGTATTACGGGTTTGCAGCAACGCTACCCAGCTGGCGTTCAGCGTGGACTGTTGCTGGCGAATGGTTTGCAGGACGGTGAAATTCTCTTTGTCATTCTTCAGAGCATTAAAGAAAAGACCACCGGATGTGAGTTGTAAAAGGCCAAATATCGCTAAAACCAGCATTAAGCTGGTGACAATCTTGATACGGTTTAACATGTTTTCTCTTTCCTCAGACAGATACAGAATTTTCGGCCTGGAAAGGGAAAACTTTACGAAATTCATCCTGGAATTTGTGGTTTTTACTCTTCATCCCGCGCTGCGTTATGACGGTTTCCGAGTTCAATAAACTCTTCCAGCAGCGCCGTCAGCTGTTTCATCTTCTCCGGCGTATATTCCGCCTCAATCTGCTGATACGCCTCCTCCACCTGCGCCTGGGCGTGCTCATACAGCGCATTGCCCTCTTTGGTCAGCGAGACGTACAGCTTGCGCTGGTCGTTCACCGGCTTTAAGCGCAGCACCAGGCCGTCGCGCTCCATACGCGTCAGAATGCCGGTCAGGCTCGGGCGCAGGATGCAGGTGCGAAACGCCAGATCGTGAAAATCCATCGACGGATGTTCAGCCAGCACGCGCACAATACGCCACTGCTGCTCGGTAAGATTATGGCGCTTCACAATCGGGCGGAAGTAGGACATCGCCGCTTCCCGCGCCTGCAGCAGCGCGATGGTTAATGAATCATGCATAGCCTGTTCCCTTCACATCATTAACAAGTAAACAAACACGAAAAGATGTTTTTATAAACAACACGTTTTCTGCCAAAAAGTCTAACAGAAACCCATTAATTTTATTAACCACCTGATTTTACTATGCATAAAAAAGAATATGTGAATTTATTGTTATTCATATCACAAATTTTTCACTTCTGATTGCGAAATAAACAGCAAAAGCATAAAACCAGATCATTAACATATTAATGAAATCCAAACCGGACCTCCGGCCTGAGGAGTATGTGAATGAAAGGTACCGTTTTTGCTGTCGCCCTCAACCATCAAAGCCAGTGCGAAGCCTGGCATGAGGCGTTTGAAAAAGCCCCCTACAACACGCCGCCGAAAACGGCGGTGTGGTTTATCAAACCGCATAACACCGTGATTCGCGCGGGCGAGCCCATTCCGTTCCCGCAGGGGGAAACGGTGCTGAGCGGCGCCACGGTGGCGCTGGTCGTGGGCAAAACCGCCAGCAAGGTGCGCGTGGAGGACGCCGCGGAATATATTGCGGGATACGCGCTCGCCAACGAGGTGAGCCTGCCGGAAGAGAGCTTCTACCGCCCGGCCATCAAGGCCAAATGCCGGGACGGATTCTGCCCGCTTGGCGAACCGGTCGCCGTTGATAACGTGGACAACCTGACCATCATCACCGAGATCAACGGCCGCGAAGCGGACCACTGGAACACCGCCGATCTGCAGCGTAACGCTGCCGAACTGCTGAGCGCCCTGAGCGAGTTCGCCACCCTTAATCCCGGCGATGCGATCCTGCTCGGTACCCCGCACAGCCGCGTTGAGATCCGCCCGGGCGATCGCGTGCGTATTCTGGCAGAGGGGTTTCCGCCGCTGGAAAACCCGGTGGTGGATGAGCGCGACGTCGCTAACACACACCGCACGCCGCCGCATGCCACGCTGTTTGCCCTCGGTCTGAACTATGCCGATCACGCCAGCGAGCTGGACTTCAAGCCGCCCACCGAGCCGCTGGTCTTTATCAAAGCGCCGAACACCTTCAACGGCGACAACCAGACGTCGGTGCGCCCGAACAACGTCGAGTACATGCACTATGAAGCGGAGCTGGTGGTGGTCATCGGCAGAACGGCGCGTAAGGTGAGCGAAGCCGAGGCGATGGACTATGTTGCGGGCTATACGGTCTGCAACGACTACGCCATCCGCGACTACCTGGAAAACTACTACCGCCCGAACCTGCGGGTGAAAAGCCGCGACGGGTTGACCCCCATTTCCCCCAACATCGTGCCAAAAGAAGCCATTCCCGACCCGCACAACCTCGCCCTGCGCACCTTCGTCAACGGCGAGCTGCGCCAGGAAGGCACCACGGCGGATCTGATCTTCAGCATCCCGTACCTGATCGCGTACCTGAGCGACTTTATGACCCTGCAGCCGGGCGACATGATTGCCACCGGCACGCCGAAGGGGCTCTCCGACGTGGTGCCGGGCGATGAGGTGATGGTGGAAGTGGAAGGCGTGGGACGCCTGGTGAACCAAATTGTGAGTGAGGAGACGGCAAAATGAAAAAGATTAACCATTGGATCAACGGTAAAAACGTCGCGGGCAGCGACTATTTCCACACCACTAACCCGGCCTCCGGCGAGGTCCTGGCTGAAGTGGCCTCCGGCGGTGAAGCCGAAATCCATCAGGCCGTTGCCGCCGCCAAAGAGGCGTTTCCGAAGTGGGCCAACCTGCCGATGAAGGAGCGCGCGCGCCTGATGCGTCGTCTGGGCGATCTGATCGACCAGAACGTGCCGGAGATCGCCGCCATGGAAACCGCCGATACCGGGCTGCCGATCCACCAGACCAAAAACGTGCTAATTCCGCGCGCCTCGCACAACTTCGAATTTTTCGCCGAGGTGTGCCAGCAAATGAACGGCAAGACCTACCCGGTTGACGACAAGATGCTCAACTACACCCTGGTGCAGCCGGTGGGCGTCTGCGCGCTGGTGTCGCCGTGGAACGTGCCGTTTATGACCGCCACCTGGAAGGTCGCGCCCTGTCTGGCCTTAGGTAATACCGCGGTGCTGAAGATGTCCGAGCTCTCCCCGCTGACCGCCGACCGTCTGGGCGAACTGGCCCTCGAAGCGGGTATTCCGGCGGGCGTGCTGAACGTCGTTCAGGGCTACGGCGCGACGGCAGGCGATGCGCTGGTGCGGCATCACGACGTGCGCGCCGTCTCTTTCACCGGCGGCACCGCCACCGGGCGCAACATCATGAAAAACGCCGGGCTGAAGAAGTACTCCATGGAGCTGGGCGGCAAATCCCCGGTACTGATTTTTGAAGACGCGGATATCGAGCGCGCGCTGGACGCCGCCCTGTTCACCATCTTCTCCATCAACGGCGAGCGCTGCACCGCGGGCTCGCGCATCTTTATCCAGCAGAGCATCTACCCGGAATTCGTCAAGCGCTTTGCCGAGCGCGCCAACCGCCTGCGCGTGGGCGACCCGACCGATCCAAATACCCAGATTGGCGCGCTGATTAGCCAGCAGCACTGGGAAAAAGTCTCCGGCTATATCCGCCTCGGCATCGAGGAAGGCGCAACCCTGCTGGCGGGCGGCCCGGACAAACCGGTCGATCTGCCTGCACACCTGAAAGGCGGCAACTTTCTGCGCCCGACCGTGCTGGCGGATGTTGATAACCGCATGCGCGTGGCGCAGGAGGAGATCTTCGGGCCGGTGGCCTGCCTGCTGCCGTTCAAGGACGAAGCAGAAGGGCTGCGCCTGGCCAACGACGTGGAGTACGGCCTGGCGTCATACATCTGGACCCAGGACGTGAGCAAGGTACTCCGTCTGGCGCGCAATATCGAAGCGGGCATGGTGTTCGTCAACACCCAGAACGTGCGCGACCTGCGCCAGCCGTTTGGCGGCGTGAAGGCCTCCGGCACCGGCCGCGAGGGGGGTGAGTACAGCTTCGAGGTGTTCGCGGAGATGAAGAACGTCTGCATCTCCATGGGCGACCATCCGATTCCAAAGTGGGGGATCTGAAAATGGGTAAATTAGCGTTAGCGGCAAAAATCACCCACGTGCCGTCGATGTATCTCTCCGAGCTGCCGGGTAAAAACCACGGCTGCCGCCAGGGCGCTATCGACGGACACAAAGAGATCAGCAAGCGCTGCCGGGAGCTGGGCGTCGATACCATTATCGTCTTCGACACCCACTGGCTGGTGAATAGCGCCTACCACATCAACTGTGCGGACCATTTTTCGGGCGTCTACACCAGCAACGAGCTGCCGCACTTTATCCGCGACATGACTTACGACTACGACGGCAACCCGGAACTCGGCCAGCTGATAGCCGACGAGGCGGTGAAGCTTGGCGTGCGCGCCAAAGCGCACAACATTCCGAGCCTGAAGCTCGAGTACGGCACGCTGGTGCCGATGCGCTACATGAACGCGGATAAGCACTTCAAAGTGGTCTCTATTTCGGCGTTTTGCACGGTTCACGACTTCGCCGACAGCCGCAGGCTGGGCGAGGCCATCGTCAGCGCCATTGAAAAATACGACGGCACCGTGGCGGTGCTCGCCAGCGGCTCGCTGTCGCACCGCTTTATCGACGACCAGCGCGCGGAGGAAGGGATGAACAGCTACACCCGCGAGTTCGACCGCCAGATGGACGAGCGCGTCGTGAAGCTGTGGCGCGAGGGTCAGTTCAAAGAATTCTGCAGCATGCTGCCGGAGTACGCCGACTACTGCTACGGCGAGGGCAACATGCACGACACGGTGATGCTGCTGGGCATGCTCGGCTGGGACAAATACGACGGCAAGGTGGAGTTTCTCACCGAGCTGTTCGCCAGCTCCGGCACCGGCCAGGTCAACGCCGTTTTCCCCCTGCCCGCGTAAGGAGCCACCATGCCGCACTTTATTGCTGAATGTACCGACAACATCCGCGAGCAGGCCGACCTGCCGGCGCTGTTCGCCAAAGTGAACGAGGCGCTCGCCGCCACGGGCATCTTCCCGCTCGGCGGTATCCGCAGCCGCGCCCACTGGCTGGACACCTGGCAGATGGCCGACGGAAAACACGATTACGCCTTTGTCCATATGACGTTGAAGATTGGCGCGGGGCGCAGTCTGGAGAGCCGGGAGGCCGTGGGGGAGATGCTGTTTGGGCTTATCAAAGCGCACTTCGCGGCGCTGATGGCGAGCCGCTACCTGGCGCTGTCGTTTGAGCTCGACGAACTGCACCCGACGCTCAATTACAAACAAAACAACGTGCACGCGTTGTTTAAGTAGACATCTTTTCCGCCCGGTGACGCTTCGCTTACCGGGCCTACAACGGCTCGAACGTAGACCGGGTAAGCGCAGCGCCACCCGGCGACAGCCGCATAAAGGATACGCCATGCTCGACAAACATACCCATACCCTGATCGCCCACCGTCTGCATCAGGCGGAACAGTCCCGGGAGCAGATCCGCGCGATCTCGCTGGACTATCCGGAGATTACGATTGAAGACGCCTACGCCGTCCAGCGCGAATGGGTGAGCCTGAAGATCGCCGAAGGCCGCGTGCTGAAGGGCCACAAGATCGGCCTCACCTCTAAAGCGATGCAGGCCAGCTCGCAGATCAGCGAGCCGGACTACGGCGCGCTGCTGGACGACATGTTCTTCCACGACGGCAGCGACATTCCCGTTGATCGCTTTATCGTCCCGCGCATTGAAGTGGAGCTGGCGTTCGTGCTGGCAAAACCGTTGCGCGGCCCGAACTGCACGATCTTCGACGTCTATAACGCCACGGACTACGTCATCCCCGCGCTGGAGCTGATCGACGCCCGCTGCCACAACGTCGACCCGGAGACCCAGCGTCCGCGCAAGGTCTTCGACACCATCTCCGATAACGCCGCCAACGCGGGCGTGATCCTCGGCGGCCGTCCGATTAAGCCCGACGAGCTGGACCTGCGCTGGATCTCCGCCCTGCTCTATCGCAACGGCGTGATCGAAGAGACCGGCGTGGCCGCAGGCGTCCTGAACCACCCGGCCAACGGCGTGGCGTGGCTGGCCAACAAGCTTGCGCCGTACGACGTGCAGCTTGAGCCTGGCCAGATCATTCTCGGCGGCTCGTTTACCCGCCCGGTGCCCGCCAGCAGAGGCGACACCTTCCACGTCGATTACGGCAACATGGGCTCCATCAGCTGCCGCTTTGTCTAGGAGAGCACGATGCAAAACGCATTTAAAGCGGCGCTGAAAGCAGGCCGTCCGCAAATTGGGTTATGGCTGGGACTGACCAGCAGCTACAGCGCCGAGCTGCTGGCCGGAGCAGGCTTCGACTGGCTGCTGATCGACGGCGAGCACGCGCCGAACAGCGTGCAGACCGTCTTAACCCAGCTGCAGGCTATCGCCCCTTATCCGAGCCAGCCGGTGGTCCGCCCGTCGTGGAACGACCCGGTGCAAATCAAACAGCTGCTGGACGTGGGTGCGCAAACCCTGCTGGTGCCGATGGTGCAAAACGCCGACGAAGCGCGTCTGGCGGTACGTGCCACCCGCTACCCGCCTGCGGGCATTCGCGGGGTGGGCAGCGCCCTGGCGCGCGCATCGCGCTGGAACCGCATTCCCGATTACCTGCAGCAGGCCAACGACGCCATGTGCGTGCTGGTGCAGATTGAAACCCGCGAGGCGCTGAAAAATCTGCCGCAGATCCTGGACGTGGAAGGCGTCGACGGCGTGTTTATCGGCCCGGCGGATCTGAGCGCCGACATGGGCTTTGCCGGCAATCCGCAGCACCCGGAAGTGCAGGCCGCCATTGAGCAGGCGATCGCGCAGATACGCGCTGCCGGTAAAGCTCCCGGCATCCTGATGGCGAATGAACCGCTGGCAAAACGCTATCTTGAGCTCGGCGCGCTGTTTGTTGCCGTCGGGGTCGACACTACCCTGCTTGCCCGCGGCGCGGAAGCGCTGGCGGCACGCTTTATCGAAACACCGGTTACGTCAGTTCATAACAATAAATCCGTCTACTAAACGTAAGATCTGGAGCGCACCATGACGACCTCTACCCTGCAAACGCATGATAATAAAGCTGTTGAACACCGCGTCATTCACAAGCTGTTCCGACGCCTGATCGTCTTTCTCTTTATCCTGTTTGTCTTCTCGTTCCTCGATCGCATCAACATCGGCTTCGCCGGGCTGACAATGGGTAAAGATCTGGGCCTCACGTCAACCATGTTTGGCCTGGCCGCGACGCTGTTTTACGTCACCTACGTACTGTGCGGCATCCCGAGCAACATCATGCTGGCGAAGATCGGCGCACGCCGCTGGATCGCCGGGATCATGGTGGTATGGGGTATTGCCTCTACCTGCACCATGTTCGCCACCAGCCCCGAGACTCTCTACGTCCTGCGCATGCTGGTGGGCATTGCCGAAGCCGGTTTCCTGCCGGGTATTCTGGTCTATCTCACCTGGTGGTTCCCGGCCTATCACCGCGCCCGCGCCAACGCGCTGTTTATGATTGCTATGCCGGTCACCATGATGCTCGGCTCGATCCTCTCCGGGTACATTCTGGCGATGGACGGACTGTGGAACCTCAAGGGCTGGCAGTGGCTGTTCCTGCTGGAAGGGCTGCCGTCAGTGGTGCTCGGCGTGGTGACCTGGTTTTACCTCAACGACACGCCGGACCAGGCCACCTGGCTGGATGAGGACGAAAAGCAGGTGCTCAAAACGATGATCGCCCGCGAGCAGGAGGTCGCGATTGCCCAATCCGTCACGCCGCGTTCGACGCTGCGCGAGGTACTGACCCCGGCGGTGCTGCTCTACACGCTGGCCTACTTCTGCCTGACCAATACGCTGAGTGCGATCAACATCTGGACGCCGCAGATCCTGCAAAGCTTCAACACGGGCAGCAGCAACATCGTCATCGGCCTGCTGGCGGCGATCCCGCAGTTCTGCACCATCCTCGGGATGATCTGGTGGAGCCGCCGTTCCGACAGGCTGAAAGAGCGAAAAAAGCACACCATCCTGCCGTACCTGTTCGCCGCGGCGGGATGGATGCTGGCCTCCGCGACGGATCACAGCCTGATCCAGCTGCTTGGCATCATCATGGCCTCAACCGGATCGTTTACCGCCATGGCGATATTCTGGACCACGCCGGATCGGGTTATTAGCCTGCAGTCCCGCGCGGTGGCGCTGGCGGTGATCAACGCCATCGGCAACGTCGGCTCCGCCGTCAGCCCGCTGCTGATTGGGATCCTGCGCGACGCGACCGGCAGCTTCAGCTCGGGGCTGTGGTTTGTGGCCGGGCTGCTGGTGGTTGGCGCGCTGGTGCTGACGCGCATTCCGATGACGCAGCGGGATCAACAGAGGAACGATCATGTGCCAGAACCCTATCGCCAACATTGATATCAGCAAGGAGTACGACGAAAGTCTGGGCACCGACGATGTGCACTACCAGTCGTTCGCCCGCATGGCGGCCTTTTTTGGCCGCGACATGCAGGCGCATCGTCACGACCAGTACTTTCAGATGCACTTTCTCGATACCGGGCAAATTGAGCTCCAGCTCGACGATCACCGCTACTCGGTGCAGGCCCCGCTGTTTGTCCTCACCCCGCCGTCGGTGCCGCACGCGTTTATCACCGAATCCGACAGCGACGGTCACGTGCTGACGGTGCGCGAGGATCTGATCTGGCCGCTGCTGGAGGTGCTCTACCCCGGCACGCGGGAGGCCTTTGGCCTGCCGGGGATCTGCCTCTCGCTTGCCGACAGGCCGGACGAGCTGGCGGCGCTGAAGCACTACTGGCAGCTGATTGCCCGGGAATCCACGGAGCAGCTGCCCGGGCGCGAGCATACCCTGGTCCTGCTGGCGCAGGCGGTGTTTACCCTGCTGCTGCGCAACGCGAAGCTCGACGACCACGCCTCAGGCGGCATGCGCGGCGAGCTGAAGCTGTTCCAGCGCTTTACCCAGCTGATCGACACCCACTACCACCAGCACTGGACGGTGCCGGAATACGCCAGCGAGCTGCACCTGACCGAATCTCGCCTGACCGATATCTGCCGCCGCTTCGCCAACCGCCCGCCAAAACGCCTGATCTTCGACCGCCAGCTGCGGGAGGCCAGGCGCCTGCTGCTCTTCTCCGACAGCACCGTCAGCGAGATTGCCTGGCAGCTGGGGTTCAAAGATCCGGCCTATTTCGCCCGCTTTTTTAACCGCTTAGTGGGATGCTCGCCCAGCGCGTATCGGGCGCAGAAAGTACCGGTTTCCTGAACGCATCACGGTTCGTAGGGCGGGTAAGCGCAGCGCCACCCGCCGAAAAGCCGCACAGATCACAAAACCACATCCCCCCCGAAAAGTACCCGTCGTTGTCCCAAACGTCCCTTCACGTTACGTCCCTCTCAGGCTTCAATTAAACAACAAAAACAAAACATAAATTTAACAACACTATTCCGATACGAGGTCCCTATGAAGCCTGAAGAGTTCCGCGCTGATGCCAAACGTCCGTTAACCGGTGAAGAGTATTTAAAAAGCCTGCAGGACGGGCGTGAGATTTATATCTACGGCGAGCGCGTCAAAGACGTCACCACCCATCCGGCGTTTCGCAATGCGGCGGCCTCCATCGCACAGATGTACGACGCGCTGCACAAGCCGGACATGCAGGACACGCTGTGCTGGGGCACCGACACCGGCAGCGGCGGCTACACCCACAAGTTCTTCCGCGTGGCGAAAAGCGCCGACGACCTGCGCCAGCAGCGCGATGCCATCGCCGAGTGGTCGCGACTGAGCTACGGCTGGATGGGCCGCACGCCGGACTATAAAGCCGCGTTCGGTTGTGCGCTGGGCGCCAACCCGGCCTTCTACGGCCAGTTCGAGCAGAACGCCCGGAACTGGTACACCCGCATTCAGGAAACCGGCCTGTACTTCAACCACGCCATCGTTAACCCGCCGATCGACCGCCACAAGCCAGCGGACGAGGTAAAAGACGTCTACATCAAGCTGGAGAAAGAGACCGACGCCGGGATTATCGTCAGCGGCGCGAAAGTGGTGGCGACCAACTCCGCCCTGACCCACTACAACATGATCGGCTTCGGTTCCGCGCAGGTGATGGGCGAAAACCCGGACTTCGCGCTGATGTTCGTCGCGCCGATGGATGCCGAGGGCGTGAAGCTGATCTCCCGCGCCTCCTACGAGATGGTGGCAGGCGCAACCGGGTCCCCGTACGACTATCCACTCTCCAGCCGCTTTGACGAGAACGATGCCATCCTGGTGATGGATCACGTGCTGATCCCGTGGGAAAACGTGCTGATCTACCGCGATTTCGACCGCTGCCGCCGCTGGACGATGGAAGGCGGCTTTGCGCGAATGTACCCGCTGCAGGCCTGCGTGCGCCTGGCGGTGAAGCTCGACTTCATCACCGCCCTGCTGAAGAAATCCCTGGAGTGCACCGGCACCCTGGAGTTCCGCGGCGTGCAGGCGGATCTCGGCGAAGTGGTGGCCTGGCGCAACATGTTCTGGGCGCTGAGCGACTCCATGTGTTCCGAAGCCACGCCGTGGGTCAACGGCGCGTATCTTCCTGACCACGCGGCGTTGCAGACCTACCGCGTGATGGCCCCGATGGCCTACGCGAAGATCAAGAACATCATCGAGCGTAACGTCACCTCCGGGCTGATCTATCTGCCGTCCAGCGCCCGGGATCTGAACAACCCGCAGATAGACCAGTATCTGGCGAAATACGTGCGCGGCTCCAACGGCATGGATCACGTCGAACGCATCAAGATTTTGAAACTGATGTGGGATGCCATCGGCAGCGAGTTTGGCGGCCGTCACGAGCTGTACGAAATTAATTACTCCGGCAGCCAGGATGAGATCCGCCTGCAGTGTCTGCGCCAGGCGCAGAGCTCCGGCAACATGGACAAGATGATGGCGATGGTCGACCGCTGCATGTCCGAATACGACCAACACGGCTGGACGGTGCCGCACCTGCACAATAACAGCGATATCAACATGCTGGATAAGCTGCTGAAATAGCGCAGCGGGAGGTTTTCATGCAATCAGAACAACGCCTGCGTTTTCGCGACGCGATGGCCAGCCTGTCGGCCGCGGTCAATGTTGTCACCACCGAGGGTGAGGCGGGCCGCTGCGGCATCACCGCCACCGCCGTCTGCTCGGTCACGGACACCCCGCCGTCGGTGATGGTATGCATCAACGCCAACAGCGCCATGAACCCGGTATTCCAGGGCAACGGCAGGCTGTGCGTGAACGTGCTGAACCACGAGCAGGAGATCATGGCTCGCCATTTCGCCGGGATGACCGGTATGACGATGGAGGATCGCTTTGCCCTCTCCTGCTGGCAGAAAGGCCCGCTGGCGCAGCCGGTACTCAAGGGCGCGCTGGCCAGCCTTGAAGGTGAAATAAGCCAGGTACAAACCATCGGCACGCATCTGGTTTATCTTGTTGAAATTAAAAACATCATCCTGAGTGATGCGGGCCATGGCCTGATCTACTTCAGGCGCCGTTTCCACCCGGTCATGCTGGAGACGGAAGCCGCCGTGTGATCTCCCTCGCGCTGGCCCTTTTTTCCGGCCAGCGCCGCTTTCTACAAAAACTCCTAAGGTTTCCGCTAAATCACGCCGTTATATACCCATAAGAGAAATTTTCTGTGCCTGAATACTGACAGGTTGTGTCAGTGCACCCGCATCATTCAGCGCATGCCTATATATACAGGATGACCTTATGGCTAAAACGACGCGGAGCCGCTCGGCTGAACGTCTGGTCGATATTCTCCTTGAGCTACATTTAAACGGTGTGGTAAACCGCAGTGCGCTAATGGAGAAATTTAAAATTACCGAGCGCACCGTCTATCGGGATTTAAATGCACTCTCTCCCATTGTTGAACATACCGGTAACGGGCTATATCGTCTGATTCATTCTGCACAATCGCCCGGCGGACAAGGATTGCACCACACTCTGGCTAACTTTCTGAATGCCGACAGCTTTTTCCCTGAAAGAAATACGGAATTCTGGCAAAAGCTTGAGACGCGCGTAGACGAAAACCATATTCTTATTCTTGGTAATGAAGCGGAACACACATTAGAACGCGATATTCGCCGTCATTTAACGAAAGTCGAGAAATCGATTAAAAACCATAATGTTTGCCAGATCGTTTATAAGGGCAAAACCCGCCTGATTAATCCCTATAAACTCATTAACAAAAAAAATATATGGTATTTACAAGCCACCGAAAATAGCCGACTGAAATCCTTCTCATTGAGCCAGATTAGCTGGTTTGATATTCAGAAAACGACCTTCACTCCCGAAGAAAATGTCCTTGATCTGCTGGAAAAAAGCCTTGATCCCTGGGTTTCCGAAGATACTTTCGCGGTGAAAATATTCATTAAAGATAATATTTCACATTACTTCCTGCGCCGCGATCTTCTGCCGGAACAGGAGCTGCTGGAGGAGCAACAGGGCGGCGTCACGCTGCGCTGCCAGGCGGCCCACGAGAACCAGATCCTGCCGCTGCTGTTCTACTGGCTGCCTCATATTCAGATACTGGAACCGAGCTGGCTGAAGGAGAAGCTCATCAGGACGCTGGAAAGCTATCTGGCCGTGGAGCGTACCCCGAATAATCAAGTGATCTCAATCACATAATTTCGCCCCCTGGCGGCGAGCCGGAACCGCTCGTCGCCCCCTTTGACCGCTCACCTGTCACTTTCAACCACTCATTCATTTACCGTCCTTTACGCGCGCGTTGATCTGGCACGATCGCTCCAGCATTAATCAATACCTCCTCACAACGAACCCTGACCCTTTTTTCTTTACATAAAAAACCAGGTCTTACTATGGATACTAAAAAACTACTGAAGCACGTGCCCTGGGCCTTACTCGGGATCCTCGGCGCTTTTTGTCTGGCGGTTGTCGCATTACGCCGGGGCGAACACGTAAGCGCCCTGTGGATCGTGGTCGCGTCGGTTTCCGTCTATCTTGTGGCTTATCGCTACTACAGCTTATACATCGCGCAGAAGGTCATGAAGCTCGACCCGACGCGTGCCACCCCGGCGGTCATTAACAATGACGGCCTGAACTACGTGCCAACCAACCGCTACGTGCTGTTTGGTCACCACTTTGCCGCTATCGCCGGTGCGGGCCCGCTGGTCGGCCCGGTACTGGCCGCGCAGATGGGCTACCTGCCGGGTACGCTCTGGCTGCTGGCGGGCGTGGTGCTGGCGGGTGCGGTGCAGGACTTTATGGTGCTGTTTATCTCTTCTCGCCGTAACGGCGCCTCTCTGGGTGAGATGGTCAAAGAGGAGATGGGCCGCGTGCCGGGGACTATCGCCCTGTTCGGCTGCTTCCTGATCATGATCATCATCCTTGCGGTGCTGGCCCTGATCGTGGTGAAAGCGCTGGCCGAAAGCCCGTGGGGTGTCTTCACCGTCTGCTCTACCGTACCGATTGCGCTGTTCATGGGGATCTACATGCGATTCCTGCGTCCGGGACGCGTGGGCGAAGTGTCGGTGATTGGTATCGTGCTGCTGGTCGCCTCCATCTACTTCGGCGGCGTGATTGCGCACGACCCGTACTGGGGCCCGGCGCTGACCTTCAAGGACACCACCATCACCTTCGCGCTGATTGGCTATGCGTTTATCTCCGCGCTGCTGCCGGTCTGGCTGATTCTGGCCCCGCGTGACTACCTGGCCACCTTCCTTAAAATCGGCGTTATCGTTGGTCTGGCGATCGGCATCCTGCTGATCAACCCGGATCTGAAAATGCCTGCGGTAACGCAGTACATCGACGGTACCGGTCCACTGTGGAAAGGCGCCCTGTTCCCGTTCCTGTTCATCACCATTGCCTGCGGTGCGGTCTCCGGCTTCCACGCCCTGATCTCCTCCGGTACCACGCCTAAGCTGCTGGCGAACGAGAAAGACGCACGTCTGATCGGCTACGGCGCGATGCTGATGGAGTCCTTCGTGGCGATCATGGCGCTGGTTGCCGCGTCCATCATCGAACCGGGTCTGTACTTTGCGATGAACACCCCACCGGCGGGTCTCGGCATTACTATGCCTAACCTGCATGAGATGGGCGGCGACAACGCGGCGCTGATTATGGCGCAGTTGAAAGACGCCAGCGCACACGCGGCGGCGGCCGTCAGCTCCTGGGGCTTCGTGATTTCGCCTGAGCAGATCATGCAGACCGCGAAGGACATCGGCGAACCGTCCGTGCTGAACCGCGCAGGTGGCGCACCGACGCTGGCTGTCGGTATCGCACACGTGTTCCACAAAGTGCTGCCGTGGGCGGACATGGGCTTCTGGTACCACTTCGGTATTCTGTTCGAAGCGCTGTTCATCCTGACCGCGCTGGACGCCGGTACCCGTGCGGGCCGCTTCATGCTGCAGGACCTGCTCGGTAACTTCGTGCCGTTCCTGAAGAAAACCGACTCTCTGGTGGCGGGCATTCTGGGTACGGCGGGCTGCGTCGGCCTCTGGGGCTACCTGCTGTATCAGGGCGTTGTCGACCCGCTTGGCGGCGTGAAGAGCCTGTGGCCACTGTTCGGTATCTCTAACCAGATGCTGGCTGCCGTGGCGCTGGTGCTCGGCACCGTGGTCCTGGTGAAGATGAAGCGCACCAAATACATCTGGGTCACCGTGGTGCCTGCGCTGTGGCTGCTGCTCTGCACCACCTGGGCGCTTGGCCTGAAGCTGTTCAGCGCCAACCCGCAGCTGGAAGGCTTCTTCTTCATGGCTAACCAGTACAAAGAGAAGATTGCTGCAGGCGGCGCAGACCTGACTGCCCAGCAGATTGCCAACATGAACCATATCGTGGTGAACAACTACACCAACGCGGGTCTGAGCATTCTGTTCCTGGTGGTGGTGTACAGCATTATCTTCTACGGCATCAAAACCTGGTTGAAAGTGCGTAACGCTGAAGGCCGTACGGATAAAGAAACCCCGTACGTGCCGGTGCCGGAAGGCGGCGTGAAGACCTCTTCACACCACTAAAACAATGGCGGGTGGCGCTGCGCTGACCCGCCCTACAACGGTACTGTAGGCCCGGATCGCTGCGCGCCACCGGGCTTTTTCTTATCAGGACACGTTATGTTTGGTAACTTAGGCGAAGCAAAAAAATACCTCGGTCAGGCGGCGAAAATGCTGATTGGCATTCCGGACTATGACAACTACGTTGAGCATATGAAGACCAACCATCCGGATAAGCCATACATGACCTACACCGAATTCTTCCGCGAGCGTCAGGAAGCGCGCTACGGCGGAAGTGGAGAAGGCGGCGTCCGCTGCTGCTAAAGGAGAGACCATGACCCCGATTGCCGTTACCCTGCTGACCGGTTTTCTCGGCGCCGGTAAAACCACCCTGCTGCGCCACATTCTGAACGAGCAGCACGGCTTCAAAATCGCCGTCATCGAAAACGAATTTGGCGAAGTCTCCGTAGACGACCAGCTGATTGGCGATCGCGCCACGCAGATCAAAACCCTGACCAACGGCTGCATCTGCTGCACCCGCTCTAACGAGCTGGAAGACGCCCTGCTGGACCTGCTCGACAGCCGCGATCGCGGTGAAATCGACTTTGACCGTCTGGTGATCGAGTGCACCGGCATGGCCGACCCTGGCCCGATTATTCAGACCTTTTTCTCCCATGAGATCCTTTGTCAGCGCTACCTGCTGGACGGCGTCATTGCCCTGGTCGATGCGGTCCACGCGGACGAGCAGATGAACCAGTTCACCATCGCCCAGTCTCAGGTGGGCTACGCCGACCGCATCCTGCTGACCAAAACCGACGTGGCGGGCGAAAGCGTTAAGCTTCGCGAGCGCCTGACGCGCATCAACTCCCGCGCACCGATTTACACGGTGACGCACGGCGATATCGACCTGTCCCAGCTGTTCAATACCAACGGCTTTATGCTGGAGGAGAATGTCACCGCGAAACCGCGCTTCCACTTTATGGGAGACAAGCAAAACGACGTGGCGTCGATTGTGGTGGAGCTGGATTATCCGGTGGATATCAGCGAAGTCTCCCGCGTAATGGAGAACCTGCTGCTGTCGTTTGCCGACAAGCTGCTGCGCTACAAAGGGATGCTGTGGATTGACGGCGAGCCCAACCGCCTGCTGTTCCAGGGCGTGCAGCGCCTGTACAGCGCCGACTGGGACCGACCGTGGGGCGATGAACCGCCGCACAGCGTGATGGTGTTTATTGGTATACAGCTGCCAGAAGAGGAGATTCGGGCGGCGTTTGCAGGTCTGAAGAAATAGCCTCCCCGCTTAACTATGCGCTCCGAACAATTCCCTCTCCCCTGTGGGGAGAGGGGTGAGCGGTAAACTTATTTCACCGCCTCCGGCAGCGTCACAATCCACAACTCGCTGTCGGACTCCGGCTTCTTCAGCGGCTTCACGCTGAGCGTGGTTTCCACCGGTTTATCATCCAGCGTCAGCTTGCCTTCCGCGTTTACCCGGTAATCCTTGAGCTTCTTACCCTCGACCGGGTTTTGCATCGCGACCTTCACGCCAAAATCGTTATCGTTCGCCACCGCAAGCGTTTTGCTGTCGATCAGCGCCAGTCCTTCAGCCTTCTCCTGCTGCCAGCCCAGCGCGCGGAGATCGACCACCTGCGTTTTTGACGCAAGCGTAATGCCGCGCTGCGCCAGGGTTTTCTCATCATCAAATTCCGGGTACTCGCCCGGCTTGTCAAAGGCGGAAAGATCGCTCGCCTTGCTGAGATCCACCTTGTAAATCAGGTTACGCATTCCGTCGTTTTTATCGCTTCCCTGCTCAATCAGCAGGATGTGCTGATTATCGAGCGCCACGATGTCGCCGATTTTGGCGTCGCTGTTTTTGTCGTAGGCCGCGCTGTCGATAGGGTAACCGTACATCGCGGTTTTGCCGGTCGCCGGGTCAAAGCTCACCAGACGGGTGAACAGCGCCTGCTTTTTGCTCTTACCGTCGATGTCCAGCGTGCTCTGCACCGCGGCGATAATCCGTCCGTCCGGCATCCGGGTTAGGCCTTCAAAGCCCCGGTTGGGCTGGCGCCATTTGATGATGTTTGGCAGACCGCCCGCGATGGATTTTTCCCCTTCCGCGGCCTGCGGCCCGTGGATCGCAAGGATTTTGCCTTTGCTGTCGACGTTAATCAGGAACGGGCCGTACTCGTCGCACAGCCAGTAGCCGCCTTTGCCGTCCGGCGTGATGCCTTCCGTATCCAGTCCGCGGTTGTCACCCTTGAGCGTCTTTAAGGTATCGCTGAACGCCACTTCATTGGTGGAACCAATCACGCCGCTTTGCAGCGGCAGACCGTTAATCTCACCTTTATCGTCATGCAGCGGGCGGGCATCAACCGCCTCCGCTTTGCCGTTCTGGACGCGGATGGTCATCAGCAGCGGCGCGAAATCTGGCGTGACAAATATTTTGGCTTCGTTTTTACCCATTTTTGGCGCATCGGCGTTGGGACCGCGATCGGTCACGGTCGCAAACGTCAGGGCATCGCCCTGCTTGCCCGTAAATAGCAGCCCAGAGCCAATCCCCACCGGGAGCCCGTTCGGAAACGCATCGGCAAACGCGCCGCTGTATTTCACATGGGAGCCCTCAGGGAAGCTGACGACATAGCGCTCAGCGGTAGGCTGTGCCGCCAGGCCAGAGAAAGAGAGCGCACAACCGATAAGCACAGGAATAATTTTTCTTTTCATATTGTTAGCATCCAGTAAGTGAAGCCAACAACGTAAAGAATAAACGTGTCAGAAAAATGACATGGAAAGGCAACCGGCATGGGCGAGTGAACGTATATTCATTGCCCGGAAATGTAATGTTATGTTGTATTGTGTGTCATCTGAAATACTTTTGGAAATTATTAGAAACTCAATTAATTCGCCTCTAATCACTATCCCTTCCTCGTTCAGTTTATGTTTAGTCAAAAAATTAAACGGTGCCTAAACGTCCGAACATCACGCGTTGACACCTCGACAATCAAACATCGATGCAACATTTCAAATAAAAAAGTTAACAATTCCAGCATAAAACAGCGATCTTCATCACATTTGCAGTCATAAACATCGCTTGTTAAGGTGCCTCCAGATGAATTTAATGACGAGGCATAAAATATGAAAAAACTGAATATCCTTCTTCTTTCTGCTCTGACTGCCCTCTCGGGTTCCGCTCTGGCAATGGGTGGCAGCATTGAGCAGGGTAAAAACTTTACCAACCTCAACCTCGAAATGGGGAAATCCTCATCCGGCCTGTATGCCGAAAGCAACTGGCTTAAAAACACCGATGACGGTACCCAGACCGGGGGCGTGGGCGCAGGCTATAACCTGGAAGTGGGCCCGGTAATGCTGAATGCAGGCGCGAAAGCCATCTACATCGGCCCGAAAAAAGGCGATAACGGCGTGGCGTTCCCGATCGGCGGCGGCGTAAACGTTGCCCTGACCGACAGCATCCACGTGTACGGTGAAGGCTACGTGGCGCCAGAAGGGCTGAACAACAGCGTGAAAAACTACGTGGAAGCCAACGGTGGCGTAAGCTGGACGCCGATCGCGCCGGTGACCCTGAAAGTGGGCTACCGCCACGTGAGCGTTGATGGTAAAGACGGTCGTCCGAACCACACGCTGATTGACGGCGCATATGTAGGCGGTGGAGTCACCTTCTGATGAAACACCGCATGACCGCGCTTTGCGTTCTGAGCCTCACGCTGATGCTCACCGGCTGCGTCCAGTACAAATGGGTGAAACCGGGCGTCAGCGACGCGGAAATGAATAAAAAGCTCACGGAATGCGAAGCGCAGGCACTGATCGATCTTCCCCCGGATAACGTGGTGACCGGTTCGAGCTCGGAAAAAACGGACAAATCAAAAAAGAAAAAGGATATTTCCACGAGCTACACGGTTGAAGATGCGAATGAATATCGCCGGGATACGCTGGTTGACAGCTGCATGTTTAAAAGCGGCTGGGACAAGATCGAAGTGCAATAATCACCTTAAAAAAACCTGCCGGCTGGCAGGTTTTTTATGATCTCTTACTGACGCACCACCACCAGCTTCTGGTTCACAAACTCTTTGATCCCCAGATCCGACAGCTCGCGTCCGTAACCGGAGCGCTTCACGCCGCCGAACGGCAGTTCTGGCGCGGTATCGGTAAGCCAGTTGATGTACACCATCCCGGTCTCGATCCGCGACGCCATTTTCTTCGCTCGCTCGATATCCTGGCTGAATACCGCCCCGCCCAGGCCGTAGTGGGAGTCGTTCGCCAGCGCGACTGCCTCGTCGTCGTTTTTCACCACGTACATCTGTGCTACCGGGCCGAAGAACTCTTCAAAGTACGCCGGGTTGTCGCGCGAGATGTTCGTCAGGATCGTCGGTTCAAAAAAGCTCCCGTCGCGCTGCACCGGCTTGCCGCCATAGTGCAGCGTCGCGCCGTTTTTCACCGCCTCGTTAACCTGTTTGGTCAACGTTTCAAGCGCATCTTTCGACGACAGCGGCCCCAGCGTAGTGCTTTCGTCCAGCGGATCGCCAATCTTCACCTGCTTAAATGCCTCGGTGAATTTGCTCATGAAGGCGTCGGCGATCTTTTCATGCAGGATAAAGCGCTTCGCCGCGGTACAGACCTGCCCGGCGTTGTTGAGCCGCGCATTCACCCCGATCTTCACCGCTTTCTCCAGATCCGCGTCGTCCAGCACCACGAAGACGTCGTTACCGCCCAGCTCCAGCGTGGATTTCTTAATGTGCTTCGCCGCCTGTGCGGCCACCACGCTACCGGCTTTTTCGGAGCCGGTTAATGCGGCACCCTGCACGCGATCGTCGGCAATGATGTTTGCCACCTGCTCGGACGAAATAAACAGGTTAGTCCATGCCCCTTCCGGCGCCCCCGCCTCGCGCACCAGGTGGGCAAAGGTCTCGGCGCAGTGCGGCACGATGCTGGCATGCTTGGCGATCACCGGGTTGCCCGCCGCCAGGTTTGGTGCCAGGACGCGCATCAGCTGGTAATACGGGAAGTTCCACGGCTCAACGGCCATCAGCACGCCGATGGGATGATGCTCCACCCACGCTTCCCCGAGTTCGGATTGATACTTCACCGGAGCCAGGAACTGCTTCGCGTTGTCGGCATAATAGCGGGCGATCTGCGCGCACAGCTTCACCTCGCCACGGCTCTGTTCGATGAGCTTGCCCATCTCCTGGCTGGCGATTTTCGCCAGATCCTCGGTGCGCTCGTCGATCAGGTCGGCAAGCTTATGCAGCACCGGCAGGCGCTGATTGATGTCGCCTTTCGCCCAGTCCGAATGGTAAAGCGCATCGGCCGCCTTCAGTGCCGCTTCGATATCCGCGTCGGTATGTGAGGGGTATGCTTTGATGAGCTGGTTAGTGGCAGGATTTACTGTCTGATAAGCCATGTCGAATCTCCTTGTTTTACCGCTTAGGGTATTAAGGGTAGTCAACATGACTGGCCGTGGACGTAAAGTTGGGTATATCCGGAAGGTTCTTAATGAAGCGCTGCCAGACGGTTCGCTGACGTGGTATAAAAAACGTCCAGAAGGAGTGCTTATGACCGATACCCGACACATCCGGCAGACTTTTCACCGCGCCTC
Source organism: Enterobacter sp. BNK-8 (assembly GCF_048685095.1). Taxonomy (NCBI): domain Bacteria; kingdom Pseudomonadati; phylum Pseudomonadota; class Gammaproteobacteria; order Enterobacterales; family Enterobacteriaceae; genus Enterobacter; species Enterobacter sp. BNK-8. Next base: position 204,205 of record NZ_JBLQTN010000001.1, on the reverse strand, counting down.
AGGCCTTGAGCTGCGCAGCACGTGGCAGAGCACGCAGGCGTACAAACGCCACTGTCACCCTCAGCTCTCTATCGGCGCGATTATGGAAGGCCAGACCTGCTGCATTTGTCATGACAAAGAATACATCCTTAACCCCGGGGACCTCATTGTGATCCCGGCCTCTGCGCCGCACAGCTGCAACCCCGTCGCCGGGCAACCGCGCAGCTACCATATGCTCTATATCGACACCGATATTCCTCTGGCGCTCCAGGTGATTCGCGACCCTACGCTGTTTAAGCGCTACCTTGATATTGTTGAGATGATGTCGCCTGTATCCGTGGATACGCTGCTTTCAGCCCTGCCCCGCTGCGTGGAAAACGCAGATGCGCTTCGCTCAACCAGTCAGCACGTGCGGCAGGCGTTTCTTGCCGACCTGGCCGCACCGCCTTCGCTTGACGAACTTGCCCAACGATTCTCGCTGCGCAAGGAGACGCTGATCCGCACCTTCCGGCAGGATACCGGCCTGACGCCGGGCAGCTTCCTGAACATCTCCCGCGTGGAGTTCGCCAAAGCGCGGCTACGTGCCGGGGACGACATCGCCGACGTTGGCTACCAGAGCGGGTTTGCCGACCAGAGCCATTTTCATAAGACCTTCGTCAGCTATACCGCCGCCACGCCGCGCCAGTACGCGACGGGCCGATCAATATCTGACAATAAATAACGTTGGCATCACCGTAGCCTGACCTCAGATTGTTAACCGAGGTTGCTATGGAACTGTTCTTCCCTTCTGCTTTTCTCGCCCTGGCGCTGGCGCATTTTGTCGCCCTGTTAAGCCCAGGGCCTGACTTCTTCCTGCTGGTGGGCTACGCGGCGCGCTACCGACTGCGCGGCAGCGCTGGATTGTGCGTCGGCATCGCTGCGGGCAACGGGCTGTATATCTTACTGGTGATTATCGGCTGGAGTGCGCTGCGCCAGTTTGCGTGGCTGTTTACGCTCATCGAGTTATCCGGCGCACTGTACCTGCTGTGGATCGGCTCGCATCTGGTGCGCAGCCAACCGCAGGCGATGAGGCTGAATGAAACCCATCAGCGCTGCCCTTCTCTGCGCAAGCAGATCCTGCTGGGGCTCGGCTCGGCGCTGCTTAACCCGAAGAATGCGCTGTTTTATCTGGCGCTGATGACAGCATTGCTGGGGCCGGACGTGACGCTGCTTCAGCAGGCAACGTGCGGCGTCTGGATGGTGACGGTGGTGCTGGCGTGGGATCTGGCTCTGGTGTCGCTGATGGGGCTATCGTCGGTGCAACAGAAGCTCAGCCGTGCGCTGTGGTTGATAGAGCGCACGGCGGGGGTGGTGCTGATGGGGTTTGGCGGGTGGGTGCTGTGGCGGGTGATATGAAAGAATCTTATCAGCCGTTTTCTATGCCCCTAACCGATAATCCCAGTCATCCGTGTGTATAACGTTACCGTCACGGTAATGCCAGGTAATCTTTTCATAACGAAGCAAAACAAGCTCAAGATGACCCTGTTTTTCATGGTAAGTCTCTTTCACGTCATGCATTAATGAAAACACCGTGACGACCTTCACCGCTTCCAGCGTTATCGTGAAATAGATTTCTTCCTGACCGGCATCATTGATTCTGTACAGGTCGATAGTCGCTTTCCTGAACGTACCGCCCGTGCTGAGTGCTTTATAGAGAAAAACGCTGGAGGCATCAATTTCCTTCTCAATCAGAAAGGGACGATGCTGGCGTTTGCTCAATGCTCTGCCATTATGCAGGTCAGAATTATAGCTTACGTTATGATAGAGCCCTAAAACCTCAATCTGGTTTTCACGGTCTTTAACTTTCACGCTGCCTTTTATGCTATTACCCGCATCGTCAGTTAATGACATATATCCCGCAATGGCCATTTACATATCCTTATCGAATGGAACAGAGTGTTCAACAGTTGAGATCATAACGGCGAGACATCTTTTACCCGGCGGGCTTTTTATTTTGAACATCTCCCTGATTGAATCCACAAAAAGCTTGTTACTTTCTGCCTCCGTTTCGGGGAAATTCGCAAACGCGCAAATTTGTTCAACAGTGAGTAACGGTTTATCGTCTTTTAAGATTGCTAAGACACCTTCAGGGTTATGTGGGATGGCTTCAGAAAGCGCCGCCTTTAAATCTTCAGCCGTACTGGCGTCCACTCCGGGTTCAAGGGCACTCGCCACGGCTAACCATACCTGAGTTCCTTTACTTATCTCTGGTATGACATGATTCCACCATTCCGACTCACCCGTATCATTTGAATCCAGTTCCGCTACAACAGACATGGCGCCTTTGCCGTTTATCATCTGCAAGATCTGTTCAGGAGTGTGGTTTTTGGCAAATAAACCCATCGGTAAACACAAGAAAAATAGCGCAATAATATACTTCATTATCGCACCACCAGTATTGTATCACCCGAATCATAAATCATATGACGTTTGTCCTGACCGTTCATAATGATGCAACCTGCTGATGCAGAACCTGGCGGCTGGCCTTTTTTATCACCGTGAATTTGAAAATGATCTCTACCAAAGGTATTAGTCCCCGCTATAGGTTCAAGAATAATGGCCTCAGCACTTTTATGATTATTCCACCCGGCAATAAAATAAATACCTCTTGGAATGGGGCCTCTGTTTCGTTGACTTTCACACTCTGGCTTATCTTTCGATTCACCCGCACCGCTGTAGCAGTTAGCGACAAAGACACCATTATGACTCAATACCCCTGTCGAAACTTTAAACTCCCATGTCATCAATACCGTCTCCTTTCATAAATAGTCCTTTATCTTATGGCTAACAGGAGCGTTAAAATGACTACAACAGTCACAAAACATTACGTCCGAAAATAAATAAGCACAAAAAATATAGAAAAATTAATAATAGAAAATTTAGATGTATATATTTTTTATATAGACGCCATTGGTTCACACTGAGTATGCGTCTCCCCCTTACACCAGTTTTGCACTTTTGGTTCACTTGCCTCTATCCTTAACCCATGGAAAAAATAGCTGAACTCAAACGCGCCAAGCTGCTGGCGCTGTCGCTGCTGCTGGTTGCCGCCGCGGCCTTTATCACCACCCTGTTCCTGCCGCAGACCTTCTGGGTGCGCGGCGTCAAGGCCATTGCCGAGGCGGCAATGGTCGGCGCGCTGGCGGACTGGTTTGCGGTCGTCGCGCTGTTCCGCCGGGTGCCGATTCCCTTTATCTCCCGCCATACGGCGATCATCCCGCGCAATAAAGACCGGATCGGCGACAATCTCGGCCAGTTCGTGCAGGAGAAGTTTCTGGATACCCAGTCGCTGGTGGCGTTGATTCGCCGCTATGAACCTGCCCAGATGATTGGTGCCTGGTTCAGCAAGGCTGACAACGCCCAGCGCGTCGGGCTGCATCTGATGCAGGTGATGAGCGGTTTTCTCGAGCTGACCGACGACGGGCGCATTCAGCGCCTGCTCAAACGCGCGGTGCATAAGGCCATCGACAAGGTCGATTTCACCGAAACCAGCGCCGTGATGCTGGAGAGCATGACCAAAAACAACCGCCATCAGGTGCTGTTGGACACCATCATCAATCGCCTGATTACTTTGATTCAGCGGGAAAGCACGCGGGACTTTATCGCCGACCAGATCGTCCACTGGCTCAAAACCGAGCATCCCCGCAAGGCGATGGTGCTGCCCACCGAGTGGCTGGGCGATCAGAGTGCGGAGATGGTATCGAACGCGGTCAACACGCTGCTGGACGATATCAGCCACGACCGCACGCACCAGATCCGCCAGGCGTTTGACCGCGCCACGCTGAAGCTTATCGACAACCTGAAAAACGATCCGGACATGGCGGCCAAAGCCGACAACATCAAGCATTACCTGAAAAACGATGAGGCGTTTAACCGCTATCTGGGCGAGATGTGGGCCGATCTGCGCCAGTGGCTAAAGGCGGATATGCAGAGTGAGGACTCGCGCGTGAAGCAGCGCATCGCCAACGCCGGGCTGTGGTTCGGTGAAACGCTGACGAACGATGCTAACCTGCAGGCCTCGCTGAACGAGCATCTGGAGCAGGCCGCGCACCGCCTCGCGCCGGATTTTGCTGCGTTCCTGACACGCCATATCAGCGACACGGTGAAAAGCTGGGATGCCAAAGACATGTCCCGCCAGATTGAGCTGAACATTGGCAAGGATCTGCAGTTTATCCGCGTCAACGGCACCCTGGTGGGCGGGACGATTGGCCTGATTCTGTTTTTACTCTCGCAGCTGCCTGCCGTGCTGGGACATTAATCCGCTTTAGGCGGCGCGATGACGTAGCGCGTCGCCTCAAAACGGTTCAGGATCAGGTGCACCAGAAAGACCATCGTCAGCGTCGCCACCAGCGAAAAGGTAACGGAGGTGATGCGGTACAGATCGCTGAACACCAGGTCCGTGTCCGGGTGCATGTTCTGCCCGAACATTATCCCGATGGTGGTGATGCTGGAGAAGCCCACGCCCGCCCCCACCTTCTCCATCACGTGGAGTCGCGCCCCAAACGCCAGCCCAAGGCCGATCAGCGGCATCATCAGCAGCATATGGCTGCTGTGATCGTAGAGGATCAACTGCACCACCAGAATATAGAGGCAGCCCAGCACCACGCCGACCACGCGCCAGATAGAGCTCATCACCGCGCCGCGATAGTGCATCGGGAACAGGATCAAAATCCCTGCCATCAGCGCCGAAAGCGAATCGCTTAAATCGCTGATCTGAAAAACGACGAATATCAGCGTCGCGACGGTGCCGGAGAGCAACGACTCGTGGCGCACGCGGGCGTCGTCTTTCTCAATCAGCGGCGGCGGCTTGCGGGGCTCCACGTCCGGCAGGAGATAGTGCATCAGCGCGCTCAGGCACACCGCCATCACGCTCGCTTCGATGTTGGAAAACAGCAGCGTGTGCCAGTTGGTGGTGGGGTAGCTCATAAAGTTGAGCATCACGCTCTGGCACACCACACCCATCGAACCGAACAGAAACAGCGGGCCTTTACTCATAAAGCGAAAGCGCATCACGTACAGGGCAAACACCACCAGCGTCATGATGATCGGCCATTGCGACAGATAGCCGATGATAATCACCATTTCGACGCAGTTGAGCGATGCGCTGAAGATAAACTGCTTCGCCACGTGGCGGTTAAACACCGGCACCAGCGAGAGCAGCATGATCGGATAGACCACGAAAAAGACGCCGTAGCTGGTGTTGTAGAAACTGGAGATGCTGAGCGCAATCATCCCGGCAAAGACGATGCGCAGGGTCTGGCGAAAGTCGTTTGCCGTGTAGACGATGTTGCCGTGCGGGGTAAAGACCCGCGCCAGGGTACTAATAGACATAGTGAAGCAGGCTTACCAGGTGGATCTGCATCCCGGAGAAGAAGCGCGCAAACGGCCCCTCGCTGTTGTAGAGCTGCACGGTCGCGCGGGCGCCGGTCGGCAGATGCTTCGGCAGCGCCTCGTCCAGCGTCACGTGAATGCGCATGCGCTGAGCGTCGCGCACCCAGCGGTTAGAGGTTTCCGGCTCGGAGAGTTGGCCGTTAACGGCCTCCTGACCTGCCAGGATCCCCGCGTCGCTGCTGGTGACGTGGGCGCGGAAAACGTGTCCCGGAAAGGCGTCAAACACCACGGCCGCATCGGTGCCCTGATGGGTATGGCGCAGGCTCTTCTCACGGAAATCGGCCACGATATCGGTCTGGTTGTTCACCAGCGCCAGCGCGGCGGAACCGGATGAAGCATAGAAGCCGGGGCTCAACTGCAGGTTACTGATCGTACCGTCCGCCTGGGCGTAGACCTTCGTCCAGCCGAGGTTCAGCTCTGCTTCATCCAGCGCGTTACGGTATTTTTGCAGCGTCACGTTGCGGTGCTCGTCCCGCTCGCCGCGCTGAATGCGCAGGTTCTGGATGTTGGCCTGAATTGAGCTGACGGCCTGTTCGCTGCTCTGCCAGGTCGTGCGGACTTTATCCAGATCCGCCTGCGAGACGTTCTGCAGCGTGCTCAGCTTCTGGTAGCGATCAAAAGTCACTTTGTCGTTACGCGCGGTCAGCACGGCGGTTTTCAGGCTGGCCTGCGCGGCGGCGATCTGCGCATCCAGCTGTTCGTTGGACAGACGTGCCTGCTCGAGCGCGATTTGCGCCGCTTCCACCTTATTGCGAAACGGCGTGTTATCGAGCTCAAACAGCAGATCGCCTCTCTTCACCTGGCTGTTGTTGTGGACATGTACCGCCGCCACGTAACCGGAGACGCGCGGAGACACCGGCGTCACCACGCGCATCACGGTGGAGTCCGGCGTCAGCGGGATCCAGATATCCGCGACGATAAAGTAGACAAATATCAGCAGGAAAGAGGCAATACTCACCCTTACCCAGCGGGCAAACTTTTGTTCAGGGGTCATTATTTTTCGGTCTTGTTATCTTCTTCGCGGATTGTCCGCAAATTGCAGGCGATTTGATTCAACGTGGCGCTGAAAATGTCGAGATGTTCCGGCGCGATGTTTTGCGATACGCGCGCCTGATACGTCTCAATGACCTGAGTGAGCCTTTGTAACAGGGCTTTTCCCTCAGGCGTCAGCGTCAGAAGCCGGATGCGCTTGTCATAAGGCGATACAGCGCGCAGCAGGTACCCCTGCTTTTCCAGCTGTGTCAGGGTGCGCATCAGCGGCGGCAGTTCAATGCCCTGCACCTCCGCCAGCTCACTCATTGAGACGTTATCCCCGAGCTGATGAAGCTGCATCATCACCGTCCAGCTCGACTGGGTTAACCCGGTATCGAGAATGGCCTCGTCGATGACGGCACGCCACTGGCGCACGATCATCGCCATCCGCATGCCCATTGGCCTGCGGCAGAACAGTTCTTCTTCACTCATGGGGAAACCTCTCGTCACACACGGTCAAGATAATAGTTATCAGGGTAACTATCAAGAAACGAGAGGCGAAAGCGCAGGAATTGCGAAAGGTGTTACTGGAGGCGATGTACGCGTAGGCCCGGTAAGCGCAGCGCCACCGGGCGTTTTTAGCGGCTAAAAAGCCTCTTTACAGCGGCCTTCCCCGACGCCGTCACCACCACCTCCCGATACCCCGCCACCCGCTGGATCCAGCCTTTACTTTCCAGATGGTCGAGCAGCAACGCGCCGGCTTCTCCGCCCAGGTGAAACCGCCGCTCGCTCCAGTCCAGGCAGGCGCAGCAGGCCTTCCGGCGCGGATGCGCGCTTAACGAAATGCCGAGCGTCAGGAACTGCTCCCGGCCATAGAGTGTCAACGCTGAACCGTCAGCCTCCAGCCAGCCTTCCGCGTGCATGAAATCATAGATCTGCACCGCCACCGCGCCTGCGAGATGGTCATAGCAGGTCCTGGCTTCACGCATGGCTTTCGGCGCGGTGGTTTCCGGCGGGGTAATGCGGCTCCACGAAAGCCCCATCATCTGCTCCACCAGCGCCGCCACGTCGTGCCCGGCAAGACGATAATAGCGATGCCGCCCTTGCGACAGGCAGGTTATCAGTTGCCCTTCAAGCAGCCGGGCGAGATGCCCGCTGGCGGTCGACGGTGCGACATCTGCCGCCGCGCTCAGTTCGGTGGCCGTCCACGCCCGTCCGTCCATTAGCGCACAGAGCATCTTCACGCGCGACGGATCGGCCATTGCAGCCGCCACCGCGGCAATCGCCTTTTCCAGCATCGCGCTGTTATCAGGGGGTAAACTCGTCTTAAGCATGGGTCGCCCAGGGTTCGGTGATCTCTGCGGCCAGCTTATCATCATCCGTCAGCAGAATAAGGTGATTCGCATGGTCGCTGTACTGAGTCAGGATAGACACACCGCGTGCCGCCAGCGCCGCTGCGATCTCGCCCAGCTCGCCAGGGCGTTCCTGCTTAAGCTTTCTGATCACCGGCTTTCGCACCGCCTGCACGGTAAACCCGGCGTCGAGCAGCACGCGTCGCGCTTTTTCCCCGTCTTCCACCAGGAAATGGGCATGTGTACCAAATACGCCACCGCCCTCCAGCCCCACGCCGTTGCGGCCCAGCAGCTGCCCAAAGCGCGCCAGTTCACCCGGGATATCGCGAAAAATGACATGAACGTCATACATCGGCGTGTCCTCCGGTTTCAGAGGTATATTCCCGCACGACCTGCGCCACCCGAATGCGGTAGTACGCAAAAATTGACTCCCGTCCTTCGGCCTGCGCCGCCTGATGAAAGACGTTCTGCTTCCAGCGGCGGACGGCCTCTTCATCCCGCCACCAGGAAAGGGAGAGGATTTTGCCCTCGGTCGTCAGGCTCTGGAACCGCTCGATATCAATAAAACCGTCAATGTCCGCCAGCAAAGGCTTAAGCTCTGCGGCAAGCTGAAGATAGCGCGCCTGATGGGCAGGCGCGGCTTTGGCTTCGAAAAGGACTGCGATCATGGTTTTCTCTCCGTTGTGATGTAGGGGAGAGAATGCAGGAGGGAAAAGCACAATGCTTCGGCAAGGAGCGAAGTGTTGCGCCGGATGGCGCTGCGCCACCGGGCGGGTTTTAACCCACCATCGACCTCGGCTCCATAAACGCCCGAATTCCCCACTCACCCATCTCGCGCCCCAAACCGGAGTGCTTAAACCCGCCGAACGGCGCTTTCGGTTCATGGGCCAGGGTGTTCACCAGCACGCGACCGGCAACAATCTGCTGCGCCACGCGTCGTGCGCGGTCCACATCGCCGCCCAGCACCATCGCGCTCAGGCCGTAGTCGGTGTCGTTGGCAATGGCGATCGCCTCCGCCTCGTCACGATAGGGGATCACGCACAGCACCGGACCGAAAATCTCGTCGCGGGCAATGGTCATCCGGTTGTTCACGTCGGCAAACAGCGTCGGACGCACGAACCAGCCGTCCTGCGTGCCGTCCGGTCGTCCTTCACCGCCCGCCAGCAGGCGTGCCCCCTCTTCGAGGCCTTTACGGATATAGCCCTGCACCCGCAGCCACTGCTTCTCGCTGACCATCGGGCCGACGTCTGTCGCACTGTTGCGCGGATCGCCGGATTTCACCGCCGCCACGGCCTGCGCCAGCGCGGTTTCGATCTCCGCCTTACGCGAGTAAGGCACCAGAATGCGCGTCCCAGCCACGCACGCCTGCCCGCTGTTCATAAACCCGGCCTGGATCACCAGCGGGATCGCCTGCGCGAGATCCACATCATCCAGCAGGATCGTCGGCGATTTACCGCCCAACTCCAGCGTTACGCGCTTAAAGCTTTCCGCCGCGTTGCGCAGGATCGCCTTGCCGGTATTCGTGGAACCGGTGAACGAGATTTTTGCCACGTCCGGGTGACGGCTAATCGTTTCGCCGACCGTCTCGCCGCGTCCGGTGACGATATTAAATACCCCTGGCGGTAATTCAGCATCGCGCAACGCTTCAGTGACAATCTGCGTTTGCAGGGCGCTCATTTCGCTCGGCTTGATCACCGCCGTGCAGCCCGCGGCGAGCGCGGCCGCCAGTTTGCCGCAGATAAACCCGGCATCGCTGTTCCACGGCGTAATCAGCCCGGCCACGCCAAGCGGCGTCATCTGCACCGTTGCGGCACCTGCGGGGGTGACAAACTCAAACGCCTCCAGCGCCTCGATGACCTGCGCAATCACCTCTGCCGGATAGCTTGCCATCCATGCCGAGCGCGAGGCGGGCGCGCCGTACTCTTCAATGACCGCTTCCAGCAGATCGTCGTGACGGGCGGCCACGGCGGCGTGCATGCGCTTCAGCGCGGCGATGCGTTCCTGCTTTGTGGTCTGCGACCACGCCGGAAACGCCGCTTTCGCCGCCGCGATAGCGCGTTCAGCGTCAACCTCATCCGCCAGACGAACCTGGCCGATGACCTGCGCCGTCGCCGGGTTGTACAAATCAAACCACTCGGTCCCGTGCGGGGTAACAAACTCGCCGTTAATAAAGATCTGTTCGATAGTGTGCATATCACCCTCCTCAGGCTGTGTGAGCACAGTCTGGCACGGCTTCTCCGTTGCGATAATCCACGCTATGCTGCAAGGGTTGTTTCGATTTTCAGGATAATCTATGCATCGTTCAGGTCTGACAGAGCTGGAAGTGGTGATGGCGGTGGTGCGACGCGGCAGCTTTCGCGGCGCGGCGCAGGAGCTGGGGATGTCCGCCACGGCGGTCAGCAACGCCATCGCCGGGCTGGAGAGCCGCCTTGAGACGCGACTTTTCAACCGCACCACCCGCAGCGTGGCGCTCACCGACGCCGGACAGCGCTACGTGGCGCGTATCGGCCCCGCCCTGCAGGAGATCCGTCTCGCCGGGGAGGCAATCCACAGCGAAACCGGGGAACCTGCCGGCACGCTACGGCTGAACGTGCCGAACCATATCGGCACCCTGTTTCTGGACCAGCTGCTGATCGACTACATGATCCGCTACCCGAAAATGCGCGTGGAAACGGTGAGTGAAGCAAGGATGATCGACATCGTTGCCGAAGGCTATGACGCGGGGATCCGCCTCGAAGAGTCCGTTCCGCAGGACATGATCGCCGTGCCGCTGACCGGTGAGATCCGCCAGCTCGTCACCGCCACGCCGGACTATTTCACCCTTCACGGCATACCCGAGACGCCGGACGATCTGCTTTCGCATCAGGGGATCGGCATGCGTATGGCTCACGGTGGGATCTACCGCTGGGAGCTGGCCCGTCGGGGGGAAACGTACGCGCTTGCCGTGCCGCCGCGCTTTGCGACGTCCGATCTTTTTGCCTCCATCCGCGCCGTGAAAGCGGGATTAGGGGTGGGATTTTTACCGGAACTCTATATTCGGGACGAGCTGAAAAGCGGGGAGCTGGTGAGCGTCTTAAACGACTGGACGCAGCCGTTTGCCGGGCTGCGCCTGTACTACCCCGGCCATCGCCACGTCCCGCCGGGGTTGCGGGCGCTGGTGGCGATGATCCGCGAGCGCGGAATTATTCCAGGTTAGCTTTATTCAGCCCGTACGCCGCATCCAGCGAACCGGGCGCCATGCGGGAGGTGATCCCCAGACGGTTCCAGGCGTTGATCGCCACGATAGCGAAGTTCAGCTCTGAAATCTCCACGTCCGAGAAGTGCTCCGCCACGCTGCGGTACAGCGCGTCACTCACCCCGTGAACGCCAATCTGGGTCAGCGCTTCGGTGAACGCCAGCGCCGCTTTCTCACGGGCGCTGAACAACGGGGACTCGCGCCAGGCCGCCAGATGGTACAGGCGCAGTTCGCGCTCGCCGGCGATTTTCGCCTCTTTTGAGTGCATATCCAGACAGAACGTACAGCCGTTCAGCTGCGACACGCGAATGTCGATCAGGTGCTTCAGCGCCGGGTCGATGGAGGTTTTTGCTACCTCCATGCTCAGGGCAGACAGCGCGTTGGCGAGGGCAGGTGTAACTTTATGGTGGTTAACGCGAGTGCTCATGGTCTTTCCTCTTTTTGTGCGGCATGTGCCGTGCGATGAGGCAAATCTACGCCGTTCATGACATAGTAAAAAGATACAAAAAGCGTGAAATGAGGTAGGACATGAAGCCGGGCTATCACGAGATTTATTCCCGCTACCGCGACAACATCATGCGCGGCGTGCTGAAGCCGGGCGACAGGGTGCCTGCCATCCGCGTGCTGGCGGAAGAGCTGAAGGTGGCGCGTAAAACCGTCGAAACGGCGTACGCCATTCTGACGGGTGAAGGGTATCTGGTGAGCCAGGGCGCGCGCGGCACGCAGGTTAACCCGGACTTACTGCTGCCGGATAAGACTGCCCCTGCGGAACAGCCCACCGGAGCGCTTCCGGCCTCGCTCATCAGCCAGCGCGAGCGGGCCGGGTTTCTGCGTCCCGGCATCCCCGCCCTCGACAGCTTCCCGTATAAAAAATGGCTGCTGCTGGCGGGCCAGGCGACGCGGGCTATGCGACAGGAGGAGATGCTCAACCCGCCCGTTCTGGGCTGGTATCCGCTGCGCCAGGCCATCGCCAGCTACCTCAACATCTCACGCGGGCTCTCCTGCACCGCTGAACAGGTGCTGATCACCAGTGGCTACAGCGGCAGCCTGCGGCTGATCCTCGACACCCTCGCCAGCCGCAGCGACAAGGTGGTGTTTGAAGATCCGGGCTATTTCATGGGCCAGCAGCTGCTCAAGCGGATCGTGCCGCGCCTGCACACCGTGCCGGTCGATCGCTGCGGCATCGACACGGACTACCTGCTGCGTCACCATCGCGACGCCCGATTTGCCATCGTCACCCCGTCGCACCAGAGCCCGCTGGCGGTCACGCTCTCCCTGCCGCGTAAACAGCAGTTGCTCGACTGGGCCAGCCAGAACGAGGCGTGGATTATCGAAGACGATTACGACGGGGAGTTTCACTACACCCGCAAGGTGCTGCCGTCGCTGAAAAGCCTCGACCAGCACGACCGGGTGATTTTTATGGGCACCTTCAGTAAAACCATCATGCCGTCCCTGCGCATGGGCTACGTGGTGATGCCCGCCAGCACCGTCGGAGCCTTTACCGACTGCGCGGACATCACCACCAGCGGCCAGCCGGTGCTGACGCAAAAGATCCTCACCGCGTTTCTCAACGAAGGGCATTTTTTCCGTCATCTGAAAAAGATGCGCGCGCTGTATCAGACCCGCCGCGACTGGATGATTGCCGCCCTGCAGGAGGTGTATGGCGATCTGTTTTTCACCGAGCAAAACGACGGTGGGATGCATATCGTGGCATTCCTGACCAAAGGAAGCCGTGATCGGGAAGTGGCGCGCTGCTGGCAGGAACAGCAGCTGCAGGTCAATGCGCTCTCGGAGTGGTATCGCGGGTCGGGCAAACGCTACGGGCTGGTGATGGGCTATAACAACGTGCGCTCGTATCAGGAGGCGCTGGATTTACTGGAAAGGCCGAAGCGGCAGACGTTTGCGCTGTTGCGCTAACCATCGCCGGGTGGCGGCTTCGCCTTACCCGGCCTACTCGATCCCGTAGGCCCGGTAAGCGTAGCGCCACCGGGCGATGATACGGCTCACACATCATATCGCGATAACCCAACGTCCTTGAGCTGCTCGTCGCTCATCTGGCTCAGGATGCGGCGGGTGCGGTTGATGCGATACCAGCTACGCAGCGTTTTTGCGATCCAGACAAACACAATCAACGGACGTTTTGAACGATTCTCGTAGAATTCCATGATGCTCTCCTCACTGTGTCAGTGGGGTTATCATCCCGGAAATCCACCCGTGCAATACAGATGCAAAAACAACTTTTGTTTAACATACAGATCCGCTAAAACAGTATCTGCATGGCAATTTTCGCAGCAATCTGTACTGGTTTTATAATCTGTATGGTGAAAATAAAGGATACAGCATGACACGCTACCAACATCTGGCGAATCTTCTGGCTGAACGCATTGAGCAAGGGCTGTATCGCAGCGGCGAACGTCTGCCGTCGGTGCGCACGCTGAGTCAGGAGCACGGCGTGAGCATCAGCACCATACAGCAGGCCTACCAGATCCTCGAAAACCTCCAGCTGATCACGCCTCAACCACGCTCCGGCTATTTTGTCTCACCGCGCAAAGCCCAGCCGCCCGTCCCGGCGATGACGCGCCCGGTGCAACGCCCCGTGGACGTTACCCAGTGGGATGAGGTGATGATGCTGCTGGACGCCCGCGCCGACAAAGAGATGATCTCCTTTGGCGGCGGTTCGCCGGACATTAACCAGCCGAGCCTGAAGCCCCTGTGGCGCGAGATGAGCCGCATCGCGCAGCATAACCCTGGCGAGATGCTGAGCTATGACGTGCTTGACGGGCGCCTGGAGCTGCGCGAGCAGATCGCCCGTCTGATGCTGGACGGCGGCTCCACCGTCTCGGCAAGCGACATTGTGATCACCAACGGCTGCCACGGCGCGCTGTCGATTGCCCTGCTGTCGGTATGCAAACCGGGGGATATCGTGGCGGTGGAATCGCCGTCGTTTCACGGCACCATGCAGATGCTGCGCGGGTTTGACATCAAGGCGATTGAAATTCCCACCGACTCTGAAACCGGGATCAGCATCGAAGCGCTAGAGCTGGCAATGGAGCAGTGGCCAATCAAGGCGGTGATCCTGGTGCCCAACTGCAATAACCCGCTCGGGTTTATCATGCCGGAGGCGCGGAAAAAGCAGGTGCTGGCCCTCGCCCAGCGGCACGATATCGTGATTGTCGAGGATGATATTTACGGCGAGCTGGCGGCGGAGTACCCGCGCCCGCGCACCATTCATTCAATGGATATCGACGGTCGCGTGATCCTCTGCAGCTCGTTTACCAAAACCGTGGCGCCGGGCCTGCGCGTCGGCTGGATTGTGCCGGGACGCTACTACGACCGGGTAATGCACATGAAATACGCCGCCGGCGGATTTAACGTGCCGGGCACGCAGATGGCGGTGGCGGCGTTTATTCGCGACGGTCATTACCATCGTCACGTGCGCCGTATGCGCCAGATTTATCAGCAGAATATGGAAACCTACACCTGCTGGGTGCGGCAGTATTTTCCGGCAGAGATTTGCGTCACGCGCCCGCAGGGCAGCTTCCTGTTGTGGATTGAGCTGCCGGAGAAGGTCGATATGGTGTGCGTCAGCAAGCAGCTGTGCCGGCTGAAGATCCAGGCCGCGGCCGGGTCGCTGTTTTCCGCCTCCGGGAAGTACCGTAACTGCCTGCGGATAAACGTGGCGCTGCCGCCTACGGAGAAACATCGCGAGGCGCTGAAAAAGCTGGGTGAAGCGATTGTGATTGCGATGGAGGAGTAGTGTTTTGCCGGGTGGCGGCTTCGCCTTACCCGGCCTACGTTCTTGCCGTTGTAGGCCCGGTAAGCGCAGCGCCACCGGGCAACAGGCCGCACTACTCGTCGAAGTACCAGTATCCCTGGTTAATCAGCCCGGTGAGCTCCTCGACAAACGCCGGGTTTTTCAGCGCATCGCCCAGCTCGGCCTGACCGAGTTCGGTGTAGCGGCACAGCGCATCCGCCGCCTTCGCGTCTACCGTCTCCAGCTGTTCGCTGTTGATGAAGAAGCTGCCGTTGATGTTCAGCACGCGCAGGCCGCTCAGGCGAGACAGCGTTTCGCCGCCCTGCAGCGCGTCCAGCACCTCTTCCGGCGCGTACGGCGGCTCGGCGGCGGCAATATCCAGCTCGTGACGCGGCGTGGAGACAAAACTGCCGAACCATTTTGTGAAATCATCGGGCTTGCCGATCATGTCGATCATCATCTGACGAATGCGATCGAGCTCGTACTGCTCCACGCGGCCCGGGTGTTCGCGGCAGGTCAGATCCGGATCGCTGTAGTGCTCGCCGCCCAGATCGTTTTCCAGCGCATAATCGGCGAAGCTGCTGATCAGATCGCGGCCATTTGGCCCACGGAAGCCGACGGAGTAGTTAAGCGCCGTTTCATGGGTAAAACCGTCGTGAGGGAATCCAGGCGGAATGTAGAGAATATCGCCCGGCGCCAGATCTTCGTCGATGATCGGCTCGAACGGATCCACATGCAGCAGCGCCGGATGCGGGCAGAACTGACGCATCGGCAGCTTGTCACCCACGCGCCAGCGGCGGCTGCCCATCCCCTGAATGATAAACACGTCGTACTGATCGATATGCGGACCCACGCCGCCGCCCGGCACGGAGAAGGAGATCATCAGATCGTCCAGACGCCAGTCCGGCAGAACGCGGAACGGACGCACCAGCTCCGCCGCGGGCATATGCCAGTGGTTCACCGCCTGCGCCAGCAGCGACCAGCCGGATTCGCCCAGATCGTCAAAGTGCTCGAACGGACCATTGCTGGCCTGCCATTTACCGTTGAAATGGCTCACCAGACGGCTATCGACCTCCGGCTCCATCGCCAGACCCGCCAGCTCGTCCGGGGTAATCGGGTCGACAAAATTCGGGAAGGCATTTTTCAGCACAACGGGTTGCTTTTGCCAGTATTTCTCAAGAAATTCCGGCCAGTTCAGGTTCAGTTGATACGCCATGGGTAGCACCAGTGAGAAGGGAAACAGGCGCGATTATAGGCAAGAAGGCAGAGGGGGAACTTGTCATGGGTCAAACCAGCACGTGTAGGTCGGGTAAGGCGAAGCCGCCACCCGACACAAACACGCCGCGAAAACTTAATCCAGCTTCAGCTCGTCATAATGGGTAATCAGTTTACCCACTATGCCGTAGTCCAGCGCTTCCGCCGGTGACATCCAGAAGTTGCGGTCGGTGTCTTTTTTTACTTTTTCCAGCGGCTGGCCGGTAGCGTCGGCGATCAGCTTGTTCACGCGATCCAGCATGCGGATGATCTCGCGCGCTTCGATCTCAATATCCGTCGCCTGACCGCGCACGCCGCCCAGCGGCTGGTGGATCATGAAGCGGGTATTTGGCAGCGAGTAGCGGTGCTCTTTTTTCGCGGCCAGGAAGATGGTGATCCCGGCGCTCGCGACCCAGCCGGTGCCGATCACGTGCACTTCCGGGCGAATGAATTTGATGAAGTCGTGGATGGTGTCGCCCGCTTCCACGTGGCCGCCCTGGCTGTTGATGTACAGCTTGATCGGATCGTTGCTGACGCTTTGCAGCAGGATCATCTGGGTGATCACTTTCTGCGCCAGCTCCTGGTTGATCTCACCGGAGATCACAATCGAACGAGACTCCAGCAGTTTTTGCTGCAGAGCGCCCGCGCCGTTTGACCCTTCCGCCTTTTCCTTGTCGCTTTCTTTCAGTGTGTAGTGCATTGTTATTTCCTCAGCTTGTCGCGCTCAAAACCAGAGTGTAGCCTGTTTTACCGATCAAAGTCCTCACCGACAAATCACGAGGGAGCTTATGCATATTGCCCATGTTGCACTGTGGACCCGAAACCTGAACGCCCAGGTTCAGTTCTGGGAAACGGTTTTTAATGGCCGCAGCAACGAACGCTACGTCAGTAAAAATCGTCCCGGGTTTGAATCACACTTTATTACGCTGAATGACGGACCGACCATCGAGCTGATGACGCTGCCGGACCTGCCCGCAGCCCCGTCACACCCGGAGTTTATCGGCTGGGCGCATATTGCCATCAACGTCGGCAGCAAGGCGCAGGTGGACGACATGGCCGAACGGGCGCAGGCCAGCGGCACGCTGCTCAGCGCCCCGCGCATGACCGGAGACGGCTTCTATGAAGCGGTGATCGCGGACCCGGACGGCAACCGGATTGAGCTTGTCGGTGCATAACATCAGCGTTTCGTTCCTGAACTCGCCCGGTCACGGATCGCTATACTTCATATGATTATCATATTGTTAAATGATAATTATAATTAATGTGTTAAGATGAAAGTCAGCATAAACAGTCTCTTACGTCACTCCTGGGGGCTGTTTGCATCCTCGACATGTAAATCAGCACCGGGGCGGTGAATGGAACACATTGTGTATGTGGTTGATGACGATGACGCAGTCAGACAGTCCGTAATTGGGCTGCTGGAATCCGCAGACTTAAACGCCATCGGCTTTTCATCGGCAGAAGCGTTTCTTCAGCACCGCTTTGAAGAGCTCCCCTCGTGCGTGGTCCTCGATATGCAGATGCCCACCATCTCGGGTTTTGAGGTGGCAGATGCCCTCAAGGACAGCGGGCGTGAAATCCCGATTATCTTTCTCACCGGCCACGGCACCATTCCGATGTCGGTGCGCGCCATAAAAGGCGGCGCTTACGAATTTCTCACCAAGCCTGTCGAATCCACCGCGCTTATCGACGCCATTGAGTCCGCGCTGCAGCTGGCGGAAAACAACGCCGAGCGCAATAAAGAGCACTACGCCCTGAAGCAGCGCCATCTCTCCCTCACGCCGCGCGAACACGAGGTGCTCACGCTGGCGATAAGCGGCATGCTGAATAAGCAAATTGCCGCCGAGCTGGGCGTCAGTGAGATCACGGTGAAAGTGCATCGCCGCCGCGTAATGGAGAAAATGCAGGTGCGCTCCGTGGCAGAGCTGGTCAGGGCCGTTGAGCGCCTGACCAAAAGCCAGCCTGCGGAGTAACGTTTACCCTTCCTGTACCGCCAGCGGCAGTGCAAAGGCAAATACCGTGCCGTAAGGCTCCCGGCGGCGCGCGCTCAGCTTCCCGCAGTGGCGCTCAATGATGCTGGCGCTGATGGTCAGCCCCATCCCCATTCCCTGTGGCTTGGTGGAGTAGAACGAGTCAAAAATCTGCTCCAGCCGCTCGGGCTCAATGCCGCTCCCGGTATCGGCGATCTCAACGATCGCTTTCCCGTCCGCGTTGCTGGTGCTGAGGGTGATGGTGCAGGCGCGATCCTTCACCTCGGCCATCGCCTCAACGGCGTTCATCACCAGGTTAAGCAGCACCTGCTGGATCTGCACGCTATCGCCGGTGATAAAGCTGTCCTGCGCCTTCAACAGGTAATCAACGCTAATGTGTCGCTGCTCCAGCTCGCTGCGGGAGAGCGCGATGATATGGTGGATCAGATAGTGCAGATCGATGCGCGAGAAGGTGGGATCCTGCTTGCGTGTCAGGGACTGGATGCTGCGAATGATCTCCCCCGCCCGCGCGCCTTCCGCGGCGATCTCTTCCAGCCCTTCCCGCACTTTATCCAGCCGGGCTGGCTCCCGGCTGAGCCAGCGCAGGCTCGCTCCGGCGTTAGAGACGATCGACATCAGCGGCTGGTTGATCTCATGGGCGATAGAGGAGGTCAGCTGCCCTACGGTGGTGGCGCGGGACACCCTCGCCAGATCCGCCTGCGCCACCCGCATGGCATCCTCCGCGGCGCGCTGGCTGGTGATATCGGTGATGATGCCGTAATACTCATTCACCTCGCTGCCCACGCCCACCGGATCGCCAATCCCGAGGATATAGCGCGTAGAACCGTCGGTACGCTTCACCCGAAACTCCGCGCGCATGGAGAGCCCTTCGCGCACGCTCTGCGTGACGATGGTGCTGATGCGGGCGTAATCGTCTTCATGAACGAAGGTCAAAAATTCCGCCATGGAGATCATCTTTTGCTGCTCGGGCAGGCCGAGGATGCGGGCGTACTCCTCCGAGACAAACATCAGATCCTGCTCCAGCTCCCAGCGCCAGCTGCCGGTGTGGCTAATCTGCTCGCCCAGCATCAGCGAGGTCTGGCTGGCGCGCAGCTCTTTTTCCACCCGACGGCGCTGGATGTTCTCCCCCAGCAGCTCGGCGTACAGCCGCGCCGTCTCCAGGGAGACCGCAGCCTGCGCCCCCAGCAGGCTCACCACGCGAGAATGCTCGGCGGTGAAGACTTCCGGCATCAGGCGGTTTTCCAGGTAGAGCACGCCCACCAGCCGCGCCTGCTTGAACATCGGGACGCACATGACGGCCGCCCCCGAGGTCACCAGATAGGGATCCTGACTGAAGGGGTGAAACTCCTCCGGCTTACCGGTGCGGATCTCCTGCCCGGTGCGGATCACCGCCGCCAGCACCGACAGGGGCATGTCGGTCGCCGTCGGCACGTCTTTCAGGATCCGCACCCGCACGCCTTCAGTGCTGGTCCAGGCGCTGGCCTCGATCTCCGGGATCAGGTTATCGCTCACGCGAAGCAGCAGGCCGCGCTGCGCCCCGGCGCGTTCGAGGAGGATCGTCATCAGGTTTTCGATTAAGCGCTCAAGATTGATCTCTTCCGACAGCGCGCGGGAGGCTTTGATGACGCTCTGCAGATCGCGGATCGTCTCGTTCTGGGCGAACGCCACCGTGTCATAGGCGCTCGCCTGCCCTGAAGCCAGCAGATGCGGGAAATCCTGCTCCAGCTGGCGCACCTTGGCCTGCGCGCCCGCCCGGCCCCAGGCGGCAATTGCGCCACGGAAGTGTGCGTCCGAGGCGGTTGGATAGCCGCAGGCCAGCGCAAAGCGGCCCGCCAGCTCGTGAGCCAGGGCATTAATCGGATTAAACCCGCCCTCGCGGGAGAGCCGGACCGCCTTCTCATACTGCTCAAGCGCGATGCTGTTCATCCCGTCCAGACGCACGATTTCGGCGTAGATCAGCGCCTCTTTATCCGCGAACGTGCCGGGATTAATGCGCGCCCAGAGGGCGATTTTGTCATAGTGAGCGTGAATGCTGCGGCGGTGGTTCGCTGAGAAGGTCTCCGGCGTTAACTGACGGGAAAGCGCCAGCGCGCTGTAAAGATGGTAATCCAGCAGATGGATGTGCCCCGGCGCAGACCACGCGTACCACCCCGCCATCTCCAGATCCGCCTGCGCGTCGGCATACTCGCCGCAGGTAAAGTGCGCCATGCCGCGGTAGAGCCAGTACCAGAACAGCATGGTGGAGGTCTGCTCCGGTGCCTGCTCCGGCGACGCGGGCAGCAACGCCTCCGGCAGCACCTGCGATGCGGTCCAGGTGCCGATAACCGGCGTGCGCAGGAACTCAACGTAGCCGCGCTGGACCATCAAAATGGTCTCCACGTCCTGGAAGTGGGTTTTACGCACGAACGCCAGGCCGCGATCGATGCTGGTCAGCACCCCGTCAAGGTGATCGCCCCGGGAGAGGAAATTAATGACCTGGTGGCAGGCCGCAAAGCAGGCCATCGTCATATCCCCGTGGGTCACCGCCGAGGTAAAGCAGGCCTTCGCGCACTCGATGGTAAACGATAAAGGCTGGGTCCAGACGCTGAGCTGGTCGAGCGGCAGCAGGGTTTTAGCTTCGAATGCGTCGTAGCCGTGGCGATTCACCAGTTCGCGGGCCAGCGTGCCGTACTGGAAGCCGAGGCGATACTCGGCGTAGCGGTGGCCCATCAGCACGCCAAACCAGGCCATCGCCGTGGTGGAGGCGCCGGTAATACCGTGGTCGAGCGTCAGGTGCATCATGCGGCAAAGCAGTAAAAAGTGCAGGCGCGGACAGATGAAGCTGGCGCAAATGCTGGCGCTGTAGAGCAGGTTCATCACCGCTTCGGTTTCCGGGTTATCCATCCGCGAGAGCGGGGCAAACAGGGTTTGCGGCGCGTCGCCCGCGCGGTTACAGAAGTGTTCCCAGGCCTCGTCGCAGTCGGCATCTTCCGGATAGCGGCCGATCTGAATACCAAAGACCCCCAGCCAGCAGAGCGCCGCCTCCAGCGCCAGACGGCTGTCCGACTGGCGAATGTACACTTCCACCAGCAGATTGGCCGCCAGCGCCTTTTCGGTCAGCCCGCCGGGGCACCCGAGAATGGCGTCACACAGCTCGCGGGTGCGCGCCAGGTGCCCCAGCGCAAACTCGCAGCCCGCCTCTTCGATATCGAGCATAAAGTCTGACACCGTCCCGGCGTTGCCCAGCGCTCGGGCTGTCTGGATATAGCTTAGCGCCGAGAGATAATCCCCCGAGCGTTTCGCGCGTCGCGCGGCCAGCAGGCTCAGCTCGCGGAACATCTGGCGCTGCGGGGCAGGCTGGATGCTGTCCAGCGCGGCCGTGACGTGATGTACGGCGCGGAACAGCAGCTCGTTCCCCGCCGCCTGCCGCGCGGCGTCGGCCAGCAGGCTGGCGGTGGTCAGATGAAGATGGCTTTTCTCATGCCGATCCAGCAGCGCAAAGGCGGCCTCCTGCACCCGGTCGTGGGTGAAGGAGTACGCTTTCTCCGTCAGCACGATCAGCTGCGCCATGACCGCCGGATGCAGCGCGTAGCGCATTTCCGCCATCGATATACCAACCACGCGGCAGATCATCTCCATTTCGCCCGTGCCGCCGAGGCAGGCAAGGCTGCCCAGCAGGCGACGCGTCTCGTCGGGCAGCTCTTCCAGCTTCTCCAGCACCAGGGTGACGACGTTTTCGGTGTAATGCCGGGCGCGGATCGCCTGCAGATCGTAGTGCCACTTGTCCTGATATTTGTTGTGCACCACCAGCCCGTCATCGACGATGCGGCGGAAAAATTCGTGAACAAAGAGCGGGTTGCCCCCGGTCTTTTCATGGATCAGCGTGGCGAGGTCGGTCGTCGCCGTGCTGCGGGTACGAAATACCGTCCCCAGCCAGCGGGACACGGCTTTGACAGAGAGCGCCTGCGGGACAATTTCGCTCGCGTGCTGTGCCGCCTCCGGCAGGCTCGCCAGCTGCTGTTGCAGTGTGGGTTCGGACAACGAACCGATGTCGCGGTGCGCCACAACCACCAGCAGCGGGATCGCGCCGCAGTTCACCAGCAGATAGTTGAGCGTATGCAGGCTGGCGGCGTCGCTCCACTGGAGATCGTCGAGTACCAGCACCAGCGGGCAGCCCTGCGAGGCAAAGGTTTTCACCAGCGCCAGCACCATATGGCTGAAGCGCGCCCGGGCATCAATGGAAAACGTATCCGCCGGGAAGCGCGGTTTGCGCTCAAGCAGCAGGCCCAGCTCGGGCACGAGGCTCACGGCCAGCGCCTCGTGTCCTTCCAGGGCGCGAGAAAGACGGATTTTCCACTTCGCCACCTCGTCTGCCGGCAGGCCCAGCAGGTGCAGGGTCAGGGGGCGGAATGCGGAGCTTAATACGCCGTAGGGCAATGACGGTGAAAACTGATCCACTTTGCCCACCGCCAGCAGCACCGTACGCTGCTGGAGCGTTTTTAACGCCGTCGCAATGATGGAGGATTTGCCGATCCCCGACGGCCCGCCGATGGTCACCAGCTCCGGCACGCGGTTCTCCCCCACCCGCTCAAACGCGGCAATGACGTCATTCGCCTGCGGATGCGTCGCGAACAGCGAGTCCGCCAGAAGAATAGCCGGGATGCGGTCCTGCTGGCCGGGGGTAAAGGCAACGATCTCGCCCTCACCGGTCAACGTCGCCTGGCAGCGGCGGAGGTCGGCAATCAGCCCGTCAACCGTCTGGTAGCGGTTATCCGGGTGCTTCTCCAGCAGCTTCAGGATGATGGTCGACAGCATTCCCGGCACGTCCGGGCGTATCGCGTCCGGGGCCAGCGGCGCCGAGGCAATATGGTAGTGCGCCCAGTTGGTCCGATCGTCCTCCCCCCGTTCAAACGGCAGGCGTCCGGTCAGGAGTTCATACAGCACCACGCCGAGGCTGTAGAGATCGCTGCGGCCATCGACGGGGCGCTGGGTGCGGGAGGTGTGCTCCGGGGACATATACGCCGGCGTGCCGCCTGAAATGGCAAGCCGGGTCTGCGCGAAGGCGCCGGAGAGGCTGCATGAAAGGCCAAAGCTGCCCAGACGGCAGGTGGCATCGTGATGAACAAAAATATTGCCGGGCTTGATATCGCCGTGGATCAGGTTTTGCAGATGCATCTGGCGCAGAGGAACGCAGATCTGGATCGCCAGCTCGATAAAGCGCGCGATCCCCGAGATCGCCCTGCCCGCGCGCCGCGCCAGCAGCTCAAACGAAAACGGGGCGTACACCAGCGCGAAGCGTCCCCGGTACTGGGTGGACGCGACGGCGCGAATGGCCCAGCTATCCTGCAGCGCGTCACGCAGCGCAAACTCGTTTTTCAGCAGCCGGGTGGCCCGCTCTTCCTCTTCGTCGCTGACCGCGGTGGCGATAATGAACGAGCCGCCGGAATGAGGATGTCGCGCGTGCATCCAGGCGATTCCGCCCTCCTGCGCCAGCACGGTAAAAATCACATCCTCTTTAAGGACAAAAACCCGCCCCTGGTGAAGATTTCCCTGGGCGGGCCAGAATGCAGGCTGCTCGTGTTCGTTCATCCGCGATCCTTATTGTCGGCGGGCCAGCTCCCGCTGAATATGATCCAGCAGAATATCGATGTTAATCGGCTTACGCAAAAAAGCAGCGGCGCCCAGACCGAGAGCGTACCGCTGCATATTTTCATCAGCATGACCGGAGATAAAAAGCACGGGCGGAGGCGGTACGGCCAGCAGCCGCAGCTTGTCAAACAGCTCAAGGCCGCTCATGCCCCGGAGCTTGATATCGGTGATCACCAGCGCCGCGCCGGACAGGGCAAGCGGATGGCTCAGAAATACCTCTGCCGAATCAAACGTGTCGGTTGAATAGCCTTCCGACTCCAGGAGATTACTCAACCCGCTGCGGACGGAACGTTCGTCATCAATGATGGCAATGCGCCACGGCAGCGTCATGCTGTTTTTCCTCTAACCAGTCATTTAACGTCGCGAGGGTCCTTCGCGGGCGCAGGGGGCGCCGTGCCGCTGATTTTCGGTACGCATTCGTGACGAAACCAGGCGAGGGTGAGCGGTTCGCGACTCAGTAAACGTCGTCCCACCGGGATAAGCTGTTCGCCCACCAGCATGCCGAACAGGCCAAGCAGGGCGACAACCGGCGGTGCCGGGGAATGGACGTCGAGCAGAGCGTAAATTACCCCAGCAACCACGCCGCACACCAGCGAAATTATCCATGCTTTCATGATGACGCTCCCGTCTGCGTTGCCGCCTGCGGAACGGTCACCTTAGGAGGTGGGGCGCCGTCGCGGGATAAGAGATGGCGCGTCGCCTGTTCACCCGCCAGCATCCCCAGCAGACCAATCAGCGCCAGCGCGGGCGGCGCGGGGGAGCGCACCTTCAGCACGGCATACATCAGGCCTATCAACACGCCTGCCGCAAGGGATATCAGCCCAGTACTCATCGTGAACTCCAGAGAAAGAGGCAGCGGCGAGCCGGATGAGGGACCAGCCCGCCGACGGGACTTAGCGAGCCGGGACCGGTGCTAAGGTGCGGTGCTCGCTCTTCTGGCGAGACGGCGCTTTATGCACCATGGTGTAGGCGTAATCCACGCCCATGCCGTACGCGCCGGAATGCTCGCGCACGATGTCCATCACAGCGGTGTAGGTCTCTTTACGCGCCCAGTCGCGCTGCCACTCCAGCATTACCTGCTGCCAGGTCACCGGGATCACGCCCGCCTGGATCATGCGCTGCATCGCGTAGTCGTGGGCTTCTTTGGAGGTACCGCCGGACGCGTCCGCCACCATATAAATTTCGTAGTCGCCTTCCAGCATCGCGCACAGGGCAAAGCTGTTGTTGCACACTTCGGTCCACAGACCGGCCACCACGACCTTCTTCTTGCCGTTGGCCTTCAGCGCGTCGCGCACCTTCTGGTCGTCCCAGGAGTTCATGGAGGTACGCTCCAGGATGTCCTGACCCGGGAACACGTCCAGCAGCTCAGGATAGGTATTGCCGGAGAAGCTTTCGGTCTCTACGGTGGTGATGATGGTCGGGATGTTGAACACCTTAGCCGCTTTCGCCAGCGCCACGGTGTTGTTTTTCAGCACCTGGCGGTCAATCGACTGCACGCCAAACGCCATCTGTGGCTGATGATCGATAAAGATGATCTGACAGTTCGCAGGGGTTAACACTTCGAGCTTTGAAGAGGTCATAGCATTTTCCAGTGGTTAAGGGTAGAAATCGCCGCGAGCACCGCGGCGATAAAGTCACCCTCATCCTGCGGTTTTCCTTCTCCGCGCGTAATTATCTCTTCGTATAGTTAACCTTAGGTATAGTTATACTTTGGTATACCTATCCTATTGTATAACTGGATCTTTGCCGAAACCGGTTCCCATAATCCTGACCATTCCCCTCTCAGTCAGGAGCAGTTATGGTTACCCTCGGTAAAGCCGATCTCATTCTGGTTAACGGCCAGTTTCATACCGTCGATCGCGAGAATCCTGTCGCGGAAGCCGTTGCCGTGCGCGACGGAAAATTTCTGGAAGTGGGTACCGTCGCCGAGGTGATGCAACACCACGGCGACGCCACCAAAGTAGTGGATTTGAAAGGCCACACCGCCATCCCTGGCCTCAACGACTCGCACCTGCACCTGATCCGCGGCGGGCTGAACTACAACCTCGAGCTGCGCTGGGAAGGCGTGCCCTCCCTGGCCGACGCCCTGCGGATGCTGAAAGAGCAGGCGCTGCGCACCCCGTCGCCGCAGTGGGTGCGCGTGGTGGGCGGCTGGACCGAGTTCCAGTTTGCCGAGCGCCGCATGCCAACCCTCGACGAAATTAACGACGCCGCGCCGGATACCCCGGTCTTCATCCTGCACCTGTACGACCGCGCCCTGCTCAACCGCGCCGCGCTGAAGGTGGTCGGCTACACCAAAGACACGCCAAACCCGCCGGGCGGGGAGATCCAGCGCGACGCCAACGGCAACCCGACCGGGATGCTGATTGCCCGTCCGAACGCCATGATCCTCTACGCCACACTGGCCAAAGGGCCGAAGCTGCCGCTGGAGCAGCAGGTCAACTCCACCCGCCAGTTCATGCGCGAGCTCAACCGTCTGGGGCTGACCAGCGCCATCGACGCGGGCGGCGGCTTCCAGAACTACCCGGAAGATTATGAGGTGATCGCCGAGTTGCACGCGAAAAAGCAGATGACCATCCGCATCGCCTACAACCTCTTTACCCAGCGCCCGGGCCACGAGCTGGAAGACTTTGAAAAATGGACCGACATGCTCACGCCGGGCCAGGGCAGCGACTTCTTCCGCCACAACGGCGCGGGCGAGATGCTGGTCTTCTCTGCCGCCGATTTTGAAGATTTCCTCGAACCGCGCCCGGATCTCGCGCCGGGCATGGAGGACGAGCTGGAGCGCGTGGTACGCCATCTGGTGGAGCACCGCTGGCCGTTCCGCCTGCACGCCACCTATAACGAATCCATCAGCCGCATGCTGGACGTCTTCGAGAAGGTGAACCGCGACATTCCGTTCAACGGCCTGCACTGGTTCTTCGACCACGCGGAAACCGTGTCACAGGCCAACATCGACCGCATCAAAGCGCTCGGCGGCGGCATTGCCGTCCAGCACCGCATGGCCTTCCAGGGCGAGTACTTTGCCGAGCGTTACGGCATCGAAGCCACCCGCCACACGCCGCCGGTGGCGAAAATGCTCGAGACCGGCGTGCCGGTGGGCTTAGGGACGGACGCCACCCGCGTGGCGAGCTACAACCCGTGGACCGCGCTCTACTGGCTGGTCTCCGGCCGTACCGTCGGCGGAATGCAGATGTACGACCACAG
Organism: Enterobacter sp. BNK-8; assembly: GCF_048685095.1. NCBI lineage: Bacteria > Pseudomonadati > Pseudomonadota > Gammaproteobacteria > Enterobacterales > Enterobacteriaceae > Enterobacter > Enterobacter sp. BNK-8. The sequence goes on along the minus strand of NZ_JBLQTN010000001.1, from coordinate 177,403 downwards.
TGCCCGTCTGGATCGCGATACCGCCCTGATGCTCTGGACCCAGGGCAGCGCGTGGTTCTCCAGCGAGCAGAACCAGAAGGGGCAGATTAAAGTCGGCCAGCTCGCCGACCTGGCGGTGCTGAGCAAAGACTACTTCCGCGTGCCGGAAGAGGAGATCAAGGGCATCGAGTCCGTTCTTACGGTGGTCAACGGCGATATCGTCTACGCCGCGGGCAGCTTTGGCCCGCTCGCGCCGCCGGCCATCCCGGTCCTGCCCGAGTGGTCACCGGTGGTCAAGGTGCCGGGCCACTACCGCAGCGCGCCGCCGCAGGCCGCACGCGTGGGTATGAGCGCCGTCCACCACTGCAGCGGCCCGTGCGGGGTTCACAGCCACCAGCACGATTTCGCCCGCACGTCAGCGATGCCGGTGTCCGACGATAACGCTTTCTGGGGGGCGCTGGGCTGCAGCTGCTTTGCATTCTGATGAAAAACACCACTATGCCGCCCCGGATCGACCTGGGTCTGTTCTTCCTGCGCCTGACCGGCAGCCTGCTGCTGCTCTACGTGCACGGCCTGCCGAAGGTGCTGCACTTCAGCGAAGAGCTGACGCGCATTGAAGATCCGTTCGGCTTCGGGCCTTACGCGAGCCTGATCCCGGCGATTGTCGCCGAGGTGATCTGCCCGCTGTTGATCATTGCGGGCGTCTACACCCGCCTGGCGTGCCTGCCGATTATCGCCGTGCTGCTGGTGGCGATGCTGGCGGTCCACCCGAACTGGTCGATTGCCGAAGGGCAGTTTGGCTGGCTGCTGCTGATTATCTTCACCACTCTCGCTCTCACCGGGCCGGGCCAGTGGCGGCTGCAGCGTAAGGCAACGGAGAGGTTCGCATGACCCAGGTTAACGACGTTCGCGACGCACACGTCGAGACGACGCCCGCACCGACGGTTTCACCCTGGCAGCCGCTGAGCCAGCCGGTGTTCCGCATGCTGTGGATCGCCACGGTGGTCTCTAACGTCGGCTCATGGATGAGCGACGTCGGCATCAACTGGAGCATGCTGACCCTGAGCGCCGACCCACTGGATATCGCGCTGGTGCAGGCGGCCAGCAGCCTGCCGATGTTCCTCTTCGCCCTGCCGTCCGGGGTGATGGCGGACATCGTTGACCGACGTAAATACCTGCTTTTCTCCCAGCTGTGGGTGTTCATCGCAGCCGCCGGGCTGACGGCGCTCTCCTTCACCGGACACGTCACCCCGACCGTGCTGCTGGTGGCGACGTTTCTGCTGAGCGTAGGGGCGGCGATGAGCTCGCCGCCGTTCCAGGCCGTGGTGCCCGATCTGGTGAGCAAGCCGGAGCTGGGCGCCGCCGTGGCGCTGAACTCGCTCGGGGTGAACATCAGCCGGGCGATTGGCCCCGCGCTGGGCGGTTTCCTGCTGTCGCTCGCCGGGCCGTGGATGGTGTTTGCCCTGAACGCGCTGTCCGTGGTGGGCGTGGCATGGGTACTGTGGCGCTGGCGTCCGGCCCCGTCCATTCAGCGTCTGCCGCCGGAGCACTTCTTCTCTGCGGTGCGCACAGGCATCCGCTACGTGCACGCCGCCCCGGTGCTGCGCAACGTGCTGGTGCGTACCGTGGCGTTCTTTGTCTTTGGCAGCGCGGGCTGGGCACTGCTGCCGCTGGTGGCGCGCCGCGAGCTGGGCCTGGGCCCGGCAGGCTATGGCGTGATGCTGGCGTGCATTGGCCTGGGGGCGATTGCCGGGGCCATCCTGCTGCCGCGCCTGCGCCAACGGCTGAACGCCGACCGCCTGATGGTGGTCGCGAGCCTGGTCTTTGCCCTCACCATGCTGGCGCTGGCGTTTGTGCGCCACGTCTGGCTGCTCAACCTGTTTGAGTTCTTCACCGGCTTCGCGTGGATTGCGGTGCTCTCGACGCTGAACCTGGGCGCCCAGCGCAGCGCTGCCCGCTGGGTGAAGGCCCGGGCGCTGGCGGTCTACCTGACGGTGTTCTTCGGCTCGATGACCACGGGCAGCGCCATCTGGGGGCAGATAGCCTCCCGGTTCGGCACCCCGACCGCGCTGGTTGTCGCCACGCTGGGGATGGTGCTGGCAAGCGCCACCGTGTTCCGCTGGAAGCTGGAGAAAGACCCGGAATTGAACCTCGACCTGAGCGGCCAGCCGCTGGACGGCGTGGAGATCGACCTGCCGAACGAGCGCGGCCCGGTGCTGGTCTCGCACGAGTACATCATCGACCCGCACAACGCGAAAGCGTTTTTGCAGGCAGTGCACGAGCTGCGCCGGGTGCGACGCCGCGCCGGGGCGATGAGCTGGGCGGTATACGAGGATATCGAGCGCCCCGGCCTGTTTATCGAGACCTTCCTGATGGGCTCGTGGATTGAGCATCTGCGCCAGCAGGAGCGCCACACCATGAATGACCTCCTGCTGCAGAGCCGCGTTCTGGCTTTTCATCAGGGCACAACATCACCGGCAATTCGTTATCTGGTCGCGCCGGTATAACCATAACCATCACCTGCACAGGAACACACTATGGCAACGTTTAAGGCAAAAGACGGCACGCAGATTTACTATAAAGAAGGCGGCGCGGGCAAACCGGTTCTCTTCAGCCACGGCTGGCCGCTGGACGGCGACATGTGGGACAGCCAGCTGAACTACCTGGCCGAGCGCGGCTTCCGCGCCATCGCCTTTGACCGCCGCGGCTTTGGCCGCTCGGATCAGCCCTGGAACGGTTACGACTACGACACCTTTGCGTCCGACATCAACGACCTGATTACCACCCTGGACCTCCAGGACGTGACGCTGGTGGGCTTCTCCATGGGCGGCGGCGACGTGACCCGCTACATCAACAACTACGGCAGCGCGCGCGTGGCCGGTCTGGCGCTGTTGGGCGCGGTCACGCCGATCTTCGGCAAATCCGACACCTTCCCGCAGGGTGTGGATCAGAGCGTGTTCGACGGCATTCGCGACGGGCTGCGTAAAGATCGCGCCCAGTTCATCAGCGACTTCGCCACCCCGTTCTACGGCACCAACGCCGGGCAGACCGTTTCCGCCGGTGCCCTGACCCAGACGCTGAATATCGCCCTGCTGGCGTCCCTGAAGGGCACCATCGACTGCGTGACCGCGTTCGGCGAAACCGACTTCCGCCCGGATATGGCGAAAATCGACGTGCCGACGCTGGTGATCCACGGCAGCAACGACCAGATCGTGCCGTTTGAAAGCACCGGCAAGCTGGCGGCAGAGATGATCAAAAACGCCACGCTGAAGGTGTACGACAACGCGCCGCACGGCTTCGCGCTGACCCACCAGGACCAGCTTAACGAAGATCTGCTGGCGTTTGTGAAGTCGCTGTAAATCTTAAAAAGCGAAGCCTGATGGCGCTTCGCTTATCAGGCCTACAAGGGCTGGTCCTGTAGGCCGGGTAAGGCGCAGCCGTCACCCGGCGCTTTCGCAGACGCGTTCCGCTCCGCCAGCAGCCGACAAATCTCCGCGTGCTTCTCCTCGGTAAAGGTAAAGCGCGACATGAAGCCCATTCGAATCAGCGACCCTATTGCCGGCAGCAGGCAAATCCCGAAGAACAGCCCCGACAGTACGCTCTCGCTCTGGATTTGCGCCTGCGGCACGTAGCCGATCATCGTCAGAAACACGCCGATTAACCCGCCGCCTACCGCCACCGACATCTTGCCGGTGAAGGTCTGCCCGGAGAAAGTGATCGCCGCGCAGCGCTTGTGGGTGTGGTACTCCGCGTACTCGATGGTGTCGGCAATCATCGACGAGGTGAGGATGTTGGTCATCATCACGAACAGCGTGCTCAGGCCGAGCAGAATAAACAGCATCGTCACCTGTTGATAGCCCACAAACCACATCACCACGCGCACCGCCACGTCCAGCCCGCAGAGGATCATAAACAGCTTCCGCTTCTGCATCCGGCGCGTCAGCATCGGGGCGACCAGGCACAACACCGCCGCGACTATTCCCATCACGCCAATCGCCATCTGCAGGCTGCCGTCGCCCAGGTTGTTGATAAAGAAGTAGATATAGAGCCCGCCCGCCACGTTGTGGAACACGCAGAAGAAGAACGACAGCAGGACGATAAACAGCGGCTTGTTCTGGCGCAGGTTGTGGAAGGTGTCGCGGATGGTCACCTTTTCCGGGCTCGGCGGCACGCGCTCTTTGATCTGCATGAAGCCGTTAAGCATCAGCGGCAGGCCCACCAGCATCATCACCAGCGCCGCCATAAAGTAGCCTTTGTCATTGCTGTACTGGGCGAAGTAGGCCGCCAGCTTCGGGAAGAAGATGTTGGCGCAGGCAATCCCGGCGTTCACCCCTAGCATCGCCGCCGTCACCGCGCGGGTGCGCTGCCCGGAGTCGTTGGTCATCACCGACGACATCGACCAGAACGGGATATCGGAGATGGCGTACAGCGTCCCCCACAGGATGTAGGTCACCCCGGCGTAGAGGATTTTGGTGGTCATGTCCGCTTCGATTTTATAGAACGACAGCAGCGTGACGCCGGTGATCAGCAGCGGGGCGATCAGCAAAAAGTGGCGAAACTTGCCGAACCGGCTGTTAATGGTATCCATAATGCTGGCAAACAGCGGATCGTGAACCGCGTCCCACGCGCGGGCAATCAGGAAGATGGTGCTCGCCGCCAGCGCCGAGATCCCCAGCACGTCGGTGTAAAAATAGTTAATAAACGAACCCACTAAACCAAAGCTAAAACACTGACCTAAACCATAACCAAAATAAGACCACAGCTCGCGAGACGGTATTTTCATTGTCGTTGCCATTGTTATATGCCTGCCTGGTTGCCCGGCGGTGGACCGCCGGGTCGATATTATTAGTCCTGCGCCTGTGGGGCGATCTTGCGCAGCTGCTGCATCAGGGCGATTTCACGGCGCGAGAACGGAATGCCGTTCTCCTCAAACACGTCGTGGAACCAGAGACGGCAGTAGTCCGTGGACTCCTTCATCACCACCGGCCACGGCAGCCACGTCTGGGTTTTGCCGCGCACCAGCCCCCACTGGTACGGCGCGACCTTCGCCGCGTACATCAGCGGGAGCTGCTCTTCGATGGTGCTGCCCACGTGGCGCGCCAGCCATTCGGTGCAGAACATCGGTCGTCCGAGCTGTTGCAGCTGCTGGATAATCGCCGTCATGCGCCCGGTGTGGGTGTAGGCGTGGAAGCTCACCACGTCCGAGAGCGCCAGCGCGGTCTGGTCCAGCGGATGCTGGAAGAACGTCTCGCCCTCCTCTTCCGGCGGCAGGCGCCACGCGCAGACGGTAAGCGGCTGGGTTGGATCTTCTTCACGCACCCACTGGAACGCCAGCTTCATCAACTCGTGAGCGCAGGTCTCCAGCTTCGCGTCGTACTGCACCTCCTGCGTGCCGGTCGCGAAAATGCCGCGGTTGCCCGGCTCGTTGTAGAGATCCCACAGCAGCACGCGCTTATCGTCGCGGAACTGGCGGACAACGTCGCGGATATAGCGCTCAATGTCTGCCCAGCAGTCCGGATCGCACACCTTGTCACGCCCCGGACTCGCCGCCGCCTGGCTGTTGTGCTTGCCCGGCACCGGCGGCTTTTGCGGGCCGAGGTACGGCTCGTCGCCGGAGAAGCCGCAGTCGTCCATCAGGGTCAGCATGGTGCTGAACCCGTGGCCGTCAGCAATCGTCAAAAAGCGGTCGATGCGCGCCATCAGCCCGTCGCGGTCGTGCTCCCAGACGATAAACGGCAGGTTGATGCGCAGGGTGTTGTAGCCCGCCTCCTCCGCCCAGCCCAGCTCGCGGTCAATCGTCCCGGCGTCGAAGGTCTCCGCCTGCCAGATATCGGTCCAGTTCACCGCCGTCGACGGCAGATAGTTAAACCCGCACAGCCAGCCCTTCTGCTGATACCACGCCTGTGCCTGCTCCCTGCTCCACTGCTCTTTCATTACGTGTCCTCTTACTGATAATATTTAGCTAATAAATATTAGTTGCGGGATAAATGCGCAATTTCCCGCACGAAGAAAAGCGATGCCCCTCACAAAGTTCGCGCTTCGATGAATGAGAAACGTGATCGACGGCGCGTAAGCGTGCGGTTAGGGTATGATGCGAATTCGCGAAAGGGAGAGGACGGATGAAGCGAAAAACAAAAGTGACGATGAACGATATTGCGCGGGCGGCAGGGGTGTCGCAGGCGACGGTATCGCTGGTGCTTAACCAGTCCCGCAACATCAAGCTCAGCGACGACACCCGCCAGCGGGTGATTGGCGTCGCCACCGAGCTCGGCTACGACCGCCTCCCCGCCGTTCACGCCCCGCGCAACCAGGAAGAGATCGCCCTGCTGGTCAGCTCGCTGCAGAGCTTTGACCCGTTTATCGACGCCATCAGCCAGGCGCGGGAAGCCGCGTGGCGTAACGAGACCCTGCTCACCGTCTACGACTACGGCGACGACATCGAGCTGGCGCTGAACATCATCCGCCAGCTGGAGAAGCGCAACTGCATCGGGATTGTTCTCGCGTCTCCGGTCACCACGCTGGTGGACATGACGGCCTTCCAGGACTGCACCCGCATCCCGCTGGTGCTGCTCAACCAGCGCGACCCCGGCTCGCCGCTGCTGCCGTCGTTTATCCCGGACGACTACGCCAACGCTTTCCAGGTGACTAAACACCTCATCGCCTGCGGGGCCACGCGCATCGCCCACATTACCGGCGAGAGCTGGATGGAGGCCTCGCGCCAGCGTCTGGCGGGCTACCAGGCGGCGCTGCAGCAGGCCGGACTCGCGTGCGACGACGACCTGGTGCGCCAGACCAACTGGCAGTTCAGCGAGTCCTTTACCGCCACCACCTCCCTGCTGGAACTGGCCGAGCGTCCGGACGCCATCTTCTGCGCCAGCGACTGGCTGGCGATTGGCTGCTATCAGGCACTGGCGGTGAACGGCGTGCGCATCCCGCAGGACATGCTGCTGGCGGGCTACGACGACCAGAAGATCTCCGAGCAGCTCACCCCGCCGCTGACCAGTATTCAGTTGCCCTACAGCGAACTGGGACGGCTGGCGGTGGAGTACCTGTGCAATCAGGAAGATGCTGCCACGCACGTGACGCTGGCGGGCAGACTGAAGGTGCGCGCCTCAAGCCTCGTCTGAGGTAAACACCATCCCCGCATAGGGCTTCTCGCGACACGCCGCCAGCCGCGCGGCGAGGCTGCCCACGTGCAGCTCCAGCTTGTGGCCGTCCGGGTCGAGAAAATAGAACGACGCCCCCTCGCTTTTGTTCTGCTTCCAGACGGTGACGCCCGCCTGCTCAAGCCTGTGCGAGAACGGTTCAAAATCCGCTTCCGCGACGGTAAACGCGTAGTGGGTGTAGTCGCTCTCCTGCGGCGGCACATACTGGCGCGCCTCGTCGTACGACAGGCAGACCCACAGATCGCCGCAGGTGAGATAGGCCCCGGTATTCCAGCGGGCGTGCAGGGTCAGCCCCAGCAGCTCGTGCCAGAAGGTGACGCTTTTTTGCAGGTCGCTGACCGCGAGGGTCAGGTGGTTGAGTGATTGCAGCATGACGTGCCCTTTTGTTTTTCGCGCCGGACGTGATACGGTAAAGAGATGAACATAAACCACGCCGTGCTCACCGTAAACCGCTGGTGGCTGCCTTCTTAAAGGCGGCACGGAGTAGTTTTCCCCATTTTCAGATAGCCGCCGAAAGGCGGCTTTCACACATCTAAGACCCCTTTCGGCAACTGCCCATTAAGGAGTCTTTATGAACGCACCAACTATCCTCACCGGCGACCGCCCAACCGGCCCGCTGCACCTCGGCCACTTCGTCGGATCGCTGCGCCAGCGCGTGGCGCTCCAGCAGACGCACAACCAGTTTGTGCTGATTGCCGACCTGCAGGGGCTGACCGACAACGGCAGCAACCCGCAGAAGATCCGCGACAACATCCCCGAAGTGCTGGCCGACTACCTCGCCGCGGGCATCGACCCGAACCTGACCACCATCTGCCTGCAGTCCGCCCTGCCCGCCCTCGCCGAGCTGACGATGCTGTACATGAACATCGTCACCGTCGCCCGCGTGGAGCGTAACCCGACGGTGAAAAACGAGATTGCGCAGAAGGGCTTCGCCCGCTCGCTGCCGGTCGGGTTTATGGCCTACCCCATCAGCCAGGCGGCGGACATCACCGCGTTTAAGGCCGAGTGCGTGCCCGTCGGCGACGACCAGTTGCCGATGATTGAGCAGACCAACGAGATTGTGCACAAGATGAACAGCCTGCTGCACGCCCCGGTGCTGCGCCACTGTAAGGCGATGCTGAGCGACACCAGCCGCCTGCCCGGCATCGACGGCAGCGCCAAGATGTCGAAATCGCTGGGTAATACGCTGCACCTGTCGGCCAGCGAAGAGACCATTCACCGTGCGGTCAGCGCCATGTACACCGACCCGAACCACCTGAAGGTAAGCGATCCGGGGCAGATTGAGGGGAACGTGGTGTTTACGTATCTCGACGCGTTTCATCCGGACAAGGAGAAAGTGGCGGCTATGAAGGCGCACTATCAGGCGGGTGGGCTTGGGGACCGGGTTTGCAAGAACGAGCTGGAGGCGTGCCTGCAGGAGCTGATTGCGCCAATGCGGGAGCGTCGGGCGATGTATTTGCGGGATAAGGGGGAACTGATGGCGATGCTAAAGCGCGGGACAGAACGGGCGCAGGGGGTGACGCAGGAGACGTTGAGGGAGGTGAAGGTTGGGCTGGGGGTGCCGGTGTTTAGTTAAAGTCGATTTAGCGGTGGAATGCGGGGGGTTAGCATGAAGCCGCTAATTATCTCATTAAAGATAAAATTGATACCTATAACAATTCTTAATTTCTTGTTTAGATAAAATAAATTGCTTCAGTCACATTAATATTACATTGATAAATCCTTTATTGCACATTTAAAGGATTATTATGGCCGATGTAGAAGATATAGCCCAGAGATTATGCAACATAATAGCTTCTCCAGATACAGTTACTGGGCTTATAAATGGAGGGCTATCTGTACCGCTAGATTATGGATATCTGGTTTATGGTATCTTTGACACGGATACCAGGTATGCTCGTGAAACTCAACGAATACGAATGCTCACTGCCATAAAAAACGACATTTTGAATTACGAGAACATTGTCAATGCAGTTAAAGCCATATTCGAAGCGTTCAACAGATATTTAACTGAGGCGGAGCAGGATAAAATATACAGATCTGTAATGACTTCAATCGCAGGTAGAGTATCAACCAATATTATTGCATCTACTATCGCGAAACATGTTATTGAAAGAACTTCCTTTACGTTTCTTGTTTTTAAAGGGAAAGGCAACCCAATCACGGCACTGAGCACGCTCCTTTTGTTTGGGGGAATGGCTGAACGATCAATCAGAACATCTGACAGACTCAAAGCCGAAGCCCCAGAGGTATATCAACTTCTAAGACCCAGAGACTACGACCTACTTTATTTTCTGTTCGCTGATGCCGTACAGCCTTTCGTAGATGCTATCCATGTAGGTTATTCAGAAGGAAAATCTGTATTTAATCAGATCATGAAGAAAGTTAATGAAAAACTAACTGCACAAACTACGGCAGGCGCGTATGAGTAAGTTTATCATCCCCATTATAAACCTGCTTCTTTGCTCATATTTAGTTATAGCCTATATTCTTAGCTGGGTTGAATTCGAAACCTGGAATGATAAAACAATCGCCTTTTGCATAATTACCCTAAGCGCTTACATTATTTCAATAGTAATGAATAAATTACTGCCAGGAAAGATACGTATTTTTGGCGGGATCCTGGATGTGTTATCAGGTCCCTTACTGATCATCGGTGCATTTGCTTGTATAGCTGTCCTTGAACCCTGGCCGCTGAAAATTATTGGCTTATTCATATGGGTCGTGGCGATGTTGCACCTACCTTCTTTTGTAAATATAGATGAGGAATAATTATGTCAAATCCAGCGTATCTTTGGTTAACCGATGCTAATGGCTCACCCGTCGTAGGAGGTTCCATGGTGTCCGGCCGGTTTGGTGCTATTGAATTAAAGGCAGTCGCTCATCACCTCACTATTCCTGTGAGTGAAAATACAGGCCGACTAACAGGTACCCGCGTACATACACCGATTGCCATTCAGAAAGAGTTTGATAAAACGACACCGGTTCTCATCAGGGCACTGTGTGAAAACCAAACACTGAAATCGGCTACGATAAAAATGTACCAAATTGATGATGCAGGAATCGAGAGAGAATATTTCAACATTATCCTGGAGAATGTAAAAATCACGGGTATCACGCCAAATCTGTTCCCGGGTTCTGGAACAGGAACGCATACAGAGACGATCGAGCTAAGATATGAGGCAATCACCTGGAAACACTGTGACGGGAATATCGTTTACAGAGATGCCTGGAATCATATGGCGATTGCCTGAAACGACTTTAACATTTCTCGGGCCGAGGTAACGTTGTGCTTGTCGGTCCGACCAAGCGGAGCGCCGCCGGGAAGCGCTGGCGATTATTTCTACCGCCTTAAAGGAGAGCATCATTATGTAACCCACACTCTCTCAAGTCATTGAGGTTGTTCGAAACTCCTCAGGTGAGCATCGTAAACCTATCGATAGCAATACGTTGATTGAGGCCGATTTGCATATTTGCGGTATCGACGGCGAAGACCTACTGGAAGACTGCGAAGAAGCGTTTGGCGTTCAGCTTGCCACGGAAGAAGATGGCTACAGGAAAACGTTCTCTCTCGCAGAGAATGAGTATCTGTTTACGGGTGAAGGCATAGACTTTTTTGGCATCTGTCGGTTTATCCGCTGGGTACGTGGCATACCCGAACCTGTTATATGTGATTTAACCGTCGGCAAACTTCACACTGCGCTGGTTAAGGCTGTGAAAGAGCAGGTTAAGCGTGATTGATTTTTACTTAAAACGGGCATGAGATGACATGCCCGTTTTATTGCTTCAAGCGTTACATTAGATGGGAAACACAGTTACTCCGACATCGCCTGCCCTGTTCCACGCTTAACAGCCGGTATATCGCCTGTATCATTCAGCGCTCCCGGAAAGGTCTTCAACCACTGCGCCACTTTCTTTTTATTTATATTCACCACACTCATACCCTCCAGGCATCCCCATAATTCTCTTGTATGCTGCGGCGTAATCACAATGCAGTCTTTCATGGCGCGGATTTTTACGGGCATGCCGTCGATAAAGCCTGCACGGGTTAACCACTCGCCGCCCAGAAGAAGGTATTTCATATCTATGCGGGAATAAAGTTCGCAGCAGGCTGCACTGTCCTGCGGCGTTTCCGCGCGAGGATGGACGGGCGCCGCGTTGGGCTGGTTGCCGTGCAGACGGCGGGCGCTGTTTTTGCGCACCAGGTCGCGGTTTTCAATCATGCCGGTGAAAGCGTCTGATTCTGTTTTGCAAACAGTAAACTCTGGCTTAAAATTCGTCGCAGCCATATACAACTCCATTCTAGTTGGTTGTGGTTAGCGGTATGGGGGTGTTGCAGCACCTTCATATCGCGAATTCTTCGTTAAATATTCCTTGATACTTCCTTTCGCCGTTTGGCGTAATTTCTGGTGCTCATTATATAGGGCTGAATATAGATACAGCGGTTTGGGTTGGGGGAAATTTGGAATTTGCGAGGGGGATTCAGGAAATAGAGTTCTTTGCGGTAAGGTCATGTTTTTGTTGATTGCGGGTTGATTGGTCTGGGTTTTGCGAGCATCATCGCATTTATTTACCTTCTTCCGTAACGCGATGGCTTCCAGCAAAACTCTCGAACAGGCGATTGCCGACATCACCATCTGGCGCAAAGGCGAACAACGTGCGCCGCATAAGCCCTTATTGCTTCTCTACGTGCTGGCGAACTATCAGCAGGGGCATGCGCGACTGTTTGATTACGGAACTGAGGTCCACGAACAGCTGCTTAGCCTGTTAGAACGCTTTGGCCCACAGCGGAAGGCGCATTACCCAAATATGCCCTTCTGGCGGCTCAAGAGGGACGGATTTTGGGATCTGAAGAATACTGAGTTCTGTTCGACCACTGGCAGTAAGCAACCGCCTGTTAAAGAACTTGTGGAACATAACGTCGCAGGCGGGTTTGATGAAGACCACTTTGCGCTGCTGAGTAGGAACAAAAAGCTGATCGGCTCGCTGGCGCAGCAGATCCTTGAAGCGCACTTTCCTGAAAGCATTCAGGAAGAGCTCGCGGATGAGATGGGTTTTGATATCCAGCAGATCCGTAAGGTTCGCGATCCCTTGTTCCGTCAGCAGGTTCTGCGTGCTTACAACTACGAGTGTGCGATCTGCGGATTCAACATGCGGCATGATAACGCCTCAGTAGGACTCGAAGCCGCGCATATTAAGTGGAAGCAGTTTGGCGGGCCGTGTGAGATCCCGAACGGACTGGCGCTGTGTGCGATTCATCATAAGGCGTTTGATAAAGGATCTATTGGGCTGGATGAGAGTATGCGGGTGCTGGTGTCAGAGGCGGTGAATGGGAATGGGATCGTTGGGCGGTTGTTCTGGGATTTTGCAGGGAAGCAAATTGCGCTGCCGGTGGTGAAACGGAATTATCCAGGTGAGAGGTTTGTGGAGTGGCATCGGAGGGAGGTGTTTAGATTTTAAAAGTCTTCACATTATGAAATGGTTATAATAAATTCATAGCTAAGTATCCAAATTGATTTGGAGTATAATATGCCATTAATGACACAGGAACAGCTAGATCTACTCGGCGCTGAAGCCGGAGCATACTCATTTGTTACCGCTAGAGAAGCGACTGGTGATAAAAGCATTACACTAGACAGCAATGAAAAAAAAATACTTGCTACCCATTATAATTTACTCAACTTTTCACGTCGTGGAACTTTTCAAGCCAGCCATAGTGAGGATAGACGATTATTTTATATTTTAAATAAAAAATTTAATTCTTTTACAGAAGGCTATTTATTGGCTGTTTATCCAAAATCGCACGGTTTGGAACTAAGACTATATATGAACAAGGCTTTGGACTTTTACGGAAACACTGGAGATATCTTTATAATATATACGCGTGAAAACTTTAATTACCCTGTTGTAGGTTTCATCCCTCAAAATACATGGCATGACTTCCAAAATGAGATAGAAAATAATTTCATCATAAGAAAAACTGATATTAATGACGAAAAATATCAAACAGCAATACTCTTTTCAGACGCATCTCCAAGAGCTGAAAGGAGAATACTCACTCCAGGAAGAGATGTTAGTAAAGCAAAACAAGCCTTAATTCGTGAAAATTATCATTGCGAACTTGACTTAAGCCATAAAACTTTTATTTCACCTATAAGCGGGAATCCATTTATGGAAGCTCACCATCTCATTCCATTACATTCGCAAGATTATTTTAAAACAAGTTTAGACAACCCATTTAATATAGTGTCTCTTTGCCCTAACTGCCATAAAATGATTCACTTCGGTCCAAGAGAAAATAAGATAGAAGCATTAAATATTTTGTACTTAAGGCATCAGAATGCAATGAACAAATATGGAGTGGATTTTAATTTACTTTGCTCATTATATGGCCTTAAACCGAGGTAATACACAGGCCAAGAATAATGAAATCTTGGCCTGTAACTTAATCAAAGTTCGAAACCATTACATTTTTATCTATGAGTATTTTTTCTGCATTTTTTAATGTTGAAATGAGCTCTTCTGCCACAGCATCAACCACTTTTACGCAAACAGAATTGCCGAATTGTTTATAAATTTGCCCATGCGATACTTCATCAACAATATAACTCTCAGGAAATCCCTGAAGTCTAGCACATTCTCTTGGAGTCAATTTTCTAGGGTTTTTACCAATATGCGCTTGGTCTATTAATATTTCAGAACCATCTTTATAATAACGGGCACTAATTGTGTTAGCATATTCACTTTCTTTATTAAATAGGGAATACCCAAAACCATTCCCTTTATTTTTATGTTCCTCTTTTCTTTTTTGATGGCCTTCCCACAACCTATCAGAAATAGTATAGGCATCTTTTCCATTCTTTTGAGATAAAATATTTAACTCATCATCAGAATGGAGAATATTACCTAAAGAAGTTTTGGTTTTTGGAGCATCAGGCCATTTAAAATGACTATTAAAATCAACGCCTTTGAAATAATCACGATCAAAACCGACAATAAAAACTCTTTCTCTATTTTGAGGAATACCAAAATCTGCGGCGCGAAGGATTCTATAATCTACCCAATAATTGAGCCTGTGAGACAAAGCACGCCGAGAATCGGGACTCATAGGAATATGATCGGGTATCTCTTGGGTATATTCACCTCGTAAAATTGACAAGATAGTACGTAGTGTGTTTCCTTTATCATGCCCCTGTAACTGTTTAACATTTTCTAAAAGAAATGCCTTAGGTCTTTTTTCAGCAAGAATTCTCTGAATTTCAAAAAACATGGTGCCGCGCGTATCGTTAAACCCCTGTTTTAGCCCCGCCTGAGAAAAAGCTTGGCAAGGAAATCCACCTAATAAAATATCATGATCGGGGATTTCCTGAGCTGAAATTTTAGTGATATCTCCACTGGGCATTTCACCAAAATTCGCAGCATATGTTTTTTGCGCAAACTTATCCCATTCAGAGGTAAAAACACAATGTCCACCGTTCAGCTGAAAAGGTAAACGTATACCACCAATGCCTGCAAACAAGTCGATAAAAGAAAAGTCGCATTCATTAAGTGGTTTTTGTTTAAAGGGAGCATTTGTAAGCTTAGAATTCATGTCAGTTTCCAGTTGCATTATGTCTTGCCATTTAGTCCTCGATGGCGAGTGTTCACCAGACTCCCATCCCCTGATAGTTCGTTCCCCTGCCGTACCTAATCCAAGTAATATTGAAAAATCAGTAAGACTTAACCCTAAGCAAGTCCTTAGTTTTTTGATATACTCAGCCTGATTTTGTAACATACCTTAAAGCCAACTTATCCGGTTTTTGTCCCGGTATGATAACGCTGTATATAACTACATGCAATGGGAATTTTATGCCAAATACAACTATCAAACAATTAGTCATTGATTGTTCAAATCTATCAAGTGAAATGAGTATATCTTACGGACAAGTTGCCCCTAGTTTTATTTTTTCAAATACCGGTAGACGAAATGGAGCAAAATATTTCGCCATCACTTTACCTCAGATTATATCTGTTTTAGAAAATATCAAAGATAACTTATCTGAGTTTTCAAAGTATCCAAATTACAATGAAAGTCACTGGAGAGATCTTTTCCCAGAATATATTACAGATAAGGTTATTAATGCATTATCTACAGTACAGACCTTACCGTTGTTTGCACTCCTAAATAAAATAATCACCGTAGTTAATAATGATATTTATCACGAAAAGACTATCGATTTAACACCGCAAAAACTACAGACGACTATTGATTACCTTAAAAATCAAATGCCTTCTGATGAAGAAATTACTGTTACTTCAAATAATAGCTCATTATTATCTATTAATAAAATATTCTATGGAGCTCCCGGTACAGGGAAAAGCCATAAAATTAATGAAATAACCAAAGACAAAATATGCATACGGACAGTTTTTCATCCTGATATGCAATACTCAGATTTTGTTGGTTCGTTGAAACCTAAAACCTACATTGATGATGATAAAATTAAACGAATTACTTATGAATTCCGCGCTGGCCCATTTACTAAAGCATTAATTCAAGCACTGAACAATCAATTGGAAAATGTATTTTTAATTATTGAGGAAATAAATAGAGCTCAAGCACCTGCTGTATTTGGTGAAATTTTCCAATTACTTGACAGAGATGAATCAGGAAGAAGTAAATACAACGTTGACATATCAGATCCTGATATGCTTGATTACATTAATGGACGAATAAATAATAAAATAGATAGTATTTATATCCCTTCTAATTTAAGCATATTAGCTACTATGAATAGCAGTGATCAGGCAGTAATGCCTATGGATACTGCCTTTAAGCGTCGCTGGCAGTTTGAATACCTCTTAATAGATTTAAATGCTGCTGCAGATGGTATAATTCCTTTAGAAGTGAATAGCGGTAATGATTTAGTCTCTATCGTTAGCATATCATGGAAGGATATGGCTTCAATTATTAACAATACACTAAAATCTTTGAATATTCCTGAGGACCGTCTTCTTGGACAATATTTCCTCAATAGTGTTGAGATAAATTCTATCGACTCGGCAAGAGAATCTTTTGCTAGTAAAGTTTTAGTTTATATTTGGGATGATGTATTGCGTCATGGAAAAAGGAATTTTATTTTCAATACCGCAAGTTTCAATACTTTTGGGGAAATATATAATGCATTTAAAAATGGCATTCCAATCTTTAATGCAAGTATAGAAGAACAAATACTGATCAACTCAAGTAGTAGCGGATTTTAAGTCATGAAAAATTTTAGATTCTATGTTGACCGAACGCCCATAACTTATATTCCATCTGCGATTGTTGATTATTTTAAAGATAATGGCTTACTAATGCCAGGGCAAGAGAAAATACATTTCGTTGGCATTGTCTATTTGAATAATAATATCAATATATTTTTTCCTCGTAACAGCCACATCCAAAATTTAAACTCTAAAGAAGCTAATAATCAGGGTTCTATTTCAAGGTCTTTACTTCTTTCTTTAAATAAATATTTCAATTCATCAACCAGAATGATAACTGAAGCTCTAGATGAAGAAGGAACTATAGGTGAATCATCTCTCGCTTTAATCTTAGCATTACTTGATGATTTCATTCTCAATGGTTTATTTAAGAAATATAGAACAGAAAATACCAGAAATAGATCCAAAATAAATTGGAAAAAAACAATAAATAGCTGCTCTGCTTATCTAGATAAAGATGTCCCATATTATTTAGAATGGATAGGGGCACAGAAAATAGTTGATACTAATAATAGCATAACAAAAATTCATGCTGAAATAATAAAAGAATTATTTGAATCATTTGGTTGGTTAATATCATTTGACAGACATAATGTTGAGCAAACATTACTCAATACACCACTATCACAACATAGCATAGAGGAAAAAATATTAATTATTGATGAGGCGTTACGAAAGACTTATTTTGATAGAGATATTTATTTATTAAACTTGCTAAAGCAATATTTAATGAATCAAGCAAACAATAGAAAAGGCAACATGGCTATTGGGGTTAAAGAATTTCATAATATTTGGGAAGAAATGCTAAGTGCATGCTTAGATTTTAAAAAAAGCATTAATCATAA
Organism: Enterobacter sp. BNK-8; assembly: GCF_048685095.1. Taxonomy (NCBI): domain Bacteria; kingdom Pseudomonadati; phylum Pseudomonadota; class Gammaproteobacteria; order Enterobacterales; family Enterobacteriaceae; genus Enterobacter; species Enterobacter sp. BNK-8. Next base: position 160,167 of record NZ_JBLQTN010000001.1, on the reverse strand, counting down.
ACTTTTAGCCCCCGTTTATAATATATCTGGAAATTACATAATGGCCTCATCTAAAGGACAACGCACAGATATTGTTTTGGAAAAAAATGGAGATTTCATTATTATTGATGCAAAATACTATGCAGCAACAAATATCAATAACTCTCCGAGCTTACAGGATATTATAAAACAATTTTATTATGCAAAAGCTTTATCGATAATTGAGAAAGAAGCGAAATCCATAAAAAACATATTTATTTTCCCTGGCCAAAGCGGCCCTATTAAGAGAGTTCATATGTCTTCTAAACAAAAAAACCTCAATATAAGCATTAAGGAATTTTTAGATGAGGAGTTTCCACCCATACTATGCTTATATCAAGATCCTCTGGAACTTATAGAATATTATTCTTCAGGAAGGAAAATACACAGTTACCAAGAGTATTTTTTTGGTAATGAACAAAATCATGAAAAGACTTTCTAGTTTAAAGTCAAGGTAAATCTACCGTTTTAGTATCTAAAAAGATGATTAGATTTTGGTGCCGAAGGCCGGACTCGAACCGGCACGTATTTCTACGGTTGATTTTGAATCAACTGCGTCTACCGATTTCGCCACTTCGGCACTGAAGGGGATGCGGAAACGTTGTGGATTATACCTGTCGCGCGCCGCCATGCAAGCGACGACGCGCTAAACCCGCGCTAAGTGCCCAAAAAACCAGCGCCCTTTGTCACTCCAGCTCAGACACCGCCAGCCGTATCACCCTCGCCGCCTTCTGCTCCGGCAGCGCCAGCACCTTCGCCCACATCTCCTGCACCATATCGCAGGAGAGCTTCTCTTTGCCCACCGCCTTCTCCGGCATCTGCAGCAGCTGGATGTCCTCGCCATACTTATCGGCAAGTGCCTTCATTATCGGTCGCACATCCTCGACGGCCGCCTCGCGTTCGGCCGAGGTCACGGTGTGGCGGTTTTTGCCGTAGGCCGCGCGCATCATGTCGGCGTCGGCCTGCATGCGCCGTGTCATCAGGTCTTTATCCAGCATGCGCATCGGGTTCACGCCGCCCTTCACCATCGGGTAGAGGAAGCGGAAGCAGGCGTCGTCGCTCACCTTCTGAATGGCGGCGGTCTGCTCCATGTTGATGGTCATGTAGTTCACCACGTTGGCGTCCGGGGCGTTCTGCAGGCGCGTCATCTGCAGATGCAGGATCTGCGGCTGGATGGTGTCGATAATCTGCTGCTCCGGCTCGCCCGCTTTTTGCAGGGCGGCCATCTGGTCGAGGATGCGCTGATGCAGCGCGGGCTCCTGCTCCTTAATCACCTGCCAGGCGGGCATCGCGTTGAGAGTGGTATCAATTTGGTGTTCGGGGGCACGCTGCTTATCGAAGAATACCCAGAACGCCACGGCGGCAGCCGCAATGACGACAATCACAATACGGGTCCACGTTTTATTCATCTCGCATCCTTATCCTTTCGCTATGCCGGTTTACACCGGCACGCCGCTGTGGAAGCGAAACTCGTGGTCCGGTGTCGAGATAAGTGTGGCTTCAATTTCGCCAAAAAGCTGTATGCGCGGTGAGATATCGTCGTCGCTCACCTGCTGCGCCAGCGTCAGGTAGTCCTGATAGTGGCGCGCTTCCGAGCGCAGCAGCGAGAGATAGAACTTCTGCAGGTCGTCGTCGAGGAACGGGGCCAGCGCGGCGAAGCGTTCGCAGGAGCGCGCTTCGATGTAGGCGCCGCAGATGAGCTTGTCGATCAGCGTCAGCGGTTCGTGGGTGCGCACGTCCTTCAGCATCCCTTTGGCGTAGCGGCTGGCGGTGATTTTGACGTACGGAATGTTGCGGGCCAGCATCGCCTCGCGCACCTGCCAGAAGTGGTGCAGCTCCTCTTTAATCAACAGCACCATGCTGTCGATGAGCGCCTGACCCCACGGGTCGTCGGTTTTGGGCATCACGCTTTTGCCAATCTGCTTGTGCAGGGCGATGAAGTCCGGCTCCGGGCCGTCGCGGAAGGTGAACAGTTCGTAGGGTTTGAGCCAGTCGAGCAGCGCGTCTGCACCGCTTTCGTCGGCGACGTATTTACGCACGAGTAACAGCGCGGTCTGGGCGGCCTTGAGCTCGCACACCATGTGGTCGGTGAGCAGCAGCGGCAGGTTCGCCGGGTCGCGGGCTTTATCAATCCATGCTTGCGGGGTCGGGCACTGGAGGAAGTTGAGTACGGGGGCGAGTATCTGCGCGTAATCCATGGTTCTGCCTTGAAAAAGCGGTGGCGCGGGCCACCGCCTGAATCACTTAGTGACGCACACCGTCGTCGTCTTCGTCGATGTAATCTTCGTCGTCGCCTTCTTCGCCGTCTTCACCGTTCGGATCTTCGAAGTAGGTTCCCCAGCCGTCGTATTCCACGTCAAACTTCTCGGCCAGGTTCATCAGCTGTTCTACCTGCGCGTCGATCAGCTCCGCCTTCAGCGCGCCTTCGCTCAGGATATCGCAGCAGATGACGGTGTCGCCCTCTTCCACTTCCAGCTCTTCCGGCTCGGTCACTTCGTAACCTAGCTTAAAGGCTTCCACGGCCATTTTTTCCAGCGCGTCGAAATCATCCGCAGAGAAATGGTGCTCGATGGTGTACAGCGCGTCCGGATCGCTACCGTCTTCCAGCAGCTCTTCAATAATCAGACGCGTCTCTTCGCGTTGCTCTTCCAGTAATTCCGGGTTTGCCATGGCTCAATCCTCTTTAAAGTGCGGCAGATACTTCTATTTTCACACACGGACGGGTTTGCCTCCACCTTTGTTGGAAAGATTTGTGAAACGGGGTTGCAAATGAATAATTACACATATAAAGTGAATTTTAATTCAATAAGTGGCGTTCGCCATGTGAGGATAAAATGTCTGATCTGTACAAGAAACACTTTCTGAAATTGCTCGACTTTACCCCTGCACAGTTCACTTCTCTGCTGACCCTTGCCGCACAGCTCAAAGCCGATAAGAAAAATGGCAAGGAAGTACAGAAACTTACCGGTAAAAACATCGCGCTCATCTTCGAAAAAGACTCGACCCGTACCCGTTGCTCTTTCGAAGTTGCCGCATTTGACCAGGGTGCGCGCGTTACCTATTTAGGGCCGAGCGGCAGCCAGATTGGGCATAAAGAATCAATTAAGGACACCGCGCGCGTGCTCGGGCGGATGTACGACGGCATTCAGTATCGCGGCCACGGCCAGGAAGTCGTCGAAACGCTGGCGCAGTATGCGGGCGTGCCGGTGTGGAACGGGCTGACCAACGAGTTCCATCCAACCCAACTGCTGGCGGACCTGCTGACCATGCAGGAGCACCTGCCGGGCAAGGCGTTTAACGAGATGACGCTGGTTTACGCGGGCGACGCGCGCAACAACATGGGCAACTCGATGCTGGAAGCGGCGGCGCTGACCGGGCTGGATCTGCGCCTGGTGGCCCCGAAGGCCTGCTGGCCGGAAGAGAGCCTGGTGGCGGAGTGCAGCGCGCTGGCGGAGAAGCACGGCGGGAAAATCACCCTGACGGAAGACGTGGCGGCGGGCGTGAAGGGCGCGGACTTTATCTATACCGACGTGTGGGTGTCGATGGGTGAAGCCAAAGAGAAGTGGGCGGAGCGTATCGCGCTGCTGCGCGGGTATCAGGTGAATGCGCAGATGATGGCGCTGACCGGCAATCCGGACGTGAAGTTCCTGCACTGTCTGCCGGCGTTCCATGACGACCAGACCACGCTCGGCAAGCAGATGGCGAAGGAGTTCGATCTGCACGGCGGGATGGAAGTGACGGACGAGGTGTTTGAGTCGGCGGCGAGCATCGTGTTCGACCAGGCGGAAAACCGGATGCATACGATTAAGGCGGTGATGGTGGCAACGCTTGGGGAGTGATTGACTCCTCTGCGGTCTGGTGCCCTCTCCCACGGGGGAGAGGGAGAAAACCCTAAAAACGACAACAGCGTTATCGTCTGGCAGAAAAATACATTTTACTGACGCTTTCTCAGATAGGCATTAACCATAATAAGAATTTATGTTTTTATTAACCATTATTTACTGAGTAGATAATGGTTAATATCAGGTCATTATCAATTACAAAACACCGTATATTATCGGCGTAATATTTCCTTATTGCTGCATTTCGTTAATAAGGATTAATTATGTCATGGAATAAGCATGAAGCTGTGTCATATACCCGCAGCCACGCACATCATAAAAGTACCGGGTACTGCGTCCGCGCCGTAGCCGCGGCTATCCGCGCCGGAGGATTGAAAATTATAGAACAGCCTTTATCCCTGCCAGACATATCGGAAGATACAGCCAAAAATCACCCTTTACAGGCATTATTGATATGAAAAATATCTTACCGCTTCTCTTAATATTTTCTTTCTCTGCAACGGCTGGCCTTTCTGATCCAATTGAGCGTGCTGTAAAATTTAACAGCTGGTACGTAAATCAAATCAACAAAGACGTATTTCCCATTACTGATGGAAACGAAATAGATAAATATGTCACAGCATCAACAATGAAAAAACTCCGTCACGCGCAGGATCCTCGCTATGCAGACGAAGAGTTTTACGAGGCCGATATATTTTTAAAAGCGCAATACATCGGCGATGACTGGCCGCAGAATGTAACAGCCATAGCCGGGGATACCGATCCAGTCTGTGTCAACGTATACATTGCATTCGGTAAAAAGCAGGACCACATAGTCATAGACTGCATGGTTAAAGAAGACAACTTATGGAAGGTACAGTCAGTTTCTGCTGTTGAATTTTCAAGAAACCTGACTATACCGAACTGAGCCAAACGACGTACCGGCAAAAATATTGATACTGCGCGCTCTTTTTGCCGGGTGGCGCTGCGCTTACCCGGCCTACACAACCCGTAGGCCCGTGCAAGCGAAGCGCCGCCGGGCGAATCAGGCGACGATGCGGCCTGATGCCCTTTCTCCCACAACCCGCTCTACTTAATTGATTTTTCACCCCGAAAAAGGTACGTTTTCGCCTTAATTCCAGCGTGGACATACCAGCATTATGCCGATTATTCAGTCTGTTGAACGTGCGTTGCAGATCCTCGACCTGTTCAACGAGCAGGCCACCGAGCTTAAGATCACCGACATCAGCAAACTGATGGGGCTGAGCAAGAGTACCCTCCACTCGCTGCTGAAAACCCTGCAGCTGCATGGCTATATCGATCAGAACCCGGAAAACGGTAAGTATCGCCTCGGCATGAAGCTGGTCGAGCGCGGCCATTTTGTCGTGGGCTCCATCGATATTCGTCAGAAGGCGAAAGGCTGGCTGACGGAGCTGTCCCAGCGGACCGGGCAGACCACCCATCTGGGGATCCTGGACGGGCGTGAAGGGGTTTATATCGAGAAGATTGAAGGCAAGCTGGCCGCCATCGCCTATTCGCGCATTGGCCGCCGCCTGCCGGTTCACGCCACCGCCATCGGCAAAGTGTTGATTGCCTGGCTGGGCGAGACCGAGCTGAACGCCCTGCTGGAGGGCTATCAGTACACCACCTTTACTCCCGCCACTCTCTCCTCTCGCGAAGCCCTAATAAGCGCCCTGGCGCAGACCCGCGAGCAGGGCTACGCCCTGGATAGCGAAGAGAACGAGCAGGGCGTGCGCTGCGTGGCGGTGCCGGTGTGGAACCATGAATCCCGCGTGATTGCCGCCCTGAGCCTGTCGACGTTGACCTCGCGCGTGGACGACGCAGAGCTGGCTGATTTCCGCGAGCAGCTTCAGCAGGCCGGGCTCCAGCTCTCACGCGCGCTGGGCTACCCGGCCTGAGCCGTTAGGCCGGCTCGTAGGTGAAGTAGTCGAAGTCCGCGTGGCAGCCGTCGCCGCTGATGTCCTCGCAGTGCAGCCCCACAAACGCGCCGGTGAAGAAGCCGCGCCCGCCGATGTAGTCGTCCGACAGCTTCCACGCCTCATACGTGACCGGCACGGCGTGCCACGTCTCACCGTCGAACGAGTAGCTGTAGCGGTAGACCAGCGTATCCACGTCCACCCGCAGCCAGACGCTCTCGGCCTGTTCCGGCACCGGAATCGGCTGCTCGTGCAGCGGCCACGACGGCACGTTGTGGTCGAGCTGGATCACCTTGATGGTTCTCCCCTGCCCCTCCTCGTAGTCCACAAAGCAGTAGCTCCAGTTTTTGCTGTTGTAGTAGCAGGTCAGCCCCGCGCTCTGCTGGAAGTGGACCGGCGAGAACTGCATCCGCGTCTCCGCCCGGAAGGCAAAGTGCTGCCAGCGGCGCGCCACGGTCGACTGGGTGAATGTCGAGTTGAGCGAGTCGTTGCCGTAGAGCCGTAAATAGCCCGGGCGCGCGGTGAGCGAGCCGAGGGTGTCGTCGAACGGGATGCGCAGGGTCTGCAGCTCCGGGTCGAGCGAACTGGCGTCGAAATCGTCCCGCCAGCTGCCCTGAACGGCTGCGGGCTGCTCCGCCACCTGCGGGCCTTTCACGGTCAGTTGCGCGTGCTTGCCGCCTTCCACGTACGGCCAGCCGTCGCGCCACTCAATGCGGGCGATGCCGGTCTCGCGTCCCAGCGGGCAGTAGCCGCGCCCGCCGGAGGCCAGCAGCGGCACGCCGGGCAGGCGCAGCGGGCGGCTGGTGAGATAGGCCATGTACCACTCCCCGGTGTGGGTCTGCAGCAGCGAGCCGTGGCCGCTCTTCTGCAGCGGATTCTCCGGCAGGTGCCAGCTGGTCATCATCGTCACGTCCGGGTGCAGCTCGTACGGCCCGTCGATGTTTTTGGAACGCAGCACCACGACGGCGTGCTCATAGCTGGTGCCGCCTTCGGCCACCATCAGGTAGTACCATCCCGCGTGGCGATACAGGTGCGCGCCCTCGGTGTAGCAGAGCGGCGTGCCGGTAAACAGGGTTTTACGCTCGGGCGAGAGCGTCCCGGTCTGCGGATCAAACGCCTGCATCACGATGGTGTTGTGCGGGTTGCTGTGGTGGCGCGGCCCCCACGGGCGGTAGATATAGTATTTGCGGCCATCGTCGTCGTGGAACAGGGACGGATCGAACCCGCCATTGCCCATCGGGATCGGCTCGCTCCACGGCCCCTCAATGGACGGCGCGGTGACGAGGAAGTTACGGCCATTTTTCCACGGCGAGTCGACAATCTTCACGTCGGTGTAGAGCAGCCAGAATTTACCGTCGGCGTAGCTCAGGCACGGCGCCCAGATGCCGCCGGAGTCCGGGTTGCCCTTCATGTCCAGCATCGACACGCGGTTCAGCGGGGTGCTGACCAGCGACCAGTTTTTCAGGTCGCGGGAGTGGTAGATGCGCACGCCCGGGAACCACTCGAAGGTCGAAGTGGCGATGTAGTAGTCCTCGCCCTGGCGGCACAGGGACGGGTCCGGGTTGAAGCCGGTCAGAATAGGGTTAGTGATTTGCATAGTGCCTCCGGTTAATGGGATGCGGCTGTCGCGGCGTCGGGAACGGCCTCGCCCTGCGCCGCGCGGTGCTTGATCAGCTGCTGGCTGATGGCCTCCACGCGGGCGTCGGTGAGCTTGTAGAACGACAGCATGATGAACATGCCCGCGTAGAGCACCACCGGCACCACGCAGAACAGAATTTTGATGGTGGTCAGCACCTCAACCGGCTGCACGCTGCTGCTGGCGGAGTAGTTGACGTACGCCAGGATCCAGCCCACCACCGCCCCGCCAATCGCCAGGCCAATCTTCAGGCTGAACAGGTAGGTGGAGAACACCAGGCCGTCGAGGCGGCGCCCGCTGCGGCTCTCCTCGTAGTCCACCACGTCAGAGGCCATCAGCCACTGCAGCGGCGTAGTGGTGTTAAAGACGAACAGGAACAGGATGTTGAGGGCGAAAATCAGCGCGATGTGCTCCGCCGGGGTGACGAAAATCAGCAGGCTGATCAGCGAGTAGGCGACGATGATCCACTTGAAGGCGGTGACGCGGTCGAAGCGCCCCAGCAGTCGGGAGGAGCAGAGCGAGCCAAACATGGTGGCGAGGCTGCCGTAGAGTAAGAACTGGGTCGCCATCTCCGGGTGATCCATCACGTATTTGACGAAGTAGAGCGTCGCCCCGCCGCGCACCACATTGGAACAGGTCGCCATCATCTTGAACGCGCACATGATCCGCCACTGGCCGTTGCCGAGCAGCAGCTTGAGATCTTTCGCCACCGACGAGCCCGGCTGCACCTCAAAGGTGTAGCGCTCTTTGGTGGTGAAGAAGCAGACGTAGAGCAGCACCACGCCGGTCAGGCCCAGCACGCACATGGCGCCGAAATAGCCCACCTGCTCGTCCCCCTTGCCGATGATGCTCACCAGCGGCAGGGCAATGCCGCTGATGGCGAGCGATCCCGCCGCAGCCAGGAAGAAGCGCCAGGACTGCAGGGCGTGACGCTCTTTCGGGTCGGCGGTGATGACGCCGGGCATGGCGCAGTAGGGCACGTTAACGAAGGTATAGACCAGGGTCAGAAGAATGTAGGTCACGCAGGCGTAGATGATTTTGCCCTGCGCGGAGAAGTCCGGCGTGTAGAAGGTCAGCACGCAGACGATGCCAAACGGGATGGCGCCCCACAGCAGGAACGGACGGAACTGGCCGTGCCGCGTGCGGGTGCGGTCTACCAGCAGCCCCATCAGCGGGTCGGTCACGGCGTCGAGCACGCGGGAGATTAAAAACAGCGTCCCCATAATGCCCGCCGACAGGCCGAAGACGTCGGTGTAGAAATAGGCCAGCAGGAACATGGTAGCCTGCCAGACGAAGCCGCAGGCGGTGTCACCCAGCCCGTAGCCAATTTTGTCTTTCATGGTTAATTGCGTCATCAGAATTACACCCTTATGTAGTGTGCTGAATTACAACATCGTGTTAATGGAGTGTAATGAGCTGTTCAATTAACCAGCAATGGTCATATCTTATTTCTGAATTACGTTATTTTGCTTTTGTGACGCCAACGATATATCACAACTTATTGTTTAAATTAATAAATCATAGACACGCAAAAACCGTCCGCGGAATATTTCCCGCAGACGGTTTTATCTCAGAAAATAATTAAAGTCCGAGCGCTTTTTTACCGGCGTTAATTACCTCGATAATTTTATCGGTGTCATAAATACAGCCTTTCCAGGTGCCGCCGCTGACCGACTGCAGTGCCGCCCACAGCCGGGTATCATCCGGCAAAAAGTCGTGGGCGTGCAGGTCCGGGTGCGTCTGCCGCATTGCCAGCTCGCGCGCGCCCTCCTCCGGCGTCAGCGGGTTATCCGCCGTGCCGATAAAGTTCACGCTGCCCGTTAATGTCAGCCGGTCGACGGCTATCTCGATAATATCGTTATCGCGCAGTTTGCCAATCGGCCCGCCCGCCAGCGCCTCCGGCGACACGTGGCCGAAGCAGGCGCCTGTCGACACGCCCGAGAAGCGCGCATCGGTGATTAACGATACCGTCTTGCCCCACGAGATATGCTTCAGCGCGGAGGTAAGCTGATAGGTCTCTTCCATGCCGGTGCCGGACGGCCCGCCGCCGATCACCACCATGATATCGCCCTGTTTAATCTCTTCCCGCTTGATGGCCTTGATTGCCTGCGCTTCCGAGACAAACACCCGCGCCCGGCCGGTGTGGCGGTAAACGCCATCTTCGCCGACGACCGACGGGTCGATCGCCGTGGCCTTGATCACCGAACCTTCCGGCGCGATGTTGCCCGTCGGGAAGCAAACCGTTGAGGTCAGCCCTTTCGCTTTTGCCTTCTCCGGCGGCAGGATCACGTCATCCGGATCCACGCCGTCCTGCTCGCGCAGGCACTGGCGGAAGCGCGCCCGGCGTTCGGAAGCCTGCCACCAGTCGAGGTTTTCGCCCACCGTCTGGCCGGTCACGGTCATGGCGTCCAGATGCAGCAGGCCAAGATCGCGCAGGTGGAGCATCACCTCCGGCACGCCGCCCGCAAGGAAGGCGCGCACGGTCGGGTGATAGTCCGGACCGTTGGGCAGCACGCTGACCAGGCGCGGCACCTTACGGTTGACGCGCGTCCAGTGCTCTACGTCCGGAATTGTGCAGCCCGCCGCGTGGGCGATGGCCGGAATGTGCAGCAGTAAATTGGTCGAGCCGCCGAACGCCGCATGGATCACCATGGCGTTTTCGATGGCTTTGTCGGTGAGGATATCGCGCGTGGTAATGCCGCGGTTATCCAGCTCGCTCACCGCGCGCGCCGACTGGCGGGCAATCTCCAGCCACACCGCCTGCCCGGACGGGGCCAGCGCGGAGTGCGGCAGCGCCAGACCCAGCGCTTCCGCGACCACCTGCGAGGTGCCCGCCGTGCCGAGGAACTGACATCCGCCGCCCGGCGAAGCGCAGGCGCGGCAGCCCAGCTCAGCGGCCTCCTGCAGGGAGAGTTCGTGGTTGGCAAAGCGCGCGCCGATAGTCTGCACCTTGCCCGCGTCTTCCCCCACGGTTGGCGGCAGCGTCGCCCCGCCCGGCACCAGAATGGTCGGCAGGTCGTGCATGGAGGCCAGCGCAATCATGGTGGCGGGCAGCCCTTTATCACAGGTGGCAACGCCAATCACCGCCCGACGCGTCGGCAGGGAACGGATCAGGCGGCGAAACACGATCGCCGCGTCGTTGCGGTACGGCAGGGAGTCGAACATGCCGTGCGTGCCCTGAGAGCGCCCGTCGCACGGATCGCTGATGAAGGCCGCAAACGGGATCCCGCCGTTGCGGGTGATCTCCTTCGCCGCCGCCTGCATCTGCATGCCGATCTCCCAGTGCCCGGTGTGGTAGCCCAGCGCGACCGGGCGTCCGTCCCCGGCGCGGATGCCGCCCTGGGTGCCGATAATCAGCACCTCTTTGCCGGTCAGCTTGTTGGCATCCCAGCCCATCCCGGCATTCTGCGTCATGCCGAACAGGTTGCCGCTGGGGGATTCCATCAGCATCTGCGGGGTCAGCGGCAGTGCGCCCTGCGGCCCCGCCGCGTGGGTGATCACCGCATAAAACGCATCGTCCTGTGGGGTGAAAATCTTCTCGATGGTCATGGTTATCGTCCGGCTCAGCAGAGCTTGAGCTGTTGCAGCAGGGTTTTCAGCTGCGCCTTGCGCGGCGCGTCCAGTGGTGACGCGGGCGGCAGCACGTGCGTGGAGATCGGGCGGCCGCAGAGCACAATCGCCTCTTTAATCACGTTCACAAACGGCGTATCCAGCTGATACATCTGCGGGATTTGCAGCAGGGTCTGATGATACTCAGCCGCTTTCGCCACGTCTTTATCTCGCCAGGCTTTCAGAAGATTTACCGACACCTGTGGGGCAAAGTTGACGCTCGCCGAAATCGCCCCGTCGCCGCCGAGCAGCAGGGTATTAAACAGATGATCGTCGTAGCCGCAGAGTACGGTGAAGTGCGGGTGAGCGGCTTTGACGGTGTGGATCATGCTGCGCAGGTGGGCAACGGAGTCGATGGTGTCTTTGATGCCGACGATGTTGCTGCGCGAGTCGGCCAGGGTTTTCACCAGCGCCGGGGTCAGATCCTGCCCGGTCAGCGCCGGGAAGTTATAGAGCATCACCGGCAGCGTGACGCTGTCGGCCACCTGCTCGAAATAGCGGATCAGGTTCGCTTCCGACACTTTCCAGTAGTAAGGGTTGATCACCACGATGCCGTCTGCCCCCGCCTGCTGCGCGTGTTGGCTGAGTGCAATGGTTTCCCGGGCGTTGGTGCCGCCGGTGCCGATCAGGACCGGTACGCGACGATCGACATGATCGATAGCAAATTGGGCAATGGTTTTACGCTCTTCGGCGCTAAGCTGGGAAAACTCGCCGCCGCTGCCCAGGAAGAACAGGCCGTCAACGCCTGCCGCGATCAGATCGTCGATCAGCGCGGCGGTGCCCTGCTTATCGAGCTGGCCATCGGCGGTAAAAATAGTGGAGACAGGGGGAATGATTCCCGTGAACAACGCGGACTGCGGCATGAGATCTCCTTGCTGAATCATTTCGTTCTACATTATAGAACAGCGTTCGTTAAATTAACGATCATACTATGACGCAGGAAAAGCGCAGGTAAATGAGAGATGCAGAGGGAGTGCGGGAAATTTAAGCTGGATCACATATTGCCCCCCCTCACCCCGGCCCTCTCCCCTGTGGGGCGAAGGGGAAAAGACGGCTCGGAGCAGTCCCCTCTCCCCTGTGGGGAGAGGGTTAGGGTGAGGGGTAAGGGTTACTCTACAAGCATCTTCACCACAACTTTCCTGACCTTAGCAGGCGCCCCCACCGCGCACAGCGGCTTGTGCACCTCACCCGGCCAGAACACCACAAAATCCCCTTCGCTCAGCACCACGGTTTTCTCCTGCTCGCCTTCCGGCAGGAAGGCGATGTCTTTGTCCGCCAGCCAGTCGGTGTCCGGCGTGCCGGGCGGCAGGGTGCTGAATGTCATTCCTTCCTGTCCCTTCATCACGATCTGAATATCCAGATAGCGCGCGTGGTACTCGGCGCGACGCTCGGCGAACGGCTGGGTTGTATCTTCAGAGACCAGATAAAACAGGCTGTTGCCGTTGATGTCGTGCTTGCCGAGCGGCGTCGCGTCGGTGACGTGGGCTTTAACATGCTCAATGGCCTGTCGCAGTTCGTCAGGCAGCCAGGAGTGCAGATGGTGGATGTTGCCGATAATCATCAGAAAACCCTCGATATAAAACAACGTTTCATTTTCATCTTTTATACGAGAATCCTGGCTGCCATACCAGCGCTTTTTAGACGGGTTTTGCGCGAACGCATGTTTATCGGGAATGGTGTTAATTTGCTGTTAAGCCCTCGCAGGCATTTATGCAGTCATTATGCATATCTTCAGTTCTTTGTTATCACGGCCTTGCGCTAACTTACTGATCGTCATGCCTTAACAACAAAACTCGCTACAGCTTCACATTTTATCACTTTGATAATTTGCTATTAAATTCAATAAATATTTATTGATTTTCCTTAAGCCAAAAATAGTTAATTAGCAATATTGCATAGCCATTCCCCGCCGCCTTTAAACACAATTAAAATCAATGGCTTAACAAAATATTTCAAAGCATGAAATTCTACAAAACACTAACAACTGCAAATAATGACAACGGATAGTGCTTAGCTATTCACCTCGCCAGAATAACCAATTAATCATTATCTGATGCGAATCATGCAAATGAAAACAAACCGCTTAATATCCATTTTCGCGTGAGCAACATCACAATACAGATTATTTAACTGCCTAGTATGAATTACGAAATCAATTGAGCTTAGCCGCCATGAAATTAAATACATCACATGGCGCATGCCCTTTTTATTCTGAAAAACAGTTAAAGGAATAATTATGGAAAAGCATTACGTCGGTTCTGAAATTGGTCAATTGCGTAGCGTTATGCTGCACCGCCCAAATTTAAGTCTGAAGCGTCTCACGCCATCAAACTGTCAGGAGCTGCTTTTCGATGACGTGCTCTCGGTTGAGCGGGCGGGTGAGGAGCATGACATCTTCGCAAACACGCTGCGCGAGCAGGGTGTGGAAGTCCTGCTGTTGACCGACCTTCTGACACAAACCCTTGATATTGCTGAGGCGAAAGCCTGGCTGCTGGAGACGCAAATCTCTGATTATCGCCTCGGCCCTACCTTTGCCGGCGACGTTCGCGGCTGGCTGGCGGATATGCCGCACCGCGAACTGGCGCGCAGGCTGAGCGGCGGATTAACCTACGGTGAAATTCCGGCGGCCATTAAAAATATGGTGGTGGATACCCACACGGCGAATGATTTTATTATGAAGCCGCTGCCAAACCATTTATTTACCCGCGATACCTCCTGCTGGATCTATAACGGCGTCTCTATTAACCCGATGGCCAAACCGGCGCGTCAGCGTGAAACCAATAACCTGCGGGCAATATATCGCTGGCACCCGGCGTTCGCCGACGGCGATTTTATTAAGTATTTCGGCGATGAGAATATTAATTACGACCACGCCACCTTAGAAGGCGGTGACGTATTAGTGATTGGCCGCGGCGCGGTATTGATCGGCATGTCCGAACGCACGACGCCGCAGGGCGTGGAGTTTCTCGCCAACAGTCTGTTCAAACACCGTCAGGCCGAGCGCGTGATTGCCGTTGAGCTGCCAAAACACCGCTCCTGCATGCACCTCGACACCGTCATGACCCACATCGACGTGGATACCTTCTCCGTCTACCCGGAAGTGGTGCGCAAAGACGCCCAGTGCTGGACGCTCACCCCGGACGGACGCGGCGGCCTGCTGCGCACGCAGGAAACCGACCTGCTGCACGCCATCGAGAAAGCGCTCGGCATTAACCAGGTACGTCTGATCACCACCGGCGGCGACGCCTTTGAGGCCGAACGCGAGCAGTGGAACGACGCCAACAACGTCCTGACCATCCGCCCCGGCGTGGTGATCGGCTACGAGCGCAACGTCTGGACCAACGAGAAGTACGACAAAGCGGGTATCACCGTGCTGCCCATCCCGGGCGACGAACTCGGACGCGGACGCGGCGGCGCGCGCTGCATGAGCTGCCCGCTGGAACGCGACGGAATTTAAAGGAGCCATCATGGAACGAAAACCCACTCTGGTTGTGGCCCTGGGCGGCAACGCGCTGCTCAAGCGCGGCGAGCCGCTTGAAGCGGAGATCCAGCGCCAGAACATCGAGCAGGCCGCCCGCACCATCGCCGGGCTGACGGCGCAGTGGCGCGTGGTGCTGGTACACGGCAACGGGCCGCAGGTCGGGCTGCTGGCGCTGCAGAACAGCGCCTACGACAAAGTCACACCCTACCCGCTGGACGTTCTCGGCGCGGAAAGCCAGGGAATGATCGGCTACATGCTCCAGCAGGCGCTGAAAAACAATCTGCCGCAGCGCGAGGTGAGCGTCCTGCTCACCCAGGTAGAAGTGGACGCCGCCGACCCGGCCTTCAGCAACCCGACCAAGTACATCGGCCCGGTGTACAGCGAAGCCCAGGCAAAAACGCTGGCCGCGGAGAAAGGCTGGGTGTTTAAGGCCGACGGCAGCTACGTCCGCCGCGTGGTGCCCTCTCCGCAGCCGAAGCGCATCGTTGAGAGCGACGCCATCACGGCGCTGATCCAGCGCGACCACCTGGTGATCTGCAACGGCGGCGGTGGCGTACCGGTGGTGGAACACGCCAACGGCTATCGCGGCATTGAGGCGGTAATCGACAAAGACCTCTCCGCCGCCCTGCTGGCGCGCCAGATCGAAGCCGATGCCCTGCTGATCCTCACCGATGCCGACGCGGTGTACCTCGACTGGGGCAAACCGACCCAGCGTCCGCTGGCGCAGGTGACACCGGAACTGCTCAGGGGCATGCAGTTCGACGCCGGATCGATGGGGCCGAAAGTGGCCGCCTGCCGCGAGTTCGTTGAAGCCTGCAATGGCATTGCCGGGATCGGCGCGCTGGCCGACGGCGCGGAGATCCTCGCGGGCGAGAAAGGCACGTTGATTCGTAACTGAACACTCATTTTAAAAAGGATTTAGCCATGACCATCAACCTGAAAAACCGCAACTTCCTGAAACTGCTGGACTACACCCCGGCGGAGATCCAGTACCTGATTGACCTCGCCATTGAGCTCAAGGCCGCCAAAAAAGCCGGGCGCGAGAAGCAAACCCTGGTCGGGAAAAACATCGCCCTGATCTTTGAAAAAACCTCCACCCGTACCCGCTGCGCCTTCGAAGTGGGCGCGTTCGACCAGGGCGCGCAGGTGACCTATCTCGGCCCAAGCGGATCGCAGATTGGCCATAAAGAGTCGATGAAAGACACCGCCCGCGTGCTGGGCCGCATGTACGACGGCATCGAATACCGCGGCTATGGTCAGGCCATCGTCGAAGAGCTAGGCGAGTACGCAGGCGTGCCGGTGTGGAACGGCCTGACCGACGAGTTCCACCCAACGCAAATCCTCGCCGACCTGATGACCATGCTGGAGCACTCGCCGGGCAAAACCCTGCCGGAGCTGAGCTTTGCCTATCTCGGCGACGCGCGCAACAACATGGGCAACTCCCTGATGGTGGGCGCGGCCAAGATGGGGATGGATATCCGCCTCGTCGCGCCGAAATCCTTCTGGCCGGAAGCAGGGCTGGTTGAGCAGTGCCGCGCCATTGCGAAAGAGACGGGCGCGCGCATCACCCTCACCGACGACGTGGAAGAAGGCGTGCAGGGGACCGATTTCCTCTACACCGACGTGTGGGTCTCCATGGGCGAGCCGAAGGAAGCCTGGGCCGAGCGCGTCAGCCTGATGAAGCCGTATCAGATTAACGCCCAGGTGATGAAGGCCACCGGCAACCCGAACGTCAAGTTCATGCACTGCCTGCCGGCGTTCCACAACGAGCACACCAAAGTGGGCCGCGAGATCGAGATGGCGTACGGGCTGAAGGGACTGGAGGTGACGGAAGAGGTCTTCGAATCACCGAACTCCATCGTCTTCGACGAAGCAGAGAACCGCATGCACACCATTAAAGCGGTCATGGTGGCGACACTCGGCGACTAATCACCGCCCGGCGCGCCGAGGGTGCGCCGGGTTTAAGGAGAACATCATGGGCAAGTTTAAGTTTCCCTCCGCTTACACCATTCTCTTTTTTCTGATTGCCGTTGTGGCGGCGCTGAGCTGGGTCGTTCCCGCCGGTCAGTACCAGATGGCGATGAACGACACCCTCGGTAAAGAAGTCCCGATTGCCGGAACCTACGCGCACGTGGCGGCACATCCGCAGGGGCTGGTTTCCGTCCTGATGGCGCCCATCGCCGGGCTGTACGATCCGGTTTCCGGCCAGGCCGGGGCGATCGACGTGGCGCTGTTTATCCTGATCATCGGGGGATTTCTCGGGATCGTCACCAAAACCGGGGCGATTGACGCCGGGATCGAGCGCGTCACCACCCGGCTGCGCGGACGCGAGGAGTGGATGATCCCGATCCTGATGGCGCTGTTCGCCGCAGGCGGCACCATTTACGGCATGGCCGAAGAGTCGCTGCCGTTCTACACCCTGCTGGTGCCGGTGATGCTGGCCGCCCGGTTCGATCCGGTTGTCGCCGCCTCCACCGTGCTGCTCGGCGCGGGGATCGGCACGCTGGGTTCCACCATTAACCCGTTTGCCACGGTCATCGCCGCCAACGCCGCCGGGATCCCCTTTACCAACGGTATCGCCCTGCGCGTGGCGCTGCTGGTCATCGGCTGGATCATCTGCGTAGCGTGGGTCATGCGCTACGCCCGCAAGGTGCGCAAGGATCCCTCGCAGTCGATCGTTGCAGACAAGCAGGAAGAGAACCTCGCCCATTTCCTCGGCAACAAAGGCGAACAGTCGCTGGAATTCACCCCGGTGCGCAAAATCATCCTGGTGATTTTTGCCCTCGCCTTTGCGGTGATGATTTACGGCGTGGCGGTGCTGGGCTGGTGGATGGCGGAGATCTCCGCAGTATTTCTCGCCAGCGCGATTCTCGTCGGCCTGATTGCCCGCATGAGCGAAGAGGAGCTGACGTCGACGTTTATCAACGGCGCGCGAGATTTGCTGGGCGTCGCGCTGATTATCGGCATCGCGCGCGGTATCGTAGTTATCATGGATAAGGGCATGATTACCCACACCATTTTGCACAGCGCGGAAGGGCTGGTCAGCGGGTTGTCCACGGTGGCGTTCATCAACGTGATGTACTGGCTGGAGGTCGTGCTGTCGTTTCTTGTGCCTTCTTCATCCGGCCTGGCCGTTCTGACGATGCCGATCATGGCACCGCTTGCCGATTTCGCTAACGTCAACCGCGACCTGGTGGTCACGGCTTACCAGTCGGCCTCCGGCATCGTAAACCTCGTCACGCCGACCTCAGCGGTGGTCATGGGCGGGCTGGCTATCGCCCGGGTGCCCTACGTGCGCTATCTGAAATGGGTGGCGCCGCTGCTGGCGATCCTGACGGTAGTGATTATGGTGGCGTTAAGTCTGGGGGCGTTGTTGTAATTTGCCGGATGGCGCTGCGCTTATCCGGCCTACGGATCGGTGCGGTGTCACCGGTTATTTCGGGAACTGATATGGGAAACATGATGGATTACGAAGAGTACTCTCCCAAAGAACAACTGCAGCTCACGGTGTGCCAGCGTTTGATCGCCGAAAAGAGTTATCTTTCGCAGGAAGAGATTCGCCGCGACCTGCAGGAGAGAGGGTTTGACAGCATCAGCCAGTCGACCGTTTCGCGATTGCTGAAGTTGCTCGGAGTCATAAAAATTCGAAATGCCAAAGGGCTAAAGATTTATTCGTTGAATCCTCAACTGCGCCCTGCCCCTGACGCCGCACGTACCGTTTCGGAAATGGTGGTGAGCGTCGAGCATAATAGCGAGTTTATCCTTGTCCATACCGTCGCCGGATATGGCCGCGCGGTGGCGCGTATTCTGGATTATCACCAGCTTCCGGAAATATTAGGCGTGGTGGCCGGCAGCAGTATTGTCTGGGTCGCCCCCCGGGTGGTGAAGCGCACCGCGCTGGTGCATAAGCAAATTAATTATTTACTCAGAACGAATTAATATTCATAAAGAACCGTTTGCATTGAGTAAAGCGTGCATTAAATCGCTTGATCCGAAAAGCGAGCTGCGTATAATGCCCGACAATTTGCCGGGAGGAAGCATGGTCAAGCGTGTACGACATAACGTCTTACCGCGTCTGAAATCAGACGCTGGCCTGCCGTTTTTCTTCCCGTTGCTAAACCTATTCCCAGAGCCCCTCATTTGAGGGGCTTTTTTTTGCCCGGCGTCAGGAGATAAACATGAATCCGCTTTATCAAAAACACATCATTTCCATAAACGACCTCAGCCGCGAAGAGCTGGAACTGGTTCTGGAAACCGCGGCAAAACTGAAGGCCAATCCGCAACCGGAGCTGCTGAAGCACAAGGTGATTGCGAGCTGCTTCTTTGAAGCCTCAACCCGCACCCGCCTCTCCTTTGAGACCTCCATGCACCGCCTGGGCGCGAGCGTGGTGGGCTTCTCGGACAGCAGCAACACGTCGCTGGGTAAAAAAGGCGAGACCCTGGCGGATACCATTTCAGTGATCGGCACCTACGTCGACGCGATTGTGATGCGTCATCCGCAGGAGGGCGCGGCGCGTCTGGCGACCGAGTTTTCCGGCGGCATTCCGGTGCTGAACGCCGGTGACGGTGCCAACCAGCACCCAACGCAGACGCTGCTGGACCTGTTCACCATTCAGGAGACCCAGGGCACGCTTGAGAACCTGAACATCGCGATGGTTGGCGACCTGAAATACGGCCGCACCGTTCACTCCCTGACCCAGGCGCTGGCGAAATTTAACGGCAACCGCTTCTACTTCATCGCACCGGACGCGCTGGCGATGCCGCAGTACATCCTCGACATGCTGGACGAGAAAGGCATTGCGTGGAGCCTGCATGCCAGCATCGAAGAGGTGATGAGCCACGTGGATATTCTGTATATGACCCGCGTGCAGAAAGAGCGTCTGGACCCGTCCGAATACGCCAACGTGAAGGCGCAGTTCGTGCTGCGCGCCAGCGACCTGGAAGGCGCACGCAACAACATGAAGGTCCTGCATCCGCTGCCGCGCATCGATGAGATCACCACAGACGTCGATAAAACGCCGCACGCCTGGTACTTCCAGCAGGCCGGAAACGGCATCTTCGCCCGCCAGGCGTTACTGGCACTGGTTCTGAATCGCGAATTAGCTCTGTAAGGGGAGACGACCATGACACACGATAACAAACTCCAGGTTGAAGCCATCAAGCGTGGCACCGTGATTGACCACATCCCTGCGCAGGTGGGCTTTAAGCTGCTGACGCTGTTCAAACTGACCGAAACCGACCAGCGCATCACCATCGGCCTGAACCTGCCGTCGGGCGAGATGGGCCGCAAGGACCTGATTAAAATCGAGAACACCTTCCTGACCGACGAGCAGGTTAACCAGCTGTCGCTGTACGCGCCGGACGCTACCGTCAACCGCATCGACGAGTATGAAGTGGTCGGCAAATCCCGCCCGAGCCTGCCGGATCGCATCGAAAACGTGCTGGTTTGCCCGAACAGCAACTGCATCAGTCATGCTGAGCCGGTTTCCTCCAGCTTTGCAGTGAAAAAACGCGCCGATGACATCGCGCTCAAATGCAAATACTGCGAAAAAGAGTTTTCTCATTATGTGGTGCTGGCCAACTAATTGAGGTTGGTAATGAAATCCCGGCTGTTATAATGGCCGGGAACATTCTTAACGCTGTAATTCTGGAGAAAACATGAGCAAAGTACTCGCGACGGAAAATGCACCAGCCGCTATCGGCCCTTACGTTCAGGGCGTTGATCTGGGCAGCATGATCATCACTTCAGGTCAGATCCCCGTAAACCCAAAAACCGGCGCGGTGCCGGAAGATGTCGCGGCGCAGGCGCGTCAGTCGCTGGAAAACGTGCAGGCTATCGTTGAATCTGCTGGCCTGAAAGTGGGTGATATCGTGAAAACCACCGTATTCGTGAAGGATCTGAACGATTTCGCGACCGTTAATGCCACCTACGAAGCGTTCTTCACCGAGCATAACGCCACCTTCCCGGCGCGCTCCTGCGTGGAAGTGGCGCGTCTGCCAAAAGACGTGAAAATTGAAATCGAAGCGATTGCCGTTCGTCGTTAATTCGCTTTGTCGATAAAAAAAGGCAGCCCAGGCTGCCTTTTTTGTTGCTTGCTACTGATTCCGCGTGGCGCGCAGCAGCGTCTCCAGTGGATAGACCGCCGCAATCACCACTTCGTCCTGCACCTTCGCCGCGTTATCCAGCTCGCTCTGAATCGAGGCGATCTCTTTGTCATCCAGCGTGCCCTGACGCGCCACCAGATCCGTCAGGCGAAGGCCAATGGAGGCCAGCTTATCCACCTCCTGGATCACCGGCTTCATTGCCTTCAGCTGATAGCTGTTTTCGCTTAAGGCCAGCGCGTCGCTGGTGTTGCTCTGCCAGCGGTTAAAGACGTGGCGCAGAGCGTCAGCGCTTTCCGTGTCTTCCGCATCGCTCACCAGACGGTCCGCCCATTTGTGCATCTGGCGCACGGTGGCGCTTTCGGCGTTCAGCGCATCCGCGAAGCGGTTGAGGGGCTCGAACTGATGATAGTTTCCGGCCTGGAACTTCAGGTGCTGACGGGTGTAATACTGCGCCGGTTCAATGGCCTGAGCGAGGATCTGCAGCGGCAGGGTGTCGGCATTACCGGCGAGGCGTGTGAACTGCACCTGCTGCTGGGTGTGCTGCTGCAGCCCGACCGACACCGTCGACCAGCTGTCCATCGCCTGCAGGCGGGTGTACATGTTGTCGACATCGTTGACGTCCTGCGCGGACCACAGCCGCTCTGCCACCGCAAACGTACGCGGCCACAGGCGGATATCCAGCACCGGCGCCACCACGTTTTCCGCCCACAACGCCGCTTCGCCGCCGAGCAGGTTGGCCTGGTTCGCCACGTCCGGCACGACGGGCGGAACGCCTTTCGGCACGTCGTCCAGACGCGTGCCGCTAATCGGGTAGCGCGTATTCCCGACAAGGAAATAACCGGAGAGTTTGTCGTTATCGACGGTGACGACCGGGCGCGTTTCGCCCATCCACGTATCGACGGTAAACGTCACCTGGCTGTCATCGCGCCACTCGATGTTCTGCACCGCACGGCGCGATTTCCCGGCAAAATCAATAAACCCGCGCCAGCCGGCATCCCCTTTCACCAGGGTGAAGCTCCCCTCCACCGGCTTGCCCTTCAGGCGCGGCATGGAGAAGGCCCAGCTCTGGGCGCTGTCGGTATCCGCTATCACGTCCACGCCGTTTAACCCCTGCGGGACGATCTCGTTGCGGTAGTGATAGGCGGTGGACTGGGGCTGGTCGAGATAAAAGCCGGTCGACAGAATGCCCTTGTAGCCGTTCTGCGCCACCTGCCCCAGCGCGTCCTGCCCCTGCCAGGACTGGATCAGAATGCTTTTCGGTAAGTCAGGATGGTAGATCTCGTCCCAGCCGACCATCTGGCGGTGATGCTTCTCGAGGATCGTTTCCAGCTTGCGGTTGAAGTAAGCCTGCAGCGCGTGGCTGTCCGCCAGCCTGTTGTCGCGCATAAATTGCTGGATGGCCGGGTTCGCTTTCCACTGGCTGTCGTCCACTTCGTCGCCGCCGATGTGAAGATACGGATCGGGGAAGATCGCCGCCAGTTCGCTGACCATCGCGTCAGCAAAGGCGTAAGTCGCCTCTTTGGTGGGATCGAGAACCGGCTTCAGCACGCCCCAGTGGCGTTCCATGGCGTATGGCCCCGGCGCGCTCATCAGCTCCGGGTAGGCCACGGCAATCGCCGAGGCGTGGCCCGGCATGTCGATCTCCGGCACCACGCGAATGCCGCGCTCGGCGGCGTAACGCACCACCTCACGCATCTGTTCATGCGTGTAGAACAGCCCGTCGCTGGCAAGCTGCGTCAGCTTAGGGTAGCGCTTCGAGCTGAAGCGCCAGCCCTGGTCGTCGGTTAAGTGCCAGTGCAGCACGTTGAGCTTCGCCGCAGCCATGCCGTCGATCTGGCGTTTGATATCCGGCAGCGGGATAAAGTGACGTGCCGAATCGAGCAGCAGCCCGCGCCACGGGAAACGCGGCGAATCTTCAATGGTCACCCACGGCAGAGAGGTATTTTCCGCGCCGTTCTGCATCAGCTGGAGCAGGGTTTCCATGGCGCGCAAGGCACCGAAACGGGTGTTGGCAGAGATGTTCACGCCGTTGGCATCCACCGTGAGCTTATAGCTTTCATCGCTGTCCGGCAGAGGCTGCGGCTTCACCTTTTTGGCAATCGCGATGCGGATAGTCGGTTTGTCTGGCTTTTCAGCCTGAGGCTGCAGCGTCCAGCCGGTTTGCAGGGCGATGCGCTGGCGCAGGCGGTTGACGGCGTCACCGAGATCGTCCCCGCTGACGCTAATGGATACGTTGTTGCTGATCACCAGTGCGCCCTGGGTCGTCGGGCGTTCGACCTTCGCAGGCCAGGGCATTAAAGGGAGATCCCCTGCCGGGGCGGCAAAGGCAGAGGCGCCGAGCATCAGCCCGGCGGTTAAGAGACTGTACCGTAACATGAATGTTCCTTATCTGACGGGCCAAATAAAGGCAAAACATTCTGTTAACATGCGCTCAATTTGTCGTCAAGCGAATGCGCCGACGGAGATCACAGGTTGTTGAATTTGGGAGGAAAGCTAGTGCCGGGTGGCGGCTTCGCCTTACCCGGCCTACGTTCTGATCGTAGGCCCGGTAAGCGCAGCGCCACCGGGCTTGCCGTTACTGCCAGCCATACCGACGCGCATAGAACCCTTTCACCATCTGCGTCAGCACCATGTAACCCGCGAGGATCGCCACCAGCCACGGGAAGTAGCTCAGCGGCAGCGCCTGCAGCTGCAGGTAGCTCGCCAGCGGTGAGAACGGCAGCGCGATGCCGAGCGCCATCACAATGCCCGTCATCACAATCAGCGGCCATGCGGCACGGCTCTGGATGAACGGAATGCGGCGCGTGCGGATCATATGCACAATCAGCGTCTGCGACAGCAGCCCGACCACGAACCAGCCGGACTGGAACAGCGTCTGGTGTTCCGGAGTGTTGGCGTGGAACACAAACCACATCAGGCAGAAGGTCAGGATGTCGAAGATAGAGCTGATCGGGCCAAAGAACAGCATAAAGCGCCCAAGATCTGCCGGGTTCCAGTGCTGCGGCTTCTGGATCTGCTCGTCATCCACGTTATCAAACGGGATAGCCACCTGAGACACGTCGTACATCAGGTTCTGGATCAGCAGGTGCAGCGGCAGCATCGGCAGGAACGGCAGAAACGCGCTCGCCACCAGCACGCTGAAGACGTTACCGAAGTTGGAGCTGGCGGTCATCTTGATGTACTTGAGCATATTGGCAAAGGTACGGCGCCCTTCGATGACGCCCTCCTCCAGCACCATCAGGCTTTTTTCCAGCAGAATGATGTCCGCCGCTTCACGGGCAATATCGACCGCTCCGTCTACGGAGATACCGATATCCGCCGCACGCAGAGCGGGCGCATCGTTGATGCCGTCGCCCATAAAGCCCACCACGTGCCCTTCGCGCTTAAGCAGGGTGACAATGCGCTCTTTGTGCATCGGCGTCAGGCGGGCAAACAGCGTGGTGCGCTGGGCAAGCTTCGCCAGCTCGTCATCGGAGAGATGTTCAATCTCGCTCCCGACCACCACATCGCCCGCGTCCAGCCCCACCTCGTGGCACACTTTGGCCGCCACCAGCTCGCTGTCGCCGGTGAGGATTTTCACGGTAATACCGCTCGCCTTCAGCGCTTTGAGCGCCGGTGCGGTGGTCTCTTTCGGTGGATCGAGGAAGGCGATGTAACCTTCGAGGATCAGATCGGATTCGTCGATACGCTGATAGTCCCCCTCGCGCGCCGGCAGGAACTTGCTCGCCACCGCCACCACGCGCAGCCCCTGACGGTTCAGGTTGTCGGTGACGCGCTTGATGCGGCGCAGCATGGTGTCGTCCAGCGGCACGATGTCGCCGTTATAGCGCACCTGTGTGGACACGTTCAGGATCTCCTGCAGCGCCCCTTTGCAGATCAGCTGATGCACATCCGTCTGCTCGCTCACCACCACCGACATGCGGCGGCGCTCGAAGTCGAACGGGATCTCATCCACCTTCTGCCAGCGGCCGGAGAGCGTGCGGGCGGACTCTTCATCCACCCCTTCCAGCACCGCGACGTCGAGCAGGTTTTTCAGCCCGGTCTGGTAATGGCTGTTCAGCCACGCGCTGTGCAGCACGCGCTCGCTGGTTTTGCCGGATATATCAGTGTGGTTCTCCAGCACGATTTTGTCCTGCGTCAGGGTGCCGGTTTTATCGGTGCAGAGAATGTCCATCGCGCCAAAGTTTTGAATGGCGTCGAGGTGTTTGACGATCACCTTCTGTTTAGAGAGCTTCACCGCCCCGCGCGCCAGCGTAGAGGTGACAATCATCGGCAGCATTTCCGGCGTTAAGCCGACGGCCACGGAGAGCGCAAACAGCGCCGCTTCCCACCAGTCGCCTTTGGTGTAGCCGTTGATCAGCAGCACGATCGGCGTCATCACCATCATAAAGCGGATCAGCAGCATGCTGACGCGGCCAATTCCTTTCTGGAAGGCATTCGGCTCGCTCTCCTGCTCGCTGACGCGCCCGGCAAGCTGACCAAACCAGGTGTTGCCCCCGGTGGCGGTGACAATCGCCTGCGCGGTACCGCTGACGACCGTAGTGCCCATAAAGCACAGGGTGTCGCACTCGAGCGGGTTCATCTGCTGCGGGTCGCGGCTGCGCGCCACCTTTTCCACGGGCAGGGATTCCCCGGTCAGGGAGGCCTGCGCGACGAAGAGATCGCGTGCCTGGATGATGCGTAAATCTGCCGGGATCATGTCCCCCGCGGCCAGCTTAACCAGATCCCCCGGCACCAGCTGGTCGATAGGCAATTCCACCCAGGCATTTTCGCCGAGATCGTTGATCACGCGCGAGACGGTCGCGGTGTTGCTGACCATCGCCTTCAGGGCGTCCGCCGCTTTGGTGGAGCGGGCCTCCTGAATAAAGTTCAGCAGCGTGGAGATGCCCACCATCAGGGCAATCACCCCTGCGGCAAACAGATCCTCCGTCGCATAGGAGATGAGGCCGAGCACGGTCAGCAGCAGGTTAAACGGGTTGCGGTAGCAGAGCCACAGATGCACCCACCACGGAGACGGCTTTTGCGCCGGAATGAGGTTATCGCCATGCACGGCGCGGATTTTTTCCACTTCTGCCGCGTTCAGCCCTTCCGGGTGTCCGCCAAAGGCGCGCCAGACTTCATTTTCATCCATCGCCGCCACGTTCAGGCAGCGTTCTGTCAGGGACGCGGGGATCGCCGCCCCCACCATGTTTTTGGCATTGGGCAGCGGGTCGCGCTGAACAAGACGGTGTGGCAGGTGGCGGCTCAGCAGGGCCTGCAGCTGCCGGGTGATATTTTTAAACATAGTCATTCCTCCGCATCCGCAAACGCGGACGCAGCTTTTCCTTCAGGCGTGGCAAAGCCGTACCTGAGAGGCACTCAATTTTTCAAGCAGGAACGTTTGGGACGTTGCTGCCTCACATCACCGGTGAGTCAGCAACAGGCTGGCTTACCGGAAAGAACGCATTCTCCCGTTCAGGAGAGGTGTGGGATCGGGATCCATGAAGCCTCCGGTAAGTAAAAAGTAGGGTGTCGCCGCGCAGTATAAGGATTTAAGCGTACCCTTTGTGACGATTCGGGCGGTATTATACCCCCCTGCAAATAAACCGAACGTAAACCAGACTTTGCCCATAGCGAAATCGCGCTATAGCATTAGGCTCAATTGACCATTTTGTCGTTGTTACAGGGAATACAGCATGCAGAACCGCCTTACGATTAAAGACATCGCGCGTTTAAGCGGCGTGGGGAAATCAACCGTCTCACGCGTGCTGAACAACGAAAGCGGCGTCAGCGAACGCACCCGCGAGCGCGTTGAGGCGGTCATGAATCAGCACGGCTTTTCCCCTTCCCGCTCCGCGCGCGCCATGCGCGGACAGAGTGACAAAGTGGTCGCCATCATTGTCTCGCGTCTGGATTCTCTGTCTGAAAACCTTGCCGTGCAGACTATGCTGCCCGCCTTCTATGAGCAGGGATATGACCCGATCATGATGGAGAGCCAGTTCTCGCCACAACTGGTGGAAGAACATCTGGGTATGCTCCAGCGACGCAACATTGACGGCGTGGTGCTGTTCGGCTTTACCGGCATCAAAGACGAGATGCTAAAACCCTGGCAGCCGTCGCTGGTGCTGCTGGCGCGCGATGCCCACGGTTTTGCCTCCGTCTGCTATGACGACGAGGGCGCGATTATCACCCTGATGCAGCGCCTGTTTGACGAAGGCCATCGCCATATCAGCTTCCTCGGCGTACCGCACGCGGACGTCACCACCGGCAAGCGCCGCCATGAGGCCTATCTGGCCTTTTGCAAAAAGCACAACCTCTCCGCCGTGGCCTCCCTGCCGGGGCTGGGCATGAAGCAGGGCTACGAGCAGGTCGCCAGCGTCCTGACGCCGCAAACCACCGCGCTGGTGTGCGCCACGGATACGCTGGCGCTGGGCGCGAGTAAATATCTGCAGGAGCAGCGTATCGATAACCTGCAGGTGGCGAGCGTCGGCAGCACGCCGCTGATGAAGTTTTTGCACCCGGAAATTATTACCGTCGACCCGGGTTATGCCGAGTCCGGCAGACAGGCCGCCGCGCAGCTGATCGAGCAGATCAACGGGCGCGCTGAGCCGCGTCAGATCGTTATTCCTGCCCACCTTTCTTAACCCCCGCTCAACGGTTTATTGTGATCTTCGCCCGATTTCGGGAACGTTCCCATTTTCGCCGTCACGCTGAAGGAGTAGGCTTGCGCTCAGGTCATTACCCCCCTCACCATCTGTCATGAGGTTTCATGATGAGTAAAGTCAAACAAGCAGATATCGATCAGTTGATCGTCCTGGTCGGCGGCCGCGAAAACATCGCTACCGTCAGCCATTGCATTACCCGCCTGCGCTTCGTGCTGAACGATCCGGCCAAAGCCAATCCGAAGGCCATTGAAGAACTCTCCATGGTTAAAGGCTGCTTCACCAACGCCGGTCAGTTCCAGGTCGTGATTGGTACCGAAGTGGGCGATTACTATCAGGCTCTGCTGGCAACGACCGGGCACTCCTCCGCCGATAAAGAGCAGGCGAAGAAGGCCGCGCGCCAGAACATGAAGTGGCACGAGCAGCTGATTTCCCACTTTGCGGAGATCTTCTTCCCGCTGCTGCCAGCGCTGATCAGCGGAGGCTTGATTTTAGGCTTCCGTAACGTCATCGGTGACGTGCCGATGAGTGACGGCAAAACCCTGGCGCAGATGTACCCGGCGCTGAAAACCGTGTACGACTTCCTGTGGCTGATTGGCGAGGCGATCTTCTTCTATCTGCCGGTGGGGATCTGCTGGTCCGCGGTGCGCAAGATGGGCGGTACGCCGATCCTCGGTATCGTACTCGGCGTCACGCTGGTCTCTCCGCAGTTAATGAACGCTTACTTACTTGGTCAGCAGGTGCCTGAGGTGTGGAACTTCGGCCTGTTTACCATCGCCAAAGTGGGCTATCAGGCGCAGGTCATTCCGGCCCTGCTGGCGGGGCTGGCGCTGGGCTTTATTGAAACCCGACTGAAGCGCATCGTGCCGGATTACCTTTATCTGGTGGTGGTGCCGGTGTGCTCGCTGATTCTGGCGGTCTTCCTGGCGCATGCCTTTATCGGTCCGTTTGGCCGCATGATTGGCGACGGCGTGGCCTTCGCAGTGCGTCACCTGATGACCGGCAGCTTCGCCCCGATTGGCGCCGCGCTGTTTGGCTTCCTGTACGCCCCGCTGGTGATCACCGGCGTGCACCAGACCACGCTGGCCATTGATATGCAGATGATCCAGAGCCTCGGCGGCACGCCGGTCTGGCCGATTATCGCCCTGTCTAACATTGCTCAGGCGTCCGCGGTGACCGGCATCATCATCGTCAGCCGCAAGCACAACGAACGCGAGATCTCCGTTCCGGCGGCCATCTCCGCCTACCTCGGCGTCACCGAACCGGCGATGTACGGTATCAACCTGAAATACCGCTTCCCGATGCTCTGCGCGATGATCGGTTCCGGTCTGGCGGGCCTGGTGTGCGGACTAAACGGCGTAATGGCAAACGGGATTGGCGTCGGCGGCCTGCCGGGCATCCTCTCCATCCAGCCCGCTTACTGGCAGGTGTTCGCCCTGGCAATGGCCATCGCGATTATCGTCCCAATGGCGCTGACTACCGTGGTTTATCAGCGTAAGTTCCGTCAGGGCTCGCTGCAGATTGTTTAATCTCTCTCTTTCGGGGCGCAGTTGCGCCCCTTCGCATTTGCAGGAACACACTATGAATACCCTTCCTCACTGGTGGCAAAACGGCGTTATCTACCAGATTTACCCCAAGAGTTTCCAGGACACCACCGGCAGCGGCACCGGCGATTTACGCGGCGTGACGCAGCGTCTGGACTACCTGAAAACCCTCGGCATCGACGCCATCTGGCTGACGCCGTTTTATATCTCCCCGCAGGTGGATAATGGCTACGACGTGGCGAATTACACCGCCATCGACCCGGCGTACGGCACGCTGGATGATTTCGACGAACTGGTCGCCGAGGCGCACCAGCGCGGCATTCGCATCGTGCTGGATATGGTGTTCAACCACACCTCAACCCAGCACCCCTGGTTCCGGGAATCGCTGAACAAAGCGAGCCCGTACCGCCAGTTCTACATCTGGCGCGACGGCACGCCTGAGCAGTTGCCCAACAACTGGCGCTCCAAGTTTGGCGGCAACGCCTGGCGCTGGCACGCAGAGAGCGAGCAGTATTACCTGCACCTGTTCGCGCCGGAGCAGGCGGACCTCAACTGGGAAAATCCGGCGGTGCGCGCCGAGCTGAAAAAGGTGTGCGAGTTCTGGGCCGACCGCGGCGTCGACGGCTTGCGCCTCGATGTCATTAACCTGATTTCGAAAGATCAGGATTTCCCGAATGATGAGACGGGTGACGGTCGCCGCTTCTACACTGACGGGCCGCGCATCCATGAATATCTGCAGGAGATGAGCCGCGACGTCTTTACCCCGCGCAACCTGATGACGGTAGGCGAGATGTCCTCGACTTCGCTGGAGAACTGCCAGCAGTATGCTTCTCTCGATGGCCGCGAGCTGTCGATGACCTTTAACTTCCACCACCTGAAGGTGGACTATCCCGGCGGCGAAAAGTGGACGAAGGCGAAGCCGGACTTCGTGGCGCTGAAAACCCTCTTCCGCCACTGGCAGCAGGGGATGCATAACAAAGCCTGGAACGCCCTGTTCTGGTGTAACCACGACCAGCCGCGCATCGTGTCGCGCTTCGGTGACGAAGGAGAATACCGGGTTCACGCCGCGAAAATGCTCGGCATGGTGCTGCACGGTATGCAGGGCACGCCGTATATCTATCAGGGCGAAGAGCTGGGGATGACGAACCCGCACTTCAGCCGCATCACCGATTACCGCGACGTGGAAAGCCTGAACATGTTCGCCGAACTGCGCGCCAACGGCCGCGATCCGGATGAATTACTGGCGATTCTGGCGAATAAGTCCCGGGATAATGGCCGCACGCCAATGCAGTGGGACGCGTCGCACAATGCGGGCTTTAGCGAGGGCGAACCGTGGATTGGCGTCTGCGATAACTACGAAACCGTGAACGCCCGCTCGGCGCTCGACGATGCGGATTCCGTCTTCTATACCTATCAGTCGCTGATTAGCCTGCGCAAAACCCTGCCGGTGCTAACGTGGGGGGATTATGAGGATCTCCTGCCGGAACACCCTTCTCTGTGGTGCTACCGTCGCCAGTGGCAGGGACAGACCCTGATCGTTGCGGCGAACCTGAGTAATACGCCTCAGGAATGGCAGACAGACCTTCTCAGCGGTAAGTTGCAGGTGTTGATGAGTAACTACCCGACACCGCAAACGACGTCGCTGCGTCCGTTTGAAGCCGTCTGGTGGTTGCAGCAGTAACCGTCCTGCCGGGTGCAGCCCTGTACCCGGCTTACTTTACTGTTTTTGTTGAATAATCAATCAGATTTTTCTCTTCCACCTTTACAATCTCTGAAGCGCCCGTCGTTTGTACTCTCGTCTTTTTACTTTGTTCTGAATCAAATAAATCGCAAACATGTTTGATGCAAATCACTATATGTAGCACTTAAAATGCACGCCGACCCAATATCTTGTATTTATCGTCTACTATTCCAACAACAAGACGGCGCTTACGCTGGCCGGAATTGTGGATAACACGAGCTGGGAACGCGGGAAGTCTTTGGCCTGGCGGGAAATGCGTCCGGTGAATACTTCTCCACCTCTGTGGATAACCTGTTTTTAAAAATGGAGTGATCATGACACCGCATGTGATGAAACGTGATGGCTGTAAAGTGCCGTTTAAATCAGAGCGCATCCAGGAAGCCATTCTGCGTGCAGCTAAAGCAGCGGGAGTCGATGACGCAGATTACTGCGCCACCGTCGCAGAAGTCGTTAGCAGCCAGATGAATGAACGCAGCCAGGTCGATATCAACGAAATCCAGACCGCGGTTGAGAACCAGCTGATGGCAGGGCCCTACAAGCAGCTGGCGCGCGCCTACATTGAGTACCGCCACGATCGCGACGTGCAGCGCGAGAAGCGCGGTCGTCTGAACCAGGAGATCCGTGGCCTGGTGGAGCAGACCAACTCCGCCCTGCTCAATGAAAACGCCAACAAAGACAGTAAAGTGATCCCCACCCAGCGCGATCTGCTGGCCGGTATCGTCGCCAAACACTATGCCCGCCAGCATCTGCTGCCGCGCGACGTGGTTTCGGCGCACGAGCGCGGCGAAATTCACTACCACGATCTCGACTATTCGCCGTTCTTCCCGATGTTCAACTGCATGCTGATCGACCTGAAAGGCATGCTGACCCACGGTTTTAAAATGGGCAACGCCGAGATTGAACCGCCTAAGTCAATCTCCACGGCCACCGCGGTCACGGCGCAGATTATCGCCCAGGTCGCCAGCCATATTTACGGCGGCACCACCATTAACCGTATTGATGAAGTGCTGGCTCCGTTCGTCACGGCAAGCTTCAATAAGCACCGTAAAACGGCTGACGAGTGGCACATTCCGGACGCTGACGGCTACGCGCACTCCCGCACCGAAAAAGAGTGCTACGACGCGTTCCAGTCGCTGGAATATGAAGTGAACACGCTGCACACCGCCAACGGCCAGACGCCGTTTGTGACCTTCGGCTTTGGCCTGGGCACCAGCTGGGAATCGCGTCTGATTCAGCAGTCCATTCTGCGCAACCGTATTTCCGGCCTTGGCAAAAACCGTAAAACTGCGGTGTTCCCGAAACTGGTTTTCGCGATTCGCGACGGCCTGAACCACAAGTTTGGCGATCCAAACTACGACATTAAACAGCTGGCGCTGGAGTGCGCGAGCAAGCGCATGTATCCGGACATCCTGAACTACGATCAGGTGGTGAAGGTCACCGGTTCGTTTAAAACGCCAATGGGCTGCCGCAGCTTCCTCGGCGTGTACGAGGATGAAAACGGCGAGCAGATCCACGACGGGCGCAACAACCTCGGCGTGATCAGCCTCAACCTGCCGCGCATCGCGCTGGAAGCGAAAGGCAATGAAGACGCCTTCTGGGCGCTGCTGGACGAGCGCCTGCAGCTGGCGCGTAAGGCGCTGATGACCCGTATTGCCCGTCTGGAAGGGGTCAAAGCCCGCGTCGCGCCGATCCTCTATATGGAAGGGGCCTGTGGCGTGCGCCTGAAGGCGGACGATGACGTGTCTGAGATCTTCAAAAACGGTCGCGCGTCGATTTCGCTGGGCTACATCGGCATTCACGAAACCATCAACGCGCTGTTTGGCGATACGCACATGTACGACAGCGAAGCCCTGCGTGAGAAAGGCATCGCCATCGTTCAGCGCCTGCGCGACGCGGTAGACCAGTGGAAAGAGGAAACCGGCTACGGGTTCAGCCTGTATAGCACCCCAAGCGAGAACCTGTGCGACCGCTTCTGCCGTCTGGACACCGCCGAGTTCGGGATTGTGGAAGGCGTGACCGACAAAGGGTACTACACCAACAGCTTCCACCTCGATGTGGAGAAGAAGGTGAACCCGTACGACAAGATCGACTTCGAAGCGGCGTATCCGCCGATCGCCAGCGGCGGCTTCATCTGCTACGGCGAGTACCCGAACATTCAGCACAACCTGAAGGCGCTGGAGGACGTGTGGGATTACAGCTACCAGCACGTGCCGTATTACGGGACCAACACGCCTATCGACGAGTGCTACGAGTGTGGCTTTACCGGCGAGTTTGAATGTACGAGTAAAGGCTTTACCTGCCCGAAATGCGGCAACCACGATGCGGCCCGCGTCTCCGTGACCCGCCGCGTGTGCGGCTATCTCGGCAGCCCGGACGCCCGTCCGTTTAACGCTGGCAAACAGGAAGAGGTGAAGCGCCGCGTGAAGCATCTGGGGAATGGACAGATCGGTTAATCCGCTGCCACGTTAATGCCCGGTGGCGCTGCGCTTACCGGGCCTACGGACCGCTCTCTTTTGTAGGCCGGGTAAGCGCAGCGCCACCCGGCGTGGTTATTCGCGATGAACTATCACCAGTACTACCCCGTCGACATCGTCAACGGCCCCGGCACCCGCTGCACCCTGTTCGTCTCAGGCTGCGTCCACGAATGCCCCGGCTGCTACAACAAAAGCACCTGGCGCCTGAATTCCGGCAAGCCGTTCACCGCGGAGATGGAAGATAAAATCATCAGCGACCTGAATGACACGCGCATCAAACGCCAGGGAATTTCGCTCTCCGGCGGCGATCCGCTGCATCCGCAAAACGTGCAGGATATTTTGAAGCTGGTGAAGCGCATTCGCCGCGAGTGCTCGGGAAAAGATATCTGGGTCTGGACAGGCTACAAGCTGGATGAGCTGAACGCGCAGCAAATGGAAGTCGTGGATCTGATTAACGTGCTGGTCGACGGTAAGTTCATGCAGGATTTAAAAGACCCGGCGCTCATCTGGCGCGGCAGCAGCAACCAGGTTGTACATCATTTGCGTTGATCAAAGGCGGATGTCATCCATCCGCCCTTATCTCAAAAACGACTCAAACTCTCCATCGCCACCGCCTTAAACCCGGCAAAATCCTCGCAGCTACAGAGACGTGACATCGCCCGCTCGCGCAGGAAAGTGACGAAGATATCGTAAATCGCCATCGCCTCTTCGTATTCGCTTTTGCTGATGGCAAGCAGGAAGATGACGTGCGCGGTTTCGTCGCCCCACTGCACGCCGTGCGGGGCCAGCACGGTGTAGACCACCGTTTTCTGCGCCAGCAGGCCGAGGGAGTGCGGCAGCGCGATGCCGTCGCCGAGCATGGTACTGACGATAGCTTCACGCTCAACAACCGAATCCAGAAACTCCGCGCCAACAAAGCCTTCGGCCTCAAGCTGTTCACACAGCTCGCGGAACAGCGTCTGCTGATCGATCGGCTTGTCGATAATGCGGAAGTGGGCCGCGTCGAAGTATTTATCCAGCATCCACGGGCGGGTGCGGTCCACCAGCACCAGTTTGCCAATCTGTTCTAACTGATAGTCGGTCGGGAACGGGGCGATCATCACCACCGGTTTTGACTTTTCGCTGACGCGGGCGGTGGCGATCACAAAGTCTTCGCCAATCGATTCCGCCAACTCGTACTCGCGCAGGGTGAGCGTGCGCGTCACCTCAATCTGCGGGTATTTACGCTGCAGCACCGCCTCAATCATGCGCACCATCGCGTTACCGGCGTCGCATACCAGCAGCACGCGCGGCTGACGCTGGTAGCCAATGTTGTAGTGGCGCTCCAGCCCGACGCCAATATGCAGCACCAGGAAACCAATCTCGTTTTCGCTGATCACATACGGCGTGTATTTGCCCCAGCTCGACACCGCGGCCAGCGTCATGTCCCACGCCATCGGGTAGTGCTGCTTGATGTTATCCAGCAGCGGATTGGGGATCATGATTTGATACCGCACGCGGGTGATCATGGTTTTAATATGCGTCAGCAGATCCGCGTGCAGCTGCGCGTCGCTAAGCAGGTTGTAGTTATAGTGGGTGTTGATGTAGCGCAGGATGTAGTTGACCAGCGCTTCATCGTCATCGGCATTAATCGCGCTGGGCGCGATCTCCTGGATCTGCCGCGCCGCAATGTGCACGCACAGCCAGCTCTCCTCCGACGGCGAAAGCGTTTTGCCCGCCAGCTGCTGGATGGTCACCGCGATATCCTTCGCCGCCTCGCGCACGTTCTCTTCCACGTCTTCGGCATGGAATTCCGGCAGCGGGTAACCTTCGCTGATGCGACGTACCGACACCGCGCAGTACAGGCGCAGGAACAGCTCGCCTTCATCGGTCAGGCGAATGTGATGACGCGTCAAGGCGTCGTGCAGCACCGGCACCATCTGCTCCGCC
Organism: Enterobacter sp. BNK-8; assembly: GCF_048685095.1. Taxonomy (NCBI): domain Bacteria; kingdom Pseudomonadati; phylum Pseudomonadota; class Gammaproteobacteria; order Enterobacterales; family Enterobacteriaceae; genus Enterobacter; species Enterobacter sp. BNK-8. The sequence goes on along the minus strand of NZ_JBLQTN010000001.1, from coordinate 125,231 downwards.
ACGCCCGCATTCAGCGCCACGTCGGTCACCAGCGGGTTCAGGCTGTCCTGCTGCGCCAGCTCCCAGAGCAGATCGGTCAGGCACGCGCGGGTCGACATCTCGCTGCCAAACAGCTTCATCCCATGGCGCGGACGGGTTTCCAGCGTCAGGTTGTAACGATGAAACCACTCGCGTACCTCCGCCATGTCGCTTTGCAGCGTGGCGCGGCTGACGAACCACTCGTCCGCCAGATCCTCCAGCTTAAGCGAAAACGCCGAGGTGAGAAAACGCACCACCAGATAATGCACGCGCTCCGGCCCGGTCCGTGGGATACGCAGCGCGCGCGGGTGGGATGCCTGAAGCTGCTGATAGCGCTCGGCATCCTCAATTTTGAGCTGGTAGCCGTTGCCCCGGCTCAGGATAAACTGCGCGCCGTGGCTGGCCAGCAGCGCGTTCAGGGCGGTGATATCCGCACGGACGGTTCGCGTGGAGACCGACAGCCGCTGCGCCAGCTCGTCCTGCGGCAGCGTCTCGTTTTGCAACAGATCGAAAAGTTGCGCTAAACGTTGGTTCGGAAATCGCACGTCGTTGTCCTCTAACAGCTTAAGGTGAAATGACCATCTGGGATGGGCTGCCGACCGGGGTATAGTCCGGTTCGAAGCTCAATTTCCCGTCCTGCGCCACGCGGAAACGGGTAATGTTGTCGCTGCGCTGGTTCATGACGTACAGCCAGCGTCCCTGCTTATCGAGCGTCAGGGTGCGGGGATAATCACCACGCGTCCACACGTCATCCTGATGCGTCAGCGTGCCCTCTGCTGTTACGGTAAAGTGCCCGATGCTGTTATGCAAACGGTTAGCCACGTACAGCTGCCTGCCATCGGCGCTTAATGCGAGCCCGGCAGCAAAGCTGGTGCCTTTGTAACCTTCCGGCAGGGCAGAAACCGTTTTATCCTCTTTCAGGGTGCCGTTGGCGTTCACGGTATACCGGGTGAGCGTAGACGCCTCTTCGTTAATCAGCCACAGGGCATCGCCCTTCGGCGTAAAGACAAAGTGGCGCGGCCCGGCGCCTTTCGAGGAGGCGCTGATAAACGGCGGATCGTTCGGCGTCAGCTTTCCTGTCCGATCGTCAAAACGGTACTGATAGATGCGATCCAGCCCCAGATCGGTGGAAAACACGTACTTCCCGCTCGGATCGGCGGCGATCATGTGCGCATGGGGGCCGTTATGATCGCTGATCGCGAAACTGCCCTCCGCAGCAGCTTCGGGCTTCGCCGCGCCCGGTTCGCCTTGATCCTGATGTTTGTCCGTGGCTTCACCCAGGCTGCCGTCTGCGTTGACGGGTAAAACGGCAATTGAGCCGCTGACATAGTTCGCCACCAGCAGATGCTGGCCGTTCGGCGTCAGGGAGAGATACACCGGCCCGGCACCGCCGGAGGCCACCTGATTGAGCTGGCTCAGCTCACCGTTATCGCCGACGCGCAGCGCCTGCACCACGCCCTGCTCCACTTCACTTGCCAGATACAGCGTTTTGCCGTCCTGTGAAAGGGTCAACTGCGCCGCATTCGGCAGTTTGCTCACCAGCGTTTTATCGTTCAGCGCGCCGGTTTGCGGGTTAACAGTAAAACGGTACAACCCTTCACCGTTCGGATTATAGGTACCCACCCAGGCATATTGCGTCTGGGCGACAGCGGCGGTGGCGAGCATTGAGAGTGAAGCGACAAGCAAGGTACGGGTGTGCATGGTGGCTCCTGTATATATGTGAGTTCTACTTCACCAGCTTCTTCGTCATCGCCAGCAGAGTACGCACATCTTCCGGACGCGTATCACCGCTGGCTTTGTCGATAATCGAGCTGTAGATATGCGGGATGATTTTGCTCACGCCCGCGTCGAGGGCGATCTGCAGGATCTCCTCATAGTTTTCCAGATCGATACCTCCGGTCGGCTCCAGCCAGAAGTCGTGACGGGCGCAGGCTTCCGCCACCGCTTTGTACTCGTCACGGCACTTCAGGCCGCCCATCGGGAAGTATTTGATAGAGCTGCCGCCGAAATCTTTCAGCAGAGCAATCGCCGTTTCAACCGGCACGATGCCGTCCGGCGCTTTGCTGCTCAGCGGGCCGGTGGAGATTTTCACCATCCCGACGGTGCCGGTCGGGGAGACCAGACCGTTGACCACAGAGTCGTTCTGTCCCAGCAGCGCGCGGCTGGTAGCCACGCCGGTAAAGACCTGGTTAACGTGCTGCGGCTGCACCTGACGGGAGATCTCGCTCACCATCGCCGACTGGTTCGGGTCGCCCGCGCCCAGCCCAACAGACAGTGCGTTATCAATCAGCGCCGCGTACTCGCGCATATCCGCTACCGCGCTGGCTACGTCCGGGTAATTTTTGGAGAGCACGCCCACCAGCACATGACCTTCCGCCGCCTCGTAGATGGCGCTGGCGTTGGCCTTCGACCCTGCCAGCACGTTCAGACAGACGCGGTCACGGTAAAAGTTGGGGGTCAGTTTCATGCATTTTTCTCCTGTCCTAACACTTCGCTAATGCGGCGGTACACGATGTTCAGCTGATCAGCATTCACGCTGCGTACATCCGCTTCGATAATCCCTTCGTTGGCCTTGTAGCCACGGAAGTAAATGGCGTATTCGCCCTGCTTCAGCTTCGCCACCAGGTCACCCGTGCCGACGCCGGTGGTGGCTTCGTCAAATTTAATCTCGGTGCGGGCGATGTCGCGTCCGGCGCTGTCCCAGACCACGCGCGCGGTCACACCGTTCAGGGTGTTGAGCGCCTCGATAAACGGCGTCATTTTCGCCACCATCTCGGCGCCGCTCTCTTTGGTGGCCGTCAGATAGTGTTCGATGGCGCAGGTCAGGCCAAGAATGCCCTCTTTACCCACCTTCATGGCGCGGCCAATCCCCGCCGTCTGGCGTTTGACCCACTCAACATACTGGGTTTTGCCGATCACCAGCCCGCTGGTTGGGCCTTCGATCGCCTTCGCGCCGCTGTAGATCACCAGGTCCGCGCCGGAGCGGTAGTAAACATGCAGATCTTCTTCCGCCGCGGCATCAACGATGAGCGGCAAGTCGTGTTTACGCGCGACAACGGCCGCCTGCTCGACGCTGAGCATGCTTTTCTGCACGCAGTGGTGAGATTTGATATAGAGGATCGCGGCCGTGCGCGGGGTGATCGCCGCCGCCAGCTGATCGGCGGAACATTCGTTGGCGTAGCCCGCCTCCACCAGCCTGCCGCCGCCCAGCGCGACCATGGTGCCCACCGGCGCGCCAAAGTTCACGTTGTGGCCTTTCGGCAGGACGATTTCGTTGTTCTCAATTGGGGTAATGTGCAGATTTTCCAGCAGCCAGTCGCTGTCTTTGACCAGCACCGCCGCCACGGACTGGGCAATGCCCGCCGACGCGCAGGAGACGACCGTCGCCCCTTCCACATCCAGCAGCTTCGCGATGTACTCCCCGGTTTTATTGACCAGATCCTTCATCTCGAAATAGTGATTCATGCCGTCCATCGCCGCCTGTACCACCTCCGGACGCGGCGTGGAGACGCCCAGCGCCGTCATGCGGCCAGAGGTGTTGATAACCTGCTTTAAGCGGTACTTCTCATAAATCGAAGGCATTTTCCGTGCTCCCTTGTTCGGTCATGTAGCCCTTGCCCGCGCGGATCGCGGCAAGCGGCACCAGAATGTGTTCAGCCTGCAGGCTGTCGTTTTCGGCATCCGTCAGCACCGTCGGCTGACGTTTGAGGATGAATAGCGTCAGGTCGGCGTCGAGACCCGGCTGAATGCGGCCCTTGCGCGTCAGGCGCAGGCCGTCGGCGGCGTTCGCCGTGACGCAGTCAATCACCTGCGGCAATGACATGCCGATGGCGAGAAACTTCGACATCACGCTTGCCAGCGAGCCCACCGGGCCGTTGATGCGGTTGCGGCAGTAGATATCTGAGCTGATGGTGTGCGGCAGAATGCCCATCGCGATAGCGCGTTTTGCCACCTCAAAGCTAAAGCTCGCCGTGCCGTGCCCCACGTCCAGACGCACGCCGCGCTTCAGGGCAGAGGATATGGAGGCGCGCAGCTCGCCCGAGGGCGTCAGAATGCGGTTAGGCTTGCCGTTATAGCAGTGGGTAATGATGTCGCCGGAACTCAGGAGTTCGGCGATTTCGTCGAGATTTGGCGGGTTGTTGCCGATGTGCACCATCAGCGGCAGGTCGCCGTTCTCTTTCTGAATCGCTTTCGCGCGCGCCAGCGGCGTGATGCCGTTTTCACCGACCACGCTGCTGCTCATACGCGCCTTCAGGCCGACGATAAAATCAGGGTGGCGCTTCACCGCCTGCTTCACCGCGTCGGCATCAACATTGGCCATATTGGCCAGCTCGTTCTGGGCAATCAGCCCCACGCGGGAGATGTTCAGCAGAGCAAAAACCTCGGTGGAGGCCTTGCGGGTGATCTCATAGAAATCGTCCACATCGTCGGCGCCGGTGCTGCCCGCGTCCACTACGGTGGTGACGCCGGTGGCAACGCCCACGCTGTCGGGTTCGTCGTGGTAAATCGGGGAATTCGGGTAGCAGTGTACGTGGGAGTCAATCCAGCCTGCGCTGACGAACACTTCACCGTTCAGCTCAACCGTTTTATGCGCGGGCGCGTTAATCTCGCCCAGCGCCGCGATTTTCCCGTCCTGAATGGCGATATCGGTCAGGGTATCGTCGGTGAGGCGCGCACGGCGCAGGAGTAAATCAAACATGAGGATCTCCTGATAAGGCGGGCGCCAGCGCGCCCGCGGGTATTAAAGGGCAACCGGGAACAGCCAGCCCAGAATCATCGCGCCGAGGATAGCGCCACCGGTAATCGGCTTCTGCCAGATGTAGAACAGCAGCGCACCCACCAGCGAGCCGACGCCGATCGGAATGGAGGCGGTCATGGCGCTGAGGATGATCAACGGCCCGAGGAAGCGGCCGGAGGCGTTGCCCGCGCCCATCATCACGTCTGCGCCGTAGGTGGAGTTGCTCTGGTTGATGGTGAACTTACGCGCCAGGATGATGACGTAGCCAATCGCCAGACCAATCACCAGGCCGGTGATCAGCGAAGCAATGAAGTTGGTCACCGGGAACATGATCCCCGCGCCCAGCAGCAGCGCCGGTACGCCGAGGCCTACGCCGGTCTGGATCGCCCCGCCAATGTCGAGAATACCGACCAGCGACCCTTCGATAATACGGGCGAACAGGAAGCTCGCGCCAAACGCCGCCACCGCGCCGTAAACGCCGGTATCAATACCCGCTTTCAGCATCGCCACGAAGGCCACTTCGTTAAACGCGCCGATGCCGTAGAGGTAGTACATGTGCGTCCCGGCAAACACGCCGGAGGAGAGCAGGCCAACGAAGATCGGGAACGACCAGTCGGCATACCAAAAACCTTTATTCTGTTCCATTTAGAGGCTCCTGTTATTTACCGCTGAGCGAGTTGTGGATCATGTCGAGCCAGTTCGGCACGGTCAGATGGAAGGATTCGATCATCTTCATGTCGAAGCCGCGGAAGAAGCCGCTCAGCACGAAGAGCAGCACGATAGCCGCCATCATCACTTTGGTGACGTGGTTCCAGCCGCTCTCTTCCACGCCTTTCCCGATCAGGATCCCCAGCACCAGGCCCGGTACGGCGTTGCCCATAATCAACTGCGCCGCGCCGCCGAAGATGGTGGCCCAGAAGCCCGATTTTTTACCCGCATCGATGGCTGCCAGCCAGAAGATCACCGGCATCACGGTGTTCACCAGCAGGTTTGCCGCCGGCACCAGCACCTTCACGGCGGTGACCTGAAGCGCTGCGGGAACGGAGGAGGCGGTCAGGTTAAGGAAGGTCACGACGATCATGCCGATCACGCCGCAGGCAATCGCCATTTTGCGGGGATCGTGCAGCGTTTCGCCGACGTTACGGTTTTTGATCATCAGTGCAGCCGCACCCCAGTTCGGGATGATGCGGTGGTCAACGTCCTGTGTGAAAGCCCCTGCGGCCACGGAAGAGGCCCAGGCGTTAAAGAAGAAACCTAACCCAAAGGAGAAGTGGGACGCCGGATCCCCTTCACAGGAGTTCAGTTCCCCCAACGTACGAAACGCGCCCATACCCTGAGTGGTAGGCGCATGAAACATGCGTGCAGCCCCGGCGCCCACACCGACGCCAACCAGGCCGCCAATGATGAGCGATTTTATTAATATAATTAAGAACATCAGTCTGCCCTTTTATGAATAATCAGCGTTGCGTGACGAAATCCACCTGGTCGAGATTGATGGCTGTCACGTTGACGGTCACATCCAGCTCCACGCTGTAGGTGCGTCTTTCCCGGCGCAGAAAGAAGAACAGAAACGCTTCTTTACGCACCGCTTCTTGCGCCTGAACGACCTGCACATCCTGTGGCTCAATACGCAGTAAGATATGCGGTGAGGCTTTCATCACCGCGGCCTGAACGTGGTTGAGCGCGTCGGCAAAGGCGCGCGCTTTGGCGTCGCCCTTCCCCTTCACTCTCACCGTGGTTGTGAACTGTTCTTTCATGCTTATGCGCCGTATTTCTTCTGCCACGCCTGTACCAGACGCTCGCCAAGCTCTTCTTTATCCATAAAGCCAAAGCCCAGCACGTTGCAGCCTTCGTTGATGGCAGTCACGCCCTCTTCCACGGAACGCATGCCGTATTTGGCTTTGTAGCCATACTTGGTCTGGGCGGTGATGGCACCCGCGCCGCCGCTGCCGCAGAAGGAGATGCCGAAGGTGGCGTTTTCCGCTTTCATTACGTCGCCCAGCTTCATGTCTGCCGCCATGCCCGGTACGACAACCGCGCGTCCACCTGCTTTTTCCACACCGGCAGCCACTTTCTGACCTTTACCCAGGCGATCGCCAATCACGACTGTAATCTGTTCCATGTGTTGCTCCTTAAAGGTTGTCTTTTGCGACTTCAAAGTGAACGGAGAGCAGCCAGGCTTCTTCATCAGGAAGGTTGCCAAACTGCGCGACCACTTCACGGGCAAGCCGCATTGAATCCGGTGAAATTTCGTCAAACAGCTCTGCTTCAACCTCCGGTAGCGGCTCGCCGGTCACGGACCGGTGCGCCATGGCGCGCACGTGGGAGGTGAGCATCTGCTCCTGTACTGCATTGGGGATGATGTTGTTCCGGGCCAGCAGGGCATAGACCTGCTGCAGCATGGTGTTTGCGAGTTGATCTGTTTGCACCGCCTGTTCCCCAACGTCGTTCATTACCGCTCCGTTAATCACTGGTCTTACCCCGTTAATGGCTCTGGATTAAAACTAACGGTGGGAGGGACGGGTTTGTAGCGAGTTGTTTTCCACTTCGAAGTGGAAAGGCGAGCCGCAGCAGTGATCTGTGCCACATAAATGCGCCGAATCTGGATAAATCAATGTATTCGCGTGATGAATATCACGCTATTACGCGGGAACGAACGGGTAAGCAGAGTGGAAAAGATTCCGAGCAGGCTCGTAGAAATGTGACGTGGATAAGGTTTTCTTATGGGGATTGGGTAGAGTGGCGGCGGGTGCTTGAGACTGACCGTCTCAGGCATGGGACGGAAAGTGGAAAGCCCCGCCTGATAGAAAATCAGGGCGGGGGCTCGAAACGACACGTCACGACCGTGGAGTTCGCTACCTCGCCCGCTTTAAAGCAAGGAGGCATCCATGAAACGCAGAAACCCAAGTATCGGGGTTTTGATGATTATTGCTTTGACAATAATCATCTTAACGCTGGTGACGAGGAAAACACTGTGCGAAATCCGTTTTCGAAACGGCTCGCTTGAAGTGACAGCGCGGATGGATTGTCGCTCCGGCCAGTAGGGAGCAAGGATGCGGAGGCGCGTCATGCGCCTCCGCATACGGGGAAGGACGTACAGCTCAGGCACCCAATTAACGATACTTTTTGTGGTACGTATTGCGCGTGGTCACAAACTGCTCGGCCGCCGCCTGGGCCTCTTTCACTTTGCCTTCGTTAGCGAGCTTCAGCGCGCCGTCGATCTGGCCGACCAGCACGTCAAAGCCGTGGCGGTAGTCTTTCATCTCTGCACTGTCTGCCGCTTTGCTTTCCAGCTTTGGCGGCGTCGCTTTTTGGGCGTCCAGCGCCGCTTCACGCATTTTGGTCAGCGCGTCTTTCATTTCCGCCGCATTGTCGGTTTTCTGGACCACCTTCAGGTTTTGACCGAGGATGCCCATGTCGTCTTCAAGATCGGCAGCAAACGCAGAAGAGCCAAGAACCAGCGTTGAAGCTGCGACGATCGCTAACAGATGTTTACGCATTGCTCACTTCCTTTTTTATTATTAACAAAACGCTATCTTTATTGTCCGGCGATTTTCATTTCCGGAAGTAATACAGAACCACACTGTATATTGCTGCGTGTTTCAATATCGTTACCGACCGTAACGATATTGCGCCACATATCCTTCAGATTGCCAGCGATGGTAATTTCGCTCACTGGATACTGGATTTCACCGTTTTCCACCCAGAAGCCCGCCGCACCGCGAGAGTAGTCTCCGGTGATGCCGCTGACGCCCTGCCCCATCAGCTCGGTCACCACCAGACCGGTGCCCATCTCCTTCAGCATCTGCTCAAAGTTGAGGCCCTGCCCGGCAATGCGCCAGTTGTGAATACCGCCCGCGTGCCCGGTGCTTTTCAGCCCCAGCTTGCGCGCAGAGTAGTTGGTCAGCAGCCACTGGGTCAGCACGCCGTCTTTGACAATGTCACGACGCTCGGTGCGCACGCCTTCGCTGTCGAACGGCGTGGAGGCCAGCCCTTTCAGCAGGTGCGGATGTTCTTCGATGGTCAGCCATTCCGGCAGGATCTGCTTGCCCAGCGAGTCGAGCAGGAAGGTTGATTTACGGTAAACGGAGCCGCCCGCAATCGCGCCCACCAGATGGCCAAACAGACCGGTCGCCACTTCATTGGCAAAAATCACCGGCGCTTTCATGGTGGAGAGTTTACGCGGCGACAGGCGAGACAGCGTGCGTTCGGCACACGCTTTGCCTACCCACTCCGGAGACTGCAAATCCCCCAGCGCGCGGCCAATGGTGTAGGCGTAGTCGCGCTCCATGTCACCGTTCTCTTCGGCGATGACGCAGCTGGAGAGCGAGTGGCGGGTAGAGCAGTAGCCCTGCAGCATGCCGTGGCTGTTGCCAAAGACTTTGATGCCGTAATGGCTATTGAAGCTGCCGCCTTCGGTATTGGTGATGCGCTTGTCGGCCTGCAGGGAAGCCTGCTCGGCGCGCGCGGCCAGTTCAATGGCTTCGTCCGGGGTCACTTCCGCCGGGTGGAAAAGATCGAGATCCGGCGCGTCAAACGCCAGCAGGTCTTTATCGGCCACGCCGGCGTAAGGATCCGGCGAGGTGTAACGGGCGATATCCAGCGCGGCCTGCACCGTACGGGCGATGGCATCCGGACTGAGATCGGTGGATGACGCACTGCCTTTGCGATTCTGGTGGTATACCGTGATACCCAGCGCGCCGTCGCTGTTGAATTCGACATTCTCCACTTCGCCATAGCGGGTGCTCACGCTAATGCCGGTGGTTTTGCTGACCGCCACTTCGGCGCCATCTGATTTTTCTGAAGCAAGCATCAGCGCGGTGGAGACGGCTTCTTCCAGAATCTTACGCTGCGCTTCAACTTGTGAGGTTACTTTCATCGCAAATGCCATACTGTAAGAGAGAGTTAACTGAAGTCTAACAGAGAACCGTTTTTCAGTGCGCGTCTTAACTGGTAACATTAGCCTCTTTTTTTAAGGAGCCTGACATGACTAAGCAGCCCGAAGACTGGCTCGACGACGTTCCCGGTGATGACATCGAAGACGAAGATGATGAGATCATCTGGGTCAGTAAAAGTGAAATTAAACGTGACGCCGAAGAGTTAAAACAGCTTGGCGCGGAAATGGTAGAACTGGGTAAAAACGCGCTTGATAAGATCCCGCTCGACCAGGATCTGCGCGATGCCATTGAACTGGCACAGAAAATCAAAAAAGAAGGCCGTCGTCGCCAGCTTCAGCTTATCGGGAAAATGCTGCGTCAGCGCGATGTTGATCCGATCCGCCAGGCGCTGGACAAGCTGAAAAACCGCCACAACCAGCAGGTTGCGCTGTTCCACAAGCTGGAGCAGATCCGCGATCGTCTGATTGAACAGGGTGATGACGCCGTACCGGAAGTGCTGAACCTGTGGCCGGATGCCGACCGCCAGCAGCTGCGTTCCTTGATCCGCAACGCGAAGAAAGAGAAAGAAGGGAATAAGCCGCCGAAGTCTGCGCGCCTGATTTTCCAGTATCTGCGCGAGCTGTCTGAGAACGAAGAGTAATCCGTTCCCCTCACCCCGGAGGGGCGAGGCGGAAAAGAACGTAGGCCCGGTAAGCGTGAGCGCCACCGGGCTTTTTTTACGCGTCGGCGGCCGCTTCCGCTTTCTTCGCCAGCCCGTCCAGCAGCTTCTGATGGATCCCACCAAAACCGCCGTTGCTCATCACCAGAATATGGTCGCCAAGCTGAGCGGCTTTCACCACCATATCCGCGAGCGCATCCACATCTGCACTCCAGTGTGCCGGCTGAATGCAGGCATCGGCCACTTCCGCGACCTGCCACGGAATATGCTGCGGCTGAAGCAGGAAGACTTCATCGGCACGTCCTAACGACGGCGCGAGATCGTCTATGCAGATGCCCATCTTCATGGTGTTCGAGCGTGGTTCCAGCACCGCCAGAATGCGCGCGGTACCGCCAACTTTGCCACGCAGGGCGGCAAGCGTGGCCAGAATGGCCGTTGGGTGGTGCGCGAAATCGTCATACACGGTGACGCCGTGGGCTTCACCGCGCAGTTCCAGACGGCGGCGGGCATTGATAAACGAGCCCAGCGCATTCGCCGCATCCGCAGGCTGAACGCCCACGTGACGCGCTGCGGCAATCGCCATCAGGCCGTTGTGCATATTGTGTTCGCCCACCAGGCCCCACTTCACCTCACCCACCTTTTCACCGTCGAGCAGCACTTCCCACTCGGAGGCATCGGCATTGAGTTTCTTCGCCTGCCAGTGGCCCTGCTCGCCCACCAGCTCCTGCTCGCTCCAGCAGCCCATTGCCAGGGTCTGCTTCAGGTTAATGTCGTTTTCAGGCAGGATGATGCGGCCCTGGCCTGGAACAATGCGCACCAGGTGGTGGAACTGTTTCTGAATGGCCTTCAGGTCGTCAAAAATATCCGCGTGGTCAAACTCAAGGTTATTGAGGATCAGCGTGCGCGGGCAGTAATGCACGAACTTAGAGCGCTTGTCGAAGAACGCGCAGTCATACTCGTCGGCTTCGATCACAAAGAACGGGCTGTCCCCCAGGCGAGCAGAAACGTCAAAGTTGCCCGGTACGCCGCCGATGACGAAGCCCGGCTTATAGCCGCAGGCTTCGAGAATCCAGGTCGCCATGCCCGCGGTAGTCGTTTTGCCGTGGGTACCGGCAACGGCAACTACCCAGCGGTCACGCAGGACGAAGTCATGCAGCCACTGCGGACCGGACATGAACGGGATATTGCGTTCCAGTACCGCCTCAACGCACGGGTTACCGCGGGTCATGGCGTTGCCAATGATCACCAGATCCGGCTCAGGATCCAGCTGGCTGGCATCGTAGCCCTGAATTAAAGCGATGCCCTGTTTCTCCAGAAGTGTGCTCATTGGCGGATACACATTGGCGTCCGAACCTGTCACCTCATGGCCCAGCGAGCGCGCCAGCATTGCCAGTCCGCCCATGAAAGTGCCACAAATCCCCAATATATGAATGCGCATACGTCACTATCCTTCTTCAATGTGGCGCACATTTTACTCACATGTCAGCGGGTGTGAAACGCATTTCAGGAAAATCCGTATCCTGCTGGCGCGATTCACCTCTGCGCTACTATTTGAATATTTGTTAAGATTGTTGGGCTTTAGTCGTTTTAGTGAACATACAATCGCTCTACTCACAAAGATGCAGGGAAAGTGTTATGAAAACGTTAGGTGAATTTATTGTCGAAAAGCAGCACGAGTTCTCTCATGCTACCGGTGAACTCACTGCTTTGCTGTCGGCAATAAAGCTGGGCGCTAAGATCATCCACCGTGATATCAACAAGGCCGGTCTGGTCGATATCCTGGGTGCCAGCGGTGCCGAGAACGTTCAGGGCGAGGTTCAACAGAAACTCGATCTGTTCGCAAATGAAAAACTGAAAGCTGCACTGCGCGCGCGCGACATCGTTGCGGGTATCGCCTCCGAAGAAGAAGATGAAATTGTTGTTTTCGAAGGGTGTGAACACGCGAAATACGTTGTTCTGATGGATCCGCTCGACGGCTCCTCCAACATCGACGTTAACGTTTCTGTCGGTACCATTTTCTCTATCTACCGCCGCGTCACGCCTGTTGGCACGCCGGTGACCGAAGAAGATTTCCTGCAGCCGGGCATTAATCAGGTTGCTGCCGGTTACGTGGTTTATGGCTCCTCCACCATGCTGGTGTACACCACCGGGTGCGGAGTGCACGCCTTTACGTACGATCCTTCCCTGGGCGTTTTCTGTCTGAGCCAGGAACGCATGCGCTTCCCGGAGAAGGGTAACACCTACTCCATCAACGAAGGCAACTACATCCGCTTCCCGAACGGCGTGAAGAAGTACATCAAATTCTGCCAGGAAGAAGATAAAGCGACGCAGCGCCCTTACACGTCCCGCTATATTGGTTCTCTGGTCGCGGATTTCCACCGTAACCTGCTGAAAGGCGGCATCTACCTCTACCCAAGCACCGCCAGCCACCCGGACGGGAAACTGCGTCTGCTGTACGAATGCAACCCGATGGCGTTCCTGGCCGAACAGGCGGGCGGCAAGGCGAGCGACGGTAAAGAGCGTATTCTGGAGATCGTGCCGGAAAGCCTTCACCAGCGCCGTTCTTTCTTCGTCGGCAACAACCACATGGTTGAAGACGTCGAACGTTTCATCCGTGAGTACCCGGACGCATAATCCCTCTCTTCAGGGGAGCCGATCCGGCTCCCCTGGTCATTTATATATTTTACCGTATAAGTGTTTATAAAAAACATGCTTTAATCTTCGCCACTGCTCCTGCATTATTTCCATAACAGTTTGACAGATATTTCGTGGAGCAGAATCGCAATGAAAAATTATTCCCGTGCTAATACCGGCATTGATTTAAATCTTATCCCTGTATTTATTGAAATCGTCCGCTGCGGCAGCATGGCAAAGGCCTCTTTGCGTCTGGAGATGTCCCGTCCTGCAGTGAGTCTGGCATTAAAGCGTTTTAATCAACTCTTTGATGAGCCGTTATTTTTCCGTAAAGGTTTATATCTTGAACCGACTGAAAAAGCGTTAGCCTTAACCAGCTCGCTGGAAATATTAATGGGTGAAATTCACGATAATATCGGGGCGCTTAATTCCGGAAGGAATAAAACCCCGGCACAGAACGTACCGGGGCTGGGTAATATTATGCCGCGTTCTGAGTCGTCACTTTGAATGATGACATGGCTTCCATCAGCTGACGCGACTGCTCCTCAAGGGAGCGGGTCGCGGCAGAGGATTGCTGTACCAGCGCCGCATTCTGCTGCGCGGTTTCGTCCATCTGATTCACCGCAATATTCACCTGCTCAATGCCGCGGCTCTGCTCATGAGACGCGGTCGCAATCTCACGCATCAGTTTGGTCATACGCAGCACTTCGGTTGCGATCTCGTCCATCGTTTCGCCAGCCTGCTGGGCCAACTCGCTGCCCTCGTTAACGTGGGTCTGCGAGTCGCCGATAAGCGTTCGAATCTCTTTCGCCGCGTCGGCGCTGCGGCTGGCAAGGTTGCGCACCTCGCCCGCGACGACGGCAAAACCGCGCCCCTGCTCGCCCGCACGCGCCGCTTCCACGGAGGCGTTAAGCGCCAGAATATTGGTCTGGAAGGCAATGCCGTCGATGACGCTCAGGATGTCAGCGATACGCGCCGAACTGCCGGAGATATCGCGCATTTTTTCAATCACGTAGCAGACCATTTCACTGCCGTGATCGGCCGTGTCGGACACCGACTTCGCCAACTGGTGCGCCTGCTCGGCGTTATCGGCGTTGAGTTTCACCGTGGCGGTGATCTGTTCCATGCTGGCCGCCGTCTGCTCCAGCGACGTGGCGGTGGATTCCGTACGCTCGGCGAGATCGCGGTTTCCCAGCGTCAGCTCGCGGCTGCCGGTGTCAATCTGCGCGCTGGCATCGCGTACCCGCAGAACCGAGTTCATCAGCGACTGACGCATCTCCTCAATGACCGCGTTAAGGCGGTTAAACTCCTGGCTCGCGGGCGCAGCCAGCGTATGGGTTAAATCGCCCGCTGCCACATTCTCCAGTTGAGCAATCGACGCCGAGAGCGGCTTGAGCAGCATATGGCGCAGCGCCAGCCATGCCAGCACAATAATGCCCGCCGTCAGCAGCGCTGCGACGATAATCAGGATCAGGACGCGGGTTTTGCTCGCCTGCACGGCACTCACTTCCGCCAGACCTCGCGCTTCGCTCCATTTCTGAAACGCCTGCATGTCATTATCGAACGTTGACGCCAGCGGGATCAGCGTCTTCTCCAGCAGATCGTAATACCCGTCCGCGCTCTGGTCATTGAGGGTTTTCAGCATCGGGTTGATCCCCTGTTGGGTATACGCCCCCAGGCTGGCCGCCACCTTATTGAGCAGCTGTTGCCCCTGCTCGTCAGCCACGCCGCCGTCGATCACGCCCTTCAGCGTTTTCTGGGCCAGGGCGACTTCCTGGTTGATGTTTTTTACCGCGTTGGCCGCATCGTCCAGCATGCCGATTTCCATCATGCGGACGGCCTGCCCCGCTTCATTACGCGCGCGCAGGATCAGCGTATAGCCTGAATTAAGCTGCACCATTTGCTCACCCTGAAGGTGATTAATACGCTGCAGCGAAGAAGAACTCTGTGTGAGGGCATAAATGCCAATGCCGCTGACAATCAGCAGCAGAAGGGTCATAACGGCCAGTAAAGAGAGCAAGCCGGTACGAATCGATAGCGTTTTCAGCATGATATTATTTCCGGTAGCGAGATATTTCTGGGCATAAAAAAAGAGTATCGGCCGCTACCGGAAAATGTTTAGACTTTAAGCAAATTCAGGGTGTTATCGCTCTGTTACCGATGTGTTTACGCGGGTAACAGGCGAGCTTTGACGGTTCTCCCAGAGCACCGTCAGACCACGCTGCAGGGCAATAAAAATAAACAGCAGAATGCCGATGGCGATCTTCGTCCACCACGAGCTGAGCGTGCCGTCAAAGTTGATATAGGTTTGTATCAGCCCCTGAATCGCCACGCCGAACAGCGTCCCCAGAACCGTCCCCACGCCGCCGCTGAGCAGCGTACCGCCGATGACCACAGAAGCAATCGCATCCAGCTCAACGCCCACGCCTGCGAGGGCATAGCCCGCCTGGGTGTATACCGAGAAGACGATACCCGCCAGCGTCGCCAGGCCGGTCGAGAGCATATAGATGCGGATGGTGGTGCTGCGGGTCGAGATCCCCATCAGGTTGGCCGACGTGGCGTTGCCGCCAATGGCGTAAACCTGATTGCCAAACCGGGTACGGTGAGCAAGGAAGATGCCAATGACGACCACGCCCAGCATCAGCAGCCCCATCGCGCTCAGGCGGCCGCCGCCGGGGATTTTCCACGCCAGGCTGGAGAGCGTGTCGTACACCGGATGGTTAATCGGAATCGACTCTTCCGACACCAGGTAGCTCACCCCACGGAGGAAGAACATTCCCGCGAGGGTAATAATAAACGCCGGAATTTTTAACGCGTCGATCAGCAGCCCCATAAAGGCGCCAAACGCGCATCCCATCACCAGCACCAGCGGAAACGCCACCAGCGGTGAGATGCCCCAGAAGCCGATCGCCTTTGCGAGGAATACGCCCGTAAACGCGATCACCGAGCCGACGGAGAGGTCGATCCCGCCGGAGAGGATCACAAAGGTCATGCCGACGGCGATGATGCCTAAAAAGGCGTTATCGGTCAGGATATTGCAGATCACGCGCGTCGAGGCAAAACCGGGGAACTGCGTCAGACAGTAGAGGTAGCCCAGCACAAACACGCCCAGCGTGATCATTAGCGGTAAATTACGTTTTATCATGGCCACGGATCCCCTTAATGATGCTGACAAAGCGCGGCGACTGGACGATCAGCACGCAGAGCACGACCACCGCTTTCACCACCTGGTTGAGTTCCGGCTGGAAACCGGAGAGCAGGATCCCGGTGTTCATGCCCTGAATAATCAGCGCGCCGATCACCGAGAGCAGCAGGTTAAAGCGTCCGCCCATCAGCGACCCGCCGCCGATGACCACCGCCAGGATCGCATCCAGCTCCAGCCAGAGCCCGGCGTTGTTGGCATCGGCTCCGCGGATATCCGCCGCGACGATCACCCCGGCGATGGCGGCGCAGATACCGCTCAGCACGTAGGTCAGCATCACCATCAGCCGCGTGTTGACCCCGGCGTTGCGCGCGGCGCGGATGTTGATCCCGACGGCCTCAATGAACATGCCCAGTGCCGTTTTGCGGGTGAAAAGCCAGAACACCACTAACGTCACCAGGGCAATAATCACCGGCGTCGGGAAGAACAGAAGGTTGCCGCTGCCGAGCCACGCCAGGCTCGGTGAGTTGAAGGTCACAATCTGGCCGGAGGTAATCAGCTGCGCGACGCCGCGCCCGGCCACCATTAAAATCAGCGTGGCGACAAAGGGCTGGATTTTCAGCACCGCCACCAGAATGCCGTTCCATAACCCGGCCAGCACGCCGGTACCTAAGGCTGCCAGCAGGACCACCGGCAGGCTGTGCCCGGCCACGGTCATGTAGGCGGCCGTGGCCCCGGCGATAGCCATCACCGCGCCGACGGAGAGGTCAATCCCGCCGGTGGCAATCACCAGCGTCATCCCGATGGCCAGCAGCGCCACGGGCGCGGCACGGTTTAAAATGTCTATCGGGCTGCCAAACAGGCGGCCATCCTGCACGATGATCTGGAAGAAATGCGGGGCAACCAGGCTATCAACCAGCAGCACCACCAGCAGCGCCGCGATTTGCGGCGTGCCGGTCGGCCAGCTGAAGCGGCGCTTTGACTCACCGGTTTGCGAAAGCGAACGGGACATCACGATTCACTCCTTATGCCGCGATGGCATTCATGATCGCCGGAACGGACAGCTTATCCAGCGGGATCTCTGCCACCTGTTTGCGATCGCGCATGATAATGACGCGATCGGCATACCCCACCAGCTCTTCCAGCTCGGACGAAATGACCAGCAGCGCCAGCCCGTCCGCACACAGCGTTTCGATAAGCCGGATAATTTCGGCGTGCGCCCCCACGTCAATGCCGCGGGTCGGTTCGTCGAGGATCAGGAACTGGGGTTTAGTCAGCAGCCAGCGCGACAGCAGCACTTTTTGCTGGTTACCGCCGGAGAGAAATTCAATGGGCTGTTCCGCGCTCGGGGTGCGGATGCCGAGCTGGCGGATAAACCGCTCGGCAATGGCGTTCTGCTCTTTGCGAGGGATCGGCCGCAGCCAGCCGCGCTGGGCCTGTAGCGCCAGAATGATATTTTCCCGCACCGAGGCCGCGGCAATAATGCCGTCCGTTTTCCGGTCCTCCGGGCAGAAGCCGACGCCGAGACAGGAGGCCTGATGCGGCGATCGCAGGGTTTGCGGTTTGCCCTTGATCAGCGCGCTGCCGCTGTCGGCCGGCTTGATCCCAAAGATCACCTCGGCGGTCTCGGTTCGACCCGAGCCTAACAGGCCCGCCAGCCCGACAATTTCGCCAGGCCGCACCTCAAGGTTAAACGGCGAGATGACCCCTTTTTTACCGTAATCGCTGAACGCGGCGACCGGCTTCTCGCTCAGCAGCGTGCGGCCCGCGCGCTGAAGGGCGTTGGTCTCCAGCTCGCGGCCCAGCATCATTTTGACCAGCTCGATCTGCGGCAGCTCGCGGGTTTCGCGGCAGCCGACAAAGCTGCCGTTGCGCAGCACCGTAATGCGATCGCTCACCTCATACACCTGATCGAGGAAGTGGGTAACGAAGATCAGGCTGACGCCCTGATCGCGCAGCTGGCGCATCAGGGTAAAGAGCATCTCCACCTCCTGGGTATCGAGGCTGGCGGTGGGTTCGTCGAGGATCAGCACCTTTGCGGAGAGATCGATCGCGCGACAAATGGCGACGATCTGCTGCATCGCCACGGAAAAGCGGTTCAGCGGCTCGCGGACGTCGAGGGAGAAGCCGTAGGATTCCATCAGCTTTGTCGCCCGCGCCTCCATCTCTTTACGGCGCAGCAGGCCAAAGCGTCGTGGCTCTCGGCCAATAAACAGGTTATCCGCCACCGACATATTCGGCAGCAGGTTCACTTCCTGATAGACCGTCCCGATCCCCAGCTGCTGGGCATGGGCGGTGTTTTTGGGTGAAATGGCGTTGCCTTCCAGCCAGATGGTGCCGCGGTCAGCGTGATAAACACCGGTCAGGGATTTAATCAGCGTCGATTTTCCCGCGCCGTTCTCGCCCAACAGCGCCATGATCTCCCCGCGCCGCAGGCTGAAATCAACGTTATCCAGCGCCTTTACGCCGGGAAAGAATTTACTCAAGCCCTCTGTGCGGAGGATTTCCTGGTGTTGTTCAGTGGTCATGGTTTCCCCCTGCATCAAGCCGGATGGCGCTGCGCTTATCCGGCCTACAAAAGAGCGTATCGTAGGCCGGGTAAGCGCAGCGCCACCCGGCATGTTCAGACAGGCTTAGTAGCCCATATTTTTCTTCTTCTCTAACTCTTCTTTCGCCGTATCAGGCAGGTAGAGGGTGGACTTGGTGACCGTCACTTTCTCCGGCATCGTGCCGTCTTTCTTGAATTTCTCCAGCGCGTCGAATGCCGGGCCCGCCATGTTTGGCGTCAGCTCCACGCTGGCGTTGGCTTCGCCGTCGATCATCGCTTTATAGATGTCCGGCACGCCGTCGATAGAGCCGGTGAGGATATCTTTGCCCGGCTTCAGGCCCGCTTCTTTAATGGCCTGAATTGCACCGATCACCATGTCATCGTTGTGGGCGTAAACCATGCAGATGTTCTTGCCGTTGTTTTCAGCCTTAATGAAGCTCTCCATGACCTCTTTACCTTTGCTGCGGGTAAAGTCGCCGGACTGAGAGCGGATAATCTTGATGTTTGGCGCTTTCGCGATGGCTTCAGCAAAGCCTTTTTTACGGTCGATGGCCACGCTCGCCCCGACGGTCCCCTGCAGCTCAACGACGTTACACGGCTTGCCGTCGACCTGTTTTACCAGCCAGTCACCAATTAACTGCCCTTCCAGCACGTTGTTGGCCGTCACGGTGGTCATATAGAGAGATTTGTCTTTGACGTCGATGGAACGATCGAGCAGGAAGACCGGGATCTCAGCGTCTTTCGCTTCCTTCAGGACGGGTTCCCAGCCGGTCGCCACGACGGGGGCAATAAAGATGGCATCCACGCCCTGGGCGATAAAGGAGCGCACGGCTTTAATCTGATTCTCTTGTTTTTGCTGACCATCGGCGATTTTCAGGGTAATGCCGCGTTTCTGAGCTTCGCTTTTCGCCACGTTGGTTTCTGCCGCTCGCCAGCCAGATTCAGAGCCGACTTGCGAAAAACCTACGGTTAAGGGAGCGGCCATCGCCATAGACGACATGGCTGCCGAAACGGCTGTGACCAGGAGTAAGCGCTTCCACATATGAACGTCCTCGTAGGGTGAGTTATTGTTGGTTAAAAGATGTTCTGCGGAATGACTATAGCCCATGAAATATGTAACGAATTGCGTTACATCACACTTCAGAAAAGTGAATAAAACGTTAATCACAAGTTTGTAATCGCTTTCATTTCTCCATGAAAAATGCGGCTGAGTTTATGGATTTTTCTGTCATGGAAACGGTCTGAAAAGTGGGAAGAACGTGGAGAGAAGGCGAAAACAGGCGGAGACATTCAGCGCGAGTTGGCTATAATACCTGCCACTTGTTTACCATCCATTTTAAAGGACACCGACATGAGCTTACTCAACGTCCCAGCAGGTAAAGAACTGCCAGAAGACATCTACGTAGTTATCGAAATCCCGGCTAACGCAGATCCGATCAAATACGAAGTGGACAAAGAGAGCGGCGCCCTGTTCGTAGACCGTTTCATGTCTACCGCGATGTTCTATCCGTGCAACTACGGTTACATCAACCACACCCTGTCTCTGGACGGTGACCCGGTTGACGTGC
Organism: Enterobacter sp. BNK-8; assembly: GCF_048685095.1. Lineage (NCBI taxonomy): Bacteria > Pseudomonadati > Pseudomonadota > Gammaproteobacteria > Enterobacterales > Enterobacteriaceae > Enterobacter > Enterobacter sp. BNK-8. The sequence goes on along the minus strand of NZ_JBLQTN010000001.1, from coordinate 105,027 downwards.
TGGTCCCAACGCCATATCCACTGCAGCCAGGCGCAGTGATTCGTTGCCGTCCCGTTGGCGTGCTGAAAATGACCGACGAATCCGGTGAAGATGCGAAGCTGGTTGCGGTACCGCACACCAAGCTGAGCAAAGAATACGATCACATCAAAGATGTGAACGACCTGCCAGAGCTGCTGAAAGCGCAGATCACTCACTTCTTCGAGCACTACAAAGACCTCGAAAAAGGCAAGTGGGTTAAAGTTGACGGCTGGGACAACGCAGAAGCAGCGAAAGCGGAAATCATCGCCTCTTTCGAACGCGCTGCTAAGAAGTAATTCTTACTGTCGATTAAAAAAAGCCCCGCATGCCGGGGCTTTTTTGTGGCTGGAACATGTAGGCCGGGTAAGCGCAGCGTCACCCGGCAAGAGGCGTAAAAAAACAACGCCACCTCACGGTGGCGTTGTTTTTTTTCAGTACTGGTCTCTGTCTAACCAGTTACCGCTTACAATCCGCGTTAACCCTTCGACCGGACGCTGGTAGACATACATCCACGCACTTCCGTACGGCGTCTGGATCAACTGGCGCGCGTATTCACCGCCCCTGGTGCGCAAGGCATCAAGTTCGGCAAGTGTCGCGTTATCAATACGATAAACTTCACCCTGTACTGTTCCTTCGCCGGGAACCGCGCCTGGATAGTGGCCCAGGCTGTACAACTGGTAGTTCTCGATATTGTAATTCCCCAGCAGCAGGGCATTGGTCATCCAGTGACTGTTGCCTTGCTTGGTTCGTAAACTGCCGTAGACAAATATTCGCATTGCTAAAACTCAAACTGATAGAGCAGATCAAGTGCCTGGTCTACGCCGGACACTGCTTCCAGATATAGCTTAGGCATCAGGCGATAGCGTAACGTGAGTGTTGCCAGTGAGTCAAAGATCCCCACACCATATTTTACCTGCAGACCCGGCAGTACATAGCCGCTGACCACCACCTGCGAGGAGTCACCCACGCCCTGGGTGTCCAGCGCCAGATTGCTTACGCCGAACGTCTCGCCGATTTTACCCACAACCTGCCCACTTTGTGCAACCCCCAGCCCCACTAACATCGAGGTCATCGCCGCACTGTCGCTCTGACCGCTGTCGAGACCTTGTCCACGCAGCAGGTAAGAGAGGGCTTCCTGCTGGGACATCGCCGGGTCAGAGAAGATCTCCGCCTTCGGTTCGTCAGCAGAACCGGTAACGCGTACCCCAGCAATGACGTCGTTTTCCGTCGCTTCCGGGTTACGAATCGCTTCGATGTTCAGCAGGGGCTGATCCGGTGGACCGGAGAACAGCAGCTCGCCTTTACGGACAATCAAATCCTGACCATAGGCGTGGAAACGCCCTTCAGGAATATTGATTTGCCCGTTCAGGCCTAGCCCTTGTTTATCCTGCGCCACCTTCAGGTCGCCCGTAAGCCTCGCCTTCAGCCCAAACGCATCCAACCGCACGTTATTCCCCACGTGCACGATAAGGTTACTATTAATCGGTATGCCAGCGCTCTTCTGTTCGACAGGTTTCAGATTTTCATTGAGCATAACTTCATCACTTGAGACGCCGACCGCACTTTCCGGCACATCGTGAACCACGATGCGCGCCCACGGCACGTCGACGCGACCGTCAAGCGTGAAGAGGCTTGGCGTGGCTTCAAAGACCACATCAGGTGAGACGTCCAGACGCACCATAGGCGGTACGGTGATGCGCACCTTACTGCCTTTCGCGGCAATACGGGCGCGCCAGTTATCGAGCTGGCTCCAGTCCGCGTCGCCGCTCAGGTTGATTTGCCCTTGCTGCGTCAGTACCGAGCCGCTTAGCGTCGAGCTCATGCCGTTGAAGTTCATGGCGATCTGGCTGGGCTGCATGTCAAACGGCATAAAGTTGCCGTCAATATCCACGCCGCTGAGCCGCAGCTGGCCGAACAGCTGAGGGCTTTGTGCATTGCCCGCCAGGCGCAGGTTGGCATTCACCATGCCCTCGGCTTTTTCCCCGCGTGCGAAAATCGGGTTCACCATCGCCAGGTTGAAGTTGCGGATAGTGACGTTGCCACCCAGATTTCGCCGTCCCTGTGGGTCGGTAATTTGAACCTTTCCGTCAAACTGACCGTTATTGGTGAGGCGAATCAGCCACCCCAGCTCCGCACGGTTGTTATGCAGGTCAGCGCTCAGGTTCAGGGTGTCGAAGGCCACCGGCAGCGGCGCGTCATTCACCTCCTGCGTCACCTTCACGTTACGCCCGGACAGCGTGACGCTACCCTGCGGCAGCCCCTCTTTGGTGGTGTCCCAGGCAACATCGGCTTTCCCACTGAAGACGCCGCTCGCCTGCGTGTTCTCCGGCATAAACGGTTTTAGCATCGCCAGATCGAAGCGGTTGAGGTTGATCTGCGCGCGCCCTTCCGCGCCCGCATCGATGGTCTGCGGCACGCACAGTTCCGCATTCGGGTTGGTCCAGCAGTGCGGCCCAATGCTGATCTTCTGCTCGGCGTTGCGGTAGTCCAGAGCAATGGCGCGCGACAGCGCCAGCGGCCCGACCGGCGTATTGAAACGGGTGTTATCCAGCGTCCCTTTCCAGCGCTCCTGTTTGCGGTCGAAGCTGCCGGTCAGGTGAAGCTGGCCGGAGACCGGCTCGCCCTGCACCCGTAGCTGCAGGTCGTGCTGCTTCTCGTTCCCTTTCGCGTCCAGGGTGACCAGGCTGATGTTCACGTCCGGCTGAGAAATACGCTCCACGCGCAGGTTCAGGTTACCGCCGATCTGGTCGGTGGATTTCACATCCCCTTCCACGCGGACGCGGGCAACGCTCAGCTCTTGCCAGCGCAGGTTATTGGCGGTGATATCCGCCAGCAGCTGCGGTGCGTCTACCGTGCCGCGCACCTTCACGAGTCCTTTCGCCGTACCGCCAAGCCCCGGCAGGGCGTTATCCAGATTCGGCGCATCGATGGTGGCATCCAGATTAAGATCTTTCACCCCCAGCTCGCCTTTGATATCCGCCGTGTTGCGCCCCAGGGCCACATGCAGGCCCGGGATAACCCACTGCAGATAGCTGTTGCCTTTCACCGAGCCTTCAACGTTTACCTTGTTCTGCTTCACGTTCCCGGTGAGCTTGATCTCCGGCACGTCCATCTGCCACGTGCCGCCGTACAGGCTGCCGCGGGTTTTGATCAGACCATCGAGCTTCGACGGCCAGTCCGGCACCTCTTTGGCGGTGTTAATGCCCGTCAGCTTCAGCTCGCCGCGCCAGCTGATCGCCTGCTGCCAGTCGAGCAGCGCGGTCAGCTCGGTTTTACCTTCCAGCGCCGCGACGGTCAGCTTGTCGAGGTTGACCTGCTGTTCGTTGCCCTTCGCATCCAGGGTGATGTTCGCGGGCGGCACGCCCTGCCCCTTCACCGCGGTGCGGAACGAGAGCGTGTAGTCGGTCATCTTGCCGCTCAGCTTCAGCTTCAGGTCATCGGCCTGGAACTGCTTTTCGCCAGTGAACGGCCAGGAAAGCTGCTTGCTGACAACCTCAAGATTGAGCGGCAGCCCGGCTTCCGCCAGCTGGGTTTGCGCACGCAGGGCCATATCCACCGGGCCGGAGAGATTCACGCCAACATCGAGCTTATCGCGCAGCGCCCCGCCCACCTTAACCTTCACTTTCTCGCCTTTCAGCGGGTCGATGTTCAGGGTGCTATTCAGCGTGATATCCACCGGCCAGCTGTCGCGCAGCAGGGCTTTACCTGACGCATTCACCGAGCCCTGGTTGGTATCGATATCCAGCGCGTCGAGCTTCATGTTGCCGTCAATGCTGCTGACCTTCAGCAGCATGTTATAGACCGTCAGGTCGGTATCGCCCGTCAGACGCAGCTGTTCGCCTTTGAATTCCTCAATGTTAAGGTTCAGCGGCAGATGAACGTCGGTCATTTCCGGCAGCACTGGCTTCGAGAAGAGGTCTTTCAGCGTTTCGCCCAGCGGCTTCTCTTCCGGCTGCGGGTTCTGGATCTTCGGCTCGACGATCTCTTCCTGCGCCACGTCGGCCACTTTCGGCAGCGCGATCAATAAGCCCTGCAGGGACGTTGGCGTCAGGGTGAGGTTTTTCTCCTGCCAGCGCAGGCCGGAGGTGAAATCCATCACGGACACGGTGGTGTCGTCGATTTTGATATTGATGTTATCGAGCGCGACCCGATAAAGCGCGATCGGGTACGGCGTGGAGAGATTCAGCGGGCCGCTGTCCTCTTCTTCAACCGGCGCAGACTTCGGCATTTTCTTCGAGTCTATCGCCACGTTGACATCTTTTAGCGACAGATCGTTGACGCAGAGCTTACTGTCCCGCAAACAGCCCAGCTTCACCGCCAGGTGAAACTCCCCGGCGTTAACCGCCACGCCCGGCTGCTCATAGCGGATGTTCTTCAGGCGCAGGTCACGCCAGCCGCCCGTCACCTGGCCAATTTCCAGCCCCGGTACCCAGCGGTTCGCGGCGTTAAACAGCAGATGCAGCCCGGTCGTCGTTCCTACCAGAAACGCCACCGTCCCGAGCAGCAGCACGATAAAGATCAGCACTCCGAGGCTTATTTTCTTCCATAAACTCATAATTCAGGCCCCAGACCGATGTAAAACTGTAATCCGTGTTCATCTTTGTCACCCACCGGCACGGCGAAATCGAGCTTAATAGGCCCGACGGGTGACTGCCAGCGCACGCCGACGCCCGCGCCGGTTTTAAAGTCGCTGCGGCGGATATCGTTCACCGCTTCACCGCCGTCAACAAACATGGCGCCCCACCACTTTCCGCTGACGTTGTACTGGTACTCCAGCGAGCCCGTCGCCAGTTTTGACGCACCGGTCAGCTGGCCCTTTTCGTTCTCAGGTGAGATCGATTTGTACTTATACCCGCGAATGCTGCGGTCGCCCCCGGCGAAGAAGCGCAGATCCGGCGGAACGCGCTCGAAGTCTCCCGTTTCTATCCAGCCGAGATTGCCGCGCATCACAAAGCGATGTTTATCGTACAGCGTGCGGATCCAGACGTTTTGCGCCTGAAAGACGGAGAAGTCCACGTCGGAGCCCCAGGCGGTGTTGGAATAATCGATGGAGTAGCGCTGTGAGTCGCCCCAGGTCGGCATCAGGCCCCCGCGCGAGCGGGTGCGGCTGATCATCACCCCCGGATAAAGCAGCATAGTGGTGTTGGTGACGTTAGCCTGGGTAAAGTGATCAAGGCTCCAGCGCAGGTTAATGGCGCGCTGCCAGCCGCTGGAGAGATCCCAGAAGCGGGAGACCGCAAGCGTCGTCGAGTCCTGCTCGGTGTCGTTCAAATCGGTGCGCTTAAAGCCGCCCTGCAGAAGGTAATACTGCTCAAGCGGATTTTTCAGCAGCGGCATTTTGTAGCTGAAATCCAGCTGCTGCTCGGGCGCTGAGAGGCTCAGGCTGGTGGTCAGGCTGTGGCCGTACGAGTTCACCCACGGTTTTTTCCACGAGGTTTTCACCCGTGGCCCCACGTCCGTCGAGTAGCCCACACCGGTCTCAATGGTGTTCTCGGTGCGCGGCGAAACAACGCCATGCAGCGGCAACACCTTGGTTTTGCGTGACTTATCAAATTCCGGTGCGACAACCACGGAGTTAAACCAGCCGGTAGCGGAGAGGCGTCGGTTCAGCTCTCCGAGGTCGCTCGACTGGTAGTAGTCCCCTTTTTTGAAGGGCACGAGGTTTTGCAGATACTCTTCACGAATTTGCGAACCTTCGAACGTCACGTCGCCAAAGCGGTAACGTTCTCCGCTGTCGTAGTCGATATCCCAGAAGGCCTGACGTCGCGCCAGCGCAATGCCCAGCTGGCTTTTGTTGAACTGGCTGTCAAAGTAGCCCTTACGCAGGGAAACGCTGGTCAGCTCTTTTTTGAAATGGTCGTAGTCGCCGTGGTTAAGCACGGTACCGATTTTCGGCCGCGTGCTGAGCAGGTCCAGATAATCCCGGTCGGTACGCGCCCCGCCGCGCAGGATAACGTTCGTGCCGCCAATCAACACCGGCTCGCCCGGCGAAACGCGGGCAATAAGCACCTGGCGCCCCTTCTTTGGAGGCGGACGGAGGTCAAAATCAATGGTGGGTTCGTAATAACCCAGCGCTTTCAGCCCCTCGCGGATCGCATCATCGACGCGCGCGCGAAAACGCCGGTCCGGCGTCACCTCATCACTCTGGATGGTCGATAACTGCGCACGTACGTTTTTTTGTAGCGCCCCGGATAACCCCTCAACCTGCAAACGGACATTCGCCGCGCTGGCAATCCCGCTTGTCAGCAACACACTGACTAAACATAACTGGCGGATTTTTGTCACGTTTTCTCCTGAATATCCCTGTTTCCACCCTGGAAGCAAATGAAGTGCCGCTCCGCGGCAAAATACGGCCTGTTGGCCAAAAACCCGAATCGCGGGTTGAAAATGGGTGTAACACCCAAATATTTCTTATGATTAAATCTAGTCTCATTCAGCGCATTTATTGTGTTCAATTAAACGCTTCGTGACAACCTTAACTGAAACATCGCACCCCGGGAGGCCCCATCGTGAGTTTATTCGACAAAAAGCATCTGGTTTCACAAGCAGATGCATTACCGGGACGCAACACCCCTATGCCTGTAGCGACCTTACACGCCGTCAATGGCCATTCCATGACCAACGTGCCGGATGGCATGGAAATCGCCCTGTTCGCCATGGGCTGCTTCTGGGGCGTTGAGCGCCTCTTCTGGCAACTGCCCGGCGTTTACAGCACGGCAGCCGGCTACACGGGCGGTTACACGCCGAATCCAACCTACCGCGAAGTCTGCTCCGGCGAAACCGGCCATGCGGAAGCGGTACGCGTGGTTTATGACCCTGCGGTAATCAGCTACGAACAGCTCCTGCAGGTCTTCTGGGAGAATCACGACCCGGCGCAGGGCATGCGTCAGGGCAACGACCATGGCACGCAGTACCGTTCGGCTATCTATCCGCTCACGCCCGAGCAGGATGCCGCCGCGCGCGCCAGCCTGGAGCGTTTCCAGCAGGCCATGCGTGAAGCGGGCGATACGCGCGAGGTGACCACGGAAATCGCGACGGCGAAACCGTTCTACTACGCCGAGGATGATCACCAGCAGTATCTGCATAAAAACCCGTACGGCTACTGCGGCATTGGGGGCATCGGCGTTTGCCTGCCGCCACAGCTGGCCTGATCACTGATCCAGCGCCACGCGAGCCGCGTGGCGCGTGGCATTGCTGACCGAGCCGTAATCCATCACTTTGCCCTGCAACAGCAGGTTAAAGACCGGTGCCTGCGGTCGGTTGAGCCGCGTTTGCAGCAGGTGAACGGCCTCAATTCCCAGCTCGCGGCAGGGCACCGTCACGCCCGTGACCGGTTTTTCCAGACGGTGCGCTAAATTCCATGCAAAATCGGTCGTGATGAGCGAAATGTCTTCCGGAATGCGCAGCCCGTGTCGCGTCAACGCCCTTACCACCCCTTCCGTCATGCTGGTACTGTTCGGGAAAATCACCTCCGGCCACTGCGAGCGGTCATGATTCACTAACCACGCATCCAGCGCCTGCTCGGCCTCTTCTGCGGTAAACCACTCCGTTACGAGCAAATCGCGCTGAGGATCGAAGGCGACGTGAAAATGACGGTACGCCTCTTTGATGCCGTCCAGACGCGCGTACAGCGTATCCCGCCGCAGGCAGGTGAGCGTGAGTACGCGGCGATGCCCCTGCTCGAAAAGGTACTGCATGGTGGTGAAGCCGATCGCCCGGTGATCGGGTGACACGGAATCCAGCACCCGATCCCGGTCAACGGAATTAATTAACACGCAGGGCTTATTCAGGGTGCTGGCCAGTTTAAATATGGTGGAATCATCAGTGCCAATAATAATTATCGCGTTAATATTCTTATGGCTGGCCTTTTCCATAAAGACTTTCACATCGGCGTGCTGCTCTTCTAAACCACAGCACGTGACCCACACATTATGCCGCGCGCAGGCTTCAGCAATTCCTTTCGTCACTTCCAGATAAAAAATATCCCCGCGTCCCTGAAAGGTTCTTTCCGGTGCAAAAACAGCGATACCGTTAATGAGCAGTCTTCCGCTCGCCATAGACTCCAGTACACCGAGCTCCCGCGCGGTGCGAACGATCGCCTCCCTGGCTTTATCGCTGGTGTAAGACTTGCCGCTTAATACCCGCGAAACCGTGCTGACGGAATAGCCCGTCAGGGCCGCAATTTCCTCCATTTTTAACTTGCCCGGCATAGTGTGACCTCGCTCTCATTCAGTTTTTGCAAATATTTGCAGAAACAGTCCTTTGATTTTAAAACCAAATTTCAAAACGCCTGGAGATTACTTAATCACCTTGCGAGTATTCTCACAAAAACACATTGTCGCTACCGCTCCCCTTTCCTATTTTCCGGTCATCACTCATTTCAACTGAAATTAAGGTGTGACATGGAGAAGGTACGTTTTGGCATTATTGGAATAGGTAATATCGGTACGGTCCACGCGCGTTATTTACTGGCGGGTACGGTCAGCGACGCCTGCCTTGCCGCAGTTTGTGATAATGCGCCGGAAAAGCATCCGGCCATTCGCCAGCTGGTCGGCACCCTCCCCGTGTTCAGCGACGCGCAGGAGATGCTCCAGAGCGGGCTTATCGACGCGGTGATTGTCGCTACGCCCCACTACGAGCATCCGCGCCTGTCGATGCTGGCGATGCGCAACGGCATCCACACCCTGTGTGAAAAACCGGCGGGCGTGTATACCGCCCAGGTACAGGAGATGAACGCCTGCGCCCAGGCGTGCGATGTGGTGTTCGGCATCATGTACAACCAGCGCCCGAACCCGCTCTACCAGAAGGTGAAAGATCTGATCGACAGCGGCGAGCTGGGTGAGATCCGCCGCTCCAACTGGATCATCACCAACTGGTATCGCTCGCAGAGCTATTACAACTCCGGCGGCTGGCGCGCCACCTGGAAAGGAGAAGGCGGCGGCGTGCTGCTCAACCAGGACCCGCACCAGCTCGATCTCTGGCAGTGGCTGGTCGGTATGCCGGTCCGTCTGCGCGCATTCTGCCAGTTCGGCAAGCATCGCGATATCGAAGTGGAAGACGACGTCACCGCCTATGCCGAATATGCCAACGGCGCGACGGGCGTGTTCATCACCACCGTGGCGGAAACGCCGGGAACCAACCGGCTGGAAATCGTCGGCGATCGCGGCAAGGTGGTCGTCGAAGAGGGCAAGCTGCGCTACTGGCGGCTGCGGGAATCTGAAACCGCCTTCAACGCCCGCTGGCAGAACGGTTTTGGCGAGCCTGAATGCTGGGAGGTCACGCTTCCCGTGGCCCCGGAATGCAGCGAACACCACGTCATTACCGCCAACTTCTGTGCCGCCATCCTGCGCGGCGAGCCGCTCATTGCGCCGGGTCTGGAAGGGATCCACGGGTTGACGCTCTCCAACGCCATGCACCTCTCCACCTGGACAGACGACTGGGTCGAGTTCCCGCTCAACGAAAAACAGTATCTGCGCCTGCTTCAACAACGCATCAGCACCTCAGTGGCTAAAGAGACAGCCAGCGTCACGCTGGACGCCTCAGGCATCTGGTAACTCCGGAGAAGAATTAATGTTAAATGTCGCTATTGTGGGAACAGGGAATATCTCGCACAACCATATTCAGGGCTATTTGCAGTTTGGCCAACGCTGCCGGATCGTCGCGCTGGTTGATATTTATCCGGAAAAAGCCCACGAGAAAAAAGCGCGCTACGGCCTGACGGATGCCCGCGTGTATGACAGCCACCAGCAGATGCTGTCGTCAGAACCGGATATCGACATCGTCGACGTCTGCACGCCACCCTACGTCCACGCAGAGATCAGCATTGATGCCCTGAACGCGGGCTGCCACGTGCTGTGCGAAAAACCGATGGCCGCCTCGCTGGAGGAGTGCGACGCGATGATCGCCGCACAAAAGGCCAGCGGCAAAATGCTCTCCATCATTGCCCAAAACCGTTTTACCGATGCCTTCTGGCGCTTAAAAGCAGCGCTGGATTCGGAGCTTGCGGGCAAGGTTTGCCACGCGCAGGTGGACTCCTTCTGGTGGCGCGGACACTGCTACTACGACCTGTGGTGGCGCGGCACCTGGGAAAAAGAGGGCGGCGGCTGCACGCTTAACCACGCGGTTCACCACATCGACGCTATTCAGTGGATGCTGGGCTTTCCGTCCGAGGTGGTAGCGATGATGACCAACGTGGCGCACGACAACGCTGAAGTCGAAGACCTCAGCGCCGCGATCTTCAAATACCCCAGCGGTGCGCTCACCCAGCTTACCGCCTCGGTCGTGCACCACGGGGAAGATCAGAAAATCATTATTCAGGGTGAGAAGGCGCGCATCTCCGCGCCGTGGCAGGCCTTTGCCAGCGTCAGCGCCGATAACGGCTTCCCGCAGGAAACCCACGACCAGCAGCGCGAAGCGCAGCTCGACGCGGTGTTTCAGCAGACGCCGAAGCTCGAGTGGACGCTGCACGCCGGGCAGATTAATGACCTGCTTTCTGCCATCGAGCACGGCACGGCACCGTTAGTGGATGGGTTACAGGGCAAACGCTCGCTGGAGCTGATCGCCGCGATCTATAAATCCGCCATTACCCGCACCGTGGTCTCGCTGCCGATTCAGCGCGACGACCCGTTTTACCGTACCGGCGGGACGAGCGCCCTCGCTCCCCGTTTTTATGAAAAATCCGCAAGCGTCGCCAACTTCAGCGAAGTGGGTGCGATTCCCCTTGGCAAAGACCTGGATTAAGGAGTGACACCATGAACAAAAATGACGGAATGAACTACGCGCCGGTGGGTAAACCTCAGCCGGTCGTCCGCGAGGGGGAGTTTGTTTTTGCCGCTGCCGCGCTCGACCACGGCCATATCTACGGCATGAGTAACGGCCTGATTGAAGCCGGGGCCACGCTGAAGTGGGTATACGACCCCGATCCGGCAAAAGTGGATAAATTTATCCAGCAATACCCGCAGGTCAACGTGGCGGAGTCGCTGGAGGTGATACTCAACGACGACGAAGTGCGTCTGGTGGCCGGCGCGGCCATCCCGTCTGAGCGCTGCGCGCTGGGGCTGAAAGCGATGGCGGCCGGCAAGGACTACTTCACGGATAAAGCCCCGCTCACCACTCTTGAACAGCTGGCGGATGCCAAAGCGATGGTTGAGAAAACCGGCCGGAAATACGCCGTGTACTACAGCGAACGTCTCCACGTGGAGAGCGCGGTGTTTGCCGGACAGCTGGTGCAGCAGGGGGCCATTGGCCGCGTCGTCCAAACCCTGGGGACAGGCCCGCACCGGGAAGGGACCGGCCGCCCGGACTGGTTCTACGATCGTCGCTACTTCGGCGGCATTCTGTGCGACATCGGCAGCCACCAGATTGAGCAATTTCTGTTTTACACGGGCAACCGTAACGCCACCGTGGTCGCCAGTCAGGCACGCAATTTCAACCATCCACAGCATCCGGCATTCGAAGATTTCGGTGACGCAACAATCAGGGGCGAAAACGGCGCCAGCGGTTATTTCCGCTGTGACTGGTTCACCCCCGACGGACTCTCAACCTGGGGCGATGGACGTCTGACGCTGCTCGGCACCGACGGGTATATCGAGATCCGCAAATATGTCGATCTCACCCGCGGCGAGCAGGACGTGGTTTATCTCGTCAATAAAGAGGGGGAATTCCGCTATCCGGTCGCCGGACAGGTCGGGTTCCCGTTCTTTGGCGAACTGATCCTCGACTGTCTGCATCGTACCGAAAACGCCATGACGCAGGCGCACGCCTTCAAAGCGGCCGAGCTTTGCGTGAAGGCCCAGATGCTGGCCAACGCGACGGAATAACGGGAGGCGACAATGACGATCCTGAACACGGCGGTTATCGGTGCCGGAGCGATTCACGGCTGCCATGTGAATGCGTTGCGCCTGCTCCCCAACGTCGCGCTACGCGCGCTGGTCGACATCGACAGCGTCAAAGGGCTGGAGCTGGCAATGCGCTATCAGTGCCGCTTCTATCAGGATTACCGGGAAATGCTGCTGGATGATGCCATCGACGTGGTCCACATCTGCACGCCGCATTTCGAGCATAAAAGCATGATCCTGGCGGCGCTCGCCGCCGGGAAACATGTTTTCTGCGAAAAACCGGTGGGCATGAACAGCAGCGAACTCGTGGATATCACCCGCGCCGCCGAACAGGCGTCGGGTCTGCTCGGCGTGTGCTACCAGAATCGCCTCAACCCCACCAGCCTGCGCATTCGCCAGATGCTGGAGGAGGGCGGGCTGGGGAAAATGCTCAGCATTAAGGCCGTGCTGACGTGGTCACGCTCGGGCGCGTACTACACCGAAAGCCCGTGGCGCGGGCGGCTGGCAACGGAAGGTGGCAGCCTGCTGATCAACCAGGCCATTCATACCCTCGACCTGATGCAGTGGTTTGCCGGTGGCGTAACGCGCGTGAAAGGCGTGGTGGACAGCGGCGAGCTGGCGGACGTGACCGAAGGGGAAGACAGCGCAATGGCCACGCTGCACTTTGCCAACGGCGCGCGCGGCCTGTTTTACGCCAGCAACTGCAATACCACCGATTCCGCGCTTCTGATGGAGATCCACTGCGAACAGGGCTCGCTGCTGCTGAATAACAACGTGCTCTGGTGCATCACCCGCGGCGAGCGCCTCAGGCTGGCCAGCGATGACTCTCCCGACGGCTCGGTCAAAAGCTACTGGGGGCTGGGGCACGAGCAGGCGATCCGCCGGTTTTATCACGCAATCACCCACCCGGGGCACACGGATTACACCACCATCCGTGAAGCCGGACATTCACTCACGCTTGTGGAGGCTATTTACCGCTCATCTCAATTAAGACAATGGATAGATATCAATAACTAGAACGTAATTTGTATTCCAGCACTCAATAAAAAAACGACCCGAAAACGGGTTAATCATTACCCTACACTGGATATTATTATGGTCAAACCAACTGAACGTAGAGTGGGTTATGGCGTAGCGCTCGGCTACGGCGTAACCGATCTTTTTGGCGGAGGCGCTTTCGCCATTATCGGCACCTGGCTGTTATTTTTTTACACCACCTATTGCGGACTCTCAGTCATTGAAGCGGGATCAATATTCGCCATTGCCCGCGTGATTGATGCGCTATTAAGCCCGATAATGGGTTATATCACCGATAACTTCGGGGATACCTGGCTCGGGCGTAAATTTGGCCGTCGCCGCTTCTTTTTATTACTCAGTTCACCGCTCATGTTTTTGTATGCCCTGTTATGGCTGACGGACATGGGTTACTGGTACTACCTGGGCACCTACCTCTCTATTGAGCTGCTGTCGGCGATGGTGCTGGTTCCCTGGGAGACCCTGGCGGCTGAAATGACGAACCGGTATGAAGAACGTAGCCGCCTGTCCGGCGTGCGGATGATCTGCTCCCAGCTGGGCGGTTTTCTTGCGGTATCCGTTCCCGGGGTGATTATGCAGTTCACGGGGAAAGATAATCCGTTTACCTATACCCTCACCGGGCTGATATTTTCCTGCGTGTTCTGCCTTGCGGTATTTATTACCTGGTTCACCACCTGGGAAGCGAAGGATGTGCAGCAGGAATCCAGTTTTAAAGTGGATAACCAGCGCAGCGGCGGGCTACTGAATCACCTCAAATATCTGGTGCTGGATCTCTTTTCCTCCTTCCGTATCCGCGCGTTCCGCCTGCATATTATTATTTATATCTTTTCGTTCACGGCGATGGACGTGTTCGGTTCGGTGTTTACCTATTATGTCGTGTACTGTCTGAGCCAGGATGCGGCTGCGGTATCCGGCTGGCTGAGCATTGCGGCCTTCGCCTCGGTACCCGGCACCTATGGGTTTATGCTGTTGCTGAACCGGCTGAACGTCACGCCGTCTGCCGCCCTGCGGCTCTCCTACGGCTGTATCTTCCTGGTGCTGGCCTTCCTGTTTACGGTCTACCTCACCAAAACGCAGGTACCGACGCTGCTGTTCTCCGCGGTCTTTATTCTGCTCGGTGCCGCCCGCTCTGGCCTCTACTATATTCCGTGGAATATCTACAGCTTCATTCCGGATATTGACGAGATGGTGACCCAGCAGCGCCGCGAAGGGATTTTTGCCGGGGTGATGGTCCTGACCCGCAAGAGCACCGTGGCGATTGCCATCATGATTATTGGCCTGGTGCTGCAGGAATCCGGCTTTGTGAAGGGCAGCGGCGCGCAGCCTGAAAGCGCGCTGGGGGCGATTATCGGCCTGATGATCTTCGCAACGGCAGCTCTGCTGGCGGTAAGCTTCTTCACCACCTACAGGTTCAAGCTCACCCGTGAGACGCACAAGCTGCTCCTCAAGGAGATTGCGCGCCGTAAGCTGGGTGGCGATTACCGCGACTGCGACGCTAGCACCCGCGTGGTGATTAAGCAGCTCACGGGCTATGAATACGATCAGGTATGGGGAGGCGATGCCACCCGTCGGGCGGTGGGCGATGTCCGCCTGTCTACCGTGAAATAACGCGATGTACCGGACAGCGCCCGCTGTCCGGTCTGTTTTATGCCAAAAATGTGACCTCTGGCAGATTTACATCTCTTTACGCTATACTACCCGCTGAAATAATCGGCTCAACGCTACGAGCTGGTGTTCAATGTGTTTCCACACAAATGGTATCAACTCCCCTTCTGAGGATCTGGCGAGAAGCCGGATAAACTATGTTAAACAGTATTTTAGTAATACTTTGTCTGATTGCCGTCAGTGCATTTTTCTCGATATCCGAGATCTCGCTGGCCGCGTCCCGTAAAATCAAACTGAAGCTGCTTGCCGACGAAGGCAACATCAACGCCTCACGCATTCTCAAAATGCAGGAAAATCCCGGTACGTTCTTTACCGTGGTGCAAATTGGTCTGAACGCGGTCGCCATTCTCGGCGGTATCGTGGGCGATGCGGCGTTTTCCCCGGCGTTTTATAGCCTCTTTGCGCAGTACATGTCCGCCGAACTGGCCGAACAGCTGAGCTTTATCCTCTCCTTCTCGCTGGTGACCGGGCTGTTCATCCTCTTCGCCGACCTGACCCCGAAACGCATCGGTATGATTGCGCCAGAAGCTGTGGCTTTGCGTATCATCAACCCGATGCGCTTCTGCCTGTTCGTGTTCCGCCCGCTGGTGTGGTTCTTCAACGGCCTGGCAAACGTCATTTTCCGCATCTTTAAGCTACCTATGGTGCGTAAAGACGACATCACCTCTGACGATATTTATGCGGTCGTGGAGGCCGGCGCGCTGGCCGGGGTGCTGCGCAAGCAGGAACATGAGCTGATTGAGAACGTATTCGAACTGGAATCCCGTACCGTGCCCTCTTCCATGACGGGCCGTGAAAGCATTATCTGGTTCGATTTACATGAAGATGAGCAGAGCCTGAAGAACAAAGTGGCGCAGCATCCGCACTCCAAGTTCCTGGTCTGTAATGAAGATATCGACCACATCATCGGTTACGTCGACTCCAAAGACCTGCTGAACCGCGTGCTGGCGAACCAGAGCCTGGCACTGAACAGCGGCGTGCAGATCCGCAATACCCTGATTGTGCCGGACACCCTGACGCTCTCAGAAGCGCTGGAAAGTTTCAAAACCGCCGGGGAAGACTTCGCGGTGATCATGAACGAATACGCTCTGGTGGTGGGTATTATCACCCTCAACGACGTCATGACCACGCTGATGGGCGACCTGGTAGGCCAGGGGCTGGAAGAGCAGATTGTTCAGCGTGACGATAATTCATGGCTGATTGATGGCGGCACGCCGATTGAAGACGTGATGCGTGTGCTGGATATCGACGAGTTCCCGCAGTCCGGAAACTACGAGACCATCGGCGGCTTTATGATGTTTATGCTGCGTAAAATCCCGAAACGCACCGACTCGGTGAAGTTCTCCGGCTACAAGTTTGAGGTGGTGGATATTGATAACTACCGCATCGACCAGCTGCTGGTGACGCGTATCGACAACAAACCGACCGTGCTGGTGCCGAAGCTGCCGGATGCGGAAGAGAAGGTGTCGGCGTAACGTTCCTGCCCCCACAAACATCAACGGCTCCCATCGGGAGCCGTCTTTTTATCTACTACTACTGCATAGCACGTTGGTTAAGCCATCTCAGTTTGCAGACGCATAACCTGACGGTTGACTTCGGACATCACAGACAGGTGCTGTTTGTCCTTCACTTTTGGGACAAGGATTTTGCCCTTATCAAACTCAAAAGCGCCAACATCCTTGATGTACAACCGTCCACGGAACAGGATCTTCACGTACTTCGCCACCTGAAGCGGGTTGTAGCGTTGGAAAATTTTCATTCTTGTATCTCCTGCGAATCATACGCTCTTGCGGTGCCACAATCGGCCCGACTGTCCTGAGCGCAAATTTTAATGCCCAATGACTATAGACCAGAACTACGGTGTTACCCAGTGTGCATAAGTTTATTTACCGTTTGATTACAATTATTCAGAATAATCTTTGCAAAGCGTGACTGAGCGCAGTATAAGCCGTCGTTTTTTCATGGATATGTGCGTTCACCCGCAAACTGGCATCGGGATTGCGGGAAAACCACATTGATCGCACTTATCATTAAAAGCGTATGACCAAGTGGTCGGATCACCTGCAAACAATAAGGAAACGCCATGACCCTACGTAATATCCTTGCAGCAGCCTGCCTGCTGCTGCCACTGTGGGCGAGTGCTCACAACATTGAAAAAGGACAACGTGTACCGCCAGTCGGCATTGCTGACCGGGGAGAATTGATTCTCGACAATGATAAGTTTAGCTACAAAGCCTGGAATAGCGCGCAACTCGCGGGCAAAGTGAGAGTTGTACAACATATTGCCGGTCGTACATCTGCAAAAGAGAAAAATGCCAGCCTGGTGGAAGCGATCAAGGCCGCAAAATTCCCTCACGACCGCTACCAGACCACCACGATCGTGAATACCGATGACGCCATTCCGGGTTCGGGGATGTTTGTGCGCTCAAGCCTTGAGAGCAATAAAAAGCTCTACCCGTGGTCGCAGTTTATCGTCGACAGCAACGGCGTCACCCGTAAGGCCTGGCAGCTGGAGGAAGAGAGCTCCGCGATTATCGTGCTGGATAAAGAAGGTCGCGTACAGTGGGTGAAAGACGGGGCGCTGACCCAGGAAGAGGTGCAGCAGGTTGTCGACCTGCTGCATAAGCTGCTGGCTCAATAAATAGAGACGCGGAAGCCGGGGTTGAGGAAGGATTCGCGCGGGGTGTAGTCCAGCGGCTTGCCCTGCCAGTCATGAACATGCGCCCCGGCGGCCACAGCAACGGCATGCCCCGCGGCGGTATCCCAGACGTTCGTCGGCCCAAAGCGGGGATAGAGCTGAGCCTGTCCTTCCGCCACCAGGCAGAATTTCAGCGATGAGCCAATCGAGGTGGTCTGGTGTTCACCCAGCTGCTGCAGGTACTCCTGCAGCTCGCTGTCGCTGTGCGAGCGGCTAATCACCACCAGCGGCGGACGCGCATCGCGCACCTGGATCTGCTTGCGCACGCCGCACTCTTCTTTCCACGCCTTCCCTTCTGCAGCACTGTACATCACCTTCATGACCGGCGCGTAGACCACGCCCAGCACCGCTTTACCCTTCTCAATCAGGGCGATATTGACGGTGAATTCACCGTTGCGCTTGATGAACTCTTTTGTCCCGTCCAGGGGGTCCACCAGCCAGTAACGCTGCCAGTGCTGGCGTTCGTCCCAGCTTTGCGGCGCTTCTTCTGACAGGACGGGGATGTCCGGCGTTAAGGCCTGTAACCCTTTCAGGATCACCTTATGCGCCGCGATATCTGCCGCCGTGACCGGAGAGTCGTCCGCTTTGCTGACGACCTCCATAGGTTTAATACCGTCATACACCTGCATGATGGCATCTCCCGCATCCCGTGCGAGCTGACAAATTTTATCTAGCATTTTCCACCTCTTTGTTAACGCAGTGAGGTTAACTCTTTGTTTTAGTTATATCGTAATGTGAACAATTCCGCTATCTGTGAAGCAATTCCGGTTTCAGGTTACATTTTTCTGTCAGGATTCACATTTCTGTAAGCAACAAGCTATAGATACATACTCTTTTGTGGTCTGCATCGAAAAAAGGACTCCTCTGATGATTAAGTTTAGTGCAACGCTTCTGGCGACGCTGATTGCAGCGAGCGTTCAGGCGGCGACGGTAGATCTGCGTATTCTGGAAACGACCGATCTGCACAGCAACATGATGGACTTCGATTACTACAAAGATACCCCGACGGAAAAATTCGGACTGGTACGCACGGCAAGTTTGATCAATGCCGCACGTGGCGAAGTGAAAAATAGCGTGCTGGTCGATAACGGCGATCTCATTCAGGGCAGTCCGCTCGGGGATTACATGGCGACTAAGGGGCTGAAAAAAGGCGAGGTCCATCCTGTTTATAAAGCGATGAACACCCTGGACTATACCGTGGGTAACCTTGGCAACCATGAATTCAACTACGGTCTGACATACCTGCACGATGCCCTGGCAGGTGCAAAATTCCCGTACGTTAACGCCAATATCATCGACGTTAAGACCCAAAAACCGCTCTTTACCCCTTACCTGATTAAAGAGACCGAGGTTGTCGATCGGGACGGGAAAAAGCAGACGCTGAACATCGGCTATATTGGTTTTGTCCCGCCGCAGATCATGACATGGGATAAGGCCAACCTCGACGGTAAGGTGACCGTTAACGACATCACCGAAACCGCGCGCAAATACGTGCCGGAAATGCGTGAGAAAGGCGCCGATCTGGTGGTCGTTGTCGCCCACTCGGGTCTCTCCGCCGACCCGTACCAGGCCATGGCAGAAAACTCCGTTTACTACCTGAGTGAGGTTCCGGGCGTCGATGCGATCCTGTTCGGCCACGCCCACGCGGTCTTCCCGGGCAAAGACTTCGCCAGCATCAAAGGGGCGGATATCGGGAAAGGCACGCTCAACGGCGTGCCGTCGGTGATGCCGGGCATGTGGGGTGACCATCTTGGCGTAGTGGATCTGGTGCTGAATAACGACGGCGACCGCTGGAAGGTGACGCAGTCAAAAGCCGAAGCGCGTCCGATCTACGACGCGGCAGCGAAGAAATCACTGGCGGCGGAAGATAAAAAACTGGTCGACGTGCTGAAGCACGATCACGACGCCACGCGCGAATTCGTCAGCAAGCCGATCGGTAAATCCGCCGACAACATGTACAGCTTCCTGGCGCTGGTGCAGGACGATCCGACCGTCCAGGTCGTCAACATGGCACAGAAAGCCTATGCCGAACACTTTGTGCAGGGCGATCCGGATCTGGCGAAGCTGCCGGTCCTGTCGGCCGCTGCGCCATTCAAAGTGGGCGGACGTAAGAATGACCCGGCAAGCTATGTTGAGGTCGAAAAGGGCCAGCTCACCTTCCGTAATGCCGCCGATCTCTATCTCTATCCGAATACGCTGGTAGTGGTTAAAGCCACCGGGAAAGAGGTAAAGGAGTGGCTGGAGTGTTCTGCCGGACAGTTTAACCAGATTGACCCGCGCAGCAGCAAGCCGCAGTCGCTGATTAACTGGGACGGCTTCCGCACCTACAACTTCGACGTGATCGACGGCGTGAACTACCAGATTGACGTCACCCAACCGGCGAAATATGACGGTGCGTGTCAGGCGATCAACCCGCAGGCGGAGCGCATTAAAAACCTGACCTTCAATGGCAAGGCGATCGACCCGAATGCCACCTTCCTGGTGGTGACCAATAACTACCGTGCCTACGGCGGTAAGTTTGCCGGTACGGGAGATAGCCATATCGCCTTTGCCTCGCCGGACGAGAACCGCTCGGTGCTGGCGGCGTGGATCAGCGCGGAGTCGAAAAAAGCGGGAGAAATTCATCCGGCGGTGGATAACAACTGGCGTCTGGCGCCGATCCACAGCGATACGCCGCTGGATATCCGTTTTGAAACGTCACCGTCCGACAAGGCAGCCGCGTTTATCAAGGAGAAGGCGCAATATCCGATGAAACAGGTCGCGACGGATGATATCGGGTTCGCGATTTATCAGGTGGATTTAAGCAAGTAGCGGCGATTGTGCCGGGTGGCGGCTTCGCCTTACCCGGCCTACCCGTAATCTTCCATCCCGTAGGCCGGGTAAGCGAAGCGCCACCCGGCTTTTACGCCGCGCGATCCTCCCTGTTCGCCATCACCTTCGGCGTATTCACCTCAATCCAGTCCGCCAGCGCGGCGACTTTTTCGCTGACCTCGATACCCATCGGCGTCAGGCTATACTCTACGTGCGGCGGCACGACCGGATACGATACGCGATCGACAAACCCGTCCTGTTCTAGCGCCTGAAGCGACTGGGACAGCATCTTTTCGCTCACCCCGCCCATTTTACGGCGCAGATCGCTAAAGCGATGCGTCCCCTGGCGCAGCGCCAGCAGAATCAGTACCCCCCAGCGGCTGGTCACGTGTTTGAGCACCTCTCGTGAAGGGCACTGTTCCGCGAAAAGATTGCCATCGCGCATTTGCTCGCTGAGCGTCGGTATCGTTGTTTTCATACTTACCTTTTTGTACGTACTTACTAAAAGTTAGCTATGGTGCTAGTGTGCCACAACACCAGACAAACACGAAGGAGATTCATCATGATCGCGATTACCGGCGCCACCGGCCAGCTTGGCCATCTCGTTATCGAACAGCTGTTGAAAACCGTACCGGCTAACCAGATTGTAGCTATCGTACGTAACCCGGCGAAAGCGCAAGCCTTAAGCCAGCAGGGAATTGTGGTGCGTCAGGCGGACTACACGGATGAAGCCGCCTTCGCCGCCGCGCTGAGCGGCGTGGATAAGCTGCTGCTGATCTCGTCCAGCGAAGTCGGCCAGCGCGCGACCCAGCACCAGAACGTCATTAACGCCGCCAAAACGGCAGGGGTGAAATTTATCGCCTACACCAGCCTGCTGCACGCGGATACCTCACCGCTCGGCCTGCACGTTGAACACGTTGCCACTGAAAAAGCGCTGGCGGCGTCCGGCATTCCTTATGCCCTGCTGCGCAACGGCTGGTATACCGAAAACTATCTGGCGAGCGCGCCGCCTGCGCTGGAACACGGCGTGTTTATTGGTGCGGCAGGCGAAGGCAAAATTGCCTCAGCCACCCGCGCAGACTATGCCGCGGCGGCAGCCAAAGTGATCGCTGAAGAGGGCCATGCGGGCAAGGTGTATGAACTGGCGGGCGACCACGGCTGGACGCTGAGCGAACTGGCGGCTGAACTCAGCAAACAGAGCGGGAAGCCGGTCACCTACCAGAATCTCAGTGAAGCGGATTTTGCCGCCGCGCTGAAGAGCGTCGGCTTGCCTGCCGGTCTGGCCGATATGCTGGCGGACTCCGATGTCGGGGCCTCCAAAGGCGGGCTCTTTGACGACAGCCATACGCTGAGCAAACTGATCGGACGCGCCACCACGCCGCTGGCGCAGAGCATTAAAGACATCCTGTAATTGTTACGGGATGGTTATTTTTTGTGGCATCCCCTCTTGTCATCTTTGATAATGAAAAGATGACCCACGAGGAGGCTTACCGTGCAAGGCGTACCGGAACAGTTTAATGATGAAAGAGACAGCGCGCGCTTTCGCCATCTGGCGCAGCTGCCGGGCCTGGAGCTGTACCACGCGCACATTTCTGACTACGCCTTTGAGCCTCACACCCATGAAGCCTTCGGGATCGGCACGATTGAAACCGGTGCCGAACGCTTTCGCTATCGCGGTAGCCAGCATCTCGCGGCGGAAAAATCCGTCGTTACCATGAACCCGGACGAGATCCATACCGGCGAATCCGCCACCGAGGGCGGCTGGCGCTACCGGATGGTCTATATCGAACCCGATCTACTGGAAGAGGTGACCGGTCTGCGGCACTGGTGGTTCAGCGACGTGACCCGTCATGACCCATTGCGCTCGCAGCAAATTGGCAGGCTTATTTACGGCTTGTGGCACACGGACGATCCGCTTGCGCAAAAAGGATTACTGCTGGATCTGATTGAGACCTTCCAGCCGTTTGCCCATCACGCGCCGCGGGTTCAGGAACGCGCGCACCGCTTCGAACGGGTACGCGAGTACCTGCACGACAACTATATGCGCGCCCTGACGCTGGACGAGCTGGCCAGCGTCGTTTCACTCAGCCCGTATCATTTCCAGCGCCAGTTCAAAGCCCATTTTCACGTGACGCCGCATCAGATGCTGATGGCCATTCGCCTCTGGCGCGCCAAAGCGTTCCTCACCCACGGCATGCCCGCCGCAGAGGTCGCCGCCGCAACCGGACTGACCGATCAGTCGCATCTGACCCGCGCGTTTACCCACCGCTATGGCATTACCCCCGTGCGCTACCAGAAGCAGGTCACCCGGCGCTAATGCGCAACCTCATACAATACGCGCGCATTTGCCCCTCCTACACTGAGAACAGCGTAAATACCTGTGGATGGAAAAATGATTAGTGGAGTGTTGTATGCCCTGCTGGCCGGGATGATGTGGGGGCTGATTTTTGTCGGCCCGCTGATCGTGCCGGAGTACCCGGCGATATTGCAGTCGACCGGACGTTATCTGGCGCTGGGGCTGATTGCCCTGCCCCTGGCGTGGCTGGGGCGCGCGCGCTTGCGTCAGCTCAGCCGTCAGGACTGGGGCACCGCGCTGGCGCTGACCATGATGGGCAATCTTATCTATTACGTTTGCCTCGCGAGCGCCATTCAGCGTACCGGTGCGCCGGTATCGACCATGATTATCGGCACGCTGCCGGTCGTCATCCCCGTCTTTGCTAACCTGCTTTACAGCCACCGCGATGGCAAACTGGCGTGGTCAAAAATGGCACCGGCGCTGGTCTGCACTGCCCTGGGGCTGATATGCGTCAATATTGCCGAGCTGCGTCATGGGCAGGGGGATGTTGACCTGTGGCGATACGGCTCTGGCATTCTGCTGGCGTTCATTTCCGTGGCGTGCTGGGCCTGGTATGCCCTGCGCAACGCGCGCTGGCTGCGTGAGAATCCGGACAAGCACCCAATGATGTGGGCGACGGCGCAGGCGCTGGTCACGTTGCCTGTATCTGTCGTGGGGTATCTCGGCGCATGCCTCTGGCTGGGCCATCAGCAGCCGGACTTCGCCCAGCCCTTCGGGCCAAGACCGTGGGTGTTTATCGGCCTGATGGTGGCGATTGCGGTGCTGTGTTCATGGGTGGGCGCGCTGTGCTGGAATATTGCCAGCCAGAAGCTGCCGACGGTGATCTTAGGGCCGCTGATTGTCTTCGAAACCCTGGCCGGGCTGCTGTATACCTTCCTGATGCGCCAGAGCGTGCCGCCGTTGTTCACGGCCTGCGGGATCGTGCTGTTGGTCGTGGGCGTGGTGATGGCGGTGAGAGCGAAGCCGGAAAAACCGAGTGTTGTTCCGGCGTCGGAGATGTGAGTATTGCCCGGCGGCGCTGCGCTTGCAGGGCCTACAAAACCGTAGGCCCGGTAAGGCGTAGCCGCCACCGGGCAAGACCTTAAAACGTTTCCCAGTTCGCTTCAGGTGCCGTCGCTACGGGCTGCGCTTTTGGCGCATAGGTTTTCACCGGCGCCGCTTTAACCGCCTGGTTGCGGGTGATTTTGAACACCGCCACCGCTTCGTTCAGACGTGCAGCCTGATCTTCCAGCGCCGCCGCTGCGGCCGCAGACTCCTCCACCAGCGAGGCGTTCTGCTGGGTCACGCGGTCCATCTCAGCTACCGCCTGGCCCACCTGGTCGATACCACGGCTCTGCTCGTCAGAGGCCGAGGCTATTTCGCCCATGATGTCGGTGACGCGGGTGACCGCATTGACGATCTCGGCCATCGTGGCCCCGGCTTCGTTAACCAGCTGCGAACCCGCGTTCACGCGTTCGCCAGAATCGTCGATCAGCGCTTTGATCTCTTTCGCCGCCTGAGCACTGCGCTGGGCAAGGGTACGCACTTCCCCTGCCACCACCGCAAAGCCACGGCCCTGCTCGCCTGCACGGGCCGCTTCCACCGCCGCGTTCAGCGCCAGAATATTCGTCTGGAAAGCAATACCGTCGATCACGTTTGTGATTTGCGCGATCTTGCTGGAACTGGTGGCGATCTCATCCATCGTACGTACGACGCCTTCCACCACGTTACCGCCCTTCTTCGCCGTTGAGGAGGCATCCAGCGCCAGACGGGAGGCCTGACGCGCGTTATCGGCGTTCTGCTTCACGGTTGCCGTCAGCTGCTCCATGCTGGCTGCCGTCTCTTCCAGAGACGCGGCCTGCTGCTCGGTGCGGGAAGAGAGATCGTTACTGCCTGCAGAGATTTCGCCTGCACCGGTGTAAATGGTATCTGCGCCTTCACGCACTACGCCCACGGTGTTCGCCAGCGAAGTTTGCATCTCCTGCACGTTGCGCGCCAGGATAGCCATTTCATTTTTCCCGTCGGCCTGAATCGGCTGGGTGAGATCGCCTGCCGCAATGGCGCGAATATGGTTAATCACCTCTTCCAGCGGCAGCAGCAGCACGCGGCGCATCGCAATCCAGCTGGAGATAATCACCACAATCACCAGCAACATGACCGCAGAGAGGATCCACAGGATGCGCTTGTAATCACTTTCGTTATCCTGAATGCCTTTATCCGTGAGCGCAGCCTGCGCTTCACGCCATTCACGATACACCGTCTGCATCGCGTTCTGTTTTTGTTCGGCATTCTGCTTGAACATATCTTCCAGATTGCCCTGGCTCAGCAGAACGTTCATTTGCGTCAGCGTCGCAGAGTAAATGCGGTACTGCTCTTCGAGTTGGTTAGTCAGGCTCTCATCCAGGCCTGGCGTGTTCGGCAAGGCATAGTATTTATCGTAATGAACCTGCGCTTCAGTCAGCAGATTTTTCGCCGTGGTCACCAGCTCATTCAGCTGACCGCCGTTAATTTGCGAGGCCATGCTGCTTTGCAGGCGCAGCATCCCGCGGTTCAGGGTGACGCGCGCCTGGTTCAGACTGATCCACGCATCAGTAAACTCCGCCACGTTCTTGCTGGAGAGCTGCGCCACGGTGAAGTTGTCTTTATCGTTGTTCAGGGCGTTGATAAAGATACCGGCGGAAATCACTTGCATGATGCCGAGCACAAGCAGCACCGAAATCAGAAGGGTAATGACTTTTATACGTTTAAACATGCGTTGCCTTTGTTATATGCAGGTTTGTCTGACGTGGATATATCGGCAGGCACAGCGGGTTGTTTACTGTTTCTCCACCTTTAAAAAGTTTCGAAACCACTTTCCTGAGCCCATTCAGAGAGTTAAATCGGATATTTTTTTGTGATCTGCATCTCATTTTTACCCGTCCCTCTAAAGGGTTATAGCGTCATCGTAAAGATGCATTTAATATGCATCTTATATTATTGAGAATGAGGTAACTGCTATGGCCTTTCGCGACCAACCCCTCGGCGAGCTGGCGCTCTCCATTCCTCGCGCTTCTGCGCTGTTCCGTAAATACGATATGGACTACTGCTGCGGCGGTAAGCAAACCCTGGCGCGTGCGGCGTTACGCAAAGAGCTGGACGTTGAGGTGATTGAAGCCGAGCTGGCGCAACTGGCCGCGCAGCCCATCGACAAAGACTGGCGAACCGCTCCGCTCGCGGAAATCATCGACCATATCATCGTGCGTTATCATGACCGTCACCGTGAACAGCTGCCGGAGCTGATCCTGCAGGCGACCAAAGTCGAGCGCGTCCATGCCGACAAACCTTCCGTACCGCGCGGTCTGGCGAAATACCTGACCCTTCTGCACGAAGAGCTTTCCAGCCATATGATGAAAGAAGAGCAGATCCTCTTCCCGATGATTAAACAGGGAATGGGAAGCCAGGCGATGGGGCCCATCAGCGTGATGGAAAGCGAGCATGATGACGCGGGCGAACTGCTGGAGGTGATCAAACATACCACCCACAACGTCACGCCGCCGCCAGAAGCGTGCACAACGTGGAAAGCGATGTACAACGGCATTAACGAAACGATCGACGACCTGATGGAACACATCAGTCTGGAGAATAACGTTCTGTTCCCACGGGCATTGGCGGGGGAATAAAAAGCCCGGTGGCGCTAGAGCTTACCGGGCCTGCAACGTCCTCGAACGTAGGCCGGGTAAGCGTCAGCGCCACCCGGCAACATGCTTAACGCATGCCAGCCATACGTTTCTTACCGATAAACATCCAGCCCAGCCCCAGCGCGATAAACCACAGCGGCGTGACGATCAGCGCCTGACGGGTATCATCTTCCAGCGTCAGCAGAACCAGCACGAAGACGAAGAACGCCATGCACACCCAGCACATCAGCTTGCCCAGCGGCATCTTGTAGATCGATTTTTCATGCAGGTGTGGGCGCTGTTTGCGGTACACCAGATAGGAGCAGAGGATGATGGTCCAGACGAACATAAACAGGATCGCAGAGACCGTGGTGATCATGGTGAATGCGCCAATCACGCTTGGGTTCACGTAGAGCATCACCACACCGCCCAGCAGACACATGCATGAGAAGGTCAGCCCTTTTGCCGGTACGGCACGCTTAGAGAGCTTGGCGAACGCGCTCGGCGCCACGCCTTCCTGCGCCAGACCAAACAGCATACGGCTGGTTGAGAACACGCCGCTGTTTGCGGAAGAAGCCGCAGAGGTCAGCACCACGAAGTTAATCAGGCTCGCTGCCGCAGGCAGACCTACCAGCACGAACAGCTCAACGAACGGGCTCTTGCTTGGCACCACCGAGCTCCACGGCGTCACGGACATAATGATAATCAGCGCGAAGACGTAGAACATGATGATGCGCACCGGAATGGAGTTGATGGCGCGCGGCAGGGACTTCTCCGGATCTTTGGTTTCCGCAGCGGTCGTTCCGACCAGCTCAATCCCTACAAACGCGAACACCGCAATCTGGAAGCCGGCAAAGAAGCCGCTGATGCCTTTCGGGAACCAGCCGCCGTCATTCCACAGATGGGTAAACGACGCCTGAACGCCGGTTGGTGACTGGAAGTGGGTGAGCACCATTACCAGGCCCACCACGATGAGCCCGACAATGGCCACAATTTTGATCATTGCGAACCAGAACTCCATCTCACCGAACATTTTAACGGTGGCGAGGTTAAGGCTCAGCAGCAGAACGATGACCGCCAGCGAGGCCACCCAGTCCGACAGCCCCGGGAACCAGAACTGCGCATAGGCGGTAATCGCCACGACGTCCGCCATACCGGTCACGACCCAGCAGAACCAGTAGGTCCAGCCGGTAAAATAGCCCGCCCATGGTCCGAGCAGGTCTGAAGCGAAATCGCTGAAGGATTTGTATTCAAGGTTCGAGAGCAGCAGTTCACCCATTGCACGCATCACGAAGAACAGCATAAAACCGATAATCATATAGACGAATATGATTGACGGTCCGGCGAGACTGATGGTTTTGCCTGACCCCATAAACAACCCGGTACCGATGGCACCCCCGATGGCAATGAGCTGAATATGACGGTTTGTGAGATTGCGCCGTAGCGACTGTTCAGACGACGCCTCTTCGTCGGCGACGACTTTGACCTGATCTACCATGTGATATTTTCCTGTTTATGCCTGTCTGTGTTGTTAAGGCTCTTCTGGCCTTTAAATACGCCAAAAAAATGACGTTCCCTTGTAAGGGCTAATCGATATTAGGTAAGAATCGGCGGGATGAATACTATGATTTAGATATTATGTTAATAATATGTTGAAAGTGAGTGTCATATCACTCATACAGCGCGAAACAGCTCACAAAAATACACGCAACAGTTTCGTTTGCAAGATAAAATATTGATTCCGGCTTAACTATAGGTTTTCACGCTATTTTCCCCTCCCCAGCCGGGGAGAGGAAATAAGAAAAGTCGATTACAGAATTTCCAGCAGCTCGACTTCAAAGACCAGGGTGCTGAATGGCGGGATGGACGCGCCAGCGCCGCGCTCGCCGTAGGCCAGGTTGTGCGGAATAGTCAGTTCCCATTTAGAACCCACTGGCATCAGGGTCAGCGCTTCGATCCAGCCTGCGATAACGCCATTCACCGGGAACTCAGCCGGTTCGCCGCGCGCCACGGAGCTGTCGAAGACGGTACCGTCGATCAGCTTACCGGTGTAGTGTACGCGAACGTGGTCGGTACGCGCCGGGATTGCGCCATCACCCTGATTGATCACGCGGAACTGCAGACCAGACTCGGTGCTGTTCACGCCTTCACGCTCACGGTTCTCTTCCAGATATTTCACACCTTCGGCGGCCATCTCTTCAAAACGTGCGCGACGCACGGCGTCAGCACGTTCGTGGATTTCACGCAGCGCACGGTGCACAACGTCAACCGGAACGGCAGGCTGTTTACCTTCCAGCGCGTCAGCGATACCCGCCACCAGCGCTTCGGGTAACAGACCTTCCAGGCCGGATTCGCTCAGCTGCTGTCCTACCTGCAAGCCGATACCGTAACTTGCCTGCGCTTCGATAGTGTCAAAAGTCGGGGTGGTCATGGGTTTTCCTTCCATCACATTTAAAGTAGCGGGCAGCATATCAGCCATGCCCTTATGGGTAAAACTTTGTCTGAAGTTAAGGTGACAAACCGCGACGAAACAGAAACAATAGAGAGAACCAGGATTAATCCCGAACTGATGTCACGGATGTCGGGTTTACTACGCCGTTCAGGCAGTTAGCAAACTATACTTCGGGGCACAGGATAAAAAATACGCGGAGCAGGAGGAGTGCCATGCCCGGGCGATTTGAACTGAAACCTACCCTGGCGAAAATCTGGCAGGCGCCGGACAATTTTCGCATCATGGACCCGCTGCCGCCTCTGCATCGCAGAGGGATCATCATTGGTGCGCTGATGGTGATTGTGGGCTTCCTGCTTCCTTCCGGTGGCGATGATGTTGATACCGCCCCCGTCACCCGCAATGCTCAGCTGGATATTCAGTCGCAAACCCGACCGCAGCCTGACGCACAGCCGATGCAGACGCAGCTCGTCACCCCGTCTAACGACCCGGGTCAGGTCGCGCCGGTTGAGCCAGAGCCCATTCAGGACGAACAGCCGCAGGAACAAGCCGCCGCCCCGTCTCAGCCTCAGACGCAACAGCCCACCGGCATTGAGCAACAGTGGCGTTCCTATCGCGTAGAACCGGGTAAAACGCTGGCGCAGCTGTTCCGTGACCACAACCTGCCGCCGACAGACGTGTATGCCATGGCGAAAGTGGAAGGTGCGGGTAAGCCGCTCAGTAACCTGCAGAATGGCCAGATGGTGCAAATACGTCAGAATGCCAGTGGGGTGGTGACAGGGTTAACGATTGATACCGGAAATGGACAACAGGTGCTGTTTACCCGCCAGCCGGACGGCAGTTTTATCAGGGCACGTTAAGGACTGGGATCTGTAAAAAGCAAAACGCCGGCACAAGGCCGGCGTTTCAACGTGAGCAGAGTAAAAAATTACTCAGCTACAACGTTAACAACCAGTTTAGCGAACACTTCGCTGTGAACCTGGAAGTCAACTTCGTGCTCACCAGTGGTACGCAGAACGCCGTTCGGCAGACGAACTTCGCTCTTAGCCACTTTAACGCCTGCTGCAGAAACTGCATCAGCGATATCGCGGGTACCGATGGAACCGAACAGTTTACCTTCGTCGCCAGCTTTGGACGCGATGGTAACGGTGCCCAGTGCGTTGATTGCTTCAGCGCGAGCATTAGCAGCCGCCAGAACGTCTGCCAGTTTGGCTTCCAGTTCAGCGCGACGTGCTTCGAAAAACTCTACGTTTTTCTTGGTAGCTGGAACAGCTTTACCCTGTGGAACCAGGAAGTTACGAGCGTAGCCCGCTTTAACGTTTACCTGATCACCCAGGCTGCCCAGGTTTGCTACTTTATCAAGCAGAATAACTTGCATTACCTTATCCTCTTAAAGTCGTATTAATGGACCGTGCCCGATTACTGATGACGATCAGTGTACGGCAGCAGGGACAGGTAGCGAGCGCGTTTGATAGCGCGAGCCAGCTGACGCTGATATTTAGCACGAGTACCGGTGATACGGCTTGGGACAATCTTACCGCTTTCGGTGATGTAGTTTTTCAGCGTTGCGATATCTTTATAGTCGATCTCTTGAACGCCTTCCGCGGTGAAACGGCAGAACTTGCGACGACGGAAATAACGTGCCATATGGCTAGTCTCCAGAATCTATCAAATCAATCTGCTCGGCATGCAGAACCATTTTGCTCAGACCGTTCTTTGCCTTGTGGCAAGAGATGAACCCCTGAACGATTACTGCACTACCGACCGTTAAACTGTGAGTAATGGCCTGGTTTTCGTGTCCGCTAATAATAACGGGCATTTGGCACCACGCCTGCCGGTGAAACCCGGCTTCCTCTTGCACAGAACGATGCTCAAGCACGAACTGGCAATGCGGAATTCCTGATGGACTGACCTTTCGAAGGGGAGCCCTGCATACGATGCCGGACAACGCCAGACGGTTGGTCATCAGAAATTACTCTTCAGAATCCCCAGCATCAGAATCATCTGCGGTTTCGTTTGCGAAATCATCGCGACGCTCACGGCGCTCGTCTTTCGCTTTAACCATCGGAGATGCTTCGGTAACTGCGTGTTTAGTACGCATAACCATGCTGCGGATAACGGCATCGTTGAAGCGGAAGTTAGTTTCCAGCTCATCGATCACTTCCTGCGGCGCTTCAACGTTCAGCAGAACGTAGTGAGCTTTGTGCAGTTTGTTGATCGGATAAGCCAGCTGACGGCGGCCCCAGTCTTCCAGACGGTGGATCGTGCCCGCTGCTGCAGTGATTGCACCAGTGTAGCGCTCGATCATACCCGGAACCTGTTCGCTCTGGTCAGGATGGACCATAAAAACGATTTCGTAATGACGCATCGAATTGCTCCTTACGGATTATTCAGCCTCCTGTCTGGGTCAGCCGAGGCCCGGGGAGGCAAGGAACGTGTTAAAGGTCGGCTGAAAAATTGACGCGTCATAATACTTGCGCGCCCCCGGAAACTCAAGCTGATTGCACAAATAATTCGCACAAAGCGCGAAGCGGGTCTAAGTGGGTGATTTAAAATTACTCACACCCGGAAGCGGTGTTTTTTTGAACAACTGCATCAGAAATGGTCACGCTTCCCCGCCGGAGGAATGATTACACTTTAATCAGAGATCACCTGAACAGAAGAAGGAGTCCCCCTCTCAGAGCACGCAGTCGTGGAGCGCATATCATGAAACAAATCGCATTAGCCCTAATGGCAGCGCTTTTGCTCAGTGCAAACGCGATGGCAGCCATCAAGATAGACAGCCGACAGGCCAGAAACATGGATGATGTGCACAGCTTAGGCGTAATCTATATTAATCATAATTTCGCCACCGAAAGCGAAGCAGATCAGGCACTAAATGAAGAGACCGACGCCCAGGGCGCAACCTATTACCACGTGATGTTAATCCGTGAGCCCGGCAGCAACGGCAATATGCACGCCAGTGCAGATATTTACCGATAACGCCTTAACGCTAGCACCAGGAAAGCCAACAACGAGAACATAGCCATAGTTGACGTTGCCCCCTGCCCGGGGGCTTTTTTTGTGAATGGCTCCGGAATACCACCGGTTACAACTGTTTTTCGGTATTCCAGAGCACTTATTCACTTCTGCCCGTAATAGGCATTCGGGCCATGCTTGCGCATGAAATGCTTGTTCATCAGGAAATCATCAATGCCCTGAAGCCGTGGGTTAATGCCGCGGGCAATCCACGCCATACGTGCCACTTCCTCCATGACGACCGCATTATGGACGGCGTCGTGGGCATCTTTTCCCCAGGCGAACGGGCCGTGCTGATACACCACAATCCCCGGCGTATGCAGCGGCTCGCATTCTCCCAGCGTGTCGATAATCACCTTTCCGGTGTTGAGCTCGTACTCTCCTTCCACTTCATCCTGCGTTAATGCGCGCGTGCAGGGGATGTCGCCAAAGAAGTAGTCCGCATGCGTTGTTCCCAGCGCCGGGATCGCCAGCCCCGCCTGTGCCCAGGCCGTGGCATGGGTCGAGTGGGTATGCACAACGCCGCCGAGTGAGGGATAACGACGATAAAGCGCCAGATGGGTCGCCGTATCTGACGAGGGACGCCATTTTCCCTCTACGACGTTTCCGTCAAGATCGACCACCACCATATCGTCAGCGTTCATGGTGTCATACGCCACACCGCTCGGCTTAATCACGATCAGCCCCTGTTCGCGATCGATAGCGCTGACGTTACCCCAGGTGAAGGTGACCAGGCCATAGCGCGGCAGATCCATGTTGGCTTCAAAGACCTGCTGTTTAAGCTTAAGCATGTTCAGCCTCCAGTAATCCCGCGCGCGCCATACGCTCGCGCACCCAGTCCCGCGCCTTTGCTACTTCCGCCGCAGGGTTTTCCGACGTTTCGCTCCACATCTCAATCAGATAAGGCCCGCAATAGCCGGTCTGCCTGAGCGTCTCGAAGCACCGTTCGAAATCCACCACCCCGGTGCCGAACGGTACGTTTTTAAACACGCCAGGACGGGTATCTTTGACGTGCACCGCCACGATATGCCCCATACCTGCCTGCAGTTCCATCTGCACATCGTTATCCCATGCCGACAGGTTGCCGATATCAGGATAAAGCTGGAACCACGGGTTATTCAGATAGTGCGCGTAGCCCAGCGCCTTGCTGATGGAGTTCATCAACGGGTAGTCCATGATCTCCATCGCCAGCGTGACCTGCGCACGGCTGGCCATCTCAACGCTCTCCTTCAGCCCGTCACGGAAACGACGGCGCGTTTCATCGTTGGCTTCCTGGTAATAAACGTCATAACCCGCCAGCTGGATCACGCGGATACCCACGTCCTGCGCAAAGCGAATGGCTTTACGCATGATCTCCAGCCCCTGAGCGCGCACAGCATCATCTTCGCTCCCGAGAGGGAACCGGCGGTGGGCGCTCAGGCACATCGACGGCACGCGTACCCCCGTTTCGGCGATGGCGCTCACCAGCGCCAGGCGCTGTTCACGGCCCCAGTCGAGACGAGAGAGGCGTTCGTCCGTCTCATCCACGGACATTTCGACAAAATCGAAGCCCAGCTGTTTTGCCAGCTGTAACCGCTCCAGCCAGCACTCCCCCGCAGGGAGTGCCTTTTCATAGATGCCAAGCGGGACCTGTTTGGACAACATACCCGCTCCTTAGCCCCAAAGCTGAGCGATTGAGCGTTTGAACTGACGCGCCGCTTCCACCGGAGACGCCGCATCACGAATGCTGCGACCGGCAATAAAGACGTGAATCGGAATGCCCTTGAACAGCGGCAGATCTTCCAGTGCCAGACCGCCGGTAACGGTGACTTTAAAGCCCATATCCGCCAGACGTTTGATCGCGCTGATATCCGCTTCGCCCCACGCCACCCCTGCGGCCTGCGCGTCGCGGCTGCGGTGATACACCACCTGTTGTATACCCGCATCACGCCACTCCTGGGCCTGTTCCCAGGTCCAGAAACCGGTCAGCTCAATCTGCACGTCGCCGTTAAACTCTTTTGCCACGTCCAGCGCGCCTTTGGCAGTGTTGATATCCGCACAGCAAATGACGGTGACCCAGTCGGCGTTGGCTTCGAAGCACATGCGGGAGAGGATTTTGCCTGCGTCGGCTATTTTGGCATCTGCCAGCACGATTTTGTGCGGATAAAGCGCCTTCAGGTCGCGAACGGCGCGAACGCCCTCGCCCACGCAGAGAATGGTACCCACTTCGATGATATCGACTTCTTCCGCAATCAGACGGGTCGTTTCATAAGCGTGGGACAAGGTCTGGTTATCAAGCGCAACCTGCAACATGGGTAATGACATTTTCAATTCCTCTTAAACAGCCGCCGCTGTGGCGTTATCAATTAAATCCAGCACGTCCTGCTCGGTACGGCAGGCGCGTAAACGGTCGAAATTGGCTTCGTCATCAAACAGATTGACGATCTGCATGATGCCCACCTCCTGGTGGGTGTTAGCGTCAACAGCGGCCATGGTGATCAGGATGTCGACCGGGTCGTTATCTTCGTGGTTAAACACCAGCGGCGTTTTCAGCGTCACCAGCGCGAAGCCGGTTTTCTTGACGCCCTCTTCCGGGCGGCCATGCGGCATCGCCAGGCCCGGCGCAATCACAAAATAGGGGCCATGCTGCGCCACGCCATCCAGAATGGCCTGGTAGTAACGCGGCTCGACAACGTCAGCCTTAACCAGCAGATCCACGCTCAGCTTTACCGCTTCCTGCCAGGTGCTGGCCTCAGCCTGTAAAAGGATGGAGTTATTCTCTGCCAGCGAATCACGTAGTTTCATATGGCGTCCTTACTTCACGTCTTGTGGGAAGTGCTCTTTAATCACTTCCAGCAGTTTTGGTCCGAAATCCGCAGGCGACAGCATGTTGCGCACGCCCACCACGTATTTATTACCCGACACACTGATTTCGCCGGCGATATGAGTAGAGGCGATGATGATGTCCGCGCCGTTCAGCTCACTTTTGTATTCACCCACTGCGCAGCTGTTCACCGTGTGGTCGATGTTGGACTGGGTTAAAAACTGGTCCACTTTCATCTTCATGATCATGGAGCTGCCTTGCCCATTACCACACACAGCCAGGATACGTACGGTCATAATCGAAACTCCTTAATGAGCAGAGACTTCTGCTGTTTGTTTTTCCGCGTCTTCTTCTGCTCGCAGCGAACGGCCAGCGAAGAACATATAAGCCAGAGCAATCAGGATGATGATGGCCATAAAGACCAGCCCGATGGAGGCAAAGCCCTGCATCATCGGCGGTGCCAGAATTGACCAGTCCGCCATACCCATCCAGGCGCTCATACCGGTGAGCTTGACCGCCCACACGCAGCCGAAGATTTCCACCATGCCCATCACCAGGCAGATTTTGAGCGCCGCACGCCAGCCGCCGAAGTGGTTAGCGAATACGCCGATGGTGGCGTTGGAGAAGAACATCGGGATAAAGCCTGGAATAATCAGGATTGAGGAGCCGCAGCCGACCAGAATGCCCACCGCAATCAGCTGGCCGATAGTGCCCCACATAAAGCCCCAGACCACCGCGTTTGGCGCGAAGCTATAGATAGCGGCACAGTCGATGGCCAGTACCGCGCCAGGGATCAGGCGCTGGGAGATACCGTTGAACGCTTCCGACAGTTCGGCGACGAACATACGTACGCCCTGAGTGATGATGAAGATCGCCACCGCGAAGGAGAAACCGGTCTGCAGGATGTAAACCGTCCAGTGGGTTTTGCCTGCCATCGCCTGCACCACGTCAATACCGAAGGAGAGCAGAATGGCACCGAAGAAGATGGTCATGACAATTGCGGTCGAAACGATGTTGTCGTGGAAGATATTCAGCCAGCCAGGCAGCTTGAGGTCTTCAACGCTCTCTTCTTTTTTGCCCAGGTATGGCGCAACTTTATAGGCAATCCAGGAAGCAAACTGCTGCTGATGGCCGATGGAGAAACCGCAGCCGTCCGTCACTTCCTGAGTCGGCTTGTACATCATGTTGGAGGTGATACCCCAGTAGAGCGAGACCAGCACCGCGGTGCAGATAATCGTGGTCCACATTGGGTAACCGAAGATATAGAGAGAAACC
This sequence comes from Enterobacter sp. BNK-8, assembly GCF_048685095.1. Lineage (NCBI taxonomy): Bacteria > Pseudomonadati > Pseudomonadota > Gammaproteobacteria > Enterobacterales > Enterobacteriaceae > Enterobacter > Enterobacter sp. BNK-8. The sequence goes on along the minus strand of NZ_JBLQTN010000001.1, from coordinate 69,427 downwards.
GCGATCAGCCCCGCCTGCTGGAACATGATGTGCCCGGTGAGCATGATGGTGCGAATGCCGGTAATACGGCGCAGGAGAACGTAGATGATGTTCAGCGCCAGGGCGAGCAGCACTGCATACCCCACCCAGCTATAGGCATCACCCATGCGCTCGATGGTCGCCATCATTGAGGCGTAAGTGTCAGAAATCGCACCGTTGATGCCATACACTTCGGACATTTTGGCGACGACCGGCTTAAAGGTGCTGGTCAGAATGCCAGACCCCGCCTGTAACAGCATGAAGCCGATAATGGTTTTGATGGTGCCTTTAATAATCACGCTGACGCTTTTGCGCAGCAGGATATAGCCCAGACACGTCACGATACCCAGCAGCAGCGGGGCGTTGGTCATTACCTGATTAAAGAACACGGTAAAGACGTTGTAGAGGATCTCCATAACTCTCTCCAGAAATGAGAACACGAGGGGTAATCCCTGTGCGGTTGGTGTCATCACTCTATTAATCACAAATAATCACCACAAGATTGCATTTGATTATTTGTGACGTATCACGCAATTTATTTCCATGCAGTTAATAATGATTTTCACTACTGCATTGCAAAAACAAATTAATCTTTATAATTCATCAAATTAATGAGTTGTGCGTACTACTATAACAAGCAAGAAGCGGAGAATCTGTGAAGTTGAACGGATAAAAATCCGCATTTTTACCATTGCAAAGCGCGTCAAATGGTGCCAGCATTAATCACAACAAATCACCAAGTGATTACTTTTGATTAAACCAGGAGTCAAAACGATGAGTAAAGTGAACACCATCACCCGTGAGTCATGGATTCTGAGCACCTTCCCGGAATGGGGCAGCTGGCTGAATGAAGAGATCGAGCAGGAACAGGTTGCTCCTGGTACCTTTGCGATGTGGTGGCTGGGCTGCACCGGTATCTGGCTGAAATCAGAAGGCGGCGCCAATATCTGCGTCGATTTCTGGTGCGGCACCGGCAAGCAGAGCCACGGCAACCCGTTGATGAAAAAGGGCCACCAGATGCAGCGCATGGCGGGCGTGGAAAAACTGCAGCCGAACCTGCGTACCACGCCGTTTGTGCTCGATCCGTTTGCCATTCGCCAGATCGACGCCGTGCTCTCCACTCACGATCACAACGATCATATCGATGTGAACGTGGCGGCAGCGGTGATGCAAAACTGTGCTGACGATGTGCCGTTTATCGGGCCGCAGACCTGCGTGGATCTGTGGATTGGCTGGGGCGTGCCGAAAGAGCGCTGCATCGTGATGAAGCCTGGCGACGTGGTGAAAATTAAAGATATTGAAATCCATGCGCTGGATGCCTTTGACCGTACAGCACTGATTACCCTGCCTGCCGATCAGAAAGCCGCGGGTGTACTGCCGGACGGTATGGATGAGCGCGCGGTTAACTATCTGTTTAAAACCCCTGGCGGCTCCCTGTACCACAGCGGCGACTCTCACTACTCTAACTACTACGCGAAGCACGGTAACGAGCACCAGATCGACGTGGCGCTGGGCTCCTACGGTGAGAACCCGCGCGGCATTACCGACAAAATGACCAGCGCCGACATGCTGCGCATGGCGGAAGCGCTGAATACCAAAGTGGTGATTCCGTTCCACCACGATATCTGGTCAAACTTCCAGGCCGATCCGCAGGAAATCCGCGTGCTGTGGGAGATGAAAAAAGACCGCCTGAAGTATGGCTTCAAGCCGTTCATCTGGCAGGTCGGCGGCAAGTTCACCTGGCCGCTGGACAAAGATAATCTTGAATATCACTACCCACGTGGTTTCGATGATTGCTTCACCATTGAGCCAGACCTGCCGTTCAAGTCCTTCCTCTGATTGTGCAGCCACATCGCCAGATTTGATGTCTGGCGATGTCATATTTCTTTTAGTAATTTCACGCTATTTCAAATATCATCTTTTCAAATCAATTCTTATCGGAATAGCTCATGACGGAAGCGCAACGGCATCAAATTCTCCTGGAACTCCTGGCGCAAACCGGGTTTATCACCGTCGAGAAAGTGATCGAACGTTTAGGGATCTCCCCGGCAACGGCGCGGCGGGATATCAACAAGCTGGATGAAAGCGGCAAGCTGAAAAAGGTCCGCAACGGCGCGGAAGCGATCAGCCAGCAGCGCCCTCGCTGGACGCCAATGAATATTCATCAGGCGCAAAATCATGATGAAAAAGTGCGGATTGCCAGAGCCGCGTCGCAGCTGGTGAATCCCGGTGAGAGCGTCGTGATCAACTGCGGTTCCACGGCATTTCTGCTGGGCCGTGAAATGTGCGGCAAGCCGGTGCAAATCATCACCAACTACTTACCGCTAGCTAACTATCTGATCGACCAGGAGCATGAGAGCGTGGTGATCATGGGCGGGCAGTACAACAAAAGCCAGTCCATCACCCTTAGCCCTCAGGACAGCGAAAACAGTCTCTATGCCGGGCACTGGATGTTTACCAGCGGCAAAGGCCTGACGGCAGATGGCCTGTATAAAACCGATATGCTGACCGCGATGGCGGAACAAAACATGCTCAACGTTGTGGGCAAGCTCGTTGTGCTGGTCGACAGCAGCAAAGTGGGCGAGCGCGCTGGCATGCTGTTCAGCCGTGCCGAGCAGATCGACATGGTGATCACCGGCAAAGGCGCCAACCCTGAGATCCTCCAGAAGCTGGAAGATCAGGGCGTAAAAGTGCTGCGCGTTTAAAGGTGCTGGCGGAAAAACGCCACCGTAGCGTCCAGCGCCGTGGGCGTGATGCGGTGGCGGACGCCCGCTTCCCACAGACAGGTGAGATTACCGTCCAGGCCTGCATTCATTAACGCCTGCTGTAGTCGGAAGGTTCCCTCTGGCGGGACCACATCATCCGCGTCGCCGTGCCACAGCAGCAGCGGGCGATCCGCCAGGCGCGGCAATGCCCGGGTCACGTCCCACTCTTCGAGCGTCGCGGTGATTTCCGCTAAATCCTGAGGGGGAAAGAGCGTCTTCGCCAGCGACGTAAAATAGCCCGAGCCCATCAGGCAGGCGACCGACTTCACTTCCGGATGATGCGTCATAATCCCCAGCGCCGTCATACCGCCCATCGACGCCCCGGCCACGGCCAGACGATTCTCTGCCACCAGCCCTGCCTCATAAAGCGCATCGCGCAACCCGGCAAACTCGGTCAGGCTCCCGTGCAGAATGTGCCAGAACTGCCCAAGGCGCGCCTGTTCGTTACCCATAAAGCGGGCGCCGTGGTCAGGCGCATCCGGCATCACCACGCGAAAACCCGCCTGCGCCAGCGCAACCGCAAAATAACTGTAAACCAGCTTCGATGAGGTAAACCCATGATAAAAAACCACAACAGGCAGCGGTTTATCACGTTTACCCGCTGGCATAGCGTGTAAAATTTCATGGTCGCCGAGGTGGCGTATTTCAATTTCAATCATTGTCGACCCTGTACGAATGTATGATTCATAATGTTGAGAACTGGGTTACGCTTTCACATCATTTTCATTCGAAATATACGTCCCAGATAACACTTCGGGAACATTCCCCCAAAACTAAATTCACAGACAACTACACTATGGCTATCAGGAAACGAGATATGGTTATGCGCAGGTTTGCTGCTTTAGTGCTGGTGTTTCTGCTCAGTGGCTGTAGCGCGCTGCTGGGAACGCCGCAACCCGCTCCACCGGTCGCCGATCATCCACAGGAGATTCGTCGTAATCAGACGGAAGGATTACAACGAATGGGCACCGTCTCCGCGCTGGTTCGCGGCTCCCCGGATGACGCAGAAGCGGCAATCAAAGCACAAGCCGTCGCCGCCAAAGCAGATTATTACGTCATCATTATGATCGACGAAACCATCATAACGGGACAGTGGTATTCACAGGCCATTTTGTACCGTAAATAATGGTTTTCCTTTGAACGAGATTTACACTGCTTTGCGTCCATAGACATTTTCCTGTCCACAATAAACTCCATGCCCGCGTCAATGGAAGGGAGTTTATTCGCGAAGGATTGCCCGGCGGATACCGGAGATATGTGAAATGGAGCTGACGATGAAACGAACTCTTGCTTTGACCTCTCTGTTGCTCTCAGCAGGCCTGGTGAGCACCACTGCGCAGTCAGCAGAATTCGCCAGTGCTGACTGTGTAACTGGCCTGAATGAAATTGGCCAGATCTCCGTGAATAATATCTCGGGGAGCCCGCAAGACGTTGAACGCGTTGTGGCATTAAAGGCCGATGAGCAGGGTGCTTCATGGTATCGCATCATCCAGATGCAGGAAGATAACCATATCGACCACTGGCGGGTACAGGCCATTCTCTACGTGTAATATCCCTCCTGATAAAAGCCACTTATTTTTAGTGGCTTTTCGCTTTTGCAAATTTTTTATCTAATCAAAAACCAATCAATAACAACAAAATAACATTTTGTTACATTAATTCAGTAAACGTAATCCCCGCTCTGCCGTTGAAGAACCATACCTTTTCAATGATGAGCAATTTATGATCAACGTTTTTCGCCGTGCAGGCCTGGGGGCGAAGCTGTCGCTGCTTACAGGCGTCAGTGTCGCCACGCTGTTTCTGCTTTTCACTTTTCTGCTCAGTCAAAAAGCCAGCCAGCAGCTTGAAGCCCTTGCGGTAGAAGACCTGCATAATCAGTCTACCGGCATGGTCGACATGGTGCAGATGTTTAACACCAGCCTGAGTGAAGAGGTTGAGAGTTATACCCGGCTGTTTACTACCTTTTTACCGCAGCCCCTGAATAGTGATCCTTCCCAACCCCAGACGATCAACGGGCTCAGCGTCCCGCTTCTGAAAGGCGGCGACACCGGGCTACATGAAAATAACACCCTGTCGGACGACTTCCTGAACCGTACGGGAGCCATCTCGACGCTGTTTGTACGCAGCGGAAACGACTTTGTTCGCGTAGCGACCTCCCTGCGCAAAGAGAATGGCGAGCGGGCAATGGGCACCGTGCTGGATACTTCCAGTCCGGCCTTTGCCGCCGTCAACAAAGGTGAAGTCTACCGCGGCCTGGCGCTGCTGTTTGGCAAACGCTACATCACCCAGTATCAGCCCGTAAAAAACGCCGAAGGACAGGTCATTGCGATCGTCTTTGTCGGGGTGGACATCACTCACTCCTGGAACGTCATGCGCGAGAAAATTCTCAACCGCCGCCTGGGTGAGAGCGGTCACTTCTTCGTGCTGGATCGCAGCAACGGCAAAACGCGCGGGCAATACCTGTTCAATGCCGGTGAAGAGGGACAGCTGCCGAAGTGGGACGACGCGACGCAGCAGCAGCTTCTGGGTGACAAGCCCGGCACCCTGGAACGCGTAAGCGACGACGGCCGCACGCTGAAAATGGCGTATACCCCGCTGCCAGGCTGGAACTGGACTATTGTCGGCGAAGTGGATAAATCGGTGCTGCTCGCAAGCGTCAACGCCATGCGCGATCGCTTCCTGCTGGCCGGCGTGGTCTTATCTATCCTGTTTGCTGGTCTGTTCGTGGTCCTTATTCGCCGCGTGCTGACCCGACCGCTGCGCAATGTGATCCATCTTGCCCGGCAATATGCCGCAGGGGATCTCCGTTCCAGCCTGCCCGTGACGCGCCATGACGAAGTCGGCCAGTTGATCGACGCCATCAACGGCATCGGCGGCGGCCTGCAAAAAATTGTCCTGCAGGTCCGCGAGGCCGCAGGCGAGATCCATTTGGGCACCAACGCGCTGGCCGCCGATACCGGCGAGATTTCAGAGCAGATCAACAAGCAGGCCAGCAGCGTGGAAGAGACCTCCGCCAGCATGGAGCAGTTGGCCGCCACCGTGCAGCAAAATGCCGCCAACATGGAGCAAACGCAGCAGTTGGTGGGTGAAACCTCGCTCGCGGTGCATCAGGGCGGTGAGACGGTCACCCACGCGGTGTCGACGATGGACGACATTCGCGAAGCGTCAAAACGCATCGAAGACATCACGCGCGTGATTGAGTCTATCGCTTTCCAGACCAATATCCTGGCGCTGAATGCGGCAGTGGAAGCGGCCCGCGCGGGCGAGCATGGGAAAGGGTTTGCGGTAGTCGCGCAGGAAGTTCGCGCCCTGGCAGGACGCAGCGCTAACGCGGTGAAGGAGATTGAACAGCTGATTGGCGATACGCTCAGGAAAGTGAGCGAAGGCCATGCGCTGTCTGAAAAGACGCGCCTGGCGATGGATGACATCATCATTCATATCGATAACATCAGCCAGCTGGTCACCGAGATTAACCATGCTTCACGCGAGCAGTCCGCCGGGATTGGCCAGGTGAATCTCGCCATGACCCACATTGGCGAAGCGTCGCATATTAATGCCGATCGTATCTCACGCAGCGAACAAACGGCTCAAACGCTGCGTGAGAAGGGATCACATCTGGCCCAGCTGGTAAGCCTGTTCCAGCTAAAAGACTAACCGACTCTGCCCGTCGCACGCAGCAGCAGGTCACTTTGCACCTGCTCGCTCATCAGCGTGCCGCCACGGGTATCCAGCATCATGCGGCACCACGCCTGCGCCACCGGGGGCGATGCGTGCCGCAGCATTTCGCTCCCGGCACCCAGCAGGAAAAGCTGCTGCGCAATTTCCCGCCCCTGCGCCTCCTGCGGTTTACGCAGTTTTTGCTGAAGCTGTCGCCAGCTGCGGTCGAAGTGTCTGTCCTGCCCTTTGACCTGTGCAAACTCCTCGGCAAGCAGATCGTGAATACCCGGCTGCTTCGCCAGCACGCGCAGCACGTCCAGGCACATGATGTTGCCGGACCCTTCCCAGATGCTGTTCACTGGCATCTCGCGATACAGGCGGGGAAGTTCGCTCTCCTCGCAGTACCCGACTCCGCCCAGCACCTCCATCGCTTCCGCCACAAACGGGATGCCCGCTTTGCACACGCTAAATTTCGCGGCCGGGGTAAACAGCCGCGCCCATGCCGCCTCCTGCGGATCCGCGCGTTTATCCCACGCCCGCGCCAGGCGGAACAGCAGCGCCGTTTGCCCCTCCAGCACCAGCGCCATCCGGCTTAGCACTTCGCGCATGAGCGGCTGATCGATAAGATTTTTGCCGAAGGTCTGGCGCTGATGCGCATGGTACAGCGCCACGGACAACGCACGGCGCATGAGTCCGTGGCTGCCCAGCGCACAGTCAAAGCGCGTCAGACCGCCCATTTTGAGGATCTGCCGGACCCCTTCGCCCTCTTCCCCCAGCAGCCAGCCGGAGGCATCGAGAAACTCCACCTCGCTGCTGGCGTTGGAGCGGTTCCCGAGCTTGTCCTTAAGGCGCTCCAGCCGGACGGCGTTGCGCTGTCCGTCAGGCAAAAAGCGCGGCACAAAAAAGCAGGACAACCCGCCCTTCGCCTGCGCCAGCACGAGATGCGCATCGCTTTGCGGGACGGAGAAAAACCATTTATGCCCCACCAGCCGGTAGCTGCCGTCGCCGCATTTTTCCGCTTTGGTGGTGTTGCTCAGCACGTCCGAGCCGCCCTGCTTTTCCGTCATCCCCATACCGATCAGCAGGCCGCGCTTTTGCGCGCCAGGCGCCAGATGCGGATCGTAGCGATCGCTGAGTAGCGGCGTCAGCCAGTCGTGAAATATTTTGGGAAGCGCCTGCTGCAGAAGCGGCGTGGCGGCAAACGTCATGGTGACCGGGCAAAGCGTGCCCGCTTCCACCTGAGCATGAAGCACAAAGCGTGCGGCCCGCGCGACAAACGACCCTTTACGCGCCTCCTCTTCCCATGCCAGGTTATGTACCCGATTGGCACACAGCCCCTGCATCAGCAGGTGCCATGCCGGGTGAAAGCGGACGTCATCCAGTCGCTCTCCGGTGGCGTCATAGCGAAGCAACTCCGGCGGATTCACGTTCGCCAGCCTGCCCAGCTCCAGCGACTCTGCGGTGCCTAACTGCTGCCCGATGCTGGCGAGCAGCTCGATATCCCACTCGGCACCCTCGCGCGAAACTGCGTCACGCAGCGCGCAGTCCGAGAGAAAAAGGTTGCTGTTAGAGAGTGGTGCGGGTTGATTGAAAACGGTATGGGTCTGCCAGTGCATACTGTCTCCCTCCTTCAGTGGCAATGACGATAAGTATGGACAGACCGCGCACACGCTGCATGGGAGGGGAGTCACACGTTCACGATCCCGCTGATATCATTCGTGAAATAGCTCACAGAACATAAGAATAAACTATTTCATGACTTCGCTTTTGTTGAATAATTTATTCTTACCCTTTTCAGTGAGGATCGTTATGCAACCGGATGCGCACAAGCGAGCATTAATTGCCGGCTCCATTGGTAACTTTATCGAGTGGTATGAGTTTGCGGTCTACGGTTTTCTGGCGACCGTCATTGCGAAGAACTTCTTCCAGCTTGAAGGGGAAGCTGGGCTTACCAGCCTGATCCTCACCTACGCCTCATTCGCCATCGCCTTCTTCTTCCGTCCGCTGGGTGCGGTGGTGTTTGGACGCATCGGCGACCGAATTGGCCGTAAGCCGACGCTCATTATTGTGCTGGTGCTCATGACGCTGGCCACAGCCGCCATCGGCATTGTGCCGGTCTACGCCAGTATCGGGATTGCCGCACCGCTGATCGTTACGCTGCTTCGCATCCTGCAGGGGCTGTTCGCGGGCGGCGAGTACGGCGGTGCGGTCTCGCTGATGACGGAGTTTGCTCCGCGCGGCAAGCGTGGCCTGTACGGCGCGTGGCAGTCCTTTACCGTAGCGCTGGGGCTGTTAGCGGGTGCAGGCATCGTGGCGCTGCTCTCTGCCCTCCTCACGCCTGAGGCCCTGCACGACTGGGGCTGGCGCATTCCTTTCTTCCTGGCGCTGCCCATGGGCGTTGTTGCGCTGTGGCTTCGTGTCAGTATGGAAGAGACACCCAGCTTTGTGCAGCAGCAGGATAAACCGGTTGTCGCTCAGGCGGATACTGCCGCCACGCTCCGGGCCATCATGATGGGGATTGGCCGCGTGATGGTCTGGTCTGCGGCGGGGTACACCTACCTGGTGATTATGCCGACCTATCTGCAGTCGGCGCTGCACACCGGGTTTAACCAGGCGCTGCTGATCGCGGTGATCTCGAACGTTGGGTTTGCGCTGACCATCATTCCGTCGGGGATCCTGAGCGATAGGATCGGGCGTCGCACGGTGATGATTATCGCCACCGCGCTGCTGCTGATCCTCGCCCTGCCGCTGCTGAAACTTCTGCAGGCGGAGTCCAGCACGCTGGCGGTGAAAGCGATAGTGGTATTGATTGCGGGCGGTCTGGTGGGCATGCTGGCAGGGCCCGGCCCGGCGATGCTCTCTGAGATGTTCCCGACGCGCGTACGCTATACCGGGCTGGGGCTGGCCTACTCGTTATCGAACGCGATTTTCTCAGGCTGTGCGGGGTTAATTATTACCGGGCTGATTAAGCAGACGGGTAACCTGGATATTCCGGCGTACTACGTGATGGCAACGGCGGTGGTGAGTATTTTCGCGCTGATGACGCTGAGGAAGGATGACCATTTACGGTCTCTGGAGGAGTGAGCCTCAGAGCTGGGGTTTTCACCCCAGCTTAAATTAACCCGCTATATAGTGCGGGATAAAACGCGAAGTATCTTTCGTGATCAACGATCCGTCTTCACGAATACCGATTCCCGCAGGTTCATCATCAATCACCCAACTTCCTATCAAGGTATAGCTGTTGCCAAAACGCGGTAACGCCTGGAAACCCTGATAAATCATAGGTTCGTTTGCATAATCCCCTGCTTCACTCTCAATGATATTGCGCTGTGCGTCGAAAATAGTCACATTTCCCCCTTCCCGCGAAAACAAGGGCTTACGAACTATCGGAACGCCTTTTGGAATCGACGTTAACTCATTTTCAAACCACGCAGGAAGAAGGTTGGGATGGCCCGTAAAAAAGCGCCACAAGAGGGGCAAAATACCCTTATTACTAATGATGCTTTTCCAGAGCGGCTCCAGCCACTGTTCTCTTCTGGCGCAGAGAAGTGGACCATTTTCATCACGCATCATCCACTCCAGAGGATAGAGCTTAAACGCACGACGGATCACGTTATCGTCAATGTCTGTTAAAAATCCGCCGGTGCCCAGGCCAATATCATCCATATAGATAAAGCGGGTGTTCAGCCCGGCCTGGACGGCACAATCCTCCAGATAAAGAAGCGTGCCGCGATCCTCCTCACTCTCTTTGCAGCAGCAGAAGTAAAGTGGAATATCTGTAGCTAATTCTTCAAAGCGAGCAACAAGCTTATCCTGAATGGAATTAAACTGATCGGCGTCTCGCGGAATGAACCCGGAGCGACGAGCGTCCTCCATCCATTGCCACTGAAAGTAGGCTGACTCATACAAGGACGTCGGCGTGTCGGCATTGTATTCCAGCAGTTTGACGCTACCTTCTTCAGTCCAGACAAAGTCCATACGGCCATACAGTGAAGGATCCTGGCTGTGCCAGCTTTCCGCAATGGCATCCCAGTAAAGTGGCGGGATGGCTAACTGCGTCATCAGTTCTTCACTTTTTACCGCACGATCCACCACATCCAGACACATTTGATGGAGTTCAGCCGTGGGTTTTTCTATTCGTTCTTCAATTTGCTGTAACGTAAAACGGTAGGCACGGCTTTCATCCCAGTAAATTTCATCGTCGATGATATGAAAATGAAAACCATGGTCGTGGGCAATTTTGTCCAGCCCCGGACGAACAGGAACGTCATGACGTAACATAATTATCCCCCCCAACTTCCACGAGCACTGGATGAGCGCCCATATCCACCACGAGAAATTGTTGATACGCGCTTTGTTGTATAGCCCATTTGACTACTGGCCTGCTTACCGGAGCGCCAGACATAGGATGAAGAGCTTCGCCACACAGGACGGGAAGAGTAAAATGAACCTCCGCTTGTATACCTGTATCCTTCATCAGCGTCTTCTCTGACTTTTTTATTAAGTAAGAATCCTGACAGAACCGGTATCCAGCTATTTTCGATATTGTCGTAATAGCAGTTCTCGAATTGACGTATACAGTCTTCCCTGGACATATTTTTCGGCATATCTGCTTCAAATTTAGCTTTCGCATTGTTCCATGCATCGCTGCAAACCTGAGCACTATTGCCATCGTCAATGCACGCTTGCGGCGATGCGTAAAACACGCCATCACCGTCATTATCATCAGCCGAACTATCGCACCCCTTCAGGGCGATAAATGCAGCTCCGCCCATAATTGCCAGCGTCAAATACTTCCCGCTTTTGCGCTTTGAGGGCGAAGAGCGGAACGCTGCATTTTGGCTACCTAATGCAGATTGAATCGGATTAGACTTCCGTGTTTTTTTCTTTTTAGCCATGTTCATTTATTACCATGTCATGCAGGCAGCATTTAAGATTCCGCCAGCCAGTGCTGCCATCCCCATAAATAAACCTGCGGCGTAGTGGCGGTTAACGATTTTTTCACTGATGTTCGGCATATAAATGCGTACGCAGCCATACACCAGTAACTGCACGACTAGCGCAACGCATCCCCATATCAGGTAATCCGGCATGCTAACCGAGTTTACGGCAGCGCTGGACAGAGGAATCACATACCCCAATAGAGTGCCACTGAATGCTGCTGCCGCCGCCAGGTTATTTTCTTTAATCAGTATCCATTCATCATGTGACGTTATTCTTGAGTAGATGAATAAGAATATGACGGTCATCGCCAGACCGGTTAAGAAGTAAGAAAGAAAAGCAAATAATGAACCCAGCATGGTTTACATCCCCAGAAATTTAACCAACAATATTTAGCGAAGTGAGTGGAATATCCACACCTACGGCATACGAAAAGATCCACTCTGGCTCGCTATTATCACAAAATGTCTCTTCGCCAGTTAGCAAAAGGTACTCATACAGATCGGCAGTCGCCTCCCTATGATATGCCATCATGAAATTATGCACATCCCATTTTTCGTTCTGGTTATTTTCAACGTGTTCCAGCAGGTAAACCGGTTCAACGTTCCCCACCTCATTCTCGTTAAATATTCTTTTCCAGTCTCGTTCATTCCATTGCAGACTGGGCCTGCCAATTAAAGCGGCACCAATCTCTTTTTGCCATTGTTTCTCCGAAGTAATACCAAAGCTATCCTGATAAATAAAAAGCTTAATATCATCAATATTTTCCCTTTCCATACCACCAGTAGTATTTATCTGCAAAAACTCATCACCAGAAGTGTAATAACGATAAATACGACAACCTGCGCCAACTTCAATCACGCTGCTCGCTGCAATGGTATATTCCTCTTCTGGTATTTGAGTCAAAAAACGGGCGGAAAGTCGAAATGTCAGCGTATCAAGTGTAAACGCCGCACGTTGATGTAATCCCAATGGGCCACGCATCACTGGCTGACCTGTTTTATTAAATAAATTAAAAAATAAGTTCCGCATGACTTTTCCCTATGTTCTGCCAGCACACCTCATTCGACGAAATGCGACTATTGCCGATTAAATGCAACCACATTCCTCCTCTAACCTCTGTGGAGATCACAGGGTTAAGCTCCATACCACGACCATTTTTACAGTGGCTAATCCCCAGCACCGTCGCATCATGTTGCAGTTTCATGTAATGCATTAACGCACCATAAGGTATACAGGAAACCGATGTGGGTACCATCAGCGCGTAACCTGTATCACCCAGCATCGGGTTCATGATTGATGCTACGGATTGTGAAGAGCCAGGATCCTGGATCGAACGGGAAAGCTGTTCGGCTGAAAGATTGCGAACAATCTCTATTGTCGGACAATGGGTCTCCAGTAAGCTTGCGTAGCGTTCATCCTCAAGATAAGCAACGATATGGCAATGCGCTGGCGCATCATTTACCAGCGAGAGTGTGGCCGTAAAGGTTTGTTCATCGGAGCTGGCAAAAATGACTACACATGAACAATTTACTAACCCCATCCGTTTTTGCTCTTTCGGATCGCTGTAGTTACTTACTTTGAGAAAATCGACATATAAATTATCGGATAAAGGATGCGCTATATCCTGGTGCTCACACAACACTACGCGACTAAATACCCGCTGCTCATCATAAAGCAGCAATGAGATCATTTTCTCTGTCTGATGACCACGCCAGCCAATCACCAAAACATGATTACGTAGAGAATGAAAATTGCCCATTCCTGCTATTCCTTTAGCTAATAATCCCTGCACCAATGCAATGATTTTGCCCATCAGCGCGCCGAAAAGGCCAACGCCAATAGGGATTTGCCAGAGAGCTGTGAACAACTTCCCTGCTTCGCTCCGAGGACTCAAATCGCCAAAGCCAATCGTCGCCCCAACCACTGAGCTGTAATAAACAAAATCACTTATCCGGCCAACGAGGGTCGTCTCTCCCAACCAACGAAAGACAATAAAGCAAAGCAAATAATGCCCGGCAAACAAGCACAGCAGCGCTGTCCAGGTAAGCCGGAATAAATGTTGCCTGCAAACATTCACGACCCAGGAGAGAAACATTACGGAGCCGGCGTAAGTTTTAACCGTTCAAGAACCGCCTGTGCGGAGCTTGTTCCTGAGGTACCCACGCCTGCCTGCGCGAGTTTCTCTTCAAGCTCACGTCCATCAGCCACTTTTTCCAGTTGCGCTGCCGCATCAAGTCTGGCCTGACGTTCAGCCTGACGCGTCTGAAGTCTTTTTAAAGACTCTGCGGCCGTCGTTACGTTCGATGTTGCTCCGACCGTTGACGTCGTTACGGCCTGTTGCGCCCGCTGCATGGCTTCCGTGGCTTTAACAACCTCGAGCTGCTGTTCAAACTGATTAATACGTTGTGATGTAATAGCTACGGCTTTTTCAATATTATTTCTTGAGGTTTCAAGAGAGTCCAAAACCTGTGCTTCACGAGTAATGGTATTCTCAAGTCGGGCGATTTCTTCTGCAACCTCGTTTAGCAGCGCAGCATCAATATTCTTGCTCATTCCTTCTATCGCTCGTGACTCAAGGTATTGCTTCCGCTCCCGCAACTCGGAAAGCTTGTCATTACTGAGCTTCACCCGGGCAAGCAGATCAACCCGGGATTTGCCTGCTTTATCAAGCTCAGCTTTTGCATCCCGGATGTGCTGCTCCAGCATCCGAACGCCCTGCGCTTCTTCTATCGCTTCATCGGCCTGATTGAGTAGTGATTTACCCAGTGTAAAAAGATTCTTCAAGATGCCCATACCTTTCCCTACCTGTTAATTTATAAATTCTTGTGTAAGCTCAGCCAAATCCAGCGCATTCTCCGCAAGGGTTGTGATTTCCAGAATAATATCCTCAAGAGAAGAACTTACGGATAAGGCACCAAAAGCGACATAATATTCATCATGTTGAATTTGCGAAATTCCAACAGAAGATAAGGGAAGCATTTTTTGATTACGTAATAAGAAGAGATTGAAGTCAGCCTGGCGCTTAATGTCATTAACAGGACATATATAGGTTTCAATGATAACTTGCTGGGATGTAATAAAAATACTTAATGGCAAATCGCCATATTCATTCATTTTTATAATAAGTACATCATTGTTATTTTTTAAATCAATATAAATATCGCGCCGGCGTGACAATTCATCGGCAAGCGATGAGAGAGACCATCTCATAATTTCATCCATGTGTTAGTTTTAAAGATATTTATAAAAGCCGGTATCATTTCGGCCATTATATTACCAGCCAGGGCATAAAAAAAGCCACCCGAAGTGGGTGGCTTTTTTTATAGTTTACTCATTAGCTACGCTGACGCACCGCTTCAAACAGACAGATGCCCGTCGCAACAGACACGTTCAGGGAGGACACGCTGCCTGCCATCGGGATGCTGATCAGCTCGTCGCAGTGCTCGCGGGTCAGACGACGCATGCCTTCGCCTTCCGCCCCCATCACCAGCGCCAGACGGCCGGTCATTTTGCTCTGGTACAGAGTATGATCCGCTTCACCGGCGGTACCGACGATCCAGATGTTCTCTTCCTGCAGCAGACGCATGGTGCGCGCCAGGTTGGTCACGCGGATCAGCGGAACGTTTTCCGCCGCGCCGCAGGCCACTTTCTTCGCCGTCGCGTTCAGCTGCGCGGAGCGATCTTTCGGCACGATCACCGCATGCACGCCCGCCGCATCCGCGCTGCGCAGACACGCGCCGAGGTTGTGCGGATCGGTTACGCCATCGAGGATCAGGAAGAATGGATTCTCCAGCTCGGCGATCAGATCCGGCAGATCGTTTTCCTGATACTGACGGCCCGGCTTCACGCGGGCAATAATGCCCTGGTGCACCGCCCCGTCACTTTTTTCATCCAGGAACTGGCGGTTCGCCAGCTGGATCACCACGCCCTGCGCTTCCAGAGCGTGGATCAGCGGCATCAGACGTTTGTCTTCACGCCCTTTCAGAATAAACACTTCCTGAAAACGCTCCGGTGCGCGCTCGAGAAGGGCCTGCACCGCGTGGATGCCGTAAATCATTTCACTCATTGATGGTTCTCGTAATAAGTATTTCCCCTCTCCCGGTTGGGGAGAGGGTCAGGGTGAGGGGAGAATTTACTCCGCCTGCTTTTTCTTAGCCGCGCGCTTCGCTTTGGTGGCGGCCGCTATTTTCTGTGTCTTCGCGGAAGGTTTCTTCGCTGAACGGGCTTCTTTCTTCGCCGCCTTCGGCTTCTGCTTCTTCTCACCGCGGAACGCGCTGTCCGGCTCGAAGTTCACCTTCTTACCGGCCTGACGGCGCTTGCCGCTCGTTTTGCCATTTCCGCCTTTTTTCGCTCTTTCGCGCTCGGTTTTACCGACGTTACGCGGCGCGCGCTCGCTGGAGATCAGGCTGAAGTCGATTTTACGATCGTCCATATTCACGGCCTCAACCTTCACTTCCACGCGGTCGCCCAGACGATAGGTCTGGCCGCCAGATTCGCCGATCAGACGCTGGCCGACCTGGTCGAAGCGGTAGTAGTCGTTATCCAGGCTGGAGACGTGCACCAGACCGTCGATAAAAAGCTCATCCAGACGAACGAAGAAGCCAAAGCCGGTCACGCTGGCAATCACGCCTTTGAAGACATTGCCGACCTGGTCCAGCATAAAGTCACACTTCAGCCAGTCCGCCACGTCGCGGGTTGCTTCATCGGCACGACGTTCGGTCATGGAGCAGTGCTGACCCAGCTGCAGCATCTCTTCCATCGAATAGTGGTAGCCACCGGTTTCGGTGGTGTTCCCTTTATGTCCCTGCTCCTGCGCCAGCAGATACTTGATCGCACGGTGCAGAGAGAGGTCAGGGTAACGACGGATCGGCGACGTAAAGTGGGCGTAAGACTGCAACGCCAGGCCGAAGTGACCGCGGTTTTCCGGATCGTAAATCGCCTGCTTCATTGAGCGCAGCAGCATCGTCTGCAGCATTTCTGCATCAGGACGATCGCTAATGGATTCCAGCAGCTCGGCGTAATCGCGCGGCTCTGGCTTGTTGCCGCCCGGCAGCTCCAGGCCCAGTTCGGCCAGCACGGAGCGGAACGCGGTGATGGCTTCCGTCGACGGTTTATCGTGAATACGGAACAGCGCCGGTTCTTTGGCTTTCTCAACGAAGCGTGCCGCCGAGATGTTCGCCAGAATCATACACTCTTCGATCAGCTTGTGCGCATCGTTACGCTGGGTCTGTTCGATACGCTCAATGCGGCGCTCGGCGTTGAAGATAAACTTCGCTTCTTCGCTCTCAAAAGAGATCCCACCGCGCTCTTCGCGCGCCTGATCCAGCGTTTTGTAGAGGTTATGCAGCTCTTCGATGTGTTTGACCAGCGGCGCATACTGTTCGCGCAGATCCTGGTCGCCCTGCAACATATGCCAGACCTTGGTATAGGTCAGACGCGCATGCGAGCTCATCACCGCTTCGTAGAACTTGTAGCCGGTTAAGCGCCCTTTGTTGGAGATGGTCATCTCACACACCATACAGAGGCGGTCAACCTGCGGGTTCAGGGAGCACAGACCGTTAGAGAGCACTTCCGGCAGCATCGGTACAACCTGCGACGGGAAGTAGACCGAGGTACCGCGGCTGCGCGCTTCGTTATCCAGCGGGGTATGCGGACGAACATAGTAGCTTACGTCTGCAATCGCTACCCACAGACGCCAGCCGCCGCCGCGTTTTTTCTCGCAGTAGACAGCGTCATCGAAGTCACGGGCGTCTTCACCGTCGATCGTGACCAGCGGCAGGGAGCGGAGATCCACGCGGCCCACTTTGGATTCTTCCGGCACTTCTTCACGCAGGCTTTCGATCTGCTCTTCAACCGCTTTCGGCCAGATGTACGGAATTTCGTGGGTGCGCAGCGCCATATCAACGGCCATGCCGGTGCCCATGTTATCGCCCAGCACTTCGACGATTTTACCTACCGCTTTGGTGCGACGGGTTGGGCGCTGGGTGAGTTCCACCACCACCACAAAGCCCATGCGGGCACCCATCACCTCTTCAGGTGGGATCAGAATATCGAAGCTCAGACGGCTGTCGTCCGGCACCACGAACCCCACGCCCGCGTCGGTAAAGTAGCGGCCGACAATCTGGCTGGTTTTTGGCACCAGCACGCGCACGACGCGCGCTTCGCGGCGGCCTTTACGGTCGGCGCCCAGCGGCTGCGCCAGAATTTGGTCGCCGTGGATGCACATTTTCATCTGTTCAGATGAGAGATACAGATCGTCTTTACGGCCTTCTACGCGCAGGAAGCCGAAGCCATCGCGGTGACCAATGACGGTCCCTTTCAGCAGATCGAGGCGTTCTGGCAGCGCGTAGCACTGGCGGCGGGTAAAGACCAGTTGCCCGTCACGCTCCATCGCGCGCAGGCGGCGGCGAAGGGCTTCAATTTGCTCTTCACCTTCAATGTTTAATTCAACAGCAAGTTCTTCACGATTGGCGGGTTTTTCGCGTTTTGTTAAGTGTTCAATGATGAACTCGCGGCTGGGGATAGGATTCGCGTATTTTTCGGCTTCGCGTTCCTGGAAAGGATCGTGTGACATGTCGGTTCCTCCGTTGTCATCTCCGGTGGAAATTTTCTTCATTCCACCAGCAATAATTTATAAAGCGGTTGATTCTCTTCAACCAAATCGGCCAGCGTGTAGTTATCCAGTTCCATGAGAAAACTTTGCACGGCCTTAGAAAGCGCCTGTTTCAGGCGGCAAGCGGGCGTGATGTGGCAGAACTCGCTGCTGCAGTTCACCAGAGAGAGCGGCTCCAGTTCACGTACCACATCGCCAACACGAATACTCTGTGCCGGTTTACCAAGACGGATCCCACCATTCTTCCCGCGGACGGCAGCAACGTATCCGGCACGACTAAGTTGATTGATTATTTTGACCATATGATTACGGGATACGCCGTAGACCTCTGTGACTTCAGAGATACTGGTCATTTTCCCATCGGGTAACGACGCCATGTAGATCAGCGCGCGTAAGCCGTAATCGGTGAAACTTGTTAACTGCACATCAACCTCAGGAAAAAGGGAAATCGCGGACAAACCGCAGAGATATTCATTAATGATGATAAACCAGCCAGATAGTTAGCGGCTAATTTATTTGACAGACGGGGCGAAAAAGCGGAGATCCAGGAGCGGTCGCCGGATGGCGCTACGCTTATCCGGCCTACGGGTCTCCCCGCAGGCCAGCAGTCACGAAGATTATGCGTCGAACGGGTCGCGCAGGATCATCGTTTCAGTACGATCCGGGCCGGTAGAAATAATATCGATCGGCACTTCGGTCAGTTCTTCAATACGCTTGATGTAATCCAGCGCCGCCTGCGGCAGGCCGCTACGCTCTTTCACACCGAAAGTGGTCTCAGACCAGCCCGGCATGGTTTCGTAGATTGGCTCAATGCCTTCCCAGTCGTCAGCAGCCAGCGGAGTGGTGGTCACTTCGCGGCCATCTGGCATACGGTAGCCTACGCAGATTTTCACTTCTTTCAGGCCGTCCAGTACGTCCAGCTTGGTCAGGCAGAAGCCAGACAGGGAGTTGATCTGCACTGCACGACGCACGGCAACCGCATCCAGCCAGCCGGTACGACGACGACGACCGGTGGTCGCGCCAAACTCGTTACCCTGCTTGCACAGGAACTCGCCGGTTTCATCAAACAGTTCGGTCGGGAATGGACCCGCACCCACGCGAGTGGAGTACGCTTTGATGATACCCAGAACGTAATCCACATAACGTGGACCCAGGCCAGAGCCGGTCGCCACGCCACCCGCGGTGGTATTAGAGGAGGTGACGTACGGATAGGTACCGTGGTCGATGTCCAGCAGCGTACCCTGCGCACCTTCGAACATGACGAAATCGCCACGCTTGCGCGCCTGGTCCAGCAGATCGGATACATCAACAACCATACCGGTCAGAATGTCTGCAATCGCCATGACGTCATCCAGCACTTTCTGGTAGTCAACAGCGTCAGCTTTGTAGAAGTTCACCAGCTGGAAGTTGTGATATTCCATCACTTCTTTCAGCTTTTCAGCGAAGGTCGCTTTGTCGAAGAGGTCGCCCACGCGCAGACCGCGACGTGCAACTTTATCTTCGTAAGCCGGGCCGATACCACGACCGGTGGTGCCGATCGCTTTCGCGCCACGCGCTTTTTCACGCGCAACGTCCAGCGCCACGTGATAATCCAGGATCAGCGGGCAGGCTTCGGAGAGCAGCAGACGCTCACGAACAGGGATACCACGGTCTTCCAGACCTTTCATCTCTTTCATCAGCGCCGCTGGAGACAGCACAACGCCGTTACCGATGATGCTGGTGACGTTTTCGCGAAGAATGCCTGATGGAATAAGATGGAGGACGGTTTTTTCACCGTTGATTACGAGAGTATGGCCTGCGTTGTGACCGCCCTGGTAGCGCACAACATATTTAGCCCGTTCAGTCAGAAGATCAACAATCTTCCCTTTACCTTCGTCACCCCATTGGGTGCCCAGTACGACGACGTTGTTACCCATTTTTTTCAAAATCACCGTTTGCTTAAAAATGGATTCTACCATCGCTTTTTCAGATATACAGCACTTTTTGACCTCAAAATACGCCGATTGCGCCTACTTTTTGATCAGCCAATCGTTTTCCTCAACATGTAGTAGATCACGATGCCCGCAACCACAAGACCGCCGCCAAAACGACGTAAAATATTATCCGGCAGTTGGCTCATGGTGGCGATCATTCGACGCCAGGCGCGTGGATAGAGCATCGGTCCCAGACCTTCCAGCACCAGGACCAGGGCCAGCGCGAGCCAGATCGTTGAATTCATTTTTGTTCCTTATAAAAGAAAACCACCGCTCCGTGGGGAGCGGTGGTTTGAATACTCAAACGAGCCTGAGTTTATCGCGTTGCGTTAGTCGGCGTCTTCATATAACGGAAGAAATCGCTATCCGGGCTGAGCACCATCACATCCTGGTTGCTCTGGAAGCTATTCTCGTAAGCACGCAGGCTACGGATAAAGGCATAGAAGTCAGGATCCTGGCTGAAGGCATCAGCAAACAGTTTCGCGGCTTCCGCATCACCTTCACCGCGCAGGATACGGCCCTGGCGCTCAGATTCCGCCAGCGTCTTGGCCACTTCGTAGTCCGCAGCAGCACGCAGCTTCTCCGCCTCTTCCTGGCCCTGTGAACGGTGACGACGGGCGACCGCTTCACGCTCGGCGCGCATACGATTGTAAATCGCCTCGGACACTTCCACCGGCAGGTTGATCTGCTTGATACGCACGTCCACCACTTCGATACCCAGCGCAGCCATACTGTTCGGGTTGATCACCGGCACTTTACCGTTGGTTTCTGCCTGAACGCGTTCAGCCGCTTTGGCAATTGCATCGTCAGCTGCTGGCGTTGAAACTTCATCTTCCGTGCCCGCGGTGCCGGAGTTCAGCGCATCGCGAACTTCCAGGGTCAGACGGCCACGGGAGTCGGTCACGATGTCTTTCACATCCAGACGACCAATCTCGGAACGCAGACGGTCAGAGAACTTACGTTTCAGCAGCACTTCCGCCTGAGAAACGTCACCGCCGCCCGTTGCCAGGAAGTAACGGCTGAAATCACTGATGCGCCATTTGATATAGGAATCAACGATCAGGTCTTTCTTCTCTTTGGTCACGAAACGGTCGGCCTGGTTATCCATGGTCTGGATACGCGCATCCAGCGTTTTCACAGACTGAATGAACGGCACCTTGAAGTGCAGGCCCGGTTCGTAAATGACCGGACGTTTGTCGCCATCACGCACGACGCTGCTGAACTGGAACTTAATCCCACGCTCGCCCTCTTTCACCACAAAGATCGAGGTATAAAGCACGACCAGTACGATGACGATGATCGCAATAACTGACTTACGCATCCTTATTCCCCCTGACGCTGGTAGTCGTTACGCTGCGCGTTAGCACGGCGTTGGTCCATAATGTCACCATCGTTCGAAGAAGGCGTTGTGTTCGTGCTGGCGCTGCCCGTTGAGGATGGCGGCAGACGCAGCAGGTTGTTCGCACCGCTGTTGTCTTTTGCTGCCGGAGCAGAACCGCCTTTCAGCATCTGATCCAGCGGCAGCACCATCAGGTTTCCGCCTTTACTGTCGTTAACCAACACTTTGCGGGTGTGGCTCAGCACTTTTTCCATGGTCTCGATATAGAGACGCTCACGGGTAATTTCCGGCGCCGCTTTATATTCAGGCAGGATCTTTGCAAAGCGAGCCACTTCACCCTGTGCTTCCAGGATGGTCTGGGTCTTATACGCACGCGCTTCTTCCAGAATACGCTGCGCCTGACCGTTAGCACGCGGCTGAACTTCGTTGGTGTAAGCTTCTGCTTCACGGATGTACTGCTGTTCGTTTTCTCGTGCAGCAATCGCATCGTCAAAGGCCGCTTTTACTTCTTCCGGCGGACGGGCAGCCTGGAAGTTGACGTCCAGCAGGGTAATACCCATGTTATACGGACGAATGGTCTCTTCCAGCTCACGCTGGGTATCGCTACGAATAACGGTACGACCTTCGGTCAGAATGCGGTCCATGGTGTATTTACCGATCACACCACGCAGGGCGCTGTCGGTCGCCTGACGCAGGCTGTCATCGGCGCTGGTCACGCTAAACAGATAACGCTCAGGATCGGTTACGCGGTACTGCACGTTCATCTCAACGCGCACGACGTTTTCGTCAGAGGTCAGCATCACGCCGGAGGCGGCCAGTTCACGGACGGATTCCACGTTGACCGCAGTCACGTCGTCAATGAAGGTCGGTTTCCAGTTCAGGCCCGGCTCAACCAGATGGCTGAACTTACCGAAGCGGGTCACCACACCGCGTTCCGCTTCTTTAATGGTGTAGAATCCGGTAGCAGCCCAGATGATTACCACTGCAGCGGCAACAATACCCACTACGCGGCCACCCATTTGCGGGCGCGGCCCCTGGGTGGAATTTCCACCTGAGCCAGAACCTTTACCTCCGCCAAGACCACCAAGCTTTTTGCTCAGCTTGCGGAAGATATCATCCAGATCCGGCGGCCCCTGCTCGCGACCACCTTTGTTGCCATTTCCCCCAGAGTTGCCGCCTTGATTATTGCTGCTTCCCCACGGGTCGCGGTCCTGTCCGTTATTACCGGGCTGATTCCACGCCATGTATATGCTCCATATTTGTTATGCAAGGGCGAATTATTCAGGCATCCCCTTTCTGATCAGACGATATAGTCGACCAGCGCAGGTTCTTGTTTACAGAGGCGACGCCAGTCAACGATCGGCATACGCACCTGCATCCCCACGCTGCCGTCATCCTCCATCCACTCTTTTTCTATCGCCTGAAGCTGATAAAACCGGCTGCGCAGCCTGCCTTCCTGTGGCGGCAGTCGCAGCGTGTGCTGAGCTACCTCACCGGAAAGACGTTCTGTCAAAGCCTGGAAAAGCAGTGGCACACCAATACCGGTCTGGGCAGAAAGCCAGACCCGAATCGGTTTGTTCTCTTCATCTCTGTCGATACGCGGTTCGAAATCGTCCAGCATATCGATCTTGTTCATGACCAACAGCGTGGGAATTTCGTGGGCGTCGATCTCTTCAAGCACCACGTTCACCGCGTCGATGTTCTCCTGCACGCGCACGTCTGCCGCATCAATCACGTGCAGCAGCAGCGTCGCCTGTCGCGTCTCCTGCAGGGTGGCCTTGAATGCCGCCACCAGGTCATGCGGCAGGTGACGGATAAACCCTACGGTATCCGCCAGCACCGTTTCACCGACGTCTGCGACGTCAATACGGCGCAGCGTAGGGTCCAGGGTCGCAAACAGCTGGTCTGCGGCATAAACCTGGGCCTCGGTTATCTGGTTAAACAAGGTGGATTTACCGGCGTTGGTATACCCCACCAGCGACACCGTCGGGATGTCGGCTTTGGTTCGTGCCCGACGCCCCTGCTCACGCTGTTTCTCAACCCTTTCCAGACGTGAGAGGATCTGGGTAATTCGGCCACGCAGCAAACGACGGTCGGTTTCGAGCTGGGTTTCACCCGGGCCGCGCAAACCAATCCCGCCTTTTTGTCTTTCAAGGTGGGTCCAGCCACGCACCAGACGCGTTGCCAGATGGCGCAGCTGCGCCAGCTCAACCTGCAGTTTCCCTTCGTGGGTACGTGCACGCTGAGCAAAAATGTCTAAAATCAATCCCGTGCGATCGATTACACGGCATTCGCAGAGAGCTTCCAGGTTGCGCTCCTGGGCTGGAGACAGCGCATGATCAAACAACACGACTGACGCGCCGGTTGCTTTTACGGCATCCGCAATTTCGACTGCTTTACCTTCACCAACAAAATACTTTGGGTGCGGCGCTTTACGGCTACCGGTAATCACCTGCATTGCTTCGACACCGGCGGAAGAGACCAGAGATTCAAACTCCTGGAGGTCTTCCATATCTTTGTCTTGCGAAAAATAGATGTGTACCAGCACCGCCTGCTCACCGGCATCATAACGGTCAAACAAGCGTAAACCTCTCTAAAAAGATCAGCGGGGAACGCAGGATCCCTGGCTCCCCGTGTGGATAACAGTGCGAAACCTTATTCGGTCTCGTCGCTGTCCTGCGCTGGCGTTGAAGAACCCTGCGCGTTGCTGCCATGATGGTAGTTACTACCTGTGCCGCCGCCAGCGTTATTGCTGTGATGAGATACCGGACGGGACGGAACAACAGTAGAAATAGCGTGCTTGTAGACCATCTGACTGACCGTGTTTTTCAACAGAATCACGAACTGATCGAAAGACTCAATCTGACCTTGCAGCTTAATACCATTCACCAAATAAATAGAAACTGGAACACGTTCCCGACGCAATGCGTTCAGGAACGGATCTTGTAAAGATTGCCCCTTAGCCATTCTATCTTTTCCTTATATGCTTGTTTTGTACTTAGAACCTTGCGATTCTGAAAAATTGCGCACGATACGTCTCAATTGTACACATTCAGTGAGCGATATCACCAACAACCTCAATCACGTCGTTTAACGCCTGTTGTGGTTTTTCACTGTCTAACCAGTGAACCCCTTCCCAACCGCGCAACCAGGTGATCTGGCGCTTCGCTAACTGTCTCGTGGCGCAAACACCTCGATAAACCATTTCATCGTATGAAATCTCACCTTCAAGATACGACCACATCTGGCGGTATCCCACACAACGAATGGAAGGCATGTCCGTATGCAAATCTCCACGGGCAAATAACGCCCGCACTTCTGCTTCAAAATCTGAAGCTAACATCTGATGAAAACGCTGCTCAATTCGCTGATGGAGCAGTTCACGGCTCGCCGGGGCGATGGCGAACTGATGCACCTGATACGGCAGAGCGTCTCCTGACGTTTGCGTCAGTTCCGTTAAAGTTTTACCCGAAATGAAAAAAACTTCCAGTGCCCGGGAAAGCCTTTGCGGATCATTTGGATGGATCCGTGCTGCGGCAACCGGATCAATCTCCGCCAGTTGCTGATGCAAAACGTCCCAACCCTGCTCTGCCGCCTGCTGCTCAATTTTCGCTCTTACTTCCGGGTCCGCGGATGGCAGAGGTGATAACCCCTCCAGCAGCGCCTTGAAGTAGAGCATGGTTCCGCCAACCAACAGCGGTATACGCCCCGCCGCCGTTATCTCGGCCATCTCGGCTAAGGCATCCCGGCGAAAATCCGCTGCGGAGTAAGCCTGAGCCGGGTCGAGTATATCCAGCAAACGGTGCGGTGCCGCACGCAGCTCTTCTGCGTCAGGCTTCGCCGTGCCGATGTCCATCCCCCGATAAATGAGGGCGGAGTCGACGCTAATCAACTCTACAGGCAAAACTTTACGCAACTCAATGGCGAGCGCCGTTTTGCCGGAGGCCGTTGGGCCCATTAAAAAAATTGCCTTAGGCAGGCTCGCCTTACTTACATCAATCATGTTTCAGGGCGTTCATCGCCGTTTGTAAATCAACAGGTTGTAATAATCCACCCGGCGGCGTTTTCACCAGATGCGGACAGAGGCGTTCCACCTCCGCCAGCACGCTAATGGCTTGTGCCATGCTCCACGGCGTGTGTTCGCTTGCCAGATGACGGGCGATCCACTGCGCGGTGTTAGCGGCATCAAACGCTGTTTGCTGCGCCAGGTAGCCTATCAGTTCAGGAATCAAGTTTTGTAAATTTTGTTGGCGTAAGGGTAAAGGCACTGCACGAATTGTCACATGTTGCGGTTCGAGCACAGTTTCAATCCCCATCTGCGCCAGCTGCGCCTCGGCGCGCTGCAATACCCTTGTTTCATCAGGGGATATTTTCAGGCGAACCGGAATTAACAGCGGCTGCGCACAGGCGGCATTTTCGCCCGGCGTGAGCTGCACCTGTTTGAGCCAGCGTTCGGCCACCGGCAGTGCCAGAAGCATCAATTTACCGTCACGCTCCAGCAGCGCCATATCCGGCGCGATGATCGTCAGAACACGACCAAAACTCTGGCTGTGGCCGTCCAGAGAAGGCTGAGGCGCCGGAATAGATGTTTTACGCTCCACGGCCGGCGTTTCCAGCAGTTTGCGGTACAACGCGCCCTGCTGCTTTTGATAGCCAGGCTGGGCATTCGGGTAGTTAGCTCCCGTTGGACGCGGTGCCCCCCCGGCGGAGGAAAAGCGCGGCGCTTCCGGTTCACGCGCGACGGCGGGCTCCGCAAAATGGTTGCGGCCCGCCGCGACGCGGTTTTCCGGGATTGGGCGTGGCGCCGGTTCTGCGTGTTCCAGCGGCAACGACGTTTCAACCTGCTGCTGCAGCACGCTCAGCACGCCCTGATAGATAAAATCATGCACCAGTCGCGACTGGTGGAATCGTACTTCGTGCTTGGCAGGATGAACGTTCACATCCACCTGATGCGGGTCGATGTCCAGATAAAGCACGAAAGCAGGCTGCTGATCGGCCCCGAGCTTGTCTTCACAGGCCTGGCGAATGGCGTGATTGATGAGACGGTCGCGCATCATGCGGCCGTTGACGTAGCAATACTGGATCTCCGCAAACGCAGCGCTGCTCGCATTCGGATCGGCTACCCAGCCGCGCAGCGCCAGATCGCCGTGCTGCCACTCAATGGCCAGCGCCTGTTCCAGAAACGGGGTCCCGCAAATGGCGCCCAGCCGTCGCTCTTTCTGTCCACCTTCAGCCACCGCGCGATACTGGCGCATCACCTTGCCGTTGTGGCTGAGGTTGATGGTGACATCGAAACGCGCCAGCGCGATACGGCGGATGATCTCGTCGATGTGTCCGAATTCGGTCTTCTCGGTACGCATGAACTTGCGTCGGGCGGGGGTGTTGTAGAAGAGATCTAATACTTCAAGCGTCGTGCCGACAGGGTGCGCCGCGGGTTTGACCGTTACATCCATATCGCGCCCTTCGGCGTACGCCTGCCAGGCTTCCTGCTGTTCGGCGGTACGGGAGGTCAGCGTTAAGCGCGAAACCGAGCTGATACTGGCCAGCGCTTCACCGCGAAAGCCGAGGCTAATAATCGCCTCCAGGTCATCCAGAGAAGCAATTTTACTGGTGGCGTGACGGGCCAGCGCCAGCGCCAGCTCCTCTTTTTTTATGCCACAGCCGTTATCACGAATGCGGATAAGCTTCGCGCCACCGCGCTCGATATCAATATCAATACGGGTCGCGCCCGCATCAAGGCTGTTTTCCACCAGCTCCTTCACGACCGACGCAGGACGTTCCACCACCTCACCGGCGGCGATTTGGTTCGCAAGCTGCGGCGGCAGAACCTGAATCGGCATGAATTCTCCTTAGTTGGTCGCGGTCATCTCACCCGGCAGCGCTGCGCTGGCCGTCTGGCCTGCGCCACTCTGTGGCGCAGACTGCAGCGGATGGGCATCAAAGTATTTACGCAGACCGTTATAAATCGCTTCGGCAATTTGCTGCTGATAGCTGTCGCTTCCCAGCAGACGTTCTTCACCGTTGTTACTGATAAAGCCCGTCTCTACAAGGATGGACGGGATATCTGGCGAGCGCAGAACGCCGAGGCTGGCATGTTCAGGACGGCGCTTATGCAGCACGCCAATACTTTGCAGCTGGTTCAATACGTTAGTGGCGACATCATACCCGACGCGTTGAGAATGACCGAATTGTAAATCCAGCACCGCCTGGCTGAGATACGGGTCTGACTGGCTGTTTGCCAGCACATCGCCCGCGCCGCCCAACAGTTCGGACTGCTTCTCATGCTCTTCCAGCCAGTTGGCCATTTCGCTGTTGGCGCGACGGTTCGAGAGTACCCATACCGAGGCGCCGGTCGCGTTACGGTTTGGCGCAGCATCCGCGTGGATGGAGACCAGGAAGTTCGCATTCTGCTTACGAGCGACATCCGAACGCCCCATCACCGAAATGAAGTAATCCCCGTCGCGGGTCAACACGCCTTTGAACATAGGGTCGTCGTTGAGCAGCGCACGTAGCTTACGGGCAATGGCGATGGTGACATTTTTCTCTTGCGTTCCCCCCGGGCCAATCGCACCCGGGTCCTGTCCACCGTGACCCGCATCGATGGCGATAATCACTTTGTCACCGCTGGTCGCTGCACGGCGCGCACTCGCTGCCGGACGCGTTACCGTATTGCTGCTGGTTGCCGCAGTGATGCGATCGTTCTGCGATTTAAACGGATTACGCGCAGGTTCAGCAGGACGCGGCGTATACACCGGTTCTTCGACGCGTTTCGCAACGACCGGCGGCGGTGGAGGCGGTGGCGGGACATCAGCATTGATGGTAAAGACCACCGTATAGTTCGCCCCGTTTTGCTGCTTCACCGCCTTCGTTTTGCCCTTTTCGGTCAGATCGACCACCAGGCGTAACGACTGACTATCCTGCGGCGTACCCGAACGGATACTCTTCACCAGGTTGTTGCCGCTGAACTGCAGCGGGAGTCCCTGGATCACGCCTGTCTGTTTGATATCCAGCGCCACGCTGTGGCTGTCTGGCTGTGAAAACGCATACTCAGGATCGCCCATAAAGCTGAACGTGATTCGAGCCTGGCTTTCGCCGTTCGATACCTGAATATCTGAGAGGTTTGCCGCCCCGGCCTGCGCGCACAGCAGCACGGTGGCAGCCAACAACCAACCTTTAACGCGATTTATCATCCCGTCATCCCTACGCTTAACCGGCCAGTCGCGCCAGTAAGGAACTGCCTGATGAGGAAACAGCACTGATGCGTGCCTCACGCCCTTGTGCCTGGTAATCTAAGTGAATTTCGACATCCGGGTCAGGCAGCACACCCGCACCTTGTTGCGGCCACTCCACCAGGCAGATGGCATCATTGGCAAAATAATCACGGATCCCCATAAATTCCAGCTCCTCAGGATCCGCAAGGCGGTATAAATCGAAGTGGTACACCATGAGATTTTCAAGGGTGTACGGTTCTACCAGCGTGTAGGTTGGGCTTTTCACATTCCCGTTATGCCCTAACGCCTGCAAAAAACCCCGGCTGAAGGTGGTTTTACCCGCACCTAAATCACCATACAGATAAATGACGGTTGCCCCCTGACAGGCCTGCGCCACGCGCTTGCCGAGTTCTAAAGTGGCTTGTTCATCAGGTAAAGGAATCGCTCGATTAGTCATTTTCTACGTCAATCACATCCGGGTTAACAACACGCCGCAGCGTGCAAAAGAGATCGGTGGCCAGCATACCGCGTGTACCGTAACGCGCGGCCAGTTTATCTGCCGCAACGCCGTGAGCCACGCAGCCCGCGCAGGCTGCATCATAAAGGGGAAGTTTCTGTCCAAGCAATGCGCCGATGATGCCGGAAAGCACATCGCCCATGCCGCCGCTCGCCATGCCCGCATTTCCGGCATCAATAATCCCCTGCGTCTCGTCACAGGCGACAACGGTTCCTGCCCCTTTTAAAACAGCAACACCTCCGTAACGTTTTACCAGACGCTGAGCAGAAAGTAAGCGATCGCTTTCAATTTCTGCCACGCTGCAGTTAAGCAGCCGCGCGGCTTCGCCGGGGTGTGGCGTCAGAATGCGATTGTGACGCTTATCCGGGTTTATTGCCAGAAGGTTAAGCGCGTCGGCATCCCACAGCATCGGTTTGCGAAAATTCTCGACCTTTTGCAGGGCCTGTTTACCCCACGCCTGCTGTCCAAGCCCGGGACCGATCACCACCACATCCGCCCATTCGAGGCTTTCCTCTAACGTCTGAAGCGTAAGCTCATGGACCATCAACTCCGGTCGGGCAGTGATGATTGGCGCAATATTCTCAATGCGAGTGAGCACTCGCACTAATCCGGCGCCGCTGCGCAGGGCTGCTTCACCGGTCATGCGAATCGCACCTGCCGTACCGTGGTCGCCGCCCACAATGACCAGCCTGCCGTGATCGCCCTTATGGGAGGTCGACCGGCGCGGCGGGAGCCACGCTGGGAGCTGCGAGGCGTCAAAGCGTGACAGTTTCGTTTCCTGCCCGGCGAGCCAGCTCTCCAGTCCCAGCGCACTGTGGTGCAGCACGCCGACGACATCCCGCGCTTTGCCGGTCAGTAACCCCGGCTTGAGGGCGATGAAGGTCACCGTATGTGCCGTCTGAATCACCGCCCCCGGCGTCGCGCCGGTTTGTGCCATCAGGCCAGAGGGAATATCCAGGGCGACTACCGGCGCGGAATGTCTGTTAGCGTGTTCAATAAGCGCGGCAACGTTTTCGCGCGGCGCGCTGCGCAGCCCGGTGCCCAGCAGCCCGTCAACAATCAGATCAACATCCTCTGGCCAGACGATATCAGGCGCATGAATCACACCGCCTGCGTTCAGCCATGCCTCCCGCGCCGCGCTGGCCTCTTCCGGCAGCGGTTTATCACTTTCGAGAGCCAGCAAGGTCACGCGGATACCCGCAGCCACCGCGAGACGGGCAACGACGTAGCCATCACCGCCGTTGTTGCCGTGCCCGCACAGAATTAGCCAGTGAGCCGCCTGCGGGAAGGCGCTTCGGGCAACGTCAAACGCCGCCTCACCCGCGCGCAGCATCAGTTCATACAGGGTAATCCCGAGGCTGTCTGCGGCCTCTTTTTCGGCGCGCCGGAGGTCATCCGCATGCCAGATGGAATGTGGTATACTTGCGGGGTTTTTCTTCACCGTATGGTCCGTCATGTCACAGCCCCTCGATCTCAATGAATTAGCGCAAAAAATAAAACAGTGGGGTGCTGAGCTTGGCTTCCAGAAGGTGGGCATTACCGATACCGACCTTTCCGCCAGCGAGCCGAAACTGCAGGCCTGGCTGGATAAACAATACCACGGCGAAATGGAGTGGATGGCGCGTCATGGCATGATGCGCGCCCGTCCACACGAGCTTTTGCCGGGCACATTACGCGTCATCAGCGTGCGCATGAATTATCTGCCCGCCAACGCGGCCTTTGCGCGCACGCTCAAAGACCCCTCGCTGGGTTACGTTAGCCGGTACGCCCTGGGACGTGATTACCATAAGCTTCTGCGTAACCGTTTAAAAAAACTCGGGGAAACTATTCAGCAGCACTGTGTTTCGCTGAATTTTAGACCCTTTGTCGATTCCGCGCCTATTCTTGAGCGTCCGATCGCCGAAAAAGCCGGGCTTGGCTGGACAGGTAAGCACTCACTTATCCTTAGCCGCGACGCCGGATCGTTCTTCTTCCTCGGTGAACTGCTGATCGATTTACCGCTGCCGGTAGACGGCCCGGTAGAGGAAGGCTGTGGCCGCTGCGTGGCCTGTATGACCATCTGCCCTACCGGCGCCATCGTTGAGCCCTACACCGTTGATGCGCGCCGCTGTATCTCCTACCTGACTATCGAACTGGAAGGAGCCATTCCAGAGGAATTCCGACCGCTTATCGGCAACCGCATCTACGGCTGCGATGATTGCCAGCTCATCTGCCCATGGAACCGCTATTCGCAGCTTACTGACGAAGAGGATTTCAACCCGCGTAAGGCGCTCCATGCCCCGCCGCTTATTGAGCTGTTCGCCTGGTCCGAGGCCTGGTTCCTGAAAGTGACGGAGGGTTCGGCTATTCGCCGTATCGGCCATCTGCGCTGGCTGAGAAATATCGCCGTCGCGCTGGGGAATGCCCCGTGGGATGAAGCCAATATTCGGGCGCTTGAAAGCCGTCGAGGTGAGCACCCACTTCTTGATGAACACATAGAATGGGCGATTGCGCAGCAGATAGAGAAGCGTAATGCCTGCGTGGTCGAGGTGCAGCTACCGAAGAAACAGCGTCTGGTGAGGGTGATTGAGAAAGGGCTTCCGCGGGATGCCTGAACTATTCACAGCCTGTGAATAAAATTACAAACTCAAGCGCCATCTGGGCTGGAGATGAGGTCAAGTGATCTCAATAACATTTTGAAATCAAATTTTATACTGAAAATACAGTGCGTTATGAAGATATTATTCACCCTGCTAAGTTTTAACCCTGTTTCGGTTAAGCGCAGTTTCTGTGGATAACTCTGTTCACAAGAGTATTTCAGAGACAATAGAAAACGTCCCCAGCGACGCTTTTCGCTGTGGATATTTTAGAGATGAAGAAGAATTTGGAGCGGGAAACGAGACTCGAACTCGCGACCCCGACCTTGGCAAGGTCGTGCTCTACCAACTGAGCTATTCCCGCTTGGGTGGTCCGTGCTGTGGAAGCACTTTCAAATTTTGGAGCGGGAAACGAGACTCGAACTCGCGACCCCGACCTTGGCAAGGTCGTGCTCTACCAACTGAGCTATTCCCGCTTGGGCAGTCTGTGCTGTGAAAGCACTTTCAAATTTTGGAGCGGGAAACGAGACTCGAACTCGCGACCCCGACCTTGGCAAGGTCGTGCTCTACCAACTGAGCTATTCCCGCAAATCTGTACTGCTTTTGTTGCTGTCGTAACGTGTAATTCTCTGTCGTTACGGGAGGCGCATTATACGAGAAATCCTTTTAGCTGCAACCCCCCTTAAAGCGATTTTTTCGAAATTCAGTTCAAATGCTTATTTAATCGGCAAGCTGAACAATTTAACGACAAAAACCCGGCCACGCAAGGCGCCGGATCTCAAAATCACAGCTTAATAAAGTTTTCGCGGTAGTAGGAAAGCTCCGCCACGGACTCTCGGATATCGTCCATCGCCTGATGCGTCCCCTGCTTTTTAAAGCCGTCGAGGATTTCAGGCTTCCAGCGACGCGCCAGCTCTTTCAACGTGCTGACATCCAGATAGCGGTAGTGGAAGTAAGACTCCAGCTCCGGCATGTACTTAAACAGGAAACGACGATCCTGACCGATACTATTCCCACAGATAGGCGATTTGCCCGCCGGAACCCACTTTTTCAGGAACTCAAGCGTCGCCAGCTCCGCCTCACGGTCACCCATGGTGCTCGCCTTCACGCGCTCCACCAGACCACTGCCGGTGTGGGTACGCACGTTCCACTCATCCATCAACGCCAGCTGGTCATCGGACTGATGCACCGCTATCGTTGGCCCTTCCGCCAGGATATTCAGGTTGGCGTCCGTCACCAGGGTTGCAATTTCAATGATGCGATCGCGCTCGGGATCCAGCCCGGTCATTTCGAGATCGATCCAAATCAGGTTGTTTTCATCCGCGCTCATGTTATTTTCCACCCTTCTCGCATAACCGGCAGTAGCAGGTTAACTAGTATTAATTAGAGTGTATCATAGAGGTTTTGCCCCCTACGGGCGACCAGGAGCCAGTGCGATTGAGTAAAAATAAACTCTCCAAAGGGCAGCAGCGCCGCGTGAATGCCAATCACCAGCGCCGTCTTAAAACCACTGCGGAGAAGGTCGATTACGACGACAACCTGTTTGGCGACCCAACGGAAGGCGTAGTCATCAGCCGTTTCGGTATGCACGCTGACGTGGAATCCGCCGATGGTGCGATTCACCGCTGCAACATCCGCCGGACCATTCGTTCTCTGGTGACCGGCGACCGCGTCGTCTGGCGGCCGGGTAAAGAGGCGGCGGAAGGCGTGACGGTAAAAGGTATCGTTGAAGCGGTCCATGAGCGCACGTCCGTGTTAACCCGTCCCGATTTCTACGACGGGGTCAAACCGATTGCCGCCAACATTAACCAGATTGTTATCGTATCGGCGATTTTGCCCGAACTGTCGCTCAATATTATCGACCGATACCTCGTCGCCTGCGAAACGCTGCAGGTTGAGCCGATTATCGTGCTGAACAAAATCGATCTGCTGGACGACGACGGAATGGCTTTCGTCAATGAGCAGATGGATATCTATCGCAAGATTGGCTACCGCGTCCTGATGGTCTCCAGCTACACCAAAGATGGCCTGAAACCGCTGGAAGAGGCGCTTACCGATCGCATCAGCATCTTTGCGGGCCAGTCCGGCGTGGGCAAATCGAGCCTTCTGAACAACCTGCTTGGCCTCCAGCAAGAGATCCTCACCAACGATGTCTCTGATGTCTCGGGCCTGGGCCAGCACACCACTACCGCGTCACGCCTGTATCACTTCCCGCATGGGGGCGATGTCATTGACTCCCCGGGCGTGCGAGAGTTCGGTTTATGGCACCTGGAGCCGGAACAAATCTTTAACGGATTTGTCGAATTCCATGATTATTTAGGCGCTTGCAAGTACCGCGACTGTAAACACGATAACGACCCAGGCTGCGCTATCCGTGAAGCGGTTGAGAAAGGCGAAATTGCGGAGACCCGCTTCGAGAATTACCACCGTATTCTTGAGAGCATGGATCAGGTAAAAACGCGTAAAAACTTTTCTGATTCTGATAACTGACAACTAAGCTAAGCATCGCTAAAATCGTCCCCTTTTTTCAGGTTCCGGCGGCTTAACGCCGGATCAGGAACGACAAAACAATGGCCTGGAGGCTACCTTGTTAAACGCATTTAAACTTTCGCTTCAATACATTCTGCCAAAACTGTGGCTCACTCGCCTGGCGGGCTGGGGCGCGAGCAAACGCGCAGGCTGGCTGACCAAACTGGTCATCGACCTTTTCGTAAAATATTACAAGGTCGATATGAAAGAGGCGCAGAAGCCGGATACCGCCAGCTACCGCACCTTCAACGAATTCTTCGTGCGCCCGCTGCGTGACGACGTGCGCCCGGTGAACACCGACCCTAACGTCCTGGTGATGCCGGCAGACGGCGTGATCAGCCAGTTGGGTAACATCGAAGACGACAAAATTCTGCAGGCGAAGGGCCATAACTACAGCCTGGAAGCGCTGCTGGCGGGTAACTACCTGATGGCGGATCTGTTCCGCAACGGTACCTTTGCCACCACCTATCTGTCACCGCGCGACTACCACCGCGTGCACATGCCGTGTAACGGCATCCTGCGTGAAATGATTTACGTCCCGGGCGATCTGTTCTCCGTGAACCACCTCACCGCGCAGAACGTGCCAAACCTGTTTGCCCGTAACGAGCGCGTCATCTGCCTGTTTGATACTGAATTCGGCCCTATGGCACAGATTCTGGTCGGTGCGACCATCGTCGGCAGCATCGAAACCGTCTGGGCTGGCACCATTACCCCACCGCGCGAAGGCGTGATCAAACGCTGGACCTGGCCTGCCGGTGAAGCGGAAGGCTCTGTGGCCCTGCTGAAAGGCCAGGAGATGGGTCGCTTTAAGCTGGGCTCCACCGTGATCAACCTGTTTGCGCCGGGCAAAGTGAAGCTGGCTGAACAGCTTGAAAGCCTGTCGGTGACAAAGCTGGGCCAGCCGCTGGCGGTCTCTACTGAAACCTTCGTGACGCCAGAGGCAGAACCGGCTCCGCTGTCACAAGAAGAGATCCAGGCCGAGCACGACGCCAGCCCGCTGGTTGACGACAAAAAAGACGAAGGCTAACAACAGAAGGATCGCTGACGTGCGCCCGATTATCGTTCTACTGATGGCCTGGTGCCTCAGCATGGGGGCGTACGCAGCGACAGCCCCCGACGCCAAACAGATAACCCAGGAACTGGAGCAGGCAAAAGCGGCCAAACCCGCTCAGCCAGAGACCGTCGAGTCGCTCCAGTCCGCACTGAACGCGCTTGAGGAGCGGAAAGGCTCTCTTGAGCGCGCTCAGCAGTATCAGCAGGTTATCGACAACTTCCCCAAACTCTCGCAGACGCTGCGCGCGCAGCTCAATAATTTGCGTGACGAACCGCGCGATGTGCCCGCAGGGATGACCTCCGACGCACTGAACCAGGAGATCCTGCAGGTCAGCAGCCAGCTTCTGGAAAAGAGCCGCCTAGCTCAGCAGGAGCAGGAGCGAGCGCGCGAAATTGCCGACTCTCTCAGCCAGCTTCCGCAGCAGCAAACCGACGCCCGTCGCCAGCTTAATGAAGTTGAGCGCCGCGTGGGTACGCAAAACGGCAACACGCCGCAGGCACAGGCCCAAAATCTGGGCCTGCAGGCAGAATCGGCTCGCCTGAAGGCCCTTGTCGATGAGCTTGAGCTGGCGCAGCTTTCCGCCAATAACCGCCAGGAGCTGTCGCGGATGCGCTCAGAACTCGCTCAGAAGCAGAGCGAGCAACTGGACGCGTATCTTCAGGCCCTGCGCAACCAGCTCAACAGCCAGCGCCAGCGTGAAGCGGAGCGCGCGCTGGAAAGTACCGAGCTGCTGGCAGAAAACAGCGATAACCTGCCTGCCGGCATCGTCCAGCAGTTTAAGGTCAACCGTGAGCTTTCGGCCGCGCTGAACCAACAGGCGCAGCGTATGGATCTGGTGGCCTCGCAGCAGCGTCAGGCCACCAATCAAACCCTTCAGGTTCGCCAGGCGCTTAACACCCTGCGCGAGCAGTCCCAGTGGCTCGGATCGTCAAACCTGCTGGGCGAAGCGCTGCGCGCCCAGGTCGCGCGGCTGCCGGAAATGCCCAAGCCGCAGCAGCTGGATACCGAAATGGCCCAGCTGCGCGTTCAGCGGCTGCATTTTGAAGATCTTCTCAACAAACAGCCGCAAATCCGCCAGATCCGTCAGGCTGACGGACAGCCTCTGACCAGCGAGCAAAACCGCATTCTTGAAGCCCAGATGCGTACCCAGCGTGAACTGCTGAACTCTCTGCTCCAGGGCGGGGATACGCTGATTCTGGAGCTGACCAAGCTAAAAGTGTCCAACAGCCAGCTGGAAGATGCGCTGAAAGAGGTGAACGAGGCGACGCACCGTTATCTCTTCTGGACGTCCGACGTGCGTCCGATGACCTTCTCGTGGCCAATTGAGATTGTCCAGGATCTGCGCCGTCTGATTTCGCTGGATACCTTCAGCCAGCTGGGACAGGCAAGCGTAATGATGCTCACCAGCAAAGAGACCATTTTCCCGCTGCTGGGGGCGTTGATTCTGGTGGGCTTCAGCATTTACTCGCGCAGACATTTCACCCGCTTCCTCGAGCGTTCCAGCTCCCGGGTGGGGAAGGTTACCCAGGATCACTTCTGGCTGACGTTGCGCACCGTATTCTGGTCGATTCTTGTCGCCTCCCCGCTGCCGGTGCTGTGGATGACGCTGGGCTATGGCCTGCGGGAAGCCTGGCCCTATCCGCTCGCGGTAGCGATTGGCGATGGCGTCACCGCCACGGTACCGCTGCTGTGGGTGGTGATGATTTGCGCCACCTTTGCGCGACCCAATGGCCTGTTTATCGCCCACTTTGGCTGGCCGCGTAATCGCGTGGCGCGCGCCATGCGTTACTATCTGATGAGCATCGGGCTGATTGTGCCGCTGATTATGGCGCTGATCATGTTCGATAATCTCAACGACCGCGAATTCTCAGGCTCGCTGGGCCGCCTCTGCTTTATGCTGATATGTGGAGCGCTGGCCATCGTCACGCTCAGCCTGAAACGCGCGGGTATCCCGCTCTATCTGGATAAAACCGGCAGCGGCGACAACATGTTCAACCGGCTGCTCTGGAACCTGCTGCTCAGCGCACCGTTGATTGCGATGCTGGCAGCCGCGGTGGGTTACCTGGCGACGTCGCAAGCGCTGTTGGCTCGTCTGGAAACCTCGGTGGCCATCTGGTTCCTGCTGCTGGTGGTATATCACGTGATCCGCCGCTGGATGCTGATTCAGCGCCGCCGTCTGGCGTTTGATCGTGCCAAGCATCGCCGGGCGGAGATCCTCGCCCAGCGCGCGCGGGGTGAGGAAGAGCCAAACCACGTCAACAGTACGGAAGGCACGACGGAGGCGGATGAGGTCGAGCTGGATCTGGATGCCATCAGTACCCAGTCCCTGCGTCTGGTTCGCTCCATTCTGATGCTGATTGCCCTCCTGTCGGTCATCTTCCTGTGGTCGGAGATCCACTCCGCATTTGGCTTCCTGGAGAACATCTCGCTGTGGGATGTGACCTCCACGGTGCAGGGCGTTGAAAGCCTGGAGCCGATCACTCTAGGGGCAGTGCTGATTGCCATTCTGGTGCTTATCATCACCACCCAGCTGGTGCGCAACTTCCCGGCGCTGCTGGAGCTGGCGCTGCTGCAGCATCTGGATTTAACGCCGGGTACGGGCTATGCGATCACGACCATTACCAAGTATCTGATCATGCTGTTTGGTGGACTGGTTGGCTTCTCGATGATCGGCATTGAGTGGTCGAAGCTCCAGTGGCTCGTCGCAGCGCTCGGCGTCGGGTTAGGTTTTGGTTTACAGGAGATCTTCGCCAACTTCATCTCTGGCCTGATCATACTGTTCGAAAAACCAATCCGTATTGGCGATACCGTCACGATCCGCGATCTGACCGGCAGCATCACGAAGATCAACACCCGTGCGACGACGATCAGCGACTGGGATCGGAAAGAGATCATCGTGCCAAACAAGGCGTTTATTACCGAGCAGTTCATCAACTGGTCGCTGTCAGACTCCGTTACCCGTGTGGTGCTGACGGTACCGGCACCGTCGGACGCTAACAGCGAAGAGGTCACCCAGATCCTCTACACCGCCGCTGAGCGCTGCTCGCTGGTGATCGACAACCCGGCGCCAGAAGTCTTCCTTGTGGATTTACAGCAGGGGATTCAGATTTTCGAGCTGCGTATCTACGCCGCCGAAATGGGCCACCGTATGCCGCTGCGCCATGAGATCCACCAGCTGATTCTGGCGGGCTTCCGCGAGCACGGTATTGATATGCCGTTCCCACCGTTCCAGATGCGTCTGGAAAGCCTGGACGGGCGTAAAACGGGAAGAACGCTGACGTCAGCGGCGCGTACGCGCCCGGCGGGCAGTCTGTAACTCGTTTCCCCTCCCTTTCGGGAGGGGAATATTCCCGCTACGCCACTTCTGCGATGAACGCCGTCGCGCGTCGACGGTAATTCTCATAAATCCCCATCGCTAACAGCGAGAAGAAAATTGGGCCGCCCACCATCCACAGCGCGCTGTTCCAGTCGTTCGCCTCAATCACCGGCTGAATAATGGTGAAGATGTTGGCAAACGCCACCACCAGCACCACCACCGTGGTGGCCAGCAGTGTTGCCGCGCGGGTTTTGAAGATCACAAACGGACGTTCAAGGTCCTGCTTCGCCTTAAAGAACGGGAACGCCAGGGTCAGGAACAGGTACGGCAGGGTCATCGACCCGTTTGCCATCAGGGTCAGCTTGTTGTAAAACGCAGACGCCGTATCGCCGCCAAATGACACCAGCAGAATGAACGCACATACCAGCAGGCACTGCATCCACATCGCGTTAGCAGGCATCCCCGTCGTGTTGAGCTGGGTCATGCGCGCAGGCCACAGCGCCTTCGGCGTACCCTGAATAATCGCTTTCAGCGGCGAATAGATCAGCGTGAAGAATGCGCCGGTATAGGCGAGGAACATCGACAGACCGGTAATACGCGCAAACCAAATGCCCAGCGTTGCCGCCGCATCCGGCGTCAGGTTCATCGCCTGCCCCAGCGTCATCCCCAGGCTTTTCATCAGCACATAGGTGATGTTCCCGAGGTTGGTGGTGCTGTTGCTCAACACCTGTTGCCAGTTGGTGCTGACCCCCCAGAGGAAAATCGCCAGCGAATAGCCGATGGAAATCACGATGGCGGCAAAAATAATGCCTTTGGCAAAGTTTTTCTCCGGGTTCTCGGTCTTGTCGACCAGACCGCCAACGGCTTCGATGCCGCCGTAAGCGAAGATGGCAAACACCACGAAGGAGAGCATAGCCAGCCCGGACTGGTAACCTGGATTAGGCGATGAAACGAAGTTCACCTCCTGCGCAAAATGACCACCGTTCAGGCACAGGATAGCGATACTCACCAGCAGCAGCACCAGGTTCAGGCACATCACGGAAATCCCGCCCACGGCGGTAATCCGGGCAATTTTGTTGATGCCTTTAGACGCCACCAGCGTCACGACAACCATCCAGCATACCGCCAGAATCCCGACGACCTGCGTGGAGCTCAGCCCGGCTAACGACCAGACCTGGGTTTTATCGGCGCCGAAAACAAACGTCGAGAACGGCACCCAGACTTTAGCGGCCGTACTGACCATCCAGACGACGTAGGATGAAAACCACATAAACGTACCGATAAAGGCATAACGCGGGCCGACGCTGTTATTCATCCATGAGTAAATCCCGCCCTCTTCTTTCCGGTAAGCCGAGCCCATCTCCGCCATCATCAGCGCAAACGGGATAAAGAAGAACAGAGCAGAAACGATATAAAACGGCGTCGCGCTATAGCCCATCAGATAGAACGCGGAGGGGCTGTTTGCAAAGCCAAACACTGAGGTAAATATCATCAGGATGAGCCCGGTGAGGGTCATCTTTTTGAGTGAGTGGGACATAGAACCATCCAAAGAGAAATTAAACTGCGCGGATGGTAGCAGAAGACCAGACTAATATTGTGGCTATAAGGGCCAAATTAAGAAAAAGACCCGTGTATTGATAATATGGCAGTTTTTAATGTGGCAGGACCAAATGACCGAGTAGGCCGGGTAAGCGACAGCGCCACCCGGCAATTCTTTAAGCGCGATCGACCGTAAAGGCAATCACATCGCCCAGCTGCTCGGCGCCCAGCGCCAGCATCACCAGACGGTCTACGCCCAGCGCCACGCCGGAGCAATCCGGCAGGCCCGCTTTTAACGCTTCCAGCAGGTTGGTATCGATCGGCTGCTGTGGCAGGCCGCGCGCGGCGCGCTTGCGGTTATCCTGCTCGAAACGCTGCGCCTGCTCGCGGGCGTCGGTCAGTTCGTGGAAGCCGTTCGCCAGCTCAATACCTTTGTAATAGACCTCAAAACGCTCTGCGACACGATGGTCTTCGGTACTGATCTGCGCCAGTGACGCCTGGCTTGCCGGGAAGTGATAGACAAACGTCGGACGGTCTTTGCCAATCTGCGGTTCCACGCCGAAGGTGAACAGCAGCTGCAGCAGCGTGTCGCGATCCTCTTCGGTATCCGCCACGTTGCTCAGATCCAGTTTTGCCGCCACTTCGCGCAGCTGGGTTTTGTCCGCCGACAGCGGATCGATTTCCAGATAGCGCTGGAAGGCCTGCTGATAAGAGAGCGTTTCAGCTTCAGAGCAGTCCAGGACCTGCTGCAGCAGATCGTCCACCTCATTCATCAGGCGGTACATATCATAATGCGGGCGGTACCACTCCAGCATGGTGAATTCCGGGTTGTGGTGACGCCCCATCTCTTCATTACGGAAACTGCGGCACAGCTGATAGACCGGACCACACCCCGCCGCCAGCAGGCGTTTCATGTGGTATTCCGGGCTGGTCATCAGATACAAATTCATGCCCTGAGAGTGGCCGGGGCCAACAAAACGGGTTTCAAACGGGACCAGATGAATATCCGTTACCGTTGCCTGACTCATGCACGGGGTTTCCACCTCCAGGACGCCGCGGTCGGCAAAGAAACGGCGGATCTCCGTCATAATTGCAGCGCGTTTTAACAGATTAGGGATGGATGCGCTCGGCTCCCAGGTGGCCGTTTCGCTCATGAGTTGTTCTCCGATTTCAGACAAGGGCACGAAGTCTACTCGTTAGCAGGGACAGAGACAAATTTTGCGCAGTAAAAAAGCGCATTTCATTTAGGTGAACAATTGCGTGATGCAATTCATCAATCTCAATGATAAATCGCCGGACAGAACAGCAAAAAAATCGAACACGTCAAATTTCCCTGACATCTACACGGTTATACTGTTTTACCCATAAAGGAGCAGTGGAAACGCTTTCGCAATCGTCCTTTTGGACGGGTGAACTACCTTTAGTTTGTCGCGTTGCGAAATAACAAAAATCTGGAGGAATGTCGTGCAAACTTTTCAGGCCGATCTTGCCGTAATAGGCGCTGGCGGGGCTGGATTACGTGCTGCGATTGCTGCAGCGCAAGCTAATCCCAACGCTAAAATCGCATTGATTTCAAAAGTCTATCCAATGCGCAGCCACACGGTGGCCGCAGAAGGAGGGTCCGCCGCCGTTGCGCAGGATCATGACAGCTTTGAATACCATTTCCACGACACGGTTGCAGGGGGCGACTGGCTTTGTGAACAGGATGTCGTTGACTACTTTGTGCACCATTGTCCAACGGAGATGACCCAGCTTGAGCAGTGGGGTTGTCCGTGGAGCCGCCGTCCGGACGGCAGCGTCAACGTTCGCCGCTTCGGCGGCATGAAGATCGAACGCACCTGGTTCGCTGCCGATAAGACCGGCTTCCACATGCTGCACACCCTGTTCCAGACCTCCCTTCAGTTCCCACAAATTCAGCGCTTCGATGAGCATTTCGTCCTCGATATTCTGGTGGATGATGGACACGCGCGCGGCCTGGTGGCGATGAATATGATGGAAGGCACGCTCGTCCAGATCCGCGCCAATGCGGTGGTGATGGCGACGGGCGGTGCGGGCCGCGTTTATCGTTATAACACCAACGGCGGCATCGTTACCGGCGACGGTATGGGTATGGCGCTCAGCCACGGCGTGCCGCTGCGCGATATGGAATTCGTGCAGTATCACCCAACCGGTCTGCCAGGCTCCGGCATTCTGATGACGGAAGGCTGCCGCGGTGAAGGCGGTATTCTGGTCAACAAAAACGGCTACCGCTACCTGCAGGATTACGGCATGGGTCCGGAAACCCCGCTCGGCGAGCCGAAGAACAAGTACATGGAGCTCGGCCCGCGTGACAAAGTCTCTCAGGCTTTCTGGCACGAGTGGCGCAAAGGCAACACCATCTCTACGCCGCGCGGCGATGTGGTCTATCTCGACCTGCGTCATCTGGGCGAGAAAAAACTGCTGGAACGTCTGCCGTTCATCTGCGAGCTGGCGAAAGCCTACGTCGGCGTCGATCCGGTGAAAGAGCCGATTCCGGTACGCCCAACGGCGCACTACACCATGGGCGGGATCGAAACCGATCAGCAGTGTGAAACTCGTATTAAGGGTTTGTTCGCCGTCGGTGAATGTTCCTCCGTGGGCCTGCACGGCGCCAACCGTCTCGGCTCAAACTCGCTGGCCGAGCTGGTCGTCTTTGGCCGCATGGCGGGCGAGCGCGCGATGGAGCGGGCGGCAACCGCAGGCGAAGCCAACGGTGCCGCGCTGGATGCACAGGTCGCCGACGTTGAAAAACGCCTGAAAGATCTGGTGAACCAGGAAGGTAACGAGAACTGGTCTAAGATCCGCGACGAGATGGGCCTGTCGATGGAAGAAGGCTGCGGTATCTACCGTACCCCTGAGCTGATGCAAAAAACCGTCGACAAGCTGGCGGAACTGCAGGAGCGCTTCAAGCGCGTACGGATCACCGATACCTCCAGCGTCTTCAACACCGACCTGCTCTATACCATCGAACTGGGCCACGGCCTGAACGTGGCGGAATGTATGGCGCACTCTGCGCTGGCGCGGAAAGAGTCGCGTGGTGCCCACCAGCGTCTGGACGAAGGCTGTACCGAGCGTGACGACGTCAACTTCCTGAAACACACGCTCGCCTGGCGCGATGCGGATGGCACCACACGTCTGGACTACAGCGACGTGAAAATCACCACGCTGCCACCGGCTAAACGCGTGTACGGTGCAGAAGCAGAAGCCGCCGAGAAGAAGGAGAAGGCGAATGGCTGAGATGCAAACACTCAAAGTTGAAGTGGTGCGCTACAACCCGGAAGTGGATGCCGCACCGCACAGTGCTTTCTATGAAGTCCCTTACGACGAGCAAACCTCCCTGCTGGACGCGCTCGGCTATATCAAAGACAACCTGGCGCCAGACCTGAGCTACCGCTGGTCCTGCCGCATGGCGATCTGCGGCTCCTGCGGCATGATGGTCAACAAGGTGCCGAAGCTGGCCTGTAAGACCTTCCTGCGTGACTATACCAAAGGCATCAAGGTCG
Source organism: Enterobacter sp. BNK-8 (assembly GCF_048685095.1). NCBI lineage: Bacteria > Pseudomonadati > Pseudomonadota > Gammaproteobacteria > Enterobacterales > Enterobacteriaceae > Enterobacter > Enterobacter sp. BNK-8. Next base: position 25,855 of record NZ_JBLQTN010000001.1, on the reverse strand, counting down.
AAGCCCTGGGCAACTTCCCGATTGAACGCGATCTGGTGGTCGATATGACCCACTTTATCGAAAGCCTGGAAGCCATTAAGCCCTACATCATCGGCAACCCGCGCACGCCGGATCAGGGGCCAAACACCCAGACCCCGGCTCAGATGGCGAAATACCATCAGTTCTCCGGCTGCATCAACTGCGGTCTTTGCTACGCTGCCTGTCCACAGTTTGGCCTGAACCCCGAGTTCATCGGCCCGGCCGCCATTACCCTGGCGCACCGCTATAACGAAGACAGCCGCGACCACGGTAAAAAAGAACGTATGGCGCAGCTTAACAGCCAGAACGGCGTCTGGACCTGTACCTTTGTGGGCTATTGCTCCGAAGTCTGTCCGAAGCACGTCGACCCGGCCGCCGCTATTCAGCAGGGTAAAGTGGAAAGCTCGAAAGACTTTCTTATCGCTACCCTGAAACCACGCTAAGGAGTGCATGATGACGACTAAACGCAAAGCCTATGTGCGGCCTGTGCCGTCCACCTGGTGGAAAAACCTGCCGTTTTATCGCTTCTACATGCTGCGTGAAGGCACGGCGGTACCGGCGGTCTGGTTCAGCCTTGAGCTGATGTACGGCGTTTTTGCCCTCAAGCATGGCCCGGAAACCTGGGCCAGCTTCGTCGGTTTCCTGCAAAACCCGATCATAGTCATTCTGAACCTGATCGTGCTTGCGGCCGCGCTGCTGCATACCAAAACCTGGTTTGAACTGGCGCCAAAAGCGGCGAACATCATTGTAAAAGGCGAGAAAATGGGGCCAGAGCCGGTGATTAAGGGGCTCTGGGCGGTGACGGTTCTGGTCACCGTGGTCATTCTGTTTGTCGCACTGTTCTGGTAAGGAGACTATTGTGATCAATCCAAATCCAAAACGTTCTGATGAGCCGGTCTTCTGGGGCCTCTTTGGCGCAGGCGGCATGTGGAGTGCCATCATTGCCCCCGTCATCATTCTGCTGGTCGGCATTATGCTGCCGCTGGGGCTGTTCCCGGGCGATGCGCTGAGCTACGAGCGCGTACTGGCGTTCGCGAGCAGCTTTATCGGCCGCGTGTTCATCTTCCTGATGATCGTCCTGCCGCTGTGGTGTGGCCTGCACCGTATTCACCATGCGATGCATGACCTGAAAATTCATGTACCGAGCGGGAAATGGGTATTCTACGGTCTGGCGACCATCCTGACCGTGGTGACGCTGATTGCGGTGGTCACCCTCTGACGCCTCTGGCCCGCCATCCGGCGGGCCTTTTATCTCTGCATCTTCCCCACCAGCCACTGGGCAAACTCACTCATTGCGGGCGTTTCTGCGCGTGACTGCAGCCTCGTGAGCCAGTAGCTGCCAAGGTCAATCTGCGTCGCAAAGGGTTGCACAATGCGCTCACTGTTCAGCAGGTGGGTAAACATATCGACAGGGGCAATCGCTATGCCCGCACCTGCCTGCGCAGCTTCCAGCATGGTCACGGACGAATCAAACACCATCACCCGGTGCGTCGGTGAAGGCGGATGTTCTCCCGCGGCCTGCATCCAGGCGGTCCACTCGTCGCGCCGGTAAGAACGCAGCAGGGTAAACTTCAGGATATCGGCAGGAGTATGCAACGCGGCAGCGATATCAGGCGTGCAAAGCGGTGCCAGCGGCGCAGAACAGAGAAATGTCGCTTCCGTGCCGTGCCACGCCCCTCCGCCATAGCGAATGGCGTAATCAAGCCCCTCGGCTGCCGGATCGACGCGATTGTTGTGCGTCGACAGCTGAAGATCGATATGCGGATAGCAGCGACGAAAGTCAGCGAACTGCGAGAATAACATCCCCGTAGCAAAGGTACCCACCACGCCAATTTTCAGCTTCTCCTGAGCGCGCTGGCTGGCAAAGCGATCCAGCATTCCGGCAATTCGGTCGAACGAGTCATTCAGTACCGGCAGCAAATTCTCGCCTTCCGTGGTCAACATCAGCCCACGGGAAACGCGGACGAACAGCTGGCAGTTCAGGTGCTGCTCCAGCGCCTTTACGTGCTGGCTAATCGCGGAATGGGTGACATTCAGCTCAATAGCGGCATGCGTAAAACTGAGGTGCCTGGCGGCGGCTTCAAACGCCCGCAGGGAATTAAGAGGAAGATAGCTGCGCGTCATGGTCTCGTCCGTTAGAAAAATTAACAGCTAATGCTAAATTTAACCGTTTGTCAGCCACAGTCAAATCTCACAGACTACAGCGGTCTGACGGGCCCGGACACTCCCTTGAACTGCTATTACGGAAGATAACTAATGATGAAAAAAAACCTAAGCTGTGCCCTGCTGCTCAGCGTTGCCAGCGCTGCATTCGCCGCACCGATGTCCGAAAAACAGCTGGCTGAGGTGGTGGAACGTACCGTTACGCCGCTGATGAACGCGCAGGCCATTCCGGGTATGGCGGTGGCGGTGATTTATCAGGGTCAGCCGCACTACTTTACCTTCGGTAAAGCTGATGTTGCAGCGAACAAACCCGTCACCCCGCAAACCTTGTTCGAGCTGGGTTCGATAAGTAAAACCTTCACCGGCGTATTGGGTGGCGATGCGATTGCGCGCGGTGAAATAACGCTGGGCGATCCGGTGACCAAATACTGGCCTGAGCTCACGGGCAAGCAGTGGCAGGGCATTCGCATGCTGGATCTGGCAACCTATACCGCAGGCGGCCTGCCGTTGCAGGTGCCGGATGAGGTCACGGATACCGCCTCCCTGCTGCGCTTTTATCAAAACTGGCAGCCAAAGTGGAAGCCGGGCACCACGCGTCTTTACGCTAACACCAGCATCGGTCTTTTTGGCGCGCTGGCGGTCAAACCCTCCGGCATGAGCTATGAGCAGGCCATGACGACGCGGGTATTTAAGCCGCTCAAGCTGGACCATACATGGATTAACGTCCCGAAAGCGGAAGAGGCGCATTACGCCTGGGGATACCGTGACGGTAAAGCGGTCCACGTTTCGCCAGGGATGCTGGACGCGGAAGCCTATGGCGTAAAAACCAACGTGCAGGATATGGCAAGCTGGGTGATGGTCAATATGATGCCGGACTCCCTTCAGGATTCCCCACTTAAACACGGTATTGCCCTGGCACAGTCTCGCTACTGGCGCGTGGGATCCATGTATCAAGGATTGGGCTGGGAAATGCTGAACTGGCCGGTCGACGCCCAAACGGTGGTCGGGGGCAGCGACAATAAGGTGGCGCTGGCGCCGTTGCCTGCAAGAGAAGTGAATCCACCGGCACCACCGGTTAAGGCCTCCTGGGTCCATAAAACGGGCTCTACCGGCGGATTTGGCAGCTACGTGGCATTTATTCCTGAAAAGCAGCTCGGCATTGTGATGCTGGCGAATAAAAGCTATCCGAACCCGGCACGCGTTGAGGCGGCATACCGTATCCTCGACGCGCTGCAGTAAAACATTGCCGGGTGGCAGCTTCGCCTTACCCGGCCTATAAAATCCACGGTGTGCGGCGAAATACCCCGCACACTCTTCCGCATTTTTCCTGCTGTCATCTACACTTAACAAAAAACAGTAAGGAAACTCCTATGCGCATTCTGCCTGTTATCGCCGCGGTGACAGCCGCATTTTTAGTGGTTGCCTGCAGTTCCCCTACCCCACCGCCTGGCGTTACCGTCGTCACGCCTTTTGATGCACAACGCTTCCTTGGAACATGGTATGAAATCGCGCGCCTCGACCATCGGTTTGAGCAGGGCTTAGAGAAGGTCACTGCGAATTACAGTCCGATGGATGATGGCGGTATTCAGGTGATCAACCGGGGCTATAATCCCGATCGTGAGATGTGGCAGCAGTCGGTTGGGAAAGCGTACTTCACTGGCGACCCGCGGCGAGCCGCGCTCAAGGTCTCTTTCTTTGGCCCGTTTTATGGCGGCTATAACGTGATCGCGCTCGACAGAGAGTACCGTCACGCGCTGGTCTGCGGGCCGGATCGCGACTACCTGTGGATACTCTCCCGCACGCCAACTCTTTCACCCGAAATGAAGCAGCAGATGCTGGACGTCGCGACCCGGCAAGGGTTTGATGTGTCAAAACTTATCTGGGTAAAACAGCCCCATTAGTGGGTGCTGAGCTTAAGCCCAACGATCCCGGCCACAATCAACGCGAGGCTGGCAATACGCGCCAGACTCGCTGACTCGCCAAGCAGCAGAATGCCGGTGATGGCAGCACCCACCGCGCCAATACCCGTCCAGACGGCATAAGCCGTTCCCACAGGCAGAGAGCGCATCGCCCAGGATAACAGAACGATACTGACGATCATGGCGGTAACGGTAATGACGCTGGGCGTCAGGCGGGTAAATCCGTGGGTGTACTTGAGACCAATCGCCCATACCACTTCGAGCAGGCCAGCAATAAAAAGAATGATCCAGGACATGTCAGGCTCCTTAACTTAATGCAAGTTGGGGCCGTCCCCGGTGAAAGAAACGCTTACGGGTCGTCCCGTAAGGCAGAGATTACGCCCCCTATTGTGGTTAGCGTGCTATTATTTTTCAATCATTTTTTGCTGAACACGTTAAGGCAAGAAATAGCCGCAGTATGGCGCGGAGTTCCGGCTTTTAGCACTCATCCGACTTCTCTATGATGATGTGCTTTCTGATGGCAGGAAGCCAAACCACTAGCCGACTGCGAATAAAATATGTTCAAAATTCTTTTGATTGACCGTTGTCACTTCACCCGCGCGGGGTTTGAAGCATGGCTCAATCATTCCGGTTTGTTCCCGGGACACTACGTTGTGACCGGGCTGAATAATCTGTTTCTTGCCAGAGAACACATTCTGCAATGGAAACCTGCGCTGGTCATCGCTGACCTGTACGGCTTCAGGCAGGATATTCACCATTTTCAGCAGCTCTCTTCTCTGCTTAACGCCAGTGAACGCTTACCGTTTATTTTACTGCAGTCGGGAGAGGACAGCGGCATGACCGACTGGCTTGGAAAGTTCCCGGTGTGGTCGTCACTGTTGAAAAACGTCAGTCTCAAAGAAGTGGCGACGGTTATCAACGACGCATTACGCTCGCGCGCAGGCGCTGACAGGCCAACGGCGGCGGCCCCCTTGCTGACCCGCCAGGAAGAGAAGGTGCTGACATTGTGGATGGACGGCGCGAGCAATCAAAAAATTGCCGCTCACCTGAGTATCAATGGAAAAACGGTTTATACCTATAAACGCAATATCCGCATGAAATTACATATGGATACGCGTTTTTCTCCGTTCTTATCCCTGCAGGAATCAGAAAGCTGACGGTACGAAACCCGACTGGTCCCGTACCGTTTATTCGTTACTGCTGAGCTTTTGTTGCCGCACCAGAGATTGCGCTACCACCTTCAGAAATATCCTGACCGACGCCACGCGTGGTATTACAGGCCGTTAACACTGAAGAAAGTACCAGGACTGAAAAGATCGCTGCAATTGTCTTCTTAACCATAATATCTTCCTTTTATAGCCAAAGTTGTTTTGTGTATAGCAACTTAAGGATAGACAAAATCCCGCCGGTTGACGGAAAAGGACGCATTTTTAGGAAAATTAGACGAACTTAGCTGGCGGCGTGAGAAATGATATGACCCAGATCCTGGATATCTTGTCCCATTCCACGCGTGGTGTTACAGCCGGAAAGTAATGCACTGGAGAGCGCTAACAGAAGCAGAATTTTAACGGTACGTTTCATCATCCCTGCCTGCAAAAATCAGGCGCAGCGGGCGCTGCGCCTTCAGTCATACGTAAATTACTTCACGCGGGACACGTATTCGCCGGAGCGAGTATCCACTTTGATCACTTCGCCAGTCTGTACGAACAGTGGCACTTTCACCACTGCGCCGGTAGACAGTTTGGCTGGCTTACCGCCGGTACCTGCGGTATCACCCTTCAGACCTGGATCGGTTTCTACGATTTCCAGCTCTACGAAGTTTGGTGGGGTCACCGCGATAGGCTGGCCGTTCCACAGGGTCACGATGCACTCAGCCTGATCCAGCAGCCATTTAGCGCTGTCACCTACCGCTTTCTCATCAGCAGAGAGCTGTTCGAAAGTGGAGTTGTTCATGAAATGCCAGAACTCGCCATCGTTGTACAGATAGGTCAGGTTCATATCAACAACATCAGCGCCTTCAGCAGAGTCAGTAGACTTGAAGGTTTTCTCAACACGGGTACCGGTCAGCAGACGGCGCAGCTTAACGCGTGCGAATGCCTGGCCTTTACCTGGTTTAACGAATTCGCTGGCTTCAACCGCGTACGGTTCGCCGTCCATCATGATTTTAAGACCAGCACGAAAATCGTTGCTATAGTACGTTGCCATAAGGCCCTCTAAATTTGTTAACTGGTAGCTAAGCCACAAAATGGCGCATATTGTAACCCTAAACACCCCGTCCAGAGAAGATTGGTTATCGCAACTTGCCGATGTAATCACCAGTCCTGATGAATTGCTGCGTCTTTTAGACCTCGATCAGCACCCAGAGTTGCTTGCAGGCCGCGAGGCAAAGCGCCTTTTCGCCCTGCGCGTTCCCCGTGCGTTTGTGGCGCGGATGGAGAAAGGCAACCCCGACGATCCATTATTAAAACAAACACTTACTTCGCAGGATGAATTCATTACTGCGCTGGGATACAGCACCGATCCGCTGGAAGAGCAGAACAGCGTGGTGCCGGGTTTACTGCATAAGTATCTCAACCGCGCCCTGCTGCTGGTCAAAGGCGGATGTGCGGTAAATTGTCGTTATTGCTTCCGCCGGCACTTCCCGTACGCCGAAAATCAGGGCAATAAACGCAACTGGCAGGTTGCGCTGGACTATATTGCCGCCCATCCGGAGCTGGATGAGATTATTTTTTCCGGCGGCGATCCGCTGATGGCGAAAGATCATGAGCTGGACTGGCTGCTGACTCAGCTTGAAGCCATCCCGCACATTAAGCGCCTGCGCATTCACAGCCGCTTACCGATTGTCATTCCGGCACGTATCACCGACGGCCTGGTGTCACGCCTGGAGCAGTCCCGCCTGCAGGTGCTGCTGGTGAATCATATTAACCACGCGAACGAAATTGACGATGCGTTTTGCGCGGCGATGGCGCCACTGCGTAAAGCGGGCGTGACGCTGCTGAATCAGAGCGTGCTGCTGCGCGGCGTGAATGACAGCGCCCGCGTGCTGGCCGATCTGAGCAATGCCCTGTTTGATGCGGGCGTGATGCCGTATTACCTGCACGTGCTGGATCGCGTTCAGGGCGCGGCGCATTTCATGGTGACGGATGAAGAAGCCCGGCAGATCATGCGCGAACTGTTAACGCTGGTTTCAGGCTATATGGTGCCGAAGCTGGCACGTGAGATTGGCGGAGAGCCGAGCAAGACGCCGCTGGATTTGCAGTTGCGGCAGCACTAAAAAGGCAGGTGGCGCTACGCTTACCTGCCCTACAGGGCAGGTAAGCGTAGCGCCATCAGCACATTACATCAGTTCGGGCACTTATAGACCTGGCCCGTCATCTGGCTGGCGGTCGGCACGAAGCTGGACAGCATACTCTGCGTTGGGCTGCTTACGCCGTAAATCACGTTGCCACCCATTGCCGCAGCCTGATTGCGCAGGGCATTCGCCGCACCGCGCATTGAGCCACCTTCTTCGCCATGCTGCCCTGACATCCAGTTACTTTGCTCACCGGTTGCCGTGCCTAACAGCTGGCATTCAGTGCCAGGCTTATCTTCCACAAAGCGAACGCCCTGGCCCGCTGCCGACAGCTCATTGCTGGAGCTACACCCCGCCAGCAGCAGTGCTGCCCCTACAATCCCTGCACAGACTTTTACGCGCATGTTATTCCTCGTTTTCAATAAGCTGGACAGTAGTTGTCCGTGTGTAAATCTTATACCTAAAAGATGACCAAAAGAAAAACGTTGAGCAATTCTGAGGGCCTGATTCCAGTCATCCCTTCCCTGATATCCTAAATGAATTCTGATATTGGCCTTTGGGATATCGTGTTTTCTTCTCCGATCGTTTTTAGTGATGCGACGTACAACTTTTGTACGCAACGAAAAGGAGGTTACATGAGTGCATCATCCTCAGGAGAGGAAAGAGTGACGTGGGTGGGCTATCTGGCGTTTGTGCTGACCATCGTTTTTTTCTCCGGTTTTTTCGCAAAAAGCACCGACTGGTGGCGCGTGCTGGACTTTACCGTCTTAAACGGCAGCTTTGGCCCGGTTAACGGCGCCCTGACGTTTCGCGGAACGGGCGGAACGGGGGCGAAAGACGGTTTCCTGTTTGCCCTTGAGCTGGCTCCCTCGGTCATCTTATCGCTCGGTATTATTGCCGTCACCGAAGGTCTGGGCGGGCTGCGTGCCGCGCAGCAGCTTATGACACCTGTTTTACGTCCGCTGCTTGGTGTGCCGGGCGTTTGCTCCCTGGCGCTGATTGCCAACCTGCAAAACACCGATGCGGCGGCAGGGATGACCAAAGAGTTAACCGATGAAGGCGCGATTACGGACCAGGAGCGCGCTATTTTCGCCACCTTCCAGACCAGCGGTAGCGCCATCATTACTAACTATTTTTCTTCCGGTGCCGCGCTATTCACCTTCATTACCGTCCCGGTGATTACGCCGCTGGCCGTCATTCTGGTGTTTAAGTTTGTTGGCGCGAACGTCCTGCGCCTGTGGATCGCCCACATGGAAAATCGTCTTCAGGAGGAAGAACATGATCGCCCAGCCGCGTAAAAATATCATGGATATGTTTATTGATGGCGCCCGCCGCGGCTTTACCATCGCCACCACCAGCCTGTTGCCGAACGTCGTCATGGCGTTTGTCATCATTCAGGCGCTCAAGGTCACCGGCCTGCTGGATATTGTCGGCAAACTATGTGAGCCGATTATGGCGCTGTGGGGCCTTCCGGGCGCGGCGGCAACGGTTCTTCTGGCCTCGGTGATGAGTATGGGGGGCGGCGTGGGTGTCTGCGCCAGCCTGGTCGCCGCCGGCACGCTCAACGGCCACGATGCCACCATCCTGCTGCCGGCCATCTATCTGATGGGCAATCCGGTGCAAAACACCGGCCGCTGCCTGGGGACCGCCGGCGTGAACCCGAAATATTATCCGCATATTATTACTCTTTGCGTCATTAATGCCCTAATCTCGATGTGGGTGATGCAGCTACTCTTCTGAGGAGATAAAAATGGATTTTTCAGTGCTGACCCCCCACCTTTTCCGCAACGCGCATCTCTTCGCTCCGGAGGATAAAGGACGTTGCGATCTGCTGATCGCTGCGGGGAAAATCGTGGCGATCGAAAAAGCGAGCCAGGGAACAACGAGGCCAGACTGCCCGGAAAGCGATCTCGCCGGGGCGGTGGTTTGCCCGGGGTTTATCGACCAGCATGTGCATTTGATCGGGGGCGGCGGTGAGGCAGGCCCTCACACCCGCACGCCAGAGGTTTGCCTGTCTGCACTCGTGGCCGCAGGCATCACCTCCGTTGTGGGCCTGCTCGGCACCGACGGCGTAACCCGCCATCCTGAATCGCTGCTGGCAAAAACGCGGGCGCTCGAACATGAAGGGATCAGCGCATGGATGCTGACGGGCGCGTACGGGCTGCCTTCACCGACAATCACCGGCAGTGTCGAAAAAGACGTGGCGCTGATAGACAAAATTATCGGCGTGAAATGCGCAATCTCTGACCATCGTTCTTCCGCGCCAGCAGACCACCAGCTCGCCAGTATGGCTGCCCAGTCTCGCGTAGGTGGGCTGTTGGGTGCCAAAGCGGGCATATCCGTGTTTCACCTCGGCAACAGCCCAAAGCTCCTGGAGCCGCTATTAAGCATCCTGCATAACGCTGACGTTCCCCGCGTAAAACTGCTGCCAACCCACGTTAACCGCGCCCAGGCGCTGTTCCATGCCGCGCTGAACTATGCCCGCGAAGGCGGCTTTATCGACATCACGACCAGCATCAGCGAACCGATTGACGCCGCCTGCGCCATCGTGATGGCCCGCGAGGCGCAGGTGCCGTTTAACCGGCTTACGCTCAGTTCTGACGGTAACGGCAGCCAGCCGAAATTTGATGAGAGCGGCAATCTGGTGGGTATAGGCGTGGCGGGGTTCGAATCCCTGCTCGAAACCCTGCAACAGCTGGTCAACCGACATCAGTTGCCGCTGGAAGAGGCGCTTCTTCCGTTTACGCAAAACGTGGCGGCGTTTCTCGGTCTGGAACATAAGGGACGGATCGCGCCCGGATGCGATGCCGATTTCCTGGTGCTGACGGATGACCTGCAGATCCGCGACGTCTGGGCCAAAGGGCGCCAGATGGTGCGTGAAGGGGCTGTATGCGTCAAAGGGACTTTCGAATAGCACGCAATAAAAAACCCCGGGCATTTCTGCCCGGGGTTCGTTCTGAGAGGTTCAGAACAACATGATTACATCATGCCGCCCATTCCGCCCATGCCACCCATACCAGCAGCACCTAAGTCAGGCGCATCGCCTTTTGGCAGGTCGGTCACCATGCACTCGGTGGTGATCATCAGACCAGCAACAGAGGCCGCGTACTGCAGAGCAGAACGGGTCACTTTAGTTGGGTCCAGGATACCGAAGTCGATCATGTTGCCGTATTCTTCGGTTGCAGCGTTGTAACCGTAGTTACCTTCGCCCGCTTTAACCTTGTTCGCCACCACAGATGGCTCTTCACCGGCGTTAGACACGATCTGACGCAGAGGGGCTTCCATTGCGCGCAGCGCAACTTTGATACCCACGTTCTGGTCTTCGTTCTGAGCAGTCAGGCCAGCCAGTTTAGCGGCAACGCGCACCAGCGCAACGCCACCACCCGCAACCACGCCTTCTTCTACCGCAGCACGGGTCGCGTGCAGGGCATCGTCAACGCGTGCTTTTTTCTCTTTCATTTCAACTTCGGTCGCAGCACCGACTTTGATTACCGCAACGCCGCCTGCCAGTTTCGCTACGCGCTCCTGCAGTTTTTCACGGTCGTAATCGGAAGTCGCTTCTTCGATCTGCTTACGGATCTGACCTACGCGGCCCTGAATAGCGGCTTCTTCACCCACGCCATCGATGATGGTGGTGGTGTCTTTGTTGATCACAACGCGTTTCGCCTGACCCAGGTCTTCCAGGGTCGCTTTTTCCAGCTCCATACCGATCTCTTCGGAGATGACGGTACCGCCGGTCAGGGTAGCGATATCCTGCAGCATCGCTTTACGGCGATCGCCGAAGCCAGGTGCTTTAACCGCAGCCACTTTCACGATGCCGCGCATGGTGTTAACCACCAGGGTCGCCAGCGCTTCGCCTTCAACGTCTTCAGCGATGATAACCAGCGGTTTGCCTGCTTTCGCAACGGCTTCCAGCACTGGCAGCATTTCGCGGATGTTGGAGATTTTCTTGTCAGCCAGCAGGATGAACGGGCTTTCCAGCTCAACAGCGCCAGTCTCTGGCTTGTTGATGAAGTATGGTGACAGGTAACCGCGGTCGAACTGCATACCTTCAACCACGTCCAGTTCGTCTTCCAGACCGGTACCGTCTTCAACGGTGATCACGCCTTCTTTACCGACTTTATCCATCGCTTCCGCGATCAGTTTACCCACGGTTTCGTCGGAGTTAGCGGAGATGGTACCTACCTGAGCAATGGCTTTAGAGTCAGAGCACGGTACGGACAGCGCTTTCAGTTCTTCAACAGCGGAAGCGACAGCTTTGTCGATACCACGTTTCAGATCCATTGGGTTCATGCCCGCCGCAACGGCTTTCAGACCTTCGGTGATGATCGCCTGCGCCAGAACGGTCGCGGTGGTGGTACCGTCGCCTGCAGCGTCGTTCGCTTTAGAGGCAACTTCTTTCACCATCTGCGCGCCCATGTTTTCGAACTTGTCTTCCAGCTCGATTTCACGTGCTACAGAAACACCATCTTTGGTGATAGTTGGCGCGCCGAAGGATTTATCCAGCACTACGTTACGGCCTTTCGGGCCCAGGGTCACTTTAACTGCATCTGCCAGTACGTTTACGCCGCGGAGCATTTTTACACGAGCGTCGTTACCGAATTTTACGTCTTTAGCTGCCATGTTCTTATTTCCTCAAATTCTCGTGCGTAAATTACGCTTCAACAATTGCCAGAATGTCGCTCTCGGACATGATCAACACTTCTTCATTGTCGATCTTCTCGGATTTCACGCCGTAGCCATCGTTGAAAATTACGATGTCACCAACTTTAACGTCCAGCGGCTGCACAGTTCCGTTTTCCAGGATGCGGCCCTTACCGACAGCGATGATTTCGCCACGCGTTGATTTGGCTGCTGCAGAACCGGTCAGAACGATGCCGCCAGCAGACTTGGTTTCAACTTCTTTACGTTTGACGATCACACGATCATGTAACGGACGAATACTCATTGATAGCTCTCCTTTGAGAAAGTCATTATCAGTTATGGATGACGCCGGCCCGCATGCGGTTTTCCGACTAGTGCCCTGAGAGATGGGGATAGCTTTTTACCCCTTCAAGGGGGAGTTGAAAAAAAAATTTGCGAAAGTGTTACCATCGCCTCTCTTTTGGTATTGGCAGGGCGATGTCAATGAGTGGACTCAAGCAGGAGTTGGGGCTGGCGCAGGGCGTTGGCCTGCTCTCAACCTCCTTGTTAGGTACGGGCGTGTTTGCCGTACCCGCACTGGCGGCGCTGGTGGCAGGAAATAACAGCCTGTGGGCGTGGCCGGTGTTGATTGTACTGGTTTTCCCGATAGCCATTGTGTTTGCCATCCTGGGGCGGCATTTCCCCAGCGCGGGCGGCGTGGCGCACTTTGTCGGCCTGGCCTTTGGCGCACGGCTGGAGCGAGTGACCGGCTGGCTGTTTCTCTCCGTCATTCCGGTTGGCCTCCCGGCGGCGCTGCATATTGCGACAGGCTTTGGGCAGGCGCTGTTTGGCTGGCATCACGAGCAGCTGTTGCTGGCCGAGCTGGGGACGCTGGCTATCGTCTGGTGGGTGGGCTCACGCGGCGCCAGCTCCAGCGCCAACCTGCAGACGCTGGTTGCAGTGCTGATTGTCGCGCTTGTGGCCGCTATCTGGTGGGCGGGCGATATCACCGTAAAGGAGATTCCCTTCCCGGCGGTAACAGACGTCGACCACGCGCAGCTTTTTGCCGCGCTCTCCGTCATGTTCTGGTGTTTTGTCGGTCTGGAAGCCTTTGCCCATCTGGCGTCGGAATTTAAGCAACCTGAACGTGATTTCCCCCGCGCGCTGATGATCGGCCTGCTGCTGGCGGGTACGGTCTACTGGGCGTGTACCGTGCTGGTGTTGCACTTCCACGCGTTCGGCGCGGATCTCGCCGCCGCGGCATCGCTGCCGGGTATCGTGGTTGAACTGTTTGGTGTGAAGGCGCTGTGGATCGCCTGCGTTATCGGCTATCTGGCCTGTTTTGCCAGCCTCAACATTTATATCCAGAGCTTTGCCCGTCTGGTGTGGTCGCAGGCGCTGGATAAACCTGATAACCGCCTCGCGCGCCTGTCTAAACGCCAGCTGCCGCTGAATGCCCTGAATGCCGTACTGGGCTGCTGCGTGCTGAGTACGCTGTGCATTTACGCCCTGAAGATCAATCTGGATACGCTGCTCGTCTATGCCAACGGCATTTTTATTATGATCTACCTGCTGTGTATGCTGGCGGGCTGCCGTTTGCTGAAAGGCCGTTATAAAGCACTGGCGGTTGTTGGGGGGCTGCTGTGCCTGCTGTTGCTGGCGATGGTGGGATGGAAGAGCGTGTATGCCATCGTCATGCTGGCGGTGTTGTGGCTGGCGCTTTAGTAGGCCCGGTAAGCGAAGCGCCACCGGGCAACAAAATCACCGATCGTCTTTGTGATCCAGACGGTCGTGCTGTTCATCCTTACGCTGATATTCCCCTTCAAACGTGTCGCCTGGCCCGGTGCTGAACCCACCGCCGGGCATACGGCTAAAGCGCAGATGCGGCAGCAGCTTCATGGTGAGGTGTTTTTGCACCGGCGGCAGAAGCAGCAGAAGGCCGAGGAAGTCGGTGAAGAACCCTGGCAGAATCAGCAGCAGCCCCGCAATAATCAACGACACGCTTTTGATCATCTCTTCCGCCGGGCTTTCGCCTGCGGCCATCTTCTGCTGCATTATCAGGAAATTTTTGAAACCCTGATTACGCACCAGCGACATGCCGATGACGGAGGTGAAAATCACCAGAATCAACGTCAGCAGGACGCCCAGCACATGGGCAACCTGGATGAAAATGGAAATCTCAATATAAACATAGAGAAAGAAAGCAATAAACGGTATCCAGCGCACTGGCATCTCCTGTGTGGCAGAGGCCATCGGGCCCCTGTCTGAATGTGTTCGCGACGCGCGTTTGTATGAGATGGTGACGGTTAGCGAAAATTCAATCAGTTTGCACGGATATTTTTTTTGGAAATATTAAAGCGGTGACCCATTTCACAGATTAATAATTATCATGGAATCGGCTCGATAATAAGTGATCCAGCTTACGGCAATTCGCTATCATCAGCATATGATCTCGAGCATCTGGCTGATTGAGGGAATAATCGTCGGCCAGAAAATATTCAAAACCACATAAATACTGTGTGTTTAGTACAATCCATCGGCAGCTTGAAAAGAAGGTTCACATGTTAAACAACATTCGTATCGAAGAAGACTTGTTGGGTACCAGGGAAGTTCCAGCGGATGCCTACTACGGTGTCCACACTCTGAGAGCGATTGAAAACTTCTACATCAGCAACAGCAAAATCAGCGACATCCCTGAGTTTGTTCGTGGCATGGTGATGGTGAAGAAAGCCGCAGCCCTGGCCAACAAAGAGCTGCAAACCATTCCTAAAAGCGCGGCAAATGCGATTATCGCGGCCTGCGATGAAGTGCTGAACAACGGCAAATGCATGGATCAGTTCCCGGTTGACGTCTATCAGGGCGGCGCGGGCACTTCCGTCAACATGAATACTAACGAAGTACTGGCAAACATTGGCCTGGAGCTGATGGGTCACCAGAAAGGTGAATACCAGTACCTGAACCCGAACGACCACGTCAACAAATGCCAGTCCACCAACGACGCCTACCCAACCGGCTTCCGTATTGCGGTGTATGCCTCCGTGGTGAAACTGGTGGATGCGATCAACCAGCTGGGCGATGGCTTCCAGCGTAAAGCGGTTGAGTTCCAGGACATTCTGAAAATGGGTCGTACCCAACTGCAGGATGCGGTGCCGATGACCCTCGGTCAGGAATTCCACGCGTTTAACGTACTGCTGAACGAAGAGACCAAAAACCTGCTGCGTACCTCCGAGCTGCTGCTGGAAGTGAACCTGGGCGCCACCGCCATCGGTACGCGTCTGAACACCCCGGATGGCTATCAGCAACTGGCGGTACAGAAGCTGGCTGAAGTGTCCAACCTGCCGGTTGTGCCTGCAGAAGACCTGATTGAAGCGACCTCCGACTGCGGCGCCTACGTCATGGTACACAGCGCGCTGAAACGTCTGGCGGTGAAACTGTCCAAAATCTGTAATGACCTGCGCCTGCTCTCTTCCGGTCCGCGCGCTGGCCTGAACGAAATCAACCTGCCAGAACTGCAGGCGGGTTCATCCATCATGCCGGCCAAAGTGAACCCGGTCGTGCCAGAAGTGGTGAATCAGGTTTGCTTTAAAGTCATCGGTAACGATACGACCGTGACCATGGCCTCTGAAGCGGGTCAGCTGCAGCTGAACGTGATGGAGCCGGTAATTGGCCAGGCGATGTTTGAATCTATCCACATTCTGACCAACGCCTGCTACAACCTGCTGGAAAAATGCATTAACGGCATCACGGCGAATAAAGAAGTTTGTGAAGGTTATGTCTATAACTCCATCGGGATCGTCACCTACCTCAACCCGTTCATTGGCCACCACAACGGCGACATCGTCGGTAAGATTTGTGCCGAAACCGGTAAGAGCGTACGTGAAGTGGTGCTGGAGCGCGGGCTGTTGACCGAAGCCGAGCTGGACGATATCTTCTCGGCCCAAAACCTGATGCACCCGGCATATAAAGCGAAACGATATACCGATGAAAGCGAACAGTAACCGTTCAGGCTAGGCTTCTTAAGGCACGTCACTTGTGACGTGCCTTTTTTCTTTTTAGGCGTTACCAAAATACAACAATTCAATATCAACTTGTTAATAAGCAAGGCAGGTCCTTATGTTTGGAGCAGAACTCGTCATCGTCTTGTTGGCGATTTATTTGGGAGCACGACTCGGGGGTATCGGCATCGGTTTTGCCGGCGGTCTTGGAGTGCTCGTTCTTACCCTTATCTTTCAGATTAAACCCGGCGCTATCCCGTTCGACGTTATCGAAATCATCATGGCTGTTATTGCCGCTATTGCCGCCATGCAGGTGGCAGGCGGTATGGACTACCTGGTAAGCCTGGCGGAACGCATGCTACGCCGCCACCCTAAATACATTACCTTCCTTGCTCCGCTGGTGACCTGGTTTATGACCATTCTCGCCGGTACTGGCCACACCGCTTTCTCCACGTTACCGGTGATTACCGAAGTGGCGAAAGAACAGGGTATCCGTCCGTCGCGTCCGCTCTCCATTGCGGTCGTCGCGTCCCAGATCGCCATTACCGCCTCGCCGATTTCCGCGGCGGTGGTCTTCTTCGCCGGTATCCTGGAGCCGATGGGCGTGAGCTACCTGACGCTGCTGGCGATCTGTATCCCGGTGACGCTGATTGCGGTGATGATTACCGCCGTGCTGTGTAACTTCCTCGGCGCTGAACTGAAAGACGACCCGGTTTATCAGGAGCGTCTGGCAAAAGGTGAAGTGAGCCTGCGCGGCAGCCAGGTCTTCGAACTGAAGCCACATGCAAAACGCTCCGTGCTGCTGTTCCTGATTGGTATCGTCGCCGTCATGTTCTATGCGACCGCCATCAGCGATACCGTGGGCCTGATCCAGAACCCGGTCCTGCCGCGTAACGAAGCGATTGTGGTGTTCATGCTGACCATCGCAACGCTGATTAGCATCACCTGTAAAATTGATACCAGCGAAGTGCTGAACGCCAGCACTTTCAAATCCGGTATGAGCGCCTGCGTGTGCGTGCTGGGCGTGGCGTGGCTCGGTGATACCTTCGTGAAAGCGCACATTAGCGACATTCAGACCGTAGCAGGCGACCTGCTGCATAACTACCCATGGCTGCTGGCGGTCGTGCTGTTCTTTGCGGCTACCCTGCTTTACTCTCAGGCAGCGACCACCAAAGCGCTGATGCCTGCGGCTCTGATGCTGGGCGTCACCCCGTTAACCGCTATCGCCTCGTTTGCTGCTGTTTCTGCCCTGTTCGTGCTACCTACCTACCCAACCTTGCTGGCGGCCGTTGAGATGGACGACACCGGCTCAACCCGTATCGGTAAGTATGTGTTTAACCATGCGTTCCTGATCCCGGGCGTGGTCGCCATTTCACTCTGCGTGATCCTCGGCTTTATCATCGGTGGCGTGGTGCTGTAAACCGTTCCCGGTTGTAAAAATAGTTAAAATCGGGCCGCTCTGCGGCCCGTTTCATTAATGACCAACCGCCTTGCGTGATATAGTGAAACCTTTCGTGATGAGGAGGTCGACTTGTGAACACGCCTGATGCCGTTGTCGTACTGTGTACCGCCCCTGATGAAGCCTCTGCCCAGGATCTCGCAGCCAAAGTGCTGGCCGAAAAACTGGCAGCCTGCGTCACGCTCCTCCCCGGCGCGACCTCTCTTTACTATTGGGAAGGTAAGCTGGAGCAAGAGTACGAAGTCCAGATGTTGCTCAAAACCAATCTGGCGAATCAGCAGGCACTCCTGGACTGCCTCAAATCTCATCATCCTTACCAAACCCCGGAGCTGCTGGTCCTGCCAGTGGTTCATGGCGATAACGACTATCTCTCATGGCTCAACGCTTCCTTACGCTGATCCTGCTGCTGTGCAGCACATCAGTATTTGCCGGGTTGTTTGACGCGCCCGGCCGTTCGAACTTCATTCCTGCCGATCGGGCGTTTGTTTTCGATTTTCAGCAAAACCAGCATGTCCTTACGCTTAACTGGCAGGTGAAAGAGGGCTATTACCTCTATCGCAAGCAGGTCAGCATTACGCCTGCTCAGGCCAGCGTGGGCGCTTTACAGATGCCCTCTGGCGAGTGGCATGAAGATGAGTTTTACGGCAAAAGCGAAATCTATCGCCAGCACCTGAGCGTGCCTGTTACGGTGAATCAGGCGGATAAAGGTGCGACCCTGACGGTGACCTATCAGGGGTGCGCGGATGCCGGATTCTGCTATCCGCCTGAAACAAAGGTGGTTCCGCTTAGTGAAGTGAAAGCCTCTGCCACGGTTCCCCCTCTTCCTTCAGGCGAGAAGCGTGAAGCTCCCGCTGACCTTCCGTTCTCCGCGCTGTGGGCCTTGCTGATCGGTATCGGCATTGCCTTTACGCCGTGCGTGCTGCCGATGTATCCACTCATCTCTGGGATTGTGCTGGGCGGCAAACAGCGCCTTTCCACCGCCCGCGCGCTGCTGCTGGCCTTTATTTACGTGCAGGGTATGGCGCTGACCTACACGGCACTCGGCCTTGTGGTCGCCGCTGCCGGGTTGCAGTTCCAGGCCGCACTTCAGCACCCTTATGTGCTGATTGGCCTGTCGGCGATATTTATCCTGCTGGCACTGTCGATGTTTGGCCTGTTCACGCTGCAGTTACCGTCAGCTCTGCAAACCCGCTTAACGCTGATGAGTAATCGCCAGCAGGGTGGTTCGGCAGGCGGCGTGTTTATGATGGGGGCCATCGCCGGACTGATTTGCTCCCCTTGCACCACCGCACCGCTGAGCGCCATCCTGCTCTATATTGCCCAGAGCGGCAATCTGTGGCTTGGCGGCGGTACGCTGTACCTTTACGCACTGGGCATGGGCCTGCCGTTGATTCTGGTCACGGTTTTCGGCAACCGCCTGCTGCCGAAGAGCGGCCCGTGGATGGAGACGGTGAAAACCGCGTTTGGTTTTGTGATTCTGGCGCTGCCGGTGTTCCTGCTGGAACGCATTACGGGTGACGTATGGGGCTCTCGCCTCTGGGCGATGCTCGGCGTAGCGTTCTTCTCCTGGGCGTTTATCGTCAGTCTGGGGGCCAAAAAAGCGTGGATGCGCCTGGTGCAAATCCTCCTGCTCGCCGCCGCGCTGGTGAGCGTGCGTCCTCTTCAGGACTGGGCGTTCGGCTCGCCGGTCGGCCAGACGCAGGCGCATCTGAACTTCATCCAGATTAAGAACGTCGATGAGCTCAACAGCGCGCTCGCACAGGCGAAAGGCAAGCCGGTGATGCTCGATCTCTATGCCGACTGGTGCGTCGCCTGCAAAGAGTTTGAAAAATACACCTTTAGCGATCCACAGGTGCAAAACGCCCTGAAAGAGACTGTTCTACTCCAGGCGAATGTAACCGCCAATAATGCGCAGGATAAGGCTCTGCTGAAGCAGCTTAACGTGCTCGGGCTGCCAACCATCCTGTTCTTCAATCAACAGGGGCAGGAGCAGCCAGAACAGCGTGTAACCGGCTTTATGGATGCCGCGGCATTCAGTGCGCATTTGCGCAATCGCCAACCGTAAACAACACTGTAAACGTAACACACCGTTGGGAATAGCGGAGGAGACAACCGTGCAACGCGAAGACGTACTGGGACAAGCCCTGCAATTACTTGAGATTTATGGGATCGCCAGCACCACGCTTGAGATGGTAGCCGACCGTATCGATTACCCCCTGGATGATCTTAAGCGCTTCTGGCCGGATAAAGAGGCGCTCGTTTATGATGCTCTACGCTATCTCAGCCAGCAGGTTGATATCTGGCGCAGGCAGCTGATGCTGAATGAAGAGCTGACTGCGGAACAAAAGCTGCTGGCGCGCTATACCGCCCTGACGGAATGTGTCAGCAACAACCGCTATCCGGGCTGCCTGTTTATTGCGGCCTGTACGTTCTATCCCGATCCCGACCATCCTGTCCACCAGTTGGCGGATCTGCAAAAACGGGCAGCGCATGATTTCACTCACGATCTGCTGACCCGTCTTGAAGTGGATGACCCGGCAATGGTGGCGAAACAGATGGAGCTGGTGCTGGAGGGCTGCCTGAGCCGCATGCTGGTGAACCGTAGCCAGGCCGACGTGGATACGGCGCACCGACTGGCGGAAGATATTCTGCGCTTTGCTCAGTGCCGTATGGGTGGGGCATTGACGTAAGCGAGCCTGTTAAATTTGCCCTATTCGACGCGTAAACCATCAGATTGCCGCAAAGTTAAGCAATTGAACAGCTTTTCCCGAAATAATGTTGACGATAAGGCGCGATTGCGGTTTAATGCGCTCCGTTGCCCGGATAGCTCAGTCGGTAGAGCAGGGGATTGAAAATCCCCGTGTCCTTGGTTCGATTCCGAGTCCGGGCACCACTATTTAAAGAACCCAGCCTATGGCTGGGTTTTTGCTTTTCTGCGTTTATAAATCCCTTCTTTAGTATTCTTGCTTCTTTTTACCGTGGGATCGTGCGGTCTGCCATGCCCGGTGGCGCTGCGCTTACCGGGCCTACAAAACCATCCGGCATGATTTCTGACGCACAAAGCAAAAAACCCCGCACCTTACGGTACGGGGTTCTTCTTATTTGATGCCTGGCAGTTCCCTACTCTCACATGGGGAGACCCCACACTACCATCGGCGTTACGGCGTTTCACTTCTGAGTTCGGCATGGGGTCAGGTGGGACCACCGCGCTAAAGCCGCCAGGCAAATTCTGTTAATCTGTATCAGGCTGAATTTTGATTGTTCGTCTCTTCGCCAAAACATCTTCGGCGTTGTAAGGTTAAGCCTCACGGTTCATTAGTATCGGTTAGCTCAACGCATCGCTGCGCTTACACACCCGACCTATCAACGTCATCGTCTTTAACGTTCCTTCAGGAGACTTAAAGTCTCAGGGAGAACTCATCTCGGGGCAAGTTTCGTGCTTAGATGCTTTCAGCACTTATCTTTTCCGCATTTAGCTACCGGGCAGTGCCATTGGCATGACAACCCGAACACCAGTGATGCGTCCACTCCGGTCCTCTCGTACTAGGAGCAGCCCCCCTCAATTCTCCAGCGCCCACGGCAGATAGGGACCGAACTGTCTCACGACGTTCTAAACCCAGCTCGCGTACCACTTTAAATGGCGAACAGCCATACCCTTGGGACCTACTTCAGCCCCAGGATGTGATGAGCCGACATCGAGGTGCCAAACACCGCCGTCGATATGAACTCTTGGGCGGTATCAGCCTGTTATCCCCGGAGTACCTTTTATCCGTTGAGCGATGGCCCTTCCATTCAGAACCACCGGATCACTATGACCTGCTTTCGCACCTGCTCGAGCCGTCACTCTCGCAGTCAAGCTAGCTTATGCCATTGCACTAACCTCCTGATGTCCGACCAGGATTAGCTAACCTTCGTGCTCCTCCGTTACTCTTTGGGAGGAGACCGCCCCAGTCAAACTACCCACCAGACACTGTCCGCAACCCGGATCACGGGTCTACGTTAGAACACCAGCCATTAAAGGGTGGTATTTCAAGGACGGCTCCATGCAGACTGGCGTCCACACTTCAAAGCCTCCCACCTATCCTACACATCAAGGACCAGTGTTCAGTGTCAAGCTATAGTAAAGGTTCACGGGGTCTTTCCGTCTTGCCGCGGGTACACTGCATCTTCACAGCGAGTTCAATTTCACTGAGTCTCGGGTGGAGACAGCCTGGCCATCATTACGCCATTCGTGCAGGTCGGAACTTACCCGACAAGGAATTTCGCTACCTTAGGACCGTTATAGTTACGGCCGCCGTTTACCGGGGCTTCGATCAAGAGCTTCGCGTTGCCGCTAACCCCATCAATTAACCTTCCGGCACCGGGCAGGCGTCACACCGTATACGTCCACTTTCGTGTTTGCACAGTGCTGTGTTTTTAATAAACAGTTGCAGCCAGCTGGTATCTTCGACTGATTTCAGCTCCACCCGCAGGGGCTTCACCTACATATCAGCGTGCCTTCTCCCGAAGTTACGGCACCATTTTGCCTAGTTCCTTCACCCGAGTTCTCTCAAGCGCCTTGGTATTCTCTACCTGACCACCTGTGTCGGTTTGGGGTACGATTTAATGTTACCTGATGCTTAGAGGCTTTTCCTGGAAGCAGGGCATTTGTTACTTCAGCACCGTAGTGCCTCGTCATCACACCTCAGCGTTAAAAGGTACCGGATTTACCTGGAACCTCCGCCTACATGCTTAAACCGGGACAACCGTCGCCCGGCTAACATAGCCTTCTCCGTCCCCCCTTCGCAGTAACACCAAGTACAGGAATATTAACCTGTTTCCCATCGACTACGCCTTTCGGCCTCGCCTTAGGGGTCGACTCACCCTGCCCCGATTAACGTTGGACAGGAACCCTTGGTCTTCCGGCGAGCGGGCTTTTCACCCGCTTTATCGTTACTTATGTCAGCATTCGCACTTCTGATACCTCCAGCATGCCTCACAGCACACCTTCAACGGCTTACAGAACGCTCCCCTACCCAACAACACATAGTGTCGCTGCCGCAGCTTCGGTGCATGGTTTAGCCCCGTTACATCTTCCGCGCAGGCCGACTCGACCAGTGAGCTATTACGCTTTCTTTAAATGATGGCTGCTTCTAAGCCAACATCCTGGCTGTCTGTGCCTTCCCACATCGTTTCCCACTTAACCATGACTTTGGGACCTTAGCTGGCGGTCTGGGTTGTTTCCCTCTTCACGACGGACGTTAGCACCCGCCGTGTGTCTCCCGTGATAACATTCTTCGGTATTCGTAGTTTGCATCGGGTTGGTAAGCCGGGATGGCCCCCTAGCCGAAACAGTGCTCTACCCCCGAAGATGAGTTCACGAGGCGCTACCTAAATAGCTTTCGGGGAGAACCAGCTATCTCCCGGTTTGATTGGCCTTTCACCCCCAGCCACAAGTCATCCGCTAATTTTTCAACATTAGTCGGTTCGGTCCTCCAGTTAGTGTTACCCAACCTTCAACCTGCCCATGGCTAGATCACCGGGTTTCGGGTCTATACCCTGCAACTTAACGCCCAGTTAAGACTCGGTTTCCCTTCGGCTCCCCTATACGGTTAACCTTGCTACAGAATATAAGTCGCTGACCCATTATACAAAAGGTACGCAGTCACACCACGAAGGTGCTCCCACTGCTTGTACGTACACGGTTTCAGGTTCTTTTTCACTCCCCTCGCCGGGGTTCTTTTCGCCTTTCCCTCACGGTACTGGTTCACTATCGGTCAGTCAGGAGTATTTAGCCTTGGAGGATGGTCCCCCCATATTCAGACAGGATACCACGTGTCCCGCCCTACTCTTCGAGTTCACAACCTGTGTGTTTTCGTGTACGGGACTGTCACCCTGTACCGTGCGACTTTCCAGACGCTTCCACTAACACACAAGCTGATTCAGACTCTGGGCTGCTCCCCGTTCGCTCGCCGCTACTGGGGGAATCTCGGTTGATTTCTTTTCCTCGGGGTACTTAGATGTTTCAGTTCCCCCGGTTCGCCTCGTTAACCTATGTATTCAGTTAACGATAGTGTGACGAATCACACTGGGTTTCCCCATTCGGACATCGCCGGGTCAAAGGTTCATATCACCTCGCCGGCGCTTTTCGCAGATTAGCACGTCCTTCATCGCCTCTGACTGCCAGGGCATCCACCGTGTACGCTTAGTCGCTTAACCTCACAACCCGAAGATGTTTCACTTCTGATTGCGAAAATTTGAGAGACTCGAACACACCTTAAAGATGTGTCGTTTCAATTTTCAGCTTGATCCAGATTTTTAAAGAGCAAATATCTCAAACGTGACTCGCAAGTCAGTTTTGAGATATGACGGCAGGTGACTTTCACTCACGAACCAGCAAGTGGCGTCCCCTAGGGGATTCGAACCCCTGTTACCGCCGTGAAAGGGCGGTGTCCTGGGCCTCTAGACGAAGGGGACACTGAAGTCTCAATCGCAAGACGCCTTGCTATTTACTTTTCATCAGACAATCTGTGTGAGCACTACAAAGGCAGGTTCTTTAAGGTAAGGAGGTGATCCAACCGCAGGTTCCCCTACGGTTACCTTGTTACGACTTCACCCCAGTCATGAATCACAAAGTGGTAAGCGCCCTCCCGAAGGTTAAGCTACCTACTTCTTTTGCAACCCACTCCCATGGTGTGACGGGCGGTGTGTACAAGGCCCGGGAACGTATTCACCGTAGCATTCTGATCTACGATTACTAGCGATTCCGACTTCATGGAGTCGAGTTGCAGACTCCAATCCGGACTACGACGCACTTTATGAGGTCCGCTTGCTCTCGCGAGGTCGCTTCTCTTTGTATGCGCCATTGTAGCACGTGTGTAGCCCTACTCGTAAGGGCCATGATGACTTGACGTCATCCCCACCTTCCTCCAGTTTATCACTGGCAGTCTCCTTTGAGTTCCCGGCCTAACCGCTGGCAACAAAGGATAAGGGTTGCGCTCGTTGCGGGACTTAACCCAACATTTCACAACACGAGCTGACGACAGCCATGCAGCACCTGTCTCAGAGTTCCCGAAGGCACCAATCCATCTCTGGAAAGTTCTCTGGATGTCAAGAGTAGGTAAGGTTCTTCGCGTTGCATCGAATTAAACCACATGCTCCACCGCTTGTGCGGGCCCCCGTCAATTCATTTGAGTTTTAACCTTGCGGCCGTACTCCCCAGGCGGTCGACTTAACGCGTTAGCTCCGGAAGCCACGCCTCAAGGGCACAACCTCCAAGTCGACATCGTTTACGGCGTGGACTACCAGGGTATCTAATCCTGTTTGCTCCCCACGCTTTCGCACCTGAGCGTCAGTCTTTGTCCAGGGGGCCGCCTTCGCCACCGGTATTCCTCCAGATCTCTACGCATTTCACCGCTACACCTGGAATTCTACCCCCCTCTACAAGACTCTAGCCTGCCAGTTTCGAATGCAGTTCCCAGGTTGAGCCCGGGGATTTCACATCCGACTTGACAGACCGCCTGCGTGCGCTTTACGCCCAGTAATTCCGATTAACGCTTGCACCCTCCGTATTACCGCGGCTGCTGGCACGGAGTTAGCCGGTGCTTCTTCTGCGGGTAACGTCAATTGCTGAGGTTATTAACCTCAGCACCTTCCTCCCCGCTGAAAGTACTTTACAACCCGAAGGCCTTCTTCATACACGCGGCATGGCTGCATCAGGCTTGCGCCCATTGTGCAATATTCCCCACTGCTGCCTCCCGTAGGAGTCTGGACCGTGTCTCAGTTCCAGTGTGGCTGGTCATCCTCTCAGACCAGCTAGGGATCGTCGCCTAGGTGAGCCGTTACCCCACCTACTAGCTAATCCCATCTGGGCACATCTGATGGCAAGAGGCCCGAAGGTCCCCCTCTTTGGTCTTGCGACGTTATGCGGTATTAGCTACCGTTTCCAGTAGTTATCCCCCTCCATCAGGCAGTTTCCCAGACATTACTCACCCGTCCGCCGCTCGTCACCCAGGAGCAAGCTCCCTGTGTTACCGCTCGACTTGCATGTGTTAGGCCTGCCGCCAGCGTTCAATCTGAGCCATGATCAAACTCTTCAATTTAAGTTTGATGCTCGTGAATTAAACTTCGTAATGAATTACGCATGTTCACTCAGAGACTTGGTATTCATTTATTGTCCGAAGACATTAAGAATCCATGTCACTTTGAGTGCCCACACAGATTGTCTGATAAATTGTTAAAGAGCAGTGCAACGCGGCTTTCGCTCACCGTTGCGAGGTGGCGTATATTACGCTTTCCTCTTTCAGAGTCAACCCGTTATTTCAGGATTTTTTCTCTTCAACCGAACCGCTTGTTGTGTGAAGTGATTCACATCCGCCGTGTCGATGGAGGCGCATTATAGGGAGTT